>NZ_CP184287.1:0-4905313 GCF_048595705.1 Paenarthrobacter sp. TA1.8
ATGACAGTAGACGAAGCCAACCACGCCAACACTGTCGGAAGTTCCTGGCGCAGGGTGCTGAGCCTCATGGAACAAGACGACCGGGTCTCACCCCGTCAGCGCGGTTTCGTCATCCTCGCCCAGGCGCAGGGCCTCATCGGTTCAACCCTGCTGGTGGCCGTTCCCAATGAACTCACCCGCGAGGTCCTTCAGACGCAGGTCAAGGACGCCTTGGACGATGCCCTCCGCAATGTCTTCTCGGACGACATCCGCTGTGCAATCGACGTGGACACCGATCTGGTGCCCGTCCACGCAGAGCCCGAACCCGCCGTCGAGCTCTCCGCAGTATCCGACTTCGCCGAACCGAAGCCGCAGCCCACGCCGCCGAGTACCTCGCATGAGTTTGGCCGACTGAACCCGAAGTACATCTTCGATACTTTCGTGATCGGTTCATCGAACCGCTTTGCCCATGCGGCCGCAGTGGCCGTGGCTGAAGCTCCGGCGAAGGCCTACAACCCATTGTTCATCTATGGCGATTCAGGTTTGGGCAAGACCCACCTGCTTCACGCAATCGGACACTATGCCCGCCGGCTCTACAGCGGCATCCGGGTCCGCTACGTGAACTCGGAAGAGTTCACCAACGACTTCATTAACTCCATCCGCGATGACGAAGGCACCAGCTTCAAGACCACGTACCGCAACGTGGACGTGCTCCTCATCGATGACATCCAGTTCCTGGCGGGCAAGGACCGGACCCAGGAAGAGTTCTTCCACACGTTCAATGCCCTGCACAACGCCAACAAGCAGGTTGTCATCACCTCCGATCAGCCGCCCAAGATGCTCGCCGGCTTCGAAGACCGTATGACGTCCCGTTTCGAGTGGGGCCTCCTGACGGATATCCAGCCCCCTGAACTGGAGACCCGTATCGCTATCCTTCGCAAGAAGGGCCTCAGCGAGGGTCTCTCCGCGCCGGACGATGCCTTGGAGTACATCGCTTCCAAGATCTCCAGCAACATCCGCGAACTTGAAGGCGCGCTAATCCGCGTCACGGCGTTCGCGAGCCTCAACCGCCAACCTGTGGACGTGGCTCTCGCTGAGATGGTCCTGAAGGACCTCATCACCGACGACGGTGCCCAGGAGATCACGGCGAAGCAGATCCTGGACCAGACAGCTGACTACTTCAAGCTCAGCATGGAAGAGCTCTGCAGCAAGTCCCGTACACGCACCCTGGTGACGGCCCGGCAGATTGCCATGTACCTGTGCCGCGAGCTGACGGACATGTCCTTGCCGAAGATCGGACAGGAGCTCGGTGGTCGTGACCACACCACCGTTATCCACGCAGACCGCAAGATCCGCGAGCTGATGGCCGAGCGCCGTGTGATCTACAACCAGGTCACGGAGCTGACCAACCGGATCAAACAGCAGCAGCGCGACTCCTGAAATCCACATCGCGCCCGGCACTACATACCTTATTAACAGGTGCATGTGGATAAGCCTGTGGATACTTAAGGGGACAAGCGCGGTTAATGGGCTTAAAACCCTTAAGCCATCTGTGGATCGTTAAAAACCGGCCTGGGAGTTGTCCCCATCCACACCCTGTTTAAAACCCAGTTAACGCACAATCCGTGAACAGGGCTTAACCGCGAAACGACGCGGCGAGATCGGGTTATCCACAGTTTCCACAGCAGTTATTAACACTACGAATCCCAAAAAATTGAAATCCCTCAAATAACAATCTCGTTCTGCCACCCATCCCGCCCCGCAAACGACAGACCAAGAGCCAGGCCGTAGCCAGCCTGGACTATCCACATACGAGGGGGCCTGCCCGACGGGGATGGGTTAATCGCGGATCTTCCGGCTAAGCTGTCAGCAGCGCTCCAATCCTCGGGTCTGCTTGTAGTTCGCTAAGTGCGGACCATGCAGGTTCCGGTGCCGGACTGCGAAGATTTAGCGGCCTCCAAGCAGGAAGCCGCAGCTACTACATGGCAGCAGCAATGAAAGGCGGCACCCTTCCGTGAAGTTCAGAGTCGACCGCGACGTCCTGGCAGAAGCCGTTACGTGGACCGCGCGGTCGTTGTCTCCGCGGCCGCCCGTACCCGTGCTGTCCGGCCTCCTCCTCAAAGCCGAGGCAGGAACCGTTAGCCTGTCCAGCTTTGACTACGAGACCTCAGCTCGTTTGGAAATCCCCGCGGATATCGCTGTTGAGGGCACCATCTTGGTTTCCGGGCGCTTGTTGGCAGACATCTGCCGCAGCCTTCCGTCGGCTCCTGTGGAAGTTGAGACAGATGGCAGCAAAGTCACTCTCACCTGCCGCCGAAGCAGCTTCCACCTGGCCACCATGCCCGAGTCCGAGTACCCGGCACTTCCGGCACTTCCTGCGATCAGCGGTACCTTGCCGGGCGACGCTTTCGCCCAAGCCGTATCCCAGGTGATCATTGCAGCAAGCAAGGATGACACCCTGCCGATCCTCACCGGCGTCCGCATGGAGATCGAGGATGACCTCATCACGCTCCTCGCCACGGACCGCTACCGCCTGGCCATGCGCGAGGTCCCGTGGAAGCCTGTCACCCCGGGCATTTCCACCAGCGCACTGGTGAAATCCAAAACCCTGAACGAAGTGGCCAAAACCCTCGGTGGCAGCGGCGACATCAACCTCGCGCTTGCTGACGACGACAGCCGCCTCATTGGCTTCGAAAGTGGTGGACGGACCACTACTTCACTTCTGGTTGACGGCGACTACCCCAAGATCCGTTCACTCTTCCCGGACTCCACGCCGATCCACGCAACAGTCCAGACCCAGGAACTCGTCGAGGCCGTTCGCCGTGTCTCACTTGTGGCAGAGCGAAACACCCCGGTCCGTCTTGCCTTCACCCAAGGACTACTGAATCTCGACGCCGGTACTGGTGAAGATGCTCAGGCTTCCGAGGAGCTGGAAGCCCAGCTTTCCGGTGAAGACATCACCGTTGCCTTCAACCCGCACTACCTGGTTGAAGGCTTGAGCGTCATCGAAACCAAATACGTTCGATTCTCCTTCACCACCGCCCCGAAACCGGCCATGATCACGGCCCAGGCTGAAGCAGACGGCGAAGACCAGGATGACTACCGCTACCTAGTGATGCCGGTCCGCCTTCCCAACTAGCTGCGAGCCAATTGGCCCCAGCCCGGTACCGTCTCCCGCCACCTCCACAGAAAAGAGTTCACACTGTGCACATCGGACTGATCGGCCTCGGAAAAATGGGTTTCAACATGCGGGAACGCATGCGGAACGGTGGCATTGAGGTCACAGGTTTTGATCGCAACCCCGACGTCACGGACGTCGGGTCAGTTGATGAACTCATCGCTGCATTACCCACTCCTCGGTTGGTGTGGGTAATGGTTCCGTCCGGTGCCATCACGGATGCTGTCGTAACGGAGCTGGGCGAGAAACTCAGCCCCGGTGACTTGGTCATCGACGGCGGCAACTCACGATTCACGGAAGACCAGAAGCACGCTGCTGCACTCGCAGAAAAGAGCATCCGCTTCGCGGATTGCGGTGTATCTGGCGGTGTTTGGGGCCTCCAGAACGGTTACGGCCTCATGGCAGGCGGCGCCGACGAGGACATTGAACTGGCCATGCCGGTTTTCGATGCACTCCGTCCCGAGGGCGAACGGGCAGACAGCTTCGTCCACGTTGGTGGAGTTGGTGCCGGCCACTACGCCAAGATGGTTCACAACGGCATCGAGTACGGCCTCATGCAGGCGTACGCCGAGGGCTACGAATTGCTGGCTGCAAAAGACATCGTGAAGGACCTTCCGGGGACTTTCCGTGCGTGGCAAAAGGGCACGGTTGTCCGTTCGTGGCTCTTGGACCTCATGGTCAAAGCCCTCGACGAAGATCCGGGCTTGGCCTCGATCGATGACTATGTTGAGGACTCCGGTGAAGGCCGTTGGACCGTGGAAGAAGCAATCGCCAACGCAGTGCCCGCACCTGCAATCACGGCCGCACTCTTTGCCCGCTTTGCCTCCCGCGAAGACAATTCACCTGCCATGAAGATGGTTTCCGCACTACGCCACCAGTTCGGCGGACACGCCACCCGTCCGGCCAACTAGGCCGCAGGAGTCCTGCAAACGGCGTGTACCTCGAACATCTTTCGCTGACGGATTTCCGAAGCTATGCACAGGTCGACCTGAAACTCGGCCCCGGCGTGACGGTCTTGGTGGGTTCCAACGGAATCGGCAAGACCAACCTCATGGAAGCCATCGGGTACCTGGCGACGTTGAGTTCCCACCGGGTCAGCACGGACGCTCCGCTTCTTCGCTTCGGCACGGAGCGCGCCATGATCCGGGCGAGGCTCGTCCGTGGCGAGCAGTCAACGGTCATCGAGCTCGAGATCAACTCCGGGCGGGCGAACCGGGGACGTATCAACCGCAGCAACCCGGTCCGTGCCAGGGACATTTTGGGGATCTGCCAAACAGTGTTGTTCGCGCCCGAGGATTTGGCGCTGGTCAAGGGCGATCCTTCGAACCGTAGGCGCTTTCTGGACGAGCTGCTGGTGAGCCTCGTTCCGCGGCACGCCGCAACCCGCAGCGACTACGACCGTGTGTTGAAGCAACGCAATGCGCTGCTGAAATCGGCCCGTGCCGGCAAGTTCACCGCCGGGCATGAGGCAACCCTGGATGTCTGGGATCAGCACATGGCCCGTGCCGGCGCGGAACTCCTGCATGCACGCCTGGAACTTGTGGAGCGCTTGCGTCCCCACCTGAACAGCGCTTATGCCCAACTTACTGATGGTTCCAAGGACGCTGGAGCCGTCTACCGCTCAACCATTCAGGGCGCACTTGACGACGACGGCGGGCCGGCCGAGCAGGGAACGGAGCCTTCGGCGTCGGTTGATGACCTCCGGGTGCTGTCCGTTGATGAACTTACGGAGCGCTACATCCAGGCCTTCGCAGCCTCCAGGAAAAAGGAACTCGAACGCGGTATCTCCTTGGTAGGTCCGCACCGCGACGAACTGGAACTCGTGCTGGGGCAGGCCCCCGCCAAGGGCTATGCGTCCCATGGTGAAACGTGGTCCATGTGCCTGTCACTGCGCCTGGCCTCCTACTATGTGATGCTGGATGACGCCCGGACCGGTGGCACTGCGCCCATCCTCATCCTGGACGATGTTTTCGCCGAACTCGATGTCCACCGGCGGCGTAAACTGGCAGCAATCGTCGCCGGTGCTGAGCAAGTACTGGTGACTGCCGCCGTCGATGCCGATATCCCCGAGGAGCTGGCCGGACGGCGCGTAACCGTTGTTCCGGGAGGCATCGATGGCGAAGGATAGCCACGACGGACTTCAGCCCGGCCGTGAGCCGGATGAGATTGACGCTGCCCAAGCGGCCTTGAACCGGATGCGCGAAGCCGCAGCTGCCCGTGGTGAAGTACGGCAACGCGCGCCGAGGCCTGGATCCGCTCCGAAACGCAAAGGGCTGCGGGATACCAGGGGCTTCACCCAATTCCACGGCAGCGGCCGTGATCCCTTGGGACTTGGAAAAGTAGTAGGTCGTTTGGTGGCCGAACGCGGTTGGACATCTCCTGTGGCCGTCGGCTCGGTCATGGCGGAGTGGGAGACTCTGGTTGGGCCGGACATCTCCGCTCACTGCACGCCCGAGAGTTTCACCGACACCACGCTCCACGTTCGTTGCGACTCCACGGCCTGGGCTACACAACTGCGGCTGCTGAGCACCAGCCTCCTGGAGATGTTCCGCAATGAACTGGGAGAAGGAGTGGTAACGAGCATTCAGGTGCTTGGACCTTCAGCTCCAAGTTGGCGAAAAGGCGGACGCAGCGTTAACGGTCGCGGACCGAGGGACACTTACGGCTAAACGGCGTGCAGGGCGTTTCAACGCCCCAGAGTCGTATAGGCCCCCGTCGGGACCACCATAGGGCCACTGAAGATAGGGCCAGCGGTCTCCTACGGCCATATTCAGCTCTCGGCTGCCCCCGTATTTGCAAGGATTCACGCGTTTCCACGATAGAATTGGCGTAGATCACTGAGCGCCGGTGAAACGTCGTCGGGTCCTGAATCCACTCCTGTGGCATTGGGGACCCCTTCGTCGGACTAATCGGCGCAATCAGTCACGTGCCCGTTGGCGGCCGCGGTTCGCCGTGGGCAGCTCCGGGAACGGCCGACATCGAGTACAGAGGAGTCGAAAGCGCCTGTGGCTAACGACAATGCAGAGACCTTGGCAGTAGAGCCCGAAGAGGAGACTGTTCCCAAGCCTGACACGCCCGCGGAGGCGCCCAGGGAGTACGGTGCCAGCGATATCACCGTGCTGGAAGGTCTCGAAGCCGTGCGCAAACGCCCCGGCATGTACATCGGCTCAACCGGTCCCCGCGGCCTGCACCACTTGGTCTATGAAGTGGTGGACAACTCTGTTGACGAGGCCTTGGCTGGTTACTGCAGTCACATCGAAATCACGCTCCGCGCTGATGGTGGAGTCCGCGTTGTGGACGATGGCCGCGGCATCCCCGTGGACATTCACCCGACCGAGGGCAAGCCCACCGTTGAAGTGGTCATGACCATCCTGCACGCCGGCGGCAAGTTCGGGGGCGGCGGCTATGCCGTTTCCGGTGGTCTTCACGGTGTTGGTATTTCCGTGGTCAACGCCCTGTCGCGCCGGGTTGACACGGAAGTCCGCCGCCAGGGTCACGTTTGGCGTATGACCTTTGCCGACGGCGGCAAGCCGCAGGGCGAACTCGTCAAGGGCGAGGCTACTGACGTTACGGGGACGTCCCAGACGTTCTACCCGGACGGCACCATCTTCGAGTCCACCGAGTTCGACTTCGAGACGCTGCGTGCACGTTTCCAGCAGATGGCCTTCCTCAACAAGGGCCTGCGGATCACGCTGACGGATGAGCGCCCGGTTAACCGTGACGGGGACGACGATCTCGATCTGGATGCCGTGGCAACGGAAGGCGAAGTCGCAGCCGAGCACCGCACAGTCGTTTACCAATACCCGGACGGGCTGTTGGACTACGTCAAGCACCTGAACTCGAGCAAGAAGGTTGAAATCGTCCACGAGGACGTTATCGCTTTCGAAACCGAAGACACTGAGCGGCACATCGCCGTCGAGGTTGCCATGCAGTGGACCACCGCTTACTCGGAAAGTGTCCATACCTACGCAAACACGATCAACACCCATGAGGGTGGAACGCACGAAGAAGGCTTCCGCGCCGCGATGACCTCGCTCATCAACCGCTATGCGCGGGAGAAGAGCATCATCAAGGAAAAGGAAGACAACCTTACCGGCGATGACATCCGTGAAGGTTTGACGGCCGTTATCTCGGTGAAGCTTTCCGAGCCGCAGTTCGAAGGCCAGACCAAGACCAAACTGGGCAACTCCGAGGTAAAGGGCTTTGTACAGCGCGTTGTCACGGACCAGCTGGGTGATTGGCTGGAGCGGAATCCCGGACCCGCCCGCGATGTCATCCGTAAGGCCATTTCGGCTGCCCAGGCACGCATGGCTGCCCGCAAGGCCCGTGATAACGCCCGCCGGAAGAGCCCGCTGGAGTCCTTCGGCATGCCCGGCAAGCTCTCTGACTGCTCTTCCAAGGATCCCTCACGTTGCGAGGTCTACCTTGTGGAGGGTGACTCGGCCGGTGGTTCTGCCAAGCGTGGGCGTAACCCTGAGACCCAGGCTATCCTGCCGCTGCGAGGCAAGATCCTGAACGTTGAGCGTGCCCGCCTGGACAAGGCGCTGGGCAACGCTGAAGTCCAGTCAATGATCACCGCCTTCGGAACGGGTATCGGCGAGGACTTCGACATCTCCAAGCTTCGCTATCACAAGATCGTCCTGATGGCAGATGCAGACGTAGATGGCCAGCACATCACCACGCTGCTGATGACGCTGCTGTTCCGCTACATGCGTCCGCTCATCGAGAATGGCTACGTGTACCTGGCCCAGCCGCCGCTGTACAGGATCAAGTGGTCCAACGCCGCCCACGACTACGTCTACAGCGACCGCGAACGCGATGAAACCATCCGCAAGGGTGCCAGCATGAACAAGCGACTGCCCAAGGACAACGGCATCCAGCGCTACAAGGGCCTGGGCGAGATGGACTACACGGAGCTGTGGGACACCACCATGGACCCGGATCGGCGCACCCTGCTGCAGGTCACCATGGATGACGCACTGGCCGCCGATCAAACCTTCTCCGTCCTGATGGGCGAGGACGTCGAATCGCGCCGTAACTTCATTCAGCAGAACGCCAAGGACGTCAGATTCCTCGATATCTAGGGGCCCACAAGGGCAACTGAATATTCCAGAACTGACATATACCTGAAACGGAAACCTTAGATTATGAGTGACGAAACTCCCGAAGTCCCGGCGGAATCCAACGCTGACGACGTCATCCTCGAGGGCGATGTGCTGACCGACCGCGTGGAACAGGTGGACCTGCAGACGGAAATGCAGCGGTCCTACTTGGACTACGCCATGGCCGTTATCGTCGGCCGCGCCCTCCCGGATGTCCGTGACGGCCTTAAGCCGGTGCACCGCCGCGTTCTGTACGCAATGTTCGACGGCGGATACCGCCCCGACCGCTCTTTCAACAAGTGCGCCCGCGTTGTGGGCGACGTTATGGGTACGTACCACCCGCACGGCGACATGGCGATCTACGATGCCCTGGTCCGCTTGATCCAGGACTGGACCATGCGCTACCCGCTGGCACTCGGCCAAGGCAACTTTGGTTCGCCCGGCAACGACGGTGCTGCTGCACCGCGTTACACCGAAACCAAGATGGCCCAGCTGGCGATGGAAATGGTCCGCGACATCGACGAGGAAACCGTCGACTTCCAGGACAACTACGACGGCAAGAACCAGGAACCCACCATCCTGCCGGCGCGTTTCCCCAACCTGTTGGTCAACGGCTCCTCAGGTATCGCCGTCGGTATGGCCACCAACATTCCGCCGCATAACCTCCGCGAGGTTGCCGAAGGCGTCCAGTGGGCGCTTGAAAACCCCACCGCCACGCGCGAAGAGCTCCTCGAAGCGCTGCTGCTGCGGATAAAGGGCCCCGACTTCCCCACGGGCGCCACCATTCTTGGCCACAAGGGCATCGAAGACGCGTACCGAACCGGCCGAGGCTCCATCACCATGCGGGCCGTGGTCAACGTGGAGGAACTCCAAGGCCGCACGTGCCTGGTGGTAACCGAGCTCCCGTACCAGGCCAACCCGGACAACCTGGCCATCAAGATTGCCGAACTGGTCAAGGACGGCAAGATTTCCGGCATTGCCGACCTCCGCGATGAAACCTCCGGCCGTACCGGCCAGCGCCTGGTAATTGTGCTGAAGCGCGATGCCGTGGCCAAGGTTGTACTCAACAACCTTTATAAGCACACGCAGTTGCAGGACAACTTCTCGGCGAACATGCTGGCAATTGTCGACGGCGTTCCGCGCACCTTGAGCCTTGACGCCTTCATCCGACACTGGGTTGCGCACCAGATGGACGTCATTGCACGCCGCACCCGCTACCGTCTGCGCAAGGCCGAGGAAGAGGCGCACATCCTGCGCGCACTCCTCAAGGCACTGGACATGCTGGACGAGGTCATTGCCCTCATCCGCGCGTCCAACACCACAGAGGCTGCCCGTGAAGGCCTCATGGAACTCTTGGAGATCGACGAACTCCAGGCCCGCGCAATCCTGGACATGCAGCTGCGCCGTCTGGCCGCACTGGAACGCCAGAAGATCCAGGACCGTCACTCTGAGCTCGAGTCGATGATCGAGGAATACAACTCGATCCTTGCTTCGGAGGAGCGGCAGCGCCAGATCATCAGTGAAGAACTCGCAGAGATTGTGGCCAAGCACGGCGACGACCGCCGCACCCACATCCTGATGGGTTTCGACGGCGACATGTCCATGGAGGACTTGATCCCCGAAGAGGAAATGGTTGTCACCATCACCCGTGGCGGCTACGTAAAGCGCACCCGCAGCGACAACTACCGTTCGCAGCAGCGTGGCGGCAAGGGCATAAAGGGTGCGCAGTTGCGTGGTGACGACGTTGTGGAGCACTTCTTCGTCACTACCACGCACCACTGGTTGCTGTTCTTTACCAATCTTGGACGCGTGTACCGGGCAAAGGCTTACGAGCTGGCAGAAGCCGGCCGCGATGCCAAGGGCCAGCACGTTGCCAACTTGCTGGCGTTCCAGCCGGATGAGCATATCGCCCAGGTCCTTGACCTGCGGGACTACCAGCAGGCTCCCTACTTGGTGCTGGCCACCAAGAACGGTTTGGTCAAGAAGACACGGTTGGAGGACTATGACACCAACCGTACGGCCGGCGTCATCGCCATTAACCTGCGCGATGAGGACGAACTTGTCTCGGCCCAGCTGGTCAGCGAAACCGATGACCTGCTCCTGGTGTCACGCAAGGGCCAGTCCATCCGCTTCACGGCCACCGATGATGCTTTGCGTCCCATGGGCCGCGCCACGTCCGGTGTGACCGGTATGAAGTTCCGTGAAGACGACGAACTGCTCGCCGCAGACGTAGTCCAGGACGGATCCTTCGTGTTCATCGTGACCGAGGGCGGCTACGCCAAGCGGACCGCAGTGGACGAATACCGTCTGCAGGGCCGTGGCGGCTTGGGCATCAAGGTGGCCAAGCTTGCTGAAGACCGCGGTGACCTCGTTGGCGCACTGATCGTGCAGGAAGAGGACGAGGTCCTGGTGGTCATGGAGGGTGGCAAGGTGGTGCGCTCGGCCGTGACCGGCGTCCCCGCCAAGGGCCGCGACACCATGGGCGTCATCTTTGCCAAGCCGGACAAGAATGATCGCATTATCGAGGTTGCGCGCAACAGCGAACGCGGCTTGGAAGTAGAAGAGTCAGAGGACGGACTCGACGATGACGTAACGTTGGCTGCAAACGACGGCGCCTCCGAGGCGACCGTGACGGACGAAACGGAAAACGACGCAGACCCGGAAATCGAAACGGGCGCGGAGCTGAACGAAGACAATACCGGAGGTAACGAGTGAGTAATTCCGACTCATATCCCAAGCCGAGCACAGGTGTCCCCGGCGGACTCCGGCAGCCCTCGGGCAGCGCACAGGCAGGAACACCTGCACGGCCCCAGCAGCGTCCCGGAACCGGTTCTTCCGGCGCCGGCGCAGCCGGAGCACGTCCCGCAGGCGGCACCAACTCCACCCAGCGGCCTACCGGTGCTCCCGGTGCTTCCGGCCAGCGTCCCGCCACCGGCGCTCAGCGTCCCGCAGGTGCTCCAGGCCAGCGGCCTACCGGTGCTCCCGGGCAGCGCCCTGCAGGCACGCCTGCCCAGCGCCCTGCCCAGGGTGGTCCCGGACTTGTGAAGCCGGCCCCGAAAGCAAAGGTCCGCCGCGCGCGCCTCCTTGTCAGCAAGGTTGACCCCTGGTCGGTGCTGAAGATGGCATTCCTGCTCTCTGTTGCGTTGGGCATCGTTACTGTCGTTGCAGCGATCGTCCTCTGGACTGTGCTGGATCTCACAGGCATCTTCAATCAGGTGGATAGCCTTCTTGGCACTTTGGCAGGCTCCGAAGGCAGTGGATTCGAACTGAAGAAGATTGCTTCGCTTGGCCAAGTGGCATCGTTTGCCACCATCATCGCCGTGGTGAACGTGGTCCTGTTGACTGCACTGTCCATGCTTTCGGCCGTGCTGTATAACATTTCCGCAACGTTGGTTGGTGGCGTTGGCGTCACCCTGACCGACGACTAACGAAAATCCCCGGAAATACGCCGAAAATGGCGGAAATCATCCGGGGAAATGCCTCGATTTGAGATCGGGCCGGGATGTGCTGTACAGTCATATCTCGGCCCGATGAGGCATCGGGGCGTATAGCTCAGGCGGTTAGAGCGCTTCGCTGATAACGAAGAGGTCCCAGGTTCAAGTCCTGGTACGCCCACGGAACCGAAAGAGGTTCAGGTAAAACTGAACCGGAATGAGGTGCTTGTGAAGAAGTTGCTGGTAGTAGTGGCAGCGGCAATCGCAGGTGTCCTGGTCTATAAAAAGGCGCAGGAATCCGAAGCCCGGAAGGATGTCTGGAGCAAGTCGACCGATACGGTGGACTAGCCGAGGAGCCCGGTACGGATTGGTAAATACCAGTCCGGACATGGGGTATGATTGACGGGTTGCTTCTTATGGGGGCATGGCGCAATTGGTAGCGCACCTGCTTTGCAAGCAGGGGGTTCGGGGTTCGAGTCCCCGTGCCTCCACCATAAGAAAAGTCCCGGTCAGAAATGACCGGGACTTTTGCATTTAGGGGCCGTCCCCATATGCGTGTCATACACCAACGGGAAATGCACTGACTGCCCGGGAACTGCCGAGCCTGCCCGCCGCACTAGGGTAGATCCGTGAACCTTCTCATTGCTGCGCTCGGTGTCCTTGGCGTGGCGTCCTCCGGACCACTCATAGCGGGCACGCTCGGTGCCACTTCAGTGACAGCCTTGGCCATCGCGTTCTGGCGCAACGCTATCGGTGCCGTGGTGATGGCGGGCCCGGTTGTCATCCGGGAGCCGAAAGCATTCGGGAAGATCACGCGGCGTGAATTCGGCTGGTCGGCTGTAGCGGCCGTGGCTCTTGCGTTCCACTTTGCGTGCTTCATTACCGCGCTGCAGCTGACGTCCGTTGCCGCCGCCACCGCGTTGGTGTGCCTGCAGTCGGGGTGGATCGCCGTTTTCCAGTTGTTCCGGGGTACGCGGCACAGGTGGCCGGTCCTCGTGGGCTTGGGCATCGCTTTCGGCGGTGTTGTGGCCATTACCGGCTTCGACATGGGTTCATCCCCGGAAGCGCTGCTGGGCGACCTCCTGGCACTCGCTGGCGGCGCCTTGGCCGGTCTCTACACGCTGGCGGGCGGCAAGGCGCGCCAGTCCATGGGTACGGGGACGTACACCACCCTGTGCTACGGAATGTGCGCGGGGATAGTGGCCGTGCTGGCTTTGTTCAGCGCTCAGCCGCTCACAGGATTCGACGCCGGCGGTTGGCTTGGCATTATTGCCATCACCGTATGTGCGCAGCTGGTGGGGCACACGGCGTTCAACCACCTGCTAGCCACCATGAGCCCGTTACTGGTGTCCATGATCATCCTGTTGGAGATTCCAGGTGCTGCCTTCCTGGCAGCCGTCTTCCTGAACGAGACCCTGCCGGCCGGCACATATGCGGGTTTGTCGCTTATCCTGGTGGGACTGGCCGTAGTGGTTGCCGGTCAGCGGCGCGGGCGGCCGGAACCGGACCAGCGCCTAGCCGGGCTTGGCACAGACTGAGGTACCGGCGTCGGGCGTTTAAGCACCGCCGCGGCGGGCCCCTTGCGCAGAGTTGGCCGTGTGGATGGCACGCAGTAACTTGGCCGGGAAGTACACCGAGAAGAACACCACCATAGGCGCCTTCAGAGCCATCTTCTTGACGTTGTGGGCCTTGTACGTCCGATCAAAACGCTGGACGTAGTAGCGGTAGTCCCGCGGCGAGTCCTCAAGCCGCCGGGCAGACATGCCGGACACCATCTGCGGAAGGTACTGCACTTTGAGGTCGTGCTCGAACAAGTGCAGCGAAAGATCGATGTCCTCGTGCATCTCGTCCTTGGGGTCCAGACAGGCCTCATCACGGATGGTTTCCCATGCGGTGCGGCGTAGTGCCATGTTGGAGCCAAAGAGGAAGTGGTACTGGTGCTTGGCCAAGCGGAGCATTAGCTGCCGCATCTTGTCGTCGGCTTTTAGCCCGAACCGGCGCATGGGCATGTCGTAGTAGACCACCGGACCCGTGGCTGCCGCGACGGACGGGTCAATGAAAGCCTTCTGGACCTGTTCCACCCAGTCCGGTTCAAGAACGGAGTCAGCGTCGATGCGGCCCACCACGTCACCTGTGGCGTTGTTCAGGCCATGGTTACGTGTCGGGATCAAGCCTTGGGTGTCTCCCTGCCGCAGGAGGATGATGGGGCTCTCGGGATATTCCTGCTGCATCTGGCGCACGATCCTGGCCGTGCGATCCGTGGAGAGGTTATCCACCACGATGATCTCTTCGGCTGGAACTGACTGGTAGATGGCCGCGATGAGGCACTGGCGAATGACGCTTTCCTCGTTATACGCCGGGATGACGATGGACACTCCCGGCGGTTCCGGGACATCCTGGAGGGCACCCGCAAAGGGTCTATCGGCTGACATCACCTCAAATCTAACACCCGGGGCGGTAGGTCCGATGGAGGCTTTGGTTACGAGCCGGCAAACACTGAAGGGACCCAGGCAACTGCCCGGATCCCTTCAGATGATTGACTTGCAAGCCCTTGTGTGAGGCTGTAGGTCAGGTCTTAGTTTTGTGCACCTTTGGCGTCGGAGTCCTTGCCATCAGTGTCCTTATGGAGGCTGGCCGCAATGTTCTTGACGGCAGTCTTGGCATCGGTTGCCACCTTGTCGGTGGAATCCTCAACGTTCTTGAAAGCGTCCTTGGTTGCCTGCTCTACTTCAGCTTTGGCTTCCTCGGGCGTGATGTCCGAAGCCTTGGGCTCAGCAACTGTGGCTGTGACCGACGCAGAGGCATCGGCCGGGGACGGAGTGGTGCTCGTTGCAGGAACAGGAGCGGGCGTGGGTGTGACCGGTGAAGGCGTCTTCCACGGATCCTCAACCGGCTTGGAAGCCTTCCAAGCAGCAACGCCTGCGGCCGCCGCGGCAGCAATGACCGTGACGATCAACCATCCGCGCTTCTTGGGTTTGGGCTGTTCCTTGGCTAGCGCGGTGGAAACCGCCTTGCTGGCCTGGTCAGTAACTGCCTTGATCTGCTTGCCGGTGGCCTGAGCCTGCTCCTGGACGCTGTGGACAACACCGGAATCAACCAGCTTCTGCGCCACGGCGTCAACCTGTGCGGGAGCGTTCTCGAGAACGTGATGGACAGCTACGGAAGCTTGGCCCAACTGCTCCGAGAGCTTGGGCAAATATTCCACCACCACTTTGTCCCTTGCATGACCAAGAGCAGGGGTGGCCTTGTTGAGCGTCTCCTGAATCCTGGGTGTCGCATCTTCAACTACGTCATGGATCTTCGGCGCGAGGTGCGCCAACCCGTCCTGGATCCGCGGCGTAACAACTGCAACGCCGTCGGCGAGGTTGTGCGCAGCGGACTTCAGCCCCTCTTGGATCTTGGGGGAAGCGGTGTCAATGCCGTGCTGGATACGCGGAACAGCCCAATTGACGGCTGCTTCCACACGCGGTGCAGCCCAGTCGCGGGCGTTATCCACACCGGCCGTGACTGATTGTTCGAGTTCGCGGGCAATACGGTCTGATTTCTTCACAACTACCTCCCGATACACATGCTCGTTTGTTGCTAGCCTACGTCGCTTGTGGAACACCGGCTATTCATCTGTTCGAGTTCGTCCCGGATTTCACCGAGCGCGGAACCGGCTTTACAGCCCGACGGCCGTTGACCCTGCATGGAAGAATGTTCCCATGACCATCGCAACCGCAAAAGCAACGATCCACACGAGCCTCGGCGACATCAAGGTTGACCTCTTCGGCAACCACGCCCCCAAGACGGTCGCCAACTTCGTTGGCCTGGCCACGGGCGAAAAGTCCTGGAACCACCCGGAAACCGGCGAAGACAAGACCGGTACGCCCCTTTACAACGGCACCATTTTCCACCGGATCATCAAGGACTTCATGATTCAGGCCGGCGATCCCCTTGGACGCGGCGTGGGTGGCCCGGGCTACCAGTTCGACGACGAAATCCACCCTGAACTGACCTTCAACGCTCCGTACAAGCTTGCTATGGCCAACGCAGGCATTCAGATGGGCAAGGGCACCAACGGGTCACAGTTCTTCATCACCACTGTGAACACCGATTGGCTGTTCGGCAAGCACAGCATCTTCGGCGAAGTCTCGGATGAGGAATCCCGCAAGGTTGTGGATGCAATCGAGTCCGTCCGCACCGGCATGGGTGACCGACCGGTTGAGGACGTTGTCATCAACAGCATCGACATCGAACAGCTCTAGCCGCACGCTGAACCTGAGCCCATGAGTTACGGAATTCCGTCGGCAGAGCCGTCCGCTGATATTCCGGTGTGCCCCAGGCACCCGGACAGGCCCTCCTATGTGCGGTGCCAGCGCTGCGGGCGCCCTGCGTGCCCCGAGTGCCAGCGGGCGGCCGCCGTCGGATTCCAATGCGTTGACTGCGTCAACGAACAAAAACGTACGACGCCGACATACCGCTCCCCGTATGGCGGAGCCTTGGCAGTGGGCCGGCCTTTGGTGACGTACGTGATCATTGGCCTATGCGCCCTGGTTTATGTCCTTCAGTGGATGGTGCCCGGCGACGCGGTCTTCGAAAACTTCGCGTTCGCCAACATCTTTGCAGTCAGTGAGCCCTGGCGCATGGTCACGGCAGCGTTCCTGCATTCCCAAGGCTTCCTGCTTCATATAGTCCTGAACATGTACACGCTGTGGATCTTCGGACAAGCCCTTGAGCCTTTGCTCGGGCGGATCCGGTTCCTGGCTGTCTACTTGATTTCCGCAATTGGTGGCTCAGTGGGCTTCCTGTTGCTGACTCCGGACAGGCCCCTTGTGGGGGTCGTTGGTGCGTCCGGGGCCATCTTCGGCCTGTTCGGTGCCATGCTTGTTGTGCAGCGCCATCGAGGTGGAGAGACCAAGCAACTGTGGGTCTTGATCGCCATTAATGGCGCCATCGGCTTCTTCGTGCCCAGCATCGCCTGGCAAGCACACCTGGGCGGACTGATCACCGGCGGCCTCGCAGCCGCCGCCATTGCCTACGCCCCTCGAGGTAAGAACCAGGCGCTGCTGCAGACCGGTGGGCTGGTTCTGGTGGCAGGCCTCTTGGCCGTGGCCACCTGGTTCCGCGTCACCGCTGGCTAGCGAGCCACTTTTCCGTCATTCTTTTGACCGGCTGTCGCAGGATGGTCCTAAGTTTCTCCGGTGCGGTACGGCGGGGATCGCCGAGGTAGATTTCATGGTGCCTGCCGATCATAGTCAGCGATTTCTCGGGTATGAATTTGTTGTGCATCTCCTCGAGCACTGGTCCCTCATCGTCATAAGGGCCTATGTGTAGCGTTTGTACGCTCAAACCTTCATGGACCGGCTCTAGGCGAAGCGCCTTCAGAAGCGGAGCCTCGCCCTTCCTGGCGACTATCTCCAGCGCCATGTCCAGGTGCTCCTGGGTGATCCAGTCGGGGACCATGTTCATCAGCGTCCAGTCCCAGCGTGACTTATCCCTGGCACTGGTGAATGACTTCATGTCATCCGACCACCACAGAGCCTCGAGTGGCATCACCGTATAGTCCCGACCGAGTTCACTCTTGCTGAAGAACTTGAGCTTGTAGGCAACGGGATACAGCGTAGCCAGGCTGTCCCTATAAGACTGTGCCGTGTTGGGGTCCCCGTGACCGTCGATCATCAAAAACTGCAAGGTGGGCACTGTGACTACCGAGAACTGGCCGTGCTTGGCCGTGTAGCTGGGGATCTGCTTCTTGAAGTCGCTCTTCATGGTTTCACGGTACTCCCAGCAGTTATCCACAGCTTTTATCCACACTGTGCGTAACTTACATGAGTGTAGTTACCCCCTTTAATCGTCCGCACGCTCGCCAAAGCGGTAGATATCCCCCGAAAGGCATGCATTTCTCCACACCTGTGGATAACTTTGTCCCCGTTGGGTGAAGATATGTGGACAAACTGGGCATTTTCGTGACGGCTGTGGATAAACCTGTTAATGAGCTCGTGGGGAGGCGAATATCAACAGGCTTATCAACAGTGTTAATAACTTACACAGCTGTAGTTCAGACTGCAGAAAGGGCTCCAAAGCCCGGCAAACCAGCGATCCAAGAGTGGATACCCACTCCTTATCCCCATCTGTGGATAACTTGTGGGTACGGGGCTGTTGTTAAGTGGGTAAGTTATTCAACGTCTACGCTCGGACTGTGGAGCTCCCGACCCGGGTGGGGCAGGTTCAACGCTCGCTCAAACTATCCGCGGCAAATCGGGCAATCCCTGATCGTTGAACTCTGGGTGAAGATTGGGGCACTATCCACAGCGTCGTGCACAGTGGGTAAAAGTATGGCCGTTCAGACTTTTGGCCCGGATTGGCGGGTTGGCGCTGATTTATCCCTTAGGTGCGTGGATGTCCACAGAAGTTATCCACGCCTGTGGATAAAGTTTCGCACTTCTGTGGACAAGAGCTGTGGACTAGCTCAAGACGTTCACCTCGGAGGCAGGCGGAGGCTCAGGCCCAAACTCCCGAGGTGCCGCGACGGTGGCTATCCACCAAATGAGTGTCGATGATGCCCACGGCTTCCATGAGCGCATACATGGTGGTTGGGCCCACGAAAGCGAAGCCCTTCTTTCTGAGTGCCTTGGATAACGCGATCGATTCAGGGGATGTGGTGGGGATGTCCGCCATGGAGCTGGGAGCCGGCGTACTCTCGGGTTGGAACGACCACACGAATTCGACCAGGCCCCCCTCTTCGCGCAGGGCAATGGTGGCCTTGGCGTTGGTGATCGCGGCATTGATCTTTAGCCTGTTGCGCACAATCCCGGCGTCAAGCATGAGGCGCTCCACGTCAGCCTCGGTGAAGGCGGCGACACTTTCCGGATGGAAGTGCAGGAAGGCCTTCCTGAAAGCGTCCCGTTTCCGAAGAATGGTGGCCCAGGAGAGACCGGCTTGGAAGGCTTCGAGGCTGATGCGCTCATACATGCCCTGCTCATCGCGGACGGGCATTCCCCACTCGTGGTCGTAATACGCCTGCAGGAGGGGATCCGAGGAGGCCCATAGGGGGCGCGCCAGCCCATCCTGACCAACGATGGTGCCGTTATCCGGGCTCATGCATGCTCCTCTGCAGCCGCACCGCCAAGGCGGTGGGACGGTAATTCAGCTTCAGGGCTAGTGTGCCCGGTGCCTCTGACATTCTTGTGATGGCTCCGCGGCATCAGGACAAGCCCGTAACTCGCATGGTGATGTTGATCCGTCCCTGTGAGAGGCCACAACCATCCGGTGCCGTTCCTGGGAGGACTTTGGGAATGCCGTGATACGCGAAACGTGATGGTCCTCCAAAGACGAAGAGGTCTCCGGAGCGAAGTTCAACATCCGTATATGGCTTGGTCCGTGTCCGAGTGTTGCCAAAGCGAAAGAGGCAGGACTCCCCGATGCTGAGAGAAACCACGGGTTCGTTGGAGCGCTCGTCCTTGTCCTGGTGCATGCCCATGGCAGCACCGTCGTCGTAAAAATTCACCAGCGCGGCATCGGGTGTGTAATCCTTGGCCAGCTTGATCAGGGCTTCGTCATCTTCAACCCCGGAGGCGTAGGCCGCTTCCACTGCCTGCCGCCCCAAACGCACCATCCAGTCCGGAAAATCGAGCACGGGGCGGCCGTTGACGTCCGTGGCTTCCCTTGTGTACCGGTAAGGCTGCCAGTGCCAACCAAGGCACACAGTCCTTACCGACATCTGGTGTCCGCCAGGGAGGGTGGCGGCACGCAGGGGAACCGGTCCTTGCGTCCACTCACCAAAGCGCGCCACGATCCACCGTTGTTGTTCAAGCGTGAGCCAACCAGGCACATGGACGGCGCCGGGTGCGACGAGGCGCGGACCGGCGTCGTGCCCTTCCGGCTGCAGAAGTTCCAGCGGAAACAGGGCGTCGTCACTCATGCCGCTGCCTCAAGGCGGAGCAGTGCGCGTTTGGCCTCGCTTCCACCAAGGTAGCCGCCGAAACTGCCATCAGACTTCACTACCCGGTGGCACGGCACAATGAGGGGCAAAGGGTTGGTGGCGCAAGCGGTTCCGACTGCCCGGACCGCGTTGGGGCTGCCAGCTGCCTGGGCCACCTGGGCATAGCTGGCTGTGCTGCCGTAAGGGATCCGAGGCAGGTGGCGCAGGACGTTGAGGCGGAAACCCCGGCACAAACGGAAATCCAGCGTGAGATCGAACTCGGTCCTGGTGCCTTTGAAATACTCGTCGAGTTCCCGGGCGGCATCGTCCAATCGGGCTGGTGCCTGAAGGATGCGCGGGCTCACAGTGTTGGCCAGGAGCTGCAGGACGGAGTCGTGGTCTTCAAGCTCGAACGCGACGCGGACGATTCCCCGATCTGTCGCGGCCAGGAGCAGCTTCCCCACAGGAGAGTCCACAACCCTGTAAGCGATGTCCAGGGTGTGGGTGAGTTGAGCATCCAGGGCCAACCGGGCGTGGAGGCTGGCGATGGCTGGTTCGAGTCCTGCATCCAGGGGGTGCAGGAGCGAAACTACCTCGGCGTGATCGGGGCTGAGTTCGAGGGTCATCAGATATCGCCTTTCGAGGATGTGTGAGCCAGCGACTGATGTGCCGCAAGAGCGGAGCGGAGTGATTTAACACCGTCAGCCCCGGCACGGCGGGCAGCCTCGGCGGTGCCCCCCAACAGGGCAGCAACATCGTTATAGGGAAGGCCGGCAAGGTAGTGATAAGCGACGGCCTGTCGTTGCTTCGGCGGAAGGCTCGATATTGCGTCGAGCAATTCCTCATGCCCGTCACCGGGAATGCCGAGGCTGGAATGTTGTTCGGGTGGGTGGTCCACCGGAAGGGCGCGGCGGGTACCGGCACGCACATGGTCGATGCACTTGCGATGGGCGATGGTGACCAGCCAGGCTTCAACGTTCGCCCCTGCAGGGAGGGTGGGGTAGGCCTGCAGGGCGGCCAGAAATGTGTCTGACCACGCGTCATCGGCGTCATGCACACCGAGAACTGCACGGCACACCCGAAGCACAGTGGCACCTTGTTCCCGGACCACTGCTTCGAACGGCTTCTTGTTGCCCATTTGCCCTGGCTTCATTAGAAAAGCTTGCCCTCCCGCACTTCTGCCGGCTCTTCCAATTCCAAGAGGAAGCGCTTGTTGCGAAGGCCACCCGCGTAGCCGGTGAGTTGTCCGTTGCGTCCCACCACCCGATGACAAGGAATGATGATGCTTATGGGGTTGCGTCCAACGGCGGACCCAACAGCTTGGGCAAGATGAGGATCCCCCAACTCCGACGCCAACTCCCCGTAACTGACGGTTTCGCCGAAGGGAATATGTTTGAGTCGATCCCAGACCTTCTCCTGGAAGGGGTTGCCAGAGGCTTCGAAAGGGACGTCGAAAACTGTCCGATGACCGTTCAAATACTCGCCGAGCTCGGTTTGGGCCCGCGCGAAAACCGGGTCCTTGATTCCTGCGGGATCTCCGAAGTAGTCCGGCGGGGGCATATGCCAGTGACCCTCGTAGAAGATGCCCGTCAAAAATTCCCCGCGGGCAGTCAGCGTTAACTGCCCCAACGGGGAATCCAAGGTGGTGTGCCGGCTGTTCATATCCTGTAGACGTTCACGGGCACGGAAATGTGAGGTGCTGAATTCCTAGGAGCGCCAGCGAGTGGTCATAAGGAAGCCGATGATGGCGATCCCGAAGCCTGCCACGATGTTCCACGAGGCCCACTCGCGGATTGGGAGCTGGCCCTCAGTGATATAGAACGTGATGATCCAGATAAGGCCGAGAATCATCAGGCCGAACATAACAGCCTTGTACCAGACCGGGTTCGGTTTGTACTGCTGCGCTGCGGAAGTTTGCTGGGCCTGACGGGCAGGCCGCTTGCGGGGCTTGGACTCGGGCACGGATCCTCCTGGCTGTTCGGTTAATCCCCGTTCCGCCAGCCTTGATATCCTGCAGGAAGGAAATTTCCAGCGGTTAACGGCCACACGGCGTTCCGGGTTGGTTCTAGCTGTCAAGTCTAGCCGCAACCTGGGTCCGCCCGTGCCGCCCGCGCCCTATGCAAGGAGACCCTGTGGCGCATCAGCAGCAGACGGCGGCTTCAGCCATGCCGTCCGCCCGCCAAGGACAGGAACTGCGCCCGCGGAAGCGTCTCCGGGCATCGGACGTCATCCGAAAAATCAGCCAGATCCTGGGCGAACTCCTCATCACTGCAGGCATTGTTCTTCTGCTCTTTGTGGGTTGGGAACTGTGGTGGACCAACGTTCAAGCGGACGCAAAGCAAACTGAGGCGGTCAAGAGTTTCGCACAGGAGTTCTCCGGCCCCGTAACTCCGGCAGCACCTGCCGCACCTGTGGATTATGGACCGCCTGTGGTCGCGCCGGCACCTGCCTACGCCGGAATGATCGGGATTATGTACATCCCCCGCTTCGGCCCCGACTACACTCGCCCCATCATTGAGGGCACCGGTTCGGACGTCCTGGACACCCTGGGACTTGGACACTACGGAAGCACCTCCATGCCAGGCGCGCCCGGGAACTTCGCTGTGGCCGGACACCGTCAAACCCACGGTGCCGTACTGGACAACATCCACACCCTGGTTCCCGGCGACAAAATCTACATCCAGACCGCAGACGGCTACTACACCTACGTCTTCCGTAACAACCAGATCGTCCTCCCGGACCGGACGGACGTTTTGATGCCCGTTCCCACCGAACCGGGTGTCCAGCCCACGGAAAGTATCCTCACCATGACGAGTTGCAACCCGCGCTTTGGGGCACAGGAACGCATCATTGCTTACTCCATGCTGGATGATTGGCAACCCGCCTCAGCCGGACCGCCGTCGGAAATCGCCGCCCAAGTAGCCCGGGCTCACGGAAAGGGGTAACGGATGTACGCGTGGATCTTTCGTCATTTGCCTGGCCCCCTGTGGGTGCGGATCCTGACATCCTTGGTGCTGGTGGGCGTAGCCCTGGTACTGATGGTCGAATTCCTCTTCCCGTGGTTCTCCCAATTCACCACATTGACCGACTCAACGATTGGTTTAGTGCAGCAGCCATGAGCACAACAAAAATCCTTGTAGTGGATAACTACGACAGCTTCGTCTACACACTGGTGGGATACCTCCAGGAACTCGGTGCCGAGACAACGGTGGTCCGCAACGACGACGTGACACTTGCCGAGGCCACCGAGCTCGCAGCAAGCCGCGACGGTGTGCTGGTCTCCCCTGGCCCGGGAACCCCTGCAGAAGCGGGCGTCTGCATTGAGCTCATCAAATGGTGTGGCGAGGCCGCCAAGCCCATGTTCGGTGTTTGCCTGGGACACCAGGCCCTCGCCGAGGCCTATGGCGGTGTGGTGACTCACGCGCCGGAGCTTATGCACGGCAAGACTTCGCCCGTCCGGCACGAAGGGAAGAGCGTTTTTGCCGGCCTGCCCTCGCCAGTGACAGCGACGCGCTACCACTCACTCGCAGCAGTACGGGACTCCATCCCCGACGTCTTGGAAATCACCGCCGAGACCACCAACGGAGTGGTGATGGGCCTGCAGCACAAGACCGCGCCCCTATGCGGCGTCCAGTTCCACCCGGAATCGGTGCTCACCGAAGGCGGGTATCAGATGCTGGGCAACTGGTTGGAGTCCCTGGGCATGACCGGAGCAGCCGCACGTGCATCGAAGCTGAGCCCGCTGATCAAGCAGTAGGTGAGGCAGTTCTGCCGCCGCTGACACCCTCTGCGGGCTCGCTCGTTCCTCGCTTAGACGCCCGCTTCCGGGTGCCAGCGGCGACAGCCGAAGCCCCCTTACTTCTTGCTTGCCGTGGGCTTCGGCGTCGGGGTCGGTTTTTCGGTCTCTGTTGGCGTCGGGGTGGGTGTGGGCGGTGGTGCCGGGGCCTTGGCCACCGTGACAGTTACCACCTTGCCCTGGGCCACCTCAGTGTTGAACGCGTCGCTCTGAGCTGTGACTGTTCCCGCCGCAACTTGAGAGTTCTCTTGCTCCACCACTGCCATGGTGAGTCCGTTGGCTTTGAGCGCCGCTTCGGCTTCAGCCAAGGGCAACGCGATCAACTGGGGCATGAGGACCTTGCCCGTTGAAACCTGCAGCTCCACCTTGGAATCCACGGCTATGGCGCCACCAGGGGCGGGAGCCGTGCTGATCACAACGCCTGCGGGGACCGTGGGGCTGTGGGTCAAAGCGGTCACCACTTCACCGGTGATGCCAAGCCTGCGCAAAGCTTCCCGTGCGTCGGGTTCAGTGCGCCCCACGATGTCCGCCGGGATGGTCACTGAGCTGGGACCGCTGGAAATTTTGAGGATGACTTCAGCATCCTGTTCCAACATTGCGCCGGCAATCGGCGTCGTTCCGATGGTCATGTCCTTGGCCACGGTGTCGCTGGGCTCACGCACGGACTTGGGTTTCAGTTTGGCCGTGAACAGTTCCTGAATTGCTTGGCTTTCCGACATGTTGGTCACTACCGGTACGGCTATTCTCGCCGGGGGCGGCGGTTGCATGTTCATGAGGCTGTAGAGCCAGAAGCCACCCCCTGCCAGCACCAGAATGGTGAAAATCACCAAGGTGGCAACCCAGGCACGACGGCGGGACTTCTGGCGCGCCGGCAGCTCACGTTCGGGTGGGAGGCCCAAGGGAAGAGACTCTTCCTGGGGCTGATCAACTGGCTCGTCCTTGAACTGCCCGGCATCGAGGAAGCCCACGGCCGTGGTGCTCAAAAGCTCTGTTGCCGGGTCTTCGGGTTCCACGAGGTCGTTGGGGTCGGTAGGGGCCTCGCTGGCCGCCACTGCCGGCACGGGAATGCCGTTGCTGGCCGCGCGCAGCGCACGGCGGAAGGCGGCAGCGTCCTGGAAGCGATCTGTCCGGCTCTTCTGCAGTGCCTTTACCAGGACTGAGTCCAAGGCTTCTGTGACTTCCGGGTTGTGGGCACTGGGCAGGTCCGGGGTCTCGCGGACGTGCTGGTAGGCAACTGATACGGGGCTGTCGCCGATGAACGGAGGCCGGCTTGTCAGCAGTTCGAAAAGAAGACAACCGGCCGAGTAGAGGTCACTGCGCGCATCCACCGTTTCACCACGGGCCTGCTCCGGCGAAAGGTATTGCGCTGTGCCCACCACGGCTTGTGTTTGCGTCATGGTGGCGGCGGAATCGGCCATGGCACGCGCGATGCCGAAGTCCATGACCTTCACCTCGCCGGTGTCGGTACACACCATCACATTGGCTGGTTTGATATCCCGGTGGACGATGCCGGCCCGGTGGCTGTACTCAAGAGCGCCAAGGACCCCCAAAGTGAAGCCGATGGAGTCCTCCACCCCAAGCTCGTTCGCCTTGATCATGTCCCGCAGGGTGCGTCCGGCCACGTACTCCATGACGATGTAAGGGACACGTACGTCCTCGCCCGGACCTCCCGGAACCGAGTATTCTCCGGTATCGAAGATGGCCACGATGGAGGGATGGTTCAACGCCGCTACAGCCTGGGCTTCGCGTTTGAAACGGGCCTGGAACTGGGGATCCCGCGCAAGGTCCGCGCGCAGCACCTTCACGGCGATGGTCCGTCCCAGCAGGGTGTCCGTTCCCCGGTAGACGTCCGCCATGCCGCCACGACCGATCAGCTCGCCAAGTTCATAGCGGGAATTGAGGATGCGCTGGGAGGACACAGGTGTGCTCTCCTCTCGATGCGCAGGACCTGGACGTGACGTTGACATGGCGTTTACTTAGTCGCTCGGGCTGCCGGAGCCGCTGGGGGTGGCACTCGACGAGCCGGGATCAACCGGAACCAGTGCCTTGGACAGGTAATAAGTGACTGTGGAGCCTGCCGGGACCTGGGTTCCAGCCGCCGGTGAGGAACGGACGAACGTTCCCGGCTGCTGCCCGATGGCACCGTTCACGGGTTCTCCGGCAACCCACAAAAGACCGGCTCCTTCGATGGCTTGGCGAATCCGCGATTCGTCAACCCCGACTCCGATAGCGGGGACAGCGACCAATTCGGGGCCCTTGGAGTAGGTGACGGTGATGGTTTCGCCAGGTTCACGAGGTCCGGTGGGATTGAGAGTCGTCACGATTCCTGCCTCGGCTGTGTCGTCGAAGACCTCCTGGCCGTTCACTCCAAAGCCCAATGCCCGAAGTTGCGCGCTGACAGTCTCGAAGGGTTGGCCAACGTACTGCTCGGGAATGATGTTGATCTTCTGGGGAACCGACTGCGTGGGCTGCGGTGCCTCTGAGGTCTCTGTGGGCCGCGGCGTAGGTGTAGCTGACGTGGAGGTAGGACTCGCGCTCCGGCTGGGGCTCGTGGTGGTTGACTCGGTGGGCGCGGGGCTCGGCGAGAAGAAACCTGACTGCGAAATCAGGAAACCAACCAAAGCAAACAGAACCAGGAGAATCAGGGCAACAAGGGGCCAGGTCCAGGGGCTGCGCTTCTTGCGCTCGGGTTCAGCATCGTCGAAGTTCTCTTCTTCGGTGTAGACCACTTCGTCGTCGTTGAGCTGACGTTCGGCCTCCAGCGCGTTTGCACGCGTCAGGGGGTTATCCGAAGACGCGGCGGCGGCTCCAAGAGCAGCCCCTGCAGCCCCGGCGCCGAGCACCGGCAGTGCGGACGTCGCCGTCGTCGACTGTTCCTTGCCGTAAGGCGAGGTAACGACGCCGGTGGGTGCCGTTGCGGTGTCCACCGGCGCAGTGATGGGTCCGGTATTGGATTCGAACAACAGCATGCCGGGCACGGCGGCGTGGGCGGTGGCGATGTCACCGTTGCGGATGGCTTCCGCGGCTTCGGCCAGCTTGATGGCGTTGGCCGGACGGTTCTTCGGATCCTTGGCCAGCATGGACATCAGCAGTGCCCGCACGGGGGTGGGCAGCGTCTCCGGAAGGGGCGGCGGTGCGTCATTCACCTGGGCCAGGGCAATGGCAATCTGGGATTCGCCGGAGAACGGACGGTGCCCGGTGAGGCACTCGTAGCCGATGACGCCGAGCGAATAAATGTCCGAAGAACCCGTGGCGGTCTGGCCGGTTGCCTGCTCAGGCGCCAGATACTGGGCGGTGCCCATGACCTGGCCGGTCTGTGTGAGCGGCACCTGGTCAGCCAACCTGGCAATGCCGAAGTCGGTGACCTTGACGCGGTTGTCGGGCGTGATCAGCAGGTTGCCCGGCTTGATGTCGCGGTGGACGAGGCCCTGTGCGTGCGCAACGGCAAGGGCACGCGCTGTCTGCGAGATGATGGAGAGCGTCATGTCCGGCGAGAGCACCTGCTCCCGTTCGAGGATGCCGCTCAGGGGGTGTCCGGGAACGAGTTCCATGACCAGGTAGGCCGAACCGGCTTCCTCGCCGTAATCGAAGACGTTGGCGATGCCCACGTGGTTGAGGAGGGCGGTGTGACGCGCCTCGGCACGGAACCGCTGAAGGAACCCGGGGTCACCCGTGTATTCCTCCTTGAGCACCTTGATGGCAACGATCCGGCCGAGGATCTGGTCCTTGGCCTTCCAGACCTCGCCCATGCCGCCAATCGCAATGCGACTGGTCAGCTGGAACCTGCCGCCGAGTGTGATTCCCGAAGTAGGCCTCACTTATTCAACACCGCCTCAAAAATCTTCTTTGCGTTCGGACTGGTTAGCTGGGCCCCGGTTTGCACGTCAACACTCTCCATGACAATGGTGACGGCTACTTGCGGGTCGTTTGCCGGGGCGAACCCGGTAAACCATGAGTTGTTCAAACCTGAATCACCGAGCTCGGCCGTGCCGGTCTTACCGGCCACCTTGACGCCGGGAACGGCTGCGCCCCGGGCGATACCGTTATCCACGGCGCTGGTCATCCACTCGGTGATCTGGGTCGCGATGGGCTGCGTGGTGCTGGTGCGGAGCGCCTCAGGCTTGGGTTCGTTGATAACGCGCAGATCGGGTGCACGGATGGCCTCAACCAGGTTGGGCTTCATCTGCACGCCGCCGTTGGCGATGGCCGCCGTCATCAGGTTGATCTGCAGCGGTGTGGCTTTCACGTCGCGTTGACCCACCGACGACTGGGCCAACTGGGCCTGGTCCAGGTCCTCCGGGAAGACGCTGGTGGCCTGCTGGAGCTTAAGCTGGTCGCCAAAGTTTTCGCCGAAGCCGAACTTCTGCGCTTGCTCCCGGATGGCATCCTGGCCGAGGTCCAGTGCGATGCTGGCAAACGGAGTATTACACGACTGCTCCAAGGCAAAGGCGAAGGACGCTGTTTCGCGAACGTTGCAGTTACCGCCGGCGTAGTTGGGGAGGCTGGCACTGCTGCCAGGCAAGGGCAGGCTGCTGGGGTTCGGCAGCTCGCTGTCCTTGTTGTACTTGCCCGAGTTCAACGCAGCCGCGGTATCAATGAGCTTGAAGACCGATCCGGGCGAGAGCAGGTTACCCGTAGGGCCGCTGACGTTTTGGTTCAGGTTGATGCCCGGAATCTGGTTCAGCTGAGCATAGTTGGCCTCAGCCGTGGTGCGGTCATGCGAGGCAATCAAGTTGGGGTTATATGACGGCTTGGAAACCATCGCGAGGATAGCGCCGGTATTGGGGTTGGTGACCACAATGGAACCGCGCTGCCCCTCGGGAATGAGGTCGTAGGCCAGTTGCTGGATGGCAGGGTCCAAGGTCAGTTCCACAGATGCGCCCTTTGGTTCCTTGCCCAGGAACATCTGGCTCATGCGATCCAGGAACAACTGGTCGGAGTTTCCGGCCAGGGTTTCCCCCATGGATTGCTCCAGGCCGGTGGAACCAAAGAACTTGGAGAAGTATCCGGTGATGCCGGCGTAAAGCTCCGGCTGGTTGTACTGACGCTGGAATGCGCAGGATTCTGTTCCCGTGACTGATTCAGCTACAGGTTTTCCACCCACAATGATGGAGCCACGCTCATTGCAAAAAGACGCCAGAACGGCGCGCTGGTTCCAAGGATTGGCGTTGAGGTCATCAGCGCCAATGACCTGAACGTAGCTGATGGCGCCGAAGATCAACGCGAACATGGCGACGGCAGCCATCCAGCTGCTGCGAATAGCCTGGTTCATTGCTGCTTCACCGCCTCTGTTGGTGCGCTAGGTGTCTGGCCCGTGGCCGGTTTACGTGTTCCCGACGTGCTACTGCTTGCCGGGGGCTTGTTGACCATGGGAGTGGTGTCCACCGGGCCGCGGGCCGTGTTGGAAATCATGAGCAGCAGGCCAACGATTATCCAGTTGGCCAGAAGCGAAGAACCACCAGCGGCAAGGAACGGAGTCGTGAGGCCGGTCAATGGGATGAGCCGGGTAACTCCACCGATGACGACGAAGCACTGCAGGGCAATCGCAAAGGACAAACCGCACGCCAGGAGCTTTCCGAACGCATCCCGGGTGCCCAAGGCTGCACGGAAGCCTCGAGTGAACAGCAACAGATAAAGCATCACCACGGCGAAGAGGCCAATGAGGCCAAGCTCCTCACCGATAAGGGCAACGATCATGTCGCTGTTGGCAAAGGGCACCAGGTCCGGCCTGCCTTGGCCAAGGCCGGTGCCAACCAGTCCGCCGTCGGCCATCCCGAACAAGCCCTCTACGATTTGCCCGCTACCTCCGGGAGACCTGCCGAAGACCTCAGGCGTGAACGCATTGATCCAGCTGTCGATGCGGAACGCCACGTGGGAGAAGATCTGGGAGGCAATGAAGCCGCCGCCCAGAATCAGCAGCAAGCCGATGACCACCCACGAGATCCGGCTTGTAGCCACGTAGATCATCACGATGAACAGGCCGAAGAAGAGGATGGAGGATCCAAGGTCACGCTGGAAGACGAGAACACCGATGCTCACCAGCCACGCGGTGATCATGGGGCCGAGGTCCTTGAACCGGGGGAACTGCATAGGGCCGATCTTCCGGCCAGCCAACAGAATCAGGTCCCGGTTGGAGGATAGATAGCCGGCAAAGAATATGGCGAGAGTGATCTTGGCGATTTCACCGGGCTGGAACGTCATGGGACCCACTCGGATCCACACGCGCGCACCCAGGATTTCGCCGGCGGAGATTCCCGGAATCAATGGAAGGACCAGGAGGAAAGCACTGGCCGCCAAGGAGATGTATGTAAAGCGGCGAAGGATGCGGTGGTCCTTGAGGAACCAGATCACGGCAATCGAGACCGCCATGGCAATGAGTGTCCACCGCAGCTGATTGTTGCCCGTATCGTCCGCGGGACCGTCCATACGGTGTATCAGGGCAAGCCCAAGTCCGTTGAGAGCTACAACGATCGGAAGTATTACTGGATCGGCATATTTCGCCCGGAGTCGTAGCACTATGTGGAATGCGAAAGCTGCAACCGCCAGGAGGCTCGACTGGAACCAGAAGTCGCTGTCCAGCCCGACCTCCGAGTTGATGCTCACCAACGCACTTGCGCCGATGCCGACGGCAAGGGCCAGAACGATGAGAACCAGCTCGACATTGCGGCGGGGTTTGGGTGCTATCTCAGTCTGCATCATTTGGCCGCCTCACAGGGAGTCGGGACGGGTGAAGGAGTGGGGCTGGCAACGGCAGCCGTACTGGGTATGGGCACAGTGGCCGACGGGGTCGGCGTAGCGGATCCCGAAGCTGTGGCCGCGGGGGTGCTCGGGCAGTTGGCTGAAGCGCTGCCAGTGTTCCTCAGGTTCTCCACAATGCCCTGTGCGCTGTCGAGGTCACCCGCCGGAACTGTCTGGCGTACGCTCTGCTGGCCGTATTCCGGCAATGAATCCACCCTGATATCGGTAACGGCCTCAAGCCGGGAAAGCTGAATGGGTCCGAGCCTCTGAGAGATCCCGTTGAAGATAGCGACCCGCTGGTCGTATTCGCCCACGTAATAGCGTGTCTGCGTCCAGGCATAGCCAAGCCACAGGCCCACCACGACGCCCAGGACCACAACGGCCGCGACAGCAGGCATGAGCCAACGCACACGGCGACGGGCCGGCTCTTCGATCTCAACACGGTCTTGTTCTGCTTTATGCGTGAGGACCGTTGCTGCCCTGCGTGCGACGGTGCGGCCGGCGACGGTGGGAATGGAGCCCGTTTCAGCAGCAGTGGCGGCAGCGCCAACAAGTTCGTGGGGGCGACTGGCCAATTCCTCGCGCAGTACTTCAGCCGACAAATGCTCACCAAGATGTGGGTCGGTGGAGGTGGGTGGCTCAGTGGACTCTTCTGACGATCCAGCCTCGTCCTCTTTGTCGTCCGGATCTCCTGCGCTGAAGGAAGATCCAGCGTCGGCATTCCGCGCGGCTTTGGCATGGGACTCGGTCTTGCTGTCCTTTTCCGCCTTGTCCGCGGCCAGGTCATCAGCTGACTTGGTAGCCGTGACTGCCTCGGGCTCGTTAACCGCGGCAAGCGCTGCTGCCGGAACGACGTCGACGGCGGCCGTGTTGACGTCGTCGTCGGTCTCCTCCGCAATCTCCAGCATCACCACGGTGACGTTGTCCGGGGCGCCGGCTTCCAGCGTCAGATCCACCAGGATCTCAGCACATTCGCGCAGGTCCTTGGTCTCGCGGACCATGCGCTCCACTACGTGGCCAGCTACGTAGTTGAGCCCGTCGGAGCACAGCAGCCAGCGTTCGCCCGGTTCGACGTCCAGGACATCCAAGTCCAGCTCAGGGCTGGCATCGACGTCGCCCAGGACGCGCATGAGGACGTTCTTGTGCGGATGCGTTTCCGCTTCCTCCGGGCGGAGGCGGCCTTCGTCAATGAGGCGCTGCACGAAGGTGTGGTCAATGCTGACCTGCTCAAACTTCTTGTTGCGCAACCGGTAGGCACGGGAATCGCCAATGTGGGCAAAGTGGAGCTTGCGTCCCTCCAAGAGCAGCGCCGTGACCGTGGTGCCCATGCCCGAGAGCTTGGGATTCTGGTGGACAAGCTCGGAGAGCAGGGAATTTGCGGTCTGGATCTCGTCAGCCAGGACGGTGTCCGCGCCCTCCGGGTAATCGTCATGATCAAGGTGGATCATGTCCAAGACCGTTGAGGCGGAAGCGACATCGCCGCCGGCATGACCGCCCATGCCATCGGCCACCACTGCAAGATGGCGGCCCACATAAGCGGAGTCGTCATTCTTGGAACGGATCCGTCCGACGTCGGAACGCGCCGCGTAGCGCATGATGAGCGGGCGCTCCGCAGGCTTTTCCTGGCCTTTGGGGGTCTCGGAAAAGGCCATGGACTACGGCCTCAATTCAATGACCGTCTTGCCGATTCTCACGGGGACGCCAAGCTCAACCGGCAAGGCGCGGGTGAGCTGTTGATCGGCCAGGTAGGTGCCGTTGGTGGATCCGAGGTCTTCGATGAACCAGCGGCTGCCCTGCGGGAACAGGCGCGCATGCCGCCCGGAAGCGTAATCATCTTCCAGGACAAGCGTGGCTTCCTGTGCGCGGCCGAGCAGGATGGGGCTGGCGGCCAAGGGAACCGTGGTGCCCTTGAGGGGGCCCTCCGTGACTACCAGTGTGCGCGCATGCTGGATTGCCGGCGGCGGAGAAGCTGCCAGCTCAGGGTGCTTCCGGACTTCGCGTGCGGTGGGAACACCAGTTACGGCCTTGCGGCCAATCTGGAAGTCGCGGCGCATGGTGGTCACAATGCTGAAGATCAGGACCCACAACAAAAGGAGGAACCCGAAGCGAAGCGCTGTGATGGTCAGTTCGCTGATGTCGTTCACGCGTGGCCACCCGGGGCTTGGGGGAGTAGGCGGAAAATAATCTTGGTACGTCCCATCGTGATGGTTGAGCCGTCTGTCAGCTCCACGCTGCCGTTCACTTTATGCCCGTTGACGTAACTGCCATTAGTGGAGCCGAGGTCAACGGCCCAAGTGCCGCCGTTCTCCGTGCGGACCTCGAGGTGTTTCCGTGAAACGCCTGTGTCATCTACAAGGATGTCGGCCTCGGATGAGCGGCCCAGCACCACGGAGTGGGCGTTGAGGGAATACCGCTGGCCACCAATGTCCAGCACGGGCTGGAGGCGGGTGGGTTGCCGTGCCGGGGCAGCAGGAACATGGGCACGTGGAGCTTGTGGAGCAGGAGCAGCGTCATCGGACGATTTCTCGGTCCGGGAGTTTATTTCGAAATGTCCTGCGCGTTCTTCGTCACTGCGACGGAACGAGATACGGACAGCGCCTTGGAGCGTGTAGCCCTGGCTGCGGACGTGCTGGATAACGACGTCGCATAGTTCCTCGGCGAGGGGTGTTCCCCATTCCTGTGCCCGGGCGAAGTCTTCATCGCTGAGCAGGACGTCGAAAACATTGGGAGCGAGCGTCCGCCCGGCTGCGATGGTGATGGACTTGTTGTCCAACTCGCGCCTCAGCTTGCTTGCAATCTCCACTGGTTCAACACGTGCCCGCGACCCCGTGGAGAAGACGTTGCGGACGGCCTTTTCAATGCCGCGCTCGACTTTGTCCAGCAAACCCATGTCCTTCTCCTTTCCTTGCCGCGGCACCCGTTGTGCCTGGTCCGATAGTCCGTCCATTCCTCCGTCTGCGCACACGGCGAAGTATGCGCCTGACGGCCCTTCCACTTCCCGATACTACTGGGACTGACTGGGAATGGCCTTAATCCACAACGCCTTGCGACCCGGAAAAGTTCGTTCCCGGCCCTTGTTGGCGCGGGAGGCGGGGATTGAAATTTTCGTTCAGTTCAGCTGTTGTTGGGGTTCTGCCAGGCTCGACGGGGGCTCTGCCTCCCGGCCGATTGGTGTTTTGCTCAGGATGTCCGTTATGCTTGATCTCGCTGCTTTTGAAGGAAACGAAGCTGGGAGACCAGTGGAGTCCGGAAAAAGAAGTTGCGCGCGAGTGGCGGAACGGCAGACGCGCTGGCTTCAGGTGCCAGTATCCGAAAGGGTGTGGGGGTTCAAATCCCCCCTCGCGCACGCAATTGAAAGAGCCCCGGTCTTAGGACCGGGGCTCTTTTGCTGTCTTGGGCGCGACTCCCGCCCTTGTTCGCTCCGCTCACCGTGGTAGGGCGGGGGATTCGAACAAGCCAGGGACTGGGTGACCAAGCGGGTCCCGGGCGGGCGGAAGGTCAGTTGCCCACGGAACCCGTGAAGCGGCGTCGTGAATTGCTTAGGTGCAGGCGCATGGCGGCCGCGGCAGCTACTGGGTCGCCCTCCGCGATGGCTGCATATATAGAGGAGTGTTCGTGGACCACTTGCTCGAAGCGTCTACGGGAATCTTGCTCATCGCCTGAAACGAGGCGTGGGCGGGGCATGGTGATCATGGTTTGGCCCAGGGCGGAGATGCAGTCCGTATAGAAGGGGTTGCCGGTGGCCGCCGCGACTGCCCGGTGGAACTCGAAATCGGCCTTCATTGAATGGGCCGGGTGGCCTGAGCTCGCAACGAACTGCTCCAAGGCGCCGTGCGTAGCCTTCAGCTGGTGTTCTGTGTGGTTCCGGGCGGCAAGTGCTGCGGCTTCTGTCTCGACGCCGATCCGGAAGTCGAGCATCTGCAGTCGCTCTTCCATGCTGCCGACTGCCCGCGTTCCTGGTGCAGGCGTGGGTCCGTCTGCGGGCGGGGTCAGCGCGAAGCTGCCCCGCCCACGTTCGGTTTCTACAAGCCCCTCGGCCTGCAAACGGGTGAGGGCGGAACGGACAACGGTCCGGCTCACCCCGAACTCGCTGATGAGGGTGTTTTCGCTGGGGAGCTTCTCACCTGGCTGGATGACGCCGTCGACGATGCGGTTGCGAAGGTCGGCGGCGAGATCCGCGGTCAGGTTTCGGCTCATGGGTTCAAGATTACGCGCCGAATTCCACTGATTCGGTGGTCCATGCCCGCGCCTGCGCGCTCAAGGTAACACCCAATCCAGGGCGGTCTGGAACGATCATGCGGCCATTCTTGGTTTCCAGGCGCTCCTCGAACAGCGGGTCAAGCCAGTCGAAGTGCTCCACCCAAGGCTCGCGCGGGTAGGCAGCGGCCAAGTGCAGGTGGATTTCCATGGCAAAGTGCGGGGCGAGGCCCAGCCCTCTTTCATCAGCCAACGCCGCGAGGCGCAGGAACTGGGTGATGCCGCCAACGCGGGGAGCATCGGGTTGGATGATGTCGCAGCTGTTGGCATTGATGAGGCCCTTGTGCTCCGCGACGGACGCCAGCATTTCACCGGTTGCGATGGGTGTGTCCAAGACCTGTGCAAGGTGCGCGTGGCCTTCGAAGTCATACGCGTCCAGTGGTTCTTCGATCCAGATGAGATTGAATTCTTCGAGTTGGCGGCCCATGCGCAAGGCGGTGGCGCGGTCCCATTGCTGATTCGCGTCCACCATGAGCGGGACGTCCCAACCGATGTGCTCGCGAACTCCGGCGACGCGGCGGAGATCTTCCTTGGAGTCCGGCAGGCCGACCTTGGTCTTGATTCCGCCAATCCCCTCGTCGATGGACCGAGTGGCGCGTTCCTTGACCTCATCCAAGGTGGCGTTGAGGAAGCCGCCGGACGTGTTGTAGGTCTGGACCGAGTCGCGGTAAGAGCCCAGGAGCTTGGCAAGGGGGAGCCCGGCGCGCTTCGCCTTGAGGTCGTAGAGCGCAATGTCTATTGCGGCCAGGGCTTGCGTTGCCACACCGGATCGCCCCACGGAGGCGCCAGCCCAAAGAAGCTTGGTGTAGATCTTTCCAATGTCGTTGGGGTCCTCGCCGATGATGCCCTCTGCGACCTCCTTGGCGTGGGCATATTGTGCCGGGCCGCCTGCGCGCTTGGAGTAACTGAATCCGAGGCCGCTATGGCCCTGTTCCGTGGTGATCTCGGCGAACAGGAACACCACTTCGGTCATGGGCTTTTGGCGGCCGGTGAAGACTTTGGCATCGCTGATGGGCACAGTGAGGGGCAACCTTGCGGTGGATAGCTTGACGTGACGGATGAGATCTACGGTGCTCATGGTTCTCCTAGTGGGGACGGCATCCTTGCCTGCCACTTAGGATACAAGTTTAAAACTTGTACTACAAGAGGGTTGCCCGCTAAAAGACCCGCAGTGTGCGGTTCACGTTGCGCGCGGTCTGCGCCTGTGCTCGTAGACTCCCTGTGTGTCAGAACGAAAAACAGGAAAAAGAGTGGCCGGCTATCACAAGGATCTGCGGGGCAAGTATCCAGCGGGGAAGGCGGTCGCCATGGGCAAGGCCCGGAAGAGCCTGAAAGCAGCCATTGCCGCTCTCGCGCTATCCCTTGCCCTGTCCGCCTGCTCGGGGGGCGCCTCCGGCAATCAAGCGACCGCACCGGATGCCGGCCAATTCGACATCCTGACGTCCGATGGGGCCGAACGTATAACGTCACAGGGGACAGCGAAGCTGGATATGACAAAGGGGAAACTCGAAAAGGAGGCCGTGGGTCTACCTGTGGACGCTGCGAAAGGCCCCCTGATCTTTGCTCAGGACGGCCGCGAGATTCAGATCGACATCGCCGGTCCCAAAGGAACCGTTACTGGAAGCTCTGACACCCTCAAATTTGTAACGGACCCCGCGCGTTCAGACTTTAAGGAGGTCACTTTCTACCATCGGTTCGACACATGGGAGGACCTGGAAAAGGACGTTCGTGACGCGGTTTCCCGTTACGGGTTGGACGCCGACGACGCAGAATATTGGCTCCAAAACGTCAACAAGACCAGCAGCTCAGTCGATCTGTTCAATCACAGCCTGGGTCCCGGCACGTCCACCGGCCTGGCGGTCACCTACGACATCGCCTATGAGTTCCCGGATCCGTCCGTCATAAGCATTCGCGTCAGCCCTCTGGGTGGCTGAGTACCCCCGCGTCAGTCAGAAACGGCTTCCCGCAGTGCCCCGAACCCCGTAATCAGAGCCTCAAGTCCCAGGTTGAATGCGACGTCGGTCGGCCGAGCGTGCTCCTCGGCAGCCAGCCGGTCCACGGCGGCGGTGAAGTTGGGGACCTGCTCGGCGAGGCTGCCGGCGTCGAAGATGTCCTCCGGCGCGGTGACGTCATAAGCGGCACCGAAAACGAACGCCTCCAAAGCCACAATCGCCGAGATGATCTTCTCTTCAGGGAACCCGGCATCGCGGAAGCCCGCAGTCACGGCCTCGTACATCGCCAGGGTTTTGGGGGCATTTGCCACGGGAAGCACTGCAATCACGGGTATCAGCGGCGTATGTTCCGAGAATACGTCGCGGTAGGACCATGCCCAACGACGCACTGCCACATCCCATGGTTCCGAGCCAAAAGCGGAGACATCCACCATCGCCGCCAAATGGTCTTCCACCAGCAGTAATACGTCGTCCTTGGAGCCCACGTGGTTGTACAGCGCAGACGGTGCGACGCCAAGGGAGCGTGCCAGGGCGGCCATGGTGAGCCCGTTGTAACCCTTGCTGCTGATCAACTCAAGCGCCGCCGTCGTGATCCCGTCCTGGTCCAGGACCGCCGCCGTCGGTCGACCGGCGCGGCGGCGCACAGAGCCGGCCGGGAGGGCGGAAGGAGCGGGAGTCGGTGCGGGCATCGGAGGCCTTTCTGCTGCCTGTGTCCCCAGCATTATTCCACCGGGGCTTCACAGCGGCCGACTCCAACGCTAGTATGGAACTAAATGAACGTCATTCATTTATTGGTCAGCCACCACGGACGGCCACGGAGAGGACATCATGCAGAATCTTGACCGCGACGTTGTGATCGTCGGTGCCGGACCGTCAGGGCTGACGGCGGCACGTGAATTGAAGAAGGCCGGACTCAGCGTTGCCGTGCTCGAAGCACGCGACCGGGTGGGCGGCCGCACCTGGACCGACACCATTGACGGCGCCATGCTGGAGATCGGCGGCCAGTGGGTTTCCCCCGACCAGACAGTGCTCATGGAACTGCTGGACGAGCTCGGCCTGAAAATGTACTCGCGCTACCGCGACGGTGAATCCGTCTACATCGGCGAAGATGGCAAGCGCACCCAGTACACCGGTGACACGTTCCCCGTGAACGAAACCACCAAGGCCGAGATGGACAAGCTTGTTGCCATTTTGGACGGCCTCGCCGCCGAGATCGGTCCCACCGAGCCCTGGGCACACCCCAAGGCACGCGAGCTGGACACCATCTCCTTCCACCACTGGCTCCGCCAGAACTCCAACGACGAGGAAGCCTGCAACAACATCGGCCTCTTCATCGCCGGTGGCATGCTGACCAAGCCGGCTCACGCTTTCTCCGCACTGCAGGCAGTCCTCATGGCAGCCTCAGCCGGGTCCTTCAGCCACCTGACGGACGAAGACTTCATCCTGGACAAGCGCGTCATCGGAGGCATGCAGCAGGTCTCGCTGCTGCAGGCAGCAGAGCTGGGTGACGACGTCGTACTTAACAGCCCGGTTCGCACCATCAAGTGGGACGACAACAACGTGACTGTCGTGTCTGAACAGGCAACCGTCAATGCGCGGTTCGTGATCATGGCAGTGCCGCCGAATCTGTACTCCCGCGTCTCGTTTGAGCCGCCGCTGCCGCGCCGCCAGCACCAGATGCACCAGCACCAGTCGCTGGGCCTGGTCATCAAGGTCCACGCCGTGTACGACACACCGTTCTGGCGCGAAGAAGGGCTATCCGGCACGGGCTTCAGCGCAGGCGCGCTGGTCCAGGAGGTCTACGACAACACCAACCACGGCGACACCCGCGGCACCCTGGTGGGCTTCGTGTCCGACGAAAAGGCTGACGCCGTGTTCGAGCTCAGCGCCGAAGACCGCAAGAAGGCCATCCTCGAGTCCATCGCCGGCTTCCTCGGCGACAAGGCGCTCACCCCCGAGGTCTACTACGAGTCCGACTGGGGCTCCGAAGAGTGGACCCGCGGCGCGTACGCCTCCAGCTACGACCTCGGTGGCCTGCACCGCTACGGCAAAGACCAGCACGCGAACGTCGGACCGATTTACTGGTCCTCATCCGACTTGGCAGCCGAGGGCTACCAGCACGTGGATGGCGCCGTCCGCATGGGCCAGGCAACGGCCGCCCGCATCGTCGAGGCCAACAGGCTCGCCGCGGTGCCTGTCGCCTAAGGCATACAGCACTAAACCGGCAGGCTGGGGGAGCACCATCCCCGGCCTGCCGGCTCCACTGTTTAAGACGAGAAAGGGACCACCATGCGCTACGTAGTGGGTTATACCGCCAACGCGAGGGGGCACGACGCCGTTCACCTTGCCGTTGCGCTGGCCAGGAACCACGACGTCAGCCTGGACTTGGTCCTGGTGATCCCGCAGGATTCCCCCTTCAATGCGGTCTACCCGCCTGAGGCCGGCTACAACGACATCCTCAACGAGCAGGCGCAGCGCTGGTTGGACGAAGGCCTTGCGCTGGTTCCAGCCGACGTCACCGCCCGTGCCCACATCAGGCGCGGCGACTCCGAAGCGCAGGCGTTGATCGACGCTGCCGTGGAGATGGACGCCGCGGCCCTGGTCATCGGCGCAACCAACGGTGGCCTGTTCAAGCGGTTCACCATCGGCTCCGTTGCGGGTTCGCTGCTCCATTCTTCGCCGGTTCCGGTCGTTTTGGCCCCCCACGGTTACCAGCGGACGGAGCCGATCACCCGTTTGAGTTGCGGTTTTGGGACGCGTCCGGGCGCTGATGAACTGCTCGACGTCGCGGTCGAGTCCGCTCGCGACCGTGGCCTTCCGTTGCGGCTCGTCTCGCTGTTGGCGCTCGACGGCGGTAACTCGCCTGGGTTGGCCGACGCGGCCTGGATGCATGCCGCAGAGCGGCTTGCCGCCGTCGGAGGTTCTGCTGTGGAGACGCCGGAACCTGAGATCGTCGTCGCGCAGGGCCGCACCATCGAAGAAGCCGTTGACCGACTCGACTGGGAAGACGGCGAAATCCTGTTGATCGGCTCCAGCCGCCTGGCCCAGCACCGGGCCACATTCCTTGGCACCACCGCCAACCGGATCCTGCGTGCCCTCCCCGTCCCCATGATCGTGGTCCCCCGCGACTACACGCGACAAAGCTCCTAGCAATCGCCTGAGAGGCAAAACCCATGTCAACTGCACCAAAGACGGTCCAGTCGAAAGAAACACCATCCCTGAGTGAAAAGGGGCTGAAAGCCGGATCGGTGGGCCTGATCGGCGCCGTCGTGATTGGTGTTTCCTGCATCGCACCCGCTTACACGCTTACAGCTGCCTTGGGCCCCACCGTGTCCGAGGTTGGCGTCCATCTGCCGGCCATCTTCCTGGTGGGCTTCATCCCCATGCTGCTGGTAGCGCTTGGCTATCGCGAACTGAACAACGCAATGCCCGACGCCGGCACCTCCTTTACGTGGGCGACGCGCGCCTTTGGTCCATGGATCGGCTGGATGGGTGGCTGGGGGCTGATCGCGGCAACCATCATCGTGCTATCCAACCTCGCCGCCGTCGCCGTGGACTTCTTCTACCTGATGCTCGCGCAGATTTTCAGTAACCCGGAACTAGGGGAGCTCAGCAAGATCCTGCCGCTGAACATCGCCACCACGCTGGTTTTCATTGCCTTGGCGTGCTGGATTTCCTACCGCGGCATGGAGACCACCAAAGGCGTCCAGTACGTGCTGGTGGCCTTCCAACTACTGGTCCTCGGCTGGTTTGCCGTCTCAGCGTTTGTGCACGTATCCAACGGGACGGCGTTCGACGCCACCGCAATTTCGCCCGACTGGTTCAACCCGTTTGCCGTGGACTCCTTCTCCTCGTTCGCCGCGGGTGTGTCACTCTCGATCTTCATTTACTGGGGGTGGGACGTCACCCTCACCATGAACGAGGAGACGAAGAACCCCGAGAAGACCCCGGGCCGGGCAGCGACCATCACTGTGCTGGTCATCGTGATCATCTACATGACCATTGCACTGGCTACGCTCTCCTTCGCGGGCGTGGGGGAGACCGGATTGGGTGCCGGCAACCCGGAGAACCAGTCCAGTATCTTCGCCGTGCTTGCCGGTCCCGTGATGGGTCCGTTCGCCATCCTCATGTCGTTGGCCATCCTGAGCAGCTCGGCGGCGTCCCTGCAGTCGACGTTCGTTTCACCCGCCCGCACCATGCTGGCCATGGGTCACTACCGCGCCATCTCGCCGCGCTTTGGCCGTATCAGCCCCACCTACAAATCGCCCAGCTTCGCGACGATCGCGGCTGCGATCGCTGCCGCCGGTTTCTACGTGATCACCCGGACCGTGTCGGAGAACGCGCTGTGGGACACCATCACCGCCTTGGGAATGATGATCTGCTTCTACTACGGCATCACCGCCCTGGCCTGCGTCTGGTTCTTCCGGGCATCAGCGTTTAGTGGCGTCCGGGCGTTCTTCTTCAAGTTCCTGGCCCCTTTGTTGGGAGGCGTGATCCTGCTGGTCATGTTCGTGAAGACCGCCATGGACTCGATGGACCCGGAGTATGGCTCGGGCTCGTCCGTTGGCGGTGTGGGCCTGGTGTTCGTGCTGGGAATGGGCGTGATCTTGCTCGGCGTGGTGGTCATGTTGGTGATGTATCGCCTGCGTCCTGAGTTCTTCAAGGGCAAGGTTCTGTAGTTTTCTCCCGACCTCCCGCCGAGGTGGCATTTAATACCAATGTTGCTCGCTGGGATGGTCATTAAGTGTCATCTGGGCGAGGGGAGGGCGGCCGTTGGGACGCCCGCTGCCCGTTCGGCTGCCGTGAGGGCTTCCGCGAGTCGCTCGACGGCGGCACGGTAGTCAGTTCCTGCTGTCACCTTGCAGTAATCCGCCTCGCGCATGGCCCGCGTAAGAGCCGCTGTTTCGGCAGTCCTGACGTCGGTCATGGCCGGAAAATCGATGGTCCGCGCAGGATCGAGCTCGTACTGGCGCCACTGCTCCAGGATCCTTTCGTGGCGGGCTGCGTCGTCCGGGAAACCAGCACGACGGCGGGGCTCAGCTGCGTGGATGCGCTCCACTTTGCGGATGCTTAACAGCGTTCCTGCCGCAGTGGCGATGCCGACGAAAACCATGATGAGCCCGGCCGGTGCCCATTGCACGGCAGGGACGAGAATGGCGGGCGCTATGACAACGAACCCGCCGAACACGTCCCAGAAGAGCCCGTCCGGCTCCTGGCCGCGGCCGTGTGTCAGTTTCCTGTGCAGGACATACGCGGTTGCTGTGGTTGCGAGAACCAGAGCTACACCCCACAGGAGCATCATGGCGGGCATCGGACCACCTCCAGGCGAATTCGCTGCTTTGAATTCAGTATGCGGCAGTGTCTGCTTGGGCGCGAGGGGCAATGGGAGTGCTTGAAAAACGGATAGCCAACTCTCGGTAGACTCTGTGCCAGTGGGCAAGAGCCTGCCGCATTGTTAACAAACAAAAGACCCGACTGCAATCGGGTCTTTGTTCAGCGCGATGCGCTCTTTGGTGCGATTCAAGGGCTTACTCCTTGATGCTCACGCCTCAAGAGTATGCCCCTTCGCGGGCGGGGTGCAAGCACTCTGACCGCGATCGCACCCTTCCTCAGTGAGGGGGTGCAGCATGTCTCGACGACGGTCGCGGGCTTGTCCGTGGCCGTCGTCCCGAGGTGCTTCGATGTCGGACCCCCGGGCGTAGCCTTGGCAGCATGAGACTGAAAATGTGCAGCATCCACGTCAAGGACCCCGCAGCAGCCCACGTCTTCTACACGGAGACGCTCGGCTTCGAGACCTTGATGGCCATGCCCGAGTACAACCTTTTCATCATCAAGGATCCCGGCGCGGACAACAGCAATTCGCCAGGGCTGCTGCTGGAGCCCAGCGATAACCCCATCGCCTCGAATTACATGAACGCCCTGCACGAGTCCGGCCTGGCCGCGATCACCTTCGGCGTACCCGATGTCCAGGCCGAGTACGAGCGTTTGCTTGCCGCGGGTGTGACGTTCCAAGGTGAACCCTCCGAGGATCCTTCAGGCGTCAGCGCAGTCTTCGACGACGGCTGTGGCAACTTCATCCAGCTGCACCAGGACTAGCCCGGCTTAGGCACCCGGCCTTAAACAACTGTGGCCGGGACGCAGGTCCCGGCCACAGCTCGTGAAAACTACGCGTGATCGCGCTTGGAGGTCTTCGGAGCATCACGCTTTGCGGCAGCGTTGTCCCTTGCTTCCTTGGTGGCGGCCTTCTTGGCAGCTTCGTCCTTGACGCGCTGCGCTTCGGAGCGGACAGCAGCGTGTGTGGCGCGTTCGGTGACCAGCCACTGCGGCGGTGCCTGCAGCAGCTCGGTGATTTCCGCCGTCGTGAGCGCATCCTCTACGCCGCCGCGGGCGAGGCCGCTGATGGAGATGTTGAGCTTGTGCGCGACGACCGGGCGCGGGTGGGGGCCGTTGCGGCGCAGTTCGGCGAGCCACTCCGGCGGGTTGGCCTGAAGTTCGGCGAATTCCTCGCGGGAGATGGACGAATCCTGGAACTCCTGGGGTGTTGCGGGCAGGTAGATGCCGAGTTTCTTGGCAACTGTTGCCGGCTTCATGGACTGGGAGTTCGAGGACGTCATGCTTCAAGGGTATCTGGCCGGTACTGTGAGTGTGTGCCAGACGCTGAAGATTCCGCCGAAACAACCGAACCCCTTGCCGGCCTCCGCTTCGCCTATGTTGCCGGTGTGACTCCTGGGAAATGGATCCGGCGGTGGGAAGAACGGATGCCCAACTTCCCGTTGCACTCATTCATGTCCGACGACGCCGCTCAGGTTTCGGTGTTGCGTGACGGTTCCGCTGACCTTAGCTTCGTTCGGTTGCCCGTGGACCGCGAAGGCCTGAACGTTATCCCTTTGTATGAAGAGCAGCCCGTGGTGGTCGCTCCCAAAGGACACGAGATTTCGGTGTTTGAGGAAGTTGCACTGGACGACCTCGCCGAGGAGAACTTCCTGGATATTGACGAAATGGGCGGGCCGGACATGGCCCTCCAGGTGGTCGCATCCGGCGCCGGGTTGGCGATCCTGCCGATGTCCGTTGCGCGGCACCTGAACGTCAAGGACACGGTCATGCGTCGTCTGACAGGGGCTCCGGGGACGCAGATCGGCCTGGCCTGGCTGGTTGGAACCGACAGCCCGGTGATCGAAGAGTTCATCGGAATAGTGCGCGGGCGGACAGCCCAGAGTTCTCGCCAACCCTCGGCTCAGCAGGAAAAGCCCAAGAAGGAGCCCAAGCCTGATCGTCGTGGCGGTGGCCCCAAGAAGCCCGCGGTTGCGCAGCGCTACGCCCCGAACCCGGACAAAGGTCGCGGCAAGGGTTCACGCAAGAAGGGCAAACGCTGACTACTCGCCGTGGATGGCGCTTTGTTGCTGCTCTGAACGGTTGAGGTAGGCCAGTAGAAGGTCCCCGGCACGCTCCAGCTCGCCCGCTTCCAATGCTGAGCAGATCTGCTCATTTTCCTTCAGCCAATCGCTGTAGAAGTGGGCGTTCATTGTGGCCTTGTGGAAGTAGAGCCGCATTTCGGCCAGGATCTGCGCCATGATCGTGTTCAACCGGTTGCTCTCGGCCAAGGCGACGATGGCCCCGTGGAAATGCTGGTTGGCGCTGCCCAGGCCCTCGTTGTCGTTGGCTGCAGCCGCGCGCTTACCTTCTTCGACGGCGGCCCTGACGGCGGCAATGCGCTCCGGGGAACCGCCCGCTCGGATAGAACTGACCTCTATGGCGCGGCGAACCGTGTAGACGTCGTGGATATCGCCTGCTTCGAGGGTGGCTACAAAAACGCCCTTATTGGGCTGGCGGAGAAGTAACCGCTCCCCAGCCAGCTCGGCGAATGCTTCGCGGACCGTGTTCCGGGAGACGCCCAGATCCTCAGCAATGGTGGCTTCCGTCAGCTTGGCGCCCGGGACAAGGAAACCTTCGGCCAGCTGGTAGCGCAGTTCTTCGGCGACCCTCTCGGCAACGGACGGAACTTTCATCCGTACCCGGGCCCGCGCGCTATCAAGGCCAACATGTTCGTTTCTTCCCTGATCTGCACTGGCCATGACACCAAAAATACACGATTGCCGAAAACCAGGATCGCTGGATCGTTGAACAATCCGGCAAAATGGTGCATGCTGGATGTAACGCACATCACGAGGCAGGGATCACATCATGGCAATCATCGATTTGAACAGCGACGTCGGCGAGTCCTTCGGGCGCTGGACACTCGGCGATGACGAAGCCATGTTCGAGTCCGTCTCCAGTGCCAACGTTGCGTGCGGATTCCATGCTGGCGACCCCAGCGTCATCCGCAGCACCTGCGAAAAGGCGGCCAAGGCCGGCGTCGTTATTGGCGCCCATGTCGGCTACCGCGACCTCGCTGGATTCGGCCGCCGCTTCATGGACATCGACCCCATGGAACTGGCTGATGACGTGGTTTATCAGATTGGCGCGCTGCAGGCGTTGGCGGCCACCTCGGGAGCCAGCGTTCAGTACGTGAAACCGCACGGCGGCCTTTACAACGCGATCGTCAAGCACACTGCCCAGGCCCGCGCTGTGGTGGAGGCCGTGAAATCGGTTGACCCCAACCTTCCGATTCTTGGCCTCCCCGGTTCCGAGGTCCTGCGCCTCGCGGAGGAAGCAGGCCTTCGGGGCGTTTCCGAAGCATTCGCGGACCGCGCTTACAACCCGGACGGAACGCTCGTCTCGCGCTCCCAAGCCGGGGCCGTGTTGCACGATCCAGCCGAAGTAGCAGAGCACGTCCTGCGAATGGCCACTGAACAAGCCGTCAGAACCATCGACGGTTCCCTCCTAAAAATCCGCGCAGAGAGTATCTGCGTGCATGGTGACTCACCCGGTGCCGTCGCGATGGCCACCGCTGTGAAGTCTGCTCTGAGCGATGCCGGCGTCGGAGTCGGCTCGTTCCTCTAGCCCACTTGGGCTCCCCGCACCATCCCTCATCCCCCCGGAGGACATCATGACCAGCACCAACAATGCACCCAAGGCAGCGACAAGGAAGCCGCCGCCCGGTGCCATCAAGGCGTACGTCGCCAGCCTCACCGGCACGTCGCTTGAGTACTACGACTTCGCTATTTACTCGGTGGCCTCGGCCCTCGTGTTCCCCAAGATCTTCTTCCCGGGCAATGACGAATTCGTCGCGTTGCTGCTGTCCTTCTCGGCCTTCGCGGTTGGTTACCTGGCCCGACCGATTGGTGGCGTCATCTTCGGCCGCCTGGGCGACAAGATCGGCCGTAAATACGTTCTGGTCTTCACCCTCGTCCTGATCGGCGTGGCTACGGTCCTCATCGGTGCACTGCCTGACTACTCAGTGATTGGAGTCGCAGCACCCACCATCCTTGTGCTGCTGCGATTGGCGCAGGGCATTGGCGTTGGCGGCGAATGGGGCGGCGCAGTGCTGCTTTCCAGCGAATTCGGTGACCCCAACAAGCGCGGATTCTGGTCCTCCGCGGCCCAGATCGGCCCGCCCGCCGGCAACCTCATGGCCAACGGCGTTCTTGCCATTCTTGCCGCTTCCCTCAGCGAAGAGGCCTTCCTCTCCTGGGGCTGGCGCGTAGCCTTCCTGGCCTCTGCACTCTTGGTGGTCTTCGGCCTGATCATCCGACTCAAGCTTGAGGAAACGCCGGTCTTCAAGGCCATCCAGGCCCACGGAGATCGTCCCAAGGCTCCCATCAAGGAAGTCTTCACCACCCAGCCCAAGGCCTTGGTCGCAGCAGCGCTCTCACGTGTTTGCCCGGATATCCTTTACGCCCTGTTCACGGTGTTCGTCGCTGTTTATGCCACCAAAGAACTGGGCATGACCACCGGCAACGTGCTGTCCGCCATCCTGATCGGCTCGGCTTTCCAGCTGTTCCTGATCCCGGCGGCAGGTGCACTGACGGACCGCTTCAACCGTCGCTGGGTCTACGGCATCGCGGCAGCAGCTACCGCCGCCTATATCCCGCTGTTCTTCCTGATGATTCAGGGCAAGTCCGTAGCCATGCTGACCATCGGTACCGTCATTGGCTTGGCACTCCACGCCTTCATGTATGGCCCGCAGGCCGCATTCATCACCGAGCAGTTCCCGGCCCGCCTTCGCTACGCCGGCAGTTCCTTGGCATACACCCTGGCTGGTGTGATCGGTGGAGCCGTTGCTCCCATCATCTTCACAGCGCTCTACGGTGCCGCTGGCGGCGGCTGGTACCTGATCGCCGTATACATCCTCGTCGCAGCTGTTGTCACGATCGTGGGCATGCTCCTCGGCCGTGACCCCAAGCCGGAAGAAGATGTCCGTTTGGTGCAGGGGACGCACGCTCAGCCGGCGGCGTAGCGAAAGATGGAAACCGTGATGCAAACCGCCACCGCGAAAAGGGTTCGCTCTGTCAGGCCCGTCGGCACCCGTGCCGTCCTGGCCGAACTGAACAGCCTGCAGGATGTCCTTGCCCTTCAGGACATGCTCTACAAGTCCCCGCTTCCCGGCCAAGTGGACGTTCTGGCCGCCGCGGAAACTGTCATGGTGGTCGGCGAGTCGGCGGCTGCAACCCGTGCCATTGGCGCGCGGCTCCTGGAGTTGGAGCTTGCTCCGCTGATCGCCAGCGACTCTGGTCTTGTGGTCATCGATACCGTGTACGACGGCGACGACCTCGCCGATGTTGCGGAGCTCACCGGGCTGAGCGTGGACGGCGTCATAGCCGCGCACACGGGACAAATCTGGACAGTGGCCTTTGCTGGCTTCGCACCCGGTTTTGGCTACATGGTGGGCGAAAATGAGGCCCTCACGGTTCCCCGCCGCTCTTCACCGCGCACGGCGGTGCCCGCCGGATCCGTGGCTCTCGGTGGACAATACTCCGCCGTCTACCCACGCCGTTCTCCGGGAGGTTGGCAGCTGATCGGCCGGACAGGGGCCCGGATGTGGGATCTGGACCGTTCCCAACCTGCATTGGTTCGTCCTGGCGATCGCGTGCAGTACCGGGCCGTCCGCGAAGTGGTGACAGCTAAAGCACCATCGAGCGGTGACGCCCCGGCGCGTGAACCCGAAAGGGAGCATCACGTTGAGTCCGGTCTTCGGATTCTCAATCCGGGTGCGCAGAGCCTGATCCAAGATCTCGGGCGCCGAGGCTACGGTCCACTGGGGGTGTCCGCTGCCGGTGCGCTGGACAGGGCATCGTTGCGGCGGGCCAACCGGCTTGTCGGTAACGCTTCGTCTGCCGCAGCAATCGAATCCGTAAGTGGCGGGCTCACGGTGGAAGCTGTTGGCGACCAGGTGATTGCTGTGACAGGTGCGCCGACCACGCTGACTATCGAGTCGCCGTCGTGGTTTGAGCCCGGTGACGGGGCCGACGACGACGTCCAGCCGGGTGCGAAGCGAACTGCCCCGATGGCCGCACCCTTCGCGCTGCTCGACGGCGAGGTACTCACCTTGGGCGCTCCGGAGTCGGGATTCCGGAATTATGTGGCGATCCGTGGCGGCGTGGACGTTCCTGAGGTGCTGGGCAGTCGCTCGGCGGACACGATGTCCGGCATCGGGCCGGCACCATTGGCAGTCAGGCAGGTCGTGGCCGTGGGTGGCGCTACGGCATCCACGGCTGTTGGCAGTCCTGAGTTGCAACCTGAATTCCCGGGGGACGGAGTCACGGTGCTGGACATCGTTCCCGGGCCGCGTGCCGACTGGTTCGACCAGGAAGCCCTGGATTCCCTCTGCAACCAGGAATGGCTGGTCACTCCGCAGTCCAACCGTGTGGGCATGCGACTGGATGGCACGCCGCTGAAGCGAACCCGCCAGGGTGAGCTTCCCAGCGAGGGCACCATGGCGGGAGCGCTCCAGATCCCACCCGCGGGACTCCCCGTGCTCTTCCTGGCGGACCACCCCATCACCGGCGGATACCCCGTGATCGGCGTGGTGCGCGACGAGCACCTTGATCTCGCCGCGCAGGTCCCCATTGGCGGAAAGATCCGCTTCCGGCTCGTCCCGGATTCCCCAGAGTTCATCACGCCTTTTACGAAGACCCCAGAGAAGTGAGTATTTGATGCGCAAGGTCCTGATCGCGAACCGCGGCGAAATCGCTGTCCGCGTCGCCCGAGCCTGTGACGACGCCGGCATCCTCTCAGTCGCCGTTTACGCAGACATCGATGCCGATGCCATGCACGTTGGTGCTGCCGACGAAGCCTTCAGCCTGGGCGGAAACTCGCCGGCTGACACCTATTTGAACATCGCGAAGCTGCTTGCCGTTGCCGCGGAGTCCGGCGCGGACGCCGTCCACCCCGGGTACGGTTTCCTTTCCGAGAACGCGGACTTTGCACAAGCAGTGCTCGACGCCGGACTTGAGTGGATCGGTCCCTCACCGGAATCGATCCGCCAGTTGGGTAACAAGATCACGGCCCGCGAAATCGCTGTCCGCGCAGGTGCTCCGTTGGTTGCGGGCAGCGACGGACCAGTGTCCTCGGCTGCGGAAGCCCGGGCCTTCGCGGAGGAACATGGACTTCCACTTGCCATCAAGGCTGCTTTCGGCGGCGGCGGCCGGGGTTTGAAGGTGGTTCGGGAGCTCGCCGAAGTGGAAGAGGCCTTCGATTCTGCAGTCCGGGAAGCAGTGGCTGCCTTTGGTCGTGGCGAGTGCTTCGTGGAGCAGTACCTTGACCGGCCTCGGCATGTGGAAGCTCAGATCATCGCGGACAAGCTCGGCAACGTTGTTGTGGTGGGCACCCGCGACTGCTCCCTCCAACGTCGCCACCAGAAGCTCGTGGAAGAGGCTCCCGCACCCTTCCTCAGTGACACGCAACGCCAGCAAATTTACGACGGTGCGAAAGCAATCGTGCGTGAAGCCGGCTATTACGGTGCCGGAACCGTGGAGTTCCTGGTCTCCGCTGACGGAGCAGTGGCCTTCCTTGAGGTCAACACCCGCCTCCAGGTTGAGCACCCCATCACTGAGGAAACTGCAGGGATCGACCTCGTCCAAGAGCAGTTCCGAATTGCTGCAGGCTTGCCACTGAGCATTACGGAAGATCCCGTCGCCCGAGGACACTCCTTCGAGTTCCGCATCAATGCTGAGGACGTGGGCCGCGGCTTCCTGCCCTCCCCGGGGACAGTGGAACTCTTTGAGGTGCCAACAGGCCCGGGAATCCGTGTAGACACCGGAGTTCGTTCGGGCTCGTTTGTCGCGCCGCAATTCGATTCTTTGTTGGCCAAGCTGATCGTCACTGGCGCTGACCGGCAGCAGGCCCTTCGCCGCTCGCGGCGTGCCCTGGCCGAAATCAATATCAGGGGGCTCGCGACGGTCCTGCCGTTCCACCGCGCGGTCCTCGAGTCCGAAGATTTCACGTCCGTTGCCGGAATGCGGGTTCACACCCGGTGGATCGAGACGGACTTCGCAGACCAGATCCCTGTGGACCCCGAATACAACGTGGTCGCCCCGGAAGGGGAGCGACGCACCATCACCGTTGATGTGGACGGCAAGCGGCTCGCCGTAGGACTTCCCGCGGACCTCCTGGACGGCTGGGCGCGTTCGGGGCAGGGCATTCCTGCTTTTACGACTCCGACCGATGCGCCGGGTTCCGGCTCAGGCACCGGCGACTCTCCCGCAGAATCCGCCCTCGTCTCCAGCATGGCCGGGACCGTAGTGAAGTGGCTGGTGGAACCCGGCACTGACGTAGCAGCCGGGGATCCTTTGGTGGTACTGGAGGCCATGAAGATGGAGACCCAGGTCTCGGCACACCGTTCAGGCACTCTCTCCGAGGTGTTGTCAGAGCCCGGCGGTGTTGTCACTGCCGGCGCCGTGCTGGCTCACATCGAGTAGCGCTAGGCGTGCGTCGCGGCGGAGATTCCCAGCACGCTGTCGAGCAGCTCATTGCGGAACTTCCCACTTGGGTCATTGGCCTGAACCAAAGCTCGGAAATCCTCGAACCGCGGATAGAGAGAAGCGAAGTCGTACTGACTGGGCGTGAACAGTTTGCCCCAGTGCGGGCGCGCACCGAACGGACGGAGGGCTTCCTCGAGCTCCGGGAGCACCGCTTCTACCTCGGCCTGCAGCGGCTTCCACGTGAAGTGGAGTGCCACGCTTTGCTGCTGGTAGAAGGGGCTAAGCCAGAACTCATCAGCGGCCACGGTGCGGATTTCGGAGACGAACAGGAGCGGTGCGAGCTTGTCGGCCAGTCCCCGGACAGCCTGCAGCGCGGCCGGCGCCTGTTCCAGCGGCAAGAGGAACTCGCTTTGCAGCTCCTCGCCGTTGCTGGGCGTGAATTCGTGGCGGAAGTGCGGCAAACGGTCAAGCCACTTGCCGGCCACATCCAGCTGCTCGGTGCAGTTCTCCGCGGACATGTCCGGCAAGGGATGCATGGCAGCCGTTGCAGCGGTTGCCCCAAACAAGTCAGGCAGCGGAGCTTCAGTGTCCAGTGCCTTGAGCCAAACCTGGGGAATGGTGTCGCCGGTGTAATCGGTGAAGAAGCTGACACTGTAAGCACTCGAAGCGATGGCCTGGAAGTTCGCCAGTGCGCCCTCCCAGGACAAGTTGGTGAGCACGCGCTGTCGTACCTCATAGCTCGGCCGGACAGCGAGCTCCAGCCCTGTGACGATGCCAAGTGCGCCCATTCCCACCACGCTGGCGAGAAATTCGTCGTCGTCCGCCGTGAGGGTGACGAGCTCGCCGGAGGCGCGCACCAGGTCAACACTAACGACGGCGGCAGCCAGGGAGGGGTTGTTGACTCCACTGCCGTGCGTGCCGGTTTGGATGGCACCCGCGACGGAGATGTGTGGGAGGGAGGCGAGGTTGTGGATGGCGTATCCCTGTTCCTCAAGCGCGCGGCCGAGGGCTCCGTAGCTGATGCCCCCGCTGACTTTGACGGTGCCCTTCGCGGCGTCCAAAACAACTTCCTGGGGGAGGGCATCGAGCAGGAGGTGGGTACCGTCGGTGTCGGCGACCGTGTTGAAGGAGTGCCGGGAACCCAGGGCCTTGATCCGCGTTGCCTGGGCTACAAGCTCGCGCAGTTGCTCCACAGTAGTGGGCCGCTGGACGTCCGCAGACGAATACTCAAGATTTCCTGCCCAGTTCTTCATTGAATGATCTCCCGCTTGTATTTGTAGACTCCCGCAATTGTTAACGTTCACAACTAATTGCGTCAAGGGGAGTCCACCGCGGTTGCGGATAGAGTTCAAGAAATCCGCTGTCTACCAGGAGTCGCAACGTGAGTAAGGGATCCAAACCCACCATCCGGGATGTTGCGATGGCGGCGGACGTATCACTGACCACTGTCTCCTATGTGCTTTCCGGCCGTCATGGCGGCACCACCCGGATCAGCCAGCCCACGCAGGACCGGGTTCTGGCAGCGGTCAAGGAACTGGGTTACGTGCCCAATCAAGCCGCGCGGGGAATGCGTCGCGGCAAAACGGACGTGGTTGCCGTGGCAATCGGAAACCTTGAATGGCCTTGGGATCGCGCACTCGCCACTGCCGCGGCCGACATCCTGCCGCAACACGGTTATCAACCGGTGATCCTGCTGGGCGACGACTGGCGGAAGTTCATGATGTCCGGGGGCGCCGACGGCGTCATCATTGGCTACTTCCCTGAAGCAAGGTCCGAGGACGAAGCAGTCACTGAATTGGCCCGCCGCGGCGTTGCCCAAGTAGTCATCTCAGGCACCATGAAGCCTGCTGGATTCGATGTCCTTGCCCCCGAGACCGACTCCGGGCTCGCGGACTGCATGGAATTCCTCACGGCGTCGCACCGCAGAATTGCCTGCATCCGGAGAGCTGACCCGGCTGGGCGACCCAAGAGCCGCTTTGCCGCCTACGCAGCCGGGCTGGAGAAGGCGGGCATTCCCTTGGACGCGTCCTTGGTTAGGACTTCACATCACCGCCCGGCCACTGCCTATCAGTCCGCCCTGGAATTGCTCCAACTCCCGGATCGACCCACGGCCATCCTCTGCACCGACGACATGGAAGCGCTGCAGACGATCCGTGCCGCCTACCGCCTTGGCCTCCGCGTTCCCGAGGACATCCAGATCGTCGGCGTCGGGAATTCCACAGAGGGCCAGGACTACGATCCGGCTCTGACGACTGTTGGGCCGGACCCGATCTTCGAGCAGGTTGTCCGGATGCTGCTGGACCGGTTGGCGGGAACCACCCCGGCCGAGGGCATCCGGGTTGCGTCACCGTGGAAGCTGCACCGCCGCGGCACGACGGAGGGCTAGCTAGTCCTTCAGTGGACGCCGTGCCAGCCAAGCGGCCACGATCGCCCCCGAGATGTTGTGCCACAGCGAGAACACGGCCGACGGCAGCGCTGCCAAGGGGCTGAAGTGTGCGGTGGCCAACGTCGCGGCAAGGCCCGAGTTTTGCATTCCCACCTCGAATGCCAAGGCCCGGCGTGCTTTGTCGTCCAGACGGCCGAGCTTGCCGGCCAAGTACCCGAGGCCCAGGCCGAAACCGTTGTGGAGGACTACCGCCAGGAACACAATCGCGCCCGCGGCAACGATCTTGCTGGCGCTACCGGCCACGACGATCGCCACGATCAGTGAAATCACGACGGCGGACGCCCACGGAAGTGCCGGGAGAACCTTTGCGACGAGCTTCGAAAGAAAGAGCCGGGCCACAAGCCCTGCGATCACCGGCAGCAGCACGGTCTTTACGATGTCCAACACCATGGCGCCGGCATCGATGTGGAGGAAGGACCCGGCCAGGAAGAGAGTCAGCGCGGGGGTCACGATCGGCGCGATCAATGTGGAGACCGAGGCAACAGCTACAGACAGAGCAACGTCGCCCTTGGCCAGGAATGCCATGACGTTCGAAGCGGTGCCGGAGGGCGCGCAGCCGACCAGAATCAGGCCAACGGCCAGCTCGGGTGGCAACTGCAGGAGCACGGCAATGAGCCATCCAGCGCCGGGCATGATCACATAATGCGCCACGATGCCGAGGGCCACAGCCCACGGACGCCGGGCCACCGAAGCGAAGTCCGGCGGGGTCAGCGTGAGGCCCATACAGAACATAATGACGCCAAGCAGGTAGGGAACCGCGACGCCCATCGGTTTGAAGAGGTCTGGGATGAGGAACCCCAGAATGCCTGCAACCACCACCAACAGCGGGAACACTGTGACCGCGATACGCGCAATCTTGGCTTCAGCTGCAAGCGCTGCATTGACGGGAGCAGTGGGTTCTTCGGTTTTCGTTGGTGAATTGGTTGCCTCAAGCATTCATCCATGCTCACACCCGCACGGTGGGCACTACTAATTCTTTACTTGCAGGGGAGCGTATATGTCAGATGACCGCTGTTTGTACCCAAGTAGGTCGCAGTTAAGACCGTTTTGAGCGCTCAAAACGGCCTTAACTGCGACCTACTTGGGTTAGGAGTTGAGCTTTCCCGCCAGCCGTTCGCGCATACGAATACTGGCCTCGTTGAGTCCTATGAACTCCACCTCACGGCCGTGATTCCGGTACTTCTCGGTCACGGAATCCAGCACTGCCACCGTTGAGGCGTCCCAGATGTGTGAGCCATGCAGATCGATGATCACTCGATCTATGCCTTCTGAGGAATCTTTCGCGTAGTCGAACTGCGTGTACAGGTCATTGGACGAGGCAAAGAACAATTCGCCGTCCACCGTGTACGTCGCGACAACTTCGCCGTTGAGCTCGAGTTCCGTCCGCTCCACAGTTGCGAAGTGGGCCACCCGGCGAGCAAACAGCACCATGGCGGTCAAGACGCCGACGCCGACACCTACCGCGAGGTTGTGCGTCGCCACCACGGCGGCAACGGTGATGAGCATGACCGCGGTCTCGGACTTCGGCAGACGCCTGAGCGTTGAGATGCGGACGGAGTGCCAGTCGAAGGTGATCAGCGAGACGAAGATCATCACGGCCACGAGAGCGGCCATGGGGATCTGGCCCACAACATCACCCAGGACCACCACGAGCACCAGCAGGAACACGCCGGCCAGGAACGTGGAGAGCCGGCTGCGAGCCCCTGAGCCCTTGACGTTGATCATGGTTTGGCCGATTACTGCGCAACCACCCAGACCACCAAGGAAGCCCGTGACAATGTTCGCGGCACCCTGGCCCCAGGAAACGCGCGTCTTGTTGGAACGTGTGTCCGTGATATCGTCCACCAGCTTGGCTGTCATCAGTGATTCGAGCAGGCCCACCAGCGCCATGGACAGGGCGAAGGGCGCAATGATCTGGAACGTCGCCAGGTTCAGGGGAACGTTCGGCAGGAAGAATCCGGGCAGGCTATCAGGGAGTTCTCCCTTGTCGCTGACTGTCGGAACATCGATATTTCCGAGCACGGTAACCAGGGTGATGGCCACGATTGCCACCAACGGTGCAGGAATGGCCGTGGTGATGCGGGGCAGCCCGAACACGATCACCAAGCCCACAATGACAATCGGATAGACCATCCACGGCACGTTGAAGAGCTCGGGCATCTGGGACATAAATACCAGGATGGCCAAGGCGTTCACGAAGCCGATCATGACGGACCTCGGGATGAAGCGCATCAGCTTGGTGACGCCCAGGACCGCCAGGATGATCTGGAAAATACCAGCCAGGATGATCGTGGCAATCAGATAATCCAGCCCGTGTTCTTTCATCACCGGTGCGATTACCAAGGCCACGGCACCGGTCGCCGCGGAGATCATGGCCGGCCGCCCGCCCACGATGGCAGTGACTACGCCCATGGTGAAGGACGCGAAGAGGCCGATGCGCGGATCCACCCCGGCGATCACCGAGAACGCGATCGCCTCGGGGATCAAAGCCAAAGCCACCACGAGTCCCGCAAGGGATTCGGTCAGCAGGCGGCGGGGCGAGCGGAAGGTCGCCCGTAGTGACATGAGTTGCTCGGGAGTCATGGGTCCTTACAGGTGCAGTTGTCCTAGGGCGCAGTCTGTCGGTAGCGCTCAATCTGCTTAAGGCGCCGCTGGAGGCTGTCGCGCCGCGGGTGCGGGACGACGTCGGGCGCCTCAGCGGTGAGATCAATGTGTTCGGTTCCGTACTGCCACAGCAGGAGGTCATCCAAGAGGCGGTCCGGACCGGGGGAGTATCGGTGGTCCAAGGCCTTGCGGACCTCGGTGATGCGGTTGGCGCTCAGCAGACCCGCAAGCTCCACGGTCTTGGTGAGTCCGTGGGCGGCGAGCAGTTCGGCAGCCCATCCCCAGTCGTCATCAACTTTACGGTCAACGTGCGGCAGAAGCGTACGCCAGACGTCCCGGACACGGTTGGGTGTCAACGGCATGCCGCCATCGCCCTCGAGATCCCAGTAGCCGCGGACTTCCTCGTAGCGTTCGTGAAGATCGGCGAAGGCGCTCTCCACGGTTTCCAACATGGCCGCGGTGGCCGTGAACTGGCGGTCGAAATGCGGTGTCCAGGCCCGCGGGTCTTCCGCCTTAAAGCGAATATCGTGCTCGATCTCGCTCCAGGCGTGCGCAAACACGGTACGAATCTGGCACTCGAAGAAATAGCTGCCATTGGCAGGCATCTCCGGGTTGAAGACGTGCTGGTATTCCTTCACGGCCTCGTTCTGGATGGTGCGCAGAATGAGGTGCCGGCTGGAATAGCCATAGGTTCCTGACTCAATGGAACCAATGTCCTTCTCGCGGTCGCCACGGCAATCGAAGAGTTGCCGCTGGCGCTTGATGATGTTGGCCACCGCAGCGTTTTCCGCGGGTAGCTTGGTGATGACGCGGATGCCCACCATGTCGTTCAAGGTGCGGAAGGGGTCCGGAAACTTGAGCACACGAGGCCCACCCGGCTCCAAGGGGTCATCCGTACGGGAAATCTTTTCGCGGAACGACTCGACCGTTTTGGTCCGTCCCGTGACAAACAAAGGGGTGACCTCTGCGTCGTTCAACATGTCACGCAAAGTGAGCAGCACATCGCGCGTGACCCGCTTCAGGGCGGGGCGAACACGCTCATAGAGCGCCACATTCGCATCCACTGCGTCGCGCTGAGCCTGGTCCAGGCTGTCCCAATTGCTTGCCATGCCCCCAGCTTACGGGGCGGGTCCGACACCCAACTGAGCCACCCGCCGTCGGGGTGCCTCTAGCCAAACTTCCGAAACGTCACGATAGGCTCAGTACAAAGGAGGGCGCAATGTTGCGGCACAAGTACAGCTACGGCGAACACCCCAGTCAGTGGGGCGAACTCTTCATACCTGAACCGTCCAACGGAAACCATCGCGGCGCGTCCAGCGTCGCCGGTGGAATCGCCGTTGTGATCCATGGCGGATACTGGCGCTCACAGTACGGCGCTGAGCTCGGTGAGCCCCTGGCGCGCGACCTCGCAGCGCACGGTATTACCGCCTGGAACCTCGAGTACCGGCGGGCCGGTAATGGTGGTGGTTGGCCCCATACTTTCGAGGACATCCTGGCCGGCATCGACCATCTGTCCGAGATCGCGGGTGTCCACGACCTTCAACTTGGCAAAGTAGTGGCGCTCGGTCACTCGGCCGGCGGCCACTTGGCCGTCTGGGCTGCGGGCCGGCAGCGGCTTTCGGATATTGGAACGCCCGACGCCGACCGCCAGCTCCAGCGCACTCCTGAGGATAACGCCGTCCACCTGACAGGCGTGGTCAGCCAGTCAGGCCTCCTGAACCTTGCGGCAGCGGAGAAGCTAAACCTCAGCAATGGCGCCGTCTGCAACCTCATGGGCGGGGATTCCCATAGATTCCCCAAACGGCATAAGTACGCCGACCCTATGAGCTCACTGCCCATCGATGTCCCCGTCTATGCCGTGCATGCCACAGATGACGAGGACGTTCCTGCAAGCCAGTCCGAAGCGTACGTCGCGGCGGCAACGGCGGCAGGAAGTGCGGCCCAGCTGCTGCGCGTCCCTGGCGACCACTTCGACCTCATCGACCCCAAGGCCGTGGCGTACAAGAAATGCCGTGAACTGGTGCAACGGCTGCTCTCGTAATCTGTGGTTCGTGGGGCCAGCCTCTGGCAGAGTGGTCCCATGCTGACAGTCATTGGTGAGGCCCTGGTCGACGTCGTTCAACGTTCCTCGGGAATCGAAGCCCACGTAGGCGGGAGCCCCCTGAACGTTGCCGTCGGGTTGGCCCGCTTGGACCATCCGGTGCAGTTCATCGGTCGCTACGGCCGGGACGCCTACGGTGATTCCGTTGCCGCGCACTTGCGCTCGAGTTCCGTGATGGTGCCGCTACCGCCGGACGAGAAGCCAACCAGCGTGGCCACCGCGCAGATCGACGACGACGGCGCCGCCACCTACGCTTTCGACCTCGCCTGGGAGCTACCCGGGCTCGCCGGTCGGTTGCCGCTCATGCTGCAGGGCTCCACCCTGCTGCACACCGGTTCCATTGCCACCTTCCTGGAGCCTGGCGCCGCAGAGGTGCTTGCCGCCGTCGAGCATGCCCACCCGAGCAGCACTATCAGCTTCGACCCGAACTGCCGTCCCAGCATCATCACGGATGTCGAATATGCGCGAACGCAAGCCGAGCGCTTTGTGGTGCTTTCCGACGTCGTGAAGGCCTCGGACGAGGACCTTGAATGGCTGTATCCCGGCGTCGATCCGCTGGAATCCGCGCGTCGCTGGCTGACCTTGGGTGGTGCTGAGGGTCCGGCCCTGGTGGTGGTAACACGTGGTTCACGTGGCCCGTGGGGCGTAACGAGGGCCGGTGAAACTCAGGTTCCCGCACCATCCGTGAACGTTGTGGACACAGTGGGCGCGGGCGATTCGTTCATGGCGGGGCTCCTGTCCGCGATTGTGGATCACGGGCTGGACGGCGCGCAGAACCGTGGCGCTTTGAGGGCAATGCCCGCAGAAACCCTGGCAGCCATCATGGATCACGCAACACGTGCGGCTGCCGTGACGGTGTCACGGGCCGGTGCGAATCCGCCCACGCGGGCGGAGCTCAACCACGGAGTGCATAAGTAAAGCTGCTCAGCTGGCCCCGTGCCCTGCGGCCACTTCCTCGCCCGCTTTCACCGGGCCTGGCGGAGTGCCGTCGCCGAAGGGGCTTCCGCGTAGGGATTCCCGTCCGTGATCAGTAAGCCATCCGGATAGGTCCGGGCCCACAGGGACAATCTTGGTGGGGTTAATATCCTCGTGCACCATGTAGTAGTGCTGCTTGATCTGCACGAAATCGATGGTGTCCCCGAATCCCGGTGTCTGGAACAGGTCCCTGGCGTAGGCCCACAATGCGGGCATCTCGCTGAGTTTGTTGCGGTTGCACTTGAAGTGGCCGTGATAGACGGCATCGAAGCGCGCCAAGGTGGTGAAGAGCCGGACGTCGGCCTCGGTGATCGAATCACCCACGAGATACCGCTGGCTCGCTAGGCGCTCCTCCAGCCAGTCCAAGGCATTCCACAGACGGGTGTAGGCCGCCTCGTACGCTTCCTGGGATCCGGCGAAGCCGCACCTGTAAACGCCATTGTTGACTTCGGTGAACACGCGCTTGTTGACCTTGTCGATTTCCTCGCGCAGGTGCTCCGGGTACAGCTGTGGCGCTCCCGGGCGGTGGAACTCTGTCCATTCTGTAGAGAAGTCCAGCGTGATTTGGGGGAAGTTGTTGGTCACCACTGCGCCGCTGGGGACGTCCACCATGGCCGGAACAGTGATTCCGCGAGGGTAGTCCGGGAAACGGCGGAAGAATGCTTCCTGCAGTCGCTCGATGCCCAGCACGGGATCCACACCATCCGGATCCAAATCGAAGGTCCAGGATCGGGCGTCGTGGGTGGGGCCAGGCTGGCCGAGGCTGATGACATCCTCCAAACCAAGAAGCCGGCGCACGATCACGGCACGGTTGGCCCAAGGGCAAGCCCGGGCTGCAATCAACCGGTAGCGCCCCGGCTCCAGGGGCCAGCCGGGCTCGCCGTTCGGTCCGGCAGCACCGTCGCGGGTGATCCTGTCCTCGATGTAATTGGTGTCCCGGGTGAACTCGTCGCCGGTGACGTACGCCCCGCGGGTGCTGTGTTCTTCGACTTCGCTGGTCTTCTCACTCATGACTTCACACTATGCCGCGCTCCCCGAACCGCGCGACCTTGTGGGCCGTGGGCCCACGTAGACTGGCCTGATGCGGCTCGTAGCAAGCGATATTGACGGCACCATCCTCGGTCACGACGGCAAAATCAGTGACCGGACCATCAAGGCATTCCAGGCGTGCCGCGACGCAGGGGTGGAACTCGTCTTCGTCACGGGTCGTCCGCCGCGCTGGTTGTACCCGCTCCAGGAGCAGCTGGGTCACAGCGGAATCGTGATCTGTTCCAACGGTGCAGTGGTGTGGGATCTCGAAACCGAGAAGGCCCTGTCCTCGTCTGTCCTTGGTGCCAAATCCGTCTTTGAAGCCCGCCGCATCATCAAGTCCATCAGGCCCGATGCCCTGTTTGCTGTGGAGACTCTCACGGGCTTCCAGCTTGAGCCGGGCTTCATCGAGAACGAAACCAGCGAGCTGCTCGCTGAGTTCACCCCCGCGCCGCTGGCCGAGACGCTCACGGCGGATGACGCCGTCGTAAAGTTCCTGGCGATCACCCGCAAAGGTACGCCGGACGAGTTCCTGGCTGAAGTGCAGCCGGCCGTCGCGCATTTGGTGAGCACCACGCATTCGGCGCCACGGACGGCAATGCTGGAGATGTCCGTTCCGGGCATCAATAAGGCTGTCACGCTGGCCAAGTACGCCGAATCGCTGGGTATCGAAGCCGCTGACGTCGTGGCGTTCGGTGACATGCCCAACGACATCGAAATGCTGCGCTGGGCCGGTCACGGTTACGCGATGGCCAGCGGCCACCCGGAGGCCATCCTCGCCGCCGGGCAGCAGGCGCCGCACTTCGACGACGACGGCGTGGCCCAGATTCTCGAGGCGAAGCTCACGGAGCAGCGGGTCTAGTTTCCTCGCAGGCGCGGAATCCAGCACCGCACTGAGTCGCGGTATCGCTGGAACTCGGTGCCAAACCGACGTTCCAAGTCGGCTTCTTCGTGTGGCCTCACAGCGTAATTCCATAGAAGTGAACCAATCACCGCGTAGGCAACCACCAGCCACGAACCCAGCATCAGCCCCACAGCTGCTCCTTGGGAGATGCCTGCCACGGCCATGGGATTCCGAACCCACTTATACGGCCCGGCGATGACCAAGCGGTTGGGCATGGCGGAGGGCAAGGGGGTTCCGCCTCCGGCAGAGGACATGGTCACCGCGGAAGCGATCCCGAGGGAACTGGCGAGCACCAGCACCACGAAACCGGCGGGCGGTGCGGCGGAGGGAAACGGCAAGGAAACGTTCCACCGCTGCTCGATCCACCAAATGGCTGACGGAAGAACCACCAGGAAGAAACCCCAGAAGAGGACCAACTGCCCCATGGTTGCGCCCACGTTGGCTGCAGTACTGCGACGGTTGGACGCCGGACGGAACGCAAAGGGTCCCCGCACGATCAACTCCGTAGGGACACGGCCTTGCACCACAAAGGACAGCGCAACCATTGAACAAGCGGCGGCGGCCAACATGATCAGGACGCCCCACCCCGCTTCGGAAGTGATAGTTGCGTAGATGGCCAAGGCGACAGCAACGAGGCCAGTCCAACCAGCGGCCACCACGGCCGCAGCCCTGACGCCGAACGCTGCGACACCCGAGACGATGACGAACAAGGGAATGTCGAAGGCGGCTACGGCGACCGGGTCCAGGCTGCCGAGAGTGGCAGTGCGTATGACCGGTGACAGGAAAACTCCCACCCACCACGCCAGCCCGGCCACGGCTTGGACAGCGAAGTAGATCCGGCCCCACGCTTGCGCCCGCGAAGCGGTAGGAGCCTCGCGATTCACGGGTGCCGTACGCCCTCACCGGCCAGCAAAGCGCGGTAGCCCTCCTTGTAAGTGGGAAAGGTGAATTCGAAACCTGTCGCCCGCAGGCGTTTATTGGAACAGCGCTTGTCGCCCGGGCCGGCGTCGGACGCGTTCCCAGGTGCCGCCGTCGGGGGTTCAGGGCATCCCATTTCAGAGGCGAGGAACCGCATGACGTCGCCCATTTCCGCCGCGTAGTCATCGACGCCCACGTAGACGGGATCAGGAACCGCCTCCATGGTGGTGAGGTGCACGATCATGGCCGCGGCGTCGTCCCGGTGAACGCGGTTGGTATGCCGGGGCTGGGAAGGGATGACGGCCGTGCCGCTGCTGACCTGATCGATCAGCCGGGTGCGTCCCGGTCCGTAGATTCCGCCCAGCCTTAGGGAGATGGGCCGGGTTTTGGTCCCCTGCGTCCGGCTGAACAACAGGTCTTCGGCTTCCACCAGTACCCTGCCGCTGAACCGTGTGGGCTCCGTGGGCGTGGACTCATCCACAACAGCTCCGCCGGAATCCTTATACACAGCCGTTGAGGAGACGAACAGGATCCGCTGCGGCTCGATGGACTGCCGTTCCAGTGCGTCCAACACGTTCTTCACGCCGTTCAAGTAAGCCGCGCGATAGGCCTCTTCTGTGGACGTGTCGGCGGCGATAGCCACCACAACAATGTCCACGTCCTCCGGCAGTTCCGGGACTGCGACGGAGAGGTCCGCGAACATGCCGCTGATTTCGGCGGGTAGCTTTTCAGGGGAACGGCGCAGGCCAACCACATTATGGCCCGCAGCTGCGAAGCGCAGTCCAACTTCCGTTCCAAGGTCGCCGCAGCCGGCAATCAACACAGTCATGCCCCTAGTTTGTCAGTCCCGCAGTGTCATCTGGTTCCCAGCTTCCATACAACCGGCGTTCAACTTACGGCCGTAGGCTTCCAGCCAAGACCCGTTCGCACGGTTTATCTGTCTCATTGAACTTGTAGGGGGAACCATGGCTAAGCGTCGGATCAACAACGTCAATACCGCTCCATTGCGGCGCATCGAACCGGATCATCACTGGCGTTCGCTGCGACAGGGCGACCGCGTCAACGTCACGCTGACGCCGGGTTTCGAGTCGGCTGGCGTGGTGGACGCCGTTACCGGCGATGCCACCGCGGTTTGGGTGGAGCTCGACGGCGGTCGCGGCCGGACATTGGTGCACGTCAGCGACGGCGTGACGATCGTTCCGCAATCGACGACGGCGGCGGTCCCGCAGGAGAGCTAACCGCGCCTCTGCCATGGGCTACGCTACGGGAGTGACGCTGCCCTATTTCCTTCGCAAGGACGGTTCGGTGGGGCCTTTGGCCTTCGCCCACCGAGGTTTCTCCTTGGATGGCCTGGAGAATTCCATGGCTGCATTCCAGGCTGCAGTGGAGCTCGGAACTGTCCATCTTGAAACGGACGTCCACACGACGTCCGACGGCGTACTGCTCGTTTTCCACGATTCTTCCCTGGACCGTGTGACTGATTCCATCGGCAAGGTTTCGGAGCTGACGGCCGCCCAGGTTGCGGCTGCCCGAATCGGTGGAGTGGAGCCCGTCCCCACCTTCGATGAGCTGGTTTCTGCCCTGCCCCAGGTCCGACTGAACTTGGACGTTAAAGACTGGAATTCCGTGGGCCCGATGGCTGCGGCGATCGAAAAGCATGGCGTCCATGACCGGGTTTTGGTCACCAGCTTCTCGGACAGGCGCCGCCGGGCAGTCCTTTCCAAGCTCTCCCGTCGTGTGGCTTCCTCTGCGGGCAGCTCCCTGACCGCGCTCTTCGTCCTTCTCGGCCCTGTGCTTCCGGTTCCTTTGGCTCGCAAGCTGCTCTCCGGCGTCGACGTCTTCCAAGTTCCTGTCCGCTACGGGCGGTTTCCCGTGGTGACGTCCGGATTCATCCGGCGCGCGCACCGGTGCGACAGGCAGGTCCATGTGTGGACGGTCAACGATCCCGTGGAAATGGAGCGGTTGCTGGACCTTGGCGTGGACGGAATCGTGTCGGACCGGCTCGACCTTCTCAAGGAAGTCCTGGTGCGCAGGGGCCAGTGGGTTTAGATCCCGCGCCGAGTTGGCACTTAATGACAGTCCCAGGCGGAAACATTGGGGTTAACTGCCACCTCGGCGGGTCTCGATCGCGGCAGGCCGCACTTGGCTTGCGCGGATTCTCTCCAGATCGAACTTATTGCTGCGGTCGAAGTTGAAGATGCCGTTCTTCTCCTGGAACACGTCCGTGAGCTGGGTGTAGCAATAACCGAACATGTCGGGGTTATCCAGGAGCACTGAGCAGAGGCTGTCGAAGCGGGTGTAGAACTCTTCCTCGCTGCTGACGCGCTGGCCGTAGCCCCACGAGGAGGCGACGTCGCTTCCGTCCGCAGCCTGATGGGCCTCAACTTCGTTCCACCAGATTCCGCCGAACTCCGAGACAAAGTAGGGCTGGCCCGCGTACGGCACGGAGTATTCCTCGCCGTCGGCCTTGCGGTTGATGTACGGCTTTCCCTCCGCCAACCCCTGCTGCTCGATGCGGAAGCGGTCCGGGTCCTGCTCATAGGAGTGTGAATCGTAAATGTCCGTGTCGCGGATCCGGTGAGCGTAGCCGGAAGCGTCGATCACCGGCCGGGTAGGGTCGGCGAGCTTGGTGGCCAGGAACATGGCCTCGGTGACGTCGTCCAGCACTGTCAGGCGGTCATGGAGAACTTGGTGCGTCTCGTTGAGGGGGCACCAGCCAATGATGGAGGGGTGGTTGAAATCGCGTTTCAGCACTTCCAACCATTGCGCCACGAAGCTGGCTGTGGGCCTTTGGTTGTGCCCCACAGTTCCTCCGCCGGAGACACCCCAGTCGCCGAACTCGCCCCACACCAAGTAACCGAGGCGGTCAGCGTGATAGAGAAAGCGTTCTTCGAAGACCTTCTGGTGTAAACGGGCGCCGTTGAAGCCTGCGGCCATGGACAATTCGATGTCCTTGATCAAGGCAGCGTCATCCGGCGAGGTCATCAGGGAGTCGGGCCAGTAGCCCTGATCCAGAACGAGTCGTTGGAAGACAGCTTCGCCGTTAATGCGAACCACCTTGCCGTCCAAGGCAATGGACCGGACGGCCGCGTAACTGCTGACCTGATCAACAACATCGCCGGACCCATCGTGAATCCTGACTTCGAGGTCGTAGAGGAAGGGATCTTCGACGGACCAAGGACGCAGGGATTCGGCGGGGATGGTGAGGCGGAGTGACGGCGTGAGGTCCAGGTCTGCTTTGGCTGTGGCCTCAACACGCACGTCACCTTTGTTGCTGAGGACGGCGGTGACCGTATGCCCGCTGCGGTTACGGCTAACGGGCACCTCCAGTGTGATGCTGGCGTCAGCAAGATTGGGAGTCATGCGGAGGCGTTTGATATGAACCGCAGGGACCGCTTCCATCCACACCGTCTGCCAAATTCCTGTGGTCCGGGTGTACTGGCAGTGGGTGTTGTCGTACCACGTGGCCTGCTTGCCGCGTGCCTGCATCTCGTGCCGTGAATCCCTGGCCCTCACCACAATCACTGCTTCCGTTCCGGGCTCGGCCACTCCTCCGAGGTCTGCAGTGAACGGTGTAAAGCCGCCACGGTGACGGGCTACTTCAACCCCGTTCACCCATACGGTGGCGTCGTGGTCTACGGCGCCAAAGTGCAGCAGAATGTTCTGGCCCGCCCACTCCTGAGGGATCGCCACCGTTCGCCGGTACCAGACGGCTTCCATGAAATCGACGTGCTCGATCCCCGAAAGTGCAGATTCCGGTGCGAACGGAACCAGGATTTCGCTGTTAAGTTCGCGCGTGGTGAGTCCGCGCTCCAAGCCGGAGTCACCGGCGTCGATCTCAAATCCCCAGGTGCCGTTGAGGTTCAGCCACTTGTCGCGGACCAATTGCGGACGGGGATGCTCGGGTTTGGGCGTGGCGGGGGTCACATTTTGGCTCACAATCAAAAACCTAACGTGCCACGGGGTTGAGTACCACCGGCCGCCGCGCAAGGATGAATACCGTGACCCGATTCCGTTTAGCAATCCTTGATGATTACCAGCAGGTCTCCGGCGATTACGCCCCGTGGGATTCACTGCTCGACGACGACGTGAAGGTCAGCGTCTTCAGCGCGCCTTTCCTTTCGGAAGAGCAAGCCGTGGCCGCGTTAGCGCCGTTCGACATCATTGTGGCGATGCGCGAGCGAACCCGTTTTCCACAGGACGTCCTTGATTCGCTGCCGAACCTGAAGCTGCTGGTAACCACTGGCATGGCGAATGCGGCGATCGACCTTGAAGCGGCGGCGGAACGCGGCATCGTGGTGTGCGGAACGGGTGGCTCACCGGCTGCGGCGCCCGAGCTGACGTGGGCTTTGCTCCTGGCTTTTGCCCGAAACCTGACTGTCGAGGAGAACTCCCTGCGCGCTGGCGGCTGGCAGACCGGCGTCGGGTTTGAACTCGAGGGCAAAACCCTCGGAATAGTTGGGTTGGGCAAGATCGGCAAGCGGATGGCGGGCTATGCGAAGGCATTCGGGATGGACGTCCTCGCTTGGAGCCAGAATCTCACGGCGGAAACTGCTGAGGCTGCCGGTGCCCGCAAGGTCAGCAAAGAGGAGTTGTTCCGGGAGTCCGACGTCGTGACGCTGCACCTGCGGTTATCCGAGAGGTCGGAAGGCATCGTTGGGCCGGAAGAACTGAGACTTCTCGGCCCCGACGGCGTGTTGGTCAATACTGCGCGCGGGCCCCTGGTGGATGAGGCGGCACTGGTCCGGGCCTTGGAGGAGGGGTGGATCCGTGGCGCGGCCCTGGATGTCTTCGAGGAGGAACCCCTGCCGGCGCGGCATGCGCTGGTGCATTCTTCGAGGACCGTTCTCTCGCCGCATATCGGCTACGTGACGCACGAGAGCTACCGGCAGTTCTATGGCGGGGCGTTCGAAGATGTGAAGGCGTGGCTTGATGGGGCTCCAGTGAGGGTAATCGGCGGATAATTCCGGCCCTTGCCGCAGCGCCGCGAGCACTTAAGTTACGCGCTGGGCAAGCGCTTTCCGAACGAAGCTGGCAAGATGGACCCATGCGTATCCTCATAGCCCCTGACAAGTTCAAGGGATCCCTGACCGCCGCCGAAGCCGCGTCAGCCATGGCCGAAGGTGCCCTGCGCGTCTACCCGGACGCCGTGACCACCCAGTTCCCCGTTGCCGATGGCGGCGAAGGTACCCTGGACGCCGCTATTGCTGCTGGTTACGAGGAGCGGAACAACGCCGTTGTTGGCCCTATCCTCAAGCCCGTCGGAGCCTCATGGGCAATCCGCAAGGACTCCTTCGGCGGGGCAAGCGCCGTTATCGAGACCGCGATGGCCTCCGGCCTGGCCCATATGGAACCGACGCCGGAGAACTCATTGCGTGCCCACAGCTACGGTTGCGGCCAGCTAGTGGCAGCGGCCCTCGACGCCGGCGCCACGGAGATCGTGCTCGGCTTGGGTGGCTCTGCAATGTCCGACGGCGGCAGCGGCGCCTTGCGCGCGTTGGGGCTCAAACCCTTGGATGCGGCCGGCAATGTGGTGCCACTTGGCGGAGGTTCCCTGGCCGACGTCGTTGCGTTGGATGTCTCCGAACTGGATCCGCGGCTGTCCGCCGTGAAGTTTCGCATCGCCGTCGACGTCCAAAACCCGCTGTACGGGCCGGAAGGTGCGGCGCATGTTTTCGGTCCCCAGAAGGGCGCGGATGAGGACGCCGTTGAAAAGCTCGACGCCGGTCTCCGCAATTGGGCGTCGCTCCTTCGGGAGGCCACCGGCCGCGATGTAAACGTTCCGGGAGCTGGCGCGGCAGGCGGGTTCCCGGCGTCGTTCCTCGCATTCACGGATGCCACGCTGGAAGGTGGCTTTGCGCTGGTCGCCGGGCTCACGGGCCTCGCAAAGCACCTCGGCGAGGCAGATCTCGTCATCACCGGCGAGGGTTCCATGGATGAGCAATCGCTCACCGGCAAGGCGCCCATTGCCTTGGCTGACGCCGCGAGTTTGCACGGAATTCCGGTGATCGCCGTGGCTGGGCGCATCACCGTCACGCCTGAAGACCTGGCGAAGCACGGCATCGTTGCCGCGGCCCAGCTGTTGGATGTCGCGCAGCGCAAGGATGGTGTTCCGGACGTCGCCGATGCCGTTGCCAACGCCGCCAAATACTTGGCGTGGGCGACGAGTCAGGTGCTTGAAGGCGCGTAGCGGAGTGCGGCGCTACTGCCGGTAGCCTTCCACTTCACTGATGGGGCGCGGCTCGGCCTCGTTGGGGTTCTCCCCGGCGTCTCTCTTCGCCCGGCGTTGGCGCAGCAGGTCCCAACACTGGTCGAGCTGCGCTTCGAGTTGAGCCAATCGTGCCAGGCCGCCATCGCCGTCGACGTCGTCCTCGGTTCCGCCGCCCCCTGACGTGGTGTCGCGGAGACGGTGCTCCTCCTCAACCAACGATTGGATGCGCTCCAGAAGGTCCTGCTCGTCCATGTTCTTCTCCTTGGGTAGCGGGGATTGCGTGGTTACCTCGAACGTAGTCCTGCTGACGGGGTGCGTCTACTGGCGGCCAACGGCATACTTGGGTCATGAAATTCACTACGACCATCGTCGGCGATGGCAACAAGGCGGGTATCGAGGTTCCGGACGCGATCGTTGAGGGGCTCGGCGCGGGAAAGCGGCCCCCGGTGGTGGTGACCATCAACGGCCAGAGTTACCGCAGCAGCATCGCCGTGATGGGCGGGAAATACATGGTGGGTGTCAGCTCGGCGAACCGTGAACTGACCGGCGCCGCAGCGGGGGACACCGTGGACGTTGGTCTTGAAGTAGACACCGAACCCCGGGTTGTCGAGCTGCCGGCGGACCTGACCGCCGCGCTCGAGGCGGAGCCTGAGGCGAAGGCGTTCTACGGCACGCTGAACTACAGCAGCCAGCGGCGCTACGTCGAGCCGATCGGTGATGCGAAGACCGAGGAGACGCGTGCCCGGCGGATCGCGAAGGTAGTTGCGGATTTGAAGGCTCGGAAGAATTAGGCCGCGCTCAAGAACACGGACAGGATTAAAAGTGACCTGAATCACGTCACGTTCATCCCACTGGAGCCACTACCAAGTAGTGACGGGCTGTAGAGCGCATTCGGATGCAGAACAACAGCCACGGTCGAGGAGGCGAAGAGACCCCCCTCGTCGGCTGGTCACCGTGCGCGAGCAAGGCCCCACCGTCGGCTGGCCGGCCGCGCACTTGTCCGCTCGCCCAGGCGGACAGTGTGGCCGGCGAGGACTTTGACCACCCGGGCCGGCCACACCTGGCGCAGTTTGAGTGATTCTGAGCCGACCCCGCCGTCGTGCATTGGCCGCTAGGCTGGACTTTCAAATCTTCGGAGGGTTGGCCGTGGTTTATGACCGGGAGCGTTATCGGCATGAGGATGCCGTGTACGCCGAACACAAGCAGGCAATCGCCAATGGTGAGAAGCGGGTGCTACGTAGGACCACAACCGGTGAACTCCACAGTTATCCGGGCGATGAGATTGGGTTTTCGCCGGGTCGCGGCCAAGCCCAGGTCAGCACTTGGTGGGGGATGGCCATTCTGTCGACTTTTGGATGCGTGGGGTTCGTCGCCGCTGTAGCCATGTTCCTGTCCCCACTTTGGATTGGGGAGGGACCCTCTTGGGGTGCGCTCTGGGTTATGGGGCTCGCAGGATTTATTGCCTGGTACGGGTTCAAACTAGCCAGGGACGAGTACAAGGCCGCCCGGCTTCGCAAGGAACGCGGTTCTCCCAAGCCAGGCAGCGGTTACGTTGATGTGGATCTGCTCGAACTAGGAAGTCGTGAATGACTGTTTCGCCTGCATCGGAAGACTCGCTCACAAACGTAAGGCGCTTTTCCGCGTAATGATTTATCTCCGGACGCCACAAACCTACGCAGATAAGCGGGCCGCCGGGGCGAGTGCCGTCGTCGTAGGAGCCTTCCGCGCTATTAGCGCAATTCCCGCCGCCGACGCGAGGAAGACCGCGCCTAGGATGGCCCAGCCCAGCGCGCCATGTTCGACGACGGTGGCAGTCACCACAAGCGGTGCCAGCATGGCCCCCAGGGCGGATCCCATGCCGAACATCCCTTGATAAGCGCCTGCTTGGAGGGGGTTGGCGAGTTCGAAGCTGAGTCCCCAGGCCCCAGCCTGCGAGAGGATTTCCGCGAACGAGTGAAGGAGTGCCGCGCCACACAGGAGGGTGATGGCTGCGATGACCGGCATTCCTCCCGCAGTTGCGTAAAGTGCGCAGGCTACCGCCATCAGTGCACCACCGGTCATCACGATTTTTCCTGCGCGCCGAGGGTCGTCGGTGCCACGGGAGAGCGGCACCTGCAGCAAAACTACACACAGAGTGTTGATGACAAGGATGACGGAGATCAGGACGTCCGGCGCACTGGTGTCGTGCGAAATCCACAACGGGACGCCCATCTCGGCCAGCCCGAACTGCATGCCGAAAATGCCGGACAGCACGGTAAGCAGTACATAGCGGCGGTCCCTGAAGGGGGAGATGCCCCGCTTCGGAGCATGGCCGGCAGGATAGTGACGCGGTGCGTCTACCCGGCCAGGCAGCCGGCGGAGGTGTAGCGCGCTCAGGATGTAGACCACACCAGCCCCGATCATCATTCCCCGGAACGCGTCGGCGGTGCCGGCCACCAGTGCGAGTCCGGCAATCATGCCTCCCACGGCGATGCCCAGGTTTGTGATGGTGCGGAGGACTGCGCGCGCATTCACGCGGTTCGGACCGTCGAAGGCCCGGGCGATGATCGCGGAGCGTGTGGCATTCGCGCCGCGGTTCACGCCCACTGCGACACAGGCAATGACGACGGCGGTGCCGAAGTTTCCGGCGAACGTATAGGTTGCGATCGCCAGACCTTCGATGGCGACCATCCCTACAAGGAGCCGACGTGCGGAGAAGCGGTCGGCGAGACGACCACCAATATAGGACGTCGCGACGCCCACCCCACTGGAAACTGAGAGGATCACGGCGATTTCCACGGCACTCAGCCCAACGAAGCGGCTGAAGTACAGAACCGTTAACGTGAGGAAGATGCCGCGGCCCACCGTGGCTACGAGGATGGCAGAAGCGAGAATTTTGAGGGTGGGATCTGAGAGCGCGACGCGGAGGCTGTGCTTTTGGGATTGAGCGGTGTCTGCGGGGGATTTAGTCACACATGTAGTTCTGCCACCCCCTGCCGGTGGCTGGTATTGATGTAGCGTAATGCTTCATGTTGAGGTACGAGTTGTCAGACGCAGATCTGGGCGGCGTGCGTTTCGGAATCTCGCCTCTATGTGAACTGGGACTTTCCCTAAGGGCTATTCGCGACCCGAGCCAGTATCCACTTCAACTGCCATGGTTGCGTCGGACGGAAGAGGCCCGCTCGCGCTTGGACCTGGATGGATTGCTGGCCTTGGTGGATGACCGATTGTGGACACCGGACTTCCTGAACCCGCGGCCTGAGTCCCCGCTCACGAGGATCGATGACGAGTTTGATGCATTGGAGCAAATTTCAGCCGAGCAGTTTCATGGCGACCTAATGCGGGTGCACGGCGCCGTTCCGGCCGTCTTTTCCGGACCTGTTGATCAGGCCGTCCGGCGTATGGTCCGTATCCTCCGGGAGTTCTGGGACACCTGCTTCGCACCGCATTGGTTGCGCATGCGCACCATACTGGAAGCGGATATCGTCTACCGTGGGCGTCAGATTGCGCAGGGCGGGCTGTTCACGATGCTCAACGACCTGTCCGGTGCTGTGGAGTTCGACGGACGGGTGATATCCGTGAGGTTGAAGAACCCGGCGTCGCGGACCGAGAAGACTGACGGTCTGGGGCTGACCCTTGTTCCCACCATGTTTACCCGCAGGGCCTCTGCTCCCGTGAACCACGGCGACCCGCCGCTACTGATGTACCCGGTTCGGGGCCAGGGTGCCATGTGGGAAACGGAGCGCGTTACGAATCCGGGTGCGATTGTGGCTGTGTTGGGGGAGGTTCGGACCAGCCTGCTCACTGCGCTGGCTGCCCCGGCCTCGTCCACCGAGCTGGGCCTGCGCTTCGGGGTCACAACGTCCGCTGTGAACCAGCACCTCAGGGTGCTCCGAGACGCTGGACTCGTGACATCAACACGATACGGACACAGCGTGCTCTACTTCAGGAGCGAACTGGGAGCGGCGCTGCTGCTGGGGTGACCGTTCATGCAGGTCGACGGCGGCGGGTGACTGCCGCCGTCGTGCGTTTTAGTCTTCGCGCAGGCTGTAGGTGCTGACCACGTTGCCCTTGCTGGTGGCGTATTGGTTCTCCAACGCGAGCCGGTGCAGCGGATCGCCATCTTCGAAAAGTCGTCGCCCACTGCCCGCAACTACGGGGTGCGTCATGAGGGTGAGTTCATCGAGGATGCCCGCGAAGAAGAGCTGGCGGACCAGGGAGATGCTGCCGCAGACGGCGATTTCGCCGCCTTCCCGCGATTTCAGCTCCGTGACGAACTGCTCCAGGTCGCCCTCAATCAGGTGGGAATTTTCCCATTCAAGGGGTTCGGACAAGGTGTGGGATGCAACGAACTTTTCCACAGGGTTGATGAAGGCAGCAAAGTCTTCGTCCCGTGGAGCGTTCGGCCAATAGCCGGCCCACTCCTGGTAGCTGACACGACCCAGGACCACGGTGTCCACCGTGTTGATCATCTTGGTGAGTCCCGTGCCCAGTTCGTCGTCGAAGCTGTCGAACTGGAACTTGAAGGGGTCCTGCACTACGCCATCCACGGAGTGGAACAGGCCAGCGGTGACTTTGCGCATCGGTGCCTCCTGCTATGCGGCGCGGCTGGTGGTCTGGAGTTCGCGGGCTGGAAGGGCGGTCACGTTGCCGGAATCCGGCTGCAGCCGGACCGGGACTTCGTGAAGCTCGGCGTAAGTCGTCAGCTGGGCGAGGGCATCGGCATCAATCGTCGCTTGGGACAGATCCATTTCGACACCGAGGCCGCCGCCGAGGCTCTTGGTGCGTTGAACCACCGGGTAGAGCCCCTGGAGGCTCATGGTGGTTACTCGACCGGTCGCTGCGATCTGGATCTGTTCGCCGTCAACGTCGACGCGAACAACTACGGAGAGCTTGTCGCTGGCCAATGTGTTGCCTTTCATCCTTGCTGCCACGCTGCAGCGTCCCCAGCGTATGCGTCGAGTGTGACCTGCGCAACATTACGACGGCGGAGCTGCCGCGGCCGCTGCTTCTCAATGCGGTAAGCGGATGCAAGCGAGCCCCAAAGTCAGCGCTCGCAAAATGACGGCCAATCCGCGGGTTCGCCTCCGAAAGCTAGCATCCCGTCAGTCCCCACCGTGACAAGGATAATCAGCCCGGCCGGGAAATAGTGCGCGTAATAGGTCTTTTTAAGTCCCGGCGAGGCCCAAGTCTGAAGTACCTTGCGCTCGTCTTGTGGCGGTGCTCCAACGCTCGTCGGACTTGGGTATGAGATCGTCATTTCCGCTCATCGTCCGCTTGCCCCTGAGTGCGGCGAGTGGTCTAAGGTCCCACCCGGCGAAGGATCGGCCCACGTGCGCCAGTTAGGGGCAATTGCTTTCGGTGAACGTTGTGCACCCACTGCTCCTAGCTGGCGCTGGCCATTTGCCATAAAGTGTGTGGGGCGGTTACCGTTACGGTCCACCTCGCCACACGTCAGTTGCATCCTGGTGGCCGGGGTAGTTCAGGGGCGTTCCTGTAGGACCGTGCTTGCAGTCTCAATGGCCCTGACCCAGCCCGCGGTGGCCGTGCAGCGCATGTCCACTAGTTCGATCACTCTCTTCAGGTCGTCTGCGAGGTTGCGCGTGAAGATTGGTTCATGGTGGGCAATGCGGTTCCGGAGCAGGCGAATTGCTTCCAGGTCGGCATAAATCCGTCCCCGTAAGGTCTCCGCGGTCGTGGCTGCTGCATGAGGGAATAGCGTAAGAATGGCTTGGTCCCAGAGGCGTTCGTCATGACGTGCGGTGAACATCTTCTGCCAGAAGACGAACTTCAATTCAGCGATGACTTTTCCTGTTGTACGTTCGCTATTACGGGTAGAGACCAAGTCCTGTCGAGGGCTATAGCGCCCACGGGGCGCACCGGGCAAACTGCCCTCGAATGTCTGGTTCCATGGCCAGTCCGGGCCGTATAGGCCGGTCAGGGCATCGGAAACAGCGTTCCGCACGGTGACTTCGGCGAAATGCGCTGGCACCATCAAGGCTGCTGATGCCCGGGCATTCCAGCCATAAAGGTCCAACGCTCTTTTCAGGTCGCCGGAGGTGGCCTGAACGTAGGTGGACATGCGAGGTCCGGATAAGGAGGCATGTATCGCGGTCTGCGCAGCTGAATTGGCATATGGCACGTACTTATCCTAAAGTTGGTTCTACGAGTCGCGTGTTTCGTGGGCTAAGGCCTCCCCTCGCGGACAAAAGATTAAGAAAGAGCCCGCTATTTGGCGGGCTCTTTCTCTTTCCCGGATTCATCAATCTGTTCCAGATGCGTGGGCGCGGATGAACATACCCTCACAGAATCACCCCGCCAGCAACGAGGGAATCATCAAGTCCCCACTTCTGCGTCCCACCGGGCCACGGGTTGGACCGGCCGCGGAAACTTCGTTCTCGCCGGGGGATTTCGACGGGGGGCGGCAACAGCGACGTCCTTGCCCGGGATCCGTTTGCGACCTCTACCTTTACCAAGGGGCGGAGGCGGCGGATGGCTGGAAAGATCGGCGGATACCTCCACGAATACTCCACGGACGGTCAACGGAACTGGAAGCAGCCCTCAGTGTGGGGACCCGGGTGGGCAGTCATGTCCGAAATCAGCGGGGGAGGCAGCTACGAGCACAACCTGGACGTCGCGGTGAACGGAGGGCACCCCCGACCGGGCAACAATGTCATCGCCATCATCAGGACGTCGATCTCCTCATAGGGCGGGCCATTCGGCACCCAACAAAAAGGCAACGGCTGGGATATCTTCACCACACTCATTTAGCGCTCCCAAGAACCGTCCGTTTCTCCCTCGAAAGCCTGCAGACAGCGAAACGCCAAGTGCCGCCGTCGTACTTCTTGTGAAAGTACGACGGCGGCACTCGCCGTATGTGGGTCGCTGACCGTTAGGCGGTCTGTCCAGCGTGTTGGCCTTCGGAAATCTCTTCCACAACCTTGCTGTTGAAGGCTGGGAGGTCGTCCGGGTTGCGGCTGGTGACCAAGCCCTGGTCCACCACCACTTCCTCGTCGGTCCAGTTGGCGCCAGCGTTCTTCAGGTCGGTCTGGAGCGTGTGATACGAGGTGACGTTGCGGCCCTTGATCACGCCGGCCTCGATGAGAATCCAGGGTCCGTGGCAGATGGACGCCACCGGCTTGTGCTGCTCAAAGAAGGCGCGCGTGAAGTTCTGTGCGTCCTTATCTACGCGGAGATGATCGGCGTTGACGACGCCACCGGGAAGAACCAGAGCGTCAAAGTCGGAAGCGTTGGCATCGGCTACCGCGAGGTCGACGTCGAAGGTGTCACCCTTTTCCACGCCATTGAAGCCTTGGAGCTTTCCCTTGGACGGGGCCACGAGAGTGGGCTCGCCGCCGGCATCCTTGACCGCCTGCCATGGGCTGGTGAGTTCCACCTGCTCCACGCCGTCCGTCAACAGGAATGCGACCTTCTTGCCTGTGATGTTGTGTTCTGACATTGTTCCTCCTCCGTTGCGCGGCGGAGTGCTTTTTGAGCGTGGGCCGCCGCTGTGAGAGTCGTTTGTCTGACCTGTTCAAGCCTAGGGAAAGAGGCTTTAGTAAGCAAGCTGACTATCCACAAAAGCTGCAAGTGCGGTTGCTTAACTATCGAATATCGATAGAATCAGATTGTTGTTCGATAAAGGAGACTCCAGTGGGAAAGCTGACAATTCTCGCGTTACGGATAGTAATCGCGATGGTGCTGGCCGGTTCGTTGTTTGTGCAGGTACGGATGGTCCCGTTGCTCTCGACCGATCTTGTTGAGGCCGGCGCCCCCGACGGCCCTCGTGTTGCCCTGCTGGCCATCGTGGTCTTGGGGATTCTGTGTGTCCAGGTGGTATCGGTCTGCGTGTGGCGATTGCTGACGATGGTGCGTCGCGGAACCGTGTTCTCCCACGGGGCCTTCCGGTTCGTGGACATCATCTTTGGTGCCATCGCGTTGGCGGCGGTGCTGGTGTTCGGCATCGCCGTGATTCTGGCACCCGGCGAGACCGCACCAGGCATCGTGATGCTGATCTGCGGAGCGGCGTTGATGATCGGTGGCGTGGCGCTGGTTGTGTTGGTGATGCGTACACTGCTTGCCCAGGCTGTAGCGCGGGACGTCGAAGCCGCACAGCTCCGCTCCGAGCTCGATGAGGTGATCTGATGCCGATCATCGTGGATATTGACGTCATGCTGGCCAAGCGCAAAATGCCGGTTGGAGTGCTTGCCGAGAAAGTCGGTATCACGCCAGCTAACTTGGCTGTACTCAAGAACGGGCGAGCGAAGGCCGTGAGGTTTACTACGCTCGAAGCGCTGTGCGAGGTACTGGACTGCCAGCCAGGGGATCTACTGCGGTGGGAGACTGAGGATCGCTGGGATAGCGGAGGCCCATCTGCCGACGAGCCTCGTCCAGCAGTTCCATCATCGCAACCGACTCCCCAGGAGTCATGAACGGGCTCTCAGTCAGCCCGGCCTGGAGGCACCGTGTCACCTCGCGCAGTTCGTAGCTGAATCCGTGCCCGGTCACCTCGAACCTTTCCGTCCGCGGCGTGCCGCTGCGTGGCTGGATGATGAGCTCGGCCGGGTTGAAAAGGGGAGCGGAGGATCGCAGCCAACCTTCCGTCCCTCCGACAGTCACCACGCTGGGGCACTCCGCGCCGATCGACGTGATGAGCTGCGCATGCGCTCCGCTCTCATAATCCAGGGCAAGGGAATTCTGCAGGTCCACACCTTCAGGAGTCAGGACTCCGGTGGCAAGCATGCTGCGGGGCTCACCGAAAACTCCGAGCGCCCATGTCAGCGGATACACGGCGAGGTCCAGCAATGCTCCGCCGCCAGCAGCCGGATCCCAGATACGGGACGCGGGGTCGTATGCAGGCACGAAACCGAGGTCAGCTTGGAGCCAGCGCGGCTCCCCGATCTCCCTTGACCGCAAAATCTCGACGGCGCGGCAGAAGCTCGGCAGGAACCGGGTCCACATCGCTTCCATGAGGAAAAGCCCACGATCCCGGGCGAGATCGGACAGTTCGCGTGCCTGCACGGCATCCATGGCGATGGGCTTTTCGCACAGGACGTGCTTTCCCGCGTTAAGCGCGGCAAGCGCGACGGCGTGATGCTGCGCGTGCGGCGTGGCGATGTAGACGACGTCGACGGCGGGGTCGGCCAGCAGCCGCTCGTAGCCCGGCGTCTCTCCTGCATCCGGGTAGGCGGTGACAAACCCGAACTTTTCAGCAAAGCTCCGGGCCGCAACCTCCGAGCGGGAACTGACAGCTTGCAGGACGGCGTCCTCAAGGAGCGCAAGATCCTGCACCACGCGCAGGGCTATGGATCCCGTGGCCACTACTCCCCAACGGATGGGGCGGCCTGTCGCGACGGAAGGAGCCGTGGTGCTGACGGGAGCAGGAAGCAAGGAAGAGCCCTTCAAGGCATGGAGCTAAACGGAATCGCGGATCACGATCGAGGTTGGCATTCTGGTAACGCGTTCCGCCGGTTTGCCCTCGATCAGGTTCACCAGGGTCTCGGCCATCTTCTTGCCGAGTTCAACAATCGGGTGATGCACGGTGGTGAGGGCGGGGGTCACTGAGGTAGCGAAGGAATCGTCGTCAAAACCGACGACGGCGATGTCCTCCGGGATGCGCAGGCCCCGCCCCTGGATGGCGGTGTAGGCGCCGGCGGCCATTTGGTCGTTCGCCGCGAAAACAGCGTCAATCGGCACGCCCCGATCCAGCAAACGATGCATTGCTCTGGTGCCGGACGCCAAAGTGAAGTCGCCTTCCTCCATCAAGCCCTCCCCAAGACCTGCCTCCCGCACGGCCGTCCTCCACCCGGCGAGGCGGTCAATGCCCGGGGGCATGTCTTGCGGACCCGCGATCGTGGCAACGTTCTTTCGGCCGCTCTCGGTCAAAAGCTGGGTGACATCGTAGGCCGCTTGCTCGTTGGCCACATCCACGTAGTAGCTCTCCTTGCCGCCTACTAAGGGGCGCCCGGCGAACACCATGGGAAGTGATCCCGAAAGGTGCGTCCAGGAGTTGTCACCGCTGTGGTGCGACACCACCAGGACGCCGTCCACGTTGCCTCCGAGCAGGAAGCTGCGGGTTTTTTCCGGCTTCGACTCAGAGGAGATCACCATGTTCAGGGTGTACTCGGTATCGGTCAGGAACAGGGCAATGCCTTGGACCACCGATGCGAAGAAGGGGTCCGCAAAGACCTTGGATGTCGACTCCGGGACGATCAGTGTGACCGCATTCGCCCGGCGTTTGGCGAGGGAACGTGCGGCACGGTTTGGCGTGTAGTCGAGTGCAAGGATCGCTTTTCTCACGGACTGTGCCAGTTCCGGGTCAACACTAGGGCTGTCATTGACGACGCGGGACACAGTGGCCCGCGACACTCCGGCCAAGGCAGCCACCATCTCAAGGGTGGGTACCGGCCGGGGGCCGCTGGTGTCCTGCGTCATCGTCATCTCCGGAACGTAAGAAAAGTAAGCCTCTGAAGGCTACTTTAGGCGTTCACGGTAGCGGTCGCAGATGCCTTGGCTGCCTCGATAACGCGGGAGTAAGCGAGTCCGCTGTCCTTCACCGTCCGTTCAAAGGTGTCGTAGTCCACGCGAACAACCCCGAAGCGCTTGCCGTAACCCCAGGACCACTCGAAGTTGTCCAGGAGCGACCAAACGAAGTAGCCGCGCACATCGGCGCCCTGGTCGAGTGCCTCACCAACAGCTGTGATGTGGTCGAGGACAAACTGGGTCCGCTCGGCGTCGTGGACTGCTCCGTCAGGACTGACGATGTCGTCGTAGGCGGCGCCGTTTTCCGTGATGTACAGCGGCGGCAGCGTCGGGTACTCCTCGCCAAGGCGCACCAGGAGCTTCCGCAGTCCATCAGGGTTGACCTCCCAGTTCATGGCCGTGCGTGGCAGGCCGCGGCTCGGGAAGGCGATATCTTCCGAACCGATCCAGCACGACGACGTCGGGCGCGTTGCACCGCCCGAGTGGCCGTCTCCGTGTTCAGCAGTGGGGTGTCCGCTGATGAGGTCATCGTGGTAGTGGTTGACGCCCAGGAAATCGATAGGTGCACCGATAATCTCCAGATCGCCGGGCTTGATGACGTCCCGGATGCCGAACTGCCCAAGATCGTTGAGGGTGTCCTCCGGGTAGGCGCCGCGGAGGATTGGATCGAGGAAGATCCGGTTCTGCAGCGAGTCGAACCGGCGCGCCGCATCGAGGTCCACGGGATCGGAAGGATCCCGCGGAATGGAGTTGCTGAGATTCAGCGTGATCCCCAATTGCTGCGCGCCGCGACTCCGCAGTTCGTTGACCACCAGGCCGTGGGCCAGATGCTGGTGGTGGATCGCCGCTACGGCCGCGTCCGGTTCCTGACGACCCGGAGCGTGGACGCCCGCCGCATAACCAAGGAGTGACGAGCAGAACGGTTCGTTGAATGTCGTCCAGTGCTGGACGCGATCCCCCAACGCCGAGTAGACATCGTTTGCATAGTCGACGAAACGGTAGGCGGTATCGCGGTTGGCCCAGCCGCCCTTCTCCTCCAGCGCCTGCGGCAGGTCCCAGTGGTAAAGCGTCAACCAGGGGAGGATGCCGGCGTCGAGCAGTTCATCCACAAGGCGGGAGTAGAAGTCCAAGCCTTCGGCATTCGCGGCACGGCCACCCGGCCGGACACGGGACCAGCTGGTGGAGAACCGGTAGGAATCCAAGCCCAGCTCTTTCATGATCCTGACATCCTGGGGCATTCGGTGGTAGTGCTGCACCGCGTCCTTCAGCGTCTCGCCGTTGGCAATGGCACCCGGAACGCGGGCGAAAGCATCCCACACGGAATCTTCCTTGCCGCCCTCGTGGCTGGCGCCTTCCACCTGGGCTGCGGCGGTAGCCGAGCCCCAGATGAAGCCCTTGGGCCAAACCCTGTTAAAGGGAGTGGTCGCTGGGTGGTTTGTTGCTTCGAATGGCATTAGCCCTTCACTGCTCCTTGCATGATTCCGGATATAAGTTGACGTCCCGCTATGACGAAGAGGGCCAGCAGCGGAAGAGTTGCCATGACGGCACCGGCCAGAACGATCGAGTAGTCCACGTAACGGGCCGACTGCAGTTGGCTGAGCGCCGTCTGCAAGGTGGGGTTGCCGGCGTCGAGCACCAGCAGGGGCCACAGGAAATCAGTCCATGCCGTCATGAACGTAAAAAGGCCGAGGATTGCCATGGCCGGGCGTGCGGCAGGGAGCGCCACGTGCCAGAAGGTTGAAATCATGGACGCGCCATCCATGCGTGCCGACTCGATGAGCTCGTCCGGGATCACGTCCACTAGATACTGCCGCATGAAGAAGACACCAAACGCCGTGACAAGAGTAGGGATGACGACGGCGCCGATCTCACCTGTCCAGCCGAGCGTGCGCATCAGCATGAACAACGGGATGATGCCGAGCTGCGTCGGGATCGCCATAGTGGCGATCACTGCCACCATCAGCCAGTTGCGGCCGCGGAAGCGCAGTTTGGCGAACGCGTACCCGGCCAAGGTGGAGAATCCCACCACAGAGACGGTGATGATGCCCGAGATCAGGACGCTGTTGCCGAGCGCGAGCCAGAACGGGATGGTGTCGAAGACTTCGCCGACGTTGGTCCAGAAGTTGCCGCCCGGGAGCAGCGGCGGCCAGGTTTCCCCGAGGGCTTCGTTGGAGCGGCTGCCGATGATCACGGACCACCAGAGCGGGTAGGCCGATGCCAGGAAGAACGCGAGCAGCAACCCATAGGTGAGGAAGCCGGGCCGTCGGCCGTTGCCAAAGAGTGCCTTCCGTGTGGCCAGGGATCGTGAGGTTCGCTGAAGGGCCGGTGTTTGTGGCCGGTTTTGCGTGAGGGTCATTGCCCGCTCCTCGGGGTTGGTTCTGTTGCGGTGGCCGGTTCTGCCGCTGCCGCCTGAGCCGGGAGGCCGGCGTCGTCCGCTTTTACGTTCGCGGCGGAAGAACGCTTACGACGGCGGCGGCTGGCAGCGCCGCGATCGTCGCCATTTGTGGCGATACGGCGTGAGATCAACCAGTTCACGATGCCGAAGAGCAGGATGATCAGGAACAGGAGCCAGGCGATGGTGGAGGCCTTGCCGAAGTTCTGCCGCTGGAAGGCCATCTCCCACAGGTACAGAACGGTGGTCTGGAACTGCCGTGCCGTTCCGCCGGCAGCCACGGGATCGAACAGGCGGGGCTCTGTGAAGATCTGCAGCCCGCCGATGGTGGCCGTGACAATGACGAACACCATGGTGGGTCGAATGCTGGGCAAGGTGATGCTGAAGAAGCGGCGGACGGAGCCGGCGCCGTCGATGGCTGCAGACTCGTAGATATCGCGCGGTACTGACTGCATGGCGGCCAGGAGGATCAGCGCGTTGTAGCCCGTCCAACGCCAGTTCACCATGGTGGCGATGGCGATGTGGCTGGGAAGGGTGTCGTTTTTCCACATGATGGGATCGATGCCGAAGCTCGACAGGATGTTGTTGATGAGCCCGTACTGCTCCCCGAACATGTTGGTGAAGATCATGGCGACGGCCACGGGAGTGACTACGTAGGGGAGCAGGATGCTCATGCGCCAGAAGGTCTTGGCTCGCAGGTTCTGGTCCAGGACCGCGGCAATGATGGTGGCCATAATCAGCTGGGGGATAGTGGAAATCAGGAAGATGCTGACGGTGTTAAAGAGGGAGTTCCAGAAGAACCTGTCCTGCAGCACCTCAGCGAAGTTTTGGAATCCCACAAACTCTCCCTGGCCTTTGAGCAGGTGCCAGTCGAAGAGGGAGACGAAGAACGTGTAGCCCAGGGGAAAGAGGCCCACCAAGGCGAACAGGATGAAGAACGGGGCGATGTAGAGGTAGGGGGACGCCTTCATATCGAAGACGTTCAGGCGTTGACGGAACGTCGGTTTCGGTTTGTTGGCGGCCGATCTGCTGGCTGCCGGGCGGTTCAATGTGGTGGTCATGGACGGGTCTCAGACTCTGTGAGGGGGCCTCCGGTTGTCCCGGAGGCCCCACGGCCGGGTTCTGCTAGTTGTTGACCACGAGGTCGTTGAGGAGCTTGACGGCTTCATTCCAGGCCTCATCGGCCGTACCCTTGCCCGAATCGAGCATCTTGAGGGCGGGACCGAAGACGTTCTCCTGGATCACAGAGTCATCCGGACCCTTGAACTGGGCGATGACACCCTCGGCGCGGGACTCAAAGATTGCGCCATACGGGGCATTGTTGAACAGTTCGTTCGGCTTTGCTGCCTCGACGATCTTTGCCTGGGCTTCGAGGGTGCTGGGGAAGTTGTTCGCTGCAGCGGACTGCTTGATCTGCTGCTCAGGTGCGGTCAGCCAGGCTGCCAGCTTTGCTGCTTCAGCCGGGTGCTTGGAGCTCTTGGGAACCGAGAGGAAAGCACCGCCCCAGTTGGAGGCACCGCCCGGGAACACGTCAGCTACATCCCAGCCGCTTGCCGCCCCGCCGCCTGCGGACTCGAGCTGGCCCTTGATGGTGCCGAGCATCCAAGCCGGGCATACGTGCGTTGCGAAGGAACCATCCACGAAGGCCTTGCCGTTACCCCAGTCGAATTGGGTCTGGTTGGAGGACAGGCCATCGGCAGTGCCGGCAGCGAGCATGTCGAACTTTGCCCGCATCTCCTTGTTGCCCTCAACGTTCAGCTTGCCGTCTTTGGTGTAGTAGCCCTCGTCCATCTGGTTGACCATGGAGTTCCAGACGAATCCGGACTGGTCATACCAGGCCTTGCCGGTGGCCTCTTTGTACTGGCGGCCGAGCTTGAAGTACGTATCCCAGCTTGCGTCCTTGCCGCCGAAGAGTTCGGCCACCTTTTCGCGGTCGCTCGGCAGGCCGGCAGCTTCGAAGAGCTTGCCGTTGAAGCACAATGCCTGCGGTCCGATGTCCGTGCCATAGCCTATGACGCGGCCATCGGGATCGGTGCCTTGCTTGAACTTCCAGTCCACCCAGTTGCCCTTGATGTCCTCGGCACCGTGCTCCTTGAGGTCCACGAACTGGTCCGAAACCTCCATGATGGAGCCGAGCCAGCCTTCCTCGATGGCCGTGACATCGCTAAGTCCGGAGCCTGCGGCGAGCTTGGTGAACGCATCCGTCCGGGCGTTTGAACCACGGTCAATGTTGGTGGCCTCGATGGTCACACCGGGGTTCTGCTTCTCATATTCGGCGTACAGGTCGTCGTATCCGAAAGTGCCGAAGGTGGTCACGGTCAGTGTGACGGGATTGTCGGCGCTCGCCGCTTTGTCGCCTCCGCCGCTGCAGCCTGCCGCCACGAGGGCAAGAGAGGCTACGCCGGCGAGGGCAGTGAATTTCCTTAGTCGCGAAAACTCCACGATCACTCCTTTGTGTGTTCGAGCGACCGTACGCCTAGGGCGAGAGAGCGCTCTCTGGGATGTGGGTCCAATGTATGTGCTGCAAGTCACGTGCGTCAAGAGAGCGCTCTCTCAAGATTTCTCTGCGTCTCCGGAAGTCCATGGCAGCCGCTCGGGCGGAGGTGGTGTAACTGATGCTGAATCGCGTACTATAAGAAGCGATTGGGAGGTCCTATGCAGCTGCAGAACCCATTGAGGGCGATTTGTCCCACGCTCGAAGCTGATGTCCTCATGGCATTGGCGGACGGTCGTCCAAGCACGCCTGGGCATCTGATTCGGGAGCGAGGCATCCAAGCCTCCGTGTCCGGCACCCGGCGATGCTTGGAGCGTCTCCAAGAAAGCGGCATTGTGGTGGGATCTCAGGTCGGAAACCGAACCGAGTATGTTCTGAATTCGTCCCATATGCTCGCCAGTGTCATTGCTGAAGCGTCCCGAGGCAGGGATCGCTTGACGCGTTTTGTTTCTCAAGCAATAAACCGATGGCCGGACCGCCCCCTGCAGGTCACCCTTTTTGGTTCAGCGGCACGCGGGGACATGCGTAATGACTCTGATATCGACTTGCTGTTCATCATTCACGACGGCGCCAGCGACGAGCTTCACGAGCAGATTGGTAATTTGGCCGTTGATGTCTACCATCTCACCGGTAACGACGTTCGCCCTATGACCTACGAAGCGTCCGAAATTCGACAGGCACCGATATTCGAGTCGATTATGAGAGAGGGCATTCACGTTTGCGGTGACCGCAATTGGCTGTCGCGCCGACTCCGTGATTCGGTGGCTGCCTAGTGGCGGCGCGGTCGGACGCCAGTGCGCGGCTTGAGGATTCAAGGGCTTTCCTTGAAGCAGCCGATACAATCAACACCCTGAATTCCGGAGAAGCTTATGCAGACGTCATTGCTACCTTGGCGGTCCACGCAGGCATAGCAGCGGCGGATGCTTTTTGTTTGCTGGAGCTGGGCCGTCACTCCAAGTCCGATAATCATGCGGATGCGATAAAAGTGCTAAAAGAAGCCGGGGGTGAGAATGCGATTCTTGCCCGCCTGTTGGGTGAAAAGACAAAAGCCGGATACAACGTTTCGAGTCTCACCCGGGCCAAGTCCAGCAAGTGCATTGAGTGGGCTTCAAGGTTGGTTATTGCTGCTGAATCAAAATTCTCCCTGCAATGAACAGCATGCAAGTTGTGGATGCCGCACTCACTGGAGCGGCGCACGGCGTTCTTGGCGGAAGTGGGAGTGTGACTTTGGATAGTAGGCTGGGCTGAACCACGTGGGGGCGCCGGTTCCTCTCGAACGTCGAAGGAATCGTCGAATGAAATTCTCCATGTCCAGCCGCTCAGGTCTCCCGAAAAGTCCAGCCAAACCGCCGACACGAGGGTTTATCGGCGCTAAAGCGGCCGCTGTCCTGCTCGCCACCATGCTTCTCGCCGCGACTGGTGCAACGGCGGCCAACGCCTCCGAAGAATCGCCCGCAGCCCAAAACGACCACGCCATGGGATCGACCATTCGTGGTCATGAAAGTGCAGGCCAATTGTTCTCCATTCAGGCCACAGAGTCGGCTTTTGCAATGCCGGGCGTACCCGGAATGGACGTCAGTAGCCACCAAGGGGTGGTGGACTGGACCAAGGCTGCAGCAAACGGGGCCAAGTTCGCGTACGTCAAAGCCAGCGAGGGGACCGAATACAGCAACCCATACTTCGCTGACCAATACGCCGGAGCTGCTTCAGCCGGGATGCTGCGCGGCGCCTACCATTTCGCCCTCCCCAACGCGTCGTCCGGTGCCGCTCAAGCCAGCTACTTCCTCCAGAGCGGTGCAGCCTGGACGCCGGATGGAAAAACACTGCCTGCCCTGCTGGATCTCGAATACAACCCCTACGGCAGCACTTGCTACGGAATGACCCCTGGCGAGATGGTGTCGTGGGTCTCCGATTTCGCCACCACCATCCTGTCGCGAACCGGCCGCCTTCCTGCCATCTACACCACCACCGACTGGTGGAATACCTGCACGGGTAAGGCCAACGGCTTCGGGAACCACCCTCTGCACATCGCCAGGTGGGAGTCGACACCCGGGGCGCTGCCAGCTGGTTGGAACGCCTACACCTTGTGGCAGTACGCCGATTCCGGAGTGTTCCCGGGTGATCAGAATGTCTTCAACGGTACCGTCGGGCAGTTGACGGCCTTCGCGAGCAACCCAGGCCCCATTTTCTCCGACATATCCGATGGTTTGTTCAGCGCCGAAGTCAATTGGCTCGGGTCCCGTGGCATTTCAACAGGATGGACCGAGGCCAACGGAGCCAGGAACTACCGACCCTTGGCCCCCGTAGCCCGTGACGCTATGGCCGCCTTCATGTACCGGCTGGCAGGCTCACCTGCCTTCACACCCCCCGGCAAGTCGCCCTTCACGGACGTAGCCACGACCAACCCGTTCTACAAACAGATCACGTGGCTTGCCAGCAAGGGCATCAGTTCCGGGTGGACGGAAGCTGATGGGACCAAGACGTACAGGCCCTTTGAACCGGTGGCCCGCGATGCCATGGCCGCGTTTATGTACAGGCTGGCCGGTTCGCCGGAGTTCAATGCCCCCGCGGAGTCGCCGTTTACGGACGTTGCCACGACCAACCCGTTCTACAAACAGATCACGTGGCTCGCGAGCAGCGGCATCAGTTCCGGGTGGACGGAAGCTGATGGGACCAAGACGTACAGGCCCTTTGAGCCAGTGGCCCGCGATGCCATGGCCGCGTTTATGAACCGTTTCGACACCAATTTCGGGGACCAGTAAGGGCTGCTTGCGGCTTAACGCCGCATCCGAATTGCCCGGAAGGAAGCCCTACTTCCCCTTCTTCCCGCCCCGCTTAGCCGCGGCATTCATCGCCGACTTCACCGCAGGAGGCAGGCCCGCCGTCTCGGTTTCCGGCTCGGCGACGGTCCCGCGCCAACGAGCCAGTCCCTTCATGCCGTGGTAGATCACCAGTGCAGCGGCTGACCCCAAGGCAATGCCAGTGAACTTCAGCTCGCCAATGGTCCATGTGTAGTCCGCGATGCCAATAATCAGTGCTACGGCAGCCGTGGTCAGGTTGATCGGGTTGGAGAAGTTGACCTTGTTCTGCACCCAGATCTTCACGCCGAGCACGCCGATCATGCCGTACAGCATCGTCGCGGCGCCGCCCAGGACGCCGGCCGGGACCGTGGCAATCAGTTCGCCGAATTTCGGGGAGAAGCTCAGCAGGATGGCGAAGATACCAGCCACCCAGTAGGCCGCCGTCGAGTAGACCTTGGTAGCGGCCATGACGCCGATGTTCTCCGCGTACGTCGTGGTACCGGAACCGCCGCCGAAGCCGGCAAGTACAGTGGCGGCGCCGTCGGCCATCAGCGCGCGGCCGGAGACGCCGTCGAGGTTTTGGCCGGTCATTGCGGCCACCGACTTCACATGCCCCACGTTTTCAGCCACGAGCACCAGCACCACGGGGACGAACAGCCCCACCACGCCAAGGTGGAATTCGGGCGTCTGGAACAGCGGCAGGCCAACCCACGCGGCGGCGTCCATCTTTTCGTAGGACACCTCACCGCGCATCATGGCCACGAGATACCCGACCACAACGCCCACCAGAATGCTCAGGCGCCCCAGGATTCCGCGGAATAGGACACTGACCAGGATGATCGTCACCAGCGTGATCAGCGCGGTGACGGGAGCGGCGTCGAAGTTTGCCTTCGCGGCTGGCGCGAGGTTCAGTCCGATCAGCGCCACGATCGCGCCGGTCACGATCGGCGGCATGAGCCGGTTGATCCATTCGGCTCCAAACTTCTGGACGATCGCACCAATAAGCGCCAGTACGACGCCGGCAAGCACCACGCCGCCCAAGGCGCCACTGACGCCGTACTGCTGCTGCGACGCCATGATCGGGGCGATGAACGCGAAGCTTGAACCAAGGTAGCTGGGCACCCGGCCCTTGGTGATCACCAGGAAGAGCAGGGTGCCGATGCCCGAGAAGAGCAGGGTGGTGGCCGGCGGCATGCCAGTGATGATGGGGACCAGGAAGGTGGCGCCGAACATGGCAACTACGTGCTGCATGCCAATGCCGATGGTCAACGGCCACGCGAGCCGCTCGTCGGGAGCCACCACGTGGCCTGGGCGAATGGACTTGCCGTTGCCGTGGAGCTTCCATTTGATGCCGAGCATGCTCATGGCGGGGCCTTCCTCAGAAGAGTATTGGGATTCGGTGCAACATTACCGCCAAATGCCCACCCATATGCGGCGACGAACGCCGTCTTTAGCGAGGAACCAGCCTGAACAGGAACTTGGTTTTCACCATCACCCAAAGTATGGCGAGCAAGGCGATGTACACGGCGGTGTTCAGCCAGAGGTTCCCGTCCCGCAGGGCAGGGATGTTGGCGATGGCCACAATGAAGAACACGTGCATGATGAACACGTACAGGGTGGCTTGGCCCAGAGGTATGAAGAACCAGCCAACGGCACGTGACAGCGGCTTCCAAAAAGCACTTAGCAATGCGTACAAGGCGATGGTTATAAGGAAGACGTTGAGCACCCGTCCCGGCCCAAGATAGGTCCGGCTGAAGAAGGTGTCGTAGACGTACCTGAACGTCGTTTCGGGGATAAGCGCGAGCCGGAAGTCCAGCTGGTTGGTCATATAAGGACCGCTCCAGGAGAAGACGGCACAGGCAGCCGCCAGGAAAATGCACATGCCAAGCAGTAGGCGCCGTCGCGGATCGGCAAACCACTGGATGATTTGATGTCGATAGAACCCGGCGGTCATTCCCACAACGAACAGGAGCTGCCACACGAGAAGCGGGAATGAATCCTCGAATTGCGAAGGCAGCAGGCGGAAACGGAAGATCGACCCCGCGATGTAGAGGCTGACGCTAAGCGTGAGGACCAGCCAGGTAAACCCGCGGGATAGCGCCACGAGGATTAGGGGGCTGATGAGCAACAGAACGACGTAGAGGCCCATGATGTTGAACTGCCACGGCCCGACCTGCAGCAATAGGAGCGCCGGGATGAGCCCTTGCGGGACGGGGAACTGCAGCAACCCCTCCATTCCGGCGTAGAGGTCGTACGTAGTGCCCGCAGCCACGCGTCCTGCTCCGCCGGTTCCTTGGTCGGTGAAGGTGGTCACCGCTGCGGCGTTGATGAAGGGGAGCAGACTCAATCCGTACACCATCAGGACCACGGCAAGGGCTGTGAAATACAACTTCCAGGCGCGCTTGGTGGTTCCATCCACCACGTCACCGAGTTCTGTAGCAATGCGGGGCCCGTAGACCATGCCTAAAACCACTCCGGAGAGCATGACGAACAGCTCCGCTCCGGAAACTACTCCGAGGGTTTCTTGGCTCATCAGTTGGAATACGGAGTTGATGCCCACATGGTTTACCACCACAAACACGATCGCCAGGCCGCGGAGCATGTCGATACGTGCATCACGCTTACCCGTGCCCGTGTAGGACCATTTGTTCGCAAAAGCCCGGGAGGACAAGAGCCACAAAGCCGCAACAGCTACCAGCACTGACCCGGCGGAAGCCCACGCGGCCCAGCCCTGGATGACTGTGCCTGTCTTCGGCTGCGGTGCCTCGACACCAGGCACGTTCTCCAAGCCCCGCTCAGTGACGGGTCCAATGCTGAGGCCTGAGGTGTCCAACGACGTTCGGAAGGGGTCGGCAAGTGAGGGCTCGGCCGTGGCCCTCCAATCAATGGGCACCCGGCCCGGTTCGCGCACATCCGTGGTTTCGTTCCAGACCACTGCCCGGACGGACCCATTCCCGGGCTCCGCAACAGAGGCGAAAACCTGGTGCCACCACGTTTCCTTAACATCGAGCTCAGCGGCGCCCCCGGCCCCGGGCGAGTAGAAAGCTCCGGTTTCAACCAGGAGGGGCTTGGTTCGGGCTTGGACGTAGGTGCTGTAGAAATTGTCGGTTCCGCCCTCGCCGCTGGAGGTGCCGCCGCTGGACGCGTGGAGGGCGTCATTGAACTCGCCCGCCACGGGCAGGGTATTGCTTGCCACGCCGGCGCCCGTTGTGTCGTGGTAAATGGACAGACCAACCCAGTCCACCACGTCATCACCCGGATAGTACGGTTCAAATGCGGAATCGTCCTGGTCCCAGACACCGTTCCCGCTGGTGTCCAGCGATCCCAGGGGAACGCCCTTGGGAGGGGTGGAGGTGGCGACTTGGAAGGGATAGTCCTTTTCTGCTGTCGGAGACCACACCATCACGGGATCCGGCAGGTTGGCCCTGAGCGCTGCAGCGACCTTGTCGAACGCAGCCCGGTAAGCTTCCGGCTCTTGTCCCCAGCTGACCCACGGCGCGTTCATTTCCGGTGCGAAGCGGACGAAAACCTTCCCCCGGAAGCCGGCCGCCGCCGTCGTGATTTGACTGGCAAAAGTGGCCGCAACGTCGTCGTTGATGTCCTTCAGGTCGATCGCGGGGCGGACCGTGAGCAGCGCGTGCGAGCCTTGGTCGGCGATTTGGGAGAAGTAGCCCTTCAGGTATTCGCGGCCGCCTTCGTCCACGGGCATGGACACGTTCTGACCGTAGAGCGCTGCGGGCGCCCCGAGCCGCTGGGCGTAATCTGCTGCCGAATCCTTGTCCCAGTCCAACAAGGCACCGAAGAGCCGCGTTCCGGGATCCTCGACGCTGGGCTGCTGAACGGAGCCCCAGGCCTGCCCGGTTGGCATCAGGAACGTCACCAGAAGCATGGCAAGAACAGCCAGCGCCCGCTGACGGGCCGCTAGGGGAAAGGTAGGCATCAGGCCCCTTCTGGTGTCGTCATTCCCACGGCTGAACGTCCCCAAAGCGGCGGCAGCTCGTATGCATGATGCTACCGACTTTCGTGCTGTGCCTAACGTCACGGTCCGTCATGGGAAGAGGACAACGGAAGTTGAAGTTGCAACCATGGAAAGCAGAAGTGCCCGGCCTGCTCCCGGGCCAGGCCCAGCGAAAGGTTCAAGAAATGACGATCGCCCACGAAGAAGCAGTCATTGACGCCGCAGCAGTCGACGCCATTTTTGCCGAAGCCCGTACCGCCAACAGCTTCGCCGGTGAGGTCACTGACGAGCAAGCCCGCGCCATCTACGAGCTCACCAAATTCGGCCCCACTGCCTTCAATTCCCAGCCGCTCCGCGTGACGTACGTCCGCTCGGACGAGGCCCGCGCCAAGCTCGTCGACGCCCTCTCCAACGGCAACAAGGCCAAGACCGCCTCCGCTCCGTTGGTCGCCATCCTGTCTTACGACACCGACTGGCAGGGTCAGTGGGACAAGTTCCTCCCCGCCTACGGCGCGCCCAAGGCCATATACGACGCCGACCCCGCTTTCGCCGCTGCTACTGGCAACAACAACGCTCATTTGCAGGCCGGCTACTTCATCCTCGCCGTGCGCTCGCTCGGTTTCGCTGCCGGCCCGATGACCGGCGCCGACTTCTCCGCTATCGACGCCGAGTTCTTCCCGGCCGGCGATCAGAAGAGCTTCCTCGTGGTCAACATCGGCCAGCCGGGCCCGGACGCGTGGGGCGAAGCCAAGCCGAAGTTCGCTTACGACGATGTTGTTCGCACCGTCTAAGTTCTCCGCAGCAGAAACGCCCGCACACGTCCAGTGAGCGGGCGTTTTGCGTTTGTGGCGTCCTGCATACCCGTCGCTCGCTCATATCCCTCGGGCTTACGGGCGACCCTCTCTCATATCCCTCGGGCTTGAGCCCGACGCTCTCTCGTATCCCTCGGGCTTGAGCCCGACGCTCTCGCAGGTCCGCCCGGGTCCACACCAGATTCTTGAATTTCGCTTGCCCCGACTCCATAGGTAGGTGAGAGATGGTTCAAAATTTAGGGCCGGCATGTGAGAGATGGTTTGTCCGGCGTGGTGGCAAACTATGCCTATGCGGAACCTCATCTGGGTGGCGTTCACGGAGCCCGTATCGCCCGGGCTGGTTTTTCCGCGCAGCGACTGGCCGCTTCACATCACACTGTTAAGGTTCGACGTCGGCTCTGACGTGAGTGCCGACGTCGCCGATGTTTTGGCGGACTTGGCCGAAGCGCCCGTCAAGGGTGCGCTAGGCACCCGGCTGAGAGTGGGCGAAGAGGCGGGTTTCGGGCATATGGGGTCCATCCCGGTGAGCCTGATCGAGCACAATCCGCTGCTTCAGGGCCTTCATGAGGAGATCGTCGACGCAGCAAACACCGTAGGCGGGCGCATTGCCACTCCCAACTACGTCTTGGAACGGTATCGGCCGCACATCTCGCACCACGATGGCAAGCGCCCCAAGTCCGGAGACGTCGTCGTGCTTGACCAGGTAGCGCTGGTGGACATGGCGCCGGAAGGTGACCACACCATCCGCCGAATCCTCAGGCTCTGGACGCAGGACGCGGAAGCCGACTGAAGACACCGAAACGGGCTGAGGACACCCAAAACCGAGTGTCCTCAGCCCGTTTCAGTGTCGCTAGCGGATATGCGTGTCGCCAGCGTCGCCAGCCCAGCAGAACCTAGGCGATAACCCCGTCCACCAGCGCCTTTGCCTCTTGCTGAACCTGTGCCAGGTGGTCGGCGCCCTTGAAGGACTCGGCGTAGATCTTGTAGACGTCCTCGGTACCGGAGGGACGGGCCGCGAACCAGGCGTTCTCGGTGACCACTTTGAGGCCGCCGATCGAGGCGCCGTTGCCGGGAGCCTCGGTGAGCTTGGCCGTAATCTCTTCGCCGGCAAGGGAAGTAGCGGTGACATCGGCTGCAGAGAGCTTGCCCAGCTTGGACTTCTGCTCGCGAGTGGCGGCAGCGTCGATGCGGGCGTAAACGGGAGCACCGAACTGGTCAGTCAGGCCCTTGTACAGCTGCGACGGAGACTGACCCGTAACGGCCGTGATCTCGGACGCCAGCAGCGCCAGCAGGATGCCGTCCTTGTCCGTGGTCCACACGCTGCCATCGAGCTTGTTGAAAGACGCGCCGGCTGACTCTTCGCCACCGAAGGCACCCTCGCCGGACAGAAGGCCCGGAACAAACCACTTGAAGCCCACGGGAACCTCGACCAGCTTGCGGCCGAGACCGGCGGCAACACGGTCAATAATCGACGACGACACCAGAGTCTTGCCCACCACGGACTCCGGGTTCCAGCCACTGCGGTTCCGGTACAGATAATCAATGGCGACGGCGAGGTAGTGGTTCGGGTTCATCAGCCCACCCACCCCATCAACAAGAGGTGTGACGATGCCGTGGCGGTCGGCGTCGGCGTCGTTCCCCGTGGCGACGTCATAAGCGGCGGTGCCATCGGCGCCCGCGGCCATCCGTTTAATGAGGGACGCCATGGCCGACGGCGACGAGCAGTCCATGCGGATCTTCTCGTCCCAGTCGAGGGTCATGAAAGCCCACTGCGGATCAACTGTGGGATTCACAACCGTGAGGTTGAGCTGGTGGCGCTCGCCGATCTCGCCCCAGTAGTCAACGGAGGCGCCGCCCATGGGATCAGCGCCAATGCGCACCCCGGCGTTGCGGATCGCGTCCAGGTTCAGCACGGACGGTAGGTCATCCACGTAGCTGGAAAGGAAGTCGAACTTGCCGGTGGTGTCAGCGGCCAGAGCATCGTTCAGCGGCATCCGCTTGACGCCGCGGAGACCGTTCTCGAGGAGCTGGTTGGCGCGGTCGGCGATCCATCCCGTGGCGTCGGTATCGGCGGGACCACCGTGGGGCGGGTTGTACTTGAAGCCGCCGTCGCCGGGCGGGTTGTGGCTGGGGGTGACCACGATGCCGTCAGCCTGGGGTGTACCCGGCGCGGCTTCGCGGTTGTATTTGAGGATCGCGTGGCTCAGCGCCGGCGTCGGGGTGTAACCGTGGCGGGCGTCCACCAGGACGGTCACGCCATTGGCAGCCAGTACCTCCAGCGCGGAGTTCTGTGCAGGCTCGCTGAGGGCGTGGGTATCGCGGCCGATGAACAGCGGCCCTGTGATGCCCTGACGGCCACGGTATTCAACGATTGCCTGCGTGATCGCGAGGATGTGCGGCTCGTTGAAGGAGGCCTTCAAACTGGATCCGCGGTGCCCGGACGTTCCAAACGCCACGCGCTGCGCAGGGTCGCCCAAATCCGGAGTTACGTCGAAATACGCGTCCAGCAGGGCTGTGATGTCAACAAGGTCCTGGGGAAGGGCAACTGTGCCCGCTCGGCTAGCCATGGGGTCCAGCATGCCAGACCCTGGGGCCCGCTGACACGAAATGTCCGGGATCCGGCCCCTGTGACGCCGAATGGCGCCGCTACTGCGCCCGTGCCATGGGCGAGGCGGCAAAGATTCACTTCGCGTTCACGGGCGGCTGCTAGCCAAAAAAGATCGCCCCGCCCCGGTCCCGAAGCCCGAAAAGGAGCCAATGAACCGGGCGAAGCGACAACGGATAACGCTAGACGGCGGTGTAGCCGCCATCGACGAGTACGTACGAGCCGGTCATGAAGCTGGCCTTATCGGAGAGGAGGAACGTGGTGACGTTCGCGATCTCCTCAGCTTGCCCCAGACGGCCCAGCGGGTGCTTTGCTTCGAGCCCGCTGACAACTTCCTTCGGTGCGGCAGCCAACAAGGGAGTATCGATGTAGCCGGGGCCGATTGCATTGACGCGAAGTCCCTGGGCTCCGTATTCCGCCGCAGCATTCTTGGTCATGCCCACCACGCCGTGCTTGGCCGCGGTGTATGCCGCATTGCCGGGAGCTGCGACAGCGCCGTGGATCGATGCCATGTTCACGATGGCGCCCTCGGACGCGCCTGCGGCAAGGATGGCCGGGACTTGGTAGCGCATTCCGTAGAGGACGCCGCTCAAGTTGATGGCGATGACCCGGTCCCAGTCCTCGATGTCGATTTCTCCGACAGGAGCGCTGGCCCCGCCGATACCGGCATTGTTGACGGCGTAATTAAGCGCCCCGTAGCTCTCCACGGCGAAGTCGACTGCTTTCTTGCTGTCCTCGGCCACAGCAGTGTTGCCTTGGAACGGGACTGCCTTGCCGCCGTCGGCCGTAATCTGTTCGGCCACGCGCGTGGCAGCTTCGAGGTTAACGTCCACTACTACAACGTTGACGCCGTTCTTCGCGAGGTCCTTGCTGATCGCTTCCCCGAGGCCGGAGCCTCCGCCGGTGACGAGCGCGGTTTTGCCTTCGAAGTTACCCATGATTCCTCCTTCGCGGGACAGCTCCCGCAGATTCGTAAGTGAGCGCCGCTTGAGCGCTACTTATGAAAACCGAGTCCGACTCGGAAATATTCCATGCGTATGCATCAATATGACGTTCCTCGCATTTGTTCGGGACATGTACACGGAACCCGCGTTACCTTATGTGGTGCCCCCGGCGGCGGTAGTGTTGGGATCAAAGACCAAATCCAGGGGGATTCCTATGTCAGACCAGCCATCCAAGGGCAACGAGGACAAGCCGGCGGGCTACGAACCGCCGCAGTACGTTCCGCCCGCACAGTTCAGCGCGCCTGAGTCGGGCACGCCCGCAGAAAGCACGCCAGGTCATGGTGCGTCCGCCGAGAGTGCACCTGAGCACGGCGCCAACGCGACCCAGCCGCTCCCGCCCTACGAGCAGAGCGCACACGGGCAGAACCCGTACACGCAGGACGCCCAGGGGCAGAACGACTTCTACACGCAGCCGCAGCCGCCCGCCAGCGCATACACGCCGGGTGACTACAGCCAGCAGCCGCCGTCGCCCTATGGTCAGCCTCCGAGCCCGTACCAGCAGCAGGCGTTCAATCAGCAGCCTTATGGTCAGCAGCCCTACGGCCAGCCGCAGTCGCCGTACGGCCAGCCGGCGTACTACGCCATGCAGGCTGAGCCCAAGGGCCTGAGTATCGCCAGCATGTGTTGCGGCATCGCAATCTACGTTGGCTTCGGGTTCTTCATCCTGCCGCAGATCGCAGCCGTGATCCTGGGCCACCTCGCCTTGAAGCGCGAGCCCGCGGGCAAGGGCATGGCAATCGCCGGCCTCGTGATGGGCTACATCGGCGTGGCGTTGACGCTGATCTTCGGCATCATCTTCTTCATCGCCATCGGCGCCTCGAGCAGCAGTTATAACAACAACTTCTAAACCGCGTACGACGGCGACCCTTGCGTCAGGTGGGAATACCACCTGACGCAAGGGTCGCCGTCGTTGAGGTCCAGCCGGGCCACCCAAATTCGTGGGCGATACAGAAACGGACCAGCGCCACCTTGATATAGGTGGCGCTGGTCCGTTTGCGTGTGGTCAGCCGATGTGCGCGGCGTCGGGGGAGTGCCCGGAGGAGCCGGGACCTACCGCACGCCGCCCATCAGCTTCTTGATCGCGGGCGATGCCGCAGCCAGGCCAACGGCCAGTACCACTGCCACGCCTCCGATGCCCAGGAAGTACGGGAGCTCATCCTCGGGGTTGTAGAGGCCCGCGAGGATGCCGGCCAGCGTAGTGCCGAGCGAGACTGACAGGAAGAACAGCGCCACCATCTGGGTGTGGAATGCCTGCGGAGCGAGCTTGGTGCTCACGGACAGGCCGATGGGGGAGAGGAACAGTTCCGCCAGGGTGAACATGAACAGGATGCCCACAAGAGCCAGCAGGGGAGTCTTGCCCTCGCCGGCCAGCGGGATGAATGCCAGGAATGCCAGGCCCATGATGAAAAGGCCCGCGGAGAACTTCAGTGGCGAACTCGGCTGCTTGGAGCCCAACTTGGTCCAGAGGGCAGCCATAACGCCGGCGAAGATGATGATGAATACCGGGTTGATGGACTGGACCCAGGCGGCCGGCATTTCCCAGCCAAACAAGTTGCGGTCCAGTTTCTCCTGCGAGTACACAGCAATGAACGTGAACTGCTGCTGGAACAGCGCCCAGAACCCGGCAGATGCGATGAACAGAGGGATGAACGCGATCACGCGCTTGCGCTCCACGGCGGTGACCAGCGGGCTGCGGAAGATCAGGAACAGGTAGATCACAGCGGCGCCGATTGCGGCGTAGGCCATGCTCCGGGCCAGGTTGTTGGCGTTGACAATCCCTGTGCCGAGCAAGACCCCAATGACGATCAGGATGGCCAGGAAGATCAGGCCATACTTTGTGCGATCCTTCGCGGGAAGGGGGTTGGGAACGCGGTGGGCTTCCTCCGGAAGGCGTTTGCGGCCCAGGGAGTAGATGACCAGGCCGATCGCCATGCCCACGGCTGCGGCACCAAAGCCGACGTGGAAGCCGTAGCTTGTCTGCAGCCAACCGGTGACCAGCGGGCCAATGAGGCCGCCGATGTTGATGCCCATGTAGAAGATGGAGAAGCCGGCGTCGCGGCGCTCGTCCTTCTCGCCGTACAGGCTGCCGACCAGCGCCGTGGCGTTGGCTTTCAGGCCACCCGAGCCGATGCCAACCAGCACCAAACCTGCGATCAGGCCCGGAATGCCCGGCAGGAGTGCCAGTGCGACGTGGCCGGCCATGATCATGATGGCCGAGCCGAACAGGACCTTTTCGGAGCCGAAGAGACGGTCGGCGAGCCATGCACCGAGGATCGTCGACAGGTAAACGCCACCACCGTACGCACCCACCAGACCAGCGGCGAGCCCCTGGTCAATGGAAAGACCGCCCTGCTCGGCGGTGAAGTACATGTAGTAGAGCAGGATTCCCTGCATGCCGTAGAAGGAGAATCGCTCCCACATTTCCACGGAGAAGAGGCTGGCCAACATCTTTGGGTGGCCGAAGAATGACGTATCGCCCGCTGGCTTTGCGGACTCAGCCGTGGTTTGAGGTGTGCTCATTTTCTCAATGCTGGCACTGACTGCGGGCATTGTCACATCGATGAATGCCCGGGGCAACCACTTTCCATATGCTAGACGCGACCGTCAGTGGGTCTCAGTGGGTCTCAGCGGGTCTCGAGGACGGCCGCGAGCTGGAGGAGCAGCAGTTCAGACCCGGACCGGCCAATCAGCTGAATCCCCATCGGCAGGCCACTCGGCGTGGTGTGCACCGGAATGGTGATTGCCGGGAGTCCGCACACGTTTACCATGGAGGACCATGGCGCGAACTGGCACTGCCTTTTGTAGTCCTCATCAGCGTCGCCGGACCACTCGCTCGGCCACGGCTCACCGCTGTGTCCGCCGCCCGTGAACCATCCAACCGGCCTCGGTGTCTGCGCAAGGGTCGGCATGAGAATCACGTCCCACGCGGCATACTGAGTGACGGTATCGTGCTCGAACTGCCGCAGGAAACTCAGGGCTTCGTTGACCTTCAACGCGCTCCGCTGTTGCGCCCGACGCCGGAATGTCCGGGTCAGCGGGGTCAGCAGCGCCTCGCGCTGGGGTGCTATCCGGGCACTCCCGACGCCGGCAGTCCAAGCTGTTGTGAACGCCTCCGGATAGCGGTTGTCGTAGCGGATTTCAGCTTCGGTGATGTTATGCCCGGCCTTCTCCAGCAGCTTGGTTCCGAGCTCCAGGGCGTCCATCGCTTCCGGCTCGATCTCGAACGGGTACACGCCGGCCCACGGGCTGTCCAGGCTCACGCCGATCCTCAGGGGCTCCGGCGCCCGCCCCACATTGGCGAGGTAACCGCCGTCGGGCGCATCACTCCGCGGGACCAGCGCGTCCATCAGCAGTGCCGCATCCGCAGCGGTCCGTGCCAGGGGTCCGGCAACCACCAACTTGGCTGCATCCCCCGCGCTCGCACCCGACGGCACCACGCCCCGCCCCGGTTTCAAGCCGACCAGTCCGCAGGCACCGGCCGGTATCCGGATGGACCCGCCGCCGTCGGTCCCTGGTGCAAACGGAACAAGCCCCGCTGCCACGGCTGCCGCGCTGCCGCCCGACGAGCCGCCGGAGCTTCGCCCCAAGGCGTGCGGATTGCGCGACGGCGGTGCGACGCGGTTTTCGCTGTAGGCCGTAAGTCCGAATTCCGGAACCTGTGTCTTGCCAAGTGAGATGACACCCTGGGCCTTCAAGGTTGCGGCGAGGGCCCCGTCCTCCGGGGCGGGCTTGTGCTCGAGGGCAGCGCTGCCGTGCGTTGTGGGAACGCCGGCCACATCGGTGAGGTCCTTGAACGCGGTGGGCACGCCGTGAAGGAGGGCGAGATCGTCTTGTCGGTGCTCGCGGATCAGTCTGGCGTGCAGCCGATCCGCGGTCGTGGCATCCTTGACGGCCTGTTCTGCCGTGACGGTGACGAAGGCGCCCAGTTGCCTGTTCCGCGATTCGATCGCAGACAGGAAATGCGCGGTGGCCTCACGCGCAGAGAGTTCGCCCGATGCCAGGGCATCGCGGAGCTCAACAGCCGTCATTCGCGAAATGTCATGCAGGTAAGGATCAACCAAGGAAACGCGACTCCAACCGTTCCTCCACAGCAACAGCGTCCACGCTCTCGCCGGCACCTGCGGTTACCCGGAAGGCTGCCTTGTTCTTCACTTCGGACACCACCTCCACAAGTTCCGTGCCCCGATAAACCAGCCCCACGCCGTCGTCCGTGCAGTGCGTCTCACCGAGTGTGCCGCTGGCCACCAGCTTGTGGATTGCCGGCGCCCGCCGCACTTCAGAGTCGTAGTGGACGCCGTTTCCGTAAGGGAGGAAGCCCAGCGCGTTGGTGACAGGCTGCAGCTCAGGGCCAAAGGAGTCGGTCACGCCACCCTGGTACCAACAGATGGAGCCCGCTGAGACGCCTGCCAGCACCACCCCGCTTTCCCAGGCCTTCCGCAGGATCCCGTCCAGTCCGTGGGCCCGCCATACGGCCAGCAGGTTCACCACCGAACCGCCGTTCACCCAGACCACATCCTGCTCCAGGAGGTGCGCTTCCGGGTCCTCGATGTTGGGCATGGTGAAGAGGTTGAGGTGGCTGAAGTCGAACCCCGCGATGCGCGCTGCCTGATCCATTTCCGCAGCCCACCAGCGTTGATCACCGGACGCCGTGCCGATGTGTGTCACGCGTGGGGCGCGGCCGGTCACACCGGACAACTCCACGGCGTAGTGCATCAGATGGTTGAACTCGAGCCTGGTGCGATCGCCCGGCTTGTAACCGCCGGATGTCGCCAGAATGGTCGGTTGCCCAGTAGCCATGGGGTACTCCTAACGGGCCGAGGGTCGGGGAGCGCTTCCGTCCCAGTCTTAACGTCCGGCCGTCGGGAAGCAAGGGCGGTCCGCTCTTCGAGTTACGGTGGCACGCCTCGGGGACTAGGCTGGATGCTGGACTTAATCGATGGGAAGGGAACGCCATGAGCGACTTCGATACCGTGCCTGTGGGCGACATTCCGGCCAACGCCAGCATCCTGGACGTGCGCGAAGACTACGAGTGGGTGGCCGGGCATGCAGAAGGTGCACGACACATTCCCATGGACCAGCTTCCGGCACGCCTGGACGAACTCGATCCGGACGACGACCTGTTCGTCATCTGCCGCACCGGTGGCCGCTCCTTCCGCGCCGTGCAGTGGCTCGTGGGGCAGGGCTACTCTGCTGTGAACGTGGCCGGTGGCATGGATATGTGGTTTGAGGCCGGGAAGCCGATGGTTTCGGATAATGGCCTGAAGCCGGTTGTTCTCTGACCCGGTTATATAACCAGCAAGGAATATTTGATGTCAGCGGTTACCTATACATTCCTCGGTCCTGAGGGCACCTTCACCGAGGCTGCGCTCCTGCAGGTACCCGGCGCTGCTGACGCCACTCGAATTCCATGCACCACCGTCAACACGGCCCTGGATCGGGTTCGCGCAGGCGAAGCTGACGCAGCCATGGTCCCCATCGAAAACTCGGTGGAGGGTGGCGTCACAGCCACGTTGGACGCGATTGCCACGGGCGAAGAGCTCCGGATCATCCGCGAGGCCCTTGTCCCTATCACCTTCGTGCTCGTGGCGCGGCCCGGCGTCGAGCTTTCCGATATCAAGCGGATCTCGACGCACGGCCATGCCTGGGCGCAGTGCCGTCTGTGGGTGGATGAGCACCTCCCGAACGCCGATTACGTTCCGGGATCGTCGACGGCGGCCGCCGCCATGGGACTGCTGGAGGACGACACTCCGTACGAAGCCGCAATTTGTGGTCCGTTGGTTGCAGCCGAGCAACCCGGCCTGAATGTTCTGGCCGAGGACATCGGCGACAACCCCGAGGCGGTGACGCGGTTCATTTTGGTGAGCAAGCCAGGTCTTCTTCCGGACCGCACAGGCGCGGACAAAACCACTGTTGTGGTGCCGTTGCCTGAGGATCACCCCGGCGCGCTCATGGAGATCCTGGATCAGTTCGCCTCCCGCGGGGTGAACCTGAGCCGCATCGAATCGCGACCCACGGGACAGTATTTGGGTCATTACTTCTTTAGCATCGACGCCGACGGTCACGCCGCCGATTCGCGGGTTGCCGACGCTCTAGCAGGCCTCCACCGGATCAGTCCGGCAACCCGGTTCCTTGGATCCTACGCGCGTGCCGACAAGCAGCCGGCCACGGTTGCCCCGCACACGTCCGACGCTGCCTTTGCCTCGGCGCACGCCTGGGTTGAATCGATCCTAAAGGGTTCCTAGGCGCTATCCACAGCCGGGACGTTGGCCCCTTTCGTAAGGATGCTTCTGTGCGTATGCTTGCCTGATCCATAAACGATGGATGAATGTACCAACGAAAGGAGCGGTCATGTCTGTCCACCGGGATGACAAAGACGGCCAAGGCATGATCGTCAATCCGAAGCCCACAGGCGAGAACCAGGACGACTGGAATGGCGATGAAGCCGATCGTGCAGACCGGCTCCGCTTTGAAGAAGAACAAGCAATGATCAAGGAGCAAGCCGAGGCCCGCGCCGCTGCCAAGGCTGCAACCGAGGAAGCCGACAAGAACGCCGCCCAGCCGGACGTCGGCGCAGTCTAGTCCGTCGTTGCCTTCGGTACGCGGACCAGGAGGGACCCTGGCTCCACTTGCACGGTGACCGTTGTCGCCTCACCTGAGGGATCGCCGTCGAGCTGGGTAGCCATGGGTTCCTGGCTGCGGATGACGACTTTCCCGGAGCGGTAGAAGCTCATCATGGGTAGGTTGGCCTTGTGCTTGAAGAGGACTTTTGTGTACATGGCGAGCCAGCCGAAGGCGCTACGCGGGCTCATCACCACAATGTCCAGCATTCCGTCGTCGATCATGGCTTGGGGGATGAAGTCGATCCCGCCGGGAATCAAGCCACAGTTGGCGAACAGTACGCTGCGGATCTTCCGTGCCTGCTCGGGCTGATCATCCATGGTGATGGTGACGCGTTTGCGGCGCCCAGGAAGATGGCGGACGCCTGCCTCTGTGTAGGCGAGCCAGCCGACGCTCTTTTTGAGGTCTTCTTTGGTGTCGCCAACAACTTCGGCGTCCAGGCCCATGCCGGCGATGACCAGGAAGGTGTGCTGGGCGGACTCGCCGGTGATGTCGTTGTCTATGCCCATGGTGGCCGTATCGATGAAGCGCTGATGTCCGAACAACGCGATCTGTATGCAGTCGGCGATGTCCGTGACGTCCAGGTCCACGTTGCGCGCCAACAGATTTCCGGTGCCCAGCGGAATGAGGCCCATGGCCACGTTCTTGTGGGCCAGCGACTCGGCCACCACGCGCACGGTACCGTCACCGCCGCACGCAAGAACGACGTCGGCTCCGTAAGCCAGCGCCTGGCGCGACTGACCGTATCCGGGGTCGTCCACGGTGGTTTCAAAAAACTTTGGTGCGTCCCATCCGGCTAGATCACAGGCGTCAATGATGGCTTGCCGGGCCACCTCCGCGTTGTTTTTCACGGGATTGAGGATGACCGCGACGCGCTGGTCCCCCGGGCCGGGCTTGTGGGAGTCCTCCCGAACCGCGCTCCTGATGTGCCGGGCTTTCAATCGGCGCACACCCCACCAGCTGGAGACGGCAAACGCCACGCCCCCAGCGAGAATCAGGTACAGGATCCAGTCGCTCATGGTGCTCCAACACTATCCTCCTGGGCAGTGCCCTCTTGGCCGCGCCGTCGGGGCGGGCGACCTTTGCCCGCTGCGGGCCGGAAATCCGCGGTGGATTCGATACTCTTGTCTGGTGATCGACGTAAAAGACCTCAGCGAAAATCCGGACAAGTTCCGTGCCAGCCAGCGCGCCCGTGGCGCCGACGAGTCCGTTGTGGACGCGATCATCTCCGCTGACTCCGATCGTCGCGCTGCCCTGATCCGCCACGAAACCCTCCGCGCCGAGCAGAACGCTTTCGGCAAGAAGGTGGCGCAGGCCAAGGGCGAGGAAAAGCAGGCATTGCTGGCCGAGGTCAAGGAACTGGCCAACTCCGTGAAGGCTGCTTCCGCAGAGGCCTCTGCCGCCCAGGCCAAGCAGGAAGAGCTGCTCCGCGTCATCCCCAACCTCATTGTGGACGGTGTCCCCGAGGGCGGCGAGGATGACTACGTTGTGGTCAAAACCGTTGGTACTCCGCGCGAATTCACGGACTTCGAACCGAAGGACCACTTGGAAATCGGTGAACTGATCGGCGCGATCGACATGGAACGTGGAGCCAAGGTTTCCGGCTCACGCTTCTACTTCCTCCGCGGTGTGGGCGCCCGGCTGGAAATGGCACTCCTGCAGATGGCCATGGAGCAGGCCATCGATGCCGGTTTCGTTCCCATGATCACCCCCACTTTGGTGCGTCCCGAGACCATGCAGGGCACCGGTTTTGATGTAAAGCACGACGCCGAGATCTACCGTCTCGCTGAAGACGACCTTTACCTTGTGGGGACTTCGGAGGTGGCCCTCGCCGGCTACCACGCAGACGAGATCCTGGACCTCTCCGCCGGCCCCATCCGCTACGCGGGGCAGAGCTCCTGCTACCGCCGTGAGGCCGGTTCCCACGGCAAGGACACCCGTGGCATCATCCGCGTGCACCAGTTCAACAAGGTGGAGATGTTTATCTACACCACGGTTGAGGAAGCAGCTGCCGAACATGAGCGCCTGCTCGCATGGGAGGAGGAAATGCTGGCCAAGTGTGAGCTTCCCTACCGTGTCATTGACACTGCCGCAGGCGACCTCGGTATGTCCGCGGCCCGCAAGTTCGACTGTGAAGCCTGGGTTCCCACCCAAAACGCTTACCGCGAGCTCACCTCAACGTCCAACTGCACCACTTTCCAGGCTCGCCGCCTCAACATCCGTGAACGCGTGGTCAATGACGAAGGTGTTGCCAAGGGAACCCGTGCCGTAGCAACACTGAACGGCACGCTGGCCACTACACGCTGGATCGTTGCCATCCTTGAGCACCACCAGAACCCGGACGGCTCCGTCAACGTCCCCAAGGCACTGCAGAAGTACCTTGGTGGGCTTGAGGTTCTGCCTGTTCTCTAGTTTCCGCCGATCCCGCTCTTGTTCGCTCCGCTCACCGTTGTACGGCTCGAGTGGCGGACAAGGGCGGGATTTTTCGTAGGCACCTGTCCTCCACAGCCTTGGTTGTGCACATAGGAGTGTTCTGCGGCTGAACACTGGCCTGCGGCGGGGCAATGTGGAGTGATGGACATACCACCCGGCCTCATTGAAACCCCCGCCATTCTCCGTTCCGGGGGCCGGACGGATGCAGTTCACAGCAGCTTCATGGCAGGCAAGCTGGTGAGAATTCGTCGCGGCTTCTACGTTGAGACATCCCGGTGGCTCGCTGCCCAGCCGTGGATTCGCTTCGCTTGGACGGTCGCGGCGGCTGCCAGAGCTATTCCAGGCCTTGTCCTTTGCCGGGAAACTGCTGCCTTCGCCATGGGGATACCCATCCTGCGGACACCCTCCTACGTGGAGTGCATTGCTCCGAATCCAAGCCGCTCGGGACGACGCAGGCCCACTTTGTCCATAGTGAGTGCGGGTAATGACAGCCAGCATGTTCTTAGGGATAGGGGCTTCCCACTGCGATACCACGTCAATCCTGAGGCCTCCCCCGAGAGGTTCGGGGAATTCATGGGGACCGGGCTCTTGAATACTGCCTTGGACGTGGCGTTCTCTTTGTCGCTCAGCCAGTCCTTAGTGGTGGCTGACGGAGTAGCGCGGGCGCTCTGGAAGAAGGGGGCATTGGAGCAGGAGTCGAATCTCCTGGACATGGGCCAGATCGCGGCGGCTGTCCAAGCTCACCCTCATGCTGCCGCCCGACGCCGTGCTGAATTAACGTTCTCGCTTGCATCTCCTTCGGCTGAATCTGCCGGAGAGTCGTTCAGCCGGGCAGCTTTTCAATTTCTAGGCTTCGAACAGCCGGAGCTGCAGCACGATTTCAGCGATGCGGGCGGCTTCATTGGCCGAAGTGATTTCTGGTGGCCTGGGAGGGAGGGGCGGAAGGGCGTTGTGGGTGAGTTTGACGGAAAAGCCAAATACATCACTCCGGAATTACGCAACGGCGCCACAGCTGAGGAAGCCGTGTACAACGAGAAGCTTCGGGAAGACCGGATTCGTGCCCTGGGTTTCGGATTCGCACGCTGGGGATGGGCAGACGTCGAGAACCCGGAGAGGCTGCGCCGGAAGCTGATGGGTGCAGGACTGCTCCCGGGCGTCCGCCCACGATTGCTTGTGACGAGTCGTGGATAGCGTTCAAACCGGCTCTCGTTCGCCCCGCCCCCGTTGTACTGCGCGGCCTTCGAACCAGGGTGGAAATCTAGATGGGCTTGTGGGCAACCAGAATCAGTTCACCATGGCCGTTGCCCACTTCTTCGCCGTGCCAGCCGCCGTATACCCGGTCCACAGTGAAGCCCGCCGTGTCCAGATCCTGTTGCAGCTGTTCTTCAGTGCGGAATGCGAGGACCGAGGTCTCGGTTTCATGGACGCCGTTAACGACGCGGTGCTCGGTCAAAGAGACTAGCCCGTGGCTTTTTGGAGCACTTTCGGCCCATGTTTCCACGGTGCAGCCATCAGGAAGAGTGTGCCGATGCCGCGTCTCCGCCGGAACCCAGTGCTGCCAGGCCATGGCCACAGGGTCGCGGGAATCGAAGACCAATCGGCCTCCGGGTATGAGCGCGTGGTAGACGTCGGTAAGCGTTCGGGACCAGTCGCCGTCGTCGTTAATCGCTTGTGCCACGTGCGCCGTCATGATGGCCACATCAAACATGGCGTCGTTGGGGATCGCCGCCGACGTGCCTTCAATCCACGTGACGGCATGAGCGCCGGGCTTCGTTCGGGCAGCTGCAAGGGAGTCAGGGTTTGGGTCGACGCCAACAACGGCATGACCATTCGCAGCAACCGCCAGGGTCATCCGCCCAGTGCCGCATCCCAGATCCAACACCCGACCATTCGGTCGCTCATTTACGAAGGCCAGAAAGAAGTCGTCATCCTCGGCCCATTGATTTTCCGCGTCGTACAGTGCCGACAACTGAGCGCCGGTCATTTGTGAGAGCATCCGACTACCCTAGCCCTGCACCACCGAAGCCTGCTCCTGTTCGGCACCCTCGGCGTTGCACGGCGGGGATTTCGAACAAGTGCGGGAAACAGGGACAACGACGAGCAGCAGTATCACTATTCACCGTCCGTTAATCCACAGCTGTGGCGCCCGTCCTAGTTCAGTGTCTGGGGTGTCTGCTCTACTGTATGCATGACTATTTTGACTGATACTCCAGTTGCTGGCATCGATGACCAGCCAAATAACAACAACAAGCTCATGATCGCATTGGACGTCGACGGCACACTCGTGGACCACGATGGCCACATGTCGCCGGCTGTTCGATCCGCTGCGCAAGCAGTGGTGGCAAGCGGCCACGACGTCATGATCGCCACAGGCCGGTCGCTCAATGCGACACTTCCCATCATCCAGCAGATTGGCATCGAGCGAGGATACGCCGTGTGCTGCAACGGCGGCGTGACCCTTCGCTTGGATCCGTCGTTGGAGAAGGGCTACGAGATCATCCACAAGGCAACTTTCGATCCCGCTCCAGCGCTGAAGGCCCTGCGGGAACGGCTGCCCAACGCCAAGTACGCGCTGGAGGATGAGGACGGGAACTTCCTCTCCACGGAGCGCTTCCAGGACGCCAGTTTCGGCGTGGAGTCCATCGGCGTCGACTTCCAGACCATGTTGGATTCCACTGCGGTCCGCGTAGTGGTCTTCAGCAGCGAGAACACTTCGGACGAGTTCAACGAGGCCATCAAGCACATCGGACTTTCCGGTGTGACGTACTCGGTGGGATGGACTGCTTGGCTGGACATCGCAGCCGAGGGCGTCACCAAGGCAAGTGCCTTGGAGGCCTTGCGCCATAAGCTCGGCACGGACTTGGCCAACACAGTGGCCGTTGGCGATGGACGCAACGATATCGAGATGCTCACTTGGGCTGGCCGCGGCGTTGCCATGGGTCAGGCCCCTGACGAGGTGATCGCCGTGGCGGATGAAGTCACCGCTTCAGTGCTCGACGACGGCGCGGCGCAGGTCTTGCGTAGCCTGCTGTAACTGCCACTCGTCTTAGCCGGGCTCATCGCTGCGGTCGGACCGGCTCTTGTTCGTTACCCTCACCGCTAAGCGCCGGGGGTTTCGAACAAAGGCGGGATCCGTGGCGGTGACCTGCCTAGACTGAGCCTGTGTTCTATCAAGAGTGCCCGCCACCGCCAGAGCTGCAGCCGTTCGTTACCCGGTTGTGGCTGGTCCGTGCTGAGCCGCAGGCAAGATACGAGAAAATTCTTCCCGGGCCCGAAGCGCATTTGATTCTGAATTTGTCCGACCCGTACCGCCTCATCAGCCCGCCGGACAGTTCCGGCGACCTGAACGGTTCGGGCGAGCAGGAAACCAGCAGGGAGACGGAAGTTTCCACCGGTTTCTATGCCGGCCTGCAGCGCAGCTACCTGATCAGCGAAAACCCGGACCAGCTTTTCAACGTCGGTGCCCGACTCACTCCTTACGGTTTGGCAGCGTTCACCAGCCTGCCGCCGTCGGGTTTTCAGAACCGTGTGGTGGACGCCGAAAGTCTCTTACCGGGCTTTTCGGACTTGCGTGAGAGCCTCGCCAACGCGGAACCGGAGCCGGCGTTCGCGGCCCTGACTGCCTTCCTCGAACACCGTCTCAGACCCGATTACAGAGCAGATCCCAGGACACAAAAGGCAACTGAAACCCTTGCGAATGAGGACGTGGAAATCAGCGTGCTTGCCAGGGACTTGGGGATCAGCACGTCCACGCTGGAACGCATCATGATGCGGGATTGTGGAACCACGGCCAAGGCGTACTCGGACGTGTGCCGCTTCAACAGGATCGTGAAGCAGGCGGCCGCCCTCCCGAAAAGGTCAGTCCCAGGCCGTGAGCTCCTCCACCTGGCAGATTACTATGATCAGCCGCACCTCATCCGGGCGTTCAGGCGGTTCAGCGGATTCACGCCGTCGGAGTACCTGCAGGTGGTGAAGAACTATGGGGCGGAGTACGCCACTTTTGTCCCGCTTGAGGAAGTAATCGGGTAGCGTGCGGGATTTTTACAAGACCGTGGGGGCTCACAGACGTACTGTCCATTCAGGAACTGCCCGCCCTTGAGAGGACACCGATGGACATTCAGATCAATTGGCTCGCCGTGCTTCTGGCCGCGCTCGCCACCTTCGTGGTGGGTGGGCTGTGGTACTCGCTGCTGTTCGCCAAGCCGTGGCAAAAGGCCGCAGGTGTCAGCGATGAGCAACTGAAGTCCGGAACGGCACGCGTGTTCGTGGGCTCATTCATCCTTGCCTTGGTGATGGCCGTGTTTCTGGCGGCGTTCATTGGCCGCGGTGGATTCGCATTCGGAACCCTTGCCGGGTTGGCCGCTGGACTGGGATGGGTAGCAACAGCACTGGGCATTAGTTACTTGTTCGAACGCCGCAGCCTGACACTGTTCGCGATCAACGCCAGCTACAACGTCGTCACCTTCACGGCCATGGGCGCAATCATCGGCGCGATGCAGGGCTAGCAGCAGGGTCAGCCGCCCGCAACAAAAGGGCAGGAAAGCTACTTGAAATAGGTCTGAACAGGCCCGCCGCCTGCGGATTCAACAATGGCCTGCGCCACCACCCGGAGCTTAACGTTCCGGTTGCTGGACGCCTTCTTGATGAGCTCCATTGCCTCCTGCTGGGTGCAGCGGTTCTGGGCGATGATGATTCCCGTTGCCACGTCTATCACCGTGCGGGATTCCATCGCTGCCCGGAGGTTGTTGGCGGTCTGGCTGTGCTCCGCGATGAGAACCGCCAGGCGCAGGCCTTTGGATGCCTGCTGTACGTAGTCGTTGGCGCGTTGCACAGCGGCTTGATCGAAGGCGTTGGCGTGTTCGGAGTAGAGGTTGAGTCCCGCCCGGGCAGCGTCATCGCTAAGGGGGAACGGCACAGCCAGGACGGACCGGATGCCGTGTTCGGTGACCAACTTGTTGTACTCGGGCCAAGTGTTGTCTTTGGCGAAATCGGGAATGTGCACTTGCGTGACTTCACGACAGGAGCGGAGGCACGGTCCGTCGGCGAAGTCGTACTGCAGTTCGTCGAGCATCCGGGCGCGCTCGCCGCTGCTTGCCACCGTCCCGGCCGAGCGATGACGCATCAGCGTGATGCCGCAGTAAACCTCGTTTCCGGGCGTGCTGAACATGCCTGCCGAGTGCCTGGCCAACTCCTCAAGGAACGCTTCAACGTCCGGGGTATCGAGCAGCAGGTCTTGGATATCGGCCACCACTGTAGTCGGCTCAGCGAGTTGGGGGTCTTCCATGTGGATCTCCGATCCGTGGATATGGCTACCTTTCGAGACTAACCCCGTGGACCCGTTGAAAGCTAATAGTAAGTGTGCTTCTCTTTTTAAGGAGTCTTGCCGTGGGCTCACCCCCATTTAGTTGGTTAAGGATTGAAGCCCCATGCGTCAAACCCGACCTCTCACCGTCCAGACCAGGCCCCCTGCCTGCAAACCGGAAGGCAGCATCCGGCAAAGCTTCCAGGACAGCCTGGTACTTGATCACCTGAACCTGGCCAAGTCCATTGCCGCCAGATATTCTGCCCACACTCACGACCTCGACGACGTCAGGCAGGTCGCGTACATGGGCCTCATCAAGGCCTCGCGCGGCTACGACGAGTCCAAGGGTGTCAGTTTCCCCGCGTACGCCGCCCCTACTATCGCCGGGGAGGTCAAGCGCTACCTCCGCGACCATTGCTGGGTTGTGCGCCCACCCCGCACCATCCAGGACGTCCGCCGCCAGGTGCTGGCCCGGACTGAGGAGATGACCCAAACGCTGCAACGCACGCCCTCTCCTGAGGAGGTTGCGGAAGATCTAAGCCTGGAGCCGTGCCAAGTGCGTGAAGCGCTGATGGCCGGCACCAGCAAGCGACCGGATTCCCTGGATGCTCCGGCATCCGAGGGGCGAGATGGCCTCCAAGGCTCGCTTTCTGCTTTCGGTTGCCCGACGGACCGGCTCGAGGACGTGCTGGCCCTGCGCAATGCCATCCGTGATCTGAGCGCCGAGGACCGGCACTTGCTCTACCGCCGCTATTACCGCGAGGAAACGCAGTCCACCATTGCCGAAGCCTTGGGAATGTCGCAGATGCAGGTGTCGCGCAAGCTCTCGAAAATCCTCGTTTCCCTCCAAACGCAACTGCTGGACGAAGAAGCTCAGCTTCAGGACGGGACCGCCCTGTAATGATGTTTTAGACGCCCAGCCGCTCTACTGCGGCTAAAACGTCACGAACGCTGACGGCCAACAGTGCGGGATCAGGATCGGCGGAAAACACATCACCGCGGCGGAGTTCGACGGCGGTGAGCACCACGTGCGGTCCGGGCGGCGGTCCCCACTCTTCCGCGGGCGCAGGGCCGAACAGAACTACGGACGGACGTTCGTAGGCTGATGCCAGATGTGCGGCGCCGGTGTCGGCAGAGATCACCAGCCGTGACTCGGCGATGGTGGCCGCAAACTCGGCTAGACCTTGACGCCCCGCCAGTAGCCCGCCGTCGAGATCTGCTCCCTTGAGCTTCGCCAAGGCAGCAGTCTCCTCAGCGCGCCCGCGCTCGGAGGCGCCGCCCGTGAGAACTACATCGTGCCCCGCTGCAGCGAGCTCCACGGCAACGTCCGCGAACCGTTCCACCGGCCATAGCCGGCTGCCATAGGCCGCGCCCACATGGATCACGGTGACCCCCGGGCGCGGCGAAGGAACGGCGGGACGGTTCAGCCGATAGTCCAGGGGATCGGCATCAATACCGTGCCAGTTGAGCAGCCGGGTCCAGCGTTCGCGCTCCGGGATGCCGGTGGTCCACTCAGGTCCGTCAGTGCCGGCGGAAGCGTGCGCCACTATGCGGTTGGCCTGCAGTTCTTCAATCCGCAAACGGCTTTCAGCGCCATTCCCATGGAGGTTCACGGCGATATCCACGGCGCCCCGCGGGACTGTCAGGGGGTCATCGAGCCCAGGTGTCGGCAGGTGATGAATGCCGCCCACAAGATCTAAAGCCTCGGCAATCCACGCCGGCGCAGCATACAAAATACGGTGCTCGGGGAACGCCCGCCGCAACCCACGGAGCGCCGGAACCGCGACCAGGAGGTCGCCAAGTTTCAAAGCGCGCAGGGCAAGCAGCAGGGGCTGATCGTTGGTGTTGTGACTTTCCAAAGCTGCGTCCATAGTGGCCTCCCGCTAGGAGTCTAGCTGCACGAAACTTCTCAGGGCCGCACTGTTTAGTGTCCGGAGAACTGGGGAACGTTGCGGGTATGGGAGGAACCGGAACGTTGAAGGCGGTCCTGTTTGACCGCGATGGAACACTCGTTGTTGACGTGCCATACAACGGCGATCCGCAGTTGGTGCGGCCCATGGATGGTGCCCTTGAAGCGCTGCAAAAAGTACGCCGGGCGGGACTGGCCACGGGAGTGGTGACCAACCAGTCGGGCGTGGCGCGTGGGCTGTTGACGTTGGAGCAAATGCACTCCGTCAATCAGCGGGTGGAGCAGATGTTGGGTCCGTTCGATGTGTGGGAAATTTGTCCCCACGGAACGGAGGATGGCTGCAACTGCCGCAAGCCCGCTCCGGGCATGATTCTTGGAGCGTGCAGCACCTTGGGTATCACGCCAGCGGAGGTTGCTTTCGTTGGCGATATCGGGGCTGACATGGAGGCGGCCGCCGCGGCGGGTGCGAGAGCCGTCCTGGTGCCGACCAGCATTACCCGGCAGGAGGAAATCGAGGCTGCCGGCGTTGTTGCGGAGGACTTGGGGCAGGCAGTGGAGCTTCTGCTCTCCGGGGCACTGGAAGAACAGGATGCCCGTGTATGAGCCGCGTCCTGGTAGCCCGTTTGGACAGCATGGGGGACGTCCTCCTTTCAGGACCTGCCCTGCGTGCTGTCGCGAACGGAAGCCGGCCCGATGGCAGCCGACCCAACGATGTGGTCCTGCTCTGCGGCCCCGAAGGAGCCAGCGCTGCGGAAATGCTGCCGGGAGTGACCCAGGTGCACACGTGGGCATGCCCGTGGATCGTGAACCCGGCACCTCCGGTCACGGATGACATGACCAGTGGCCTGATCGAGTTTGTCCGCAGTTCACGGATTCAGGAAGCCGTGATTCTTACGTCCTTCCACCAGTCCCCGCTTCCGCTGGCCATGCTCCTGCGCCTGGCAGGCGTCAAAAAGATCACGGGCGCATCAACGGACTACGCAGGCTCACTCCTGGACGTTCGGCTCAAACCGGGCGAAGACTTTCCGGAGGACCAGCCGGAAGTGGTCCGTGCGCTCACCATTGCGGAGGCCGGCGGCTATGTGCTGCCGAACGGCGACGACGGAAAGCTGCGCATCACCTCAGGCCCGGATCCTGAGGGGGTAGCCGACAAGTTGGCTGATGATGGCCCGTACATCGTGGTCCACCCCGGAGCCGCCGCCCCAGCCAGGGCGTGGCCCGCACTGCACCATGCTGCCACCGTGGAACTTCTTGAAGCGTACGGGCACCGGGTGGTGGTCACAGGCGGCCCGGGCGAAACGTCACTCACTGCAACAGTGGCCGGCCCCTCCGCCATGAACCTCGGCGGCGGAACCAACCTCAGGACGCTAGCAGCAGTACTGGCGGGAGCCGCCGTCGTGGTGACCGGCAATACCGGTCCCGCCCATCTGGCGGCAGCCGTGGGCACTCCGGTGGTGTGCCTGTTCGCCCCGGTGGTTCCGGCCATCCGATGGGCGCCCTACGGCGTCCCCTTGGAACTGCTGGGAGACCAGGAAGCGGCCTGCAAGAACACCCGCGCCCGCGTATGTCCGGTCCCCGGGCATCCCTGCCTGAGCTCGGTAACCCCGGAGCAGGTTGTCGAAGCTGTTGAAAGGCTCCTGGGAGGCGTGTCCTCCCTGTCCACCCGACGAAAGGTTTGGAAACCATGAGGATTCTGGTGTGGCACGTCCACGGCGGATGGATGGAGGCATTTGTCCGGGGCCAGCATGAGTACCTGCTCCCTAAATCGTCCGACGGCGGCGCGTGGGGTTTGGGGCGAGGCGGCCGTGAGTGGCCTGCCGCCGCGCAGGAAGTGAACCTGGAAAGCCTCGATCCGGACAGCGTGGATGCCGTAGTCCTGCAGCGGCCCGAGGAGATCGCAGCGGTGGCCCGGACACTCGGCCGCCGCCCGGGCGTGGACCTTCCCGCCGTGTACCTCGAGCACAACACCCCCAAGGGCGACGTCCCGTTCACGCTGCACCCGTTGGCAGACCAGACCACCATTCCGGTGGTGCACGTAACCCATTTCAACCAGCTCTTCTGGGACACGGGCACGGCGACCACCACGGTGATCGAGCACGGCATTCCGGACCCGGGGCACCTGTACACCGGTGAGCGGGAAGAGATGGGTGTGGTGGTCAACGAGCCTGTCCGGCGCGGACGGGTCACAGGGACGGACCTGCTGCCGGGGTTTGCCGGTGTGGGGCCACTGCGGGTGTTCGGCATGGGTACCGAGGCTCTGCCGGAGGCACTGAACCTGAAAGGCTTTGGTCTCAGCGAGGAACGGCTGCGTATCTCCGGCGATGTCCCCGCCGCCAAACTCCACCAGGAACTGGCCCGTTGCCGCCTGTACCTCCACCCGCTCCGCTGGACCTCGTTGGGGTTGGCCCTGTTGGAAGCCACGCACCTTGGCATGCCCGTCCTGGCGCTGGCCACCACCGAGGCAAGTCGCGCCATTCCGCACGGCGCAGGCCTGGTCTCCAACGACGTCGACGATCTCCAGAAGTTCGCCCGACGGCTCCTGGACGATCCCGACGACGCCTACGCCATGGGCATCGTCGCGCGCGAGGCTGCGCTGCAACGCTACGGACTGGGCAAGTTTCTCAGGGCCTGGGACCAACTCCTGACTGAACTCCCCAAGAGCACGCCCCGGGGAAGCCACCCGCAACCCGGTACAGCTTCCGCTAGCCATGACACAGAGAGGACGCACCCATGAAAATCTCCATGGTCTCCGAACACGCCAGCCCGCTGGCTGCCTTGGGAGGCGTTGACGCCGGTGGGCAGAACGTCCACGTGGCGGCACTTTCATCAGCTCTGGCAGATCGCGGCCACCAGGTCACTGTGTACACACGCCGCGACGACCCCGGTCTCCCCGCAAAGGTGAACGTAGGGCCAGGACTCACGGTGGTTCATGTGGATGCGGGTCCGGCCCGACGCATCCCCAAGGACGATCTCCTGCCGTATATGGGGGAGCTGGCCGACGGCATCTGCGCGGACTGGGCAGGTGAGCTACCGGACGTGGTGCACGCCCATTTCTGGATGTCCGGCCTCGCTGCCATCCAGGCATCCCGGAGGGCAGGAGCATCCGACCCTGTTCCCGTGGTGCAGACATTCCATGCGCTCGGATCCGTGAAACGCAGGCACCAGGGCGCTGCGGACACCAGCCCACCCGCCAGGGAATGGCTCGAGCCGTGGGTGGGCCGCACCGCCGATTGGGTCATTGCCACCTGCCCGGATGAGGTCTTCGAACTCAAGACCCTGGGCATCAGCCGGTCCAAAATTTCCATCGCGCCCTGCGGTGTGGACCTCACCCTTTTTCCCGGAACGTCCGACGCCGAACCACGGACCCGCACGCATCGGATCCTGAGCGTGGGACGCCTCGTGCAACGCAAGGGAGTAGACCTGATCATCCAGGCCCTGCCCCTCCTGGCCGAGGCGGGCTTCAACGACGTCGAGCTCCTGATTGTTGGCGGTTCCGGCGATGCCCTCAACCTCGAAGAAGATCCGGAAGCGCAACGGCTCAGGGCCATGGCAAAAGAGCTCGGCGTTGAGGACAAGGTGACCATGCGCGGGCAGGTCCCGCGGGATGCCATGCCGGGTATCTTCCGGAGCGCCGACGCCGTGGTTTGCACGCCCTGGTATGAGCCATTTGGCATTGTGCCCCTCGAGGCCATGGCCTGCGGAGTGCCCGTGGTAGCTGCGGCCGTGGGCGGGCTCAGGGAAACCGTGGTGGACCAGAAAACGGGGCTACATGTCCCGCCCCGTGCCCCTGAAGCCCTCGCTGAGGCACTCGGAAAATTGCTGGCAGATCCGGAGCTCCGCGCCGACATGGGCCGCGCCGGAGCACGCAGGGCACGCTCCCGCTACTCGTGGGAACGCATCGCAGCAGACACCGAGAAAGCCTACCGATCCGTCTTGGCGGCCGGCCTGTCCCGGCAAGCCGACGAAGGCCTGGAACCACTGGAAGGAACGGCGCTGTGACTATCAACGGCCCTCTGACCATCAAAGGCTCAGTGACCATCAAAGGCCTCGCAGCCAATGAGTCCACCGTCCCGGACACGTTGCCGGCCCGATGGTCCCCGGACACCAGTAATTCCACCCATCACGCCGAGGTCACCACCCACCTGGACAACGTCCTGCCCGCGCTGGAGTCGTTGCGCTCGCAGTCGGGGCGCTTAGCCGAATGGGGGACCGAACTCGCTAAGCGGCTGCTCTCCGGTCAACGCCTGCTGGCTGCCGGCAATGGCGGCTCAGCGGCTGAGGCGCAGCACCTCACTGCCGAGCTGGTGGGCAGGTTCGACGAGGAACGCGCACCGTTCTCTGCCATCTCGCTCCATGCAGAATCCTCCGCCGTTACCGCACTCTCCAACGACTACGGCTACGAGGAAGTCTTCGCCCGCCAGGTACGTGCCCATGGCCGCGTGGGTGATGTCCTCATTCTTCTCTCCACCAGCGGCCGCAGCCCCAACCTGCTCAAAGCCGCACGGGCGGCAAAGGAACGCGGCATCATCACGTGGGGTCTCACCGGTACCGGCCCCAACCTGTTGGCTGACGCCTGCGATCAAGCCATCACCGTTGACGCCATCTCCGCAAACGCCCAGGAAGGTCACCTCATCGCCATCCACGCCGTGTGCCGGGCCTTCGATGCCGAGGTCGCCAGGCGGGCGGGATCGTACGGCGCGGCTACCTCCGGAGGGGGTCAACCATGAGGATCACGGTAGTGGGCGATGTCCTCCTCGACGTCGACATCAACGGGAGCGCCACCCGGCTCAGCCCCGACGCGCCGGTGCCGGTAGTCAACGTCGCTGATGTCCGGCGTCGTGCAGGTGGTGCCGGACTGGTGGCTACCGTCCTCGCGCAGGACGGTCACCACGTCGCACTGGTCACCGCGGTATCGGACGACGACGGTGCCAGCCACCTCAGGCGCGCACTGGCCAGAGTGTCGGTGCTCGCCGGAGTCCCGCTCGCCCCGACACCGACCAAGACCCGCGTGCGGATCGGGACGCATCCGATGGTCAGGTTCGATGAAGGATGCGAGCCGGCTCCTGTGCCGTCCAGTACGGACGAAATGCTCGCAGCTATTGCTACGGCGGACGCCATCGTTGTGGCTGACTACGGTCGCGGAATCACCGCCAACACTGACATTCGCGCTGCGCTAAGCGAAGCCGCCCATCGCGTCCCGGTGGTGTGGGACCCTCATCCTGCCGGTTCCGAGCCTGTGGAGGGCGTCGCCGTCGTGACGCCCAACCTGGCCGAGGCGTTGGCCTCCGCGAAGGCGGGTGGGTTGGAACCGTCCCGCACAGGTGCCGAAGAAGCGGGCCAGTACCTGCGCGAAAAATGGGGAAGTGCTGCAGTTCTGGTAACCAGGGGCGAGGACGGGGCGCTCTTGCTGTCAGCCGGTGAACCGGCACATGGCATTCCCGCGCCCAAGACCACCGTCAGCGATCCTTGTGGAGCCGGCGACCGCCTGGCTGGAAGCCTCGCCGTGCATTTGGGGCTCGGACTGGACCTCGCCCAAGCAGCCACCAAGGCAGTGGAGGATGCATCGGCCTTCCTGGCTGTTGGAGGAGCGGCTGCGCTCGCGGTGGTGGCTGAAGCGCCTGAACCGAGTCCCGTCGTCGAACTTAAGGGCCTGGAACTGGTTGACACCGGAGACCTGCACCCGGACGGCGTCCAACTGGCTCAAGCTGTGCGGGCCAAAGGCGGCACGGTGGTGGCCACCGGTGGGTGCTTTGACCTCCTCCACGCCGGCCACGCCCGGACATTGGCTGCCGCCCGCAGCATGGGCGATTGCCTCATCGTGTGCCTGAATTCCGACGAATCAGTCAGGCGGCTCAAGGGCGCACACCGGCCAATCGTCAGCGTGGAGGACCGTGCGGAGTTGCTGCTGGCACTCGAATGCGTTGACGCGGTAGTGATCTTCGGCGAGGACACTCCCGAAGCCTGTCTCACCCAAATACAGCCAGATATCTGGGTCAAGGGTGGCGACTACACCCCCGAAGAATTGCCGGAAGCCCGCTTGGTTGCGGGTTGGGGAGGGCGGTGCGTCACTGTGCCCTTCCACCCGGCACGCTCCACCAGCGGCCTGGCTGCAGCACTGGCCAAGGTCAGCTGACAACAAGACCGATCAACCGAGAGGAACCGCATGAACACGCAAACACCCGGCCGCGTCATCGTCACTGGAGGCGGCTCCGGCCTTGGCGCTGCGATCGTGGAAGCCATCCGCGACGCCGGCGGCACACCCTTCGTCTTCGACCGCGACGTCAGCAACGTGTCCGGGGCCAAAGCCTTGGAAGTGGACGTCTCCAACCGTGAAGCCGTGGAAGCTGCCGTCAAAGAGGCAGCCGAAACTCTTGGCGGACTGGACGGTGTGGTGACGGCGGCCGGCATCGACCGCTGCGGCAAGTTGGGCGACGTCCCGGCAGAGGAATGGGAAAAGGTCATCGGAGTGAACCTCCTGGGCACCGTATCCGTAGTCCGTGCAGCGCTGCCGTACCTGAAGGGATCCCGCGGCCGGGCCATCACCATCGCCTCCACACTAGGCCTCAGGGCGCTGCCGGACGCAACCGCGTACTGCGCCTCGAAATTCGGAGTTATCGGCTTCAGCCGTGCACTGGCCGCAGAAACAGGCGGCGTCATCGGCGTCACCACCATCATCCCGGGCGGCATGAAGACCCACTTCTTCGACGACCGGGACGAGCAATACAAGCCTCAGGACGATTCCAAGCTCAACGATCCCGCCAACGTGGCACAGGCTGTGGTGTTCGCCCTGTCCCAGCCATTCGGCAGCGAGGTCCGCGAACTCCTTATCTGCCCCGCAGAAGAAGGCTCGTGGCCGTAAGGTCCAGCACGTCCTGAACAACGTCGGCCACGGCGATGCCGCTCACTACGGTGTCGTCGTGGCCGCAGTGCGGGGCCGTCCAGCCCACCTGCGTGATATCCACTCCGCATCGTGGGCACTGGGTCGCCCAGGACATATGGATGCGGTGCATGCTCCGGCCGCGCGGTCCTGCATTGAAGACGTTCCCCACCCAGAAAATCCCCACTGTCGGAGTCCCCAAGGCCTGGGCCAGGTGCCGGGGGCCGCTGTCGCTCGCCAACATCACTGTTGCCTCCGCCAAGAGCGCGGCCAGGTCTCCAATCTCCAGCTCGCCAGCCACGGAACGCACAGCATGGCGGTCTGACTCCGGGAGGTGGCGGACTGCGAGTTCCGCCACCTCCTGGGCCAGTGCCTTCTCCGAACGGTCTCCCACGATCAATACCTGGGCTCCTTCCGCTGCTGCGCCCGCGGCGGCTTGGGCAAAGTTCGACGCCGGCCATCGCCTCCTGGGATCGGTGGCACCCGGGTGGACCACCACCAGCGATGCCCGCTGTGGATCCCTAAGTCCAACGATGTTCTGCTGATGCTCAGGCTTGGGGAGCAGGGGAGGGGACATGATGGTGGGAGCTCCCGCAAGGCCCGCCACCTCCAGCCACCGGTCCGGCTCGTTCTGGTAATAGACGTAGTCCAGGTTGCGTTCCAGCGGCTCCGCGTCCTTGGTGCGGGTACCTACAGTGTGCCGCGCCCCCAGACGGAGCACGAAAGGGTTGGAAAACCGGCCGCCACCGTGCATCTGGCACGCAATATCGAACCCCCTGGCCCGCATTTTCCCGAAGAAGGCCTCCTGTGCCGCCACGTCCTCAGCGTCATCCTCAAAGCGCTCGCCGTTGCGGGGACCGTCGTGAACGCCGCGCGCCACGGGGAGCAGTTCGACGTCGTCCACCGGACCTTCCGTCGCAGCCACCATTGCCGCGTGGATCGGGGTGCCCAGAAGCGTGACTGCGGCACCAGGGTATGCATTCTTCAACGCGCTTAGGGCGGGATAGGTGTAGATCAGGTCGCCCAATCCGCCACCCCGGAGGACCGCTATCCGTTTCACGTCGCTGAACTTTTGCAGTACTGGTCCAACTCCGAGGTTCACGTTCATCAGCGGATTCTCCATGGGATGCTTCCTTTCGCTGCCAACGCTGCCCTGCGCTGTTCCGGGCCCGCTCTTTGCCGTGAAACTCCCTGGCCCGGCGTGTGAAGCGCGTGCCGCGGGGTACCTGAGGGGAACAGGAAACTGTTGCCCAACCGGAAGGTACCCCATGGCACGCCTATCCAATCAAGAAGGTCTGGCTGACTGGTTGCCGGGCCGCTTGGCCGAGGAACGACCTGTTGTGACGGTCATCGGCGATTCCATCCTTGACGGCTGGTGGGATGGAACCATTGAGCGGTTCTGCCGCGAAGCCCCAGCCCCAGTGGTCCAGGTCCAGCGCCGGGACTTCGCCCCGGGCGGTGCCGCCAACACGGCGATGAACCTCGCCGCGATGGGGGCCGACGTTCGTTTCGTTTCACTGGTGGGCGAGGACTCCGGCGGCCGCACGCTCCTTGAGCAACTCAGATCGGCAGGAGTGGACGTATCGCACGTCGTGTCCCATGCCGGAATGACCACCACCACAAAATTCCGCGTGAGCAGTGGCGGGCAGGTGATGCTTCGCTTGGACGATGCCGCCCATGAGGTCCCCGTGGGTGGCATGCACGAGATGGCCGCTGCCATTCCGCAAGCACTTCCCGGCTCGTCAGCCGTAGTGCTTTGTGACTACGGTGCAGGCGCCTTGGAAGGTGCGGTGCGGGACGCAATATTCGAGTATCTAGGACCGCAAAGTGAGGGCTCGGAAGCCGGCTCCGCCAAGGCCCGGCAGGACACGCTGGTTGTAGTGGACGCCCACTATCCAGGACGCTGGGCACAACTCAAGCCGGACCTCGCTACCCCGAATGCACAGGAAGCGTCCAGACTGCTCGGGACCGAGTTTCCCGGAGGGGCCGCCAGATGCCCCTTTGTGGAAGCCCACGCCGACCAGCTCCTGCGCGCCTCAGGTGCGGCCGCCGTCGTCGTGACTTTGGACCGGGAGGGGACACTGACGATCCGGCCCAACGGCGATTCCCGGAAACCGGCCACCCACCGCACCTGGGCGCGGCCGCAAGCGGAAAAGCAAGCCTCAGGTGCCGGCGATACTTTCGTGGCGGCGCTGACTATGGCCCGTGCTGCCGGATTGCCCCTGACCACCAGCGTGGACCTGGCTCAAGCGGCAGCCGATGTTGTTGTGCATCGGCCAGGTACCTCCGTGTGCACCACTGACGAATTAGCAAATCATCTGCGAGGGTTCGCCGATACAGCACTGACGGATTCTGAGTTGGCCCGGCACGTGGAAGAGCACCGAAACGAGGGCAAGCGGATTGTGCTAACCAACGGGTGCTTCGATGTCCTGCACCGCGGTCACACCCGCTACCTCAACCAGGCCAAGCAACTGGGCGACGTATTAGTAGTGGCGTTGAACAGTGATTCGTCCGTGCGGAAGCTCAAAGGCCCGGACCGGCCGGTCAACCACGAGGCCGACCGCGCGGCAGTCATCGCCGCACTGAGCTGCGTGGACCATGTCACGGTGTTCGATACCCCGACCCCCATTCCGCTCATCGAGCTCCTGCGCCCCGACGTCTATGCCAAAGGCGGCGATTACACGCCGGAGATGCTCCAGGAAACCGAAGCGGTGGAACGTTACGGCGGCACAGTCACCATCCTGGATTACGTGCCCGAGCACTCCACTACAGCGGTCCTGGAACGTATCCGTTCCACGGGCGAAGCCCCGCAGACCTGAGGAAGCAGCCATGCGTATTGCGATCATCGGTGCAACAGGACACGGCGGCACGGAACTGCTGAAACGGCTCCAGAGGGCACGCTCTGAAGAAGGCGCGGATCTGGAACTGGTGGGCGTCGTCCGGCGGCAACCGGATCCGGACGCCGCTCCGTATCACGGCGTGGAGTGGCACACCTTGGACATCAGCGCCACCGAGGATCAACCCGCGCTGGAAGCAGCTTTGGCGGGAGCCGATGCCGTGGTTCACCTGGCGTGGCTGATCCAACCGAACCATGACCGGGAGATGCTGCGCCGGACCAATGTGGCAGGAACGGCCCACGTGTTGGCCGCCGCGCGCAAAGCGGGAGTAGGCCACGTCGTGTGCGCGTCATCCGTAGGGGCGTACTCGCCGGCTCCCAAGGACCAACGGACCAAGGAAGACTGGCCAACGGATGGCATCCGCAGCTCGCACTACAGTGTGGACAAGGCGGCACAGGAAAGGCTCCTGGACGGTTTCGCTAAGGAGAATCCGGACATAGTGGTGGCCCGGCTCCGCCCCGCGCTGATGTTCAGTGCAGGTGGCGGGAGTGAGGTTGGCCGCTACTTCCTGGGACGTGTCCTGCCTCGACTCGTTCCGCGTAAGCCGTGGCTTCCGCTGCTTGCCGTCCCCAAGGAGATGGTGTTCCAAGCCGCCCACACGGCCGACGTCGCTGATGCTTACTGGCGTGTGTTGGAGCACAAGGCGGAAGGTGCGTTCAACATCGCCGCCGAGCCAGTCATAGACCCCAACGCCTTGGCGTGGATTTTCAACGCCCGGCGGGTGATGCCGTTCCCGCTGCCGGTGCTGCGCGCCGTCGTCGAGGTTAGTTGGCGACTCCGTCTGCAGGTGACCGACGGCGGCTGGGTGGACATGGCGGCCAACGCGCCCATCATGGACACGGCCCGGGCGCACGCACTGCTGGGTTGGTCGCCCAAGCATTCCTCGTTGGAGTCACTGGCGGAAATGCTGGACGGTATCGGTGCAGGAAAGGGCCGGAAGGGCTCGCCCCCGCTGAAACCGCGCTAGCCCTCACTCGGACGACAACACCACCGTCAGGATCCGGCGCAGGCTCATGGCCACTGATGCCGGAGCGTTCACCGGGGATTGGTCAGCAGCCGCCTCGGCCACGGCATCGCTGAGGGCGTTGATGCCGTCCTTCGCCCGTGCCAAACGGTTGGCAAGCTCACCGGACTCCGCGTCCCGCCAGTGATCCACCACGCTTGCCACAGACTCCAAGGCATCGGAAAGCGGACCCACCACGGCGTCCGGAATGACCGTCCCGGCGCCCTCTTCCCAGATGGCGCTAGCCAGGACATCGGTGATGTCCTGGACGTGGAAAGTGAGCCGTTCAAGGGTTCGCAGGCCAGCGAGGTCGCTGGGCAGGCGGGTCGCACGACGACGGGACCTGGGGTTCGCTTTGGCGCTCAGCTCAGCTTGGTGGACTGCCGTTCGCACAGCTGCCGCGGTGAGCGAGAGTTCGTCGCTGCGGCTTGCCCAAGCCTTGTGGTCGGGCGGCCAGGACTCCTCCATGGCCCGGGCCATGTCTTTGAGCTGGCGGGATAAGGCACCTTGGTGCCCGGCGATGGCGGGGTCTATGTCGTCCAGGTGCAGGGGTGGAAATATTAGCCAGTTCACCGCAAATCCAACGGTGACGCCCAAGGCCATTTGAAGGACGTAGGCGAACGAGAAACCTTCGGCGTTCGAGTCACCCAGCACCAGCACGAACAGGGCTGCCATGGGAATCCATTCAGACGCAGTGCCCAGCCGGGGAAGGCCGCCGATGAGCACGCCAAGTCCCACCACCACTGCAACAGCCAGCGCAGTAGGCGCGGCGACGGTGGTGATGGCGAAGGCCATGCCGATGCCCAACACCAGCCCTGCCAGGCTTTGCAGTCCGTGCTTGGCGGAGTCGGCCACGGTGGGGTGCATGCTCACCAAGGCACCCAGCGGGGCATAGTACGGATAGGCCGCGGCAGGGCCGGGCATAAAGGGTGCAAGGTACCAGGCGAGGCCTGCTGCAACAGCCGTTTTGGCAGCGAACAGGAGCCGGTGGCGGGTGACGGTTTTTCGAAGCGCGGGAATCAGCCGTCGCCTCGTGGGCAGTTGGCTCATTAGACCTACGTTGGCAGGTAAGTGCTCCCGTGTCGAGTGGAAAGCGATGAAAGTGGGGCATGCCATCTTTTGAAAATATGGGTGATTAGAACTGCAGCAAGCGGGTACACACCCATTGATAGTAACGATACTTACTATCCCGGCTGCTGTCCGCAGCCTGCCAACTGTGGAAAGAGAGCGACAATGACTGAGAGCCAATCGCCGCAGGACGGAAGCTTCGCGGCGCCACGGACCGGAGCCCATGCAGGGACCGAGCCATTTTCCGGAAGCTACCTGGACTCGCCGGACGTTGAAACGCAAACTGCCGGAACCACCGGAATCAGCGGAACCCCCACTGGTTCAGGAACCGGTTCTGCCAGTTCCGGCAAGGTAGATACCGCCAAGGAGGAAGCTGCGGGAGTGGCTGGAGCCGTATCGGATGCTGCCGGTGGTGTGGTTGACACTGCCAAGTCCGAGGCCGGCCATGTAGCCCACGAAGTCAAGGTGAACGCGCGCCAGCTGCTCACGCAGACCAAGGGTGAACTGACAGACCAAGCCCAGGTCCAGCAGCAGCGTGTTGCCGAAGGGTTGCGGTCCATCTCCGACGAACTGTCCACCATGGCTAACTCAAGCCAGAACGGTGGTGTTGCCACAGACCTCGTCCAGCAGGCAGCCCAGCGTTCTTCCTCCATCGCCCAGTGGCTGGAGGGCCGGGACCCCGGCTCACTGCTGGACGAAGTCAAGGGTTTCGCGCGCCGCAAGCCGGGTACGTTCCTGTTGCTCGCTGCCGGGGCCGGTGTCCTTGCAGGCCGCTTGGGACGTGGCATGGCAGGCAACGCTTCTGATTCGACCTCCGCCAGTGGCGCTCCAGCCACGACGGAGACACCTCGGGCCGTTTACTACCCAACACAGGGTGGCGCTGTAACGCCGCCGGCAGTGGACCTTCCCGGCCCGACGACCACCACCGCCGGTTACGGTTCGGCCACCACCACCGGGGCAGCAACCGGGGGCGCAGCAAGCACGGGTTACGACGCCGGCACCACGGGCGGTTACGACGGATCGACGCTCCCTTACCCGGAGACCGACGCTGGCGGAGTCAAGGCCCAGGGCGACCCCCTTGCAGGACCGCTTGATCCGGATGACCCCCAGTATGGAGGTCCCCGATGAGCAGTCCCGCCGACCTGCCTCACACAACAGCCCATGAGAAAGCGGAAAACCTTCCCCTTGGTGAGCTGCTGAGCGACCTGACGCGCGACGTCTCCACGTTGATGCGCCAGGAAGTGGAGCTGGCGAAAGCGGAGATTAAAGATTCCGCCACCAAGGCCGGCAAGGGCGCGGGAATGTTGGGCGGTGCTGCCTACGCCGGCCACATCACTGTGCTGTTTCTGTCCATCGCCCTCTGGTGGGCGTTGGGTCAGCTCGTTGGTCTGGGATGGTCCGCACTGATTGTTGCGGTCATCTGGGGAATTGTAGCGGCTGTCCTGGCCGCCAAGGGCCGCAAGGAGCTGAATGCGATCAAGGGCATGCCCCGGACCGCTGAGACGGTCAAGGAAATACCTCCCGCTTTGAAACCAAACACTGAGGAGACACGATGACGCAGAACCCCGACGCCCTGCGCGCCGATATCGAAGAAACCCGCCGGCGGCTGAGCACCAATGTTGATGCCGTGGCTGACAAAGTTACGCCTTCGCACATCGTCAACCGCCGGGTGGACAAGATCAAGACGGCTGTTTTCGGTGCCCGGGATGACGTCCAGTACCGGGCCGGCAACGCGGCTCACCAGGCTGGAGACGCCGTTTCCGACGTGGTTTCGGACATCGGCGACGCCCCTCAGGTGATCACCCGCAAGGCTCAGGGCAGCCCGATGGCCGCCGGCCTCATCGCCTTCGGTGCAGGCTTGCTGGTCTCGGCCCTGATTCCACCGTCGGACAAGGAACGCGAGGCTGCCCAGGCTTTGAAGGAAGCGGCCCAGCCGCTCACGGATGAGCTCAGCCATGCTGCCCAGGAAGTTGCCGAGCACCTGCGCGAGCCTGCACAGGACGCAATGCAGAACGTCAAGGACAGCGCCACTGAAGCCGCAACCAACGTCAAGGACGAGGGCCAGGCAGCAGCAGCCGACGTTCAGGACCGCGCACACACGGCCAAGGACAACGTCAGCAACCAGTAAGTTGCCGCGCTGAACCAACCTAAGTACGCGCTGACCCAACTGAGTCGCAGCAGAGGCCGTTTTGAACGCTCAAAACGGCCTCAACTGCGACTCAGCTGGGTTTGCTGCGCCCGGTCTTGGATCAGCGCACTTCGAGGATCAGCTGCAGCAAGCGGGCGGCGGCTGGACGGGCGGCGTGTTCCTCTGCCCACTGCGCGCGTGCCAAGGCTTTGCTCACGGCTTGGGTAGTAATGCCGAGCTCCTGGGCGACGGCTTTCTGTTGGCCCCGGACACCCGGAGTAAGCAGATCCAGCACACGCCATTCCGCCGCGCTCCTATGAAGCACGATGTGCCCGAGGAGCCGCAGCACGGCTTCGGCTTCAGAAGCCAGTGCCGGGAGGGGGCCATCAACTGCTACGGGAATACGTTCCTTGCCGCTACGCAGTCGATCGACAGCCCGCCGGGCGTAAACGAGGCTATGCCCCGAGGCATCCTTGACCAGGTTGGGCAGCGGCTCATTGATAGGCCCCACGCCGATTCCCACGTACCACTGGCCTGTCCGGAGTGCGATCAGGGCCGTCTCCACAGCCTGGTGGCTGCATTCGACGATTCCCTGCACCTCATCCTCAACCGAGCGGTCAAAGTCGAGCCTCGCGGGAATGTGCCGCAGGTCCTTGAGCAGCTGCGGTACGAGGTCGCCGTCGCGGCGGCTATCGCGTTGGTTGATGGTGAGAGTGAACATAGTTGATCACATGCTACCGGCTGGTAGCAGCTCTGCAAGGGCAAAATTTGCCTGCTGTTCAGTCAAGCGCCGTACGTCCGGTCAGTACGACGGCGGGCAACGCACCTGATGTGGCGCGGACGGCATCGGCCATTCCTGCCTGACGAAGACTTTCCTGGACTGCCATGACCAAGGGCCGCGGATCCTCGTCGGAGGCGAAGACCCAGAAGGTTTCCCGGGCTTGGAAAACCAAGGCATTGCGCCCGCCGGCACCCAACGAAACCTTCTGGCGGGCCACCAATCGGCGGTCGGGATCACTGCCGTCAGCCGTGGTCAGCGCTTTGAGGCTCCCGGGCGCGATGTCACTCCAGGGAATTAGCACCTGTGTCTGCTTTTGGGAGTACTTGGCCACCATCCCGCGGTCAAAAACCAGCAGTTTGCGGAAGCTCCCAAGAAAAGTCATGCCCCACAGCAACAAGCCGGTGAGGACGCTTGCGGTGACGAACAGTACCGGATCGTTGAAGTGCCCGGCCTCCCTGGTGGAGCGAATTGGGCTGACGAATTCGGCAATGGTCCCGAAGACGAAGCCCACTACCAAGCAGGGGATGAACGCCTTCCAGAAGATCCTGCGAGAGGATGCGACGTAGCGAAGCTGGCCAAGCTCAGGCTCGAGCCTGCGCTCCGCCCGGCGAACCAGCCAATTACGGCCGCGCATCCGGACGCTGGCCGTAGAGGTTGGGCAGGTTCCGCCGCTCCGCTTCGGCTGCCTGATCTGCGGCCGTCACCTTGGGGTCCGGGACTGGAGGCTGGCCTTGGGCGATTCCCGAGCGCCGGTCAATAGCTGCGAACTTCGGGTCCCAAGTGTCGTCTCCGCCGCCGCTTACTGCGGAGGCAATGAGCATCACCACGAAGAACGGGAAGAAGGACCAGCAGATGGCACGCCAGCCGCCCAACCAAGCTCCCGCCGTCGTGCCGTTCTTGATCCGAACTGAGCGCATGCCGGCTGCGGCGTCGCCAACGCTGCCCGCGGAGCCCCAGATCATGCCGTAAGCGAATAGACCCACGAACCACAGGACAACATACAGCGTCAGCCACAAACCGTCGTTGTACCCGAGTGCCGAGCCGCTGTTCATCATGGATTCCCTGACCACCGCGAGGATCACGGCCAGAATGATGTAGCCAACAAGGAACACCAAGGCGTCCAGCACTCGGCCCCAGAAGTGGGCGCCTCCCGAGGCCTTGACGAAGTACGCGCCGGTTTCAGGATGGCGGCGAACGGGGCGGCCGTTGACAGCGTCAAGCAGGCCTGTGAGGGTGGTGGACTTCGAAGTGCTCATGAGGGGCTTTCAGCTCGACGGCGGTGTACGGCTTGGGTGCTTAGCGTCAGGCCAGTCCCGCAAGCCCACCGAGGACGCGGGCCAACGATGGGGCTGAGGTTTCCTGCAGCTCGAAGGACACCGATTCGGTCTGCTCCGAAAGGCCTGATTGCGGGGAACCCTCCACACGCGGTGTCAGCACGTGAACGCCGGAGGGGCCGGTGTACACGGTAACCGTGGGGAACTCGTTGGTATTGGAGTTGAAGGCCACTACGTTGCTGGCGGCCTGGGTGTCGGCCAAGGCCGTGGCGGCGTGCGCCTCGAACTGGGCTTCCGTGTAGAGGGTAGGTTCGGTGTCGCGGGCTGCAGCCTGCTGGGGGTCTACGAACTCGGCCAGGCGCGGAACCAGCTGATCGCGGGTGACAACGGTGAAGCCGTGCAGGCCACTTTCGTCCACTTCTTCGAGCAGAACGCCTTCATCGTGCAGGTAGCCGTAGAGCCAGCGCTTGCCGGTGGACACGGTGCGTTCCACGGAGACTACGCTGCTGCCGCTGCGGCGCAGGGTGAGTGCGCCCGTGATTTCTTCGGTGGCGTGCAAACGCGAGGGCTCGGTTTCACCCTCGAAGACCACCGGGTAAACGAGTTCCTTGGCGAGCAGGCCACGCAACGCGATAGCGCACATCAGTTCCTTGCTTGCGTCCTGGGCAGAAAGCCACGGCAGGGCAACAAGCTGCTCATGCTGAACACCGTCCAGGGCCACAACTTCTTCATCGGTCAGCGTTGGCAAAGGGGCGCCGATCGCGCTGGCCGAGGCAAGGACCTTGGCCGCGGCCTCAATGTCCCGCTGGGTCCATTTCATGGTGCTGGTGGTCATCCGAATATCCCTCCGACAAAGTTTCCGACTGACTTGGCGGCGTCACTGACCCCGTCTGCCACCTTACTGCCTACGTCCTTGGCGAAGCCTGCCACCTCTTTGGCCCCGTCAGCGATGTAGCTGCCGGGGTTGCGGGCGAAGTTGCTGATGGAGTCCCAGTTGTCGGCTACGAGGTTACCCAACGCCCAAGCGCCCGCAACGATGCCGGCGCCGATCACGATGGGAGCGCCGATCGGCCCCAGGAGTGCCGCGCCGCCGGCTGTCATGAGCATGATGCTGCCAACGCCGCCGACCACGGACAAGCCGCCGGCGACGCGGTCACCAGTGCCACGCCAGCCGTCGTGCTCGGGGTTGATCATGTCGCTGATGCCGCCCACGATGTTGAGCGGCGCCGCCAGGGCTCCGGCAATGCGAAGACCCTTGGAGAACTTGCTGGCCTCCTGGAAGGCCTGGCTGTACGGGATGTTGGCTTTGAGGTCGGTGAGGACATCAGTGACCTTCTCACCGTTACGGAGCGCGGTCATGGCGTCACGGACCACTGTCCCGCCGGCCCGCCAATTGGTCAGGACTTCGCGGGTCTTCACCCATTCTGCGTTGCCGAGCTTGAGGTACTTGTACGCCGTCCACAGCGGAGCGGCCAAACCCTTAACGCCCATGGCGGTGTCGTAGACGTCCTTGAGGACACCAACCGAGGTACCTGAACCATCATTGTGGCTGGCGAACTCTTGCTGGTTGGCGTGCTTCTTCAGCTGGCCCGCATTTTCGCGCAGCATGTTGGCGGCCTTCATAAGGCTCTGCCGGTGCTGGCTGTTCCAGTCGCCCTTGAATACCGTGGCATCCCGGCCTTGCCACGCCGTGGTGGAGTTGATGGCGTTGGACAACTGCGTGCTTTGCAGGCTGATGGCGTCGGCGGCTTTGCCCATCACACCCGCCAGACTGCGAAGCTGCGCGATGTCCGCGCCGTAGAACCCAGCCATATGGAACCCCCTGTGAACATGCATCGAAAAGTCTGGTCCCAGCCTAGGCGGACCCGCAAGCTGCCGCGATGGGGAGACATGCCCATGTGCATAAACCGTTAAAGAACGACGGCGGCAGGTGGGTCCCTGAGGAACCGCACCAGCCGCCGTCGAGCGTCAGGCGTTTAGAGCCTGTAAATCAGTGGCCTTCGGCCGAGAAGCGCTTGATGGAAGCTTCCAGCTCGGCTTCGGCAGCGGCGCGGTCGCCCCAGCCCTCAGCCTTGACCCACTTGCCGGGCTCCAAGTCCTTGTAGCGCGTGAAGAAGTGCTCGATTTCCTTGACCAGGAATTCGCTGACATCGCTGACTTCCTGGATGTGGTCGAAACGTGCGTCAACGGGGACGCAGAGCACCTTGGCGTCTCCGCCTCCGTCGTCGGTCATGTTGAAGACGCCGATGGGGCGCGATTCAACGATGACGCCCGGGTGCAGGTCGAAGTCCTGCAGGAGCACCAATGCGTCCAGCGGGTCGCCGTCTTCGCCCAAGGTGTTCTCAAAGAAACCGTAGTGCGTGGGGTACTGCATGGAGGTGAACAGGACGCGGTCCAGGCGGACACGGCCGGTTTCGTGGTCAACTTCGTACTTGACGCGCGATCCCTTGGGGATCTCGATGGTCACGTCGTGTTTCATGGAATGCTCCTTGACGGGTGTGGGTGGGGCGCGGCAGGCAAAAGCGCAGCCAGCGCCGCCGACTACTATTGAGGATATAGCGAGAGGCCCGGGTTTCTTGAACCGGCGGGGACATTTCAGGACTGACAGGACCAAGCAACTTCCATGATGGGCGTTAAAAACGGGGGTGCCCGCAAACGGGTGCCCGCGGCGTGGGGGCGCTTTACATGGCCGGTGCTACTGACCACCGTTTTGCTGTGCCTCGGCGCCGTTGTGGCTGCGGGGATGTTTCCGAACCTGCTCAGTTTCCCCAAGCCCCCACCACCCATTCCCTCCTGGCAGCAGGTGCCGGACCGCCTCTCGGGGGCTGACAGTGTGCTCCCGTTGGATGCGTCGGCGCCTATCCCCGTTGCGGGTGAGGTCGCAAAGCTGCTCGACGCCACGCTCAAGCCGGACGGTGCGGGCAGTATCAGCGGCGTGGTGATGGACGCGTCCACGGGCCAGATCCTTTTCGATCGCGAAGCCAACGCCAACCGCATCCCGGCCTCGAACATGAAGCTGTTGACCGCAGCCGCTGCGTTGAAGGCGCTCGGTCCCGAGTCGCGGTTCACCACCCGCGTGCTCGCCTCTGACAATCCCTCCACAGTGGTGCTGACCGGGGGAGGAGACGTTCTACTGGGCGCTTCCGCTTCCGAGCCCACAGCTGTTCTTGGCCGGGCCGGACTCGCGTCTTTGGCTGCGGACACGGCTGCTGCTTTGGCGTCGGCCGGAGTGCAGGGACCAATCATCGTACAAGTTGACGACTCGCTTTTCAGCGGCGCGCCCCTTAACCCCGCATGGAGTCTGGACGATGTCGCCGCCGGCGAAACCGCGCCATTGTTCTCCCTGGCGTTGAACTCCGGCCGTTACGCCCCGGACGTCCTGACCGGTCCCCGACCGCAGGATTCCGCAATCACCACCGCCCAAGCCTTCGCCGAGCAGTTGGCGGCGGCCGGCGCGACGGTGAGTCCCGGCGTCGAACGCGGTAAGGGCCTCCCCGCCCAAGAGTTGGCTGCTGCCGAATCCGCCACTGTGAACGAGCAAGTGGACCTCATGCTTGAGTCCTCGGACAACTTCCTCGCCGAAGCGCTGGGACGGATGACCGCTTTGGCGTCCGGACAAAAGGCCACGTACGACGGCGCTACTGCGGCCGTGCGGCAAAGACTGGCGGAGTTGGGGATCGCCACGGATTCGATGCAGTTGGCTGACGTCTCCGGCCTTGCCTTGGAGAACCAGGTCACGGCCCGCCAGTTTGCCGAGGTTGTCCGGGCTATCACCAGCGGGCCGGACCTTGCCTTGCGCGCCGCCCTCGACGGTTTCCCCGTGGCTGGACTCACCGGGACCCTGAATGACCGGTACGGCGAGGCAGGTACGTCGGAGGGCGCAGGGCTGGTGCGCGCCAAGACCGGGACATTGAATACCGTGATCGCGTTGAGTGGCTACGTGGTGGATTCAGATGGCCGGTTGCTGGTGTTCTCCTTTATAGGCAACGGCCTGGACCCGGGAGCCGCGGGCAACAAGCTGGCCATGGACCGTTCGGCGTCGGTGTTGGCCTCGTGCGGGTGCCGGGCCTAGCCCTCCGCGTGGAGCGAACTTAAGGCACACTGTCAGCCTGGTGTGGTGTGATGGACCGTATGGTGTCTTCTGCCCGAGAATCGTCAGCAGGGGCCCCGTCCCTGATCAATTGGGACTTGGCCGCCTCTACGGCTGCCCGGCTTGCCCCTCCCGGTCCGGAGCTTAGCGCCGGGGAGATCGGCAAAGCCGTGGACAATCTGCGCTTCAACGCGGATATCTCCGTCCCGCACGTGCACGACATTACCGGCTTGGATGCCGCGAGGGACCTGCGGGATTCGCACGTTCTGGTGGTGGATCGTGCCTCATGGTCCAAGGCGAATACCCAGAGCTTCTCGGTGATGCTCCAGCCCGCGCTGAAGAAGATGGTGGAGAGCCGCAGTGGGGTCGCGATGACCCCGGCCGCGGCCGCTGCCAGCGGTGCCATCACCGGCACCCAACTCGGCGCCGTGCTCGCGTTCCTCTCCAGCAAAGTCCTCGGCCAGTACGACCCCTTTGCTGCGCTGGCCCCGGATTCCAACGTTCCCGCGGGCGGCCGGCTCCTGTTGGTTGCGCCGAACATCATCTCCGTGGAGCGCGAACTCAACGTTCACCCGGACGACTTCCGCCTCTGGGTTTGCCTGCACGAACAAACCCACCGGGTCCAGTTCGCCGCCGCGCCTTGGCTCCGGCACCACATGCTGGATGAAATCGAGAAGCTCAGCGGCAATCTCCTGGGCAACATGGATACGTTGGTTGAACGCGCCGGCGCTGTAGCCAAGTCCCTGCGCGACCGTAACCCCTCCGAGAAAACTCCGGGCCGTGGCGCCATCCTGGACCTCCTCCAGAACCCGGAGGAAAAGGCGTCCCTGTCCCACATCACGGCCGTCATGAGCCTCCTCGAAGGTCACGCCAACGTGGTGATGGATGCCGTGGATTCGAGCATTGTTCCCTCCGTGAAGACCATCCGCCAGCGCTTCAACGAACGTGGCAAGGACCGTGGCGTGGTGGAGAAGTTCATCCGCAACCTCCTCGGCCTGGACGCCAAGATGCGCCAGTACACAGATGGCGCCAAGTTCGTCCGAGAAGTTGTTGCCGTCGCTGGTATGGAGGGCTTCAACCGGGTGTGGGAATCCGCTGACTACCTGCCCACCGAGGAAGAGATTCACAACTCCAGGCTTTGGCTTGAGCGGATGGGGCTTTGAGCGTACCTGCCGGTTCCGCCGTCGGTTCTTCAGGTAAGGGTCGACGGCGGCACGGCCGTTTGGCCCCGGTCGTCGGCAAGGCCCGCAAGCAGTTGCAGAACGGGTTGGCTTCTGCGGGTTACCCATCACATGTGCTTGTAGCTTGCAGCGGAGGCCCGGATTCCTTGGCTTTGGCGGCCATCGCGGCCTACTTCGCCAGACGAGGCCATGTGGACGGACACCCAGTGTCTGTGGCAGGCGTAGTGGTGGATCATCAACTGCAACCTGGTTCCGGGGAAGTTGCTTCCCGGACTGCTGCCGTGTTGCGCGAACTGGGACTATTTCCGGTGGAAGTGCGCACTGTGGAAGTCGCTGCCACCGGATTTGGGCCCGAGGCTGCGGCCCGGGATGCCCGTCATGCTGCCTTGGAGTCCGCCGCCGACCAGTTGGGTTGTGACGCGATCCTGCTCGGCCACACCCTGGACGACCAAGCCGAACAAGTACTCCTGGGCTTGGCTCGTGGGTCCGGAACGCGGTCCCTTGCTGGCATGCGGCCCGTTCGCGGACGCCTGCTCCGGCCCTTCCTCGGCCTTCGTCGGGAGGAGACCTTGGAAATCTGCCGGGTGGAGGAGTTGTCTCCCTGGCATGATCCCAGCAATACAGATCCCGCGTTTGCCAGGTCCCGAACGCGCGTTGAAGTGATGCCCGTGTTGGAAGAGAAGCTGGGCCCCGGCGTCGCCGAATCTCTGGCACGGACCGCTGCCATCCTGCAGCAAGATGCCGATTTCCTCGAAGATCTGGCCAAGGAGACCTATCTCTCACTTGTCCAGCGGGAAGGCGGTGACGCCTGGCTTCCCGAGGACGCCGTTCGTGAACTGCCCGCAGCGCTCAGGTTCCGTGTCATCGCTAAGGCGGCGGCCGACGTCGGGGGTCAACAACCCGGCTACGGACGCCTCCAAGCTGCGGAAGCGCTGCTTCGCCGGCAAGGATCGGCAGGGCCCGTTGAGCTTCCCGGCCACGTGAGTGTGTACCGTTTGTCCCTCAGCGATTTGGAGCAGGAACGGTCTGTTCCATCAGGTGGTTCAGCTGCAGATGCGACTGGAGATCCAGCCAAGGGCGGTCCCCGCGAAGCCGCGCGCTGTGGGAAGCTAGTATTCCGGCATCAGAAACCGTCCCAACAGTAGCCGCACCCGAGCATCAAAACAGGAGCCATTGGTGGATTCAAACGACGTCCAGGCAGATCTCAAGCACGTTCTTTACACCAAAGAGCAGATCCAAACGCGTATCGCGGAACTCGCGGCGCAGATCGACAAGGACTATGAAGGACGCGACATCCTCATCGTCGGTGTCCTCAAGGGCGCTGTCATGGTCATGGCCGACCTCGCCCGTGCACTGCACAGCCACGTCAGCATGGACTGGATGGCTGTCTCGTCCTACGGCTCGGGCACCCAGTCCTCCGGTGTTGTCCGGATCCTCAAGGACCTCGACACCGACCTCATGGGCAAGGACGTCCTGATCGTCGAGGACATCATTGACTCCGGCCTCACCTTGTCCTGGCTCAAGTCCAACCTCGAATCCCGTGGCACGGCCAGCGTCGAAATCTGCACGGCTTTCCGCAAGCCGACCGCTGCCAAGGTGGAAATCGACGTCAAGTACGTCGGCTACGACATCCCCAACGAATTCGTCGTAGGTTACGGTCTCGACTACGCCGAGAAGTACCGCAACCTGGACTTCGTGGGCACCCTGGCCCCGCACGTTTACGAGTAAGCCCGCTCTTTACGTTTACCCGTACACGCCGCGCCCTTTTCCGCCATTTGCACCTGTAACCTCTGGTGCGTTTGGCGGGAGTGGGTGCGGCGTTGGGGTTTAAGGGGTGCGTTCGGGGGGAGTGGGTGCGGTAGCGGGAACTTGAATGCCTGAACCTGCCCGTGCGCTAAGCCCTCGCGCTAAACTGGACCATGACCGGTGCACCTGCCCGTCTTTTGACGTGGCTCGCCGTCATGGCGACGCTCCTCACGGCCTGCACTCCTGCGGTCGATGTCACCGAGACCGATGCCGGCCCACCAATTGCGAGCTCTTCCGTCGCTCCAACCCCGAGTGACGTCGTCACGGTCCCGACAACGACTGCCACGCAGTCGGCGGTTGCCGAACCGCCGGCACCGCCTGCCGCGCCCCAGGCTTTCGCCATTAACCTCTACCAAGAGGGGGACTTCGTTCCGCAGTACACCTTTGACTGGTGTGTTGCTGCAAGCATTCAGATGGCGCACAACCTCATCGACGATACCGGGGGCGGTTCGTGGGCATCCTCCGCGCAGCAGAGCGAACTGTGGGAGATGGCCCGCGCGCGGTCATCCAACTCCTTCAACGGCGCCAACCCGCGGGGCTGGGCGCAGGTGCTGACCGAAGTTGGAATGGGGCCATATACCGTGGTCAGCATCGCCACCTATGAGGACACGCTGCAGACGGCGGCCCGCGCCATCGCTGAGACTGGCCGACCAGTGGGGTTGGTCATGTGGAGTGGGCGCCATGCCTGGGTCATGAGTGGTTTTCAGTCGATAGGTGATCCCGCGCAGTTCCCGGAGTTTCAAGTCACCGGGGTACACGTCCTGGATCCGCTCTACCCTTATGGCAGCGGACAGTGGGGTCCGTCCCCAGAGCCCAACAGCCTGCTCTCCCCGGAGCAGCTGGCCGCACAGTTCGTAGTCCGGGAGCCGCGTCGCTGGAGCACTGACCTGCCCACGGGCTATCTACTGGTGCTCCCGGTAACGTCGGCCTGACGCGGCCCTGACCGAACCCTTCATGCCGCACGCAGGGACCGCAGCCCTCCATCGTTCAAAATCCGTGCGAACGACCTTGGATTCATCATGTCGGACCAATCCCAGCGAACAACAGTAAGCCCCAGTGCCCACAAGCCATTCTCCCGGGTTTTCTCGGCCATGACTGCCTCCTGGATGGTCTGGGTTCGGCGCAATTTTTTCCTCAGGTACTTCCCGTACCCATCAAATTCCCCCACCAGATCGAGTTCAGGCCACCAGAAATCTGTTCGGGCAGTTCGTCCGGTCCTCAAGGCAAAAGAGCCTTGAAGACTGGGTACGGGAAAGTTGAGCAGAATCATCTGCGCTCGACTCATGGATTCACCCACCGACTCGGACTTGTCCGAGGACAATTCGAGAATCGCGCCAGCACGTCGTCTTCTTGATTGGCTGATGAGAGAGGAGACACCTCCAGCCAGGTCGCCCACGCCCACCGGAGGACCCCATGGCTTGTCCTTGTTCCAATCGTTTGCTTCAAGAGCGTCCCCCCACCCTTGGTCGCGACGGCTGGAATCAAGAACCGCCAAGGCCTCAGCAAAGTTCAGGGAAGCGGCCAGCTCTATTGTCGTGCGAACCTTATCCGTGACCCGGAATCCGCCGAGCTGGGCTATCCCGCTGTCACAGGCGCCGAAACTTCTGCGGATCCCATGTTTTGATCGACCACCGCTTGGGTCCGCAGTCACAGTGCACAGATGCTTCGGCACGCCCACGACGCCGAGCCCCCAGAGGAGCGCCGCCGTCTGGAAATTAAAGATGGGAGGGGTCCTGGTGGTATTGACCAGGGCAGCTGCTTGAAGTCCGTGCCGTTGGCGCTCGTTCAATTCCGCCCAATAAGCAGAACGGGCGTAGGTGCCCCGTCGGACTCAGACCAATTCGCCGCGTTTGGCCTGCTTCGCGGGTTGGCGCGCATCCTGTCCAATCCGTGTTGCGTCAGAGGCGAGTATGAGTTCTTGAAAGGCCATGGGTCTACGCTCCCCGGTCCCGGGCGAAGCCGAAAGCTCCAGTCTGAGCTATGTGGAAAACAACATTCGCACCACGCAACAAACCAGCTGCGCTGATTCCAATCAGCGCAGCTGGGGCCTATTTGCAGATGCGCGCTCGCACCCGTTCCCGCCGTTCGCACCTGGGAGTGGCCACGCCCGCACCCTTTTCCGCCGTTCGCACCAGTGGTTACGGGTGCGGATGGCGTGAATGGGTGCGCGGGTGGGTGTTTGGCGGTGTTGGCCAAGGGGAGTGGGAGCTTAGACCGACCCGTGCATGCCCGCACCCGTTTCCGCCGCTCGCACCCGGTAGTGGCCATGGCCGCACCCTTTTCCGCCCTTCGCATCAGGTGGTGGTTTTGCCCGCACCCTTTGTCGCCGTTCGCACCAGTGGTTACGGGGGCGATTGGCGGCAATGGGTGCGCCCGCCCTCGCCAGTACGCGCCGCACCGAAGCCCCCAACGCAGCACAAAACCCTGTTCCAGCACGCACAACGCGAGTATCCTGTGTACGCCCAGAGGGAACTTTTGGACTTTCCGATGCGTGAATTACTGGGAACGGTGTATAGCTTGAAACTGAAGCAGCACCACTCGCGCGCAGAAGTTGCGCCTTGCAGCACTACCAGGAGGGACGGGGCAAAACCCCGATCAGATGAAAGCTAAGAGTTTCTTCAAGGGCCCGGGCATCTGGATTGTTGTCGTCGTTGGCTTGCTCCTGGTGGCATTCGCAACACTGGCTCCGGGCGGTTCCACGCGCATTGACACCAAAGACGGCCTCGAGCTCCTTTCCCAAAGCGGGAAGGTTGAGCAGGCCAAGATTTTCGACGCCGAGAACCGCGTTGACCTGGTGCTTAAGGACAACCTGAACCTGGACGGCCAGGACAAGGGCAAGAACGTTCAATTCTTCTACGTCACGGATCGTGGTCCGGATGTGGTGAAGGCTGTCACCAACGCCAACCCGGACAAGGGCTTCACTGACCAGCCGGTGGAGAACAACTGGTTCTCCGGCCTGTTCTCCCTGCTGATCCCCGTGCTGCTGCTCGGTGTCCTGTTCTGGTTCCTGCTTTCCCGCATGCAGGGTGGCGGCTCCAAGGTGATGCAGTTCGGCAAGTCCAAGGCAAAACTGGTCAACAAGGACATGCCCCAGGTGACCTTCTCCGACGTCGCCGGAGCTGACGAGGCCGTGGAAGAGCTCCAGGAAATCAAGGAGTTCCTCCAGGAACCGGCCAAGTTCCAGGCCGTTGGCGCCAAGATCCCCAAGGGTGTGCTGCTCTACGGCCCTCCAGGTACCGGTAAGACGCTGCTTGCCCGCGCTGTCGCCGGCGAGGCCGGCGTTCCCTTCTTCTCCATCTCCGGCTCGGACTTCGTTGAGATGTTCGTCGGCGTCGGTGCTTCCCGTGTTCGCGACCTCTTCGAACAGGCCAAAGCAAGCTCGCCAGCCATTATCTTCGTTGACGAAATCGACGCCGTTGGTCGTCACCGTGGTGCCGGTATCGGCGGCGGTAACGATGAGCGCGAGCAGACGCTGAACCAGCTCCTCGTCGAGATGGACGGCTTCGACGTCAAGACCAACGTCATCCTCATCGCGGCCACCAACCGTCCCGACGTCCTGGACCCCGCGCTGCTGCGCCCGGGCCGTTTCGACCGCCAGATCACGGTGGAAGCCCCGGATATGATCGGCCGCGAACAGATCCTCAACGTCCACGCCAAGGGTAAGCCGATGGCCCCGGGCATCGACCTCAGGGGTGTTGCCAAGAAGACTCCCGGATACACGGGCGCGGACCTGGCCAACGTCCTGAACGAAGCTGCCCTGCTGACTGCGCGTTCAAATGCCAATCTGATCGATGACCGCGCACTGGACGAAGCAATCGACCGCGTCATGGCCGGCCCGCAGAAACGCAGCCGCGTCATGAAGGAACTCGAGCGCAAGATCACCGCTTACCATGAAGGTGGCCACGCCCTGGTTGCTGCTGCCCTTCGCAACTCGGCCCCGGTCACCAAGATCACCATCCTTCCCCGTGGCCGTGCGCTCGGCTACACCATGGTGATCCCGGAAGACGATAAGTACTCGGTCACCCGCAACGAACTGCTCGACCAGATGGCCTACGCCATGGGCGGGCGTGTTGCTGAGGAAATCGTGTTCCACGATCCCTCCACGGGTGCTTCCAACGACATCGAAAAGGCCACCTCCACGGCCCGGAAGATGGTCACCCAGTACGGTATGAGCGAGCGTGTTGGTGCCGTGAAGCTTGGCCAGGGCGGTGGCGAACCGTTCCTCGGCCGCGACGCCGCGCAGGAGCGCAACTTCTCTGACCAAATCGCCTACGTTGTGGACGAGGAAGTACGCCGTCTGATCGACCAGGCTCACGATGAGGCCTACGCCATCCTCACGGAAAACCGGGACGTTTTGGACCGCCTGGCGCTGGAACTGCTGGAGCGGGAAACACTGAACCAGACGGAGATCGCCGAGATCTTCCACGACATCCGGAAGCGCGATTTCCGCGAGATCTGGCTGTCCAAGGAATCCCGTCCGGTCCAGTCCATCCCGCCCGTTGAATCCCGCGCTGAAAAGGCGGAACGCGAAGCCCAGGAAGAGGCCAAAAAGGCCCGGCTGGACGAGCCTTTGGACGTAGTAGCACCCCACGCCCACGGAGTCAGCAGCCAGGAGTCATTCCAGGCCCCGCAACCCGACGGCGGCAACGACCACCCGCATCACGGCTAAGCTTTCTGCTGTGACTCATTTCGACGACGACGACGACCTCGCCGCCGCCCACGGTTCCGCCGCGGGCTCCAAGCACGGCCACAAAGTGGACCGTCCGCGCATTGAAGCGGCTGTCCGCGAGATTCTCCTGGCGATAGGTGAAGACCCTGACCGCGGAGGCCTCCTGGACACGCCAAAGCGCGTGGCCAAGGCTTACGCCGAGGTCTTCGCAGGGCTGCACCAGCACCCTGCGGATGTCCTCTCCACCACGTTCGACCTCGACCATGAAGAGCTTGTCCTCGTGAAGGACATCCCCTTCTACTCGACATGCGAGCATCACTTGGTGCCGTTCCACGGCGTCGCGCATGTTGGTTACATACCGTCACATGACGGAAAAGTGACCGGCCTGAGCAAGTTGGCGCGGCTGGTCGATATCTACGCGCGCCGGCCGCAGGTGCAAGAACGCCTCACCACACAGATCGTCGAGGCGCTTGTGAAGCACCTCAACCCCCGCGGTGCGATTGTCGTCGTCGAATGTGAACACATGTGCATGTCCATGCGCGGCATTCGCAAGCCCGGCGCAAAGACCGTCACCAGTGCGGTGCGCGGTCAACTCCATGACCCGGCCACCCGCGCCGAGGCCATGAGCCTCATACTCGGAAGGTAAGCACTATGGACTCCCTCGCTGCAGCACCTGGAACCGGCCCGGCCACAAGCCCGTTGCCGATTCTCCGCAAACCGCGACCCGTTGCCAGGTTCGAGGACCTGCCAACGGACCGCACGCTCGTCATGGGAATCCTCAATGTCACCCCGGATTCCTTCAGCGACGGCGGCACTCACCGGACACCGGACACCGCCATCGCGCTCGGCCTGCGCATGTTTTACGCAGGCGCAGACATCATCGACGTCGGTGGTGAATCCACCCGTTCGGGCGCTGAACCGGTTTCCCCCGAAGAAGAACAAGGCCGCGTCATCCCGGTGATCCAGGCGCTGGTGAAGGCCGGTGCATTGGTCAGTATCGACACGATGCACACGTCCACTGCGGCCGCTGCCATTGAGGCGGGTGCGGCCATCATCAACGATGTCTCCGGCCTGACGATTGAACCGGACATGCCGGAGCTCGTTGCCCGGACCAAGGTTCCGTACATCCTGACGCATCGCCGTGGCGACGCCCTGACCATGGACAGCCTCACGGATTACAACAACGTCTCAGAGGACGTGGTGGCTGAGCTTAGCGGTGTCAGAGACAAGCTCTATGCAGCTGGTGTTGCGCCGGAGCAGATCATCGTCGATCCCGGTATTGGTTTCTCCAAGAACGAGGACCAGAACTGGGAGATCCTCAAGAACCTGGACCAGCTCTTCACGCTGGGCCACAAGGTGATGGTTGCTGCTTCGCGCAAACGGTTCCTCGGTTCCCTCCTGACAGTGGCCGGTAAGTCCGCTGCGCCGTTGGAACGCGACGCAGCCACCGCTGCCATCACCGCTTTGAGCGCCGCTAAGGGCGCCTGGGCTGTCCGCGTTCACGACGTCGGCCCCAGCCTTGACGCCGTCAAGGTCGCCGCCCGCATCTCCCGCTGATTGGATACCGCTGTGGACAGGATCACGCTGACCGGTGTCACCGCCGTCGGCTATCACGGAGTGTTCGATTTCGAGCGCCGTGACGGCCAGCCTTTCGTTGTGGATGCCGTGCTGTACGCGGACTTCACCAAAGCGGCTGAGACGGACGATCTCCAGTACACAGCCCACTACGGTGAAGTGGCGGAACTGATCACCAAGCACATCGAAGGCGAGCCCTTGAACCTCATTGAGGGCCTGGCCGTCAGGATTGCCGAGGGCATCCTCGAGAACTACAACGTGGCCGCCGTCGATGTCACCGTCCACAAGCCCAAGGCACCCATCGAGGTGCCGTTTGGCGACGTCACTGTCAGCGTCCACCGGGAGCGATCATGACGTCCGGCTATACCAAGGCCATTCTGGCTCTTGGCAGCAATCTCGGGGAGCGGAACGACACCCTTTCCACGGCCGTCGCGGACCTGGTGGACCCCCCGGAGGTGCGCCTCCTGGGTGTATCGCCGGTGGTGCAGACCAAAGCCGTGGGCGGTCCGGAGGGCCAACCGGATTTCCTGAACATGGTCATGGCTGTGGAGACCACCTTGACCCCTTTGGAGCTTCTGAAGCACTGTCACGCGGTGGAACAGAAGCATCACCGCACCCGCGAGGTGCGCTGGGGCCCAAGGACGCTTGACGTGGACATCATCGTGTTTGGTGAGGTGCTTAGCGACGATCCCGTTCTGACTATTCCCCATCCGCGGGCAGCTGAGCGCGCTTTCGTGCTCTACCCGTGGTCCTTACTGGAGCCGCATGCCACACTGAACGGCCAAAGCGTGGCTGAACTGGCCGCCGTCGCCGCTGACATGCCGGACATCCGGCGCTTCGACGGCTTCGGTGACGTGGCCGGTGTGCCCGCGACGGGGGCAGTGGAGCAGCCATGAAAGCTATGCGCCCCGTAGTTCTGGTGCTCATCGCCGCCATCGCTGCCGTCATTGGATGGTTGGCTACAGTCACTACCAACCGTTTCAGCATGCCCACGCCGGTGCTGCCGGTCTCTGCCCTGGTGACCATGGCCGTCATCGCCGCGCTCACGCTCATTATGGGCATCCGCGTGCTGCGTTGGCGCAACGGTAAGAAGAAGAACCTGCTCAATCCGATCCTGGCGGCACGGACGTTGATTCTTGCCCAGGCCTGCGCCTACGCCGGGACGCTGCTCCTTGGCTGGCATGCGGGGATCGCGGTGGATCTTCTCCGTATTGGTGGTTTGCGCGGCGGCGAGGGCATTCTGTGGAATGCCCTGCTGATGGGCGGCGGCGGTGTGGTGATGGTGGTGGTTGGACTCGTGGTGGAGCGCTTCTGCCGGATCCCGCCGGAGGACCTGGAAGGTGGTACCGCCGGACCGGAAACCCGTCGAGGCGAAACTAAAGGTGAAGGCGAGTATGCATACCGAGGCGATTGATCCTCCCGGCGTCCAGTGGCTGAGGGTATCCCCGAAGTACGTCACGGTTCGCTTAGTGGAGTGGGCTATCGGCAACGTAGTGATGCTGGCGGTCCTCAGTTTGCCCCTCATTTTCGTGCTGCTCGGCTGGTGGAGGTGGCCGCCGTTGTGGCTGGCCATCACGGTTCCCGCGGTGATGCTGGTGTTGGCGTTGTGGCGGCTCGTGCTGATTCCACGCCAAGTTCGTGCGATCGGCTACGCCGAGCGTGACGACGACCTCCTCATCCGCCGTGGCATCTTCTTCCAACGGACCATGGTGGTCCCTTACGGCCGAATGCAATATGTGGACGTTGCGGTTGGTCCCGTTGAACGCAGTTTGGGACTGTGCACGCTCAAACTTCACACAGCGTCAGCGGGAACCAATGCGCAGCTGCCTGGCCTTCCCTCAGCAGAGGGGGCACGCTTGCGCGAGCAGCTTTCGGCTCGCGGAGAAGCCAGGTTGGCCGGGCTGTGAGCCTGGAGAACAACGCAACTGAGAGCCTCCCGGGCAAGCCGGAAGCAAAGGGCGACGGCGGCTGGAACCGCGTCCACCCCGCGTCACCGTTCGTTCGCGGCTGGGTAGCGCTGGCCGCCGTCGGCTTCTTCTTTGGCCGGGACGCTTTCGAGCGGATGCTGCAGGGCCGGGATTTCCTGGATCCGAACCTCAGCGGCCGGGTGCCGTGGCTCCTGGCCGGCGGTGCGGTGGTGTTGCTGCTGACGGTGGGCGGTTTCATCCTCAGCTGGTACTTCACGCGCTACCAGGTGGCCGAAGGCTATGTCCGCGTCAACACCGGCTTCCTGTTCAAGCAGCAACGTCAGGCTCGTTTGGATCGTGTCCAGGCAATCGACATTGTGCAGCCGCTTTTGGCGCGGATTTTCGGGCTCGCTGAGCTCAAGTTTGAAGTGGCCGACGCCGGCGAGTCGGCAGTGCGGCTCGCTTACCTCCCGCTTGACCAGGCCAAGCAGCTGCGTGCCACCATCCTTGCCCGGGCGGCGGGTGTGGTCAGTGGGCCTGAGACGACAGAGGAAATTCCGGAAGCTCCCGAGCATGTTGTGTTGTCAGTCCCGCCGTCCCGGCTCATCGGTTCCTTGCTGCTGAGCGAGCAGACCATCGGAATTCTGGCCGGCGCCGCCGTGGTGGTTATTGTCTCCTTTTTCACGCAGAACCAGACACTGTTCCTGGCACTCATCCCGGGCATTCTGGGAATCGGGGCCGCGTACTGGAACTCCTTCAACAAGGGCTATAACTTCACGGCTGCAATCTCGCCGGACGGTATCCGCCTTCGATACGGCCTCCTGGACACTCAGGCGCAGACCTTGCCTCCCGGACGCATCCAAGCGCTCATGGTGACGCAGCCACCTCTGTGGAGGATCTTCGGCTGGTATCGGATACACGTGAATGTTGCGGGTTACGGGGTTTCGGGCAGTACCGAAGGGGCTGCCCGCACCATGTTGCTTCCTGTTGGCATGAAGTCCGATGTCCTGCGGATGATGTCGTTGGTGCTGCCTGATCCGGGAGTTGAGGATCCGGAACGCGTGTTCACCGCTGGGCTGGATGGACTAGGGCCGGCAGGAGCTGGCTCGGCGCCGGGCGATGGCTTCATCACCACTCCCCGCCGCGCACGTTTGTTGGCCCCGCTGGGCTGGCGGCGCAACGGCTTCTTTGCCACCAAAACCGCGCTGCTGATCCGATCCGGCCGCTGGTGGCACACGCTGGTCATGGTTCCGCACCAGCGGACGCAATCCATGGCGCTTCACCAGGGCCCGTGGGCGAGGCGCTTCGGAGTAGCTGATCTTGTCCTCCACACGACGGCAGGCCCGGTATCTCCACGAGTGTTCCAAGCCGGAGTAGAGCAGGCTGTGGAACTCTTCGATCAGCAGGCCGCCCGTGCCCGGGAAGCACGGAAGAGGCAAACCAGCGAACAATGGCTGGCGCAAGTGGCTCCGCAGGCCCCGGAGGTCGCAGCCACGATTCCAGCGCAAGCGGCTCAACCGCAACAACTCGCTGATCCCACACAACCCCAGACTTCACCGCAACAGGAGGACCGCAACGATGGCTAGGCCAGGACGACTCGGAGTCGGCATCATCGGCGCAGGCAAGGTGGGGGCCGTGCTGGGTGCCGCTTTGCGCGCAGCCGAGCACGCCGTCGTCGGGGTTTCTGCTGTATCCGAGGTGAGCCGCGAGCGGGCAGAAAACCTGCTTCCCGGCGTCCCGATCCTGGAGATTCAGGACATCGTGGAGCGCTCCGAGCTCGTTTTGCTTGCCGTCCCGGACGATGCCCTCGGCGAGTTGGTCGCGGGGCTGGCCAAGCTCGGAGCCTGGCAGCCCGGTCAACTGGTGGCGCATACGTCAGGCCGGTTCGGCGTCGGGATCCTCAACCCGGTCCGTACGGTCGGTGCGATACCGCTGGCACTTCATCCCGCCATGACCTTCACAGGCATGAGCCTGGATCTGACCCGGCTCATGGACTGCACTTTCGGGGTCACCGCCGATGCTGCCATGCTGCCGATCGCCCAGGCGCTGGTGGTGGAGATGGGCGCAGAGCCGGTGGTGATTGCTGAAGCCGACCGTACCCTCTATCACGCAGCCCTCGCACACAGTTCAAATCACATGGTCACGCTGGTAGCGCAGGCATCGCAGATGCTGCGGGAGATCGGCGTCGAAACTCCGGAGGCCATGCTTGGTCCGCTGCTGCGCGCGACGCTCGAGAACGCTCTCGCGTCCGGCGAATCCGCGCTGACCGGTCCCGTAGCGCGTGGGGACGTGGGTACGGTCTCCGCGCACGCCCAGGCGCTGAAGGAGTACGACGGCGGCGCTGGCGGGGATGTTCTTGCGGCCTACCAGGCCATGGCGCGGGCCACTGCGCGCAGGGCGGGAAATCGCGGACTGCTGCGCCCCGAACAATTGACCGAGATAAACGAGGCCTTGGGCGCCGAACCCAAAGCGCCGGAAGGAAACTGAACAGCATGGCCATCAAACTCGTGACCACCGCGACCGAACTGCGGGCCGAGAGCGCCAAACTCCTGGCCGCCAAAGATGGAAGTTCGCAGGGGCTGGTGCCCACCATGGGTGCACTGCACTCGGGTCACGCGGCACTTGCCCGGACCGCAGTGGAAGAGAATGACGTGGTGGTGGCCACCATCTTCGTGAACCCGCTTCAGTTCGGCGACGCCGTGGACCTGGACCGCTACCCGCGCACGCTCGACGCCGATATGGCACTGCTTGATGCTGAGGGTGTGGACCTGGTTTTCGCGCCGTCCGTTGAGGAGGTTTATCCCGGAGGACAGCCTCTGGTTCGGGTGACGTCAGGCCCGCTCGGCGACAAGTGGGAAGGCGCCTCGCGTCCCGGACACTTCGACGGCGCACTCACCGTAGTGGCCAAACTGTTGCACTACGGACTACCCGGAGGTGCTTCGGCGGACGGCACGACGGCGGCCTACCGGGCTTACTTCGGGCAGAAGGACGCGCAGCAGTTGGCGTTGGTGAAGCGCATGGTCTCGGACCTGAACTTCCCTGTGGAGATTGTTCCCGTGCCGATCGTTCGTAGCGAGGACGGCTTGGCGCTCTCCAGCCGCAATCGATTCCTTTCCGAGGAAGAACGCGAAGCCGCCTTGGTGTTATCGAGGGCTTTGCGCCTCATTGAGTCCCGGGCAAACGCGCACGAACCGCTCGACCTCGATTCCGCTGTGGCGCTTGTGGAGTCCCAGCCGCTGGTGGAACTGGACTATTTCGACGTCGTCGATCCCGTCACGTTGGAGCCGCTCGCTGAGAACTGCAAGGAGACCCCCTTCCGCGGTGAGGGGTTGGCGATCATTGCCGCCAAGGTGGGACCGGTGCGGCTTATCGACAACGCTCCGTTGTTCTCCTAACGTTTGGAATTTTTCTGCTGACGGAAATTGGATGGGCGTTTAGACTGTTTTAGTCTTCACCGGCACAGATCGCCGGACACCAAAACCAAACCTTGGGGAATCCTCATGTCTACCGACGTCACGTCCGACGCCAACGGAAAGCCTGAATCCGGCGCTTCCGGCACTGTCATCTCTGCAGATGCCGCAGCCCCGCAGGCTCCGGGGTCAACGGCCCCCGTCTCGCACGCCCCAGTGTCCGGGAAGATGTCACGCGAATCCGTGACCGTCATTGTCACGCTGCTGGTGGCGACCTTCGTGGTGATCCTCAACGAGACCATCATGAACGTCGCCCTCCAGCGCCTCATGACGGACCTTCAGGTAAGCGCGTCCACTGTGCAGTGGCTGGCCACCGGCTTCATGCTGACCATGGCCGTCGTCATCCCCACCACTGGGTTCATCCTGCAGCGGATGAGCACGCGCGGGGCATTCATGCTTGCCATGGGTCTCTTCAGCGGTGGAACGCTGCTGGCCGCATTGGCGCCCGGATTCCTGGTGTTGCTGCTTGCCCGCATCGTCCAAGCAGGTGGTACTGCCATCATGCTGCCCCTGCTGATGACCACCATTCTCACTCTGGTGCCCATGTCCAAGCGCGGTGCCGTCATGGGCAACGTCAGCATCGCCATCTCAGTCGCGCCGGCCATGGGACCCACCGTTTCCGGCATCATCCTGGATCACTTCTCCTGGCGCTTCATGTTCGTGTTCGTGCTGCCGGTTGCCCTGGCCGCTTTCGCCATCGGCGCCAAGTACCTCACCAACGTGGGGGAGCGCGAGAAGACCACTTTGGATGTTCCTTCGGTGATCCTTACCGTGCCCGCGTTTGGTGGCTTGGTTTACGGCCTGAGCCAGATCGGTGGCGCTGAGGCAGGCGTTGTTCCCGTCATCGCACTGGTGGTCGGTGTTCTCTGCCTGGCACTGTTTGTCTTCCGGCAGCTGAAGCTTCAGAAGTCCGACGCCCCGCTGCTGGATCTCCGCGCCTTTAAGTTCCGCATGTTCACGGTTTCCACACTGCTGATGGTCGTTGCGATGATGGCACTGTTCGGCGGCGTAATCCTGTTGCCGCTGTACCTCCAGAACACCCTGCACCTTCAGCCTTTGGAAACCGGACTGGCACTGCTTCCGGGTGGTTTGGCCATGGGCTTGCTGGGTCCGGTCATCGGGCGCATCTTCGACAAAGTGGGTCCCCTGCCGCTGACCGTAACGGGCTCAGTACTCATGGTCCTGACACTGTGGCAGTTCTCGCGTCTGGATGAGGGAAGTGCGCTCGGCTGGGTCATTGCCCTGCACGTCACCCTGAGCCTTGGGCTGGCCCTGCTGTTCACGCCGGCATTCACCACTGGCCTCAACCCGCTGCCTCCGCACCTCTACTCCCACGGTTCGGCGATCATCAGCACCGCTCAGCAGGTCGCAGGTGCAGCCGGAACGGCGTTGCTCGTGTCCATCTATGCTGTGGTTTCTGCGTCTTCGGGCGAGGTAGCCGGAATGCAGACAGCATTCCTGGCAGCGACCGTCATCGCCGTGGCCGCTGTAGTGCTCGGCGCCATGATGCGCAAGACCGACGGTGCCGGAGGGCACGGGGGCCACTAACCCATCTTTCGACGCTCTCTCAAATCCCTCCGGTTTGAGCTGGACGCTCTCTCAGGTCCCTCGGGTTTTAGCTCGACGCTCCCTCACTTTGGTGGGGGAGCGTTGTTGTTTTAAGGGTTCGACGGCGGTAGTTGGTTTTTGGGTTTGGCGACCGCGGTGTGGTGGCTGGGTTGTGTGACGGGCTTCACTGGGATGTGTTGTTGCTGTTTGTGGGTTGTTTTGGGGTGTTGCGGGCGTGTTTTCCTTGTGTTTGCGGGGTTTTTGGGTGGTGTTGGGGTGGATTTGGTGTGGGGGTTGGGCGCGTGTAAAGTTATTCGAGTCGCCGCCGCTGATGCGGAAAGATAGCGACCGACTCCCTTCAAATTACCGGTTCTGGTAGCGCTTTTGTGTGCTTCTGGTTGGTGGGGGAGGCCCGGGTTCTGGTTTGCTTTGTGCGGCTGGTTCGGGTAAGTTTGAAAAGTTGCTCCGGAGCGATCCTGGCCCCTTGTGTGGGGTTTGGTGGTGCCGGGTGTGTCTGTTGTTTGAGAACTCAATAGTGTGCCAAGTTTGTTGATACCGATTGTTTTATCAATTGGTTGAAATTATGGCTGGATCATTGCGCACCCCCGTGTGTGGTGGTCTGGTTTTCAGCTGGTTTCGAATTTTGTGCAGCCGTGTTCGCCGTTATTTCCGGTGGGTGTGGTTGTGTCTGTTTGGTTTTGTTTTACTTCAACGGAGAGTTTGATCCTGGCTCAGGATGAACGCTGGCGGCGTGCTTAACACATGCAAGTCGAACGATGATCCCAGCTTGCTGGGGGATTAGTGGCGAACGGGTGAGTAACACGTGAGTAACCTGCCCTTGACTCTGGGATAAGCCTGGGAAACTGGGTCTAATACCGGATACGACCATCTGGCGCATGTCATGGTGGTGGAAAGCTTTTGTGGTTTTGGATGGACTCGCGGCCTATCAGCTTGTTGGTGGGGTAATGGCCTACCAAGGCGACGACGGGTAGCCGGCCTGAGAGGGTGACCGGCCACACTGGGACTGAGACACGGCCCAGACTCCTACGGGAGGCAGCAGTGGGGAATATTGCACAATGGGCGCAAGCCTGATGCAGCGACGCCGCGTGAGGGATGACGGCCTTCGGGTTGTAAACCTCTTTCAGTAGGGAAGAAGCGTAAGTGACGGTACCTGCAGAAGAAGCGCCGGCTAACTACGTGCCAGCAGCCGCGGTAATACGTAGGGCGCAAGCGTTATCCGGAATTATTGGGCGTAAAGAGCTCGTAGGCGGTTTGTCGCGTCTGCTGTGAAAGACCGGGGCTCAACTCCGGTTCTGCAGTGGGTACGGGCAGACTAGAGTGCAGTAGGGGAGACTGGAATTCCTGGTGTAGCGGTGAAATGCGCAGATATCAGGAGGAACACCGATGGCGAAGGCAGGTCTCTGGGCTGTAACTGACGCTGAGGAGCGAAAGCATGGGGAGCGAACAGGATTAGATACCCTGGTAGTCCATGCCGTAAACGTTGGGCACTAGGTGTGGGGGACATTCCACGTTTTCCGCGCCGTAGCTAACGCATTAAGTGCCCCGCCTGGGGAGTACGGCCGCAAGGCTAAAACTCAAAGGAATTGACGGGGGCCCGCACAAGCGGCGGAGCATGCGGATTAATTCGATGCAACGCGAAGAACCTTACCAAGGCTTGACATGAACCGGAAAGACCTGGAAACAGGTGCCCCGCTTGCGGTCGGTTTACAGGTGGTGCATGGTTGTCGTCAGCTCGTGTCGTGAGATGTTGGGTTAAGTCCCGCAACGAGCGCAACCCTCGTTCTATGTTGCCAGCGCGTTATGGCGGGGACTCATAGGAGACTGCCGGGGTCAACTCGGAGGAAGGTGGGGACGACGTCAAATCATCATGCCCCTTATGTCTTGGGCTTCACGCATGCTACAATGGCCGGTACAAAGGGTTGCGATACTGTGAGGTGGAGCTAATCCCAAAAAGCCGGTCTCAGTTCGGATTGGGGTCTGCAACTCGACCCCATGAAGTCGGAGTCGCTAGTAATCGCAGATCAGCAACGCTGCGGTGAATACGTTCCCGGGCCTTGTACACACCGCCCGTCAAGTCACGAAAGTTGGTAACACCCGAAGCCGGTGGCCTAACCCTTGTGGGGGGAGCCGTCGAAGGTGGGACCGGCGATTGGGACTAAGTCGTAACAAGGTAGCCGTACCGGAAGGTGCGGCTGGATCACCTCCTTTCTAAGGAGCTGCTAACAACTGGTTGCTGTGCCTGCATGGGTGTGGTGGTGGTTGTCAGTGTTGCCCATTGCGCAGGCGTCTGTTCTGCGGTGGGTGCTCATGGGTGGAATATCAACGAATCAAACTTGTTTGGCATGGCCTTCACCGGTTGTGTCCTGGTGCCAGTACGGCAACCCGTGTCCCCTTTTGGGGGGTGTGGTGTTGTGTGGAACGCGTCGGGGCGTGGTGTGTGTGGGGTTGTGTTTGGCGCACTGTTGGGTCCTGAGGCAACAGGACCTTTTTGCAGCAATGCGGAGAGCATCTTCTGGTGTTTCTTTTGTTCCTGCTTCCGGTACTTACCATCGTGTCCCCGTTCGTGGGGTGGTGGTGGTCTGGTTGACGGGGTTGTTGTTTGAGAACTACATAGTGGACGCGAGCATCTAGAACACACACACGCCTTCGTGTGGGTGTGTGTTCTTACAGCAATTTCTTATGAATGAACCTGGCCCTTGTGGTCATGGTTCTCTCGAGTAAGTTTATTGATCTTGTGTGGTCAAGTTTTTAAGGGCACACGGTGGATGCCTTGGCATTAGGAGCCGAAGAAGGACGTAGGAATCTGCGATAAGCCTGGGGGAGTTGATAACCGAGCGTTGATCCCAGGATGTCCGAATGGGGAAACCCCGCACAACGCTGTGAGGTGATTGTGTGACCCGCATCTGAACACATAGGGTGCGTGGGGGGAACGCGGGGAAGTGAAACATCTCAGTACCCGCAGGAAGAGAAAACAATAGTGATTCCGTTAGTAGTGGCGAGCGAACGCGGATCAGGCTAAACCGTTTCCATGTGTGATAGCCGGCGGGCGTTGCATGGGCGGGGTTGTGGGACTTTCCGTTCTGGTTCTGCCGGACCAGTGAGGTGAGGTGCAGGCATAGGTGAACGGTCTTGAAAGGCCGGCCAGAGAGGGTGTGAGCCCCGTAACCGTAATGTTGTGCACGGCCTGGGGAGTATCCCAAGTAGCACGGGGCCCGAGAAATCCCGTGCGAATCTGTCAGGACCACCTGATAAGCCTAAATACTTCCTAATGACCGATAGCGGACCAGTACCGTGAGGGAAAGGTGAAAAGTACCCCGGGAGGGGAGTGAAACAGTACCTGAAACCGTGTGCTTACAATCCGTCGGAGCCAGTCTGATTCTGGTGACGGCGTGCCTTTTGAAGAATGAGCCTGCGAGTTAGTGTTACGTCGCGAGGTTAACCCGTGTGGGGTAGCCGTAGCGAAAGCGAGTCTGAATAGGGCGAGTGTAGTGGCGTGATCTAGACCCGAAGCGGAGTGATCTACCCATGGCCAGGTTGAAGCGACGGTAAGACGTCGTGGAGGACCGAACCCACTTCAGTTGAAAATGGAGGGGATGAGCTGTGGGTAGGGGTGAAAGGCCAATCAAACTCCGTGATAGCTGGTTCTCCCCGAAATGCATTTAGGTGCAGCGTTGCGTGTTTCTTGCCGGAGGTAGAGCTACTGGATGGCCGATGGGCCCTACAAGGTTACTGACGTCAGCCAAACTCCGAATGCCGGTAAGTCAGAGCGCAGCAGTGAGACTGTGGGGGATAAGCTTCATAGTCGAGAGGGAAACAGCCCAGACCACCAACTAAGGCCCCTAAGCGTGTGCTAAGTGGGAAAGGATGTGGAGTTGCGAAGACAACCAGGAGGTTGGCTTAGAAGCAGCCATCCTTGAAAGAGTGCGTAATAGCTCACTGGTCAAGTGATTCCGCGCCGACAATGTAGCGGGGCTCAAGTACACCGCCGAAGTTGTGGATTTCACATAATGCCCTAGCCTTCGTGGTTCAGGGGTGTGGAGTGGTAGGGGAGCGTCGTGTGGGCAGTGAAGTCGCGGTGGAAACCAGCGGTGGAGCCTACACGAGTGAGAATGCAGGCATGAGTAGCGAAAGACGGGTGAGAAACCCGTCCGCCGAATGATCAAGGGTTCCAGGGTCAAGCTAATCTGCCCTGGGTAAGTCGGGACCTAAGGCGAGGCCGACAGGCGTAGTCGATGGACAACGGGTTGATATTCCCGTACCGGCGAAAAACCGCCCATGCCAAGCGGGGGATACTAACCGCCCGGAGCCTGCCCGCTCACCCTTGTGGTGTTGTGGGTTTTGGCCGAGCGCGGGACCTGATCCCGGGAGGTAAGCGTATTAACAGGTGTGACGCAGGAAGGTAGCCGGGCCGGGCGATGGTTGCCCCGGTCTAAGGATGTAGGGTCAGGGATAGGCAAATCCGTTCCTGTGTGTTTCGAGCACGATCCTGAGATCTGATGGGACCCCCGTATGGGGGGATCCGGTGATCCTATGCTGCCAAGAAAAGCATCGACGCGAGGTTTTAGCCGCCCGTACCCCAAACCGACACAGGTGATCAGGTAGAGAATACCAAGGCGATCGAGAGAATTATGGTTAAGGAACTCGGCAAAATGCCCCCGTAACTTCGGGAGAAGGGGGGCCTGCCCCGTGATGGAGACTTGCTCTCCGTGAGCGGGTGTGGGCCGCAGAGACCAGGGGGAAGCGACTGTTTACTAAAAACACAGGTCCGTGCGAAGTCGCAAGACGATGTATACGGACTGACTCCTGCCCGGTGCTGGAAGGTTAAGAGGACCGGTTAGCCACTTGTGGCGAAGCTGAGAATTTAAGCCCCAGTAAACGGCGGTGGTAACTATAACCATCCTAAGGTAGCGAAATTCCTTGTCGGGTAAGTTCCGACCTGCACGAATGGAGTAACGACTTCCCCGCTGTCTCAACCATAAACTCGGCGAAATTGCAGTACGAGTAAAGATGCTCGTTACGCGCAGCAGGACGGAAAGACCCCGAGACCTTTACTATAGTTTGGTATTGGTGTTCGGAGTGGCTTGTGTAGGATAGGTGGGAGACGTTGAAACCCGGACGCCAGTTCGGGTGGAGTCATCGTTGAAATACCACTCTGGTCACTTTGGACATCTAACTTCGGCCCGTGATCCGGGTCAGGGACAGTGCCTGATGGGTAGTTTAACTGGGGCGGTTGCCTCCTAAAAAGTAACGGAGGCGCCCAAAGGTTCCCTCAGCCTGGTTGGCAATCAGGTGTCGAGTGTAAGTGCACAAGGGAGCTTGACTGTGAGAGAGACATCTCAAGCAGGGACGAAAGTCGGGACTAGTGATCCGGCGGTACATTGTGGAATGGCCGTCGCTCAACGGATAAAAGGTACCTCGGGGATAACAGGCTGATCTTGCCCAAGAGTCCATATCGACGGCATGGTTTGGCACCTCGATGTCGGCTCGTCGCATCCTGGGGCTGGAGTAGGTCCCAAGGGTTGGGCTGTTCGCCCATTAAAGCGGTACGCGAGCTGGGTTTAGAACGTCGTGAGACAGTTCGGTCCCTATCCGCTGCGCGCGCAGGAAATTTGAGAAGGGCTGTCCTTAGTACGAGAGGACCGGGACGGACGAACCTCTGGTGTGTCAGTTGTACTGCCAAGTGCATCGCTGATTAGCTACGTTCGGATGGGATAACCGCTGAAAGCATCTAAGCGGGAAGCTCGCTTCAAGATGAGATTTCCATACACATTATGTGTGAGAGGCCCCCAGCCAGACCACTGGGTTGATAGGCCGGATGTGGAAGCGAGGACTAAAGACTCGTGAAGCTGACCGGTACTAATAGGCCAACAACTTACACCACACACAACACACTGCACGCGTCCACTATGTGGTTCCCGAACAACAACCCGCTTGTTCCAGGAACAAAACACAACTAAATAACAACACCACAGTTGTAACCACCACAGATTTCCCACCCCGAAAAAACGCCCACACCAGGCAAACCACGGGGACGGGTAACAAGGTTACGGCGGTCATAGCGTGGGGGAAACGCCCGGTCCCATTCCGAACCCGGAAGCTAAGACCCACAGCGCCGATGGTACTGCACCCGGGAGGGTGTGGGAGAGTAGGACACCGCCGGACAACCATTAGGTAGAGACCCCCCAACCCACAGGTTGGGGGGTCTCCCGCATTTAACCACCACCCCAAAACAAAAGCCTCCACCACCACGGAGGCTTCACCCCTTTAACCACCAAACTCACGCCGACACGTGAATCCATCGGCACCGACCACCCCAGCCGTGCTTGCGGCGGGAAATCTGGAGGAACCTCTAGCCCGCCCAAAAGGCTGGCCGTGGCGAAACACCTTTGATATTGCCCACTTCCTGCCACCTGGTGCTGGCAAAGTCAGACGGTGGCGCGGCAGGGTAGATGGGCCAGGATCGTCGTCGTCGAGCGGGCGGGAATCAACATCGGGGGGACAGTCCTACTGCCCCTGGTCGTCCCGCCGTTTCTTACTGTGCGCTGACTACGTCTTGGTCGAATTAGGCCTTCGCAGCTTTCGCGGCTGCCTTGGCCGCTTGCTTACTGGCACGCACTTTGACCAGGGACTCCGGGTCCACAATGTCGGCGACCGAGAGGTAGGAGCCTGCCTCACCATAATGGCCGGCCGCTTCCCTCCATCCGTCCGCCTGTAGTTCGCACTGTTTGCCTAGCAAGGCCAGGAAGATCTTTGCTTTCTGTTCGCCAAAGCCGGGCAAGGCCTTTAGCCGACGGAGTACTTCAGGGCCATCGGGGTTTCCGCTGGTCCAGATAGCGGACGCATCGCCGTCCCATTCCCGATGTACTGTCTCGGCGAGGGCTTGCACCCTCGCGGCCATGGAACCAGGGAATCTATGGACAGCAGGCCGTTCCTTGAAGACTTCCACGAAGCCCGCGGGATCGTACTCCGCGATCGTGCCGGGTTCGAGGGAACCCAAACGGGTGCGGATCTTCTCCGGACCGGCGAACGCCGACTCCATAGTGACTTGTTGATCCAGCAACATGCCCGTCAACAACGCAAAGGCGTCGTCACTGAGCAGCTGGTCCGCGGCGGCATCTCCTGTGATGTGCAGTTCCATGCGTCCCATCCTCCCACCAGACAATGGCTTCGTCATTGGGCGCCCACCCGACGGTGTTTAGCCCGATACTGCCGGCGCCGCGCCTCACCGTTAGTGAGGGGCGTCCGACGGCGGTTGGTGGGGTTTTGGGGGTGTGTGGGGTGGGGTTGGGGGTGGATTTGCGTTGGGGGTGTGGGGCGTGTATTGTTTTCTGAGTCGCCGGGTGCGAAACGGAAAGCCGGAAGGTGTGTACGGTTCGGTAGGCGGCCAAAAATAACTCTTCTTTTCCAATGGCCCTGTTGGGTGCGCTGCTTTTGTGGTGTGCTGTGGGTGATGTTTTGGGGGGTCTGTTGTTTGAGAACTCAATAGTGTGCCAAGTTTGTTGATACCGATTGTTTTATCAATTGGTTGAAATTATGGCCGGATTGCTGCGCACCCCCGTGTGTGGTGGTCTGGTTTTCAGCTGGTTTCGAATTTTGTGCAGCCGCGTTCTACCGTTATTTCCGGTGGGTGTGGTTGTGTCTGTTTGGTTTTGTTTTACTTCAACGGAGAGTTTGATCCTGGCTCAGGATGAACGCTGGCGGCGTGCTTAACACATGCAAGTCGAACGATGATCCCAGCTTGCTGGGGGATTAGTGGCGAACGGGTGAGTAACACGTGAGTAACCTGCCCTTGACTCTGGGATAAGCCTGGGAAACTGGGTCTAATACCGGATACGACCATCTGGCGCATGTCATGGTGGTGGAAAGCTTTTGTGGTTTTGGATGGACTCGCGGCCTATCAGCTTGTTGGTGGGGTAATGGCCTACCAAGGCGACGACGGGTAGCCGGCCTGAGAGGGTGACCGGCCACACTGGGACTGAGACACGGCCCAGACTCCTACGGGAGGCAGCAGTGGGGAATATTGCACAATGGGCGCAAGCCTGATGCAGCGACGCCGCGTGAGGGATGACGGCCTTCGGGTTGTAAACCTCTTTCAGTAGGGAAGAAGCGTAAGTGACGGTACCTGCAGAAGAAGCGCCGGCTAACTACGTGCCAGCAGCCGCGGTAATACGTAGGGCGCAAGCGTTATCCGGAATTATTGGGCGTAAAGAGCTCGTAGGCGGTTTGTCGCGTCTGCTGTGAAAGACCGGGGCTCAACTCCGGTTCTGCAGTGGGTACGGGCAGACTAGAGTGCAGTAGGGGAGACTGGAATTCCTGGTGTAGCGGTGAAATGCGCAGATATCAGGAGGAACACCGATGGCGAAGGCAGGTCTCTGGGCTGTAACTGACGCTGAGGAGCGAAAGCATGGGGAGCGAACAGGATTAGATACCCTGGTAGTCCATGCCGTAAACGTTGGGCACTAGGTGTGGGGGACATTCCACGTTTTCCGCGCCGTAGCTAACGCATTAAGTGCCCCGCCTGGGGAGTACGGCCGCAAGGCTAAAACTCAAAGGAATTGACGGGGGCCCGCACAAGCGGCGGAGCATGCGGATTAATTCGATGCAACGCGAAGAACCTTACCAAGGCTTGACATGAACCGGAAAGACCTGGAAACAGGTGCCCCGCTTGCGGTCGGTTTACAGGTGGTGCATGGTTGTCGTCAGCTCGTGTCGTGAGATGTTGGGTTAAGTCCCGCAACGAGCGCAACCCTCGTTCTATGTTGCCAGCGCGTTATGGCGGGGACTCATAGGAGACTGCCGGGGTCAACTCGGAGGAAGGTGGGGACGACGTCAAATCATCATGCCCCTTATGTCTTGGGCTTCACGCATGCTACAATGGCCGGTACAAAGGGTTGCGATACTGTGAGGTGGAGCTAATCCCAAAAAGCCGGTCTCAGTTCGGATTGGGGTCTGCAACTCGACCCCATGAAGTCGGAGTCGCTAGTAATCGCAGATCAGCAACGCTGCGGTGAATACGTTCCCGGGCCTTGTACACACCGCCCGTCAAGTCACGAAAGTTGGTAACACCCGAAGCCGGTGGCCTAACCCTTGTGGGGGGAGCCGTCGAAGGTGGGACCGGCGATTGGGACTAAGTCGTAACAAGGTAGCCGTACCGGAAGGTGCGGCTGGATCACCTCCTTTCTAAGGAGCTGCTAACAACTGGTTGCTGTGCCTGCATGGGTGTGGTGGTGGTTGTCAGTGTTGCCCATTGCGCAGGCGTCTGTTCTGCGGTGGGTGCTCATGGGTGGAATATCAACGAATCAAACTTGTTTGGCATGGCCTTCACCGGTTGTGTCCTGGTGCCAGTACGGCAACCCGTGTCCCCTTTTGGGGGGTGTGGTGTTGTGTGGAACGCGTCGGGGCGTGGTGTGTGTGGGGTTGTGTTTGGCGCACTGTTGGGTCCTGAGGCAACAGGACCTTTTTGCAGCAATGCGGAGAGCATCTTCTGGTGTTTCTTTTGTTCCTGCTTCCGGTACTTACCATCGTGTCCCCGTTCGTGGGGTGGTGGTGGTCTGGTTGACGGGGTTGTTGTTTGAGAACTACATAGTGGACGCGAGCATCTAGAACACACACACGCCTTCGTGTGGGTGTGTGTTCTTACAGCAATTTCTTATGAATGAACCTGGCCCTTGTGGTCATGGTTCTCTCGAGTAAGTTTATTGATCTTGTGTGGTCAAGTTTTTAAGGGCACACGGTGGATGCCTTGGCATTAGGAGCCGAAGAAGGACGTAGGAATCTGCGATAAGCCTGGGGGAGTTGATAACCGAGCGTTGATCCCAGGATGTCCGAATGGGGAAACCCCGCACAACGCTGTGAGGTGATTGTGTGACCCGCATCTGAACACATAGGGTGCGTGGGGGGAACGCGGGGAAGTGAAACATCTCAGTACCCGCAGGAAGAGAAAACAATAGTGATTCCGTTAGTAGTGGCGAGCGAACGCGGATCAGGCTAAACCGTTTCCATGTGTGATAGCCGGCGGGCGTTGCATGGGCGGGGTTGTGGGACTTTCCGTTCTGGTTCTGCCGGACCAGTGAGGTGAGGTGCAGGCATAGGTGAACGGTCTTGAAAGGCCGGCCAGAGAGGGTGTGAGCCCCGTAACCGTAATGTTGTGCACGGCCTGGGGAGTATCCCAAGTAGCACGGGGCCCGAGAAATCCCGTGCGAATCTGTCAGGACCACCTGATAAGCCTAAATACTTCCTAATGACCGATAGCGGACCAGTACCGTGAGGGAAAGGTGAAAAGTACCCCGGGAGGGGAGTGAAACAGTACCTGAAACCGTGTGCTTACAATCCGTCGGAGCCAGTCTGATTCTGGTGACGGCGTGCCTTTTGAAGAATGAGCCTGCGAGTTAGTGTTACGTCGCGAGGTTAACCCGTGTGGGGTAGCCGTAGCGAAAGCGAGTCTGAATAGGGCGAGTGTAGTGGCGTGATCTAGACCCGAAGCGGAGTGATCTACCCATGGCCAGGTTGAAGCGACGGTAAGACGTCGTGGAGGACCGAACCCACTTCAGTTGAAAATGGAGGGGATGAGCTGTGGGTAGGGGTGAAAGGCCAATCAAACTCCGTGATAGCTGGTTCTCCCCGAAATGCATTTAGGTGCAGCGTTGCGTGTTTCTTGCCGGAGGTAGAGCTACTGGATGGCCGATGGGCCCTACAAGGTTACTGACGTCAGCCAAACTCCGAATGCCGGTAAGTCAGAGCGCAGCAGTGAGACTGTGGGGGATAAGCTTCATAGTCGAGAGGGAAACAGCCCAGACCACCAACTAAGGCCCCTAAGCGTGTGCTAAGTGGGAAAGGATGTGGAGTTGCGAAGACAACCAGGAGGTTGGCTTAGAAGCAGCCATCCTTGAAAGAGTGCGTAATAGCTCACTGGTCAAGTGATTCCGCGCCGACAATGTAGCGGGGCTCAAGTACACCGCCGAAGTTGTGGATTTCACATAATGCCCTAGCCTTCGTGGTTCAGGGGTGTGGAGTGGTAGGGGAGCGTCGTGTGGGCAGTGAAGTCGCGGTGGAAACCAGCGGTGGAGCCTACACGAGTGAGAATGCAGGCATGAGTAGCGAAAGACGGGTGAGAAACCCGTCCGCCGAATGATCAAGGGTTCCAGGGTCAAGCTAATCTGCCCTGGGTAAGTCGGGACCTAAGGCGAGGCCGACAGGCGTAGTCGATGGACAACGGGTTGATATTCCCGTACCGGCGAAAAACCGCCCATGCCAAGCGGGGGATACTAACCGCCCGGAGCCTGCCCGCTCACCCTTGTGGTGTTGTGGGTTTTGGCCGAGCGCGGGACCTGATCCCGGGAGGTAAGCGTATTAACAGGTGTGACGCAGGAAGGTAGCCGGGCCGGGCGATGGTTGCCCCGGTCTAAGGATGTAGGGTCAGGGATAGGCAAATCCGTTCCTGTGTGTTTCGAGCACGATCCTGAGATCTGATGGGACCCCCGTATGGGGGGATCCGGTGATCCTATGCTGCCAAGAAAAGCATCGACGCGAGGTTTTAGCCGCCCGTACCCCAAACCGACACAGGTGATCAGGTAGAGAATACCAAGGCGATCGAGAGAATTATGGTTAAGGAACTCGGCAAAATGCCCCCGTAACTTCGGGAGAAGGGGGGCCTGCCCCGTGATGGAGACTTGCTCTCCGTGAGCGGGTGTGGGCCGCAGAGACCAGGGGGAAGCGACTGTTTACTAAAAACACAGGTCCGTGCGAAGTCGCAAGACGATGTATACGGACTGACTCCTGCCCGGTGCTGGAAGGTTAAGAGGACCGGTTAGCCACTTGTGGCGAAGCTGAGAATTTAAGCCCCAGTAAACGGCGGTGGTAACTATAACCATCCTAAGGTAGCGAAATTCCTTGTCGGGTAAGTTCCGACCTGCACGAATGGAGTAACGACTTCCCCGCTGTCTCAACCATAAACTCGGCGAAATTGCAGTACGAGTAAAGATGCTCGTTACGCGCAGCAGGACGGAAAGACCCCGAGACCTTTACTATAGTTTGGTATTGGTGTTCGGAGTGGCTTGTGTAGGATAGGTGGGAGACGTTGAAACCCGGACGCCAGTTCGGGTGGAGTCATCGTTGAAATACCACTCTGGTCACTTTGGACATCTAACTTCGGCCCGTGATCCGGGTCAGGGACAGTGCCTGATGGGTAGTTTAACTGGGGCGGTTGCCTCCTAAAAAGTAACGGAGGCGCCCAAAGGTTCCCTCAGCCTGGTTGGCAATCAGGTGTCGAGTGTAAGTGCACAAGGGAGCTTGACTGTGAGAGAGACATCTCAAGCAGGGACGAAAGTCGGGACTAGTGATCCGGCGGTACATTGTGGAATGGCCGTCGCTCAACGGATAAAAGGTACCTCGGGGATAACAGGCTGATCTTGCCCAAGAGTCCATATCGACGGCATGGTTTGGCACCTCGATGTCGGCTCGTCGCATCCTGGGGCTGGAGTAGGTCCCAAGGGTTGGGCTGTTCGCCCATTAAAGCGGTACGCGAGCTGGGTTTAGAACGTCGTGAGACAGTTCGGTCCCTATCCGCTGCGCGCGCAGGAAATTTGAGAAGGGCTGTCCTTAGTACGAGAGGACCGGGACGGACGAACCTCTGGTGTGTCAGTTGTACTGCCAAGTGCATCGCTGATTAGCTACGTTCGGATGGGATAACCGCTGAAAGCATCTAAGCGGGAAGCTCGCTTCAAGATGAGATTTCCATACACATTATGTGTGAGAGGCCCCCAGCCAGACCACTGGGTTGATAGGCCGGATGTGGAAGCGAGGACTAAAGACTCGTGAAGCTGACCGGTACTAATAGGCCAACAACTTACACCACACACAACACACTGCACGCGTCCACTATGTGGTTCCCGAACAACAACCCGCTTGTTCCAGGAACAAAACACAACTAAATAACAACACCACAGTTGTAACCACCACAGATTTCCCACCCCGAAAAAACGCCCACACCAGGCAAACCACGGGGACGGGTAACAAGGTTACGGCGGTCATAGCGTGGGGGAAACGCCCGGTCCCATTCCGAACCCGGAAGCTAAGACCCACAGCGCCGATGGTACTGCACCCGGGAGGGTGTGGGAGAGTAGGACACCGCCGGACAACCATTAGGTAGAGACCCCCCAACCCACAGGGTTGGGGGGTCTCCCGCATTTAACAACAAAACCCACACCGCACGCTGACGGCGGGAACGCAACAAACTACGGAGTGGGGCTGCCACCGTTGACGTTCAGCGTTTCCCCGATCACGTAGCTGGACTCCGGTGAGGCAAGAAACACATACGCGGGAGCCAATTCTGCGGGCTGGCCGACGCGGCCCAGGGGAGTGGATTGCCCGAACTCCGGTAGCGCTTCCTTGGGCTGGCCGCTGCTGACTTGCAGGGGAGTCCAAATGGGGCCGGGTGCCACGGCATTGACCCGGATGCCCTTGGGCGCGAGCTGCTGCGCGAGTCCCTTGGTGAAGTTGTTGATGCTGGCCTTGGTGGTGGCATAGTCCACGAGAGTAGGCGACGGGTTGTACGCCTGAATGGACGTGGTGTTGATGATGGTCGAGCCAGCGGGGAGATGCGGAAGGGCAGCCTTCGTCAGCCAGAACATGGCGTACACGTTGGTCTTCTGCGTGTGGTCGAACTGTTCGTCGGTGATCTCGGCCAGGTCTTCCTGAGCTACCTGTTTGCCGGCGTTGTTAACCAGGATGTCCACTCCGCCGAGGACTGCAATAGCGGTATCCACCACTTCCTGGCATGTGGCGGAGTCCTTGAGGTCTCCGGGCACTTTTACGGCCTTGCGGCCCGCGGCTTCGATGATGCCGGCAATTCTTGCTGCGTCTTCTTCCTCTTCGGGCAGGTATGAAAGGACAACGTCTGCGCCTTCCCGGGCAAAGGCGATGGCCGTGGCCGCGCCGATTCCCGAGTCCGCTCCGGTGACGATCGCCTTGCGGCCTTCCAGCCGTCCTGTCCCCCGATAGCTCTCTTCACCCAGGTCCGCCTTGGGCGTCAGTTCAGCATCGAGGCCCGGCTCGGGCTGGTGTTGTTTGGGCGGTGAAATCTGTTCGTAGGCGGTGACCGGGTTTCGGAACGTGTACTGATCAGTCATGATGGTCCTCCTGTTGCCGAGGTCTGGAACACGAAAGGGTGGTGCCGGGAAACTGAACCGGACACAGCACCCGCCCCTCAAAAGGTAAGGGGGCTTATGATTTACAGCCTAAAGGGGGCGTCAAATATCTGCAAAGACGCCTTCCTGGGCGTCAACACAACTTCGGCTAGTTGTGCTGCCTGGGGCCTAGCCCGAGAAGAACTCGGACAACTCCGAGATGAGCTTGTCCGGCGCCTTGTTGGGACCGTCATGCCCGAACCCGGGGAGGATGGTGTAGCTGGATCCGGACAGGACGTCGTGGATCTGGCCGCACGCGACTCCGAAGTATGCTGGACTCTTTTCGCCCACTACGATCAGGGTCTCCAGGGGCAGTTCAAGGAAAGGCTCGGCAGGCATGTCCGCGGCGATGACTGCCTTAATTTCGCGGACGCCGCAGGTCATCAGTTCGCGCATCTGCTTGCCCAATGGTGTCCCGGCTGCCAGCTTGTTGGCCAAGGTCAGCATGGACAGTGGCATTCGCGCGAAGGCGCCGCCGGTCTCCACTCCCTTGATGAGGACGGCGAGGGCGCGATCATAGTCTCCCGCCGCCGTCGCGCGTTCGTAGTCCGGTGTCCAGTCGGCCTTGACGCTGTGGTTGACCGAGACGGCGGGATCGTAAACCGCGAGGCGCTCGACCGGGAGCGTCCGGGCCGCGTGCAGTGCGACGGCGCCGCCGAAACTGTGCCCGAACACGTCGGTGCTGGACGTGTGCTTCATAACAGCTTCGAGGTCCCGAATGTCGGCTTCGAGCGTGTAATCCTCGGACTGCGGAGAGGAATCACCGCGGCCACGCCGGTTGAAAGTGTGAATGGGGCGGCCAAGGGCCTCGCTGAGTTTCTGGGCGAAACGCGTGTAGTCGGTGGCTGTCACCATGGAGGCAGGAACGACGACGACGCCGGAGCCTGCCGCTGCCAGCTCACCGCCCGTGGTGAGTACTTCGAGGTGTCCGCCGTCGTGGGTCATGATGATGTCGCGCGTCATGACTCGAGCCTAACCGAGCCACCTGAATGCGGGCAGCATGCCGGCGCTTATATGGACAAGTCAGCGCTTAAAGTAGTCCGTGATGTCGGAGACGAGTTCGTTGACCGCTGCCGGGACGGAGCCGTGGAAGCCCTTCGGCGAGACCTCCAACGTGCTGCCAGGGACGGCCCGGTTCAGGCGGGCTGCGGTGACCTTGTAGAACCGGGGACTCTTCTTGCCCACCATGAAGTGCGTGTTGGGAGGTAGGACCGAGAAATCCTGCGGCGTATCGGCGGCGTCGAAGGCTGCCTTGAGTTCACCGACACCCGACGGCATGAGCTCCCGGAAGAGCCTGTTGACCTTAGTCCCCGAGACCACTGCCATGAGTCCGGCCAACACCGGCTCCGGGACCCTGGCGAGGGCGGTTCCGGGATGCATGCCACGCTTCATCCGGGCCATCGCCCGTCCAACATTTCCCTGATTGACGGACTCCGCGAATCCGTCCAGCCAGTCCGTGTCCATGCTGCCGTCAATGTTCACGGCCGCGTCGTACACCGCGAGCTTGTCCGGTTGGTGGTGTGTGCCTGCGAAGGCCTGGGCTGCGTTGAGGGCTACGGCGCCACCCAGACTGTGGCCCATGATGTTGCGGGCACCCGTGGCGTCCATGATGGTGCGGACGTCGGCGATTTCCGTAGCCATGGAGTAGTTGTGGGGTTGCTCGGTTGACTTTCCCCGGCCCCGGCGATCGTACACGTCCACAGCCCAGCCATCGCCCAGGCCCTTTGACAGGGCAACGGAGAAGGGGCGGTAGATCAGTGCGGTGAGGAATGCACCTCCGATGAGCACTACGCGGCGTTCGCCGGGTGCGTCTTCCGTGCCGTAGCTATACAAGGCGAGCTTGCCGCCGTCGTGCGTTCTGATGTCCCGTTCCTTCACCGAAACATCCTAGGTGGCACTGGCGGGTTCTTCCTCCAGATGGTTCCCGGAGAGGAAACGCGCAATGCGCGACGCGAGGCGCTTCCCGGGCCGGAGCGGGCCTTCATGGAACTGCAGAGGCACAACCGCGAAGTCAATGGAGGGCACCGCCCCGGCCAGGATCCGACCGGTCTCCGCGAAGTACGACGGACTCCAGCCACCGCTGAGCATGAGCGTGGGGGTGGAGAGTTTCATGAAGTCGTGAAGGTGGGCGTCGGCATCGAGGACGGCCCGCATTTCCGTGACCGCAGTGGGTAGGAGGGAGCGCATCTCCAGTCCCAGCCGCGTTCGGGCGGAGAGGACGCTAAGCGCACGGAGCGCGCCCATGGGCAGGTAGGAAATCGGCCCCGCGGTTCCCAGCCCCTGCACCAAGTGGGCCCAGGCATGGTCGAGCTGGCCTGCAGTCACTGCCTCCTCAAGTTCGGGCCGCCACCGGCCACTGAGGTTGCCGGAGAGGGACACCGCAGCGTCGTAGGTGACCAAACGGTTGATTCCGCCGCGCCGGGCGGCCTGCAACGCCACGAACCCGCCATAACTGTGTGCCACAACATCAGTGGAGCCGCTCGTTTCCATGACCGCTTGAAGGTCCGCGATCTCTGTGTCGACGGAATAGCCGGGCGGTTGCGGTGCGGATTGTCCGCGACCACGGCGGTTGTAGCTGTGAACAGGGCGCCCCAGCATGACGCTCAACGTCCGGGCGAAAGGCCAATACAAGGAATCGGTCACCAAGGTGCCATGAACAAGCACGACGCCGGCTGGTTCAGCGGGTGCCTTCGAACCCGGGAACGAGGCACCCGACGCCGGCCGGAAGGTATGCACCTCAAGCTGCCCGCCGCCGTCGTTCGTTTCAACCGTCCACGTTTCCACAGCCCGAGTCTATGCGTTTCCCTGATCTTGATGCCCGGAAGTAAAGGCCCGCAATCACCGGTAAACTTAAGGACTGTGACTTCCGCAAACACCCCCGCCCTGAACACCTCCGCAGAGCCCATCGACGCCAGCGAGCAAATGCGCATCCGTATGGAGAAGCGCGCCAAGCTGATCGAGCGTGGCACCGAGGCCTATCCGGTGGGTGTTGAACGGACCCATTCCCTGAGCGAAATCCGCGAAAAGTACGCACACCTGGAAGCCGATGAGACTACCGGCGATACGGTGGGCGTCACCGGCCGTGTCGTGTTCGTCCGCAACACCGGCAAGCTGTGCTTCGCAACCCTCCAGGAGGGCGGCGTGGACGGCAAGGGCGTTCGCCTTCAGGCGATGCTGAGCTTGGCGAATGTCGGCGAGGAAGCGCTGGCCGACTGGAAGGCACTGGTTGACCTTGGCGACCATGTTTTCATCAAGGGCGAGGTCATCTCATCCCGCCGCGGCGAGCTGTCCGTCATGGCTGACTCTTGGTCCATGGCGTCCAAGGCACTCCGTCCGCTGCCGGTCCTGCACGCCGAACTGAACGAGGAAACCCGCGTTCGGCAGCGCTACGTGGACCTCATGGTCCGCGACGAAGCCCGCGAAATGGTTTACAAGCGCGCTGCCATCACCCGCTCGGTCCGCGACACCCTTGACCGCCACGGCTATGTGGAGGTGGAAACCCCCATCCTGCAGCTGGTCCACGGCGGTGCTACAGCCCGCCCGTTCGAGACGCACATGAACGCGTTCGACCAGAAGATGACCTTGCGCATCGCCACAGAGCTGTTCCTCAAGCGCGCCGTTGTTGGTGGCATTGACCGCGTGTACGACATGGGTCGCGTGTTCCGCAACGAAGGCGTGGACTCCACGCACAGCCCCGAATTCACCACGCTTGAGTGCTACGAGGCATGGGCGGACCAGTTCGTCATGGCCGACCGCATGAAGGAAATCATCCTGAATGTGGCCGACGTCGTAGGTACCCGCACGATTCAGACGGAGGCCGGCGAAATAAACCTCGACGGCGAATGGGCTTGGATTTCGGTATACCCGGGTATTTCTGAAGCGGTGGGAATTGAAATTACTCCCGACACCACAGTGGATGAGTTGCTGGCAATTGCTGCCAAGCACGAGGTCAAGGTGGACCCCAAGTGGGACGCCGAAAAGATCGTAGTTGAGCTGTTCGGCGAGATTGTGGAACCCACCTTGCTGAACCCCACATTTGTCTATGACTACCCGCCATCCGCGCAACCGCTGGCCCGCCCGCACCGCGAAGACGGCCGTCTCATTGAGGCCTGGGACCTGATCATCGGGGGAATGGAGCGCGGTACGGCGTTCTCCGAGCTCATTGACCCCGTAATCCAGCGTGAGCGCCTTACAGAGCAGTCCCGCCGCTCTGCTGCCGGCGATGAGGAAGCCATGCAGCTGGACGAAGACTTCCTCCGCGCCCTTGAATACGGCGCCCCGCCCATGGGTGGCATCGGGCTGGGCATTGATCGTCTGGTGATGCTGTTCACTGGTGCCGGTATCCGCGAAACCATCCTTTTCCCATTGCTGAAGCCTGAAGGTCACTGATCATGGAGTACATCGCAGTCCTGGCCCCGTCCATTGTGGTGGGATTGATCTTCTGGTTTGCCATGAAGTCGATCTTCAATGCGGACAAATCAGAACGGCAAGCCGAAGCCAAGGCACAAGCCGAAGCGAATTTGAAAAATTCAGGACCTGCATCCGAGGGCCCCGCAGCTAAATAGCCTTCCAATTGGGTTCCGCTCACCGAAGAGAATCCAATAACGCTTTGACGCGGGTGCTTGCCGTGAACGATAATCATCAAAGGAATCCGGGGAATTTCTGATTATCCAACCCTCCAAATGAGAGGCAACTCATGGCACAGAAAGTAAAAATCATCCTCGTCGATGACCTGGATGAAGGGGCAGCGGACGAAACTGTCCGCTTTGGCCTCGATGGCGTGAGCTACGAGATGGACCTGTCCACTGCCAACGCAGCTTCGCTGCGCAAGGCATTGGAGCCCTACGTTGCTAAGGCAAGGAAGACTTCTTCCGGCCGGGCAACCCGGGGCCGTGCTACAGCCGCACGTAACCAGGATTCCGCGCAAATCCGCCAATGGGCCCGTGACAACGGTTACACGGTCAACAGCCGCGGACGTATTCAGGCTGAAATTCAGGAAGCGTACCAAAAGGCAAATTCCTGATTCACCGATTCAATGCCCCGGCAGTCACTGCCGGGGCATTGGTGTTTAACCGGCCAGTTTGTGGTGGCTGTGCAGTGGGGCTTGGAATATTCTGTGAACCGCCTGTGTGGGGAAGGTCCGATTACAGGCACTAATGCCCTCCGGGAAAGCGGTGGAACAACATGCCGCAAAATGTTCACGGGCGGCCGGCGTTCAGTCCACTCAGCCAAGGCGGGAGGGTGCCACCGAGGGGTAGCAGCGGTCAAGGGCTGGAACCGGATTTATTCCACAGCGGCGTCATGTTTCCCCTGTGGCGAACACGCTCCAAAAGTGTTGCTCCGGCACGTAGCATCAAAGTACGTCGTAGCTAGGAGTGTGGCGAAATGTTTGAGAGATTTACGGACCGTGCCCGTCGCGTGGTCGTCCTTGCCCAAGAAGAGGCACGGATGCTTAACCACAATTACATCGGTACCGAGCACATCCTCTTGGGTCTGATCCACGAGGGTGAAGGCGTTGCTGCCAAGGCGCTCGAGTCCCTGAGCATTTCGCTCGATGGCGTTCGCGAACAGGTGCAGGAGATCATTGGCCAGGGCCAGCAAGCCCCGTCCGGTCACATCCCCTTCACTCCGCGCGCCAAGAAGGTGCTTGAGCTTTCCCTTCGGGAGGCACTGCAGCTCGGCCATAACTACATCGGGACTGAGCACATCCTGCTCGGCCTCATTCGCGAAGGCGAAGGCGTAGCCGCCCAGGTGCTGGTCAAGCTTGGTGCGGACCTTAACCGGGTCCGCCAGCAGGTCATCCAGCTGCTCTCCGGCTACCAGGGCAAGGAGACTGCAGGCAGCGGCTCGGGCCAGGGCCAGCCGGAAGGTACTCCTGCCGGTTCGGTGGTGCTTGACCAGTTCGGACGCAACCTGACCCAGGCTGCCCGCGAAAACAAGCTCGATCCTGTGATCGGCCGCGAGCAGGAGATGGAACGCGTCATGCAGGTCCTCTCCCGCCGTACAAAGAACAACCCGGTCCTGATCGGTGAGCCCGGCGTCGGTAAGACTGCCGTCGTCGAAGGTCTCGCCCAGGCGATCGTCCGCGGCGACGTCCCCGAGACCATCAAAGACAAGCAGCTGTACACGCTTGACCTCGGTTCCCTGGTTGCCGGTTCCCGCTACCGCGGTGACTTCGAAGAGCGCTTGAAGAAGGTCCTCAAGGAGATCCGCACCCGCGGCGACATCATCCTCTTCATCGACGAGATCCACACCCTCGTTGGTGCAGGTGCTGCCGAAGGTGCCATCGATGCTGCGTCCATCCTGAAGCCGATGCTGGCCCGTGGTGAACTCCAGACCATTGGTGCGACCACGCTGGATGAATACCGCAAGCACATTGAGAAGGACGCTGCTCTTGAGCGTCGCTTCCAGCCGATCCAGGTCAAGGAACCTTCTGTCGCTCACGCGATCGAGATCCTCAAGGGCCTGCGTGACCGTTACGAGGCACACCACCGCGTGACGATTACCGACGGCGCCCTCGCCTCAGCTGCGCAGCTGGCCGAACGCTACATCTCGGACCGCTTCCTGCCGGACAAGGCGATCGACCTCATCGATGAAGCCGGCGCCCGCCTGCGCATCCGTCGCATGACCGCTCCGCCGGAGCTCAAGGCCATGGACGAGCGCATCGCCGACGTGAAGATGGAGAAGGAATCCGCCATCGACGCCCAGGACTTTGAGGGTGCCGCCTCGCTGCGCGACAAGGAGCAGAAGCTCATTGCCGAACGGGCAGAGAAGGAACGCACCTGGAAGTCCGGCGGCATGGACGATATCTCCGAGGTTGACGAGGACCTGATCGCTGAAGTTCTCGCGAACTCCACGGGCATCCCGGTCTTCAAGCTCACCGAGGAAGAGTCCTCGCGCCTGCTCAAGATGGAAGACGAACTGCACAAGCGCGTCGTCGGCCAGAACGAAGCCATCAAGGCCCTGTCTCAGGCCATCCGCCGCACCCGTGCAGGCCTGAAGGATCCCAAGCGCCCCGGTGGCTCGTTCATCTTCGCCGGCCCCACCGGCGTGGGCAAGACCGAGCTCGCCAAGGCTCTTGCCGAGTTCCTGTTCGGTGAAGAGGACGCCCTCATCACGCTGGACATGTCCGAGTACTCCGAGAAGCACACGGTTTCGCGTCTCTTCGGTGCACCTCCGGGCTACGTCGGCTACGAAGAAGGCGGCCAGCTGACCGAGAAGGTCCGCCGGCGTCCGTTCTCCGTGGTCCTGTTCGATGAAGTGGAGAAGGCCCACGCGGACCTCTTCAACTCGCTGCTGCAGATCCTGGAAGACGGTCGACTGACCGACTCCCAGGGCCGAGTGGTGGACTTCAAGAACACTGTGATCATCATGACCACCAACCTTGGTACCCGCGATATCTCCAAGAGCGTGGCAACGGGCTTCCAGTCCGGCACGGACACCCAGACCGGCTACAACCGGATGCGTGCCCGGGTCACGGAAGAGCTCAAGCAGCACTTCCGCCCCGAGTTCCTCAACCGTGTTGACGACGTCGTGGTGTTCCCGCAGCTGACGCAGGACGAGATCATCGAGATCGTGGACCTGTTCGTCACCCGCCTGGAGCGCCGCCTCAAGGACAAGGACATGGGCATCGAGCTCACCCCCGCTGCCAAGGTTCTCCTGGCCACGCGTGGTTACGATCCCGCCATGGGTGCCCGGCCGTTGCGCCGCACCATCCAGCGCGAGATCGAGGACCAGCTGTCCGAGAAGATCCTGTTCGGCGAACTCCACTCCGGTGACATCGTTGTGGTGGACGTTGACGGCGAAGGTGACGACGCCAAGTTCACGTTCGAAGGCAACGCCAAGCCGCGTATCCCGGAGATCGCTCCGACCGCGTAAGGCACTACAGCACTAAGCCCCGTCCGCTCCCGCAAGGAGCGGGTGGGGCTTTTGCTTTGTCCGGCGAGGAAGTTCTGTACAGATAAAGCCCTTATGGTGGCTTCTAAAGGGCTTTATTCATACGAAAGACGGCAGCGGGAAGTAGTGGTGGCATGCGGATACTCATGGTGACTCCGGGGACGCGCGGGGACGTCGCGCCCATGGCCGGGCTGGGTAGCAGCCTGCAGAGCTTGGGCTACGAGGTGGCGATTGCGGCCAACCCCGCCTACGCAGCTCTTGTTGTTGAGTCGGGTTGCGAGTTCAAGCCGTTGCCTGGGGATCTGACCGAGTTGATCACGCAGCCAGCGCCCGGTGCCAAGGCTTCCTCCGGAAGCGTGCTCACCTTTTGGCGGAAGCTCACCGACTATATGGACAACGCCGCAACGGGCACCCTGGCAGCGGCCGAGGCCGGCGCCGACGTGATCCTGGCCAATTCGGTGGCGCCCTATGCATACGACATCGCGGAAGCCATGGGCATTCCGGCCCTCGGCGCACATTTGCAGCCCACGGAACCCAGCGCATCGTATCCACCTGTGATCATGAATTCGGCCCGAAGCCTTGGGGCGTGGGGAAACAAGATCATTGGCCAGCGCGCAGCGGCAGGCCCGGCGCCTTACGATGCCCCCAGTGCGCGTCTTCGCAAGGAGCTGGGGTTGGGCAAGCAGAGCCGCGCGGCCGGTGAGCGCCGCCGTCGTAAAGCGAATGCCACTATTCTTCACGGCATCAGTCCCTCGGTCCTGCCAAGGCCTGCTGATTGGCGCCCGGGCCTGGTTATGGCCGGATATTGGTGGCCGGCAATGAAGCCGGACTGGCAACCGCCAAGGGACCTCCTGGACTTCCTTGCCGACGGTACCCCGCCCGTTTTTGTTGGCTTTGGAAGCAGCGCCCACATTGATCCATCATTCATTCTTGAGGCCACCCGCCGGGCTGGAGTGCGGGCTGTTGTGCAGGGCGTCGAGGGCGCGCTGGGCGACGATGCGATCGCCGTCGGTAGCATTCCGCATGAATGGCTGTTCCCGCGGATGGCGGCAGTGGTTCACCATGCCGGAGCGGGAACGACGGCGGCCGGCTTCCGGGCCGGCGTGCCGGCCGTGGGGATTCCGGTGTACACGGATCAGCCGCTCTGGGCTTCACGGATCGCGTCGCTCGGGGCGGGTCCCCGGCCGATTCCCTACAAGATGCTGACTCCGGAGCGCCTTGGTGACGCCATTACGGAAGCTGTCAGCACGCCGTCGTACGCGAAGAGGGCAGCGGAAGTGTCGGCCGCCATCGCGACTGAAGATGGAACCGGGCCAGTGTTCGAAGCCCTGCGAAACCTGCCATCCAAGTAGCAGCAGGGCGCGTTTTGAGCACTCAAAACGCGCTCTGCTGCGACTTACTTGGGTGAATATGTGAAAGTACTGTTTCACTGTGAGTGAACCACTCTGTGATCGGGGGCACAATCCGTGTTGAATCGGTACATGGACTCTGCTGACACCCAGGGCGGGCAGCCCGAAACCCCGTTTCACGACATCGACCATTACCTCGCTATCCCGCGGGTTGGCGGCCTCACGCTCAGCCCGGATGGCAAGCGCCTGGTTACCACTGTGACGACGCTGAACGCCCAGGGAACTGAGTTCGCCACCGCACTCTGGGAACTCGACCCCAGCGGCCGGAAGCACGCCCGCCGCATTACCCGCAGCTCCAAGGGCGAAGCAGGTGCGGTCTTTGCTGCCAACGGCGACCTCTACTTCACCTCGGCGCGCCCTGATCCGGAGAGCCCTGACGCCGACCCCGTCAATGCACTGTGGCTGCTGCCCGCCGACGGGGGAGAGGCGCGTGTGGTGCACTCACGTGCAGGCGGCATCGCTTCAGTGATGGCCGCCAAGGATGCGGACGTCACCTTCGTCAACGCCGAGGTCCTGGTCGGATCCGCCGACGAAGCGAACGACGAGGAACGCCGCAAGGCACGCAAGGACAACAAGGTCTCGGCCATCCTGCACAGCGGCTACCCGGTCCGCTACTGGGACACCGACCTTGGCCCGGCCGAGCCGCGGCTGTTCGCCGTGGAGCAAGGTGCGGAAGAAGAGCCCGGCAAACCCTCCACAGTGGATGCATCAGCGCCGCTCCAACTCCGGAACCTGACGGCCGGCGTCGGGAGTTCGCTGCGCGAAGCCAAAACAGTGGTGAGCCCGGACGGCAAGACCATCTACACCAGCATGACCAAGGCGCTGGCGAAGGCTGACAGTCGTGAGGTGCTCGCCGCCGTCGACGTCGCCACCGGGACCGTCAAGGTGCTGCTCGACCACGAAGGCATGAGCTACTTCCCCGGGCCGGTCAGTCCTGACAATCGGACCCTGGTGGTCCAGAGCGAGAGCGACACGACGCCCACCCAGGCTCCCCACGTGAAATTGCACCTGGTGGACGTCAGCGGCGGCGAGACCACGGATCTTGAGCCACTCGCCCACCAGTGGGACCGTTGGGCGACGCCCCTCGCATGGCTCCCGGACGGCACTGCGGTTCTGGCAGCAGCGGACGACGACGGCGCGGGGCCGCTTTTCCGGATCGACGTCGCGGACGGTGCTGTCACCCGGGTGACGCCGGATGCTGCCGCCTATTCCGACGTCGTGGTTTCTCCGGACGGGACCACGGCGTATGCGCTTCGAAGCTCGTACGAATTCCCTGCAGAAGCCGTTCGGATCAACCTCGCCACCGGCGAAGTGGTCCGGTTGCAGGCGCCGGCGGAGCGACCCCTCTACAGGGGTCGCCTTGAACGCGTGGAAACGACGGCCGAAGATGGCTCGCGCGTACCGGCGTACTTGGCGCTCCCGGAAGGTGCCTCTGCGGGCAATCCGGCACCGCTCCTGCTGTGGATCCACGGAGGACCGCTGAACTCCTGGAATGCCTGGACGTGGCGCTGGAACCCGTGGTTGCTCGTGGCCAAGGGCTACGCCGTTCTCCTGCCTGATCCTGCCCTCTCCACCGGGTACGGGCAGGAATTCATCCAGCGCGGTTGGGGCGAATGGGGAAAGAAGCCCTTCACCGACCTCATGGCCATCACAGACGCAGTGGTTGCCCGGCCGGACATCGACGAATCGCGGACCGCGGCCATGGGTGGATCCTTCGGCGGCTACATGGCCAACTGGGTTGCCGGGCAAACTGACCGCTTCAAGGCGATCGTCACCCACGCAAGCCTCTGGGCACTGGACCAGTTCGGCCCCACCACCGACGCGGCGCAGTACTGGCTCAAGGAAATGACCGTGGAAATGGCAATGGAAAACTCGCCGCACCTGAACGTGGGCAACATCAAGACGCCTATGCTCGTCATCCACGGAGACAAGGACTACCGCGTACCCATCGGCGAAGGACTTCGCCTCTGGTATGAACTCCTGTCCTCATCGCAGCTGCCCGCCGACGACAACGGCCAGAGCCCGCACCGCTTCCTGTACTTCCCGGACGAGAACCACTGGGTCCTGCAGCCGCAGCACGCGAAGGTTTGGTATGGCGTAGTGGAACACTTCCTGGCGAAGCAGGTGCTGGGCGAGGAGGTTGCCTTGCCGGAGGAGCTGGGGGTCTAACGGGGTGGCTGGAGGATCTGATCAGCGCTCTGACATCCGCCGGATCTGGGCGGCATAGCCGTCGAGGACCTCGAAGACTCCGGGATGCTGCCACACGCGATTTCGGCCGCGGCCGGACGTTTCGACGAGCACGCCGCGGTCAGTGAGAGCGTCGAGCGCGCGCTGCGCTGCCATCTCGCCGAGGCCGAGCTTGCTCATAAGGTACTTCGAGTTCACTGCGGGCTGCCCGATTAGTGTGGGCAGCACCTTCCACGCCGCGGCGTCTGACCGGAGGCCCGTCATTTTCGCACGGGATTCCTCAAGCTGTTCGACAAGGTTGTCCACGAGCCCCGACCCTGTAGTCGCGGCGACCCGGCTTGCCTGGGCGAACTCGCGGACTATTGGCCCGGCGTCGCCGGCGCGGAAGGACCCCAGTGCCTCGAAGTAGCGCTCTGTGTGGACGAGGAGGCCCGCCGAGAGCGGCACCGCAGTTGAGCCGACCAGACCTTTGTTGCGGAGGATCGACTGTGCCAGTGCTCGGCCGGTCCTGCCATTGCCGTCAGGGAACGGATGGATCGTTTCGAACTGTGCGTGGCTGACCGCGACCTGAACGAGCACGGGTAGGTCTTGACGGTCGACGAATCCAATCAGGTCTTTGATGGCACCGCGGATCCGGTCATGGTGTGGGGCTACAAAGTCGGCCAATCGCGGGCCAGCTTCTCCGCGGCCGATCCACACAGCTTCCTCGCGAAAGCGGCCGGCGTCGAGTGGATCGAAGCCGCGCTGATGGATCATCAGCGCCTCGTGCATGGAAAGGATGGTCGCTTCAGTGATGTCGTCGGCCAGTTGGAGGGCCGCCTCCATCGCATGGACGTTGCCGAGGACAGTGAGAGCGTTCGCTTTATCGCCCTCATTGATCTCAGCGAGGGCGAGATGCTTCGCCGACGTCGTCAACTGCTCGATCTGCGAGCTGGAGGCCGACTCCGTGCGCAGCAGGATTGCCGTCATTGGTCCGAGTGCGGGGTTGTTGGTGCCAAGTGTCTGCTGCGCATGCTTGTCGAAATCGACGAGCTGCCGTGTTGCATCCTCAACGTCGGCAAAAATTTCACCGGAGATGCTGGGAGTCCAGCCGGCAATAGACGCGGTGACGGCCGCTTCATAGGGGCCCGTCTGACGCACCACCTCTGCGCGTGAGAACATCTCAGGCGCTTGCGGCTTCCAGTCGAGGGTCTCGAATGAAACCGGAGTGATCGGGATGCGTGCCTCCGCAGGTGTTGGCATTCCGTCATCTTACCAACACTTAGGCGAATAAGTGTTGGTAAGCGGCAGAGCGCAAGCCATAAAACGCGTGCCCGGTTGCCCGTAGCTAGGATGGGGGAGTGAATTCGACCTTTAGCCTTCGCCCTGCCCGCACCAGTGATGTGGCGGCCATCAAGAGGCTTGTGGCGCCCCTGGCCGAGGAACGGATTCTCATGGCCAAGGAGACCGTGGCGTACTACGAGAGCCTTCAGGAATTCCGGATCGCCGAGTCTGATGAGGGTGAAGTCATTGGCTGTGGGGCCCTCCATGTGATGTGGGAGGACCTTGCGGAGATCCGCACCCTCGCCGCGGCTGACTCCTGGCGTGGGCGGGGTGTGGGTCACGTCTTGGTGGAGAACCTGCTGGAGGAAGCCCGGGCCCTTGGCGTGAGCCGCGTGTTCTGCCTGACTTTTGAGGTGGACTTCTTCAAGCGCCACGGGTTCGAAGTCATGGCGGACCAGTCTGCCGTGGATCCTCAGGTGTACTCCGAGCTCCTGCGCTCGCATGATGAAGGCGTGGCGGAGTTCCTGGATCTTGCTCGCGTGAAGCCCAATACTCTGGGCAACACCCGCATGATCAAGCAGCTTTAGCGCCATCGGATAGCACTCGCGCGCCACTGATACCGCGCCCACACGGGGGGTCGATCAACCCTGCCCGATTATGAGTGATTTATTAGCTCTTCTCTTATATCCAGTTGATGGATAAACTGGTCTAGGCTTGCTGGGGAAGCTTCCACCACATCGGTCAATTGAGAGAAGATCATGCAGTCCCACGCGTCCTTTTCAGATGTTTCAGAACTCCAACTCAGCGTGCGCGGTCCCGTGTTCACGCCTGCCGATCCGGGCTTTGCTCCCGAAGTAGCGGCCTTCAACCTCTCTACACAACACCAACCTGATCTGGCCTTCGGCGCCCTCGACGCAGAGGACGTTTCCACGGCTATTCGTTGGGCGGCAGAGCGGGGAATGCCCGTCGCCGTCCAATCCACCGGACATGGTGCCACCAACGCCATTGAAGGTGGCCTGCTCATCAGCACCCGACGAATGCTGGAACTCAGCATCGATCCCATCGAGAAGACGGCCCGCGTCGGTGCGGGCGTCCGCTGGAAGGCCGTGGTGGATCTCGCCGCGACCTTCGGCTTGATGGGGCTCTGCGGTTCCACCACCGACGTCGGAGTGGTGGGCTACACCTTGGGCGGCGGCCTGCCCATCCTGGGGCGCAAATACGGCTTCGCTTCAGACCACGTGATTGCTTTCGAGCTCGTCACCGCCGACGGCACGCAGCGCCGGGTGACCAAGGACGAGAACTCGGAGCTGTTCTACCTCCTCCGGGGCGGCAAGGGGAACCTGGGCATCGTCACTGCCATGGAATTCCACCTCTTCCCGGGATCGGACCTCTTTGCCGGCGGGCTGTACTACGACGGCGAGCATGCCGCTGCGGTCCTCGAGCAGTTCAGCGATTGGGTGACCTCGCTCCCCCAGGAGGCATCAGCGTCGTTGGCTTTCCTGCGGTTGCCGGACATGGACATCGTTCCCGAGCCGCTGCGCGGTAAGTTCGTCGTTCATCTTCGTTACGCCTACCAGGGTGACGCGGCGGTGGCCTCGCGGCTGCTGGAGCCGATGCGCCAGAGTGCGCCTTTCATGATGGACGGGACCGGTCCATTGGATGCCACACAGTTCGACATGATCCATCAGGACCCGGACCAGCCCGTGCCCGTGCGCGAGCGGGGCTTCCTGTTGGACCGTTTGGACAGTGGAGCAAAAGAGGCCATCCTGCGGCACTTCGGCCCCGGCGTCGAAAGTCCCGTGTTGATGGCTGAGCTGCGGCTGCTCGGCGGCGCCTTGGCCAAGAGCGCCGAAGGCGAGGACACCGTTGGCGCCCGCGACGCCGCATTCAGCTTCTTCATGGCAGGCATGGCGGTCCCGCCGCTGGCGGAGCTGCTTCCGGTAGTGTTCGACGCCGTTCGTGAGGACCTGCGCGACGCCTCCAATGGCGGGACTTTCGTGAACCTGCACGGCCACTTTGTTGACGCTGAGGACCGGGAGCGGGCCTGGGGCCCGACAGTCCGCGAACGGCTGAGGAAGGCCAAAGCGGAGCTTGATCCGAAGAACATGTTCAGTTTCGGGCACGTTGTGGGGCTTCCGGTCATAGATCAGACCGTGCTGCTCGAGGACGTCGTCACCGGCGGCGACGCCGTCCTGAACAGCTGAAGGGGATGCGGACAATGGACCATAGGGTCACGTTCCCGGATTTTTCCGCTTTTCAGATCGACATTCCCCACGGGTCATGGCCGCACGAAGCCTCATGGCAGGACGCGGGGCACTCGAACCCGGATTTGTACTCGGCCTTTTGGCCTGAGTACCGGGTCCGGAACGAGTCCGAGGTGGTGACAACACAAGCCGCCGAGGAGTAGCGGATCCAATGGATCAGCGAAAGGGACAGTCATTGGGGGCTGTCCCTTCCGCTTTTAACCAGTGGGCACCGTTCATAGGCGCCGGCGCAGCTATTTATGCACAGGCAAGGCCGCAAGGCCTACCGTGGCCCGGGCCGCCGGTAGTAGGGTCAGAGCACCAGCCACAGCACGCCCAGGAGCACCTCATGAAAAAGCTCATCAATGATCCACGCGCCGTGGTGGACGAATCCGTCGAAGGCTTCGGCATGGCCCATGCCGACATCGTGGACGTCCATCCCGAGCCTAAGTACGTCATCCGGAAAGGTGCTCCTGTAGCGGGCAAAGTCGCCCTGGTATCCGGCGGAGGTAGTGGCCACGAGCCCCTGCACGCGGGCTTCGTGGGCCTCGGCATGCTGGACGCAGCAGTCCCCGGCGCAGTCTTCACCTCGCCTACACCCGACCAGATCATCCCCGCGACCGTGGCAGTTGACTCGGGCGCCGGCGTCGTCCATATCGTGAAAAACTACACCGGCGATGTCCTGAACTTCGAAACCGCCGCCGAAATGGCTCAAGCCGAAGGCGTTCACGTACGTTCGGTGCTGGTGAACGACGACGTCGCGGTGGAGGACTCGCTGTACACGGCTGGCCGGCGCGGAGTTGGCGGAACTGTCCTTGTGGAAAAGATCGCGGGTGCATCCGCCCAACGTGGCGACGATCTTGACGCGGTCACGGCCATCGCCGAGCGCGTGGTGGCCAATGTGCGGACCATGGGTGTAGCCCTGTCCGGCTGCACGGTTCCGCACGCCGGGACGCCGAGCTTTGAGCTCGCGGAAGATGAGATCGAGATTGGCATCGGCATCCACGGTGAGCCTGGCCGGCACAAGATCGCCATGGAAAACGCTGACGCCATCACGGACCGCCTCTTGGAGCCTGTCCTTGAGGACCTTGCCCTCGCATCCGGGGACAAGGTGCTGCTGTTCGTCAACGGCATGGGCGGCACCCCTCAAAGCGAGCTGTACATCGTGTACCGGCGGGCGGCCCAGGTCCTCGCCGAGCGTGGTGCCACCGTGGAGCGCTCCTTGGTGGGGAACTACGTGACGTCCCTGGAGATGCAGGGATGCTCAGTGTCGGTGCTGCGCCTCGATGAGGAGATGACCAGGCTCTGGGACGCTCCCGTCCACACGGCTGCCCTGCGGTGGGGAGCCTGAGCATGGGGTTGGATGTTGATTGGGCTGTTGATTGGCTGAAGCTCTCCGCAAAAGCCATGGCCGAGCACCGGGTGGAACTGATTGAGTTGGACCGTGCCATTGGCGACTCGGACCACGGCGAGAACATGGACCGAGGTTTCCAAGCCGTGCTGCAGAAGCTCGATGAGAACCCGCCTGAAACTCCGGGAGCAGCATTGAAAGCTGCGGCGATGGCGCTCATGTCCAAGGTGGGTGGGGCTGCGGGACCGCTCTACGGCACAGCGTATCTGCGGGCCGCTACCTCTTTGGGGGACATCAGCGATATTGATGCAGAGGCGCTGGCTGCGGCCCTCGCAGCCGCCCGGGATGGGGTGGTGGCCAGAGGTAAAGCCGAGCTCGGGGATAAGACGATGATCGACGCTTGGACGCCGGCCGTTGAAGCGGCCCAAATGGCCGCAACGGGCGGCTCTGACCCCGTTGGCGTGTTGGAAGCGGCCGCGGAAGCTGCCGAAACAGGGGCCATGGCCACGGACCCGTTAGTGGCACGCAAAGGCCGGGCCAGCTATCTGGGGGAGCGCAGCGCAGGGCATCGCGACCCTGGCGCCGCTTCAACCGCCCTGCTCCTTCGCGCGGCCGCAGCTGCAGCTGCAGGCTCCACCGGTGACACGGGAACCGACGCCGTATGACGGTGGGGATAGTGGTTGTATCGCACAGCAGCAAGATCGCTGAGGGAGCGGTGGAACTTGCCGCGCAGATGGCTCCCGACGTCGAACTGGTCGCCGCCGGGGGAACCGACGACGAGCGCATCGGAACCAGCCTTGAGAAGGTGCTTGCCGCCGTCGAACAGTCCCTGGTGGATTCCGGTGGCGATGGCGTGGTGGTGCTGACCGATCTGGGTTCGGCCGTGATGACAGCGGAGTCGGCGGTGGAGTTTGCCAGCGATCCGGACGCTGTGCTCCTTGCTGATGCGCCGCTGGTTGAGGGGCTCGTGGCCGCAGCCGTCGCCGCCCAGGGAGGTGCCGGCGTCGAGGATGTCTGCAAGGCGGCAGAGGCTGTGGCTTTTGGCAACGTGCCCGCAGGCGTGGGGGGTCCGGAGATCCCCGACGACAAGGATGAACCAGACGCAAGCGGCGACTTCGAAGTCATCAACCCCCTCGGGATGCATGCACGGCCTGCCGCGAAAATCGCCGGAGGCCTCTCCGGGCTGGACGCGGAGGTGACGGTCAACGGCGTCGACGGGATGTCCATCATGGCGCTGATGGCGCTCGCTGCGGGTAAGGGTTCCACCCTGCGGGTCGAAGCCCGCGGCAAGGATTCGTTGAAGGCGGTTGAATACGTGGGGCGGCTTGTGGAGGAAGGGTTCGGGGAGCTCTAGTTCAGGGAGATTTTCTCTCAAATATTGCTAAGTACACTGATTAGTGATGTGGTAGAGGTACAGGTTCACTACAAGAAAGAGGTGCGACACATGGGTGCTGACGACAAGATGGAGAACGCTGGCGAGAAGCTCGGTGGCAAGGCTAAGGAAGCCGCCGGAAAGCTGACGGACAACGAGCGACTGGAAGCCGAAGGCAAGGGCGACCAGACGAAGGCCGACCTCAAGGGCGCCGGCGAGAAGCTGAAAGACGCTTTCAAGAAGGACTAAGAATCCAGGCAGGGCCGCTGCAATTGCAGCGGCCCTGCCTTGTTTTGACCCTTGTGAGGCGTCGCTCGGCGGCGCGCTATCTGATGGAGGAACTTCGTTGAACATACTGGTGAAAATTTTCGGCCTGGCAATTGGCCTCGGCGCCGGCGCGCTCGCAAACAAGACGCTGGAGGGTCTCTGGGAGAAGAAGACCGGCAAGCCTGCCCCCAAGGACAGCACGGACCTCAACGACTCACTCCCCGGTGTGCTGGTCTTCGCGGTTGTCTCGGCTGCCGTCGCAGCAGTAGTTCACGTTCTCACCCAGCGGGGCACCAAGAGCGCCCTGGCCCGCATGAAGAAGACAGGTGACGAGGTTTAACAAATGGCTATAGCTAAATTCCCGAGTGTCGTCATCGATTGTCCCGACGCAGCCGCACTGGCCGCCTTCTACGGCGAGCTTTTTGGGTGGGAAATCGAGGACAAAGGCGACTGGTTCGACATCCGACCCAGCGACGGCAGCAACTGCATCTCCTTCCAGCAAGTGGAGGTGTACCAACCGCCAAAATGGCCCGGACAGACCATCCCGCAGCAAATGCACCTCGACATGGTGGTAGAGGACCTGGACAAGGGTGAGGAAGTTGCGCTTTCCCTTGGTGCGACCAAGGCCGACCATCAGCCTGGAGAGACGTTCAGGGTGTTCCTCGATCCGGCCGGGCACCCGTTCTGCCTCTGCCTGAGCTAAGGTCTCCCGGGTCTTAGCCCTGCTGCTGTCTTAGCCCTGCTGCGCGGCCCACTCGTCAACGCGGCGGTTGCTCTCTTCCTCGGACAAGTCCTCGACGCGCGTCATGATGGACCAGCGAACGCCGAACGGATCACGGATGCTGGCGTAGCGGTCACCTGAGACGAAGGTGGACAGCGGCTCACGGATGGTGGCTCCTGCTTGCTCTGCTTTCCTGACGAGTCCGTCTGCGTCCTGGCAGTAGAGGCCGAGGGAATAGCAGTCGTCCTCCCCGCTCGGCGCCGGGACCAAGTGGAATTCCGGGTTGGGCTCGCCCAGTTGGAGGTGGCCGTTGCCGAAGTCGAGTTCGGCGTGGACCACGATCCCTCCCATTTCGGTTTCGCCCACAACCCGGGCCCCAAACACGTCACGGTAGAACGCGATGGCTTCCTTGGCGTTGCGCACCGCAAGGAACGGCGTGAGGCTGGTCAGACCGTTCGGGATGCCATGGGTGGTGTATTCGCCATGGGCTGCCGTGGTGGACTCTGTGCTTGTAGTATCTGTCATGGTTACGACGCTACGGGCCTTCTGCCAGCTAGCGCTTGGAGATTTGCGACAGCTTTGATGCGCTTGGGAAAGGTCCAATGGAGGATTCGTTCAAGGGCATCCTCTATCCGGCAAGACTGCCCACCTTCCATCGATTTCCGGCCCCGGCTTCCGTTGCAGACCTGGTGCAGTGGTTCTGGATCCCGGAGTGGAACATCGAGCCCGGCCGGTCATCCCGGCAGCACGTCATCGCCTACCCCACGTCCAATCTGGTGGTGCAGGGCGACGTCGTCGAATTCTCCGGGCCCACTACCCGGGCGTCTTACCGCGACCTGACCGGCCAGGGTTGGGCTGTTGGCGCACTTCTCCGCCCGGCAGCGGTGCCGCTGTTCACTGACAATCCGGGAGCTCTCCGCGATCAGGAAATCGTTCTGGCGCTGGCTGACCTCCACGGGGCCGTGTCGGCAGCCATGACCCCGCCTTCCGGTGACAGGCACGACGGCGGCGCTCGCCGCGAGGGGGCCGTGGAAGCCTTTGTTGCGTGGCTGGTTTCCTTGGAGTTTGTTGCTTCAGAGGAGGCCTTGCTCGCCAACCGGATGGTGGACGTGATCGCTTCAGAGCCTGACGTTTCTAGAATTGAGGACGTGGCTGCTTCCCTGGCGGTCTCACCCAGAACGCTGCAAAGAATCGCCGGAAAGTACGTCGGGCTGAGCCCTTCAGCCCTGATCCGGCGTCGAAGATTGCAGGATGCCGCCGAGCGTACCCGGTCCGACCCAACAGCGGACCTTACTGCGATCGCCGTCGAACTTGGCTACGCCGACCATGCGCACCTGACGAACGACTTCCGGAAGTACCTGGGCTTCACGCCGAGTTCGTACCGGCGGTCAGTTGAGGGGTAGTCGCTGGGGTCGCTCCTGATTAAGCTTGGACGTAGCGACGCTTCGGGCACGGTAAGACGTGTTCAGCGGGCTTTCGGAACGGAGAGCGCAATGCTCAGGAAGCTGATGTGCAAGCTGAATCTGGGCCACCAGTGGCATGTGGAACACACGGATGACGGCAGCCGCTACTTGCGCTGCACCCGCTGCGGAAAATACGACGATGGCGGCGACCCCGGAGGCGGGCATGCGACGGTTCTTGATATGGGTGGCTAGCTGAAATATTCGCACTGCCATTGCTGGGTCCTTATGGCCTGCCGGTTGCTCACTTCCGACCATGGCGGATAAACCCGGAAGCCGCGCTTTCCGCCGGAGCCTTTCACGGAAACGATGCCGTGCTTGACCAGCGCCGACTTGGGAAAGGCGAAATGGCCCATGTTGCTTCCTTCCCGTACTGTCACCACCAATAGCCCGATGCCGTCTTCTGCGGGGAAGGGTTCTGTGGATCCGTCTTGGGCGCGGCGCCACACCGCAACGAAGAGGCCCACTTTCGTGGGGGTGAGCTTGCCAACGCGGAACCGGATCCGTTCCGGCCCGAGGCTGGCGACGGCGGCGCCATACTCCTGGTTGTCGGCCTCCGGCACTGGCAAGGAGTCCCACGAGACGGGCTGACCCAGAGCCTTCAACGCCTCGGCTACGTCGGGGTGGACATCATTGGCAGGCACGCTCCCATCCTAGGGCGCGTTCCCAGGCTTACAGCTGTCGCAACCCGTCTGTATCCAGCGTCAGGGCAGCAATAGTCACCCGCCCGCACTGCTCACCGAACGGGTAATCGCCCTTCGGAGTGAAGGTCAGTGTGCGGACCGGCAACGCCATTCCCGCGGGGGAAGTGCCGGTCACGGTCGCCTCGAGGGGGCTTTCACTGAGGGCGGGCAGCTCAAGAAAACCCTGAAGAGTTCCGTCCGGCGACGACGTCGCTGAGCACACGCCATCCGGAGTGCAGCCTTGGTCCACGGCTGTCGCCCCTGGGTTCAGCATGAGGTCTTTTTCCGTGCAGATTCCGTCTTGGCAGGCCTTCAACCGTAACGATGCAACGTCGTCCGCATAGTCCGCGGCGACGGCCAGGGAAACACCGGCTACGTGCCCGATCGCCGGGCAGGCCACAGGTTCGGCGAAGCAACCGGGAAGCAGTGCTGCGGTTCCGGCAAGGGTCAAAGCCAATCCGATTCTGCCCATGCTTCAGAGTAGGACGGGGCGCAGCAACTGTCTCCAGCGTCTGCCAAAGAGGCAGCTGCATCGTTACTCGTTGCCCAGTCCCGTGGCCGAACTGATACCGCAGCGGACGAACGCTACGCCGGAAGCCGCAGACCGCCGTCGTGCATTTCCGCCAAACCGTCCACCAACAGGCCCGCAAGTGCCCGCTCCAGCTGCTCGGGCGCGGAGTTGAGCCGGTGCAGTGCGGCGAGCGGGATTCCGACGCCGGACGGCGCGAACCCGAGGTCTGCTGGCGCTTGCTCGAACATCTCGCGGGGGACCGGGGTGGCTGCTTCTCGGAGGACGGCCATCACGGCGCCGCGTACTTGGCGGTCCGTGCCGTGCCAGGACTGGCCCTTCGGGGTGTACGACGGCGGCGGCTCACTGGCCGCGAGCCAGGCGCAACTGGAGCGAACAGGACAGTCAGCGCACTTGGGGCTGCGGGCGGTGCAGACCATGGCGCCGAGTTCCATGACGGACGCGTTCCACCGCACGGATAACTCCCGGTCATCGGGCAGGAGGGCGTCAGCCAGCCGCATCTCCCCGGCGGTCAAGGCAGGAGCGGGGAGCGCACTTCCGGAGATAAGCCGCGCGTGGACGCGCCGGATGTTGGTGTCCACCACGGTTTCGCGGCGGCCGAAAGCAAAGGCTGCGACGGCGGCCGCTGTGTAGTTGCCGACGCCCGGCAACCCCAGAAGTTCAACGTAATTATCAGGGACCTGGCCGTCATGCTGCTCGCGCATTGCGACGGCGGCCGCGTGCAGTCGCAGGGCCCGGCGTGGGTAGCCGAGGCGACCCCAATGGCGGACGGCAGCGCCGGATGGCTCGCCGGCAAGGTGGGCGGGTGTGGGCCAGCGTTCCATCCAATCCAGCCACACTGGGAGCACCCGCACCACGGGTGTCTGTTGGAGCATCACTTCGCTGACCAGGATGCCCCATGGGCTGCAATCGGGCTCGCGCCACGGAAGGTCGCGGGCGGTCTCGGCGAACCACTGATCAAGGGCTTGGTGGAGGCCTGCCAGCTGGCCTGAATCGGGAAGTGTCATGCTGCCATCCACTGTAGTGGAATCCCGGGGCCGCCACCCTTGGCAGTGCTCATGGCCGACGTCACACAGGCCGGGATTGGACCCCTGCGGCGTGGAGGTTAGGTGCCCATGCGACCGCGAGCCTAGCCTAGAACCATGGCCAACAAGGGTAAGCAGCAGTCGACCGCGCGCACATCAGCGCCGGCGAAGGGTGCTGCCCGTGGCTCATCCCGCGCCGGCACGCCGGGCAAAAGTGCCCCGGCGAACAGGCGTCGACCGAGCCCTGCCGTGTATCGCCGTCGTCGGCAGGTGGTTTTTGGCGCCCTGCTGCTGGTCATCGCACTGATCGTTGGCGGAGTCGTGGCGCTCACGGGTGCGCTCGCCGGGAACCCGGAACCGCAGGCAGTCAGCACGCCGGACGCATCAACGGCACCGACGCAGGGGACTGTTTCGACAGGATCAGCGGCGCCTTCGCCTTCGGCCTCGCCAACGCCTGTCTGCGATTTCAACCTGATGACCGTTGCCGCCAAGACCGACAAGCCCGCTTACGGCCCGGAGGAAAAGCCGCTGCTGACCATGACCATCACCAACGGCGGCACCGCCCCGTGCGAGGTCAACGTGGGCACCTCCCAAATGGAGTACCTGCTGATGAGCGGATCGGACCGCATCTTCTCGTCAAAGGACTGCCAGACGGGCGGCGAGGACCTCATCAAGACCATCCAACCCGGCAAGAGCGAGACCGCAAACTTCCCGTGGCAACGCAACCGCACGCTTGAAGGCTGTGCTGCGATCACCGCCAAGCCGGGCGCTGGAGGGGCCTACTACACGTTTGAAGCGCGCCTTGGGAACAAGTCCAGTGCCAAGGTTGCCTTCCAGCTGAATTAGCAGCCTTCGACGGCGGCGGGCTAGAGGAAGCGGTCCAGGAGACTCGCCTCGGCCATGCGGCTCAGGCCCTCGCGGACTGTGCGGGCGCGCTGATCGCCGATGCCGTCCACGGTCATGAGGTCGTCGATCGTTGCTGCCATGAGGTTTTGGAGCCCGCCGAAGTAGTCCACCAAACGGTCAGCTACGGCCTTCGGCACGGACTTCAAGCCGGACAGTAGCCTGTAGCCCCGCGGCTGCACGACGGCGTCCAGCTGCTCCACACCACCGGCGAAGCCGATGATGTGGGCAATCCGGCTGAGGTCGATCAGTTCCGTGGGGCCCAGATTGAGGAGGGCCTGGACGGCTTCCTCGATTTCCTCGGGCGTAGCGTTGGGATCGGAGTAGTCCCGGATGATGACATCGCTGCCCGGGCCGCGACCCACGGTGAGCTCCTCCACCTGGAGTGAGAGCAGCCGGCCGTCTTCACCGAGTTCCAGCACGTACTGGGCAATTTCCTCGGAGATGCGGCGGACCATTTCCTGGCGCTGCAGCGTGACCGCGACGTCCCGAACGGTAACCAGTGCCTCGATTTCCAGGGCAGAAAGAGAGCTGGTGACCTGGTCCAAGCGTGCGCTGTACCGCTCCAGGGTTGCGAGGGCCTGGTTGGCGCGGGCGAGGACCTTTTCGGAGCCCTCCAGGACGTGGCGCAGGCCGTTCACGTAGAGCGCGATGATTTGCATGGACTGGCTGACGGAAATGACGGGAACGCCGGTCTGGATCGCGACGCGCTCGGCGGTGCGGTGCCTGGTGCCGGATTCCTGGGTTTCAATGCTTGAATCGGGGACTAGCTGGACGGCTGCCCGGACAATGTTGCTGGCGTCCTTGTCGCAAATGATGGCGCCATCCATCTTGGCCAACTCACGGAGGCGTGTTGGGGAGAAGTCGATGCCGATGTCGAATCCGCCCGAACAGATGGAATCGATGGTGCGATCGTAGCCCAGCACAATCAAGGCGCCTGTGCGTCCACGGAGGATGCGTTCCAGGCCATCACGCAATGGAGTTCCGGGTGCGACTCTGGCCAAGGTCGCCTTGAGCGACTCTTCCGGACTCCGGGCCATAGGGTTTCCCTTCGAAGGTGCAAGCCACGGCTCACAGACAAGCTGAATCGGGCGTCAGTGCGCTCTCCGAAAAATGCCCACATGACGACAAGCACAATGATAGGGCTTCCGGGCACCGTTAACCGCACCAGCAAGCCCCAAAGTGGGTCATTTCGTTATGTTCGGCGCTGCCTGCAAGGTGCATTTTCCAAGCTGTCCCACAAGAGCACTTTGCGGAAGTTTGTCTGCTGACATGGGCGAATATAGCCAGTTGCTGTAGTTAATCCGCCCTTCGTGGAGGAAGATCGCCTAGTAATCCACCTGCCGCTTGAGCTTGTTCCCCAGCCACAGCATCGCCAGGCTCACCACGAGGAAGCCGACGGAAATGGCTACGGCAAACACCACCACGCCGCCCCAGCCACCAGCACGGGCGGGATCGATGAACCAATACGGGTACCAGTTGACGAATGCCCCGCGGATGAGGCTATAGACCAAGTAGCCGATGGGATAGAGCAGCCAGTACCAGATGTGCTTGGGACGGAGAGTGGCCCTGGGCGGTTGAAACAACCAGTCCGCCACCATCACCACGGGGATCAGATAGTGCACCACGAAGTTGACCCAAGGGAGCAGGGAGCCGAGGTCCTCACCGGCCAGTAGTGCACCAAACACCAGCCCCACAACGGCCATGGCGATGGTGGCTGTGCCTCGAGTGACATCATCGATTTCACTGGGCCGTTTTCGTATCAGCACGCGATAGCCACTGATCAGCAGCACAAGGGCAGCGAAAATGTTGGACAGGTTGGTGAAGTAGCTGAAGAAGTTCCAGAGGTCATAGCCCATGCCCAGATGAACTGTCAGCTGAGTTCCCACTGCCACCAAGGTCAGAAGGCCAAAGAAAAAGCGTCCCGCGATAAGCACATTCCGTTTGGTCATGTCTCTCATCCTCGCCGAAACCGCAGCTCAGAAGGCTCCCGACACCCCGGCAGGATTACGTGATCAGCAGTTCAAGTGCCTCAGCCAAGTGGCCTACTTCGCGCACGGAGAAACCATCCGGGATAACGCCGGCACCTGCCGGGCTGGCCGGAACAATAGCGTGCGTGAACCCGAGACGGTGAGCTTCCTGGATGCGCTGGTTAATCCCTGGCACGGGACGGACTTCGCCAGCCAAGCCCACCTCGCCGAACGCAATGAGCCGTTGGGGGAGTGCTTTGCGGGATTTGGCCGATGCTACTGCCAGAGCAACAGCCAAGTCTGTGGCCGGTTCCGTGAGCTTCACGCCGCCCACGGTTGCCACATAGGAGTCGTCCTTGTGAAGCATGCAGCCGGCACGTTGCTGAAGTACTGCGAGCAACATGGCAACCCTGGAGCTTTCCAGCCCGCTGGTGGCACGGCGGGGCTGGGAATTGGCGCTCTCAGCGAGAAGGGACTGAACCTCCGCCAGCAGTGGCCTGCGACCCTCCATTGTCACCGTGATGCAGGTTCCGGAGACCGGCTCCCGGGTCCGCGAAACGAACAGTCCGCTGGGATCGGCCAACCCCTCGATGCCGGCCTCATTGAGATCAAAGCATCCGACGTCGTCCGTAGCCCCGTAGCGGTTCTTTACAGCCCGGAGCAGCCGCAGACGTGAGTGGCGCTCGCCTTCGAACTGGCATACGACGTCCACCAGGTGTTCCAGCAAGCGCGGCCCTGCGATGGTGCCTTCCTTGGTCACGTGGCCCACCAGCAACGTTGTCATGTTGCGTCGCTTGGCCGCAGAAATGATCGACGCCGCAACTTCACGTACCTGGGAGACGCCGCCGGCGCTGCCCTCCACGTCCGCACTGCTCAGGGTTTGCACGGAGTCCACAATCAGCAGCTTGGGCTCAAGCTTCTCCACCTGGCCCAGCGCCTGCCCGAGGTCGGTTTCCGCGGAGAGATAAAGAGTATGGGCGACGGCGTCGATTCGTTCAGCGCGCAGCTTTACCTGCGCCGCAGACTCCTCACCCGTGATGTAGAGGACGTCCTGACCCGTGCGGGCGAACTTCGCCGCGACGTCCAGCAGGAGCGTGGACTTTCCGACGCCGGGTTCCCCCGCCAGCAGGATGACGGCACCTGGAACGAGCCCTCCGCCCAGGACGCGGTCGAGTTCGTCAACGCCAGTGGGCAGGAACGCCGCTGTGGTCCCATCCACCTCAGCGATACGGCGGGCAGGCTCCAAAACGGTAGCGGCCGCCGTCGTACGCGCTACCGTGGCGCCGTACTCCTCCACCGTTCCCCAAGCCTGGCACTCACCGCAGCGGCCCACCCACTTGATGGCGGTCCAGCCGCATTCGGCGCACTTGTAGGCGGGTGTTTTGGATGCTCGGGAGGTCTTGGAAGCCATGGGTTCAAGCGTAGTGGCGGGCACCGACAGGATTAGCCGCCGAGGTTGCACTTAATGACAGTGTCAGGCCGTGGCATCGTCATCAAATGCCATCTCGGCGAAGGCTACAACGCCGGGAGCACCGCCCGGGCCTCGTCCGCCTCCATCCCGCTCGCTTCCAGCAGGTCCACCATGAGCGGACGGAAAAGCATGACTACGGTTTCGCCCTCGAGCCTCTGGACGTCCAGCATCTTGGGATGCAGGCGGGCTGCGATATCTGAAAGATCATTCCGGGCACGGCGGAGATGCACACGGCGGGTACCCTCACTTTGCTCGGACAAGCCGATGTTCATCTCATCAATCGCGGCCGCAGTTTCCTGAAGGACATCGGAGATGCTGTCGATCGCTTCATCGGACAACGCTGCATGGTTGATTGCGCTGGTGAGGCGCCGCGCAAACACCCGGCTGTTACGGAGCGCGAGGTCGATGTACTCCAGCGAATGTTCCAAGCTCGCGAGTTCGTCGCGATGCCTGCGGTGGGCCGGAGCCAAGGTGGCAACTTCCCCGGAAGCGCGCAAAGTCTGCCGCATCCGGTCCACCAATGGCTGGCAGTTCCGGCCGCGGATCAGGGCGTGCCAAGCAGTAGTGGAGTCGCTCTCGATCATCGCCTTGGCGCACTCACGGAGCACCTCCGCGAGCTCATGAAGAATTTTCTGGACGTCCTTCCGGGGCTCCCGTCGCGGATCTTTGGGCACCAGGATGGTCACCAGCAACGCAAACACTCCACCGATCACGGCGTCGAGGCTTCGCGTAAACGGCCCGCCGGCCGGCGCCGGCAGCAGCACCACCAGCAACGACTGCAGTCCCAGCTGGGTGGTGAAGATCGTGCCGCTGTCCAGGAACCTGGCCAGCAGGATGGAGAAAAGAAGCACGACGGCGGCCTGCCAGATCCCAGCGCCCAGCCAGTGAAGCAACAGGTCACCAACCACGATGCCCAGCGTGCAGCCAAGGCCTACCTCGATCACGCGACGCAGCCTCGGATCGCGGGAGAAGCCAAGGGCAATCAACGACGAGGTAGCCGCGAACAGGGGTCCTTGGTGGCCCAGTACGTACTCGGCGAAAGCGTAGGCACCGACGGCGCACACCGTCATCTGAATGGCCGGAGTCAGGGAATTGCGGCTGCGGACCAGGCCCGTCCGGACTCTGGCGCGCAGGAACCTCTTGCTTGCAGAAAATCCTTTCGCGGCAGCCATGCCTTCCAGTCTATTTGCCCAACCCCCCTCAACTACCGCAAGCCGGGTGCCGCTCAAGGTGGCACGCGCCACATAACCCAATGGTCCGCCGTCGTTCACCTTCCGTTCACCTTTCACCGCAGATCCCGTTACCTGCACTCCTTACCTTCAGTAAAGGAACAAAAAGGTCCACAGCTCGCGCACGCCGAAATCTCCGTTCGGCCCGCATCGAAGAATCCCTGGAAGGGGCACATCCAAGTGAAGGCAACTCACTTCGGCCGCAACGCGGCAATCGCGGTCATCGCAGCCGGCGCTCTCGCGCTCACTGCTTGCGGTTCAGACAACGCAACGGGCACCACTGGCGGCACCCAGTCGGCAGCCTCCGGCCCTAAGGTCACCGGCACCCTGACCGGCATTGGCGCTTCCTCCACCGGCGCAGCCATGGACGCCTGGAAGGCCGGCTTCTCCGCCGCGAACTCCGGCGCAACTGTTCAGTACTCCCCGGATGGTTCCGGCGCAGGCCGCAAGGCCATCATCGACGGCTCGGCACAGTTCGCCGGCTCCGACGCCTACCTGAAGGACGAAGAGCTCGAGAGCTCCAAGGCCAAGTGCGGCCCCGAAGGCGCCATCAACATCCCGGTGTACATCTCCCCGATCGCTGTTGCCTTCAACGTTCCCGGCGTCACGGACCTGAAGCTGGACGCCCCCACCGTGGCCAAGATCTTCCGCGGCCAAATCGCCAACTGGAACGATCCCGCAATCGCCGCCCTCAACGAAGGCGTCACCCTGCCGGACCTCAAGGTCACCCCCGTGAACCGCTCCGATGACTCCGGCACCACCACCAACTTCACCGACTACCTCGCAGCTGCTGCACCAGAGGTTTGGACGGACAAGGCTGCCGGCATCTGGCCCGCAAGCCTCGCCGGCGAGAACGCCAAGGGCACCTCCGGCGTCGTCAAGACCGTCACCGACACCCCGGGTGCCGTGACCTACGCTGACGACTCCGCTGTCTCCGGCAAGCTGGGCACCGCCTCCATCAAGGTGGGCGAAGAGTTCGTCAAGATCTCCGCAGAAGCCGCTGCCAAGGCTGTCGAAGCAGGCAAGCCTGTTGAGGGCCGCGCCGCCAACGATGTCGCCATCAAGCTGGACCGCAAGACCACCGCATCGGGCGCCTACCCCGTAGTCCTCGTCTCGTACCACGTTGTCTGCTCCACCTACGAGACCAAGGAAGTTGCTGACCTGGTCAAGGGCTTCGAAACTTACGTCGTTTCCGACGAGGGACAGAAGACCGCCGCTGACGCCGCGAAGTCCGCACCGCTCTCCAAGACGCTGCAGGACAAGGCCAAGGCCGCTATCGAAACCATCAAGGCCAAGGCCTAAGGTTTCCCGGCGGGTTTGCTGAACCCGGCTGAACACTGAAGTTCCCTGTCCCGCGCGACGTGGCCGCAGAGCCGCTCGCGCGGGGCAGGGAACTTAGCCATGTAAGACCAGTTCACTGAGACTGAAGGATCGTGAAGTGACCACCAACTCCCTGACAACCTCCCAAGGCGCAGGACGCGCCGGGGACAAGGTTTTCTCCGGGGCCGCCATGGCCGCAGGGTGCCTGATTCTCGCGGTCCTCTTCGGAGTCGCGCTATTCCTTGTGGTGCAGGCAATTCCCGCCCTCACTGCCCCGGCTGAGGACATCCAGGGCGGCAACGGCTTCTTCGCCTATATCGCCCCGATCGTGGTGGGCACGTTGATTGCCGCCGTGATCGCCCTCGTCATCGCCACTCCCGTGGCCATCGGCGTGGCACTGTTCATCTCGCACTACGCCCCGCGTCGGCTCGCTTCGGGCCTCGGCTACGTGGTGGACCTGCTCGCGGCCATCCCCTCCGTTGTCTACGGCGCCTGGGGTGCAGCTTTCCTGGCCAAGGAAATCTCCCCGGCCTACGACTGGCTGGCCACCTACCTCGGCTGGATCCCGATCTTCGAAGGACCGGCATCCGCCACCGGTAAGACCATCCTGACCGCCGGCATCGTCCTGTCCGTCATGGTCCTTCCCATCATCACGTCCCTGTCCCGCGAAATCTTCCTGCAGACCCCCAAGCTGCACGAGGAAGCAGCGCTGGCACTTGGAGCTACCCGCTGGGAAATGATCAAGATGGCCGTGCTGCCCTTCGGCCGCCCCGGCATCATCAGCGCCATCATGCTGGGCCTCGGCCGAGCACTCGGTGAGACCATGGCCGTTGCCTTGGTGCTCTCGTCCGGTGTCCTGACTGCAAGCCTCATCCAGTCCGGCAACCAGACCATCGCCGCGGAAATCGCCCTGAACTTCCCCGAAGCCAGCGGTATCAAGGTCAACACGTTGATCGCAGCCGGCTTGGTGCTGTTCGTCATCACCCTTGGCGTCAACATGATCGCCCGCTGGATCATCACCCGGCACAAAGAATTCTCGGGAGCCAACTAAATGTCCGCCACAGTAGTCCGCAAGCGCTCAGCGCTCACCAAGGGCCAACTGCCCAAGTTCGCGCCCTACATTGTCCTGGCCGTCGCGCTCATTGTCGGCGCGGCCATCCTGGCGCTCATCGGCTTCAACGCCTTCGGCTGGGGCATCGTCTCCGCCATCCTGTTCGCGGTGGGGCTGGTCTCCTGGAGCGGCGCTGTTGAAGGTGCCCGCAAAGCCAAGGACAAGCTCGCCACGTGCCTGGTGGTCGGTGCCTTCCTGGTTGCATTGCTGCCCCTGATCTCGGTCATCGTCACCGTCCTGGTCAACGGCATCCCCGGGCTCATCACACCCGGCTTCCTGGGCACCTCCATGAACGGTGTTACCGGTGCGTTCGATAACAAGGCAGTGGAGGAAGGCGCACCCGTCCTCGGCGGTATCTACCACGCACTGCTGGGCACCATCCAGATCACGCTACTTGCCACGGTGATTTCCGTGCCCGTGGGCCTCCTGACTTCCATCTACCTGGTGGAATACGGCAACGACCGTCCGCTGGCCCGCGCCATCACGTTCTTCGTGGATGTCATGACCGGCATCCCGTCGATCGTGGCCGGCCTCTTCGCGGCAGCGTTCTTCTTCGCGATCGTGGGCCCCGGCACCAAGACCGGTGCGGTAGCCGCCGTCGCGCTTTCCGTCCTGATGATCCCTGTTGTGGTCCGCTCCAGCGAGGAAATGCTCAAGATCGTACCGAACGAGCTCCGCGAGGCCTCGTACGCGCTGGGCGTGCGTAAGTGGCGCACCATCACCAAAGTGGTTATTCCGACGGCGATCTCCGGCATCGCGTCCGGCGTCACCTTGGCGATCGCCCGCGTCATCGGTGAAACCGCTCCGATCCTGGTCACCGCCGGGTTCGCGACCACCATCAACAACAATGTGTTCGGTGGCTGGATGGCCTCGCTGCCCACGTTCATTTACACGCAGATCCTCAACCCGACGTCGCCGTCCAACCCTGGCCCCTCGGACCAGCGTGCCTGGGGCGCCGCGCTGGTGCTGATCATCCTGGTGATGCTCCTGAACCTCGGAGCCCGCCTCATCGCCCGCCTGTTCGCACCCAAAACGGGGCGCTAGCCGGCCGGCCACCGGTTTCCCGGCGGCCCCTTCAAACTTCCACACCCCCCAAGGAACAAAGGAACACCATGTCTAAGCGCATCGACGTCAAAGACCTGAATGTCTACTACGGCAACTTCCTGGCCGTCGAGGACGTCAACATCAACATCCAAGCCAAGTCCGTGACGGCTTTCATTGGCCCGTCCGGCTGCGGCAAGTCCACCTTCCTCCGCACGCTGAACCGCATGCACGAGGTCCTTCCCGGCGCACGCGTTGAGGGCGAGGTCCTCCTGGACGGGGACAACCTCTACGGACCCGGTGTTGACCCCGTGACCGTCCGCACCCAGGTTGGTATGGTTTTCCAGCGCCCCAACCCGTTCCCCACCATGTCCATCCGTGACAACGTGCTGGCCGGCGTGAAGCTGAACAACAAGAAGATCTCCAAGGGCGCAGCGGATGCCCTGGTGGAGAAGTCTTTGGTGGGCGCCAACCTGTGGAACGAAGTGAAGGACCGCCTGGACAAGCCCGGATCCGGTCTCTCCGGTGGCCAGCAGCAGCGCCTGTGCATTGCCCGCGCCATCGCCGTGGAGCCCCAGGTGATCCTCATGGATGAGCCTTGCTCCGCACTGGACCCTATCTCCACTTTGGCCGTGGAGGACCTCATCAACGAGCTCAAGGACCAGTACACCGTGGTGATCGTGACCCACAACATGCAGCAGGCTGCGCGTGTGTCCGACAAGACCGCGTTCTTCAACATTGCGGGCACCGGCAAGCCCGGCAAACTGATCGAGTTCGCTGACACCACCAGCATCTTCAACAACCCCGCCCAAAAGGCAACGGAAGACTACGTCTCCGGCCGCTTCGGATAAAGGGTTCTGCAGGTTCCGGCTTCTATGGGGGGAGTCGGCACAGAACGACGGCGGCCGTCGCCTTGGGGGTACGGCCGCCGTCGTTTTTTCTTACTTGGGTTTAGAGGTCAGCGAGGGGCGAGAACGCCAGCTCCAGGATGAAGGCCGCAGCTGCCGTGATCAACGGTGTGGCCACCCAGAACAGCAGGACCCTCCTGACCAAGCGCCTGTTGACGGTGTGGAACCGCTGGTTGACGCCCGAACCCAGCACGGAGGCGGTCAACGTATGGGTGGTGGAAAGCGGTAGGTGAAATCCGATTGCACCGATGAAGAGCATCACGGACGTCAGGGTCTGCGCCACGAAACCGCGCAGCGGATCCACCCGGATGAGTTTGTGGCCGAGGGTGTGGGAGATCCGCCAGCCGCCAAACATGGTCCCTGCCGTGAGCATGATAGCGGTGAGCAGGAGGATCCAGAGAGGTACGTCGCTGCCGCTGGACAAGCCCGCGGCCACCATGGCCAGGACCATGACGGCGGCCGTGCGCTGGCCGTCCTGGAGCCCGTGGCCGAATGCCACAGCGGCGGTTGAGATGGCCTGCGCCCGCCGGAACCGACGGTTTACAACGTTCGGTTGGGTGTAGCGCGCAGCCCAGGTCACAGGCCACACCAGCAGGTATGCGGCCACGAAGGCGATGACAGGGGAGAGCACCAGGGGCAGGGCCACCTGGGTCAGCAGGACATTGTCCATGCCTCCCACCGCGTTGCCGCCCACAAGGACACTCGCGGCCCCGGCACCGATCAGGCCGCCAATCAATGAGTTGGTGGAAGACAAAGGAATGCCTCGCCACCACGCGTACACGCCCCACAAGATGGCTGCGGTGAGCGCGGACGCCAGCATGGTGAGCCCACTGGTGCCCTCCGGCAACGTGATCCACGATTGCGTGAAGGCGAGGATGAAGGTGCCGCTGAGCATGGCGCCCACGAAATTGAAGACTGCAGCCAAAAGCACAGCCACTGACGGCGTGAGGGCGCGGGTCCGCGTGGACAGCGCGACGGCGTTGGAGACGTCGCGGAAGCCGTTCAGGAATGCGAACCCGGAGGCCAGAGCAACCACGAGGGCCAGGAAGGCGATGGTCACGTCATGATTCCTTGACGATGATGCTGCCTACCTGGGTGGCGACCTTCCGCATGTCCTTGGTGACTTCCACCAGCTGGTTGGCGATGTCCCGGTGCCGCGCGTACTGCGTGGACTTCATATCCTTAAGCATCTCGGCCACCCAGATCCGGTGCGACCGCTCAGCACGTTTGGCCAGCCGAAGGATCTCGATCCAGTAGTCCTCAAGTTCGTCCAGGTCCTCAAGCTTCCGCATCGCATCCACCGTAAGCTCGGCCTGCCGGCTGATGATCTCCAACTGGTCTGCAGCGCGCTTGGGGAGCCGATCCAGCTTGTAGAGAGCTACAAGATCTCCGGCGGCGTCCAACTTCTCCATGGCCTCATTGAGGTGGCGGGAGAGCGTATACATGTCCTCGCGGGGGAGCGGGTTCACAAAGCTGGTGCGCATGTGCGTCAGCAGTGCGAAATGCAGGTCCAAGGACTTGGACTCGTGCTCGTGCAATTCTTCGGCGAGACGCTGGTGCTCACTGGCGGGCGCCCCGAGTATCTCCGAGAGCGTTCCAGTAGCGGCAACGATGACGCCGGCCATCTGCGCGAGCAGTACGAGCCCGGCAGGTTCCTGGGGAAAAAGGCGCAGCTTCATTTCGCTTCCGGGCTGGGGACGGATGGGCACGGGTGGTTTGACTTGACGCCGCCCGTTTCGCTCCCAACTTTACCGGCACTGCCACGGCGTCGGTGAAGGGCAGGACACCGTGACGGGGAGTAGTCCCCATCGCTGAGCCTCCGTAACCGTGCAACACTGGGTAAGCACTCAATTAATCCACTCAATGGGGGAACTATGCGATTCAACAATGTAGTGAAAATCACGGGCCTTGCCGCTGCCGGCCTGCTGGCCCTGACCGCCTGCGGCGGAGCAACGGCGGGCCCGACGACGGCTGGTCCCGAATCGTCGTCGTCCTCGTCTGCGTCCAACTCGCCTTCAGCGTCTGCTTCCCCGTTGGCCTCGACTTCGTCAGAAGGCGCCGGCACCTCCTCGGGTTCTTACAAGGTAGCGGCCTGGGCGCTGCCCATCTCGGAAGCAGGGGACAAGCTGGGCAGCCTCAAGGGCGACAGCTTCAGCGTGGACATCTACCAGGTGGCCACCGATGTCGCGTCCAAGGACAGCATGTTCGTGGACAAGGAAACCAAGGAAAACCTGCTCAAGAAGGGCGATCCCGTGGTTTACCTGAACTACGTGGTCACCAACACCTCGTCCGCGGACATTCCCCTGAGCCACTCGCTGATCACTCCCAGCGCGAAGTACACGGACTGGAAGTACCTCGGCGGAATGCCGTCCGATTCCAGCAGCGATGGTTACAAAAAGCACGGCCTCAGCAGCTCCGGCACCAAGCTCAAGGAAGAGGCCCCGTTCGTGCTGAAGCCGGGCGAGTCCTTCAATATTGCGGAGAACTTCGCCTACACCGCGGGCAAGGAAGCCGAGATCGAGGCGACCATGACTCCTGCTGCAGCAGACGGCAAGCTGGACCACGACAAGAAGGAAAAGGCCGAAACCACGGTCACGCTGAAGTAGTTTTCAGCGCATTTGCCCGGGTCTGCCACAGTGCAAGCCCGGGCAAAGCTGCGTTCGGGCATAAAAATGGTGCCGAACCGGATACGCCTCTCGGCGGTAGGCCGCTCGAAGCGGCTGTAAGTTGAAGCCCGGGGGTTTCGCGGTTCGACACCAGTTTTAGTTTTCACCGTCAGGCGGGCTAAGTCAACATTGACAGTCCGGGCCCGACGTGGGTACGTTTTGCCCTTTTGCCTGGTTAGTCGAGCTCTCCCAAGCGCCACGCGTTGGCCGCGTGCTCGAGGTCCTCGGCAGTCTTCACCAGCTGGTGCGAATTACGTGTGAGCTTGCTGGCGTGGCCCTCGTTGCTGTGTTCCGCGCCGTCGGCAAGAGTCGCTTGGCCGAGCGCCACCACGCGGCAGAACGCGGCGGAGCGTTCCAGCGCGACGTCGAACTCGCCGTCGAAAGCGCCGGACAAAATGGCGTCAGCCATGGTCTTCATTTCGTCGGCTCCCGGCGGCTCTGCTGCGCCGGCCACCACGTTGGAAACCTGTGCGGTGTCACGTCCTGCCCTGAAGTAGACGGAGATCCGTTCGGGGTTCTGGATGGTGGCGGCACGGAGGGCGTAGAGCCTCCAAAGAGCGCCGGGCAAGGAACGCGCAGGGCTCTCGGCCCACATCTCGGCGATGGCTTCGAGGCCCTGCTCGTCAGCCAGCTTCACCAGGCGGTGGGTGACCTTGGGGTCATCGCTGTCCCGGCCGCGTCTCACCAGCGCCTGTGCGGCCAGATGGGCTGCCTCCGAAACCCGGGCGGGATCTGCCCCGCCCGCGAACGGCTCGAAATCGATGGGCGCGAAGGGCTTGGGTTTGTGATGCCTGTTCGCTCCGCCGTACGCACGTGATCCTGGCTGTTCGCTCATGAGTTCACCGTACTCCTGTGCTCTGGTGGGGTCGAGTAACGGTTGCCGGGGCTGCCGTTCGTGCTGCCGGCGTGCCGCCACCACCTACTTTGCCGCCGCCCCGGGCCCGACGCGCCGCTGCCGCCGCGCGCCGCCGTCGAACTTTCTCCCAAAACAGGTGACGACGGCGCATGCCGCCCTGAGTTCCTCGTCTACCGTGACGTTGGGGTACAGTATTCATGGCTGTTTCTACAGCTGGAGGGGCCTTTAGCTCAGTTGGTAGAGCATCGGACTTTTAATCCGTGGGTCGTGGGTTCGATCCCCACAGGGCCCACCCTCCGAATCCCCCGGAACCACACGGTTCCGGGGGATTTTTTGTGTGCCCAGATTTTGGGCTTGAGGGTCTATTTGAGGGCCTATCCGCTCCGACGCTTCCGGAATGCGGCGAAATCAACCACGGAGGACGGGGCCGCAGGTTCGGGCTCTGGTTCGGGTTCTGGCTCCGGATCGGGGGACCAGAGAGCGTTGCCGATCTTCCGGGCTGCGTCCACTTTCATTTCGTCCAGGACGTGCTGGTAGCGGGTGAGCATGGACATCTGGGACCAGCCCATGATGTCCATGACAACGCGCCCGGGCACGCCCATGAGCAGCAGGACGGTGGCGGCCGTGTGGCGGGAGTCGTGCACGCGCACTTCATCGACGCCGTTGTCCGCCAGGAACGTTTTCCATGCTGCGTGGTCTTTGCGGGCGTCGAGGGCTTTGCCGTTGCGCTGGCTGAACACGAGATCCACGGTCTCGCCGTTGGCTGAGGTGAACGGCGCCCACCTGTCGCCTTCCTCGGCCCGGATCCGCAGTTGCTCACGTCGGTGTACGCGGAAGGCCTTCACGAGGTCATCGGGTAGGGGGACGTCGCGCTTGCCGGCCTTTGACTTCGGCTCGCCCAGGTACAGGCCGCCGCCGTGACGTTTGGGGCAGTCCGCGCCGCGTTTGCCGCCGCAGCTGGGCGTCGCGCCTGGGCAGCCATGGTGCCAAGGCAGCCGGTATAACTCGCGGTGGATACTGAGCTTGCCGCCGTCCAGGTCCATCTTGTCCCAGGCGAGGCCAAGCACTTCGCCCTGCCTCGGCCCCATGGACAGGGACAGCAGCCACCGTGCGCCGTTCTCCGGGTCCGAAGCCGCTGCGCGCACGAGCTTCTTGGCATCGGCCGTCGTGAGGATCTGTGGTTCGAACGATGCCGCCTGTGGCCCGTCCATCCTGTCTGTGGGGTTTGTTGCGATCCGCTGCCGCTGCACGGCGATTTTGAGGGCCCTGTGTAGGATGCGGTGCAGTTGCGCGATGGTGCTCTCTGACTTGCCCAGCTGGCGCATGCTGGCATACGCCAGTTCGAAATGCTCAGGCTTGAGCTTGTCCAAGCGGACCTTGCCAAGTGGCTTGTCCTCGACCCAGACACGAATATAGGAGCGATATCCCACCAGCGTCCGGGGCCGCACTCGTCCGGACGCTGGTGCGATTGTCGTCAGCCAGTGATCCAGCCAGGCCTGCAAAGTTGGCGGGCGGGACGCGGATAGGACGCCGTCCTCTTTCTGGCGGACGGCATCACGGAGCGCCCTGTTTGCTTCAGCTCTGGTCGCGCCGTACACCGAGCGACGTCGCCTCTTGCCGTTGGCCCCGATGCCAAGGTCTACCTCCGCCCGCCAGCGACCGTCAGCTTGTTGGTACGCCTCAGCGCCGTCGCCTTTGGGCCGCCTCTTTTTAGGCTTCTCTGGTTCGGACATGGCTTCCCCTCCATGATGCGAGTATGAGCAGCGAGGCCAACGGCGCTCGCGTGCGGTGATTGTTTAGTGCTGCTGTAGTTCGATGCCCAGGAGGATCGTCCATTCATCCTCGGTGAGGCTTTTGAATCGGTCCCGGAGGACTTCCGGGGTGACCCAGAGTTCGTCGGCCAGTTCCCCGAAGGAACGGGACCAGGCCAGTCCTGCTGTCAGGTGCTCAATCCGTATGAGGCGCCGCGCTGTCTCGGCGCATACCTCGGCTTCGATGGCCGGCGGCTGACAGCCAAGGTGCTTGCGCTCAAGGTGGATCAACTCGTGCGTGATGGCGCAGCGGCGCTCAACTTGGTCAAGGCTTTTATCGAGCCAGATGGTATCGATGCCGTTGGTACGTCCAGGAGCGCCGTCGGGCATGACTACCCACGACAGCCGCACATGGGCCAGCGCTCGCAGGGCCCTCCAAGGATGAAACACATCCCGGACAGTACTAGGCCGGGCAGACATCGAGGGCGTGAGGCCCTCCGCGTCAGCTTTCGTCGTCGGAGTCCTGGGACTCTTCGCCGCGCTTCGCCCATTCGGACTCGCGGTCTTTGTGGCCGGACGGGCCTGTGTAGGCCGCAAGCTCCTGCCAGTTGTCAGGCAACGGGATATTGCCATCCACCGGAGCGTCGGGGTTAGAGGGTACTGCGCTCAATCCGCGCCTGGTCTTCTGTCCAGCGCGAGCGTCACGGCGCTTGCTGGCATCGCGGATGTCGGCTGGTTGTTCCTGTGCATCGGTGTTACTCGCATCTGCGCTCTTTTCCAAGTCCACAAGGACCCGCACCATGTCGAGCACGACCTTCCTCGCCTTGGGCGAGAGGTTGTCGACACCGGGAGGGAGTTCCTCGGCAAACGGTGGGCCGGGGACGGTTTGCCCCGCAGCTGTGAACGCAACCTCATCCGAAACGCCGGCCAGCCATGCAAGGGCACGTAGGGTGCCCTCACGCGGCTTCGACTTGTACAGGCCCTGGCGGATCTGGTTGATCGTCGTAGCCGTCAACTGGTAGCCGTTCTTAGCAGCCAGCTGCGAAAGGCCGAGGCCTGATGTGTCGCGATACTGGGCCGCAAGCTCGACTAGCTCGCTGAGGCTCTGAGGTTGGTTCACACCGATGACTCTTCCTGATGGTGTCGCCGTTTAGTAAGGGGCGAGCTGCAATCTGAATACAAGTAACTTGTTCATCTTTGCAGAGATTAGAAGGGCTGTCTCACTTGTGGGTTTGACAAGTAGCCAAAGATTAGAGATATTGAACTTGTAAAAACTACAAGTGGAGGTCAGAATGACTATGCAGACAACAAGGCGGCGTCCGTCGCTCAATCGAAGGGATACGTGGATGAAGGTCAAAGACCCGGCCGCGCTCCGTCGGTGGCGAAAGCAGCAGCGGTTCTCTCAGCAGCAATTGGCAACCCTGATCCGGCGCTCGCAGCAGACGATTCACCTCCTCGAAACGGGGGGCATGAAGACCTGCACGGAGGGCGTTGCGATCGGCATAGCCGCTTGGCTCGGCGTTCCCTGGCAGGAACTCTTCGAAGCCGAGGAGCATGACATTTTGCCTCCAGTTGCAGATTCAACACATTCAATCTCTGCCGATCGGAAGAAGAGGATGCACGCATGAGCATCTCTGAACTGATCTCCACCACAGACCCCGGTGCAGCGGCATCTTCCCCCGCTGCCGCTGCACCGGCCCAAAAGAGCAAATAAAAAAGCCCCCAGCTGGTGCAACAGCTGAGGGCCTGAATCGAAAACCCGATCCACTGAGAAAGGAATCTCTAATGGGAAGCGTATCAATGTTCCCCGGACCGTCCGAGTCCAGAGCCGCCGAAAGAGGTGTCACAGCTCTCCTAAGCGTTGTGGACGCAGCAGAAGTCCTCGGCGTCTCCAAGCACTACGTCCAGGACAGGATCAACGCAGGGGAGTTGCGCATTGTGGAGCTGGCCACCAACGTGCGCCAGAAGATCCGCGTCCGCGCTGATGACCTCCAAGCGTTCATCGACAACAGAACGTCAGCAGGTGCGGCATGAGCAGTTGGAGCAACGGCGGCCGCGACGAAGACGGCTACATGACTGACGCTTACTTCGAATGCGACGACTGCGGGCTCTCCCTTCAGTGGCCCGTGACTGAGGGCTTGGCTCCGAACGAGGACCCAAAGCAGACGGAGATGCGCGCCATGGTCCGGGCCCACGATGCCGGCGGATGCCAGATCGAGCGCCACACACAGATTCAGACGGTGCCCACCAACGCCGGCGGTCGGCTGCCCAAGGGTTTCTATTTCAGCATCAACCCAGCAACCAAGCACCCGAGCCCCTCGGTGTCCCGGCGCCTCCGCGATCTCCAGTCCACAATCATGGACGCGGAGAACCTTATCGGCGCTCTCAAAACGGCTAGGCACTTCGACCGCCTGGGCAACATCGATCACGCTCTCCCACAAATCACAGCAGCGCTCGCGGAGGTTGTGGAGAACGCCATGCTGTTCGTCACGGCGGTCGAAACGAGCGCAAATCAATTCCGTCGAGGTAGCGACGGTTCCCAAGAGGCTGCCGGGGGGCAGTCCTCTGATCCGGCAGCTGCCGTCGAAACTCCCGACGTGCCGGCGGCAGCTGCCTCCACTCCGAAGCCGGGGCCCCATTTGGCAACGGTGACGGTTTTCGACCCCAACCGTTCCGCGCTTGCCCAGCTTCACGAGTTGGACCTGCAAGCACGACTTCGGGATAGCAGAAGATGAAGGCCCGGAAGAAGACGTTCGCGGTGGTCCACCCCATCGGACACCGGCCTTTCCAGGACACCTGCGATTTGCATTACCGCAGCACTGCGGAGTTCAAGCAGCAGATGACGGCCTACGCCCGTCGTAAGTGGCCGCTGCCTCAGGCGATCGAGATCGACCTCTCTACGAACACGATCGTCGTGAACGGTGTTGATCGGGGCAAGTTCTCGGAGCACGAGCATCGGGAATCGGCCCGTAAGGCTATCCAGCTTGGGCTGGAGCTGTGAGGCGCCCGACGGCGCGGGTCGGCCTGTATCGCCGCCGCGCCTGCCTTTACGGTCCCCTCGTGGTCCTCGGCGCTGCGCTGATTCTCATGACGAGCCCTAACATCAACGGCGCGTACCTCGCGGGTCTGCTGATCATGCTGACCGGTGCTGGTGGTTTCGTTCTCGAGTCGGGCCCGCAGCCCGGGCGTAGAAGATGATGGCCGGCGATTGGGGGCGCCGATGACAGATAGACCACCAGGCGCCCACCCCGGCGCCGCCCCGTTACCCCAGACAGCGGACGCTGTCCCGGTCCTTACTCAGAAGGATCAGGAGAACGTCCACCGCCAGAGGCAGGAAGCAGCCACCGAACAAGAGTGGCTTGGCAACCCAGTAGTCCGTGATGACGCTGCGTTGCGCCTTCTCCGCATCGAACGTACGACCACCCGCGCCCTTTCGGCGTTGCAGGATGGCGAACTCGATGCAGCTATCAGCCGGCTACAGGCCGCGCTGACCCTTGCCCTGGCGGAGCAAGCACTTTCCACCACTTGCGAAGGACAGTCATGACACCCATCGAATTCAGAATGATCCCGGTTGCGGATCTTGTAGACCATCCACAGAACCCGAGAGACGATCTTGGGGACCCGCAGAAGCTGGCCGAGTTGGCCAACGACATCGCGGAGAACGGCAACACCGAAGCGTTGCACGTCTTCCCGCTCCAGGACGGCCCGGACGCTGGCAAGTTCCTGCTGGTCGCTGGCCACAGAAGAACGGCAGCTGCACGCCTCGGCAACGTGGAGGAGCTGTATTGCCGTCTCCGGCCGGATCTGGACTCTCTGGATAAGCAGCTGGAGACGATGCTGCGGGAGAACACCCACCGCGAGGGCATCACGCCGATCAACGAGGCGAAAGCCATTCAGGCCATGCTCGATTGCGAGGGCATGTCCGTGAAGAAGGTAGCCAAGCGTATCCACCGTTCGGAGACGTTCATCCGTTCCCGCTCAGCCCTGGTGAAGCTGCCTGACTCCGCGAAGCACGCTATCGACGCAGGGCGGATGACGTTGGAGCAGTCTCAGATCTTTGACGACTTTGCCGACAACCCCGAGGCAACGGCCGAGCTGACAAAGAACGCCGGCACCACCGACTGGACGTACACCGTGAACCGGCTGAAGCGCGAGAGGGAGGTGGCTTTCAAGAAAGCCGCTTCAAAGCAGCTGATCACGGACCTGGGCATCACGACCATCCAGCAGCACGAAACGTACACCTCCAATAAGTACAACCGCGACTACGACCGCGAAAAGACCCCGGGCCAGCGCGTAACCGAAGGACAGGTGGCCGTCATCGGTCACAACGGCGACTTGGAGTGGTACCAGGTCAAGCAGGTCACGAAGAAGAAACTGACCGACGAAGAGATCGCGGACAAGAAACGACTCAAGGACATCGCGGCTGGCTTGGAGCAATCAGAGGCGCTTTGGCTCGAATTCATCGAGCGGAAGATCCGTGACGCCGCTGGCCACTTCGAACAGCCCGAGAACGCTCCCGCAGTCCTTGCGCTGCGGAAGTCGATGTTCTCCGGGTACGCAGCCTCACATGCCCGGGCGGCACGGGTCCTGGGCATCTCCGTTGCTTCAAGCTCCAGTCTGACCCTCGAAGAGCAGGCCGCAGTTGACGCGGCCATAGCGAAGCTCAAGTTGCTGCAGCTGGCCTACCTCCACGCATTCCTGCACCTGATGAAAGACGACCTACACAAGCCAAGTACGTGGCACGCCCGTTACTCCTTTGAACGTGAGTCGCTTCAAAAGTTCACCGATACCCGCAAGGAGATCTTCGGCTACGACGTCACAGCATACGAACAGGAAGCCCTTGATTACTGGGATGAAAAGGAAAAGGAAGCTTCAGCGGCGTCCGCTGAGAACGACGAGGGATGGGACCTCGACGATGAAGACGCCTAAGCACTTCCTCAAGCGGAACGCCGAAAACGAGCCCGTTTGTAGCTGCGGGTTCCGTCCCGAGATCCTGGACGACCCCGCGCCTGTCGGCATCCAATGGAAAGCCAAGCGTGACGTCCTCGATCACGTGGACGCAATGTCAGGCTTCCGCCCTTCGGCCCCGTTCGACGGCAGCCCAGATAGCCGCTACCCGCGGGCCGGGGTTCGGCCAGGAGCAAGCGGCCGGTGGAAGCTCACCCTTTGGGACGAACCCGGAGTAATGCACGCACTCCCGTCCGAGCACCAGTGGCACGACACGGCCCGGGAAGCTTTCGATTACGGGCAGCTCGTCATCGGCACACACCGCAAGGCCGGTACTCGCCTGAACGGAATGACCCGCTGATGGCCTGGGTAACGCAAGACAAGCGCTGGCAAGACCAAAAGATACGCGTCTACCGCAGCCGCTACGACGAAGCCGCGCAGATCACAGCGGCACTCGTCATCCGCCGGCAAAACATCCTCACAGAGATCCTCGCCGACGACCTAGACGGGCTCGACACCACCACCAAGTCCCGCCGGCTCCGCCAAACCGACGACGAGCTGGACCTCGCACGCGACAACATGCAAGCCGCTTGGGCAGCACTCCAAGCCGAAGAAATACAGCACCACACCCACGAACCACGAGAGGCCAGAAGATGACCATCACCGCCACCAAGCCCATCACGAACACAGAACCGGCGCTCGCCGATCTGGAAATCACCGCTACAGGCACCGAGTGGCTGCGCAGACTTGCCGCAGTGGGAGTTGCTGTCTCTTCTCGCCCGCCCGTGCCTGTCTTGGGTTTCGTGCTGTTGGAGTGCAGCCGCGGTAAGGCGACTATCACCGGCTACGACTATTCGACGTCAGCCGTCGTCAAGATGAATCACGAAACGGTTGGAGCTCTCCGTAACGCGAAGGCTTTGGTCCCCCTGTCGTGGTTGGCCAGGACGATCCGAGTCCTGACGACCCGCAAGCGGGATGTGCCGGTGACAGTGGCATCAAAAGAGATGCTCGGTCGGATGCTGGTTACCGTTACGGCCGCAGGATTCACCATCCCGTTGCTGCATGGCATGCCGATTACCGAGTACCCGGCTCTTCCGGAGCATGCCGAGCTGGACACTTTCACCCTTGACCGTGAAGATCTGGCCGCAGCTTTGGACCGGGCGTCCATAGCAGCGAGCAAGGACGACACGCTCCCCATCCTGACGTCCATCGAGTTGGACTGCTCGGGCAAAAGCCTCACGCTCCAAGCAACCGACCGGTACCGATTGTCTTCCGAAACGCTGAAGCTGCCGCGCACTGTGCAGGAGTTCAACTTCCTCCTGCCGGCAACCGCGTGGAAGGCGATGGCTAAGCACCTTGCGGGCGACAAGATCACGGTCGGCGTTCTGGTTTCAGGGGACGTCGCTGGACGCAGCGGCGGCAGCTCCACCATCTACCTCGCCACGGAAGACTGCACGTACACTCTCTCTGGCGTCGGCGGGGACTACCCGAAAATCAAGTCTCTCTTTGAGCAGCACTACAGCCAAACGCTGGACGTCAACCGCAGGGACCTCATGGATCAGGTCTTGGTTGCCCGGGAACTGAACGAACGAAACCTGCCGGCCCTGGTCAAGATCGGCCCCGGCTCCGTGACTGTCTCTCCTACCTTCGACGAGGGCGCCGACCAGGCAACCACGCCCGTTCTGTTGGCGGATACGACCAACATTGACGAGCAGGTCACCGTGGCCTACAACCCGCACTACCTGCTGGACGCCCTGACCGTGATCAAGGCGGAAGTCGTCAGATTCTCCTTCTTCAGCCTGCCTAAGCCGGTCTGCATCTCGCCCGTAAACGAGAAGGGCAAGAAACAAGGCACCTACCGGCACTTGATCATGCCCGTCCGCATGCCTAGCACCTTGGGAGGCGAGTAAATGGCTTGGATCCAGCTGACCGACGATCAGCAAGAAGCGGCGATCATGGCCCAGTTGCTCAGCCGACCGGCGAAGCTCGACACCTGCAAGGCCTGCCAGAAGGCTCTCAATGGTAACGACGAGTGTGATTGCTCATGAGCGGGATCGAAGCGCTGGCCCTGAAGGCCGTCACGGTCAAGAACCCCTGGGCATGGTCCATCCTCCACGCTGGCAAGGACGTCGAGAACCGCTCGCAGTCCATCAACCATCGCGGCACCCTCTATATCCACGTAGCGAAGCGCGACGACGAAGCGGGGTACGAGAACGAGACGTTCCGCCAGGCACGGGCCAAGGCATCACAGGCAGTCAAGAACAACCTGCATTTGAAGGGCCACGTGCTCGGCACGGTCGATGTCGTGGGTTGCCACTACTCGACCGAATGCCGAACCGCAGAGGGCTACTGCTCTGAGTGGGCTCGCCCGGGCTTCTACCACTGGGAGCTCGCCAACCCGAGGCCGCTAGCTTGCCCGTTCCCCGAGATCGGACAGCTTGGCCTCTGGAATCTGGCGGCGAACGCATGAGCCGGCCTATGGAGGTCACCATTCACCCCCCGATTCCGAGCTTCCCGCCAGCCGTTGCGCCCGGAGGAACCCCGTTTACTCAGGCAGTCGGAAGCTTCAAAGCCTCTGTCGAATGGCAGGTCGAGCGAATCAAGGAAGCTGCACTCTCGCAGAGCAAGCGCCTCACGGGAGTGGAACTGGCGGCCGAGTTCTGGCACGCCGCCCAGGTCGCCACCTACGCCCGCGGCCGTCTCGATTGGGGCTTGCCTGGTTACAGTCCGATCTCAGCGGACCGCGCCGAAGACATTGAGCACATTCTGTGCCGGTTCGCGGAGCTGCCCCACTACGACGAGGACGAACAGTGACAGCGGCAGCCGACGAACCCCCGTCGGCCGAATCACCGACGCCCATCCTCGACCGGAAGCTGCGGAACCTCTCACCCCAGCAGCTAGCCGACATTCTCAGAGACAAGGAACCCACAAAATGACAGAGCCAATCTCCCAATTCCTCGCACCCATCCAGGCCCGAGTGGAGGAAGCCGAAGCCAAACGGGAGAAGTCCAGGAAGAACCCAGACCCCATCTGGGACGCTTCAATGATTCTCGCCATTCAAGCGTCATCGGCAGACGTCCCGACGCTGCTCCGTGCGCTCGCAGCTGCTGAGGCGGCAATGAACCAGATGTCGGATGTTGCCGAGCGTGTTTATGAGAAGTTCGACCGAAACGGCAACGGCTCCATCAATTCACTTCGACAGGCGGGGCGCGCTGTAGGTATCGCTGAAGCCCTCCGCGTTATTCGTGCGGCCATCATTGCGCCACTTGAAGAATGCACGTGCGCCCTGGTCGGGTGCCGGCACCAACCGATGCTTACGGCAGACGGGTGGAAGCAGGCAGCCGCGACGTTTGGCACCAAGGCCGCGCTTGGGGAGGGAGTCAATTGAGCAGCGTCCTGGAAGAACTCCACGCTTCCCATTCAGCGAACCGGAGGGTGGGGGCACCCTCATCGATGACGAGTGAAGAGAGGTCTTTGCTCCAGTTGCGGTCATCACCACGGAGAAGCTAACGATCAGTGGCCGTCCTGCAAGGGCTATACCTACCCAGAGAATTCGAACGGCATTCGCCGGTGCGCGTGCACCGGCCCAGGAACAAAACGAGAGGAGTCGTAATGAGCGAACACTTCAGCGGCCGTCCCAAGCCACTAATACAGATCATGCGAGACGCGGAAGACCCAAAGGGCGGAGCGACTCTGGCCGAGCTGTCCCAGTTCATCCAGGAAGCGGAACGGGCTGGCATTGACCCACGTACGCCCGTGCTCGTGCGAGTTGGCTTCTCAGGACAGATCAAGAAGCTACAGACGGGAGGGCGCTCCCGATGAGCAAGCGGAATCCGCGCGACCTTGCTGCATTCGCGGAGGAGGTACTTGGCATGAAACTGGCGCCCTGGCAGAAGGCGTACCTGCGGCGCCTCGCCCAACTGCGGAATCCCGCGCCTCTCTTTGTGCAGCGCGGCCGATACACCTACAACTTGCCGAGACCGGCCATTATGAAAGAAGGTCCATCCAGTGCCATGGCTGAAGCAGGGCGACGCGGCGGCGAATCACCCGATCGTCCTTTCAGCAGTGGAGATGGAAGATGCAGATGACCGGATTCTCAATGAGTGCTTCGGTTTCGTGGCCCGTTGCGCTACCCAGGCGGCAGCGTACGAGCAGGATTACATCATCAGCGTCGGCACAGCCAAGCTCATGGCCGGCTCGTTGGGGAGATACAACGAGCTGATCAAGGCGGCGAAGTTCTGCGGCTACCTCACAGAAACATCGATCACCGTCGAGGGCGAAGAGCGCAGAGCTTTCAAGTTGGTTGAGGACAATGACCTCTTCCACATGATCCTCAAGGCAGAGCGCGAGTGGGACAACCAGAGAAAGAAGGACACCAGGAACAATGAGCTGACATGGAGAGTAAGAGCCCGCGATGGCGACGCATGCAGATACTGCGGCAAGTCCGTGGCTTGGGGAGACACCAAGTCGGGCCGAGGAGCCACCTATGATCACGTCAACCCCGGCAAGGCCGCAACCGTGGACACGCTCGTTGTCTGCTGCCGCGAATGCAACGGACGACGACAGCATGACCCTGAAAGCACCTGGAAGACCCTTCCAGTTCCGGATGAGCCGATCATTGGCCCAGCAACGGCTGCTTTCATCGCCAAGCACGGCACACCGATAGAACCCACCTACACCCGACCACCAGCAACACCGGCCAGCAGCACCAAGGCAACGGACGACACGCACCCCGTAGAGCAGCCCACAGCGGCCGCTCCGGGAACAGACGAGGCAACGGCTCACTCCGGCCCGTCCAGCGAATCACCGGCCCACACAGCACAGGCCAAGCACCAACCGGCAGCAACGGCACACCCGGCTGCAACGGGATCCAGAACCAACACCAGACCAAATCCTGACCCAGGACACAGGTCTCCCGGATCTGGATTCGTCGGGACGGGTAGGGACGGGACGGGTCTGGCAGGTAAGGGCAGCGAAGGGCAGGAAGCCCCGCACTCAACCCAAGGCAAACCCAAGAACCAAACCAAGAGACGAAGACGCCCCCGCAACCGAGGACGGAACTGAACATGCCTACCAAACGACTTTCATCGCACAACTCACCATCAGAAGATCAGCTCCAAGAGTCTGTCCTGGAACTCGCCCAGTACTTCGGATATGAGCTTCGCTATCACAACCCAGACAGCCGGCGTTCGCAGGCTGGCTTCCCGGATCTCGTCCTGGGCAGTTTGTCCAGGCGACGCGTCCTGTTCCGGGAGCTGAAGTCTGCAACGGGCCGGGTGCGTCCTGCCCAAGTCATCTGCTTGAAGATCATGAAATTGGCCGGCCTCGATGCTGACGTGTGGCGTCCCGAGGATCTGCGGAGTGGGCGTATCCAGCGAGAACTGAGAGGGGACAAATGACAACGTGCACGGCTGATGACTGCTACCGGGAAACCTCGCTCTATCTGTGCACTGACTGCATCCTGGAACTCGACTCACTCCTTGCCGACGTTGGCCCTCTGCTTCAGTTCATCGACGGTGTCATTGACCAGACTGCTGTGACCAGGAGTCCGGGCGCGAGTGGTGGCGGTGGTGGTCATGCGAAGTCTCAGCCTGCTATGAATGTGGATGCCTGGTTGCTTCGGTCATGGCTGCATCAGCTCCCGAGCCGCGCTCACGCCACGGCAATGGACAACCCGAAGGCCGGGGAGATTCTCTACATGGCCCGCATCTGGGTGCAGCAGGGACGTGATCTGGTGTGGGGCCCCGAGGACAAGCGGGTCTATGGTCACTGTGAGGAGCCCCTCGAGGGTGAGGATGAAGATGACGATCCGATACCGTGTGATGGTCGGCTGGTCGCCCATCCGGATGATGCCACGGTGAAGTGCCCTGTCTGCAACACCGTCCACAACGTCAGCGATGTGCTGGACAAGTTGAGGCGTAAGGCCAGAGGGGAGCCGATGCCACCGAGGGCGGTACGTGAGTACCTTCAGCGGAAGACAAAGGTGATCGTCACGAAGTTCGACTTCGAGAACTGGGTGAAGCTGGGCAGACTGCGCTACGTCTTGGATCGAGTCACAACTACAACCAAGGCTCCACGGATCTACTACCCGGGAGATGTGCTGGAGGTGTCAGAGCGCATGCGGGCGAGGCGTCGAACACCTGTCTAGAAATGCAGTACAGTAATTCCGAGGGGATAGCTGTCCCTACAGCTTTGAGTGAAGGCCTCGATGGACAACCATCGGGGCCTTTGTCATGTCCAGCCAAAGGTGGTGAGACTGATGTGAACGGACTGAGCATCCCCTCGTGGTCAGGCAGGCGAGCAGGTGAAGCGCTGGCCAAGGTCAAGGCCGAGGGCCGACGACGCAACGCAGTCTGCTGCATCTGTAAGCAGAGCATCGATTACTCACTGTCGTATCCGCATAAGCAGTCGTGCAGTGTGCAGCATGTGAAGTCCCGCAAGCTGTACCCGCAACTGACGTGGGAACCGAGCAACTGGAAGCCCGCCCACTTGGACTGCAACAAGGCCGCCGGTACGGGCGAGGACCTCGGTATGGGCATCACTTCCGAAGACTGGTGACCGTGCGGGCCTCGAAAAAATCCAGCAAGGCGAATCGCCGGACACTCCCCGCCTGCTCCTCCCTCTCCCCCCGGGAGTTTCCCCGAGGGAAAAAGCCCAAGATCGTTGAATTGGCGGGGAAAACGGACCCATCATCATACCTGAAAGGCGTGATCGAATCATGGCTAAGATCGGAAATCTCACGCTCGTCCTTTCGGCTCGAATCGGGGACGGCGAACCCCAGGACGTGGGAGAGATAGAGCTTCCCGTCGTTCATGAAACGACCCATACCGTAGGGCACGTCTCCATCACGGCCAGAGTCCGCATTGACGAAGCTGAGCTGCAACAGCGACTGCAAGAGTTCGCCGCAGCCGTAACTGACGAGATGGCGGCTGCTGCCAAGCCTGACGTCCTGGCTTACTCGCCGGATCGCATGATCGGATCAGCGCTGACCATCGATCCCGCTCCCGTCTTCAGCGCCAAGCTGAAGGCCGCCAAAGCCCGCCAAGCGACCTTGGCCGCTCCGTCTATCCTCGACGGGCCAGAGCATGTCATCATCGGAGCCCGCCAAGAGGGTAAGACCCGCCTCGCGTTGAAGTGGCTCACAGACGCTCCAGAGGGAGTGGAGCGAGTTCTCATTGTCACCGACAACAACTCGGCTGACCAGCTCAAATCCTCTTACGGGCTGCCAAAGAGTGATCCGCGGATCATCAGCTACCGGACCTTACTCAACAAGGGCCCCCGCCAGGGCGTGGAATACGGTGTTGACGACACCGCCCACATCCTGACGGCGCTCCTGGGACTCAAGGACCTGCCCCGCCTTCTGACTGTTGGTCACGCTGAGGCATGGCAGGGCACGAAGAAGTAGCGTGCACGACCGTCCAGCTATCCGGGAACAGCGGGACGAGGGCAACTCCATTCGGAGCATTGCGAGGGACCACGGAGCCTCTCGGAACGCCGTCCGCCGGGCGATCCGGCCGGGCGCTCGAGACGGCTACTACCGGCCCTCTGCAATCGAAGATGCTGAGCCGGCCGTCCGGGACGTCCTGGCCGACTATCCGCAGATGTGCGTTGCGGACGTTGCCCTCCTGATCGACTGGAGAAAATCCCGTCGGCAGCTCTCAGACCTCGTGGCACGCCTCAGGCCAAAGAGCGCGAACGAGTGGCCTACCGTCCAAGCTCGCCCGCTCGAATCCCTCGCTACTGGCAAGCTCACCACAAAGCCCCTCCAGTGCGGCTCGATGAAACTAGGGGAGTTGACACTATGACCTCAAATGAGAACCACATCGACCCTCCCGATCACCTTCCGGAACCCGTAGCGGAGGTGTGGCGCGAGATCGTGGCCAGTAACGACCTGGTAGGCAATGTGGACCGCTCCGCACTGGAGACCTTCTGCACGCTCATGGCGAGACTCCGTGAAGCACGACAGCGCATCGAGGACGAAGGCATGGTGGTCACCGACCCCCGAGGCCGCGTCATCCCTCATCCGGCGCTCGCCGTCGAACGGTCCACCGCGGAGCAGATCCGGGCGTGGGGTGACCGCTTCGCCCCGCTCGTGAAGCCAGCCAGAAAGCGCGGCTACATGGCCGACGCGACTGCGCTGACCCTCACGGCCGCGAAGCACCTTGAAGGGCCTCGCTTCGCTGGTCCAGTGGCAGCCGTGAAGACACTTGCCTGGATGATCGATGAGGCCCAGCGAGACAGCATGGAAGCGCTCCAGAAGGCCATGACAACAACCGTGCCGAACTACCTCAAAGCCTGCGCTGAACTGCAAATTACACCCGCTTCCCTTCCATCCGGCGCGGGGCTGACGGCCGTTCCGACAGCTGAGGAATCCAAACCGGCAGAAGAGGGAAAGCCGGAGGGCGCGAATGTCTCAGACTTCCAAGCTCGCGCCAGGGCACGCCGCTCCGGTTAGTGGTCCTAACGCAGTAGATCCGGGCGATTACTACCGCTCGGTTTGCCATGTCGCAGAACCTGATCAGTCCGGAGCTAAGCGGAAGAAGATATTCGGCTACGCGGAGCCTCGGATCTGCACGCCGCCCCTCCGGGCGCTCACTCCGGAGACGACGCTCGGCTATGACGTCATTGACTTCGCACGCGACGTCTTGGGGCTTGATCTTTACCCATGGCAGAAGGTCCTGCTCTGCCGCATGCTGGAGCTTCTCCCGGACGGGTCGCTGAGGTTTAGGACCGCAGTGGTCCTGATCGCTCGCCAGAACGGCAAGAGCACCCTTTCACAGGTACTCGCGCTCTGGTTCATGATCGTTTGGGGCTGGCCGCTGGTCATGGGCACCGCTCAGGACCTCGAAACGGCAGAAGAAGTGTGGCAGGGCGCCGTCGATCTCGTGGAAGAGGATGAGGAACTCTCCAAACTCCTCAAACGCGTCGTCAAAGTCAACGGCAAGAAAGCCCTTGAGCTGAAGGCCGGCAGCCGGTACAAGGTGAAAGCTGCAAACCGTCGGGCCGGACGTGGTTTCACCGGAAATCTGATCATGCTTGACGAGTTGCGCGAGCATCAGAACTGGGAAGCCTGGGGAGCGATCACCAAGACGACCATGGCGCAGGCCGAGGCGTTGATTTTGGCGCTTTCCAACGCCGGCGACATGACGTCAATTGTCCTCAAGTACCTCCGCAAGATGGCGCACGAAGCCATCGGAGATCCAGACGGGATTTGCGAAGAGATCGGGGCCGCAGGCCCAACCGCATTGGACGTCGCGGACCTCTCTGAGGACGACGAAGAGCTTGACGACGACGAGCTGGCCGATTTTGAGCAGGATGAAGACACCCTTTTCCTCGGAGAGTGGTCCGCTCCTCCAGGTTGTGACAAACGCGACCGTCAAGGTTGGGCGCAAGCTAACCCGTCGCTGAACTGGAACCCCGGATTCACGGAACGGACCATCGCCGCTGCGTGCAAGACCGACCCTGAGTGGGTTTTCCGCACAGAGGTGCTCTGCCAGTGGTCTGAAGGCACGCTCCTTGGCCCATTTCCGCCAGGCACTTGGGATAAAGGCAAGAATCCTGTCCTGATTCTCGAAGACGGCACTCGATTGGTCGCAGAAGAGCACCGGATAGTCCCGGGCTCGGAAGTCTGGGCCGGTGTTGACCAGTCCCACGACCGGTCGATGACATATGTAGCTTTCGGCGGTTTCAGGGCGGACGGCAAGGCTCAGATCGAGATTGTGGCGGCACGCCATGGCTCGGATTGGGTCAAGGGCTACCTGATGGACGAAAAGAGGCGCGGCCGGATCAAAGCTGTAGCCGGCCAATCAAAAGGTGCCCCGATTTCGCCGCTCATGGAGAGCTTGGCTGCTGACCGAGAGTTCAGCATCCCGGTTATCGAATGGTCAGGCAGTGACCTGACCAACGGGTGGGCCGATGTCTTCGATTCCGTTCGCGACGTGACCGTTTTCCACAACCCGCAGCCCGTTCTGGACACAGCAGCAGCAACAGCTGTCGTGAAGGTGTTCAGCGGTGGGGCATCTATCCCTGATCACCGTGCATCACCAGCTGAGGTTGCGCCTCTCATGGCGTTCACAGCCGCCAAGTGGCTGATGAGTCGCCGGGAGATCGCACCACCTCCGCCGGCGCCTCCTCCCGAGGCACTACAAAGCGCCGATACCGACTACGCAAGTGACGACGTCGCCCAAATGGGCTTCTGAATGAGAGGAGCACCGCATGGCAGTTCCGGAATCCGCTAAGGGTTACGCGGTGAACACCTCTCCGTGGTGGGCAGCACCAGACGAAGAGGAAACACCCGAGCTACAGTGGCCGAAGAACGTTCGTGTGTACGACCAGATGCGCCGTCAGGATGCCCAGGTAGTTTCCACCCTCCGAGCCATCACGTTGCCGATCCGACGCACTACCTACCGAATCGATCCCAACGGCGCCCGGGACGAAGTCACCCAGCAAGTGGCAGATGACATGGGTTTGCAAATTGTGGGTGATTCCGGGCGTTCGATCCTCCGAACTCGCAACAGGTTCTCCTGGGCTGAGCATCTGCGTCTGGCGTTGACAATGCTTCCCTTCGGTCACTCGTTCTTTGAGCAGGTGTACCGAATCGAGGGTGGCAGGGCGCATTTGCGCAAGCTGGAATGGCGTCCGCCGCGCACCATTAGCAAGATCGATGTCGCTTCGGACGGCGGTCTGGTCGCGATCGAGCAATTCGCTGGGAAGGCGGGTAGTAAGGAGCCTCGCATTGAAGTGGGCAACTTGGTTGCCTACGTCAATGACCGAGAGGGCGGTAACTGGTTGGGTCAGTCTGTCATCCGACCGGCTTACAAGTACTGGCTCCTCAAGGACCGTGCATTGCGGGTCCAAGCGCAAACCTTGGATCGCAACGGCATGGGCGTCCCGATCTACACTGCCTCAAAGCTCCCGGATGGGCTCTCCGAGGCGGAGTATGTGAAGCGCCAGAACGAGGAGATCAAAGCTGGTCTGAACATCGCCAAGGGCCTGCGTTCGGGTGACAATTCGGGCGCTTCAATCCCTGACGGGGCAAAGCTCGACTTGAAGGGCGTCGAGGGTGACCTGCCTGACGCGGATAAGCCCATTCGGTACTACGACGAACAGATGGCCCGGGCAGTCTTGGCGCACTTCCTGAACCTTGGCACCGAGACAGGTTCCTGGGCCTTGGGTTCCACCTTCGCGGACTTCTTCACGCTGTCGCTACAGACAGTGGCCAACCAGATCGCGGACGTAACCAATCAGCACGTCATTGAGGATCTGGTTGATCACAATTGGGGCCCGGAAGAGCCGGCGCCAAAGCTCGTGTTTGACGAGATCGGGTCCCGGCATCCGGCAACGGCCGAGTCCATCGCGCGTTTGGTCGGTGTTGGTGCGCTGACCCTGGATGACCCACTGGAGGCCCATCTCCGGAACCAGTACAACCTCCCGGCAGCGGACCCTGCAACGGCCCGCGAGAGGGTCACAACCACGCAGTCGAGCCAGGACCCACAGTCCCCCGAAAACCGCTGGCCCGGTTCATGACAAGGAGAACTCAGATGAGCAGACCACTGAAGATGGCAACCGAAGGTAAGCAGTGGTATCGGATGGAAGCCAAATCCGGGGATACAGCAGACGTCTACATCTACGACGTCATTGACAGCTACTGGGGTGTGAACGCATCCGAGTTCGTGACAGAGCTGGCCGCCCTGGACGTCGAGAACATCAACCTTTACGTCAACTCCCCGGGCGGGTCAGTGTTCGACGGAACTGCCATCATGAACGCGCTCCGCCGGCACAAGGCACACGTCACCGCCACCGTGGACGGGCTGGCAGCCTCAGCTGCTTCCTTCATCGTCCAAGCGGCCGATGAAGTGGTCATGGGCTTCGGCGCGGAAATGATGATCCACGACGCCTCAGCCGTGTGCTGGGGTAACGCATCGGACATGGAAGAAACGGCTAAGGTCCTCAATCAGCTGTCCGAAACGATCGCCAGCGTCTACGCAGAGCGCGCCGGGGGCACCACTGAAGAATGGCGCACCGCGATGCACGCGGAGACCTGGTACACAGCAGACGAAGCTGTGGCCGCTGGCCTCGCTGACCGCGTCGTGACCCGCAAGGGAAACGAGACGGACGACGAAGCGGAGGCATCGACTGCCAAGTTCGACCTGTCGATCTTCGCCCATGCCGGCCGCCGCGACGCCCCACAGCCTATGGTCCCCACCAATCACTCCCGCAAGGAACGCCTGAGCCTCGCCAACGGCCAGGCGCTCCAGCAACTCACCAACCTGGTCAATAAGACCTCCACAATGCCTCCGGCCGAGCCGAAGGACACCACCCACCCCCAAGAGGAAGGAACCGACACCATGTCGGATGCACTGAAAAAGGGGCTCCGTGAGCGGCTCGGCATCTCCGCCGAAGCAAACCTGGACGACGACGCCTATCTGGCGGCCGTTGACGAGGTGCTCGCAGAGCAGGACAACACTACACCGACCGCAGCAGCGGGCACTGTCGTGCTGGACGAAGCCCAGTACACAAACCTCCAAGCCGCAGCTGAGGAAGGCCGCGCAGCACGCAACCAGCAGCTCGCAGCCGAACGGGCAGCAATCGTCGACTCCGCAGTGAATGACGGACGGATCGCCCCCGCCCGTCGCGACCACTGGGTCGCTGCACTCGCCGCCGATCCGGGGATGGCCGAGACCTTGGCGGGCCTCGCACCCGGTCTGGTCAACCTGAAGCCGTCGGGCTACACGGGCGGCGTCAATGAGTCCACGGATGAGGACGAGCTCTACTCCAAGTTCTACCCCGGAAAGGAAGGCTGACCATGGGCCAGCACGTTCATCTGTTCCAGCCCGGCGACCCGGTAACGTTCACCGCTTCTGCCGATGTCACCGGCGGTCAGCTCGTCGTTGTCACCGGAAACCGCACCGTCGGCCCCGCAGGCGCCAACACAGTGGCATGGGTCGGCACCGCCGCGTTCGACGCCAAAGCAGGAGACAAAGTCACCGTCCTCAAGGGCGGCGTCCAGAAGATTGTTGCCTCCGGAGCAATCGCAGCCGGCGCTCTTGTAGTCGCAGCCGCAGCAGGCAAGGTGTCGGCGCTCGCCGCCGTCACTACACCGACCCCGGCGGACGTCACCAACAGCCGAGCAATCGTCGGCATCGCCCTCACCGGCGGCACGGACGTGCCCGTCGAGATCGACTTCACCCGCTAAGGAGCCCAAGTTGTCGTACACATACCCGGCACCACCCGCCGTCGTAACCGACGGTGACACTGTTGAGGTTCATCACCTCCTCCGGACGCCTACTCTGGTGGCCCGGCGTCTGCGCACGCTGCTTGAGCAGCGCTACATCGCAGACTTCCTGCTTGCCGGTCGATTCGTAGCCGTCGGCGGGTCCATCCTGTATGAAACGGGCGAAGAGATCTTCACAGACGACGACCCTGAGGCAATCGCTCCGGGCGCCGGCTACCCGAAGACCAAGGCCTCTGCTGGTGAGCTCGCTTCTGCCAAGACCACCAAGTGGGGGCAGGACGTCCCGGTGTTCGACGAGGCCATTGCTCGGCTCGGTATCAACCCTGTTGAGCGCGCCTTCACGAAGCTCGTCAACCGCTCCATTCGCTACGTGGACTCCGCCGCACTCGGGGTGATCGCGTCGAAGATCACCCAGACGTACAGCGTCACCGCTGGTGGCGCCCCTGGCGCGTGGACGGACGGCAACAAGATTGTCGAAGGTACGTTGCTTGCCAAAGCTCAGGTCACGGGCCTGGATGAGGGATACGATCCGAACGTGATCGTGCTCAACGATTCGCAGTGGGCCAAGGCAATCGGCCGTCTGGTTACTGCCGGGCTGCTCCCGCGAGAGGCAAGCAACCCGGTCGTGACTGGCTCGTGGCCGCAGGCCTTGGGCCTGACGTGGGTGAGCACGAACCATAGCCCCACAGCTGACCCGCTCCTGGTTGACCGGGAGCAGCTCGGCGGCATGGCCGACGAGAAGCTTGGCGGGCCCGGCTACGTCAGCTCCGGCGGTGTTGGCGTCGAAACCAAGGTCATCCGTGAGGAAGAGACCGACGGTTACCTGCTGCGCGCTCGCCGCGTGACAGTGCCCGTCGTGCTGGAACCCAACGCGGGCGTCAAGATCACGAATACGGGGCTCTGATATGGGACACATCGTCACCGCCACGCTGATCGTGGCAAAGACCGGCGACACCGAGCGCTACTTCGACAAGGGCGCCCTGCTTCCGTCCAGCGTTTCCACAGAGGAGCGCAAACGACTGGTGTCGGCCGGGTTGGTGCGGTTCGAGAAGGATGCTCCGAGCGCGGCAGAGGTTGCCGAAAAAGCCGCTGCGGACGCGAAGGCAGCAGCTGACGCCAAAGCAGCTGCTGATGCCAAGGAAGCAGCTGACGCTAAGGCGGCGGCCGAGGCGGCGAAGGTTACAGCGGCCAAGACAACCCCGGCGAAGTAAGAGGAGGTGGACGCCATGGCTACTGATCTGGCAACAATTCCAACGATCGAGCAGGCATGGCGTCCACTCAACTCCGTGGAGAAGCCCAGGGCCGAGTACTACCTCGGCAAGGCTTCTCGCGCCATCCGACGTCGTTGGCCTGACGTCGATCAACGCATTCTCAACCCTGACGATTACCTGACTGCTGATGACGTCTCTGACGTCGTGGTGCAGATGGTTCTCAGTGCGGTGGACGTTCCGCCTATACGGGGCGCTAAGTCCTTCTCAGAAGGTGTTGGGCCAATGTCGCGGTCAGCCACACTGCTGGCTGGCAGCACCAATCCGACCGAGATCCACGGCTGGATGGTGGAGGTATTCGAAGGGCGCAGCGCAGCCCTTCCGGTTTTCCACTCGCCACCCTCAGGCCGCTATGAGGGCCTGTTCGTATGGCCGGAAGGGGGGTGCTGATGTTTCCGCTGGTGAACGGCGAAACCGTGGTTCGGGAACGGGCCCCGCTCGTGAATGACAAGTACTCGGGAGAAGCCACCAAAAGGGACTGGACGGACCCGGACAAGCTCGACATCGAGGGTTGCGCTATTGCCCCGTCCAGCAGCGTTGAGACGCAGACCGAGAACCGGAATACAGTGACCACGTCCATGAGCCTCTATGGCGCTCCTGGCGTCGATGTGTTGCCTCAGGACCGAATCAGGGCACGCTCTGGACTCTGGCAGGTTGAGGGCGAAGTTGCAGACTGGCGCAACGCGCTCACTGGCTGGAACCCGGGCGTCGAATTTCGGGTGACGAAGGTGGTGGGCTGATGGCTGGCGTGGACTTCAATGACTCATTCTTTGAACGGCTCGGGCGCTCGCCGGAAGTAACCGGCTTGTGTGTGGAAAAGGCCAATAGGGTTGCCGCTGCGGCCCGTGCTTCCGCGCCGAGGGACAGCAACGCGTACGCGAACAGCATCCGCGTGGAAGTTGTTCGCCGCGGCCGCCGTAACGCGGCGCTCGTAATCGCGGACAGCCCTATTGCGTTGCTGGTCGAGTCCAAGACCGGCAACCTTGCCCGGGCTTTGAACCAGGTGAAGAAGAGTGGGTAGCCGCGTCATTCACTCTGACCTTGAGGAATTCCTCACGGGCTTCATCAGGCGTGAGCTGGAGGCCATCGGATCTCCGCTCGCTTCTGATGTGTTCGTGAGCAACGAATTTCCCAATCCGGCCCGGCCTAAGTCGGTGATAGTCCGCGACGACGGCGGCCCTGACGCCTCGATCATCACGGCGGAACCGACTGTGGGGGTTACCGTCCTGACTGATGAAGACCCGACCGAGGGTGAGACGGCCACCAACCTTGCCTTGCTCGTCAAGGCGATAGTCAAGGGCTGCGCTCGCGTAGAGCCGGGTAACCCCGTTGCTGCTGTGCTTGGCTTCAACGGCCCGTATAAGGTCCCGGACGAAACCGGCTGCCCCCGGCGTTACATGACGGCCGAACTGTCAGTAGCCGGCAAGGCATTCCCCTAAGCACTACCCAAACCAATCAACCAGCCATTCACGCCTGTGGATGGTTTTTCTATTTGGAGGCAAATAATGGCTGCTGATGAACTCGGCAACGACGTCGAAGCTGTTGGTGTACCGGTAACCGGTCACATCGGCTTCGCACCTTTCGGGACAGATGTCCCCACCCCTGTGGCCGGCAAGGCCCTCGATTACGAACTTCCGGTCGATTTCAAGATCCCCGGTCTCCTCACGGAGGACGGCGGCTTTGAATGGACCATGGAGGCTGACGGCGACGCGATCACTTTCTGGCAGGAGGGATACTCCATCCCTTCCGGCCTCGCGAACGTGGAACTGAAGGTCAAGTTCGCCCAGACCGATGAGACGGTGCGTCAGATCATCCGCGGTAAGACCGCGGACGCCAATGGCTACATGACCATCGACGGCGGCGGCACGTCCACCAGGTACGTGGCCTTCACGGAGGAGATCTTCAAGAACGGCGTGATCCGCCGGCGCGTGGCTGCGAATGTCGGTGTGAAGTCGGTCAAGGAAGACAAGTCCGAGCGCGGCAAGGTACTCGGCTACGAAGTGACCTTCTCGATCTCCCGCGCACCGGAGCTGGAGAACCAGCACTTGGGCGAATGGCTGATCCCGTTGCCCGTCACCCCCTAGCCCTCAGGGCTCCTTAGACCTGTGGTCCCGCGCTCTCGATGGGTGAGCGCGGGACCACAGCTTTTAACCCATCAACCCATCGCACCCATTAGGAGCAGCAATGACCAAGCAGGTAGCAGCACCCAAGCCCAAGTTCCTCGTCGTTGAAAACACCCTCAAATGCCAAACCGAAAACGGCGAACTCTCCCTGCCGCTCTCGGTCAAGTTTGGAACCATCCGCAAGCTCATGGGCGGTGAGCAGAAGACCCAGTACGAAGAGTTCGAGTTCTTCATGTCGGAGATCTTCAGCGAAGCCGACAACAAAGCCTTGGATGAACTCGACGCTCCCGAGGCCGGCGAGATCCTCACGGAATACAGCGAGGCCCTTTCGAAGCGGTTCCAGGTGAGCATGGGAAAATCCGGTGGCTCGTCGGACTCCTCGGAGAGCACCGAGGAGCAATCGCCTACGACTTCCGAAAGCTAGGCACCTCCGTTGATGACATTGGCGAGGGCTTGCCCGTCTGGGAGGCAGTGGAGCTTGCCGAACAGATAGCCCTGGACATGGGCTCTCGCCTGTTCGCTGCGCTCGCCGGCTGGTCCTTCCCGATGACCCGCGGGGAAATGATGGCCACGGCCTCATTCACTCGGGAGTTCAACGCAAACCGGGACAAGGACACTCCGCCGTTCGTGCCCGACTGGCCATGGCCCACCGAGGCGCCAGTTGAAGAAGTCACCCCCGAGGAACGCGCCCGAGCTGAGGCGCAACTGAGGCAGTACAGCGCCTTCGGGCAAATCAGAACTAAATAAGGGGGCCTCTGGTGTCTGAAGTCGGGTCCGGTCAGGTAGCAATCTTCCCCACCTTTCGGGGGTTCCGGTCTTCAGTCAACTCAGAGGTTGCTGGCGCTGGACGCGAGGGCGGCAAAACGTTCAGCTCCGCGTTCAGCGCTGGCGCCGGTGACCCCGGCCAAGCGCTGGTCAAGAAGCTCAACGCGCAGATCGCATCCGGGGCCAAAGCTCTTTCCGCGGCCCGTCTCCAAGAGCAGGACGCCACAGGCAAGGTCCGCATAGCTGAAGCAGCGCTCAACGAGGCCCGGGCCAGGGGCGAGCAAGGTAGCGCCCGCGTTATCGCCGCAGAAGAGCGTCTGGCAACGGCCAAGCGGAAGCTGTCCGAGGCCAGCGGCAAAACCATCGCTGCATCGGACCAGCTGCGCCAGTCCCAGACGAAACTGGCAGAAGCCATGGACGCTGCCGGATCTTCCGGCGAGCAGGCCGCTGGACGCTTCGGCCGGGGCTGGCAGAGCATCAAGTCAAAGCTCTCCGGAGCGGCCAAGAGCGCCGTGGACGAAGAGGGCAACAAAGCCAAGGAAGCCGCCGACAAAGCTGGCCAGGATTCTGGCGGGCGATTCGGTAAGGGCTTCAAAGCCCTCGTTGGTCCCGCCATCGCACTGGCCAGTGCAGGCGTCTTTGGTGGCTTTGTTGCCGAGGCGGCCCGGGCCAGTGACGCTACGGACAAGTTCAAAGCCACGATGGACTTCGCGGGGCTGGATACCTCAGCCATTGACGCAGCGTCGAAGGCAGCGAAGGACTATGCGGATCAGACGGTCTTTGACCTGCCGACGATCCAGAACACCATCGCGCAGCTGGCATCCAACGGCGTCAGCGACTACACCGGCCTGACAAAGGCCGCGGGTAACCTCAACGCCGTTGCCGGCGGTAACGCTGACACCTTCAAGTCAGTGGCCATGGTCATGACCCAGACCGCCGGCGCGGGCAAGCTCACGACGGAGAACTGGAACCAGATGGCTGACGCCATCCCTGGTGCAGCTGGTCCGCTGATGCGCTCGCTCGAGGAGGCTGGCGCTTACACCGGCAACTTCCGCGACGCGATGGCTGCAGGTGAAATCACTTCCGAAGAGTTCAACGCCGCGCTGATGAAGCTCGGCAACGATCCGGTGGCCGTGGAGGCTGCAAAGTCCACCAAGACGTTTGAGGGTGCCATCGGCAACCTTCAGGCCACGATCAACTCGGGCCTGATGGGTGCCCTGGACAAGATGAAGCCCGGCATCACCGGGGCCATCAACCTCGTCTCCGGCGGACTCGGCAAGGCTTTTGAGTGGACCGGTAAGGCAGCTTCTGGCCTGATCGATGTCTTCGCGAACGGCGACTTCACCACGAACCTGCGTGAAGCGTTCAACGTCGAGGAAGATTCAGGCTTCGTCGGATTCCTGTTCAGCATTCGGGACGCAGCCAACGAGGTGGGCGGAGGCTTCCGGGCCTTCGGCGCTGCATGGAAAGCCGCAAACGGCGATGTAACGTCATCCGGCTTCCCCGGCTTCATGGAGCAGCTCGCCAACGCGCTCAAACCGGTGTTCGACGCCTTCAAGGCGCTCGCACCGACGGTGCTGGGGCTGTTCCAGTCCTTCTCACCAATCGGGCTGCTGTTCCAAGCTCTGCAACCGGTCCTTCCGGTTCTAGCCGCAGCAATAGGGCAGCTGGGCATGGCGCTCGCCGGGGTGTTGGGTTCGGCGCTGACAACGGTTCAGCCGCTGATTCAGACGCTGATCGGGGTTCTCAGCGGCGTGTTCATCGCGATCATGCCCAGCATCGTCAGCCTGATTTCGATGCTGGGTGACGCGTTCACCATGCTGTCTCCGGTTATCAGCATGGTTCTCGGTGCGGTGCTCCCGCTGATCACCACGCTGGTGTCTCAGCTCGCGCCGATCATCATCAACCTGGTCACTTCGATCATGCCTCCGCTGATCAGTATCTTCAGCATGGTCATCGCGGCGATTGCTCCGCTGATAACGCAGATCATGGATCTCCTGATTCCGGTGATTCAAGCTCTGATGCCTGTTGTGGTGACGGTCTTCGGCGTGATTGCTGACGTGATCAAAGCGGCGATGCAGATCGTGCAGGGAATCATCCAGGTGGTCACCGGGATTATCTCCGGGAACTGGTCGCAGGTCTGGTCCGGGATCCAGAATATCTTCGGCGGTATTTGGAACACCATCGTCGCGGTTGTCCGCGGAGCTATCCAGATCGTCGGTTCTGTCATCCAGGCGGGACTGAGTATCGTCGGCAACGTCGTCGGGTCGGTCCTGGGCAACATCGGTTCGTTCTTCGCCGACACGTGGCGGAACATCACCAGCGGCGTCTCCGGGTTCATCTCCGGATTCCTTGGGTTCTTCAACGATTTGCCCGGCAAGATCATGGGTGCACTCTCCGGCGCGAGCACGTGGTTGCTCGACGTCGGCAGGAACATCGTCCAAGGCCTCATCAACGGCGCCAAGGGAATGATCGACAACGCCGTGAGCGCGATCAAGGACGTTGGCGGGGCGATGCTCGATGGCGTCAAGGGCTTCCTTGGCATCAAGTCTCCGTCGCGGCGGTTCCGGTTTGAGGTTGGCCAGCAGGTTGGTGAGGGTGCCCGGCTGGGCATCTTGGACAAGGTGAAGTCGGTGGCCGAGGCTGCAAAGCGGCTGGTCACTATCCCAGACGTCACTGGCGTGGGTGGAGGCAGCGCCGCTTTCGGTACAGGGGCAGCTTCCGTCGGGGGCCAGACCAACCACATCACGATCAACGAAGTCACTGACCCTAACGGGACGTCGGCTGCCGTCGTTAGGCGCCTCGGCGCACTAGCACCATAGGAGGGGCCTGACATGCCTTACCCATCCCCGATCACCTACCCGTCCAGGTTGCTGTTCCCGGGAACAACGCTCCCGGAACTTCAGGGCAGGTCACCCATAGCTTTGGGTGACCTGCTCATGAACTGGGTAGACGAAGATGGCACGATATGGGCGGTGGAGAAGAACCCCGGCTGGCTGGGCTCTCCGGGTTCCACTGCTCAGTTCAACCAACGCGCCCGCGGCAACGGGACAACAACAACTGAGGGCTTCCTGACGGGCAAGGTGCTGCCCATGGAGGGCAAGATCCGCGCCCGGTCGCCTGAGGCCCTCTCCTTCGCACTCGATAGGCTCAACGCGGCCGTGAGCGTTGAGCCGTTCACTCTGCTGGTATCTGAGTCGGGCAGGGTACGCCACATGCAGGTGCAGCGTCAGGACGAGATCCTAACGGACACCCTCAAAGACGGATTCGCCGCCTCGTTTAGCATTCAGGTCTTCGGTAAGGACCCCCGAAAGTTCGGGGATCTCCTGTCCGAGTCCACGTTGCTGCCCTTCGCTCGTGGTGGCCGGAAATACCCTGCCACCTACCCCCTGGTCTACACAGGCGTTTCCAACACCGGCCGAGTTCGAATCCACAACCCGGGCAACACTCAAGCCCCGGTCTGGCTGCGCATCGACGGGCCAATCCCCGCCGGCGGCTGGACAGTAACCCACGTGGGCAAGAAACGAGCACTCACGTTCGCTTCGGCGCTGGCGCTCGCTTCGGGCGAGTTCGTGACCGTGGACATGGACCGACGCGAGGTTCTCGCGCAAGGCCAGTCGGCAAGGCAGGGGTACATCACTTCCCGCGGCTGGTTCTCTCTGGATCCAGGGGATAACGACATTGCATTCAGCGCGGCCAATTACTCGGCTACCGCGCAACTGACCATACTCACGAAACCGGCTTGGAGCTGAGATGACTATTACTTGCCAGCCTATGGACGCGGCGGAGGGCACCGACCTTCCGGCCTACTCGGCGTCGAACGAGCGTCAGGCGAACGCTGTCATGTACGGCGGCGGCTCTGGTTTGCCGTTGGCTGCCCGCTCTGGCTTTCGTCCAGGGACCGGCAATGTCCTGACGGCAACCTCCACCACGTGGACCCTGCAACCTTGCGCGATTGCGATCTCACCGAAAGCCACCACGGCTCAGGGGTCGTACCGATGGGCTACGGATGCAAACGCGTCCGGCGCTCTGGTGGCTGCGAATGCCACTCTGCCGCGGAAAGACATCGTTTACATTCAGGTGAACGATTCTTCTTCGGGCGATGGGTCCGGTGGCTTGAACGCTCCGGTGCTGTATTTGGCCGGCACGCCGTCAGCGACTCCGGAGGCGCCGGATCTTCCGGATCGAAGCTTCCTGGTGGGAACGATCAGCGTTCCCCAAGTCGGGGCGGGATCTCCGACCGTGGTTCGCAACCCGGCGGTGTTCGTTTCGGCTGGAGGCATCCAGCCGGTTTCGGGTCTGACGGAGCGCGGCGAGCTATCCGCGTATGACGGCCTGGTTGTACGGCGCATGGATCTCCCGGGACGGCCGCTCGATGTCCGTGACGCGACGGGGTGGCAGGACGAGACCCCCGCGCCGATCACGTTCGCTGCCGGAAGCCCTCCGGTGTACCGAAACGCCGGCACCTACTACGACCAGACCCTTGCCGACGCAGCCGTGACCCGCAACGGACGGCGCATATCGGGGCAGGGCGCGATCGCCAACAACGTACCTATCACGTTCAATGCGAACACCGAGTACATCATCGGCACTGTACCAGCGGGGTTCCGCCCCGCAACGAGGGCGCCCATTTTCCAAGTTGCCCCTGGTGGCTACGTCTGCACCATGTGGGTGACCACAGCCGGGCAAATCCGCGTCAGCTTCTTCGTGCCGGTGCCCTCACAGGACGTCGGCAAGATGCTGTGGCCGCTGGATGGCATCGGATGGAACGGCTGATGCCGGGCAGGAGGGGCTGACGTGTGGAGCCGACAGCGCTTATCACAGCAATTCTGGCGGTCTTCACGGCTGCCGGCGGAGGGGCTTGGAAGCTCATCGACCGCGCGGACAAGAAACGTCTGCGAAGGGAGGTGGCCGTGGAGGAACTCCTGAAAGAACGGGTCGCTTCTCTGGAGGCCGAGAACCTGACACTGAAGGAGGACAAGGTCCAGATGGCTTCTGACTTCGAGAAGCAGCGTCGCAAGGACAAGCGGTACACCTCGCGGGTCAAGGCTTCCGCCGGCAAGTGGCGGGAACAGCTCCTCGTGAACGACATCCAACCTGACCCGAACGACTGGCCAGTGGAGGACGACCATGACGACACTGAATGACCCCAAGCTGCTCGCGGCTGCGGAACTCTCGTCCAAGTCCAGGAAGTCCGATAAGCGCTGGAAGCTTGGCCTCGCGTTCACTGTCCTGTTGTTGGCGGCGGTCACCACCATAGCGATAGTCCTAGGCAGCAACAACGCACGCCTCGCCTCGGAAAACGCCGCCTTCGCAACCCAGCAGCAGGACGAAAAGAAGGCGATAGCCAAGGAAGCTGGCCAGGCACTCTGCGGATCAGGCGATCGGGAGATCTACGACCGGGACCTGTGCGAGAAATGGGCGGAGGCTGCCCAAGAGCCGAATGTGGTTCCTACAGCTCCCGCAGTGGTTGGCGGGCCATCCCAGCCTGATCTGGTCAACGCATTCCGCGAGTATTGCGCGGGAGGTAACTGCAAAGGCCAGGACGGTCAGCCGCCAACACCTGACGACGTCGCGGCCGCATTCGCGCGTTTCTGCTCGGACGGCCGTTGCACAGGGCCAGCTGGCAAAGACGCCATTGACGGGACGGACGGCAAGGATGGGGCAGATGGCGCCGATGCCCAGCCGCTGCCTCCGTCCCCGGAGATGGTGCTCGCGGCAGTCACGGAAGTGTGCTCCACCGGAGTATGCCGAGGCGCTGACGGCGCAACCGGCCCACCTCCCACCCCCGAAGCGATACTTGCTGCCGTCCAGCAGTTCTGCGCGTCCGACGCCTGCCGGGGCCCTGCCGGGGACACCGGTCAGAAGGGCGAGAAAGGTGACAAGGGAGATCCGCCTTCGTCGATCGTCATCGTCGATCCCAAGAGCGGGCAGACCCTGACCTGCACGCCTGATCCTCCAGGTTCCACGACATACACCTGTGCAGCTACTGCTACCCCGGAGGCTTCGCCAGCTCCACCAACCACCTAGGAGGCGTTATGGCATTCGAGCTTTCGCGGTTCCAGTTTTGGCTTACCTCAGTGTTGGGCGGCTACATCGACGCGGACGGCGCCTATGGTGCCCAATGCTGGGACCTGCATGCGCACTTCGCCAGGTTCTTTGGCCTGCCTGTCATCAACACCACAGGCGGCTCGGGCGTCTGGGCCGGTTACGCGGGCACCATGTACCGGGACTATCCCCAGACGGCAGCCATCGAGGCAGCTTACGAGCGTATTCCGGCGTCCCAGCCGGGCAAGGCGGGAGACACCGCTGTGTGGGGCGACTCGTTTTGGTACTACCCGAAAACGCACGTAGCTCAGGTTATTGAGGACGTCGGCTACGAGTACCTCCGGTGCGCCTCCCAGAACAGTTCCGAAGGCCGGTGGGACAACCCGTTCCCCGGCCAGTCGTCCGGACCAGTGCTAGATCAGTGGCTCCCCAAAAAGGGCCTCCTCGGATACCTGCGTCCCCGATCCGGCTTGGTGCTTCAGGGCGAGATCGTCACCGCACCGACGTACACGCTCGATGAGCAGTTCCTCCTCAACCTTGGCCTCACCCTCCCGTAAGGAGAAGCACGATGACTGATGATCGACCATCCCAGAAGATGAACAACCAGCAGAAGCAGGATTTCCCTGTTGATGCGATCCTGGTCGGCGGCCCGTCAATGGACGGCGGCAATTCTCTCCAGTTCCAGATCAAGCAGGCTCCGGTTGATGCTCTCTGGAACCCGCAGATCGACTGGGGTGAGTACCAAACGTCGGCCTATCAGCAGCTGGCCTACAACGCTCAGGGCATTGCCCAGGCCAACGCTTCGTTGGCTGCCCAGCATTCGCTCCTCAGGGCTCAGAACTCGCTGCTTCAGCAGCTCGTGGCGCAGCTCAGCCAGGGCGTCCCCGTAGTCATCGACTACGACCGCATAGCAGCTGACATCAAGGCCAACATGCCTGAATTTGAGCTGCCCTCATTCGAAATCATCCCCAAGACCAGCAAGGACTAAACATATGGAATCGCTCGACCCCCAAACACTGGCAGCGCTCGCCGCCCTCGGCCCTGTCGCTCTCTGGCTTCTCGCCGTGGGCTTCTTCAGCCCCCTGGTGATTGCCGTCATTCAGCAATCCCGTTGGTCGCCACGCAAGCAGTCCATCGTGGCTTTCCTTTTCTACGTGGTGGTGGCGGCTGTCACGGCCTACCTCAGCGGGATATTCAACACCGCGGGCCTGATCGTCGCCCTCCTCGTCATCTTCGTTACTGCGGGGAACAGCTACAAGCTCCTGTGGAAGCCGACGGGAGTTGCGCCTGCAATTCAGGCAGCAACACCGATCGGTTCGAACCAGGGCAAGCACGAAGCGTAGCTTCCAAACGTAGGGGGGTCCTCACTTGGCCATTTCTTGGGTTGCCGTGAACGCGAATGACGGCACGATCATTGCGGACCTCCCAACGCTGACCGTGGGCGGCGCTCTCAAGCAGACGCTGATGCGGTACGAGTCTCAGACGGCGAACCTGCCGATAGATGGGGCCCCTGAAAACTGGCGGCAGGCTACCCGCAAGGGTGCCGTGTTCTTGGTGGCCCTGTCTGAACCGGAGGAGAACGAGCCACGCGGCCTTCCGCTCTGGGGCGGCTTGATTATTCGTCGGACGCGGAAGGTCGGCAACGGGGTGGACCTCAGTCTGGTGACAGCTGAGGGCTACTTCGATCGGGTCTACGTCGAGGACGAGGCGTTCACGGCCACGGCACAGAACATCATCGTCAAGACCATGGCTGAGAAGTACGCCAAGACCACAACCACGAAGCGTGGCCTGCCGCTGCGCGTGCAGATCGTGGGAGGCAACGGCGTGCTGCGCGACAAGAACACCTGGAAGGACGCGGCCGACAAAACGCTGTACTCAGCCCTGACTGACTTCTCCGGACTCATCGGCGGCTCTGAATGGACTGTCGGCTGGGAATGGGTGGACGAACAGAAACTCGGACTGGTCCTTTACGTCGGTGACCGGATCGGTCGAACACCGCCGGCCGGCCTCGGCCCGGCTGCACAGTTCTACCTTCCCGGCTCCGTCACCGAAGCCGAGCTGGTGGAAGGCTTCGGAGCCGACGAGGGCGCCAACGACGTCATGGCCGTATCCACAGGCACGGAAGGTGCCCGCCCGCAGTCACCACACCAAAAGGTCACCACAGACCTCCGGCCACGCTTTGAATTCAGGTGGACCCCGGAGAGCGACATCAAAGACATCTCCACACTGACGCAACATGCTCAACGGGCGCTCGCAGCGATGAAAGACGGTTCCTTGGCCATGACGCTGACAGCCAACCGGAGCGAAGCCCCGAAGCTGGGACTGGATTGGTTCATTGGCGATGATGTGGGGTTCGACATCGAGGCCCCGGAGTTCCCTGACCGGCTGGTCGGGACGGCTCGCTGTGTCGGCTGGGAGCTGACTGACGAGACGATCACTCCGCTGATTGATGTCACTGCCGTGAGGGGGATCGACTAAATGGCTCAGCCAGGACTCCCGGGATCTCAGTTCCCGGGTGAGGATGCAATCAACCGCCGGATCCGGGAGCTGGAGCAGCGCATCCAGCAATTCAGTGCGGCGAACATTCTTGCAACAGCCGGCATCAACGCTGCAGCTGGTGGAGTGCTGGTCAACGGCTTCATGCAGTTCCGGCGCACTGACGAAACAGTAGGCGTGCAGGTTGATCCGGAGACAGGAACCTTCACGGTGTTCGATGACGCCGGTGCTGCGCCTGTAACGCGCTTCGGTGAGCTGCTGGAGACCGCACCGGGTGAGTACGGCGTGGAAGTGCTGGTTGGCTCCACATGGGTGCGCCTCGGTAACCAGGTCACCACCTGGGATGCCGTATCTGGGAAGCCGGCGACCTTCCCGCCGTCAGGCCACACCCATGCTGGGGCGGACATCACCTCGGCCGTAGCCAATGCAACCAACGCAGTGAACGCTACGAACGCGGCCACGGCCACCAACGCAACAAATGCCACGGAGGCCACGCACGCGGCCCAAGCCGACGGCTCGCAGTACGGGTGGACAAACAACGTAGCTGGTGGCACCTTCTACGCCCTCTGGGTGGGCAACGACGGCGGATACCACTTCGGTAGGAACGTCTCCTCCATCAAGTACAAGGAAAACGTCATCAACGCCGACGTGGACCCACTCAACGTCCTCCAGCTGCGTCCGGTCAGGTACGACCGGAAGGCAACCTACCGCTTCCCCCAGGACGCGGACGGCAACAGGCTCATAGGTCCCGAACAGCAATTCCTCGGCGCAAAGGGCGAATTCGGCCTCATTGCTGAAGAAGTCGAGGAATTCCTGCCCGAGATCGTCACCCGCTACGACGGGCAAGTGGACGGCGTCCGGTACGACCTGCTGGGCGTGGCACTCCTGCCCGTCGTCCAGGAACAACAAAAACAGATCGACAAGCTCACCGCGGCTGTCCGCGCTCTCGGAGGAGATATTTGATGGCACGCAGGACCTGGGCCAACGGCATCATCGGAAACACCCCGCTGAACGCGGCCCGGCTGAATGACTTGGAAGAGGACTTGGAAGCCGCGCTCATGCAGCTCGCGCGCTCGCCGGAAGCACTCTTCAGCGGCTCCGTTGTCGTGAACGGCGACGGAGCCCCAACCTCAGCCAACGTCGTCTGGCCTGACGGCTCCACCGGTGTTTACTCAGGCACGGCCTCGGTGTCATGGCCAGGCGCAGTGAATTCCTACATCATCACAAAAACGGGAATCCCAGTACTGAAATTCACCCAGCCCATGGTCACCCGTAACGAGGCCGGCGACATTACCACCCGCCCCGCAATCACAGTCACCGAGGAGTAGACCCATGGGAATTCTGGACTTTCACCGCGTGCCGGATAAGGCACTCCCTTCCCGCTTATCAGAAACGGAGCTGAGCGCCACTTTCGGTCGCAAGCTTGCAAGCTCCCCACTTTCGTACGGCGCGACGGCAGACGGTGTTACGGACGATGCCGGCGCGCTCGCAGCGACAATCGCAGCGACCAGCCCAGGTGGGACGATTGATCTGGGTGGACTTGCGTATGTAATTGCCTCCACTGTCACCATTGGAAAGCCGGTCCGATTTCAGAACGGGACTCTCTTGGCCGGGCCTCACCGGGCGCTCCTCATCAGTGCTGACGACATCGAGCTTCTGCGCCTGAACGTCTCACGGGCTGCCTTCGTTTCGTCATCTGACACCACGGCGGACAGGTCTTGTGTCGTTGTTCAAGCAAAGGGGTTCCGGTCCATTGACTGCAATTACAGCGGTGCCTACCAAGCTGGGCTGTACCTTGTGCACGGACAGGCGAACGGCGCCCTTATTCGCGGCGGCAAGTTCACAAACTCGCTTGCGCGACAGAACGCATCCGCGATCCTTGTCGCTGCGGGCGCTTCGAGCAACCTTGACATAACAGTCGATGACGTCACGGTGGACATGGCAGGCGGCGCCCCCGACGGCATCCTGTTCTACGACTCCAGCAACTGCACGGTGCAAGACTGCACCATCAAGAACCTCACGGCGTTGCCTGATCTAACCATGACGGGGTGGGCCCTCCAGAGCGGCAACGTCTATCGGGCAACAGACCGGACGGATGGCAGCACGCGCGTCATCCTCTGGAATGGTACGGAGATGACCGAAGACATCACCACTCCTACTAACCCGGCTGCTAATACTTGGGGCATCTCAGGTGGGTACATCTACCTGAACCTGAACGGCACAAACCCCACATCTGGCACTGTCATTAGCCGCATCGTCTCAGCATATGGAGTGCTGTTCTACGGCACAGCAAACGCCACCGTTGGTATGTGCGACAACCGTGTTGATGGAAACACCATCCAGGACGTAGACGGGTTCGGAATTTACCTGCAAATGGGCCGCGAGGATGCCAGGCGCAACAGCACCAGTGGCAATAAAATCATCAGGGCCTGCCGCAAGGGGAAGCAATCGAACAAACTGCCCTTTGCGGGGTTCGGTGTAATCGGCGGAAACGAATTCACTTTCCAGGGAGACACCATTGACACGGCGGGCACGGCGACAAATAAGGCCCCCGGCTTCAAAGTGAACCCGCCGAACTCAACCGGTACCTGCACTGGCACTGTCATTGGTATGACGATCACGAACGCAACTGAAAACGGATTCCTTCTCAACAGTGGCTCATGGTCCTACATCGGTTGCCGCGCTAACAACAACACTGGCCACGGCTTCTATACCTTTCCGGCCTCAAACTCGCAGGTTATTGATGCCGTGCTGCAAGGATGTGAAGCCATAGGCAACAGCGTCAATGGCATCACTGCAGAAACAAGCAGCTTCCCTGGCGCGACGTACCGGCTCTCAGTAGTCGGCGGGCTCGTGAGGGGTAACGGAAGTCGAGGGGTCCTGATTCGCGGTGGCCGTGATTGCTTTGTCGGCGGCGGAGTCCGGATCGGCCCGAATGGGGCTGGCCAGGCGCAAATCCAAGTTGACGGCGCCGCGCAGCGGACCACGCTCGGGGACTATGACATCATTGGCGGAACCTTGGGCATCGTCATTGATGAGACCGCCGTTGATACCCTGCTGAGGGGCGGCCAGATTGCCCCCACTGTGACGACACCGTTCCAGATCGCCGCACCTATCCGGGTGGGCGGCACCCCCGGATCAGGCAGCATCACCAACTGGATGGGAACCGGATCACCGGAAGGTGTCGTGACGGCTCGCGTTGGCTCCGACTACAAGCGGCTCGACGGCGGCGTCGGCACGGCCACCTACGTCAAGGAGACCGGCACCGGCAATACTGGCTGGGTAGCCAAGTAGTCCCAAGATGCTACCGACCGAGTTCCACGCTCTCCCTTGACTTGGTGAGCGTGGAACCGCGCTGGTCAATGTAGCGCCGACGTTCCTTGTTCTTGCTTAGGCTGCGATGTATGAGCAGCAGGAACCTTCTAGCCAGCTCCAAGGCGGCAAGATAGACGAGCATGCGTATGGCTGAACGCAGGTTGTACTGCACCATTTGCAGGGCAAAGAGTGCCGTGAGGCCGAGGAGCATGGCAGCGACCACTTGGGCGCCGCTTTGAACTTGGCGCCTCACGGCCAGCTCGACCCACGCCAGCGCAGCCCCAAGGGCCAGCGCGAAGACAGTAACAGGAATCCAGCCAACATTCGCCAGCTCGCCAATCCCTGCGGTTGGTGTGTAAGCGTTGAGTCGCATCTTATGGGCGATCTCATACCAGCCTGCGGAGTCTCCGCCAATTGGGTTCACTGAGATCCAGATATCTGTCATGTTCATATCGATTAGCCCGAACGCTGTGCGCCCGATGATAGCGAAGGACACGAGAACGTTATTTAGGGCACCCAGCCAGTCGGCGTCTAAGGGTGAGAGTGTCCGAAACATTTCCAGGTAGGGGAGAAGCCCATGCCCGGGTGCACCGCGAAACGCCAACGGGAGCGGCAGCAAGGCAGCAGTGAGAGCGGCAGCAATCACCAGGCCAATGCGGGTCTTCCTAGTGTTGCTTGCCACGAACACACCCAATGCGAAGAGTATCGGGATCAAGGCGAAGCGCCGCGACCCAAAGGATAGGAGCACTACCGCATAGGACACCAAGAGTGCGATTGCCAGCAGTCGCTTGGTGCCGCGGCTGGCACCGAATACGTAGCCGACAACCACAACGGCGGCGGTCGCCATAGGGGCACCGAGACTTACCGCGAAGCTTCCACGCTCACCGAGCAGGTAGTAGGACCGAGCGATTAGGTCATTGACTCCAACCGTGACAACGATGAAAAGGAGGGGAACGATGGTGGCAAAAACGATCAGAATTGACGGGTCTTTCGAGACCCATTCGAACTTCCGGAATTCCCGGATTTCATCGTTACGTTTTGCAGCTCCCTTGATGCACACATAGGACGCCGCGATGACAACCGTTGTCATTGAGGATATGAGTACGAGAGTGTTGAAGCTCTCTGCTTCAGACAGCATGATCGATATCCCGGCACCTCGGAAGCCAGCACTGGCGAGAAGGTCTCGCAGGAGATAGCCGCCAACACCAATGAACGTGAAGAACGCACCCACAATGAAAGTGGGCGAGAGGTAGGGTGCGTTCAACGCTCGCCTCGCCGCAAACAACGCCCCGATCGGCAACAGGATCAAAGCCAGAACGAGAGCGCCAGGCCCTATAGCAGCTAGAGCAGGGACCAGAAGGATGAGTAGACCCACGCTGACCATGAAGAAGATGACATCGGTGCGGTCAATGGCTCGCAGACTCTTCAAATTATGTCCCCCGAAAGATTTACGCTGACGATTCAGTTTAGATGTATCCCGCCGCTGCCATGGTTAGAGCTACTCTCGGGCTTCTTCAAGGTCCTTCCGCTGCAAGCGGTGGGCGCCGGCCGGTCGTTTGAAGGCATTTCGGTTCTCAAGCCAAATTCGCAAGTTTGTCGCAGGCTGCTCGACTAGGTACCAACTCGCCACTGCGGCCGCTACCGTTAGCACGATAGATGCAGCACCGAACGCGAAGTCGGGACGGGCTCCACCCATCCAGTTCACTATGAGGTAGTTCCAGAGATACGCGGCATACGATACGACACCGAGGCCCAATAGCGGCTTCAGATGACGGCTCGGCAGCTCATCCCATTTGGCGTACTCGAAGATCAGCCCAACAGACGCGATGGCTATAACTGGGCCGATTACGAGGTAGGTGAGAGGCATGTCCTTGCCATCGTGAATAAATCCAAGGACCAGCAGCGCCGCTAGTGCTACCGCGCCGACAAGGCCCCTACGGCAACGGCTCATCCATTCAATGATCCGACGCTCTTCGATCTTGGCCCAGCATCCGATGACCATCGCGGCCGCCCATGACGTCGGCAACGTGTAAACCTTGTGAACGTCAGGAGCGGTGAGGAAGATCGTGGCGGCACACAGGGCTAAGACCCCCACAAGCGAGACTACGAGGATTGTGCGAACTCGATTCTTACGGAAGGCAAACGCCAAGAGCGCCGGCCATACGATATAGAACTGCTCCTCAGTCGCGAGCGTCCATAGGTGTCGCATCGCCTCGCTTCCACGATCAAAGAAGCCGAGGTTCATCGTGTACGTCAGGCCGACAATAACCGTCCGCAATATCTCATCGCGCGAGCCCAGGACGTTCCAAACACTCTCCACTATCGCGAAGGCTATAAGCACAACAATGAGTGCCGGGATTAGCCGGAATGCTCGGTGAAGATAGAACCGTCCGTATCGGATGCGCCCCTGAGTTCGGAGGTCCTTCTGTAGCAGCCCTGTGATCAAGTAGCCACTGAGGGTGAAGAATATGACTACTCCGACGATCCCTGCGCTAGGGAACGCTGCGGGCCATGCGTGGCCAAGGAGAACCATGCCTACAGCAATTCCGCGGATCAGGTCCAGGCCCGGCTTGCGGTGCTTTCGGTCTGGAGCGCGGAAAAGGGCACGGAATGATCCAAACACGAAAGTCCCCCTAGTTGAGTGATGAAGCTTGCGCTCAGTCTACGGCGTGCCCCAAAAGCGTGACGATAGATCGATGGCTAGCGCTTCGGTAATAGAGCCCTACTAAGCGGAGCATGATGGTTGCATGACTGGGTATGACGCAGAAAAGTTTGAGGCCGACGCGCTAGCCGGCGATTGGCGTGCAGCCGTCGCCGTTCTTTCGAGGGCCAACCTTCGACCAGAGGTAGTGGCGGGGCTGATGACGCACGATGCTCACCTAGAGGTGGTGCTGGGCATCTTGGGCCGCCAGGACGTTACGTCGGAGCATCTGGCCTGGGCGGCCACATTCGACAACGCGCAGATTCTTGGACGGGTGTTATCAAACCCCAAAACGCCAACGCCGTTGATTAGGGAGATCCGGGACCGGGTGGCTGACCGGGAGCCTGACATTTGGGTGCACCTGCGGGAGTACGCGAACAGGGTGCTGGAGCGCATTGACCGAGAGTCAGGACTTCACGGTGGTAGTTGAGCTTTGCCGAGGCTAACGGAGCAGCCGGCTGGCCGTCCGAACCATAGAGCGTCGCCTTGTCTTGAGATGGGCTACTGTTGCGGGGCGGTACGCGACAGCCGCTTCTGTTTGGATGAGCCGATTGACCTCTTGCCAGTACCTGGTCGGGGTCATGCCAAAGCGATCCATGGCCGCCGAGTCGAGAGAGCCTGCATGTTTGAAGTGTTCGCCGGCCAAGTCGAGCATGGCCTTCTGCTGGTTAGTAAGCATTGGGAGAGTTTACGAGCTGGCACTGACAGCGAGGGACTAGGCTGCTCGCATGATCACCCACCCCACCCGGACTTCCCCTGGGCCTCGTCAGGTACCACCCGAAGCTCAGCCCCATATCGCGGCCGCAGGCAGAGTCCTTGCCGAGGCGACGGCTCGAATGAACAGAATGAGTCCTCGTGAGATTGCTGAGGCAGCATTCACCCCTGGTGGGCCATCACTTGACCAGCTGGAGAGACTTGCCGAGGCAAGGTTTCGCGGGGAGGCGGCACAAGGGATTTGAGGGCCTATTTGAGGGCCTATCTTCGGGCTGACCCGTTCCGAGAGGTGCCGTTAGGGGGGCCAAAAACCTCTAGATTCCAGGGTTTCGGCTGACCCGTTCCAACCCGATTTGTTGCCAGACCAGACTTTTAATCCGTGGGTCGTGGGTTCGATCCCCACAGGGCCCACCCTCCAAGACAGGCCGGAGACGTTGAGTCTCCGGCCTGTTTTTTTGTTTCCCTCGCTCCACGGATCCTGCTTCGGTACGAATCTCCCGCCGCACAACGGCGGGGTCAGCAAACAAGGGTGAGTGTGGGTGTGCTGAAAGTCAGAGTTTCGCACGCCGGGCAATGATGGCGGCATGTGGGCGGGCTCCGGGGTCGACGCGGGAGTGGGTGCTGACAACTGTGAATCCGGCCGTCCGAAGCCGAGCCGAGATCTCCTCCACAGGCCAGAAGTAAGCCGGAGTCACCGCATGAGGGAAAGCCTCAAGGGCGGGGCCCTCGAAGAAACCGAGCAGAAGGCTCCCGCCGGGCTTGATGCACCGGGAGAACTCGTCCAGAACCGCTTCGATGGCATCAGGGGGAGTGTGAATCACCGAGTACCAGGCGAGGATCCCTGCTAGTGACCGACCCGCCGTCGGCAATCTTTCAATTGATCCGACAGAGAACTGAGCGTCCGGGTAATGCTGCCTGGCAGTTTTGATGAACGTCTGGACCAAGTCCACGCCCTCGACGGACACTCCGGCGGAGTGCAGGAAATCCGTCCAGTGTCCGGGTCCGCAGCCGGCGTCGATGACCTTGCCGGAAAGGCCCCGTGCCCACGCGAGAATCAGCTGCTGATCGGCCGGATGCGTGCAGCTGATCGATCCGAACAGCGAGGTGTACTCGGCTGCGCGGGCGGAATAGGCGGCTGCAACGTTCCCGGATGACATGGGACTCAGCCTACGTGGCGCCCAGACCCGCACTCATGTGAATCTCCCGCCGCACAACGGTGTGCCCGGCAAACTAGAGCGGGCTTGGGAGAGCCGGGTGAAGAAAACCCTTGACTCACACCCCTCGGCACAGTCAGCATAGTTTCTATAACGTTGTAGAAAACGGCAAAGCAGCAACCCAGCAGATAAGGACTCACCCTTTGGGAAATCAAGAGAACCCCACGGCCAAAATCACCCTTGACCCCGCGTTCGTGGTCGGCCCCGTCAGGAGGAAGACTTTCGGCGCTTTCGTGGAGCACCTGGGCCGCTGCGTCTACACGGGCATCTTCGAGCCCGAGCACCCCAAAGCCGATGAGGACGGGTTCCGCACCGACGTCCTGGAGCTCACCAAGGAACTGGGTGTCTCCACGGTCCGGTATCCGGGCGGCAACTTCGTCTCGGGCTATCGCTGGGAAGACGGAGTTGGGCCCAAGGAAGACCGCCCCACACGGCTCGACCTCGCCTGGCACTCCAGCGACCCGAACCTGGTGGGCGTGGACGAGTTCGCCAAGTGGTCCGAGAAGGCCGGCGTCGAGCCCATGATGGCCGTCAACCTGGGCACTCGAGGAACCCAGGAAGCTTTGGATCTGCTGGAATATTCCAACATCAAGGGTGGAACGGCCCTGTCCGAACAGCGCAAGGCGAATGGCGCCGTCGAGCCCCATAACATCAAAATGTGGTGCCTCGGAAACGAAATGGACGGCTTCTGGCAGATCGGCCATAAGAAGGCGGGCGAGTACGCGCGGGTTGCCGCCGAAACGGCGCGGGCAATGCGCATGGTCAACCCGGATCTTGAACTGGTTGCCTGCGGAAGCTCGGCACCCACCATGCCGACGTTTGGTGAATGGGAGCGTGTGGTCCTCAGCGAGACCTATGAACTGGTGGACCTGATCTCGGCGCACCAGTACTTCGAGGACTTCGGAGACCTGCAGGAGCATCTCTCCGCCGGGCACCGCATGGAAGCCTTCATCAAGGACCTCGTGTCCCACATCGACCACGTGAAATCGGCAACGAAATCCGCAAAGCAGGTCAACATTTCCTTCGATGAATGGAATGTCTGGCACATGTCCCGCGACGAGTCCAAGGCCCCCACCGGGGACGACTGGCCTGTCGCCCCCGTGCTGCTCGAGGACCGCTACACGGTGGCGGACGCCGTGGTGGTGGGCGACCTCCTCATCACCTTGCTGCGCAACACGGACCGCGTCCACTCCGCGAGCCTCGCGCAGTTGGTCAACGTGATCGCGCCGATCATGACTGAGCCAGGCGGCCGCGCCTGGAAGCAGACCACCTTCCACCCGTTCGCGCTCACCTCGCAGCACGCCTCGGGCACGGTACTGAATCTCGCCGTCGAATCCCCACAGCTTTCCAGCGAAAAGACGTCCGGATTCACGTCGCTGTCAGCCGTGGCAACCTATGACGCCGAAGCCAACGAGGCCGTGGTGTTCGCTGTGAACCGCGCTGCCGCCGAGGTGCTGATGTTGGATGCCGCGGTCGGAAGTCTCAACGCAAGCAAAGTCATCGAGGCTGTTACCTACACGAATAAAGACCCGTACTGGCAGGCGACGGCTGACGATTCGACGTCGGTCCTGCCGTCCGAAAACGTCAGTGTAAAGCTCGACGGCGGCCGCCTCACCGCCGAGCTTCCGGCCGTGAGCTGGAGCATGATCCGGCTGGCCCTCAACTCCTAGGCAATAGCCTGTGAGCCGTCGCGGAAGATGGGGTACGCCGAGATCGGCGTGACCGTGGCCGTCGGGGTGGGCTCCGGTGCCTGCGTTGCAGGTGCCGGGGCCGGCTCGTCGCCAGTCACGATTTCCATTGACTCCATGTCCAGCAGGCGGCGGCTGCCGGTTTCGTCCTGGAGCCAAAAAAGGTCGGTGCCGGCCACTGTTTTCACTACGGTGCCCCGATGATAAAGGCGGCCGTTGTGCCACGCCTCGATGAACTCGCCCGGCTTCAGCGCATGTGGTTCATCCTGGCTTCCGGGCAAAGTGCCGAACGCCTGCGCCAGGCTTGCCTGTGTCTTCAGTGCCTGGAAAAGATCCCTGTTTACAATGCTCATGTCTGCACCCCTCAGCTGGCTGCGCGTCGTCTATGGGACCCAGCTTTGCGCATGTTTGTTGCGGGCGCGTTGCAGGAAAATGAGCGGGGTGTGACAGTTACGAGGAAGCGGGGCCGTCCTCCGTGGAATCGGTTTCCCGCGGAGCGTCGAGGGGGAATTCATCGGAGTACGGCGCGTGGGGTCCGGGACCGCTGTTGGACAGTTCGTTAGCAGCCATGGCTAGGAGGTCGCGTTCCAGCTCGGGGAGGGAGAGCATTCCCTGCAAGTAAGCTTCAACCTCGTACTCGCCCACCGATCCGCCGATGCTGAAGTACTGCAGCCATAAAGTGCCTGTGGTGATCCCCGCGCCTGAAAGTGCCGCATGGAGTCGGCGGCGTTGCTCGGGTTCGTTGTTATCGAAGCCCATAGTCCTGCGGCCCTAGTTCCGGTCTGCCGGGATCCCGGCTACGAGCTCCGCACTGACTTCCTGGAGGCTCTGGCTCTGGTTACGAGCCTGCAGTATCAGTTGTTGGAGAGCCCGTTCATGAGTAGTTTTGTGGCGTTCCATGAGGATTCCGCAAGCCCGATTGACCAGGTCGCGGCTGTTCAAGGCCACTTGGAGACCCTCGCTGATGCGCTTGGGTGTCTCGGTGCTCTGGATGTGGGCTAGAAGCGTAGCGGCGGGGGAAGCATAGAGCTCCATCAACGAAACAGCGGCGGCGTCAAACACGGAAGGTTCGGAAGCATAAATTTTGATGGCACCGATGCTGTGTCCGTTGGCCATGAGGGGGGCGCTGATGACTGACCTGATGGGCAAAGTGCTGACGGAGGCGCTCCATTCGGGCCAACGGGGGTCTGTGCGGACGTCATCGAGAAGAACCGTCTCCTCAGACGCCCAGGCAGTGAGGCAAGGACCTTGGCCGAGTTCGTACTGCAGATGGTCGGCTTGCTCCACGATGCTGTCCGTGAAACCTGTGCTGGTTCTGCGGGCTTGGGAATCGAGGATGGAAACCCCTGCGCCAATAGTCCCCGGTACGGATTCCTTGATGGCCTGTGAAAGGTTCTGAACTGCGTGATCCACCTTTTCCTCGGTGAGGAGAAGGCCCAGTATCCTGCCGATGGCACCGGAGAGTTCATCCAGAGGAAGTTGCTTCTTCGTCATGGTCTTCTCCCGGCCGTTCATGTCGGCAAGCCGACACGTAAATTCTGTGAATTGCTGGATTTCGTGTTGCAATTCCAGCCTAGTGCTTTTGGAACCTCATGCCCCAACCGAGTGGCCCAATTTCTACTCCTCAAATGCGGTGGTGATATTCCGGTCTCCCGCAACATGGCTGATGACGTTCTCCGCTACAGTGCGAAGCTTGATGTTGCGGTGGCTGGAAGCGCTGACCAGAATCTGAAATGCGGCATCGCGGCTGCAGCGGTTCTGTGCCATAACGATTCCGACGGCGGTATCGATCGCCGTGCGTGAGTCCAAGGCGGCTGCGAGGTTCTCCCGGGCATCCCGCAGCTGGGCAATTTTCAGGGCTAAGTACAGCGCTTTCGCTCCCGTTGCTGTGATCCTCTCAGCAGCGGCGATGTCCTCCTGGGAGAAGCCGTGGGGACGCGTTGAGTAAAGGTTTACCACGGCTTCTGCGGTGCTGTTCAATTCCATCGGCAAGGCGAGAATTGAGCCTACGTCCGTGCAGACGGCGGCCTTCATATAGTCCGCCCATCGGGTTTCCTCACGGACATTCGGGACGTGCGTGATGGTGCGTGTGCGGAGGGCGGTGAGGCAGGGGCCGTCTCCAAAGCTGTTCTGGATGTCGTCCAGTCTGCGGGCCAGGGGATCGCTGTCCGCCACGGCTACAGGCTTCTTCTGACGAATAACAGTTACGCCGCAAGCGATGGTGTTGCCATTCCGGCTGAGTCTTCCGGCAGTCATGTCGACAAGATCCTGGAGGAATTCCCGAATGTCGGCATTCTCCACGAGTAGCTCCTGAAGGTGCACCAGAAAGTCCGTCAGATCTACGTGGTCCTCGTCAGGGGCCGGGACGGGAATCTGTTCCGAGGGCTGGGTTTCAGTCAATGCGTGTTTCCTTACTACTGCCCAGCCGGTTCCGTCCGACCGTTGGAGCTGAGCTCCTTCAAGGCAGTGTCTACGAGTTGCATCTGACCGGGGGTTAGGGTCAGAAGTTCGTTAAGGTAGGCCTCCAAAGCCAATTCGTCGGCGTTTCCTCCAATCCCGAAATAGTAGGTCCACAATCTATCAAGGCTGATATTTCCCACCTGGAATCTGCAAGACGCCCGCAGACGTTGATCAAATTCTCCATGGTTTCCCGGCACATCCCAGGGTTCAGGGTTCATGAAATCTACCGGCCCTCCTGATCCATGTAGCCGGCACGGTCCAGGATGTCTCCGGCTATTTCATGGAGCCGTTTATTGCTGTTGCGTGAGGCCACTTGTATAAGCCGGAGCGCTGACTCCCGGTTGCAGTGGTTCTGCATCATGATCAGGGCGATTGCAGCATCCACGATGGCGCGGGATTTGAAAGCGGACCTGAGATGTTCAGGATAGGGGTCTTCGGCGTGCAGGCGAAGGGCCAGCCGCAGAATCCTTGACAATGATTCGGCATGGCTTTCAACCCGTGCAACCGTGTCAGGCCCAAACGTTCCCAGCTCTGTGGAGTAGCAGTTCAGCGCACACTTCGACCCGTCATCGGTTGGGATCGGCACTGCCAGCACAGAACGGATGCCCTCATCCGAGATTTCCCTTGCATAGTGCTGCCAGGACTCATCGGTCTGAAGGTCCGGAATCAACACCGTGCGCTGCTGCCGGAGGGCCGTAAGGCAAGGGCCGTCGTCGAACTCGTATTGTTTTTCATCCAGGCGTCGGGCAGCGTCATTGCTGCTCGCAACTGTGGATGGGCCGCCCTCACGCTCCACCGTGATGGCGCACAACATGGGCGAGTCACCCCCAAGAAGGGACGCCGAAATGGTTGCCAATCCAAGAAGAAATTCGGTGAACCCCGGGCTTTCCAAAAGCAGGTCCTGCAGCTGTTCGGCTGTGGGCACTGCGTCACTCTGGGCCATGCGGCCTCAATTCCAGCATCACCGGAGTCCACGCATCTCCGGCTGGGCGGCAGTGCGCTCGTGTTCGCGCAAAGCCCGGATATTCGACTCCGGACCATTAGCCGCAACCCGAAATCTCCTACTCCCGACACTACGCCGATGCCATTCAACATGACAGGGCGGCGGCCCGTGATGGGATGTACTCAACCGACAAAAAGAAGGACGTCCATGCCCAGTGCAGTAAGCCTGATTCGCTCCGATAAGCTCAGTTCCGTCGCCCAGTACGCCTACGCCGCCACAGCGCCGGCAGAGGCCCGGCTGATCTTCCTCGCGGGATCCTGCCCGTTGAATGCGGACGGCTCCACGGCCGGAATCGGTGACTACAAGGCACAGGCAGAGAAGGCGATCGAGAACATGCACATGGGCGTCACAGTCCTCGGCTATGACCACCAGTTGGTGGAAATCGAGGCAGTCGCCGCGGTGATGGACACTGTATGAGGCCCCCTATCTGCAACGATGTATACCAACGTAGAGAAGGAGCACCCGTATGGCCGTCACCATGAACGACGTCGCACGCGCGGCGGGAGTCTCGCTGAAGACGGTCTCCAACGTCATCAACAACTACGAGTTCATCCGGCCCGCCACCAAGCAGCGCGTCCTTGATGCGATCGACGAGCTCGGCTACGAAACCAACCTGACGGCCCGCAGCCTCCGATCCGGTAAGACAAGCATGCTCGGATTGGTCCTCGCCGACCTCTCCATCCCGTACTACGCCGAGCTCGCCTCGGACATCATGAAGGCGGCATGGGCCCGTGGTTACCGCGTTTTGGTGGAGCAATCCGGCAACGAGGCGGAGCACGAAAAGGCTGCGCTTCAGGGCCAGTTCCGCAGCCTCACGGACGGTCTCTTGTTCATCCCGCTAGCGCTCGACGCCGAAGAGATCATCGCCGCTGCCGGTAAGAAACCGCTGGTCCTCCTGGGCGAATTCGTGCAGGACCCGCGACTGGACATTGTCCTCATCCAAAACCAAGAAGCTGCCGCAGCGGTTACCACGCACTTGCTGGCGGGTGGCCGCCGTCGTATAGCAGTCCTGGGAGCGCACGACGGCGACGAAACCGGCAGCAACGGCCTTCGCCTCCGTGGGTACCGGGCTGCGCTCGCTGCCGCCGGTGTGGAGCACGACCCGGCCCTGGTGGTCCCCTGCGAATGGCGGCGCGACGGCGGTGCCGACGCCATCGCGAGGTTGCTGGACAGTGGTGTGGAATTCGACGCCGTTTTCGGGCTTAACGACGTCCTCGCCCTGGGGGCACTGCACGAACTGCTGGTTCGCGGCCGGAAAGTCCCAGAAGAGATAGCCGTGGCGGGGTTCGATGACATTGATGAGTCGCGGTTCGCGTCGCCGTCGTTGACTACTGTGGCGCCGGGACGGACGGAAATTGCGGAGCGCGCCGTCGAACTCCTCATCCAGCGAATTGAAAGCAAGGACGCCGCCCTCACTGTTCAGCAACCGAAAGCGGCGTTCGAAATGCGCGTCAGGCAGTCGGCGCCGTAGGGTGGTTGGCTTCGGGGGGTCAGCGTCCCGGCCGTTAGTGTTTGAGGAATGAACGTGATTCCCGCTGAAGTCATCACCCCTGCCGTCCTGATCGACGTCGATGTCCTGGACCGGAACATCGAACGGATGGCGTCGAGCATGCGCGGGCGCGGGCTGGGGCTTCGTCCACACGTGAAGACGCACAAAACGCTGGAGATCGCGCGTAAGCAGTTCGCGGCGGGAGCCGTTGGCATCACTGTGGCCACGATCGGCGAGGCCGAGGTCTTCGCTGCGGACGGCGTGACGGACATCTTCATCGCCTACCCGCTCTGGGTGGAAGCGTCCCACGCGGAACGGCTTCGCGCCTTGGCGGCTCAGTGCCGTCTCGCGGTCGGCGTGGATTCAGCGGAAAGTGCGACGGCGATGGGTCGCCAGCTGGGTACGGATGCCGGAAGCATTGAGGTGCTGATCGAAGTGGATAGCGGACATCACCGGAGCGGCGTGCTGCCGGACGAGGTGGTGGATGTTGCGCGCGCCGCCGCTTCTGCCGGGCTGAACGTGGCAGGGGTCTTTACTTTTCCGGGGCACAGCTACAAGCCCGGCATGCCCGTCGGGGCGGCGAGCAACGAGAATGAATCGTTGGGGACGGCCGCCAAGGCTTTGACGCAGGCCGGCTTTGACGTGAAGACCATCAGCGGGGGATCCACACCTACTGCCCTGATCTCTGGTGACACCGCGGCAACCGAACTGCGCCCCGGAGTTTACGTGTTCGGTGACGCCCAGCAATTGGAACTCGACCGCTGCAACTGGGACGATGTCGCACTGACCGTTGCCGCCACTGTGGTCAGTAGGCACGAAGCCCGTGACGGGAACATGCGCCGCGTTGTGGTGGATGCCGGCAGCAAGATCCTGGGCAGTGACCGCCCGGACTGGGCCGCAGGATATGGGCGGCTTCCCGAATACCCCGAAGCCAGGGTGACCGCACTGTCCGAGCACCACGCCACGGTTGTGTGGCCGGATTCTTCGGAACTGCCGCCCTTGGGCACGCGGCTCCAGGTCATCCCCAACCATGTGTGCCTCACCATGAACCTTGTGGATGAAGTTACTGTGGTGCGCGGAGGGGACGTGGTGGAGCATTGGACGGTGGCGGCGCGGGGGCGGAACAACTAAGCCGGGGCGTCTGTTGTGAGGAGGGCGTGTCGGTGGAACGGGTTGCAGCGGGGATTTGACGCCGCGGCTCCGCCGGGGCGGACACCGCGCAGATCCGGACGGTTATGCCAGTACCGAAAGCATGCGGTTCATTCGCTCGTGCCGCGCACGGAATGTCCTCCGCATCTGCCCCAGTAACACCGCACGATCCACACGGGCGCCAAACGGCCCGGCGAACCGCAGAGTGTCGGTGTAGCGACTCCCTGTGCCGTCGTCCACAGCTGTATGGGTGTGGTGGAAGTAGCGGAAAAAGCCCCGAACCTGCTGGTCGCTGAATTCGTGGCCTGGTGTGTACGAGTCGATGAACGCCACCCACTGGACGGGAATCACGTCCTTCAGCCACCAGCGGAAGTGGTACGTGCCGCCCAACTCACCCGTCTCGGTCGACGACCAAATGACCTGCATTCGGTCGGGCATGATCGCGATGAAGTTCTGGCGCTGAAGGCAGAAGTCGATCACAACGTCGGCGGGCTTCGGGAACCACGACTCCACGCGCAGTTCACACACTTCGTCGGGCTCCTCGAGGAGCGCAAGACCACCGATGCGGCTGCGGCCGGCATATGCGAGTGCAGAGCGTTTCTGATCGGCAGTTGCCGATGTTGAGTCGGTGGCCAATGCTTCCCCCAAACATTTGGTCGATGCGAAGTTTAACGCGCCGCGGTAGCGACGCCTCTGACGAGGCGCTACGAGGGCGAGTATACGCTTAGGCCAGCCCACAAATTCACCTAAATTCACTTGATCCTGGGGCCCACGGCCCCCAAGCGAGAACCCCTTCAGACCCACAGCCGGACCAACCAAGACAGGGTGACGAAGTGCCCTCGCGGAACTGGCGCGAATAAGCTTTACCCCTTGTGGGTCCTGTGACAGAGTGTCATCAAACAGCCTTTTGGTCCGTTTAGCGTGACGACTGGAGTCAACTATGACCGCCTTATCCGAGGAGCTCAAAAGCCATACAGCCTCCGCGCACGAGCATGCCGAGCAGGCTGAATTCGTCACTGAATTGCTGGCCGGCCGGTTGGAGGCGAATCAGGTAGCAGCCATGTTGCTGCAGAACTTCGTCATCTACAGGGCTTTGGAATCAGCGTTGGATGTCAACCCGGACCCTCGTCTCGCACCCTTCGCTGACCCGGCGCTCATGCGGGTCCCGGCTCTGCAAAAGGACTTGGCGGTGCACTTCGGAGATGGATGGGAGCGGAAGCTCGGCGCTGGCCAACTGCATGTGACGTCCGGAGCCCAGACGTACGCCGACGAACTCGGCGCACTCGGTCCGGGCTCGGCCACGTATCTTATGGCACACCACTACGTCCGCTATCTGGGTGATCTTTCGGGTGGGCAGATCATTTCCGCTCTTGTTCAGCGGCACTACGGCGTCAAACCCGAAGCGCTCAACTTTTACGCCTTTGACAGCATTGGGAAAATTAAGCCGTACAAGGGCTCATACCGCAGTCACCTGGACGAGGCCGATTTCTCGGACACCGAGAAGCAGGAAATCCTTCACTATGCCGAAGTGGCCTTCGAAACCAACCGGCAGGTCTTTGTGGACCTGATGGACCAGTACCTGCAGTTAAGCCACCGCTGACACACTCTGGAACAGGGTGTGGAACTCCCTGTTGTGGTAAACCAGCGGAGCTGAAGCTGACGGGTTGGACCTGATGTCCAAAACCCTCGCGGCCAGCAGCACCGAGCCGCCCATCGGTGCGCGGTGGATGATTTCGCACCGCAATGCCCAAATGGCCTCCTTGAGCAGGGGCTCTCCCGTGGGCAGTACCTCCCAGTCCATGGCGTCCGTGAAGCGCGGGGCTGCTGGGTCTGCAAAGGTCCGGACGAGCTCCACCTGATCGGCGCCGACCAGATGGACCACGATTGTCTGTGCGGCTGCGACGTGAGAAGCCGAGCGGCCGCCGGTTACAGAGAATGCCAGCGCTGGTGGATCCACTGCCACGGATGCCACTGAGGATGCCGTCAGCCCCACTGCTCCCTCCGGTCCCGCTGCCGTGACAATCGAGACTCCTGCCGGATGAGCGCGAAACGCGGCCCTGAAAAGCTCGCCGACTGGTTCGGATGGCAGGGGCTTGGGGTGGGTCATTCATACACCTTCGTGGGACTGGAACTGTGTTTGGGAGGGCGCCTCGTGCAGGCACACACCTGATTGATGCTAGGACCTCAACTTAAGTTGAGGTCAATTCCTGAGAAACCGACCCTCGACTGAGACGATTCGGAAACGTAGCCGAAACTTCTGCTCCCTACGCTGGTCACAATCTGTCCAGGTGCCCGGCGTCCAAGGAGTAACCATGCATCTTTTGCCCCGTGAGCAGGAGAAACTCATGATCGTGGTGGCCGCCGACCTTGCGCGGCGCCGCCAAGGGCGAGGGCTCAAACTGAACTACCCGGAAGCCGTGGCGATCATCAGCTACGAACTCATCGAAGGGGCCCGGGACGGCCGAACAGTTGCCCAACTCATGAGCTATGGAACCACCGTGCTCCGCCGCGAAGACGTTATGGAAGGCGTGCCGGAAATGATCCACGACGTTCAGATCGAAGCCACCTTCCCCGACGGCACCAAGCTCGTCACCGTCCACAACCCCATCCGTTAGGAGCCCCCCCCATGATCCCCGGTGAATACAGGCTCCAACCCGGTTCCATTGCGTGTAATGGCGACCGTACGGCGATCGCCGTCGAGGTTGTGAACCGCGGCGACCGGCCCGTGCAGGTCGGTTCGCATTACCACTTTGCCGAGGCTAACAGCGCCCTGGAGTTCGACCGCGTAGCCGCCTACGGCCGCCGCTTGGACATCCCAGCAGGTACGGCCGCAAGGTTCGAGCCGGGGGACAGGAAGACGGTCCAACTGATTGAACTCGCCGGGACGCGCGAAGTGCACGGGCTCAGCAACGCAATCAACGGAAAGCTCGACGGCGGCACGCGCCCGAGCGGGACTGCTTCGCTGAGCGGGACTGCTCCAGAAGGAGACACCAAGTGAGCTTCGAGATTCCCCGCAAACAGTATGCCGAGCTGTACGGTCCGACGACAGGTGACGCCATCCGTTTGGCCGACACCGAACTGTTCCTCGAAATCGAGAAGGACCACACCGTCTACGGCGAAGAAGTGGTCTTCGGTGGCGGCAAGGTCATCCGCGACGGCATGGGCCAGAACGGCCAACTGACCCGATCCGAGGACATTCCGGACACGGTGATCACCAACGTGATCGTGCTCGATTACAGCGGCATTTACAAAGCCGACGTTGCCCTAAGAGACGGGCACATCTTCAAAATCGGCAAGGCAGGCAACCCGCAGATCACCGACGGCGTGGACATCGTGATCGGCGCCAGCACAGAGATCATCGCCGGCGAACGAAAAATCCTCACCGCCGGCGGCATCGACACCCACATCCATTTCATCTCCCCGGAGCAGGTCCCCGCGGCACTGTGCACCGGCATCACCACCATGGTGGGCGGGGGCACCGGCCCGGCCGAAGGAACCAAAGCCACCACCATCACACCCGGCGCCTGGCACATCTCCCGGATGCTGCAGGCCGCCGAGGGACTGCCCGTTAATATCGGCCTGTTCGGGAAGGGTCACGCGTCCGCCGTCGAGCCCCTCGCAGAGCAGATCCGCGCCGGTGCCGTCGGGCTGAAAGTCCATGAAGACTGGGGGTCCACCACCTCATCCATCGACATGTCGCTGCGGGTAGCCGACGAATACGACGTCCAGGTTGCCATCCACACAGACACCCTCAACGAGTGCGGCTTCGTGGAAGACACCATCCGGGCGATCGACGGGCGCGTGATCCACACCTTCCACACCGAAGGCGCAGGCGGTGGCCACGCCCCCGACATCATCAAGATCGCCGGCCTGCCCAACGTGCTCCCCGCCTCCACCAACCCCACGCTGCCGTACACCAAAAACACCATCGAAGAGCACCTGGACATGCTCATGGTCTGCCACCACCTCAACCCGGACATCCCGGAGGACGTGGCCTTCGCAGACTCGCGAATCCGCGCCGAAACCATCGCCGCGGAAGACGTCCTGCACGACCTCGGTATCTTCGCCATCACGTCCTCGGACTCCCAAGCCATGGGACGCGTAGGCGAAGTGGTGACCCGCACTTGGCAGGTAGCCGACGCCATGAAACGACAACGCGGGGTCCTCCGCGATCCGTCCGGCGCCGTGCACGGTTCCGCCGAATCCGACAACTTCCGGCTCAAGCGCTACGTGGCCAAATACACCATCAACGCGGCCATTGCCCAAGGCATGGCCGACGTCATCGGCTCCGTGGAGGAAGGCAAATTCGCGGACCTCGTCCTCTGGGACCCCGCGTTCTTCGGCGTGAAACCCGAACTCGTCATCAAAGGCGGGCAAATCGCCTACGCACTCATGGGCGACGCCAACGCCTCCATCCCCACCCCCCAACCACGGACCATGCGGCCCATGTTCGCCACGTACGGCAAGGCCCTCCAGAAGACGTCCATCACGTTCCTGTCCCAAGCCGCCATCGACGCCGGAGTGCCCGCCCAGCTCGGCCTCGAACGCATCATCAAACCCGTCACCGGCATCCGCAACCTCACCAAAGCGGACCTCAAATACAACGGCGAAACCCCGGACATCGCCGTTGACCCCGAAACCTACAAAGTGAGCGTCGACGGCGTCGAAGTCACCTCCCAGCCCTCCGACGTGCTGCCCATGGCCCAGCGCTACTTCCTCTTCTAGGAGCTTCCATGATCATCGAAAAAATCCTGGGCAACCTCCACGAACAGCCCGGCCACTATGCAGGCCGACACAAAGAAAAAGTGGTCCTGCCCAGCGCCCTGCTGGTCAAACGCATCCAACGCGTCACCACCGACCACGGCAAAGAACTCGGCATCCGCCTCCCCACCGGAACCGGCGACCTCCGCGACGGCGACATCCTCGCCGTCGACGACCACAACATCATCGTCGTGTCCGTGCTGCCCACCGACGTCCTGGTGATCGCGCCGCGCAGCATCCACGAAATGGGGGTCGTGGCACACTCGCTCGGCAACCGGCACCTGCAGGCACAGTTCTTCGACGCTTCATCCGAGTACGGCGCGGAGGTCATGGTTTGTCAGTATGACCACACGGTCGAAGACTATTTGAAGAGCGTCGGCGTCCCCTACGACAGGCAAGAACGGGTCATGCCGGTGCCGTTCCGCCATGCCGAGCATTCGCACTAAAGCTAAGCAGCCGGTCAGCTTGGGTGCGCGCGCTTGCGCTTCGCTGGGAAGGGGGCCGTGCCCGCTCCGCGATGCCCGCCACGCCGCGGCCCCCTTCCCAGCTCCGCTCCAGCGCACGGGCCGCACCTCCGGCGGTGCGCTGTGAGTGCTGGATATCAGCTGGCGCTGCAGCAACTGACTGACTCTGCGTTGCCTACGGGGGCGTTTGCTCATTCTCTGGGGTTTGAGAGCTACATACATCGGGGGCTGGTGGGGGATGAGGTCACTTTTGGGAAATGGTTGGGTGTTTTTGTGGGGCAGCAGCTGACTTATTCCGATGGGTTGGCTCTGCGGTTCTTGTATGAGGGCGTGGATGTGGGCTTGCTCGATGGGGTGTTGTCTGCGCAGTTGTTGGCTCGGGAGGTCCGGGAGGCCTCTTTGAAGATGGGTGGGCGGTTGTTGGAGATCGGCGGGGAGGTGTTTCCTTCGGCGGAGTTGGAGGCGTATCGGGGGCTTGTTCGGGAGGGGTTGGCTTCGGGGCATCAGCCCTTGGCTTTTGGGGTGATTGCGCGGTCCTTGGGGGTTCCTTTTGAAGCGGCGCTCTCTGCCTATTTGTTTGCCACCGTTACTTCGCTGACCCAAAACGCGGTGCGGGCCATACCGCTTGGGCAGAACGCCGGACAGCGCGTACTTCGCCAAGCACACGACGTCGTCGCTACCGCCGTCGATGATGTAGCACAGCTGTGCTGGGACGACTTCGGGGCCGTCAGCCCCGGCCTTGAAATTTCACAAATGCGGCACGAACGGCAACGCGCGCGCATGTTCATGAGCTAGCCAGTGTAAAGGACAGAAAACATGACTGAACCCATCAAAATCGGCGTTGGCGGACCCGTCGGAGGCAAAACCCAGCTCGTGGAACGCATCACCCGGCACATGAGCGGCGACATCTCCATGGCCGCCATCACCAACGACATCTACACCATCGAAGACGCCAAAATCCTCGCCGCCAACGGCATCCTCCCCGAAGACCGCATCATCGGCGTCGAAACCGGCGGCTGCCCCCACACCGCCATCCGCGAAGACACCTCAATGAACACCGCGGCCATCGAAGAACTCAAAGCCAGGCACCCCGACCTCCAAGTCATCTTCGTCGAATCCGGCGGCGACAACCTCTCCGCCACCTTCAGCCCCGAACTCGTCGACTTCTCCATCTACATCATCGACGTCGCCCAAGGCGAAAAAATCCCCCGCAAAGCCGGCCAAGGCATGATCAAATCCGACCTGTTCATCATCAACAAAACAGACTTGGCACCCTATGTTGGAGCGGACCTCGCGGTCATGGAGAGGGACTCCAAGGAGTTCCGCGGCAACAAGCCGTTTTGCTTCACGAACCTCAAAACCGACGAAGGGTTGGACGCCGTCCTCAACTGGATCCGGCGCGATGTCCTGATGCTGGATCTGGCGTCATGAGGGCGTCTTCCAGTGCCGAAGCGGTGAGCGGAAGTCCGGCCGCTCCGCCGGGGATAAGGGGCCGTGCCCGCTCCGCGGTGCCCACCACGCCGCGGCCCCTTATCCCCGGCTCCGCAGCCTCGGCTCTCGGTCACCTTGAGACAGTGGGCATCACACGATGACCGCCACTTTGGGGAAAGTAGAGCCCCACGCTGGGTTGGCTTTTGGCGAGGGGGAGCGGGGGGTGCGGGGGCGGTTGGAGTTGGGCATTAGTGTGCGGGGCGGGCGGTCCGTTGCTTCGCGGCAGTTTCATGAGGGCGCGTTGAGGGTGTTGCGGCCGCATTACTTGGATGAGTCCGGGCAGGTTTGTTATGTCATGGTCAATCCGGGCGGGGCCTATCTTGGGTTGGATCTGTTTGTTGTTGACGTGGAGGTCGAGGCTCGGGCGGATCTGTTGCTCACCACTCAGTCGGCTACCAAGGTGTATCGGACTCCGGGGTCGTTTGCTGAGCAGCGGATGACTGTGCGGCTGGGGGAGGGCTCGCGGTTGGAGCTGATGCCCGACCAGTTGATTGCGTATCGGGAAGCGAGCTATCGGCAGAATTCGAACATCAGTCTCCATCCGACGTCGAGCCTTGTCATGGCCGAGGTCGTCACGCCGGGATGGTCCCCGGACGGCGGGGCGTTCAGGTACGAAGAGGTGCGGCTGCGCAACGAGATCCGGGTGGAGACCGGTGACGGGTCCAAGTTGTTGGCGCTGGACAATCTGCTGATCCGGCCACCCTGCAACGATGTGACCGCGATGGGGTTCATGGAGGGCTTCAGCCATTTGGGGTCGTTGGTGGTGGTGGATCCGAGGGTGGACCAGAGGCTTGCTGATGAGCTGGACCAAATAGTCCGTGGATTTGACGCTCATACCGGAGTGTCTCTGACCGCGACTATTGCCGGGACTGCCGGGATTGTGCTGCGATCGTTGTCCAACAGCACTGAGGAACTCAACAATTTGCTGGGTGCTTGCGCCGGCGTCCTGAGGGAACGTTGGTACGGGCAGGCGCCCTTGAACCTGAGGAAGTATTGATGACTGCGCTGACCGAGTTCGCCACCATGTACCGGGAGCGGGAGACGTTGTCCTTGCGTACCCGGCTGTTGTTCACGTTCGGTGCCGTCGCCGCTTTGCACCTTGCCGCCGTCGTGCTGTTACTTGTTGGTTCAGCGGGTGGCGCGCAGCCGTTGGCGCTGGGGCTGCTGATCACCGCCTACGTGGCCGGAATCAAGCACAGTTACGACTGGGACCACATCGCTGCAATCGACAATTCCACGCGAAAATTCGTGGCACAACACAAGGATCCTGTGAGTGTGGGGTTCGCGTTCAGCTTGGGCCACAGCTCCGTGGTGATCCTGGCCGGGCTGCTGGTGGTTGCGGGTGCGACGCTGATCGGGCAGTTCATGGAGGACGGGACCACTGGAAACAAGGTGTTGGGCCTGATCGGCAGCGGTGTTTCCGGGCTGTTCCTGCTGGCTATGGGCTTGTTCAACGGCTCGGCGTTCGTTCGCGCCACGAGCGTCTACCGTCAGGTGCGGCGCGGAAGCGAGGCCCGTCCCGAAGACCTTGAAGCGAAAGGCTTCGTAGCCCGGTTGCTCGCCAAACCGCTGTCCAAGGTGGAGCGACCACGGAACATCTACGTGATCGGTTTCCTGTTCGGGCTCGGGTTCGACACCGCCACCACCATCGGGCTGCTGGTCATCACCACGACGGCGTCACTCGCCGGGGTCTCGCCGCTTGCCTTGATGGCGCTTCCGCTCGCGTTCACCGCCGCCATGACCCTGTGCGATTCCGTCAACGGCGTGGCCATGATGAAGATGTATAGATCGGCCATCCACAACCCGAGACGGAAGCTCGGATTCAACGCCGTGATTACCGGCATCTCAGCAGTCTCGGCTCTGTTCATTGCAGTGATCACCCTGGGGGGATTCGTCAACGCTGCCTTTGAGTTGGAGGACCCCCTCACCACGTGGCTTGGCAGCATTGACCTTGGCGACGCCGGCTTGATCCTGGTGGGGCTATTCGTGATCGTTTGGGCGGTGTCCGCGGTGCGTGGGCGCGTAACACGGCCAGCGACGCCCAACTGAGTCGCAGTACAGCGCGTTTAGAGCCCTCAAAACGCGCTGTACTGCGACTCACTTGGGTTAGGAAGCTGCCACCGCGTTGAAGAGCTCGTTCGTGTCCACACCGCGGTCCGGGGTGTCCAGCACGTTGGTCAGGAACACAACGCAGCGATCCTGCTCCGGGAACATCCACCACTCCGTTCCGGACCAGCCCGGGTGCCCATAAATCCCCTGCGCGAACAGATCCGACTCGTTGGCGGGCATCTGGAACCCGAGCCCGGTGTGGCGGAGCGGCTGTGGCCGGGTGGTGATGTGGGAAACCTCCCTGGTTCGAGGCCTCCGCATGGCAGCCAGCGTTGCTGGCCGAACAGCTTTTCCGGAATTCCGAAGGAGCTCAGTACCAAGATTGAGGAGATCCGTGGCCGTACCGAACAAGCCGGCTCCGGGATGCCTGTTCTTGTACATTGCCTGGACATCAAGGCCCGCAGTGTCGGTGCCGTGGACGGTGTGCGGGTTGGACTCCGTGTTAAACGTAAGGCCGTGTGCCCCGGTGTCAGTTGCCAAGGCCAGGAGCTGATCCTCGAACGGGCGTCCGTCGGCCCATTCGGCCATTGCCGCTGCGCCCTCGAAAGCGATGTTGCAGTACTGGACCAGAGAGCCGGAGTAAAAGGCTTGCCCCGCTGTGGTGAGCGCTTCGCGGAGGGGAGTGCCGTCGTCGAGCGCTGGGTCGGAAATTCCGGAACGGTGGCTGAGCAGCTGCTCAAGGTTCACGGTGTCCGTGCGGCCGACGCCAAAGCCCGGCAGCGCGTCACCGAGCGAAGCTGCAAGCGCAAGTTTCCCCAACTCAACCTGTCGCATGACCGTGAGTGCACTGATCGGCTTGGTGACCGAGAAAAGCGCGAAGTGGTCGTCGGCTGTGGCGTGCCTGCCGCCGTCGGACCCGAAGGCCACAATGTCCTCAATGCCGTGGCTCGAAGCGACGCCCAGAACCGCTACCGGCACACGGTTGTGGGTTACCTGCTTGCGGGCCCAGTCTGCAGCGGGTCCTGTTTCCACCATGGTTGTTTACGCCTTCGTTCGGGGTGTGTGCATCGAACATATCGTGCGGCGCGGCAAAACTTGCCACCCCGTGTAACCCTGGCCGCCCGGCCGGAAACTATACAAGTATCCTGCAGTTCAGGGCTCTAATTATCAGGGGGAACAATCGTGCTTTCAGAGCGCGAATTGGCGTTCATCGCCATTCACAAAGACAGCTACCCATCCGTTTTCAAGTTCGTCTGCCGACGCGTTGAATCCGCGGAGGTAGCTGAAGAGATCGCGGCCGACGTGTTCCGGGTCGTATGGCAAAAATGGACCGACGATTCCCGACCGGACCTCCCGTACCTCTTGACGGTTGCACGGAACCTGGTGGGAAATGCGTACAGGAGCCGTGACAGGCGCCTGGCGCTACAGGAAAAGCTGCGGACGACGGCGGTCCAACGGTTTGGTGACGACTCCGAGAACGTTGCTGTCCAGGATGCGATGGAACGCCTGCGCGAGAAGGACCGCGACATTTTGCAGATGGCGTACTGGGACGGTTTGGGGAGCGCCGATATAGCGAAAGTGCTGCAGTGCAGCGAATCGGCGGCTAAAGTCCGCCTTCACCGGGCGCGGACAGCCTTCAGAAAACAACTGCCTGCAGGGGCCGAATCGACTACACAGAAGATGGGGGTCTGAAGACAATGGATCCGATCAAGAACCAGATATCAGCGATTGACCCGCTCACTATCGATCCAGTGGCGGAACCCAACGGCGAAGAAGCGCTCCACAAAATTCTGTCGGGCACCACGGTGTTCAGCGACAGCCGCCCGATCGCCGCAGTGACGTCCCTGGAACAGCGCAGGCGACGCAAAGCCCAGATTGCCGGGGGACTGTTACTCGGCGCTGCTGCCGTTACAGCGGGAGTGCTTGTGGCCGCCAACTTTGGCTCGATTAACACCGCGCCGGCGCCTGCCGTCACGGTTACGTCCACAGAAGCGACACCCACGCCAAGCGTTTCGGTAACCCCAACGCCCACTCCCACGCCCTCAGTGACTCCGACCGCAACGCCCACAGTCGCCGGGCCGATCATCACCCCGCCTGTTGCTCCTACGGTTCCGGCGGTCGCGCCAACAACTGCTCCGACGCAGCCGCCCGTTCCCGCTGCTACTTCCCAGACCTACACCTTCCCCGACGGACACATCTCCTTCACGTACCCGGTGGGCTGGACCGTTCGCCCGGAGCAAGGACCTTCCGCGGGTGCCACCATCTTGGACGCCACCGGTGCCGAGGTTGCCTTTATGAACAGCGGCTTCTACGGCGACGGAACCGGTGGCCCTGTTACCAGGACGGTGTATGACCGCGCAGTGGTGCCAGGTCTTACGGACACGTCCGGCAATCCCGTGGAGTTCGGCTTCGCGGCCAATCAGGCCAGGTATGTTCCTTACGGAGCACCCGCGGATAGTGCTCCGGTGCTGGATCCGCCGAGCTACTTCATGGACCTGCGGATTGCTTCGGAACTCCAGCCCGGTGAGACGGGGTCCGGATCCAACCAGATCTTGATGCCCAACGGGTACATGTCCGCACGTGTCATCTTCGACATCAACAAGCAGCCAGCCTTCGCTACGCCGGAAGCTGCCAAGGCGTGGATGGGCAGCGCCCAGTATGGCCGGCTCAAGTCCATGCTCTTGAGCGTGAGCTACAAATAAGCCCATCTGAGTAGCAGTTGAGGCCGTTCTGACAGCTCAAAACGGCCTCAACTGCTACCTACTTGGGTTAGCGGACGGTGACCAGATGGCTGGCGGGGTCGTACCGGAAGGTGACCGGGCCGCCGTCGTGCTTCAACGCGATGTTGCTGCCGTTCGGGGCTCCGGACAGGCCGTAGTTCTCGGCCCATGAGCCGTTGATGGCGGCCTTGAACTCGTAACTTCCTGCGGCGAGATCGGGCACAGTGAGCTTCCAGAGTCCATCAGCGGCATCCAATGCCAGCTGGGCCTGGGCGCAGTCCGGCATCCAATCACCCGCGCAGCCGAGCTCGGAGTTCAGGCTTCCCGGCACGGAGACCGCCGCTGGCTGCTGGCCCGGAAGCGCTGCGCTGATCACGTTGGTGGCGTGGTCGTACAGGAACGTGACAGCGCCGCCAGGGTGCTGGAACACCACGTTGGGTCCGTCCAACTCGCCACCCGCACCGTAGTTTTCGTCCCAGGTTCCGTTAAGCGCAGCCTTGAACTCGTAGCTGCCCGCCGGCAGGTTGGGGACGTTCAGTTGCCACAACCGATGCGTCGGCTCGTAGCTCATGAGCGCTTGCTCGCAGCCCGGCTGCCAGTCCTCGGTGCAACCCAGTTCGGTGTTGAGGCTGCCAGCGACGGTGACAGTTTCGGGTTGGGTTGGTTCTCCCACGACGCCGCTCTTCGGCTCGCTCGTCGACGTCTGCCCGCGGTTGTCCAAAACCACTGCGCGATACTCCACTGAGGACCCCGCCTCCACGGACGATACGTCGTGGAACACCTGGTAAGGCGCATTGTCGTCGGTGCCGATCGGAGCCCACTCGCCACCGGCAGTACGCGCCTGGAAGGTGACTTCGTAGAACGAGTTACCGTCGACGTCGGCCGTCACCTTCAGGCGAGTAGCGTCACCAGCCGCGGTGACCGGTTTCTTGAGCACGACGCCGGGTGCTGCCTTGGATTTGGCAAGTCGCCCCGCTGCTTCGTAAACCACAGCCGAAAGCGGCGGGACGGTGACGGCCAGGTTTGCCTGAGAGTCGGTCTTGGCGTTCTTCGCGGCGTCACCGTAGATCAGCTTGAACGGCTGCTTGGCTTCATACGTGGGGATCGCCGCGGTCTGGGCGGTCTCGCTGTTGTTTACGGCAACGATGTACTCGCGCTGGTCCTTGGCGTCGATGCGGGAGAAGGCGTAGATCCCTGCACCATCCGCTGCATAGCGGTTCTGCTGGGCACCGCTACGGAGCGTTGGATGCTCAGCCGTGAGGGCCGCGAGTTCGCTGATCTTTTTATACAGCGGGTGTTGGGTGTCGAAGTTGTCCGTGGCGTGGGTGGAGCTGGTGCCCAAGAGATCGTCATCCAGGTATTCCTGGACCTTGCTCGCGAACATCGTCTGCCGTGAATCCTGGTCCCCGCCGGCACCGGTGAAGCCTTGCTCGTCGCCGTAGTAGATCACGGGGTTGCCGCGCGAGAAGTACATCAACTCATGGGCGAGCTCGTCGCGTTCCACCAGTTCGCCCTCGGTTGCTCCCACGTTGTCCTGGGCAATGAAGGTGCCGATGCGGCCCATGTCGTGGTTGCCCAGGAAAGTAGGCAGTTGGTAGACGTTGGAGTCGGCATCCGTGTACCAGTCATCCCCATTGAAGAAGTCCGCCAGGCCGGTTGCCTTGCTGCTCTGGGACGCGAAGCTCCGGGCCGCTCCTTGGAAGCCGAAGTCCAGCACCGCCTGCATCTGGTTCTTGGTGGTGAACTTGGACGTGATGCTCTTGGAGGTGTCGAAGACCTCGCCGAACATGAAGAACTCGTCCTTGCCTTGTTCCTTGGCATAGCTGAGAACCTGGGGTCCGAACTGCTGCCAGAATTCGTCGTTGACGTGCTTCATGGTGTCGATGCGGAAGCCGTCGATCCCGAAGTCGCGGATCCACGTTTTATAGACGTCCATCATCCCGTTCACCACCTTCGGGTTCTCGGTGAACAGGTCGTCCAGCCCAAAGAAGTCGCCGTAGAGGGAGTCCTCACCGGCAAAGTTCGTGTTGCCGCGGTTGTGATAGAGCGTGGGGTCGTTCAGCCAGGACGGAACCTTGACGTCCTTCTCTGCCTCGGGGACCACTGGCGTGTACGGGAAGGACGCCGCCGGATCCAGCGTGGGGAAGTCCTGCGTCCCGGCATAGTCGCGGTCATCGAAGACCTCCCCGGCAGCGGTCAGATAGGGTTCCGCTTCCTTGGAAATGTAGGGAGCCGAGGCGGTCTCCTCATACTGGATCACGTCCGCGGTGTGGTTGGTGATGATGTCGAAGTACACCTTCATGCCACGGCCGTGTGCGGCATCGATGAGGGTCTTCAACTCGGCGTTGGTGCCCAAGTGGGGGTCGATCTGGGTGAAGTCCGTGACCCAGTACCCGTGGTAGCCGGCCGAACTGTTCGCCAGGGTGCCGTCACCCTGGACCGCCTTGTTCTTGAAGCTCGGTGTGAGCCACAGGGAATTGGTGCCCAGCCCTTGAATGTAGTCCAGCTGGTCCTGGAGGCCCTTCAAGTCGCCGCCGTTGAAGAAGCCTTTGCGTGTGGGGTCAAAGCCGGACACCATCGGATCGGTACCCAGCCCGCCGTCGTCGTTGGTCTTGGTGCCGTTGTTGAAGCGGTCGGCCATGACGAAGTAGAAGTTCTGGTCGCTGACACCGCCGCGGATTGAGTGCTGGGCGGCCGGATCGGGTGTGCTGGCTGGTGCGGCACCTGCGGGGAGGACGGCCGAGGCGGTGAGTGCCGCCGTCGTCAGCACAATTGCTGCGATTCGGCCGAGTGGTGGGCGCTGGGGGCAGAGGTGGTGTCTATTGCTGCGAGATAACAAGTGATGGAACCTTCCGCTAAGCGACAGTGCTGTGGGACAAGGATGCTGTGTGGCACGTCACAACTGTAAGCGCTTCCGCGCTCTCATGCCATAGATAGCAGGCATTTCAGAATATGACGGACTGCTTGGATTCCGATTGTTGGAAGCGCTTGCACCGTTTCTAGCTGAAATTGCGCGGAATTTTGACTGTGCCTCTGCATGGTGCTGGCAGGAAATGTTATGCACTTGCCCATAACCAAGCTCGCGTGACTTGCATAGGGTTGAAGAGATCTGCTTCACAAAACGCCCCCGATCTACCTCCAAGGATGAGTTTCAACGATGAAGAGCATCGCCCTCCTGCGCGAACGAGCCACCCGCGTCATGCCTACCGGATCCCACTGCCCGGCGTCAGGCCTGTGGAGCCCGGAATCCGATCCCGATGCCGTTCAGGTTTTCGCGGAAGGCCACATCCTGCCGGCGCACAATGGCGTACCCACTGTGTGGCGCCGCCGCACTGCCGCTGAAGTGTCGTCATGACCAGCACCATCCTGAACAGGCCCGCCGATTACCGCCACGTACCGGCGGCAGAGTGGACTGAACTCAGCTCCGGCGATCCCGTGTGGATCTACGACGTGGCGTGGGGTGCCGGGACCGGCCGCGTGGACGATGTTTCCAAGCACCAGGAATTGCTCTGGGTCATCCTTGAACCGACCGGTCGCAGGCTCATCTGCGGAACGGACGACGTCGAGGTCTGGACCGTCTAAATAGACTCGCCGAGGTGGCATTTAATACCAATGTCTGAGCGGATCATACGTATTAAATGCCATCTCGGCGGTAGTTAAACGGCGGGAATCAGCACGCTCGGAGAGCCCGTCTCCACCCGACTCACAACGCCGTCCGGCAGCCCGGTTTCACGGTTCAGTTTGAAGCTCACGACGTCGTCCGAGCCTTCGTTGGCTACGTACAGCCAGCCTTCGCGGACCAGGTGGTGGCGCGGCCACTCGCCGCCGCACGGCACCTCCGCGAGGGGCTCCAGCTCAGCCCCGCCGTGGGACACCTTCAAAACACAAATGCGGTTGGATCCCCGCACGCCCACGTATGCGAAGCGGCCATCGGGCGAGAGCGCAATCTCCGCGCCGGCGTCGCCCTCTTTTGCCCCTGCTGCACTCGCCGGAACCATGGTGGTCAGCTCGTATGTGCCGTCCGGTTCCATCCGTAGGGCGGCTACTTCCACGGAATATTCGGTGTCCACAAAGACTGTTCCGCTGTGATGGCGGGCCATATGCCGGGGCCCGGAGCCCGCCGGCAGGATTACCTGGTGATCCAACTGCAGGCCCTCGCCCGGCGAGTACTGCCACACCCTGACCAGATCATGCCCCAAGTCTGTGGTCATGACACGGCCGTCCGGGAGCATCAGGCTTGAATGCGCCCGACTCGGGCGCGGCTCGTCCGGAGACGTTGAAGTGTGGGGATCGACGGCGGCTGCCGCACTCGTGCGCGAGGTGATGGCGCCGTCGTCGTCCAGTTCGTACAGGATGACCTGGCCGTCACCCCAACAGGTGGCCACAATAAAGCGTCCGTGCGGATCGGCGGCTACGTGGCAGGTTGCTTCGCCTGCCGGCCAGGGATCGCCGAAAGCCCCCAGTTCAGCGTCCCCCGTCCGGCGATACGCCCGCACAGTCTTGCCTTCCTCGGCTACGGCGTAGACCACCGGGAGTGAAGGGTGCAGTGCAAGGAACGATGGTGAATTGGCGGCAGTCGCCAAACCAAGCGACGTCAGCTGACCGTCATCATCGGCCGAAAGCGCGACGATGCCCTCGCCGTTCCCGTTCCTGTCGGCTGTGTACGAACCAACCCAGATCAGTGTCTTTTGGATAACCATGGTGATCAGTGCCCCTGTACGTCTGAGTCCACACCGGCGTCCGGTCCGGCGTCGAGGGTTTGCAGTTTGGTGAGGTCGTCGTGGTCCAGTTCGAAGTCGAAAATGTCCAGGTTCTCTTTCATGCGCTGCGGATTCGCGGTTTTGGGTATGGCCACCAAGCCCTGCTGGATGTGCCATCGGAGGACCACCTGGCCCGGCGTCTTGCCGTACTTATTGCCGATGCCGGCCAACACTGGCGCGTTCAAGAGGTCGGTGCCGGCACCCAGCGGGCTGTACGACTCGGTGATGATGCCATTCGCTTCGTTGAAAGCCCGGGCGGCGGGCCGCGGGATGGAGGGGCTGACCTGGATCTGGTTGACCGCAGGAACAACATCGGTCTCCCTGAACAGTTGGTCCAGATGGGAGGGCTTGAAGTTGGAAACACCAATGGACCGTGCTTTGCCGGAGGCCTGCAGTTCCTCGAAGGTCTTCCACGTGGACACGAACTCACCGCGGCGGGGGAGCGGCCAGTGGATCAAAAGGAGATCGACATACTCCAGCCCCAAGCGCTCCAACGAGCCGTCCAGCCCTGCCACGGCTTTGCCGGAACCTTGGAATTCCCCGTCCAATTTGGTGGTGATGAAGAGTTCTTCGCGATTCACCCCGCAGGCCCGGATGCCGTTGCCCACGCCCTTCTCGTTGCCATACTTCTTCGCCGTGTCCACGTGCCGGTAGCCGTGAGATACCGCCTCCACCACGGCATCGGCAACCTGGACATCATTCAACGGCCACGTGCCGAGCCCCAGTTGCGGGATCTTGTGGCCGTCGTTGAGTTCAATGAGCGGGGCAATTGTCATGCGCGTGATCTCCTTTGGGTCTGTTGCTGTTCTACGCTTGCCGCTTGCTGCTTGGCAACAGCTACCGCCGCGACCATTCATGGAGCCGATCACTCAACTCCATAAAATCCTCGCTCACTTTCTGCAGCTCAGCGTGGGCGTCGTGCCACGCGACGATCTCCCTGGCGCCGTCCGCGAACGGAATCGTGGCCCTGTAATCAGGGACGAGTGCCTTGATTTTAGAGTTGTCGAACACCACGGAGTGCGAGCGGTCGCCCAACAGATTGGGGCCGAGCTCGGAGCTGTGGGCTGCGATGGTGTCCGAAGAAACGTGGAACAGTTCCGGTTCCTCCACCCCGGCCGCACGCGCAAACAAGCGGTAGATCTGGTTCCACGGCAGGAACTCGTCCGAGGTAATCGTGTAGCTCTCGCCCACGGCTTGCGGTCGGCCCAGAAGACCGACGAACGCCTTGGCGAAGTCCCGGCTGTGGGTCAGCGTCCAGAGAGACGTTCCATCGCCGTGCACCATGATCGGCATTCCGGCCCGCATCCGGTGGATGTCGGTCCAGCCGCCCACCATGGCGATCTTGGTCCGGTCGTAAGTGTGGGACGGTCGGACTACGGTCAGCGGAAAATCCTGCTCACGGTAGGCCTCGAACAGCAGTTCCTCGCAAGCGATCTTGTCCCGCGAGTACTGCCAGAACGGGTTCTTCAGCGGAGTTGATTCCCGAATCGGCAGCGTAGTGGGTGGCTTCTGGTAAGCCGAAGCGGAACTGATGAAAACGTACTGTCCGGTCCGTCCGCGGAACAATTCGAACCCGGCCCGCGCCTGATCCGGTGTGTACGAGATGAAGTCCGCGACGGCGTCGAACTCTCTTCCTTGAAGTACCTCGCGCACGGCGGCGGCGTCCCGGACGTCCGCATGGAGTACTTCCGCGCCTTCCGGCACCGGCCTGCCGGCCGACCTTCCCCTGTTGAGGATGGTCAGCCGGTGGCCCAATGCGACGGCGCGTTCAGCCGCCGCCGCACTGATAACCCCGGTCCCGCCGATGAACAGGAAGTTCCGAGGCGAGACGGTGTCCGCCGCCGGTCCGAGGGCGTCGGGGAGAGAACTGCTCACCAGGCGTAGTCCTCGGGGGCAGTGCGGTGACCCGGGAAGATGTCGTCGAGGCGCTTGAGGGCGTCCTCGTTCAGGGTGGCGTCCAGGGCGCGGATAGCGGCATCGAGCTGTTCCTGGGTTCGGGGCCCCACGATCGGGGCTGTCACCGCAGGCTGGTGAAGCAGCCACGCAAGCGCTACATCTCCGGGGGCGTGGCCCAACTCATCCGCAAAATCCTCGTACTGGCGGATCTGTTCCTCATGCTTCTTGAGGGTCTCAAGCGCCCGGCCCTCGGCACGGCGAACACCCTGCTCTTCCTTCTTCAGCACACCACCAAGGAGCCCACCCTGCAGCGGGGACCAGGGGATCAGGCCCAAGCCGTATTGCTGTGCGGCCGGAATGACTTCAAGCTCAACTTCGCGCCTGAACAGGTTGTAGATGGACTGCTCGCTGACCAGGCCCGTGTAGTTCCTCCTCCGGGCGGCTTCCTGGGCTTGGGCGATGTGCCAACCCGCAAAGTTGCTGCTGCCCGAGTACAGGATCTTGCCCTGCTGGACAGCTACCTCGATAGCCTGCCAGATCTCGTCCCACGGCGTATCCCGATCGATGTGGTGGAACTGGTAAATGTCGATGTAATCCGTCTGCAGCCGCTTCAGGCTCGCATCGAGTGCGCGGCGGATATTGAGCGCCGACAGCTTGGACTCGTTGGGGCGGTCCGTCATGGTGCCATACAACTTGGTGGCCAGGACAGTCCGCTCGCGGCGCTCGCCGCCCTTCGCGAACCATCGGCCGATGATTTCCTCGGTCCAGCCGCGGTGCCCGGTTCCTCCGTACACGTTGGCGGTGTCGAAGTAGTTGATGCCGGAATCCAGTGCGGAGTCCATGATCGAGTGGGCTGTCGCTTCATCCGTCTGCGGACCGAAGTTCATGGTGCCCAGGCAAAGACGTGAAACTTTCAGGCCCGAACGGCCCAGATGCGTGTACTGCATGTTTGTCCTTTTCTTAGAGCTGGGTGAAAGCAGCTTAGAGCTGGGTGAAAGCAGCGACGGCGGGATCGGACCCTATCCGGGCGCCCGCCTCGAGTGCCGTGATGGCAGCCAGTTCGGATTCGGTGAGGGTGAGATCGGCGGCGCCAAAGTTCTCGCGCATCCTCTTCGAGTCCGCGGACTTGGGGATCACAATCGTCCCCTGGGCGAGATGCCAGGCCAGAATCACCTGTGCAGGGGTAGTGCCGTGGGCAGCAGCCACCAGGGCCACCTGCTCGGAGTTCAGGTCCTTGCCCTGGCCCAGCGGGCTGTAGGCCTCCACTGCGATGCTGAGGTCGCGGCACTTGTTGGCCAGTTCGCCCTGCTGGTACGTGGGATGGACTTCAATCTGGTTTACGGCGGGAACCACATCTGCTTCTTTTAGCAACGTGTCCAAGTGGTCCGAGAGGAAGTTGGAGATGCCGATGGCCCGGACCTGCTTGTCCTGGTACAGCTTCTCCATTTCCTTCCATGCCTGCGTGTAGAGGCCCTGCGACGGGACAGGCCAGTGGATCAGGTAGAGGTCGATAACTTCAAGGCCTAAGGCGTCGCGGCTGCGCTGGAAGGCGTCATAGGCCTCGCCTTGCTCCCCGTTGCGGAGCTTGGTGGTGATGAATAGTTCTTCACGGGGAATGCCCGAGGCCGCGACGGCAGCGCCGACTCCTGCCTCGTTGCGGTAGGCAGCCGCGGTGTCGATATGGCGGTAGCCGGCTTCCAGGGCGTCTTCCACTACCTTCTGCGTTTCCTCAGCAGGTACTTGGAAGACCCCGAATCCGAGCTGGGGGATGGTGACGCCGTTGTTCAATGTCAGCTCTGGCATGACGGTCTCCTTCGACGGAATGGTTATGGTGGTGACACTCCAGAAAGCGTTTTCGGAGGCTCTGTACTGAGCCTATGCACTTTTGGTGGCAGAGTCAGCAATCCAACCTGATCCTGTTTTTCCTAGGTCTGGTAGTCCTACCCAAAATGGTGGTCTTTCACACGCCCCGAACGGCAGAATGGACGGATGGGTCAAAGCGCCGAGTTCGGTAAATTCCTCAAGGTCATGCGTGCCCGCCTCTCACCCGAGGACGCTGGAGCGCAAGAGCCCAGCGGTGCCCGCAGGGTGCCCGGACTCCGTCGCGAAGAAGTTGCCCGACTCTCCGGAGTGAGCACCGACTACTACACCCGTCTGGAACAGGGACGCAACATACACCCATCCAAGGCGGTCCTCGACTCTGTTGCCCGCGCATTGCGCCTTGACGCGGGGGAGCAGGCGCACATGATGGACCTGCTGGAACACTGTGCGGGTTCTGCAGTCAACCCCGGCCCCGTGCAGAAGGTGAGGCCCGGGCTCCGGCAGCTGCTCGACGCCGTAGGCGATGTTCCGGCCATGGTGCTGGGCAGGCGCGCCGATGTCCTCGCCGGAAACCGGATGGCTCACCTGCTTTTCACCGACTTCACTGCGCTGCCGGCCGCGGAGCGCAACCTGACGCGCTGGATCATTCTGGACCCGTCCGCCGGGGCATTGTTCAGGGACTGGAAAACCGTGGCTGCTGAAGCCGTGGGCGCCCTCCGGATGGACGTGGGCCGGCACCCGAACGATCCGCAGACCAACCAACTCGTGGGCGAGCTTGCCGTACACAGCGAGCATTTCCGGCAATGGTGGGCCGGGCACAGGGTGGCATCGCGATCCGCTGGAACTGTTCGCCTGCACCACCCGATTGTGGGTGACCTGGAACTGAACTTTGAGACGCTAAGTCTCCCGGACGACCCCGACCAGATGCTGAGGATCTATTCCGCGAAGGCCGGTTCGCCGTCGTCGGACGCTTTGACGCTGCTGAGCTTCGGTGAGGCGACCGCCGCCGTGCCCGAACCCGAACCCGCCCGCCGAGACGACAGTTAACGCCCATGTTTTCGGAAAACATGGGCGTCAACTGCCATCTCGCGGGGTGGGTAGAGGGGTGATCAGCGCTCCAGGCGGAAACCAAGCTTGATGGTGACCTGCCAGTCGGCCACGGCGCCGTCCTCAAGGTGGCCGCGGATTTCCTTGACCTCAAACCAGTCCAGGTTCCGCAGGGTCTGGGAGGCTGTTGCGATGCCATTCTTGATCGCGTCGTCAACGCCTTCGGTGGAAGTTCCTACAATTTCGGAAACGCTATATGTGTGGCCAGCCATGGTGCTCCTCATCAACGTCTTACGAATCTCTGGAAAATCAGGCCCGCCAGGCAGGCCGTCCATGCAGACTAGCCCACGGATCACCGTGCGGCCAGAGTCTGCAGGGGCTTAGCTTTCGCGCCAGTCGTTGCTGGTGATGTGTGAACCTGCCTGTGGTCCCATCTGCAACATTCCGCCGTCCACCGGCCACGAAGCGCCGTTGACGTAGCTGGAATCCGGTGACGCCAGGAAGGCGATGACGGCGGCGACTTCCCGGGCATCGCCGGGGCGTCCCAGCGGAACTCCGGGCCGTTCCTTCTGAGTGGGATCCTCGTCCTCCTGGCCTGTCATGGGGGTAGCGATTTCGCCCGGCGCCACATTGTTGGCAGTGATGCCGTGCTCAGCGAGTTCCAGGGCCATGGTTTTGATGAGGCCACCCAAGCCGTGCTTGGACGCGTCATACGCCGAGGCTCCAACCCTTGGCTGGAACTCGTGGACGCTGGTGACAGCGATGATCCGCCCACCGCGGCCGGCCTTCACCATACGCTTGGCTGCTGTTTGCATTGCGACGAAAGCCCCGTTGAGGTTGGTGTCCAAGGTGGACATCCACGTGTCGTAGTCCAGCTCAAGGAACTTTGTGCCGTCGCCGGTTCCGGAGTTGTTGACGAAGACGTCCACGCCGCCAAGTTCCTCAGCGAGCTTGTCGATGGCCACGGCCGTTCCCCGGACATCCGTGGTGTCCAGTTGGTGGACCACAGCTTTCCGGCCCAGGCCGCGGACCTCCTCCGCGGTTTCCTCAGCTCCCTGCTGGTCCGAGTGCCAGGTGATTCCTACGTCCATGCCGGCCTTGGCCAACGCCACCGCAGTGGCCTTTCCGATGCCGGAATCCGATCCCGTGACGATGGCGGTCTGCGGGGAAAATGGTGCGTCGCTCATTGTCTTGCCTTTCGGTCGTGTGATCGCTCCGATCCTTAATCACTACCCAGTGATTCCGGCCGTAAACACTCCCGGCGCAAAAGGGTCATCCCGGCGGATGGGGATGGAGTGTAGATTTCTTGCAGCAGCACCCAGTGAATCCCCACAACCAGGAGTACTCATGTCAGAAGTTATTGTGGTCGGCGTTGACAGCAGCGAGACGGCCAAGCGTGCAGCAGTGGCAGCAGCGAAGCTTGCCACCGCCCTCGGCGCCGAACTGCACGTGATCAGCGGCTTCTCCGATGACCGCATTGAAGAATTCGGCAGCGGCAGCGACCGCATCACCGTCTCCTCCGCGGACTCCGCAGAATACGTGGCCCGCAAGGTTTCCGAAGAGCTGGACGTTCCCGCCGGCAACATCAAGTACTTCGCAGCCCGCGGCACACCTGCCAACGCCCTCATCAACTACGCCGAGACCAACAACGCCTCGCTGATCGTGGTGGGCAACAAGCGCATGAAGGGCCTCGGCCGCGTACTCGGCAGCATCGCCAACAGCGTGGCGCACGGTGCTCCCTGCGACGTGTACATCGTGAACACGGACGTCGACGCATAACCAACCCAAGTAAGTGACAGCAAACGTCGCTATGACCGCTCATAGCGACGTTTGCTGTTACTCAGTTGGGTGCACGGCGGCTAGTGGCCCTGAAAGGCCTCGGCCAGCCACCACGAACCGCCGTCTGAAGCGATCTTCGCGTCGATGACCAGCGGTCGGTCCTGTGTCCCGGCCTGGTAGGCGGCGATCCAGGGGCGCACGGCTTCCAGATCCGCCACGGTCCGCACGGTGACGCCCTCAGCCCCGAACCCACGGGCGATCGCTGCGATGTCGGTGTCGGGGAACACGACGCTGGAAAGCTCTGCTTCCGTGTGCTCCGAAGCGAAGTGGTGGACCTCTGCCCCGTAGGCTGCGTCGTTGTAGACGATGCACACCAGGGGCAGCTTGAGCCGGGCTGCGGTCTCCAGCTCGCTGATGCCCATGAGGAATCCGCCGTCACCTGCACCGAGGACCGGCAAGCGGTTCGGCTGGGCAAGTGCTGCGCCGATGGCCGTGTACAGTCCGAGTCCGATTGCTTGGAAGGCTTGGGTGAAGCAGAACCCGAATTCGTCCGGCACGGCGAGGTATTGGCTTGGGTAGCCCATGAAGTTGCCCGAATCGACCGCCACGATCCTTTCGGCCGGGAGCAGGGTGTCGAGTTCGCGGGTGAGGACGCGCGGATCAATGGAGGTCGCCGTGGACAAGTCTTCAGTGTCGACGTCGCGCCATCTGGAGCCCTGCTTGATGGCTAGGGCGATGGCTTCGGTGCGGTACTTTTCCGCCGGCTCGGGCTCCACGGAGCGCAGCACCTCCAAAGCATCAACTGCAGTCAGCGCCGAATCGCCAAGCACTCCCAGTGAAATGGGCCGGTTCGCGCCGAGGGCTGAATCTTCGACGTCGATCTGCACCACTTTGGTGCCCGGAGAGATCAGCCGGCCGTGTCGCATGGTCCACATGTTCAACGCGCAACCCCATCCCACAATCAGGTCCGCACCGCTGATGAGCTCCGCCGTAGTCGGCGATGAGAAACCGCCCGAAATACCCAGATTGTGGGAGTCGCCGTTGAACAGCCCACTGGCCACAGCCGACGTCGCCACCAGCGCCCCGGCATGGTGTGCGAGTTCCAGGATCTCGTCCCGTGCACCGCGCCCGCCGCGTCCGGCGACGAACACAGGCCGTTCCGCGGCCGCTATCAGCGCCACCAACTGCTCTATGGCCGAAGCGTCCGGGCGCACCTTCAACGGTTCAGGCACGACGACGGCACTCACCTCGTCTGCCGCGGTGCCGCTTTGGACGTCCAGTGGCAGGCTAAGGACCACTGTGCGGCGGTCGTTCACCGCTGTCCGGAAGGCCCGAACGGTGTCCGCGACGGCGGTGGCGGGGGAGTGAATGCGCTCGGCCACGGCCCCTACGCTGCGGGCCAGTCCGTCCTGGTCGATTTTGAAGTTGGACCTGATCGCTGCGGCCTGGGTGTCGGCTGTGAGCACGATCATGGGGGTCCGGCTTTTCGCTGCCTCACCGACCCCGGTGATGGCGTTGCTCAGACCGCACCCTTGATGCGTGGTGACCACCCCAACTTTCCCGGACATCCGGGAGTACGCGTCGGCCATGGTCGCCGCACCGCCCTCGTGCCGGGTGGCCGTGAACGGGATGCCCTCGGCCATGAGAGTGCCGGTGACATCGAAGTTGCCGCTGCCCACCACCCCAAAAACGTGCCCGACGCCGAGCTTCGCCAGCGTCCTGCCCACCAACGTGGAGACCCGCACTTGCCCGCTCATGCCTTCTCCACCGCGCCCTTTTCCACCAGCGCGTACACGCGGCTCGGGCTGCCCGTCCCGCCGACGATCGGCAACGGAGCAACTACCAACGTCGCACCGGTGACGGGGAGTCGGTCCACGTTCCGGAGCGACGTCACGCCGTACTTGTCCGCGCCGAGCAGGAACGAGTGGACGGGGAACATCGGATCCAGGGCGCCTGCCTGTCCGGCGTCGATGCCCACGGTTTCTACACCGAATCCACTGATCGAGGCGTTTCCGGCGAGCCACTTGGCACCTGCGGCAGAGACGCCGGGAGTGTGGGGTCCGGCGTCGTCCGCGTTGACGAAAGCGGCAGCGTCAGCGCCTCGGGCCGCCCAACCAGTTCGGAAGATCACCCAGCAGTTCTCCGGGAACGCACCGTGCTCTTGCTGCCACTGCTCAAAATGTTCCGGTTCCAACAGGAAATCAGGGTCATCCGCTACCTCGAGCGACTTGTCGATCACTACAATCGGGCCCACCAGTCGGTGTGGTTCGATCTGGTCCACCGACTTGCCGTCCTTGCCCGTGATCCAGTGGACCGGGGCGTCCAAGTGCGTCCCGGCGTGTTCGCCCACGGTGACGTCGTTCCACGCCCAGGCCGGACCGGCGTCGTCGAAATTGCTCACCGGCGAAACGGACAACCCCACCGTGTTCGCGAACGGCTGCGGCAGGTTCAGGATGGGGGTTTCGGAGCTCAGGGGCGTTGTGAGGTCGATGATTTCCACCGAACCACTCGAGAGGGCTGCAGTGAGCCCGGCCAGAACAGACATTGTTCTCCTATCGCTTGCTTGGTTTCAGTGCTGATTGAATACGGGAAAATCGTGAGGGTTTCGCGGTCAATTTCTGCGCAACCAGATGTCCGGAACCGCCGGAAAGCCCTGGACCGGGATGGGTTGAAGCGCCGATGTGCCACAGCCCTTGGACGGCAGTCCGGTGTCCGGCGGCGGAGGGGAAGGGCCGCCACAGCAGGTTTTGGAAGAGCTCCGCGGAGCCGCCATACGGGTCGCCGTCGACGGCGTTGGGGTTCGCGGACAACAGGTCCGTGGGGGCAAGGATGTCTGAAGCAAGAACAGTAGCCCGGGTTCCCGGGGCGAACTGCTCCAACCGGTCCAGGACCCGTTCCAGATATCCCTGCTTCAGTTCGTGGGTCCAACCTTCGGCAACCGACAATTGGCCCGCCGCGTCCCCCACGGGAGAGAACGGCACTTCCTGCAACTGCAGCCACAGCGTTGCCTTGCCCTCCGGAGCCCGCGACGGATCCAGTACGCACTGCTGTCCCACCACCACGGTGGGTTCGCTGGGCAACAGGTCGGCTTCGGCCTGGGCGCAGGCAATTCCCGTGCTGTCCGAGCCGTTGCTGATGTGAACCAGCGGAACGCTGTTGAGCCTGGGATCGAGCCACTCGACAGGACGGTCCAGGGCCAGGTGGATCTGCATGGCCCCGCGGCCGTTTTGGTAGCGTTCAGCGGCTTCGGCAGTACCGGCCGGTGGCTGGCGAAGGAGTTGGGTGTAGAGGGCCTGGGGCGATACGTTCGCGAGCACCGTGTCTGCGGTGACCACACCTTGCGATGTCTGCACTCCGGCCACGGCACCGGATGAGTCCACCAGGATCTCGTCGGCCTCCGCACCCAGCATGATCCGGACGCCGTTGTCCCTGAGCAAAGACTCAAAGGCAGCCACAAACTGCGAGGCGCCGCCCTTCACAACAGGAAGCCCGAAGCCGTGCATGCTCATGGCCATGACCGGGAGCATGACGCCACCGGTGGCTTGGTCCGGGCCTAGTCCTGCGTGCAGAAGCCAGGGCGACCACAGCTGGTCCGCTTCCCAGCCGTCAAAACGGCTGCGGACATAGTTCCGTCCGCTCATCACGGAGTCCCGGACAAAGGCCTCCGTCCCTGAGAAACGCCCGCGTCCCACGGCTCCGAAGGCAATCTTCGCCACCTCCCCAAACGAGCGAAGTTCCGCCCCGAAAGCCCCGAACACGGTTCCGGCATTCCGCCCAAGATCATCCAGCATGGCCATATAGGCGGCTTGATCGCGAGAGGCCTTGAACGCAGCAGCCGTCTCGGCCGGGTCCCTGTGTGCGATGACCACGCGGTGGGCTCCGGTAGCAGGATCCGCAGCAATGCTGGCCGTCACTGGGCCGGAGGTGTTGCAGTACTCCAGACCCCGGCGGTGCAGTTCTTCTCCCAACGCCGAGTAGGCACCACCGGACACAAACAAAGGGTGCCAGGAGGAGAAGGTGTCGTGGATGAAACCCGGGAGGGTACGCTCCGCGGATTGGATGAACCCACCCAAGCGATCCGAGCGCTCAATGATGCACACACGCTTCCCTGCCAAGGCCAGCTCGGCTGCCGCGACCAGCGAATTGATGCCTGAGCCTATGATCGCGACGTCAAGGGGATGGTCCATATCCGTTCCTTTCAGAAGTGCACAGAAGTCAAAAGGGAGTGCTTAGAAATCCGGATGGCTGGCAGTGGCGTGGTAGTTTCCGCCGTGGAACACCAGGGGAGCGCCGTCTTGGTGGTTGTAGCTTTCCACCTCACCCACGTAGATGACATGGTCCCCGGCATCATGTCGCGCAACGGTGCGGCACTGGAATGTTGCTACTGCACCCTCCAGTAGCGGAACACCGGCGATGCCGTCAGCTGTTTCCACGCCGGCGAACTTGTCCGTGGCGGGCGTGGCGAACTGGCGGGACAGGACGTGCTGGTCACTCGCCAGGATGTTGATGGCAAAATGCGTTGCGTCCTCGAAATCGCCCAGGCTGGGGGCGCGTTTGCTGGGGCACCAGAGCACCAGCGGCGGATCCATGGACACTGACGTGAAGGAATTCGCGGTCATGCCCACTTTTCGGCCGTCCGCAGACACAGTGGTAACCACCGTGACGCCCGTGGCGAACTGACCCAACGCACCCCTGAAGTCCCTCACATCGAAGGCAGCAGCATCGTCCTCTTTCCGGGCCTGCATGAAGTCAGCGGCCGCGGTGGGATCGAACCACCAGGGGTATGACGTCCGGGGATCATCGAAGCCGCTGACGATGCTTGCCGCCAGTGCCGGATGGTCAGCGGCTTCACGGAGGAGCGTCTTCTGATGATCGCGGCGTGGCTTCAGGAGATCATTGGTCCACTCCACCGCCCATTGCCCCCAGCCGCGCCAAAATTCGTCGAAGGTGCGCTCCATCCAGGCACGGTCAAAAGGCTGCTGGCCTCGGCGAACGATCGAATCCAGGTAGTACTTCGCGGCCAGGGTGGCGTTGTTGGAACCCTGCCCGGTGAGGGGATCGTTGAGGACCACGGCGTCACCGAGCCCGAACACCAGCTTCCCGTTGCCGAGTTCCCCGACGGCGGACCTCACCGTGGGCGTGATGCGCCCCAGGAGCGTCGCGCCGCTGTCGGTCAGCTCCGCGGCGGCAAAGTTTTCTGCCTCGTGCGGGAAATGTTCCCGCAGGATTTCCAGCGAACGCTTGAGCTGCTCTTCGGGGGTTCCGACGTCGGTCCAGCGGTCCATGGGGCCGCCCACCACGCCCTCGAACACCATCATGCGGCAGGGGCCCGATACGGTCAGGCCCGGGAACGTGAAGAATTCGCCGACGCCGGGGGCCATGGACATGCGGATGGCGTCGCCCGCGCTGCCGGTACCGGCGGCGGACGAGCCGGCGGAAGCACCGTCGTCGGACGTGACGTAGTTCAGGGCCAGTACCCGCTGCGGCCGGTCGAAGGGCGACCTGGCCTTATCCCGCGGGAAGATCTGGCCGATCTCGCCCTTGCCGGTGCTCACAATGACCAGCTCGTAGTCATGGGCGAGTTCTTCGAGCATGCGAGGTGTGACTTTCTCAATGCGGAAGTCACCACCGGCTGCAACAAATGTTTCGATCCAGAGGGCACTTTTGATGCGCTGGTCAATGGACCGGGCGGGACCGTCCAGGGGTGCTTCCCATTCGACGGGTTCATCAGCATCCACACGTAGCCGGATTGAAGTGATGCCAGGGACGGATCCGGATTCGTAGAATTCGGTGAGCGCCGTTCCCATGTGGGCTTCGGCGTCCAGGGCGGTGGAGAACATGCACTGGCTGGACATGACCTTGCCGGTGCGGATCTGGGCAGCGGAACGGTCGGACAGAAGCGTCACCGCGTAGCCGTCACGTTGCAGGCCCAAGGCCAGCTGGGCGCCGGATTCGCCGGCCCCCACGATTGCTATCTTTCGCATGGTTGAGTCCTTATTAGCAGGGTCGTGCTACGAAACTTTGGCGGCAGACAGGTCCGCGAGGTAGCTCGCGGCTTTATCCGGATACATAAACCACTCCTGGAATTCCGGTGGGTGGTTGAAGCCGTTGGCGAAGCGATGGGCGATAGCCGGCTCGCTGTTCGCAGCCCCCAAGAGCTCGAGGACATGGGGCGGAGGCGGAGCCAGGAGGGCATTCGTCCAGTGTGCAACGTGCTGCGCGTAATCCCAATAGCGCTCAAAAGTGGCCTGCATAAAGTTTGCATCGTAGGCTCCACCGCCGTACCGGGTGATGCTGTCCAAGTACGACGCCGCACATTTGCTCGCGTTGTTGGAACCCTGCCCCGTGATCGGATCGTTCAAAACCACGACGTCGGCCAGGCCAAGTACCTGCCGGCCGCTCGGCAAGGTGGCAATTGGGTGGCGGACGGTGGGCGCAAACCTGCCCTGGAGAACGCCGTTGGGATCGGTGAGTTCCACATCAGTGGCGCGCTCTGCTTCCCACGGCAGGAAGGCCTTGAGGATGTTCTTGGAGTTTTCCAAATGCTCCTCGGGTGAGAGTTCCTTCCAAGAGTCCATTGGCCCGCCCGGAACCCCTTCGAAGACCATGATTTCGCAGGGGCCGGTGGTGGTGAGCGCCGGGAAGACGAAGTACTCGCCAACGCCGGGGATCAGGTTGAACGAGACCGCCGAGTAGTCCTCCCGCGGCTTCAAGCCCTTCACGTAGGTTAAGGCCAGGGCGCGCTGCGGTGCATCGTAGGTGCTGCGGTCCGCGTCACGGGTGAACAGTTGCGCGATCTCGCCCTTGCCGGCGGCCACAATCACCAGGTCCGAGTTCTGCGTGTACTTCTCCAGCTCGGCTACCCCCGCGTCTTCGAAGACGAGCTCTCCGCCGCGTGCTGTGAACTCCTCCATGAACCGCGGGAACTTCACGCGCTGGTCGATCGACTTGGCGTGGTTGTCCAGGCGTGAGGCCCAGCTTATCGCCTTCTCGCCCGGCAGTTCGGGGTGGGGGATGGTGAACGAAATGCCGTCCACGGTGGGAGCATCGGGCCAGAAGTCCAAGCCGAGCGCCCGCTCGTGCTCCAAGGCGTTGTGGAAGATGCACTGGCTGGAGGCAACCTTGCCTTCGTGAATCTCTTCCGGTGTGCGGTTGGAAATGGTGGTCACTTGGTAGCCGGCGTCCAGCAGTCCGATGCCGAGCTGCAGCCCGGACTGGCCGGCACCGACGATGGTGATGTGGCGTTGCGTCATGGCGTTGCCTTTCTCTGTGGTGGAAGTTGTTCTGAAGCTTGGCGTTAGTTTGCTGCGAGCAGGGGAATGGTCTCTTCGGCGCGTTCCGGGCCCAAGGCGGAATACCCGCCGTCGACGGCCCAATCTGCGCCGGTCACGAAACTTGCTTGGTCGCTGGCGAGGAACGCGACGACGTCACCCACCTCGTGGGGGCGGCCGACCCGCTTGAGTGCGTGGAAGGGGGCCGCCACGGAGTCTGTCTTTTCGAGGTTCCCGTTGCTGAGTGAGTCCATGATGTTGCTCCAGACCCAGCCGGGGCTGACGGAATTCACGCGGATACCGTCTTCTGCGAAGTCCACGGCCATGCTCCGGGTGACTTGCACCAGCGCGGCTTTGCTCGCCGGGTATAACCAGCGGCCGGTTTGGGCTACTGAGCTGGAGATTGAGGTGAAGTTGATGATGGCGCCGTGCCCGGAGGCCTTCAGGTGGGGGCGGGCTGCGTTGCTGGCCACCACTGCGCTGACGAGGTTGACGTTGAGAGCCTCGAGCCAGTCGGCGCGCCCGGACGCAGCGCCGTCGTCCTTGTAGGTGCAGGCAAGGTTCACCAGGATGTCGAGGCTTCCGTGCGCGGCGACGGTTGCGCTGACCAGCCGGTTCACGGCGTGGTCATCGGTGATGTCAGTGTGGGAGTAGTGGATGCCTTCGCCCAGTCCGGTGGTAAGTGATTCGCCGTCGGGATCTATGTCCGCAACCACCACCGCGGCGCCGGCGTCCCGCAGCGCGGCCACCACGCCCTGCCCGACCTTGGTTGCACCGCCGGTAACGATTGCCGTCCTGCCCTGAAGTCCTGACATGGTCCAAGCCTTTCCCGTACTTGTCACGTTGTGAAAATATGACGTGCGTCATAGTTCTTCTAGAAACGACTCTAGGCAGTCGCTGAAATCCGGACTATCCATTTGGCGCAAGGGCCATCCGAATTACGCAGGGTCTTCCTCTTCTTCGTGCCAACCAACCCAAGCCGCGGAGGTGAGTTGAGCGTTCTTGGCTTGAAGTTCCGCCGCCCAGAGTTCGAAGTGGTTTTCATCCCACTCCTCCCGCCGGTGGTGCACGAGCTCGATGTTCTTCACTGGTCCTCACCTCGCTTTCGGCGCTGTTATGGTGATGTGAGCTGAGTCATACTTGTCCTAAGGGCGACTCTAGGCGGCCGTTGAAATCCGGAATATCCACGTGGCGCGAGGATCATCCGAAAAGCGCAAAACTGTGGAGTAGGTGCCGAAATGGTGAAGATTCTTCCTCGTGATGTTTTGCGGGGACGGCCAACAATGGCCACAACTGACGTGGACGAAGCACACGCCAAGATCGCTGAGCTGTTCTGCAGCCATGAGCTCGCGCCACGCACCCGGACGTCGTCAGTGGACATGAAACTGCGCTCCTTGCATCGGGGCGATGTGGGGATCGAGTTCCTGGACTACGGCGCGGATGTTCGGATTGAGCCCGAGGGCCTTCAGGACTTCCATCTGGTGCAGATCCCGCTGGCAGGACACGCTTCCATGCAAGTAGGTGCGAACACCGTGGAATCCAGTCCGCGTATGGCCACGGTTCCGCCCATCGACCGGCCCTTTTCCATGAGTTGGGACGGCGGAAGTCCGCACCTGATTGTCTACGTGAGGCGTTCGGCGCTTGAACGGGTGGCCGAGCAGTTGTACGGCGACAGCGCTGTGGACCTTGGCTACGGCATGGACCTCTCAGGTGGAGCGGGCCGCGCGTTCCTGAGGTCCGTCGTCGAACTTCATGACGACATGATCAGTCAGCCCGCCTCCAGTGCCCCCGCGTTCGTTCAGGGGCTGCTGGCGGACAGCATGGTGTCCCGACTGCTGATGGCGATGCAACCGCCCGGCGGGGAAGCGCGAAACGCGGAAGCGGAGGGTCGGTTGGTCCGCGAGTGCAGGGAGCTGCTGGAGCGGCACGCCTTTGAAGAACTCACGGTGCCGGACATCGCCGAGTGCTTGGGTGTTTCGGTGCGGACTCTCCAAACCGCGCTCAGGGCGGAAGCCGGTGCGACGCCGTCGGAGTTGTTGCGGAGTATCCGGCTGGATCGCGCCCGCGAGATGCTCCTGGAGGCGAGTCCGCGGGAGCAGAGCGTCACGGCAATCGCGGAGTTGTGCGGCTTCACGCATCAAGGGCGCTTCTCCGCCCTGTATCTGAAGACTTTCGGCGAGCTCCCGTCGGAGAGCCTGCGCCGCTGAGGCAAGACATTGAGATCTACTATTGTGCGTTCAGATACACAATAGTAGATCTGCCGGTGCGGACTATTCTGTATCGCGCAGAATGCGCGGGAGGAATCCCAGCCGGTCCAATTCCCGAACCAGGAGGGGCGTTAGTTCGCTCGGGGCGAGTCGAAGCCGGTAGGATCTCTTTCCTTTCGCCACCGGTTCTATGACTCCGCGCTCCAACAGTTTTCGAATGTCCTGGCTTCGAGTCGCGGGTGAACCCGTGAATGCTGAACTAAGGTCTGCGGCCTTCACTTCAACTTTGCGGGCGATGATTTTTAAAGCGAAGGCTTCTTCCGCTGTGAAGCGCGATGACGCAAGGCCTCTTTCGATTGCAGGAACTAAAAGACCTTCTGTAACGAAGTCCTTATCGCCGAGTTTCACCAACCTGCTTAGGTCCGTCAGTAGACCTTCCAGGACATAAGTCGACCAGCGAATGAGAGATTCAGGTTCGAGGGAGTCGGCATCTTCGAGCCGCTCGTAGTAGAGGTCGCGATTCTCCCCAAATACTGCCGTTGGGTTTAGAGCCCTGTATCCGGCGGTGTCGGAAAACCCCTGCCGTCGCATGGCTGCGTACGTCAGGAGTCTCCCGACTCGACCGTTGCCATCCCCGAAAGGATGAATCCAGACGAACCGATGGTGGGCGAGGGCGATTTGAGGTGCGATTGCCTTCGATGCGCGCGCTCATGATGCTCGACAGCAATTGAAACAGCGTGCGGAGCTGCGCGAAGACCTCGGGAGGGGTGGTTCCATCCCCTAAATCTGCGCGAACCCGTTCAAGCTGGATGATGGCTCTCGCCAACGGAGACCTAAAGGGAAACTCGGGAAACTCAAGTGGTCTCACGCGCAGAATTTTCGGACGGCACTGGCAACAATTAAGAGCATGATGCGATTCTGCCCTAAAAATCAAGGATTCCAACTGTCCGCACCCATGCAAGATTTAAATTCATTGTGCCTAACATTTAAGGCGTTCTCTACCTGCTACGCCTCCAGCACGTACGTCTTCAGGTCGTCCAGGGTCTGCTGCATGTGCGCATCCATGGCGAGCCGTGCCTCGTTGGGATTGCGGGATTCCAAAGCGGCCGCGATCTTCCTGTGGTGGCCGATCGCGTGTTCCTGGATTTCAGGAAACGCTGAAGTTTCGGCCCGTCGGGCTTCGAGGACCCGGTGCAGCGGCTCGAAGAGCACGGCGACAAAGACGTTGCCTGAGGCGTGAAGGATCACGTCGTGGAAGGCAAGGTCGGCTTCCACGAAGGCGGCGAGGTCATTGGTTTCGTGGGCGGCCTGCATCTTTTCCACATGCTCTTTGAGCGCCGCGAGTTCGTCGTCGGAGATGCGCTCCGCGGCCAGCTGGCATGCGCCGGTTTCAAGCATGCGGCGCAGTTCGATCAGCTGGATCGCGGCAGCCGCATCCTTGGTTCCCTCTGAGGCCGCGCGCAAAACGGCTTCCAGTGACGCCCACTGGTTGAGGGGGTTGACGAAGGTTCCACGGCCGCGTTCGACACTAAGGATCCGCTGTGCCTCAAGGGTTTTCATGGCCTCGCGCACGGTCATGCGGCTTACCTCGTGTTTGGCGCTGAGCTCCAGCTCTCCCGGGACTACCGTTCCGGGCGGAAACTCGCCCGCGATGATCCGGTCCAGCAACTCGTCAGCGACGACGCCGACCAGCGACTTGCGTGCCATGTATCCCCGTTTCCTATACTTCAGACCGCCCGGCTCCCCGTGTATTTCCCTCGGACGGGCGGTTGTCAGACATCTTACGCTGGCGGTGGCCAGCTTGTTTTCCAAAACCCGGTTAGCGCCGTGGCGCATTTTTCCGGCTGTTCCCAGTGGACGTTATGGCCAGCGCCGAGGATGGCGCTTAGCTGCCGATTCGGGCTTTCGTCCACGAATGCGCGCATTTGTTCCACGGGCCGCACCCGGTCATCGCTGCCGGCTATCACCAGCAGTGGCGCGTGGACTCGCCCGGGCACTGAAGGTTCGACGCCGGTCATGGCAGCTACGGCGCTGGCGGACAGAATCGGGAACGGCGCATCAAACCCTGTGCTGAGCCGCGACATGTCGGCTGCGGACAGTTCCCCGTACCAAGCATTCATGAGCTTCGCTACGGTCTCGGGATCAAAAAATCCCTGATCCAGTTGCGAGCTCAGCAGCTTCTTGAACCCCTGATTCTGCGGCACGGGCGCCATGCCCACCAAGGTTATGGTGGCCACCAGTTCGGGGCGGGCTGCCGCAAGTGTCAACGAAACGCTGCCTCCCATGGAATGCCCCACCAGGTGCACCGGTCCGCTGCTCCTGACTTCAATGGCTGCCGCTACCGAACCGGCTACCGAGTCCAGCGTCCACGGGAAGTCCGGTGGCACTTCTTCGCCCGGGTGGTAGCCCGGGAGGTCGAAAATCCAGACCGTCCGGCCGGCGTCGAGCAGTTTTTTCGCAAGTGGTTCCCAGTACACAGAGCCGGAGGCCCAACCGTGGATCAGCGCCACGGGAACCGCCTCACCTGCGGAAACGGTAGGCGTGAGGACGTTCACGAACGGGAGCGAAACAACACTGTCAGCCATGCCCCCAGCCTAGTGATGCACAGCACCTTGCGCGCTGTAGAGCCGTGTGTCACACTAATTCAAATGTTAGATGTCTGACATCTTACATTCACCAAACCGCTACAGAGATTTCCCACGATGGAGTGCACAGTGACCCTTGAAGCCGACGTTCTGGCCGCTTTCCCGGCGGAAGTCCAGATTCCTGCTCAGTTGGTTGCCGACGCCGTTGCGGCGTCCTCGGCAACGTCTCCCCGCGTCCTGGTAGTCCTCGACGACGACCCCACGGGAACGCAGTCCGTTGCGGATCTCGCCGTGCTAACCCAGTGGGACGTCGCAGATTTCGCATGGGCCTTCACCCACATCCGGCAGAACCAGACCAAACCTGCCGTGTACGTCCTCACCAATACCCGCAGTCTGGACCCGGCCGAAGCCGCAGCCCGAAACGAGGAAATCGTCCGCAATGCCCTGGCCGCGGCAGCCGGAAATGTGAGGCTCGGTTTTGTCAGTCGCAGTGACTCCACCCTCCGTGGCCACTACCCCTTGGAGCCCGACGTCATTGCAGCCACCGTGGCTGCCGAGACCGGTGAAGCCACCGACGGCGTGGTGATCGTTCCCGCATTCCCCGACGCCGGCCGAGTCACCATCGGCGGCGTGCACTATATGCGGGGCACCGGTGAAGACGCAGGCACACTCACCCCCGTGGCCGAGACGGAATTCGCCAAGGACGCAAGCTTCGGCTTCAAGAACTCTGAGATGGCCAAGTACGTGGAGGAGAAGTCGCGGGGCCGGTTCCCTGCAGGCGATGTGATCGTGCTTGACCTCAACATCATCCGCGCCGGCGCCTCCGCGCAGGACCCCACCATCTCAGCGAAGGCCATCGCCGACGCCCTTGAGTCCGCCACCAACTCCACGCCGATCGTGGCCGACATCGTCACCGAGAATGATTTCCGCGCCTTGGCCCTGGGCCTCGAAGAAGCCGAGCGCCGCGGCAAGAAGCTCCTGTACCGTGTGGGCCCGCCCTTCGTGAGGGGCCGCATCGGCCAGGAGATCCGCACCGCGTTGACCTCCCAGGAGGCTTTTGCAGGCAACACTCCCTCCACGGCCGGCGGCCTGATCGTGGTCGGCTCGCACGTCGGCGTCACCACCCGTCAGCTCAACGCCCTGACCGCAGAACACAGCTCGGCACGGACCATTGAGATCGACGTCGAGAAACTCATTGCCGGGACCGAAAGTGCGGGCGAAAGCGAGGCCGAGGCCTACATCGCAACGGTCGTGTCCGACGTCGTCGACGCACTTCGCAAGGGTGACGTCATCGTCCACACCAGCCGCCTGCTCATCAAGACCGACGACGCCGCAGCAAGCCTGAAGATCGCACGCACCGTCTCGTCCGCCGTCGTCGCAGTTGTGAACCGGACGCTGAAGACCTTCCCGCCGCGGTTTGTCATCGCCAAGGGCGGCATCACATCCTCGGACGTCGCCGCGCACGGACTGGAAATTCGTCACGCGATCGTCCGCGGCCCCATGCTGCCGGGCATTGTTTCGCTGTGGGAGCCCGTGGACGGTCCCGCCAAGGGCATCCCGTACATCGTGTTCGCCGGCAACGTGGGCGACGACCAATCCCTGACTGAGGTCACCCGCAAGCTCAGCGCCACATCCCCACTTGCCCCCTAACCTCGCACGCTCGGCCAAGGAACCCGGCAAGCGTGGGCCCTACCTATTCAATGGAGAACACCATGACCAGCAGCAACTACACCGTCACCGTCCTGGGCCTGGGCGCCATGGGCCTGCCCATGGCTACCCGGCTCGCGTCCGAGCTGACTGTCCACGGCTTTGATATCGCCGAGCCCCGCTTGGAACTCGCCGCAGAAGCCGGCATCAAGACCTTTGCTTCTGCACGCGAGGCATCGGACGGCGCCGACGCGCTGCTCTTGGCCGTCCGCAACGGCGAGCAGCTCAACGACGTCCTTTTCGGCGAGAACGGCGTGGCTTCGGTACTGAAGCCGGGCGCCGTCGTGATCCTCGGCAGCACCGTTGGTACTGAAGCCATCCCTGCCACGGTGGAAAAGCTTGCGGAATACGGTGTGGCCCTGGTGGATGCGCCGCTGTCCGGCGGCCCGAAGCGTGCCGGCGAAGGCGATCTGCTGATCGTTGTCGGGGCGGAGCCCGAAGCACTTGAAAAGGCGCGTCCTGCCTTGGAACTGCTGGCCTCCACCCTGAGCATCGTGGGCGACAAGCCCGGCGACGGCCAGGCCCTCAAGACCGTCAACCAGCTCCTCTGCGGTGTCCACATCGCCGCTGCTGCCGAGGCCATGGCTCTTGCCGACGCCCTGGGACTCGATCAGGCCAAGACCCTCGCCGCCCTCGAAGCCGGAGCCGCCGGATCCTTCATGCTTTCAAACCGTGGCCCGCGCATCCTCGAGGCCTACTCCGAGGACGGTGCCGAGGTACTCAGCCGCCTGGACATCTTCGTCAAGGACATGGGCATCGTCGGTAAGGCAACCCGGGCCGCCGGCCTCGCCGCACCCGTTGCCGCCGCTGCCGAACAGCTTTACCTTCTCGGCCAGGCCCAGGGTCTCGCCGCCGCCGACGACTCCGCCGTCATCAAGGTTGTAGCGCCCGCAAAGCGCACCGCCTAAGCACCCCACCAGAACGCGCGACGACGGCGATCCCCCCTTCGCCGTCGCCGCCACCTCCCGCCGGTCTTCTCTAGACTGGTATGTCAAAGGAGACACCCCCAATGAATCCCCTCAATAACTCTTTGATGGTTCAGATGGCGGACGCCCCCGCCATCAAGCCCGCAGTGGAGCTGGGCACACCTCTGCTGCTGACCATCGCCGCAGCGGGCATCGCCCTGTTGCTGGTGCTGATCATCCGCTTCAAAATCCAGGCTTTTGTTGCCCTGCTTGCCGTCAGCATCCTGGTGGGCGTCGCCGCGCAGATTCCGCTCAAGGACATCTTCACTGTTGTGACCACGGGCGTTGGCAGCACCATGGGCAAGGTCGCATTGCTGATCGCCCTTGGCGCCATCCTCGGCCGCATGATTGAAGTTTCCGGCGGCGTGCAGTCGCTGGCCACCCACTTCACTGAGAAACTCGGCGCCAAACGCGTTGCCATTGCGCTGACGGCCGTCGGCTTCCTCGTGGCGATCCCCGTGTTCTTCGAGGTGGGCGTGATCGTCCTCGTTCCCATTGTTTATGCGTTCGCGAAGATCGCTAACGTACACCCGATCAAGTTCGGCCTGCCCATGGCCGGCATCATGCTGTCCATTCACGTGGCCGTCCCGCCGCACCCGGGCATCGTTGCCGGCGCCGGCGTGTTCGGTGCGGACATTGGACTCATCACCCTGATCTCACTGATCATCTGCGTGCCGCTTGGCTTCCTGTCCTACTGGGTTGCCAGCATCATGAACCGCAAAGAGTACGAACTGCTTCCAGGCGTCAAGCAGCAAGTGGACGAGTTCGGTTCCGAATCACTGGTCCACGTTGGCCATGACGGCCCCGGTGCACACGCCATCGCTCCTCCGCGGCCTGGTCTGATCATGTTCCTGATCGCCGCTCCCATCGTCCAGATCCTCCTCGGCACCGTGGGAACGCTGACCCTCCCCAAGGACAACTACTGGTACGGCGTGGCCGCCTTTGTCGGCAACCCGTTCTTCGCACTCCTGGTGGCTGTGGCTCTATCCTTCTTCCTGCTGGCCGTCCGCCGCAACTGGTCCCTCAAGGAAACCGGCGAGATTTTCGAAGGCGCACTTCCTCCCATCGCTTCCATCCTCATGGTGGTGGCCGCTGGTGGTGTGTTCGGTGAAGTCCTCCGTGCATCCGGAATCGGCGCAGCTCTGTCCCACACTTTGGATAGCCTCGGCCTGCCGGTCATCGTGCTCGGCTTCATCATCTCCCTGGCACTGCGCGCCGCCCAGGGTTCTGCCACTGTCGCAATCGTGACGACAACTGGCCTGCTTACCTCTGCCGTGATGGAAGGTGGCTACACGCCGGCCCAGATCGCGGTAATCGTCATTGCCATTGGCTTCGGTTCATTGGGCCTTTCCCACGTGACCGACGCCGGGTTCTGGACGGTCGTCCGCTACTACGGCCTCACAGTGTCTGACGGCCTGAAGACCTGGACCGTCCTCACCACTATCCTGGGCCTGGCCGGCTTCGCGTTGACTTACGTTGCCTGGATCCTGGTGGGAGGTTTGGCCCACTGATGCGCGCCAACCTCGACCATATGGTCAACACTGCCCTGGCCTCCGGCTCGGCTGTTCCGGCCTTCACCTGCTACGACTTCACCACAGCGCTGGCTGTTGTTGGCGCAGCGGAGGAAGCCCGGCTCGGCGTGATCCTGCTCGTCGCTCCGAAGACCGCGTCCACGCCTAACGGACTGCGCCTCATCGCGGCCCTTCGCGGCCTGGCCAACGACGCCAGCGTCCCGGTTTCGGTGCAGTTGGACCACGCCTCCGATCTCAGGGTCATCCTGGAATCCGTGGCGGCCGGTGCGGATGCGGTGCTCGCTGACGGTTCATCATTGCCCTACGAGGACAACATCGCCCTCGTCCGTGAAGTCCGTGCGGCGCTGGACGCGGCAGGCGCTGCCGACGTCGTGATTGAGGCGGAGTTGGGCGGCCTTGCGGGCGACGAGGACAAGGCGTTCGGTGCCGAAAGTTCAGCGCACGACGCCGGAGCGTCCGTTGCGGGACTCACCAACCCGGCACAGGTGGCCGACTTTGTGGAGCGCACGGGTGCCCAGCTACTGGCTGTCGCCGTGGGCAACGTGCATGGGAAGTACAAAGGCGAACCAAACATCCGTTGGGACGTACTGCAGGAAGTCGCTGCCGAGACAGAGGTGCCGCTGGTGCTCCACGGCGCCTCCGGCATTCCGGCCGACGAACTAGCGAAGGCTCCCTCCATGCAGGTGGGCAAGGTCAACTTCAACACGGAACTGCGCACAGGCATTCTGTCGATGCTGGAGTCGCAAACCCCAGCCCACCGCGCCGATGGCGAGAATCTTCAGGGTTTGCTGGCCCAGTGGAATGGCTCGGCTTCAGCTTTTGCGGGCGCCACACTGGAGTTGCTCAGCGCCTGACGGGCCGCCCGGCAACCAAGTCCGGCAACACAGGGAGGCTAGGATCAAAACATGATCCTGGCCTCCCTGATTTTCGCGACGATTGCCGCCTTGCTCCACGTCTATATCTTCACCATGGAGTCCACTACCTGGACAAAGCCCAAAACCTGGAAGACATTCAGCATCACCTCCCAGGCCGACGCGGAAACCACCAAGCCGCTCGCGTACAACCAAGGTTTCTACAACCTGTTCCTGGCCATCGGCGCACTGATCGGCATTGTTGCAGTGGCCATGGGTGCACCCCAAGTGGGATGGACCCTTGTCTTCAGCAGCTGCGGTTCCATGCTCCTGGCCGCCCTTGTGCTCGCAGCAAGCGGCAAGAAGTACCTCCGCGCAGCTACCCTCCAAGGCACCACGCCGCTTCTCGCCGTCGTTCTTGGCGTGCTGGCAGTGACGCTGGGCTAAGCCAAGATGGCCTAAGCCAATGGGCTAGGACTCCGGCGGACCATCCTGGGCCGCGGCGTCGTCCATCCACACAACTTCCCAGTGGTGCCCGTCCAGGTCGCGGAACGCGCGGCTGTACATGAATCCCATGTCCATAGGGTCGTAAGTTTCGGAACCGCCGGCTTCAAGTGCCTTGGCCGCCAGGGCATCTACGTCCTCACGGCTGTCGGCTGAAATGGCGACAATTGCCGCCGTCGAGTTCTGCGTGTCCGCGATGGGCTGCTTGGTGAATTCGCTGAACTTGGCGTGGGTCAGAAGCATAGCGTAGATCGTGTCGCTGAAGACCACGCAGGCCGCAGTTTCATCGGTGAAGTTCGGGTTGATGGAGTAGCCAAGGGCCGTGTAGAAGGCCTTGGATGCCTCAAGGTCGCTGACGGGCAGGTTCACGAAAATCGACGTAGTCATGAGTCTGATCCTGCCGGTGTTTCGGCGGCTCGTCCAGAGCCAATTTCGAGTTTGTGGATAACGGCGGGTTGTCCGCCCTGCCTTATGGCCCAAGCCCTCGCGCGGGCGGACAATGGAGTCAGCACGCAGGCGCGTGCCATTGTAGGGAGAACCATGGAGATGGACGCGCATCCTTCCGCCAGCCAGGAAAGGGCTGTGCAACGGGACCCGGCGATCGACCTTGTCCGCTTCACCTGCCTGCTCCTGGTCGTCGCGGCACACTGCATGATGGTCAGCCCTGTCCTGCACAAGGATGGCACTGTCACTACCCTGAACGTGCTTATGGAGCAAAGCTGGTTCACCCCTGTGGCATGGGGGCTCATGATTGTGCCCCTGTTCTTCGTCCTGGGCGGCGTGACCGGGCTGCAATCGTGGCGGCGCCTGAAAGCGCACGGCGGCAACGGGTTCGACTTCGCCCAGTTACGGCTCCTGCGACTGGTCCGCCCGGCCATGGCTGTGCTGGCCGTCATGTGGGGAGGGCTATGGGTCGCGCTGCTGCTTGGTGTCCACCCGGCAGTCATCCAGTTGATGACTGCCGGGGCCGCGATGCCCCTGTGGTTCCTGGCGGCCTACCTCACGGCCCAACTCAGCATCCCGCTCATGGCCCGGCTTCACGAACGCGTGCCTCTGCTGACTTTCGCTGTGCTGATGGCACTGATCATCACGGTGGATTCCCTCCGCGGCGCTGTCCCCGTCATGGCGTTTGCAAACATGATCTTCGTGTGGTGCGCTGTCCAGCAACTGGGATTCCTCATGGCCGATGGCTTCTTCGAGAAACGTAGTCGCAGCTGGCTTCTTGGTGCCGTGGTTTCCAGCAACCTTCTGCTGGGATTGGTGACCGGCGTGGCCGTGTATCCGGGGAACATGGTGGTAAACCTGAATCCGCCCAATTTTTGCCTGCTTCTCTTGGGCATTTCCCAGGTGGCGACGCTTCAACTGCTCCACAATGGCATTCGGTGGATCGCGGACCTCCGATGGGTCCAGGTAGTCATAGCTGTAACGGGGCGGCGTTCCATGACCGTCTATCTGTGGCACCTTCCACTGCTGGTGGGCATGTCCGGGTTGCTGTTGCTCACCGATGTGCCCCAGCCATTCGCAGGGACTGCAGAGTGGTGGTGGGCGCGGATTCCGGTCTTCTTCGCGGTGCTTACCCTGCTGGTCCCGGTGGTGTGGCTTTTTGGTCGTTTGGAGAACCGACCGACGGCGGCCAGCCATGCGCGGGGACCGTCGCGTACCGCTGTGGTGACCGCCGCCGTCGTGGTTTTGGTCCCGCTGGCGGACGCCGCTTTCAACGGATTGACCCTTGCCCTGTTGGGTGGGGGAGCGGCGTGCTTTGCCCTTTCGGTCCTCTTGCTTGGCAGGGTTCCGACGCCGGTGCTGACGCGGCCCACGCAGGAAGGCGCTGAATTCCGCGGGGGCCGGTGGCGCACGTTGCCAGAGCCGGAATTACGTGCCAATCTCGAAACATGACCGAGTACACGGATTCACTGGCAGAGTCGTTCCGAGCTGGCGTCACCACGGTGCGCAACGACAAATTTCACCGCTATGAGCTGCACGTGGACGGTGAGCTGGCCGTGATCTCCCAGTTCATGGACAAGCCCGGTCATATTGATTTCATTCACACTGAAACGAAACCCGGGTTCAACGGCCAAGGCCTCGCAAAAGTACTGGCGCACTTTGCGCTGGATGACGTGGTGGCCTCCGGAAAGCGCATCATCCCGCATTGCCCCTACATCGCCGCGTACCTGACGAAGCACGAGGGCTACGAGCAGGACGTCGACTGGCCCGCGGAAAAGCCGGTGGGCGAACCCGAGAACGAGTAACTTGCCGTTCCCTTCCCTGGGGAACCGGTTCGCTAGGGAAGCAGGGACCGTTTTCTTTGCCATTGCACTGCATGCCACAAGAGCAAGGCGGCAGTGATCAGCAACGCAGCCAGGATTGCATAGGGTGCGTTGGAGAGCATGATGAAGTTTATTTGGGCTGTCTGGGCTGATTCGGCGGACTGAGCTTGCGCAGTGCCCACTATCGCGCTGGCCGCCGTCGTAAGGGCCCATAGTCCAAACCATGCCAAGCCGGCGTCCAGGGCCCACAAGGCAATGATGAATGGATTGAGCTGGACGCGCTTGCGTTCCGTGCCCGCGGTCTCCGGCACGTGGGGGCTAACGGCGGGCTGGGTGTTGCCATGCTCGTCGATTTCGCGGAAGCCGATTCGCTCGTGGGCGTGGTCCTTCATGTGGTCCCCCAACCGTGGGCAGCGGATAGTCCTAGCACTCTACCCCCTGGAGACCGGAAGACAGCAGGTCGTGCACACACGGCCCAGCGAAGCCTTCGGTCCCGAAAAGAGTGCCATATTTTGCACCCAAAGCGGTCCCGAAGAAAAGTCAATGACGTATATCCGCGCGGGCAGCCACGAGAAACCGCCTTCTCGGCGAAATACATCACAAAAGTTTGACGGAAAGGATTACCTAAGTAAGGCTTACCTTGCTAACAAGCGCCCCAACGCAATGGAAGGAAGCTGACGTGACGTCACCTAGTGTCGAAGAGCGGATCGCTCAGGAGCAGGATTTTGGCTCCAAAGTGGAACTGGCCCTCGCTGCCACAAACCAGCTGTTCAACGCACGAAATTCACCCAGTTACGTCGCTCAGGTTCTCCAGGGGGTCAATGCGGTCTCAACCAAAGTTCAGCGGACAGCCCAGCCGTTCACCGGCGTCGGGCATGCCGAACTGAAGGCCAAGGTTGGTGCGGTGGATCTTGAACGCCCGCTTCCGGACACGGCTGCGGCGCTGGAAGAGCTCGATGAGCTCTACCTCAAGGACGCCATCTACTTCCACGATTCCCGCTACGCGGCGCACCTCAACTGCCCGGTTGTCATTCCGGCCCTGGTAGGTGAAGCAGTGCTCTCGGCGGTGAACTCCTCCATGGATACCTGGGATCAGAGCGCCGGTGCCACCATGATCGAGCGCCGCCTCATCGATTGGACGGCGGAACGCATCGGCTTCACGGAAGACGCCGATGGCGTATTCACGTCCGGTGGCAGCCAGTCCAACTTCCAGGCTCTGCTGATCGCCCGGAATCATGCCGTAGCCAAGCTGCGGGCCGCGAATGGGGACGCGCGCCTGCCGCACCTTCTTGACCGCCTCCGGATCTTCACGTCCGTGGACAGCCACTTCAGCATCCAGAAGTCCGCTTCAATGCTGGGCCTGGGCTTCGATGCCGTCATCGCAGTGCCCACCACCGGGGACCACCGCATGGACCCCACCGCCCTCGCGGCTGCTTTGGCAGAAGCGCACGACGCCGGACTGGTGCCGATGGCGGTTGTGGCCACCGCCGGGACAACGGACTTCGGTTCGGTTGACCCATTGTCCGAAATGGCAGCGTTGGTTCGCGCCTACGATTCGTGGCTGCACGTGGACGGCGCCTACGGTGGAGGGCTCATCGTTTCCGGCAGGCACCGTCACCTCCTGGACGGGATCCACCTGGCGGATTCCGTCACAGTGGACTTCCACAAGACCTTCTTCCAGCCCGTCAGCTCCAGCGCAGTCCTGGTCCGCAACGGCTCCATGATGGGGCATGTCACCTACTACGCGGACTACCTGAACCCGGAGAGCGCGGCAAAGGCAGAGATCCCCAACCAGGTGGATAAGAGCATCCAGACCACCCGCCGCTTCGATGCCCTGAAGCTGTGGCTGACCCTCCGCATCATGGGTGCAGACGCCATCGGCGCACTCTTTGACGAAGCGATCGACCTCGCCGCCCGGGTGGGAACCTTGCTGGCTGATGACGCTGAGTTCGAGCTCGCTGCCCCACCCCAGCTGAGCACCTTGGTTTTCCGCTACCGCCCAGTGGTTGACGGCGCAGCCCTCGATGAAGATGCTGCAGACGTTCTCAACCCGGCTATCCGCGCCGCGATCTTCGCTTCCGGCCAGGCCGTTGTTGCCGGCACCAAAGTGGCTGGCCGCCACTACCTCAAATTCACCCTCCTCAACGCCGAGGCGAGCCTGAGGGACATCCAGGAAATCATCGAACTTATCCGCCGGACGGGCGACAACCTGTTGGCGAACACCACGGAGGCCGCAGCGTGAGCACCCAAGACAACGGCAAGATTTACGACGTCGCAGGCATCGGCGTCGGGCCTTTCAACCTGGGCTTGGCCGCGCTGAGCGAGCCCGTGGAAAACCTCGACTGCGTTTTCCTGGACCGCCGCGAGTCCTTCGACTGGCACCCCGGCATGATGTTGGAGCCGGCGCACCTGCAGGTCCCGTTCATGGCGGACCTCGTGACGCTCGCCGACCCGACGTCGCCGTTCTCGTTCCTGAACTTCCTGAAGCAGACCGGGCGCTTGTACCGTTTCTATATCCGCGAGAACTTCTACCCGCTGCGTGCCGAGTACAACCAGTATTGCCAGTGGGTGGCCGGCCAGCTTGAGTCCGTGCGTTTTAGCACGGATGTGCTGGATGTGACCTACGACGACGGTGTGTACCGGCTTTCGGTGCAGAGGCCGGCGGGTGCTGAGGTGCTTCGCGCCCGCAAGCTGGTCCTGGGCACCGGGACTTCTCCGTATGTCCCGGACTCCTGTGCAGGAATAGTGGACGCCGGTGGACTTGTCCTCCACAATGCCGACTACCTGTCGAGGAAGAGCGAGCTGCAGTCCAAGCGCAGCATCACCATCGTGGGCAGCGGCCAGAGTGCCGCGGAACTTTACTACGAGTTGCTGCAGGAAATCGATGTCTACGGCTACCAGCTCAACTGGGTCACCCGTTCGGGCCGTTTCTTCCCGCTTGAGTACACCAAGCTCACCCTGGAGATGACCTCGCCGGAGTACGTTGACTACTTCCACTCGCTCCCGGGCGAGCAGCGTGATTCGCTGATCAAGAGCCAGAAGAACCTGTACAAGGGCATCAACTCGGACCTGATCGACGACATCTACGATCTCCTGTACACCAAGAGCCTCTCCGGAATGGTGGACACCCAACTGCACACGCACTCCTCCCTCACCGCTGCAGAGTGGGATGCCACCACCGGCACCCATACACTCCGGTTGCACCACGAGGAACACGGGCAGGGCTACTCCCTGGAATCCGAAGCCGTGGTCCTCGCCACCGGCTACACATACAAGGAGCCCGCCTTCCTGGCAGGCATCCAGGATCGGATCCGTCGTGACGCCAAGGGCCGCTTCGACGTCGAGCGCAATTACGGAACCGGCGTTGAACCCGGCGAAATCTTCGTTCAGAACGCTGAGCTGCACACGCACGGCTTCGTCACCCCGGACCTCGGCATGGCCGCCTACCGCAACTCCTGCATCCTGCGTGAAATCACCGGCCGTGAGGTCTACCCGATCGAGCGCAGCATCGCGTTCCAGCAGTTCGGCGCTCCGGCTCCCGTGACTGCTGCCGTCCCCGAAACCGCTGGAGCCACCGTATGAGCTTCACGTTCCGGCCCGTTGATCCCTTAGCGGACGCACCCCTCCTCCACAACTGGGTCAGCCAAGAATATGCGCGGTTCTGGGGCATGGTTTCGGCCACCGGGCAGGACGTTGTGGAGGAGTACTCGAGGATCGCCGAGTCCGGCCATCACCAAGCGTTCCTGGGGCTCGACGACGGAGTCCCCGCCTTCCTGATGGAGCGGTACCGACCGGAGTCATCGCCGTTGGCGGACGTTTACGAGGTCCAACGCGGTGACGTCGGCATGCACCTTCTGGTGGCGCCGCCCAACGGGGAGCCGCAGCCTGGTTTCACCACCGCCGTCATGCAGTCCGTCATGACGGAACTCTTCGATGACCCGGCAACCCGGCGTGTCGTCGTCGAGCCTGACGCCCGCAACCACAAGATCCATGTCCTGAACGAGAAAGTGGGCTTCCGGCCGCACGGCGTGGTGACCCTTCCCGCCGTCGACCCTGCCGAAGACCACAAGCAGGGGCTGCTCAGCTTCTGCACCCGCGAGGATTTCCTGGCGACCCTGACCCCAATTCTGGCCGCGCCTGCCGCGGCGACCAGAGGAGAATCCCTGTGACCACAACTGCCGACAACGCGACAATCACCGCCGTTGATTCCGTGTCGCACCTGACCCCCGAGCGCTGGGCCATCGCCAACCGGCACCTGGTCCGCAAGGCGATCGCTGAGTTCTCGCACGAGCGCATCCTGGTGCCGGAAGTGATCCGCGCGGAGGAAGCCGGCGTCAGTCTGAACAAGGTAGTGAGCGATGACGCTGCTACTGAATACCGCTTCCGCGCCCGGCTGCTGCAACTGGAGCACTGGTCCGTATCCGAGGAATCCATCGTTCGGATGCGGGACGGTGAAGAGCTCCCTGTGGATGCCTTGGACTTCATTGCCGAGTTCCATGAGGCACTGGCCATCCGCCAGGAAATGCTGCCTGTGTACCTCGAGGAAATCAGCAGCACGCTGGCCAGCCACGCCTATAAGCAGGGCAAGCCGTTTAGCTCGGCCCAATTGGCTGCGGGCATCACCGGCGGCACTGACCGCGCCGCTGACTTCCAAGCCATTGAGCACAGCATGACCGAGGGCCACCCGTGCTTCGTGGCCAACAACGGCCGGCTTGGGTTCGGGATCGCCGACTACCATGCATTTGCACCGGAAACCGGCGCAGCCATAAAGCTGCAGTGGATCGCCGTGCATCGCAGCAAGGCGGTATTCACCTCCAGCGCGGGGCTGGATTACCGGACGCACTTCGAGGCCGAACTTGGGCCCGCGACTCTTGCTTGGTTCAAGGCGGAACTGTCCGCATCCGGCTTGGATCCGGAGGACTACCTCCTCATGCCGGTCCATCCGTGGCAGTGGGACAACAAGCTCACGGTGACGTTCGCTGCAGAAATCGCCCAACGCCACATCGTGAACCTTGGCACCGGTGAAGATTCGTACCAAGCGCAGCAGTCCATCCGTACGTTCTTCAACACCGACTACCCGGAAAAGGCCTACGTCAAGACGGCCATGTCCGTGCTGAACATGGGCTTCATGCGTGGTCTTTCTCCGCAGTACATGAAGGCAACGCCAGCTATCAACGACTGGTTGCAGGAATTGATCGGCAATGACCGGGAGCTCCAGGACCGGGGCCTGGCCATGATCCGTGAAACCGCGGCCATCGGCTACCACAACCACTACTACGAGGCTGCTTCGGCCAAGGGGTCCCCTTACCGGAAGATGCTCTCGGCCCTGTGGAGGGAAAGTCCGTTGCCATTGCTCAAGGACGGGCAGCAGCTGGCCACCATGGCGTCTTTGCTGCATGTGGACTCCTCCGGAGAATCGGTGGTGTCTGCCCTTATTAAGCGCTCCGGTCTGGCGCCCACCGAGTGGCTTCGCCGCTACTTCGAGGCCTACCTCGTGCCGCTGGTCCATTGCCTCTACCAGTACGAGCTCGCTTTCATGCCGCACGGCGAGAACGTCATCCTGATCCTCGAAAACGGTGTGCCCGTCCGGGCGATCATGAAGGACATCGCCGAGGAAATCGTGGTCATGGGGGACCGGCTGGAACTCCCGGAGGAGGTCTCCCGCGTCAAGGCTGAGATCCCTGCCGAGGAAATGGTCCTGGCCATCTTCACGGACGTGTTCGACTGCATCTTCCGCTTCCTCGGAGCCATCCTTGTGGAGGACGGGACGCTGCGCGAGGACGAGTTCTGGGGAACTGCGGCCGCAGTGTTGCGGGAATACCAGCAGCGCCACCCGGAGCTTGCAGACCAGTTCGCCATGCACGATCTCTTTGCCCCGGACTTCGAGCTCTCCTGCCTCAACCGCCTGCAGCTCCGGAACAACCAGCAAATGCTCGACATCTCTGATCCCTCCGGCGGGCTCCAGATGGCGGGCCGCTTGGCGAACCCCTTGGCCAAGTTCGCTTAATCGGTTCCGCCGAGGTGGCAGTTAATACCAATCCTGCTCGCAGACATGGGTATGAACTGTCGCCTCGGCAGAGCGGGTGCTTCCTAACCCTTGACACTCCAACGTGACGCGGGATACATTTAGGCGCGTTATACGAATAACTAATACGAATAACCCGTATGTTGGAACGGCCCAAGGAGGTGCCCCATGGCTAAGTCGAAGCCGCATTCCAAGCCGACCATGCATGACGTTGCTGCTGCTGCCGGTGTTTCGCAAGCCACTGTCTCCCTGGTGCTGAACTCAGCGGGCGGGTCGCGGTTTTCCGACGAGACCCGACGCAAGGTCAAAGATGCCGTCGCGCAACTTGGTTACCGCACGAATGCCCACGCAAAGATGCTTCGCGATGGACTTGCCGGCATGGTTGGTTTCATCGGCGACTCCGTGGCGACCTCCCCGTTTGCCGGGGCGATCATCGAAGGTGCGCAAGAGCGCGCTTGGGAGGATGGGCTCCTCCTGGTGACCATGAATACCGGCGGGGACAAGGAGCTTGAAGCCGCCTCCCTGGATGCCATGCTTTCCTACAATGTGGCAGGCGTCGTTTATGGCTCCATGTACCACCGGCTGCTGGAGGTGCCCAAAGCCCTCGCCGGTGTCCCCTCGGTGGTGCTGAATTCCCAGGACCGGGACGGTCACCTTCCCAGCGTGGCGCCCAATGAGGTGAGCGGCGGCTATTCAGCTACACGTCACTTGATCGATGCCGGGCATACCCGTATTGGGATGATCAACATCGAATTGCTCGAAAGTGGCCTCCCCGCCGCAGTGGGTCGCTACGAAGGCTATACGGCAGCCCTTGCAGAGGCTGGACTGGACGCGGACCCCGCGCTGGTGCGCTTCGGCAGGGGCGGCGAGGATGACGGCTACAAGTATGCAATGGAATTGATGACTGCCCCGGAGAAACCTACGGCAATCTTCTGCGCCAACGACCGCACAGCGTGGGGCGCCTATCAGGCAGTGGCTGATCTTCGGCTTTCGATTCCCCGCGACGTGTCGATTGTGGGTTTTGATAACCAGGCCATCGTTGCGCCCCATCTTCGTCCGGGGCTGACAACCTTTGAGCTGCCCTTTGTTGCCATGGGTAGGCGCGCCGTTGAACTTATCCTCCAAGGCGCCGAACCCGACGGTCGGGTGGAGCTCATGGAATGCCCCCTTGTTGAACGAAAGTCAGTTACACACCCTAAGGAGATGCCATGAGCCGCACTATGCCGGCGAAACGCGGGCGTCCGTCTGCGGCACCGGTGCCGCAAGTTCCGCAACGAAAAATTTCTGCTTTGCTCCGCCTCCGCCGCATTTTTCGGGCCTGGCAGTTATACGTATTACTAGCGCCTGCTCTTGTGTACATCCTGGTTTTCAAATACTGGCCGATGTATGGCGTGCAGATTGCTTTCAAGAATTACAACCCGGTGGATGGCTTTACGGACAGCCCCTGGGTGGGGCTTGACCACTTCGTCCGGTTCGTGAACTCTTACCAGTTCGGCCAGGTGGTGGGAAACACTCTCTGGATTGCGGTTCTGGGCCTTCTGGTGGCCTTTCCGATCCCCATCATTCTGGCTCTGCTGGTCAACCAGCTCCAGAGCGAGAGGTTCAAAAAGTTCACCCAAACGGTGCTCTACTCACCGGCCTTCATTTCCACGGTTGTGGTGGTGGGAATCATGTTCGTGATCCTGTCGCCGCGGTCAGGGCTGGTGAACAACGCCATCCAACTCACCGGCGGCGAGCCGATCTTCTTCATGGGCTCGGCTGAGTGGTTCCGGCCGGTGTACGTCATCTCGGATGTCTGGCAGAACGCGGGGTTCTCCATGATCGTTTACCTCGCAGCTTTGGCCGCTATCGACCCCGCACTTCACGACGCCGCGAAGGTGGATGGTGCGTCAAAGCTCCAGCGCATCCGCCACATCGACCTGCCGGGCATCATGCCGGTGGTGACCATCCTTTTCATCCTGGCTATCGGCAACCTGCTGAACGTGGGCTTCGAAAAGGCATTGCTGATGCAGACACCGTTGAACCTGTCCACATCAGAGATCATCCAGACCTACGTCTACCACGCTGGTTTGCAGCAAGCGCAGTTCAGCTACTCGGCCGCCATTGGCCTCTTCAACTCCCTCCTCAACCTTGCGCTGTTGCTCGTCTTCAACACGATCGCGCGTCGGGCCAACCAAGCGACCCTGTGGTGATGCCGAAATGTCCCTGACAACCGAACCCTCAACCATCCGCCAGGCCAACCGCGCTCCCAACCCGGGGCGCCGCAAGCAGACGCTGCGCGACAAATACGGCGATCGCGTCTTCAACGTTGGCGCTACGGCAGTGCTGCTGTTGTCCATCCTTGCCGTGGTCTACCCGCTCTACTTCATTGTGATCGCTTCCATCAGCGACCCCAATGCCGTCTATGAGGGGAAAGTCTGGCTGTTCCCTTCCGGAGTTACCACCGAAGGCTACGAACGGATCTTCGCTGACAGCAGGATCTGGAACGGCTTGGGTAACACGCTCATGTACACGGTCCTGGGAACCGCCATCAGTGTCACCACCATCCTGTGCGGTGCCTACGCGCTGTCCAGGAAGGACATGCCGGGCCGCAAGATCCTGATGCTCCTGTTCGTGATCACCATGTTCTTCGACGGCGGACTCATCACCAAGTATCTGGTGGTCCGGGACCTGGGAATGCTGGACACCATTTGGGCAGTGGTTCTGCCGGGAGCCGTAGGCGTCTGGAACCTGATCATTGCAAGGTCATTCTTTGAGCACACCATCCCGAACGAACTGCGCGAGGCCGCCCAGATGGACGGGGCAACGGACTTCAAGTTCTTCTTCAACATGGTCCTGCCACTATCCAAGCCATTGATCATGCTGATGATCATGGTGCACGTGGTGGCCCATTGGAACTCGTTCTTCGACGCCTTGATCTTCCTCAACGACGACACCAAGTACCCGCTGCAGCTTGTGCTGCGGAACATCCTGATCCAGTCAGACGTCTCCTCCACCGGAACAACCGGCGGGGACATCGAATCCTATGCGGCAGCGCAAAGGATCGCAGAGCTCACCAAGTACGCCATGATCGTCGTCTCGAGCCTGCCACTCATGATTGCCCTGCCATTCATGCAGAAGCACTTCACCAAGGGCGCCATGATCGGCGCCGTCAAATAATCGCCCACCTCTAAGAAACGGTCCAAGGCATTCGGCCTCCGGACTTCATCCAAAACACCTCAGAACAGGAATGACCATGGCAATCAGCCGCAAACTCGCCGTCCTTGGCGCCGTGCTGGCCGGAACGTTGACGTTCACCGCCTGCTCGGGCTCGAACTCGGGCACCACGGAGATCAAAGATGCCTCCGCAGACTTCGGCTTTCAGGAAAAAGGCTTCCCCATTGTCAGCAAGCAGCTGACCTTGAAGTTCTCCGGGACGAAGGCGGCCCTGGCTCCGGACTACAACACGATGACCGTAGTCAAGGAATGGGAAAAGGCCACCAACGTCCACATCGAGTGGGAAAACCTTCCCGAGACGGTCTTCCAGGAAAAGAAGAACCTGATCCTGGCCAGTGGCGACCTGCCGGACGCGTTCTTCAACACAGGTTTGACGGACGCCGAGATCGCCACATACTCCGCCAGCGGCACATTGATCCCGCTGGAAGGACTGATCGAGAAAAACGCGCCGAACCTGTCCAAACTCCTCTCCGAACGCCCCGACATCAAGGCGGCGATCACCTCTTCGGACGGACACATCTACTCCCTGCCGTCCGTGGAAGAGCTCGGCCTGGTGCAGTTCCCCAATGAACTGGCCATCAACACCTCCTGGCTCAAGAAGCTCAACATCCCCATGCCCAAGACCATCGATGAGTTCCACGACGCCTTGGTGGCTTTCAAAGCCCAGGATGCCTCCGGCACAGGCAAAACCATCCCCCTGAGCTTCATGCCCGGCTCGTGGTGCGGCGACATCGTGGACCTGATCGCTGCCCTCGGCGGAACCCCGGACAACATGGACCACCGCATCGTCCAGGACGACAAAGTCATCTTCACGGCCACCCAGGATGGCTACAAGAAGGCCATCCAAACCCTGCACGAGTGGTACAAGGAGGGCCTGATCGATCCTGAGTCCTTCTCCCAGGACGACAAAGCCTATTTGGCCAAGGGCAAGGCCGCCACGGAAAACCTCGGCTCATTTGTCTGGTGGGAAATTCCTGAAATGGTTGGAGCGGACCGCGCCGGCGACTACGCCTTGGTGCCCGTCCTTGAGGGCGTCGACGGCAAGCGAATCGCCAGCCAGTCCAACAACCAGGAAATCGCACGCGGCGCATTCGCCATCACCCGGGCCAACAAATACCCGGCAGCCACCATGCGCTGGGCCGACAACCTGTACGATCCCATCCAGTCGGCCCAGGCCAACTGGGGGCCCATTGGCGAGACCCTGCAGAAGGACGCCAGCGGCATCCTGACCCAAATCCCGGCGCCCGCCGGAACCAGCGAAGGCGAACGCCGCCAAAAGGTCGCCCCTGGCGGACCGAAGGCAAACACCGCCGAGAACTTCACCTCCGTCGTCGCGCCCGAACCACGCGCCGCGGCCCGTCAAAAGACGGTCACTGAAAACTACAAGCCCTTCGCAGGTAACGACGGCTACCCGCCCGTTGCATTGTCCAACGAAGAGCTGCAGCAGATCGGTACCATTCAGGCCGACGTCACCTCGCTGGTCAAGCAAAACACCGCGAAGTGGATCGTCTCCGGCGGCATCGAGCAGGAATGGGACGGTTACGTCACCCAGCTCAAGAACGTGGGAGTCGACAAGATGATCGAGGTCTACCAGGCGGCCTACGACCGCTTCAAGAAGAACTCCTAACTGCCAACACCCAAGGTGGAACCGGCGCCCAGCGCGCTGGTTCCACCTTGACCGCTCTTCCGTCTGCGGGACTCCCACGAGAACTGCAGAAATCACCTGCCAAGAAAGAGACTCACCTTTCATGACTGCCGCCGCCGCCACGACAACCGACATCTTCCGGCCCGCCCTTCATTACAGCACCGGAGGCACCTGGCTCAACGACCCCAACGGCCTCATCTTCCATGACGGCGCTTACCACCTCTATTACCAGAACAACCCGTTCGGCAGCGAGCACGCCAATCTCTCCTGGGGCCACGCTACGTCCACCGACCTTGTGAGCTGGACTGACCATCCCGTCGCCATCGCCTGTGACGAGAACGAAGACATCTTCTCCGGCAGCATCGTCTTCGACCGGCAGAACACCAGCGGCTTCGGCAAGGATGGAACAGCACCCCTGGTGGCCATCTACACCAGCGCCTTCAAACCCGCATCCGGGCTGGAAGGGATTCAGGCCCAGTCGCTGGCCTACAGCCTCGATGGTGGGTACACCTGGAGAAAATACGCGGAGAATCCCGTTCTGGATCGTCGTTCAGCTGATTTCCGGGACCCTAAAGTGTTCCGCTACGAGGGTGACGCCGGCAGCTACTGGGTCATGGTGGCCGTTGAAGCGCAGGACTTCCAAGTCATCCTCTACAAGTCCCGGGATCTCAGGAACTGGGAGTACCTGAGCACCTTCGGTCCTGCGAACGCGACAGGAGGGATCTGGGAATGCCCGGACCTGTTCCCCCTGCCCGTCGACGGCGACCCCGAAGACGTTAAATGGGTGCTCACTGTCAACCTGAACCCGGGCGGTCCAAACGGCGGCTCGGCCGGACAATACTTCGTAGGTGACTTCGACGGCGCCACGTTCACCTCAGCCACGACAGTGACTGAAGGCCTTCAAGACCCTGACCGGCTGGGCGAGTACCAGTGGCTGGACTGGGGCCGGGACTACTACGCCGCCGTCTCCTTCAGCGATGCACCAGAGGGCCGACGCCTGATGATCGCGTGGATGAACAACTGGCAATACGTCAACGAACTTCCCACGGCATCATGGCGAAGCCCCATGTCACTGGTCCGGGAACTGACACTCCAAACAATCGGCGGCGAGACGCACCTGGTGCAGCAGCCGGTGGGGGACTGGGCTGCCGTAAGTGCCTCGGTCTCAAACTTCAGCCTCCCTGAAACCACCATCCCGGCGGGCACCACGATTCTTGACGGTGCGGCTGGAACGGTCCAACGCATTGACATTTCCTGGACGCCAGGAGTAGCCGAAGAATTCGGGCTCGTTGTCCGGGGCGGGGGTTCGCAAGGAACCCGCATTGGCATTCGGCCTGCCGAGGGGACCCTGGTCGTCGACCGCCGCGAATCGGGGCATACAGACTTCCATGAAGCCTTCGCATCCATCGACACCGCCCCCATCCGGTTGGTGGAGGACAAGTACCAGCTCACCCTCTTCGTGGACCGCTGTTCAGTGGAGGTATTTGCTCAAGGCGGCCAAGTCACCATGACGGAACTAGTCTTTCCGTCCTTGACGAGCAACGACGTCTCCCTTTACTCGGTAGGCGGTTCAACCACGCTCAACAGGCTGCACATCACCCAGTACGCGTAGATAACCGGCACGTCCCCTTGCGCCGAGGTGGCAGTTAATACCAATCCTGCTCGCAGACATGGGTATTAACTGTCACCTCGGCAGAGCGGGAAAAGGGGAGGGGCTAGTCTAGGCGCATGACCACTCGAGCCAACGAACTCACTGCCTTGGTTACCGGTGCCACCGCCGGGCTCGGTGCAGAATTCGCCCGCCAGCTTGCCGAAGCCGGACACCACCTTGTCCTGGTAGCCCGCGATGAAGAGCGACTCAAAGAGAAGGCCGAGGAACTTGAGCGCGACTTCAGTATCTCGGCGGAGGTCCTTCCCGCAGACTTAACCACCGACGTCGGCGTCTCGGCAGTCGCTGACCGCTTGCGGGACGCTGCGCGGCCTGTGGATGTCCTGGTCAACAACGCGGGCATCGGGCTGTTGAAGTCGTTCGAACGGAATGACTTGGACGAGGAACGTCGCCACCTGAGGCTCCACGTCCAGACACCCATGGAATTGAGCCACGCTGCACTTGAAGTCATGCTGGCTCGCGGCAAGGGGCGGATCATCAACGTCGCCAGCGTGGCAGCGTTCGCCAACAGGGGTACTTACTCCGCCGCCAAAGCATGGCAAGTGACATTCAGTCGGTGGGCCAACATCACCTACGCGAAATCCGGAGTGCAGGTCACCGCTGTTTGCCCAGGTTTCACCCACACCGAATTCCACGACCGTATGGGCATGGACAAAACCGTTGCTCCCCGGTTCTTGTGGCTCACAGCCGAGCGGGTCGTGCGCGAGGGTCTGGAGGACAACGCCAAGGGCAAGGGTGTCTCCATACCGACGCGCCGTTACAAAGTGGTCAGTTTCTTTGCACGTATCCTGCCGGCGAAGCTGACTTCCGGCCCACCCCGGCGGCCGCTCGAACCGTAAATCTGAGGTCCGGGTTACTATGACAGTTCATTCGAGCCTGAGGGGGCAGCGCCGTGAGGAACAAATCCTTGGCATTCATTGTGGCCATGGTCGTAAGCGGACTACTACTGAGCGGCTGCACCGGAACGAGCAACACGGGCTTCAAGGCGCTGGAGCGAGAGGCGACGGAGACCGACACTCCGCCGACGGGCCTGAAACTCGAGCAATTCGAACTGGAAAAGGTGCTGTTGGTCGCTGAAGCGAACGGGAAGAAGTACTACTTGGGACAGGGCAAACAGGGCCGTCCGTCCTGCTTGATCGTAGAAGCTGCGGAACCATACTTCTCGCATAGCGGCTGCAGTGATTCCATCCAGGGAGAGATGCTGAGGATCAGTGGTCCCGACCAAAAATCTGCTGTTCTGGTCTCCGACGGCTATGACACCAAGGAGCTTGAGTCAAGCGGCTTGACGAAAATCCACCCGAACATCCTCGTCGTTACGAACTGAAACAGTTACGAACTGACCCCGTTACAAACTGACCCCGTTACAAACTGACCCTGCCCCTCGGGGCCCGCACCAGCACCGCCACCGCGATCCCAACAACGGCCCCCACAAATGTCTCGATGGCACGCTCCATGACCAGCACCCCTGGGTCCATGGGAGCAGCGAGTTGGGCGATCAGCAGGATCACGGGAGTAAAGAACACCATGGCCCAACCGTAGTGTCGTGCCATGAACAGCTCGGTGGGGAACTGGCACAAAACCACCAGCACAGCGAGCACCACTGCGGTTTGGCCAGGGAAGTACTGAAGCGGCGATAGCGGACTGGGGAAAAGCACGATGGCGACTATCCCCAACCCGAGGAACGTCCCCACGATGCGGTGGATACCTCGGTGGACGCGGCTTGGGAGGTCGGCACCTGCGAGGGGCACGGCCGCGGCGGCCATGGCCCAATGTGGGTGGCCGCTGCCGCTCAGCACCCCGATGGCCCCGGCCACGCCGACCGCGAGCGAATAGCGTGCAGCATGGACCAACGCGGCCTGGCGCTGCGGGCCGCGAAGGACGGGAACATCGCGGCCTGCCCCGGACACCCAAGTGCGTCGCCGGAACCAGCCGCTGAAACCCACCGCCAAGGAAAAAGCGGCGGACGCGACGCCGATGAGTACCGCCGTCGTGAATGGCACGTTGGTTGGGACGGAGGCGCAGGCGCCCAAGGCGAGGATGCCGAAGAACGGGCCTATGGGCCGGAGGCGTACGGCGTCCGCATAGAGGGAACCGGCGCCGGCAAAGAAGGTTGCCACGAGTACCAACCACCAGGACTGGATGTGGTTGACGGAGAGAAACACCCCGATGGTGAGTCCTCCAACCAGGAACAGGGCAGCCTGGGCTTGGTGTTTGAGTCTGAGCTGATGCGTTTCGTTGCGGCCGTACATGCCGGTTAGTGCACCGAATACGGCGTACATCATCAGGTCCGGGCGGCCGATGAGAATGAGGAACAAGCCAGGCACTGCGACGCTCAAGGCCACCCGTACAGCCGAGAGGTGGTCGTTGTTGGCAGGACCCATCCGGTGGAGTTCACGGGCATGCGAGATGAGTGCGGGCATGCGGGAACACCACCAATCGGTCAGGGCTTGTCTTTGGAAATTAGCATCATCGCGGCCCAGGCCGCCATTAGCCCGGTCACAACCCGTAGCGGACTTGGGCGCGCGGACGGGGGAAGTTCTGGGAAGATCAAGGTATGCCCGTCGCTTTCGTCTGCCGCACCCGCTCCAGCATGCCACCGCAGGAGCTATTTGATCTTTCCCGCAACATCGATGCCCACGTAGGGTCCATGACGCAGAGCCGGGAGAAGGCAATCGGCGGCGTCACCACTGGGCTCATTTCGGAAGGTGAGACTGTCACCTGGCAGGCATGGCACCTCGGAGTCCGGTTCCGCATGACCAGTCGCATTACGCGGATGGAGGCGCCGTCGTTGTTCTCTGATGAACAGGTGAAGGGCCCTTTCAAGTACCTCCGCCACACGCATGAGTTCCGGCCGGACGGCAGCGGGACCCTCATGGTGGATACCGTGGAATTCGCTGCACCGTTCGGCCCGCTGGGCCGTTTGGTGGAGAAGCTGATTCTGGCCCGATACCTGCAGAACCTGATTGAGAAGCGCAACGCGTTCTTGGTGGCCCCAACCCCTCCTGCCCTGGATTCGCGGCAATGATCAGGCTCGCGCACGCGGACGACCTGCTGATTCTGCAGGACATCGAGCGTGCCGCGGGCGAGGCTTTCCGGGCTCTGGGAATGGAGTCCGTCGCGGACGACGAGCCCCTGTCCATTGATGAGCTGAACAGTTATGCCACGGCCGGGCGCGCCTGGGTTTCCGTCGATGGGCTCGACTACCCGGTGGCGTACCTGTTGGCGGACATCGTTGACGGCAACGGTCACGTGGAGCAGGTCAGCGTCCATCCGGATCAAGCACACCAAGGCCTGGGCCGTGAGCTCCTGCATGCCGCGCGCGTATGGACGCGCGGACACGGGATGCAGCGGCAAACCCTGAGCACGTTCCGGGACGTGCCGTGGAACGCCCCGTACTATCGCCGCCTCGGCTTCGAAGTGCTCGACGCCGGCAGCTGGGGTCCGGAGCTGACCCGCCTCATGGAGCACGAGGCTGAGTTGGGCCTGACCCGTTGGCCCCGCGTAGCCATGTGGCGCCCGGCAGTTCCGCCCAAGTAACCCAGCCGGTCGGGTTAGCCTGCCACCAACTCGACCTCATAGCTGTCCGTGTTGAGCAGGTATGCCGCGTAGTGGTCCGGGCCGCCGGCGTGCGGATATTTCGACTCGAACATCTCGTACCAACCGGCATCCGCCCCGAGCGCCCGGATCCTGTCCACGTTCTCCCGGGTCCCGGCGTGGAAGGCTATGTGGTTGACCCCGGGATCAGTGCGTCGGTGGGTTGTGGCGGTGGTTGCATCAGTCTGCTCCACCACCACATACGTGCCGTCAAGCTTCCAGCTGCACCCCGTGGGCCATTCCTGGAATGGCTCATAACCCAGCTCACCCAGCAGCCAGCCCCACTCTTCCCTTGCCCGGTCAAGGAACGGCACCCAGATCTCAACATGGTGGATTGATCCCACCGGAACCTCACGCATGCGCCGATTCTACGAGGTCCGCAGCCGTTGCACATCGGTTGCGCTCGCCGAGTCGCAACGGGCACGCGGGTTCCTACTTCCTGAGCCTGACGCGAACGGCAGCGCCGGCGCACAGGATCACCGCGAGGCCGCCCACCACGGTGGTCCACGTCATCGACTCACCTAACAGGAGCCCGGCCCAGGCGATGCTCATGACCGGTTGGACGAGCTGGATCTGGCTGACCTGCGCCATGGGTCCGATGGCCAGGCCCCGGTACCAGGCGAAGAAGCCAAGGAACATGCTCACCACTCCCAAGTACGCGAAGGACAACCACTGGACGGGAGTGGCAGAAGGTGCGCCAAGGCCCAGCGATACCACCGTTAGCAGGATCATCACTGGCGCGGCCACCACTAGCGCCCAGGAAATGGTCTGCCATGCACCGAGTTCCCGGGCCAGCAGCCCGCCCTCTGCGTAACCGATGGCGGCAGCCACCACGGCACCCAGCAGCAGAAGGTCCGCCCAGTGAAGCGCACCAAATCCGCCGGACTGAACCAAAGCGAATACCACCGCGGCGATCACGCCCACCACTGTCAGTACCCAGAACAATGGACGAGGATGTTCCCGTCCCCTGATCACCGCTGCAGTCGCTGTGGCTGCGGGCAGTAGCGCGATGACCACAGCTCCGTGACTGGCGGAAGTACTGGTCAACGCGAACGTGGTCAGCAGCGGGAATCCGGCCACGATTCCCCCGGCCACCACGGCAAGGCGAATCCATTGCCGGCCGCGCGGCAACCGTTGTCGAGTCAGCGCGAGGGCAAGGGCCGCGAGGATGGCGGCAACAACTGCACGGCCAGCGCCGATAAACAGGGGTGACATTCCCTCCACAGCCACCCGTGTCAGTGGAACAGTGAAGGAGAAAGCGACGACGCCAAGGAGGCCCCACCAGATACCAGTCGATGTCTTGGTGGATACCACTGGCCGCAAAAGTGTAGTAGCGCTACTATTAGGACTCATGAACAACGATAGCAGTTCCCGAATCGTCTCGCGAGTAAAAGAATGGATCGCAGGGGCTGCGCCGGGAGCCAAACTGCCATCTACGCGCCAACTCGTTGCTGAGTACCAGGCCAGCCCCGTAACGGTTCAGAAGGCCCTCAGGACACTCACGGCACAGGGCCTGATTGAGAGTCGGCCCGGCGTTGGAACGTTCGTCCGTGCTTACCGCACGGCCAGGCCCTCTGACTACGGCTGGCAAACAGCAGCCTTGCGGGCAGCCCAAGTCGCGCGACCACTGACCTCTGGCGCAATGCGGAGCGCTACCAACGACGTCATCGCATTCCATTCCGGATACCCGGACCGCGAACTCCTCCCCGAAAGGCTCGTCCGCGCCGCCCTCACACGGGCCGCAAGGGGAGACGCTGCCCTGTCCCGGCCGCCGGCGCAAGGACTTCCCGAACTCCAGACCTGGTTCGCGCAGGAACTCAGCACCTCAACGCCGGTGGGCGTCACGCCGCCCCAGCCAAGCGACGTCGTCGTTCTTCCCGGTAGCCAGAGCGGACTCAGCTCGATTTTCCGAGGTCTGGTGGGGCACGGCCAACCGCTGTTGGTGGAGTCGCCCAGCTACTGGGGTGCGCTGCTGGCGGCGGGCCAGGCGGGCGTCAATGTCATTCCTGTCCCGAGCGGCCCGGATGGCCCCGACCCGGAAGAACTGGACCGGGCCTTCGAGGAATCGGGCGCGCGGCTGTTCTACGCGCAGCCCAACTTCGCCAATCCCACGGGAGCGCAGTGGTCGGCTGATCGGGGGGAAGAGGTGCTCCGGATAGTCCAGCGGCACGGAGCTTTCCTTGTGGAGGACGACTGGGCGCACGACTTCGGCATCACCGCGCCGTCGGTCCCGCTCGCCGCCAAAGACGATTCCGGGCATGTGGTCTACATTCGCTCGCTGACCAAGAGCGTCTCGCCGTCGATCCGCATCGCAGCCGTCATAGCGCGAGGTCCGGCACGCGAACGCATCATGGGGGCGCAGGCCGCCGAATCGATGTACGTCAGCGGCCTGCTTCAGGCAGCAGCGCTCGACGTCGTCACGCAGCCGGGTTGGCACACGCACCTGCGCGGCCTCAGTCATCAGCTGCAGTCGCGGCGAGATCTGCTGGTCACCAGCCTCCGCGAGCACGTTCCGCAGGCACATCTCAGCCACTTGCCAAAAGGCGGTTTGAACTTGTGGCTGCGGATGCCGGACGGGTTCGACGTCGATCAGCTCACCAAGGATTGCGAAGCGGCCGGGGTGCTCATCGCCTCGGGCACGGAGTGGTTCCCCGCGGAACCGGAAGGGCCGTACATCCGGCTCAACTACGCCGGCCCGAATCCGGGCGGTTTTCCGGAAGGTGCACGGATCATTGGCGCGGCGGTGCAGGCCCAGTTGGGGCTTTAACAGCCGTAGCCACCAACCTCAAGAAGAGCGCCTTGAGGTGGTGGCTACGGTGGGCGGCAAGCTGCCGCGAACTAACTGAGTCGCTGCGCAGAAGTTGCAGGCATTGAGTTCCTAAGCGGGAGTCAGGTCCTTGTTGCCTTTGCCGAACACTGTGTCATCAATCGGCTGTCCGTCGAACGGCATCTCGTCCAGGTTGATGAGCGGGTTGGTGTCCTGCGTGGCTACGAGCTCGCGTGCCTCGGCCTGGGTGTCCACGCTGGGCATGGAGCCCGGCAGGGGGCGCTGGGCGGATTCACGCAAGAAGTAGATGGCGATTGCGCCCACAACGGACGTGGCCATCAGGTAGTACGCCGGCATCATGTCGTCGCCAGTGCCTTCGATCAGGCCCTGGACGATGAACGGCGTGGTTCCGCCGAAGATCGCAACCGAGAAGTTGTAAGCGATGCCCATTCCGCCATAACGGCTGGACGTCGGGAACAGGGCGGGCAGGGCCGAAGCCAGGTTGGCGATGTAGAACGTCACCGGGAAGGCGATCAGTGCCAGGCCGGCCAGCGTGGACCAGATGTCGCCAATGCCGATCAGCAGGAAGGCCGGAATGGCGAAGACGATGGTGCTGCCTGCGCCGATCCACAGCACAGGACGGCGGCCGATGCGGTCAGAAAGCTTACCGGTCAGTGGAATGCAAACAGCCATGATCACCAGGACCGGGATGGTCAGCAGCGTGCCGTGGACGGGGTCGTAACCCTTGGAATCCGTGAGGTAAGTGGGCATGTACGACGTCAGGGCGTAACCAACAGTGTTGGCGGCGGCCGCGAGGATCATGGCCAGCACGATCTGGCGCCAGTAAGCCTTGATGATGCCAATGGGTCCCTTGGCGACGGCAGCATCCTGAGCTGCCGCGTCCTTGGCAGAGGCTTCCTGGGCGTCCAAGGTTGCCTGGAACTGGGGTGATTCCTCGATCTTGCTACGGAAGTACACGGCAATGAGGCCCAGGGGACCGGCGATCAGGAACGGGATCCTCCAACCCCATTCCTCCATGGCTGCCTGTCCGAGCGTGAGCTGCAGGACCGAAACCAGGGCGGCACCGAGGGCGAAGCCAATGTAGCTGCCCATATCAAGGAAGCTGGCAAAGTAGCCGCGGCGCTTGTCCGGGGCGTACTCGCTAACGAAGGTTGTGGCACCGGCGTATTCGCCACCGGTGGAGAAGCCCTGGACGAGCTTCAGGATCACCAGCAACGCGGCGGCCCAGATGCCGATCTGCGCGTAGCCGGGAAGGAGGCCGACGGCGAACGTACTTGCCGCCATGAGCATCAGTGTTGCTGCGAGGACCTTCTGACGGCCCACCTTGTCGCCAAGCCAACCAAACACGATGCCACCGAGGGGACGCGCGATGAAGGTTGCGGCGAAGGTGCCCAGAAGGAAGAGTGTTTGGACCGACGGGTCTGCTTCGGGCAGGAAGACGGGGCCCATGGTGGTGATGAGGTAGCCGAACACGCCGACGTCGTACCATTCCATGGTGTTGCCGACGATTGTGCCTCCGAGTGCTTTACGTAGCATCGGCTTGTTCACCACGTTGACGTCGGACTCTTTCAGCCGGCGCTTCGGGCGAAGCTTCTTCGTTGCGTTCTTTACTGCATTTGCTGCGTTCGTGGCGGCCGGGGTGGGGCCTGCCAATACCTGGGTCCCGGAGGCGTTCCTTGCGCCATCCGGAGAGACGGTGTTGCTTTGGTCTGTGGGCATTTGGGGTTCTCCTAGGGAGGTCATTTGCTTGCGACTTCTGCTGCCCCGCTCTGGGCAGGCCTTCAATTTTACGGGTTTTTGCACGAAAACCCGAGTTGAGATCCGATTTTTGGGTCATATGAGAGCGCAAATTGCCTAGCTGTGTTGCATCTCATTGCCCGCTCTTGCCCTGCAATCATGCGGATCCGGCTTCGTTTTTGCCCTCCGGAGCACGTTGTTACCAAATTGTTTAGCGGAGCCCACTTAACAGGCCGGATTCGGGCCTAAAAACTGATGGTTTGAGGGGTTACCTTTGCGCAGCGAGCACCACCGTTGCATCCAATTCTTCGTCCGAGGCCACCTCCGCGAGCAACCCCGCCTCGTTCAGGAGCCGGACGGTCCGCGGTACCTGCTGCTCCGAGGTTTCCATCACGATGGACCCACCCGGCGCCAGCCACTGAGCCGCCCCCAGCGCTAACCGACGCTGGACATCCAAACCGTCAGCGCCGCCGTCGAGCGCTACCCGCGGCTCATGGAGGCGTGCCTCCTGCGGCATCATCGCGATGGACCCCGTTGGAACATACGGCGCGTTCGCGAGCAGCACGTCCACTTTCCCGCGCAGTTCCCGGGGGAGTGCAGCGTAGAGGTCCCCTTGATGGACGCGGCCGCCACGAGGCTCAACGTTACTGCGCGCGCACCGAACCGCCGCGGGGTCGACGTCCGACGCGTGCAGTTCGCAGCTCCCCAGGAGATCGTTGAGTGCTGCACCTATCGCCCCGGAACCACAGCAAAGGTCGACGACGACGGCTCCGGGTTTGGTGATCATCGCCGCCACCCGCACGACGAACTCCGTGCGACGGCGCGGCACGAAGACGCCCGGTTCCACGGCGATGCGCGTCCCGCAGAAATCCGCCCACCCCACAATGTGTTCAAGGGGTAGTCCTCGAAGGCGTTGGTCCACCATGTGGGTGAGCTGGTCCGGATGGTGGGCGGCATCGATGAGCAGTTGTGCTTCATCCTCTGCGAAAACGCAGCCGGCGGCACGCAGAGTGGTGGCGATGGATGCTCTCCGGGTCACGTTTGCCATGCTAGCCGAGGATTAATCCTGGTGGAGCAGGAAGAAGCTGCAGGTGAGGGGTTCACAAATCTGCCGGGACTTGGTTAGGGTATGAGGCATGGGAACACTGATTTTTGAGTAGACCGGCCTCTGCCTTAGCGGCACAGCCGAGTTTCACCTGACAAAAATCCACGCCTGTTGAGGCCCTGCCTCCATGCCGTTCCCGTTCTCGACGCCTTTTTCCCGAACCGCAACGACATGGGATACGTGTCTCTTCAGGACTCACACTTTTAGGAGTCCACGTATGACTGCCAACCCTTCCGAAAACAAGAAGACCCCGGCTTCCGGTGGTATCAAGTCCAAACTGACCGACGCCCAGAAGGCCATGCTGGCCAGCAAATCCGGGGGTGGCGCACCGGCCGGCTGGCAGAGCACCGGCAAGGGGCACAAGCCCACCTCCGCCAGCGGCAAGCAGGCTAAGACCGAGAAGAAGGTCCGCTGGTAAAACCTGCGGACAGGCACACTGGAAAGGAAGAACCATGACTGCGAATCACGATTCCGACCGCATCAATCCTGAGGTTGCAAGCCACTTGGTGGAGTCCATGGACATGGCTCCTATGCCCGAACCGACCGCCATCGCCGTTGCACTGGGTGCTGACCAGAGCAGGCAGTGGCCGGACGGCAACGGTAAACGTCGCCACCCGAAGGAGCGCGACCAAGCCCACGGCCGCATGGGCCAGGGTGCAGCCGTGACGGCGATCCACAGGACCAGCCGCCCGCAGATGCCGCATTCCTCCTAGGCTCGCATCGCCGCATCAACCGCACCACCCGCGTAGCCAGCCCAACTGAGTCGCAGCACAGCGCGTTTTGAGCCCTCAAAACGCGCTCAACTGCGACTCAGTTGGGCGGGCTTACGTCCTCAGGGGACTTGTCCGGACGCCAGCCACGCCACACCGGGTGCCGTAGCCGGCCGGGACCCGTCCATTCACCGAAAGTTACCTCGGCCACCAGCTCAGGGCTCACCCACTTGGCGCCAGCAGCATCCTCCCGGGGAATGTCCGCGAAGGGGGAGTCACTCACCACCAGGGGCTCCAATTTCTCCATGACGTCCCGGAGCTGCCAGTCCTTGAACCCGGTGCCCACCCGGCCCACGTAGTGCAGCTTGTCGCCGTCGGGGATGCCCAGCAGCAACGCACCGAAGGTCCCGCCCCTTGCACCCGCACCGGGACGCCAACCGCCCACCACCACTTCCTGGCTCTGCTCCAGCTTCAGCTTGATCCAGGCCCTGCTGCGGCGACCAATCACGTAGCGGCTATCGGCCTTCTTGGCCATGACACCTTCCAAGCCAAGCTCGGCGGCGCTGGTCATGAGGTCCTCTACGTCGTGGTCCAACACTGCTGAAAGATGTAGCGGGCAACCTTTTCGCAGGCGCCCCGCAAACCCGGAAAGCCTCTCGCGACGCTCTCGGAAAGGCAGCCCGCTTAGGTCCGTGCCGTCGTCGTAAAGAAGGTCGAACAGCATCAGCTGCACCGGAACCGTTGATCGGGCACGTTCGATGTCCGCAGCCTTCACCAAGTTCATCCGGAGCTGCAGCCGCCCGAAATCAGGCCGGGAGCCTTTGCCGAGCGCCACAATTTCGCCATCAGCCACGAAGTCGCCGTCGGGCCAGCATGCGCGGTCTGTCAGTTCGGGATAGGCGGCGCTGAGATCGTTCCCGTTGCGGCTCATGAGCCGGATCTTGCCCTCGGTGCCGGTGATGATCGCCCGGATTCCATCCCACTTCAGTTCATACAGCCAATCGTCGCCGCGGAGATCGGTGGTGGTTCCGGAGGTGGCGAGCATGGGGGTGTAGTTCGGCATGGGTTGTGGAGACGCCGGAGTGGACTTGGGTGCCACAGCTTTACTGGCCGCTGCGGTAGCCCGCCGCCCTCCCGGCTGCTCCTTCATAAGGTGGATGAGCCAGTTCTGACCAGTGTTGATGATCGCGAAGCGTTTGGTGCCGCCAAGGCCACCGCCCGGCTCGCCTGTGAGGGTTGCGATTACTTCCTTGCCGTCTCGCCACTTCTCGCAGGTGTACTCGCCACGGTCCCAAATGGTCATGGTCCCGGCCCCGTACTCGCCCTTCGGGATGACGCCCGCGAAGGTGGCGTACTCCATGGGGTGGTCCTCGGTATGGACGGCGAGGTTGTTGCGGTCGGGGGTTTCCGGGATGCCACGCGGCAGCGCCCATGAGGCCAGGACGCCGTTGTGCTCCAGGCGCAGATCCAGGTGGTAGCGGCGGGCGTGGTGCTCCTGGATGACGAAGATGCCTCCCGGCGGCGGAGGGTCGCCGGGCTTCGGTTGCTCCGAGGACGAGGCCCGGGTTGGTGTGGGAGAAACGGCCGACGACGACGGAAACGGCTCCGGGGTCTTGCCCGGATCGCGCATCCCGACGTATTTGGCGAGACGGTTCTCGACCGTCACCACACGCTCACGGGCACCGGAGTCACCCGAAGCAGCACCGTCGTCGTCATTCTCATCCTCGCCGTGCGGCGGCAGGTGCCGGTCGGAGATCGGCGCGAAATGGTCCTTGCCGGTAGCAACCCGCTTCATCACGGCCAAGTAGTCGAGGTGGTCCAGCGAAGGGGAGGCGAGCTCCCGCCAGGTGCGGGGCGCGGCGACTGTAGGGTGGGCTTTTCCGCGCAGCGAGTAGGGGACGATGGTGGTCTTGTTCCCGCTGTTCTGGCTCCAGTCCACCAACACTTTGCCGTGGCGGAGGGACTTCTTCATGTCGCTGACCACCAACTTCGGGTGGTCCGACTCCAAGGCCCGGGCGAGTTCCTTGGCGAAGGCGGAGACTTGCTCTGACTTCAGGGTTCCGTCGAGACCGGTGTAGAGATGGATCCCTTTGCTTCCACTGGTGACTGGGACGGGATCCATGCCCATGTCCTGCAGGATGGAGCGGGCCAGCTTGGCCACTTCAACGCACTCGGGAAGTCCAGCCCCCGGCCCGGGGTCAAGGTCCAGAACGAAGCGGTCGGGTCGGAGCGGCTTCCCTGAGGGATCCACTTGCCACTGGGGAACGTGGATCTCCAAGGATGCGATCTGGGCCATCCACGTGAGCGTGGCCAGATTGTTGACCATGGGATAAACGTTGGTGTGGTCCGAATGCTGGATGGCGGCACGGGGTATCCATTTGGGCGCGGAGTCCTCGAGGTTCTTTTGGAAGAACACTTCCCCGGGGTTTTCGGCGGTGCCCACCCCATTGACCCAGCGCTTACGGGTGACCGGCCGATTGGCAGCGGCCGGGATCAGGAAAGGCGCGACGGCGGCGTAGTACCCCAGCACTTCTGCCTTGGTGGTGCCGGTTTCGGGGTAGATGATTTTCCCCAGGTTGGTGAGGGTGAGCTCGTGGCCTTCCACGTTCACCCGCTCCTGTTGCTTGCCTGCCACCTCTTCTCCTCTGCTGTGTTGTGCTGTTGACTGGGTGCATGAGGGCCATATGGAAGGGATCTATCGCGTTCGGTCTGGTCAACGTACCAGTGAAGCTCTACAGTGCCACGGAGGATCACGATATCGGCCTGCATCAAGTCCACAATAAGGACGGTGGGCGCATTCGGTACCAGCGGAAGTGCGAAATTTGCAGCGAGGTTGTGGCGTACGAGGATATCGACAAGGCTTACGAAGAAGAAGGCCGGACAGTGGTCCTGACGTCTGCCGAATTGAAATCATTGCCTGAAGAGAACAGCCGCGAAATTGAGGTGGTGGAGTTTATCCCCGCCGAGCAGCTGGACCCCATCATGTACGAGCGCAGCTATTTCCTGGAGCCGGACTCCAAATCGCCCAAGGCGTACATGCTTCTCCGGCAGACGCTGGAGGACACGGACAGGATCGCGATTGTCCAGTACGCGCTGCGGCAGAAGACCCGTTTGGGGGCGCTGCGGGTGCGTGGGGACGTTCTGTTGCTGCAGGCACTCCTGTGGGGCGATGAGGTCCGCGAGGCCAAGTTCCCGTCGTTGGAGACCGACATCAAGATCTCCGACAAGGAACTGGAAATGTCCTCCGCCCTGGTGGAATCCATGGCGCACGACTTTGACCCCGATGAATATACCGATGACTATCAAGCGCAGCTCCGAACGCTGATCGAGGCCAAACTGGAGAAGGGCGAGGCCCTGGACACCGAGGCCACCTTCGGCGCGGTGGAAGGAGAAGGCGAGGGTGGGGACGTTATCGACCTTATGGAAGCACTCAAACGCAGCCTGGACAAGAAACGCGGCAAGGAAAAGGCGGACGACGACGCCGCTGCCGCCAGCAAAACTGCCAGCAAACCAAAGGCTCGGGCCAAGAAAAAGGCGTGAACCGGCGTCGTAATTCCATAAAAGCGCGGCCGCCGTCCAGGTGGCCGCTGCTTTTGTTGGCTTTAGTGGTTCCGCAGCATCGAGATGAGCTCGGATTTCTTCTTGTCTGAATAGCCTTTGAGGCCAAGTTCCTTGGCTCGGACTTTCAATTTGTCCACAGTCCAGTCATCGTAATCACCGGACTTTCCGCCCTTGCGTCCTACTTCCTTGCGGCCTTTGGCCGCGGCAGCGTTCGAGACGCGGGCAGCCTTCTCCTTGGATGCGCCATCCTCGCGGAGCTCTTCATAAAGTTTGGGGTCCTTCAAACTGGAGTTCTTCTTTCCAGGCATGATGCCTTCCTTTCTCTGAATTGGTTTAGGCGCCCGTCTCGTAGTGTGGCTCGGCGACCGGCTTGGATTCCGGTGAGCCTCTTTCGCGGAGGTATACGGAAGCTCCCACCAGCACGGCCACAGCAAGGAACTCGCTTTGCCAGTTCTGGAAAGACTCAAACCAGAACTGGCTGGAACCGATGTACTCCCACGTGGAGACCTCGGGGAGGCCATGGCTGCGCTGTTCGTCGTTGTAAGCGGCTGTGCCGCCGAAAGCATGCAAGGTGAACGAGAGCAGGAAAAGCAGGCCTAGCAGGCCCGAAAGTGAGTGCTCGTAGACCTTCAGGACCCAGCCACCCCGGCGTACAGGCCAAGGCGTCTTCGCTGTCATCTTTGCGTCTCGCGGGTCCTCGTCCTGAGGGGCGTCCTTGTCCACGGGCTTTGATTCAGAGGAGCCCCTTTGGAACAGGAAGACCGTCAGGACCACGTACATGCCCATCTGGAGGAACTCCGACTCCCAGTTCTCGAAGACGGCTTCCCAGAAATTGCCGGAAGTCAGGAAATCGGAAATGCCGGTTGCCGGTTGTCCGTGCGTTTGCTGTTCTTCGCTGTAATGGGCTGCCCCTGAGATGATCATGCCGCCGAGGAAAACGACGAACAGCCCTGCGTTGACCAACAGCAAACCATGGTCCTTGATCCAATGGCGGGCCGGCTTGTTGTCTTTACCGGAAGTCTCCTGGTGTTTGGAGGGCCGCAGCATCTTCCTTACGCGTCCTTTGCTTTTCCGTTGTTGCCGTTGCCGTCGCCGTTTCGGATGGCGCGGCGGTGCAGCCATAGAGGAGCGCCCACTACAAGGAGCAGCAGCACCAGAATGATGAATCCGGCGGCCACAAGTCCGGCGGTCCGTCCGGCGGTGAAATCGAAAACCAAGGTGGCCGAGCCAACAATTAACAACGCCACTCCAGCCAACGCCCACTTGGTGACAATATCGGCGCTGGAGACCAAGGTGGCCTTGAGCCCCCTACGAAACAAACGGCGATGAACGCTGACGGGCAGCACGATGAGGACTGTGGTTAGCGCTGCCACCATCACGTTGAACAGGTAGAGGTTCCGTTGCCAGTCGTCCAGGAGTTCGAATCTTTCCTGAAAGGGGAGCGTGAGCAGGAAACCGCCAAGGATCTGTACCCCTGTCTGGAGAACCCGTAACTCTTGGATCAATTCCATCCAGTTGCGGTCCATCCGTTCCTCGGTGGACTCGTTCCTGCCGATCCTGGGAGCCTGCTCCGGCTCTACCATTTGTGCACCTCCGTGGTGGTTTTGGTGGACGACGACCATGCACGGGACTACGGTCGAACTGTCAGCATTCCTCGATCTTTTCTATCGGGGCCTCATCGGATTTCCAAGGAGGAAGCAATGAACCAGGACGAACACCGCGTGGACCCTGAGAGCGAACCCGGCGGCTACGGCACACCCACTCCGGAACAGGAAATGCCTGGTCAGGGTGATGAACGCGAGACGCCGGAACGGCCGGCCCAGGGAGTCCCCGATGCCCCGGGTGACGAGTTCCCCACACCCCAAGACCCTGATGCGGCCCCGCCGCCTTCAGCAACCGGTAAAGGCGCCGAGGGCGACGGGTGAAGCCGGGGGCCGGTTCCCGTGCACATGCAGTGGTGGGAACAGCCCTCACTGTCTGTAAGTGCTTAAGGCCTGCCCGTTAAATCCGGGTGGGGTATGTCCGGTTCTGGTTTATACCGTGTGTCCCCTGCGACCCGACATGAAGCTCAGCAACCAGCCGATGGCCGCAATGACGAGGAGGATGACGCCTACCCACAGCAACCAACTCAGGGCTTCGGTGAAGCCGCCCACCAGGAGAAGAACAATTGCTACTACACCAGCAATGATCAGAAGCGTATTCATGGTCAGCACATTCCTTTCTCGGGGAATCTTTGATGAATCGCCGATTCCCAACTATGCATTCCGATTTACTTCGATTTAGTTATGCCGGTACTTGGAGGCGTTCCACGGCCTCAAAGTGCCTTTTCGTGTATCACATACCGGTCTTCGCCTTGTGGTGAAGTTCGCCAGTCGTGAACAGTAACACTTCCCATTGTACTACTAAGCAACCTTATGAAAGGCTTATTGAAGTCGTCACCTGATGATTGGGCAGTTGCCGCAGACATTTTGCGGCGCGTTTTGGCTCACATGAACGTCCATGAGAGGAACACATGAAAGCGTCACAGCAGCTTGCAGACAACCTTCAGATCGTCCTGACAGACCTTATTGAGCTCCAGCTCCAGGGAAAGCAGGCGCACTGGAACATCGTGGGTCCGAACTTCCGCGACCTACACCTCCAGCTGGACGAGCTTGTAGTGGCCACGCGCGAGTTCGCAGACGACACCGCCGAGCGCATGCGAGCACTCCACGCCCTGCCCGATGGCCGCAGCGCGACCATCGCCAAGGGCACGCGCCTGGAAGAATTCCCGGCCGGTCTGGTCAACACCAAGAACGCCGTCAAGCTGGTTACTGACCGCGTTGAGCGCGCAGTCCAGACCATGCGCGACGTCCATGACGAAGTTGACGAGGAAGACCCCACGACGGCGGACCTGCTGCACGCGTTCATCTCCCGCCTTGAGCAGCTGGTGTGGATGATTAACGCCGAAATCATGAATGCCGGAGCTGCCGTGACGGATCCGGACGAGGCCTAGACCTACCGGACCGGCTCGGTCAGAGTAGGGCGGAAGAACCGTGCCCCGGCTTAAGCGCAGTGACCTGTCCAAGCCCGGCATCGTCCGCCGCAAGGTAGGAAAAGGGTTCAGTTACAGGCATCCGGATGGAAGCCTGGTTAGCAAAGAGGATCGCCAGCGCATTAATGCGCTGGCGATCCCGCCTGCGTGGACCGATGTATGGATCAGCCCCTACGAGCACGGCCACATTCTGGCCACCGGGGTTGATGGTGCAGGACGCAGCCAGTACATCTACCATCCCCGGTGGCGGGAACGTAAGGACACCGAGAAGTTCCTTCGGGCAGCCAAGTTGGGCCTTGTCCTTCCCGCAATACGGCGCAATGTGACGGTGCACCTGCAGAACACCGAAGATCCCAGGCAACAAACCCTCGCCGCGGCGGTACGGCTCATGGATCTGGGTGCGCTCCGCGTCGGCTCCGAGATCTATATGAAGCAGAACGGCTCCTATGGGCTCACCACACTCCGATGCCGCCACGCCCGGGTGGAGGGGCAGGACGTCTTCCTGAAGTTCCCTGGGAAGAGCGGCCAGTTGTGGGACACATCCATCCACGACCCCGCTCTGGCAGCCTTCCTTGAGCCCCTTGCGCAGCGGCCAGGTAAAGAGAGGTTGTTGGCGTACCAAGCCAACGGGTCATGGGTTTCCGTTGACGCGTCCATGATCAATGAATACTTGCGCGGTATCGCCGGCGAAGCCTACACATCCAAGGATTTCCGGACGTGGAAGGGCACTGCGGCTGCGGCGCTATGCCTGATCAAGTCCGGACATAAGGGCACACCACGCCAAGCGATAGTGCGGGCCATCAAGGAAGCTTCGGAGTTGCTGGGCAACACCCCGTCGGTGGCCCGCTCTTCATACGTCGACCCAAGGATCATCGAGGCCTACCTCTCGGGCAAGCTCACGGAAGTGAAGCCCACAGAGGCGTCTGTTGCCGCCTTCCTTAACGGCGAAACGTCGAGGACGTAGCCCAAGGTTTCACCAGCAAGCCATAGCGGCCGGCTCCCATGAACTTGTGAGTACACTCGTACTAATAACGTTCGGTGTGACAAGCCTTGGGGAGCAGTCAATGATTCTGATCGCGATCGTGGTGTGCGAAGTTGCGTTCTGGGTGGCGATTATCGCCGGACTCGCAGCGCGCTACCTGCTGCGGAGGCCTCGCCTTGGCGGTGCTCTCCTGATCCTTGCTCCGGTGATTGACGCTGTCCTGCTTGCCCTAGTCTCCTTGGATCTGCTGGGCGGGGGAACGGCATCATGGCAGCACGGGCTGGCGGCGATTTACATCGGCGTCTCCATTGCTTACGGCAAACGGATGGTGGCATGGGCTGATGCGCACTTCCAATATCGCTTCGCGGGCGGACCTGTGCCGGAACGAGTCACAGGAACCCGCTACACGATCAAGTGCTGGCGGGATGTGCTTTTGACTGCGTTGGCAGTGGCCATCGCTGCGGGGACACTGGGAGCCATCATCTTCCTGGTCAACGACGCTGCACGAACCTCTGCCCTCTCGGATTTCTTTCGCATCCTGGGGATCATCTTCGCAATCGACTTCCTCTGGGCCTTGAGCTACACGATCTGGCCGAAGAAAGCCGCCCGCACTATTCCCGCTGCTACCCTGTCGCGCTGAAACCATGCCCCGGAGAATCGATGCAGAGGCACGCAGCGCAGCAATAGCGGAAGCTTCCTTGCGGGTGCTGGAACGTGAGGGTCTTTCGGGCCTTTCCGTGCGCGGGGTGGCAGCGGAAGCGGGCATCGCCGCTGCTTCACTGAGGCGCGCGTTTGCCACGCAACATGCCCTGAGGGAGTTCTGCCTGCAACTCATTGAGGACCGGGTCACCGCCCGAATCGCCGCCCTTGAGCTCACTGGCCGGGCCTTGGTTGATGGCTTGCTCCTGCAGTTGCTTCCTCTCGACAAGGAACGGCGGCTGGAACTCGTGGCGCAGGTGCAGCTTGGTGTCCTCTCACTGACGGATAGTGCACTTCGCCCTGCTGCGATGAGGCTTAGCGAGGGAGTCGAGCGCGTCTGTTACGTTGCCCTCCAGCTCCTGGCCGAAGCGGGACAGTTCAACCCGGGGCGCGACCCCGACTATGAAGCCCAGCGCTTGCGTGCGCTCCTGGATGGGATCGCGATGCATGGATTGTGGAGCGGTGAACTCCCGGAGGCGGGTCCGATGCTCCGCGTGCTCTCGCGCCACCTTGACGAGCTCGCCGGTCCTTAGGCGGACACAGAAAGAGCCTGGTGCCACCCATATCCGGGTGGCACCAGGCTCTTTGCGTGTCGCTGAGGGGTTTGGGTGACCCTACTCGGCGTCGTGGTCCGTTTCGAGGATCTTCACCAAGCTGTCCAAGGCTGCATCCGCACCCTCACCTTCGGCGCGCAGCACCACGACATCGCCGTGGGAAGCGCCAAGGCTCATCAGTGACAGGATGCTCGCGGCGTCCATGGCGTCATCCGCGGGCTCGCCCTGGCGTGCGATGGTGACGTCAAGATTCAGGTCTCCAGCTGCTTCGGCGAAAATGGCTGCCGGGCGGGCGTGGAGGCCGACGCGGCTTGCGATGGTGGCTGTACGTTCTGGCATTGGTGCTCCTTTGTTGAAAGAGGTGGCTGTTGAGAGGCTTGGCTTTGTGGGAAGTCTAGACGCTGACGGTGGCCGGTGCGGCTTCCGCTTCTACCGGCTTCTTGACGGCCCAGCGCTTGAGGGCGATGACCGCCAGGGCGCTGACTACCATTCCAGCCACGATGGCGATGATGAACATCGGCAGGTTGCCAATGGCGAAGAAGACGAAGAACCCGCCGTGGGGAGCCTGTGAAGTGACCCCGGTGGCCATGCAGAGGGCGCCGGTCAGGGCGCCGCCCAGCATGCTGGCCGGGATGACGCGCAGTGGGTCAGTTGCTGCGAACGGGATGGCGCCTTCGGAGATGAAGGATGCGCCCAGCAGCCAGGCTGTTTTGCCGTTTTCGCGTTCGTTGAGGGTGAAGAGCTTCTTGTTCAGGACCGTGGCGAGAGCCATGGCCAGCGGCGGAACCATGCCCGCAGCCATCACGGTACCCATGATCAGCCAGGGTGCCTGGTTGTCGGCGCTGCCGGCGCTCAAACCGGCCACGGCGAAGGCGTAGGCAACCTTGTTCACGGGACCGCCGAGGTCGAAGCACATCATAAGGCCAAGGATGATGCCAAGAACCACTGCGGAAGCACCGCTCATGCCGGTCAGCCAGTTGTTCAGAGCTACGGTCAGGCCAGCGATGGGACCGCCGAGGACCAGGAACATCAGGCCCGAAGCGACGATAGAGGCAAGCAGCGGGATGATGACGACGGGCATCAGGCCACGAAGCCAGCGCGGCACCTGCCACGTCCCGATCAGGTGTGCGACGTAGCCGGCCAGGAGACCGCCTACGATGCCACCGAGGAACCCGGCACCCATGAACCCTGATACGGCACCGGCAACGAAGCCCGGTGCGATACCTGGGCGGTCGGCGATGGCGTAGGCGATATAGCCAGCCAAGGCCGGGACCAGGAAGCCCATGGACAGGGCTCCGATCTTGAACAAGACTGCACCGAGGTAAATAGCAAGGCCACCTTCAGGCAGGTTGCCGAAGTTGTTCTCCAGCACCACCTTGTCGGCCACCTCGGTGATGTCGTAACCACCCAGCAGGAAGCCCAGGGCAATCAGCAGGCCACCGCCGGCTACGAACGGAATCATGTAGCTCACGCCGGTGAGGAGTGCCCGCTTCAGCTTCTGGCCGATGTGCTCGCCCTTCTCCTCCTCATCGCGCTCAGCCTGATCTTCAGCGCCGGCATGGGGAACGCGGCGGGCCCGGGGGTCGTCGGCAGCTGCAAGTGCTTCTTGGACCATCTTGGTGGGTTCGTCGATGCCCCGCTTGACTGGTGCGTTGATGACCGGCTTGCCGGCGAAACGTTCCTTGCCGCGAACGTCCACGTCGACGGCAAAGATCACCGCGTCAGCTGCTGCGATCACTGCCGGGTCCAGGGGCTTCGCGCCTGAGGATCCCTGGGTCTCGACCTGAAGGTCGACGCCCATTTCCTTGGCGGCGGCAACCAGCGAGTCGGCAGCCATGTACGTGTGCGCAATACCTGTGGGGCAAGCGGTCACGGCCACGATGCGCTTGGGTGCGGCAGCCGTCGTCGTGCTTGCGGCAGCGGCGACCGGCGCAGCCTCCGCAGGTGCGGCCGCAGGCTTATCGGCCAGTGCACCGTCAACGAGGTCCACAATGTCCTGCTCAGTGGCAGCCGCGCGCAGTGCTGCCGTGAAGTCCTTCTTGATCAGTGATCGGGCCAGCTTGGACAGCAGCTTCAAGTGCTCCTGGTCCGCGCCGTCCGGGGCTGCGATGAAGAAGATGAGGTCAGCGGGGCCGTCCTTGGCGCCGAAGTCCACTTTGTGGGACAGGCGGGCCATGGCAAGGGCAGGCTCCTGGACAGCGGCAGAGCGGCAGTGCGGAATAGCGATTCCGCCGGGGACGCCGGTTGCGGTCTTTTGCTCGCGGGCGAAGGCGTCGGCGAAGAGGCCTTCAACCTCGGAAGCACGGCCGGAGGCGGCAACTTTGCCAGCCAGGACGCGGATGACGTCGGCAGGGGAGTCGCCCAGGTTTTGGTCGAGGGTGACCAATTGGGGTGTGATCAGCTGGGTCACTGTGAGTCCTTCTGGAGGGCCGTGATGGTTACGGCATTGGGGGTTGTCTGGTGGACTGCCGGGACAGTGGAGCCCGGCAGCGAAGCAGCAGCGGCACCATGTGCCACGGCTTGACGAAGGCAGTCCTGCGCAGAGCCACCTTGGGTTGCAGCCAGCAAATAGCCGGCCAATGAAGAGTCCCCGGCGCCCACCGTGCTGACGGCTTTGATGGGCGGATGCGTGGCGAACCATGCTCCGTCCGCCGTCACCAGGACTGCTCCTTTGGACCCGAGTGTTGCGAGAACGGCACCTACACCGCTGGCGACGACGGCGGCTGCAGCTTCAGCGGCTTTGGCCGGATCTGCTTCCAGTTCGTCAGCAGTGGAGACGTTGGTAAAACCGGCGGCGGCGGCCAGCTCTGCGAGCTCTTCCGCGTTCGGTTTGAGGAGGTCGGGCTTTCCTGCGGCATCGCCCACCAAGGCGGCCGCGAGCGGCGCCCCGGAGGAATCAATGGCGATGCTTGGGGCCGCCGTTCCGTCCCCGTTCGACCGGAGTCGACGAGCGATGGTGGCGTAGAAATCCGCAGGCACTCCTGGTGGGAGTGAACCTGCGAGAACCACCCAGCTGGCGCCACGGGAGCGTTCCAGCAGCAGCCCGATCAGGGCTTCCTGCTGTTCTCCGCTCAGCTCCGGGCCGGGTTCGTTGATCTTGGTGGTGACACCGTCCGGTTCGGTGAGCGTGACGTTGCTGCGCAACGCCTGACCGATGGGCAGCGCCGCGAACGGTACGCCGCCGTCGTGGAGCCCCGAAAGCACAGGATCCGAATCGGCGCCCGGGAGGACTGCCAGGGTGGCCAGGCCAGAGGCAACCAGAGCCCGTGAAACGTTGACACCCTTTCCGCCGGATTCCTGGTGGACGGCCACCGCGCGCTGAACCTCGCCGCGGGCCAAGGCTCCGGGAAGCTCCACCGTGCGGTCCAGGCTGGGGTTGGCGGTCAAAGTGATGATCATGCGATCACCACGTCTACGCCGGCATCGGCCAAGGCTGCTGCGAGTTCCGCGGACGGTTCGCTGTCTGTGATCAAAGTGTCAACATCCTTCAGGGTGGCGAACTGGACTAGGGTTTCGGCGTCCAGTTTGGAGGAGTCGGCCAGGGCCACCACACGGCGGGCTGACGTGACGAAAGCGGCTTTCACCGCGGCTTCTTCGGGATCCGGGGTGCTGAGCCCGAAGGTTGCATGGATGCCGTTGGCACCAACAAAGGCGATGTCCGGGCGGAGTTTGTGAGCTGCCTCCACGGTTGACTGGCCGACGGCGGCCTGCGTCAGTCCGCGGACACGCCCGCCAAGGATCTGGAGTGCTATGCCCTGCGTGGAGGAGAGCTTGCCGGCGATGGGGATGGCGTGCGTGATGACCACGAGCTCATCATTTCCGTTGGCCGGTGGCGTGCGCTGGGCCAGAAGGTCGGCGAGGGTTTCGGTGGTGGAACCCGCGTCCAGGAGGACGCTGCCCGTGGTGAGTTGGGGGATCAGGGCGAGTGCCGCGTTAGCAATGCGGAGTTTTTCCACCTGACGCTGGACGGCGCGCTCGAGGATGCTCTCCTCGCGGGTGCTCAGGAGGTCAGAGGGGACGGCGCCGCCATGAACGCGCCTCAGGTTCCCGGAAACCTCAAGGGCCGCAAGGTCGCGGCGGATTGTCTCAGTGGTGATGCTGAAACGGTCGGCAAGGTCAGTGACGCTCACCCGTCCGCGCTCTGCGACGAGTGCGGAGATCAGTTGCTGGCGTTCTTCGGCGAACACTTACCCTCCATAGCGGTCAAGCTGCGTATCAGTGCAGCCACATCAGTGACTGCTGTCACAACGATGTGGAATTGCTTGACTCTATCTTTGTTTATGTTGGTAAGTCAATAGAAATCAACATAAACACAGATGCGGATGCGGACAAGTCTGGACAGCACAAGACTCCAGGCGCACGAAAAGGGCATGCCGCGCTCCCTGTAGCGCGGCATGCCCTCGTTCGGATCCCGACTGGGGGATAAATACGGGATCCGGTCTATGGAGTGAACCTGCCTGGTTTCCTTGCCGGCCTCGGCTAGGTCAAAGGGCCAGGCGGTTCTCCCGGCGTTGGCGGTCCCGGCGTCGGTGGCGAGGGCACTGTGGGTCCTGGCGTGGGGTCCGGGACGGGTGGCGGCCCTGGTTCCGGCAGCGGAACGGGCTCAGGAGTGGGTCCTGGCTCGCGGGTGGGATCAGGATGCGATGGGTCCGACGGGAATCCACTCATGATCAGGCGCTCTGCCGGTGGGTGGAGTGTTGCGGCCGAAGGCTCCCTGGAACAGTAGAGGGATACCTGCTGGAGTCCCACCCCAAGCCCGGGTAGTCGATGGGAAGGTTGTCCGGATCCGGCGGATCCGGAAGGCGGCGCTTAGCGGCTTGCCCCAGCTTCCCACCTGTGGTCAAAGGTTCTTTCCGTTGTGATTCTGCGTGCATGCTATCCCTCCCGTTAGCTCCAGAATTGTTGGTGTAGCTCCGCATGGCTCTGCCTCTCATCCGTCTCCAATGTCAGTCCGGGATTTCCATGCGGAAGCCGCAGTGGCACCCGAGGATGCGTGTATTGATAAGTACCTCGTACATCCGCAGCTGCGCTCCCGGAGTCAGCACCAGGGGTGCCTGGACCCTGCGAAGCTCGCAGCTTTTGGTTTTCATGGGTTCACCGCAGTGGAGGTACTGGCCGCCGAATTGCAGAACCCCTTGGGGGACGCCGGGGCGGTTCAGGACCGCGGCCACGCGTCGCACGGAGGCGACATGTTGGTAGGAGTACCTGCAGACATGGCACTCGTACGCCACTTCCACCATGTTGGGCGCGGGCGGATAGTGCGACTGAATTGAGTTCACCAGGAGGTGCTGGTCGGTATTACAGCGCGAGCACCAAAGCGGTTCATCGGGTGGTTGATGTGCTTCGTCCGGGACTCTGGACGCTGGCTGAGCCGGCATGGGTCTGTACCTCTGCATCAAAAAATGCGGGGTGCCCGTCTGCATGAGCTGGAAAACCTGAGTCCCGTGATGTGGACTACAGGTCGATTGTGCACATAGGTGCACGCCAGATGCAAGGTTTTTGATTCCTTTGCTGATCGGGTGACGAGTTGGGCTTGGGCGACCGTAAAATGAGGCATGGACGAAATGAACATTGATTTTGCGGCGCCTGATGCTGTCTCTGCGCCCGACGATGTTTCGGTGCCTGAGCAGTTGCAGGACCTGGTGATAGACAGCGAAGATGTGGGTGGTTTCCTCCATGAGCTCGCGGTTTTTTCGGCTTCTGCCGTATCGCAGGCCGTTGGCATGGATGTGCTCTGCGGCATCACTCTCAGCCGGCGCCGCCGCACTGCCACGGTAGCTGGAAGCACCCATGAAGCCAGGCTGATCGATGAAGTGCAGCAGGCGTACGGTGATGGTCCTTGCCTGGAGGCCATGCGAAGCCGCAGCACCCAGCATGTTCCCGACACATCAACCGAAGAAAGGTGGTCCGAGTACTGCTCAGTCATTGCCGAGCGTGGACATCTTTCCGCTCTCTGCGTGCCCTTGGAGCTGGATGAAGGCGCCACGGCGGCGCTCAACTTCTTCGCGCCGCAGGCCAACGCCTACGATGACGCCACCATCCGCAATTGCGAACTGTACGCAAGCCAAGCCGAGCGCTCACTGCGGCTGGCTGTACGGATTGGTGTGAAGCAGCAGCACGCTGACGATCTGCAGGAAGCCATGCAGACTCGTACCGTGATCGACCTCGCCAGTGGAATCATCATGGGCCAGAACCGCTGTACGCAGGAAGAAGCGTTCCAAATCCTCAAGAAGGCATCGAGCACCCGGAACCAGAAGCTGCGGGACGTGGCAGAGACTATCGTCAAGAGCGTGGCCAACGAAACTCCCGTGGCGCACTTCGAAGCGTAAAAGCGCGCGCACAAGGGGCAGGCAGCAAACCCATCACTTGTGACGGGTGCCACTAGTGAACTACATTCATACATGGGTTAAGCAGATAGCCCTTGGAGCCTCATGAGTTGTACCATCCCGGATGGTCCAAGAACTGCACCTTTTCAGCCGCGGCCCCTTTCGGCCGGCTCACAGCGTGCCTCCATGCAGGTTCCTTGAAGGAGCAAAAGGAGAATGGCAATGACGCTTGGATCCCCGATTCCCGCCCCGAACCCTGCAAGCGGACGGGCGCCTGCAACTGTCGATACCGGAGCACGCCCTTGGTGCACCGTTTGCAATACTGATTCCTATATTTTTGTTGAGACGGTTGTGGAAGCAACACCGAATCAGTCGGAGATCGTCGAAGTCAGTTACACGTGTAGCGAATGCGATACGTTTTACGCCCACGCAGTCCGCCTGGATGCCTTGGTACCCGCCATCCAGAGTGAATTTCTTTCAACGTCTGCAGCGGGCCTCTGGTTCAGCTGCACCCACTGCGGTGATCCCATGACCTTGGGACGCCCCACGGAACGCGTCATTGAGGCGCCCCGGACCACTGACGATCCGGACAGTCCCAGCCTCCTTGAGGTGTACTTGCAGACGCAGGTGCTCCACTGTCGTTGTGGTTTCCAAATGGAGGTTCCGCGCCACGTTGGATAACCGCCGTCTCTAAATAACTCGTTGCGGGGAGGGGTGGCTATGCGTACGTTTGGCGTCGAAGAGGAACTACTTATTGCCGATCCGGTGGACGGCATGCCACTGGCATTGGCCGCCGACATCCTGGATGTGGCCTCCCCTGAAGGCCCGGAGTCAAACCCTCAAGGGCCTTCGCTGAAGTCGGAGTTCAAACAGGAACAGATTGAGGTCAACTCGCTGCCCTGCCGGACTGCCAAGGAACTCAGGGCCGAGATCCGCGCCGGGCGGGCGTTGGCCGACTCTGCTGCCCTGGCTGTCGGGGCGCGGGTTGCCGCGTTGGCCACCCCGCCGGTCTTCCATGCCACGCCGACTACGGGCAACCAACGCTACGCTGCCATGGGCGCGGAATTTGGTTTGATTTCCCGCGAGCAACTCACTTGTGGCTTCCACGTCCACGTGTCCATTGAGTCGCCGGAGGAGGGAGTTGCAGTCCTGGACCGGATGCGCCATTGGCTGCCGGTCCTCTTGGCGCTGAGCGCCAATTCTCCGTTCTGGATGGGCGCTGACACGGGGTTCGCCAGTTACCGCACGCAGATCTGGAACAGATGGCCCACGGCGGGCCCCATGGATGTTTTCGGCTCGGCGGACGGCTACCGGGCGGTGCTTTCAGAGTTGCTGGGGACCGGAGTTCCACTGGATGAGGGCATGATCTACTTCGACGCCCGCTTGTCCAGGGGTCACCCGACGGTGGAACTTCGGGTTGCCGACGTCTGCCTCTACGCCGAAGACGCCCTCACCATTGCGGTCCTCGCACGTGCTCTTGTGGAAACGTCGGCAAGCGAGTGGCGCAAGGGGGGCCCGCCGTCGAGCACTTTGACGCCGGTAATACGCATGGCCAACTGGAAGGCCAGCCGTTTCGGCATCAACAACCAATTGCTGCACCCGCTGGAGCAGGCGCCATATGCTGCCGCCGATGTGGCCGGTGCCCTACTCCGGCACATCCGACGGGCATTGACTGAATCCGGGGATCTGGCGCTCGCGCGGACAGGGGTGGCGAACATCCTCCGGCGCGGAACCGGCGAGCGGCTGCAGCGGCAAGCTTATGGCCGGCGGATGCGGCTGTCCGACGTCGTAACTGCGGCAATCACATCCACGCATCAGGACGGCGAGCGGTCGGATGCCAGCCTGATTAGTCTCTGACAACAGAAGAACGACGACGGCGGCACGTCGCCGTGGGTGCCCACGGTAACGTCCCGCCGTGCGTGCTCATGGGCTGTGAACCCTGCGAGGATGGTTAGCCCTGGTTGATGCGGATCATGTTGCCCGAGGGGTCGCGGAAGGCGCAGTCGCGCGGGCCCCAGGGCTGGTCGATGGGTTCCTGGAGTACCTCGGCGCCGGATGCGCGCAGCTTTTCGAAGGTGGCGTCGAGGTCATCCGTGGTGAACACGAGCATGGGCATGACGCCCTTGGTGAGGAGTTCCTGGATGGCGTCGCCGTCGGCCTGTGAGCGGCCTGCGTGCGGCGGGGAAAGGACCAGCTCAAGATCAGGCTGGGCATCGCTGCCGATGGTGACCCAGCGCTGGCCGTCCGAGCCGACGTCGTTCCGAACGTCAAAACCCAGGGCGTCCCGGTAGAACGCGAGCGACTCATCGACATCGTTGACTGTGACGTGTGCGTACTTCAATGAAATGTTCATGAATCAAACGCTATTGCAGCTAGGACGCGGGCGCTTCTTCAATCCTGCTCAGGTTTTTGTTACCTGTTCGTTCAGGACGGGTGTGCTGTTTGGCGATGCAGTTGGGCATGGCCTTCACGGCGTGGTGCTCCCGGGCCCGGTATTCGCTGGGGTTGATTCCCACAATCTCCGTGAAGCGGGTGCTGAACGAGCCCAGCGAGGTACAGCCGACTTCCATGCAGGCATCTGTCACGCTTGTTCCTGTGCGGAGTAGGGCCATGGCGCGCTCAATGCGCCTGGTCATGAGGTAGTTGTACGGCGATTCGCCGTAGGCGGCTTTGAACTGGCGGGAGAAATGTGCGGGAGACATCAGTGCGCCGGCGGCCATGATGGGCACGTCCAGCGGACGCGCATACTCGCGATCGATGAAGTCGCGGGCGCGCCGCAGATGGGCCAGGTTGGCCAGTTCCTGCGGAGTCATGGGCACAGTCTACTAGGCTCGTCCCCATGGAATCAGTGGTGTGGTCGAAGCCCGAAAACCAGCGCAAGGGCACGCCGTTGCTGGTGATGATGCACGGGTATGGCACCAGCGAGCAGCGTATGGTTGACCTCTTCCCGCACCTTCCCGGCGAGTTCACCTGCGCGGCACTTCGCGGCCCCAAGAGCATCGGTGACCACTACGGCTGGTTCCTGCTGGACTACTTCCTGACCAACGACTTCGCGGATGTCATCGCGTCCACCAACTCGGTGTTCAACTGGATCAACTCCGTCAAGGACAACCACAGAAGCGTCAGCCTGCTGGGCTACTCGCAGGGAATGGCAATGGCCAGCACGCTCCTACGCCTGCGGCCCAACGCGTTCAAGGCAACGGTCGGGCTGTCCGGGTTCGTCCTGGACAACGATCTCCTGGCCCTGAGCGAGTCCTTTGACGCCCCGCCACCGTTCTTCTGGGGACGGGATAAGGCCGATCCGGTCATCAACGAGGACGCCATTGCCCACACGGAGGAGTGGTTGGATGCCAACGTCGCACTGACGGCGCGGACCTACCCTGGGATGGGTCACAGGATCGAGCCGCCCGAATTGGTGGATGTGAGCGCGTTCCTGAAGTACTACGTCTTGGGTTAAGCCCCAAGGATTAGAAGGCATCCAGACCACGGAATCAAGCTTTCGCCGAGATTCGCGTCACAATATCGCATTCGACCACACTCTATTGAATGACAAAATTGTAAGCGCTTACACTTTTGGCTGGTGTCCCGGTTAGGGGCTCACGCGAAGGCGTCAGACGAGGATGGAAAGGGTTGAGGCCGTGTTGCATGGTTAGGACTCACAGAGTGACAATCCAGGACGTAGCCGTTCTCTCCGGGTTGTCCATTTGCACGGTGTCCCGGGCCCTCAGGAACCTCCCCAACGTTTCTGAAAAAGCCCAGCGACAGGTGGCGGAAGCCGCCAGCAAACTTGGCTACAAAGCCTCCGCCGCAGCGTCCAGGCTGGCCGGTGGGAGCACGGGTTCGGTGGCCATCGTGGCCCCGACCGCCACTGCCTGGTTCTTCGCCCAGGCCGTGGAAGCAGCAGAGGAAGTCTTCGGCGACAGTGGCTACGACACAGTCCTGATCAGCCTGCGCAACAAGGCCGGCGTGCGGCAACAGTTCTTTGCGGATCTGGGAAACCTGGCGCAAAGAGTGGATGGGCTGCTGCTGCTCAATATTGACCTCGCCCCCACAGAAGTGGAAGCGTTGGAAGCCTGCGGGCTGGCAGTGGCCAGCGTGGGCATGCGAAATGTTCCGTGGGACAATGTAGGTATCGATGACGAACACGCAGCCTGGCAGGCCACCCAACACCTGCTGGGGCTGGGCCATTGGGACTTGGCAGTTCTCTCGAGCAATGAACACTCCGTTGTGACTGAGACTCCACGGTTCCGTGGCTTCAAACGTGCGCTGGATGATCACCACCTCACCGTCCACCCGGACCTTGTGGTGGGAGCCGGGCCAAGCATCGACGACGGCAGGCGGGCAATGACTGAACTCATGACCCGCGGCGGGAGGCCCACAGCAGTGTTCGCCCACTGCGACGAGGCCGCGTTCGGTGCCCTGATGGCACTGCGTGAACACGGCCTTTCCGTGCCCAAGAACGTGTCCGTGATCGGCATAGACGATCACCCCATGAGTTGGTTCCTGGGCCTGAGCACCGTGGCGCAACCCGTTGCCGACCAAGGCGCCTTCGCAGCAAACCTGCTGTGTGAACGCCTGCTGAATACTGAAACCCCCCATCAACCCTCCAACCACCTGCTCGATACCAAGCTCATCGAACGCAAGACCACGCGCCACAAGCGCTGAACGGAACAATGCACATGACTGATCTTCGTAATGCCTGGACTGGCGCCTCGGCGCTGTTGTTCGACCTCGACGGCGTGCTGACGCCCACTGCCGTGGTGCATGAGCAGGCGTGGCAGGAGCTTTTCGACGGTTACCTGGCCGCAACGGGCCATCCGCAGGGCTACCAGGAGAGCGACTACTTCGATCACATCGATGGCAAGCCCCGATTCGACGGCGTCCGTGACTTCCTGACGTCCCGCGGCCTCACACTGCCCGAAGGGCCGGTTCATGACCACCCGGACAACGAGACCGTGCAGGGCCTGGGCAACCGCAAGAACGCGATTTTCAACGAGATCGTGAACTCCCGCGGCGTTGAGCCGTATGAGGGCTCGGTCAAGTTCATCAACGCCGCAGTGGAACTGGGTCTCAAGGTGGCTGTGGTGTCCTCCTCGCGCAACGCGCCTGCAGTACTGAAGGCCGCCGGGCTCGACCACCACTTTGAGGTGGTCGTCGACGGTCAGGTTGCTGCCGGCGTCGGACTTCCAGGTAAGCCGGACCCCGCCACCTACGTCTATGGAGCAAGCCTGCTGGGCGTGCCTGTGGAGGAATGCATCGTGGTTGAGGACGCAGTGTCCGGCGTGCAGGCCGGCGCGGGAGCCAACTTTTACGCCGTGATCGGCGTGGACCGCGGGGCGGGCCGGAAAACCCTGCTCGACGCCGGCGCCACGCTGGTGGTGGACGACCTCAACGATCTTCTCTGACCCTACTTTTTTCGAAGGACTTCAACAGCCCATGGCACTCATCAGCTCCGATCGGCTTCGCTTCCCCTGCGAGCCCTGGAAGCTCGTAGAGAATATCCACGTCCCCGGTGACGAGGGAACGCTGGAAACGCTATTCGCGCTTGGCAACGGCCACCTTGGTATTCGTGGCTCGCATTCGACCGCCGGCGACGGCGAGCTTCCCGGCACGTTCATCAACGGCTTCCATGAGATTTGGGACATCAAGCACGCCGAAAATGCGTATGGCTTTGCCCGGACCGGCCAGCGGATCGTCTACGTGCCGGACGCCAACAACTTCACAGTCTCCATTGATGGCGAAGCCCTGAGCCTTGCCGAATCCACGGTGCTGGACTATCACCGCAGCGTGGACTTTTCCACAGGGGTTTACGAGGAAAGCATCACCTGGGCCTGCCGCTCGGGCGCTACCGTCACGACGGTGGAGCGTCGCGCCGTAGGCTTCGACTCCCGCGGATGTCTTGGCTTGGAACTGTCGCTGACAGCTGACCGCGACGTGTCCGCGGACATTACCTCCGGCGTCGTGAACCGCCAGGACCAGCCTGTGGAGGACCACTCGGTCCACGACCCCCGCCGCTCTGGCCGGCACGCTGGCCGGGTCTTGCTGCCGCTGCACCTCCAGGGCACCGACGGCTCGCTTCGCCTGGCATGGGAAACGTCCGAGTCCCGGCAGCGCGTCGCCATGGCCGTTGACCACTGGATTTCGGCTGAAGGCCAGCCCTTCGAGACCTTGGTGGCGGAGGACGAATCGTCCGTCCGCTACGTTTTGGCCATTCACGACGGCGACACTTTCCGTTTGGAGAAGTCGGTCAGCTACGTGGCTGCCGGCTCCTCTGACGCCGAAGACCGTGGTGAAAGCCTCGCGGCCGAAGCCGAAGTGAACCTGGTGTCCTTCTCCGACATCCTGGCCCAGAGCAAGGCCCACTACGCCGAATACTGGACCACGGCGGACATCTCCATTGGCGGTCAGCCGGAGATGCAGCAGGCGGTGCGCTGGGGTTTGTTCCAGTTGGCACAGGCTACTGCCCGGGCGGGCGTTGCGGGTATCCCGGCCAAGGGTGTGAGCGGTTCCGGTTACGAGGGCCACTACTTCTGGGACCAGGAGGTCTACCTCCTCCCGTACCTGACCTACACCAATCCCTGCGGTGCGCGGAAGGTGCTGGAATCGCGGCACGCAATGCTGCCGGACGCGCGTGTCCGAGCCAAGGAGCTCAGTGTGGACGGTGCACTGTTCCCGTGGCGGACCATCAACGGCCTCGAAGCGAGTGCCTACTACGCCGCCGGTACTGCCCAGTTCCACATTGCCGCGGCCATCGCCTTCGCCGCCAACCGATACCAGTGGGCCAGCGGCGATGACACCTTCCGCGGCGAACTCGGCGCAGACCTGCTGATTGAAACAGCACGCATGTGGGCGTCGCTGGGCTTCTTCGGCAAGGACGGAATGTTCCACATCCACGGCGTCACCGGCCCGGATGAGTACACGGCCGTGGTCAACGACAACCTATACACCAACGTCATGGCGCGCTTTAATCTGCGGGCCGCCGCCGCTCTGGAACACGAGGGGATCGCGGAAACCGAGCGCATGGTGTGGCGTCAGGCGGCCGAGCGGATGTCGCTCCCGTACGACCCGCACCTGGAAGTCTTCAGCCAGGACAACGACTTCATGACGCTGGAGCCGTGGGACTGGAATACACCCAAGTCCAAGTACCCGCTGCTGCTGAACTTCCACCCCTTGGTGATTTACCGGCACCAGGTCCTCAAGCAGGCTGACACCGTGCTGGCCATGTTCCTGCAGTGGCAGGACTTCACAGCGGAGGAAAAGCAGCGCGCTTTTGACTTCTACGATCCCATCACCACCGGCGACTCCACCCTGTCCGCCTGCGTGCAGGGCATCATGGCGGCTGAAGTTGGGTACGGCGACGTCGCGTTGAAGCACTTCACCGAGGCACTGTTCATCGACCTCGACAACTCCCACGGCAACACCATCGACGGCGTCCACATCGCCTCCACTGGCGGTATCTGGAGCTCCTTGGTGTGCGGTTTCGCGGGCATGCGCGACCAGGGCGAGGTGCTGCGCTTTGATCCTCGCTTGCCCTCGGAGTGGGAAGGCCTGTCCTTCCGGCTCAAGGTGCAGGGACGCCTGCTGGCCGTGGACCTCGCGCAGGGTTCCATGGCCCTGACAGTTGTACCTGGTGAGGGCTACAGCGACGAGCCGTTGAGGATTGATGTGCGGGGTTACGACGTCACTGTTGGTGCGGTCACCGTCACCGTGCCGCTGGACACCGTACCCGTCCCGCCGCCGTCGATCTTCCCCAGCGTCTTCCCGACGGCGGGCCTTCCGATCATCCATTAAGCCACCGGTGCCGCGACCCGCGTCAGGATGCCCGCGACGTGTGGTCCTCAATAAGGCCACTCGCCGCGATCTCCCGTAGCGAATAGATGGCCCTGGCTGCCGAGTCTTTGTCTTGGAAACAGATGGAGAGAGCGAGTTCCGTCCCGTCGCCATCGACGAGTCGGACGCGGCAATCACCTCCGGATTCTTCGAACAACTCAAAGTGGCCGGCCATCTATGCGGCGCCCCGTTCCGGAACCTCTGCGGGCGCCTTTGCCCCGGGCGCCCCTTGCGGAGCCGCGGCGTTTCGACGCCGTTCCAACTCGCAGTTGATCAGCTCCAGGAGCGCTTGGGCAGGCTCGGACAGGTGGTGGGTGTCGGGGGAGCCCAGCTGGTCGCAGTGCAGGAGCACGTGGCGGATCCGTTCCAGTTCCCGTGACGGCACTAAGGGCCAGCGGTGAAACAACTGCCTGACGGCGATGGCTCCAAGAAGGGCGTCGGGTTTGTTGGACCCACCGTGGCTTCCATGGGTTGCGGCTGCTCTTCGTCGAGCAACGCTGGCCGCGGAAGGCGCGGCCCCGTGGGCCAGGAGGATCTCTGACTTGAGGGAATTGGGGGCCAAAGCGGACCTCCCTGATGAGTGCGAAGGAAGCCGACTGCGTGACTATGAAATTAGCTTACAGAATGTGAGTTATGTCATGTCAATCATTACGTGAGTTGGCCGCCGTCGTAATTTGTGGTTCCGCGGCCCATGGCAAGGGGCCGCCACCTTTGCCGGGGTGGCGGCGCCTCTGCGTTTATCCGAGATGGATGTGGGGAGTGTCCTCGGTGCCGCTGAAGGTCTTGCGGTCGATCCTGATGAGGAGCAATGCAATCGGGGCGATCAGTACCGCCACTCCTGCCGCCCATAGGAACACCAGTGAGTAGCCCGAGGTCAAGGCGGTCAGTGTCCCGCCGCCGACTGCGGCCGTGGCCGCGGCCGCAATGGTGCTGAAGAGCGCGATGCCCAGCGAGCCGCCGATCTGTTGTGACGCGTTGACCAGTGCGCTCGCGACGCCGGCATCGTCCTTGTTCACTCCGAACAGGGCCAGGTTCTGCATGGGTACGAAGACCATTCCCAGGCCGATGCCCATCAACACCAGCGCAGGCAGCATGTTCACGGTGTAAGTGCCCTCGGGTGTGACCTGGGTGAGCCACAGCATGGCAGCGGCCATGAAGACAGGCCCCAAGGCGCTGGGGATTCTCGCACCCAACCTGGGCAGGTTCTTCGCAATGAGGCCCGCCGTGACAATCAGGACCACCGTCATGGGCAGCGATGCGATTCCTGCGGCAAACGGCGCGAAGCCCAAAACGATCTGCAGGTAGAAGTTGATGAACAGGATGCCGCCGATCAGCACTGCCCCCGCCAGGAACGACGCCAGGAAGGCTGCCGCGCGGTTGCGTTCCGTAGCGACGCGCAGCGGGAGCAGTGGATTCTTGACCTTGCGTTCGACGGCGACGAACAGTACCAGCAGCACCGCACCTGCGGCGATGAAACCCCACGAATCGATAGCGCCCCAGCCATGTTCGGCATTGGCGAAGCCGTAGACCAGGGAGCCCAGCCCCAGTGCGGCAAGAACGACGCCGGGCCAGTCGTATTTGGTGGAGCCACCGGCTTTGCTTTCACTCACCAAAGTCCAAACGCCGATGAGGGCGATGACGGCGATGGGGACGTTCACGAAGAAGCACCAGCGCCAAGAGACGAACTCGGTGAGAAAACCGCCGAGCAAGACTCCGGCCGCCGCGCCCACTCCGCTAATGGAGCCAAAGATGGCGAACGCGGTGCCACGGTCCTTGCCTCCCGGGAAAGCAACCGTCAGAAGCGCCAGCGCCGCCGGCGCGAGTAGTGCTGCGAAGATGCCTTGCAGCGCTCGTGCTCCGATCAGTTCCCACGGCTGCTGCGCAAGTCCACCGATCAGGGACGCGATGGCGAAGCCTGCCGAGGCTGTGATGAAAGTCCGTTTCCGCCCCCAGAAGTCCGCGATGCGCCCCCCGAGCAGCAGGAAAGCTCCGAAGACCAGTGCGTAGGCCGTGACCACCCATGCCCGGGTCGAGTCGCTGATGCCCATCTCCATCTGGAGGCGGGGGAGTGCCAGGTTCACGATGGTGCCATCCAGGACAACCATGAACTGGGCCAGGGCCAGGAAGGGGAGGGCGCGCCAGCCGACCCCCTTTTTGTTGTGTTGGCCTTGTTTGCCGCCTTGACCCAAAGAGCCCGGCGTCTCGAGTAGTTGTGATGCCACGCGTCACCCATTCTTGTAAGTAGTAATACTTATGAAAGTATAAGTACTTTTGGAGAGGCGTGTAAGCCGTAGGGGAGTGACTTATGTCCTAGTGATGTTCTGGTTGTGGGGTTTGTGCCAGTTCGGTTTACTGTTCGGGTGCCTGTTCGGGTTCGGCAAGGAACGAAGCCAGCCGCTTCAAGGCGGGCAGGCTGGCCGTGATCTGTTCACGCTCTTCGGGAAGCAATCGTTCGCTGGCTTTCGTCAGCGCATCAGCCCATGCACCCTCGAGGAGTGACTTGATGCGCTTGGATTCGTCCGTGGGGTGGAGGGAGACGTACCGCTTGTCCGCTGCATCCTTGACTCGCGTGACCAGGCCGGCAGCCACCAGCTCGCGCAACTGGGCGCTTACGTTGCTCAGTTGCCTCCCCAGGCGCGCGGCCACCTCAGCGACGGTGACGCCAGGGTGGCTCTCGATGACCCTAAGGATCTCCAGTACGCCGTTGGATATGGGACGGAGGCCTGTTTCGTTGAGCGACTTGCGCCGGATGTCGGACGAGATATCAATCATGCAGACGGCCAACGCCACGTGGTCCACTGGCTTTTCTCCCATCCGTCAAGCATAGGTGGGTGCAATAGTGGAGCCATGATCAACCAGCAAAAGCTCTGGGACGACGAAGCCGCAAGCCAGTACGACACCCCTGGCGAAGGGATCTTCTCGCCCGATTGCTAGGCTGGACTCATGACCCGTCGCCTTGCCGCCCTGACCGCCGTCCCCTTGCTGCTGCTGCTCGTCGGCTGCGGAGCCGTGGAGGAAGCAGCTACAAGCGCAGCCAGCGACGCCGCATCGAAGGTGGCTACGGCCGCCGCCGATGAAGTGACCAAGCAGGTGTGCGCTGTAGTCCAGGACGGTTTGGTCAGCGTTCAGGACAAGCAGTTGCTTGCCGGCTTGGTCTCAGCCGCTGGTGCTGCCGGCGTTCCCGCTGAAATCACGACGCCGTTGAACCAGATCGCAGAAGCCGGAGACGAGGTGCCGGCCGAGTCGGTTCAGGCCCTCAAGGACGCCTGCGCACCTTAACCCCTGAATCCCGCTTATCCGTGTGACTCACCGTTGTGCGGGTTGTGCAGCGAACTAGTGCGGGTTTCGCAGCCGGGCCAGCAGCCGGGCCAGCGGCCGGAAGCTAGCGCCCTGCCAGCACCGCCCGCGTCCGCACTGTGATTGCAGCACCGAGGACCAGGGCAGCAGCAACAGCCGCGGCGATCGCCGTCGGGAATGATTCCGGTGAGTTGGCGCTGCGGCCGACCGTAATCCACATGAGGCCCCACGCGATGGCGGCCGCCAAAGCGAGGCGCCCGTGACCCTTGATCGCCAAGGCGATGCCCATCACGGCAACCACCACCAAAACGGCGACGGACCAGACCTCGGGACGCAACCCGAAGCCCCCAAATCCTGAGGCTTTCAAAGCAGCAGCAATGTTGGCACACACGGCCACGCTGGTCCAGCCCAAGTACAAGCCCAGGGTCCCATCAACAACCACTGCCTCAACCCAGGACCCGGCCGGGCTCTGGCTGTAGCGCAGGAAAGCCAGCACAAGGGTCATCAGCAACGCCAGGATCACCAGGACGCTAAGCAGGAGCCAGCCAGCCTGCACGGACAAGATCCACGCAGCATTAAGGATCATGGACACGGCGACGATCCAACCAAGCGACCGCTGCCGCATGCTGGAGCGCTGTGACGGCAGCCATTGCCATACCGTGAAAGCGGCAAGCCCGGTGTAAACCACAGACCAGATGGAGAACGCCGGGGTCGCGGGAGCCAAAAGGGTTGAATCGGCGGCCAAAGCGCCGCCGGCTGCCTGCGCGATAGGCGTCCCGCCGAAGACGCCAACGCCGATCATCGAACCAACGATGCAGACCACCAGGCTCACGGTGACCATGATTTGCCGCAAAAGATCTGAGCTTCGGGTAGCCATATGCTGAGCCTCTTTCCTTGTGGGATGTGCGATGTCATGCATTCACGAGGTACGTGACCTAGTATCAAAATGCTAGTGAAACGAGCTTTACGCTTATCGAAGGAATGTGGGATGGACTCGGAAGGCCACGCAAAGGGCTATTGGTACGGGAAAGACCCGGGCCAGAAGGCCATTGCCATTGATGTCCTGAACGCCTTGCGGGATTACCGCGCCTCCGAGCAAGCGATGCGTCGCAGGACCCGCTCGTCCATGGGAATGGGAGAGAAGGATCTGTTGGCCCTGCGTTATCTCTTCGAAGCCGAGGCCGCGGGCAAAGTGATGAAGCCGAAGGACTTGGGCGACAAGCTCGGCATAACGTCGGCGTCCATGACCACACTGATTGACCGTTTGGTGGAGTCCGGCCATATTCGGCGCGAACCCCATCCCACTGATCGTCGGGCATTGATCCTGAAGGCCACTCCGGGCTCGGACCAGGAAGTGCGGCACACTTTGGGCGGAATGCACCGCCGGATGCTGGACGCGGCGTGCGCCTTGAGCCCTGACGAGTCGCAGGTAGTGGTGAACTTCCTGCAGCACATGCGTGAAGCGTTGGACACGATCGACGAAGAACCTGAGGCGCCCGAACAAACGCCGCCTTCATGACGCGAGGCTCCACTGCAGGATAAAAATGAGCGTTATCAGGAATCCTGAACCGTAGTTGAGCCAGATGAACCGCCGCCATGCCACATTGGTGCGTGCCGCCGTCGTATCCGTGACGTTCCAGTCCGGGGCGCAGTTGACGATGTACGGCACGGCAATGATCGCCGCGAGCGGCCCCGGCCACGGCGTGGCCAGCATGGCCAGTCCGGCAACAAGCCAGAGTCCGACGGCGAGCCTCACCGTCCGGCGGGCACCGATGACCGTTGCTATGGAGCCAATGCCGGCTTGCCGGTCGGGTTCAATGTCCTGAACCGCGCCGAAGGCGTGTGCGGCCATTCCCCACAGGAAAAACGCGGCCAGCAGGATCAGCAGCCCCGGCGTCACGTCAGCGCCGGCCAATGCCAACCCGACGACGGCGGGACTGACGAAGTGCGTGCTCGACGTCAGCGAGTCCAAGACGGGGCGTTCCTTGAAGCGAAGTCCTGCAACCGAGTAAGCCACCACGGCGAATGCACTTACGGCCAGGCTGACCCACGCGCCAGGCCCACCAGCGAATGCCAGTACCAGCAGGAACGGAATGTTGGTGATCGCCGCGAGCCACAGCATGGGCCGGTGAAGGTGCGGCAGGAGGAGCGCGCCTTCGATGCCGCCCTTGCGCGGGTTCTTGAGGTCCGACTCATAATCAAACACATCATTGATGCCGTACATGGCCAGGTTGTACGGGATCAGGAAGTAAAACGTGCCAACGATCAGAACCCAGTCGATCTCGCGGGTGGTCAAGAGCATGGCGGCGGCAAACGGGTAGGCAGTGTTGATCCAACTGACCGGTCGTGACGCCAGCAGGGCTTGGGGGACGAGGCTTTTGAGGTTGGATGAACTGGAACCCTTACGCTTGCGCGTCAGCCACATCCACAAGCCAGGTAGCGCCACGACACCCGCCAGCGGATAAGCGAAATCCTCGATGGGTGCCAAGCCAATCTTGAGGCCGAGGATATGCGAAGAGTCGTAGTGGAAGAGCTCCATCCCGATCATGACGGAGTCGAACACGGCAGTGAGGACGGCCAAGGCCGCGAACGCGAGTCCTACGGCTTTCCAGTGCTTGCCAGCCTCACCGGGCCGGGCGCCCTGACGAGCGAAGATCACGCCGGCAACGGCTGCCGCGGCGATGAAGGCGAGCGCGAGCCACAGGTACGTCATACGGTCTCCCGCTCTTTCTCACGGCGAGTGACCAGTAAACGGTCAAGCAGTCGCCGCGCACCTGTGTACAGGACCATCGTGCACAGCACCAGGAAAATCAGGAACACGGGTTCTTCAATGGGCAGCTCCGGCGCGAGCAGCAACCCCGTGGCGATGGTGCCTTCCCCGCGCAGGAAGATCCCCAGTCCGATTCCGGCCAGGTCCCACGCAAGAAGGAACAAGAGCCCGACGGCGGTCACGATTGCCGCTGCTTTTGCGTCCCGCCAGAAGAACAGTCGGAAACGGTGGTCGAGCAGCAGCATGCAGGTGATACCCAGCAGCAATGAGAGCAAGTAAAGAACACCCATTAGCCAATCCTGCTAGCTACAGGCCTCACAGTGGTAGGGCCGGTGCTGTGATCGCCGCGAATTCGCTTCAACACCAGCTCGGCGCTGATGAGGCACATGGGCACACCGACACCCGGTGCAGTGGTGGCGCCCGCGTAGTAGAGGCCGCGAACACGTTTGGACGAGTTCTGGGCCCGGAACATCGCGCTTTGCCGGAGGGTGTGTGCCGGTCCCAGCATGCCGCCCCGCCAAGAGTTGTAATCTCGTGCGAAGTCGGCCGGTCCGATGGTGTGCCGGACCACCACGCGTTCGCGGAGGTCCGGAATGTTGGCCCACTGGGCGATCTGGTCGATTGCGGCGTCGGCAGTCCGTTCGATCAGCACATCGCCGCTGCCATCAGGTCCACCCGCTCCCAGGGATGGGTCGGCGGGGATGGGAACCAGGACAAAAAGGTTCTCGTGGTCCGGTGGTGCGACACCGCCGTCGGTAGCACTGGGCTTGCAGACGTAAATGGACGCGGGATCCGGAATGCCCGGTTCTTCACCGAAGATTGAGGCGAAGTTTGACTCCCAATCCCGGGTGAAGAACAAGGAATGGTGGGGAAGGTCCGGCAGCGCACCCTTTACACCCAACATCACCAGCACTGCTCCGGGCCCACTGGTGCGGCTCTGCCAGTACTTTTTGTTGTAGCTCCGGTCCCTAACGCCCAGGAGCTGGGTTTCGGTGTGGTGCAGGTCGGCGCCGGAGACCACCTGGTCCGCAACGCTGTAGTGCTCTGCCCCGGAGTTGTCGCGCCACTTAACGCCCGTGACTTCGCGGCTGTCCTTGCCGGTAAGGCCGGAGGGAAGGTTCAGGCCGTCAAAGCGCCCCAGTTTCTTGGTGTGCGTGGCTTCGCGCGTGGTGATCTTGAGGGCTTCCGCGCCCGTGTGAATCCTGACCCCTGCGTCGAGCGCCAATGCTTCGAGGCGCTCAACGAGGGCCCAAAAGCCGCCCATCGGGTACTGCACGCCGTCCCCGAGGTCCAAAGCACTCATCAGGTGGTACATGGCCGGCGCATCGGAGGGGTTGGTGCCCAGGAAGACTGCCGGGTAGCCCAGAACCTGGCGGAGCACTGGATGCTCGAATCGCTGGGCCACGTATTTATCGAGGGGCGTCAGGAGCAGCTGCGCGAGCTTGGGAAGGCTGCGCACAACCTGTGGTTGAAGCAGCGCCTGGAGTTTGGTGAACGGGTTGTAGAGGAAGAACCTTTCGGCCATTTCCGTGGTGTGCCGCGCAGAAGCGAGGTAGGAGTTGAGCTGTTTGGAGCTGCCGGGCTCAACTCGCTCGAAGGTTTCCAAAACCTGGTCACTGCCAAACGGGACGGTGAGCGGGTCGGGCCGCACGCCGTCGTGGTTTGGTTCGCTGAAGATGCGGTACGCAGGGTTGAGCGTCCTGAGGTCCAACTGTTCGGCGGTGCTGGTGCCGAGCAGATTGAAGAAGTGGTCGAAAACGCCGGGCATCAGGTACCAGGAAGGGCCGGTATCCCAGCGGAAGCCGTCCCTCTCGAGGCTGCCGGCACGGCCGCCCACCTGGTCACGCTGTTCGAGGAGCTGGACCTCGTGTCCTTCGTGGGCGAGTAGCGCGGCGGTGGCAAGCCCCGCGATGCCACCGCCGATCACTACTGTCCGGGTCATCGGTGCAACTCCATCCAGGTTGAGGCGACGGCGCGAGCGGCAAGCCCGGCTTTCACGGGATCCGGTACACGGACCCGGGAGCGGTAGAGTTCGTCCACGGTGGTCTGTTCGATCCTGTCGGTGAGCGCTTGGAACAGTGCCAGCGCGCTCCGGACAGCAGCCCTGGCGTCGCGCGGAAGCATTGGAATGACGGCGTTGGCGTCGGCAAGCTGCGCCCGAATGGTGCTGACCCAGCCCATGCGGTCGCGGTCCTCAAGATGGTCTGCGGTGCCAAGGTAGCTGCGCCCCAGCCGGGTGGTGTCGTCCGCAAGATCCCGGAGGAAGTTGATGTTCTGGAAAGCAGCGCCCAACCTGCTGGCGCCGTGCTCCAAAGCCGCAGCGTCGCCGTCGTCGATCTTCTCGTCCCGCATGAAGACGCGCAGGCACATCAGCCCCACCACCTCCGCGGAACCGTGGACGTAACCGTCGTGGGCGTCGGCGTCGAAACGGAGCGGTGCGGGCGGGGCCGCATTTCTCTCAAGTAAGTCAGTGCGCTCGCCGAGGTCCATGCGCATGGAGTCAAAGAACGGATCGATGAGCGAGTCATCGATCCCCGCCGCACGGGCCGTCTGGGCGAATGCGTGGATGATGAGGTCGCTGCTGTAGCCGAGTTTGACGGCCCGGTGTGTCTCATCAATGAAGTGCGTCAGGGCGTCGCACTGCTCCTGGTAGCTCAGGCCGGCTTCCGCCGTGACGCCGTCCACGAGTTCGTCGGCCACCCGTACCAAGGCATAGATGTTGCGGACGTGCTGGCGGTGCCTGGATCCCAGCAGCCTGCATGCCAAACCGAACGAGGTGGAGTATGCGGAGATGACCTGGTTGGCGGCGCGCTCGGCCGTCCGGGTGAAATGCGTCAACGAGGTATCGGTGGCGACAGTCATGATTGCCGTCCTTCCAGCTGTCCCGCGAGGTCAAGCAGGACGTTGCGTACGCTTGCCGGGATGGTGGTGGTCAGCTGACTGTTGAATGCCTGCATTTGTTCCTCGATAAGGCCTTGGACGAATGCCTCGGCTCCGCAATCGCTGAGATGCCGGCGGACGTGCTCGCCGTCGCCGACACTGAGCTCGGGCATGCCGAAGAAGGGCTCGATGTCCGGCCAAGCGTGCGTTGTCCGTGCATGGGCGATGATGGCCGTCTCCTTGCCCTCGCGGAGGTCCGAAAAGGGATCCTTGCCGTGGCGGCGAGGATCCCCGAACGTGGACAGGAGGTCGTCCTGGAGTTGGAAAGCCAGCCCAAGATGCCTGCCGGCGGTTGCGAGCGAATTCTCGACGGCGAAGTCGGCGCCGGCCAGCGTAGCGGCGGCACGGAGCGGGAGCTCGAAGGTGTACGTGGCGGTTTTGTAGCCACACATCACCAGGATGGTCTGGAGGTCCGGGGCTATGACGCCGTCACCCAGACCCACATCCAGTTGTTCGCCGGCCACTGTCTCGTTGATGGTGTGTTCCAGGAGGTCGAGGAGCCGCAGGCGAAGCTCGTGGGGGAGATCCGCCCGGGCGAAGGACTGGTGCGTAGCCGCGAGGAGCATGTCGCCCATGAGTATTCCGCCGGTTTGGGCCCAGTGGAGGCTGCTACCGGCGCGGGTTCCACGAACGCCGTCAGCGCCATTAACGCCGTCCGCGCCGTCCGCGGCGTCCGTGCGGGCGGTTGCGGAGGCTTCCGCGAGGAGGGAACCGATCAGGTTCGGGTGCCCGCGTCGGACAAGGTCGCCGTCGATCACGTCATCGTGCAGCAGGAAGGCGTAATGCAGGAGTTCAATGGCGGCGGCGATGCTGATGGCGGTCTCGCGCTGACGTGAGTGTGCGGAGTCGTACTGTTGATGCCGCTGGCAGAGGGCGTCGTACGTTTCCATGAGTAACAAGGGCCGGACGAACTTGCCGCCCAAGACGTTCTGGCCCGCGAGCGCCCAAATCCTGGCGAAGTCCGGGCCATAGGCGGTCGCTGCGCTGGCCCTTTTGCCGATGAGTCCGCTCAACTCGTTTTCGATCGCAGTGCAAAGATCGGTGCGGCCGCGTACGGCGCTTGAGGTGATGGTCATGCTTCGGCTCCAGCTTGGAGTGGCAATGCGTTCGCCTCGAGGAGCTCCGGGAATTGAAGCCCGAGCCACGGGCTGAAAGCGGACGGTGTGTGTTCCAAAGCATCGGCCAGCAGTGCGGGTGAGATCCAGGCCCAGTCCGCTACCTCGGCGGGATTCGGCTTCAACACCCCGGTGATGCGGGCTATGTAGACAGGGCAAATTTCGTTTTCCACTATGCCCGTTGGATCTACTGCCCTGTATCGGAAGTGGGGGAGGACCAGTTCAATTCTGTTGGCGTCCACTCCGAGTTCGAACTGCGCGCGTCTAAGAACCGCATCCTCGAACTCTTCACCGGGGCCCGGGTGGCCGCAGAAGCTGTTGGTCCAAACACCGGGCCACGTTTTCTTTTCGGGTGAACGGCGGGTCAGGAGAACTTCCCCGGCGTCGTTGAGCAGGTAGCAGGAAAAGGCGAGGTGGAGGGGCGTATCCAGTGTGTGAACTCCTGCCTTGGGAGCCTCGCCTATGGGCGCCCCGGCGTCATCAAGGAGGACCACCATCTCTGTCGCGTTCATGTTGCGCCTTCCTCCACACCCTGTTTCTGCCCGAAATCTGAATATTGCTAGACAAGCTAGAAGAAAGGCTACCATGTAGGAAGTTAGGTGTAACATACCAAACATGTCCAGTCCTGAAGAGACACCTGAAGAAGCCGGGACCCCGGTTTCCGCTGGCATCTACGATTTGGACGCCAACGATCCTCATCAGGAACTGGTGGATCGCTCCGACCTCTCCGACGCGGATGTCCAGCAAATCAGCGACGTAATGGCAGCGCTGGGAAGATTGCGCGAAGCCGAACAACGCCTCTCCGACGCCTCGCTCCGGTACATGAAACTCAACCAGTCCGACATGCGTGCGCTGCACTACCTGATTGTCTGCGCCAACCATGGCGTGATAGCCACACCAGGCGCAATAGCCTCCCGGCTCAATATCTCGACAGCCTCAACCACCAAGTTGCTCGACCGGTTGGAACGCGCCGGCCACGTCACGCGACGCGCGCACCCCTCCGACCGCCGCGCCCTCGCCATCGCCATCACACCCGAAACGCACGAGGCCGCCATGAGGACCGTTGGGCGGCAGCAGGCCAAACGGTTCCTCGCTGCGGCCAGGCTGAGCCCTCCCGAACGGGAATCGGTGATTCGATTCCTCGACGACATGGCACAGGAGATCGAAGTTTCACATGAAGCGTGGGCAGGTTCGGGGACGTAGGCCCGCCGCCGATTCAGAGAGCCGGACTAGTAAAGGAAGATCGGCAGCCAGTCCCGGTTGTGTGCATGCACCAGCGCGAGGAACAGCACGAAGTCGAACAGCAGGTGTACGGACACCACGTACGTGAATGACTTGGTGAGCTTGAAGGTGTAGCCCTGCAGCAATGCGAACGGGAACGTCAGGAGCGGACCCCACGACTGGTAGCCGATCTCCCACAGGAATGACGAGAACACCACAGCTTGCAGGAGGTTGGCCAGCCAGTCCGGAAAATGCTGCCGCAGCAGGGTGAAGGTGGTGCAGATGAAGAACAATTCATCCCAGATACCCACGGCGTTGACGCCAAGGAAGAGCCGCCAGAAGATATCGGGATCGGAAGCATCCGGCCAGTTTTGGTAAACACCTGTCCGGATCAGGTACACCGGCAGGATGAAGTAACCGAGCGCCACCACGCCTATCAGGTACAGCTTCGCTGCCAAGGGCCACTTGCGGCCGGTGTTCACGGGAAATTTGATGATGTCCTCGCGGTAGGCGAACCGGGACACCAGCCATGGCACCAGCACAGCCAATGCCAGGGCGCCGCCCATGAGGGCCATGTGCTCTGTGCTGAGGTCGGCGTTGAGCGGTACCAAGCTGAAGATGGTCATGCCCGCCGCGATCAATGCGAGGTGTCGCATCAATCGGTGGTCGATGAAAGCCGCGGTGGCCACGCTCGCCAGCAGCAGGCTATAGCCGAGCAGCTCGTTGCCCATCGCAAAGAGCGGCACGCCGGACAAGGAAAGCAACGCCGCCGGCAGCAGCTTCCAACTGAGTGCGGTGCGGGGTGATTCCGTTGAAATGGATGTCACCCCTCCAGCATGTCAGGGCTTGTCGTCCAAGGACACGTTTTCCCTTGTCAGGAGTCATTGCGGTGTCTCGGATGCTCTGATTCCTCTGTAAGATTCGTGACAAGGCCCACACGTTTTCGTGGAGGTCATGTCATGGCTGGCTTTGCCAGTGGGGGACACACAAAGGAATAATTAATGGCTCAAGACGCGGGCTCTTTTAAACCGGAAAGCGGCAGCTCACCGAAGGATGGCGCTGCGGCGGCCGATGACGCTGTTGTGGCGCCGGCCAGCGAAGACATGACCATGCGCGAACAAGTGCTGGATATCATTGAATCCATCCTTGCCGACAGTGATGCCCGGAGCGAAGGAGCGAGGAAAAACCTTCGCGCGTTGATTGAGGCACGTCCCGACGACCCGGAGCGTGCGTTGCTGGAGCACTTGCTCGAGACCCGCAAGCCGCCGGGTTCAACGGCCAAGGTCCCGGTTCAGCGTGAAGTTGCCAGCCTGCACTTGGAGTCCTCGGACACAGCCCGGACAGTATCGGTCCCTGTTAGCCATGAGGTCCGCGAAGGCATCCAGTCGATCCTGGCGGACAAGCTCTTGCTGACAGCTTTCCAGCCCGTCCATGCACTGCCTGGAGGCGAGGTGGTGGGCGTAGAGGCGCTGACCAGGTTCGTTGGCGAGGATGGAGCCGGAGCCGATGTGTGGTTCAACGAGGCCGCAGCAGCCGGATTGGGCACGGAACTCGAAATTGCCGCACTGCACTGCGCCCTGACGGCAGCGCACGACGTCCCGGACAACATGTCCGTGGCGCTAAACCTCACCCCCGCAACGTCCAATGACCCCCGAGTGCGGAATCTTCTTGCTGCAGCAGCACTGGCTCCGGACAGGATCATTGTTGAACTGACGGGCAGCCTGGAATCCGTGGAAGGGCAAACCGGCGACGACGGCCTGGGGCCACTGCGAACCCTGGGCCTGCGGCTCGCCATCAGTGCGTCCGGTGCAGCTTTGGTTTCCATGGAACGGATTGAACAGCTGCGCCCCGACATCATCAAGCTGGACCGTCATTTGATTGAGGGAATAGAAAGCAGCGACGGTCAGAAAATCCGGGCCAGGGCCATCGTGGAACTGGCGCGGGAGATCGGCGCGGACATCATTGCAGAAGGCATCGAAACTGCAGCCGAGCTTGATGAAGTCACCGCGCTGAAGGTCACAGCAGCGCAAGGTTACCTCCTGGGCCGTCCCTCCGTTCACCCGTTGGATTGGTCCGCATGGAGCATACGCGCGCAGACGGAAGCCCAGCCCGCAGGGTAAGCAACTGCCGGGCGTTTGGGTGTCTCGCGTAAAGTAGCATGCGGGGGTTTTTCGGTCCCAAGAAAATTGGGGATTGCTGAGGCAAGGACCCACCTAGCCAGGAAGTTCTTCGTTGATGGACAGTTTTTTCAGTAAGCTCGCGGAAATCCGCGGTAAAACAATCCCAGCGAGGTTGGCGGCACGCATAAACTCCCCGCGGGGCCTGCTGTGGGGCTTCGTGGTGATTCACCTGGTGTTCCTGGTCTTCGGGGCCGTGCTCTCGTTGCGCGGCGAAGCCTTCAGCGACACCTTTATCTACCGTGAATGGGCGCTTGCCGGATTCGACGACGCAAACCTCACCGGGGGACCCAGCCCGTGGGTCTATCCCATCCTGGCGCTGATTCCCATGGGCCTGGCAGCTGTAGCCGGTCCTGGCCCTTTCTTCTTCCTTTGGGTCCTGCTCACCACGCTGCTGAACGGATGGGCGGTGCTCAAACTCACCGACCGCGGCCGCCGGCAGGAAGCAATGCCGGCTGCCTGGTGGTGGCTGGTATTCGTCTTCCTCATGGGGTGGTTGGGCTTCGCCCGCGTTGACGGACTAACTGCCCCCATAGTCCTCGTGGCCCTTGTTTACGGTGTCACCCGGCCCTTCGTCGCGTCGGTCCTTCTGAGCGTCGCCACCTGGGTGAAGGTGTGGCCCGCCGCCGTGATGCTGGCCCTGTTCGCAGTGGTCAGGAAACGCCTGCACGTTGTGGCGGCAGGAATTGCGACGACGGCGGTTGTGGTTGGGCTGGCAGCGGCAGTTGGTGCCGTTCCCAAGCTGCTGAACTTCCTGACACAACAGGGAGATCGCGGCATGCAGCTCGAAGCGACCTTCACCACCCCATGGCTGTGGTTGTCGGTCCTCGGCGTCGGGGATTCCCGCATGTATATGAACACTGACATCAACTCCATGCAGGTGGACGGACCCGGCACTGCGTTCATGTCCGTGCTGATGCAGCCCCTCCTCCTGCTGGCAGCGGCCGCCGTCGCGGGTTTGACCTTCTGGGCCCTGCACCAAGGCAAGCTCAACGGCGGAGTGGACCGGACAGAACTCCTGCTTTCAGGAGCCCTCACGCTGGTGACCGCGTTCATCGTTTTCAACAAGGTGGGTTCACCGCAGTTCATGGTGTGGCTTGCACCGGCTGTAGCTGTAGGGCTGGCGCACAACTGGAAAGAGTGGCGCGTTCCGGCCACCATGCTGATAGTGATCGCCGTTGCCACCTACTTCATCTACCCGCTCTTCTACGATGCTTTGAGTCACAACAATCCTTGGATGGCCCTGGTCCTGAGCATCCGCAACGTCCTGCTGGTGGTCCTCTTCTTCTGGTCGGCGCGTCGCCTGTATTCACTGGGCCGTAAGCCCTCCGTGGTCAGTGCACCAGCGGGCAAGGAGCACTAAGATTTCCGCGACGTTCTTCGACCAGCTGGTCCGTATCCGCAGCCGTGTCCTTCCTCCCGCAGTTGTAGCGTGGTTCGCCCGCCCCTCCAGCGTGTGGTGGGGATTCGCCGTGGTGCATTTCTACTTCCTGTGCTGGATGGCTTCTTTCTTCCTCAGCGGCAACACCTTCAGCGACACTGAGCAATACCGCCAGTGGGCGATGGATGGCTACAACCCGGAGAACCTCAACGGGAAGATCAGCCCCTGGGTTTACCCCGTGCTGGCCCAGATTCCCATTTTCCTGGCGGGGATTGCCGGTCCGGACCTCTACTTGCTGATGTGGACCCTGCTGATCACGGCCCTCAACGCGTTGGGTCTCTGGTACCTGACGCGTGGCCCACGGCGGGTCACCGGGATCGCGCCCGCATGGTGGTGGCTGTTCTTCACAATGTTCATGGGATACCTCAGCTTTGCCCGCGTTGAAGGCATCACCACCTCCATTGTTTTGATTGCCTTGATTTGCGCTGCCCAAAGGCCGGTTGTTGCCTCCGTCCTGTTGAGCATCGCAACGTGGATCAAAGTGTGGCCTGCAGCGGTGCTGGTACCCATCATCATCGCTTCCCGCAACCGGCTGCAGATGATCGCTGCCGGGGTGGGCGTCACCGCCGTCGTAGGGTTAGGAACCTACCTCGCTGGTGGCTTCAGCCACATCCTGGACTTCCTGATCAACCAGGGCGAGCGCGGCATGCAGCTGGAAGCCACTTTCTCCACGCCCTGGGTGTGGCTGAGCGTCTTCAACATCGCCGGATCCAAAATGGCCGACAATACAGCCATCAACTCCACAGAGGTCTACGGGCCCGGTGCCGAGGTTGCGGCGTTCCTGATGCAGCCGCTGCTGATAGTTGCCGCGATTGCGGCCGCCATCCTCCTGATCCGTGCACTCAATCGTGGAGCGGAGCGCGAGGAACTGTTCCTCGAGGGTGCCTTGATGATGACCACGGCGTTCATCGTGTTCAACAAGGTGGGCTCGCCGCAGTTCATCATCTGGCTGGCCCCTGTGATCATTGCCGGCCTGACGCACGACTGGAACCGGTGGAAAGTGCCGGCTGCCTTGCTGATGGGCATTGCCATGACAACGTTCGTGATTTATCCGCTGTTCTACACCCCGCTCATCCACGCCCACCCGATCATGGCCGCTGTGCTGACCACCCGGAATGTCTTGCTGGTGGTGCTGCTGTGGTGGTCGGTGCAGAGGACGGTTGAATTGGGGCGGCGCGTGAACCGGGATGGCGCTCCGGTGGTCCCGAAAGCGCTTTAGCGGATAGTCGGAGGGCGGTGGAGCAGGCGACGGTCAGTCTGCCCCACCCAGCGCGACAGTTTGCCTTGGACCAGAAGCCTGCGGGTGTGGATGTCCAGGAACACCAGGTAGAACGCGAACAGAAGCGCGATGGCGAAGGCCAACGAGGACAGGTCCACGGAGACCTCCACGAAGGACCAGACTGACAACTGGTCCTGCGCACCGAACACCACAAAGAATGTCACGCCGACGTAGAGGCACCGCATCTGCCAGTCGTCCCTGATCCCCGTCACGGCCAGGAAGGGGACGAACCAGAGAATGTACCAAGGCTGAATGATGGGGGAGAGCAGCACGATGGCTGCGAAGGCAAGGGCCATGCGCCGCACCACGCGGGAGTGGTCTCCGCGGAACATCAGAACGAGGACCAGGGCGACTGCACCCCACTTCATGGCCGCTCGCAGGACGTCGGCCATCGCATTGCCCGGCAGCCCCAGGGCGTTGCCGAGGAACTCGATTTGCTGGCCGAGGAATCCCGACGGCGAGTAGCCGGTGAACCCGGGAGTGGGGTCCGTGATGGCCCACGCCCAGCCCAGACCCAGGCCGTAAGGGATGCCGCTGATCACCAGAACAGCGAAACTGATGCTCGCGGTCGCGGCCCAGATTCCGAACTTGCGCGGCCAGGACGCTCCGGCACCAGCCCACATCAGCCCGATGAAGGGAAGCAACAAAACGGTGGCCGGTTTGATTCCGATGGAAAGCGTGACCAACAGGATCCCCAATAACGGCCGCTTGGTGGCTGCGAAGTAGGTTCCCGCTACCGCGAAGCCCACCATGATGGCGTCGTTGTGGGCGCTGGCGACGAAGCTGATGAGGAAGAGTGGATTAGCCACCGCAATCCAGAGCGCCCGGGCACCATTAATCCCGTGAAGCTCCGCGAGTTTGGGGACGTACACAACGCACAACAGCACCCCGCCGGCGGCCAGAAGCCGGAACAGCAGGACTGAGACGTCCGGCTGGGCGCCCGTAATGGCCACCACGGCGTGGGCCATCCACAAGAAGTAGGGCCCGTACGGAGTGCGGGCTTCCGCCCAGGCCGGGTCCGCACCCAAGGCGAACCAGTTGTTCAAAGCCGAGATGCCGACGTCGTAAGGGTCTTGGCCCTCCATCATCAGGCGGCCCTGGCCTATATACGCATAGACGTCACGGGAATAGACGGGCACAGCGAACAGCAACGGAAGGGACCATGCTCCGATCGCTGCAACGATCGGTTTGAGGGAGTTCCCCTCCCAACTGCCCATCCGTTGTCCCAACCTCAGCCAGGACCGAACCAGTACCATGGCGCCCACGGTAAGGAGGACGGCGGAGATCGTTACTCCCCAGCCCTCAGTGCGCAGGGCAATGACTATGGGGTGGCGGATCATCGGGGATCCGTTGGCGATCCATCCGATGCCAATGGACCCTGCAAACATGAACAGTGAACCGAGGAACCCCTGCAAAATGGCGGGGTACGCTACGGGCTTTGTTGCAGGAGCTGCCGGCTTTGGGGCCTTCGTCGTAGTGGATGAAGGCTGGTTGGTGGCTGCTGAAGTGCCGGGATGAGGACTGGGGGTACTACCTGCCGTCATGACTGGTCGGTTCCCCCACTCACGGTATGGCGCTCCTAAGAAATGCAACGCGGATTGATGCCGAAGGGCTTGTACTTGCGGCAAGTGAAATTTTAGCGTTCATCCAGCCAACACCACTACAGGCGCGGCAAAGGGTGACGGACTCCATAGCTGCAACACGGAGTGGTCGAGTGTTTCATGCCTGGTCTCAGTCGATACGCGGGTCCGGCCCTACGTATGCCCCGGGAGGCATGCTTGCCCCAAAGACAGGGCCTGGCTCGGGTCGCTTTGGGTGCCGTCCATCGTCAACGTTTCGTTGCGTCAGGCGCCGCACCACCCATGGGAAGAGATGTTCCCGAGCCCAGATGATGTCGCCCGCCCGCGCCTCACGCCAGCTGCGCTCGGGTAGGGGCTTGGGTGCTAAAGGTTCCAGGGTATGCGGAACATTGAGGATATCGAGCACCATGATGGCGATGGTGTGCTGGCCCAGCGGCGAGAAATGCAACCGGTCCGCGTTCCACATTCGAGGGTCCGTGAGCTGGCGTAGCGCCCAGAGATCTGCGATCAGGGCATCATGGCGGGCGGCAACTACCCGCATGTTCTCGTTGTAGATGGCCACTTTGCCGCGAGTATGGCCCAGCACTGGGGTCGCACCCCAGTCCGGGCCGGTAAAGAGCACAATCGTGGCGCCGGTCGAGGCCAGTCTTTCCACACCCGCGTCCAGTTCAAGGGCAAGTTTGTCCGGATCGCTCCTGTGGAACAGCAAGTCATTGCCGCCTGCGTTAAGAGTGATCAGATCAGGTTGGAGCTCGATGGCCGGACCCACCTGCTCTTCGAGAATCTCGTGAAGCAGCCTCCCGCTGATGGCCAGGTTCGCATAGGCGAAATTGTCGTGACCGGTGGCCAATTCTTCCGCGATCCGGTCCGCCCAGCCGCGGAGGCCGCCGGGGCTCCGCGGTTCTGGATCGCCTAAACCTTCGGTGAACGAGTCGCCCAAAGCCACATAACGGCACCACGGGTGCAGGCCGGCCCCGAAGCTACCGGAACCACCCTGCGCAAAGCCGTTGGCGCCGGGAGCGTTCATGCCTCCATAGTGCGCCGAATTGTGGATTTTTTGTACAGCTACTGCCCTGTGGAGGCTATTTGCTTCTGCCAGAGGGACTAGCGCGTGAAATGAGTCACTTTGTAGAATCTCAATGCTAAGATACATTAAATCAAGAAAGTGAGTACTCGCGCACTTCGATGGTTCCCGGACGGCAGGCCCCTGCTTCGACTTTGAAGCCCTCACAACTTTAAGGATGTCCGATGGAGACGATGAGCGAACCCAAAATACAGGATGAGATCAAACCGAACTGGTGGGTGCTCTGCCTTGCATTTGCCGCTGTAGTGCTCGATGGATACGACACGGTCGCACTCGGGGTGTCCATTCCGTCGATATCAAAGGAATGGGGAGTTGAGCCCGCCCATTTCACCCCGGCCCTCGCATTTACGAGCGCGGGGGTGGCTCTCGGTTACATGGCGGTAGGACGCTTAGTAGCAAAAATGGGCACAAGGAATGTCATCTTTTCCGCCGTTGTGCTCTTCACCGTTGGTTCACTGCTGACGGCGTGGTCAGGTTCAATAGTGGAGCTGACCATTCTTCGCTTCGTGACCGGGCTGGGGTTAGGGGCCGTGCTGCCTGCGGCTGTCTCACATGCGACCGCCGTCAATCCGTCGCGTTATCGCCAATCGATTGCGGTGGTCGTGATGACCGGTATTTCATTCGGGGCACTTATCGCTGGGCTCGGCGGGGGTGTGATCACTAATGCGCTCGGGTGGGAATGGGTTTTCATTCTCGGAGCCATCGCCTCAGGCGTGCTCCTGCCGTTCCTGTGGATCGGCCTATCGGGTAAACAGGCGTCGATCACCCCCATGGATACTTCAGTGGCCAAGCACCACGCCTCGGTTTCCCGCCTTTTCGATGGACCTGTACGGAGCAGAACCGTTTTACTTTGGTCTTTCTCATTCCTTATCTTCGCCGTTTACTACGTGTTCTCCTCGTGGCTGCCTACCCTGCTTACGAGCTACGGCTTTGGTCTTGGTCTGGCGCCCTTGGGATCGGCGGCGTTGGGCGTAGGAAGCATTGTTGGCGCCTGTGTGCTGATTCTGGGATCACGTCGACGCCGGATGACCACAGTCCTGGCCTGGACTTCAGCAGCAGCGGTTGTGTTCCTCGTCATCTCGGCATTCCTTGGTCCGGACAAGGCGCTGTTACTGATCGTCTTCGGTGGCGTTGGTCTTGGGCTCCAAGCCGGCATGATTGGCCAGGCCGCTGTGGCAGTGACTCTCTACCCTCAAGCAACTGTGACCTCGGGGGTGGGATGGGCAGCTTCATTGGGGCGACTCGGATCGGTGGTGGGCCCGATATTCGGCGGAATTCTCATCGGCCTTGGCGTAGATACCGGCACCATTGTCCTTTCTGTGTGTATACCTGTGATTGTGGCTCTGGTTTTGGTGGTGATCCTAGGACGGATTACAGCCGAAAGGACTGCAGCTCCCGAACCGTCGCAGCTCGACAAGCAACCGCTCGCTGCCCCGCCTAAGGGCTAGTACACCGTGGGTTGCCAGCCCGCTTTTGTTGTCACCCCCATCGCCTACCATGGCAACACCGGCGAAGGAGAAACATATATGGGTGCAATGGATGAGCTCATCAATTCCAGTGTGGTCACCGAACTGCGCTCCATACTGATGAGCGCCGAGCCCGGCCTTGAACTGACAACATTGGAGCGGTCGCCTGACTTGTTTGGCGGACAGCGCCTCCGGCAGCGTGTTGATATCGTCAGGGACGCGCTCCTTGAGGACTTGCCGGCGGGCTACCTCGCTGTTGAGAAGGTCATGCTCGATGCTCTCGACGACCCCCGGTTTACCGGATGGATGGTCTGGCCGGCAACCGAAGTCGTGACCGGGAGGGCCCTGCAATCGGCGTCGCTCGCGGACTTTGATGCCGCTCTTGCAGTCCTGTCCCGCCTAACCAGCAGGCTAACGGGAGAGTTCGCCATCCGTGACCTTATAGCTGCCCGCCCGGAACGAGCTATCGCGACCATGCAAACCTGGACGAATCACGAAGACGAAAACGTCCGCCGGCTCGCTACCGAGGGCTCTCGCGCTTACTTGCCGTGGGCCAAAAGAGTTCCTTGGCTGGTGGCCAATCCAGCCGCAACGCAGGGGATCCTGGATGCCACCTATCAAGATCCTGCCGATTACGTTCGACGTTCTGCGGCGAACCATCTCAATGATCTGAGCCGCATCGATCCACAGTTGGTGATAGCTACTGCCCGCCGTTGGTCAGGAAAACCTGATGACGCCACTCCCAAGGTGATTCGCCATGGACTCAGGACCCTGGTCAAGCAAGGCAATCCCGAAGCACTGGGCCTCCTGGGTTATTCGGGTGGCCAACTCGTGGTGATGGAGCCTCGAATCCTCCACACTTCAGTGGCATGGGACGGAACTGTGGAATTTTCAGTCGAGGTGGTGAATGAAGGCACCCAGCCCGCTAAAGCAGCCATTGACTATGCCATCGGTTTCCAGCGGGCCAACGGCACGGTAAGCGCTAAAACTTTCAAGCTCACGTCCCGCCAAATTAAGCCCGGCGAGACCGTCACTGTCAGAAAAACTCATTCCTTCCGCCCAATAACAACCCGGTCCTACTACCCAGGGCAGCACTACGTAGTAGTCCAGGCAAACGGCGTCGCGTCGGTGCCGGCGAATTTCGTCCTGAACAAGAGGGAGCCCAGCTAAAGGCAATCACCACCAGGTCCCGTGATGTGCATCAGACCCCCATCAGCCGCTGCATCTGCTCACCCGCGTCACTCCCGGGCGCCGGCGTGTAGACCACGATGTGAAGGTCGGGCCGGTCAGAGGGTGACACTTGGTGGTGCTCCATATGCAGGACGCCAACGGCGGGGTGGTGGAACTGCCGCTCACGGGATTCGAAGCCGAGGATGTCGTACCGGTCCCAGCTTTCCTGGAATTCAGGGCTCGCCTCCTTGAGCCGCTGCACCTGGTACTCCACATCCGGGTCGCCCAGGCGTTGCCCCGTTTCGGCCCTGAACTCAGCCAAAAAGCGCTTGCTGGTGACATCCCAGTCGGGGAGCAGGTCGCGGATGAAGGGATCGGTGAAGACCAGCCACAAAAGGTTCCGGTCGGCGGCGTCGAACGTGCTGATGTTTGGGTACAGCGCCTCATAGGCGCGGTTCCAACCTGCGATGCCCCAGTCCGGAGACAAAGCGTAGGAGGGGTTGGGGTCCAAGGCGTCCAATAACCGCTGAACGTGAGCGGGCGCATCGGCCGCCACGGGTCCTTTGGGGAGCGCCGACGAGTACCCGCCCAAAGAGAGCACGTAACTCAGCCCGGTGTCCGAAAGATGCAGCGTGCGGGCCACGGCTTCCAGGACTTGGCGCGATGGGCTGATGTCACGGCCCTGCTCCAGCCAGGTGTACCAAGTAACACTGACCCCTGAGAGGAACGCGATCTCTTCCCGGCGGAGGCCGCGCTCGCGGGATCGCCCCACAGGCGGCAACCCGTAGTCCGATCGGAGGGCCTGGTTTCGGCGGGTCCTTAGGAAGAGCCCCAGTTCCTTGCGTCTCTCGTCTTTCACGCACTCAACACTATTACTCTGGTACTTTCACTACTAGTAGCAGCACCGTCTTCCGCCAGCCGTAGAACAACAGCAGGATGGTAATCATGCCTGCACTTCGCTCCAGAACAGTTACCCACGGCCGCAACATGGCCGGAGCCCGCGCACTGCTGCGTGCCTCCGGTGTTGCCAACACTGACATCGGCAAGCCGATCATTGCGGTGGCCAACTCCTTCACCGAATTCGTCCCCGGCCACACCCACCTGGCCCCCGTGGGCAGGATCGTCTCCGACGCGATCCTCGCTGCAGGCGCTGTACCGCGCGAATTCAACACCATCGCCGTGGACGACGGCATCGCCATGGGCCACTCCGGCATGCTCTACTCGCTGCCATCCCGCGACCTGATCGCCGACTCCGTCGAATACATGGTCAACGCACACTGCGCCGACGCCCTGGTCTGCATCTCCAACTGCGACAAGATCACCCCGGGCATGCTCATGGCCGCGCTGCGCTTGAACATCCCGGTGGTGTTCGTCTCCGGCGGTCCCATGGAGGCCGGCCGCGTGACCCTGACCGACGGCTCCGTGCGCTCCCTGGACCTGGTGAACGCGATTGCCGACGCTGTGGATGAATCCATCTCCGATGAAGACATCAACCTCATCGAAGAGAACGCCTGCCCCACGTGTGGTTCCTGCTCGGGCATGTTTACTGCCAACTCCATGAACTGCCTCGCCGAGGCCATCGGCCTGGCCTTGCCGGGCAACGGCTCCGTGCTCGCGACCCACACCGCACGCAAGGCGCTGTACGAGAAGGCCGGCGCCACCGTCGTCGAGCTCGTTAAGCGCTATTACGACGGCGACGACGACTCCGTTCTGCCGCGCTCCATCGCAACTGCCGAGGCTTTTGACAACGCCATGGCCCTGGACATTTCCATGGGCGGCTCCACCAACACGATCCTGCACCTGCTGGCCGCGGCCCAGGAGGCGGGCGTGGACTATGGCTTGGAAGAGATGGACGCCAAGTCCCGCCTGGTGCCCTGCTTGGCCAAGGTGGCTCCGAACGTCGCCGGGGACAAGACCTATTATATGGAAGACGTGCACCGCGCCGGAGGCATCCCCGCCTTGCTGGGTGAGCTGAACCGCGGCGGCCTCTTGCATAAGAACGTTCACTCCGTGCACTCCAACGACCTGGATGGCTGGCTGGACGACTGGGACATCCGCGGCGGCAAGGCCACTGAGGAGGCGCAGGCACTATGGCACGCGGCTCCCGGCGGCGTTCGTTCTTCCACAGCTTTCTCGCAGTCGAACCAGTGGACCTCCCTGGATACCGACGCTGAGGGCGGCTGCATCCGATCCGTGGAGCACGCGTTCTCCAAGGACGGCGGCTTGGCTGTGCTGCGCGGCAATGTTGCAGTGGACGGCGCTGTGGTGAAGACCGCGGGCGTTGACGAGTCAATCTGGATCTTCGAAGGTCCGGCAGTAGTGTGCGAGTCGCAGGACGAGGCCGTGGAAAAGATCCTGAACAAGAGCATCAAGGAAGGCGACGTGGTGGTCATCCGCTACGAAGGCCCCAGGGGTGGCCCGGGAATGCAGGAAATGCTCTACCCCACCTCATTCCTCAAGGGCCGCGGCCTGGGCAAGAAGTGCGCCCTCATTACGGACGGTCGCTTCTCCGGCGGTACCTCGGGCCTGTCGATCGGGCACATCTCGCCGGAGGCTGCCTCCGGCGGCGCCATCGCCCTGGTGGAGAACGGCGACATTATCAGCATCGATATCACCGAGCGCTCCCTCCAGTTGCAGGTTTCGGACGAGATCCTTGCCGAACGACGCGAAAAACTCGAGGCCAACGGCGGCTACAAGCCGAAGGACCGCGAACGCCACGTGTCTCCCGCGCTCCGTGCTTACGCAGCCATGGCCCTGTCAGCAGACAAGGGCGCTGTTCGCGACGTCTCGCTGGTGGAAAACCTCTAGGCTTCGTTTGGCGCTGAATCACGCAGGCTGGACTCGCCCTCCGCGTACGTGTCCAGCAGTCTCCGTGCGTGCTCACCGTCCGCGCCTTCTTCCGCCAGTGCCGAACGCATGCCCTCCAGCTTCTCCGCTCCGGCAGGGAAGGGTGGCAGTAGCGGGATGCTCGGATCTGTCAGGACTTCGATGACGGCCGGGCGATCCACGGAAAGCGCGTAGTCCCAAGCGTCGCCGAGCTTGGCGGGGTCCTCCACCCGGATTCCCGCCAGGCCCAGCAGTTCCGCATAGGCCGCGTAGGGGAAGTCGGGGATTTCCTGGCTGGCGGGAAACCTCGGCTCTGCCTCGGTTTCACGCTGCTCCCAGGAGACCTCGGCGAGGTCGCGGTTGTTGAAGACGCAGACCACAAACCGAGGATCCGCCCAGTCGCGCCAGCGGTGCGCCACGGTGATCAATTCGGCGACACCGAGCATTTGCATGCCACCATCCCCCGCCAGCGCTACAAGGGGACGTTCCGGGTGGGCTAGTTTCGCCGCTAATCCATAAGGGATGGCACACCCCATGCTGGCGAGCGTGCCGCTCAGATGGGCAGGGACTCCGGGCGGAAGGATCAGTTGGCGGGCGTACCAATAAACGCAACTGCCGACGTCGATACTCAGCTGAGCGTTGTCGGGGAGCCTGCCGTTGAGCTCGCGGATCACAAGTTCCGGGTTCACCGGCTCCGCGGGTATGTTGGCGCGTTCCTCTGAGAGCTGGCGCCATGCGCGGACCTGCTCTTCGACGTCGGTACGCCATGCTGTTCGTGATGGCTGTTGTTTGCCGTCGAGGCGTTTAGTCAGCACGCTCAGCGTCTCCGCCGCGTCTCCTACCAGGCCCACCTCGACGGGGTAGCGGTTGGCGATCTTGCGCCCGTCGATGTCAATTTGCACAGCTTTGGCGGTGCCGGGCTTGGGGTAAAACTCCGTCCAGGGGTCGTTGGATCCGATGATGAGCAGGGTGTCACAGTTTTCGAGGAGAAACGCACTGGCGGTGGTGCCAAGGTGGCCCATGGTGCCCACGGCGTACGGGAGTGTCTCGTCAACGTAAGGCTTGCCGAGCAAACTGGTGGTGATGCCGGCGTCGAGCTTTTCTGCAAGCGCCACAACTTCTTTTTGGGCTTCCTTGGCACCCTGCCCAACGAATATCGCGATCCGCTCACCCTTGGAAAGGATGTCCGCGGCGGTCTCAAGTTCTTCGTCCCGGGGCATAACGCGTGCCGGATGCCAGACCGGAGCAGTGACCACGATTCCGTGTTCGTGCTCAAGCTCGGGCGCTTGTGCGGTCTGGATGTCGTGCGGGACGATCACCACGCACGGCGATCTCGTTTCCAGGGCAGTGCGGAATGCGCGATCGATCAGCATGGGGACCTGCTCGGGTGAGCTGGCCAGCTGGGCGAACTGGGCTGCGACGTCTTTGAAGAGCGTCAGCAGATCAATTTCCTGCATATAGGCAGAGCCCAAAACCGTGGTGCTCTGCTGCCCGATGATCGCCACCACCGGGACGCTGTCCATCTTGGCGTCGTAGAGACCGTTCAAAAGATGGACGGCGCCGGGACCTTGCGTGGAGGTCACGACGCCGACGCCGCCCGTGTACTTGCCATGCCCTACGGCCATGAAAGCCGCCGCTTCTTCGTGTCTCGCCTGGACAAATTCGATCTTGCCCTGGGATCGGCGGAGTGCGCCCATGAAGCCGTTGATGCCGTCGCCGCTGTATCCGAAAACCCTGTCCGCGCCCCATGCTTGGAGGCGTTCCACCATGAGGTCCGAAACTGTTCGTTGAGTCATGCTTGGCTCCTCGTCAGTAGTTGAGTCACTGCCCGAAACCATAGTAAGCATGCTTAGCTATGCGGCGCGCTGGGTGTCGTCCTCTCAAAGGGCGGCGTCGGCGCCCAGATCCTCAAGGGCCCATGACAAGATCCGCAGCTCGAAGGGGTGCCCCTCCTGAATTTCAAAGACGTAGGCGTCGAGTTCAAAGATGGGAGCATTTCCGCCGTGGGCCCAGTACTTGATCCAGAGGTCTTCAAGATCAATGGTCCGGCTTCGTATGAGGTTTCGCGCTGTTCGACGTGGATCTTCCATGGCAGATATCCCGCTGCAAGCGGCGGCTCGCTCCCAAGTGAACTTGTCAGGTTACTTACTTTTGAACTGTACCTTCTGCTCTGTTTCCGCGGCAATGGGTGACGGGAAGCCGAAGTGTTCCTACGATTAGGCTCATGGAACCCACCGGAAATGCCGAACATATCAGAAGCCTGCATGAGCTGGTGGTCGGTAGTTCCGACATCCACGGGATTCTCAACGGCGTGACCAGCTTCGCTTGCGATGCGATGAGCAAGGTAGCCGGGGAGAACATCGACTGTGCCCTGACGTTGCGCCGGCGCAAACGAACAGCCACTGTTGCAGGCAGCAGTGAGAGGGCCGTGTATCTGGACAAAATTGAACAGCAACTTCGGCAAGGCCCCTGCCTGGAAGCCCTGGACCTTGGCAGGCCGGTGCTGCTGGCAGACGTTGCCACCGACACTAACTGGCCGTTGTACAGCAAGGCCTTGGAAGCTGAGGGCGTCCACAGCGCCTTGGGCGTGCCTATGGACCTCGGGGAGACATCCGAAGCGGTTATCAACTTTTTTGCCCCTACCGCTGGAACCTTCACGGATGTTGTGATGGCTGAAGCTGCCGCTTTTGCTGACGTGGCCGGCAGTACGTTGCGCCTGGCCATCAGGATCGAAACCGTGGAGCAGCTCAATGCTGATCTGAAGACGGCGATGTCCTCCAGGACAGTCATTGATCTTGCCTGCGGCGTCATCATGGCCCAGAACCGCTGCGGCCAGGACGAGGCGTTCAGTGTGTTGACCAAAGCTTCAAGCCATCGAAACCAGAAACTCCATGCGGTCGCGTCAGAGATCATCGCCAACCTCAGTGGCAGCAGTGACAACCAGCTGCGCTTTGACGACTGAGCTTTCGCACTAAGGCCGCGGGCCCCGGACCTTAGGCTGCCTCGTGGCCGCAGAGGAACGCCGACGGCCGTGGTGACGCACCGCCGTCGGGCTTCTTCTGCTGCAACACAAATAATTCTGGAAACGACGCGTCACGTTTCCGCAGGTCAAAGCACATATCCAGTGCCCATGTCGTTTGAACCGCGTACTGCGCCGTTGCCCTTTTCGGCCGCGTTGCGGTTCATCGACGGAGTTAGCAGTGATGGGTGTGGCGGGTTCTGGGGCCCGCCCGGGGCGCCATCACTGCGTCAACCGGGCTAGTGCGGTCGGTCGTCTGAGTCGCGACCGACCGCACGATCCGCGGCTACGGGCGCCCTCAGTCGACCGAACTCTGGTGAAATCCGGAGGAGTAAACCTAGACTGACCGCATGGCGCAGACCCCGACCCGCACCGTCCGCGTTGTTTCCCTTGCATTCGTTGCGGCCGCCTTGTTGGCGGGCTGCATGGGAAGCGGCACCAGTCCCTTCGTCGGTGTCTGGGGTGATACCAGCGACCCCAAGCAACCCTCCCTTGAGCTGAAATCGGATGGTAATGCGACCGGAACTGATGGCTGCAACAGACTCATGGGATCTTGGAAAGAGGACGGCAAAACCATCGCGTTCGGGGGGCTCGCCTCCACCCGCATGGCCTGCGGAGGCGTCGATACGTGGCTGTCCAACGCCTCCACGGCAAGGATCCAGGAAGACGGAAAGCTAGCGGTATTCGGCCAGGGCGGGGACGAGATCGGCACGCTCGCTGCAGGCAAGTAGCTACTTCGTGACTGCCCGCATGGTGTTGTTTCGCTTCTCGTGGGTGAGCTCAGCCAAGCCGAGGGTCTCGAGCAGCGGTGGCATGTACATCCCAAACCGGCCACGGTAGCCCTTACGCAGTCCGTACCAACCGCCTACGGGGTTGTCCTCACTGCGACCCCAGGCCTCTACTGTTCCAGGAGCAGCATCCTTGCCTTCGTCCGCGGCGCCGAGGGGTACCCAATCACCCTGATCTACGAGCCATGCGTGCAGGTCCTCAATGGCACGCAACTGGTACAGCAGTTTTGTGGAACCCACCTGGCAAACAAGGGTCGGAGGATCGGCGGCCTCGTCCTTGTACATTGTGTAGTCGGACGAGCCTGGGGGAGTGGTGAGCTGCCAGGGATCGTCTTTGGTGCCAGCGGCCATGGGTAAGTCCTTCCTGAGATAGTGCCCACGCTACACAGAGTCAGGCTGTGTGTCTGCAGATTCCGTGTCCACAGCGCTGGAGTCCAGGGGGTTCTCGATCTCATCCTTCATCATTCGTGCGGCGAACAGCGCCACGAAGGCCATGATGGGGCACGCCAAACCACCAATGAAGAAAATGAGCCAGATGGGGACAACTTCGGCGATCGGGCCGGCGAGAGCCATGGACACCGGCATTAGCGCTAGCGAAACGAAGAAGTCCAAGCTGGAAATCCGTCCCAGCAGATGCCGTGGCACGCGCCGTTGCAGCAACGTGCCCCAGATGACAGTTCCGATCCCCTCTGTGACTCCGAAGATGAGCATGGCAACGCCGAGCATCCAGAAGCTGTCCATGAAACCAATGGCGGCAACCGGCAGGCTCCCCAACCCCCATGTCACCACCATCACGGTCAGGTAGCGGCGGGGAAGGCGCAAGGACGCCGTTGCCAGTGCAGCTATGGCACTGCCGACACCCATGATGGCCAGGAGAAAGCCGAACATCCTCGAGTCGCCGCCCAGCTGGTCCTGGACAACGAAGGGAAGCAAGACCTCAATGGGTCCGATGAGGAACAGCACGGACAGGCAAGCCCAGATCAGCGTCCACAGAAGCCACGGTGTCCGGATGGTGTAGCTGAATCCTTCCCGGAGGTCCTTGAAGAGGGAGGATTTTGCCGGGGCCTCAACCGTCCCGGGGGTGTTTGGACCCAGCGTCCGGCGGCTCAGGAAATTCACGATCCCGAACGCCAGCAAATGGCAGACAGCAACTCCTGCGACCGCGTGCGCTGGGGAAAGCGCTGCTACCAGAATTCCCGCAAGGGCAGGACCGGCCGCCTGCTGCAAGACCGGCCGTACAGTGCCTTCCAAGCCATTCGCTGCCAGGAGGTCGTCCGCAGGCAGTATGCGCGGCAGGATGGCCGAGTACGCGGGAAAGAAGAACGCCTGGCCCACTCCCAGGACGAAAGCACCGATAGCGAGGTGCCACAGTTGAAGGACATTGAACATGGCAAGTCCTGTGATCGTGGCAATGACAGCCAGATTGGCGCCTTCCACGGCGATGATCAGGAGTCTCTGCGGGAGCCTGTCTGCCGCTATGCCTCCCGCCAACACGAAACCCACCAGTCCGATGCTGGCCGCGGTGGCAACCAAGGACAGTTCCAGCGGACCGCCACCAAGATGGATCACTTCATAGACCATCGCCACTGCCCACATGCCGGATCCGAAGATGGAAATGGACAGCGCAGAAATCAGCACCCGGAATTCCCGGTGCGCAAAGGGACGCAGCGCTCTCAACGCGGCCATCCCACTAGCCTAGACCCGCGAAATGACGCTGTGGAAGGCGCGTTGGAGCTGTGGCTGGCGCCTGCTTGGTTGGGGTTCCGGTGACCGGAACGAAGTTCGGGAGGAAGCTAAGTTATGAAGCGCCCGACGGCGGGGCGTCGTCGTCGTCGATGTCCGGACCTTCCGCTGCGTCCTGGCTGTGGATGCCGGTATCGTGCGAAACCCAGCCTTCCGTTTCACCCTCCGCCGGAGCGTCGGTGTGGTGCCGGTTGACATGCTCGGTCTTGTCTGTCGCCTTCATTACGGATACTCCCTGTCCTCGCTTGGACTGCTTCCGTGAGTGCATCCCAGTCTACGCCGCAGGACCCCGGTTTTGGGGTCAACTCTGCGCGGAATACTGTCCACATACGGCGCTGAACAGGTCTCGCAAGGTGGAGGCGTGGCATAGGCTGAAGCCAGCAGTTCCCCGTGAAACGACTAACTGCCAAGGAGAGGTGAAGATGCCCAAGCGCCCCAACCCGGCGGTGAAGATCGCCCAGGAAACAGCCCACAACGCAGTGTTTGACACCGAAGGCAACGCCAAGCCCGGAGTTCACAATGTGCTTCTGAAGGCTGTCGAAGTCCAGCGACCCCTGGTCCTGGCCAACCTTCGCAGGCTCCAACGCAGGCACCCCAACGATTCACCGGCGCAGCTTGCCGCCAAACTCGAGCGCCACTACCTACTGGCCATTTCCGGCGGGGGTGCAGCAGTGGGTGCTACCGCCGTCGTGCCTGGAATTGGAACCGCGGCGTCGCTGGGACTTTCCGCGCTCGCAACGGTGGGCTTCCTGGAGACCACCGCGCTGTATGCGTCGTCCCTGGCGGAGCTCCACGGCATCCGGCTCACTGACCCTGTGCGTGCCCAAACAATGGTTATGGCCATCATGCTGGGCGAGGAAGGCACGTCCATGCTGGGCGCCCTGAGCGGACAATCGCTAGGACGCGGTAAGGGCGTGACCAACGCCTGGGGCCGGACGCTGACCAAGAAGATTCCAGGGAGTGGCTTCGGTGTCATCCGCGACTCCATCCAGCGCGCATTCCTGAAGAACCTCCTGAAACGCCAAGGTACGGCGTTCCTCGGCCGTGCCCTGCCGTTCGGCGTCGGCGCCGTGGTGGGTGGTGCGGGCAACCTGATGATGGGCCGTGCCGTGGTGTCCACCGCAAAGGAAGCTTTCGGCCCGCTGCCGGATACCATCCCTGGCGAATTGCTCCCGAACGCACCAAAGAACGTCTTGGACAACACAACGCTGGAAGGCGGTAACGGTGGATCTGAACGCTGACCTGGGGGAGTCATTCGGCTCCTGGACCATGGGAGACGACGCCTCGATGTTCCGCATCGTGAGCAGCGCCAACGTGGCCTGCGGCTTCCACGCTGGTGATCCCCTCACCATGCTGGACAGCTGCCGTGCGGCGTTCGAACTGGATGTCCGCGTCGGTGCGCATGTTGGGTACAGGGACTTGGCCGGCTTCGGCCGGCGCTCCCTGGATATGACCTTTGACGAGTTGTTCGGTGACGTTCTCTACCAACTTGGCGCCCTCGACGGCATGGCCCACGCGGTGGGAGCTTCGGTGGATTACGTGAAGCCCCACGGTGCGCTCTACAACAGGATCGTTCGGGACGCCGAGCAGGCGGAAGCCGTAGTGGCCGCCGTCCACGCTTACGATCCCGGGCTGCCGGTCCTGGGTTTGCCGGGCTCGGCGTGGCTGACGCTTGCTGAGGAATCCGGGCACCCGGTGTTCCGTGAAGCATTCGTGGATCGCGCCTACCTGCCCGACGGAACGCTGGTACCGCGCACCCAGGAAGGCGCCGTGCTGCATGACCCGGACGCCGTGGTGGCCCAGGCCGTGCGTCTCGCAACACGCAAGGAGGTTCTGGCCACCGACGGAACCGTGGTGCCAGTGCTAGCCGACTCGTTGTGCATCCACGGCGATACACCCGGTGCGGTAAACATGGCTGCTGCCGTGAGGGAGGGCCTTGAACACGCCGGCGTTCAGATTGAAGCGTTCGCCTAAAGCTGTGGCTGGGGAGGCCCTATGGGTGCGGTAGTGGTGGAGCCGGGATCGGCCACGTTGGTTCTCGGCCCGGAGCAAGTACTGGACCGCGCGTCCATGCACATGGCCAATGCCCTACTGGGTAACCCGGACTCTGCGGCCGGACTTGAGGTGCTGTTGGGTGGGTTGAAGTTGAGGTTCGTCACGGGGTCGGCCGTGGCAGTCACCGGGGCCGAGGGCATGGTGAGACTCAACGGCAACGAACTGCCCTTCAACAAGGCTGTACGGGTGGCGCCCGGCGCAGTGCTTGAGTTCGGCCCTGCCCTGTTTGGTCTGCGATATTACGTGGGGGTCCAAGGCGGCATTGCGGCCCAGGCAGAGCCGCTGCGAGCTGGTGCGGCGCTGACATTTGGTCGGCCGCACGGGCACCGTTTCCCCGAGGTGACGCACCCTGCACGGCGTGCTTTGGACCCGGAACGTCCTGTGGTTGCCAGAGTTTCGCCTGGGCCTCAGGCACGGAATTACGACGCCGGTACGTGGCTTCGGCTGACCAGCGAACCATGGATTCTCTCGCCTGAGTCGGATCGGGTAGGTGCGCGCTTGGCCGGCAGGCCGCTTGATGTTGCAGCGGCCTCTAAGGACGCCGGCGGTGAAGCACCCCAGCCCCAGCCGCTGGTATTAGGCTCCGTCCTGTTACCGGCGTCGGGCCTTCCGGTTATCGCGTTGGCCGCCCATCCGGATACTGCAGAGTCACCGGTGTTCGCAGTGGTCCGGGACGAGGACCTGGACTTGATCGGACAAGCAAGGCCTGGTCAGATGGTGCACCTGCTGGGTTGAACGGGAGAAGAGTTCTACGCTGAACCTGTTCATACTCTCGAAGAGAGGCTGCCATGGCACAGGATCCAAAACCCACGTTAGAGCAACTGAACATCCTCATTGGCGAATGGGAAACGTCCGTCCCTGGATTGGAAGTCCCCGGCCGGACCACCTTTGAATGGCTGGAAAGCGGAGGCTTCCTTATCCAGCGCTCCACAGTCGAGCGATCCGAGTATCCCAATGCGGTCAGCATCATCGGTGGCACCGGCTCGGATGGTGCCTTCCAACAGCACTACTTCGACTCCCGTGGCGTCGCACGGATCTACGACATGACGCTCAAGGACAACGTGTGGACCCTTTTTCGGGATGGACCTGACTGGCCTCAACGCTTCGTTGGCCGCTTCAGTGCGGACGGCAACACCATCCATGCACGCTTGGAACGGGGAAGCTACCCTGGTGGTCCCTTGGAACACGACTTTGACATGGTGTACACCCGGATCCTGCCCTGAACTAATTCGTTCCTCTTTCTGCCAACCGCTGGAGTTGCCATGAATGCACGTCCGGCAGCCAATCCAAGGGTGCAGATGGGCCGACGCGCGGGTCCTCAGGATCTCGGCCAACCTGCAGTGCCTGCACGTACGCGCGATCCATGGCAATACGTTCCCGCAGCTGCGCAACGCCACCCACGGAACCATGGCCGGGGACCACAGCAGCAACGTTGCCAGCCACGGTCTCGAACTGGTCCAGAGTTTTGAGATAGTCATTGAGCGGATCCGCTGCTTCCAAGTCGAGGAACGGCATGAGGATGTCAGAAAGCATGTCGCCCGCGACGAGCACACCGGATTCTCCAACCAAGAGAGCTGCGTGGCCTGGAGCGTGGGCTTGGTGCTCCAGGATGCGGACGGTGGGCCCATCCCACGGAATCTCCGTAGCGCCGGCGGGTAGGCCGGTGATGAGTCCGAGCAGATCCATGGGGATCTCCCCGGCGTGCTCCGGCGGCAAACCCTCAGCCACTTGGTCCCTCCAGTCCGCCTGGGACAGGACGCCCCGGATGGAAGCCGCGCAACGGGCTGTGCCGTAACGTGGCGCATCGCCGAAGTCCGGGTGCCACAGCACATGGTCCCAATCAGGATGCGTGGAGAAACCTGCGACGACGGGTTGGCCCACGTCGCGAAGGTCGCTGGCGATACCCGCCATTTCATTGACGGTGATGCCGGGGTCGATCAGCAACACACCGTCCCGACCCTGCACCACAGTGCAGTTGCTCTGGATGAATTCGCTCTCGTGCACCAGAACGCCTTCAGCAACTTGCTTCAGCATGGCCCTGCCTTCCCTAGAGCTTTTGCGCCAGCATGACCAGGATGCCGCTGGGGCCGCGAAGATACGTCAGCTTGTAAACGTCCTGATAGTTCGCCACCCCACGCAGTGGATGGCATCCGTGCTTTGCAGCGATCTCAAGGGCATGGTCGATGTCGTCAACTGAGAAGGCGACACGGTGCATCCCGATCTCGTTGGGAAGCGTTGGGTTCGTCTCGATTGCGTCAGGGTGGAGATATTCGAAGAGCTCAAGTTGACCGTTGCCGTCCGGGGTTTGAAGCACCGCAATTTTGGCATGGTTGCCATCCAGGCCAACGGCAGTGTCGGCCCACTCGCCACTGACCGTGTCCCTGCCCAGAACCGTGAGGCCGAGATCCGTGAAGAAGGCGATTGCTTCCTCAAGATCGCGAACAGCTATACCGACGTTCTCAAGTTTGATAGGCATGCGTTGAAGCTACCAAGGCCCATCGGATAGCTCCAGTGCTGCCGGTTACCCAAACAGCAGATGCGCCACTGTGAAAATCGCCAATCCGGCCAATGCACCCACCACTGTTCCGTTGATGCGGATGTACTGGAGGTCTTTGCCCACCTGGAGCTCAATCTTCTGGGACGTTTCCTCGGCATCCCAGCGGGCTACGGTGTCTGAGATGACCCCGGCGATGTCAGAACGGTACGTATTCACCAGATAGCCTGCAGCATCACCGATCCAGGTGTTGACCTTGCCGGCCAGTTCTTCGTCGTTGACCAGGCGAGTGCCGAAGTCCCGGACGGCGCTCTTGAAACGCTGGCTCAGTTCGCTGTCGGGATCGTCGACGGCGTTCAGCAGCGCAGTCTTCACCGTTCCCCACGTGCGTGACGCCAGTTCGCGGACCTCGGGATCACCGAGGATCTGGGCCTTGATGGATTCCGCGCGCTCGATCATCGCGGGGTCGTGCTGCAAGTCCTGGGCCAGATCAGTCAGGTAGGCGTCGATCGACTGCCGCACCTGGTGGTTCTGGTCCGCCTGTACTGCGCGGACAAACTTGGACAGTTCCACGTAGACGCGGTCACCCACCAGGCCATCAACGAATGTCGGCACCCACAGAGGCGAGCGATCCGAAACGAGCCTGTTCACCGTTGTATGGTTGGCGTCCACCCAGTCGGCTGCCCGGTCAACCAAGAGGTCAACCAAGGTGTGGTGGTGGCCGTCGGCGAAGATCCGTTCGGCCATCCTGCCCACCGGTGGCCCCCAGGGCGGCGTGAGGAGGTGCTTACGGACCATGCCCTCAATTACTGCCTGGACGTCGTCGTCGTTCAGTACTGTGAAGGCGCCTCTAATCACGGCCCCGCCTTCCTTGGCCACGCGCTCGGCACCTCCTGGCCCGGATAACCAGCGCCCGGCCTTGCGGGCAATATCAATGCTTGCCAGCTTGTCGTGGACAACCTCTTGGGACAGGAAGTTGCTCTCGACGAAGTCGCTGAGTGATTGCCCGATCTGGTCCTTGCGACGCGGAATGATGGCCGTGTGCGGGATCTTCAGGCCCATGGGGTACTTGAACAGCGCAGTGACAGCGAACCAGTCTGCCAGCGCACCCACCATGCCGCCTTCGGCTGCCGCCCGGACGTATTCGAGCCACGGGTACTGCTTCTGGAACGCGAACGCCACGGTAAAGATCACTGCCATCGCGATCAGCAGCGCCAGGGCCAACCGCTTCATCCGGACCAACGCGGCCGCTTTTTCCATATCTCCCGCGGAGGGAGCGACGACGGCGGATGCGCCTCGTGCGGGTGCGGCGCCGGCGGTGGGAGCGGGGTTGGTGACGTCTTCGGTTGGGATTTGTTCAGAGTTCACCTGCATTAGCCCAGCGTAGCCCCCGAGCGTCCGGCAGGGTGGGCTAACGTGTCTGCATGACTAGCGACGACTTCACCCCGAGCCGGCCCAAGGTCTACGCCCACCGCGGCGCCAGTGCCGCCTTCGCCGAGCACACCCGTGCTGCCTATCTGAAGGCACTCGCCGATGGCGCCGACGGTGTTGAATGCGATGTCCACCTGACCCGGGACCAGCATGTGGTGCTGCTGCACGATGCGAACCTGGACCGGACTTCCACGGGCACGGGCCCGGTTGGTGAGCACACTCTCGAGGAGCTCCGGGCCTTGGACTTCTCGTCGTGGAAGGGTGCCCGCATACCGGATGCCTACGGGGGAGTAGCTGACCAGCTCCTTACCTTGCCGGAGTTGCTGGATATCCTCCGTGCAGCCGGGCGCGACATTGGTTTGGCCATTGAGCTCAAGCACCCCAGCCCGTACGGACTGAAACTGGAGGATCGTGTTCTTGCCCTGCTGGAGGAGGAGGGTTGGACACCTGAGGAATCCCGGCTGGAGAACATTCGGATCTCCTTCATGAGCTTTGACACCGACTCCGTTCAGCGTTTGCTGCAGACCGTTCCCAAGGAGCACATCTGCCAATTGGTGGACGACTTCACCGTGAAAGAGATCCGACAAGAGCTCGGCCTCGGGTTCCTTACTGGCGGCGCAGTAGCGAACGTTATGCGGGCAACTCAGCTCGAGGCCGAACGCGTCCTGGATGCAGGCGAAGTAGCTATCGCCGGCCCGGGCATCGATTACGTGAGGGAGCATGCGCGGAACGTTCAGCGCTGGTTGGAGTCAGGCCGTGTCTTCCGGGTGTGGACCGTTGACTCGGAGAAGGACGTCGCCCTGTGCCAAGGACTCGGCATCCACGAAATCACCACCAACAGGCCAGCCCAGGTGCTCGCGCAGTTGATGGTACCCAACTGAGTCGCAGCAGAGCGCGTTTTGAGCCGTCAAAAGGTGCTCTGCTGCGACTCAGTTGGGTCTCGCTTTGGGGGTCACCGCGCTTGTGATTGAGTGGTCTCATGTCTTTTCGCTGGTCAGCACAAGCAACCCGAACCACCTCAGCATTAGCTTTGAGCGCACTGCTCCTGGCCAGCGCCGCCAAGCACTTCCGTACTCCCAGGTTCTATTACCCGGTGGTTCCGGACTACCTGTGCCGCAACGACGAGCCGGGAAGCCGTCCAAACGGCCCCTTGGCAGTTATGTCCCGCGAGGAATGGATTGCGTCGTCCGGCCTACTTGAGGTGACTGCCGCCGTCGGACTCTTGATCCCTGCCACCCGCAAGGTTGCCGCGGACGCCACCACAGCGATGTTCACTGCATTCCTTGCAGGGCATATAGACGCCCTCCGACGCGCGTATGGTCCCAAGGGTACGGCCGCCGAGCGCCGCATCCACACGGTTCGGCTGCCCCTGCAGATTCCGCTTATCCTGTGGTCCTGGAGCCTGCGGAAATGAGCGCCGGTACTGCCCCTATGAAACTCAGGGAGTCGCCGGCATTCAAGGTCGCACTGTCCCTGAGTATTGCCACTGGACTGTATGGCGTGTCATTCGGTGCTTTGGCTGTGGCGTCAGGGTTCGATTTCTGGCAGACGATGGTGCTGAGCTTGCTGCTGTTCAGCGGAGGTTCGCAGTTTGCCTTCATCGGTGTCGTTGCCGGCGGCGGCTCGGGGGTCGCGGCCATGACGGCCAGTGCGTTGCTGGGTTTGCGCAATGGCATCTACGGCATGCAGATCAATGCCATGCTTCGCCCCGGCGGGTGGAAACGTTACGTTTCCGCGCATGTAACCATCGATGAATCAACGGCGACGGCGTCCGGCCAGTCTGATCCCGACGAGCAACGCCGCGGGTTCTGGACTGCCGGCATAGGAATATTCATCTTATGGAATATCTTCACGGCCATTGGTGCGTTGGCTGGTGACGCCATGGGTGATCCCAAGCAGTGGGGCCTGGATGGTGCTGCAGTTGCGGCGTTCTTGGCGCTGCTGTGGCCGAGGCTGAAAGGCCGGGAACCCTGGGCAATCGCCGCAGCCTGTGCGCTGGCCACCATCCTGGCCGTGCCGTTCGTTCCCTCCGGAGTCCCCATCCTCGTGGCGGCAGTAGTGGCTGGCGTCATCGGTTGGTTCAGCCACGCACGCATGGATGAAGGACTGGAACCGGACCTGGATCCGTATGCCGAGAAGCACCAGCGTGAACACGGAGGCAAGAAATGAACCTCTGGCTTTGGATCCTCATTGCCTGTGCGCTGGCGTATTTGACCAAGCTGGTGGGCTACTTCGTCCCGGCCAAACTGCTGGAAAACCCGCGCATCATGCACATCGCCGGCACCATGACCATTGGGCTGCTGGCATCCTTGACGGTTGTTAATGCTGTGGCTTCAGGGCAAGGCCTGGTCCTCGATGCGCGCATCGGCGCCTTGGTTGCCGCCGCCGTCGCGCTTTGGCTCCGCGCGCCGTTCCTCGTCGTAGTGATTTCAGGCGCAGCAGCCGCAGCATTGCTGCGGCTGCTGGGTTGGGGCTAGACGGCCTCGGTGAACGTCACGCCCGGGATGCCCGACTGATCGGGGAGCGGCCGCGAGGGGCGTTCGGTCCGGATGGCATCCTCAATCAATGCCACGGGACGCTTCCAGGCTTCGGATCCAGGTTCCATGGTGTCCACTGCGCCGATCAGCATCGCCAGCAGCCTGACCATGTCCTCGATGGTGATATCGCGGCGCAGGGTGCCTTGGCTTTGCCCGCGCTTGAGCAGGAACTCCATGGATCCGATGAGGCCGCCCGTGATGCCCATGAGGAGGCCGCGTCGGCCTGCGACCGCGTCGAGGAGGTTCGCGTCATCGCTGGCGACCTTCATCACGGCGTCGATGACGTTGATGAGACCTTCGGCGGCGTCCATGCCGTCAGCCGCGGCGGCGGCAACCGGGTCCACATGGAGGCGTAGCTGGCGCGACAGTGCCGCAAGCACCAACTGTTCTTTGTCCGAGAAGTTGCGGAACAGCGTTGCGGGGCCAACTCCAGCGGTGGCGGCGATGGTCTGAAGGGGTACGTCGGGGCCGTGTTCCCGGAAGCACTGCCTGGCGGCGGTGATGATTTTGTCCACATTACGTGCGGCGTCTGCCCTGAGGGGCTTGCGTTCAGAGGGCTGTTCCATGCTTGTCAGGGTAGCAATGGAGGCCTCCCGGCCCCTTGTTACGCGGGAGTAGGTTGTTTTGTGACAAACCGGCACGTGAAACACTGGATTTCATGTTGCTTGCATTTTCAGTCGCCCCTTCGGGCCAGCCTGCTTCCGCCGCCAACGGCGGACCCACCCCCGACGCCTCCGTGCACGACGCCGTCGCTGCGGCGGTCAAGATCGTCCGCGAGTCGGGTTTGCCCAACCAGACGGATTCAATGTTCACCACTATCGAGGGCGAGTGGGATGAGGTCTTCGACGTCGTCAAGCGCGCCACTGAGGCTGTTGGCCGTTACGGCAGCCGCGTCTCGCTGGTGATCAAGGCTGACATCCGTCCCGGATTCAGTGGAGAGCTGACCGGCAAGGTGGAGCGCTTGGAAGAAGCCATTTCCGCCACGGACTAGATCCTTTCCCCAAGCTGCGGTGAGTGCCAGACTGGGGGCCATGATTGAACACGGAACCGAGCCTGGTTGGGTCGACGTCGAGCATTACCTGACTGACGTCGTCGTGCGTCCTGATCCGGTCCATAAGCGCGCCGTGACTTCTGCCGCTGAGGCAGGGATGCCTGCCATTGAAGTAGCACCCAACGCCGGCAAGCTGCTGCGCATGCTGGTTCAAATGTCGGGGGCCAGGCGGGTCCTCGAAATTGGAACCCTTGCGGGTTTCAGCAGCATGTGGATGGCCCAGGGACTGCCCGACGACGGCAGGATAGTCACGTGCGAATTCCTCCAAAAGCATGCCGACGTGGCGCGAGCCAATTTGGATGCTGCCGGAGTGGGGCACAAGGTGGACATTCGCGTTGGTGCTGCGTTGGACACCCTGCCAACTTTGGCCGGCCAGGAATCGTTCGACTTCGTGTTCATCGACGCCGACAAGGAAAATGACGCCAACTATCTCGACTGGGCCATCCGTCTAGGTCATCCGGGAACGGTGATCGTGGTGGATAACGTGATTTGGGATGGGGCCATCTTGGAGCCCGAGCGCGACGAGGTCAACGCACCAGGCATTGTGGCCATGCTGGAAAGAATGGGTCAGGATCCGCGACTCGATGCCACCGCCATCCAAACTGTGGGCAGCAAGGGTTGGGACGGTTTTGCGATAGCGCGGGTGCGGTAAGTGGATTTCACGATTCGGCCGGCAACGGTGGATGACGCCGAGGCCATGGCGCTCATGCATGTTCAGTCGTGGAGGGAGAGCTACGCGCATTTGCTGCCTCCGGAGTTCTTCGAGAAACAGGAAGCGGCGTTGCCTGACCGCATCGAACGGTACCGGGCCTTCATCGCTGCAGGCCACACCCGGATGCTGGCCCACGATCCCGATGGCCAACTGATTGGCCTCGGCGCAGCTGGTCCCGGACAGGACGAGGACGGTCCTTACGATCGGGAGCTTTACATGCTCTACACCTTGGAACGCATCCATGGCCGGGGTGTTGGGCAGGCGTTGGTGGAGGCGCTGATCGGCGATGGACCGGCGTACTTGTGGGTGCTGGACGACAATCCCCGGGCCCAGGCTTTCTATCGTCGCAACGGTTTTGTGCCGGACGGCAAACGTCAGCTCTGCGACCCATCCTGGTACTCGTTGCCCGAACACCGGATGGTGCGCCCCGCAGCCGGGACGTAGCGGAATCCCAACGCTCGCGAGCTGTTCCCACAGCTGACTCATGTCGATATGGTGATCACGGGCGGTGTCGGTGACGACCCGTCCGGTTGGAATCAGGCGTCGATAACCGGAGCCTGTGTACGCCATTCGATTCTCGGGAGGAAGCATGACCATTCCAGAGCAGGATCCAAGCGAGCAGGAAGGCCCGGCAGACGGCGGCGCGGCCGGTGTCCCGGGAACGCACGACGGCGGTGCTGACGGTGGTGCCGATGGCGGCGCTGATGGTGGTGCCGAAGGCCCTGCCGACGGTGGCGCGGACGGCGTCCCGGGAACGCACGACGGTGGTGCCGATGGCGGCGCTGATGGTGGTGCCGATGGTGGTGCCGAAGGCCCGGCGGACGGTGGAGCGGGCCGCGTCCCAGGTACCCACGACGGCGGTGCTGACGGCGGTGCCGATGGCGGCGCCGGCCAACAAGGCAGCTAAGTTTGAGCTCTACCAGTACTGATTTCCAGGACCCCGGCGCTGTGAAGGAGGCCGGGGTCTTGGAAAGACGCCTGATCGACATCGGTCAGGAGAGGTTCGCCAGCGAGGTCTGGGGGCGCACCGCGTTACTCACGCGTGGTGCCAGCGATTTCTCCGATTTGTTCTCGGCCAACGCGGTTGACGAGCTGATTTCGCGCCGGGGTCTGCGGACACCCTTCCTGCGCGTCGCCAAGGGTGGCTCCACTCTTCCCGAGTCCTCCTACACTTCTCCGGCAGGCGTTGGTGCCACCATCTCCGACCAGCTGGACGACACAGCGCTTTGGCGCAAGTTCGGCGACGGAGCCACCCTCGTGCTGCAGGCGCTGCATCGCACGTGGGAGCCTGTCTCGAGCTTCAGCACAAAGCTAAGCACCGAGCTCGGACATCCTGTGCAGGCCAACGCATACGTCACCCCGCCTCAGAACCGTGGTTTCGACGATCACTACGATGTCCACGACGTCTTCGTCCTGCAAATCGAGGGGACCAAGCGTTGGATCATCCATGAGCCGGTCCACGTGGACCCACTGCGTAGCCAGCCGTGGACGGATCGCCGCTCCGCCGTCGAAGAAGCCGCTCAAGGTGAGCCTTATATTGACACCGTCTTGGAGCCCGGCGACGTCCTCTACCTGCCGCGCGGTTGGCTGCACGCCGCACAGGCGCAGGGGAAGGTCTCGATCCATCTCACGCTGGGGATACACAGCTGGACCCGCCATGCGCTGGCCGAACACCTGGCGCAGGCCGCTCTTGCGGCCCTATGCGACGATCCCGGGATGCGACGGTCCTTGCCAATGGGCGTGGATGGTCCTGAAGGGGAGATCGCCGCGATTCGCGAACGTCTCGCCGCCGCTGTCATGGAGGCTGATACCACTTCCCTTTTCCAGCGTGCACGGCGAGGTCAGGGACGCCCGGCCCCGCTTGGCCCGGTGGCCCAGCTTGCGGCCGTCGAGGGCCTCGGCCCGGAGACGCTGGTGCGGCTTCGGGAAGCACTTGAAGCCCGGTTTGAGGGCTCACGTTTGACTACCCGCGTCGGCTGGCTCGACTTCCCGGAGGCGGATCTGCCGTCCGTGCGGCGCCTGCTGGACGGCGAGGCTCACCGCGCGGCTGATCTCGGCGTTGAACTTGTGGAGAGGCTGTTACGCGCAGGAGTTCTCGTCCCCATTGAACAGTGATGTCGGCGTGAACAGTGATCTCGGCGTGAACTGCGACCCTAACGCGAACTGCGACCCCGAACCGTGACATCCCCAGCTGCCGCAACGGGCCGTTTCTTCTGCGCGGAACGTGCCCGGCTGCGTGGCGACTCGATGGCAGGCACGGCGTCACCGGGCCTGGTCTGGGTTCTCGTAGAGTATCCGGGCGCCTGGCCGCCCAACGGTTTCGAGGGCCTTGATCTTGACGCCGGGACCAAGGCCCTGGTCAGCTCCGCCGCGCGGACTGCGAATGCACGGATCCTCCTTGTGCGGCGTCCCGGCCCCCGCCGGCTCGGTGCTCGTCAGCGCCATGGTCCGGGCAGCTGGGCCGTACTCCGCCATCAAAGCTCCGGCGCCTATCAACAGCTATGGGGAACATGGAACCGCGACGAGGACCTTGCAGGGATCGTTTCAGCTCTGGCATCTCCCGGGGATCCCGGCCTTCCGCCGGTCATCCTGGTCTGCGCTCATGGGCAGCATGACGCCTGCTGCGCAGTGCGGGGCCGGCCTGTGGGGCGTGCGCTCAGTGAGCGATGGCCGGAATTGGTGTGGGAGTGCTCCCACATTGGCGGTGACAGGTTCGCGGCCAACGCGGTCATCGTCCCCGACGGTGTGTACTACGGAGGGCTCGACGCCGGTAGCTCCGTCGCCACTGTTGAGGGTCACCTCGCCGACCGCATCGGAGCAGAGCACTTGCGCGGTTACACGGACCTCCTCCCGCCGCAGCAGGCTGCCGTCGCGGCCGTGATTGAACGTTTCGGCCCTGCCGGGCGGCATGATTATCTGGTCACGGAGACGCTGCGCGAGGGCGACCACTGGCGCATCCACATCACTGGCAAGCCGCCCCAACCGGCGCATATCGATGTAGAATTGCACGCCCGCCGCACGCCATTACGTCAACTCACCTGCCGGGCGCCCATGGAGGGCTCGGTGATAGTTTACGAACCCACTTCCGTCCGTAGAACCTGACATTTGCGGACGGTGGCACGGATTACCAGGCTCTAGCGGGGCTCTGGATCTTCAGGGTGATCCATATCCCGCGGTGAACCCTCCAGTGGTGAATCGAGGAGGCTCGGTGGCTTAGGGACGCGAGCGAGTATCAGGCAGACCACCGTCAGCCATGCGACTGCGACCGTCAAAACCTCCGCCCACACCGATGCTCCGAGTTCCATGTAGAGATCATATGGCTCCTGAAGGCAAAACGGTAAGTAGCCTTACTTTCAATGTGGACGTTCGGAGTAATGTGGCGCTCCACTAGGCTTGGAGCATGACTCATGCAGGGCTGAAGTAGTGGCGAAACGCGGCAAGGCAAACAGGTCCCAGAGGTCGACGACGGGAGTCGTCGAAGTGCCTTCCGGCACCCGTCCTGACGGTCCGGTCGCGGGGGTCTACTACATCGATACCGGCGACTGCGAGCTGCTGCAGGACCAGGACAACTCCAATGGCTGGCTTCTCAGAATCAACGGCGTCATGAGCTCGCACATTGACCTGGCTGACCCCCTGTTCCTGGACTTTGAGTACATGCGCTGGATCGCTGCCCTGGTTGAATCGCGCTGGCCGCGCGAGCAGAAGCCCAAGCTACGTGGCCTTCATCTAGGTGGGGGAGCTTGCTCCATGGCACGCTACTTCCACGCGGCCTACCCTGAAGCGCGGCAGGTAGTTGTTGAGCTCGACGGCAAACTGGCTGACTACGTGCGCGGCTGGTTCGATCTACCCAAGGCGCCCTTCCTCCGGATCCGCGTGGGTGAAGCCCGGCAAGTCACTGAATCCCTTACTCCGGACAGTCGGGATCTCATCATTCGCGACGTCTTCGCCGGAGCTTTCACGCCCCGCGCCCTGACCACCCGGGAGTTCACAGCGCACGCGGACTCGGTTCTCGCATCTGACGGACTGTATGTGGTGAACTCGGGCGATGCCCCGGACCTCAAGAACGCCCGGGCTGACGCTGCCACCATCGCGGACACTTTCGAGCACACCATGATCATTGCCGATCCGGCCATGCTGAAGGGGCGCCGCTACGGCAACATGATCATGGCGGGCAGCCATGCGCCGTTCGGCGATGACCCCACGTTGGCCCGCAAGCTCCTGGGCGGAGGCGTCCCCGCGCACATTTGGGATGACGCAAAAGTGCGCGCATTCGCCAGGGGAATCCCGGTGCGGCACGACCCGGCGGCCGAGCCTTTGGTTGAAGCCTCAGTTCCGGCTGAGTGAACTGTTCCAGGCTTCCCACAGGTGTGCGTAGCGGCCGCCGCCGGACATCAGTTCCTGGTGCGAACCCGACTCGACAATGCGCCCATGCTCCATGACCACCACGGTGTCCGCCGACGCTGCCTGGGACAATCGGTGCGCGATCACCACGGACGTCCGGCCCGCCAACGCGGCTTCGGCAGCCTGATCGAGCATGGTGGCAGACCCGGTTCCCGCTTCTGCAGTGGCCTCGTCGAGCACTGCAATGGGTGGGTCCTTGAGCATCAGCCGAGCCAAGGCCAGCTGTTGTGCCTGCTCAGGTGTGAGCTGATGCCCACCTGCGCCTACGGAAGTCTCCAAGCCGTCGTCGAGCGTTTCAACCCAAGCAGCCCCGACAGCCTGCAGGGCGCGTGTGAGTTCCGCGGGGGAAGCGTCTGGTTTGGCAAGCTTGAGGTCCTGGGCCAGCGTTCCGGAGAAGACGTGAACCTCCTGGCTGACCATGGCAATGCGCTGATGCAGGTCCGCCGGGGCAGCGGCGGCTGAGTCCAGCCCGCCCACCCAGGCTGTCCCGCTGCCGGGGTGCTCCAAACCCATGATGATTTTGGCCAATGTGGTCTTGCCCGCACCGGAAGTGCCGACAATCGCCACCCGCTCGCCCGAGGCAATCGTGAGGGAAACTCCTTTGAGGGCCGGCCGCTGGCCCGGGTAAGCAAAGGTGACATCGTCCAGGACGATGCCGGCATCAGAGGCAGCTGGCGATACCGGGGCAGTGGTTTGCCCCGCGGACATCGTCAGGCCGAACATGCGCCCCAATCCGGCTGCGGCTTTCTGAAGCTCATCGAATTGCCCCAGAACCAGCCCGATCGGATCGAACAGCCGGTAGAAGTAAAGTGCGGCCGCCGTCGCCGCGCCGATGGTGACGGCGCCTTCGGCGTGGAGCCAGAATCCCACTAGCAGAACCGCGGAAAGTCCGATCAATTCCGCAAGGTTGAGGCGGTTGTAAAAACGGGTCAGGTAACCAACCCCGCGCAGCGAATGGCCGATGTGCTCGTGCGAGGCGGCTGCCACAAGATCCGCATGGCGTGACCCGAGGCCCAAGGCCACAACAGACGGGGAGCCATGGACGGTCTCGATGATCTGCTCGGTTCGGTTGGCCTCTGTGATCCTGACCGTCCGGTAAATGGGTGCTGTTCGCTTGAGGAACCAGCGAAGGGTGAAGATCTGCAGGGGTGCTGCGATGAGCACGGCCACCGCGAAGCGCCAGTCGATGACGCCCAAGCCCAGCAGGGTCACCCCAATGGTGAAAGCTGCGCTGGTGAACGCGGGCAGCACCCCGGAAATGGCCTCGCTGACAGCCTCGACATCGCCGGACACCCGGGCCACGACGTCGCCGATGCCCGCCTTTTCCAGTTGTGCCAGCGGCTTCCGAACGGCTGCCGCGAACACTTCCTCGCGCAGCCCGGCGAGCGCTTCCTCGCAGATACGGGCCAACAGGTTCTGGCCCGCGATGCCCAGCAGTGCGCCCAGGCCACCGGCCACCAGCAAGCCGATGGCCAGCCACAGCAGGGACAGGACGTCCCCTCCGGATGCTGCAATGTTGACCATGACGCCCAGAAGTGCCGGGGCTGCCAAGCCGCAGCAGGATGCCGCCAGCAACACGAAGATGGTGAGGGTGAGCCTACCGGGGCGTTGCGCCAACAGGCGCCACATTGCTTTCCGGGTCTCGCGAGGGGTGGCTATAGGCAGGATTTCCGAGTTCACGAGCCCACCACTTCCCGGTAACCAGCCGACTTGGCGAGAAGTTCCCGGTGCGTCCCGGTCTCCGGTGTCCCACCGGCTCCGCCCACCACCACCCGATCGCAGATGGCCAGCAGGGTGGGGCTTGTGGTGATCAGCACCAATGCTTTGTCCGGGAAGTTCCGCAGACCGTCCGCGATGACGGCTTCGGTGGCAGTGTCGACGGCGGTGGTGGGGTCATGCAGGACCAGCGCCGGCTGTTGCTGGTGCAGCGAGCGGCCAAGAACCAGCCGCTGGCGTTGCCCACCGGACAGGCTCTGGCCATGCCCGGTCAGGACGGTCTCGGTGCCTTCCGGCAGTTGTGACACGAAATCCTCGACGGCGGCAGCCGCCATGGCGCGTTCCGTCAGTTCGGCGTTGGCTACTGCCACGTTGTCGCGGATACTGCCGCTAAACAGGACCCCGTCGTGGTTGTCTGCGAAGACCCTTGAACGGGCGTGGTGGGGGTCGAGGTCTGCGGCGTCGTGGCCGTCGATGGACACTACACCGCGGGGTGCTGGGGTGCGAAAGCCCAACGTGTCTACCAACTGCCGCGCTTGTGTGCTGTCCGGAAGGACGACACCCACGATTTCGCCGGCGGACGCCGTGAAGGGCGGGAAAGCAGTGTGCGTAGTGCTCGGCAAGAGCTCCAGCAGCGGAGCTGGTCCGCCCGGTGGGTTTGCCGGCGAGGCTGAGCCGATTGCCGTCGTCGAACGTTCCGCTGCTTCGGGTGCGGGCACCGCCTCGGGTTCTTCCAGCAACACTGCTATGCGTGCGGCGGAGGCGCGTTTGCGGGCGAGTTCGACGCTCACGAAACCGAGCCCGGTCATGGGTCCCTGAACAAACTGCGCCACTCCAACAACGGCCACCAACTGCCCCACCGTGATGCTGCCTTGGAGTGCAAACCACGCTGCAAAGAAGGCGATACCGGCCAGGAACGCTGCGGACAGCGCGGTGCTCGCGCCCGTGTAAGCGGACTTGGCGCGGATGGCCTTCAGGGCGGAAGTCAGCGACGCCCGGCTTTCGGCGCGATAGCGCGCGATGGCAGCGTCCTCTGCGCCTAGCCCTTTCAACGGGCGGGAGCCGGTTATGAAATCCGTGGCCAAGGCGCCCGCGCGAGCTGCTGTGGACTGCTCCACGTCGCTGCGGTTTTCGAGCGGTTTGGTGAGCCGGTGCATCACCAGCAGCATCACCGGTGTTGCCAGGAGAACGGCAAGCCCCAGAGGTACTGAGATGAGCAGGAGGGTGACGGCGGATGTGATCACACCGGCGGCCGCAGCAAGACCACCGCTGATCAGCCAGGACAGCCCGGCAACCCTGTCGGCGTCGGAAGAAGCGATGGCTACGATTTCGCCCGGTGCCCGTCGGGCGGCCATGCCGCGGGGATGAAGTGTCCGCTCCACCACCAGTTGGCGGAGATCATGCGAGCCGTAGTTAAAGGAGCGCTCCGTGGCCAGGGTCCCGAAGCGCCACGAGAGAGCCAGCACAACGAACACCATAGCCAAGGCGCCGAGCCACCCCAGGAGGGCGCCGGCGTCGTTCGGTTCAATGGCGTTGTCCACCGCGGCGCCGATGGTAGCCGGCACCAAAGCCTCGCTGACCTGATGCAGGGAGAGTCCGGCGCAGCCCGCCAACAGCAGCTTCCAGCGGCCGTTGGCGAACAAGGTGAAGCTGAAGAGCCGGGAGGCCGAACTGGAGGGCATGCTTACCATAGTAAGGCTTGCCTTACCCTCCCGCCGAGATGGCACTTAATGCCCATGTTTCCGCGGAGCATTGGCATTAAGTGCCACCTCGATGAACACTGACGTCACCCGGGTGGACGGCAAGCCACCCCGGGGTCGCTACAAACCCGTCTGGCTCACTCCATACTCCGCCTGCTCGGCTGTGAAACCTTCAAAGAGTAGTTGGTCAACCAGCCCGGCATGTGAGAATGAGCTGAAGTCCAAGTAGTTCTTGGCTTTTTTGGCTGCTTGCTCATTCCAGTCGACCTTTACCCTTTCCACGGCCCACGTGGCATCCTCGGTCGAGTACTTCTCGAACTCGAGTTGTTTGATGAGACCCGTAAGTGAGAAGGCGCTGAATTCGAGGTAATCATTGGCCTTCCGCAGTGCGTTTTGTTGGCTGGTGGTCCCGGCTGCAGCCTTCGCCGCAGCATCGGCCGCAACCTTCGCGGCAGTGTCGGCGTCCGCTTTTGCTTTCGCGGCGGTGTCGGCGTCCGCCTTTGCCTTGGCGGCAGCTTCGGCGTCGGCTTTGGCTTTCACCGCTGCCTCGGCATCTGCCGCAGCCTTCGCAGCATCGGCATCAGCTTTTGCTTTAGCGGACGCAGACGCGGCAGCTGTGTCCTGTGTCTGTGAAGAAGCTGCGGGGGCAGCCGCGGATTCCTTCGCTGTGGAAACGGCGGGCGCCGATGTAGTCGCCGATCCAACGCGGGTGGCATTGAAAATAATGCTCAAGAGGACGAATGCGCCCGTGACGATCAAAGCCACTTTCTTGTGCTGCTGGTACCCCTCGAGCGGCCGACCTTGCTTGTCGCGGGTTTGGTTCGCTAGCACCAGGATGAGATCGATGAGGGCCCATATGCCCAAACCTCCGATGGTAAACAGTTTGAGGAGGCCGGTTCCGACCTTGCCCAGATAGAACCGGTCTACGCCAAAGACACCGAGGAGAAGGGACAGCAACCATGTGACAAGGAATGACTTGTTGCTTTGCGGTTGTTGTCCGTGGGCCTGGGATGGAGGGTATGCGGTGGGGTAGGGGTTATGGCTCATGAGAGTCCCTTCATAGGACACCTGACCGACGTGTGATGCGAAGCGCGCGGAGTGGGTGTGGTGATAGGACGCCTGATGAGGAGGCGGCATTGATCGCAAGCGCAAGAAACCTGCACCGATTGTTTGTTGGAAACGTGATCACTTCCCCCCAAAAAGCGTCACGAGCGTCATTGCCCGTAGACGGATGCTACACGTTGTCTGACGGAATGGAACCCCCAGATGTCACCGGGCGAAGTGCCACCTCGGCGCGGTCTGCCACCTCGACGCGCTACTCAGCGCCGAGCAGCTCCTCCCGCCGCTGCTCCGTCTCCTCCCGCAAAGCCTGCACGACGGCGGCTACCGCAGGGCGGCGCATCGAGTCCGGGCGGAGGACCATCCAGTAGGGGAGCAGCTCGGCGAAGTCGAAAGGTAGGAGGCGCACCAGGTCAGCGTGCCGGTCGGCCATGAAGCACGGCAGGAAGCCCACGCCGGCGCCGGCCCGGGTAGCTTCCACATGCACGAAAACGTTGGTGGAACTCAGGCCGTCACGCATGGTCGGGACAAGCCTGCGGGGAGCGTCCAGGTCATCCACTTGCAGCATGGAGTCAACAAAGTAGACCAGCTGGTGCTGCGTGAGTTCCTCAATGCTGGAAGGCGTTCCGTTGTCCGTCAGGTAAGCGCGCGAGGCATACATCCCCAGCCGATACTCGCCTAGTTGGATCGCCTCGGCCCGGTGAACCTGCGGCGTCCCCACCACCACTTCGATGTCCAGCCCCGAGCGCTGTTGCAACGCCCTCCGCGTCACGGTCACGATCTCAACGCTGAGTCCGGGATGTTCGCGTCGCAAGCGGGCCACTGCTGGTGCGGCGATATAGGCGCTGAAGCCATCAGTCGCGGTCATGCGTACGACGCCGGTGATGCGGTCGGGCGCGCGGTCGCTTGGTCCCAGCGCGCTCACCGCAGCTTCAATCCGCTCAGCGACAAGTACGGCTTCGGCACCCAGCTCTGTCACTTCCCAACCACCGGCCGCACGCGCGAGGACCCTGCCGCCCAGCGCCTTCTCCAACGCCGCTATCCTGCGCGAAACGGTGGTGTGGTTGAGCCCCAAGGCTTGGGCCGCCGTCGTGAATCTTCCTGAACGTGAGACGGCGAGGAAGATGAGGAGGTCGTCGGGGTTGGGATTCATATCTGCAATTCTGCACACATCGGGTGCCACTTTGGTCATTGAGCGCGGGAGAATCTGCAGCAATACTCAGTGGAGCATTTCGTGTTGTGGATCACATCACGTTCACAAGGGTCAAAGAGGACACTGAGGAGATGGATATGAGCGTAGAGCAGCGCTCCGCATCAAAAGCAGGGAAAGGCGCCGGCGAAGGTTCCGGACTCAAGAAGATCGTCGCGGCGTCGATGGTGGGCACCGTGGTGGAGTGGTACGAGTTCTTCCTGTACGCCACGGCCGCCACATTGGTTTTCGGCAAGTACTTCTTCCCGAGCACAGGGAATGAACTGGACGGCATCATCCAGGCGTTCATTACCTACGCGGTTGGCTTCGTGGCCCGTCCGCTCGGCGGCATCGTGTTCGGCCAGATCGGCGACAAGCTGGGACGCAAGCCCACCCTGCAGCTGACCATCGTGATCGTGGGTGTTTCCACCTTCCTGATGGGCTGCCTCCCGGGCTTCGTGGAGATCGGCTACTGGGCACCGGCCATGCTGGTGGCGCTCCGTTTCATCCAGGGCTTCGCGCTCGGCGGCGAATGGGGAGGTGCTGTGCTGCTGGTAGCTGAGCACAGCCCCAACAAATCCCGCGGGTTCTGGTCCTCGTGGCCGCAAGCAGCAGTGCCGGTAGGTAACCTCCTGGCCACCGCCGTCCTGTTCACCATGTCCACAGTGCTCAGCAGCGAAGCCTTCCTCGGTTGGGGTTGGCGCGTAGCGTTCTGGCTGTCCGCAGTGATCGTGTTCGTCGGCTACTACATCCGCACCCACGTCACCGAAGCCCCCATCTTCCTCGAAGCCAAGGCACAGGTGGAAGAGTCCAAGGCCATCAGCTACGGCGTCGGCGAAGTCATCCGCAAGTACCCCAAGGGCATCCTCCAGGCCATGGGCCTCCGCTTCGCAGAGAACATCATGTATTACCTCGTGGTGAGCTTCGCGATCGTGTACCTCAAGAGCGTCCACAAGTACGACACCTCATCGCTCCTCCTGGCACTCCTGATAGCCCACGTCATCCACTTCCTGGTCATTCCGCAGGTCGGGCGCCTGGTGGACTCGTGGGGACGCAAGCCCGTGTATCTGGTGGGTGCGATCACCGGCGCGACCTGGCCGTTCTTCGCCTTCCCCATGTTCGACACCAGGAACGCAGTGATCATCGTCCTCGCCGTGACCATCGGCTTGTGCTTGCACGCGTTCATGTACGCAGGTCAGCCGGCCATCATGTCCGAGCTCTTCCCCACCCGGATGCGCTACTCCGGTGTTTCGCTCGGCTCGCAGGTCACGTCGATTTTCGCCGGCTCGCTCGCGCCGCTGTTGGCCACACAATGGCTCAAGGACACTGGCTCCTGGGTTCCCACAGCGATCTACCTCGTGGTTGCTTGCGCCGTCACCGTCGTCGCAGTTGTTTCGCTGAAGGAGACCAAGGGCATCGCCTTGCAGGAAGTGGACCAGGCCGACGCCATCCGTCACGGACTGGCCACTGCATCTACTTCGAAAGGCTAGTTCCATGGATAACTCCTTGAATGGACGCAAGGCACTGGTTACCGGCGGGGCGAGCGGAATCGGGGCAGCCTGCGCGCGGGCGCTCGCCGCCCGCGGGGCGAAAGTAGTAGTGGCCGACGTCGATGCCTCCGGAGCTGCGGCCCTCGCCGACGAGTTGGGCGGCACCGCCTGGACGGTGGATCTCCTGGACGTCGACGCCTTGGCCGCCCTCAACCTCGACTGCGACATCCTGGTCAACAACGCCGGCATCCAGAAAGTTGCCCCGATCGAGGAGTTTGAACCTGCGGAGTTCCGGCGGATCCTGGCCCTGATGCTGGAGGCACCGTTCCTCCTCATCAGGGCCGCCCTCCCGCACATGTACGCCAACGGATTCGGCCGGATTATCAACATCTCGTCCGTCCATGGCTTACGCGCCTCCGCCTACAAAAGCGCTTACGTGTCCGCCAAACATGGGCTTGAAGGGCTGAGTAAGGTCACCGCCTTGGAGGGTGGAGAGCATGGCGTCACGTCCAATTGCATCAACCCCGGTTACGTTCGGACGCCCTTGGTGGAGAAGCAGATCGCCGATCAGGCCCGGCTCCACGGCATCCCCGAAGCCGAGGTCCTGGCCAAGGTGATGCTCACGGAGTCCGCTGTGAAACGGCTCGTGGAGGTGGAGGAAGTCGCGTCGCTGGCAGCGTGGATGGCCTCCGACGACGCCGGCATGGTCACCGGCGCGAGCTACACCATGGACGGGGGATGGTCCGCGCGATAGTTCCGCCCCGCCCCGCGCCCCCGCCCCGCGCCCCGCCCCCGCGCCCCCGAGGTGACAGTTAATGCCAATGTTCGGCGTGAACATTGGCATTAACTGTAGTTTCGGCGCGGGGAAATCAGGCCGTCTCGTCCACCAGCTCTGCCCGGCGCAGGCCACCACCGCGAACCCACAGTTTGTAAGCCACGAAGAGCAGCACGAGCCAGGTGCCGCCAACGTACAGCGCAACCCGAGTGTCCTCGAAAACGCCCAGGATCACGATTACCATGGCCATGAACGCCATGGTCAGGATGGATGCGAGCGGCCACAGCGGAGAGCCGAATTCCGACGCCGGCAGGCCCTTGCGCTTGATCTCCCGTTTCATGGCGACGTGCGAAGCGAGGATCATCACCCAGACCCATACGGTGGCGAAGGTGGCGATGGAGGCGATGAGTACGAACACGTCCTCCGGAATGACCGCATTCAGCACGACGCCCACCAGCAGGATGCCGCCCATCATCACCACGGTCATCCATGGAACGCCGTGTCGGGAGATCTTGCTGAAGCTCTTGGGTGCGTGTCCCTGCTGGGCCAGGCCGAAGAGGATGCGTCCGGCCCCGAAAATGTCGCTGTTGATCGCCGAGAGAGCGGCTGTGATGACCACGGCGTTGAGAATGTGAGGGGCGGCAGGAATGCCCAGGCCGTCAAAGATCTGCACGAACGGACTGCCGCTGCTTCCGATTTCGTTCCACGGGAAGATGCTCATCAGCACGCCCAGGGTCAGAACGTAGAACAACAAAACGCGGACGGGCACAGTATTGACTGCCTGCGGGATGACCTTCTTGGGGTTTGTGGCTTCGCCCGCCGTGATACCGATCGTTTCGATCCCGCCAAAGGCAAACATTACGACGGCGAACGCGGCCAGGAGCCCCTCGAAACCGTTCGGGAACAAACCACCGTGATTCACAAGGTTCCCAAGTCCCGGTGCCACGCCACCGCCGTCGCCCGTTTGGAAGCCGAACACGACGATCGCTGCGCCGCCCACGATCATGGCGATGATCGCCACCACCTTGATGAGCGAGAACCAGAACTCGAGTTCCCCAAACACTTTCACGCTGAGCAGGTTCATGGCGCCCAGAAACAGGATGATCGCGAGCACCCAGATCCATCTGTCCACCTGTGGGAACCAGAAGCCCATATAGATACTGAAGGCGGTGACGTCGGCTATGGCCACGATCGCCATCTCGAACACGTACGTCCACCCGGTCACGAACCCGGCGAACGGCCCCAGATACTTGCTTGCGTACTGGCCGAACGAGCCGGAAACAGGGTGTCGGACGGCCATCTCACCGAGGGCGCGCATCACCATGAACACGGCCGCACCGCCGATGATATAGGCCAGCAGGACGGCAGGACCGGCTTTCTGGATGGCGGAGGCGGAGCCGTAGAAGAGGCCGGTGCCGATCGCAGAGCCGAGCGCCATGAAGCGTATGTGACGGACGTTGAGGCCTCGGCTGAGCGCCGTACCTGCGGCTTGGAGGACAGAGCTCTCCGCAGCCAGCTTGGTTTGTTGCATAGTAAAACCTTCTCGTCTTTGGGAGGGGATCGCTATCCAGCAGATCACTTTTGGGCGCCTTGTGATCGGACTCACGAGGCTTTGGTGTCTTTGATCGCAGACAGTGGGCCAACGGCACCACTCGCCGGGAGCATGGTTCGGGGAGTGTCCGGTATTCCGGACGCTGTCGACCGGTCCGTGCTGGTGATTGGCCTGCGAAGGGTGCACGCTAGAGTACGGGATACCGGACAGCAACGGTTCGACGATCCCGAAATCCGAGCAGCGAGGAACCATGACAAGCACGCCAACCGCATCAGGCAAAGCCACGTCCAAAGTCCCGGCTGCCGAAAATACGCTGCGCATCCTCAAGCTGTTGGCCTCGCGCCGTGGTCCCATGGCGGCGTCGAACATTGCAACAGCGCTCGGCCTGCCGCGATCCAGTGTGTACCACCTGCTCGGCGTGATGGAGGCGAACGGCTTTGTCCTCCACCTGCACGAGGAACAGCGTTACGGGCTTGGCATCAGCGCATTCGAGCTCAGCTCGGCGTACTCGCGGCAGGAGCCGTTATCGCGGCTCGGGCGGCCGATGCTCGCCTCGCTGGTTGACGTCATCGGTGAGAGCGCGCACTTGGCGGTGCTCCACGGGCGCGACGTTCTCTACATCGTGGAGGAACGCGCCAAGAACCGCCCGAGCCTGGTGACCGACGTCGGCGTCCGCCTGCCTAGCCACCTCACTGCCTCGGGCCGCGCGATCCTTGCCGCGCTACCAAAATCGCAAGTTCGCGCGCTGTATCCGAATGCCGCTGCCTTCACCTCGCGGCACGAAGTCGAGTTTCCCATCATGAAGTACTCCGCGTTGTCATCCCATCTGGATCAGGTTCGGCAACGCGGCTACGCCACGGAAAACGGCGAAATCACGCCAGGTTTCGGTTCCATCGCCGCCGCTGTGACGGACCATGTGGGATGGCCGACGGCGGCAGTCGCCGTCACGTTCCTGGAGGACAAAGTGCCGGCTGAGCAATGGCCGGTCCTGGCTGCCCGCATCCGTAAAGCGGCAGACGAACTATCGGTGCGGATCCACGGCCGCCCCGCGGGCTAATCCTGCCCCAAGGCATCGCGCTCGACGAGTTTTCGGAAAGTCTCCAGCTCGCCCCGGAAGCTGCCGCGGTAGGAGCCCATGGCGAACAGCCGCCCGAAGATTCCGGCGATAAACCCCCGGGTCACGAACTCCTGGTGGATGCGCGTGCCCTGTCCCTCGCTGGCAAACCGCACATCTGACTCGCCCTTCAGGATGGCATTGCCGAAGCGGGTGCGGATGTGCCAAGGCCGCTCGACCTCAAGGATTTCGGTGGGGCTGGCCATCCGCCCGAACCAGACCGTGTAGCGGCTGCCGGCCTGGTCGGTGGAGCCCACGCGGTCTGTCACGCGGGTTACTCCGCCGATCCATTCCGGGAACCGGTCAAGATTCGTCCATGCTGCGAAGACGCGCTCGGGCGGCGCGGCGACGAGCGTGGTTACCCGGTGCGTTCCCATGGGTCCAGCATGCTCTTTTTGTCGCGCGAATGCGAGGGGTTGGGCGGGTCTGTAATCCCGGACAGCACCACTCAAAAAGCCGTTCCGGCCGCAGGATAAAGGGGCTTTAGTAGAAGCAGAAGATCTTTCCACCACATACTTCCCACAGACGAAGGAGTCACCATGGCACCCGCCGATTTCACTACTGGTGCCCGTCCGGTTAAGGCCGCGCGGGGTACTGAGCTTACTGCCAAGTCGTGGCAGACCGAGGCGCCGTTGCGCATGTTGATGAATAACCTGGATCCGGAGGTTGCTGAGCGTCCGGATGATCTGGTGGTTTACGGCGGCACGGGTCGTGCGGTCCGTTCGTGGGCTGCGTTTGATGCGATTACCCGGACGTTGGAGACGATGGAGAAGGACGAAACGCTCCTGGTGCAGTCGGGCAAGCCGGTGGGTGTGTTCCGTACTCATGAGTGGGCTCCGCGGGTGTTGTTGGCGAACTCGAACCTGGTGGGGGATTGGGCGACGTGGCCTGAGTTCCGCCGTCTCGAGGCCGAGGGTTTGATGATGTATGGGCAGATGACGGCCGGGTCCTGGATTTACATCGGCACGCAGGGCATCCTGCAGGGCACGTATGAAACCTTCGCTGCGGTGGGGAACAAGCTCGCTGCGGAGGGCCGTCACCCGGCCCCGGCAGTTGAGGGTTCCACGGAGGGCCCGTTGGCCGGGACGCTGACGTTGACCGGTGGGTGTGGTGGCATGGGCGGTGCCCAGCCGTTGGCGGTGACCCTGAACGATGGTGCGTGCCTGATCGTGGACGTGGATGAAACCCGCCTGCGTCGTCGTGTGGGTAAGCGGTACCTGGACGAGGTCGAAACGGATCTGGATGCTGCGATCAAGAAGGTCCAAGCCGCGAAGGACGAGCGCCGCGGCTGGTCTGTGGGGTATGTGGGCAACGCCGCTGAGGTCTTCCCGGAACTCCTGCGTCGGCATAAGGCCGGGGAGGTGACCTTTGATGTGGTCACGGACCAGACCAGTGCCCATGATCCTCTGTCCTACCTTCCGGAGGGCATTACCGTGGCGGAGTGGCATGTTGAGGCCGAGGCGGATCCGGAAGGGTTCACCAAGAAGGCCCAGGCGTCCATGGCCCGGCAGGTCCAGGCGATGGTGGAGTTCCAGGACGCCGGGTCCGAGGTGTTCGATTACGGTAACTCGATCCGTGACGAGGCCCGCACGGGCGGGTATGCGCGGGCGTTTGAGTTCCCCGGCTTCGTCCCGGCCTATATTCGTCCGTTGTTCTGCGAGGGCCTGGGCCCGTTCCGCTGGGTCGCGCTCTCCGGGGACCCGGAAGACATCGCCGTCACGGACAAAGCCATCAAGGAACTCTTCCCGGAGAACAAGCACCTGCACAAGTGGCTGGATGCTGCCGCAGACCGCGTGGAATTCGAAGGGTTGCCGGCACGTATTTGCTGGCTTGGGTACGGCGAACGCGCCAAGGCCGGCCTGCTGTTCAACCAGCTCGTGAAGGAGGGCAAGGTCAAGGCCCCGATCGTGATCGGCCGTGATCACCTGGACTCGGGCTCGGTGGCGTCCCCGTACCGGGAGACCGAGTCCATGGCCGATGGATCCGACGCGGTTGCTGACTGGCCGTTGCTGAACGCCCTGATCAACACCTCGTCGGGTGCTACCTGGGTGTCCATCCATCACGGCGGCGGTGTCGGCATTGGCCGGTCCCTGCACGCCGGACAGGTCTCCGTTGCTGACGGCACGGACCTGGCCGCGGAAAAGCTCGAACGGCTCCTGACCAACGACCCCGGCATGGGCGTCATCCGCCACGTCGACGCCGGCTACGACCGCGCCGTCGAGGTCGCCAACGAACGCGGCGTCCGCATCCCAATCCCCCCGAGCACCCTAACCTCGCAAGCTCGGTCAGGGAACCCTGCTCGCGTGGCCCCAGAGAAGTAGGCAACAAAGTGACTACCACAACCCACGAACAGCTCACCGTCAGCCTCGGCTCCAGCGGCGTCACCCCGGAAGACGTCGTCGCCGTCGCCCGCCACGACGCCAAGGTGACCATTTCCCAGGAAGCCCTGGACAACGTGGCCAAGGTCCGCGCCCACATTGACGAGCTCGCTACCAGCGACGTCCCGGCGTACGGCATTTCCACGGGCTTCGGTGCCCTGGCCAACCGCCACATCCCCAACGACCTCCGCACCCAGCTGCAGAAGTCGCTGATCCGCAGCCACGCCGCCGGCATGGGCCCGGCCGTGGAACGCGAAGTGGTCCGCGGCATCATGTTCCTCCGCGCCAAGACCCTCGCCTCCGGCCGCACAGGCGTCCGCCCGGTGGTCCTGCAGACCATGGTGGACGTCCTCAACGCCGGCATCACCCCGCTGGTCCGCGAGTTCGGTTCGCTGGGTTGCTCCGGCGACCTCGCGCCGCTGTCCCATTGCGCGCTGGTCCTCATGGGCGAAGGCGAAGCAACGGGTCCCGACGGCGAACTGTACGGAACCGCTGGCAAGCCGCCTGTCGCTGAGCTGCTTGCGCAGCACGGTATCGAGCCGGTTACCCTCGCTGAGAAAGAGGGCCTGGCCCTCGTCAACGGCACCGAAGGCATGCTGGGCATGCTCCTGATGGCCATCGCCGATATCCGTTTGCTGCTTGCGACGGCGGATGTCACCGCCGCGCTCAGCGTCGAGGCGCTGCTCGGCACGGACCAGGTGTTCCTGCCGGAGCTCCACGCAGCACTGCGTCCCCACCCGGGCCAGGCTGCCAGCGCTGACAATATGCTGCGCGTGCTGTCCAACTCGCCCATCGTCGCGTCCCACCGGATCAACGACACCAAGGTCCAGGACGCCTACTCCCTGCGTTGTGCCCCTCAGGTTGCCGGGGCTGTCCGTGACACCGTGGACCACGCCGCGCTGGTGGCTTCCCGCGAACTCGCTGCAGCGATCGACAACCCCGTTGTCCTGCCGGACGGCCGTGTCACGTCCAACGGCAACTTCCACGGTGCGCCCGTGGCCTACGTCCTGGACTTCCTGGCCATTGCGGTCGCGGACCTCAGCTCCATCGCCGAACGTCGCACCGACCGCATGCTTGATCCGGCCCGTTCACACGGACTTCCGGCTTTCCTCGCCGGAGACCCCGGCGTCGATTCCGGCCTGATGATCGCCCAGTACACGCAGGCAGGCCTGGTTTCGGACAACAAGCGCCTCGCCGTTCCGGCATCCGTGGACTCCATCCCGAGCTCCGCAATGCAGGAAGACCACGTGTCCATGGGCTGGCACGCTGCCCGGAAGCTGCGCAAGGCGGTCGAGAACCTCCGCCGCGTGCTCGCCGTCGAGCTTGTCACCAGCGCCCGCGCCATTGACATGCGGACGCAAATGTCCGACGGCGAACTCACCCCGGGTCCCGCCGGTACGGCCGTTCTTGAGGTGCTTCGTGAAGTGGTCCAAGGCCCGGGCACCGACCGGTTCCTGTCGCCGGAACTGGAAGCAGCTGACCGTTTGGTTGGCTCCGGCGCGGTCCGCGCGGCCGCCGAATCCGCCGTCGGGATTTTGGCCTGACGTCGAATAAAACGCTCATTTGATGGGCATATTTGTCACGCCCCGGTCTTTGTTCGCAACGCAAGCACCGGGGCGTGGCAAATGTAGTAAAACTTATGGTGTACGTCACGTCCACGCCAACGATGTCGTGGGCCTGACGGTCAACCGTTTCACACAACTCAATACACAACAGAGAACATCCACAAAGGGGTAGAAGTTCAATGAAGGCACGCGGAGCAGTCCTGTCCAGGCGAAGCGCTCACACGGCTACGGTTACCGACTGGAAGACGCTGAAGGTTGGCGAGAGGGTGGAAGTGGTCAAATACGCCCACGTGATCGCCGCCGGCCGGGTCGAGGAAGTTTCCGGAAGCGGGAACGTTGTATGGCTTGAGCACGCGGGGTCGGGTGTTACCGAAGAGGGCAAGGAACTCTTCATGAAGTCCGACGGCGTGACTCTCCGCCGGGGGTAGGCACCCAACTGAGTCGCAGTTAAGCGCGTTTTGGACGCTCAAAACGCGCTTAAATGCGACCTACTTGGGTGGGGATAGTTGTTAAAACAGAAACCGGGGCTCGTTCCCTTTCCGCGGGTAGTAGATGCGGAAAGGGGACGGGCCCCGGTTTTTTGTTCGTTGCCGTGAGTGCCGTCAGGGGTGGCAATCAGGCAGCGAGTACTTCGCGGGTCTGACCGAAGGGAACGGATTCGTCCAGAGCCACTGTGTAGGTGCCGGGTTCGTGCCGGGTCACCAGAATGCCGCAGTTAGCGTCTGCTGCTGCGTTTTCGATCAGGGCATCCACGGCGCGGTCGAGTCCGTCGTGGATCTCGTCTGCCTTGGAAAAGGACAGGCGAATTTCGCGTTCTGCAATCATTGCAGGGGTCATTTGGGGGCCTCCTATTACTTGCCGCATGCGAGGGCGACCCATCAATCATAGAGTGTGGGCGTCAAGTATTTGTAAGATGACCGGCAGCTCAGTGATCCGGGTCTCATCTGCGAACCATGGCGCGGAGTAGTTTTACTGCCACCGAAAGTGCGGCAATATCGACCGGACCTGGCTTGATAGCCTCCTGGATGGTCTCTTGGATGCGCCCCAGTTGTTCGATGTTTCCGTGCTCCCAATCCATGATTCTTTCCACAGGGTCAGCCGTAGCCGGGGTGCGCGGCGTGTGCCGGACCACGGCTTTGGTCATATCGGCCAGCACCAGATACATGTCGTCCCTCAAAGCGGCTCTCGCCAACGACTCCCAGTGGGTATCGCGCGGGAGCATGGTGATGTGTTCCAGCAAAGGGATGGCGGAAATCCGCTCGAATACTGCGAAGTACACCTCTGCCACCGCTTCCGCCGGTTCCTGAAGCTCCTCGGCAATAGCCGAGATGTCCAGCAGGCCATAGCTGACCAGGAGTTCTGAAGCGCGGATCCCCAAAGGGCGGGGCAGCCCCACGGCGTCCGTGTGCGCAAGGCGCTTCAGGGAATTCGCAAGGTTGATGCCGTGGAGGAGCCCGGTGAAGCTGCCCCGCATCAAGGACATCGGATGTTCCAGTCGTTCCAGGGCGTCGGCAATGGGTTTATCGCGGAAGTCGTGGGTCACGTACCACCGCACGGAGCGGTCAAGCAGCCGGCGCATGTCCAGCGCGACGGCGGAGCCATGCTCGCTGGGTGTGCTGGCCGGCAGTTGGGCGATGGCCTGCGTGACGGAATCCAGGTCCCAGATTTTCCGCATCACCACGAAGGCGCGCGCTACGGCCGCCGCTGACACGGTGGTCTCTTCCATGGCCCGGAAAGCGAAGGCGATGCCACCCATATTGATCATGTCGTTGGCCAACACCGTGGCTACGATTTCCCGGCGGAGCGGATGCGTGGAGAGATGTTCGCCGAACCGTTCCGAAACCTGTTGGGGGAAGTAGTCGCGGAGTGTCTGCGAGAACCAGGGGTCGTCGGCGAGGCCGCCTTCAGTGAGTTCGCGGGCGAGCTCGATCTTGGCGTAGGCGGCCAGCACCGCAAGTTCGGGAGTGGTTAATCCCTTGCCCGTGAGGACGCGGGCCTGCAGTTCCTCGTTGTTCGGGAGAAACTCCAATCCCCGGTCCAGGTCCGTGACGGACTCCAGCCAGTCCATGGTCCTTTCGAAGCTGGGGCTCCATTCGACGGCTAATTGCTTGTCATTGAGGAGTAGGACGTTTTGGTCATCGTTGGTCCTGAGCACCAGCCGGCCGACTTCGGCCTGCAGGGAATGAAGGAACGCCGGCCGTTCCGCCGCGGACATCCTGCCTGCGGCGATCATGCGGTCCAGGAAGATCTTGATGTTCACCTCGTGGTCGGAGCAATCCACGCCCGCAGAGTTGTCTATCGCATCAGTGTTCACCAGGACGCCAGCCAGCGCAGCCTCGATCCTGCCGCGCTGCGTGACGCCGAGGTTGCCGCCTTCGGCGATGATGTGGGTCCGGAGCTGGTTGCCATCGACGCGGATGGCATCGTTCGCTTTATCCCCGACGTCGGCATGGGACTCCGTGGACGCCTTGACGTAGGTGCCGATTCCGCCGTTGTACAGGAGGTCTATCGGCGCCATGAGGATCGCCCTCAGAAGCTCCGGCGGGCTCAGGGCCAACTGCCCCTCTGGATCCGCGTTCTCCGTCAATCCGGGGACCTCTTCCAAACCCAGGGCGAGTCTGACCTCTTCAGTGATCCGGATGGACTTGTCCGTGCGCGCGAAGACGCCGCCGCCGTGGCTCAGTTTGGTGCGATCGTAGTCTGCCCAGCTGGAACGGGGCAGTTTGAAGAGGCGTTCCCGCTCTGCGTAGGACACCATGGGATCTGGTCTGGGGTCCAGGAAGATGTGCCGGTGATCGAACGCGGCTACCAGCTTGATGTGGTTGGAGAGGAGCATGCCATTGCCGAAGACATCGCCGCTCATATCCCCGATGCCCACCACGGTGAAGTCCTCGGCCCGGGAATCGATCATCAGTTCGCTGAAATGGTGCCGCACGGATACCCAGGCGCCGCGGGCCGTGATGCCCATCTGTTTGTGGTCGTACCCCACCGATCCACCGGAAGCGAAGGCGTCCCCAAGCCAAAAACCGTACTCCACGGCAATGGCATTGGCGAGGTCCGAGAAGGCGGCTGTTCCCTTATCCGCAGCGACAACAAGGTAGTAGTCGTCGCCGTCGTGCCGCACCACGCGCGGCGGCGTCTCGACGCGACCGTTGGCGCCGCCGTCGGGATCCGACACCAGGTTGTCCGTCACGTCCAGCAGCCCTCGTATGAAAGTCCGGTAGCTTTCCTGGCCCTCCGCGAGCCAGGCCGCGCGGTCCTCCATCGGATCGGGGAGCCGCTTGGGAAAGAAACCGCCCTTGGCGCCCGTGGGAACAATCACGGCGTTCTTGACTGTCTGCGCCTTCACCAGCCCAAGGATTTCCGTGCGGAAGTCTTCGCGCCTGTCCGACCATCGGAGTCCACCGCGGGCTATCGGTCCGAAGCGCAAGTGGACCCCTTCAACCCGTGGTGAGTAGACCCAGATTTCGAACCTTGGCCGGGGTGCCGGGGCAGCCGCAATGCTGGACGGATTGAGTTTGAAGCTGACGTACGGTTTGTCCAGGTAGAAATTGGTGCGCAGTGTGGCTTCCACCAGGCTGGAAAGTGTCCGGAGGAGGCGGTCGGCGTCCAGGACAGGGATAGCGTCAATCGCTTCTGCCAGTTTGGTTCGGGCTGCGTGGATGGCCTGCGTCCGATGGCTCAGTTCGCTGCTGCCTTCCTCGAAAACGTCGCCGTCAGTCTGGTGCGGGTGGCTGATGAGTTCGGGATCAAACAGGTCCGGCGCGTAGTTGTCCGGGTTGAACTTCGCCTCGAAGAGCTCCAGCAGCGCATGTGTTGCCTTCGTGTTTGCCCGGAGGGTGTCTGCGATGAAGCCGTAAGAGTTAGTGCTCCCCAGCTGCCGCAGGTACTTTGCATACGCACGCAGGATAGCCACCCTCCGCCAGTCGATGCCTTCCTTGATGACCAGGGCATCAAAGGCGTCCGACTCGGCGTCCCCCCGCATAGCGGCGCAGAACGAACTGGCCAACAGATCCCCGGTGGCCAACGGGTCCACTCCGCGCGGGTACTTGAGCCCCAGGTCGTAGAGGAAGAACTGCCGGCCGTCCTCACGCTGCACGTCGAAGGGCCGTTGGTCCAGGACCTTCAAGCCAAGATTATGGAAGAACGGCAGGATCTGGGTGAGACTCTGTGGCCGGGTCAGGTACAGACGGATGCGGGCATCCTCCGTGAGGACGGCAGTGCCGGGACGCTTGTAGACCGTCAGCAGCGGGTCGCTTTCTTCGCTTGGTTCGGTCGGGAAGCTCTCGAACTTCGAGATGTCCTCAACAGCGTCTTCCACCTCGTAATCGGCCTTGTAGCTGGCAGGGAACGCGGCAGCCCACTGTCGGGAGAGCAGGGCCGCTTCATCGGACGGATATCGCGCCTGCAGCGCCTCGGCGAGGCCCTGCGCCCAGGTTCTGGTGGCGGCGATGATCCGCGGCTCCAGGACCAAAGCATTGACGACGCCGGGCGTCCCCTGATGCGACGCCGCCTGCGGTAGCAGCACGCGGAAGAACACCCTGGCCATGGCGGATTCGCCCAAGCGGAGCTCAAACTCGATGGAGTCCGAACCGAAGGCCTCGCGCAGTTCACGTTCAATGTTGAGCCTGACGGCGGTGCTGTACCGGCGGCGCGGGAGGAACACGAGCGCTGTCATGAACCGTCCATAGGAGTCCGGGCGCAGGAACAGCCGTGTGCTGTGGCGTTCCTGCAAGCGCAGGATCTCGCGGGCATGGGCAGCCAACTGCTCTGCGTCAATATGGAAAAGTTCGTCCCGCGGATACGACTCCATGACAGCCAGGAGCTCCTTGCCGTGATGCGAGCTTGGCGGGTAGCCAAAGGCCTGCAAAACGTTGTTCACGGTGTCGCGGATGACAGGAATCGCCAGGGCTGAGTGGGACGTGGAGCTGGGGGAGAAGAGACCCACAAAGGTATGCTCGCCGCCCGTTTCTGTCCCGTTCGTTTCTGTCCCGTTCGTGGCGATGCTTATTTCGTCGAGGTACGCCTGGCGCAAGACCGTCGAGCGCTGCGTGGACTTGGTGAGCGTGAGGAGGCGGGATTCCGCCTCTGGAAAGCCTCTGTAGGAGTCCTCTCCTGGTTCCCGCAGCAAGCCAAGCCCATGCTGCCCGCGGTACCCGAGGAAGACAAAGTTCCCCTCACCCAGCCACGCCAGCAGCTCCTGGGCTTCCTTGGCTTCCGGGTCTGATGGTGCAAGTTCGCCCAATGCTCTGACGAGGCTTGCAAGTTCCTGGTGGATTGCTTCGGTGTCCTCTGCCGCGGACCGAACATCTCGCAGGACTCCCCGTAGCCGCCCGACAAGGAGCTCCGCCGCCGCCTCATCCGGGAGCCGTGGGATCTCGATCGCCATCCACGCCTCGGTGAGCAGTCCGCCGTCGTGATGCTGTTGGGTGGCTGGCCCGGCCGGGGCGCCGGTATTGGAAGGTTCGACGCCGGTGGGCAGCGCCGTGCGGTGCGGTGCCCTGTGGATTTCGGTCAGGCGGTGCGAGACGGGGTCGCGCTCGACGCTGAAGGTTGGATGGACCAGGAGCCGGATGGAAGCGGTGTCCCTGGCGATCTCCGCGGTGACGGAGGGGAGAAGATAGGGCATGTCATCGGCGACGATCGCAACAACGCTGGCATCGGACTCGTTCAAGACCCCGATCACGGCTTGCCCCGGTTCGCGCCGTTCGGCCAAAGTTCGGTGGTAGCGGGCACGTTCCAGCAGCGTTTCGGGGGTGTAATAGCGGACGTCGTCCTCTGAAACGTGCTCGTAGTAGTCGGTCAGGAATCCGTCCGCCGGCTCCACCCTGGGTGACATTTCCGTGCGCCTCCGATGCGCAAAGGAGAGGCCGTGTGTTGCGGCCCGGCGAAGTCCCTGCGCCTCACTTCATGCTCCCGCGAGGTGGCACTTAATGCCAATGTTTGAGGGAAACATTGGCATTAAGTGCCACCTCGCGGGAGGTTTGCGCCCCCAAGACGTGGTGGCGGGATTCGAACCCGCGTGCGCTGCTTTGCAGGCAGCTCCCTGGCCTCTCGGGTACACCACGTGCAAACGACACTAGGCGCCGGGATGCGGCGGGATCAAAGTTCATTTCCCAGGCTTTCGCAGGGCTACGCAGGGTGTCTCTGAGCTACTGGGTGGTGTCGCCGGGCTACGGGAAGGTTGCGCCGCGTTGCCTCCAATGACGGCTGATCTGTGCCCCTGTGCCCCTGTGCCCCTGTGCCCCTGCGCCAGCGGATCAGCGGCTTGTTCGTTGAGCGATACGTTCAAGGGTGGGATTCGCGGATAAGCGCGGGATCCGTGCCAACGCGACGCTTGGCACGCATCCCTGCCAGCTTCGTGGTTCCGGCTGCGACCAAGAGTGTGAGGATGGCCGCGGCCGTGTGCGTGTAGAGCAGGAGGTGAACGGAGCCACCACTGGCTGCTGCCCCTGCCGGCGCGTCCCCCAAGACCGGGCCGCCGTGCAAGTGGTCCAGGAACCCGTTACCGGGAAAGTACCCGCCAAAGGCGTCAAAACCCAGGTGCAGCAACTGCTGGGCAAGGCCGGACATCAGCAGCAACAGCAGGGGTCCGTGCACCCAGCGGGCAACGAGTTGGGCCGCCAGGCAGGACAGTGCGGCGAAGCCCAGAAGGACTGGAACGGCGGGAATGCTGCCGCCAGCCAGCATGTGCGCGGCCAATCCAAGGGCCACCGCGGCCAGCCCTGCAACCCAAGCCCACTTCTCCTGCACAAGAGGTGTGCGCATCGCTGTCCTTTCCTCCACACAGGCTATGTGGAGGAACGTGTCCATGAACAGGGCCTTCCAAATGTCCGCCCAAACCCGTCTACGCCAAACGCGTCTACGCCAGGAGCGTGTTGATCAGCCGCGCGGCAACCTTCGCGGTCCGGGAATCAATGTCAAACTCCGGATTCAGCTCTGCCACGTCCAGGTGCAGCAGCTTTCCGCTGGCAGCAACTTGCCTGCAAATCGCACTGATCACCGGCAGCGGCACACCGTATGCGGCGGGCGCGCTCACCCCGGGTGCCACCGACGCCGGCATCACGTCCAGATCGATGGTCAGGTACAACACGTCCACCCCGGCCAGGAGGTCGGCAACAAAGACCTCTACTGCTTCCGGAGTGCACTGCTCATCAAGCAGGTACTTCACGCCCAAGCGCCGGGCCGTGTTGAAGAGCGTCCGCGTGTTGTTGGGCTCCGAGATGCCGACGACGGCGTAGTGAAGTTCACGCCCCGCGGCGGCTTCCGCGTGGGCCATCTGCAGGAAGGGCGTCCCTGAGCTCGGCATCGGTTCATCCCGCAGGTCAAAGTGGGCGTCCAGGTTCAGGACACCCAGTCGCTTGCCGCGAACTGCTGCGGAACCAGCCACGCCCAAGTAGCTGGCGAAGGCGGTCTCGTGGCCCCCGCCCAGCACCACGGTGAGATTGCCGGCGTCGAGCAGTCCCGAGATGGCGCGTCCGGCGCGCTCTTGGCCCGCCTCCAGTGAGTCGTCCTCCACAACCACGTCACCGGCGTCGAAAACGTCACGATCAAGGTGGAACGCCAGCGGCCCCAACGCAGAGCGGATGGCGGCGGGAGCAGCAGCAGCGCCAACGCGCCCCTGGTTTCGGAGGACGCCGGCGTCGCTGCAGAAACCAAGCACGACGGCGGGGCGCGGAGCTGCTTCGGAGGCAGAGGTCTCGTGGGGTGCTACTGCTTGCCACCACCGCCGGTGTTCATCGCCATCGCCATCAAAACGACCCGTCCAGGGGGCAGGCGCGACATCTACGGTGAAGAGGCTGGTTTCCATGCTTCAAGCACACCGGACATGGGAACCCAAAACCAGCCATTCCGTCGCGGGAGTGTCTGAAACCCCGGACTCAGGCTCCCCGTAGACGCCGCGAGATGGCATTTAATGCCAATGTTCGCGCCAAACACCGTCATCAAATGCCATCTCGGCGAGGACCTACTTGACGCCCAACAACTCCTCCACAGTTCCGATGCCGAAGAACAGCAGGAACGCGGCTGCCACAGCCCACATCAAGGGGTGGACTTCGCGGGCGCGGCCCTGGAACGTGCGGATCAGGACGTAGGAGATGAAGCCGGCGCCGAGGCCGTTGGCAATTGAATAGGTGAACGGCATGAGGGCGATGGTCAGGAACGCGGGGATTCCGACGCCCCAGTCCTGCCAATCGATCTTGCCCACCTGGGAGACCATCATGAAGCCCACAACCACCAGGGCAGGAGCCACGGCCTCGAACGGCACCAGGTTGATGAGCGGCGTGAAGAACATGGCCACCAGGAAGAGGACACCGGTGACGATCGAGGCGAGACCGGTTCGGGCACCTTCTCCAATGCCGGCGCCGGACTCGACGAAAATCTGGTTGGAGGAAACGGAAGCTCCGCCGCCCACGATTGCACCGAGGGCATCAACCTGAAGGACGCGGTCAACATTGGGGATGTTGCCGTCTTTGTCCACGGTTCCGGCCTCGTTGGCCAGCCCGACCATGGTGCCCATGGCGTCGAAGAAGATGCTCAGGAGGATCACGAATGCCAGCAAAGCCGCCGCGATGAAGCCGAGGTGTTCAAAAGCACCGAAAGGGTTGGCCTTGCCGATGAGGGACAGATCCGGGGCGCCCCATTCGGTGAGAGTGGGGGCCACCAATGACCAGCCGCGGGGGTTGACGTTGGTTCCGTCGAAGCTTGGGCCGATGTGGAGCGTAAATTCGAGGATGGCGGCCAGCGCAGTGGAGACCACGATGCCGATCAGGATGGCGCCCCGGACCTTTCGGACCACCAGGGCGATGGTCAGGATCAAGCCCACCGCGAAAACGAGTGTCGGCCAGCCCATGAGCTTTCCGTCCACGCCCAGGCCCAACGGAACGGTGGTGCCGGCGGCATCAGGGATGCGGCGGACGAAACCGGCGTTGACCAGGCCAATGAGTGCGATGAAGAGGCCGATGCCCACAACAATTGCCGTCTTCAGGGCCTCCGGAACCGCCTTGAACACGGCTGTCCGGAAACCGGTCAGCACCAGGATGAGCATGGTGATGCCGGACAGCACCACGAGCCCCATCATGTCAGGCCAGGTCAATCCGGGATGGGAAGCCACCGTGACTGCCACGAAGGCGTTGACGCCCAAGCCTGTGGCCACGGCAAACGGATGTTTGGCCCACGCACCCATGAGGATGGTCAGGATGCCGGCAACGAACGCCGTGGTGGCTGCCACGGCCGTGAAGCCCAGCGACGCGCCACTCGAGTCGGGTCCGGAGAGGATCAGCGGGTTCAGCACCACGATGTAGCTCATGGCGAAGAAGGTCGCGAAGCCGCCACGGATTTCCCGCGAATACGTGGATCCACGTTCGGAGATTTTGAAGTAGCGGTCGATTGCAGAACCTTGTTTGAGCATGAAGGTCTCCGGGGATCGAGGGGAGTTTGCTCTCAAATCCTATGTTGTCCGGTGTGGGCCCTTTGAACGATTCGCCTAGTCTGTAAGGAAGCCAACACTAGGAGAAACCGCCCCATGCGTACCATCCGACCGCTTCTGGCCGCCGTCGTCGCTGCCCTTGCTTTCGCGTCCGCCTTGCTGTTTTCCGCGGCTCCGGCGACCGCGCACGACGTCGCCGAGTCAACCGCGCCAGCCAACGGTGCCAGCGTGGCGGAAGTCCCGGCGTCGGTCTCCATCACGTTCAACAACCGCCCGCTCGCGATTGGTTCCGGCGTCACCGTGACGTCCGGCGGTGAGAACTGGACGGACGGTCCGGTCGAAATCATTGACAGCCAGGCTGTCCAAAAGCTTCGCGAGGGCGCTCCAGCTGGTGAATACACCGTGGTATGGCGTGTAGTCAGCTCGGATTCCCACCCCATTGAGGGCACCTTCACGTTCACGGCCGCCGCGGGAAGCACGACGACGGCGACTGGCCCGGTTGGTGCTTCGCCGTCGGTGTCGGCGCCGTCAGCCGCAGTACCGACGGCGGGTACCGCAGCGCCGGGAACGGGCAGCAGCGAGCCTGCCGCTGACGCCTCCCAACCTTTCCCTTGGAGCATTGTCGGGCTGGCTGTTGTTGCTGTGGGTCTCGTTATTTACCTTGCTGTTACCGCACGGAAGAAACTTGCAGCTTCCAACAGCCCTGATGGCGATACTTCCGCGGAATAACGCGGTTTTCTACGTACCTGCGAATATCTCGAAACGGACACTGCGACACGCCAGAAGCCCACTTCCCGTTACTTAAATGTGACTTCGGAGGAATCATCGCGTACGGTAGTACCTGTGCCTGTTCCACGTAGCGGGCACTTCCGGCCTGATTGCCTAGCTCTGCCGCAGTCCGGAATCCGTTCGCAGACAAACCTACGGCAGAGACGGGGAACCCAATTTAGGCCGCTTTCGAGCGTGCCTTGGGGTGAAGTCACGAAGCTTCCGCTGAACAGCGGGGGATAGTGGCCGGGTGACTCCCATCCGAATCCGACAGCTAACCTCGCAGGCATCGGGAGAGGCTCTTTCATGTCTTCACGCATTCTTCGCGGCCGTCGTAAGGCGGACAGCGTACGTCCTAATCCGTTCATCTCCATCTCGAAGGCAGTAGCCAGCAACGCTTCCGGCGCTGGCCGCCAGGCAGCTGTTATCGCAGCAGCCTCGGGCCTCGTTTTGACCGGCTCCATTGCTGCTCACGCAGCTGAGGCACCGGTTCAGCGCGACTCCAGCCCCGCAACGGTCGCTGAGACCGTTTCCGAGGCACCCACCAAGGTTGTAACCGCCCTGGCGACGGCTACCGTCAACTTCGAGCGTCCGGCCGTTGCTTCCGTAGCAGCTCCGGTCATCGAAAAGCCGGCTCCCGTTGTTGAGGCCCCTGTGGTCCAGAAGGCAGCCGTCACCACTGCTGCTGCAACAGCTCCCGTCGCCGCCCAGGCTGCGGTTGCTGCTCCTGTGGCTGCCGCACCGGCTGCCCCTGCTCCTGTAGCTGCTGCTCCCGCCGTTGGCGGCGTCAACGCAGCCATGGTTGCCTCGGCTTACGCACAGATCGGCGTCTTCCAGGACTGCACCGCCATGGTCGAGAAGGCTCTCGGCTCCGCTGGCATCCCGGTAGGCGACCTCGGTCCCATGCAGTTCATGAACTACGGCAAGGTCGTTAGCGATCCCCAGCCCGGTGACATGATCGTCCAGTCCGGCCACGTTGCTATCTACATCGGCAACGGCCAGGCAATCAGCGGTGGCATCAACGGCAACCAGACGGGTATCCACCCGATCAGCTGGTTGACCGCAACGGGTCCCCTGACCTACGTACGCGCTGGCGCATAAAGCCTCACGCTTCAGTTCAAAGGCCGGTGCCTTCAAAGACTATTGTCTTTGGAGGCACCGGCCTTTGGCGTTAAGTTCTGTTTGTTAATGTTCAGCGGGGAGAGATTGTTCAGCGCGGAACGTTCGACGGCGGGTCGATAGCCGCGTGGGCGGCGGGGCCCGTGTGGGCCCATAGGCGTAGAGCCCCTAGATGAGGTGCCCCTAGGCGAGGGCGATGCCCGGACCTGCGGGCAGGGCAACCTTTGAGGAGATGGCTTGGCCCACTGCCTTGGCTTGCCGCAGCACTTCCTTGGGAGACGGGGTGATGAGGTCCCCAACGCCCACCAGGTGCATCCCTACCGCCCGCATGGCGGCCGCGAAGTTCTGGCCAACGGCTATCCCAAGTTCGGCGAGCATGCGCCGCAACTGGCTTTGGGCGCAGCGTGTGACTACTACGTGGTCTGCCAAGAGGACGCCGTTGGCTGTGTGGACTGCCCACTGGCGTGGAGTGGATTCGAGGGGGCCGGATACGTGGAGGCCTGTTCTGAGACCGGCCGTGGTCATGCTGGCCGCCAATCCGTACCCGATCTGCCGGGAGGGGTCTGACCCCAGGAAATCAAGGCGGACGGCGCGGGTGGTGTTGCGAACGTCCAGTTGGTGGTTGGCGGCGTAGTTCCGCAGGTGTCGGAGGATTTCGTTGCGCTCCTGCATGGCTGCAGGATCGGCCACCTCGGTGCGTTGAAGCATGCCTGTGTGGACAGAAGGCCCTGCGGTGGACAGTGCACCAAACCCGTCTACGACGATTGAGCCCACGCCATAGCGGCTGAGCTCGCTGGCAACTGCCAAGCCGGACAGGCCGGCTCCGATGACCACGGTGGTGGTGCGCTCCGTGCCGGAATCAGGCGTGAGTGACACTGCTTGGTTCCTCCTTGACGTGTGTGCCTTACGGCATCGCGTGGGATCGCGTCCGAGTTCCCCAAGCGGCCGCAAATAAATGGCCGGAGTATGTGGTGTGAAACACGTTTGCCGGCCATTCGGTGACTCGAACACTACCGAACTTTTTCGGCCATGGATAGCCTCCGCGACCGTGCGTTTTGTGTGTTCGTCCGAAGCGCAATGTGGGAGCCCGGGAACCGAGCCCGGACCGTTATGCACATAGCCCGATGTCGTCTTGATTCGGTACTGCTGAACGAGAATAGTTGGCCTTGGGAGGAGAAATTTCCCGGTTTCTCCTGCTCCGGCCATTGACAATGAAACAGTGAGGGAATCCGACGCGGAGAACCTCTGGCAGAATAGCCGGAACATCAAGCAGTAGGTGGAGAGGCAGGCCCCCATGGACCAGCACGGCAGACACAGTGAAGAGCCACAGGACGGCCAGGAGCAAGCCGTGGAACCCGGTGGCATCGTGGTGGGAGTGGACGGTTCAGAGCATGGTCAATGTGCTTTGGTTTGGGCCGCGCGGGAGGCCGAACGTCGGCAACTTCCCTTGCATATCGTCACGGCATATTCCGTGCCCATTTTCGCCGCCTCCGGGCTGGATGGCGGCTACGCAACGGTCGACGATTCCGTGATTCGCGAGGGTGCGGATGCGATTGTCCGGCAGGCCCTGGATAAGGTGTCCGGATATGCCATCGACGTCGACGCTTCTGTCGAGAACGGCGACGCCGCTGGTGTCCTGTTGGATCTTTCCAGCGAGGCCGCCCTCCTTGTTTTCGGCAGCCGGGGCCGCGGTGGCTTCGTTGGGCGTTTACTTGGCTCGGTCAGCAGTGCCTTGCCCGCCCACGCCAAATGCCCCACGGTGACAGTCCCGCTCTACTGTGCCGACCGCCTTGGTGAAAGCACTGAGGACAAACACATCAAGGCTGAACATGCCAAGGCAGGCCCACGTACTGTGGAAAACGTAGTTGCCGTAGGCGTGGACGGTTCCGAGCAGGCCCGTGTGGCCGTGCTCGAAGCTGCCGAGCAGGCACAGCGCATGGGTGCCAAGCTCCGGGTGATTTGTGCTGTGCCGCAGTACAGCGGTTCCTTGGCATGGGTTCCGGCACCCTTGGACCGGGATGCCTTGTTTGCAGATATCAAAGTCCAGTTGGACGCCGGGGCCGATTGGCTCAGAAGCCACTTCCCTTCATTGCCCATGGAAACGGAACTCCGGGATGGTTCCCCCGTTGATGTTCTGGTGGAAACCAGCCGCAGCGTCGAGCTGGTGGTTCTGGGTACACGGGGCCGTGGCGGTTTCGCGGGGATGCTGTTGGGTTCTACATCGGATGGGGTCCTGCACCACTCCAAGGGGCCGGTAATGGTTGTTCCGGACCGTGAGGATCCCAGGCTCGCTGACCGCCACAAGTTTGGGCCCATGCTCGGCGCTGCCTAAGCCCTGAGCCTGTTACGTCCATGGACAAGAAGCGGCCCGGGGAGCCGTCGCAGGATCCGGTATTGGTCTTGGACATCGCCAAAATCCGGGGAACCATGCTTCCCCGCGTTGGTGGCAAGGCCGCCAATCTGGGCGAGTTGGCCAGCGTCGGCCTGCCGGTTCCGCGCGGATTCTGCCTCACAACTGCCGCCTACCGGCAGGCTCTCTCGGGTGTGGGCCTGGAGTCTGTCCTTGCGGCTTTGGAGGAGGCCAGCGCCTCCGGGATGGACGCCCCCGGGATGGACGCCTCCGACACCGGCGCCTCCGGCATGGACCAGCTCAATGAGCTAGCCGCCCGCGCCCGGTCCTTGGTGCTCGACGCCGGGGTGCCCGATGGGATCGCCGAAGCGGTTCGGTCTGCCTATGAAGATTTGGGGGACAACGTCCCTGTCGCGGTGAGGTCGTCGGCCACTGCAGAGGACTTGCCGTTCGCTAGCTTCGCCGGACAGCAGGACACCTTCCTGAACATCGTTGGCGTTGAATCGGTCCTTGATGCCGTGAGCCGCTGCTGGGCATCGCTCTGGACAGATCGTGCAGTGACCTACCGGACCACCAATGGGATCGACCACGGAACTGTGTCCCTCGCAGTGGTTGTGCAGGAGATGGTGAATGCCGTTACCGCGGGCGTCATGTTTACCGCCAACCCGGTGACGGGGAATCGCTATGAGACCGTCATTGATGCGAGCCCTGGCTTAGGGGAGGCCGTGGTTTCGGGCGCTGTGAATCCGGATCATTACGTTGTGGACGCCCATCGTAGTGCCATTGTGGAAAGGGCCGTGGGGGATAGGCAAGTGGAGATCCGTGCCAAGCCTGGCGGCGGCACGGAGCGCTTGGAACTCCCCAGTCAATCAGGAATTGAGGAACCGCAGCCCTGCCTCAGTGACCGTCAGGTCCTCGAGCTTGCCAAGCTAGGCCTTGAGGTCCAGGAGCATTACCGCGCTCCGCAAGACACCGAATGGGCAATCGACGACGACGGAAAGTTGTGGCTTACGCAAGCTAGGCCCATCACCACGCTGTACCCGCAAACCACGCGCACGCCCCCGGCTCCCGGGGAGCACGCGTTTCTGAACTTCAGCCTCGCTCAGGGCCTCACCAGGCCTCTGACGCCCATGGGGTTGGCCGGAATCCGGCTCATAGGCTCAAGCGTCGCCAAGACAGCGGCTTTCGACGTTCCCAATCCCCGGTCAGGTCCGCCTCCCTACTACGAGGCCGGACAACGAATCTTCTTCGACTTCAGCGCGGTGCTGCGAAGCCGGGTGGGCCGGACAATCGTGCCACGGGTTTTTGACGTTATGGAAGCACGCTCCGCAGCCATTATGCGTGGGCTCTTCGACGACTCGCGCTTCGCAGTGACCATCAAGACACCCAGGAAACTGATCCGCCATGTGGCTCCGGTAGCGGCTAAGTACCGTGTCCCCGAGTCACTGTTCCGTGGTCTGTTCCGCCCAAGCAAAGCAATGCAGCGTGTGGAGCGGCTCAACACGGAGTTACCCACCACCTTCTCCGTCCCCACGGAAGCCACACCCCACCAGCGGCTCGGCCACGTCCAGAGAATCCTGGGAGAGGAAGTCTTCGCTACGGTTCCCCAGGTGCTGCCCCTTCCTGCTCTCGGCTTCGCGATGCTGGCGCTGGTGAGACGGATTCTTGGTGACCAAGCGCCGTACAGCGAGCTGCAAACAGTAATCCGGGGCCTACCTAACAACGTCACCACTGAGATGGACCTGGCTTTGTGGCAGCTCGCCTCTGAGATTCGTGACGATCCGGACGCCGTTGCTTCCATGGTTGGCCGAACGCCGGCAGAGCTGGTGAAAAAGTATCGGGCAGCGCAGCTCCCTGCAGCTGCACAGGCCGGCTTGGAGAGGTTCCTGCTGAAATACGGACACAGGGCGGTTGCAGAGATCGACCTTGGCATGCCCCGCTGGTCCGATGACCCAACGCACATCCTCGGTGTCATAGCCAACTATCTGAGGCTCTCGGGCGAGGCCGAAGCGCCTGACCAACAGTTCAAGCAAGCAGCCCTCGACGCCGATGAACAGGTAGCGCGTTTCGTGGCCCGCGCCCGGTTGAAGAGTCCGTTGCACGCGGTGATCGTGAGACTTGCTTTGGACCGGACACGGCGCTTCGCCGGATTGCGGGAGTTGCCCAAGTACAACCTGGTTCTGGGGCTTTCAGCTGCGAGGAAGCAGTTGCTCCTGATCGGGAATGAGCTTGCGGCAGCACAGCGCATCGAACGGGCTGAAGACGTTTTCTTCCTGGACCTCGACGACGTCGAGATCGCCCTGGCAGGAGACGACTTCCGCGAAGTGATCGCCGAACGCCGCGCGCAGTACCACCAGGAACTCCGCCGCAGACACATTCCCAGGGTCTTGTTGTCGGACGGGACTGAACCTGAGGCTACGCCCGGCCGGAACGAAGGTAAGCAGCGCCCCGGCACTTTGTCCGGCAGTCCGGCGTCGGCAGGTCTTGTATCTGCTCCCGCTCGCGTCATCATGGATCCGGTTGGCGCCCACTTGGAACCGGGAGAAATCCTCGTGGCACCGTCAACGGACCCTGGTTGGACGCCCCTGTTCCTCACCGCAGGAGGGCTGGTCATGGAGATGGGAGGAGCCAACTCGCATGGAGCTGTGGTGGCCCGTGAGTACGGTATCCCTGCTGTGGTGGGCGTCCCGGACGCCACATCGCGCATCAGCACAGGCCAGCACATCACTGTGGACGGCGCTGCCGGGACCATCACCACCGAAAACCCCGGGCAGTGAAAAAGTTTCAGGCGTGCTGGTGTGACTCGTGCTCGGAGTGGCTCACCGGTTCCAACTGGAAAGTGCAGTGCTCGGTGTCGAAGTGCAGGCCAAGGCAGGAGCCCAGCTGATCCAGGATGCTGTCCGCCCCGCTGGCGTTGAGGACCGCGTCCTCCACCACCACGTGCGCTGAGAACACAGGAACGCCGGATGTAATGGTCCAGATGTGGATGTCATGGGCATCAACCACACCGTCCACGGCAACGATGTGCTCCCGGATCATGTTCACATCGACGCCCTTGGGGGTGGCTTCCAAAAGCACATCCACAACATCCCGCAGCAGATGCCAGGCCCTCGGAATGATCATGAGTGCAATCAGCACGGACGCCAGTGGGTCGGCCGCGCTGAATCCCGTGGTCATGATCACGACGGCCGCCACAATGACGGCAATGGAGCCAAGGAGGTCACCGAGGACTTCAAGGTAGGCGCCGCGGACATTGAGGCTTTCCTTCTGCGCTCCTTGGAGGATCAGCAAGGAAACGAGGTTGGCCACAGCACCCAGAATGGCGGCCCACAGCATGACGTCCGTTTGGATTTCGGTCGGCTCGCCAAAGCGGCGAATGGCTTCGATCATGATCACCACGGCGATGACGATCAGGATCAGGGCGTTGGCCAAGGCAGCCAGAACCTCGGCCCTTTGGTAGCCATAGGTTCGCTGGTCGCTCGCGGGCCGGGTGGCAATCCACGCCGCCATCAGGGCAATGAACACACCTGCCGCGTCAGAGAGCATGTGTCCGGCATCGGCCATCAGGGCCAAGGACCCGGACACGACGGCGCCAATCACCTGGATGCCCACCACACCTAAGGTGATGGCGAGGACGGCAATAAGCCGCTTCCGGTGCTTGCCGGTTGCTGTGACTCCGTGGGAGTGGTTGTGGTCGTGCCCCATGCTTATAAGGCTAGCCCCAGCCGAGCTCATGCAAGCGGTCGTCGTCTATTCCGAAGTGATGAGCAATCTCGTGGACCACCGTGATGGCCACCTCATCAATGACTTCTTCGCGGGTGCTGCAGATGTTGAGGATGGGCTGGCGGAAGATCGTGATCCGGTCAGGCAGGGAGCCTGCCTCCCACCAGGAATCGCGTTCGGTCAGCGGAACTCCCTCATAGAGTCCCAACAGCACGGTGTCCGGATCTTCGCCTGGCTGTGGCGTGTAGTCGTCCTCGATGAAGATCGCCACGTTATCCATTGCGCTGGCCGCCTTTGGCGGGATCAACTGCAAGGCGTCGCTGACGGCTTCTTCAAAATCCTCGGGCGACATCTCGTAAGGCCCCGAAACATGGGCCTCTTCCACCGGGGCATGCTCAAGAGGACTGTGCACCGCATTCCGTTCCCGTAGCGGAGATGAAGGGCGCTCGCCGTCGGGAACTATCGGCAGGCCGGGAGGGAGATTCGCGGGCATGATTCGACTTTAGTCCGCTTGGGCATCATTGGCGCCGTGCGTGATGGGAGATACTGAACTCAATCCTCCTTTCGACAGACACAGGAACCGCATGACCGGCACCGCTTCCCACGCACCTGAGCCCCTCGACGTCGTCGTTGTGGGTGAGGCTTTGATCGACATCGTCCAGTCGGCTGACGGGCAGAAGGAGTACCCGGGAGGATCGCCGGCCAACGTCGCGTACGGCCTGGGCCTGTTGGACGTGAAAACGGGCCTGCTGACGGCCATTGGCCGGGACGAGCGGGGCGATGCCATCGCCGCGCATCTGCGGCGCGCAGGTGTGGTCCTGCTGCCCGGATCCATGTCGGCAGGCAAGACCGCGACGGCGACCGCCCGGATAACGGCCGACGGTTCGGCCGATTACACCTTCGACATTGGCTGGGCGCTGGCTCCACTTGCCCTGCCGTACGCTCCAAGGATCCTGCACACGGGCTCCATCGCGACGTTCCTGGAGCCGGGCGCAAGTGTTGTGAGGAGTTTGCTGGAGCAGGCGCAGGGCGGATGCATGGTCACGTACGACCCCAATATCCGCCCTGACCTCCTGGGAAGTCACCACGAGGCTCTGTCCCTGTTCGAGGAGATGGTGCCGCTGACCGACGTCGTAAAAATGAGTGGCTCGGACGCCCGCTGGCTATACCCCGGCAAGTCGTTGGAGGATACGGCGAACCACCTCTTGGCCCTTGGTACGGGGCTTGCTGTGGTGACTCAAGGGGTCAAGGGAGCGCTCATGGCAACCAAGCACATCCACATCAATATCCCGGCCGTCCCGGCTACCGTGGCAGACACCATCGGCGCCGGTGATTCCTTCACGGCTGCGCTCATCATGGGGCTGCTCTTGCGGGGCAGCGATGGAATGGCGCCCACTGTGTTGGAACGGATCGGCACCATCGCATCCATGGCCGCCTCAATTGCTGTTGGCCGCTCCGGCGCCAACCCTCCCACGCACCGTGAACTGCTGGTGGGCATGGCCCGCTAGTCGCGGACTTAGCGGGTCCGGCGTCGGGTCAACCCGACACCGACCAGGCAGATGACGCCGCCGATCAGCCCCCAGATGGTTGGTACTTCCTGGAGCACCGCCCAGGAAATCAAAATGGTGGTGCCTGGAACCAGGTACGTCGTGGCAGCCAGCTTTCCGGCCGAGATCAGGGATAGCGCGTAGGCCCACGTGGTGAATGCGATGGCCGTCGGGAAGATCCCCAAGTAGACCAGGCCGAGCGTGGCGGGGAGCGGCGCCGCTTGGACCTCGGAGATCAACTGACCGGTCCACGGCAAGCAGCAGATCGCGCCTACCATGATGCCGAACCATGTCGCTTGGCCTGCCGTGAACTTCCGGAGCACGGGTTTCTGCAGGATTGTGCTCACCGAGGCGAGCACAGCGGCCAGCAAGCACAACAGCACGCCGGCCACGTCCGCCGTCGAACGCTGTCCGGAACCCAAAGCGATCATCGCAACGCCGCAGAACGCCACTCCGCTGCCGATCAGCAGCCACCGCGGGAAGCCCTCTTTGAGGAAGACGCCGGCAAGGATAGCGATGAGGATGGGCGAGACGTTGATCAGCATGGCGCTGGTGCCGGCATCGAGCATGTGCTCCGCGGCGTTCAACGCCACGTTATAGCCGCCGAACCACATCACCCCGTACGCCACAATCGGCAACCACTCGCGGCCGCTCGGCCAGACCTTCAGCGTCGGCAGCACCACGATTCCAAGCACGACGGCGGCAACCGCCAACCGTCCGAGCGTCAGGGAACCGGGGGAGAAGCTGGGGCCGACGGCACGGATGCCCACGAAAGCCGAAGCCCATAGGACGACAGTGATGATGACGGCAGCGATGCCGAGTTTGCTGATGGCTGGTCCCTGCGCGGGGGTGGTGCGCGGGGGCAGGCCCGGGGAAGGCTGGCCGGGTTCGGCCGGGGTGGTGGTTGTCATGAGCCAAATCTATCCGTCGGGGGCCGGGCGCGGCTGGCGGTTTTCGGACGCGTCAGGACAAGATCCTGCCAATGTTCGGCTGGCGCCCTCGATGGGGCCCGTCGAGGGCCCAGATCTGTGGTCCGGGACACTATGCAGGCCTCGATTTGGGAATATCGCCATCTATGCTCTAAAGTTTTAGAGTCCAGTTCGGACGAGCGAGACACGGAAAGAACGCGTAAAGCGTCGCTTTTCTTTGCGAAATCCGAATTGAGTTCAGGCCCCCATCGTCTAGCGGCCTAGGACACCGCCCTTTCACGGCGGCGGCACGGGTTCGAATCCCGTTGGGGGTACGCAAGGAAGTGGTAAACCGGATGAAAAAAGTCTGGTAAGCTAGAAGCCTTGAAAAAAATGCGGTAGAGATACTGCAAACGCAAGGCCCTGTAGCGCAGTTGGTTAGCGCGCCGCCCTGTCACGGCGGAGGTCGCGGGTTCAAGTCCCGTCAGGGTCGCTCTGAGCGCCGAAGAAATTCGGTTCTCAAGGTGACATGTCACCTAGGCTCTGTAGCTCAGTTGGTAGAGCGTTCGACTGAAAATCGAAAGGTCACCGGATCGACGCCGGTCGGAGCCACCACTGGGAAGCATCAGTTCTTCGGAACTGGTGCTTTTCTTCTTTAACACGGCTGGCACGGCGGGTCCCAGGGCTCAGCTGTAGTTGGGGGTTATAGGACAAAACGTGTGTAAATCTCGGGTGTGTCATGTGCGGCCTGCCCATCCTTTGCGATGCCAGAGTCCTTCGTCGGCGCTGAGTCCGGTGCTGTAGAGCTCGGGCCCGGGCTTCTGCTCGGTCGTGGTGATGGCTTCGGTCTTGGCGGGACGGTAATGCTCGGCTTTGATGAGTTTGGCTGGTGGCAGGGGCTGTTCGCTGTGCAGGTAGAGGTACCACTCGATCGCGCGTTTTCGGTGCTCTTCACTCATGCCCCGGTGGGCCCGCAGCAGCAACCGGAGTTGGGCGTTGGTGCCGCCTTCGATGCGATTAGTAGTCGAGGCGATCTGCAGGCCGGCGAACTCCGCGCGCAGATAGGTGAACAGCGTCCCGGCCTGGCTGAGTCGTTCCAGAAGCCGGTAGGCCTTGCGGAGCCTGTCGTGGGTGTACCACCAGGTCTGATTGGCCCTGACCCACCCCGGGACGACGGCGCTGCCAGTGCGATAGGTGCGGGCTTTGACCAAGTGCCCGTAGATCTGGTGCCAGTCATTGAGCCCGCCCAACCACGCGGCCGCTTCAGCGGCGGTGGTGATCCTCGTCAGGGCCCGTCCCAGCCGCAGCAACGCCTTGCCCGCCTCAGTCCTGGGTCGGCCGGTCAGGTACGTGCGGACGTTGCGCTGGACATGGACAAGGCACCGCTGGACCGCCGGTCTCACTCCAGCATTCGGACAGCGCTGCCGCGATCCCGGAGCCACCATCAGTGATCACAACGGTGGGGGCAGGGAACCGGGCGAGCAGGGCAGCCCACGCGGCCTTCTTCTCGGTATCGCACCACTGCCATCCGAGCACGTGATCCCCGGCAACAGCGATCAAACAGCACCACGAGCCCACGTAGATCCCGTCGACCTGGATCTGGTCATAAACCTCACCGGTGACCGGAATCTCCGGGACAATGTTCCAGCACCATTCGGTGCGGCGCCGGAAGGAACGGGCCGTGCCAAACGAGGTCGCGGCTGATTGGTTCGACGTGCCCAGCAGCCAGCCAAGGAACGCGTCCAATTCAGCTCTCCGGCTCACATCGGGACGTTCACCCGAGCGGCTCGCCCCGCACTTCAAACACCGGTACCGCTGCTTACCGGCAGCTGTTTTCCCGTTCCGAACCAGCCCGCGGCCACAAATCAAACACTCCAGAGATATGCAAGCACCCCAGCTACCCTAAGCTTCAAAAGCTTAGCTACCCCGGATTTCCCGTGCGATCACTGGGAAGCAAGCCCCTCCCATACACACGTTTTGTCCTATAACCCGTAGTTGGTGGCCACGCTTACTATGCTCAGGCCAATGGCGATCATGATCAGTGCGATGGAACTGCCAGGTACTGCTTTTCGGACGACCACGGTCCGCCCGACGACGTAGATGTTTGGGAGAAACCCCCAGGCCCAGTGGAAGGGGCGCACGACGCCAAGGCGTTTGAGTCTGCGCCAGTCCAAGTAGGCCATCACGACACTGGCCGCGCACGTGGGCAATGCGACACCGCCGACGATGAGATCACCAAGGCTAAGTTCGAGATCGGGATCAGCGAGCTGGGCCCCGTCGAGTCCGATGGCGTAGCCATGGAGAGTCTTCACCACGATGTCCAAAATGAGAAACAGGGCAGATAGCCACAGCAGCGTCCACAGAAATGGTGTAGATGTGGGCGTTCTTGGCGGCAGGAGGGGCCTACCTTTCGATCCTTCTGCGGGCAAGTCGGCGAATTGTCCTGTCCATGCGGCACCGTCCCACCATTGAAGCCTCATAGTTCCTGCTGGGTCCGTGTACCAGCCAGGTGGCGCGGTTACGTGGTTGGGTGGCTGACTAATGGTTCTTCCTCCAAGAATGTTGTCGCGGTCGCTCTCATACCGAGGCATTCGCCAGCAGCTCCACGAGACTGGCTACACACTATTTCATGACGGCGGCCATTGCTTTGCGCGCAGTGCAGTGACATTCGCATGTCTTGGAAAGGTAAAGCCTTATAAGGCATCTAACGTCGACATCAGGAAGGCTGACAGCCGGATCGCAAGCCCCTGAATACAAAGACTTTGACCCCCACCGTTTGTCTCGATAAGTCATGTCGCCATAAAGTGTCTCGCTTGCCTTAGGGCCGGAGAGTTAATGAGGCGGAATGACGGAATGCGGCTCCTCGGGTACACGCGAGTCAGCACGGCCGCCCAGTGTGCACAACGCGAACCTACTTCAGGGCAGGGGAGTAGCCCTGCGCTCCCTATCTAATGTGATTGACCCGGCCACCAATAGTGTCCACCCCATTCTGAACATGCTCGCTACCCTGGCTGACTACCAACGTCAGCTCATCACCGAACGAGTGAACGCTAGCATGCCGCCGTCAAAGCAAATGGGACCACGTTCGGAACGCAGATGAAGGATCCTGCAGTGATCGCCGGCAAGCTGGAGAATGTGCAGCAGGCACGGGCCAAGGGCCGAACATCGGAAGAGGCTGCCCAATTCGTTGGGTGGAGTCGAGTGACCCTATAGCGGCATCACCAGTCCATGACCCGCAAGACTGAAGTCCTGGATCAGGGCCTTTCGACTAGCGCCAGTCAGAACGAGTGACCAGCTCAGGGATGTGACCCATACCGGTTCGGTGGAGGTATGGGACCAGGACGGAAGCGGGAGGAACGCTACTCATGTACGGATTGGCGCGGGCACCCGTATATGGCCCGCACCTCGGGCCGGTATAGAGGCCACCGCCAAGGCCCGTATTGCAATGTTTTTCACTATCAAAAGCCGACCCTCAACGGTCTACTTCAGCCGTATCAGAGGGAGGGAATCGTGATCTTAGAGGGCACGCATGACAGAGCCGGCTCGCGCCGACGTCGAGGAACAACGCCAACAGCATCACGACCTGACTGGATCTTTTAGCTGCCTAGCCGGTACTGCGGGGTGACCCATTCCCTATACCAGTTTAGAGGCTCGGATAAGGCCGCTACTCGGGCGAACTCCTTTAGGTACTGCTCTGCGACGTCGACGTCATGGATTTCAACCGCATTTTCAAATGAGTTCCCACCATTTTTCGAGAAGTTGAACGAGCCGGTCCAGACTGCTGAACCAACCATTCCGTTATCCGACTCATCTACTCGAACAAGAAATTTATGGTGCATCCTAGGCGCGGCAGCCCGCTTGTCAGCATTGTGATTGCCGACACAGCTGATCGGATCCACGGAGGGGTCACCGGCATAGTTCATCATTCCGAAAGGGTAAGGGAACCTGTAGCGAGCAAAATCATTGGTAATTGCCCCGTAATTTTTTCGAAGTGTTTGTCGCCAAGAATCTTTCTGTCCTTGGTCTGGGCGAAGGAAATCCTCTTTTTGGACAACGATCGCCGTGTCAACCTCTGCGAGAGCTTCAAGGATGGAACTTGCGGTCAACCACGCGACGCAACCAACAACAGCTTTCGAAGTTCGAATGAAGTCGACAAGTGGTTCGGTGAGGTCGCCGAAGTGCGTCGTGATAGTTCCAGCCTTCGTTGACCGAGTCCGCTCGTTATCCCATTGACCTTCCTCTAGGTGCGGGTACGCCAGATGTAGATCTTTATCTGCACCCTGCGGCGAAAATCTGAGATCGGGCAGCCATCGATCCATCTCGCGATCTCTTCGTTCAAGCCAGCCTTCAGTCATCTCATCCCCCAAGTAAATATTGCTCAATAGGAAGCTCGATTTTGTCACACGCAACGAGTGTCAGGTGCAGTAGCTTCCTGCGGTCGACTTTAAGCCTGTCCCATCCCAAAGTTGTGGGACCCTTGATCCGTGACGAAAGAAGACTTGGATTGGCATTTAGTGGACAGACGCTTCGTAGCTCGCCTAGACGGCAGTGGGGGACCTAATGAAGCTAGCTGAAGCTTTATTGTCCTATGCAAACTGGAATGCCCGCCGAGCCTGGGAGCAGTTCCAAGATGGTGACCTGAACAAGCGGTTGGATGCGGTCGCGTCCGCAGGAATCGCGACTGAGCTATTTCTAAAGCACTTGCTGGCCAGACAGTCCCCTGGTCTGTTGGCCGAACTCACCACGGGCGACAAACGGAGTGCTTTGTTAGCTAGGCTGACATTCTCTTCAGAAAACTACACGACGGACCTGGCTGACGTTCGCTCCTGTACGGCCGAAGATGCCTTCTACATCCACAAGGAGATAGAGGAAATACCGACGGTCCTCGCTGTGGACGAGTTCAAAGCGCTGATGACGGTGCGCAATGCTGCCTGTCATCTCGCTGCTGAAGCTCGGCGTAGTCAGATCGCAGAGGCGATCTATTCTCTAACCACAATGTATGAAAAGGCGAGAACAGCGATACCCGGCCTGGAATGGCCCTTCACGAACTTGGAGCATGTCATTGATGTTTTCCAGTATCAGCACCGGCAATCGTCGGCCGCATTCATCAAGGAAAAGATCAAGCTGCATGGAGACGGGTTCCGCTCCGGCGCGTTACTCATCTCCGACTCCGGACAACCTGACGATTTCCTCGCACTATGGGTCGCTGCAATCTTTGATGAGGACTACTCTTACGGGCTTCCCCAGCGCACCCCTCACAAGTGCGTGGCATGTAAATCACCCGATGGGCAGCTCCTGTGCGAGGTGGAGCCTACGACGTTCTATGAGCCTGATGACGACAATCAGGAACCGACGACGTGGGCACAGGGAGAAATCTGGACGCCACTGGCGTTCGCCTGTACGCGATGCGCACTCTGCTTGACTCCGCGCGAGCTCCGGACTTTGGAGCTGGATAAGGATGGCTGGGCAGTAAACGCGGCGATACCCATTCCACGACGCGGCGATTTCGAAGAAATACCCGAAGAGTTTCAAGTGAGCCGGCTCGCCTGAGAATCGCTGGTGTGGATGGTTGAGCACGTGACTCGAGGGATGTCCCGCCCTGGAGCCACGAAGCAATCCTCTGCGTGCACGCTTGGCGAGTTCCTCGATCACGTTCACGGACCTCAACGAGTAAAGCGGAGACCTTCTGCACGGATAACACCGAGAACGTCCATTGATGGAACTTGGCGGTCCTGACACACGAACGGAATCCTCGGCTTGTCTATCGATCCACCTTGCTCGTGAGTGACAACGTGGCACCCCTTGATCGACGCGAGGGCGATAACGAAGGGGTCAGCAAGACCTCGGCCTTTGCCGAGCATCGTGAGCTTCGGATGGTCTGCCAAGACGCTACGGGCTTCCAGCAGCACGGCCCGAGTCGACGGAACAATTATCTTTCCTGCCCGCTCATGTACCCAGGCGGCCAAATCATCATCTTGGCTTGAAATTTCTTGGAGCACTTCCTCCGGGGCGTGGAGCCGGTCCTGACTTGCGAGCTCATCCAGGTGGTCCCAAAGCCCAGGCATCACATCCGGGGGATAGGTTCGGACCCAAGCCCCGATCAACGCACTGGTGTCAAAAACATAGGTCAACAGATTCAGACACCCACTTCTCGTTCAAGGTTGGGGAAATGTTTCAATTTCAAGTGGAGAAGGCTTGAAGCGGACGAAGGTGACAGAGCATCCCGGTGGTATGCGTCCAGCACAAGGCGGACGAAGGGACGCCCCTGGTCCCGAATTGCCATGCGATGGGGAGGAGGCCCGCCTTTACTCGGAGCGGTTCGGCGGCGTTGCCGTTCGTCGTCTCTGAGCTCGTCGTAAATACGTTGAAACTGTTCACGCTTGGCCGCGTAGTATTCGGGGGTCGCGCGGTTTAGCGTCAAGAGACGGCGGGCAATTGCCTCTTGGCTAACTCCCCAACGGCGAGATAGCTGAAGCAGGACATCGTCATCCCAGTCGCGTACCCCAGGCTGATGAAGGACCTTATTATCAAGGAAGGCGGTCGCGGGCATCAGCGCGGCCGCGGCAACAGCGTTGCACCAGGCCTCGATTTGCATAGCACCGTTGACTGACGGTTCCATCAGGTCGCAGAGTCCGCCTTCGCGGAGCATAAGATGAGCAAATTCGTGGAGGAGGGTATAGACCTGGCCCCGCGGCCAGTCGAGGGCATTGACTACTATGACTGGAACGGCGCCTGTTAGAGAAAACCCGCGCATTTCCGCCGGGGCTACGTCGCTGGAACGCAGCACGAAGACTCCCAGCTCTTCGACGGCGCCCAACCAACCGGCGAAAGATTGTTCCGGCCTCTTCCAAGAAAACTGGTCATTGAGTGACACCCCGAGTGCGGCCCGAGCGTTTCTGGCTGCCAGCTCGGGAGACATTTGGGTTGATGCAGCCGGCACCAGCGATTCAGGGGAGACACCATCGTCTTCCAGAAGCTCAATGGCAACCCGCTGTTGCTCCTGTGCCCGTCCAAAGAGCTTGTGAAGTGGTCTGCTCCAGGAGTGGTCAGATGTCCCCGGCAGTCGGCGGAAATCGCGAATCGTTGCGAACGAATGAACGGGGGGTTCGGGGAGGAAAAGTACCGAGAACGGCCGTTGGTAAAGCTTGGCAAGTGCCCGCGCTTTAGCAACTGTCGGCTCTTGGTCGCCGCTCTCCCAAAGAAGTATCCTGTCTTCGGTTACTCCTGCCCGCTGCGCGGCATCCGCGATGCCTGCGCCAACACTCTCTCTAGCCCACTTAAGGACGGACGGGGTCACGGGGGCGAATTCTGTCGCCACGTGGCCTTCACCTCCCCCTTCAAGTCTTGAGTCTGTTGCGTTCTGAACCAGGACGGTGGTCCGTGACGTGATACTCACCTGAAGATACCAGCAAAGGCTCCCACGCGGATGCTTGCTCCCTGTCCCGGAGCATGACAGCGTGTTCGAGCTTGGCTGTATCGACGATGGACGGACGCCCGGTCCGCCGGCCGTTGCCACCGCCCTGGCAGGGGCAACCCTTTCTGCAGAATATGTCCGTTCCATCTCGGCGAACAGGGCAAGCATCACGAACGCCAGCTGCGCATTGAGCTATCTGGGGCGGTGGTGTCGATAGCCAGGGATCGGCCGGTGTTCGGTTCCCGACTTTAAGCTCCTGGACGAGGTTCAGGGTGTCTCGCACGGTCCGGCCGAGGCAGTCCAAGATGTGGACCACGATCACATCCCCGGCCCTCGCGTGCCGCATTGCTTCTTGGAGTCCTGGCCTGTTCGCGGTCGCCCAGGATTTCTTGTCCACGTAGGTGTACTGGGCCTCGACGCCGGCGGCCGACAGAGCGTCCATTTGACGGGCAAGGTCGTGCTTCGTTGTTGAGACCCTCGCGTACCCGGTATCCATGTCTGAACCGTACCGAAAGTTGTCTCAGTAACAGGGATTTGTTGCATGATTTTGGGACTACATTCGGGACGGTTATGTTTCGCGGGATCTCGCGGATTCGGATGGATGGGGGAGTGTCCCAAGGGAGGTGTCCCACTTCCAAGGAAGTGGGACCGTTCAAGATGGCACTGTAACCGCAAGGAGGTCTGCGCCCGCTTCTCTACCCGGGGGCGGGGGTTTGACGTTCAAGCCTTGTCACGCGCTGGGACATTTACCTGCCGGGACTAACGTCTTTTCCGTGCAATACCATCAGAGCGCCGATGGCTGACCATGATTCCTCAACGATGAGGATGATTCGCAGGTCGGAGGTTTGGGCGGAGCAAGTATTTACCCGAGAGCATCACATTGCTAGTCTTGTCTTACAATCTGTCAGCCAAACAAAGGAGCAATGTGCCGTGAGGGTTCTCGTAGTTGGTGGAAGTGGGTTACTAGGCTCGGCGGCCGCGGCGGCACTTGACGAGCGACACCAAGTAATCAAGGCCTCCCGGTCAAGCAAGATCCGGGTGGATTTGGCGGAGCCTAAATCGATAGAAAGCCTGTTCAGGGATATCGGGATGGTGGACGCGGTCATCTCCTGCACGGGGTCCGCTCCATTCAAGCCGCTGGCCGAACTAGCCAGTCATGACTTCAGGGCTGGCTTCGAGGACAAGGTTCTCGGCCAAATCAATCTCGTTCAAGTTGGCGTCAAGTATTTGGCGAAGGGGGGCTCCGTTACCCTGACCACGGGAGTCCTCGCCCGCGAACCCATCCTCTCGGGGGCGGCTGCTTCCCTTGCCAATGGAGCGCTTGAATCGTTCGTGATGGCAGCGGCCCCGGAGCTTCCAAATGGCATTCGCATCAACGCTGTCAGCCCGTCGGTGCTGGCCGAGGCCAGGGGGTATCACGCGTCCTTTCCGGGCTTCCCGCAGATTGCGGTCAGTGAGGTGGGCCGAGCCTATGTGAAATCCGTCGAGGGCATCCAGTCGGGGCAGGTTTATGCATTGGGCTAGGCCCAAAGGCCCCGCAGATCTTCGCCAGCAACTATGCACTAGGGGCTGGACGTGGCGCTAGTCACAGCGCTAAGCTGAATTTATTGTTTGACAATATAACAATCTTTATAGCTGTCCAATCATCGATATCAATAGCAACCGAGAGGTCATAGTGTGCACACCTTAGTGATTGGTGGAGGCGTCATTGGCCTGACGCAGGCTTACCACCTCGCCCGGGAAGGCGGGACTGTCACCGTCATCGACGCCCGAGCCGCAGGCCTGGGCGCTTCCAAGGTCAACGCTGGCTGGATCTGCCCGGCGGAATCGGCACCGGTGCCGGGCCCTGGCGTCGTCCTGAAGTCCATGAAATGGATGCTCCGCCCTGACAGCCCCCTGTACATAAAGCCCTCACTCCAGCCAGACTTCGTGAGATTCATGTTTGGCATGTGGCGCAAGTCCAACGCCCGTGACCAGCGCGCGGGATTTGAAGGTCACCTCCGCCTTGCCGCTGACACCCTGCAGATCTTTGACGAGTACCGCGCCGATGGCATGGACTTCGAAATGCACACCGACGGACTGCTTATGGCGTTCATGGAGCAGGACAACTTCGACCATCACATCGACAACTTGGATCTCGCCTCGCAGTACGGGCGCCAACCACAGGTACTGAACCGGGACGCCGTTCACGAGCAGGAACCACAGCTCACCGACGAAGTTCTCGGCGGCATCTACTTCCCACACGAACGGCACGTTGATCCGGGAGCCATGACGGCAGCGCTGCATCAGCGGCTGTCGGCAATGGGCGTTGAGATCATCGAGAACTCGCCGATCGATGCTGTGGAACGCAATGGCGACAGGGTAACCACGGTGCATAGTGGGGGAAACCGGTACACCGCTGACAACTTTGTCCTTGCTGCAGGTGCCTGGAGCGGGAAGCTGTCCCGGCAGTTTGGGGTGGCTCTACCCGTGCGACCGGGGAAAGGCTATAGCGTTGAGGTTCCCGCCCTGGGCCTGCGCAGCGCGGTGAACCTTTGGGACGCAAAAGTTGCCGTGACCCCGTTCAACGAACGACTTCGCCTGGCCGGCACCATGGAGTTCGGCGGACTGGACGAGAAGATCAACCAGGTCCGCGTCGATGCCATCCTGCGGGCTCCCTCGAAATACTTCCGCAACTGGGAGGCGCCCGCGGTGAAGCCAACACCGATGGCGGGCATGCGGCCGATGACGCCTGACGGGCTTCCGGTTATCGGCCACCTGGGACATCTGCAGAACACCTTCGCCTCAACCGGCCACGGAATGATGGGCATCACCCTGGCACCCGGCACCGCTGCAGCCCTCACGGATCTGATCGTCCATGGCCGTACGGTGCCCACCCTTCAGCCCTTCAGGTCCGACCGTTTCAAGGGCATTCGGCGCCAACCGGTCCCGGCCCTCTAAGACCTCCCCTCATAAAAACACCCGAAAGGACTTTCTCACCATGTCTCACATCAAGAAGGAACTCCGCGGCATCCTTGCTGCCGTCACCACCCCGTTCAACCAGGACGCTACAGTGATCGACGAAGCCGCACTGCAGCGTCAAGTTGACCGCTTGGTTAAGGCCGGCATCCACGGCATCGTCCCCACCGGCACCACCGGTGAATTCACCACTCTGTCAGCTGACGAATACCGCCGCGTCATCGAGCTCTACGTCAAGGGTGCCGACGGGCGGATTCCTGTAGTCGCAGGCATCGGCGCACTCTCCACACAGGGGGCCATCGATCTTGCACAGCACGCCGAGTCCGTTGGTGCCGACGCGATCATGCTGGTCCCGCCCTTCTATGATCCTCTTGACCTGAAAACCCTCAAGTCCTTCCTGTCAGCCGTAGCAGAATCCATCACCATCCCGATCGTCTACTACAACGTTCCGGGAGCCACCGGCATCCAGCTCACTGCCGCTGAGCTCGCCGAGCTGGGCGACATCGACGGGGTCGACTACATCAAGAACACCTCCGACGACGCTGTTGGCCTGGCCGAACTCTTGGCCGCGCGCACCGACCGCATCAAGGCCTTCAATGGCTGGGACACTCTCACGTTCTTCGGCATTGCCTCCGGCGCCGAAGCCTCCGTATGGGGCACCGCGGGTGTGGTTCCAGAACTCGCCGTCGAATTCTGGAACGCGCTGGCGGAAGAGAAGGACCTGATCCGCGCCCGCGAACTGTGGAAACACCTCTGGGCCATCAGCGACTTCCTCGAGTCCGTCAACTACGTAGCGGGCATCAAAGCGGGCCTGGAACTCATCGGTGAACCCGTGGGACCGGTCCGCCTGCCCATCCAGCCCCTGCCCGCCGAAGAGCGTGAACGCTTCGCGGCTATCCTGCGCGCCGCAGGCGTCCATCTGGTCTCGCCATAGCGTCTCCGGACGCTCACGCGACAACCTGATTACGCCAGGCTGAAGGGCCGCTGGGACATCTCCGACAAATAGCCGAAGGACCCAGCGGCGCTCCCGTGGTCACGGTCAGCCCTGTAAGTGAGCCGCTAAGTGCCCAATCCACAGCAAAGAATGAAAGTAGGAGTTGTGAGCCAGTTCATTAATGGCAAGATCGTCGACGGAACCACCGGGGAAACCGTGGACATCATCGACCCGTCCAACGGAACAACCATCGCCACTCTCACCCTCGCCGGCAGTGACGATGTCAAGCTCGCCGTTCAGGCTGCCCGGGATGCCTTCCCGGCCTGGTCCCGTGCCACCCCGGCTGAGCGCTCCGCAGTGTTGACTAAGTTTGCGGCCCTCATGGAAGAGCGGGCCGAGGAATTCGCGCAGCTCGAAACCCGTCAGGCCGGCAAACCCATCCGCCTCACACGGGAGTTCGACGTCCCGGGCACCATCGACAACATCGCATTCTTTGCCGGGGCCGCCCGCAACCTCGAAGGCAAGGCCACCGGCGAATACTCGCCAGATCACACCTCTTCCATCCGCCGCGAAGCTATCGGCGTCATTGCTTCCATCTCGCCGTGGAACTACCCCCTGCAGATGGCTGCATGGAAGATCCTGCCAGCCATCGCCGCAGGCAACACAATCGTCCTCAAACCCGCCGAGATCACCCCTCTGACCTCCCTGCTGTTCGCCGAAGTGGCAACGGCAGCGGGCTTGCCCCACGGTGTCGTGAATGTCCTTACGGGCCGCGGGTCCACTGTCGGAGCCGAGCTGCTGCGCCACCCGGACGTGGACATGCTCTCCTTCACCGGGTCCACCAACGTGGGCCGGACCGTACTCGAGGCTGCAGCAACCACCGCTAAACGGGTTCACCTGGAACTCGGCGGCAAGGCACCATTCGTAGTGTTCGACGACGCCGACCTCGAAGCTGCCATCCACGGTGCGGTCGCAGGAAGCCTCATCAACGCAGGCCAAGACTGCACCGCAGCCACCCGCGCCATTGTCCACCGCTCCTTGTACGAGGACTTCATTTCCGGCGTCGCTGAGCTATACGCCAAAGTAAAGCTTGGCCGCACCCAGGATCCCGCAACGGACCTCGGCCCACTCGTCTCACAGGCCCACCGGGAGAAGGTGGCTGAAATGGTGGACCGGGCACGCGGCTACGCCCGTGTCTTCGGAGGCGGAATTCCCGACGGCGACTTAGCCGCCGGCTCGTACTACCGACCCGCCCTGGTAGCCGACGCGAATCCGGACAGCGAAATCTTCCGGGACGAAGTCTTTGGACCGGTCCTCGCCGTCACCCCGTTCGACACCGACGACGAAGCCATCACCCTCGCCAATGACACCCCTTACGGCCTGGCCGCTTCCGTCTGGACCAAAGACATTTACCGCAGCCTCCGCGCCACCCGTGAAATCCGCGCAGGCGCAGTCTGGGTCAACGACCACATCCCCATCATCAGCGAAATGCCCCACGGCGGCATGAAACAGTCAGGCTTCGGCAAAGACATGTCCACCTACTCCCTGGACGAGTACACAGTCATCAAGCACGTCATGTTCGACCTCAGCGGAGATAAAGCCAAGAGCTGGCACCGGACCATCTTTGCCCTCGAACAATAGGAAGAACGGGCGGGCAGGGACTCTTCGCGGCCCCCGCCCGCCCGTTCTTCTTGACCACACAGGACACCTGACGCAATTGAAGCCATTGTCCGGAGCAAACAAGTAAGAGAGGAATCACCGTGGACCTCAGACGCATAGATGACTGGTCAACACTGAGCGGCGCCAACGTGCAGATCCGCTTGCATGGACATACTGTCTGCGCCGGAACTGTGGATGCAGTTACCGAGAACGGACGGATTCTCTGGATCCTGCCCACGGGGGACAGCAGAAGGCTCTACGAGCAGGACGGATCTTATGAGGTCTGGGCTACTGAAGAGAAGGCCGGCTTCCATTACCGAGTGTCGCTGGGTCTAACGTGCGCGCTTAGGGTCTGACAGACGCGCGGACCGTGACGTCCTAAGGCGCACCGACACGAAAGAGATTCGGGCAGGCTGGTGGTAGAAGCCCTTTCCTGGAGCTAGGACGCGCTCCGGCTGGCAAGCAGAGTGATGAGATCCTGAGCGCTTTTAATCGTGTGGTCAGTAAAGGCTGCCTTGATGACTTCCAAGTCATGCGTCCTCAAAGCTTCCACCAAGTGCTCGTGTACGCGATGGGCGCGGGCTGGGTCGGCGCGGGTCGCCTGATCCTGGGCAAGCACAATGGTGAGATGGGCCTCTGTGACTGGCCAAAGCCTCAGCAGGAGTGCGTTCTCAGATGCAGCCCAGATGTTGCGGTGGAAAGCGACATGGTTTTCGTGTTGCACCAACGGATCGGGATCCATGGACAGCCGGCTGTACTGTTCCCAACTGTCTTCGACCATCTGCATCCGCCGCCCTGAGGGGTCATCGACTATGGCAGAGGCCGCGAGGAGATCCAAGGCAAGCCTGGCATGGGCGAGGTCCATGATTCCCGTGGCATCAAGAGTAGCGACTCGCAAACCGCGATACGGCTCCTGCACAAGAAGACCCTCCTGGGCCATCTGATTCAGGGCCTCGCGAACCGTCGGGCGACTAACGTTCAGCCACTCTGATAGCTGCACTTCGGTGAGCTTCTCGCCCGGCTTGATGTTGCCGAGCACAACTGCCCGCCGGATCTCGTTGACAACGCCATCCCGGCGCGAAATCGTCGCCACGGGAGACATCCTTGTCACTTCAGGAGCTGACCCCACATTTACCTCCATAATTATCCGCAGATTGTCTGACAAAACGATAGTGCATTTGGGGCCGGGTGTAAATCACCCGGCCCCCAGAGCGAACATTATCGAGTGCTCGTACTGCCTCGCAGGATCAGACCATGGTCGTCGTTTCCTCTGCTGTCATTGGTGCAGCTTCGGTGACGCTCTCTTGTCGCACGTAACCTTTACGCTCCACATCGGGAAATGCGTCACCGCTGACGACGAACCGGATTGACGCTTCAACGGTCGAGCCGGTCTTCCAGTCACGAGTCCGGCCCATGGAGAGGGCTTGGGTAACCAGTCGTCGGTCGTTCTGGCTGGAAATGATGCGCTCTCGCAGACCTACGACATCGAAGCGTTCGAAGATCAAATCCTTCAGATGGAGCTCCACATCCCGGTGTTCATCCTGTCCTGCCAAGTTTTTGAGTTCGTGGGGATCGAGCCTCAGATTGAACAGCATTGGGGCGTATGCCTCCGAGTAAACAAGCTTGTAATCGCCTTCCCGGACCATGAACCGCGGCGCGACGGTGGCGTTGTCGTGTCCTTCAACGAAAGCCACCGTCGAGATGTCTGATTTTGTGCTGTCCAGAAGGTCAGGGGCAAGGGATGTCCCATCGAGGTGTGGGCGTCCCTGCTCGCTTCTTGCACCGACAAGATCCAGCACCGTTGGCAGGACGTCAACAAGTGAAACCGGCCCTGTGGAGCGCCGTGGTGTGATCCGACCGGGGTAGGAGATCAGCAACGGGACTTGAACTGAAGGTTCAAAGAATGTCTTCTTGAACCACATTCCTCTTTCGCCCAGCATCTCGCCATGATCGGAAGTGAACACGACCAAGGTGTCCTGGGCCTGACCGGTTTCTTCGAGGGCTTGGAGAACGTCACCGATTTTAGCGTCAACATAGCTGATCATCGCGAAGTACGCTCGTCGGGCCCGCCGGGTCTCGGATTCAGCGATGGAGTATTTGGCCATTCCGTTGATTTCGTAGACGAGTTTGCTGTGCTCGTCGAGGTCCTCGTACTTGACGGGGGACACGGCGGGCATCGGAATTGTTTCCTCGTCGTAGAGGTCGAGGTATTCCTGTGAAATCACGAAGGGATCGTGGGGGGACGTGAAGGAAACTGTTGCCATCCATGGGCGTAAACGGCCGGGCCTGGCGGCATTGAGAATGTGGTGGCGGGCAAGAAGAGACACTTCTTCGTCGTGTTCCATCTGCATTGTCCAGACCGCGGGTCCCGAGTCCAGGACAGTACCAACGTCCGAGTTGCCTGCTCCCGTTTCATAGGGGTACCGGGCAGCATCACGCTGCCACCGGGGCGTCCAGGAGAAGTCACATGGATAGAGCTCTGGGGTCAGCCGGTTCTCGAATCCGTGCAATTGGTCGGGTCCCAGGAAGTGCATCTTGCCGATCAGTGTCGTGTCGTAGCCTTCGTTGCGTAAGTAGTGGGCGATCGTTGGGACCGATGCGGGGAATTCAGCGCCGTTGTCGTACGCGCCGATGTTGCTGGGCAGGCGCCCGCTCATCAGCGATGCCCTCGAAGGGGAGCAAAGTGGGTATGCGCAGTAGGTGTCGGCAAAGCTGGCCGAGCGCTCAATGAGCGCGGCGAGGTTCGGCGCGACGATATCGCCCTTGGTGATCAGGTCGATGCTTGCGGAGGTCATCTGGTCCGCCATCAGAACCAGAACGTTGGGTTGAGAAGCCATGGAATTCCTAAAGGTAGTATCGCGTATCAATGCGTGAAGGTCGGTGGAAGGCAAGCCCGGTAAACCAGCGAGGCCATTGCTGTGAAATCGAAAACTGGCAGGCCGGTTTCTTTCGCCAGGCGGTGGGCGTAGGGAGGGATGTCTGAGCATTCCAACACCAGCGCACCAACGTCAGGATTGCTGCGGATCATGTCAGCAACTTCGCCTACCAGCTGGTCCTCAAAGGCCTGGGAGTCGAGATCGGGTTTGCGCTGAGTGCGGATGACGTCCAAGAACTCGGGGCAAGAGTCGACTGCGGCGACGGCCAGAGCTGTTGACTGGCTAACTCCGGACTGTTGAAGGAAACCGTGTTCGAAAATGCGGTTTCCCGCAGCGGTCACCACGCCGACTTTCCGGTCTGGGCCGATCATTCCTGCGACCATTGGGATCAGCATCAGGGGCGAAGTGAAGACTGGAACATTCAATTCTCGCGCGGCATGTTCCTGGAAGACAGCGAACAGCCCGCACGTCGTTGTAATTGCGGCCGCGCCCTGTCGTTCCAGTTCCAATGCGGCCGTCATGAAGGCCTCACGGATGGATTGGTCTGGTCCCTGCCCTTCAAGCCACCATCCGGGCCTGATCCTTGCGGTGGCGTACTTCACCGGGAAATCGAAGCTGGCCGGGTTGGCCATGTTGCCTCGCGCCTTGGGATAGGTCGAATCCAGCTCAACAATTCCCAGGACCGGTCGTGTGGCGTCGTTCCCTGAGGTGAGCTTTTGCGGAGACGCTTCAGTGTCGTGAGCTGTCGTCGGCATTGGTGGGTGCCTCCTCTGTGGTTAGCGGCTGGGTGAGGGTGCGCTGCCCTTTGGCCCTGGCGCGGCGCTTGCGGATAACGCGGAATGCCGAGTAGGCCGCAGCGGCCACTGCCAGCGCTATCAAGGTTCCAGAGATCGGGCGGGACATGAAGATCGTCAGGTCCCCACGCGAGAGCAGGAGTGATTGACGGAAGGCGGGTTCCAGGATGGATCCGAAGACGAATCCGAGGATCAGCGGTCCGCCTTCGAAGCCGGCCTTGCGGAGGAAGAATCCGACGATGCCGGCGATGATAGCGACCCAGATGTTGAAAACGTCATTGGCAGCCGAGAAAGCGCCCACGAGGAGTACAAGCATCGTGCCGGTTGTCATCAAAGCGACAGGCACTCTGGCCACTTTCACCCATACCCGGACGAGCGGCAGGTTGAGGATCAGGAGCACAAGGTTACCGATGAACATTGAGGCGATCACGCCCCAGAAGATGTCAGGATGTTCCACGACCAGGGAAGGGCCCGGCGTGATGCCTTGGATCAGGAGAGCACCGAAGATGACGGCAAGAATGGGATTGGGAGGCAACCCCAAAGTCAGTAGCGGGATGAATGTCGCAACTGCCCCAGCGTTGTTTGCCGTCTCAGGCCCCGCAACCCCTTCGATGGCGCCCTTGCCGAAGCGGCTTGGGTCCTTGGCCAGGCGGCGTTCGAGCGAGTAGGACGCCACGGAGGGGAGATCCCCGCCACCGCCCGGGACGGTTCCCAAAAGACTACCCAGGATCGAACCCCGGACGATCGGTCCAGCGCTTCGGCGCATGTCGTCTCGCGTAGGAAGTACCTTCCCGACGGGGCCTGCGGCGGCAGTGGGAGCCGGCTCCATGAGTCCGGAAAGCAACTCACTGATGCCATAGACACCAATGATGATGACCACAAGGTTGAACCCGTCAAGCAGTTCGGGCACACCGAAATCCAAGCGTGGGGCGGCGTCAACGGGGTCCAAACCCACGACAGCCAGCAGAAGACCGATGCCCGCGGAAATGACGCCCTTGATCAACGGGCCTTGGCTCATAGCGCTGACCAGCAGTAAGCCCAAGAGTGCAATCACCGTGTATTCCGGGGGACCGATTCTGAGGCCGAACTCGGCCATGAGCGGGGCGATGAGCACCAGGGCGCAGGTGGCGACCAAGCCGCCGACGAAGGAACCGATTGCCGCGATACCCAGGGCCGCGCCCGCCCTTCCTTGCCGCGCCATTTGGTAGCCGTCAAAGGTGGTCACTACCGAGGCGGACTCTCCGGGAAGTTTCAACAGCACGGCGGTGATGGTGCCGCCATACATGGCCCCGTAATAGACGCCGGCCAGCATGATGACAGCTGTGGAAGGCTCCAGTGTAAAGGTGAGCGGGAGGAGTAAAGCGACCGTTGGTCCCGGGCCCAGCCCGGGAAGAACGCCGATCAGCATGCCGATCAGCACACCAATCAAGACGAAGAGAAGATTCGCAGGTGTGAAGGCCACCATGAATCCATCAATGATTCCCTGCATTAGAGGGACCCTCCAAAGATCAGCCCGGCCGGCAGTGAAATCCCCAGCCCGACAATGAATATTACGTAGACCGCAGCTGTGAGGATCACGGCCCAAAGCAACGAATACTTCGTCGAGCATCCGTGGAGCACCTTCAGCGAGTAGAAGGCCAACAGCGCAGCGGCGATCGGCGTTCCGGCCACCAGAAGAAGAGGCACGAAGAGAAGCAGAGGCAAGATGGCCAATGCGAGGAGCCGCCACTGGCTCATAGTCAGCGGTTGATTCGAATCCGAATCAAGGTGCGGCGTAAAGAGAAGTACGATGCAGAGCACAATGACCACCGAGGCGATAATGGCTGGCCAAAATCCAGGCCCAGGCGCTGTTGGATCACCAACCCGGTAACTCAATGAGATAGCGAGTATTGCTGCAGCCGCGGCGATGATGCTCAGGGTGACAATGTGCTTGGACAAGAAGCCGTGTTGCTTACGTTCCACGTCCTCGATCCTTTGCTCGTTGTCCGGGACGGTGTTCCCCTCATTGAAGGGCTTTTTGTTCATATCTACAAGCATTGCTTCCACCCCTACTGGGCGACCTTGATGTCCAATTTCGTGATCAGGTCATTGACTTGGGTGAGGGTCTGGGACATCTGGTCATCCAGTCCCGCGCCGGAGACATCCCCGGCCTCGTAAACGCTGTTCTTGAGGAATCCGGAGACCTTCTCGGTTGCCAGGGCGTCCTTGACGGCTCCCTCAAGAGCATCTGCAATTTCCTTGGGCAGGCCCTTCGGTGCCAGCAGCACTTCACTGGCTGTAATGCCTGCGTCAGGGAAGCCCGCTTCGCTGACTGTTGGGACGTCAGGCAGCTGCTCGACCCGTTTTGGCGTTGAGACGCTCAGCGCCCTGAGCTGACCGGACTTGATGTACGGCAGAGCAACACCAACTTCGGTAGCCGTGGTGTCCACCTGCCCTCCCAGCAGTGCTGTGACAGAGGGTGCGGAGCCGTCAAAGGGAACACCTTGGGCGTCGATCTTGGCGGTACTGAACAAGGAAGCCTGGCCAACCTGCACCATGCCACCTACGCCCGGGTGGGCGTACGTGAGCTTGCCTGCTTTGAGCATGTCGCCCAAGCTGTTCCAAGGAGAGTCTGCTTTCACGACTTGAACCAAGCCGTATGAGCTCTCCTCCGCGATCGGGTCAAAGTCCTCCGACGTGTAGGACGTGTTGCGAAGCTTCTGCTGCGCTGTGAAGGCAAAGCTGTTGGTCGAAAGCAGCGTGTAACCGTCGGGCTTGGCCTTGCTCACGGCATCAGTGCCCAACACTCCTGCCGCCCCCGGCTTGTTCTCGACGATGAACGTACCGTCCAACTCGTCCTCTAGCTGAGAAGCGATCTGGCGCGCCACAGCATCACTGCCACCACCGGCGTTGAACGGAACAATGATCTTTACCGGAGTCTTGGGGTAATTCTGCACAGCGTTGGCTGGTCCACCCGAACCGCAGGATGCCGTACCAAGCAGAACGACAGCCAAGGCGGTGAGGGAGGGGAATAGACGTTTCTTCACAGTAACTCTCCGTTGAAGTAGAATGCTGATTGTTAGACGATCTGCATTCAGGCTAGTTACTTGGATCACACAATTCAAGAGGTAGCTGAAAATAGGGACAGCCAATCCCAAGGGCGCTACGTCAGCCCGACGTCGCTGAATGACTGAGCCGCAGAGCGGGCCTCGCGCAAAGAGAAAGGAACTACATGGAGACACGTGAGGACTCGGAAGAACTCGACAGCAGCGCATGCTGTGCGCCGCCGCGTCGGGCAGCGGCTCCGGTCAGCTCAACGAATCTGCCGGCCACCACAGGAGGGCTAAAGGGCGCGGCCTCCCACGAAGATGTATGCATCCCGGCTGGCAACTTCCGTATGGGTGATGCCTTCGGAGAGGGGTACCCCGCAGACGGCGAGGCTCCGGTTCATGAAGTAGAACTCGATAGCTTCCGAATCGATGTCGTAACCGTGACCAACGAGATGTTCGCAACTTTCGTCCAAGCCACTGGATACACGACGGAAGCGGAAGTCTTCGGCTCATCCGCGGTGTTCCACCTGCTGTCTACTGCCCCTAGGGACTGTGTCCTAGGCGTTGCGGGGGGAGCGCCATGGTGGCTAAATGTCCAGGGGGCAGATTGGGCCCACCCGACTGGTCCATCATCGACAGTTGAGGAAAAACTCGACCATCCCGTGGTGCACGTGTCCCATAACGACGCCAGAGAATACTGCCGCTGGTCAGGCCGCCGGCTACCGACAGAAGCTGAATGGGAATTTGCCGCCCGGGGTGGCCTGGCTGGCAAACGCTACCCCTGGGGGGACGAACTGACGCCCAAGGACGAACACCGTTGCAACATTTGGCAAGGCACATTCCCGCACTCGAACACCATCGAGGACGGATATCTGGGCACCGCTCCAGTACGCTCCTACCCCCCTAACGGATACGGACTCCACGAAATGGCAGGCAACGTCTGGGAGTGGTGCTCAGATTGGTTTCTGCCGAAGTATTACCGCACGTCGCCTACTAGCAACCCGTCCGGCCCAACCATAGGGGCGGGACGAGTTATGCGAGGTGGGTCGTACCTCTGCCACGAGTCGTACTGTAATCGCTACCGCGTAGCTGCAAGGACAGCTAATTCCCCGGAATCATCGTCCGGTAACTGCGGGTTTCGAACGGTAACCATCTAATGAGCCAGGACCACCAATGAACAGGGGAGGAGGTGCGAGCATCGTTACCCGAGAGCGCACACGATGATCCTGCTGTCCGCAACCGCTTCTCGGCTCGGATCCTGGGAGGCGGTAGCGAGCCCGATAACTGGAGAAGGTAGCGGGCGTCCTGTCTGCGATCCTGGTTGTATCGCAGACAGGACGCAGGGTCCATAGCCGTTGATGTGTCTATGGACCCTGCCTGAATGGTTGCGCTGTGCTATCTGCCGATGCCCGTCACACCGACCATGATGGGGACGATGATGATGAGGAGTGCGCGAGAATATCAAAGGTGAATCCCGTGCGGACCATGCGGGTGATGGGAACTGCGCCTGAACCGTAGACAACCTTCGGAACCAGCCCGTCTCGGTGGCTTGTACGCGTTTTGGCCGGACCCGGAGCTGCCTGAGGATGATCCGAAACGGTGGCTGCTGACCTGCACAGTTTTGACCCAACAGCCCTTTGGGCAGGTGCCTCGCAAGGGATCGAACAACGGGCCCGAGCTAATCGAGCGGCTGGCTGAAGGAAAGTCACTCTGGCGTCTCCTCGATCCCGAGTGCGTGGTCCCCAAACTGAACAGACCCTGTTCCGGACAGCGTGTTCCATAGCCGCTCATGTCCAAGTTCCAAGGAACTGGGACACATCTGGAAGCGATGGCCCCAAACTGCCCGCGGCTGGGGCAACCGCAAGAAGATTGCCGAGCTCGAAGCCGCCTTGGCTGCCGCCCAGGGTGAGATCCTCTACCTCATGCGGTCGGTTCCTGCCGTACCGCCAGAAGGGGTTCAGCCGGAAATATAGGTCTCGCCGATTTATCCGAGCATTCCGCTGTATTCGTGGCGCCAGACCTCGTAGCCTTCCACTCGGTGGAACATCTTCCGTGTCTCGACGCCCTCTCTGGCAAGCCACAGCACTTGGTCGTCTTTGGTGACAGCCTCGACGTATCCCTCGCAGATAAGTTGTCCGTTTTGTCGGATCTGGACGAGTACACCGATGGTTGGAGCCCAACTTTGACGTTGGCGTATCGGCATTTGTTGTTCTCCTTGGGAACGTTGGGAGGGTGTTGCGGCGGAGCGGCTGGCGTTGCGATATGCGGTGGCCCTTGTGGCCACCATGGCCGCTCCGCCGCAGTCAGGATGGGCGGGTAGCCCGCCTATGGTCTTTGGCGTGGGCTACTTGTGCGGCCCAAGAAACGGGGCGATGCGCTTAGGGAACTCCACCCGATCGGTGGCCCGCAGTGCGACACCGGTAGCCGTTGATGTGTTGGTGGTCCCTGCCCGAACGGTTGCGCTGTGCTATCTGCCGATGCCCGTCACACCGACCATGATGGGGACGATGATGATGATGAGGAGTGCGCCGAGAATATCAAAGGTGAATCCCGTGCGGACCATGCGGGTGATGGGAACTGCGCCTGAACCGTAGACAATGGCGTTTTGCGGTGTCGAGACCGGCAGCATGAACCCGAATGAAGCGGCGAACGTTGCTGCTAGGGCAGGAACAAGGGGGTCTACTCCCATGGCGACACACAAGGGAATGACAATCGGTACCACGACGGCGGCGGATGCGGTGTTGCTGGTTGTCTCAGAGATGAGGATCGCCAAGATCGCCGCGAATGCGGTGATCGCTACGATGTTGGTGACGCCGAGGTTGTTAGCTGCAGCGTTCCCGATTGTTTCAGCAAGGCCGGTGGCGGAGAGCAGTGCGCCGAAGATGATGCCCGTACCGAAGAGGATGATCGTTCCCCAGTCGATTCTTGCGGCGTCGGACCAGGTCATCGTCGCCCGGCGCTCCTTCCAATTGGTCGGAAGGATAAACAGCAGGGAAGCTCCGATCACGGCAACGATGCCTTCGTCCAGGCGGTCGTCAAGGAACTTGTAGAGCTCAGAATCCGGACCGGTGATGAGGCTTGCAATTGCCGGGAGCAGCCACAGCGTGACGGTCAGGCCGAAAGCGATGAGGGTGTTGATCTCGGCCCGGGACATCTTTCCCTGCTGTGCCTTCTGTTCGCGGATGAACTTGTCCACGCCGTCTATGCGGCGGATCTCCGGCTTGTTCAAAAGAAACATGATGAGCGCCAGCACGACGAACATGGCTGCACAGACGGGGGCCACGGTGGCAGTCCATTGAACAAAGGAAATCTTGGTGCCGGTCGCTTCCTCGATGAGGCCGCGGCCGATCAGGTTCGGTGGCGCGCCAACCGGTGTCAGGAGTCCACCTACGCTGGCACCGTACGCGAGCATCAGCATCAGTGCTGCGCCGACGCGCAGACGCAAGGGGTCGAAGTCGGCTTTGACTACGCCGCGGTCCTGCATAAGTTTTGCGATCACGGCCAGGATGCCCAGGGCGGTGGGCATCAGCATGGCCACGGTGGCGGTGTTTGAAACGAACGCAGACAGGACGCATGTGATCAGGCCGAAGGCGACGATCACCCGGTAAGTGGATTTTGCGACACCAGGAATGGACAAAACAGCGAAAGCCAGCCGTTGGGCAATGCCGTGTTTGAGCATGGCTGCGGCAAGGATGAAGGCGCCGATGAAGGTGAAAATGGTTGTTGAGCCAAAGGGCCTCAACACCTCATTGGCCGGGGCCACGCCGAGCAGGACGACAGCGGCCACACCAATCAGCCCGCCGACAGGGATGGGTACCGGTTCGCAAATCCACAGGATAATGACACCCAGCAACACTGCTGCGAGCAATTGTTGGGTGTGTTCCATTCCGGTGGGGAGAAGCGCGAAAACGATGGACACAGCCGGCGCGAGAAAGAAGCCCAGTGTTTGTCGTACCCGCTCGAATTTTTCTTCCCTGGGAGAGAGCTTCTGTTCACTGAGACTTCTGAACGTCTTACCGCCCAGCAGGGCGGCACGAACATCGGTCTTTTGGGGTGAGGAGGCATCGGGTGATGATGAGGATGCCGTTAACTTGTTGGACATCGTCGTCCTTTCGTCATGTGGGTTGAACCCACTGTGCTCCCGTGACAGGGATCACGTCCAAGACGGAATTCCTACTTGCCTGATAGGAAAAACCAATCTCAACAAGCATGGTTCCACTTCGGTCGACCGGAATCCTGAAGCAACGTTACGTCCTCAGAAGGGTCGCCGCTGGCGGGAGGAGCTAGTGTCGGGAAAGCTAGCAACGGCCAGTTGAGACCTGAGCCAGGGGATCGGAACGGCCGCAATTGAGCTCTCGTCGGAGCCTGGTGGGAAACGTGACTAGACCTCAGAGTCCAAGAATGTCGTGTAACCCTCCGGCCGGTGGAACAACCGGCGCCCGGCGCCGTTGTCCTGGATCAGCCATAGGTAGTGGCCATCAACAGAAACCTGGTCAACTCGCCCGGCGATTCGGGGGTTGCGCCTATCTGACGTCAGCAGGACAACAGAATTGCCGGGAGTCAGTTGGAGCCAGCTGTGTACCTCGATACGAAGGCAGTCGGAAGGGGCTGTGTGACCAGTGCGGGAATAGGAATTCGAGATGTACATGTAACGGCCTTCGCTAGAGATCAAGCTTGGTTCAATCCTGGTTCCGTTTCCGGATGTGAATGGCAGGCGATGTGAACCGGGGGCAACGGCAGCGGGACGCCTGGCAGGGCTGGCTGCTTCCGGGAGCCTCATCCATTACAGTCGCTGGCACGGAAGTACGTCCAAGACCTAAAAGCAATTCGTCTGATAGGCATAGGCTATTTAGAGCTTGGTCTATGCTCATGTTCTTTGAAGGGCGGTAATTGCCGCTGAAACCGAGTTCGAACCAGTGAGGATGCTGCGTGGACACACGAAAATTGAAGTATTTTCTGGCCGTAGTTGATCATGACGGATTCAATCGGGCGGCAGAGCACTTGCTTATCGCTCAGCCGTCTTTGTCACAGACCATCGCGAGTCTGGAGAAGGACCTCGGGGTGCCGCTTTTCCACCGCATCGGCCGCCGCGCCGTCCTGAGCGAAGCGGGGAAGGAGCTCGTCGGGCCTGCCAGGCTGGTGATGCGTGATCTTGATGCAGCGCAGTCCGCGGTTCAGGCACTTCGCGGGATACGCAGCGGGCGTCTGGACATCATTACGATGCCCTCTCCGGGCATCGAGCCGCTGACGTCCATGATTGCTGGCTTCACCCGGTTACACCCTTCCGTGAGGCTAAATGTCAGCGCAGCCTTCACTCCTGAAGAAGTGATCGACTCTGTGCGGTCAGGTAGTACGGAGATCGGACTGGCGGGTTCCCGCGCACCTGTCCGCGTACCAGGGGTCCAGGTCCTTGAGCTGGAGCGTCAGCCCCTGATTCTCATCGTCAACCCCCAGGCCGACACCTTCCGCCCTGGAACGTCGATACAACGCGAAGACCTTGGCGGTCACCGCCTGATCGCCAGCCAGCGCGGATCTCTGATGCGATGGCTGGTCGATGACGCACTGGCCCACGGGGTCAATACCGAAATTGTTGCCGAGGTCGCTCACCGCACGTCGATCCTTCCGCTTGTGCTCGCGGGAGTGGGCCATGCGGTCATGCCATCATCCTGGGCCACGACCGCCCACAAGGCCGGGCTGCGGACGCTACTGATTGAACCGGTGTCCCATCTGGACGTGGCGATACTGAGCCGGAAGGAAGACCTGACGCCGGCCGCCCAGGCCTTCTTGAAAGTCGCGGAACTGCACGCCGCTGCGGGTCATCCCTAACCGCCACTCGAAGGATCAATAGGCTATTCCTATCTGCCGCATTGGATCTTAGTCTTGGACGCCCTCCCGTGTCATGACCTCTACTTGAAGAGGAAGGACAGTGTGACCCCGCTAACAGGCTCACTGCTTACATACTCAACGAGGAGGCTGGCACATGAGCGCCACCCAGAATTTCCGCATCGCATCCATCCCCGCTGACGGCGTGGGCAAGGAAGTCGTCTCCGCAGGACAGCGCGTCCTGGACGCCCTGGCAGCGAACTCCAACGGCAAGTTCGCGTTCGACTGGACCGAGTTCCCCTGGGGCTGCGGCTACTACGCAGAAACCGGCAAGATGATGGCCGACGATGGCCTGGAGACGCTGAAGGACTTCGACGCGATCTACTTCGGCGCCGTCGGCTGGGAAAACGTCCCGGACCACATCAGCCTCTGGGGCCTGCGCCTGAACATCACCCAGAACTTCGACCAGTGGGCCAACATCCGCCCCGTGAAGTTCCTCCCCGGCGTCCAGTCCCCGCTGCGCAAGGCCGACAACACCGAGCTCGACTGGGTCGTTGTCCGCGAGAACAGCGAAGGCGAATACGCCGGCCTCGGCGGCCGGAACCTGAGCGGCCGCGGCCCCGGCAACGAGGTGGCCCTGCAGACCGCACTGTTCACTGAAAAGGGCTGCGAGCGGATCATGCGCTTCGCGTTCGACCTCGCCCGCACCCGCACCGTCAAGAAGGTTTCCTCGGTCACCAAGTCCAACGCCCAGCAGTACGGCATGGTCCTCTGGGACGAAGTCTTCAACCGTGTCGCTTTGGACTACCCGGACGTGCAGACTGAAAGCGTCCTCGTGGACGCCATGAGCGCAAAGTTCATCCTCAAGCCCGAGGACCTGTCCGTCGTCGTGGCGTCCAACCTGAACGCCGACATCCTCTCGGACCTCGGCTCCGCCCTGGCCGGCAGCCTCGGCCTGGCCGCCAGCGCCAACCTGAACCCGGAGCGCCGCTTCCCGTCCATGTTTGAACCGGTCCACGGATCGGCCCCGGACATCGCCGGACAGGGCATCAGCAACCCCATCGGTGCCATCGCCTCCGCAGCCCTGATGCTGGACCACTTCGGCCTCCACGAGGAAGCACGCAAGGTTGAAGCCGCCATCGAAGCTGCCACGGGCGCAGGCCACCTGACCCGCGACGTCGGCGGGAACGCCAACACCGACGACGTCACCGAGGCGATCATCAAGGCCCTGACCAACACCCTGGCCGCCGTCTAGCCAGAAAACCTGCCGGGATGATCCCGGCGGTCAGTACGTAACCCGGAGTGGACGGCGGCAGAACACCGCCGCCGTCCACTCCGTCATGCCCATCTTCATCGAGCACCCTCCAGCTACATTCCACAACGAGGTAGGAATCATGGACCACATCACTACCGCCGGTACAGCTTCGGCGGCCCGCAAAACCCCCTTGTACCGCCAACTGTATTTCTGGGTACTGACCGCCATCGTCGTCGGAATTCTCGTCGGCTGGCTCGCCCCCAGTGTCGGCATCGCCATGGAACCCATCGGGACCACCTTCGTTGATGCGATGAAGATGCTCATCGGCCCCATCGTTTTTCTGACCATCGTGGGCGGCATCGCCAGCGTCGCGGACCTCAAGAAGGTGGGCATGACGGGCCTGAAAGCCCTCACCTACTTCCAGGTCGGCACCATCCTGGCCATGATCTTCGGCCTGGTGGCCATCAACATCTTCCGGCTGGGCGATGGGGTCAACGCAGATGCTGGCAGCATCGAGACCTCCGAGTCCGCCGCGAAGCTGATCGACGCCGGCGCGAACCAGGAATGGTGGCAGTTCCTCACCCACATCATCCCGGAAAGCATGGTCTCCCCCTTCGTTGAGGGCAACATCCTGCAGATCATCTTCATCGCCGTCATCTTCGGCATCGCCCTGAACGCCATGGGCAAGGTCGGCGCCCCCGTCCTGGACGGTGTGCAGCGCCTCACCGGGGTCATGTTCAAGATCCTCAGCTTCATCATGAAGGCCGCCCCCATCGGCGCCTTCGGCGCCATGGCCTACGCCGTCGGCAAGTTCGGCGTCTCCTCCCTGACCAGCATGGGCGGACTGATCGCCCTGTTCTACATCACTTCCATCCTCTTCGTGGTGATCGTGCTCGGCTCCATCATGATGTTCCTGAAGCTGAACATCTTCACGATGATCCGGCACCTCAAAGAGGAATACATGCTCATCCTGGGCACCTCCACCGCCGAACCGGCCCTGCCGGGCCTGATGCGCAAGCTCGAACACGCCGGCGTCAAGAAGGAAACCGTAGGCCTGGTCGTTCCCACCGGCTACAGCTTCAACCTCGACGGCGCAGCCATCTACCTCTCCCTCGCCGCCCTCTACATCGCCCAGGCGACCAACACTGACCTGACCATCGGTGAACAGCTGGGCCTCCTCGCCGTCATGCTCCTGACGTCCAAGGGCGCAGCGGGTGTTGCAGGCGGCGGGTTCATCGCACTCACTGCCACCCTGACCACCCTCGGCACCATCCCCGCGGCAGGCATCATGCTCATCTTCGGCATCGACAAGTTCATGTCCGAATGCCGCGCACTGGTCAACTTCACCGGCAACGCCGTCGCCACCCTCTTCATCGCCTGGTGGGATCGCACCCTGGATGCCGACCGCGCCCGCCGCGTCTTCCGGGGCGAAACCGTCGAACCAATGCCGTCCGAGGACCCCATCCACCTTGACGAAGTTACCGATATCGACGAGGACCTGGCCGAATACGGCCACCACGCCCCAAAGCACCCGACGGAAGAGAATCCGGCACCCAAACATGCCGCGGACCCGGAAGCCGCCCCTACTGAGCGACGCCCCATCTACTCGGAAACCGTCTGACATGCCCAACACCACCGCCCCAAAGACCGTCCGCACCCTTATCGCGCCCGACAAGTTCAAAGGCAGCCTCACCGCGGCCCAAGTCGCCGACGCGCTGGCCAGCGGGCTCCGCTCCTCCACAGGTTCCGCGGCCGGTGGGACGGTGCACTGCGAACTCCTTCCACTCGCAGACGGAGGTGACGGCAGTGTCGATGCAGCCGTCGCCTCCGGGTTCAGTCGCCATGCCTGCACCGTCACCGGCCCCACCGGCCAACCGGTACCGGCCAGCATTGCATTTGACGGCACCACCGCAGTCGTCGAGGTCGCCAACACCTGCGGACTCGCTCTGCTGCCAGATGGCCGGCTCGAAGCGCTGGACGCATCCAGCCGGGGATTCGGTGAAGCCATACTGTTCGCCCTTAGCCTGACCCCTTCCCGGATCGTGCTTGCCCTGGGCGGCAGCTCCAGCACCGACGGCGGCATGGGCATGCTCACTGCCTTGGGATACAGCTTCTTGGACGCCGCCGGAAACTCCCTGCACGGCAGCGGCCGTGACCTCCGCCGGATTGCGTCCATAACGGGCCAAGTTGTACCCGAACTTGCCGTGACCGAACTGATCCTTGCAAGCGACGTCCACAACCCGCTTCGCGGACCCGATGGCGCTCCGGCGGTCTTCGGACCCCAAAAAGGTGCCTCCCCCGCCGATGTGGCCGCCCTCGATGCCGGCTTGGCCACCTTGACAGCCAAACTTGCCGAGGCCGGGTTTGACGGTGCAGCTTCTCTTGCCGGGCATCCCGGCGCCGGAAGCGCGGGAGGCATCGGCTATGCCTGCCTCCTACTCGGGGCACGCCAGGTCTCCGGCGCTGACTACTTCCTGGACCTGTTGGACTTCAACAGCCGCAAGGACAGCTGCGACGTGGTCATTACGGGAGAAGGCAGCATCGACGAACAGACCTTGGCTGGAAAACTGCCCGCAGCAGTCGCTCGGCGCTCCGGAGCCCGACCCATCATCGCCGTTGCAGGCCGCTCCCTCCTCCCCAAGGAGCGCTGGTCCGAGATGGCACTCACTCACGTCTACACGCTTACCGAGTACACCTCTCAGGACTCTTCCAAGGACCCTGAACTTTCCGCCGCGCTGCTCAGGAAGATCGGCCAAGACATCGCAGCGAGCCTCCTTTAACTGCTGGTAATTGCAGGCCGGCGGGGTCACCACTCAGAGTCGGGAAATACCGTTGGCGCTCACATCTAGTCGTATTTGCTCCTGACTCGTGGAATCCCAGATGTCCCCACTGCTGTGCAGTGGGGACAGAACCTCAAGCCATCAAGAGAATGTAAGGAATCACATGAGACGCGCGAAGATTGTGGCTACGTTCGGCCCGGCTATCTCCAGTTATGACAACACTCTCGCGGTGCTGGAGGCCGGCGTCGACGTTGCTCGCATGAACATGAGCCACGGCGACTACTCCGTGCATGACATCACCTACGTAAACGTCCGCAAAGCATCAGAAGAACTGGGCAGGCCTGTTGCCATCATGGCTGACCTGCAGGGACCCAAGATCCGTCTTGGCCGTTTTGTTGACGGACCCCACGAGCTGGCCGTCGGTGACACTTTCACGATCACCACCGAAGACGTTCCCGGTACCAAGGACATCTGCTCCACCACGCTGAAGAGCCTCACCGAAGACGTCAACGTGGGCGACGCCCTGCTCATTGACGACGGCAAGGTGGCTCTGCGGGCCCTCGAGGTTGACGACGTCAAAGTTGTTGCCGCCGTGACGGTTGGTGGCAAGGTCTCGAACAACAAGGGCATCAACCTGCCCGGTGTTGCCGTCAACGTCCCCGCATTGAGTGAAAAGGACGAGGACGACCTCCGTTGGGCCCTCAAGCGTGGCGCTGACCTCATTGCCCTCTCGTTCGTGCGTGATGCCTCCGACATTAGGCGCGTGCACGAGATCATGGACGAAGAAGGCCGCCGTGTGCCGGTGATCGCCAAGATCGAAAAGCCGCAGGCCGTGGAGCAGCTCCACGAAATCATCGACGCCTTCGATGCCATCATGGTTGCCCGTGGCGACCTCGGTGTTGAACTGCCGCTCGAAGAGGTGCCGATCGTCCAGAAGCGCGCCATTGAACTGGCACGCCGTTGGGCCAAGCCGGTCATCGTGGCAGCCCAGGTCCTGGAATCCATGATCGATAACCCGCGTCCGACGCGCGCCGAGGCTTCCGACTGCGCCAACGCAGTTCTCGACGGCGCCGATGCAGTCATGCTTTCCGGCGAAACCTCTGTGGGCCAGTACCCCATCGAAACCGTCAAGGTCATGGCCCGGATCATCGAGTCCACCGAAGTCCACGGCCTTGAGCGCGTCCCCCCGCTGGGTACCAAGCCCAAGACCCGTGGTGGCGCCATCACCCGTGCCGCCGTCGAAATCGCCGACCAGCTGGACGCAAAGTACATCTGTACTTTCACCCAGTCCGGCGACTCGGCACGACGCCTCTCGCGCCTGCGCCCGGTCAAGCCGGTCTTCGCGTTCACACCGGTTGAGCACGTCTGGAACCAACTGGCCCTCACCTGGGGCATCCAGCCGGTGCTGGTTCCCTCCGTGGGCCACACCGACGAGATGACTGCACAGGTGGACAAGAGCCTGCTGGAAATGGATCTCGTGGACGAAGGCGACTTGGTGGTCATCGCTGCCGGTTCCCCTCCAGGACAGGCCGGTTCCACGAACTCGCTGAAGGTCCACAAGGTAGGCGACCTTGCCGACTCTACGGGGCCAGGACATGCCGCAGGGAACAAGGAAAAGCTCGGCCCTTGGCCGGAAAAGAAGAAGAAACGCCAAGGTGTCGATCAGAGGGCGTGACCCATTGCTGTCAGCCGCCTCTTAGCCGGGGTCACGAGTCCTGCTGTAACGGCACTGTATCCGTAAGGGCAGGTGTGCCTTGGCATCAGCGCGAAAGAATTCTTCAACGGAGAAACCACCCGTGGGAGTATCGGGGTTTCCCGCGTTCGGAAAAGACGAGTACCGACTACTCGTGTGTGGACGTCGTTGCCGGGCTCTACTGATCACAGCGGACCAGCGCAACGGCCAGCGTTCCCCCACCTTGGCCGGGGCTGTCATTGGCTCCGCGGCAAGGACGGGCGGTGCTGCCGACAGGTACCGCCCGACCTTACGAAACAAAACCCCGCCCAAAGCGATCCGAAGCCGCACACGAACGCCGCTTTGACGGATTTGTGGGCAGAATGGGCTCATGTGCGGCAGATACGTGATGTCCAAAGCAACAAGCGACCTTCTGAGCCACTTCGAGGCCAAGGAAGTTGAAGGCAGCCCTCCAGGGCCGAGCTGGAATGTCGCCCCGACCCAGAACGTGCCGATCGTGGCCGAACGCTTGGACGAGGGAACGCCCGACCGGCGTCTGCTGATCGCCAAATGGGGTCTGGTTCCTTCCTGGGCAAAGGACACCAAGATCGGCTCCAAGCTGATAAATGCCCGCAGCGAGAGCATCCTGGAGAAACCGTCGTTCCGTTCAGCTGCGGTGATGCGCAGGGCTATCGTTCCGGCTTATCCGGTACAGCTTTCGGCCTGTCATTAACGTCTTCAACAGAGAATGACTGCGCCGTTGCTCTCTTGAAGACTGAGCTATCCGGTACTCGTCTTCATCGGACGGCCCGCAGCTTTCCGTTCGTCGTTCACCTTTACGCCCACTTGAGTTGGCTTCCGCACATGAAGCTGATGGGGGAGTGGAACGGGGAGCTGATCTAGGGTGCGAGTCCAGCGGGTTCAAAGCGATGGCGTAGAAACCACATGGACAGTTCTTGGAGACGATTTCCTCCCGGTTCCGGAGATCGAGCTCTACTTCGAGCACCTGAGGCAGACCGGCCATTCTCCTAACACCGTTAAGTCCTACGCGCGCTGTCTTTGCTTGTGGTGGGAGTTTCTGGGACTTCACGGGCGTGCCTGGGACCACGTAAAACTCGAGGACTTGTCGGCCTTCCTGGCATGGATTCGTACGGGCCTTCCGCCAGGGGTGGCTCTGTTTCGCGGGACCGCCACCTCGTCCAGAATTGCTCCTTCAACAGCTGCCCTGAGGGTTCAGGGCGTGCGCTCCTTCTATGCTTTCCATCAGTGGCGCGGGTATGACTTCGGGGCCATCGTCTATTCCGACCGCCCGGCCCGGAGCCCGTATCTGCCGTTTCTGGGGCATGCAAGCCGGCGCCTGCGCCGCAGCGCGTCTATCAGTGTTCCCAAGCGACGATCCAGCGCTCCTATCTTGACGGTTCGGCAGATCGACGCGATCAAGGATCACTGTGGTCGGTTCGATCCGAAAACGAGGGAGTGGAACGGGTCTGTTCGGGACCTTTTGCTTTTCACCTTGTTGGAGGAGACCGGGCTTCGGTTGGGCGAGGCGCTCAGTTTGCAGCATCGGGACTGGCATGCCGGACGTGGGGAGAACCCCTACCTAGAGGTCGCGCCGCGCGATGACCACCCGTACGGATTGCGGGTCAAGGGCTCCCGCTACCGCAAGATCCACATCTCCGATGGCCTGGACAGGCTCTACGCCGAATACGTCTGGCAGTTGTGCGAAGCCGGCATGGACTTGGCTGTGCCCACCATGGATGAGGCATATGTGTTCGTCAACCTCAGGATGGGGCATGAGTTCAAGCCCCTGCGGGCGGAAACCATCTATAAACGTGTCGGGCGCATTCGCCAGGCCCTGGGCTCTGCGGTGCCGCCGGATTGGACGCCCCATTGGTTCCGCCACACCCATGCCACGGCAATGCTCTCGGCCGGTGCCCCGCTCCACATGGTGAGCCGGCGGCTCGGGCACGCTGACGTCCAGACAACATTGGATCTGTATGCCTGGGTCACCGATGACGAGGAACTTCGATCCCTTGCCGACTGGCAGAGACTAACGAATCGATGGAGGGTCCAGGATGAAATCGGCTGACGCACGAACTCTGGAAGCACTGAGCCTCAACGGCAGAAACCCCTTCACTGTTGAGGCCAACCAGGCTTTGGGCAACCAGGTTCCACTGGACATGCGGTTGCTCCACTACACCCGCACGACGATCCCGGCACAGTATTTGCCGTTCTTTGCCTACTACCACGCCAAGATCGGCAACATTCATCTGGACGGACTCCCAGCGATCATGCGGCGCGAGATGCAGTACGTGATCTGGAGCATCGTCAAAGGCGGTGGACGAGTTCCCTGCGCGCCGCTGGGACTGCTCGTAAGGGAACTGGCCGAGACCTCCCGCCGGCTGAAAGCAGAGGGGCAAGAGGCGGAGAGCCTGATGGACCGCACACCATCCCAATGGCGGAAAGAGCTGAGTAGTTCCTGGGCGAAAAGAACCCGGGCGTTGCCAAACCCCTCAACCCTGCGAACCATTGCAGGGCCGCTGGACCGCTCGGCGAAACTGCTGTGGTTTGCCTACGACGACGGCCCCTGGTGGAAGCGGGAAGTCTGGTCACTGCAGTTGGACTCCCGCATCCCCCGAGGGCGAAACGTCCCTCCCAAGCCAGATGCCATTCACTGGCACGAAGTCGCACCAGCATGGCTGAGAGAGGGTGCGATGTTTTACGTAAAGACGGAACTGGAGCGTGGTGACATCGCCTGGGGGACCGCGCTGCAGCGACATAACGGGATCAAAGTTTTCGGCAGGTTCCTGACCCTGAGAAATGTCGATACGCCCCTGCTCGCCAAGAGTGCGCAGGAGCGCCGGGCATTGATGCTCGACTTCCTCACGGAGAGCGCCTTCAAGACCCGAAGCGGCAGCCGACGCGAGCTGTCGGGCGTTTCTTCGATCGTTGCAGCTGTCCGGGGACTGTATGAGTTGATGGTCGATCAGGCCGACGACGCGGCACGGGTCGGAATCGATGCCCGCTGGACAACCTTGTCCCCTGACTACCTCCGCCTCATACGTCCAGGCGACCTGCCTCGAAAGTCAAAGAAGGAACCGCTCGACGAAACCCGCCTCTATTCGGAGCACACGATGTCCCAAATCGCCCTGCACGCACCATTGCTGGGGGTTGCAAGGTCGGACGGAGGTCTGGAGGATCCCCAAGCGATGCGGATCCTCCTTTTGCTCATCGCGACAGGTCGCCGCGCTAGTGAAATCTGCATGATCGACGTGAATCCTCTGGTACCCGTTCCGGGCGCCGAGGACCCGGGCTCGGAGAGGATCGCCAAGCTGCGATACCAGCAGACCAAGATCGACGGCGCACCTGAAACGATCTTCATCGATTCCGAGGCAATTGAGATCATTGCCGAACAGCAGCGCTGGCTCAAAGACCACCTTCACCGGAACCGGATAACAGAGCCACCGCAGTATCTGTTCATCCGGAGCCATAACAACCTGCACGGTCGCCGCCCCTACAGCAGCAACGTCTTCCGCACGCAGTTGCGCAAGCTGGTCGATCTCGCCGACATCCGCGACGAAAACGGTCAACCACTCAGACTCGCCAGAACCCACAGCTTCAGGCACACCAAGGCCACGAACCTACTCAACGCCGGGGTCCCGCTCCACGTTGTTCAGCGATACCTTGGCCACACTACCCCCGAAATGACCATGCACTATGCCCAGACTCTGGACGCGACCGCCAAAGCAGAATTCATCAAGTACCGGAAGCTCACAGCGGCGGGTAGCCAGCCGGCTATGGCCTCGGCAGACCTCTACGACCTCATGGCTCTTGACGCCCGCACCGATCGTGTCCTGCCCAACGGGTGGTGCACACTTCCGCCCGCCCAGACCTGCGGCAAGGGTAACGCGTGCTTGACCTGCGACCTGTTCGTCACCGACGAACGCTTCCTCGGCGTCCATGAAGGCGAGCTCGTTGCCCTGGACACCCTGGTTGAGAAGCGCCAGGAGGCGCACCAGGTCCGAACGGGGGAGCTGATGAGCGAAAACCACGTGTGGCTGACCCTGCGGCGCAGAGAACAACGGGCCTTGGAAAATATCGTCGATGCCATCAAAGACCCCGCACGCGGTGCGGCCCCTGTCGCTGGAGCTGGCACTACAGCACGGACAAACGCCGACCTATCCCTTGCGCCCCGTCAGGTCTCCGGCTAGATGGTCAGGGGCAACACCGGAAACCTCCAGCGGGCGGCCCAGACAAAACGGGAAGCCGCCATCGCCCGCGCCGAGAAAGGACTACGGAGGCTCCTCAAAGCCGGCCGCCCCATCACATTCCAGACCGTGGCAGCAGAAGCGGGAGTCTCCAAAGACTTCCTCTACCGCAGCGTCGACTTGCGCGAACGCATCATGGACCTCCGCTCTAAAACCACGCCGGCCGCCGAACCAACGCGGGCCGCTGCGCTGACCGAGCCGCGACTACCTGACACCAGCAGTATCGTCAGGACGCTCACGGCAAAACTCGCCCATGAGCGATCAATCAACCGGACAAAGATCGCTGAACTCGAAGCGGCCCTCGCAGCAGCTCACGGCCAAATCCTCCAGTTGCGGCGTCAGAATCCGGGCCAGTCCACGGGCACCGGGCTAACCGGGCAGTAGGACGCGCGGATCCTCGCAGGCGGAACACCCGAGGGGAGGTTGCTTACATCAGCAACCTCCGCACTCTCTGATACCTACCCGGGGTATCAGCACACGAGTCGATGGATTGTTGACACCCATACCCCCTATGGGTATACCCTGCATCTAGTCGGTATCTCCGGCAGTTCTCAGGAGGAAGAAATATGTCTACCCATCCACCCCTATCGCCGGCGAAGCGCTGGCTAGGCCTGGTGCTGATCGCTACGGCGCAGTTCGTCGTCATTATGGACACCTCGATCATTGGTGTCGCTCTGCCCGATATTCAAAAGGACCTCGGGTTCACGCCGGAATCGCTGTCATGGGTCTTCAACGCCTACGTAGTGGCCTTCGGAGGCCTGCTCTTGTTGGGAGGTCGTCTCTCGGATGTCTTCGGCGCCCGGAAGATCTTTGCGTTGGGATGGATCATTCTCATCGCGGGCTCGTTGCTGGCCGGGGCGGCCAACAGTGTCGGCTTGGAGATCGCTGGCCGTGCTATCCAGGGAGCCGGGTCTGCGTTGATTGCGCCGGCGGCTCTTACTTTGCTGATGATGCTGTTCGGCGGTACGTCCGACCTTCCGAAAGCATTCGCTGTCTACGGCGCAGCGGCGCCCATCGGAGGCACTGCGGGGGTCTTCCTCGGTGGAGTGCTGACGGAGTATGCCAGCTGGCCTTGGGTGTTTTACGTAACCATCCCGATCGCGGTCTTCGTTCTCGCATTCACGGCAACATCGCTTCCCCGGACCGTGAAAAAGGCGTCCGGATCCATCGACGTCGCCGGGGCGCTCACCGTTACGGGCGGGCTGGCCGCGGTTGTGTACGCCGTTGTTAAGGCACCTGAAGTTGGTTGGCTCACTGTCCCCACGCTCAGCATCCTGGCTGGCGGTCTCGTCCTGCTGGTGATCTTCTTCATCATCCAGGCACGAAGCCGTAATCCCTTGATGCGTCTGGGCTTGCTCCGTGCACCCCTGCTTGGCGCTGCCAACGGTGCGCAGTTGCTGCTGGGTGCTGCGTGGGTGTCCATGTGGTTCTTCCTGAACCTGTACCTGCAGCAGGTTCTGGGCGCGACTGCCTTCGCGGCCGGCGCCGCGCTCCTGCCGATGACCGGGCTTGTGGTTCTCGTCATGATCGCGTGGGCTCCGCGGCTCCAGGGCAGGTTCGGTGCGAAATCGCTGATTGTTAGCGGCCTGCTCTTGTTGGCTGCAGGGCTCGTGTGGCTTTCCTTCGTCCGCCCGGACGGTAACTACGCTGTCGACGTTCTTCCCGCATCGCTCCTGGCTGCCCTCGGAATGTCACTGGCGTTCGTCCCCTCCCTGGGCACTGCCATTAACGCGGCTCCGCCCGCTGAAACCGGAGTTGCTTCGGGGCTGGTGAGCACCAGTTACCAGATCGGGTCCGCGCTTGGACTAGCAGTTCTCACGGCAATCGTTTACGGCATCTCCGGTACCGACCCCTCTCGGGTAGAGCTGACCCAGGGGTATTCCGCAGCCTTCATCGGCGCTGGAATCCTCGCCTTGGCCGGAGCCGTGATCACAGGCTTTGCAATGAAGAAGTCCAGGTCATCCACGCCGGCAGCTGACGAATCGGTCTCGGTGTAATAGGCAGGAATGTTCAGGACCCTGCGCTCTACCCGCTGCAGGCACGGCTCCAACAGAGGTGTCTGAGCGCACTTGGGCTCAGCCATCAATGACTAGAGAGGAAACGCAAATGCTTACTCCAAAACTGCTCATCGCCTACGACGGGTCTCCTAACGCGCAGAGCGCAATGCAGACCGTCGCAAACCTTTTTCCAGGCGCTACAGCGGTACTGCTCTATGCCCGCCAACCGCTGGAAGGCTTCGCAGCGCATCTGGAAGGCCATCCGGCTCTGGAGGAACTACAGGAGCTCGATGCCGCAGCGCTCGATGTTTCAGAACGAATTGCCGCTGAAGGTGCAGAATTGGCCCGCAGCCTCGGCTTGATCGCCGAACCGTTGATCGCATCCACGATGGCCACGGCGTCCGAAACCATCGTGGACACCGCCGAGGAGCTCGATGTTGATCTGATCGTTCTTGGGTCCCGGGGGTTGCGTGGCTTCAAGGCAACTTTGCTGGGAAGCACCTCGGCCAACGTCCTTCACCACGCCACCCGGCCAACACTGGTGATCCCCTCCGAAGCGGTGGCATCGGCTCGCCGGAGCAGCCGAACGATGGCGGGCACGAACTAGGCCGAACCTGAAGTGGCCGCCCTGCACCTGCAGGGCGGCCACTTCATTTGCGCCCGATCTGGGCTATCACCGTGACAGCCACCAGAGTGATAAGGACAGCACTTAGCCCGCTGAATCCGATGTTGGCCAGGACGGGTCCCGCGGCTGCGCCGCCTGCCGCTCCTGCCAAATTCATGAGTGAATCAGAAACACCCTGCAGCCGTGGTCGATGAACGGACTCAACCGCTTGGCTGACCATAGCGGAGCCGGCCAGAGTGGAGGCCGACCAGCCCAAGCCCAGCAAGCCCAAACTCACGGTGACCAGGACATCATTGTGGGATCCCAGTATGGCCAACACCAGGGCACCAAGGAGTATGGCCTGCCCCGCCAGTACAACTATCCGTGCGCCAAAGCGGTCCGTAAGGTAACCAAGGGCCGGGGAGAATGCGAACATGCCAACCACATGCAGGCTGATCGTCAGCCCAACCATGGTGAGCGAGGCGCCATGTCCGGTCAAATGCACGGGGGTCATGGCCATAAGTGCCACCATGACGGCGTGGCTTGAAGCCAGGGTGAGCACCGCACGTTTCGCGCCCGGTGAAGAGCGCAGCAAGCGGAAACCGCCAACTGAAGTTCCGTCGGTCTGGGGCTGGATGCCTCCCGCGGTACGTTGGCCCTTAGCTGCAAAGAGCAGCGGATCCGGCCGAAGGCCACCGAGATAAACGGCGGCTCCGAGCAACTGCGCGATGCCGCCAATAATGAACCCTCCGGTGAACGGTGGCATCCCCATGCTCTCGCCCAGGCTTTCTCCGGGCCCAAAGAGATTCGGCCCGACGACGGCCCCGATGGTTGTCGACCATACAACGTGAGATAAATCCCGACCCCGGGTTGCCTCGCTCGCGAGGTCAGTGGCTGCGAAGCGGGCCTGCAGGTTCAGAGCGGAACCCGAGCCCATGAGGACCATGCCCACCAAAAGCAGCGGCAAACTTCTCACGCCCGCCGCGATGATCACGACCACGCCGCCGAGCACAGCGATCCAGGCTCCTGTACTGAGCGAAATCCGCCGGCCCTTGGCCTGCGCCAGGTGGGCGAGGGGCATTGCCAGCAACGCAGCGCCCAGAGCCCCCATCGTCATGGCCATCCCTGACCAAGCTGCGGAGCCGGATACGTCAGTGACTAACATCGCCCCGAGGCTCATGGTGGCACCGGTGCCGATTCCTCCCAGGATCTGGGCCAATGCCAGCACGCGGACAACTTTTCGCTGCACGGTGCGGAGCGATTGGTCTCGGGAAAAGTGTCGGCGGACATGGTCACCTTCGGGTGGGGTTCGCGTGAAAGGTGACGGGTAAGTCTTTGACTACCATCATCATTGTCTTGAGACGGGCTTGTGTCATTACATGACCTTTCTGGCTGATCCCCTGGCACTGGCCATCCTTTGGTCGCCCGCGAATCGAGTGGATAGTAGGACTGACTCGGGCCGGCTCCTACGCGGCCGGCCCGATCGGGAGGGTGTTTAGTGGCCACCCTGATCTGCATGTACCTTCGACATGTCGAGATTCCTGACGCCCGCGACGACTTTTTCCAAGTCCCCGGCGGGCAGGGCTCCAGGCTGGGAGAAAACCACAACCCCTTCCCGGAAGGCCATAAGTGTGGGGATGGACGTGATCTTAGCCGACATGGCCAGTGCTTGTTCGGCCTCAGTGTCGACCTTGGCGAAGACGATATCGGCGTGCCTTGCGGAGGCTGCTTCGTAAGTAGGGGCGAACATTCGGCAGGGCCCGCACCAGCTGGCCCAGAAGTCAACGAAGACGATGTTGTTGTCCTCGATGGTGCGGCTGAAATCTTGTTCTGTGAGGTTGACGGTGGACATGGAGTTCTCCTTCTTGGTGGTTTAATGGCGGGAATCTTCTGCCCTGCCGGGTTGGAAATCGACGACATCGGGTTTGTTGTGTCGGACGTTTCGCAGGCCTAAGGGGCGGTGATTTTGCTGCGTGCAGCGAGCAATTCGGTGAAGGCATTCAGCCCCGCCACCGCAGTGATGCCGCCCTCGGGATGGTGGAAGCTGGTCAGTATTGCTTTGGGATCGTCCGTTCCCAGAGGACGTTGGTGGCTGCCGGGTACCGCTGCGCCGTACGCGGCCGCGGAGTGCCGGTAGACGGTAAGAGTGAATCCGGTGTCCGCGGTGTACGGGCCCGGATCGGGTGCCCCGGTCAGATCATGCAGAGCGGCACGGGCCGCGTGGGCGCCTTGGGCAACGGCGGCATCCCAATGGTCGATGCGGTAAAGCCGCCCGTCCCTGGCCGGGTGAAGTGCAAGGCTGCCCGCTGCATAGACAGCCCGATAATCCCGGGCCCTCAGACGGGTATCGACGGCGACGCCCTGATCGGCATCGGTGAGCCAGGCAGAGCTTGGCATGGTGCCGTGGGCTATGACCACAAGATCTGACTCCAGGATCTGACCATCGCTCAACGTGATGGTCACAGAGGCGGGTCCGGTAGTGAGAGTGGTGACGTCTTGGCCGAAGTAGGCGTGGACGTTGTGTCGGTGAAGTTCGGCGATGTGCTCCGCGATTCGACTGCCCAACGCAGAGGCCAGTGGTGTGGCAGATCGGGAGATGAGGTGAACCCGGGCACCGGCATCGGCGAGGAAACTGGCGGTTTCAGCGCCGATGAACCCCGCACCCAGAACCGCGACAGTCTTGCTTGTCGCGTTCTGCCCCAGACGGGCGCGCAGCCGTACGGCATCATCTGCCGTGTGGAGGTGGAAAACCCGGTCTGGGGCGCCTGTCATGCGGTCGGCAGGACGTGGGGAGCTCCCGGTGGCGGCGATCAGCGCGGCGTATGGCACAGTGCGGCCGTCCGCCAAGGTGAGGACTGAGCGCTCCGTGTCCACAGCGGCAGCGCGGGCCTGGAGGAGATCGCCCTCAAGTGCGCGGACTCCCGGCTGGGTAATCTGCTCTGCAGTGAGCAGACCTGGCAGGACTCCTTTGTTGACCAGTGTCCGGTTGTACGGCTGATGGGGCTCCCCATTAATCAGAGTCAGCGGCCCTTCGAAGCCCTCGGCCCGCACCGTAGCTGCTGCGCTCAAACCCGCAGCCCCCGCACCAACAATGACGATTTCCTGCTGCCGATCCATTCCGGTCTCCTGCCCGTTTAGCCCGTTTGACATTGATACCCCCCGTGGGTACCTTAGCAACTATACACATACCCCCTAGGGGTACGATGAAAGGGTAAGGCAGATCATGAACACCACTGAGTTCCAAGTCACCGGAATGACCTGCGGGCACTGCGAAATGTCCATCCGCGAAGAGGTCCTGGAAGTGCCTGGCGTCGAGTCCGTGGACGTCAGCCATCAGAGCGGCAGGCTCGTGGTCACCGGTACCGGGCCGGTCGAGGACGCGGCTGTCCTGGCCGCCGTGCAGACTGCCGGCTACCAGGGGGTGCGGTCGGCGTGAACGCAGCCGGACGACTGGGTGCTTACGTGGCGGGGCTTGCGGTGATTTTCACCGGTGCCTTCGCGGGCGCGGCGGCCCTTGTGCCGGAACAAGCCGTAGCGGCCTGGACGCACTCGGAAGGTTCCATGGACGGGCACGCCGGGGCGGCGCACGCAGAACAACCTATGCCTGATGCTTCCACCGCAGCCGGCTCTCCGGTTCAGGGCGTAACTTCGGAACGAGGCGGTTACCTGCTGGGGGACATTACCGCACCCGCAGCCGTGGGCGCAGACGGGGAACTGGCGTTTACCATTACCGGCAAGGACGCCTCCCCGGTCACCGGGTTCGAGGCTTCGCATGAAAAGCGGGCTCACCTGATCGTGGTGCGTTCGGACGGGACGCAGTACCGTCACGTGCACCCTGTCATGGACGAAGCCGGGCGTTGGTCCTTGCCGTGGCGGTGGGAGGCGGCTGGTACGTATCGGATTTACGCCGACGTTGTCCCGACCGGCTCGGACGCGAATGTGACGCTGACCCGGACTGTGGATGTAGCCGGTTCACTCGAGCCGGCGGCACCGGAGGTCTCCGCCACCGATGAGGTCCAAGGGTTCCAGGTCTCTCTTCAGGGCGACCTGCAGGCAGGATCACCGTCGGATCTGACGGTCAGCGTTAACCGCAGCGGTCAGCCGGTAACAAACCTGCAGCCTTACTTGGGGGCTTATGGGCACCTGGTGGCTCTGCGGGCAGGCGACATGGCCTACTTGCATACACACCCTGAAGGTGCCGAGCCGGGTCAGGGCGGGGTCTCCGGGCCCGAGGTGAAATTTGCGACCACGCCCCCGACGCCGGGCCGCTATTACCTCTACTTCGATTTTCAGGTGGACGGAAAGGTGCACACCGCCCAGTTCACCGTCGACACCACGGGATCGCCCCGAGCTGCGACCGCACCTACCCCCGATCAGGCACCCACCGACGCCGGCACAGCCGACGACGGACACGGCGGGCACTGACCCATCTCACTAGCCCCCAAGGAGCGCGACCCTGACAGGTCGGGCTCCGTACCGGGAGAAAGTAGTACCCCATGTCTGCATCAGCAGCCAGGCAACCTGCGCCGGAACTCGACATTGAGCTCGAGATCGGCGGGATGACCTGCGCCTCGTGCGCCAACCGGATCGAACGCAAACTCAACAAGCTCGATGGCGTCATCGCTTCCGTCAACTACGCCACCGAAAAAGCCCGTATCACCGCTCCTGCCGGATACGATCCTCAGGCCTTGGTCGCCGAGGTCGAAAAGACCGGATACTCCGCGGCCCTGCCCAGCGCCCGGCGGGAACAGCAAAACGAGGAAGACGACAACCGTCCCGACGCTGAACTGCGGTCGCTGAAACACCGGCTTATCGGCAGTGCCGTGCTGGCGATCCCCGTCATCGCCATGGCGATGATCCCTGCCCTGCAGTTCAATTACTGGCAATGGCTTTCCTTGGCGATGGCCGCCCCGGTGATCCTCTGGGCGGGCTGGCCCTTCCACAAAACCGCGTACACCAACCTGCGCCACGGTGCCGCGACCATGGACACCCTGATCTCCATGGGCACCACTGCTGCGTTCCTGTGGTCCCTTTATGCACTGTTCTTCGGCACCGCCGGGACGCCGGGGATGACGCATCCCTTCGAACTGACCGTAGCTCCCACTGATGGTGCGGGCAACATCTACCTGGAAGTCGGCGCCGGGGTGATCCTGTTCATCCTGGCAGGCCGCTACTTCGAGAAGCGTTCCAAGCGCCAGGCCGGGGCAGCGCTGCGCGCCCTACTGGAGTTGGGCGCCAAGGACGTGGCCGTGCTGCGCGACGGTGACGAGATTCGCATCCCCACCGATCAGCTGTCCGTCGGCGATGAGTTCATCGTCCGTCCGGGCGAGAAGATCGCGACGGACGGCGTGGTCGTCAGCGGCCGCAGCGCGGTCGATGAGTCGATGCTCACCGGCGAATCGGTGCCTGTGGAAGTCGGCGCCGGGGACACGGTGACCGGCGCCACCGTCAATTCCGGTGGCCGGCTGGTCATCCGCGCCACACGCGTAGGTTCGGACACCCAGCTGGCTCAAATGGCACAACTGGTGGAGAACGCCCAGTCCGGCAAAGCCGAGGTCCAGCGTCTGGCTGACCGGATCTCTGGTGTGTTCGTACCCATCGTGATCGCAGTCGCTGTTGGCACACTGGCCGCCTGGCTCGGCGCAGGATTCCCGGTAACGGCGGCATTCACCGCAGCCGTGGCCGTTCTCATCATCGCCTGCCCATGCGCCTTGGGATTGGCCACGCCAACGGCACTGTTGGTCGGCACCGGCCGGGGAGCCCAACTGGGCATCCTGATCAAAGGCCCCGAAGTGCTCGAATCAACCCGCAAGGTCGACACCATCCTGCTCGATAAGACCGGTACAGTCACCACCGGCAAGATGACCTTGCGGGACGTGCACACCGCGCCCGGCACCAACCCCGACGAACTACTCCGCATCGCCGGAGCCTTGGAGGATTCCTCGGAACATCCCATCGCCCAAGCGATAGCACGCGGTGCCACCGAACGCGTCGGGGACCTGCCAACCCCGGAAAACTTCGCGAACGTCGAAGGACGCGGCGTTCAAGGCGTGGTCGAAGGGCACCTGGTAATCGTCGGACGCGAATCCATGCTCGCCGACTGGTCACTGACAATGCCGGCCGATCTTGCCAGGGCCAAGGCTGAGGCCGAAGCAGCCCGCGAGACGGCAGTAGTCGTAGCCTGGGACGGGCAGGTCCGCGGTGTCATCACCGTTGCCGACGCAATCAAAGACACCAGCGCCGAAGCCATCTCACAATTCCGCGCCCTTGGTCTGACGCCGGTGCTGCTCACAGGCGACAATCGTGTCGTCGCCGAACAGGTCGCCGCCCAAGTGGGGATCGAACAGGTCATCGCAGAAGTCCTGCCCCAAGACAAAGTCCGTGTTGTCACGGACCTGCAGAAGCAGGGCAAAGTCGTGGCCATGGTCGGCGACGGCGTCAACGACGCCGCGGCACTTGCCCAAGCGGATCTGGGCCTGGCCATGGGAACCGGGACGGACGTGGCCATCGAAGCGGCGGACCTCACCTTGGTCCGAGGAGATCTACGTGCCGCCGCCGACGCGATCCGGCTTGCCCGTAAAACCCTGGGCACGATTAAAACCAACCTGTTCTGGGCCTTTGCCTACAACGTGGCCGCGATACCGCTGGCCGCCCTCGGGCTGCTCAACCCCATGCTGGCCGGAGCCGCCATGGCATTCAGCAGCATCTTCGTGGTCACCAACAGCCTCCGCTTGCGCTCCTTCAAAAGCCACGCGGTAAACCAGTCGCCGACCGCAGCCCGCTCCCGCGCGCTGCAGCCGGTCGACGCCTAACCCCACCCCGAAAGGAAACCCACCATGGGAAGCTGCTGCAGCACCTCCGCCAAGGACACTTCGACAGAGGACCTGACTCTCACCCAACGTCCCCCGCAAGACAATGACGCAATTGCCCACTGCCCGGTCATGGCCGGCACGCCCGTAGTCAAGGCTGCAGCCGAGGCCAGCGGCCTCTACCGTGACTTCGAAGGAACGCGCTACTGGTTCTGCTGCGCAGGCTGCGGACCGGCCTTCGACGCCGACCCGGCCAAATACGCCCACGCCGGCTGACACTCTCGGCGCGAAACGCATTCTGGGCGCGGTGACCTTGAGTCACCGCGCCCAGGGCCTACCACCGGGCATCAGGAGACAGCTATGTACCCGAACGCATCCACGGGCAGGCCGGCGGGCCACCTGTGCGGCGGCAGCCTGCAGTACACCGGCAACAAGGCCCGCTACGTTGCCCGCCTCAGACGAATGGAAGGCCAGGCTCAAGGAGTCGCCCGGATGTTCGAAAGAGAGCAGTATTGCCTCGACATCCTTACCCAGGTCTCCGCCCTGAGCGCAGCACTGCGCAGTCTCGGACTCGGACTGGTCGATGACCACATGAAATATTGCGTCCTGGATGCTGTGCGCCATGACCCCCGGGCTGCCGAGACCCTCCTTCTCGAAGTGTCCGAAGCCATTGCCCGCTTACGCCGCGGCTAGACCGGACGAAGGCGAATCTTCGCCCTCCAGCGCCCCACGTATCCCCGAATCGGGGAGGACACGAACACCAGTCCGCGCCCCAAAACCAGTTCGATCTCGCACAACAGAACGAACCCGCACCGGCAGAAGGTCCCTTGCGGCCAACCCGGTCCCGCCTCCTCAGCGGGGAACTCATCTGCCGCCCCGAAGCGGCTCCGGCACTGGTAGCTAAACCGTTGAGAATCTCAGCAGTGGATGCAGGACGGCGGACCCTCCAACCGCAGGCCAGAAACGGGAACCGCACTTCAGGTCCAGGCAGTGGCCAGGCGTCTCATGGCAGGAAGCCCCATCTCCGGGACCACAAACTTCCTGAACCCCATTGGAGCCACGCGCCCCATGCCCGGTACCCCTTCTGCGCGCTGCAGCAGAACAGTACTGCCGCCAAGGTGGCCGACCGGCAACGAATGCCATGCCGTCAGCAATGGCCTGAACGCGCTGTCGACGTTGGTACAGAACCCTCAGCACCTTCGACAGGAACCGTCATTGTGCGGAAGCCGGGCACCGGAACCCCGCAAAGGGTCCCGGCACCCGGCTCCAGGTACGTCGGAAACCGACGTTTTCTCGTTCAGGAAATACGTACACAAGAGCACTGTCCCGCGGCCAGCGTGCCCTCTGCCACCCCGGTATCTGAGACCGTCTTTACGTGACTTGCCGCAGCCTGTGGGTGGGCCGGGGCCAGAATCACGGCGTCGTGGTGTCCATCATGGCGCGGCCACAGGTAGAGGGCAGCTGCCGCTCCTATGACGGTGAGGACTGCCAGCGCAGACCACGTGAGGGTCAACCCGGCGTTTGTTCCGAGCCAGCCGGCAATGGGATAGGTAATCAGCCAGGCAAGGTGAGAGAGCGAAAATTGGGCTGCGAAGACCTCCGGTATCCGGTTCGGTTCACCCGCAGCACGGAGAACTCTTCCCGTCGGGGTGATGATCATCGCCATTCCGGCTCCGATGACCACCCAGATGATCGCTGTGCCAGCCCAGGTAGGTACCCCTACCGCACTGAATGTGAGCGCCCCTGCGGCACCGGCCACGAGAACGGCGGCGCCGCTCAGCATGACAGTGCGCTCCGTGACCCGGTCCAGCACACGGGGGAGTGCCAGCGCGGCCATCAGAGTTCCACCACCAGAGGCCGCCATCATCCAGGCCACGTCGGACTGGGAGCCGCCCAGTTCATCGCGGACGTAGTTGACGGTGTTGACGATCACGATCGATCCGGCCGCTGCGACAACAAGGTTAAGCGCCATGATGCCCCGCAACCGCGGTCTCCTGACGAACGTTCTGATTCCTGCCGCAGCCCTGTCCCAGGCCTTGGTGTGGGCGCTTGGCTGAGCGTTGGGGATGCGTGTGGACATCACGAGAAACGCGGAGACGACGAATCCAACCGAGGTGCCCAGGAAAAGCCAATTGAAGCTCATGAAGCTCAGCGCGACTGCGGCCAGCACGGGACTGAGCAGGCTCTCCATGGTGTAGGCGACCTGGGAAGCGGACAGGGCACGCGTGTAGGCGGCTTTGTCGGTCACGATATCGGGAATCACCGCTTGGAACGTCGGCGTAAACGCCGCTGACGCTGACTGCAGGAGGCCGACCAGGAGGTAAATATGCCAAACCTCGGTGACAAAGGGCAGCGCAAGGACCACTGCAGCTCGAACCACATCGAGAGTGATGAGGAACGCCCGGCGGGGCAACCGGTCAACATATGCAGCAGCCAGCGGTGCGATGATCACGTACAGGACCATCTTGATTGTCAGTGCGGTTCCGAGAACCTCGCCCGCGCGCGGGCCAGCGAACTCGTAAGCGAGCAGGCCAAGGGCGACCGTCGCCAGTCCGGTGCCGAACAGCGCGATGACTTGGGCGCTGAAAAGATGGCGGTAGTCGCGGATTGCGAACAAACGCATGGTTTTCCTTTCATCCATGCAGCGGGACAGACCCTCACGAGGCCGCCCGCGAAAATGAGGCTTCAGACTCCTACGAGGCTGGATTGGGTTCGGGTCTCAAACCGGCGACCAAGTTGAAGGCGCCGGTGAGGATGTTCAGAGCCACGATGCCGACGACATCGACGATTTCCCGGTCGCTGTAACCGTGCTCGCGCAACCCGAGGATCTGCTCATCGGTGATTCCCTGCGGGTCGCGGTAGATACGGAGACCCAGAGCGATGATCGCCGCAATCGCCGGGTCGGCCGAAGTGCCCGCGCGGGCAAGGCCAATTTCGTCCTCCTCGATTCCAGCGGCGCGGGCTGCGTCGACATGTGAGTCGAGGCAAAGGCCGCAGCCTTGCTGGACCTGGACAGCAATGGAAATACGCTCACTGATCTTGCGGTTCAGTTTTGCGCGTTTCATCGACCGGCTGAGCTGAAGATAACCGCCCAAAACAGCTGGTGAATGCGCCATCGTAGAGACCATGTCACCAACTCGGCCATGGCGGGAGACCAGGTCCGAGAGTAGATCGCGGGACGTGCCCACCGCCGTAGCGGGGGTTAGTTGGGTAAGTCGAGACATGAGAATCCTTCAGGAGGTGTGCGGCGATTGGATTGTTAATGACTTCGATGGTTGGCTTCACCACGCCACCGGTGGAGGTCAGGCGTGGTGATGCGACCCGTGGTTGCCATGGGATTCCTCGCCGGGTTTGCCCGGTCGTGTTCCGGCCTCTGCGGCCAAACCCTCGGCGACGGTACCTGTGGCCCGGGCCGTGAACTGCGCGGTGATAATGGCGCCCTCGTGCTGGAAATCCAGATGCAGACGGTACAAACCAGCTGAAGGTGCGATGGCCATGAATGAGACTTCCGGGCCCGGCTGGGTTGTTCCGTCACCAGGTTCTCCCTCGGGATGGACATGAAGGTAGGCAAGGTCTTCGACGCGAAGTGCCACCAAATGCCCAAAAGCGCCAAGATATGGCTGCAGATCCGTCACCGGCTGTCCGTTCCTGGCGACACTGAAGGTAAGTTCGCTCGCCTCTCCGGGAAGGAGCCTGCCCTCAAGCGTGACGGTGTAGTCGCCGACTTCCACGCTCTGTCCAATACCGGGAAGCGGTTGGGGGATGTACTCGCCGGAGACGGAGGCTTCGATACTCAAAGTCATGGGCCCGTCGTGTCCGGTCGGGTGGAAGTCCGTGAAAATCCGCCAGGGTCCAGAGGTAAGTTCCAGATCGATGGTCCACGTCCCCGACTGGTCCATGATCGGGTGGACATGCTGGAAGCCAGTCATGTCACGGCGGATGGCGATCAGGTGCAGTTCTTTCTCATGCGTGGGTGTGAACTCGTTAACCGGCTGTCCGTCCGGGCCGACAATCCGGAACGTTATCGTCTGCGTTCCGCTGCCGAGTGGTTGGAAATCGAAATCCAGTGTGTATCCATGCTCCGTGAGCATCAGGCCGCCGGATCCTTCAACGCCGTGGCTGCTGTGGCTGCTGATGTCAGTCATATCGTCTCCTCTGTTCTGTATCGGACGCTTGCTAGGGAATGTGGTTCTGGACGTCATTCACGAGGGGCTGGCAACGGTACTTCGAACCGTCCAGCACAGGACGCGGATGCTCGTCCCATCTGCCGGGAACTTGGCCACAACATTCGCGACGCAAATCCCACTGCCATTCGTCCGTGCCCTCGTACTGCTGATCTGTCGCTCAGACCGAATACCCCCCGGGGGTACCACGTTGAGTCACCATACCCCATAGGGGTATAATTGACAAGGCTGGAATACGTGGCGTCGAGCAACCAGTGGCTCTCGAAGGGGGGTGATCTTGAGTTTCCCCGCGCGGAGTTATACCCTTAGGGGGTACCTGTAGCTAAGAGGGAAAGCGAATGAACTGGCCCAACAGCGTGACTGTAAGCGTCATCTTGGACTCTCCAGGGCCAAGCCCTGCGCGATGGTCGCCGCGCTGGCCAATCCCAAGTGCCGGCTCTGGTGCGGCATGATCTCCGTATTCACGCCGCTTAAAGGCGGGGCAGCTGAATCGTCCACCCCTTGCTCCGGCACTCTGCAGGAGCCCGGAAGCGAGAGCCTCGCAAGTACCATGAGTAAGGTGATTCGCTGGGCGTCGGCCTGTTTATTCCGGTGCGTGGTCGATCTGACAGTGAAATCCCTGGAAAACAGATCATCCCGCGACGGCACGGGATCCTCGCACCCACTACCATCTACGGCTACCCCAAAGGAATAGAATGACCACCAAACAGCTGCCTCCAAGCCCTGAAGCAGGGGCCGAGAGCCACACAAACCACGGCTATATCACCGACAAAGAGCGGTACTTGGCGCGCCTCAAGCGAATAGAGGGTCAGGCGCGGGGGATCGCGCGGATGGTTGACGAGGAACAATACTGCATTGATATCCTCACCCAAGTTTCAGCGCTGACCTCGGCCCTGCGCGGCGTGGCCCTAGGTTTGCTCGATGACCACATGAAGCACTGCGTCCTCGATGCCGCCCAGCTCGGCGGAGACGCAGCCGAGGCCAAGCTACAAGAGGCCTCCGATGCCATCGCCCGCTTCGTCCGGTAACTGTACGAAGGGCTAGGTAGCGGCTCTCCGGTACCTGCCACCTCGGCAGGGTGCAGATCGTGGCTTTTACACCTGGGAGTGGGATCCGTTGCTTGGGGAATGACCTTCTACGGTTTCCGTCCCGACCGAAGGGAGATCGCTGGTTCGATCATATGCCTGCCTGGGTCGCCGTCAACATGTTCGAACCACGCAATGCAGGATGATTTCCATGGAAATTGAAGTGTTCCACATCGATAATTGCCCCAACACGGTGACAGCAGTCAACCACGTGGAGGCTGCCCTAGCCGCGCTCGGCCGCGAAGACATTCCCGTCCAACTGCGACGAATAGAGACGCCCGCTGACACGCTTGGAACCTGTTTTTCCGGGTCCCCGACGATCGCAGCAGACGGAACGGACATCTTCCCCGACGGCACCCCTACACGCGATCTCGCGTGCAGGATCTACCACAGGTCGGAAGGGTTCTCAGGAACTCCCGACATCGACCAAGTGATCGAGGCTTTGAGACGCCATGGCCTCTGAACAAGAACTCCGATGTTCCTGTTGCGGGCGAACCATGAAACGGGAAAAGCTCCACGCCCTAGGCGCAGAACCCGCCTACATCTGCCGCAGATGTGCGCTGTGGGTCGCATTTCGCCGCCCGGCAGGCTGAGCCCCACCAGTTCATCGGCATTCCTAAGCATCGGAAATACCGTCAAGGACGCGTCTTTTAGCGAACTGACGTGCGGGAAAGCTTTTTCTGCCCGTAGCGGGTCATCCCGCGGGGCTTGTACACAGCGAGGATGGTGGCCAGCGCCAACACGACGAGGGCCCCGCCGGTGTGCAACAGCGCGGAGGGCATCTGCACTCCGGACATGACGGGGTCCGCGGCGATCTCCGCCAAGGGATCGATGGTGTGGGTGTACAGGACAAGGATGACCGTGGCGAACAAAGTCAGGACCAGTTTCAAGAGAACCCAGTAATGGCGGATGAGCCCCCATTTGGTCCCGAGGGCCAACACCACTCCGGTCAGCAGTGAACCCAGCGCCAAGGGGATCAGGAGCGACCAGACCGTCGCTTGAAAGCCCAGCCACAGCAGGCGGCTCAGCTCTATCTGCTCTCCGGTGAGGGCTGCGAGGTCGAGGACGACGAACACGGCAACGGCACCGGCCCACCCCAGGGAACAAATGATGTGCAAGGTCAGCAGAAACTTCCTCGCCATGGCGCTGAGGACCATCAGCGGATCACAGCTGAGCGGTCAAGGTGGGAGCGTGCCCGGTGCCGGTGGCCGCCGGCGCGCTTGTGGAGCTCTCCGGGCTGCCGATACCGATGCCATGCCGCCCCGGTCCGTGTTCTCCACCGCTGAGGAGCATGACGGCAACGACCACCAGCAGCAGGACCCCTGCGACGATGGCAGAAACTTTGACCCAGCGGGGCGGGCCGGTGAAGGTGTCCCGGTCTTTTTGCGTGTTGTCCCCGGGGAGTCCTTGTTGTTCACTCATGGCGCTCCTGTCAGCGTCTAATTGCCATTCGATGAAATCTCTTTACGAGACAGTATGTCTCGAATGCGTCGGTCTGTCTAAGTGGTGACGAGGCGTATGATCTTGGCATGCCAAAGCTGTGGAACGAGACCATCGAGGAGCATCGCGGCGCCGTAAGAGGCGCCATTCTGGAGGCTGTTGCGGCTTTGGTTGCCGAGCAGGGGGTTTCGTCGGTCACGATGTCGCAGATCGCCCAAGATGCCGGGATTGGGCGGGCGACGCTGTACAAGTATTTTCCCGATGTGGAGGCGGTCCTGGATGCCTGGCATGAACGCCACATCAGTTCCCACTTGCAGGAGCTCGCCCGGATCAAGGACAGCACCTACGGAGGTCCGTGGCGGAAGCTGGAAGGGGTTTTGCGGGCCTACGCGCTGATCGCGCACTCCGGCCACGGGAGCGAACAAGCGGTACGGCTCCATGCCCGTCCCCACGTCGGGCATGCCGAACGGCAGCTCAACGTCTTCCTCACTGAACTATTGGCCCACGGTGCAGCGGAAGGTGTAATCCGCAGTGATATAGCCCCTGACGTCCTGGCAGGCTATTGTCTGCACGCTTTGGGTGCAGCTGCCGGGATGGCCCCTGCTGGCGGGCTGCAGCTCGTCGGGATCACCATGGCCGGGTTACGACCGGAAGCGCAGGTCTCGGCTCCCTGATTTTCAGGTGAGGGCGGCCAGCAGCGCGGTGCAGGCACTTTCGCAGCGTCGGCAGGCCTCTGCACAGATCCGGCAGTGTTCGTGCATGCCGGCATGATGTTCGCAGTCTTCGGCGCAAACGCCGCAGGCGGTCCGGCAGGCTTCGAGGAGTGCCCGGACAATCTCGGTGTTGGTATCGGTTTGGCGGCTGAGGATGGTGCCGGTGGTATGGCAGATATCGGCGCAATCGAGGTCTGTGCGGATGCAGGCAGTGAGGTCGGCGACCATGTCCTCGCCCAGGCACGCGTCGGCGCAGGCGCTGCACGCCTGGGCGCATTCCAAGCAGGCAGCGATGCATTCGGCCAGCCCCTCATTATCTACCAAGCCCGTTGCTCTTGGGTGGGACTCGATCATCGCGCTGATGTGGTGGGTCATGGCCTGCTCCTGTCATCGATGGGCGTGAGGACCGGCCGACCCGGCCATCACGCCCACCCTAGACCGGGCATCCGGGGCACGCCAGAGGCCTGCCGGCGTCGTTTGCGTTGGCAGAACTGAAGGTCTCAGGCGGCGTCAGCGGGGCGGTAGCTCGTGCCGCCGTCGGTGGAGACGACGATCCCTTCGGGTGTGGCAGCCCAGATCCAAGGGTTCCCGTCGGCGCCCTTGAGGGCCGCTATGGCCAGAACTTCACTGTCGATCCGTCCTTTCTTGGTCCACGACTTGCCGGCGTCGGCCGAGTAGTAGGTGGTCCCGTCGGGAGCCACGCCTGCCGCTTCGTCCGGGCTGGCGAAGGCGGCGAACTGAACCACCGGGCCGGTCTTGTCCAATGCCCAGGTTGCCCCGCCGTCGGTGGAACGCTGGATTCCCTCAGTGGTGGTGCCCAGCACGGTGTCGCTGTCGGGGTGCCCGGCCAAGACCGCCGGGGCGAACATGGCCGCCACGGTGTTCCAGGTTTTCCCGTCGGGGCTGCTGCGCAGTTGCCCGTCGAAGGCGACAATCCCGGATCTGGTGGTGGTCAGGGCGTGGAAATCGGATTCGCCTTGCCGTGAGAGTTTCTCCCAGGTTTGTCCTCCGTCGGTGGACTTGATCAGTCCGAGGGGGTTGGGCATAGCGGAGCCCTGGCCGGGGTGCCCGGAGGCATAGAAGACGCCGTCTTTGCCGGCGGTGAAACCCATCAGGTCGTTCGTGCCGCCGATCTTGCTGGCTGGCTGTTTGGTGACGTCGAACAGCCCGTCGTGGGTGGCCAGCAGCACCTGGCTGGTGTCACCGTTGACGGTCAGGCCGTGAACGTGACTGCTGGGCAGGGGCTTATCCGTCAGCTCGATGGATGGTGTTGTGGAAGCCTGCGGGCCGGCCGGGGCGCAGGCGGCCAAGGCGAGCACGATCGCGGCACCGGCAGCGATGGCTCCGGTCCGCTTTACCGCGGTGGTGAAGGATTGCATGGGAAGCTCCAGGTTGGGGGGGAAACGGGTATGCGGAGGGCGCCGGCCTCCCTTTTGGAGGAGGACCGGCGCCGCTGTGGCTGGCTAGAGGTTGGCCAGCAGCGTCTGCATTTCCTTGATCTCGGTTTCCTGAGCGCTCACGATGTCCTTGCTGAGCTGGACAGCTGCGGGATCCTTGCCGTCCGTGGTTTCTGTCTTGGCCATGGTCACGGCACCTTGGTGGTGGGCGATCATTTGGGTCAGGAACAGCTTCGCGGCCTCAACACCTTGGGCGGCTTCGAGTTTGGTCATGTCTTCGGTGCCCATCATGCCGTCCATGCTGTGCCCGGTGGGCATCTGGGTGGGTTCGCCCCAGCCTTTCAACCAGCCGGTCATCTTTTCGATCTCCGGTCCCTGTGCGTCCTTGATCCGGGTGGCCAGGGCCGTGACTTCGGCGGGAATGTCCTGCTTTTTGAGGATCATGTCGCTCATCTCCACAGCCTGGGCGTGGTGCGGGATCATCATCTGGGCGAACATCACGTCGGCGGCGTTATGGTCCGTTGCCGCGGCAGGGCTTGATGCGCTGGGGGAGCTGCTGCCATGGTCCATGCCCGGCATGGACGTTCCGGAGGAACCGGAACCACCGGAAGTGCCGCAGCCGGCCAGTGCGATGGCGGCGGCGATGGCCGTTGCGGCAACAGTTAAGAATTTCTTCGTGGTCATCAAAATCAGGTCCTTTATAAGAGTTCAGGGGGCGCAAAGGCGCCCGCACAAAAAGGGGTTGGGTGCATCAGCTGCGCCGGTCCGCCGCTACAGGGCCGGGCGCGCAAGAAAAGAAACGGCCTGGGGCTCGGGCCCGGGCAGGCGGAACGCCCTACGTTCTACTGATCGACAAGTCGCCCGGTGAAGGACTGCCGGGACGGTAGGACCAGGGGACACGAGCTGTGATGGTGGAGGCTGCGGACTGGGCCGTGATGGAGACCGAGTCATCCGGCACGGGCGCCGCCAGACCGCCGGTCGCGACCGTGGGGATGCAGGAGGCACTCATGGAGTGCTGGCTTGAGCAGTTCCCGGAGCAGGAGCACTGCGCAGGGGACGTTGCACCGTTCGACGTGGACAGCTCCTGCAACGCGGCAGGCTCAGGCGATGAGACCAGATGGCCGGCGTGGCCGGATGCTTCGCTTCCGGACGGAGCGTGCCCGGTCGTATCCGGCATACCACCGGAAACCATTCCGCTTGAGTGTGCCGAGTGGGTGCCGGTCATGACGTGCATGCCCAGGATTCCGGCGATGATGGCGAGGACGGCGGCCAGAAGTGAGGCCGTGAGCAGGGCGGAACCGGCCATGGTGCGTTGCGCGGCCATGCTGATCCTCCTCCCTGCGTGCTTGCTGTTTCTAGGCTACCGGCACCGGCGCCCTACCCCGGGTGGGGATAGCGGGTGCCGGTGACGGTTCACTGTTGGTTCAACGAACCTGCGAGGGGTTCAGTTTCACCCGGCGGAGCAGCTGGGCGTTGAGGGCGACAACAATCGTGGACACCGACATCAGGACCGCTCCAGCTGCCGGGGACAGGACGATCCCGGCGAATGCCAGCACGCCCGCTGCCAAGGGCACCGCGAGGACGTTGTATCCGGTGGCCCACACGAGGTTTTGCCACATCTTGGTGTAGCTCGCCCTGGACAGGTCCACCATGGACAGCACCGCCCGCGTGTCGTTGCCGGCCAGGATCACCCCGGCCGATTCCATCGCCACATCGGTGCCGGCGCCAATGGCGATGCCGACCTCGGACCGGGCCAGCGCGGGGGAGTCGTTGACACCGTCCCCGACCATCGCCACCTTCAGGCCGCGGCCCTGCAGCTCAGCGACCTTCTTATCCTTGTCCGCGGGCAGCACTTCGGCGAAGACCTCATCGATGTTCAGTTCCTCACCCACGGCCTTCGCCACCTGGGTGGCGTCGCCGGTGATCATGGCAACCTTGATGCCCCTGCTTTGTAATGCGGTCACGGCTTGCCGGGACTCGGGCCGGATGGCATCTTCCAGGCTGACCGCCCCCAGGATCCGGTCCCCATCAACGACGTGCAGAACAGCTGCGCCGCGGCCCATCCATTCCCGGGTCAAACCGGCCAAGGCCTCGGGTTCCGTGAGCCCCAGCTCGCGCAGCAGCGCCGGCCCGCCGACCTGGATAGTCCGGCCGTCGACCATCGCGCGCACGCCCCGGCCCGTCATGGACGTGAAACCTGTCGCCTGCGGGAGCTTGAGGCCCTTCTCCTTCGCTGCCCGGACGATGGCCCGGGCTACGGGGTGTTCGCTGTCGGATTCTACGGTTGCTGCCAGTGCCAGCAGCTCGTCAGAGGCCCCGCCGTCAGTGGTGGCGGTGTTCCTGACCTCGGGTTCGCCCTTGGTCAGGGTTCCGGTCTTGTCGAACAGGACGACGTCGATGGTCCGCATCCGTTCCAGGGCGATCCGGTTCTTGATCAGCACCCCTGCCCGGGCGGCCTGTTCGGTGGAGATGGCGATCACCAGCGGAATGGCCAGGCCCAGGGCGTGGGGGCAGGCGATCACCAGGACCGTGACGGTCCGTGTGACTGCTTCGGGCAGGCTGCCCAAGAGAATCCATGCGATGAAAGTGATGACACCGGCAATGGTCGCGAAGTAGAACAGGAACGCCGCGGCCCGGTCCGCGAGGGCCTGGGCTTTCGAAGACGAGGCCTGTGCTTCGGCGACCAGCCGCTGGATGCCGGCCAAGGCCGTGTCGTCCCCGACCGCCGTCACGGTAACCCGGACGGTGTTGTCGGTGGCCACGGTCCCGGCCACCACCGGATCACCCACGGCGCGGAGCACCGTTTTGGATTCACCGGTGATCATGGATTCGTCAAACTCCGCCCGCCCGTCGGCAATGGTGCCGTCGGCGGGCATCCGGGCCCCGGAACGGACCAGAACAACGTCCCCGGTCTTCAGCTCGGACACCGGAACGGTTTCGACGCCGGTAGCGGTGATGCGTTCGGCTTCATCGGGCAACAGAGCGGCCAAGGCGTCGAGGGCGCCTTGTGCCGAGCCGAGCGCACGCATTTCGATCCAGTGCCCGAGCAACATGATGGCTACCAGCAGGGCCAGTTCCCACCAGAAGTCCAGATCGAAGTTCCCGATCCGAAGGCTGGTGGCCCAGGACGCGGCGAACGCGACGGTGATGGCCATACTGATCAGCAGCATCATGCCCGGCTGCCGGGACTTCAGCTCGTTCAGGCCACCTTTAAGGAACGGCATGCCCCCATAAAGGAAGATCACGGTACCCAGAACGGGCGGGATCCAGGCCGACCCCGGGAACACCGGTGGCATGTACCCCAGGAGATGCCCGAACATCGGACTGAAATACACGACCGGGACCGACAGTGCCAGCGTCAGCCAGAACCTGTCCTTGAACATGGCCGTGCTGTGCCCGGCATGCTGGCCGTGGCTGTGCACCGCGTGATCGTCCCGGGTGTCGTGTCCGCCGGGGTGGGCGTGGTGCCCATGCGCGGTCATTGTTGCCCCACCTGATTGCTGCGGGATAGTTGCTCCCCGTTCAGTTTCGCTGTCCGGTGAAGGGTGGTGGTGATGATCGTGCTCTGCCATGATGAGCTCCTCCAGTTACGGCCGCGGCATCGCACGGGGCGGCGCAGGCCATGTGGGTTCGAACTAGCTGGTCAGGCTGTATCCAGCCGACGTGACGGCGTCCCGGATGGCGGCAGGTGTGGCTTTTCCGGAAACGACCAGACGGGAAATCCCGCCGGGAACGAGTTCAACAGTCGTGGCGTCCACGCCTTCCACCGCGTTGACTGCTTTTCAACGCTGGCTTTGCAGCCGCCGCAGGTCAGGCCTTCCACCGAGTATTCGACACCGGGAGAGCTTTCCTGCGGGGTCTGGCTCGCATCGGCGGAGCAGCAGCCGCAACCCGAGGAGGAGGCGGAAGTCAGGGGCAGTTCGGTACGTGATGGTGCTTGCATGTCAGTTCCCTTATTTGCAGAAATGCGATGAGTGCTGTGGTTGAACGGTTGTAAAGAGGAACCCAAGGGCCTCCGCGACAAACCAGTCACTGACAACACCGCCAATATACCCCCCAGGGGTATATTGGCGCAAGGGGTTGGGATAGCAAGGGCACCGGTGGCAAGCCTTGAGACATCCGGCAGGGGAGGCCATTCTTGAAGAACCTGACCCAAGGAGACCGCGATGGGACACATCCAGACCGACGCAGAACCGGCAGTAACCCCAACAGGACTACTCGCAGCCCTGACCCACATCGACACGGTGGGCTTCCATGGCATCGCCACCGCCCTCACGGGGTCAGAACCCAGAATCGACCGCAACTGGGCGGCCCTGATCCACAACGCCCGCATCGCAGTAGCCGTGACGACCTGGCCTGATGAGCTCCAGGCCGCTTCGGACCGGTTTACCGCGGCAGCCGGGCAGCTGATACCCGCCTTGGAAGAGCGCGACACCGGGGGTGTTGTGGAACCGGCGAAAGAACTCCACATCGCCTACCACGCACTCAGCGACGCCGGCTGGAGCTACCTAGCCTCAACTGCTGGAGTCCAGGGAAGTGAGGACCATGGCCACGGCGCCCAGCATGGAAGCCACTAACGCCCCAGCAGGGCGATGGCTTCTTCAAAGACGCGTCTTCAACAGTTCTGAGCTGCAAAAAAGCCAGCTGAGGCACCATTGATACCGGATAAGCCGGCCGAGGGCTACTACGAATGGCAGAAGACCGAGGACGGCAACAAGATCCCGAACTATCTGTTCTCCGAGAAAGAACCGTTGCTGGGCTTCGCCGGCCTGTACGAGTTCTGGCCCGATCCCGAGCTGCCCGAGGACGATCCTGAACGGTGGCTGCTGACCTGCACAGTCCTGACCACAACGACCCAGGACGCTCTGGGGCACGTCCATGACCGGCCCCGGTCATCATCCCGAAACACCCCTCCGTGGACTGGCTCGACCCGGACCTGAACTATAGAGCAACTTTCCTACTCCCAGAAAAACCACCCCGGCCCCACCTATTGACGCCCCCGACTCCCCATGACACCATGATGACCACATCTTGATACCGGTATCAACATGTTTCAACTCTCTCAGGCGTCATATCGAAAGGACCATCCGTGCTTGGCTTCAAAGAAGAGGAATTCCTCACGCAGACCCGCAGCGCACTGGCGTTGCAGGGGCAGATTGAATCGGTTGTTGACTCCATCCAGGAGCGGGAGCTGACCAACCTGTTCCTTATTGGCGCCGGCGGAACCTACGCCGCGATGCTGCCCTACGAGCACTTCATCCGGTCCCGCTCCACCCTGCCTGTCCGCGCCTCCATCGGCAAAGAGCTCATGCTCACGGATGACCCCACGTTCGGCCCCGGTTCCGTGGCTGTCTTTGCCTCCGTTTCGGGCACTACGGAAGACGTTATCGAGGCCATCGAGTTTGCCAAGGCCAAGGGCGCCTACACCGTAGGGTTCACAGGATTCGGAGATAGCCCGTTCGCCAAAGCCCTCGATGTCGCCCTGGTGACCGAACCCAAAACCTGGCCGTTCGATATCCCCATGATCCTCTTGAGCGCCCGTCTTCTCGCGGCTCGGGGCGAATTTGAAGGGTACGAAGAACTGGCGGCGGAACTAAAGACCGTTCCCGAGAGTTTGGTCGGCGTCGCCCGTCAAGCAGAGTCCGTGGCGGAAGCTTTTGCCGAGAAGAACAAGGACGCTGACTACCATTTCCTTGTCGGCACCGGAAACCTCTGGGGCCTCACCTACCTCTATTCCATGTGCATCCTCGAAGAGATGCAGTGGCTTCGCACAACCCGCGTGCACGGTGCAGAGTTCTTCCACGGCTCCCTGGAACTCATCGAAGAAGACACCAGCCTCATGCTGCTCCTGGGCGAGGATGAGACCCGCCCGCTGATGGACCGTGTGGCCAAGTTCGCCGAAAACTACAACAAGAACACCACTTTGCTGGACAGCAAGGACTACGAACTCCCGGGGGTTAGCCCACGATTCCGTGCCCTTGTTGCCCCGCTGATTCTGGACACGGTTCTTGACCGTTTCAGCAAGCACCTCGAACGCGTCCGCAACCACTCCCTGGACCTGCGCCGCTACTACCGGGTGGTCGAATACTGACCAACACCACGCCCGCAAAGGCATAAGGCCGCGCTGCGGGTCCGGTTCTGCCCGGGCCCGCAGCTTCGAGACAGGAAGAGCATGAAAGTAATCGGGTTCGGGGACAACATCGTGGACCGTTTTCTCGACCGCAAAGTGATGTACCCGGGGGGAAACTGCGTCAATGTCGCGGTCTTTGCCCGCCGGCTGGGCGTTGAGTCTGCCTACCTCGGCGTCTTTGGCTCGGATCCGCTGGGCGCTTTTGTCCGCGATGCCATTGATGCGGAGGGTGTTGATACCAGTCAGTGCATCATCCGCGATGGTCTCAACGGGGTCACTGAAATCAAAGTGGTGGACGGCGACCGGATCTTCCTGGGCTGGAACGAAGGCGGCGTCACCACTAGTGATCCCTTCGCGCTGGAGGATGATCACCTGAAGTACCTGGCTTCAGCCGATCTGGTGCATTCGAGCGTCTATTCTGCGTCCGAGCCTCAGCTGCCTGCCGTTCGAAGCACAGGGACGCTGGTTAGTTTTGATTACTCGTCGGAGCCGGAGCGTCGAACAGACTCCTATTTGATGCAGACGGCGCCCTACGTGGACCTGGCGCTTTTGTCGTGCGGAAACATGACCATTGCCGCCGTCGAAAATGACCTCAAGCGAGTACATGCGGCGGGCGTTTCGCTTGTGGTGGGGACGCGCGGTCAGTCAGGCGCAATGATGTACGACGGCGAACGCTTCCTCACGCAGGCAGCGGCGCCTACCGACCCGCTTCGGTTCGCGGACACCATGGGTTGCGGCGATGCCTTCCTGGCGGGAGTCGTGGTCAGCCTGCTTGGCTACGGCTGGAGCCGGGCGTACCGGCCGCCGGCCGACGCTTTGCAGAAAGCCCTGGCTCGTGGGGCGGAGTCGGCCGCGGCTCAGTGTTATGTGGAGGGCGCCTTTGGATACGGCAGGGCAGTCGAGGTAGCGGCCGGGCAGTCGCGGTAGCTACTAGGATCTGATGCAGAGACAAATCAACGGACGGAAACCGCAAACGCGGATTCCACAACTGAAGGGGGCCGGATGGCGACGGATCATCAGAACCACCCGGCTGCCCCCACCATTACCGAAGTAGCAGCAGCTGCGGGAGTGGGGAGGGCCACGGTTGCCCGAACCCTTGGGAACTATGGTTCGGTCAGTGAAGCCACGCGTGCCAAGGTGATGCGGGCCGCCGAGAAATTGGGCTACCAACCGAACACGCTGGCTCGAAGCATGACCACAGGGGTCACCAAAACCCTTGGAATTGTGCTGGCGGACGTGGCCAACCCGTTCTTCTCAGGCGTGCTCAAAGGCATCTCGGAAACGGCGAAAACGGCCGGCTATGACGCCATCATTCTGAGCACTGACGAGAAGCTTGAGCTGGAGCGCGATGCCATCGCTGTCTTGCTGGCAAAGCAAGTGGATGGCCTCGTTGTGGCCTCCGCGGCAGGCCGGAGCGACGACGTCTCGCATCTGTCCAATGCCATTGACCGCGGAACTCCTGTAGTGCTTATCGACCGTTTGGTGGACAAGCTGGAGACGGATTCGGTGGTCATCGACAACCGGGAAGCTGCGCGATCGGCCGTAGCCTCGCTCATTCACAACGGGCATCGGCGCATTGCGTTCGCGTGGGGGCCGGTGACCCTGAGCCCGGCGACGGACTTGAAACAAATGCACAGCATCCTGGATGAGGCCCTCTGGAGTGATGGCGAACGGTTGAGGGGTTACCTCGACGCGCTCGAAGAGGCCGGTATCCCTTTTGACACTGCACTCATCACTCACGTCCTCAAGAACGAGGGCCAGGCGACGCGGGCTGTCAGTGGAATGCTGGCTTTGGCGGACCCGCCAACTGCCATTTTCACTACCGAGACTGAGGCGACGGTTGGGGCATTGTATTCGCTCCGCGCCAAAAACCTGCGCCTGCCAAAGGACGTCTCCCTGATCGGGTTCGACGACAGCCCTTGGGCGGCCGTCATGGATCCGCCGCTGACCATGATCCAGCAACCCATGCGCCAGATGGGGGCCGTTGCTTCCCAGCAGCTCATTGCCAGGATCGACGGCGATACGTCTGCCCCGAAGAAACACGTCCTGCCTTCCCTGCTCGTCGCCCGCTCCTCGGACGGCCCTGTGCGGGCTGCCCGCAGCGACTAGAAATTCCTCCCTGTAAATTTCTCTAGCTCTCTTCCCCGCTGCCGCAAATCATGATTCACTGTGGTACCGGTATCACAAATTCCATCCCAAATCCCATCCCAGAAGTTACCCCTTCAGCCCGTCTCCGTGAAGCACATCCCAACGGCGGGCATGACTTCCCACTCCCATAGGGTGGCCCCCGGCTGATCGGCCCTTCGACCGAAAGAAGACATGATGCGTAAAAGCACCCAATCACTGATGGCATTGATGGCCGGCGCCGCTTTGGCGCTTACCGGCTGTTCCGACGGCGGTAGCCAACCGGCTGCTGTCCTGGACCCCAACGCTGAGCCACAGTACACAGGAACCCTCAGCATCCTCACGAAGTTTGGCGGAGACCCGCTGGAGCCGTACTTTGAGGACTTGGCTGCGGAGTACAAGAAGCAGCACCCGGAAGTGTCCTTCGATCTCATCCAGGAAACGGACCAGAGCATCAAGGACAAGACCAAGACGCTGACTGCGTCCCAGGCCATGCCTGACATCTACTTCACCTGGGCTGGCAGCTGGGCCAACAACTTCATCGATGGAGGACTCGCGGCAGATCTGACCCCGGTCATTGCCCCCGGCACAGAGTGGGGGAACAACTTCGGCGAATCCGCTCTGAAAGCATTTGCCAAAGACGGCAAGTACTTCGCGGTCCCGCTCTACAACAACGGCAAGTTCATGGGTTACAACCAGCGGATCTTCAAAGAACTCGGCCTGACACCGCCAACCACCTTCGATGAACTCATCTCGTCGTGCTCCGTGCTCAAGGGAGCCGGCTACGAGCCGATCTCGTTCGGTAACAAGGACGGCTGGCCGGGGCTGCACTACTTGCAGCAACTCTTCGCCTACGAGGTGCCGGCCGAGACGCTGCAAGCAGACTTCAGCCCGGAAACGGCCAAGCTTGAGGACAAGGGTTATCTCAAGGCCATGGACCAGTTCACCACCCTGGTCAATGAGTGCACCGGCAGCGGCAAGGATTCCAACGGTGTTCTCTACACCACGGCGCAGCAGGCATTGGCTGAGGGGAAGTCAGGTATGTACTACCAGGAGATCCTGGAGTTCGACTCCACCGCATCTGCCGAGTCAAAGCTCAAGCAGGATGGATTGGGTATCTTCAAGCTTCCGGCGGCAACAGACGCCAAGGGCGATCCGAAAGCAATTGAAGGTTCCCCCGAGGGCTACATCATCAATGCGCGTTCCAAGAACGCCGCACTGGCAGCAGATTTCATGAAGTTTGCCACCAACAGCCAGAATGCTGCGAAACTCTCCGCTCCGCCGTATGGGCAGCCCAGCGCAGTCAAGGGCGCAGTTTCCACTGAAAATTCTTCCGGACCTGTCATCGAGGGCATCAAGCAAGTCAATGAAGCGTCCGCGGCGATAACCTGGCTGGACTCCGTAACTGTTCCCGCGGTGGCTGATGCCTGGCTCGCCGGCGGGGAGGCCTTGGTGGCCGGAACTCAGACCCCCGATCAGGTTCTTGCCTCCGTCCGAGCAGCTTCCAGTGCAGCAAAGTAGCAGGCGAAGCCATGACCGTTTCCGATACTGCCTGGAAGCCGGCGGCCCCGCCACCGGCGCCCGTTTCCACTAAGTCCCCGAAAGACCGGGCTGCCAAGTCTGCCCGAACACGTCGCTGGCGCAACGTTGTGTGGGTGCTGCCGGCTGTCCTGCTGCTGGGTGTGTTCGCCTACCTGCCCTTGGTGCAGAACCTTGGCTTCAGTTTCCTCAAGTGGGATATCTACAGTGGCCGCCAAACCTTTGTGGGAGCGGACAATTACGTCCGCATGTTCAACGACCCCATCTTCTGGAAGTCACTCCTTAACAACACGCTCTACGCGATCATCTCCATCGCATTCCAGGTATTCGGGGCGATGATCCTCGCTGCGATGATCGAGGGACTACGAAGCCAACGCTGGAGGGGAATCCTTCGAGCCGTCTACTTTGTACCCTCCGCGATCTCTCTGACAGTTGCTGGTCTCTTGTTCTACTTCATCTACGAACCCGAGATGGGCATTCTGAACGCGTCCTTGGACTTCCTGGGCCTCGAAAACTTCACTCAGGCATGGCTGGGCCAGGAAAACACGGCGATCTTTGCCATCATCGCCATGAGCCAGTGGCAAGGCTTCGGGTACTGCACGCTTCTCTTCTCGGTGGCACTCCAGCGGATCCCCTCCGAACTGTATGAAGCAGCGTCCATCGACGGCGTTGGTCCCTTCCAGCGATTCTTTTCGATTTCTTTGCCGCTCGTCAGGGAAATGACCGGCCTCATGATGATTGTCACGGTGTCCGGAGCCTTCCAAGTGTTCAACGAGGTCATGGTGATGACCAGCGGAGGACCGAACAATTCCAGCCAGGTCCTCGGCACCTGGCTCTACAGAAGCGGATTCGTTCGCAACGACTTTGGCTACGCGGCCGCCGTCGCCACTGCTGTCTTCATCATCACGCTGGTCCTGGCCGTCATTCAGCTTCGTATCTCCAAGAAAAGGAGGGTCCAATGGTGACGCGCTCAGCTGTACTGCTGGTACTCGGACGGGTCCTGATCAAAGCGTTCCTGGTTGCCCTCGCCGTCGTCGTTATTTATCCGTTGGTCTGGATGATGCTGAACGGCGTCAAGTCCAACTCCGAGCTGTTCTCCAATCCCTTCGCCCTGCCCATTGCCTGGAAATGGGATAACTACGTCACTGCATGGAATCGGGGAGTGGGTGACTACCTGACTACCAGCGTTTTGGTCACGGTTGCTTCCACCGTTGCGACTGTATTCATCAGTGCTTGGGCAGCCTATGGACTGACCAGGGTGAACATCCCCTTTAACAGGGTGGTGCTCGTCCTCATCCTTGGCGGCCTCATGCTTGCTCCCACGGTTGCCCTGATCCCGCTGGTCAAGATGTTCCAAAGCTTGGGTCTCTACAACAATCTCTGGGCATTGCTGATTCTGTACACGGCGTTCCGTGTTCCGTTCACAACGTTCCTTATCCGGGCTTACATGATGGACCTGCCCGCAGAGGTGGATGAGGCAGCATCAGTGGACGGCGCTTCCAAAGCCCGGGCGTTCTGGCAGGTCATCTTGCCCATGTGCAAGCCGATCCTGGTTTCGACTGTCCTCCTCAACATCCTGTTTACGTGGAACGAGTACCTGTTTGCCATGGTCTTCACCAGCGGGGGAGCGTTGCAAACCCTGCCGGTTGGGCTGACGAATCTTATGTCCAAGCACGGCACGGACTACCCCGTGGTGTTCGCGGGCATGGCCATCGCCGCAATCCCAGTGATTGTGCTCTTCTTCGCCGGGCAGCGGTACTTTATCCGTGGACTTGCCGATGGAGTTGGTAAGTAGCCATGAGCAAACTGGGCTTGGATCAGGTCAGCGGCTCAAACTTTGCCTACCAGCACCACACGCTTGAGCGCTGCCTCGATGACATGGCAGAACTGGGAAGGACAAAGGTGGAGCTGTGGGGTATCGCCCCGCACCTTCACATTCCCCAAGCTGACTCAGCACATCTGCGCGAGGTGAAAGGGCAATTGCTGGAGCGGGGGCTGGCGGTGTCCTGCCTTACCCCGGAGCAGGTTGCTTATCCCGTCAATATTGCTTCGGGGGAAGAATGGCTTCGAGATCAAAGCCTGCAATTCTTCTTACGTGCGGCGGAGGTATGCAGCGAGCTGGAGTCTCCGCTTTTGTTCCTGACTGCGGGACGAGGCTACGAGGACGAACCAGTTGAGGGCGCTTGGGTGCGTTCCGTGGAAGGCCTCCAAACCATCACTCGGCGGGCTGCCGAACTTGGTGTAGCTTGCGTCCTTGAGCCTCTTCAACGTGTCGAGTCGAACCTCGTCACTGACGTCGGCTCGCTTCGTTCAATGCTCGACGACGTCGGATCCTCAACTTTGGGGGTGGTGATTGACACTGTTGCCCTGGCAGCAGCGGGAGAAAGCATCAGCGACTATTCAAAGGCTTTCGGCGAGGGCATCCGACACGTTCACCTGGTTGACGGCGCTCCCACTGGACACCTGGCTTGGGGCGACGGTTTTCTGGATCTGGATGAGATTCTGCGCGAACTCAGCCAGCTGGACTACAGCGGAGCCCTAACGTTTGAACTCTTTGGCGACGGCTCCTACGCCTTGAATCCCCGCGCTGCTGTAACGCAATGCCTCGACGCTGTTGAGGTTTGCTTGGCGCAGATGGCGGCTTAACCGGCTAGAGTGCCGGGGCAAGGGATTGGGGTTCTCCTTCCGCCAAGCGAGCGTCGCACACCCTAGGGGCGGCGACGCTCGCGCGGTACATCACGCGATGCTAAGCCTTTAGTTTGGGCTTCACATCCTTGTTGTAGATACCTTCCAACGTTCCTCTGAGCTCAGTGAGAGTCGATTTCACATCCGCTTTTTCGTTCATGATTTTGGTAGCAGCCTTGGCCAACTCCTGGTCTCCGCCGGGGAGGAACGTTCGCGCGAAGTCCTGGGTCCTGGTTACCTTGAGCTGGTCCACCACGGTTTGGAACTCCGGTGTCTGAGCAACAATCGCCGAAATATCTGCTGCTGCAGCCACCGGAAGGTATCCGGTAGCTGCAGACAAAGCCGTTGTGCTGTGCGCGTTGGTCACAAAGGTCACAAATTTGGCGGCTGCCAGCTGACGTTCCGGAGAAGTCTTGCTGGCCACCACCAAGCCTGAGCCGCCGGTTGGGCAAACTTGCGTACTCGCGGCGGAGCCTCCCGGCAAGAATCCGACGCCGATCCTCATGTTTGCTTCCTTCGCCGCCTTTAAGGTGGCAGCCAGGTCTGCGGACGAGCTGATGGTGGCACTTACCGCCCCTGCCTGCAGATCCGTGATGGCGTTCTTGGACGAGACTCCCGCCCAGCCATGTTTCACAATGGAATCCTGCACCCACTGCATTGCAGCGGTGGAAGCCCCAGAATCAGCCGTAATGTCCCATTCCTTTGACCAACTGCCGCCTTGTCCCCAGAGAACGTTCTGCAGGGTCCACCCGGCATAACCCGCGATCGCCGGGTATTGATAGGCATTCTGGTATCCGGAACCCGCCGAATTTGCCTCCTTTATCCTGGGCGCCCACTCTGCGAACTCCTCCCAGGTTGCCGGTGCGCGTTCAGGAACGCCGGCAGCCTTGAAGTGGTCCTTGTTGAAGTAGAACAACGGCGTGGAGCGGGCATACGGGACGGCCCATTGCTGGTTAGCGTGTTTGTAATCGCCGATCAGGCCGGGGTTGTAGTCGGAAGTGCTCACACCGACGGCTTTCAGGAGATCGTCAATTGGCAGGATGGCCCCCGAGACGGCGTACCGGAACCACCACACGTCAGAAGCGACAACGACGTCCGGTACTTCACTGCCTGCCTGGGCGGTTTGGAACTTTTGTGCCACTTCCTCGTAGTTTGAGCCGCCCGTGATGAGGTTGACGGTGATACCCGGGTTTGCTGACTGGAAGGCTTCAATCAGCTTCATTTCCGTGTCCCGGGATTTCCCTGGGTGGCTGGACATAAAGCTAATACTTGAGGCCGGCTTGATCTTGGACCATTCGTCCGGGGCGAGAGTCTTGAGCGCCGTGCCGGCACCGTCGGTGGAGGGGCCTGCGCACGCTGCCATAGCGGCGGCGCCGATAGTGGCTCCGGCCAAACCGAGGAAGTGCTTTCGGGTAAGTGATATCGACATGGAAAAGCTGCCTTTCTAGTGGTCGAAGTGCATTGAGCAGAACTTCGAAGTGGTGGGCTTCAGCCTGTGACTGAGCCTTGAGTGAGGCCGGAGACGATGTAACGCTGCAATGCAGCAAAGATGACCAGAATCGGCAGGAGAACGATCACGGCGCCGGCCATGAGCATGCCCCAGTTCTGCGTGCTGCCATCACTATTGACCAGCTGCGTCAGCCCGACGGGAAGGGTCATCATGTCCGGATGGTCCGTGACGATGAGCGGCCAGATGTACTCGTTCCACTCGGAAACGATTGTTACCAAAGCAACGGTCGCGATGCTTGGCACCGACACGGGCACAACAATCTTCCAGAGCTTTCGCCAGTGTCCCGCGCCGTCGATTTCCGCTGACTCCATGATTGCCTGCGGCAGGGTAAGGAAGTGCTGCCGCAGGAGGAAGGTGCCGAAGGCGGTTCCCAGGCCGGGAAGGATGATCCCCCAATAGGTATTCAGGCCTCCCATTCCAGCTATCAACACATAGTTGGGAAGAACCGAAACCTGCGGTGGGACCATCAGCGCCACCAGGATCAGCAGGAAAATGACCCTCTTGAACGGGAATCGGACAAAGACCAGGGCATAGGCCGTAAATACGGCCAGGATGCATTTGATCGTGGACCCAACAACGGTAACGATGACGCTGTTGAGGAAGAACCGGGCGAACGGCACGGTGGACGCTGCGTCCGCATAATTCTGCAAGTTCGGGTCTTTTGGGAGCAGGGTCAGGTTTGTTGTGACAATTTCCCCTGGTGCCTTCAATGACGACAGCATCATCCACAGGAGAGGAACGAAAACGACGAGCGTTGCCAGAATGAGCGGAACGTAACCTCCCGCGATGGTCCTGCCCAAGTTTTGCCAGGAGAGCGGACGGTCGCGGGTGGGAGGAGCTTCAGTGGTATCGGTGCTCATGAGTAGTGAACCTTTCGCTCCACAAACCGCAACTGCACGGCTGTCATGATGAGCAGGCCCACGAACAAAACAACGGAGATAGCCGCCGAGTATCCCGCCCGGTTGTAGGAACCGAACGCTTGAAGGTAGGAATCGAAGATCAAAGTGCTGGTTCCGTTGCCTGACGGAGTCATGATCCGAATGATGTCGAACGCCTGCAGGGAGCTTAGTAATGAGGTGATCAGGAGGAAGAACGTGGTGGGGGACAGCAGGGGAACCACAATCGACACGAAGCGCCGGACATTGCTGGCACCGTCCAAGGCCGCTGCTTCCATGAGCTGCGGGGGAATGGACTGCAGGCCGGCCAGATAGACCACAGCGCAGTAGCCGAGGTTTTTCCAGACATAGACGATGGTGACCATGACAAGAGCAAGCTTCGGATCATTTACCCATTGCGGACTTGCCTGCCCCACACCGCGAAGGATCCAGGAAAGGACGCCGTACGTCGGATCGAAGATGAACAGCCATACCAAGCCGACGCCCACACCTGAAAGGACGTAGGGGGCGAAGACCACAGCCCTTGCAAAGGTCCTGCCCTTGAGTCTCTGATTCAGCGCAAGCGCCACCAGAAGACCCAGAATCATGGCGCCACCAACAGTCGTGATGGTAAATACGGCGGTGACGCCCAAGACGCTTGAAGCATCCGGAGACGTGAAGAACTCCACGTAGTTGCCTAAACCCACCGCAGTGGCACTGGCGGACCCTAGGGTCCAGTCCAGAGTGGAGTAGTAGATGTTCGTGATGAGCGGACGGTAAGTGAATAGAAGGATGAGCAGGACATTGGGTGCCGCAAATGCAGCAAATACCCAGGCGTCCCTTTGCGTTCTTCGATTCCAGCGTCGCCTCTTGATGCCGGCTATTGGCGGTCTGGTGACCGACCCCCGGCTTGATTCAGCACCGTGGCTTTCCGGGTGAACCCGTTCATGCATTCCACCCGGCGCCGTAGAGGCGGCGGCCGGTGCGCCATGTGTGTTTGATCTGCCCATAGAGAACCCTCACGTTGACCCCCTCGTCATCGCTGTCCGGGCGATTTAGCACTTGCTGAAAAGCGTTTGTTTCACATTTGACCTGACAACCTAACCTCAAGTCATTTCTCAACCTACACACTTCCGAGAGCTATCACAAGACTCATTTTCGGAATTGTGGATATCGCCTTTTCCGTTGCCAGCGTGGGGTTTTTGCCCTCGTGGGAGCGCTGAAAATAGCATGTAGCTACATTCTGACAAAGCTTTGGTGAAGATCTGCACAAACGTGCAGATCCATTGACTGGAACGTCCACACATTGGAAGCATTGCAGCCAGACCGGCTCACGCCGCGTTTACTTTTCGAACAGCTTCTGCCTGGAACATCCGCTATCGGACTGGGTCTTCCACTTGGACTACAGAAGAAGGGGGTCTTACCGAGTAACAGGAACAGGAGCATCAAGTGATCTTCAGCGCTGATACGCAGTGGTGGCATATGTGCTTGGCTTTGGCCGTGGCGCTTGTATTGTCGACAGCCATCGGATTTGAACGTCAAAGCAAAAACAAGTCGGCGGGTATGCGAACACACGCCATGGTGGGTTTGGGTGCGGCGCTGTTCATGGTGGTCAGCAAATACGGGTTCAGTGATGTGCTGGCGGTGGATTTGGTGAGGCTGGATCCCTCCCGCCTGGCCGCACAGGTAGTGTCCGGCATAGGTTTCATCGGGGCTGGGCTTGTATTCGTGAGGCGAAATCAGGTGCGGGGCCTCACCACGGCCGCCTCCGTTTGGGTGACTGCAGCTGTCGGAACTGCCGCGGGAGCTGGCTTGGTGTTGCCCGCAGTGTTCGTTACTGCAGCCCATTTTGTCATCGTCTACGTCTACCCTGTGGTGACCGGGAAACTTCGCTTCGGCTTTCCGAGCCAGTGGCTGCTCAGAGTTAGCTACGTGGATGGGGTCGGCGCCCTGAGGGATGTTCTCCATACATGTACCGAGCAAGGATTTCGCGTTCAGGGCTTTGCCACCATGCGGGGTTCGGGAGAATCCAAGGGCGTGATGGACCGATTGATGCAAGGCTCGGAAACCGCTGTGGCTGATCTCGTTGAAATTGAGCTGGAAATTGAAGGAACCATGGCTGCATCGGACATCGTTGCCAGGCTCTCCCAGCTCTCCACTGTTACTGAAGTTTCCGTCGTTGACGAAGCCGAGTAGGGAGCACAAGTGATTGAGATTCAAGGACATCGGGGCGTATTGGCCGATCGTCATGGCAACACCCTGGCGAGCTTCGTCGAGGCGCTCCGCCTTGGCGTCGACGCCATTGAAGTGGACGTCTGGCTCACTTCTGATGGCCAGCTTGCGCTGCGCCACGATGCGGTTATCGATGATAGGGACATCAGGCTTGAGAAGCTTCGTGAAGCCAAAGTAGAGAAGCACCTCGCGACGACAACCGACGTCGATATCGAAACCCGTGTGCCATCACTTTCTGAAACCTTGGCTCTTCTGCGTTTTGCCAATGCCAGTGGCGTCATTTTGGATATTGAGGTCAAAACTGAGGGGGCAGCTTGGGACGAGTACGGTCTTGGGATTGTGACGGCGCTGTCCAAGGTCTTGGCGGCTCATCAAGATGAACAAGCTTTGCGGGTCAGGAGCTTTGATCCCCAAATCATCAAGGCTATGTCCGGCGTCTTGCCGGGAGTCCCTTTGGTCGCGCTCAGCAGGGCAACCCCGTCCCGGTCTCCCGGACTCTACCCGTCGACTGCTCAAGACCTGGTGGACGCGGCCTTGGCCACCGGAGCGTCCGCCGTTGCGCCAGCCGTTGGAATGCTCGACGCCGGTTTGGTCGCCATAGCGCATGCCGCCGGACTGAAGGTGTTTCCGTGGACATTGGAGACAGGCGAAGAGATTAGCGCAGCAGCCGCTCTTGGCGTGGATGGAATATGTGTGAATGACGTCGCCATGGCCCGGCGAGCTTTGACTGAGCTGGGCAAACCGCTTCCACCAGCCCGCCCGATATCGCTGCCTCTTCTGCACCCCGCTACCTCCGCTTGAGCGGGAAGGAACCGCTGGGCTCAATGTCACTGTATTCCTGTGCCGGGGCAGCCCCAGGAGTTGGGGTTTTCCTGGCAGGTGTCGGCGACGAGTGCTTTTTCTGATTTCCAGACTTGGATGGTTTTGGCGGGTGTGGTGATGTCCAGGGTTCCGTTGATGGGTAGTGGTGGTCCGTTGTTGACGGAGTAGGTGCCGGTGAAGCTGGTGGTGAGGGTGGCTTGGTAGTTGCCGGTGTCTGTGTAGGTGTGGCTGGTGCGTGTCTCGTTGTTGAGCCATTCGGCTTCGGGGATGGAGTATCCGGCGGCGGGTGTTGGTCCGAGGACGGTGCCGTCGCCGAAGGTGTAGGTGTAGTTGGCGGGTGTGGCGGTCAGGTGGACTGTTTGGCCGAGGATGGTGACGTCGAAGCCCTGTTCGCCGGTGGTGGCGTAGAAGTTGGTGGGTCCGCCTTTGAGGGTGTGGGGGAAGGGCTGGGCTTCGAGGTTTCCCGGGTTGACGGGAAGTTGTCGGAAGTCGGTGAGGATCCTCGCGGCGATGTTGGCCAGGACGTTCTCGGGCTCGGCGTCATAGAGGCATGTGGGCCCGCTGACCGGGATCCAGTCTGTCCAACCGGGGTTGGTGATCGCCTTTGGTGCCTCCTTCCAAATGACTGGGGTGCCTTCTTCACCTGCGGGCGTGGTGGCCGGGCAGTTTAGAGCGTCGCAGCCCGGGTCCTTGGTGTCGGGTCCGTCGGCACGGCAGTGGGTATCAGCCAAGTACTGATTTGGATCCTCGGACTCGGGTGAGGTGCCGGATTTCGGTTCAGATTTACCTGTCTCTGGATTGAATACGAAAGTAGCTCCAACCTCTATCTGTCGTCCATGCCGATCAGCGCTGACGCGAGTGTCGTCGGCTTTCGCGGCGGCCGGTGCGAATGCGATGGGCAACAAAGCGAGAAGCAGGATGCCAAAACGAGGAATAAGATGCCGCACGGCTAGCCCACGATCGTTCCATAGTCGGTGACCTTCCAAGCGTTACCTAGATATTTAGCGAAGACGGCGTCGGCCGTATTGGTGGCGGCGGAGTCCTCCTGGCCTTTGGCGCCACCAGCATCGAAGTACTGGATTGCTTCCTGGATCACCTGCACCCTGGCTGAATAGGTCGTACTCTCCGAATCATCCCAGGCGACCTCAATTACTGGGGTTGTCAGCCTGCCGCCAGCCATCCATCTGCCGTCGATGTGATTGAGATTCACGGACTTTTCGTGGGCGACCGCTACTGGAATCGTTGTATCGGTAATTTTCTCCCATGCAGCAAGATCGCCGGTTTCAATCGCGTAAGAGTATGTGGCGTACCAGTACCCGATAAACGCCTCCAGCCCCGCCTTTGAGTTCTCCTTTGCCAGTTCGGGCATGACAGGCACGGGCACGTTCTGTGCTTTCCCTTGTGCATCAGCTGGCCTGTAAACGGCGGGCGTTGGCGGAGTAGCCGAAGCCTCGGGAACTGAAGCGCTCGAGGCTGGCGGCGCCGTCGTCGTGCTTGTTTCCGTAGGTGAGCTGCTGGGTGTGGCGCCGCCCTGGCAGCCGCTCAAGAGCATCGCAAGAGCGAGAGCCAAAACCGCTGGACGGGCGCGAACAAAAGATGAAGACATGAACGAGTGGCGTGGCATGACAGGCTCCCCAGCAGCTGTTTTGGTGGTGTGTCGGCCAGTCTAGGTGGGTCGAACAACCGCGTCCCAGTCAGGAATTCGGGGTTGTGGATAACCCGCCTATGGTCTCCGAATGTTCCCGGGCGTATTCTTGCCTCGCCGGCTTGTCATCGCATGCATCTTATTGGGGGAACCATGGTCACGATCGAACGCCCACACCTGTCCACGTCCGGGCGCCTGCTATCGGCTGCCCTGTTGATTGTCATGCTGACGCTCAGCGCCTGCTCTTTCCCGACGCCTGTTGCGCAGTCCACGCCCAGTGCGGCGTCGTCGTCGGAAGCGCCTGCCGCGGATATGGGCGCAAGCGCGAATCCTGACGCAACCGCGAGCCCCAATGCAAGCACGAGCCCCGATGCGCCCACGGGAACCGGTGGTGTCTACGGCGAGTTCGGTTCTATGTCTGAGGCCTGTCTTTCGGTAAGCGCCACCATGCTGAGCGTCACCATCCTTCCGCTTGCGGCAATGGCTGGAGGCACGCCCGAGGACATCGAGAAGGCCAAACAGGAGTTGTCCCAAATGGAGGGCAAAGTGCCGGAAGAACTGAAGCCGGCCTTCGAGAAACTTCGGGCCTTCACGGAGGCTGCGGGCTCGGACTTCAGCAAATACGGCGACGGGCAGTTTGAAGAACTGATGAAGCCCATCCAGGACTGGACCGAGAAGAACTGTAAGTAGCCGCCACCGGGCACGCTCCCTTCTCTCCGACGCTTCTCCCAAAGCGTCGGAGCTAGACGCTAGGGTGGTACTCAAGAGAAGGGGAGTGCTCCGTGGAAGACCAGAACGTGCAGCTTGATCCCGTGCCTGGGGGCGAAATCCTTGGTACCGGACGCACCATCATTTCCGAGGCGGCCGTCGCCAAAGTAGCGGGTATCGCTGCCCGCACAGTGCCCGGCGTCTACTCCTTGGGCTCGGCTCCGTCCCGCGCACTGGGTGCCATTCGCGACGCCGTCGGCAGCTCGGACCACGCAGCAGGCGTCCGCGCCGAGGTGGGGGAGACCCAAGTGGCCGTGGACATCACGTTGGTTGCACTCTACGGTCACCCTTTGCACGGCATCGCCAACCAGGTCCGGGCTGCGGTCTACCGGGCTGTGGAGGAACTGGTTGGCCTTCAGGTGATTGAGGTCAACATCGAGATCACTGATGTCTTCATTGCGCCGCCGGCCAAACCCTCGGGTAGCAAGACAGTGGTAGTGGAAAGGGAGGTTCTCCAATGAGCATGACCGTGGTGGGAATCGCTATCGGCGCTTTCGTGGCTTTCATGTCCTTCTCGTTCGGACTATGGGGCTTCCTGATCTCCCTGCTGTTCATGGGCATCGGCGCGCTGCTTGGCCGCGCGGCTGACGGCAAGCTGGATCTCCGCAGTGTGCTGGACGCCATTACGGGCCGGCGCTCTTCGTCATGAGCGTGGCTGAGGCTGTGGACTACACCACCAGCCTGGCCGGCCATAACCGGATCAGTACCCAGGCATTGACATCGTTGGCTCGGGCCGCTGCAGCGGAGGCGCTCGGCGTTGAGGCCCACGACATCCGAGCTGATTGGGCGGACGACGACGGACTGTTGGCTTTGTCCATCGTGGCACCTATCAGCGTCCCGGCTTTGACCGAGGTGTTGCGTGATCCGCAGCGTGTCCAAGGATTTGGAGGGTCCATCTGGGATCGTGCCGTGGCGGCCAAGGCTTTTGTTCTTGAAACGGTGACGCGGCTTAGCGGCTCCCAACTCAGCAGGGTGGATATCAGGATCAGTGGAGCGCACGTCACTGAGGGAGGCCGCGTCCAGTGACCCAGGATCAGGAAACACAACAATTGAAGTCAATGGACCCGAACGCGGGAGCCAGCCCGGTTGCCGGGGAAGACCCCGGGATGAGCCGTATCCTGCGCCGTGAGACGCATTCGTCCCGCGCTGGAGCGTCTGTTATTGCGGCCGTCCTGGTCATTGTTCTGTGTGTCTACGCACTGCTCGAAGCAGGTGTCCGCGCCATCGGGCAGCCACCTTGGCTGATCGATCCCACCACTGCCGCGGAGCGCATCATCGCACTCCCGGAAGGCATCTCACCCCTGCTGCTCGGTGCGAGTGGTGCCGTCATCGCCATGGTTGGGCTCTTCTTCCTCCTCCATGCTGTTCTGCCGGGCCGGCGCGCCCGCCACTTGCTCCGGGACCCGCGTACCGCCGTCGTGGTTGATGACGAAGTCCTGGCCTCTGCGTTGGCGCGTCGTGCACGAACTGCCGCGAACGTCACCCAGGAACAAGTCATGGTGGTTGTCTCGCGACAGATGGTTGTGGTGAACGTGCGGCCAACCTCGGGCAGCCGGGTCAGCGAAGAAGCCGTGCTTACTGCTGTGCAGGCTGAACTTGAAGAAATGTCGCCGGTGCCCATGCCTGTTGTCAAGGTGAACCTGGCGTCGTCGGGGGTGATCGGGGCGTGAACGGAACACCGCGGGCGCTCAACCGTGTACTGCTCTTCATTATCGGTGTGAAACTGCTGGCCGTCGGCCTGCTTCTCCTGCTGTTGGCCACCGTCCCGGCAGTGGCCACGTGGTGGCATGGTTGGTCGGCTTCTGTTTGGGCGGGCGCCGAAAATGCCTTCAGGCAAACGCACCTCCCAGGACGTGAAGAGAGCTGGCTGTGGATCGTGGCAGGCCTCATCCTGGTGGCCATCATCATCGCGATGATCGCTTGGTTGTCGCAGCAAGGCAAGGGCAGGGCCAACCTTCTGGTGGCCAGCGACGACGACAGCGACGTGGACGGTGAAGTCCGGATCGGCGGGGGCGTCGCCGAACAGGTGCTACGGGCCGCCTTATCTGAACGGACGGACTTGGCTGGTGCATCGGTGGCGACCCTGGAGGTAAAGGGCAAACCGGGCCTACGTATTCGTATCCAACCGAGGCAAGGAGTAGCGCCTCATATCCTCGCGGCTGAAGTGTCTCAGCTCGTTGAAGCGCTGGACCTCGTGATCGGACAGAAGACCCCGGTGCTTGTCCACATGGTTTCCGGTGCCCGATCCAGGTTTACCAAAGCCGAAAGGGTCCGCTGACAAGGCCCACACAGAGAAACATCCACAAAAATACAGCGCATCCGCATCCATAGCCTGCCTTGTGTCGGTAGTAGGGGTATCAGCAAAATCCCCGCACGTCGGGCCGATTGAGGAGAAGGATATGCGCAGCAGAATACTTACGGCAGGAGCAGGAGCCAGCGTCGCAGCACTGGCAGCAGCAATCGTCTTGGCTGTCCCCGCACAGGCGGCGGAGGGTGACGCGCACCTGTCCGTACTGCACGGAGTGCCTGGGTTAACCGTTGACGTCTGGGTCAACGGAGCACGAACCCTGGACGACTTCGCTCCCGGCACTCTGGCCGGGCCGTTGGCACTTCCGCCCGGTGCCTACGATCTGGCCATTACCGCCTCGGACGCCGCGGATGCCTCTGCCCCTGTTATCGGGCCAGTGACGGTGACCTTGGCAGCGAACGGCAACTACACCGCCGTCGCCAACCTTGATGCGGCCGGGAAGCCAACCGCGAACTTCTTCACGAACGACGTCTCGCGCATCGATGCCGGCAAGGGCAAGCTGACGGTCCGGCACACGGCCGCGGCGCCAGCTGTGGATGTGCTTGCCGGCGGCACAGCCGTGGTGACCAACCTGGCCAACCCCAATGAGCAAACGCTCACCCTTGACCCGGGTACGATTTCGGCCGCAGTGGCCGCGGCGGGTACGACAGCACCTGTCATTGGCCCGGCCGATGTGACGGTGGCCGAAGGCACGCACACCATCGTCTATGCGTGGGGAAACCTGACTGACAAGAACCTTCAGCTAGCGGTGCAGACCATTGACGGGCTGCATTCGGCTCCCGGATCGGTACCAGGCGCCCTGGACGGCTCATCGGGCAGTGTCCCGACAGAACAGATGGTTCTGGGCGGCGGACTCGCGGCGGCAACGTTGCTGCTGATCGTCGTGGGGCTTGGAAAGGTTCGCACGTCCGCCGCAAGGAAGTCCTAAGGCCAAGGCAACAGCATGACATAAGAGCGGAACAGATCCTGGTCGTCCGATAACGACGGCCAGGACCCCGCATCAATCACGGCAGCCGGAACATCCTGCCGTAGACCGCCAGGAAACAACCGTTATGACACCAAGTAAGCCAAGCCGAAGCCGCCAGATGGCGGCGCTCGCCGGGATGGCAGTGCTCGTTCTGACGGCATGCGGAACCGCGACACCGTCGAGGGCCGGTAGTTCTTCCAGTGAGGCAAGCGGCCCGAACCCCAGTGAGCAGCAGACACAACCGTCGCTGCCCCCTGCCGAGCCTTCCCGACCACCTGCCGAAGTCTCGCAGAAGGGCACAACTCCCATGCAGCCCGCAGCGGCTCCCCCTCCTGTGTCGCTCAAGGTGGCCGGAACGTCAATTGACATGGCCGTTATCCCCGTGGGGGTCGCGCGCGGTGGGGCTATGGAGATACCGGAGACCTTCTACCAGGCCGGATGGTACCGATTCGGATCCGCCCCTGGAGCCGCGGAAGGCACAGCTGTCCTGGCCGGACACATCGACACCACCTCTGACCAAGCGCCGTTTTCCCAGCTGAAATCCTTGCCGGCCGGAACCTTGATAACCGTAGGGCGGGAGGGTGCTCCCGCACTCAACTATCGGGTTGTCTCCGTCACGCTGATGGCCAAGGACGCCTTTGACGGCGACTCGCTGTTCCGCCGGACCGGACCGCACGAACTCAAGGTGGTCACCTGCGGCGGCAGATGGCTGGACGAACGAATGGACTACAGCGACAATGTGATTGTCACCGCGGTCCTTGAATAAGCACCCCAACCCGGCCGTGGTCCTCGTCGCTGACGCCGGGAAGGAGTCTCCTTTGGTATCCCCAAACGAGGTTTCTTCCGAGTGGGACGATACGTTGACCGCCTCGTTCATGGCGGGGGATGAATCGGCACTTGTGGCTGCTTACAGGCAGTTTGCCCCGCTGGTTCACACGCTCGCTTTGAGGTCCTTGAGGGACCGTGCCGCGGCCGACGACGTCACCCAAGAGGTGTTTATCCGGGTGTGGCGTTCACGGGACACCTTCAACCCCGAGGTCGCGCGCCTGCCGGCATGGATAGTGGGCATTGCACGCCACGTCATTGCGGACGCCCACTCAGCGTCGAACCGGGAAGTTCGTAGAGTCCTTGCCGTCGCCCAGGTCCAAGACACCGGCGACGGAGGCCCTACGGAGGGAACTGTCGAGGTGCTGGCCGACAGGTTGCTCCTGGACGGCGAACTCGACCGGCTTGGTGAACCGCAGGGTGCCATCATGAAATTGGCATTCTACGAAGACCTGACGCATGAGCAGATTTCCCGCAGGCTTGAACTACCGCTTGGTACCGTCAAGAGCCACATTCGGCGCAGCTTGATCCACCTAAGAAGCAGACTGGAGGTTGACCATGCCGCACCTTGATCCGGAAGAGTTGAGCCTCCTGGCGCTATACGGTGACTGGCTCGATGAGGAGGGCCGGCAGCACCTTAGCGGCTGCGATGCCTGCTCGGCGGAGTACGCCGCATTGCGCCGCGCCGTTGACGCCATGAAAACCACGCCGGACAGCAGCACCCTTGAGGTGCCCGGGGCCAGCGTGTGGAGTGGTATTCATCGGGAACTGGGTTTGTCGGACGCAATCCGGGAAGACCCCTTGGGCTCCGCAGCGGGTCCTGCAACAGGAACTGAAACCAGCAAGCCCGGCCTTAGCGGTCCAACCGAACCCGAACCAGAGCAACCAGCAGCACCACCCGCGGACATACGTTCCGTCAAGAAACGTCCCCAAGGCTGGCAACGCCGCGGGACCTGGCTGGCGGTCGCCGCAGCAGGTGCCTTGGTCATCGCCGGTGCAACCCTATGGAACATCAACCAGGCGGCAACGCCGTTGGCACGAGCAGAGTTGTCGCCACTTGCCCAGCACACTGCAACAGGATCGGCGACAGTCCTCGAGTCCCCTGATGGAACGCGAACCCTGGAAGTGAAACTGAGCAAAGAAGAAGCACAGGGCTACCAGGAGGTCTGGCTTATTGGCACGGACCTCACACGGCTGATCAGTCTGGGAATCATGAAGTCGGACTCAGGTACCTTCCCGCTTCCGGCGGACCTGAATCTGGCCGATTTCCCCATCGTCGACGTTTCGGATGAACCACTGGACGGAAATCCCGGCCACTCCAGCGTCAGCATCGTCAGGGGCTCGCTCACTTCCTGAGGGCCCTTCACTGGTGTGAATCGCATTGGCGTGGGCTGCCCTGGCGCTCTCAGTTGCGGGTAGCCTGAATCCCATACCGAAGGACAGGAGGCCCCAGTGGCTGGAACAACAGTGGCTTCAACATCTGCGCCTGACAATTCTCTGCTCGAGACCACCGTGGCCGGGCTTATGGCGGAACTGGCGGCACTGGAAGAACCCCGCGCCCGCGAGGTGAATGAGAAGCATGGTGATGACCATGGGGTAAACCTCAGCAAACTGCGGGCCGTCGCGAAGCGGCTGAAGACCCAGCAGGATCTCTCGCGGGAGCTCTGGGACACGGGTGACACCGCCGCCAGGTTGCTGGCACTCCTGATCTGCCGACCTAAGGCTTTTGAGCGGGCCGAATTGGACAGCATGCTGCGCGAAGCTCGGACTCCCAAAGTGCAGGACTGGCTGGTGAACTACGTCGTCAAGAAAAGCCCGCACTCTGAAGATTTGCGGGTGGCATGGTTCTCCGACCCCGATCCCGTGGTGGCAAGTGCCGGCTGGGCGCTGACCTCCGAACGAGTTGTTAAGAGGCCCGAAGGCCTGAACCTCGTGCAACTGCTCGATGTTATCGAGGCAGACATGAAGGGCGCTCCCGACCGCCTCCAATGGGCCATGAACCATTGTCTGGCCCAGATCGGGATTGAGTTCCCGGAGCACCGGGCCAGGGCCTTGGACATCGGGGAGCGCTTGGAGGTGCTGAAGGACTATCCAACGCCCCCTAATTGCACCTCGCCGTTCGCGCCGGCCTGGATCAATGAGATGGTGCGGCGCAAAGGCTGACCATCCGCGAGGCTTAGCCCCTGTTCCGGTGCATCATCCGGTAGGTGAGCTCCGCAAGGAGCTCTTCGTCGGAGAGGTGCGAGGCCCGGGCTACGGGAGCGCTCGGAACGGAAACGCGGGGAGGTCCGGGGCGTGATTCCTCACCTGAGCGCATGTCATCAGGGGTGATCATGTCCGGTGCGAAGTTCGACTTACCTTTCAGGACCTCCGATACGGATCCTGCCCTCCAGCCCAAGGCGTGCTCAAGCTTGCGTTGGTTGATCTCCTGCGTCCGGCGGGTCCCGGATTCCAGTGTTCGGACTGTCTTGATGGCAGTACCAGCCTGCTTGGCCAGCTGAACCTGGCTCAGGCCTTGGGCCAGTCGTTCTTCTTTGATCAGGCGGCCGATAGTCTGCAGCGCTTCAAGTTCATCCACGATTCCCAGTTTTCCATAGGCAATAGTAGGCAATCAAATCAGGGTGCGGAATGGTGGGGCAGGGAGCCCTTCCGCCACTGCCTGTTCGAGCACCCGAGGGGCGCCTCTGCGCAGATAAGCGAAGGCTACTTGGTATCAATGCGGTTACTTTATGTGTAAGCGCTTGCATTGCGTTGCGGATCATGGCTAGTGTGAGCGTCACCACATCAATTGCGCCGCCGAATCTTTGTACTCAGCGAGGAGTCTTTAGCATGAAGAAAACCAAGTACCTGCTACCGGTCGCAGCCGCCGGTGTTCTGGCACTTACCCTTTCCGCCTGTAGCGGAGATGGTGGCGGTGGAGGATCCACCGCCGGATCGGATGATTGCTCCGCCTACGAAAGCTATGGCAAGCATGACGGCAAGACCGTCTCCGTCTACTCGACGATCGTCGATATCGAAGCCACCAACCTCGAAGAATCCTGGAAGCAGTTCGAAGACTGCACAGGGATCACCATCAAGTACGAGGGCAGCAAGGAATTCGAAACTCAGATTGGCGTGCGTGCCCAGTCCGGCACCGCCCCTGATGTGGCGATCTTCCCGCAGCCCGGCCTTCTTGCCACCCAGGCACGGGCAGGCTACTTGAAGCCCGCTCCGAAGACCGTCTCTGATCTTGTGGATAAGAACTGGTCCCCGGACTGGAAGAAGTACGGCACCGTGGACGGTACGTACTACGCCGCTCCGATGCTTGCGAACGTCAAGGGCTTTGTTTGGTACGCGCCCAAGACCTTCAAGGACAAGGGCTGGGAAGTTCCCAAGACGTGGGACGAAATGATCGAACTGTCCAAGAAGATCGCCGCGGATGACCCGAACATGAAGCCTTGGTGCGCCGGCTTCGAATCCGGTGAGGCAACCGGCTGGCCCGGCACGGACTGGATCGAAGACGTGGTCCTGCGCGCCCACGGACCCGAGGTCTACGACCAGTGGGTAGCTCACCAGATCCCGTTCAACGACCCCAAGATTGTTGACTCCTTCAACAAGGCCGGCGACATCCTGCTCAACCCGGACATGGTGAACGGTGGCTTCGGTGACGTTCGCACTATCCTGAGCACCGGTTTCGCACAGGCTGGCCAGCCCGTTCTGGATGGCACTTGCGCCATGCACCACCAAGCCAACTTCCAGGCAGCCAACTGGCCTGCAGGAACCAACGTTGCTGAAGATGGCGACGTATGGGCCTTCATGACCCCGCCGATTGACGAAAGCAAGGGCAAGGCGGTCACTGGTGGCGGCGAGATGGTAGGCGCCTACAAGGACACCGCTGAGGTTCAGTCGTTCCTGGCTTACCTGGCCAGCGCCGACTTCGCCAACAACCGCGTCAAGCTTGGCGGCGTAGTCAGTGCAAACAAGGGCTTGGACCCCAACAACGCACAGTCGAACCTGGACAAGCTGACCGTTCAGATCCTCCAGGACCCTGACACCGTCTTCCGTTTCGATGGTTCGGACCTTATGCCGAGTGCAGTTGGTTCCAACTCCTTCTGGAAGGGAATCGTGCAGTGGATCAACGGCACGTCCTCGCAGGATGTTGCCAACAGCATCGAATCCAGCTGGCCTAAGAGCTAACTCCCAAAGTGCTGCCTCCCCTGACTGGAACTCCCAGCCGGGGAGGCAGTGCTTTTCCCGGAACTTAGTGATTCACTCACGCCCCGGAGGTTGGGTATGGAATTTATTGGAGAAAAACTCCTACAAGTAGTGATAGCCCTGGCGATATTCGCCGCAGTCATCGGCCTCATCATGCTGCTGGTGGACAGGGCACCCAAATCGGTCAAGGACAAAGTAACCGTTGCGGGCTTCCTTGCCCCCGCGGCCATCCTGATGCTGGTGGGCCTGGTTTATCCGGCCATCCGCACGTCAATGTTGGCCTTCACGGATGCCAGTGGCAATGGCAATGGTCTTGACAACTTTGTATGGATGTTCACGCAGCCCGAGGCTCTGACCACGCTGCGGAACACCGTGATTTGGACCGTCCTGGTTCCCCTGCTGTCTACGGGCTTCGGACTCGCCTACGCCGTATTTATTGACAAGGCCCGCGGCGAAAAAGTACTCAAGTCGCTCGTCTTTATGCCAATGGCTATCTCCTTTGTGGGAGCCGGCATCATCTGGAAGCTCGTCTACGACTACCGCGGTCCGAACATCGAACAAACCGGTGTGATTAACTTCTTCCTCGTCGCCTTGGGGATGGAACCCAAACAGTTCCTCCTTGATGCACCGGGAAACACCATGTTCCTCATCATTGTGATGGTCTGGATTCAGACCGGCTTCGCAATGGTGATCCTGTCGGCAGCCATCAAGGGAGTGCCGGTGGAACTCACCGAGGCAGCCCGCCTGGATGGTGCCAACGCCTGGCAGCAGTTCCGTAACGTCACGATCCCGGGTATCCGTGGAGCTCTGGTGGTTGTCCTGACCACCATTACGATTGCCACGCTCAAGGTCTTCGACATTGTGAGAACCATGACCGCCGGAAACTACGACACCTCGGTAGTTGCCAACGAAATGTACACTCAGGCCTTCCGGGCCGGCGAGCCGGGACGCGGTGCGGCTTTGGCCTTGATCCTGTTCCTGATGGTGCTGCCCATCGTTGTGTACAACGCACGAGTCCTTCGTAAGCAAAGGGAGATCCATTGACAGCCACGCCAGCCCCGAAAGAGGCCTCGAAGGGCGCCACCCGGCAGCGTCCTGGATCCGATCCCACCGAGGACGCCCAGCCGATGATGCGGCGGGTGAAGACCAAGCTCACGTCCAAGTGGGCAACAGCGGCAGCGATCATTATCGCCGTCGTATGGTCTGTGCCGACGTTCGGTCTCTTTGTTACCTCTTTCCGTCCCGCCGCCAAGCAGGTTGGCCCCCGCTCCGACGGTTGGTGGAATGCGTTCACTGACTGGCAGTTCACGTTCAAGAACTATACGGACGTCCTGGTCCCGGCGGGGTCGCAATCTGCCAACCTTTCCCAGTACTTCGTCAACTCCATAGCGATCGTCATCCCGGTCACCATCTTCGTGCTGGTGCTGGCGTCCATGGCCGCATACGTCTTCGCATGGGGGAAGTTCAAGGGGCGCGACGCACTCTTCATCTTCGTCTTCGCACTGCAGATCATCCCCCTGCAGATGGCGCTGATTCCGCTTCTGCAGTTCTTTACGCAGACTTTGCAGCTCCCCGCGGGTTCGTACGCGCAGTTGTGGATCGCCCACACCATGTTCGGCCTTCCGCTGGGCATCTTCCTGCTCCACAACTTCATCTCGGAAATTCCCGGTGAAGTCATCGAAGCAGCAAGGGTGGACGGTGCCGGACACAGCACCATCTTCTGGCGGATTATCCTGCCGCTCTCCGTCCCGGCATTGGCATCACTGGCTATCTTCCAGTTCCTCTGGGTCTGGAACGACCTGCTGGTGGCCTTGGTGTTCTCCGGCGGAACGGCGGACGTGGCTCCGATTACGCAGCGTTTGGCGGAGCTCTCAGGTACCCGTGGTGCCAGGGACTACCTGAACCCGGCAGCAGCCTTCGTCTCCATCATCATCCCGCTCCTGGTGTTCTTCGGATTGCAGCGCTACTTCGTGCGCGGCCTGCTGTCCGGCGGCCTCAAGGGCTAGGAACTGCGCCCTCGGTTACGCAGCGCATTACATCGCTGCGTAACCGAGGGCGGCAAAGCACAAGTCCACATTTAAGGTGAAGGCGGAGCAACGGCGGCCGGAGAGGGGAGCCTGTGTCAAAAACAACGGGTAGGTCCCAACGCGGCGGCCATACCGGCGTCAGTATTGAGGACGTCGCCGCAGCTGCCGGAGTTTCCACGGCGACAGTTTCCAGGGCGGTCCGGGGACTGCCCCGGGTATCGCCCGCGACCCGGGAAAAGATCCTCGAAGTCGCCAGTTCTTTGGGTTATGTGGCGTCGTCGTCGGCGTCGGGCCTGGCGACGGGCCGTACGCGCACCATCGGCGTGCTGGCACCTTTCGTCAGCCGCTGGTTCTTCTCCAAGGCCATTGAAGGCGCGGATCGGGAACTGCATTCACGCAAGTACAACCTTTCCCTGTTCAACCTGGGCGGCCACGGCAGCAACCGTGAGCGGCTCTTCAGTTCCACCATGGTCTACAAGCAGATCGACGCCCTGCTGGTGTTGTGCATGTCTTTGACCGAGGAAGAGCTGGAACACCTCCACAAGATCGATATCCCGCTGGTTGTGGTGGGTGGCCACGTGGAGGATTGCGCATACATCGGCATCAATGATTACGACGCCGCGTCCACCGCCGTGCGGCATCTGCTGGACCTGGGCCACAAAGACATCGCCCTGCTCCATGGCGACGACGAAACGGACCTGAACTTCGACGTTCCCCGCGTGCGTATCCGCGCCTTCCAGGAAGTTATGACCGACGCCGGCCTGGAAGTCCGCCCGGAGTGGGACCAGTGGGGGGATTTCACGGTAGCCAGCGGGCAGCAGGCTTTCAATCGTCTCTGGAGTCAGCCCGGCCGCAAGCCAACGGCCATTTTCTGTTCCTCGGACGAGATGGCGATGGGTGTCATTTTCGAAGCAGCCCGCCACGGTGTCCGGGTACCGGAGGACCTCTCGGTCATCGGGATCGACGACCACGACTTCTCGTCGTCCATCGGGCTCACCACCGTCGGGCAGCGTCCAGACAACCAGGCCGAGCTCGCCACCAAGATGCTGCTGGATGAACTGGACGGCAACCCGGGAGCAGTGCATTCAGAGGTGGCCCCCCACAAACTGATCGTGCGCGAGACAACGGCCCCGCCAAGCTAGCGCCAGAGCCAAGCTAGCGCCGAAGCCAAGCTAGCGTCAGAGCCAAGCTAGGAAGCGCGCGCCAACTGCCGGATGGGAATCCACCGCGAGGCGAGCCGACGGTAGGCGGCGGCCGCACCTGTCATGTCGCCTTCAGCCAGGCACTCGATCCCCAACCGAACATCCATGGGGGACTCGTCCGGATACACCTTGTCAGCTACGGCACCGTAATCGAGCTCCACCATGGACTGGACGTGGAAAAGTTCCAGCCATTCCGTGAGCTGTGTCAGGTCATCCAGCATGTCCAAATCCGGTGCTGCCAACGCCAGGTGGGCAACGGCGAACCGTGCCCGGTCCAGGGCCTCAGTCAGGGGTGTCCATACCCGGACGGTCAGGATGCGCCCTTCGGATTCCACTACGTCCTTGCGGTCGGACTCGTTGAAAAGCGAGAACCAACTGAATGGGATTCCCCATGTTGAGGCACGGGTATGCACGCGTTTGGCGGCCTCCCCGGCGTTGATGCGATCGATCCTTGCCTGGTGCTTGTCGCGCTGCGAGACCGGAATGAGGAGGTCGGCCAGGGGACTGTGCACGCCGTCCATGAGCGCGTTGGCCGCTAAGCCAGCCCTAATCACCAGCTGGCTGGGGCAGTAAAGCAGCCGCCCGGCGTCGTTATCTTCTTTCCCGGACACCGCGGCGTGACGCCCGCTGGGCACGCGCGTCATCCGGACCAGGTCCGTGCGGCCCGTGGGGAAAGGATCGCCGCCGGAGCGCGTGATGCGTCCCAGCGAGGCCTGGAGTTCCGCATTTTCGACGGCGGCCCGGGATCCGTTCTTGCTGCCCTCCGCAACGAGTTGGCGCTGCTGTTCAGGCGGGAACGCGTCCAGGGGCTCGTAAATGCGCAGCGACGAAGAGAACGGCAGACCTGCCTGGCCCCGATACAGGTTTCCAGTCATGTCAGCCGCCCCTTTCGTTAGTGACCTTGTACTTGGTCTGCGAGGTACTTAGTCTGCGATTTCCACGATGACGGGAGCGTGGTCCGATGCACCCTTGCCCTTGCGCTCTTCGCGGTCGATGGAGGCTCCGGTGACGCGTGACGCCAACGCCGGGGAGGCCAGGCAGAAGTCGATGCGCATGCCTTCCTTCTTGGGGAAGCGCAGTTGCGTGTAGTCCCAGTAGGTGTACACGCCGGGGCCCGGAGTGTACGGACGGACGACGTCGGTGAACCCTGCGGTTTCGAAGGCGTGGAAGGCGGCGCGCTCGGGTTCGCTGACGTGGGTGTAATTGTTGTTGCGGAAGAGCTCGATGTCCCACACGTCGTCGTCGAACGGGGCGATGTTCCAGTCACCCATGAGCGCGATCTGCGCGGTGGGATCGGACTTCACCCATTCGGCCGCGTGGCCCTGCAGAACGTCAAGCCACTTGATCTTGTACGGCATGTGTTCGTCGTCCAGCGAGCGGCCGTTGGGAACGTAGAGGCTCCAGATGCGGATGCCGCCGCAGGTGGCTGCGATGGCGCGGGCTTCCTGCGCGGGATCCTTACCTGCCTTGCCGAACGCAGGCTGGTCCAGGAAGGTTCGCTGCACGTCCTCCAGGCCCACCCGGGAAGCGATGGCAACACCGTTCCACTGGTTGACGCCAAAGTGCGCAACCTCGTAACCCATGCGCTCGAAGAGCTCCCACGGGAAGTTCTCGTCCTTGCACTTGGTCTCCTGGATGGCCAGGACATCACAGTCGCTGCGCTCAAGCCAGGCTTCTACGCGGTCGGCACGGGCGCGGAGGGAGTTCACATTCCAGGTTGCTATCTTCACAGCCACTAACTTACCGAACTTGGCGCTCAGCGCATCCCCTGCTGCCCTTTTTGCCGTTCACAACCGGCGCAGAACCAGCGTGCAACTAGCGCGCGAACAGCGGCGGTGAACTGGCCAGCTTGCGGAGCCCGATGCCCGAGGCGATGAGGAGCAACCCTGTCAGGATCGCGAACCCGGCCAGCATCCACACCAGGCTCAGGAAGCCCAGCCCCGGGTTGAAAAGGACAACGATCCCAAACACAGTGGTGACGAGTCCCGTCAGGAACCAGAGGCCCCAGCTCCGGATGAAGCTCCTGGCAGCCAGCGCCAGGATGATTTGCGAGAGACCCAGGACCAGGGCCCACAATCCGATGAGGACGCCAATTGCTGCTGCCGTTATTCCCGGCAACGCAATTGCCACGATGCCGGCTGCGATGGAGATAAGGCCACCCACTACAGTCCAGCGGGAACGGCCCGCGGGATCGTAGAAATAATGCGCCACGCTGGTAATGCCGTCAATGATTGCGAAAATGCCGAACATGACAACTACCACCAAGGCAGTAGCGCTCGGTAAAACAGTGATCAATAGACCAAAAACTATGGAAAGGACTCCCCGGACCAGCAAAGCAGTTCCCGGGTTTTTGAACATTTTGCGATCCGCTACGTCCGACATACGGTCAGCGTAACCAACGGCGTGCCTTCACCGCATCCCCTCGCGCCGGATAGCTGTGGCAATTGCTGCGGCCCGCGTCTCCACACCCAGTTTGGCGTAGATGTGGGCGAGGTGGGTTTTGACTGTTGCCTCGGAAATGAACAGGCGTTTCCCAAGATCGCGGTTGCTGAGGCCCTGGGTGAGGAGGCTGAGTAACTCTGCTTCGCGGGGAGTGAGGATCTCGTCAGGATTCCGCAATTGCTGGAACAGGCGTGAGGCCACCGGTGCACTCATCACGCTCTTCCCCTGCACAGCGCCTCGCACGGCAGCGAAGATCTCCTCCGGTGCGGCGTCCTTGAGCAAATAGCCCATTGCTCCGGCATCCACTGCGCGGACGATGTCGGCGTCGGAATCGTAGGTGGTGAACACGATGACGGCCTGCTTCGGGTTCCACTGGCGGAGTAGTTTGATGGCTTCGATGCCATCCATTCCGGCGCCCATCGCGAGGTCCATGAGGATTACCGCGGGAGTATGTTCGTGCGCAGCTTCCAGTGCTTCCTCGCCTGAGGCTGCTTCCCCGACGACGGCGATATCACCTTGGGTGCCCAACAGCGCCTTGAGCCCGCTCCGGACTACGGTGTGGTCGTCCACGAGGAGCACGGAGATGGTGTTCACAGGGCCTCCTTCAGGGCATCTGCCGGATCAGCAAGCCGGGTCAGCGGGAACTGTGCCGCAATGATGGTTCCTTCGCCGGGCGAGCTCTCCACAGACAATTCTCCGCCCAACTGTTCCACACGCTGTCGCATGGCCCGCAGGCCGTATCCTCCGTTAGCAGAAGGCGGAGGTACCGCTGCAGGATCGAAGCCGCGGCCGTCGTCGAACACGTCCAAGGTGACCGCATCCGGAAGATACCCCAAGGTCACACTGGCGTGCTCCGCGTGTGCATGGAGTTTGATGTTGGCAACGGCGCTTTGGGTGACGCGGAGCAAAGCATGCCGCACCTCGGAAGGAAGGGGCCGGGCTTCACCCGTGACCTGAATGTTGACGGTCTCAACGTACTGCCGGGCGGCGTGTTCCAAGGCCTCCGGGAGCGGGCCCGTCTCAAGGCCCGGGGCGGAAAGTTCGTGCACCAGGCTACGGGTATCGGCGAGGTTGCGCCGGAGCAAATCTGTTGCCTTGCGAACGTCTTGGTGGGCGGTTTCAGCGGGCCACGCGCGCTGGGCGGCCTCGAGGAGGAGCAGGCTGCTGGCCAAGCCTTGAGTGACGGTGTCGTGGATCTCGCGGGAAACACGCTCGCGCTCAGAAGCGACTCCGGCTTCACGTTGCTTGGTGGCCAGCTGCTCCTGGGCCTGGGTGACGTCGTCGAAAAGCCTGCGTTGCAGGGCCGCGTCACGCTCGATCTTGTCGTAGATCAGGGTGAGCAGGGCGCCCGCTGCGAGCGGGCCGAGCAGCATGGCGATGTCCGTCCAGTCGCTCATCCGGAAGAGCCCGACGGCGGTAGCGGCCGCCGTCGCGCCTCCCGCCACGTAGCCGGCCCAGCCTCGGAATGCCGTCCGCGTGAGGAAGAAGATGGCGAAGGAACACCACGCGAAGCTCGGGGCGATCACCACCAACGCGGCCCGGGCTGCAATCAACGCCACCATCCACGGAATCCACAGCTGTTGCTTGCGATGGTCCGGGTGCTGACGGTGGACCAACACGGCGGTTACCGCGTACAGGGCACACACCGCAACGGCCAGGGCAACGGTCCACAAGTTGTCCGCGGGGGAGTGGCGCATGACGTACCTGACCGCAGAGGCCACCATCAGGACGGCAAAGCCCAAGTGCACAACTACATCAATGCGGCCATCGATCCTGTTGCCCGGCTCTGGCCGTGGACGTGCAGTTGGCATGGGTGGTTCCCGTTCCCGGTTTTCGGTGGAAGGCGTTCTTTCCATGCTAGATCCCGGCGCTGTCATTGGTCTCTCCACCTTTTGGCTGATACCGGTGGCGGAAAGGCTGAGGGCGGGAGGGGCGCCCGGCCGATGTGGCTGCGCGCCGTCCGCGGAAGCATGGAGGTGTACCCGATGCTCACAACGAGGAGACCCCGTGAAGAAGTCCAACAAGATGATTGCCGCCGCTGCTGCCGGAGCATTGTTGCTCACCGGCGGTGTCACTGCCGTTGCCAACGCAATGTCACCCGCAGCCGCGCCTGCTGCCGCGCCGGTGAAGGTTGCCGCAGACGTTCTGCCTGCCCCGGAGAACGTCGTAGCCCAGAACCGCATCTCCGTGGGTGCGTCCAGCAAGGCCGTCAACGCCGCCCTCGCAAAGTGCCAGGCCGACAAGCTGCCGTTCGTGACCGTGGCACTGGTTGACCGCTTCGGCACCGTCCAGGCCCTCCTCCGTGGTGACAACGCCGCCGAGCACACCATCGAAGCCGCCAAGCAGAAGGCCTACACGGCAGCAGCTTTCGGTGCTCCCACCAGTGAACTCGCCAAACGCATCAACGGTAACGGCCCGTCCATCGCCGACCTTCCCGGCACCTTGTTCCTGCCCGGCGGCGTTCCGCTGAAGGTCAACGGCGTTTCAGTGGCCGGCATCGGAGTTGGCGGCGCCCCCGACGGCGCCCTCGACGAAGCCTGCGCCACAGCAGGCGCCGATGCGTTGGCTGCGGCCGCGAAGTAGCCTCGACAGTATGGATTCCCTGAAGGGGCGGGGCCTGGCCGCTGGTTCGATGATCGGTGCTGGTTTGCTGATCGCCGGGCTCGTGGCCGGCTGTGCTCCGTCGTCGCCTCTGCCGGCAGGGACAGGCACGACGGCGGCCGCCCCGCCTTCCAGCCCGGCGCCGGCTCCCGTAGCCCCCAGCCCGACCGCGACGTCGAGCGCAAGTCCCGGCCCGACGTCGTCGGCTGCTGTGCCACCCAAACTGTTACCGGAGGCCCAAATCGAAACCGACCGACTCCTGATTCTCGCCGCGAAGGCCAACGATGTTGCCCGTGTTGGTGAACTGATCGCGGCGGGTGGGAACGTCAACGCGAAGGACGACATCCAGGACTCCGCGTTCCTCTACGCCGGCGCTGAAGGCTTCAACGAGGTCCTGCAGCTGACGTTGAATGCTGGAGCGGATGTTCGCAGCACCAATCGGTACGGCGGCACCGCGCTGATCCCTGCGAGCGAACATGGACATACGGAAACGGTCAGGATTCTGATCGCAGCGGGTGTGCCCGTGGACCACGTCAATAACCTGGGCTGGACCGCCATGCAGGAAGCCATCCTGCTCAACAACGGCGGGCCCAATCAGCAGGACGTGGTCCGGCAACTCCTGGCTGCCGGAGCCAACCCGGACATCCGCGACCCCCAAGGCCGAACCGCCCTGCAAAATGCAGAGCGGCTCGGGTTTGCCGAGATCGCGGCGCTGATCCGGAACCGCTGACCCAACTGTGAGTCTTGACAGTGGCTGGTCTGGGACTGGCTGGCAGGATGGGTGCAGGCCGTTCCGCCCCCGTGGATGTGACTCGTGACCCAAGTGACCCGCATGGTGTCTTTACTTAGACCTGTCAGTCCATGGGGGTGGTCCGGCCGGCACCTGTCCGGCCCACCTCGGTAGCTTGATCAGAAGATTGTCCACCCCCTTTCGGGGGCGTGACCCGTCACAGTGCTGTTCCTTGGTGACCTCTACCCGGACTGGTACCGGCCGGCGACGGCCATGACCACGTCCGTGAAGAGGAAAGGTACCAATGACCGCCATGTCTATCGTCGCGCATACCCATCCATTTGTCGTCGGTGTCGACACGCACGCCCGTAACCACGTCTACGCGATCCTCGCCGCAAATACCGGCGCCTTGCTCGAATCCCGGGATTTCCCCGCTACCGGGGCCGGGATCAACCGGGCGATCGACTGGGTCGCCCGCCGCACCGGTGGTAGTGCCGATACTCTCTGGGTGATCGAAGGTGCCGCGTCCTACGGGGCGATCCTTGCCGGCACCGTGGCCACCCATGGCTTCCCTGTAGCCGAAGCACCCCGCATGGATGCCAGGAAGCGCCGTGGGGTGGGCAAGACCGACGCCCTGGACGCCCACCAGATCGCCGCTTCCACCCTGCCACTGCCGGTAGACAAGCTTCGCCGCCCCCGCCTGCATGACGGGGTCCGCCAAGGCGTGAGGATCCTGGTGACAGCGCGGGGATCCATGAGCAAGGACCGCACCCGGTCGATCAATGCACTCAACGCCCTGGTGCGGAGCAACGACCTGGGCATCGACGCCCGCAAGAAGCTCACCGGCGCCCAGATCACCGAGGTCTCAAAGTGGCGGTCCCGCGAGGAAGAACTCTCGCTGTCCATCGCCCGCGCCGAGGCCGTGCGGCTGGCAAAACACGTCCTGGCGCTCGATGAGCAGCTCACCGTAAACGAGAACCAACTCGATGAGCTGGTCAAGGCCAGCGAGGCCGCACCCTTGCTGGAGGAGACAGGGTTCGCAGCGATCAGCGCCGCGAAATGCCTCACCGCGTGGTCGCACGAAGGAAGAGTCCGGAACGAGGCGGCATTCGCCTCACTCGCCGGGGTAAACCCCATCCCTGCGTCCTCCGGAAACACCGTCAGGCACCGACTGAACCGGGGCGGAGACAGATCCCTGAACAGCGCACTGCACATGGCCGCAGTAACCCGGATGACCCATGATTCAGAAACACGCCAATACGTGGAGAAACGACGGGCCGAGGGACGTACAGACAAAGAAATCCGCCGCTGCATCAAACGCTACATGGCCCGCCGCATCTACCGGACGCTTAGTGCCTCACCCGAACTGACAACCGCGGCTTGACAGACATAGAAGAGTCTGAGTCGCATTTGTGCGCGTTTTCAGCCCTCAAAACGCGCTGTGCTGCTACTTACTTGGGTTAGAGGGCTTCCAGCACGCTCACGTAGTTGGCGATGCCCACGCCGCCCATGTTCTGCACAGCTCCCCGGCGGGCATTGGACAACTGCATATCGCCCGCGGTGCCGCTGAGCTGCATCGCGGCGATGACGTGCTGCGACACACCAGTGGCACCCACCGGGTGGCCCTTCGCCTTGAGCCCGCCGGAGACGTTGACGGGCAGCTTGCCCTCCTTATAAACCCAGCCTTCCTGGACGGCTCGCGCGCCCTCACCGCGGGGAGTGAGGCCCATGGCTTCGTACATGATGAGTTCGGCGATGGTGAAGCAGTCATGCACCTCCGCGAAGTCCAGGTCCTGGAGCCCAACTCCCGCCATGCCCAGCGCACGCTCCCACGAAGCCCTGGTGGCAGCAAACTCGGTGGGATCGCGCTTCTCCGCCGGGAACAAGTCGTTGGCGTGGCCGAAACCAGCCAGGCGCACCGGCGCGGTTGCGCCTCCGGTTGCCGACGTGGAAAGCACGACGGCGGCGGCACCGTCCGAGACCGGCGAACAGTCCGTGCGGCGCAAGGGTTCGGCCACCATGGGGTTCTTCTCTGAGATGGTCCGGCAGAACTCCTCGCCGAAGTCGCGGTGCATTTGGGCGTAGGGGTTGTCCATGCCGTTGTGGTGGTTCTTGGCAGCGATGGAACCTAGGACATCACCGAGGCCGCCTTCGAATCCCGGGCCGGTGATGCCGGCCCCGTAGCGCTTCCCATAGTGCTTGGCGACCTCAGCGAACAAGCCTGTAAATCCCGTAGAAGAGGCTTTTCCTGCCATCTCGTACGAAGCACCGAGCAATGCCGCCCCCACAACGTCGGCGCCGGCGTCGGTCATCTTCTCAGCCCCGATCACCAGGACGTTGCGGGCAGTCCCGGCCAGGACGGCTTTGACGCCCTGCTGGAAAGCCGCCGAACCGGAAGCGCAAGCATTCTCGGTGCGCGTCGCGGGAACGTTAGCCAGATCTGCGGACAACTGAAGTGCCAGCGACGACGTGAATCCCAGAGGCTGCATTCCGGAGTTGAACTGCCCGAGGTAAATTTCGTCGATGTCCTTGGGACCGAGCCCAGAGTTCTTAATCGCTTCGCCGGCAACCTGGACAATGAGCGACTCCAAGGTGTCATCAGTCAGTTTGCCGAACTTGCTGTGCCCCCACCCTGTGAGCAGGATGTCCTTGCCGAATTGGTCCTTCAGGCTCATGCGTTTACTCCTTCAAGTGCGTGTTCCTCAGAGGCGAGCGCCACCGTGAACTCTGCCTCGGTCTTGCTGCGGATCTCTTCCACCGTGACGCCAGGGGAGAGGCGGGTCAGCAGCAGCTGCGTGCCGCCGTCGGGTGTTTCCGCTGTGGACGGTGTTTCCTCGATGTCGAAAACGGCGAGGTCCGTGATGATCCGGTCAACGCACTTGAGTCCTGTGAGCGGGAGCGTGCATTCGGCGACGATCTTGGCCGAACCGTCCTTGGCGTTGTGCTCAGTGAGGACCACCACCCTCGGTGTCCCCGCCACCAGGTCCATGGCTCCGCCCATGCCTTTGACCATCTTGCCGGGGATGGTCCAGTTGGCCAGGTCGCCCGAGCCGGACACCTGCATGGCGCCCAGGATGGCCACCTTCACGTGGCCGCCGCGGATCATGCCGAACGACGTGGCGGAGTCGAAGATGCTGCCACCGGGGGTGATGGTGACGGTCTGCTTGCCTGCGTTAATAAGGTCGGCGTCTTCCTCGCCCTCATACGGGAAAGGGCCCATGCCGAGCAGGCCGTTCTCGCTCTGGAGGACCACCCGCACGCCGTCGGGCAGGTTGTTGGCCACCAACGTGGGAATGCCGATGCCGAGGTTGACGTAATCGCCGTCGTTCAGTTCTTCGGCCGCGATGGCGGCCATTTGGTCTCGTGTCCATGCCATGGTGATGTGCTCCTTGTTCTTAGGCCGTTACTGATGCGGCGTGCCGTGCCTCGAGTCGCTGCCGGACCGTGCGCTGTTCAATGTCCTTGACCCGATCAGTGGCTTGGACCAACCGCTGGACGTAAACGCCCGGGGTGACAATGTGATTCGGGTCCAGCTGGCCGGGTTGAACGATGACCTCAGCCTCGGCGATGGTCACCGCACCCGCTGTGGCAACCACCGGGTTGAAGTTGCGGGCCGTGTAGCGATAAATCAGGTTCCCGTCCGTGTCTGCAGTGTGGGCGTGGACCAGGGCGACGTCGGCGGTGATGGCGCGCTCGCGGACGTACGTCACGCCGTCGAACTCTTCCAGCGGCTTGCCTTCGGCAACCAGGGTCCCCACTCCGGTTCGCGTGTAGAACGCCGGAATGCCGGCGCCGCCAGCGCGGAGACGCTCGGCGAGTGTGCCCTGCGGCGTGAACTCGACCTCCAGGTGGCCGGCCAGGTACTGCTCGGCGAACAGTCTGTTCTCACCGACATAAGATGCGATGACCTTCCGGACCTGGCCCGCCTCGATGAGGACGCCTAGCCCCTTGCCGTCCACGCCCATGTTGTTGGACACGATCGTGAGATCCTTGGCGCCGGACTCACGGACGGCGTCGATGAGGTCGGCGGGAATGCCGCTGAGTCCAAAACCTCCGACGGCGATGGTCAGACCGTCTGTCATCAGGTCATGTAACGCTTGGGCTGCGCTCGCTTGGATCTTGGTCATGCTCGACTCCTCTTTGAGTTCATTGCCGGTGCATCCACTTTGTGGACTGCTCTCACTCTTGAGAAGGAGCCTAGGTTGCCTTTGTTGGGCGGTCAATGCGCGTACCTTCCAGATACTCAGGGTATGGACACTACACTGGAGGGTGTCCATATTATGGATGAAATCTGATGGAGGGTGCTGTGGTGGTACAAGGAGCGCAAGTGGTGGGCCGGGTGGCCCTGTTGCTTAGGCTGGTGGGACGCAGGCCCGAGGGCACCTCCTTGGCGGGCTTGGTGCGCGAGTCCGGGCTGACCCGGCCAACCGTCCACCGGCTACTGACGTCACTGGCCGCGGAGGGCTTGCTGGAACACGATTCCACCTCCGGGAAGTGGGTGTTGGGTCCGGAGATCTTCTTGCTGGGATCAGTGGCCGCTGCACGTTTCCCTATGGAGGACATTGCGCGGCCCTCGCTGCGCAGGTTGGCTGCAGAGACCGGGGAGAGCGCCTTCTTCTCCATTCGTCGTGGCAACGAAACAGTGTGCGTGCTGCGGGAAGAAGGCTCCTTTCCGGTGCGGTCCTTCGTGCTGCACGAAGGGGTGCGCTTTCCCTTGGGAGTCGCTTCGGCCGGCACTGCCATCATGGCTTTCCTGCCTCCAGACGAACAGGAAGCGTTGCTGGGCGACTGGGCTACGCATGCCGGCGACTTTGCGGCGGGCCACCCTGCAGACGTGGTGTGGGGCAATCTGGAACGGACGCGGCTGGCTGGCTACTCCGTTAATCCCGGGTTGATCCTGGAAGGTAGCTGGGGCATGGGAGCGGCTGTGTTTGATCAGCAGGGACGGCCAGCGTGGGCTCTTTCCTTGACGGGAATTGAGCCTCGATTCCGTGCGGACCGCCAGGAGTTCCTCGGGAAACTGCTGCTCGAGGAAGCACACAGGATGACGGCGCGCCTGCAGGGGTCCCAACCCAACTAGGTCGCATTAGTGCGCGTTTAGACGGCTCAAAACGCGCACAAATGCGACCTAGTTGGGGGAGTTGAGGTCCAGCCGCATCAGCACTCTCGGGAAACCGTTCAGGACCGACGTCGTCTCGGCCACCTTTTTGAAACCGGCCTTCTCGAAAAGCCTCCGGGTGCCAACGTAGGCCATGGTCAGGTCCACCTTGCCGCCTTTGTTGTCCACGGGATAACCCTCAATCGCGGGCGCGCCGTGGCTCTTTGCGAAGTCAATCGCGCCGCGGAGCAGCTCGTGGGAAATTCCCTTGCCGCGATGCCCGGGCCTAACCCGGATGCACCACACCGACCACACCTTGATCTCATCCACGTGGGGAATCTTGCGGTTTTTCGCAAAAGTAGTGTCCTCGCGAGGGTGGACCGCTGCCCACCCAACTACTTCGTCGCCGTCGTAAGCCAGAACGCCGGGAGGCGGGTCCTCGGCCACCAGCTTCTTCACGAACTTTCCGCGCTCCAGTTTTTGCAGCTCCTGGTTCAGTTTCGACGGAATCCTGTAGCTGAGGCACCAGCACACGTTGGCATCGGGGCTCTTGGGCCCCACCATGGTCTTCACGTCGTCGAACACCGTCGCTGGGCGAACCTCGATAGCCATTCGCCCATCCTGTCACCGGGATGAACCCCTCCACTAGGCCTGCGGAGACTGGCTAAAAAAACTTTTTCAATCCGCACCCATCCACCCTGTCCCGACCTCCGAATAGCTGGTGAGACACAAACCGCTGGTGAAGCAAAAGCAACACCCGCAGCCCGTGTCCCACCACCCACTGGACCCAACGCCCTGGTTCCAAAAACAAGGAGAATGACATGTTGTCCACAAAGCGCCCCGCCCTCGCCTTCGTTGGCCTCACTGCAGCCGCCCTTCTCGGTCTCACTGCCTGTGGTGGTTCCAGCACCTCCAGCACACCGGCTGCTTCATCTGCCGCCCCGGAAACCTCTATGGCGGCACCGTCGCCGTCGGCCTCCGCCATGAGCAGCGCCGCCATGGATCCGGCCGCTAACCTGGTGGGCCCCGGCTGCGCCGGTTACGCCGCACAGGTTCCGGACGGTGCCGGATCGGTCATGGGCATGGCCCAGGACCCGGTAGCCGTAGCAGCATCGAACAACCCGCTGCTCAAGACCCTGACCGCCGCTGTTTCGGGCAAGCTCAACCCCAAGGTGGACCTGGTTTCCACCCTGAACGGCAGCGAATTCACGGTGTTCGCACCGGTTGACGATGCCTTCGCCAAGATCGACCCCGCAACAATCGAGACGCTCAAGACGGACGATGCCCTGCTGAGCAAGATTCTCACCTACCACGTAGTCCCCGGTCAGCTGACCCCGGACCAGATCGTCGGCACCCACAAGACTGTCCAGGGTGGCGAAGTGACGGTTGCCGGCACCAAGGATGCCCTCACGGTTGACGGAGCTTCCAATGTAATCTGCGGTGGCGTCCAGACCGCCAACGCCACGGTCTACCTGATCGACTCGGTGCTGATGCCCAAATAGGCTTTAGCTTCCACCAGTACTAACAAAAAGCAGGCGCCGGAATCCCGGCGCCTGCTTTGTTGTGTTGGAATCAGCGTGCTGTTGCTAGCGGCTGAAGTCAGTGTCGATGTAGGAACCGGCCCTGTTGTGTTCCGATCCGCAGGGGCAGCGGTCAACCTCGATCCGGACTGTCACCGGTTTGGAAGCGTCCAGGGTGAGGGTCACATCCTCACTGGCCTGGTTGCTGGGGCTGGCCTGGGTGTTGAGACGGAGAGTTCCGTTGGCAGAAGTGTTGGACATGGTGGACCTTACTGACGTGTGAATGGGGGTCAGCCAAAAAGCTGGGTTATTTGTGGTCGGAATCCTGTTGGGGCTTGCCGACCAGGGGAATGGTTCCCGTGGGCGTTCCCCCGGCGCAATCGGTGTCCGTGCACTTTTCGGCGCAGTCGTGTTTGGTGACGAGGTCGAACTGAACGCCGCCATGTTGCTCAACGCCCGTTCGGATGGCTCGTTCCACCACCGAAGTGGCCAATCGCTTGTGCAACTGGAGCGGGTCCCGGCGAAGGTCCTTGACCAGTGCGAAGCAGAGCAACAGCATGACGATCACGAAAGGCAGGGCTGCCACGATGGTGACTCTTTGCAGGCCCGACAAGGCTTCCGATGGTTTATCGCCGCCGGCAAGCAGCATGACCGCTGCCACTGCGCCCGTGAGGCTTCCCCAGAAGATCACCACTCCTCGACGCGGGTGCTCGGCACCATTGGAGCTGAGGGATCCCATCACGATGGAGGCTGCATCGGCGCCGGTAACGAAGAAGATCGCCACCAGGACCATGGCCAGGACGATGACCGCTGCTGTCAGCCAGCCGGGCATGCCCAGGTTCTTCACGAGGTCGAAGAGGGCGCCATCGAAGTTGATGGAGGGTGCGCCGTCCACCATGGTCACAAGCCCGGGCGTGCCGGCCTTGTCTGCCTCTTGCTGGACGTGGAAAGCGGCGCCTCCGAAGATGCCGAACCAGATGACGCTGACAACGCTGGGCACCAGCAGGACGCCGGTGACGAACTGGCGGATGGTGCGTCCGCGGCTGATGCGGGCGATGAACATCCCGACGAAGGGCGTCCAGGAGATCCACCAGGCCCAGTAGAAGATGGTCCAGCTGGTCATCCAGCTACGCAGGGACTCGTCTCCCACAGCTTCGGTCCGTGATGACATTTCGGCGAGGTCCCTGGCGTAGTCGCCTACGGCGGAAGGGATCAGGTTAAGGATGAACAGGGTGGGTCCGGCTACAAACACAATCAGGGCGAGAATAACAGCCAGGACCATATTGATGTTGGAGAGCCACTGGATGCCTCGGCTGATGCCTGACACAGCGGATGCCACGAAGCAGAAGGTCAGTATGGCCACAATAACCACGAGCACCGGAGTGCCGATCTCACCCAGCCAGCCATTCGACGTCATGCCGCTGCCGATCTGGAGGGCGCCGAGGCCCAGCGAAGCGGCAGTTCCGAAGAGTGTGGCGAAGATGGCCAGGATGTTGATGAACTTCCCGAGCGGCCCTTCCACCATGCGGATGCCGAAAAGCGAGGTGAAGGCTGCCGAAACCAGTTGCTTGCGGCCCAGGCGGTAGGTGCCGTATGCCATGGCGATACCGACCACTGCGTACATGGCCCACGGGTGCAGGGTCCAGTGGAAGATCGATGTGGCCATGGCGGTCTGGATGGCTGCCGGAGTGCGGCCGTCCACTGTTCCCGGCGGCGGCGAGATGTAGTGGTAGAGGGGTTCGGCCACACCGTAGAACATGAGCCCGATGCCCATGCCCGCGGCGAACATCATGGCCACCCAGGAAATGGTCCGGAACTCGGGCTTTTCGCCGTCCTTGCCCAGCGGGATGTTGCCAAACTTGCCGAGGGCAAGCCAGAGGACGAAGACGACGAACAATGAGGCGAGGACCATGAAGAGCCAGCCGGTGTACTCCATAACCCAGTTCAGGGCGCCTTTGGAGGTATCTGAGAGGCTGTCGCGCCCGACAAATCCCCAGACCACGAAGGCGACGGCGATGGCGCCCGTGATCCCGAAGGTGACTTTGTCGAGGGTAAGTTTGCGGTTCCGGCGGGCCGAAACGGCCTGCTCGGTCTTGGCGTGGCGCAGCTCTTCCATGATCTGTTCGTATTCTTCAGAATCGGGAAGGGTTTCAGCGCCTCCGTCCTCAGCGTCGAGGGCTGCCAAGTTGGTGTCGTCGGTGGAGATCCTGATGATTTCCTCAGGGTTCTCCGGGTGGGCAGGGCTGGTTGATGTGGTGGAACTGGCTGCTGCTGAAGCACCCGCCAATTGATCGTCGGCAGGTAACTCCTCTGGTGTTAAGGATTTTGTGTCGCTGTTTATAGCCATGAGCGGGTCCTTTGCTCGGCGAGTCATGGGTTTGCGTTTATACATGGCCCTGGAGGATGAGGCCGAAGGGAAGGCTGGGGGGCTTCCCCGCTGACCATGATTTGCTGTCCCGGATCTGCACTTCAGGAGCGTAGATGGGCAGTTTCATGGGGCACCTCTTTGGTCGGACGGGTTGGTTGAACGCTGGGCTCATGGAGCCCTAAAGGGCGTTCCGCATGAATCAACAACATTCGCGCTAAGCAACAGAGTGCGCCCCGTCACACTCAAAGTCAAGGACTTTTCCTAGCTTGCCGACAGTTTGACGCAACGAATGGGAGGGGAAGCGTTCGTTGCGTATGATGGCCCGTGTTGCGCCTAGAGCATCGTAGACCCGCGCGGGGCAGGGCTCAGCGGTGCCTGTAACCCATCCGGGCGCTGATGGTCAGCCCGGCCTCGCGAAGGCCGTCGATAAGCCCCGGCTGGTCCTCGGGTGAAAAGCGGAACGCCGGGCCGGAGATACTTACCGCAGCGATGACGGTTCCCGAGTGGTTGAAGATGGGCACGGCAATAGCGGTGAGGCCGATTTCAAACTCTTCGTGAACTGTGGCGTAGCCGTTGCGGGCTACGTCCAGCAGCTGCTTTTCCAGCTCTCCGCGGTTGGTCACCGTACGTGGCGTTCGAGCGGGCAAGCCCACTGCCTTGAGGACCTGGGTTCTTTCATCGGCGGTCAACGCGGCCAGAAGGACCTTGCCGCTGGATGTGGCATGCAGCGGCGTCAGGCTGCCCACCCAGTCGTAGGTGGCAAGTGTTGAGGGCCCCATCGCCTGGTCCACGTTGACGGCATAGTTGGACCGCAGCACAGCCAGATTGACGGTTTCCTTGTATTCGGCCGCCAAGGCCTCCAGGACTTGGCGCGCCTCATGAACCACGCTCAGTCTGCCGGGGATGGAAGAAGCCAGGCGGAGGATTCCAAAGCCCAACTGGTACTTGCCGCGTTCACTGTTCTGCCGGACCAGTTCGCGGTTGACCAAGGAGCCAACCAGCCGGGACACGGTGGACTTGTGGACGCCCATCTCCTCAGCGATGTCGCTCACGCCGGCATCGCCTTCCCGGGCCAGGATTTCCAGGATTTGGAGTGCGCGGTCTACTGACTGGACGCCTCCGCCCTGGGCGTCTACGTCCTTGTCGAAGTCCGGGTTGCTGCGTGCGGCCATGGTGCCTCGTGTCGTTGTCCAGGCAGGCCACCCTGAGCTGGTACCCCGTGTGGCCTGCACCCTCGTCTTTCCTCATCCTAGACGGAGTTTTGCGCGGACCTTTTCACATCATGGATGATTCACCCGCTCATGGCAGCCTCCTGGACAGCCTTTCGTGGGTTGCTCAGGCGCTCCCTTCCGGCATAGAAGTTGAGGCTATGTCCCCGGCTGAAGCCAACCAGGGTCACCCCGGTCTCGGTGGCAAGATCGACGGCGAGGCTGGAGGGGGCGCTGACGGCCGCGAGAACCGGGATGCCGGCCAAAGCTGCCTTCTGGACGAGTTCGAACGATGCCCTGCCCGAGACCTGCAGGACCAGGCCGGTCAAGGGCAGCAGGTCCTGCCGAAGGGCCCAGCCCACCACTTTGTCCACCGCATTGTGCCGGCCGACGTCTTCCCGCAGACACAACAGCTCCGGGCTGGCGCCATCCACTTTGAACAGTCCAGCTGCGTGGACCCCTCCGGTTCTGTCGAAGACGGCCTGCGCTTCGCGGAGCCGGTCCGGGAGCTCGGCGAGGACATCCACGGGAACCTGTAGACGGTCCAAGGACGGATCGAAATGGATGGTCTTGCGTACGGCTTCAATGGAGTCCGTGCCGCAGATGCCACACGAACTCGACGTATATACGTGGCGCATGGTGTCCGGCAGGGGAACGTCCGGCCGTAGCTGGGCTTCCACCACGTTAAAGGTCTGCACCCCGTCCTTCTCGCCCGCACAGAACCGGAGGGAGATCAGCTCGGAAGGGCTGCGGATGATGCCCTCGGACACCAAAAATCCAGCCACCAGATCAAAGTCGTCGCCCGGCGTCCTCATGGTCACGGCAAAAGAGCTGCCTCCGATCCTGATTTCCAGGGGTTCTTCGGCGGCCAGAACATCCTCCTTGAACCGCACGGAATTTTCGGTGTCCGCCGCGTCCAAGCGGAAACGATGGATTTTCCTGCGCTGGGTCATGCGGGCCATCCGGCGTACCCTCCTGATTGGTCCGGGAAATTGATGGGCGCTGTCCAGGGCAGCGGCAGGACAGGTACGGGCGCACCGGCTGCGATGCCTTCAGGGGGAACGGCCATATATCCGTCTGCCCAGGCAAGCCCGCGCATCATCCCCGGACCCGTGCGGGAGGCAGGGAGCGCCAGATCGTGGATAAGGGTGCAGGGCATGAGACGTGTCCGCCTTGGGTCCGGGTCGATGTCGGCCCCGGAGGTCATTAGCACGGCTCTCCGGAGGGGCCTGCTTCCCATAGCGGCCAGCAAGGGTTCCCCAAGGGTCATCAGCGCCATCATCGCGGCCAGCGGATTGCCCGGAAGGCCGATGACGAAACGACCATCAGGAAGTTCCGCCAACACCGCCGGATGTCCCGGCCGCATGGCGATTTCGTCCAGGAGGAGCCGACCCCCGAGTGCCGCAACGGCATTGCGGAAGTGGTCTGTCCCGGATTTTCCCGTCCCTCCGGTGGTGATCGTCACGTCGGGCGGCAAACCATCAGGAACGCGGCCAAGCGCCGCCATCCACTCTTCGTATGAGTCGCCTATCCTGCGCTGGCCACCCGGCTCCCCGCACAATTGCGATATCACGGCATCCAGCTGCGGACCGAACGCGTCGCGGACCTGTCCGGGCGCCGGCTCGCCTGAGGTGACCACTTCAGAACCGGTAAGTACGACGGCGACCCTCGGCTTGCGCTGCACCTGAACGTGATCGTGGCCTGCCACTGCGGCCAGGGCAATATGAGCCGGATTGAGGAGCGTGCCGGCGGGTATGAGGACCTCTCCGGCTGCGGCTTCTTCTCCGGCGGGCCGAATGTGCCGGCCTGGGAGTGTTTCACCCGGCTTGGCGTCGTGTCTGATAGAGAGGTGCCCATCCGTGGATGCGTGGCCGCTTTCCTTGCGCAGGACTGCCGAGGCGCCCGTTGGAACGAGCCCGCCGGTGGCGATGACGCTGGCTTCGCCCGGCGACAGCGGCAGCCCCGCCGTCGTTAGTATCCAAGGGCCGCTGCCGTTGATGGCCCAGCCGTCCATGGCTGACGACGCGTAATGGGGCAGGTTCCGTTGAGCGGTGACGGGGCTGGTCAGGGTGCGCCCGATCGCCTCGCCGAGGGTGACTTTCGACGACGGGAGTGGACCGGCACACTGGTAGGCCAGTTCACGTGCTTCGGCCCACGAGGGTGCGTGCCGCGGTTCGCCGCTCACCACGAACCCTTCGTGAGAGTCGGTGAAGGTTGCTTGTGCAAGCATGGATGCCCGCTTCCTGGGGTGGTGCTTCCTGTGAAACGCAGATACCGGGGACTGCCCGGCCTTCCCGTAATTCTTGCCGTGCAGTCCCCGGTATCCGTGTGGTGCGTGCTGTTCAGACGTGTATTAGGACTTCACATAACCGTTCGGATTCAGCACGAACTTTGTTGCCGCTCCGGCGTCGAATTCGGCGTAGCCGCGCGGAGCGTCCTCGAGCGGGATGGCTTGGGCGTTGACTGCCTTGGCGATCTGGACCTTGTCATGGAGGATCGCCATCATCAGCTGCCGGTTGTATTTCATGACCGGGCATTGGCCGGTGGTGAAGGACAGGGATTTGGCCCAGCCGGTACCAAGGGACAGCGAGAGTGAGCCGTGCTTGGCGGCATCGTCGATTCCGCCCGGGTCGCCGGTGACGTAGAGCCCCGGAATGCCCAGGGATCCACCGGCGGCAGTGATATCCATGAGGGAGTTCAACACAGTGGCAGGAGCCTCGTGTGAGGCATCCTTGCCGTGGCCGCGGGCTTCAAAGCCCACCGCGTCCACACCGCAATCCACTTCCGGAACGCCGAGGATCTGTGCGATCTGCTCCTTCGGATCGCCGTTGGACACGTTGACTGTTTCACAGCCGAAAGAACGCGCCTGCGCCAGGCGGTCCTCGTTCATATCGCCCACAATCACGACGGCGGCGCCAAGCAGCTGCGCGCCCACGGCAGCAGCAAGGCCCACGGGCCCGGCACCTGCGACGTAAACTGTTGACCCCACGCCGACGCCGGCAGTGACGGCACCATGGAAGCCAGTGGGGAAGATGTCCGAGAGCATGGTCAGGTCCATGATTTTTTCCAGGGCCTGATCGCGGTCCGGGAAGCGCAGCAGGTTCCAGTCGGCGTAGGGGACCAACACGAACTCTGCTTGTCCGCCCACCCAGCCTCCCATGTCCACGTAGCCGTAGGCGCTGCCGGGGCGGTCGGGGTTGACGTTGAGGCAGATGCCGGTCTTCTGCTCCTTGCAGTTCCGGCAACGGCCACAGGAAATGTTGAACGGCACCGAGACGATGTCGCCTACCTTGATGAACTCGACGTCGGGTCCCACCTCCACCACTTCGCCCGTGATTTCGTGGCCGAGGACCAGGTCCTGCGGAGCAGTGGTGCGCCCACGAACCATGTGCTGGTCCGAACCGCAGATGTTGGTGGTTACAGTGCGGAGGATCGCGCCATGAGGCACTTTCCGGCCGACGTTGGCCGGGTTGACGCCCGGTCCGTCCTTAAGCTCAAACGTTGGGTAGTCGGTGTCGATGATCTCGACGACACCAGGTTCCTTGTAGGCGACTGCTCTGTTTCCTGACATGGTCACTCCCTCTTCTTTGGCTATTGCTGAACTGCTGCCCAATGGTCCGAAAGCGGTGCTTCGATGAGGAAATACCTCCCCAGGTTTCAGGCCATCGAAGCACCATTCACGGACAATCGAACAGCTGATATTTCCATCAGTACGTGATAGATATATCAGTCATACTATGTGACGCAGCTCATGGTGTACAGCGGGTCTTACGCCCTCTCCAACCGGATGATCACGGACTTGGAGGTGGGTGTTCCGCTGGTGTCCGCCACGGAGTCCAAGGGGACCAGGACATTGGTCTCCGGGTAGTACGCGGCGGCACAGCCTTTCGGCGTTGAGTAAGACACGATGCGGAAGTTCTCGGCACGCCGGTCCGTTCCTTGGAATTCGGAGATCAGGTGCACCATATCGCCGTCGGCAAAGCCTAGCTCGGTGATGTCGTCAGCGTTGATGAGCACCACGCGACGCCCACCATGGATGCCACGATAGCGATCGTCCTTGCCGTAGATGGTGGTGTTGTACTGGTCATGTGAACGCAGGGTTTGCAGGACCAAGCGGCCAGGCGGGATCTTGATGAACTCCAGCTCATTGCCGGTGAAGTGTGCTTTTCCTGATGCGGTGTCGAACTTCCTGGCATCGCGCGGCGGGTGTGGCAGGACAAAACCGCCCGGGTGCTGAATCCGTGCTTCGAAGTCTTCAAAGCCGTCAAATACCGCTTCAATATGTTTGCGGATCAGCGAGTAGTCATCCCTCATGGCCAGCCAGGAAGCCTGCGGGGTGTTGGGCAGGCGCTGGTGGCCGTCTCTGAACAGCCTGTCTGCAAGGTTGCACACAATTGCTACTTCGGAGTGGAGGTGCTCACTTGCAGGCTTGAGGCGTCCCCGTGATGCGTGGACGGCGCTCATGGAGTCTTCCACGGTGACCCGCTGGTCTCCGGTCCGCTGGGTATCCTTCTCGGTGCGTCCCAGGGTAGGCAGGATCAGGGCCCGGCGACCCGTGGACAAGTGCGAGTGGTTCAATTTCGTGGAGATCTGAACGGTCAGCCGGGTGTTGGCCAGGGCTTCCTCGGTGACTTCGGAATCGGGGGCAGCCCGGACGAAGTTGCCGCCCATGCCCATGAAGAAACGGACTTTGCCGTCCCGCATGGCGCGGATGGCTGCCACGGTGTCAAAGCCGTGCTCGCGCGGAGACCGGAACTCGAATTCCTGGTCCAGCCGGTCGTGGAACGTCTCCGGCATCTTCTCGAAGATGCCCATGGTCCGGTCACCCTGGACGTTCGAGTGGCCGCGCACAGGACAAACGCCGGCCCCGGGCTTGCCGATGTTGCCTTGAAGCAGGAGAACGTTGACTACATCGCGGAGGGTGGGTACGGAGTGTTTGTGCTGGGTCAGGCCCATGGCCCAGCACACGATGGTGGCGCTGGAGGCGAGCATTCGTTCACCTGTGGAATGGATCTGCTCAAGGGTGAGGCCGGTTGCCTCCACAATGTCTTCCCACTCCACCTTTTCCAGATAGCGCAGGTAGTCGTCGATGCCCACGGTGTGATTGTTGATGAAGTCATGGTCCAGGACGGTTTGCAGGCCCGGGGTGTTCCGTCCGGCAGCTTCGGCTTCAAGCAGGTATTTGCCCAGGCCTTGGAAGAGGGCCTGGTCGCCGCCGGCACGGATCTGCAGGAAGTCGTCCGTCAGTTGGGTCCCTTGAATCATGCCGGCCACGTGCTGCGGGTTCTCGAAGTGCAGGAGGCCTGCTTCGGGAAGGGGGTTGACAGACACGATGACTGCGCCGTTCTTCTTCGCCTTTTCCAGCGCGCTGAGCATGCGCGGGTGGTTGGTACCGGGATTCTGCCCGGCCACGAAGATCAGCGACGCCGTCTCCAGGTCCATCAGGCTGACGGAACCCTTGCCGATGCCGATGGTTTCCACCAGTGCGGAACCGGAGGACTCGTGGCACATGTTGGAGCAGTCCGGGAGGTTGTTGGTGCCCAGGCCGCGAACCAGGAGCTGGTAAACGAATGCTGCTTCATTGGAGGTCCGGCCGGAGGTGTAGAAGACGGCTTCGTCGGGGTGTTCCAGGCTCCGCAGCTCCTCAGCCATGAGGTCATAGGCTTCCTCCCAGTCGATGGCCCTGTAGTGGGTAGCGCCTTCGTCCAGGAACATCGGGTGGGTGAGCCGGCCTTGCTGGCCCAGCCAGAAGTCGTCGCGCGTCTTGAGGTCGGCGATGGAATGCTGAGCGAAAAACTCCGGCGTGACACGGCGCCGGGTGGCTTCCTCGGCCACTGCTTTGGCACCGTTCTCGCAGAACTCTGCCGCGTTGCGCTTTTCGTGCTCGGGCCAGGCGCACCCCATGCAGTCGAAGCCATCCAGCTGGTTCACTGCCAGCAGGGTCTGAACGCTGCGCAGTGGTCCCATCTGTTCCAGCGAAATCTTCAAGGCGTTGGCAACAGCGGGGATGCCCACGGCCTTGGTCTTGGGTTTGGTGACGGTCAGCTTTGACTCGTCGATGTTCTCGCGGGGGGCTTTGGAATGCATGGGGGAACCCTTCAGATCCGGGAAGTGGAAGCAGTGAGCAGCGTGGTGCGGGACTGTTGCCGGGCGGCTTCAACCGTGTGCAGCAGCAAAAGCGCGGTGGTCACTGACCCGACGCCGCCCGGAACCGGACTCAGGCCCGCCGCGACGCCGGTGACGCTGGCTTCGTCGACATCACCCACCAGGGAACCATCGGGCAGGACGTTCGTGCCGACGTCGATCACCACAGTCTCCGGGGAAAGGTGGCTGCCCTTCAGCAGCCCGGTCCGCCCGGCGGCAACAACCACGACGTCGGCCGGCTGGGTATAGCGTTCCAGCGGCCCTGATTTGGAATGGCAGATGGTGACGGTTGCGTCCCTTTCGAGGAGGAGCAGGGACAGCGGCTTGCCCACCACGGCGGAACGCCCGACGACGGCCACGTTACGCCCGGCAACCGGAATCTGGAAGTGGTCCAGCAACTCCACCACGGCCTGGGCAGTAGCGGGTGCGAAGGCGGGCTGCCCCACGGCCAAGCGGCCGAGGCTGAGCGGATTGGCGCCGTCGATATCCTTTTCCGGAACGATGAGGCCCACCAGCCGGTCAGCGCGGACAGCCGCAGGCAGGGGAGTCTGGAGGATGATGCCGTGGACGGATGGCTCGGCGCTGAGGTCGGCCAGGACGCTGGCCAGCACTTGTTCGGTGGCATCGTGACCAAGATCGACGATCCTGCAACCAATACCGGCACGTCCGGCTGCACGCTCGATGGAGCGGACGTACCAGTGCGTCGCTTCGTCGTCCGTTGCAACAACAACAGCCAGGACCGGGCGAATGCCCTCGTCATCCAGGAGGGCGGTCTCCTCATGGGCGCGCTGCTGGATAAGGGCAGCGAGCGGCTTGCCGGAAAGCAGTTTGGTGTTCCCGCGCAGTTTGGTGGTCATGAGAGGATCCTTTCGCGTACGCGCTGCACCAGGGCATCGGCGGCGAGAACCACTTTGTCCTCAATACCGTTCGTCTGTTCCGCCAGGCGGGAACGGGCTTCGCCGTGCTTGATGGCGACTACATTGATGTCGATGTTGACCCGGGCCGTGGTGGCAGCTGCTCGGGCTGCATCGGCAGCAGCGGCGATGTCGCTGATGACGTTGGGATTCGCCACGTCAACGAGTTCCGTGGCAAGATCCACCACTTCGCCGGCAACTTTGATGAGCTGCGCGGGGGTATGGGCGGCCTGAACCAGGGCCTCCTGGATGGCGGCGGTCTTGATTGCCTTGAGTTCGTCGGATTCCGAGGGGAGCTTGTAGGAGTCGATGACTGACTGGAAGGCATGCTCGTCGGCGTCCGCGAGACGCAGGGCCTCGACGATCAGGTGGTCGGCGGCGCTGGTGATCCGGGTTACCAGTGCGGCGTGCTCCTCATACTTGGCACCGGTGGTGTACCTGGCCACCATGGCTACCAAGGCAGCACCTTGGGCGGCATGCAAGGCAGCGGCTGCGCCTCCACCGGGAGTGGGCTGACGTGAAGCGAGCCTGGAGAGGTAATCATGGATGGTTTCTGAACTGATCATGGGTCTTCCTGGCTGAAGGGGGAAAGCAGCGGCCCGGACCCGGTCGGTGCGAGGGGAAGGGTCCGGGCCGCATGCGTTGGTGGCTGCGTGGGCTGTTAGCCCCGGAGCCGGCTCATGGTGGGGTCGTACAGCGGATCTTCGGTCACAGTGGCTTGGATGCGGCGTCCGAAGTACTCAATTTCCACGGAGTCTCCGAGGGACACTGCAGAGGGCAAGTAGGCGTAGGCAATCGGCTTGCGGACGGAGTAACCGTAGGCTGCGCTGGTGACGTAACCCACCGCCTGGTCCTTGTAGAACACCGGTTCCTTGCCCAGCACCAGGCTCCTGCCGTCGTCGACGGTCAAGCAGCGCAGGCGGCGGGCCGAGCTTTCCTCACTGCGCCCTTCCAAGGCGGCTTTGCCGACGAAGTTCTCCTTGGTCATCTTCACGGCGAAGCCAAGGCCGGCCTCATAGGGGTCGTGCTCAGTGGTCATGTCCGAGCCCCAGGAACGGTAGCCCTTTTCGAGTCGCAGCGAGCTGAACGCGGCACGGCCCGCGGCGATGACGCCGAACGGCTGGCCGGCCTTCCACAAGGCGTCCCAGAGGCGCTGCCCGTTGTCGGCGCTGGTGTAGAGCTCCCAGCCCAGTTCGCCCACGTAGGAGAGCCGCATCGCGGTGACAGTGACTCCTCCGATGGTGACCTTCTTGGCACGGAAGTACTTCAGGCCGTCGTTTGTGAAGTCGTCGCTGCTCACCGTGCTGATGAGGTCACGGGCGAGGGGACCCCACAAGCCGATGCAGCAGGTGCCACCAGTGGTATCGCGGACCTGGACCCAGTCTCCGGCGCCTCCATTTTCGGTCTGGTGCCGGGCCGCGCGCTCAAAGTAGGCGGTGTCCATGTTGCCGTTGGCGCCAAGCTGAAAAGTGTCTTCACTCAGGCGGGCCACAGTGATGTCGCTTCGTACGCCACCGGCTTCATCCAGAAGCAGCGTGTAGGTCACGGCGCCGGGCTTCTTGGCAAGGTCGCCGGTGGTCAGTTCCTGCAGCAACTTCAAGGCTCCAGGGCCGGACACTTCGAGGCGCTTCAGCGGCGTCATGTCGTACATGGCAACTGCTGTGCGGGTCTTCCAAGCCTCAGCCGCGGCGATGGGGGAGCTGAACATACCGGACCAGGCGTCGCGGGCCGGCGGCTGCCAGTCGTCCGGCATTTCCTTGAGGAGCTCGGCGTTGGCTTCGAACCAGTAAGGGCGCTCCCATCCGGCACCTTCCAGGAAGTAGCCGCCCAACTGCTTGTGGCGGGCGTGGAAGGGGCTGACACGGAGGTTGCGGGGAGAAAGCTTTGGCTGGAGCGGGTGCATCACATCGTAGATCTCCACGAAGTTCTGCTGGGAGGTTTCGCTGACGTATTCGGGGGTCAGCTGGACCTCTTCGAAGCGGTGGATGTCGCAGTCACCGAGGTCAATCTGCGACTTTCCTTCGATCAGGAGCTCAGCCACGGCACGGGCGATGCCGGCGGAGTGAGTGACCCACACGGCCTCGGCAACGAAGAAGCCGTCAACTTCCTTGGACTCGCCCACCAGGGAGCCACCATCCGGGGTGAAGGAGAAGATGCCGTTGAAGCCATCCTCGATTTCGCTTTCACGCAGTGCCGGCAGGATCTGCTTGGTTGCTTCCCACGCGGGAAGGAAGTCTTCCAGCGTGAAGTCCAGGCGCGAGGGCATGTTGTGTTCGGTGATGCTGCTGGGCTCGTAGCTTCCGAGTTCATCGAGATCCACGGGCATGGGGCGGTGGGCGTAGGAGCCAATGCCGTAACGGTCACCGTGCTCGCGGTAGTACAGATCCTGGTCCTGGTGGCGCAGGATCGGCAGCTGGGCACCGTTGGGAAGTTCGTTCTTGCCCTTCTGGGCGGGAACCGGCGTCGTTTTTACGTACTGGTGGGCCAGCGGGAGGAGCGGAACGGACATCCCGATCAACTCGCCCACCTTGGCGCCCCAGAAGCCGGCACAGGAAACCACGATGTCCGCCGGGATCACGCCGTCGGGGGTCTCGACGCCGGTCACGCGGCTGTTTGACTGCTCGATGCCGGTTACTTCGGTGTTGCCGATGTACTTCACGCCGGCGGCTTCAGTGCGTTTGATGAGCAACTGCACGGCGCGGGCAGCAAGAGCCAGGCCATCCGTGGGGACGTGGAGGCCGCCCAGAATGTCTTCCTCATTGATCAGGGGGTAGAGCTCCTTGCATTCCTCGCGGGAGAGGATCTTGCCGTCGATGCCCCATGACTGTGCGTAGCCGAGCTTGCGCTTCAGGTCGGCCAGACGGGTCTCGGTAGTGGCAACTTCAAGGCCGCCCACCTGGTTGAAGCAGCTTTGGCCGTCCTCCGTGAGGGACAGCAGCTTCTCCACTGTGTACTTGGCGAAGAGTGCCATGGACTTTGAGGGGTTGGTCTGGAAAACCAGGCCCGGTGCGTGGGACGTTGAGCCACCGGGCATGTTCAGGGGTCCTTGGTCCAGGACGGTGATGTTGTTCCAACCGCGGGTGACCAGTTCGTCGGCGAGGTTGGTGCCAACAATCCCAGCTCCGATGATGACAATGCGAGGCGTGGATGCCATGGGGGTTCTCCTGCTGAAGTTAATAGGGGTGAGTCTGCTGGTGTTCTGGTGCTTGGTTAGCGGAAAACCACGGTGCTGGTCTGGTCCAGCAGCACGCGGTGTTCGCAGTGCCACCTGACAGCGCGGGACAATGCCAAGGCTTCGGCGTCCTGGCCCACGGTTGAGAGTGTGGTGGGACCGTAGCTGTGATCGACGCGGATGACTTCCTGCTCGATGATCGGCCCCTCGTCCAAGTCAGCGGTGACGTAGTGGGCAGTGGCACCCACCAGCTTCACGCCGCGGTCATAGGCCTGGTGGTAGGGGCGGGCCCCCTTGAATCCCGGCAGGAAGGAGTGGTGGATGTTGATGGCGCGTCCTTCGAGGGCACGGCACAGGTCGTCCGAAAGTACTTGCATGTACCGCGCCAGCACTACGAGGTCTACGTTGTACTCTTCCACCAGGTCCAGGAGCCGCTGCTCAGCGTCCGCCTTGGTATCCGGGGTGACAGGAATGTAGACAAAGGGCAGGCCAGCGGCTTCAGCCATGGCGCGGTGGGTTTCATGGTTGGAGGCAACCACAACGATGTCACCGCCGAGGCTGCCGCCCCGCCAGCGGAAGATGAGGTCATTGAGGCAGTGCCCGAACTTGGACACCATTACCAGGACCCGCTTCTTGGTTTGGTCGTGGAAGCTGAACTTCATCTCGAAGCGGTCAGCAATCGCTCTGAATTCCTCTTCGAGCCGCTCCGGGGAGTAGGACAGCGGGCCGGAGAAAGCGGTCCGCAGGTGCAGTGTCTGGCGGAGTCCGTCGTCGAACTGCTGGTGCTCTTCGATGTTGAAACCGCGCTCGAAAAGGAAGGTTGTGACTGCCTGGACAATTCCGGCGCGTTCGACGCACGACAATGTGAGTACGAACTTCTGTGCTTGCTCTTCTTTGAGCATTTCGGGCTTCGGTAGGGTGCTTACCGGTGAGTCTGTCGCCACGAGGGTCATGTCTCCTCCTTAAGATATATTCCTAGGTCCTGTACTGATATATTAGGATTGGATTCAGCGTATACTGGTGTTCAGGGCAGGTCAATAGATTTTTTGGTTGTGAAGGAAGGGATGGCGCAGTGGCTTTTGGAACCCTGGCAGTCACCGGCGAGGCCACGAAGAAATCCTTGGCTGACATCGCGTACGAACGCCTCCGGGATCGCTTGTTGATGCTGGACATCAAACCTGGCGACCTCCTCAATGATGACCAACTCGCAAGGGACCTGGAGATTGGCCGGACGCCGGTGCGTGAAGCATTGAAGCGCCTGGAGTTGGATCGGCTTGTCATTACGTATCCGAGGCGGGGGACCTTTGCCACCCGCGTGGAAGTAACTGACCTGGCCTTTATATCGGAGATCCGGGCGCAGCTGGAACCCCTGGCTGCTGCAAGGGCTGCACGCGTTGCTTCGGCAGCCACCAAAGAACACCTCCGCGAAGTTATGCGCGCAGTGGAGGACTTTGACGTCAGTGCGGCATCCGTGGTTGAAACCCTGCGACTGGACGCCAGTGTTCACCAGGGCATCTATGCGGCGGCCGCGAACCCGCACCTTGAAGACATTCTGATCCGGTATGACAATCTGGCTACCCGCATCTGGTGCATGGTCTTGGACCGGTTGCCTGATCTGGAGCACCATGTGCGCGAGCACCTCGACCTACTGAGGGCCGTCATTGATGGTGATGAGGATCAGGCTGCCGAGTTGGCCCGAGTCCATGTCAGTGGCTTCGAACACGCTGTGCGGCAGGCACTTTTCGCAGCCTAGGTTAGCGCCGATCCCACTGTTGACTCCGGGCTTTGGTCCTTGCATACTGAAGACTCCAACTAATATATCACCCGGATATCACGCGTTCTCTTACTCTGCGCTGAATCCGGGCGCTTGTGATGCAATCACAGCCTTCAGCCTTTGGAGTATCACGTGACGACAAGACCCCACCTTTTTGAACACATCCCCTTGACTGGCGGCAGCCGCGTCAAGCGGGGCATGGCGGAGATGCTCAAGGGCGGCGTCATCATGGACGTCGTTAACGTCGATCAGGCCCGCATCGCCGAGGACGCCGGTGCCGTCGCTGTCATGGCGCTCGAGCGTGTCCCGGCCGATATCCGCGCCCAGGGCGGCGTGTCCCGCATGTCCGACCCGGACATGATCGACGCGATCATCGCCGCCGTGTCCATCCCGGTCATGGCCAAGGCCCGCATCGGCCACTTCGTCGAAGCCCAGGTCCTGCAGTCCCTCGGTGTTGACTACATCGACGAGTCTGAGGTCCTGACCCCGGCTGACTACATCAACCACATCGACAAGTGGAACTTCACCGTCCCCTTCGTTTGCGGTGCCACCAACCTTGGTGAGGCTTTGCGCCGCATTAACGAGGGCGCGGCGATGATCCGTTCCAAGGGCGAGGCTGGCACGGGCGATGTTTCCAATGCGACCGGGCACATGCGCCAGATCCGTTCGGAGATCGCCAAGCTTGCCGCCCTGCCCGAGGACGAGCTCTACGTTGCGGCCAAGGAACTGCAGGCCCCGTACGAGCTGGTCAAGGAAGTTGCCGCCACCGGCAAGCTCCCCGTGGTGCTGTTCACCGCCGGTGGCATTGCCACCCCGGCTGACGCTGCGATGATGATGCAGCTCGGCGCCGACGGCGTGTTCGTTGGTTCGGGGATCTTCAAGTCCGGCAACCCGGCTGAGCGCGCCGCCGCCGTCGTGAACGCAACCGCTTACTATGACGATCCTGACGTGATCGCCAAGGTCTCCCGTGGGCTCGGTGAAGCCATGGTCGGCATCAACGTGGACGACATCCCGCAGCCCCACCGCCTCGCAGAACGCGGCTGGTAAGTTCCATTGCGCCCGGTGGGCGCTCATCCTCTGTGTGCTATTCCCCGCTCCCGCTGCCGCCACTTGGGCGGTGGCTGGGGCGGGGCCCCTTTTACGCACACTGCCGGACCAGCGCCCGCGACAGAGCCGTCGGATCCGGTGACCCGCCTACGACGCGGATATTCGTACGGGCCACGCATGCGGACCGTCGATGCCCGGATGCGGGTGTCGTGATTGAAAAAGTGTGGCCGTCACCGATTGGAGTGTCAGCGGTCGTCTTCGGGGCGGGCCGTGAGGATCCGGTGGGCGCTCTCCTGAAGGATGCCGAGCGACTCCTGGATCAGGGGTGATCCGATGCTGCCCCTGCGCACCGCTGCCACGATGCGTCGCGCAGGCTTTCCTTTGCCGGTAATGCGGAGTCGGACCACGTTCTCGGCATTATGCAGCGGCGCCAGTCGCGGCAGGAGGCCCACGCCCAGTCCAGCGCCGACGAAAGCGATTTGGGTTTCCCATTCCACGGCTTCATGGGCAATGCGCGGTGTTACTCCGACGGCCGTGAACGCCGCTGTGAAGAGGGCGTGATAGGTGGACCCGGCTGATTCGGTGATCCACGGTTCGGACGCGAGTTCTTCCAGTGTGACCGTTTCCCGTGACGCCAACGGATGGTCAGCCGGAATGATCACGTCCAGGGGGTCATCGAGCAGCACCGTCTGTTCGAAGCGCGGATCGTCCTCAACATACGTGTCGGACTGCATGGCAACTATGACGGCAAGGTCGATTCGCTCGGCGACCAACAAGTCGAAGCAGCGGGCCGGATTCGCCTCGAGTACCTGTACCTCCAGCAGGGGGCGTGTTGTGCGCAAAGTAGCGGCTAGCGGAGCTAGCAACTGGGCCGCCGCCGTCGAAAATCCGCCGAGGCCGAAACGGGACTGCACCTGGTCGCCGGCCTCCATGGCTGCTGCGCGCAGGCGCTCCCATTCGGCGATAAGCGTGTCCGAACCAGCCACCAGAAAGCGGCCCGTGGCGGTCAGCCGGACACCCCGGCCATCCTTGGTCAGCAGCTGCATTCCGAGCATCCGCTGGAGCTCGCGCAGCTGCGCGGAGACGGCGGAGGGTGAGTAGCCGGTGAGCTCCGCAGTGGCACCGATGGTGCCGCAACGGGCAAAAACTCGAAGTGTGATGAGTCTCGCATCAATCATGCACCTATTGTGCACGGTTATCTTCTGAATCTTGCGCTTTTGTTGCGGATCAATGATCCCTAATCTCATGACTATAAGGATTTCGACAACGCCGCTCGCACCCCACGCAGCCGTGGTCCCACGAAACACACATTTACCCCACGCCTCCCGGGAGGAAATACATGTCTGCTCCAGTCTTGCCCCTCAACTCACGCGGAAAACTCGCTTCATCTTTGCCTGCAGAGCAGCTGGCGGAGATCAGCGAACTGTTCGAGTTCCGGCGCAAGGGATATTCCCTCGATGCGCCTTTCTACACCGATGCCACGATCTTCAAGATCGACATGGAAGCCATTTTTGGCCAGCACTGGATCTTTGCAGCCAGCATCGCCGAACTGCCGGAGCCGGGCGACTACGTCACCGTCGACTATGGTCCCTACTCCCTGATCGTGCTGCGCAATGACGACGGCGGCGTTAACGTCCTGCACAACGTCTGCCGCCACCGCGGCGCCCGTGTCCTGACCGAGCCCGCCGGGTCAACAGGCAACCTGGTCTGCGGCTACCACTCCTGGACCTACTCCCCGGAGGGCAACCTGATTCACGCCTCCGCGCCGGGGGAGACGAAGTTCGACAAGGGCTGCTTCGGCCTCAAGCGCGCCCACAGCCGCGTGGTTGCCGGACTGATCTTTGTCTGCATTGCGGACGAACCGCCCACCGACTTTGACGAGACCTCCAAGATCTTCGAGCCGTACCTCGCGCCCCACGATCTCTCCAAGACGAAAATCGCCTACCAGCAGAACATCGTTGAAGAGGGCAACTGGAAGCTCGTCATGGAGAACAACCGTGAGTGCTACCACTGCGACGGCCACCCGGAGCTCGCTTGTTCCCTCTTCCCCACCTGGGGCCTGACGGAGGGCCTGATCCCGGCCCACCTTGAAGAGGTGTGGGACCGCAACAAGGAAGCACAGGCATCGCTCGAGGAGCGTTGCCGCCGCTACGGCCTTCCCTACGAGGTGGTGGAAGAGCTCGACACCCGCATTGCTGGAATTCGCATCTCACGGGAATCGCTGGATGGCGACGGCGAATCGTTCTCGCCCGATGGCCGCAGGCTCTCCAAGAAGCTGCTCGGTGACTTGCGTGACTTCCGTCTTGGCCGCTGCTCGATGCACCTCCAGCCCAACAGCTGGTTCCACTTCCAGAGCGACCACGTCATCACGTTCGGGGTCTTCCCCATCAACGAACACCAGTCCCTGGTTCGCACCACGTGGCTGGTAGCCGACGACGCCGTGGAAGGCGTCGACTACGACCTGGAGAAGCTCACCTACACCTGGAAGCAGACCAACCTGCAGGATAAGGCCTTTGTGGAGCTGTGCCAGACGGGTGCCGGCAGCCCCGCCTACGAGCCCGGCCCCTACATGAAGAGCGAATACCAGGTGGAGGCATTCATCAACTGGTACGTACAGCGCGTCCAGGAGCACTTGGCATGACGGAACTCCTCACTGAGACGTTAGTCCAGGAGCCACATCGTATTCGCGGTCTTGAAATGCCGTGGAACAGGGTCATGGGCAGCACCGAGGGACCCGCCAGTGCAGCACGTGCGTTGGGTCCTTGGCATCCGCAGGAGTTCATGGCCGAATGCGTCGAGATTGTTCCCGAAGTGGGCGGCATGATGACCTTCGTGTTCCGTCGCACCGATGGCGCACCCTTGGCGTTCCGTGCAGGCCAGTACGTTAATGTTGCCTTCCCGGTGAACGGCGAGGACGAAGATCCTGTGGATCGCAGCTACTCGCTGTCCAGCGCTCCCACCAAGCCGTGGACCTTCGACATCACAGTCAAACGCGATGCCACGGGCCTGGTTTCACCGTGGGTACACGAGAACATCAAACCCGGCACCGTCCTGGACATGCTCGGACCGGTGGGGGCATTCCACCTGCCCGACGCCGACCGCCGGGCCAGGTATCTCCTGCTGGCCGCCGGTGCAGGCATCACTCCCATCATGTCCATGGTGCGGACCATTCACTCCCTGCCCGGACAAGCCGATGTGGTGGTGCTCTACCACGGGGCAGAGGCCGGAGGCTTTGCCTTCAACAAGGAGCTGGCCTACATCGCGTCCGTTGACTCGCGCATCAAGGTCTTCTACTCCCTGGGTGACCGCAGCAAGCCCGAGGGCTGGGAAGGCCTTAGTGGAAGGCTGACGGCGGCAATGCTGGAGGAGGTTGCCCCCGACGCCAACGGCCGGCAGGTATATGCCTGTGGACCCGAGGGCTACCTGAACACCGCAACCGAGCTCCTGGGCAACGTGGGCGTGGACGATACTTCCATCCACATGGAATTCTTCACGGGAGATCGGCAGACGATCCTTGAGTACCAGGCAGAGCTCGCGCTCGCAGTGGACATTGCCGAGGAAATTGCCGAGGAAATCGCCGATTCCGCTGAGGACTACTACGAAAGCCAGCCCACGGCGTTCGGGCTCTACGAGCCCGGCTACGACGCGGAGGGGCCGCTGAAGGCTTCAGGGTTGCCGCTGGAAACTGTCGACCCGGACGCGCCCGAAGCGTCCGACGAAGGTTCGGATGCGGGAGCGAAGGCCGATGCGCCTGATGCATCGAGCTTTGAAACAGTGGGAACGGGAAGCCTCACCTTGTCCTTCATGCGCACGGGCATCAATGTGCGCATCGACCCCACCGAGCACATCCTTGGTCCGGCCCAGCGTGCCGGGGTCAGGATCGGCGCGAACTGCAAAGAGGGCATGTGCGGCTCCTGCAAGGTGGTCAAGCTTTCGGGGGAAGTGGAAATGAACCATCAAGGTGGCATCCGCGCCCGTGAAATCGATGCGGGCAAGTTCCTGCCCTGCTGCTCCACCGCACAGACCGATATGGTGATCGACGCCTAGGACGTCTACCTGAGTCCCGCACTGTGGGCCAACGCAATGGCCTCAGTGCGGGACCGGACGTCAAGCTTCCGGAAGAGGTTCCGGAGGTGAAACTTCACAGTATTTTCGCTGATGCCAAGGTCAGCGGCAATCGAGCGATTACGCTGGCCGGCAGCCAGCAACTGAAGGACCTCAAGTTCCCTGCCGGCCAGCCCCCATTCTGCTACGTCCCCCGCGGGAGTCGACGGCGGATCCAACGGCAGGACCACGGAGATATCGGCGCCCCATCCCTGCATGACGTCCACGTTCATGGTCCCGTCCACGGCCTGCACACGTTGAAGCAACCGTTCAAGCGTGGGACCTTCAGGGGAAAGCTCCCCGCCGCCGTCGTCCCTGACATTGATCAGCAGGTTCTCTCCATCACAATCCCATTGCGTCCGGACCCGATGAACATCAGACTGTTCGGCGATAGCCAGGACCAATCCCCGAACCACAGCCCTGGCGGCGTGGGCCACCTCGCCGGGCAGTGCCCTTCCGTTTGCAGGCGGTTCGATGAACTGGATGTCGATGTTGCTGAAGTGCATGAGTGGCCTGAGGTCTTCCCGGAGCCTCTCGAACGCCTTGGCGACGGGCTCTTCCACAAGGTTGCTGGTGCGGTCACTGAGGGTCCGGAGGCCAACAAGGGCTTTGGCGGTTAGATCGGTCACGAACGTACGGGCCGCACGATCGTCCAAGGAGTTTGAACGTAACGCCGCGAGCACAGTTTCCAGGGTTGTTGAGTGCTGGTCCACCAGCTCACCGGTGACTCGGACACGCTCCGCGGATGCGGCCCGGGACTCCAGAAGATACGACGGCGGAGCGTCGCTCACCTTCTCTTGGATGCGCCCCGCTGCAAGCTCCCAAAGGTAGGTCACCATCCGTAGGGGTCCGCTGTCTTTATCTGCGGCAGTTAGGACCGGATCGGTGAGAACCAACAGGGCGTTGCTTGGTGGATAGCGGAATGCGAGGACGTCCCGCTGCTGACCACCGATCATGGCGGCCCCCCGCCACGGTCCTTCCCCGTCCACTAAGGCACGCAAGCGTTCCAATTCCGGGATGGAGACCCTGCTGACGATGTCCTCGGCGCCGGCCTTCTTCTGTGGGCGACCCGTGCAGTCCTCAGTGAAGATGACCAAGGCACTCGATGTCAGGAACGGCTGGGTGGCCGCGCGAAGCTCTTCGGCAATGCCCATTAACGGGGCTTTTGCAATGGACGCAACCGCATCGAGAAGGGGCCAGTGGAAGTCGTTGGGCTGGGGCATGCCACCAAGCCTAAAGGAGTTCCAGCCAGCGGCCTACCCAAACGGGTGGTTATTACTGTTCATTTTTGGCGTTACCCCTACCTGAAGTAACCGGAACAATCGTTGTAGGCCCCTTGAGGGAATAGGCACCCACCTGCAAAAGGAGTGAAAGTGAACGTCACCGCAGAAACAGCAACAACCACCAGTGACGACGTAGCCAGTAACGTGTCCCTGATCCTGGGCGAGATGGGACACACGGCCTCCCGCATTGATTACGCACAGGTGTCCCGCCTGGCAGACGAGATCAGTGGGGCTGAACGCGTCTTCCTCGCCGGAGCCGGTCGGAGCGGCTTGGTCTTACGGATGGCAGCCATGCGCCTCATGCACCTCGGAAAAACCGTCCATGTTGCGGGTGACACCACAACCCCTGCCATCAATGCAGGGGATCTGCTGATTGTCGCTTCCGGTTCGGGTACTACATCCGGGGTAGTCAAAGCGGCTCAAACAGCGCTCTCGGCAGGAGCCCAGGTTGCGGCAATCACCACCAACTCATCGTCCCCCTTGGCTGGCCTTGCCCAAACGGTGGTGGTTATCCCCGCCGCCCAGAAGACGGACCATGGCTCAGATGTTTCGCAGCAGTACTCCGGCAGCCTCTTCGAACAGTCGCTCTTCCTGGTAACCGAGGCGGTTTTCCATTCTCTCTGGGGAGCCACTGACGAGCCCGCTGAGCAGCTCTGGTTGCGACACGCCAACCTGGAGTAGACCCGGTCAACACCCTGAGACCGCGCAACACCCCATACCCACCCGATTCACCAACCATTCCAAAGAAGGAAACAACACCATGAAACTGCAAGTTGCACTCGACCTCCTCACCATCGAAGACGCCCTGGAACTCGCCGGCAAAGTAGCCGAGCACGTGGACATCATCGAGCTGGGCACCCCGCTGATCAAGGCCGAGGGTCTCTCCGCCGTCACGGCAATCAAGGAAGCCCACCCCACCAAGATCGTGTTCGCGGACATGAAGACCATGGATGCCGGCGAGCTTGAAGCCGACATCGCCTTCAAGGCAGGCGCCGATTTGGTGTCCGTCCTCGGAACGGCGGACGACTCCACCATTGCCGGTGCAGTCAAGGCGGCACAGTCCCACAACAAGGGCATTGTGGTGGACCTGATTGGTGTGGCCGACAAGGTTTCCCGCGCCAAGGAAGCCCGCGCCTTGGGTGCAAAGTTCATCGAGTTCCACGCTGGACTTGATGAGCAAGCCCAGCCGGGTTACGACCTTCGTGGGCTGCTGAACGCCGGCGAAGAGGCCCGCGTACCGTTCTCTGTGGCCGGTGGAGTGAACGCATCAACCATCGGAGCTGTGCAGTTGGCCGGTGCCGACGTAGCGGTCGCTGGCAGCGCAATCTACAGCGCAGCTGATCCGGAACTGGCTGCAAAGGAACTCAAGGCAGCAATTCAGTAGTCCCTAGGGTTCTGTCCGCCGCAGCTCGGCCTTTTCCACAAGCTCGGTGATCCAGGGCCGTTGCGCACGGTGGAGTGTCAGGCCCTCCGGAAGTCCCTGAACCTGGGACGTAGAGCCGGTGACATCAATGGTGATGCGCCCGCTCCCCATGGGGGCATTGCTGATGTGCAGGTCACCGTAAGATTCCGGCAATACCGGATCCAGCCAGACGCCGCCCAGGGAAATGTGGGCGTCGTAACGCATGAGTCCGGTGATCAGCTGGATGGGAGTGGTGGCAGCCCATGCCTGCGGGGAGCAGGCAGTCGGATACGGCACGGGCTCCCTGAACTGTCCGCGGTCAAAACCGCAGAACAGTTCGGGGAGCCTGCCGCCCGAAAACTCGGCAGCCTCAAGGAGGGCCGTGGCAATGCGCTGCGCTTCCTCCACGTAGCCGTAGCGGAGCAGCCCCGCCGCTATCAGGGCGTTGTCATGTGGCCAGACCGACCCATTGTGGTAGCTGGCAGGGTTGTAGGCGCCCATGTCGCTGGCCAGTGTACGGACGCCCCAGCCGCTGAACATTTCCGGGGACATGAGCCGCTCCGCCACGAGGGGTGCCTTGTCTTCATCCACCAGCCCAAACCACAAGCAGTGCCCCATGTTTGAAGCACACGCATCGACGGGTCGCTTGTCCTTGTCCAGGGCCACCGCGTAGTAGCCCTTGTCCGGGAGCCAAAACTCCTCGTTGAACTTCTTTTTGAGGCGATCCGCGCGTTCCCGAAGCTCGGCTGCCAAGGTGAGGTCGCCGTCGTCGTAAGCCATCCAAGCGCGCGCCATATAGGCACCATGCACGTATGCCTGGACTTCGCACAGCGCCAATGGCGGCTCGGCAATGGTGCCGTCGGCAAAGTTGATGCCGTCCCAGGAGTCCTTCCAGCCCTGGTTGATGAGGCCGTGCTCGTTGGGACGCCCATACTCCACAAAGCCGTCGCCGTCCCGGTCGCCGTAGTCCCTGATCCACTCGAGCGCGCGATCCGCATTGGGGAGGAGCTCCGCAATCACATCCTTGGCGAAGCCCCACCGGCTGACGGAACCCAGGACGATGACGAACAGGGGAGTGGCGTCCACGCTGCCGAAGTACGCGGACTTGCCGCCCAGGGCCAAGCCGCTGGAGACGTCCAGCCGAACTTCATGCAGGATCTTGCCCGGTTCTTCCTCGCTGTTGGTGTCCACTACCGTTCCCTGACGATCAGCCAGCGTGCGGAGGGTTCCCAATGCCAGTGACGGGTCAACGGGCAGTGCCATCTCTGACGCCCACAAGGAGTCGCGGCCAAACAACGTCATGAACCATGGTGCCCCGGCCGCAACAACCACCCTGTTCGGGTGGTCCGGGTCCTGGATCCGCAACGCGCCCAGGTCTTCGTAGCTGCGCCTCAGGGTGCGTTCGATGGAACGATTGGCCACCTGCAGGCGGGGGATCTTGGCCACCCATTCCTCCCGGCGACGATCGCTGGGAGACAACTCCCCGCGGGCCGGATGGGCGAACGGCGTCCCTGCGCCGTCGAGGGTGGGGACGACGCTCACGCGGGTGCTCCAGCTGCCGAAAGCTGGAATCTTGGCCGTGAAGCCCAACGCCCTGGCTCCTGCGCCGGCGCCCTCGGCCCGGATCACGACGCTCTTCCGGATACCCTCCCACTTCCCGCGGATCTCCAAGGAATCGCCTCCCGGGACGCGGGTTTCCGTCCACTCCCGGGTTATTCGGGCTTCCTTCACTTCAAAGAGGTCCGCGAAATCCGATTCGGCAGTCAGCAGGATCCGGCACTCTGCAGGCCGCTTGGAGTAATTCCGGACGGTGATCTCTTCCAGCATTCCTGCCCCGACTTCCCGTAAGCGTTCCACCAGCAACGGGCTGTCCGCGTACCCGTCCGAACGAGGTACCCGGCCTGCGAACAAGGCGCGGTAAGGTTCCCGGGTTTCAGCTGCCAAGGGTTCGATCGTTTGGCCGTTGATGGTCAGCTCCCATCGGGAGAGTATCCGGGTGTCCAGATGGAAGACGCCGTGGGGAAGTTCGGGGTTGATGTCCCCGTTGGCAGAGGAAATGCAGAAGGATGAGCCTTCCACCAGGGTGACCGTTCCGGAGCCCAGCGGCCCCGCTGCCGTGTCAGCATTCCATCCAGCCACTTGATGCTCCTTTTCAGTGAGCTTGCGGATAGCTTGAGCTCCAGCGGCCGCCCGATGGACGGCCTTCTGCATGGATGTAAATGACGGTACGCCGGAGTGGGTGCGGGCACCAGAGCCCTGCCATGCCCCGCGCATCTGCGGAGGACAATCCCGCCCGGCAACCCAGAGTTAATCTCTTTTCCTCGTCCGGGCAACCCGAACGGGTCTATAGTGAGGGATAGGACATTCGCTGATGCAGCCCGGCGGCCCGCATTTCTTCCGACGCCGGAGGCCCCGTAATGACCGACACCCAAATTGGCAGCTTTATTCGCGACTGTGTGGTGTTTGAGGACGACACTGAGAACGGCTTGGACTTTGACACTTTCTACGGCCTGTACATCAGCTGGTGCGTTCTCGGACGCAAAATCCCCATCCCCGATTCCGCTTTCAAGACAGCCCTTGAACTCCAGGGACTCAAGCCCATCAAGGTCAGTGGCCAGAGAATTTATCCCGGCATGAGCATGGTAGGTGCAGCCGCGCGGGACTACGTGGTCAACAGTGTTCCCATGTGGAGCGAAACCGCCACCGACATCCCGGTTTCCGAAATTCGCCAAGCAGTGGCATCCATCGCCTGATCCCATTCCAGCAAGCGTTCAGCCCATGCCCCTAGGATTCTTAGGGGGCATGGGCTGTTCCTGTTTCCGGAGGTCTCGCTGAAAGGCTCTAATGAAACCGTCCATCGTTTGGTTTCGCGACGATCTGAGGGTCGCCGATAACCCGGCCTTGCGTGCCGCCGTCGACGACGGCGCGGCCGTTGCCCTCTACGTCCTTGATGAAGAATCGCCGGGTATCCGCCCCCACGGAGGCGCCGCGCGCTGGTGGCTCCACCACTCGCTGACCGCCCTCCGCGAAGACCTGGACAAGCTTGGTGTTCCGCTGCTGCTCCGCCGCGGACCTGCAGCCGACGTGGTTCGGGAAACCACGACGGCGATTGGTGCCGGAGGGCTGTACTGGAACCGGCGGTACGGTTCCGCTGAGCGAACGGTCGACGCCGGCATCAAGGCTTGGGCGGGCGACGCGGGACTGCATATCTCGAGTTTTCAGGCTTCCCTTCTCCACGAGCCGTGGGAAGTGACCACTAAAACGGGTGGGCAATACAAGGTCTTCACCCCTTTCTGGCGGACTGTTTCTGCGCAGGACTTCCGCGAGCCGCTGGCCGTTCCGGAAGCGGGGCACGGATTCTCCGGAAAACTGCCAGCCCATGACCACCTGGAATCGTGGCAACTGCTTCCCACCACACCTGACTGGTCCGGCGGATTGGCCGAAATGTGGACGCCGGGCGCTGCCGCCGGGCACAAGCGGCTCGCCACGTTCGTGGCGGGCGGCCTCTCCAACTACAGCGAGGGCCGCAACCGTCCGGATACAGATGGCAGCAGTTGCCTGTCTCCCTATCTGCGTTGGGGTGAGTTGAGCCCGTTTGAGGTGTGGCATGCTCTGGGCTCCAAGCGGTCCGAAAGCGCCTCTATCTATGCTTCCGAGTTGGGCTGGCGCGAGTTCTGCTGGCACCAGTACTTCCACAATCCAAGCCTCGCAACGGCCAACCTTCGCCCGGAGTTTGACCGCTTTCCCTGGGCGTGGCCGGGCACCAACCATAACGGCAGCAGTAACAACGGCAAGCATCCCGGCCACGACTCAGCGCCGGAGGAATTCCGGGCCTGGCAGCAGGGCCGCACCGGTTTCCCCATGGTGGACGCGGGGCAACGGCAGCTTTGGCAAACGGGCTGGATGCACAACCGCGTCCGTATGGTTGCCGCGAGTTTCCTGGTGAAGAACCTGGGCATTCATTGGCAGCTGGGGGAGCAATGGTTTTGGGACACCCTGGTGGACGCCGATCCGGCGTCGAATCCGGCCAACTGGCAATGGGTAGCCGGCTCCGGGGCGGATGCTTCGCCGTTCTTCAGGATCTTCAATCCGGAGGCCCAGCGCGTGAAGTTCGATCCCCAGGGGAAGTACATCGCCCACTGGATTCCCGAGTTCGGAACACCGGACTACCCGGAGGGAATCGTGGACCTCAAGACCACCCGTGCGGAAGCGCTGGAAGCGTACAAGGAAATGAGGGAAGTCCACTAAGGGCTCCGGAGGTTGCTGCAGGGCCGACTATAGGCTGGGGGGCATGTCAGCCGAACTCATCCTTAAGCTCGTCATCGGGGCACTCGTTGCAGTGCTCCTTGCTGTGGGTGCCTGGTGGGCCCGGAAGCACCCCAACAGGTCCAAGGAGTATCCGGAACAGGTGCGCCTGCCCAAAGTGGTGCCCTTCATCGGCTGGCTGTTCTTTGTTTTCGGCCTCCTCATGAGCTTGGTCTCGTTCGCCTATGCTCCTTCTCCCTTGGGTGCCCGCATCACTGCGGTTGCCATCCTCCTGGGCGGCCTGGCTTTCGTGCTGATGTACCGCAACTGGTACGTGGCTCCGCGGGCCCATGAGGTTGCCTTCCGTACCGTGCTCGGCAAGGAACATGTAGTTCCCTACAGCGACATTGCGCACTACCGGGTCCAAGTGATGAAAGGGCAGCCGATCCTGACGGTCAAGTCGGTTAATGGAGCGAAGCTCAGCCTGAATATCCGCACCTTCGACGTGACACCCCTCATGACGGCGATCGATTTCCACAAGGTGACTGGCCGCTGGCCTGCCCGCACGGACGTGGTGGGTGGGAGCCCCGGGGCAGAAAAATACCCCTCTGGAAATTAGTAGGAAGTCCGAGTATATTCGGATTCAGAGATGACCTGGATCACAGTTGGTCACGTGTTCCGCAACGGTCCCAGCACCCGGCGGCACGGCAGTCATTCACGATGCAAAGGAGCATTCCACCATGGTGCGCGAGCTTTCCCACTACGTAGACGGCCAGAGGATCGAAGGCACGTCCGGTCGGTTCAGTGATGTCTACGATCCCTGCACGGGCGAAGTCCAGGCGCGGCTTCCGCTGGCCAGCGCGGACGAGGTTCGCAACGCCGTCGCAAATGCCGAAAAGGGTCAGCTCGAATGGGCGGCAATGAACCCGCAACGCCGGGGACGCATCCTGCTCAAGTTCGTGGACCTGGTCAACCAGAACATGGACGAACTCGCAAAGCTACTGTCCTCCGAACACGGCAAGACCTTCGCCGACGCCAAGGGCGACATCCAGCGCGGCATCGAGGTCGTTGAGTTCTCCGCCGGGGCACCGCATCTGCTGAAGGGCGAATTCTCGGACAACGCCGGCCAGGGGATCGACGTCCATTCGCTCCGCCAGCCACTCGGCGTCGTCGCGGGCATTACGCCCTTCAACTTCCCGGCCATGATCCCGCTGTGGAAGTCCGGCCCGGCGCTCGCAGCCGGCAACGCCTTCATCCTTAAACCGTCCGAGCGGGACCCTTCCGTGCCGCTGCGCCTCGCCGAGCTGTACAGCGAAGCCGGCGTGCCGAACGGCGTCTTCAACGTGATCAACGGCGACAAGGAAGCCGTGGACGCGCTGCTCGAAGATCCTCGGGTGAAGGCCATCGGCTTTGTGGGATCCACCCCCATTGCCCAATACATCTACGCCACAGCAGCTGCGCACGGCAAGCGCGCCCAATGCTTCGGCGGTGCGAAGAACCACATGGTGATCATGCCCGACGCCGATCTGGACATGGCTGCCGACGCCCTGATTGGTGCCGGGTACGGATCCGCAGGCGAACGATGCATGGCGATCTCCGTTGCCGTGCCTGTTGGCCAGGAAACCGCAGACGCATTGGTGGCCAAGCTGACCGAGCGTGTGAAGGACCTGAAGGTAGGCCACAGCCTGGACACGGATTCGGACTTCGGTCCCGTGGTGGCTGCTTCTGCCAAGGAAAGGATCGAAGGCTACATCCAATCCGGCGTGGACGAAGGAGCAACACTGGTCACCGATGGTCGAGGCCTCACCGTGGACGGCTACGACGGCGGCTTCTGGGTGGGCCCAACGCTTTTCGATAACGTCACCAAGGACATGAAGATCTACAAGGAAGAGATCTTCGGTCCCGTCCTCAGCGTGCTGCGCGCGGCTGATTACGACGAAGCGCTCAGGCTCTGCAGCGAGCACGAGTTCGGCAACGGCGTCGCCATTTTCACGCGCGACGGCGACTCTGCCCGCGACTTTGCCAGCCGGGTAGAGGTAGGCATGGTGGGCATCAACGTGCCCATCCCAGTGCCGATCGCGTACTACACGTTCGGCGGCTGGAAGGCGTCCGGTTTCGGCGATCTCAACCAGCATGGCGCCGACGCATTCCGCTTCTACACCAAGACCAAAACCGTGACGTCGCGGTGGCCTTCCGGCATTCGCCAAGGCGCCAGCTTCATCATGCCGGCAGGCAGCTGATGGGGGCCTTGGAAACAGAAGACGTTCTCTTTGAGCGTCGCGGCCACCTCGGCATCGTGACCCTCAACCGCCCGAAGGCAGTCAATGCGCTGAACGATGGAATGGTGAAAGCCATGCTCCGGCAGCTGACCGCATGGGCTGACGATGACGCCGTTGCCACTGTCCTGGTGCGCGGGGCGGGCGACCGCGGGCTGTGCGCCGGCGGCGACATCGTGGCCATCTACAAGGACATGTTGCACGGTGGCATCGCGACAGCCGACTTCTGGGCTGACGAATACCGGCTCAACGCGCTTATCGCTCACTATCCCAAACCGTACGTCGCATTCATGGACGGGCTCGTCCTGGGTGGCGGCGTGGGCATCTCTGCGCACGGCTCGGTTCGCGTGGTCACCGAGCGGACGCGCACCGGCATGCCCGAAACCACCATTGGATTCGTGCCCGACGTCGGCGGGACCCTTCTGCTTTCACGTTCGCCGGGGGAGGCAGGAACGCACGCCGCTTTGACCGGGGCGCACTTGTCCGGCGCGGACGCACTGTTCCTGGGTCTCGCGGATCACTTCGTGCTGTCGTCCGAGCTGCCCGCGCTGGCGGAAGCGTTGGAAAGCTCGACGGCGGAGGCCGCCGTCGAGCGTTTTGCCCAAGCCTCGCCGGAGTCAGCTTTGGCGGCGCAGCGGGAGTGGATCGATGCCGCTTACGCCCACGAGGATGCGGAAGAGATCGTCCGGAGCTTGCGTGCTTTGGGCGACGAGGCCGTAGCTGCAGCAGACACGATCGAGGCCAAATCGCCGACGTCGGTGAAGGTGGCGCTTGAGTCGCTGCGACGCGTCCGTGGGCTCACTTTGGAGGAAGCACTTGATCAGGAATACCGCGTAGGCCTGCGGTGCCTGGCCGGCCCCGATTTCCGGGAGGGCATCCGCGCGCAGGTGATGGACAAGGACCGCAACCCGCAGTGGAAGCCGCCGACTCTCGCCGAAGTCCGGGAGTCCGACGTCGAGGGCTACTTTGCGCCGCTCGGCGAACGGGAACTGGGGCTTTCAGCCAGTCGAGTCCAGTCGAATTGAAGGAGACCATCATGACAGAGAACGCAGCTATGTCAGATATCCAAGCCCCGGCAACGGGACTCATCGCTTTCCTGGGCCTGGGTCATATGGGTGGTCCCATGGCGGCCAACCTGATCAAAGCCGGGCACGATGTGATTGGCTACGACCCCGTTCCGGCGGCCGTCGAGGCAGCTTTGGCTCACGGGATCCCCATGGCCGCCACGGCGCATGAAGCTGCTGCGGAGGCGGCCGTGGTGTTGACCATGTTGCCCAGCGGCAAGCACGTCCTGGATGCCTATCGCGGGGTGGACGGGCCCGGCCTGCTGTCCATCGCGAAGCCGAACACACTGTTCCTGGACTGTTCCACCATCAACGTTGATGAAGCCCGTGAGGCCGCTGTGATCGCGTTGGAAGCCGGTCACCGTTCAGTGGACGCCCCCGTTTCAGGTGGCGTGGTGGGGGCCGAAGCCGGCACCTTGACCTTCATGGTGGGCGCTTTGCCGGAGGACTTTGAGACCGTGAAGCCCATTTTGGAGCTCATGGGTAAGAGGATCGTCCACTGCGGAGATCACGGTGCAGGGCAAGCTGCCAAGGTCTGCAACAACATGATCCTGGGCGTGTCCATGATCGCCGTTGCCGAAGCATTCGTGCTCGGCGAGAAGCTCGGGCTCACGCACCAGGCATTATTCGACGTCGCCTCCAACGCGTCCGGCCAGTGCTGGGCACTAACCACCAACTGTCCCGTTCCCGGGCCGGTTCCCACAAGCCCCGCTAACCGCGACTATCAGCCTGGCTTTGCCGGCGCGTTGATGGCCAAGGACCTGCGCCTGGCTGTGAATGCGTTGGAAAGCACGGGCGTTGCAGCGGAAATGGGTCCTTTGGCCTCACGTATCTACGACGCCTTTGCCGCGGGTGAAGGCGCTGGAAGGGATTTCTCGGGCATCATCACGGAAATCCGCGACAAGTCCGTGTGAGAGGTTGGAACTGAACTTATGACGAGCTTGGCGGAGAGGGAGAGCATGACTGAGCAGTACCAGAACATTGTGGTTGAACGTCGGGGACGGGTTGGCTTGGTGACGCTGAACCGGCCGGAGGCGTTGAATGCGTTGAATACCGCCCTCATGAACGAACTCGTGGAGGCAGTGACGGCCATGGACACTGATCCCGACGTTGGCGCCGTGGTGATCACGGGATCCGCCAAGGCCTTTGCTGCCGGCGCCGACATCAAGGAAATGTCCTCCAACAGCTATATGGAAATGTATGCGGCGGACTGGTTCCGGCGTTGGGAGGATCTCACCCGGCTGCGTATCCCTGTTGTTGCTGCCGTGTCCGGTTTTGCCTTGGGTGGTGGCTGCGAACTGGCCATGATGGCCGACTTCATCATCGCGGGGGACAACGCCAAGTTCGGCCAGCCTGAGATCAACCTCGGCGTTATCCCGGGAATGGGTGGCTCGCAGCGGTTGACCCGGGCCGTGGGCAAAGCCAAAGCCATGGACATGGTTCTGACTGGCCGGTTCATGGACGCCGACGAAGCCGAACGCTCCGGTCTGGTCTCGCGGGTGGTCCCTGCAGCCGAGGTGATCGACGAAGCACTCAAGGCTGCCGAAGTCATCGCGTCCAAGTCCAAGCCCGCAGCGATGGTGGCCAAGGAAGCCGTGAACGCAGCCTTCGAGATGGGCCTGGCGCAGGGTGTTCTGTTTGAGCGCCGCGTGTTCCACTCACTCTTCGCCACCGAGGACCAGAAGGAAGGCATGGCCGCGTTCAGCGAGAAGCGCCAACCGGAGTTCAAGCACAGGTAAGGCGGGAACGGGCTATACGGCAGCGAGTGGCTGCTGCTTGAGTCCGTCCAGCCGCATTTGGAGTTCCTCGGAGGTCGGAGGGTTGGCGCCGGGCCGACTAACGGTGATGGCTGCGGCCGCGGCTGCGGTCTGTCCGATGATCTCGAGGACTGCTGGTGCGAACGCCTTTTCGCCCCTGGTCAACAGTTCAGAGATGAGCGCTGTCATGTAGGAGTCGCCGGCGCCGATGGTGTCTGCAACGGCGGTCTTCACTGATGGGATGTTCAGGCGTGTCCCGGATGTGGCAAGTAGCGCGCCTTCAGCGCCTCGGGTGATAACGGCAAGCCGAGCCCCCAGTTTGAGTACTCGGGACGCTACTTCGTCCAGCGAGGATGAGGGATACAGCCAATGGGCATCTTCGTCGCTGAGTTTGACCACGTCCGTGAGGGGGATCAGGTCCTCGAAGATCTGCTTCGCTTCGGAGTGGCTGCCAAGGAGGGCCGGGCGGATGTTGGGGTCGTAAGTGACCAGGCAGGAGTCGTGGCTTTGTTCGAGGAGGGACCGAACAGTGGTGGCTCCCGGCGCCAGGAAAGTGGCGATGGATCCGGTATGGAGGACTTTCGGGATCATGGCCGGTGCTACGGGGGGAAGCTCCCACAGGATGTCGAACTCGTAGCTGGCCGAGCCGTCCGCTGCGAGTGTTGCGGTGGCGGTGGCGGTGCGCTGAAGGGACTTCGATCCGGGGAGTAACTGGACACCTGCGCTGTGAAGGTGGGTGGTGATGGCAGTGCCGTAGTGGTCGTCGCCGATTGCCGTGAGCAGCCCAGTGGTTACCCCGAGCCGACCCAGGCCGTAGGCGACATTTGCGGGAGAACCGCCAGGGTAGCTGATGCTTCCTTCCCGGGTGTTCACAATGTCCACCAAGGCTTCGCCAATGACGAGAACGTCCAGTGGGTTTTGGACGGAGCCGCCCGGGTAGGTGTTGTGCATTTCGGTTCTTTCGCTCGGATCATTGGTGGGACGGCGGAGGTATGGGTCCGTCCGCGGACCTGTTTGCAGGTCCGCGGACGGAGACATGGGTTCCGATTGGATGGAACGTGCGGCGTGCCGTTAGGCCTTGGCCGCACCTGTCATGATGGCGACTGCGTCAGTCATAGAATGGGATTGCGGGGTGATGGTCGCTGCGCATTTGCCCAGGCGCTGGATGTGGATGCGGTCTGCAACGTCAAACACGTGAGGCATGTTGTGACTGATCAGGATCACCGGCAGGCCTCGGTCGCGGAGGTCGCGGACGAGCTGGAGCACCTGGTTGGATTCGCGTACACCCAACGCGGCTGTCGGCTCGTCAAGAACCACCACCTTGGACCCGAAGGCCGCTGCGCGGGCCACGGCTACGGCCTGACGCTGGCCACCGGAAAGGTTCTCCACCGGTACGGTCACATCCTGCAGGGTGGAGATTCCCAATCGGGTCAGTTCTTCCTTGGCTTTCCTGCGCATGCCCTTGGTGTCGAGCATCCGGAACAGGCTTCCCAAGGGGCCGGGGAGGCGCTCTTCCCGGCCGAGGAACAGGTTCGAGGCAACATCCAAGGCCGGGGAAACAGCCAGGTTCTGGTAGACGGTTTCGATGCCGTGGACGCGGGCGTCCTGCGGCCGTTTGAAGTGCACTTGCTGTCCGGAGACGAAGAGTTCGCCGGTATCGGGAATTTCGGCGCCGGTGAGGCATTTGATGAGGGTGGACTTACCGGCACCGTTGTCGCCGATGACGGCCAGTACTTCGCCGGGGTAGAGGTCCAGGCTGACGCCGTCCAGACCGACCACGCGGCCGAACGTCTTGACGAGGTTCCTGGCCTTGAGGATGGGCTCGCGGGTTTCGGCGCGGGAAGCTTCAAATTCTGTGGTGGTCATGACTTGACCTTTCGGATCCACTGATCGACGGATACGGCAATGATGATCAGGATGCCTACAGCGAGGGTCTGATAGAGGACGTCCAAGCCGGCGAGGGAGAGGCCGTTGCGGAAGACACCAACGATCAGCGCTCCGAGCAGCGAACCCCAGATCGAGCCGCGGCCGCCGAAGAGGCTGGTGCCGCCAATCACGACGGCGGTGATGGAGTCCAGGTTCAGATCGACGCCAGCGTTCGGGCTGGCGGCATTGGTACGGCCGATCTGGATCCATGCGCCGACGGCCAGGACTGCGCCGGCGGCAAGGTAGACGCTCATCAGGACGCGGTTGACGGGAATACCGGCCAGTCGGGCGGCTTCCTTGTCATCGCCCACAGCGTAGACGTGCCGTCCCCAGGCGGTCTTGCCCAGGATGAATGCCATGGCCACGTAGAGGAGAAGCATCATGACCACGCCAGTGGAGATCCGGACGGGCCCAATCGGGAAGGTGCTGCCGAGCCAGGTGAGCATGTCCGGCATGGCCGAGCCACGCACGGTGCTTCCACCGGAGTAGAGCAGCGTCAAAGCGATGAAGATGTTCAAAGTACCCAGCGTGACGATGAACGGTGGGAGGCGGAACCTTGTGACCAGGAAGCCGTTGAGAGCACCGGATCCCAGCCCGACGGCGAGGCCGGCAATCAGCGCAATTGGCCCTGGAATGCCGTTGCTGACCGCGAGCTGTGCGATCACCATTGAGGACAGGATCATGACTGCACCCACGGAGAGGTCAATACCGGCGGTCAGGATGATCAAGGTCTGGGCGATCGCCAGGGTGCCGACCACGGCCACCTGCTGAGTGATCAGGGACAGGTTCTCAACGCGGAGGAACCGGTCATTGAGGAGCCCAAAGACCACCACGGCGATCAGCAGAACAATGGCCGGGCTGAGGGCTGGGTAACGGTGGAGAATGTTGCGGATTCTGCTGAGGGGGGTCTGTCGGTCGAGGAATTCCTCGGCCAAATCAGCATGCCCCGCGCTCGGGGGGCCGGCGGTCTGTTGCTGGGTCACTTAGATTGCTCCTGAACTTCCATGTTCTGTAACTGCTGGTACGCGGGGAGATGCTGCTTGGTGCATCTCCCCGCGTCTGGAGAGGTTATTTGCCCCAGCAGACCTGGGATGCCTCGGTGGTGGTGATGCTCTTGACGCCGTCGGCCGGCTTGTCAGTGACGAGTTCAACGCCGGTGTTGAAGAAGTCCAGGCCCTCGGAGTTGGCCGGCTTCTTACCGGTCTTTGCCAGCTCAACGATGGCCTTCACGCCCATCTCGGCCATCTTGACCGGGTACTGCTGTGCGGTTGCGCCGATCACACCGGACTTGACGTTGTTCACACCGGTGCAGCCGCCGTCAACGGAAACGATCAAGACATCCTTTTCCTTGCCCGCGGACTTCAGGGCCTCGAAGGCACCTGCTGCAGCCGGCTCGTTGATCGTGTAGACAACGTTGACATTGGGGTTCTTAGCCAGCAGGGTTTCCATCGCGGTACGTCCACCGTCTTCGGCGCCCTGGGATGCCTGGCTACCGACGATTTCGTACTCGCCGCCCTTGCCTCCGGTGTACGTTCCTGTCTTGGCTTCGTCGCCGTTCTTCTTCTTATCCGCGGTGTCGATTCCGAGGCCGGTCAGGAAGCCCTGGTCGCGGTTGTAGTCCACCGAGACCACCTTGTCGTCAAAGAGGTCAATCAGGGCAATGACGGCCTTCTTGCCCGCCAGTTGCTGGGCGGTCCACTTGCCGATGAGCTCGCCGGCATTGAAGTTGTCCGTGGCGAAGGTGATGTCTGCGGCGTCGGCCGGGTCCGGGGGAGTGTCGAGGGCGATGACGAACAGGCCGGCGTCCTTGGCCTTCTTCAGGGCATCTACGACGGACGGGCCATTGGGGGTGATGAGAATTCCCTTGTCACCCTTGGAGATCGCATTCTCAATGGCCTGGATCTGGGTGTCCTCGTCGCCGTCGGCCTTGCCGGCAGCAAGCTTGAGATCGACGCCGTCGGCCTCTGCGGCCTTCTTCGCGCCGTCCTGCATGGAAACGAAGAACGGGTTGGAAGTGGTCTTGACGATCAGCGAGACGCCGATCTTCTCATCGGAGCCCCCGCTGGAGGAAGGGGAGGAGCTGCCGCCGCAGGCGGTCAGGCTAAGCGCGCCGAGCGTCAGGACTGCGCCTGCGGCAAGAAAACGGGTCCGGGCGGACCGGGTTACTTTGGAACTCAACATTGAAACTCCTGTTTTTGTGGCTGTTGGCGGCGCATCTTCTGCGGCTGACAACGTTGTCAGGTAACATGTAAGCAAGCTCACACGATAGAGTCAAGTGTTAAATCAAGTGGAGGAGCAGTTAATTGACAACGGTGTCTAATCGTTACCAATCCGACTCCGGACGCAAGCGTCCGACGATGAAGAACGTGGCGGATCTCGCCGGGGTTGGAATCAAAACGGTCTCCCGGGTAGTGAACGACGAGCCGGGAGTCTCCGAGGCCACCCGCCAGCGCGTCATGCGGGCCACCGAACAGCTCCAGTACCAGCTGGACATCACAGCGGGCAGCCTGAAGCGTTCCGGACGCAAGACCCAGTCCATCGGCCTGCTGCTCCCGAGCGTGTCCAACCCGTTCAGTGGCGAGATCCACAGGGCCATGGAAGACGCTTTGGCCGTGCGCGGAATTGCCGTCTTCGCTGCCAGCCTGGATGACGATCCTGACCGGGAGAAGAAGCTCATTTCAGCTTTCCTGGGACGCCGGGTCGACGGGCTTGTGCTGACTACCATCGCCAAGAGCCAGGCGTACATGATCCCGGAGCACTCCCGCGATCTGCCGCTGGTATTCATTGACCGTGAGCCCGCGGGCATCGAGGCTGACGCGGTAGTCACTGACAATGAACTTGGCGCGGCAAAGGCGGCGGCCCATCTCATCCAGCATGGACATACCCGGCTGGCTTACCTTGGCGACCGAACGGATATTCAAACCGCGGGGAGGCGTCGGACAGGATTCCTGGACGCCGTCGGACGAGCAGGCATTTCCACCTCCGGCGTCGCCGTTCGTGAGAATCTGCATGATGAAGAAACCGCATTTCGGGCGGCTCACGAACTGCTCACCTCAGAGAACCCGCCGACGGCGATTTTCTCCAGTCAAAACTTGGTGACGTTTGGCGCCATGCGGGCGCTGAAAGCCCTTGGGCTGCACCACGAGGTTGCTCTCATCGGATTTGATGATTTCACCCTGGCCGACATGATGGACCCCGGGATCACTGTGATCGCCCAGCATCCTGAACGCATCGGCAAGCTTGCGGCTGAACGGATCCTCGCGAGGATCGACGGCGACGAGAGCCCCGCCCGAACATATGTCATCCCAACGGAACTGATACAGCGGGGTTCCGGTGAAATTCGACCCCAAGCTGACTCGGGCAAATAGCAGAACACTCCGAAATCAACCGAGCAAAGGACAGTCCATGACCAAAACACTGTATGCAGAGTTCACCGTTAAGGAAGGCAGTGAAGCCCGCGTTGCGGAAATGATGGCAACCCTTGCGGGACACGTCCGTAACGAACCGGGGAACGTGATGTTCTTGCCCTACACGCGTGAAACCAACCCGCGGGAGTACTTCGTCTTCGAGGTGTACCGGGACGAGCAAGCCTTCCAGGAGCACATCGGCGCCGACTACGGCCGGGATTTCAACGCGGAACTTACCGAACACATCGAAGGTGAAGGATCAGTCCTGACCTGGCTGCAACCACTGATGTAGCTGTCAAGGCAAAGGAACGGCGGCCGGCGAAAGCCGGCCGCCGTTCCTGCTACGGGCGGTGTGTTAGTTCTTTCCGGGAAGGAACATTGATCCTTCCATGGGGGTCACAGTGAGGGACTTCAGCTGCGCTGTCCCACCTTCCGCGAAGAGCGCCATCTTGTCCGCTCCGGCGTTGGGAAATACTTGATCCGTAATGGTCCGGAGACCGTCGCCGGAGAATACTTCCACCGAAGAGCGGTCTACATAAACCCGCAGGGTGACATTGCCCTTTTTGTCCAGGGTGACAGGGGCGTCCTCAATGGAGGCGAAGGTCGGGTGGAAAGTGGTGTTTCCCGAGTTTGTGCGATCAACGAACACCTTCCCGGTGGTGGAGTCGTAGCCGATCACGGTGGAGGAGGCTCCGTCACCCAGTACGGTGATTCCTGACTTTTTCGCTGTGCCTGGTGCGAATGTGATGTCCACGCGCTGGACCTGGCCTGAAGCAGCCGCGGGCAGCGGGGTTGTTCCGGCCATGATGGCGCCGCCCTTCTTATCCGCGTAGCTGGGCTTTGTCGCAAGCTTGTCCACCTGCTTGACCACATTTTGGGCAAGGCGTGGACCGTCGGGTGTTTGCGTCAACTGCACCTCTCGGGGCAGTGCCATGGCGCTGCGCCAAGGGTTGGTGGGGATGTTGTTGGCGTAGTCCCAGTTGTTCATCCAGCCGAGCATGACCCGCTTGTTATCAGGCATGTTCGAGAAGGAAACGGCTGCGTAGTAGTCACGTCCGTAGTCCAGCCAGTCATACGACTCGAGCCGGGACTTCGCAGCGGTGGAGCTGGCTGTGAACTCATCCGCGAGGATGTGACCCCAGCCGAATCGGTTGTTATCCACAACCTTGATCTGCGCCTGCTGACCAACGAATTCCTTGACATCCCATGAAGCCCAATCCAAGGTTTCACTGTCGTTGCCGGTGGCGGTACGGACCACTTGTCCGTTGACGACCAGGTTCACCGTTTCTTCATCGGACCTGGGAACAGCGGCACTGTCAGTGAGCATGACGTGGTCAAGGGTCAAGTGGCCCCATCCGCCGGTTGCTTCGTCAACGATCCGCAGCTGTGCGTTCTGCCCCGCGAACTCCGAAACGTCCCAGCCCTTCCAGTTCAGCAGCCCCGCGTTATCGCCTGCCAGGGAGCGGACCACGTGGCCGTTGACGAGTAGCTGGACCGCCAGGGTCTGGCCGGAGTCCGCCGTACGGTAGCCGCCTCCAACCAGCATGGACATGAAGTCCTTTGTGATGGGGAATTCGGGGGAGGTCAGGGTGCCTTGGCGGTCATCTCCGGGCACGGTGCCGGTTTCGAATGTGTTGATTCGCTTAGCGCCAATGTAGTAGTCCCCGCCACTGGTGGCCGGCTGGAAATTGGGAGTGAGGTCGCCTGTCCCGGTCCAGCCGGCAGTGGCCAGCGTTGTGCCTTCGGGAAGCTCGAAACCATCAAACTTCAGTTCTCCCGGGGGCGGGTTGTTGTCCAGTTTGTCGGAGACGTGGGGGTGCTTGCCGCCGCCGATCAGGAAGTTCAGGTAATCATCGGTCACGGTAAAGGTGGGTGACTGCATGGAACCCATCGGCCAGTCGCCGTCGTTGAATGAGTTGATCAGTCCTGTTCCGCCGAAGCCAGTCACCGGACTCTGGCCGGGAAGGGAACCTGAGGCGGGAGCGTCACCGAAAGGACCGTTCTTCCAGTTGCCTGGTTCGTTGTTTGTGGTCCACCCGTTGTAGGTTCCGTCGTTGAAGCCTGCCAGGACAGTGCCGGCAGGTGCCTCGGCCACTGGTTCGGTGGTCTCGGAGGTGAAGGTGGTGCCGTCGAAGTTGCCCACGAAGTACTGTCCAGCCGAGCCTCCCGCGACTCCGCCGGGATTGATATTGACCACCATGACCCACTTGATATTGTTCTGATCCCCATCCACGGCGAGCGGGAACAAATCAGGGCATTCCCACTGGCCGCCGGTCGCGTTGGCGGGCCCGAATTCGCTCAGGGAAGTCCAGTCCTTGAGATTGTCGGACTTGTAGAGGAGAACCTTGTGATCCTGTGATTCGACTGCGGTCATGACCCAGTAGCCACCGCCGGACGGGTTGTCGTACCAGAAGACCTTTGGGTCCCGGAAATTGGCTGAATTGCGGTTCAGCACAGGATTTCCTGAGTACTTCGTCCAAGTCTGGCCATCATCCAGGCTGTAGGCCAGGGACTGGGCCTGCAGGCCCCGGTGCGGGGAGGGCTCCTTATATGCGCTGGTGTAGATGGCCACCAGCGCGGGGTTTTCCTTCGTCCCGAAGCCCGTGGTGTTGTCCTTATCAACCACGATGCTGCCGGAGAAGACATCTTCCTGCGCGTCGGTGGACAGGGCCAAGGGCTGCTCCTGCCAGTGCACCAAGTCCTTCGACGTCGCGTGTCCCCATGACATGTTCCCCCACGTGTTGCCGGAGGGATTGTGTTGATAGAACAGGTGATAGACGCCTTTATGGAAAACCATTCCGTTGGGGTCGTTCATCCAGTTCTTCGCTGGCGTGTAGTGGTAAGCAGGTCGAAAGTCCTCGCTTCCCACTTCCGGTGCCGCAGACGCTGGTGCCATGCCGGCCATGATGCCCGAAAGTGTCAGGCCCGCCAGCGTCAACGCAGACGTCGCTGTTCGCATCCTGCTCATAGTGGATTTAGTCATTGTTCTCCTCGTTCGCCCTTCATCGCGCGTGCCCATCCCCATCTAGACAACGTTGTCAATGAGGGAAAAGCTACGATAAGTCCAGCGGACAAGTCAACGGTTTTTTAGAGCTATGTTCAGGTCTATCTAAAGGCCCAACTATTCAGACACCGTTGTCAGATACAGTTTGGTCACCGATAAGGGAACCGCCAGGGGTTGTCGGCTTGTGCTTCGCGGCGTAGGCTCCTGCGGGCCATCATCGGATCGAGGAGTCGCTCATGGGACAGCTGATCGTCCAGGATTTCGTTACCGCCGACGGATACGCCGCCGACACCAACAACGAGTTCAAAGCCTACGAACTGCTGGAAGGTGGAACGGCCGAGTTTGACCGTGCCCAGCTCGAATGGCTCGGCAGTGTGGAGGCAATGGTTTTGGGCGCCAATACGTACAGGTACTTTGCTGAATACTGGCCTACCGACGCCTCCGAGGGCGAGATCATCGCTCCAGCCCTCAATGGCCTGCGACGCCACGTGTTTTCACGCCACCTGAAGGAGGCCCCTTGGGGCGACTTCCCGCCGTCGACCGTTGAATCCGGCGACGCGATCGAGGACATTCGTCGCATCAAACGCGAGTCCGCAAAGGACATCGTTCTCTGGGGAAGCCTGTCGCTCGGCCAGACGTTCTTCGCCGCCGGAGAAGTGGACGCAGTCCGGCTTGTGGTGATGCCGCTGGGTCAGGGCTCAGGCAGGGGGGTGTTCCCGGCCGGACATGACCCTGCCCTGTTGAAGCTCGTGGACGTGAACAGCTATGACCAAGGCCTGGTGGAGCTCAGCTACTCGGTGCGGCAACGGTGATGTGTCCTAAGTAAGCAGCGCCGGATCGATGAAATCCTCGCGCGGGTCCACGGTGGCGCCGGGATCTTTTGAGCGTGAAATTGCAGGGAGGCCCACGGCGACAGAACGAGGCGGAACGTCTCGAACGACCACCGCGTTAGCACCGATTGCAGAGTGCTCACCCACGATGACGGGACCCAGAACTTTAGCCCCGGAGCCGAGCATGACGTGGTTGCCGATGGTGGGATGCCGTTTAGTCTTACTGAGTGCCCGACCGCCCAATGTGACGCCTTGATACATGAGGACGTCGTCCCCGACTTCGGCCGTTTCCCCTACGACAATTCCCGTTCCATGGTCGATAAAAAGCCGCCGACCAATCGTGGCCCCGGGGTGAATTGAAACTCCGGTCAGTGCTTTCGTTGCTTGGGAAATCAATCGAGCCGGACCGCGCAGGTGCGGTTTCTGCCACATCGCGTGGGCCAGTCGATGGCTCCAAAGTGCGTGAACCCCTGAGTAGACAAGCGCCACCTCGAAGAGGCTTGTCGCCGCCGGGTCCTGGTTCTTGGCGGCGTGGAGATCTTCTTTCAGGAGCTCAAAAATATTCATGAAACGTGTACAGCCAGCGCAGCGTCGAAGAACGCGCGCTCCAGCCGCACCGCTTCAGCGAAGGTGGCGGCTACGCGCTCGCGTGCAGCGGCGTCGGCAGGTTCGACGGCGTCGAACTCGTCGCGTAGCCAGGTCACCCATGCGTTGTACTCCGGGTTGTTGTGGAGGCGGATCCACTCGGCATGCTTTGCGTGGGCGGGCCATTCTTTGGTGTCCCCGGCGCGGGCAGCCCAGTCTCCGTAGAGCCACTCGGCAACCAACAGCACTGCCAGGACTTCCGGGTAGGAGCGGGTAGCGAGGGCGCTGCGCATCAGGTTGTCGAAATCCCGGGTGGCAGATCCCAGCGCGGGTGCGGTTCGATCCGCCTCGGGGACGTCGAGTTCATTGAAGCAATCCTGGAAGTACGTGTTCTCGTCCGAAGCGAAAGCTCCGAGAACCCGCGCAAACACCAGCCGCGAAGGCAGCGAAGGTGCCGATGCGACAGCTTGGCCCAGGAGGGCGGTGAAGGCATCGCAGAACTGGTAATCCTGGACGAGGTAGCGGCGCAGGTTCTCGTCCGAAAGAGACCCGTCGAGCAGCTGGTCCACGAATGGATGGTTGACGGCGGCGTCCCAGTCCCCGGCAGTCTGGTTCTTGAGTTCATTGGCAAAGCCCACGGTTTTTCCTCCTGAGGTGTCAGCATCGGAGCCTAGCAGCGTACCGCTCCGTGGAGGCCGGCGTTACGCTATGGTGCCGGTCCCTGTGCCAGCGTAGGCTCGGGCCATGACGAACGAGCGCGCATCGAAGACGATCGTGGTTGGCTATGACGGATCCGAAGAATCACACCGCGCCGTCCAATGGGCCGCCAAGCACGCGATCCTGCGGGACTGTTCCCTCCACGTTGTCCACTGTTCCTTGTGGGTCCTGCTGTCCCACAACAGGGGTCCTGTTCCTGGTGTTGCCGATAGCGGACTGGAACGGGCCGCCCAAAAAGTCCTCGAAGAGGGGATGGCTCTCGCCAAAGAGACCGTCCCCGAACTGGAAGTCCACAGCACTTTGCTTCATGGGATGCCACGCGATCATCTGGCCCACGTCTCGGTGGGTGCAGAGATGTTGGTACTCGGAAGCCGGGGACTTGGCGGGTTCATGGGCTTGCTGGTGGGCTCCGTGAGTTTGGAGATGGCAGCAACCGCAGAGTGCCCGGTGGCAGTGATCCGCGCAGATGACCACCCGGAGGGTCCGGTGCTGCTTGCAGTTGATGACTCCGGATCCCCGGCAGCCCTCGACGACGCTTGTCTTTTCGCGGCAGCAACGGGTGCCGACCTCATGATCGTCCACGTACTGCACGAACCGGAGGGGTACCGACGGTTGCGCGAGCCTGTGGAAGCTTACCCGGACGCTGAAGCGATGCTTGACGCTGTGCTGAGCCGGGCACGCCACAAAGCGCCCGGAGTCACCGTGGCCGGCGAGTTGCTGGTTGATGCTTCATTCTCCCGGGCCGTGGTCAAGGCTTCTCAAGGGGCACGCCTCACGGTGGTGGGGACCAAGGGCCATGGCCTGATCAAAGGCACCATAGGCTCCACGGCGCATGCCGTGCTTCACCATGCCCACAGTCCCGTGTTGGTTTCACGTCGCAAGGCCACGTCCGAGGCCACGTAGGCGCCATTTTTGGAGGTCCTCGCAGGGACTCCCTCCGGCGATGGACCGGATCTATGGTGGAGTCCATGGACAATCGGGCGGAAGTACGCGAATTTCTGATTTCCCGGCGGGCCCACGTGGCCCCGGAGCAGGTTGGGTTGCCCACGGGATCCAACCGGCGGGTCAAGGGGCTGCGCCGCAGCGAAGTGGCTACCCTTGCCGGGTTGAGCGTGGAGTATTACACCCGCTTGGAGCGGGGTGCCATCAGCGGCGCTTCACCACAAGTACTGGAGAGCATCGCCAGGGCGCTGAACCTGGATGACGCTGAGCGGGCACATCTGTTCGATCTCGCCCACGCGGCCAGTCCTGTTGCCAGACCCCCGCGGCGCCGGAATGCGAAATCGTACGTTCCCCATGAGAGCCTGCAGTGGGCGCTGGATGCTGTCACGGCCGGACCCGCTTTTGTCCGGAATGGTCGCATGGACCTGTTGGCCGTGAACCCCTTGGCCCGGGCGTTTTATATGGACTGCTACGACATGCCGGGGCAGGCGCCCAACATCGCCAGATTCACGTTTCTGGATGATCGCGCGCATGAGTTCTACCCGGATTGGGACGCCTTTGCGGAGGTGACGGTTTCAATCCTTCGCACCGAGGCCGGACGCGACCCGCACAACAAGGAACTGCACGATCTTATTGGTGAACTGAGCACCCGCAGCGATGAGTTCCGCACACGCTGGGGCGCGCACAACGTCCGGCATCACGGAACGGGTTTCAAGACGTTCAATCATCCGATCGTGGGCGAGATGACACTCGCGTACGAGGGCTTGGAAATGGCCGCCGAACCCGGGCTGACCCTGACCATCTACGCGGCGGAACCCGGGTCGCCGTCGGCCGAGCGCCTTCAGTTGCTGTCCTCCTGGGCGGCCAGCGAATACGGACAGGGCGTCCAGCCTGCGTCCGAGAAGACACGGACGGACAGCTGACTGCAGGACAGCTGACGACGGCGGTGCTGCCGCACGCTTTATCGTCGATGCCGGTCGGTCATGGGCTGACTTCCACACGAACCTCCTGGTCCTCGAAGCGCGCAAGCTCGTCCGGCGTCGCGTTGTAGCGGCCCAAGTGGATGGTCTGGTCCGAGAAACCGATCCCCGAAGTGTTGTAGTAGAGACCGAGGTTTCCCCAGGGGACGAAGTAGATCAGGTCGCCGTCCTCAGGGTCAGACCCGGGCGACCCTTCATAGTGGAGGGGCCTGGGCAGGTCCGCGATCTTCTCCCGGCCGGCAAACTCTTCCATGGTGAGGGTGAGCGGCAGCATGCTCAGAAAGTCCCGGGCAGCGGGGTTGTCTTCACCGATGGTCACGTCCAGAGATACCGAGCCGGTGCTGAAGCGGATTACGGTACCTACGACGCTGCCGGCAGCAGGGCTGGATGTCGCACTGGCCGAACTCGGGGTAGCTTCGCCGGTGGGAGACGGGCCGCAACTGACGACCGCCAACGCCAGCAACAGTACTCCGGCAGTGCGGCGCTTCATGGCCGGGCACCTTCCTTACGATCCTTGAGCATCAACATTGTGAGCGGCGCGAAGTAGAGCGCGGCAATGCCTGTTCCCACCAGCACAGGTCCCGTGGCTCCAAGCGCGGACTCCAAGGCGTAACCGGCGACCCACGATCCCACGGCCGTACCGAGGTTGAACGCTGAGGTGCTGAGCGCCGACGCAAGGGTGGGCGCGTGGCCGGCATAACCAACGGCTTTGCCGATCAGAATCGGGTTGGTGGCCATCCCGAAGAGCCCTAGCAAGAAGATCAGGACCACTGTCATCACGGCGTAGTGGGAGAACAGGGAAAGGGCACCCAGCACCAGCAACGTCATACCCGCAGAGATGAACAGTGCCGGATAGGGGTGGTGTGCGCCGAAGTGACCTCCAAGATTGGAGCCGATGAACGCCCCCACACCGTAGGCCACCAAAACCAACGGAACCACGGAAGCGGCCAGACCCGTGTTCTCAGTAAGCAGCGGAGAGATGAAGCTGTAGGCAGCCAAGGATGATCCGCACACGATCGCGCAGCCCGCCAGGACAAGCCAGACCCTGGCGTCACGCATGCTGGCAAGCTCTGCCCGCACGGAGGGAGTGGGCCCGGTTTCGGGGCTTGCCGGGACCAGCCGGTACACCACAACGGCCGCCGCCAGAGCAAGAATAGCCAAAGCCCAGAAAGGGCCACGCCAGCCAATCACCTGCCCTGCGAAGGCCCCCAGCGGCACACCGACCACGTTGGCGAGCATGCCACCCCCCAGGACAACGCCCAGCGCCCGGGACGCCGAAGCCGCACCTGCAGCTTTAGCACCCACGACGGCGGCTACCGCCCAGAAAGCGCCAGTCGCCAGTGCCGTGACGAAACGAGCCACCAGGATCAGCGTGAAGTCGGAAGTAAGTGCAACAACAACGTGGCCCACAGCGAAGACAACCAGCGCGAGGCTCAGCGTCAGACGCCGGGGCAGCTTCAGGGTCAGGATGGACATTGTGGCGGTGCCGACGATCATGCCCACCGCAAAGACCGTGATCATGAGGCCGGCACTTGCCACGGACACCCCAAGATCGCCCGCAATCTCAGGCAGTATGCCCGCAACGATGAACTCGGTGGTCCCCATGAGGAACACTCCGGCCGCCAGAACGTAGGTCACCAGTGGCAAACGACGGGTCTTGGTGGAGGAAATGGTTGTGGTCATGACTTCAGAACATCAGGTTTAGAGAGTGTTAGGGAGACCCGCTTGAGGGAGGTCCTCCGAGGGACTCCTTCACTTGGCAAAAGCTCATCGGGCCCCATTGGATCACCGGCGTTATATTGTCGGTGGCTGCTGCCAGAGTTAGGGCATGGAGCGGATTGGGGAGAAGCAGGCGGGCGCGGTGGTGGCGCATGCCCCTGTTGCTGCCTCGTCTCCCGGCCGGACGTCTCGGGTCCCGGCGGATGCTGTTCAGCGCGGCGCGGTTCCAGTCAGCACTGGCGCGGTTCCGGCCGGCTCCGTGAGTGGGGACCTGATCGAGCAGTTGCGGGTTTTGGAGGAGATGAAGTCGGCCATCACGGCTTTGCAGGCGCGGGTTGCTGTGGCTTTTGATCTTGCCCAGCGTGCAGAGCAGGCCGAGGCGGGTGTTCCTGTTTCGGAGCGTGGCAGTGGGGTGGGTGCTCAGGTGGCGTTGGCCCGGCGGGAGTCGCCGAATCGTGGGTCCCGGTTGCTGGGTTTGGCGAAGGCCCTTGTGCTGGAGATGCCGCGGACGTTGGCGGCTTTGAAGTCGGGGCAGTTGAATGAGTGGCGGGCCACGCTGCTGGTGAAAGAGACCGCGTGTTTGTCTGTTGAGGACCGGTGCGCGGTGGATGAGGAACTCGCTGCCGATACCGGGACTTTTGAGGGGAAGGGCGATAAGGCGATTGTTGCGGCGGCGAAGGCTGCTGCGTATCGGCGGGATCCGCGGTCGGTGGTCGGGCGTGCCAGCCGTGCCGCCGCTGAACGGATGGTGAGCCTGCGCCCGGCCCCGGACACCATGACGTACCTGACGGCGCTGCTTCCGGTCGCGCAAGGGGTGGCGGTCTACGCTGCTCTTTGCCAGGCTGCTGATTCGGCCCGTTCCAGCGGGGATGCGGGCTCTGGTGTTGTCCCGACCCGCGGTCAGGTCATGGCCGACACCTTGGTCGAGCGCGTCACCGGCACACCTGGCGGGATTTCAGGGATCAACCTGGACCTCGTCATGACCGACCGCACCCTGTTCCAGGGCGACAGTGAACCGGCCCGGCTCAAGGGCTACGGAATAGTCCCCGCCGAATGGGGGAGGGAAATAGTCGGTTCGGGACAAACCGCAACCCAGGGGCAGGCCGCAACCCTGGAACAGACCGCAACCTTGGGGCAGGCAGCGGCGAACCCCGCCTCCGGCCGGGGGCGAACCGGCAATGATCACGCGGGAACGCCGGATGCAGAGCTCAGTGTCTGGCTTCGGCGGCTTTACACCGCGCCGGCCAGTGGTGAGCTGTTGAGCATGGACTCCAAAGCCCGGCTCTTCCCGACGAGGCTTCGGCGTTTCATTGAAACCCGTGACGATACCTGCCGGATGCCGTACTGCGATGCGCCGATCCGGCATATCGACCATGTGGTTCCTTGGCGTTCCGGAGGGAAAACGAACCTCGCCAACGGTGCAGGTCTATGCGAGGCGTGCAACCACACCAAGGAAAACCCCGGCTGGACCACCAAAACCGTGCATGCCGGCGTGCACGGGGGTACGCACACCCAGGAAATCAGCACCCCCACCGGACACAGCTATCAATCGAAAGCCCCACCCCTACCCGGACACCGCCCCTCCAGAACATAGAAAGCTCGTTTGACGTCTTATTCCTCCGTGAAATCTCCGGCATCCCTGCGGAAAGTGCCCAGTACACGGATTAGATGATCGACGTCGTCGGGCCCGAAGCCTGACTTGCCAAAAACCTCGGCGTTGAGGGCCGCCGTCGCTTTTTTGGCGAGGGTGCGTCCCTCTGCGGTGAGTTCGATCAGGGTGGTGCGTCCGTCCGTTGGGTGCGGGGAACGGGCCACCAGGGCGGCTTTCTCCAAGCGGTCGACGGCGTTGGTCACCGACGTCGGGTGAACCTGCAAGAGCGCGCTGGCTTTGTTCATGGGCAGCGCACCGCTGCGGGCGAAGCTCAGCAACGCCAACAGTTCGTAGCGCGCGAACGTCAGCCCGAACGGCTTGAGCACCGTTTCGATGCGCGCCAGGAGGATCTGTTGTGTGCGCATGATCGCTGTGATGGCAGCCATGGGCGCGGCGACATCGCCCCAACCATGCCGTTCCCAGTTTCGTTGGGCATCGGCAATGGGGTCGCGGGGGAGTGGCGTGCCCATGGGCCTCCTTTGGTTGCCGGAATAGCTTGGTGTATTGGGTAGCTAGTCTTTCAGATTCGGGAACTCTTCCTCGGTGTATTCGACGCCCAAACCTGCGGGCAGCGGGCCGTCGCCGTGCCTGGCTACTTCCGTCCCGCGCAGCTCCACCCGCCTGATCTTGCCGGAAATCGTCTTGGGCAGCTCCCCAAATTCGAGCCGGCGGATGCGCTTGAACGGCGCCAAATGCTCACGGCAGTACCTGAGAATGTCCTCTGCGACCGCCGGGCCGGCTTCATAGCCGGCAGCCAACACCACAAACGCCTTGGGCACCGACAGCTTTACAGCGTCAGGCGAAGGTACGACGGCGGCCTCCGCTACTGCCGGGTGTTCGATCAGGACGCTTTCGAGTTCGAAAGGCGACAATCGATAGTCGGAGGACTTGAAGACGTCGTCATCCCGGCCGACGTAAGTGATGACGCCGTCGGAATCCCGGCTCGCCATGTCGCCCGTGTGATAGTAGCCATCGCGGAAGGCTTCGGCCGTCTTGGCTTCGTCGCCGAAGTAGCTCTTCATGAGTCCCACGGGACGGGGGTCCAAGCGCAAGCAGAGTTCGCCGTCGTCGGATTCCTGCCCGGTGAGCGGGTCCACCAGGACCACGTCGTATCCCGGCAGTGGCCGTCCCATGGAGCCGATTTTCACCGGCTGCGCGGGCGTGTTGGCGATCTGGACCGTGGATTCGGTTTGGCCGAAGCCGTCACGGATGGTGACTCCCCAGGCTTCCTCCACCTGGCCGATGACTTCGGCGTTGAGTGGTTCGCCGGCAGAGACCACCTTAAGTGGCGGGGTGGTGAGTTGGGTGAGGTCGGCCTGGATGAGCATGCGCCACACAGTGGGCGGGGCACAGAAACTCGTGACGCCTTCGCGGCCCATCTGTTCCATGAGAGCCGCAGCGTCGAAGCGTTGGTAGTTGTAAATGAAGACGGTAGCCTCGGCGATCCACGGCGTGAAGACGTTGGACCAAGCGTGCTTTGCCCAGCCGGGGGAGGCGACATTCAGGTGGACGTCCCCCGGTTCCAGGCCGATCCAGTACATGGTGGACAAGTGGCCCACAGGATAGGACGTGTGCGTGTGCTCCACGAGTTTCGCCCGTGAGGTGGTGCCGGACGTGAAGTAAAGCAGCAGTGTCTCGTCGGCGCGAGTGGGCGCATCGGGCGTGAAGTCCGTACCGGCGGCGTGCGAATCCGAGTACTGCTTAGCGTTCGCGTTGGTGCTCCCTGAGCCGACCTCAATCAGTGTGTAATCACCCTCGACGTCGGAGAACTTGCCGATGTTGGCGCTTCCTGCAGCCACCCAAGTGGCCCCGCCGCGCTCCACCCGGTCCTGGAGATCGCGGGCGCCCATGAGGGTGGTGGTGGGGATCATGACGATGCCCAGCTTGATGCCTGCCAGCATGAGTTCCCACAGCTCAACCTGGTTGCCGAGCATGATGATCATGTGCTCGCCGCGCTTGACGCCTTGGTCCCGCAGCCAGTTGGCGAGTTGGGAGGACCTCCGGGAGAGGTCCTTGAAGGTGCGCCGGGTTGAACTGCCGTCCTGTTCCACGATGACCAGCGCGGGCTGGCGGCCCCTGGTTTCGTCGGCGGCGATCTGGTCGAACCAGTCGAGTGCGAAGTTGAACTCCTCAAAGCGCGGCCATTGGAATTCTGCGTGTGCCTGCTTGTAGTCCTCGCGCAGCTCCAGGAGCCGATCGCGGGCCGCACGGAAGTCTTCTGTGACTGTCATAGTCCGCCTTTCGCCTTCGGGTTCCCGGCGCCATCGCCGGCCTTCCCGCCTAGTGATCCACATCACCTTGCAATATACTAGGACATCCAAGGGTTTGGAAGAGCCCATGCGGGACATGACGAAGGGGTCTAATGCTCGACGAAAAAGCTGCCGGCACCGTTACCAGCGGCGCGGCACCAGAACGCGTCCTGCCTCCTTATCAGGAGGCGGACTTGATGCACGTCATTGACCTGCTTCCAGCCGGGGAGCGTGCACGGTATCTCGAGATCAGGGAGTTCCTGCAAACACGGATCCGGGCTGCGAGCATCGACTACTGGAACCGGGAAGAATTTCCGTTCGGGCTGCTGGCTGACATGGCCAAGTTCGGGCTGGGTGGGCTGCAGACGGACGGCTCCTCAAAGCTCTTCAAGGGCCTCATGTACACCGAGGTCGCGCGGGCGGATGTGTCCCTTTCAGCGCTGGTAGGCATCCACAATGAGCTCATTGTCGGCATGATTGACGAGCTCGGTTCCCCTGAACAGAAACGCAAATGGCTGCCTGGTCTGGAGGCTTTCAGCCAACTGGGTGCCTTCGCGCTGACAGAACCGGATCACGGATCGGACATCGCCGGAGGACTCTCGACGACGGCGCGACGCGACGGCGGCGATTGGGTCATCAACGGTGCCAAGCGATGGATAGGGGCCGGCACGATTGCCGACTTTGCCCTCGTTTGGGCTCGCGACGAGGCTGACGGACACATCAAGGGCTTCATCGTCGAGACGGACCGCCCCGGCTACTCAGCCACCAAGATTTCCAACAAGATCGGCCTGCGCATCATGCAGAATGCGGACATCGTGTTGGACGAGGTGCGCATTCCTTTGGAAAACCTCCTGCCGGGTGCCACGGAGTTTTCCCGCGCTAATGACCTCTTGCGTGATTCCCGGGCATGGGTGGGCTGGCAAGCTGCGGGAATCCAATTGGCCGCCTTTGATATCGCCCGGTCATACGCTTTGGAGCGCCGGCAGTTCGGCAAAGAGCTGGCCCGCTTCCAGCTGGTGCAGCAGCAGCTCGCCGACATTCTGGGCAATGCCAACGCTTCACTGTCCATGATGGTTGAACTCGCCCGGATCCAGCAGGCAGGGAAGCTCGAGATGGTGCAGGCCGCCATGTGCAAAGCCACCACTACCCGGCTCGCCCGTTCGTCCGTTGCCATGGGCCGTTCTTTGTTGGGCGGGAACGGGATCACCACTGATTACGAGATGGCCAAGCTCTTCGGCGACGCAGAGATTCTGTACACGTACGAAGGCAGCTACGAGATCAACTCCATGATCGTGGCCCGCGCGGTGACGGGGAAGTCGGCGTTCGTCTGAGCATCCCTTCGCCGGTTGAACGTAGGCGAAGGGATGCTCGTTGGAAGTGAGAGATAGCCCCGTGGCTAGGAGCTTTGAGCTACCACTTGGGGGGACTCCTCAGGCGTGACCAGGGCTGCGTGCTCGGCCAGGACTCCTGTCCGATGCCTGATACGGAGGCGGTAGAGGAGCGTTCCGCCGATGATGACCGCTGCGACAAAGATGACGCCACCCCATTGCAGGTACCACTCGAAGGGCGGTACTGAGTTGTAGATCTCCGGCCGCGGCCACACGAGGTTCAACGTCATCGCGCCGCCCCACAGCACGGCCAGGATGTTCACCGGGAGCCCCCATTTGCCGAGGCTGAATCCCGGTTCTGATCCGTCGTCCTGCAAGGGCCACTTCTTCAAGAACCGGCGCCGCAGCAAGGGCACTGTCACCAGCAGGTAGGACAAGTAGATCAGGACGATGCTGATGCTGGACAGAATGGTGAAGATGGCTGGCTGCGAGATGTTGACGATCAGCGGAATCACTGCCACCACGCCAATAACGATGGCAGCCACTGTGGGGGTTTTACGGGTGGGGTGCACTTTGCTGAGCTGACGGCTGAAGGGAAGGTTGTTGTCCCTGGCCATGGCAAACATCATCCGGATAGCCGCTGCATGGACGGCCAGAGTACAAACCACTACAGCTACGACGATGCACGCCAGGAACGCCTTGCCGAACGGGCCACCCAGCACCGACAACACAATGTACTGCAGCCCGCCATCGGCGGCCCCGAGCTTGGGGTCGGAAAGATCGGGGGCGGCCAGGATTCCGCCCAGAAGGAGCAAACCACCCAGGAGGAAGGATGCCGTGACGGCGCGCAGGATCGCCCTGGGAGCCGTGCGCTTGGGGTCCTTGGTCTCTTCGCCCAAGGAACTTGCGGTGTCGAATCCGTACATGACGTAGCCGGAAGCCATAGCGGCGATGAGGAACACTCCGAAGAAGCCCAGGGGATGCTCTTCACCGAATCCAGCCGTGTCCAGGAGGACTTCCGGTCCGCGGACGGAATGCCAGATGAGTGCGGCAATGAGCAGGACGGCCGCAACGAGTTCCACGAACACGCCCACGCTGTTGATCATGGTCATGAGTTTCACGCCGAACGCGTTGATGAGCGTGGAAATGCCGATCATGATACTGGCCAGGATGACCCCGTTGACGGCGAAGTCGTAAGGACCTGTTCCGTCGCCTACCAGTTGGAAACCGCTCCAGATCTGCGGCAAGGTGATTTGGAGGGCCAAGGCCACAGACCCCAGGGCCATGATCGAGGACAGCAGCAGCAACCAGCCCGCCAACCAGGCCCATGTTCCTGTCGAGAGCCTTTTTGCCCAGTTGTACACCGATCCGGCCACGGGGTAGCGTCCGGCCAGTTCCGCAAAGCATAGGGCGACCATGAGCTGGCCGACGAAGACGATGGGCCACGACCAGGCGTAGGCGGGTCCCGCCGTCGAAAATCCAAAGTAAAACAATTGAAAAACGCCGGTGAGAATGGAGATGTAACTGACGCCGGCCGCGAAGCTGGCAAACTTACCGATGCTGCGATCAAGGGTTTGGGCATAGCCAAACTCGTCCATGCCGCTTGCATCGCTCTTGCAGGGTCCTATTTTGCTGGGTTCTAACATTCGAACTCCTAATTCAGACATGCACGAATGGTGATTACCTGCGGCCGCCGTTGGACGCAGTCGAAATCAAAGGCCGGGCACCACGATGTGCCTCGGGCTGTTCCCCCATTGTTTGTTGCGTGGGTCTAAAAGCAGGGTGCCTGTTCAGGCGAGGGACAAGCTGAAGTCGGCTTCCGCCGTCGTGGTTTCCTCCGTCCGGTTGGCTCGGACGAGGTCAGACTTAATGAGGTCGGCGCAACGTTCGCCAATCATCATCACTGTGATGTTGGGGTTCACGGTGACGTGTTCCGGCATGACGGAGGCATCGGCCACGCGCAGCCCGGTGACGCCCTTGACCCGCAGCTCGGGATCCAGGGGTGACATGTCGTCATCCACTGGTCCCATACGGACTGTGCCGACCGGGTGGTAGACGGTGTTGTGCGTTTTGCGGATGTAATCCTGCAGTTCCTCGTCGCTCTGTGCCTCAATTCCAGGAGAGAGTTCCCGGCCGGTCCATTCAGCCATGGCTGGCTGCGCGGCGATTTCCCGGGCTTTCCGGATGCCGGCCACCATGACGCGCATATCGTGCCCTTCAGGATCGGTGAAGTACCGGGGGTCCACCATGGGCTTGTCGCGGAAGTCCCGGCTACGCAGCCGGACCGTCCCGCGGGAACGGGCATGCGTGACGTTCGGGGTGAGGCTGAAGCCGTTCTCCGTAGTGGGGTAGCCGTACCGCAGGGTGTTCATGTCGAAGGGCACGGAGCCATAGTGCATCATCAGGTCCGGGCGGTCGAGGCCCGGCTCGGTGGGGGTGAAGATGCCGATCTCCCACCACTGGGTGGAGGTCTGCACCATGGGCTGCTTGGCCTCGAACTGCACCACGCCTTCCGGGTGGTCCTGGAGGTGTTCGCCGACGCCGGGGGAATCCACCAGTACCTCGATGCCATGCGCCGCCAGATGCGCAGCCGGGCCTATGCCGGAAAGCATGAGGAGCTTGGGGGAGTCGATGGCGCCAGTAGACAGGATGACCTCGCGACGCGCCGCGAGCCTGTGCGTCCGGCCGAAGGCCGAGTCCACAACGTCGACGCCGGTGCAGCGCTTGTCAGCGTCGAACACCAGTTGGCGTGCCCGCAGGCCGGTCAGCAGCGTGAAGTTTTCGCGATCGACGATGGGGTGGATATAGGAGACAGAACTAGAGGAACGCGTGCCGTCCGAGCGGCGGTTGATTTGGAAGAAATTAGCGCCGTTGATCACGGTGGTGCCGTCATTGAACTTTGCCTTTGGGATGCCGGTCTGCTCGCAGGCATCAAGGAGCGCGACTCCGGCGGGATCGTTCGGGGGAACGTTCATCAAGTGCACAGGACCGGAATCGCCATGATGGGGAGCATCCGGGCCGGCGTCCTCATTGGTTTCCAGACGCTTGTATAAAGGCCATGCGGCAGCAGCGTTCCAGCCGGTGGCGCCGTACTTTGACTCCCACTCATCCAGGTCCTCGCGGGGAGCCCAAAAGGCGATGCAGGAGTTGTGGCTGGAGCAGCCACCCATCACCTTGGCGCGGGCGTGACGCATGAAGGAGTTGCCGTTTTCCTGCGGTTCCACCGGGTAGTCCCAGTCGTAGCCGGATTCCAGCAGCTCCATCCAGCGGTCCAGCTGCAGGATCTCCGGCAGGTTCCGGTCATCAGGTCCGGCTTCCACCAAGGCAACGGTGACGGCAGGGTCCTCGCTCAGCCGGGCGGCGACGGCGGCTCCTGCAGATCCTCCGCCGATGATGACGTAATCGAACCCGCGCTCGCTGAGGTCCTCAATGTTGTCAACGTGCATCTATTTCTCCTTGCCGTGGTCTGCGAACCAGCCGGTCACCTGGGGGCTGGTGTTTTGGTAGATGTGCTTGGCTTCCTGGTATTCACCCAGTCCGGTGGGCCCGAGCTCGCGGCCGACGCCGGACTGGCCGAAGCCGCCCCACTCGGCCTGGGGAAGGTAGGGGTGGTAGTCGTTGATCCAGACCGTGCCGTGCCGCAAACGGCCCGCTACCCGCTGGGCCTTGCCGGCATCCTGGGTCCAGACGGCACCGGCCAGTCCGTAGATGGTGTCGTTGGCGGTGGCTACGGCTTCGTCCTCAGTGCGGAAGGTTTCCACTGTTACTACCGGGCCAAAGGCTTCGTCGATGACTACCGACATTCCCCTTTGGACGCGGTCCAGGAGGGTCGGCTGGTAGTAGAAGCCGGCGTCGAACTTCTCGCCTTCAGGTGCCGCGCCGCCGCACCGCAGCCGTGCGCCTTCGGCCACGCCACGCTGGACGTAGGCGTCCACCTTCTCCCGGTGGGCCGCGGAGATCAGTGGTCCGGTTTCGGCAGACTCATCGAAGGGGCCTCCGAGGCGAATGTCCTGTGCCTTACGGACCAGTTCGTCAACGAAGCGTTCGGCGATGGATTCCTCCACCACCAGCCGCGCCCCGGCGGAGCAGACCTGTCCTGAATGCACAAAGGCACCGTTCAGCGCATTGTCGACGGCGGCGTCGAAGTCAGCGTCAGCGAACACGACGTTGGGGTTCTTGCCGCCAAGCTCCAACGCCACCTTTTTCACGGTGCCGGCTGCGGCTGCGGCAATGCGCTTGCCGGTTTCCAATCCGCCGGTGAAGGAGACCAGATCAATGTCCGGGTGCTCCGAAAGGGGTGCGCCAGCCTGGGCTCCCGGGCCCGTCACGAGGTTGGCGACGCCGTCCGGCAGGCCAAGGTCCTTCAGCAACTGCATGGCAAGGATCGCCGTGGACGGGGTCAGCTCGGCGGGCTTGAGGACGAAGGTGCAGCCAGCGGCCAGGGCGGGCGCGATCTTCCACGCCGCCTGCAGCAGCGGGTAGTTCCATGGCGTGATCAAGCCGCAGACGCCTACCGGCTCGTAGACTATTTTGCTCACGACGGCGGGGTCCCCGGCGTCGACCACCCGGCCGGCAGACTGCCCGGCGAGACGCCCGAAGTATTCGAAGCAGGCGGCGATGTCGTCGATGTCGATGCGGCTTTCAATGATGCGCTTGCCGGTGTCCAAGGATTCGGCGCGGGCGAACTTCTCCCGGCGTTCGCGCAGTTCCGCTGCGACTTTGAGCAGGAACGCGCCGCGCTCGGGGGCCGGGACTGAAGACCAGACGCCGGAGTCGAAGGCGGCGCGAGCTGCGGAAATGGCGCGCTCGGCGTCTTCGCGGCCGGCTTCGGACACCGTGGCGACCAGCTCGCCGTCGGCAGGGTTACGGATTTCGCGCACCGCGCCGGAAGCAGCCGGCTCCCACGCACCGTTGATGAAAAGTGTGGAGGCGGAATCGGAAAATGTGGCTTGGGTCATACGAAGCAGGCTAGTGCATCTTGAACATCTGTTCAAGGAAAATTATGAACAGATGTTCAAAGAGGGTTGATATTAAGCGGTGCCCGATTGATGAAAGCGACATTGACGATGTGGTCGCCGCCGGCTTCCTTTGTGTTCTGGAAAATCACCTGATACGGCGTCCTGCCGATCAGCAGCGCTATCCCGTCGGGGGCCCTGTCGGGCGATTTGGCTACATCGAGGAGCATGCGCCGGAAATGCGGATTATGTTCTACTTGCCCGCGGATCCCGGATCTGTCAAAGGATGCCAGGGTAGACAGCCACACGGTTCCATCGGCCTCGGTTACTCCATGAGCGGGGTAGACGACGCGGCCTGTTTCGGTGGTGAATCCCGAGTCGCCAAGCGCTATTTTGAACCGCGCGCACCATGTAGTGAAGTGTCTTTCCAGCATGCGTTCGGGGTCAGCCGTGACGACGCTTCTGAAGAAGGCCAGGTCAGCTACGGACATTAGGCAGCTCGTCGGGTTCGGAGCGCAGCTGTTGTTTTCGTGAAATCAGCCCGGGTGGTCGGGACGGGTTCGAAGTCGACTGTCGTAGCTGGAGAAGGCCACCTGGTGAGTGCATCGAGGCGTTCGCGGCAGCGGAAAAGGGCTTCGTAACTTTGAGTGGTGCGCTCCATGATGGCGTGGATACTCCCGCGGTGGTAGGCAGCCGAGACGTTGATCGTGGCAAGTTCCTCGCTGCAGATGTTCCCTACGTCCGCAAGCAGATCCCAGCCAAGACGATGGCCTTGATCGGACCAGTCGAGATGGAGGGACGCAATGGTCTGGGCTTGTTGTGCCCGGGATCCGCTGACCGCCACGTCGTAGATGAGTCGTTCAAAGTGCGCGAACGTAGCCAGCCCTGTGCGGACATCAGTGCAGGAGAGAGGTTCCAGCCGCTCTATCTCCGCGGTCCATCCCTCTACTAAGGCAAGCATGGAAGAGTCATCCGGGGACAAATCGGCAACGGTGTAAAAGGCGCGAAGGTCCATCATGGTCTCGCGGACGCCCACCCCGTGGTAGGCGCGGGAGGCGCCCAGCCGTCTCGCCACGTTCTGAAGTTCGTCCCCCCGGACTCTCGCCCTGGTGGTCTCCGCGACCTCAGGTACCAGCCAATCACCGGGAAGCTTCCATCCCGCCTGAAGGCTGCTTTGCTGCCAACGAAGTTGGAGTCCACAGGATGTAATAACGAGGTCGCCGCTACGAATCTCTGTTTGGTCGTTCATGTCAAGTAAGTACCGCGGGTACTGGATTTGTGTCGCGACATTGACGAATTGGCCGCCAGTGGTGGTAGGCGGAATGGCGGAGTATTTTCTTGGATCCGTTAAGGACCAAGTGGCGACACGATCGGCGCCCGTGCAGCACTTAACGGGTGTGCGAAGTGAATGGGTAGTAGAGGGTATTCGGCAGCTCAAATCCACATGGGGCCATCTCAAACGGCGGCCTCATGGGTCGGGCTTGGTGCTGATGTATGCAGCAGACAGACGGTTGGTCAGGACGGGGGAGACGGTAGTTTTCACAGCCTGGATCGTCAACGAAACGGGTCGGCGCCTCAATGACGTCCACCTAGTCCCCGGATCGCTGACCAATGAGGCTTTGGAAGTACTTCATTTCCAGCCGTTATCCCGGAGGGACGTCCAGCCAATCGGCCATCTCGGAAGGTTCGAGACCGCATATCGAAGCTTCTCCTATTCGGTGACGACGCGGGATCAATTGCACGGATGCGAACTCCTGAGCAGCATGCGGGTGACCGGACGTTCGGCCTTTCGGGAGTTCCACGACCAGCAAGATGCCCTCATTACAGTTCGCGGCTGATAGGTGTCTATCAAAAAACTTCCTGGAACTTGCAACACATTCAGTTCCCTGCCGCTACTCCCTTAGTGAAGCTTCGCCCTGCTGAGGGTGTGGCTATGCCCTGTAAATGTTCGGCTCCCCAGCGGAGCGGTTGAGTAAGAGTTCTTGGAAGGACCTCCATTGAAGTTTCCCCGTGGGAGAGCGACGGCCATTGCTGCCGCGTTGATGGTGGTCCTTGGCGGGCTGTCGTCAGGCGCACCGGCGCAGGCCTACGAAGTGGCCACAGCCCCGGCGAACGTTACCGGCGGAGCCGCCGTGCTGACGATGCCGGGATCCGGCCTGACCACCACCTATGACCAGTCCGGTCTGACCTACCTGGCGGGCAGGACGACGCTGGATAGCCGTGGGTACGTTGCCTCTGACTATTCGCAGGGCGTCCCCGCTGCCTCTCCCGCCGTCGAGTTCTGGACGGACGCCGTGAATAACTGCCCGGCCAGTGGGTCGTGTTCGGGCCTGGGAACTATCACAGTTGCCTTTAGCCAACCTGTCAGAAACCCGGTGCTGAATCTGGCAGGTATGGGCGGGTACGTGGTTTTTGACAGCGACAACGACGGCGATGCAGATCAGCAGTCGCAATACCACGTCGTCTTAAACCTCGCCACCACGGGGTTGACCATGAGCAAGCTCTCCGGAGGCAATCTCGCCGTCAGCGGTAACTCCATCACGGCAGTGAATCACAATACCGGTTATTCATGCAGCACCACAGCTCAAAGCGGCGATCCCACTCCGCTCAATGCCCAGGCAACAGCTGCGTGTGGTTCAGTGAGAGTAAACGGCGTCGTTACCACCCTGACCTTCGATATCAGCAGCGTTCACGTTCCAACCAACAGCTCGATACCCGGCTACACGAATAACGTCGTCACGAATGCTAATAAGCACAACCAGGACAACTTCCTCATGGCGGCCACGGTTCCCCAGGACTTCGGGGATGCCCCGTCGTCCTACGATCAAGGCAGCGCCGCCAGGGCTGTGACATCCGACGTTACGCTGGGTGCCAACCTCACCGAGGATAACGCCAACGTTGCCAACGGCACGGTGTCGCCCAATGCCAGCGTTACTGCAGCGCTGGACCAGATGGACGATGGTGTCGTTATGACGCCTATGACGGCGGGGGTGACCAGCTACTCCAGAACCGTCGCCATCAGTGGTGCCAGCAAAGCCGGAATGACGTGCGGGTGGATCGACGTCAACAAGGACGGGCTCTTTAACAACACGGCGGAGCGGGCGTGTGCCAGCTTTGCGGCCGGAACCACATCGGCCACGCTCAACTGGACTGCTATCCCTGCCGGTATGACTGCCGGGACCACCTATGCGCGCTTCCGGATCGGTTACAACACCGCCCAGGTCCAGTTGCCCGTTGGACCTTCGAATTCAGGCGAGGTGGAGGACTACATCGTCACCATCGCCCCTGCAGGTGTTCCGGCCATCACGTTGGTCAAGACTGTGGACAGGACCACACTCGTGGCCGGCCAAACCGCCACCTACACCTTCGTCGCCCAGAACACCGGCAACGTCACCCTGACGGGCGTCGTGATCAGCGAAACACAGTTCTCCGGCACAGGCGCCATGTCAGCCCTGACTTACACCTGGCCGGGGCTGCCTGGTGTGTTGCTGGCCGGGCAAACGGTGACTGCTACAGCCACCTACGTTGTTACCCAGAACGACGTGATCACCGGCGTGCTGACAAACACCGCCAAGGTCACCGGCAATCCGGCCATAGGGCCGCCGGTCACAGCAACTGACGATGCAGAAATTAAGGCACCCCCGGCATGGAAGATCAAGAAGACGGCGACGGTCAACGGTACTGTTCCGGCGAACGGATCAGTCATGCCTGGCCAGACCATCAACTACGCAGTGACCGCGACCAGCCTCAGCGGCATCATCACAGGGGTGATCCTGAAAGACAACCTTGCCGATGTCCTGGACAACGCGACGTTCGTCCCGGGCTCAGCAACCCTCACCATTGGGACGGGCACTCCCATTCCCGTGGCAAACCCGGTGGCCCCTTCAACAACACTCACTACGGCCGCTTTCACTCTTCCCGCCGGTCAAATAGCGACACTGCGCTACAGCGTCACGGTCAAAACCAGCGCCTGGAACGCCACATTGATCAACACGGTGACCGGCAGCGGCAGCACACCTCCCCAAACCTGCGCCGAATCCGGTTCCTCCGGTCCCGGCCCTGACTGCACCACCACACATCAGACACCCGCCAAAGTACTCATCGAAAAGGTCGGCGAATCTTCCAACGAGGAATGGGTCAGAATGGCCGGCTCTTCCTGGACGATCTACACCAACAACAACGGCGTCCCCGGAGCTGCCCTGATAAGCCCAACCGCGGTTGCGGTGGCAGGCGAAACAGGTTTGTTCCAACTTGAGGGAATCAAACCGGGTATCTACTGGCTCGAAGAGACCACCGCACCCGAGGGTTTCAACCTGTTGGCCGAGCCTGTGCAATTCACCGTTGCAGCTAGCGGCGCCGTGACAGTTGGACAGGGCAGCGGTACGGGCGTTGTGACCAGCAGCGACAGCGACGGTGATGGGATCTTCCTCATCACGGTGCGCGATGTGCCCGCACTGGAAATGCCAGAGTCCGGCGGCATCGGCTGGTGGCCTTTCACCGCAGCCGGATCGATTCTCGTCCTGACAGCCCTCGGCCTGGGACTCGTCAATGTCCGCCGCCGAAACATCACCAGTACCTAGACCTTCCGGGCTTGCCGCCACCGCCGCAAGCCCGGAACCCAGAATGTTCACTCCGAGCATCCGAACCATCAATAGAAAGAAGATACAAAGTGAGTAATCCAAGCTCCTTGCGGCTGTGGAAAACCGCCGCCGCAACTATAGCCGGGGCGGTGCTGGCCATGTCGTTCTCCGTCGCACCGGCCTCGGCGGCGCCCTTGGTTGACGGCGACCAGACCGGTTCCATCACAGTCCACAAGTTCGAACGCCCTACCACTCCCACAGGCCTTCCCAACAACGGCACTGCGGTAGACACCTCCGGGTTGACGCCGTTGGGTGGCATTGAGTTCACGATTCAGCAGGTCAACACCATTGACCTGTCGACCAACGCCGGTTGGGACGCGGCCCATAACCTGAGCAGCGTCTTCGCCCCCGCCGATCCTGAAGGCTCCATTACCGGCGCCGGATACACCCTGGGTGCAGGGCAGGCCCAGACCACCGCTGCTGACGGCACCGCAGCGTTCGCCAACCTCCCTGTCGGCCTGTACTTGGTCACCGAGACCAACTACCCCGCCGGTGTGACTCCTGCAGCTCCGTTCCTGGTCTCGGTTCCCTTGACCGACCCGGATAACCAGGACAACTGGATCTACGATGTTCACGTCTACCCGAAGAACTCCATTGCCGGTGCAGAAAAGACCGTCACGGATGCCCCCGACGTGAAGCTGGGCGACCAGATCGACTTCACCATCACCGGTGACATCCCCAACGAAGCCGTCATCGATGGTTACAAGATCGTGGACGTCCTCGATCCCAAGCTGAGCTACGTCGGCGCCACCGCCACCCTGGTCGATGGCACCGTCATCACCGAAGGTACCGACTACAACGTCGTCTTCGACGCCGCAACCAACACGGTCTCCATAGTCTTCACCCCCGCAGGCCTGGCAGTACTGGCCGCACACGTGGACACCAGCGTTCAGGTCGTGGTGAACACCACGGTCAACACCATCGGTGAAATCGAAAACGAAGCCCTGGTTTACCCGAACCTGCCCAGCTTCGACGTAACCCCGGGCCAGCCCGGAGGACCGATCGTGACGCCTCCGGTCGTGACCAAGTGGGGCGAAATGACCCTGCAGAAGGTCAACGAGAACGGCACAGCCCTTGCCGGCGCTGCCTTCTCCGTCTACGCCAACGAAGCTGACGCCCTGGCCGGCACCAACCCGATCGTCCTGAACGGTCAAAGCGTCTTCGCCGTCGCAGCCGATGGCACCCTGACCATCTCCGGTCTGCGTTACTCGGACTGGGCAGATGGCGCAGCTGTTGCACCGGGCTCGGCTGACTACCGCACCTACTACCTGGTGGAGACCACCGCCCCGGCCGGATACGAACTGCTCGCCGAGCCGATCTCCTTCCTGATCAACTCAGCATCCACCACGGTTGGCATTGACCTGAGCGTCAAGAACATCCCGTCCAACGGCGGCTTCGAACTGCCCCTCACCGGTGGCGTCGGAACCGGTCTGCTCTACGCAGCCGGAGCGCTCCTGGTCGTCGGTGCAGGCCTGCTGTTCGTACGGAATCGCAAGACCACCAACAGCTAACACCTCGGGAGCCGCAACAGTGACTCCCATCTAGCCAAAGTGGGGAAGATCGTTTCGGCGATCTTCCCCACTTTGAAGTTTCAGCACTACACACCTATCCGCCACAGGACCCTGATGACTCATATCCAAGCCCCCTCCCGACCCGACCTCGGCCGAGTCATCGGATCGTGGAGCAAACAACGCATCCTCATAGTGCTGATCGCCATCTTGGGTGTGGGAATTTTGCTCTACCCAACAGCGGCTGCCTGGTTTTCCGACCGGGTCCACGCCACCGAAATCAGTGGCTATGTTGACACTGTGGGGAACTTGAACCCTTCTGCCAAAAAGTCCATCCTTGACGCGGCAAAGAAGTTCAACCAAGACCTTCCGTCCGGACCCCTCAGAGACCCCTACTCCCTCAATGACGAGGGCAAACAGACCACCATTGGGGCAGGATCAGACGCGTACCAGAATCTGCTGGATGTGGGGCCCGGTGGAATGATGGGCCGCATCAGCATCCCCTCCATCCATTCCGACCTGCCGATCTTTCATGGCACCGACGAAGACTCGCTGTCCAAGGGCGCCGGTCACCTGTTCGGTTCGGCTCTGCCAGTTGGGGGAGACGGGACGCATAGTGTCCTTAGCGCGCACTCCGGCTTCGTCAGTGCAACCCTTTTTGAGAACCTCCACAAAGTCGCTAAAGGAGAAACCTTCAGCATCAGCGTCCTGGATCAGACCATCTACTACAAAGTGGACTCCATCCAAACGGTCTTGCCGGATCAAACGGACGCACTCCGAAAGGTGCCCGGCAAGGACTATGTAACTCTCATCACCTGTACACCCACCGGCGTTAACAGTCATCGCTTGCTCGTCCGCGGCGAACGCACAGAAGCCCCCAGTGCCGAGAGCCCGCAAACAATGCCTAGTCAAGCTTCAGACCCAGGTTTCCCCTGGTGGGTTCTTGGCCTCATCGGTGCGGCAACGGCTGCCATCCTGGTCACCCGCCCTCGCGATTCAGCTCAGGTCCAACGCCGGGAAAGGACCACACCGTGACGGCCAACCAACAGATTCTCATCGTCCGATGCGTGGATTTGGCGCAAGGGGACACCATTGAAGCTTGGTCGCAGGGAGTCCTTGTACATCGCGGTACCGTCACGCAGACCATGCCGAAGGCGGGACTGTTCTGGATCCGCGAAGACCAACTAAATGAGCGTCGGCTCGTGGACATGCACGAGCTGGAAATCCTGCTCTTCCCCAACGACCCCTAGGTGTTTGCGGGCGTTGCCGGGAAGGTGAACCGGCCTTCCCGAAGATTTTTTCCGTTTCCGCGACACGAACTGCCCCCTGGCCACACTTAAGAAGTGCAGCATTGCATCGATTTGTCGCGTGAACAGGTTGCTGCCGCTGCGACGGCCTTTGGTTCGAGCACCTGGCGGAAGATGCGTTTTTGAACACCGTCCACCACAGCTGCTGTGGGCCGAACGACTTGTAACCCGAAGATAGGAACGTCTGTGGCAACGGCGATGGAGACTCTGAGTGATGCTGATCTTGTCCTGAGGGTTCGGTCGGGGGATCAGGGGGCTTTCGCGAGTCTTTTTGACCGCCATCGGGATATGGCGCGGTATGTCGCGGCGGGGCAGGTGGATAACAGGGCCGATATTGAGGACATTGTTTCGGAGGCGTTTGTTTCGATTCATCAGGCCCTGATGCGTGGCAAGGGTCCTGACACTTTCTTTAGGGCGTATTTGCTGACAGCGGTGCGGCGGATCGCGCAGGCCCAGAACCGGATGGCGGCCCGTAGCCTGCCGGTTTCGGACAGTTTTGTGCTGGACCGGGTTGAGGATCCTGAGGACCCGGCCGTGGTCGGGTTTGAGTCCAGCACGGTGGCGGCCGCGTTCAAATCCCTGCCCGAGCGCTGGCAGGAAGTCCTGTGGTACGTGGATATAGAGGGAATGAAACCCGCCGCGGCATCGGAAGTATTAGGGATCACCCCGAACGGGGTCTCGTCGCTGGCCATCCGGGCCCGTGAAGGCCTGCGGCAAGCCTATTTGCAGGGCCACATCAAAGACTCAACCTCCAAGGAATGTGAAGGGTATCCGGACCAGTTGGGGGCCTACTCGCGGAACGGTCTGAGTCGGCGGGCGCACCAGAAAGTCCAGAGCCATCTGGAATCCTGTTCGAGATGCACTGCCCTGCTCCTGGATCTCAATGACGTGCAGTCCGCCATGAGGGCCATCATCTTCCCCTTGATTGCGGGAGTGGCCCTGACCTCGGCCGCCCCCGGGATCACGGGTGCCGCTGGACTCACGGGTACTGCCGGGACCGCGGGTGCCGGGGTGGTGGCCGGTGCCGGCGGCGAGGCTGCTCCGAAGTCCATCGCTGCCATGATGAAAGTTGGGGCAGCGGGGTTGACCGGGGCGGTCATTATTGTGGGCGCCACCATAGCTTTGGCAGGAACCGGAACCAACAACCCCGGCACACCGCAGGCTGGAGAGGTGCCGGCATCCACTTCCAGCCAGGAGAACCAGAACACAAAATCCCCCCTCACCGGCACCTATCCGGCCCCGGCCGCACCGACGAATCAACCCTCGAGTATTTCGGGCAACGGGCCGGAAACCCCTCCCGAAAATCCTGAAGAACTGCCCGCCCTGAACGGCGTCCAGCGCAGCCCCTCCGGCTTCCCCGCGCCGCCGCGCCGTCCGGTTGCTTGGCCTGCCCCGCCCACGGCCGCTCCGCCCAAGCCCTTCGAAGTGCCCAAGCCCTTCGAAGTCCTGCCGTCTCTACCCGGGGCGGGCACCACGAAGGACCCAACACCCCTGACGCCGAGCACCACCCCGACGCCAGCCCCCACACCGACACCAGCCCCGACTCAGAGCCCAACCCCCGCCCCGACCCCGACACCGAGCCCGACCAGGCCCATAGCACCAGAGGTCACGGCCACCGTCACCACGGGGGCGGGCTCAGGCGCGGCCGATGTCCAGGCGACAATCACCTTCACCATTGCCGGTCAAACTGCCACCGAAGCCGCTGAAGTGATCTTTTCCGTTTCCGACGGGGCAAGCCTGATCCCGGGAACACTCATCCAACCTGCGGGATGGTCCTGCACAGCACATAACGACGCCACAAAAGAAGTCCGCTGCACGAGCACAGCCGTGGACCCCGGAAACCTGCAATTCACGCAAGGCATCTCCCGAAAAGACCCGGCCTCCCAGACCACCCTCGACTACCAATTCATGGGAACGGGATTGCCCACAACCACCTTCTCCAACACCTTCTGAGCACATAGCAAAGGTCTCGCTGGACCCGGTAGCTACGCCGAAGAGGCGAAGGCGATCTGCTCCGTGCGGGCAATGCCGCGCTCGATGGCCGCCTTGTCGATGCCCAATAGCGTGGTGAGCCACATGCCGTTCTGCACGACTACGATGTCGGCCGCCCGTTCCCTGCATTCATCCGGGGAGAGGCCCGGAATTGCATTGCCGATCAAGGCCGCGAGCCCTTGGAGGTATCTCTCAAAGGCCGCGGCATTGATTCGTGCAAATTCCTCATCCGCCTGGGCGAGGGCCCACAAGTGGAGGCGGAGGGACAGGTACGGGGTGGTCAGAAGCCCGGGGTCCGCAACGCGCCGAAGCGACTCCCGGAGTTGCTCGTCAGGGGTTGACGTAGCTTTGGGCTCCACCAGCAGGAGGTCGTGCGCTTCAATCTGGTGAAGAACTGCGCGGATCAGACTCGACTTGTCTTCGTAGTAGTAGTTCACAAGCCCAAGGGCGACGCCGGCTTCACGCGACACGGCGCGCATGTTGATACCCGAAATGCCGTGGCGGGACAGCAGTTCCAGGGCTGCGTCGAGAATGCGTTTCTGTCTATCAACCTGTTCGCCGGACTTTACGGTGCTTGTACCCATTCGGCCAGACTATTGCCTAACCCGGATCAGCGCATCCTGACTGTCTACAGGTTCTTTTCCGCGTAAACCCTAAGGGCATCCCTGACGAACGTAGCGCCTCTTTCTCCGCCATAGTTGGCGGCAAATCGAGGGTCAGCTACGTACATTTCCCCGAGGCCCGTGACGTAGCCCTTGACGTCTCCGCCGGGAGCGGCGGAGGGAGTTCCCGGGATGCCGCGAAGCCACTCGACGTGGCGCCGCGCCAGGTCTTGCGCCATGTCGCTGTCCGGTGAAACCCCGGATTCTGCGGCAGAGATCCAGTCTGCGCCCAGCTTTTGCACGTGGTTTTTCCATTGCTGCTTTTCCTCGGCGCTCATTCCGCGCCACCAGGAATCACTGGCAGCGTAAGCGTCTTTGCCCCAGCGTTCCTCCACCTCATCCTTGTACTGAGTGTGGTCGAAGCCATCAAACATGTTCTGTGCCATGTACTTTCCATCCCCTTTCATCGTGTCAATGGTCTGCCGAACAGAGGCGATTTGCCGGGTCAGCCTGTCCTGCTCCCGGGCAAGCCATTCCAGATGGCTTGTCAGCGCTTTGACGGTATCCGTCTCGCGGTCAAGAACCTCGGCAATGGCCGGTAGTCCAAGTCCGAGTTCCCGGAGCAGGATGATTCGCTGGAGCTGAACCAGGGCCGGACCGTCATAGTAGCGATAGCCGTTATGGCCGGTCCGGCTTGGTTTGAGCAGCCCAATGTCGTCGTAGTGACGCAGCGTGCGGCTGGTGGTCCCTGCAATCTTGGCAATTTCCTGAATTGACCAGTCCATACGTCCTCCGTCCTGTGCTTGTCCTTCGACGGTAGAGGTTGACGTTACGTCAAGGTCAAGGGGATGCTGGCCAGCACTTAGTCAGCCAGGATCAGGTAGAGAGCCCGGCGGGTTTCGTCCAGCTTTTCGATTGCCGCTTGACGCTGTTCGTCTGTAGCGGCTCCGCGGAATTGGTGGATGACGCCCATGAGCTTGCCGACGCTTTGGTGGAATGCTGCGCCAGTTCCATCGGCCTCGGTGTTCCAGGCATTGGCGAGTTCTTCTTCATGCTGGGCGACGTAGGCCTTGCCGTCGTCAGTGAGCGTGAACTCGGTACGCCGACCCTCGCCGACGGCGACGATCAGTTCTTCGTCTACCAGTTGCTGCAGCGTCGGGTAGACGGAGCCGGGGCTGGGACGCCATGCCCCCGACGTCTTCTCCGCGATCGTTTTGATCAGGCCGTAACCGTTGGACGGAGCCTCAGCCAAAAGCGAGAGAATCGCTGCGCGGACGTCGCCGCGATTGGCTCGGCGTGATCCGCCGGGACCGAAGCCCCTCGGCCCGAAACCCGGGCCAAAGCCGCCAGGACCGAAGCCCGGGCCAAATCCGCCTCCGCCGTGTCCGCCCGGGCCGCGCCGGCCCTTGCCTCGGTTGAACCGGCCTCGGCCGTGTCCGTGTTCGGGGTGTCCGTGGCCGTGCTCGGGGAAAGTGTTGTCGTGTTCGTTGGTGCCTTTCATAGCAGCATCGTCCTTTCGATTATGTGGTTCACCGAAGAAGTATCGGCGATACTTAACGATATATCGGTAAGTATCGCATCGTCAAGACCTTGGAATCGGGATGTGAGAGAGCGGCGGCGGGAAGGCCGCGGGATGTGAGAGGGCGACGGCGGGAAGCCCGCGGGATGTGAGAGAGGGCCGGTTAAAGCACGACGGCGGGTGCGGACTTCCATGGGAAGCCGGCACCCGCCGTCGTTGTTGGTCAGTCGTGGTTGGTCGGCGTGGTTGGTCTAAAGGGACGTAACTATTTCCACCAGGTGTCGAAGATGGTGACCGGGACGGTGCGCTTGTGGCGTGTGCGGAGGTACTTCTGCTCGATGAGCTCCGCGGCGCCTTCGGCAACGTCGCGGCCTTCGAGGTAGTCGTCGATCTGGTCGTAGGTGATGCCCAGCTCGTCTTCATCGGTGCGGCCCGGCTTGTCGTCCAGGAGATCGGCCGTGGGCACCTTCTGCCAGAGGCGGGCGGGGGCTCCAAGTTCCGCCAGGATTGCGCGGTTCTGGCGCTTGTTGAGGCCGAACAGCGGAAGGATGTCCGCGCCGCCGTCGCCGAACTTCGTGAAGAAGCCGGTGACGGACTCGGCGCCATGATCGGTGCCGACCACCAGATAATTGTGTTCGCCTGCCAGGGCGTACTGCGCGATCATGCGTGCGCGGGCCTTGGTGTTGCCCTTGTGGAAGTCGGAAATTTCCGCGCCGGTGGTCTTCTCGAACTCTTCCTCGAAACCGTCGACGGCCCGGGAGATGTTGAAGGTCCACTCGGTTTTGGCTTTGATGAAGTCCAAGGCGGCCTGGGCGTCGTCTTCGTCGTGCTGGATGCCGTAGGGGAGTCGGACGGCCACGAAGTTCGCCTCCACGCCGTCCGCTTCGAGCTCCTCAACCGCCAGCTGGGCCAGTCGCCCCGCCAGGGTGGAATCGAGCCCGCCGGAGATGCCCAGGACGAAGCCTTTAGTCCCCGTCGCCTTGACGTAGTCCTTCAGGAAGGCGACCCGCTTGCGGATCTCCTCCGCAGGATCGATCCGGGGCTGGACGCCCATTTCTTCAATGATCTTGGCCTGGAGTTCGCGCATGGTCCAACACTAGTCAGCATGGTTATGGACGCTCAACCATATTGCGCCGTGATTCCGGGGAACGGCTAGTTTGAGCGGGCCGGTCCCGTGGAGCCGCGGACCGTGAGGTGCGTGGGCATGACGGATCGGCTGCGGTTTCCGCCGCCAGCGAGTGGATTCAGTTGGGCGAGCAACATGGACACTGCCACGCGTCCTGCCTGCTCAATGGGCGAGCTCATGGTGGTCAGGGGCGGATTGCAGAAGTCTGCCCCAAAGATGTCGTCGCAGCCCACGATGCTCATGTCCTCCGGCACCCGGAGACCACGTTCGCGAAGTCGCTGCAGCATGCCGATGGCGATGAGGTCATTGAAGACGATGCACGCAGTGACCCCGCTGTGAACGGCGGCGTCCGCAGCAGCTGCGCCGGACTGAGTCTTGGGGGCGAAGGGTCCGATGCTGCGGACCTCGACTCCGCGTTCCTCGGCGGCTTCTGACAGTGAGGTCCAGCGCCGGGCGCTGGACTGCGAAACGGCAGGGCCGGAAACGTAGGCAACAGACGTGTGGCCCAGTGAAATCAGGTGGTCCAATGCCTGGGGCATGGCTGAGGGGGTGTCGATGATGACTGCCGGGACGCCGTCGACGTCGCGGTTAACGGTGACCATCGGCATCCGGGCAGCGGCAGCAGCAAGTGCTTCGTCGTTGAGACGGGATGCGGCCACAATCACGCCGTCGGCACTCTTTCGGAGTTGCTCCAGCGTGCTGGCCTCCACTTCGTCGGATTCCTCGGTGTCCACGAGCAGCTGTGTGTAACCGGCGGCCTTGAGCTGCAGCTGCGTGCCGCGGATGAGGTCGAAGTAGAACGGGTTGGTGATGTCCGGAACCAGAACGCCCACGGCACCTGTCCGGCCGGAGCTCAGCGCTTTCGCTTGCGAGTTCGGAGTGTAGTTCAGCTCGACGGCGGCCGCTTGGATGCGCTCGCGGGTGTGGATATTGACGCGCTCCGGATTGGCAAGGGCCCTCGAAACGGTGGATGCTGCCACGCCACACAGCGCCGCGATGTCATGGATGGTGGCAGGCCGGCCTGTTGCCATGGGTTGCGTCGCCATGGGCGTTCCTCTCTGAACGACAAAATCATCCGGCTGTGACTACTGCCACACCGTTGAACCAGAATGCCACAGCATGGCAGGAAATGGCAATCGGTTGTCAAGAGCGTGCCAAGATGGCTAAACTCGAGGGGATAAGACCCGCCTGTGAACTGCGTCACCGCGCCACTGTGTGTCGCTGCAGGACTACCTAGGAGACTTTCGTGACTCAACCCAGTGCCGTGTGGAGCCTGTCCGGTTTCGGCGACGAAGTAGACCCCGATCCCGCCATCCAGGCCGCCGTGCTGTTGGCCCTCGGCGCGAGCCACATCGAAGTCCGCAGCGCCTGGGGGATCAACGTTTCAGAGCTTGAGCCTGAGGCTGCTCTGCGGCTCAAGGATATTTTGGACGAGAAGGGCCTCAAGGTTTCGGCTGTTGCCAGCCCCATTGGCAAGGTGGACGTCAGCCTTCCGGTCGAGCATGAGGTGACCCGGCTTCGCCGGATTATTTCGGTTGCCAAGACCTTGGAGACTAAATACGTCCGCATCTTCTCCTTCTATCGAGGAGAAGGCCAGAGCCAGGGGGGCATCCGTGACGCCGTCATGGAGCGCATGTCAGCACTGGCGGCAGAAGCTGCAGGGCAAGGTATCATCCTGCTCCACGAAAACGAGAAAGGCATCTATGGCGATACTCCCGATCGCGTCCTGGACATCATGCAGACGGTCGACTCACCTGCGCTTCGGGTCGCCTGGGACAACGCCAACTTCGTCCAGGTAGGCGTCAAGCCTTACACGGAGGGATATGCCATCCTGCGTCCCTACCTTGAGTACTTGCAGATCAAGGATGCAATCGCCACCACGGGTGAAGTGGTTCCCTCCGGCGAGGGCGACGGCGAATTGGACGCAACCATTAGCGCCCTTGCTGCTGATGGCTACACCGGCTTCGCCTCGCTTGAGCCGCACCTGGCCAGCGCCCACGAGCTCGGAGGGTATTCGGGCCCGGTTGCTTTCGGTGTCGCGGCCCGCGCCTTTGCGGTCCTCGCTGCCAAGAATGGCGTCACGCTGGCCTGACAGCCGGCGTTCAACAACCCCAGCATTAACCTTCAAAGGAGCAGGTATGCCTACAGCAGCAGTTATTGGTTGCGGCGACATCTCGACTATTCACTTTTCGGCCCTGGCCACCATGGACAATGCCGAATTGGTGGCGGTCTGCGATACCGATCCTGAGAGGTTGGAAGCGACGGCGGCTGCGCATGGCGTACCGGGGTACGCGGATTACCTGGACATGCTCCAAAAGGTTCGCCCCGACGTCGTACATATCTGTACGCCCCACCATCTTCATGCTTCAGTTGCCGCTGACTGCCTTGAGCGTGGTGTGAACGTCATTGTGGAGAAGCCACTGGCCCATACGCTGGCCGAAGGGCGGCGGCTGATCGAGGTTGCGGAGCGGAGCACGGCGAAAATCGCCGTCTGCTTCCAGAACCGGTACAACGCAACGTCGCAAGCCATGCATGAACTGCTCGACGGCGGCACGCTGGGTCAGGTGATCGGCGCTTCGGCAACCGTCATGTGGCACCGCGACGGCAGCTACTACCGCAGCCGCCCATGGCGTGGCACGTGGGCGGAGGGCGGCGGCGGCCTCATGATGAACCAGGCCATCCACACGGTAGACCTGCTGCAGTGGTTGGTGGGTGATGTTGCCAAGGTGGAGGGCCACGCGTCCACCCGCTCACTGGGCGGCGTGATCGAGGTGGAAGACACCGCGGAGTTCGTTGCCGAGCACGTGAACGGAGCGCGGAGTGTCTTTTACGCAACACTTGCCAACGCGGTGAATGCGCCGGTCACCCTGGACATTGTGACAGAGAAGGCAACACTCAGCTTGCGCGGTGATCTCACGGTGACTTATGCCGACGGCACGGTGGACGTCGTCCCCGAGAGGGTGGCGGAGACCGGGGGGAGATCCTATTGGGGGGTTTCCCACGAGCTGCTGATTGCAGATTTCTACAACAAGCTGCACGACGCCGGACCGTTCTGGATCAGCCCGGCTGAGGCCGGCAAATCCCTGGGCATCATCAAGGATATTTACGCGCAAAGTTACCCGGAGATTGCTGGCCAAGTGGGCTGAGCTCATCGGCCGAACAGCCCCTTGGCAACAATTTAAGAAACTTTTGACAATCGGTTGCCAAGACCCCGCAAAGTCCGTACTGTAAATCTCATAACCACAAAATGTGGCGCAGGCCACACACCAAGCTCTGACTCGCATCAGGCAAAGACTCAGTAGGAGCCGACAATGAAGTTAGGTCCCAAGGCGGCAGCAGCCGCCATCGTACTTAGCGCCTCCCTGGCGCTCACCGCATGTGGCGGCGGGGGCGGCGGAGCCGGAACCGGTTCGACTGCCGGTGGCGGAACCACTGTCACCGCACTGACGCTCGGTACCCTCCGGGACATCACTTCCTGGGATCCGGCACAGGCGCACGTCGGTCACGCTCTTCAGCCATATCAGGCAGCCTACGACTCCCTGATCCTCCGCGAACCGGACGGCAAACTCAGCCCGATGCTCGCCACGGCATGGAAGTACAACGACACCAACACCAAGCTCACTGTGGACCTCCGCACGGACGTCACCTTCAGCGACGGTGCCAAGTTCGACGCCACGGCTGCCAAGGCCAACCTGGACCACTTCAAGAAGGCCAACGGACCCCAGATGGCCCAGCTCGGTTCAGTATCGGACATCGCCGTTGTGGACCAGGACACCATCGACATCAACCTCAGCGCGGCAGAGCCGGCGCTGGAATACTTCCTGAGCCAGGCTGCCGGCCTCATGGGAAGCCCTGCAGCACTGGGCACCGATGCCATCAAGACCGTTCCCGTGGGGTCGGGCGCCTACGTCATGGACAAGGCAGCCTCCGTGAAGGATTCGCAGACTGTCTTCACCGCCCGGGAAGACTACTGGAACAAGGACCTCCAGAAGTTCAAGAAGTTGACGCTAAAGATCCTCACCGATCCGACTGCCCGCACCAACGCGTTGGTGTCCGGCCAGATCGATGCCACGCTGCTGGATCCCAAGAATGGCAAGCAGGCCGAGGGCGCCAAGATGAAGCTCGAAACCAACCAAGTGGACTGGTCCGGATTGCTGCTTCTTGACCGCGATGGCACCAAGAACCCGGCTCTGGCCAACGTCAAGGTCCGCCAGGCCATCAACCATGCTTTTGATCGCAAGACCATCCTTGACCAGGTAATGCTGGGCCAAGGCACTCCCACCACGCAGCCGTTCGGCAAGGACAGTGGGGCTTGGACCGAGGAGCTGGAGAACTACTACAGCTACGATCCAGGGAAAGCCAAGCAGCTTCTGAAGGAGTCCGGCTTCGAGGGCAAGGTCAGCATCGACGTTCCCACCCTTCCCGGCGCGGAAACCCTGATCTCCGTGCTCAAGCAGCAGCTCGCTGATGTGGGCATCACCCTGAACCCGGGTGCAGCCATCACCAACACCTTCACCTCGGACGTTGCCGCCCAAAAGTATCCCGCGCTCTTCTTCAACCTCTTCCAGGGGGAGCCCACGGTGGCGATCGACCAGATCGTCTCCACCAAGGCCCTCTACAACCCGTTCAAGACCACCACTCCCGAGCTCGAGGCCAAGATCGCGGCCGTGCGCACCGGTGGTGCAGATGCCGGCAAGCTGGCCCAGGAAGTCAACAAATACGTGGTGGAACAAGCCTGGTTCGCCCCGCTGTTCCGCGTGAACCAGATGTACTACCACAACGACAAAGTGAACGTCACGCCGCAGGTCCAGCAGGCCGTTCCGTCCATCTACAACTACTCGCCCGCCAAGTAGGACCCCATGATCAAGTTCATTGCGAAAAGACTGGGCAGTGGTGTGGTGGTGTTGTTCGTCGTCTCGGTCCTCACCTTCACCCTGCTGTACACCTCCAGCGGAAGTATCGCCCAGAACATCCTGGGCGACCAGGCGACACCTGAACAGGTTGCCTTGAAGGAACAGGAACTGGGACTCGACCAACCACTCTTTGTCCGCTACTTCGCTTGGTTGGGCGATGCCCTGACCGGCAACCTTGGGGCTTCCTGGTTCACCTCGGAGCCGGTGGCCAGCTCCCTGGCCACCCGCATCCCGGTGACCATGACCATGGTTTTCACCGCAATGATCTTGATCGCCATCTGCGCAGCACTGATCGGCGTTGCAGCAGCCGTGAAGCGCGGCTGGGTGGACAGGGTGGTCCAGATTGGCGCGATCGTCGGGGACTCCATCCCCGGATATGTGATCGGCGTGTTCCTGGTGACCATCCTGGCCATCCAGCTGGGTTTCTTCCCTGCCACCAGCACCATCTCCCCGGAGGTAGGGCCGGAGGCCTGGGTCTATTCCATGACGCTTCCGGTGATCGCTTTGCTGATCAACGGTGTCACCGGTGGTGCCCAACAGATTCGCTCCGCCGTGATCAAGCAACTTGAGCGTGACTACGTCAGGACGTTGCGCAGCCGCGGCATCGGGGAGCGTGAAATTCTCTTCAAGCACGTTCTCCGCAGCGCTGCACCGGCAGGCTTGACCGTTTTGAGCCTGCAACTGATCGGCATGCTGGGCGGCGTGGTCATTATTGAGCAGATCTTCGCCCTCCCGGGAATGGGTCCGCTGGCCGTCGCTGCTACTACCCAAACCGATCTTCCCGTCGTCATGGGAGTGGTGATGTACACCGTGGTGGTTGTCATCGTCGTGAACCTCCTGGTGGACATCCTCAATGGCTGGCTCAACCCGAAAGTACGTGTGTCATGAGCGATTCCGTAGATTCAACAGCAGTATCAGCAGACTCCATGGGCCTCGCAGCGAAGCCCGAGGCCGGCCAGAGCGGCACGGTGGTCCGGTCCACCGTCCTGCGCCGCCTCCTGAAGAACCCCATGGGCATCGCCTCGCTTGTGATCCTGCTGACCATCGCGGCGCTGGCCATCCTGGCGCCGGTGATCGCGCCCTTCGAAGAGAACTTCGCCAACATCTCCAAAACCCTGGCGGCCCCGGATTCAGTGAATATCATGGGCACGGACAGTGCAGGGCGCGATACCTGGAGTCGCCTGCTCTTCGGCGCTCAGCTGACCCTGTTGTCCGCGCTGCTGTGTGCCGGTGTAGCGATTGCCATAGGACTCCCGGCCGGCCTGATCGCCGGGTACTACGCGGGTAAATTCGAGGCCGTCTCCAACTGGGTAGTCAGCATCCTCATGAGCCTGCCCGGCCTGATCGTCCTGCTCACCATCCGCGCGGCTTTCGGCCCGTCGGTATGGATCTCCATGATCGCCTTCGGCATCCTGATCAGCCCTTCCTACTTCCGGCTCACCCGCACCGCAGTGCAGTCGGTCCGGAACGAGCTCTACGTCGATGCCGCACGTGTCTCCGGCCTGTCCGACCTCAGCATCATCGCCCGCCACATCTTCTCCGTGGTCCGCGCACCCATCATCATCCAAACCGCCGCAATCGCCGGTGTTGCCATCGCAATCCAGTCCGGGCTTGAGTTCCTGGGCCTGGGCGATCCCACCAAGGCAACCTGGGGCGTCATGCTCTCGGAGGGCTTCAAGAACGTCTACCTCACCCCGACTCTGCTTCTGTGGCCCGCACTGGCCATGGCTCTCACCATCGGCGGACTGGTTCTCCTGGGCAACGCCATCCGCGACGCCTTGGAAGACGGCGAGAAGATCAAGCACCGCAAGAAAGCCGCTGTTGTTGAAAGCACGACGCCGGACCCCGCCAAGGCGCGCCAGTCACGGAAGTCAGTGGTCGCCGTCGACGCCGGAACCGAACACCACCTGGTCAAGGTGACCAACCTCGGCGTCGGCTATCCGCAGGCGGACGGTTCCATCAAAAAGGTCGTGGACGATGTCTCCTTCCACGTGGACCGTGGCGAAATCCTGGGAATCGTTGGCGAATCGGGTTCGGGCAAGTCCCAGACTGCGTTCTCCATCCTGGGCCTGCTGCCGGACAACGCACGGATTGTGGGCGGTTCCATCCAGTTCGACGGCAACTACACCGTTGCCCCGGGCGAGGACCGCGTCAGCCAGGAACGGTTGTCCAAGCTGCGTGGCAAGCGGATCTCCTACATTCCGCAGGAACCCATGAGCAACCTGGACCCGGCCTTCACCATCGGGTACCAGTTGGTCACGCCCATGGTCCGTGTCCTGGGAATCACCAAAGCAGAAGCCCGCCAGCGTGCGCTCAAGCTGCTCACCGACGTCGGCATTGCCAACCCGGAACGGACCTTCGAGGCCTACCCGCACGAGGTATCCGGCGGCATGGCCCAGCGTGTGCTCATCGCCGGTGCCATCAGTTGCGAACCGGATCTGGTGATCGCTGACGAACCCACCACCGCCCTGGACGTCACTGTGCAGGCCGACGTCCTGGACCTGCTGCGCGAGCTGCAGCAACGGCTGAACATCGGCGTGATCCTGGTGACCCACAACTTCGGCGTTGTCGCCGATCTGTGCGACCGCGTCGCTGTGATGCAGAACGGGCGGCTTGTGGAAGAAGGCACCGTCCGCGAGATTCTCCGCAACCCGAAAGAGCCTTACACGCAGACCCTGCTGGGGTCCATGCTCGAAGGAAAGACCCCCATGACCATGCTTGTGTCCAAGCCTGGATCAGCCGCACAGTCCGGATCAGCCGCACAGAAGGAGCCGGTGGCATGAGTATCCCTTTTGATTCATCGCAGGGAGCGCCGCTGTTGTCGGTGGAGAACCTGGTGGTGGAGTATCCCAGCAAGAGGTTCCGGGCCAAGCCTTTCCGGGCGCTGACGGACATCAACATCACCATCGGCCAAGGCGAAACCCTTGGTCTGGTGGGGGAGTCCGGCTCGGGCAAGACCACCCTTGGCCGTGCCGTCCTGGGCCTCGCACCTGTCACCGCCGGCAAGGTGATCTTTGAAGGTAATGACATCAGCAACGCTTCGCGCAAGGAACGCCGGACGCTGAGCCGTGACCTCCAAGTGGTGTTCCAGGACCCGTACACCTCGCTGAACCCGGCGTTGGAAATCGGCGACATCCTCGCTGAACCATTGGGTGTGCAGGGCATGGAGCCCGCTGCCGCCAAGAAGCGCGTCAAGGAACTGCTGGACCAAGTGGGCCTGCCAACCGACGCAATTCACCGGCTGCCGCGCGAGTTCAGTGGCGGCCAGCGCCAGCGAGTCGCGATCGCCCGGGCACTTGCTCTGTCTCCGAAGCTGATCGTCTGCGACGAGCCCGTCAGCGCACTTGACCTCTCCACCCAGGCCCGCGTGCTGGACCTCTTCCTGCAGATCCAGAAGGACACCGGCGTCTCCTACCTGTTCGTGTCCCACGACCTCGACGTCGTGCGGCACATCAGCCACCGCGTCGCAGTCATGTACCACGGAGAAATTGTGGAACAAGGCCCCGCCGAGGTGGTCACCCGCGATCCCGAACACCCCTACACCCAGCGGCTGCTGCTTGCCTCGCCAGTGCCTGATCCTGACCGGCAGGAACAACGCCGGGCAGACCGCCACCGCTTGCTCGCTAATCAACACAGCCAAATAGAACAGCAAGGTGCCGTGGCCTGAACAGCGCGGCACCCCATCACACATCCAGGGTCCGGAAGGGCCCGGAAACCCCGGAGGAAAAAGTGGCCACAATAGGCGTCCAAGCCATGATGCTGAAGGACAGTTTTGCTGATGTGGGAGCGTTCGAAACGCTCCGCAAGGTCAGTGCGATCGGCTACAACGCCGTCGAAATTTCCCAAATCCCCATGACCCCGGAGAACGTGGGCGAACTGGACCGCTCCCGAACGGAATTGGGCATGGACATCGCTGCGCTTTCCGTCAATATTGAAGGCCGCAAAGGCATGCCCGTGGAATCACTGGCGGACAACTTCGACAAGATCGTGGACGACGCCAAGCGGCTGGATACCTCGTTGCTGCGCATCGGCATGCTCCCGTTCGGGGCGATGAAGTCGCTGGATTCGGTGGTTGAATTCGCCAAACAAGCCAACGGTTATGCGGAGCGTCTGCAGGAACACGGCATCAGCCTTTACTACCACAACCACCACATTGAGTTTGCAAAGTTCGATGGCAAATACATGCTGGACATCATTGCTGAAAACTCGCCGGCCATGGGCATGGAGATTGACGTCCACTGGGTGCAGCGCGGCGGCCTCGATCCCGTACGGACCCTCGAAAAGTACGCCGGCAATACCGCCATGGTGCACCTCAAGGACTACAGGATCGGTCAGATGCCGGAGTCGTCATTCGGGCTCCTGGAGAAGGGCGACTTCCCCGGATTCATGGCTGAGTTCCGCAACGTGGTCCAGTTCGCCGAAGTGGGCGAGGGCAACCTGGACTTCCCGTCCATCATTCCTGCCGCCCTGGCTGCTGGTGCCCGGTACCTCCTGGTGGAGCAGGACGAACTGTATGGACGGACCGTCTGGGATGCACTCCAGACCTCATACGACAACCTGGTGGCCATGGGCCACGCCGACCTTTTCTAGATTTCTACACAGGAGACTGCATTCATGAGCAAGAAAGTACGCCTCGGCATCATAGGCCTGGGCCAGCAAGGCGGCGCCTACGCCAAGTTCATTACCGACGGCCTGGTTCCCAACATGGAGATCGGCGCTATCTGCGATGTTGATCCTGCCAAGAAGGAACTCGCAGCCTCGCAGTATCCGGATGTCCCGTTCTACGACGACTACATCACCCTTCTGGAGAGCGGATCCGTAGACGCGATTGTCACCTGCGTGCCGCACTTCCTGCACCCGGAGATGGGCATCCAAACACTCAAGCGCAACATCCACGCGCTCGTGGAGAAGCCTGCCGGCGTCTACACCAAGCAGGTCAAGGAATTGAACGAGTTCGCTGCCTCCAAGCCGGAACTTTCCTTCGGCATCATGTTCAACCAGCGCAACAACCCGCTGTACAAGAAGCTCAAGGAAATCGTCGATAACGGCGAGATCGGCAAGATTCGACGCTCCAACTGGATCATCACCAACTGGTGGCGTCCGCAGGGTTACTACAACTCAAGCGAGTGGCGCGCTACCTGGGGCGGCGAGGGCGGTGGCGTCCTGGTCAACCAGGCGCCGCACCAGCTGGACCTGTGGCAGTGGATCTGCGGCGTCCCCCAGTCCGTGTACTCCAAGGTGGCGTACGGCTTCCGCCGCGACATCGCCGTCGAGGATGAAGTTACGGCTGTGGTGGACTACGGCGACGGCGCCACGGGCGTCTTTGTGACGGCCACCCACGACATCGTTGGAACCGACAGGTTCGAAATACTGGGCGACCAGGGCAAGATCGTGGTGGAGGACAGCAAGGTGGCCACTGTCACCCGGCTGGTCAAGCCGGAGCGTGAAATCAGTGACTCGATGGACATGGACGGCGTCCGCAAGCTCTTCATGGGACAGCTGAACCGCGAGGAGTTGTACAGCAGCGAGGTCATCGAATTCGAGTCTGCGTGGGGCGGCCAGCACGCGGGCGTCCTGGAGAATTTTGCAGCCAACATCCTGGACGGTACGCCTCTTCTGGCCCCGGGCTCGGACGGTATTAATGGCGTCCGCCTGGCCAACGCCATCCACCTCTCCAGCTGGACCGGCAAGGAAGTTTCCTTGGACTTTGACGAGGATGAATTCCTGCAGGAGCTCAACAAGCGCATTGCTGAAGAGGGTAGGTTCCCCGAGCGTTCCTAATCAGGACGGGCCGGTTGCCATGATCAATGGATGGCAACCGGCCTTTTTTGTTGCCATGAGGTCTACGATGGAGCGGTGACTGACCTGACGAGCACCGGAGCAGCAACCGCCCCCACCAAACGTGGACGGGGGGAGAAGTCCTCTGCCACGATTTACGACATCGCCAAGCTGGCGGGCGTGAATCCCTCCACCGTGTCCCGTGCCCTGAGCAAGCCGGGCCGCGTGAGCGCCAAGACGCAGAAGATCATCGAGGACGCCGCGGCAGAGCTGAACTATCAAGTGAACCCGTTCGCCCGTGCCCTCCCCACCGGCCGCACCCAGACCATCGGGTTGATCGTCGCGGACATCACCAACCCCACGTTCTTTGACATCATCCGCGGCGCGGAAACCACCGGATCCGCCCGCGACTACACGCTGGTTCTGGCCGAGTCCGCGGAGTCGCCGGAAACCGAAGTAACCGCCGCCCGACGCCTGCTGAGCACCGTGGATGGCCTCATCCTGGCCAGCCCCCGGATGGACGATGACCAGATCCGTGCCTTGGCTTCGGACAAGCCCGTGGCCGTCATCAACCGTGAAATCACCGGCGTTCCGTGCGTTGTCCCGGACGTCAATAAGGGCATCAGCGAAGCCGTGCGCAGCCTGGCCGCCAATGGCCACCAAAAACTCGCGTATGTTGCGGGACCGGCGCAGTCCTGGATGACGGCCCGCCGCTGGGAGGGCGTCAAAGCCGCCGCTGAGTGGTCCAAGCTCAGCGCGGTGCGCCTTGAGTCGTCCAAACCAACTGTCGACGGCGGCCGGCAGGTTGCCCGCGACGTGTTGGAAAGCGGGGCGACGGCGGTGATCACCTACAACGACCTCCTGGCCATCGGCTTGATGCAGGAGCTGCAGGCCGGGGGAATGCGTGTCCCGGACCAGATCAGCATCGTGGGCTTTGACGACATTTTCGGCGCCGATTTCACCACTCCCGCGCTGACCACGGTGCGCTCACCGTTGGGGGAGTGCGGCACCCGGGCCGTGACCATCCTCCTGGATATGTTGCAGGGTCATGAGGCCCCAAGCCAAGCCGTCCGGGTGGAAACGGAACTCGTGGTGCGAGGGTCCAGCGGACGACTCCTGGCCTGACCTCAGCATCCCGCCGCATCGCGAGATGCAACAGGGTGGCAATATTTGGCAACCGGTTGACAAAATGCGGAACCGGAACGCAAGATTGAGCTATGTCACAGTCCATTGCCGCACACCCAGACAGGCTCCTGCCCGCAGATCCCGGCACGCGCAGCATCGCGCGGTCCTTGCTGGAGCGCGTCCAGGACCTGCCCATCATTTCTCCCCACGGCCACGTTGACGCCGCTGTCATCGAACAGAACACGCCGTTCCCCGACCCCGCGGCACTCCTGGTCAGTCCGGACCACTACGTCACCCGCCTGATTCACGCCAATGGCGTTCCGATGGATCAGTTGCTGACAGGCGCGGCGTCCGCGCCGGAGTCCCGGGAGATCTGGCGACAGTTCGTCGAAGCCTGGCCGCTGTTTGAAGGTACAGCCTCCGGGTACTGGCTGCGCACCCAGTTCAACGATGTGTTCAACCTCGGCGCAGATCTCGGTGAGATGCCGTCCGATGCCAGCTATGACGCGATCGCCGCGAAGCTGGTAGAGCCGGACTTCCGCCCCCGGCAGCTTTTCAAGGACTTCAACATCGAGGTCCTGGCCACCACGGATGATCCCCTGGACAGCCTTGCCAGCCACAAGGCCCTCACCGATGACCCCAGCTTCAACGGCCGCGTGCTCCCCACCTTCCGCCCGGATGCTTACCTGAATGTGGCGCATCCCAACTGGAGCGCCAACGTGGACAGGCTGATCGCGACCGCGGGCGACGGCGCAACCGGCTACGCCGGCTACATCGCGGCCCTGGAAAGCCGCCGTCGCTATTTTGTGGAGCATGGCGCGGTATCCGCGGACCATGGCGTCCGCACGCCTGCCACGCTCAAGCTGGAAACCGGGGAAGCCGAAGCACTCTTTGAAAGAGCGCGCGTCGGCAAGGCAACGGCTGCTGACCGTGATGCCTTCGAGGCCCACATGATGTACCAGATGGCCCGCATGTCCGTGGCCGATGGACTGGTCATGACCATCCACCCGGGCTCCTACCGGAACCACCACGAGCCTACGTTCACTGAGTTTGGCGCCGACACCGGTCACGACATTCCGTTCGCCGTGAACTACACCGAGGCCATCCGTCCGTTGCTGCAAGACTTCGGCACGGCCAAGGATTTCCACCTGGTGCTCTTCACGCTTGATGAGACGGTTTTCTCCCGTGAACTAGCGCCGTTGGCCGGTTTCTACCCGTCCGTCTACATCGGCGCGCCTTGGTGGTTCCTCGATGCCCCGGATGCCATGTTGCGCTTCCGCTCGGCAGTTACCGAAACCGCCGGCTTCTCGCGGTCCTCCGGCTTCATCGATGACACCCGCGCGTTCTGCTCCATTCCCGCCCGGCACGACGCCTCCCGCAGGATCGAAGCATCCTTCCTCGCGCGCCTTGTAGCCGAGCACCGCGTCACTGAAGACCGCGCGCATGAGCTGATTCTCGACGTCGTCGACTCCTCGCCGCGCAGGGTGTTCAAGCTATGACCGCCAAACTGCCGCGGCTAAACCGCGGCGTCGCGCCGGACCGCAAGGCTCCAGTGCGCATCGTGCACCTGGGCCTGGGAGCTTTCCACCGCTCACATCAGGCCTGGTTCACGCAGCACGCCGGTGACGCGGGCGAGTGGGGCATCGCTTCGTTCACCGGTCGTCGCCCGGACGCCGCCGAGGTCCTGGCCGCCCAAGACGGACTGTTCACAGTAGTGGAACGCTCGGATTCCGGCGATACGTTCGAGGTTGTAGGCAGCATTGTTGAAGCCGTGGATGGCGCCAACGTGGACCGCTTAGTGGAGCTGGTGGCGGCCTCCCAAACCGCTGTGGTCACGCTAACTATCACCGAAGCCGCGTACGGGTTTGCCGCGGACGATGTGACGCTGCTGCGTGCCGGCGAAAAGCCGGCGACGCCGTTGGGCCGATTGGTCCTTGGCCTCGCCGCGCGCAGGGACGCCGACGCCGGATCCCTCGCCGTTGTTTCCTGCGACAACCTCTCGGATAACGGCAATGTGGCGCGCAGGGCCGTGGTAGACCTCGCCCGGGGAGTCGACGCCGGGCTGGCGGACTGGATTGACACCAGCGTCAGCTTCGTCAGCACATCAGTGGACAGGATCACACCGCGCACCACCCCTGAAGACGTTGCCTTGGTCAGTGAACGGTGCCGCTACCGGGATGAAGCACCCGTCGTCGCCGAGCCATTCCGTAACTGGGTTCTCAGTGGTGACTTTCCTGCCGGGCGCCCCCGCTGGGAGGACGCCGGTGCGGTTTTCGTGGACCACATTGAGCCGTACGAAAACCGCAAACTGTGGCTCCTCAACGGCGCGCACTCCATCCTGGCCTACGCCGGCCAGCTGCGCGGGCACACAACTGTTGCCGAAGCCCTGGCCGATCCTGTGTGCTTGCAAGCTGTGGAGGAGTTCTGGGATGAAGCATCCCGCCACCTTGACGGCGACGGGTTGGGCATTCCCGAGTACAGGGCGGCGTTGTTGGATCGCTTTGGCAATTCGCGGATCGCCCACCACCTCGCCCAAATCGCCATGGATGCCAGCACCAAGCTACGGATGCGGGCAATCCCCGTGCTCCGGGCTGAGCGTGAGGCGGGCCGGAGTGGTGAGGCCGCTGCTCGGATGATTGCTGTGTGGGCCTCTTTCGTGGGGGCGAATCCGGGGCTGCAAGATCCGCAGTCGGATGCCGTAGCGGAAGCCAACAACCTGGCCGGTGGTGAGCGCATAGCTTCTCTCTTGGCGTTGCTGGATGCTGAACTCGCACTGGACCCCACCATCGTGAAACTCGTCGAAGACCTCAGCGCGGACTTTGAACGCGCAGAGGTGCCTGCTCGCGCGACGGCGTCGGGTACTGCTGCCTAGGAACTTTGTACGAATTCTTGAACGGCCCAGGCTGTCGATCCTCCTCGATATTCTGGGCCGTTTTGCGTTAACGCCCCCCTCGTTCACGTTGTGAGGCCCGCTCTGCGCGCATTGGCGTGATCTTAGGGCGCAGAGCGGGCCACACAACGCCCAACGGTTGGTGGAACTTTCAAGGAAATGTTCGGCAACCGATTGCCAAACGTTTGCCAAAGTGACTAGAATTACAACAGCTGCACAACCGATTCCCGATTCCGTGAGTTCCCAGCCACGGTCGAGTCGAGTCGGACCGCAATGACGCGAAGGGTAAAGGAGCCCGCATTGAAAAAGCTCAGCAAACTCAGCATCGCCGGTTACGGTGCGGGCGACGCGGCCAATAACCTGGCCTTCACCACCGCCACCATGTTCCTCCTGGTCTATTACACGGACGTCGCGGGAATCTCAGCGGCCGCCGCAGGCACCTTGCTCCTGGTGGTGAGGATCTTCGACGCCTTCGCGGATGTCTTCGCTGGACGCATGGTTGACCGCTCCTACAGCAAGCGCTTTGGGAAGTTCCGTCCGTTCATCATGTTCGGGTCCATTCCGCTGCTACTCCTCAGTGTGGCCACGTTCTCCGTGCCGCAACTGGGCGAGACGGGCACCTTGCTCTACGCCTACGTGAGTTACGCCGCCCTGGGGTTGGCGTATTCCCTGGTCAACATCCCTTACGGTTCACTGGCCGGGGCCATGACGCAGGACCCCGGTGACCGTGCCAAGCTGGGCTCTGCCCGCACGGTGGGTGCACTGTTGGTGGGTTCCGCCCTGGGCATCTTCGTTGCTCCACTGATCAAGCCGGGTGCTGACCTCCAGTCCACATTCACCACTATCACGCTCGTCTTTGTGGTGATCGGAGCGGCGCTCTACTTCTTCACTGTCCTCAGCGCCAAGGAACGCGTTCACCGCACGGTCCCCAGTGTTTCCTTCAAGCAGAGCATGGACACTCTGAAGACCAACCGGCCGCTGCTCATGCTTTGCCTGAGTTCCTTCCTCTTTCTGACCGGCTATATGGCCTTGTCCTCCGTTCAGCTCTACTACTTGCGCGACGTCCTGGGCCGCTTGGATCTCTACCCGGTCCTGGCCATAGTCCAGCTGGTGATGACCCTGGCCCTGGCACCTTTGATGCCGCGGCTGGTTCGTAAGCTGGGCAAAAAGAACGTGTACATTGCCGCCGGGGCGCTCTCTATGGTGGGCGGGATCATTGTTTTCCTATCACCGTCATCCATGGTCTGGGTGGGGTTCTCCGGGCTGGTAGTCAGTCTGATGGGTGTCATGGCCGTGAATATCGTGGTGTGGGCCTTGGAGGCAGACACCGTGGAATATGGCGAGTGGAAGACCGGCGTCCGGACCGAGGGAATCACCTACGCACTCTTCTCCTTCACGCGTAAGACCGGCCAGGCTGTAGGCGGCGCCCTCGCTGCCTATTGCCTCGCGGCCGGGGGATACAAGTCGGGGGTTGCGCAGAGCGCCGAAGCGCTGCAGGGAATTCAGTTCGCCGCCGGGGCACTGCCGGCCATCATGACCATCCTGGCGATCGTGGTGATGAGCAAATACAAACTCACAGACGCACTTCACGCACAAATTGTTGGGGAGATCCGCGCACGCCGTTCTGCGGGCGTCGTGCAGGGCGACGCCGGGAAAGCTCAGGAAGAAGCTGCTGCCAGCCATGCAGCAAACGGCAAGGCGCCGGGCATGTAGAAATATTCAAGAATGAACTCGGCAACCGGTTGCCAGTTGATGCAATCCAACCTAAAATCGTACTTAAACCCGCCCAGCCACATCCCGAAAGGAAAAGCTGTGAAAATCATTGCCGCTGAAGTCTTTGTGACCAGCCCGTCCCGCAACTTCGTCACCTTGCGCATCACCACGGAGGATGGTGTGACGGGCATCGGTGACGCAACCCTCAACGGCCGTGAACTTGCCGTCGCCGCGTACCTCAAGGAGCACGTGGCGCAGTTGCTGATCGGCAAGGATCCGCACCGGATTGAGGACACGTGGCAGTTCCTTTACCGCAGCTCCTACTGGCGGCGCGGTCCCGTCACCATGGCGGCCATTGCCGCCGTCGATATGGCGTTGTGGGACATCAAGGGCAAGGTTGCCGGGATGCCGGTGTACCAGCTGCTGGGCGGGGCTTCCCGTAACGGGCTGCGGGCTTACGGGCACGCGTCCGGTGCTGACATTCCGTCGCTGTTCGACTCCGTGCGCGAGCACCTGGAACTGGGCTACAAGTCCATCCGCATCCAGACCGCCGTCCCCGGTATCAAGGCCGTCTATGGTGTCGCCGCGCAGGCCCAGGCCTCGGGTGAACGGTATGACTACGAGCCTGCCGGCCGCGGCAACTTCCCGTTGGAAGAAGACTGGGACACCCGAGCCTACCTGCGCCACCTGCCCACCGTTTTCGAGGCCGTGCGCAACGAGTTCGGCCCGGAGATCCCGCTGCTGCATGACGGCCACCACCGCATGACGCCTATTCAGGCCGCCAAGCTCGGCAAGGCCCTGGAACCTTACGACCTCTTCTGGCTGGAAGACTGCACTCCAGCCGAGAACCAGGAAGGGCTGCGTTTGGTCCGCCAGCACACCACCACCCCGCTGGCCATCGGCGAAATCTTCAATACGGTGTGGGACTACCAGACACTCATCAAGGAACAGCTGATCGACTACGTCCGTGCAGCCTCCACCCACTTCGGCGGCATCTCACCGCTGAAGAAGGTCATGGACTTCGCAGCCCAGTACCAGATTAAGTCCGGCTTCCACGGCCCCACGGACATCTCCCCGGTGGGCTTCGCCGCCCAGCTCCACGTAGGCCTGGCTATCCACAATTACGGCATCCAGGAATACATGCAGCACTCGGACAAGACCAACGAGGTCTTCCAGCAGTCCATGACCTTCAAGGACGGCTACCTGCACCCCGGCGACAACCCCGGTATCGGCGTCGAATTCAACGAAGAAGCCGCCGCCGCGTTCCCGTACCAGCAGGCTTACCTGCCGTACAACCGCCTCGTGGACGGCACTGTTCATGATTGGTAAATCGGCCATGACTGGTAAATCGCAACGGCAGCATCACATCGTGGTCATGGGCGCGGCCGGCTGCGGCAAAAGTACCATTGGTGCCGCCCTCGCCGAGCGTCTCGGCGCTGAATTTCTCGACGGCGATTCGCTGCACCCCCAGGCGAACATCGACAAGATGGCCTCGGGTACTCCGCTGAACGACGACGACCGCGCACCGTGGTTGGCCGAAATCGGCAAGCGATTCGCGGCGTCGAACTCTGCTCTTGTCATCGCGTGCAGCGCGCTGAAGCGCTCGTACCGGGACATCATCCGGAGCGCCGATCCGTCCGTGGTGTTCGTGCACCTGCACGGCACCCGCGAGCTGTTGAACGCGCGAATGACTGCCCGGCCCGGACACTTCATGCCCCCCTCGCTGCTGGAGTCGCAGCTGACCACGCTGGAGCCGTTGCAGGACGACGAAGCCGGCATCGTGGTGGACATCGCCACATCAGTGGAGGACATTGTGGATGACGTAAATTCAGCCCTCAACGGGCTGGCCGTGCCGACTGGGCCGTTCGTGGTGGACCTTAAAGCAGCGCCCTTCAATCTGGATGACGCAGCTGTGGAATGGGTGGAGAGCACCATCGGGTCCATGACGCTGGAAGAGAAGATCGGCCAGCTGTTCATCAACCACAACAACGACTACTCCCCGGAGTACCTGGATGGAGTGCTGGAGAACTTCCACGTGGGCGGCATGCGCTACCGGCCGGGTCCCTCTTCTGCCGTGCAGGAACACATCCGCTATGCGCAGTCCAAGACCCGGATTCCGCTGCTGATTGCGTCCAACCCTGAGATGGGCGGTGCGGGCAGTTGCGATGACGGCACGTTCGTTTCCACGCACCTGCAGGCAGGCTCCCACCCTGACAAGTACATCGCCCGGCAGATGGGTCAGGTTGCCGGCATCGAAACTGCTGCGCTGGGCTGCAACTGGGCCTTCGCTCCGATCGTGGACATCCACTACAACTGGCGGAACACGGTCATCTCCACCCGGGCCTTCGGAAACACCCCGGACATTGTGGTGGAACGGGCCAAGGAGTACTTCGACGGCATCAGCGAATCACCCACAGCATGCGCCATGAAGCACTTCCCCGGTGACGGTATTGATGAGCGCGACCAGCACGTGGTCACCTCCTACAACACCCTTGGCTATGAGGAGTGGAACCGCACCTACGGGCACGTGTACCGCGAGATGATTGGTCATGGCGTACAGTCCATCATGGTGGGCCATATTGGCGCTCCAGAGGTGTCCCGGCATTTTCGTCCCGGCTTGTCGGATGCTGAAATCCTGCCGGCGACCCTTGCTCCGGAACTGTTGCAGGATCTGTTGCGCGGCGAACTCCGCTTCAACGGGCTGGTCCTGACGGACGCGTCCCTGATGGTTGGCCTGACCCAGGCGATGAAGCGCAAGGACCTTGTGCCTGCCACCATCGCGGCCGGTTGCGACATGTTCCTGTTTTTCCGGAACCCATCGGAGGACTTTGGGTACATGCTGGATGGCTACAAGTCCGGCGTGATCACCGAGGGGCGTTTGCAGGATGCGCTGCGGCGGATCCTTGGCCTGAAGGCGAGCCTTGGACTGCATGTGCGCCAGGAATTGGTGCCCCCGGTTGAGGCACTCGCGGTGATCGGCAGTGAAGCTCACCGTGCTATCGCCGCCGAGGTGGCTGAAAAAACCGTCACTTTGGTAAAGGACACGGCGCACAACCTGCCGATCACCCCTCGGACGCATCCGCGGATCCGCCTCTACGGCATCTCGGGTGGCGCCGACTTCACCCGAGCCGATCCCTTGGCATATCTGGACACAGTCCGGGAAGAACTGGAAGCTGCGGGGTTCGACGTCAGTGTGTTCAGGACGGCTGAGCAACGCGAAGCAGCAGGGGAGTCAGGCATGAACTTCATGCGGGTCCTGTCGGAAGAAGCTACCGGGGACTACTCGGAACGGTACGATGCCGCGCTCGTCTTCGCCAACGTCAAGGGCTTCGCACAGGAGGCTGCCATTCGCATTAAGTGGTCCTCACCGATGGCAGCCGAGATTCCCTGGTACGCCACGGAGGTTCCCACGATTTTTGTCTCGCTCAACCAGCCGAACCACTTGATTGATGTGCCGATGGTCAAGACCGCCATCCACGCACATGCAGCAACGCGCGAGGCCATCCGCGCAACCATCGAGAAGATCCAGGGCAAGTCCGAATTCCAAGGGACGTTCAACCAGAACGTCTTCTGCGATTCGTTCGACACCCGTCTCTGATTCCCTGTTCCCAGCAGGGAAGAGCTCCTCCCCGCCATCATGGAGGAGCATGCGAAGCCCGGTACTGCCCACAAAGCAGTGCCGGGCTTTCCTTCTGTCCACCGCGGATGAGCCCGCCAATTGTGAACGCTCACAACGTTTCAAGTCAAGAGTTTTGCGGGCGGTCCGAGGCTGCAATCATTTCGTGATCCACGGCACTTGACCGACGGTATTGTTAGCGTTCACAATGGCATTCGCACCACCTTTCGTGACATGTGGCACCCAGCTGACCGCAGATCACAAATCGCTTCACCGCCGGACGCGCAGATGCTCCGGCCGCATCAGAGTTCGCGGCAATGCTGCCGCGGAAGGAGAGCATCGTGAGATTGAAGAAACTCCTGGGCGCCGTAGCGGTTGTCCTAACCTTGACTGTCGGAGCCACAGGCTGCGGTAGTCGCGGAGGCACTGCCGAGTCCACCAGCAGTGCAAATCCCAGCGATTCACTGGTAGGCATTTCAATGCCGACCCAGACGTCCGAGCGTTGGATCGCAGATGGCGCCAACGTTGAGAAGTCCCTGAAGGACCTTGGCTACAAGACGGACCTCCAGTTCGCCAACGATGACATTCCCACGCAGGTTTCCCAGATTGAGAACATGCTGACGAAGGGTGCCAAGGCGCTCATCATCGCAGCCATCGATGGCACCACCCTGACGGACGTCCTGGCCAAGGCCAAGGAACAGAACGTCAAGGTTATCGCCTACGACCGCCTCATCAACGGCACGCCGAACGTCGACTACTACACCACGTTCGACAACTACACGGTGGGTGTCCAGCAGGCCACTTCCTTGCTGACCGGCCTGGGCCTGGTGGACGCGAGCGGCAACAAGGTTGAGGGCAAGGGCCCGTTCAACGTCGAACTGTTCGCGGGCAGCCCGGACGACAACAACGCCAACTTCTTCTGGACCGGCGCCATGGACACCCTCAAGCCGTACCTGGATGCAGGCACCCTGAAGGTTCCCAGCGGCCAGACCAAGTTCGAGCAGGCAGCCATCCTGCGCTGGCAGGCACCCGTAGCCCAGAAGCGCATGGAAGACATCCTTACCTCGGCCTACAGTTCCGGAACCAAGCTGGATGGCGTGCTTTCCCCGTACGACGGCCTGTCCATCGGCATCATCTCGGCACTGAGCAGCACCGGCGGTTACTCCACCGGCAACCTGCCCGTTGTCACCGGCCAGGATGCAGAGAAGGGCTCAGTGAAGTCCATCGTCGCCGGCGAGCAGTACTCCACGATCTTCAAGGACACCCGCCAGCTCGGCTCGCAGGCCGTGAAGATGGTTGACGCTGTCCTCAAGGGAACCGAACCGGAAACCAACGACACCAAGACCTACAACAACAAGGTCAAGGTTGTTCCGGCCTTCCTCCTGAAGTCCGTCATCATCACCAAGGACAACTACAAGAAGGAACTGATCGACTCCGGCTACTACACGGAAGCCGACGTCAAGTAATCACGTCCCCGGTCTGTGGCCCCGAACCGCTGTGTTGCAGTGCGCAGTGCGACGGGGCCACAGCCTCCTCCAGAGCCTCCGAGTCCTCGGCCTGGCCCAGTTTCAACCAGTCAGCGGGAATTGACGATGAACGTACCCATTCTTCAAATGCGAGGAATCACCAAGACCTTCCCCGGGGTAAAAGCCCTTCAGGACGTCACCCTGGACGTTAACCGGGGTGAGGTTCACGCCATCTGTGGCGAGAACGGAGCAGGGAAGTCCACCCTCATGAAGGTGTTGTCCGGCGTCTACGCGCACAACACTTTCGACGGCGACATCCTCTTCGAAAATGAGCCCTGTGAGTTTTCGAGCATCACGGACAGCGAGAAGCGCGGCATCGTGATCATCCACCAGGAACTGGCCCTCAGCCCGTACCTGTCCATCGCCGAGAACATCTACCTCGGCAACGAGCTTGCCAATAAGGGCTGGGTGGACTGGCGGAAGACCAACCTGGAAGCCGCCAAGCTGCTGGCACGCGTAGGCCTCAGCGAAAACCCGATCACCCCCATCCAACACATCAGTGTTGGCAAGCAGCAGCTGGTGGAGATCGCCAAGGCGCTGTCCAAAGAGGTGAAGCTCCTCATCCTGGATGAGCCCACGGCGGCGCTGAACGATGAAGACTCGGACCACTTGCTGGACCTCATCCTGCACCTCAAGGGCCAGGGCGTGACCAGCATCATCATTAGCCACAAACTCAACGAGATCCGCAAAGTGGCCGACGCCGTCACCATCATCCGTGATGGGAAATCCATTGAGACCCTGCGCCTGGACCAAGGCCAGATCACCCAGGAACGCATCATCCGGGGCATGGTTGGACGCGACCTCGAAAGCCTCTATCCGGACCGGACCCCCAACATCGGCGAGGAAGTCCTCCGCATCGAAGACTGGACCGTCCAGCACCCGCAGGACCATTCCCGCATGGTGGTGAACAACGCCAGCCTCAATGTCCGCAAGGGCGAAGTAGTAGGCCTTGCAGGGCTCATGGGTGCCGGCAGGACCGAGCTGGCCATGAGCGTATTCGGCCGGACTTACGGGCGGGCGGTATCGGGCAAGGTCTACAAGTATGGCCAGGAAATCGACACGTCCACGGTCTCCGACGCAATCGACCACGGGATTGCGTACGCCACCGAAGACCGCAAGCACTACGGCCTGAACCTTATTGAAGACATCAAGCGGAACATCTCCATGGCAGCACTGAACAAGCTGGCCAAACGAGGCTGGGTGGACGGCAACAAGGAGACCACCGTTGCCAACCACTACCGGAAGAGCATGAACATCAAAGCTCCTTCCGTTGCTGCCATCACCGGCAAGCTCTCGGGTGGAAACCAGCAAAAGGTGGTGCTGAGCAAATGGATGTTTTCGGACCCTGACGTCCTGATCCTGGACGAACCAACCCGCGGCATCGACGTCGGCGCCAAGTTTGAGATTTACACAATCATTGCGGAGCTCGCAGCGGCGGGGAAAGCCGTCATTGTGATCTCCTCTGAGCTTCCGGAGCTCCTGGGCATCTGCGACAGGATCTACACGCTGTCCGCGGGCCACATCACCGGCGAAGTCCCCATCGCCGAAGCCACCCAGGAAACCCTCATGCACTTCATGACTCAAGAGAAGGAATAGCGAACATGTCCGCCCTACGAGAATCCCTTGGCTTCCTCACAAGCCGCCTTCGCCAGGTTGGCATCTTCGTCGCCCTGATCCTGATCGTCATCCTTTTCCAGGTACTGACCGACGGCATCCTGCTCCAGCCGCAGAACGTCACCAACCTGGTGGTCCAGAACAGCTACATCCTGATCCTCGCCATCGGCATGGTGATGGTCATCATCGCCGGACACATCGACCTCTCCGTTGGCTCCATTGCAGGCTTCATCGGCGCTGTGGCAGGCGTGATGATCGTCCATTGGGGCTGGGCATGGTGGCTCGCCATCCCCGCCTGCCTCCTCGTGGGTGCGCTGGTTGGTGCGTGGCAAGGTTACTGGATTGCCTATGTGGGCATCCCCGCATTTATCGTCACCCTCGCGGGAATGCTGATCTTCCGTGGCCTGACGCTCATTACCCTCAAGAACCAGCAGATCACCCCGTTCCCGAACGAATTGCGGGCCCTCGGTGGCGGCTTCCTGCCGGACATTTCCGGCGGCACATCCGTCCTGGAGTGGTTGACGGTCATCCTCGGTGTCGGCGGTACAGCTGCCATTTTGTTCCAGGCCATCAAGGAACGCCGGGTTCGCCGCAAGTTCAATCTGGAGAATGAACCGATGGCATGGTTTGCCGTCAAGAACGGGTTCATCGCAGTGCTGATGCTCATCATCACCTTCCTGCTGGCCAGCTACCGTGGCACCCCGATTGTCCTGATCGTCCTGGCTGTCCTGGTGATCGTGTATTCGGCACTGATGAACAACAGCATCTTCGGCCGGCACACATACGCGATCGGCGGCAACCTCCACGCAGCCGAGCTCTCGGGCATCAAGACCAAAAAGGTCACCTTCCGTCTCTTCGTCAACATGGGTGTCCTCGCTGCCTTGGCCGGCCTGGTCTTCACGGCCCGCCTGAACTCGGCACAACCCGCAGGCGGCACCGGCTTCGAACTCGATTCCATCGCTGCTGCCTTCATCGGTGGCGCTGCAGTCCAAGGCGGCATCGGAACAGTAGCAGGCGCCATGATCGGCGGCCTGATCATGGGCGTCCTCAACAACGGCATGTCCATCCTTGGCCTGGGAACGGATTACCAGCAGCTCATCAAGGGCCTGGTGCTGCTGCTCGCCGTCGGCTTCGACATCTTCAACAAGAACCGCACCGGTTCGGGCGGAGGCTCCTCCATGGGCCGTCGCTTCAAGTGGAAGACCACTCCTCCGGCAACCGAAACGACCAGCCCCGCCAAGTCTGAGCCCGTCGTCGTCGACGCGAAATAGTCGCTGATGTCCAGAGGGGGAGTGTCCCGGCCCCGGGCAACGCCCGGGGCCGGGACAGGCACAGCTGCGAGGCCTGACGAAAAGGCCAGGCCTGACGAAAAGGCGAGGCCTCCCGTCATGGGTGACGTGGCAAAAATGGCAGGAGTCTCGCACCAAACCGTTTCCCGCGTACTGAACAACCATCCGAACGTCAGCGGCCAGACCAAGGAACGCGTGGAATCAGCCATTGCGCAGCTTGGGTACCGCCGCAACACCGCCGCCCGCAGCCTGGTCACCCGGCGGTCCCGGACCATCGGCGTGCTTGCCTGCGAGACAGGTCAGTTCGGACCCGCGAACACCCTCCTGGGAGTCGAACAAGCGGGGCGTGAAGCAGGCTACTTCGTTAGCATCGCGAACCTCCGGGAAGTGACCGACGACAGCGTCAACGATGCGATCGCGCACTTCCGGAACCAGTCCGTGGACGGGATCGTCATCCTGGTTCCGCACCCCGATGTCCTCGCGGTCCTGCGCGATGTTTCCTTTCCCGTGCCGATCGTGGCTGTCGGGGCGGGCACGGGCAACCAGCTGACGGGCGCATCACTGAACCAGCGGCTCGGAGCGCGCCTCGCTGTTGACCACCTGATCGGTTTGGGGCATCGGCGTATCGCCCACATCTCCGGCCCGCCGCACTGGATCGACGCCGCCGAGCGCATCAAGGGATGGCAGGAATCGCTGGCACATGCTGGTTTGGGCGCGGACATCCTGCTCCAAGGCGGCTGGGACGCGGCATCGGGATACCGCGCAGGGCTGGACCTCATCAAACAACACACCGTTACGGCCGTGTTCGTCGCGAACGACCAAATGGCAGTGGGCGTACTCCGGGCCGTCCAGGAAGCCGGCCTGCACGTGCCGGGCGACATCAGCGTGGTGGGCTATGACGACCAACCCGAAGCCGAATTCTTCATGCCACCCCTGACCACCATCAAGCAGGACTTCGAGGAACTCGGCCGCCGTTGCATGGAAGCGGTGCTGCAGCAACTGGATGGCGACGGCGGAATCGGCGATCAGATCGTCAATCCCCGCCTGGTGATCCGCGCCACCACGGCGGCCCCACTAAACTAGGAGCCATGACTTCCACGCCTGATACTGCTGCTGCCCGCGCCCGCCTCCTTGAACTCATCAAAGAACTCGCGGTGGTCCGCGGCAAGGTAATCCTCTCCAGCGGTAAGGAAGCGGACTACTACATCGACCTCCGCCGCATCACCTTGCACCATGAGGCCTCCAAGCTGGTGGGTCAGGTCATGTTGGCAATGATCGACGACGCCGGCGTGTCAGTTGAGTGCGCCGGCGGGCTCACCATGGGTGCCGACCCTGTAGGTACCGCTGTGATGCACGCCGCTGCCGACGCTGGCCGTGCCGTGGACGCCTTCGTTGTCCGCAAGGCCCAGAAGTCCTACGGCATGGGCCGCCAGGTGGAAGGCCCCTCGGTTGAAGGCCGCAACGTAGTGGTGCTCGAGGATACGTCCACCACCGGCGGGTCCGCACTGACCGCCGTCGAAGGTGTCCGTAAAGCGGGCGGCAACGTTGTGGCAGTGGCCGTGATCGTGGACCGCAACACCGGCGCCAAAGAGAAGATCGAAGCCGAAACCGGCGTGCCGTACCTCTTCGCCTTCGGCAAGGATGAACTGGGCCTCAACTAGGAACTACGGGGCTGTAAGGCAGTGCCCACGAAGCCTATGCTTGCTGCGTGGACGTTCAAGTAGGGAAGCTCACGGCGCCGCCGGAGGTGAACGAAAACCTCCCCACGCCGGCGACTCCGGAACCGGAACAGGCCGAGGATCCGGGCTCATGGGCCCGGATCCTGCCCTACGCTGCCCGCCTGAAGAAAACGTCCCGCCGCAATTTCCTCATCACCGCCGGAGCCTCGGGAGCGCTCGCCGCGGACATGCTTTTCACCCGGCGCGTACAGGCCGAGCGGCGGGCCACCAAGATCCTCCGCGTTCCGGATCCGTACTCGGACCTGTACTTCCCCAAGGCCAGCTGGATCCTCTTTCCGGGCTATAAAACCAGTTGGGAAGAGGCCCAGTGGATACTCAACTCACTGCGTCCTGCCCTTCACCAGCGGGGCCGCCTTGCCGCCGTCGGATATTCAAACCTGGGCCTGGACGTGGACGAAATAGTCCGCGAAATCATCCTGCACGTCCGTGAACTGGAACTGGAGAAGCTTTACTTTTACGGCCACAGCTTCGGCGGAATGCTCGCCACCCAGGTCGCCGCCCGCCTGCTGGAGCTGCACGGCGTCGAGACGCAATTGATCGTCTTGGATTCGAGTCCGTTCAGCCGCGCCGACGTCCTGGACCAAAGCTGGTTCGACGGCGTGGTGTTCCTTTACGAGAATGGCTTCCGAATCCCTTCGGTCCTGCGCGGCGGCTACGAGCTGGGGGAGCGGGTGGCGCATAAGGATGAGCGCACCTGGCGCCAGATTCTGGACCAAAGCCTGGAGCAACTATCGCCGATCGCCCCGTCCAGCGTCCTGATACAGACGGAGTCGGCGTACATCTACCACTTTGACGGCCTCCGGCTGGCGGGAAAAATCGGGGGCTCCAAGATGGCTTTCATAGGCAACGCCAAGGACGCCACCGTGGATTATGAGTCTGCGCGTGCGGGGTGGAGCAAAGTCTTCGGAGCCAACATGGCGATGCCCACGCTCAGCACGGAAGGCGCCCGGCCCGCCCATGCCAGCCCGCAGTGGAACGGCAGCATCTACCGGCCGCTGCTGGAACGCGTCCAGGATGAGCTCCAGCCGCTCCCACCCGAGCCCCAGGAGCCGTCATACCAAGAGCCCAACGGTAAGGTCATCCGCCCGGCCTAGGTGAACTTTTGTACAAGTGAGCTCTGTACTCGAGTACAGGGTGGATATCCCCGATCCTCCGTAGCGTCGTTCTTGACAGGAAACAAGAACGAATTTCGAGGAGCGAAGTATGAACGGCCTACAGCTCACGGGCATCAGCCGCAGCTTCGGTGACCGCAGGGTCCTCCACGATGTGGACCTCACGGTCCATCGCGGGGAGATCGTGGGATTCATCGGCGGCAACGGTGCAGGTAAGACCACCACCATGCGCGTGATCCTTGGTCTGCTGACCCCGGACCACGGCGAAGTCACCTGGGAAGCCTTGCCCATCACAGCCAAGGACCGGAGGCGCATCGGGTACATGCCCGAGGAACGAGGCCTCTACCCCCAGATGCCGGTGAGGGACCAGATCATTCACTTCGCCCTGCTGGAAGGGCACCAAGCCGGCGCCGCACGTGAGGTTGCAGACGAACTCATCGCCTCCCTCGGCCTGCAAGGCCGTGAGCAGGCTTTGGTCCAGGACCTCTCCTTGGGAAACCAGCAGCGCGTCCAGCTGGCCGTCGCCTTAGTGGGGGACCCGGCACTCCTGGTGCTGGACGAGCCATTCTCGGGGTTGGATCCCATCGCCGTCGAAACCATGTCCCGACTCATCCGGGAGCAGGCGGACCGGGGCGTCGGGGTTCTCTTTTCCTCACACCAACTTGAGCTCGTAGAGCGCCTGTGCGACAAGGTCTGCATTCTCGATCGCGGTCGTGTGACGGCGAGCGGCAGTGTCGTGGAGCTGCAGGACGACGGTAAAAGCCGCTGGCGGCTCGCCTTCTCCCGCACGGCAGATTCGTTCGCCGCTGAAGTCTCGATGGCCCGGGGCGTCAACGTGGAGTTTTCCGCCGCCGACCGCACCACGGTCCTCGTCTCGGTGGACGGCTCAGGACGGGACGTGCCCGGCGAAATCCTTGCAGCAGCGCAACGGCACGGCGGGCTGAAGAGCATTGTGTCCGCACAGAGGTCATTGGCTGACCTGCTTGCCGGCAAGTACATTTCGTCCGGTCCAGGTATCACCCCGGGGGCGGAGCGCTCCCTCGACAAAGTTGGAGTATCGCTATGAGCGCAACAACATTTGATCGCACAACCCGAAGCGCCGCTCCTTCTTCCGGGAGTGGACTACGTGAGACGCGCCTGATCATACGGCGCGAGATCCTTACCCGGCTGGGGAACCGGACCATACTCACTGCCACAGGGCTTCTGGCCCTTTTCGCCGGCGCTGTTGCCGGGATCGGCGGATGGTTCCTTGTGAACTCATTTGGCGGGGCCGGGGCAATGAGCTTTGACCCCCGCGCCATCTTCGCCACCGCCATGATCAGCGCATTGCTGGCATCCCTGGTCTACTCGGCATCGAGCCTGACCTCCGGGGTGGTTGAGGAGAAGTCGTCAAGGATCGTGGAGATCCTGCTGACCAAGATCGGCATCGTCCCGCTACTGGCTGGAAAGATGATCGGCATTGGGCTGGTCACCCTGGTCCAACTGCTGGCGATCGGTGGCGCCGCCGTGGTGGGGTTCAGCGTTGTGGGGGGCTGGTCCCTCATCAACGTCGCCGTGGGACCCAGCCTGCTGTGGTTCATCCTCTGGTTCCTCTTGGGCTACGTGATATTCGCAGCTTTGAACACAACTCTCGCTTCGACGGTTTCCCGGCAAGAGGACCTGGGCACAGCGGTCATGCCGCTGTCCGTCCTGCAAATGGTGCTTTTGGTGGTCTCCCTCTACGTCCTGCCCATGAACATGGGGAACCCGTGGCTGGAAGGACTGTCCTTCGTGCCGCTGTTCTCCTCCTACCTCATGCCGATGCGCTTCGCACTGGAAGACGTATCCACGTGGGAGATGGTGCTGGCCGCCGGCATATCGGTGGCAGCGATTCCCGCGCTGTTCTGGTTGGCCACCGTAATTTACCGGAACAACGCACTGCGCACCGGCTCACGGGTTTCCCTGCAACAGTCCCTCACCTCCGACGAGATGGCCTAACCCCAACTCGACACTTACTCCACGGGCCCGGCTCATCGGGCTCCAGATAGGAAGAACCATGTCTGACACCAAGCGAAACCAGTCACTGGCCACCAAGAAGCTCATCCGCAACATCGCCCTTCTGCTGGTCGGCATCCTGGCCGCCTATGCGGTAACCACCCTGCTGCTCTGATGGAGACCCTCATGATGACCGCCACAGCTCCGCACCCGCAGTCCACCACTCCGGCCGCACGCCACGCAGCCGGCCTGGCGACCACTGTCCTTGCAGGCCACGGCCGAGAAGCAGTGGCAGACATCGCCCCGGCCGCTTTCGCAGGCCGCAACGGCACGTGGAACATGAGGCTGCGGAGCGGGGAAAAGGTCTTCGTCAAGCACATCTCAGCGCAGGCTTCCGGCCCGATGTCTTTCGGCCGGTCGGTTGCCTTCGCCGCATTTGCCGAGCAGTCCCCGGAATGTGCGCCGGCAACGCCTCAGCTCATCGGCAGCGACGCTAAGAATGGCCTCCTGGTTTTTGAACACTGCCCCGGAACCAGCCTGGCGCAGTTGCTGGTGGAGGAGTCCATGCCGGACACCTTTCCGGAGGAAGCGGGCGCATTGCTCGCCCGGCTCCACGCTGGCCCTACCTTTGGGTTGGAGCGCTCGGCACCTCCAAGCCCACCCGTGGAAATGCTCGCGGTTGGCGTTCCGCACACTCGCTACCTGGAGTTCACAGTGGCGGAGATGGCCCTCTGGGCAGAACTGCAGAATGACCCGGAGCTGGTTGCCGCTGCGGACCGGCTGAGGGCATCGGAACGGAAGCACCAAGAACGCCCCATCCACGGCGACTTGCGCCTTGATCAGTTCCATCTCCACAACGGGAGCCTGTGTGTCCTTGACTGGGAGGAGTTTGGCCTCGGCGATCCTGCCCGGGACCTTGGAATGCTTGCAGGTGAGTGGATCTACAGGGCGGTCCTGGACACTGTGACTACCCGCGGAGGGGCCTCCGCACCCCCAGCCAGGTTCGACGACGAAAGCGCGTCGGCACGCATCGCCGAACGGATGGCTGCCATTGTTCCGTCAATCCGCCGGATGTGGACCTCCTATGCCGATCATGCCAATTACGAAGATCCGGATCTGCCGGTTCGCGCTACTGCCCACTTGGGATGGCATCTCGTGGACAGAACCATCACCAGGGCTCCCATGGTGTCCCGGCTCCCCGGCATCGAACGGGCAGCCGCGGGCGTTGGGCGGGAGGCACTGCTTTCGCCCGGCCACTACGTCAGCGCCCTCGGTTTCGAAAGGACACCTCGATGACCGTCACACTCAACGCTCCAACACCGACTTCATTCGGACAGGTGTTGGCGTCCCTGGAAGACAGGGTTTCCGTTGACGCCCATCGGCTCACCGCCGGAATAGGCTCCACCACACTTCGTGCCACCAGCCTCACCGAGTTGCGGTCGCAGGTGGCCGGGGCGATCTACACACACCTCCATGTCGGGCACCCGGGCATCGAGACCGTGCCAGGAACCGGCCACCAGAACCTTGCTGCGGCACTTATTGATGCCATTCCGCACCGCACCGTTATCCAGTCGGCGTCGGCGCTGGCAGCGTCGGCGAGGACAGCGCCGGTCCAGTCGGCGTCGGCGAGGACGCAGGCAGGGACGTCCGTCCAAGGCGTTCCGCACCAGGTGGTGGAGCTCTCCGGAGTGAAGGTCCTCTTCCCCGAAGAGGCCCTGGTACGCAACCCTCTGGACGAAATCGTCGGGGTACGTGTTCCCAGTTGGCGAAGCCGCGCCACCCCCGGATTCCTTCTTGCGCTCGGGGCCCACGGTTCGGTGAACCATGCGGACGCTTCAAGGCTGTACATATCCTGCGTGACGGCATCTGAGGCGCTTGAAGTGTGGCCGAAAGTTCTTGGAGCCCTTGCCGCCAGCGGCCTTAGCCACCAGGTAAAGACCCTCTCGTCATCCCTCGCCTTCCCACGCAGTGACGCGATGGTCATTTACGTGTCAGCCATCGATTCAGACGCCGCGACTTCCCTTGTTCGCACTGCCCTTACATCCTTGTCCGCGCACGACACGCCTGTCTCGGTTTTTACCCATCACGTGGGAGACCGCCTGGCACTTGCCATGGAACCAAGGGATCCTCGTCCGGCGTACCGGGGCCTCAGCTTCGGTCAGCACCGCTCAAGGGTACTGGCGGACGCACTTCTCCGTGCATCCGTGGAAAAAACCGACCTCGAACCCGCTTGGTTTGAAGAAGCGCAAACGGCCTGCATCAACCCTCACCAGCCTGGATACAACACGGGCCAGTGACGACTCCGGGCAGTGGACTACCGCCGCCCGGGCACCCAAAGACCTCCCATGAGGAACCCAGAAAAGAAAACCCTTCCCACTCAGATGGGAAGCAAACCAAACAGGAGACACCATGTCCAACGCAATCGTTAACTTCCACCAGGCCGACCTGACCGATCTTGCACGCGCCCACAGCACCTTCGCGGCTGCTGACGAGCTCGGCGGCGACGCTGCCACCGAAGCTCCCGCAACCTCGCCGCTGTGCATCGGCATCATCGTTGGCGCCACACTCGGTGCCGGCTGCTAACCCTCCCAAGGGCGGCATCCCAACCAAACGGCATTACAACCACAAGCAACATTCATTAGCACCCCGGACGCACCCACCACGTGGTGCCATCAAAAGGAGACACCATCATGACGAACACCATCACTGACATCTCGCAGGCCGACCTCACCGACTTGGCCCGGGCGCACAGCACCTTTACGGCTGCTGACGAGCTCGGCGGCGACGCAGCCACCGACGCGCCGGCCACCTCGCCGTTCTGTGCAGGGGTGATCATCGGCGCAACCCTGACCATGGGCTGCTAGGCAGGCCTGAACACGGGGAAGGCGCCAGCGAGGTGGTGGAAACATCATCACGCTGGCGCCTCCTGACCCTTTTCTGTCCGACCCACCCTCCTGAATGCTGAGACCTGCCATGACCACCACTGACAGCAGTCCCCGTCCGATATGGGCGGACCTCACCCTCGAAGCCTTCGGATACTCCAAGGTTGCCCTGATTCTCACAGGCTCGGCAGTCACCCAAGTAATGCCCTTCTGGATTGAATGGGCTGTTTCCGCAGCACCGGAAACAGAGTTCAAGGTGATCATGCGGGACTCCGCGCAGCGATTTATTACCCGTCACAGCATTGAGTCCCGGCTGAAGTCCCGTGTACAGGCCGATAGCTGGGGCGAAGAGCTCATTGCTGCGCACATCGATCTGGCAGAGTGGGCAGACCTCATCCTGGTCTATCCGGCAACCCTGGACTATTCATCCCGCTTGGCTCATGGCATCGCTGATTCGCCGTCGTTGCTGGCAGCAATGACTACGGAGGCCCAGGTCTGCATCGCTCCGGCCTTGCCGCCGCGAGCCTTGGCGAACCCGATTGTCGCCGAGACCCTCAGGAAACTGCGTAAGCCGGAGAATTTCCTGGTCATTGACCCCGTCCCTGGCCCCAGCGAGTCCAGCGACGTCGCCATGGCCTGGGTGCCGCCGTCGTTCCCTGCCGTGATGCGCCGGCTGGAAGAAGAACGGCTCCTGCGTGCGGGGATGACCAAAGACGCGGCTACGGTATGAGCGCCGCGGTGGATTCCCGGCAGAAGGCCGTCATCCGCTCGACCCGGACGGACCTGCTGTCCACGGGTGTCTACGAGGTCGGAGGGGCCTATGAATGGGTGCATAGCCTCGGAGTCGGAGCGCCGATTCCCTTCTCTTCCCTGCCGGTCAGCATCGATTCTGTCCCCGGTACTGACCTCCTGGTAGTAGGTGTCGGGGGTGATCGCCACCGTTCTTACTCGACACCGGCCGGGTCCACGGTCTTCGACCTCATCACGGCAGGAGAGCCCGCAAACCTCAAGGCAGCAGGGCGGCTATGGGGAACTGCTTTGAGCTGTCTCCATGAAAATGCGTCCCTCATCGGCGACTTTCCTGAAAGCACGCCACGAACCGTCCAACGCGCGGAGCCCTGGCTGGGAGGGACATGGGCGCCGGCGCGCGAAGTCCTGGGCGAAATCGGCCTGTTGGAGATCCGTTGTTGGATCAAGTCCATGCTTTCCAGCCCTGACCAAGTGGTGGTTCACGGATATCCCGGGATGGCCCACTGGGTGGTGACCCCGGATGGCGCCGCCGGCTCGCTTCTCACCGGTGAGGACCTCGGGCTTGCCCACCCCGGCTATGACATCGCCTGGGTGCTCGGAGAGATGGCGGAACTGCATGCCTTCCACCCTGCTCTCCGGCCGGCCCTCGACGAAATGCGCAACGGTTTCCTGGAAACATGCGGGGCAGCTCCCGGACCGTCCGGGATTGGCCCGGCACTGGCCTTCAGGATCGCCCAGCATGCCTACGACTGGCACCACTACGCCGGCGCAGGCGAAGCTCAGGCGAAGGCACTGCTGCGCCTCGCCGGCTCGTACTTGGACACCACCATGGAGGTGCGATGACTACCCCTTCCGTTCTCGGCACACTGGACGGCCGGGCTGTGTACGGCATGCGATCGGACACCGGGACAAGGCTGATCGCCATCCACGATCCATCCGCCCGCATCATTTCCATGAGCCTCGGGGTGCCGGCGGGAATGCGCCATGAAATGCCGGGAGAGGAAGGCATGCTGCACCTCCTCGAACACATGGTCTACCAGGACAGCGAAAACGTCACGGCATCCGAACGGCAGGTTTCCGTTCACAAGGCCGGGGGAGTCCTCGGCGGTAACACGCATATGGACTATTCCGAGTTCTACGAAACCGGTCCCAGTGGACACCTCGAACAGATCTCCCATCGCCTGGTTGAGCAGGTGTTCCGTCCCGCGCTGACTCAACACCAGATAACTGAACAAATAGGTGCCGTTGCGACAGAACGGGCTCAACGTCTGGCTCAAGCTCCGGGGAGAGTCCTGCCTTGGCCGCACCTGACTGCACGCTATTGGGCGGACCACCCCAACGGTCACGACGGCACTGGCGATAGTGACCTCGCAGCCCGGGTTACCCGTGAAAAGCTACGAGCTCTTCATCGCCGCCTGTACCGTCCCTCGGAAGCGGTTTTGACGGCGGTGACATCGGAGGATCCCTTGGAAGCGCTCCGGTTGCTGGCCGCGCCGTTCTCGGGAATTTCAGACGAGGCGCCCTTGGTTCCCGTGCTCCAAAACTCCGTCCGCAGGGGTGGGTCGACGTCCACGATCTACTCCAGCGAGGTCGAATCCACACGCGTACTCTCCGCTACAGCGGCAGCGATTGGGGATTCGGCAGGCCCGGACCTCCTCGGCGACCTTGTGGCAGCTGAGCTGCTCTCCCAGCAGGATGGTCTTGACGCCAGCGTTGGCTTGTTCGGGCCAGGGGACCTGACCCGGGACGACCTGTTTGTCTTGGTCGATGACACCGGACAGGCCATTGATCCTCCCGAGAGATTCCGGGCGTTGGCTATTGCGGATGATGCAGCCATCATGCTTGCGGCCCGCCGCACAGTACTCCGGATCGAAAGGTTCACCCACGATGACCAACGGCTCGCGCGGACCGTCACACGTGACGTGCTCCTGAGGGGGACCCCGACGTTCGCCGCTGAACTGGCGGAGTCCATCGCGGAAATATCCGACGACGCCGCGCGGCTAAGGCCCATAGTCACCGCCGCGGCACGGCGTCTCGCCGATCAGGACTCCGTGACATTGACCGTCCAGCCCTCCGAGGAGATTCTCCAATGATCACCACTCGCCGATACTTTGGCCAGGTTGACCGGCGTTCCCGCTTCACCACCGTGTCGATGGGCTGGCGGACTGCTTCCGACGGCGTCCCGCGCCTGCGTGATGCCGTTACCCGGGCCGGGGAACAGGGCGGGCCAGCCAAGCAGCCGGTTGCCGTGACGTGGACGCCCGGTGACGGCGCCATGGTCATGACGGCGACACTGCCGGAGGGTGCTGCACGGAGCTGGATTGAAGATGTCGTGAACACCGAGCAGTTGGGAATATTTGGTGACCCCGTGCTCGCTGTTGTGGGTACTGCCAGCGTCCTGGAAGATCTTGAAGGCCGCCTGTGGGAACGCAAGGGAGCAGTGTCTCCCTCTCCCCAGCAAGCGTTCCGGAGCACCATGAAGCAGACCACGGCACAGGGATTCGAGCAGACATTCATCATCGGTCAGGACCCGGCCGCGAACGTCGGGTTCGCCGCAACTTTCCTGGCCATTTGCCTGATCGCCGGAGGACCGGGAACCCTGCTGCCCGACGCCATTCAAAAGTCCGGGTACCAAGCAATCCTTCAAGCCAGCCGCGGGCTGCAGGACTCCATACCGACGGTGACGTGGCAAGTCATAGCGTCCCGGCCCAACGGTTCGGCTGTTCTGGAAACGGCGCTATCAACAGTGGCTGGATTCAGTGTTGCGGAGCACTTGGAAGCTGTGGAGCGGGCCAAGGAATTTGCCCGCACAAATCTAAATCGCGCGTGGCAGTCCCCGCTTGAATTGGCCCGTTCCCTTGCCCATTACGAGGTGATGGGATGGGGTGGCGAGCTCGTCCGCAGTCCGGATGCCGCCGTCGACCATGTGGCCCCAGCTGCCATTGAGCAGGCCGTCGAAGGCTTGGTTCGGCCCATCAAGGAGATTTTGGGACGCAGCTAGGGCGTCCAGACCCTTAGGAGTCCAGCCCTGTCCGCGAACCGGGGCTAAGGTCCACGAGCCCTCCTTCGACGGCGGCTACAAGGATCTGCACCCGATCCCTCACTCCGAGTTTCTCCATCACGTTCACGAACCGCGCCTTGATGGTGGACTCTGTCACGAAGAGCTCTGCAGCCATCTCCCGGTTGCTCATTCCACGTCCCAGCAACTGGATCACCTCCAGCTCCTTCTTGGTCAATGCGTCCACGAGCTTCGGGTCCGGAACGACTTCGGCCGGGACGGACTCCGCCAGCCCTGTCACAACATGCCGTGTCACTTTGGAGGATAGTACGGACTCACCGGCCATCACAGTGTGGATGGCGGCAGTGATCTCCTTGGGCAGCGTGTCCTTGACCAGGTAACCTGACGCTCCAGCACGCAATAGGTCTACCACGTAGCGATCCGTCGAGAAGGTGCTCAACCCCAGGATGGCGATTTCCGGGAAGTCTGCATGGATTTGGGCCGTTGCAGCCACACCGTCCATCACCGGCATCTGCATATCCATCAGGATCACATCCGGGCGAAGCGAAGCTGCCTGGACCACCGCCACGCGCCCATCCGACGCCTCACCTACGACCTCGATGGACGGGTCCGACGAGAGGTAATCACGCAGGATCTCCCGCGCCAACAGCTCATCATCCACCAACAACACTCGCGTCATACTGATCCCCCAATGTCAGTCACGGAGCCAATCCTCCCATAAATGCGATCACGAATTGGCGGACGCCAAGCCTTCCAGCGGGATGGACACCGCGGTGGTCCAGCGCCCGTCCCTGAGGCCGACGTCCATGAATCCTCCGAACACTTCACAGCGGGCACTCATAGCCTCAAGCCCGGTCCGGGAAGACATGATCGGCTCCGCGGTGGAGACCGTGTTCTCTGATGCCAGTTGCACGCGATCGGCCCCTACAGACAAGCGCAGATCCACTATCCCGGACGGGTCGGCGTGTTTGAGCACGTTCGTCCCCATTTCCCGTACCGTCCGGCGAAGCGCCTGGCGCAGGCTGGCCGGAATCCGGGCTACTTCGCCCTCGACGACGAGGCTCACCTGGAAGCCTGCCCGATCCAATGCTTCGACCACTCCGTCGAGGTCATGGACCAAGCCCACGGCGGTGGTGGTTTCACCGGACATCGCTGGAGCATCCAGGAAATCAGTGTCCTGCCCTTCGCGTTCCGGTATCTGCGAACCGCTTCCCGGCTCGTCCCTTTCTTCTTCCTTGAGGAGGGTCACAAGGCTGCGCAGATCCTGCAGGGTCTGCTGCGCTGCGTTTCCAATGCCCTCCAGGATTTGGGATGTCTTTGCCTGGTCGTTCACGAACTCAGCGCGTCGCGCTTGCATGGCAATGATGGTCACGTCGTGGGCCACGATGTCGTGAAGCTCATGGGCCAGACGGGTCCTTTCCTCACTGCGGACTTGCGCCTGTTGCTCCTGCAAATCACGGATGTGGTGTGTGCTTTGTTCGTAGCGATGCCGGTAGACGTTGACGCTGCGCCATGCTGCGGCCGCAAGGAAGACCACCAGGGCCAGCAGCACTGCCGGTTGGTCGGCCATCTCAGGCGTTGATATGTACAGTCCCAGCAAGACGCTGGGCACGAACAACGAAAAATTGATGGCCAGCTTCCACGGAAGAAGGAAGGAACAGAAAGCCACCACCACCATGGTGGGGAAGATCATCGCCACCAGGAGGGAAGCGTCTCCGCCCAGGATCGTGATGACCGCCAGGGAGAGGCACCAGGCAACAGCCGCTTGCATGGCACCGAGCAGGAGCGCGAGAAGCGGCAGGTACGGGACTACCAGCTCCAGCCATCCCTGAAACGACGAAAGATCGTGTTGTTGCCAGCGAATCCCCAACGCCAAAAAAAGCAAGGTTGCCAGAACGATGGCCGAGCGAAGAGCCCACCCTCCGGGCAGGGGTTTGACGTCCGCGAGCCAGTTCGTCCTACTCATTCACCCAAGTATTACAGAGCCAGCGATTCAACCTCGACGGCGGTGAGGCCCGCCTCGCGCAGAAAGCTCCGCACGTCCCCGAACTCCTGCGCGAACCCGGCCAGGAAATGCCGCATCGCAGCTTCGGGGCTCTGCAGGATCATGAGGTCGGGGCTGAAATACTCCGCCGGTGTTGAGGGAACGCTCAGGCGCCAGGTTTCTGCCATGACTTCCAGTACGTCCGGCAGGTTGGCTGTGGTGGCCGCATAATCCGCCACCACCTGGTCCTCGGTCCCTCCTGCTGCCAGGAGTCCGACTGCCGACACCACACCTGTTCGGTCCTTGCCCAGCGAACAGTGAACAAGCGTGCGCTTGCCGCGGGCGACCGGTCGCAGGGCGTCACCCACCCATTCGGGCCGCAGCCGGATCCAGCCCAGATACAGATCCCCGAGGTCTTCGGCCGTTTCCACGGCCTGGAGCGACCCTGCGATGGCGTTCGGGTCCAACGGGTTATGGATGAGTTCGACGGCGGGCGGGACGACGGCGGCAGGCCCGCCACCGCCGTCGTTGTCGTCCTGAACCAGCCACGGAACCAACGAACGCTCAAGCTCGCTCCGCAGGTCCACAATTGCCTGGATGCCGTGCTCCGCCAGGAAACCCGACGTTGCAGCGGCATCCAAACCGAACGGCTGGCTTCCTCTGAGTATCCGGCCGCCGGCCAAAGGACGCAGATTGAGCACAGCCATGGTTTTTCCCTTAGATCTGGCTCTTGAGGTCGGCCACCGAATTCAGGATCTGGTTGGGCCGGAACGGGAATGACACGATTTCTTCGCGCTGCGTGATGCCGCTAAGTACCAGGACCGTGTGCAGGCCCGCTTCCATGCCGGCCACGATGTCCGTGTCCATGCGGTCGCCGATCATTGCCGTGGTCTCGGAATGGGCGTCGATCTGGTTCATGGCGGAGCGGAACATCATGGGGTTTGGCTTGCCCACAATGTACGGCTCGCGGCCCGTGGCTTTGGTGATCATGGCCGCGATGGCACCGGTCGCGGGCATGGGGCCGTCCTTGGAGGGACCGGTGGCGTCCGGGTTGGTGGCGATGAAGCGGGCGCCCGCCAGGATGTGGCGTACGGCCATGGTGATTGCTTCGAAAGAATAAGTACGCGTCTCGCCGAGCACCACGAAGTCGGGGTCGGTGTCCGTGAGGATGAACCCGGCCTCGTGCAGCGCCGTTGTGAGTCCGGCTTCGCCGATGGTGTAGGCGCGGTTGCCCGAATCAGAGGACTGGACCTGGTCCTTGAGGAACTGGGCGGTGGCCAGCGCGGACGTCCAGATGTTCTCTTCGGGGACTTCCAGGCCGGACGCGCGCAGGCGGGCAGCGAGGTCGCGGGGAGTGAAGATGGAGTTATTTGTCAGGACCAGGAAGCGCTTGGACGTGTCCACCCAGCGCTGGATCAGCTCAGCCGCACCGGGGATCGCCTGGTTTTCGTGAACCAGTACGCCGTCCATGTCCGTGAGCCAGCATTCGATTTCGTGGCCGTTCCGGTAAACCGATGTGGATGTGGTTTCTTCTGCCATATTTGCCTCCGGCTGGGATTGTTCATGCACTGCCACCCAGTCTTTCATTATTCGGGCGGGGGGACATCCTGTTTCGCCTACTGGCGTAGCACTATAAACTCAGTGTATAGATGGACGAGTGAACAACTCACTCACCCTTCTGGGTCTCCTGAATCTTGAGGCCAGCTATGGCTACGACCTCAAGCACTCGTATGACCGCTACTTCGGCGCCGGCAAGGCGTTGGCGTTCGGGCAGGTGTACTCGACGCTGGCCCGAATGGTCCGCGACGAATTGATCCGCGCCTTGGGGGAGGAAACCGGCGGTGGCCCGGACCGCAAGAAATACGAGATCACTGTTGCCGGTAAGGCCAAGGTTCGCGAGTGGCTGTTCACCCCCGACGTTCCCTCAGAGTCCCTGCAAAGCAACCTCTTCGCCAAGACAGTCATCGCTTTGCTCCTCGACGACGACGCTGAGCGTCTTCTCGATGTACAGCGCAGCGAACACATGGCCCGCATGCGTGAACTGACCCGGATGAAGAGAGACGCCGGGCTGCTGCACGTCCTCATGTGCGATCACGGGCTGTTCCACATCGAAGCTGACCTCCGCTGGATCGACCTCACCAGCGCACGCCTCACCCAACTCAAGAAGGAGCTGCAGAGCGCATGATCACCAACCACGCTGCAACACCCATCATCAGCGCCCGCGGCCTGCACCACTCCTTCGGCCGGACTGAGGCACTGAGGGGTGTCGATCTCGATGTCCTGGCAGGCGAGGTGCTCGCCGTCATGGGGCCATCAGGCTCAGGAAAATCCACTCTGTTGCACTGCCTGGCCGGAGTCATTAAGCCCGACGGCGGTTCGGTAACCTACCACCCGGGCGGACGAACTCCTGTGGCAATCAGTGCCCTGCCGGAACCGAAAAGGGCGCGGCTGCGGCTGACTGATTTCGGGTTCGTTTTTCAGTTCGGCCAGCTGCTACCGGAGCTCTCAGCAGTGGACAACGTGAGCATTCCGCTCCTGTTGCACGGGGCCAGGCGTCCCGAGGCACTCCGCAAATCTGCGGATCTCCTGGAACGGCTGGGCTTGGACGGTCTCGGTTCCAAGTTGCCCGGGGAGCTCTCAGGCGGCCAGGCCCAACGCGTCGCGGTCGCCCGGGCATTGGTTACCTCGCCTGCCGTGTTGTTCGCAGATGAGCCCACGGGTGCGCTCGATTCCCTCGCATCGGAGAACGTCCTGACACTGATGCTCGATCTCGTCCGTGACTCCGGGACAACGGTGGTGATGATCACCCATGATGCCCGAACCGCCGCGTATGCCGATCGGGAAGTCATCGTCCGGGATGGCGCCATGGGTGCCGGATACCGGGTATCCGCGTGAATGCGGGACTGTTTCGCCTCGCAGTAATCGGCAGTCGCTCCGCCTATGGCCGGCTTGCCGGAATTGCTGGAGGTGTCGCCGTCGGGGTTTGTCTGTTGCTGTTGCTGTGGGGTGGTGCCAACGGGCTGCAAGGGCGCGACGACCGTGGCGCCTGGCTACGGGAACAGGGGATGCCCGCTTTTTCGGACGCGCCTGATGGCTCAGGGCTCGCCAAACCCATTCCGTTGACGCCGGAAACAGCGCTCATGAAAACACGAGGCACGGAAATCTTCCGCGACCAGCTCATTGAACGCCGTGACTTTGCCGCCCTACCCTCGGCCACCGTGAAAATTCCCGGAGTTGGCACCCCTCCGGAGCCTGGTAGCTACTTCGCTTCGCCGGAGCTACAGCGCTTGATCGAGTCAACTCCCGGAGATCAACTGGGGAATCGTTTCGGCGAGTTTGCCGGCACGATTAGTGACTCTGCCCTGCCGGGTCCGGACTCGTTGGTGGTCATCACCGGCGCAAAGGAAGCCGAACTCCGCGGCAGCGGAACCGCTTCCCTCGTCTCGAATTTCACCAGCAACCCCTATGGAGGCAGCGCGGCCGGCTACACCACGGTGCTGATCATCGGCGCTATTGCGGTGTTCTTCCCGGTTCTGCTGTTGATCAGCATTGTCACGGGATTGGGTGCTGCGCAGCGACGGGAACGATTTGCTACCTTGCGGCTCATTGGTGCGTCTCCACGCACGGTCTCGCACATTGCCGCCGTCGAAATTGCCATCCCCAGCCTGATCGGCGCCATGGCAGGCGTGCTGGCAGCAGCGTTGCTGAGCCCCGCTACCGCGCAGATACCGGTCAACGGGACGCGAATGTTCGTCGAGGACCTTCGGACCGGATGGTTCGGGGCAGTCACGGTGGTGGCCGTAGTGGTGGCAGCCTCCGCGCTGGTGGCCGCAGTCCGGACAGCCCGGGCCGACGTCGGGCCACTGGGCGTGAGCAGGGTGGTCCACGAGAAGAGACCAACAGCATGGCGCACCGCGCCGTTGTTGTTAGGGCTCGCCTGCATGGCTGCGGCAGTGGTCCTCATTCGCATCCTGGAATTTCGGCTGCCATGGCTTGAGTCTCCCTTGCTGGTGGGTGGCTTCCTGATGGTTCTCGCAGGCATCGTGGCGATCGGCCCTTGGCTGACCCGGATGGTGAGCCGCGCTGGAGCCCGTCACGCCAGGAGCGCCGCGACGGTCATTGCCGCCAGCCGCATCCAAAGGACCCCGGTTGCGACCTTCCGCTCCGTCTCGGGATTGGTCATCGCGGTGTTCGTGGTCTCCGTCTTCGCTGGAGCATCAAGCGTCATCCAGTCCACCGATGCGCCGGCGGCCCGGCCCGGACTTCTTCAGCCCACCAGCCTGCACGCTGCAATTGGTCCGGGACAGAGCCCGGCGGCCGTTCTCGGAGCCGCCACGGCTGCCAAAGAACTGGCGGGCATTCGGAGTGCCATCGTTGGCTATGGCCCCGCTGCGCTGTCCGAAAGGGGTTCCGGTTCCGAGCTGTTCTTCAGTGCCGCGGATGCCCCGGGCTTGGGATTTACGGACATTCCCGCATCAGAGACTGTTGCCGTGGATGGAGAGTTTTTGTACTTCTGGACAGCGCAGCCACTGGAACTGACGCCGGTGCCGAGTGGAACCATGGAGGGGCTGGTGCCGGTAGTCATGGTGCTCGGCACCGACGGTACGCCCGAAGCCATGGATCGCGCCCGGACCGCCTTGGACAGCTCGGGCATCACTGCCACCCCAGCCGCCTCCACTTCGGATTTCCAGCTCCAATCATCCCGCCGCCTCATCCACGGATTGTCAGTGCTGGCATATCTCGGCATGTTCGTGGCTGTCGCCATTGCCGGGCTTTCACTCGCGGTCGGGACGGCTTCGGCCATCCTGGACCGGCAAAGAGTCCTGGGCTTAATGCGGCTCATGGGCATGCCCCCCTTCGTCCTGCGCCGGATCATCACCCGGGAAGCAGCCGTCCCGCTCCTCAGCGTGCTGGTGCTCTCCATAGGGTTGGGATTCCTCACGGCCTGGCTCATGGTTACCGCAATCGACGACAGCTATCAGGTGGACTGGCCGGAACCCGGATACTTTACTGCCCTGGGCTTGAGCCTCGTACTGGCCTGCTGTGCCGTAGCGGCAACCTTCGGCCTTGTCCGGGGAAGTACGGCCATGACCGTCACGCGGTTTGAATAAGGCAGCAAAACCCCACCTGTTCGACGACGTGACTTGCGTTGCGCACGTCTTGCTCGATTACGCTTGTTGCGGCGCTGGGCTTGTTGGCGCTGGCGTGCCACCACCGTGGGTCGGGGGATCGACATGGTGAATTTTTATGTGCCGCCGCATTGTTAGCAGGTCCCCTCGTTCCGGATCGTCCACCAGGTGTCCCCAGAGACATCCCGGTGTCCACCGCATGTGAAAGGGCCTGTCATGAGCAACAACAACGGAGTGCCGCAGCCTCCCTACAACCCGGACGGTGTTCCGCAGCCGCGATACGACACTGGCAAGGACCAGTACAGCCAGTACCAGCCGGGGCAGACTCAGCCGATTTATCAGCCGGAGGCCCAGACTCAGGCTTTCCCGAACCAGCCGGTGCATCCCGATGGCGAGTACGCCGAAACCGTCCACCGCCACCCCCAGGCGCAGCCCGGTCAACCGGGATACCCGGGACAGCCGGGCTACCCGGGACAGCCGGGCGGACCCGGAGGCCCCGGCCAGAACCCGGGCGACCACAACAAGAAGTCCCTGTTCCTCATCCTGGGTGGTGTGGCCGTCGTCGTGATTATTGCGCTGGTGGTGACCTTCACATGGCTGATTCCATCGATGACCAAGCCGACAGCCGTTGATACTCCGCTGCCATCGGTGACGTCCTCCGAAGAAGCGTCAGAGGCCGCAGCCGAGCCGTCTGCTGAACCTTCCGGCGAGGCGTCGGCTTCCTCTGAGATCCCCGCTGACGCCATCCCCCTGCCCGCCGGGTGGGACGAGTTGGCCGGACCCAGCAATGTACCGGCTGATGGCGATCCGCTGTTCAGCAAGTGGGTCACGGGTGAATCTTCCTTCCAATACCTGGCCGAGTGGACCCACGACGAGTCGTTTGGCATCACCAAGGACCCCACCACCGGTGTAGAGATCCAGAAGAAGGCCCAGGGAACTCTGGAGGCGGACGGTGACGGAATTGCGCTCGCCTACGCTTTCTTCGCAGAGTCTGAGGAAGGCAAGTTCGGCAAGGATCCGGCAGAGATCAAGAAGGCCATCAAGGACATCGAAACCCGCTACAAGGGGATGACCGCTACCGAACTGCCCCAGAACCTGGTGGGCCACAAGTGCACAGCCGACTTCAAGACCACCATGCCGGAAATCCGTGAGTTCCGCAGAGGTGCGGCTGTGGTCATCGGATTCACGTGCACCAACGCCCGCGGCGAAGAGATTCAGGCCGTGAACCTGTTCTCCGTGACGCCGTGGGGAACCCCGCAGATGCTCGGCGTCAGTGGCCACAAAACGTACTGGGATGCGAATCCCGGGCTCTTCGAGCAATTGGGTAACTCATACCGCATCAACAAGTGGAAGATGGGCTGACGGCGCTCAGCTCAGCGCTCAGGCAGGCAACGGGGCAGGGCTAAAGTTGAGGGGTGACTGACCTTCCCCCCAATAACGCCCTGCCCGCGCCTGCCGAAACCACACCGGAAGGTGAGGCGGAAGCGAAACCTGAGGTCGGCGTCGGACCTTGGGAGGGCGAGTGGCCGGTGGGCGAGCACTGGGACCCGGACCTGTTGAGGGATGGTGACCGCCGCAATGTGGTGGACCAGTATCGCTATTGGAAGCACGAGGCGATCGTGGCCGACCTTGATTCCAAGCGGCACGACTTCCACATCGCGATTGAGAACTGGCAGCACGACCTCAACATTGGGACCGTAGTGCGGACGGCCAACGCCTTTCTCGCCAAAGAGGTACACATCATTGGTCGACGGCGGTGGAATCGTCGCGGGGCCATGGTCACCGACCGCTACCAGCATGTCCGCCACCACCCCACCGTTGAGGACTTCGTCCAGTGGGCTGAGAAGGAGGGGCTGGCAGTGATCGGCATCGATATCTTCCCGGACTCCGTGCCGCTGGAGACCTACGACCTCCCCAAGAATTGCGTGCTGGTGTTCGGCCAGGAGGGCCCCGGCCTGACGCCGGAGGTGCACGATGCCGCCGTCGCAACGCTTTCCATTGAGCAGTTCGGCTCCACCCGGTCCATGAATGCAGCCTCCGCGGCGGCCATCGCCATGCACGCCTGGGTCCGCCGGCACGTGTTCCAGCAGCCCGTCTCTTAGCCCCCCGCCGAGTTGGCCCCGCCCCGCCGAGTTGGCACTTAACCCCCATGTTTTCGGAAAACATGGGGGTTAAGTGCCATCTCGCGGCAAGAAATATTCGCTGAATCCCTAGGCCCGGATGTTACTCATAAGTAACATCTGGCGTGAACCGTGCTCAACGATGAGCACGGCTACTACTGGAGGTTCAATGAAGCATCCTTCTCTACGACTGTCTTCCGCTTTCATCCTTGCTTTCCTGCTCGCGGCGGGCAGCGGTGGGGCTGCCACTGCGGCCCCGGAGCCCGCCGACTTTTACGCCGCCCCGACCGCGCTTCCGCCCGCCAACGGCGACGTGATCCGGACTGAGCCGTCGGTCTTCTACGTCGATCCCCTTAAGACCATCAGGGCGCAGGCCGCGGTGCAGCGGGTCATGTACCGATCCGTGAACAGTGCCGGTGTTCCCGTCGCAGTGACCGGCACCGTCCTGGTTCCGTCCACGCCCTGGATAGGAGCGGGCGCTCGTCCGCTGGTGGGGTATGCCGTGGGAACCCAAGGGCAGGGCGATCAGTGCGCGCCCTCCCGGGCCATGGCTGCGGGCGAGGAGTACGAGGGCGTCTTCATCGCCGGTTTGCTGGCGCGGGGATACTCCGTTGCGGTGACGGATTATGAAGGGCTGGGCACGGCGGGCAGCCACACATATATGGCTCGCGCATCGCAGGCACACGCAGTGCTCGACGTCGTCCGTGCGGCCCAGCGACTAGGTAACCCTCAGCTTGTGGCCGGCGGACCAGTGGCCCTTGCTGGATACTCCCAGGGCGGTGGCGCGTCGGCAGCTGCCGTCGAACTTGCGGCGCAGTACGCGCCGGAGCTGAACCTCAAGGGCGCCTATGCCGGTGCGGTCCCCGCGGATCTTCCCTCAGTGGGACGCAACCTCGACGGCGGGCTGTACACCGGCTTTCTTCTCTATGCGGTGACCGGCATGAGCGCTGCCGGGAGGCTGGACCTTGGCCCATATCTTAGTGTTGCCGGCCAAGCGAAAATCGCCGCGACGGACGAGGAATGCACTGTGCAGTCCATTGCCTCCACCGGCTTTCTGGACACTACTAAGCTCACGGTGTCTGGGGAGAAGCTGAGTTCACTGTTGGACCTGCCGCAGGTCAAGCCGGTGATCGCGGAACAGAAAATCGGCAACGGGCGTGCCCCCGTGGTTCCGGTGCTGCTCTCCCACAGCGTCCTGGACGATGTCATTCCTTACGATCAGGGCCGCCAGTTGGCCAAGCGATGGTGCGCGGCGGGTTCGTCTGTGTACTTCGATACCACTGCCGGGGCTACCCACGTTGGAGGGTATGCGGCGGCGATCCCGCAGGCCTTCGTGTTCCTGGAGCGTCGCTTTGCGGACAGGAGCCCGGCGAGCAACTGCTGGCTGTACGGGTAACTCACCTCCCGCCGAACTGGCAGATAACCCCCATGTCCGGGCCCAACATGGGGGTTATCTGCCAACTCGCGGGGCGGGCGGCGGTAGCACCTGTGGATAACCCCGCGTGGAGTCTGGTGGGCAAGCCAGAATGAGGAATGCGCAGGACAAACCTTCCGGACCATCTGACCACGGGCTCGTTTTCCTTGCGCGCATCGGATAAGGCCGGTGTGACCCGCAAGCGCACTGCTGCCAGGGATTTGGTGACAGTTTCCCGCGGTGTGAGGGTGCCGGTCCTGTCCGGTGCCATGGGGGCGGCAGCCCTTCGCGCCTACACGGATCTGGATGATGCGTCCGTGCTTGTCATGCTCAGTGCTGCCCGGCTGTGGAATGTCCCGCTGCCCGGCTATGTCAGTGGCGATTGGCGGATTCACCTGGCCCGGCGGCGGGGATTCAGTTTTCCCCGGCGGGTCAACGTGGCCGGACACCTCCTAACCTTCCTGCCGGAGGAGACCGCTGAGCACGACGGCGTCAAGCTCACCTCGCCCGCGCGGACGTGGCTGGACTTGGCTTCCGTGCTGAAGCTGGAGGACCTGGTCGCGGGCGGTGATTCCCTGGTGTGCTCGCACGGGGCCGAGTTCCCTGTGCCCAAGGACGCGCTGTGCAGCATCGAGGAGTTACGGGAGATCGTGAGGCGCCACCCTGGGATGCGCGGAGTGCGCACGGCACGGGCAGCATTGGAACTTATCCGGGTCGGCGCCGACTCGGCTCCGGAAACTCACATGCGGTTGGCTTTGATCGACGCGAACCTGCCGGAACCTGAACTGAACCACGTGGTCCGCAATCACCTCGGCCTGCCAGTCCTGTGGCCGGACGCCGCGTACCTCGAGTGGAAAGTCTCGCTTCAGTACGACGGCCAACACCATGGCGGCGCCGAACAACACCTCAGGGACATCGAACGCCAGGAACGCTCCCTGGCCTATGGCTGGCTTGAAGTCCGGATCTCCAAGCACGACCTCGAAGGTGAGAGACCCGCCGTCGTTCATAAAGTCCGCCGGGCGCTCCAAAGCCGCGGATGGAAGTAGCGCCGAGGTGGCACTTAAACCCAATGCTCGGCCGCAACATGGGGGTTAAATGCCAACTCGGCGGAAGTGTTAAGAACCACCAGTGACCCGAAACACGGCCTCCCGGCGGATATCGCTAGGATGGGTGCAAGCCGTAAGCGGTCTACTCCAGGGTTACCAACCCACAGACGAATTCAGCATAGGAGTCACCATGCCCATTGCAACCCCAGAGATTTACTCCGAGATGATCGACCGCGCAAAGGCTGGCGGATTCGCTTTCCCCGCGGTCAACGTGACGTCGTCGCAGACTCTGAACGCTGCGATCCGCGGTTTCGCCGAGGCCGAATCCGACGGCATCATCCAGGTTTCCACCGGTGGCGCAGCCTACTGGTCCGGCGCGTCGGTTAAGGACATGGTTGCCGGTTCCCTCGGCTTCGCCGCGTTCGCCCGCGAAGTAGCCAAGAACTACAACGTCAACATCGCCCTCCACACGGACCACTGCCCGCAGGACAAGCTGGCGGACTTCGTCCTCCCGCTGCTGGCCGCTTCCGAGGAAGCCGTGAAGGCCGGCAATGACCCGATCTTCAACTCGCACATGTGGGACGGCTCGCACGAAGCCCTCTCCGAGAACCTGCGCATCGGCCGCGAGCTGCTGGAACGCGCCGCAGCTGCCAAGATCATCCTCGAAGTTGAAATCGGCACTGTCGGTGGCGAAGAAGACGGCGTTGAGAACGAAATCAACGAGAAGCTCTACACCACCACCGAAGACGCCCTCGCCACCATCGAGGCGCTCGGAGCCGGCGAAAACGGCCGCTACCTCACCGCGCTGACCTTCGGCAACGTGCACGGCGTGTACAAGCCGGGCAACGTGAAGCTCCGCCCGGAACTGCTCAAGCAGATCCAGTCCGAGGTTGGCGCCAAGATCGGCAAGGAAAACCCGTTTGACCTGGTGTTCCACGGCGGTTCGGGCTCCACGGAGCAGGAAATCGCTGACGCCGTTTCCTACGGCGTCATCAAGATGAACATCGACACCGACACCCAGTACGCCTTCACTCGCCCGGTAGCCGGCCACATGCTTGCCAACTACGACGGCGTCCTGAAGATCGACGGCGAAATGGGCAACAAGAAGACCTACGACCCCCGCGTCTGGGGCGCTGCCGCCGAAGCCGGCATGGCCGCGCGCATCGTCGAAGCCGCCCAGCAGCTCGGATCGGTTGGCAAGACCTTCTAATGTCCGACGAATTCCGGAAGAACCTGATGGGGCCGGAGCCCACGCTCCTGCCCGCCGAAACCGAGATCTACCAGCACCTGGCACTCGGCAACGAAGCGCTGGACCTGGTGGCGAAGAACCCCACGTCGTCTCTTCTGTGGGCCATCCTCGCGGAGGAAGCCTGGGCGGAGGGCCGGACCATTGAGTCCTACGCCTACGCCCGTGTCGGCTACCACCGAGGCCTGGATTCCCTGCGCCGCAACGGTTGGCGCGGCGTCGGACCCATCCCGTGGGAGCACGAGCCCAACCAGGGCTTCCTTCGGGCGCTCTACGCTTTGGGTCGCGCCGCTTCTGCAATCGGCGAGGCTGAAGAGCCGGAGCGGATCGAGAAGTTCCTGAACGACTCGGACCCCAAGGCCAAGGCAGCGCTCGAAACCCGTTAGGTACTCAAGCAAACGACGACGGCGACCCTCACCGAAAGGCGAGGGTCGCCGTCGTCGTTAACCCAAGTAAGTAGCAGCAGAGCGCGTTTTGACCGCTCAAAACGCGCTCTGCTGCGACCTAGTTGGGTAGCCGCGGGCGCCCCAACGGAACCACCAGTGGTGTGTGGGTCACGGGGTCGTCGATGATCCGGCAGGCCATGCCGAACACTTCTTCCACCAAGGATTCAGTGATTACGTCCGCGGGAGCGCCTTCGGCCACCACCACGCCGTCCTTCATGGCGATGATGTGGTCAGCGTAGCGGCTGGCGTGGTTGAGGTCGTGCAGCACGGCAACCAAGGTGTGGCCCTTGTCCAGGTTCAGCTCGCGGAAGAGTTCCAGCAGCTCGATCTGGTGGGCGATGTCAAGGAACGTGGTGGGTTCGTCCAGGAGCATAAGCGGCGTCTGCTGGGCGAGGACCATTGCAACCCACACACGCTGCCGCTGGCCGCCGGACAGTTCATCCACCAATCGGCCGGACAAGGACGCGACACCGGTGGCCTCCATCGCTTCGACGACCGCAATCTCATCGGAGACAGACCACTGCCGCAGCAGCTTCTGGTGGGGGTAGCGGCCGCGGGCTACGAGGTCGGCAACGGTGATGCCGTCGGGCGCGATGGAGGATTGCGGCAGGAGCCCGAGACGGCGGGCAAGTTCCTTCGCGGGCAGTGAGGTCACGGATTTCCCGTCGAGCAGGACCTGTCCGCTGCGGGGTTTGATCAGCCGGGCGAGGGCGCGCAGCAGCGTGGATTTGCCGCAGGCGTTGGGCCCGACGATTACGGTGAACTGCCCCTCGGGGATGCACACATTGAGGTTTTCGGAAATGATGCGCTGCTCATAGCCGATGGTCAGTGCTTCGGCGTGGAGCTGCGGCGCAACAGAGGTGAGGCTCATGATTTCCTTGCTTCCCTGGCCAGCAGCCAGACGAGGTAGATGCCGCCGATACACACCGTCACAACGCCCACGGGCAGCTGGATCGGGGTGAACAAGCGCTGGGCTGCGAGGTCGCTGGCCACCAAGAGGAAGGCGCCCATCACGGCGGATGGCACCAGAGTGATACCGGCACTTCGGGTAAGACGACGGGCAAGTTGGGGCGCGGCCAGGGCCACGAACGCGATGGGACCTGCAACCGCGGTGACGGCTGCAGTCAACGCCACGCCCAGGATCAGTAGCAGCAAACGGGTGGGTTCCGCCCGGACGCCCAAGGCGCGGGCGGCGTCGTCGCCCATTTCCAGGAGTTGCATCCGGCGCGCCGCTGCCAGCGTGGCCAAGCCAACCACAACAACCACGACGGCGGCAGGCGCCGCTTGCTCCCACGTAATGCCGTTGAGGGACCCGGCACCCCAGACAGCTGCAGCCAGGGCGGCCTCAAGCTCGGCCTGCAGGATCAGCCAGTGGTTGAACGCGGCGAGCATGGCGCTGATGCCGATGCCCACGATGATAAGTCGGAAGCCCTGGGAGCCGCGCCGGTAAGCCAGCAAATAGACGGCCAGGGCAGTGAGGATACCGCCGACGAGGGCACCCGCTGCAATGCCAAGGTAACCGCCTCCAACAGTCAGCATCACAATAAGCGCACCAGTGTAGGCGCCGGTATTGAATCCGATAATGTCCGGGCTGCCCAGTGGGTTTCGGGTCATGGATTGGAAGATCCCGCCGCTCATTCCCAAGGCCGCGCCGAACACAAGTGCCGAAAGAACGCGGGGGAGCCGCCATTCCATGACGATGGTTTGGGCCAGCCCAGGGGCGTCGCCCGTGAAGGCTTGCAGGACTTGCTGCACGGTTACGTCATAGTCGCCGGTTGCCAGGCTCACGATCGCTACCGTAAGGGCCGCGAGGATCAAAGGGATGCAGACAAGGATGCTGCGGACATCGAACCGGAGGCTCAGCGAACGGTTACGGACCAGGGCTGTGGGCCGGCCAAAATCCAGGCGGCTTCTTGGGTCCAATCGCGTCATAGCCCACTCACTTTCCGGCGGCGAGCCAACGCGATAAGGACCGGCGCACCGATGAAAGCCGTTACAACACCCACCTGAAGCTCGCCGGGCGCGGCGACCCTGCCCACCACGTCCGACACCAGGAGCAGGATGGGGGAGAGCACCACGGTGGTGGCCAGGATCCAGCGCTGGTCCGGGCCAACGATCCACCGGGCTACGTGCGGAATCATGAGCCCCACAAAGCCGATCGCACCTGCTCCGGCGGTCGCTGCTCCGCTGAGGAGGGTGATGGCCACGACGCCCAGGATCCGGGTGCGGTTGACGTTGGCGCCGAGGGAGGTGGCGAGGTCGTCGCCCAGTGCCACGGCGTTGAGACCGCCAACGCAGAACAGGGCGATGATCAATCCCACCACCATGAACGGCGCCACGGTCATGACCGACTCCATGCTCCGGGTGTCCAGGGAGCCGATGCTCCACGAGCGCAAGTGGTCGAAAGCCTTGGGGTTCAGGAGGGTGAGTCCCGAGCCGATACCCGTGAGGACCGCGCCCAGGGCAACACCGGCGAGGGTCAGCCTGACGGGATTCACCACGTTCCTGCCGGAGGTGCCGATCAGGTAGACCGCTGCGGTGGTCAGGATTGCCCCGGCAAACGCGAACCAAATGTAGCCGCTGAGGGATCCGATCCCGAAGACGCCGATGGCAATCACAATGGCAAACGAAGCTCCGGCATTGACGCCCAGGATGCCCGGATCAGCCAATGGATTCCGTGTGATCGCCTGAATGAGCGCGCCGGCCACGCCAAGGGAAATGCCGACGGCGATGCCCATCAATGTACGCGGCAGCCGATTCTGAAGGATGATCGCATGATCCGCCGTGTCCTGGGGATTGATGAACGCTTCAAGGACCGTTGTCGCAGGAATGAATTTTGCTCCCACACCGAGACTGAGGATCGCCGCGCCCAGAAGAACTGCTGCCGCGAAGGCGAGAAAGAGGATCCGCCAGCGTGATTTATTGACGACGCCGGAACTGGCAACTGCGGTTGCAGCCGGACGGGCGGGAGCGGCTACTTGGGACATAACGCCGTCGATGGGGACACAGCAGGGGACCATTTCGAAGAGGGGCAGCAATATGACGGCCATTCCGTGACTGTCGTCACAACGTCACGAATGTGTGTCTTAATTAGGTTAGCCTTACCCAGTGAAAAATGACGATTTTGAAGTGCAGCCGCGTAAGGCGTCCCGCATGCGTAAGCTCGCTATGAAGGTGGCAGGAGTCGCCTTGGTGGCCGGCCTCATTGCGGGCTGCGGCGCCAGTGGCGGGTCAGGTTCGGCTGCCGGCAACGCCGATGTTGCCACGGGCGGTTCCAAGTTCACCACCGCGGACCAGGAAACGGCCAAGCTGGGCACGGACGCTGCCCCCGGCGTTTTCCCGCGGACCCTGAAGCACGCCAATGGCGAGACCACCCTGGAGAAGAAGCCCACCCGCGTTGTGGTCCTCGACACCGGCGAGTTGGACGACGTCGTGACCCTCGGCATCACGCCGGTGGGCATGGCCACCACTGAAGGCGCCAACCCTGTCCCCACTTACCTGGCTGACAAGGTCAAGGATGTGGCTTCCGTAGGGACCATCCAGGACCTCAACCTTGAAGCAATCGCAGCTCTCAAGCCGGACCTCATCCTGGGCAGCCAGCTCCGCGCCGACAAGCTGTACAAGCAGCTGTCCGCCATCGCTCCCACGGTCTTCAGCATCCGCCCCGGCTTCCCGTGGAAAGAAAACTTCCTCCTGGTGGGCAAATCCCTGGGCGAAGAGGACAAGGCCGTCAAGGCGCTCAACGATTACCAGGCCGAAGCGGATGCCCTCAAGGCAGACGTGAAGGGCGATCCCAAGATTTCCCTGGTCCGCTTCCTGCCGGGCAAGATCCGCCTGTATGCGAACAAGTCGTTGATCGGCGTCATCCTGAAGGACGCGGGCCTTGCCCGTCCCGAGAACCAGAACATTGATGAACTCGCTGCCGAGATTTCGGCCGAGAACATCGAACAAGGCGACGCGGACTGGATCTTCTACAGCAGCTACGGCGATCCCGCAGCAACAGGTGAAACCTCCGTGGTTGAAGGCGCAGTCTGGCCCAAGCTTGGCGCAGTCAAAGCCGGCCAGGCAAAGTCAGTCAGCGACGACGTCTGGTTCCTCGGCCTCGGCCCCACGGGCGCCCAGCTGATCCTGAAGGATCTCCGCAGCATGCTGGTCGGCTAAGGCCTCCAGATCAACACAAGCACCCCAACGACGACGGCGGCCCTCACCAAAAGGTGGGGGCCGCCGTCGTTGTTAATTCGCCCAAGTAGGTCGCATTTGTGCGCGTTTTGAGCGCTCAAAACGCGCACAAATGCGACTCAGTTGGGTACGGCTAGGCCTTGCGCGGAATGCCCGTGCGAGCCATTGCCTCGGCGTAGGCGCCGTGGATGGCATCCAGGTATTCCTGCTGGCGGGCCGGGGTACCGGCGAAGGAACGGCCACCCAGTGAACGGACCTTGAAGGTCTTAAAGCCGCGGCGGGCGATGCTGGCCGGTGCAGCCTTCATGAGCTGATCGGCCAGGCGGTGTGCCTCGTTGCCGTGTGCCACCAGGGCGGACGTACGCGGCAGGAGCTGCAGGAGACGCAGGAGCGGCTTGAGGCCCTCAGTGATGTTGGCCGGCGTGAGCTTGCCCGGTTCCTCGCTGGGCTCGATCCACGGGTACGCGTTCCACGGCATCATGAGCTCCGGACGCAGGCCCAGCTGCCACTGCATGCCGAGCATGCGGGTGTTGGCTTCCTCGTCACCCGGGGTGATGAAACCTTCGCCGGTGTTGGTGCGCTGATTGGAGAAAAGGCTGACGATGCGGCAGTCATCCATGCTGTGGGCGGGGTCGATGTAAAGGACCTCGCTGCCCGGCTTCTGCTCCTTGATGGAGTCGCACAGCTCGTTGACCTCGGCGATGTGCGGTTCGTAGCGGCGGTTCCAGAGGATTTCTTCAGGTGATTCAGTCGCCAGTTCTTGCATCAGGGGTTAGGTCTCCTAGGTGTTACAGCGCACCGTTCCAAGGTGCCGCGGGCATGCCGCAGCCAAACCTCAAAGGGTGCTGTTGGGGGCTAACTAACCTTACCGGACTATGGGGGTGAACGGGTGCCGCTTCGGCGCGCCCCCGAATGCGACACGGCGTGTTGCCCCGGAACGTGGCGGGAGTCTCGACGGCGGCAAGCGGCTTACAGCGGCCAAACACCAGACAAACCGTTGTCATCGGCTAAACTTGGCTGGTAAGAGCCCCGAAACTCTTGCGTATGCCGTGCCTTGTGGCAGGCTGCACCAGCTACGTCGGGGCATTCTCATGTACGGCGTCTCGTCCTGGTCATCCGGCTGGGTCCGGGCCCGAAAGAATGGGGGAGGATCCCATGCCCGCTATCGTGATCGTCGGAGCCCAGTGGGGCGACGAAGGCAAAGGCAAAGCAACCGATCTGCTCGGTGGCCGCGTTGACTACGTGGTTAAGCCCAACGGCGGTAACAACGCCGGGCACACCGTGGTTGTTGGCGGTGAGAAGTATGAGCTGAAGCTCCTTCCCGCGGGCATCCTGAGCCCCAACGCAATACCTATTATCGGCAACGGCTGCGTGGTGAACCTGGAGGCCCTCTTCCAGGAAATCGAAGGCCTTGAAGCCCGAGGTGCGGACACGTCCCGCCTGCGGGTCTCGGCCAACGCCCACCTCGTTGCTCCGTACCATCAGGTCCTGGACAAGGTGACCGAGCGCTTCCTTGGCAGCCGGGCCATCGGAACCACGGGCCGCGGCATTGGACCCGCGTACATGGACAAGGTGGCCCGCTTGGGCATCCGCGTCCAGGATGTCTTCGACGAATCCATCCTCCGCCAGAAGGTGGAAGGGTCGCTGCGCCAGAAGAATGAACTGCTGGTAAAGGTCTACAACCGCCGCGACATCGTGGTGGACGAGATCGTGGAATACTTCCTGTCCTTCGCCGAGCGCCTGCGCCCGCTGGTCATCGACAGCACACTGGTCCTCAACAACGCCTTGGACGAGGGCAAGGTTGTGCTCATGGAAGGCGGCCAGGCAACGTTCCTGGACGTCGACCACGGCACCTACCCGTTCGTCACCTCGTCCAACCCCACAGCCGGCGGCGCGTCTGTTGGCTCCGGCATTGGCCCCACCCGCATTTCGCGGTCCATTGGCATCATCAAGGCCTACACCACGCGTGTTGGCGCAGGCCCGTTCCCCACGGAACTGTTCGACGAGATGGGCGTTTACCTGCAGAAAACCGGCGGCGAGTTCGGTGTGAACACCGGCCGCCCCCGCCGCTGTGGTTGGTACGACGCCGTCCTGGCCCGCCATGCTTCCCGGGTCAACGGCTTCACGGACTACTTCGTCACCAAGCTGGACGTCCTCACGGGCATCGAGCAGATCCCCGTCTGCGTTGCCTACGACGTTGACGGCGTGCGCCACGATGAAATGCCCATGACGCAGACCGAGTTCCACCACGCGGTGCCCATCTTCGAGTACTTCGACGGCTGGACCGAGGACATCACTGGGGCCCGCACCCTGGAAGACCTCCCGCAGAACGCGCGCAACTACGTGCTGGCCCTCGAAAAGCTCTCCGGCACACGCTTCTCGGCCATCGGCGTCGGCCCGGACCGCGACCAGACCATTGTTGTTCACGACCTGATCAACGACTAAGTACTACTAAATTCACGACGACGGCGGGTCACCCGAGGTTCCTCATGGAACCGACCGGTGGACCGCCGTCGTCGTTGGATGAAGTACTCGGCCACCGCCAGATTGATGACCCAGGATGCTCCCATGAGCACTGCCCTTGTTGCCTCGTCGGTGGGACCTGCAACCAGCATCCAGGACAGGAACACGAAGGCCTGCGTTCCCGCGCCCAGTGCGATGGCGTATGCACGCGTCATCCACGCGCCGTGGGTGGCGTAGTCGCGCCGTCGGATGGCGAACAGCCCCATGATGATGCTCGCAACCATGGCGGAACCAAAGATCAGCCGAAGAACCAGAAGGGCTTCGCCATCACCTTCCGGTAGGGCGTAGAACATCGACATCCATAGGCCGGACAAGCCAGCGAGCAGGCCCGCCGGCACCAGGATGCGTCCGGACATTTGGTGCCACGATTGCCTGCCGCGTCGAGGTGGGGAAACACGTCGAAGCGTGGGTGCGAACTGAAAGGCTCCCAGAAGGCTGTACACCGTGACTGTGACGATGTGCGTTATCACCGGGATGGGTGAAGCGAAGAACCGGGCGTTCTGCGGAGTGACGTTTGCGCCGCCCGTCAGTTCGGTGAGTCGCGCAGCGCCGGCAATCACCGGGATGAGGCTGAGGACGATCAGGGCCACTGGCACGGCCCATTGTGTGCGGCGGTTCCGGATCTGCGGGGTGTTTTTGGATGTCATGACTCTGCCTGCGTTCTGGATGGATAACGGAAGGTGATGGGTGGAGACCGCTAGGTGTACGGTGTACACCTTTACCATCCAAACACTAGGTGTACGCTGTATACCTGTCAAGGCTGTACCCGTCCTTGGCTTAGTTCGGAAGGAAGTCATATGACCCTGCTAGCCGAGGCAGCCCGGCGCATACCGCTGAACCGTGACCGCGTCCTAAGCGCCGCAGTCGTTCTCGCGGACGAGGTGGGTATCGAGTCGCTCAGCATGCGTCGCCTCGCACAGGAACTAGGCGTTGTTCCGATGGCGCTGTACAAGCACGTTGCCAACAAAGAAGAACTCCTCGGCGGCATGGTGGACACCATTGTTGGCGAGATCGGCCCGCCTGTCCCGGACGCTCCGTGGAAGTCCGCTGTCCGGTTCCGGGTCCTCTCGGCCAGACAGGTGCTTCTGCGGCATCCCTGGGCCCGCCCTGTGATCGAGACCCGCACGAACGTAACCCCCGCAGTCCTGGGGTATATGGACGGCTTCGCTGGGATGTTCTTGGCGGGCGGATTTTCGGTGGATCTCACGCACCATGTCATGCATGCCATGGGAAGCCGAATGTGGGGTTTTACCCAGGAGGTCTTCGATGACTCTGCGGGGGCTAGGAACCAGCATGCACAGGTGCCGGCGGAAGCCCGGGCCGCCATGGCCCAGCAGATGGCCGAGAACTTTCCCCATCTCTTCAAGATTGCTGCCGCGGCAGCGCATGACGACGGTTCCGTGGTAGGGAACGGCTGCGACGACCAATTCGAGTTCGAGTTCGCCCTGGACCTCCTCCTGGACGGCTTCGAACGACTCCATCAGCAGAACTGGACATCCGGCGGGGGCAAGGGCAAATGAGCACAGCGACTGACGAAGGAGTCGGGTTCCGTTCCCGGCGAGGGCCCATACTGATAGCGCTGATGCTCGCAACGGGCTTGGTGGCGATAGATGCCACCATTGTTGCCACGGCAGTGCCGTCCATCGTGGAGGACATAGGCGGCTTCGCCTCGTTCCCTTGGCTCTTTTCCGCCTACCTGCTGGCACAGGCCGTCTCCGTCCCTGTTTACGCCAAGCTCTCAGACGTCGTGGGCCGCAAGCCAATCATCCTAGGTGGCATTGGCCTTTTCCTGCTTGGCTCGATTCTCTGCGGGCTGGCTTGGAGCATGCCTGCGCTCATTGCCTTCCGAGTGCTCCAGGGGCTCGGGGCGGGCGCAGTCCAGCCTGTTGCAATCACGATTGCGGGTGACATTTACACCCTTGCAGAGCGGGCAAAAGTCCAGGGATATCTGGCCAGCGTGTGGGCCGTTTCTTCCGTAGTGGGACCAACACTGGGAGGCGTCTTCGCGTCATTGGGAATCTGGCGGTGGATCTTCCTCATCAACATCCCGCTGTGCCTGATCGCAGCCTGGATGCTCCTCCGAACTTTCCACGAGAACGTCGAGAGAACCAAACACCGCATCGATTACGCGGGAGCCGGACTGCTGACGATTTCTTTGAGCCTGCTCATCCTCGGGGCCCTCCAGGGCGGTCAAGCCTGGCCCTGGGATTCCCCGATCAGCTTCGCCGTGTTTGGCGGAGGGGCATTGCTGTTCGTTGTGTTTCTTTTGGTGGAAAGGAGGGCGGCGGAGCCTGTTCTGCCACCCTGGGTTGTCTCCCGCCGGCTCCTGGCGACGACGGCGATGGTCGCTTTCGGTGTAGGCGCGGTCATGCTTGGCATCACAACCTACGTCCCGACGTTCCTGGAAGGGTCCCTTAAAACCTCGCCCCTTCTGGCCGGGCTCGCCTTGGCGGCGTTGACCATTGGCTGGCCCATCAGCGCGTCGCAAGCCGGCCGGTTGTACCTCCGAATCGGCTTCAAAAACACGGCCATTATCGGCATCGTGATTACGGTGATCGGCGCGGCCATCCTTGCCCTTACTGCCTCGACGCCCAACATTCTGCTGGTGGCAATGGCTTGCTTCGTCGTCGGGCTCGGACTGGGGCTGGTCGCGACGCCTAGCCTTATTGCCGCGCAAACCAGCGTCGAATGGAATGAACGCGGCGTAGTCACGGGCACCAACCTCTTTGCGCGTTCAATCGGCAGCTCCATCGGCGTGGCCGTTTTCGGTGCCATTGCCAACGCTATCTACGCCGGCGGTCCCGGCGGCGGTCCCGATCCGCAAACTACCGTGCACGCGTCCACTGCCGTCTTCCTGGCTGTGCTCGTCAGCGCAGTACTTACTGTTGTGGCGGTCCTGGTGATGCCCGCCGACGACGGAACGCACAGGAACAAAGAACGGGCTCAGAAGCCCAGCTCGGAACCTGCCAACGACTAGTCTCGAACCTATGGAAGAACTGATCACCGGCACCCTGGAAAAGCTGTTTGAGGGAACCGTCTGGGCCGAGGGTCCTCTCTGGATTCCGCAGTCGCAGACCGTTCGCTGGAGCGATATCCCCAACAACAGGATCCTTGAGTTCTCTCCGAGCACCGGCGCGACGCGCGAATACGCCACCGGCGTCGAGTACACCAACGGCCGGACGCTCCACCTCGACGGCAGCGTGGTGCAGTGTAGCCACGGCCGCAGGCGTGTTGAGCGGGACCACGACGGCGTGGTCACGCCGATCGTTGAAGCGTTCGGTGAGCATCGGCTCAACTCGCCCAACGATGTTGTGGTGGCCGGGGATGGCACCGTGTGGTTCACCGATCCTCCTTACGGGATCCTGCCCGGGACGGTGGAAGGGCATGAGGGCGAGCAGGAATACGGCGGTTGCTACGTGTTCCGATTCGACCCGGCCACAGCAGAACTGACTCCGGTGGTCACGGATCTGGTGCACCCTAACGGCCTGGCGTTCTCCCCGGATGAATCGCTTCTCTACGTTGCGGACACGGCGGGCCCTGCGCATGAAGTACCGTTCCGGATCGCTGCCTACCCTGTGAAGGGCGGCTCGTGCGGTGAAGGCAGCACGTTCGTTGGGCTCGAAGATGACGCGGCCTCGGACGGCTTCCGCGTTGACGTCGAGGGCCGTGTGTGGACCTCGGCAGGCTCGTCAGTTCGTGTCTATGCCCCCAGCGGGGCGCTGCTGACCGCCGTCGAGGTTCCTGAAAAGGTCTCCAATCTCTGCTTTGGAGGGGCCGACGGTCAGGATCTCTACATCACAGCCACTACGTCCTTGTACCGGCTGCGGACCTCGACGCGGAACACCACCATGAGAGTAATCTGAACACAGCACCAGCACTGCGATCGAGGGAGTGAATGTGTCCGGAAGCAACCCCGACCCGTATGAGGACAAGATCACCGGCTTGGAGCCAGGCGGGGGAGTGCCCCCTGGAGAAACTCCTCCCGGCGAAGCCTCCACCGCCGGACCCCAGGGCCATGACGAAGGCGGTCCCAGGAAGGGCACGCAGTTCCTGTGGCTTGCAGCCATCGGTGCCGGCGTCCTGCTCACGCTGCTCTTCTTCATCGGCTACATCGTGGGCTTCTTCGACTAGTTGGCGCTCATATGAAGGCGGCCTCGGTAAACCCGGTGGACTGGAAGATCATGGCCGGCTACCTCGACTCATTCATGGACCTCCAATTTCCGGCGATCCCTGGCTGGGATGTGGCGGGCGTGGTTGAAGCTGTCGGTATTGACGCTCCGCACTTCAAGCCCGGGGACGAAGTCATCTCCTATGGCCGCAAGGACTACGTCCACAGCGGCAGTTTTGCCGAGTACATCGCCCTGCCGGAGCGGTTGCTCGCCCGCAAGCCTGAGTCATTGGGATGGAACGAGTCGGCGGGACTTCCCTTGGCCGGACTCACCGCTTTCCAGGTCCTCAACCGCTTGGGTCTCACGTCCGGCGAGACGGTGCTGATCCACGGGGGATCCGGCGGAGTCGGGTCCCTTGGTATTCAAATCGCCGCGGCGCGTGGCGCGAAGGTCATCGCCACGGCGTCGGAGAAGAACCACGACTTCCTGCGGTCCTTGGGTGCCGAACCCGTAGCTTATGGCGAGGGGCTCGCTGAGCGGGTGAAGGCGCTGCATCGGGATGGAGTGGACGTCGTAGCCGACTTCGCGGGCGGCAATCTTGAAGCAACGCTGGAGGTGCTGGCCGGAAACGGACGGCATGCCTCTATCGCCGACAGCGAGGTGGAAGCCCACGGCGGAACCTGGATGTGGGTCAACCCGGTGGGGGCCGAACTGCAGCAGCTCGCCGATCTGGTTGACGAGCACAAAATCCGGGTGGAAGTGGATACCGCATTGCCTTTGGCCGAGGCCGCTGATGCCTTCCGGCTCAACATGGAAGGGCACACCCGCGGGAAGATTGTGGTCACCGTCCCGTAGGCCAGCTGAGCTGCTCACGTATTGCAATCCACTCCCGTACTGGCAACCGAACCTAGGAGCTAGGCGTGTCGCGCGCGTGAATCATCATAATTTCCGATGCGGTTGTACGGTTTTATTCGCTATGCAGATGCACTTTGTGCACGTGAGAATGAATTAACCGTCACAGAAAAGGGCCGCAGCAGCCAGTGAGTTGCCGACCTTTCGCCACATAGGAGAACACATGTCAAGCCAAGAGGTTGAGGTCCTGGTCGTAGGGGCAGGCCAGGCCGGGGTAGCGATGAGCGAGCACCTAAGCGAGCGGGGAATTCCCCACGTCCTCCTGGAACGCCACCGCATTGCCGAACGGTGGCGTTCCATGAGGTGGGATTCCCTGGTTGCCAACGGGCCCGCCTGGCACGATCGTTTCCCGGGCCTGGAATTCACCGACATCGAGGCCGGCTCCTTCCCCTCCAAGGAGCAGGTAGCCGACTACTTCGTGGCCTACGCCCAGAAGATCGGCGCGCCCATCCGCTGTGGCGTGGAGGTCAAGTCAGTGCGCAGGAACGTCGGAGCACCGGGCTTCCACGTACAAACATCCGATGGGGAGTACAACGCACGCTACGTCGTAGCCGCCACAGGGCCGTTTCAGCGGCCGGTGATCCCCGCCGTCGTTCCCGAAACCGCCGGACTCAGGCAGATGCACTCAAGCTCGTACCGTAACCCCGGCCAACTGCCCCAAGGTGCCGTCCTGGTGGTGGGTGCCGGTTCCTCCGGCGTCCAGATCGCCGCGGAAATCCAGCGTTCAGGCCGGCAGGTGTACCTTTCCGTTGGCCCTCACGACCGGCCCCCGCGGAACTACCGTGGCCGGGACTTCTGTTGGTGGCTCGGTGTGCTCGGCAAGTGGGACGCCTCCACTCCGGCACTTGGGGCCGAACACGTGACCATCGCGGTCAGCGGGGCAGACGGCGGCCACACCGTTGATTTCCGGGCGCTCGCCGAGAACGGAATCAAGCTCGTGGGACGGACCATGGAGCTTCAGGACGGCACCATGCGCTTCGCGGACGATCTCCGTACCAACATCGCGAACGGCGATGCCCACTACTTGGATTTGCTCGACGAAGCTGACGCCTACGTGGAACGCAATGGTTTGGACCTGCCGGAGGAACCTGAAGCGCGTTTCATCAGGCCGGACCCGGAGAGCCTCACCAACCCCATCCATGAGCTGGACCTCGTCGCGGCCGGAATCACCTCCATCGTGTGGGCAACAGGCTTCGCGGTGGACTACAGCTGGCTTCAAGTGGACGCTTTCGATGACAAGGGAAAGCCGCTGCAGCAACGCGGTGTCTCCACCGAGCCTGGCGTGTACTTCCTGGGCCTGCCCTGGCAGTCACGCCGCGGATCCAGCTTCATCTGGGGCGTCTGGCATGACGCCAAGTACGTGGCCGACCAGATCACCATCCAGCGGAGTTACTTGATCCACAACGAGCAGGATGCCCTGGTGGCGAGCGGAGCCGTCTGATGCCAGAGCCGCAAAAGGGGACCATGCCGAGCAGGCGTGGTCCCCTTTTTGGTGGTTGGATTCAGGCGAGGCCGGCCAGCGACCTGGCCGAAAGAGCCGCCTCCATTTTCTGCGGGTCAAGCAGTCCGCGCTCAATCACCAATTCGGCAATGCCTCGTTGGGTTGCGAGGGCCTCCTTGGCCAGTTCTGCAGCGGCGGCGTATCCGATCAAGGGTGCCAATCCGGTGACCACGCTGATGGATTCGAGCATCCGTTGCTGCAGCATCTGCGTGTTGGCGGTGATGCCGTCCACGCAGTGTGTCCGGAGTTGGCGGCAGGCCACAGTGAGCCAGGCGATCGACTCAAGCAAAGCGTCAGCAATGACAGGCTCGAAGGCATTGAGCTGGAGCTGCCCTGCCTCCACGGCCATGGTTACGGTGGCATCCGCGCCGATCACCCGGAAGGCAACCTGGTTGACCATTTCCGGGATGACCGGGTTGACCTTCCCGGGCATGATGGAGGACCCGGCCTGCACTGCGGGCAGGAGGATCTCGCCAAACCCCGTCTGCGGGCCGGAGGACAGCAGGCGGAGGTCATTGCAGATCTTGGACAGCTTCACAGCAGCCCTCTTCAAGACGCCCGATACGAGCATGAACACGCCCGTGTCGCTGGTGGCCTCCACAAGGTTGGTCGCGGAGGTGAGCTGCAGTCCGGTGATGGAACTGAGCTCATTGATCACAGCTTCCCGGTAGCCGGGGGAAGCGGTGATGCCGGTGCCGATTGCAGTGGCTCCAAGGTTGGATTCACGCAGGTGGGGAAGGAGTTCAAGGAGCCGTTGGCCGTCCTCACGGAGGGTGTCGGCGAAGGCACCAAACTCTTGTCCCATGGACATAGGCACAGCGTCCTGCAGTTGGGTGCGGCCCACTTTGATGATTCCGGCGAACGCCGTGGCCTTCGCGTCAAATGCTTGGATGAGCCGGGCGTGCTCGTCGCAGAACCCCGATATTTCCCGCTGCAGGGCGATCTTGATGGCGGTTGGGTAGACGTCATTGGTGGACTGGCTGCGGTTCACGTCATCAATGGGATGCAACGCCGCGTAGTCGCCCTTGCGGTGACCCATCAGTTCCAGTGCGCGGTTGGCAATGACCTCGTTGGCGTTCATGTTGGTGCTGGTTCCCGCGCCGCCCTGGATCGTGTCCACCACAAACTGGTCATCCAGCAGGCCATCCATGACTTCCAAGGAAGCCTTTTGGATGGCTGCGGATTTGTCCGGATGAAGGAGGCCCAGGCTTTCGTTTGCCCTTGCTGCTGAGTATTTCACGGCACCCAGGCTCCAGATGAGGGAACGCAGGGTGCCGATGGTTCGTCCGCTGACGGGGAAGTTGTCCACGGCCCGGAGCGTGCTGATGCCCCAGTAGGAAGCCTCGGGAACGTCCGCGTCCCCGAGGCTGTCGTGCTCTCGTCGTACTCCCGTGCAGGGAGAAGGTACTACTTGTTCTGTCATGGTCCTGTTCCTGGAAATGCTGACGACACCGGACTCCCTGGCTACGGTGCCAGGTAGTCCAGTGCCGTGAGTGCCAAGGCGGCTGCGCCGTCGTGAATGGCAAGGTTGGCGGCATCGCCGACGCAGTGCGCGGCGAACTCGGGTTGGTGGTTGGCTGCCGGGAAGCAGCCGAGTCCTATGTAGGGGTGGATGGCCGGAACAACTTGGGAAACATTGCCCATGTCTGTTGACGCCCGGTTCATGGTGGCTTGCTCTGGTGGGGCGTTGAAGTCCCGGCCGAGAGCCTCCGCATGGTGCATGTACAGTTCAAGTGCCCGCAGGTCCGTGCGGAACTCCGAGTAGGGCTCCGATTCCGGGGTCACGGACAACTCGCAGCCGGACGCCAAAGCCCCCGCTTCGAAGCACCGTTGAACACGCTCTTCCAGCTCGCCCAACAGTGCAAGTGATTCTGCACGGACGTACCAACGGCCCTCGGTCTTTTCCGGAATGGCGTTGGGCGCTTCGCCCCCGCGCGTCTGGATTCCGTGGACCCGGGTACCGGAAGGCAGTTGTTGGCGAAGAAGGCCCAACGCTACCTGGGCAACAATAAAGGCGTCGTTGGCGTTGACACCCTGATCCGGATACGCAGCGGCGTGGGCTGATTTGCCCCGGTATTCCACGTGGTTGTGGGCCACTGCGTAGGGGCGGGCTTCGGCGGAATCGACGGGGCTGGGATGGGCCATCATGGCCAGGTCCAAGCCCTGGAAAGCGCCCTTTTTGAGTAGCTCGATCTTTCCACCGCCGCCTTCTTCGGCAGGGGTTCCATAAAGTTCCACGGTCAGGTCATGTTCGGCTGCGAACTGCGCCAAGGCCGCGGCGGCACCACATGAGATAGCCGTGATGATGTTGTGGCCGCACGCGTGGCCCAGGCCTGGAAGGGCATCGTACTCAGCCATGAGTCCAACGCGGCGGGAGCCCGTTCCGAAAACAGCACGGATCGCAGTGGGGAAGCCCAGGTACTCCCTTTCCACCTCGAAGCCGTGCGCGGACAGGTACTCCGCGGTCCAGCCGGCGGCACGATGTTCCTGCCAGCCGAGTTCAGGATTGGCGTGCAAGGTTTCGGAGAGATGGATCAGCTGCGGCTGCTGCTCGCTGACGGAATACAGCACCCGTTGGCGCTGAACCGCTGGAGTGGTGGTGGTTGCCGGTTCAGCGCTCATCGCCGGCAACTCCATAACTCACGGAAGCTGCGGGATCCAAGCCGCGGACTACGTAGTCCTCCCGCTGCGGAAGCCAAACTTCCAGGAGCTCGTCCAGTTGCTCGATCGGGTGGTCGTGCCAGTCCACGCGCAGGTCCGTGTCCCTCCAGCCGTGTCCGGATACCACCGAAAGTCCGGCCGATCGCACGGGTCCGGCTTCGCCGCCGGCCGCAACAGCGGCTCGAAGGGCAGCCATAAGGCGCACTTCCAGCTCTCCGGCGGTGGTTTCAAAGACGTCGCAGAGGACTTGGGCAATCCCCGGAGCGGCGAGCATGTTGCCCGCCGCCACACTGTTGGGGCCCCTGCCTTCGCCAAACACGCCAAGGGTATGCGCGCCGCTGAATACAGCGGATCCGCCGTTTGCGTCGAGCACCACCAGTTGCCGGTAATCCACTGCAGGTGATTCCTGCACGACGGCGTCAATCGCCTCCTGCGCGGAATAGCCCGCCTGCAGGCGGTCGAGTAATGCTGTTCCCAGACGAGGATCGGTGATGTTCTGGGAGCTGACAGCGCCGACCCCGTCGCGCAAGTGCGCGCAGCGGGCAGCAACAGCGGGAGATGAGGAAGAGACCGCTATGCCGAACCTGCCGCTGCCGTCTGTGGCCGCGATGCTGAATGTCATGACTGCCCCTCCGAGGTACCCGTGGAGAGCACGGCGGTGGCGTCAATTTCCACAAGCCATTCCGGACGGGCCAAGGCCTGGACCACGATGCCCGTAGAGACAGGGAAAACGCCTTTGAGCCAGCGGCCCATGGTCCGGTAGACGGTTTCGCGGTAACGGGGGTCGATGAGGTAGACGGTGACTTTGACGATGTCTTCAAGGCTGCTGCCCGCCTCCTTGAGCAACATATCGATGTTGGCCATGGCCTTCTCCGTTTGGGCTTCGACGTCGCCAATGCCCACGGACTCGCGGGTCTCAAGGTCTTGTCCGATCTGGCCCCGGAGGTAAACCACGCCGTTGGCCACCACGGCCTGGCACAGATCGTTGTCCAGGTTCTGCTCCGGATAGGTCTCTTTCGTGTTGAACGTACGGATACGCTGGTGCTTCATGTCGCGGCTTGCCTTTCAGTTCTTGGACGTGTGCTCGTCTTCTTCAGCTTCCTGTGGTGCTCTAAATCTGTCCAACAGTTCTTTTAGAACGATTGCATCGACTTTTCCGATGAATGACGTAGCCTCTTCTTATGGATGTGACACTCACGCAGTTGCGCTACTTCGTGGAAGCGGCAGCCCAGCTGTCCATGACAGGCGCAGCCGTTCGCCTCAACGTGGCCCAATCAGCTGTCTCAGCGGCCATCGCTCAGCTGGAGCGGCACGTTGGGACGCAGTTCTTCATTAGGCAGCGCTCAAAAGGCCTGGTGCTCACACCAGCCGGCGAGCTGTTCGTCAGGGACGCCCAAGCCATCCTTGCCCAGGTTGAAGAGAGCATTGACCACGCGCGTGGAGAGCACCAAAGCGTCTCCGGGCGGATCCGTGTTGCCTGCTTCAGCACGCTGGCACCTTTCCTGCTGCCCGGTGTCCTGACGAAATTGCGGGAAGACCACCCGGCCCTCGAAGCGGAAGTCATCGAAACCGATACTTCGGGCTGCATCGCAGCATTGCTCAGTGGACAGGCGGATTTGGCGCTGTGCTACGACCTCGACCTGCCCGAAGCGATAGCCAGTTCAGTGGTGGATACCGTGAGGCCCTACGTGGCACTTCCGCCAGATCACAAGCTGGCGGGATCAAAGACTGTTCAGCTGTCCGCATTGAGCGGCGAACCCTTCGTGCTGCTGGACCTGCCGCACACCCGCGATCTCATGCTCTCCATCGCCAGGCTCGGTGGCCGGGAGCCCGACGTCAGGTTCCGTTCGGCCAGCTATGAAACGGTGCGTACTTTCGTGGCCCGTGGCCTCGGCTACTCCATCCTTCACCAGCGGCCACAGCATCAGTTGACGTACGACGGCGGCCAGCTGGCCGCCGTCGAAATCCGTGATGATGTGCCGGAATTGAAGACAGTTCTGGCCCACCTGAAGTCCCATCGCCCCACGGCGAGGGTGCGGGCGGTAGCGCAGGCGGTGCGGCACCAAATCGTTGCCGCCCGCTCGGCCCGAAGCTAGGCCGGCTGTTTCCGGACAGCCAACCGAGCAAGTGCACGCTCCACCAGATGGCGCTGACGGGAACCAGTGACCGCATCCGGATCAAGCATGGAGGTGACGTGCAGACCCATCATGACGTTCAGCAGTTCATCGGCAACCGCATCCGGGTCCGCCAATGGTTCGCATTCGCCGTCGTGCTCTGCTTGGGCAAGGAAACCCATCACCAGCCCGCGCCAATGCAACAGGGCCTCCCTGCCGACGGCGCGCAGCGCGTTTTCAGTCTGCGCCCGTTGCCAGAACGAAACCGCAACGCGGGCTTCCACCACGGTGAGGGGATCGGCCGGGATGATTTCCAGGCACAAACTTCGAAGGGCTGAAAGGCCGCGACGGCCGGCCGTGCCTGCGGCGATGCGTTCGTTGGTGCGTTCGCAGATCAACTCGTAGGAGGCCAGCAGCAGTGCGTCCTTGTTGGGAAAATAATGGGCCAGCACGCCCGGTGCCGCGTAGCCGCACTCCCGGGCGATGTCCCGCATGCTGGCGTTCTCGATGCCCTGCTCAGCAATCAGCCGCCACGTGGTCTCGATGATGGAACGCCGGCGTTCATCGTGATCAACCAAGCGGGGCATGCTGCTCCTTCAATTCGGGTGGGTGGCCATGGCGGGACCGTGAGCACCCTACCATTGCGGGAACGCCGGGGCGCGCTCCCGCAATGGTGGGCACGGGTGAAACCGTCAGTGTCCGCAGGAGCCGCCGCTTTGCTCGGCAGGAGCGCAGTGTCCGGTGGCAGAGGAAGGTACGTTGAGCGTGGGGTTCTGATCGAAGAAACCGTGTGGCTTCAGCGTGAAACCGGTGGTGTCAACGGGCATGATGGGCCAGTCCTCGGGGCGGGGGAAGTGGGTCAGGCCGAATGAGTGCCACACCACGAGGTCCTGGCCATCAATGTCCCGGTCCTGGGCCACGTAGCTGGGAAGCCCGGCACCTCCGGGGTGCTGGTTGACGAAGTCGCCTGCCGCGTAGAGCTCGTCCTCGGCGTGCTGCGTGACCCACAGGTGGTGTTTGGCGAAAGCGGCCCGCGAAGCGATGGAGGAATCATCGGCCATGGCCAACGTGGGATTGCCCTCCGGATAGAGGGTGTAGCCCACGGGGTGGCCAAGGTGGTTCAAGGAGTCCGGGTTGCTGATGTGCCACACCCTCCCCTTGGTGCCATCGGCGTCGCGGACTGACTCCGATTCACGGGCCAACACTGTGCGCTTCTGGGTGAAGGCGTTGCCGTGCGGGTTTCCCGGTCCCTTGGGAAGGCGCACCAGGTCCAGTTCCTCAACCCGGTTCGTGTCGCCGTCGATCATCATGTCCAGCCGGGCGCTGAAGAGGTGCTGGTGGTAAGGGGCACCGAGGCCCGGGGCGATCTCCGAGGCGTAGGCATAGTCCTTGTCCGGGAGCGCTGCCGTGAACACGATGCCCGTGGCCTTGGCCTCGAACTCGATGGTGCCGTCCAGGTAGAGGTACCAGTAGAAGCCGTAATCGTAGTTGCCCACGGTGGTGAAGAAGGAGACAACCAACCTGCGGTTGCGCCGAACCTCGTTGGAGCCGGCCCACTCGTCCGTGTGCTTCCACAGGATTCCCGCGTCTTCCTCGTGGATGCAGATGCCGTTCTCGATCACCCGCGGATTGCCGAAATCATCAGCCACCACAGGGGACATGTACGTAATGTCACCCAGGCAGTCGCAACCCAGCTTGAGCGAGTTGGCGTCCCGGCCCACCAGGTACTCGCCGGAATCGAAGTAGTTCTGCCAGCTCCGATAAGGGGACGGATCGCCGTAGGGGACCACCATTTCGGAGATGGAGGCGCGGTGAACCACCGGCCGACGCCGGCCCTGGTGCGAGTGGTGAAGTTGGTGGAGGACCAATCCTTCGCGGGCATCGAATCCCACGCGCAGGTCCCAGCCGGCCCAGGAAAGGTGATTGCCTTCCAACGAGAAGCTGGGACCGTCGGGCTGGGTGATTTCTATCGGCTTCAAGTCCGTGCGGAGCTCGCCGTGAATTGTGGGGTCGATGTAGTTCCCGTTGACTTCCGGTACCGGCACGGGGCCGTCGTCGATCAAGTGGTTCACTCGGCGGTTTTCCACATCCACGAAGGCCACCAACCCGTCAATCGGGTGGGCCCAAGGGTGGTCCGCGGCGTGGTCCTGGCGGAATCCGAGGCCGCGAAGAAGCCGTTTGCCTTCCTCGTTCCCGTACTCGAAGACGCCGGCGGATAGGGGAGCGACACGGACCTGCGCCGGGGTCAGGCCACGGCTGGCCAGTGCTGCGTTCCACTGTGGATCTACAGCCAGGATGTCCTCGATGATCCCGAATTCCTCAAGCAGAACGGGCAACTGGCCATCGATTGCGGGGTTGAGTTCCCGCGTATCAAGGACGAGTCCTGTGGTCAGGGACAGCCTGACATCGAGGGAGCGCGACTCTGCCGCGTCCCAAAGCATGGTCCGGACCAGGCGAGGGGCATCTGCGGCATCTCCCTGAAAGGCGGTCTTGGGCGGTTCGATCAGGCCGAGGTAGGCGAAGCGGGTGGTCTCTGCGACGAGGCCGGCCTCTGCCAGGATCCGGCGGGCCTGGTGGATCTCCTGTGCCGAGAGCTGCTCAAGCGGATGCTGCCCCAGCGGAGCCTGCGTCGTTGCGGCCAAAGGGGTGGTCTGAAGGGTCATGGCACTTCCTGAAGTCGATTTTTGATGGTACAACTGTTCAACCAACGCTTTGATGTTACCCACCTCACAGGCCGGCGTAAAGTCCTTGACCCAAACGTCGCCGGCGGCCAGGAGAACCATGAACCAGCAATACCGCCTACCTTGGCGGCGCGGCACGACCGTGCCCCTTCCCGCCGGCCTTGTGGGCGTTGCAGCTGCGGGCAGCGCCCTAGCCCACGTGGCGGCGGCGGCAAGCGGCCCGGCAGGCGTCATGGCCTGGTGGATGGCGGCGATGGGTGCTGCGTGCTTGACCTGCGTCGCTCCCATGGCTTGTTCCCTCATTCGAAGGAGGGCGCGGCACTGCGTCCAGCAGGCTGCGCCACGTGCCGCCGGCCACCTCTTGGCGATGAGCGCGGTCATGATCCTCATCCACCTGGTCCTGCTGTTGGGGCCTGGCAACGGGCACCACCGTGACAACCGGGGCGCCTCCGTAGCTGGTCACCAAACAGCCATGCTCGACCTCATTGGCGTTGAACTTCTCTGCCTCATGGCTGCTTCCGCGGCCCTGCGCGTCGCCCGTACCTCAACCCCACAGCTCAATCCCCACCACTAAAACCCCCACACCAGGAGCCACCATGAACACCACCTCAACCACACTCTCCTTGGACTGGCACGGCCGTGCCGACGCCCTCGCGATCGATGGAAGGGCTTTCGTCGATGGTCGCCGAACAGCGTCAAGCACGGAATCCACCCGCCCCACGATCAGCCCGATTGATGGCCGTGTCCTTGCTGAGCTGGTTTCATGCGGAGCCAATGACGTTGATCGCGCGGTAGCAGCCGCCAGGCGCGCTTTTCCCGCGTGGGCCCGATCCGGGGCTGAGAAGCGAAAAGGGCTGTTGCTGGCGTTGGCTGCCTTGATGGAGCAACATTCTGATGAATTGGCGCTCTTGGAGACCCTGGATAGTGGAAAGCCAATCCTGCAGACCAGTACTGTTGACGTGCCCGGCGCTATCTCGACGTTGCGCTGGTATGCGGAGGCTGCGGATAAGCAGAACGGTGAACTACCGGCAGTTCCGCCCGGGGCAACCGCCCTGGTGACCCGCGAGCCCCTGGGTGTGGTGGCAGCAATCGTGCCGTGGAACTTCCCGCTGGAAATCGCGATATGGAAACTGGCTCCGGCGCTGGCTTCCGGAAACACTGTGGTGCTCAAGCCGGCCGAGCAGACCTCGTTGAGTGTCCTGCGCCTCGCCGAATTGGCCACGGAAGCGGGCCTTCCGGATGGCGTGCTGAACATCGTTACAGGCGCAGGGCGGGAAGTAGGCGCGGCGTTGGCGCATCACATGGACGTTGATGCGCTGGCCTTCACGGGGTCCACCGCCGTCTCCCGCACCCTGTTGGAAGCCTCGGGTCGCAGCAACCTCAAGCGGCTTAGCCTCGAGGCAGGCGGCAAGAGCTCCAACATTGTCTTTGCCGATACGGCGGACCTGCCCGAAGCAGCAGCCAAGGCCGCCTTCGGGGCCTTCTACAACCAAGGGCAGGTCTGTTCTGCGAATTCACGGATCCTGGTGCAACGGGATATCCATGACGAGTTCGCAGCCCTCCTTGCAGAGGCGGCGGCCGGCTACCGGCCCGCAGACCCGTTGGCTGGTTTGGAAGGCAACGGTGCCCTTATCAGCAGCGCCCACGCGAACGACGTCGAGGGCTGGATTCGGCGCGGCCGCGCCGAAGGTGAGGTGCTTTTCGGCGGTGAGCGGCGCGAAATCCGGGGCTCGGATGCCTACCTGGAACCCACTTTGTTGGGCGGTCTGGGTGCGGATCACGACGTCCACCGCGAGGAGATCTTTGGGCCCGTGGCTGTGCTGCACGCCTTCGATTCGGAGGAGGAAGCGGTGCGTTTGGCCAATGCCACAGACTACGGATTGGCTGCCTCTGTGTGGACGTCGAACTTGTCCCGCGGACATCGCGTGGCAGGGGAGCTCCTTGCTGGAACAGTCTCCGTCAACACCGTGGACGCGCTGGGAAACACCACACCCTTTGGCGGCTTCAAGCAGTCCGGGTTCGGGCGGGACCTCTCCCTGCACGCCTTCGACAACTACACCGCGACAAAGACCACGTGGATCCAGTTCGGCTGAGCCACCTCATCTGAAAAACCGCTGATATGCATCACCATTCAATGGTTTACGTGATGCAGTTCACAAGCTTACGCTGGGCCAGACAGCAGACCAGGTTAGGCGCCGAAGGGCTTTTGGGGAAGGCCTGCCAGAATCTGCCAGCATCCTTCCACTGTGTTAAGGACACCCTCAAATGAAATCGATGCTCCGCTCCCGTCTTTTCGAAATCGAACAAGAGTCCATCGCCCCCATACCGGCCGAAGCGCGGCACGGTAGGTCCCGGGAACTCTTCACCATCTGGTTCGGGATGAACATGACGCCCCTAACGGTGGTCACCGGCGCCACGGCCACCACACTGCTGGGGCTTCCCATGGTCGCCTCCATCATCGCGATCTTTCTCGGCCACGCAATCGGCGGAATCGCCATGGCTCTACACGCGGCGCAGGGACCGCAGCTGGGCGTCCCTCAGATGCTGCAAGCCCGTGGCCAATTCGGATCGCGCGGGGCGAGTCTGATCGTGGCGGTGGCGATCCTGATGTTCGTGGGGTACTTCTCGTCGAACCTGATCGTTTCCTCGGACTCAATCGCAGCGCTTCTGCCGGAGGCCAATGGAACTGCCATGGTCATCGGCTGCGCTGTCCTCAGTTTCATCATCGCTGCGTTCGGGTACAACCTGGTCCGGAAGGTGACAGCCTTGGGCGCTTACGTGGTTGGCGCACTGGTGCTGGTGTCCTTCGCGGGCCTCCTTGCCAGTGGCGACTTTTGGGCTCAAATGAACCACGGTGAATTCACGTGGACGGGTTTCTTCGCCATGCTGGCAATCGGAATCGTGTGGCAGCTGACATACGCTCCCTACGTGTCGGACTACTCCCGGTACATGCCTGCCAAGTCAGGCACCAAGGGAGCCTTTTGGGGAACCTACTTGGGCTGCGTCACGTCGAGCGCAGTGTTGATGGTCCTCGGTGCCGGGGTTGGGATCGCCGTAACGGGCGTGGATTCGATGACAGGGCTTCATGGCTTGCTCGGGCCGGTACTCGGTGCCGCGGTCTTGGTGGGATTTGCTTTGGTGGCCGCCGCGGGAAACTCGGTGAACGCCTACTGCAGTGCACTATGTGCCCTGACGCTGGTGGAGACCTTCATCAGCGGATGGCGCCCTGGAATCAAAGCCCGCCTGGTGACGTCCCTGGTGCTGCACGTGCTCGGTGTCGCTTTGGCCTTAACCGCCGCAACCAGTTTCGCGTCCTCCTACTTCAGCTTCCTCAGCGTGCTCCTGTACGTGCTTATCCCGTGGTCTGCCGTCAATTTGGTGGACTACTACGTCATCCGACACGGCTCCTATGCAGTAGATGAGTTCTACGCTGCCGACGGTGGCCGCTACGGCCGCTGGAATGCCGGCGCGCTGGCGGTTTTCGCCATCGGCGTTCTTGCCCAGGTCCCCTTCATGGCCACTTCCTTCTATACAGGTGTGGTGGCCGAGGCTATGGGCGGAATTGATATCGCCTGGCTCGTGGGCCTCGGAGTCAGTTCGATGGTCTACATCGTGATCGCCCGCACCGCCCCGGGGCTGATACGCCTCGATTCAGAAGCCCAATTCAGCTCCATCGAACCCCAAATCCATGGAAAGTAATGACATGACCCACGCAGACTGGATTTTCAGCGGCGGCCCCGTACATACTATGGATCCCCTCCAACCCCACACAGAGGCAGTTGCGGTTGCCAACGGGAGAATCGTGGCTCTCGGTACCGATGCCGCAGGCTGGCGTGGTCCAGCAACTGAGCTGGTTGACCTTACCGGAAAGGCGCTCCTTCCCGGCTTTCAGGATGCACACGTCCACCCGCTCGCTGGCGGGCTGCAAATGCTCGGCTGTGATCTTTCCGGAGTCCATTCCCTGGCGGAGTATCGCGCGCTGATTGCGGATCATGCCCGGGCAAACCCCGCTGCGGAATGGATCCAGGGTGCGGGCTGGTATGGCGACGTTTTCGACGGCGGCTTCCCGCATCGTGCGCTGCTGGACGAGCTCGTTCCGGACCGGCCTGTGTTCCTGATCAGCCATGACGGCCACGGTGCCTGGGTAAACTCGCGTGCACTTGAACGTGCCGGCATCACTGACACGACTCCTGATCCGGACGGAGGAGTCATTGCCCGGGATGGAGCGGGAGCCGCCACCGGCATGCTCATTGAACACGCGGCAGACCTCGTCTCGGCACTGATTCCGGATCCGGACCAAAAGCATATCCGTCGTGCGCTTCTCACGGCCCAGGCCTATCTGCACTCGTTGGGTGTGACCGCGTGGCAAGATGCCGCCGTCGGACAAGCCCTGGGGATGCCCGACTCCTTCGATCACTACCTGGCCTTGGAGTCGGAAGGGCGCTTGACCGCGACGGTGACCGGGGCGCTCTGGTGGAAGCGGGATTGCGGTCTCGAACAGATTGAACTCTTCAAGGAACGCCGTGCCACATCGCCGGGTCGCTTCCGGGCTACAGCCGTAAAGATCATGGTGGACGGCGTCTGCGAAAACCTCACCGCTGCCTTGACCCGGTCATACAATGGCCATCCCCATGAAACGGGCATGAGCCTCATCCAACCGGACGAGCTTGCGCGAATCACGCGGGCTGTGGATTCCGAGGGCTTCGACCTGCACCTGCATGCTGTTGGTGACCGGGCCGTGCGGGACTGCGTCAACGCTCTGGACTTGCCGCGCCGCGAAGGCTGGGACCCGCGCCACCAGATCGCACACTTGGACTTGGTTGATCCGGCCGACGTCGCCCGCTTCGCCGCCACAGGGGCAATCGCCAACATACAACCGCTGTGGGCCAGACAAGATCCGGTCCTGGTTGAAACCAAGTTGCCCTATCTCGACGAAGCCCACCAACAGGTGCACTTTGCCTTCGAGACCTTGCGCCGCGCCGGCGTCGAACTCGCCATCGGCAGCGACTGGCCGGTCTCCAGCCCCGATCCCCTGTGGGGCATTCATACAGCTGTGAACCGCACGGCGCCGTCGGCTGACCCGCATGCCCGTGACACCCGCTCGCAAACGGATCCGCTGTTACCCACCGAAGCTATTACCCTCGGCGCGGCGCTCGCCGCCTACACCACGGGAGCTGCGCGCGCCAATCGGCTTGACGCCGAGCGTGGTGCCATCCGCCTGGGCATGGCCGCCGACTTGGTTGTTCTCGACGCCGATCCCCTCGCCGTCGAAGCCCGCGAGCTGGGGGCGATCGGCGTCGACTTCACTTTCGCTGAAGGCCAGCCCGTTTACAGCCGCGCCCACAACGGGGCGCTTCCCACTCTTCTTGCTCAGTAGCAAACTTAAGCAGTAGCAAAGGATCGATCATGGATCAGCCAGTAGCCTCAACGCGGCTCGCGCAAGAGCAAAGCAAGCATCTACAAAAATCCCTGGGCCGCTTCGACATCCTGTTGTTGGTGGTCGCCGCGGTCATCTCAGTGGAGGTCCTGGGCCAGGTCTCCGGCTTCGGTGGGGAAACCTTCACTTGGACACTCATCCTGGCCGTGACGTTCATGGTCCCCTATGGACTGATCTTCGCCGAGACGGGCGGGGCCTTCACCGAAGAGGGTGGCGTCTACGTGTGGACGAAGATGGCGTTTGGGCGCGTGGTTGCAGCCATCACGTCCCTTTTCACCTGGGTGACGCAGCCCGTCTGGGTGGGTGGCGCCATGGCATTCGTCGCAGTGGAAACCTGGTCCGAGTACGTGGGTCACGTGGACGCCGGTAGCCCGGCCGATTACATCTTCAAGCTGCTCTTCATCTGGATCACGGTGACCTCAGCGATTATCAGCTTGAAGCACGGCAAATGGTTGCCCTCACTGGGCGCCATCCTCAAGGTCGCGTTCCTGACCTTTTTCATTATTGTCACCATGGTTTACGGGCTGCAGCACGGCTTCAACGGTTTGGACCTGGGCTTCTTCTCGCCAACACTTGCCGGCTTCCTGGGCGTCACTCCACTTCTGCTGTTCTCATTCCTTGGATTCGAGTCCGGAAACAGTGCCGCCGGGGAAATGAAGAACCCGGCCAAGGATGTTCCCATCTCGGTTGCCCGGTCCTCCATGATTGCCGCCGCAAGCTACCTGCTCCCGATCCTTGCCATCCTGCTGGTGGTACCGCTGGACCAGATCACCGGCATTGGCGGGCTGTTCGGAGCAATAGCCACCGTTTACGCCGTCTTTGGTCCTGCCGCTGAGATCATGCTGTCTATTTCGGCCGTAGTTTTCTGCTTCATCCTGGTCTCCCAGGGTGCCGCTTGGATGATCATCAGCGACCGCATGCAGGCCATGGCCGCGGCAGACGGCTCCTTCTTCGGAGGCTTTTTTGGACGCTTCCACCCCAAGTTGGGCACGCCCATCCGCGTTAATACGCTTTCAGGTGTGGTGGCGACGCTGTTCATGCTCGCAGCCATGCAGCTCAGCGGCACCAGTAGCGCACTGTTTGGAGTGGTCCTGTCCATCGCGATCTCGACGTTCCTGCTGAGCTACCTGTTTGCCATCCCCGCGGCTGTGAAGCTCCGGAGCAAGTATCCCCAGGTTGACCGTCCTTTCAAGGTGCCGGTCTCCGATACAGGTTTCCGCATCCTCGGCTACATCTGCTTCGCATGGATCCTGATCGGGTCCTGGGTTGCAATCTTTCCGGGAACGCTGGATGTGCTCTTCGGACTGCCGTACGACTTTGAGGCCACGTGGGGCGTCCCGCAGTTCACCTTCGAAGCCTTCGCCCTCGGCACGCTTGGGTGCATCCTGGCGCTGGGACTCGTGGGCTATGCCCGTGGGAAGAAGGTGCGTGACGCGGTAGCGCCAGTGAGCGAGACCGTAGAGCTGGTCAACGACTAGCTACAGCGTTCGTCAGCGCGTTTCGAGGTCCTCGAGCGTTTTGCCCTTGGTATCCGAGGACAAAAGGGTTGCTACAGCTGAAACCAGGCAGATGCCGAGCGTGGTCAGGCCGATGACCATGGGGATGTTCGCTGATCCCGGGGGAGCGATCGCCGTGAACAGGCTCGGGAAGAAGGAAGCGATCATGAGTCCGATGTTCTGCGAGACAGCGAAGCCGGTCACCCTCATCCGCATGGGGAACTGCTCCTGGAAGAAGGTGGCAAAGGTGGCGTTCCACATCTGGAAGAGGATGCCTTGGACGATCACGACGCAGACGAAGACCAGGGGAAGGCTGCGCTGTTCGATCGCCCACAGGTAACCCACGGTCAGCAGTCCGCCGGCAATGCCGCCGGCCACCATCAGTGTTCGGCGGCCAATCTTGTCGGACAGTGCGCCAAACAGTGGGATGGTCAGCACCGCGGCCACATTGGCTGCCAGGGTCACCCAGAGGAACTCGCTGCTGGAGAAGCCGATGCCATAGCCCTTTTGGGTGGCGAAGGAGACGCCGAAGATGAGGGTGGCCATGCCGATGACGTTGGTGAACGTCATGATGATGCACCGCAGCAAAACCCAGGGGTGGGTGCGCAGGAGGTCCACCAGCGGGAAGCGGCGTTTAGCGCTGGCGTCCTCGGACTGGGCCAGGTAGGCGGGGGGCTCCTCCACGCGGCGACGGATAACGTACCCGGCCACGATCACCACGGCGCTGAGCAGGAACGGCAAGCGCCAGCCCCATGAGTGGAACTGCTCTTCAGGGAGGAGTGCGGCGAGGGGAATCAGTACCGCGGTAGCAAGGATGGAACCCACCTGCGTGCCCTGCAGGCTGAAGCTCGCGAAGAATCCGCGCTTCGCGTCGGGGGAGTGCTCGACGATCATGGCACTGGCGCCACCGAGTTCACCTGCGACGGCGAATCCCTGGATCAGCCTCAGAATCACCAGGAGGACGGGAGCCAGAAGACCCACCTGACCATACGTGGGCAGGAGACCGACGGCAAAGGTAGCGAAGCCCATGAGCAGCATTGCGAAAACCAGCACCTTCTTGCGCCCGTGCCGGTCACCGTAGGCTCCCAGGATCACGGCGCCGAGCGGGCGGGAAACGTAGCCCACGGCGTAGGTGGCCAGCGAGGCGATGATGCCCACGGTGGCATTTTCGGTGGGGAAGAAGATCGTGGGAAACAGAAGCGTCGCCGCCAATGAGTACAGAGCGAAGTCGTAGTACTCCAGGGCGCTTCCGATCCAGCCGCTCATCGCGGCCTTCTTCGGATCCTTCTGGCCGGTGGTTGGTTCGGGGCCGGTGGCGTGTTCGGGGGAGGTGCTGAGATCCCTCCGGTGCGTGACGGTCACGTCGCTGTACTCCTCTGGCGTCGTTGGCAAGGAACAAGAACTCTTCCCATCCAGGACTGAACAAAGTGGTCATTCAGCGTGAGGAAGGTTACATCTTGAATCGATTCATAAATCATAAGACGTGACGTGCGCTACGTCAACGCACGACGGCGGCAGGCCACCTTTGGTTCCAGTGGAACCAAGGCGACCTGCCGCCGTCGTCTATTTACTACTTAGCGAGGAAGCGCAGCAGGACCTCATTGATTTCGGCGCCGTGCGTCCAGAGCATGCCGTGCGGTGCGTCTTCGATCTCGACGTATTCGGCGGACGGCAGGCGCTTGGTGAACTCGCGGCCCGTGGAGTCGATGGGAAGGATGCGGTCGTCGGTGCCGTGGACGATCAGTGACGGGACGGTGACCTTCTCGATGTCGGAGCGGAAGTCCGTGAGCCATGAATCCACAACTGCGAACGATGCGTACCAGGACGAGCCTGCTGCGACGTTCCACGAATTCCGCAGCGCTTCTTCGCTGAGGCGGTTGCCCAGGAAGTTATCGGTGTTGAAGAAGTCATTGTAGAAGTTGGTGAACCAGGCGTAACGGTCTTCGATAGCGGCGTTGCGGATGCCGTCGAAGACTGACGAGGGAACGCCTGTTGGGTTGTCGTCCGTCTGGAGGAGGAAGGGTTCGAGGGATGCCAGGAACGCGGCCTTGGCGATACGGGCTTCTCCGTAGGTGCCGATGTATCGTCCAACTTCGCCGGTGCCCATCGAGAAGCCGACCAGCACGACGTCTTGCAGGTCCAGGGTTTCTAGCACGGTGTTCAGGTCTGCTGCAAAGGTGTCGTAGTCGTATCCGGTGGTCGGCTTGCTGGACTTGCCGAAGCCGCGGCGATCGTAGGTGATGACTCTGAATCCGGCGTTGAGGAGGGCGGCCGTCTGCTTTTCCCATGAGCCGCCGTCCAGTGGGTAGCCGTGGATCAGGACTACGGGCTGACCTGCCCCGTGGTCTTCGTAGTAGAGCTCAATGTCCGTGGTGTTTTCGGTGCCGACCTTGATGAAACCCATGATGTTGTCCCTTTTCTGCGAGTGGAGAACGTGCGTTCTCTTCCTGTGTTCTCCATCGTAGAGAACGTTCGTTCTCAATGCAAGTACAATGGGTGCATGGATATTTCCGAAGTTCGCGAACGCATCGTTGCCACTGCCGACGAGCTCTATAACGCGAAGGGAATCCAAGCCGTTGGCATGGACGAACTTAGGACGGCGGCAGGAGTTTCGCTAAAGAAGCTTTATGCGGAATTCCCCTCAAAGAGCAGCATCGTCATGGCCGTGCTTGAGCACAGGCATAAGTCCTGGACCGAAGGGCTCGACGCCACGGTGCAGCAGGCCGGGGTGCCCCGGGAACGCCTCCTCGCCATCTTCGACTACCTCGCCGGATGGTTTTGTCAGGATTCGTTTCGCGGATGCGGTTTCATCAACAGCTTCGCCGAGCTCGGAGCCATCAGCCCGGACGTCGCCGATTATGCGCGGAAGCATAAGGAATCGTTCCAGGAATACGTTGCCCGTTTGGCCGGCGAGGCCGGCGCCCCAAGCTACCTGGCGCCGCAACTCGCCATCCTTGCCGAAGGTGCCCAGACCACTGCGGCCATCGCAGGAACATCCGATGCCGCCGGGCAGGCGCGTCAAGCAGCGGCAGTGCTGATCGACGCAGCCCTCACAGCCGACTAGGCTTCTGACACGCGTCCAGCGCGGCAGGAAGAAGACTATTCGTGTTTGAAGTCCCCAGCATCTTGTTCCTTTCGGCAGGCTTCGCGGTGTTGGCCGCGGCAGTTCTGCCGAAATTGTTGCGCCACATGCCGCTCTCCATGCCAATGGTCTTTCTGGGCAGCGGAATTCTGGCGTTCACTCTGCTTCCTGACTTACCGGACCCGGACCCTGTCCAGTATGGGGATTTCACGACGCACCTGACCGAAGTGTGCGTCATCATCTCCCTCATGGGTGCCGGACTGGCTTTGGACAGACCGTTCCGTTGGCGCGGATGGACTACCACCTGGCGGCTCCTCGGGATCGTCATGCCCTTGTGCATCCTGGTGATGACGCTCCTTGGCCTGTGGGTGTTGGGCTTGGGTCTGGCTGCCGCCATCCTCGTAGCTGCAGCGATCGCCCCCACTGACCCTGTGCTGGCCTCAGAGGTTCAGGTGGGAAAACCTGCAGACACTGAAGATGACCCGGACGAAGACGAGGTCCGCTTCGCTTTGACCTCCGAGGCGGGTTTGAACGACGGACTCGCCTTCCCCTTTGTGTATTTGGCCATCCTCATCAGCTTGGTGGGGGCGTCCCCGGAGGCCTGGCTGGGGGAGTGGCTTGCGTTGGATGTTCTCTGGCGCATTGGTGTGGGGGTGCTGCTCGGTTTCGGAACCGGCAAGCTTCTGAGCCTGATCTTCTTCGCCGCCAAGGGTAAGAGCTTCCGCCTGTCAGAACACTCTGAGGGCTTCGTGGCGCTCGCAGCTACTTTCCTGGCCTACGGCGTTGCAGAGATGGTGGAGGGCTACGGGTTCATCGCAGTTTTCATCTGCGCCCTGACAATTCGATCCGCTGAGCACAACCACTCCTACCACCAGGTGCTGCACAGCTATGTAGAGCAGCTCGAGCGCCTCATGACGGTGGTGATCCTGGTGCTCCTTGGCGGCGCCATAGCTCGCGGACTTCTGGAAGGAATCGGTTGGCTGGAGCTGTTGGTAGCCTTCACGTTCCTCTTGCTGGTCCGCCCTCTGGCTGGATGGCTCGGGCTGATGGGTGGCAAGACCGGCCCGCGCGAACGCCTGGCCATTTCCTACTTCGGCATCCGCGGGATCGGGTCCCTTTATTACGTGGCATACGCGCTGAGCCATGGCAACTTCGACGCCGAGGCGCACGAGCTTTGGGCCCTGATCGGCTTGGTGGTTGCGCTATCCATCGTGGTGCATGGTGCCACCACTGCACCCCTTATGAACCGGCTGGATCGGCTCCGGGCCGCTGAAGCCCGCAAGCAACATGGCGACGAAGGCAGGGCGCCCACCACCGCTGTCTAGAAATGAAACTCGTCCACCGAGTGCGGCCATGGAAGACTGGACGCATGTCTCCCCGTCCCATGAAACCGCGCCCCCAGTCCGACGCCGTCGACAATGAAGGCCCCACGCCGCTGAGTAAAGGACGCCGTCACCTCGCTATGAGGCTCGACGACGCGTGGCTTGGTTTTCAGACGCGTCTCGCGATCCGGCGGGGCCGGGTGGAGACAGTCATCCCTTACACCGGGTACGGCAGTACTTCCTGGGTTCGGGTCCTCGCACGGATCGTCCGAAGTGACCCCCGGGACGCCGCGGGTCACACAAATCCATTGCAGGAAAGCATGCGCGGCTGGCGCAATTTCACCAGCGCCCCCGTGGCCCACGCCCAAGTGAACGTGACCATCGCCGGCACCGTTTTTGACGTGAGGGCTGACCGCGGCGGTGTTGTGGATGCTCGTATTCCCGTAGCCCTCGACGCCGGTTGGCACACCATTACGCTGCAATCCGGGGAGTCAGAAATCGTGGAGGCTCCCGTGGAGATCGTCGCGGACGATGCCGATTTCGGCGTCGTGTCTGACATTGACGACACCGTAATGGTCACTGCGCTGCCGCGTCCGTTCCTGGCAGCTTGGAACACCTTCGTCCTCAACGAGCACGCGAGGACTCCCACGCCGGGCATGGCTGTGCTGTATGAACGGATCGCCAGGACGGCACCTTCCGCACCTGTGCTGTATCTGTCCACCGGAGCATGGAACGTTGCCCCAACCCTGTCCCGGTTCCTGTCCCGCAACTTGTACCCCGCCGGTCCCAAGCTCCTCACGGACTGGGGCCCGACTCCTGACCGCTGGTTCCGCAGCGGCCAGGAGCACAAGAAGACCTCATTGGAACGCCTCGCGGAGGAGTTCCCCAACATCAAGTGGCTGCTGGTGGGCGACGACGGACAACATGATGAGTCCATTTACTCCGAGTTCGCCCAACGTCATCCCGCGAACGTCAGGGCCATCGCGATCCGTCAACTTTCCGCGGGTGAGGCGGTGCTTGCCGGTGGACGGTCAAAGTCCGGAGGTCAGCCCACTCCTGGAATCCCGTGGATCTATGCCCCGGATGGAGCGGGAATGTCGGCCCAGCTTGAAGAACTGGGCGTCATCCGGAATGAGGTTCGGTCCGCCGACGACCCCGAAGAAGGCGAAGTGCACACGGCATCGGAGTGATGACTACGCGACGTCGATGAACACCGGGTTGGCGTAGAACCAGGTATCCGCCCACGGGTCAGCGTCCCCGAGGTTGTCCCCGTGGCGGATGGGCCCGGCGGGGTCCACGGCAGCGCCGTAGTAGCCGGCGCCTTGGCGGTTTCCGTCGCTGCCGCGGAGGCGGAAGTAGCAGGATTTCTGCACGTCCTTGATGACGTGCTTGACGGTGAACGTTCCGGTACGCCCGGAAACATCGATCTGCTTCCATACCGCTGTGCCAGGGGCCCTCAGAGTGTCGCGATCTGCCGCGGCACCGGTCACAGCGCCACCGATGACGTCAACGTGGGCGAGCTCCGGGAGGATCCCCGCAAAGTTGCGGTAGTCCGTCGTCGTCATGGTGATGGAAATTTCGACGTCGGCACCTCGCCTTACCTGGAGGCGGGAACCGAGGGTGACGCCGTTGCGCCCGTTACTGTTGCCTGCGCCGCGCACCTCGCGGACCCGCACGTCGAGTCCCTGGAGGAGGTGTCCGTGGTCCACCCACATGCGGCCGTTGCGCATTGCTTCCAGGACGCCGGTGTAGGAGCGTTTGGTGACACCGGTGTGAAGGCGGCTGAACTGTCCCGGCCAGTAGTCGCTGCCACCCTGCTTTTCGCCGGTATCAAAGGGATCGGCACGCTTGCCCGTGACGGACCAGCGATCGAATTCGCTGGGCAGGCTGAGGTAGGGCTCCTCTGCCGGGTACGGTCCGGTTTTCCAGGTGTCCTTCACTGTGAGGTGGTTGTCGGAGTTGGACGTGATCCAGAAGGGCAAGCCTTCAGCGAGCATCGAGTCCCAGACGCCACCCACCGTTGCGGTTGCCCAGTCGAAGCCGCCGTAGGGCCGGAAAGCGTCGGCCGGGTAGCCGGGAAAACTGTACTGGGTGGGGTTGTTGGTGTATTCGCCGCGCTGGTCGCCGGCCCTGGAGAACTGGCTGACGCCGGAGCCTTGCGCACCCGGGGCACCTTCCATGCCGATCATCACTTCGCGGGCTGCATCGCGCCAAGCCCGGAGTTCGTGCGGGGAATCGATGCCCAGCCGCATGGGATGGTTGGCCAGCGCTACGACGTCGTCGATGTAGCCGGAGCGCCGTTGGTTGGCCAACCAAGCAATGGCTTCAACTGCTTTTCGCTCGAACGTCTCCACTTGGGCCGTTCCAGGGGTTGGCTTCTCCCATTGGTTCAGCTTTCCGTCCCACACCAGTTCGAAGGTCCGCAGGAGGTTCACTTCATTGGGACCGGGCGCGACGAGCACTGACGCGTGCTCAGCTCCCGGGATGTACCATTCGAGTCCCTGGAAGATCAGTAGGTCGGGCCTCGCTGCACGCTGCGCCTGGATTTCCTTGTTGGCGTTGACTGCTCCGCCGTTGTTGGCGTGGCCAAAGTTGCTGTGCTCAGTCAGTGCCAGCCAGTCCACGCCGTAGGACTGTGCGGTATCGAGCTGCTGCTTGATCATGTACTTCGCGTCGTGGCTGTACTGGGTGTGGACATGGTGGTCTCCGACAAGCCACTTCAGCTGGGGGTCGTTGCTGCCCGGGTTCGCCGTCGCCGGCCGTGCCATGGCGGCCGTTGCTGCGCTGCCCGCGGCCAGGATGCCTGCCGACTGCAGGATGCGCCGGCGGCTCAGTCCCATGGTTCTCAGCTCAGCGTCGGCAAGCTCCACTCGTTGGCTGTGGGTAGTCGTGTTTTCGTCTGCGGTGCACATAGCGCTTCCCTCTGTAGTTTTTTGTGATCCCCCAGCGGGATCACAGTAGGGAAGCGGGATGGCGTGGAGGTTAACCGGGCGGGAACGGTTTGGGGGAGCGCCCAGAGGGTGTGCCCCCCTAGCGAGTTCGCGGGAGAACGTCGAAACCACCCGGAAGCTACCAGCGATCCGGCAGCATTCCGGCGGTCTCGGGGCCGGTACCCCTTAGCCGCTCGCCTGGCTGAGCACCTCAGCGTCCTTGGGCGCCCCGACGGATCCCCGCTTTATCAAAGTTGCCACCAGATCCGGGCCGGGCCCGGCAGCTTTCCTGCCCTCAATCTGCCTGATCAGCGCTGAGGCTGCGGCAATTCCCATGTCGTAGACGGGCTGTGAGATGACGGTGAGCGGGGGAGTGGTGAGGCGGGTCCAAGCGAAATCGTCGTACATGAGGAGCGAGACGTCTTGCGGGACGGAACGCCCTGATTGCTGGATGGCTTCCACCACGCTCAGGGCGATCAGGCCGTCGGAGGCAATGATGGCCGTGGCGGCGTCCGGTCCGCTCAGCAGGTCCTGCGTGATCCGCATGATGGAGTCGGCGTCCCCTGCATTAAGCCGGACGAGGTCAGTGGGATGGGGGAGGCCTGCTTCATCGAACGCACGGTGGATTCCGTCCAGGCGGTCTGATATCTGCGAAGAGTCCAACTCCATCCCTGCAACATAGGGGGCTTCGGTGCGGACGGTGGAGACGAAGGCGATTCGCCGGTGCCCGGCCTCGATCAAATGTTTGGTGGACTCGTAGGAAATGCTTCCCATGTCCACGGCAAAGGTCTCAACGTCAACCCCTGCGGCGGCGCGGTCCAGTAGGACCAGGGGGCGTCCGGACTCGCGGACCTGCTGCAGGTGCGAGGTTTCCAGTGAGGATGCGGGAGCAACGATAAGTCCGTCTACCCGCTTGTCCAGGAGCACCCGAACGGCGTCCACTTCGGCAGCCCGTTCCTCGTCCGTGTTGATGAGGATGACGTTGTAGCCGCTCTTCTTGGCGGTGTCCGTGATGCCCCTCATGGCGAGTCCGAAGTGGGGGTTTTCGATGTCGCCCACCACCACGCCAATGGTGTTCGACTTGCCGGTGTTCATGCTGCGCGCGAGTTCGTTGGGCCGGTACTCGAGCTCCTCGGCCGCGGCGAGAACGCGCTCGCGAACCTCATCGCTCACGGCGCCGTAATTGCCCAATGCGCGGGCGGCTTGTGCCTTGGACACTTTCGCGGCTTTGGCGACGTCGGCAACCGTCACGTCCCGCCGTCGGGATCCGTCAGTGCTCATGTTCACCTTTCAGGAGGGGTGTTGACGCGGCTTTGTGAGTTCCGCTACATTTCTATCAATCGATGTGAGTCCGGTCTCAATCCTAGGGGCTGAGACCGGACTCAACAAGACCCCGCATCGAGCAATAACTTCAGCGGCTCCTGACAGCACCGCTTTCCCTCCCACGATTGGACAACGCTGTGATCAAACTGAATTTCCGCCCGGCAGCGCTCGCAGCAGCAGCCTTGGCGGCCATCCTCGCCCTCTCCGGTTGCGGCGGATCCACCGCCAGCTCCTCACCTTCCGCGGACAACCCCTACGGGCTGATCGAGCCCGGCACCATCCGTGTAGCCAGCCTCGGAGACTCCAAGCCCTACACCTTCACGGACAGCTCCGGTAACTTCACCGGCTTCGACGTGGAACTGTTCAAGGACGTGGCCCACCGCGCCGGCGTAGACAAAGTTGTCTTCACCGGACAGGACTTCTCCGGACTCCTGGCAGCCGTGGCCAACGGCCAGTTCGACGTCGGCGTTGCAGCTATCGGCATCACGGACAAGCGCAAGGAAACCGTGGACTTCTCCGACGGCTACCTCGCCGGATACCTGACCGTCATCACCACCAAGACTTCAGGCATCAACGACGCCGATGGCCTCAACGGCAAGCGCCTGGGCGTGGTCCAAGGCACCCTGCAGGAAGCCTACGCAGTCAAGAACTTCACCTCGGCGCAGCTGGTCCGCTTCCCGGACAACAACACCGCCATCTCCGCAGTCAACAGCGGTACCGTGGACGCCCACTTCCTGGACTACGAGGCAGCCAAGGAATACCAGGAGCAGTTCGGACTAGTGAGTGCCGCGGACATCCCCTCCTTCGACGCGCCGGCGGGCTTCGCTATCGCCAAGGACAAGCCCGCCTTCAAGGAAGCCTTGAACAAGGGCCTCGCCGAAGCAATGGAAGACGGCACCTGGAAGAAACTCTACGAGAAGTGGTTCCCGGGTTCGCCGATGCCGGAGCAGTACCTTCCGAAGGCCGAGCAGACCTCAAGCCCGGCTCCGACAGCCAGCAAGTAAGCCCCAAAACACCTAACGTCTGAGAGCACTCAATGGATTGGCTCAATACCATCAGCCGCACGTTCTTCGACCTTGATGCCATGGTCGAAGTACTGCCCCAGCTCCTCGGAGTTGGCCTTCTCAACACCCTGATCATCTCCATCGCAGCAACCATCCTCGGCGTAGTGATGGGCATGGTGGTGGCGGTCATGGGCATCTCGCGCTCCAAGTGGCTGCGAATCCCGGCGAGGATCTACACAGACCTTTTCCGGGGCCTGCCCGCTATCCTCACCATCCTGCTGATCGGCCAGGGATTTGCGCGGTTGAGCCAGTCGGTCTTCGGACCCTCGCCTTACCCGCTGGGAATTATCGCCCTGAGCCTCATCGCCAGTGCCTATATAGGTGAGATCTTCCGGGCCGGCATCCAGAGCGTTGATAAGGGCCAGGGGGAGGCCTGCCGGGCTTTGGGAATGAGCTACTCCAAGTCCATGGCCCTCGTGGTGGTGCCGCAAGGCATTCGCAGGGTCCTGCCCGCCTTGGTGAACCAGTTCATCGCAATCGTCAAAGACTCATCGCTGGTCTACTTCCTTGGACTCTTGGTCAGTGAGCGTGAACTGTTCCGGGTGGGCCAGGACGCAGCAGTACTGTCCGGCAACCTTTCACCGCTGGTCATGGCAGGCATCTTCTACCTGATCATCACGGTGCCCCTGACCCACCTGGTCAACTACTTCGACAACAAGTTCCGCACCGGCCGGCGTCGTCCCACGGCACCCACCAGTGGGCTGAAGGAAGTCAAGGAACTCGATGCGGCCTCGCCGCTCATCACCGGGAGCAACACGTGAACCTCACAAGCAGCAGCGCCACCAGCACCAACCAGCCGACCAGCGACATTGAGAAGTTCCACGGCTCCAGCCTGGAACTGCAAAACCTGACCATGGCCTACGGGGACGTTGAGGTTCTCCGCAATGTCAGCCTCAACGTGGCGCCGGGAACCACCACCTGCATCATTGGCCCCTCCGGTTCAGGAAAGTCCACGCTCCTGCGGGGCGTAAACCGCCTGCATGAACCCAAGAGCGGCGATGTGCTGCTGGCCGGCGAAAGCGCACTCAAGGTCAAGCCGGACATCCTCCGGGCACGTATCGGTATGGTGTTCCAGCACTTCAACCTCTTCCCGGACCACACTGCACTGGAAAATGTGGCATTGGCCCTGTGGAGCGTCAAGGGAATGTCCAAGTCGGAGGCCCGGGAACGCGCCCGGCGCCGCCTGGCCGAAGTAGGCCTCGCAGAACGCGCTGATCACCGGCCACGCGACCTCTCCGGAGGGCAGCAGCAACGCGTCGCTATTGCCCGGGCTCTGGCCATGGAGCCCGAGGTCATGCTCTTCGACGAAGCAACCAGCGCCTTGGACCCCGAGCTGGTCAAGGGCGTCCTCAACCTCATGGCAGGTCTGGGCCGCCGCGGCATGACCATGCTGGTTGTCACCCACGAGATGGGCTTCGCCCGCAAAGTGGCCGACCAAGTGGTGTTCATGGATGAAGGCGAAGTAGTGGAAATCGGAACCCCCACCGAGCTCTTCGACAACCCGCGCAGCGAACGCCTTCAGCGCTTCCTCTCGGAAGTGCTGTAATGGGCGGGACTCCTGTGATGCGCCAGCCAGCAGCGGCACCCATCCGAACCGCCGTCGTCGGATTTGGCGTCTCGGGCAAGGTGTTCCACGCACCGCTGATCGAAGCGGACGCGGACTACTCCCTTGACGTCATTGTCACAGCAGATCCGCAACGCAAGTCCGAAGCCCGGCGGCTCTACCCGCAGGCAAGGATCGTAAGCACCCCCGAGGACATGTTCGCCCTCGCCGGGGACCTGGATCTGGTGGTCCTTGGAACGCCGCCGCTTACGCACCTTGAACTCGGTGCCACAGCCATCGCCCATGGACTGAACGTTGTGGTGGATAAGCCGTTCGTCACCACCGTGTCCCACGGTGAGGAACTGGTTGGGCGGGCGTCCGACGCCGGTGTGCAGCTGACGGTCTTCCAGAACCGCCGGTGGGACGCCGACTTCCTGACACTGCGGAAACTGCTGCGGGCCGGCGCCCTGGGCGAAGTGCGAACGTTCGAGTCGCGCTTTGAATGGTGGCGTCCGGAAGGCTTCGGGAACTGGCGCGATTCGGCCACGCTGGCCGAGGGCGGAGGGATCCTCCATGACCTCGGCGCCCACCTGATCGACCAAGCCGTCCAGCTGTTCGGCCCTGTGGAGGAGACCTACGGCGAGACCGCCAACCATGGCCCCCACGCGGATGCCGCCGACACCGAGGCCTTCGTGTCGCTGCGCCACGAATCGGGCGTCCGGACACGGCTGTGGATGAACGGAATGGCCGCCCAAGTGGGCCCGCGCTTCCACGTCCTCGGCTCCAAAGCCGGCTACACCAAGTGGGGACTCGACAGCCAGGAACCTGCCCTCGCAGCCGGCCTCACGCCGTCGGACGCCACGTACGGCACAGAACCCCAGGAGTCTTGGGGGCTTCTGGGAGTGGACGGAGCAACCACGCCAGTCCCGGCGGAAAAGGGCGACTATCCACAGTTTTACAGGGAACTCGCAGCCTCTCTCCGTGGTCACGGGCCTCTTCCCGTGCAGCCGGCGGAGGCGTTGGAAACCCTCAGGATCATCGAAAACATCCACGCGTTCGCATAGGCGCGTTGAGCAGCACTTACCTCAAAGAAAGGGAGAACCATGTCCTCCACCAAGCACGTCGCCGTCATCGGAGGCGGCATCCTGGGCGTCTCCACCGCCGTCCACCTGCTCCGCCAAGGCGCTTCCGTCACTTTGCTGACCGAGCAGGGCCTGGCAAGTGAAGCCACCGGCCGTTCGTTGTCCTGGCTCAACTCGGCGGGCGAACGCTCCACGCCGTACCACCTGCTGCGCGTTGCCGGCGTTGACCGGTACCGCACACTCTTCGCCGCGGACCCCAGCCGTGAGTGGCTGCAGTTCGGGGGCGGCCTCATGTGGAATGCGGCCGGACAGGGCGAGGTCACCGAAGCCCGCCACGCTTACGAGAAGTCCATTGGCTACGACTCCAAGCTGTTGGCGCCTGAAGAGATCGCCTCGGTGACGCCCGGCATCGATGCCACAGCCGTCCCCGGGAATGCCATCTTCAACCCCGGAGAAGGCTGGGTGAGCCTGCCGGACCTGGTGAACTTCCTCATGGAGGAATTCCACGCTTTGGGCGGCCAGCTGATCCTCAACGCCGGCAAGGCCTCGGTAATGGTCGACGGCGGCCGCGCCACCGGCGTCGAAACTACCGGCGGTGAAACGTACCCCGCTGACGCCGTGCTGGTTGCCTGCGGTGCCGCGACGCCCGCCGTCGTAAAGCCTTTGGGCGTGGAAATTCCCAACGGTTCGCCGGTTTCCATGCTGGTGGTCACCAAGCCGGTGGAGCACCAGGTCACCGCAGTGATGAATACGCCCCGGGCTGCTGTTCGTCCCAACCCCGGCAACACTTTCGCCCTGGATCACGACTGGTACGAGGAGCACATCACCGAGCATGCCGACGGTTCCTTCACCATCCCGGATGATGTTGTCCAGCAGCTGGCCGACGAATCCTCCAAGCTCATCGAGGGCAATCCCGAACTCAAACCGGCATCCTGGAAGATCGGCTACAAGCCCATCCCAGGCGACGGCGAACCGGTCTTCGGTGAACTCGGCCAAGTGCCTGGCTGCTTCGTAGCCTTCACGCACTCCGGTGCCACGCTGGGCCTCATCGCGGGTGAGCTGCTGTCAGGCGAAATCCTGAGCGGTGAAAAGCACCCGATGCTGGCCACGTTCCGTCCGGGGCGTTTCTCCTAGACCGGGCTTGCCGGAAGTCAGCAGGTCATGGTGCCCTTGAGTGGCTTACCCGTCCAGAAATTGTTGGAGCCTGGAACTTTGTAGTAGCCGCGGATTTCGTAGCTCCAGGTGCCGATGAGCTCGATGCCGGAACTGTACGATCTTCCCGCGGCTTGGCTGAGGTCACCGGTGAACTCGAGGTTGCCGGAGCGGTCGTAGACCCTCACCTCGTGGTAGTTGGCGTTCGCCACCGTTCCGTAGGAATTTACAGTGACCGTGGTGTGGAGTCCCAAGGTGCATCGCATCGTCACGCTGGCGCTGGCCGGGGCAAGGATGGTTGCTGCCGAGAACTGCGGGGTAGCGCGTTCACTGTCCGTGAAGGCGGCCACCGCGGCCGTTGGTCCGGCTACCAGGCCAAGAACGACGACGGCGACAATCACCAAGGCGCGCAGGAAACTGTTCCGCGGTGTCATGGTGATCGTTCTCTTTCTACTGTGGTGCGCTCAACGGAATACTCGCCGGGCCTGATCGGGCTGGGGGAAAGGAAACCGATCAGACCCGGCGGGGCTGTTGTGTTGCTGTGTTTATTTGGTGGTTTCGGTGCGTTGGGTGCCGGTGAAGGCGAAGGCGATGGTGGAGGTGGCGCCTTGGAAGTCGTTGTTCGCGGTGGTGGGGAACGCGGTGGTGACTTTGAGGTTGTCGGTTTTGGCCGAGGTCAGGGAGGTGAGGTTGTTCAGGACCTTGTTCGCTGCTATCACCGGTGAAGGGGCCACCACGGTGGTTTTGGTGCCGGTGCAGTTGTAGGGGGCTGCGGCGCCGGTCCAGGCTACGGAGCAGTTTTCGATGGTGAGCTGCAGGCCGTTGGTGACATCGGTGGTGAGCAGGGACGCGGTGGTCCCGGCGGAGGTGGTGAGGGTGACGTTGTTCAGGTCCGAGTTGCCGGTGTTGGCCAGGGTGACGAGCTTTTCGACCTTGTCGCCGGGCAGCAGGCCTGCGACGGGGACGTTGAGGGTGTTGGCCGGGCCGGGTGTTCCGAGGGCGATGGTCACCGTTCCGGCGGCGACTGCCTGGGAGGCGGAGGTGGAGGAGGTGAAGGCGCCGTAGGTGCCCATGCCTGCCACTGCGGCTGCGGTGCCGACCAGTGCGACGGACGCGAGGATCTTACCGGAGGTGGTCTTGAGGCTGATGGCCATCTGAGTATGGTCCTTTCGGGAGGCCACCGTAGTCCGGCCGGCCGTTCGTTTTCCAGCCTCTCTGGCTGACAAGAACTACTGTGCAGGGCCCGGATCAAGAACAAATCCTGTGTTCAGTCAACAATTCCTCAAGAAAACCTCAAGACTTTTTCGCCGCAGATCGAGCAGTTTCGGAGAAGCTGCCCTGGCCGCCGAGACCTATCGTTGGGTTATCCGCAAGAAATCCAGCAGAGAAGAGGGGCCTGCCATGGCTGAGACTGGAACCACTGACAAGACCAAGTCCTACGACGGCTTCACGGAAGAAGAGCGCGCCGCGATGAAGGAGCGCGCACAGGAACTCAAGAAGGCACCACGCAAGAAAGCATCCAAAGCCGACGGCGAGGCTGACGTTATGGCCAAGATCGCTGAGATGCCCGAGCCGGACAAGCTCATGGCCGAGCGCCTCCACGCAATCGTCAAGGAGCACGCCCCGGAGCTCACGCCTAAGACCTGGTACGGCATGCCGGCCTATGCCAGGGAGGGGAAGAACATTGTCTTCTTCCAGAGCTCACATAAGTTCAAGGCACGGTACGCCACGCTGGGCTTTGAAGAGAACGCGAAGCTGGACGACGGAGCCATGTGGCCCACGTCCTTCGCCCTCACGGAAATCACGCCTGAGGTGGAGGCCAGGATCGTGGAACTCATCAAGAGGGCGCTGGGTTAGGGCAGCGCTCTTACGTCGGCTGGCTGTTGGCGGGCGGGAGATCCGGATTCATGGGTTCGAGGTCCGGGTCTTCCGCCGTCCAGACTTGAATGATGGCCCACGTGACGGCCGCAATGGGTACCGCCAGAACGGCACCGATGATTCCGGCGAGGATGGTGCCTGCCGTCAAGGCCATCAGGATGACCAGTGCGTGCAGTTCCAGGGACTTGCCCATAACGACCGGTTGAAGGAGGTCACCTTCGAGCTGGTTGACGGCGATCACTACGATGATCACGATCAGTGCCACTATGGGGCCGTTGGCCACGAGTGCCACCAAGGCCGCCAAAATTCCGGCCACTGTGGCCCCGACCAAGGGGATGAACGCGCCGATGAACACGATGATGGCCAGGGGGATGGCAAGCGGAACCTGCAGGATGAGCAGTGCAGCGCCGATGGCCACCGTGTCCACCAACGCCACGATCGCCGTACCCCGGACGTAGCCACCCAGGACCTCCATGGTGCGCTTGCCGACACGGCGAAGCTTGGCTTCGCGCATTCCTTTGAAAGGCCGCAGGAAGAATTCCCAGATTTTGGCGCCGTCCTTGAGGAAGAAGAACAGGATGACAACCACAAGGCTGGCGCCTGCCAGGAACTCGGTGACCACCGACAGCCCTGTGACTGCGCCGGACCGTACCTGGCTGCTCTGCGCAAACTCCACCACCGCTTCGCGGGCCTGGTTCATCTGCTCCCGGTCTATGGGGAAGGGGCCGGTCAGCAGGAAGTTCTCGAGTTCGTCCAGCCCTCGCGCTGCCTGACTGATCAGCTCGTTCCATTGGCTGCGCACTGACAGCACGATGACAGTGATAACTCCGCCGAGCACTATCAACAGGCCCAGGAATGCGACGCCGGTGGCCAAGCCGCCGCGCCAACCGCGACGTCGCAGCATATTCACGAAGGGGCCGATGGCGGCGGCCAGGATCAGCGCGATGAGAACCGGGATGACCAGCAGTCGAATTTGCAGCAGCCCGAAGATTGCCACCACTGTCAGGGTAAGAACGAGCAGTATCTGGCTTGCCCGGATGGCCGTCCGGCCCAATGAGTCTTTCCAGAGATCAGGTTTGTATTGCCTGCGCACGGATACGGGTGCTGTTTGTTTGGACGACGTCATGATGGCTCCTGTTCGTTCGCATCGGTCAAACCGACGAGATCAAACATAAGCCTACTGATTATTTCCTTGGCGTGGGAACGCTCCGCGTTGAAACGGCACGGCTAGTGAGTTGGATCCGGATGCGGCGGAACGGGGCCGGGATCAGGAACCGGAGACGGGCCCGGTGTGGGATTCGGGTCCGGAATAGGGCTCGGCGGGAACGGCGTAGTGGGATCCGGCGGTGGCGGGACGGGTCCGGGATCCGGGGGAAATGGCTCGGGCTCGTGAGTTGGAGGCAGTGTCATGATCTCTCCTTTGCGTACTCAGGGTATTGCTCCGGCAGATACCAGAAGCCTACTCCCGGTTTCCTGTCAGTCACAGGGCATGCTTCCTCACCTGCGGACAAAAACGGACCGCAATACTGGCTACCGTGAGGAACGGGGAGACTACCTGGAGGCGTGGACATGCGAATTGCAGTGGCAGTACCAACCGGCCATGTTGGCCGTCATCTTGTGCCAATGTTGATCCGGGCTGGAGTGAGGCCGCTGGTGCTACTCCGGAATCCGGACGGACTGGCTCCGGATATTCGATCCGAAGTTGATGTGGCAAGAGTTGACTTGCTCGACGGCGACGCCGTGGCCCGGGCTGTATCCGGCGTCGACTCCCTTTACTGGGTGGACCCGCCTCCGGCGGGCGATACTCCTCTGGCCGAGTACAACCTGGCTGCCGCCAGTGCGGCGCGAGCGGTCACCGAGGGTGGCGTGGACAGAGTGGTTTTTCAGAGCAGCGTTGGAGCCGAGAAGCGGCACGGTGTGGGCGAAATCGACGGACTCGCCGCCACGGAAGTCGCGTTGAACGCGACGGGCGCCGACGTCCTCCATCTGCGCTGTGGCTACTTCTTCACCAATCTTGAGTATCAGCTGGACGAGATTCGAGCAGGGATGCTCCAGGTCCTCCTTCCTGTCACCCAACCCATGGCCTGGGTGTCGCCCCGGGATATCGCCGGGGTGGCAGCCGGGCGCTTGTTGTCAGGGGAGTGGCGAGGGCAGGGGGTCCAGGCCGTTCACGGACCGGCTGATCTTTCATGGCAGCAAGTTGCCCGAATTGTTGCCCAGGCTTTGGGGACGCCCCTCGATGTGCAACGGATTCCCGAGGAAGCAATGCGAGGCACCTTGGAGAGCTTCGGGATGAGTGCAGCGCAGATTGATTCCCTGGTAGGCATGTCAACAGGTTTCCTTGGCGATTTCACGCCTGAACAGCCGAGGTCCGTCCACAGCACAACGCCCACCACTTTGGCCGAATGGGCCTATGCCGAGCTGAAGCCACGGGTTTGACGAGCCGACCAGCGTGAAATCATTTTAGGTCAAATGACCTAGAATGATTTCATGAACGACTTCCTCGAACTCGATACAACTGGCCCCGTGCTGATCGCCGGCGGCTACGGCACCGTCGGAACAGCGCTAACCCGACTCGCAGCAGCCGAATGGCCCCTGCTGCTGACGGGGAGGAACCCTGATCGCGGCAGCCATTTGATCAGCAGCAACGTTCCCGGTGAGCAACAAAAAGTGACAGTGCAGAAGTGGGACCTCAAACAGGCGGAGCCGTTTGCCGCCAAGGTCCGGGCAGTCATCAGCACCGTCAATGACCCCGATGACAGGGTGCTCCGCGCTGCCGTCGGCGCCGGGATTCCGTATGTTGACGTCACCCGTTGGACCAGCCGCGTTACCCGGGCACTCACCCAGGCCACCCTCCTGCGGCCAACCGCTCCTGTACTGCTGAGTTCGGGTTGGATGGGCGGGGTCACCAACATCGTCGCAGCAGCCTTGGCCCAGGATGCAGGCGGCGGGGACCAGATCGACGTCGCAATCCGTTACGACATCAACGATCAGGCAGGAGCCGATTCGGTGGACTTCATGGACCGGCTGGGACTGGACTATGAAGTACGCAAAGGCGGTCAGGCCGCCGTCGTACGCCCCCTGACTGACGCGCGCTGGGTGGACATTGCCGGGCACCGAACCAAGGTGGCGCGGCTCGACACACCTGAACAGTTCACGTTGCCACTGACTATCGGTGCGGGATCGGTGGCAACCCGGATTGGGTTCAGTTCCAATACATCCACGACGGCGTTGCTCGCCGCGCGTGCGGTGGGACTGTTCCGCTGGGGTAGCGGGGAACGGTGGGCGCCGCTGCGTCGCTCGTTGCTGTATTCGCCCGGCTCAGGCGGAACGGCACATATACGCATAGATGTGAAAGGTCCGGCCGGAACACGAACTGCGGTTATTTCCGATCCGCAAGGCCAGGCGCATTTGACCGCGCTGGGTGGGTTGCTGGGTCTGCACACAGTGCTTGCAAAGGGCGCGAGGGCCGGCGTTTCGTTCCCCGAATCCGCACCGGATCCTGTGTCCCGGCTCGCGGAACTTGAATCACACGGTGTGACAATATTGAGGTCATGACCGAAAGCAAGGGCGCCCTGCGAAAGGCGGCGCTCCTTGACGCTGCGGAAGAAGTTCTGGTCACCAAGGGCAATGCCAACGCGGCAATGCGGGACTTCGCCACAGCTGCCGGGGTACGGATCGGGCACTTGCAGCATTACTTCCCTACGCGGGCAGACCTGATCCGGGCGGTCCTTGAGCGAAGCCTGGAGAACTCATTGCAGCGGCTCGCGGAGGAGGCCGGGCTCGACCTTGGTGCAAGCTCGGTGGAAGGCCTGACCCGGGATGATTCGCGTCGGCTTCTGACGGCACTGCTGCACGAACACTCCGCCCTTGAGGACGTGAAGATGCACCTGGAGATCTGGGCCTTGGCCTCCGCGGATCAGCAGGCGGCGAATGCGTTGAGGAGTTTCTATGCGCAGTATGCGGCTCATGTGGGCGGCGTTGTGCGGCGGGGGAGGCCGGACTTACCGGAGCCGGAACTTCACGGTGTCGCTTCCGCGATCGTGAGCCTCTTCGAGGGGGCGGCTGTGACACGCTCGGACATCGCGGGCTTACGAACTGAGCCCGGTGACGAAGCCATCATCCGCACGGCACAATGGTTGATCCACGGACAGGAACCCGCCCAGTGACTCATCTTGTGCCCACTCCGGCCCAACTCCGCTGGCAGCAGCTGGAGTTCGGCGTCTTCATCCACTTTGGCATCAACACCTTTGCCGGCAAGGAGTGGAGCGACGGCACCGTTCCGGCGTCGGATTTTAACCCGACGGAACTCGACGCCGGCACCTGGGTTCGCACGGCGAAAGAGGCAGGTGCGAGGTACCTGATCCTGACCGCCAAGCACCACGACGGATTCTGTCTTTGGCCGACGGCAACCACTGACTATTCAGTTACGTCCTCGCCGTGGCGCGCCGGGGAAGGGGACGTCGTCCGCGAAGTGGCGGACGCCTGTGCGGAGCAGGGGATCGGTCTGGGTCTCTACCTGTCCCCATGGGACCGGAACGCTGATTGTTATGGCGACCCCGCCGCCTACGACGATTTCTACGTCCAGCAACTCACGGAACTCTGCACGGGCTACGGTCCGCTCATGGAGTTGTGGTTCGACGGCGCAGGCTCGGTGGGTCGTGAGTATGACTGGGCCCGGATCATCGCTGTAGTTAAGGAACACCAGCCCCACGCCATGATCTTCAACATGGGCCAGCCCACCATTCGCTGGGTAGGTAACGAGAACGGACTGGCGTCTGATCCCGTGGACTACGTCGTGGACCGCACATCCGACACCCAGTACACGGACTCCAGCTCCGGGCTGCATGCCGGACACTACTTGCCGCCGGAATGCGATGTCTCCATCCGTCGGGGCTGGTTCTGGCATCCGGACGACGAACCGAAATCCGTGGAGCACCTGCTCGCCATCTATTACCAATCGGTGGGAATGGGTGCGAACCTCCTCCTGAACCTGCCTCCCGATACCCGTGGACTCATTCCGGACGAGGATTCCGCGAGGCTCAAGGAGTGGAAGGCTGAACGGGATCGTCGTCTCTCCGGTGCTGTGGAAGCGTCGGTTGAAAATCACGACGGCGGAGCGACCCTGAGGTTTCCGGCTCCCGTCACGTTCAACCATCTGGAGCTGGTGGAGGACTTACATTCCGGACAGCGAATTACCCGTCATATGGTGTCCAATGATGGAGCCGACCTTCTGGACGCGATGACTGTGGGGAACCGGCGGATCCATCAGCTGCCGGCTATTACTGCATCGGAGTTGCATGTGAAGGTATCGGGTAACGGCGGACGCCTGGTCTCCGCACGGGTTTATGGAGGCGCTTTGGAGGCTGGAGTCCCAGCCATCCCCGAAGGCTACGAAGCCCCAACGGACGCGCCGGAATAGTTCTCCGTTCCCTTCTGTACGCCGACCTGTACCCCCGAATTGCTGTGACCGGTTGCCGGGAGCTAATAATGTCGGTGGCTGCTGCCAGAGTTAGGGCATGGAGCGGATTGGGGATAGGCAGGCGGGCGCGATAGTGGCGCTTGGGCGCGCTCCCGTGGTTGCGGATGCTGTTCAGCGCGGCGCGGTTCCAGTCAGCACTGGCGCGGTTCAGTCCGGCTCTGTGAGTGGGGACTTGATTGAGCAGTTGCGGGTTTTGGAGGAGATGAAGTCGGCTATCACGGCTTTGCAGGCGCGGGTTGCTGTGGCTTTTGATCTTGCCCAGCGTGCAGAGCAGGCCGAGGCGGGTGTTCCTGTTTCGGAGCGTGGCAGTGGGGTGGGTGCTCAGGTGGCGTTGGCCCGGCGGGAGTCGCCGAATCGTGGGTCCCGGTTGCTGGGTTTGGCGAAGGCCCTTGTGCTGGAGATGCCGCGGACGTTGGCGGCTTTGAAGTCGGGGCAGTTGAATGAGTGGCGGGCCACGCTGCTGGTGAAAGAGACCGCGTGTTTGTCTGTTGAGGACCGGTGCGCGGTGGATGAGGAACTCGCTGCCGATACCGGGACTTTTGAGGGGAAGGGCGATAAGGCGATTGTTGCGGCGGCGAAGGCTGCTGCGTATGGGCGGGATCCGCGGTCGGTGGTCGGGCGTGCCAGCCGTGCCGCAGCCGAGCGGATGGTGAGCCTGCGCCCGGCGCCGGACACCATGACGTACCTGACCGCCCTGCTTCCTGTGGCGCAGGGGGTGGCGGTTTACGCGGCTCTTTGCCAGGCTGCTGATTCGGCCCGTTCCAGCGGGGATGCGGGCTCTGGTGTTGTCCCGACCCGTGGTCAGGTCATGGCCGATACCTTGGTCGAGCGCGTCACCGGTACACCTGGCGGGATTTCAGGGATCAACCTGGACCTCGTCATGACCGACCGCACCCTGTTCCAGGGCGACAGCGAACCAGCCCGGCTCAAGGGCTACGGAATCGTCCCCGCCGAATGGGGAAGGGAAATAGTCGGTTCGGGGCAAGCCGGCCAGGTCCACGCGACAACGACGGATACAGAGCTCACTGTCTGGCTTCGCCGGCTCTACACCGCACCAGCCACGGGTGAGCTCCTGAGCATGGACTCCAAAGCCCGGCTCTTCCCGACGACGCTTCGGCGCTTCATTGAAACCCGCGACGATACCTGCCGGATGCCGTACTGCGATGCGCCCATCCGGCATATCGACCATGTGGTTCCTTGGCGTTCCGGAGGGAAAACGAACCTCGCCAACGGTGCAGGTCTATGCGAGGCGTGCAACCACACCAAGGAAAACCCCGGCTGGACCAGCAAAACCGTCCATGCCGGCGTGCACGGGGGTACGCACACCCTGGAAATCAGCACCCCCACCGGACACAGCTATCAATCGAAAGCCCCACCCTTACCCGGACACCGCCCCTCCAGAACATAGACATCCGCCGCAGATGTCCTAGTGCTGCCCACCTCAATGCGCCTGCAATAAACTTCTGAAAAAAGTTCGTAGCCCGCGTAACCCTTTGGGGTGCCGCGACGATTACGTCATTGAAAGGGCCGAGCTGGAATTTGTCCCCCATCATGTTCCAGCTCGGTTCTTCCTTGTTTCGGGAGAGTTTGATCTCCGGGGAGGTCTAGGAAAGTTTGGCCTCCGGCGAGTTGGCCGGGGAGTTGGTCGGGATAGCGGGTCCTTCCACGGAAAGGCGCGGAGAGCAGTTACCCTTGGTGGGGTCGTCCGTTGGTGACAAGGCGGATGTCCAGGCCCAAGTAACGGACCTGCCGCCGATCGAAAGCCTCATTCTGTGACCGACGCATTGACCGATGAAGCGCTACATGCACTCAAGGACAATAACGCGGAACTGTTCGGCGCCGTCTACCAGACTTATGCCGGCCAGGTTCTCGGCTATCTGACGGCCAAAGGTGTGCAAGACCCGGAAGCAATCACCCAGGACGTGTTCTTGGCAGTTCTGCCCCGACTGGATGACATCAGCGGCGGGATTCACGGCCTCCGGACCTTCATCTTCTCGGTGGCTCATGCCCGCATGGTGGATGAGCATCGGAAGCAAAGCCGGGCACCGGAACACCACGAGTTTGAGCCGGAACGGGATACTCGGGAAGTGAGTTCCGCGGAGGCGGAAGCCATGGGTCTTTTGGCGCCCAAAGAGGTCATGAGGCTTCTGGACTACCTTGGTGACGACCAGCGGGAGGTCTTGACGCTTCGAATCGTGGCAGGCCTGACCGTTGAACAGGTTGCCGACATCATGGGGAAATCCGCCGGGGCAGTAAAACAACTGCAGCGGCGGGCACTTATTACGCTCCGTGAGCACTCGGCAGTAAAGGAATACGTGTCGCCATGACATACAGGGATAGTGAACGCGAAGCAATCGTGGACGAGCTGCTACTCGACGCCGATGCTGTCATTGCCACTGATGCTGATGCTGATGCTGATGCCACGTCCGGCGTCCGGCAGGCGCTCCTCTCATTGAGTTCCTTCGCCAACCTTGCAGCCCCAACTCCGAGTGCGGAGCTTTCCGCCATGCTGGCTGGTCCGCACGATGAAGTCTCCAAACGTCGCTGGAGGCACAAACACCGCACGGCGGTAGTGAGCGTAGCCGTGGTGGCAGCGATGGGCCTAGGCGTCAGCGGTGTTGCCGCTGCCAGTTCCGGCTTCACCCGGAACCCTTCCTTCGTTGATGAACTTCTGGGCAACGTCCGGCCTCAGCCAGTGGCCGCCGCACCGGTATTTCCGATTCCCGACGCCCCGCGCGTTAGCACGGAACCCGCTCCTGTCGTGGATCCTGCAGCTGTTCCACCGATCCCAACCGCTTCATCCATACCCGTGCCAAGCCGCGTTGAACCTACCCAAACTCCCGCACAGGCACAGGCACAGGCACAGGCACAGGATGTGCTTCCCGTCCCCGCTCCCGCCGCTGCCCCCAAAGCACCCGAAGCGGCCGGCCCCGCACAGAGCGGCTCCACGCCGGGCAGTGCCACGCAGAGCGGCTCCACTCCGGGCAACTCTGCGCCGGGCAACTCTGCGCCGGGTGGCTCCGCGCCGGGTGGCTCCGCGCCGGGCAGTGCCGCGCCGAACCTGCAGACAAAGCCCGCCCCGATCAAGGCGGAGAAGCAGCAATCCGCTAAGCCTGATGCTTCACTGCAAGGTGCCGGGAAGCCGACGCCTGCTTTGCCGGGTTCGGACGCCATCAAGCCCGGACACGTGCCTCCCGGTCTGGGCAAGCAACTGACGGGCAAGCAACTGACCGACAAACAGTTAAAGACAGCTGCGGACAAGTGGAAGCAGTGGCTTAAGCACGGCGACCGACGCTAGGAAGGGACCGGCCGACTAAGGAAACCATGCCTAACGTGCAGGATATTCGGCAAAGCTGCTCGTAGAAGGCCGGGAGTAGGCTTGGGTCATGATGCATGTCAACGATCCGGCCGTCGTCGAGCGGTTGATGCGAACAAAAGGCACTTGGGCCATCGTTGGCCTCAGCACCAACCCGTGGCGCTCCGCGCATGACGTCTCGCTGTACGTCCGGGACACCATGGGGATGGAGATCATCCCCATCAACCTCAAGGGCGAGGACGTGCACGGCGAAAAAGGGTATGAAACCCTCGCGGACATCCCCGAGGCCAGGCACCCCATCGATGTTGTTGACTGCTTCGTGAACTCCCAACGCGTGGGCGCAGTGATTGACCAGGCGATTGCGATCGGCGCAAAGGCTGTTTGGCTCCAGCTCGGCGTCTTTGACGACGACGCCGTGCAGCGTGCACGTGAGGCCGGACTCGACGTGGTGGTCAACTCCTGCCCGGCACGTGAAGGCTGGCATTACGGCCTGTGATTCGGACACATTCCTCTGCTAGATTGCAGCTGAATCATTTCTTGAGTCTTGGGGGACAACCATGTTCGGTGGCCATTCTGCGGTGCCTGTTTCCACGCCCAGCAGACGGGCCGTCTTCAGTGTTTTAGGCGCTTCCGTGGTGGCCGGATTGACGGCGTGCACTGCCGCTGAAAGTTCGACGCCGGCGCTGACGCCCAGTGGCGCTGCTGTATCGCCCGAGGTGCCGGGGGCGAACGGTGCGCTGGCAGTCGGAGGCGAGGTTCCGACGTCGTCCGCTTCTCCAACTCCCACGCCGACGGCCACCAAACGCATCCGCCGCACGTTTATCCCGGATTGCCAGCTGCCGCCGATCGTTGGTGGGCTGGCTCCGGTGATCACCAAAATCGAGACCAAGCATCCGGTGGTCTTCCTGACCATTGATGACGGCAACATCAAAACGCCGGAGTCGATCAAGCTCCTGGCGGAGTACGACTATCCGTCGTCGCTGTTCCTCACCAAGGACACCATCGCGGACCACCCGGCTTTCTTTAACGCGTTCAAAGCCCAGGGCAGCCTGATCGAGAACCACACGGTCACTCACAACATCAACATGGTGAGGCAGTGGGGCTATCAGCAGCAATTGAACGACATGGTGGGAATGCAGGAGTACGCGCTCCAGCACTACGGCCGCCGTCCTACGCTTTTTCGGCCCCCGGGAGGCGCCTACTCCAACGTGATGCGACAGGCCGTTGCTGATGCAGGAATGAAGGCAATCGTTACGTGGGAGGCGAAGGCGAACGCCGGAAAGATGGACTACCAGGTGGGCAACTCGCTGCGTCCCGGTGACATTGTGCTCATGCATTTCCGGGCTGAGTTCGCAGCTGACCTCGCTGCTTTCCGCGCTGCCCAGTTGGCGGCGGGACTTGAAGTGGTGCTGCTGGAGGACTTCCTGGGCGTGGCGTAGGCGGGCATCAACATAGGCCGCCGCCCGGAGCGCCAGTAGGCTCTCCCCATGGATGTTTCCACCCTCCGCTCGATTTGCCTTGGCTTTCCCGGCGCGTTCGAAGACTTCCCGTTCGGTCCCGAGACCTCCGTGTTCAAGGTGCGTTCCGCCGTCGCGGGTGGTTCGCGTCAGGAGGCCAAAATGTTCGCGTTGTCCACCATGGATCCGGACAACTGGTCCGTGAGCCTTAAATGCGAGCCAGCGTTGGCTGAACAACTCCGGGCAGCAAACCCTGAAATCACCGGTGCCTGGCATATGAACAAGACGCACTGGAACGGTGTCCGCCTGGACGGCGCCCTGCCGGATGACATGATCCGGGACATGGTGGAGGACTCGTATGACCTGGTGGTGGCGACGCTGAGCCGCAAGCAACAGGAACAACTTGGCTGGGCCAGGCTCGCAAAACCACAGGGCAACTGACACGCCCGCAAACCCCTCCCCACGGCGCTGACATGGGACTAGATTGATACTGCATACCTAAAGACCTCAGTCACTGGCTGGTCAGGAGCGGTTTGATGCTGGATCAGAAGACACTGGACCACCTATGGAACTTTCGCGATCCTGCATCTTCCGAGGCAGCGTTCCGCGCCGCGATGGTCGAGGAAATGTACGACGCCGACGAGCGCGCTGAGTTGGCAACCCAGCTTGGGCGGGCCATTGGTTTGCAGGGCCGGTTTGAAGAGGCCGATGCCCTCCTGGACGAAATTGACGACGACGAGCCAACTGTTGGTGTGCGGATCCTCCTTGAGCGCGGTCGGGCTCTTAACTCCGACGGGCGGGCCGCCATGGCTGTGCCTCTCTTGGAGCAGGCGGCGGAGTTGGCGGACCATCTTGGTGAGGAATTCCTGGCTGTCGATGCCCTGCACATGCTCTCCATCGCAGATGCTGCCAACGCCGAAGTGTGGATGCGTAGCGCCCTTGAATATGCGTCCACAGCCCATGATGAGCGAACCAAGCATTGGATGATTGCTTTGCACGCAAGCCTTGGTGCGTTTCTGCAGGGTAAAAACCGGCTCACCGAAGCCCTGGTGGAGTTCCAATTGGCCGAACAAAGGGCGGAACGACTGGGAACTGAGCGGCAGAGGGCCATGGCACGGCAGGCAATCGCGGAGTGCGGAAAAGCCCTCGCGGAAGGCCCATAGAAAGATCACGCTTTGACAAATGTTGATCGAAACTGCCAAGAAAGATTGATTTTCGATCATTCGTGGTGAATTATGTCACAGAAGGTTGGTGCTGCCAGAGCGCCTACCCAGACTGTCTGACTGAACGGCTTTCCCGCCGCAACAGTCGACACTACGAGTCACTGGAGGGTTTAGAAATGAACGTTCAGCACCAGTCCGTCGGACGCCGTGGATTCCTGCGCGGAGCACTCGCAGCAGCCGTGCTCGTGCCCATGGGTGGAACCATTGCTTCCTGTGCCGCAGGTGGCGGCGGCACTACCACCGGCCCCACCGGCACTGTTTCGGACACCAACCCGTTTGGCATGGCGGAGAAGGCAACCCTCGACGCCGTGATCTTCAAAGGCGGCTACGGTATCGACTATGTCGAGTTCGCCGGCAAGATCTTCGAAAAGACGCACGAGGGCTCCACCGCCAAGATCGCCCCGTCCACCGATATCGCCCAGGAGCTCCAGCCGCGGTTCGTCGGTGGCAACCCGCCGGACCTGATCGACAACTCCGGTGCAAAAGCCATCGGCTTCAGCACCATCCTGGCCCAGCTCGAAGACCTTACCCCCCTTGTGGAGGCAAAGAACCTCGAAGGCAAGGTCATCAAGGACACCCTGTACACCGGCGTACTGGCTCCAGGTACTTTCGATGGCAAGCTTGCTGCCCTGAACTATGTGCTCACCGTGTTCGCCATGTGGTACTCGGATTCCCTCCTCAAGGAAAACGGCTGGACCCTGCCAAAGACCTGGGATGAGATGTACACCCTGGGCGAGCAGGCCAAGGCCAAGGGCAAGTACCTGTTCGTATGGGGCAAGGAAGCTGCCACGTACTACCAGGAAATGGCGATCGCGTCCGCCGTCAAGGAAGGCGGCGACGAAGTCCGCATCGGCTTGGAGAACCTCACTGCTGACTCGTGGTCCCACCCGGCTATCCAGTCCGTTTTCACTGCGCTGGACAAGATCGTGAAGGCCGGCTTCTTCAAGCCCGGTGGCTCCGGCACCCAGTTCACGGCAGCTCAGGCTCAGTGGACCAACGCCCAGGAGGCCGTGTTCTACCCGTCAGGTTCCTGGATTGAAAACGAAATGAAGGACCAGACCAAGGCCGGCTTCAACATGATGGGCGCGCCCGTGCCCACGGTTACTACAGGCTCCAAGCTGCCTTACACGTCCCTCCACAGCGCTGCGGGCGAGCCGTTCATTGTTCCCTCGCAGGGCAAGAACGCTGCCGGTGGCAAGGAATTGCTCCGCATCATGCTGTCCAAGGAGGCTGCAACCAACTTCGCCAAGACCAAACTGGCCCCCACCATCGTCAAGGACACGGTCCCGGCCGACGGCTTCGGTTCCACGGCACTGGTCTCGCAGACCAAGTTGCTCGCTGACGCCGGCGAGGACATCTTCACCTGGAACTTCATTGACCTCTACGGAACCAACAAGGACCAACTGGTGGTCTGGAACAGCTTCCTTGACGGCAAGTCGGACGTCGCAACCCTCACTTCCGCACTGCAGAACATCTCCGACAAGGTCCGTAACGACAGCTCGGTCAAGAAGATCGAAGTGAAGTGACTTCAGTGAAAACTCAGCAGAGCCGGAGCGACGACGGCCTGGCCGCCGTCGTTTCGGCGCCGGCTCCGCAGCAACTGGTCAAGCGGCGGCGGAAACCGTTGACATGGGACAAGGTCAGCTTCTTCGCGGTCTTCCTCGGACTGCCGCTGGCGATCTACCTGTTGTTCGTGATTTGGCCCTTCGTGCAAGCCTTCGGTTATTCGTTGACGGACTGGTCCGGTTTCTCTCCCAACCAGAACTTCATCGGCCTGGAGAACTACACCAAGATCTTCACGGACGACATCTTCATGAAGGCCATGGGAAACAACATCCTCCTGGTCATCTTCCTCCCCATCATCACCATCATCCTGAGCCTGGTGCTCGCATCTTTGGTGACGGTTGGCGGCAGCAGCAAAGGCCAGATCAAGGGCCTGCGGAACTCCAGCTTCTACCGGGTTGTGTCGTTCTTCCCGTACACGATTCCGGCGATCGCGATCGGCATCATGTGGGGACAGATCTACGATCCCTCGGGTGGCCTGCTTAACGGCATCCTCACAGGGCTGGGCATGGACCAGTTCAAGGACTTTGCCTGGCTGGGTGACAAGAACACCGCAATGATCGCCACCATGTTCGTGATTGTCTGGGGCTTTGTTGGCTTCTACATGGTCCTGTTCGTGGCTGGCATCAAGGGCATTCCTGCCGAGCTTTTCGAGGCCGCCAGGATCGATGGTGCCGGTCGCTTCCGCACCGCAGTGTCCATCACCATTCCTCTGATTCGCGACAACATCCAGACGGCCTACATTTACATGGGCATCCTGGCTCTGGACGCGTTCGTTTACATGGCGGCACTGAACTCGGGCGGCGGGCCGGACAACTCCACGCTGGTCATGGCGCAGCAGCTGTTCTTTACCGCATTCAGCAAGGGACAGTTCGGCCTCGCCAGCGCCATGGGCGTTGTGCTGGCCGTTGCCACGCTGATCTTCTCCGGATTGGTCTTCCTGGTCAACCGGCTCACCGGCGGCGATAAGGATGTGAGCCTGTAATGAGTACCAAAGTCTCAACTCCGGAAATGAAGTCACTGCACTTCCAGCCGCGGACACCGGCAACCACTACGGGCGACAAAGTGGTGGGAGCGGTCTCGCACACAGCGCTGACCATCTGGACCCTCATCGTCATTCTTCCTTTGCTGTGGACGTTCATGTCCTCCTTCAAGACGTCCAGCGAGATCTTCGCCTCGCCGTTCGCCTTGCCGGGCGAATGGAAGCTGGATAACTACGTCAAGGCCTGGAGCGAGGCAGGCATCGGATCTGCCTTCCTCAACTCGGTGCTGGTGGTGGCCGTGGCACTGGTGATCGTCATGGTCCTCGGGGCCATGTGCGCCTACGTTCTGGCGCGCTACACCTTCCGGGGCAGCCGGGCCATTTACTACCTGATGCTCGCGGGCCTGACCTTCCCGATCTTCCTCGCCATGGTGCCGTTGTTCTTCGTCCTGAGGAACATGGGCCTCCTGAACACCCTGCCGGGACTGATCCTTGTGTACGTGGGTTTCGCACTTCCGTTCACCGTTTTCTTCCTGTTCTCCTTCTTCAAGTCGCTGCCGCACGAAATCACTGAAGCAGCGGCCCTCGATGGAGCAGGGGAGTGGCGGACGTTCTTCCAGGTCATGCTGCCGATGGCCAAGCCGGGCCTCGCCTCGGTTGCCATCTTCAACTTCCTGGGCCTCTGGAACCAGTTCCTCATTCCGGTGTCCATCAACGCAGCCGGTCCCCGCGTCCTCTCCCAGGAACTCGCGGCCTTCGCCGGCCAGATGGGCTACGCCGTGGACTACGGCGCGCTGTTCGCGGCCGTCAGTGTCACCGTCATTCCGGTGCTCATCGTCTACGTGATCTTCCAGCGCCAGCTGCAGGGTTCCGTTTCGCAGGGCACGTCCAAGTAACACAAGCAAGCTAAAACAGCCTTCGACGGCGGTCCTCACCTTAAGGTGCGGGCCGCCGTCGGGCGTTGACTCTGAAAAGATGGAACGATTCTGTAGTGCAACGAAAGGCAGCAGCCCGTGATCTTTATTGTGGTCAAGTTCAACGTCAAGCCCGATTGGTCTGAGCGCTGGCTGGACTTGGTGGCCGACTTCACCAAGGCGACCCGCGAAGAGCCCGGCAACTTGTGGTTCGACTGGTCCCGCAGTGTGGACAACCCGAACGAGTTCGTCCTGGTGGAAGCCTTCCAGGATGATGCCGCTGAGGCCCACGTCAACAGCGAGCACTTCAAGAAGGCCATGGCGGACATGCCGCAGGCCTTGGTGGAGACTCCCCACATCATCAGCCGCCAGTTCGAGGGCAGCGGCTGGGACCGCATGGGCGAGCTGACTATCGACTAGCGGCTGTACCGCATCCACCCACTTTGGAACCAAAACCGCCCCCGACACACCTTTAAAGAGGCGTGTCGGGGGCGGTTGTGATTCAAAGAAGGTCGTGGCGGCACAGGCCCTCGCCCTTACTACTCAGAACATCCAGGGAATCTCGGCATGGCCGAAGTCGCTGAACGAGCCGAAACGGCCGGCTTTGAACGCCAGCACCTCGCCGTCCCGGTCCCGGCACGTGGTGACCTGGCCGAAGAAGACCTGGTGATCTCCGACGTCGTACTGCTGCACCACGGTGCAATCGGCCTGGGCGAGGGCGCCCTTGATGACCGGAAGCCCGCTGTCTGTGACGTCGAAGTCTCCTTCAGCGAAGCGGTCCCCGCCACGGACAGCGAACCGCCGGGCCACCGACTCCTGCTTGGCGCCCAGGATGGATACCGCGAACTTACCGCTCTCCATCAGGGCCTCGCCCGTCCGGGTACCGAAGTTCAGGGAGATCATCAGAATGGGCGGTTCCAGGCTGATGGAGGTCAGCGAGCTGATGGTCATCCCGTATTGCTCGTCCTCGTGCTGGGTGGTGACCACGGCGACGCCGGTGAGGAATCGGCCCATGGCGCGGCGCATCCCCATGGCGTCGGGGATGGTGAAGGCTGGTGCCAGGCTCATGTCAGTTGCTCCGCTCCGCGTAGTACCGGACCTCGAACATCTTGGCGCCGTTTTCGGAAACCCATGGTCCGTGCTCCATTCCGGGCGGCCGCGTTGCCCAGTCGCCGGCCTTGAAGGTCTTGCCGAGGCGCTGGTCAACGAACGAGCCTTCGAAAATGAAGACCTCTTCCCAGAAATCGTGAGTCAGAACTCCGTTGGGGGAAGTGTCCGTTCCGGGCTCGAACTTCAGGATGCGCGTGACGCTATCGTTGTCCGAGTCGCGGGCGAGAATGGCCTCGGAGAGGCCCTCAATGTGTGGGTTGCAGGGTGCGAAGTCCACCGAGGATACAGGTGTGAACTCCACTTCAGGCTTTGCCATGGCTAGGCTCCTTCCATGCCGTCGCCGGCCCCATTGACTGTGCTTTCGATGCTGTACGAACCCAGGAAGGTGTCCAGCTCCGCAACCAGAGCGTCATAGCCGTAGTTCCTGTAGGTGTAAGCACCGCGGACCACGAACGGAGCGCCGGCATAGAACATTTCGTACTGCTGGTGGCGGCCGGCGAACTCGGAACCGATGATGTCCCAGGCAAGCTTGAACAACTTGACGCGTTCTTCGCTGACGACGCCCGGGGACTGGACGTAGCGCTCCATGTCCGGCCGGGTCACGCTGCTGGTCATGTCGGCGATGCTGGACGGCAGCTGCAGGACGCCGCCGCCTACCAGGTCGCGGAGGATGGAAATCACGCGGGGGTAGGTCTCTGACTGCAAGCCCATGGCCCCGTAAAGTGCGCTCTTGCCCGGAACCCTCATGCCGGCGTCGTCCGTGGTTGCTGTGTATTCGGCGGCGAGGACGGCTGACTCAACGGACTGCACAATGGCGGCGAGCTCGCCGAGCTTCTCCTGCACGCCGGGGATCTTGTCCGTGCCGTTGACCTGCGTGACCTTGCGGGCAACGGAGGCGATGAACTTCAGCTTGGTGGAGAAGCGGATCTGGGCTTGCCAGTTGCCCAGGGCATGGGCGCCGGTGTCGAAGAACTGGCGGCGCAGGGTTTCGATGTTCCGGTTGATGAACACCCGGTCCCACGGAATGAGCACGTCGTCGAAAACAACCAAGGCGTCAGGCTCGTCGTAGTGGCTGGTCAGCGGGTAGTCGAACTCGCTGGTGGCAGCCGGCGCGAACGGACGGCGGCAGTACAGCTTCAGTCCGTCGGTTGCCACCGGGATGGCGAAGCTGACCGCGAAGTCAACATCGTCCGGGCCCAGGGGCTTGATGCAGGTGACAAAGACTTCGTCGGCAATGGCGGCGCCTGTGGCGAGCATCTGCGAACCTCGGACAATGATGCCCTCCTCGGTTTCACGCACGACGCCGACCTGCAGGTATTCGCCTTCCCAACCGGACGCCGTGGTTGCGCGGGAAACCTGCGGGGGAATGATCGCATAGGAGAGGTACAGGTTCTCGGAGAGGATCTTCTTGTAGTACCGCTCCACGTTGCCGGCAAAGTCACGTTCGTCGTTCTTGAAGACGTCCGGATGGGAACCGAACGCGGCGAAGAACGTTCCGACGTGGTCGGGGCTGCGGCCCACCCAGCCATGGGTGTGTTTGGCCCACTTTTCGATTGCCTGGCGGCGAAGGACCAGCTCTTCCTGCGTGCGGGGGGCGGCGAAGGTGCGGTTGGCCGGACCGTTGATCTCATCCGAGTGGAACTGCATGCCGTTGGCGGGATCGGCTGCGATATCGAACAGCTCGGCCATGGTCCGGGCAACGTTCGCGAAGGCCGGGTGCTCCAGGACGTTGCCGACTACCTCGCCGTCGAGGATCACTGTCCGGCCGTCGTTCAGGGACTTCAAATACTGCTTTCCGGTTCTCATCGGAGTGAGCCTTTCTTGATTTTGTAGTTATGTTCAATGGTGGTCCCATTCGGGAAGGAGAGCTCCAACTTCCAGGAAGTTCCGTCGACGAACTTCCCGTTCAGCAGCGGAAGCGTGCCTCCCAAGCACATGAAATCAGCGTCGCCGATGTCGGTTCGTGCGAGAAGACGCCCGACGACGTCGGCCGGCTTGAGGAGGCCGCTCAGCGAACCTTCCTGGTACAGGGCCCCATCAACCCATGAACGGGCGGTGCATTCGTCGAGATCCAGGTCTTCCAGTGATTCGACGGCAATCACCTCGTTTGAGACGGGCTTGGGGCATGCCCGCTTGGAGTCGCCGATGTCGCGGGCTTCGATGTCCCGGTCTGTGTGGTCGGAGCCGATACCGAGGTAGTACTTTCCGTCGTGGCGGATGTAGAGGGGCTCGATCTCGCCGGACGTCAGGTTCTCGGTGGTGTCATGTTCACCCGAGGTCTCGAACAGGTCCGAGTCCATCCGGTAAAACATGGGAACCTCCGGTGGGGGAGCCACGCCGATTGCGGCGAGCTCATCGATGTGATGCTGGACTGCCTTAGGATCGCGGCCCGTGTAGCCGGCCACTACTGCATGGAAGTCGGTGATGACGATTGTCTGGTCGGTGCCCACCACCCTGAAGGTGAGCGGGACTTGCCTTGTGGTTTGCTGTGTTTGCATTGGGTTTCCTCTAAACAGTCAACGTGTTGTAAGCGGGTAGGCGATCGCCAATGACGGGAAACTCTTCGCGGACTAACTGGACCTGACGGGGATCGATGTCCACCATCAGCACCGTTTCGTCTGAGCCTGCCTCGGCGATGACATTGCCGCCCGGGTCCACCACCCGGCTGTGCCCACCAAGGTCCACACCTTCCTGGTTACCGGCAGCGTTGCAGGCGATCACGAAGATCTGGTGTTCCAGTGCCCTGGCTGTGGTGAGCAACCGCCAGTGTTCCCGCCTGGCAGCGGGCCAGGCCGCGGGTACGATCACGATGTCCGCGCCGCGGGTGCTCAACTCCATCCACAACCCGGGGAAGCGGAGGTCGTAACAGGTGATGCCGGCAACGGCGCCGAACGGCAGCGGGACTACGGGAAGTGAGGAGCCGGCAGTGAGCAGGCTGGCCTCCTTGGACTTGTAGCCGAAGACGTGGATCTTCCGGTACGTGTGGATCACTTTGCCGTCCGGCCCCAGCAGGATGGAGGTGTTGCTGAGCTGGCCGTCCTCACCGGCCTCGATGACGCTGCCGAGGTGAAGGTAGACACCCAGCTCCGCCGCTACCCGCGAGCACATGGAGACTGTTGGTCCGTCCAATGTTTCCGCGAGGGCCTCATAGTCATCGAAGTGAAAGTAGCCGGCGCTCCAGAGTTCAGGAAGCACGATCAGTTCTGCGCCGTTGATGCCCCGAAGGATCGCCTCGACGCGATCAATCCGTTCCTCACGGGTTTCGGAGTCAGGGCTGGACACCTGGACGAGTGCGATTTTCATGCTTTTCCCTTCTCCAGGCTTGGGGTCAAGTCTTTGTCCAGATCGCTGAGCTTCAGGCCCTTGGTTTCCTTGGCGAACATCACCGAGACCATGGAGATCAGGCCCATGGCGGCGAGGTAGATGCCGATCGCGTAGCCGGTGCCGAAAGCGCTGTAGAGCGCCAGGGCGATGATCGGGGACAACGAACCTGCGATCAGTGATGCCAAGTTGTAGGACACTGAGGTTCCGCTGTACCGGACGTCCGTGGGGAAGAGCTCGGAGAAGAACGCGCCGATCACTGAGCTGTACGCCGCGAAGATCAGGAGCCCTCCCACGGCGGCGGCAATGATGCCCCACACCTGGCCGGTGTTCAGCAGGAAGAAGAACGCGAAGGCCCACACCATGGTGGCGATCGAGGCACCAATCAGGATTGGCTTGCGGCCCACCTTGTCTGCGTAGACGGCGAGGATGGGAATGGCGACGACGGCGACGCCTTGGCCGATCATGACGGCGGTAAGGCCTGTCTGCCTTTGCAGCCCCATGATCTGGGTGACGTAAGTGATGATGAACAGCGAGTAGATGTAGAAGCCTGCGTTTTCGCCCATCCGGCTGCCGGTGGCGATGAGGATTTCACGCCAGTTGCGGCGGAACAGGATGGTCAGTGGCAGCTTCCGTTCCTTGTTGCCTTCGGCTTCGCGCTTCCGCTGTGCTTCCTTGAACAGCGGGGTTTCCTGCACGTAGAGCCTCAGGATGAGGCCAATGACAACCAGCAGTGCGGACAATCCGAACGCAATGCGCCAGCCCCATGCCAGGAATTCGCTCTCCGGCATGGTGGCGGCCAGGATGGCCAGGACGCCGGCGGCCATCAGGTTGCCCAGGGGCGGACCCATGTTTGGCCAGGAGGACCAGAAAGCGCGCCGGGTGCTCTCATTGCTGTGTTCGGAAACCAGCAGGACGGCACCGCCCCACTCACCGCCGAGGGCAAAGCCTTGGATCAGGCGGAGCAGCAGGAGGAGCAGAGGTGCTGCCAGACCAATAGCAGCGTAGGAGGGGATGAAGGCGATCAGGGTTGTAGCCACGCCCATGAGCATCAGGCTGGCAACCAAGGTGGCTCGACGACCATGCTTGTCGCCGAGGTGTCCCAGGACTATTGCGCCGATGGGACGGGCAAGGAAACCGGCTGCGAACGTTCCCAAGGCAAGCATGGTGCCAACCATGGGATCGTCGGTGGGGAAATAGAGCTTGTTGAATACCAGCGCGGCCGCGGTGCCGTAGAGAAAGAAGTCATACCATTCGACGGCGGTGCCGGCGAGGCTCGAAGCAGCAACGACGGGCAGGCTGGAGTGCTTCTGTCGCCTCAGTTCTGCTTTCTTCAATTCGGTCATTGTGGGGGTCCTTTTGCGGGGAGATTCCGATGCGTGAGCGGTGTCACTAAGAAGACTGTAGACGAGTTGTATACAACCTGTCTATATTTGAACCAGAAGTTTTTTCAGCACTCCGCTCCGTTCTGAATGCAACTCGTATACTGGGCTAGCGAGAAAGGCTCTGCATGATCCAGATGACCCCCACTGCGCAGTCGCAGCCAGAAGTGGCCTACCAGTGGATGAAAAGTTACATCGCAGCGCTCCCTCGCGAGGAGGAAACCTTCCTCAATGAAGGGGTCCTGGCAAAGACCACTGGCACATCACGGACACCTGTGCGTGAAGCCTTGCTGCGCCTCGAAGCCGAGGGATTCGTCAAGCGCGTCCCGCATAAAGGCGCCTACGTCCCGCCGATCTCAGACCCCGATGTCCGCGCCATCCTGCAGGCCAGGGCGGTAGTGGAAAAGTGGGCGGTCTCAGCCGTGGAGACCATGCCTGACGCCCAGATCGACGCCTTCCAGCGCATCATTGACCAGCAGCAGGAAGCGCGGGAAGACCCAGCCAGGTTCATTGAGCTGGATACCGAATTCCACACCCTGATGGTCCGGGCAGGGGGCAACCCTGTGCTTGCCGATTTCTATGCTTCCCTCCGGCAAAAGCAGCTCAGGATCGGCGTCAAGGCAGTCAGCCAAGGCGCCGATCGCGCCGGGGATGTCCTCCGTGAACACCAGTTGATTGTTGACGCCCTCCGCAGTCGAAGCCTCGACGCCGCGCATCAGGCCATTGATGCCCATCTGGACTCCACCCGCTTGGCGGTCATCGGCTACTGAGCCCTGCTAGTCCTCGCTGTGCAGCTCCCGCTGCCGTGCGCTCAGCAGCTCAAACTCAGGCCGGGCAGCCACGAACCGTTCAACGGCGTCGAGCACTTGCTGAAGGTGCGCGTGGTCGGCGGCCACCACAGCTGCACCCACCAGCGCTCGCCTATGTTGGTCCTGCATGCCCGTTTCAGCGGCAGAAACCTCGAAACGCCGCTTGAGCTCAGCCACGAGGGGCCGTACCAGCGACCGCTTCTCCTTGAGGCTATGGACATCGCCCAAGAGGAAGTCGAACTCAATCCAACCGATCCACATGGTTCATTATTACTTGCCTGCATCTTGAGCCAATCTTGAGCAAAATTCGCATCCAGGTTGAGTAAGCCCCGGGACACTGAACTCAAAGGCCGGAGGGTGACCAGCTGAGGGGGTTGGACATGGAGCTCGATGCATTCTCGGTGAGGGTCGCGCTGGGCGTGGTTACGGTGACCCTCCTGGTGCTGTTCTGTACTTCATTCCACCGCACGCGCTCGCCGTATGCAGGCTGGTGGAGCCTGGCCTTGCTCGAGTTCATGGCGGGGAATGCCGCCTTCCTCCTCAACGGAACCCCCCACCAACAATGGGCCAACCCCTTGGGCAACGTCCTGGTGGTGGCAGGCGCTTTCAGCGTGTGGGCCGGAGCGAAGACCCTCCGGGACCGAAAAGCCGCGTCCTGGCAGTTGGCTTTTGGTCCGGCCGTCACGGCTATCGCATCCTTTCTGGAAAGCCCCGGGAGTAACGTTTGGTCCGGCGGCCTCGTTTATCTGGCCATGATGACGTTGGGCATAGCGTTGGCCGCGTACGATCTCTGGTTCATCAAGTCTTCGCATTCGCAAGTCCACAAAGCCCTGTCCATCGCCGCAGGCCTGCTGGCAGCCTATTATCTGGGCCGCTGGATGGTTTATGCCCTCGAAGGGCCGGGCAGTTACACGTTCCGCACGTATTTTGGGCCCGGACCGTCAGCGCTGATATCGATGGTTCTCCTGGTCACGGTGTCCTTCAGCATGACGGCCCTGACCAGCGACCAACTCATCAAAGGCCTCCGGGAGCGTGCCACCCGCGACCATCTCACAGGACTCCTCAACCGCGGAGCATTCCTGGACCTCGCCACCACGGAACTTGAGCGCCTTCACTCCACAGGGTCTGGCGCCGCCGTAGTCCTGGCCGACCTGGACCACTTCAAAGCCGTCAACGACGAACACGGTCACGGGGCAGGGGATGTGGCCTTGCAGGCATTCGCTGATGTTTGCACAGCCTCGGTCAGGTCCACAGATCTCATCGGACGCTATGGAGGCGAAGAGTTCGTCCTCTTCCTGCCGGGAGCTACGCAGGACCGGGCCGAGAACATCGCTACGGAAATCAGCCGCCGGATGGCAGCCTTGCCGACTCCAGAGGGCGTTGTCTTCCCCACCATCAGCTACGGAGTCACATCAAGCATTCCCGCTGCAGCCGACCTAAATTTCATGATCGAGGTAGCGGACGCAGCCCTTTACAGCGCGAAAGCGCAAGGAAGAAACAGGATTGTAGGAGCCCGCCCCGAGGCGGCCACTATCGCGGATGAGGCAAGATCATGACCTTCAACGAACTCACCACCCGGATCCAGATCCAGCACACCCAGGAACTATCCGCGTTCCGGCAAGGCATCACAAGCCCTCCTTACAAAGCTGGAACACCCACAATGCTGAACGCGGACCGGCGTTCGGTAAGGATGAGTCCCGTTCAATCGGTGGAGGACAGCAACGCGAACCTCACCATCGTGGCCGACGTCGAAGGCCTCGCCTGGTTCACGGCGGACAAGGGCCTCCTGGGCAGCTGCATCACAGTGTCCATTGCCGGTCACCGCAGGAACACCGGTACCCGCGTGCACCTCCCGCTCGCAGAATGCGACGCTTGGATTGAGGCGATCCTTGGCGGGGCGTGGATCACCCACGTGTACCGCGCCGGAAACAAGGTGGAACCGGACGGCAGGCTGGACATTGCGTCATACCGGCTGTTCCTGGACGAACGCCGTAACCCAGTGGCCAAACCGCAGGCTGTCGCCGACTCCAGCCTGCGACGCTTGGAAGAGTCGTGAGAGGCTCCAAGCACCACAGGTTGATCCCCGTTGATTCACGGATCGAAAAATTGGAGCGGCACGTACAGGCGCTGATGGAGGAGCTCCACAGAGCACGCTATGAACAACGCCGCGAGGCCCTTACGGACGCCCTTACCGGGCTCGGCAACCGCCAAGCACTGGTGAATTCCTTCATCGAAGCCCAAGCAGCCACGGCCAATGGCGCCGTCCCGCCGGCACTTCTCCTCCTGAACCTGGATGGGTTCAAGGCACTGAAAAACTCCGCAGGCCATGCCGCAGCGGACCAGATTCTGGTCACCGTTGCCATGCGCATCCGCTCGGCCGTTCGGGAGAACGACGTCGTCACCCGCCTTGGGGGCGACGAATTCGCGGTGCTGTTGCCCGCTACCCCGCAAAGCCGGGCCACCGCCGTCGGGAACCGCGTCCTGGCCGCGCTGGAACCGAACATCGACCTGGGCAACAACAGCATCCGCTGCGGCGCAAGCCTTGGGCTGCGCACCGCTGAACCACATCACAGCATCGAGGACCTTCTGCAAGAGGCCGATCTGGCCATGGAAGAATCCAAAAACGAGGGCAGGAACAAGCTCAAAGTCTTCGATCCTTCCACCCTTCACGCGCGGCAACTCCAGCGGCAAATAGTGGGAGAGCTCCGCGAAGCCATCCGTTCTGATCAGTTGGTCCTCTTCTACCAGCCGATCGTGGAGCTTTCCACTGGCAGGATCGAAGGCTGCGAGGCTTTGGTTCGCTGGAACCACCCCGTTCATGGGCTGATCATGCCGGACCAGTTCATTCCCGTTGCGGAGGCCACTGGCCTGATCGCGGAATTGGGCAGGTGGGTCCTGCGGACGGCCGTCGGCCAGTTGCGACGGTGGCGGGATAATCCGGCCACCAAACAGCACGACTTCTCCATGCGCATCAATGTTTCTGCCGCCGACCTTCAAAGCCTCGAGTTCGTGGACGACGTCGGTGAAGCCCTGGCGGAGGAGAGCCTGGCCCCGGAATCACTGGTGCTGGAGCTCACCGAGAGCGCCATCATTCACAACAACGAGCTGGACCGCTACACCTTGGCAAGCCTGCACAGGCTGGGAGTCGGGCTCGAGATCGATGACTTCGGCGCCGGGTACTCCTCCATGGGCTACCTGCGGAAACTTCCTGTGGACCGGGTAAAAGTGGACCGTCAGTTCGTAAAGGACCTGGGCAAGGACCCTTCGCAGCTCGGCTTCGTGGCCGCCATCCAGGAAGTCATCCGCTCCTGTGGCCTGGAAGGTGTTTGGGAGGGGATCGAGACCGCCGAACAGGCGGAGGCGCTCCGGAGTATCGGCTGCGCGAGCGGGCAAGGGTATTACTTCGGGCGGCCCTTGCCGGAGATGGAGTTCACTGAGCAGTTGGCCCGGCAAGTGGTGTGGCCGGCTTAAACAGGAACGCGGGGCCACATAGGTGGCCCCGCGTTGTTTTTGCCTGCTCTTAGCCGAAGTACTTCGGCAGGGTGGCTTCGTGTGCTTCACGGAGAGCGTCCAGGGAGAGCTCGTCCACACCGTTGATCTCCAGCTTTCCGCCGGCAGCGTCAACAACGCCGATCCGGAGGTGGGCGAAGCCGCGGGCGGTGCACATGTCCTTGAAGCGGACTTCTTCGGATCGCGGGACGGACACGATGGCCCGGGCCTGCGACTCGGAGAAGAGGGCGGTGAACAGGTCCACGCCGTCGCGTTCCATGAGTTCTTCAAGGGCGATGCGGGCACCGACACCGTAGCGCAGCGAGGACTCAACCAGGGCGGCCGCCAGGCCACCTTCGGAGAGGTCGTGTGCTGCGTCAACCATGCCGTCACGTGAAGCGTTGATCAGGATCTCGCCCAAGCCGCGCTCAGCTGCGAGGTCAACCTTCGGAGGCAGGCCACCAAGGTGTCCGCGGAGGTTGGACCATTCCGAACCGTCCAGCTCTGCTGCGGTGGTGCCCAGCAGGTAGATGGCCTGGCCGTCCTCGCGCCAGCCCGACGGCGTACGGCGGGCGACGTCGTCGAGCTTGCCCAGAACTGCCACCACGGGGGAGGGGTGGATCGGCGTGGTGCCGGTCTGGTTGTAGAGCGAGACGTTGCCGCCGGTGACCGGGATGCCGAGTTCCATGCAGGCGTCGGACAAACCACGGATGGCTTCGGCGAGCTGCCACATGACATCCGGGTCCTCAGGGGAACCGAAGTTCAGGCAGTCGCTGACGGCCATCGGAACAGCGCCCGAGGTGGCAACGTTGCGGTAGGCCTCAGCCAACGCGAGCTGTGCACCCTGGTAGGGCTCCAGGTAGGTGTAGCGGCCGTTGGCGTCGGTTGCCAGGGCGACGCCCAGGCCGGTTTCTTCGTCAACACGGACCACGCCGGCATCGTCCGGGTACGCCATGGCAGTGTTGCCGCCAACGTAGCGGTCGTACTGCTTGGTGATCCAGTCCTTGCTGCACATGTTCGGTGAAGCCACGAGCTCGGTGACGGCCCCAGCCAGCTCCGAGGGAGCGGACGGACGGCCGGCATCCTCAACAGATCCGGTGAAGGAGTTGGCCTGGACCGAGTCCTGCCACTCCGGGCGGGCGAACGGACGGTCGTAGACCGGGCCGTCGTGCGCAACGGTGCGGGGATCGACGTCGACGATTACTTCGCCTTCCCAGGTGATGATGAGGCGACCTGTATCGGTGACCTCACCCAACCAGGAGTACTCCACGGCCCACTTGTCCATGACAGCTTCGAAGGCTGCGATGTTCTCCGGGGTAACAACGGCCATCATGCGTTCCTGGGACTCGGACATGAGGATCTCGCCCGGGGTCAGCGTGGGGTCGCGGAGCAGGACCGAGGTCAATTCCACCTCCATGCCGCCGTCGCCGTTGGAGGCGAGCTCGGACGTGGCGCAGGAGATGCCGGCAGCGCCGAGGTCCTGGATGCCTTCAACCAGGGAGCCCTTGAAGAGCTCCAGGCAGCATTCGATGAGGACCTTCTCAGCGAAGGGGTCACCCACCTGGACGGCCGGACGCTTGGACGGCTTGGTGTCATCGAAGGACTCCGAGGCCAGCACCGAAGCGCCGCCGATGCCGTCGCCACCGGTGCGCGCACCGAACAGGACAACCTTGTTGCCCTTGCCGGAGGCGTTGGCCAGTCGGATGTCCTCGTGGCGCATGACGCCCACGGCCAGTGCGTTCACCAGCGGGTTGCCCTGGTAGACGGAGTCGAAGACCATTTCGCCGCCGATGTTCGGCAGGCCAAGGCAGTTGCCGTAGCCGCCGATGCCGGCAACGGCACCGTGCATGACGCGGGCGGTATCCGGGTGGTCGATCGCGCCGAAACGCAACGGGTCCATCACGGCAACCGGGCGGGCGCCCATGGAAATGATGTCGCGGACGATGCCGCCGATGCCGGTAGCGGCACCCTGGTAAGGCTCAACGAACGACGGCGAGTTGTGGGACTCGATCTTGAACGTCACGGCCCAGCCGTCGCCGAGGTTGGTGACGCCGGCGTTTTCGCCGATGCCAACCAGCATGTCCTTCTTCATTTCCTCGGTGACCTTCTCGCCGAACTGGCGAAGGTGGTTCTTGGAGGACTTGTAGGAGCAGTGCTCGCTCCACATGACGGAGTACATGGCCAGCTCGGCGCCGGTGGGGCGGCGGCCCAGGACCTTGACGATCTCGTCGAATTCGTTCTGCTTCAAGCCCAGCTCAGCCCACGGGAGTTCCGTGTCCGGGGTCTTGGCAGCGTGCTCAACGGTGTCGATGTTGAACTTCTTGGTGGTTTCCGTGGTCACTTGTCGCCTCCCACAATCTTGGTCAAAACGGAGGTGAAGAAACCGAGGCCGTCGGTGTCGCGGGGTGCACCGTCAAGCGATTCCGGGCCGAAGCCGGTCTCCACAGCGTGCTCGGGGTGCGGCATGAGGCCCACCACGTTGCCGGCTGCGTTGGAGATACCCGCGATGTCACGACGGGAGCCGTTCGGGTTGAAGCCCACGTAGCGGAACACCACGCGGCCCTCAGCCTCAAGGGCATCCAGGGTCTTCTCGTCAGCGATGTACTGGCCGTCCTGGTTCTTCAACGGCACAATGATTTCCTGGCCGTCCGCGTAGTCCACGGTCCAGGCAGTGTTGGCGTTCTCCACGCGAAGTGTCTGGTCGCGGCAGATGAACTTCAGGTGGTCGTTCTTGATCATGGAACCGGGCAGCAAGTGCGACTCGGTCAGGATCTGGAAGCCGTTGCAAATACCCAAAACCGGGAGCTTGGCCTCAGAGTTGGCAGCATCGATGATCTTGGACATCAGCGGCGCGAAACGCGAAATGGCACCGGCGCGGAGGTAGTCACCGTAGGAGAAACCGCCGGGGATGATGACAGCGTCAACGTCGCCTAGTTCGGTATCTGCATGCCACAGGGAAACCGCTGTGCCACCTGCAAGCCGCACCGCACGGGCGGCGTCGCGGTCGTCAAGGGTGCCGGGGAAGGTCACGACGCCGATCTTGGCGCCGGCCAAGCGGGGCTCTGCGGCGACGGCCACTGCCTCGCCAATCAGGGGAATCGACGTCATATCAGGCCTCGACGACCTCGACGTTGACAACATCCTCGATCACCGGGTTGGACAGAAGAGTCTCGGCAGCTTCGCGGGCCTGGGCCAGGATAGCGTCGGTCACCTCGCCGTCGACGGTCAGTTCGAAGCGCTTGCCCTGGCGGACTGCGCTGAAGCTGTTGAAGCCGAGGCGGGGCAGAGCACCCACGATGGCCTTCCCCTGGGGGTCCAGAATCTCGGGCTTGGGCATGACGTCAACGACGATCCGGGGCATCCGGTAACTCCTGTGCGTGAGTTGGGTGAACCTTAAATAAGGCTGCCGCGGAGGTGCCGTCTCACGCCGTTCAGCCGCATCCAAACAGCGTTTTAGCACAGGGCTAAACACGTTGTGAACTGCAATGTTTGAACGGCATGGGGGGCGCTCCGCGAGCTTGCACACCTATTCTACCGGGATCAAGGCACATACCCTATTCAGCCGGATTGCGCGAGGGCACCCCGCCGTGATGGCAGAAATCGCTGGCCGCGGTTGTCCGCCGTCACTAAGATTGCGGCATGGCTGAGAAACCGAAATCGATGGTGCTGGGCGTAGTGGCCGCAGCCGTTTTTGCAGGTCTGGGCCGAATGGTCATCCAGAAAATCATGGCGGACAGAGCCGCCCGGGAGCATCGCGTTACCGCGCCTTTGGACAAGGAAACGCGGGCCAGGATCAGCGACGCCCTGCGCACTCCAAGTAAGTAGGCCCTAACCTCCGGAGGGCCGATTTTCGGCGGAATGGCGCGGATTAGGGCACATACAAATGCGCTATTCAAAGCGGTTAAATGGTGTGATTCCGGCGTAGTTTGGAAGGACACCAGGGGTTCAGCCCCCAGTACCTTTCAAGGCCAGTACCTTTCAGGATCCAAACCAGGAGGAACAATGACCGAACACATTGCCGAAGTATCCGCCTGTAGCGTTGGCACGTGCGGATTCAACCACAACGGTTGCACCGCTTTCGGAATCACCATCGGTGGCAGCCAGGACCACGCTTCCTGCGCAACGTTCATTGACACCAATGCCATGGGCGGCCTTCCAAAGGTCCTCGCCCACGTAGGTGCCTGCCAGCGCTCCGAGTGCGTCCACAACAACAACCTCATGTGCGAGGCACACGACGTCAAGGTCGGGCCCGGCCGCGAAGCCGCCGACTGCCTGACGTACGAGCACGCCTGATAGTTCTCGCAAAAGCGGGCCTGACCTCCATGGAGGTCAGGCCCGCTTTTCCATGCGCTTACCGTTGGGCTAGCCGCCCTTGGGGTTGTTCGCGTCCTGCAATTCCTGCTCTGCCACGGCCTGGATCAGTGCCAGGAGTTCGGGGTCCAGCCCTGGCGCAAACTCTTCCTTGCGCTCCGGCGACATGGTCATCGGGAAGCCGTCGGGCATGACATCGGTGGTTAGCTCGGTGCCATCGTTGGACGGGGAAGCTCCACGGAAAAGCTTGCCGGCTTCGCTGAGGTTGTCCGCGCTGAAGGTGTACTGGATGCTCTGCAGGCCCTTGTCCAAAAGCTTCTTGACTTCCGGGAACTGCTCAGCGTTGGTCTTCGGGATGGGAAGTACCTTGCCCCAGTTCACGCCCAGGCTTTCCAGTGCCTTGGCGTAAGCATTCTCGTGGGCCTGGTCTCGCACGATCAGGTACGCGATGGTGGAGCGGGCTGTCTTGTTCTCCGTCATTTCGTAAATGCGGCACTTCTGTAGCCTGCCGGTGGATTCCAGCATCAGGTTGTACAGCAGGTCCAGGACCAGGTTGCCGCTGTTGTAGACGTACGAACCGCTCCACGGGTTGCCGGCGGCATCCACGGGCAATGCGCCCTGTGCGCCCACCAGATAGTGGTGGATGTTGCTGTGGTCCAGTGCGATGTTCAATGGTGTGGCGCCCTTGGCTCCCGGCTCATCCACAGGGTCGGTCTTCTTGCCTTGATATCGCGGCGAGCCGTCCAGGAGCTGGGAAATGGTGGTTCCGATGAGTTCCACGTGGCTGATCTCTTCAGTGCCGATGCCTTGAAGAAGATCTTTATAGGGTTTCGAGGCGGCGTCGCCCCGGAAGTTCATGCTTTGGAAGAGGTACTGCATCATGGTGCGCATCTCACCGAATTGTCCGCCGAGACCTTCCTGGAGGGCGTTTGCTGCGGCGGGGTCGGGCTCGTCTGCGGCGATTTCGTTGATGAGAAGTTGGGTGTGCAGGTACATTGCGATTCCTCACGTTGTTCATGCTGCGTGTTTGGGATGGAAACCCTCTGCTGGCCACCCCGGACGCACCCACCATAAGCATGCTTACTATTTGGAGGCAATGAAAATATCGATTTGATTCCCAGGCGTTAGCCGGCAACTTGGTTGGTCAATGCGTTGCCTTCCTAGAGTGCCTCGATGTTGGCCAGCACGAGCTTGGCGGCGCCCTTGGGGCGGTTGCCGGCCACGTGGGGCGTGATGATCAGGTTCGGTGCACTCCACAGTTTGGAGTCGGCGGGAAGCGGTTCGTCCTTGGTGACGTCGACGGCGGCTACGCGCAGCCTGCCTTCGAGCAACACTGCAAGCAGGGCGTCTTCGTCCACCGTGGCGCCGCGGCCGACGTTCACAAAGATGGCGGTGTTCGGGAGGGCACGCAGGATGTCTTCGTTCAGGGCGTCCGCGGTTTCCGGGGTCGCCGGCAGGATGGAGACCAGGACGTCGGTGGTGCGCAGGACTTCGGGGAAGTCGTCGTCAGCCACTACGGGGAAGCCGTAACGCTCACCCTTGGAGCTGGCGACGCCGGTGACGTTCGCTCCCAAAGCGGCCAGCAGGGGAGCCAGTCGTCCGGCGATGGAGCCGAAGCCCCAAATGGTGACGTTGGCGCCGTCGAGCGTGTAGAGCTGCTCCGTGTCAGGCGCGGACTGGGCCGCGTTGTACGGCTGGTTCCAGGTGTAGCCCTTCTGGGAATCCATCAACTGGTCCATGCGGCGTACCGCCGCCAAAATCAGGGTCAGGGCGTGTTCGGCCACGGGGCCATCGTGAAGGGAGCGGCCGGACGTGATGGCCACGTTGTCCCCGAAGCCTGCTGCCAGCACTGAATCCGGGCCTGCTGCGAGCGTCTGGACCAGCCTGAGTTGGCGCATTTCCCTGGCTGCATCGGCCAGGTTGTCCGCGGTGTTCCGCCATACCACCAGCACCTCCGCGTCGCGGTGCTCGCCGGGGATGGGCTTGTCCACCTCATACACAACCACCTCGTCGTCCGGCGTAGGAAGGTCCAGTTTGATGGTGTCGGGGACAAGGATTTTCACAGCGGCTCCGTTGCTAAAGTGGCCTGCTCAAAAGTGGCTCGGCGGGTGGCACTTCGAGGCTACCGCTTTGCAGCTCGTTGAAAGGCAAGCAGGTTCATCTCTAGCAATGTGACGCCACACACCATAGGGTTGTAGGACGTTCGACGTAGCACGTAACACGAACTGTGTGATGTGACACCTCGGAGCCGATTCGAAAGGACACTGAATTTGAAGTCCACACCCCCTGCACCATCGCTCGCCCGACTCGCCGTTGCCGGCGCACTGAGCCTGGGCCTCCTGGCCGGCCTCGGTCTTCCGGCGTCCGCCGCCCCCATCCCGCCCAGCAACCCTGCGGCTGCGCCAGGCACTTTTACTGAGGCCAATATCGGCGCCGACCGCACCGCCGCCAATTTCTTCTACCGGATCCCCGCCCTGACGTATCTGGGCAACAACGTGGTTCTCGCATCATGGGACGGCCGTCCGGGCTCTGCCGCGGATGCTCCGAACCCCAACTCGATCGTCCAGCGCCGCAGTACAGACGGTGGCCAGACGTGGGGACCTGTCACCGTTATTGCCGCCGGACATGTGGGCGACGCCAGCGGTCCCAGATACGGCTACAGCGACCCCTCCTACATCTACGACGCCGAGGCCGGCAAAGTCTTCAACTTCTTTGTGTACTCCAAGGACCAGGGGTTCGGTGGGAGCCAGTTCGGCAACAACGATTCGGACCGGTCAGTGATTTCCTCGGCGGTCATCGAGTCCTCGGACGGTGGCGTTACTTGGAGCCAGCCGCGGCTCATTACGAATGTCACCAAGCCCGGAACCAGCAAGACCAGCCCTGTGGCCGGTGATATCCGCTCCAACTTCGCTTCCTCGGGTGAGGGAATCCAGCTCAAGTACGGCCAGTACAAGGGACGCCTCATCCAGCAGTACGCCGGTGATATCCGCCAGGCTGATGGAACCAACAAGATCCAGGCCTACAGCGTCTACTCCGATGACCATGGTGCAACCTGGCATAAGGGCGCCAATGTGGGCGACAGGATGGATGAGAACAAGACCGTTGAGCTCTCTGATGGCCGCGTGCTCCTGAATTCGCGTGACAACGCCAACCAGGGCTATCGCAAGGTGGCCATTTCCACGGACGGCGGTGCCACGTATGGTCCCGTCACCCAGGACACCGAACTGCCGGACCCGGCCAACAACGGCGCCATCGCGCGCATGTTCCCGGATGCCGCTCAGGGTTCGGCCGACGCCAGGAAGCTGATCTTCACCAACGCCAACTCCAAGACCGGACGGGAAAACGTCTCGGCGCGCGTCTCTTGTGACGACGGCGCGACGTGGCCGGGCGTCCGTACCATTCGGGCAGGTTTCTCCGCCTACTCCACGGTGACCCGGTTGGAAGCAGGCAAATTCGGCGTGCTCTATGAGGGCAACTACACGGACAACATGCCGTTCGCTAAGTTCGACGACGCGTGGTTGAACTATGCCTGCGCTCCGCTGTCTGTCCCTGCTGTCACCACCGCGCCGGGGGCCACCCAGCAGGTGCCAGTGACCGTCACCAACCAGGAAGCCACCACGCTTTCCGGTGCCAACGCCACCATTTACACCCCCAGTGGCTGGTCAGCTACCACGGTGCCGGTTCCGGATGTAGCCCCAGGTTCCTCGGTGACCGTTAACGTGGCGCTCACCGCGCCGGCGAATGCCAGCGGCCCGCGGAACCTTAACGCAGCCTTCACGACGGCGAATGGCCGGGTTTCGCAGTTCACCTTCACGGCGACTGTGCCGGTAGCCCCGCAGGTGGGGCTCACCATCACTGGCTCAGCTCCGTCCCGCGATGTGGTGGCCAACCCGTACCAGGTGGGCGAAACCCTCAGCTACTCCCTCAACGTCAAGAGCACCTCCAACGTCACGGCCAACGCGGTACCGGTTTCCGGGGCGTTCGACTCCGGTTTCCTGCCGCCGTCGGCCCCCAACTGCCGGTTCAACAACCTGGCCGCAGGTGCCAGCTACAACTGCACCACCGCCAAACACGTGATCACGGCTGCCGACGTCCAACGCGGCTACTTCGTGCCGGAGGCGAGCTTCAGCATCACAGCCAGTACGACGCCGTCGCTCACCACAACGGTGCCGTTCACTGGCGCTGCAGTCGCTTTGCGGGACGGCCTGCTGACGGCCGACATCAGCGGGGCGCGTGCCGACGTCGGGCGTGATCTTGCAACCCAGCCGTACGCGGCCGGCGATCTGGTCCCGTATACCTTCACGGTGAAGAACACGAGCCCGCTGGTGGAGAAAGTGGTTCCGACCGCCGGCAACTTCAGCCCGTTCCTCCCGGAAGGACCGGGCAACTGCCGCTACGGGGTGCTCCCCTCGGGGCAGAGCTATCAGTGCACCACCCCACGCCACACGGTGACCGCCGAGGAAGCCGATCAGGGCTTCTTTGTCCCCCAGACCGCCTGGGAGGTCAGCTCTGCGGGCCAAACCACCAAGACCTACCCGGTGAATGGCGGCGAAGTGGACCTGAAGGTCCGTGACGTCATGCTGGAGGCGACAGTCTCCGCGGAATGGAGCGACGCTGACGGAGACCGGTTCGCCAGCGTCGGCGATCCCGTGACGTACACCTACATTGTGGGCAACGCCGGCAACGTAGCGGTGACCGGGCTTGAAGCACCCAGTGCCGGCATTTCGGAAGCCACGCTCGCGGCGGGTGCCACAGTCAGCGCAACCCGTACACACCTGCTGACGGAATCAGAGGTGGCAGCCGGCAAGCTGGGCGCTGTCAGCTTTGACGTGACGGCCAGGAACGGTTCCCAGGAAGCGGCCGCATCGGCATCGGGTGATCCCCTTGAGCTGACTGTCCAGCCAGCACAGCCGGGCACTGAACCTGCCGTGGCCAGCCAGGATCTGGGCACGCCGCCCTTTGACCTGGGGACAGCGGATAAGTACCGCACTGGCCAGAAGGTTGTGCTGAAGGGGCTCGACTACGGGCAGTGGTACTACGTGTACCTCAACAAAAAGGGCTACCGCCTTGGCTGGATCTTCCCCACCACGGAGAACACCGTGGAGTTCATCCTTCCCCCGGACGTGAAGAACGGCCGTGATGACGTGGTGGTGCTGGACAAGGACGGCGTCCAGGTTTCCTTCGACCGGCTCCAGGTGACGCCTCGGGGGTAGGGGCGACTCGCAGATTCATTGAGGCCACGGAGACGGCTCGGCGACACCCAAATATGGGTGTCGCCGACGCTGTTGTGTGGCGCAGATGAGTATGGGTGTCGTGGTAAGCGGCCGGACTCCTATGACAAGACAAAAAACTTGAAATGTGCTGTATGTCATATTTGGCTCTCACTAGGTACTCTGTGACTCGGCTGGTTGCGCGGCTTTGACAGGAACTGTCAAAGGTTCAACCAACTAAAAGTTGACAGGCCTGGGCGATGGAGCCCGGTCCTCCCTCAGTGAAAGGTGCAACCACTCGTGAAATCACAAGGAAAGAGCTTCGTCAGAAGCGGGGGACTTCGAAAGGCTGCGGCGCTTGCCGTTGGCCTGCCGTTGCTGCTCTCGTCGATGGCGATGCCCGCCCAGGCCGCTCCCGCCCCGGAGACGCCCGGGAATGTTGCAGGCGTGGCCAAGAAGAACCTTGACCCCAGCGCCTACAAGGACGGCCGATACATGGTGGTCCTGGCCGAAAAGCCTGCAGCTACCTACGACGGCGGCACGGCCGGGCTTGCGCCCACCAAGCCCGAAGAAGGCAAGAAGATCGACGCCGACAGCGCTGAGGTGAAGGAATATCAGCAGCACCTGCAGCAGAAGCAACAGGAAGTTGCACAGCAGGAAAACGTCACCATCGAGCGCGACTTCACCACCGCTGTCAATGGCTTCAGTGCCAACCTGACGGCAGACCAGGCGATCAACCTTGCCAAGGACCCCAAGGTCCTCATGGTGGCACCGGACACGCAGTATGCTCCGGACTACTCCACTACCGACTTCCTCAAGCTCAGCGGCCCCAACGGAACCTGGGCTACCCAGTACGGCGGACAGGACAACGCCGGCAAGGGCACCGTTGTTGGCGTGATCGACACCGGTTACACCCCGTCCAACCCCTTCTTCGCCGGTGAGCCTGTTGGCCCGCTGGTGGGCAATGCCCAGGTGGGCGTTCCGTACCGCACCGCTGACGGCAAGATCGCCATGCTGAAGGCCGACGGCGGTACTTTCGTCGGCGAATGCCAGCCCGGTACCGACACGGGTGCTGACTACGATGGCAGCGCCTGCAACTCCAAGGTTCTTAGCACCCACTACTTCGCTGACGCCTTCCTGGAAACCGTTCCCCCGGAAAACCGTGCCCCTGAAGAAGTAATCTCTCCCGTCGACGTGGACAGCCACGGTACCCATACAGCCAGTACGGCAGCGGGCAATGCCAACGTTGACGCCGTAGTGGATGGCCGCAGCTTCGGAACCACCAGCGGCATCGCACCCGCCGCCAAGCTCGCCGTCTACAAAGTCTGCTGGGAAGATACGGATCCGGCCACGGGGGGCTGCTACGGCTCCGCATCTGTGGATGCGATCGAGCAGGCCATCCTGGACGGTGTGGATGTATTGAACTACTCCATCTCGGGTTCAACCACCTCCACCACCGATCCCGTCTCGTTGGCCTTCCTGTCGGCAGCTTCCGCAGGCATTTTTGTGGCAACCTCGGCGGGCAACTCCGGACCGACCGCCAGCACCGTAAACCACGGAGCACCATGGCTGACCACGGTTGCCGCGACGTCCTTCTCGCAGGAGCTCCAGGGCACTGTTGAGTTCTCCGATGGCAGCAAGTTCCGCGGAGCGAGCATCATGAACCGCGAGGTGAGCGGGGCCGGCGTCGTGCTTTCCACCAACGCTGCAAGCGGTGAAGGCAACGCGGCGCTCTGTGCTCCGGGCTCGCTGGACCCGGCCAAGGTAGCCGGCAAGGTTGTTGTTTGTGACCGTGGTGTTGTTGACCGTACCGCCAAGAGCGCTGAGGTCCTTCGCGGTGGTGGCGCGGGCATGATCCTGGTGAACCTGACCGATTCCTCCCTGGACACCGACAAGCACGTCATTCCCACCGTTCACGTGAACCCGCCCGCCACTCAGACCATCAAGGACAAGGTCACGGCCAACCCGGCCATCACCGTCTCCTTGCTGAACCGCGACACCACGGGCCTGCCCGCTGAGGCACAGCCGCAGATCGCAGGATTCTCCTCGCGTGGTCCGCTGCTTGCTACCGACTCGGACTTGTTGAAGCCTGACGTGTCCGCTCCCGGCGTCGCTATCCTCGCTGGCGTTTCGCCCATCGGAACCGGTGGAGATAACTTCGGCTTCCTCTCGGGAACGTCCATGGCTTCCCCGCACGTTGCCGGTTTCGGCGCCCTGATCCTCGCCAAGAACCCGCAGTGGTCCCCGGCCACCGTGAAATCAGCCATGATGACCACCGCTGGTCCGGTCAAACTGGCCAACGGCGCCATCAACAAGGATGTCTTCGCCACAGGCGCCGGACAGGTGGATCCGGCCAAGGTCCTCTCGCCGGGCCTGGTGTACGACGCCACCACCGAGGACTACCTGAAGTTCATCCAGGGCACAGGCATGGATCTGGGCATGGAAGGGCTGGGCACCACGCAGGCGCGGGACATGAACGTTCCCTCCTTTGCGCTGGGCAACCTCGCAGGCAAAGTGGAGGTTACCCGTACCCTCACTGCCCTGACTCCGGGAACGTACCGTGCATCGGCCAACGTTCCGGGCGTCAACGTCAAGGTCACACCGTCCGTGCTGACCTTTGGCGCTCCCGGTGAGAAAAAGACGTTCAAGGTGCAGTTCGAAAACAAAAATGGTGAACTGGGCAAGTTCGCCATGGGTTCTTTGAACTGGCAGGGTGCCAACAAGACTGTCACCTCCCCGATCGCCGTCCGGCCGCAGTCCGTCATCGCGGACAAGGCCCTGACATTCACGGGAACGGGCCCCAATGGCTCCGGAACCATCAACATCACCTCGGGCACCAACCTGCCGGTAGGCGTCACCGTTGATGGCCTTTCCAAGGCAGACTCCTCGGCAGTCGAACTGGTCCCCGGCCCGTTCGCGGGCGAAACCAATGCGTCCAACTACGTGAAAAAGGTGACCGTTGGCGAGAACAGTGCGCTCGCCAAGTTCTCGGTGATCTCTTCCAACGAGGCCGCGGACTTCGACATGCTGGTGGTCACCCCGTCCGGGCAGCAGCTGCCTGCCGCAACAGCGTCGGCCAGCGAAACCCTGTCCGTCCCCAACCCGGCGCCCGGCGACTACTACGTCTACGCCAACCTGTACGCGAGCCCCAACAACCAGGCCACCAAGGCCACCGTTGACGCCGCCGTGCTGGGTGCCAACCAAGGTAACGCCACCGTGACGCCGAACCCGATCCGTCTTGCCAACGGCAAGACCGGTCAGATCTCGCTGAACTGGAAGAACCTGGAGCCTGGCTCCTACATTGGTCGCCTGACCTTTGCAGGAACCAGTGAGCCTAGCTTCGTCACGGTCCTGGTCAACCCGGGCGGAACCGTAGTGGTTCCGGACGAGGAAGACCCGAAGAAGGACAAGAAAGACAAGAAGCACGGTGGCAAGATCCGCGCTGATGAGCCGACACAGGGCAACAACGCCGGCTAGTGCTCGCTTGATGCAGTAACCCGGCGACGCGCAAATTCGTGCGTGCCACAGAAACGGACTGAGGACACCTGAACCCAGGTGTCCTCAGTCCGTTTGCGTGTCGTGAGCCGGTTTGGGTGTCACGGGCCGGACCTACACGGCGCCGGTTGAGCCCCCGGTGTTGCCCAGCAGCGAAGCCAACGCCTTCCACCGTGCGATCTCACAGCCATCCGTCCTACTGAACTGGCTATGGACTTCGCGTCCCCGGAACCACCCCTTGACCACGGCTACCTGTGGGCCGCCGTACTGCTGCGTGCAGATCCGGTCCGGCCGAGGCTCGGGAAAGAAGACTTCCTCACCGAACTGCTCGACGGCGGCCAGCGCCGCAGTTGCATCAGGCAAGTTCGAGTCCAGCGAGTCAGGGTCAGGCGACAGGATGCCTGCCGCGGACCGAAGGTGGAAGACCCGGCTTTCAGCGCCAGGTGCCTCCGTCAGCGTGACCGTCAAGTCGACGTCGTACTCGCTCTTATCTGCACCGCTGTTGTTAGTGCCTGACTTGTCTGCGTGGCTGTTATCTGCGGAAACCATGGTTACCTTTCGCTGATGGCGGCGGGTGCTCAGGCAGCCAAACCGCTCAGCTCATCCAAGAGCGGTCCTACTGCCTGGAGCACGCGGGCCCGCAACTCCTGGGATTCGGCCGCGAAAGCCCGCTGGTATTCAACGTACTCGGCCTTGCCCTGCGGTGTCTCAATCCTGATGGGCGGGTAGCCCCATTCTTGAAGATCGTAGGGGGACGCTTGCATGTCCATCGCGCGGATCCGCCATGACAACTCGAAGCAGTCCATCACCAGCTCGCTCGGCAGGGCAGGCGTTAGCTTGTAAGCCCACTTGTAGAGGTCCATGTTGGCGTGCAGGCAACCCGGCTGCTCCATGGTGCGCTGGTTCTCACGGGTGGGCGTGAGTTCATTCAGCGAGGTGGCATCAGGTGTGTAGAAGCGGAAGGCGTCAAAGTGTGAGCAGCGGATGCGGTTCTCTTCAACAACAGCATCCGTGCCCTCGCCGCCAAGCCTCAGTTTTAGGTATTCATGCCGCAGCTCAAACTTTTCCTGCCGGTACACCATGGCCCATTCGTGCAGGCCAAAGCATCCAAACTGTGCCGGTCGCTTGGCCGTACCCGCGAGGATGATTCCCGCGAAGCGGACAGCCTCGGCGCGGTCGGCAAGGAAGCCGGCCCGCTCAAAGGTGACCGCAGGCGTGCCTGGAGCCAGCCCCACACAGGCGAGTTCGGCGTCGTCGAGCGCTCTGTAGAACTTCCAGGTGACGCGCTCCAAGGCGCGCTGGCCGCTGAGGACCACGCCGTCGCCGGGATGCCAACGTTGCAACTGGCCCGGCTTCTGCGTGTAGTAGGTGAAGAGGAAGTCCTCCACGGGGTGTTTCCTACCCGCTGAACGACGCGCCAGATAGGGATCGGCGTAACGCGCGACGCGTGCATGGTGGGCTGCCTCCAGCCCGAGCCATTGCTCCTGGGGGAGGTGCCGAAGCCTAAAGGCCGCCATCTGATCCGAGGACGCTCTTCGCGGCGTCCCATAGGGCGATCTGGCAGCCATCCGTCCGGTTGAAGGAAGCGCTGACTTCCTTGCCGTCCACTGAACCGGTCACCTTGGCCGTTGCCGGGCCGCCGTACTGCATGGTGCAGGCCTGGTCCGTTCGCATCGGGGCGGGGCTCAGGAGGGAGGGGCCGTTCTTGAGTGACGTGCAGGCCTCGGCTGCCGACGGGTGGCTGCTTTCGGCGGCGGGCACGCCATTTGTGCAGACGAGCGTGAACGCCTGAGGGGCGGAATCGGGAGTTTCAACGAGCGTGATGGAGAGTTCGGCATTTCCCGCGCCGGGGGCTGCTGACACGCTGGGTTTCCCGCTTGGGGTGCTGTTTGGGCTGCTGCTTGAAGTGGCCGACGACGACGGCGCTTCAGTTGGGCTGTTGGTTGAACCCGGGGTGGGGTTGCTTGAGCACGCGGCGAGGCCGGCGACGGCCAATACTGCCAGTAAGGGCCGAACAAATCGCATGCGCATGGAGTCTCCTAGGTTGCATCCATTTTACGTGGCACTTTTGGTGCTCGCTTCAAGGACACCACCGAGGCTGTGGGCTTGGCTAGGGAGTTGCGCTGACGGGTTTCTGCTGGGTGGCGGCGATCAGTCCGGTCATGGCCTGGTGGAGTTCAGCAACTTCTTCGCGGGTGAGTTGCAGGCGCTCGCGGATCTGGCCCGGAACGGCGGTGGCCTGCTCGCGAAGGGCGGCACCTTTGTCTGTCAGCTTGACCGCCAGTGACCGTTCATTCCCGGGCACGCGCTCGCGGGTAATCAACTCGGCTTCCTCCAGGCGCCTGAGTAGCGGGGAGAGGGTGGCGGGTTCATGGAGGAGGCTGTCGCTGATGTCCTTCAGCGTCCGGGGGCTTCGTTCCCAGAGGGCAAGCATCACCAGGTACTGGGGATGGGTGAGCCCGAGCCGCTCCAGCACTGGCTTGTAGACGCCCACAACACTTCGCGAGGCCACTGTCAGGGCGAAGCACAGCTGGCGCTCCAGAAGGAGGTCGTCGGTCTCCCGGGTGGACTCGTCAAGGGCTGTCATGGCTGCCTCCTGTGCTTGCTGCCTGATCTATTAGCGCACACTTGGCGATTAGTTAGTGCACTAATGATTAGCGTACTATGGACTTACTGAACCGCCTAAAAGAGGAGTCGATCCGCGTGGTCAAGGAATCCTACACACGGAAATTCATGCGCGCGACAGGGAAGTTTCGTGTGATTTTCGGGCCCGCTCACAGCAGCTCCCTCGACCATGAGATGACCGAGGCCAACCGGAAGTTGCTCGCGCAACGCCAGGCTGAGACCCAACAGTGGGAAACACTCCGCCGACCCGACGGCAGCACCTACGTAGTGCCCCGCAACCCGGAGGACAAATCGCTGCGGTAAGCGCACCTCTCCCTCCCGCCGAGGTGGCACTTAATGCCCATGTTTTTGGGAAACATTGGCGTTAAATGCCATCTCGGCGGGGGATTTCGGGCGTAAAATTGGCCTCACTGAACGGCACGCACCAGCCATGCCGCTTTTCTCTCTCCGGTAAGGAAGGAGGTGGAAAACATGGGACGCAGAATGGAAGGCTTCGTCCATGTGACCGAGCGGCTGCAGTCCGTTTTTGGACCCGCAACCCACGGCGACACGGACAGCCCCGTGGTGCACAAGCACGATGACTTCGAGACCGCTTCCGAAGCGGATCTGAAGAATTTCGACGTCGAAACCGACTCTGAGGGTCATCACTACGCAGTCCGGAACAATGATCCGGGCCCAACCAGCACCGACTACAGCCTTTAATGAGGCGTGAGATGCCGAAGGGCCGGACCGCGAACTCCGGCCCTTCCTTATGCGTTGACCGGCCTAACGCGCTGACTGGCCAGCCACCTTGACCCTGATTCCTTTTCCGTGCCACTGTTGAGCAACTAATCAGGATGCTTATTATGTGAGTAGTACGGTAAATGCTGGTCTACAGAGGGGGCCGTCAATGAGTTTCCAAGACGATGCAGCAAGGATTCCGGGTGGTTCCGCGCGCCCGGACCGGGGTAGCCCGGATCGAGGTAGTTCGGAGCAGCGGGATCGAGCGGTCCCGCCTGCTTCGGGGCACGACAGGCCAACCCGCACGGCCGCTTTGTGGGTGGCGGTGGCTGTGGGCTTGGCGGTTCTGGTGATGCTGATCGTCTTCTTCGTCCAGAACCAGGACATGATCACCGTCCGGTTCTTCGGGCTGGAGGGGACACTCGCCCTCGGCACCACACTGTTCATAGCGGCTGTGGGCGGCGGGGTCCTGGTGGCCCTTGCGGGCGGGGCGCGCATCCTTCAGCTCAGGATGAACAACCACCGCCGGAAGAAGGCAGCAGGTGGCCCGGGAGTGGCACCCTAAACGCAGTTAACTGCGGAAGGACCGGAGCGTTTGCTCCGGTCCTTCCGCAATTTAATCCCGACGGCGGCACTCCCTGACGATGTTAAGTCCGCCGGGGTGGTGGGCGGTTTTAGCCTTCGCAGTCAGTGCAGTAGGCGACGCCATCTTTTTCGCGTGCGATCTGCGAGCGGTGGCGAACCAGGAAGCAGGAGTGACAAGTGAACTCGTCGTTTGCCTGCGGAATGACCTGGATGACCAGTTCTTCAGCGACGATTTCGCCGCCGGGGCCGTTGGCATCGAGGCCATCGGTTTCGTCCAGTTCAAGCACGACACTCTTGGCCGTGGGAGCGCTGGCGGACTGGAGAGCCTGGAGGGACTGCTCCTGGTTCTCTTTTACATCGGTACGGAGTTCGTCGTAATCGGCTGCCACTTTTTAATGCCTCTTCGTGTTAGGGGGTTACCGGGTATGCAACGTACAGCATGCCACGAAAATTCCATACCATACCCCAGTTCTGCAGCTTGTGGCGAAAACCACGTGGGCGACGGGCAAAAAAACCCGCCACCCAGCGTACTTTCGCCTCTGTATTACCGAAGTTCCATGTAATTACCGAAGCTCGATGTCGAGGGCTTGGAAGTCGTCGGACGCGTGGCGACCAACCAGCAGGCGGAACGTGCCCTGCTCAAACTGCCAGCCGCCGTCGTAATATGCAAACGCCTTGGCAGGGATGCGTATTTCCACGCTCTCCGTGCCGGCTGGAGCGAGATGTGTCCCGGCGTAGCCAGCTAGCCAGCGAACGGGCCGCTCCACGGCGGAATCGGCGCGGTCCAAGTAAACCTGGACGACCTCCCGCCCGGTGCGTGTGCCCGTGTTCCGGACAGGTACGTGCACCACAACATCATTCCCGGCGGCGACTACCTGCGGCGCGTGGGCCTTGCCCAGTTCAAAGGTTGTGTACCCAAGGCCATAACCGAAGGGGAGGGCGGGAGCTGCGCCGCCTTCGCCTTGCTGCTTGTGCCACGCGCGGTAGCCGATGTGGATTCCCTCGGAGTAGATCACCTTGCCGTCCACGGGGGTGGTGTTCAGGACGGGAACGTCTTCCAGTGCGGCGGGCCACGTGGTGGGGAGGCGTCCGCCGGGTTCCTCGGCACCCAGCAGGATGTCGGCGATGGCGCTGCCGAACTCCTGGCCGCCAAACCAGCCCAGCAGGACCGCGTCCACCTTGTCGAGCCATGGCATGAGGACAGGCGAGCCGGAGTTCACCACAACCACTGTGCGCGGGTTGGCCCCGGCTACTGCTTCCACGAGCTGGTTTTGGTAGCCGGGCAGGTCCAGGTCCTTGCGGTCAAAGCCCTCGCATTCGATGGCGGCGTTGGTCCCCACAACCACCACTGCAACATCGGAGTTCCGGGCAGCGTCCACTGCCGCGTCAATCTCGGCTTGCGGGTCCGCAACCACTGTCTCCTCGCCCAGCAGGATGGCCGTGAACGGGATGACCTGTTCCTTGGGCAGTTGGTACTCGGCCTCGATCCGGACGGTCTGGTCCGCGGTGGTTTCCACGGCGTGGACGGTCTTGGGCGGATCGAAAAGGGCGGCGCCCAGAACTTCGGTCTCGTCCTTGACGTCGTCGTTGAAGACTTCCGTTCCGTCCAGGACAAAGCGGATGCGGCCTACGGTGCCGACTCCGAGGTGATGGACGCCTGCTGTCTCGGCTGTCCAGACTGTTTCCATGCGAATGGAGGCCGCGCCGTCGGGAATTCCAATACCGAACCAGATCAGGTGCGAGGCCAGGCGATCTTCGCCGGAGATCTCTGTACCGTCTTCGGCAAGGAAGGTCACGCGGATTCCGGGGACGTCGGAGACCGGGTTGTGGAGGGATGCGCGGGGGAACGGCTGGATGCCCTCGGCTACCTTGGCGCCACGCGCGTAGGTGACGGTGACGTCGTCGGGCAGTGCCTTCCGCAGGCCGTCCAGCGGTGAGACGGTGTATTTGGGCATCACGGTGGCGCTGCCGCCGCCCTGGGTGCGGGCTTCGTCGGCATTGTGGCCGATGACCGCCACGCGGCTGAGCGCCTTGGCGTCCAGCGGCAGGGTGCCGTTGTTGCGGACCAGCACGGCGCCGCGGACGGCGACTTCACGTGCGACGGCGGCCCCGTCCAGTTGCGTCGGGAGCTCGGTCACTGCGGGCTGGATGCCTTCGAGGGAGCCGACACGGGCCGCGAGGCGGAGGATGCGGGTGACCTTTTCCAGGATCGCCTCGCGGCTGACCCGGCCATCGTTGACGGCGGCAAGGAGCTTGGGTCCCCAGTGGCCTACCGGGCCGGGCATTTCCAGGTCCTGGTGGGCGTTGGCAGCCTCTACTGAGCGGACACCCGTCCAATCGGACACTACGACGCCGTCGAAGCCCCATTCGGTGGACAGCGGAGTCTCCAGGAGCTTGTTCTCGCTGGCGGTGGTGCCGTTGATGGAGTTGTACGAGCTCATCACCAGCCATGCTCGGGCCTCCGTGATGGCGTCCTCGAAGGCTGCGAGGTAGAGCTCACGCAGGGGGCGTTCGTCCACTACGGAGTCCGCGGTGAAACGCTCGGTTTCGGCTTCGTTGGCCAGGTAGTGCTTTGGCGTGGCGCCAACACCCATGGACTGGACACCTGCAACGTACCCGGCCGCCATGGTTGCGGTGAGCCGCGGGTCTTCGCTCATGCACTCGAAGTGGCGGCCGCCCAGCGGGGAGCGGTGCAGGTTGATGGTGGGGCCCAGGACGGCGTGGACGCCCTTACGGCGGGCCTCCTGGCCCAGGACCTGCCCGTACCGGTGCGCCGTCTCGACGCTCCACGTCGCGGACAAAGCAGACGACGACGGCAAGGAGACCGAGTCGTGGCGCTCATCGAAGTCTTCGCCGCGGACCCCTGCCGGGCCGTCGGACATGACCACGCGGGAGAGGCCGATCTCCGGGATGGCGTGCGTGGACCAAACGTCCGCACCTGTCAACAGTTGGACCTGCTGCTCAAGCGTCAGGCTCCGGGCCAGTTCGCGGATCCTGGCTTCCGCATCGTTAGCTCCTGCTTGTGGCGAGGTGACTGCCGGGGAGAGTGAGGGATTCATTTACTTGACTCCTTTGATACGGGTGACGAGGAGGGCCATCCAGAGGCCGGCGCTCGCGATGGGCATGCCGATGACGTAGGCGCGGGAAGCGGCTTTTGTGCTTCCACGTTCCGGGCGGGCGGTTTCCGCGCCTGCCACCTGCTGGTTGAGATTGAGGGCCACATTGCCTCCTGATGAACAGGTGACCCACCGTTGGGTCTTGAAGGAAGACTCTAGCGACAAAAGTCTAGTGTGACTAGATTTTCAGAGAAAAAATCGAGTGATACTCGATTTTTGAACCTTCAAATAGACTGAACGGATGTCAACACCCAGGGCCCGCGGCCAGTACGCCAAGGGCGCCGAACGCCGCGAACAAATCATCCAGACAGCTACAGATGTCTTTGCCACGGAGGGCTTTGAAGGCACTGCCCTCAAGCGCGTCGCCGAACGGGTGGGCGTCAAGGAAGCCACTCTGTTCCACTACTTCAAAGGCAAGCAGGAACTACTGACCGCAGTCCTGGCCGAGCGGGATCGACGGTCACTCGCAGTTGGTGGCGAATCCGAGGTGGGTTTGAGCATCATGCCCGGCATCGCTGAGCGGAACCGCAACGAGCCCGGCCTGACCACGCTTTACGCGGTGGCCTCCGCCACGGCCAACGATCCCGGGCATGCCTCCCACATGTACTTCAAAGAGCGCTACGAAACAGTAGTGCGGGACGTCGCCGTGGACATTGAGCGGCGACAGAAGGCAGGCGAGGTACGGACCGACGTCGGGGCTGAAGCGCTCGCGAGGCTGGTGGTGGCCGCTTTCGATGGTTTGCAGTTGCAGTGGCTCTACGACAAATCCGTGGATATGGCGGAGGGACTGACTCAACTGGTGGAAGTCCTGCTGGCGCCGACTCACCCAACTGTGAGTCTTGACAGTGGCTGGTCTGGGACTGGCTGGCAGGATGGGTGCAGGCCGTTCCGCCCCCGTGGATGTGACTCGTGACCCAAGTGACCCGCATGGTGTCTTTACTTAGACCTGTCAGTCCATGGGGGTGGTCCGGCCGGCACCTGTCCGGCCCACCTCGGTAGCTTGATCAGAAGATTGTCCACCCCCTTTCGGGGGCGTGACCCGTCACAGTGCTGTTCCTTGGTGACCTCTACCCGGACTGGTACCGGCCGGCGACGGCCATGACCACGTCCGTGAAGAGGAAAGGTACCAATGACCGCCATGTCTATCGTCGCGCATACCCATCCATTTGTCGTCGGTGTCGACACGCACGCCCGTAACCACGTCTACGCGATCCTCGCCGCAAATACCGGCGCCTTGCTCGAATCCCGGGATTTCCCCGCTACCGGGGCCGGGATCAACCGGGCGATCGACTGGGTCGCCCGCCGCACCGGTGGTAGTGCCGATACTCTCTGGGTGATCGAAGGTGCCGCGTCCTACGGGGCGATCCTTGCCGGCACCGTGGCCACCCATGGCTTCCCTGTAGCCGAAGCACCCCGCATGGATGCCAGGAAGCGCCGTGGGGTGGGCAAGACCGACGCCCTGGACGCCCACCAGATCGCCGCTTCCACCCTGCCACTGCCGGTAGACAAGCTTCGCCGCCCCCGCCTGCATGACGGGGTCCGCCAAGGCGTGAGGATCCTGGTGACAGCGCGGGGATCCATGAGCAAGGACCGCACCCGGTCGATCAATGCACTCAACGCCCTGGTGCGGAGCAACGACCTGGGCATCGACGCCCGCAAGAAGCTCACCGGCGCCCAGATCACCGAGGTCTCAAAGTGGCGGTCCCGCGAGGAAGAACTCTCGCTGTCCATCGCCCGCGCCGAGGCCGTGCGGCTGGCAAAACACGTCCTGGCGCTCGATGAGCAGCTCACCGTAAACGAGAACCAACTCGATGAGCTGGTCAAGGCCAGCGAGGCCGCACCCTTGCTGGAGGAGACAGGGTTCGCAGCGATCAGCGCCGCGAAATGCCTCACCGCGTGGTCGCACGAAGGAAGAGTCCGGAACGAGGCGGCATTCGCCTCACTCGCCGGGGTAAACCCCATCCCTGCGTCCTCCGGAAACACCGTCAGGCACCGACTGAACCGGGGCGGAGACAGATCCCTGAACAGCGCACTGCACATGGCCGCAGTAACCCGGATGACCCATGATTCAGAAACACGCCAATACGTGGAGAAACGACGGGCCGAGGGACGTACAGACAAAGAAATCCGCCGCTGCATCAAACGCTACATGGCCCGCCGCATCTACCGGACGCTTAGTGCCTCACCCGAACTGACAACCGCGGCTTGACAGACATAGAAGAGTCTAAGTAGCAGTTAAGGCCGTTCTGACAGCTCAGAACGGCCTTATCTGCTACTTACTTGGGGGCGTTGCCCGGGGTGACCCTAGCGGCCGGTGCCGCCGTAGACGGTGGCCTCAGCGTCGCCGTCGAGCTCGAACGCATTGTGGATGGCGCGCACGGCGTCGTCCAGGGCATCGGCGCTGGTGACTACGGAGATGCGGATTTCTGAGGTGGAGATCATGTCGATGTTGATGCCGGCGTCGGAGAGGGCCTTGAAGAACGTGGCCGAAACGCCGGGGTGCGAACGCATGCCAGCGCCGATCAGGGAGAGCTTGCCGACGTGCTCGTTGTATTCAATGCTCTCGAAGCCGATCTGGCCTTCAGCTGCACGCAGGGCGGCCAGGGCGTCGGCGCCTTCAACGATGGGCAGCGTGAACGAGATGTCCGTGCGGCCGGTGCCGTGGGTAGAGACGTTCTGGACAATCATGTCGATGTTCGAGTGCGCATCAGCGATCACCTGGAAAATCGCAGCAGCCTTGCCGGGGATATCCGGGACGCCTACTACAGTGACCTTGGCTTCGGACCGGTCGTGTGCAACGCCGGAGATGATTGGCTGCTCCAAGGCAACTCCCTCTTGAATGTTGAACTTTTCGTCGGCACCCGGGATGACCCACGTGCCTTCGTGCTGGCTGAATGAGGAACGGACGTGCAGGGGCACACCGAAACGGCGGGCGTACTCCACGCACCGCAGGTGCAGGATCTTGGCACCGGAAGCGGCCAACTCAAGCATTTCTTCGCTGGAGATACGGTCGATCTTCTGGGCGGAGCTCACAACTCGGGGATCGGCCGTGTAGATGCCGTCCACGTCTGTGTAAATTTCGCAGACATCAGCCTCAAGTGCGGCAGCCAAAGCAACAGCGGTAGTGTCCGAGCCGCCGCGACCAAGCGTGGTGATCTCGTTGGTGCTGCGGCTCATGCCCTGGAAACCGGCCACGATTGCGATGTGTCCCTTGTCCAGCGCGGTGCGGATGCGGTGGGGGTCGACGTCGATAATCCGGGCCTTGCCGTGGATGCCGTCGGTAATCATGCCGGCCTGGGATCCAGTGAAGGACTGTGCGGAAGCGCCGAATTTGTTGATGGCCATGGCGAGCAGGGCCATGGAAATTCGCTCGCCTGCGGACAACAACATGTCCATTTCGCGGGCGGGAGCCGAGTCCGTGACCTGGCTTGCGAGATCCAGGAGTTCGTCTGTGGTGTCACCCATTGCGGAGACAACAACCACAACCTCGTTGCCGGCCTTCTGCGCATCCACGACGCGCTGTGCGACCCGCTTGATGCCATCAGCATCGGCAACCGAGGAACCGCCGAACTTTTGAACGATCAGCTGCTTGGTAATGGCAGCCTCGTTGGAGAGCTCTTCGATCTTCACTTCGGTAGTGGGCATAGTCATGCGCGCACCCTCACTGCATCAATAGGGTTCGAACGCGGCATGCTGAATTCCAAATTGGAGCACGCCTGCGTAGCTTATTTGCCCAGTTTATCGCCGCGTGCAGGGCTGGTAGGAATTGTGACCACATAGCGGCCACGTGCTCTCCCTACCACCCGGCAGTGCCCGGGCCACCCTTGAACGGGCCGACGATCTGCCGTGTGATCCAGCCGCCGTAGAAGTCGCCTTCCTGGAATGTCACCTGTTCGCCGTTGATTTCGCAGGAATCCATATGCACCGGGTAGAGGGCCACCCGGCTGCTGAGGGCCTCGAAACCGCGGGCCGGTTTGGTGTAGGTCCACCCGCCACGGGATACGGCGACACCGCCGGCAACGACGTCGAAATAGCTTGCTTCTCCCTTGAACTCGCAGAAAGTGGTGCCCCCAACAGGGACCAGCACGCCGGAAGGGAAGGCATCCAACGGCACGTAGTAGACAGGCGGATGGCTGGTCTCCAGGACCCGCACAGCGTTGGCGGTGTCAACGATCACCTGACCGCCGAGCCGCACCACAATCCGTTCCGAACGTGCTTCGATTCTCGGCGGACGCGGGTAGTCCCACACCGATTCCTGACCGGGGCCCGGTTTGATGGGACGGGGGCGCCGAAAGACGCCGTTGCTGGAAACCATGAGCCATGGTGGCATGCTCGGCTGGGATCTCGCCTTGAATTCGTGAAATTAGGGGCATACTCCGGACGCTAGGATTATTGCCCATGGATGCGAAGGAGAAGGAACACCTCAACCGGTTGCTGAACCGTCCGTACTACTACGGGTACGCCATGAGAGGTAAAACCATCTTTGCGTACACGAAGGAAGAATGGGGCATCGGTGCGAGTTCCGGCGGCGGCGACTACAACCTGATCCGCTCCTTCTATTTCAGTCTGGCACTAACGATTCTGATGGCGCCAGTTGCGCTGGGCTGCCTGGTTCTTGCATTTGTCCTCTTGATCAACCTGCAGATCACGGCCCTGATTATGGCATTTTTCGGGCTCATCTTTGGCTTCGCCCTCCTCCAGTGCTATTTCAACGTCAAGGAAGAATGGCTGGGGAGGAAGGCGCGAAAACTCAAGGGCCTTCCGAAGCCTTGGTGGAAAGCGTCCGATGACCAGGCCTACGAATGGTTCTTGGCCCACCCATCGCCTTACATCCACATGACCCTGGAGTACTTCCCGGATTCCGTGAAACTCCGGCAAATAGCGGACAATACCGCAGGGAACTAGCCCAATCGATCTAGAGGCCGCACGTTCGCCCGGCGTACCATCCAATTCATGAGGTTTGTGAGCGGCGATGTCCGGCGTTCGTGACCAAGAGGGCGGCTCGGATCCGGGCCGGGTTGAACCCGAATACGAAGTGATCGGCGGCGTCATCGACGATCATCCTTCCAGGCCTGCCCGGAAGGCGGATTCGGGGCGGCCGCGCGCATCCGGAACCTTTAAGATGACTGCGGGCGAGGCATGGAGGAACACCCGGAAATCCTTCACATCGTGGTGGTTCTGGTTGGCTTGCGCACTGGGGATTGCGCTCGCGTGGGGGATGGCCGCCGCACTCATTGTTATGGGAGAGGCCAACGGCTGGTTCGAGACCGAGGTTGCCGGCGCCGTGTATTTGCTGATGGCGGCATTCCTGGCACTGGCGGCTGCCATGCTGGGTGCTGCTTGGGGCTTCCGGCATACGAAGGGAAGCATCCCTGTTCTGCTCCTGTCAGGAGCCATGAGGGGTGTGGCGTTGGCTGCGACGGGATGCGGTGCGTTGCTCCTGGTGGGCCTCAGCTTCGGCGGACCAATGGCGCTGGCCGGTGCCGCCGTCGTCGTCATAGTTCTTGAAGTAGCGCTGTTCGGGCTGATCGGTGCCGGTTCGCGGAGATGCTTCGCCAAGGCAGCTCCCGGTGCGGCTTTGGCTGCGGTGCTGGTGGCTTTCCTGTGCATTGGCAATGTGGTGGTCACGCTCCTGCTGATTCCCGCGACCGCGGGAACAGTCCAGGTTTCGGTGCCCGTCAACGTCGAGCGCGACGACTCCGGAAGAGTGATCGCGTACGAATGCGTAGGCAGTCTTCGTCCAGTTGAGGTGACGCACACGGATCGGATTGCCTGGCTGGCCACGTCCAACCCTGTCCTGCTCCTGGGAAGCGTGGGCGGTGAACTGGCAGCTACGGACAACCCGGTTGGGTGGATGTTATCCGGACTGCAATGGGCTGCCGACGGTCCCTCACGCGAAGTCCCGTGCCTCGGCGGGGAATCAAGTGCTGGCCTTGCGCCTTCGATCCCCGTCGCCCTGACCGGCTTGGCACTGCAGGGGCTGCTGGCTGCGCTCGTGCTTGTTGCGGGACGCTGGCAGGCCACCCGGCGGGCGGCGGCTAGATCGGGGCCCGGGTAACCGGCTGACGCACATACTCGGAAATTACGACGCCTGATCCGAAGGCCGTCGTCGACACCTCGCTGAAGGCGCTGGGCTGGTAGGCCCCGGGCGCGAAGAGCGGGATCCCGTCACCAAAGAGCAGCGGGCTGCGTTTGAGCACAAGCCGGTCAATTTCACCGGCGAGCTGCGTTGCGAGTTGCCCGCCGCCACAAAGCCAAATCGCCTTCCCGGGCTGTGACTTCAACCGGCGCACAACGTCTACGGGGTCTTCGTCGGTAAGCGTCAAATTCGGGTGCTCGCCCGGAATGTCCGCCTCGGTGCGCGTCCGGCTAAACACTATTTGTTCGAGGTGCTGATACGGGCTGGTCATGCCCGCCGGAAGGCCCATGGCGTAGGTATTCCAACCCATCACCACCGTGTCAAACATTGTCCCGTTCCGTTGGATGCCCATGGCGTCCGCGATCACGGTAGGAATGGCGTCAGGGAAGCGTTGATTCTGTGCGGCCATGTGGTCGCCCTCCATTGGGAAGGCATCGAACTCGCCTCCGGGGCCTGCAATGTAACCATCCAGGCTTACGGCAACGTAGTAGACAAGTTCTCGCACGGGACCCCCATCGCGGCTGATGTTGTGATTGCGAGATTACATCAAGGCGTTGCGCCTGCCCTCGAACGCCCGGCCCAACGTGACCTCATCGGCGTATTCTAGGTCTCCACCCACGGGCAGGCCCGACGCCAGTCGCGTTACGGTGATTCCGATCGACTTGAGCATGCGGGCAAGGTAAGTGGCCGTAGCCTCACCCTCGAGGTTGGGGTCCGTGGCGATGATGATTTCCTGGATGGCGCCGTCGTTGAGGCGTGTGAGGAGCTCACGGATGCGCAACTGCTCCGGACCTATACCCGCGATGGGATTAATGGCCCCGCCCAGCACGTGATAGCGGCCGCGGAAGGACCGCGTACGCTCGACGGCCAGGACGTCCTTGGACTCCTCAACGACACAGATGACCGACGGATCGCGGCGCTGGTCGCGGCAAATGTTGCACGTCTCCTGCTCGGTCACGTTGAAGCAGACGCTGCAGAACTTCACGCGTTCCTTGACCGTGGTGATGGCCGTGACCAGCCGCTTCATGTCCTCGGGATCCGCCTCAAGGATGTGGAACGCCAGGCGCTGCGCTGATTTGGGGCCAACACCGGGAAGCCGGCCGAGCTCATCAATCAGCTCTTGAACTGCACCTTCGTACACAATGTCCTCGTTCGGTTGAAATCAATGCTGGAGTCAGCGGGGTTGTAGGGGAGAACCGTCCAAGGCGCGCTCTTCAATCAGCTTCCCGCCCAGAATACGCTCCACCGCGGCGCGCCCAAATACCCGGGACTCCTCGATGGTTTCGTCTTCCGGGCTGGGAATGTCCTCCGCCACTGACTCCGGCTTCGCCTGGGTCCTCACCGGCGCCTGGACACGGCCCGCTTGGGCTTCGGGGCTGTTCGTTAAGCGCTGATACAGGCTTTGCCGGCCAGTTGGACTGCCCGACGGCGCAGCCTCCTCGAGCGTCGCAACGGAGCCGTGCGCTTCCTCGGGTTGAGTCGCCAACGACGGCCAGGCCGCCGGGGCGTTGCTGGTTGCCGGGGCGGGCATGGATTGCGCTGCGGGCCAGCTCGACGCCGGTGCGACGTCCCAGCTGGAGCTCGGGTTCTCCTCGGCGTTGGTGGGGTGACCGTAGGTTCCGGACGCCGTTGCCGGAGCCGGTGCTTGCGCCGCGGCCGGTTCATAGTCCGGGGTGTTTGTTGCGGGCGCGCTTTCTGCGATGTCCTGCGCGGGTTGCTTGCCCACGTTGGACTCCGTGCCTACAACCCAGGTTCCCGGCGCCTGCTCGACTGCGCGCGACCACGGATCGTCGGACGCAGTGGTGCTCAAAGCGGGTGACGTTGTGGCTGCGGCCGGGGGTGCGGTTGTGGAGGTCTTGGCCGGTGTTGCTGCTGCCGACGCCATTGGGCTTGCCGGCGCTGAGGCCGCCGGTTGGGAGTTCGTGCGGCTGTAGCCCGCGGGTGGTTCCCAGTCTGCCGGAGGCTCTTCATCCAGCGGCGGGGCGTCCTCGTCGAGCGGCGGACCCCAATCGTCGTCGGGGTACGAGTAGTCACCGGAAGGCTCGGCCGCGGGGGGAGCGGCGGGAGTTGAGGCGGCTGGTGCTGGTACCGGCGCAACTGGGGCGGGGGCAGTTGCGGTAGCGGTGGGCTCTGCTCGCGCGGGGGTGGACACCGAAGGCTCGGGTGCTTCTGCTGGCGCGGATGCGGCGGGTGCAGGAGCGGGGGAAGCTACTGGCGCGGAAGCGGGCGCAAGACCCCAAGCGGAGTCGACAGCTGACACTGGTGCCGGCGCCGAAGCTGTTTCCGCAGGCGCCGACGTGACACCTGTGGCTGTGCCTTTGGGGGATCCACTCCCAGACGACGCCGGGGCGCCCACGGATGATGCAGTTGCCGGAGTTTCCCGGCTAGTAGGTGCTTTTGGGTTTGGCTCAGAGCTCGCTGAACTGTTGCCGCCAGCCACTGCGACGATCTGGCAGTCGATGCCGATGGTCTTGTGGATCGCCTGCCGAAGGTTCTCGGAGTGATCGGCACGTCCGAACGCACCCGCGAGGCCACCGGTTGTGAAGGCAAGCGTCAATACCTGGCCATCAAACTGTGCCACTTGGGCATTCGGTTCAACCAGTGCCCAGGTGCTGCGCTTGATCTTGGTCAGCGTCTGCAGGACGTCCGGCCAGGCGCGGCGCAATGCTTCCACATCGCCGCTGCCTCCGGTAGCGGGAACCGGAGCAGCAGCCGGCTGCGGAGCTGCGGCAGGTGCCTGTTGCGGTGCGGGCGTTGGCTGTGGCTGAGACAGGGCTGCTTGGGATGGGGCAGCTTGCTGCGAGCGGCCGGCAGCCGGACGGTCTTCGACGGGCCAATCGTTGGTGGACACTCGAGGTGCTGTGATGGCATCCCGCGAACCAGCGTCTGTGGACTGATGTGCAGGGGACGGCTCCGGAGTGGACGCGGACTGCTCGGGCGCGGCAGATGCTGCAGCAGGGGCTTGCCGGGAAACGGCGGGTGTCGCCGGGACAGCCGGAGTTTCCGCCTGTGCCGGCGCTGTAGGTGCGATCGGCGTAGTAGCCGTAGGAGCCGGTGGGGCAGCAGCCACAGCCGGGGCGCCGTCGTCGCCGGTGTAATTCAGGCGACGTTCCACGCGGTCGATGCGGGCAGCGATGCCACGCTCGGTCTGCTCGGCGCTGGGCAAGAGGATGCGCGCGCACAGCAGCTCAAGGTGAAGGCGCGGCGACGTAGCACCGGTCATCTCAGTGAGCGCGGTGTTGGTGACGTCCGCCGCCCGGGACAGCTCGGCCGCGCCCAGGTTGGTTGCCTGATTGCGCATCCGGGCGATCTGGTCTGCCGGCATGCCGCGAAGAATGGCCTGTGCGCTCTCGGGCATCGCCTGGACGATGATGAGGTCGCGGAATCGTTCCAAGAGGTCTTCGACGAAACGCCGGGGATCGTGACCGGTCTGGATGACGCGGTCCACGGCACGGAACACAGTGGCGGCATCGGCCGCAGCCACGGCATCGATGATGTCATCCAGCAAGGAAGCATGCGTGTAGCCGAGCAGCGCGACAGCGAGCTCGTAATCCAGGCCATTGGGACCGGCGCCAGCCATGAGCTGGTCCAGGACGGAAAGGGTGTCGCGAACGGAACCTCCACCGGCGCGGATGACGAGCGAGAGCACACCGGGAGCCACAGGAACGTTCTCCTGCTGGCAAAGGAGCTCGAGGTACTGCATGAGCGGCTCGGGCGGCACCAGCCGGAAAGGGTAGTGGTGCGTACGGGAGCGGATGGTTCCGATGACCTTGTCCGGTTCGGTTGTAGCGAAGATGAACTTGATGTGTTCCGGCGGCTCTTCAACGATCTTGAGGAGCGCGTTGAAGCCGGCGGACGTGACCATGTGGGCCTCGTCAATGATGAAGATCTTGTAGCGGTCGCGGACCGGGGCGAAGGTTGCGCGCTCGCGGAGATCGCGGGCGTCGTCCACGCCACCGTGGCTGGCGGCGTCGATCTCGATGACATCCAGCGAGCCGGAGCCGCCGCGTGCGAGTTCGACGCAGCTGGGGCATTTGCCGCAGGGAGTATCAGTGGGGCCTTCGGCGCAATTGAGGCAGCGTGCAAGGATGCGCGCGGACGTGGTCTTGCCGCAACCGCGGGGGCCGGAGAAGAGGTAGGCGTGGTTCACGCGGTTCTTGCGGAGCGCCGTCATCAGCGGCTCCGTGACGTGTTCCTGCCCGATAACGTCCGCGAAAGAGTCCGGGCGATACCTTCGATACAGGGCAGTTGTAACAGTCACAAGTGAAACCTACCTATAGGGACTGACAGTTAAAGTAAGTGACCCCTCATGCACCCGCCAGAGCCCATCTACCCTTGCTACCTTCCGGTCCTGGGGGAGTTCAACAGGATGACGCCACATGAGGGGCCGTCGACAAGCTTACCCGAACTTGGGTTGGGGTTCGAATCGACTCGAAGGACTGTGGATAAGGCTCGACGGCGGGTGGCTGGCCTTCTCATTTTGTCGGGGCTGGCTGGTAAACCTCGTACTGCAGGAGGGGTTCGTCGGAAAGGGTGTGGCTATGGTGCGGGATGGGTAGTGGGGAGTGGGTGGACCCCAAAGATGTGTCCGGCGAGATTCACAAGGACGTGCTCGCTGTGGTTCGTGTCCTGGCGGTCTCCGGATGGAGGCTGAGGCGGCAGGGGCACAAGTTCTATATGTACTGCCCTGTGGATCTAACGGAGCGCAGTTGAGAGTTGACGGCACTCCCAGGAATTCGACCCAGCGAGCCAAGATCCTTCTACGCGACGCACGTCGGTGCCCGGGTCAGCATGAATTGCTCAGAGGGCGGAGGTAGCTGTTGTCACTTGTCAACACTTTGGAATATTCTAAGACTATGAATACCGAGCGGCCCTTCGAAGTACGTCTCCGTTTGGGGGAACTTCCCGAGCCGGTTGAAGACCTACTCGTGGAACAGCTTGATGCGATCGTGTCTCGCTTCGCTGAAGTGCCCTATGTGACTGTCCTGCAGGATGCCGCAAGCGGCACGGAGGCCGCCCATCGGGTGGTTGACCAGGTTCGTCATCTCGGTGGAGAGGTTCAAGCCGTTGATTTCGACTATGTCACGAGGGGTGAGATTGCCGAGCGACTGGGAACGACGCGACAGGCCGTGGCTCACTGGGTTGCTGGCCAGCGGCAAGCGGCCTTTCCATTCCCTCGTCCGGCCATTCAGGCGGGAGTATCGCTTTGGTGCTGGTCGGACGTCGTCATCTGGGCAACAGTCTCGAGCCATGCCGTCAGCGAGGACGTTAGGCTGTTGTCCGCCGACGAGATCGCAATGATCAATGGAGAATTGGCAGCCGGGCGAATGCCCATCTTCGCCTGACCTGGCACCCATCACCGCCAGCCATTCACCGGCCACGTCATGAAAGCCGGCTCCTCGTAAGGGTGTGCCGCCCGCAGAGCCCGTACGACGCCGTCGAGCATGTCTTCCTCCACAACGCACTCAATCCGAGTTTCGGGCACCTGTTCCCCGATTCCCACCTCGCCCACGAAGGGGCGCGCCCCAGGCAGCGGCGTGAAGCGGCCAGTGCCTGGTGAAGTAAAGGCGCAGTGGGAGTAATCGCCGATTCGCCCGGCGCCTGCGTCGCCTATGGCCAGGAGAACCTCCTCGATATGCGTCTCAGGAACGTAGGCAACCAAGGCGTGGAGCTGATCCATAAGCACATCCTGTCAACAAACTTCGGCTACAAACAGGTCTCAACCATTGCAAAACGAGGGACCGCAGCGGACCATGGGTATGTACACCGATTGGGGCAATCTCAAGGTTGTGAGCTGCGGGGCCTGGGAGCGAGGGGCCGGACCCGGCAGCTCAACGGTGATACCGCAAGAATGGGCGCGTTGGGGGCGTCCATTTTTCCGTTAACGGGCTTATCTTCGAACCCTTCTATAGGCGGTGATTCGGCCCGATTACACGATGCCGAAATTCTCAGGTACAGTAGTATCTGCTTTCGAATCGGAAGCAAGGAGAATTCGCCTAGCGGCCTATGGCGCACGCCTGGAACGCGTGTTGGGTTAACGCCCTCGGGGGTTCAAATCCCCCATTCTCCGCGTTTGGCCCCAGTCCCCGGACTGGGGCCTTTTGCGTTCCCGGAAGCTAGTCGGCGTCAGCCTGCTGCTCGGCATCCTGCTGCTGTGTTGCCGCGACCCTCTCCAGCACTTCGCGGCAGGCTGCGGTTGCAGGGTGGATGCGGCCTGCGGTCCTGGTGGACGTGAAAACAGTTCGCTTCGGAAGGCCCGGGAGGTCCAGGAGTTGGACGGTGCGGGTTCTCCCCGTCCACACCAGGTCCGGCATGAGCGCCACGGCGTTTCCGGATTCAATGAGCCGGATCTGTGCTTGGAGGTCGGCCGTTTCGTAACGTACGTCGGGCTCGAACCCCGCCGAACGGCACGCCTGCTCAGCCCAGTGCCTTGAGGCGGCCCCCCGGGGCTCCATGACCCACGGCATTGAGGCGGTGTCCGCAAGCGAAGAAACAGTTTCGCCGCCCAATCCCACCGGGGGAGTGGCCAGGCGGATGGCGTCGCTGGTGAGGATCACACGGTCCAGGCCGCTGTGATGCGGGGCGGCGTGGCCTGGGTATTGCTCTGCCACCACGAGATCGAAGTCGCGCGCCCAGGTTTCGTAGAGTGCAGTCTCGGGCTCGCGCTGCGTCATCTCCACGCGGACCTCTGGATACTCCTGGCGCATGATGCTGAGGAAATCGGGCAGCAACGCCAACGCGGCGGACTGGAAGACGGCGAGCCGGACAGTGCCTGTGACCATGGATAGCGAGGCCGCGAGTTCGGTCTCCGCGCGCTCCAAGGTCTCCAAGAGAGCGGCCGTGTGGGCTACGAGGATCTCCGCTTGCGGAGTCAGCTGCACTCGCCGCCCGGCTTTGCGCAGCAGTTCCACGCCCGCTTCCTTCTCCAGCAACGTCAGCTGCTGGGACACCGATGAAGGGCTGTACTGCATTGCGTCGGCGACTTCGGCCAAGGTTCCGCGGATCTTCAATTCGTGCAGCAAACGCAGCCTGCGGACGTCCAGCAAGGCGGCCTCCAAAGGTTCGGGATGGGTAATGAATATTCGTCAGAAAAGATCGCTTTTCCTAACGTGATTGTAGATCCATACTGATGGAAACAAACAAACTTCTCCGTTTCAGAAGGAGCCCCCATGACCAGCACCCTCCCGGATGCCACCGCCCCGCGCACCCAGGATTCCGGACAGTTCGATGCTTTGGCTCAGGAAGCCATCGCCTTGGTCCGCCACTGGCTTACCGAAGCCAGCAAGATCCCCGTGGATGTGTCCGCGCAGCGTCTCGCCGGTGTCCTGAAGGACCCGAACGGCCTTGACTTCACTGTCGGATTCGTCGACGGCGTCATCCGCCCCGAGGACCTGTCGGTCGCCGGCCGCAAGCTCGCAGAGCTCGCTCCCAAGGTGCCCAAGTTCCTCCCGTGGTACATGCGCAGCGCTGTACGCGTAGGTGGCGTCATGGCTCCGATCGTCCCCCAGGTAGTCATCCCGATCGCCCGCCGCGTGCTCCGCGAAATGGTGGGCCACCTGATCGTGGACGCCACCGACGCCAAGCTCGGCCCGGCCATCGCCAAGATCCGCCAGGACGGCGTTCACCTGAACGTGAACCTGCTCGGCGAAGCAGTCCTGGGCGAACACGAAGCGCAGCGCCGCCTGGATGGAACGCTGAAGCTCCTTGCCCGCGATGACGTGGACTACGTTTCCATCAAGGAATCCTCCACCGTGGCACCGCATTCCCCATGGGCCTTCGACGAAGCCGTCGATCACGTGGTGGAGAAGCTCACCCCGCTGTACCGCCTCGCAGCGTCCTTCCCCAAGCCCAAGTTCATCAACCTGGACATGGAGGAATACAAGGACCTCAGCATGACCATCGCGGTATTCAAGCGCATCCTGGACATGCCCGAGTTCAAGAACCTCGAGGCCGGCATCGTCCTCCAGGCCTATCTCCCGGACGCCCTTGGTGCCATGCAGGAACTCCAGGAGTGGGCCACCGCCCGCCGCGCCCAGGGTGGCGCTCCCATCAAGGTCCGCGTGGTCAAGGGAGCCAACCTCCCCATGGAGCAGGTTGAAGCATCCCTGCACGACTGGCCGCTGGCGACCTGGGGCACCAAGCAGGACTCCGACACCAGCTACAAGAACGTCATCAACTACGCCCTGACTCCGGAGCACGTTGACGCCGTCCGCATCGGCGTCGCTGGCCACAACCTGTTCGACGTCGCCTTTGCGTGGTTGCTCGCCAAGCAGCGTGGCGTCACGAAGGGCATTGAGTTCGAGATGCTCCTGGGCATGGCAACCGGCCAGGCCACGGCAGTCCGCAAGGATGTCGGCAGCCTCCTGCTCTACACACCGGTAGTCCACCCAGGCGAGTTCGACGTCGCCATCGCCTACCTGATCCGCCGCCTCGAAGAAGGTGCCAGCCAGGAAAACTTCATGTCCGCAGTCTTCGAACTGAGCGAAAATGAAGTCCTCTTCAAGCGCGAACAGCAGCGATTCCTTGATTCTCTCGCCGGAATGACGGACGAGGTTCCCGGCCCCAACCGCCAGCAGGACCGGCGCCTCCCCGCAGAGCCCGCACCGCTGGAGGGCTTCAGCAACACCCCGGACACGGACCCGGCACTCCCGGCCAACCGCGCCTGGGGCCGCGACATCCTCAAGCGCATCCCGGGTTCCACCGCCGGCAATAAGATCGTGGAGTCCACAAAGGTCTCGGACGCCGCCGAACTGGACCGCGTCATCGCCACGGCCGTGGACCACGGCAAGGCCTGGGGTGCCCGCCCGGCAGCCGAGCGCGCAGCCATCCTGCACCGCGCCGGCGACATCCTTGAGGCGCGCCGTGCGGAGCTTCTTGAGGTTATGGCTTCCGAAACCGGCAAGACCATCGACCAAGGCGACCCCGAGGTCAGCGAAGCAATCGACTTCGCGCACTACTACGCCGAGCGCGCCAAGGACTTGGAAACGGTCGACGGCGCCACGTTCGTCCCAGCGAACCTCACCGTGGTGACCCCGCCGTGGAACTTCCCGGTGGCGATCCCCGCAGGCTCGACGCTCGCAGCGCTTGCCTCAGGTTCCGCCGTCGTGATCAAGCCGGCAAAGCAGGCCCGCCGCTCCGGTTCCGTCATGGTGGATGCACTCTGGGAAGCCGGCGTGCCGCGTGAAGTCCTGGCCCTCGTGCAGCTCGAAGAGCGCGAACTCGGCACCCAGCTGGTCTCGCACCCGAGCGTTGACCGGGTCATCCTCACCGGTGGCTACGAAACCGCTGAACTCTTCCGTTCCTTCCGCCAGGACCTGCCGCTGCTCGCGGAGACGTCCGGAAAGAACGCCATCATCGTCACCCCGAGCGCTGACCTGGACCTGGCTGCCAAGGACGTTGTGTACTCGGCATTCGGCCACGCAGGCCAGAAGTGCTCGGCTGCCTCGCTGGTGATCCTGGTGGGCTCGGTGGCCAAGAGCGCCCGCTTCCACAACCAGCTGATCGACGCCGCACGCTCGTTGACCGTCGGTTACCCGGAGGATGCCACCACCCAGATGGGGCCGATCATCGAGCCGGCCAACGGCAAGCTCCTGAACGCCCTCACCACCTTGGGCGACGGCGAGACGTGGGCCATCAAGCCCGAGCGCCTCGACGAAACAGGACGTTTGTGGTCCCCGGGCATCCGTTCGGGCGTCAAGCGTGGCTCCTACTTCCACCTCACCGAGTTCTTCGGCCCGGTCCTGGGTGTTATGACCGCAGAGACCCTCGAGGAAGCCATCGCCATCCAGAACGAGATCGAGTACGGCCTCACCGCCGGCCTCCACTCCCTGGACTCCGCTGAAATGGGCGTCTGGCTGGACACCATCCAGGCCGGAAACCTGTACGTCAACCGCGGCATCACCGGTGCGATCGTCCAGCGCCAGCCGTTCGGTGGATGGAAGAAGTCGGCAGTCGGCGCCGGAACCAAGGCCGGTGGACCGAACTACCTGATCGGGCTCGGCTCCTGGCTCCCCGCCGAGGCCAAGGCCAAGCGCGGCACGATGCTTCAGGGCGCTGCCGCACAGATCCTAGCTGCGGCCAAGTCTGCTGACGTGACCGCCGAGGAACTCCAAACCCTGCAGCAGTCACTCTTCAGCGACGCAGCGGCCTGGGAAGCCGAGTTCGGCACCCGCAAGGACGTCTCAGCCCTGTCCGCAGAGCGCAACGTCTTCCGCTACCGCTCCCTCCCTGTCACCATCCGCCTCTCCGAAGGCGAGCGGCTCGCTGAGCTGCTCCGCGTGGTGGCAGCCGGCGCAGTGGCTGGTTCGGCGCTCAAGGTGAGCTCCGCCGTCGTGCTTCCCGACGCCGTGGTGACTGTGTTTGCGAACCTGGGCGTCAGCGTCCGGATCGAGGACGACGCCGCGTGGCTGGCCCGTGCAGCAAAGTTCGACGCCGGCCGGATCCGCCTGATCGGTGGCGACTTCGCCGCGCTGAGCGCAGCCATGGGTGGTCGCCCGGACGTCGCGGTCTACCACGGTGCTGTGACCCAGGCGGGCCGGATCGAGATGCTGCCGTTCCTCCGCGAGCAGGCTGTGTCCATCACGGCGCACCGCTTCGGCACCCCGAACCACCTGTCGGATCACCTGATCTAGCCGTTGGCTACGGAAGGCCGGGCAGGACGGATTCGCTCCGACCTGCCCGGCCTTCGTTGTTATCGGCCCACCAAGCCCATCAGGCGGCGTACCCCAGCCTCTGCAACCTTCGCCGGGCAGCCTGCTCGCTGGGTCCATGGGAGCCCAAGGCAAACCGGACCATGCCCAGCACGGCCCGGGCAGCGGTGATGACGGGCAAGGGAATCGGACCAATCCCGGCACGGCGAATACCGAGCATCTCCCGGTACTTGGGCTCAAGACTTGCCACCGCGGCGGAAAACAGGATGGTGTAGCCGGGCTTGAGAAGCGGGCTCAGGGGCGGGTAGCGGATGAACGACACCGTCTCGGCCAAGCGCTCATCAGCCCGGAGTATCCCGGAGGCGCACCACTGCTCAAGCTCGTCACGGACCTGGGCCTCGGTCAGAGGAGGGTCCTCCACTCCCATAAGCCGCCCGGCAGCTGCCCATTCGCGAACGTAGGCGTCGGGCCCGCCTGGGATGGGCCGGCCCCAGATGCGGTTGGCGGTGATGAAGGAGTCAGCGTAGGTGACGTGTACCCAGCGGAGGAGTTCGGGGTCGTTGGCGGCGTACTCACGTAAGACTCCGTTGCCGTCCACATACGTTCCCCGGACGCGCTCGTGGATCTTGCGCACGCGTGCTGTCGCTGCTTCGGCGGCCTCCGTGGAACCGTAGGTCACCGTGAAAATCCATCGGACCGTGTTAGCCAACCGTCCCAGAGGGTCTTTTTGGAAGCCTGAGTGCTCGTAAACTCCGGCCAGCGCGCCGGGATGCAGGGCCTGCATCAGTAGTACCCTGATCCCGGCCACGATGGTGGCCACATGGCCGTGGACAGCCCAGACAGCCGATCCCGGCAGGTGATATCCGGCGTCGTTCCCTTCCGCGAGGCGCGGCACCCACTCTGGAGGCGTGCCCGCCGTTCCTGTGAAGGTGCGCTGCAGTTCGTGCCTGTATTCCGTGAGGTAGTTCCTCATAGGTCCCATGAGACCTCGCAATTGCGCCCATGTACAGGGGAAAAACGCGGAGCTTAGGAGCGGACGCGCCGCCGAGACGGTGCTGCCGCAACCAGCAGGGCGGCGATGGCGACGGCGGCACTCAGGATGAGGCCCGGACGGTACTGTTCCAGCATGGCTTGGGCGCTGACAGTTCCGGCGGCCTGGCCGTGACCGCTGACCAATGCCGTGGTGACCGCCAAAACCAGGGCCGCCCCAACCTGGGTGCTCGTCTGGATCAAACCCGCAGCCAGCCCTTGCTCTGAATCCTTGATCCCGGCCGTCGCTTGGACGTTGATGGACGGGAAAGCCAGCGCGAAGCCGATGCCCAGCAGGACCACGGACGGCAGGATATCCAGCACGTAGTTCGGCGTGGTGCCCACCCGGAGGAACAGGACATAGCCCAGGCCAAGGGCCGTTAGCCCGGTCAGAATCAGTTGAGTGGCCCCAAACTTCTCAATGAGACGGTCCGCGAACGGCGCGCTCGTAGCCACCAACAGACCTGCCGGCAGCAGGGCCAGCGCCATTCCCAGCGGCGTCCAGCCCAGCACGGACTGCAGGTACATGGTGACAATGAACTGGAAGCTGAGGTAGGAGCCGAACAGTCCAACGGCGCTGAGATTGGCTCGGGCTACCCAGCCCTCCTTGAGGATGCTGAAGCGGATCAGCGGATGCTTGACCCTGTTCTCTATCACCGCGAAGGCCGCCAGCACGGCGATGGACACTGCGAATCCGGCGATTGTTGCCACAGATCCCCAGCCCTGCTCAGGTGCCGAAACCAAGGTGTACACGAGTCCGAGCATCCCCAGCGCGAGAGTTACGGCGCCCCAAATATCGTGCCCGCTGTTCTCCGCCGACGGCTTGTCCTTCGGGATGAACTTCATGCCCAGGAAGACCACGACGACGGCGATGGGTACCGAGACCAGGAACGTCCAACGCCAGCTGAGGCTGGTCATCAGGCCGCCCACCACCAGGCCGAGCGAGAAGCCACTGGCGCCGAACGTGGTGAAGATGGACAGCGCCTTGTTGCGCTCGCGGCCTTCCGCGAAATTGGTGGTGATGATGGAGAACCCGGTGGGTGCGGTGAAGGCAGCGGCAAGTCCCTTAATGAACCGGGTGGCGATCAGGATGGCGGGATCGTCCACCAGCCCGCCAAGGAGCGACGCTGCGGCGAATACGGTCAGCGCAATGAGGAAGATTCGACGCCGGCCCAACAGATCGGCGAGACGGCCACCGAGGAGCAGGAGGCTTCCGTAGCCCAGGACGTAGGCGGAAACAATCCACTGCAGGGAGTCGGTACCCAGGTTGAGTTCCTGTCCGATGGAGGGCAAGGCAACGCCGACCATGGAGACGTCCAGCCCGTCCAAAGCCAGGACGGTGCACACAACCATGAGCAGCAGCCACTGGGCACGCGTCCAGTGAACGGCTGAAACCAAAGGCGGCTCAGTTGAGGTTTTGAGGGTGGTGGGTGATGTCATGGACTCGAATCTACATGACGCGTCATTCAATGACAAGGAATATGATGTGGAATATTATGACGTGGATTCTAACGTCGAAATGAACTAGAATCAGGGCATGGCAACGACGCGTGACCGTCAACTGGTTGAGCAGTGGCGCAGCATCCAAAACTCCTACTTCCGCACCGCAGGAGCGATTGACCGCGCCCTCGAAGCGAAGTTCGACATTGGCCTCAACGAGTTTGAAATCCTGGACCTCGTTGCCGAAAGTGAAGAGTCTGCGTGCCGGATGAAGGCCTTGGGGGAGCGGACCCCCATGACCCAGAGTGCTGTCTCAAAGGTGGTGGACCGACTGGAAAAAGCCGGCCTGGTGTCCCGCGAAACCTGCGCAGATGATCGCCGTTCCCTCTTCCTGGAACTAACTGAGGCGGGCCGTGCACTGCATGCCAATGCCGCCGTCGAACACCGTGCCCTGCTGAAGCAAAACCTGGGCTCTTAGCCCCGAAAACAAAGCTCAAGATTCTTGAGCCAAAACTGAGCCAACCTTTCGGTAGGCGGCACCCTGGAAGCCTTTCTTTCTCCCCTGATTCCCGCAACAATGGTGCTTGCACGCCAGGCTGGGGTTTGGTGCCGCTGGCTTTGGGGAGTGTATTGTGGGCAACCATCATGAATCAGACCGGGCAGTGGATTTGATCCGCGCCGTAGGCTTCCATCGCGTTCTCATCGCGGGATGCCTCGCCGTCCTGGCTTTCTTTGCGTTTGGCTTCCAACCCTTGAATTCCGTCTCCAGCAGCTCTGTTGGCGGAGCACTGGCGCAGGGGGTGGTGGAACCAACGGCTCTAGGCACCCTGGTGCCGCCGGAAGCCGAGACCTTGGTGATCGACTCCATGCCGGAGCCGCCCGAGCAAATACCCGCCACGCCCATGGTCTACTTCGACCGCGCTCTGGTAAGAACCGTCAGCAAGGACGGTTCCACAGGACTGACCGTTGCCTCCGCAGGTCTTTCGCGACCACCTGCAGGGAGCCTCTACTCACCGCTTGAGGTCCTCAACAAGAGCTCGTCTTACGGCTACCGCTACAGTCCCTTGACTGGCCTGGCCGGAGAATTCCACTGGGGCCAGGATTACGCAGCCGCCTGCGGTACACGGGTCTACGCCGCAGACGCCGGCGTAGTGCGGGCTGTCGGATGGCATGTGTGGGGCGGTGGCAACCGGGTTGAAATCGAGCATGGCAACGGCTTGGTCACCACGTACAACCACCTCCAGGCAATCGGCGTCACGCAAGGCCAATCGGTGCGGGTGGGCGAGGTTATCGCAGAGGTTGGGACCACGGGCTGGTCCACAGGATGCCACCTTCACTTCGAGACGATCGTCAACGGTCTCCATACTGACCCCGCGAACTGGACACTGCTGTCCATCCGGCAGACTGATCCGCTGCAGACCATCGCCATGGTGAACTACCAGCCGGGTGTGGGTAATGGCGCTTCCGGAACCCCGCAGTGGGCCGTTCCTGTTTCGGACGGAACCAACCGGGCCGTCATCGGTGGAGAGCACGAACACGACGAACCGCTTCCTGTTCCACCGCCGGCCCCGTCCGGCACTACTCCGCCGGCCACTTCGACGCCGGGCAACCCCGGCGGAACTCAAACCACGACGCCGACGCCCTCACCTTCCGTGACGGCCACACCGACGCCAACCCCGACAAGCACTGCTACGCCGACGCCGACAGTTACGCCGACTCCGACGATCACTGCTACGCCGACGCCGACAGTTACGCCGACTCCGACGACCACTGCAACGCCGACTCCGACTGGCACCTCCACGCCATCGCCGTCGACCAGTGCCCCGGAAACCAGCATCGTCCCGCCGACGCTGACGACGTCCCCGGTGGCACCGACCCTTCAATCGGCCATCGCCCCGCCGCCGGCAGTTGTTGAACCGGCTCCGCTCGCGCCCGCGGTTGTGGAGCCAGCTCCGGTAGCTCCCGCTCCGGCACCGGCCGTGGTTGAACCGGCTCCGGTTGTGCCGGCTCCAGCGCCCGTGATGGTGGAACCAGCGCCCGTTGTCGTGGCGCCAGCACCCGTAATTGTGGAACCAGCGCCAGTAGTTACCCAGGCCGTTCCACCGGCTCCTGCACCTCCGGTGGCGCCCGCACCTGTGCCCGTCGCTGTCCTTCCAACGGCGCTCCCAATGGTGGTGCTTCCGCCCGGATACATCCTGATAGCACCGGACCTGGTCCAGCGGCCGGATGGTGTGATCGTGCCGTTGTCCACGCTGATCCTCCCGGCACCTTAAGCCGGACATACGCTAAAGGCCCGTGAAACGCCGGATAACCCTGCATTTCGCGGCCCCAAGCCAGCTCCCGTAAGCTCGATGGCGGCAAACCCGCCAGACGACGTCGTCAGGAAGCGAATCCCATGTCCAGCCTTTACAGCATTCCCCTCACCTTCAACGATGGCACCGAAGCGGACTTCGGCCGGTTCGAGGGCAAAGCGGTGGTGGTGGTGAACGTCGCTTCTGAGTGTGGCTACACACGCCAGTACGCGGGCCTGGAAGAGCTGTACGGCAAGTACCGGAGCCAGGGCCTGGAGATCCTCGGAGTGCCCTGCAACCAGTTCGGCGGGCAGGAGCCTGGCGCAGACCACGAAATCGCAGAATTCTGCGAGCGCAACTTCGGAGTGTCCTTCCCGCTGACCAGCAAAGCCAACGTCCTTGGCAAGCAGCAGCATCCCCTGTTCGCGGAGCTGGCCCGGGACGAGGACGGGCAGCCGGCCAAGGTGAAATGGAACTTCGAGAAGTTCGTCATAAACCGCGGTGGCGAACTCGTGGCAAGGTTCCCATCCGCAGTGGAGCCTGACTCCGAAGACCTTGTGAAAGCAGTGGAAGAAGCGCTGGCGTAGTGCCACCAGTCCTGAAAGGAGGAAAGTAATTTTCCAACATTCCGCCGGAAATTAGCCAGTTGTTGGCTTGTTGTCTGGTTGGATTGGCCCTACTGGATTGATACGGGAGAAGCCGTCTCCCACCAAACGCTAAGGCGAAGCTATGGAGCTCATCGAGGCCGAATACCCCAAACCAGGTCATGTGCTTTTGCACCTGAGCGATCTTCACCTGGTGGGGGGTCCGGGCACGCTCCACGGCTCGGTGGACAGCGCAGCCAGGCTCCAGGAGATCTGCGAGCAAATAATCGCCTCCAGGATCAGGCCCGAGGCCATCATTTTCACTGGAGACCTCGCCGACAAAGGTGAGCTGGAAGCCTACAAGCAACTCCGCGAGATGATTGAACCTCTGTGCGCGTCACTGGGAGCCAAAGCCATCTGGGCCATGGGCAACCATGACAACCGGGCAAACTTCCGTTCCGCGTTCGCCGATGCCTCTGCGGCCAGCAAGCCGCAGGATCCCGTGGACCGCAGCTACTTTGTCAACGGACTCCGCATCATCACCCTGGACACCACGGTTCCCGGCCACCACTACGGCGAACTGTCAGAATCCCAGCTGGAGTGGCTGGCCTCGGAGCTGGCCACGCCAGCCCCGGACGGCACCATCCTTGCCCTGCATCACCCGCCCGTCCCATGCGTGCAGGACCTCGCAGTGATGGTGGAGCTGCGCGGCCAAGCCGCACTGGCCGCCGTCGTCCGTAACACAGATGTCCGCACCATCCTGGGCGGCCACCTGCACTACTCCACGACGGCGAGCTTCGCAGGCATCCCGGTATCGGTCGCCTCAGCTACCTGTTACACGCAGGACCTGGCGGTTCGCGCCGGCGGACAGCGCGGACGTGACGGGGCGCAGTCCTACAACATGATCCACGTCTACGAGCACACGATCGTGCACTCCGTGGTTCCGATGTCCGGTGGCGTCACCGTTGGCGAGCCCTTGGATGCAGCCGAGGTTCAGCGGCGCCTGGCGGCGGCCGGCATTCGGATTCCGCACGAGTCCCGGGTGGGAGCCCACACTTCGCCGGGCACGCACACCTCGTCGCTCCCGCTTGTTTCTCCCGGTGGCTTTACTTCTCCCAAGGCGCCTTGACGGGGAAGTACTTCTCCAGGAAGTCGGTCACCAGGTCGGCTCGTTCATTTGCCTCGACTTCGGGGAAGCTGCCGTCGTTCAGGCAGAAGAAGTCCATGTGGCGCTTGGCCAGGAGCTTCGGCAGGTAGTGCAGTCCGGCCCACATGGTGGAGTCCACATACCTGACTTTGGCACTGGTCTGCGTGACCGCGCGACCGGTAAGCAGGGCGTAGTAGTGGTAGAACGAGTTGGTCACCGAGATGTTGTCCGCGGCACGGAACCGACTTCCGGCGGTCTTTGCGAACTCGGCCGGGAATTCCTTCTCCATTTGGGCCACCACGCTGCGGCGTAGCGGCGCGGCCGTGTGCTCAAGGTGCCGGGTGGTGATCCGGCCGAAGCGCTCCCACAGCAGCTTGCGGTTCACGCGGGCTGCGTTCTCAAAGCCGCTGCGTTCGGCGTCATTCTCGCCCAGCCCAATGCGGGTGTCAGCTTCGATGAACTTGGTGATGCCACCGGGCGTGAAGAACATGTCCGGGCCCACGGGGCGGCCAAAGAACATGTCGTCATTGGAGTACAGGAAGTGCTCTGAGAGGCCCTTGATGTGGTGCAGCTGGCACTCCACGGCCTGCGAATTGTGGGTGGGCAGCACGGAGGGGTCTGCGAAGAACTCCTCGCTGCGCACAATGGTCACCGACGGGTGGTCGGCCAGCCATTCCGGTGCGGGGGAGTCGGTGGCGATGAAGATCCGCCGGATCCAGGGCGCGAACATGTGCACGGAGCGCAGTGCGTACTTCAGCTCGTTGATCTGCCGGAAGCGTGCCTCATGATCGTCGCCCTCGCCGAGGACAGCCTCGGACTGCTGGGCACGCCTCCTGGCGATGTATTCCGGGTCGCTGCCATCCACCCACGAGAAGACGATGTCGATATCGAAGTCGATGTCGCTGGCATGGTCAGCGAACATGTTCTCGATGGTGGGCCAGGACAGGCCGTGCCGTTGTACTGTGCCGCGCACCGCGTCCTGGCGAAGCATGGTGCGGCGGGTGAGGGAATTCTCCACGGGGAGTTCCAAGTGATCGCCCTCAAACCGCCACAGCTCAAGTTGCACGCCCAAGGCCGGGCCGTACCAGAGCCCGCCGCCGATCTCGACGCGCGGCCGGTACAAGCGGAAGATGCGGGCTTTTCGGTTAGCCGAGAGATCGCCGTCCGCCACCAACATGGAGGTCTTCTTTTTGGCGTCCACGGTCATGGAATAGAAGGGCTCATTCCGGAACGCCGTGACCAGCGCCTCCCGAACGTCCTTGCGTGACTCCCAGTCAACGGCGATAACGGGCCGCTCATCATTTCCGCGCACCAGGATGAAATCGATACCGGCAGCGTCCAAGGCGGCCCTGACCGCCAGAAGATCGGACACCATGGCCTGTTGCGGAGTCAGGTCGCCGTTGACCAGGGCGTACCGCCCACGGTGACGGACGACGTCGGACCTGTGCCTAAGATGCGCGACGACGGCAGGCGAGATCGCCTCAGCAATCGTGTCCTCTTCGATGGACGGGCTGCCGTGGTAAATCGGATCGACCTGTGCTTGTGTGATGGCTGTATCTCCGGGATCGTTGCGGTGCAGGTTGCTCTAAGACGTTAAAACTATGGTGCGCTGGAACTTAGATCGAAAGGGCTTCGCGCCAGCTGCGGAGGAAAGCGCCGCCGGCGTCGTCGTGGATCACGTCATCCGCCAGTTCAAGGTCGGCTGCCGTCAATATGGTGTAGGGCTTCACCGGTACGCCGTCTGCGGGCCGGACGTCCACGTGCTTCACATCGTGATCGTTGTGGTGAAGCCAGTCTGCCATGGCGTAGTCCGTGCGGGAATCACCTACCGTGCGCCAGGAGAGCGGAGTAATGCCCTGGGCTGCCAGGAGTTCAACCGCGCGGCTGGCTCCGAGGTCCTTGCCCAGTCGGACCGATTCGATGTCCGTGGAGATGATGGTGGGGTCCAAACGGTAGTCCGCGGCGTCATCGGACTCAGGTGCGTGGTGGTCCAGGATGGCCGCGTTGAGGCCGTGGCGTCCCATGATGTCCAGGGCATCGGCGTCGAAGAGTTTCTGCTCGGCCAGGTAGTCAGCGCTGGCCACGTCCAGGTGCTGCTCCACCGAAACCATGGCGCGCTTGGTCTCGTCGAAGAACATGTGTGCTGAATAGTCTTCAGCAACGAGCCTGCGGATATCGTCGCCGTAGGCCTTGGGAACTGCGAGTTCGCGGTCCACATGGATGGGGCCGGGGCCTTCGGCTGTGTAGCTGAACCACACGGCGCCCTTCTCGCAAATAGCGTGAATGACAGTGTCCGCCGGCATGCCTGCGGCAATCATGGGTTCCATGACTTGCTCGCTGATGAACGCGTCAGAGCGGCCCGTGTTGAAGATGACGGGAATCCCGGCCGAAGCCAGGGCCACCATGTCCGCGATGATGTCATGCTTGACGTCCCGCGTTACAGGACTGGCGATAGGGCCGTCGACATCCAGCAGCAGCGCCAAAGCGGGCGTGGCGCGGGCAGCGGTCCGGTCAGTACCTTGCAGCGGTTGAGTCATGACCCCATTCTGTCAGTCCCGGCGGTTCCCATCACAGCTATGACGCGCGACGTCGGATAGTCACCTTTTGGCCACAAGGTGCCTGTGCTGCGGGTCACAAGTTCCGTTAGCGCGGCTTCTTCCATAGGCTTGCAGAGTGATCTTCAAAGCTGTGGGCGAGGGACGCCCGTACCCTGACCATGGATACTCTGCGCCGCGGGACTGGGCTGCCCTGCCCCCGCGTCCTATCCGCCTCGATGAACTCGTTACTACCAAACGGACCCTGGACTTGGAGGCACTGTTGGCTGAGGACTCAACCTTCTTCGGTGATTTGTTCCCGCACGTCGTCCAGTATCAAGGCGTTATGTACCTCGAGGACGGGCTTCACAGGGCGGTCCGTACGGCGCTCCATCAGCGGACGGCCATTCACGCACGCGTATTGGTGATCGATGGCTAGCAAGCGCCGGCGTCCCAAAGATGTGACGCAGCTCCACGGCCACCATGTAGTGACGGGCCCGGAGCTTCGGGCAACCTTTGTCGAGGACGCCCAGGCGCACAAAGGCCGCTTCCGGCGGCGGCTGTTCCATGGAATCGTCCTGGTGCTGCTGGTTGGCGTCATAGCGGCCGGAGCCGTTGGTGCGTGGGCGATCATGAACGGCGTGGTCAAGGTTCCCAGCTCAATCGCCAGCAAAGCGCCCACCAGCCTCTGTCCCACCACCACGTTTGACTACGTCCCCAACGAGACCGTGGCCCTCAACGTTTTCAATGCCACGTCCCGCGCCGGGCTGGCCAGCACAGTTGCTGACCAGTTCACGGCGCGTGGCTACAAGGTGGCCTCCGTCGACAACAGCGATACCGCTTACTCAGGCGTTGGAGTGGTGGTCTCCGGGGTCAAGGGCCAGGCAGCGGCGTTCAACGTCCAGCGGAATCTTGCCGGAACGGACTACTTCGAAGACAACCGTGAGGACGAGTCCGTGGATGTCATCCTGACGCCTGGTTTCGAAGGCTTGGTGGAGCCCCAATTGGTGGACCAGACTCCCGGCATGCTGCAGTGCCCGCGTGAGGACCTGCGCATTGCGGACAACTCCAAGTGGCCCATCATTCCCACGCTACCCGCGGATCAGTAGCTAGCTGGCGAGGGCGTCGTGGGCCGGCGATTCCAAGCGCACTGGCTTGCCGGCCTCGTCGAAGCGGGCTCCCGCGCCCAACTGGATGAACCGCACTGTTTGTGCCGTGTGAAGCTCGACGCCGGAGGCTGGCGGCGGCGGGGGAGTCCCGCCGTCGGGCGTTCGGTTGCGTCGTGCGGCGCTGGCGGAAAGCGTTCCATGAATGAGCCGCGCCAACTGGGCGACGTCGGTGTCCGGAAGGTAGCCCTGCTCCACGCCGTCCTGGAGGATGTCCTGAAGCAGGACGTTCAGGTCGCCCACATGGTCTGCGAGCTTCGCGAAGGAACCGGGGGAGAGGACGGCGGCCATGGCGGGTCCTGGCGGCAAGTGGCGGCGGCTGAGATCCTCCACCTGAGCCCGGACATAGAGGGCGAGCCTGTCAACGGGGTTCTCCAGCGCAGCCAGTGAATCGCGGAGGTCCACGATGAAACGCTCGGTCTCGTCCAAGGCGTACGCAATGAGCAGTTGCTCCATATCCGCGTAATAGTTGTAGACCGCGGTGCGTCCCACGCCGGCGTGCCGGGCGACATCCGTCATGGTGAGTCCCGGGAGGCCGTGGGTGAAGAGGAGCTCTCCAAAAGCGGTCAGAATCCGACGTTGGGTCTCGGCGCGTTGGGCAGCATTCGTGGCGGCCGTGATCCTTGGCATATAGACACTTTACAGCGATCTGTCACTAAGAGCTGTGAGGCCTCAGCATCAGCTTGCTGCTGGTGCCCGGGCGGTGGTTTTGCGGAGGACCAGGTGCGGCGTTCGGACCACGCTGCCCGGTGACTTTGCCCCCTCGATCCGGTCCACGGCGCGGCCAACGGCGGCGGCGGCAAGGAGCGGAGCGTCCTGGCTGATGGAAGATAACTGGACGTAACTGAGCTTGGCGAAATGGCTGTCGTCATAGCCGAGTACCGATACATCTGCGGGAATGCTGATTCCGGCGGCCCTGAAGCTCTCCATGATGCCGAGGGCCGACCTGTCGTTGAAGGCGATGACAGCCGTGGGCAGATGAGCCTGCAGGATCTGCCCGGCTCCCATGCCATCCTCTTCTCCAGGACCACCAGGGACAACCACGGGTCGGAGCCCGCGCCGGATCATTTCCGTGCGGTACGTCTCCCGGCGTCTGTCCGAAGAGACGGCAGCGCCGCCGTCGACGTGGACGATCCGGCTATGGCCGAGACCAACCAGATGGTCAACGGCTATCGCGATGCCTGCGTAATCGTCACTGCTGACCGAATCCACGAGGTCGCCCACGTTGTCGCGAAGGAGGCTCACCACCGGCACTTGGCGGGCGTGTAGTGCGAGGTCCTCCACGTTGAGGGTGGGCGCGATGATGATCAATGCCTCGGCGCCGACATCCAGCAAGGTTTCAATGGCGCGCGCCTCGGGCCTGCCGCTGGCCACCGCGCTCAGGGCTATTTCATAGCCCCTGGCGGAGGCTTCAGCGTAGGCGGCATCCACAATTTCCGCGTGAAAGGCCTGTGAGCTGGAAAAGATGAGGCCCAGGAGCTTGGTCCTGCTGCTCCGCAGCAGCCTCGCCCGGGAGTCTGCCCGATATCCGAGTTGGCGGGCCGCCTCCAATACTCTTTGCCGCGTCGATTCCGCCGCGCCTGGTGCACCCCGCATCACGATGGAAACCAAGGCACGGGAGACGCCGGCAGCCTCGGCTACGTCCATCAAAGTAGGGCGGCGCTGCAATTCCGACATATTTCCTCCTGGGTGCAAACAGTCTATAGAACGATCTAGACGTCGGGCGAATGACATGTCAGGATGGTGCGACTAGAACGATCTAGAAGACTATTTCAGGAGCTACCATGGGTTACCTTCAGCATCCGGTCACCGAGGACCGGCCCGTTCGTATCGGACTGATCGGAGCGGGATGGATCGGAACCTTCCACGCTGAGTCCGTTGCGCACCGCATCCCCAATGCCCGGCTTGAAGCAATCGCGGATCCTGCCCTTCCGGCCGTCGAGGAACTCGCCGGCCGCCTGGGCGTTGCCAAGATCAGTAGTGACCCGGCAGATGTGCTGAACGATCCTGATGTGGACGCTGTTCTTATCGCTGCGCCGGCGCGCTTTCATGCCGGGTTGATCGCCGCGGCTGCGCGGGCGGGTAAGCACGCATTCTGCGAAAAGCCGGGCGGCCGTACCGTGGAAGAACTCGATGACGCACTGGACGCAGCAGAGGCTGCGGGTGTGATGGTCCAGTTCGGTTTCAACCGCCGCTACTCAAGTGACTTCGCCGCCGCCCGCAGGCTCATTGATGACGGTGCCATAGGAACCCCGCAGTTGCTGCGGTCCTTGACCCGCGATCCCGGCAACCCGGACGGGATTGCCAACCCGGAGCGGATTCCGCCGGGCACCATCTTCCTGGAGACCCTCATTCACGACTTCGACACCTTGAACTGGCTGAACCCGGGGGCTGTCCCTGTTCGCGTTCATGCCGTGGCTGACGCGCTGGTAGCGCCTGAAGCAAAAGAGGGTGGCCTGTTGGATACCGCTGTAGTCACTGTGACCTACAGCAACGGAGCCATTGCTGTAGCTGAGGCCAACTTCAATGCACTCTACGGCTATGACGTGCGGGGAGAAGTTTTTGGCTCTGCCGGGATGGTGACAGCGGGAGGCCCGCAGGCCAGCACGGCCATGAGTTACACCGCTGCCGGCATCAATGCGTCCACCGTCCGCCTGAACGTGGACCTCTTTCACGATGCGTATACGGCTGAACTCGTCCACTTTGTGGACTCCGTGAAAGCTGACCGTGACGGTGTCCAAGCTCCCGCCGCCCAAGCTGCCGGTGGAACCGACGCACGGAACGCCTTGGCCGTGGCCTTGGCCGCCTCCCGTTCAGCCCAAACCGGGCTGCCGGTTGACGTGGCAACAATTGCCGAATTGCGTCCAGCGGAACCCGCACTGCACACCGTAGGTGATGAAGCATGAGCTTCCGCTTGGCTGCCTGCGCTGAAATGCTCTACGGCGAATTGCCTTTGACGGAGCGCGTAAAGAGGATTCATGAGCAAGGCTTTGAGGTGGAGTTGTGGGACACCCGGGGCCGGGACATCGCGGCCCTGGCAGCAACTGGTGCCCGGTTCTCGTCTATGAGCGGCTATTTTGGCGGTAGCCTCACTGATCCCGCCAGCGCCAACGAGGTGCTGGCATCGGCGGAGAAACTGATTCCTGTCGCGCTTGAACTTGGTATCGAGCGTATGGTGGTCCACCCTGCAGAGCTCGGGGAAGGCGGCCGGGCCGTCCGCCCCGTTCACCGATCTACCGGCGAGATGTGGCTGACCGGTGCGCGCACGCTCGAACGCCTGGCGGCATTGGGCGAGAAGCACGGAGTGGTCTTCGCGTTGGAGAACTTGAACACTGTGCTGGACCACCCCGGCATCCCCTTGGCACGCGCAAAAGACACGCTGGCGCTGGTCTCGGCGGTTAACCACCCCAACGTCAGGATGATGCTGGACCTCTATCACGCCCAAATTGGTGAGGGCAACCTGATCGAACTCATCCGTGCCGCGTTGCCCTGGATAGGAGAAATACAGGTGGCCGACGTCCCCGGCCGGTGCGAACCCGGCACGGGGGAAATCAACTATCACGTCATCGCCAGTGCTCTTGGAACGGCCGGATACGACGGGGTTGTCGGTCTCGAAGCGCAGGCCGCCGGAGGAACCGGCCTGGAAGCAGGAGACACCGCACTGGCGGCTTTCCGTGCGGCCTTTGAAAGCTAGCCAAGAGCGGTCGGCGCGCTTGCCATGGGCGATAGTGCACTGCGTCAAAGGGCAAAATCTCGCGTAGCATCAAGGAAAACCGGTCAACAGCAGCGCCGGCCAACAGCAGCTAGGGGGCGTCTTGCGCGCAACGGTCAAAGACGTAGCGCGCCGTGCAGGGGTCTCGCCTAAAACGGTCTCGAACGTGATGAACGGGATCGTGCCCGTAAGCGGCCCCACGCGGCTCAGGGTTGAGCAGGCGATGGCGGAACTGGATTATGTCCCCAATCTCTCGGCGCGCGGACTGCGCAATGGCCGTTCGGGTGTTATTGGACTGGCGCTGCCGGATCTGGCGACTCCCTTTTCTGCGGAGATTGCCCAAAGCATTGTAGAAGTTGCCCACGAGCAAGGTTTCAGCGTGCAGATCGAGGAAACCGGCTCCGACCCGCACCGTGAGCATGAGTTGATGACACGGGCGCGGGCAAACCTCATCGACGGACTGATTCTCAACCCCGTGGTGCTCAAGGAGAGTGCCGTGCAGGTAGGCGTCGCACTGCCACCGGTTGTTCTCCTGGGCGAAGTGACACAGCAGCTGGCCGACCGCGTCTTTGTGGACAGCTTCGCTGCGGCGCGGGACATGACCCTCGCTTTGGCCAGGCCCGGACGCCGGCGCATCGCAGTTCTGGGTGTGAATCGCGGAAGGCAATCCGCTACGGCGATCCAGCGGGCGGGCGGCTATGAGGCTGCACTCCAGATGCTGGGAATTGCCAAGGATGAGTCGTTGCTGATTTCCTGCGACAGCTGGACGCCTGCTTCAGCGGCTGAGGCGCTGGCTAGGTATCTGGACGCAAATCCCTTGCCCGAGGCGCTGTTCTGTTTTACGGACTCCATGGCAATCGGTGCCCTGAATACCTTGTGGAAGAGGGGGTTACACGTTCCGGATGACATCGCGGTAGCCGGTTTCGACGACGTGATCGACGGACGATTTGCGGTACCTTCCCTGACTACCGTGTCCTTCGACAAACGGGCAATCGCCACGGAGGCCTTGCGCCTGTTGACCGAACGTATGTCCGACAGGTCCCACGGGCAACGCTTGGTTGAAATCGACTACGCCATCGTGGAGCGGGACAGCAGCAGAGGCTGAAACGAGAGCCTGCCACTAAATTGTGCGCGCTAACAATTTTCTCTTGCCCTGCACTTTACATCGATGTAATGTGAGACCTGCGTCACCCCCGGGCCAACCTTTACCCGAGTGTGGGGACGCGCCGGAGCCGGATTTTGCGCAGCAGCAACGCAGTGAAGCAGTGACCTTTCAGCGGACCCATCCAAAGGAGTGACGGGTGAAGCAGTTTGAATCTTTGACCGGGAAACAGTTGTCCCGGAGACAGTTATTGACAGGATCGGCCCTTCTTGGCGGAGGCCTCCTGGCCACCGGCCTCACGGGCTGCGGAGGTGCGGCCCAGGCCGCTGCAGTCCAGGACATCGGGTTCTGGCACCTGCTTTCCGGCGGTGATGGCATCAAGATGCAGGCCATGATCAATAGCGCCAACCAAGCCAATGCCGGTTTCAAGGTGCACCCCACAGTGCTTGCCTGGGGTCCGCCGTATTACACCAAACTGGCCATGGCCTCGGCCGGAGGCCGCCCTCCCGAGGTGGCCATCATGCATGCCAGCCGGGTTCCCGGATATGCACCGGGCGGACTCATTGAGCCGTGGGATCTGGACCTGCTTGCGGAGAACGGTGTCAGCGCCTCCGATTTCGCCCCCAGGATCTGGGAGAAAAGCCAACACAACGGCAAGGTTTTCTCCATCGCCCTGGATTCGCACCCGTTCGTCATGTTTTACAACACGGATATCGCAGGCAAGGCCGGAGTGCTGGGCAGCAACGGCCAGCTACAGGAAGTGACCTCGCCCCAGGAATTCAAGGCGATGGCCCTGGAAATGCAGAAGGTCACCAAGGCCCACGGCCTGTCCTTCGGCTATCTCGGCAGTGGTTCGCAAATGTGGCGCCTGTTCTACACCCTCTACAAGCAACACGGCGCGGACATGGAACTGACACCAGGGCAGCCCATGAAGGTGGACCGGGACGCGGCCATCGAATCGCTGGAGTTCATGGCATCCCTCTTTGACGACACCATTGCAGCCCAAGCCGGAGACATCAGCACGGGCATCGCGGAGTTTGCCCGCGGGGGCTCAGGGATGCTGTTCAGCGGCGTGTGGGAACTGCCCACCATGAAGAAGGCCGGAATACCCGTAGATGCGGCCACTATTCCTACGCTGTACGGAACACCAGCCTCTTACGCAGACTCGCACTCGTTCGTCCTCCCACGGCAACTGAAGTTGAATGAGGACAAGCGCCGGGACGTCTACAAGTTCGTCACCGATGTCCTCAAGGGATCCCTGTCCTGGGCAGAAGCCGGACATATTCCTGGCTTCCAGCCCGTGGTCCAATCACAGGCCTACCGCGAACTCACGCCCCAGATTCACTACGCCAACGCGGCGGACATCATTGCCTACGATCCCGAGTCCTGGTTCAGCGGTTCCGGCTCGGACTGGCAGACCTACTTCGCGGAGACCGTGCAGAACGTCCTTTTGGGAAGGGACAAGGCATCCGCGGGATGGGCTGCCTTCGAGCAACGCACCAACACTCTCCTCTCCCGTCCCAACCCCGTCTAACCGGCCCACCCACCGAGCGACCAAAGGAGTTCTTGAATGAGTACCTCTACGCTGTCCCGGCCGAGGCCGGAGAGTCTGCGCAAACCCGGGAGCCGCACCCGAAGCAACCTGAGCGGCTGGGGATTTGCCACCCCGTTCCTTGTCTTCTTCCTCGTTTTCCTCGTCTGGCCCATTCTCTACGGCTTCTACATGAGCCTTACGGGCAAGTCCCTTACCGGCGCCAATGACGATCTGATTGGCTTCGCGAACTATGCCGAAGCCTTGGCCGACGCCGATATGTGGCGATCCTTGGGCAACACCCTCTACTTCACGGTGATCAGCACCGTCCCGTTGGTCCTCGTTGCCTTGGTCATGGCCGCCCTGCTCAACATCGGGCTTCCAGCCCAGTGGCTGTGGCGGCTCTCCTACTTTGCGCCCTACCTGCTGGCCTCCACAGTGGTTTCGCTGTTCTTCACCTGGATGTACAACCCGCAGCTTGGCCTAATCAACGAGTTCCTGACAGGCATCGGCCTCCCACGCGTTGCCTGGCTTAATGACCCCAACGTGGCCATGTGGGCCATTGTCATCGCCACTCTCTGGTGGACCGTGGGCTTCAACTTCCTGCTCTATCTGGCCGCGATGCAGAACATCCCCGCGCAGCATTATGAGGCAGCTTCGCTGGACGGTGCGGGGGCGTGGCGCCAGTTCTTCTCCATCACGCTTCCGCAGCTGACACCCACCACTGTGATGATCGTGCTGCTCCAGATCCTGGCATCGCTGAAGATCTTCGATCAGGTGTACCAGATGACCGCCGGCGGACCCGGAGGATCCACCCGGCCCGTGGTGCAGTACATCTTCGAAACCGGTTTCACCGGATACCGGCTGGGTTACTCGGCAGCCATCTCCTACATCTTCTTCGGACTGATCGTGGTCATCTCGACCATGCAGTTCGTCATCGCCCGCCGCAGGAGTGCATAACTATGGCAACCCCTACCCTGACCCGTCCCGCACCCAGTACCACCACCGGCAATAGCCTCAAACTTCGCCAGCCCCGCAAGAAGCTGACCGTTGGCAGGATCGCGGCCATCGTCGTCGCTGCCTTCATCGCGGTGCTGTGGCTGATCCCGTTCGCGTGGGCCACGGCCACCGCTTTCAAGACCGAGACGGATGCCGCAGCTCCGGACGTGACATGGCTGCCGCCGTCGGGCTTCACTCCCGAAGCGTTCGTCAAGGTCTTCCAGGACGGCAACATCCCGCTGTGGACCTGGAACTCGCTCTACACCTCGGCGGCCATCACGGCCATCACCCTGGTGATCTCGGCGTTGGTCGCCTATGCGCTTTCGAGGATCGATTTCAAGGGCAAGAAGGTGCTGATGACGGTGATCATCGCCTCCATCATCATCCCGCCGCCGGTGTTGATCATCCCACTCTTCTACCAAATGCTGGCGCTGAACCTCATCGATACCTCGTGGGCCATCATCCTGCCGCAGGTCATCCACCCCGCCATGGTGTTCGTGCTGAAGAAGTTTTTTGACCAGATCCCGCGTGAACTCGAGGAAGCGGCCGTGATGGACGGCGCCAGCCGCTTGCGGATCTTCACCCAAATCATCCTGCCGTTGTCCCGACCCATCCTGGCCGCGGTTGCGATCTTCGTGTTCATCGGCGCGTGGAACAACTTCCTGTGGCCGTTCATCGCCACCAATGACGGCAACCTGCTCACCCTCCCGGTCGGCCTGCAGACCATCAAGAGCGCCTACGGCATTCAATACGCGCAGAACATGGCGTCCGCATTGCTCGCCGCGCTGCCGCTGATTGTCGTCTTCCTCTTCTTCCAGCGCCAAATTATCAAGGGCGTTGCGACGACGGGACTCGCCGGAACCTGACCGGCAGCCTCTCACTAACCACCAGATTTTGAACACAACCAAGGAGATACATGTCCCGCGCACGCATCACCCTCGACCGCGACTTCACCATTGGCGAGGTACCCCGACGACTCTTCGGCTCCTTCGTGGAGCACATGGGCCGTTGTGTCTACACCGGCATCTATGAGCCCGGGCACGCCGAGGCTGACGAGAACGGCTTCCGCCAGGATGTCCTCAAGCTCGTCAAAGAACTCGGCGCCACCGTCATCCGATACCCCGGCGGCAACTTCGTTTCCGGATACAACTGGGAAGACGGAATCGGCCCGCGCGAAAACAGGCCACGTCGGCTGGACGGAGCCTGGCACACCGTGGAGACCAACGCCTTTGGCCTGCACGAGTTTGTGGACTGGTCCAAGCAGGCCGGCACGGAAATCATGGAAGCCATCAACCTGGGCACCAGGGGAGTGGACGCTGCACGCGAGATCGTGGAGTACGCCAACCACCCCGGAGGAACCTACCTGTCCGATCTCCGCGCCAAGAACGGCCACAAGGACCCGTTCAACATCAAGCTCTGGTGCTTGGGCAACGAGATGGACGGGCCCTGGCAGATCGGCCACAAGACCGCCGACGAGTACGGACGCCTGGCGAAGGAAGCAGCCAAGGCCATGCGATTCGTGGACCCCTCGCTTGAATTGGTGGCTTGCGGCAGCTCCAACTCCGGAATGCCGACGTTCGGTGCCTGGGAGCAGACAGTCCTCACGCACACTTACGACGAAGTGGACTACGTGTCGCTCCACGCCTACTACTACGAGCACGAAGGCGACGTGGGCAGCTTCCTGGCCTCCGCCGTCGATACCGACTATTTCATCGAATCAGTGATCGCCACGGCGGACGCTGTGCGTGCTAAGGGAAAGCACAAGAAGCACATCAACCTGTCCTTCGATGAGTGGAACGTCTGGTACCAGCGCGGCCTGGACACCGAGGACCAGCCACACAACGTGATTAAGGCCGGATGGCGCGAGCACCCGCGCGTCATTGAAGACAAGTACAACGTCACCGATGCCGTGGTGGTGGGGACGCTGCTCAACTCCCTGCTCCGCCACGGTGACCGCGTGAAGATCGCCAACCAGGCCCAGTTGGTCAACGTGATCGCGCCGATCCTCTCGGAAGAGAACGGACCGGCCTGGAAGCAGACCATCTTCCACCCGTTCGCGCGGATGGCCGAGCTCGCCAAGGGCCAGATCCTGCGGCTCTCGGTGGATTCGGACATGTACTCGAACAACCGCTTCGGAGACACGGACCTGGTGGACGTCAGCGCTACGTGGAACGAGGAAACGGGACGGGTCGCACTCTTCTTCGCGAACCGCGGACTGGAAGAAGCTGCCGACGTCGAGGTTGCCCTGCGCGGTTTCGACGCCCGCCAGGTGCTCCGCGCCGAAGTCCTTGAAATCCCCGAGGACGGCGACCGCTTCACCATCAATTCCCAGGACCAGCCGGGCCGTGTTGGCCTGACGGCGCTGGAAGGTGTGAAGGCGACCGGTTCCGAACTCCGCCTGACGCTGCCCGCCCTGTCGTGGGCCGTCGTCGAGCTTGATGTGGTGAAAGCCTAGATACGCACCCAACTGAGTCGCAGCAGAGCGCGTTATGGACGTCCATAACGCGCTCTGCTGCGACTTACATGGGCAAACGCACGACGGCGGGGGCTACTTAGACTGCGCAGCCGTCCGGGCCGCAGGCCTCGGCGTCGGAGGCGCCCATGGGGATCAGCGGGTTGGCTTCCTGCCATGCCTGGTTCAGTGCTTCGCTGAAGAGATCAACCGGCTGGGCACCGGAGATGCCGTACTTGCGGTCGATGACGAAGAACGGGACCCCGGTGACGCCGATGGCGCGGGCCTCGTTGATGTCCTGCGTGACCTCGTCCGCGTACTTGTCGGAGGTGAAGAGCTCGGCAACCTCGCCGGCGGGCAACTCAAGTGCTGCGCCGAGTTCCGTGAGGTAGTCATGGTTGCCGATGTCCTTGCCGTGCTCGAAGTGATCGCTGAGGAGGCGTTCCTTGGCGGCGTCCTGGCGTCCGTGGGCGGCGGCCAAATGGATGAGGCGGTGGGCGGTGAAGCTGTTGGCCACAACAACTTTGTCGAAGTGGTAATCCAGTCCTTCGCCCTTGGCGGTCTCGGTGACGTGCGCGAACATTTGCTTGACCTGCTCCGGAGCCATACCTTTGCGCTTGCTCAGGTAATCCAGCTCCGTGCCGTCGTAGTGCTCCGGGATGGAGGGGTCAAGCTGGTAGCTCTTCCACTCGATGTCCACCGAATCGCGGTGCGGGAACTGTGCCAGGGCGCTCTCAAAACGGCGCTTGCCGATGTAGCACCACGGACACGCGACGTCTGACCAGATCTCAATCTTCATGTTGGCTGCAACGCCCTGACGTGGCCCGACATTCCGGGAGCCTGCTGTTAGTTTCCTCACCTGCCCAAAGGGTGTTGCCGGGGCGGCCGCTCAAGAATATGTTGGAAGCAGGTTATGCAGACAGCCTATGGGTTGGGGGTCTACACAGAGAAGATCTCGTGCGCATCGGACTCATAGTTGGACCTTGGTTTACCGTACCGCCCGAAAAGTACGGCGGAACAGAGCGTGTAGTGGATGCGTTGGCGCGGGCCTTGTCCGACGCCGGCCACGAAGTCCTGCTGGCAACGGCAGCGGACAGTTCTTGCCCTGTGCCCCAAATCCCGGGCTTTGGTCCATCCGTTCCGGAGGACCTGGGGCTGAGCTTCAGCGAGTTGGGGCACGTCATCAAGGCCTACGCGGAGTTGCGGGCCGTGGACATCATCCATGACCACACCCTGGCCGGCCCGCTATATGCGCACAGACCACCGGGCATCCCGGTAGTCACCACCATTCACGGACCTTTGTCGCCCAGTTACGCGCCGCTGTACCGCGACATGGCACAGGACACCGCCATCATCGCCATCTCCCATGATCAATGCAGCCGGGTGGAGGACCTTGAGATCTCCGCAGTCATCCATCACGGGATCGACCTCTCGGCAGTGAGCGTCGGCCACGGTGCCGGGGGATACGCCTGTTTTGTGGGCCGTATGTGCCCGGACAAGGGGCTGATGGAGGCGGTGGCCATCGCCCGGGAAGCAGGAGTGCCCCTGCGGATCGCCGCAAAGATGCACGCTCCGGATGAGCAGGGCTACTTCCACGATGTGGTGCAGCCCTCTTTGGGATCCAACGAAGAGTTTGTGGGCGAACTGTCCGATCCAGAGAAGTACGCGTTGATGGGCAATGCGATGGCGCTGCTCAACCCGATTCAATGGCACGAACCGTTTGGGCTGGTGATGATCGAAGCCCTTGCCACGGGAACCCCTGTGCTGGCGACGCCCAAAGGTGCGGCCCCGGAAATCGTCAGGCATGGCGTCACCGGTTTTGTAGGAGCTGCAAAGGAGTTGGCCGACTCCGTTGCCCGCATCCCGGACCTGAGCCGCGAGGTGTGCAGACGCTCAGTAGAGGAGTCGTTCAGCGCGCAACGGATGGCAGCCGATCACCTGGACCTCTATGCCAAAGTGATCGAACGATTCCAAGCAAGACCTCTTCCCGAGGAGGCCTTCCGGCCATGACCGCTTGGAACGAAGACACGGAAGCGGGGGCGTCCGAACTGGGTGCCGTGACCGTCGTCGAAGGTTCATCCTTTTGCATTTCCTCGCACTCCGGCGACATCCACGGCGGCGGCTCCCAAGGTACCTACTATCAGGACACGCGGATCGTGTCGCGATGGATCCTGAGGATCAACGGCGCACTCCGGGAACCACTGGTGGCACGGAACCCCACTGCTTTCCAGGCCGAGTATGTGGGCAGGGCATGCTCAGCGGACGGGAGGTTCGACAGCCCCCTGGTAGTTCAGCATCAACGCCACGTCGGTGCTGGGCTCCGGGACGACATCACCATCAGGAACTACTCCGGGCAGGACGCGCCCTGCGAGATTGAACTGCTGATCGACGCCGACCTGGCGGACCTCTTCGACGTCAAGGGCGGCCGGACCAACAAAGCCGGAGCACCCACGAGGAAAGCACATAAGAAAGAACTGCACATCGACTCCCTCCACTCCAGCGGTCAACGCCGGGGCGTGTCTTTCCGGGCCTCCGGGGCCAAGGTGTCCGACGACGGCTTACGGTTCCACATCAATATCCCGGCACGCAGCCAGTGGTCCACCAGCATCATTGCCCTCCCGTTGGTCAACGGAAAAGGGCCCAACGATCCCTTCACCGAAACCACACCGCTGCACCACACCCCGGGCGTTCGCCGCCACGTTGCCTGGGAAGAGCACGTTCCCCGGATCGCCGTGACGGACCACAAGGTGGAGAAGGTCCTGGAGCGGAGCCAACGCGACTTGGGCTCCCTGCGCATTTTTGACCCCGAGCATCCGGACCGCGTGGCGGTGGCGGCCGGAGCACCCTGGTTCATGGCACTGTTCGGACGCGACTCCCTCCTCGCCTCCTATATGTCCCTCATGGTGGACCCTCGGCTGGCCGCCGGAACCCTGCAGACCCTGGCCGCGCTCCAAGGCAGCAAAGTGGACGTGGATTCCGAGGAAGAACCCGGGCGCATCCCTCACGAGGTCAGGCTCGGCGTCACCGCCGGACTCTCGCTGGGCGGGACCGCCTACTACGGAACAGCCGACGCGACACCCTTGTTCGTCTCGACACTTGGCGAGCTCAGTCGATGGGGTCTGGGTTCGGACATCATCGAGTCCCTGCTCCCGCACGCTGACCGGGCCATCGAATGGCTGGAACAGTACGGGGACCGCGATGGAGACGGCTTCATCGAGTACCAAAGGCCTAACGAGCATGGACTTGTGAACCAGGGCTGGAAAGACTCCTGGGACGGCATCAACTTCGCCGACGGCCGGATGGCGGAAACGCCCATAGCCCTGTGCGAGGTGCAGGCCTATGCTTACTCCGCTTATGTGGGACGGTCGCTGCTGGCCCGGGCGGCGGGCGATACCGCCGTCGAGCGCCGTTGCGCGGATCGCGCCGCAGCGCTGAAAGCTGCTTTCAACGACGCCTTCTGGCTCCCGGACCAGGGCTATTTTGCGCTGGCACTGGATAAGGACAAGAAACCCGTGGATTCGTGCACGTCCAATATGGGGCACTGCCTGTGTATGGGGATTGTGGACGAGGACAAAGCGCCACTTGTGGCGGAGCGGCTGATGTCGCCGGAGATGTTCACCGGGTGGGGCCTCCGGACTTTGGGATCCGACATGGGCGCCTACAACCCTGTCAGCTATCACAACGGCTCGGTGTGGCCCCACGACACCGCACTCGCCGCCACAGGACTCATGCGGTACGGCTTTGTGAAGGAGGCGAGCCGGGTTGCGAGCGGACTGTTCGACGCCGCCGAACACTTTGGCGGTCAGCTTCCGGAACTTTTTTGCGGCTTCGATCGCGGAGATTTTGCCGAGCCGGTTCCCTATCCGACGGCGTGTTCCCCGCAAGCGTGGGCGGCTGCGGCACCCGTCCAACTCGCCCGGATCCTGCTGCGGTTCGATCCCGATTTCACCCGGAACGTGCTGCACCTGGCGCCCATCCTGCCCGACTCCTTGGGCACCTTCAAAGCCGACAACGTGCTGCTGGGGCGTTCGCGGATCACCATCGAGGCCTCTGGTTCGTCCGGGACGGTGACCGGGCTGCCCGCTGGGCTGGAACTGCGTTCGGATCCCCGGCCGCCGCTGGCGGGGGATTTATTCGGCTAGCTCTCTTACAGATCGTGCTCCATGACGAAGTCGTGCTCCACCGTGTCGCCCAGCTTGAACGTCTTGGTGCCCACCCGCTGGAAGCCGCTTTTCTCATAAAAGCGGATGGCCTTCGCGTTCTCGCTGTTGACGCCGAGCCACACCCCCGCTGCGCCCTTGTCCGCTGCATCGGCCAACGATGCCTGGATAAGCCGGGATGCGGCGCCCTTGCCGTGGTGGTCGGGGTGGACGTAGCACTTGCTCAGTTCCGTGGACGGGAGCGCTGAGAGCACCGCGGCGACGTCCGGGTCGCTGGCCGGCTTGGCAATCAGCATCGTGTACCCGTTGAGCTGTCCGTCGTCGTCGAGCACCAGAACTGTGATGTTGGCGTCGGCGAGGTAATCCTCGAAGTTGGCCTCACTCAACGTTTTCTCAAGGTGTGCCTGGATGTCCGCCGGCGAGGAGCCGGGCGGGCATGCCAGCGGGAAGGTGACGGCGGCAAGCTCAGCCAGCTTCCCGGCGTCGTGCGTTGTTGCGGTGCGGATGGTTTCAGTCACGTGAGTCAGGATACGGCCGAGACCGTGAGTTTACGTACTATAGCCGTGCCACCCTCCACGCTGAGTTGGGTGCGCAGATTCCCGGATGCGGGGAACACCAGATCGGTCAAGACAACCTTGCCACCTTGTGCGAAGACCTCCACGGAGCCGTGATCGACGATCACACGGAGCCTGAGCACGCCATCCTCAAGGGTCACGGGGGCAGACTCTGCCGATGCGAACTTTTCGTGGAAGGCGGTGTTGCCGGAGTTGCGGCGATCCAGGATGAGTTGGCTTGTGGCGGCCTCGAAAATAAGAAGCGTGGCGGCATCCCCGCCCAACGCGCCGAAAAGACTCAGGGTGGTTGTTCCGGCAGATCCGGGCAGGATCTCGGCGTCAATCACCTGGACTGAAGCAGGATCTGTGTGCGGCAATGCCACCGTGGAATCGTGAATCTCCTGGTCCTCCATGGTGTAGATGCTTGGCCCGAGCTCGGCCGGCAGCACGGGGCGCTGGACCAAGCGGGGCCGGCCGTCGATGGTAGCCAGCTCAACCTCGCGGGCCAGCGACATGCTGGATCGCCACGGGGACGTGGGCAGGGAATTGGCGTAGTCCCAGTTATTCATCCAGCCAATCATGATGCGGCGGTTGCCTGGAACATTGCTGAAGGAGACTGCTGCGTAGTAGTCGCGCCCCCAATCGAGCCATAGGCACTGCCTCAGGTTGGTATTTCCGTCCTCAACTAATGAATCGCTGTCTGCGGTGAACTGAACCCCGTCGAAATGTCCCACGAAGTACTGTCCGCCCGATCCTCCTGCCACGGCACCGGGGTTGATGTTAACTACCAGGACCCACTTGACGTGGTCCGGGCTTCCGTCGACGGGAAGGGGGAAGAGATCAGGACATTCCCACTCGCCGCCCGTGGCATTGGCTGGCCCGAACGTGCTCAGGTACTCCCATTCCTTGAGGTCGGCCGAGCGGTACAGGACAACTTGCTGGTGCTGTGCCTCCACCGCCACCATCAACCAGAATGAAGCCGACGCATCCTCGTACCGGAACACCTTGGGGTCGCGGAAATGTGCCGAGCCCCGATTGAGGACCGGGTTCCCCGCGTACTTCTGCCACGTCATTCCCGCGTCCGTGGAGAAGGCGAGAGATTGGGCCTGAGTCCCTTCGAGTCCCGAACCTTCCTTGAAAGCACTGGTGTAGATGGCAACCAAGGCCGGGTTTTCCGGGGTGCCAAAGCCGGTCGTATTGCCCTCATCCACCACGATGCTTCCGGAAAACACGTCCTCCCGATCATCACAGGCGATGGCTACGGGATGCTCGTTCCAGTGGAGCAGGTCCTCCGAGGTTGCATGGCCCCAGGACATGTTGCCCCAGACGTTGTCGAAGGGGTTGTTCTGGTAGAAGAGGTGGTAAACGCCTTGGTAAAGCACGAGTCCATTGGGATCGTTGAGCCAAGTGCTGTTGGCCGTGTAGTGAAGTACCGGCCGGCTCATGAAATCCGAGTGTTCTGCGGGAGCGGCAGCGTGAGTCGTTGTATCAGTCATTGGAGTTCTTTCGGGAAGTGTGCGCCAGTTCCAGCGATTCGGCCAGTTCGGCTCGTGTTGGAGGGTTGGCTCCGTGCCGTCCTACAGTGATGGCCGCAGCGAGGGAGGCGGCCGTGCCCAAGCGGGTGAGCTTGGCGGCGTCGAAATCTCCTTGGGGGTCCTCCACCAGTCCTGCGATCAGGGCGGACATGTAGGAATCGCCGGCCCCCACGGTATCTTTGACCATCACAGCGCGCGCCTGCACGTGGACGTTGGCGGTCTTGGACCACAAGTAGGAGCCGGAACCGCCATCAGTGATGATCGCCGCTTCCGGCCCAAGGCCAAGAAGGTGGTGCCCGACGGCGGTGGGGGACCACCGGGGGTAAAGCCACTGCGCGTCTTCTGAACTGAGTTTCACCACGGTGGACAAGGCTGTTGATTCTTCGAACGTTCGGAGAGCCGCACCGTGGTCGGGGAGGAGCGTCGGACGAATGTTGGGGTCGTACGTGATCATGCCGGAGAACGACTCCAACAAGGCACGGACCTGCGTTGCTCCCGGCTCCAAAAAGGTAGCCAGCGAGCCCGTATGCAGCACCTTTGGGCGGATCGGGAGACTCAGAGGCGGGAGCTCCCAATGGATGTCGAAGTCATATTCCGCCGAGCCGCTGCTGTCCAAGAGTGCCGTGGCGGTGGAAGTCCTCGGGAGATGCTCGGCCCCCGGCAGCATGGACACTCCGGCGCTCGCCAGATGCTCTTGGATTCGCGCGCCGCGCTGGTCTTTGCCCAGTGCGGTGAGAAATGAGGTGCTGATACCCAACCTGCCGAGCCCGAACGCAACATTTAGCCCCGAACCACCGGGGAACTCGACGGCTCCCGCTGCGGTGTCAATGATGTCGATGAGGGCCTCACCGACTACCAGGACATCCGTTTCAGGGCAGGAGGGGACAGGGTGGCTGTGCATTGGTGGTCCTTTGTGGTCAAGGGCGTCCGGGACTGGACGCAGATGGAGTCAGGTGTTGGTGCGTGCGGTCACTTCTGCATTACTGCCGCCCGCACCGGTCGGTGGGGAGGCCACGGAATGACGCAGGACCAAAGGGCAGGGAAGAACGGTGGGGTGGGCGGTCAACAGCTGCAGGTCTTTTTTTCCCTCGATGGCGTCGATCAGGTTTTTTGTTGCCCACGCGCCCATTTCATAGTGCGGAAGGGCGACCGTGGTCAGCGAGGGGTAGAGATTTTCGGCAATGAGCTGCTGGTTATCGAATCCCACGATTGAAAGGTCCTCGGGTATCCGCAGCCCAAGTTTCGCGGCCGCCCTATAGGCACCCATGGCCATGCGGTCGTTGTAACAGAAGATGGCCGTGGGCCGGTTGGGAGATTCCAGGAGACGCAGTGCCGCTTGGTAGCCGCCCGGCACCTCGGAAAGTTCCGAGTGGACCAACTCGTCATGAAACGTCAGTCCGGCATCGGCCAACGTGTCCTTGAAAGCCTTCAGCCGGGAGTGCGTTGCCGGGACGTCGTCGGTGTTGTTGATCATGCCGATCCGCGTGTGTCCGGCGTCGATTAAGGTTTGCACCGCGAGTCGTGCGCCGCCTGCTTCATCGGGGATGACTGAGGAAACAGAGTGGTTGATGTCCTCGGAGTCCACCAGGACCGCCGGAACCCCCGCCAGATTCTTGGGAACGGACAGCTTTCGGTGGTACATGGTGGCATACAGGATGCCATCCACCTGCCGATCCAGCAGGTCAGCGACGTCGCTTTCACGCGAGTCCTGGGAACCGGTGCTGGTGGAGTTGATGATCATGATGTTGTACCCACGGGCCCGCGCCGTTTCCTCGGCCCCGAGGATGATCCTGCCTGCGTGCGGAGTGGTGGCAATCTCTTCGCTGATGAAACCGATCATGCCCGAACGTTGGGTGCGAAGGGCCTGGGCCAACCGATTGGGTCCGTAACCCAGACGCTGGGCCGCTTCGTGGACCCGTTCCCTGGTTTCGGTACCTACGCGGGCGTAAGCAACGTCGTTGAGGACATGGGAGACGGTGGTGACAGAGACACCGGCCGCGGCGGCCACGTCTTTGATACCTACAGATCTTTTGGTCATAGCTTTCCCACGTCCTCATGGTGTTGATGCTTGTTGCTGATCCTACGTTCGGCTTACTCGTCCCAGTAGGCTATCGATGAATACCCGCTGCCTGGCTCGTTTGGGCGGTCTCTGCCGCGAAACCAATGGTCGGCGTGGCCCTCACAGCGTTGACGCTCCTGTCTGCGATCACCTGGGCGTCATTTCCGGAATCAAGGATGGTATTCCGAGCCGAGGCTGCATCAACCAGGACCGCCGTCACTGCAAGGCCCTCCGAAGCCCCGGTGGTCAACAGCGCGTCCACTTGGGCCGAGAAGCAAGAGTCACTGGACGCGGCGCGAACGTCCATGGCAACCACGTGATTGTTGGAGACGAAGTTGCCTGCGCCCTCTGCCAGATGGATGATCACGGGTGTGGCCCCCGATGGTCGAATGCCCTCTGCGTCCACTATTTCGGAGAAGTGGTTGCCGATCACCGAGTTGTTGTTGCCACTGATGCTCAGCAACCCGTAGAGGTCATCTCGCCCATTATCGACGCCCAGGAAGGGAGTCCAGGGTTCGTGGTCCCTAAGGAAGTGGTTGGTGGCCACGAGGTTCTCGGAGCTGTTCCCTGCGAGAACCACCATCCCCGGATAGAACGAGTGCAGGCGGTTGTTGGACACACTTGAACGGGTGACGCCGTCGAAATGGATGCTGCTGGCACCGCGGGGGAAGATGTTGTTCGCAGTGATCAGGAGCCCGCCATGGTTCTGGGCATAGATCGAGTGACCCTTGAATCCGGCCCCCATTAGATTGTCGGTGATCTTGGACGCCTGGCCCCAGCCACGGAGTTCGATGCAGCTTCCGCACTCGGCAATGAAGTTGTCGTGAAGGGAAAGGGCGTCCGCCTTATAGATGGTGAGCGCATTCTCGAGGTAGACGAATCCCATCGCGTTTACCCGGAAGGAGTCATTGGCACTTGCCACATAGATGCCGGTCTTGCCGTTCACGTAGCTGTTCTCTGCGGGCAGCCCTGAGCCATCCGGGGTGAAGTGCAACCCATCGATGCAGAAGTTGGAGAATTCAACTGAGCTGATTCGAGGGCTCCCGCTCCGCTCAATGTAGAAGGCGGCGCCCTTGGATTCGTCCTTGCCGGGCAAGTCGCCACTGAGCGGAATGTCGACGATGACGCGGCTTCCGCCTGGCCACAACTCATGGAGGTCCGGCCATTCTTCCTCGGGAACGTTGAACCGGATGCTCGAGGACGTAAAGCCGTGCCCCGAGCCCTGGATCTTGAGGAAGCTGACATCGATGACCACCTGCGTGCGGAGGTGATAGTCCCCGGGCGGAAGGTAAATCACCGCTCCCGGCTTGCCGCCGTCGTTCTCATCCGTGACCGTCTGGCGGGCCTTGATGTCCGCGATGATGCTGTTGATGACTTCACCAACGTCCTCGGATGCGTTACCTATTGGCCACGTGGTGACGTCGTAGTGGTTGCTGTTGGACATGGGGTCCTCTCTTAGCTTGAAGATTTCCTTAGCCCTTAACCGCACCGAGCGTCATGCCTGCAACGATTTTGCGCTGCAGGAGGAGGGTCAGGAGGATGACGGGAATCGAGTAGACCGCTGCGAGTGCGGTCATGGATCCCCAGTCCAGTCCGAACTGGGTCTGGAAGTTCGCGATAACCACAGGGGTTGTTTGTGAGCGGATGGCGGTCATGAGGAGGGCGAACAGGAATTCGTTCCACGAGGCCAGGAAGGCGAAGATCGCGGTGACTGCGATGCCTCCGGAGACCACAGGGATGACTACCCGCCAGAGCGCTCCGAGCCTGCTGCAGCCATCAACCGTTGCCGCTTCCTCCAAGTCCCGGGGTACGGCCTCGAAGAAGCTGGACATGAGCCAGATGGACAGTGGCAACGAGATGGTGGTGTGGGCGATGGACAAAGCGATGGGCGTGTCCGCGAGCCCTGCGGAGGACATCATTGATGCCAGCGGGATGCCGATGGCCACCGGCGGGACCATACGCGTCACCAGTGCAGCCATGATGAACACACGGCCGCTGGGCGTCTTGTAGCGCGTGATGCCGTAGGCGGCCGGGATAGCCAGGACAAGTGACAACAGGGTGCTGATGATGGCTGTCTGCACGCTGTTGATGAACGAGGCCAGTACTCCACTCCGCCCCAGCGCGTTGGCGTAATTCTCCAGCGTCCATTCCCTGGGGAGAATAGTGGGCGGAACGGCGATGGTGTCGATCGGCGTCTTGAACGAGGTAAACAGCAGGTACAGGAACGGGAAGCCATACAGCACCATGGCCACTGCCAACAGGATCCACAGGATGGTCCGGGTGCTGCGGCGTCCGGCTTCCAGCCCTTCGCGGTTGACGCCGCGGCGCTTGCGCGGGCCTTGTGATGCGGTGACGTTCGACGTCGGCTGTGCGGCTTGGCTGGTCACGTCGCCCTCAGTTGCGGCTCGGTTCCGTGAAATCGCGGTCCGGGAGCTCATCAGTTGTCCTTTCCTGGCCGCCAGATGGTGGCCACCGCGAAGAATGCGACGGCGAGCATTGCCAGCAGGTAGATAGTGCCCATGGCGCTGGCCAGGCCGGGGTCGCCGAAGCGGATCATGGTGCGGTAGATCAGCAGGCTCATGGTTTCGGAGGCGGACTGGGGGCCGCCGTTGGTTTGAATCAGGATGGTGTCGAAGGCGCGGGCGGCGTCGATTCCCCGGACAACCAGCGCCACTGCGATCACCGGGCGGAGGAGCGGGAGGATGATCTGGAACAGGAGCGCAGGTGCCCTGGCGCCATCCAGGCGCGCAGCTTCAATGAGGTCACCGGGGATGTTCTGGAGGCCGGCGAACAGCACGAGGCACATGAAGGAGGTGGTGAGCCAGATGTCCGGGATAGCCACCGAGAACAGCACAATGTTCGGATCTGACAACCACCCGATCTGGTTGGGGTTGGAGAGGATACCCGCCTGGTGCAGGAGGGTTCCGATGAGGCCGAAGTTGTCGATCATCAGGAACTTCCACAGCAAGCCGGCAACGATCGGGGCGATCATCAGCGGATACAGGAAGACGGTCCGCCAAACCTGCGAGCTGCGCCCGAGCGTGGTGAACAGGAGCGCCATTCCCAGGCCGAGGGCGAACTCGAGGGTGACTACCACCAAGGTGTAGGCCAGTGTTCGCCACCCTGCCCCCATGAAGGCTTCGGAGGCGAATGCGGTGACGTAGTTCTGGAATCCCACGAAGTCACGCGGGCCGCCGGCGATGGGCGAGATCTTGAAGAAGCTGTCTGCAATGAGGCGGAACAGCGGGTAGGCCACGAAGACGGCCAGGAACAACGCCGCCGGGGTCATCAGGTATAGGGCGAAGCGGCGATCGGAGATGCGCACGATTTTCTCTTCTGCTGGTTGGGGCCGCGGCCGACACGGGGTTTATGGTTCCGGGTGCCGGCCGCGGAGTCTTTACTTGAGGAGGTCCTGGATCTGCTTCTTGGCTTCGGCCAGGAGGGTTGCGGAGTCGCCGCCGGCCACTGCCTTCTGCAGGAGCGGGACCAGCACGGTGTCAACGATCTGCTGCCACTTGGCCGTTGCCGGGCGAGTAGCTGTAGCTTTGCCGTTGAGGGTTTCGATCAGTGGCTTGAAGCTCTCGTATCCGGGCTGGTCCTGGTACTTCTCGAACGCGGAGATGCGGGAGGCCAGGCCAAGGCTGGATTCAATGCCCAGGCCGTTATGGTCGTAGGCGCACTTGATGAACTTCTTTGCGGAGTCTGCGTTCTTGGTGGCCTTCGGGACGGACAGGTACCACGGTCCCGGAACACCTGCGACGCCGGCGCTGCCGCCAATCATTGCTGCGGCTCCCACTTTGCCTGCCACCGGTGAATCCTTGGGGATCTGACGGTAAGCGTGCGCCCAGAAGCGGGTCATGGCGGTTTTGCCCTGGTTGAACAAGTTCTGCGCTGCGGCCCAGTCAACCTGTGCAGCGCCCGGAGGCGCCGACTTTGTCAGACTTACGTAGAAGTCGAGTGCTTCTTTATGGGCTGCGTTATCGATTACTACGTTGTCGCCGTCGAGCACCATGGGGGAGCCGGCCTGCAGGACGTGGGCAAGCCATTCAGTTTCCACGGCGCCCTTCACATCCGTGCCGTACATGCCGTCCTTGGTGAAGAACTCCGAGATGTCCTGGTACTGCTTCCACGTGGTGGGTGCGGCGAGTTCGTAGCCGTACTTTGCCTGGAAGTCGGCCTTGTTTTTGGCGTCTTCAAAGAGGTCTTGGCGGTAGAGGATGATCTCGGCATTGGTCCACGCCGGCAGACCGATGAAGTGGCCGTCCACGTTCGCTTCTTTGACCAGCGCGGGGAAGATGTCCTTCTTGGCCTCATCGGTGAAGATTTCGTCGATGGGCTGGACGGCGTCTTTGAAGCTCGGAAGCCACACGGAGTCGAGCGCGGCGACGTCGAAGGAAACGTTGCCGGAAGAGAATTCACTGGAGAGCCGGTTGAACATGCCGTCGTAAGGCAGTTCCACAAAGTTGACGTCGATTCCGGTGTCCTTCTTGCACTGTTCGGCAACGCCGGTGAGTTCGGCGTGACCGCCAGCTTCCACCAAGACGTTGACGGTGCTTGCGGCGCTACCCGACGTTGGTGCCGGGCCCCCTGCGCCGCATCCGGTAGCCGCGAGTGCGACGGCGGTGCAGACGCCGCCAAGGGTGACGAGCCTGGAGATGGTGTTTCGAGTGGACATCGCTGTCGACTCACTTTCTCTCGAACGGGATGGCAAGACTGTTTGGGGTGAAGAATCGTTTTGCCAAAACGACTTGGCAACACTGTAGGGCTGTTTCTTGAAGAGTGTCAAGCGTCACTTTGCCCGGGCGCTGTTGCCAAAAAAGCCGCCAGGATTTTGTCGTTGACACTCTTCATCAAGGCCGTTTACTGTTTTCCCAGTCCCGCGATAAATCGTTTTGGCAATTTTGGCAATTTCCAGACTTGGAACTCGCACCCGTTCCCGCTACACGCTCCAGTCCTCGTGGGTGCATTTGGCGGCAAAGGGTGCGCTCCCTTCCACTCGCGGGCGCATTCGGCGGGAAGGGTAGCGCCTCTTCAGGCTTGCCGGGCCAGTTGGCCACCAAGGAAACGCTTCAAAGGAGAACTGTGAAACCACCAACCACCACCCTCAGCCGACGGAGCATCCTCAGGATCTTCCCGGTGGCGGCAGTCGCGGCCGCCGTCGCACTCTCTTCCAAGCCCGAGGTGGCGCAGGCGCGCGCTCCGCAGCAGACCCCTGCTCCGGTGCCAGTCACGTCCGGCCACAGGGCAATTATTGGAGTCCTCTAAGCCGATCAGCAGTGCAGCACACCGTTCAAGCAGTACCCCAACGATGAGGAGAAGCAGCTTTGACCACTGTCTACGACGTCACCACCTGGAGCGTTCCAGGGAACCCAAGCGCAACCCCGTATAACGACATCGGGCTCATCATGAACAGCATCATCGCTGACATCAAGAGCCAGCAGACCAACCAAGCATCCAAGCCTGGTGCCGTGATCTACATTCCGCCGGGAGACTACTCGCTTAAAACCCGCGTGAACGTGGACGTGAGTTACCTGACTATCCGCGGTTCCGGGCACGGTTTCACCTCGCTGAGCATCCGCTACAACGCTGGCAACACCTCAGCTTGGCATGAAATTAATCCTGGTGGCAGCCGAGTCCGGGTGGAAAACACTGATGGCAACAGCGACGCCTTCCGCGTATTCCGGACGGGCGATCCACGGCTTAGTTCCGTGGTGTTCCAGAACTTCTGCCTGGACGGAGTCTCTTTCGGAGCCAACGAGAACGATTACACCAATGGCAAGACAGGTATCCGCTTCGATTCTGCCAACGATTCCTGCAGGGTTGAAGGGATGGGCATGGTGTACCTGGAGCACGGCCTGGTGGTGCGGGACACGGATGCCCTCAGCGTCAGCGGCAATTTCCTCGCTGAATGTGGCTCTTGCATTGAACTTACGGGCTCAGGCCAGGCTTCGAAAGTCACGGACAACCTCATCGGCGCGGGCTTCGTGGGGTTCTCCATCTTCGCGGAGGGGCACTGGGGCCTCTTGGTGACAGGTAACAACGTGTTCCCACGAGGGAAGAGCAGCGTGCACTTCAAGGACTGCGCCCGATCTTCCATTACGTCCAACCGATTCCATGCTTTTTACCCCGGGATGGTGAATTTTGAGGGGAGTTGTACGGAGAACCTTGTGGGGGCAAACCATTTTCTCCGTCAGATGGAACCATTCGACCCGCTCAAACCGTACAACAACGGACTGGATGACCTCTTCGGCCTGGTGCACATTGCCGGCAGCAACAACACCGTGACGGGAAACCATTTCAGCTTCGACGTCCCGTCCGGGTCCGTAAAACCATTGGGGCAGACGCCCACCATCATCCTGGTGGCATCGGGGAACAATAACTTCATCGCCACCAACAACACGGTGTCAGCAATCGCGGTGCACACGGTCACTCTCGACTCGTCCACTACAGGAACCAAAGTCCTGGACAGCGGAACCCAAGCTCAGTTCCAACCATTCCAGAGCAGCCACTCCTTCAGGGCGACTCCATAACCACCCCCAGGCAAGCACTCTTGAAAGGTCTGTCAAAGATGACCAGACGCACCAAAGCTTTGCTGTCACTCGGGACGGTGGTGGCCCTCACCGCCGCTTCGTTCACCATCGCCACGAATGCTGCACAGGCCACCGATCCGGATCCGTCCACGCAGCAGTATCGGCCCTATCTGCACTACACACCCGAGGCCAACTGGATGAACGATCCCAACGGGCTCGTCTACCACAACGGCAAGTACCACATGTACTACCAGTACAACCCTGAAGGAACGGGATGGGGGAACATGAGCTGGGGTCATGCCTCCTCAACAGACCTGATCCACTGGGAGGAACAGCCGCTCGCCATCCCGCGCGGCCGCGACGGAAACAATAACGTCATCGAGGAGATCTTCTCCGGATCAGTGGTGGTAGACACCCAGAACAGCAGCGGGTTTGGGACCTTGCAAAACCCGCCTTTAGTGGCTGTGTACACGAGCAACTACACGGGGGCCCATCCGAGTCTGGCCGGCAAACAGGCCCAATCACTGGCCTATAGCCTCGACGACGGGCACAGCTGGACCAAATACGGCAGCAATCCCGTCCTCAACCGGAATACCTCCAGCTTCCGGGACCCCAAGGTTTTCTGGTACGACAACCCGGCCGGAGCAGACTATTGGGTGATGGCGGCGGTGGAAGCCGATGAGCGCCGGGTCCTTTTGTATAAGAGCACCAACCTGAAGGACTGGAACTACCTGTCGGATTTCGGCCCGGCAAATGCCGTTGGTGGGCAGTGGGAGTGTCCTGACCTGTTCCCCCTACCCATTGATGGCAACCCCAACAACATCAAGTGGGTGCTGGCCGTAAACATCAACCCCGGTGCGGTCGGCGGCGGCAGCGGCGGACAATACTTCGTTGGGGACTTCAACGGGACAACTTTCACCGCCGACAACATCGACCCTGCCGGCCAGCTTCCACCCGGCGACGTCCTGGCCGGTTTCAACGGCGGCAACTTCACCGGCTGGAACATCCAGAACGATCCATCCAACAGTTCCGGTCCCTGGGCAAGTGCACCAGCCTCAGGGGCCCTTCCGGGCCAACAGCAAGTCACCGGACACATTGGCACCGGATTGGTGAACAGCTTTAACGGCGGAGACAGCCCCGTTGGCACCATGGAATCCGCACCCTTCACGCTGGACAAGGACTACCTCAACTTCCTGGTCGGTGGTGGAAACCATCCTCAGGAATACGGGAAGCAATCGGGAAACCAAGCCCCTCCGGGATACCTGCTGTTTGACGGTTTCGACTACTCCGGAACGCTGACTCAAGCCGGCTGGCAACAAGCCGGCGACTTCCAAGCGGCACTGAACCCGTCGACGTCGGGCGGCGAATTCGCTATCGGGAAACGGATCAATACCTTCGAAGGCGGGCCTTACCAAGACAACAACGTCGGCACCATCACGTCCCCTGAGTTCTACCTGACCAACACCAATATCGCTTTCCTCCTCGGCGGCGGCAGCCGCACCGACGGACAACTGCAGGTGGAGCTGCTGGTGGGTGGGGTGCCAGTCCGCACTGCGACCGGCGCCAACTCTGGGGACCTGAATTGGCAAAACTGGGATGTTTCCCCCTGGCACGGCCAGATCGCCCGCGTCAGAATCGTGGACAGCGCAACGGGCCCTTGGGGTCATCTGACGCTGGACAACATGGTCCTTGGCTCCGAGCCAGCCAAGGTCCGCAGCAGCGAAACAACAGTGAACCTGGTGGTCAACGGTCAGACGGTCCGGACCGCGACCGGCGCCGACTCCGAGCACTTGAAATGGAACGCTTGGGACGTCAGCGCCTATAAGGGCAGCCAGGCCACCATCAGGATCGTGGACAACAACCGAGGCGGATGGGGGCATATCCTTGCGGACGAATTCGTTTCCTCGGACGCGTCCCATTTGGCGCAACACGATTGGCTGGACTGGGGCCGGGATTACTATGCCGCGGTTTCCTTCAATAACGCCCCCGGTGGTAAGCGCATCATGCTTGGCTGGATGAACAACTGGGATTACGGCCAAAACACGCCCACCTCAACTTGGCGCGGAAGCATGGCCCTGCCGCGCGAGGTGGTCTTGACTCAGACGCCCGCCGGTCCGAGGCTGCGGCAGCAGGTGGTGTCACAGGCGGACGCGTTGAAGAACACGGCCGCGTCCTACACGGCGCCCGCGCAGGACCTCCAACCGGGAACCACCACGCTTCCAATCACAGGCGACGTGGTGCAGATTGATGCTGAGTTCTCCCCGGGAAGCGCTTCCGCGTTCGGCCTGAAAGTGCTCGGAAACGCCAACGAATCAACAATGATTGGTTACGCAGTGGCCACTCAGCGGCTTTCCGTCGACAGGACCAACTCCGGCAACGAGAGCTTCCACCCCGCTTTCAGCTCGGCAGAGGACGCGAAGGTGGATTTGATCAATGGGCGGCTGCGGTTGCGTATTTATGTGGACCGGGCGTCCGTGGAGCTCTTCGCACAGGACGGTCTGACAACCATTACGGACCAGGTCTTTCCAACCGCCGGCGCCAACGCCATCTCGGTTTTTTCCGAGGGCGGCACTGCACGTCTTGAAAGCATGACCGTGACGCCGCTCAACCCAGCGATGTGGGGCGGCTAGCCCGACCCAACGAACGACGGCGGCTGGTCACCTGGGTGACCAGCCGCCGTCGTGATTTCTGAAGTTAGTCCGCTTTGACCGCCAGGACCGGGCAGTCTGCCTCCAGCAGGATCCGCTGGGAGACGCTGCCCATGATGAGCTTGCCTACCGGGCTGCGGCGGCGAAGGCCGATGACAATCAGATCGGCATCATTCTCGTCGGCTGCGTCCAGGACTTCGGCAGCAGCGTCGTGGCCGCGAACCGGTTGCTTGATGATGTGCTGGATGCCCTGATCAGCGAGCCGGTCCTCGATGCTCTGGATGTCCGGCTCCTGTGCGTAACGGTTGTCCACCAGGGCGTCGCCCTTGGAGGAGTTGATGACCAGCAGGGTGGCATTGCTCTTCTTGGCCTCGGCGATGGCCTGCGTCAACGCAGCTTCGCCTTCCGGTGTGGGGACGTATCCCACCACGATGGTCATGGTTTCTCCTGTGTGTGCTTGGTGGGGGTGGGCTCATGATGGGCTGAATCGGACTCTTCGCTACCGCCAGGAGCGGAGGGTCCGGAAAGCGCCGCAACGGGACGGTTGCGGCGGACGAGCTTGAAGATCAGCGGCCAGGCCAGGATGAGCGCCACGATGATGTAAACGACGATCGCGATTGGCTCGCTGAACAAGCCTGCGGGATCGCCGGCGCTCAGCTGTAGTGTCTTGCGGAGCTGGCCCTCAATGCGCGGGCCCAGGATGACGCCGAGGATCAGCGGCAGGACCGGAAGCCCGAAGCGCCGCATCATGAATCCGAGGGCACCGAGCACCAGCAGGAGCACAAGATCGAAAGCCTGCAGGTTGACCGAGTACGCACCCAGCGTCGCGAAGAACAGGATGCCCGCGTAAAGGTACGGGCGGGGGAGTTGCAGCAGCTTGGCCCATACAGGCGCCAGGGGCAGGTTGATGAGCAGGAGCAGGAAGTTGCCGATGAAGAGGCTCGCAATGAGCGCCCAGACCAGCGGGCCCTGGCTGGAAAACAACTGCGGGCCGGGTTGAATGCCGTAGGAGGTGAAGGCTGCGAGCATGACGGCGGCTGTTGCGTTGGTGGGCAGGCCGAGGGCGAGCATCGGAGTCAGGGTACCGGCAGCGGCAGCGTTGTTGGCAGCCTCTGGTCCGGCGACGCCTTCAATAGCGCCCTTGCCGAATTCTTCCGGGTGCTTGGTGAGCCGTTTCTCAGTGACATAGGAGAGGAACGTGGGGATCTCGGCGCCACCAGCGGGCAGGGCACCGAACGGGAAGCCAAAAGCGGTGCCGCGAAGCCAGGGCTTCCAGGAACGTCCCCAGTCCTTCTTGCCCATCCAGGGACGACCCACGGGGATGACATGAAGCGGCGTGCGACGCAGGTGGGCCGCAACCCAGAGGGCTTCACCCACGGCGAAGATCGCGACGGCGACCACCACAATGTCCAAACCATCCACCAATAGCGGCTGACCAAAGGTCAGGCGGCGTTGGCCGGTCACGGAGTCGATGCCCACCAGTCCGATGGCCAAACCAAGGGCCAGTGACGCAAAGCCGCGGAGCCTGGACGAGCCAAGGACGGCGGTCACCGCCAGCAGTGCGAGGACCATGATGGCAAAGTAGCTGGGAGCACCCAGGCTGACGGCGAACTGCACCACGATGGGTGCGAAGACCGCCAGTAGCGCGGTGCCAATGGTTCCGGCGATGAACGAGCCGATGGCCGCCGTGGCAAGCGCCTGTGCGGCCCTGCCGGCTTTGGCCATCTTGTTGCCTTCGATGGCCGTCACCACCGACGACGATTCACCAGGTGTATTGAGGAGGATGGAAGTGGTGGAACCGCCGAACATGCCGCCGTAGTAAATGCCGGCGAACATGATGAAGGCGCTGGTGGGCTCCAGGGCGGCGGTGACCGGAAGCAGCAACGCCACAGTCATGGCCGGGCCCAGCCCGGGAAGGACGCCGACGGCGGTGCCCAAGAGTACGCCGATCACGGCGAACAAGAGGTTCATGGGGGTCAGGGCGGTCGCGAAACCGTCCATCAGGGAGGACCAGACGTCCATTAGAGGATTCCTTCCAGGAGCCCGGCCGGCAACGCGATGCCCAGGCCGAGGTAGAAGCCGTAGAAGGTGAGCAAGGATAAAGCAACGGAAATAAGGCCGTCACGGATGTAGCGTCGGCTGCCGAGTGCCAGCACGCTGCCCCAGAAGAGGACCGTTCCCGAAATGACCCAGCCTGCCCAGTCGATGAGCAGGATATTCAGGATGAACGCTCCGGCCAGCGGAAGGACAGTCTTCCAGTCGGCGGGGTGTGCCAGGTCAACGTCTTCGCCGCCCTCGGCTTCACCTTTGCCGCCGCGGAGGACATTGATGGCAAGCAGAACGGCACAGATGATCAGTAGACCGGAAACAATGAACGGGACGGTCTTCGGACCCACCGGGTCCGACTGCGAGTAAGGGGTGACCAGGCCGTTCGCGTCCAGGAAGACCAGGACGCCGACCACGCCGAGCAGGAGGGCTACCCCCAGCTCGGCGCGGCCTTTCAGGCCTGTGGCTAAGGAGCTCACGCCAACCCGAGCTTGGTCAGGACGTCCGCCACCCGCTTGTCCTGGTCTGTCAGGAACGTCTGGAATTCATCGCCGGTAACGAAAGCGTCGGTCCAGCTGTGGGTTTTGAGTGCTTCCTTCCAGCCGGCGGAGGCGTGCATCTTCTCAAGGGCGGCGATCAGGGACTTCTTGTCGTCCTCGCTGATGCCCGGAGGGGCTACGATGCCACGCCAGTTGGTGAAGACGAGGTCGATGTTGGATTCCTTCAGCGTCGGAGCGTCAACGCCTTCCAGCCGGTTCTCACCACTGGTGGCCAGGACGCGGACTTCACCGGACTTGATCTGCTGCAGGTACTCGCCGGCGCCGGAAGCGGCGAAGCCCAGCTTGTTACCGAGGATGGCGGGCAAAAGGTCGCCACCGCCGTCGTAAGAGACGAAGTTGACCTTGGTGGCGTCGATGCCCACCGCGCCGGCCAACTGCATGGGCAGGAGGTGGTCCGGGCCGCCGGGCGAAGAGCCGCCACCAACTGCGATGGAAGCGGGGTTGGCCTTCCACGCCGTCACCAGGTCATCGATGGTCTTGTACGGGGAGTCCTTGCTGACCATGATGGCGCCGGGTTCCTCGATGAGTTTTGCCAGCGGGGTGGTCTCAGTCAGCTTCGACTCGGACTTGTTGGTGTAGCTTGCTCCAACAACGCCCAGGCCCATGAGCATGGTGAGGTCGCCGTTGCCCTTTTCGTTGACGATGCGGGCAAGACCAACCGTTCCGCCGGCGCCGGCAAGGTTGAACACCTCGGTGTTGGTGGAGATCTTCTCGTCGTCCAGTACCTTGGCTGCTGCCCGTGCGGTGGTGTCGTAGCCACCTCCGGGAGTGTTTGGAACCATGATCTGGAGTCCGGTGATGGGTCCTGCTGCGCCGGTGCTGTCAGAACCGGTGGACTTACCTGTGGCACCGCAGCCGGTGGCTATCAGGGCGATGCCGGCGGCGACGGCGGCGACTCGCAATGCGCGGATCTGGCGCATGGTGTTCCTCTTCTCATCATCGAAAATTCGGTGTAGGGCGAACAGCGTTGTGCCCCGTTGATTTGATGCTAGGCGCGTAAGTGACAGGGATCACTCTTGTGTTCGCAGTGATCTTTAAGTTCATTGCGTTCACGTGTTTCTGCCATCTGAACTGGTCTTACGTGCCGCTGGGGTCTTGTGTGCTGCTGGGGTATAGTTCCGATACGCCACGGGGAAGCTGTTGTCAGCCCCTCCCCTCCCAGGCGCCACCGAAGGAACCCGGCAGTGACTCGACTCACTCGATTGTCTCGAAGAAGAGGCATGTCCCTGGCAGGGCAGTACCTTGTGCTGCAGTTGCTGATCGTCCTGGCAGTTCTGGTTGCCGTTGTTGCCATTTCACTGGCCCAATCCGCCGCCACCTTCGAGCGGAATGAAGGGCGTCGTGCACTGCTGGCTGCTGAAGCCTTGGGCAGCAACCCCACTGTCCGCGCGCTGCTGCCGGAGGCCGAACCGCGCGTGGGCTCAGCCCTCCCGGCCGTGGCCGAATCCGTGCGAACCGTTTCGGGATCATCACATGTGGCACTCGCCAAACTTGACGGCACCGTGGTGGCATCATCGGATCCCAGCCTGTTGGGACAACCCCTGCCGTTAGGTGAGAGCCAAGTGATGGAAGGGCGCGCCTGGACAGGTGTCCTGCCAGGCAGCAGCGGAGCAGTGCTGTCCGCCCACGTCCCCGTCCTGGACGATTCCGGAAACGTCATAGGCGTTGCGTCCATCAGCAGGAATTACCCATCCACCATTGAGCGACTAGGCGACGCCGTTCCCAACTTGCTCACCTATCTCGGTGTCGCCAGCGTCCTGGGCGTCGCCGGATCCCTCCTGTTGTCCCGCCGCGTCAAACGGCAAACCCTCGGTATGGAACCTCGGGAAATCACCGGTCTCGTGGAGAACCGTGAAGCGATGCTGCAGGGCCTGAAGGAAGGCGTGGTCGCTCTGGATCCCCACGAGCGCATCACGGTGGCCAACGAAAGCGCCAGGCAGCTCCTTGGCCTGCCGCCGGACTGTGTGGGTAAGAAGTTGCGATCCCTCCACGTAGACCCTGCGCTGAAAATAGTCCTCACCCGCGAACAGTCAGACGCGGATCAATTGGTCCTCGTGGGGGAGAGGCTGGTGGTCATGAACCGCGTTGCCCTGCGTTCCCACGGACGCGACATCGGTTCCGTCACCACGTTGAGGGACCGGACGGAGCTGTCCTCCCTGGAGAGTGAACTCGGCGCTACCAAGACCGTGACCGACACTTTGCGGGCCCAAGCCCACGAGTTCGCCAATCAACTCCACGTCATCTCCGGTCTGATCCAGATAGGCGAATACGATTCCGTGGTGCAGTTCGTCAACGGAGTCACCGTGGACCGGACGCGGCTCAACGACGACGTCACCAGCCGCATCGAGGACCCTGCGCTCGCAGCCCTGCTGATTGCCAAGGCCAGCCTGGCAACGGAGCGCGGAGTGGAGCTGAAGCTGGATCCGAAGTCCGCCCTGCCGCGCGTCAATGAGGAACTGTCGCGCGACCTCACCACCGTGGTGGGAAACCTGGTGGATAACGCGTTCGACGCCGTTACTGGACTTCCCGGGGCCTCGGTCCAAGTGCTGGTGGTTAACTCGGGTGACGCCGCCACGGTCACCGTCAGGGACAACGGCCCCGGCGTTCCTTCCGGCTCCGCAGAGGATATTTTCCGACAAGGCTTCTCCACGAAAGAGCCTGGACCGGGCGATGCGCGGGGCTTTGGGTTGGCGTTGTCACGGGTCATCTGCCGGCGCTCCGGAGGTGACCTGACGGTGTCCAATGATGACGGGGCAGTGTTCACTGCACGCTTCAACAAAAAGACCTCTAACTCGGACCAACCCGGCTCCGACTCCAACAAACTAGACTCCACGAAGGGGACAATGCAGCCGTGATCAAGGTACTGATCGTCGACGACGACTTCATGGTGGCCAAGGTCCACGCCGGGTTCATCCAACGGACGCCGGGCTTCGGGGTGGTGGGCGTAGCACATACGGGTGCTCAGGCCCTGGTGGAAACGCAAAGGCTCCAGCCCGACCTCGTGTTGCTGGACATCCATCTCCCGGACATCAACGGGTTGGAACTCATGCACCAGCTGCGCGATGTTGCACCGGACCTTGATGTACTGGTGATCAGCGCTGCCCGCGAGGTGGAAACCGTCCGAAAGGCCTTGCGCGGCGGGATCGTCCACTACCTCATCAAACCCTTCTCCCAGGCCGATCTGCAGGAGAGGCTGGAGCATTACCTCAGTGCTTACCAAGGCTTGGACGCCTCCAAGGTGGAGGCCGAGCAGTCCGACGTGAACCGCGTCTTCGGCTTGGGCGTTTCCGAGCGGACCCTGCCTAAAGGCTGCAGCGTGGAGACGCTCGAACTTGTTGAATCAGCACTGAAAACAGCGCCGGGTGACCTCTCTGCCGCCGAGCTCGCCGAGCAGTTGGGTACCTCCCGCGTGAGCGCCAGGCGTTACCTTGAGTACCTCCACGACGAGGGGGCGCTGGAGGTCAGACTCAAATACGGCGTCGGACGCCCTGAAAGGCGATACGTGCTGAAGGGGCGGTGATCCGCTGGGCGCTGCATGCAGGCGCTGCCTCACGGCCGTCCAGAGGGACTACCTAAGGTAGCTATTTTGTTGCATTAACTCAAATAATGTCACAAGATAGCTACATGAACAGTAGTGAGGGAATGCGCCGTCTGGGTGAGAACCTGCGGAGTCGGCGCATCATTCTGGGCTTGTCTCAGGAGCTTGTCGCTGAACGTGCTGATGTATCGCGTCCTACGCTCATGCGCCTGGAAACAGGTGAGGGGGGAAAGATCGAGCACCTGATGAAGATTGCCTCTGTGTTGGGCATTGCTGAAGACCTCATTAGTGCTGTCGATCCCCTGAATACTGATCTTGGCAGGGCGCGGGCACACCTGCTCGGCAGGCAGCGCGCCCCTAGGAGGAAATAGTGGCTGCCCGAACGATCAGGCGCGTGGAGGTGCTCGTTAACGAGACCCTGGCCGGCGTGATGGACATTGAAACGGATGGGCTTTCCTCTCGGGAGCACCTCTCCTTCACCTACGCTGACAGCTGGATGTCCTCTGCAGAAGCATTCGAAGTCTCCCCGGAGCTACCCTTGCGACGCGGCCCCCAGAGCCCAACACAGGGCCGCGAGCTATTCGGGGCGTTCCAGGATGCCTCCCCGGATGACTGGGGCAAGAAGCTTTTGTTCGAGGAACTGCGCCAACAGGCTATCGCCAAGGGGACCGGCCGCATTCCGCCTACAGGGGAAGCCGGCTACCTGCTGTTGGTCAATGATGCGACCAGGCAGGGCGCACTTCGCTTCAGGGAGAAAGGCCAGTTCCTGTCTTCATGGGGCCGGGGTGCAGGAATTCGCGACCTCAGGGTCCTCGCGCAAGAAGCCAGGCTCTTCGCTGAAACGGGAGAGGTCAAGGCGGAGAACTCCTTACTCATAGGCGCCGGTTCTTCTCCTGGCGGCGCTCAGCCCAAAGCATGGGTACGGGACGACGACGAATCCATGCTGTTGGCAAAGTTCCCGAAGACATCGGACGTCGGTAACGTGCAACTATGGGAAATGGTTGCCATCCGACTCCAGCAGCGGGCAGGCATAAGGGTCGCAGAGTCGCGGCTCATGCAGCTTTCGGAGTTCTCCCACATCTTCCTCACCCGGCGGTTTGACCGCGACGGTGAGCGGCGTATCCCGTACATGAGTGTGCGCACGGCCCTCCAGCTGGACACGTACTCGCACCCTGATTATGTGAAAATCGCTTCCGAAGTTGCACATATCTCAGCGGAACCCGCTCAGGATGCCAATGAGATGTTCAGCCGCGCCGCTTTCATTGCCATGGTCAACAACACCGATGACCACATGAGAAACCACGGGCTTCTGCGAACCAATAAAGGCTGGCGCCTGTCACCGTCGTTCGACGTGAACCCGGTGCCGACAGGTACATCAGAAACGCCGCTCACCCCAAATGGCGGACTCTTCGACAGGGACGTTCGGGACCTGCTGGAGTACGCGGATGCTTTTCGACTGACAAGGAACGCAGCCATTGGACGGCTGCAGCAGGTCGCCAACGCGGTATCCCACTGGAGGGAGGAGGCCCTCAACCTCGGAGCTGAACCTGACTCTCTTGACTACATGACCAAGGCTTTCGAAGGTGAGAATGCCAAGCGAATGGCATCCCTGGCTCCCGCCCCTGCTGTGATAGACATGGGCCGACCGTCTACGCCGGTACCCCCGAAATCGCACGGTGATGTATGGGTGCCCGAGCATATGCGTGCGGGGAAACTTGTTCGGGGGCACTTTCGCCGAAGGAACTGAGCGACTCATCTCATGCAGTCGGTTTCCACCCCAAAGCCGGGCCCAGTTTTGCCGCGATGTCGGTGAGGATCTGCACGTAGTCATCGTGGTCGAAGCTGAAGGGTAGCGCGAAAGCCACCTCGTCAACTTCCTGGAAACCCGCATTGGCGTACAGTTGCTCGGCGATTTCGTCGCTGGTGCCGATCAGATCCCGGGCGAACAGCATGCCCTTGGGCCCCTGCGGAGAACTCGTGCGCGGGGTGCGTTCGTCGACGTACCGCTGGTACTTCTCCCGCTGCGCATTCGAGGCGGAATCGGTAGGGATCACCACTAAGCCCTGCGACGCCCTGGCAGTATTTCCGGACGCGAGGGCGGCCTCGCGGTAGGCCCGAATCTGCGCTTGCTGTACCTTGGCGAAGTCCGGTTCCTGATCCTTGTCGGGGAAAATCACGCTGCTGGAGAGCAAGTTGAAGCCGTTTGCCCCCGCCCACACGGCGGACTTCATGCTTCCCGCCCCGTACCAAAGACGGCTGCGTAGTCCGGGAGAGTGCGGCTCCACCCGGTTGGAGAATTCCTCCACAACGCCCTGCTTGCCGGAGAAGTCCCTCACTTTTTCGCCGGCGACCAGACGGGCAAACCGCTCTACGCGGTCATAGCTGAAGTCTTCGACATCCCAAGAGTCGGCGTATAGATGGTGCTTCACGGTGTCGTAGTGCATCGGTTCACCCACGCTCAGGCCCGGATTAATCCGTCCCCCGGCGAGCAGATCCACCGTGGCCAGGTCCTCCGCCAGCCGTAAGGGATTCTCCCAGCCCAGCGGGGTCACTGCGGTGCCGAGCTCAATCCTGGACGTGCGCTGGCTGGCGGCGGCCATCACCGCGACAGGGGAGGAGACGCCGAACTGCAGGTGACGGTGGCGTAACCAGGCACTGTCGAATCCCAAGTGCTCGCCGAGCTCGATGATCTCCAACGTCGACCGGTGGCCGGCAGCTGGATCAGCGGGGTCGAACAGCCCGATGGTCAGGAATCCGAGCTTGCGGAGGGGACTTTCAGGGCTGGGCATGGCATTCCTTCGCGTTTGGCGGGGCGGCTACTGCCCAGACTAAGTGCCGGTACGGACGACGACGGCGGGAGGTTACCTTTTGTGATGGGCGCGGCTGCGTGCCAAGGTGGGGCTGAAGATGCCGAGAAATGCACTATTCATAGCGCCACGTGAGCTTGAGGGTTACGAATGCTTCCTTAATGGCCTCAGCATCATGGTCGAGATCAACCATCTGCGTTTGACCAAGTTTCGGGCTGACCGCGGGGTCTTCCGGCCGCTCAAACACCGCCCACAAGCGAAGGTCGTCGCCATGCCTGGAGGCAAACGTGACCCCGTCGACTGTTGTTCGCTCGTAGAGCCAGGCCGCGATGGCCTGAGTCAGTTTCCGGGGCTTGGCATCCTTCAACGCTGCGGCATCAAAGTCAGCCAGTCCGAGGCTCAAGGCCACGGCGATAAATTGCGGGTACAGGGCTGCCACGGTTTGGGATGCGGTGACGGCGCAGTAGTGCCCGGAGAGCTCGGCACGGGTCGCGGCGCGAGCCTCCAGCCATTCCCGGGGGACTTCCCCTGGAGGAACGCTCGGATACAGCACTTGGTCCTCGTCGTCTTCTACAATCGCGTCCAGTTCCGAAGCGAGCCGAGGGTCGGGCCGGAAACCGGCGAGGACCTCTAGAAGGCACGCCTTTAGGCTTGACCCTGCATAGACGGTACGGAAGTTGCCGTGTACATCATCCCAGCGGCCGGGGAAGCGCCCATCGGCGGCCCATTCCCATCCGCTCCATGCCCAGGGTTCGGGGAGGAATCCGATGCGCCACACCGTTTCAGACGCTGGGATGATGGCCGGTTCGTTCTCCGCCATCCGTTAGCTGACGGCCGCGAAGGCCCGGGCAGCGGCAAGGACCGATTGTGCTGCCTCATCAACATGCCCTTCGCGCAGCAGCCTGGCTGGTGGGACGTCGTCCAATTGCGGGTTCATACCCTGAAACCAGGCCTGGACTACAGCCCTGGAGTCGCGCTCGGCTAACAGGGCGGCGACGTGGTAGGCGTGCCGGAGACGGGTCATGACCTCCGCAGAGGGTTTTCGCTCGCCGTCGGCCCATTGTCGTACCGCGCGGGTTTCCTTCACCGAGCCGATGTAGGCGACAAGCTTTGCGCCCAGAATGTCCCTGAGGTCACGGACCAGCTCAGCCTCGGGCAACCTGATGGAATCCTGGTGGGCCTTGAGCCCTCCGCGGGCCCCTGCAACTGCTGTCATTACCCCATACTGACACGACTGACACGTCGTTTCAACGGTTGAAACACAATCTTGATCACACCCTAAATATCAAGGTGCGTAGCGCCCTAAACCCCCACCGTCTTCAGATAGTTGCGGATTCCGCCCACCACCATCTGGTGGTCCTCGTCAGACGACAAGCCGGACACCGTGATCGCGCCGATCACGCCGGCGCCGCGGACCCGGATGGGGAACGAACCGCCGTCGAGCGTGTAGTCCTCCGGGGCCAGCCACCCGCCGCCAAGGGGGTTACGTTCGGCAAACTGCTCACCCAACAGCGCCGTGCTGTGCTCGAACCGCAGCACGGCTGCCGACTTGCGGCGGATCCACTCTTCCTGGTCGGCGGTGGAACCGGGCAGGACGCAGCGGAAGAGGACAACGTTGTGCCGCCGGATATCTATAGCCACGCCGAACTCCGATGCAATGGCGTGGTTGGCGATCAGCGAGCCGAGCCGCCAGGCATCGTGGTTGTCGAAGCTTGCGAAGACCAGTTCTTCTTCCTGCTGACGGAGTTCGGCAAGGCGCGGTGAATCACTCATTCTTGGGTTCCTTCCAGGACAGCGTCAGATTCGTAGCGAAGGCCGATTTGCTTCCGAATCTCATCCATAGCCGCCATGATGGCCACGGTCTCGGCCGGCGGCAGGATGATCCCCGCAGTTTCGCCGGCGCGGATCAGGCGTTCGAGTTCTGCTGCCTGGTACTGCATGCCCCGGCTGTTCACGGGCTGGTCGTAGCGCTCCACAACAGTGCCATCCACGGCGTGAACCGTGAACGGAACCGGGTTGTACCAGGTGTGATCGATGTCGATCCACCCGTCGGTCCCGATGACCATGGCACGGTTGGCGCTGGCGGCGTCGAGCTCGCAATCCACAATTGCTTGGGCACCGCTGGCGTATTCGAAGATTGCCGCCGTTTGGCGGTCCACGCCGGTAGCCGACATGGAGGCGCTGGCCTTGATCGACGCAGGCGTGCCTAAAATGTCGAAAGCAAAGGAGATAGGGTAAATGCCCAAGTCGAGCAGCGCTCCGCCACCGAGTGCGGGATCGTTGAGCCGGTGGGCAGGATCCTTGGGAAGGCTCTGGTTATGTGTGGCCACCACCTTCCGGACATCGCCAATAGCGCCGGCGGCAATAACGTCCCGGAGACGGATCATGTGCGGCAGGAACCGCGTCCACATGGCCTCCAAGGCCACAAGCCCCTTGGACTCTGCCAGGTCAACGATGTCCTGTGCCTCGCGGGCGTTCATGGTGAACGCTTTCTCCACCAGCACGTGCTTGCCCGCGTTCAACGCCAGCAGCGCGTTGGCGTGATGGAAGGGGTGGGGCGTGGCGATGTAGACCACGTCAACCAAAGGGTCGGCCACCAAATCCTCATAGCTGCCATGCGCCGTGGCAACGCCGTACTGTTCTGCGAACGCCTTGCTCGATTCCAAGGAGCGCGAGCCGACGGCCTGCACTGCGAAGCCGTTCTCCTTTAGGTCCTGCGTTTGGAGCCCGGCGATAAATCCTGTGCCGAGGATTCCCCAGCGGATCGTTCCGTCGGAGGTGCCATTGCTTAGCGTCACGTGCTTAGTCCTTTGTTGGATCTTGAAACCAGTCACCGCGCGGGTACGCCACAAACGCCAAGAGCCCGGAGTCCGGCGACCAGCTGTTGACGTTGAGGGTACCTTGGCCGCCGAAAAGTGGCCATGCATGCAGGGGAGTGGTCCAGTCCTCGGTCGAAACACGCGTGCGGCAGCGCCGCCGTCGGACGCTATGGTCATTGTTCAGGTCGGGCGGATCACGCCGGCCCTTTCCTAGTCCTTGCTGCTGAAGGCGGCGTCGAAGGAGGTTTGCGACGCGGGGAAGTCGAATTTCTTCAGCGCGGCGAGGGCTTCGGGGGCGCCGTGGAGGCGGTCCATGCCGGCGTCTTCCCACTCGACGCTGATGGGTCCGTTGTAGCCGATGGCGGTGAGGGCGCGGAAGGACGATTCCCAGGGCACGTCGCCGCGTCCGGCGGAGACGAAGTCCCAGCCGCGGCGCGGGTCGCCCCAGGGCAGGTGGGAGCCCATGACCGTGTTCCGGCCGGTGGGGCGCAGCTTGGTGTCCTTGCAGTCCACGTGATAGATCCGGTCCTTGAAGTCCCAGATGAAGGACACGGGGTCGATGCCCTGCCACATGAAGTGGGAGGGGTCCCAGTTCAAGCCGAACGCTTCCCGGTGACCGATCGCTTCGAGGGTCCGGACGGTGGTCCAGTAGTCGTAGGCGATTTCGGAGGGGTGGACTTCGTGGGCGAAACGGACGCCTTGTTCGTCGAAGACGTCCAGGATGGGGTTCCAGCGGTCAGCGAAGTCCTGGTAGCCGGCGTCGATGACCTTTTCCGGGACGGGCGGGAACATGGCGACGTACTGCCAGATGGAGGAGCCGGTGAACCCGACGACGGTATCCACGCCCAGGGCGCGGGCGAGGCGGGCGGTGTGCTTCATTTCCTCGGCTGCGCGCTGGCGGACGCCTTCTGGTTCCCCATCGCCCCAAACCCGGGAGCCGACGATGGCTTCGTGGCGGAAGTCGATGGGGTCATCGCACACGGCCTGGCCCTTGAGGTGGTTGGAGATGGCCCAGACCTTCAGGTTGTACTTCTCCAGGATGGCGAGTTTGGATTCGACGTAGCCGGGCTCGTCCCAGCGCCAGGCGTCCAGGTGGTCCCCGGACACGGCGATTTCCAGGCCGTCATAGCCCCAACCGGAGGCGAGGCGCGCGACTTCCTCAAAGGGGAGGTCGGCCCACTGGCCGGTGAACAGGGTGTACGGGCGGGGCATGTCAGGCTCCTTCAGTAACGGATGCGTTGAGCTGGATGAGTGAACCCTTGGCTGCCGCGGATTCTTCCACGGCCGCCAGGATGTGCTGGACGTTCAGGCCCTCTTCGAACGACGGCGACGGCGCCTCACCGGCCGCGATTGCGGTCAGGAAGTCCCGGATCTGGTGGGTGAAAGTGTGCTCCCAGCCAATGATGTGACCCTGCGGCCACCACGCTCCGAGGTACGGGTGCTCGGGTTCGTTGACCAGGATCCTCCGGAATCCCTGTTCACGAACTGGCACTGTATTGTCCATGAAATTGAGTTCGTTGAGGTTCTCCAGGTCGAACGTCAGCGAACCGAGCGAACCGTAGATCTCGAGCCTGAGGGAGTTCTTCTGGCCCGTAGCCACGCGGGAGGCTTCCACCGAGGCGATGGCTCCGGAGGCGAGCGTGAGGTTAACCCAAGCGGCGTCGTCGACCGTGACATCTTCCAGTCCTTCAGCGCCGGGGCGCTGGTCAACAAAGGTCTGAAGACGGCCGGAAACCTCGGTAACGGAATCGTTCAGGAGGTACAGGATCTGGTCGATGGCGTGCGAAGCGATGTCGCCCAGTGCGCCGGAGCCGGCCGTCTCCTTACGGAGGCGCCAGGTCATGGGGGATTCGGCGTCGGTCAACCAGTCCTGCAAGTACGCAGCGCGGATGTGCCGTACGGTGCCGAGGCGGCCTTCAGCGATGAGTTCACGTGCCAGTGCCAATGCGGGGACCCGGCGGTAGTTGAAGCCGATCATCGACTGCACGCCGCGGCTCCGGGCTGAAGCGGCAGCGGCGACCATGGACTCAGCCTCGCCGAGAGTGTTGGCGAGCGGCTTCTCCACCAGGACGTGCTTGCCCGCTTCCAGGGCGGCAGTCGCGATTTCGGCGTGCATCCAGCCAGGTGCGCAGATGTCCACGATGTGAATGTCGTCCCGTTCGATGACGGAACGCCAGTCCGTGGCGGACTCGGCCCAGCCGTACTTGGCAGCAGCTTCGGCCACCTGGGTGGCGTCCCGGCCGACGAGCACTTTCTGCTCGAAGGCCGGAACGTCGAAGAAGCTGGCTACGTTCCGCCACGCGTTTGAGTGTGCCTTGCCCATGAAGGCGTAGCCGATGACCGCAACGCCCAGCGGGGAGGGGGTAGGGATAGTCATGATGTTCGTCGCCCGTTCTTAAAGGGTTGCTGTTTCGGGTGCCCAGTCTTCGGGGAGGGCAGCGGAGACGGGGGCGTTGCTGGTGACGTCCACGAAGGTGCCGGACTCGACGGATTCGGTGATGGAGACCATGGTGTCCAGGACGTGGTAGGCGAGTTCACCGGTGGCTCGGTGCGGGGCGCCGGTTCGGATGGCGCGGGCCATGTCCAAGGCTCCCATGGCGCGGCCGTTCGCGGGTCCGGTGGCGGAGATGATTTCGGGTTCGTCGGCACCGGGCCGCCACAGCTTCAGGTCGCCGTCGAAGTAGTTCGGGTCCGGGAGGGACAGGGTGGCTTCGGACCCGGTGATCTCCACGAATCCCATGCGCTGGCGCGGGGATTCGAAGCTGAAGACGCTGTGGGAGGACTGGCCGCCTTCGAACTGTGCCATCGCGGAGACGTGGGTGGGGACCTCGACGGCGAATTCCTCACCGGCCTTGGGTCCGGAACCGATGATGCGGGTGGCCTTCGCGGAGGAGCCGACGGCGGCCACCTTACGGACCGAGCCGAAAGTCTGGATCAAAGCGGTGAGGTAGTAGGGGCCCATGTCGAACAGCGGACCGGCTCCGTGCTGGAACAGGAACGCCGGGTTGGGGTGCCAGGATTCGGGGCCGGGGGTTTGGAAGGTGGTCATGCCGGTCAGTGGGGTGCCGATGTCGCCGCGTTCGATGATCCGGCGGGCGGTCTGCAGGCCCGCTCCGAGGAAAGTGTCCGGGGCCGTGCCAAGGCGGATACCCGCGGCGTCGGCTGCCTTGAGCAGGCCGAGCCCGGATTCGCGGTCCAGGGAGAAAGGCTTCTCGGTCCAGACGTGCTTCCCGGCGTTGACTGCCGCGGTGGCGACTTCGACGTGCGCTGCCGGGATGGTGAGGTTGATGATGAGTTCGACGTCGGGATGGTTCAGTGCCAGCTCCGGGGCACCGAACTCCGGGATCCCGTATTCCTTGGCCCGAGCTTCCGCGGTTTCAACGAAGAGGTCCGCGACGACCAGGACCTTCAGGTCGGGAAAGACCGTGAGGTTGTCCAGGTATTGCTTGCTGATGTTGCCGGCACCGATGACGGCGACGCCCACGGGGCCTTTGCGGGTGGATGGGGTGAAGCTCATGCCTGCACTCCTTCTGCGCTTGCTGCGTTGGCGCTGGCCGCGGCGGTCAGGTAAGCCAGGCTCTGGGTGATGCCTTCGAAGATGTCACCGGAGTAGTCGTCGAATTCAACCACGCCAACTTCCAAGGACTTGGCTGCGGCGATGACGTCCAGGACCGGGATGGTGCCTTGGCCGGCGGGCTGTTGTGCTTTGGTGTCAGTGTTGCCTGGTCCGTCCTTGATGTGGATGAGTTTCACACGGTCACCGAGGCGGGCCAGAAGTTCCACGGGGTCCTGGCCGCCGGCGGCAACCCAATAGGTGTCTACTTCCAAGACCAGTTCCGGGTCCAGCAAACCCTCGAGGTATTCCAGTGCGGTCTTGCCTTCGATGGTGGACTCCAGCTCCCAGGCATGGTTGTGGTACCCCACACGGATGCCGTATTCGGCGCCCTTCTTCGCGGCTGCGTTGAGCTTGGCGGCCGTGGCCTGGATGTCCTCGGCGGTCTGCCAGTGCTCCGCGGGAAGGAAGGGATCGATCACCGTGGTGATGCCCAGTTCCTTGGCCGCGGCGAAGATCTCGTCCTGGTCCTGGGACAACAACGGGGCATGCCCGGACGGAGCGGTCAGGCCGTTCTCCTTCAACGCCGCACCCAGTTCCTTGGCCGTGGCCACGAAGTTGTACGGCTCCACCTGCGTAAAGCCGATCTCTGCAACCTTCCTTATGGTGCCCGGCAGGTCCTCCTGAAGAGCGTCCCGCAAGGTATACAGCTGGATCGAATAAGACATTGGATTCCTTTTCTGGGGAGGGGCTTCTGGACTCATTTCAGCCTAGAGGGACTTTTGCCGAGCGTCTAGCAAAAGTCGGGATTTTTCAGATTAACTTCCGCTGGATGACATGCATAAGCAATCATGCTTCACTAAATGGATGACAACAGCTGCCGGAACTGACGCCGGATACACCTCCGCGCCAGAGGTCGGCAATCTTTCACGCGCCGGGAACCTCTTCCAACTTCTCCGCGACGGAAAGGCCCGCACCCGTGCTGAGCTCGCCGAAACCACCGGGTTGGCCCGGTCAACGGTGGCCTCACGCATTGACGCGCTCATCAACTCGGGGCTCGTCGGGCCCGCCGGTGAAGCGACCTCCACCGGCGGCAGGCCGCCGTCGCGCTTTGCTTTCAATCCGGCAGCGCGGGTGGTCCTTGCCGTCGACGTCGGAGCTACCCACGTGATTGTTGCCGTCACCGACCTCGGCGGCAACGTCTTGGCGGAGCGACGATTGCGGCAGGAAGTCGCCGATGGTCCGGACGTCGTCCTGGGCCGCGTAGTAACTGCGGGCCGTGAACTCCTGGCCGAGGCGGGCCGCGGACTTGGCGACCTGGCCGGCATGGGTATCGGGCTACCCGGCCCCGTTGAACACGATTCGGGTCGCCCGGTGAAGCCGCCCATCATGCCTGGCTGGGACGGATTCGACGTCGTCACGTACGTTCAGCGCTCCCTGCCGGTTCCCGTTCTGGTTGATAACGACGTCAACATCATGGCCCTCGGCGAACGCACGGCGTATTGGCCGGACCACGAGAACTTCCTGTTCGTCAAAGTAGCCACTGGCATCGGCGCCGGCATCATCAGCAGCGGCCAATTGCAGCGCGGCGCCAATGGCACCGCCGGCGATCTCGGCCACGTCCGTGTCCCGCGCGGCGACGACGTCCTCTGCCGTTGCGGCAATCACGGGTGCCTCGAGGCGCTTGCTTCAGGTCCCGCCGTCGCGCGCCAGCTACAGTCACAGGGGCTGGAAGCTACCAACGGCGCGGACGTCCTGCGGCTTGTTGGTGAGGGCAACCTGCAGGCAATTCAGGCACTTCGGCAGGCCGGGCGTGACGTCGGCGATGTGCTGGCCACCGTGGTCAACCTGCTCAACCCGTCCATCATTATCATCGGCGGCAGCGTAGGGGAGGCCGGCGAGCATCTGGTGGCCGGAATCCGCGAAGTGGTCTACCGGCGCTCCCTGCCCCTGGCCACCACGCACCTGCGCATCGGCATTTCCATGGCCGGGCAGCGCGCCGCGATCCTGGGCGCCAGCCACATGGTCACCCAGCACGTCCTGTCTCCATCAGTGATTGAGGCCACGCTCCAAGCTGCGGGATGAGCGTTTCCGGATGCCGGTTGCCGGGTAGCGCCGTGATAGCAATGAAACTGATGTCTAATTTCCTTGCTTCTTCGTGCGTCCAATGAGCCAATTCCTCGCCAAAGTTCCCCGTGGCTGGCTGATCCTTGCCTGCATCGGGCTGATCGCCCTCAACATGCGGGGCCCTTTCGTGGCCGTGGCGCCCGTGGTGGATTCCCTTCAGCAGGACCTCGGTTTTTCACCGGTTGAGCTTGGACTGCTGACCGGCATCCCCGTGCTCTGTTTCTCCCTGGCTTCGCCCCTGGCCTCATTGGCGGGCCGCCGTCTTGGGGCAGAAGTCGCCGTGATGCTCACGCTTCTTGGTGTGCTGGCCGGCGTAGTGGTCCGTTCCAGCGGCGGTGGCGTTTCGGTGATGGTGGGCACCGTCATCATTGGTGTGGCCATCACTATCGGCAACATCGCAGTGCCGCTCATCATCCGGCGCGACTTCGCGCCCCGGCGCCAGGCAACGGCCATGGGCGTCTACACCGCTGCGCTGAACGTCGGCTCGTTCCTCACTTCCGTGGCTACGGCGCCCCTTGCAGAGCTGGTGGGGTGGCGGCTTGCCTTGGCTGCGAGTGCGTTGTTGGCCTTGGCGGCCATCCTGTTCTGGGTGCCCACTGTTGGTGCTCGAAAGGCCTTTGTTCCGACGGCGGTTCCTGCTCCTCCTGCTTCCTTGTCCGGTCGTGTTGCGGGTGTTCGGTGGCTGACGGTCGGTCTCACACTTGGCTTCGCCGGCCAGGCGTTCTCGTACTACGGAGTTACCGCCTGGCTGCCGAGCTTCCTGTCCGATGAACTCGCCATGGGCACCGCCGACGCCGGTGCAGGCTCATCGCTCTTCCAGATCTTCGCCATTGTGGGCGGCCTGGGCGTACCGCTTCTGGCCCGTTTCGCCAGTACGACGGCGGTCGCGGTCACCTTGAGCGCGCTGTGGCTTACCGTTCCCGTGGGTCTGCTGCTGGCGCCTTCGTGGTGGTGGATGTGGTCCTCGCTGGGCGGTGTTGCACAGGGTGGAGGCATCACAGTGATCTTCATTGCCATCATCAAGTTCGCACAATCGCAGGCCGCCGCCGGAAAGATGTCCGCCGTGGTGCAAGGCGTTGGCTACTGCTTCGCTGCGTTGGCTCCCACTGCCATCGGGTTCGTGCACAGTGTTACCGGGGGGTGGACGGTGCCGCTGTTTGTGATCCTTGGCTCGGTGCTCGCGTTCTGCGTGTGCACCACGTTGTCCGTGCGCTGGGTGGCCCGGCAGCGCTAGCTGGGCTTGAGCCGGCCCGGCCCTGCCCGTGGTCAACCCTGCCCGCGATCCAGCACTGGCCCCGATCCGGCCCTGCCCGTTTCGGGGGTTCCCTGCTGAACGTGCCGTGCGCACGGCATGCTGCGCAGCAAGGCAGCGAAGCGGAGTGACGCGCACAGGTAAGCCCCGTTGCTGGGCTGCCTCCCCGACGGTCGGGGTCACTTGTTGCGAAAAGTGCAGGCAGCCCAGCGTCGGGGCTTGATGGTGTCGCTACCCAGTAGATCTAGGCGGCGACGAGTTCCTCTTCCGTAGCCTCTTCACGGGCCTCGGTGAGGAAACGGGCGTACGCAGGGATGGTCAGGAAGGTGGGGAATTCCTCGGCCAGGGTGACTTCTTCGAAAATGGCGCGGGCGTCAGCGAAGCGGTCTCCATCGAAGCGTTCCAGGCGGGCGTATTCCTCGTCCAGCATATCTTCCACCCATTCGCGGGTGATGATGTCGCCGTTGTCGGTGATGGCGTGGGAGTGGATCCACTGCCAGAGCTGGGACCGGGAGATCTCGGCAGTGGCGGCGTCTTCCATGAGGTTGTGGATGGCCACAGCTCCGTTGCCGCGCAGCCAGGACTCGATGTAGCGGATGCCCACCTCGATGTTCAGGCGAACGCCGCCCTCGGTAATGGTGCCCTCGGTGCTGGCGATGTCGATCAGTGCCCGGTCATCGGGGGTTACGTCCTCGCGGGAGCGGTCCACCTGGTTGGGGCGGTCGCCGAGAACTGAGTCAAAGACTTCCCGGCAAACAGGCACCAGGTCTGGGTGGGCCACCCAGGAGCCGTCGAAACCATCGTTGGCTTCACGGGTCTTGTCCGCCCGGACCTTCTCGAACGAAGCCTGGTTTGCTGCTTCGTCCTTGCGGTTGGGAACAGCGGCAGCCATGCCACCGATCGCCATGGCACCGCGACGGTGGCAAGCCCGGACCAACTGCTCCGTGTAAGCACGCATGAACGGCTGGGTCATGGTCACCTGGCCGCGGTCCGGGAGCACGAAACGCGGTCCGCGGGTACGGAAGTTCTTGATCAGCGAGAAGATGTAGTCCCAACGCCCGGCGTTCAAACCCGAGGCGTGGTCGCGCAGTTCGTACAGGATCTCCTCCATCTCGAACGCGGCCGTGATGGTTTCAATCAGCACCGTGGCGCGGATGGTGCCCTGCGGGATGCCGAGCAGATCCTGGGCCAGGACGAAGATGTCGTTCCACAGGCGGGCTTCGAGGTGGTTCTCGATCTTCGGCAGGTAGAAGTATGGTCCCTTGCCCTGGGCGAGCAGGCGGCGGGCGTTGTGGAAGAAGAACAAACCAAAGTCCACGATGCCGCCGGCGATCGGCTTGCCGTCGATCAGCATGTGCTTCTCCGGCAGGTGCCAGCCACGGGGACGGACCACGATGGTGGGCAGGTCCTCGGCAGCTTTGAGCTTGTATTCCTTGCCCTCGGGGGAGGTGAAATCGATCCGGCGCTCCAAAGCATCGGTCAGGTTCAGCTGGCCTTGGATGACGTTGCGCCACGTCGGCGTGGAGGAGTCCTCCATGTCAGCGAGCCAGACCTTCGCACCCGAGTTCAGGGCGTTGATGGTCATCTTCTTATCCACCGGGCCCGTGATCTCCACGCGGCGATCCTCCAAACCAGGTGCCGGGGGAGCCACTCGCCACGTCGGATCATTGCGGATGCCCTCAGTTTCCGGGCGGAACCGCGGGTCCTGGCCGGCGGCGATCTGCCCACGGCGGGCGTGCCGTGCCTGCATCAGCTCCTGACGACGATCAGCAGTAGCCTTGTGCAACTTGCCGATGAACTCCAAGGCGTCCGGAGTCAAAACCTCGTTCTGCCGGCAGATGGGCTGTGCGGTGATGGTGATGCCATTAATAGTGAAGTTGTCAGTGAAGCTGTTCATTCTAATACTCCTAAGAAAGGTTCGACGGCGGCACTCGCCTGAGGGGCGCGCAAGGTCAAGGAGCCGGCGCCGCGGGAGCCTGCGTAAAAGGGGCCCTGCGTCCCGGTCCGTCCTCGCTCAGCGAGGTCGAAACCGGGACGCGGGGAATAGCAGGCAGAGCGGTGCCGGTCCGCAGGCCGGAGGTGAGTCCCGCCGTCGGAAGTGGTTAGTGGAACTGGCCCTCTTCGGTCGATCCGACCAGTGCGAGGGTGGATGCGTTCGGGTTGAGCGCGGTTGCGATGTCGTCGAAGTAGCCGGTGCCGACTTCGCGCTGGTGCTTGGTGGCGGTGTAGCCGCGGGACTCGGAGGCGAATTCCTTTTCCTGAAGCTCGACGTAGGCACTCATGCCTTCACGGGCGTAGCCGTGGGCGAGGTCGAACATCGAGTAGTTCAGGGCGTGGAAGCCGGCCAGGGTGATGAACTGGAACGTGAAGCCCATGGCACCAAGTTCGCGCTGGAACTTGGCGATGGTGGTGTCGTCCAGGTGCTTGCGCCAGTTGAAGGACGGGGAGCAGTTGTAGGAGAGCATCTGGTCCGGGAACTCGGCCTTGACCGATTCGGCGAACTTGCGGGCCAGTTCCAGGTCCGGGGTGCCGGTCTCCATCCAGATGAGGTCGGAGTACGGCGCGTAGGCCTTGGCGCGGGCGATGCAGGGTTCGATCCCGTTGCGGACCTTGTAGAAGCCCTCCGCAGTGCGCTCGCCAGTGATGAATTCCTGGTCGCGCTCGTCAACATCGGAGGTGATCAGCGTTGCGGCTTCGGCGTCGGTGCGGGCGATGACCACGGTGGGGGTGCCGGCGACGTCGGCTGCCAGGCGGGCTGCGTTCAAGGTCCGGATGTGTTGCTGGGTGGGAATCAGGACCTTGCCGCCGAGGTGTCCGCACTTCTTTTCGGAAGCGAGCTGGTCTTCCCAGTGAACGCCCGACGCGCCTGCGGTGATCATGGACTTCATGAGTTCGTAGGCGTTGAGCGGGCCACCGAAGCCGGCCTCGGCGTCAGCGACGATCGGAACCAACCAGTCCTCAACAGTCTTGACTCCCTCGGCATATTCGATCTGGTCAGCGCGGAGCAGGGCGTTGTTGATGCGGCGGACAACCTGGGGGACCGAGTTGGCCGGGTACAGGGACTGGTCCGGGTAGGTCTGGCCGGAAAGGTTGGCGTCTGCGGCTACCTGCCAGCCGGAGAGGTAGATTGCGCGGAGGCCTGCCTTGACCTGCTGCACGGCCTGGTTGCCGGTCAGGGCACCGAGGGCGTTGGTGTAACCGCCCGTGGGAGCTTCCTCGGTGAGCTGCTTCCACAGCTTCTCCGAGCCGCGGCGGGCCAGGGTGTGCTCTTCGGAGACGCGACCGCGGAGGCGGACGACATCAGTAGCCGAGTAATCGCGGGTGACGCCTTCCCAACGCGGGTTGGCGGACCATTCAAGTTCCAGCGCTGCGGCCTGCTCGCCTGCTGTGTCCTGAGCGGACGACTCTGCTGGTTCAAATGAAGCGGTCATCTTTGATCTCCTATGTGGTGCCGGGGCCGGCCTCCGCTGCGCCTTTGCTGCATCGGCCGGCTTGCCCGGGGTCTGTATTTCTTTTTCGTAAGACCTACTTTTCTGCACTTCCAAGAGGGTTACTAGAGGAAAACTATGGAAAGAAATGCACTTCTTCGCGTATTCTCAAGAAATGTCGCCTGTGAGCTGGAATCGCGAAGTCGCATCGCCGTCGTTGTCCGCTGCGTCCCCTGAACTGGACGTCATCAGCCTTGGCCGCCGCGTGCGCCATCTGCGCAAGCAGGCCGGGCTGACCCTTGACGACTTGAGTGCCGCCGTCGGGACCGCACCGAGCCAGCTGAGCCTTATAGAAAACGGCAAACGCGAACCCAAGTTGGGGCTCCTTCAGCAGCTCGCTGCCTCACTTAACGTGACCATCGATCAGCTGCTCGGAGCCGAGCCGCCGAGCCGCCGTGCGGCCTTGGAAATTGAGCTCGAACGGTACCAGCGGGGACCCCTGTATGAGTCCCTCAACCTGCCCAAAATCCGCATCAGCTCGCGGCTTCCGCTGGATGTACTGGAGTCGCAGGTGGGGCTGCTTCAGGAGCTCGAACGCAAACTTAACGAGCAAGTGGCGACGCCGGAAGAAGCCCGCCGCGCGAACGGCGAGTTGCGTGCCATGATGCGCGAGCGCGGCAACTATTTCCCCGAGTACGAGGCCGAGGCGCAAAAGGTCCTCAAGGGGGTGGGTTACACCACCGGTCCGCTGAGTCAGCACGTCATCGCGGACATCGCCGAGAACCTCGGTTTCACCCTGCACCACGTGGGTGATCTTCCCCATTCCACGCGGTCCGTGACCGATTTGAAGAACCGCAGAATTTATCTGACGCAGAACCAACGCCAGGATCATGACCCTCGTTCAGTGCTCCTGCAGGCGCTTGGACACTATGTCCTTGGGCATGAAACTCCCCGGAATTATGGGGATTTCCTGGCGCAGCGAGTGGCCACCAACTACTTCGCGGCCGCTTTGCTGCTTCCGGAGCAGGCAACGGTGGAGTTCCTACAAAAAGCTAAGGCCGCCAAGGAAATTGCCGTGGAAGACATCCGGGATGCCTTCGCGGTATCCTACGAAACTGCCGCACACCGCTTCACCAACCTGGCCACCAAGCACCTGGGTATCACCACGCACTTCCAGAAGACACATCAGTCCGGCATCATCTACAAGGCATACGAGAACGACGGTGTGACCTTCCCGCAAGATCACACCGGAGCGATTGAAGGGCAGCCGTCGTGCAAAGCGTGGACGTCGCGTGCGGTGTTTGACGTGCCGGACAAGTTCAGCGCTTACAGCCAATACACGGACACGCCCTCAGGCACTTACTGGTGCACGGCCCGCACTGAGCGGTCAGCTGCCGGTGAGTTCTCTTTGAGTATCGGAGTGCCGTACCAACACGTGAAGTGGTTCCGCGGCCGGGAGACCACGGCGCGTGCCACGTCCAACTGCCCGGATCCCACCTGCTGCAAGCGTCCGCCGGCGTCATTGGCGAACGAGTGGGCCGGCAACGCCTGGCCGTCCGCCCGGGCGCATTCGCACCTGCTCGCCGCCATGCCTCCCGGCGCCTTCCCCGGCGTGGACGAGACCGAGGTGTACTCGTTCCTGGCGGCGCACTCCGAACGCTGACGCTCTATCACTTCCCTCGGGCTTGAGCCTGACGCTCGCTCACGTTCCTCGGGCTTGAGCCTGACGCTCGCTCACGTTCCTCGGGCTTGAGCGTGACGCTCGCTCACGTTCCTCGGGCTTGAGCGTGACGCTCGCTCACGTTCCTCGGGCTTGAGCGTGACGCTCGCTCACGTTCCGGCAACATTTGGCGATCCCTCTCTCACTTCGGGTGAATTCCATCTTCAATCGGAGCACCATGTGAGAACAACGCCAAACAGGGGGATGCGCCATGAAACGAACCGGCAGAGTCACAGCGCTGCTCGCGGCAGCAGCGCTGGTGAGCGGTTCCGCGACTATCAGTGCCTGCGCGCCGCAACCAACCGACGTCGGGCTCCAAACCGCCGACGGCGTGACTCGCGTTTCAGTCCAGACGACGGACTACTCGGCGCAGCTTGCCGCGTTCAATGCGTCGGCGCGCAAGCTCGGCGCCACGCTACTCGCCGATGGCGGCGACTCGGATAACGGCAACGTCGTGTCGTCGCCCGCCAGCTTGCTGATTGCGTTGAGCATGCTTCGGGCCGGGGCATCCGGGGCCACTGCTGCGGAGATGGACTCAGTTCTGGGTTTCCCCGGAGAGGGGCGCGACGAAACGATGAACGCACTGCTCGCCTCCCTTGAAAAGTTCGACGGCGACCCCGGCTCAGTGGATGAAGAGAACCCGCCGCGTAAGCCGGTCATGCACGCCGCCAACGGGCTGTTCGTTGACAAAGGTGTGCCCACCGGCGAGGCCTTTCTCACCACACTCGCCAAACATTTCGGCACAGGCGTCTACCCGGTGAACTTTCGGGACGAGGCCGTGACCAAACCAGCAATCGACCAGTGGGTCAGCAGGAACACCGGCGGCCGGATCAAGGAAGCACCCGCACAATACGATCCTGACAACACCTTCAGCCTGCTCAATGCCCTTTACTTCGCCGCCGCCTGGCAAACGCCCTTCGACGCGGACGACACGTCGGACGGCCCCTTCACCAAGGGCAGCGGGGAAATCATCAACGTGCCAATGATGCACTCTTCGCTCACCATGGCGTACGCCGAAGGGCCCGCGTGGCAGGCCGTGGATCTGCCTTACGCCGAGGGTTTTGTCATGCGGCTGGTACTGCACGACGGCGATGCGCCGGGTTCCGCTGCTGCGTCAGGTGCGGCGGGTCAGGCCGCCGCTTCTGCGGCAGTGCTGACCGACGTGGCTAAAGGATTGGGCGCCGCCCAACAGGACATGGTCCAGATCAGCCTTCCCAAGTGGGACCATAAAACCACGTTTGAGCTGAGGAAAGTCTTCAAAGCGCTCGGACTCAACCAGATGCTGGCCACGGACAAAGATTTCGACGCGATCCAGCAGGGCATGAAACTGACGCAGGCGGCTCAGGCAGCCAACATCACCGTTGCCGAAAAGGGGACCATTGCCTCCGCGGTGACCCAGATGAATGCGGAGGCCTCCAGTGCCGTGGTTCCGGAGCGGGAGATCGTCCTCGACCACCCCTTCCACTACCAGATCGTTCACTTCGAGACCGGAATGCCCCTGTTCATGGGATGGGTGGCGGACCCGCGAAGCTAGCGGATCAAGCGGCCCACCAGCACTGCGGCGGCTTCGACAACCTCGTCGGCCTCGCGCTTAGTGTGACTGAAGGCCACTTCCTGCCCGGCGACGGTGATGATGTCCGTGATCACGGCAACGGTGAGCCTGCCAAGGGTGTCGTCGCTGGCGCCCAAGAGCACGGAATTTTGCCGCACCCATTCGCGCCCACGTTCCCGCCGGAGTACCTCGAAACCCGGGGGAGTGTCGCCCTCAATGAACACCCGCTCCAAGTGCCGGTGCTTCCAGGTGTAGTCGAAGTAGCTGCGGCTGCCCACGTTGAACAGCGCAAGGGGATCGTTCTCACCAGCCTTGCGCGCCTTCGCCACGGACGCGGCGACCAAGCGCTCGTGTTCGTTTTGGTAGTCGTCCCATAGGGCGAGGAAGAGCTCAGTTTTCCCGCCAAAGTGGTGATAGAGGCTGCCCACGCTGGATCCTGCCCGCGCCACGATGTCCGAGATGCTCGCGTCGGTAAAGCCGTGCTCCACGAAAACGCTGGCAGCCGCGTCCAGGAGATTGCGCTGTGTTGCCGCAGTGCGGGTCCACTGCCAGGAACCGGCAGTGGTGGCTGCATCGGATGTTTTGCGAACCACGCTCGCGCTCCTCTCGCAGGCAGAAGAAAGACCGGAGTGTTGCCCGGCCATTTTTTGGAATCTTACTCTGGAGAGAATCCACATAGCCAACACCAAGCCTTGACTGGCCCACAGGGAACAGGAAATAATTCTGGAAGTCTGTTCTAGAAATGCATGTTGCGGCGTGTATCCGAATGCTGCGATTTTTGACGTCGAACGCCCCGAAACCCGGGTGCCGTTTTCACCGTCGGGCTGCAACTGGTTGAATCGCTATATAGCGCCAACTGGTCGCAGCCAAACAAGCCAGAGAGGAACGCGGCCTGATGTCCGTTTCAAGCAAGTCGTCCGGGATCACGTCGAACAGGTGGTTCAAACCCGTCGTCGTCACCGCAGGAGCTTTGGTGGTGGCACTGATTCTGGTGCTCGTTGCGCAATGGCTCCGGACCCTCCAGCCCGTGCAGCAGTTCCTCACCGACTACCCGGGGCACTCGGCCATTCCTGAAGGCGCCCCCACAGGGTTCCCGGCCTGGCTTGGCTGGCAGCACTTCCTCAATATGTTCTTTATTGTCCTGATCATCCGGTCGGGCTGGCAGGTGCGCACCACCACCCGCCCGGCTGCCAACTGGACCCGGAACAACAAGGGTTTCATCAAGACCAAGAATCCCCCCACCAAGATCAGCCTGGACCTATGGTTCCACCTGACTCTGGATGCGCTCTGGGTCCTGAACGGCATCATTTTCATCGTGCTGCTTTTCGCTACCGGTCAGTGGCTGAGGATCGTTCCCACCAGCTGGGACGTCTTCCCGAATGCCATCTCGGCCGGGCTGCAGTACGCATCACTGAACTGGCCCGTTGAAAACGGCTGGAACAACTACAACAGCCTCCAGCTCCTCACCTACTTCATCACGGTCTTCATTGCCGCGCCGCTGGCCATCATCACGGGCATCCGGATGTCCGGGGCGTGGCCCAAGAAGGCTGCAATCAACAAGTTCTACCCGATCGAGCTGGCCCGTAAGATCCACTTCCCGGTGATGATCTACTTCGTGGCCTTCGTGATCGTCCACGTGACCCTGGTGTTGGCAACCGGTGCCCTGCGGAACCTCAACCACATGTACGCCTCCAACGACGACAACAGCAGCTGGTGGGGCTTCGGGATCTTCGCAGCATCCATTGTCTTCACGGCGGCCGCTTGGTTCCTGGCCCGGCCCCTGTTCCTGCGCCCGATCGCCTCGCTCATGGGCAAGGTCTCGCGCTAACTGGCCCCGCCCTGCCACAGGGCGTCAAACGGAGCACCCGAGGACACTCGGTTCTTGATGCCGGCGGTCACGAAAGCCTTCGCCGTTCGGGCAGCTTCCAGCGGCGCCGCACCCTTGGCCAGCTCGGCAGTCACTGCGGCAGCAAGCGAGCAGCCGGCACCGGATACAGCTACTTCGCCAACTTTGGGCGCGCGCAGGACCTCCAGCGTCTCGCCGTCGTAGTAAACGTCGACGGCGTCCGGGCCTTCCAGCCGAACCCCACCCTTGGCAAGGACTGCTGCGCCGCTGATCTCATGGATGCGAATGGCGGCGGCCTTGAGCGACTCTTCATCGGTGATGGTGAGTCCGGACAACGACTCGGCCTCGAAGTGGTTGGGAGTGACGAACGTAGCCAACGGCAGGATCTGCGCCTTCAAGGCCTGGTCGGTGTCCAGGGCGTGGCCAGGTTCCTGTCCCTTGCAGATCAGCACCGGGTCCAGCACTACGTGCCTGAAGGAGCCGTCGGTCAGTGCGTTTTCCACGGTGCTGATGGTCGCCGGGCTTCCGAGCATGCCGATCTTCACGGTATCCAGCACGGAAGGTGCGCCGGAAGCGGCACCATATGCCGCCGTCGTGGCTTCCAACTGGTCTGCAATGACTTGCTGGTCCACGGGCACAAAGCGGTGGTTCCAGTTGTCCTGCGGGTTGAAGGAAACGATGCACGTGAGGTTCGCGATGCCGAACACTCCGAGTTCCTGGAAGGTCTTGAGGTCGGCCTGCGCGCCGGCGCCACCGGTCGCTTCGGAGCCGGCAATGGTCAGGGCAATGGCAGGGGCAACGGCTGAAGTCATGTGTTCCATTTTGCCATTCGCTCCGTCACACGCCGATTTTCGCGCCGCCCGGCTAACCGCGCAGGCTTAACCGTGCAGCGCCCGGTAAGTCGCCTCTGCAGCCGGATGCAGGGGCAGGCCAGCTGTGTTGATCAGAGTTTCCGGGCTGAGGAATTGAACGCCAGTGCTGGACTTCGGCACCAGATCCTGAGCCTGCCCCACCAGCAACTCCACGATCTGCCGAACAACATGATCCGCCAGATCCCTGCGGCACAGAAGCAGGTTGGCCACTCCCACGGTCCACACGGCAGGCGCGTTTCCGTAGCTGTTTGCGGGAATGAGGACGCGGTCGTAGAAGAATTCCGACTGAGCCCGTGTTGCCGGCACGAGCTCGGAGAGGTCGAGGAGCCGCACGCCAAGGGACTGTGCCGCGGCAGCGATGGGCGCAGTAGGGACACCTCCGGACTGGATCATCACGTCAATCGAACCGTCTCGCAGTGACGCCAGCGCTTGGTTCAACCCAAGGTTGACCTGGCTCACGGCCCTGCCCGGCCCTGCCGTCGCGCCCGAGAGTCCTGCGGCAGCAATGATTCGGCCGGCCGTCAGGGTAGTGCCCGAGCCCACTTCGCCCACGCCTGCGGTCTTCCCGGCGAGGTCGGCGAAGGTTCGGATGCCGCTGTCCTCGCGCACAATGCAGTGGACGTAGTTTTGGTACACCTTTCCCAGCGCTACCAACTGCCCGTCGTCCTTGCCAAGGGCTGTGGCCTGCGCGGCGGCGTCGGCCAGTGCGACGGCGAGCGTGGCCTCGCCGGATAAGACCCGCTGGATGTTCTCCAGACTTCCGCCGGTGGTCAGCGCGATTGCCTTTTCAGTCACCCTTTCCCGCTGCAGCAGGTCCGCGAGGAGGGCGGCAAACTCTAAGTAGAAGCCGCCGGATTCGCCGCCGGCAACGGTCAGTTCCGGTGGCCGTTCCTCCGGTGTGCAGGCCGCAGTTGATGCGAGCAGGCCGCCGCCCAAGCCGAGCACGGCAACTGCTAATAGGGCGCTTCGCCGGGAGATCGTAGGTAACTCAGGCATGCGAACCGTACCTCGGCCGCGCAAATTCCAGCCGGGCAGTCAGCCCGTGTGGCTCATTCGCTTCCAGGACCAGCTTCGCGCCGTTCGCTTCAGCGAGCCGTTCCACAATGGTCATACCCAGCCCATTGCCGGGGATCCTGCTGTGCTGTGGTGCCCGCCAGAATCTGGTGGTGGACGCGGCGAGTTGATCGGCCGGGAGGCCGGGACCGTCGTCGGAAACCTCGACGGCGGTGCCTCCCTGCGTCTGCCGGCTCGCCACCGTGATGCGTGCCCCCGGAGCGTATTTGAGGGCATTGGCGAGGAGTTCACCCACCATGTGCGCGAGTTCATCCGGGTCACAAACGATCTGGTTTTCCGACGCTGGGCCCTCTAACGTCAGCTCCGACGCGGCAAGGCGAGCGGCCGGCGTCGCCCTCTCCACTTCACCTTGCAGGACGGGGAAGGGGTCGATGACGGCCAGGCGCTTGTGCTCTGAAGGCTCCACTCGGGCAGAGCCTTCAGAGGCGCGGTGTTCAGCGGTTGCCAGCTTCAGCACGCCGTCGAGCATTTCTTCCACCCGCTCAAGTTCGGCCACAACGCCGGCGGCCGCGTCCTTCTCAGGCTCCGAGTTCAAGGCGAGCTGCAGCAGATCGATCCGAAGCCGCAGCGCCCCAACAGGGTTCCGGAGTTGATGCGAAGTATCGGCGATGAGCCGGCGCTGCGACTCCATGCTGCGGGTCACGGTGTCGGCCATGGCCGTGAAGGAGCGGCTCAACTCACGCAACTCAGGCGGACCGGCTTCGGGAAGTTGGCTGGTTTTGCCCGTGGCCGCGAGCTCGTGGACTGCCTTGCTCAGCCGGTGGACCGGGCGCAAAACCCAGGCCGTGATCCGCGACGCCGCCACGAGCAGCAGCATGCCCAGCGCCACCGCGGCAAGCCCGACGACGAGCCACCGCTCCCGTAGCTTCTGCCGGGCTGCGTCCAGGTTGACTTCAACAACCACTTCGCCGAGTACCTGGCTGGCCGTGCCGAAGGACCTGGAGATGAAGTCGTTGCCTGTGCCGAACGCCCGGATGGGGTTCAGCGTAGTGTCGCTGAGATTGAGGCTCGCCCGGTTCAGCGCTTCGCTGACCTCTGGTTGGTCCTCGCTGAGGCCCCCGGAGCGAAGGGTCTTCTGTTGGAGCCGGATCAGGATTCCTTCACCATAAAGCTCCGAATAGCGGTCTATCTCGCGCTGCAGTTGGGTTGTGTTGTTGTCCTCAGCGGCGTCGCTGGCCAGTTGCGCAAAGCGGTTGAGGGCTGCGACGCGGTTGATCTGCAGCTCCTGGGTGAGCTCCCTGCTGGCCGATGTCAGGATCACGCTGGATACCGTCACTACAATGACAACAACCAGCAGGCTGAGGATGCCGAGGACGCGGACTTTCACGGTTGCTCTACGCGGTAGCCGACGCCTCGGACGTTGATGATGAACCCGGGAAGTTGGAGCTTGGACCTGAGGCCTGTGAGGTGCACGTCCAAGGACCGGGAGTGTGCCAGGAATGCATCGCCCCAGAGTGCGTCCAGGATCTGCTCCCGGGTCACCACCGACCCTGCGTTCCTGACCAGCAGGCTGAGGAGGTCGAATTCGGTTGCGGTTAGGGCGAGTTGTCTTGTGCCCACCGAGGCCACCCGGCGATCGAGGTCTACTTCCAAATCCCCGAGGACGATGGCATGCGGAGTTTCCTGGCCGGAACGGCTGGTGCGCCGGGTGACAGCTTCGATTCTGGCGAGCAATTCCACGAGCTTCACGGGCTTGACCAGGTAGTCATCGGCTCCGGATCGGAGGCCCAGCACCACACTCCGTTCGTCGTCGCGTGCGGTCAGGATCAAGATGGGGATCTGTGTGACTTGGCGCAGTTTGCGCAGGACGTCCAAGCCATCCAGGTCCGGGAGGCCGAGGTCCAGTAGGATCACTTCGTGTTGCCGGTGGGCCAGGAGTGCGTCCTCGCCGCGGGATACCCGGGTGTGCTTATGGCCGGCGGAGGCGACGGCTGCACTCAAGGCCGACGCCATGGCGTCGTCATCCTCGACGATGAGCACGTGCACGGTCAGGGTCCTTTGGCTTGCTGGGCTGGGTTCGCGGGTTTGGTTCATGGGCTTGTTCGCGGGTTTTGGTTCGCGGGTTTTGGTTCGCTACTAGAGCTTAACGTTGTGAGGCCCGCTCTGCGCTCTTCGGAGTATCCAAAGGGCGCAAAGCGGGCCTCACAAGGCAGCCAGGTCAGGCGTTGACGAGGTCCTTCTTGTCGTCGTCGTCCTTCGCAGTGCCCTTTGCCGCGAAGGCGTTGCCCTGCTCCGCGTCCAAGTGCGTCGGCTTCTTGTTCTTTAGCGCGAAGATGTACACCAGCAGGGAGATGAAGATCGCAGCCGTGACATAGGTGAAGAACATGTCCACCTGGCCCGACTTCTGCAGGGCCGCACCGATCAGCGGAACCGTCCCGCCGAACAGCGAGTTGGCAATCGCATAACCGAGTCCAACGCCGAGCGCGCGGATGGATGCCGGGAACAGTTCAGCCTTCACCAGCGCGTTGATGGACGTGTAGCCGCCCACCATCAGCAGGCCACCGAACATCAGGAGGAACGCCACGAACGGATCCTTGGTTCCAGCCAATGTGGAGAGCAGCGGCCACGTGAACAGTACGCCAGTGACGCCGAACCAGATCAACAACGGCTTGCGGCCGATCTTGTCCGAGAGCATGCCGTACACGGGCTGCAGCAACATGAAGATGAACAGCGCCCAGAAGTTGATCACGGAGGTATCGGTCTTGGCGATGCCGGACGTATCGTTCATGAACTTCAGGATGAAGTTGGTGTACGTGTAGAACGCCACGGTGCCGCCGAGGGTGATGCCGATGCAGATGAGAAGTGGCTTCCAGTGCTTGGTGAACAGCAGCTTCATGGTGCCGGGCTGTGCTTCGCCCGCAACCTTGACGTGCGCGGCGCGGAGCTGATCGGAAGAGAGGGTTTCTTCCATGGAACGGCGGAGCCAGAGAACGACCAGCGCAGCCACGCCTCCGATGGCGAACGGAATGCGCCATCCCCACTCCGTCAGGTCCTCCTTGCTCATGGTGTTCTGCAGGATCACCAGCACCAGGAGGGCCAGCATCTGGCCGCCGATCAGTGTGACGTATTGGAAACTGGAGAAGAAGCCGCGGCGCTTGGCCGTTGCAGCCTCGGACATGTAGGTGGCGCTGGTACCGTACTCGCCGCCCACTGAGAAACCCTGGACCATGCGGATGAACACCAGCAGAATCAGGGCCCAGAGGCCGATGACATCCTGCGTCGGCAAAATGGCGATGGCGAAGGACCCGGCAGACATCATGGTCACGCTGAGTGTCAGCGCAGCCTTGCGGCCCTTGCGGTCGGCGTAGCGGCCGAAGAACCAGCTGCCGATCGGGCGCATGAGGAACGACGTCGAGAAGACGGCCATCGCCTCAAGCCCTGCCTGCAGGTCGTCCGAGGAGTTGAAAAAGTGCGACTGGAAATACGCCGCGAAAACCGTGTAGACGTAGAGGTCGAACCACTCCACGAGGTTGCCCGCGGAGCCCTTGAGGATGTTGCTCACGGCCTTGCGTGTCTGGGCGGCTTCGCTCAGAGTTTCAGCTTGTTGGGTGCTCATCAATGAACCTTCCTGGACGGCGCCTGATACGGCAGCCGTGTCTTGCATGAGTTCGTTCTGTCCATGAAGCTGGTGCTCATGGCGTCCTTGCGCATGGCTCTTCGTCGACTAAGAAAGGCCCTCCAAGGTGAAGAGGACATGTTCCAAACTATGGGTGATGCACGGCACAGCCCTAGCTCGCGGGGGATTTCCTAACACTTCCTTAGGTTTCGGCTGGCCCGTGTTGAGGTCCGACGGCGGTCGCTTGCCTTGGATTCCCGGCCGCAGCTTCCGCTGTGGCTTTCCTGAAGCGCCGGGGTTATCTTCTTGGCATGGGCGCATTTCTGCGTGTGGCGCGCGCAGTGAAACAGGAGGCAGCCAATGTTCCGCTGCCGCCGGGACAAGTTGCGGGTCTGGTGCTGGATGCAGTCCTCAACCGCTTGCATCCCGTTTCCGTCCCTGAGCGCAGCGTCGGACAAAAAGCGGCCGGCGCTGTGTTGGTGCTGGCCGGCGCAGGAATCACCGGTTGGGCGGTTTGGGAGCGCCGGCGTGAAACGGCGGGAAGCTTTCAGCTGGGCCATCCCGAGGGCTTAGTGACCACCGGCCCCTATGCTGCGAGCCGCCATCCGATGTATCTCGGGTGGTGGATGATTCACGCAGGGGTGGCGGTCTCCAGGGGTTCTGCCTGGCCCGTGGTGACTATGCCTGCTGGAATGCTGGTGGAACATCTGGGCGCGTTGTGGGAAGAATCCGTGCTCCGACAGCGATTTGGCGAGGCATACGCCGACTATGAGCGGGATGTTCCGCGCTATATAGGTTCACCGGCACGGTTGATGCGCACCAGTTTCCAGATGGCAAGGCGGCCAACTCCCGCTGCGACGGCAATCGACGACGAAAACAGAAGTGAAGCCGTGGACGAAAATGCGCCGAAAGGCACACACATGAGCAATCCCGCAGCGAAGAATGCGGCCACGTGAAGCCACTGATTCCGAACGCGTCGCAGGGCGAGTCCGAGGATGGAACCTACCGCGGCACCAACTGCCCAGACGGGGAGCAGGCTGTAGATGAAAAAGACAACGGCCCACTCGGGACTCTGGCTGGACAGCAACACACAGAACGTCAGGTGCGCCACGGCGATGCCCAGAGTCAGTCCCTTGCCTCCCAGCACCACCCGATCCTTCGGTCCGTAGCGCCATCCGGTGGATGGGCTCCTTGTTGCCGGCGCGTACTCTTCATCGATTGACCAAGGGTTCTGGCTCATGACTACCTCCGAGTGATGTGAGCGAGCGTTCGGCTGAAGGGGTGATCATGTGAGCGAGCGTTCGGCTGAAGGGGTGGTTTATGTGAGCGAGCGTTCGGTTTGACCGGCGGTGATCGCGTTGAGGGCACCGGCCAGGGTTGGGTGCTCAAACGCGAACCCGGCGTCGAGCAGTTTCCGGGGCTCCACCCATCGGCTCTTCAGCACAAGCTCTGTTTGAGTACGGATCAGGATGGCGCCGGCTTCGAGCAGCCACGCGGGTGTTGGGATGCCGAACGGGACACCCATGCTTTGCCGGACAAGTGACATCAGCTCGCGGTTGTCCACAGGATAGGGTGTTGCCGCGTTCACCGGTCCGGTCAGCTCAGTGTGCTCGTGCACGAACAACACTGTCCTAAACAAGTCCTCCACATGGATCCAACTGAACTTTTGCGTGCCATGGCCCATGTACCCGCCCAGTCCCAGCCGAGCAAGGTTCCGGAGCGGGCTCATGACACCACCCGCACCCAGGACAATTGCAATCCGCAGCGGCACTTTTCGTGTGTCCGGAACTGAAGCTGCCGCCAACTCGTCCTCCCAGGCGCGGGCAACGTCCACGGAGAATCCGCTGCCCAGCTCGCCAGACGCCTCAGACTGGGGTTCGTCATCCGCGTGTCGGTAAATGGTGCCGGTGCTCGAGTTGATCCAAGTTCTCGGCCGTTCGGCGCAAGCGGCAACCGCACAGCCCAACGCCCGTGTCGTCAACACCCGGGAGTCCAGAATCTCGCGGCGGTGCCGCTCGTCGTATCGGCAATTCACGGAGCGTCCGGCGAGGTTCACCAGCAATTCGGCGCCGTCAAGCGCTTTGGTGATGGCGCCGTCGTCGTGCCATTGAGCGTCAGCCGAAGTGTCCCGCCCGACCGTCCGCACCACCCATCCTTCAGCAACAAACCGACGCCGGAAGTAGCTTCCAATGAAGCCGCTGGCGCCGGCAATCGCCACCGTCCTCCGCATCACGAGTCTTCCTTGACGCTTCGCACGAGCCCCAGGACGTCGTCGAAGACCTTGCTGACACCGGGAATTTTCGCGAGTGACAAGCCTCGGGCCACCAGCGGGGCTGCGCCGTCGATTAATTTCCGCGTGCGGCGTTGGCCCTCGGACCGGTCGTAAACCCAGAACAGCGCGACGCCCATGTACGCCAGCCACAGCAGTTCGGGCAGATCGCCGCGCAACTTTTTCGCGACGGCGGGGGAGGAACCTTCGACGGCGGACCGAAAGATCGCGAGGGAAGCCTCGCGGGCGGCGGTGGACGCCTCGCCGAACGGGTTGACGGGCGACGACGGCCGGATCGCGGTCGCAATGAAGTCGGAACCGAACTGGTGGTACGGAGACATGACGTCCACTCCTGTGTGCAGAACTGCTTTGAGGCGCCCGGCGAGATCCTGGATGCCTTCGAGTGCCTGCGCTGCCGCCACGGCGTGTTCGTCCTGCACTTGGATGTAGAGCTCCTGGACGAGTTCGTCCTTTGAGGCGAAGTAGTAGTAGGCGTTGCCGACCGAGACTCCGGCCTCCTGGGCGATGGCGCGCATGGTGGTCTTTTCGAAGCCGATTTCACGGAACATCTTTAGCGCGACGTCGGCCACCAGCTGGCGGGTCTGCTCACTCTTTGCTGCCATGGTGCCGCTCCTCAAGCTCATTTTTGAACGTGTTCAAGAATGAGTATGCCATGGTTTCTGAACGTGTTCAAAAGTGGGTCTGTGAGCGAGCGTTTGATTCAAGCACATGGGAGGTGAGCGAGCGTTGGGGTCAAGCACGTGGGAGGTGAGCGAGCGTTTGATTCAAGCACGTGGGAGGTGAGCGAGCGTTGGGGATGAAGGAGTGGGAGAATGGAATCGGTGCCGGGCCGGATGCCCCACCAACCCACAGTGCTAATACAGCGGGGTTCCCTCACCAGGGAGCCTGCGCGAACCACTACGAAATGGATGACCCATGCCCTCGCCCTCAGGCTCCAGTACTTTGAGCAAGCCCGCTCCGCGCTTCGCTTCCATCGGTTCCCCGTATTTCGGCATCATGCTGGCCATCATGGCTGTGGTGCTGATCCTGTCCAACATCGGCGCTTCCAAGGGCGTGGTGATCGGGCCGATTATCACTGACGGCGGGTTCTTCCTCTTCCCGATCGCCTACATCCTGGGCGACGTGATGAGCGAGGTCTACGGTTTCAAGGTGGCGCGCAAAGCCATCATCACTTCGTTCGCGCTCTCGGTGTTCGCATCGCTCTGCTACTGGATCATCATCGTGCTTCCCGGCTTCAGCGACGAGTACGGCACCGCAAAGCAAGCAGCCATCGAAGGTGCTCTGGGCCCGGTTCCGCTGATCGTCCTCGGTTCACTGCTCGCTTTCCTGGCCGGGCAGACCATCAACTCGTGGATCCTGGTGAAGATGAAGGCGCGCACGGGCGAGAAGTCCCTGTGGGCGCGCCTGATGGGCTCGTCCGTGGTGGGCGAATTCGTGGACACCCTGATCTTCTGCAGCATCGCGGCGTCGGTCATCGGCATCACGGACTTCGGCTCGTTCCTGAACTACGTCCTGGTTGGCTTCGTCTACAAGACGGCCGTGGAGTTCTTGTTCGTCCCCGTCACCGTGCTGGTGGTTGGTTGGATCAAGAAGCGCGAGCCCAGCTACGGGGTAGCCGCAGCCTAGTCTCGGGCCGAGATCGCCGGAAACGTGTGAGTTCGCCGGAAGTTTCCGCACGCTCACGCATGCTTCCGGCGATCTCGACGCCTACGAGTAGTACCGACCCAGGGTCTCCGCCTTGAACTCGAAGAAGTCCCCGGATTCGATAGCCAGGCGCGCGTCGTCCACCATTTTCACCACGAAGCGCTCGTTATGGATGGAGATCAGGGTTGCCGAGAGCATTTCCTTGGCCTTGAACAGGTGGTGGATGTAGGCCCGTGAATAGTTCACGCAGGTGTAGCAGTCGCAGCCGTCCTGCAGTGGCCCGAAATCGGTTTTGTACTTGGCCCCGGACAGGTTGAACCGGCCGTACGGGGTGTAGAACGCCGAGTTTCGGGCAACACGTGTGGGGGAGACACAGTCGAACGTGTCGGCGCCGTTCTCGATGGCCGTAAAGATGTCGTCCGGTTCGGAGATGCCCAACAGGTGCCGCGGCTTGTTTTCGGGCAGTTCCTCGTTGCACCAGCGCACAATCGTGCCCAGGTTTTCCTTCTCCAGAGCACCGCCGATCCCGTACCCGTCAAAGGGCATGGCACCCAAATCCTGGCATGCCTTGCGTCGGAGGTCCTCGTATTGGGCGCCCTGGATTACGCCAAAAAGCGCTTGGTAGGGCTTATCAGCACGGGAAGACGTCAACGCAGCATGTTCTTCCAGGCAGCGCAAAGCCCAGAGCCGCGTCCGTTCCAGCGATTCCTCCTGGTACGCACGCGAGTTCTGCAGCGTTGTGAGTTCGTCGAAGGCGAACATGATGTCTGCGCCGATCTGGTGCTGGACCTGCATGGAGATCTCGGGGGAGAAGCGGTGCCGGTCTCCGTTCAGGTGCGATTTGAACCAGACACCGTCGTCGTCAATGTGCGCCAGCCGCTCCTTGCCGGGCGCTACTGCGTCATCCGGACCGGAGCTGTCCACATTCTTCATATCGATGACCTTCTTGAACCCCGAGCCCAGGCTCATCACCTGGAACCCGCCGGAGTCGGTGAACGTCGGCCCCGCCCAGTTCATGAACGCGCCAAGCCCGCCAGCGGCGTCGAGAATCTCCGGCCCCGGCTGTAGGTACAGATGGTAGGCGTTGGCAAGCACAGCCTGCGCACCGAGCTCGGCGATGGACTCCGGCAGCACCGCCTTCACGGTTGCCTTGGTCCCGACGGCGATGAACGCGGGCGTCTGGATGGTCCCGTGCGGTGTGGTGATGGTTCCGGTTCGGCCTAGGAAAGCGCCGCCGTTGGCGTCTACCTGAGCGTCCGACGGCGGGCACGTTTCCGTGAGGCGCTTACCCACCGAGAAGGAGAACTCGGATTGCCGGGCAGTCAGCCCTGGCAACCCGGGGAGCGCAGGCGGAGTGGAAGCCGGAACAGCAGAAGGATCGGACAAAGACGCAGAAGCAGGAAGGGAAGCTGGCACGCTACCAAGTGTGCCAGCTTTACCGCGGGTAACCTGCCGAAAAACCCCTACGAACCGTAGCTCTCAGCCTTCCACTTGTCCCACGAGGACCGGATGTCCGCCAAGGTGTGGGCCCCCAAATCGTAGGTGGAGGCAATCACCATGGAACCGCCGTCGGGCCTTTTCTCCGGAATCGGCAGTTGCTCAGCGACGATCAGCAGCCCGTCCCCGTGCTCGGCGTAGCTGTGGACGGTGAGGCCCACCTGGTGCCGGCTCTTGAACCAGACCTTGCCGGAGATCTTCTCACCCGTGGCAAGCATGAGCGAGTATTCCTCCCCAACAGGCGGCAAATCCCCGAGCCCCAGCTTCTCAATCGCCGGCCCGCCTTTACCCGGCAGGGAGATGAAATGGGTCCGCCGGTGTCCGTGGGGGTGCCGTTCCAGCGCGAACCGCAGCTGATGCAGGAACGTGAGCCAACCCTGAGTGATGTCCTCATCCCACTCGGCCCATTCCGAGTTGTGATCGAGGGCGGCCCTGGTGACCCGCACTTCCGTACCACCGGAGACGGGGTGGAGTTCAAAGACATCACCGCCGTTGACGGTCAGGCTCGTGTGATCGGGCCCCTCCACAACATCGGTGTTGAAGTAGATCTGTTTGATTTCGTCGGCAAGATCGTCGGCTTCCCAGCCGTGCCATTGAGCCACCAACGACGGTTCACGCAGCATTGTCCAAACCTGCTGCGCGTCGGCATTAATCACAACGCTCAGATTGTTCGTCATGGCCCCGAATCTACCGCCGTTGGCGCCCACATAACAGGTCTTGATACTCCCTAATAAGCGGTACAGGGAATGCTAGGCGCGCACCGACTCAAGTTCATTGCCGATACGCCGGGCCAGCTCGTCCTCGTCGATGGTCTTCGATCCACCGTGGGCGCGCAGGAACATCAGCGCCTCGAGCCGGAGGAACCGCCATTCACGCTCGGCTTCGTGGTTCCCGTTGTCGATTGCACGGAAGATTTCCTTGTCGTACAGATTGGGTTCATTCAGCGAGCGCTGCCGGACGCGGGCATTGATCCGGGCCTTGAAGGGATCTTCTTCCTGGGACTCGGGCGCGCGCAGCAGTTTCTCGTAAACCGCGGCACGTTCGGTTTGTCCGGCCTCGCGGCAAATGAAACTGGATAGCGCCAGGGCACGTTCGATCGATGCCCAGCGGTCCAGGTTGCCGTCAAAGGGCAGCACATTCAGCAGGTCGGCGACTGCCAAAGCGTGGTCCGGATCGCGCAGCACAATGCAGAGATCGAAGGCGAGATTGCTGAGGTCCCGTAGGCAACTTCCCGACTTGGTATTAATGCCTTTCGCGAGCCGATCCGCCAGGACCTGCACACCGTTCTTGCCCTTATGGTTGGCGGCGGCGGCGCGGACCACGGCTTCGGGTGTGCCGTCCGGTTCAGGGATGAGTGCCAGCTCCTCGGCGCTGGGGCCAGTGTACGTCGGCGGCGTTTCCGGGCGCGGAGGAACGACGACGGCGGGTCCCGCGGGAGCATCGGCGTCGCCTCCTGCCGGGGTGCTCGAGTCCGAGGTGCTGGAGTCAGGGGTGCTTTCGTCCACGGCGCTGGAGACCGAGCCGTCGGAGTCAACCGGAACTCCGTCACCCACAGGAACACTGGACCCTACAGCGATCCGTAACGTGCCGCCGTCGACCATTGTCACCAGCAGCAACGCGGCCACGCCGTAATCGTCGTTTTCCACCTCAACAGTGGCAATTTCCTCGGCCGGCCCGTCACCGGGCGGGAACACAAAATCGCCGGGCCGCAGGTCCCCAGCCTGCTTTTCCTTGTATTGCTGTGTGGCTGGGCTGTGAGTCATCGGAAGTCCTTTGGTTCTCGTGGGGTCCGCCGTCCAGTCTACAAAGACCAGCTGGTGAAGGGGCCGGGACCCGCTAGAGAACGATGCCCGAGAAAGCCAGGGCCTGCCGGACGAGGTTCCCGCGGCCGCCGTCGAATTCCTGCTGGACGTTGTCGCTGAGCACCTCTTGCGGCGTCATCCACGTGAGCTCCAAAGCGTCCTGGCGGGGTTCACATTCGCCGGTCACAGGAATGATGTAAGCCAGCGAAACGGCGTGCTGGCGGTCATCCGTGAAGCCTGTCTGCGACGGAGCCGGGAAATATTCGGCCACCGTGAAGGGAACAGGGCTGATGGGCAACTGCGGGAAAGCCAAAGGGCCGAGGTCCTTTTCCATGTGCCGCAGGAGCGCTGCACGGATGGTTTCGCGGTAGAGAACGCGGCCGGAGACGAGGTAGCGGACCATATTTCCGTCGGCGTCGCCCTGAAGGAGGGTGCCCACTTCGTTCACATAACCGAGCGGATCCAACCTGACCGGAACGGCCTCCACGTAGACCATGGGGAGGCGGCCGCGGGCTTCGAAGAGGTCTTCATCTGAAAGCCAGCCTGGATACGGGTCGGGTGTACGTACGCTCATGGTTAAGTTCTACCGCATCCCCAGCCGAACTTCCTTGGCAGCGGCGCCGTGGCTGCGGCGTTACGCTCTCGGCTGTATTACGCGGCCGTGACTGGTGACTTCTCCACCACAATCGACGCCGGTGCCGCGCCGCTCACAGCATCCGGGTTGGCGACGTACAGGACGTCTTCGGTGATCCTGGCCTCGATGTCCGCAGCCTTGAGGCGCTCAAGCAGTGGTTCCAACTCGCCGTCGTACTCAAACGCGAGGTCCCCGTTGGTGGCGTCCGCGCCGTGAATAATCTGGAGGATTCCGCCGTTCTTGGTGGTGAACGTGGCCGATTCGTCGTCTTCTGTGCGCTGCCGGGCGCCGATGTTGCGGAGAACATTTGCGGAGAATGCCACCAAGGGGCTGACCCACGTTGCTACCACCGTGAGTGCTGGGTCTGCATCGCTTGACGTGGCCCAGCTGCCATCCGCTGCCCGTGACGCGGGGAAAGCAAAAAACTCGAAACCGTCGTCGGCCGAGATACGCGCCGTGGGCCCGTAGGAGGCTTCGTGGAGTTCTGCCTGGGTGCCGTCTTCCTCGGTGCGGCGTGCGAATTCCTCCAGGTTTCCCACCTCCACGCTGAAGATGGTGTAGGCATCAAGGGGGTGGCCGTGTTCCAGGCGACCCAACGCGACGCGACCCGAACCGGCGTCGAACTCCTGCCAGTCGCCGTCGTCCACCGTCTTCACCAAACCCAGTGCCTGCAGCAGCGTGGCCCACTGCTCAAAGTGCGATGTGTAGTGGATGGGGCGGGCTCGCAACATTGGTCCTCCTGGGCTGGGTCCTCGCGGTTCGGGCGTCCGCTCCCAGCCTATGCCGCGTGGCCCTGCCGGGCACGGTGCGTTTCACAGGAGAATGAACCCATGCCCATTGAACTTGAGGAACTTCTTGTCGCAGACGGCGCCGCCTGGCGCTCCTGGCTTTCGGAGCATGCCGCTGAGAGTCCCGGCGTGTGGCTGATCCTGCACAAGAAGGGCGGCAGCATCACTGAGTTGGACTACGACGCCGCCCTGGACGAGGCCCTGTGCTTCGGCTGGATTGACGGCCAAGCGAAGAGCCGCGACGCCGAAAGCTACTTCCAGCGAATGACGCCCCGCGGCCGCAGGAGCATCTGGTCAGCGCGGAATGTGGGGCACATTGCGCGACTGGAATCCGAGGGCAAAATGACCGATGCCGGACGAGCTGCCGTCGAGGCCGCAAAAGCTGACGGACGCTGGGAAGCCGCCTACGCCGGGCCAGCCGATTCCGTGGTTCCGGATGACCTCGCGGCAGCCATCGCCGCAGTCCCGGAGGCCCAGGCGATGTTCGATTGCCTGACCTCGCAGAACCGCTTCGCCCTCATTCACCGCACCAACGGGGTTAAACGGGCAGACACCCGCGCTCGCAAGATCGCCGGTTTCGTGGAGATGCTTGCCCGCCATGAGGCCCCATACCCGCAAAGGAAGCGTCCCCTTTCCAGCGACAGCTAGAGCGTGGCGGCAGCTTCCAACGCCATCCAAGCTTGAAGCTGAGTGGAAAGCTCGACGGCGGCCCCCACCGGATATGTTTCGCTCGCCGGTCGCTGGGGGTCGAAAGAGAACACGATGGCTGGAGTTCCCCTGCGGCCCTTGGCCTGGTTCGGGTCCTCGCGGCGCCCGGCCCAGAACGCTTCGGCTGTGCTGCGAACCAAGGACCTGGCCGTTTCCCTGGTTGTGGCCGGGAGCCTGGCATCCCGGGCTGCCAAAGCCATATAGCGCAGCAGGATGCCGGTGAAAAGGCCACCATCGCCCGTCCCGTCACCGCGGATGACCTGCGTGCCGGGCAGTGTCAGCTCGCGTTTCACGGCGTCCACAAGCAGGGCGGCCCTGCGCAGGTTGTCATCACCGCCCAGTTCCAGCAAGGCACCCAGGACCGGGCCCTGGTTGTAGGTGTAAATGGCCTCATCCACCACCACCTTGCCCTGACTCATCCGAAGCCCGTCCCGATACACGCCACGGTCCGGGTGGAGGAGCTTGCTGTTGAGCCAGTCCACCAACTTCTGTGCGCGCTCTGCGTGGTCGGTCCGGGCGTAGTACAGGGCCACCGGGGCGGTGGCAGGCGTGTTCTTGAAGTCCCGTTTGGTACTCCAGAAGGTGCCGCCACCAAAATCGTCTGTTGACGCCGAATCGAACTGGAACGTCAGGCTCTTGCGGACATACGCGTTGCGCCGCCGACCAGGTTTCCTGGTCTCCTCCGCCAGCTTCTCCAGACGCAGCGTGGCGAGTGCCAGCCACGCCATGTCGTCGTAGTAGTCGTTGACGAAGCGCAGCAGATTCCGCAACCGGATTGTGGTGACCAGCCGCGAAGCGAGCCGACCCGCGCTCGGGCGGGAGTCGCCGTCGAACTTTGTTTTGCTCGCGAGTTCACGGCGGCCGGCGTCCACCAGGCAGTCGACGTAATGCGCCTGCCACCAGTAGTGCCAAGGGCCGGAGAGACTGTTGATGGTGCGGCTGGGCAGGCTCACTGCCCCTATGTGCGTACCTGGAAGGAACAGTAGCCGCCTGCCGAAGCTTCGGGTCACTGATCGGGCAGCCTGGTTGGCACGCGCCGACCACTCGGTGGCGTCTGTGGAGGGGGCAGGCTTCCCGGCTGGATCGATCTGACTGGACATGCAATTAGCCTAGCCGGGCCGGGGAATTCGCCTTTCAAGGAGGGCAGTGTGCGCTTCCCCACAATTCCAGTTAACATGCATTAACGGATTTGGGTCTGCATCAAGGAGGATGAATGGACATCAAGGGCACGGTCGCGCTGGTAACCGGCGGGGCATCAGGGCTGGGGGCCGCTACCGCGAAGCGCTTGTTCGACGCTGGAGCCTCGGTGGTCCTGGTGGATCTGCCGCAATCGGCTGGTGACGCATATGCGGCCGAGCTTAATGCGACACGTTCGGGTGAGGGGGAGCCGGGTCCACATGCTGTCTTTGCTCCCGCAGACGTCACCAACGAATCCCAAGTCCAGGCCGCCGTCGATGCCGCCGTAGCTTTGGGACCGCTCCGGATCGTCGTCAATTGCGCAGGCATCGCAACGCCAGGGAAAGTCCTTGGCCGCGAAGGCGTACTGCCCCTGGAGAACTTCAACAAGGTCATTCAGATCAACCTTGTGGGCACCTTCAACGTGACCCGCTTGGCCGCTGCTGCCATGGTGGAAACCGAACCCGTCTCCACGGAACTGGGTGGGCCCGAACGGGGCGTCATCATCAACACTGCCTCCGTGGCCGCCTTTGAAGGCCAGATCGGCCAGCCAGCCTACGCCGCATCCAAAGGTGCTGTAGCAGCCATGACGCTCCCCTTGGCGCGGGAGTTCGCGCGTTCACTGATTCGCGTAGCAACCATCGCCCCTGGCATCTTTGAAACGCCCATGATGGCCGGACTTCCCCAAGCGGCCCAGGACTCACTTGGACAGCAGGTCCCGCATCCCGCACGCCTGGGCCGTGCCTCGGAGTACGCAAACCTGGCGGCCCACATCGTGGAAAACGCCATGCTCAACGGGGAGACCATCCGACTCGATGGCGCCATCCGTATGGGACTCAAATAATGGGCGATTACAACGGCATTCCGGGGTCCTTACCTGGAACGGTTGTGCCCGGTTCGGGCGGGCCAGGCCCGTCGTCCGTAGCGGACCTTCCCACGGCTGACTTCTTCGACTTCGAATCCCTGCTCAGCGTCCAGGAGCAACGGAAACTCAACGAACTCCGGGCTTTCCTTGCCTCCGAGATCGCACCATACGCCGGGCAGTGGTGGGAGAAAGCAGAGTTCCCCGAACACATCCTCCCTAAGCTCGCGGCCCTCCGGCTCAGCGCGCCCGCCCAGCGCGGATATACCCACCTTTTCGCCGGCCTGGTCATAGCCGAGATGACACGCGTCGACACCTCGATCGCGACGTTCTTCATGGTTCATCACGACCTCTTCGTGGAGTCGCTGTACGACTTTGGCAGCGACGTCCAGCAGGACCGCTACCTCGACGACGCCTCCAACCTCCGCACTACCGGCGCCTTCGCGCTTACCGAACCGGATCACGGCTCCGACGTCGCCGGCGGCATGGAGACCACTGCCCGCCGTGTTGAGCGGGCAGATTCCGACGGCGGCGATTACTGGATGATTAACGGCGCCAAACGCTGGATTGGGAACGGGACGTTCTGCGACTACATGTTGGTGTGGGCCAAGGACGAAACAGACGGCGCCGTGCGTGCCTTCATCGTTGACGCATCCTTGCCGGGCATCACGCGGAGCCGCATCGAGAACAAGATTGCCCTGCGGACCGTGCAGAACGCCGACATCGTGTTTGTGGACGTGGAGGTAGCTGAGGCAGATCGCTTCGCCGGCATCAGCAGCTTCGTGGACACCAACCACCTGCTCCGTGGCTCCCGCATCATGGTGGCCTGGCAGGCCGTTGGCCAGCAACTGGCAGCCTTCGACGTCGCCCGGCAGTACGCCGTCGAACGCATGCAGTTCGGTAAGCCGCTGGCCAAATTCCAGCTCATTCAGCAACACCTTGTGGACATGCTGGGAAACGCGGTGGCCAGTATGGGGATGATGGTCCGAATAGCGCAACTGCAGGAGGACATCTTCACCGATGCGCAAGGAGTGCGGCACGGAGGCGCAGAGATGGCGCAGGTGGCGCTTGCCAAGGCCTACTGCAGCGCAAGGATGCGGGAAACCGTGGCGTTGGGCAGGTCAATCCTGGGCGGGAACGGAATCGTTACCGATTACCGCATCGCGAAGATCTTCGCCGACGCCGAAGCCATCTACACGTACGAGGGCTCCTACGAAATCAACTCGCTGATCGTTGGCCGTGCAGTCACAGGGGTTTCCGCCATCGCCTAGACCACCGGCTGTCCGGGAGCTAGTCCTGCGGAAGCTTCTCTCCGGCTTCCACCCGAACATCGATTGAATTGCCCCGGACAGGCATTGGGCAGGTGCCGTACGGAGTGAATGCACTCGGGTAGTTGATGGCGCGGTTGAAGTCGATCACCACGGACCCGTCGGGCCGGGGCCGGGGGATGAACACCTTGCGCCATTCGTCCGTGGTCTCTCCGTTGGTTTCATCGTGGAAGGTTACGTTGAGCGCGCCCAGCTTCTCCTCCTCAGCGTGCAACCGGATTTCGTGGGGAACACCCGGTACCCGGAACGCCACTTCGCCCACTGACCGGTGGACACCGTCCACCAAGGGGTTCGCCGTGCCGATGGGCACGTCCTTTGGCTCATCGTAGGATTCAAACCGGCCCTCGATAACCCATGCTGGGTTGTATTCGTAGGTGGGGACACCTTTGAACCCAGTCAATACGGGGGAGTTGTTGTCGCGGGTGCGAACAGCGTACTTGTCGGCGCGCATGGCGAGTTCCACAACTACTTGCTTGCCGTCCTTGCCTCCAAACTGCACCCACATGAGCGACTCTTCGTCCTGAAGTGTGGCCGAGATGGTCCCGTCGACGCTCTGTCCCGTCTCCACGAGCGTGAGCCCATCCGCAGCGCTCGCCGTCAGGAAAGCTGTGGTGCCGTCGGTGGACCACAGGCCATGGACGAGTTCGACCTCGGAAGGTTCGGCCTCAAGCCATTGGAAAGATGTGAGCGTCAGCCAGCCGTGTTCGGTGGCAAGAGCTGCATTTCGACCTGCACGGAACCGCTCCCAACGGGCGAGTTGGGCGTCGGTTGCGGTGGTGGGCGAGCTCATGGTTCTCCTCGGCGGGTTTGCGTCAGTTCGTGGCGGTTGCACTTGCCTCAACTATGCGCCGGGCTGGGGCATTCCCCGAATCCATAAGACCTGAACCGAAGCTATTACCTTGGATCGGCTCGCGCTGGCCCTGATTCATGCCAGCGCGAGCCGGGATTGATGGACGGAAACGATGGGCAGCTCACGACGTGCCCAACCCATCGTCGCCGTGTTGGCTATTGCGGTCGGATTCTTAGTGCGACCGCTGTCCGTACTTCCGGGCACCTGCAAAGGCAAACAGGGATCCCGCGGCCAGAAGCGCCGCAGCAATGAAGATGAACCACTGCCCCTGGGCGCCGGTGTTGGCCAGCTGCTCAGGGCTATCCGCCTCGGTGGGTTCCGCAGGTTCCTCGGGAATCACGACAATGGGATGGGTGATGCTCGGGCTCGGCTCCGGAGTTGCGGGGGGTGTGCTGATGCTCGGAGTTGTGCTCGGGCTCGGAGTGGGCGTCGCGGGTGCTGTGCTCGCGCTCGGTTCCGGAGTTGCCGAAGGTGTGCTGGTGCTCGGGCTCGGTTCCGGAGTTGCCGAAGGTGTGCTCGGGCTCGGGCTCGGTGTTGGGGTCGTATCGACCGTTCCGTCGCCCGTTCCGCTCGCGACGCTTCGACGCGTCTCGGCGCCAACGGGGTGCTGTTCGCCCGAGACGTTCACTGTTCCGTTGTTCTCGTAGACATCCAAGGAAGAGTCGGTCACCGTTGTAACCACGAAGAGCTCCACGTGCTCGCCTTCCGGAAGCCCTTGCCAACTTACTGTCAGCGACTGCGGGGTGCACTCGATGGTTGCCGGATATTGCTCATCATCGAATGGCTCAACAATGTTGCCGGCGGCGCTCACTATCTTGCCCACGCGGGGTGTAACTTGGCTGCAATCGATTTCCATGCCGGCCGCAGGGATGTCCGTCACCACAACATCGTTGGATTCGAAGGCCATGGGCGGCATGTAGAAGATCGACTCCAGTTTCGTCTGGGCGGGGTCAGCCCACCACATCGACTTTCCGGCAGACGTTGGCACGCCCGGGGTGCAATTCTCTGTGCAGGGTTCAGTGGTCACGGGAACCCGAACCACGCTGTCACCAACAACGAAGTTCAGCTCCTCTGTTCCTCCGCCTGTGAGCTCAAGCGCGTACTGGGTAGTGAAGGAACACTTTCCGCCAACGTTCAGGGGATGCGAAGAGACGAAATCGGTCAGGGTGAAGACCACCAGCCCGGCGCTATTCGCGGCTGCGGTGGCAACTGTGCGGCCAGCCGGGTTCTTCAGGTCAAAGGTAGTGTCGCCAAACCAGCGCAGTTCAGCGGGGAGTCGCAGACTGAAGGTGTCCCCGGGTTGCGATTTGTCGGGGACGGACCATTCACATTTCACATCCACTTGGTCCCATTGCTTGGTAACTACTGATTCCGTGCTGATGGTGATCTCCGCTTCCGGAATATTTGCCGCAGTGGCCGGAAGGGCGGTCAGCCCCAAGCCCAAGACAGCCATGACAGCGGCCAGCAGCGCAGTCACCAGCGACACGGTTTTTAGATGGATCTGATTGTTCATTTTCTGGATGGTCCTTCGAATCCTTGGGTGTTGTGTTCCGTCACAGGGTGAGTGTTGGCAGCGGAAGGTTCGTGACGTTGCAGCGGGTAAAGCACCATGCGCGCAGGGCTCAGCGTCCCGTCCCCCAAAGCCTCCAGCACGGCCTTGCATCCCAGTAGCCGGGACAGGCTGCGTTCTCCAAGGGGGAAAAGGATATGGACAGCAGAATTTTGGTACATGGCCATGGATCCGGTTCCGTGCAACTGTCCTTTGACGGCTTCCCCGAGCCGGGCAAGGAGTGTCCAGCAGTGTCCGCGCTTATGGCGGGGGCCGGGCAGCCGGATGATCGCCAGGGCATGCGAACCCGTGGACTCCGGCCCTAACGTGGATACCTCGTGGATCCGTCGCTGAAAGTGCACGTGGGTGACCAAGCCTGTGTAGACATCGGTGCATGAGAGGGGGGCGGCTGTTTCGGCGACCTCCGCCCAGCCTTCCGCCAGTGATTGAAGGGCGTCGATGTCGACGGGCTGTTCCGCAGCCAGAAACAACGCACGGAAATCGCTCATGGTCTCATTGATGCCCACGCCATTCGTGGCGCGGGCCGCTCCGAGTAATTTGGCCCTGCCGGCCGGTATCGCTGTGCCGGTGTCGAGCGACGTTACGATTGTCCGGACCTCAGGCACGAACCAATCCGCCCCGAAGCGCCACCCCATCTTGTAACTGGCCGTTTGCCATCTTCGCTGCAATAGATACCGTGAAAACGCACATTCGGCGAATGATTTGGTCCGGAACAAGGTCATATCCGAATAGTGCGCTGAACAGACGGTTCGTGACGAAGTGCTTTCCCCAAGCTTTGATAAAGACTATGTAGAAAAACGCGTCACGACTTGCCTCTACCCCCCACTCCATATACATGGGCAGGGTTCTTTACGGTTTGGGGATGCCATAGATGGCACAGAGTTCACACGCAGGCAGCAAATTAAAAATCGACGACGATGGGCGTCTTATTGAGTTGGTCCGGGGCGGAGATATGTCCGCGTTCGATGGTCTCTATGAGCGACACGTGTCCATTGCATCCACCGTTGCCCGACGCAACGTGGACAATCCAAGCGATGCCGAGGATGTAGTGGCCGAGGCCTTTCAAGCTGTGCTGCAAGGCCTCGTGGCTGGGAGAGGGCCCGATACATTCTTTCGGGCCTACCTGTTATCCACAGTTACCAGGTTGTCCCATCAACGGAACCGAAAAGCCGGCAAGGTCCTGCCCAGCGGTGATGATTCTGTTCTGGATCACGCCTTGGCCGATTCAGACGCCGCCATCAATGCTTTCGAGTCGCGCACGGTGGCCAAAGCCTTCCGCACCTTGCCGGAACGGTGGCAGGCGGTGCTGTGGTACTTGGACGTGGAACGCATGAAACCTGCAGCCGTTGCACCCATTCTGGGGCTTTCTCCCAATGCTGTTTCAGCGCTCGCCCTCCGTGCGCGCGAAGGCCTCAGGAGGCAATACCTGCAGTGCCATATCGCCGAGCAGGCCGATGGCAGGTGTTCCGAGTTCGCTTCGAAACTCGGCAACTTCATCCGCGGTGGACTATCAGCAGCCACCGAGCGCAAGGTTAGGGATCACCTGAATGGCTGCTCTACATGTACGGCCGCCCTCGCGGAACTGAAGGACGTTCAAGGGAGCATGCGAGCCGTGCTCCTTCCCATGGTTACGGGTGTTCCCATCACGATCTGGGCGGGAAAAAGCGCGGGGCTGGGCGTTTTCGGCGCGGTTTTTCCCGCTAAAGCTGCACTGATCGCACCAGCGCTCGCTCAACCGATAGTCCTGGCCGTCGTCGCGGCAGCCGGGGTGGGGCTTGTGTTGGGGTCCATAGGAATAGTTGATCACCTGACTCCGGAGACGTATTCGCAGCAGCGCGCTCTGCAGACTGGCAGTCCACCATGGGAAAGTGAACCGGCGACGCCCACCGCTACATCGACGCCAAGCAGCACACCAGGCCCTGCATCTTCCGCTCCGGCAGAGTTGCCTCCGGTCCCGGAGGAATTGCTACCAACCACGGTGGAGGTACCTTCAGGGACGCAAGCACCCACGCTGCCCGCACAGGAGGCGCCCGCACAGAATAAACCCGCAGAGCCCTCCGCCACACCTTCCCCGGTTGCACCACCAGCCCCCACACCAGCCCCCACACCGGCTCCCGCACTCGCTGCAGGCCCGAGGACCGCCGCTCCGGCGGATGTCCAGGGCTCTGTGCGGCAATACTCAGGCCGGGATGCCGCGAACATCACCATGGAAATCGACTTCCAAGTCTCAGGTGCAAACCCCTTGGGTAGCGGCAAAGCGGTATTTTCGGTGGCCGCGGATGCATGGATAGTGGAAGGTTCCCTTCAAGCGCCGGTTGGATGGACCTGCGCGCTGGAGAGCCGGCGCGTTGCTATCTGTGCCAGCAGCTCTGTGCAACGGGGTGATCTTCAATTCCGTGTACTGACCGACTCCAAGGGCAATAAGAAAAACCGCGAACTGAGCTACACCTTGAGTGGCCCGGGGTTGGCTCCTAACAAGTTCTCCTACAACTACTGACGTCGGGACTCTGGCTGGGGAAGGCGACGCCAAAATCTGAGACACATTCTTTTGTTGAGTTCCGTGCGGGTAAGATCCCGTAGGAAACATTAGTAATCCGGCTCACAGTATCCAGCGCAGTGTACGGGCCAAACCAGATCCCGAAGGTAAGTATCAATGGTTCACACTGCCCATCAAGACACCGATCTCGCAGCCGAACTGCGTGCCGACGTGCGACGCGTATCCACGCTTCTCGGCGAGTCTCTGGTCCGACAACACGGTCCGGAACTGCTCCAACTTGTGGAGCAGGTCCGCTTGCTGACCAAGGAGTCCAAGGAAGCCGCACGGGGCGGCGCAGATGCCACCGGCCCTTGGAGCGCGCACGACGTCGTTGCTCAGGTCCGCGAGTTGCTCGCCTCCCTGCCGCTGGACCAAGCGACCGACTTGGTCCGTGCCTTTGCGTTCTACTTCCACCTCAGCAACGCGGCCGAGCAGGTTCATCGCGTTCGTGGACTGCGTACCCGGCAGGAAAAGGACGGCTGGCTGGCAAAAGCAGTCTCTGAGATAGCCGGCCAAGCGGGCCCGCAGGTCCTGCAGGATGTGATCAACGAGCTCGACGTCCGGCCCATTTTCACGGCGCACCCTACCGAGGCATCACGTCGCTCAGTGTTGGATAAGGTCCGCAAACTATCGGACGTCCTTGCTGAGCCAACCACGGAGGGGACTTCCGCGCGGCGCCGCCAGGACCGGCAACTCGCCGAGATCATCGACCAAATGTGGCAGACCGACGAGCTCCGCCAGGTCCGCCCCACTCCTGTAGATGAGGCTCGGAACGCCATCTACTACTTGAACAGCATCTTGACCGATGCAATGCCGGAAATGCTGACCGACCTTTCAGAACTCCTTGCTGAGCATGGCGTCACGCTCCCGGCCGCCGCTGCACCCTTGAAGTTTGGTTCGTGGATTGGTGGCGACCGTGACGGCAACCCGAACGTCACTGCTGCTGTCACCAGGGAAATCCTGCAGTTGCAGAACCAAAATGCTGTCCGGATCAGCATTGCCCTCATCGACGAACTCATCTCAGTGCTCTCCAACTCGACGGCACTGTTTGGGGCCGACCAAGAGCTGTTGGATTCGATCGCTGAGGATCTCAAGAACCTCCCCGGACTGGACAAGCGCATCCTTGAGCTGAACGCGCAGGAGCCCTACAGGCTCAAGCTGACCTGCATCAAGGCCAAGCTCATCAACACCGGTCGCCGTATTTCAGCTTCCACCTATCACGAGCCGGGCCGTGACTACGCCACCACTCCTGAGTTGCTTGCGGAGTTTGGGCTGCTTGAGGCCTCGCTGCGGAACCATTCCGCCGCATTGGTGGCAGACGGGGCCCTGGCCCGCGTCCGCAGGGCAATCGCTGCCTTTGGCTTGCACCTGGCAACACTGGATATCCGCGAACACGCCGATTACCACCATGATGCCGTGGGGCAGTTGGTGGACCGGCTCGGCACGGAAAAGCCTTACGGCGAATTGACGCGTGAGGAACGCTTCATGTTCCTTGGGGCCGAGTTGGCTTCCCGCCGGCCGCTGTCCGGCCACCCGATCAAGCTTGAAGGCACTGCGGACGGCACGTACGACGTCTTCCGGAGCATCCGCCAGGCCCTGCACACCTACGGTCCGGACGTCGTGGAGACCTATATCATCTCCATGACCCGTGGTGCCGATGACGTCCTGGCTGCAGCAGTTCTTGCGCGTGAAGCTGGCCTGATCGATCTCTTCAGCGGCAAGCCCCATGCCAAGATCGGGTTCGCTCCGCTTTTGGAAACGGTGGAGGAACTCCGGGCTTCGGCCGAGATCGTGGATCAGTTGCTGTCCGACCCGTCCTACAGGGAACTTGTCCGTCTCCGCGGAGACATTCAGGAGATCATGCTGGGTTACTCCGATTCCAATAAGGAATCCGGCGTCATGACCAGCCAGTGGGAGATCCACAAGACCCAGCGCAAGCTGCGTGACATAGCTGCCAAGCATGGCGTCCGCGTGCGCCTGTTCCACGGCCGCGGAGGATCTGTGGGCCGCGGTGGCGGACCCACCTATGACGCCATCATGGCCCAGCCGAACGGCGTACTTGAAGGCGAGATCAAGTTCACCGAGCAGGGGGAGGTCATTTCGGATAAGTACTCCCTGCCAGAGCTCGCCCGCGAAAACCTGGAACTTTCCCTGGCTGCAGTGATGCAGGGGTCGGCCCTGCACCGTACTCCGCGCACCTCGGATGACGAGCGTGAGCGGTACGCCAATGTCATGGAAACCATTTCGGATGCAGCGTTCGCCCGCTACCGCACATTGATTGACGATCCCCAACTTCCGGCCTACTTCCTCGCTTCTACGCCGGTGGAGCAGCTGGGTTCATTGAACATCGGCTCGCGCCCCTCCAAGCGTCCGGATTCAGGTGCCGGACTCGGTGGCCTGCGGGCAATTCCGTGGGTTTTCGGTTGGACCCAGTCACGCCAGATCGTACCCGGCTGGTTCGGCGTGGGCTCCGGCTTGAAAGCCGCCCGCGAAGCCGGCGACACCGATCAGCTGCTGGAGATGATGGACCGCTGGCACTTCTTCCGCTCTGTGATCTCCAACGTGGAAATGACCTTGGCCAAGACGGATATGGAAATTGCCGGTCATTACGTTTCGTCGCTGGTCCCGGAGGAACTGCACAGGTTGTTCCACATGATCCGCGACGAGTACGAGCTCACTGTGGCCGAAATCGAACGGCTTACGGGTGAGATTGAGTTGTTGGATGCCCAGCCGACGCTGAAGCGTTCACTCGAAATCCGCGATCAGTACCTGGACCCGATCAGCTACCTGCAAGTAGAGCTGCTCCGCCGTGTGCGCGAGGAGCAGTTGTCCGGGGGCGAGATCGACGAGCGGCTCCAAAGGGCCATGCTCATCACCGTCAACGGTGTAGCTGCAGGCCTGCGCAACACCGGCTAGCAAACCTTCTCTCACATCCCTCGGGATTCCCCGGATGCCTCTCTCACCCGGTGAGAGAGGCATCCGTCCAAGGGCGTGGGATGTGCGAGAGCGTTAGGGTAGTGGGATGCCGTCGTTCCAGACCAAGTTGAAGATCACTGGCCTTAAGCCGGGCAACGCACCCGAGTCGGTGATGGCCGCAGCGGTGGAAGCACTGGAAACCCGCCACCATGTCGAATCGAACCAGCTCGACATCGTGGGAGGCGTACCCCAGATCAGCCTGCGCTTCACAGTGGGCGACCGGGATTACTCGGGCGAGAACGACGAAGCCCGGACGTCGGCAGCCATGATGCGTGACGCCGTCGAACGCGTAGCTGTCACTGGAAGCCTTTTCGTGTTGCGTCGGAGCCGCGGCCGTTGGTCGCCGGTTTAGACCAGTTAGTCAGCCCTACTCGGGCTGCGGAACGTCGCCGGGCTTGTCGGCGTCGAAGGGTTCGTCCACGGGGGATCGGCTGCCGCGGCGCCGGGTAACGATCAATCCGACTACCACGCCGATGACCAGGCCCAGTCCCACCCCAATGAGTGAGCTGGCCCAAAAGGGAAGCTTGGTGGTGGAGCCCGTGAAGTAGCCCAAGCCGACCTGCCACACTGCCCAAAGCACTGCTCCCAGGCCGGCGCACAGGCTGAAACCGCGGACTGAAACGTTGGCGATGCCCGCCGCGGATGAGGTGGCGAGCCTGCCGCCGGGGATAAACCGAGCGCCGATGATGGCGCCGTAGGTTGACGAACGGCCGGCTTTGGCAATGGCCTCGTGGATTCCGCGGTGGACCCGGCGGCCCCACGACCACCGGTCCAGAACGTGGCTGATGCGCCGTTTAAACAGCAGGAACACTGCCATGTCGCCCAGCCAGGAAGCGAACGCAGCAAGGAACAGGATGAGCCAGAAGTTGGCGTGGCCGTCGGCTGCGAGCGCCCCGCCGGTGATCACCACCATCTCGGAGGGGATGGGCGGGAAGATGGCATCGCCCAACACAATGGGGACAATCCACAGGTAAATTGCGGATCCCCATGTCTCTGGAGCGATGATGTCCATGGGCAAAAGGTACCGCACTTGCCGCGTCCCCCGCTCGGGGGTGAGACTGGCGCCATGCGAATCGAGATTCTGCGCGGTGACATCACCACCCGCCGGGTTGACGTGATCGTCAACGCCGCCAATTCGTCACTGCTCGGTGGAGGGGGAGTGGACGGCGCCATCCATAGGGCCGCGGGCACGGAACTTCTTGAGGCCTGCCGCGAGCTGCGCCGGACGCAACTGCAGGACGGACTTCCGGTAGGTGACGCCGCGGCTACGCCCGCCTTCCGGCTCCCCGCACGCTGGGTGATCCATACAGTGGGACCCAACCGGCACGCGGGTCAAACCGATCCGGCGCTGCTCGCGTCGTGCTTCCGTCAGAGCCTGAAGGTGGCGGCGGGGCTTGGTGCCCGGTCCGTCGCCTTTCCTGCGATCAGCGCAGGAATTTACGGCTGGGACGCCGGTCAGGTCGCGGAGGTAGCGTTCGACGCCGTGAGGTCGTTTTCGTCGTCAGCTTCAGCTTCCGGCGCTGAGGACAGCCCGCTTGAGCTGGTGGAGTTCGTACTGTTTTCGGAGGAGACGACGGCGGTCTTCCGGGCTGTGTTTAACTCCTCGCCAAGGGGCGACCCCTAGCCGCGGTTTAGCGACTCACCCCCGGGCGACTGACCTCATGCCGCTGAGGGCGCTCCACCGGGCACGCCCGCCGCGTGTTTGTGGCCGAGGAACCTGCCGGCCTTGAAGTACCAGTAGGGCCAGGCGGCCCAGGACGATGCCCCCGCGATGAAGCCCGCTCCCATGATCCCGTAACGGAGCCACTCGGGCCCGGGAAGGAGGAAGCCCAGGCCAGCCACGGGAAGGCCGATCAGAAGGGCTCCGCCGATGAACCGGCCGAGCTTCGCGAGCCCCTGCGGGTACTCCTCAACGTGGAGAAGTCTGTTGTTCGCCACAAAGAACCAAGCTCCTTGGACGACAATGGCCGCAACGGAAATTGCTGTTGACGGCCCAAAGTCCAGGACCTTGAATACCAGCAACGCCGAACTCGTGGCCCCGGCTGCGCAGGCTGTTACGGTGACCCACTTCAATGGCCCGGTCCACGGTGCCTTCGGGAGACGCTGGTGAACTTGGAGGATTACCGGTATAGCGAGAACGTTGAACACGGCTCCCGTGGCATCGTTGATGGCACCGAAAACAAACGGGCCACCCTTGGGCACTTCCACGGCGTACATTGCTGCGAGGGTGGCGATACCGAGGGCACCCGCCGCAGCAGCAGAGAAGGCGAAAGCTGATGCGGCCCTGTCGCCTGGAAGCTCAACTGAGTCGCCTGGAAGCTCAACTGAATTGTCCATCTCCCGCCCCCTGCCAAACTACCCCGGAATCCTCATGGTAGTCCTGCTCAGAGTCACGTGGAATGGGTGTGGGAGGCCCTTAGCCGCGGGCTTCGCTGAGCTCCAATTTGCTGCGATATTCCACGCGTTGCTTGCTGATGGGATCCACAAATGTGATGCCGCGGGCCAGTAACTGAAGGGGTTTGGAGTAGTCGTCCGGGGCTTTGTCCAGCAGGTCCGGGTAGAAGGCGTCGTTGACGATTCCCAACCCAAGCGAGGCCATGTGCACGCGGAGTTGGTGAGTCTTTCCGGTGTGCGGTTCCAACCGGTACAACGCGCGCTGGTGAGTTCCGGCGTCGAACGTTTTTGTCTGTTCAATGCGGGTTTCCGCGTTCGGTTCTCCGTCGATGACTTCCGCGAGCAGGTAACTGCGGGACTTGGTCATGCGGTTGCGGACAATCACCGGGAATTCGACGGCGGGATAGCCTGCGGCCGGCGTCGCGGCGGACACGCACTCGTATTCCTTCTGGACCTGGCGCCTCTCGAAGAGAACCTGATATTTGCCGCGTGTCTCCGGGTTGGTGGAGAGCAGCAGCAGGCCGGCCGTCATTCGGTCCAGGCGGTGCATGGGGATGAGGTCCGGGAGGTTGAGCAGGTTCCGGAGCCGGACCAGCGCGGATTCCTGGATGTAGGTGCCGCCCGGCGTTGTGGGGAGGAAGTGCGGTTTGTCCACCACCAGGATGTGTTCGTCTTGGTGGAGGATGTTGATTTCCACGGGCAGGCGGGTCTCGGGCGGGAGTGTGCGGTAGTACCAGATGAAGGTGTGGTCCTCCAGCTTGGTGCTGCGGTTCAGCGGTACGCCGCCTTCGCCCACGATCTCTCCGGCGTCAAAGCGGTCCTCGATGCCCTGAGGATCGATATGGCCCCAACGATGCATCATGTAGTCCATTGCGGTGGTCCACGGTCCCTCGTCCGGCAGGCGAAGACGGGTCGCGTTCACGCCGTCGCGCACGGGGAGGGGGGATTGCATCACTGGTCAATTCTACCGGCGTTGCGTTGGGAGGCCCGCTCTGCACCCTTGGGCGGCTCCGAAAGGCGCAAAACGGGCCTCACAACGGGAGAGATAGTCCGACGATAAAAAAGTTCTTGACAATAAAAGTTGTCGGTAAGCATACTTGAAGCATGTTGGACATCGAAGTGATCGAGGACCCGGCCGCGGCGGAAGCGTCGCTGGATCCGATCCGCACCCGAATCCTTCAGGAGCTCGTCGAACCTGCGTCCGCCACGCAGCTGGCCGCGAAGGTCGGGTTGCCCAGGCAAAAGGTGAACTACCACCTCAAAGCCCTCGAACGGCACGGTTTGGTGGAGCTGGTGGAGGAACGACGCAAGGGCAACGTCACCGAGCGCGTACTGCGCTCGACCGCGGCGTCGTACCTGATCTCGCCTGTCGCCTTGGCGTCTGTGGCACCCGATCCGCGGCGCTTCTCTGACCGGTTCTCCGCGTTCTGGTTGCTTTCACTGGCTTCCCGAACCGTGCAGGAAATGGGCAAGCTCATCGCCGGCGCTGCCGTTGCAAAGAAGAAACTGGCCAGTTTCGCGATCGACGGCGAGATCACCTTCCGCTCCGCTGCCGAACGCGCAGCATTCGCGGAGGAGCTCGGTGTGGCGGTGACCCAACTCGTGGACAAGTACCACGACGGCGGTGCTGCCGCCGTGGCGGGCGGCGGGCGCAAGCACCGCCTCGTCGTCGTACTTCACCCCGCACTCAAAACCGGGGCACTGAAAGCACCCTCAACCCAGCACTCAGCAGAAAAGGACCAAAGCAATGACTGATAACCGGAAATTCGAAATTGAGACGGACGTCGAACTGCCCGGCACCCCTGAACGAGTATGGCAGGCTGTCACCAAGGACACCCCCGCCTGGATGTTCCCCACGGATCAGTGGCCGGACGTGAAGACCACCGAGGAATACCCCAGTCACCTTGTGTCCCGCATGGACGGCCCGGATGGATGGTTCAACCAGTTGGAGCACATCCTTGAGCCGCTGGAGGGTGGCCGTGCCAAGCTCCACTACGTTCACAGCGGGATCTTTGCCGAGAACTGGGATGAGCAATACGACGGCGCCAGCAAGCACACGGAGTTCTACCTGCACACGTTGGGTCAGTACCTGCAGTACTTCGACGGCAAGCCCGTGGTTTTCACGGACATTCAGGCGCCTGCTTCTTCGCAGACGGTGGATGGATTCGTTCAGCTGAAAAAGGCCTTGAGTGTGGACGGTGTAGCCGCCGGTACCGCAGTGGATGTTGACGTCGACGGCGTGGGGCGGCTGGCCGGGGTAGTGGACTTCTCCAACGAGAACTTCCTGGGCCTCCGGTCCGCGGATACGATGTACCGCTTCTTCGGTCGGAACGCATTCGGCGCTCCGGTCGGGATGACGGTGCATGAGTTCAGCGGTTCCGGTGATGCAGAACTTACGGCCAAGGCCTGGGGTGCGTTCCTGGAGAAGGTTTACGCATAGCAGTTCCGGTTAGGCCGCCCAGGCCCGGGCCACGGATTCCAGGGCGGCCTCGTAGATCGTGGCCCAATCGGTGGCGGGATCATTCATCTGCGCAAGTTCCAGGCTGACGAGCCCTACTTTCGTATTAGTTGGGTCGGATGGGCGGGACCAGGCGGGCACCGGCCTAGGCGACCGCGACGGCGGCTGGCCGCTCCGTCTTGAGCGTCCGGCGAAGGTGGGGTGAGGCGTCGAGCTTGTCTTGGGCGGCGCGGAGCGCACCGACGGCGAACTCCAACTGTCCGGCGGGCAAGGTGTAGGGAACGCGCAGGTAGTGCTCGAACGCGCCACCCACCCCGAAGCGGGGTCCAGCTGCCAAGCGCACGCCGAAGTCGGGTGCAAGAACAGTCAGTGCAGTGCTGCATGGCGTGGGAAGGCGGCACCATGCTGTCAGTCCACCCCGCGGTCGCTCCACCTCCCACGAGGGCAGATGCTCCGCGAGCAACCCCAGCAATGATTCCCGGTTGTGCCGGAGCTCCTCAAGCCGGGCATCAAGCGGTTCGGCGAAGGACCGCACCAGGCGCGCCGCCGCCAGTTGTTCAACCACTGGCCCGCCCAGATCCATGACTGTCCTCGCGGCGATAAGGCGGGCAATCAGGGACTCGTCTGCCCGGATCCACCCGGTCCGGAGTCCCGCCCAATGCGATTTGCTCAGCGACCCGATGGAAACCACCGCAGGACTGAACGACGACATCGGCGCGGTGCGGACGCCGTCGAGATTCAACCCACGCAGCGTTTCGTCCACCACCAGCACGGTTCCGGAAGCAGCGGCCGCCCGCGTAAGGCGTCGGCGTTGCAGGTCGGACATGATGCGCCCGGTCGGATTGTGGAAGTCCGGCACCAAGTAGGCCATGGCCGGGCGCTGCTGATTCATGATGGCCACCATCGCATCGATGTCCCAGGCTGGCGAGGTGCCCGAGGGCAGCGCCACCGGCAGGGGCTTGCAGCCGGCGGCGCGGATGGCGTCCAGGGCGTTGGGGTACGTGGGGTGTTCCACTAGAACCCGGTCCTGCTTTCCGGCCAGGGCGCGCAGCACAATGTTGAGGGCATGCTGTGCACCGGAGGTGACAAGGATCTGGCCCGGCGTCGTTGGCACGCCTTCCGCTGTGTACTTCTCTGCGATGGCTTCGCGGAGGGCGGGCACCCCCAGCGCGTCGTATCCGAACCCGGGCAAGAGGGCCGGCAACTCGGTCAGGGCGTCAGCGAAGGCGCGATGCACTACTTCGCCGGCGGCCGGCAATGACGCATACGCCAGGTCCAGGAGCCCCTCGGGAACCGCGAACCCAGGCGCGCTTGCTGGTTCGGTGCGGTGGGGAATGCATGTCCGTCCGCGGCTGCCCTGACCTGCCGTGAGGAATCCCTGTTCGCGCAGGCTCGCATACGCGGCAGTGACCGTGGTCCGGCTGAGTCCGAGTGTCTGGGCGAGTGCTCGCTCGCTTGGCAACGCGACGTCCAAGGGGATGCGTCCGTCCATCACCAGCAAACGCACGACGTCGGCCAGCTCACGGTAGGCGGGCAGGGCGCCGGAGTTCCAAGAGCCGAGAAGGCGAACAAGTGCGGTGGGGTTCAGAGAGCCGGACATAAGACCAGTATTCCAAACTGGCTATGGAATACAAGGCCAGTTCTCTTGGATGATGTACTTCATGATGACCCGAAGAATCACTCAACTCCTCATTGGCCTCGCGATGTACGGCATCTCCTTGGCCATCTTTATCCGCGCCGGCCTGGGCTTGGACCCTTGGGATGTGTTTCACCAAGGCGTATCCGAAAAGACGGGCTTCAGCATGGGTGTTGTGGTGATCGCGGTCAGCTTTCTGGTTCTCCTCCTGTGGATCCCGCTCCGGCAGATGCCAGGGATCGGAACCATCGCCAACGCAATTCTTGTGGGTCTCTTCGCCGATCTGGGACTGTGGCTCATCCCGGAGTTCTCGCACCTGGGCGGACAGATCGCCATGCTCGCCGGTGCCGTGATCCTCAACGGCATCGCGTCCGCTTGCTACATCGGTGCCCGCCTTGGACCCGGTGCCCGTGATGGCCTGATGACTGGGCTTGTCCGCCGAACTGGTTGGTCCGTGCGCCTGGTCCGCACCGGAATCGAGGTGGTTGTCCTGGCTGTCGGCTTCCTGCTGGGCGGTTCCGTTGGTGTTGGTACGGTGGTCTATGCTCTGGCGATCGGCCCGATCGTGCAGGTGTTGCTGCCGAAGTTCATGGTGCCGGAACGTCCAAAAGCGACGGCCCCCACGGAAATCGTGGAGGCCGCGCCGGCTGCCTGACGGCCGCCACTTAGGCGCCGCTTAGCGGCAGGCCTCCAGCTCCTCGCCGTACTGCAACCAGTCCGGTAGGTCCTCACTGAAGGCGTCTCGGATGGCGGGGGTTCCAGCGCTCCGCCAGTCGACGTCGTCGTTAATCTCGATCTCGTACTTCTTCCACTCAAACCAGTTGATCATCTTCAACTGCGGGTACTTCTGGTGGGTTTCAACGGAGAAGACCTGACGCCACCATGCCTGCTTGACGTCCAGCTCGGACGCCCCGCCGCGGGCCGGGGTGAAGATGGCTGCCGTCTCCGGGATGGCCACCGGCTTGTTGTGGTCCACACCGTACACCTGATAGAAATCCGGGACGGAACTGTCGTCACCGGCTGTGCCGCTATAAGTGCCGGTCAGCATGGCCAGGAACTTGCCGGACTCCGAGATATCGTTGTTCCCCCAAGGCCGCTGATTGCCCCAGTGATACAGCGAAACTCCCACCCAATCCACGGCGTCGTCCCCGGGGTAGTAGGGCGCATAGGTGTCGTCAGCCATGGTCAGCGCACCGTCACGGTCCGTGTCGAGCGCGGCGAAATCGGCAGTTCCCGGACGGGCCGCGAATTGGCCCCCTGTAAACGGGTAGCCGCCACCATAGTTCGGGGCCCACATCATGGACGAGCCCGGCGCCCCGGCATGAATTGCAGCGGCCACTTTGCGGAATACCTCCACATAACGCAGCGGTTGCTGGCCCCAGGAATACCAGGACCCGTTCATTTCATGCGCAAAACGTACGACGACGGGCGTCCCCTGATCGTTGACGGCCCGTAAGTCGGTGGCCAGTTTGGCGATCACTTCGTCGCTCATGGTCCCGAGGCCGCCGTGCGGTTCCAGGGTCAGGAGCAACACGCCCCCTGTTGGGCGGACCTGGGTGACGGCGTTGGTGGTGTGAGCCCACGTTTCGTCGTCGTAGGGGATATCCGAAAATTGCACTACCACCGCCGGATCATGGCCGAGGTTTTCCCGGTGCTCGGACAATGTCTCCGAGTCCCAATCGAGGTTCACGCCCAGAAGCACACCGTCCTTGGGGATCATGGTGGAAGCATCCCCGGCCCGGCAGAGGGACAGGGCCTGGACTACCGGCACCACCTCCTTGGAAGCAAAACCCAGGCCCGTGGCAGCGAGGGTCGTCACCACCAAGGGGATGAGCAGGCTGGCCCGCCGGCGTTTTCTGTTCGGGTGTCCCGTGAAAGTGGGAGGAATCTGCGCCACGGTCAGCCCCATCCGATGGAGCGATGACGACGCCTGAAGAGAGACCGCCAACTGAAGCGAGGTGCAAGCCCGCGTGGCCGCACGAGTGCCGCACCGCCGTCGACGGCATCTTGGCGAGTTGCGTAGATACGCGCGACGTGACCCAGATGGGCTTGGAGGTGGGTTTCCTGGAGCTCGCTGGAATCGCCGAAAATGCGGAGATCGCCGCCGCGCGATCGGAGCAGGTGCAGCACCTCAAGCACCCCTACTACGCCTGATGCTCCCACCGAAGTCACTGCTGCGACATCCAGCAGGACCAGGACGGGGCCGTCCGCGGCGGCCTTGGCGGATGCTTGGCGAATAGCGGGAACAGTAGCGGCGTCCAAGGCGCCGGTGATGGTCAGATCCACCGATTTCAAGGCGGTGGAGGTGGTGTTAGGGGCATGGGAGAGCATGGACATGGGGGTCGCTCCTTGCTGGGGGTTGGAACGGCGTTAATTGATGGTTGCGGTCAGGGTGTGGGTTTGGTTGTGGCACCAAGGACGCTGGTGAGCTCCTTGGGAGTGGGCATCGGTTCAACGAGGTGGTCGCCGCGCCCCCGGTACCTCGCGGCACCGATCACCACGCTCAAAAGCGCCAGGTCCAAGACAACCCAGGCCAACGTGATGAGGGTGGGATAGAGCGGCGCTTCCCCGGATGACACTCGGGCAATGCCGATCAACGAGGACACAACGAGCAACGCCATGGCAACTACTTGTAGCCTGACATGCTGGAATCCGCGGCCCGTGGCCTGCTTGCTCTTGGCTGTCACCGAGAACGCGAGGTGCTTGCCAAGGAAAACCGCTGCCGCACCTGAACACGTGGCTGCGATCCAGGTGGGAAACAGGGCAAAGGACCACTGCTGGCCGCGCCACAATCCCTTCGACCCGTTGCCCGCTACTTGGAAGAGCAGCTGACACGAAATGAAGAAGGGCAGGAAGAGGCAGAAGAACACCACGGGGCTGGCGGTCAGCGGGTAGGTACCGGCCACCAGGAACACCACAGGCGCCGCGATGTAGCTCAGGGCCGCGAAGCCATTCAGATAACTCGTCATAGTGCCCAGATACATTAGGCGCTGAGCCACGGTGAGGCCCCGAAGAAACAACGGATTGTCACTGAAGAACACCTGCATGGTGCCGGCCGCCCATCGATGCCGCTGCGAGAGCATGGTGGACACGTCCTCAGGGGCCAACCCATGGACCAGCACCTCGTGGTGGTAGACGCTGCCCCACCCCATCGCGTGAAGGTGCATGGCCGTTGCCATGTCCTCGGTGATGGTGGTGGTGTCCATGGGGTGGATGGCCAGTGCTTGGTCCGTGTGGGCCACATCCACCGATTCCAAGACAGCGTCAAGTTCCGGCACCACGTCGTCCAATGCATCGGGAACTGCCAGAGCGGCTGTATGGAAGGCGATGCGGAGTTCGAAAGTGATCTCGGCGAGGACATCGCCTCTGCGCACCTGATGCTCCGCGCGTGCCACTGCCTCCAAGGCCTGTTCTGCAACGATCATGGCCGCGGGATGACGCCTGCCGAGTTCGCCGTGAAGGTCCTGCAAACGCGATCGGCCCCGACGCAAAGCGCGCCAGGTCTGCTCAGTGGCTGTCCGCGTGTAGCGGGTCAAGCCCAGGGCCATGAGGGCTTCACGGCGTAGGACAGCATTGGAACCGCAGAAGAACGCTGCGTCCCAGCCGTCCTTGCCCTGTTGGATGGGGCCGTAGAAGAGTTCCGCCTGGCTTCCCAGCGGGTCCCGTTCCGGAACATTCCAAAAGTGCTGCGGGGTCTGGACGAAAGCCACTTCCTCGGCATCGAAATAGCCCAGCACGCGGTCCAGGAAACGCGGTTCAGGGACTTGGTCTGCGTCAAAGATGGCCACGAACTCGCCCGTTGTCATGGACAGGGCGTTGTTGACGTTCCCTGCCTTCGCGAAGCGCTGCCGGCCATCCCACTCAGGACCGCGGGTGATATACCCGACGCCGATCCGCCGGGCTGCGGTGGCAAATTCGGCCCGGTCGCCGTCGTCAAGGATCCAGGTTTCGTGCGGGTACTCCATGTCTCTGGCCGCGATGGCCGTTTTGAGCACCAAGTCCAGCGGCTCGTTGTAGGTGGCGATGAAAACGTCCACCGATCTGCCCGGCAGGGCTGGTGGGGGAGGTGGACGTCGTCGTGCGTTCCACATGGTGACGGCGTAAAGCGCCGATTCGCCAAGGCTGTAAGTCTCCGCGGCCACGAGGGGCAGCGAGATCCACCAGGCATCCCACGCGACAGTGCTCGACCAGCGCCAGCTGATATAAATCAATCCAAAGGAAACTACAAGAACTGCAAGGATCCTTACCAGTATTTGTCTGCAAATGCCCATCTTTAGCCTCCGGTAACTGCTGGGGAAAAGGCCAAGGCGCGCCAGTATGTCCAAACGCTCCTCAGAGCGAAGTTCGGGAGGACACGGCTGACGCGCCTGGAGCTGCATCTTCGATGCTCAAGGGAAGGAATTCGGCTGCGAACAGAATGTCCTTTTCCCAACGGATTTGAAGGAAATCTGCAAACCAGTTGGTTCCTGCTTCCACTTTCTCCCGCCGATATTTCATCCTCGTTACGGCATTGAAAAGTAAACCTGCGTTGATTATTTCCTTGCTGTGACGTTTTGCGTGTCGCCTCGAAAAAGCTTGCGTGCCACGGGCAGACGCCTTCAGAGTGGCACCATGAAGCGAAGACTCGTGCCCCTGACGATGCTCGTCGCCGGCCTGACCATCGCAGCTACCCTCATAGCCCCGGAACCGCCCGCGCTGGCTGCCGCTGGTATGCCCGCACCTGGAGAGCTGGTGTGGAGCGACGAATTCAACGGCCCCGCCGGCACGGCACCGGACCCCGGAAAATGGACTCACGACACCGGAGGATCCGGCTGGGGCAACGGCGAACTGCAGTACTACACCAACAGCACAAATAATGCTGCAGCCGATGGGCAGGGAAACATGGCCATCACCGCCCGGAGGGAGAATCCTGCGGGCTATGAGTGCCACTACGGCACGTGCCAGTACACGTCCGCGCGCCTCCTGACCGCCGGCAAGTTCAGCCGAACACAAGGTCGGTTCGAAGCCCGACTCAAACTGCCCAAGGGGCAAGGCATGTGGCCCGCCTTCTGGATGCTCGGCGACAACGTTTTCACCGACGGTTGGCCCACCAGTGGCGAGCTCGACATCATGGAAAACGTTGGCAAGGAACCCGGAACGGTCTGGGGAAGCATCCACGGCCCCGGCTACTCCGGGGCTAACGCCTCCAACGCCAGCTACACACTGCCCGACGGTAAATCCCTGGGCGATGCTTTCCACACGTTCACGGTGGACTGGGGGCCTGAGTCCATCACCTGGTACATCGACGGAACGGCCTTCTCACGAAAGACCAAGGCAGCAACTGCCGGCCCGTGGGTTTTCGACCACGACTTCTTCCTGCTCCTGAACCTCGCCGTGGGCGGTTACTGGCCCGGAGCGCCAGCTTCGGACACGGTGTTTCCGCAGTCGCTGCTGATTGATTACGTCCGCGTGTACGAGCTTGCTTCCGTTCCGGCGGCGCCTTCCTCTGCGGCCGGCACGCGCATCCAGGGCTATGCCGGCAAGTGCATTGATGTGGCCGGTCGGCAGGCAACTGACGGGGTCACCTTGCAATTATGGGACTGCGATACGGCAGCGTCGGAGCAGTGGACGTTTGCTGACAACGGCACCATTCGGTCACTGGGAAAGTGCATGGACGTGGCGTGGGGATCAACCGCGAACGGTGCACGAGTCCAACTCACCAGTTGCAACGGCAGTCCGGCGCAGCAATTCGTCCTGAACAATGCCGGGGATCTGGTGAACCCGCAGGCGGACAAATGCGTGGACGTGACTGACTGGAATTCATCCAACGGTTCGAGGTTGCAGCTGTGGGATTGCGCCGGTTCCACCAACCAAAAGTGGTGGCGGATGGCGTAGAAAACGTCCGACGGCGGCGCGCAGCTTGCGGTGTCCGGCGGCTATTGCTGGGGCGGCTGGGGAGCTTCCTGGAGTAGCGGGCCGGGCTGGCAGTTGCGCGCAGCCGTCGCGGCGGTTGTTGGCCGGACCTGGCAGGCTTTATGTGGCCAGGTCCGGCCCCTTGTTGAGCCTCTATGGAGCCGGCTGGCAGCGCGGACAGAAGTAGATGTCCCGTTCTTCCGTGCCGTCCGGTCCGGCAAGGAGGCCGCGGCGTACAGCAGTGCCGCAGCGCCGGCAGGGTTGGCGCTCCCGGCCGTATACCCAGTACCCGGGACGCATGGCGCGCGGCCCCAGGGTGGTCCGCCGCCCGGGACCCAGGTTTTCGCCGAGGAGCCGTTTGGCGTCGTTAACTGTCTTGGCAAGGTCAGGGACGTCTCCTATGGGCAGGGCAGGGTGAATGCCGGACAGGAAGCATGCCTCGCATCTGTAGATATTGCCAATGCCCGCAAGCTTCCGCTGGTCCAGCAACGCGAATCCCACGGTGACGTCCGGTTCTGCGCGAAGCCTGCGCAGCGCTTCTTCCTCGTCCCAGTCGGGGCCGAGCAGGTCCGGCCCGAGGTGTCCGACGATCTTGTTTTCCTCAGCTGTGGGCACCACTTCCAGGATGCCCAACGAGAACCCGACGGCGTCCACGGAGTCCGTGCGGAGCACGCACCGGGCAGTGTGGCCGGGTTTGGTCCAGCGACCACCCGGTGGGTAGGTCATCCAGTTCCCTTCCATTTTGAGATGGGAATGGATGGTGAGGGCACGGGGTTTCCTGCTGGCGCCGGGTTCCTCGTCAGCAGGGCCCGTCAGGCGCATGAGCAGGTGCTTTCCCCTGGGAACAACCTCGGCCATGGTCCAGCCCGCCAGGTTCAGGGTGGCAAATCGTGGCACGCGGAAGTCGGAGGCCTTGATGGTCTTCCCGGCCAATGCCTCGTGTAGCCGTGACGCGGCCCGCCAAATGGAATCACCTTCAGGCACGGATACGGAGTCCTTTCGGAGTGGAGTATGCGCCGGCGGCCGCGAGGGCGACGGCGATCGGGGTTTCCAGGAGATCGTGGCCATTGACTTTCTCCATGAAGAGTTTGTCCACGGCCCCACGGCGCACCACATCCACCAGCGCCTGGGCCGCAACTGTCAGCACGGCGTCGTCCTGGCTGAAGGTGAGCAGCGTCTTGCCGCCACGTTCCACGTAAAGGACCAACGCGCCGTCGACCATCACCACCAGCGCTCCGGCCTTGCGTCCCGGCCGGTGCCCGGAGCCGGCGTCGACAGAGAGCGCAGGCCAAGGAAGGGCAGCGCCGTAGGGGTTGGCGGGGTCGGTCGCGGCAAGTGCGAGCGCGGAGGGGTCGGCTTTGGAGATGCGGGCGTCCTCCGTGAACGACCTTAACCGGTCAACCGTGGCAGGGACGGCGAACTGGGCGGCCCCCAAATGCTCGATGAAGTAGCCGCGGCGGCAACGGCCGGCTTCCTCCAACCGGGCCAGCACTTTATACATGAGCCCGAAGCCACCAATGATGTTCTCCGCCATGACCGAACCACGCGTCACCACTCCGTAGCGGTCCAGCAAAAGCTCAGCCGTGCCGCGGGCGTGGATAGTGGGGTCCAGTTCCGGTGCGGGAAGCGCTGACCAGCGGCCCACTGCCGACGGCGGGGCGGGCGCAATGCCACCTGTTACCGAGCCGTAGCGACCCCCCGTTAGCCCGGGTGAGCCCAAGAGGCCCGTCCCATGGGAACGGCCGAGCCTGCTCATGCGCGGGGCCCGGGCCCTCGGCGCTTTGGCTACTTGCCGGTGGGCGGTTTTCCCGCCGGCGATCATGGCCCTCACGGGAGCGAAAGTATCGCCTGTTACACGGCCGGCCCAGACGAGGTCCCAGAGGGCAGACACCACGGCGTCGTCGCTCAATACCGCGTCCATGCCACCGGCCACATCCGTCAGTTGCCGGAAGAAGTAGCCGCCGCCTGCGCTGAAATGTTCCAAGAGCCGCTGCTGGGCATCACCGGGTTCGAATTCGGGGTCCGGGTTGAGCGTCAGCTCAGCGGAGTCGGCTACATGGAGGCTGATCCAGCCGTCGTTTCCGGGCAGGGAGCCTGCGCCGGACCAAAGGAGTTCGCCGGCGGCCATGAGTTCGTCCAGCATTGCCGGTTTGTAGTCCGCCACCCTGCTCGCGAGTACCAAGGGTTCCCATGCGGATGCCGGGATGGGCACTCCGGACAGTTGGTCCACGGCCGTGATGATCCCGTCCAACCCCCTAAGCGCCTGGCTTCGGGACTTACCCGGCGAGGTCACGTTCTGCCATGCCGGCAGGAACCGGCCGTAGGCGGCTGTGTCCACGGGCTCTACTTCGGCCCGCAGTGCAGCGAGCGAGCGACGCCTCAGTTTCCGCAGGACCTCGGCATCGCACCATTCGCTGGACGGCGGGGCGTCCACGCTCATGAGCTCTGAGTCGGCTGCCTCGGAGGGCTGCTCCGCGACGGCGTGTGGGCGGAATTCGCCTTCCACCACCCGGCCGTCACCAGCTAGGCGCTTAAGGGCAGTATTGACCACCGCTACGCCCAGTCCCAGCCTTGCTGCAGCCTCCGCCGCCGTGAACGGTCCGTGGGTGCGGGCGTAGCGCGAAACGAGGTCCCCCAGGGGATCGCTGACCGGCTCGATGAACGCTAGCGGCACGCCCATAGGCAGCGGAACACCGATGGCGTCACGAAGCCGTGCCGCATCCTCAATTGCCGCAAAACGTTCGACGCCGCCAATGGTTACCTTGAGCGCGCGGTTGGCTTTCTGCAATGCCGCGAGGTGGGAGCCGGCGTCCACGACGCTGCCATGTGGCGCTGCCGCTTGGGTTTCTTCGAGTTCGTCTACGTCCCCGAGCCCAGTTTGCTCCAGCCCTTGGAGACGCTCAGCTACTTCTTCAACGCTGAGCGGACCGAGCAGCCTCAGCAGATCCGCGACGCCTTCCATGCCACGAACCCGTCGGTCCGGGGCAAGGCGCTGCAGTTCCAACTCTGTTGAATCGATGACGGCGGCGTCCAGGAGTTCGCGCAGTTCCACCCGGCCGAGGAGTTCGTTGAGGAGCGTGGAGTCGAGGGCGAGGGCCGCAGCCCGACGCTCCGCCAAGGGGGAGTCGCCCTCGTAGAGGAACTGGGCAACGTAACCGAACAGCAAGGACTTCGCGAAAGGGGAGGGCTGCTGCGTGGTGGTCTCCACGATCCTCAGTTCCCTGCGCTCCACGGACGCTGCGATGTCTTTCAGTGCGGGTAGATCGTAAACATCCTGCAAGCACTCCCGGACTGTTTCGAGCACGATGGGGAACGACGGGTACTTCCGGGCGACGTCCAGCAACTGGGCTGAGCGCTGGCGTTGCTGCCACAGCGGCTGGCGCTTGGCCGGATTCTGCCGGGGGAGGAGCAGGGCGCGGGCTGCACATTCGCGGAACCGGGATGCGAACAGGGCGCTGCCGCCTACTTCCGTGGTGACGATTTGTTCGAGTTCCTCCGGGTCGAAGAGGAAGAGTTCAGCGCCGGGTGGCTCGTCTTCCATCATGGGCACGCGCAGCACGATGCCGTCATCGGCTGCCATGGCGGATCCGTCCAAGCCATAGCGCTGCTGCAGGCGTTGGCCCACTGCAAGTGCCCATGGGGCGTGAACGGGCATGCCGAACGGGCTGTGGAGGACTACCCGCCAATCGCCGAGTTCGTCGTGGAAGCGTTCAACCACCAGAGTTCGGTCGCTTGGGACAATCTCTGTGGCTTCCTTTTGCTCCCTCAGGTACTGGATCAGGTTGTTTGCGGCGAAGGCATCCAATCCGCTGGCCTGGCAACGTTCCATAGCCGGGGCTTCGTCTGCTGCCGAGAGTTCCCGGATGAAGGCACCCAGCGCGCGGCCCAGATCTACGGGCCTGCCGAGGGAGTCGCCCTTCCAAAAGGGAAGCTTGCCGGGTTGCCCAAAGGCAGGGGAGACCAGCACGCGATCGTGGGTGATGTCCTCGATCTTCCAACTGGTGGCTCCGAGTGCGAAGACGTCTCCCACCCGGGATTCGTAGACCATTTCTTCGTCGAGCTCACCAACGCGGCGTCCTCCCTTGGCAGCACGGGCCGAGGCGGTCGGTTCACTCCCGTCCCCGCTGCTGGGGGAAGCTGAGCCCTCTACTTCCGTACCGATGATGTAAACACCGAATAGTCCGCGGTCCGGAATGGTGCCGCCTGACGTGACAGCAAGGCGCTGGGCACCGGGCCTGCCCTCAATGGTCCCGGCGTGCCGGTCCCAGACGATGCGGGGCCGTAGTTCTGCAAATTCGTCTGAAGGATACCTTCCGGCCAGGAGGTCCAGGGTGGCTTCGAAAGCCGAGCGTGGCAGGCTCGCGAACGGCGCTGAGCGACGGACGGTGCTGAACCAGTCCTCAACGTCGATGCTGCCCAAGGCGGTAGCCGCCACTGTTTGCTGGGCCAGGATATCGAGCGGGTTGGCGGGAATACTCAGGCGTTCAATCTGCCCACTGAGCATGCGTTCAACGGTGACGCTGGTGTGCAGGAGATCCGCGCGGTGTTTGGGAAAGAGCACGCCTTCGGAGATCTCGCCGACCTGGTGTCCGGCACGCCCGACGCGCTGCAACCCACTGGCCACCGACGGGGGTGACTCCACTTGGACCACCAGGTCCACGGCACCCATATCGATGCCGAGCTCCAGCGACGAGGTTGCCACAACGCAGCGGAGCCTCCCGGACTTGAGATCGTCCTCGATCATGGCCCGCTGGTCCTTGGAAACCGAACCATGGTGCGCGCGGGCCAGCACAGGATCGGCGCCGGTAGTGCTTCCAGCCTGCGCCATCATGTGCGCAGGAGTGGCCGTGGAGGCCGGGATTCCGGGGCTGGTTTCGGTCGCTCCGGGAGCCGCCCACTCGCTACCGCCCACCGCCATCAACTGGCGTTCAGCGTAGATCTCGTTGAGTCGGGCTGTGAGACGTTCCGCCAGGCGACGGGAATTGGCAAAGACAATGGTGGACTGCTTGGACAGGACCAGATCCACGATCTGCTCCTCCACATGCGGCCAGATGGAAGCCTGGGGTTGCAGGCCCGATGCCGGCCCGGAGTCGAATGCTCCCGCAGCGCCCTGAAGATCCGACATGTCCTCCACGGGGACTGTGACCGTGAGGTTCCAGTTCTTCTTGGATGGCGGAGCGACAATTTCCACCGGAGCTTGCCCTGCCAGGAACTGGGCCACCAACTCTCGGGGCTGGACTGTGGCGGAAAGCCCGATGCGCTGGGCAGGCTTCGGAAGCAGGGCGTCGAGGCGCTCCAAGGAAACGGCCAAGTGCGCGCCGCGCTTGGTGCCTGCTACGGCATGCACTTCATCGATGATGATGGTGTCCACTTCGCTGAGCGTCTCCCGGGCACGGGACGTCAGCATGAGGAACAATGATTCCGGGGTGGTGATGAGGATATCCGGCGGGTTGGTCAACAGCGTGCGGCGATCGGCCGCCGTCGTATCTCCTGAACGCACACCGACTGTTACCAGCGGTGCCGGAAGTCCTAAACGCTTGGCGGTTTGCGTTATTCCAATCAGGGGTGCGCGCAGGTTTCGCTCCACATCCACACCCAGTGCCTTCAGCGGCGAGATGTAGAGGACGCGCGTCTTGGTCTTGGGCCGCTTTGCCCGGCCCTTGCCGTTGGCCGGGACGGTCTCCAGTCCCGGCAATGTGTCACTGGGCTTGGAATGCAGGCGATCGAGGGCCCAGAGAAATGCAGCGAGTGTCTTGCCGGAGCCAGTAGGAGCGACGACCAAGGCATGAGAGCCCGAGGAGATCGCGTTCCACGCCCCATCCTGGGCGGGTGTCGGCTCGGAAAAAGCGCCTAGGAACCATACCCTGGTTGCCTGGCTGAATCGGCTGATGGCGCCATCCGACGCCTGCGGCTCCTGCATTCCTCCATCATGCCCCACGACTCCGACAGAATAAGCCGGAGCCGTGGGAAGACGGTCAGACTGCCTGGAACGCCGTGATGGTCAGGAGCTTAATACCCGCGTTGCTGCACGCATCGTGGGGCTCCGGGATGAACAGCGACGCTGTGTCGTTCGGCGGGTAGATCCGGAAACCGGCGGCGGGCACCTTGGTGCAGTCGCCGTAGTTGCCGGCTTGGGTGTAACGGATTTCGGCCCACGCCGACTTTCCCGGAGCCAGTTCAATCTTGGTCACCGGAGTTGTGGTTTCGCGGGTTGCAGGTTCGCCGATTGGCTCACCATTGGCGTCGGCAGTCAGGGAGACGCCGGCGAAGCCCTCCAAGATACAGGGGGCTGTGCCGGAGTTTGTCAGTATCAACTTCTCGTAGATGCTGCCGGCCGCACCGCCGCCGGTCGCGTCGGTTGTGGCACTGAGGGACGCAGCCTTGCACAGCGCGGGTGCTGCGGGTGCTGCGGATGTTGCTGACGCTGAGGGTGAGGGCGTCGTCGTGGCTGTTGCAGAAGGAGAGCTTGACGTCGCCGGGACCGAGGCCGACGGCGTCGAAGAGGTTGGCGGGGCGCTGCTGGTCCCGGACGGGCTGGGGCTTGGCCCACAAGCAGCAAGAAGCAACAGCGCAGCGGCTGCTGTCGTCGTCACAAGACCGGTTTTGATGCGCTGAGTCCACATGGGCACCAGCTTTGTTCCGGCCATGATGCGAGTCAATTCAGCCACGGCTTGAAGCGCGGATTGGCGCCCGGATTGTGATCTTCCGGGCACCAATCCGACGTCAACTACTTCGTGTCGGCTTTGGCCACTGCCGGCTTGGCCGAGCGGCTGCGGAAGAACGCAGCGCCGCCCAAGCCCAAGCCCGCAATGCCGGCGATCAGGCCGGCCCAGCTGCGCGCCTGCGAGCCGTCGTCCGTTACGGCGGAGGCCGGCTCGGTGGATTCCGTCGTTGCAGCGTGTTGGTCGCCTGCAGCATCGGCCGGAGTGATGGTGACCGACGGTGCAGGAGCCTTCAGATCGTGCGGGTCCTGTCCTTCCTTGGCGACTTCAGACCAATCGGTCTGGCCCTGTTCGCAGGTCTGCAGCGTGGGGAAGTAGATCGTCTTGCCTGCTGCGTCCGGCAACTTCACTGACAAGACCAGCGCGTCGCGCAAGTGCGGATCCAACGGTGTTTTGGCCGTGTACACGATCTGGCTTGTGCGCTTGGTGATGGAGGTGCCGTCATCCAGCTTCTTGGGCTCCGCGAGGGTCTCCGTGACCTTCTCCACGGTCCAGTTGGGGTTGACCGTGGGCTGGGCGTCGTTCAGTTCCTCGGGGAGTGAAATGGCAACTTTGGTGGTGCCGAAGGTGTCGCAACCGTGAGGGATTCCGAAGGTCACCAGCGCGTACGAATTGGCCGCGGTCTTGTTCGGATCGGCCGAAACGTGCGCGGATGCTCCGGCCAAGCCGGCCATCATCAGGACAGCGGTTCCACCGGCGACGGCGGTTGCGGAAAGGGTGCGGCGAGTCGAGGTTTTCATGGGAATTGCCTTTCGGGGGCGCCGGCTATATTCGGCGCGGGGTACGGGTATGGAGCCCGTCACCATGCAAAAGGCTTGCTGTTGCGGCGCGCAATTTGTCGCGCGCAGGTGCCGGGCGGAACTAGGTAAGTACGACGACGGCGGGCGGGCCGCGGCGGCTGTCTTGCCTGAGGTTCCGCCAAGGGCGGGGGATGAAGACGTCGGGTGCGCCTACTGCGGCAGGCCAGGCGCCGGCGTCGGGCCTGAACACCAACGTGGGCAGGGCGAGCAGCGGACGCAGCCAGGCGGCGAGCTGCCACAAGGCATCTTCGCCCTTTGCCAGGATGACGGCAGACACAATGGTGGCCAGGACGTGGCCCACAAACATCATGGTGCCAAAGGCTGTGCCGAGCTCATGGGTGTGTGTCGCCGAAATGTCCAGCCCGGTGCTGAAGGCTTCGCCACCGAGGTGGTGGTTTGTTTCCTGCTGGCTGACAGCTATCGGGCTCAAGGCGGTGAAGGCTTCGTGGAGTGCCAACTGTCCGGCGCCCAAGAGTCCCGCCATGGTGAAAAAGTTCAACTTGAAGCGGGTAGCGAGCGTGGCAGCCAAGGTTGTCAGCGCAACGAGCGCCAGCAGGACCGGTGCGCTGGGAAGTTCTCCGCCACCCACGAGGTGGGCCACTGCAGCGAGGAGAACCACCACAATCGAGATGGCGCCCGACCGCAACGCATGAAAGGGCACCCGGGACTGCGATGTGCGCACGGGCCCTCCCTCATCTGTTGCTGCTTGATTATCGGCGTCTTGATTCTATCGGGAGTTCGGTGCCGGGCAGGACCCGGATGGGTGCCTATGTGGATAGTTCCGCTTAACGCCTCGAGGAGCGAACAAAAGTTGGCTTCGGTGGCTCGGGCACATTCGCTGCGGACCCGGAACGTCGACGGCGGAGCTCAAGTTTCAGGCTTTCCTCACCGCGAGCCATGGCCCAGTGATGATTGGCAGAGAAGGCCGGTTTGAAGAGCCAACTCAAACGGCGAAGCAAGGGCTTGGTGGCACTGACCCGCCAGTCGTAGGTGATGACGACCTCCGGACCGTCAGTCTCGAATGTCCAGCGGCCCGTGCCGTTGAGGTCACCTTCGGCTGCGAGCGCAAATCCGTCGAGGGTCACGGGTTCGGTAGTGGTGAGTCGCCAACGCAAGGTGTATGGGAGCCAGCCCTTGGTATGAAGGTCAAAGCATGCACCAACTCCATCCGGTCCGCCTTGGGCTACGGGCGTGACCGTGAGGTAGACGGAGGGCCACCACTGTTTGAGAGCCGCGGCGTCGCCCAGGACGTCCACTACTTCCTCGCGTGTGCCCGCCACCCGCCACACCGTGACGAACGCGTAGTCGGTGCTTTTCTGTGTGCGCTTGGTCATTGATGCCCCTCAAAGCTTCAGCCACTGGTTTTCAGGAGGTCTGTCATGTCGAAGAGTGCTTCCAGCGGGGCGGTTGTATCCGTTAAGGGCGCAACAGGGCCTCCACCGCAGTCTTCGATGTGCCGGGAGTAGCGCTCCTCATCGCCTTCCCGCACCACGATTTTCGAGGCAGTACCACCTGCACAGCCAGATTTCTGCGTTTTGATGTCTTTCGTCCGTTCCGGCAGGCTGCGAACCAGATCCGTTACATTGGTCCACGTCTCAGCCGACACTGCAGAACTCTCCTGACGAAGGACGTCGCCGTAAGAATCCACAGTGATGGTGGCCTGCGTGCTGGAGGCCTTGATCACGTAGCTGCGATGGTATTCGGGCGGGACGGAACTGTCTCGAAACGTGTATTCGACTGACGTTCTCGCCGGGTCCACTTCAAGCGGCTTGGCGGCGGAGCAGCCCACAGTCAGTCCAACTGAGACGGCAGCGATAGCAATCATTGTGATGCGGCAACGCATAATTCCCCCTTGGCAGGCGGGTTTCATTAGCCCGGTCGTGTTCAATCTAATCTTCTCCCACCCTGTAAAATCCGAATTACCGTGCATATGCCGGTGCTTTGGGGAGCAACTTTGGGGGCGTTAGACAGGCTAGCGTCGCAGTTTTAGCTCGCACTCATTGCCAGAGCACAAAGGCAATCCACTCGCATCAAACCCACTTGTGTTTAGCCGCGCCTAAAAGCGCGGCGTTTGAAAGGACCCTCATGAGTCAAGATCAGCCTGGCTACACGCCACCACCCGTGCCCCAGGGCTACCAGCCGCCTGCACCCCAGGGGTACCAGGCGCCGCCGGCGTTCGGTCAGCAGCCGCAGGAGGGTTTCCAGCAGCCGTACGGCCAGCCTTTCCAGCCGCCTCAGGGATACCCGCAGCAATTCCAGGCGCCTACCACGCCGCCCAAGTCCTTCCTTGTGACGTGGCTCCTGGCATTGCTGGTGGGCGTCCTCGGCGTTGACCGCTTCTACCTTGGCAAGATCGGCACCGGTATTGCCAAGCTTCTTACCTTTGGTGGCCTCGGAATTTGGGCATTGGTGGACCTCATCCTGGTTCTGGCCAACAAGCAGACTGATAAGTATCGTCGCCCGCTGGAGGGCTACGACCGGCACAAGCTGGTCGCCCTCATCGTTTCCGCTGTAGTGATCCTTGCCAGCATCGCGTTCAACGTAAGCCAGGGCATCGCAACAACCGCAGCCCTCACTGCCCCGGTAACTGCTCCGTCTGTTGAACCTGTCACCAAGTCAACCCCGACGCCCGCACCTGCGGACGATGTGGAAACCAACAGCCGTGGAAACCTCGTGATGGCCTTTGGCGATATCGGTACCATCAGTGACGGCAAGAGCGGCGACGTCCACACCAAGTTCACCGTCAACAGCATCACGCCGGTCACTTGCACCGAACCGTATGCTCGTCCCTCCGAGAACGGCAACGTGGTGGCGGTTGATATCACGGTTGAGACCACGCCTGAGCTGGCTCAGTCTGCCTACCCGAAGTTCACCTTGAGCGGTTTCGACTTCAAGTACATTGCAGCCAACGGCGCCACCTTCAATGGCTCCCTTGCCAGTATCGCGACGTATTCGTGCATTCCTGACGCAGAGCAGTTCCCCAGCGCTGGCATGGGACCCGGCGAGAAAGTCACCGGAAAAGTTGTGCTGGACGTGCCAGCGGCCACCGGGCTTCTGGTTTTCGAGTCCGGCCTCAAGGGTGGCTTTGAGTACAAGTTCTAATCTCGTGCGCTGAGGGCCAGGATCTCAGCTCTTAGCACTTGGCGGAATCACTCCGTCATTGCAAGAGATCCACCGGAACAGGTCCGCTGATGGCTGCGTATCAGATCAATCTCGCTCTGATATGCAGCCATCAGCGGACCACACGGTACACGCCAGATGGCGCTACATCCCAGCGTCCAACGGCAGTTAACTACCAAGCTCGCGACATGCCGGATTCGGCCGACGTCGCAAGGCGCCATGCCCCGGGGACGTAGCGCTCGAAGGCCACTCCGACCACATCGTTACGGTCAGCAGGCGGTAGGGCAAGGCGTCCAAATTGTGAGATGTTTGCCGCTCCGCCGCTGTCGAGCAAAACGGCGTCGCAACACCCCGCTTCGAGGAGTGCCGTAGTCATATCCGCTGAGGTTGCGCCCAAGATGTCAAAACCAGGCTCGATGGAGCGAGGCTCACAGCCCTCGGCAACGAGCACGCACACGTCTCCCGCAGGAGTAAGTCCGACGGCGGCCCTGCCACGCGGCTCGTCCACAATCTTCTCAACTGTCAGAGCCACTGGCGGTACAGCCTCGTGGCCGAACTCCTCTGTCGGGCGGTACACCTCGTGCCCGTCGGCAACCTCACGGGCGACGTCGATGGGTTCAGAGCCGCGAAGCACGGTGGGCCCCACTTGAGTACCTGATAAGACGCGGGAACCAGCCAGTTCGAGGTCATAAATTACCCAAGCACTGTCTCCAACCTCCTCAAACAAACGCTTGGCAGATGGAACTGGAACGAGAAGGACGAGCCCATTGGCGGGGCAGGGTGAGCTCTGGCGACTAATCTGGACCACTTGGCGCCCGTACAGTGTCAGCCCGACGAAACCCGGGGGCACTGGGACGGCGGCGTCAGCACCCCGTGCCCGTGTAAGGATGTGAACCTCGCCTGCAGCGGCGGCGAGGCAGTCAACTGAACGAACACACCGGCAGGCAGCCCTTTCGCCGTGGATGACAAGTCCCCCGGGGAGGGTGATGGTGAGGTCACACACGTCCACCTGACTTATGATCATTTTGTCCCTGCCGGAGGCATCCAGCACCCTCAGCAGCGCCGAGCGTGAGGCCGTGGGCGGCGACGTAATCACGCCGTCAACCACCTCCAGTCCGATCGGGTCGCCGCTACTGGCAAATCCGTCGGCGAACTCTTCCTCCAGCCAGATGTAGTAGCCGCTGTTGAAGCACAGGCCGTAGCTGGCCCCGAACTCCGAAATCCGCCCCAGCCGACTACTGACAGGCACCGCGCAGGAGACCTCCGGATCCCGCCTGTCCGGACTCCGAAAATCATGGCGCCCCGATGGTACAAGCGCCCAGCGGCGCTGGGCGACCAGCGATGCTGTGACGGCAGCAATATTGGGAACGTTGCTTGTTGGTACACCACCTTCCTCCAGGAGATCGCCTCCGGCGGCAGCCGAAAGCAGTTGTTGTCGCAGACGGACCTGGGGAGCAATCCAGGTCGAATCGTTGATTTCAACCAGGGCAGTGTCCCGTGCGCTGGTCCACCCCAAAACACTACGACGCTGAGGAGCCTGTCGACCGAAGAACGCAAGCTCCCCGGCAATCTCTGCGGTGACACCGCGCTGCTTGGGTGACCAAGCCTGCACGTACGCCAAGTCGGCTACGTCCGCCGCCGAAACACGCCCCAGCCAGGCAGAGCCAACCGTCATTGCGCCAAGAGCCGGTGCTGAAGGGCTGCGAAGCTGAGCGCTGTAAACGTGTGAGGCTCATTCTGCATCATCTCTATCAGCGCTTCCTGATCGATCCATTGCACTTCACGAGATCCGTCGCCAGTCGAGTGGGGCAACCCGGAGGCCAGGACGTCCACAATCGCCAGGAGTGAGGGATACGGCCCCTGGAGCATCTGTACCAGCTGAATCGCTTCGCTGACCTGTACTCTGTCCCCCAGCAGCTCGTGGTCGGTCTGGCTGACCTGCACCTCCACCTCGCTGAGGCCGGTTTCTTCCTCCACCTCACGCTCGGCGCATGCGGCCAAAGGCTCGAAGGCGCGCCATTTACCGCCCGGCAACTCCCAACGTCCGCTGTTTACCGGATCTGATTCGGGCTTCCACCGTTGCTGCAGCAGGATGCGACTTGGGTTGTGGCGGTCGCGAACCAGCGCATAGACGTTGGTGAGTACTAGCTGCTCAACCATGATTTCTCCATTTCGTTCCGATGTACCTGTGCAGAAGTAGATCTCTCAGACGGACCTGTCCAGAGGGCAACCAGACCATGGCGTCAGGCCCATAACCACAAAGCAGCTCGCGACAGAGGCCGCAGGGCGGCATGATCTCCACATCGCGGGTCTCCTCCGGACGAGGATGACGCACCGTCATCATGGCGACGGGTTTGGCCCCACGGGCAATGGTTTGTGCCAGTGCACCATTCTCGGCACAAGTCGATGCACGACCCACCTCAGCCTCTACGTGAACGCCGGTGGCCAACTCCCCGTCATCGCCGAGCATCGCGCATCCGAGTTGATGCCGCGATGGCCGGTAAACACCCGTGATTGCCGCGCTCGCCTCTCTGTAGAGAGTTCGTCCGAGCTCTTTCAGCGCTACCGCCCCGGCCTGAGCCGGATACGGAGCAGCGGGCAAGTCTCTCAGCAGAGTCTCGGCGCTGGCCTCGAGATCTGCGAGCGATCCAGCAGTGTCCACATAGAGGTCGACGATAGTTTCCTGAGCTTTGAGCTCCACGCCCGCCGAGTCCGGATTCTCCGTTAGATCATCACGGGCCTGCAAGCGGGCAAGCCTAAGTTCTTCTGGTGCCCGCACCAGCACTACGGTGAAGCCGGCGTCGCGCAACTCATCCAAGTCCACAGGTCGGGCATCGCTTATGACAACCGATCGTTCGCTCGAGAGTGCCTGTAACCAGTCCGCTCGTTCAATCACCCGCCGCGTTAGTGCCTGTGGATCGCGCTGACGGATGTGCCCGCCCAGGAAGGACAGCAGCTCACCGTCCTGTCCGAGCTCGTGATGAGGAACACCCATCCGATCGAAAAGCGCAGCCTGTGCGGCATAGAGCGGTCTCGCCATACTGAGCTGCAACCAGTGACCATCCGTTGCCTTCAAAGCGGCGGCCAAAGAGGTTTTTCCCGCTCCCGGCCGCCCTACCAGAGCAACTCTTGCGGTCATGAGGCCCGGGCCACGAATACGACGTTCACCTTGGACAACCGAAAGAACCCCTGCTGGTCGATAATCTCCTCGACCCGCCGTTGCACGTCGAGGAACAGTGCTGTGAACTGCTCCTCGCTGACGCTATCCCCGGCGACCTTCTCCAAACCTGCGTACCGGTGACCCGAGGCATAGAACTCCATGAAGGGCCGTGCTTCGTCGAAGCGTAACCAGTCCTCATAGGGGTGCTCAGCCACGTGGGGAAACTCCTGCTCCAGTATGGCCCTGCCGTTATGCGGTGACAGGGTGCCGCGTCGGCCTTTCGGCGCACGCTCGATAACGTCTGCGGGAATGCCCACCGCCTGCATCGCCTCTTCATGCAGCTGGTACATTTCGGGCATCGAGTCCAGACCCTCAACAGTCACTACGGTCAGCCCGTCCTCGGCGGTGGCCCTTCGCAACTGGCTCACCATCTGAGCCGGGTTATCAATGTAGTGAAAGAGGAAATTGGCCATGACGCAGTCGAACTGCGTCTCGATCAGGGTATCCAATTGCCGGGCGTCGCCATTGATGTAATCCACCGGAACCCAAGTGAAGTTCACATTCTCCTTCGCGACGTTGAGGATCTCCGCCGACTGGTCTATAGCTGTGATACTCCCGGGATAGCGCATTCGCGACGCGACATCCCGCAAGACAAATCCGTTGCCGCACCCGACGTCGAGGACCGCCTCAGTACCGTCGAGATCAAGACAGGCCAAGGTATGGTCCACAAGGGTACGGGGGTTGGTTCGGTAGCGATTATGCGTCAACTGCTGGATCGCCAGTGGTTGATCGGTGCTGAAATGGCTGCGGAGGTAGTCATCTCCCAGCACAGACATCCAGTAACGGGCACGTTCCTCATTGTCAACGGTTTGATTTGTCATCAACGGTGTTCTCCTCGGTTCCTGTTGTGGTGAAATCGCGGTAGGCCTGTGAGGCCATCGGCGCTTTGGCAAGGCTGTATTTGCCGTCGTAAAGTTCGATCCTTCCTCTCGGGACCCAATAGGTGACTTGTGCAATCCGCATGTGGGGGTACACGCGCAGCGGCAGAACCGAGTGCAGTTGAAAGGTGGTAGGACCGTGCGATCCCAGGTCGATCAGATCAGCTGTCACGTGGACGAACAGGCCAAGGCGAGCGATGCTTGATTTTGCTCGTACTATCGGCACGTAATGGTCGCTGCCGACGTGCTCGATGCTGCCACCCAGGTAGATGCGGTCCGGCTGCAGGACCACGCCATCAGGGCCGATTGTGATCTTGTCCACCGGGTTATCCTGCGCAACATCGAGCAGTCGGTCGCGATACACGAGGAGCTGAGGTGCCAATCGCAAGTCGTAGCTGTTGGGATTGACTTGGTTCGCCGCAAAGGGCGCAATTCGAATCGTCCCGTCGCGTACTTCCTGCTCGATCGCAGGTCCTGTGAGAATCATCGGTCGAACGCCTTCCTCATCGTGGTGGCCGAGGGCACAGTGGGCGGGGACAACGTCCCTAGAAGTCCCTCGTACAGGGACACTTCTCCGAGTGGAACCCAGAACGAGACCTGCCCACACGCCATCCCTGGATACACACGCAGAGGTTGAACGACGGTGATCTCGAGAGTCCACTGGTGTGACGCGCCTAGGTTGCCCAGGTCTGCAGAGAGTTGCAGATACATCCCAAGTCGGCCAAGGCTGGATCGACCGATCAGTGAAGGGACGTAACAAGAACTCCCGATGCGTTCTACGGTGTTGCCAATGTAGAGCTGCCGCGGCTGTAGAACCAGACCTTCTGCAGGAATGACGACTTCCTCGGGCGACGGCGGACGCAGGGAGTCGTGAACACCCGGCGGGTAGACGCGCAATGTAGGGCCTAGGTGGTAGTTGTAGCTGTTCGGGTTGAGCATCGCAGATTCGAAGGGGGAGATAGTGATATTGCCTCCCTCTACTTGGGTGCGGATCTCTTTAGCGGTGAGAATCATGAGGTGAGCCTCCGTTGAATGCTCCGACCAACGGCGTAGACGCCCACCACAGACAGCGCTGAGGCTCCGACGATGACGGCCACGCGTGCCGTGTCCCCCCAACCGCTGGTAAGTATGAATGCGAAGAGAGATGAGACCAGAGCTCGGAGCAAGATGGCGTCGGCAACATAGCGCGTCTCCCGGCCCTCGGCTTGGTCGGCCTCGGAAGCGGCGGCCATAAGCTGACCGTAGAGCGTGGCAGACCCTAGCCCGAGCAGAAGTGCTCCCGCGACGAAATCGACGATGCTGCCCCCGAGCAGCCATGCCAACGCACCGAGACTGAGTACTAAGAAGGTTCCGCCAGCCCGCATCCAATCGCTTATCCGGATCGCCCAGGCGCTATCAGAGGCAAGCGCCGTTGCCAGAGCGGCGGCCACCGCCAGCGCAGCCGACGTAGAAGCGAGGGTCCCCGCCGCGCCCCCCGCCTCCCGCACAATTAGAGGTAAGACGGTTCGTAATGGATCGGCAAATGCGGCAAGTACGAGCAAAGTGATCAGCGGCAGCGACCGAACACTTATCAGCAAACCTCCTTGGTTCGGTTTCCAAGAGTCGTCTGCGTTGGCTCGCGCGGGGCTGGCCTCGGCGCAGTGTGATTCCTCCGGCAACTTGGCCGCGGTAAGGGGGTACCGTCGTGTACCCCACCCGACGACGGCGGCCGCCGCCGCATTCGTTGCCATGTTTAGGCATGGCAGCAACCAGAGGAGTGAAGCGCTGCTGACGAAGATTGAGCCGACCAGGGGCCCGACAGCCGCCGCGAACTGGAACGCCGCGCTGTCGGCCATCAGACGCCGTGATCGTCCTGCCGGGTCGCCTCCCCACCGGGCCACAATTGTGACCCAAGATGGCCCGTTCAGGCCGCCCGCAAAAGTGGTGATACCGGCGAGCACCACAATGCCGACACCATCCTGAAAGCTGGGTTCGGGCGTTGCCTGCCCGGCGATCCAAACTCCAAGGCCTGCCAATCCGATCCCCTCGACCAGGAGCAACAAGAGAGTGCTGCGCCGCAGTCCGAGCCAGTTGACGACCAACGGATTGAGACGGGTGCCGAGCATGAGTGTGGCCAGGAATACGCCTTGATTCACTCCGAGGAGGAGAGTGGGTAGCGAGGGCGTGCTCAAGAGCCAGATGACAATAAACGTGTTCGTGCTGGTGCAGACGTTCGACGCAGCCTGCGTGATCACCAAGGGCACAAAGCCGCGGTCGCGAATCTTCATCGTTTGAGGGCGAGCAGCTGACGGGCCAACTTTCCGCCTAGTTGCTCTTCAATGCTCAGATCTGGATCGCCGTAGGTAAGCACCCAGTTTGGATGGTCCTCGGGACCGGTACCAGGTACGTTCTCAGTGCAATCAAGACCAAGAAGGTCTGGGTAGTAGATGCTGACGAGCTCTGGTCGTGAGGAGAACGCAAAAGTATAGATCGAGAGCAGCGCGTCCTCGACATCACTGTTTGGTCCAACCCCAAACTCGGCGAGGTCGCTGAATCGCTGCTTCTCCGCCTGCGTGAGGTCCCTTCCCAACCGACCAATGCTGTCCAGTAGGCGTAAATCCTCGCCGGTGATGAAACAGGCCGTGGAACTCGTGTCGTGGAAGGCAATCAGCAACATCGATTGCTCACGGCCTTCGGTGGTGAGACCTGTCCGTAGCGATCCGTCGCTGCCGCGGGTCCACCAAACTACATCGGTGCCGTACACGCCACTCTCAGCAAGCACTTCGCGCAAACCGTCTGGAACATTGCCGAGATCCTCCCCGACCACCAACTTTCCCCGGTCAACGAGCTCGCGGATAGATTCCATTTGGGCCCCAACATCGAAGTGGACGTAGGTCCCGGCCCCGTCCGGGAGGCGTGCCCATAGTCGTTGTATTCCCAACACGTGGTCTATGCGGACGCCCCCGACCGGTACCACGGCGGTGGCTAAAGCCAACGTCTGAGCGCAGGGACGGTGTTGATCACCATGCGGCACGGGAAAGGCGAGTCGCCAATTCTGTCCATCTGGAACGTAGTCGTCCGGTGGGGTACCGATGCTCAATGTGCGGGAATAGCACCCAGGGAAAACTTCGTGGTCGATCCCGTCTTGAGAGGCACCAACCTGAAGATCTGCAATAATTCCGATATCCATGCCGGCCGCGCGGAGCTCCTCGTGAGCAGCAGTGAGTTGACCCAGGACAACGTGCTGTAACCAAACCAGGAATTCGACGTGTTGCTTTTCGTCAAGCGTGCCGAAGTAGTGTTCAGCGACACCTCTTTCTTGTAGGTACTGCACGAGTGCGAAGGCCAGCATGCCATCCGATGAGTGTGGATCAATCCCGGATACCGGGGGCTCGTAATGCGCAAAGATGAGTCGCAATGCCTCGGCCTTGAGTTTCAATACATCCAAGTCATCGCGACTTGCCGCGGAGCCTGCATTTAGTTGAGCACCGCGGCGGCATAGCTCCTTGCGGTCAGCTGGCGGGATTGAGGACCATCCGGCCACGGTCGTCACCTCAACATGCAGCAGGCTATACAGCAGGCGACTCACCGGTGAGTAGGGAGAAGGATCAAGTCCACCATCAGGAAGTATCGACTCCCAGTTGGTAGGGCCGATGGCCACGAAGTCGGCGCCATGCGTGACCACCTCCTGTCCCAGACGAACGAGAGATCCGTAGTCGCCGATTCCCCACGTGGAATCGTCAACGAGGGGAGCCAACTGCAGGTGCACACCCCATCGTCGACGTCGTGCCAATGGCGGGTCGTCAGCTTTGGGCCCCAAGTCAAAGGGCGTGATGTCACTACAGGCATCATTGAGCAATTGGCTTACGGTGTGCTGCACCGCAACGGGTACCTCGACTTGATCACCGTAGCGGTTCTCATATTCCCTCTGTACCGCGGATTCAGGAATCACCAGTGAGTCTCCGTCCACTTCGCGGGCCAGGCATGATGCCGACGGCGTGACGAACAGTAAGGGGCGGTGTGCGAATCCACATAGACGGGAAGAACTGCCGTTGCACCAGCTCTCGCTTTAAGCCGGTGTGGTCCCTCACGCCTATCATGTCGCTCCTACCCGTTGACGAAAGCCATGAAACCCTTCTGAGGAAGGCTAGGAGAGCTTTACTGGGTTAGTCAATGGAATTGACTAACTTTTGATATGACACTCTCATATCCAAAAAAGCATGTACACTTCGGCTCCCTGATCCCCGTTGCGAGTGGCGGGACAGAGCGGTAAACCGTGACGAGGAAATCAAGGCTGGGGTGCGGAGAGCGCGTCTCTGGTCGTGTCGCTCGCAGTCAATGCGCTACTCACGCCCGGCATTAGGAGTGGCGTTTGCCGACTGGCTGCTGGACCTGATTACGGCAAAGCAAAAGGCCCTGCTTCCCTCATAAAACAAAGGGAAGCAGGGCCTTTCTCATTGGCGGTGACGGTGGGATTTGAACCCACGTTGGCTTTTACACCAAACAACATTTCGAGTGTTGCACCTTCGGCCGCTCGGACACGTCACCAACTGAAATAGGGTACCGGAGTTGAGCCCCGTTCCCCAAAACGAGGGCGTGTGGAGCCGCGCGAGGAACAAGCAAAACACAGCCAACTTCCGTCAGCAGCCCCCCACCGATAGATTCGTAAGCACCATGACTATCTCGCATGAACAAGAACACGAAGCCCAGGCCTATTGGGTCACAGAGACGGGCGATGGCGAGCTGCGCCCAGAGGCCCTGCCGGCAAGGCAAGAAGGAGAAGCCCTGGTCAGGACCCTGTATTCGGGTGTCAGTCGCGGCACTGAGCGTGTTGTCCACGAGGGCCGCGTTCCGGAGCGAGTGGCTGACCTGATGCAGGCCCCGCACCAGGAAGGCGACTTCCCGGGACCCGTCAAATACGGCTACCTGAACGTCGGCATTGTTGAAGAAGGCCCGGACGAATGGCGGGGAAAAACGGTCTTCAGCCTGCACCCGCACCAGGACTACTATGTGATCTCCACCAGCCAACTCACCGCAATCCCGGAGGACGTACCAGCACGTCGGGCTGTGCTCACCGGCATCGTTGAGGTGGCCATCAATGCCCTTTGGGAAGCCGGACCAAGGCTGGGCGACCGCGTCGCCGTCGTCGGTGGCGGTTTGGTGGGTGGTGTTCTGGCGACGCTCCTGCGGAACTATCCGCTCGGTCGACTGCAACTGGTTGACGCGGATCCGGAGAAGCGAAACCTCGCCGAAAAGCTCAGCATCGAATTCGCCGAGCCCGAGGAAGCGAAGGACGACAATGACATCGTCTTCCACTGCTCCGCCTCCAATGAGGGCCTCAAGTTGAGCCTCCAGCTGGCCGGCGACGACTCCGATGTCATTGAACTTTCCTGGTTTGCCGACAAAGAAGTCACCCTGCCACTCGGCGAGGACTTCCATGCCCGCAGGCTGAACATCCGTTCCAGCCAAGTGGGTGCTGTCGCCCTGCCCAGACGGCACCGGCGAACCAACGCCCAGCGCTTGGAACGGGCGGCACTCGAATTAAGGGATCCGCTGTTCGACACGTTCCTGACCAGCGAATGCCTGTTCAGGAACCTGCCCACCACACTCACAAAATTGTTCGAACGGCCCGGCGGTTTCTGCCATGTGGTCGCGTACCCCAACCCGGAGGATTAATTCATGTTCAGCCTGACCGTCCGACGCCACTTCATGGTCGCCCACAGCCTTCCCCGCGAAGCGTTTGGGCCAGCCCAGGGCCTCCACGGTGCCACGTTCGTTGCTGAAGTCACCTTCCGGCGGCCCAACCTCAACGACGACGCAATCGTCCTGGACATAGGTGCCGCTGGCGGCATCCTTGAGGAAGTGCTCGCCGACCTGAACTACAAGAACCTCGACGAACACCCCGCTTTCAAGGGCAAGCTCTCCACCACGGAGGCTCTCGCGAAGCACATCGCCGATGCCATGGCCGCCCAAATCCAGGACACGGCGGACGGTCCGGCCCTCACTGGCATTGACGTCGTCCTCCGCGAGAACCCTGACGCCTGGGCGGGTTACTCGCTGGAGCTTCCGGTCAAGTAAGTGCACATCCGCTTCCTGGTCCCTGGGAACGTCCGGCACGGTTCCGGCGGCAACAAGTACAACGCCAAGCTCGCGGAGCATTTGAGTGCCCTCGGCGTGAACGTTGAGACAGTGACGGTCGACGGCGACTGGCCCGTTGGGAGCCCGGCGGACCGGCAGCGGTTCGCTGACATGCTCGACGGCGGCACAACAGTGATTGCCGACGGCTTGGTAGCGAGTGGGGCGCCGGACGAGATCGCCGCCGCGGCCAATGTCGGGACGAAGGTCTGGATTCTGTCGCACATGGCGTTGGCGGACCACCATGACCTTGAGGCGAAGGCGCTGGCTGCAGCAACCGGGATCATTTGTCCGAGCGCCCACGCCGCCGGGGAACTGCGAGCCAGGCATGGGACGCCGTACATCGTCGTCGCTACGCCCGGTGCTGAGCGGGCAAACCCCGCAGAAGGATCCGAACCACAGCACATCGTGGCGGTTGCCGCGTTGCTGCCCAACAAGTGCCAAACACTCCTGGTAGAGGCGCTCAGCCGGTTACAGGATCTCGCTTGGACCGCAGCTCTCATAGGCTCCCACGACGCTGATCCGAGCTATGCGGCCGAGGTGAGGGCCGCCGTCGAGCGTTACGGTCTCGAAAACCGAATCAGCATCACTGGCGAGCTGACCGGCGATGCCCTCGAAGAGCAATGGCACAGGGCAGACCTGAGTGTTCTGATTTCACGCTCCGAAAGCTTCGGGATGTCCGTCACGGAATCGTTGGCTCATGGCATCCCCGTGCTTGTGCGGCAGGGGACCGGCGCAGTGGAAGCACTGGGTGGCGCAGGGGCGGGCGCGGCCCTGGATCTCAGTGAGCCTGGCACCCTCGCCAGCACCCTACGGACCTGGCTCTCCGATCACGCACTCCAAGAACGATGGCGCAGCAGAGCCCTCACGGCCCGGGAGCATCTCCAAGGCTGGGACACCACTGCCGTCGCCGTTCTGGAAGCCCTCCAAAGCCCACCGACATGACAGTAAAAGCCCATCCCGGGCACCCGGATCGGCATTAAGTGCCAACTCGCGGGGGAGTCAGGGCACGCGGTGCGTTGCGAAGAAGCCCCTCAGCAGCGCCGCACATTCCTCCTCGCGGATTCCGGCGTAGACCTCCACCCAATGGTTGAGCCTGCGCTCGCGGAGGATATCGAACACAGAACCCACCGCTCCGGCCTTCTCGTCCCACGCGCCAAACACGACGCGGGGAATACGAGCCAGGACGATGGCCCCGGCACACATGGCGCAGGGTTCAAGGGTGACCACCAAAGTGCAGTCCTCGAGCCGCCAGCCGTCACCGTCGGTGCCCGCATCGTGAGCGCGCTGACGCAGCGAAGCAGCAGCCTGACGAATAGCCACCACCTCCGCGTGGGCCGTCGGGTCTCCCAGCGCTTCCCGTTCGTTGCGTCCGGAACCCAGCACCCCGCCGTCGGGCCCCAACACCACGGCACCGATCGGTACGTCGTCAGTTTTCAGCGCCAACCGGGCCTCGTCCAGGGCAAGGCCCATCCAGGCCATGTGTTCTGCGTGATACGGCTCGGTGGCGCTCATGTCTCAATGATAGTTTTGGGGGATGCGCACACTCGTCGTGGACCACCCGCTGGTCGCTCACAAGCTCACCGTTCTGCGGGATAAGAACACCCCTTCACCGGTCTTCCGGCAGCTCACTGAAGAACTCGTCACCCTCCTGGCCTACGAAGCCACCCGCGAGGTCAAGACGCAGCCAGTCGAGATCGAGACCCCCGTGACAAAAACCGTGGGCACGGCTTTCACCAAGCCCACTCCGCTGGTAGTCCCGATTCTGCGCGCCGGCCTCGGCATGCTGGAGGGCATGACCAAGCTGGTCCCTACCGCCGAGGTGGGCTTCCTGGGCATGGCCCGTGATGAAGAAACCCTGGACATCATCACCTACGCCGAGCGGCTCCCTGAGGACCTCACCGGCCGGCAGATCTTCGTCCTGGACCCCATGCTCGCCACCGGCGGCACCCTGCGCGAGGCCATCAAGTTCCTCTTCAAGCGCGGCGCCTCGGACGTTACCTGCATCTGCCTGCTTGCTGCTCCGGAGGGGCTGTCCAAGCTGGAAGAAGAGCTCTCTGACGCCAACGTGAAAATCGTCCTGGCCTCGATTGACGAAAAGCTCAACGAAAAGTCCTACATCGTGCCAGGCCTGGGCGACGCCGGCGACCGCCTCTACGGCGTCGCAGTTTAGGGAGCCCCCTACCGGTTTCCCACGCGCCCCGTTAGCCTGTGGCGCATGGACTGGAAACTTGAACTGGTGTTTGTCCCGGTGTCCGACGTCGACCGCGCGAAGGATTTCTACGTCAACAAGGTTGGTTTCAACGCCGATTTCGATGAGCGTCCCATGGACGGCATCCGTTTCGTGCAGCTGACACCGCCGGGTTCGGCGTGTTCCATCGCCATCGGGGAGGGCCTCAGCGATGCCCCTCCCGGGACAGCGCCAAGCCTCCAAGTGGTGGTGGCGGACATCAACAAGGCGCATGAGCAGCTCAAGGCCAACGGCGTGGACGTCAGCGATATTGACGTTCAGGATTGGGGCCACTTCGTTTACTTCGCAGACCCCGACGGCAACAAGTGGGCGGTGCAGTACCTTCCGCAGCGGCCGAACGGCTAAGTCACACTTCAGCACCACCGCATGAGTGTGCGGCAGGATGGAACCATGAGCCATCCTGCCGAACCCGCCTCCCAACCATCAGTGCTGAACGTCCGCGCCGTCCTCTTCGACATGGACGGCACACTGGTGGATTCAACGGCGATCGTTGAGCAAGTCTGGCTCGAGTTCGCCGAGCGCTACGGCTTGGATTTCAACGAGATCCTGCGCACTTCCCACGGCGTCCAGGCCGGCGATACTGTTCGCCGGTATGCTCCCGCTGGCGCTGATTTCGAGGCACTGACGGCCGAGCTCGGCGAGATGGAACGCTCCCGGACCGATGGCGTCATTGCGCTTCCCGGAGCAGAAGCCCTGCTGGCGCGGCTGCCCGATGACGCCATCGCGTTGGTCACCTCCGCAGACCGGATCCTTGCCGATATCCGCATGCAGGCGGCCGGGCTCGCCATGCCGTCCACCACGGTCACTGCTGAGTCCGTCACCCGCGGTAAGCCGCACCCTGAGGGGTACCTGAAGGCGGCGGCGCTCCTGGGAGCCGACCCGGCCGACGTCGTGGTTTTCGAAGACGCCCCTGCCGGTATCGCCGCCGCGCGTGCGGCGGGGATGCGGACCGTTGTGGTGGGCAAGGCCGCTGCCAGGCACAATGCGGAGCTGGAGCCGGGCATGTGGCGGATCCCGGACTACTCGGCGGTCACCGTCACCGCAGTGAAGGACGACGACGGCGGTCACCTCCTGACGCTGACCCTTTAGCCCTTTCTGCGCGGTCTGTTCCAAGCGGTGAACCGGGCGTAGGCTGTGCCCATGTCTGCGATGCCGGAGGCGTACGGTGCTGCATTGGAGCGGGCCATGGTCCACGCCGGTGAGTGGCTTGCGTCGGTTCCCACCCGTTCTGTCCGCCCTTCATCCGACGCCGACCAGGTGGCCAAGAGCATCCTGCCGCGTCTCCCCGACGGAGCAACCGATGCCGCGGAGGTAGTGGACGAGCTCGCCGCGCTGGCTGAGCCCGGCTTGATGGCAATCCAGTCCGGACGGTTTTTCGGGTGGGTCATGGGCGGAACTTTGCCTGCCGCCATGGCTGCCGATTGGCTCGTCTCTGCCTGGGACCAAAACACCGGGCTCCGATTCGCCACTCCCGCCGCCGCTGCCATCGAGGAATCGGCCGCCGCCTGGCTTTTGGACCTCCTGCACCTGCCCGCGACTGCCGACGTCGGATTCACCACGGGTGCCACAACCGCTAACTTCGTGGGGTTGGCAGCGGGCCGCCAATACCTGATGGACGAGGCCGGATGGGACCTCGAAGCGCTCGGCCTCAGCGGCGCACCGCGCATCACAACCTTTGCCGGCCGGGAACGGCATGCCGCAGTGGATCTGGCGTTGCGATACCTCGGTTTGGGCGCCTGTGTTCCGGTAGACGCCGACGACGAGGGCCGGATCTTCCCCGACGCCCTTGCTGATGCAATGGATCAGCAACCGGGGCCATCGTTGGTCTGCCTGCAAGCCGGCAACCTCCACTCCGGGGCATTTGATCCCATGGAGGAAGCCATAGCTGTGGCACACGATCGCGGCGCGTGGGTGCACGTTGATGGTGCCTTTGGTTTGTGGGCCGCTGTGAGCCCGAAGCTGCGAGGCCGGCTGGCGGGTGTGGAAGACGCAGATTCGTGGGCAACGGATGCCCACAAGACCCTGAATGTCCCTTACGACTGTGGCCTGGCAATAGTGGCACGCCCGGAAGCCCTGAGGCGTGCCTTCAGCGTTCACACGAGTTACCTCATTGCCACTGATGCCGGGCCTGGGGATCCTTTCGAGAAAGTTCCGGAGATGTCCCGCCGCGCCCGGGGCATTCCGGTCTGGGCCGCACTCAGGCAGCTCGGCCGGGATGGCGTGATTTCCATGGTTGAGCGCCTGGCAGCAAATGCCCGTGCTTTGGCTGACGGACTGTCCTCGATCCCTGGCGTGGAGGTGCTCAACGACGTCGTGTTCACGCAGGTCTCGGTGAGTTTCGGAAGCGATGACCGTACGCACCGGATCACCCAGCGGCTCATGGCAGAGGGCGCGGTCTGGATGTCCGGTTCGTCGTGGCGTGGCCGCGAGATCTTACGGATTTCGGTGAGCAATTGGACTACGGACGCCGGGGATGTCGCCGCGTCCATCGCAGCCGTGCGGGGTGCGGTGGAGGCCGAACCGGAGGCATAGCGTTTTTCGGTACGCACCTGTGAAACGGAAAAAGCCGCGCCCGTTCCCGCCATCCGCTCCAGTGGGTACTGGTGCGAACGGCAGCAACGGGCGCGGCAATCAAGCAGTCTGGCTTAGTACCAGTTGTTGGCCAAGTGGAAGCCCAGAGCGGCGGACGGGGATCCGTAGCGCTCCTTGATGTAGTTCAGGCCCCACTTGATCTGGGTCTGGTAGTTGGTTTCCCAGTCAGGACCAACGGTAGCCATCTTGGAAGCAGGCAGGGACTGGACGATGCCGTAGGCGCCGCTGGAAGCGTTCATCGCCGTGGTCTTCCAGTTCGATTCCTTCTCCCACAGCGTGTTCAGGGCAGTCATTTCGCCCGGGCCCCAGCCGTAGTTGCCAAGGATGCTCAGTGCGTACGCCTTGGCAGCAGCGGGGTCGTCCACGGCCTTGGGGGCGGCAGCAGCAGCTGCGGCTTCCGCGGCGGCGGCGGCAGCAGCGGCGTCGGCGGCTTGCTTGGCAGCAGCGTCAGCAGCAGCCTTCTCAGCTGCGGCCTGGGCGGCAGCCTGGTCTGCGGCAGCCTTTTCGGCGGCGGCCTGGTCAGCGGCAGCCTTCTCGGCGGCAGCCTTGTCAGCAGCTGCCTTATCCGCGGCGGCCCTGTCGGCTGCACCCTTTTCGGCGGCAGCATCCAGGGAAGCGGAGATCTCGGCCGACTTGTTGGTGTTGACCTGCGCACTGGATTGGGTTCCGGCTACGCGGCTGGCCTCGGGGAGGGTCAGTGCGGCGTTGGCGGCGGTTCCGAGCGATGCAACGCCCAGTGCAGCTGCCACGACACCGGCTACGACGGACATGCGGTGGCCGGACTTACCCTGGCGGGCTGCGTTCTTGAGGACGGACTGCGACTTGGTGAGCGGTGCGTTGTGTTCGTCGCGGTGACGCGCGGAAGGGCGCGTCTGATCGTTAAATTCAGACATGTGATTACCTCTCAGCGCCTGCGGAGTTAGCTGTCGGGTTCGGATGAGGTCATCCGGCCGCGCATCATGCTGCGGCTTCACCCCAAGGGCCGGCCAAAAAGGCCTGGGCCCGGAGACTCTGGGTCCCCCGTCTCTGCCTCGGAGAAAGAACGGACTCCGGGAAGTGGCAGAGCTCGGCGCATCCCGGATGTGGGCCTGCTAGGGACGACCCACCCTTTCGACGGTACAGGAGGATTCCACAGAAGTCACATTTAGGTAACAGAGATCACGACGCCCGGTGAGTCGCCTTGCCCGATTCGTTATAGGTCTTCGATGCTCACGGCAGGGATTCGGAGGGTGAATTCCGTGCGACCCGGCTGCGAGGTCACTTCCACGCTACCGCCATGCGCTGAAACGATGGCTTCCACAATGGACAAGCCGAGTCCGGAGGTGCCCTCAGAGCCCGATCTTGCGGCATCAGCGCGGGCAAACCGGGAGAAGATCCGGCCTTGGAAGTCTTCTGGAATTCCGGGACCGTTATCCGTCACTGTCACCACGGCACTGCCGTCGGCGGAGAGCATGACGCCTGTGACCACAGTGGTGCCGGGATCCGTGTGTTTGCGGGCATTGGACAACAAATTGGCCAGCACCTGGTGAAGTTGGGTGGCATCGCCGCGCACAGTGATGGGCTCATCGGGGAGCTGGAGCTGCCAGATGTGGTCCGGTGCCATGACTTTCTCGTCACTAACCGTTTCGATCACGAGCTGTGTCAGGTCCACGTCCTCAAATTTCACGGGCTGGCCCTCATCCAGCCGAGCGAGCAGGAGAAGGTCCTCCACCAGTGTGGTCATGCGTTCGGACTGGCTTTGGACACGTGCCAGCGACTTCCGACCATCCTCGGTGAAGTGCTCCGTCATCCTTAGTAGCTCGGTGTAGCCCCGGATGGCGGTCAGGGGAGTCCGCAGTTCGTGCGAGGCATCGGCCACGAACTGGCGAACCTTGGTTTCGCTTTCCTGCCGAGCTTCCAGCGCGCTCGAAACGTTGTTCAGCATCTGGTTCAAGGCATAGCCGACGCTGCCCACTTCCGTTCCAGGGTGGGATGCCGACGGCGGTACGCGCACCGCAAGTGCCACCTCACCGGCGTCGAGAGGCAGGCGCGAAACCTTCGTGGCCACCTCGGAGAGCTGCTCAAGCGGACGCATGGTCCGGCGGATGATGACCGTTCCCACGAGCCCGATCACCACCAGCCCAGCCAGCGAGACCAGCACCATGGTCCACACCAGCGAGGCTTCGGCGCTCTGCTTGTCCTCCAGAGGCAGGCCCGTCACAATCACGTCGCCATAAGTGGTTTCGACTGCCACTAGCCGGTAATCGCCGTTGGACAGCGATCGGTCCACGGGTTGGTTGTCCGTGGGGAGCGACACCAGGACCTGCTCGTCGTCTGCTGAGAGCGAGACGCGGTGACCTTGGGCGTCGATCAAACCCGAGCTTCGCACGGTGGAGCCGTCGATCCTCGCGTTGAGCGTGCCAGCCGCCTGCCCGCGCGCCTCCAAAGGATCAGGCCTGCCGGGGGATGACGGAAAGTTCGACGGCGGCCTGCCGAAGTCATTCGCGCGGCTGGACGCCTGCTCCAACTGCCTGTCGAGCTGCCTGTTGAAGACCATGTCCATGGACGCGTAGCTGACCACCCCCACAGCAGCGCAAATGGCGATCAACAGTGCCATGGCCACCAGGACCAAGCGTGTACGCAGGTGCCAGGTGGAGGGATTGAGCCAGCTGAGCTGAGTCTGTCCGGCCGACACTCCGGACTTCCTGGCCATTCGCGAGAGGGTGCCCAAGGGCTAGTCCGCAGGCTTGATGACGTAGCCGGCACCCCGGATGGTATGGATCATCGGGGGATGGCCGGCTTCGATCTTCTTGCGCAGATAAGAGATGTAGAGCTCCACGATGTTGGCCTGGCCGCCGAAGTCGTAATCCCACACACGGTCCAGGATCTGGGCTTTGCTGACAACTCGTTTGGGGTTCTCCATGAGGTACCGCAGTAGCTCGAACTGGGTGGCGGTGAGCGGAATATCCTGGCCACCGCGGGTTACTTCCCGGGTATCTACGTTGAGCGTGAGGTCGCCGACCACCAGCTCGGCGGTGTCCATGGCAGCTACGCCCGAGCGCTGGACCAGGCGGTGGAGGCGCAGGAGGACTTCTTCCATACTGAAGGGTTTAGTGACGTAGTCGTCCCCGCCTGCTGCGAGTCCGACAATGCGGTCCTGCACGGCGTCCTTGGCGGTGAGGAACAGGGCGGGAACCTCCGGGGCGAAGGTGCGGATGCGGTTGAGGACCTCGACGCCGTCGAATCCGGGAAGCATGACATCCAGGACCAGCACGTCAGGGCGGAAGTCCTTGGCTAGCTTTACTGCTTCCGGACCATCGCCGGCGACCGCAACAGACCAGCCTGCCATACGCAGGCCCATGCTCATCAGCTCAGCGAGGCTGGGTTCGTCATCCACCACCAGGGCACGGATGGGGGAGCCGTCCGGATGGGACAGCTCGGGAAGGTTGTTGGTCGTGGAGTGCGAGGAGGCCATGGGATAACTCTCCGTTCTGCTTGTTTGCCAACGCTTTGCCCATCCTGTGAAGACGCTGTGAGATCAGACTAGCGAGGAGGGGGCTGGCGGACACGCTTCCGCGCCCAAGGTTTCCGGCGGCCCGGGTTCAGCCGCGTTCTACGGCTTGTAGCAGATTTTGTCCTGAGAATTGCTTGTGACGATCAGCTCCGATTGGACAACAAGTGTTTCAGATCGTGAGATTCCGTCGAGAGAGGGTTAGTGGAAACGGACATGCACATCATCCCCGATATGCCGAAGAATATTCAGTAGATGGCGGATATTTCCCGACCACACCGAATGAAATGGCGTTCATTTACCGGCCCTACTGAATTGTGATTTGCGACACAATAGACCTCCGTGTCTCAAAATGTGGACGGTTCGGCGCTTTGTTACTTGCGTGTTGCCTTTGTTACGTTGCACACTTCCAATGTGAACAAGAACTCAACAGCACCTGCAGCCGCAGCAACCTGGCCCAGCGCACCCGCTGGCCATGATGACCGCTGTTGTCGAATGCAAGCCTAACTTTCCACCCCAAAAAAGTTTCAGGCATTCGCCCCCTAGCCCAGCGTTGGGCGCCCATCCCCAAACTCATTGCGGGGACAACCAGCATTCGAAGCCGCGATGACGGCTATTCACTTTTGAGGTAAGCACTCCATGTCAGTTGCATCTGGATACGTCCACATCTCCGTCCGTAACGCCAACAAGGCCGCGTCAAACGCAGGGCTTCGCCCCGGCTTCGGCAACCGCCCCGGCTACTCTCCCGCTCCGCAAGGGGCAGGGCAGCAGGCTCCCGGATACGTGCCGCAGGGCTACAACCCCAACTCTTACGGCCAGCTGCGCGCTGTCCCCACAGCAGAGCCGGCGCCGATGACCGCGCCCACCCCGGTGATTGCGCAGTCGGACAAGCTCCGCCCCGTTGCCAACGACAATGTGGCCCGCGGATTCGTTCTCTACATGGGCATTGACGAAGAAACCGCAGCGGCCGCCGGTACCTCCATTGCCAAGCTTGCCCAGGAAATCCGGGCTTACGCTCAGTCCCTCGTGACCGGCGCCGAGAGCTATGCCGCCGTCGCAGTTGCCCCCGCCGGGGCACCCGGGTCCGCGCTCGACGTCGTGCGTTCCACCTTCGGCGACCCCACGGTCGCCGCCCGCCAGCGCACCGAAGCCGCCCGCCCGGCGCCCCAGCAGGAAGCCCGTCCGTCCGGCGTCCTGATCGACCTCGCCCGCCGCGAAGTGCACCTCGATGGCGAATCGCTGAACCTGACGTTCAAGGAATTCGAGCTCCTCAACTACCTGGTCGAGAACGGCACCCGCACCGTGGGCCGCGACGAACTCCTTGAGGGCCTGTGGCGCAACGCCGAAGAGGTTCCCAACGAGCGCACCATCGACGTGCACATCCGCCGCCTCCGTTCCAAGCTTGGCCGCCTCGCGAACACGGTCCGCACGGTCCGCGGCCAGGGCTACCGTTTCTACGAGCACCCCGAAGTTATCGTTTGGGCAGCACCTGAATACTCGATCTAAGTAGCACTACGCCGAAAGCGCTCGTCCTGTAAGGGCGGGCGCTTTCGTGTTCGCGGGGTGATCCAGCGGCGGACGCTTCCGCTTTAGCGGGACGATCCCTTTGCGCCTGCGCTCATTCTCCGCGCGACAACTGCGCTATCGGGATATGCCGCCTTTCGGCGTTTAGTTTCGAGGAAACCGTGTGCCGCCACCACCCACAATGGCCGCCAAATACCCTGGACACGCCCCCCGCACGGCGTGTCCAGGGTGCCGCGAATTCAAAGTTGGTGACGGCGGCCCGCAGGAAGTCGCTGTGCTCTGCGGCAGATAGGGTTGGGTTATGAGTGACCATCACATCAAACGCCTGGTGATTATGCGGCATGCCAAGGCTGATTGGCCCATGGGAGTGCCTGATCATGAGCGCCCCTTGGAGGAGCGTGGGCATCGGGAGGCCCCGTTGGCGGGGAAGTGGTTGCTCAAGCATGGTGTGGTGCCCGACTTCATCCTTTGTTCGTCAGCGTTGAGGACTCGTCAGACCTGCACTTGGGTGTGCGATGAGTTGGGGGACAAGGCGCCGACTCCCAAACTGGAGGATGGCTTGTACTCCGCCTCAGCCAACCGTATGTTGACGGTGATCAACCACGTACCCGATACCGTGACCACGTTGATGGTCATCTCGCATATGCCCGGCGTTCAGGATCTTGCCATGCACCTGGCTTCCCGCGATTCGGACCACGATGCTTACATGGATGCTGCTAACCGTTACCCAACGAGTGCGTTGACGGTAATGGAAACAGAAAAGTCGTGGGCTGAGCTCGACGGCCAGGACGCCAGGCTGACGCACTTCAAGGTGCCGCGCCCCTAGGCCAGCTGCGGCATGCACATGCAGCGGATCTCGAACACCGGCAGGCCCGCCGCTTCTTCGCCATGCCCGGTTGCGATGAGGAATTCGCCGTCGAACATGTACACCGGCAACTGCGGAGCCAGGTATTCGTTGTAGCGGCTGGGGTAGACCCATTGACCGCGGACGTCGAACGCAGGAAGCGCGTACGGATCCCGGCGGTTGTGCGCGCTCGGATAAAGGCCGTCGTCGATCATGATGTAACTGACCAAGCCATATGTGTGGTGGTGGTTCATGTCCGTGGGAAAGAGGATTGCTTCCACAGGTGGGCCCCTTCAAGAGTTTCGACGGTCGCGCGCTCCGGGCGGCGCTGGTAGGTAAGGTTAGCCTAAGCTAACACTCTTCCTGGCGTCGAATGTTCCCCTGTGTGACGTTGATCGCTCCTGGTCAGCTTCGCGGCAGCGGTAGCTCGGCCGCTATATCGCGCAGCAGGTTCACGGCAAGTCGAATGTTGGGACTGGCTGTCATCGTTTTGCGGTAGACAACACCAACGGACCGTTGTTGGACCGGACGGATCACCGGGATGGCCACGACTCCGTCAGGAAGGGGAGGTCTTCCGAGCCTCGGTACGAGTGCCACGGCCACACCTTGTTCCACCATGGCGATGTGGGTGGAGAAGTCGGGGTCGTAAATACGGATGTTGGGGACCTTGCCCAGTCCAGCGAAGATCTGCAGGAGCGCTTCGTTGCAGATGGCTCCCGCCGGGGTGCTGATCCACGTTTCGTCCAGAAGGTCTTCAGGCTCGACGGCGGTGCTCGCCGCCAGCGCGTGGGTGCTGTTGACGAGGACGTCGGCTTGGTCGATGCAGAGGTCCTCATGCACCAGGTTCTCCGGGATCACCAAAGGTACCGAATTCCAGTTATGTACCACCGCGAGTTCGGCCTCGCCAGAGGCGACTCTTTGCACCGCCTCCCGCGGATCCTCAGCCAGTACGGTGATGCCCAGAGTCGGGTGGGCAGCAGCGATGCGCCCGAGCATGGGCCCCACCAGGCCCCTGCAAGCCGTGGAAAACGCGACGAGCCTCAGGAGTCCGGAAGGCTTTGCAGGATCGGCGAGCAGGGTGGCTTGCAGTTCCTCGAGCTCACCCATGATCCGCCGGCCATAACCTGCAAGAGCCAAGCCACGCTCTGTAAGGAGCACACCACGGCCGCTGCGTTCCAGCACAGTGACGCCGGTCTGCTTCTCAAGTTTCTTGATTTGCTGCGAAATTGCCGAAGGGCTGAAGCCCATAACGTCCGATGCCGCCACCACTGAGCCGTGCTGCTCCACTGCGACCAAGGCCCTAAGCGCTGAGATGTCGATCATGAAGCAAATCTACGCTGTTCCACGTCGAATTCAACGCTGGTGCTTCAACCAAAAACGGGCCAGAGTGTACTTGTGAACCTTCGCCACTCTGCCCTTGCCCTCATGGTCGCTGTTCTTTGGGGCATTAACTTCGTCGCCATCGATCTCGGTCTCCACACGAACGGCAGGGAAGTCCCGCCCCTACTCTTCGTCGCCATGCGCTTCTTGTTGGTGGTGTTTCCCTTCATCCTGTTCATCCGCAAACCAGACGTGGGCTGGAAGGCGATTGTCGGCGTCGGGCTCTTCATGAGTGCCGGTCAATTTGGCCTCCTGTATCTGGGCATGGCGCTTGGCATGCCGGCAGGCCTGGCATCGCTGGTGCTGCAGGCACAAGTGCTGTTCACCATCTTGCTTGCGGCGAGATTCCTGGGCGAGAGGCCGAGTAGGCGCCAATTGGCGGGTGTGGCGCTGGGCATTGCTGGCTTGGCAGTGGTGGCCTTGGGGCGAAGTGCCGTGGCTCCGGTTCTGCCGCTCATGATCGTTCTTGCCGCGGCGTTATCGTGGGCGATCGGGAATGTGGTGGCCCGGCACACGAAGGCCGCTTCCGGCTTGGGGTTGGTGGTGTGGTCCGGTGCCGTGGTGCCGCTTCCGTTGGCTGGCTTATCGCTGGTAGTGGATGGGCCTGGCACCGTGTTGGCAACGCTCACGGACCTGCAGCCGGCCACCATCCTGAGTGCGATCTACACGGCCGTGTTTGCGTCCCTGATTGGATACGGCATTTGGAACCGCTTGTTATCGCTGTACCCGAGTTCCGACGTCGTGCCCTTCACGCTTTTGGTTCCCGTGGTGGGGATGACGGCCGCGTGGCTTGTCCTGAACGAGATTCCTACCCTGACCGAAATCGTGGGCGGATTGATCCTGCTCCTCGGAGTTGCCACCGCAGTGCTCGGCGCCGGAGGCAAGATCCGTCCCGAAACGCCCGTTGTGAGGCCCGCTCTGCTGCCCTAGATCGGGCGGAAGCGCGCAAAGCAGGCCCCACAACGCAGGGGCCCCAACGGCTCAAGGAAGTCAGCGCAGTTTGAAGATGGTCCGGTGCCAGTCTTTCCGGGTGACGCCTTCCAACTCGAACATCACGTGCTTCACCTGGGTGTACTCCTCAAAGGAGTAGGCGGACATGTCCTTGCCGAACCCGGACTGCTTGAAGCCGCCGTGGGGCATCTCGGAGACGATCGGAACATGGTCGTTGACCCACACGCAGCCGGCCTTGATCTCGCGGGTTGCCCGCAAGGCCCGCTGGAGGTTGTTCGTCCAGGCCGAGGCGGCCAGTCCGTAGACGGTGTCGTTGGCCAAATGGATAGCTTCGTCGTCCGTTTCGAACGGGAGGACCACCAGGACCGGGCCGAACACCTCGTCCTTCACAATTTCAGAGTCCGGTGCCGCGTCAACAACCAGCGTGGGTCGGTAGAAGGCGCCATTTTCCAGGCCCTCGTCCGTAGGGGCGTATCCGCCTGCCATCACCTTGCTGTAAGTGCGGGCGCGGTCCACCATCCCGGCTACGTGGTCGCGCTGCTTGAAGGATACGAGGGGGCCGAGATCGGCGTTGGTATCCCCGGGGATGCCCAGGACGAGCCCATCAAAGCGGGCGGCCACCTTCGCTGCGAAATCCGCATACACGCTGCGGTGCACGATTGCCCGTGTGGCAGCGGTGCAATCCTGGCCGGTGTTGATCATTGAACCGGCCACGGCCCCATGAACGGCGGCGTCCAGATTGGCGTCGTCGAACACCACGAAGGGTGCCTTGCCGCCCAATTCGAGGTGCACGCGCTTCGAGTTGACGGCCGCGGCCTCCAAAACTGTGCGGCCAACCGCGGTGGACCCCGTGAAAGAGACCATGTCCACGTCGGGGTGCCGCATGAGCGCAGCCCCAACCGTGGCGCCGTCGCCCACCACCACGTTCACCACGCCGTCGGGCAGTCCGGCGTCACTGAGCGCTTGTGCGAACATCAGCGACGTCAACGGAGTGATCTCGGCAGGCTTGAGAACGATTGTGTTGCCTGCGGCAATGGCGGGAAGGATCTTCCATGCGGCCATTTGCAGGGGGTAGTTCCAGGGCGCGATGGATCCCACCACACCGATGGATTCCCGGCGTATGGAGGAAGTGTGTTGGGGCGAATACTCGGCGGCGGCCTTGCCCTCGAGGTACCGTGCGGCACCTGCGAAGAAATCGATGTTGTCGATGGTGCCGGGGACGTCGAACTCCCGGGTCAGCCGCAGCGGTTTGCCCGTCTGGGAACTCTCAACCCGGGCGAATTCCTCCGCACGATCTTCGATGATGCGGGCGAATTTCTGCAGGATCCCGGCGCGTTCACCCGGCGCGGTGCGGGACCATGACGGGAAGGCGCTGCGGGCCGCCGCCACTGCCGACTCCAGATCCGCAAGTGAAGCGAGTCCCACCGTTTCCACTACCTCCGAGGTGGCCGGATTGATGACATCGAGGCTGCTGCCAGAGGTTCCGGGGAGCAGTTTTCCGTTGATGAACTGATGCATGAGGGTGCCGTGCTTTCCCTGCCGGGCGTCGCTGTCCGGGCAGTGCTGAATGGACGACGCCGGATGGTGGCGTCGTGCGGGGAAGGTGGGTTGCGTTGTTGGTCAGGCGCCCGGTCGCGCCAGCACCCCGTCAGGCCTGAGGTGGCTGCTTGCTCTCGCGTTCGGCGCTGTCCAGGATGGCCGAGAGACCGGCCTGGAACGCCTTGAGGGAGTCGAGGTTTTGCAGTGCAGCGTGGTGTTTTTCAAGGAGCGGGCGACCGGTGATACGTGTGAAAACCCGTGGGTTGAGCCAAGGATCGTGGCCCTCGGAGTCCGGGAGCCGCTGGATTTCAACCGCAATGCCGGCGCCGAGCGCAAGGGTGTAGCTTTCCAGGGCCGCGTAGTAGTGCACCACGCGGTCCTCTGCCAGCCCGGCATCGGTGAGGCATTGAAGGACGAACTCGATTGCCTTTAGCTCGCCGGGGCCATAGGTGTCCGTAGCGAATGACTCGCTGCCCAAAGAGGGATGCTGCATGAAGGCTTTGAGGAGTTCGTCAAGGTAGGCCTCCAGCCGGGCACGCCAGTCCTGGTCGCGTGCTGTGGCCAACGTGCGCTCAACGGACATCAGGAACAACTGGTCCAGTGCTGCCCTGACGATTGCGTCCCTGTTCCGGAAATGCCGGTAGACGGCCGTGGCGTCCACCTCGAGTTCCTGTCCCAGTCGTCGCACGGTCAGCCGTTCCCCGAGCTCCTGGCTGGAAATCCGCAGGACGGCGTCAATGATGGTGGCCGGGTCCAGGCGCGTTCGGCGGTCCGTCGACTGTGCTGGCTGCACCATCAGTTGTCCGCCTTCCATGCGTTCCCGGGTTGATTATCAACCTACATGATTCATGGCGTCCTCCTTTCAAGGACCAGTCAAAGTCTTTGTCAGCATTGATGTCAACACTGTTGACTTAAGTGTGATCCGGCTCATAGTGTGTCTCGCAGAGTTGAATTTCCCCACGAAAGGACTCGACCATGCACGCCGAGATTTTGTTTGAGAACGGATGGGTGTACACCGGCAATGACGCCGGCCCCCTGCGCGCAAACCTTGCCATAGCCGAAGGCCGCATCATCGCCGTCGGAACACCCGACGAGCTTCACGGTTCGGTCACGCCGGAAACCCGCAAGGTGGACCTGCAAGGGCAACTGGTGGTGCCGGGCTTCCAGGATGCCCACATCCACCCCATCTTCGCCGGGATCGAATTGCTTCAGTGCGACCTGACGGAGGCCACCGGCGCAGAGGAGGCCGTGGCGAGGGTGGCCCGTTACGCAGCCGACAACCCGGATGAACCCTGGATTTTGGGCGCTGGATGGTCCATGGATTTCTTCCCGGGCGGCACTCCAACACGGGAACTTCTGGACGCCGTGGTGCCGGAGCGGCCCGTCTACCTCGTCAACAGGGACCACCACGGCGCGTGGGCCAACACTGCAGCGTTTGAGGCGGCAGGAATCGGCGCGGAAACACCTGATCCTGAGGGCGGCCGGCTGGAACGCGAAGAAGACGGGACGCCCGCAGGCACAGTTCATGAGGGGGCCATGGACCTGTTCAATGCGGTCAAGCCAGCCGTGCCGTATGCGTTGGCGTACCAAGGCCTGCTCGCCTCCCAGCAACTGCTGCTATCGCAGGGCATCACGGCCTGGCAGGACGCCTGGGTTCCCATTCCCGAGGGCGAACATGCCGATCATCTGGACGTCTACACGGACGCGGCGAAGGCGGGAGACTTGAAAGTCCGGGTCACCGCATGCCAATGGTGGGACAGGACAGCCGGAATGGCCCAGCTGGAAGCAATCACGCAACGCCGGGACAGGGTGGCCGATTCCTTCGACCACCATCAGCTCAATGCCAACACCGTGAAGGTGATGGTGGACGGAGTGGCAGAGAATTACACAGCCGCAATGCATCACGTCTACCTCGATCACCACGGCCACCACACGGACAACCGTGGCATCGAATTCTTCGAGCCCGAGGAGCTGAAGGAATTCGTCACCGCGATAGATGCTTCCGGCATGCAGGTTCACTTCCATGCTCTCGGCGATCGCGCCGTGACGGATGCTTTGGACGCGCTGGAGGCAGCGCGGCACAGCAACGGGACGAACGACAACCGGCACCACCTGGCGCACCTTCAGGTGGTCCGCAGCGAGGATGTTCCACGGTTTGCCGGGCTGAATGCGGCGGCCAACGTCCAGGCCCTCTGGGCCTGCCATGAAGAACAGATGGACACCCTCACCCTCCCGTTCCTGGAGCCCGGCGCCGAGGACAGGCATTACCCCTTTGGTGAGCTTGCTTCGGCAGGAGCCCGATTGGTGGCCGGAAGCGACTGGCCTGTCTCCACCGCGGACCCGATTGCGGCCATCCACGTCGCAGTAAACCGCATAGCGCCGGGGGAGGACCTGCCCCCACTCGGCCCGGAATCGCAAAAGCTCAGCCTCAAACAGATCCTGGATGCCTACACGCAGGGCTCAGCGTGGATCAACCACTTGGACACGGAAACGGGAACGCTGGAACCAGGAAAACTCGCCGACCTTGCCGTACTGGACCTCAACGTCTTCGACCTCCCTGCGCAGGAGCTGCACCGGTCGGTGGTGACGCAGACGTGGATTGGGGGCGAATGCGTCTATGACCGCGCGCTCACCCGAAACAGTCAAGCTCAACCCGCCTCGGTAATGCCATGAGGCCGCAGCCAGCGCCGCAGCCCGCGCAAGGTGCCGTGCGTTTGAAACAGCGGACGACGCCGTCGCGCATCACCGCGGTTGGGGTCGCCGCAGTCGTGGCCGGGCTGGTCCTGGGCGGCTGCGGTGTTCGGCCCGCCAGCGTGACTGACGCCGCGGACGGAGCCAAATTCACCATGTCCGACTCCACGCCGGCCCCCACCAAGGAGATCGAAAACTTCAACTGGGCCATGTACGCGGAGCCGTTCTCCCTGGACTATGCGTACGCCTTCGACTACCCGGACAACACTGTCCTGTCCAACGTGTGCGAGTCGCTGTTCCGCTGGAACGCTGACCTGTCCACGGCGCCGGGCCTGGCCACGGGAGTTGAAAACCCTGATCCGCTGACCTGGATTTACACCATCCGGCAGGGCGTAAAGTTCCACGACGGGACCGAGATGACAGCGGACGATGTCGTAGCCTCCTTGAGCCGCCACGTGGACCCCGAAGTGGGATCTTTCTGGGCCTCCGCCTACCAAAACGTGGAGTCCATCGAGAAGACCGGCGACTTCGAGGTCACGGTGACCACCACCCGGCCGGACTACGTGTTCAACAGCTCCTTGGTGGGAGCAACAGGTGTGGTTGAGTCCGCCGAGACGCTGGAAGCTGCCGGCAAGGACTATGGCAACTCAAGCACCGGCGTGAACTGCACCGGCCCCTTCCAATTCGAGCAATGGGAAGCCGGTGAAAGCATCACCCTCAAACGCTTCAATGACTACTGGGACCCGGAACTCAAAGCCAAGTCCCAACAGGTCACCTTCAAAATGCTGCCCGATGCCACATCACGCATCAATGCGTTCCAGACCGGCGAAATTGATGGCGGCTTCGCGATCCCTTCCAATGCCATGGACATCCTGAAAGCCAACAAAGATGCCGGCTCGCTGTACTTCGGCGAGGACACATCGGTGCAAAGCCTGGTGTTCACCAACCTCGGCGGCACCTTCCATGACGTACGGGTCCGTAAGGCGCTGATGATGGCCATCAACCGGGAAGCCTTGATCAAGGCGGCCGAACAGGGGTACGCGAAGAAGACGGACGCATTGACCACCAAGAGTGTGTGGAAGGACGTTGCATCGCAAACTACGGACGAGGCTTTTGACGGTCTGCTGTCCACGCCCTATGACCTGGAAGAAGCCAAGAAACTTGTCAAGGAAGCAGGTGCCGAGGGTAGTAAGTTCGTCTTCGCCACCGCGTCACTGAACGCAGCCTTCGACATCACGGCACGGGCCATCGCGTCGGCAGCCAAGGAGATCGGCCTGGACCCGGAAATCCAGACCATGTCCAACGACAAATACACCACGCTGTTCTCAGACCCCGAGTCACGCAAGAATGTGGACCTCCTGGTGACGTCTTGGTATCTCTCCAGCACCGAGCCCTTGGAAATGTACAGCGTGCTGCGAACCGGCGATTTCAGCAACTACGGCGGCTGGAGCAACCCGGAATTCGATGACCTGGTGAACTCCGCCTACGGCGTGCAGGACCCCGACGCCCGGGGCAAACTGACGGGCCAGGCGGCCAAGCTGGCCAGCGACGAAGTGGTGTGGGGGCCGCTCTATGAGACCGTCACGTCCATGTGGCTGGGCAAACGCATCACCGGGGCGGACCCTTCCATCAACTACATGTACTTCCCGTGGGCAGCCCAGATAGGAGGTCGCTGACATGACCGCTACAGATCAAGTCCAAGCAACCACCGCGCCGGGCGCTCCCACCCGCCAGCGGGATAAACGCAGCGCAGTCCGACCGGCGGTGTACATCGTGAAGAAACTGCTGGCCCTGGTGCTGACGTTGTTTGTTGCCTCACTGGCCGTGTTCTTCTCACGCTTCCTGGTTCCCGGCGATCCGGCACGCTTCCTGCTCAGAGGACGTAGCCCCAAGCCTGAGGCACTCGAAGAGATCACCCGGCAGTTCGGCCTGGATAAACCGGCCTGGGAACAATACCTGAATTGGTTAGGTGGAATTCTCCAAGGGGACTGGGGCCGCTCGCTGACTTACCGCCAGGACGTCTCCGACGTCTTACTGGGACGGTTGCCCACCACCTTGCAACTTGTGGCGCTCGCAGCAGTGTTCATCACTGTCCTGGGATTGTTCGCCGGCATTGTGGCCAGCCTCAACAAGGGCTTCGGTGACCGCTTCATCCTCATCACCCTCACCGCTGCGGGGGCAGTGCCGCCGTTCGTGGCAGCAATCGCTCTAGTAGCGCTCTTCTCCGTGGGCCTCGGTTGGTTTCCCTCCTTTGGAAGCGGCGACGGCGGTTGGGACCGGATCTGGCATCTCACCCTACCGGCGCTCGCCTTGGGCATCACCTACATCGCCATGGTGGCAAGGGTGACCCGTTCCTCCATGAACGAGCAATTGCGCCGCGAACACGTTGAGGTGGCAACCAGTCGCGGCCTTACCCGCGGATCGGTGGTGGCACGCCACGTGCTGCGCAATGCACTTGGGCCCATCCTCACCGTGAGCGGCGTGCTGGTGGCCGGCCTCCTGGTCTCCAGCGCCATCATCGAGCGGACGTTCGGCCTGTCCGGCATCGGGCAGCTCCTGGTGCAGTCCATCGACAGGCTCGACTTCGGCGTCGTCCAAGCAATCGTCATGGTGGTGGTGGCAGCTTTCGTCCTGGTCAACACCGTGGTGGACCTCGTCCAGCCCCTCATTGATCCGCGTATCGCGGCCGGAACGGAGTCCCGATGACGTTTACCATCCAACTGCCGCAGGCGGGCCTTCGCCGTTACGGCAGCCTCCTGTCACCCATGGCGTGGGGCGCGCTCGCCGTTGCCGCCGCCGTCGTACTTCTCTCACTATTCGCCCCGGTTCTGGCGCCGTACGACCCCGACTATGTGGACCTCAACAACGTCCTGGCCGGTCCAAGCGGACAGCACCTGCTGGGGACCGACGCGCTGGGTCGTGATCTCCTCAGCCGGCTCATGCACGGCGGGCGGACCTCGCTGCTAGGGCCCACCATCGTGGTGATCGGATCCACCGTGCTCGGCCTGCTGCTGGGCCTGGTGGCCGGCTGGTCCGAGGGCTGGCTGGGCAAGGTTCTGGGCCGCCTTTTCGATCTCCTCTTTGCTTTCCCTGCACTGCTCATGGCCATGCTCGCCATTGCCTTGTTCGGCAAGGGGCTTTTTGCTCCCATCCTGGCCATGACCATCGCCTACGTACCGTACGTTGCCAGGCTCGCGCAGTCGCTGGTGGTGGCTGAGCGCAGCCGACCCTATGTCCAGGCCTACCGCGTGCTCGGATTCCGGACGCCCTGGGTGGTGCTGGGACGGGTTCTTCCTAACCTGATTCCCACTGTGGGCGCCCAGTCAACACTGAACTTTGGTTATGTGTTGGCCGACCTCGCAGCGCTCTCCTTCATCGGACTCGGGGTCCAGCCGCCCACCAGCGACTGGGGCGCCATGATCGAGGAATCCCGCGGCGCGCTACTGGGCGGCTACATCCTGCCGGCCTTCTGGCCCGCGTTGGTAGTGGTCCTGGTGGTAGTGGCCGTCAACGTCATCGGCGAGGAACTCTCAGACCGCATCGGAGGAAAACTTTCATGAGCCAGCTCTTGCAAATCGAAAACTTTACGCTCGGTTTTCCGGGCAGGCCGCCCCTGCTGGACAGCGTCTCCCTGCACGTGAACGACGGCGAAGCGGTCGCCTTGGTGGGGGAGTCCGGCTCAGGCAAATCGCTGACTACCCGTGCCGCCCTGGGTTTGTTTCCAGGTGGCTCGCAGTCCACCGGCATCGTGTCGGTTCAGGGCCTCGACACTCTCACAGCGAGCGAACAACGCCTCATGGAGCTACGACGGAGACACGCTTCCATGATCTTCCAGGATCCTCGGGCGGGCATCAATCCCGTTCGGACCGTGGGGGATTTCCTCACTGAAACCTTGGTGAGACTGGATGGTTTGTCCCGGGCCGAGGCCACGGAACGGGCCGTGACGCAACTGGAACAAGTGGGCCTGCGACGTGCCAAGGAGCTCATGGACCAGCACCCGCATCAGCTCTCGGGCGGCATGCTCCAACGTGTCATGATCGCAGCTGCACTCCTGAACTCACCGGATCTGTTGCTGTGCGACGAGCCCACCACGGCCTTGGACGTCACTACCCAGGCGGGGATCGTGAGGCTCCTCCGCGAAGAGCAACAGTCACGGGGAATGGGCATGCTCTTCATTACGCACGACCTCAATCTTGCGGCCAGCTTGTGTGAACGCGTCTACGTGCTTCGCCGGGGAGAAGTGGTGGAGCACGGGCCAACCCGGACTGTCTTTCTGACGCCGGAGCAGGACTACACCCGGCAGCTGGTTGAGGCTACCCCTGTGATTGAAGCGGGCGGCTTGGCTGCGCCTGTGGTCGTGGGGTCCCCGCTGCTGAAGGTTTCGGGGCTATCAAAAACGTACCAACTGCCCCGCGGCGAAATCATCACCGCCTTGGACGACGCCGGTTTCAGCCTCCCTGAGGGTGGGTCGTTGGGGATCGTGGGTGAATCCGGGTCCGGAAAGTCCACCTTGGCCCGACTCGTGGTGGCGCTGGAAACCGCCACATCGGGTGACCTCACGTTGCGGGACGTCCCCCGGCCGCGCCGGGCCCTCAAGGCCTCTGAACGGAAAGTCCTGGCCAAGGATGTCCAGATCGTGTTCCAGGACCCCTACCTCTCTTTGGACCCGCGCATCCCTGTAGGAAGCGCTGTGGCAGATGTCTTCCGCCTGCATCAGAAGCAAGGACGCAAGGAAGCCAAAGACAGCGCCCGGGTCCTGTTGGGGCGGGTGGGCATCGGACCGGAACGTTTCGACGCACGGCCTCGTGCCCTCTCGGGTGGGCAGAGGCAACGGGTCGCGTTGGCCAAAGCGCTCGCTGCCCGCCCCCGTCTCCTGGTGCTGGACGAGGCCACCAGCGCCTTGGACGTCTCTGTCCAAGCCCAGGTTCTGGAGCTCGTGGAGGAATTGCGGGACCAACTCGGACTGACCATCTTGTTCGTCACCCACGATCTGGCTGTGGTCTCACGGATTTGTTCCGAGCTCCTGGTGATGCATCAGGGCCGGATCGTTGAGCAGGGGCCGACGGCTCGAATCCTTGAGGACCCTGGGGACGACTACACGCGGAACCTCATCGCCTCCCGTCCCCGGCCATTGTGGGACGCCGAGCCGGTCACTGCCTGACCGGTGAGAGATTGACCATTGAAATAGGAGAATTTCCCGTGAATACCACCGTTTTCGAACGGAATGTCCCGCAGGCCGCCGTCGTATCCCGTGCCTTGGAAGGCGCGGCCCACCGGCCGTTCTGGATCGACCACCTCAAGGATTCAGCCACACGCTACCCGCAACTCGACGGCGACGCTGCCGCGGACCTCGTGATCGTCGGTGGCGGTTATACCGGATTGTGGACTGCGCTGCGTGCCAAGGAACGCGATCCCGGCCGGACGGTGATCCTGCTGGAAGGGGAGCGGGTGGCATGGGCAGCTTCGGGCCGCAACGGCGGCTTCTGCGAGGCGAGCCTCACCCACGGCCATGAGAATGGCAAGAACCGCTGGCCTGATGAGCTGGAGACCCTCGACCGGCTGGGCATGGAGAACCTGGACCGCATGCAGGAAGCCGTGGAGAAGTACGGCATGGATTGCGAGTGGGAGCGCACCGGTGAACTGAACGTTGCAGTGGAACCGCACCAGGTGGCTTGGCTCAAGGAGGACGAAAGCCCTGGCAGCGTCTTTCTGGACCAGGAAGCAGTGAGGGCAGAGCTCAACTCTCCCACCTACCTGGCCGGTCGCTGGCATAAAGACTCCGTGGCGATGGTCCACCCATACAAGCTGGGACTTGAGTTGGCTCGGGTGGCAACGGAGCTGGGCGTGGTGATCTACGAGGACACCCGCGTGCGCGAGTTGAAGGACCACGAACAGGGCGTCACCGTTGTTACGGAGCGAGGCAACGTGGAAGCGGACAACGTGGTCCTCGGTACCAACGTGTTTCCGTCACTGCTCAAACGGAACCAGCTGATGACGGTGCCCGTCTATGACTACGCGCTGATGACCGAGCCCCTGAGCGCGGAGCAGTTGGAGTCCATCGGATGGTCCCAGCGGCAAGGGATAGGGGATGTTGCCAACCAATTCCACTACTACCGCATTACCAAGGACCACAGAATCCTGTTCGGTGGCTATGACGCCCTCTACTTCTGGGGCCGGCGCGTGGACCAGCGGCACGAGCACCAGCCAGCGACGTGGGAGAAGATCGCCTCGCACTTCTTCACGACGTTCCCGCAGCTCGAGAGCCTGAAGTTCACCCACAAGTGGGCCGGACCCATCGATTCGAGCACCCAGTTCTGTGCGTTCTTCGGCACGGCGCGGAAGGGACGGGTGGCGTATGCGGCAGGATTCACCGGACTCGGCGTAGGGGCCACGGCATTTGCAGCCGACGTCCTCCTGGATCTCCTGGCCGGCCTGGATACCGAACGCACCCGGGTGGAAATGGTCCGGAAACGGCCCCTGCCCTTCCCTCCTGAGCCGCTCGCTTCCCTGGGCATCAACCTGACACGCTGGTCCATGGACCGCGCCGATCACAATCAGGGAAAACGGAACCTGATCCTCAAAGCGCTCGACGCCGTCGGGTTGGGATTCGACTCCTGACACCCTTTCGTTGCGGGGCCCGTTTTGCACGTTTAGATCCCGCGTTAGCGTGTAGAGCGGGCCTCGCAACGCACGGCGGGTTCGTTGTGGGGCCTGCTTTGCACGTTAAGATCCCGCGTTAGCGTGTAGAGCGGGCCTCGCAACGCAGGGGTGAATACGTGAGCTAGCGTTTGGCGGCCGGCTTTCGTTGAGTGGAAGCGCTCGACGCCGGACGCTTGGCCGGCGTCGTTGGCGTACGGGGAGCGGGACGCTTCACGGGAGTAGCCTTCGCACCGCCGGATGACCGCGGGATTGTAGCGGCAGGGCGCTTGGTGGGGGTCCCCGCACGCGGAGCCGGTTTGCGGGGTGCGGGAGTGCGCTTTACAGCCGAGGGCCGTCGAACTGGAGTTCCGGCCCGCGAACCAAACGACGGCACCACCGCTCCCAGGAAAAGCACGCCCAGGGTCCCAAAACCTGCCACTGCTGCCAAGTAAAAGTAGATGTCTGAATCCTGGGTGCTCACGGCACTGCCCAGAGCATTGGCGTCCTGGTTGAACGCGATTCCCCACATGCGCAGGAAGGCGATGCTGCAACCGATGAAAAGGCTGGTCCCCGCTGCCCCAAGGAGGACCACAAAGTAGCGTCGCCGGTTGAAGACCTGCACGATGGACGCCAAGTAGCAGATCAGCACGGAACCGAGGAACAGGTACAGCACCAGTTCCTCAAGCACCACGGCGGCCAGCACCAACAGCCCGAGCGAGACGAACGCGGACACCACCGCAAGCTTCCCGCTGTTCCCCATGTGACGCATGAGGTTAATCATCTCCGACCAAGTGGCCACGCCACGCCGTCGTACATTGCAGTTAGATACCGTTGCGAGGCCCGCTCTGCGCCGTATGAGCCCGTGAGAATGCGCAGAGCGGGCCCCACAACGGGTTGCCCAAACCTACTTGATGACGTACCCGTGCATGATGGTCATGACGGCAGCGACGCTCTGCTCGCGGGTGCGCTCAGGGTTGTACGTCTGCCGGTCGAGGCCAACCACGAAGATGGCACCAAAAATTGCCGCCTCCAAGGATCCCCGGGCAATGCTTTCATCAACCTTGTAGCCGGACGCCACGCTCTCCACCGCGGATCCGATCACGGCCAGAAGTTCAGCGCGAAGCTCGGCAAACACGGCACTCCATTCACCGGGAGTGCGCCAGTTTTCGCTGACCCACAGGCGGGCGAAGGAGGGGTAGTCGTCCATGAATTCCATGGCTTGGCCCACCATGTTGGTCATGGATTCCAGGGGGTCGTTGGCCTGTCCGCGGACGTCCTGGAGCCGGACCAGCATGATGTCCACACCGTGCCGCAAGAGCTGCGCAATGAGGTCGGACTTGCTGCCGAAGTTGTAATAGACAGTTCCCTTGGACACCCCGGCGGCGGCCGCGATTTCATCCACGGTTACCCCCGCAGCGCCGCGCTCGCCGATCAGCTCCATGGAGGCCTCGAACAGCCGCTGCTTGGTGGCGTTGGTGCGGCCCGGGCGGAGTTTCTTCCCCGCTGGACCGGTTTCCCGCGAATCTGCCTCGGAAGGAACCGGCTCGGTGGTGCTCATACTGCGATCTCCGGCTTCAGCGTCTTGAGGGTCCACATCTTGTGCTTGCGGACAGCGAGCGTTGACAGTGCCGCTCCCAGCAAAGTGTATCCAAGCAGACCCAGTACGGTGGGCCAGATCATGCTGAGTTCGCCGCCGTAGATCAGGTGCCTCATGCCTGTGACCACGTATCCCATAGGCAGGACCTCGTGAACAACATGGAGCGGCATGGGCGTGGTCTGCCACGGGAACGTGCCGCCCGACGAAACGAGCTGCAGGACCAACAGGATCAACACCACAAACTTGCCGGGCGTGCCCATGAGCGCCACGATGCCTTGGATGATCGCGCTGAACGCCATTACCGCGGCCAACATGAACAGCCACATCCCGATCGGGTGCGCGGGGTTCAGGCCCAGGCCGAGATTTACCACCAGGGTGAGGATGGTGGCCTGCAGCACGGATACCACGAAGAACGGCAGCCAGCCTCCGACGGCGATTTTCCAGGCGGGGGCGTTCGAGGCGAGGGCCCGTTGGGTGATGGGTCGCATGGCCTGGACCAGCATGAAGACGCCGATCCACAGTGCGAGGGTAAGGAAGAAGGGTGCCAGGCCGGCGCCGTAAGAGCCCGCCTTGGCCTGGGAGACGTTGTCCACGGCCACGGGATCCGCGATCACCTTGGACACGCTGCTCTTCTGTTCATCGTTCGGGTTGGGGATGTCTCCCGCACCCTTGGCGAGCTCGGTGGCCAGGGTGTGGGCGCCGTCGGAGGCTGTGACTCCGCCGCTGGCCAGCTGGCTGGCGCCGTTGTCCAGTTGGCGGGCGCCGTCGTCGAGCTTGCCGGCCCCTTCCAGGGCGGTTTGCTGCCCCGCGGCCAACGTTGAGGCGCCCGTGCTCAGTTGCCCGGCGCCATCGGCAGCCTTCGAGATCGCGTCGGTCAGGGCTGGTGTCGCGGCGGCGAGCTTGGATGCCCCGGCGCTCACGGCAGCTGAACCGTCCGATAGCTGCTGGATCTTGGCCGCATCACCAGTGATCTTGGTCTTCGCGTCCGTCACCGGGCTCGATGCTGCGGCGGCGTCAAAGTCCGCCAGGACCTTCTCGGCCTGCTCCTGTGTCAGGACACCTGCAGTCACCAGTCGTGCGTTGGATTCCACCACGCGGTTGCGGAGGCCCTTGTCTGCCGCTTCGAGCTGTCCGACGACGTCCTGGACTTTTGCGTTCAGCTCGGCGTTTCCGGCGGCTACTTGCGCTGCGCCGTCGGCGAGTTTCTGCGAATCACCAGGAAGGGTAGCGGTCTTATCCTTGAGCTCGGTCAGTCCCGAACTCAGCTGGCCGGCACCGGTGTTCAGTTGTACCGCGCCATCCCGCAATTGGGTCTGGCCGGCCACGAGTTGGTCGGCGCCGGTCACTAACTGAGTGGTGCCGTCGTGCAGGGTTGCGGCACCGTCACTGAGTTTGCCAACGCCCGTGGCCAACTCCGAGGCGCCATCAGCAGCCTTCACGATGGACGCATGGATGGTGCCGAAGCCGGTGAGGAGCTGGTTGGCGGTTTCCTCGCCCACTTCCTTGGCCACTGTGGAGTGGACGGCTGTTGTGAGCTTGTCCACGATGGTGCTCAGGAGGTAGTTGTTGGCGTCGTTGGTGGTGACGTGCAGCATGGCCTGGTTGGCGGCGTCGAAACTGCCCGGGGAGACCAGGTTGGCGGAGAAATCCTTGGGGATGCGCAGCGCGAAGGCATACTCACCCGTACGAACACCGGCATCGGCGTCCTCGGCGCTGGACACCTGCTTCCAGTTGAAGACGTGGCCCTCAACCAGGCTGTCTGCCACCTTCTTGCCCGCCTGCAGTTCGGAACCGTCCGACGACGTTGCTCCCGTGTCCTCCACCACCAAGGCGGCGTCGATCTGGTTCAGGTTGCCGTACGGATCCCAGTTCGCGTAAAGGTACACGGCGCCGTAGAGCAACGGGACCATGGTCAGGGCGAGGATGGTCAGCTTGGGCAGGAGCCCGCCGGTCATGCGCTTGAGTTCGGAGCGGGCGAGCCGCAGAACAGTCACTTTGCAGTCCTTTGAAGGTTTACGGATTCAGGTTGGGCAGCTGCGGATGTTTCAGATGCCGGTTCGGCCGCGTGCTTGGCTTTGGGCTCGACGGCGGCTGCTGGCTTGGGCTGGGCGGGCCCGGTTTGGGTTGTCTTTTCTTTGGCCGGGGCGGTTTTCGCTTCCGGTTCAGGGGGATGCGTGACGGAGTTTCCAATCACTGCCGCGGGGCCGGTCCAGTTGTCCGGGAGGGAACCCACGACGGCGACGACGGCAAGTGGCCGTCCGGCGTCGGACGCCAATGCCTGAAGTCGCGGTAACCACGACGCGGAATCAGCACTGTGGCGATCCGGGGAGTCGACAACAAGGAGGTCGGTGGCCGGATCTGCCAAGGCAAGCGCGGTGAGGAGTTCAAGTCGGCGGGTGGCCGGAATTTGTTCTATCCAGAGTCCGGCGATGTCCTCGAAGCTGTTGACCTTTAGCCAGGGCTTGCTCAGTAGGGCGCCACGGTAACGGCGGGGGATGAGGGAGAGGTCTTCGGTGACCAGATCGCGGACACTCAGGTGCTGCTCGGGTTCGTTGACTCCGGGGGAGTCCACCAAGGCGCTGGCGAGGCGGATTTTCTTGGTCTTGGTGGTGTTGTCCCAGCTCAGGATGCCGTCGCTTGGCTTCATTCGGCCGCTCAGAGCCAACGCCAAAGCGGTCCGCTGGTCCTGGCCCTCTCCGGCCACGAGCAGGAGTTCACTGCGGCGGACTTGCAGTGACGTTGCCGGGAGGAGATCGTCCCGGCGGCCGTTGATCTGGAGTTGCTGTACGGACAGCACAATGAAGCCTTTCGCAGAAATGGTGTCTGCTGAAAGTCTAACTAAACTGACCAGTCAGTTCAAATAAGGGTTTTAGAGGCTGTACTTTTCCAGAAGCCTTAGCCAGACTTCGCTGATGGTGGGGTACGACGGAACTGCATGCCAGAGACGGTCCAGCGGGACTTCGCCCACGATCGCAACGGTTGCAGAGTGGAGGAGCTCGGCGACGCCCGGGCCCACAAAGGTAGCGCCGAGGATCACCTTCCGGTCCTCATCCACCACTATTTGCGCCCAGCCTTTGTAGTCGGGGGAGTGCAACTGGGAGCCGGACACATCTATGGGCAGTTCCACACCGGTGACGTTCTTGCCCTGCAACAATGCCTGCTCCAAGCTCGGGCCCACGGAGGCAACCTCAGGATCGGTGAAGACGACACTGGGGACTGCATGCTGATTGGCGGTTTGGGCCCAAGGGCTCCAAGGCTGCGGCGTTCCTTTGAGCTTGCCGTTGGCCCGGGCGACGATCGCGTCACCGGTGGCACGGGCCTCGTATTTACCCTGGTGCGTCAGGAGGACCTTGCCGGCCGCGTCGCCGGCAGCGTAGAGCCATAGTCCGCTGGTGCCATCACTTGCGGGGCCTTCCACCAAACCGCTGGCTTCGGTTGTGAGTCGCAGGGGCTTACCGTCCTGTGCTTCAACGCCCACATTTTCCAGGCCCAGATTGGCCAAAGCGGGGTGCCGTCCGGAGGCGACCAGTAGTTGGTCGGCGGTCGTGGTTTTGCCGTCGAACGTGACTGTCACCGAGCCGTCGTCGTTCTTCACCGTTTTCTCCACATCGGTGTGCAGGTGAACAGCGACGCCGTCGGCGCGAAGCCCTGCCAGGACCAGGTTCGCGGCTTCCTCCGGGTAGCTGCTCAGCAAGCGGCCGCGGGCGATCAGCGTGACGTTCGAACCGAGCCGGGCGAATGCCTGCGCCATTTCCACGCCTGCAACGCCGCCGCCGAGCACCACAAAACGCTTGGGAACTTCCTTGGCTGCCGTGGCGCCGCGGGTTGTCCAGAACGTTATGTCTTTCAAGCCGTCAATGTCCGGGACGGTAGGGATTGAACCCGTCGCGATCACCACAGCATGGTGGGCCTTCAGCGCGTAGCTGTTGCCATCGAGCCCATCCACCTGGACCTCGCGCGGGCCTGTGATACGGCCGCGTCCACGAATTAACTCAATGCCGGCGCTGTCCAGCCATTCGACCTGGCTGCCGTCCTGCCAGTTATCGGTGAACCAATCCCGATGCTTCAGCGCGGCCTCGGCATCAATGGTTCCAGTGATTGCCTCCTTTGCGCCCGGCACCACTTGGGCGGCGTGGAGCACACTCCCCGGACGGAGGAGCGCCTTGGACGGGATGCATGCCCAGTATGAGCACTCACCGCCCACCAATTCGCTTTCGATGATCACCGCCGTCAGGCCGCCGCGAACCACCCGGTCCGCCACGTTTTCCCCTACGGCGCCCGCGCCGATAACAATTACGTCGAATTCCCGGGAGCTCTCGGCAGTCATGGGGAAAGCCTACGCCGGGTTGGTATGCGTTGTGAGGCCCGCTTTGCGCGCTTTGGGTGGGTTTTGGGGTGCAGAGTGGGCCTCGCAACGCAGGAACTACGCCTGCATCGCGCCCTTGAACCAGCCCGTGATGCTCGCCGGGTGCGTGATCGCGGTGCCAACAACGACGGCGAACGCCCCGGCGTCGAGGGCCTGCCGTGCCTGGGCCGGGGTGTGGATCCGGCCCTCGGCGATGAGTGGCTTGCCAAGGTCCGCCGACGCGAGGAGTGAAAGCAGCGCCAGGTCCGGTCCCTCCGTCTTCGGGCGCTCGCCGGTGTAGCCGGACAAAGTGGTGCCTATCAGGTCTGCCCCAGCCTCGACGGCGGCAACCGCGTCGTCGAACGAGCCACAATCTGCCATGACCAAAGCGTGTGATTCGGCGTGAATACCGGCCACAGTTTCAGACAGCGACAGGCCGTCCGGCCGCTCCCGCCGGGTTCCATCAATCGCCACAACATGCGCTCCGGCATTCGCAACGGCCAGGGCATGGCGAAGGGTTGGTGTGATGAAGACGCCATCGTGCCCGTCTTTCCAGAGGCCAATGACCGGGACCTCGACGGCGGTTCGCGTGAACTGCACGTCGGCTAACCCTTGGACGCGGATGGCCGCAGCCCCACCGATGACCGCTGACGCGGCCACCTGCGCTGTGGTCCGGGGATCGCGCATGGGCTCTCCCGGATAGGCCTGGCAAGAGACGATCAACTGGGAGCGGAGTGCTTCGAGGCCATCGGGGGTGAGAATCATGATTTCTTCCTGACGTGCGGACTACTTAAGGACGAGTTTCGCGGCGCCAACAATGGCAGCGGTGTTGCCGAGGTATGCCCGAACAACGGGCACGGAAACCAAGGGAGCCAGCAGTTCCTGTCGCAAGGCAAACTCCATGGGCTTCCACCAGAGTTCGCCGGCGTCGGCCAAGCCACCGGAGATCACCACGGTTTCGGGGTCGAGGATGTTGATGAGTCCGCCCACGGCCTGGCCCGCTGCTGCTGCGCCAACTTCGATGGCACGCAAAGCGGCGGCGCGGCTACCACCAAAGCGGGCGTCAGCTTCGCCGTCGAGCCCGTCGTGAGCTTCAGGATCAACCAGCGCAAACACGCCCCGCGTGTCCAATGCCTCTAAGGCAGAACCGCCAAACCGCAGGTACGACTCATAAACCGCGGGCCCCGATGCGATAGCCTCCACGTGTCCAGATCCACCGCACACGCACGGCAGCGGAACACCGTCAGAGTAGGCAAAAGGTGAAGCGAAGTGCCCTACATGCCCGCCCACAAAACGGTGACCCAAAACCGGAGCGCCGTTCAGCACAAAACTTCCGCCAACTCCCGTTCCAAACGCCACCATGAGCGAACTCGAGGAGCCGGCGGCCGCACCCAGCCAGGCTTCACCCAGGGCATGTGCGTGGACGTCGTTGACGGCGCGCACGGCCGAAGCAGGAAGTGAAAGGCGGGCCGAAAGCCCGGCAACAAGTGCAGTGCCAGCCCAACCATGTATCGCATCCGTCGCGGACACCACCGACCCGGCAACAGCATCAATCACCCCCGCTGAGCCAATGCCGACGCCGGAAACTGAAATTCCGGCGTCGGCAGCGCGCGCCACCAAGCCCGAGATCAGCGCTGCGGTGGCGTCGAGGATGGCTTCGCCACCGGCCCGCTTCAACGTCGGGATGGTCTCCGACATCAGCACTTCGCCGGAAGGGGCAACAACCCCGGCGGCGGTTTTGGTGCCGCCGAGGTCAACGCCGATCACGTGGGTCATCGAAGCGGTCATGGAAGCGGTCATGGAAGCCTAGACCAGCCCGTTCCGCTCCAGAATTTCGCGAATCGCGGCAGTCTCGGAGTCGTTCAAAGACAGCATCGGCGAGCTCATGGTGTTGGACTCGATGACGCCCATAACCTGCAGCGCGGTCTTGAAGGCACCCAGGCCAGCGGCGCCACCGGAAACGCGGCCGTTGGGGGCGTAGACGATCTCGAAAACGTCGGCCAGGCGGTCCTGCTCCCTTGCCGCGAGAGCCCAGTCGCCGGCTTGAGCCGCGTCGAACAAGCGGCGGTAACCGGCCGGATCAACATTGCCAAGGCCCGGGACAACACCCTGCGCACCACCCAGGAGGGCGCCGTCCACCACAACTTCGTGACCGGTGAAGATATCAAAGTTGGGAATGTCCTTGGCTGCGAGGAGCAACTGGCGGAAGGAAACGTCGTCTCCCGAAGAGTCCTTGACGCCGGCAATGACGCCGTCGCGGCCGAGGCGGACCAAGAGATCCGTAGGCAGTTTGAAGTGCGTACGGACCGGAACGTCGTAGGCGAAGATCGGCTTCCCGATTGCGGCGTGGATGCTGCGGAAGTGCGTTTCGGTCTCCGCGGCGTTGCCAATGGCGTAGTACATGGAGGTGACAACGATCGCGTCGGCGCCGAGATCCACCACCTTGCGGGCTTCCTCGATCACGCGGTTGGTGGTCTGCTCGTTGGCGCCCACGATCAGCGGAACCGCACCGGCGTTGGCGTCGGCGATGGTGGAGACCACCAGCTCACGCTCGTCGTTGGTCAGGTAGGGGACTTCGCCGGAGGAGCCGAGGACGAAAAGTCCGGACACACCGCCGTCGATCAGGTGTTTGGTGACGTTCTTCAACGACGCGGTGTCGATGCTGCCGTCTGCGTGGCGGGGGGTGATGACCGGGGGGATGACGCCCTGGAACTGAGTGGACACAGAATTCTCCGTTGTTTGTAGCTTGTGAAGGGAAAAACTAGATGTGGAGCAGGCTTGGCGCGGCGCCCAGCAGCTTCTTGGTGTAGTCGTTGCTGGGGTTATCGAAGACCTGGGCTGCCGACCCTTGCTCGACGATCTTGCCGAAGTACATGACGCAGATGCGATCAGAGACGTAGCGGACGGTCTGGATGTCGTGCGAGATGAACACCATGCCGAGGTTCAGTTGGGTCTTCAAGTCGGACAGCAGGTTCAGGACCTGAGCGCGGACGGAAACGTCCAGGGCCGACGTCGGCTCGTCAGCCACGATGATGTCCGGGTCCAACGCCAGGGCGCGGGCGATAGCCACACGCTGGCGCTGACCACCGGAAACCTGCGACGGCGTCACCTCGGCTGCCGATTGCGGCAAGCCCACCAGCGCCAACAGTTCCTTGACCTTGGCAGCGCGGGATGCAGCGTTGCCGATGCCGTGGATCTGCAGCGGATCCGTGAGGATGTCCTGGATGGTCATGCGTGGATTCAGCGCCGTCGCCGGGTCCTGGAAGACAACGGAGACGGACCGGCCAAACTGCTTGCGCATGGCGGCGTTCCGCTTGATGGCGGGCTTTCCGTGGAACAGGACCTTGCCCGACGTCGGCGGCTGAAGCCCCACAAGCACTGACGCGAGTGTGGACTTGCCGCAGCCGGACTCACCAACGATGCCCACGGTCTCGCCGCGGCTGATGGTGAAGTCCACGCCGTCCACCGCTTTGACGATGTTGGGCCGGAAGAGGCCGCCGGTTCGTGCGTGGTGGTAGACCTTGACGTCCTTGAGCTCGATGACCGGCTTTCCGGTTGATTCGCTCATTTCGCGTCCTCCTTCAAATGGCTCGCCCAGTAGTGGTCGGCATCGCCGCCGTTGGCGGAGTCAACCGAAGAAACCGTGGTGAGGACCAGCTTCTGACGTGGGTCGGCGTCGGCACGCTGCGAGCGTGGGGCGAAGCGATCTCCCGTGGCGAAGTCCCTGGGGGACGGGACCGTGCCGGGGATCTGATGCAGCCGGACAGCGTCAGCCTCGATGGAGAGGACAGCACCCAGCAACCCGCGGGTGTACTCGTGCTTGGGGTTCTGCAGAAGCTCGGAAGCCTGTGCGGATTCCACCACTTGGCCGGCGTACATCACCGTGATGCGGTGGGCCAGCGAGGCCACCAAGGCGAGGTCGTGGCTGACGAAAACCATCGCGAAGCCGAGTTGTTCGCGGAGCTCGTTGAGCAGATCCACAACCTGCTTTTGGACTGTCACGTCTAGGGCGGTGGTGGGCTCGTCGGCGACAACGATCTTTGGCGAACGGGACAACGCCATCGCGATCAGCACGCGTTGGCGCTGGCCGCCGGAGAGTTCGTGAGGGTAGCTGGCGAGCGTTCGGACGGGATCCAGCTTGACCATTTCCAGCAGCTCGGCGGGAGTCTTGCGGCCGCCACGCTTGGTGAGCTGTTCCATCTGGTCCTTGATTTTCATGGACGGATTCAGGGAGCTCAGGGCGTCCTGGTAGACCATGGCGATCTGCTCGCCGCGCAGGCCTTCGTAGGCTTTGGGGTTGCTGTGTTGGGTCTTGGCGTCCAGCAGTTCTTTGCCGTCGAACATGATGGACCCGGTGACCTGCGCCGTTTTGGGCAGCAAGCCCATGACTGCGAGGGAGGTGATCGACTTGCCACAACCGGATTCGCCCACCAAACCCATGGTTTCGCCTTCACGGACGGTGAAGGAGACGTTGTCCACGATCGCGATGTCGCCGAAGCGGCCCGGGAAGCGGATGGACAGGTTCTTCACTTCCAGGACGTTGCGGGCACCGGGAGAGACCTGCGGGAGGCGGTCGGTGCGCTTCGCTTCGATGGCTGCCAGCAGTTCCAGCTCGCGGTCCAACAGCAGATGCGGGTTGGCGGCGGCCAGCTTCACATCGGTGAGGACGGCTGAAGTGCCGACATCAGAGGTGACGGTGTCGCCGGAAGCTGCGCGGACGCCGTCGAGCTCGTGTTGCTCAACCACGGAGGGCTGGGCCACGGACGTTGCGACCTCAGCGTCGACAGCAACGGCGGCTGAAGTACCGTCGTCGTCCTTCACTACCGGCGCGCGGCGCAGCTTCGGGTTCACCATGGCGTCGGTGAGGCCCTCGGCCAGGATGTTCAGGGACAGTACGGTGAGCAGGATGGTCACGCCGGCAAAGGTGGTCGCCCACCAACCGCCCGACAGGACAAGGTTGCGGCCGTAGGAAATGACGTTGCCCCACGAGGGAGCGGGGTCCTGCACACCGGCGCCCAGGAAGGAAAGTGAGGCTTCAAGGATGATGGCGTCGGCAACCATGACCGTGGCGAACACCAGTACGGGAGCTGCGGTGTTGCGGACAATGTGCTTGACCAGGATGTAGAACCGGCCGGCACCGATCACGCGTTCGGCACGGACGTAGTCTTCGCCGTACTGGGCCAGCACGTTGGCGCGGACCACACGTGCCAGTTGGGGAGTGTAGATGATGGCGATCGCGATGATGATTGTCGGGACCGAGTTGCCGAAGGCGGCCAGCAACACAGCAGCCAGCGCGATGCCGGGGAAAGCCATGAGGATGTCCATGAGCCGCATGATGATCTCGTTGACGGACTTGCTGGACGTCGCGGCGAAGGAGCCGAGGAGCGCGCCGGCAAGGATGGCCAGCGCAACTGCACCGAGACCGATCAGGAGCGATGACTGTGCGCCGAAGAGGAGACGCGAGAAGATGTCGCGGCCCAGACGATCGGTGCCGAAGAAGTGCTCGGCGCCCGGCGGGGTGGCCGGAATGAAGGTCTCCAGAGGATCGTGGGGTGCGATCACCGGCGCGAAGATAGCCGCCAGGACAATCATGATGAGGAAGAGCAGGGCGATACGGGAGCCCCAGGGCAGGGCCTTGAAACGAATGCCCGGGGCACTTAGCCGTTCTGCGAGCTTGCTGCGCATGAGCTATACCGTCCTGATTCGGGGGTTGATGAGCAGGTAAAGAAGGTCCACCACGATGTTCACCAGAACGAAGGTGACGGAGATGGTGAGCACCACGCCCTGGACCAGGTTGACGTCCAGGTTGGTGATGCCGTTGAGGATCAGCTGGCCCATGCCGGGCAGGGCGAAAATCATTTCAATCACGACGGCGCCACCCAGCAAGTAGCCCACGCGAAGTCCCAGCACGGTCACCGGGGTGACGAGCGCGTTGCGGAGGACGTTCTTGGAGACAACCTCGCGGTACGGGACTCCGTTGCCGATAGCGGTGCGGACATAATCGCGGTCCAGTTCTTCCACCATGGAGGTACGGACCACGCGGATCAGCGAGGCTGACACGGGGATGCCGAGCGCCAACGCCGGGAGCACCATGGAGTTGAGCCAACCGCCGAAGCCGGATTCCGGCGTCGCAATTCCGCCTGAGGGAAACATCGGGTTGGCACCGAGCGCGAACCACTGGATGAGGAGGATGCCGAGCCAGAACGACGGCGTAGCGATCGCCGCGATGGAGAAGACGCGGACCAACTGGTCCTGCCACTTGTCGCGGTACAGGGCTCCCAGAATGCCGAACGCCAGGGAAAGCACGATCGCAATGAGGACACCCAGGAAGGTGAGCTGCAACGTCAGGGGGAACGCCGAGCCGATCATGGAAGCCACCGACTTGGCCGGCGGGGTAGTGACACCGAGGTCGAACTGCAGGAGCTTGCCGAGGAATCGGAAGTACTGCAGGACCAGGGAATCGTTGAGGCCATTTTCCTGGCGGTACTGCTGCTTCGCTTCTTCACTGGCGCCGTCACCGAGGGCCGAGCTGGCCTGGTCGCCGGGAGCGGCCTGCAGGACGAGGAAGACGAGCAACGTGATGCCCAGGATCATCAATGGCAATGCTGCAAGTCTGCGGCCAAGCAGACGCAATATCGTGACCAATTTGTTCTCCGGTTGGTTGGGTGCTGCTGGTTGTGGGGCCTGCTCTGCGCGTTATTCGGGGGATTTAGGCCGCAGAGCAGGCCTCACAACTCGAAGGGTGCTTAGGCGGTTCGTCCGACGTCGATGAACGACAGGCCGGTGGTGGGCAGAGGCTGGAAGCCGTTGAGTTTCTTCTCGTCCCACGCGCTGGGTAGCTGGCGGTGGAACACTGGATACAGCGGAACTTCGTCCGAGACCATATCCACAATTTCGCCGACGATCTTCTTTGCCTCGTCACCGGAAGCCTGCGAGCCCTTGTTCATGAGTTCCTGCAGCTTGGTGCGCTCAGGGGTGGTCCAGAACGCGCGCTTGTCCATCCACGTTGCGCCTGAGTAGAACCAGCTCAAAAGAAGGTCTGCATCGTTGCCGAACACCGAGGGATCGCCGGGGGCTGCCACCACGGAGAAGTCGCCCTTGCCAACGCGGTCGCTGTACAGGGCGCCGGACTGAAGGCTCTTGACGGTGACCTTGACGCCCGGGATCTTGTTCCAGGATTCGAGGATCAACGGGGCAACGTCCTTGACCCAGGCGGTGTCCGTGGTGAGGAGCTCGAACTCGAGGCTGGTGACCCCCGCCTGCTTCAGCAGTTCCTCAGCTTTGGAAGTATCGAAGCCGTAGACGTTCTTGGCCTTGACGTAGTCCGGGTGGCCTTCCTGGAAGTAGGAAGTCGCGGCCTTGGCGTTGCCGAACAGGGCCTTTTTGATGATGGATTCTTTGTCCATGCCGAAGTGCAAGGCCTGGCGGACAAGCTTGTTGTCGAACGGCGCCTTGGCGCAGTTGAACATGAGGAACAGCAGGCCGAAGGACTGGACGGATTCAACCTTGACCTTGGACTTCAGGCCGTCAACGTCCAGGTAAGGAACGTCCTCGATGGCTTGGACACGGCCGGACTGGACTGCGGTAACGCGGGCTGCGGCGTCGGAGAGCAGCAGCCAGGTCATGCCCTTGGCCAGTGCGGGTTTGGGGCCGTTGTAGTCGGCATATGCTTCGAAGACGATCTTGTCGTCCTTGACGGCGGAGACCAGCTTGTAGGGGCCGGAGCCGACAGGTGCGGCGTCGAACGCCTTCAGATCGGTGGCGAGTGCCTTGGGGACGATCTTGACCACCGAGATACGGGGACCGAAGCCCGGGAACGCGTACTTAAGGGTGAACTCGACCGTCTTCGCATCCAGCGGCTTGACGTCCTGGATGAAGGGGATGAACTGGGAGAACAAGGACTTGTTCGCCGGATCCATCACGCGGGTAAAGGCGAAAGCGACGTCTTCGGTGGTGACGGGGGAGCCGTCGTGGAACTTGGCGCCGTCGCGGATGGTCACCTGGTAGGTGGTGTCGTTGACCTTCTTGGGATCCGTAGCGGCCAGGGCGTTGTAGGGCTGACGCGTGGCCGGGTGGAGTTCAATAAGGCCCTCGAAGATGTGCAGGTTCGCTGCCATCGGTGTTGCTCCGGACGAGCTCAGGGGATCGAAGCCGGTGGACAGCGCGTAGGAAATGCCTGCCTCAATGATGAGGTCCTTGTTGATGGCCGCAGTGTTGGCGGTTGACCCTGTGGTGGTGCTGGCAGCGCCGCCGCACGCGGAGAGGGTTGCCGTGAAGGCGGCTGCTGCACCAACTGCGCCGCTTAGCTTCAGGAAGTTCCGGCGGCTGGCGTCGTTGACCAGCGGCAGGCTTTGGATCGTCTTGCTCATAAGGTGCCTCACCATTCGCATTTCGTGGGTTATCGGATGTAGGACGTCCGATGCTCGTAGTGAAACTGTAAGGGCGGTCACAACGGAACGTCAAGTATGAGAAGGCGATGCGGGTTCCGCCTGTGCGCGGGGAGTATTGACGGCTACGGCCGGTCCGTACGGGAAACCTCTGGGAATTCCCGGCTCGTAGCTATGACGGAGGTGGGACATCCGATATTGTATGCTGCGAGTTACCCGTTCCTTGGTGGGCACTACGCTCGCCTCAATATTAACACCGCACATGCTCCCCAACCTGGCCTTCGCCGGAGTACGGGGCAGGTGCATCGGCAAGGAGAAAGCCATGACAACTTCCGGTGTGGTCCCGCAGGCGCGGTTCAGTGCACAGGCCCGGCTGCGTGCCTTGCAGTCGGACATTATGGAATTGATCCTTGAGCGTGAGCTCGAGGCTGGCGATCCATTGCCCACGGAGAGTGAGCTCTCTGTCGCCCTGGGCGTAGGTCGAAACACTCTCCGCGAATCCCTCAAAGTGCTCCAGGCCCTTGGCGTGATTGAGATCCGCCACGGCTTCGGCATGTTTGTGGCGCCGAGCAACTTTGATGCATTGGCTGATGGGCTCACGTTCCGGGGGAGGCTTTCGCTTCGCCATCAGGGACTTGAAGCCCTCCAGCTGGTAGATGTACGCCAGGCTCTCGAATCCGGGCTGATTGGCTCTTCCATGGATGTCATGACCAAGGAACAGCTTGCCTCCATCGAGGAGGCCGTGAAGCAGATGGAAGATCTGGCTGCCGCTGGCGAGAACTTCGTCGCCGCCGATGCCGAGTTCCACCGCCGCCTTTTCGAACCTCTCAACAATGAACTCCTGATCAATCTCATGGGGGTCTTCTGGAAGGTCTACCGGAAGATCCACGTGGAGATCGGCCCGGGCAACGAGGACCTGGCAAAAACCGCTGCGATGCACCGCGGAATTTATGCGGCAGTTGCTGCCGGCGACAAGGTTTCGGCTTCTGAGCTGCTCAACCGGCACTTCGACGGCATCCGTCGCCGCATCAGCGAGGCCGTGGGGGAGTAAACGCTCCGCACTTTAACGTAAGGGACCGCCGTCGTACTTCTGTGAAAAGTACGACGGCGGTCCTTGCGTTTCTGCGTGCGGGTCACCTTCCGCTGCGCTTGCCCAAGTAGGTCGCAGTTAAGCGCGTTTTCAGCCCTCAAAACGCGCGGTGCTGCGACTTACTTGGGTACGTCAGGGCAAAACAAAAGACCCGCACCGGCGAACCGGTGCGGGTCTTCATCTGTGCGCCCAAAGGGATTCGAACCCCTGACCTTCTGTTCCGTAGACAGACGCTCTATCCAGCTGAGCTATGGGCGCATTTCGTGTGATTCTCGGCGGTCTGTTTCTCTGACCCCCTCGAACCTCAATAAACTTTACAGAAGTTCATGTGAAGTTCCAAATCGAAAAGCTGTAATCTACGCAACTAGACCGGTCTACGTGACCTTCGTCACTTTAATTCAGCCTTTCCGCTTGTCAATCCTTGATTTCTAGCGGTTTTCGCTTCCACCGCCTCCGGATGTCCGATGTCTGACAGCGGATTGGTCTGGTCCGCGGCCCCTATCGTTTAGGACACACCACTGAACCCGAGGAAGGGAACCGCAATGGGCGATCTGGCGCGACTGCCGCTGCTTGAGAAGGCACCTACTACGCATGCACGCCTGCTGGCCTGGGTTGAGGAAGTTGCCGAGCTGACTCAGCCGGACCGCATCCACTGGGTCGATGGCAGCGAAGCAGAAAACAAGAAGCTCACCGACGAACTCGTCGAGGCCGGCACGCTGAAGCGGCTGAACCCGGAAACGTTCCCGAATTCCTTCGCGGCGTTCTCTGACCCCGCCGACGTTGCCCGTGTAGAAGAGCAGACGTTCATTTGCTCCGAGAACGAGCGCGACGCAGGCTTCACCAACAACTGGATGGCCCCGGCCGAGATGAAGCAGAAGTTGCGCGGACTCTTCGCCGGCTCCATGCGCGGCCGCACCATGTACGTGATTCCGTTCGTTATGGGCCACTTGGATGCCGAGGACCCGAAGTTTGGCGTCGAGATCACCGACTCCGCCTACGTTGTTGCCTCAATGCGCATCATGGCCCGCATCGGTACGGACGTCCTGGACCGCATCACGCAGACCGACGCTTTCTTTGTTCCCGCCCTCCACTCGCTGGGCGCACCACTGGAAGCCGGGCAGGCCGACGTCGCGTGGCCTTGCAACACCGACAAGTGGATTGTGCACTTCCCCGAAGAGCGTTCCATTTGGTCCTTCGGTTCGGGCTACGGCGGCAACGCCCTTCTGGGCAAGAAGTGCTACGCGCTGCGCATCGCTTCGGTGATGGCCCGCGACGAAGGCTGGCTGGCTGAGCACATGCTCATCCTCAAGCTGACCTCCCCCGAGCAGAAGACCTACTACGTCTCCGCCGCTTTCCCGTCCGCCTGCGGCAAGACCAACCTCGCGTTGCTCGACCCCACCATCAAGGGCTGGAAGGTTGAGACGCTTGGCGATGACATCACCTGGATGCGTTTCGGCAAGGAAGGCGAGCTCCGCGCCGTCAACCCCGAAGCCGGCTTGTTCGGTGTTGCTCCGGGTACCGGCTGGGGCACCAACCCCAACGCCATGCGCGCCATCGCCAAGGGCAACAGCATCTTCACCAACGTTGCACTGACCGACGACGGTGGCGTTTGGTGGGAAGGCATGACGGAGGAAACCCCGGCACACCTGACTGACTGGCGCGGCGAGTCCTGGACTCCGGACTCGGACGCTCCTGCTGCGCACCCGAACTCGCGTTTCTGCACGCCGATCGACCAGATCGACATGTTGGCCGAAGAGTACTTCAGCCCGGAAGGCGTTGAGCTGTCCGCGATTCTGTTCGGTGGCCGCCGCAAGACCACCATCCCGCTGGTCACCGAGGCCCGCGACTGGTCAAACGGCATCTTCATGGGTTCCACGCTGTCCTCCGAAACCACGGCTGCGGCCGCCGGTGCTGTTGGCGTGGTCCGCCGCGACCCGATGGCCATGCTGCCGTTCATCGGCTACGACGCAGGTGACTACCTGAACCACTGGGTAAACCTGTCCGCCAAGGCCAACCCGGAGCGTCTGCCCAAGATCTTCCTGGTGAACTGGTTCCGTCGCACGGCTGAAGGCGGCTTCGCCTGGCCTGGTTTCGGAGACAACGCCCGTGTGCTCAAGTGGGCCATCGAGCGCCTCGAGGGCAAGGCTGACGCCGTGGAAACCCCGATCGGTTTCGTGCCGACCGGTGAATCCATCGATCTCGAGGGCCTGGACATGACCCCGGCCGAGGTTGAGTCGGCTGTTCGTGTCGACCCCGAGGAATGGGCAACCGAGCTGGCGTCCATCGAGGAATGGTTCGCCAACTTCGGCGAGTCGCTCCCGGCGGCGCTTCAGTCCGAACTGGATGGTCTCAAGACCCGTCTGGGCTAGACCTCTTAGGAACAACGGCGTTCTTAAGTGAACGACGACGGCCCGTCACCTTTCGAATGAAAGGTGGCGGGCCGCCGTCGTGCTTGGGGCTATTGTCCCCGTTGGAGTGCGTGCCCTAGTTGGCGAGCCACACGTCCGGGCCGAATACTTCGTAGTGGATCCGGGTAGCTGGAATTCCGGCATCAATGGCTTCATCGCGGATCTTCTTCATGAAGGGGAGGGGGCCGCAAAGGTAAAGCGAAGCGTCTGCGGGCATGTCCAGTTCACGCAGCGACATGAAGCCGTGGTTGGTTCCGGGGTAGGGAGACTCAAGCCAAAGCTGCAGGTCCGCGTCGATCCGCGCTGCGTCCGCGGTCATCTGGCCGCTGAGCGCCCAGTTCTCGATGCTCTTGTCGGCGTGAAGGACCAGGACCTGCCGATCCGTGCCCGTCTCAGCGAGCGACCGCAGAATGGAAGCGGTGGGGGTGCAGCCAATACCCGCAGAGGCCAGGATGACGGGGCCGTCACCGTTTCTGAGGGTTATCTCCCCGTACGGGTTTGAAATTTCGAGGATGTCACCGGGTTCGACGCCGGCGTGCAGGGCGGTGGACACCTCACCCCCGTCGTTCAGCTTGGTAGTAAAGGTCCGGCTCGTGCCCGTGTCACCGGACAGCGAATACTGGCGCACCTGGCGCAGGCCATCGGGAAGTTGGACCTTGACGCTGACGTACTGACCGGGTTCTGCCCGCGTAACCGGGGTGTCGTCTGCCGGTTCAAGGGTGAACGTCACCGCATCAGTGCCTGCGGGTTCCTTGCCGGTCACACGCCACGGCATCCACATTTTGTGGTTCGCCTGGGATGCGTAGAGGTCCTTTTCCAGTTTGATCAGTGCGTCTGCCATGAGCCAGTACACCTCTGTCCATGCATCAGCGATCTCCGGAGTGATGACGTCGGCCAAGTCGGCGGCGATGGCTGCAAAGAGGTGTTCGTAGACCACTCCGTACTGGTCCTCGGTGATTCCGAGGGAAGCGTGCTTGTGCGCAATGCGGGAAAGTACTTTTTCGGGGAGGGTGCCCGGATTGTTGATCAGGTGGGTCGCGAAGGTGGCGATACTCCCCGCAAGCGCCCGCTGCTGATCTCCGGAACGCTGGTTGGAGCGGCTGAAGAGTCCATCGAGCAACTCGGGGTGCGCGGCGAAGAGTCGATTGTAGAAGTCGACGGTGATCGTGCCGATCCGTGAACCAACCAGCGGCAGCGTGGCTTCAATGATGGGGCGGGACTTTTCCGAGAGCATGGTTCTCCTGGCTGTAGGCGTCGGTTTAATCGACCAAATATATAGGCATTTAGAATGCTTATATCTATATCCCAATTTCTACACTGCGTAGAAGAGTTCTGCAAGCCGGACAGAACCGGCTGTTGGAGGTGCTGTTGTGCCTGTTACGACTAAGACTGAGTGGCCGGGGCCCTGAACTGCGGCCGGAGCCCGATGGATTGGAACACGGGGTTCATTTGCCGGGCATGGGGGAGGGATGCGATAACCACGGCATCGAGCTCTGTGTAGAACGCTTCCCTGGCCCGGTTCATTGCGTGGCGCAGCCCGCACTCATTGATGAGAGGGCAGTTCTTGGTGGGGGATTGGCACTCAGCCGGATCCTGCCGACTGTCCAGATGCCTGAGGACTTCGCCAACAGTCGCCCTCCGACCGGTTTCATTGAGCCGGGAACCGCCCAACCGTCCCCGCTCAACATCGATGTATCCAAGTGCACGCAGGCGCACCATCGCCTTGCTGACATGGTTGTATGGGGTTCCCACGGCATCCGCCACCGCTTGGGTAGTCAGCAGCATGCCCTCTGGAGCCGCGGCCAACACCATGATTGCGCGGAGGCTGACATCTGCGAAGGCGTTGATTTTCATGGGCTCAGCTCACGGATAAGGTCTAGTCCACCCAGATGGATGGTTCGTGGGTATCGGGCTCCATGGCACTGAACGCGAAACCGTCCACTGCAGGAGTGTAGGGAATGATTGCTGCAAGGACTTCGCCATCCCTGTGCTCGGCTGCACCATGGATGCCGTCAGTACCATGGTCCGGCAAGCTGACGTCGCTCACAACAGCCACGGCTCTGAAATCATCACGGCCTTGACGCAGCAAATCATGGATGTCGGTCAGCATCTGCCCCGCATCCACGTCGCCATTCTCGTCCGGCTCGCCGGGGGCAATCATCACTATCCGCAGTTCACCATCGTTCGAGAGCGTGATGCCAAACGGGAAGAATCCGCCATTCTGCTGGATGTGCTTCTGGGCGGTCCCAAGCGCTGTGCCCAGCGTCTCGCGGAGTTCGCGGCCCTGGACTGATTCGCCTTCACCCGGCGCGCTGGTGGGCAGTTCGCTCATGCGGACCACACCCGTGCAGGAGTTGGCAGCACTGCTGTCTCGCCGAACGCGACAGTCCGGGACTGTTCGTCGACTTCGTAAGGCTTGAGAAGGAGCATCGAAAGACCTTCAGTGTGTTCGATGTGGAGCCTGAGAGCGTCAAGGGCAACGCCTTCGCCGTTACTGGGGGTGAGGCGGACATCGCTGATGACGCACGTACCCCGCAATGACTGAATCCCTTGGCGGAAACCGTCTGTCAATAACTGGAGGGACTCTTCCGAATCAACCTCGTCGTCCTCGGTGGGCTCTTGGTATGACATGTGGTGCGCGATCTCACCCGTGAGATCGGTAGTGACACCATACGGCGCCAACGAGCCGTTCTTCCCCAACTGATCCTGGCCGAAGGGTACGGCCGCTCCAACAAGATCGAAAACATCCTGGATGGCCTGCTCGGAGAGTCCCTCATGCCACCATTCCTCCGCAGGAGCGGCTCCGCCGGCCCATACGTAGGGCTCCTGGGCTTCCACCCGGGGGTCACTCATGGTGGGGTGCTTCATGAACTTCTTGCGGGTGAAGTCAACACGGATGATTTGGCTGATGCCACTGCGGTGTTCAGCCCACAAGTGGAGCGTGTCTTCGGTCTTACCCGCCTGCGGATCCAGTACAGCAACCATCGCGAGGAGGTTTTCGGCATGGCCCGAGAAGAGATCAATGGTCAGCTTCACTGACAGCAACGGGTCCGGGGGCATGGTCCCCTGAATTTCCTTGGGGACTTCGCCGCGGTGGATGGAGCCGTCAGTGTCGAGCATGAAGACGAACGGAGCAAAGCTCTTGTTGATTACCAACTGGGCGTCGGCCAGCTTAAGAGCCTCGGCCACGACTGCAGCCAATTCGGATTCGGGCGAGGTGCGAGCCTCGGACGGAATCTGCGTCATGCCGGCCCGTTCCTAGGCCCGAACCAGCGCAAGGACGCGGTCACGGATCTTCTCCATGGTTGCCTGGTCCTTGGCTTCGGCGTTCAGGCGGAGGAAGGGCTCAGTGTTGGACGGGCGAAGGTTGAACCACCAGCTGCCGTCCTTGGCATTGAACGTGCTGCCGTCCATGTGGTCGATGTCGATGTCCTCGGTTTCGAAATCGATTCGAACCCGCTCCACTGCACCGGCCTTGTCTTCGATCTCGGAGTTGATCTCGCCAGAGGAAACGTAAGGTTCGTATTGGCGTCCGAGTTCGGAGAGGGGGCCGTCTTGCTCACCCAAGGCAGCGAGGACGTGCATGGCGGCAAGCATGCCGGTGTCAGCGTTCCAGAAATCCCGGAAGTAGAAGTGTGCGGAGTGCTCACCGCCGAACACGGCACCTTCCTCGGCCATGACGGCCTTGATGAAGGAGTGCCCCACCCGGGTCCGCACAGCCCGGCCGCCATCCTTGGCTACGAGCTCGGGCACGGCCTTGGAGGTGAGGAGGTTGTGGATGATCACCGGGGTCTCTTCACCCGCGGCCTGGGCTCGGGCGATCTCCCGACGGGCCACCATGCCGGTGATAGCGGACGGGGAAACGGGCTCGCCCTTTTCATCAATGACGAAGCAGCGGTCCGCGTCGCCGTCGAAAGCGAGGCCGATGTCGGCGCCGTGCTTGACGACGGCGGCCTGGAGATCACGCAGGTTTTCCGGCTCCAAGGGGTTGGCCGGGTGGTTGGGGAACGAGCCGTCGAGTTCGAAATACAGGGGAACGATTTCGAAAGGCAGGGCCGGGAGGAGTTTGTCGCCGAGTACGGCCGGGGTGGTCAAACCAGCCATGCCGTTGCCAGCATCGACCACGATCTTCAGTGGACGGGAGCCGGAAAGGTCCACGAGCTTCCGCAGGTACTCGGAGTAGTCCTTCAGAACGTCATGGACGCCGATCTCGCCTCTGGTGGCTGCCGCCGGGATAATGCCGGTGTTCAGGTACTGCTCAGCGAGGGCCTGGATTTCCTTGAGCCCGCTCTCCGAAGAGATGGGCTGGGCGCCGGCCTTGGCCATCTTGATCCCGTTATAAGCAGCCGGGTTGTGACTTGCGGTAAACGTTGCGCCGGCAGCGTTCAGGGCCCCGCATGCATAGTAGAGCTCGTCGGTTGAGATGAGGTCCAGCAACTGGACATTCGCGCCACGCGTGGCTGCCCCGTTGGCAAAGGCTTGGCTGAACTCCGGAGAGGAGGGACGCATGTCGCCGCCAACCAGTACCGTTTCACCCTCCAAGCCCAGGACGTCGATGAAGGCAGCGCCAACGGCCTCGACGATTTCAGCCGTGATGGTTTCACCCACGATGCCCCGGACGTCGTACGCCTTGAAGGAAGCCGAGAGGTCGAATGTCTTGTTCTGCTCGCTAGTCACGGGCTCAATCCTACTGTGGCAAGGCAGTTGGGGTTGAACTTGAATAGATGACCTGTGGATAGCCGTTATCCACATAGCGGGACACCCAGGTTCTGGCTGTCAGGGTCGGCTGGAATACTGGGTTGATGGCCAACAACTCCCCAAACGCTGCCGTTACCGTGCAATCACCTACCCATCAGCAGGCGCTGGCGTGCCTTCGTGAGTTGGTGGGCCACCCGGAAGCGCGGTTCCACGACGGACAGTATGAAGCCATTGAGGCGTTGGTGGATGCGGGCCGCCGGGCGCTGGTAGTCCAGCGCACAGGTTGGGGGAAGTCTGCGGTTTACTTCGTGGCTTCATTGCTGTTGCGCCGCCGCGGCGCCGGTCCAACGCTGATTGTGTCGCCGTTGCTTGCGCTCATGCGTGACCAAGTGGCCGCAGCTGCCCGTGCAGGGGTGCGGGCTGTCGCCATAAACTCCGCCAATGCCCTGGAATGGGACACGGTCGTGGCCCAGCTCGCCGCGGATGAGGTTGATGTCCTTCTGGTTTCCCCGGAGCGGCTCACCAACCCCTCCTTCAGGGAGAACCAGCTTCCGGAGCTCATTCGTCGCACCGGGCTCCTGGTGATTGACGAGGCACACTGTATCTCGGACTGGGGACACGATTTCCGCCCCGATTACCGCCGCATCGCGGACCTCATTGCACAGTTGCCAAAGTCAGTTCCCGTTTTGGCCACCACAGCCACGGCCAATTCCAGGGTGGTCCATGACATTGAGGAACAACTTGGTGCCGGAGTCTTGACCATACGTGGCGCACTCGGGCGCGAATCGCTGCGGCTAGGTGTCCTTACCCTGCCCGATTCCAGGGATCGGCTGGGCTGGCTGCTGACACACCTCACCGACATGCCCGGCAGTGGCATCATCTACACCCTGACCGTCTCGGCGGCCGAAGACACTGCACGGCTTCTTGCGGAGGCCGGGCACAACGTCCTGTCCTACACGGGGAGGACGGACCCTGCGGACCGGGAACGTGCTGAACAACTGTTGAAGGACAACCAAGTGAAGGCCCTCGTGGCCACGTCCGCCCTGGGTATGGGGTTTGATAAGCCGGACCTGGGCTTCGTCATCCACCTTGGTGCTCCATCGTCACCGGTTGCCTACTACCAACAGGTTGGCCGCGCAGGCCGTGGTGCAGCCAACGCAGACGTTTTGCTGCTGCCGGGCTCCGAAGACCGCGAAATTTGGCAGTACTTCGCCACAGCATCCATGCCGTCGGCCGAGAAGGCCGAGTCTGTGCTGAGGGTGCTTGGGGAAGCAGGCTCAGCCCTGTCCACCGTCGCGCTGGAAGCCAGAGTGGACCTTCGGCGCACGCCATTGGAACTCCTCCTCAAAGTCCTGGCAGTTGATGGGGCCGTAGAGCGCGTTGGAGGCGGTTGGCGATCCACCGGGAAGCCGTGGAACTATGACGCCGAGCGCTATGCCCGCATCGCCGAGGCCCGTGTGGATGAGCAGGATTCCATGGTGATCTACCAGGACACGGCCGGCTGCCGCATGGAATACATCACCTCGGTTTTGGACGACGAAACGGCAGCAGCTTGTGGACGCTGCGACAACTGCGCCGGCCGCTGGTTCCCGGTGGACGTGGCAGCGTCGGCGGCCGACGCCGCAGGCCAAACTCTCCGGCGTGCGGGCATAGCCGTGGAGCCGCGCCTTCAGTGGCCCAGTGGCATGGATCGACTCGGTGTGTCCGTCAAGGGAAAGATCAAGCCCGACGAGAGCGTTTCCGAAGGGCGGATCCTGGCAAGGCTTACCGACTTGGGCTGGGGCGGTGCTTTACGGGAGCTGTTCGCGTCCGGGGCACCGGATCGCGACGTGGATCCTGCCATGCTGCAGGCATGCGTCCAGGTACTCCGCGAATGGTCCGGAGCCGAGGGCGGAACTCCGTGGAGCGGCGTCGGACGACCCGCGGCGGTCATCAGTATCCCGTCCCGGAGCAAGCCGCAGCTGGTCGAGTCCTTGGCACAGGGAATTGCCGGAATAGGACGGATGCCGTATCTCGGCCAGCTGCAGCCACAGCACGGAGGGCCGACGGGGGCACGCGGAGGCAACAGTGCTTACAGGCTGGCCGGTGTCTGGGACAGGCTTGTTGTTGGTCCAGAACTTGCCCAGGCCTTGGCGGGCACGGGAGGGCAGCCTGTGTTGCTGGTGGACGACCTCATAGACAGCCGCTGGACCATGACCGTATCTGCACGTGCCTTGCGCCAAGCCGGCGTGGGCGCGGTTCTGCCGCTGGCGCTGGCCCAAGCTGGATAGGGCCGTCCCGCAGGCCAGCGCAAGCAGCTAAGGGGCGGTAGAACTACGTCATGTTGTGATCGCTCCCACCCTGCGTCTATAGGATCAAGCAAACACGCCTGCTTGCCTGTCGCGGGCCACCAGCCAGAACTTGGACCGGAGCCATGAGCACAAAACCCACCGCCGACGTCGAAGCTGCCGGCGAAACCAGTTGGCGGCCCCGCCTGGCCCTGTTGGTGGCGGCAACGTTTTTCATGGAGTTCCTCGACGGGACCATCCTCACCACTGCCATTCCCAGCATCGCCTCCGATTTCCGGGTAGCGCCAGCAGACATCAACATCACCATGACCGCCTATTTGGTGACGGTGGCGATGGGGATTCCTTTGAGCAGTTGGCTTGCCGAGCGCTTCGGTGCCAGGCGGATCTTCTGCCTGGCGATATCGGTGTTCACCATCGCCTCCCTGCTTTGCGCCGTCAGCACGGACCTGACCATGCTGACGCTGAGCCGCGTGGCCCAAGGCATGGGCGGAGCCATGATGGTTCCGGTTGGCACGCTGGTGGTGTTGAGGGGCACCCCCAAGTCGGAGCTTCTCCGCGCCACCGCGTATCTTGTGTGGCCTGGCTTGTTGGCCCCGGTCTTGGCCCCGATGGTGGGTGGTGCTCTCACCACCTTCCTGTCATGGCACTGGATCTTCATCATCAACGTCCCTCTCGGTCTGGCCGCTTTCATTGCTGCACTCAGGCTGGTACCGCGAACACAGTTTGATGCCCGGCGTCGACTGGACTGGTTCGGGCTGCTGCTCACCACACTGGGCGTGGGCGCCCTGGTAGTTGGGCTGGAGACCTTGGGAGGCCACGCGTCCAATGTGTTTGCCGTGGCGGTGGTTGCTGCCGGGTTACTGTCCCTGGCCGGTGCCGTGTGGTGGATGCGGAAAGCCGGGGTTCCCCTGTTCAATCTCAGCGTCTTTGGGACGAGGACTTTCAGGGCGACTTCCACCGGTGGTTTCATTTACCGGCTGACCATCAGCTCGGTCCCTTTCCTGCTGCCTTTGATGTTCCAGGACGGCTTTGGTTGGGATCCCCTCAAAGCCGGAGTCATGGTCGCCGCAGTGTTCGTGGGCAACATCGGAATCAAGCCGGCCACCACGCCGCTCATAAGGCGCTTTGGGTTCAAACCGGTGCTCGTCTTTGCATCGTTTGCCTCAGCCGTCACATTCGCGTTGTGCGCCTTCCTGGACGCCCGAACACCCGAGCCACTGATATTCGCATTGTTGCTGTTCAGTGGTGCGTTCCGCTCCATCGGTTTCTCCGCGTATGCCTCGGTGCAGTACGCGGACATCGTCCCGGGACAGCTGCCCTCAGCCAACGCTATTTCTGCGACGCTCGTTCAGTTGGCGGCGGCGGCAGGCATCGCCGTGGGTGCCCTGTTCCTGCGCCTGTTCGAAACCACCCAGGTGTTCGGGGCAGACCAAGTGGCGGCCTACAAGGGCGCGTTCATTGCCATGGCCCTCCTGATGCTGATCAGCACGGGGGATAGCCTTGCCCTCCATCGTCATGCCGGGGCGGAGGTCAGCGGCGGAGTGAAGCGGGCTTAACGCAAAAGGTCCCGGTTCGAAAACCGGGACCTATTCGCGGAGACGGGGGGATTTGAACCCCCGGTGGAGTTGTGCCCCACACTTCATTAGCAGTGAAGCCCATTCGGCCGCTCTGGCACGTCTCCCTTTGCTATTGCTAGCCCACCAAGGATACGCAGAAGGTGCCGTCTAGCGCAAAACAGCTTCATGTCAGTTGCTTCCGGCCAAGGAACGCCACAGGAAGTGGTTGCTCCGGGCCTGGAGCGCTGCCGCCTGCCTGTTGTCGGAGGCGCCCGCGTGACCGCCTTCAAGAGCTTCATGGAACCAGACGTTCGGGATGCCCATGGCCTGCATGCGCGCCGCCATTTTGCGGGCTTGGACAGGTCCCACACGGTCATCGGAGGTGGCTGTCCAAATGAAAGTCTCAGGGTATTCCACACCGTCGTGTAGCAAGTGGTACGGCGAGAAAGTGCGGATGAACTCCCACTGGACCGGAACATCAGGGTCACCGTATTCGGCGATCCAAGAGTATCCGGCGGAGAGCTTGGTGTAGCGGCGCATGTCCAGGAGGGGCACCCCGCAGGAAACAGCCCCGAACAGTTCCGGGTACTGGGTCAGCATGTTGCCCACCAGGAGGCCGCCGTTGGAACCGCCTACGCAGCCGAGTCGACGGCGGCTGGTGACGCCTCGCGAGATGAGGTCCTTCGCCACGGCGGCGAAGTCCTCGTATGCACGGTGCCGGTTCTCCTGAAGTGCTGCACGGTGCCAGGACGGACCGTATTCGCCACCGCCGCGGATGTTGGCAACAACGAAAACACCACCGCGTGAGTGTGCGGCAGCTCCGTCGTCGGAGGATACGCCCAGGGTGCGGCGTTCCAGCCAGGCCCGCCCGATTGTTCCGCTGTAGGCCGGTGTCCTGGAAACTTCGAACCCGCCATAGCCGGAAAGCTGGGTGGGGTTTTGGCCGTCCAAGACCAAGTCCTTGGACGCAACCTGGAAGTAGGGAACCTTGGTCCCATCGTCAGAAACAGCGAAGTGCTGCTGGACTTCGTAGTCGGCCTCGTTGAAGAACGACGGCGACCGCTTCACCTCGGCGTGCCGGCTCGCCGCCCCGGCAACAAGTGTCCCCCTGGTCAGGGTGGTGGGCGTGGTGAAGCCGGTGGCCACCAGCCAGAAGTCGTTGCCTTCAGCGCCAGGGTCTTCGTCATCCACGGCATAGGCATTGACGTCATGCAGTGGAGGGCAGGCGTCCAGGACGGTGGAGGCCCAGCCGCCTTCAGAATCGGGACGGGCCGGGTCCAACACTCGGATTTCGGAAGACACATCGCGCAGGAGGTTCAGCAGGAGGTAGTCCTTGGTCCAGCTCCACGACTGCAGCGACGTGTGGGCATCCGGCGTGAACAGGACCAACAATGACCGGGAACCCGCCAGGTAAGACTCGAAGTCCGCGGCCAGCAAGGACCCGGCAGGGTAGAGAACACCGGCAACATCCCAGTCCTTCTGCGGACGGAACAGCAGCCAATCCCGGTGGGCGCTGATGTTCACATCCGTGGGGACATCGATGACCACCCAGGAGTCGTCACGCAGCAGCGACGTACTCCGGTTATAGAAGTCGATGTAGTCCACGGCGAAGGTCCGCTCATAGCCCGGGGTGGAATCGTGGGCCACCATGGCCAACATGTGGTCCTCGGGGATTTCGAAGAGGCGCTCTGCCTGGGCCAGCGATTGGCCGCGGCGCAGCTTCACCCCGGTGCGGGCATAGGAGGACGTAGTTGCTGGGAGCCCATCCGCCGTGCTGGACACAAGCAAAGTGTCGGCATCCAGCCAGCTGACGTTGCCTTTGGCTGTCGGCACGTCAAAGCCACCCTCCACGAAGGTGCGGGACTCGACGTCGAACTCGCGGTGGCGGTCAGCGTCGCCGCCATCGGGGGAGAGCGAAACCATGGCCAGGCGGTACTCGGAGCCGTCGGCAGGACGGAGGAAGCCGACACCATGGAAGACCCACTCAACGCCTTCGGCAGCGGCAAGGGCGTCGATATCCAGCAGGACGTCCCACTCCGGCTCCTCAGTGAGGTAGCTTTCCCACGTAGTCCGACGCCACAGGCCCTTGGGATGTTCCTGGTCTTTCCAGAAGTTGTAGTAGAAATCGCCGCGTTTGGAGACCATAGCGATGCGATCGTTGGAGTCGAGGACCTCCAGGATGCCAGCCTCAACGGCCGCGTACTCGGCGTCCTCCAGTAACTCCTCGGTGCGGGCATTCTGCTCGCGGACCCACGCCAGCTGCTCTTCGCCGTGGATGTTTTCAAGCCAAACGTTTTCATCCGTCGGCTCAGGCGCGACGTCCGCTGCATGCCGCGGGCCGGGGGCCGGCGCGGTCTCATTCTCGGGAAGTGGCGACTGATCAGCTTCTGTGGTGGTCATCGCCCCATCCAAGCAACACTCTTCAACAGTAAGCAAGTCACAGGAAGTTAGGCTTGAGCGTGGCTAAATCGCAAACCAACCGTGTTGCCCTGATCGGGGCCGGCCCTCGGGGCACCAGTGTCCTTGAGCGGTTGCTCGCGAACTGGTCTGCGGACAGGCCGCCAGGAACCACCCTTCTCATCGATGTTGTGGACCCTTATCCGGCCGGGTCCGGTCATGTGTGGCAGCCGGAGCAGTCACGCCTCTACTTGATGAACACCCAATCGTTCTATCCCACCCTCATTCCTGAGGATCCTCAACTCGCCCCACCGCTCGCGGGTGGTTCGTTCGATCAGTGGCGCGAGGCCCGGCGTCGTGACGGCATGGGACTGAACGATGCCGAGAAAGCGGAACTGGCCACCCTGGAATCGCACGACTTCCCCAGCCGCGCGCTGTACGGGCGGTACCTGCGCCAAACTTTGGCAGGGCTGCTCGAAAGGCTTCCCGACGGCGTCGAGGTCACCTTTCATGAGGCGCTCGCCGTCGCCGCGCAGCCTGTGAAGGGCGAAAAGGATGAGGGGTTCGACGTCGAACTCGACAACGGCGAGACGCTCACCGTCGGTTCCGTGGTCCTCGCTCTGGGCCACATTGAGTCCAGGTTGAACCCGGAGCAGCGGTCCTTCAAGAGCGCCGCGGAGGAGCAGGGCCTGAGGTACTTCCCGCCCGCACCGCCTGCCGATGTTGATTGGCAGGCCGTGCCTGACAACGAACCCGTGCTGGTCCGAGGCATGGGTCTGAACTTCTTCGATGTCATGGGCCAGTTGACGGAGGGGCGCGGCGGTAAGTTCGTCGAGGCTGGTACGCCCGGCACGGGTATCCTCGAGTACCGGGCTTCGGGCCGGGAGCCCAGGATCATTGCAGCGTCCCGCAGGGGCACCCCTTACCGCGCGAAGGCTGGGTTGGCGGGTTATTACCCCAGCAGCATCACCATGCGCTACCTGACAGAAGACGCCGTGGACCGCTTCCGTGCGGCCGGTATCCAGCCGGGGTTCGATCATGACCTCTGGCCGTTGCTTCACCGGGATGCACTTTGGGCCTATTACTCAACACTTGCGCGGTCCCAGCCCGCCGCGATCAAGGACCCCGCACAGTTCCTCGCCGACCTTGAGGATGCGCTCCAACCGCATGCGCACACCACCGCGAACTGGGAAGTCGAAGTGGGAAACGTCGTGGAAAAACACGTCGTCACCTCCCGCCGGCTGAACCTGAGGGGGCTCGCGGCGCCGCTCGCTGGGCGAACCTTTGCTTCCCGGCGCGAGCTCGACGCCGCCATCACGGCTTACCTTGATGATGATGCCCGACGATCAGCGCTGGGCGAGGCGGACCCTGTCAAGATGGCGATCGGTGCCCTCCACACCGGGCGGGCGATCCTCAAATCCGTAGTGGCGGACGGGGGAATCACCGATGAATCGTGGCTGGGTGGTTTGCGCGGCTGGTTCGAGTCTTTTGTTGAAGGCCTGGCAAGCGGTGCGCCTGCACTGAGATCGGAGCAGTTGGCCGCTTTGGCGCGTGCCGGCGTCGTGAGTTTCGTGGGACCGGACCCGAAGTTCAGCGTGGACCGTGGAGCCAGGGTGTTCCGGGCGGTTTCGCCGTGGGTCCACGACGCTCCGGTTGAAGCAAGGACTCTTGTGGAGGCGATGTCGCCAGCCAACAGGGTGGGCATCAACCTGTCACCCCTTCTGGAACAGCTCATGGCCGATGGGCTGGTGCGCACCAAGATCATGATGAGTGTTGAAGGCACGCCCATGCAGACCACCGGCCTTGACGTTAAACCGCATCCTTACAGGCCTCTGGCGGCGAATGGTTCCATCACCAGGAACTTGTATGTCCTGGGCCTCCAACTGTCTGCGTCGCAGTGGGGGACAGCCATTGCCGCTGAGGCCCGTCCGCGCACCGGACCTGCCTACGCGAGCGGCCAGAGAACGCTCCGCGATGCCGATGAGATAGCGCGCAGCATTCTTGGCCGGTGACGCACACCAGCTTGGCCGGAAACCGCCAGCAAGTCAGAAAACGCAGGGCCCCTCACGAAGAAGATCGTGAGGGGCCCCGCTGTTGCTTCCGGCAGGCCGGATGGCTCAGGGGGTTAGCCCCTCAGGCACCTCTGATACTCCACCCACGCAGAGGCGTATCGGAGCCATCCTGCGATGTCGTACCACTTGGACGGCTTGGTAGGCGCGGTGCACTGCGGCGGGTTCGGACCGCTCTCAGCCACTGTCACCAAGGCCTTCACCACGGTTCCACTTTCGACGGCGGTGAGCACCACTGTGCCGGTGCCTGCAGCCGCCGCGGCGGGAACCTTAAGGTCCACTGTGGCGGCCCCTGAGGTCACGGGGACGGAGCCGAGCGCCACGGCGGCGCCCTTAGCGTCCACGAAGACGGCGTTCAGCGTTGCGTTGGCGGGGCTGCCGATGGAGGTGAGGTTCAGTTTGGTGACGGCCAGGGTAATGGAGTCGCCGGCTTTGACCTCAGCCGCTGTGGTGTTGGCCACGGCAACGGAACGGCGTGCGAAGTCCGGTGAAACAGGATTGTGTTCGCGCAGGTACTTGATCCACGCATCGCGGTCCACCAGGCCTGTGTCCTTTGTGTCCGTGCCCTCCTTGAAGATCCGGAAATTGCCACCGCCGGTAGCCAGGAAGCTGAACGTCCCGATCCTGTACTGCTTGGCAGGGTCGATCACAGCGCCGTTGACCCAAATACCGGTGATGCGGTCACCAGCCGGGCGGGCGGCGTCATGGGTGTAGTTGACGTTCTTGGACACTCCAAGCTGCTGGTACGGGCGGCTGGGGATGGTCCCGTCAGCATTTGTCTGCCACTGCTGTTCCAGGAGTGTCTTGAACTGCGCACCTGTGAGGGAGGTGGTCCAGAGGTTGTTCACGAAAGGCAGGACCGCGTTGGCCTCGGCGTAAGTGATGGTGCCGTCCGGCGCGTAGTACAGCTCGTTACGCAGCCCGCCGGGGTTCACGACGCCGATCTCCGCGGAACCCAGTTCGGGCGCCTTGAGCGTATCCACCAGGGAGTCCGCCACCAGGTTGCCAAGCGTGGATTCGTTCGCGCGATCGTCCCGTTTGGGGGCACCGCCGGCAGGATCCGGGGTGAAGGCTGTGGTGATATCAGCGGTCACTGCGCCCACCGGCTGATTGCCGATGACGGCAGCCTCGGCGAGTGCCTTGTCCACGATGGTCTTCACAGTAGCCACCCGTGGGTAGGCAGCGACGAGGCTTTCAGCGGTTTCTGTTGTCCGGTCCACGATGGCGGCCTTGTAAGCAGTGACTGATTTGCTTGCGGTATCCACGGTGAGGGTCACGCTGCCCACGTTCTCGCCGTAGTTGCCGGTCTGTACGATGGGTCGGGTCTTGCCGGTCGGCTGGCCGTTGGCGTCCAGTACCGGGGCGTCCCAGGCGTACTCCTTGTGCGTGTGACCCGTGAAGATCGCGGCGACGTCAGGAGTGGTTTCGTTGACCAGCTTCGCGAAGGGTCCGCCGGCTGCAACTTCCTGCTCCAACGTGGCGCCCTCAGGCGTTCCTGAAGCAGCTCCGTCGTGGTTTTCCACGATGATGAGGTCGGCCAGGTTTTCGGCTTTGATCTTCGCGGCCACCCGGTTGATGGCTTTCACAGGGTCGCCGAACTCAAGGTCGGTAATGCCGGCCGGCGTCACCAGGGAGGGAACTTCCTGCGTGACAGTACCGATCACTGCCACCCGCATGCCGTTCATGTCCAGGACCTTGTACTCCGGCAGGACCGGCGTTGTGGTGCCCTTCTGGTAGACATTCGCACCCAGATAGGCGAACTTCGCGTTGGCACCTCCGGCTGCGACGCGGTCGCGCAGGTCCGCCCAGCCGCCGTCGAACTCGTGGTTGCCCACTGCCGAAGCCTGCAGCTCGAGCGCGTTCAGGACGTCGATGGTTGGCTGGTCCTTGGCTACCGAAGAAGCGAAGAGGGAAGCGCCGATGTTGTCACCGGCGGAAATGAAAGCGGTAGCGCCGGGGGCAGCTGCAGCGCGGAGCTTCTCAACCGTTCCGGCGAAGAGGACTGTGTTGGAGTCGATCCGGCCGTGGAAGTCGTTGATACCCAGGAACTGCAAGTCAACTGTCGCCGGCTGGTCAGCAGTAAGGTTCAGGCCCACCACCACAGGATCGTGGTCGCTGGCCCGGAACTCGTCCCCGGCATAGTAGTTGGTCACATTGTTGTTATACCTGCTGTACTCCAGCGCGACGGACTCCACGGAGTTGATGTTCCAGATGTCGGTTCCGGTGACCACTTTGTGTGCGGCCGGGGAAGCCAGGATGTGGTCCAGGGAGCCCACCATGCCGCCGAAGAGGTAGGAGTGCTTGCCTGTACCCGCCTCGAGGTCGGTGTATCCGGCTGTGGTGAGGACGTTGATGGGGTCTTCCTTGGCGTAGGCGTTGAAGTCGCCGATCAGGAAGACCTTGTCCGTGCCCTTGGAGGCCTGGAGGTCCTTGGAGAACGCGAGGAGTGATTCAGCCTGCTTGGTGCGGGCAATGTTCGAGGCGCCCTGGCCCTTGTCCGTGTCATCCGGGGTGGCGGCGGAGCCCTTGGACTTGAAATGGTTCACGATCGCGATGAACTTCTTGTCATCGTCTCCGCCAACCGGCTTGAAGAGCTGTGCGAGGGGCTTGCGCGCACTGGCAAAGGCCACGGTGTCGTTGTGGATGATGGACTCACCCACGGGCTCGGCCACTGCCTTCTTGTAGATGAATGCAGTGCGAATCATGTCCTCGTCGCTGAGCGGGGGAGCGTTGGCAGGTGTGCGCACATAGTCCCAGACTCCGGGGGTCTTGACGTTGAGGGCATCCACCAGCTTGGAGAGGGCGTCGTCGCGGTTCTTGCCGAACTGCGCGGAGTTTTCGATCTCTTCAAGGGATACGACGTCGGCGCCGGACTTGGTGATGGCAGCGACGATCTTGCTTTGCTGGCGCTCGAAATTCTCGGCGTTGGCAGCACCGCGGGCATTGCAGCCTTCCTTGACCGTGATGGGGTTGCCGTCTCGGTCGGTGTAAAAGACGCAGCCGGCGAGCTGGTCGCCTGTGGTGGGGAAGTAGTTCAGTACGTTGAAGGATGCCAGCTTGAGGTTGCCCCCTACATCCGCAGGACCTTCAGGCCTGGTCGCGGTGAAGCTGGCAGGCTGAACTGACTCAGCATTGGCCGCGGTCAGGGCGGTAAGTGGCTGGAACTTCCAGGAGTTGTTGCCGTAGCCCAGGATGACGTCGGTCCGGAACTGCGCCGGGGAGCCAACGCGTACAGGATCCGACGTGGTCAGGTACGGCAACTGCTGGGCTTTGGTGGTGGCGTCCTTGAGGAAGTTGGTGGACGCGCCGTCGTCGAGCTTGATGCCGCGCAGAGCGTTATCCGCCACCACAGCGGCGTACTCCGCCGAACCGTAGCTGGCTACCGCCGTCGGCTGCACCAACGGTGACTTGCCGGCCGCGAGGCCGATCTCGCCGTACTGGTTCAGGGAGTAGTTGTCCGTGACCGTAAAGTCACCTTGGGGAGCCAGGAGCATGCCCTCCAGGCTTTCCCGTGCGGCCTCATTTGCGGGCAGCGCGAACGGTGTGGACTTCACCTCCGGCGCCGCTTCGGTAAGCTTCTGCAACCCTGCCGCCTCAACGGTGAGCTGGGTTTGGCTGGCGAACTCGCTGACGACACCGGTGAGTTGCACGTAGTCGCCGGGCTGGACCGCCGACGTCGTTGACGGTGAATAGACGAACAAAGCGTCCGACGCCGTCCTCGCCGCCCCCGCGCTTTCACCGCCGCTTCCTGCGGTCTGCACGTAGTAGCCGTTGAAGCCGCCGGTTGCGTAGACAGCGGTGACCTTGCCGTTGGTGGTCACGGTGCTGCCAACAAACGGACTGGCCGTACCGGTGCCCTGGATCTCGGCAATGGTCTTGACGCCGGGCTCCGGCTGGGGGTCAACCGGCGGGGTTCCGCCACCGTTGGAGGCAGTGGGGGTGATGGTTGCGCTGAGGCTGAAGTCAGCGGCGTTGGAGTCGGTGTCCACACCATTGGCGCGGTTCAAGCTTTCGACGTCCGCGTTGCTGGTAGGTGCGGTGGCAGCGGCAGTCTCAAAGGTGTTGGAGCTGCCATAGCCCAAGAGGTCAGCGATGGCGGCGTTGCCCGTCACCGACCCCGCCGGAAGCGGAGAGACAGCAGTGGCCTGCTTGGCCAGGACGAGTGTTCCAGTGGTTCCGCTGGGATTCAGCGTTCCTGTGGCCTGCACATCGGCCGCGGGAAGCGCCGGTGCCGTGGAAGTCCCGCTGTTGGTGGCACCCTGGACCAGGAAATACCCCTTCGCGGGAATGCTTCCCGTCAGGGGAGTGATTCCTGTGGGTGCTGCTGTGGCCGTGGCTGCCCGGTATTGCAGCGACCAGCCCGCCAAGCTGACCGGTGCGTCCGAGGAATTGTAAAGTTCAACGAACTTGTTCTTGAAGGCGGCACCGCTGCTACCACCGCTGAGATAGGCCTCGTTGATCACCACCGGGGAAGGGCCGACGGCGAGCTCATCAGCTGCAAAGGCCGGCGCGGCCGTCAACGGGGCGGTGATTAACCCAGCCGACAGGACAGTGCCCGCCAAGGATTTCCAATGCATAAGTTTCATCCGCTCGAACTTTCATCAGTGAGCCCTGTGGGGCTCCGTGAATGGCGCCCACTGTCTTATGAAGTGGGCGGGTACCGGAAGTTACTCCCGGGTAAAGCTGCCTCGGGCCTAGCTGAACACGAACGGATGAATAGAGGGTTGACCCTGGGTCAACAATGAGGGTCCGGACAAGGACCCGGAAAGCGGCCGATTAGGCGGTCTGCCCCGAGTCCTGAATGACCTTGAAAACAGCTCCCGTGGGGTCGGACAACGTGGCCAAACGCCCGAACGGTGTGTCCTCGGCGGGCTGCATGACCGTGGCACCGAGGGCCGAGGCCTGCTCCACGGCGGCATCCGTATCCTCCACCGCGAAGTAAACGCTCCACATGGAGGGGACCTGTTCGGGCAGGAATCCGGAAGCGTCCATGATGCCTGCCTTGGCGTCGTCGCCGGCGCCGAGGGTCGTATAACGGAACTCGGGAGTATCGCTCATGACCTCCGTGTCCCAGCCGAAGACACGCTGGTAGAACGTGACTGCGGAATCGTAATCCTTGGCCAGTAGTTCATGCCAAGCGGGAGCTCCTGCCTCCGCCGCGATCTCGTAGCCCTTCATTTCACCGAACTGCCAGGCGCCTATAGCGGCGCCTGAGGCATCCCCGTACATGGCCATGCTGCCTTGCTCAGGGACCTCCATGGGTTCCAGGAACACCTGGCCGCCATTGGCGGCAGCGGCCTCAGTGGTCGCCTTGATGTCATCCGTGCGGAGGTAAGTGGACCAAACGTCCGGCATGGCTCCCATGTCCGCCTGCTTCTCCATGATGCCCGCGACCATCCGGCCGTCCTTGGAAGCCGTGATGTAGCCGCCGTACTTCTCCTGGTCTCCGGTTTCATAGGTCCAGCCGAAAAGAGCCGTGTAAAAGGCCTTGGCCTTCTCCGTATCGGACGTCATGAGGTCAATCCAGCAGGGGGAACCGGGAGTGATATCAGGCTTGGGCATAGGTGAGGCTCCTGTTGTTATTCCGCAGCCAAAGCTGCGGCCGATGTCAGCGGGGTGGCGACAGTCAGAACACTATGCGGGGCCTCTGACACTTTCAATGATCTTCCGGGTGTCAGTTCTCAGTTCCGGGCGACTTCGCCGCAGACACGCGTCCGCGGGGCTGGCTCCAAGAGACAAAAATGCCCCGGGTCCTGGAACCCGGGGCATTTCATTCGCGGAAGGTAAGGGATTTGAACCCTTGGTACGGGGTTACCGCACACTGGTTTTCAAGACCAGCTCCTTAGGCCGCTCGGACAACCTTCCTCGCCTAGTAGTGTTTCATAGGGAGTTGGCTGTTCCAAAACATCACGTATTCCAGCCCCTGCCCCGGGTCTGGAAAACACGCAAGAAACCGGGAGTTCTTCATGAAAGCCGTCTACATCTCAGAGCCAGGCGGACCCGAAGTCCTCGAAGTCCGTGAGGTCCCGTCACCAGTGCCGGGCGAGGGCGAGGTCCTGATTGACGTGGTGGCTGCGGGTTTGAACCGCGCCGACGTCCAGCAGCGGCGCGGCTTCTACCCGCCGCCCCCGGGAGCATCGGAAGTTCCCGGACTGGAAGTCTCCGGCCGCATTTCGGCTTTCGGCCCCGGCGTAACCAAAGCGTTCTCCGTCGGCGACAAAGTCGTGGCACTGTTGTCCGGCGGTGGCTACGCCCAGCAGGTCGCCGTTCCGGCGGAGCAGGTACTCCGTATTCCTGAAGGCGTGGACTTGGTTACAGCCGCTGCCCTGCCCGAAGTTGCCGCCACCGTGTACTCGAACCTGATCATGACCGCACAGCTGCAACCCGGCGAGACTGTACTCATCCATGGCGCCACCGGTGGCATCGGCACCATGGCTATTCAACTGGCCAAAGCCTATGGCGCGAAGGTGGCCACCACGGCCGGCACTGATGAGAAGGTCGGCACCGCCAAGGCCTTCCTCGGTGCCGATATCGCCATCAACTACACCGAAGAAGACTTCGCTGAAAGCCTCAAGGCGCACAACGGAGGCAAAGGCGCCGACGTGATCCTCGACGTCGTCGGTGCCAAATATCTGCAACAGAACGTCGAGGCGCTCGCCGAGTACGGACGACTCATCGTCATCGGCCTGCAAGGCGGAACAAAAGCGGAGCTCAACTTGGGTCTGCTCCTCAGCAAGAGGGCAGCCGTTATCGGAACAGCCCTCCGGCCGCGACCGGTCGCCGAGAAGGGAATCATCATGTCCGCCGTGCGCGAGTTCGTGTGGCCCATGCTCACCGACGGCAGGATCAGGCCCCTCGTTGCCAAGTCCTTCCCCTTGGAGAATGTTCGGGAAGCGCACGAGTACTTCGACTCCGGGGAGCATGTGGGCAAGGTCCTCCTGCTCCTCTGATCCGCCGGTTCAACTGTATTTATCCGCCCAACTGCAGCGAGGAGCCATATGTCCATCCGGCACAGCCTGCTGGCCCTGCTCCAGGACCAGCCGCGGTACGGCTATGAGCTGCGAGTCGAGTTCGAGGACCGTACCGGTGCCGCCTGGCCGTTGAACATCGGCCAGGTTTATACAACCCTGGACAGGCTTGAGCGCGACGGTTTAGTCAGCAAGGACGGCGACGACGGCGGCGGGCACGTCGTCTACAGCATCACTGACGCGGGGGCTGAGGAAGTTGAGGCCTGGTTCGCTGGTGCAGTGGACCGGGGCAATCCTCCAAGGAACGAAATTGCCATCAAGCTGGCGCTCGCAGTGACGCTTCCTGACGTGGATACTTCTGCGGTGATCCAGTCCCAACGCGAGGTCTCGGTCAAGGCTCTGCAAGAGCATACGCAGGCGAGAAAGGCCGTCTCCGCCAACCAAAGATCGTCGGATACTGCTTGGCTACTGGTGCTCGATTCTTTGATTTTCCAGGCAGAGGCGGAAGTTCGCTGGTTGGATCTCTGCGAGGCCCGCATGGTGCAAGGGCGCGGGAACGACGGGCGCGGCGTCGGTTAGACACCGCTGGTCGCACGATAGCTACCGTTCACCGCAGCCAATCCATGCTGCGGTGAGTTTCGCCACGCACCAGGGAACCTCTTTGCTAGCTTGCCCGTGACGCGCGTTCGTGCCACGGCAGCGCAGCAGTTCTCAAGGAGGAGATATGGGCAAGATTCCTGACCAGGCCGGACTCGTGGAAGGACTGGATCCTACGCTGCCTGCACCGGCTGTTGACGACTCGGTGCGCGAAGCGGAAGAACGCAGGTGGACCCCCGCCAAGATCGGTCTTTGGGTTGCTATCTCCTTGCTGGGAGCAGTGGCGTGGTTCATGCTCGCCCTGGTGCGCGGTGAAACCGTCAACGCCATCTGGTTCGTTTTCGCCGCTGTCTGTACGTACCTGATCGGCTACCGCTTCTACTCCAAAGTCATTGAGCGTTACCTGCTCAAACCGGACGATCGCCGCGCTACCCCTGCCGAGTACAAAGCCGATGGCAAGGACTACGTCCGTACTGACAGGAACGTGTTGTTCGGCCACCACTTCGCCGCCATTGCCGGTGCCGGACCGTTGGTGGGACCCGTCATCGCGGCCCAGATGGGCTACCTTCCCGGCACTATCTGGATCATCATCGGCGTCGTTCTTGCAGGCGCCGTACAGGACTACCTGGTCATGTTCTTCTCCATGCGCCGCGGTGGCCGTTCACTCGGCCAGATGGCGCGCGAGGAACTTGGCGTTATCGGTGGTACGGCAGCCCTCGTGGCCACGCTGCTCATCATGATCATCATCGTGGCCATCCTTGCCCTGGTGGTGGTCAACGCCCTCGGTGAGAGCCCGTGGGGCGTGTTCTCGGTGGGTATGACCATCCCCATCGCGTTGTTCATGGGTGTCTACCTGCGCTTCATCCGGCCGGGCAAGGTGATGGAGGTGTCCATCATCGGCTTTGTGCTCCTGATGGCGGCCATCATTGGAGGCGGCGCCGTCGCCGGTACCGAGTGGGGCGCGGCCTTCTTCCACCTGGACAAGGTCACCATTGCCTGGGGCATCATCGTTTACGGGTTCATCGCCGCAATCCTGCCGGTCTGGCTGCTGCTGGCTCCGCGTGACTACCTCTCCACCTTCATGAAGATCGGCGTGATCGTGATGCTCGCGCTGGCCATCATCGTGGTGCGTCCGGAAATCACCGTCCCGGCGTTCAGTGAGTTCGCCAGCCGGGAGAACGGCCCGGTGTTCTCCGGTGCCCTCTTCCCGTTCCTGTTCGTCACGATCGCTTGTGGCGCCCTGTCCGGGTTCCACGCACTCATCTCGTCGGGAACCACCCCCAAGCTGATTGAGAAGGAACGGCAGACCCGTTTCATCGGTTACGGCGGAATGCTGATGGAATCCTTCGTGGCCATCATGGCCTTGGTGGCTGCGATCTCCATCGACCGTGGTATCTACTTCGCCATGAATGCGCCCCTGGCCCTCACCGGTGGGACCGTGGAATCTGCAGCCCAGTGGGTGAACAGCCTTGGCCTGGCCAATGTCAACATCACCCCGGACGTGCTGGCTCAAACAGCGAAGGACGTCGGCGAGGAAAGCATTATCTCCCGTTCAGGTGGCGCTCCCACGCTGGCAGTCGGTTTGGCCCACATCATGCAGCAGTTCATCGGCGGCCCGGGAATGATGGCTTTCTGGTACCACTTCGCCATCATGTTCGAGGCCCTCTTCATCCTTACCGCAGTGGACGCAGGAACGCGTGTTGCCCGCTTCATGCTGCAGGACTCCATCGGCAATTTTGTCCCCAAGTTCAAGGAAGCCTCATGGCGGCCCGGAGCCTGGCTGTGCACGGCAATTATGGTGGGTGCCTGGGGTGCTGTGCTGCTGATGGGTGTCACCGATCCGCTGGGTGGAATCAACACGCTCTTCCCGCTGTTCGGCATTGCCAACCAGTTGCTGGCAGCCATTGCACTGGCTGTTTGCCTTGCCATCACGGCTAAACGGGGAGTGTTCAAATGGCTGTGGATCGTGGCAGTTCCGCTGACTTTCGCGGCGGTTGTGACCATCACGGCCAGTTTCCACAAGATCTTCTCGCCGGTCCCGGCTGTGGGATACTTCGCCAACAATCAGGCGTTCTCCAAGGCACTGGCTGACGGCAAGACGGAGTTCGGCACGGCCAAGACCGTTGCAGCCATGGAAGCCGTGGTCCGCAACACCATGATCCAGGGCGTGCTTTCGGTGATCTTCGTGACCTTGAGCATCATCGTGATCGTCGCCGCCCTACTGGCAACCATCAAGGCAATCCGCGTCGGCGGCGGTCAGGACCACGAAGACCCGCCTGTACCTTCCAAGGTGTACGCACCGGCGGGGCTCTTCCCGACGGCTGCCGAGAAGACGTTGCTCGCAGAATGGAACGCCCTGCCTGCGGAGAAACGAACACAGAAGGCCGGCCACCGCTAATGAAGGCCGGCACTGATGAATACCGTCGTTAAGGGCCTTCGGGGCTTCGCCACCTACATGGGCTCGCTCATGGGTGCGGACGCGTACCGGAAGTACCTGGAGCATTTTGAAGCTACCGGCCATTCCGGTCCCGCCATGACCGAACGCGAGTTCTGGCGGGACCGGATGGACCGCCAGGACAGCAATCCCCAAGGAAGGTGCTGCTGAGGCGGCATGCGCGACGAAGTTTCGCTACGAACGAAGTCCAAAACCAGGGCCTGGACGGGGGTTCGCGTGGAGCACGTGAGAGTATGAACGAATGAGCGATCTGAACAACATTCAGCCCACGGATGAGGCTTCGGACGACACCCCCGTGGAGGGAACAACGCTGGAAGAGGGCCTCGAGGCGCCCAACGGACAGCAACCCCAGCCGGAAGAGGTGGCGAAGGGCGCCAAACCCAAGGGAGGTAACCTTCACGAACTCGTTGATGAGCCGGCCAAGGTGATGCGGATCGGCACCATGATCCGCCAGCTCCTGGAAGAAGTTAAGGCAGCGCCGTTGGACGACGCTGCTCGCGGTCGCCTTGCTGAGATTCATGAGCGGTCCATCAAGGAACTTGAAGATGGGCTGGCTCCTGAACTCATCGAGGAGTTGGAACGGATCAGTCTGCCCCTCCCGGACGAAAAAGCCCCTTCTGATGCGGAGCTTCGCATTGCGCAGGCACAACTCGTTGGTTGGCTTGAGGGCTTGTTCCATGGCATCCAGGCGGCGATCGCCGCACAGCAAGCTGCCAAAGAGCACGCTGCCGCTCAGATGCAACTCCGTCAGCTCCCGCCCGGAACTGTGATTGCGCCGGGCATCGTCATCGGCGAAAACGGCCAACCGCAGCGGGCGGCTGCACCCGGTGCACCCGGCGCTGCCACCCAGGGCCGCAGGGAAGACCCCGACCACGGTCCGGGTCAGTACCTCTGAGTTCGCAGGTGGGTTTCTTTGGGGCCGTCCGGCAAGGGCGGAAAGACGATCTGGAGCTTGGCAAGGGGCTGTGGCGCCGTGCCCATGACCGTTTTCATCGGGGATTGGATCGGTACCACCAAGTCCTTGAGGGCGTGGATGATGAGCAGCTCTACAACGAGCTCGTGCAAATAGCCAACGAACTCGCCGAGTTGTCGCCTCGGGTCAGGACCATCTGCGTCGAAGCCCAGAAAAGGTCTCCCAGCGACGGCTTGGACGTCCCGGGAGGACTTTCCGGCGTTCACCGGGCCCTATCCAAAGCAGGAAATTCCCTGGCCACTACGGCTGAGGCCGCAGCTATGTTGAGGTTGGCCGTGGGACCCGTGCCAGTGGGCGCGTTGTCCGTTCGACGCCGGGCGGAATCAGTTTTCGAGCAGGTTGCGGATGCGGAGCGTCAACTGGGAGCCTGAAGCGCAACTGCGCTGAATGCAGCGCGTTAGCAACTACCAGCGCACGCCTTTATTCCCTGCATGCAAGAAGTTAAGCGTATAGCTGATCTGCGTAACATTCGGCGCTTTTGGCGACCGCTTGCTGGCAGGATGGCAAACATGACTTCGTCACCAACACTTACTTTCAACGACGGCAACACCATCCCCCAGCTCGGCTACGGGGTGTGGCAAGTTGAAGACGATGTAGCCGAAAAGGTGGTGCGCCAGGCTTTCGAAGCCGGGTTCCGCCACATCGATACCGCCAAGATCTACGGCAACGAGGCAGGCGTCGGCCGTGCCATTGCTTCCTCTGGTCTCTCCGCCGAGGAAATCTTCATCACCACCAAACTCTGGAACGCCGACCAGGGCTACGAATCCACCCTCGCTGCCTTCGAGGAGTCCATGGATCGTCTCGGCCTCGAGACACTGGACCTGTACTTGATCCACTGGCAGCAGCCCAAGCAGGAAAAGTACGTGGACACTTGGAAAGCCCTCATCGAGCTCAAGAAGCGCGGCCGGGTCAAGTCCATCGGCGTCTCCAACTTCACCAAAGAAGGCCTGCAGCACATCATCGATGAGACCGGTGTTGTACCGGCCATCAACCAGGTTGAGCTGCACCCGTTCTTCAATCAGGCCGACCTCCGCGAATTCAACGCTTCCAAGGGCATCCTGACTCAGGCATGGTCCCCGCTGGGCCAGGGTGGCGAGCTGCTCGAAAGCGCTACCGTGGCTGAGATCGCCGCCAAGCATGATGCCACTCCGGCGCAGGTCATCATCGCCTGGCACCTGGCTATCGGCAACGTCGTAATCCCCAAGTCCGTCACGGAGTCCCGCATCCAGGAGAACTTCGCAGCGCTCAACGTGGCACTGGACGCCACCGACGTCGAGGCCATCAACGGCTTGGACCGCGGCGCTGAAGGCCGCATCGGTCCGGACCCGGCAGTCTCCGACTTCGCATAACCCTCGAGTTTTACCGCGGTGCCCCGTCCCCCTTGGGGGCGGGGCACCTGCCGTTAACGCTCGACGACGATACTCACCACAGTGACGAAGTGCGCCGAAGTCTGTGTTGAAATTGATCGACGCGGACGGACGGAGTTGGCATGGTGGCTTTTGACGCATTGGAGCGGCAGATCGTTGCGGCGCTGCAACTGGATCCGCGATGCCCTTGGCGGAAAATCGCTGCCGTTTTAGGGGAAGCGGAGCGCACTGTTGCGCGCCGGGGATCCCAGCTCCTGGAGTCCGGAGCGGTAGCAGTGGTGGGAATCAGGCCAAAGCAAGCGGTGGTGCTGGTGGAGATGCGGTGCATGCCGGGAACGGTGCGGGCAGCCGCCCACGCTCTGTCGCAACGGGCAGACACGACGTTTGTCTACACCACCACCGGAACCGGCGATTGCGTGGCAGAAATCCTCACTGAGCCGGCACGCATGGGTGACGTCTTGTCCGATGAGCTGCCATCTACCCTCGGCTTGCGGGATTCCACCAGCTACCCTGTGCTCCGCTATTTCCGGACCATCAGGGGGTGGCGGCCGGAGATTCTGCCCGCAGACAAGGCGGAGGCCCTCCGCTCGGGTCTCACGCAAGACTCCGGCGTCCTGGTCCCGCGGCAAGACCTGAACCGGCAGGACAACGAGCTCGTTGATGCACTTTGTGCTGATGGCCGGATGAGCTTCGAAGCGCTGGGACGCAGAGTCGGAGTCTCGGAAGCCACTGCCCGCCGACGCAGTGAATGGTTGTTGGCCAATAACCAAGTTCATTTGACGGCGATCGTTGAACCGTCATCTTTCGGCCTGGGTGTCGAAGCACTCCTTTGGATCCGGGCTTCGCCGCAGCATGTTGAGCACGTTGGGCAAAGTCTTGCCGAGCTTCACACTGTCCGTTACGCCGTGGCAATCGCCGGTGACTATCAGATCATGGCGGATGTGACCGTGGAGGATATGACGTCCCTCTACCGTTTCATCACCGACTCGGAGTGGGCTCAGGGCGCAGCCGGCGTAGACGTTTCCATCCTTCTCGACGCCCGCAAACGCGGGGGACGGGTTATGCGCTCGCCGTCGTAAGCGGCGCCGCTTCAGCCGTCATCACGGGGGCAACGGCCGCGTAGCCGGTCTGCTGCTCGAAGGCACGGCCATAACGGAGCAACTGCATATCCGCATAGTGGTTGGTGGCGAGCTGGAGGCCGATGGGCAGGCCTGTGGAGCTGAACCCGGCCGGAACGCTGAGTACGGGAAGTCCCGTCGCGGACAGGAGGCAAGCCGATCGCATCCAGTCCAGGTATGTCTCCGAAGGTACCCCTGCAATGTCAGAGGGGTACCTCAGCGTTGCGTCGAAGGGGAGTACCTGGGCGCAGGGGCTGGCGAAGAGATCGTACCGGCCAAAGAAATCCTGGACGCTCAATTCCAACCGGCTGCGGGCGGCTGCGGTTTCAATCAAATCCCGCGCCGTGAGGGCGAATCCCTTCTCCACGTTCCAGTGCACCTCAGGCTTGATGACATCGCCGGCTCGCTCCAGAATCGGCCCAAGGCCCGCGGCGAAGTCCAAGGCACGGGTGTTGCCGAACACCAGGTCCGCTTCGCTGAAGTCCGGGGTGGCTTCTTCCACGACTGCTCCAAGGCCCTCGTAGACCGCCAGTTGACGTTCCAAATACTCCAGGATTTCGGCTTCCACGGGCACGCCGATGCCAAAGTCGCGGGACCAGCCGATCCGGACTCCCCGCATGTCTGTTTCCAGGCTGGCACGGAAAACTTCGGGATCCAGCCCTGTCGGATGCGGCACGCGCGGATCCTTGCCTGCCGTAACTGACATGAACAACGCAATGTCCTCCACGCTTCGGGCCATTGGTCCAGTCCTCCCCAGCCACGCATAGGCGTTGGCGTCGGACGGCATGGGGATCACCGCCGTCGACGGCCTGAAGCCCACCACATTGCAGAAAGACGCCGGGATACGGAGCGATCCGCCCATGTCGCTGCCGTCGCCGATGCTCTGGACCCGGGCGGCGACGACGGCGGCCACTCCGCCGCTGCTGCCGCCGGCACTCAGGGTGGGAGCGTAAGGGTTGGTAGTGGTTCCGAAGAGATCGTTGAAAGTGTGGGAGCCCGCACCAAACTCGGGAACGTTCGACTTTCCGGTGCTCACCACACCGGCAGCCTTCAAGCGCGCAATGATGAGGTCGTCGGCGGCGGGAACAAAGTCACGCAGGGCGAGTGAGCCCTGGGTGGTACGCATCCCGGCGGTGTTATTGGTGTCCTTGTGTGTCATGGGCAGGCCGTGGAGGGGTGGCAACGCGGCCCCGGAAGCCGTGAGTTGGTCGGCGCGAAGCGCCAGGGCCTGGGCACCCTCCGGGTCGAGGGTTACCACGGCGTTGATTGCGGGATTGACCTCGGAAATGCGCTCCAGGTGATCGGCCAGGGCTTCGCGCGCCGAAACCTTTTTGTCTCGGATGGCTGCGGAGAGTTCGACGGCGGACAGCTCGCCAAGGGTGTCAGGCATGGTGCTCCTTTGCTGGATTGCTACTGCCTGAAAGTGTGCCCGGTCACAGAAAGCGACGGAAGCCTCGAAGCAACCAAAGGCAAGCTTTGACTGATTCGGCCAAACTTGCGGCTGATTCCGTCAGCTATTGCTTGTGATGCGGCTCATAAAGGAGGGTGTTGGTAACCCATTGGCCGATCTGGTCGATGGTAAGGATTAGCCCCCAAGCATACCCAAGCCGCACAGAGTAGTCCGGTTAAGGACCTGTCGAGGGGCCAACACCTGGGAGGTTCCCTTGCACCAACCCCTGGCTCTTCAACCGCTCGCCAACGACGCCACCAACATCATGGCCATCGCCAACAACCCCGTCCTGTGGATCTGCGTGGCAGGCGTCTTCGGCGTGATCATCATTCAGTCCGTTATCTTCATGAAAGCCGCCAGACGGGCTGCCCCCTCCGTGGACATGAGCACGCAGGACATCAAGACGTCCTTCCGCTCCGGCGCTGTATCGGCCATCGGGCCCTCCCTGGCGGTGTGCCTCGTTGCCATCGCTTTATTGGGCCTCTTTGGGGCGCCGGCAGTTCTTGTGCGGATCGGCCTCATGGGGTCAGCGGCCTACGAGGTGTCAGCGGCAAGCATTTCCGCGGGCACGATGGGGGCCAAGCTGGGAGATGCCAGCTACACCCAGAGCGTTTTTGCCGTGGCGTTCTTCGTCATGAGCATTGGTGGCGCCATGTGGATGCTCGCTACCTTGATCCTGACGCCGCTGCTCCGCAAGGGCGACGCCAAGATCCGCTCCGTGAATCCGGCCGCCATGGCGATTGTTCCAGCGGCGGCACTGATTGGAGCGTTCTCCTGCCTCGGGCTCACTGAACTGCCCAAGTCCGGGACACACGTCCTTTCCTTCGTTGTCTCCGCGGCCGTCATGGGGGTGTGCCTTCTGCTGGCCAAGAGACTCGGCAGGAGCTGGCTCCGGGAGTGGGGGCTCGGTTTTTCGATCGTCTTCGGACTGGTCGCCGCCTACTTCGCTGTCGGCGCCTGAGGCAAACGACTGCCGCCGTCATTTCCCTGAGCACGAAAGGAACATCCCCAATGTCTTCCATCACTTCCGCTCCCACCTCCAGCAGCACTGGCATGGCGGACTTCAACCGCACAACCTCCCGCTGGGGCCAGATCACCATGATCGCCGGTCTCTTGATCTCCCTTGCAGGTCCGTTGTACTTGGTGTTCTTCGGCGGCCTGGACATAGGTGCTGCCCAATTGTGGATCGCTTTCGCCGCCGTGGCCGCCACTTTCGGCATTATTTGGATCGTGGAACCCCTCACGTACTACCCGATTTTGGGACCCGCCGGTATGTACCAAGCGTTCATGATCGGCAACATTTCCAGCAAATTGCTCCCCGCGGCACTGATTGCACAAACCAATATCGGTGCAAAGGCAGGCAGCAAACGAGCCGAACTTGCCGCCGTCGTTGCCATCTGCGGAGCAGCAGTGGTGCACCTGTTTTCACTGGCACTCTTCGTGGGATTGTTAGGCACCTGGCTGATCAGCGTCATCCCGCCATCGGTACTGCTCGTCACGCGTCTTTACGTACTGCCCGCCGTGCTGGGCGCTGTCCTGGTGCAGGCCATCGTTTCCATGAAGCAGCCCCGCACCACTGTGTTCGCCCTGGTGGTTTCGGCAGTCGTCGTCTTCGTAGTGCTGCCGCTGGTGCCGTCGCTCGCCATGGTATCCACCGCCATCGCTGTCCTCGGCACCATCCTGCTGGCGTGGTTCTTCCGTGGGGCTCAATCCCCTGCGGCACCTGCAATCCGTGAAGAGTAGCCAAGCCACGCCAGCCTGAATACAGCATCCAAGAGGAAGACAAGACCCATGACTTCAAATACAGCATCCAAGAGGAAGACAAGACCCATGACTTCAACAGTGACCGCCCTCCGACTCGACTCAGACCAGACCACCAAGCTCCATGCCCTCTACCGGCACCTCCACGCACATCCGGAACTGTCCATGCAGGAGTTTGCCACCGCCAAGCTGATCGAGGAACAACTGGACGGCCTTGGCATTGAGCATTTCCGTTGCGGGGGCACCGGCGTTGTGGGGATCCTGCGCAACGGCGCTGGTCCCGTGGTGGCCTTCCGGGCCGACTCGGATGGCCTGCCCATTGAAGAAGCCACCGGCTTGGAATATGCCAGCACCGACACAGGCACCCTGCCGGACGGCACTACGGTCCCCGTGATGCATGGCTGCGGCCATGACACCCATGTGGCCAGCCTGCTGGGTGCCGCCGAAGTGCTTGCCGGCAACCTGAACGCATGGTCGGGGACTCTGGTGTTGATCTTCCAGCCCGGTGAAGAGACTGCCGCCGGTGCACTTGCGATGCTCGACGACGGGCTGTGGGACAAGGCCCCGCGGCCGGAAGTGGTCTTCGGCCAGCACGTTATGCCCCGGCCTGTGGGTACGGTCGACATTTCCAGCGGACCGGTGGCCGCGATGGCGGATTCGCTGAGGGTCACCGTCCACGGCCAGCAGTCGCACGGCTCGCAGCCGCAGGATTCCATCGATCCCATCGTCATGGCCGCGCATATGGTCACCCGGTTGCAGGGCATCGTGTCCCGTGAGCTGGACCCGCGGAAGTCCGCCGTCGTGACCGTAGGGACTTTCCACGCTGGTCTTAAGGAGAACATCATCCCGGCGTCGGCCGAGTTCACCCTCAACATCCGTACCTTCGACGAGGACGTCCGCAGCCAGGTTCTCGCCGCAGTCCGCCGCATCATTGTGGCAGAAGCCGCCGCCTCCGGAGCGCCGCAACCGGACATCGAGGAAATGTACCGCTTCCCGCAGTGCTTTAACGATCCCGACGCCGTTCCTTCCGTTGTGGAGGCCCTGCGACTTGCACTGGGGACCGAAGCTGTCGAAATCACCCCACCGATGATGGGCAGCGAGGACTTTGGGCACTTGGGCACCGCCATTGGAGTGCCTTCCGTGTTCTGGATGTTCGGCGGCACCCCCACAGCCGGCCACGAAGGGCCAGGCCCCGTCCCCGTCAACCACTCACCGTTCTTCGCTCCCGAGCTGGAAGGGTCGCTGGCAGGAGGAGTCTCTGCCGCCGTCGCCGTCCTTCTGTCCCGGCTGGGCAACTGAACTACATATCAAGGAACTCCATGACTTCAGCACTGACAGAAACAGCCCCTGTTCTCCAGGCAGCCGACGGTCCCCTCGCAGGGAGGTTGGTGGTGGACCTCAGCCGGGCGCTCGCAGGCCCGCACGCTGCCATGATGATGGGAGACCTCGGAGCGAGGGTCATCAAGATAGAAAACCCAGGCTCCGGCGATGACACAAGGGGCTGGGGACCGCCCTTTGTGGGACCCGAGGACGAGCCGCAGGCGACGTACTTCATGTCCTGCAACCGCAACAAGGAATCCCTGGCACTGGACCTCAAGAGCGAGGACGGCCAAACCGTCCTCCGCCAGCTCCTGGAGCGGGCCGACGTTGTGGTGGAGAACTTCCGGCCCGGTGTCCTGGAACGGCTCGGCTTCAGCACTGATGCCATGCACAGCATCAACCCGCGCCTGGTCATCTTGTCCATCACGGGCTTCGGCCACGACGGCCCGGAGTCGCACCGCAGCGGCTACGATCAGATTCTTCAAGGCGAGGCCGGGCTGATGTCGCTGACGGGATCCGGTCCTGACGATCCACAGCGCGTTGGGGTGCCCATCGCAGATCTGCTCTCCGGCATGTATGGGGCGTACGGGGTGGTGGCCGCCCTGTTGGAGCGTGAACACACCGGCCGGGGGCAAGTGGTTCGAACCTCGCTGCTGGCATCGCTCGTTGGGGTTCACGCGTTCCAAGGCACCAAGGTCACAGTCGCAGGGGAGGAACCTGAGGCTCAGGGCAACCATCACCCATCCATCGCACCCTACGGCCTGTTCCGATGCCGGGATGGGAGTGTCCAGATCAGTGTCGGCAGCGAAAAGCTATGGGCTGCTTTTACCTCCGCTTTCGGCATCGACACCAACGGCCTCAACACCAACGCCGACCGGGTCCGTAACCGGACCCGCATCATTGAAGTGGTGGAGACCGCGTTCGCAGACTACGACGCAGAGCCGCTGCTCGCCAAGCTTGAAGCCGCCGGAGTTCCTGCCGGTAAAGTGCGCACCCTCAAGGAAGTCTATGAATGGCCGCAACTGGTATCCCAAGGGTTGTTGGTAGACGTCGAGCATCCACGCCTGGGATCTGTGACTTTGCCGGGGCCACCGCTTCGCTTCTTCGACAATGCCGCCGGTGCCGAATCCACCCGCCGCTCCCACACCGCCCCGCCGCTACTGAACCAGCACGGCGACGGTGTCCGGGAGTGGCTGGCCTCAACGGAGGTGGGCTGAATGGCGGCCACTGCCACGCACCGGCGGCTCGGTGCCCACGAACTGCTGGATCACGTCCTCGACGCCGGGACATACGTTTCCTGGGATGGTCCGGTTCGGGGGGTGGCTGGCTCTGCCAACGCCGGGTACGCTGCCGACCTGACCACGGCCCGGGAGAAATCCGGCAGTGACGAATCTGTCCTCACAGGCGAAGGACGCATACGGAACCATCGCATCGCCGTCGTGGTGTCCGACTTTGCTTTCCTTGCCGGGTCAATCGGGCGGGATGCAGCGCAAAGGCTGGTAGCCGCCGTCGAACGCGCCACGGACCTTGGGCTGCCGTTGGTGGCAATGCCAGCATCCGGAGGGACCCGCATGCAGGAGGGAACCAATGCGTTCCTGGCCATGGTGGAAATCGTGGCCGCAGTGCAGGCGCATCGCACTGCAGGACTGCCGTACCTGGTGTACCTGCGGCATCCGACCACCGGCGGGGTCATGGCGTCGTGGGGATCACTGGGGCACGTCACCGCTGCGGAGCCGGGGGCACTGTTGGGGTTCCTTGGACCGCGTGTCTATGAGGCCCTGCACGGTGAAGCCTTCCCCTCCGGGGTCCAGATCGCGGAGAACCTGTTCGATCATGGGCTGGTTGATGCCGTGGTTCCGCCCGAAGGGGTCCGGGACTACTTCGGACGGGTGCTGGACCTTTTGCGGCCGACTGAGGACTTCGTTGGTGCGCAGGCAACCAGCCTCGGCGAACTCTCCGAACCCGTCGAGGGAACTGCCTGGGACTCCGTAGTCCGCTCGCGGGACACTCAGAGGCCATCCACAAGCGAACTCCTTCAACACTCCGCTCGCAGCGTGGTGTTGCTGCGCGGTGCGGGGGATGGCACCAAGGACGACGGAATGCTGGTAGCTCTTGCCCGATTCGGGACCACATCCTGTGTGGTGGTGGGCCATCAACGGAACAATGTGATGGGGCCGGCGTCATTGCGCGATGCCCGACGCGGGATGCGTTTGGCCAAGGAACTCCGCATTCCACTTGTTACGATCATCGACACGCCTGGAGCGGCGTTGTCCAAGGACGCCGAAGAAGGTGGGCTCGCCGCCGAGATCGCCCGGTCCCTATACGACCTCCTCGGCTTGGCAACCCCTACGCTGTCAGTCCTGCTGGGGCAAGGGACCGGGGGAGGGGCACTCGCCCTCCTGCCCGCCGACCGGACCATCGCCGCACGGAACGCCTGGCTCGCCCCGCTCCCACCCGAAGGCGCCAGCGCAATAGTGCACCGGACTACTGTGCACGCCGCAGCGCTCGCAGAGCGTCAGGGCATTACCGCAGCTGCGCTCGCGGCCATTGGCGTGGTGGACATGGTGATGGAGGAGGGCCCTGATGCTGCGGCCGAACCGGTTGAGTTCTGCCGCCGCCTGGGTGACGTGATAGCCGTCGAACTTCACGTCCTGGCCAACCGGGGCAGGACGGATGGCCAAGGGCGCCGCTCCCGGTACCGGGCCCTGGTTGGCTAGGCTGCTGGGGTCATTGCCGCCTTGCCGGGCCGCCGCTCAATAGACTGCTGTTTGTCGCGAGTCCTCATCGTGCATGCCCCAAGCCACACCCTCACGAATCAAGTGTTCCAGAGTTATATAGCCCAGCCGGATCTGCCCGCCAACGGTGTGGCCCGCGTTGTTGCTTGGTGCATAGAGCAGCAAGGTGGGAGCCACATCGTATAGCGGGGCAAGGCGCACTTCACCGCCGTCGAGGAGCGTGAGGGAATAGTAGGTGCGAGCGTACCTGTCCCTCCGGCGACGTTGAGTTTTTTCCTTGGATTCATGGGCGGATCTGAAGCTTCGAGAACCGGGGTACCAGTGCCACGTCCCGGCCGAGAGTCCTGATGGCGTTCATGGCGACCACGAGGGATACGGCTTCTCCTCGCTCCAGCCGGACGATCGTTCCCCTAGTGACCTTTAGCCGCCCGGCAAGCTCCTGCTGGGTCAGTCCGACTTCTTTGCGTGTCTCGCTGATCGCGCGCCCCAGGGAAGGCCCGTCGACAGCGCGGTAGAAGGGGGTCGCCTCAGCGTGTTCAATATTTCGCACATATCGCGGAATTCCCAGTTGTTCAATATTTCGCACATATCGCGAAATTCCGTCAATGTTCGCTATTTCGACCACAGCCGGCGTATGAGCGCAGAAAAGAAGAACCCCCGGAAATCCTTGATTTCCAGGGGTTCTCTACCGAGCTTCCTATCAGAATCGAACTGATGACCTTTTCATTACGAGTGAAACGCTCTACCGACTGAGCTAAGGAAGCACCGCGTTCATCACCGGTTTCCCGGGCGATCACGCAAGACATAACTGTAATAGAGGCACCGCGCCCGGGTCAAAACGAGGGCAGTGGCGGCCGTTGCGGGGATGTTCACCCGCGCGTCGGACCGGGTTCAGGCAGTGGTTTCCCGACAGCCGGAAGCTGGGGAATCAACTGTGGTGAGATCCATCCGCCATGCATACAAGCGAAGTCGCGTAACAAGCTGAAGGAGCCGCTCCATGACCGGGGACGCATTGAACGGGGACGAAATTAGCAGGGACGACAGCCATGCACCGAACCGACTGAGGCTAGCCGTCGTGGACATGGTGGGAACCACCATCACCGATGATGGCCGCACAGAGCGGGCCATGTCCAAGGCACTTGTGGAGCACGGCATCGAACCGGGTAGCACCCGGTTCGAGAGCATGCTCGGCTATGCCCGGGACACCATGGGCTTCTCGAAATTGACTGTCTTCAGCCACCTCTTCGAGGATCCCGCGGTGGCCGAAAGCGCAAACAAAATCTTCGAAAAAACCTATGACGAGCTCATTGAGGACGGCGGTGTGCGCGCCATTGCCGGGGCGGAAGACGCCATTCTGTGGATGCGTGAGTCCGGCATGCAGGTTTGCCTGGCTACGGGATTCGGCCGCCACACACAAAACATGGTGCTTGAATCGCTCGGGTGGATGGGCCTGGCGGACCTTAGCCTCTGCCCTGCCGATGCCGGGCGTGGGCGTCCGTACCCGGACATGATCCTGACAGCCGTGCTGGCACTGGACCTCGATGATGTGCGGGAGGTGGCAGTGGTGGGCGATACCAGCTCGGACATGCTTTCGGGCGTTCGTTCCGGAGCGTCTCTCGTGGCGGGCGTCCTGACCGGCTCGCACTCGGAGGCGACGCTACGCGCGGCCGGAGCCACCGTCGTCGTGGATTCCATCAAGCAGCTCCCGCTCCTGGTGGAGAAGCGGGAAGCTAGGATCCTCTAACATGTGAGGCCGTCCTGCGGCAGCTTTCCGTCTACGAAGTAGTCGTCGACGGCGGTGCTGACGCACGAGTTCGCGCGGCCGTAGGCTGTGTGCCCCTCACCTTCCCACGTGACGAGGGAAGCATTCTCAAGCTGCTTGCGCAGCGACTGGGACCACTCGAGCGGGGTGGCAGGATCACCAGTGGTTCCCACCACCACAATGGGCGCAGATCCGTTGTATTCCACCGGGGCCGGGGTGCGGGTGCTGGGGTAGGGCCAGTCCTTGCAGGTGACACCGCCGTAGGCGAAGAACGCACCGAATGTGGGGGAGTCCTGCAAAAGACGGACTTCCTCCGCCCGCATGCCGGCAGTGTCCGTAACCATCGGATAGTCCAGGCAGTTGATGGCCTGGAACGCGAAAGCGGAATTGGAGCTGTATGTGCCGTTGGGGTCGCGGTCTGCACCCAAGTCCGCAAGCCGCATCATCTGGGAGACGTCACCGGAGAAGGCGCTCTCCAGGGCCTGGGTCAGGGCCGGCCAGCTTTGATCGTTGTAGAGGGGCAGAATGAGGCCGTTGACGAAGTCGTTGGCCGTTACCAAACGCCCGTCCTTGGCGGTTTGGGGATTCTGGTCAACGGCGTTGATGAGATCACGGATTTCCTGCACACCGTTGTCCACGGATCCGCTCAAAGGACACTGTTGTTGTCCCTGGCAGCTGGCCACATAAGTGCGGAGGGCCCTTTCGAAGGCGCGTGCCTGGCCGGCTGTCAGTTCCTCGTTGCTGTTGGCTGGATCCACGGCGCCGTCAAGGACCACGCGGCCCACGTTGTCCGGGAAGAGCGAAGCGTAGGTGGATCCGAGGAACGTGCCGTAGGAGAAGCCCAAGTAGTTGAGTTTGGCATCGTTCGCTACGGCGCGCAGGATGTCCAGGTCCTTGGCGGCGCTCACGGTATCGATATGGCCCAAGACATCACCGGTCTGCTGGGCGCACTGCTCAGCGAAGGCTTTGTTAAAGGCAAGTGCGGCAGCCAGTCCTTCGTCGGTGTTCTTGCGGAACACTTTTTCGCGCGCGGCGTCACGTTCGGCGTCGGTCATGCAGGTCACAGGAGCGGAGCGGCCCACGCCCCGGGGATCAAAACCGACCACATCGTAGTTTGCCCGCAGCTTCTCGGTGAAGTGGGTGTTGCCGGCATCCTTGATGAAATCGACGCCGGAACCACCAGGTCCGCCGGGGTTGACCAGGATGGACCCTTGCTTGTTCCCGGTGCTGGGCAACTTGATGACGGAAAGCGTGATGTCCCCGGACGCCGGATTAGCGTAGTCCTTAGGCACCTGGACCTTGCCGCAGTGGTAGCCATCCTCGCACGAGTTCCACTCCACGGATTGCGAGTAGAACTTTTCCAAGCCTTCAGGAGCTGAGGCAGCGATGGACGGATCAACCGTGCTGGTGGAGGGCTTGGCCGTTGGGGTTGGCAGGAACGGAAGGGTGCAGGCGCTGAGTACCAGCATGGAAGCAAGGGCAACGCATAGCGCCGCAAACCCGCGGCGGGGCCCACGCCCCGCAACACCCCGGCTTGCCGAACCACCACCAGCATCAAGCTGGGCAGACCGGTCCCTTGAAGGGGTACCGGCGGACCGGCGGGGTGCGGACTTCATGCATTCTCCTATTGCTGGATGAGGCTCGTGGCCATGGACTCGACCGCCAATAGCGGCGCCACGTTGGTGGTGGTGATTCGGACACGGGCCTTGTTGATGGCGTCCATCCGGGCCAGGGTGGTTTCCGGCGTTGAATGGCCCGCGAATTCTTCCAGTTCGCTCTTGAGTTCAACGTTGACCAGTTCCACTGCGTTCCCCAATTGGATGATCAGGACGTCCCGGTAAAAGGACAGCAGATCCGTCAGCGTGCGGTCCAACGAGTCAGTGATGGAGCGCTTGGCGCGCCGTTTCTGGTCCTCCTCAAGTTGCTTGACCTGGCTACGCATGGACGGTGGGAGGGTGCCGGATTCGGGAGCACCCAGGCTCGCCAGGAGCGCGATCTTCTCTGCGGCGTCGCGTTCGTCGTTGGAGCTGTTGGCTTCTTCGGTGGCGATCTTGACCAACTTTTCGGCCATCATCACGGCAGCGGTGACGCCTCGCAGGCCAAGCGGGATACGAACGGTATCCATCCGACGTTGCCGCGCATCGGCGTCGCGGGCCAAGCGCCTGGCAATCCCTATATGGCTTTGCGCGGCCCGCGCCGCACGGTCCGCGAGTTGGCGTTCGACGCCGTCGCGCCTCACCAAAAGGTCAGCGACGTCGGAAGCTGGCGGCAGTCGCAGGCTCACGGGACGGCATCGCGAACGGATGGTGACCAGGACGTCGGCGGGGGAGGGCGCACAGAGCATCCAGATAGTCCTGGGAGTGGGTTCCTCGATGGCTTTCAGCAGAACGTTGGTGGTGCGCTCGGCCATGCGGTCAGCGTCCTCCACCACGATGATCCGCCACCGACCAGTGGCTGGCCGGTCGCCTGCTTTGGACACGAGTTCGCGGGCTTCGTCGATGGTGATGGTGACCTTTTCGGTGCGCACGAACGTCACATCCGAGTGCGTCTCACCGAGGATCGTGTGGCATGCCGCGCAGTCGCCGCAGCCACGCATGGTGACGTCGTCCTGCTCGCAGTTCAACGCGGCGGCGAAGGCCTTGGCAGCGTTCGAACGGCCGGATCCCGGCGGGCCGGTGAACAGCCATGCATGGGTAAGTCCGGTCTCACCTTGCGCAGCCTGCTTGAGTTGGGCAACGACGGGTGCTTGCCCTTGGAGATCGTCCCAGACGCTCACGGGCGGTCGCCAGAAACGGTTTCGCTTTCCAACGACGCGGAATTGGCAGGCACGCCGTTGTCAACGAGCAGCGACTCCACCCGCTCCAGGATCCGGGCGGCCAACGTTTCAATGTCGGCCTTGGCGGGCAGCACCAGATAGCTGGTCGGTGAAGCTGCTGCAAGGTCCAGGAAAGCGTGCCGAATGGCGGAATGGAACTCGTCAGGCTCAGACTCCAGCCTGTCCTCGGTGGCGTCCCCTGCGGTGCGGCGTTGGCGACCATCGGAGGGGTCGACGTCGAGCAGTACCGTCAGGTCCGGATGCAGGCCTTCGGTGGCCCATTCGTTGAGTGACAAAATGCCCTCGGCGCCGAGGCCGCGGCCGGCACCCTGATAGGCAACGGACGAATCAATGTAGCGGTCCGTAATGACAACGGTTCCGTCGGCCAGGGCGGGACGAATCACCTGGCTGGCATGGGCTGCGCGAGCGGCCGCGAACATGAGGGCTTCGGTGCGGGGATCGATGGTGCCGTGCCCGTGGTCCAGGACAAGCGAACGCAGTTTCTCTCCGATGGGGGTGCCGCCTGGCTCGCGGGTGCGCAGCACGGAAAGCCCCCGTGACTCGAGGGCGTCCGAGAGCCGGGCTGCCTGCGTGGACTTGCCCGCTCCGTCTCCGCCTTCGAAGGCAATGAAAAGGCCTGGGCTCTTAATACTCACTCGACTAGCCTACCGATCACCGGCATACGAGACGCCTTTTATCCACAGCATTGCCCACGACTACGCTGAAACCATGAGCCTTTCCGATCAGCACGCCGCCGATTTGTCTCCGGAAACCGTCGTAGTTGCAGCCGGCCGCCCTGACCGCGCCCATGACGAGCCGGTGAATCCTCCCATCGTCCTGTCCTCCACATACTTCGGAACAGGCTCGTTAGGCGAAGGAGACCGCGGTTACGGGCGCTACGCGAACCCCACCTGGGATCCCTTCGAGGACGCGCTGGCCAAACTGGAAGGCGCCACCCTACCGGGCCTGCTCTATGCGTCCGGCCTGGCAGCGGTCAGCTCAGCGTTGTCGCTTGTTCCTGCCGGCGGTGTGGTGGTAATGCCCTCGCACAGTTACGCAGGTTCCCTGGTCATGGCCACTGAATTGGCCGAGAAGGGTTTCCTTGAACTTCGCACCGTGGACATCACGGATACGGACGCAGTGAAGGCGCTCATCAGCCCTGAAAGTGGCAAGAACGCGGACCTGCTCTGGCTGGAAAGCCCCACCAACCCGATGCTCGGCATCGCCGACGTCCGCGCGCTCACTGAGGCCGCACACGCAGTTGGCGCGATCGTGGTCACGGACAACACCTTCTCCACGCCCTTGGTGCAGCAGCCCCTCAGCCTGGGTTCCGACGTCGTGCTTCACTCAGTGACCAAGTACCTGGCCGGGCATTCGGACGTTGTCCTTGGCGCGTTAGTGACGTCCAATCCGGAAGTACGCGCAACCCTGCTCCATCACCGGATCATCCACGGGGGTATCGCCGGACCCTTTGAGGCCTGGCTGGCATTGCGCGGCCTCCGTACTTTGGCGCTGCGGATCGAGCGTTCCCAAGCCTCGGCGGCGACCCTCGCTGAACGCCTCAGCAGCCACCCCCGCGTGGAAGCCATCCGATTCCCCGGCCTCCCCACGGATCCGGGACACGAGCGCGCCAAAGAGCAGATGAAGGGTTTTGGTTCCATTCTCTGTATCCAAATCGCCGGCGACGAACAACGCAGCGGTGCCGAAGCCGCTGACGAATTGGTTCGAGAATTGCAGCTCTGGCTTCCGGCGACGTCCCTGGGTGGGGTCGAGTCGCTGATTGAACGCCGACGCCGGCACACGGCCGAGCCGCTCAGCGTTCCGGAGAATCTGGTCCGGTTGAGTGTAGGGATCGAGAACGTGGAAGACCTCTGGTCCGACCTTGAGCAAGCGCTGAAGTCGCTGGACGGTTAGGCTGGAGAGCGTGGACGGAAAATTCTTGATCGCGATTGTCACCAACGCGGTGTACTTCATCCTTGGCTTGGTTGCCCTTGCCTTGGAACTTTGGGCCTTCGCGGACTGCCTGCGCCATAAGCCGACGCTCTTCGTGGCGGCTTCCAAGCGCACCAAGACCTTCTGGCTTGCCCTCACCGGAGTGGCGCTTGCGATCGGCGCACTGACCGTCCTCACCGGCGGCAGCGGCCTGGGGTTGTTCGGCATCGCGGCCGTCACCGCAGCTTGCGTCTACCTTGCCGATGTCCGTCCCGCCGTGCGTGAGGCCGGCAGTGGCGGCAACCGAAATGTCGGCCCGTACGGCCCCTGGTAAAGGCGTTACTGTAAATCGGCCTTAGCGGGGCGCTACGGCGTCCCATGCCACGGTAACTTCGCCTAGACGCCACCTTGCCGGACCATCCTGGAGCGGCCATCCGGCGTCGCGCAGTGAACGGCACATGCCCGTCCAGCGCTGCCGGTTTCCGAACGACGCCAAGGGTGCCGCTTCCAGCCACGCCTTATCCATGGCCTGCAGGAACGCGTGGATCGGTTCGCCCGGCGCATTCCTGTGGATCAGGGCCTTGGGTAGTCGCTCTGCCACTTCCGACGGCAGCTCAAAACTGCCGAACCGCACGGAAAAACTGAGGCTCAACGGGCGCTCCGCATCCAAGGCGACCCACGTGACGCGCCGGCCGATTTCGTCGCAGGTGCCGTCAATGAACAGACCGCCGGGTGCCAGGCGCGACTGCACCAATCGCCAAATCCCGGAGACGTCCGCTTCCTCATACTGCCGCAGCACGTTGAATGCCCGCACCAACACCGGGTCACCGGGTACAGGGACTTCGAAGCCGCCTATATGGAAGCTCAGCCCGGGCCGCTCCAGTGACTTGGCAGTTCGTACGCGCTCCGGTTCAATCTCGATTCCGCAGACCCGGACATCCGGCCGCACGGCTTGCAGCCGTTCGAAAAGCTCGACGGCGGTGGTCGGCGAGGCACCATAGCCAAGGTCCACAACAAGGGGGTCGACGGCGGCGCGCAGCCGCCATGCCTGGGGTCCCGCCAACCAGCGGTCCAAGCGGCGCATGCGGTTGGGATTCGTGGTGCCCCGCGTGATGTTGCCAACCGGCTTTCCGCCCCGACTGCGGGGAGAGCCCACCCGTTCCGCTTTTTGCACCACGGCCCCCACCTTATCCCTGCCTGCTTTATCCCTGCCTGCTTCAGTCCGCGGCGTTCGTTGCCGGACGTAACGCCGGGCAGGGCATGTAACTGCTCGGCTAGGATGAAAACCATGACTTACAAGCTGATTCTGCTGCGCCATGGCCACAGCGAATGGAACGCCAAGAACCTGTTCACCGGTTGGGTGGACGTTGACCTGAACGATCAAGGCCGCGAAGAAGCAGTGCGCGGTGGAGAGCTCCTGGTTGAGAATGCGATCCTCCCGGACGTCCTCTACACCTCGCTCCTGAAGCGTGCCATCAACACTGCCAACATGGCCTTGGACAAGGCCGACCGCGGTTGGATCCCCGTCAAGCGCGACTGGCGCCTGAACGAGCGCCACTACGGCGCCCTGCAGGGCAAGGACAAGGCCCAGACCCTGGCCGAATACGGCGAAGAGCAGTTCATGGAATGGCGCCGCAGCTACGACACCCCGCCGCCGCCCCTGTCCGACGACAGCGAATTCTCCCAGGCACACGACGTCCGCTACAAGGATCTTGGCGACGCCCTGCCGCGCACCGAGTGCCTCAAGGACGTCCTGGTACGCCTGCTCCCTTACTGGGAATCGGACATCAAGGAAGACCTCAAGGCCGGCAAGACCGTCCTGGTCACCGCCCACGGCAACTCCCTGCGTGCCCTCGTGAAGCACCTGGACGGCATCAGCGACGACGCCATCGCCGGGCTGAACATCCCCACGGGCATCCCGCTGGTCTATGAACTGGATGAGGACTTCCAGCCCATCAACCCGGGCGGAACCTACCTGGACCCCGACGCAGCGGCACAGGCCATCCTCGCAGTGGCCAACCAAGGCAAAAAATAAGGCTTCGCGGTTCTTCGCCGGATGCTCGGTCGTTCCTCCCTTAGACGCATTCCGGCCGAAGAACGCGCTGCGCCGCAGTTAAAGGCAGGCGGCCGGTCACCAATGGTGACCGGCCGCCGTCGTAATTAATTCAGGGCTAGAAGCCTTCAGGCTGCCATTCGCCCGTCACCAGGTAGGTGACCTTGCGGGCGACCGAGACGCCGTGGTCGGCGAAGCGCTCGAAGTAGCGGCTTGCAAGGGCAACGTCCACGGTGGTGGAGGGGCTCTCATTCCACTCGGGGGAGGCGATGGCCTTGAAGACGCTGAGGTGGAGGTCGTCCACTGCGATGTTGATCTTGAGGATGTCGCGGGCAACCTCAAGATCGCGGGTCTCCAGAAGTTCAATCACCTTGGCGGTGATCTCGATGTCGTGCTGGGCCATGGCCTTGAAGGTCTGGGTCAGCGAAGCGGGGATCACGGTGGCCGGGTAGCGCAGGCGCGCCAACTGGGCAACGTGGCGGGCAAGGTCACCCATGCGTTCCAGAGACGCGCTCATACGCAGCGAACCCACAATCATACGGAGGTCGCTGGCGACAGGACCCTGCAGGGCAAGGATGTCGATGGCGCGCTCGTCGAGGCTGTTCTGCAGGAAGTCGATCCGGGCATCTGCCGCGATGACGTCCTGGGCAAGATCCACGTCGGCACCTTCGAAAGACGTAGTAGCCTTCGTGATTGCTTCGTGAACCAGCTTGGAGATCTCGATGAGGTCGTCACCTACCTGGGTGAGCTCCTCCTGAAAAACCTTGCGCACTAAGGCGTCCTTTCCTTGGAAATCCTGTTCCCATGATGGGGGTCGGATCTCAAAACCATTGACAGTCCAACCAGTAACTGTGTCAGGGGCCAGTGAACTGTTCGGCTCCTTTAGATGAACGTTAGTTGAACCGTCGGCGTTTGGCGCCGGATCACTGCTTGCCCGTGTTTCCACAGCATAAGCTGGACACGTGGATCCATTGCTCATAGGTGTCGTCGCAGGTCTCGTAGGCCTGTCGTTGGGCGTCTTTGGCATGCTCGCATTCAGGATCAGCGAGCGGCAACGCAGCATCGTGGACCTGGACGTTACTGAGCCCCTGCTTCCTGAGGGCGCGGCGGAAGTACTTGCCGTCGTCGGGCGCGCCTTTGTCGTGGTGGACGCCATCGACGGCGTTGTCCGTGCGAGTCCGGCAGCGTATGCGTATGGCCTGGTGCGTGGCCACACAGTGGTGCATAAGCAACTCCTGGACATGACCGCGAAGGTCCGCCGGGACGGCGTGATCCTGGAGGAACAGTACGAACTCCCGCGTGGCCCGCTGGGCAAGGGCACTATTGTGGTCCAGGTCCGGGCAGCCATGCTCGGTTGGGAATACATCGTGCTTCTGGCCGACGACCGCACTGAGATCACCCGTACCGAGGAGATCCGCAACGACTTCGTGGCCAACGTGTCCCACGAACTCAAGACACCCGTCGGCGCCATCTCGCTCCTGGCCGAGGCCTTGGAAGCGTCGCCTGATGACGAGGAAGCCGTGCGCAGGTTCGCCAAGCGCATGCACAAGGAGTCCGGCCGGCTGGCGGCCTTGGTCCAGGACATCATCGAACTTTCCCGCTTGCAGGGCGCCAACGTTGCCCAGCAAGGTCACGCGGTGGATATCAATACGGTGATCACCGAGGCCGTGGACCGCTCGCAGCTGCCGGCTGAGAGCAAGAATATCCAGATCGTGGTGGGCGGGCACTCTGAGTCGCTGGTTTTCGGCGACCGCGACCTCCTGGTGACGGCCCTCCGCAACCTGATCGACAACGCCATTCGCTATTCACCGGAAAACACGCGTGTAGGTGTCGGCATCCGAACCCGGGAGGGCGTCGTCGCCATCTCCGTCACGGACCAAGGTGAGGGACTGACCCCCGAGGACCAAGAGCGCGTGTTCGAGCGCTTCTACCGCGTCGACGCGGCACGGTCCCGGCATACCGGTGGCACGGGCCTAGGGCTCAGCATCGTCAAGCACGTGGTGTCCAACCATGGCGGCGAGGTAACCGTGTGGTCCCAGCCCGGCCAAGGATCCACCTTCACCATCCGCTTGCCCGAGATGGAAGGACAGGACGACGACGCCGGCCTTCCGGCTTCCGCTGCGGCCGCCTCTTCCGAACTTCCGGCGGCTGCTGCCGCCGTCGAGCCTCATCACGCGATTCAACAACCCCATCACGTGAATCATCAAGGGGGCGCCAGCGGCGCCCAAGAGCAAGGAGCCAGCGCTTGAGCCGGATTTTGATAGTGGAGGACGAAGAGTCCTTCAGCGACCCCCTGTCCTATCTCCTGGGCAAAGAGGGTTTTGACGTCGAGGTAGTGGACAACGGCAGCGACGCCTTGGTGGAATTCGACCGGAACGGTGCCGACCTTGTCCTCCTGGACCTGCAGTTGCCGGGAACGCCGGGCACCGAAGTGTGCCGACAACTTCGCCAGCGTTCCAGTGTCCCCGTCATTATGCTGACGGCCAAGGACTCGGAAATCGACAAGGTTGTTGGCTTGGAGCTTGGCGCGGATGACTATGTCACCAAGCCCTATTCCTCCCGGGAGCTCGTGGCCCGCGTCCGGGCGGTGCTGCGCCGGCAGGGTGAGCCGGAGGAACTTATTACGTCCACCGTGCAGGCAGGACCGGTCCGCATGGACATCGAACGCCACGTGGTGAGCGTCAACGGTGAGCAGGTTTCGCTTCCGCTCAAGGAGTTCGAACTGCTGGAGATGCTGCTCCGCAACTCAGGCAGGGTACTGACACGCGGACAATTGATCGACCGTGTCTGGGGTTCGGACTATGTGGGGGACACCAAGACGCTCGATGTCCACGTGAAGCGGCTTCGCAGCAAGATTGAGCCGGACCCTTCAGTGCCGCGATACTTGGTCACAGTGCGCGGCTTGGGTTACAAGTTCGAGCCGTAGAGCTTTCCTTACCGGCGACGCGCATATTCGTTGGCGCCACGGAAAGCGGTTGACGATGCCCGGATTTGGGTGTCGTCCGCCCGGCCGGGTGGCCCGGGCAAATTTGGGTGTCGTCGGGGTCGGCAGCTACACACACATAAGGAAGGGTCCCGCCGCGGCGGGACCCTTCCTTATGTGTATCGCTTGTGGCTTGCTGCCTGCTAGTGGCCGGCGGCCGGAGCCTCCGAGGACGTAGCCGTGGAAGTCGACGTCGGCGTTGCCGTCGGGGTCGGCGTGGTGGGCAGGTACTTGGCGTACTCGGGCAGCGTGCCGTCAAGCACCGGAACGTTGACGGTAGCTGAGTCGGAACCGCTGCGGACGGTGATCGGGACCAGGCCACCGGGGATGACACCGGCGGTGCTGAGGATCGCTGCATCCGCTGTGTCGTTCAGGAATGTCTCCCCATTGGCCTTGACCGGGATTTCAGTCTGTGCACCGTTGGCACCACTCATGGTGAGGGTCGCGTCGGTGGCGGAGGTGTTGAATACGGCGCCGATAACGCGGCCGGGCTCGTTCTCGCCCGAGGCAACAATCAGGATGTTGCGCAACTGCAGGGGACCGAGATCAGCTTTGATCCCGTCCGATGCCGAGTACTGGTGGGTAGTCTGCTGGGCGTTGACGAATCCACAGCCGGTGACGGACAGAAGACCGACGCCGATTGCAGCCGCCGCAATTGCCAGCTTGCCGCGCTGGACAGGGTTCATCGCAGTATTGCGCACGACACCTACTCCTCAAGAGTCATTGGAACACTTTTCAGCCATAGCCTATCGGCAAACCCCCGGAAATATGGATTCGGGAAGGCTATGTGGCGCCACCAACGAAGGAGATCTTGCTCGCACATTGCTTGCTCCAAGCATCTTTCCCCGAATACGTCAAGACCTTGGAGGAAGTCGTTTAAGGCCTTATTCCCTTTATTGGCGCGGGAGAAGGCCCTGTCCGATGCCAGTCGTATGCCTTAATCGTGATAGACTAATCTGCGGGAAAGGGGAAAGTCCACATGGTTTTTGAGGTCGGCGAGACAGTAGTTTACCCTCACCACGGTGCAGCAAAAATTGAGGAAATCAAGATGCGCACCATCAAGGGCGAAGAGAAGATGTATCTCAAGCTCAAGGTGGCTCAGGGTGATCTGACCATTGAAGTTCCAGCAGAGAATGTTGACCTTGTTGGGGTCCGGGACGTAGTGGGCAAAGAAGGCTTGGAGCACGTATTTGACGTTCTCCGCGCCGAGTTCACTGAAGAGCCTACCAACTGGTCACGTCGTTACAAGGCGAACCTGGAGAAGCTTGCTTCAGGCGATGTCATCAAGGTGGCAGAGGTCGTTCGCGATCTTTGGCGTCGTGATCACGATCGCGGCCTTTCCGCAGGTGAGAAGCGGATGCTGGCCAAGGCGCGGCAGATTCTGATTTCAGAACTGGCCCTGGCTGAGAAGACAGACGAAGAGAAGGCCGCAAGCGTTCTCGACGAGGTCTTGGCTTCCTAAGAATTGAGCCCGGTGGTGCGAAAGCGCCGCCGGGTTTCTTTTTGTCACGAAGTACTCTGGTGTCCATGAGTATTCCTTCCAAGCGCGCCGTCACGGCCGTGATCGTGGTTGCTGCCGGCTCCGGTGAACGCCTCGGTTACGGCATGCCCAAAGCCCAGGTTCCGCTGGGTGGTGAAACCATCCTGATGCATGCCCTCCGTGGGGTGGTTGCATCTGATGTCGCGCGCCAGATCTGCGTCGCCGTGCCCAAGGGGGACACGGCGCTGCGCGAATCAATCTCCGAGTTCACCATTGACCTGGTGGACGGCGGCCCCGAAATTTCGGTGGTCGACGGCGGTTCCTCCCGCGCGGATTCCGTCCGGGCTGCCATGGCTGCTTTGGAGGACGGAACCGAACTGGTCCTGGTCCACGACGCCGCACGTGCCCTTACCCCCGAGCGGGTTTTCCAGCGCGTCGCCGATGCCCTGGCCTCGGGCGCCAAGGCCGTCATTCCCACCATGCCTGTGGTGGACACCATCAAAACTGTTGCCGAGACGAACGGCTCAGACTCCTCCATCGCTCCGGAAATTGTCACGGGAACAGCTCCCCGGGAGCATCTCCGCGCCGTTCAGACCCCGCAGGGTTTCGAATTGGCGGTCCTGCGGAGGGCTCACGAAGCTGCCGGTCTCTTCGACGACAAGCAATCCGCAGCTGTCACCGACGACGCCATGCTGGTGGAGCTCCTCGGCGTTCCGGTCCATGCTGTCCGCGGGGCCAGCCAGTCGCTGAAGATCACCACGCCCTTGGATCTCATCATTGCCGAGGGACTGTTGGAAGGGCCGCTGGGAATTCGTTGGGTGGAAGGCTGATGACTCCTAACCCGAACATGGTGCTTCCCCGCACGGGCGTTGGTATCGATGTCCACGCATTTGCGGCAGAAGATGACCCGCAACCGCTGTGGTTGGGCGGGCTTTTCTGGGAAGGCGAACAGGGGCTTTCAGGGCATTCCGACGGCGATTGCGTTGCTCACGCCGCTGCCGACGCACTCTTTTCCGCGTGCGGCATTGGTGACCTGGGCACCCACTTCGGCACTGACCGCCCCGAGTTCGCAGGTGCCTCAGGGGTTAAGCTCCTTGGCGAAGCGGCACGCATTGTGCGCGCGGCCGGATTCGAGATCGGCAACGTGGCAGTGCAGTTCGTGGCCAACCGTCCCAAGTTCGGTCCGCGCCGGGAAGAATCCCAGAGGGTCCTGAGCGAAGCTGCCGGCGCGCCGATCAGTGTCACGGCAACCACCAGCGACGGACTCGGCTTCACCGGTCGCGGCGAAGGTATCTCCGCTGTTGCCACGGCCCTGGTGTACCCGGTCTCCGGACATGAGACGACGGCAACCGAGCCCGGTCCTGCAAAAGGTGCGCCACATGGTTAAGCCACGTGCCGGCGTCGTGCGTTCCGCCATGGTGTCCGCAGGCTTGGCTGCATCGCTCCTGCTGACCGGCTGCAGCGGGACCCAAACGATGGACGTGACAGCCAGCTGCGAGTTCCTGAACAACGACACGTTCAAGCCCGACGGCAATCAGCAGCAGCAGTCCAAACAGATCGCCGAGCACTACCACGAGATAGCGGGCAAACTCGCTCCGGAGATCGGCAACCCCATCAAAGAGATGGCTGCGATCATGGACGAAGCGGCGTCGTCGTCCCTCGGCGCGGCCACCCAGGACCAGCAGGAGAAGCTCAAGGTGCAGTTCAACAAGATCGGCGAATACTGCAAGTAGGCAGGTCACGCCGCGTCATCGGCTAATCTGGAGCGGTGACCCTGCGCTTCTATGACACCGCCTCCGCCGAAGTCCGCGACTTCGTTCCCCTCGAAGACGGCAAGGCCAGCGTGTACTACTGCGGGGCCACCGTCCAAGGAATGCCGCACGTGGGCCACGTCAGGTCGGCCATCGCCTTCGACCAACTGACCCGCTGGCTCGAATTCCGTGGCCTCCGGGTTACAGTGGTGCGCAACGTCACGGACATCGACGACAAGATCCTGGCCAAATCCGCTCAGTCGTTCGGTCCGGACTGGGACGCTGAACCGTCGGCGCGCCAAGCCGAAGAGTGGTGGGCCCTGGCGTACCGCTACGAGCAGGAGTTCGAGAACGCCTACGAATCCCTAGGCGTCCAACGGCCCACTTATGAACCCCGCGCCACCGGCCACATCCCGGAAATGCACGCACTCATCCAGCGCCTCATCGATCGCGGCCATGCCTATCCCGCACTGGACGATTCCGGCGACGTCTACTTCGACGTCCGTTCCTGGAGCAAGTACGGCTCGCTGACGCGGCAGAATATCGATGACATGCAGGGAGCGCCCGACGCCGACCCCCGCGGCAAGCGTGACCCTCGCGACTTCGCGCTGTGGAAGGGCTTCAAAGACGGCGAACCCGTCACCGCAAAGTGGGAGTCCCCGTGGGGCGCTGGCCGTCCCGGATGGCACCTTGAGTGCTCAGCCATGGTCACCAAGTATTTGGGTCCGCGGTTTGATATCCACGGTGGAGGACTGGATCTTCGCTTCCCGCACCACGAGAACGAGATGGCCCAGTCCCAGGCTGCCGGTGACGAGTTTGCCAACTTCTGGATGCACAACGGCATGGTCACGTACCAGGGCGAAAAGATGTCCAAGTCCATTGGCAACACCGTGAGCCCGGCGGAGATGCTGGAGCTCGCCTCACCGCGAGTGGTTAGGTACTACCTCGGTCAGGCACACTACCGCTCCATCCTGGATTACCGGCCTACCTCGCTGCAGGAAGCTGCAGCCGCCGTCGAGCGCATTGACGGTTTCATTCACAAGGCATCCGCCAAGGTGGGTACGGACGCCTCGGACGTTTCCCCACAGGCCAACATGCCCGCTGCTTTCATCGCGGCCATGGATGACGACCTCAACGTGCCCCAGGCCCTCGGCGTGCTGCACGAAACCGTGCGGGCAGGAAACACGGCGTTGGCTGGCGGCGACCTGGAGAGTGCGAAGTCTGCTCTCTACAGCGTGCTGTCAATGACCGAAGTTCTAGGCCTGGATTCGGTGAAACGCCCGGAGGCTGTACAAGGGCGCGAGCACGCCGCTCTGGAAGTGCTGATCGAAGCCCAACTCGAAGCCCGTGCCGCTGCCAGGGCCAACAAGGACTGGGCAGCATCCGATGCTATCCGCGACACACTCGCCGCGGCCGGCGTCGTCGTCGAGGATGGTGCGGATGGCGCCAGCTGGAGCCTCAAACGCGACTGACGAACCGGCGCGGCGGCCGAATTGCATCGGGTCAGTAGACTTGATTCCAGACTTACTCACAAAATCAAGGATGGAATCTCATGGCCAACAATGGTCGCCGGTCGGTCAAGCAGAAGAAGGGCCCCACCACCGGAACTGGTGGCCACGGCCGCAAGGCCCTGGAGGGCAAGGGTCCCACGCCCAAGGCGGAGGAACGCACCTACCACAAGGCATACAAGAACAAGCAGCTGGCTGAGCGCTCGGCTGCCAAGCGCGGAACGGGCACCCGTCCCGGTGGCGCCGGCGCCCGCTCGGGCCCCAAGGGCCGTGCCACTGAAGAACTGGTGACGGGCCGTAACTCGGTTGTCGAAGCGCTCCGCGCCGGCATCCCAGCCAAGGCCCTGCACGTCGCCATCCGCATTGAGATGGACGACCGCGTCAAGGAATCCCTCAAACTCGCGGCTGAGCGTGGCATCCCGCTTCTCGAAACCGGCAAGGCTGAGCTGGACCGCATGACAGAGGACGCCGTCCACCAGGGCCTCGTTCTGCAGATTCCGCCGTACGAATACGAGGACGCTTACGACCTCGCCGAGCAAACCCTCGCCAAGTGGAAGAAGGGGCACATCTCCAACGCCCCCATCTTCGTTGCCCTGGACGGCATCACCGACCCCCGCAACCTTGGCGCGATCATCCGCTCCGTTTCGGCCTTCAGCGGCCACGGCGTCATCGTGCCCGAGCGTCGTTCCGTCGGCGTCACAGCCTCCGCGTGGAAGACCAGTGCCGGCGCCGCTGTCCGTGTCCCCGTTGCCCGTGCTGCGAACCTCAACAACGCGCTCAAGCAGTTCAAGAACATGGGCATCTACGTCCTTGGCTTGGACGGCGACGGCGACGTCTCGCTGCCCGACCTTACCGTTGCCACCGAACCCGTCTGCATTGTGGTCGGTTCCGAAGGCAAGGGCCTCAGCAGGCTGGTCCGCGAGAACTGCGACCAGATCGTCTCGATTCCGATCGACTCCGCCATGGAGTCCCTCAACGCATCCATGGCCGTTGGAATCTCGCTGTACGAAGTGTCGAGGCAGCGCGCTAGCTAGTTCTCAGCAAAGGCGCCGCAAGCGCCATCCTCCTCGCTAAGGCGCCGCGAGCGCCATCCTCCGCGTGCTGCTCCTTCGTCGCTTTGACGCACGCTTCCGGATGGCCCTCGCGGCGCCTTTCGCGTGCCATTTTTCTTTTGGGTTACGTATACCGGGTGACGCCACCTATATCCGGGTAGCGCCCATCGGTCTGGGTGACGCCGGCGAATTTGAGTGGCGTCCGTTAGAAGTCGCGGCGGTTGGCCAGCACTGGGAGTTTGGTACGGGCTTCTTCCACGACTGCGGGGTCGAGATCGTAGAAAATGACGCCCGGTTCCCCCTCCAGGGCTTCCAGTACCTGGCCGAACGGGGACACGACGGCGGAGTACCCCACTCCGGTGGGCGCGGTGCCTTTGACCTCAACGCCCTGAGTGGCGGGATCGCCCTGGCCGCAGGCGAGCACGAACGTGGTGGTGTCCACTGCGCGGGCGCGGGCCAGAAGTTGCCACTGCTCGGCCTTACCCGGCCCGGATCCCCACGAGGCGGAAACGATATTCACAATGGCTCCGCGCTGCGCGTTAGCCGTAAACAAGGCAGGGAAACGGATGTCGTAACAGGTGGCCAACCCAAAGGTGAGGCCACCGGCGTCGAACGTTACCGGATCCGTACCGGCCTCAACGGTGTCCGATTCCGCGAAGCCGAACGCATCGAAAAGATGTATTTTGTCGTAGCTCGTTTCCACGCCGGGTCCGGTGGCGAGGAGCGTGTTCCGCACGCGCGGGGATCCCGAATCGGAGGGAGTGCCCGGCGTGAACATGCCAGCCACGATCACCAACTGAAGTTCGTCAGCGAGGGACCGCACCCGGCTCGCCCACGGCCCAGCCAATGGTTCGGCAATGTCCAGCAGCGAGTTTCCGAACGCGCGCATCATTGCTTCCGGGAAGACCACCAGCTCGGCACCGCCGTCCTTGGCCCGGCGGGCGTACTCCTCAAGGAGCCGCAGGTTCTCGGCCAGATCCCGGCCGGTGATGACTTGGGCGAGTGCCACGCGCACGATAAAACCTCCAGTTGTTTCCGTCCCAGTATGCCAAGCGGACTGATCCGGGGCAGTAGAACGCGACACAATCGATGCGAACCAACTCAATCGCGGAGAGTACGAAGGCAGCATTCCAGCACGTGAGCGGCGGATGAAATCCCGCCAGTTTCGGGCAAGTAATGAAATCACGACGCCGAACGTCGTCACATGGCAGGTCCGCGCGGTACATACTTGGCGTGGAACTAAACTTGCAAGCAATGGTTATGCCTATTTTTGACACAGAAGCTGCCCTGGACGCGTCGCAGCCCAGGCCCCTCGGACTGAGCACGCCCCAGCCCGGGGTTTTCGACGCCGAAACCACGCAGAACCATTCGGTGAACGTGGCCGTTTTCGCTCCCGACCTGGAACGGGTGGAAGTGGTGTTCCAAGCACCAGGCGAACCTTGGCGCGCGCATATTCTGTCCAATGTGCAGGACGGCGTGCACTTCGGCCTTGTGGACGGCATGCCGCCGGGCACCCGCTACGGCTTCCGCGCTGCCCCCAGCGAGGGCGGCCTCCCTCTGTCCATCCCGGCTTTGGACCTGGACGACGACGGCGACCAGCCGCTACTGCTCGATCCCTACGGCCGCGCCGTGGACCAGCGGGGCGAGTTCCTCACAAGCGTCCACGTGGAGACAGGCTTTGACTGGGGCGATGACCAGGCGCCGCGAACGCCTATGCGCACTTCGGTGATTTATGAGGCACACGTCCGTGGCCAAACGATGCTCCACCCCGACATCCCGGAGCATCTTCGCGGAACGTACGCTGGCATGGCGCACCCGGTGATGATCCAGCACCTGACTGAACTCGGCATCACTGCTGTCCAGCTGCTTCCCATTCATTTCCACTTGGATGAGTCGCACCTCCAGGACTTGGGCATGACCAATTACTGGGGCTACAACACCGCAGCCTTCTTCGCTCCGCACTCGGACTACGCAACGGAAGCGGCGCGGACTGCGGGCCCCCACGCGGTGCAGGATGAGCTCAAGGGCATGATCAAACTGCTCCATGCGGCGGGGATCGAGGTCATCCTGGACGTGGTGTACAACCACACCGCCGAGGCCGGGCCTGACGGACCGCCGCTGAGTTTCCGCGGACTGGCGGAGAAACGTTATTACCGGCACGATGCCCATGGACGCTACCTGGACACCACCGGATGCGGCAACACCCTGGATTTCAGTGATCCCGTGGTGGTGGATCTCGCACTGGATTCCTTGCGGTACTGGGTAAATGACTTCCATGTGGACGGTTTCCGTTTCGACCTCGCAGTGACACTGTGCCGGGATGCCAGCAACACTTTCGATCCCCAGCACCCGTTCTTGCAAGCAATTGCCGAGGACCCGGTGCTCTCTGAGGTCAAGCTGATCGCCGAGCCTTGGGATGTTGGCTACGGCGGCTGGCAGACCGGCCGTTTCCCGCAGGGATGGTCTGACTGGAATGACCACTTCCGCGACGGAGTCCGAAGCTTCTGGCTGTCCGACCGGGCCGCTATGGAGGCCGGTGGACATGGTGGCTCGGTGGCGTCTTTGGCTGAGCTCATGGCGGGTTCTGCCAATCTCTTCGCATCATCCGGCCGCACCCGCCTTGCCAGCGTCAACTTCATCACCGCCCATGACGGCTTCACGCTGAAGGACCTGGTCAGCTACGACCGCAAGCACAACGAGGCCAACGGCGAGCAGAACCGCGACGGACACGGCGACAACCGAAGCTACAACCATGGTTTCGAGGGCCGCAGCGAGAACGAGGCCATCGTGGCTGCCCGGTCACTGTCCATCCGCAACCTTATGGCGACGCTGCTGCTGTCCTTTGGCGTTCCGATGATCACAGCCGGTGACGAGATCGGCCGTACACAGCAGGGCAACAACAACGCCTACTGCCAGGACAACCCCACGGCATGGCTGGATTGGAGCCGGACCCAGGAAGCCAATGCCATGTTTAGGACTACCCGTGAACTGGTCCGGCTCCGACGCTGGTTCCTGCGTCACCAACCTGAAAGCTTCCCGGGCCAGGCCAACGACTCGAGCCTTCAGTGGTTTGACGATAAGGGTAAGAAGATGACTCCGGCGCGCTGGAATGATCCCAACGTCCGCTCGGTCCAGCTGCTCATGGGTCACGAGGATAGTGAGATCCGTGGCTTGATCTCGGTGAACGGCAGCAACCAGGACGTCAAAATGGTCTTGCCGGAGATCCTGAGCGAGTCGGGCATCGGAAAGCGAATGTTTGAACTTCGCTTCACCACTTCGGTGTTGCACGACCGTCGAAAAGGCGCTTTGGTGGCCTCGGGCGAGCGGGATATCCTGCAAGCCAACACCATCAACATCTACCGCACGTAGCCAGCCGAGCATCGAGGGGAGCCCACCGGATGAACCGCAACCGCAACAAACTGGTGGCCTTCGCGGGACTGGTGATCGCCGTCGTCGTGCTGGTGGTCGCCATGGTCGGCGGCGGCTCACTGACGACACAAAGCACGACGCCGACACCTGGCTCTACGCCAGCGTCACCAGCTGTTGCCGTTACCAATCCGGCAGCTACTGGCCCAGCTGTCGCCAACGCTTCCACGCTGCCCACCATCAATGCTTCGCAGTTGCCCAAGGAAGCGCGCCAAACCCTTGCCCTGATTGCGAAGGGCGGCCCGTACCCTTACGACCGCGACGGCGTGAACTTCGGCAACTTCGAGGGTTTGCTGCCCAAGAAGTCCGGCGGTTTCTACAAGGAATACACCGTGCCCACGCCGGGAGAGTCTGACCGGGGTGCCCGCCGGATCATTGTGGGCAAGGACTCCGCCAAGTACTACACCCCTGACCATTACGAGTCGTTCATGTTTATCGTCGAAGGCAAATAGAGGAGCCCATGAAAATCTACTCAGCGGACACCTGGACGCTCGAAGAACTGCAAGAGCAGATCTCCGACGCCGGCCGACGGACCCTCCTGGTCCCACCGGCAAGCACAAAGCAGGCAGTCCTCGAGGTCTTCGGCCAGGTCCTCGATTTCCCTGAGTACTACGGCGTGAACCTCGACGCCCTGAACGATTCCCTGCACGACTACGCTGATGCCCTCTCGGAGGATGATGGCAGCCCCGTCACGATGATTTGGCAGGTCCCCGCGGCCTACCGTACGGACCGGTCCTTCGGCGTCGTCTGCGAAATCCTCCAAGACGCAGAGCGCTACGCCGGCCGGGACCTGGCAGTCATCGCGGTCTTCGAGAATTAGTCGGGCCAGCGGGCCCTAACTGCACCGGCGTTCTACCCGTGTGGGCACGCGCCCGAAGAGGCAACTTCATTGGCTGGTCTTACGGGCAGCTGAGATGTAATCAGCGTTAGTTTCCCACGTGAGCTATGACTACCACCGAAATTCACTTAAGTGGTGCATGCAACTCATTCGTGACGCGAAACATTGAATATTTCTATATCCTCTCGGATTATTTCAAAAACTTGAAATTAAATGAATCGAGCGATACGTTCTTGGCGAGGCACATTATCTGCCTCGCCACTTGCGTATTGGGGAACACGCGGAGTTAATTGCTTGCCTCAAGTCGCACCAGCCAAAATGAGGACCAAGATATGAAAAAACTCACACGGGCCGCTGCTGTCGTTGCATAGTCCACTGCTGCACTTTTTGCTGCGAGTCAATCTGCGAATGCCAGTATTGTCTATGACAACAATAACTACAGCGGTGCTACGTACGGAGCAGACAATTCGACTTGGGTGGGATCGTTTGACAACAAGGCAAGTTCGGTAAAGAACTTCGGCTACTACGTAACTTGGTGGGAAAACATCAATTACGGCGGTGCTGGATTCGGAAGCGCTAACGATTACACCGCCATGGGTTGGTACGTGCCCTTCCTGGGAACGTGGAATGACAACATCAGCAGTTTTCACCGTGGCTAAACATAGCATGCGCTTCGATTAACACTAACTGAGCGCGGTTGTGCTTTGACCTGCCGACTAAAGTTCGGCAGGTCAAAGTTGCTTTCCGGGACAGGCCCGGGTACCCAATCGAGGCACAAAAAAGATTGGACGCGAAAGTGTCGATAAGAATTCCTGAACGACGGGCACGCTGGATTAGCTGCATCGCTCCCGCTCTTGCCATAGGCGTAGCCCTGGCTATCTCATCTTGTTCCGGAACTCCAGATGCATCAATCACGCCGGATCCATCTGGGAAAGTGAAGCTGGATTATGAGAACTCCCTGATAATTTTCCCAGTTGATGTATATAGAATTTCGGCCAGTGATCGCTCGCAAATTCTCCTTGCGCGAGAAGTCATCATGACTACATGCATGAAGAAATTTGGCTTCATAGATGATCCGAATGCAGCTTATCCAAAGGCGGAAAATCGGAACTTCGGGGTGTGGAACGTTGACCGTGTGAGGCAGTACGGCTTCCGGCTTATTGGAGAAGACGGTCCATCGAACCAGAAGCATGATGAGGCAGGCGAGTGGGGGGACGCCCGATATGAGTGTCTCGCCAGCGAAAAGAGCAGGATCGAAGAAATCACTCCCCCCGACGATCTGATGAATGGCGGGGCAGCGGCTGAGATCGCGTTGAAAAGCCTCAGCATGGCATCAGAAACTGATGCTTGGAAGGATGCCAAGGACAACTGGGACAAGTGCATCTCAGCGGCAGGCCTGACGCCGGGGCGGGACGCCGATAAAGCCAAGTGGTCGAGCCAGCAGTCCTTTGACCTGCAGATGAGGGCAGATCAGCAAAACCCGTCGACATCGGATGCCGCCGAGGGCATCCGAATCGCTACGGTTGAGGCCGAATGCAATCAAAAAGTCCGGCTAACCCAAACGCTTGGTGATATTCAGGCAAGCTACCAGCTGCCCCTCATCAGACAGAACGAGGCAGTTCTTACTGAACTCAAGAAGAAGAGCCAGAAGTACGTGGACGTCGCTCAGAAGTTCTTGAAAGAGACGCAGTGATCCATAAACAACCTCGGCAGGGGGCGGTAACCGTCGGCTTATCTCGAATCTCGCGACGGTGGCTTGTCGTCCTGTTGGCAGTCACCGCAGCCATGTCCGCCGGAGTGGGCTTGCTGGCTGGAGGAATCTTTGGTCGTTCAGAGATCATTCGGCCAGAGGACTCGATGGCTGACGTCCCGGTCTATGCAAAGGTTGAGAACCGCATCGTCGATGACCGTCTTGCATTCTCCGGAGTTATAAAATCCGGCCCGGCAATGCCAATCCAGATCGATCTGGAGGGACAAGAACCGATTGTCGTGCGCCAGACACTTCAGGCTGGGGAGGCCCTAAAGTGGGGCGACCTGGCTGGTGTAGTCTCTGGCAAGCCCTATTTCGTGCTGCCAGGTCCGCTCCCGTTGTATCGTGATCTCTCACTAGGCGATGAGGGAGATGACGTCTCGGCTTTGCAACGGGCGCTGATGCAGGTGGGGTATCTCTCTTACGAAACTGGTCGCATGGACAGCGCAACCATGGAAGCTGCATCCTCGTTCTTTGCTAGCGAGGGATTCACCTTGAGCAGCGGAAGAAAAACTGCCGTGAAAAATCATCAGGTCGAACCTAGTGCGACACCCGAATCCCCTGCACTAGACGACTCGAAAACCCCTGAGGTGACGATCCCGTTCAGGCAACTGATAGTCCTCCCCGTTGCCAGTACGACCGTCGTCTCCTCTCTGGAGGTAGGGCAGAAGGTTACGGCCGAAAGCCCTCTCGCCAGGTTCCAGGCCGAAGACAACTTCGTCGAGTTCATCGCTGAGGTCCAGCAGGCTGGATTCCTCAAGACTGGGCAGGAAGTCTCTGTCAGGGTCGTTGAGAAGCTAGTGACGGGACGGATAACTTCAGTAGGTCCATTCACGGATGTGGGGAATGGCCAGCGTGCGGGACATGCCGTGATGGTGGAGCCTACGAACAAGGCAGATCTTGCCCTATTGACTCCCAACCTAAGCGTCACTGTGGCTGGTCAGGGTACTGCGGAGCAGGCCCTCGCTGTACCGTTATCTGGCATTCGACAGGATGCCGAAGGGACCTACGTTCTGAGAAGCTCGCCGGACGATAGAGCTTCGAAGGTGTCTGCAACGCGTGTCCCTGTAACGGTTCTTCGGTCAGGGGGAGGTTTCGCCGCAGTCTCTGGCGACCTCGCCCAAGGAGACGAGGTCCAAATATCGTGACGGTTTTACGATCGAAGCGACTAGCTGGTACTGCGGAATCTACGGACTCGGATGACGCATTGGCCATCAGCCTGCAGGGAGTTTCCCGCACCTTTCCCGGCGCCGAGGCTCCGGCTCTATTGGACGTCTCACTGGCTATTGAGTGCGGTGAGTTCGTTTCCATTGTGGGCCCTTCAGGCTCTGGGAAATCGACACTTTTGAACATCATGGGCTTGTTGGATAGAGCAAGCTCGGGGAGTCTCGCTATTCGTGGGCAAGCCGTCGAGACCGCATCGGAACGAAGCCTTGACACGGTGCGGCTGCATCGGATTGGGTTCGTTTTCCAGTCCTCGAACGTCATCGGTGACGACAGTGTGATCAGTAACGCAGCAATCGGATTGCGTGTCCAAGGTGTGCCGATGGATGAACGGGCCGTGGCTGCCTTGGACGCGCTGGAGTTCGTTGGGCTGGTGCATAAGCGCAAGGTCCAAGCGAAGCTTCTCTCAGGCGGTGAGCGACAACGACTTGCCATTGCACGAGCGATTGCGACGCACCCGCAGATCATCCTTGCCGACGAACCGACAGGCAATCTTGATTCCAACAACAGCAGTCGGGTCATCGAATACCTTCGGAAGCTCAACTCCGGAGGCGTCACAGTGATCATCATCACCCACGATTTGGATGTGGCGAACCAAACAGATCGCCAGATTGAAATCCGGGACGGTCAAATCAGCCGTGATGTCCAAAACGATTCTCACATAAGACGGAATCTTATGGTCCCGTCCGCCCCAGAGGCCTTCGATGCATCAAGACAGCAGACTTGGTTATCCCGCGTCGCGCGCTCCCTACTGGATGATTGGGGCGATGCAGTTACCGCCCTCTCCGCTCGTGCTCTCCGAACAATGCTTCTTATCACCGCGTTCGCGATTGCTATTGGCGGGATGACGGGTGCCCTTGGCATCAGTTCGACGACTTCGAATGCCATAAATAATCGGCTGGCAATCGCGTCACAGGATCGGCTGTCCATCTCCGTCGGAGGCGGACCTGCTGTGCTTCGAGACGATTTCGATGGACTTCGTTCCGGGGTAGATCGAATCGCCAGCCTTCCTCATGTAGTTGGCGCATCCTATGTGTACTCAGCTGTACCGGCAGACGTCCGTATTACGCGAGTTGGACCCACCGACCTGGAACCCGAAACACCTTTGTCACTTCATTCCTCCTCGAAGACCTACTTCGATGACTTCGAAATGCAGCTAATTCCCCACAACAGCCGAAGTGCCCTCGACGACCCACGAGCGGGTCCGCTCGCAGTAGTCTCGACCAAGGCAGCAATTGCGCTAGACGTCGCGTACAGCAAGCAAACCGGACCGTCGGCAGGGGCGAGCATTTGGATCGATGACCGACTTGTGCCGGTTGTTGGCGTATTCGAGCCCGGCTCAAATTTTCCTGAGTACACTAACTCCGTATTCGTGGATGCCAGTGTCATGAGTGCTGTCTCCAGAGCAGAACTAAAAATTCAAGTTCGAACCGAAAAGGGCTTCTCCGCTGCGATCGCGCGAGTAGCTCCGCTGGCATACTCGCCGAGCGACCCAGGGCAGGCAAGGGTAGACGTCACGGCCGATATTCAGTCAATCAGGCAGGGTGTCTCAAATGATCTAGGGTCACTCATCGCATTGCTGTCCCTTGTCCTGATGCTCCTGGCTGTCATCACTGCGGCGTCCGCGATGTACCTGACCGTTCAGAACCGATCGGAGGAGATAGCGCTGCGACGAGCGATCGGTTCAAGTCGATGGCTAATTTGCCGCTCCTTTATCTTGGAGGGCTTAATCGTGGGAATTACAGCAGGCTCACTTGGCGGCATCATCGGAAACTTGACCACGCTTTATGTCTCTTGGATCCAGGCTTGGCCGCCCGTGCTGCCCCCAGAGCTTTGGCTGGTAGGACTCTCCCTCGGGGTGACCACCGGCATTCTAAGCGCCATATACCCTGCGTGGGTCGCCAGTCGTAAAGATCCCGCTATTGCCATTCGCGGCTAGAGAATGAGGGTGAAAAGGAGTCATGCTGCCCTGAGCCAGGCTCCGACGTCGCTGGCCCGCTTATCCGTTGTTGGGCAACAACGGATAAGCGGGCCAGGAACGTCCGGGCGGACAACGGGCTAGGCGTTCGCGATCAACCCCAGTTCAGCCTTGGAAGCCAGCGCAGAGTGCTTCGGGAACACGCGGACGGTGTAGCCGAAGGACCCTGAGCGGTTGATCACCAGGGAGCCGCTGAACAGGTGGCGTCCGCCGCCGAGGTCTTCCAGGGAGTCCAGTTCGGCCACCACGATGTCCTCGAGCTCGTCGGTGTCTTCCGCGCGGCCGAAAGCCACTTCCACGGAGACGTCGTCCGGGGTGAGGTTGTTGAGGGCCACGTAGGCGTTGACTTGGAGCGAGTCGCCCACCTGGGGTTCCTCAGAGACGCCTACGGAGTCAACGTGCTCCACCACTACCTCGGGCCACGCGTTACGGACCTTGGTGGTCCACGCCGCGAGTTCCTTGGCTTCCTTGAAGGACTCGGCAACAGCGCGCCGCCCGGACACAGCGGCCGGGCAGTAGAGGTTGTTGACGTAGTCGTGGAGCATACGTTCCGCCGAGACTGCGGGGCCCAGGTTAGCCAGGGTGTGCTTGATCATGGACACCCAGTGGGTAGGCACGGTTTCACGGCTGGATTCGGAGGGTCCTGCTGCTCCGGCGCCTTGGGCAACGGTGGTGCCATAGAAGCGCGGTGCCACCTGGGTTTCCAGCAGCTCGTAAAGTGCGGAGGCCTCGATGTCGTCGCGCTCCTCGGAGGACGCGTTGTTGTTGGCTGTGGGGATTGCCCAGCCGTTCTCGCCGTCGTACATTTCGTCCCACCAGCCGTCCAGGACGGAGAGGTTGAGTGAACCGTTGATGGCGGCCTTCATGCCGGAGGTGCCGCAGGCTTCCAGCGGCCGGAGGGGGTTGTTGAGCCAGACGTCACAACCGGGGAATAGTGTCCTCGCCATGGCGATGTCGTAGTTGGGCAGGAACACGATCCTGTGCCGGACCTGAGGGTCGTCCGTGAACTTGACCAGGTCCTGGATCATTTTCTTGCCGGCGTCGTCTGCGGGGTGGGACTTGCCCGCGATGACCAGCTGGATGGGGTGTTTGGGGTCCAACAGCAGGGCCTTCAAACGTGCAGGGTCGCGCAGCATGAGCGTGAGCCGCTTGTAGGTGGGCACACGGCGTGCGAATCCGATGGTGAGGACGTCCGGGTCAAGCACGGAGTCGGTCCAGCCGAGTTCGGCATCGGCAGCGCCGCGCTTCTTCCATGAGGCCCGGAGCCGGCGTCGAACGTCTTCTATGAGTTGTGCGCGGAGCTGCCGGCGGAGGGCCCAGACGTCTTCGTCGCTGACGTTGTACGCGAGGTCCCAGCGTCCCAGGGCTTCGGCTTCCGCGCCGAACTGGTTTCGTGCCAGGGAGGAAATGCGGGGGTCCACCCACGTGGGCACGTGGACGCCGTTGGTGACGGAGGTGATGGGGATTTCGGAGTGGTCGAATCCCGGCCAGAGACCGGCGAACATTTCGCGGGAGACCACACCGTGCAGCTTGGCCACACCGTTGGCACGCTGCGCCAGGCGCAGGCCCATGACTGCCATGTTGAACACGGACGGGTTGCCGCCGTCGAAGTTTTCGCGGCCGAGGTCCAGGATGCGGTCCGTGGGCACAGCGGGCGCGAGGCCGGCTTCGAAGAAGTGCTTGATCTGCACGGTCTCGAAGCGGTCGATGCCGGCGGGTACTGGCGTGTGCGTCGTGAAGACGGTGGACGCGCGGCCGGCGGCGAGGGCCTCGTCCCAGCTGAGGGGCGAGTTGGCGTCGGACATGGCTTCCTGGATGCGTTCGATCCCCAGGAACCCTGCGTGGCCTTCGTTGGTGTGGAACACTTCCGGAGCGGGCGTGCCGGTGAGCTCCTGGTACACGCGCAGGGCCTTGACGCCGCCCATGCCCAGGAGGAGTTCCTGCTGGAGACGGTGGTCGCCGCCGCCGCCGTACAGGCGGTCGGTGATGCCGCGGGCGGCTTCGTCGTTGGAGGGGACGTTGGAGTCCAGCAGCAGCAGCGGAACGCGTCCGACGTCGGCACGCCACACGTGCGCGTGGAGCTCGCGGCCGTTGGGCAGCGGGAGGGAAATGTGGACTGGCTTGCCTTGGGCGCCGTCCTTGGCCGGGTGGCGCAGCAGCGTCAGCGGCAGGCCGTCAGGGTCCAGTACAGGGTAGGTTTCCTGCTGCCAGGCGTCGCGGGAGAGCGACTGCTTGAAGTATCCGGCCTGGTACAGAAGCCCGACGCCGATCAGCGGCACACCGAGGTCGGAGGCGGCCTTGAGGTGATCGCCGGCGAGAATGCCCAGGCCCCCGGAGTATTGCGGGAGTACTTCGGTGATGCCGAACTCGGGGGAGAAGTACGCGATGCAGGCCGGAGCGTCTTCGCCGAGGCCTTGGTACCAGCGCGGTTCGCTGAGGTATCGGTCCAGATCTGCTGCGGCGTGCTGCACGCGCTCCACAACCTCGCCGTCATTCGCCAGGTCCTGTAACTGCTCGCGGCTGATCGACCCCAGCAGGGCTATGGGGTCGTGCTGCGATGCCTCCCAGAGAGCCGGGTTAAGGCTCGCAAAAAGTTCCCGTGTGGGCCGGTGCCAGGACCAGCGCAAGTTGGTTGCCAGACGGGCCAGGGGCCTGATGGGCTCGGGGAGGACGGTACGGACTGTAAACCTTCGAATAGCCTTCACGAGCGCCACACTAACGGACTCACATGGCAGCCGGAACTGGATTGGGTTTCTTTTAGGTAAAAGTCATCTTGCGTCGAGGAGATAGGTCGTGTGCTTAGCATTCTGTGATTTTTGTCGCTAACGTCGTGGTTGTGACGAAAACCGCGCGAACCATCACCGCTCTGAAATCCAAGACGACTACGGACATCACCGAGGGACTTCGCTTCGGCCGGTTCCCCATCACTGCCGTGCAGCCGGTGGTTGAGGGTGGCCGTTTCCCGGCGAAGGCCTTGCCAGGCGAGGACCTGGTTGTCGGCGCCACGGTCTTCCGTGAAGGCCATGACCAGCTCGGCGTCTCCGCTGTGCTGCTCGATCCCAAGGGCAAGGAGCGTCAGCGAGTCCGCCTGACCCCGGCCCAAGGCGAGCAATGGAAGGGCCTGGACCGATGGGAAGGCCTGATCACCCCCACCGGTACCGGCGCCTGGTCCTTCGTCATTGAGGCCTGGCATGACCGGTACGGCACTTGGCATCACAACGCCGAGGTCAAGGTAGGGGCCGGCATTGACGTCGAGTTGATGCTCGCCGAAGGCGCTGCCCTCCTCGCGGAAGCCGCCGACGACGCCGGGCGCAGCGCCGTGGAGAAGCGCACCTTGCGTGCCGCTTCCGTCGTGCTGGCCGACACCACCAAGACTGCCGAGGAGCGCCTTGGCGCCGGTTTCAGCCCCGAGGTGCTGGCCGCCGTCGGACGCGTTCCGATCCGCGAACTGGTGACCGTTTCCGAACGCTTCCCGCTGCAAGTGGAACGCGACCTCGCGGGCCGCGGTTCCTGGTACGAGTTCTTCCCCCGCTCAGAGGGCGCCGTCCTGGACCACTCCACTGGCGTGTGGACCTCCGGCAACTTCCGCACGGCAGCCAACAGGCTCGACGCCGTCGCGGAGATGGGCTTCGACATCATCTACCTGCCGCCCATCCACCCGATCGGTTACCAGCACCGCAAGGGGCGCAACAACACGCTGACGCCAGGGCCGCAGGATCCGGGTTCGCCGTGGGCTATCGGTTCCAAGGACGGCGGACATGACGCCATCCATCCGGAACTGGGTACGTTTGAGGACTTTGATGCGTTCGTGGCGCGCGCCAACGAGCTGGGACTCGAAGTTGCCCTGGACCTGGCGCTGCAGGCAGCCCCGGACCACCCTTGGGTGACGTCCAACCCTGAATGGTTCACCACGCGCGTTGACGGTTCCATCGCCTACGCAGAGAACCCGCCGAAGAAGTACCAGGACATTTATCCCCTGAACTTCGACAATGACCCGGCCGGCCTTTCCAAGGAAATCCTGCGGATTGTCCAACTGTGGATCAGCCACGGCGTCAAGGTATTCCGCGTGGACAATCCCCACACCAAGCCTGTGTGGTTCTGGGAATGGCTGATCGGCAAGATCAACAAGAAGAATCCCGAGGTTGTCTTCCTGGCGGAGGCCTTCACACGCCCGCCGATGATGCATGCTTTGGGCCGCGCAGGATTCCAGCAGTCCTACACCTACTTCACGTGGCGGAACACCAAGACCGAGCTGGAGGAGTACTTCCACGAGGTCAGCCACGAAACAGCGGCGTTCTTCCGGCCGAACTTCTTCGTGAACACCCCGGACATCCTCACCGAGTACCTGCAGTACGGTGGTCCGGCCGCGTTCCGCATCCGGGCCGTATTGGCTGCTACGGCAAGCCCGTTGTGGGGCGTCTACGCCGGTTATGAGTTGTACGAGCACGTGGCCCGTCCGGGCGCCGAGGAGTACATCGACAACGAGAAGTACGAGTACAAGGCGAGGGACTGGGAGGGTGCGGCTGAGTCAGGGCGTACCTTGGCGCCCTACATCACCAGGCTTAACACCATTCGCAAGAACCACCTGGCCTTGGGCGATCTGCAGAACCTGACGCTGCACAGCAGCACCGATGACGCCACGATCGTGTACTCCAAGCACAAAACGCTCCCGGACGGCACCAAGGACACTTTGATCATTGTGGTCAACGTGGATCCTCACAGCACCCGTGAAAGCACGGTGTCCCTGAACTTGGAAGCCCTGCAACTGGCCCCCTCGGACTTTAACGAGGATGGCCGGTTCCGGGTGGACGACTTGATCAGCGGCGAGAGCTGGGAATGGGGCGAGCACAACTACGTCCGCCTGGATGCCCACGTTGAGCCGGCACACGTACTTAGCATCCGGAGGCAGCCTTAGTGAGTTTTTCTCCGCAGAACCCCAGCCAGTACTTCACTCCGAAGAACACCTTCGAGTTGAACGCCCCAGGTCTCCAGCACGATCCGCACTGGTACCGCAAGGCAGTCTTCTATGAGGTACTGGTGCGGGCCTTTGCGGATGCCAACGGGGATGGTTCCGGTGACTTCCACGGCCTGATCGAGAAACTGGATTACCTCCAGTGGCTGGGCGTTGACTGCCTGTGGTTGCCGCCGTTCTTCCATTCCCCGTTGCGCGATGGCGGTTATGACATCGCCGACTATACGTCCGTGCTGGACGAGTTCGGCACCATCAGCGACTTCAAGCGCTTGGTTGCCGAGGCCCACGCCCGTGGCGTCCGGGTGATCATCGACCTGCCGTTGAACCACACCTCGGACCAGCACCCCTGGTTCCAGGAGTCGCGCAAAGATCCAACTGGTCCCTACGGTGATTTCTATGTGTGGAGCGATACGGACGAGAAGTACCAGGACGCACGCATCATCTTCGTTGACACCGAAGAGTCCAACTGGACGTTCGATCCCATCCGCCGGCAGTTCTTCTGGCACCGCTTTTTCAGCCACCAGCCAGACTTGAATTTCGAGAACCCCAAGGTGATTGAGGCCCTCTATGACGTGGTCCGCTTCTGGCTGGACCAGGGCATCGATGGCTTCCGCGCGGACGCCATTCCCTACCTGTTCGAAGAAGATGGCACCAACTGCGAGAACCTGCCTGCCACGCACACCTTCCTGCAGGACCTCCGCCGGATGGTGGACTCGAACTACCCCGGCAGAGTGATCATTGCTGAGGCAAACCAACCTCCGCATGAAGTGGTGGAGTACTTCGGCACCGAGGAAGCCCCGGAATGCCATATGGCCTTCCATTTCCCCATCATGCCGCGGCTGTACTACGCCCTGCGGGACCAGAAGGCAGCTCCCATTATTGAGACCCTGCGGAACACCCCGGAGATTCCGAAGGGTGCGCAATGGGGAACCTTCCTGAGGAACCATGACGAACTGACGTTGGAGATGGTGCCCGCTGAAGAGCGCGCCGCCATGCTCGGTTGGTACGCCCCGGATCCCCGGATGCGGGCCAACATAGGCATCCGACGGCGTTTGGCGCCGCTGCTGGATAACTCCCGCTCCGAGATCGAGCTCATCAACGCGTTGCTGCTTTCCCTGCCGGGAAGCCCATTCCTGTACTACGGGGACGAGATCGGCATGGGCGACAATATCTGGCTCGATGACCGCGATGCCGTCCGCACCCCGATGCAGTGGAACCCCGACCGCAATGCCGGCTTCTCAGGGGCCGATCCGGGCAAGCTTTACCTGCCTGTCATACAGTCGCTGGTTTACAACTACAGCATGGCCAACGTCGAGGCCCAGGCCGCGCACTCCGGTTCGCTGCTGCGCTGGACCCGCCAGATCCTCAGTGTCCGGAAGAACCACCCTGTGTTTGGCTTGGGCGGCTTCCGGCATATTGAGGCAGACCATGAGGTGGTGTTGGCCTACGTCAGGGAATTGCCGGCCGGGAACGCTGAAGGAGAGGACGCGGAGACCATTCTGTGCGTTTTCAACCTCTCCCAGCACCCCGTCGCGGCAACCTTGGACGTGCCTGAGTTTGCTGGCCGCGGCCTGCGCGATATTTTCGGCGGCCAGCCTTTCCCGGCCGTCGGCGACAATGGTCACTTGACCGTGATGCTGGGGAGCCACAGCTTCTATTGGCTGCGGGTCCGCTCGGCATTTTCGAATCCCTCGTCGCCTTTTACCCAGGCGATTCCCGTGGTGACCTCCAAAGGATGAGATGAGCAAGGAAAACTTGAACCCCTCCATTGAAGGACTTCTCCGGAGCTGGCTGCCAGGCAAGCGCTGGTTCCCGGTCAAGAGCCCCGACTTTGCGCTGGAGCAGGTGGGCGCTTTCAGGCTGCCGGCTACCGGCAGAGATACCGGGCTGGAAGTTGTGCTGCTGGCGGTGACCCACAGGACAGCCGACGGCGGTTCCCGGACCGACGTCGTCCAGGTTCCGTTGAGTTACCGAAGCAAGCCCCTGGCGGATGCCCCCGCCGCTTTGTTGGGCGAATTTACCGATCCTGACCTAGGGCTACAGCTCGTGTACGACGCCGTCTACGATGCGGACTTTGTTACTGCCTGGCTGGAACTCATGCGAACTGAAGGGAAGGTGGGTGGTGCCCAGGGGCACCTCTCGCGTAGCCGTGTGGCCCTTCCGAAAACACCCCTCTCCGTCAAGGTCCTGTCCGGCGAGCAGTCCAACACATCCGTCATTATTGACGACGGCGACTCCGCGGCGATCGTCAAAATCTTCCGGGTGCTCGCTGCCGGCAAGAATCCCGAAGTGGAACTTGGGGCGGCCCTGACAGCAGCGGGAACCAGTGAGGTTCCCGCGACGCTGGGCTGGATTAGCGGCTCGTGGGAGGGGCCGGCGTCGAGCGGGTCCATGGCGGCCACGGGCGAGCTGACTGTCGCCCACGAATTCCTTGCCGGCGGGATGGATGCTTGGCGCCTGGCCGTAGAGGCAGCCGCAGCCGGCAAGGATTTCACGGCAGAAGCCCGCGGTCTCGGCGCTGCTACTGCCACGGTTCACGCCAGGCTCGCAGAAACCTTCGGCACCCAGGACGGACAGGAACAGGGGCCGGACATCATCGCGACTGTAGCGAGGCGTGTCCGCGGCTCCTGGGCGGAAGCCTCGTCCGCCGTCGGGCCTTATGACGAGAACCTCGATGAACTGCTGGCGGCCCTGGATCCACGGGACGTCGGCCAGTTGCAACGCGTCCACGGCGACCTCCATCTGGGACAGATCCTCTTGGTTCCCGGCGCTGAGGGGCAGCCGGGACGATGGGCCATCCTCGACTTCGAAGGCGAGCCGCTCCGGACCATCGATGAACGCAATACTCCCGATTTGCCGCTGCGGGACGTCACGGGCATGCTGCGTTCATTCGATTACGCAGCCGGTGCCGCCACGCGCGAAAACGAAAAAGCGGCCGTCAAAGTGCCTGAAACCTGGGTGGATGACTGCGCTGCCGCGTTCCTTGAGGGTTACAGCGAAGTCACCCCCGGAACCATAGACCGCCGCTCGCCGCTCTTTGTGGCATTGTGGCTGGACAAGGCCTTATACGAGGTTGTTTACGAGTTGCGGAACCGGCCCGACTGGCTGTCGATCCCGGTGAACGCATCGCGACGAATCCTCGACAACACAAGCCGCGGCAAGCATGCGGCAGCTACAGCGGAAGGTAATGACATGACTGGCTCTGCACGCACCGAACGGCCCCGAGTTCCCCTGCACGTGGACTCCGAGACCTTGGAACGCGTGGCCGCCGGCGCTTACCACGCGCCGCATTCTGTACTTGGCGCGCATTTGGACGATCATGGCCACGTCACTATCCGTACGGTGAAACACCTGGCAAAGTCCGTGGTTGCAGTGACTGAAGCCGGCCGCACGGAAATGACCCATGAGGCCCACGGCGTCTGGACTGCAGTCTTGGAACCGCTGCAGGCCGGCCACGTGCCGGACTACCGTTTGGAAGTGGTGTACGACGTCGAACCCGTCACCATCGATGACCCGTACCACTACTTGCCTACCGTAGGTGAGGTGGACCTGCACCTGATCGGCGAAGGTCGCCACGAGCGCCTATGGGATGTCCTTGGCGCGCACGTCCAGCACTACCGCTCTGCGTTGAGCGAGGTGGACGGAGTCTCGTTCGCTGTCTGGGCTCCGAACGCCCAAGCCGTCCGGGTGAAGGGCGACTTCAACGGGTGGGATGGCCGCTCCCACGGGATGCGCTCCCTGGGTTCCTCCGGTGTGTGGGAACTCTTCATCCCGGGCGTTGTAGCAGGGGCGTGCTACAAATACGAGATCCTCACCAAGGCCGGTCACTGGGTGGAGAAAGCAGACCCGTTGGCTTTCGGCACCGAGGTCCCGCCGCTGACTGCTTCGCGCGTGGTAGACGCCAGCTACCGGTTCAAGGATGCGGAATGGATGAGTGCCCGTGCCCAGAAGGACCCGCACAACTCGCCCATGAGCGTTTACGAAGTTCACCTGGGCTCCTGGCGGCTTGGCCTTGGCTACAAGGAACTCGCCAAGGAACTCGTTGAGTACGTGAAGTGGCTTGGGTTCTCCCACGTTGAGTTCATGCCCGTCGCGGAGCACCCCTTCGGTGGTTCGTGGGGCTACCAGGTGACGTCCTACTTCGCGCCGACCTCACGATTCGGGCACCCGGACGAGTTCCGGTTCCTGGTGGATTCACTCCACCAGGCCGGCATCGGCGTCCTCCTCGACTGGGTGCCCGCACACTTCCCCAAGGACTCCTGGGCGCTGGCTCAGTTCGACGGCCAGCCGCTGTACGAGCACTCAGACCCCGCCCTGGGCGAACACCCCGACTGGGGAACCTTGATCTTCGACTTCGGACGCAGCGAGGTCCGCAACTTCCTGGTGGCCAACGCCCTGTATTGGCTGGAGGAATTCCACATCGACGGCCTGCGCGTGGATGCCGTTGCCTCGATGATCTACTTGGACTACTCCCGTGAAGAAGGGCAGTGGAGGCCCAACAAGTTCGGCGGCCGCGAGAACCTCGAAGCCATTTCCTTCATGCAGGAAGTCAACGCCACCGTCTACAAGTCCCACCCCGGCGCCATCATCATCGCCGAGGAATCCACGGCCTTCCCTGGTGTCACGGCGCCCACCAACCACGGCGGGCTGGGCTTCGGCCTCAAATGGAACATGGGCTGGATGCATGATTCGCTCAAGTACATCTCCGAAGACCCCATCAATCGCAAGTGGCACCACGGCACCATCACGTTCTCCATGGTCTACGCCTTCACCGAGAACTTCCTGCTGCCCATCAGCCACGACGAAGTAGTTCACGGTAAGGGCTCCATGCTTCGCAAGATGCCAGGTGACCGCTGGCAGCAGCTGGCAAACCTGCGTGCGTTTTTTGCCTACCAGTGGGCGCACCCGGGCAAGCAACTGATCTTCATGGGGACGGAGTTCGGCCAGGAAGCCGAGTGGTCCGAACAATACGGATTGGATTGGTTCCTTGCCGATATCCCTGCGCACCGTGGACTGCAGCTTCTGGTCAAGGACCTCAACGAGCTCTACACGTCCACGCCGGCGCTTTATCAGCGGGACAACGAAGCCGGCGGGTTCCAGTGGATCAATGGCGCAGATGCCGATCACAACGTGCTGACTTTCATCCGCTGGGATCAGGATGGCAAACCGCTGGTTTGCGCAGTGAACTTCTCGGGCGGTCCTCACAAGGACTACATCCTCGGAGTGCCGGCAGCAGGGGAGTGGACAGAAGTCCTGAACACGGATTCTGAAACGTACGGCGGCTCGGGAGTTGTCAACGCAGGAGCCTTGAAGGCTTCAACGCCCGGAACTGATGGCCAGCCGGCAGCTTTGACCGTCACGCTTCCCCCTCTTGGGGCTTCCTGGTTCACACCGGCTGAGTAGTTCCTGAGGACTGGGGAGGGCCCGAGGCTTTGGCTTCCGGGCCCTCTTTCCTGTGTTTTTTGGGGCGTTCCGCCCGTGTTTCCGGGGATTTTGCTTGACGGAGGGAGCGTGTCGCTGCCGGGTTTTGCCATCTCGGGGAAGTAGGGGTATAGTTAGTACCCGCGCTGGTCCCCGAGTGGAGATCGCCACGCAGACAAGATACCGCAAGGAAAAATCAAGTCATGCTGGCCGATTTGACTCCGAGAGATCCAGCCGGTAAGTTTGAAAAGTTGCTCCGGAGCGATCCTGGCCCCTTGTGGGGGGTTTGGTGGTGCCGGGTGTGTCTGTTGTTTGAGAACTCAATAGTGTGCCAAGTTTGTTGATACCGATTGTTTTATCAATTGGTTGAAATTATGGCTGGATCATTGCGCACCCCCGTGTGTGGTGGTCTGGTTTTCAGCTGGTTTCGAATTTTGTGCAGCCGTGTTCGCCGTTATTTCCGGTGGGTGTGGTTGTGTCTGTTTGGTTTTGTTTTACTTCAACGGAGAGTTTGATCCTGGCTCAGGATGAACGCTGGCGGCGTGCTTAACACATGCAAGTCGAACGATGATCCCAGCTTGCTGGGGGATTAGTGGCGAACGGGTGAGTAACACGTGAGTAACCTGCCCTTGACTCTGGGATAAGCCTGGGAAACTGGGTCTAATACCGGATACGACCATCTGGCGCATGTCATGGTGGTGGAAAGCTTTTGTGGTTTTGGATGGACTCGCGGCCTATCAGCTTGTTGGTGGGGTAATGGCCTACCAAGGCGACGACGGGTAGCCGGCCTGAGAGGGTGACCGGCCACACTGGGACTGAGACACGGCCCAGACTCCTACGGGAGGCAGCAGTGGGGAATATTGCACAATGGGCGCAAGCCTGATGCAGCGACGCCGCGTGAGGGATGACGGCCTTCGGGTTGTAAACCTCTTTCAGTAGGGAAGAAGCGTAAGTGACGGTACCTGCAGAAGAAGCGCCGGCTAACTACGTGCCAGCAGCCGCGGTAATACGTAGGGCGCAAGCGTTATCCGGAATTATTGGGCGTAAAGAGCTCGTAGGCGGTTTGTCGCGTCTGCTGTGAAAGACCGGGGCTCAACTCCGGTTCTGCAGTGGGTACGGGCAGACTAGAGTGCAGTAGGGGAGACTGGAATTCCTGGTGTAGCGGTGAAATGCGCAGATATCAGGAGGAACACCGATGGCGAAGGCAGGTCTCTGGGCTGTAACTGACGCTGAGGAGCGAAAGCATGGGGAGCGAACAGGATTAGATACCCTGGTAGTCCATGCCGTAAACGTTGGGCACTAGGTGTGGGGGACATTCCACGTTTTCCGCGCCGTAGCTAACGCATTAAGTGCCCCGCCTGGGGAGTACGGCCGCAAGGCTAAAACTCAAAGGAATTGACGGGGGCCCGCACAAGCGGCGGAGCATGCGGATTAATTCGATGCAACGCGAAGAACCTTACCAAGGCTTGACATGAACCGGAAAGACCTGGAAACAGGTGCCCCGCTTGCGGTCGGTTTACAGGTGGTGCATGGTTGTCGTCAGCTCGTGTCGTGAGATGTTGGGTTAAGTCCCGCAACGAGCGCAACCCTCGTTCTATGTTGCCAGCGCGTTATGGCGGGGACTCATAGGAGACTGCCGGGGTCAACTCGGAGGAAGGTGGGGACGACGTCAAATCATCATGCCCCTTATGTCTTGGGCTTCACGCATGCTACAATGGCCGGTACAAAGGGTTGCGATACTGTGAGGTGGAGCTAATCCCAAAAAGCCGGTCTCAGTTCGGATTGGGGTCTGCAACTCGACCCCATGAAGTCGGAGTCGCTAGTAATCGCAGATCAGCAACGCTGCGGTGAATACGTTCCCGGGCCTTGTACACACCGCCCGTCAAGTCACGAAAGTTGGTAACACCCGAAGCCGGTGGCCTAACCCTTGTGGGGGGAGCCGTCGAAGGTGGGACCGGCGATTGGGACTAAGTCGTAACAAGGTAGCCGTACCGGAAGGTGCGGCTGGATCACCTCCTTTCTAAGGAGCTGCTAACAACTGGTTGCTGTGCCTGCATGGGTGTGGTGGTGGTTGTCAGTGTTGCCCATTGCGCAGGCGTCTGTTCTGCGGTGGGTGCTCATGGGTGGAATATCAACGAATCAAACTTGTTTGGCATGGCCTTCACCGGTTGTGTCCTGGTGCCAGTACGGCAACCCGTGTCCCCTTTTGGGGGGTGTGGTGTTGTGTGGAACGCGTCGGGGCGTGGTGTGTGTGGGGTTGTGTTTGGCGCACTGTTGGGTCCTGAGGCAACAGGACCTTTTTGCAGCAATGCGGAGAGCATCTTCTGGTGTTTCTTTTGTTCCTGCTTCCGGTACTTACCATCGTGTCCCCGTTCGTGGGGTGGTGGTGGTCTGGTTGACGGGGTTGTTGTTTGAGAACTACATAGTGGACGCGAGCATCTAGAACACACACGTGTGTGTGTTCTTACAGCAATTTCTTATGAATGAACCTGGCCCTTGTGGTCATGGTTCTCTCGAATAGATGATGCATCGTAGACCGGCGGCCCTTTGGGGTTGTTGGTTTGTGTGTGGTCAAGTTTTTAAGGGCACACGGTGGATGCCTTGGCATTAGGAGCCGAAGAAGGACGTAGGAATCTGCGATAAGCCTGGGGGAGTTGATAACCGAGCGTTGATCCCAGGATGTCCGAATGGGGAAACCCCGCACAACGCTGTGAGGTGATTGTGTGACCCGCATCTGAACACATAGGGTGCGTGGGGGGAACGCGGGGAAGTGAAACATCTCAGTACCCGCAGGAAGAGAAAACAATAGTGATTCCGTTAGTAGTGGCGAGCGAACGCGGATCAGGCTAAACCGTTTCCATGTGTGATAGCCGGCGGGCGTTGCATGGGCGGGGTTGTGGGACTTTCCGTTCTGGTTCTGCCGGACCAGTGAGGTGAGGTGCAGGCATAGGTGAACGGTCTTGAAAGGCCGGCCAGAGAGGGTGTGAGCCCCGTAACCGTAATGTTGTGCACGGCCTGGGGAGTATCCCAAGTAGCACGGGGCCCGAGAAATCCCGTGCGAATCTGTCAGGACCACCTGATAAGCCTAAATACTTCCTAATGACCGATAGCGGACCAGTACCGTGAGGGAAAGGTGAAAAGTACCCCGGGAGGGGAGTGAAACAGTACCTGAAACCGTGTGCTTACAATCCGTCGGAGCCAGTCTGATTCTGGTGACGGCGTGCCTTTTGAAGAATGAGCCTGCGAGTTAGTGTTACGTCGCGAGGTTAACCCGTGTGGGGTAGCCGTAGCGAAAGCGAGTCTGAATAGGGCGAGTGTAGTGGCGTGATCTAGACCCGAAGCGGAGTGATCTACCCATGGCCAGGTTGAAGCGACGGTAAGACGTCGTGGAGGACCGAACCCACTTCAGTTGAAAATGGAGGGGATGAGCTGTGGGTAGGGGTGAAAGGCCAATCAAACTCCGTGATAGCTGGTTCTCCCCGAAATGCATTTAGGTGCAGCGTTGCGTGTTTCTTGCCGGAGGTAGAGCTACTGGATGGCCGATGGGCCCTACAAGGTTACTGACGTCAGCCAAACTCCGAATGCCGGTAAGTCAGAGCGCAGCAGTGAGACTGTGGGGGATAAGCTTCATAGTCGAGAGGGAAACAGCCCAGACCACCAACTAAGGCCCCTAAGCGTGTGCTAAGTGGGAAAGGATGTGGAGTTGCGAAGACAACCAGGAGGTTGGCTTAGAAGCAGCCATCCTTGAAAGAGTGCGTAATAGCTCACTGGTCAAGTGATTCCGCGCCGACAATGTAGCGGGGCTCAAGTACACCGCCGAAGTTGTGGATTTCACATAATGCCCTAGCCTTCGTGGTTCAGGGGTGTGGAGTGGTAGGGGAGCGTCGTGTGGGCAGTGAAGTCGCGGTGGAAACCAGCGGTGGAGCCTACACGAGTGAGAATGCAGGCATGAGTAGCGAAAGACGGGTGAGAAACCCGTCCGCCGAATGATCAAGGGTTCCAGGGTCAAGCTAATCTGCCCTGGGTAAGTCGGGACCTAAGGCGAGGCCGACAGGCGTAGTCGATGGACAACGGGTTGATATTCCCGTACCGGCGAAAAACCGCCCATGCCAAGCGGGGGATACTAACCGCCCGGAGCCTGCCCGCTCACCCTTGTGGTGTTGTGGGTTTTGGCCGAGCGCGGGACCTGATCCCGGGAGGTAAGCGTATTAACAGGTGTGACGCAGGAAGGTAGCCGGGCCGGGCGATGGTTGCCCCGGTCTAAGGATGTAGGGTCAGGGATAGGCAAATCCGTTCCTGTGTGTTTCGAGCACGATCCTGAGATCTGATGGGACCCCCGTATGGGGGGATCCGGTGATCCTATGCTGCCAAGAAAAGCATCGACGCGAGGTTTTAGCCGCCCGTACCCCAAACCGACACAGGTGATCAGGTAGAGAATACCAAGGCGATCGAGAGAATTATGGTTAAGGAACTCGGCAAAATGCCCCCGTAACTTCGGGAGAAGGGGGGCCTGCCCCGTGATGGAGACTTGCTCTCCGTGAGCGGGTGTGGGCCGCAGAGACCAGGGGGAAGCGACTGTTTACTAAAAACACAGGTCCGTGCGAAGTCGCAAGACGATGTATACGGACTGACTCCTGCCCGGTGCTGGAAGGTTAAGAGGACCGGTTAGCCACTTGTGGCGAAGCTGAGAATTTAAGCCCCAGTAAACGGCGGTGGTAACTATAACCATCCTAAGGTAGCGAAATTCCTTGTCGGGTAAGTTCCGACCTGCACGAATGGAGTAACGACTTCCCCGCTGTCTCAACCATAAACTCGGCGAAATTGCAGTACGAGTAAAGATGCTCGTTACGCGCAGCAGGACGGAAAGACCCCGAGACCTTTACTATAGTTTGGTATTGGTGTTCGGAGTGGCTTGTGTAGGATAGGTGGGAGACGTTGAAACCCGGACGCCAGTTCGGGTGGAGTCATCGTTGAAATACCACTCTGGTCACTTTGGACATCTAACTTCGGCCCGTGATCCGGGTCAGGGACAGTGCCTGATGGGTAGTTTAACTGGGGCGGTTGCCTCCTAAAAAGTAACGGAGGCGCCCAAAGGTTCCCTCAGCCTGGTTGGCAATCAGGTGTCGAGTGTAAGTGCACAAGGGAGCTTGACTGTGAGAGAGACATCTCAAGCAGGGACGAAAGTCGGGACTAGTGATCCGGCGGTACATTGTGGAATGGCCGTCGCTCAACGGATAAAAGGTACCTCGGGGATAACAGGCTGATCTTGCCCAAGAGTCCATATCGACGGCATGGTTTGGCACCTCGATGTCGGCTCGTCGCATCCTGGGGCTGGAGTAGGTCCCAAGGGTTGGGCTGTTCGCCCATTAAAGCGGTACGCGAGCTGGGTTTAGAACGTCGTGAGACAGTTCGGTCCCTATCCGCTGCGCGCGCAGGAAATTTGAGAAGGGCTGTCCTTAGTACGAGAGGACCGGGACGGACGAACCTCTGGTGTGTCAGTTGTACTGCCAAGTGCATCGCTGATTAGCTACGTTCGGATGGGATAACCGCTGAAAGCATCTAAGCGGGAAGCTCGCTTCAAGATGAGATTTCCATACACATTATGTGTGAGAGGCCCCCAGCCAGACCACTGGGTTGATAGGCCGGATGTGGAAGCGAGGACTAAAGACTCGTGAAGCTGACCGGTACTAATAGGCCAACAACTTACACCACACACAACACACTGCACGCGTCCACTATGTGGTTCCCGAACAACAACCCGCTTGTTCCAGGAACAAAACACAACTAAATAACAACACCACAGTTGTAACCACCACAGATTTCCCACCCCGAAAAAACGCCCACACCAGGCAAACCACGGGGACGGGTAACAAGGTTACGGCGGTCATAGCGTGGGGGAAACGCCCGGTCCCATTCCGAACCCGGAAGCTAAGACCCACAGCGCCGATGGTACTGCACCCGGGAGGGTGTGGGAGAGTAGGACACCGCCGGACATAATTTGAGAAGAGCCCCGACCACGAAGGTCGGGGCTCTTTGCATTTAACCGTCCCGCTTGAGCGAAGCCGTCCTGTTTAACCCAAGTGAGTGCCTTCTGCCCCGGTAGAGTTGGTGGTCATGGAAAACCTCTTCAGCCACCCCGAGTCGGAGCCCGAGTCGTCCCAGCAGGACAACGATGCTTTGGAGCCCTTCATCATCACCGTCGTGGTCCCCACCAACGTCTCACATGCCTTCCAGGGATTCACGGATCACCCACACCTCTGGTGGCCGCTGGACCAAGAGAGCGTGTTCGGCGAGGGGTCACATGTTGAGTTCGAAGAGAACCTGATCCTCGAGACGGCCGAGGACGGACGTACCTCCGTGTGGGGAACCATTGACGATTGGCAGCCGCCATTGTCTTTCCACGCCAGCTGGTATCCCGCGAGCACACCCCTTTGGTCCACCGAGATCCGTGTATCGTTCAGGGCCGTGGAAGAGGGCACTGAGGTTCGCTTGGTCCACGACGGGTGGGAGGGCGCCGAAGACCCCGCGGCCTCGCGCGCGTCCTACGCCGAGGGTTGGCCCCGTGTCCTGGAGCGCTACGTGAGATTCATGGGCGGAGCAGTTGCCTAGGATCCGCAGGCTCCACGCGAAAGATTGGGCCCTGTTAAGGGCCGTCCGCCTGGAGATGCTCAGAGATACGCCCATGGCCTACGTGGAAAGCCTGGATGCTGCGCGCCGGCAAACGGACACCCAGTGGCAGGAGCGTGCTGCCGCGATGTCCGGGGACGCCAGCGTCACCCTGATTGCCGATGGCGGCGAAGACGGCAGCAGATTCTGTGGCCTGATGCGCGTGGTGGTCAAACACCCCCAGAGCCCGGAGAAACCGCTGCAGGCTATGCTGATCAGCGTGTATGTCGCACCCGAGCATCGCGGGCTGGGACTGGCCGACGAACTCCTCAATGAGGCGTGCAAGGCCGCAGTGGAAGACCTGGCAGCGGAAAGCATTGAGCTTGGGGTGCATGAGGACAACTCAAGGGCACTGGCGTTCTACAGGCGTCACGGATTCGAGACAACGGGTGCCAGCCGGCCTTATCCGCAGGATACGTCAAAGCTGGAGCTCGTGATGGAACGGCCGCTGCCCTAGGAACGTCCTAGGATGTACCGGGCCTAGGCACAGCGGTACTTGTCCGCACCACCAGCCTGGTGGGGTGCTCCGTGTCTGCGGGTTCCAGAACCAGCCCGTTGTTGATGGCACCCAACAGGGTCCGGACAGCCAATGCCCCCTGCCCTTTGGCATCCTGGTCGATGGTGGTCAAGCCAAGGACATTGCCCAGGTCATGCCCGTCGATGCCCATGACGGAGAGATCGTCCGGGATGCGCAGGCCGAAGTCCCGGGCGGCAAGGATGGTGCCAATGGCCATTTCGTCTGACGCTGCGAAAACGGCCGTGGGGCGTTCCGGTGCGCTGGCCAGCAGTTGCCTCGCAGCCGCGTAGGCGCCTTCTATGGTGAAGTCCGCGGAAACGATCCATTCGGGCCGGACCGGGCAGCCGGCGTCGTTCATTGCCTTTTCAAAACCGCTGCGGCGGGTTCCCGGCAGATGGAAGTCTTGGTCGTAGGCTTCATTGCCGGTGATGTGCGCTATCTTGGTGTGCCCCAGACCCAGCAAGTGGTTAGTGGCTTTCAGCGCGATCCCGGAGTCGTCGATCCTAATGGTGGATGCTCCCGGTAAGGGCCCGCCGATACCCACTATGGGGCGGTGCACCGCGTGAAGCTGCTCGATTTCGTCTTCGCTAAGCTCCAGGGATACTGCGATGACCGCATCCACCCGCTTGCGGAGCAGAAAGTCGCTGAAGACGCTCTGCCGGTGTGCGGGGTTTTCACCAATGTTGTACAGGGTGAGGTCGTAGCCGGCCTCAAGCAATGCCGCTGAGGCGCCCTCGATCACCGCTGAGAAGAACCAGCGGTGGACCGAGGGCACCACCAAGCCGACATTGTGGGTGCGCCCGGAGGCCAGGCTCGACGCATGGTAGGAAAGCACGAATCCCAACTCGGCAGCTGCGGCACGGGCACGTTCGCGGCTTGTGGGGGAGACATTGCCCTTCCCGCTCAGCGCCCGTGAGACCGTGGCAACGGACAGCCCTGCTCGCTCGGCTACGTCCTTGATGCCGGTCATGCTGCTCCTTGGTGGAAAAGTTAGCTGGCCGTGAGCCAGATTGTCTCCCCCGAGCCTAGTAGATCAACGCCTGGTAGATCAGCGCTTGGTATGACGGTGCCTGGTAGATCAGCGGCGCTGCCTTCTCCAACGGAGCTCCGCAGGATCGTTTCGCCGGCCGGAAGTGGCATGGCCTCAGCGCCGACGTTCATGATCACCAGGGTGTTGCCGTTGAGGTAGGCGAGCGAGGTCTCACTGCAGTAGTCCTCCACCCAGGCGAGGGAGCCCTCGCCCAGACGGTGCGTGGCCCGGAGGGCGAGCATCCGGCGGTACAGGTTAAGGTGCGACGCCGGATCAGACTCTTGCTTGTCCCTCGCCAGCGCGGGCCAGGACTCGGGCTGGGGCAGCCAGGGGTCCATGCCGCTGCCGAACCCGGTGTGAGGTTCGGTCGAACGCCAGGGGAGCGGCACACGGCAGCCGTCGCGGCCGATGCGGGCTCCGCCGGTGCGGGCGAACGTGGGGTCCTGGCGCATGCTGCCGGGAATGCTGGAGGAGTCGGGTAGGCCCAGCTCTTCGCCTTGGTAGAGGTACGCGCCGCCGGGAAGTCCGAGCATGAACATGGTGGCTGCGGCAGCGCGTCGTCGTCCGAGTTCTTCGTTGGGCTGCATGTCATCAGGCCCAATGCCGTCACCGTCGCGGGGCCCTGGTCCGTCGTAACCGAAACGGGACACGTGCCTTACGACATCGTGGTTGGACAACACCCAAGTGCTCGGGGCACCCACGGCGTCCAGCGAGACCAGCGAGTCGGTGATGATGTGGCGGAGGCGGTTCACATCCAATCCTGCGTGCAGGTAGGGGAAGTTGAAGGCCTGGTGCATTTCGTCGGGACGGACCCACTGTGCCAGCCGGGGGAGCGGGTCGACGTTGGCTTCGGCGCACAGGATGCGGTCCGGTCCGTACTCTTCCAGGATGGAGCGCCAGCGGCGATAGATATCGTGCAGGGCGGGTTGGCCGAACATCGGCGCATCCTGGCCCGGGAAGCCGTCGGAGCTGTTGCCGTCTGCACGCCCACCCCAGTTGGGGAGGCCAGCGGCCTTGACCAGCGCGTGGGCAACGTCCACCCGGAAGCCGGAGATGCCGCGGTCCAGCCAGAAGCGGAGAACGCGTTCAAACTCAGCATGGACGGCAGGGTTGTCCCAGTTGAAGTCCGGCTGTGAGGAGTCGAAGAGATGCAGGAACCACTGGCCGGGCTGACCGTCAGCTTCGATGATGCGTGTCCACGCCGGGCCGCCGAAGTGCGATTGCCAGTTGTTGGGTGGCTCGTTGCCGTCGGGCCCTTGACCATCACGGAAGATGAACATGTCCCGCTCCGCGCTGTTGGCGCCGGCAGCAAGTGCTGCTTGGAAAGCGACGTGCTGGTCAGAACAGTGGTTGGGGACGAGGTCCGCGATGACGCGCAGGTTGAGCCTGTTGGCCTCTGCGATGAGGGCGTCGAAGTGGTGCAGGGTGCCGAAGAGGGGGTCGACGTCGCAGTAGTCGCTGACGTCGTATCCTGCATCGCGCTGGGGTGAGCGATAGAAGGGGGATAGCCACACGGCGTCGACCCCCAATGCCGCCAACTGCGGCAGTTCGGCAGTGATGCCAGCCAAGTCGCCTACGCCGTCACCGTTGAGGTCCCGGAAGGACCGCGGATAGATCTGGTAGATCACGGCGGAACGCCACCATCCGTGCGCCATTGAGGCGTCGTGGACCGGGGTCACATGCGTGAAAACAGTGGTGGGCTCGGGGCTCGCGACCGAGAGCAAGGAATCAACGGACATGAACACATCGTAGAAGACAAATCTAAAAGTTGTAAACGTTTCCAGTCCCAAGGATGCTGTCTTTGCGCTACTCGGGAGGGGTGGGCTTTTCAAATATGCTGCGGGCCCTGTAGTGTGTGGAAGCGCTTGCAGTTGTGAGCCATGTCACCGGCGAAGAGGCGGGCCTCAAGCCCTTGCCGTCGAAGCAAAAGAACGAAAGGGACACCAATGAAGGTGCACAATACCCTCGCGACTCACACCACCCGGCGCGTTTTCGCCACCGGGGCGCTCTCCGTGGCCGCAGCCCTGGCACTGAGCGCGTGCGGTGGAAGCGCCTCCACCGCACCGAGCTCGGAAGCCGCAAAACCGGATCTCAAGGCGGCAGGAGCCGGTGTCATCACCATGTGGGTGGACGCCGAGCGTTCCCCGGCATTGAAGGACATCACGGAGAAGTTCAAGTCCGATACCGGCATCGAGGTGAAGCTCGTGGTCAAGGACTTCGCCGCCGTGCGCGACGACTTCATCACCCAGGTGCCCACCGGGCAGGGGCCTGACTTGATCGTCGGACCCCACGACTGGATTGGAAAGTTCGTCCAGAACGGTGTGATCGCACCCGTCGAGCTGGGTGACAAAGCCGGACAGTTCCAGGATTCCTCCATCAAGGCCATGACCTACAACGGCGCTGTCTATGGCGTCCCTTACGCCATCGAAAACATTGCCCTCCTACGCAACACCAGCATCGTGGACAGCAAGGCTGCCACCTTGGACGAAGTAGTGGCGAACGGCAAGAAGGCCGTGGCAGATGGCAAAGCCACTTTCCCCTTCCTGGTGGGCATGGACCCGAAGCAGGGCGATCCGTACCACCTGTACCCGCTGCAGTCCTCCATGGGCTCACAGGTCTTCGGTAAGAACGCCGACGGCGAATATGACGCCAAGCAGCTCCTCATCGGTGACGCTGCCGGCGTCGAATTCGCCAAGAAGCTGGCCGCCTGGGGCGATGCCGGCGAGAAGATCATCAACTCCAACATCACGGGTGACATTGCCAAGGAGAAGTTCCTGGCCGGCGAATCCCCGTACTTCGTGACGGGCCCGTGGAACGTTCCGGATGTCCAGAAGAAGGGCATCAAGTTCTCCGTAGACGAGCTGCCCACCGCCGGCAACGAGCCTGCCCAGCCGTTCATCGGCGTCAACGGCTTCTTCATCAGCGCCAAGAGCGCCAACGCCTTGGCCACCAACGAGTTCGTCACCAACTACCTCACCTCCGAGTCGGCTCAGGACTCCATGTATGCAGCAGGAGGACGGCCTCCGGCCCTCAAGGCGTCATTCGACAAGGCCGCCAGCGATCCCGTGGTGGAGGCATTCGGCAAGATCGGTGCCACCGGCGTTCCCATGCCGGCCATCCCGGAAATGAGCGCGGTGTGGGCTGACTGGGGTGCTACCGAACTGGCCATCATCAAGGGCCAAGGCGATCCGGCTGAGGCCTGGACCAAGATGGCCGACAGCATCAAGTCCAAGATCGGCGGCTAGCACCGCAACCGGATAACTCCACCGGTCTGCCCGGGCCGGGCGGCACTCCACCGCCCGGCCCTGCCTGCCGCCAACCGCTTCACCCAAGGATCCACAATGCCAAAACCAGATCTCCGCGAACTGCCCTCCAGCCAAGGCCATGCGGCCCCGGCCGAGCATTCCAGCAGCAGGACCGGCCGTCCAGCGAAGCCCGCACGTCCAGCCAAGCCCACACGCCATCCGGATTCCCTCAAGGGCACCATCCTCAAAGTTGTCCTGCTGGGACTTGTGGACGCCTTCGCGGTGTATGTCCTGATGATGCTTTTCCTCAGCCAGTCGTGGGCTGCGCTGGCAGTGTCGTCGTTGGTGGTCCTGGCTATTAACTGGATCTACCTGCGGAAAGGCGGGCTGCCGGCCAAATACCTGGCCCCCGGGGTCCTGTTCCTGCTGGTGTTCCAGGTCCTGGTGGTGGTATTCAGCGGTTACATCGCCTTCACCAACTACGGCGATGGGCACAACAGCACTAAGGACGATGCCATTTCGGCCATCCAGCTGACAGCGCAGAAACGCGTCCCGGATTCGCCTGCTTACAAGGCTTCCGTGCTGACCAAGGACAACGAGTTCTATCTGCTGTTCACCGATCCGGCAGGGAAGGCGCAACTCGGTAGTAGCGAAGATCCGCTCGCCGAAGCCCCGGACGCCGGCAAAGACTCAACGGGCAAGGCCAACTCCTTGCCGGGCTACCAGGCGATGAAGTTCCAGGAGATCGTGGCCAACCAGCAGGAGATCCTGAAGATCACGGTCCCGGTTTCGGACGACCCCGCCGATGGAACGTTGCGCACAGCAGACGGCAGCACGGCGTACCAGTTCAAGCCGGCGCTCAACTACGACGCCGCTACGGACACCTTCGTGGACACCGAAACCGGCGCGGAATACCGCGACAACGGCAAGGGCGCCTTCGCCAATGCCAACGGAGAAACATTGGCCACCGGCTGGAAGATCGATGTCGGTATGGACAACTTCGTCCGGGCCTTCACGGATCCCAGCCTTCGCGGTCCGCTGGTGGGCGTGATCCTCTGGACGTTCACCTTCTCCATCGCGTCCGTCGCGCTCACCTTTGTGATGGGCCTCTTCCTGGCAATGACCTTCAACCGCGAGGACCTCAGGGGAAAGAAGGTGTACCGGATCCTGATGATCCTTCCCTACGCTTTTCCTGCCTTCCTGTCCGGCCTGGTATGGTCCGGCATCCTCAACCCCGAGTTCGGCTGGCTGAACCAAACCTTGCTCGGCGGCGCGAACATTGGCTGGCTGACGGACCCCGTCCTGGCCAAGATCAGCGTGCTGGTGGTCAACGTGTGGCTTGGTTTCCCTTACATGTTCCTGGTCTGCACCGGCGCCCTGCAGTCGCTGCCGTCCGAAATCGACGAGGCAGCCCGCATGGATGGAGCCTCCGCTTGGCGGGTGTTCCGTTCCATCAAGCTACCGCTGCTGCTCGTGTCCGTGGCGCCGCTGTTGATCTCTTCCTTCGCCTTCAACTTCAACAACTTCAACGTCATCTACATGCTCACCGGCGGTGGGCCGCGCTTCGCGGACACTGATCGCGATATCGGTTCCACCGACATCCTCATCACGCTGGTGTACAAAGTCGCGTTCGGCCAAGGCACGGGCCGCGACTACGGCCTGGCCAGCGCGCTCGCGATCATCATTTTCATCATCGTGGCCACCATTTCGGCCATCAGTTTCAAGCAGACCAAAGCACTCGAGGACGTGAACTGATGAGCGTACGCACCCTGGCCTCCAGCAAGGAAACAACAACGGTCGACGGCGGCCCGTCGCCGCTGACGCAAAAGCGCCGTCCCTTTGGGGTCTGGTTCAAAGACAAAGGCTGGCGGCATGTGGTGGGCATCGTCACCACCATCTTCGCCGTGTTCCCGCTGCTCTACGTGCTCTCCGCTGCCCTGGATTCCAACGGCACCCTTGTGGGTTCCAACGGGCTGTTCTCCAGGTTCGACACCGGTAACTTCGTGGCACTCTTCAGCGACCCCACCCGCCCCTTCGGCCGCTGGTTCGTGAACACGTTGGTGGTAGGTACGGTAACGTCCGCCGCTACCGTTTTCCTCGGTGCCATGGCCGCGTACGCTTTCTCCCGCATGCGCTTCAAGGGCCGCCGGATGGGACTCCTGACCCTCCTCCTGCTGCAGATGTTCCCGCAACTGTTGGCCGTCGTCGCGATCTTCCTGCTCCTCAGCGGGATCTCGCAGGTAATTCCGGCCTTGGGGCTGGGCAGCCAACTGGGCCTCATCATGGTGTACCTGGGCGGAGCGCTGGGTGTGAACACCTACCTTATGTACGGGTTCTTCAACACAGTCCCGCAGTCACTGGATGAGGCCGCCAAGATCGACGGCGCCAGCCACGTGCAGATCTTCTTCGGAATCATCCTGCGACTGGTCACGCCCATTCTGGCGGTTGTGGGTCTCTTGGCCTTCATCGGCATTTCCAGCGAGTTCGTCATCGCCAGCGTGGTGCTGACCGATCCGGACAGCCAGACGCTCGCCGTCGGGCTTTACTCCTACGTGGCCCAGCAGCGCTCCGAGAACTGGGGCGTATTCGCGGCCGGGGCTGTGATCGCAGCGATCCCGGTCATGGCACTGTTCCTCTTCCTGCAGAAATACATCGTCAGCGGACTTACCGCCGGATCAGTGAAAGGCTGACCATGCCAATCGCCCTTCCGCACCACGACGGCTCGAGCCTCTTCGTATCCAACACCGCACCCGGGCCTGTGTCCCTCGGCGACACCGTTCGCCTCCGGGTCCGCGTACCGCAGGGCTGGGGACCGGCGTCGAAAGTCTGGGTCCGTTCTGTCCAGGACGGTGAGCCCCGCTACGATGCCGCATTCCGGCTCGGCTCCGCCGATGGCTGGGACTGGTGGGAAGCGGCGATGCTGGTGGCGAACCCGGTGGCCAAGTACCGCTTCCTGCTGGAAGTCACTGACACGCACGACGACGGTGCTGCCGCCGGCACGCCGACTGGTGGCGCACTGGTTGGCACTACCGTCGGGCGGCGCTACTGGAACCTCAACGCCCAAGGCCTGTTCGCCCGGGACGTTTCGGATTCAGCAGACTTTAGGCTGACGGCGTTCGCCCCGGCGCCGGAGTGGCTGGGCAAGGGCACCATGTATCAGGTATTCCCGGACCGGTTCGCCCGATCCACCCAAGCGGACGGACACCCCACGCCAGAGTGGGCCATCGCTTGCTCCTGGGATGCCCTGGTGGTGGGAACGGGCGAGGAAGCCTCCACACAGTTCTACGGGGGAGACCTCCCCGGGATCACGGGCAACCTGGACCACCTGAAGGAACTGGGCGTGGACATCCTCTATCTGACGCCCTTCTTCCCTGCACGTTCCAACCACCGCTACGACGCTTCCACCTTCGATTCCGTGGATCCGCTCCTGGGTGGTGACCAGGCCCTGGTGGATTTGGTTGAAGCCGCACACGCGCGGGGCATCCGCGTCATGGGGGACCTCACCGCGAACCACTCCGGCGCTGCCCACGAATGGTTCGTCAAAGCGCTCGCCGATCCTGGATCAGAGGAAGCCGGCTACTACTACTTCAGCCCGGACCATTCCAGCTATGAGTCGTGGTGGGGAGTGCCGTCGCTACCCAAATTCAACTGGTCCTCGGAAGCCCTCCGCCGGCGTTTCGTGACGGACCATGATTCCGTGGTGTCCCGTTGGCTTAAGCCGCCGTTCAACCTGGATGGATGGAGGATCGACGTCGGCAACATGACGGGACGCCTTGGATCTGTGGATCTCAACCATGAAGTTGCCCGGCTCATCGCTGACCGTGTGCGTGAAATCAACCCGAACGCGGCCCTGCTCGCTGAGTCCACATCCGATGCCGCCCCCGACGTTACTGGTGAGCACTGGCAGGGTGCCATGACGTACTCCAACCTCACCCGGCCGCTATGGTCCTGGCTCGCGAAAGACGCGCCGAACGTAAACTTCTTCGGCTCACCCCAGTCGGGGCCCAACAGGATCTCCGCTGAAGATTTCCTTGTGACGCACCAAGACCTCGCAGCGGGATTTAGCTGGGCTGTGCGACAAAACAACATGAACGCGCTCAATACGCACGACACAGCGCGGGCAGCAACGGTAATGGTCGACGGCGGCCCGGCAGTGGGCGCGGTGCTCACCTTCTGCCTGCCGGGAGTTCCGGTGTTGTTTGCCGGCGATGAATATGGATTCGAAGGGTTCAACGGCGAGGACTCCAGGACTCCCATGCCGTGGGCTGAGTCGGGATCGGAAGGGGAGCCGGCCCCTGTGGTCGAGCATCGCGTGGTTAAGGACTTGCGATCCGTCTACGCAAGCCTCGGGCGGCTCCGCAGGGAAATGCCCGCGCTGACTGAGGGTGGTGTGCGATGGCTGCACGCAGAGGGCGACGCCATGGTCTTTGTCCGGGAAACCATGGAGTCTTCAGTGCTGGTCTTCGTCTCGAGGGATGCTGCCCAAGTGGTCCTCGACGATTCGGTTCTCAGCGACGCGCAGCTTAGGGCGTTGCTACTGCCGCCCCTGCACCACTCCGGCACGGTGGCATCGGCAACTGCCGGTCCATCCGGCGTCGAAGGTGTTTGTCTACGCTCGGAAGGTATCTCCGCAGGAATCTGGGCGATCCCCGGAACCCCGCTTCCCTTGGACTAAAGGTTGCCCGATGCCCCGCCGGTGCTGGCTAGACTGGCAAGGAAAAGACTGCGAAGACTGCCGGTTTGGCGTGTCCGCGGTGCTCATGTGGAGGGAAAGCCTTGTCGGACGAAACAGCCATCGCCGGAACATCAGCGGAAAGCATCAAGGAACGCACGGTGGGCCGAGGGGAAGCCGCCAAGCCACCTGTCATCCAGGGGACTTTCGTGGAGGAGCTTGCCGCTGGACTTGGGGCCGGGCAGATGGCGGACGACGAAGAAACCCTCACCGTGTACTCGGCGGATCAGGGTCCAATGCTGGAGAGGCATCTGCCCCTGGCTGTGGTGTGGGCCGAGTCCGTGGAGGACGTGCAACATATTGTTCGCAGTTGCGCGGCGCATCAGGTGCCTATCGTCGCCCGGGGTGCTGGAACCGGTGTCTCCGGGGGAGCGCATGCCACCCAGGGCTGCATCGTCCTGAGCCTTGAACGGATGAACCGGATCCTGGACCTCAACCCCGACGACGAGACCGCCGTCGTCGAACCCGGCGTTATCAACGCCGAACTGAACGCTGCCGCGGCCAAACACGGCCTGATGTACGCGCCCGACCCGGCGAGCTACAAGATATCCACCATCGGCGGCAACGTTGCCACCAACGCCGGAGGACTGCGCTGCGCCAAATACGGTGTAACGCGCGATTCCGTGCTGGCCCTGGACGTCGTCATGGCGGATGGTTCGCTGATGCATACCGGCCACCAGACCTTTAAGGGCGTCGCAGGTTATGACCTGACCGCGCTCCTTGTCGGGTCTGAAGGAACGCTGGGAATCGTGGTGGGCGTGACCGTCCGCTTGAAGTACCTGCCTCGCGAGGTCCACACCATCGCCGCCTTCTACCAGGACTTCCGCAGCGCCGCCGCCGGAGTCCTCGCTGTGGGCAAGGCCAGGGTACAGCCCGCCATCATGGAGCTCCTGGACAACGGCACCTTGGTGCAGCTCGACGAACTCCATGGCGGTGACCTCCAAAAACGCGGCAAGTCATTACTTCTGATCCAGACCGATGGCTTCGGTGCGGCTGCAGAAGCCGACGTCGTTCGGCAGGTCCTCGCTGAAAGCGGCGCAACAGTGACCATGGAAGCCAGTGCGGAAGCCGAAATGCTGGTGGAAATGCGCCGCAACAGCCGCGGCGTCGAAGTGGATGACGAATTCAGGGTGGGGGAAGACATCGCCGTCCCGCGCTCCCGGCTGGTCGATTTCGTAGCCGAACTCGAAGCGATGGCCACCCGATTCCACGTCCGACTCAAAGTAGTGGCCCACGCCGGCGACGGCAACCTGCACCCCACCTTCTGGATGGACAGGGTTGACCCGGCCACAGACGCGGAGGCCCTGAAGAGGCTGAATGCTGCCTTGGACGAATCGATTCGAGTCGGCCTCGATATGGGCGGCACCATCACAGGTGAGCACGGAGTTGGCCAATACAAGCTGCGATGGCTCGGCCTGGAGCAGCCCGAGCCCGTGAGGGAGCTGCAGCGGCGCATCAAAGAACTGTTCGATCCCCAGGGGATTCTGAACCCGGGGAAGGCCATCTGATCAGGCCTTGAGGCGTCACGCAGGGCCGGAACGCTCGGCGCGCTCGGTCGTCTGGTGCCCGCAGGGCCGGAACGCTCGGCGCGCTCGGTCGTGCCTCCCTTAGACGCGCGCTGCCGCGTTCAGGCCCTGCGGGCCATCCGGGGACGACTCGCTGACGCTCTATCACGTCCCTCGTGCTTGAGGGTGACGCTCTATCACGTCGCTCGTGTTTGGTTGTGACGCTCTATCACGTCGCTCGTGTTTGGTTGTGACGCTCTATCACGTTCAAGACCGTCCACGGATCGACATTGCGTTTCCTTGGTATTCCAAAATTGACAGCATCGCACTTGGAGTCGTCTTAGCCACCATGGTTTACGGCATTTACTTTCTGGACATCACCTCTTAGTCTTATTTGGTATACCAAAGTCGCTATGAGGGGAATGACGTGCGTGTGAAGCGGTTGGCTGGGGCGGGATTGAATCCGAGGTTGATGACTGGCCTGATGCTGCTCGCACTTGTTGTGGTGTCAGTTAACCTTCGACCGGCCATCACGACCGTCGCGGGGGTCATGAACCAGGTCCCGGGAGTTTTCAACCTGGACCCCGCGCTGCTGCCCTTGTTGGGGACTCTGCCCGTGCTGGCGTTTGGTATTTCCGGTCCCATCGGGCCTTGGCTGGCTAGACGATTCGGCACCGGGCGGGCTGTGGCTCTCGCCTTGCTGGTTCTCGCTGTAGCGCTGGTGGTTCGGGCGACCGTGCCGGCACTCCTGCTGCCGGGCACATTCCTGGCCGGCATGGCGATCATGACCGCGAGTGTCCTGGTGCCCCAGATCGTCAAAGCAAACCGCGGCACCGGCTGGTGGACGGGACTGTGCACCATGGGGTTCGGGCTCGGAGCGGCGCTTGGGGCCGGACTGGTCCAGCCACTGGAGCACGCCTTCAGCGGCAACCTGCCATCAGCACTGGCTGTGTGGGCTGTCCCAGCGCTGTTGGGAGCCTTCCTGATCCACCGTGCCGGAGGCCCCGCCGGGGATGGCGCCGCTAGGTCGCTGGCCGGGGACGCGCCGTCGACGATTGTCACGAGAAAGCGGGCCGTCCCGCTCCGGAAGCAGCGCACCGCGTGGGCCGTGACAGCGTTCTTCGGCCTCCAGGCCATGCTCTACTTCGCGATCACATCCTGGCTGGCGGTGTATTTGGTATCCCGTGGGCTTGCAGCAGCCGATGCCGCTGCCCTGCTCGCCTGGTTCAGCCTGGCCGGGTTACCGGCAAGTTTGTTGGCACCCGTGCTGGCCGGTCGTCCTGCCATCCTGCGGATCATGGCGCCGGGGCTAGGTGTGTCTGTCGCGTTTGCGCTGTTGGGAGTCCTGACAACGCCGGTTGAGCTGCAGTTCCTCATGGTCGGGATTCTGGGGGTTGTGCAGAGTGCGGGATTCGGGCTCGCCATGGCGTTGGTGGTGATCCGATCTGACGGACCACAATCTGCGGGAAAGCTTTCGGCAATGAGCCAGGGATTTGGCTTTGCGTTGGCGTCCCTCGGTCCGCTGGGCGCCGGATTGCTGCACACCATGACCGGTGGCTGGGAGCTGACGTTCTGGGCGCTTGCCGCCGAAGCCGTAGTGCTGGCCGGTGCCGGGTTCCTGGCAATCCGGGGACCACTGGTGACTGTTGATCAGGGAAGCCAACAGGCCGAGAATGTCTCGAAAGCCAGCCTTGTTCGATAATCCGGCCGTACGAGGGCGGGCGCAGCGAACAAGACCGGGACTGGCCGCCCGGAACCCGAAGCACGGCCTGTCGGGCAGCAACTCCGCGGCGTATCCTCGGCGATATGACTAACTCACCATCAGGGACGCAACAGCCGGAAACACCTGCCACGGAAATCCTGGAAACCAACGAATGCTGGGAGCTCCTCCGTGGCGTCTCAGTGGGCAGGCTTGCCGTTGTGGTGGACGACCACCCGGACATCTTCCCCGTGAATTACAAGGTTGATCACGGGACCATGGTGTTCCGGACTGGCGAAGGCACCAAACTTCATGCAGCCCTGGGTGACGCGCCCGTGGCCATCGAAGCCGACGGCGTTAATGCCGAAACAGGGGTGGCATGGAGCGTTGTGGTCAAGGGCCAAGCATCTGCCGTGAAACTCACGCAGGACGTGCTGGATACCGTCGGGCTCCTCCTTTTCCCATGGGAAGCAGGCCAAAAGGACCAGTTCATCCGCATCACTCCCAGCAAGGTGACGGGTCGGCGATTCACAGTGACTCCCGCTGTGACGTGGTGGACGCCGCTGGATGAAGCGCCCACGGCCAGAGGCGAGTAGCCCGGCACGCAGAAACCCGTCCTCGTCCGGGCTCCTCACCGTTCAACGGTGAGGAGCCCGGACAAGAGCGGGTTCCGAGGGAGCTAGACCAGTTCCAGCTGGTCCGCCACAACCCTTCCGGCGTGGATCACGGTGCGGTCCCTTCCTCGGTCCATCACCGTGGAAGCCACCGTTTCGCCGTCCACCAGCAACAGTTCCGCGGGATCGCCAACCTCGACGCCGGGACGATGGGCCGTGTCCTTTAGCCTGGTTGCGCGGGGGTCAAGGATGCTCGCACCACCGATGGTGGCGATGGCCAGGCAGTGCTCGATCAGCTCGTCCTTGCGGAAACCGTGCGTGAAGGCGAGCTGCCAGGTGCGGTCCAGCATGTCCGTGTTGCCGTAAGGGGACCAGTAGTCACGTTGGCCATCCTCGCCCAACCCCAAACGAACGCCGGCTTCGGTGAGCAAGGGAATGGGCAGTTGGCCTGCAGCAGACGGAGCAACCGAGGCCAAGGACACGTCCAGTTCCGCGAAGGCATCAATGAGCCTACGCGTAGTGGCCTCGTTGACGCTGCCCAATTGGTACGCGTGGGACATGGTCACCTTCCCCTGCATGCCTAAGGCCCGGGTGCGCTCGAGGACCAGATCCGTGCTGAAGACTCCCAATTCGCCGGGCTCGTGGAGGTGGATGTCGATGGGAACCTGATACTTCTCTGCCAGCCCAAACACGATGTCCAGGTGCTTCGCTGGATCGCGGTCCAGCGTGCAGGGATCGATGCCACCCATAACGTTGGCGCCGGCTTTCAGCGCCTCCTCCATGAGCTCCACCGTCCCTTCCTCCAGCAACAACCCGGCCTGGGGGAAAGCGATGATGTCCACGGAGGCCTGGCCGGCGAATTTTTCCTTGGCGGCAGCAACGGCGTCGAAACGCTCCAGCCTGCAGTCCACGTCAACCTGCGCGTAGGAGCGGACCCGGGTAGTACCACGGGCGATCATCCGGCCCAGGGTGTCGTTCACGCGTTCCTGCAACGGGACCTCAGCGTTGCGCCAGTTTTGACGGTCGTTCATCATCATGGTCCACACACCCGGACCTCCGGTGTGCTCACGGAACGGAAGGCCGATCCGGGTGGAATCAAGGTGAACGTGGACGTCCGAGAATGACGGGAGCAGCAAACGTCCGCGGCCTTCCACTACCGTAACGCCACCCGGAACCACGCGGGCTGGATCATGCGGTTCGACGGCGGTGATCTTGCAGCCTGCTTCGCCCGCGACAAGGGTGACGTCGCTGAGCGCTTGCCCCCAGGGGCGGACGGCGCGGATCAGGGTATTCAATGGTTGCTCCTTTGGTAGTGAATCTCTTGCCTGCGTCTATTTCACGCCTGCCAGGACCGCCGAGGCCACCCCGGTATGGTGGCAGGCCGGAGCCGCGAGGCTGGCTGGTGTGGGAATCTGGTCAATGCACCGCTGGCGTTGCTCCTCGGGAAGCGTGCCGATCAACGGGCACCGTGTCCGGAAGACGCAGCCGCTGGGTGGGTTGGCCGGCGAGGGGAGGTCGCCACGAAGCCGGATCTTCACCTGTTCACGGGCTGCCCGGGGATCCGGAAGGGGTACTGCGGAGAGCAATGCCTTGGTGTACGGATGCAAGGGATCGCTGAACAAAGCGTCCCGAGGCCCCTGCTCGACGACCTTGCCCAGGTACATTACAGCGACTTCGTGGGAGATGTGCCGGACCACAGAGAGATCGTGCGCGATGAAGATGTAGGAAACGCCGGTGTCGCGCTGGATCTGCTGCAGCAGGTTCACCACCTGTGCCTGCACTGAGACGTCCAAAGCGGACACTGGTTCGTCGCACACAATCACTGACGGACTCAGGGAAATCGCCCGGGCGATACCCACGCGCTGACGCTGGCCCCCGGAGAACTCATGCGGGAAACGGTTGTAGTGCTCCGGCTTGAGCCCCACTTGGTCCAGGAGTTCCTTCACCCGATTCTTGAGGCCACCTGGCGGATTGATCCTCTGCGCCACCATGGGAGCGGCGATAGCTGTACCCACTGTTTGCCGCGGATTCAGGGACGCGAAGGGGTCTTGGAAGATCATCTGGACCTTGCGCCGGAAGTTGTACAGATCCTTGCCGCGAAGTTGGCTGATGTCCTCGCCGTCCACCAGAATCCGGCCGCCCGTCGGGTCCATGAGGCGCGCCACCATACGGCCAGTGGTCGATTTGCCGCATCCGGACTCACCTACGAGTCCCAAAGTCTGGCCTCGGGCGAGACTGAACGAAACGCCGTCGACCGCTTTGACAGAGCGTTTGGCGGCGCCCGGAAGCAGGCCGCCCTTCAGCGGGAAGTGCTTTTGCAGGTTCTCCACCTGAAGAATTGGCTGATGTTCCATGGCCGGTCCTAACGCGAATTCCGAATGGTGATGATCTGCGGGCCGCTCAGATGGCAGCGTTTGCCGTGCCCGTCCTCCACCAGCAGTTCAGGCCGCTGGTTGGCGCAGATGCCGTCGCCGGCGAGTTCTGTGTACTGGCATCTTGCGCTGAAGATGCAGCCCTTGGGGAGGTCAAGGAGCGACGGCGGCTGGCCGGGTATGGGGTTCAGCTGGCTCGATGCGCTGTTGAGCGTGGGCATCGAGTTGAGCAGGCCCAGTGTGTAGGGGTGCTGGGTGTCGTAGAAGATCCCGTCCACCGGCCCGGACTCGACGCACTGCCCGCCGTACATGACCAACACGTTGTCGCAGACCTCGGCAACCACACCGAGGTCGTGCGTGATGAGGATCAACGCCGAGTTTGTTTCCTCTTGGAGCTCGGACATGAGGTCCAGGATCTGCGCCTGAACTGTGACGTCCAGCGCCGTGGTTGGTTCGTCCGCGATCAAGAGTTCAGGTTCGCAGATCAGCGCCATCGCGATCATGGCACGCTGGCGCATGCCACCGGAGAAATGGTGGGGGTACTCGTCGTAGCGCTGCTCAGGGCCCGGGATACCCACCCTCCCCAGCATGTCGACGGCGGCCGCCCGGGCCTGCTTCTTGCTCGCCTTGTTGTGGACCAGGTACGCCTCGGCGATCTGGTGACCCACAGTGTAGAAGGGGTGCAGCGCCGAGAGCGGATCCTGGAAGATCATGCCGATGTTGCGGCCGCGGAGCGGGCGCATCGCGGACTCGGGCAGGGTGACAAGGTCTTTGCCTTGGAACATCGCCTGGCCACTCACCTGCGCCGAGGTGCCCTTGAGCAGGCCCATCAGCGCTTGGCTGGTGACGGATTTTCCGGAACCGGACTCGCCCACAATGCCAAGGGTCTGACCGCGCTCAAGGGAGAAGTCCATCCCGTTCACTGCGGAGACAACACCGTCGTCCGTAGGGAACTTCACGCTAAGGTCACGGACCTCCAGGAAGGGGGCGGTGGCGAGGCCGCCCGCTGGGGCGCCCGCCTGTTGAGTGGTGGTGTTCACATGGGTCATTGGAGCCTCACTCGGGGATCGATGGCGGCGTAGGCGAGGTCCACCACGACGTTGGCCACGATGACGAAGAACGCGGCCAGCATGGTGATGGCCATGGTGACGGGAAGGTCGCCGGAAATGGCGGCATGCACGGCCGTGAAGCCCAGTCCGGGGACGGAGAAGATCTGTTCGGTGAGGACCGCGCCGCCTAGCAACAAGCCGATGTCCATGCCGAGCATGGTCACAACCGGTGTGATCCCGGCCCGTACACCGTGCTTGAACGTGACCATCCGTGGTGCCAGGCCCTTGGCGCGGGCCGTCCGGATGAAGTCCTCGCCGAACGTCTCGATCATGTTGGTCCGGGTGACACGGATGTAGGAGGCACTGAAAAGCACGGCCAACGCAATCCAGGGCAGCAGGTAGTTGGCAACCCAGGCTGCCGGACCTTGCGGGCCGAACGGGCTGTTGATCTCGTTGGTGGTGAAGGGCAACAGGTGTAGTTGGTTGACGAACAGGAGCAGCAGGAACAGGCCCGTGACGGGGATCGGCAGTGAAACGCCCACGGAGGCGGCGCCCACAATGAACTTATCCACGGGAGAGCCCTTGCGGAGGGCGGCCAGAAGGCCAAGCCCGACGCCGGTAATGGTCCACAGCACCAGCGCGCCGATGGCCATGGAGAAGGTGTAGGGGAGTGAACGGCCGATGATGTCGGCTACGTTCTCATTGGTTTGGAAGGACTTTCCGAGGCACGGCCATTCGCAAAGAGTCTGCGCGCCCGGGGCGCCGATCATTCGCGAAGAAAAGAGCCCGCGGATGTAATCGGCGTACTGGACGAAGAAAGGTTGGTCCATGCCCAAAGCAACACGGGCCTCGGCCACGCGCTCGGGTGTGCACTCCTGACCGCACGCAGCGGCTGCGGGATCAGAGGGGCCGAGCTGGAAAAGCGTGAAGGTAATAAAGCTGACCGCGGCGAGAAGCAGGACCAACGAACCGGTCCGGCGAAGAATGAAAGTCATCATGGTGGTGGTTGCGGGCCGCCCGCTGAGGCAGGCGGCCCGCTTCTCCTTCTGGACTATGCCCGAATAGTTTTCGAAGCCCGGTTATTGCTCGACGCCGACGATCGATAGATCGATGCCGCCGAAGAAATAGCCCACCTGGGCGTTGCGGACGTTGGAGCCCACCACACTGTTGGTGTGGCTGCGGATGAGCGGGACGATCGGGTAGGTCTTCAAAGCTGAGCCGAACGCCTCGGACCATTTCTTGCCCAGTTCCTCGGAGGTGCCGTCCGTATTGCGGAGATCGAACATGGCCTTGGAAACTACGGGATCGAAGTATCGGGACGTGTTGGAGAAGCCGTAGCTGGTGCCTTCATTGTTTGGTCCCAGCAGGGGATCCGCGGAGGTGCGGACTGACGCCGGGTCGGCACCACCGCACCAGCCGGAACGGCCCATGTCCGGCAGTTGCTCGCTGGCCAGGACGGAGTAGTAGTTGGGTGCCGGGATCGGTACCAGCTCAACCTCGATGCCCAGGGCCTTGAGGTTCTGCTGGACAACCGTGCCGGTGTTCTTGAAGGCGTCCCGATTGTTGGCGTAGCCGTACGTCAGGGTCTTGGGGAAGTCCTTGCCTTCCAGGAGCTTCTTGGCTTCCTCCAGCTTGGGCTTACCCGTGGGGTCCAGTTCCAGTTCGGTCTCCACGTAGCCGCGCATCTTGGCATTCAGCGGGCTCTGGGTGATTTCACCGAAGCGTCGTCCACCGTACTGAACCAGGATGGACTGGCGGTCCAGAGCCAAAGCGATCGCCTTGCGGACATCCGGGTCCTTGATTTTCTCCGTGTTCAAGCTCAGGACGTCGTTGCAGCCCAGCAGGCCTGAAGCCACCCGGTCTTTGACCTGGGCATCAGCCAGCTTGGCGGAGTCCGAGGTTTGGAGCGCGCCATTGGAGTCAAGGGTGATGGCATTCGGATCAGAGTCCGCCAGAAGCTGCTGGCTAATGGTGGCCTGCGAGGTGGAAAGCGAGAAACTGAACGTGTCCGGGAGTGCTGAGCGGTTGGGGTCCGTCGCGGGATCCCAATGCGGGTTGCGAACCAGTTTCAGGGACTTGCCACGGTTGTAGGACTCCACCATGTACGGTCCCGAGGACACCGGGTGGTTGGTGTAGTCCAGCTTGGTGTCCTTGGCCTTCGGGACAGGAGCGGTATTGGACCGGGACGCCAACGCCGGGAACTCGGCGAACGGTTTCTTCAGATGGAAGACCACGGTGCGCTCATCAGGCGTTTCAACGGCCTTGAGCACAGCGGAAGGATCCTTGTACGGCCCCTTGTACCCGCCGGCGTCGAGCGCTGCGTTCAACTCTTGCGGCGCCTGGGTGAAGACATCCTGCGCGAAGGTGCGCTCCACGCCGTACTTGATGTCCGCTGAGGTGATGGGTGTTCCGTCCTCGAACTTAACGCCTTCCTTGAGGGTGAAGGTCCAGCTGAGGCCGTCGTCGGAGACCTTGCCGGTGTCCGTTGCGAGGTCCGGGACCACTGTTGGCGGCTGGCCCGCTGTTTCCTTGGCCATGGTCAGGGTGCGGTAGTACAGCTGGCCAACATTTGCCGTCTGAACGTAGTTGCTGTTCCCGGGGTCCAGAGTCTGGAAATCGGAAGACATCAGGACGTTGATGTTGCCGCCCTTGGCAGTGAAGCCGGACTTGACCACGTTGGGCGCCAGTTCCGTGACCGACCCGGCGGGCTTGGAACTGCTTGGCTGGCTTTGGCCGGCTCCACAGCCGGTAGCGGCCATGGCGATCAACACCGAAAGTGCCAGAGCTCTTGCAGGGGTTTTCATGATGCTCCTTGTGAGGGGGTGAAAGGCGATGCGGGGGATGAGTGTTAGTGGCGCGAAGCTTTAGGGTCAAGGGCGTCCCGGACGGCGTCGCCCAGGAGGTTGAAAGCCAGGACGGTGACGATGAGCATGATGCCGGGAACAGCGAGGAACCACGGATCACTGAGGTACCAGTTGCCGGATTGGGCGGCGTTGAGCATCTGGCCCCACGACGGTGTGGGGTCCTTGACACCGACGCCCAGGAAGGATAGTGCCGCCTCCGCTGAGATGTTGGTGGGGATCAGCATGGTGGCGTACACCAGGACGACTCCCATGACGTTGGGGATGATCTGTTGGAAGAGAATGCTGAGGTGTGAGGCGCCAAAGGATCGGGCGGCTTCCACGAACTCGCGCTCGCGGAGGCTCAACACCTGTCCGCGGACGATTCTTGCGAGGTACGCCCAGCCGAAGAAGCCCAGGATGATGACCAATGAGGCCATGGGCAGGAAGCTTCCTTCACCCAGCGGCGTATCCCTGAGCCGTGACTGCAGGATGGGCGTCAGGGAGAGCACCAGGAGTAGGTGCGGGAAGGCCAGGAACAAGTCCATGATGCGGCTGATGATGGCGTCGGTCTTGCCACCGAAGTAGCCGGCGGCCGCGCCCAGGACAGTTCCGAGGACCACCGAAACAACGGTTGAGAGTAGGGCGATGGTGAGGGAGACCTGTCCGCCGTACGCGAGTCTCGCGAAGAGGTCGCGTCCCAGCCCGGGCTCCACACCCAACCAGTGCTGGGCGGACGGGTACATGTAGCCGGGGAGCGGCAGGCCGGGCGTTTGAAAGTCGTCCAGAACTTCGGGGCTGGTATTGGACGTGTAGGGGTCGTTGCCGGACATGGCACTCAGGACGGGAGCCAGGATGGCGAACAGCAGGATGGCGACCACCACGCACAGGCTGAGGAGGGCGATCTTGCTGCGCCGGATCCTCATCCAGGCAGTGGCGAGGAGGGAACGCGCTTCGGCAGGTGCCTTGGCCTCCGGCGACGTTGCAGGAGGGAGCGGCGGGCTGCCGATGCTTGGTTCGACGGACTGTATCTGGGTCAACGGTTCTGCTCGTTTCGTGATCAGGAGCTGGCTCCGGAGTTCTTGTATACCAAAACAGACTAGAGCACGATTGATGCGATGTAAATCACAAATAATGTACAGTTTGGAATACCAGAGAGTAATACGAGCTGTCCTTGGCGGACAGGAAACAGGAGTCGCCGTGCCTACCAAGGTCACCGCCCGCTACGTGCTGGGCCATCACAACGGACACCACGTGCTGCTGGAAAACGCGTGCGTGGTCTACAGCGGCCACACCATTGACTATGTGGGGAATGACTACACGGGCCCGGTGGACGAAGAAGTCCACGTAGGCGAAGCCTTGCTCATGCCCGGATTGATCGACCTCGACGCCCTCACGGACATTGACCACCTCATCCTGGACAGTTGGGCAGGTCCGGAGCAGGCCAAGGGTCACCAGTGGTCCGAGGACTATTTCCGTTACCGCCGCGCTGACGTCTTCACCGCCGAAGAACGCCAGGAGGTCCGCGAGTACGCCCTGATCCAGCTGATTCTGCACGGCATCACCACGTACATGCCCATCGCATCGGAAGTTCACTCCGAGTGGGCTGAACCTTTCGAAGAACTCGTGGGCATGGCTGAGTCCAGCCGACGCCTGGGCCTGCGCGGCTACCTGGGCCCGGCGTACCGCTCGGGAGTCAACGTCGTGTTGGAGAACGGCGAACGTTCAGTGATGTTCGACGACGACCGCGGGCGGGAGGGGCTGGCCGATGCCTTGCGCTTCATTGACCACGTAACGGAACTCGATGACCCGTTGGTCAACGGAGTCCTGCTACCGTGCAGGATCGAGACGCTGGACATCGAGCTGCTTAAGGCCACCGCAGCAGCGTCCAGCGAGCGGGACATCCTGGTGCGTCTGCACTCACTCCAGGGCCTCGTGGAGCGCGAGCTCATCCTTGACTGGCACGGAGTGACACCCTTGGAGCTTTTGGAACAAGTAGGGATGCTCAACGAACGCCTGCTGATCCCGCACGCCACCTACACGGACCGAAATCCTGCGGTCCACGGCGAGGACCGCGGCGACCTCACCCGACTGGCGGCCAGCGGTGCCAGCATCATTCACTGCCCTTTGACTTCCATGCGTTATGGCAGCACGCTGGATTCCTTCGACGCCTACAAGGCGGCAGGCATCAACATCTCCTTGGGTACGGACTCGTTCCCGCCGGACCTGATCCGCGGCATTGATGCCGGCGTCCAGCTCGCCAAGATCATGGCCGGGACCAACGACGCCGGCGACGTCGCCGGATATTTCGACGCCGCCACCTTGGGAGGAGCGCACGCATTGCGGCGTCCTGACCTTGGGCGCCTCGAACCCGGTGCCCAAGCAGATCTCGTGGCCTTCTCACTGGGAGACATCCGGGACGGCGTCCACGACGACCCGCTCCGGACCCTGATCCTGAACGGCACTGCCCGCCAGGCCGTGCTCTCAGTGGTGGCAGGCAGGACCATTATGACCAACGGTGTGATCGAGGGAGTGGACCTGGACTACTGGCGCGCAAAAGGGCAGGAGCTCTTCGATAAGATGCGCAACGCCTACACCGTCAGGGACGCCCGGAACCGTGCGGCGGATGAGCTGTTTCCTCCCGTGTATGCTCGGTTGGAACGCTGACCGGCGCCGTCCGGCACATGGAGCGGACACTGGCATGAAGGGAAGTTCGACAGTGGCTGAGGCGATGCCGGAAACCGGAAATGGCCGCGACGAAGAGGCCCGCGCGGAGAACGTCTACCAACTGGTGTTGGAGGGCATCGTCACGGGCACGTACGCGCAAGGTATGCGGTTGCGGGAACGCGAACTTTCGGAGCTTTACAACGTCTCCCGTATTCCCGTGCGCGAAGCCATTCAACGCCTGGAGCAGGACGGCTTCGTTGCAACCTTCCCGCGCCGCGGTGCCGTGGTGCGCCAACTGACCCTGACCGATGTCAACGAACTCTTCGACGTCCGTCTCTGCCTGGAGACATTCGCCGCGCGGATGGCCGCCACGCGTGTAGCCGAAGGACGCGACGGCGGGCGGTTGGAAGAACTTATGGAGGCCTCCAAGGCAGCGATCGACGACGAACGCACCGACGACGTCGCCCTGATCAGCGCCGAGCTCCACGCCGAAATCGTTCGCCTATCCGGGAACAGGCTGCTGATTGAGTCCGTGAAGCCGCTGTTCGGAAGGATGCGCTGGATCTTCGGGCTGGCCCACAACCGCAGCAACGAACTCCAACGCGATGAGCACACGGAACTTTGCAACGCGATCCTGAAGGGTAAGCCGGATCTGGCCTACTCGCTGGCGTACTCGCACATTGAGCTGGGCCGCGAACCAGTCCTGGCCGGCCTCGCCGAGACGCTGGAGCCGTAGCTAGTCGTCTGCGTCCGGGTACTCTTCCTCGTCGTCGTACCGGCCGGATTCCTCCACCTCTACCTCAAGGATCTTGAGCAGTTCCGTGTCCGGGTTCAGCATGATGGCAGCTTCGTCACGGCGGTGTTGCAGCACCGTGTCCAAGTAGGACTGGACGGTCTCAGCCAACGGGACGTACCTGTCCTGCTTCTGGCTCATGTACCAGCGGTGCTCCAGGACCTCGTGCACCACTTCCGCGGGCTCCAGTTTCCCGGCCAAGTGCCGGGGAATGGAACGCACAATGGGCTCGAAGATCTGGCTGACCCAGATATGGGCGCTGATTTCCTCGTCCAGGTCCGGGTTGTTGTCCGCCCGGAACTGGTCCATGTCGTTGAGGAGCCGGCGGGCCTGGTTCTCCTGGGCGTCCAGTCCGGTAAGGCGAAGCAGCCGCCGCTGGTGGTGGCCGGCGTCGACAACTTTCGGCTGGAGCTGGATGGTGGAGCCGTCCGCCGTGGTCTTGATGGCGTACTCCTCCACGTCGAAGCCGAGCTCGTTGAGACGCCTGATGCGGGCGGCCACGCGCCACCGTTCACCAAGCTCGAAGGACTCTTTCTCCGTCAACTCAGTCCAGAGCCGGCGGTAGCTGTCCATGATCAGCTCACTGGTGGCTACGGGATCCACTTTTTCCTCGATGAGGCCGCCGTCCAGCAGGTCCATCAGTTCGCCGGCGATGTTCACGCGGGCGATTTCGAGGTCGTATTCGCGTTGGCCCATGGAGAGGTCCGGGTAGAGCTCGCCCGTCTCGGCATCCACCAAATACGCGGCGAAGGCGCCGGCATCACGGCGGAACAATGTGTTGGAGAGCGAAACGTCGCCCCAGTAGAAGCCCACAAGGTGCAAGCGCACCAGCAACAGTGCCTGGGCGTCAATCAGGCGAGTCAAGGTGTCTTTGCGGAGCATCTGTGAGAACAGTGCGCGGTACGGCATGGAGAACTTCAGGTGCCGTGTGACCAGTACGGGGTTCAGCGGCCTGCCGTCCGCGGTGGTCCTGCCCGTAATGACGGCCACGGGCTCAACACAGGGAACGTCCAGCCGGGCCAGCTTCCGCAGCATGTGGTACTCGTGGCGGGCAACGTGCTCCGACGTTTCCTTGATGGCGATCACCGAGCCACCCAAGTGCGCGAAGCGGACGATGTGCCGGGAGATGCCGCGGGGGAGCGCGGCCAGGTTTTCGGCGGGCCAGTCTTCCAAAGCAATATGCCACGGGAGGTCCAGCAATTCCGGATCCGCAGCAGCTGCAGTGATGTTAAGGGAACCGATGACACTCGCGGGCGGCGCGGTGTCCTGCGCACTGGCGGCCTCGGTCCTGGGGAGCTTGCCGATCTGCCCGTAGTCGGTCGGTTCGTCGTGCCACTGGGCTTCGTTTTGCTCGCTCATGCCTCAATTGTTCCGTACTTGGAAGGGAAGGACGGCGTCGCGTCCGGAAACGGCCAGTTCGACGTCGCGGACCATTCGACGTCGGGCGCCTCCTGGAAGGCGACTCCCTGGCTGGCGAGCCGCTCGCCCAAGGCGCCCAAGCGGCGTCGGAAGTCACCCGCGTTGCGGACTTCCTGACCGGACCAGGCAACCTCGGCCAGGGAAATCGCCCTCGGGTAAAGGAGCCACTGGGCTTGCTGGTTGTCACGGACTGTTTCAGTCCACAGGGGACCTTCGACGCCAAGGATCCGGTGATCTTTCAGCCCGCCTTGGGCAGGATCCCAGTTGTAGTACTCCGCCCAGGTGAACGGTCCGCCTTCCACCCACTCGAGTCCAACTGGCGAGTCCGGCGCGTACTTTTGGTCCAGGTACGTATTGGCGGCCGGCGACATGATCACGGGTGAACCGCCGGACTCCGCCTGTTGGACAACCGGAGCGAGGTCGCCGTGCCAGTACTGGATCACAGCGCCTTGGGGAAGGGCGCCCGCGGCGTACTCGTTCCAGCCGACCACCGTTTTGCCGGTCCCGGCGGCAATCCTGGCAAACTCCTGAACCATGGTCACGTAGTTCTCATGACCGGTCACCAAGGCTTCATCGCCACCAATGTGGAGGTACGGGCCGACCGTGATGGCAGCGAGCTGGCCGAGGACTTCCCGGACGAACTCATACGTTGCCGGCAAGTCCGAGCTGAGAGTCGACCAGCCCACCTCCGCCGTAGTGCTCATGGGCTTGGCTTGGCCGTCAGGGTTGAGCTGCGGAATGGCGGCGAGGGCAGCATTGACGTGTCCCGGGAGGTCGATCTCGGGTACCACGAGGACGTTCTTGCTCGCGGCATAGGCCTGGATGTCCTTGAAGTCCTGCTGCGTGTAAAACCCTTCGCGCCCCCTCGCCGGCATCGCCGTGGGCACCTCTACAGCGCCTTGGCCGCCGATAGCGGTCAGGTTGGCGTAAGGCAACCCGGACGGGTTGCCCGCGGACCCGGGATCGTGAATTTCGATGCGCCAGGCTTGGTCGTCCGTGAGGTGCAAATGAAGGGCGTTCAGCTTGAACTGCGTCATGACGTCGATCTGCTCTTTCACCTCCTCCACAGTGAAGAAGCTGCGGGCGACGTCAAGCATTAGCCCGCGGTACGCGAATCGCGGGGCGTCCGCAATCTCGACGGCGGGAATCACCCAGGTGCCAACACGCGGGTTGGAACCCTCAATGGCGGCTGGGAACAACTGACGGAGCGTCTGCACTCCGTTGAAGAGTCCAGCGGCAGTAGAGGCCGTGAGCCCGGCCCCACCTACGGTGACGCTTAGCGCATAAGCTTCCGGGCCGCCGTCGAACGTGTCCGTCAACTCGAGGGAGATGTCGCCGGGGCGGGTGTCCTCAACGATGGGCAATTCGAAACCCGTGGCGCCGCGCAGCAGCGAGGCCAACTGCTCGGCGACCGGCACCGCTTGGTGGGGAGCGGCGATCCGGGCGGCAGGGGCAAGCGTGAAGGCCGACCCGTCCACAAGAGCGACGTGCGAAGGACGGGGGATCAGGTTATCTGTGGTGTTCATGCCGTTCTTTCCACGAGAAAGGTTAACGCGAGAGCGGCCCGACCGGGAGGGGTCGGGCCGCTATCTAAATGCGGAACGTACAGACGCGTCAGCGCCGCGATGGGCCCACGCCGGCAGGGTTCCCTGGCCGAGCGAAGCGAGGCTAGGGTGCCGGTGGGGACTAGTCGCCCAGGCGGAGGCCGGTCTTGGTGTCGAACAGGTGCACGTGGCCGGACTGCGGACGAACGAAGATGGACTCGCCCTTCATCGGGGGGCGACGACCGTCGACGCGGGCAACGATGTCGTGGCTCTTGCCATCCAGGATGGTGTGGCCGTAGACGTAAGCGTCAGCGCCGAGTTCTTCGACGACGTCAACCTCAACCTGGAGGCCTTCGCCGTTGCCGACGGTCTCAAGGTCTTCCGGACGGGAACCCACCGTGACGGTCTGGCCGTGAGCTTCTTCGAGGATGTTGCGCGGCACGGGGTAAACCGTTCCACCGAACTGGACGCCGCCGTCCACTACAGGCAGTTCAAGCAGGTTCATGGCCGGGGAGCCGATGAAGCCTGCAACGAAGACGTTCTGCGGGCGGTCGTAAAGGTTGCGCGGGGTGTCAACCTGCTGCAGAAGACCATCCTTGAGGACTGCAACGCGGTCACCCATGGTCATTGCTTCGACCTGGTCGTGCGTCACGTAAACGGTGGTGACACCGAGGCGGCGGGTCAGGGATGCGATCTGCGTACGGGTCTGGACGCGGAGCTTGGCGTCAAGGTTGGAAAGCGGCTCATCCATGAGGAAGACCTGCGGGTTACGGACAATTGCACGGCCCATGGCAACACGCTGGCGCTGACCACCGGAGAGTGCCTTCGGCTTGCGGTCCAGGTAAGCCTCAAGGTCAAGAAGCTTGGCGGCTTCGCGGACACGCTCGGCGCGCTCTTCCTTGGAGACGCCGGCAATCTTCAGTGCGAAGCCCATGTTGTCCGCAACGGTCATGTGCGGGTACAGGGCGTAGTTCTGGAAGACCATTGCGATGTCGCGGTCCTTCGGCGGTACGTCGGTGACGTCGCGATCGCCGATCAGAATGCGGCCGGCGTTGACGTCCTCAAGGCCTGCGAGCATGCGCAGCGAGGTGGACTTACCGCAACCGGAGGGTCCAACGAGGACCAGGAATTCGCCATCGGCGATGTCGATGTTGAGCTTATCGACGGCGGGCTTATCTGTGCCCGGGTACAGACGCGTAGCGTTATCAAAAGTAACTGTAGCCACAGTTATCAATCCCTTCACCGGCAGGTACGTGCCGGACGATCCGTTGTGAATGGTTCATTTTCTTCAGTTGAACTCCCCGGCCGATGGCCGGGGAGGATCGTGTGACGTCGCACGGTACTGTGCGTCACATCACATCCAAGAGTATGTCAGACTTTTGGACGAACTACCTAAATGTTACAAACGTCACATGTTGCGCTGGTCACTCGCTAAGCCTCCGCGGTCACCCGCCGGCGTTCCCGCAGCAAGGCTTCCAGTAACTCTGCCACGTGCACCGGCGCTTCCACCCGGTACTGCGCCTGGGTGAAGTCCAGGCCCACTTTGATGCCGACGTCGTCACCCATCAGTCGGCCCAAAGCATCCTCATCCGTGACGTCGTCACCCGCGAACAGGATGGCTGTAGCACCCGTCGCCTGACGGAGAAACTCCACGGCCTCACCCTTGGATGCGTGGACTACCGAGGTCTCCAGCACACGCTTGCCGGTCTTCAGGTAGACCCCCGGATGCTCGCGGAGTACCCGCATGGCGGCTTCGACGGCGTCTTCGGCAACGTCGTCGTCGGCCATCCTCGTGTGGAGGACGACGCCGGCAGGCTTGTCCTCGAGCAACGTCCCCGGAGCGATGTTCACGATTTCCGCAAGAACCTCACGGACCGCGGCAAGCTTCAGCCGCTGATCTTCGTCCAGTTCCAGGCCCAAAGAACCCTCACCCAGCCAGACCTCGGCGCCATGGCTGCCGATCAGCAGCGTATCCGCCGGAGGCGAGGCGACCAGCCGCAAACTGTCCAGTGCGCGGCCCGAGATGAGTGCCGTCGTCGTGCGTGGCAGTTTCGCCAGGGCCTCCAGCGCAGCGGCGGACCGGGGCAGGGGACGTGCGTCCTCCGCGTGGTCGACGAGAGGGGACAACGTACCGTCGAAGTCGAGGGCAACCAGGAGGTGCTCCGTGCCGGAAATACGTCGGACGGCGTCCAACAGTTCCGGTGACAGGGTGAGGTTTTCAGCTGTCATCACGCACCACCTTTTCCTCCAACGCAGCCAGGAACTCGGCTGACCAATGATCCACATCGTGGTCCAGGATCTGCTTGCGCATCAGCTTCATGCGGCGGCGGGCCTCCTTGGGCGGGAGGTTCACGGCACGCAGGATGGCCGACTTGAGTCCGTCAATGTCGTGCGGGTTGATCAGGAGTGCTTGCTTGAGTTGGTCGGCGGCACCGGCGAACTCGCTGAGTACCAAGGCGCCGTCGTCTTCCGAGCGGGCGGTGACATACTCCTTTGCCACCAGGTTCATGCCATCGCGCAGGGCGGTTACGAGCATGACATCCGCCGCGAGGTACAGCGCCACCATTTCCTCCACCGGATAGCTGTGGTGCAGGTAGCGGACTGCCGTGTTCTGGATGGTGTCGTAGGTGCCGTTGATGTGGCCAACCGTGCCTTCGATCTCCTCGCGCAGCAGCCTGTACTGCTCCACGCGTTCACGGCTGGGGCTCGCCACCTGGATGAGGGTTGCATCTTCCACCTTGATGCTGCCTTCGCGGAGGAGTTCCTCGAAAGCCTTCAGACGGTGGCCGATTCCCTTGGTGTAATCCAGTCGGTCAACACCCAACAGAATGGTCTTGGGATCGCCCAGGTCCTTACGGATCTGCTTCGCCCGCTCGATGATGTCCGGTCTGGCCGCGAGCTCGCGGATCTGGTCAACGTCGATGGAGATGGGGAAGGCCTGCGCACGGGCAATGTGGGTGACTTCGCCATCCGGGCCCTTCACATGAACCTGCTGCTGCTTGACGCTGGCACCCAGGAACCGGCGTGCAGAGCGCATGAAATTGCCTGCGTCGCTGGGGCGCTGGAAGCCCAGAAGGTCAGCGCCCAGCAATCCGTCGATGATTTCCCGGCGCCACGGGAGCTGAGCGAAAATCTCCGGGGGAGGGAAGGGGATGTGGTTGAAGAAGCCGATCTTCAGGTCCGGCCGGGCCTCGCGAAGCATTCGCGGAACCAGTTGGAGCTGGTAGTCCTGGACCCACACGGTGGCGCGATCGGCCGCGTGGCGAATGATGGCGTCGGCGAATTTCTTGTTGACCTGGCGGTAGGAATCCCACCACGTACGGTGGAACTCGGGCGGTGCGATGACATCGTGGTAAAGCGGCCAAATGGTCGCGTTGGAGAAACCTTCGTAGTACAGCTCCACTTCGTGGCTGCTGAGCTGAACCGGAACCAGGTCCATGCCTTCGTGGCTGAACGGACGCACAGTCTCATCCGGGGCGCCATGCCAACCCACCCACGCGCCGTCGGACTTTGTCATCATCGGGGCGAGAGCTGTGACCAGGCCGCCGGGCGAACGACGCCAGCCATCTCCGCCGTCGTCGTTACCGTCGCTGCTGCACCGGTCCACGGGCAGCCGGTTGGAAACCACCATGAAATCGAACGTGCTCGCCGTGGGCTTCTTGGTTGGAGAAGCCTTGGCGCTTTGTTCGTTAGCGAGTTTTTCGCTTGCCAAATCCTGCATTAACGCTCCCTGGGGTTGCTGTGACTCAACTCCCAGCCTACTAGCGGAATCTTCCACGGCAGTTGATCGTTCAACTACCGGGCCGCGAGGTGTGGGGCAAAGCTCAAGTTTGCTCCCGTAAACTGACCCCGTTGCCCTAGCTATGCACTTGACGTCGAATACCCCGAGGAACTGATGAGCCCCGCAAACGAACCACGCCTGTCCAAGGCCGAAAAGACCGCCCAGGCGCGGGAGAAAGCGCGTGCAATCCGCGAAGAACAGCTGAAGAAGGAGAAGCGCAACAAGCTCCTTGTCGGCTGGGGCATCGTGGTGGCCGTGGTGGTCATCATCGCTTTGGTTGCTTTTGTTGTTATCGGTAACGCTCAGAACAACGCACCCGTGGCTGACCAGGGGCCAACACCGGCCAACGGCAACGTTCATGGCGGAATCACGCTGCTTGCCAACACGGAAGTTGTGAAGTCCGAACCCGCGTCCGTCAACGTGGCAGATGTGCCGGCTCCTCTTGCTACCAAGCCGGCTACGGTGACCGTACCGGGTGGCGAGGCCGAGGCCGGCAAGCCCGTCAAGGTTGTTGCCTACATCGACTTCATCTGCCCGGTCTGCAAGCAGTTCGAGACCGCTTACGGCGAGTCACTCACGAACCTTCGCAACGAAGGCAAGATTTCCGTCGAGTACCGCGCCCTCGGCTTCCTGGACCGCCAGTCCACCACCAACTACTCGTCACGCGCAGCCAACGCTGCTGCCTGCGTAGTCAACTCTTCCCCGGAGAAGTACGCGGAATTTTTCAACCTGCTCTTCGAACGCCAGCCGGCTGAAGGCGGAGCAGGCATCTCCGACAACGACCTCAAAAAAATGGCCACCGAAATTGGTGCGGCAAACATCGACTCCTGCATCGACAGCAAGCAGTTCCGTCCGTGGGTGAAGGTTGCCACGCAGGAAGCTGCAGCAATCGGCGTCACCGGTACGCCCACCGTGTTCATCGATGGCAAGCAGTGGGACGGCAGGTCCGACCTCAACGCCGAGATCCAGACAGCAATTGGCGCCAAGGGCTAACCCCTTTTGAAAAATCACGACGGCGGCTGGTCACCCTTGCGGGAGGCCGGCCGCTGTTGCTTTGTAGCGGTGTTGAGCGGTGAATTTCGTTGACGGGGATGGTCTGGGCTAACCTTATCTAGCGCTCTTTTGCGCTTTGCTTCGGGTAACCGGAGCGCGCCTCCTTAGCTCAGTTGGCCAGAGCACCGCTCTTGTAAAGCGGGGGTCGTCGGTTCGAATCCGACAGGGGGCTCCACGAACCCCTCCATCCTGGATTTTTCCGGGGTGGAGGGGTTTTTCGTGCCTGCAGCTCCATGCCAAGGTAACGGCGAACCAGAAGCCCGACGCCTAAGTGTTCGGTTCGTCGGCCAGGCAGGACGGACACACTTGCTTCGGCATGCTGTGAAGGCCACGGGCAGCCTGAAAATATCGAGCGTTTCCGGCCTCAGCGGTGCCTGTTCCGGCGTCCTGCCCGGTCGGCGAAGGCATCCAGGGCTGCGATGATGTCTGGAGCCACCCACACCCGGGTGCCGCGGATTTTGCCGGCGGATGCCAGGACGCGTGCTTCCTCCAGCCGTTCCACGGCGCGGTATGCGGTGGCCAGGGATGCCCCGGTGTGTTCTGCGACCATGTCAGCGGTCAGTGCCGGCTCCCGTGGTATCAGGTCCAGGACTTTGCGGACGGACGAGGGGCCGCTGGCCAGGCGTTCGCGGTAGCTTGCTTCTACCGTCTTGATGTCTGCCGCCAGTTGCCGGCCGTTGTCGACGGCGCGGACAGCGGATTCCGCAAAGCGCTCCACGATCGGCTGGATGTCCCCTTCGCGGTAGGCGCCCAGAGCGAATCAGGTCCGGTTCCATTTCGTTCATCCATAACCTAGGTTGCGTTGTCAAATAACCAAAGCCGGAAAAACCTAACTTAGGTTATAACCGTTCAAACGAGATGCGGAACTGCTGTCGCCCTTTGGCAAGCACGGATGAGCCGCTGATGTTCAATTGTTGCCGCCGCGAATGCGGCGGAGGAACCTGGTGCCCTGAGTAGCTGACGCGTGGTTCACGCTGTAATGGCGCAAAGACTTCGTCGACAAGCTAGGCACTGGAGGACATGTCTGTACGTGGCCGGACGGTACTCGGCCCTGAAAGTCGCTAGTAGGGCTAGCTGTCAGCCCGCTGTCGGATGTTGTTTGGAACGCACCGAACGTACGCGGGAAACGGCTACCGTGGTTGCCCAAAGCAAGGCGACCAATATAAGCGTTTCGGTGCCGTTTGGAACTGACCCGAATGCTCCGAGAATGTAGGGCGGTGCGAATACAAGAAAAGCTGTGCCTGCAAAGGCTATGACTAGCGCTCGTTTGCTCATCTTTTTCTCTCCTTAGTCCTGCGCAGTGGCAGTATCAGACGCCTTTAGTATGCGTCGCTGTGTTGTTTCCGTATAGCTGGAACTCGATCCACGGCCTGTATGTGCTGACGCAGCCAAGATGTGTCGGGCACTGTTCGAAAGTCGCTGCCTGGTATGACGCTACTTGCCAGCCTCCCACGTCGTTGGCCTGAATGTCGTCCGCTCCTCGGTAGTGAAACGTAAAGTCCGTGTATCCGACGGAAGGAAAGTCCCTGTGGCGGCTCGTTACGCGCGAACCATCTGCGCACCAGTCGACCTGTCGCTTCCAGCCAAAGGATTGGGTGGCAAAGCTCCACTTCTGAACCTCTGCCGTGGTGATCCAGCACTGGGCGGCCGCTAAGTTGAGCGCGTTAGGTTCAGCTACCGATGACTTGCTTACCGGTACCGGCACTGTTTTGGCTTCGGAGAACTTCCAGGTTGTGTTCTTAGGATCCAGTTCGGCCAATCCGGCGCCCGCGAGCGTAGTCGACTGCTCTGCGGTCAGAGGCACGTCTCGAGCGACGGCTGCCAGTGCTTCCTTTACATCCAGCGGCAAAGCCTTGCGGTTGGCTGCTTGTTCTGCTGTGGCGGGCGACGTACTGCTCCAGTAGTTGCTGAGTGTCGCATCTGCCTGAGATTCGCGAGACACGATCGTTGATTCGGCTGCCGAGGCCACCGGTACAGATGTGAAACACAGCGCTGCTGCTGCCGCTGTGGCAAACACCAGTTTGAGCTTTTTCAAATTTCCCCCGGAATTGAATGACTTGCACGGGGGATATGGCCTAACCGTTCCCCCAGAACGCAGTCAAACAATGGGTCGCAGGTTCGTCAAGTCAAGTGACTAATCGCTGGGCTCGCAGGACCGGATTGACGAAGCAACTACTAGGGGGTCACCTCAAGGCGTCTTGCAGGGGGAGTGACGGCCTCTAGCCTGTGGATCATGTCGTATGACCTTGCCGTGTACCTGCCCGAAGCCTTCGACGCCGAAGCCTTGGCTGCCCTCATGGATGCTTCGGGGTTGCGGTCGTAGGAAAGCACCGGCGAAAGCGGTGATGGCCCGCAGAACTGGCACATCCTCCGCGGTAAGAAAGCCACATATTGCTTCACTCTGGAAGGCCCGTACCTGGTCGAGCCGGAAGATGTTCCGCATGAGGTGACCGCCGCCGTCCTCGGTGCCGGCGTCATGTACAGGGTCTTGGTTGAAGGCACCGATCCGGTGTCTATCCCGCACGCTGTCCGGTTCGCCAGACGCCTCGCCAAGGGCGGCAACGGAGCAGCCCGGTGGTATCACCTCATGGACGAAGTCCGGGACGACTTCCCGCAGCGCTATCTGGACCTCGCCCGGCAGTACTTGCCGGAGGCGCTGCCGAAGCGGTTCGGCAGTTACGAGCCACTCCAAGGAAACCTTGCCCGTGACGGCGACCAGGCGTTTGTGAAGTTCTTCGCCGAGGACTACGACGTTTCGACCATAGGGAGTTTTTCCGACCGCCGGAGCCTACTTCAAGGGTGTTTTCAGCGGTCACATGAACCAAGACCGCCCGACCAGCCGCCGAAGGCGTCCGCGTTTTGGCGCCGGATGTTGTGTAGTTGAGAGACCAAGAGCAGGCACCCGTCCCGACAGGTCAGACCCTCATCGAGTTGGGCCTGCAGTTGGGGATCCAGGCGGCCAGATACAACGAAAGGCTCCGCCAAGGCCCGGAGGGGTCGCATCGCCTCGATCGTCTGGGTCATCACGGAGCAATCCTGCCGTGCTCGGGACAGCTCCCGCTTCTAGGCTTCGACGGGAGAAAGCGTCACGGAGAAGTGCCGCCGGGCATCTGCGGCAAACTCGTGCCCCCGCTGACGGGCAGCCGTCGGCGCCACCAGGGGACGGTTTCGTCTCGTATTGCTGGGCCGGAGTTCAGAACGGCGGCGAAACGGGCATCGATTTCAGCGACAGCATCCGCGAAGACGGCAACTGCAGAAGTTTCCTTGGTAGCCCTTCTCGCAGTCCTCCGTGAAGGCCGCCCAAGCCTCCGAAGCTGCAATATCGCTGGTCAGGACCCACTTCAGGGCCCCGGGTACGTCCGGGATACCCCGTTGTGTAAAGCGGGGGTCGTCGGTTCAAATCCGACAGGGGCTCCACGAGTGCAGTGTCAGTGGTTCGATGTTCTGTGACGCCAGGCTCCAGACGGCATCCCGGCTGGCGGCTGTGTGGACGTACCAATCCCCGTCCGCAGAGCTCTGCCAGCCGTAGTGCCACTGTGGGCTGAGTCGGAGTTCACCCGTTTTTGGGCGCCGTGCCGCGTTGCCCATCGCTTTCCATAAGGCTTCACCTTGGGTCCATTGCTCGATGCCAACACTGGGCACACCCGTGACGCGCCCCAGCCATCTGAAGGCGGCGTCCCGTCTCTTTGGTGTCTCAATGTCCACACCGACCCAACTTCTTGCCCGTGCTGCGACAAGAATATTCTGCGTGTGTGAAACCGACCAGCCTGACAAACAGCTTCCGCAAAACCACCTGCCGTCCTCTGCCCGGATGACGTGGCAGGGTCGGGACAGGTCATCCGGGCATCGGGTCGACTTCGCCGCTTCCGCGAGAAAGCGGGCACCGGACCGGGACCTATACCGCCCAAAGTCGTCAGTAGGTGCTGGGCCTGTCGAATGAATCCATACATCCACCATCCTGTTACGTCGCGATGGTGACGGACTGGAAACTGCCTCCGGCCTCACACGTGGATACCAGGGTCCGGTAGACCTCTCCGGCCTTGCCGCTGCCTGGTACGAGTCCTGCAGGGCCGGACGCGACGACTCCGGCGTTGCCTGGGATGAACTTTTCCTGGCTCATCCACACTGCTTGTGCGACACCCAACAGACCACCTGAGGCGCCCGCATCACCGAAGATTGCCTTGGGCGTCGAAATAGGTCGCCCGCTCAGGCCAGTTGCCGCCAATGCCTCGATCTCCAAGGTATCCACGGCTTCCCGCCCGCAAGCGGCAGCAACGACAGCATCAACGGTTTCCGGTGAATGGCCGTCGAGGGCCAGCCGGAAGGACCGCGCCCAAGCCCCTGACCCTTGGCGCAGACGGCTGGGGCCACTGCCGTCACCGGTCATGCCAAAGTTCTCGATGCGGCCAAGAACCCTCCCGGGATCGACGCTGTCTTCGCTTTCCAACAGGATGGCCACGGCGGCACCCGAGATGACCCGGCCCGAGTTCGTGTAGGGGAGGCAGACCGAACGTGCCAAGTAGCCCGGAATCGGCGCGTAGGCGGCGAGCATCGCGTGCGGTGCTTCGTCCGCCGCCAAGACGATCATCCGGTCCACGACCCCGTTCGAGATGAGGTTCTGGGCGAAATGGAGCGCAGTGATGGCCCCCGTGTTGCCGGCACATATGGTCGCGGTGGGTCCTTGCAGCTTGTTCAATAACGCGACGTGCCCGGGCGCGGCGTTCATGACCGTGTTCGGGAACAGCAGGGCGTTGCCGCTGCCCGTAGTCAGGAGCTCACGTTCGAACGCCTCAACGGTGGAGATCGGTCCGGTGCCGGTGGCGAACAACAGCCCGGTGCTGGTTGCCTCCGTTCGTGAGAGGCCCCGTTGTTTCAGGAGTTGGCTGACAGCCAGCGCCGACCTGCGTCCCAAGGTGTCCATGTGACGCAGGTACTTTGGGTCGATCCCTTTTTTGAGCTTGTCGACCGGAATGTCGCCAAAGGGGAAGGATCCGAATCCCTCGACCTCGACAGTCCCGTCACCGTAGACGGGCCGGCCCTCGAAAAGGGCGGCCTTTACGTCCTCAGTGGTGACGGCATCACCGGCAAGTGCGCCGATGCCGGTGATGACCACCGGTCGTACGCTCTTTGGTGCTTGGGCTAAAGGGTCAGCGCTGTATTCCCTGATGGCCAGCGAAGCGTTGTTGCCGCCGAAGGCAAACGAGTTTGAAAGCACGGTTTTCAGCCGCGCCTTCTTGGCTGTTTCTGCAACGATGTCCAGGCCTGTGGGTGAGCGCAGGCCGTCGGGTGTGACCGTTGGAGGCATCTCCTGGTTTTGGATGGCAAGCACTGATGTCACCGCTTCGATGGCTCCGGCGGCACCAAGGGTGTGTCCGATCATGGACTTCGTTGAACTTGCCGGGGGAGCGGCGCCCTCTCGCAGGTTGTCTATGGCTTTGGCTTCGACGCTGTCATTAGCGGCCGTTCCGGTTCCGTGGCCGTTAACGTAGTCGACGTCGTCGACAGTGTTCCCGGACATCCGCAGTGCCGCGTGCATGGCCCGTAACGCTCCTCGGCCCATGGGGTCCGGCGCTGTAGCGTGGTAAGCGTCGGCGCTGAGCCCGTACCCTGCGATTTCAGCGTAGATCGCAGCTCCCCGGCCGACAGCCGAAGCTTCACTTTCCAGAACAAGGAAACCAGCTCCTTCACCCAGGTTGAGTCCCGAACTCCGAGTGTACGGTGCGCAATGCAGGGGATCCAGTGCCTTCAGGCTGGAGAAACCACCGAAGGACAACAGCGCGAGCGGGTCAACGCCGCCGGCAAGGACCATGTCAGCGGCGTCGGATTCGAGGAGTTCGATCCCGTAGGCGATGGCGACAGCGCCGGCCGCGCAGGCGTTGGATTGGACACTCCGGGGTCCGAACAGCTGGAACTCAGAGGCAAGGTAGTCCGCGACGCTATGGAGTGGGTATTGCCGCAGCAGACCGGTGTTGGCTTTACGCAATCCGTCCTGTATCCACTGGCGATGGAATTCTTCTCCACTGCGGGCCCCACCCAACGATGTTCCCAATGACAACGCGATTCTGGTCCGGTCAACGGGGGCCTGGTCGACCCGGGCATGGGTCAAAGCTTCGGTCGCGGCGGCTGAAGCCAGCCTGTGGCAGCGATCAACGTAAGTGGTCCGGGACGACGGGGGCCCCGTTTCCACTTCCGACTCGACTTGGCCACCCATTGAACTAACCAGACCGTCGGTAGGAACTACGGTCGTTCGAACGATCCCCGATTTTCCGTTGGATATGGATTCCCAGCTTTGTTCTGCGTCCGGGCCCACTGCTGCTCTGAGGCCGAAACCGGTGACAACTATTTTCATGGCTTAACCGATCGGTTCGGTCCAGGAGACCGGATCAACTGAGGGGCGCGAAATCGTCGTCAAGGTCACGCCGCCTGCTTGCAGTTCCAGACCCGGCACGTTGAAGGGGGCATCCAAGAGGGCCAGGGCGAACCCTTGTGGCTGCCCAGCGGAGGGAAGCGTATGGTGGATCCGGCCGATTTCGGTTTCCCCTGCGGTAATGCTGGTTCCTGCCGCCGGGATCGATGACGTGGTGGCAGTGACGGCGACTAGTGAACGCGCGGCTTTTTCCTTCTCAAGCTGGTCGCTGCCGAGGAAGTCGTCATCACGGTCCGCTGAGAGCATCCAGAGGGCAGCAGCTTCCCGGACGGTCAGGCCACTGAATTGTTCAGGGTAGAGGGGGTGGCTGACTTCGGCCTGAGCGCGCTGTAGTGCCTCGGGGCCGACTCGTTGGCCGCCTAATTCCGTGGCGATCGTTGAAATGAACTTCAGCAGCGCGTCACGGTCGGTGTCCGGAGCGAGAATCAGGTAGCCGTACTCGGCGGTGGTGCCGGTACGGATAATGGTCGCCGGCTGCTCTGATACCGGCAACGTCGCAGTGCAGCTTTCGCCCAAGAGGACGCCTGCGATTTCTTCGTCGGCGAAGTCTTGGACAACTTTCCAGGCCACGGGTCCTTCCACAGCTACGACGGCTGTGGACGCGGACAGGTCGGTGACGCGGACGGACTCCAGGCCGCGTTGCTTCGCGATGGTGGTGATGTCGACGTCGATGGGCTGTTCTGCAATCAGAAGGACGCGTTCCTCTTCGATATAGGCCGCGACGTGGCCTGCAACGGAAGCATCTTCCCTGAGCACCAGTGATTCAACGACGCTTCCGGGTTGGGCGAATTCGGTGCGTTTGGCTAGCAGGAAGGAAACGAGTTCCTCCCGCTGCTCGCCGGCGATTTCGAGAACCAGTTCACCGGTGGGGTAAACGGCGGCGGTGGAACGAATTGCCTCGTAGTCAGTCGTAGCTGTCATGACGGATTCTCCTTGATGGTTGTGCTGGGGCTCCCTAGTTCCTGAGCGGAAAGGAGCCATGATGTCGTGTTGGTGTCCCCGGCTCTGGCGAGGAGGGACAGCAGGAGGTACTCACCGGAGGACCTGATCAAAATTTCGGGATGGCTGCCTTCGTCGTTTTCGATGACCAACCAGGTGGTCCCGCCCAGACCTATGGCCGCTCTCCGCACTGAGGCCCGCCACGGAGTCCGGTCCCGGGCTGCTGCCCACCACAGGTCGGTATTGGTATCCGTCTGAAAAAGGATCGGCGCCCGGTTTCGGGCCTGCATTTGGGCGTTCGGCGTGAGGTGCGTGACCTGTTCAGACCCGTTGGCGCCGTCAACGACGATGCGGAGCGCTGTCAGATCGCTGTCGCGCTGCTGGATTTCCCAGCGGGGTCGATCTGATGGGCTGTCAGCGAGGTGGGATGTGCAACCATCGCTGCCCCACTCGATGCCTTGCTCCGGGTCTTCTCGCCCTCCCTGGTCCGAGACCCAAAGACCGGATTGCCATGCCGTCAGGGGCCCAAGTGTCCGTGTTTTCGGGAACGGCGACGCGAGGACCTGAGTTTGGCCTGACTTCCACGAAACGATGCCCCGGTCGGGAGCGACGAGCAAAAACCCGTTGCTCCCTACGGCCTCAAGCACATCGACACGCGACCTTTCCGCCGCCACCCACTGGATGGGCTTCCAATCCCCCTGGGTTCCGGAGGATAAGGGGTGAAACACCGGTGTTAATGAAGGAAGGATTTCCGGGTTTTCGGGAACGGGCAAAGCATCTGCGCCGTCGAAGAGGCCCACGTCATACAGGATGGAGCCGTTCTCGGAGGACGCCGCCGGAAGATGGGAGCCTTCGACCCGGAGCTTCCCATCCGAGTTCCAGGTAGCAGCCAATGCGAGCCCCAGCGCAGTATCGGTCCAAAGGGCGGAAGCGCCGTTGCTTTGATCATCGAAGGCACTTTCGGCGGCTTCAAAGTCGGTCCTGTCCGGCGGCCAGATACCGCGGACGATTGGACCGCCTAAGGGGCGCTGGCGGTTTTTCGTGTTGAGGTGGAATTCCCCTGAACGTAGATTCACCCAGGGGAACGCCGTCACCTTTTGATTTCTTTGGTGGCTCACTGCGATGCTGACTTTGCTGCTATGAACACGGATTTCGCGGGTAATCGGTCCCCGCCGGGTCGTCCATCCGTCGGGAAGATCCTGGCACGTGACGTTCAGCGCGGCGGGACGGCGCCAGAAAGGTGCACCGTCGGCTCCTACGGGGAAATGATCGGTCAATACCGGACCCGGGTGCCGAGGATGCTCAATCGTCAACGTCCCTGCCGCGTCCAGGGAGATAGTGAAAGCGCCAAGCCGGCGGGAGCCGATTGAAGGCCCGTGGTTGCCGTTCGGAGCAGCACGTTGAGGGGATTCCGGCCAGTCGAAGAGTTGGCCGTTGTGGCGGGCCTGGATGACTGCACCTGTTGACATGTTGACCTGGACTTCAACGACGTCATTCTTCACGGGGAAGGTGTAGGTCAGCAGCGGGGTGCCGTCCTGGACGGAGACGCCGTCCATGAGGTCTTTGCCGCGGGCTGAGCCCATGCTTCGCCAGGAGTACTTCGAAAACATGTCCTCTGGGGAGGCGCCGGCAAAGGGCGTTTGAAGCAGATCCGATACGACGCCGGGGAGGAAGCTGATGAGTTCGATGTAGCCGTCCTCATCAGGCCTGATGATGCCTGCCGTCCTGAAGCCAACCCGTCCGTAGAGCGGGAAAGCCTTTTGGTTGGCTGGATCAACTTCAAGGCGCAGAGCCCGGACACCCTGTTCGACCAGCTTGATGAAGGACTGCATGAACAGGTCACCGGCCAGGAAGCCCATCCGGTAGCCCGGCTCGATGAGGAACATGCCGGAAAAGAGTTCTCCGTCGCCGGCGACCCGTCGGCCCGAGACCTTCAGGTAGCCTATGGTGCCAACAATGTTCCCGCGGTCTTCCCCCACCATGAACAGTACTGCGCCGCGTTCTTTCAACACTGCGTTAACGTCGTTGCCAGTAAGAGGTGAGCCGCTCTGGATCGTGCCGTAGTTGTTTCGGTTGTAGAGCTCCGCGACACGTGCCGCGTCCAGTTCCGGGTCGTAGAGCCTTACTGCCGGTTTCATGTTGATGGGTCCGGGTCTATGCGTGCAAGCGCCACGGACCCGGAGGCCACGATCTTGCCGCTGACTTTGATGTCGACGCTGAAGTCCGCAAGATTGGCGTGGCTTACGCCCGCGCGTGCTTGGATGCTCAGCACATCGCCAGGGTAGACCGGGGTGATGAACTTGAATTTGCGCACTGACGCCAGGTACCCAAGGACGGGGCCGTCTTCACCTGTAGGGGAGCCCAACAGGAGCCCGCACAGCTGTGCCGAGGCTTCAATCATGTAGACGCCAGGGTACACGGGGTTGTTGGGGAAGTGGCCTTGGAAGACGGGGTCCGAGATCGTGATGTTCTTGATTCCGGTCGCGGATTTGCCGTAGTTGAGGTCTTCAACCCTGTCCAGGAGGACCATGGGGTGACGGTGTGGGAGCCGGGCCAGGATGTCGCTGGCCTTGAGGGCGATGGACATTGCGCCGGCCCCTAATCGTCGTCGCTGTTGGCAGCGATGAAATCGGCAATCTTGTTGATTGACCCGAAAACTGTCCGGTCCTCGTCGGTAATGTAGACGCCGAACTCCTCTTCAACCAAGCTCACGATTTCAAGGGTGTCGAGGCTGTCGAGTTCGAGTCCGCGCCCAAAGAGAGGCTGGTCGTCCTCGATCTGGTCACCGGTGATGGGCAACTCCAATCCTTCGGACAGCAGGTTTTTCAGGCGGGCGTTGAGTTCGGTCCTCTTCCGCCCGGCGGACAGGGAGGCTTCATAAAAGTCGTTCATTGGGAGTTCTCCTTCAGGAAGTCAGGCCGCCGTCGACGGCGAGGACATGACCGGTGATGTATGAGCTTTGGTGTCCTACGAGGAATGCCACAGCTGCAGCTATCTCGTGGGGTTCACCGATTCGTTGCAGCGGGATGTGCTGGGTATATTCGCGACGTGCTCTGGCATCCATCTGTTTGAGCATGTCGGTGTTCGTAAAACCGGGTGCCACAGCGTTTACCCTGATGCCGAAGGACGCCATTTCCTTGGCCATGGATTGGGTCAGGGCGTTGATTCCGCCCTTGGTCGCGCTGTAGTTCGCTTGGCCGGGCTGGCCGCTGATACCCGAGGTGGAGCTGATGAGCACGATCGAGCCGCCTGTTTTACGTAACGCCTTGACACTTTCGCGACAGACCAGGAACGCGCCGGTCAGGTTGGTGCTGATGACGCGCTCCCAGTTGTTCAGGGACATTGTTGCCAGGAGCCCGTCAGCGGTGATTCCGGAACTGTAAACAACGGAGCCGATTCGTCCGAAGTCTTTGAGAACCGTACGGAAGGCTGCGCGGACGTCGGCTTCAACGGAAACGTCGACGCGGACCGCCAAGGCCCTGCGTCCCAGTTCCCGTATCGCTTCAACTGTTCCAGCAGCGCCCTCGTCGTCCTGCCGGTAGAAGATCACAATGTCATGACCGTTCCTGGCAAGTTCCAGTGCGCAGGCTTTGCCGATGCCCCGGGATGCGCCCACAACCAAGGTGATAGGGCTAGGTTCGACGTCCAACATACGTGTCCTCCACGATCTGAACTGTTTGAGTTTGATTCCGTCTGAGACGGGAAAGTGATTTTGCTGTTCCCAAGTAGACCCAGGTCCCGAAACTGTCCGCGCTTTGAAGGACCTGGTCCCATCGCACCGGTTGTCGGATGCCGAAATAGAGCTCGTTGGAGACCTCCATCGCGGTTTCCAGGCGCCGGGGTGAGGTGCAGCCCAGCAGTGGTACGTCCCCGTCGCGGAACGGCGCGTGGAGCAGCAACTCCTGCCATTCGCCCATCACAGGGTCCATCAGCCGGGAATGGAATCCGTGGCTGACGTTGAGCTGGGTTGATTTAGCGCCGAAGTGTTTCCGCGCGTCCTCAATGTCGTTGATGGGCCCGGAGAGAACGATCTGGCGTTCGCCGTTGACTGCGGCTACGTCGAGACCGAACGTTGCTGCCGAGGCGATGAGTCCATCTCGTTGTTCCTCTCCCCGGACAGCCACGGCCAACATCGACCCTCGTCCAGGGGCCGAGGCCATCAAATGACCTCGGCGCCTGGCAAGTTTGATGCCATCTGCCAACGGTATGTATCCGCCTGCAATGGCCGCTGACAGCGCCCCGATGCTGTGTCCGGCTACTGCGTGGGCCAGGTTGCCGCCCACCTGGGTCCACACCCTCCACGCAGCGATGCTGGCCGCGACGAGCGCCACTTGCGTGTTTTCGGTTTTCCCCAGTTGCTCCGGGGCTGAATCCCAGGTAAGTTCACGGACATCAATGCCGAGCGCATCGGAACATTCATCAAAGACGTCGTCGGCCACCTGGAAATTCTTTGTCAGGGCCTTGCCCATTCCCGGACGCTGGCTGCCTTGGCCCGGGAACATAGCGACGGTGGACTCGAGGCCTCCCCACAGGTCCTCGTTGCCGGTCATCGTATGCGCCGACCGATTCGCCAGGAGCCCAGTGCGATGAAGACGACAACCATTCCAAGGAGCACGGAGATCGCCAGTGTGTTCGTCACCGCGAGATCGCCGACTGATGCTGTGATGCCGTAGAACGTCTGCACTGCGTCGACGGCCTGGTCTTGGTTATTTGTCAGCGCTTCAAGTGCCTGTGACGTGTAAGGCTGGCGGATCAACATGGCTGATTGCGCGAAAGGAAGTGCGTTCAGGACATTGACCACACCGGAGGGCAGGGTGCCGGCCGGGATGTAAGCGCCGGCAAGGAAGCCGATGATGGTTCCAACGATGGTGCTCAGAGCTGAGAAGGCGGTGCTGGACTTGATGAAAGTGACCACGAAGCTGGACAGCGCGGCAAACGCCGCAGATGAAACCAGGACGACGGCGGCGCATTGTCCAAGCTGGGCCCAGGTCATCAAGGGTTCCCCGCGGAAGAGGATGTAGAGCTGGCCTACCAGGATAACCACCGCTGTCATGATGACGGAGATGACGAAGCTCGCGATCAAGTATCCGAGAATCATGTTCGTCCGCCTGATAGGGGAGACGAGGAAGTCACGGAAACGCCCGGTCGACGCATCGTCAACAAATACGTTGAGGGCGGCAAGTCCGGTGGTCAGGGTGGTGATCATCGTAATGCCAGCAAAAACCCAGGCGTTGACGAAAGCGCTGATTTCCGAGCTGCTTGCGTCAGGGAATCTTGTCTGCAGGTTATCCACTTGCAGGTTGCCGAGGAACAGGGCGTAAAGGGCGATGAGAATCAGCGCCGAGAGCAGGGAGAAAAATACCCCGGCCCTGTCGCGGAAGAAGATCATCAGGTTACGGCCGCTGAGAATCATGATGCTGTTCACGGTTCGCTCCTCTTGGATGTCAGTGCAAGGAAGACGTCGTCCATGCGTCCGTGCCGGAACTCGAAGTCGTGGACGCGTTCTGCGCCCACAATGAGCAGGTGCCGGGCCTGCTTCGAGTCATCTACCTCAACGCGATAAACGTCATTGTCGAGTGTCCAGCTCAGGTCGGCGGTCCTGCAGTACTCCGCGAGGAATTCATGATCGTCTGTGGTGACGGTGAGGATGCTGTTGCTGTGCTGTTCACGCAATTGCGCAGGCGTTCCCTGGGCGACCAATTTTCCGGAGTCGATGATGGAGACCTGGTCAGCCACCTCGGTCTCTTCCATGTAGTGGGTCGTGAGGAAAACGGTCAGGCCGTCGTCGTCGCGAAGTTTGTGAATGGTTTGCCAGACTTGTTCCCGGCTCTGCGGGTCCAAGCCGGCGGTCGGCTCATCAAGGAAAAGAATCTCGGGTCGATGGATAAGAGCCCGCGCGATGTCCGCCCGGCGCTTCTGGCCACCGGAGAGCCGCCCGTAGAAGGGCTTCTCGAGGAAAGATTCGAGACCTATGAGCTGGGCGAGTTCACTGATGCGCTGGGTCCGCTCGGACCTCGTGAGCCCATAAAAACCTGCTCGTATGTCGAGGTTTTGCCTGACCGACAGTGTCGGGTCCAGCAGCGACTGTTGGAAAACGACGCCAATCTTGCGTCGAATCTCATCGTCTTCCTTGCCCACGATATGGCCGGCGACTTGAATGGTTCCGCTGTCGAATCCGAGAGTGGTGGTGATGCAGCCGATGGTGGTGGACTTGCCGGCACCGTTGGTTCCCAGAAAGGCAAAGATGGATGCGCGCTCCACTTGCAGGGACAAATCCTGAACGGCCTGCAAAGTGCCGTATCTCTTGCTTAGGTTACTGATTTTAATGACGTTACTGGTCACGCATAGCCCCCACTGTGTGCCTTGAAACAGTTCTGTGGGGCAACAAATGTCGCCCCCATTCGACAAAGTAACCACAACGTACCCGATGGATATGAGTGCCGCAAAACCGGCTCCCGGTGGAAAGTGTGCCACGATCCTCACTGCTGTCGATGCAAGTATGCCGTGGGACCGGAATGATGTATTGGTCGAGACTTCAATTGCTTCGAGGTATTAGATGCACAATCGGCCCTGTGTCAGTCGTGGTGAAATGCTGCGTGGTACTCATTTCAGTCACATAAATTCTCAAGTTCTCAACACGTTTGTGCAGTTCTTTGGCTGCGGCGGCCGGTGCAGCGTAGGGCATCGGCATCCACGGTGCCTCTAGTCCTTGGATTGGCTGATACGCCTCCTGAACTTACGGCGAAGGGACTTAGGTCAACGAGACGGTGGACGAAATTTCATAATTTCCGGCAATCGGGTTGTCATTGAGAGTTTGCTTTTCCGGCGTCGCAAAGACGTTTCTGTCAATCTCATGACAAGTAATTCAAATCCACTGCTGACTTTCCCTTGTCCTGAATATTTCGGAATCTTCTTTTCTTGTCAACGGAGAAATTAGCTGAACCGGACACTCGCGGATCAACGACGGCTGGGTGTGATGCCCGAATGTGTCGAAGGGCAAAATCGGGTTCAGTGAGACGTCATAAACGGTTCGCTCGACCCGAGCGGCAGGCCGATAAGGCAGAGTACTGCTGCAGATCCGCATTGCTTCGGGCCGGAATCACCATCACACGAACTCCAATCCCAGGTTTTCGTCACCGATCATTACAACTAGGTACTTATGGGCTACTTGAAAGTGACCGCTAAATGAACAGCGGGTGCATTGCGTGCGCCTTACGTCGATGGTTGAAATCGGTCTGGGTCAGTTCATAGGCTCTGGACTCCAACCCCGGAAGACCAAGGCCCCGAATTCGGAAGCGTGAGCAGTTTCGGTGAGGCCAGCGCATCCCGTTCCCTAACCTCTGCCGTGCTGTGCGACTTGGTCGACCGCTACCAGGTCCTAACCAGGCGCCGCTGCGTTCTTGCCGTTTCGCAGGGGAGTCAGCTGTCCTCGGTCCCTGCAGCCCTCTTCAACTCTGCGATCCTCAGCCGCAAGAAAATGATGGACAAGACCAACGCATACACGGCCAAGACGGCCACCGCGATAACGAAGACCGCGTATAGGATCCCGATGATTCCGAAAGCCGGACTTAAATTCACTGCTACCCCCAATAGTCGTTGAGCCCCATGCTATGCAGACGACCAGCGATTCCGCTGTACCCGGGAAGTCGTGCCTCGTTAGATGCGGAGGCTCGCCTGGCGAGTAACTACTGCTCGCATCTGCACTGAGGGCCGGACAGCAATTACCGGAAATGCTGTCCGACCCTGAGCTTGGTTCTGAAGTCGAGTCGTTTGGTGTTGGGGCGCTACACCGTGGCGACCGGCGCCTTGCTTACTTCAGCTTGCTCGTCGGCGAGTGGTTTGCCTGCGGTTTCTGCGCTCATGAGGAGTCCAACCAGTGAGAGGACTCCGATACCCATCAGGAAGAATGCCGGTGAGCTGGGGTTGCCGGTGGTGGCGATCAGCCAGGTGCCGATGAGTGGTGCGACGCCGCCGAAGAGCATGGCTCCGACGTTGAAGGGCAGTGCGAACCCGAGGTAGCGGGAGCGGGTGCCGAACAGCTCGGTGAAGAAGGAAGGGAAGACGGCATCGTTCATGGCGAAGAACATCAGTGACACGATGAGGACCGCGGAGGCGAGGACCACTCCTCCGAAGGAGAGCAGCGTCATGATCGGGTAGCTCAACACGATGAAGGCGATGCTCGAGATCATCAAGGTCCGTTTGCGGCCGATCCGGTCGGAGAGGCGGGCCGCCAGGGGGATGAAAATGATGTGCGCGACGAGTCCGATCGTGACCACCAGCGTCGCTGTGGCTTCGCTCATCCCGGCTTCTTCTATCAGGAATGATGGCGTGTAACTGAGCAGCAGGTAGTAGGCGCCGGCATTGAGTGACATAACGAGCAGTGCTTTGAACATCGACGGAAGGCTCTTGCGGGTTTCTGACCAGCGGTTTGTGGCCGGAAGTTGGTCGGCCGCTGTCTTGAGCTGCTTCTTCTCGAGTTCCAGCGCCCTGCGGAATTGCGGGGTGTCTTCCAGTCGCATGCGCAGCCAGAGGCCAACGATACCGAGAGGGCCGGCGATCAGGAACGGGATCCTCCAGCCCCACTCCTGCATGAATTCCGGTGAGGTGCTGGCGTAGAGGACCGTGGCCATGAGGGAAGCTACCAGGAACCCTGAGGCAGCGGCTATGGGTACCACGCTGGTGAGCAGGCCCCGTTTGGCTACAGGAGCATACTCGGCAACAAAAGTGCCAGCGCCGGCGTATTCGCCTGAGGCGGAGAAGCTCTGCGTCACTCGAAGCAGGAGAAGAAGGATTGGTGCGGCGACGCCGATGGTGGCATAGCTTGGAATGAAGCCAATGAGGAACGTTGCCCCGGACATGAGGATGATCGTCGTAGCGAGGATGCTCTTGCGTCCGATTTTGTCGCCAAGGCTGCCCCAAACGAAGGCCCCGAGTGGGCGAACAAGGAACGAAAGTGCAAACACCGCAAAGGTGCTCATGAGCGCAACTGCCCGGTCCTCCGGGGGAAAGAAGACCACGGCGATGGTGGTCGCGAGGTAGCTGTAGCTGGCGTAGTCGAAGTACTCCAGCAGGGTGCCAAGCCCGCTGGCAATCACGACTCGGCGGAGTATGGATCGGGGGACTGAATCTGTGGTGGCTACGGTGGTGGGCATGATGTCGTTCCTCATTTGAGTACCGGATCTTCGCGGTGGGTCCGCAGGATGTGACGACCATCATGGCACCGAAGGTCACGACGGAATATGGCCGTGACGGAGAATCTCGCCGGTTGGTTATGGCCCCATGGGTGAGTCTCTAGTGTCGCGGAAGCCTCGGACTTTCAGGGCGAGCCACAGTTCGGTTTGAGCATCGATGCCGTCAAGATCGTGACCGGTGATCTGGACGATCCGCTGCATCCGGTTCCGCACAGTGTGTCGGTGGACTCCCATCCGTTCCGCCGTCGGCTCGACGGATCGGCGCTCAAGAAGCCACGTATGCAGTGTGTTCAGGAGGGCTTCGCCTCCTCGCGACTTCTCGATGGGGGCAAGGACGGCGCTGGAGAAAGATTCCAGGTAGTCCGATGGGGCGGCGTTGATCAGGAACTCGTGCGAGGCCCCGTCGACGTATTCGATGGGAGTGCCGGCCCGACGGCTGGTCTCCAACGCCAGGGTAGCCTGCCTGATGCTGCGGGCTGAGTGCTCAGGAGCCCCCCGCGTGCCGATGCCCGTGGGGACGCGAAGGCCGTAGTCAGCCAATGCCTGCCGGGGATCGACAGTAGCCAGGCACTCCACGATCCGGTGGCGATGCCGGACGAAGGGGGCGGCGAGCACCACGGCGAGGTCGTCGACGAGAACTTCAGCATGTGTCTCATTGCGCGCTTCGATGCTTACGCCCCACAGCGGACCCGAATCAATGCCGATACTGCGGAGGAATGTCCGAGCACTGCCCGGCTCCGTAAGCGTCAGGAGACGGGCAAACCGTTCAGCGCGTTTGCGGCGCGCTGACTCGTCAAGGAACCACACACGTTCAAATTCGAGGGCAAGGAGGGAACGCAGCGCCGGTGCAGCGAGTTCGGCCGTCTCATGGCCTGTAGTAATGCGGACACAGAACCCGCGTACGGTGTCGTTGCCCGCGAAGGGGGAGATTTCGACCGTTCCTTCGGGGCTTGCAGACGTGCCATCGGGATCGGCAGCCAGCTCGGTTGCGTTCAGGCGAAGTTGTTCTCCGAGTCGTGGAGCTTCTTGACCGGCGAGGCGTTTGCCCAGCGGAGCGAGCAGGTTCGCTGGGAAGGACGAGCTTCTGGCCATGACCTGCCCGAGGCGATCATACGCGGCTACCGGCTCCTCGGTCCGTTGCTGCCAGCCAGCGAGCAGGTCTCCGAACGAACCGCCGCGGGCCACGATCGCGGTGATCTCCATCTGAAGGTCGAGCGGTCGCCTGAACGATTCCCGTTGACCCTCCGAGTGGAGAACGGCGATAGTGTGCGCAATCCGCCCGAAGTCGGCAATGTCGCCGGTCAGCAGTGGCAGGTCATGTTCGCTTGCCAGGGTCTGCACCTGTTCCGGGAGGCTTTCGAAGGCTGCCTCTGTGCCGAGGCCAATGATGAGCCCGGAGGCGCCGGCGCCCGTCGCTGCCAGCAGGAAATTCTTCCAGGCTGTCCAATCCTCACCGATGTGCAGCCCGCTGGTAAGCACTATCTCACCGCCGTGGAGCTCAGGGAATCGCCCCTTCCGCTCGACGGAGATCGGGATACCGGCTGCTCGTTCAACTCCGCTGCCTCCGTGCGCCATGGTCAGTCCGATGTTTGGAATGGAGGCAAGCCTGGCCACCGTGAACGACTTTGATTCAAGTGCCATGGCCCTATGTTAACAACGATCGGGTCGCATTTCTGTACACTGCGGCCACTACGTACCCAGCAAAGAGTACGCTCCGGCGATGGTATGGGAAGCATGGCTTCAATAGTGTGATTCTCAGCAGGCCGCAATCAGCGAGCCGAAGAACACAACTGCGAATGGGAGCATGTCATGATCGGCCAGAACGAATACTTCGAGGGACAGGTACGCAGCCTCGAATTCAAGAACGAGCAGGGCAACTTCACCGTCGGGGTGATGGAGCCTGGCGAGTGGAAGTTCGAAGCCCCCGTCAAGGAGTGGATGCATCTCGTGCGCGGTACCTGGGATGTCCAGCAGCCTGCCGGTCAGGGGGAGTGGACCACCTACAAGGAAGGCGAACGATTCGAGGTCCCTGGGGGTACCGACTTCACGGTCCGTGTGAATGACACCGTCGCCTACCTTTGCCCATATACCGGAGAGTTCCTCGGCCACCTGGACATGTAGTCCTCAAAGAATGAGACACCACTCGTTGTGAGGTTTCAGAAGTGGACCGGCCGAAGGGGCCGTGAGTAACTGGGCCTGATTCGGGTGAGACGCGGATCAGGCCCAGGCTCAGCAGCGCCATGTACGGGATGCTTTTCAAGCGTCCAGAAGCGCGGCGCTGAGGCGGGATCGCCGTCGTGATTCTTGAAATAGAAGGCCCGCGTCGGGGGCGTGTGCCACGGGTTGGGCGTTTCTGATCGTCACGGAATGGATGTGTCGGGGGACTGTTGGTTTTGCGTTTATGAGTTTCAGACCGATGACACAGGCGATTGGAATCCGTTTGGCTGCAAATCCCAAGCCGGAGCAGTGCGGCGCGCGAAAGGGAGAGTTTCTCCTGCTCGCGTAGGACGGCAAGCACCGCGGTGAGTACAGCGCCGATGCCCACCCACTGGAATGCGCTTCTAGTTGCTAGTCGGAGGGGTCTGACCTCAAGCCCTGGGCGCCGTCTCCTATCAGGCCCGAGAGAACAGCCAGGGCCTTGGCAAGTTGCAGGTCGGAGACGGCCCCATAGCCAACGACCAGACCGTTTTCGGCTGGGCGATCGGCGTAGTATCCAGCCAAGGGGACCACCCGCACTCCTAACTCCAAGGCCTTTGTGGCCACGCTTGTCGCGTCGGGGCTTTTGAAGCGAATGACCGCATGCAGCCCGCCGTCGAGTGCGGTGAGTTCCAAGTCATCCCGCGGGTTCAGGCGGTCGATGAGGAGGGATCGTCGATGCGCGTATTCGCGCCTGGCACGCGTGATATGCCGGGAAAGCCCGCCGCCTTTAATGTAGTGTGCGATAGCTGATTGCAGCACCCCGGCCACGGGCGTGTCCAAGGCTTCCCTCGTGGCTTTCAGCATTTCGCCGGCATTGCCCCGAACCACTAAGTATCCGCATCGCAGCCACGGGCTGAGGTTCTTGGAGAACGTACCCAGCAGGACGACGTCGGCCGCGCTTGGGAGGGATGCCATGGCCGGAAGGGGCATTCTGCTGTGGCGGAATTCGCTGTCATAGTCATCCTCCAGCACAAGAACACCATGTTGGTCTGCCCATTTAAGCAGCCCCAGTCTTTCCTGGACGGCCATCCTGCCGCCCAAGGGGTATTGGTGGCTCGGGGTCACCAGGACTGCATCCGGTATTTCCTCCAGCAAGGCCAGCTGTGAGCTGTCCAGGCCGTTTTGATCCACCGGCACTGTCGCCAGCTGTGCGCCGGCCGCCGTCATGACCCGGCGTGCTGTGGGGTAGCCAGGGTCCTCTACCAGGACGCGCGGCTGTGGCGAGCGGTTGCGGAGCATGGCGACGACGAGATGCAGCGCGTCACTGGTGCCACCGGTGATGATGACGTCTTCTGCATCGACGGCGAGCCCTCGTGATACGGCAAGGTGATCAGCCACTGCTTCCCGGAGTGCCATGGTCCCCAAGGCTGGTGGGAGTTGGATGTTCCCCTGTTCCCCTATGGCCGACTTCCAGGCGCTACGCCATTGCCTGTCCTGAAACGGTGATCCGGATGGGCGGCCAGGCGTCAGGTCTATCACGTCAGCCGGGAGAGGGGGCCTGCTGGGTTGTTTCCCGTTGGAGAGGCGGGGTTGCATATCGGGACGAACGGCCACCTTGGTCCCGCCCGAGCCGTTGCTCTCGAGGAACCCTTCGCCTGCCAGTTGTTCGAATGCGCGCACCACCACACCCCGTGAAATGCCCAGTTCTGTTGCGAGTCTTCGGGTCGCAGGCAGCGTGTGCTCTGGCTGGAGAATGCCATTGAGGATTGCGGTGCGCAGCTTGCTGGCCACTTGTGCCGCGAGCGACATGGGGCTGTTCCTGTCCAGTTCAATCGGTATTTCCGCTTCACTCACTTGGACCTCCAGGCTTATACGTTCTTGGACCTAGTGTAGGACCAAGGCCTTTGGAAGCATGGACCACGTCACTACGAAGCGCTGCGATTCTGCAGCATGACGAAAGTAGGAACCAGTGTTCAACGGCCTCAGTGCATTCCCCCTCACCCCCATGGCCGGTGAAAGTGTCGACCTGAAGGCACTTGGCCGGGTGGTGAACCGCGTTGCGAAGGCCGGAGCAGATTCGCTGGGTGTTCTCGGTTCGACCGGAAACTACGCCTATCTCTCACGCGAGGAACGCAGGGCAGTCCTCGAAATTGCTGTGGAAGCAGCAAGCGGGGTGCCTGTTCTCGCCGGAATAGGAGCTGTTCGCACGCGGGACGTCCTGGTATTTGCCGCTGATGCCCAAAACGCCGGTGCTTCAGCTCTGCTGCTGGCACCGGTGTCCTACCAAAAGCTATCGGAGGCCGAGGTTTTCGGGCTCTTCGATACCGTCGCGGGAGAGTCCGATCTTCCAATTGTTGTCTATGACAACCCAGGCACCACCGGCTTCACCTTCAGCGATGACCTGCACGCCAGGATTGCCAGGATTCCGGGAATTGCTTCCATAAAGATTCCGCCGCCCGCCTCCGGTGAAGTAGCCGCCAGGGTTGCCAAGCTCAAGGCCGGTTTGCCGGAGGAGACGTCACTGGGCATCAGTGGAGACTGGGCGGCCGCCGAGGCACTGCTGGCTGGATGCAACGTCTGGTACTCGGTGATTGCCGGGGTGTTGCCTCAACAGGCAAGGACCCTTGTTGATCATGCTGTCGCGGGTCGAAACGATCTGGCATCGGCCGCCTCCTCGGATCTGGAACCGATCTGGTCCCTGTTCCGTACCTATGGAAGCCTTCGCGTCACCGCAGCCCTGGCTGAGGACCTAGGCGTCGTGCCGTCCTCGGCTTTGCCGCTGCCCCTCCACGGCTTGGACTCCGAGGGGCGGGAAAGAGTGGCCGAGGCCATTCGGCAATGTGGTTTGGAGGCTTAGGTGTCAGTTAGCCTGGCAAGAAAGAACCAGCACCGTCGGACGAACCAGCCGGGCTCTCCGGGTGGCCTTGCACGCTATGTCCTCGCTGCCACCCTGGCGCGTAGTGCCGATGGCGGAGCAGTTGTCGCGATAGTTCTGCTGGCAACCACGAGCGGAGCGCCCGGCTGGTTGGCTGGAATTTTGGGTGCTTGCATCACGGCGCCGCATCTCTTCGGGCCCCTCATAGCGCGCAGCCTGGATACCGCCAAGGATGGCAGGACAGTAATTGCGTGGGCATGTGTTGTCCATGGCGCAACCCTCGCGGCTGCGGTTCTTCTTTTCCCCGTAAGCCCGCCCATTGTTCCCGGTCTCCTGCTCATCGCCTCCGGCCTGGTCGGTCCTCTGCTCACGGGCGGCATCAGCAGCAGATTGGCAGCAATCGCCGGCCCTGAGCGCACCAGCCAAAGGCGCGCTCAGGGCTGGGACGTGGCCACGTACGGCATCAGCGGGACGATCGGACCGTCCTTGGTGGCGGCCGTCTCGGCTTGGGCCAACCCCGCCACTGCCGCACTGATCCTTGCAGGATCAACGTTTGTGGCCGCTGCTGTCATCAGGCTATTGCCCTACACGCCTCCGGCTTCGGTTGCCGCCGAAGTTCCCCGGCCTGGCCGGACACTGCTGATGATGATCTCCAACGGCCCGCTGCGACGAACCCTCTACATGACCGTTGTCGTGGCCCTGTCAGTGGCCGCACTACCGATCACCGCTGTGGCATCCACGGGCGAACTGGGGGTAGCGCCGGCAGTAGCCGGCATATTGACAGCAGCCTATGGACTGGGCGGACTCCTGGGATCAGCGGGCGTCATGATCCGGCCCCTGCAAACAGACGCAGACCCATTAATGACCTGGCTGGCCGCTGCGGTAGGGATTGCCTTGGGCGGTGCGGCCATAGCGGGGATATTCCCGACGGCGGTTGGAGCCTTTGCTTGCGCCGGCGTGCTGAACTCCTACTTCTTCGCCTCCACCTTGGCGGCCCGTAGCGAATACGCGCCGGCAGCGGCGCGAGGTCAGGTATTCGTCTGGATCGGCGCCCTGAAAATCACTGCCGGTTCGGCCGGGACAGCGCTTGCGGGGGCACTCGTCGCGCCTGCAACCCGGCTTCCCTTATACCTGGCAGCCGGGCTCGTCGTCTCGGCGGTGGTGGTCTCCTTGGTTGACCGCCATCTCGATCGGTCCCGAAGCTGATTCCTCCTGGCGACGAGTTCGTGTGCCGGACCGGACAGATTGGAAAGAAGGCAAAGCCTGGGACGGGCGCTGCTCCAGCGTCCGTCCCAGGCTTTGTCCTATGGTGTCTACTTGTCCCCGAAGGTCTTGTCCAGGGCGCTGAGGATGTCATCAATAATGTCCTCGGGGTCTTCAAGCCCGATGGACAGGCGCAAGTGGCCGTACTTATGGAATGATGCCGGGTAGTTTTCCGATCCGCCGCGGGCATCCGGGCCGACGTGGACGATCAGCGTTTCATCGTGGCCGAGCGAGACCGTCGACGTGATGACCTGCAGGTTTTTCACGAAGGTGTTCTGGGTATTTGAGTCACCTTCCACAGCGAATGCGAGAACGCCTCCGAAGCCGCGGCCTCCGAATTGTTTGCCGGCCAGTTCGTGCTGCGGGTGGGAGACCAGGCCAGGGTAGAGGACGTAGGCGATCCGCGGGTCGGATTCGAGGACTGCCGCTACCTTCTCCGCGCTGGAGAATTGCTGCTTGAGGCGCAGCGGCAGGGTCACGGAACCGCGCATGATCATCCAGGCGTTGAAAGGCGAAATCACTCCGCCGGCATCAACGATGGCATCGTGCCGGATGTGCTGGACGAGTTCGCGTCGTCCAATGGCCACACCGCCCATTGCGTCGCCGTGACCGTTGATGTACTTGGTCAGCGAGTGGATGACCAAGTCTGCGCCGTCGTCGAGGGCTCGGTAGAAAGGTGCCGGAGTGAACGTGGCATCTATGGTCAGCAGGATGCCGGCGTCCTTGGCGATACTGGCCAGGGCGGCGACGTTGGCCACCTTGGTAGTGGGATTGGCGATGGTTTCAGCGTGAATCAGCTTCGTGTTCGGACGAACGGCTGCCCGGACTGCTTCCAGGTCGTCCGCATCAACGAAGGTGGCCTCAATGCCGTACTTTTCCGGAAGAAGTTCCCCGAAGAGACGGTAGACCGCTTCGTAGGTGACGTTGGAAACCACCACGTGATCGCCGGACTTCAGGAGGGCGAAGAACACTCCATGCAAGGCGGCCACGCCCGTGGCGAAAGCGGCTGCCGCGTCGGCGCCTTCCATAGCGGCAAGCTTTGTTTCCAGGGCGACCTGGTTGGCTCCGGCATTTCGGGTGTAGACCAGTCCGTCGTCAACGCTCGACCAATCAGGTTTCCTTTCGAAGGGTACGCCCTCATCAGCGGGCAGTGGAATGCGGCGCTGGGCGGTGGCTGATCAGGCGCTGGACGCTGACGACCTCTGAACCCAGCGTGGACAGGTGCTTGGTAAGGTCAGCTCCTGCAGCAAGCAACGATTCGGTGCTCATCGGTGCAAGTGCGTCCAAAATGAACAAAGCTGAGGTGGTCTCGTCACGCAATTGCGTGCGGCGGCCTTGACGCCAATTCCATCGACGGCAGGTGACGCCGTCGTCGTCGCACCAGAGAACTTCACCGGCGTCGGGGTATTCGACGACCGGTTCTCCGCTGGCTATGGTGTCGAAAGGTTCCTGGCCCGTCGCACGAACCAGTCGTGGTGCCCCGCTGTATCGGGCGAGGTCTTCGCCGCCGAGCGGGATCTGGTGCATGACCGAGATTGCGTTGTAAAGGTCCGTGAGCCTGTTGACCCTCGGGAGGCCCGCATCCGCCCGCCGAACCAATGCTTCAAGGCTGTTACGTGTGCGGTTGGGCTTGGCGCCGAAGGCTTGGTACGCCTCCCGCCATGCGGCAATGTGCGGAAGGTGTTCGGCCTTCTGCTCGCTCAGGGCTGTCCGGGCACCTTCCTCAGCCTGCTCCAGCAAGGCGTTGCTTGCTTCATCGCTGGCCCCGGGGACGAGGCCATCGACCGCAATCAGCAGGGCCCGGTAGTCGGGTCGAAGTTCGAAAACAGCGGGTTCAACCTGGGCGGCGTCCAGGGTTTCCTGAAGGGCTTGGGTACTAGGCATTGCCTGCCTCCCGATGGCCTGAACCGACACCGCGTTCAAAGACGGCGAGGGAGAACCGTGCCGGTTCGGAGGTGCTGTTGCTGTAAGAGTGGGCTACGTCCCCGGGGAAAGTGACCGAGTCCCCGACTTCGAGGATGATCGTTTGGTCCGCAATGCCCACCATGACGGTGCCTTGTTGAACCTGCAGGAGTTCCTTGGTGCCGGGAGTATGTGCTTCGCTTGAGTGCTGGTCGCCTGGTCCGAGGATCCAGTCCCACAACTCCACTACTTCCGGTGGAGCTGTTCCGCCGACCAGCACGCCGCGTCCGCCCGAGTCGCTGCTCCACAGCACGGCACCTTCACCCTTGCGGGTCACTGTGACGGCCTTGGGCTCGGGCGACTGGACCAGGTCCGGCAGCCCGACGCCCAAGGCATCGCTGATCCTTAGCAGAGTGCCGACGCTTGGATTCATGGTTGCTTGCTCAACGTTGACCAGCATGCGGCGGCTAACGCCCGCCGCTTCGGCCAGTTGATCCAGTGTCATACGGCGGGCCAGGCGCTCCTGCTTCACCCGCGTGCCGATGGCCGAAGCCAAAGTTGCGATGTTTTCATCCATGAATGCAGCATACTGCACTTAGAGTGCACTTTCAATGGGTGTCGATCCCGGAAGCGTTGACAGATTCCTTTGCCTGTTCCTGGCATAGCCGGGAGTGGGAAAAAGATAGCGCCCATGAGATATGTTGTTCTCAACAATTAAGGTAAGGCTAATGGATCCCTATCAACTCAGCGTCTTGCGCGAGCTCGGCGATCACGGCAGTGTGGCCGCTACGGCACGCGCTCTTGGCGTGAGCCCCTCGGCGGTCTCCCAGTCACTCGCTGCGCTTCAACGTAAGTTCAAGGCACCCCTCACTCAGAAACGGGGGCGATCCGTTGAACTCACTGATGCCGGTCAGGCGCTGGCGGTAGCTGCAATCGCTGTTTCCGAGGCGATCACCCGCGCTGAAGCAACGGTGGATGAGTTTGTCGGAGGCATCGATCGGACCGTGCGCGTCAGTGCTTTCCACAGCGCAGCGATGACGTTCTTCCCCGAGTTGGCCGCCTTGGAACACACGGAAGGATTCCCAGTGGTTGAATGCGTCGATGAAGACGTCGACCGTGTTTCGTTCCCCGCTCTGACGGCCAGCTACGACATTGTGATCGGCCACAGAATGAGTCACACACCCCTCTGGCCCAGGGACAGGCTTGCCGTGTTGTCGTTGTTGCGGGAACCTATGGACGTGGCAATGCACTCGTCCCATGATCTGGCGATGAAGAGGACGCTGAAACCTTCTGACTTGGTGGGAACGACGTGGATTTCCACCCATGCTGGTTTCTCACCGGCCGACATGCTCGACGCAGTAGCCGCTGCGGCCGGGTATCCGATGCGCGTTGTGCACAGGATCAATGACTTCAGCACTGCCGCGGCCATGGTGTCCGAAAGTGGACACCTTGCATTGCTGCCCCGGCATACCGTTCGGATTCCTGCATCCCAGGACGTCGTCCTGCGTCCGCTCGAAGGCGTGCAAACAGTTCGCCACGTGGACATGCTGGTCCGCCCCGAACGGGTAGTTCACCGGGCAGTGGCTGTCGTTATCGATGCTTTGCGCGGGATCGCCCAATCACATGTTCAAACCCCCTCAGTCAGGAGCGCCCATGCCCAAGAATCCACGCGATGAGATAGACGCGCAGATTCTTGCCGAGCTTCGTCGAAACGCCCGCATCAGCTTGGCGCAACTTGGCGGGAAGGTGCTGCTTTCCCGTAACGCTGTGCGGCAGCGAATCGAACGGCTTGAACGGGACGGCTTCATCAACGGTTACACCATCAAGGAATCCGCTGGGAACGGGGCGCCCACAGTCAACGCCGTGCTCCTGATTCAGCGACAGGACAGGATGAGGGGTGGTGACGTCATCGCCGGGTTGCGGGCGATTCCGGAAATTACCACCTGCGACGTCGTGAGCGGGGAGCTTGATCTGATCGCCAGGGTGGAGGCACCTGATGCAGCCAGGATCCAGGAAATCTGGCGGCAGGTTTCAGAGTTTCCCGGAGTCCGCGACACAACCACGGCCTTGTCCCTCTCGACTGTGATAGACAGGCAGACTCCACGCTGAGGGGGCGCTGATACCGAGCTTGTGGCCCGAATCAGACGCCCATTAAGGCCTCAGCCTGCTCGGGCGGGAGCTGTCCTTCGGTGACGGCGAGGTCCATGACACTGTGCCCTGAAGCAAGGGCGCGGTGTGCGAGGTCTGCCGCCACTGCATAGCCCAGCAACGGGAGCAGCGCAGTGGCCTGCGCTGTGGACGCCCTCGCTCGGGAGCGCAGCAAAGCCTCGTTCGCTTCAATGCCTTCCACGCAAAGGTCCCGCAGAACGTCGGCACCGTTGGTCAGCCAGCTCACTGATTGGAGCAGGGCGTGAGCTATGGCTGGTTCGAACGCGTTCAGCTGAAGCTGTCCGTTTTCTGCTGCCATGGTTACAGTTACGTCAGCTCCGGCGACGAAGAAGGCGATCTGGTTGACGACTTCGGGAACCACGGGGTTGACCTTGCCGGGCATGATCGAGGAGCCCGCTTGGCGCGGAGGCAATCGAATCTCGGCCAGTCCTGTTTGCGGGCCACTGGAGAGCAGCCGCAAGTCACTGCAGATCTTGGAGAGCTTGATGGCGGTGCGTTTGAGCGCTCCGGAGAACGTCATGAAGGCGCCGGTGTCCCACGTTGCTTCGACGAAGTCGTGGGCACGGACCAGCGTCACGCCGCTCACGGCTGAAAGCTTGTCGATAACACGCTCAACATACAGTGGATCGGCGGTGATGCCGGTGCCGATGGCGGTGGCACCCAGACTGCACTCAAGCAACAGCGCAGCTGCCTCGCGCAGCCGGCGCCGGTCTTCCTCTAACGTCACGGAGAACGCGGCGAACTCCTGACCAAGGGTCATGGGCACCGCATCCTGCAACTGCGTGCGGCCAACCTTCGGGATGGATGAGAACGCCCGCCCCCGTTCGGCGAACGCAGCCGAAAGCAGGGCCAGACGCTCCAGTAGATCTTCCAAGGCGAACACGAGGGCAAGGCGCACTGCCGTCGGGTAGACGTCGTTGGTGGACTGGCATTTGTTGACGTGCCCGATGGGGTCGACCGCATCGTAGAAGCCTCGGGGATGGCCTAATGCTTCCAGGGCGAGGTTGGCGATGACCTCGTTGGCGTTCATATTGGTGGAAGTCCCGGCGCCGCCTTGGATGACGTCCACCGGAAAAGCGTGGTCGACGTCGCCTGAGGCCACAGTGTCACAGGCTGCAACGATGGCGTGGCCAATGTCTGCCGGGATCAGGCACAACTCGGTGTTGGTCAGCGCCGCAGCCTTTTTGACATACGCCAGTGCCCGGACCAGGTGCCGGTGGGTTCCCAGTTGGATGCCGCTGATGGGGAAGTTGAGGATGGCCCGTTCAGTATGGATTCCCCACAAGGCGGACCTGGGGACCGCCAAGGTCCCCAGGCTGTCCTGTTCAATTCTCACGCCTGCGGTCATGAGGCGATCGCGATGACTTTGGGCTGGGTCATTTCCTCGTAGGCGAAGTGGACACCTTCGCGGCCCATGCTGCCGTAATTTGAACCGCCGAACGGCATTGCGTCGTGCCGGTAGTCCGAGGAGTCGTTGATCATGACGCCGCCTGCGTCGATTGCCTTGGCGGTTGCCAGGGCTCGGCCCAGGTCCTTAGTGAATACCCCGGCCTGCAGGGCGTATTCGCTGTCGTTGGCCAGCTCGATGGCTTCCTCAAGGGAGTCGAACGGCTCCACCAGGACTACGGGGGCAAACAGTTCCTCGCTCCATGCCTCACAGTTGCGGGGGACGCCCGTGAGCACAGCGGGCGTCAGGACCGGCCCGTCCAGGGTTCCGCCAGTGAGTAGCTGTGCCCCGGCTACGACGGCGTCATCGATCTTCCGCTTCGCTTCGACAGCGGAGCCGTTGCTGATCATGGGTCCGACGTCGGTTTGTTCGTTGCGCGGGTCGCCGGTTTTCAAAGCCGCCGTTTGGGCGACGAAGTCCTTAAGGAAGGCAGCGAAGACAGTCCTTTGGACAAGGATTCGCTGGGCGCCGATGCAGTTCTGTCCGGCAGCCCAGAAGGAGCCGGAGACACAGGCTTCGACGGCGGTGGCAAGGTCGGCGTCGTCGAACACGATGACAGGCGCGTTGCCGCCGAGTTCCATGGACAAGCGCTTAATACCGGCGTTCGCCGCGATTGCACGCCCGGTGGCAAAACCTCCTGTGAAGGAAACCATGCGGACCAGCTTGGAGGAGATGATGGTCTGCGCGATCGTGCGATCACCCAGGACCACGGTAACGAACTCCGCCGGCAGCCCGGCCTCACGCAGCAGGTCCACCAGGAGGATGGCTGTCAACGGAGTCAGCTGCGACGGCTTCAGGATCACGGTATTGCCGCCGGCAATCGCGGGGCCGAGCTTGTGGGCCACCAAGTTCAAAGCGTCGTTGTAAGGGGTAATGGCCGCAATGAGTCCCAGCGGTTCACGGGTGAACCAACCCTGCCGGTTCTCGGAGCCTGCGAAGGAGTCGAACGGGACTACTTCGCCGACGTTTCGGCGCGTCTCCGCTGCCGAGAGCTTGAGGGTGTTGACGGCCCGCGCGACTTCCTTGCGTGCCTGTTTGATGGTTTTGCCGGCTTCGGCAACGATCAGTTCCGCGACCTTTTGAGACCGCTCCTGAAGAAGGTCCGCGGCGGTGTCCAGGATCCGGCCGCGCTCGTGGCGGGGCATGGCGGCCGCTGCGGGAGTGGCGGAAGCGGCACGGATCAACTCCACCTGTACATCTGCCTCGCTGCACTGGGGCAAGGTTGCCAATACGGAACCGTCAAACTTGTTGTGCACCACCAGATCGTGAGTAGCCACTGGGGAGTTGGCTTCGGCAATCGCTGTTTCAGGCACGGACGGCTCCTTTGACGAATTCGTTGACGGCCATGATGTCCGAGACGAGGGCGTAGGCGGTCTCCACACGGCCAGCGCCCGGGCCGGATACGGTGACTGCCCCGAGCAGATCGGTGGTGAAAGACACGGCGTTGGTGGCACCGGAAATGCCGGCGAGCGGGTGATCGGCCTGCAGGGCGATCGGCTTGACGGTGGCAACGACCCGGCCGTCTGCTTCACGGCGGGCTTCGCCGATCAGCTTCCAGCGATGTCCGCTTGCCAACGCCTTGGCCACGTCATCACTCTTGATGTCCTGAATGCCAGTGGTTTCTACATCGCTGGGCTTCATGCTGGCCCCGAGCAGTTCGTTGGCCAGAATGGCGACCTTGAGCCGGACGTCGGAGCCGCCGATGTCCGCGGTCGGGTCAGCCTCCGCGTAGCCGAGATCCTGGGCTTCGGCGATAGCCTCGTCCAAGCGCAAACCGGCTTCCATGCGGCCCAGCACATGATTGCTGGTTCCATTCAGGATGCCTTGGACTGCCGTCAGCTCGAGACCTCCGAGCATCTTGTGTGCCAGGCGGATGACTGGCGTACCGCTCATGACGGCGCCTTCGTATTCGAAGCGGACGCCGTTGCTTGCGGCGAGTTTGCTCAGTTCAGGGCCTCGGAGAGCGACGGGACCCTTGTTGGTAGTCACCACGTGCTTGCCCGACTCGATGGCCCACCTTACGTGCGAGACGGCCGGTTCGCCGTCGATTGGGCTGGTGAAGGTTGCTTCGACGACGATATCGGCGGGGCTGTTCTTGATAACGTCTTCATTTCGGGGGTCGGAGCTGCCGCCGGGGAGGCCGTCGAAGGAGGCCCCGCGGGGCATGGCCAGGACGGCTGCAAGGTCGATGCCGTCGCCCTGGACGAGTGATCCGAAGGCCAGGTCGGTGATGGCTACGACGCGGAGCTCGAATCCGAGGGAAGCGAAGCGCTGTGGTTCGTCGCGGATCAGTTCGGCCAGGGCGCGGTTAACGCCTCCGAAACCAATCAGGGCCAAGTTGTAAGTAGTCACGGGATCTCCTTGGTAGGGCGGTGATGCTGTCCTTCAAGCCTCGTTCCCGGGTGTGTCAGTTACCTATGTACGAATCGCCTGTCCGGGATGCCGAAACGCCCAAAAATGCGGGCGGTTTGTCCGCATCGGCGGTGTGTCCCTTACTTTCGGGTGCCGGGGCTTAGTACGGGTTTCCGGCGCAGTTGCATCAGCCCCGCGACGGTCAGCCCGGCGGTAAGTGCGAGGGCCGCCACCCATAGGGTGAGGCCGGCGAGGTCATGGATGGCCATCTGTGGGAGCCTTCTGTCCGGTACGGCTACGACGCCGATGAACGCACCGATGAGTCCGAAGTAGCTGCCTGTCATAAACCGCTGGTGTGCACGGATATTGCCGCGGTGGACGGACCATAGGCCCATGGTCAGCGTACAGAACGTCAGCACAGAGAGGGCGTGGAGCCAGTTGAAGCCGCCGTCGATGGTTCTGATCCCGAAGGAGGTGAGGACTACGACGTACATGGCCACTGCCCAGATGCGGCCCAGGATCTTGTGCGCTGCGCTGCCTTTGTTGCGGCGGAGCAGGTTCACGGCGCCGAAGATTAAGGCGTAGCCGGCTGCGATGGCGTGCAGGGAGATGAGGAAGGTCCACGGCGAGGGCATAGGGCCAGCCTAGTGGCCGTCAACTGTGGCTCCGTAACTGATACTTTCTTCAGCTACTTAGTGCTTTCCTTGCGCTTTTTGACCCTTCGGATGATGAGCCACACTATGAAGGCGGCAAGTCCTGCGTACACGGCGTAATTGAGGAACAGTGAGTACTGGTCCACAAGGTGATATTGCTTGCCGAGCAGTGATCCCGCCCCAATGAGCAGGGCGTTCCATAGGCCGGTCCCGGCCACGGTAAAGAGGCTGAAAGTCATCAGGTTCATGCGTTCGGCACCAGCCGGGAGGGAGATAAGGCTGCGCACACCGGGGAGCAACCTGCCAAAGAATATTGCTGATTTACCGTGGCGTTCGAACCAATCAGCGGCCTTCTCGAAGTCTTCCCGATCAACCAAAGGCAGTTTCGAAAGTAGCTTGATGGACCGTTCCAACCCCACCTTGTACCCCAGCCAATAAAGGAGCAGTGCGCCGGCATATGCCCCGAGGGTGCTGGTGACGAACACCAGGATCAGGTTCATGCTTCCCTGTTGGGTAAGGAATCCAGCCAGTGGGAGGATCACCTCGCTGGGTATGGGCGGGAAGACAGTCTCCAGGAGCGTCAGCAAGCCCACGCCCCATTCACCGAGGGCTTCGATTACCTGCGCGGCTATACCGACAATCCCGCCCAGTTCATCGGCTGCAGCAGTCGCCTTAAGAAAACTGATCAGGTCGATCTCCTCTCTTAAGCGACTCTCTCCTATAGGAGGCCTGCGGCGCATCCTGCCGGTTCCAAAGAGAAGCCCAGTGATGGGGGACCACTGGGCTTCCACCTCAACGCTATTCCTATCTACGGCCTCGGGCAACACGCAATGTCAAGAGGTTTTCAGGCAGGTGAGTGAGCGGCAACCGAGTCGCGCTCAACTGCCGGACAAGCGATCTTCACAGCGGACTCGAGAGGCGCGGCATCAATGCCCAACAGCATCCGAACGCCCGCAGCGCCTAGTTCATAGTGGGGCAGTGACACCGTCGACAGTGGCGGCCGGAGGTGGGCGGCGATGACTTCCTGGTTGTCGAAACCCACCACGGCAATGTCCTCCGGGATGGAGAGGCCGTTTTCCCGCAGGCCATCGTAAAGTCCCATGGCCATCCGGTCGTTGTAGCAGTACACCGCACTGACTCCAAGCTTGAGCAAATCCTCAGTGGCACCGTAGCCGCCTTCCTGATCCGGGTACGCTTCGAGCACCAGATCGGGATCAAAAGAAATTCCGGAGGCTTCAAGTGCGTCCTTGTAGCCCTGGAGTCGGCCATCTTTGGCGGGTGCAGGGGTGGTGGTATTGATAAACGCGATTCGCCGGTGGCCGCCGCGGAGCAGGATCTCAGTGGCCGACTGTCCACCTTGCGCCTCATCCGGTACTACGGCCCGCGCGGTCCCGGCGTCGGGGGAAAAACAGTTGACCAGGACGAAATCCGCCTCGCGAAGGGTTGCCGGGATATCGGTGGGGCGGTGGAACCACGTTGAGTAGAGGATGCCGCGGACTTTGTATTCCAGCATCATGGCAATGGCATCTCTTTCGAGGTCCTGGTTGCCTTCGGTGTTGGCGATCAGCAGTGCGTAACCATGTTTCCAGGCTTCATCCTGGGCACCATGGATGATCTGGCCCGCGAAGGGCGTAGTGGCTACGCCGTCGGCCACCAACCCGATGAACTTCGAGGTTCCACTGACCAGTGTTTGGGCCATGGCATTCGGACGGTAGCCCAATTGGGCGATCGCCTCAGTGACCCGTTGACGCGTCTCATCCGCAATGCGCGCGTTCTTCTTTTTGTTGATGACCAGGGAAACAGTGGCAGTGGACACGCCCGCTAGTTCAGCGACTTCGCGGAGGGTCACCGGATGGGCGCGGCCCGCTCTGGCATGATCGATGGGGGCGGCCGCGATGCCTGAATTTTTCTCCTGCGAAATCATCTGTCCTCCGACTGGAGTATATCCGTCTGCCGTGGCGCTCATCCCTTATTCGCCCCGCTTTCCAAGCCTTGAATCATGGCCTTGTTGAGGACCAGGAAGACCAAGAGCAGGGGAGTGATGGTCACGCAGACCGCCGCAAAGGTAGCCGTCCAATCCACTTTGCCCATGGCCCCGATGTAGTTCTGCAGGCCCAGCGGAATCGTCTTCAAGTCCTCGGAAAGAACAAAAGTGTTGGCGAAGATGAAGTCATTCCAAATGAAGATGCTGTTCACCAAGACAACAGTGACCACGGTGTTCAGTGAAAGAGGCAGGGTGATCAAACCGAAAATCCTGTACGGGCCGGCACCATCCAGGGACGCGGCCTCGTAGGTTTCCCGCGGGATGTACTCGAAGAAGGATGAGAACAGGTAAATGGACATGGGCAAGGCAAAGCCAGCCAGGGGGATGATCATCGACTGGTAGGTGTCCAACAGGTTCACTGCGGAGTAATCGATGAACAGTGGGACCAAAGCGATTTGAACGGGAACAATGATCCCCACCAGGAACAAACCGCGGACGAACCGGCTCAGGCGGAAGCCGAGAACTTGGATGGCGTAGGCAGCCATCATGCCGAACAACACAATGAGGATGTTGGCGCCCATGGTGACAATGAAACTGTTCAGGATGTTTCGGCCCAGGTCGCCGGTTTCGAAGGCCCTCGCATAGTTTTCCCACGTCAACGAGCTGGGAAGAGCGAAGGGATCGCCGGTTGCGAAGTCGTGTTCCGTCCTCAGGCTGGTAACGAACAGCCAGGCGAGCGGGTAGACCTGAACTATCACGATGAGCATCATCAGGACCCGCGAGAGTGTCCGGTACAGGCTCGGCTTACGCCGCCGTCGCTTAATAACCGGCGACGGCGGAACTGTCGCGCGCGGGGTAGAAGGGGCTGTTTGGGTGATCATTAGTCTGCCTTCCGCTTAAGCATGAACAAGATGAGGCCGACGGCGACGAGGCACTCGATCACGATGAAGACGGAGATTGTGCTTGCGTAGCCGAAGTCCGTGCTGGTGAAGGCCGTCTTGTACATATAGGTGGTGAGCAGCTCGGAGGACTGCCCGGGGCCACCGTTGGTCATGAGGTACGGGATATCGAAACCGCGCAGGCCGTAGGTGGTGGCCATGATGGTGGTGGTAATCCACACGGGACGTATGTAGGGAAACCGGATCTTGGTGAAGAGTGTCCATTTCGAGGCACCATCCAGGACCGCTGCTTCTTCCAGTTCCTTGGGCACGGCGATCAGGGCAGCGTAAATGATGAGCATGTAAAGTCCGGTGAACCGCCAGCCCTCGGGGGCGGATACGGCTGCCAGGACGGTGTTTACATCGGAGAGCCAAGCCCGCTCAAAGGAACCCAAACCTAGCCAATGCAGCAGTTGGTTCAACAGGCCAACGGGGTCAATGGAGTAGATGCGGATGAAGAGGAATGCGATCGCTACGGTGGAGATCACAGCTGGCAGCAAGTAGAGGGTTTTGATGAGTTCCCGGCCCCGGCGAAGTGATGTGAGCAGGCTGGCTACGACCAGTGCTCCGCCGAGCTGCAGCACCAGGCAGATGGCCAGGTACAGGAGTGCGTTGAAGAAGGACCTCCAGAAAATGTCGTCTGCGGTGAGCATCCGGACGTAGTTGGCGAGGCCTACGAACTCCATCTCGCTGATGCCGTTCCACGAGAAGAAGCTGAGGAACAGCGACTGAAGAATCGGGAAGAGTACGGCTGCGCAGTAGAGCAGCAGCGGTGGAAGCAGGAAGACCAGGACCGAGGTCCTTGACCTGTTGGGTAGCATGGTGGGCCTTTCGGGCGGGGGCCTTGGGAGCCCCCGCCGCTTGGGTTTACTTGAAGAACTTGGGGGCGTTCTGCTTGATGGCGTCGTCCATGGTCTTGGTGAACTGTTCGGGCGTGATGTTGCCCTGGACCAGGAGGACGAGTTCCTGTTGCAGCCGGCCGTTGGTGGTGGGGTCCAGCTGGGTGTCCCACGGCATTGCTTGCTTGTCCCCAAGGGTGTTGGCCGTTTCGAGCGCCTTCTTGTACAACGGAGTCGCGTTCGCCGGGATGGTCGTTTGTACGTTGGTGGTGGGGGAGAGGGCCCCGGTGGCAGCGTATTCAGCCGGGTACTTCTCCAAGGCGAACTTCAGGAAGTCGCTCACCAGCGGGTCGTAGGTCTTCGAGTTCACTGCCATGCCAATACCGGAGGGTGATACGAACTCGTTTGCAGCAGTCACCGAACTTCCAGTGGTGGGCAAGGTGAAGAAATCGATGTCGTCCCGCACATCAGGGTTGAGCTTGTCCGTGGCGAGGCTGGGAAGTTCCCAGGTGCCGATGTTGTACATGGCGGCCTGTCCCGAGGTGAACTGGTTCTGCGCGTCCGAATATCCTTGGGCGGAGAAGCCCTCCTGGAAGCACTTGGCCTTGCCAAGGTCAGCCATCCACTTCACGGTCTTCTGGCCGGCGGCATCCGAGAAGGACGCCTCGCCCTTCTTTAGCTTCTGGACGAAATCGGGTCCCGCTTCACGGAACGGCTGGTACGCGACGTAGCGTTCCAGCGGCCACTGGTCCTGTCCGTCGATGGCGATCGGGGTGATCCCGGCATTCCGCAGGGCAGTGCACATGGCGGGAATGTCGTCGAGGGACTTCGGCACGGAAACGCCGGCCTTCTGCATCAGGGCCTTGTTGTACCAGATGAATTCGAGTTCGAACTGGAACGGAATCATGTACAGGGAGCCGTCGTCGAAGCGCTGGTAGTCCAGTGCGCCGGGCCGGTAATCGTCGTAAATGTCCAGTGACTTCAGGAGCTTATCGGCGTCCACCATTTTGCCTTGCTTGGCCAGTTCCTGGGCGAAGGGGGTGGCATCGGTATCGAACAATTCCGGTAGCTTGTTGGCTGCGGCCAGGGTTTCAAGCTTTTGAATGTACGAGGGCCGGTCCGGGGTGGTGATGAGGTTCAGTGCGAAGCCTGGGTGTTCCTTGGCGTAGTCGTCCGCGAGTTTCTTCATGATGTTGATGACAGCTCCGTCCGCGGGCCTGGAGAGCAGCCAGGATATTTCGCGGGGCTTGATCTCGCCGGTAGGGCTGACGTTGGAGGGGTCACTGGCGGCTCCTCCGCCGCCGCAGGCGGTCAAAGCCAGGGCAGCGGCGGCTGCGACGGCAGCGGCACGGAATAGTTTCTTCATGGCGGCAATCTCCCTTGATTGAACAGAGGTTGGGGATGGGGCGGTATTCAGTTGTCGGTGCGCTGACGTATCTCAAGTTCGGTGACGGTGGCGGTTCCTTCGCCGGCGAAGACGCCGATTCTCCCTGCCGTCAGGTCGTAAATCCTGGTGCTGAGCGCAACCTGACGGTCGACGACGGCGACGCAAATGTCGCCGTCGACGATGACCTCAAGGGTGTGCTCGCCAGGGGTGAGGTCGCAGGGCCGCTCGAGTTCGATGTCGAAGGGGACGTCGCCCGAGACATGCCACTGTGCGTCCCCGGTGATGGTGCGCGGCCAGCGGTCGAAGACAAGTCGCCCGCGTTTGGGTTCCAATCGCAAAACGTAGGACCGGTCACCGTCGTCGCTTGATCGCAGCAGCAGCCCGCACTCGGTGGTGTTGGCGGCGATGTCAATGACAGCTTTGGCGTAAAACTGTTGGGGCATTTCCTCGTCGGAGACCATAGCGGTGTAACCGTCCGGCACGTGGAGCAAAGCCGGCAAGGAACCCGCAAGGGACACGGGGACGTCGTCCCAGAAGCTCTCCACGAGTTCATCTGCGAACGAAAAGCCGAGTGTCCCGTCGGGGTTTTGGAGGGCTTCCAGCACGGACATTGTTCCGGCCCACTGCCATGGACCCTGATCTGCGTTGCCTTCCTTACTGGCAATCCATCCGAAGAAAAAGCGCCGTCCGTCCCGCTCTGCGGTTTTTGACGCATAGAAGGCGCGGCCGTCGATGCTGTCCAGCGTGGGCACGGTCCACGGCCCGTCGGGGCTTTTGGACATGCGGTACCGGGTGGTGAACGATTCCGAGAACTCGGAGTACACCATGTACCACCAGTCTCCCCAAGAGAAGACGTCCGGGCATTCGTGCGTGATGTACCGGCGCGGATCCCAGAACGGTTCAGTGTGCTGCCAGGTCATCAGGTCCGTGGACACACACTGCGCGATGACGCCGCGGCGCCGTTCCGGCCCTGTTGAGTGCCTTGCCGCGAGAAGCATCCGCCACTGGTTCTTGCTGTCATCCCAAAACACAAAGGGATCACGCCAATCACCGGACTCGTAGCCGTCCGGAGCGCCGAAGGTGAGCTCGGGGTGCTTTTGCCAGGTTTCCATACCGTCAGAGCTCGTGGCGTGCATGACCAATTGAAGGGGCACGCCGTCCGGGCCGAGATTGCGGGGGTTCTGGCCGGTGTAGAACAGGTGGTGGACGCCGGACCCGTCCGTGATGATGCTGCCCGTGTAGGCGTTGAAGTCCAGGTCGGTTTCGCTGCCGTGGTGCAACGAAACGCCATGGTCCTCAAACTGGGTGAGGTCTTTTGTGGTGACCAGATTCCATGAGGTGCCGGGTTTCGGGTCTGAGCGGTCTTCGTGAAGGTAGAAGAGCCGGAACTCCCCGTCCTTCTCGAAGGGGATGAGGTCCCCAACCCATCCGTCGGAGGGCTGGAAAAAGACTGAGCGTTTCATCTGCGCTGATGTCCATTCTGCTAAAGCGTTTGATCACTGAAAGCTAGCGTGTAATTTCAGACTGTTCAAGCGTTTTAGCAAAATTCATTCCTAATATTTTTGCTCTTGCTAAAACGCTTGACCTTCGTCAGGCGGTGCAGCTAGGGTCCTGCATAGCTTCGGCTTCCCCCACCGCATGAATGGCCCTTCGGCGCGCTGTTGCGCCGAACCTTGAGAGGAACGAATCAATGACGTACGAAATCTCTCGTCGCACTGCACTGCAGGGCGCAGGCGCTGGCGCCTTAGCCTTGTTCTTGAGCAACGCCGCCCCCGCAGCCGCAGACGCCCCGGCGTCACTTCGGGCCGTCTACCACATGACTCCACCTTCGGGCTGGCTGTGTGACCCGCAACGTCCCGTCCACACCAATGGCGCCTACCAGCTCTACTATCTCCACTCCGGCCAGAACAACGGCCCGGGCGGATGGGACCACGCAACTACGGGCGACGGCGTCGCCTTCACACACCACGGTGTGGTGATGCCCTTGCAGCCCGATTTCCCGGTGTGGTCGGGATCGGCGGTGGTGGACACCGCGAACACCGCTGGTTTCGGTGCCGGGGCGGTAGTCGCACTGGCCACTCAGCCGACTGGCGGCATTCGAAAGTTCCAGGAGCAATACCTCTACTGGTCAACCGACGGCGGCTACACGTTCTCCGCCCTCCCGGACCCGGTAATCGTGAACACTGACGGACGAACCGCCACCACCCAAGCTGAGATTGAGAACGCAGAGTGGTTCCGTGATCCGAAGATCCACTGGGACGGAGTGCGCAATGAGTGGGTGTGCGTGATCGGACGGGCGCGGTACGCAGCGTTCTACACCTCAGCAAACCTGCGGGACTGGAACTGGAAATCCAACTTCGACTACCCGAACCACGCCCTGGGAGGTATTGAATGTCCGGATCTGTTTGAGATGACCGCCGACGACGGCACCCGGCATTGGGTGTTCGGCGCGAGCATGGATGCCTACAGCGTCGATCTGCCGATGACCTTTGCCTATTGGACGGGTGCCTGGAACGGCACGACGTTCGTTGCTGATGACCTCACGCCGCAGTGGCTCGATTGGGGATGGGATTGGTACGCCGCCGTCACGTGGCCCTCCGTCGAGGATCCCGAAAAGAAGCGCCTGGCAATCGCTTGGATGAACAACTGGAAGTACGCCGCCCGTGACGTACCCACAGATGCCTCCGACGGCTACAACGGGCAGAACTCAATCACGCGGGAACTGCGCCTGGAACGCCAATCGGGAGGCTGGTACAGCTTGCTCAGCGCTCCGGTTGGCGCGCTGCAAGGCTACGTCACTGCCACCACGGCCCTGCCCGACCGTACGGTTGACGGCAGCGTGGTACTGCCATGGAGCGGGCGTGCTTATGAGCTTGAGCTCCACGTTTCCTGGAATCTGGCAACGAACGTTGGCGTATCTGTTGGCCGTTCCCCGGACGGTTCCCGTCATACCAATATCGGCAAGTACGGCGACGAGTTATACGTCGACCGTGCGCCTTCAGACCAAAGTGGGTACACACTGATGCCCTACGTTCGGGCCGCAGCGCCCATCGATGCCAATGCGCGGTCAGTCCATCTGCGCATCTTCGTGGACACGCAGAGCGTTGAGGTATTTGTGAACTCGGGACACACCGTGATTTCACAGCAGGTTCACTTCGCAGACGGCGACACAGGGCTTTCACTGTATGCGGACGGTGGCCCGGCGGACTTCACCGGAATCACCATCCGGGAGTTTGGCAATCCGCTGTAGCCAGGCTGTAGTGTGCGGCCCCGGGGCTAAGCGCCGTGGGGCCGCGCATGGGCATGGTGACCCGAGCGGACCTTCAGTGAGGAAGGTCGAAAGCGGTGGACGGCGCGCGGCTCACGTCGAGGCTGGCGGGGGTGGCGTGCTCTGGGCTTGTGCTCCTCCTCGGCGCGCGACGAGGGAAGCAGGGCCAAGGGGAGGATGGTGGCTCCGAGCCAGACAACCACGCCGATAAGCACTAGAAGGATGGCTGAAGTGGGCTCCATGGGACTAAGCATAGGCACAACTGCCACCGTTTATAAGTACCCTGACGACCCTTGCGGCCGGGCAGCGTCCTTGACAACTCCAGCGGTGCCACGACACTGATTCCATGTACAGGAACAGCCGCGTATCAGCCCAGTTTTCCATGTCCCTTGATGGATTCATCGCCCGTGAGGATGACGGCGTCGGCCCCTTATTCGACTGGTACGAGGCCGGATCCGTGGAAACCTGGATGCCAGGCCACCCTGTGCCGTTTCATCTCAGTGAAGCCGACGCCGACTACTGGAAGTCACTTCCGCGGGAGGGAGCGTTCATCTCCGGCAGGCGGATCTTCGACGTGGCAAAGGGGTGGGGCGGTCACCCGCCCAATGAGTCACCAACCGTTGTCCTGACGCACCGCGAACCCCCGGCGGGCTGGCCACCTGTCCGGCGGGATGGCAAGCCCGTGCCGTTTGAATTCGTAGGGGACCTGGACACGGCCCTGGAGCGTGCCGCCCACCTGGCGGCTGGTAAGGAGATTGGCGTTGCCGGCGCGGACGTGGTGCAGCAGTGCTTGCGCCGTGGTGTCATGGACGAACTCCGTGTTGACTTGGTGCCGGTACTGCTGGGAAGCGGAATCCGTTGGTTCGGAGATTTGGCAACGGACGTCATGCTCGACGATCCCGTGATCGTTTCCGGGACCCGCGTCATCCATCTTGTCTATCAGGTAGGCTCCGCGGCCTCGCGCTGACGTCACGAATGCGAGGTTATCCACAACCGGAGAAACAGCGTACGACGGCGGGTGCCCGCCCGCGCTAGGCTGGTCACCTCGGCTGATGCAAGTGGCCGCAGGAACCACAACGCGGAGCCACACCTTAATGTCCGATGACCTTGCCTTGACCGCTCTGGCGGCCTCTTCCTTTTCTTTGCCCGAGCTGCGCGACGGCCAACTCGCCGGCATGACCGCCCTGGTAGAGGGGCGTGATGTCCTGGCTGTCATGCCCACCGGCTATGGAAAGTCTGCTACCTATCAAGTCGCAGCGCTGCACCTTTACAACCAAACGGGCCGGCCCGCCGTCGTCGTTTCTCCCCTCATTGCCCTACAGGAAGACCAGCTGGACGGGTTGACGGATAACTTGGGCGAGGGCGCCGCCGTCGCCATCAATTCATCCCGAAGCGATTCAGAGGTGGAGGAAGCCTGGCAGGCAGCCGAGGCCGGTAAAGCAACCTTTCTGTTCCTTGCCCCCGAGCAATTGGCCAAGCAGGAGACCGTGGAGCGGATCGCTAAGCTGGACATCACCATGTTTGTGGTGGACGAGGCACATTGCGTCTCCTCCTGGGGCCACGACTTCCGGCCGGACTACCTCGAACTGGGCAATGTCCGCGAACGCTTGGGCAAGCCGCCGGTCATAGCCCTCACCGCAACGGCGTCCCCACCAGTGCGTGACGAAATCGTGAAGCGACTCGGCATGACAGAGCCGCTGGTCCTGGTTCGAGGGTTCGACCGCCCCAACATCAGCCTCGACGTTGTCCGGCACCAGGAGGACAAGGGCAAGCGACAAGCCGTAGTGGAACAAGTCGTAGCGCTTGCCAAGGCGGGGGGCCTGGGGCTGTTGTATGCCGCCACCCGCAAGGACACGGGGAAATACGCGGCCAAGCTGGTAGAGCACGGTCTCCGTGCGGAGGCGTATCACGCAGGCCGCACGGACTCCGACCGGGAAAGTATCCATGAGCAATTCCTGGATGATGAACTGGACGTCGTAGTGGCTACCACTGCCTTTGGCATGGGAATCGACAAACCCAATGTCCGGTTCGTGGTGCACGCCGACATTCCGGAGTCCCTGGACTCTTACTACCAGGAAATCGGCCGCGCGGGCCGCGATGGTGAACAGGCTTCCGCGATACTGCACTACCGTGCCGAGGACCTCGGGCTGCGCAAGTTCTTCGCCACCCACTCCCCGGACGCGGAGGCGCTCATGACCGTGCTGAAAGTCATCAAGAATGCCGGTGCGCCTGCTCCGAAGACCGCCTTGGTGGAGCTCACCGGTTTCCCTGCCCGCCGTGTCACGGCACTGGTGAACCAGTTGAAGGAAGCCGGCGCCGTGAGGACCGGTAAGCGCGGCACCCGCCTCAGCTCCAAAGCCAAGCTGAGCACATTAGTGGACCGAGCCGTCGAACTGGCTGAGGCGCGGCAACGCGTGGACCAGTCGCGGCTCACCATGATGCGAGGCTTTGCGGAGACGGATGCCTGCCGTCGTCAGTTCCTGCTGGGCTACTTTGGGGAGAACCTGCCGGAGCCCTGCGGCAACTGCGATGCCTGCGCTGAAATTCACGACGACGCCGGGCCGGGTTCCGCCGGGCACCCCACCTCAGACGCAGAGAACCTGTTTCCGTTGCAGTCCACTGTGATCCACAAAGAATGGGGTCCGGGCCTGGTGATGCGGCACGAGGACGATGTCATGACTGTTCTGTTCGAACAGGAGGGCTACAAAACCCTGTCGCGCACCGCCGTCGTGGAGCATGAATTGCTGAAGCCTGCCTAGGTGCGGGCCGGATGCACTCCGGACTTGCCACGAAAGATCATCACCATCAGCATGCCGGTCAATGCCGTCCCGCTCACGAGATACAGCAGCTTGCCCCAAGGAGAGTAGTCGCCGCCGGATATGAAGAAGGCGTCTGCCAGGGCCATGCCTGCGGAGAAGGATGCGAAGAAATACATAGGAGCGCCAAGCACCAAGATCAAGAGCTGGAGAATCACAACGGTTCTCATCCGTGAAATAACGCGTCTCGCAGTCAGCAGAACCACAACGGCACCAAGAACCGTTCCAATGCTTGACCACGTCAACACCGCGGCCAACGAAATTGATTCGTTGTGCCGGGCCAGGCCCTCATGTATCTCGTCCAGGGTGGCACCCGGAACAGCGGCGAGAGGATTCCACACGAGGATCTGCAACGCCGCGAAAAGAGCGTACGCCGTTATCCCAAGCAGCCCAACAATGCTGACTATCACCCGCGATGATTTAGTGCTGCTTCCCATGATCCCCATGCAGGCAGACTAGGGGAATCAGGTATTGAGCTCCAGCATGAGGGCTGGCAGTTCGTCCGCGAGTTCCCGGGCAAGGAACCCCAAGGGCCCGAGCTTGCTGGCCAGACGGTCGGCGGCGGCCGCGTGAAGATGGGTGCCCCAGCACGCGGCTTGGGCATCGCTGGTACCGCGTGCACGGAGTCCGGCGATGGCCCCTGCCAACACATCGCCGCTGCCTGACGTCCCCAGGCCGCCGTAGCCGGTGGTGATTTTCCACAGCATCGAGTCCTCCGTGGGCTCCGGAGCGGCGATGTATCCCTGGCAACTCACCACCGCATCAAACCGCCGGGCGACCTCAGCAACATCAGCCCCAAGATCCTCCACGTCCCTGCCCAGAAGAATTCCGGTTTCCGTGGGGTTCGGAGTCAGGATCAGCCGGCCACGCCACGGTCCCAACTCGTCCTCGATCCTCACCAACCCGCCCAAGGCATAGGCATCGAGAACGATGGCGGGAGCTCCGCCGTCGTCCGTGGCTCCGCGGGGTTCCTCCCGCTCAAGCAGCGCTCGCAGCAGCGATTCGGCGAGTTCGGGATCGTCCAAACCCGGGCCGATCAGCACGGCGTCGGCCCGTTCCAAGTACGACGAGATCCTCTCCATTCCTTCACCTGTCACGGACCCCTCGGCGTTCTCGGGCAGGGCGATTGAGCCGCACTCCGGCAGTGCAACTCCCACGTGCACCGCTACGGATTCGGCCACGGCCAAGGTAATTTTTCCCGCACCCGCACGAAGGGCTGCGGTCCCGGAGAGCAAAGCCGCGCCGGGGGTCGCCCGGGCGCCACCAATGACCAACACTGCACCGCGTGAGTATTTGTCTTCTCCGGGGGCCGGCAGGGGCCAGTCACGCAGAAGCGATGGTGTCACCAGTGTGGGGGCGCTGGAATCACTGTGGGTGGACACTGGCATCTCCGGCGTGCTCTGTGACGGTGACACCCTGTTCCGTGAGGTGGTCGGCTACATTGAAGCTCTCCAGCTTCCAGGGCCCCGCGCCCGAAGGCCGCACGTACCGGGTGATGGATGCATTCAGCACTGACGTGGTCGCTGCAAGGTCAAGAATTTCTTGCTCGGACATGCCCTCCAGGACATAACGGACCAGCAGGATGACGGCGTCGTGGCAGACCAGCATCACCCGGTGCCCTGTTCCCAGGGTATTGAGCTCATCCAGGATTGAACGAAGGCGGAGCGCGACGTCAGCCCACGATTCCCCGCCCGGCGGCCTGTAGTAGAGCTTGCCCAGCCACAGCCGCCGCTCGGCTTCGTCCGGATATCGGGTCTCCACGCCCAAACGTGTAAGCCGGTCCAAGATGCCCAGTTCCCGGTCGCGGAGGCGTTCATCGGTGAGCACCTTCACGGGCCAGCCGGCAGTCTCAACAGCGATTTCCGCGGTCTGCCTGGCCCGTGCATAGGGGGAGGAGACAACTGCATCCGGACGGAGCTCATCGGCGATCCGGGCCAGTGCCGTTCCCAGTGCTTTGGCCTGATCCCTTCCGGTACCCGACAGGTTCACATCAGCGTCCCTGGCTGGAACATCAATCACTTCGGCTCCGGCCAAACGAGCCTCGGTTGCGGCCACGTTGCCTTCGCTCTCGCCATGCCGGATCAGGAGCAACTCCACAGCGCCGGCCTCCTGCACTGCGTTCGTCAGCCCGTCCTCATTCACAAAGATCACCCTTTCGCGTGCGTCGCCGAATGCAGAACACTACCCACTGCGTACCCACAGGGCCAGAAGATAAACGCTCGGCGGCGATCGCGAACCCCTGTTGTCCGGAGGTGGAGTGAAGTAAGTTGCTCGCATGGAGGACTCATACCCAGTCATCATTGTCGGTGCCGGATTCGCGGGCGTAGCAGCAGCCAAGGAGCTCGGGCGCAAGGGTGTTCGCGTCTTGCTGATCGACTCGAACAACTACCACCAGTTCCAGCCGCTTCTTTATCAAGTGGCAACCTCGCAAATCGGAGTGTCGGCCATCGCCCGGCCGCTTCGTTCGGTTTTCCGCCGCTACAAAACAGTCAAGGTTCTGACGTCGAAGGTGGAATCCGTTAGCGCCGCTGATCGAGTGGTCCGGACGTCTGATGGTCGCGTCATGCGTGCCGATATCCTGGTCATCGCGGTCGGGGCGGTCCCGAACTTCTTCAATACCCCCGGCGCGGAAGAGCATGCCTTTCCGCTGTATTCGGTCACCGATGCCACGAGGCTTGGGACGGGCCTCACCCGGTTGTTGGACCAGGCTGACAGAAACTCCGACGGGTCGGTGGATGTCGTTGTGGTGGGAGGCGGGCCCACTGGTGTTGAAACGGCTGGAGCAATGGCCGAAAACGTCAAATACGTTGTGAGCAAGTACTTCTCGCCGGAGCTGGCAGCGCGTTGTCGGGTGCATCTGGTGGATATGGTTCCCAGTGTCCTGAACATGTTCTCCAAGAAGTCCCAGAGCTATGCCACGGACCACTTGAAGAAGGTGGGAGTCCAACTGCACATGGGTGTGGGCGTGACTGAAGTCCGGCAGGACGGGGTGACCTTGGCGGACGGGAGTTCTGTACCCGGACAAATCGTGGTGTGGGCCGGGGGCCTGAAAGCGGGCGACCTCATTGCCGGCTCGGGTCTTGCTCAGGGGAGAGGCGGGCGTATCGATGTCCGTACCGACTTGACTGCCCCGGATGCGGAAGGCGTCTACGTCATTGGAGATGCAGCCAACATCACGGATTCAACGGGTGCAAAATTGCCGCAACTGGGTTCGGTCGCTCAACAGGCCGGAAAATGGGCCGCTAAGAACATCCTCGCGGAGCTCAGTGGTGGCAGTCGGACGCCCTTCCGCTATGTGGACAAAGGCTATATGGCGATGGTGGGGCGTGGCGCCGCAGTGGCAGAGCTGGGCCGCAAGCGCCTCCAGTTGCAAGGCATCCTTGCCTTCTTGTCCTGGCTTTTGGTGCACCTCGCACTGTTGTCCGGGGTCCAACAAAAGATCCGGGCCTTGTTCTCCTGGCTCAACGGCTACCTCCTCCACAGCCCTGCGCAGGTAGTGGTCAGCGGACCGATTGAGAAGGAACCAACGGAACAGGATCCGCCGGGTGCATTGCCTTCAAAGGAGTCTTGACGAGGACCCGTTTTTGTAAGTCCTGTGAGCCAAAAGTGCGTGGGCAACAAGGAGTATGCCGGCCATGGCAAGCGGAAATACGTGCAGGGGGATGGACAGCAGGATCAACAGCACTCCGACGGCGGCGGCCATGACGTCGCGGATGCGGGGTTGAACAGGACCGCCTACGGGAACCCCGGATTCCAATTGCCGGGCCAAATCCGGGTCTTGGATGAAGAGCTCGCGCTCAAGCTGCTGCAGTACTTTGCGCTCCCTTTCTGAAAGTGGCATGGGAGTTCCTCCTAAGCGCTACGGCTCCTTTGTGCGGTTGGCATATCAGCTGGTTTCGCGGGTAAACCTGATTTCCAGTGACTCGATAAGCTAAGCATGCTTACTATTCAGATTTCAAGCATGAATTCTGTGTTCGTGCGGAGGGAGACCCGCTTGAGCACCCAAGCTGGAAAGATAGCAGGAGGAACCCCGAACAAGGAGCAACATCATGACACTCAAAGAGCGCTTGAAAGCCGACGTCGTCGACCACATGAAGGCTGGCAACAAGACCGCCCTTACTACTGTCCGCAACGTGCTGGGCGAGATTACTACCCGCGAGAAGTCCGGGAAGACTCCGGTGGAGCTGGACGACGCGCAGGTCACATCACTGCTTCAAAAGGAAGCCGCCAAGCGCCGGGACACGGCCCGCATCTACACGGAGGCCGGCGAAACCGACCGTGCAGCCGCCGAAGTTGCTGAGGCTGAAATCATCGAGGCTTACCTGCCGAAGGCCCTCACCAGGGAAGAAGTAGAGGCGATCGTCGACGACGCCATCCAGGCACTGAAGGCTGACGGTCAAGAGCTTTCCATGCGTTCCATCGGAGCCGTGATGAAGCCCGTCACCGCCAAGGTTGCAGGACGTTTTGACGGCAAGACTGTAAGCGAGATCGTGCGCGGACGCTTGGCGTAGTGAGGTCAGCCGACCCCAAGCAGCCACCGCAAAGTGTCAGCATTCCGCACGGCGTTACCACCGCCGTCGTTGTTGAAGTAGACGTAGACATCCTTGCCGGCGCCGTCCCACTCGCGAATCCGGTCCGCCCACCATTGGAGATCGTCATGGGAGTATGAGCCGCCGTAGAGGTGCTCATGGTCCGGGCCGTGCAGTCGAACGTACACGAACGGTGCGGTGGCCCGGAGGATGCACGGCAGATGGGCGCCACTCATGATGCAGTAGGCAGCACCTCGGCGTTCCAGCAGGGCGTAGACGTCCGGGTGGTCCCAGCTGTCATGGCGAAACTCGACGGCGACGCGAATCCACTGCGGGAGGGTAGCCAGGAAGTAGTCGAGGCGGGCTTCGTCGCGTTCAAAACCTGGCGGGAGCTGCGCCAGCAGCACAGCCCTTTTGTCGCCGAGTTCGTGCCAGCAGCGGACGATCCGTTCCACCCAAACTTCTGGACTATATAGTTTTTTGCCGTGCGTGAGGCCCCGCGGCGCTTTCACCGACATGGCAAAGCCGGGCGGGAGCCGCTCCCTCCAACTCGCGAAGGACGTGTCGCGAGGCCATCGGTAGAAACTGGCATTCAGTTCCACCGTGTTGAACCGGGCTGTGTAGTGGGCCAGGCGCTTGGCAACAGGGAGGCCCGCGGGATACAGCACGTTCTCCCAATGGTCGTAGCTCCAGCCCGAGGTGCCGATGTGGATGCCCATGAAGTGGATGGTAGCGGGTTATTCACAGGAAAGGGTGGCTGGCTTGGGAGGCTCACAAGACTAGTGCCGCCCAGTGGTCCTCGCCATCAAGGCCTGGAGGTCTTCGGCGACTTTGGCTACCTCACGCTGCCGTGAGCTTCGCACAGGCTTGGAGCCATGTGTTGCCTGCCGGGCCGGCCGGTTGGTGGCACGGGTCTGGCGGTGGATTTGAGGATCACGAACAGGTGCGTCAACGGTGACGGTGCCCTGCAGGGGATCGTGGAAGAGAGGGAAGTTCATAGTCTCCGATCCTGACAGAAGAGCCAGGATGCCGATATGGACAGGTGCATACGGTAGCCGGGGGCTCCTGTGCAGATGTCCATCGATCGCCCCAAGTTCGGGCCGGCGGCGCCGAGCCTAGCCCCACAGCGCTTTCTTCAGCAGCGCCCTTAGCTGCGCGTTCTCATCCTCGCTAAGCGCCGCGAGTTGGGTTTGCTCGCACACTTCCAGCGCTGCCCGCGCCTTGTTGTGGATCCGTCGGCCCTCGGTTGTGGAGACGATGATCTTGGCTCGGCGGTCCTGCTTGCCTTGGGCTCGCTTCACCAGTCCGCGGTGTTCGAGGTCGTCGACAAGGCTGACCACTTGGCTGGGATCTAGGCTGAGGAAATCAGCGAGCTCACGTTGGGTAGGTTCCAACCCGCTGCACGCGAGTGTCAGCACGGAGAAAGACCGCTCCCGGAGGCCGTAATCAGCCAGGGCCTTGTTGTTCAGGAGTGAGCCTGTGGCATGCAGTTTGGCCAGCAACAGACCCACATCGCTGCCGATTTTTGCTCCGGCCAGGCGCGGGGTTTCCACTTCGGTGCTTTGCGGGCCCATGACAACTCCAATAGTAATGAAAAACAATCGTTGACTTTTTCAATGATCCGTATTCTCATTGATCATGACAAGGATCTCACGACGCAGTGGGATCGGCCTCACCGGCTCCAGCCGGTTACTGCATGCGAAGGAGCACGCCATGAGCTTGAACGGCAAGGTTGCAATCGTCACTGGAAGTGGACAGGGTCTTGGACTCGCTTACGCGAGGGAGCTCGCCCGCCAGGGTGCCGCCGTCGTGATCAACGACGTGAACGCTGAGACCGCCGCACAGGCTGTTGCACTGATTGAGGCCGACGGCGGCCGGGCCACCGCCGTGGTGGTTCCGGTGGGGAGCACGGATGCTGCGAAGGCTTTGGTGGCCGGCGCTGTTGCAGCGTTTGGCCGCTTGGACATTCTGGTAACGAACGCCGGGATCCTGCGGGACAAGAGCCTGCTGAAGATGACCGATGAGGACTTTGACCTGGTCATCAACGTGCACTTGAAGGGCACGTTCACGTGCGTCCGTGAGGCCTTCGCGTACTTCAAGGAAAACAACATCGCCGGCCGGATCATCACCATCGGTTCGCCGACCGGCCAGCGCGGCAACTTCGGGCAGACAAACTACGCTGCAGCAAAGGCCGGGATTGTGGGCATGGTTCGGACATGGGCGCTGGAGATGAAAAAGGCTGGCGTGACCGTCAACTCCGTGATCCCGGTGGCCGCTACGGCCATGACCAAGACTGTTCCGTACTTCCAGAAGGCTGTTGAGGCGGAGGAACGAGGTGAGGCGATGCCGTCCTTCTTCCGTCACGACCTCGGTTTTGGAACGGCCGACGACGTCGCCGGGCTGATCGCGTTCCTTGCCTCAGATGCAGCTGGCGGGATCACCGGCCAGGCGATCGGTACCGGCGGTGACCGGCTGCAGGTTTGGACGCACCCGACGGCGGCGAGCACCGAATACCGTGAGGGCGGCTGGAGCTACGAGGCACTGAAGGAAAGCGCCGGATCACTGTTCGGTGCGAGTGCTTTGCAAAGCTTCGGTGAGGACTTCCTGCCGCTTCCCGAGGACCTGCAGCCCGAACCGGCTAGGCCTGAAGCGGCTAAGCCGGAAGCAGCCCAGGCACGCTGATCATGGCCGACCGCTACGAACTGGGCATCGATGCTTCCGCGCTCGATGCGATCGACATGCACGTCCACCTCGAAGTGGACAGCTGTGGTCATGGCTCACTCCCTGAGGCCCTGACCGAGGCTTCGGCAAAGTATTTCAAAGCCGAAGATCGAACGCCGTCGCTGGACCGGATCGCCGAGGTGTACCGCGAGCTGAACATGGCCGCCGTCGTCTTCACTGTTGACGCCCGGACCCAGCTCAAGCACGAACCGAACAGCATTCCGGAACTGATTGCCGGGGCTGCCCGGAACAACGATGTGCTGATCCCGTTCGGCAGTGTGGATCCCCGCACGGGCGAGGAAGCGATCGCCGGGGCGAAGCACCAGGCCGTGGAGCTCGGTGCCCGTGGGTTCAAGTTCCACCCGTCGCTGCAGGGTTTCGACCCCTCCAACGAGACGTTCTATCCACTGTGGGAAACCCTCCAGGAACTGGGACTTCCGTGTATCTTCCACACAGGCCAGAACGGTATGGGCGCCGGTCTTCCGGGCGGATATGGGATCAAGCTGGCTTACTCAAACCCGTTGTTACTGGACGCCGTGGCCGCTGACTTCCCTGGGCTGCAGATCATCATGGCCCACCCTTCTGTACCGTGGCAGGACGAAGCGAACTCCATCGCGACGCACAAATCCAACGTCTTCATTGACCTGTCCGGATGGTCGCCCAAGTACTTCCCGGAGTCGCTGGTTCGTCTATCCAATTCGGTGCTGCAGGACAAAGTGCTGTTCGGAACGGACTTCCCGCTGATCACGCCGCAGAAGTGGCTGGGTGCGTTCGCTGACCTGCCACTGAAGGACGAAGTGCGGCCCAAGATCCTCAAGGACAACGCCGTCCGGCTACTCGGGCTGGGTGGTTGAAGTGACCACCACGGCGAGCGCGGTGGCCAGCGTGGATCAGCGACTGTACTCCGTAGCGGACTGGTACGACGCCGAAGCGCTGATGACCACCGGGGAACGCCAAGTTCTTGGCCGGCTCCGGAACTTCCTTGACACCCAGGCGAAACCTTTGCTGGCCGAGTACTGGGAGCGTGGCGAGTTCCCGGAACAACTTGCGCAACCTTTGATCGACCTTGACTTGATGGAACCGGCCGACCTTACCGTCGAGGCACCCGCAAGGGGGATTTACCACGGCTTCCGGATCTTCGAACTGGCCCGTACGGACGCGTCCTTGGCCACGTGGTACACCGCCCAGGCGGGCCTGTTCCGGACTGCGATCCGGGTGGGCGCCTCCGAGGCACAGCAAAAGGAGTGGATGCCCCAGGTCATCGACTTCTCGCTCAAGGGCGTCTTCTCCCTCACCGAACCGGAGCATGGTTCGGACATCGCCGGCGGACTATCTACCACCGCTTGCTTTGAGAAAGATTCCGACGGCGGTAGCTGGGTTCTACACGGTGCGAAGCGGTGGATCGGAGGTGCTTCCTCCGCGGACGTCTTGTGCGTGTTCGCCCGCGACGTTGCCGACGGACAGGTGAAGGCGTTCCTCGTGGACCGAACTGCTGCGGGCGTCTCTCTGGAAAAAATCCAAGGGAAGACCTCGCTGCGAATGATGCAGAATGCCCACATCACCCTCACGACAGTGCGGGTTCCCGAGGCCATGCGCTTGCAGAACGTGAATTCGTTCAAGGACGTCGCCGCGATGCTGCGGGCGATGCGCTCCGACGTTGCGTGGATCGCCACCGGTATCCAAGCAGGCGCGTTCGAGTCTGCTTTGGCGTACGTCAAAGAACGCCAGCAGTTCGGCCGCTCCCTGGGTTCCTTCCAACTGGTGCAGGAAAAGCTGGCACGGATGCTTGGAAACGTCACTGCGTCACTCTCGCTGGTGGTTAGGCTCACCGAGCAGCAGGGCTGGGGCATCTACAGGGACCAGGACTCGGCCCTGGCCAAAATGCAGACGTCCCTGCTGATGCGCGAAACCGTCGCCCTTGCCCGCGAAGTCGTCGGCGGCAACGGCATCACCCTGGCCGCCGACGTCGCGCGTTTCCATGCCGATGCGGAAGCCGTCTATTCCTACGAGGGCACCCACGAGATCAACGCCCTCATCATCGGCCGCGCCCTCACCGGGGCCAGTGCTTTTACAAGCTAAATCTCTTCAAATAACAACACAGGAGGCAAAGATGCCCAATCTCGTCGTCGATTTCGACACCCTGCTCACCATGTCCGGCAAGGACCTTGGCGCCACCGATTACCGTGAGATCACCCAGCAGCAGATCAACCTGTTCGCCGATGCCACGGATGACCAGCAGTGGATCCACACCGATCCTGAACGCGCCAAGGACGGCCCCTTTGGAGCCCCTATCGCACATGGCTTCCTCACCCTGTCCCTCATCATCCCGTTCTGGGGCGAGCTGTTCGACGTCGAAGGCGTGACCACCAAGGTCAACTACGGCCTGGACAAAGTCCGCTTCACCTCCCCGGTGAAAGTCGGCTCCAAAGTCCGTATGCAGGGCTCCATCGCCGAAGTCACTGAAGTCAAAGGCGGCGCCCAGATCAAGGTCAACGCCACCATCGAAATCGAAGGCCAGGAGCGGCCCGCTGTCGTCGCCGAATTCCTCGCCCGTTTCTACAAGTAGGAACCGTTTCTACAAGTAAGAATCATTTCCTTCCCTCCTCTCCCAAGGAACAGCCATGTCAGGACACACTGCGCTCGCACCGACGAGCACAGCCGCAAAGCGCAAAGAGGCGCGCACGGTCATCATGTCCAGCTATCTGGGCAGCACCATAGAGTTCTACGACTTCCTGCTGTACGCAACGGCTGCAGCGGTTGCCTTCCCCAAGGTGTTTTTCGCCGGTACTGATGAGTGGGTGGGCGTAGTGGCCGCATATGCCACGTTCGCTGCCGGCTATGTTGCCCGCCCTTTGGGTGGCATCATCTTCGGGCACTTCGGCGACAGAATCGGCCGCAAGGGCATGCTCATCATCTCCATGGCGATGATGGGTATTGCCTCCACGTTGATTGGCCTGATTCCTGGAGCCAGCGTCATCGGTCCTTGGGGTGCCGTGATTCTGGTGGTCCTGCGCGTCTGCCAGGGAATCGCCGTCGGCGGTGAATGGGGTGGGGCCGCACTCATGGCTTTGGAGCATTCGGATCCCAAGCGGCGCGGTTTCGCGGCGTCGTTCGTGAACGCCGGTGCCCCGACAGGCGCAGTTCTCGGCACCCTGGTCATGGGCATCTTCTCGGCCCTTCCCCAGGACGCGTTCCTTGCCTGGGGTTGGCGAGTGCCGTTCCTGTTGTCCTTCGTGCTCTTGATCGTGGGCATGTTCGTGAGGCTGCGGGTTTCCGAGAGCCCCATCTTCGCCGAAGCCGTCGCCAAGGAAAGCGCACAAGGTATCAAACGCAAGATCCCGCTGCTGGAAGTGCTGAAGCGTCCCAAGGCGCTCATCATGATCATGTTTGCCGGTGCCGCCGGATTCGGCCTGCAGGTAGTGCTGCCCACGTTCTCAGTGACCTATGCAGTATCAAAGGGCGCACCCCAGCAAGGCGTGCTCTATGCCTTTGCAGGCGCCTCGGCCATCTCCATCCTGTTCGTCCTGCTGGGTGGCAGGCTCTCTGATCGCTTCGGACGCCGTCCCGTCATGGTCACCGGCCTGGCATTGTTCATCCTTTACCTGTTCCCGATGTTCGGGATGCTCAGCTCCGGCAGCATCGCCTTGGTCTTCCTGGCCTTCACGGTGGCGCTGATCCTGCATTCTTCCCTCTACGGACCGCTGGCAGCGTTCGTTTCCGAGCAATTCGGCACCACTAACCGCTATACCGGTGCTGCCGTCGGTTACCAGTTGGCGACGCTGATCGGTGCTGGTTTCACCCCGGGAATCGTTGCCGGACTCTACAAGGACGCCGGCCAGAGCATCGTCCCGGTGGTGGTGTTCCTGTCCGTCATGTCGCTGGTATCGATTGTCTTCATCCTGCTGACGCGGGAGTCTAAGAACAACGACCTCTCTACGGTCAGTTAGGAGTACGGCACCATGGACAACAACGGAGTTGGATCCTGGCTGCACCGGCGCCGGATCAAGTCCGGGACCAAAACGGCTGTCATTTCCGGTGGGAAGACTTTGAGCTACGCGGACCTCGCAGACAGGACCGACCGTTTGGCCCACGCCCTCAAGGACAGGGGAGTGGCCAAGGGGGACAGAGTGGCTTACCTCGGCGAGAATCACCCATCTTTTGTGGAGACGTTCTTCGCCTGCGGACTGCTGGGCGCCATCTTCGTCCCGCTCAACACCCGGTTGGCGGCCCCTGAGCTGCAGTTTCAACTGCAGGACTCAGGCGCGCGGCTCATGGTCAGTTCAGCATCTTTGGAGGTTGCCGCCGCCGCATCCTCCCTCGACACAGAGATAACCCACCGTCTTGTGGTCGCGTCCGACGACGTTACTGAGGCGTCCGCTCTCAAGCTGCCATCCGGCGTCGAGCACTATGGCGAGGTGCTTGACGCCGCATCTGCGGCGCCGCTGGATGAAGCCGTAACGCTGGACGACGCCGCCATGATTCTCTACACCTCAGGCACCACCGGCAAGCCCAAGGGGGCGCTCCTTACGCACGGCAACATCACCTGGAACTGCATCAACACGGTGGTGGACATGGACCTGAACCGTAACGATGTGGCGCTCATGATTTCGCCGCTGTTCCACGTGGCGTCCCTGGACATGGGCCTGCTTCCGATGCTGCTCAAGGGCGCAACGGTGGTGCTTGAATCCAAGTTCGACGCCGGCCGCGTACTGGAACTGGTGGGGCAGCACAAGGTCACCACGCTCAACGGCGTCCCAACCACGTTCCAGATGCTCTGTGACCATCCCTGGTGGTCGACGGCGGACCTTACATCACTGGACAAGCTCACCTGCGGCGGCTCCGCGGTTCCGCAGAGAGTGCTGGACGCGTACGAGCAGCGCGGCATCGGATTCACCAGCTGCTACGGCATGACTGAAACCGCACCCGGGGCCACCATGTTGCCGGTCTCCGCATCCAAGGAGAAGGCTGGGTCTGCCGGGCTTCCACACTTCTTTACGGACGTGCGGATAGCCGATCCACTGGGCGGCGTTGCCGGCCTCGGTGAGGTGGGCGAGATCCAAATCTCCGGACCCAACGTGATCAAGGAGTACTGGAACCGGCCAGAAGCCACGGGTGAAAGCTATTCCGGTTCATCGTGGTTCCGCTCCGGCGACATGGGCTACCAGGATGACGAAGGTTTCCTGTTCGTCTCGGACCGCATGAAAGACATGATCATTTCCGGTGGCGAGAACATTTACCCGGCCGAGGTGGAGGCTGCCATTGCGGAGCTGCCCGCTGTGGGGAGCGTAGCCGTGATCGGAGTTGATGACGAGAAATGGGGAGAAGTGCCCCGGGCGATCGTCACTTTGCGGGACGGCGAATCCCTGACCGAGGAGCAACTGCGCTCGCATCTTGAGGGCCGGCTGGCGCGGTACAAGATTCCCAAGTCGGTGGTGTTCGTCGAGGAAATGCCGCGAACCGCCAGCGGGAAAATCCGGAAGACGGACCTTCGACAGCAATACGCCCGGTGAGGACCATTCCGCAGCCGCCCGCCTTGACGTTCCTTACCACCTTGAGAGTCGACGTAGGCGAACCCATTGATGCCGGTATTACTCCGGAAGGACACCGGCGGATCGTGCCCATTATTGGGGGCACAGTAACCGGGCCACAGTTACAAGGGCGTGTAATGCCGGCGGGCGCTGACTACCAAATTCTCCGAAGTTCTGAACTGACGGAGCTGGATGCCAGGTACGCCCTGGAGCTCGATGGTGGAGCCGTGGTTTACGTGCACAACCTGGCTCTCCGCCACGGGGCCGCGGAGGACATTGCCCGGCTTAATAGGGGAGAAGATGTGGACCCTGGACTGATCTACTTCCGGTGCACCCCGCGGTTTTCCACTGCCGCGCCGGAGTGGGCCTGGCTGAATCACACGATCGCGGTGGGAACGGGGCGCCGCCGCCCGGACGCAGTGGAAATCGACGTCTTCGCAGTCGGCTAGAGCAATGGAAGATACTGTTCAGCCAACGAAATATTCCGTTACCAAGCTAAATCCGGGTTAATTTCCTCCATCGAACTGCCTAATTCGCTGTTGGGGCATTACGATAAGCACGACTCACTCTGAGTAAGACGCTTCGTCACAACTCACACCTAACCCGGGGGATATAAAAATGAGCACTTACCCGCAACAACCGCAACAGACCCAACAGTACGGCGCACAGACCGGCGAGCCGCCGCTGTGGGCCCCTTACTACGGTGCCCCGATTGGCGCCGCTGTAAAGCGTTTCTTCAAGAAGTACGCCGACTTCTCCGGCCGTGCGAGCCGCAGCGAATACTGGTGGTGGACCTTGGTTTCCGCCATCGTAACCACCATCCTCAACACCCTCGCAACAGTCGTCGGCTCAGCAGGAGCAACCGTCAGCGATTCCGGCGTTGTCACTCTCGGCGGCGGAGCCATTGCGTTCTACGTCATCCTCGGCATCTGGGGCCTGGCAACACTCGTCCCTTCCCTCGCGCTGCTGGTTCGCCGCCTGCATGATGGCAACTTCACTGGCTGGCTTGCCCTGCTTGTCCTGGTGCCGTTCCTTGGCGTCCTCGCAGTATTCGTCCTCTCGCTCCTGCCGTCCAACCCGGCCGGTCAGCGTTTCGACAAGCCCGCGGCTGCCTAGTCCTTCACGCATCAAAAAAAGGGGTGGCACTTCCAGTGCCGCCCCTTTTGCGTGCCATCTCCGGGCCCGCGCCACGCGCTGTGAAATGCTGTGAGTGACACGGACCGACCCCAAAGACGAGGAGTGCCATGTCCAACCCTCCACAGATGAGGACCATCAAGCGTTGCGCCGTGGTGGGTGGCGGCATCATCGGTGTTGCGGTGGCGAGGGAACTTGCCAACAAACTAGACGACGCCCAGGTCACCGTCTACGAAAAGGAAGACCGGCTCGCCGCACACCAAACCGGGCACAACTCGGGCGTGGTCCACGCAGGCCTCTATTACGAACCCGGCGGGCTGAAAGCAAAGCTGTGCCGCAGGGGAGTGGAGCTGCTGCAGGAATTCTGCGCCATGAAGAACCTGCCCTACGAAGCATGCGGGAAGCTGGTCATCGCCCAAACACCCGGGGAATCGGATCGCTTGGGCAACATCTTCGCCCGCGCCACAGCCAACGGCGTTCCCGGCGCACGGATGCTGCATGGCGAGCAGATACGCGAGGTGGAGCCGAACGCCGTCGGGCTTTCCGCTTTGCACTCGCCGGAAACGGCGATCGTTGACTACACGGCCATCACCAACGCGCTCGCCGAGGACGTCCGCAGCTCGGGCGGGACCATCCGCCTGGGGCAGGAAGTGATAGCGCTCGAGCAACAGGGCAGCGGCGTGGTGGTCACCACCAAGGACGGCGGCGAACATTATGACCTCGTCGTGGCCTGCGCAGGTCTCCAGTCGGACCGCTTGGCCGAGGCGGCCGGCGAGGCGGCAACGCCACGGATCGTACCGTTCTTCGGGCAGTATTTCCTCTTGGGCAAGGAAGCGCGGGATCAAGTGCGCGGCCTTATTTACCCGGTACCCGATCCCAAGCATCCGTTCCTGGGAGTGCACCTCACAAAACGCATCGACGGTGAAATGATGCTGGGCCCCAATGCGTTTATCTCCTTTGGCCGAGAGTCCTATACGTGGAGCGAAATTAATGTCCGCGACGTCCTGAATTACACTCTCTTTCCGGGATTCTGGAACTTTGCCCGGCAAAATGTGCCCTCAGCTGTTCGTGAATTCCAGACCGTAGTGAGCAAGAAAAAGTTCATCCGGGAGGCCATGCGCTTTGTACCCTCACTCGAGGGTGCCACCATTCTTCCCGGCACCCGCGGCGTCCGCGCGCAGGCCATGAACGAAGACGGTTCGTTGCTGGACGACTTTGTGATTACACGACGACGGGACACAGTTTTGGTACGCAACGCACCGTCCCCGGGGGCTACTTCGTCCATGGCCATAGCGGAGTACATCGTGGAACAGGCTTTGCAGGACCGATAAACCGTGCTGCCGGACAGTTAACAAGCTCGTGACCAACTGGAAACTGCCCCCAAACCCGGGGTGGCTACCGTTGGCGCATGATCGGATCACTGGCCTCGTTTGCCTCCACAGTCGGTACCACCATCGCGGCCTGGATCGAGGCAGCCTACGTCCTGGATTGCAGGGTCGAGGAGGACGCTGAGGGGCCTGAGTACATGAGTAATTTGGTGTGGCTCCCGGCCCTCAGCGGTGTCACAGTGGCGAGTGCGCAGGCCATCCAAGCGAACGCCGCGAGGGTGGGCACAGGGTCCTAGAAGCTGCACGGAAAGCTGCAAAATGTCGCGTTGGGCACACCATTCGTTTATCGCGTGTAACATGCCCTAAACTGCTTCACTGAGGTGCCGAGATAGGCACTATGCAGCAACGAAAGCGAACCCTCAATGGCTACTGATTACGATGCCCCGCGCAAGACAGAAGAAGAGTCTCCCGCTGAATCCCTTGAGGCCCTTCAGGCATCACGTGGGAACACTGCACAGACTGCGGTCATCGACGTCGAGGAAAACGATACCGCTGAAGGAATCGACCTTCCCGGCGCCGATCTTTCCGGTGAAGAGCTGACCGTCATTGTGGTCCCGGAGCAGTCTGACGAATTCACGTGTGGTTCCTGCTTCCTGGTCCGCCACAGGTCCCAGATTGCGCTGGAAAAGAACGGTCTCAAGTACTGCCAGGACTGTGAAGGCTAAGTAACGCCCGGGTCTCGTTATCTTGGGTTACGAACACGTGCCCGAAGAGCCCCCGAGCGCCCACTAAACACCCACAAAACTGCCTGTCAATGACCCTCTTGTGATCACACTGGCCCCCGTTTAACGGTTGCGCGCCGAAGCGGCCACAACCCATCCAAAGCCCCCTGCGCACTCCTACTGTTGAAGTATCAACTTCGCCTGAAGGGGGCACAAAAAATGAGGAAATTTGGAGCGGGTCTGGCAGCGGTCCTGGCAGCTGCAGGGCTCGGTCTGGTGGCGCCGGGGCCAGCCTCGGCAGCAACATACTGCGGTATCTCGTGGGGTTCCATGGCCAAGGCCGATCTCGACTGGAGCTCCGCCCATGTCACTGGCGTTCGCACTGGTCAGCAGCCCTGCTACGACCGTCTGGTGATTGATATGACCGGCAAGGTGGCCGGTTTCGTGGTTCAGTACGTCCCGGTGGTGACCCAGGATGCCACTGGCTACCCCATCCCGGTGCTGGGGGATGCTGATCTTCAAGTGATGGTGACGGCGCCGTCATACAACCAGTACAGCCAGCCGACCTACGAACCGGCAGCCAAGGCCGAACTGTCCAACGTTTCCGGGTACCAGACGTTCCGGCAGGTGGTTTTTGCGGGCAGTTTTGAGGGCACCACGAGCATCGGACTGGGCGTCCGGGCCCGGCTTCCGTTCCGGGTGTTCACCTTGGACGGACCCGACGGCGGGTCTCGCCTGGTAGTGGACGTCGCCCACCGCTGGTAGGAAGCGCTGCGGCTACTCCCCAACACACGGGAAAGCGGCGAGTTCGCGGGAAACTTCCCTGCGAACTCGCCGCCTTCCTGCGAACTCGGTGGAAGGCGAACTCGGGCCGCGGTTATTCCGGAACTACCAGGGCCGGCGTATCCTTCCGGATGGTCTCGCCGCGGAAGAATCCGGGCCGAACGCGGGACATGATCAGCATGACCACGGCACCCAAGGCCAGGATCCCGATGCCCAGGACAAAGACGAGCCCCACTCCGAAGACCTCCGAACCACTGCCAAACTCAGGAGCCCAGCTGTCCACGGCGGTCTGCAGGAACACCACGAACAGGCCTACGCCACCGATCAGCGGGCATACAAGCCGCAGGAAGAAGTTCCTGGCGCTGGAGAACACGCTGTTTCGGAAGTACCAGACGCAGGCGATGGCCGTGAGTCCGTAGTAGAAGCAGATCATCAGGCCCAAGGCCAGGATGGTGTCGTTCAGGACGTTCTCGCTGATCACGTGCATCACCGCGTAGAAGCCCGCGGACAGGACGCCGGCCGCAATGGTGGCGAAGCCCGGCGTCGAGAACTTCTTGCTCATGTGGCTGAAGCGCTCCGGCAGGGCGCCGTAGTGCGCCATCGCCAAAAGGCTGCGCGAAGGCGAGGTGAACGTGGACTGCAGGGATGCCGCAGAGCTGGAGAGTACTGCGAGGGACATGAGGATCGCGAACGGACCCATGACCGGTGACGCGAGTGCAGTGAAGACGTTGGCGTGGTTTTCCTCGTTGTTCAGGCCGATTCCGGTGTCTCCGACTCCTGCGAACATCAACGTCGCGATAGTGACCAGGAGGTAGATGCCCAGGACGATCACGGCCGTCAGGGTTCCGGCGAGACCGGCGGTTTTCTTGCCGTTGGCGGTTTCCTCGTTGACCGTGAGGCAGACGTCCCAGCCCCAATAGACAAAGATCGACAACGAGATGCCGGCCGCGATCTGGCCGAAGGTTTCGATCTTGGTGACGTCGAACCAGTCCCAGCTGAACGGAACAGCGGTTTCGGACGTGGACCAGTTGGCGAACGCCATGGCGACGAACATTCCGAGTACCAGCAACTGGAATCCCACCAGGCCGTACTGGACGATCTTGGTGGTGTGCAGTCCGCGGTAGCTCACCCAGACGGCAAGCGCCACGAAAACGAAGCATGTGGCAACGTTGAGCAACTTGTTTGAGGCCAGGTCGGCGAGCTCGGGTGAGCCCGTGGCCTGTGCCAGGAACAGGTAGAAGAAGTCCACGGCGACGCCGGCCAGGTTGGACAGGACAATGATGTTGGCTGCGAGCAAACCCCAACCACCCATCCAGCCCACCCACGGACCAAAGGCCTTGGTGACCCACGTGAAGGTGGTACCGCTGTCCGGGGAGTCTGCGTTGAGCTCCCGGTAAGCCAGCGACACGAGGATCATCGGGATGAACCCGATCAGGAAAATGACGGGCAACTGGAGCCCGACTTCATTGACGGTTGGACCCAGGGCGCCGGTCAGCGTGTACGCCGGGGCGATGGTTGAAATGCCAAGAACGACGACGGCGAGGAGCCCCAACTGCCCCGTCTTCAGTCCCTTGCCGCTAATGTCGTGCGACTCTGCAGCTTCATTGCCGCTGCGGCGGATTGTCTGGCTCATGTGAGGCCCTTTCTAGATGGCCGAAGGCTGCTGCTGGGTAATGCAGTGGATACCGCCGCCCCGTGCGAAGAGTTCGCGCGCGTCGACACCGACCACGCGGCGTCCGGGGTAGGCGTCGGCGAGAATGCGGAGTGCTTTCTCGTCCATTGGGTCGTTGAAAGTGCAGGCGATAACACCGCCGTTGACCACGAGGTGGTTGATGTAGCTGTAGTCCACAAACCCCTCATCGTCGCGAAGGGTTTCCGGGGCGGGAACTTCAATGATGTTCCAGTCCCGGCCGGCTGCGTCATGGGTGGTGCGCAGGAAGTCGATGATCTCGCGGGAGACCTTGTAATCGGGGTGCTCGGGGTTCTGCTGGGAATGGACCAGAAGGGTGCCCGGGGCCGGAATCGCGGCCACGATGTCCACATGGCCGCGGGTGCCGAACTTTTCGGAGTCACGGGTGAGGCCGCGAGGAAGCCACACCACGTGGGTGGCGCCGATGGTGCGGGCAAGTTCCTGCTCGATGTCTGCCTTGGTCAGGCCGGGATTTCGACCCTGATCGAGCTGCACAGTCTCAGTGACCAGGACGGTGCCTTCGCCGTCAACTTGAATGCCACCGCCCTCGTTGACAATCCCCGACGGGAGGTGCCGGGCGTAGGCGCGGCCGCTGATGTCCTCGGCAATGAGCGAGTCCTTGTCCCACTCCGCCCAGTCCTGAGCGCCCCAGCCGTTGAAGATCCAGTCCACCGCGCCCAGTTGCTTGTTGGAATCCAGTACGAACGACGGTCCGATGTCCCGCATCCAAGCATCGTTGAGGTCTGCGGTTATTACCTCGACGCGAGGGTCCAGATAGCGCGCAGCCGTGTCGACGTCGTCAGGCGATACCACCATGGTTACGGGCTCGAATTCAATGACGGCGTTAGCCACGGCTGCCCAAGTAGAACGTGCTGCATGGGCCTCTTCTTCGGTATCACCCAGGGTGTATCCGCCCGTGGGGAAGGCCATCCAGACGCGGTCCTGCGGAGCCGTTTCCGACGGCATGCGCCAGGCGCTCACGCGGTAGCTGCCTGGGTTGGTTCTGCGGCGGGATTGACGTTGGGATGGACCAGCCCGACCGGGCGGACGTGCGTTGCTGGGTGGGTAGCGATGGAAGTTGGGGCTTCCAGGTGTCTGATTTCAATCATGGGGGGCTTTACTCCGTGAGACGACTGTCACTAAATGAATAGCGTTCATTTAGTATGACGGGAGTCACCCTTCAGCGCAAGACGCGAGTGGCGGCCGCTCTTTTGTGACCGGCGTGCGTTCCCCGGCACGGGGGTGGGCTGGCTGGTCCCGCGTTCGTTCGCTGCACGACGCGCACAGCGGTGAGTCACACGGATAAGGGTGAGGTTCGGGGGGTGCTGGATTCTGATGTGCTGAATTCAGGGCTGGTTGGTTTTCCACATAGGAGTATTGCCGCCTTATGGTGCTTCTTGCTCGCTGGAAGAGTGGGCGTATGGAGCAAATGCGGGAGGGCGAAGCGATTGATGCAGTCGCGCTTCGTCGCGCTCCGGACGTTGGAGGCTCTCCGGATGGGCCCCGCGTTTCCGATCTCCTCTCGCTCCTGAGCACGGTCCGCTTGGGGGCGGATAGCGCCGGGCTGATCGACCAAATCCGCGGGCTGGAAAACCTGAAATCGGCAATTGTGGCCGTGCAGGCCCGGGCGGCTGTGGCTTTTGATCTCGCCCAGCGCGCCGAGCAAGCCGAGGCCGGTGCCCCTGCGTCCGAGCGTGGCAACGCGTCGGGTGCCCAGGTCGCGTTGGCCCGGAGGGAGTCACCGAACCGCGGGTCCCGGCTGCTGGGTTTGGCTAAAGCCCTCGTGATGGAGATGCCGCGGACTTTGGCTGCGTTGGAGTCGGGCCAGTTGAATGAGTGGCGGGCCACGCTGCTGGTGAAGGAGACCGCGTGCCTCTCTGCTGAGGACCGGTGCGCGGTGGATGAAGAGCTCGCCCCTGATACCGGGATCTTCGATGGTGCCGGGGATAATGTGATCGTTGCGGCGGCGAAAGCTGCGGCGTATCGGCGGGATCCCCGGTCGGTGGCTGGGCGTGCCAGCCGTGCCGCAGCCGAGCGTACTGTGAGCCTGCGCCCGGCGGAGGACGCGATGACCTACCTGACCGCCCTGCTGCCCGTGGCCCAAGGCGTGGCTGTCTACGCGGCTCTCTGCCGGGCTGCTGATTCGGGCCGTTTCGGCGGTGATGCCGGATCCGGTGGTGGCGCGGGGTCTAGCGGGGTTGCCGGGTCTGGCGGGGTTGTCAGGACCCGTAATCAGGTCATGGCCGACACCTTGGTCGAACGCGTCACGGGCACACCTGGCGGGATTTCAGGAATCAACCTGGACCTTGTCATAACTGACCGCACCCTGTTCCAAGGCGACAGCGAACCGGCCCGGCTCAAGGGCTACGGAATCGTCCCCGGAGAATGGGCAAGAACTTTGGTTGGTGAAGAGCAGTCCACCGAGTCCGAGGAGTTTCAGGTCTGGCTTCGCCGGCTCTACACAGCGCCGGCCACGGGAGAACTCCTGACCATGGACTCCAAGGCAAGGCTCTTCCCTGGTCGGATGCGGCGCTTCATCGAAACCCGCGACAACACCTGCCGAACCCCTTACTGCGACGCGCCCATCCGCCACATCGATCACATCGTCTCCTGGCGTTCAGGTGGAACCACCACCATGGAGAACGGCGCCGGGCTCTGCGAAGCGTGCAACCATACCAAGGAAAACCCCGGCTGGAAGAGTAGGCCGCTTGCCGAAGATGTGCACACTCTGGAACTCCGCACGCCCACAGGGCACACCTATCGCTCCAAGGCGCCGAGCCTGCCAGGCTACTTCCGTGGCTCAGCGCCGTCGTCGGAGCTGCCCGAACCTGCTGCACGACCAAGCCCGTCGCCAGCTGCACGCTCAAGCCCGTCGCCAGCTGCACGCTCAAGCCCGTCGGTAATTAACTGACGAGCGTCGGCAGAGTGAGGATCTCTGCTCCGTCGTTGGTGATGGCGATGGTGTGCTCACTGTGAGCGGTCCGGCATCCTGTCGCGCTGCGGAGCGTCCATCCGTCGGCGTCCGTGACGAGCTGGGCGGTGTCGGCCATGACCCATGGTTCCAGGGCGAGCAGCAAGCCGGGGCGCAGCTTGTAACCGCGGCCGGGGCGTCCCATGTTCGGCACATGAGGCTCCTGGTGCATGGTGGAGCCAATGCCGTGGCCTCCAAACTCGGTATTGACAGGGTAGCCAGCCTCGCTGAGGACCGAGCCGATGGCGTAGGACAGGTCCCCAATGCGGGCGCCGGGCCGGGCTGCCTCTATGCCCGCGCGCAATGCCCGTTCGGTTGCTTCGATCATCGCGACACTTTCCGCCGGCTTCGACTCGCCCACGATGAAGCTGATGGCCGAGTCTGCTGCGATTCCGTCCTTGAGAACGGCCAGGTCGAGGGTCAGGAGGTCGCCGTCGGCCAGTTTGTAATCCGTGGGCAATCCGTGGAGGACGGCGTCGTTGACGCCCGTGCAGATGTAGTGGCCGAATGGCCCGCGTCCAAAGGAAGGAGCGTAATCGACGTAGCAGGAGACGGCCCCGGCTTCCAGGATCATGCTCTTTGCCCACCGGTCTATGTCCAGGAGGTTTGTGCCTACAGTTGTGCGGCCCTTTAGCGTGTGCAAAATGTTGGCGACCAGGGCGCCGGCCTCCTTCGCGCGGCCTAGCTCTGTGCGGCTAAGGATCTCAATCATGCGGGGCCTCTCGTGTGAAAACCAATAACTATCCCGGCCATATTATCCCGGTATTACAATTGGAGCCATGGTCAGGTTGCCGCTTACACCCGCAGAGGCCGAGCGTGGACAGCGCCTCGGTGCTCTTCTGCGTCGCGCCCGGGGTGAGCGCTCCATGCTGGAGACGGCACTCGACGCCCGCGTCTCGCCCGAGACGCTCCGAAAGATAGAGTCGGGCCGGGTTGCGACGCCGGCTTTCCCTACCGTTGCTGCCATTGCCGATGTCCTCGGACTCTCCCTCGATGAGGTGTGGGCAGAAATTAACTTGCCCGAGCACGGTGTTGAGTCAGGCAGCTCGCGTCGGAGTGCCCGCGAATGGTTGGCTTCGTAGCCTCAGCGCTTGGGCCGTGCCCGCACATGAAGGCGTTCACCCTGCTGCCCGAAGAGGGTTAGCAACTCCACTGGTTCTGCGGTGGCGCTGGCAAACCAGTGCGGTGTGCGCGTATCAAATTCCGCAACCTCACCGGGTTTCAGGACAAAGTCATTCTCGCCCAGCACCAACCGCAGGTTGCCGTTGAGGATGTACATCCAGTCGTACCCCTCATGGGATTGGGGCTGTGGAACCTCTTTTCCGGTTCCGCTCTTCAGCACCATTTTGAAGGCCTGGATGCCGCCGGGGCGGCGGGTCAGGGGAAGTGCGGTTCCCCACTCGTGAACGTGCGGTTTGAGGTGAATGCGGGGATCGCCCGTTTCCGGTGCGTCAATCAATTCTTCCAGCGGCACCTGATGCAACCTGGCAATGGGAAGGAGGAGTTCCAGTGTTGGCTTGCGTTGGCCTGATTCAAGCCTTGAGAGCGTACTGACAGATATGCCCGTCCCTTCCGAGGCTTCCGCGAGGGTCACGTTGCGTTGGGTCCGCATGGCACGCAGCCGGGGGCCGACGGCGTCGAGCATTGTGCTGAAATCGGTAGTCATGCCTTTCATTTTGCCATATTGGCAAACTTCCTTGCTGATTCTGTGGGTGCTGACCAACCATGGAAAGAGCGGCATGGGGCCGTTGGATACGTGTGGAGGCATCGTGATTGTGGAAAAAATGAACAACCGAGTGACGGAGGAGTACGACGTCGTGGTGGTGGGAGGTGGCGCAGCTGGGTTAAGTGCTGCTGTTACCTTGGGCAGGGCCTTGCGGTCCGTCCTGGTTATCGACGCCGGAGAGCCCCGGAATGCGCCCGCAGCCGGGGTGCACGGATTCCTGTCCCGCGACGGGATCAATCCCAGAGAACTGCTGGAACTGGGACGAGCCGAGGCGCTCCAGTACGGGGCGAATATCATGGCCGGCGCCGCTGTTGGGGCACGTTCGACGGCTGACCCAACGAACGGTTCCGGGCTCGCCTTCGAGGTGGACCTGGCAGATGGCCAAACCGTGCGGGCCCGGCGTCTGCTTGTCACCACAGGCCTGATCGACGTCCTGCCCGACGTTGAGGGCATCCGCGAACGCTGGGGCCGTGACGTCCTGCACTGCCCGTATTGCCACGGCTGGGAGGTTCGGAACAAAGCGATCGGAATCCTGGGTTCAGTGCCGATGGCGTTGCACCAGGCGTTACTGTTCCGTCAATGGAGCCCCAACATCACCTTGTTCCTCAATGACGTTGTGGAGCCGACGGAAGAACAGTGGGAGCAATTGGCTGCCCGCTCCATCACGGTGGTGGACGGCAAAGTCCAGGCGCTGGAAGTAACTGACGACGCACTGACCGGTGTTGTCCTGGCAGCGGGAACTGTGATTCCTGTGGACGCTGTGGTTACCGGCCCACGATTGGAGGCGAGATCGGACGTGCTGGAATCCCTCGGCGTCCCCACCGTAGAGCACCCGATGGGCGTCGGGACCCATGTCGAAGTGAATCCCGCGGGCGGGGCAACCTCGGTGCCCGGAGTATGGGCCGCCGGGAACGTCACTGATCTGACGGGTCAGGTGATGGCCTCGGCCGCCGCAGGTGTCATGGCAGGCGCTGCAATCAATGCCGATCTCATGATGGAAGAGACCAGGGTGGCTGTGGAGGAAGCTCGCCAAGCAGCTCTGGCCCATTAACCCAGCTGAACAGAACGCACAAAACCATCGACGTGAGGGCCCAGTCCGAGGACGATTAAGGGACAGCCACTGAGGAGGTTGGACAATGTGCTACGCGTACTATGACGACTTTGAGCGGCGCACGAAGAAGGACTCCGCGCGCAAGCCTGAAGCGCACACGACTGAGGCACCCAAGGACCAGGAACCCGCACAGAACCGTCCGCGGACGGAAGGAACGCTGTGGACTTTCCTGGCCCGCCGTCGCGGGGAAGCTGAGGTTCCCGAACCGAGGATCGACCGCATCCGCGAGAAAGTCTAGGCATCCCCCGGATCCGATCCTGGAAGCTGGACACGCTCGCAGAAGTAAGCAAAGGAAAGGCGCTGCACTCGCAGCGCCTTTCCTTTGTGGCTATCTGTAGGAGAACCAGCCTAGGACTTGGTGACCAAGTATTCCCTGGCAGCCGTCACTAGCGCTTCGGTTCCGCGCGCCAGCGTCGGCTGGATGACGGGCGCAAAGTACGGCGAGTGATTCGACGGTATGTCCTCGGGAAGGCGTCCCGTGGTTGCCCACTCTTTGAACAAGGAAGGCTCGGCACCACCCAGGAACCAGAAGACCAGGGGAGCTCCGGCAGCTTTTGCCAAGGCTCCAACGTCTTCGCTTCCTGACACAGGGCCGGGGTCGATGATCTGTGTTTCGCCAAACTTTGCCCTGAAAGCTGCAGATACCCTCTCGGTCGCAGCTGGGTCGTTGACGGTCAGCGGGAAATGCTCTTCGAAATGAATCTCAGGGTCCTTGGGTGCACCTGAAGCTGTGGATTCACCCTTGGCTATACGCTCAATTGAGGCGAGGATTTTGTCCCTGATGGCATCACTGAATGTACGGACACTGAGGCCCAAGGTTGCCGTCTCGGGAATGATGTTGTTCTTGGTCCCTGAGTGAATCTGCCCGACAGTCACCACCGCGGAGTCACTGGCGGCGAGCTCACGCGACACAATGCCCTGCAACCGGACAGTGGTTGCAGCAGCCATCAGCACAGGGTCAACGGTGGTCTCCGGACGTGATCCGTGGCCTCCCTGCCCATGCATGGTGATGTTGAGGGAGTCTGCGGATGCCATGGTGACGCCGGGACGGATACCGAACCACCCGGCGGGAAAAGGTGCCACATGCTGGCCCAGGACGACGTCCGGTTTGGGCACTGCGTCGTACAGCCCATCGGCGACCATGGTTTCGGCCCCGCCGCCCCATTCTTCAGCCGGCTGGAAGAGCGCGATCAGGGTGCCCTGCCACTCATGACGCTGCGCCGCCAGGACATCCACAGCGCCGACGAGGCAGCTCACGTGCACATCGTGGCCGCAAGCATGCATAACGGGCATGTCCTTGCCCTCATGATCAACACCCATAGCGGTGCTTGCATAATCCAAACCCGTTGCTTCCTTGACCGGCAAGGCATCCATGTCGGCCCTGAGCATCACTACCGGTCCGGGTCCGTTGTCCAGAACGCCCACAACCCCGGTCTTTCCGATGTTGCGATGAACGGTAAAGCCAAGATCTTCGAGATAGCCCGCGGCGATTCCGGCTGTTCGGGTCTCCTGGAACGACAACTCCGGATGGGCGTGCAGGTCCTTATAAAGCTCTTCGAGGTCAATGGTCATGAGTCTGCCCTTTTTATTCGACGCCTATGTCTGGCCAGTGTATCCAGCCTGAATCTGCAAAGACCGGGAAGCCCCGGCACACTGGATGGCATGAACGATTCTGAATCAGTCACCACGCAGCAATCCACGGTTGAGGAATGGACCAAAGCCTTGGCGGAATCCACCGGCTCGCCAGGCGGGGGTGCCGGAACCGGGGTCATGCTCTCCATCGCGGCCTCGTTGACGTCCATGGTGGCCGGATATACCGAGGCGGAGGAGGCCCAGCGCGAACAGCTGGCCGGCATCCACTCCCGGGCGCACGAACTCCGACGAACTGCCCTTCAGTTGGCCGACGACGACGCGTCCGCCTCGAACGCCTTCGGAGCCGCCTTCCGCCTCGACCCCGGTCCGGAGCGCGACGACGCAATACATCAAGCATCCGTCGATGCTGCCAAGGCATCAGCAGTTCTGGGGGAGCGGGCCATTAACGCAGTTGAAGACCTCGGCTGGCTCGCTTCAAACGGCAATTCAGCGCTTATCGCTGACGTCGTGGTGGGCTTCGGAGCCCTCCGCGCAGCCATAGCCGGAGCCCGAACCAACGTGAGTTTCGACCTCGCATCTTTGACCTCCGCAGGCGCCAAACTCGAGGAAGTCCGGGAACAGCACCCGGACCTATGGAACACGGTCAGCCGGCTCAGTGCCGCCCTCGACAGGATCGACGAACTGACTGCCGGCGTCGACAAAAAAGCGGCGCCGACCGAAGCCATGTAGCTTCAGCCGGCGCCGTGCCCAACTACTGCGCCTTCGGCGCTGTGCCTACTACTGCGCCTTCGGCGCTGTGCCTACTACTGCGCCTTCGGCACACGCCGGAGTACGACGGCGGCGAGCACTGCCGCACCAGCCATCAGTACCAGCCCAATCGCCGCAGTGATGTGGACGCCGGACTCGAAAGCTGTCCGGGCGGCGACCGTCAGCGCCTCCGACAATGGGGCCGGAAGGGCAGCCGCCGCATCAACCGCACCAGCAAGCGTTTCAGTGGACTTACCGGCCGCTTGCGTGGATACACCCTCCGGAATGACGAGGTTGTGCTGGTAGGAAGCAGTGAGGATAGAGCCCAGCACTGCCGTTCCCAAGAGCGACCCCAACTCATAGCCGGTCTCGGATATGGCCGAGGCGGCGCCGGATTTGTCGGCCGGAACGGAGGCCAGGATGAGGTCGTTGGAGATGGTCTCCGCAGCACCAACACCTATTGCGAGTACGGTCAGGGCCGACAACAGGAACACGGGTCCGCTGCCGTGGTCACCCACCACCACAATCAGGTATCCCACTCCGCTGAGAGTTAGTCCCGCAGCCACAACGAACCCAGGCTGTACGCGCTTGACCAGCGGCACTACCAGCAGGCCGGCGATGACCGTAGCCAGGAGCGCAGGAATCATTGCGATGCCGGCCTCCATAGGGGACTGGCCCTCAACAAGTTGCAGGTGCTGGGCGAAGAAGTAGATGAAGCCCGTCATGGAGAAGAGGGACAGGACGTTCGCCACGATTGCGGTACTGAACACCTTGTTCTTGAACAATGAGACGTCCAGCATGGGGCTCTCGATCCGCTGCTGGCGGCGGACGAAGATAACGCCCATCACCACGCCGAACCCCATGAAGGCAGCCGCGGACGCCCCGAAGCCGTGAACCGCGAATTCCTTGATGCCGTAAACGAACGGCGCCATGGTGACCACGGACAGGAGAATGCTGGGCACGTCCACCCGGCCGGGATTGGCGTCCTTCGATTCAGGAATCAAGACCCTGCCGAAAGCAAGTAGCGGCAGGAGCAGGAAAGCTGCCACCAGGAACACGGCACCCCACCAGAAATGCTCCACCAGCCAGCCACCGAAGATTGGGCCAAGGGCGGCGCCACCGGAGAACCCGGCAGCCCAGACGGCGATCGCGAGCCGACGCCGGTTGGGATCAGTGAAGATGTTCCGGATCAGGGACAGGGTTGAGGGCATCAGCATGGCTCCGAAGACGCCAAGGCCGGCCCGGCCGGCGATCAGCCATTCAGCGGAAGGCGCGAAAGCTGTAGCAGCCGAAACCGCTGCGAAGCCCGTGCTGCCGAGCAGGAGCAGCCGCCGTCGTCCGATCCTGTCGCCCAAGTTACCCATGGACACCAGCAAGGCGGCGAGGACCAACGGGTAGGCGTCAACAATCCACAGCAATTGGACGCCGCCCACGTCCAACGAACGGGCGATCTCGGGCAGTGCAAAGGTGAGCGCGGTGTTGTCGACGGCCACCAGCAGCACCGGAAACATCAGGAGTGCCAGAGCCGTCCAGTCGCGCCACGGTGCTGCCTGACCCTTGACGGGCTGAGCGGAACGGGGTGCTTGGGTTGATGACGGCGAGAACATGTAACTCACTGTACCGTCCAGACGGTATAGTTTCAAATAGAAGCCTGTAAGCCTTTAGGGAATGATGGACACATGCCACGAAAACCAGTTGCCCGGGACGCCGTCCTGGATGCCTTCGAAGCCCTCCTTATCGAGGTAGGGGAGCGTGCCGCCACGCTCGACGCCGTTGCCAAGCGGGCAGGCGTGTCCAAGGGCGGTCTGCTCTACCACTTCCCCAATAAGGAAGCGCTGATCACGGCCCTTTTGGAGCGCCTGGACCTGCTCGCCAATGAAGATACCGAGCTGATGAAGGCTGCCCCCGATGGTTCGGCCGCCTACTTCATCCGCTCCTCGCTCTGGGCGGATACGCCCATGGACCGGGCATTCGTCGCTGCCACCAGATTGGCCGAAGTTGCCCACGAGGAAACCCGCCGCAGATTTGCCGCGATCCAGCAACGGTGGCTGGACGTGCTGGCTGATGACGTCGGGCCGGAGGTTGCCAAGGCCGTCAGCTACATGGGCGACGGCCTCTATTTCAACGCGATTTTTGAAGGCGGGCAGGAGGGCGGCAACGCCGGGCGGGAGGCCGACGTCGAAATTCTGTTGGGAGTCCTTGAACGGTTGCGGAAGTAGCGGGTCTTCCATTTGCTGCGGGGCGCGGGACGTAGGACAATTAACCCTCGTGGCGTGCCGTACGCGGTGACCACACACAACTGAACATGCCTTTGATCTGCGGCGGGAGAGTCCTGCAAGCAAGTGATGCAGGCGCCGTAGGAGCAAACCCTCCCCAGGAATCTCTCAGGCCCACGCACCGCCGCGGCTAGGCGACTCTGGAAAGCAGCAGGTACTCAACCCACCTTCGGGTGAAGGGAGTGTTGTGCTCACCGACGGTGCAAGCGATGGTTGCTCAGGCAACGCGCGGAAACTCTCAGGTCCAATACAGAGCGGGGAGGAACCCAGCCGCTGTGGCGTACCCAAACGCTGCCCAAGTAATGGAGTTCCTTCGTGACGGTTAGTTCTGCCTCCACCACCTTCGTCGATCGGCATATCGGCGCCCGCCGCCAGGCCGACATTGAGACCATGCTCAAGTCCGTCGGCTACGACACTGTTGATTCGCTGGTCGACACCGCCGTCCCGAACGACATCCGCCAGGAAGTTGCCCTCACCCTGCAGAACGCGCTGAGTGAAGTTGAAGTCCTGGCCGAGCTGCGCAAGCTCGCGTCCAAGAACAAGACGGCCGTTCAGATGATCGGCCAGGGCTACTACGACACCGTGACGCCGCCCGTGATCCGTCGGAATATCCTCGAATCCCCGGCTTGGTACACGGCTTACACCCCTTACCAGCCGGAAATCTCGCAGGGCCGACTCAAGGCGCTCCTGAACTTCCAGACCATGGTCCAGGACCTGGTTGGGCTGCCGATCGCCAACGCGTCCCTACTGGATGAAGCAACCGCAGTGGCCGAAGCCGTCCTCATGATGCGCCGAGCCAACAAGAACAAGGCTGTCCAGGATGGCAAGACCGTCCTCGACGCAGACTGCCTCCCGCAGACCATTGCCATCGTCAAGGGCCGTGCCGAGGCGCTCGGCTTCAAAGTTGAGGTCGCTGACCTTTCCTTGGGTCTCCCGGAAGGTGCCATCAACGGTGTCGTCCTCCAGCAGCCCGGCGTTTCCGGCCGCGTGTTCGATCACTCTGCCGTGATTGCGGACGCCAAGGAGCGCGGTGCGCTGGTTACCGTTGCTGCCGACCTCCTGTCCCTGACCCTCATCACCCCTCCAGGCGAGCAGGGCGCCGACATCGCCGTCGGTTCGGCACAGCGCTTGGGCGTTCCGCTCTTCTTCGGTGGCCCGCACGCCGCCTACATGGCCGTCCAAAAGGGACTGGAGCGTTCCATGCCCGGCCGTTTGGTGGGCGTTTCAAAGGACGACGCCGGTGTCCCCGCCTACCGCTTGGCGCTGCAGACCCGCGAGCAGCACATTCGCCGCGAGAAGGCCACGTCCAACATCTGTACAGCGCAAGCACTGCTGGCCATCGTGGCCTCGATGTACGCCGTTTACCACGGCCCTGAGGGCCTCAAGGCGATCGCCGAAACCGCCCATGGCCACGCCCGCACGCTTGCAGCGTCCCTGAAGGCTGCCGGCGTCGAGGTCCTCCACGGTTCCTTCTTCGACACCATCACCGTCCGCGTTCCCGGCAAGGCTGCTGAAATCGTCGCCGCTGCCGAGGCCAGGGGCATCAACCTCCGTGGCATCGACGCTGACACGGTTGGCGTCAGCGTTGATGAAACCACGACGACGGCGGTCGTCGCCGACGTCGCTTCGGTCTTTGGCGCTTCGGTCACCGAAACCACTGAGGGCTTCGCGCTCGACGGCTCTGTTGAACGTACGAGCGACTTTATGCAGCACCCGGTGTTCAACACCCACCGCTCAGAAACCCAGCTCCTCCGCTACATCCGTAAGCTCTCGGACCGCGACCTCGCGCTGGACCGCACCATGATCCCATTGGGTTCCTGCACCATGAAGCTGAACGCTACGGCCGAGATGGAGGCAATTTCCTGGCCGGAGTTCGCCTCGATCCACCCGTTCGCTCCGGATTCCCAGACTGAGGGCTGGCGCGAACTCATCACCGACCTCGAATCCCAGCTGACCGAGATCACCGGCTACGACCAAGTCTCCATCCAGCCGAATGCCGGTTCCCAGGGCGAGCTCGCCGGTCTGCTTGCCATCCGCGGCTACCACCTGTCCCGCGGCGACGCGCAGCGCAACGTCTGCCTGATCCCCGCTTCTGCCCATGGCACCAACGCAGCCTCGGCAGTGCTGGCGGGCATGAAGGTTGTTGTGGTGGCCACTGCTCCCGATGGCACCATCGACCACGTAGACCTCAAAAACAAGATCGAGGCCCACCGCGACGCGCTCTCGGCCATCATGATCACCTACCCGTCCACTCATGGTGTGTACGACGCCGACGTCCGCGAAGTATGCGACGCCATCCACGAGGCCGGCGGCCAGGTTTACATCGACGGCGCCAACCTCAACGCCCTCGTTGGTCTCGCGCAGCCGGGTAAGTTCGGCGGCGACGTCTCCCACCTGAACCTGCACAAGACCTTCTGCATCCCCCACGGTGGCGGTGGACCCGGCGTTGGTCCGGTTGCTGCAAAGGCGCACCTCGCACCGTTCATGCCAGGCGACGCTGCATCATGGACCGAAGGCAACGACGTCCCGATCTCGGCGTCCCGCTTCGGTTCCGCCGGTGTCCTCCCGATCTCCTGGGCCTACGTGAAGCTCATGGGTGGCCAGGGTCTCACCGAAGCAACCAAGTCTGCTCTGCTGGCCGCGAACTACATCGCATCCCGCCTCAACGAGCACTTCCCGGTCCTCTACACCGGCGAGGGCGGACTCGTGGCTCACGAGTGCATCCTGGACCTCCGCGAACTGACGGCTAAGACCGGCGTCACGGCTGAGGACGTTGCCAAGCGCCTGATCGACTTCGGCTTCCACGCCCCCACCCTCGCGTTCCCGGTTGCCGGAACTCTGATGGTAGAGCCCACTGAGTCCGAAGACCTTGTGGAGATCGACCGCTTCATCGAAGCCATGATCACCATTCGCAAGGAAATCGACCAGGTAGCCAACGGCGACTTCGCCGTGGAGAACTCGCCGCTGCGCAAGGCACCCCACACGGCTGCCGCCGTCGTAAGTTCTGACTGGGACCGTGCGTACCCGCGCGAGCAGGCCGCCTTCCCGGTCCACCACCTCAAGCAGGACAAGTACTTCCCGCCCGTGGGCCGCATTGATGGCGCGGCCGGAGACCGTAACCTGGTGTGCTCCTGCCCGCCGATCGAAGACTTCGAAAACTAAGGACTGGTCATGACTGAGAACTACACAGCCCTTTACGAAGAGCACAAGAAGCTCGGCGCGTCCTTCACCGACTTCGGTGGCTGGCAAATGCCGCTCAAGTACTCGTCCGAGTTGGCCGAGCACCACGCCGTCCGCAAATCCGCCGGACTGTTCGACCTCTCCCACATGGGCGAAGTCTGGGTCACCGGTCCCGAGGCAGCTGCCTTCCTGGACTACGCACTGGTGGGCAAGATCTCCGCTATGGCCGTCGGCAAGGCCAAGTACTCGCTGATCTGCCAGGAAGACGGCGGCATCATCGACGACCTCATCACCTACCGTCGGCCCTCTACCCAAGAAGGCACCGACAAATTCCTTGTGGTTCCGAACGCCGGCAACGCCAAGGTTGTTGCCGCTGCGCTGCTGGAGCGCGCAGCCGGTTTCGACGTTGTTGTTGAGGACGCTTCCGATGAGACCTCGCTGATCGCTGTCCAAGGCCCGCTTGCTGAAGCGATCCTCCTCCGCCTGGTACCGGCCAAACAGCACGCCCAGGTCACTGAGCTTAAGTACTACGCGGCGGTTGAAGTTCCGTTCACGTTCGACGGCGGCACGCAGGACCTGCTGCTGGCCCGCACCGGTTACACCGGTGAAGATGGCTTCGAAATCTTTGTAGCCAACGAGTCCGCAGCAGCTCTCTGGCAGGCAATCGCCGACGCAGCAGAAGAAGGCGAACTCACCCCGGCCGGGCTGGCTTCCCGCGACTCACTCCGCCTCGAAGCAGGCATGCCCCTCTACGGCAACGAGCTCTCCCGCGAAGGCAACCCCTTCGCAGCAGGACTCGGTCCCGTGGTGGCCTTGTCTAAGGAAGGCGACTTCGTCGGCAAAGACGCACTCGCCGCCCTCAAAGCAGACGGTGCCGGTTCCACCAGCGGACGCAAGCTCGTGGGCCTCAAGGGCTTGGGCCGCAGGGCCGGGCGCGGCCACTACCCGGTCCTCAAGGACGGCGCAGCGGTCGGTGAAGTCACCTCCGGCCAGCCCAGCCCGACGCTTGGCTACCCGGTAGCGTTGGCGTATGTCGACGTCGCTTTTGCTGAGCCGGGCACCGCCCTGGACATCGACCTTCGGGGTAAGAGTGAGCCCTTTGAAGTCGTCGCACTGCCGTTCTACAAGCGCCAAAAGTAAGCGGTAGTTGTCCCGTCGGGTCGCCTTTGGCCCGTCGGGTCCGGTAACCTCTGCATGCTCGGTCGCGAAAGCGCCCGCTGGGCGGACGCGACGCTCCCTTAGACGCATGCTGCCGGTCACCGGACCCGATGGGGCTGCGCACCTCACCAGGACGCGCGGCCGCTCTGGCGCCCCTCGAACCGCTAAGGTGCTGGGGGAGTGGCAACCTGCCGCATGAGTGCCTGTCCGCGCAGCCCACCAGCCACAGTTTTTGATCAACCACAGTAAGGAAACAGAATGCCCAAAGTAGCGCCCGAACTTCAGTACTCCGACGAACACGAGTGGGTTTCCCGCGGAGACGGGAACTCGGTGTCCGTTGGTATCTCCGAGGTTGCCACTGACGCACTGGGTGACATCGTGTACGTGGACCTTCCCGAGGTCGGTTCGACAGTTACTGCAGGCGAGACCTGCGGTGAGGTTGAGTCCACCAAGTCGGTTTCGGACCTGTACTCACCCGTTACCGGTGAGGTCACGGAGATCAACGACGCCGTTGTTTCCGACCCCGCCCTGATCAACAACGACCCCTACGGCGCCGGTTGGTTGTTCAAGGTTGCTGCTGAGTCCGAGGGCCCGCTGCTCTCGGCCGAGGAGTACGCCTCCAAGAATGGCGGAGACCTCTCCTAGGTTTCTGAGGTGGCCCGTTGGGTCGACATCCTCTGCGACCTCGGTCGCAAAGACGCCCGTGAAGTATTGCCAGTCCGTTTCGTGGGTTAGCTGCGGAATGTGCCGTGCGCACGGCATGTTCGGCAGCTAAACCCCGAAATGGAGCCCATCGGCGTAGCGTGGGATTGTAGAACTGAATAAAATTGCGACGCCGGGTTGCCGCCTTTGGGGGCCATCCGGCGTCGTGCTTCGGTCGACCTCCGCCATAAGCAGGGGCGGCCCTCCGGCAGGACCATCTGCCGGACCGTTTTCAAGCTTTGTTAAGGAATCCCGACCATGGCTGTTGGCGTTTTCGATCTGTTTTCTGTGGGTATTGGCCCGTCGAGTTCTCATACTGTGGGGCCCATGCGGGCTGCTGCAGTGTTCGCTGGTGAGCTCAAGGACGCCGGCGTTCTGGGCTCGGTGGCGTCGCTGCGGGTTGACCTCTATGGCTCATTGGCTGCCACCGGTCGTGGGCATGGCACCATGACGGCCACGCTGCTGGGTTTGGAGGGGTATCACCCTGAGCTGATCCTGCCCGAAGAGGTGGAGGAGCGGCTCGCGACGATCGCTGAGACAGGTGTCCTGAACCTGGCCGGCGCCTCCGGCGAAGGCGTGGAGCTGCCGTATGCGGTTGAGGACATGATCTTGCATCCGTTGACGGTGTTGCCGCGGCATACGAATGGGATGAAGTTTGCTGTCTCTGATGCTGGTGGGAATGTGCTGCGGGAGGCGACGTTCTTTTCGGTCGGTGGTGGGTTCATTGTCCGGGAGGGTGAGGAAGATGCGGCCCGGGAGGAACTCGAGGAGTCGAAGAAGGAGTTGCCGTTGCCGTTCAGGACGGCGGCGGAGTTGCTGGGTCGGTGCTCCTCGAAGGGGTTGGGGATCAGCGACATTATGTTCATTAATGAGCGTGCGTCCCGGTCCGAGGAGGAGATCCGGGAGGGTTTGCTGCATATTTGGTCCGTGATGGAGGCCTGTGTTGAAACGAGTTTGAAGCGTGAGGGTGTGTTGCCCGGTGGTTTGAAGGTTCGTCGTCGTTCTCCTGATTGGTTGGAGCGGTTGCTGAAGGAGGACAAGGACCGGAACGATCCGAAGTATTGGCAGGAGTGGGTGAACCTGATCGCGTTGGCGGTCAATGAGGAGAACGCTTCTGGTGGTCGGGTGGTGACGGCGCCGACCAATGGTGCTGCGGGGATCATTCCGGCGGTGCTGTATTACGCGTTGAATTATGCGCCGGGGATGGACAAGGCTACGCAGGCCGATAAGGACGATGTGGTGGTGAAGTTCCTGCTCACTGCGGGTGCGGTGGGTGTGTTGTATAAGGAGCAGGCGTCCATTTCGGGGGCTGAGGTTGGTTGTCAGGGTGAGGTGGGTTCGGCGTCGTCGATGGCTGCTGCTGGGTTGGCTGAGGTGATGGGTGGTACGCCGGGTCAGGTGGAGAACGCTGCGGAGATCGCGATGGAGCACAATCTGGGGTTGACGTGTGATCCGATCGGGGGGTTGGTGCAGATTCCGTGTATTGAGCGGAACGCGATTGCGGCGGCGAAGGCGATCAACGCGGCGAAGATGGCGTTGTGGGGTGATGGGACGCACCGGGTGTCGTTGGATGAGGTGATCGTGACCATGCGTGAGACGGGCAAGGACATGTCCTCCAAGTACAAGGAAACCGCGATGGGCGGCCTCGCCGTCAACGTCGTCGAATGCTGAGTCTGTAGGCTGAGATTTCAGAACATGTCTTGGGGGAACGCATGAATGATGAAGTAAATCCCCTAATTCCAACGGTGTGGGAGGCCGCAGTATTGGGAGTCGGAGCAGTGGCAGTTCTCTTGGTCATGGCTGCCCTGGTTCTGGTACTCAGCACGAAATCCTTCTCACCCGGAGTTCGGATTGCGTTGGTGGTGCTGGCGTTCGCAGCCCCCGTCGCTGGGCCGCTGGTGGGCATTGTGTTGGCACTCCTTGAGCGGCGAAAGGCCCGACGCCCTAATTCTGTCAGTCCCTGATGCCATCATGTATCCATGAGCGGGGGATACAGCAGGGACTTTTTGCGGACACGGCTTGAACTGCCCAGTCCGTCGGCTACTACGACACTTTTGGACTACACCCACTTTTCTGTACGCTTCCGGGCTTCCCGGAAGCTCGCAGCGATTGTGGGTGTGAACATCAACGGCAAGGAACTGATACCCCTGGCCCGCGAGGGTTCATGGCATTTGGATGACAGGATCCCACGGGAGCAGCAGGCTGGCCCGGATCTGTACAAGAACAACGCCTTTGATCGCGGGCACTTGGTCCGGCGCTTGGATCCGGTGTGGGGCGACGCCGCAACAGCCAAAAAAGCCAACCAGGACACCTTTAGCTACACCAACGCGGCACCACAGATTGATGACTTCAACCAAGGCAAAGAGCTCTGGGTAGGGCTCGAAGACCACGTTTTGGGCCACGCCGATGCGTATGAAGCAAAGCTGAGCGTGTTCACGGGGCCGGTGTTCCTCGATGACGATCCCGTATACAGGGGAGTTCAGATCCCTCGAAAGTTCTGGAAGATCGCGGCATGGACCAACGATGCCAAGCTGGCCGCCGTCGGCTTTGTCCTGGACCAATCGCCGATGCTGGGCAAAGTGGAGCTAAAGAAGGCCATCAGCCAACGGCTCCTTGAAGGTGAACCACCGCCGCTTGGACCGTTCAGGACGTTCCAAGTACCTATTGGGCAGATCGCGGACCTTACCGGGCTCAGCCTCAGCAGACTCATCGGCGCAGACCGACTTGTCAGTGGGCAGCGGGAATCCGGCATGGAACCTCGGGCCATCAAGCTGGAAACGGCGGAGCAGATTAGGCTCTAAGCCCCTAGTAAACCAGCAGAATCGGGGGATATCCACATACCCCGATAGACTTGGGGCTGCATGTCCGCATGCGCACTACGCTTTTGAACACTGCACCAAAACCCTGAGATTGGACACGGCCACCTTGCGAGAATTTACCGCCCGCTTTGCCACCGCCGAGGAAATCGATAACTGGGACAAGCACGTCACGGCGAATCCGAACGGCGGCAACATGCTGCAGTCGGACGCCTATGCGGCAGTCAAGGACGGTAACGGCTGGTTGGTCCGCCGGCTCGTCATCGAGACCCAGGACTACAGCAGCTACAACCTGCTCCTGGAGAAGAAGTTCCCTGTGATGGGTCGGCTTTGGTACCTCATCAAGGGACCGGACGTCCTGGATGTCAGCGACATCCAGCCCGCCCTGAGAGCAGTAGCCGCCCTGGCCCGTGAGAAGAAGATGAACGTCTTCACCATCAAGATCGAGCCTGACATTGTTGACTCGGCTGAGGCCGTGGCAGAACTTCAAGCTGCTGGTTTGGTGAAAGCTCCCAACATCCAGTCCAATGACTCCACGGCGTTGCTGAACATTGCAGCGCCCGCTAATGAAGTCTTGCGCAGCATTTCTTCACGTGCCCGCAACGCAGTTCGCAGGGCTGAACGTGAGGGTTGCGAGGTGGTTCAGGCTGAGCCGGGCGAAGACAGCTACCGCAAGCTCTACGCCCTCATGCAGAACACCGTGAACGCCAAGGGTGCCATGCCGCTGCGGAGTTACGAGTACTATTCCAAGTTCTGGGAAGAGTTCTGCAGCCGCGGCCAGGGACACTTCTTCTTCATCCACGAAGACGGTGCACCAAGTGTCGGTGCTTTCGTCATCAACTACGGATCCAAAGCTACGTACAAGGACGGCGGCTCCACCCAGAACCGCAAACAGTACGGTGATTCCCATCTGGCCCAGTGGGCGGCGATCCAGCGCATGCAGGAACTCGGATGCGTGGAGTACGACTTCTGTGGCACGCCCCCCGCAGCAAGGATCAAGGACAAGACCCACCCCCTGTACGGCATGGGATTGTTCAAGACGAGCTTCACCAAGACCGTAACGGACTTTGTGGGTTGCTATGACCTTGTCCTGGGACCTGTCCGCCACAAGCTGTGGCTCAAGGGTGCGGAACGCATCTTCCGTCGACTCGAAACCATGCGTACCGGTGGCCAGTTCTACTGACGGCCACCCGCAGCCAGCAAACCAACTTCAGGCCCGCCCCGGCCACCAACGGGTGCAATCTACTTTATAGGTGAGGTAATTTCTTTGACTCCGATCGAGGCTGGAACCGACATGGAATTCGTGATTCTCAGTGATGCTGATTTCGAGACATTCGCCAAGGGACATCCCCAGGGCAGCTTCATCCAGTCCATGGACCTCACGCGCTTCCAGCGTGCCCGTGGCCAGGAAGTGGAGCTTTTTGGCGTGACGCGCGGCGACAGCCTCATTGCTGCGGGGAAACTTGTCTACTCGTCCAACCGCCTGGGCTACAAAACCGCAGATTGCGCCAAGGGGCCCCTGATGGACTACAGCGACCCCGCCGTGGTGCGCTTCGTCGTCGAGCAGTTGAAAAAGCATGCGGCCTCGAAGAAAGCTGCAGAGCTGCGTATCTCTCCCAACATCCGGTACATTGCGCGTGATGAAGAGGGCGCCGAACACCCTGAAGTTGAGGACAACCGTCCACTACTGAAGGAGTTCGAAGGCCTGGGCTTCAAGCATCAAGGCTTCGACATGAACTTCGCCAACATCAACTGGATGTTCATCAAGCAACTCGACGGAATCGCTGATTCCGAAGAGCTCATCATGGGCATGAACTACCGCACCCGCAAGGCCATCCGTAAAGCCGAGAAGAACGGCGTCTACCTGGAACAGGCCACGCTGGAAACGCTGGATGAGTTCTACAACGCACTGAGCACAGCCGGCGACGAGAAGGGCTTCACGTACCGCGAACGCGAGTACTACGAGCAACTCCTCCGGAATACTTCGGACGAGTTCACCAAGCTCATGATGGCCAAGATCAACATTCCCGAATATCGGGCCTCCATCACGGAGCGTCTGGATGCCGAATCCAAGACCTTGGCAGACCTTAAGCGTGAGGTCGAGGAGACCGGCAGCAAGAAGAAAGCCAACCGCATCAAAGTTGTCCAGGACCTCGTGGACAGCTACGAGCGCAGCCTCAAGGACATTGAACGTTTCCCCGATTCCGTCGGTGTCGCTACGGTGGCTGCCATCCATTTTGCGTGCTCCGGTGACGAGCTGGTGTGCGTCATTGGTGGCACGGTTCAGGACTACATCTATTTCAACGGCGCCACGTCCTTGTACTGGGGCATGATGTTGCACGCCCTGAACAATGGTTATTCGCGCTACAACTTCTACGGGACGTTCGGCATCCAGGGCCAGGATGAGACCGGGCACGGCGGGTACGAATTCAAGAAGGGCTTCGGTGGCGAGGTGGTCCAGTTGGTGGGTGATTTCGTCGCGCCGGTGAACCCGCTCGTCTTCCACGGCTACCGTGCGGTCAGGAAGTTTGCAGGGGTTGCCCAGACAGTACTGGGACGATTGCCACTTGAGAAATTGCCGGTAGTAGGAAAATTTCGGAGGAACCGCTAATCACACAAGCCAAGGGAGGATCACCGCGTGACTGAACGCCCCGACGGGTCCGCCAACAGGCCCCATACCGACGGGTTGCCCAAGACCCAGCCGTTGCGGCCGTCCCAGGTCCGGCAGAACGTCAACGCCAAACGCATGCTGATGCGCTTGGTTCAAGGTGACAGCCCGCCGACGGCGCCCATGAACATCGTGGACCGGTTGGCCGGAAGTCCTTACGCCAACCCCACCATCCAGGTGGTGGGTGTGGACGCTTCGGCCCGCAAGACCATCGACTTCGCCCTTCATCTGGCCGAAGTGATGTTCCGTTACGGTGCGGGCGCCCTTGAGGTGGAGACCAGCATGATTGCGGTCACGGCTGCCCTTGGCTTGAAGAACGTGGAAGTGGACATCACCAACCAGTCGGTGGCCATCAACTACGCGCCTAAAGACCAGACGCCCATCACGCTACTCCGTGTGGTGCGCTCGTGGACCAACAATTACGCTGGCCTTGCCCAAGTTCACCAGTTGGTCACGGACATCGTGGCCGGGGGAGTGGGCCGTGACGAAGCCGTGCGCAGGTTGAATGAAATCATCCGCAGTGCCAAACCCTTCCCACGGTGGATGGTCACCATGGCCTTCGGCATCTTCGCCGCCGTCTTCGTGGGTGTCCTGGGTGGTGGCATCGGTGCGTCCGCGGTGGCTTTTGGTTCCAACATCCTGATCAGCCTGCTCTCCCGGCAACTTGCCAGATGGCGGACGGCTGACTTCTTCAACACCATGGCGTGCGCGTTCCTGGTCACCTTCATCGCGCTGATGCTGCGTTGGGCAGGTGTGGAAATTGCGCCATCCATTGTGGTGGCGGGTGGAATCCTGCTGCTTCTCCCCACGGGCCGTCTTGTTTCATCGGTACAAGACGCCATCAACGGCTTCCCGGTAACGGCCGCGGGTCGTTTCCTCTCGACGTTGCTCACTTTCGGCGCAATCGTTGCGGGGATTGGCGTCGCAGTAGTGGTTGGAACGCTGATGGGCAGCGCAGTCCTGGACGTCACCCAGACATTCCCCGACGCGTATCCCTTGTGGATTCAAGCAGTCCTTATTGCTATAGCGGTGGTCGCCATCGGAGTCACCGAGCAGACGCAAATGCGGCTGTTACTCCCGACGGCGGCAGTGGGCATAGTGGGCTTCTTCGTCTTGTGGGGTGTTGGCGAAGCCGGCCTCGGCGACCGTTTGTCGCCAGCCGTCGCTGCGGTGGTTATCGGCTTGCTGGGCCGCGTCGTGGCGCTCAAGCTGGGTGCTCCGCAACTTGTAGTGGCCGTCCCGGCCGCGCTGATCCTGCTTCCCGGTCTGACGATCTTCCGTTCCATGTACGCCCTGACCGTTGAAGGCGGCAACATACTGCTGGGTGCGGGTGGCATGCTCAACGCCGGCGCTATTGTGCTGGGCGTTGCGGCCGGCATCGTGCTCGGTGACAACCTGGCCAGGCCCCTGACGAAGGGTCTGTCCAGCAACGAGCGGCGCAGGGTACGCAGGCGCTAACGTCAAAAAACGAACGGCGCCGCCAGGAGGCGGCGCCGTTCGGCTTTAAGGACTGAGGCTAGATCTGTCCCACTGGGAGCTTCTTCTCTGCTTGGAAAACTTCCTCTACGCGACCCTGCGCCCAATAGCCGGACAGTGAGACCTGCGAACGCTCCAAGCCGCGCTGCACGAAGAAGATCTCGCGGAGTCCTTTCATATAGCCCCGCTCGCCGTGGGCGAAGACGTCCACGCGTCCGGGCAACCATTCGGTGGTGCGAAGGGCGTCAAGAAGCAGCTCGCTGGAACCCGCTTGAACGCCCTTGCGGAGGAGCCAGTGCAACTCCACTCCGGCAGGGGCGGAAATCGGAAGAATGTCGGCCTCGCTATCCACCTCAAGGAACACCGTTCCGCGGGCTTCAGGAGCAAGTGCCTCGACGCAGGCTGCGATGGCCGGTATCGCGGCGTCGTCGCCGGCGAACAAGTACCAATCGGCCCCGGGGGCGGGGTTGTACCCACCGCCTGGACCTGTGAAGATCAGCGAATCGCCGGGCTTGGCGGCGGCGGCCCAAGGACCGGCCAGTCCTTCGTCACCGTGCACCACAAAGTCGATGGCCAGTTCCTGTGCTTCCAGGTCTACCCAGCGGATGGTGTACGTGCGAGTGTGCGGCCACTGCTCACGGGGCATGGTCTCGCGGATGGCCCACAAGTCCAGCGGGAGTTCGTACTCGACGCCCGGCTGCGGAAACACGATTTTGATATAGCGGTCCACATATTCGTTGTTCGCGTAGTCGCTGAAACCAGGTCCGCCCGCCACAATCCGCACCATGTGCGGTGACAGGCGTTCATTTCGCAGGACGGTCAGGTTCACCTGCGGACGGGTTTTGCGTGAGGCGGACGAAGTGACGGGGAGAGCAGTCATGAAGGTAAGCCTAAGCTAATTTCCTGCGCGTCGGCTGGGTATGAGTCGAAGGTTACAGACCCTCGCTCACATCCCGCGTGTTCGGGCCGGACGCTCGTTCACATCCCGCGTGTTTGGGGTGGGATGTGAACGAGCGTTGGGCTTGAAGGGGGTGGGATGTGAGAGAGCGTTGGGCTTGAAAAAGTTACAGAACGGGTAATTCCCAATTGATGGGCTCAGTCCCCAAGTCAATGAGCAGCTCATTGGCCCGGCTGAAGGGCTTGGAGCCGAAGAATCCTCGGGATGCAGAGAGTGGACTTGGGTGGACCGAGACAATGGACGGTGCCCCTCCCAGCAGGGGCACCACGCCCTGGGCATCTTTGCCCCACAGGATCGCCACCAGCGGACTCTGCCGCCCGGCGCCGTCAGTGCGGTTGGCGACGGCGGTGACCGCCGCCGTCGTGACTGCTTCCCAACCTTTGCCGCGGTGGGAGCCGGCGTTTCCCGCTTCGACGCTGAGGACGCGGTTCAGGAGCAGGACGCCCTGCTCCGCCCAAGCGCTGAGGTCGCCGTGGACGCGGGGCGGGAGTCCGAGGTCGTCGTGGAGTTCGCGGTAGATGTTGGCGAGGCTCCGGGGAATGGGTCGGGTAGGGCGGGAAACGGCGAACGACAACCCGATGGCGTGGCCCGGGGTTGGGTAGGGGTCCTGGCCGAGTATCAACACTTTGACGTCGGCCAGCGGCTGTTTGAAGGCGCGCAACAGGTTCTTTGCAGACGGCAGAACTTGGGCGCCGTTGGCCGATTGGGCCGCTACGTAGTCCAAGGCTTCACGGAGCTGGCCTTCAACCGGGCGCAATGCATCGGCCCAATCGGGAGCCACCAGCTCATCCAGCGGCTGTTTGAGCAGGGCGGCGAAACCCGGGTCAGTAGTATCAGCAGGTTCAAGATCAAAGAGTGCATCCTCGCCAGTCACCGGGCCATTGTCTCCCGCGCGCCGTACGACTTGCGAATGACACCGTTGTTATTCGCCCGTAACATGGGGGTAGGACATTTTCCCCCAACGAGCGTCGAAGGAGTGTGCCGTGGCAGAACCCGCACCGGAACCGATGGCGTCCGAGGCAACAGGCTTTGCCCTTGAGGACCTCGCGGCCGAGACCCGCAGTGACTCGCCGCTGAGTGAGCGTGACCAGCAGATGCTGGCGCTGGAGCGGCAATGGTGGAAGTACGCCGGAGCCAAGGAACAGGCTATCCGCGAGCTGTTCGATCTCTCTGCCACACACTACTACCAGATCCTGAACGCGCTCATAGACACCGAGGATGCGTTGGCCCACGATCCCATGCTCGTCAAGAGACTGCGTAGACTACGTACGTCCCGCCAGCGTGCGAGGACTGCACGTCGCTTGGGGTCCGACGCGTAAATCGCCAGGCTGATCTGTCAGCAGCAACCAGCAAGGACACCGCTTCACCATGACCAAATATGCCAAGGACGAATTCGACCAGGTTCCGCAGAACACGTCCCGCCAAGGCGTTCACCGCGACGCCCAAGAGACTGCACGCCCCACCCTGTGGCCGGTCCTGACCGTTGGGGCGGTGGCCCTGGTGCTCGGGCTCGTGGCATTCCTCATCCTCCCCAACCTTGGGCTGGTAGCACCCAGCGCTTCGTCCAACACCACGACGCCGGCGCCGCTGCAGACGTCTGCGGCACCGTCCGCTGCGCCCACCGAATCCAGCAGTGCGCCGCCCGCTTCCAGCGAACCCAGCAGCGAACCGACGCCCTCGGAATCTCCTTCCGCTACTCCGTCGTCGCCTCCGGTGGACAAGGCCACTCCTGTGGCCGTCTACAACGGCGCCGGGACGGCAGGGTTGGCCGGACGGGTGGCAGGCCTCGTCCAGGGCGACGGTTGGGCGCTGAGCACTGTAGGAAACTGGGGCGGACTGCCACAGCAGACGTCCGTGATCTTCTACAACGCTCCGGAGCAGAAGGCCAACGCGGAAGCGCTGGGCACCTTGCTGGGCATCCAGACGATCGTGGAAACGCCCGAGGTTCAACAGCCGCTGGTGGTTGTGGCCGGGCCCGGCTACCAGTAGGCATTGAGCCCGTTCCTGAGCTAAAATGCTCCAACTCGGTTAAGCCTCAATAACAAAAGTGGTGCCCTGCCCCTCCACGGCAGCGCGGCGCTAGTGACAGTGGTTACAGTGGACTAATTCCGGTACGGAGATCCCGGCTACCGGTCTTGGCTACTGCGAAAGTGTGGGCATCATGGCTTTGGGAACCGTCAAATGGTTCAACGCCGAAAAAGGCTACGGATTCATCACTGTGGATGAATCCGGCGACGACGTCTTTGTGCACTGGTCCGCCATCCAGATGGATGGCTTCCGCGCCCTCGAAGAAGGCCAGCGGGTTGAGTTCGAACTGGGGGAGGGCCAGAAGGGTCCGCAAGCCGAAGGCGTCCGCGTCGCGTAGTTCGATGGCGGCGTCTACGCCCATTCCTGTCAGCCCATGGCTGAAAGCCCTTTGTTTATAGAGCAAAGTGGCATCTCTGCTTGCACTCTCCCCGGTCGAGTGCTAATTATTGATTTAGCACTCCTATGGTTCGACTGCTAAGTCCGGCCCGGTTGACCCCGGCGGCGGACAGGCATCGGGCCGGCGGAGGATCAAGAAACACCTTGGTGGGGTGAGGTCCGGAGCGCGGGGCATACAGAGGCCCCAAGCGAAAGACCGTCCGTCGCGGGCACCCCATCTGATAGGTACCTTCTTAACGACTGTCCCGAAAGGACTACCGCCGTTATGGCCAAGATCATTGCATTTGATGAAGAGGCACGCCGCGGCCTCGAGCGGGGCCTGAACATCCTCGCAGACGCCGTCAAGGTCACCCTCGGCCCGCGTGGACGCAACGTCGTCCTCGAAAAGAAGTGGGGCGCCCCGACGATCACCAACGATGGTGTTTCCATCGCCAAGGAGATCGAGCTGGACGATCCTTACGAGAAGATCGGTGCAGAACTGGTCAAGGAAGTTGCCAAGAAGACGGATGACGTCGCTGGCGACGGTACCACCACTGCAACCGTTCTCGCCCAGGCACTGGTGAAGGAAGGCCTGCGCAACGTTGCCGCCGGCGCCGACCCGCTGTCCCTCAAGCGCGGTATCGAGAAGGCCGTTGAGGCAGTCATCAGCGAACTGCTGGCCTCCGCCAAGGAAATCGAAACCAAGGAAGAGATCGCAGCTACGGCTTCCATCTCCGCCGGCGACCCGGAAATCGGCAGCCTCATCGCCGAAGCCCTGGACAAGGTGGGCAAGGAAGGCGTCATCACGGTCGAGGAATCCAACACCTTCGGCCTGGAGCTCGAACTCACCGAAGGCATGCGCTTCGACAAGGGTTACATCTCCGCTTACTTCGTCACTGACGCAGAGCGCCAGGAAACGGTCCTCGAAGACCCGTATATCCTGATCGTCAACTCCAAGATCTCCAACGTGAAGGAACTCGTCACGGTTCTGGAGAAGGTCATGCAGTCCAACAAGCCGCTGCTGATCATCGCCGAAGACATCGAGGGCGAGGCCCTGGCCACCCTGATCGTCAACAAGATCCGTGGCACCTTCAAGTCCGTTGCCGTCAAGGCTCCGGGCTTCGGTGACCGTCGCAAGGCCCAGCTGGCCGACATCGCCATCCTCACCGGTGGCCAGGTCATCTCCGAAGAAGTTGGCCTCAAGCTCGAAAACGCTGGCCTGGAACTCCTCGGCACCGCCCGCAAGGTTGTTGTCACCAAGGACGAGACCACCATCGTTGAAGGTGCCGGCGACGCCGAGCAGATCGCAGGCCGCGTGGCCCAGATCCGCGCCGAGATCGAGAACTCCGACTCGGACTACGACCGTGAGAAGCTGCAGGAACGCCTGGCCAAGCTGGCCGGCGGCGTTGCAGTCATCAAGGCCGGTGCCGCAACCGAAGTTGAGCTCAAGGAACGCAAGCACCGCATTGAGGACGCAGTCCGCAACGCAAAGGCTGCCGTTGAAGAAGGCATCGTTGCCGGTGGTGGCGTTGCCCTCATCCAGGCAGGCGCCAAGGCATTCGCTAACCTCACCCTGCAGGGTGACGAGGCAACCGGTGCCAACATCGTCAAGGTTGCCATTGACGCACCGCTGAAGCAGATCGCTTTCAACGCTGGCCTCGAGCCGGGCGTCGTGGTGGACAAGGTTCGCGGCCTGCCTTCGGGCCACGGCCTGAACGCTGCCACGGGTGTCTACGAAGACCTTCTGGCGGCCGGCGTCAACGACCCCGTAAAGGTCACCCGCTCGGCTCTCCAGAACGCTGCTTCCATCGCTGGTCTGTTCCTGACCACCGAGGCCGTAGTTGCCGACAAGCCCGAGAAGAACGCTCCGGCTGCTGGTGGCGACGACATGGGCGGCATGGGCGGCTTCTAAGCCACCCGGCTGTAGCAATACAGCGCCCGGCATCACGCTGAACAGCATCACGACGGCGGCCCTCACCATTTTGGTGGGGGCCGCCGTTTTGTTCCCTCGTCAAAGCTGTACGTCAGGGCTGCAGACCCAAGTAGGTAGCAGATGATGCCCTTTTGAGCCCTCATAACGCCCTGTACTGCGACTCAGTTGGGTGCTATCACGGTTTTAGTGTCGGTGGGGTCTGGCAGGATTAACCCCATGACGATTATTGCTGCCGCCGATGGGTCCGCCCTCGGTAATCCTGGGCCGGCCGGTTGGGCCTGGTATGTTGACGACTCCTGTTGGCGAGCAGGAGGTTGGCCGCACGGTACCAACAACCAGGGCGAATTGATGGCCGTCCTTGACTTGTTTCGGTCGACGGCCCACGTGCCACAAGAAGAATTGCTGATCCTTTGCGACAGTCAGTACGTCATCAACTGCATCACCAAGTGGATGCCGGGCTGGAAGCGGAAGGGCTGGCGGAAGGCCGACGGCAAGCCCGTGCTGAACGTGGACCTTCTCAAGGACATCGACCAAGCGATCGTCGGCCGAAAATACACCTTCGAATGGGTAAAGGGCCACGCTGGTCACGACCTCAACGAAGCCGCCGATGAGCGCGCACGCGCTGTTGCGACGGCCTACCAGCAGGGTGTAGCGCACCGTGCTGGCCCCGGGTTCCCGGGTGCGCAGGAACAGCTTGGATCTCAGCCGCAAACGGAAGCCCGCGCAGCACAAACCCGTTCCTCCGAGCCGGTCCCTGCAAGCGCTGCCGCCGGCGTCTCGTCGGCAAGCGCTGGTTCCGCACCCGCCAAGGTTGACCGCAGCTCCCGTCCGCACTTTGAGCCCACGCTCTTTGGTGAGTCCGGCATCTTTGGCCAAGCCGATCTCTTCAGCGAATTGGAAGATGACGCGTCGGCGCAGCAACTGTCAGCTGAGGACACAGTTCTGGCGTTGGAACGGGAACTGCTGAGGCCGGACGTGAGGGCGGACATCGGCAGGATCGGTGTTCTGCTCCACCCTGACTTCGCGGAGATCGGTAGCTCGGGCAGGTTTTGGACACGGGACGCCATGATGATGGCGCTGGAAGAGGACCCCGGTGAACCGACGGAACTCGAATTGCTCAGCGCAGACAGGCTCAGCGACAACACCATCCTGCTGAACTACCGTAGTTTCGCGCACACGGGCTCGGCGCTCCGCAGTTCCGTCTGGATGCTCGACCGCGGTCAATGGCGGCTGCGGTTCCACCAAGGGACTGTCGAGAAATAGGCCCCGAGAACTAACCCCGGAAACCTAAGCCCGGGAACCTAAGCCCGGAGATAAATCCCTCATGACCTGCGAGGCGGCTGCACAGGGGGGAAGTCAGCCAGCCCCGCAGGAGTTCATGGGTGAGGGAGGACCGGGGCGGGGCAGCTAGTACGTGAAGCGCTGGGTGTTTCCTTGTTCCACTTCCAGATAGCTCGTGGCAGCTGAGGACAAGGCAATGTTGATGGAAGCCAAGGAAGCCTCGACCTTGCTTTGCGTCAGCGACCACTCCAGGACAAGCGCCTGGAAATTCGTGGCAGCTGTTCCCCGCCAGGTCGCCTCAAGTTCCTCCAGGCCACGCCGCATGGTCTGCACATCGGAGCTGATGCGATCAACAGTTCCTTTGACGTTGGCTGATTTGAGCTGGAGCAATTCGGTATCGACGGAGATGACGCTCATGGGTGGTGCCTTTCGACGAAGAGGTTCCGCGGTTTGCGGCGGGGATGCGTGGCTACAACATCGAGCCTAGGCAGCCTCCCGCAGCCGCAAAATGGGTGTTCGTCGCTATGTGGATAAAGGCGTTAGTTGGATAAGGCGCGTTAGGTGGACAGGAGCTCGGACGATTCCTCGTGGAACGGAAGGCTGACCACCAACGTGGCACCGCCGCCGTCGGTGTCCGCCACTTGGACCGTACCGCCATGGGAACCGACGATCGCGGCAACAATCGCCAGACCGAGGCCGCTGCCGCCCGTCTCGCGGGTCCGCGAGGTGTCCGCACGGTAGAAGCGTTCGAAGATCTTGTTGGTTTCAGACTCCGGAATGCCTGGCCCGTGATCGCGGATTTCGATGACGGAAACTGAACCGCTGGGGGTGGTTCGAACACCGACGGCCAGTTCTATGGGGCTTCCCTCTGGCGTGTACCGCAGCGCATTTCCCACGAGGTTCCCGATGACTTGCCGAAGTTTGGCTTCGTCACCTTGGACCGGCGCGGCAGTGGGGGCGGCGCCGTCGAGCCCTGTGAGCGTGATACTCCGGTCTCCGGATGAGGCCTTGGTGTCAACCACGGCATCGTGTGCAAGGAGCTGCAGGTCCACAGGCTTGAGCTGAAGCGGACGCTGTTCATCAAGGCGGGCCAGCATCAACAGGTCTTCCACCATGGAGCCCATGCGCTTGGCTTCGCTTTCGATCCGGCCCATCGCCATCGCCACATCCTCTTTGGTTGCCAAGGCCCCGTGACGGTATAGCTCAGAGAAGCCCCGGATGGTCACCAAGGGCGTTCGCAACTCGTGGGAGGCGTCCGCTGCGAAGCGGCGCATGCGCCCTTCGGAAGCGGCGCGGGCAGCAAAGGAAGCCTCGATGTGGGCAAGCATGGCATTAAGGGAACCGCCCAGGCGGCCAACCTCGGTGTGGGGATTGTCCACTTCCACGCGGCGGGACAGGTCACCGGCCGCGATGGCCGCAGCTGTCTTTTCCACCTTGGCGAGGGGACGGAAGGAGCGGGCAACAGTCCACGTGGCGATGAAGAACGCCAACACGAGCGTCAAGAGGCCGACGCCTACAACTACCAGGACAGCGTGCTCCATAACTTTGTCCACGGGAGTGAGCGGCAGCCCGATGATCATGACGCCGTTCTGGCCACCATCGGATCTGACGCCAATGGCCACCACCCGCCAGTTTGTACCGGCCGTGCCCTTGACCTGGAAGGGGGAGTTGCCGCGGAGCTTCGCTTCAGCGGGGGTGATGTTGGCGATTGCGGGACGATCACTTTGGCTGCCCGCGTAGGGATAAGGTGCGAAGCCTGGCACGTACAACGTCAGCGAGTAGTCTGTGGGCACGGCGGATTCGGTGGGAGCCTCCGGGTTCGGCTGGGCTGGCTCGTCAGTCGCCGGGTTGGGTGGGGCCAGCTTGTCGAAGGACTGCTGGTCCAGGGCCAAAGCAACGGCGGCCTTGAGTTTGTCGTCCACCTGGCCCTGCAGGTAACTCTTGACGAGCGTCAGCGTTCCCGCGCCCGTGGCCGCCAGGGCAAGCAGGAGCAGGCCCATGATGATGGCGACGAGCTGCGACCTCAGGGACGCCGATTTCCAGCGAAGCAGCAAGGGTCAGCGCTTCTCTGCCGTTCGCAGCACGTAGCCTACGCCGCGCTTGGTCTGAATGAGGGCCGCGGCATCCGGATCGATGTCCACTTTGCGTCGGAGGTAGGAGATGTAGGACTCCACGATCGAGGCGTCGCCGTTGAAGTCGTACTCCCAGACGTGGTCCAGTATCTGGGCCTTGGAGAGTACACGGTTGGGGTTCAGCATGAGGTAGCGCAGGAGCTTGAACTCGGTGGGGGACAGCTCGATCACGGTGCCACCCCGGCGGACCTCATGGGCGTCGTCGTCGAGTTCAAGATCGTCAACCCGGATAACGGCGTCGTCGTCCTCCAACGGCTGCGTGCGGCGGAGGACTGCGCGAATGCGGGCCACCACTTCGTCCAGGCTGAAGGGCTTGGTGACGTAGTCGTCGCCGCCCACAGTAAGGCCCGTGACTTTATCTTCGGTGTCGTCCTTCGCTGTGAGGAACAGGACGGGGAAGTGCTTCCCGGCAGCGCGGAGGCGCCGGGTCACCGTGAAGCCATCCATGTCCGGCAACATGACGTCCAGGACTGCCAGATCCGGAGAGTGGAGATCGGCCGCGGCGAGGGCTTCGCGACCATTGGCGGCCGCGACGACCTCGAAGCCTGCAAAACGCAGCGACGTGGACAGCAGCTCGCGGATGTTGGGCTCGTCGTCGACAACGAGAAGCTTGGCTTCGGGACCGTTCTTTTTCATGACATCCATGATGCTCCCAGAATCTGGGAGTTCACTGGATGCTGCATGTGAGCGGACTGCGTGGCTGCGTCCAGTTAATTTGTCCGGGCTCAGGCCCCCAACGCTAGCCCGGTTCCCAGCGCCACCATGGTCACTGCGATGCCGCCATCCAGGAATCGCCAAGACAGTGGCCGGGCGAAGAAACCGCGGAGGTAGCGTGCCCCGAATCCAAGGGAGGCGAACCATACGATGCTGCCCAGCATGGCCCCGGCACCGAACCACCATTGCAGTTGCGCTCCTTGAGCGCTGGCTATCGAGCCGAGGAGGGCTATGTCCAGGTAGACGTGCGGGTTGAGCCATGTCAGTGCCAGCACGGTGGTGACGGCGGCAGTGAGACTGCGCTTTGCGCCATCGTGGACCGGCCCTTCACTTTTCAGTGATTGCGGGCGCAACGCCCGGCGGGCGGCCATGACGCCGTACGTCACCAGGAAGGCTGCCCCCACGTAGCGAAGAACGACGACGGCGTCCGGAGCTGCCGTAATAAGGGCGCCGGTGCCAAGGACGCCGGCAGCGATAAGGACGGCGTCGCTTAACGCGCATACCGCCACGACAGGGACGATGTGCTCGCCGCGGATTCCCTGCCGGAGTACGAAAGCGTTCTGGGCTCCGATGGCGACGATGAGGGCGAGCCCGGTGGCCATGCCCAGGCCTGCGGAGTGGAAGAAGTCAGTAAGGTTCACCCTTGAAAATTACGTTCATCCTCATCTTTAGACCAGCTAAAGATTCTCACGCAACATAAGATGCTCTTATGCCCCACTTTCCCTCCGAGCAGCTGCTGACCTTTGCTACCGTCCTCTCCGAGGGCACGCTGGACGCTGCTGCGCGCTTGCTTCACATCACGCCTTCGGCCGTCTCCCAACGGTTGAAGGCGCTCGAGCAGTCGACTGGCAGCGTGCTGTTGCAACGCAGCAACCCTGCCAAAGCTACTGAAGCAGGCGAGGTTGTGCTGCGACTTGCGCGGCAGGTGGCACAACTGGAAGCTGACGCCGGGCGGGAAATGGGCTTGGGCGCCGACGGGGCGCAGTTGGCTGTGCCGATCGTGGTCAACGCGGATTCGCTGGCGGTGTGGTTCCTCCAAGCGTTGGCCAAGGTTCCCGCAGACCTCAATGTCACCTTCGACCTTCACCGGGACGACGAACAACACTCCACTTCGTTGCTGCGCTCAGGAACGGTCATGGCTGCCGTCACCGCCACGCCAGAGCCTGTGCAAGGGTGCCGGGTGGAGAGCCTCGGGGTGATGCGGTACCGCGCGGTTGCGGCACCGCATTTTGTGGACCGTTGGTTCCCGGAATTGTGGGAGGGACTGGACTCGGGAAGCGGCTTGACCGGGGCCGCGCTCAACGCCGCCACCACCGTGGACTTCGACCGCAAGGACACGTACCAGTGGGCCTTTGTGCAGTCGGCATTCAAGGCTGAGGGGGAGCCGCTTCCGGAACGGAAAGGACCTCGTCATTACGTCCCGGCTTCCCAGGACTTCGGCGACGCGATCCGTTTGGGACTCGGTTGGGGGCTAATCCCGGAAGTTCAATGCGGACCGGAAATCGCCGACGGCAGGCTGATCGAGCTCGCCCCCGATCATCCCATCGATGTGCCGCTCTACTGGCAACGCTGGCGAACGGCGTCCCGTGTGCTTGATGTGCTCAGCGAAACCGTCCGTGACGTTTCAGCGCTGTATCTACGGAAACCCTGAAGCGGTGGGAGTCTTGGGTGGTGGAAGTCTTGGGTGATCGGAATCCGAACACGCCCACGGATGCTTCTAAAAATGTCAGTGCCCCGCTCCACACTTTAAACATGGCAAACACAGCAGCTCCCGCAAGCATCCACCAGCACCGTGACAGTGACGTCGAGTTCCACGTGACGTACCTGGACACCGATTCCGGCCGCATCCGGCGAGAGGATTTTGAGGATCTGGCCGCAGCCGAGCGGTTCGCCAGTGCCCAACTCCGCGATCAGGACGGCTGGGCCGTGGTGGACCACGTCAAAATTGAGGTCACCAGCCGGATGGTCGCCTGAGGCACAAGCCTCCCATCCAGCTCACTCGGCCCGACCAGCTCACTCCGGCCGGTTGTTGGAGTGTCCGCCGTGCACGAACGGCGATGACACACCGCGGTACTTCAGCAGCATCATCATCCCCTCGGCGGCGTGGTCCAAGTTGTGGCAGTGGTCCATCCAGATGCCTGGGTTATCGGCGTGAAGCAGCAACTCCCACACTTCGCCCGGCAACACATCCACGGTGTCCAGGATGAGCGGTGATCCACTTGGAGCTATGCCATTCCTGCTTAGTACTTGCACGTGATGTCCGTGGGGATGCATGGGATGCGGCTCGGAGGTGCGGTTCACTACCGTCACCTTTACGGTGTCGCCCTCGGCAACCTCGATGGACGGAACCAGCGGATATGCTGCCCCGTTCACGGTGAACGCGTACCGGGGAATCCCGTCAACAAATCGGAACTGCCGGTCAAGCACCATCACTTCTTCGCGTGTGATCGGCCGGACGAGCTCTGCCGCCTTCCCAGCACCATCCAGTTCCCCAGCACCATCCAGTTCCCCGCCCACGGGCTTGCCATACTCCAAAAGGTCCAGCACGGGCATGGTGACGAAAACGCCTGCTGGTGCCTTTTCCGCAACCATCTCCTCGGGTTTGGCTGCTTGATCCGCGACGGCGGAGCCAGACGGGGCGATGACGACTACGGCATTGGCCGCAGCGTCCGAACGAACGGTGACGGTGGAGTCAGGCATGGTGAAGGCGATGTCCACTCGGCCGCCGGCGCCAAGCCGCACCAGTTTGTGGGTCACTTCCTGCGGCTCGTTCACCTCGCTTCCATCAACCGCAACGGCTTTGAAGGCCGTGCCCTGGATGAGGTATCGCTGCTGCACGGAATCGGTGTTGATGAGCCGGACCCGCACGCTTGAGTCAGGGGTAGCAGTATGCACGGTGGCACGGTCTGAGGAGCCCAGCAACCCCAGACCGCTGAGGTCGTGCCCGGCCACCACAACGTCCGTGTCGGCACGGGGCGAAGTAGGGTGGTGCACAACGAACGTGCCGTAGAGGCCCTTGCGGACCCCCTCGGCTGAATCTTGATGCGTGTGGTACCAGTAGGTGCCTGCCTGGGCGGCAAGGAAGCGATAGGTCATGGATTCCCCGGGCATGACGGCGTCCTGTGTCGCCCCGGCCACCCCATCCATGGCGTTGGGAACGTCGTAACCGTGCCAATGAAGGGTCACGCCGGCAGTCACATCACGGTTGGTCAGCAGCACCTCCATCACTTCGCCGAGTTGGGCCTCCAGGGCTGGACCCGGAAGGCTGCCGTAAGTCCACGCCTCCGTGGTGTGCCCGGATGGCAGCACTACTTGTTCCACACGGGCAGTCAGTTCGTATCGCCGGACCACAGCGTTGGCGGAAGTTTCGCCGACCAGGCTGGTGACCGACGTCGGATCCGTCACCACGACGTCGGCACCGCCGTGATGCGCGACGGCGGCAGCGATCGTTGCGCCGTCGGCGGACCGGCTCCCAAGCCAGGCAAAGACTCCGGAGCCCAAAGCCGTACAGATCATGAGTCCTGCAACCGCGGTAGCCGCCGTCGGACGCATGCCGGCGGGAGAAGCGCCGCCTCGACGTCCTGTCCGAACGGCCGTGTTTAACTGCGTACCGCCTCTCGACGAAGGTCGTGGCGAAAACAGTGCGAGCTTGGCGATCAGCACGGACGCTGTCACCATGAACAGCAGCACCACAAGGCTCCAAGGAGCCGGGAATGGCCCCAGGAGCAATGTCAGGGCGAGTGATGCCACAGCTGACACGGCAGCTGCGATGATTGCCAGCACCGCCCACTCGCGGGATCGTCGCGGATCTTGTGAAGCAGGTTTGGGGCCGGTGTTCCGCCTCCTCAGCAAGAACGGAACACCGGCCGCCGCGGCCCAAGCCGCGGGGATGGCGGTCAGAGGCACATTGATGGTTATGCGTTCGCTGGCAAACCACCAACTGCCCGCCACCAAAGCGGGAAGCAATGCGTACCGTCCCACTGTCACTGCGACGGCTATACCCACTAACAACAGCCCAAGGTCACTCCGGCGCGGCTTGTCGCTCAACGACGCGGTCATCCAAGCAGCGGCAATCCACGCGCTGGCCGCAAGCACGGACAGTAGCAGGTCCACCGCCAGCAGCTGCGAGGTGTTCACAGCTGCAAGTGCTCACGCTGTGCTGGAGGATGTGGAAGCATCCGAGGAGGCAGCCTTGGGAGGCAGCGGTTGAGGGTTGAGGGCTGCCGCGCGGGCACGCTTGAACAACCAATAGGACATGAAGATCATCAACACGCCAACTATCGGGTGGATGGAGACTACCCACGAGCCTGCCGGAGTGATGAATTCCGGTGAGGAACCGGTCAGCATGCCGCCGATGATGAAGATGAAAAGTTGAAGCCAGGTCAGCAGGAAGATGCCCGCGGCCAACCAGATGGTGCGGGACCCCACCTTGGCGATCGCTGCTACGATCGCTGCCAGCAATGCTGAGTACCGCAGCACATATTGGCCATTGACGGCATGGTAGACGCCAGCTTCACGCTGGGCTTCGATGGTGTTTTGGAAGTGGAAGTATCCGGCGAAGAACAGCTGTGCGAGTGCTGACAGCAGGACGATCGCGGAGAGGACCAGGAGGGCTTTGCGCATGGGGAATCCTCTGGTAATCAATTCACAGATTCTTCTAGGCCTTCAAACCGTCGGCTCCCTGGCTGCGGGCTTCCCCCACTGCCGACGGCTGGCCGCCGGGTTGCCTGGACCAGGGGCAACCATAAAGGGCGGAGAGCTTCACTTGGAATCGTAAAGTTGCTGGAGATGAATAGCAAGAGCCTGCGGATTATTGTTCCGGCGGGGGCTGCCTACTGTTCCTGTCCAACGTCCTTGCCAACGTCCTTGGCGTCCATGATCCTGTACGCGTAGCCCTGCTCGGCCAGGAACCTTTGGCGTTTCGCGGCGAAATCCTGGTCCAGCGTGTCCCGCGCTACCAAGGAGTAGAACCTGGCCGCCCGGCCGTCCTGCTTGGGACGAAGGAGGCGTCCCAACCGCTGGGCCTCTTCCTGCCGCGAGCCGAAGGAACCTGAGACCTGGATGGCGACCGACGCTTCGGGGAGGTCGATGGAGAAGTTGGCCACCTTGGACACCACCAACGTGTGGATCCCGCCCTTGCGGAACGCGTCGAAGAGCTTCTGCCGTGCCTTGACGCTGGTTTCGCCCTTGATCAGGGGAGCGTCAAGCCGTTCGGCGATCTCATCGAGTTGGTCGATGTACTGGCCTATCACCAGCAACTGCTCGCCCTTATGGACTGCCACAAGTTCTTCAACCAGTTTTGTCTTGGTCTCCGAAGTAGCGCAGAGCCGGTATTTATCGGTGTCATCTGCCATGGCGTAGGCCACCCGTTCGTCGCGGGGTAGGTCCACGCGGACTTCAACACAGTCAGCGGGCGCGATGTAACCCTGCGCCTCGATGTCCTTCCACGGTGCGTCGTAGCGCTTGGGCCCGATGAGGCTGAACACCTCACCTTCCCGGCCGTCCTCCCGGACCAACGTTGCCGTGAGGCCGAGCCGACGGCGGGCTTGGAGGTCCGCGGTCATCCGGAAGATCGGGGCAGGGAGCAGGTGCACCTCGTCATAGATGATGAGGCCCCAGTCGTGCCCATCAACGAGTTCCAGGTGCGGGTACAGGCCACCGCGCTTTGTGGTGAGGACTTGATAGGTGGCGATGGTGACCGGCCGGACTTCCTTGACCGCGCCGGAGTATTCGCCGATCTCGTCTTCGGTCAAGGACGTCCGCTTGAGCAGTTCATCCTTCCACTGCCGGGCAGAGACGGTGTTGGTGACCAGGATCAGCGTGGTGGTGGAGGACGTGGCCATCGCTGCCGCACCCACCAGTGTTTTTCCCGCACCGCAGGGAAGCACGACGACGCCGCTGCCGCCGGCCCAGAAGTTTTCCGTGGCCAGCTTTTGGTACGGGCGCAGTTGCCAGTCGCTTTCGTCCAGCATGATGAGGTGCGGTTGACCGTCAACGTAGCCGGCAAGATCCTCTGCGGGCCAGCCCAACTTGAGGAGCAGCTGCTTCAACTGTCCACGCTGGGACGAATGCACCACCACGGTTTCGCCGTCGATCCGAGGCCCCAGCAGGGGAGCGATTTTCTTGGCACGGATGACTTCCTCCAAGACGGGGTAGTCGTCCGTCCGCATCACCAGTCCGTGCTGTGCATCCTTTTCAAGCCGGAGCCGGCCGTAGCGGGACATGGTCTCTTCGATGTCGATCAGCAGCGCATGCGGCACGGGAAAACGGGAATACTTCAGCAGCGTATCCAGCACCTGCTCCGCATCCAGCCCTGCCGCCCGGGCGTTCCAGAGGCCCAGCGGCGTCAGCCTGTAGCTGTGCATATGTTCCGGAGCGCGCTCCAACTCGGCGAAGGCGGCGATTGCGTGCCGGGCCTCCGTAGCCAGCTCATGGTCGACCTCCAGCAGGATGGTCTTGTCACTTTGTACGATCAGCGGACCGTCGGTCACTGTTTAATCCTCTTCATGAACGCAGTTCTCCTGCGGGTTCCACATCGATGATCCGGTGGATGGACAACACCCGTTCGGTGTCCTTGGCGGGATCGAAAACCCTGACACGCCCGCCGGAGACGGATACAGGAACAACGGTTTCGGTGTTGGCATTCCCCAAACTGTCCACCACGTTCATGGTGACAGCCTGTTTTAGCCGAATGGCGGTTTGGAGGGTCTCCAAGCCGAGTTGGGTAGACGCCTCGCCCGTCGCTTCGGCCGGGACCGCGCGGTGTTGCCGCAGGACCGAAAGCTGTGCCTCGACGTCGTCGTCCGGCGGTGCTGTTCTGGGCGCCGTATAAACCGGGCGGGCGCTGCCTGGCACTGCCGTGGTCCGTTTGAAGCGCACGACGGCGGGTTCAGCCTCCTGCACGGCAGGCGAGAGGCCCAGCTCGCGCAGGACACGCGCCGTTTCGCGCGGGCTGGCAGAGGAAGTGAGGACAGTGGGGGCGATGCGCACCAGGCTCAAGGCTGACGTCCGGGCCTCGCGGAGGAGATCGGTGATGGCTGTTTCGTCGTCGCTCTGAATAAAGCTGGCACTCGTGCCGACACGAAGGCGGCCATGCCGGGAGGCCGTGTCCTGGACAAGGTACTCCAATGGTTGGGGTACGTCCGTGGCGGAATGCTCACGGAGAAACGCCAGCAGCGATTCCGCATCCTGTCCGGCGTCGAGCGCCCTGCGAATGGTGCTGGCAGAGAACCGGTAGATCGATGCTGGGCCCTGACCTTCTGCATCGGCCATCAACAGGAGGGTTTCACTGAGTTCCGGCGCGAGGTAGCCGGGCGCCACAGCCGTGAGATCGGCCTGGAGGAGGATGTGGTTCACGGCGGCGGGCAAATGCTCGCCGAGGATGGTCATGGCCTTGTCCGGTTGGCCGTCAGCGATGGCCGAACCCAGCTGGGTCAACGCACCCGATCCCATCAGCCCCAGGAGCGTGGCTTCCTCCAGGATGCCGCGGACCAGGGAACTGAACCGTCGGGACATCCGCGGCTGCGCCCATTCTGCACGCTGCAGGACGGCTCGGGCATCCAAAACGGGTGCCTTTCCATCCGGTGCTGCGGCCTCCACGGTGAGCTCGTTGAGGATTTCCAGGACCCGGCGGCGTACCACCGGGGCGTCGGGCCGCTGCGCTTCCGCGGACAAGGCGTTGATGGTGGTACCGGCTGCGCCTTGGTGGGCGGCCGAGGCGGACGGACCAGTGAGCGGCTGTCCCACCAGGGAGGGTGCTCGCTCACTCGCCAGCCAGGCGTTGACCAGCCACAGCCACTGTTCTTGCCTCGGCAGATTAAGCCATTCAAGCGTCGGCGGCTGAATCCACGTGGAGCTGTCCACCTCCAAGCGGAGCAGCCCGGCCATGGCGCACAATTCCAAGAGGACGGCCGTCTCATGGACGCCCAACCGGATCGACTCCGCCAAACGCCGCAGCTCACGCACACCAACACCGCCGCTACGGAGGGTAGCCAAGGGTTGCTCCCGGACGGCGAACAACAGCTCGGCAGTCAGTCGCAGAATTTCGGCAATGGCCCCCATGGCCGCGTTGCGTCTCAGGGCGGCACTCGTATGGCCGAGCTCCGGAACAGGTGGCGCCAGCGTGAAATCATCCACGATCGCGCCTCCGCGCAAGGCAAGACCCACACTGTGGGGCAGCTCCACGTGGCCGGCGTCCAGAGGGACCAACAAGCCGCGCGCCAACAGCCAATCGATAGGCCCGACGTCGTGGCTTTCGTGGGTGACCGACGCCCGGCGCTGTGCCTGGGGTACCGCGCCCATGGCCCAACTGCCGAACTTGTCCAACAAGCCCACCGTCCGCTCCGGCGCCGTGGCGAGGATGGCACGAAGGTTCTCAGGAGAGGAAGTCCAACGCTGCAATGCCAAGGCTGCGTCCATCGGAGTGCTGGCGGGGTGGATGCCCGCGCCGCTTTGATGTAGCTCGGCCACCAACTGCACTACCCGCTGGGCAAAGGCCGGTTGGAGCCGTACAAGTTCGGTGTAGCTGCGTCCGAGCCCTGCCGGGTAGATGCCGATGACGTCCTTGAGGCTGCCCACGGGAAGGTAGAAGCGCTGACGGGACGACGTTGCCGGCGAGCCAGCGGGTGGGTCTGCCCTGTGTACCAGCGCCAATTCCTGCAATTTGGCGAGGATGGGGTCCAGCGCCGAAAGGGTGGAACCGGCAATGACCTTTTTCAACCCGGCCGCGGAAATACTGTGGCCGGTATCGGCATTGGTGCACAGGTGAAGTGTTTCCAGGACCTGCATTTCAGGCTTGTTCAACCGCTCCAAAGCCCTCTGGACACTGACTCGGGCGCTAGCCCTGGCAGCCAAAGCCGGGAAGTCGGGAGCCATGGGGGAGATCAGGTCCGGTCGCGCGGCAAACAAGGCCCGCAGCGAATTGTCGCTGCGCGCTTCGAGTTCCTTGCTGAGCGCGCGTATAAGGGACATCAATCCAACGTTACCGCCCCCGGGCCGCTCGTGCCCGTCACCGGGTCAGGAGGTTACTGTCGGCGGCGTTGGCGTACGGAGTCAACAACCAGGACTACCGCGAGCATGAAGGCCACGGGGAGTCCGTAAAGGGCCGTCCACGTTACCCATACCGGCGGCACGCCACCGTTGAACGCCACAGCCATGACCGTGCCGACGGCAGCCAAAGAGATGACGGCAATGACGGCAGCGATGATCATGATGGGGCGGCGGTAACCCGGGGAAGTCATGCCCACAACGCTAGCAGCAGCACGCGAAGGCGGTTCATTGCTGCGGCTCTTGTCCTGTTCGCGTACTGCGTGGTCGCGGCAAAGCGGGAATAGGGGGTCAGGCAGGATAACCTTGAAGGAACAGACCAACACGGACCGGGCTGTCACCCTCGATCCCGCAGATCCCTGTGGATGCGGTGAGTGCCCGACGTGTCTCCCAAAAGCAAGAACGAAGAAGGTTGATTACGTGCCTACCGGCAAGGTCAAGTGGTATGACAAGGAAAAAGGGTTCGGATTCCTCGCGGCTGAAGACGGCCAGGAAGTATTCCTGCCCAAGACGTCCCTGCCCGCGGGCGTAACGGAGCTCAAAGCCGGAACCCGCGTGGAGTTCGGTGTGGCTGACGGCCGCCGCGGAGCACAAGCACTGGGACTCCGTGTCCTGGAGAAGACACCGTCCATTGCCAAGGCCAAGCGCATGAACGCCAGGGACCTTGCACCTATGGTGCAGGACCTGGTCACCGTTCTGGACAACCTCTCCGGCTCCTTGTCTTCAGGCAAGTACCCCGACGGCAACAAGGCCAAGGCAATCAGCATGGCGCTGCGCAAGGTTGCCGACGAGCTGGAAGCCTAGGACCGGCCATGACATCGGAATCCGCACAGGACACCAAGGTAGGCCCCGGCGCTGCCCAGGCTCCTGGAAACGGGGACGCCCCCGCGCGGAAGCCCGTCGCGGCCAAGTCCCGCGCCGGTTTGCCCGTGTGGCGCACCGGTAAGCCGGACGCGTTCCTGGCTGCCGCCGTCGATACTGCACGTGAGGCAGTTGAAGGCATAGCCAACCCGGGCGAAGTCGGGGCGCACCTTGGGGCGAAGTCGGAGGGCGACCGCGTGGTGACCCACCTGTTCGAATCCCGGCTCGCCGGGTACGGCGGCTGGCAGTGGTATGCCGTGGTGACCCGTAACTCGCGCTCCAAGATCGTGACCGTGAGCGAGCTCGGTTTGCTGCCCTCCGAGGACTCGATCCTGGCTCCCGAATGGGTGCCGTGGGCCAAGCGCGTCCGCCCCGAGGATGAGACGCCGCTGGTCGAAGAGACAGTTGAGGAAGTTTCGGAAGAGTCCGTGCAGGCGGCCGAAGACGAAGCCACCGAACCGGCTGACGCTGACTCGGAGGACGCTGACGCCGAGGACGATGACTCGGATGAGGATGACGACGACGAAGCCGGGGCTGAATAGGCGTTGCGGAAACCCGGGGTGACCACAGTGAAGGCGGACGCTGATGTCCACCTTTAGGTCACTCGGAATCCTCAACTACCGCATCTGGTTCTTCGGTGCGCTTATCTCCAACATCGGCACGTGGATGCAGCGCACGGCGCAGGACTGGTTGGTCTTTGACCACCTGACAGCGCATGATGCCGGTGCCATGGGCATTACTTTGGCCCTCCAACTCGGGCCCCAGCTTTTCCTTGCTCCGTGGGCGGGGTTACTGGCCGACCGATATAGCCGACGGAAGCTGCTTCTCCTCACCCTGGTGGCCATGGCCCTCCTCAGCACGGGGTTGGGCGTGCTGGTACTGCTGGGCATCGCCGAACTTTGGCATGTCTACCTCTTTGCATTGCTCCTGGGAATCGTGACCGCCCTGGACGCTCCGGTCCGACAAACTTTCGTCTCTGAGCTCGTCACCGACGATTACCTTCCCAACGCGGTGGCCCTCAACAGTGCCTCCTTCAATGTGGCCCGGATGATCGGGCCCGCGGTCTCCGGTGTGCTGACGGTGGTGGTGGGCCCCGGCTGGGTGTTCCTCATCAATACCGTGTCCTTCGTGGCCATGCTCTGGGCGCTCAAACTCATTCCCGCATCGTCGCTCCGCATCCAGCCCAGGGCGGCGGCGGGTAAAGGGCGCATCCGGGAGGGGTTGCGCTACGTCAGGAACAGGCCGGATATTCAGGTGGTCCTGGTGGCGATCTTTATTGTGGGCACTTTCGGACTCAACTTCCCCCTGTTCATCGCCGCGATGGTGGGGACCCAGTTCGGCATGGACGCCGGCGCGTTCGGAGCGTTGAACTCGGTCATGGCCATCGGGTCGGTGACCGGTGCACTGTTGGCTGCCCGACGCGGAAGGCCGCGTCTCAGGTTGATCTTCGGGGCGGCCGGCGGCTTCGGCGTGGCCAGCGCCCTGGCCGCCCTGGCACCCAACGCTGTGCTCTTCGGGCTCGCTTTGGTTCCCTGTGGCCTGTTCGCCCTGACCTTGATCACCAGCGCCAACGGCTACGTGCAATCCACCACCGAGGCTGTCATGCGAGGGCGGGTCATGTCCCTCTATATGGCCATTTTCATGGGCGGCACTCCCATCGGTGCACCGTTGGTGGGCTTGGTGGCCAACGTCGGTGGCCCTCGATGGGCGGTCGGCGTTGCAGCGGTTGCCGGCGTCAGCACCGCCGTCGTGGGTTTGCTGTGGATTATCCGCGCGAAACAGCTGCGGCTCCGCTTCGACCGCCGGGCCCGCGGACTGAAGTACTTTCGGGTGGAGTCGCTGCTTTCCCGTCCGGAGGCGGACGACGACGGCGCAGGCCGGCAGGGCGCATAACGCGCCTTAAACGGCGGCGGCGCCGTCCGGGAGCTACCCGCACGACGCCGACCAAGGCCCGTGGTGCTACTTCTTCAGCTCGCCCACGACGTAATCGATGCTCGCGAGCAGCGCGGAAATGTCGTCCGGCTCAATGGCCACAAACGTGGCAATGCGCAGCTGGTTGCGGCCGAGCTTACGGTACGGCTCGGTGTCCACGACGCCGTTTGCGCGCAGGACCTTGGCAATGGCTGCGGCGTCAATGGAGTCATCGAAGTCAATGGTGGCGATGACATTGGAGCGGTCTTCGGCGTTGGTGACGAAGGGCGTTGCGTACTCCGAGGCCTCCGCCCAGGAATAGATACGGTTGGCGGAGTCTGCCGTGCGCTTGCTGGCAAAGTCCAAGCCACCGTTGCTGTTGAGCCACTGCACCTGCGCGTCCAAGGTCACCAAGGTGGAGAGCGAAGGCGTGTTGTAGGTCTGGTTCAGCTTGGAGTTGTCAATGGCGGTCTGCAGGTCCAGGAAGTCCGGGATCCAGCGGCCGCTGGCCTTGACCCGTGCCGCACGCTCCAGGGCGGCGGGGGAGAACAGGCCCAGCCAGAGGCCACCGTCGGAGGCGAAGTTCTTTTGGGGGGCGAAGTAGTAGACGTCCGACTCGGCGACGTCAACGTCCAGTCCGCCGGCCGCTGAGGTGGCGTCCACGAGGACCAGCGAGCCGTCGTCGGCACCCTGCACGCGCTTTACGGGAGCGGCCACGCCGGTTGACGTTTCATTCTGGGGCCAAGCGTAGACGTCCACGCCGGCTTCGGCCGCGGCCACGGGGCGGGTGCCGGGTTCAGCCTTGATGATGGACGAAGCATCAAGGAACGGTGCCTTGTTGGTAGCAGCAGCGAACTTTGAGCCGAACTCGCCGAATGAGAGGTGCTGGGCCTTCTTCTCGACCAGGCCAAATGCAGCCACGTCCCAGAACGCCGTGGAGCCGCCAACGCCGAGGACAACCTCGTAGCCTTCAGGTGCGCGGAAGAACTGGCTGAGTCCTTCGCGGACCGAACCCACAAGGTTCTTGACCGGAGCCTGGCGGTGGGAGGTGCCGAGGATGGTGGTCGATGCGGCAGACAACGCTTCGATCTGTTCCGGGCGAACCTTGGACGGTCCAGCGCCGAAGCGTCCATCCTTGGGCAGCAGATCGGCGGGAATGGTGATGCTGTTGTCGCTCACGTAGGGCTCCAATGGGTGTCGGCTAGAGATGGGAGGTGGCATGGGGCATCAACTGCCCCTTCGACACCCTAATTCTGCCTGACACGGCCCGGGCGCAGGAACCTGCAGCCGTCATAGTCCGCCACGTGGAATGCAAATGAACCGGATGCGACCGGAATTATCCAGAGTAATTCCAAATAAGCTAGGCTGGTGGTTGGCGTTCATGGGGCGGCGGTGCACACCGTCCGCCCTTGCTGGGGACGCGGTACGGTGGAGATTACGCAAGGAACTGCGTTCGAGGAGAGCTGAGCTGGATGACGGATCTGATCGATACCACTGAGATGTATCTTCGGACCATTTTGGAGCTTGAAGAAGAGAACATAGTGGCTCTCCGGGCCCGCATTGCCGAGCGATTGCGCCACTCCGGACCCACGGTTTCCCAGACCATCGGACGCATGGAGCGCGACGGCCTGGTGATTGTGTCCAACGACCGCCACCTGGAGCTCACTGAAGTGGGCCGGAAACGCGCCACAGAGGTCATGCGCAAGCACCGCCTTGCGGAGCGCCTGTTGGCCGACGTTATTGGCTTGGACTGGGCCTACGTACACGATGAAGCGTGTCGCTGGGAGCATGTCATGAGTGAGCGCGTGGAGCGCCGGCTTTACGAGCTCCTGGAGCATCCCACAGAGTCTCCCTATGGCAACCCCATCCCGGGGCTTGAGGCGCTTGGTGGCCTCGCCAGCCAGCCCTTCCCCCGGCTGGATGTCAATCTGCTGCAGGCCATGGACGGCTACGCCACTGATTCCCGCGTTGTGGTCAGCCGCCTTGCGGAGCCCATCCAAGTCGAGCCGGAACTTCTCACCCAGTTGGATGAGGGCGGAATCCGTCCAGGCGCAACAGTGTCGCTGGAGCGCGTCGGTGAGTACATCTCGGTCCGCGTCCCGGGTATCGAGGGCGCCTTGGAGCTACCTCCTGAAGTTGCTGCGCACGTCTTCGTCTCCCTCAGCTGACCGGCACCGGGCCAGCACAGTGTCAAACCTCACTTTTGCGCCTTCGGCGCGCGTGTGACCTGCGGTTTTTCAAAATTGATGATAAGGGCCTCCTTCGCTTGCCCCGCTCCTGTTGATAACGAATTTATTACCAAGAGCCTTAATCCCCTATAGTTATCTACTAGCGCTGATACCAAAGCGTTACCTGATCCGGAGCCGAGCTCTGCCAGCGGATCAGGTGTGCCACCCACCACTGGCAGAGGCGGGGGAACCACAAGCGGCTGTCTAAAGAAGCAGCCTTGGGGTGAAGTCCGCAGCAGAAGTGCCCACGTATGCAAGTCCCTCTTGGGATACCTGTGTGCCGTGAGCGCCTCGTGCGGACCGGGTCTTTGTACTCTCTGACCCGAATCCGACAGCTAACTTCGCAGGCTTTTGAGAGAGGAACAGAGTTTGACATCGCAGAACGTCAGGGGTCGCCGCCGCGCGTCCGGCCCCGCTGCTGAGCTGCGGCCAGCCACCGTCGTAACGGAGATCCGGCCTCGCGACACCGAGCGTCAGGTGCGCCGCCGTAAGAGCCCGCTGCGCCAGGTTGCCGACTTCGCCGCTGCCAGCGGCGTCGGGCAGAAGGCCGGTGTTGCGCTTGCCGCCACCGGACTTGCCCTGACTGTCGGTCTGCCGGCCACGAGTCCCGTCATGGCCACTTCGGAATCAGGCCAGACTGAGTCTGCCCTCGCCGTCGCCGCCCCCGCTGGCAGCCAGCCCGAGGTTTCCGCCGCCGCGTCAGCCAAGATCGACTTCAGCCGCGCCGCCGTCGCCACTTCTGCCGACCCCGATGGGAAGCTGAAGCAGCTGCTCAGCGCGCAGTCGACTGAGAGCATCCAGCGGGCCTCGTCCGTTGGCAGCATGGCCAGCCCCCTGGACACGCTCACTACGGCATCCCCTTTTGGTTACCGCATCAGCCCCCTCACGGGTGGCGCAGGTGACTTCCACCGTGGCCAGGACTTCGTTGCCCAGTGCGGCACGGCTGTGCATGCAGCGGCCACCGGCAAGGTTACGTTCGCCGGATGGCACGAGTACGGCGGAGGCAACCGCGTTGTCGTTGACCACGGCAATGGCCTCGAGACCACGTACAACCACCTGTCGTCCTTCACCGTCCAGGTAGGCCAGACCGTAAACCGCGGCGACACCGTCGCCCTGAGCGGCACCACGGGCGCTTCCACCGGCTGCCACCTCCACTTCGAGGTCCAGGTCAACGGTGAAGTTGTAGACCCCATGGGTTGGCTCTAAGCCATTTGATGGTTGCCTCTCGCATTAGCGGGACGCCCCGTGACCTGAATGTGACATTCGCTTTCAAGTGTTGTAGCGTACAGAGCGCATCGGCTTTTTAGGGGGCCGGTGCACTTGAGTGGATTGCCTAGCTCTGCCACCGCTCAAGGTCCGTTCGCATAAATCGTCTGGCAGGGGCGGGGGAACCACTTCTGGCCTTCGAAAGAAGGCCTTGGGGTTAAGTCGCAAAAGCTTCCTTGGAAGCAGCGCGGCCGGATGACTCCCATCCGAATCCGACAGCTCACCTCGCAGGCATTGGGAGAGGCTACCTACGTGTCATCACGCACTACCCCTGCGCGCCATCGCGCCCAAACGGTTCGCACGAACCCGTTGAACACTCTTTCCAAGGCTGTTTCCTCCAACGCAGGTACCGTGGGCCGCCAGGCCGCCGTCCTTGCAGCAGCCTCAGGCCTCGTCCTCACCGTCGGCTTGCCGGCACAAGCAACAGACACCGACGTTTCCAAGTCGGAGGCCTCCAGCACCCAACAGCTGGTTGCTACCGCGGTGATTACCGCAGAACCGACAGCCACTGTCTCCTTCGAGAGCCCCACCGTGGTCACCCTGGAAGCCCCCAAGGTAGTACAGCGCGCAGCGCAGGTTACCGAGCGCGCGGCGGCCACCAGCGAAGAAACAGCGGAAGCAGTTACAGCGAAGTCTTCCGAGGCCAAGGATTCGGCCTCCAGTGCAGCTGCCTCCGGTCTCGCCGCCATTGCCTACACCGGCATCGGCTCTCCCTACGTTTGGGGCGGAACCACACCCAACGGTTGGGATTGCTCCGGCTTCACCCAGTGGGTCTACGCACAGGCCGGAATCAGCATCCCCCGCGTCAACGCCTGGACGGCCATGACGCCCACCAGCACTCCTGCTCCCGGCGACCTCGTCATGCAGAACGGCGGAGCCCACGTAGGCATCTACGTCGGCAACGGCATGATGATCAGCGCTTTGAACCCCGGCCAGGGAACGCTGCTGCACTCCGTAGCGTCCACCGGCACCTCCTCGTTCTACACCCTCCGCTAGAAAAATCCGGTTCGGGGTCGGCCGGCATTCCCCACATGCTGGCCAACCCACTACCCGCGTGCACCCCAACTGCATGCGGATACGAAAAGAGAAAATCATGACCAGTGCAAACAAGGTTGCACGGCACCGCGCTGAGGCCCCCAAGACCAGCTCGCTTGCCGTCATCGCCAAGGCCGTCAGCAACAACGCCGGTGGCGTTGGCCGCCAGGCGGCAGTTATTGCCGCAGCTTCAGGCCTGGTCCTGACCAGTGGCATCGCAGCCAACGCTGCCGATACCAACGTGGATCGCGAATCGACGTCCACGTCCACTCTTGACGTGCAGTCGGTAGTCCAGGCCACCATCGCCGCGGACTCCACTGTGGCCATCTCCTACGAGCGCCCCGTGGTCACAACGGTGGAAGCCCCGGCTCCCGTGGTAGTCGAGGAAGCTCCGGCCAAGGTTGAAGCCAAGGTCGAGAGCAACGAGGCAACCGCGGTTACCGCCAACGCAGCTCCGGCAGCCAACGCAACCGTTGCCGTCAGCAACGCGACCCCCGCTCCGGCAGCTCCCGCCGCATCCAGCGGCCTCGGTGCCGCTATCGCTGCTGCAGCTTACGCCCAGCTCGGCGTCACCCAGGACTGCACCATGCTTGTGACCAACTCCCTGGCCGCCGTGGGTATCAACTTCCACGACTGGCCCGCTGGCTACCTCTCCCTTGGCCGCACCGTGAGTGCAGCTGAAGCCCAGCCCGGCGACCTCGCCTACTACGCCAACGGCGGTTTGGCCGGACAGGCCCACATCGCTGTATACGTCGGCAACGGCCAAGCAGTTCACGGTGGATGGAACGGATCCACCACGGCACTGTTCAGCGCCAACGTGGGCTCCGGCCCGGTCTTCATCCGCGTCAACGGCTGATCCACATCGCGTAAGAGCACCCCGCTGGCTTTGGCCGGCGGGGTGTTCTGCTTTAACCCTTGCCGGCTCGTGGGATGCCAGTAGTAGTGGGCGTGCGGCCACCACCCACTTTGGTTCTGAAAGCCGCCCGACTCGCCGCAAATCACGTGTGTCGGGGCGGTTATGCCCCTCAAAGTAGGTGGTGGCGGCACACCAAGTGGCCCTTTGATTTTCCGCCACATCCTTTAACCGCGCATGAACTTTTGCCGACACTGCACGCGAAACGACGGAAAAATTCGTTGATACGGCATATAAGTGCTTACCCTTATGTTGTCGATCCACAGCCCGTACATGCAGAGGGCAGCCGGCCCTCGTGCCCCTGACGGGTGCGGCCGTGAAGAGGTACGTGCATGCGCACACTCGTTCTGAATGCTGGATATGAACCGCTGGCGGTAATAACATTCCGCCGGGCGCTGGTCCTTGTGCTCACTGGGAAAGCTAGCGTGGTGGCCGAAGGCGACGAGCCTGTCGTCGGGCCACAGGAGATACTCGGAAGACCTTCCGTGATCCTCCTCAACCGCTACATCCGTCCCCGGTACAACAGGATTACCGCCGTGAGTCGCCGCGGGGTACTTCGCCGCGACGGCCATCGCTGCGCCTACTGCGGGAAAACAGCCCACACCATAGACCACGTCCACCCCAAATCCAGGGGCGGCGCGGATTCCTGGGAAAACCTGGTTGCGGCGTGCTTGAAATGCAACAACGCCAAGAGCGACCACACGCTGGCAGAGATGGGTTGGAATCTCCGTTTCAAGCCCGGCGTGCCCCAGGGAACCATGTGGCAGATCAAAGAACTCGAGAAACCTGCGCCGGACTGGGACCCGTTCCTGTTGCCGGAATCCGCTGCCTGATCGATTTCTGCTGGTCTCCAGCCGTCCCGGGTAATCTGGGCGGATGGAGTTCAATGCCGTGATTTTGGCGGGTGGCCGGGCCACCCGTCTCGGGGGCGTGCCCAAGCCATCGTTGAAGTACGACGGCGGCACCCTCCTTTCCCATGCCCTGCAGGCGGCCCGGGGTGCTTCGGCTGTGGTGGTGGTGGGACCGGACGTTCCGGTCGGGTCGGAAAGCACGCAACTACCGGTCGGCGTTCTGCGGGCACGGGAAGAACCGGTCTTCGCCGGTCCCGCTGCGGCAATCGCGGCCGGCCTGGCTGCGTTGAAGAATAGTCCGAGCACCCCGTGGACCCTGGTGCTGGCATGCGATATGCCGCACGCTTCCCGCGGCGTAGACCTTCTTTGGGCTGCCCTCGCATCCAGTCCAAACGTGGAAGGAGCCATGGCTGTCTCTCCTGACGGACGGAAGCAGCCACTCCTGGGCGCCTACAGTACAGCTGCGTTGGAAAGGGAAGTGGCCGTAGCTTCCGGAGGCTCGGGGTTAACGAACTCTTCAGTGTTCCGCCTGCTTGCTAGGCTGAACGTGCTGGACGTTGACGTCCCCGCGGGGTCCACGGATGACGTGGATACGTGGGAGGACGCCGCGGCTTTGGGCATTAACTACGAGTTGGAGGCGGACGTGAAGAGCCAGGAAGAGACGCTCGAGGAATGGTGCCGCACACTGCTGCAGGCTTTCGAGCTTGAGGGCGTGGAAGTGGACGTTAACGAGGTACTCGCGGTTGCTGGGGTGGCAGCACATTCAGTGGTGCGCCCCGCCGCGCCCCTTACTACGTTCATTGCCGGATACGCGGCAGGCATGGCCCGGGGGATCGGTCAGGCCAGCGATGATGCGTCCATGAACGCTGCCTTGGAACTGGCCCGCAAAGTAGCCAAGGAGTACTCGGAGTCCGGGACTGACCCGGAATGACGACGGCCCCCAACGAGGGCCATCACGCGGCACACACCTGGCAGGAGGCCCGGCAGCGCGCGTTCGATGTTGCTGCTCCCATTCCGCCGGGGCCCGTGCCGCTCAGCTCCGCACTCGGCCGCACCCTGGCGTCCGATGCCCTGGCCCTGCAGGACATGCCCCACTATGCTTCGTCGGCCATGGACGGGTGGGCCGTCAACGGCAGCGGTCCATGGATCCTGACCGAGCCCGGGCAGCGGCTCGCACCGCACCAAGCGAGTCCCATTGTCACCGGCGGTCTGATACCGCCCGGTGCCAAGGCTGTTCTGCGCAGCGAGAGCGGCGTTATTACCACGGACGACGACGGCCTGCCGGTTCTTGCGCTGGGCGGCACCGCCAAACCAGGCGAGCCCCGCAACGGGCAACACATTCGTAAAGCTGCAGAAGAGGCCGCTGAGGGTGACGTCCTGTTGAAAGCCGGCACAGTATTGAATCCGGCGCATATTGCCTTGGCAGCGCTGGCGGGTTTGGACCACTTGGAAGTCCTCGGAAAACCGTTGGTCCGGTTCCTCCTGACGGGTTCGGAAGTCGTGGCACGGGGTGTTCCCATGCCCGGGCAGGTCAGGGACACCTTCGGCCCGCAGCTGGGTGCCGTCGTCGGGCTCTTGGGCGGTATAGCAGGGGAGCAGCTCAAGGTGGGCGACAGCTACGAGGAGTGGATTGCCGCACTTCGGGACACAGAGCCCTCAGCAGATGAACTGACACCGGACGAACCGTACATCGAAGCGGAGGCCCCTGCCGACGTCGTTGTTACTACGGGCGGAACGGGACGCTCGGGAACGGACCACCTCCGCAAAGCCGTGGCTGAGCTGGGAGGCAGTTTGCTGATCGATGGCATCGCGATGCGGCCGGGCCATCCTGCCGTGTTGGCGGAGCTGCCTGATGGCCGGTTTGTGTTGGGGCTGCCGGGGAATCCGCTCGCCGCGATGATGGCCTTGTTTACCGTCGGGGGCCCGCTACTGGCTGCTTTGGGCCACGGTCGCTTGGAAGAAGTGGGTGAGGTTCCCTGTGGCACCACTATCGACGCCGACCCCGGACGGACCCGCTTGATGCCGTTCAAGCTCGTGTACGGGCTGGCGTCGCCGGCGCAGCATGCAGGTCCCGGAATGATGCGTGGCTTGGCGGGCGCACACGGTGTAATGGTGGTGCCGCCCCACGGTGTCCAGTTGGGCGAGATGGTGCCAGCGTTCGCATTGCCTTGGGGGAAACCGCTGCCCGTGCCGAAGGCGCCGGAGGACAAGGCCCGAAAAGCCGCGCCCCGGCAACAGAGGAAGGCTCCTTCCGGACCGGTTGACTGGAGCGCGTTGGACGCTTGAGGGACGCCTTGAGCGGATTCTGGACTGAGGACAAAGTGCAATGATGGACTCATGAACAGGCATGCTCCAGAACAGGACATCAACGAAGATGACCTGCAAATCCACCCGCCCAAACAAGCCGCGGCAGGCCTTAAAGCTGTCACGGTTGCCCTTGAACGAGGTTACGCCCAAGCCGGAGTGACCCGCACGGTCCGTTCCATGCTCAGGGTCAACCAGCATGATGGTTTTGACTGCCCTGGGTGTGCATGGCCGGAATCGATCACCGGCAGGCGCAGCCCCGCAGAGTTTTGCGAGAACGGCGCCAAGGCCATCGCCGAGGAGAGCACCACCCGGACAGTAGGTGCCGAATTCTGGGCGAAGCATTCCCTTGCGGACCTCGAGGACAAGACGGAGTACTGGCTGGGAAGCCAAGGAAGACTTTCCGAGCCGGTTGTCATCAAACCAGGCGACACCCACTATTCTCCGATCAGTTGGACTGACGCCTTCGCTTTGATCGGCGAACACATCAACGCCACCACACCTGACAAGTGTGTGTTCTACACCTCCGGCCGGACGGCCAACGAGACGGCCTTCATGTACCAGTTGTTCGCGCGGAGCCTCGGCACCAACAACCTTCCAGATTGCTCCAACATGTGCCACGAGTCCTCCGGCAGCGCCCTCAACCCGACCATCGGAATCGGCAAAGGCACTGTTTCCCTGGAGGACATCCACCATGCGGAGCTGGTTCTGGTTGTGGGCCAAAACCCGGGAACCAATCACCCGCGCATGCTGTCCGCCCTCCGTGACTGCAAGAACAACGGCGGAAAAATCATCGCCGTCAACCCGCTTCCCGAAGCCGGCCTCCTGAACTTCAAGGACCCCCAGTCCCTCAACGGTGTTATCGGCGGCGGCACCACCATCGCAGATGAGTTCCTGCAGATCAAAGTGGGCGGCGATCTCGCGTTGTTCCAGGCGCTGGGCCACCTGCTCCTGGAGGAAGAGAAACGCAAACCAGGGACCGTCGTCGACCATTCCTTCATCGGGAAGCAGACCGAAGGCTTCGAAGCCTATAAGGAAGCCCGTTCGGTGCTGGACTGGGCTGAGACGGAACGCGCAACAGGGCTGAGCCGGGAAGAGATCACCAACGCAGCCGGGATGATGGCGGAGTCGAAGGGAACCATCATCTGCTGGGCGCTCGGATTGACCCAGCAACCGCACTCTGTGGATACGCTCCGCGAGATCATCAACCTGCTTTTGCTGCAGGGCAACTTCGGCAAGCGGGGAGCCGGCGCCTGTCCCGTCCGGGGCCACTCGAACGTGCAGGGCGACCGGACCATGGGCATCTGGGAGAAACCCAAGGAATCCTTCCTGGCCGCGCTGGACAAGGAGTTCGGCTTCCACATGCCGCGGGATCACGGCTACGACTCAGTGGAAACCCAGCACGCCTTGGAAAAGGGTGAAGTGGATGTTTTCGTCTCGATGGGTGGAAACTTCGCGGCGGCTGGATCTGACACCGCAGCCTTGGAAGATGGCCTGAAGAAGGCGGGACTCACCGTCCACATCTCCACCAAGCCCAACCGGGCACATATCGTCCACGGCAAGACGTCCCTGATCCTGCCCACGCTTGGCCGGACGGACACTGATGACAAGCACCCCAAAGGCAAGCAATTCCTCTCGGTGGAGGACTCCATGTCCGTCATCCACAAAACGCAGGGACGGCTGGAGCCTGTTTCAGAACACCTCCTGAGCGAACCGGTGATTGTGGCACGAATGGCCCAAGCGACGCTGGGGGACAGCCACAGTGTGGACTGGCGTGCCATGGCCGAGGACTACGACGTGATACGCGACCATATCTCCCGCGTCATTCCGGGCTTTGAGGATTTCAACGCCCGGGTCCGCACCAAGAACGGCTTCGTCCTCCCCAACCCTCCCAGGGATACCCGTACCTTTGCCACGGACATCGGTAAGGGGCGTTTCTCCGTTCGGCCGCTTGAGTACCTTGAGGCACCGGCAGGCCATCTGATCCTCCAGACTGTCCGCAGCCACGACCAATACAACACCACGTTCTACGGCCTGGATGACCGGTACCGCGGTGTCTCAGACGGCCGCCGGGTGATCCTTGTCCATCCTGGTGACCTGCAGGAACTGGGCTTCGAGGACCGCGACCTGGTGGATGTCATCTCTACTTTCGCGGGGACGGAGCGCCGTGCCAACAAGTTCCGCCTCATCGGGTACCCCACAGCCAAAGGATGCGCCGCAGCGTACTTCCCGGAGGCCAACGCCCTGGTGCACCGGGAACTGGTTGCCCGGGAATCCAACACCCCCGGCTACAAAGCAATGACCGTGCGCTTCGTGAAGCATGAGGAGAACGGATCCTGATATGGGACGAGTAACCCAGCGCCGCAAGGTTCACAAGTTTGTCCTGGATGGCTCACCGCAGGCTTTGGAGCATCCCATCCGCTTCAAGGAAGACGTCCTGGCCGTGGAGGAACCGCTGGAGATCCGCTTGGGTGACATGTCTTTCTCCGTGACCATGCGGACCCCCGGAGACGACTTCGACCTCGTTGCGGGATTCCTGGTCTCGGAAGGGATCGTGTGGGAGCCGGGTCAGCTGGTCTCGGAGCGTTTCTGCGCTGGTGAGGACGAGAACGGGGTGCAGACCTTTAACGTGGTGGATGCACAGCTTCGGCCTGACGTTGAACGACCCGACACCGGCCGCAACGTCTACACCTCCAGCTCGTGCGGAATCTGCGGCACGGACTCCATTGATGCCGTTCGCAAGTCCTCGCACCACAGCCCCAAGGAAGACCGCATCACTGTTCCGGTACGGGCGCTCGCCGCCTTGCCGGACCGCCTCCGTGAGGCGCAGGCGGTCTTTGACAAGACCGGTGGCGTGCACGCTGCCGGCCTTTTCAGGATCCACGATGACGGCACCACGGAGCTGCTCTGCCTCCGGGAGGACGTGGGCAGGCACAACGCCGTGGATAAAGTGGTGGGCTGGGCCTTGCGGGCGGGTATGTTGCCCCTCAAGGGGACTGTCCTTCAGGTTTCGGGCCGGGCTTCGTTTGAGCTCGTCCAGAAGGCTGCCATGGCAGGAATACCCGTATTGGCGGCTGTGAGCGCACCCTCCAGCCTTGCGGCGGAACTGGCGGAGGAAACGGGGATTACCTTGGCCGGTTTCAGCCGCGGGCTCAGCCTCAATGTGTATGCCGGGCGGGACAGAATCGTCGCAGAAGATGCTCAAACGGACCCGCAAGCCGTGGGGGATAGCCGGCAATCACTTGGCTATTGAGCTGGAACAACGTAGATTTTATCCATCGATTGGAAGCACGGCGACCCAAGATTCGCCGCCCGTGCCCAGCATTCTCGGGGCGCGGTAACAAGCCCTGTCACCCAGCGAACGCCCAAAGGGGAATTAATTGCACGACGACCGCCGGATCACTGAACAGCGTCTAGACCGATTTGTTCGGGAACGCATTCTTCCGGCCATTTACGGCAGGGCGATTCCGCTTCAGCTCAGCAGCTGGGACGCGCCGGGCGAACCCGTGCCCGCCGCGGAAGCGCTGCGCCAGGTTTTCACTCCGCAGGAGCCCGGTGCCGCGTGGGGCAAGGCCTGGAGCACCAAGTGGCTGCGCCTCCAGGGAGAGGTGCCGCAGGACTGGGGAATGACGGATTCCACCACTGTGGAGATCATCGTCGATCTTGGCTTCAACAGCGATGTCCCGGGGTTTCAGTGTGAAGGCACCGCATGGCGCTCCGATGGAAGCATCATCAAGGCGATCTCGCCCAGGAACTTCCACGTTCCGCTCAAGCTTCTGGGCGGAGGGCACTCCGTTGACTTCTATGTGGAGGCTGCCGCCAACCCGGATGTAGCGCAGGGATGGTCCTTCGCCCCCACATCGTTGGGGGATAAGGCCACCTCCGGCGAGGAGCCCCGGTACCGCCTGGGCCGCATAGCAATCGCTGAACTGAACGAAACCGTGTGGGAACTCAACCAGGACATCTGGACCCTCAGCGGCTTGATGCACGAACTTCCCATGGACATGCCCCGGCGCCATGAGATCCTGCGCGCGCTTGAACGCATGCTGGACATTATGGATCCGGACGACATTGCCGGAACCGCTGCCGCAGGCCGTGCAGAGCTGACGCAGGTCCTCAGCCGTCCCGCCTACGCGTCCGCCCATGAGCTCCTGGCTACCGGCCACGCACACATCGACTCCGCCTGGCTGTGGCCCGTCCGCGAAACCATCCGCAAATGTGCCCGTACTTTCTCCAACGTGGTGGCCTTGATGGATGAAGACCCGGACTTCGTCTTCTCCTGCTCTTCGGCCCAGCAAATGGCATGGATGAAAGAGTTCTTCCCTGAGCTCTTTGTGCGCATCAGGGAAAAAGTGAAGGCTGGCCAGTTCGTTCCGGTGGGCGGCATGTGGGTGGAATCAGACACCAATATGCCAGGCGGCGAGGCCATGGCCCGCCAGTTCGTGGAAGGCAAGAGTTTCTTCCTGAACGAGTTCGATATCGAGTGCCAGGAAGCCTGGCTTCCCGATTCATTTGGCTATTCCGGTGCCATTCCTCAGATCGTCAAGGAAGCCGGTTCGCGCTGGTTCCTCACGCAGAAAATCTCCTGGAACAAGGTCAACCGGATGCCTCACCATACCTTTGCGTGGGAGGGCATCGACGGCACGCGGCTGTTTACGCACTTCCCGCCCGTGGACACTTACAACGCTGAACTGCACGGACGTGAATTGGCGCATGCACAGCGTAATTACCGCGAGCACGGCCGCGGGACCATGTCCTTGGTGCCGTTCGGCTACGGCGACGGCGGTGGCGGACCGACGCGCGAAATGGTTGCCGCTGCGCATCGTACGGCGGATTTGGAAGGCTCCCCGAAGGTCCGCATGGGCACTGCCAAGGACTTCTTCACGAAAGCCGAGGCCGAGTACAGCAATCTCCCGGTCTGGGTGGGTGAGATGTACCTGGAAATGCACCGTGGAACGTACACGAGCCAGGCCAAGACCAAGCGTGGCAACCGTCGGAGCGAACACCTCCTGCGTGAGGCCGAGCTGTGGTGTGCCACTGCCGCTGTCCGGCTCGGTGCGGCATATTCCTATCCCGCGGACGAACTCAAACGTCTCTGGCGGCTGGTCCTGCTCCAGCAGTTCCACGACATCCTTCCGGGCAGCTCCATCGCCTGGGTCCACGAGGATGCGGAGCGCAACTACGAGGCCATAGCCAGGAATCTCGAGGACATCATCAACCAGGCCGCTCAGGCCTTGGTAGGTGAGGGGGATCAGCAGTTCCTCTTGAACGCCGCGCCGCATCAGCGCAACGGCGTGCCTGCATTGGGTGCGGCCCAGGCAACGACGCCGGATTCCAGGGTTCAGCTTGACGAGCTGGAGGACGGCTACGTCTTGGACAACGGCATCATCCGCGCGGTCCTGAACCAGGACGGCCTGCTGACCTCCCTGATTGACCACGCCAGCGGCCGCGACGCCATCGCTCCAGGACAGGCCGGGAACCTGCTCGAGCTTTTCAGGGACACTCCAAACGAGTGGGACGCCTGGGACATCGAAGAATTCTATCGCCGAAACGTCACACCACTGACCCAAGCGGATGGCGTCGATGTTGAGCGTTCGCCGGCCGGCGTCGTCGTCGTGGTCAAACGCAAGGTGGGTGCCTCGACCATCACCCAACGCCTGACTCTCGACGCCGGTGCGGCGTCGTTGGGGATCGCCACCACGGTGGACTGGCAGGAACGCGAAAAGATGCTCAAGATCGCTTTCCCGCTGGATGTCAGGGCGGATCGTTCAGCGTCGGAAACCCAGTTCGGTCACGTTTTCCGGCCGACGCATACCAACACATCCTGGGAAGCGGCCAAGTTTGAGATCTGCGCCCACCGCTGGATCCACGTCGCCGAGCCCGGCTACGGCGTTGCAGTAAGCAACTCCTCAAGCTACGGGCACGACGTCACCAGGGCCGTCCGTGCCGATGGCGGAACCACGACGACGGTCCGCACCTCGCTGCTTCGCTCCGCCCGGTTCCCGGACCCGGAAGCAGACCGCGGAAGTCACACACTTGAGGTATCCATCAGGCCGGGCGCTGCGATCGCCGATGCCGTGGAAGAGGGCTACCGCACCAACCTGAAGCCGAGGTTCATCTCTGGCGAAAGGCCCGTGGAACCGCTGCTTTCCGTGTCCAATCCGGCAATCGTGGTGGAGGCTGTCAAGCTGGCCGAAGACGGTTCGAGCGATGTTATTGTCCGGCTTTACGAGTCGTTGGGGGAGCGCTCAACGGGCCTCCTAACGGCCAACTTTGAGTGCTCTGATGCATCTGCCACGGACTTGCTGGAGCGCCCCTCGGAAGCCCCCGGAGTGGCTGTGGAGGAGGGGCCCGTGGTCAAGCTGGTGCTCCGGCCTTTCCAGCTGGTAACGCTGCGGTTTGTTCGCTGAGGTTTGCCCGCGGAGTGGCTCTGCCCGTTGGGGTCACTCTGCCAGTTCTGCGTCGATAGCATCTTTCAGCACTTGAACCCGAAGGGGAATCACAGTGTCATGGTGTTTGATTTGGGCTGCGACGTCCTTCGAGAAGACATCCTCAACCAAGGTGGGCATGTCCTTTACTCCGCTAACGTAGCGTTTTGCGGCGAAGTCGAACTCTGACCTGTTGTTCTTTATCCGGGTGTTGAGAGCCTTGAGTTCGTCGGCAAACTTGAGGTATTCCGCTTCCGGGGCATTCCGGGCGGTGGCGTCATCGATCTTCTTGACGTACTCATCCTTGAGCCGAACGAATTCGTTGTAGTTCTCCTCGGACTTCGCGGTCGTTTCTGCGTGCGATTCCAGCTGTGCAATCTCGTTGTCCAAGGTGCGGGCAAACTCAACGTAGGAGACGTTCTTGGACTGCTTGAGTTGATTGACGGCTTCCCGGCAAGGAACAGCTGCTTGGGCCAAGAGCGTTTGGCGTTCCCGGAGGTTGGCAGCTTTGGAGCCCACAAAGAGTCCGCTGCACCCGGCATCTTCCCTGAACAGGCCTTCGAACCGGGGGTATGACTCCACCAGGCCCTCCATGGAGTCGAGGTAGGTCTGGTAGGAATCGCCCAGCTGGGCTACAGCCATACCGATCCCATCCGTTTCTTCACCTGCGCCATACCCATTCTGCACATCGCTCATGGCAGTCCGTGCGGAATTGACGGCCTGTTGGAACTCGTCCCGCTCTTTGGCGGAGTTCTTCTCAGCGTCCTCACGTGAAGCGGGGGCGTTGCGCGCCTTCTTGTAGGCGGCCAGGTAGGCGTTGACCGCGGGCTGGATCTTGTCCCTAGCCTCAACGAGTGCCGTTAGGCGCTCATCTTTCACGAGGGCCAGGCTTTCCCTGCGCTGCTGACCAGCGAAGTTGGTCAAGGCGATCACCACTACTGAGGCAACGACCGCCAGCACAACGGCAATGGCAAGAGCGATAAGGACCGGACGGCGCTTACTGCGAACGGGTTCAATGGTCATCACTATTTCCCCTCACCGGATGCTGCATCAAACTGTTCCAAGCTCTTCTTGAGTACGCCTTCGAATTCGGAGTTTGAGCTGTTGGCGCTTTCGATGATCTTTGAGTATTTGTCCTTGGTGGCAGTTTCATATGTTGTTTGGGCCTTGGCGAACGCATCATTGATATCCAACAGTGCAATGCCCGCAAGGGTGCTCTTGCTGAGGCGCTCAAAGGTGTCCTTGCTATTGAGCACTTCCTGTTGCTTGTCCCGCTGGCCTCTGATGACGGCCTCAACGTCCGTGAGCAAGGTGGTGGTCTCGGCGTCGGCACCTTCCTTGGCCGTGTTCAGCGCTGCCAGGCACTCATCAGCACTCTTGACGTAGTCCTGTGCGTAGGATTCGCTCGCAACGTTCAGCGATGAATGCAGGGCCGCGCACGGCCCGCCCACAGAGCGGTAGATGTTGGAAGTGTTGACCACCAGTTGATCGTTATAGGCGATCACCGCACCGTACTGGTCCTTGAAGCGGTTGAAGGATTCGGCGACTTCCTGATCCTGCATGGCCGGCGATACCGCCATGTGTTCCAAGCGGTCACGATTTGCTTGTGACTCACGCACGATCCGTTCACGGTCCTGGCTGAGGACTTTGTCCTCTTCCGCCTGTCCCGCTCTTTCGGAAATGGCGTTCGAGTACCGGCCCGAAAACTGTTGGACCAAGGGGTCATAGAGGTTCATCGAGTTGTCCACGATGACGCGTTGCTTGTCCAGGCGGAAAACATCGGCACGGCCTGGTCCTGCCGAGCGGGAGAGGGCGAACCAAGTGCCAAGCCCTGCGGCTACCAAGGCGATCACTATGGCAACCACAATGATTGCCGTACGCTTGGAGCCACCCCGGCCGGGCTCGCTGATTGTCTCTTCCAAATTCTTATCCCCCATATCTGTAAACCGCTTTAGACGTCGTGCTGCAGCCGCTTGACGAAGAGCTTGGTCCGTTCTTGGCGCGGTGCCCGCAATACCTCGGCTGCCGGCCCCCGTTCCACTACGACGCCGCCGTCCATGAAAATTACCTCGTCCGCCACATGCTGGGCAAAGGCGAGCTCATGGGTCACGATCACCATGGTCCAGCCCTCTTCGGCGAGTTCTTTGATGACACCCAGGACGTCCCCCACAAGTTCGGGGTCCAGTGCGGACGTGGGCTCGTCAAACAGGAGCAGTTGAGGCTTGAGTGCCAACGCCCGGACGATTCCCACGCGCTGCTGCTGGCCGCCTGAGAGCTCAAAAGGGTAGGCGTCCCGCTTGTCGGCAAGACCAACTCGTTCCAGCAGGCGTTCGGCCTCGGCAATTGCCTCGGCGCGGGGCCGTTTTTGGACCTGGACGGGGCCTTCGATGATGTTCTTCAGCACGGTCATGTGGGGGAAAAGGTTGTAGTGCTGGAAGACCATTGCGCTCCGGTCGCGGAGCGCAGCCACTTCCTTCTTCCCCACTTTGGCGCCGAAGTCGATGGCGAGCTCAGCTGAGGAGTCGCCGCTTCCAAAGGTGACCGTGCCGGCGTCGGGAATTTCCAGCCCGTTGAGCGAACGCAGGACCGTGGTCTTGCCGGAGCCCGAAGGCCCGATCAGGGCCACCACCTGGCCGCGCTGGATATCGATGTCGATATCGCGCAGGACCACGTTGCTTCCGAAGGCTTTGGCAAGGCTCCGTGCCTTCAGGACCGACGTGACGCGCGGCTGCCGGGCGGGTTCGTTAGTGAGCGACATAGCGGTCCAATCTCTTTTCCACGGCGGATTGCGCAGTGGAAAGAACCAGGCAAATGACCCAATAAACCAGGGCTGCCTGCAGGTAAAGGGCCATGAACTCCTGGCTGAATGCGGCGATCTGCTGTGCGTTGCGGAACAGTTCAGTAACCAGGATGAGCGAGGCGAGGGACGTGTCTTTCACCAGGGAAATGAAGGTGTTGGACAAGGGAGGAACGGACACCCGTGCTGCCTGCGGCAGGATGATGCGCACCAGGGCCTGCGGACGGGACATTCCGATAGTGTGGCCGGCTTCCCATTGGCCCTTCGGCACGGAGAGGATTGCAGCACGGATGATCTCGGCTGCGTACCCGCCCACGTTCAGGGAGAAGGCAATGATGGCGCTTGGCCAGGGATCAAGCCGGATGCCGATGCTGGGCAAGCCGAAGAAGATGACAAAGAGCTGCACCAGCAGCGGAGTACCGCGGATCACCGAGACGTAGAAGCGGCCGATGCCCGAGAGCAGCCAGTTTGGGCTCAGGCGCATCAGGGCAACCACCAGCGCGAGCACCAAGCCGAAGGCGAAGGATGCGAGGGTCAGCGGAATGGTCCCCGTGACGGCGCCGGTGATGAGTGGACCGAAGGAACTCCAGATGAGGTCCCAGTTCATCTATTTGGTGACGTCCGCGCCGAAGTACTTTTCCGAAATCTTGGCCAAGGTGCCATCGGCTTGGAGATCAGCGAGAGCCTTGTCCACTGCGGCCGTGAGTTCCGTAGACCCTTTGCGGAAGACCATGGCGCTCTCGGTCTTCTCCGGTGCTTCGGCGGCGACCTTCAGACCGGAGTCGGGGGTGTTCTTGGCGTAGTCCAAGTACGTGAGTTTGTCGTTAACCGTGGCATCCACGCGTCCTTGTTGCACCAGGGTGGCGGACTGCGCCCAGCCTTCTACTGCCTGGACGTTGGCGCCGGCTTCAACTGCCATCTTGTAGAAGTTGCTGGTCAGTGACTGGGCGGTGGTTTTGCCCTTGAGGTCTGCGAAGCTGTTGATGCTGCTGTTGTCCGCTTTGGTGACCACTACGCCGGTGGAGATGGTGTACGGCGTGGAGAACTCGTATTTGGCCTTGCGCTCATCATTGATGGAGATCTGGTTGGCGATGGTGTCGAACCGCTTGGATTCGAGCCCGGCAAAGATGCCGTCGAACTGCGTTTCCTGGAAGGTAGCCTTCACGCCAAGTTTCCCTGCCACGGCCTGGGCGATTTCGACGTCGAACCCAGTGAGCTCCCCGGCTCCGTCAGCATGGAAGCTGAAGGGACGGTAGGTACCTTCGGTGGCGATGACGAGCTCGCCCTTGGATTTCACGTCTGAAAGTGATGTGTCCCCACCGGATTGGGCGGGTGCCGATCCTCCACCGCATGCAGAAAGTGCAAGGGCGGCCGAGGCCAGTGCGGCTGCGAGGACAGAGCGGCGGGAGCGAAGGCTGTTCATGGAGCCATCTTAGTCACCGCTTGGGCAAGGCTTGGCGGGCGGCTTGCGAAAGGGCCGTTAAAAAGGCTGAGTGGGGGCGGTCCCCAACAGCCCGCCACCACTCATCCCCCCAATTGTGATCACGTGGGCGCCACATCCACCGGAAACCCGTTCTCTGATTCCGGTGTCAGGCTGCAAGCCGCGTTCACACATTCATGATTGTGCCACGATCTAATGGTTTTGTGAAAGTCTTACGCCGAGAGACGTTGCTTTCGCCGCGCAAATGACTTGGAGAACCAAATTCCAGCGAGTCCGAGGCATGTGAACAGGGCGGCCGAATAGTTGATGAGTACCCGCAACCAGGCCTCCGAAAATGGAATGAGGGGAAAGAGTTGGGACGACAGGAGTAAAGAAAGTCCCAACAGCAGGAACCCCGAGGCCACCCGCAACAGTATGGGGGCGGTGCTCGCTACGGTGCGCCAGATGGCAGGTACCAGGCAGGCCGCCACGAACCCCGGATACAAGCGGCCCATCGCCGCGTATCCATCCAGGGAGGGCCCCCATTTCAGTCCGCTCATCCCCGCCGAGGATCCTTGCGTGTCCGTGATGACGAAGAAGTAGATAGTCAGTGCACCAACGATTGCCGCGGCGGTGATCCCGACGGGTCCACGGATGGCGCGCACGGCTGAGGCTGAGCCGAAAGCGGTGGCGATCTTGATGCCCATGAAGAAGAACGTGCCGTACAGCAGGAACCGCAGGATCAGGTTGCCGATATTCATCCCGCCGAGCCAGCCGTCAATGACCAAATAGGGTGCCTCGATGCTGATGAGGATACTCAACGAGATCAGCGAGAAAATATAGAAAACCTCACGGTTCTCCCCGCGCAAGGCGCTCGGAACCCGGGCGAGGGTAATCGCCAGGCACACTGCCAGCGTGACCCAAGGTAGGACAGCCGTCATCCGAGGTTCTCCCAAATTCGTTCAGTTCGTTCGTGGTCTTGTTCCTGCCGGCGCAGTGTCTTACCGAGCGCCAAAAGCCGTTCTCCGGCCAACGTCACCAATCGTCCCTGCGACAACTTGTCCAGCGCTTCCTGGCGGGCATTGGCCGGCCACCCTGCTTCAGCCTCAGTGATCAGCCCGCCGGCCACCAAACCTCCCGCAGGCCCAACCCCGGCCGCGCGCGATGTTGCGATGGCCAACTCCGGCGGAAGCCTGTTTGCGGTCAGATGGGCGGAGAAGTTCTGTGGCGCAATCCCGGTGGCGTCGCTGACCCGGTGCCGCAACTCGCCGTCGTCGATCGCGTCCACCCAGTTACGCACTGAGGTGGGGTGCGGTGGTTCAGAAAGACGCGGAGCGGGGGCTGTACCGGGCTCATTCCGGTCCACCACTGCACGCAGCAGATCGATGGTGGCGACTTGGCTGACCAGTTCGCAGGGCGTGGGCGGGACGGGGTCGCCTCGAAGCTCGGCGTATAGATCGAAAGTGGACAGGGCTTGCACGGGATTGATGTGGAAGCCGCGGCTGATGCTCACCAAAGTGGACTCGGCAACCTTGCCGCGTACCAGCTGCTGGGCCAGTGTTGTTCGCTTGATGCCGGCGATCCTGCAGACGTCAGCAGTGCTGGCATCGGGCGCAATGCCATGAAGCCAGCGCTGGAACGCCTTGGACGGTAAGGGCATGTGGGACTTTCCTGGACGGGCCGCGAGGGCAAGGCTGCGTAAGCCGTAAGTGGGAGTACGAAACGATTTTACGCCGAAGCCACATTGAATTATGCTTGATGATTGAACCCGCTGGTCCGTACACCCCCCAAGTCCGGACCAGCGGGTTTTTCCATGCCCGCGGGAATCGCGGCCTGAATTTCTGCGTTCCCTTGCTGGAGGATAGACAATGACTGCAACTTTGGTGGCCAAGGATCTTGCCGGTGGTCATGGCCATCGCACACTTTTTTCGGACCTGTCCCTAACCGTCGCGCCAGGCGATGTAGTGGGTGTGGTGGGCGCGAACGGTGCCGGTAAGTCCACGCTGCTGCGCATTCTCGCCGGCGTTGACCAGCCCCAGGCAGGGAGCGTCAACCTGGCGCCTTCGGACGCTTTCGTAGGCTGGTTGCCGCAGGAACACGAGCGTACCGCTGACGAAACGATCGCGGCATATATTGCGCGACGTACTGGCTGTGCCCAGGCAACAAGCGACATGGAATCCACCGCCGAAGCTCTCGGCTCGGGGGCTCCCGGCGCAGATGACGCCTACTCTTTGGCTTTTGACCGGTGGATGGCCTCCGGCGCCGCGGACCTGGAGGACCGGGTTCCCGCTGTCCTCGCCGACCTCGGCTTGGAGCTTGGCGCCGACGCCCTCATGACGGGCCTTTCCGGTGGTCAGGCTGCGCGCGTGGCTTTGGCAGCCTTGCTGCTCAGCCGCTTTGACGTGGTCCTCCTGGACGAACCCACCAACGACCTCGACCTTGACGGACTCGCCCGGCTTGAGGCCTTCGTCCAAGGCCTCCGGGGTGGCGTGGTCCTGGTGTCGCACGACCGCGAATTCCTGGCCCGCTGCGTCACTACCGTGGTGGAACTGGACCTCGCCCAGAACTCCGTGGCTGTATACGACGGTGGCTACGAAGCGTTCCTCGAAGAGCGCGCCGTGGCCAAACGCCATGCCCGGGAACGTTACGAAGAGTTTGCGAACACCAAGGCCGACCTCGTCTCCCGTGCACGCACCCAGCGTGAGTGGAGCTCCCAAGGCGTCCGGAACGCCATGAAGAAAAACCCGGATAATGACAAGATCCGTCGCGCCGCGAGCAGCGAATCGTCGGAGAAACAGGCCCAGAAAGTCCGCCAAATGGAGTCCCGTATCGCGAGGCTCACCGAGGTGGAGGAACCGCGCAAGGAATGGCAACTGCAGTTCAGCATCGGCCAGGCGCCCCGCTCAAGTGCCGTCGTCGCCACCTTGCGCAACGTCGTCGCCCGCCAAGGTGACTTCACGCTGGGTCCAGTGAACCTCCAGCTCAACGGCGGCGAGCGCATAGGCATCACCGGACCGAACGGGGCCGGGAAGTCAACGCTTTTGCGCCTGTTGTTGGGGACGCAGGAGCCGGACGACGGCGACGCCTCCATGGGCGCGTCCGTGGCCATTGGCGAAATTGACCAGGCGCGCGGACTGCTCGACGGCGGGCGGCAGCTTGGCGACGCTGTTGAAGCTGTGCTGGTGGACTGGAACAGCGCGGATGTGCGTACTCTCTTGGCAAAGTTCGGGCTCAGGGCGGATCACACCTCCCGCACAGTGGATTCGTTGTCTCCGGGGGAGCGGACCCGTGCTGCGCTTGCGTTGCTGCAGGCCCGTGGCGTGAACCTGCTGGTGCTGGACGAGCCCACCAACCATTTGGATCTTCCAGCCATCGAGCAGCTGGAGGAGGCGCTGGAAAGTTATGAAGGCGCGCTCCTGCTGGTCACGCACGATCGCCGGCTGCTGGAGAACGTCAGGCTCGATTCGCGCTGGCATCTGGAAAATGGACAAGTGCAAGAACTCCACCACACCCCAAGCCAGGAGAAGTAACCCATGAGCATGGACCGCGTGGCCTGGAGCTCGCTGTACAACATCACTACCGCCAAGAGCGGCTCGAAGCCGTTCTCCAAGGAAACCCTGAAGCGGGTCATGGCTTTTGCCGCGCCGCATAAGGGCAAGCTGGTTGCCTTTGTGATCGCCTCCATCGCGGGTGCTTTCCTGGCGGTCGCTACTCCGGTGTTGGCCGGTCAGGTGGTCGATGCCATCATCGCCAACGCCGGTGTGGGTACGGTGATCTGGTTGGCTGTCCTGATCGCCATAGTCGCTGTTGGCGAGGCGGGCGTGGGCTTGGTGACCCGCTGGCTGTCTTCCATCATTGGCGAGGGTGTCATTGTGGACCTCCGCACGCGCGTGTTCGATCATGTGCAGCGCATGCCCATTGCGTTCTTCACCCGAACCCGAACCGGTGCCCTTGTCAGCCGACTGAATAACGACGTCATCGGAGCTCAGTCCGCCTTCGCCGGCACGCTGTCCGGCGTGGTCAGCAATGTGGTGGCTCTGGTCCTGACACTTGTGGTCATGCTCAATACTTCTTGGCTGGTGACCGTGCTTGCCATGGTGTTGCTGCCGATCTTCCTGATTCCGGCGCGGCGGATGGGCTCCAAACTGGCGGACCTCCGCCGCGAAGCTGCCGCTCATAACGCTGCCATGGGCACGCAGATGACGGAGAGGTTCTCCGCGCCGGGCGCCACGCTGGTGAAGTTGTTCGGCCGCCCGGACGAGGAATCCCGTGAGTTCGCTGAGCGGGCCGGCCGGGTCCGGGACATTGGGATCCGGACTGCCATGCTGCAGTTCACGTTTGTCACGGCCTTGACCTTGGTGTCGGCACTGGCTTTGGCCTTGGTTTATGGCCTGGGCGGTTGGCTGGCAATTGGCGGGCAGCTGGCACCCGGTGACGTGGTGGTTCTCGCTCTCCTCCTCACCCGGCTCTACGCTCCGCTGACGGCGCTGTCCAATGCCCGCGTGGAAATCATGAGTGCTTTGGTCAGCTTTGAGCGGGTCTTCGAAATTCTGGACCTTAAGCCGCTGATCACCGAGAAGCCGGACGCCGTCACTGTTCCGGCGGGACCTGTGGCTGTGGAATTCGACGACGTACGCTTCTCCTACCCTTCCGCCGAGAAGGTGTCACTGGCTTCCCTTGAGGACGTCGCCACCCTGGATACCCGTGGAGGCGAGGAAGTTCTGCACGGAGTCAGCTTCCGGGTGGAACCGGGGCAGACCGTTGCCCTGGTGGGTTCCTCCGGTGCCGGAAAGTCCACGGTGGCCCAGCTGCTCTCGCGCTTGTACGACGTCGACTCCGGCACAGTGCGCCTTGGCGGCCAAAAGCCCGGAACAGGCGTGGACGTCCGCGATCTCAGTTTCGATTCCTTGCGGGACACCATGGGCATGGTGACCCAGGACGGTCATCTCTTCCACGAAACCATCGCGTCCAACCTGCGCCTCGCCCGGCCGGACGCTACGGAAGCCGACATGTGGGATGTGCTCCGGCGCGCACGTTTGGAGCCGATGATCCGGTCCTTGCCTGATGGCCTGGAAACCGTGGTGGGGGAGCGCGGCTACCGGCTCTCCGGTGGTGAACGCCAACGGCTCACCATCGCCCGCTTGCTGATCAAGCAACCTCGTGTTGTGATCCTCGACGAAGCAACCGCTGCCTTGGACTCCACCAACGAAGCCGCCGTCCAGGCGGCCTTGGGCGAGGCACTCGAGGGGCGCACCGCCGTCGTGATTGCCCACCGGCTGTCCACCATCCGTGCTGCTGACGCCATTCTGGTGGTTGAGGACGGCAGGATCGTGGAGCGTGGCACACATACCGAGCTGCTGGCGGCAGATGGACGATACGCCGAGCTGTATCAAACCCAGTTCGCCGAAGCCACGGCGGTGGCCCAGGAAGCGGTCCCGGAGCTGTAACCCATGTAGGTCGCAGTTGAAGCCGTTCTGAGCTGTCAAAACGGCCTTAACTGCGACCTACTTGGGCGGGGTGAGCGCTGGAAGTACGTGGTCGGTGAGCAGCGGGGCCAAATCCGTGGGAAGAGGCGCGTCGAGGTCCAGCCAGCGGATCTCGGCGATCTCCGCCGAGGGGTGCGCCTCCCACGTTCCGGGCGCAGTAAAAACGGTGGCTTCGATGTTCGTTGCTGCCTCGTTGGCCGCCACAGCCAGCCACACGCCGAGCGGCTCGAGGCGGTTCGGTGCCACGTCGATGCCGACTTCTTCCAGGAGTTCACGGGAAGCGGCCTCCGCGGCGGTTTCACCGGACTCTGGTTTGCCACCGGGGTGCATGAACTTCTCAGTGCCACGCTTGCGGACGGTCAGGAGCTGGCCTTCGTTGTTGTAGACGCAGACGGCGCTTACGACGATCAGGTCCGTGCCGGATGTACTCATGATTGCCTCCCGGCGTCGATCCGGACCAAGTGCGATTCAAGCAGCAGGTTCTTGGCGGGCCCTTGGACATCCCACGTGAAGCTGAACGAGTCAGGACCCTCCCAGAGGTAGCTGACCCGGTAGTCGTCGGGGTCGCACCAGTGCTTATCCTGGTTGCCCTGTTCGGAGAAACTCATCACATGGAAGGGCCTGCCGTCGGGGAAAAACACGTCCATCGACTCCGGCCCGGAACCCGGTTTCAGGAGGTACTCGCGGAATGCCGGACCCGAATGGTTAGGCCAGTGCATGGTTCCGTCTTCGCGGTAGTCCAGGCCGCCGTCGGGGTTCCGGGTATAGCGCACGACGCCGGTAAAGGTTCCGTTGGTGCCGGACGTCCGGTCCAGGAGGGTGCGCTCCACAACCCAGCTGCCGGCCAAGTAGGCCTGCAGGTCCTGGGTGGGCTGCTGGTGGTTCAAGTGCCCTCGATTGGAATCGAACCAACGACACCGGCTTTAGGAGAGCCGTGCTCTATCCACTGAGCTACGAGGGCCTGTGTGTCCATGGCTCTTAATCCCACTGCTGGAGCTCGAGGGCCCGGACACGACTACAAGCATACAAGCTGCGGGGACGCTGCCCGAACACCGTTAGGCTGGCGTTCATGAAAGGGCACGCGACTGCACCGGCGCCAGCTGTATCGTTCCTTCCGGATACCCGTGGCATCAGGGCGAACATCGGAGGGTGGGCGCAGCTGAGCGTGGTCCAATACTTCGTGGCCGAGGCCGCCGTGATCGAGGCCTGGGCAGGGCCCGAGCCCTACAGCAGGGCCACCGGATTCATTAGTGACCTCGGAGCAATTTCCTGCGGGATCTACGAGGACAGAGCCGTCTGCTCGCCTCTGCACTGGCTGATGAATGCCTCGTTCGTGGTTCAAGGCCTGGCGCTGGTCCTCGGTGCGTTGTTTCTGACGGCAGGGTTGCTGTGTGTGGCCGCGCGGCCCGGAGTAACGGCACGACGATTTCGAGCTGTTGCGGACGATTCTCCCCAAACGCGGGTCCTGACCGTGCCCTGGATCCTGGCTGTCGCCATCCGGATCCTCACCGGTGTCGCCGGAGTGGGAACGGTCCTGGTGGGACTGGTTCCCGAAGACCTCGGATCGCCCTGGCACTTTGCGGGCGCACTGATGTTCTTCATTGGGGGAGGTTTTGCACTGCTCCTGTTGGGCGTCCTGTGGTTCCGTCAAACCCCGATCAGTTGGTTCCTCGCTGCCTGCGGGCTCGTCTGTATTGGTGCCTTGGTCATCGGCGCCATCACCGGGATGGAGGTGCCCCAGCCGGGTTTGCTGGAGCGGTTCATGGGCTACCCGGTGACCATCGGCCTGGCAGCGGCCGGTTTGGTGATTGCCCAGCGTGTCCACACGGAACGGAAAGTACTCAGGGCACGCTGAGGAAGTATTCGCGGAAGCTGTTGAGGGAGGAACCGCCCGGGTAGCCCAGATCCCGCGCGCTGGCGGACACGGCATCGTCCGGTGAGAAGATACTGATCCCGAACGTACCTGACTGTAGCTCTTCAGTTTCTTCGAGCATGGGCGGAAGCGCGTTCCCGAGCACGTCAGCGAGGACGTCCGCGTCGTGGCTGCTTCCGACCAACTTGACGGTGATGAAATTTCCGGACGTGTTCATGTTGACGTTGAGCTTGGCGGATTCAACCCCGGGTACCGACAACGCGGCTGCCTCCAGGTCCTTGCCCAGGCGCTCAGCTTTGGACGGGCCCCCGAGCCCGCAGGCGGAGGCGCCCAAGATGAGCAGGCCCATGGTTAAAGCTGAAACGGCGGGTTTGAAAAACCTTCGGAAGCTCACTGCTTGGGGCTCTTCCTGCCCAGGAACACTGCCAGCACGCCGCACAGGAGACTGATCAGGAACAGCACCCACGACGCGACGGTGACAGCTGAGGCCAACGCCACCGAACCGGCGTCGGGCGTTTCCATGGCCAGCACGGAATCGATGGCGACGTTGGACCACAGGTGGGCCACGGCGAACAGCAGGGGAGCGGCCCACATTGCCCAACGCCACGACTTTCGCGCCACATTGGTGCCGATCAGCAGGAGCCAACTGAAGCCGAAGATCAGCGGAAACAGGGTGCCGGCAGTCTTGTGGACGTAGTTGAGCTGGCCGCGCGCCGAGTCATCCATGGCCTCTCTAAGTTGAACGATGTAATCCTGTGAGAAGCCGCCAGTCAGGGAATCCGGCATCGCCAGGCCACCCGAGAGCTGCGTCATCTGGTTCAGGGTGAGCAAGTGCAGGTACCAGAACAGGAACAGGCTGGCCACGACACCCGCGATCACAATGAGTTTGGAGTTGCTCTGCGCCTTTTGTGGGGTGCGCTGCGTGGTGGTGTTGATCACAGGCGGTAGCGAGTGATCGGGAACCACTGCCTTTGCTCCGTGCTTCTTGACGCGCTGGGCTGGTGTCTTGGCCATGTCATCCATTATTCCGCCACATAAGCTGGATCCATGACCACCGGCAGGCACACAGCAACTGAACTCGATCCTTCACTGGATGACTACCAACTGGCCAGCGCACTGGTCCGCGAGGCGGGCCAGCTGGCGCTGCTCATGCGGATGGGGGGACTGCAGGGCGAACGCAAGACGTCAGTATCCGACGTCGTCACTGCAGCCGATCACGCAGCCGAGGCTTATGTTCTTGAACAGTTGCGGCGCTGCCGTCCGGAAGACGGCATCCTCGGCGAGGAGGGTGCCTCGGTGGCGGGGACGAGCGGCCGGACCTGGGTGATCGACCCCGTTGACGGCACCTACAACTTCCTCCACGGGTCCACATACTGGTGCTCGGCCATCGCCCTCAAGCGTGACGATTCGGACCATGGCGGCAACCCGGTTGCCGATCCCGAGGTGTTGCTGGGGGCCATCTACCAACCCGAACTGGATAAGCTCTGGCTGGGAGGGGCGGAACGTCCGGCCACCCTGAACGGCGAGGCGATCACCGGTTCGGGCGACCTCCCCGTTGGCCAAATCTCCGCAGCCACGTACATTCACCCCACTTGGCTCGCAGACCCCCGCGCGGCCATGCCATGGCACGCAGCCGCGGTCTCCGCGGCGTCGCTGCGCATGTTCGGTTCCGGCTCCTGCGACCTCGGCCGGGTGGCTGACGGGGAGCTCGGCTGCTGGTTCCAACACAGCTGCCCCGAATGGGACTGGCTCCCCGGCAAGGCGATCGTCCGCGCTGCCGGCGGGGACACCGCCGTCGTGCAGGTCAACGGATTGAATTGGTTCGTGGCGGGAGGCCCGACGGCGGTGCGCGAGTTGAGCGCCGCCCTCACCTCTGTTCCCCAATTTGCCTAGCATCAGCCGCTGCTGACCGCGTCGCCTTATAGTGTCAGGGGCACCGCCTAGACTGGTAGGCACCATGGATATGTTGTTTGACCCCTACGCAGACGGACCCTTCAAAGCTGGCACCAAAGCCGCAGTCAAGGCTGCCCCGGAACTTTCCCATTCCGGCGGTGGCGCCTCCGGGCCGCGCCTCCAGGAAGGAACGGGCGGGTCAGGGAACGCTCCCCAAGCACCTGCCCAAGGGGGATGGGGCAACCAGGGCGCCCACGGGTTGCCGACCGCTGAGGCGCTCCTCCAAGGACTGAATCCGCAGCAGGAAGAGGCCGTGAAGCACGCCGGAAGCCCCTTGCTGATCGTCGCGGGTGCAGGCTCGGGGAAGACGCGCGTCCTGAGTAACCGGATCGCCTACCTCATAGCCACTAAGCGGGCGCATCACGGCGAAATCCTGGCCATCACCTTCACCAACAAGGCAGCAGCCGAAATGCGGGAACGCATCGAAGCCCTGGTCGGCGCCCGGGCAAAGGGCATGTGGATTTCCACGTTCCACTCGTCCTGCGTGCGAATCCTGCGCCGGGAAGCTGCGAACGTCGGGCTGAATTCGAACTTCTCCATCTACGACTCCGCTGATTCCCTGCGTCTGATCACACTCGTGGCAAAGAACCTGGACCTGGATCCGAAGAAGTTCGCGCCGAAGGCCATCCAGCACAAGATTTCGGCGCTCAAGAACGAGCTCATTGATGCCGACTCCTACGTCTCTTCGGCAAACCACAACGACCCCTTCGAACAGGCTGTAGCCGAGGTTTTCAAGGGCTACACGCAGCGTCTCCGGCAAGCCAACGCGATGGACTTCGATGACCTCATCGCCGAAACCGTGTACATGTTCCGGGCCTTCCCTGCGCTCGCGGAATCCTACCGGCGCCGCTTCCGGCACGTGTTGGTGGACGAGTACCAGGACACCAACCACGCGCAGTACGCGCTGGTCAGGGAAATCGTCGGCTTGGGAACAGACACGGACGTGGCACCGAGCGAACTTACTGTGGTGGGCGATTCCGATCAGTCCATTTATGCTTTCCGTGGCGCGGACATCCGCAACATTGTGGAGTTTGAACACGACTACCCCAACGCCCGCACCATCAAACTGGAGCAAAATTACCGCTCCACGCAGAACATCCTCAGCGCCGCCAATTCGGTCATCTCCCGTAATCCCAACCGCCAGGAAAAGCGTTTGTGGACCGCGGAAGGTGACGGCGAGAAAATCATTGGCTACGTGGGTGAGAACGAACACGACGAAGCCCAGTTCATCGCCAAGGAAATTGACCGGCTGCAGGATGAGGACGGCTTGCGTCCTGGTGACGTCGCTATTTTCTACCGCACCAATGCACAGTCCCGCTCCATTGAAGACGTCCTGGTTCGGGTGGGACTTCCGTACAAGGTTGTTGGTGGAACGCGCTTCTACGAGCGCAAGGAGATCAAGGATGCCCTGGCGTACCTTCGCGTCCTGGTGAACCCGGACGACGACGTCAACCTTCGCCGGGTACTGAACGAACCCAAACGCGGGATCGGTGATCGTGCTGAGGGAGCCGTGGCTGCCTTGGCCGAACGTGAACGCACCTCGTTCATGGCCGCTGCGCGCCGTGCTGACCAAGCGCCAGGCATGGCCACCCGCTCCGTTAATGCCGTCCTGGGCTTCGTGAAGCTGCTCGATGACCTTGCCGAGGTAGCCTCCGGCTCTGGTGCTGCCGCTGCCTTGGAAGCCGTACTCGAACAGACCGGCTACTTGGCGGGGCTGCGCGCCAGCAACGATCCCCAAGATGAATCCCGCGTGGAGAACCTCGCCGAACTGGTGGCTGTGGTCCGGGAATACGAGCGCGACAACCCGGATGGTTCGCTCGGCGAATTCCTGGAGCAGGTCTCACTGGTGGCCGATGCCGACCAGATCCCGGATGCGCCGGGGGCGGACATCGATGCCGCCGTCGCGGAGGCCAAGCGAATGGGCGTTGTCACGCTCATGACGCTGCACACCGCCAAGGGCCTGGAGTTCCCGGTGGTGTTCCTCACCGGTATGGAGCACGGCATCTTCCCGCACCAGCGCTCCGCCACGGATCCTAAGGAACTCGCGGAGGAACGGCGCCTGGCCTATGTGGGCCTCACCAGGGCGCGCAAGCGTCTCTACGTCACTCGCTCGGAGGTCCGCAGCATGTGGGGCCAGAGCCAGTACAACCCCGCCAGCCAGTTCCTGGAAGAGATCCCTTCCGAGCTGGTGGAGTGGAAGCGCGAGGGAATGAGCCGCCAGGCCGCAGGCGGCTGGGGCAGCGCCCCCATCGGGTCCAACCGGTACGGTGGTTCATTCTGGGGTGCGGGCACGTCCCGCGGTGCTGCCGCAAGCCCAACCGCTGGGTTCGACGCCGACGTCCCTGCCGCCGTCGTACGCAACAGGGTCCAGCCGCAAAAGGAAGTCATTTCGGTTGTGGTGGGAGACAAAGTCAACCACACGAGCTTCGGCAACGGCGTGGTGCTGGGCATCGAAGGCGCGGGGGACAAAACGGTTGCGAAGGTGAAGTTCGACGTCGGCGAGAAGCGGCTGCTATTGCGGTATGCACCCCTGACCAAACTCGATGCATGACACGGCACGGCATAATGAGGGGCATGCGACGGACTGTTTGGGGGATCCTGGCCGCCTTGATCATGGTGCTGGCCACCGGGTGCTCTTTCGCCACCGAAGATCCCAACTATGTGCCGCCGGCTCCGTTGCCGCCGCTGGAACAGCTCCAGCAGGTTCCTGTCACTGAGCAGACCACCCTGTCCGCGGGCGAGGATGTCACAGCGTTCATCACTGCTGACAAGAACATTGTGTGCGCCCTGACATCTTCCCGGGGCGGACACCTCAACCTTCCCTATGAGGCCAACTCCTACTCTGACGCGGCCAACAACAAGTTCGCAGTTGTTCCTGTGGCGCATTGCGAGCTGGCCAAATATGCCAAACCGGACCTGGATGACATCGTGGAGGACTGCGCGGGAACAGGCCTTGGCTACCTCGGAGGGACGGCGCTGTTGACTCCGGAGAAGGCCGTCTACGGCTCATGTCGTTCCGGCGTAACACAAATGGAGTCTGAGTTCGGGCCAAAGGGCAGTGGCGGGGGTCCCATTTCCAAACTCCGGGAGCTTCCGGACGGGCAGAACATCGAGCGCAACGGACTCCGGTGTTCGGCCTATAACGGCGGCGTTGCCTGCGGAAACGTCTCAGGTGGCGTGGCATTCTTCGTGAACCGCGAGGGATACCAGTTGATTTCCGACGGCGGCAAAACGGTCCGCGGGAACCTGAAAGAAGCGTCCTGAACCGTCGCCGAACGCCCTCCGACGGCCCAAAAACCGCGTCATTATGCGGTTTTTCTACATCCGATAGAAGTGTAAGGTTAATCACTTAACAGGTAGTGTGTAGCTGGCGGGACTCCTCAAAGGGCTAAAGTTCCGAGAGGACCTTACGCAATGTGACCGGCTTCAATCCCGGTTGTTACCGCGTACTTTCCGCAGCTGGCTATCGCGGTCATCGCGGTTCCCGGCTGAACAGAAAACTACTTCGACGTAGAAGGACACTAAACCGTGGACCTGTTTGAATATCAGGCGCGCGATATGTTCGAGGCGCACGGTGTACCCGTGCTCGCCGGCATCGTGGCGCACACTCCTGAAGAAGCGAAGGCAGCTGCCGAGAAGATCGGCGGCGTAACTGTCGTAAAGGCACAGGTTAAGGTTGGTGGCCGCGGCAAGGCTGGCGGCGTCAAGGTTGCCAAGACCGCCGAAGAGGCGCTTGAGCACTCCACCAACATCCTGGGCATGGACATCAAGGGCCACACCGTCAACAAGGTGATGATTGCCCAGGGTGCTGACATCGCCGAGGAATTCTACTTCTCGGTCCTCCTGGACCGCGCCAACCGCAACTACCTGGCCATGTGCTCGGTAGAAGGCGGCATGGAAATCGAGCAGCTTGCAGTCGAGCGTCCCGAGGCCCTGGCCAAGATCGCCATCGACCCCGCTGTGGGCATCGACCAGGCCAAGGCTGACGAGATCGTCGCAGCTGCAGGTTTCGCGGAGGAACTGCGCGGCAAGGTAGCCGACGTCATTCTGAAGCTCTGGGACGTTTTCAAGAAGGAAGACGCAACCCTGGTTGAGGTCAACCCGCTGGTCCGTACCGGCGCAGGCGAAATCGTTGCCCTCGATGGCAAGGTCTCCTTGGACGAGAACGCTGACTTCCGCCACGTGCACCACGCACACCTGGAAGACAAGGACGCGGCTGACCCGCTCGAAGCCAAGGCCAAGGCGCAGGACCTCAACTACGTCAAACTGGACGGCGAAGTAGGCATCATCGGCAACGGCGCCGGTCTTGTGATGTCCACCCTCGACGTCGTTGCTTACGCCGGCGAGAACCACGGCAACGTCAAGCCCGCCAACTTCCTGGACATCGGCGGTGGAGCATCCGCCGAGGTCATGGCCAACGGTCTGGACGTTATCCTTGGCGACTCCCAGGTCAAGAGCGTGTTCGTGAACGTCTTCGGTGGCATCACTGCTTGTGACGCCGTTGCCAAGGGCATCGTCGGTGCACTGGCTGAGCTCGGTTCCTCCGCGAACAAGCCGCTGGTCGTTCGCCTCGACGGCAACAACGTTGAGGAAGGCCGCCGCATCCTGACCGAGGCCAACCACCCGCTGGTTACCCTGGCCGCCACCATGGACGAGGGCGCCGACAAGGCCGCCGAGCTCGCCAACGCAGCTAAGTAAAGGGACGCGACAATGTCTATCTACCTCAACAAGGACTCCAAGGTCATCGTTCAGGGCATCACCGGCGGCGAGGGCACCAAGCACACCGCCCTGATGCTCAAGGCCGGCACCAACATTGTTGGTGGCGTCAACGCCCGCAAGGCCGGCACCACGGTCCTGCACGGCGACAAGGAAATCAACGTCTTCGGCACCGTCAAGGAAGCCATCGCTGAAACCGGCGCTGACGTCTCCATCGTCTTCGTTCCCCCGGCATTCACCAAGGACGCCGTGGTTGAAGCCATCGAAGCCGGCATCGGCCTCGTCGTTGTCATCACCGAAGGTGTGCCGGTTCAGGACTCCGCCGAATTCTGGGCACTCGCCCAGTCCAAGGTGGACGCTGACGGCAAGCAGATCACCCGCATCATCGGACCGAACTGCCCCGGCATCATCACCCCCGGCGAGGCCCTGGTCGGCATCACCCCGGCGAACATCACGGGCAAGGGCCCCATCGGCCTCGTGTCCAAGTCCGGTACCTTGACCTACCAGATGATGTACGAACTCCGCGACCTCGGCTTCTCCACCGCGATCGGTATCGGTGGCGACCCCGTCATCGGCACCACGCACATCGACGCCCTGGCAGCTTTCGAAGCTGACCCGGAAACCAAGGCAATCGTCATGATCGGTGAGATCGGTGGCGACGCCGAAGAGCGCGCAGCCGACTTCATCAAGGCCAACGTCACCAAGCCGGTTGTTGGCTACGTTGCCGGCTTCACCGCTCCCGAGGGTAAGACCATGGGTCACGCTGGCGCCATCGTGTCCGGTTCCGCCGGTACGGCCCAGGCCAAGAAGGAAGCTCTCGAAGCCGCTGGTGTAAAGGTCGGCAAGACGCCGTCCGAGACCGCCAAGCTGCTGCGCGAAGTTTACGCAACGCTCTAGCCTTTACAGCTAGCTCACGACGACGGCCCGCCGCCTTCCGCACGGAAGGTGACGGGCCGTCGTCGTTCTTTAAGTCAGCTGACGCGGGCCGAAGAGTCTGGGGGAAAACTCCGACCCGCGCCAGGTCCTAGGGGCTGGCTAGGCGATGATCTTCATGGCCTGCCAGCCGGTGCCGAGGCTGATGGGCGGCACGGTGCTGATCGCTCCGCTGCCCGTGCCCGGATACAGCCACAGGGTGTCTCCGATGCGGCCTATGACGTCGTTGCTGCCATCGCCGTCCAGGTCCCGGGGCCCGGCTATCGCTGTTCGGTTGTCCCAACCCGTGGAGATTTGCTTCCACTGGAGCCATCCGCGGGTTCCGTTTCCGGGATACAGCCAGAGGGCGCCAGTGTCCGAGCGCCGCGCCAGCACGTCTCCCTTCCCATCTCCATTAAAGTCCCCTGTGCTGAAGATTGCATTCATCACATTCCAGCCGGATCCAATGGTGGTGGGTGTCCGCTGGCCACCGGTGCCGTTGCCTTCGTAGAGCCGCAACTCCCCTGAGCTGAGCCGGCCAATGAAGTCCGGAATGCCGTCGCCGCTGAAGTCTCCAGGGGAGAACAGTTGGCTCATGGTGCTCCAGCCGGTACTGACCTGTACCCGGGCCCCGAAACTGCCTGCACCGTTACCGGGGTAGAACCACAGGACGTCACCGGCACGGGCAAGCAAGTCAGGTTTGCCATCCTTGTTGAAGTCACCGGGGGTGATGGTGTCAGTCACGGTGGACCAGGCGGGTGCCGGTAGGGCTACTTGCCGGGGCAAAAGGCCGCCCGCGCCGTCCCCAGGGTAAAGATACAAATTGCCGGCGGTGTCGGAGGCCAGGACATCGGCTTTACCGTCACCGTTGTAGTCATGGGCCGACGGCGGTCCGGCTGCGGGCACGGTGTACGTCTGGGTGCCCACTGGCGAGGTGTTGCCGGCCGTGTCCACCCCGATGTACTTGAGGACGAGGTTGGAACTCCCCATGACAATCGGAGCCGCGTACTTGATATTCGTGCCTGATTCCGTTGCCGTGGGCGTGCTGCCATCGGTGGTGTAGTAGATGGCCGCTCCGGGTTCATTCGCCGAGAGGGTGATGGTGGCCCCATTGGCCAAGGCGCGGCCGGTGGGGTTGGCAGTGACCACAGGGGCTGTGGTGTCCGGCGGAACCGTGTACGTCTGGGTGACGACGTCGGAGACGTTTCCGGCAGGATCCGTGGCAGAGTATTTCAGCGTCATGGGAGCCGTGCCGGGGAACACTATCGGTGTGGAGTACACCTGTCCGGCTGTCAACGGGTCGCTACCATCGGTGGTGTATTTGATCACCGAATTCGCTTCATTGACCGTGAGGGTGATGGCGGTGCCCGGAGCGTAGGCGCCGCCCACAGGGCTGGCTGTTACCACCGGTTTCGTCACATCCGGGCCGGTGGAGTATGTCTGGGTGACCACGGCGGAGGGATTGTTCGCAGAGTCCACCGCGAAGTACTTCAGGGTCAGCGGGCCGTTCACAGTGATAGGGGTGGCGTATTTGCTGCTGGCCACTGTGGGCGTAGACCCGTCCACTGTGTAGTAGATCGTGGCAGGCTCATTCACGGCCAGTGTGACTTTTTGCCCGATGTCGTAGGTGCCGCCCGCGGGGGTGGCTGTCACCACGGGGGCAACCACGTCAGCGGTGATATGTGCTTCGAATTCGGCCAAGCCCACACTGGTGGTGGAACCGCTGACGGAGCTGATGTTGAAGCGCACTGAACTGACGGTCCTGGCAGGAAAATTCACTGTCAGTCCTGACCCGTTATTCGGGAGGACGGAAACCGGGACGGTGCTGCCATCCGAGAAGATGAGATTGCCACCCGTGACATGATCGCTGGTGACCGGTCGATCAAAAAGTGTCACAGCATTGATGGTCTTGGCGGGCGAGAAGTTGTACTGGATCCAACTGCCTGCACGGCCGCCATTGGTGACCCACTCGCGGTTGGCGTCCATGGGCGTACCCCAGGCGTAGCCGTCACGGGCTTTCTCCGGACTTTGTCCCGAGGCTCTCTGAGAGGACGCAGAGACGGTGGTTCCCGCCGATTTCGCCGCGTTGCCGGTCCACTCGATGGCTGTAATGTACTGCCGTTTGAGCCAATCGCTGTAGGGCGGGGCAGGGCAAGGGGAGCCACACAGGTATTTATCGAAGTCGGCGAAGCGAGTGAAGGCGTTTACCTTATTTGTCAGATCAGCACCGGTCACGTTCTGGGCGTACTCATCAATAACGTAGGCATCGTAGGCCGACGAGGTATGTGGGCCGGTGTAGGCCCGTGTAGCCAGTTGCCCGAACTTCGCAGCAGCCCAGTGATCACTGTGGTCATAGGGCGTTGTGAAGTTGCCTGTCCAGTCCTGGGTCCGGAAAGTGGTGGGCTTGTATGCGGACACCAACTGGTTCAGCACAGTTTGGAGTTGGGCTTTGGTATATGTTGCAGAGCCGTCTACGGGGCGAATGCTGGAGATCCGGCCATCCCACAGTTTGAGGATGCTCTGACCGTTGTAGCGGGAGGTGCCCCCGCCGTTTGGGTAACCATCCGGGAGTCTCAGGAAGATCACCGAGATGTTGGGAGCGGCGTTGAGGGTGTGCACCGTGATGGGACGCTGTGAAATGGCGGCGTCGGAGGCTGTCCATGCGTTGGCAACCCCGGCCATTGAGGCGTAGGTAGCACGGATACCATTCTCAAGGCTGCTCCAGTAGGCCTGTCCTTCTCCGGCTTCGCCGGCGGTGATGTAGATTGTCTGGACGCAACGCTTGGCATGGACATCGCGCATGAAGTCCGGGCTGACAAAGATCAGATCGTCGTCTGTATGAGCGACGATCATCTGGGAGCCGCCGGTACCGGGACAAGGGGGTACGGCTGCCGCGGCGGGCTTGGCAAAGCCGAAGACAATTGAAGAAAGGGCAACAGAAAGGCCCAGCACAAATCCAAGGATTCGCCGGACGAAGGAACGTGTGCTGATGAATGATAAGCGGGTATGACGACGAGCGTATTTTGGACGGTCCACAACCATGCTCCTTGAGCAGATGTTGGGCCCCCCAGCCGGCAAACTTACGACGCCCCCAGGACGTCATTTCGAATGGAGTTATTCACTGCCCCGATGATCACTGGTGCGAAAGCGATGCAGTGAGCGTTACTGTACTCCGGCAGATGGGCCATGGGTAGGGTTCCGGCAAACATCCACAAAATTCCTGAAGGGCAACAACCGCTCAGCGTCGGGCAGCTGGGAGGCCTCCGGATGCCATTGGACCGAAACAACCCATCGCGAAGGGTCTTCCAAAGCTTCCACGGTTCCATCGTCCGCCACGGCAGTGACCTGCAGGCCTTCGCCTACCCGGGACACTGCCTGATGGTGCCCGGAGGCGATCTTGATGGTACTTCCATCAGGAGATCCATACAGGCCCGCAGTCTTGGAACCGGCTGTCAGGAGCACGTCGTGCCAGGCCCATTCGCTGGCCTCGGGATCATGCGGATCCAGGCCGTTGTGGTTGACCGCCGACGGCGCCATGTCCTGGATCAAGGTTCCGCCGTAGAGGACGTTCAACAGTTGGTGTCCACGGCAGACGCCTAACAGTGGCAGCCCTGCGTCAATTGTTGCCCGGGCAACATCCATGTCCAGGTGGTCCTGCTCAGGGTTCACGTCGTACAGCGACTCGTCAGGATCCTGCCCATAGAGGCGTGGGCTGATGTCGCCGCCTCCCGGCAGCAACACGCCGTCGAGCGTTTGCATCTCGGTGGCCAGCCGCCCGGCGCTGTCAGCGGAAACAGGGGTCAACAGCACCGGAACTGCGCCTGCCTCGCGCAGCAGGTCCACGATGTACGTAAAGAGCTGGTTCGCTTCACCCACGCGGGCGTCGGGGGTGTCCGAACTACTGAGACGGACCGGAACGCCGATGCGCGGACGCGCAACTCTTGAACTCTTCATGCTTCATGATGCACCGGACTGCTGCCGCACACCCAAACACCCGGCCGCGGGGCCCGGCGGACCACTACGCTGAAACCATGAATCGCTCCGGAGCCTTGAACCCGAGTCCGCGAACGCTCGACGTCGAAAGCGTGGTCCACTTCCACCAGCTGGTAAGCGCAGGGGCCAGGTCCATGAACGGATGGCACGCACAGTCTCTGGACCTTCGGGGCCGTTCGCAGGACCTCAGGGCTCTGGACCCCCAAGGTGCGATCTTCCTGGGATGCACTTTCGACGACGGTGTGGAAGAAAGCCTCCGCCGGCGGGGAGCCCTCATCTTCCCCCAGCTTCACAACGTGCCCTTCAACCCGTACCGAAGCAGCGTTTACACGGCTAGTGAACTGTACGAGGACATCGCCTCCACGGAGTACGAATCCACCCTCGATGCCCGCGTCTACCAGTGGAGCATCCTGCCCGGGCAGCGGGGCAGCCTGGACGCCACCCTCGCCGCAGCCCTGCACGATCACGCAATCGGCGATGCCTTGGACGAGCTGCTGGACCATGGCGCGCTCTCCGGGAGAAAGATGGTTGGCGTCATGGGCGGACACGCCGCGCAACGGGGCACCAATGCATTCGCCGACGCCGCGCGGCTGGGACGGCTACTGGCCCAAGCGGGCTTTACGGTAGCCACGGGCGGAGGCCCCGGCGCCATGGAAGCAGCCAACCTTGGCGCCTACTTGAGCCGACTGCCCGACGCCGACTCCACGGCTGCGATTGAGTCGCTCGCCGCTGTGCCGGGGTTCCGGCCCTCCGTGACGGCTTGGGCGCGGCAAGCAGCCGCCGTCGTCGAACGTTATCCCGGCGGCACCCCGACGCTCGGTATCCCAACATGGTTCTACGGTCATGAGCCGCCGAATTTGTTCGCCACCCACATCGCCAAATACTTCGCCAACGCCGTCCGGGAAGCGATCTTGCTGGAGCTCTGCAATGGAGGGATCGTGTTCCTCCCGGGCGCGGCAGGGACGGTGCAGGAGATCTTCCAGGACGCGTGCGAGAACTACTACGGAGCCCCCGAGACCATCACGCCCATGGTGCTGGTGGGCCCCGAACACTGGGAACAGACCTTTCCTGCCTGGCCCATGCTGCGCAGCCTCGCGGACGGAAAGCCCATGGAGGACAGGATCTTCCTGGTGGACACGGTGGAGGACGCGCTCGCAGTGGTTGCCGGGTAGGGCCTCAGAAGTCTTTGCTGCAGGGGCCCGTGCCCAGCTGGGCCAAACCAGTCCGGTCGCCCGCAGCGTACCCGCGTACCCAGGAGGCTTGGTCGAACATGAGCTGCCGGGGATCATCCACGTGATCCAAGCCGAGGAGGTGTCCCAGCTCATGCATGATGACTGCTACGCCGATCTCTTCTCCGCTGGGAGCGTCCACAATGTCCGCGAATTGTGGGGCATCCAAGGACACCGTGCCCGTGACGTAGGCCTTATAGCCGTTGCTGAGGCCAATGGAGGAGCTTCCGCCAAGGCCCACGGTCTGCCCGCTCAGGCGTGGCACCTGCTCCGGCGTGCTCCACGCAATGAGGACGGGAGCCCAGCGGTCGCCGTACCTTTCGGGCTGGTACCCGGACCTGTTGGGGGAAGGAACCTCGGAACTGGGGCCGTCGTAGATGAACTTCAATCCTGTGGCTTCGCCGGCCTGTCGCACGGCTTCTTCCACCAGCGGCTGCCAGGAGGGCGGTGCGAGGTCCGAGTTGATCACATAGTGGATGGGCCGGCACGGCGAGTACGCCAGCGGAGTTCCGTCTTCCTTGACGGCCAGGAACTTGTACGAGGAACTGGGGCGGTTCAGAGGTGCCGGCGTTCCAAGCGGTGCGTCGGCTTCCTCAAGTCCCGGAACCGGCTCCTGGCGCTGGCCGAAAGGTGCCAGCCCGGGGCGGGGCGCCTGGCTCTGCGTGGCGGACGATCCGTAAAGGATCTGCTGGAGTTCGCCGCTGAAGTAGGCTCCCGCGCACACCAAGCCGAGCACGCTGAAGAGGAACAGGATGGCCGCGATGCTGCTGTGCTTGATCGGCGGCCTGACCGGTGGAGGCTCCGGTGAGCGTGGGGCACGCGGAAGGTAATTCGGACGAGGGGGATCGGGGTCCGGCCACTTGGGCGACCCATAAGGTTCCATGGAACCCCCTGACGTGGCGGCTGCGACGGGAAGTGGGGCGCCGCCGTCGGCCGTATTCGTCAGCATAAGTCCCACTCCACCGGGAGTCCATGCCGGGAATGCTTGAAGCGTGAAAGAGTCAGATGTCCTTGCGGCAGGGTGCCGAGGCGAGAAGATGAAGGCCATTCAGGTCGCCCGCCGCGAGGCCGTCGGGGGCGCCGATTTCCGGGTACATGAGTTGGATCGGGTCATCCACGTGGTCAAGGCCCATGACATGGCCCAGTTCGTGTTGCATGACTGCCAGGACGTAGTCGGCCCCGCCGGGACTCGCGAGTAGTTCCGTTACCTGTGGGGTGTCCAGCTCCAGGCTCCCGGTGATGTAGCTTTTGGGTCCCTTGTTGAGGGAGTACATGGTGCTGCCTCCCGTGCCGATGACGTTGTCTGCCAGCGCAGGGGCTTCCACCGGTGTGGTCCAGGAAATCAGCAGGGGAGCCCACCGGTCGCCGTATTTGGACGGCTGGTAGGGCTCGCGTCGGTCCACCGGCAACTCGTCAGTGGTGCCGTCGTCGATGAACTGGATGCCGGACGCCGCAGAAATATTTGCCAAGGCGGCGGTCAGGAGGGCGTCTGAGCCAATGGGTGCGGACGCATCGTTGACAACGTAATGGAGCGGACGGCAAGGCGAGTAACCTACCGGAGTGCCGTCGTCGTTCGTGGCCAGGAACTTGTACGAATCGTTGGTGGTGCCGGGCGCTGAAGGCGAGGCCAGTGGGGCGTCCGCCTCCTCAAGTCCGGGCGGCGGCGCGTCGAGGGGGCGCGCCGGTTCGGCTCCACCCGGCTGGTCCTCTGTGGTTCCCGGCACGCTCACGCCCGGGAACAGCGCGGTGATGCGAGGGTCGCCCTGCAGGAATCCACTGACCAGAACGGCGACGACGGCGGCAATGACGGCCATGAGGACGCCGCGGAGAACACGCAAGGCTGTTCCAGTGCGTCGGTGCTTCGGCACGCGCGTTGCTTCCCGCTCCGGGTCCACGGTTCTCCATTCCTGATGCCCTGGTCACGCGGGGCAGCGCGGAGGACGAACCAACATTACGGTCTCCGGACCGAGCCGTCCAAACTTAGACGATCGCTGCTCCGAACGCCAGGCCCAGCCCGTACGTGGCCGCCGCCGCTCCCAGGCCGATGGCAAGCTGCCGGAGCCCGCGGCTCAGCGGCGAGGTTCCGGACAACAAGCCGACGACGGCGCCGGTAGCCAGAAGCGCGATGCCCACCAGAACGCCGGCCACCAGCAAGGCGGCGATGCCCGTCATGCCGAAGATGAACGGCAGGATGGGCACAATGGCGCCCGAAGCGAAGAAGCAGAAGCTGGACATCGCTGCACCCCACGCCGAACCGACGGATTCATGATCGTCAGTGGGTGGCTTCTCCGGCTGCAAGGAAAGGCTGGGATCGCAGTCGCAGCTGAACAAGCCCATGCGCTCGGCAGCGCGGTGCTCCGCCGCTTCACGCGTCATGCCACGGGCCAAGTACACCAGGACCAACTCGTTGTGCTCGATGTCCAATGACGGTGCCGCGGTCAGAGTGGCCTGCGTGGGCAACGTGGCGTTAAGGAGTTCCCGCTGGGAACGAACCGAAACGTACTCGCCAGCACCCATGGAGAGGGCCCCGGCAAGGAGACCCGCGACGCCACTCATGAGCACCACGGGGCTGGGCACGCCGGTTGCGGCCATGCCCATGACCAGGGAAAGGTTGCTGACCAAACCGTCGTTGGCGCCGAAAACGGCCGCGCGGAAGGTTCCGGAGAGCCGGTTGCGTCCGCGTGTGGCCAAGCCCCGGACTACTTCTTCGTGTATTTGTTCATCGGCCACCATGGCAGGCGTCGCGGCAGGTTCGGTGCCGTACGGGGAACGGCCTTCGGCGCGCTGTGCCAGAGCGAGGACGAACACTGAACCGAAGTTGCGGGCCAGGAAGCCCAGGAACTGGCTGCGGGTGGAAGCTCCCTTGGGCATACCGGCATGCTCGCCAAGGAGCTTGAGCCAGTGGGCTTCGTGCCTGCCTTCGGCTTCGGCCAGGGCGAGCAGGATTTGGCGTTCTTCGCCGTCACGTCGCTGGGCCAGTTCGCGGTAGACGGCGGCCTCGGCACGCTCATCGGCCAGGTACTGCCGCCACCGGCGAATGTCCGCGTGCGAGGGCGGCGCGGGTTGCGTGCCGGAGTTTTCGGCGGTTGCTGGTTCGGGGGTGGGGTCCGGAGCGGAGCTCGACGAACTGTGGGATTCCTGGTGCATCTGCACTTTGTCTCCTGTGCTTGGTGGGGTAGTTGCGGCCCCATTGCACGCCCCACACTACCGCTTATCCGCGCGGATTTTTGGCTGGTATTCCTTAACTGGAATGTTCGGTGCACCGTAATTTCCTTGACCCTCGACGGTGCCGGTGCTCAGATGGAAGGACAGAGGCGGGGCCCTTCCGCCACTGGATTCCTGCATTCGGGTCAACGGGCTGAACCGCCCACCAGAACAGGCCCACGAGACGGAGGTTGCACCATGAACACCACCGAATCACACGCCAACTACCCGGAACGGACAACCATTGAGTCCGACCCGGCCTACGACTACGCCGAAGACCAGGAAGTGGACGAACCCTGGGTAGAGGAAGTGGACGCCCCCGAGGACGACGAACGCGTTGTCCCCATAGATGAAACCGAAGAGTTCCGCGAGGAAGACGAGGAAGCTTAGGCCTGGTCCCTGTGCCCTAGAGCCCTAGTGCCCTAGTGTGAAGTGACGTTGGACGCCCGCCCGTTTTCCGACGGCCGCAACAGTCACCGTTAGTGTCGTGGACGACTCACACCAGTGCGTCGGCCGGACGGCCTGGGCCAACGCCTGCGCGATGAGCTGCGGTTGGGCATGTCTGAACTGCTCGGTTCCAGCCTTGGCAGTGATGGTCACCGTGCCCAGGAAGAGGTCGACGGCGGGGATCACCGCGACCGTGGGGGTGGCCGTTCCGGCCGGGGTACTGGGTGCTGTTGTGTTTACCGGGGTGGTATCGCCTTGGTACGGCAAGGGACTGCTCCTTGGGGGAGTGCTCTTGCCCGCTCGGTTGTCTCTGGTCCGGGACGGGCCGCTTCCTCATCCGAACCACCCGTGAACATGGGGTTGGTGTGTGGCCAGTCGGAGCTTGGCACCACATCTCTTGAAGCTGGGACCACCCTACCGCATTGGTGTTCGGCCACCCGTTGGGGGGTGTGTTGTGGGGCCTGCTTGTGTTGTGGGGCCTGGTTTGCGCTCTTTGGGGTGGTTTTGGCGTGTAGAGCGGGCCTTCCAACGGGTGGGCGTGTGTTGTGGCCGGGTGTGTTGTGGGGCCTGCTTTGCGCTCTTTGGGGTGGTTTTGGCGTGTAGAGCGGGCCTTCCAACGGGTGGGGGTGTGTTGTGGGGCCTGGTGTGTTGTGGGGCCTGCTTTGCGCTCTTTGGGGTGGTTTTGGCGTGTAGAGCGGGCCTTCCAACGCATGCTTCCCGGGCATAGCGCAACGGCGGCGCCGCCCCGAAAAGGGGAGGCGCCGCCGTCGAACTTTACTTGTTACCTGAACGTTGCTTAGTTCTTTGTGCCCGCCTAGGAAGCGGGGGTGGTGAGCTCTTCCTCGGCCACGCGGGTACCGGCAACGCGATCCGTCCAGGCCTTCATGACTGCCGGATCCGTGGGCTTGCTGGCAAGTGAGACCACTATGTACACCAAAGCCGAGGCGATCAAACCGAAGTAGATGGGCTCGTTGGCGTAGATGCCATCGAGGGGAACTTCGGCGTTGATCTCAAGGATGATCATGGTTCCGAGGGTTACCACTGAACCGGCCGCCATGGACCATGCTGCGGCGATGCCCGTTCCACGCTTCCACACCAAGCCGCCAATGATGGCCACGAGGAGGCCGCCAACCAGGATGTCGTAGGCAATGGTCAGTGCGGCCACCACATCCTTGGTGGAGATGGCGATGATGATTGCAACGATCCCCAGGCCGAGTACCCAGTAACGGTTGGCCTTGACGTCGTGCTCAGGGTTATCGGAGTCGGAGGTGTCCACCTTCTTGCCAAACCAGCTGGCAACGAAAGGCATTACGTCTGCGCGGGCAACGGTTGCAGCAGCAATCAGTGCGCCTGACGCCGTGGACATCATTGCGGCCACAGCTGCAGCAAGAACCAAGCCGCCGATGCCAATGGGCAGGAGTCGGGTAGCGACCTCTGCGTAGACGTCGTCCTTGGCGGCGATTTCGATGCCGGAGAGGGCGACGCTGGCAGCCATGCCGATCAGGGCACCTGCGAAGCCGTAAAGGATGCAGTAGACGCCGGCGGTAGCGCCGCCCCAGCGGGCAACTGTGGGGTTCTTGGCGGTGAACACGCGCTGCCAGATGTCCTGACCGATGAGGAGGCCAAGGGTGTACACGACGAAATAGGTGATGATCGTCTGGAGGCCGATGCCGCCGATGTCGAAGAAGCTCTCATCGACGCGGGCTCGGATGCCGTCGAGGCCACCCGCGGCGTTCAGGGCGAAGGGGAGCATGAGGAAGAAGATTCCCACGGTCTTGATGACGAACTGGACCTGGTCGGCCAAGGTGATGGACCACATGCCGCCAATGGTGGAGTAGACCAGCACGATCGCGCCGCCGATGGCGATCGCGAGCCAACGCTCCCAGCCGAAGAGGACCACGAAGATGGTGGCGTAGGCACCGGTGGACGTGGCACACAGCATCAGCGTGTAGGCCAACATGACGATGCCCGAGGTCTGGGTTGCCGTGCTGCCATAGCGGAGGGTCAGCATCTGCGAGACCGTGTAGATCTTGAGCTTTTGGATGGTTCCGGCGAAGAGCAGGCTGAGCAGTAGCACGCCTGAACCGATGGCCACAACCAGCCACATGCCGGAGATACCGAACTTGTAACCGAGGCCGACGCCGCCCACGGTGGATGCGCCACCGAGGACCACTGCGGCCATGGTGCCGGTGTAAAGGAAGGGTCCCAGGCGGCGGCCGGCCACCAGGAAGTCGCTGTTGTTCTTGGTGCGGGACTTGCCCCACCAGCCGAATGCCAGCATGGCGAGCAGGTACACCACCACGATTGCGATGTTTATAGCCGAAGATTCCATGAACGGTCCTTGGAGCTGATGCACGGAGGTTGGGGTTTTCGACGATACTCCTGCGAAGCGTCGAAGTCTCTGTGCTGACGATTGGAGATTGGGGGATGTGTTGTGTGCCTCACAGACAACACTTGTTGCCTATGAGGATATGTTGTGATGGGAGTAACAGTCAAGATCCTTTGGTCATGCTTTCGCGTATTCTGGCGCTCTTGTCCTGTCTCCCGGCTACTATTGCTCCAATGACAGGGCCACATGACAGGCCTGAAAGGTTCGTGAATGAAGGCTCTACCCGTTGAACCGAGCAATGTTCCCGTTGCCATCGGTTCCAGAATCCGCGCAGCCCGGCAAGCGCAGCGGCTCACCATCGAGCAAGTGGCGGATGCTACCGGCCTGACCAAAGGCTTCCTCAGCCGTGTGGAGCGGGACCTGACATCGCCGTCGGTCGCCTCGCTGGTCACTCTTTGCCAAGTGCTGTCCGTATCCGTGGGGGACCTGTTCGCAGCTCCGGAGACACACCTGACCAAGCGCGACGACGGCCCCCGCATCTCCCTGGGTGGCCAGGGCATCGTGGAGCGTTTGTTGACCGCCCGCTCCGAGCGGCGGCTCCAGATCCTGCAGGCAACCATCGAGCCTCGTGGCCGCGGTGAAAACGAGCTCTATGCCGTGGACTGCGACGTGGACGTCCTGCATGTGGTCAAGGGCCGGATCAAGCTCATCCTGACCAATGAGGAGTACGACCTCGAAGAGGGGGACACGCTCTCCTTCCCGGGCCGCGAACCCCACACCTGGATTAACCCCACGGACGAGACCGTGGAGGTGTTGTGGGTGCTGGTGCCGGCAGCGAGCCGCTAGGCCCACCCCTCGCGAGGTGACAGATAATGCCCATGTTTGCAGCAAACATGGGCATTATCTGTAGTATCGGCGCGCGGATCCGGGCGGTTAGCCCACGTGCACCCACGGCCGGCGGGTGATGTCCGGCTCGGCTTCCCTCAGCACTTCGCGGGTTACCGGCGCAATCTCTCCTTCGCCAAAGAAGAGGAACTTGCTGAGGTTGGAAATCGGGTTGCCCTCGGTCCAGCGGAAGTAGATGTGCGGCATGAATCCGGTGACGTCCCGGATGTGGAGGAGTACTGCGGCCACTGTGTTGGGCACGTTGTTGCTGTGCACTTCCAGGATTTTGAACCCGTGCCGGAGCTTGCCCACAACTTGGAGTTCCTGCTCGAAGTCCGAGCTGTCGTCCACAATGACCTCGATGAAGACGGCGTCGCAGTCAACGGGCAGGTGGCTTGCCTGCTGGGCGTGCTGAAGCTTCTCCCTATAACGGCTTGCACTGAGGTGCTTGGGCTCGTGGGCAATGATGCGGACAGGGCCTTCGGAAGCGTTGGCCGTGAATTCGAGGGCTTTCTCGTCCATCTTGATGTGCGTGGCCCGGAGTTCGAAGGCGCGCCGCATGCGGGAGGTAAAACTGACAACCATGATGCCCAGGATGAAGAGGGCGGCAATCTTCAGGCCGTCGGGGCGCTCGATCGAGTTGACCACGGTGGTGTAGACGAAAACGAGCGAGATCAGTCCAAATCCAATGACCTGCGCCCGCTGCTTCTTTCGCCGCGCGGACAGGGTCACGGCTATTGAAGCCGAGGTAATCAGGACCAGCACGCCCGTGGCGTACGCGCCACCCTGGGCGTTGACGTCCGCCTGGAAAATGATGGTGACGATGAAGGCGATGACCGTGAACACCAGAACCAGTGGACGGAGAGCCCGTGCCCACGCAGGTGCCATGCCGTAGCGGGGCAGGTAGCGGGGGACAAGGTTCAAGAGCCCGGCCATGGCTGACGCGCCGGCGAACCACAGGATGGCAATGGTGCTGACGTCATAGACAGTTCCGAAGCCGTCCCCAAGGAACTTGTGAGCGAGGTAGGCCAGCGCGCGGCCCTCGGCCTTGCCACCGTCCTGGAATTCTGCGGCGGGGATCAGCATGACGGTGGTGAAGCTGGAGGTGATGAGGAACGAGCTCATGATGATGGCGGCGGTGGTGAGGAGCTTGTGGGCGCCCTTGATCCGGCCTGCCGGGTTGGCTTCGGTGTCTGTGGCGTGGCCCTTGATCTGGGGCATGACGGCAACACCGGTTTCGAATCCGGAGAGTCCCAGTGCCAGGCGCGGGAACACCAGCAGTGCCAGGGCGATCATCATGATGGGGTCGCCGTGGGAGGTGGTGAGTGCGGTCCACCAGTCGGTTATGACGCGTGATTCCGTGAAGAGGTGGGTCATGGAGACGGCAATCACCACGAGGTTGAGTGCAAGGAACGCCGCCACCAGCACTACTGCCACGTTGATGGCTTCCTTGAATCCGCGCAGGAAGACGACACCCAGGCCGGCGATCAAAGCCAGCGTGATGACCACTTGTTGGCCTTCGAGGAAGTGCGGCGCGAAGGGGTTCTCGATGAGGTGGGCTGTGGCGTCGGCGGCGGAGAGCGTGATGGTGATCATGAAGTCGGTTGCGGCGAAGCCAAGGAGGGCAAGGACGAAGAGCTTGCCTCCCCATCGTGGAAGCAGGCGTTCAAGCATGGCGATGGACCCTTCGCCGCGCGGGCTTTCCTTGGCCACGCGCCGGTAGACGGGGAGCGCGCCGGCCAGGGTTGCCAGGACCAGAAGTAGCGTGGCCAGCGGGGAGAGCAATCCGGCGGCAAGGGCGGCGATGGCCGGCTGGTAGCCGAGCGTGGAGAAGTAGTCGAGTCCGGTGAGGCACATGACCTTCCACCAGGCTTGCGGCTTATGCGAGTCCGCAGGCCGGCCGTGAGGTCCCTGCCGTTTCCCTGAGGTGTCCGGCATTCCTTCCAGCAGCCAGGATTTGAGCTTGAAGGAATTGTTGGGCTGATCGGCCGGGTCGGCCGGAGGCCTCGTCAGGGTGGTCACGGTGTCCTTTCGTGCAGCCGGATGCTGCGTCCGCTAGGAGCGTATGACCGTATTCGACGCCGGGACCCGGGTTTTTATGGAATCTTAACGCCCGCTGTGACCGGCATCTCATGCTGAACGCAGCCGAATCAATTTTGTAAACAGGTGATGCATATAAGGCAACTTTGAGTGTATGATGGGAGTCACAGCAACTGATCCAACTCGAAGGAGAGGCATATTTTGGAAGAGCTTCGCATTACGGCCAACGGGAACCTCGGACCCATCGATTCATCCCGCATTCCGCGTTACGCCGGTGCCGCCACCTATGCCCGCCTGCCCCGACTGGACCAGGTCTCCAAGGCTGACGTCACAGTAGTGGGCGTTCCCTTCGACTCCGGTGTCTCCTACCGCCCCGGGGCGCGCTTCGGTGCCAACCATGTACGCGAAGCCAGCCGACTGCTGCGCCCGTACAACCCTGCCTGGGACGTCAGCCCCTTCGAGAACATCCAGGTTGCCGATGCCGGCGACATGGCCGTAAACCCGTTCAACATCAACGAGGCAATCGAGACTGTCCAACAGAACGCCCTGGACCTCACGGCCAACGGCAGCAAGCTGGTAACCCTCGGTGGCGACCACACCATTGCACTCCCGCTCTTGAGGGCAGCGGCGGAGCGGGCAGGAGAGCCCATTGCGATGCTCCACTTCGACGCCCACCTGGACACCTGGGACACGTACTTCGGTGCCGAGTACACTCACGGCACCCCGTTCCGCCGCGCGGTGGAAGAGGGCATCCTGGACACCGAAGCCATCAGCCACGTGGGTACCCGCGGCCCCCTGTATGGCAAGAAGGACCTCGACGACGACCACCGCTTCGGCTTCGGAATCGTCACTTCAGCTGACGTCTACTACCAAGGCGTCCTGGAAACCGTAGCCAAGATCCGTGACCGCATCGGCAACCGCCCGCTGTACATCTCCGTGGACATCGACGTTTTGGACCCAGCACACGCACCCGGTACCGGCACCCCCGAAGCCGGCGGCATCACCAGCCGCGAACTCCTCGAAATCATCCGTGGCTTCCGTGGCATGAACCTCGTGGGAGCGGACATCGTTGAAGTTGCTCCTGCCTACGACCACGCCGAGATCACCGGTGTTGCAGGCAGCCACGTAGCGTACGAGCTCGTGACCCTCATGGCGGACAACGCCGTGGAAGGCGACCGCCAAGGTGCCCCGAACGGTTACGCGCAGCAGGCGCTCGGCGCTCGCATGGCCGAACTCGCACAGGCAACCGCAACTGCCGGGGACCAGCGATGATTGATTTCGATCCCGGCACAGCGGCCCCCACCAAGGGCACCAACCAGCGCAACGGCGGGGACCTCGTCGTCGAGACCCTTGAAGCGCTGGGCGCTAAGACCGTCTTCGGTATCCCCGGCCAGCACGCGTTGGGTCTCTTTGACGCCATGGGCCGCGGCAACCTGCACTTCGTCTCCTCCCGTGTGGAGAATAACTCCGCGTTCGCGGCCGACGGTTACTCCCGCGCCACGGGCGAGGTAGGTGTGCTGTTCCTGTCCACCGGTCCTGGCGCGCTCACCTCCCTGGCTGGCCTTCAGGAGGCCTACGCCACGGGTGTTCCCATGGTGGTTGTCGCCAGCCAGATCCCGCTCGACGGCCTGGGTGCACGCCGCAAAGGCATGCTGCACCAGCTCGATGACCAGAAGGCCTCGGCCGCGAACGTCACCAAGAGCCAGCGCCTGATCCAGCACGCCTCGGGTATCCCGTCGGCCATCCAGGACGCCTGGACCGAGGCGATTTCCTCGCCACAGGGCCCGGTCTGGATCGAAATCCCGCAGAACGTCCTCCTGGATCCCATCATGGTGCCGCCGGTGGAGGATGCGCTGGCCGAGGCATTCGATAACCCGCCGCGCGTCGAGCTGATCCGCGAAGCCGTGAAATGGCTTTCGACGGCGGAACGTCCGGCGATCATCGCAGGCGGCGGTACGCGTCGTGGCCGGGCCGAGAAGTCGCTGCTCTCGATTGCCGAGCAGCTGCGCGCGCCGGTGATCTGTACTCCCGGCGGCAATGGTGCGTTCCCGTGGACCCACGAGTTGTCGTTGCAGTCGTGGATCGAGGACCGGTACATGACCGATGTCCTGGAAGACGCCGACGTGTTGATCGTCATCGGTTCCTCGCTGGGTGAAGTGACTTCCAATTACTTCACATTCGAGCCCCGCGGCCGCATCATCCAGATCGACGCCGAACCCCGGGTCCTCGAATCCAACCGGCCCGGCCTGGGCATCCGTGCCGATGCCGGCCAAGCGCTCGCCGCGCTGGACGAAGCCCTCACAACGGCAGGGGCTTCGGACGCAACCAAGCGTGATTGGCACGGCACCAGCCCCGAAGACGTCGTCAAGGACTCTCTGGCCAAGGTCAAAGCGCGCCTGGAATCACAGGATCTGGCCAAGGAACTGAAGTTCATGGCCGACATCCGCGAGGCCGTCCCGGCTGACATGCAGACGTTCTGGGACATGACCATCTCCGCGTACTGGGGCTGGAGCTGCTGGGACGCCCGGCAGGGTCAGTTCCACTCCGCCCAAGGGGCCGGCGGCCTCGGCTACGGCTTCCCGGCGGCAATCGGCGGTGCCGTGGGTCTTGAAACCACGGGCAAGCCGAGTCGTGTGCTGGCCGTATCCGGTGACGGATCTTCCATGTACTCCATCTCCGAGCTCGCCACCGCCAAGCAGCACAATGTCCCGGTCACCTGGCTGATCGTGGACGACGGCGGCTACGGCATCCTGCGCGAATACATGGTGGGCGCCTTCGGCCAAGCCACCGCCACCGAACTCGCCCGCCCGGACTTCGTGAAGCTTGCTGAGTCTTTCGGCGTCCCGGCCCGCAGGGTTGCCCCGGAGGAAGTGGGGGACGCGCTCAAGGCGTCCTTCGCAGCGGACGGACCCAACGTCGTCGTGGTTGAAACACTGCTGAAGATGTTCGGCCCCACGCATCTGGATTAAACAGACGCGACTAACCCCACCAAAACAGCCAGCCCCCGCACGGAACACCGTGAGGGGGCTGACTGCGTTTCGTGGCACTAGTCGAGTTCGCGTTGGGTGCCCTCGGGAGTTAGCCTCACGGCAACCACTGCCGCAAGCATCGCGGCGATCCAGAACGCCGCTATCAGCCACAACCCACCGCCGGCTGCGAGGCTCAGGCCAGCGACGATCATGGGTGTGAAGCCCGCACCGACCATCGAGGCACCTTGATACGCCAGCGAAGCGCCTGTGTAGCGGTTACGGGTGGGAAATTGTTCGGCCACGTAGGCGGCGATAGGGCCGTAGAGGAAGCCTTGCACCAAGCCGTTGCCCAGCACGATCGCCAGGGCAAACGCCCACAGTTCACCGTTGTCGATGAGCAGCAGGATGGGGTAAGCAAGGACGGCGCCCAAGAGGGATGCGCCGACGAGGACCCGACGCCGTCCGATCCTGTCGCTGAGTCGCGCCGAGTAGAAGCAGATAATCAACGTCAGCAGCGCTGCGAACGCTTTGATGTTCAGCACGCCGTTCTTGTCGGCGCCGTTCTCCACGGCAACCGATACGCCCCACACCGTGGTCATGGATTGGCACACGTAAAAGGCCGTGGTGGCGAGCAAACCGAGCACCACGGCGCGACGGTTGTTTTTGAGGACATCCAGTAGGGGCACCCGGCGCTTGGCTCCTTCTGCTTCAAGTTTCTGGAAAGCCGGTGTTTCGGACACTTTTAGGCGGATGACCATTCCCACCGCGATCAGCGCGGCGCTGAGCAGGAATGGTACGCGCCAACCCCAAGCCAGGAAGTCGTCGCCGGACAGTGCTGCGAACAGGGACAGCGCGAGGGTGCCCAGGATGGCTCCGGCCGGTCCGCCGGCGTTGGCGAAAGCTGCCGCGAAGCCGCGGTGTTTCTTGGGCGCGTGCTCGATGGCCATTAGGGCAGCGCCACCCCATTCACCGCCCACCGCCACGCCTTGGACCAGTCGGAGGACCACCAACGCAATGGGTGCGGCAATCCCAATCTGGGATGTGGTGGGCAGCAATCCGATCATCGTGGTGCCGAAGCCCATGATGAGCATGGAGAGAACCAGCATCTTCTTGCGGCCCAGCCTGTCCCCGAAGTGTCCGAAGATCAGACCACCGAGGGGGCGCGCAACGTAGCCGACGGCGAGTGTTACGAAGGATGCGAAGAGGGCAAAGCCGGGGCCAAGATTTGCAAAGAAGACCTTGTTGAATACGAGGCTGGCGGCAGTGGCGTAGAGCATGAAGTCGTAGTACTCGATTGCACTGCCGATGAAGCTGGACGCCAGGATGCGGCGCATGTCCTTGGACTTCATGGAGTTTTCAGGCACGCTGCCGGGTGCTTCAGGGAGGGTGTCCTGGGATGGTGCTGAGCTCATGTGGTTCCTCAGTTCCGGGGATGGGGTTCGCGCATCAGCGCTGGCGCGCGAACGGAATGACGTCGAGATCGTTGGGGACGGTGAACTTTCCGTTGAAGTGCTCTTCTGCTTCGAGCCACACGGATGTGGATGCGTGCCCGGGCACAAGATGATGCAGGGCAAGGTGCCTGGCACCAGCGGCATCGGCCAGCTTCGCTGCCTCGCGGACACTGGTATGGGACTTGTAGTGGTGGTCGCGGGCGGCGCGGCTGCCGTCGTCGGTCTTATCGGCGTAGAGCGATTCCACCCAGTCGAAGTCGATGGCCTCGTGCAGCAACAGGTCCGTGCCTTGAGCCAGGGTGATCATGTTTTCCGTGTAAGCAGTGTCGCCGGAGATGGTCACGGAACCTTCTGCGGTATCGAAGCGGAAGGCGAAGGCCGGCGCCACTGGAGGATGTTCCACCAGGATGGCGGTCACTGTCACCAGCTCGTCGCGGTAGATCTCGAACGGTTCCATGTCCGGCGTCGGGTTGTTGTTGGGGTGGTAGCCGGCTCGTGCAGGGATCTGGATGTCTTCGGCTTTGAAGATATCCAAGGGGCTGGGTCGCAGGCTGTCCAGAATGCGGTCGTTGAGATCCGTGGCGTGAGCGGCCATCAATTGCTCAAACATCTGGCGGGTGCCCGGCGTCGGGTTCTCCGGTGCCAAGGGAAGAGGATCGACGACGGCGCGTGGCGACACCGGGGGCAGCTCCCCACGATTGCCGGGTCCAATGATTCTCACTGGATTGTCGGCGCGGTCTGCGAGGGCGTACAGGCCAAAAATGCCGAGACCGGCGAGATCATAGACGTGATCCGAGTGGAGGTGGGTAATGAAGAGCGCCCTCAAATCCTTGAGTTCCAAGGCTGACTGGCTGAGCCTGCGTCCGGCGCCTTGGCCGAAATCCACTAAGTAGAAAGCCTCTCCGACCACCACTGCGGTGGCTATTCCGGTGCGCTCGCCGGAATCCGCTGCCGCCCACCATCTGGGCCCGCCAGCGGTCCCCAGGGTGACGATATGCGGTTTCAGGGATGACGTCAGTGTCACGGGTGTCTCCTTCGACTTTGGCTTTTCTCCAGTGTGGCCCGACTCACTGATCTTGTATAATCAATCAATTCAAAGAAGTTCATAAGGAGAGCTGATGGCCGAGTTCACCCTTCGCCAGCTTGAGTATTTTGTGGCGGTGCTCGATCACGGCTCCCTCACCAAGGCTGCGAACGAGAGCAATATCTCCCAGGCCGCCGCTTCAATGGCGATTGCCCAGTTGGAAAAGAGCCTCGGCCTCGACCTGCTCATTCGGACCCGGGCGAAGAGAGTGGAACCCACGCCGGCGGGGCTGGAACTGGGCGTCCGTGCCCGGCGAATCCTTGGGGAAGCGGCGGATTTGCAGGCCGGGGCACTGATGGGGTCCCACGAAGAGATGCGCGGACGGGTGTCCATTGGCTGCATGGTGGCCATCTCGCCCCGGGTGATCCCGGAACTCATCGGCTATTTCGCCGAGAACTGGCCCGAGGTGGAGCTCGACTTCGTGGAAGGCGCTGCCGAAGACCTGCAGAAGGCGGTGGGGGAGGGCGCGTTGGACCTCGCGTTTGTTTACTCCCTTCAGGTGGTGCCGGGCGTCGATGTGGTCAAGGTGGTGGAATCCCGTCCGCAGTTCATGCTGGCTGCAAGCCACCCGTTGGCAGGAAGGGCATCGCTAAGCTTCGCCGACCTTGCCGGCGAGGATGTCATCCTCTTCAACGTTCCGCCCAGTGCTGAGCGCGTCACGTCTATGTTCCTCTCGGCAGGCATTGAGCCGAGGGTTCGCTGGAAGAGTGTGGTGGCGCAGACCATCCGCGGCGTGGTGGCCAGCGGAAGGGCCATCTCCGTGACTCACGCGTGGCCGGGGGTTGCTTCTGTTTACGCGGACTCCAAAGTTGCCTTGGTGCCCATTGAGGACGATCTCCCGGAGAGTTGGCTCGTGGCTGCTGTACCCCCGGGGATCAAGCGGCCCCGCAGGGTGGATGAGGTCATCGAGGCGGCGACCCGACTGGCCCGGTAACGCCCTTCTCCCCATCTTTAGTTTCCCAAAGCAATCAATCTGCGTTATAGTTGCTTTAGGCAAACAAAAAGAGGGGTGTTTCGCATGTCCGTCGGTTCTGCCACAGCAACCGATCTTGTGCATCAGATTTTCGATCTCCAGCGCACGCTGCGCTGTGTGGTGACTGCCCACATGGCCCGCGTGCCCGACGTCGGAATGGCTGTGCAGGGGGTGATGCGCTTCATCGGCGAGGGGGAGACCCGCGCAACCCAACTGGCCACTCGACTCGGCGTCAGCGCCCCGGTCCTCAGCCGGCACATCACCGAACTCGAGGAGCTTGGCTTTGTTGTCAGGCGGCCTGATCCAGCTGACGGCAGGGCGCAGCTTCTCGCCCTGACGGAAAGCGGCGCGGCGAAACTGCGCGAATTCGAAGAACAACGCAGCGTGAGACTGCGCGATTACCTGGCGGATTGGAGCGAGGCGGACGCCCTCGAGGCCTCCCAGGTCATCAACAAACTCACTGTGTCCCTCAAGGACTCAATCCGGGCAACGGCGGCCGGCTCCATAACAACAAACCAGACAGCTTAGGAGCCCACGCATGGCTACACCAGCAGTACACGACTCCCAGGCGGTGGACGCCTCAGTTAAAGGGGCGTCCGCGCCCATGACCCATCGGCAGATCATGGAAGCCCTGACCGGGCTCCTCGCTGCCTTCTTTACAGCGATCCTCAGCAGCACGATCGTCGCCAACGCGCTGCCCACCATCATGTCAGAGCTTAAGGGCACGCAAACCGACTTCGCCTGGGTCATCACGGCCGCGCTGTTGGCGAACGCTGCCACCACGCCCATCTGGGGCAAGCTCGCGGACCTCTTCGACAAGAAGCTCCTGGTCCAGCTGAGCATCATCATCTTCGTCGCCGGCTCGGTCATGGCAGGCCTTTCTGAAACCATTCCGCTGCTGCTGACCGCCCGTGTCATCCAGGGTGTGGCGATGGGTGGCCTCACCGCCTTGGCTCAGGCGATCATCGGCTCCATGATTCCGCCGCGCGACCGCGGCAAGTATTCCGGTTACATGGGTGCTGTCATGGCCGTAGGAACCGCTGGCGGCCCGCTGCTGGGCGGCTTCATCGTTGACAGCCCGCTGGGCTGGCGCTGGACGTTCTTCGTCTGTGTGCCGCTGGCCGTCGTCGCGCTCATCCTGCTCCAGGTGACGCTGAAGATCCAGCACATCAAGCGTCCGGCGAAGATCGACTGGCTGGGTTCCATCCTGCTGACGTCCGGCGTGAGCCTGCTACTCATCTGGGTTTCCTTCGCCGGCAACCCTGACTACTACGACTGGTTCTCCTGGCAGTCCGCGCTCATGGTGGGCGGCGGCGTAGCCCTGCTGGCACTTCTGGTGCTGGTGGAAACCAAGGTTCCCGAGCCCATCATTCCGCTCAAGATCATCTCCGAGCGCACCACCGCCTTGGCTATCGTTGCCTCCGTTGCCGTTGGTATCGCCATGTTCGGTTCGTCCACCTTCCTGGGCCAGTACTTCCAGGTTGCCCGCGGCGCCACACCCACCGAGGCCGGCCTGCTGACGCTACCGATGATCGCCGGCAACCTGATCGGTTCCGTCGCATCCGGCATTCTGATCAGCCGCTTCGGCAAGTGGAAGAGGTTCCTGGTTGCAGGGTCCGTCCTCCTCATCGGCGGCCTCGCATTCGCCGGAACCATGGACCACACCACTGAACTGTGGATTGTGGCGATCTATACCGGCGTGTTCGGCCTAGGCCTTGGCATGCTGATGCAAAACCTGGTGCTTGCTGTTCAGAACACGGTCCAGGCCAAGGACATTGGAACCGCCAGTGCTTCGGTGGCGTTCTTCCGCTCAGTGGGTGGTGCGATCGGCGTATCCGTCCTGGGCGCCATCATGTCCAACCATGTGAAGGAACTTGCCGTTGAAGGCATGACTGCCGCGGGCATTCCGGCCCAGGGTGGTGCCTCCGGAGCCAGCATGGATCTGGCCGATATGCCCGCTCCCATCGCCGAGATCATGCGGGCAGCCTACGGTGACGCGACCGCGCAGATCTTCCTGATCTCGGCGATCATCAGCGTTGTGGCCCTCCTGGCTGTGCTGTTCATCAAGGAACGCCCACTGCGCCGCACCGTTGATGCTGCTCCGGAAAAGGAACTCATTGCCACGGCTTCAGGAGACGCTGGTATGTCGCTGGACACCGCGTCCATGGACGCGGTGAAAGCGTCCGACGACGGCGCGCGCCGCTTGGGTGCCGACCCTGCGGTTTCAGGGGGTCCCCGTCATGTTCCCGTGATGGAGCGACCGGCTTCGAACGCGGAGTCCGGGTCCGACCTTGACCTGGAGTTCGCCCGGATCCTCACGCAGGAACGACCCCAGGGCACGGCTGATGTGAAGGAAGTTCAGGAACAACTGTCCCGTACCCAGTACGTCCTGGCCGAACAGCAGCTGCAGCTCAGTCGAGCCAACGTGGAACTCCAGGCCCGGTTGCGGGAGCAGCAAACCATCGCGGAGCAGCAGGCCCATACCGCGGAGGAGCTCGCCGCGATCCGTAAGGAGCTCAAACGCGAACGCAGGCAGCAGGAACGGATGGCGTTGTTGCTCCTCCAAGGCGTCGAAGCCCGCGCGGACCACGGCAAGCACGCGGGCTGACTCCTCCACGGATCCCGCCCTTGTTTGACACTCCTCGCGTACTACGTGGAGCTTGACCAACGAGGGCGGGACTGAAAACGCCGGCTGGGAAACCAGCCGGCGTTTTTGTTGCCGGCAGGGTGTCTACCCAAGGGGGATACCCCAGAGCGGGCACGACCGACACGGGAAATACTCCGCTGGGATGATCTTTTCCGTAAGTTGTTTCGCCCGGGCAACGGATTTCGTAGAGTGGGGAGGCTAATACTGTCAGCCCCTGCTGCCAAACTTCTCTTACCTCATTCACGCACTCTTTCTAAGGACCCGTGGGCATGCTTGTCACCCTTATACGGCGCTACTCCAAGCCGTATTTGCCGCAGATTGTGGCTGTGCTGATTTTTCAGTTGGCGTCCACCATCGCCACGCTCTACCTCCCCAGCCTCAACGCCAAAATCATTGATGAGGGAGTTTCCCGCGGAGACACCGACTTCATCTGGCAAACCGGTGTGCTCATGCTCGGTGTCGCCCTTGGACAGGTGCTTACCGCTATCATCGCCGTTTACTTCGGCGCCCGCGTTGCCATGGCAATCGGCCGCGACCTGCGCCGAAGCGTCTACCGGCAGGTCAGCAGCTTCTCCGCCCAGGACGTTAACCGATTCGGTGCTCCCACGCTGATCACCCGCGGCACCAACGATGTCCAGCAGGTACAGATGCTGGTGCTCATGGGCCTGAACTTCATGGTTTCCACGCCCATCATGTGTGTTGGCGGCATCATCATGGCCCTCCGTGAGGACCTCAACCTCTCGTGGCTCGTATGGGTTTCCGTTCCGGTCCTGGTGGCCGTAGTGGGCTACCTCGTAGTCCGGTTGATGCCGCTGTTCCGTTCCATGCAGACCAAGATCGACGCGATCAACGGTGTGCTGCGCGAGCAAATCATCGGCATCCGCGTGGTCCGTGCCTTTGTGCGTGAACCCCACGAGGCAAAGCGCTTCGGCGATGCCAATGATGACCTCACCGCAGTGTCCGTGAAGATCGGCAACCTGTTTGTCCTCATGTTCCCGGCCATCGGCATGATCCTGCACCTGTCTACGGCTGCCGTGCTGTGGTTCGGTGGCCAGCGCGTGGACTCTGGTGACATGCAGGTGGGTGCGCTCACGGCCTTCCTCCAGTACCTGTTGCAGATCCTGATGGCCGTCATGATGGGCACGTTCATGGCCATGATGATTCCCCGCGCGTCCGTCTGTGCAGATCGCATCGGCGAGGTGCTCGACGTCGAACCTTCCATTCACAACCCCACCTCACCGGTGGTGCCGGCTGAGAAGAAGGGTCGCGTGGAATTCCGCGACGTCACGTTCAAGTACCCGGGTGCGGAGGCGCCGGTGCTGAGCAACATCTCCTTCACCGCCGAGCCGGGTAAGACCCTGGCCATCATCGGGTCAACGGGCGCAGGCAAGACCACCCTGGTTTCGCTCCTGCCGCGGCTTTACGATGTCGCCTCGGGCGACGTACTGCTCGACGGCGTGCCCGTCACCAAGATGGACGCATCTGAAATCACCAGCCGGGTCTCCGCGGTTCCGCAGAAGCCATACCTGTTCTCCGGGACTATCGAGCACAACCTGCGCTTCGGCAAGCCCGATGCCACCGACGAAGAACTGTGGGAGGCGTTGGAGACTGCGCAGGCCAAGGGCTTCGTCGAGGAAAAGTCATCCGGTTTGAACAGGCGCATTGCCCAAGGTGGTACCAACGTTTCCGGTGGCCAGCGCCAGAGGCTGTCCATTGCCAGGGCGTTGGTTACCAAACCGAATGTGTACCTGTTTGATGATTCGTTCTCCGCTTTGGACGTCGCTACCGATGCCAGGCTGCGGAAGGCCTTGAAAGCCAAGACCAGGGACTCCACGGTCATCATCGTGGCCCAGCGTGTGTCAACCATTGCGGACGCGGACGAGATCCTGGTGCTGGATAACGGCCGGATCGTCGACCGTGGAACGCACGACGAACTGCTGGAGACGTCACCCACGTACCAGGAAATCGTTGAATCCCAGCTGAGCGTGGAGGAAGTGGCATGAGCGAGCAGAACCAGCAGAAGAAGCGTGGCTGGGCTGCCAAGGCAGAGGCCGCCAAAGATGCCAAGGCGACGGCCGAGGCTGAGGTAGCAACCGAGCTGCTTGATGACGAGGACTTCGTCGAAGAGGAGTACGTCCCTTCCGAAGCCGACGGCGGCATGTTCGGCGACGTTCCGGCAAAGAAGGCCAAGGAGTTCTGGCCGTCCGCCAAGCGGCTCATGGGCCTGCTGAAGCCCGAGAGCGTTGGCGTGTACATCGTGATCGGCCTTGTCATCGTCTCGGTGGTGCTCAACGTGATCGCGCCCAAGGTCCTGGGTACTGCCATGGACGTCATTTTCGGCGGCGTCATTGGCAGGCAGGTCCCCGAGGGAGTCTCCCAAGAGCAGTTCGTGGAGCTCATGCGTCAGCAGGGGCAAGGCAACTTTGCGGACATGGTATCCAAAATGGAACTCACCAACGGGATTGACTTCCCCAAGCTGACGTTCCTGATTTCGATCGTGCTGCTCATGTACTTTGTGGCCAACATCTTCCTGTGGGCCCAAGGTTGGTTGCTCAACAGGATCGTCATGCGGGTCATCAAGAAGCTACGCAACGACGTCCAGGCCAAGCTCAACCGGCTCCCGTTGAACTACTTCGACACCCGCCAGCGTGGCGACATCCTGTCCCGCGTAACCAACGACGTCGACAACGTCCAGCAGGGTCTTCAGCAGGCGTTCTCCCAACTGGTCAGCTCCGTCCTCACGGTCCTGGGTATCACGGTCATGATGTTCATCGTGTCCTGGGAGCTGGCGCTGATTGCCTTGATCGCACTGCCGTTGTCCGGCATTGTTGCCGGCGTCATTGGTGCCCGCAGCCAGAAGCTCTTTGCTGCGCAGTGGAAGAACACCGGCGCACTCAATGGCCAGATCGAGGAATCGTTCTCCGGCCACGACCTCGTGAAAGTGTTCGGCCGAGATGCCGACATGCTGGAGCGTTTCGACGAGAAGAACGAGGAACTCTACAAAGCATCCTTCGGTGCGCAGTTCGTGTCCGGCGTGATCTTCCCGGCCATGAACTTCGTGTCCTACCTGTCCTACGTCGGCATCGCCGTGGTGGGCGGCCTCCGCGTTGCCTCGGGCTCCATGAGCCTCGGCGACGCCACGGCGTTCATCCAGTACTCCCGTGAATTCACCCAGCCGCTGGGCCAGATTGCCGGCATGGCCAACATGCTGCAGTCCGGCGTTGCCTCCGCAGAGCGCGTTTTCGAGTTCCTGGACGCCGATGAAGAAGTTGAAGAGAACGCCACTCGCCACCTGCCCTCCAAGACCGACGGCCACGTGGAATTCGAGCACGTCTCCTTCAGCTATGTGGAGGACAAGCCGCTGATCGAGGACCTGTCCTTCGCTGCGGAACCTGGTCACACGGTGGCCATTGTGGGGCCTACCGGTGCAGGCAAGACCACGCTGGTGAACCTCGTGATGCGTTTCTACGAGCTCAATGCCGGCCGGATCACCCTTGACGGCGTTGACATCAAGGACCTCAGCCGTGCTGAGCTGCGGTCCAAGGTTGGCATGGTGTTGCAGGATGCCTGGCTCTTTGGCGGGACCATCTACGACAACATCAAGTACGGAAACCTGGACGCCACCGAAGAGCAGATCATGGAGGCGGCGAAGGCCACCTACGTGGACCGCTTCGTGCGGGCCCTCCCTGACGGTTACCAGACGATCATCGACGAAGAAGGCAACAACGTCAGCGCAGGTGAAAAGCAGCTCATCACCATCGCCCGTGCCTTCGTCTCCGATCCTTCGTTGTTGATCCTGGATGAAGCCACGAGCTCCGTGGACACCCGTACCGAGCTGCTGCTGCAGAAGGCCATGGCAGCGCTCCGAACGGACCGTACGAGTTTCGTGATCGCCCACCGACTCTCCACGATTCGGGACGCCGACACCATCCTGGTGATGGAAAACGGCAAGATCGTGGAGCAGGGAAACCACACCCAACTGCTCGCTCTCCAAGGCGCGTACTACCGCTTGTACATGTCCCAGTTCGCGGGTGAGGAAGAGACTGCCGTAGACGACGCGACGGCGGTGCACAGCTGAGCACGGAAACAGTGAAGGAGCCCATGGCACCCCGGCGCATTGAGGTCCTTGTACCCATGCGCTGGGGTGACATGGACGCCTACGGACATATCAACAACGTCCAGATTGTGCGCATGCTCGAGGAAGCCCGCATCGCAGCCTTCGGGCCGCCCCGCGGCGCTGGCCTCCCCGGCGTCGAACCTCCCGCTGCCCTCTTCAACGATGTTGAGGAGGGCATCATGACCCTGGTGGTGGAGCACAAGGTCCGCTACGTCCGGACGTTGGACTACCGCAACATCCCGGCTGTCGTTGAGATCTGGGTCGGTGCGGTCAAGGGCGCGAGCTTCGATCTCCACTACGTCATTAAGGACCCCGTCACGCGGGAAGACTGCGTCAAAGCCACCACTCACCTGGCTTTCGTGGCGGAGGCCACCGGACGGGTCCTCAGGCTCACTCCGGAGCAAAAGGAAAAGCTCGAACGCTACCGCGCGTAGGCCCTGCTGCCCGTAGAGTTTCAGCATGAAACTTGAAATTGCAGTGGTGAGCGCGGCGGGTGCAGGTACGGCCGCCGCCGAAGGAGCCAACCGCGTCGAGCTGTGCAGCGGCCTGGAACTTGGCGGAATCACTCCAAGCCAAGGACTCATGGAATCGAGCATGGAACACGTCGATGGCCGTCTGGAAATTCATCCGCTGATTCGCTCCAGGCCCGGCGATTTCCGGTACTCGGCGTCCGACCTGGACACCATGGTCCACGAGATCCGCCACCTGCTCGCCCAGGGTGCCCACGGGGTGGTGATGGGGGCGCTCACTCCCTCAGGCGAAGTGGACGTGCAAGCAGTACAGCGTCTGATGGGCTCGGCCAGGGATGCCAATCCTGAAGCGCAACTGACCTTCCACCGGGCCATCGACCATTCAAAAGACCCTTTGGCCGCCCTTGAGCAACTCATGGAACTGGGCTTCACCCGGGTCCTGACGTCAGGGCATGAAGCTACCGCCGGAGCAGGCCTGCAAACCTTGACCTCCATGGTGGAGCGGGCGGGGAGCGCACTGGAAGTCATGGCCGGCGGCGGCCTTTCGCTGGAGGATATCCCGGCAATGCACGCGGCGGGCCTGTCCGCCGTTCACCTGTCCGCGAAGAAGACCGTCTCCACCCTTGGGGAAGGTGCCATCTCCCTGGGCGGCCAGGACGGCAGCGATCCCACTGCCTACACCGTCACCGATCGCGAGGTTGTCAGGGCAGCCAGGGCGAAAGTCAACGCGCTGAACCTTGCCATGCCCAAGTAGCCCCTGCTGTCCAGCTACGGACGGGAGTATTGCAGTGATCGCGCATCGTAATGACTCTTTACGCCGCCGTGGAACATCGGGATGATGTAAGGATTCACCAACTCAGTGAAAAGCCCCGGAAGCTACCTTCAGGAGTCCCAGCGATGCCGCTGCCCGTGCCGGTTTCACCGGCCCCCGTTTCCCCTCCCAGAACAAGCAGAAACAGTGCGCTGACCGAAGCCCACCCGGAGCTGGAATGTGGCATTGGGGCGTGGGACAAATTGCTCTACGGAAACCACCGGTTCGTGGTGGAAGTGGTCCATGTAGGGGAAGAGGCCCAAGAGACCCACTTACCAGCCAGTGCTCACAGGGTGGTCATCCCTTGGCGACGGCAGGACCACCACCCGGCGTCGGTTGACGTCATCATCGTCTCGGAAAAGAGTGGCACCAGGGTCCGGAACGTGCTCGTGGAAGAGGCCAGCCGGGAGTCCGGAAGCATCATTTTCGAGGCGGTCGATGGCTTGGGGATGTATTTCGTCTATTACCTGCCCTACGCCATGCTGGGCAAACCCCACTATCCCCAGGCGCAGTACCTCCCGCATCGTCCGGCCGCAGAGCCCGCCTGGGCTGCCGCCGTCGGGCGTTCAGCGTGGGTTCCGGCGAAGCGTGAGCTGCCAAAGGCCACAGTCCTGCGATACGAGGCGGCCAGCGAGCGGGACACCTTCGCGCCGATGAACTTCACTGCCCGCATGGACGAACTGGAGAAGTTCCACCGGGCTTACGGGGGCCAGGCCTTCCTGGTGTTTCCCGAGGACCGCCTGCACCCCATCTCCATGCAGGGCGACCTTCCAGCACACTGGGTGATCAACGGGCCGGGGACGACATTCACAGCCAATGCCCGGCCCGGGGAGGACTACGTGGTCCAGCTTGGGTTGTACGCTCAGCAGGACCTCGCAGCCGTGACGGTCGAAGTCACAGCGCCGTCCGGGGGACACTGCATCAACACTGATGGCGTGGACCGTCTGGGCAGGCCATGGCAGAGGACGCTTGCCTTGAGAGCCGGGCAGGTGCAGGCGCTGTACGTGATCCTGCCAGTCCCGCGCAATGCTGCCGGAACCACCGTGGAGGCGTTGGTGAGGATTACCGCCACCGGTATAAGCGCCACTGGCAAAGTGGCGCAGTACGTCGAGGTCACGCTTGATGTGGCTGCAGACGCGGACACAGAACCCGACGGCGGCTTCGGAGATCCGCGGTTGCTGGGGCGCCTGGCTTGGCTGGATTCGCGGGTGGCCCAGGACGCTGAGCTCGTTAGGCCCTTCACGCCCATCACGTTGGACGAATCGAGCAGGACGTTGGGGATTCTGGGCAGGTCCCTGCGGTTGGCGGAGTCGGGACTGCCGGCGCAGGTGACGTCCACCTTCACCACCGCCGTCACCGCAACTGATGGTCCCGCCGTCGAGCTATTTAGTGCCCCGATGCGGCTGGACGTCGAGGGAATCGATTGGACGCATGGGCAGCTCATCTTCACTGAGGAGGGCCCGGGGCGGACGTCGTGGCGGTGCAGCTGGACGGGCCGAAAAGAGGGCAAGTCAGCGCTGACGCTGGAGCTGAACGGCGTTCTCGACGCCGATGGTGCCGTTTCGTACTCGTTGCACCTCAGTTCCGAGGGAACTGTGGACGTGAACGACGTCGGGCTGCAGCTTGAGTTTTGGGAGCCGGCGGTTCCGCTGGCCATGGGTTTGGGTGTCCCGGGTGGGCGGCGACCGGAATCTCTTGACTGGGCGTGGGACGTATCGGCGAAGAACCAGGACGCGCTGTGGCTGGGAAGTGTGAACGCCGGAATCCAGCTTGCCCTTCGCGATGGCAGCTATGAACGGCCGCTCAACACCAACTTCTACCGGGAGAAGCCGTTGGTGGAGCCGACGTCGTGGGCCAATCGACAGCAAAGCAGCGGGGACGCCATAGTCCGAGGCGGGGTTAAGCTGCACACGGCAGGCGGCATGGTCACGCTGAACGCCTTCAGTGGCGCGCGGACACTGATTGCCGGCGAACCCGTGGACTTCGATTTCCGCCTGTTGCTGACACCGTTCAAGCCGATCGAACCAACTGAGCACCTGGGGAAACGCTACTTTCACGCTCCTGAAAATCCGGCCGACATCAAGGCCGCGGGAGCCACCGTGGTCAACGTCCACCACGCAACGGCACCGGCTCCGTTCATCAATGATCCCCTGCTGACCCGGGACTCGCTTCGGAACTACGTTGCCGAGTGTCATGGGCAGGGTCTGAAGGCCAAGGTGTACAATACGGTCCGCGAGCTCACATTCCGCAGTCCGGAGTTGTTGCCGTTGCTGCACCTGGACCAGGAGATCTTCAGTGATGGACCGGGCGAGGGACATATCTGGCTGCAGGAACATGCGGGAAGCGGCTACGTCTCAGCGTGGTTCGCGCCCAACGTGGACGACATTGCCGTGGTGACCACGGGTGAGTCGCGGTGGGAGAACTTCTACGTTCGCAGCCTCCATGAACTGGCCAAGGGCGAGGACGGGATCGACGGCATTTACCTTGATGACATTGCTTACGACCGGCATGCCATGCTGCGGGTCCGCAAGGTCCTTGAGAGGGCCTGCCAATCCAGAGGTGTGGACGGGCCGGAAATTGACCTTCATTCTGCCAACCAGTTCACAGCCCATGACGGATACGCGTCCTCAGCCAATCTGTACATGGAGCACCTGCCCTATGTGGACCGGCTCTGGCTGGGGGAGTACTTCGACTACCACACCACTGACCCCGACTATTGGCTGGTGGAGCTGTCCGGGATTCCCTTCGGACTCATGGGCGAGATGCTGGAAGGCGGTGGCAACCCGTGGCGTGGCATGGTGTTCGGCATGACAGGCCGGGCACCCGCCGTCGACAACCGCCCGCTCTGGGAGTTCTGGGCCGCAAGCGGGCTGGAAAGCGGGCAGATGCAGGGCTTCTGGGACCCTCAGGCACCTGTACGGACCAGCCACCCGGACGTGCTGGCCACCACGTGGGTGACAGAGCACGGAATGGTTGTAGCGCTGGCGTCATGGGTCGGTGAAACTGAGGATGTGACGTTGATTTTCGACGACGACGCTGCCGCCCAGGAGGTCGTAGCCCCGGGCATCCCCGGGTTCCAATCCGCCGCAAGCTACGCGCCCGGCCAAGCCATCACCCTTGAGCCGCAGCGCGGCCTCCTTCTCACGATCGGATACTGACGTGGCCATCACCGCAAGCTCCAACCTCACCGTCACCACTATTTCCCTGACAATGGCTGAGCTCGGCCCATTGAACCCCCTGCCGGTGGTGGCAGCCGAACTGGACCAGCCCTACACCGTGGGCGAGGGCGTGCCGGAGGAACTCCAAACCTCGGCCCGCTACGGAGTGGTGCCCAACGTTTACCCGTACCTCATGCAGGACGGCTACAGCCGCGACGCGGCACCCAAGGAACTGCCCGCCGTCGTGCTTGAAAACAGCAAACTCAAGGTGACCGTCGTCCCTTCATTGGGTGGCCGCATCTGGGAGTTGTTCGACAAAGCCACAGGCAAGCAGCTCCTGCACACCCACGATGCCCCGCAACTGGCCAACATTGCGCTGCGCAAGGCGTGGTTTGCGGGTGGGCTGGAATGGAATATCGGTACCCGCGGTCATTCGCCCACCAGTTGCGATCCGCTGCACACCGCGATTGTCCACACTCCGGACGGCAAACACATCCTGCGCCTGTGGGAGTACGAGCGGCTGCGGGAAGTGGTGTTCCAGGTGGACATCTGGTTGCCTGCGGACTCGGACGTCCTCTTCGCCGCCGTCAGGCTGCGGAACCCGAACGATCACGATGTCCCCATGTATTGGTGGAGCAACGCAGCCATCCCGGAAACGGATGGCACTCGGGTCATCGCTCCGGCGGACGAGGCTTTCGGCAGTGACTACGCCACCGACATCACCCGGGTCCGGCCCACTGACCACGAAGGGTATGACGGCACATGGCTGGTCAACAGCCCGCACGCGGCGGACTTTTTCTTCGACATCGATCCTTCCGAGCGGCGCTGGGTTGTGGCAGCGGACGACGACGGCGACGGGCTGGCGATGCTGTCCACCGGCCTCCTGAGGGGAAAGAAGCTCTTCGTGTGGGGCCAAGGACAAGGCGGCAAACGCTGGCAGGAATGGTTGAGCCCGGGGGGCAGGACCGTACGCCGAGATCCAGGCGGGTCTGGCGCAGACGCAGTTTGAGCACCTGGTGATGCCGGCCGGCGCCGAGTGGGCATGGGTTGAAGCGTACGGGAACGGGCACCTTGAGCCGCAGACCTCGCACGGTGCCGATTGGGATGCTGCTGTGGCCCACGCCAGCGAACGGTTGGAACAACTCCTGCCCCATGAGGAACTTGAGGCAATGCTTCCCGCGGCCATCAGCAATGCCGACATCCCGCCGTCGAAAATGCTGCTGCACGGAAGCGGTTGGGGCGTTGTGGAGCGTGCCCGGCGCGACAGGGCAGGCATGGCCTGGATTGATGAAAGCGGGACACCTTTCGGGGAGGAGAGCGTCACGGCCGAGCAGGAACCGTGGTTTGGGCTGCTGCATGGAAAAGCGTTCGACGGCGCCCCCAGTTTCGTTGCGGGGGCGGATTGGGAAGACTTGCTGGCAGGGCAGGACAGTCCGGAGGCACAGCTTCATTTGGCCACCATGAAGCATGCACGACAGGACCTGGGTGGGGCGAAGGCGCTGTATCGCAAGGTACTGGCGGCCCGCGATGTGACGCTCGGTACCAAGGCGCTCGCGCACCGTGGTTTGGGCTTGGCACTGCTTGCAGAGGGACAGGAAATGCAGGGTCTGGCTGAGCTTCGGAACGGCGTAAAGCTTGACCCTTCAAACCTAGCTTTGCTCACCGAAGCCGTAACGCTCAGCAACCGCCACGGTGACCCGGCCATGGCGCTGGAACTTGCGGAAACGGCACCCAAGGAGGCCGCCGCCGTCGGACGTTTGAGATTCCTGAGGGCGCTTGCGCTTGCGCGGACGGGAAACCCCGGAGAGGCGGCCGCCATCCTTCGCGCGGGCGTTGAGATTCCGGACCTCCGCGAGGGGGAGGACGCCATCGCCGCACTGTGGGAAGAGGTTTGTCCGGGCGAGCCTGTTCCGTTCAGCTATCAGTTCGGGATGCACTAAAGAACTTTTCTGGTGGCGCCCGGGTGTGGCCTCCCGCACATCTCCGGCAATCTCTGAAAGCGTGTTCTTGACCATTTTTTCAGGACACAGAGGAGCACCGAATTGATCCCCGAAATAGCTGGACTCCCGCCCTTGGAGTGGACGTCGTCCGCTGGTCACGCCAGCTATGACGAGACCGAGGGGACGCTGACGCTCACAGCCGCGCCCGGGGTTGACTGGACCAACGACTCCCTCGGGGGAGAACCGCAGCACGGCGCCACAGCGCTGGGGTTCAGGGCTCCGGCGGCGTTCTCGTTGTCGGCCAGGGTTATGGTGGCCTCACCACGGACAACCTTCGACGCCGGTGTGCTGACCCTGTGGGCGGACAGTGAGCACTGGGCCAAGCTCTGCTTCGAGTATTCTCCGCAAGGGGAAGCCATGGTGGTCAGCGTGGTGACCAACAGCTATTCCGACGATTCCAACGGGCCTGTGGTGACCGCTCCGTGGGTTTACTTGCGCGTCAGCAGAGTAGGTCCAGCGTGGGCTTTCCACTCGTCACCGGATGGCCGGGAGTGGTCCTTTGTCCGGCTGTTCAGGTTGGATACGGAGAAACCTGTGCACGTCGGGTTCATGTCGCAAGCCCCACTGGGGGAGAGCTGCGAGGCGCGTTTTGACACCATCGAATTGACGGAAGAACCTCCGGCGGACCTCCGCGACGGAAGCTAGCGGCGCGCCGACGCAGGCCACGCGGGTGGAACGGTAAGCCTGTGGATATCCAGATGCTTGGATAAGCCAAACAAGGTAAGTTGGCATGGTGATTCCCTCCGTAAAAACTGCCATTGACCGTGCCCCCGGAGTCTCCAAGGAGATCGAGGACGCAGCCTGGTATGTGCTCGGTCCGGCGCTTCACGGGAGACCTTCCGCGCTGGACGGCCGGACGTTGACGTGGACCGCGGATGCTGCGGGCGAGCTTCTCGAAAGGCTCGAACGCGGGGTTGAGGACTCAAAAGCCCCCATGATGACCAACCTGCGGCAGAACCTGGAAGGTGCGTCCCGGGAGGCCAAACTGCTGGCCGTGGAACTGCTGTTCCTGCAATCCCTGCCGCTCGCGCACGAGGTCAAGTCCCTCAGGGTGAAGAGGGCACGCGTCGCCGAAGCGGCGTCATGGGTTGAGCCGCCCATCGAGCTGCCGGAAGAACTTTACGAGGGGATGACGGACCACGGTGTTATCCGCGACCGTACTGCCGAGTTCAACTGGACCATTTGGGATCACTTGAAGTGGCTGTGCCGTTTCGTGGCCCACGTGGACAGCCAAAGTACGGCCACCATCAACCAAGCCCTTGCTGACCCATTGAAGTTCCACGAACTAGCCGCAGCGACGCCCGAGGATCAGCCCGCCCTTCGCCGCAGCATCGAGTACCTGGTGTGGCCGAGCTACTTTGAGCCCGTGGTGGCCGATGTTGAACGCCAGGAGATCCGGGACGCCTTCGCTTCACTCGTCGGCGGTGCCAAAGGTGACACGGACGAGGACATCACTGCGGACATTCACCGCATTCGCCTCCACTTGGACGAGCAGGCCGGGCAGCGCATCGACTGGTATTCCCGCCAACTGGTGAGTCAGTGGCGCAAGGTGGGAGATCCGGGCCGTCGGTCCTGGCTCCTGCGCACCCATCATGACAACGGTGACCTCTTGGCCAGCTGGGTTGCCGAGGAAAAGGCCACTCTGGACGTGGAGCACCTGCGTACCCTCACGGCGGGCGTGACGGCTGGCGTGGTCCAGCATGCCGTGGACGAGGACTACAAGCACTTGGGCTACGTGGAACGAGAAGACACCAAGACGGCTGTTTTCGCCTTCCTGACAGTCATGAAGCCGGGCGACCTCACGCTGTACCAGCATGCCGGCCGAGTGCGCGTTGGTGTGGTTCTTGGTGAACCTGAACACCACGAGGACAACCGCCGTATCCGCCGCAAGGTCCGCTGGTTCGAGGACAGCTACGCCATCCCCGAGCTTCCACGTCATGCCCAGCGGCAGCTGTCCACGCCGGGCATCATCGTGGACGTCACCAGGGTGATCCAAGCCCTGCAGGAACTACTCCCTGTGGAGGCCGAAACCGATGGTGAGGACGAAGCTCCGCCCACCACCGTCGTCGAGGTTGTCCAGCAAGGTTTCCGGCCCCTGACAGAAGAGTTCGCGGCGTCCCTGCACATGGACCTCGAACCGCTCAAGGAGATCGCGGAACTGCTTGAAGAGAACCGCCAACTGGTCCTTTACGGTCCTCCGGGAACCGGTAAGACCTACCTGGCCAAGCACCTCGCCGCCGAGCTGGCCGGTGACCACACCGACGAACGCGTGAAGCTGGTGCAGTTCCACCCCTCGTATGCCTACGAGGACTTCTTCGAGGGCTACCGGCCGGACAAAACCGACGATGGCCAGGTGTCCTTCAAACTGGTCGCCGGGCCGTTGAGGCGACTGGCGGAGGAAGCTGCCAAGGCTGAGAATGCGCACAAACCGTACTTCCTGATCATCGATGAAATGAACCGCGCCAACCTGGCCAAAGTCTTCGGTGAGCTCTACTTCCTCCTGGAGTACCGGGACGATCGCATTTACCTGCAGTACAGCCCCAACGAGCCCTTCAGCCTGCCGGACAACCTCTACATCATCGGCACCATGAACACTGCGGACCGCTCCATTGCCATGATGGATGCCGCCATCCGCCGTCGTTTCGCGTTTATCGAGCTGCACCCCAAGGAGGAGCCGATTCGCGGCACCCTGCGTCGCTTCCTCGAAGCCCGCGGGCTGGAGACCCTCAACGCGGACCTGCTGGACGCGCTCAATGACGCGATCGACGATTGGGACCGGGACCTGATGATCGGGCCGTCATACTTCATGAAGAATGCCGCGCAGAACCCCACGGGACTCCGTCGTATCTGGAAGTACGAGCTCATGCCGTTGCTGGAGGAGCACTACCACGGGCAGCTGAACCGGGCGCAGCTGGAGGAACGCTTCGGCCTGGACCAGTTGCTGGGACGTCTTGCAGCCCGCTAAAGCCATCCCGCCCAGGCCGGGCCGGGTGCCTGCTTCTGCCGGCAGGGCGCCTGCCTCTGCCGGGCGGGTCATTTCCGGGCCGCGGCATATCGTCATGGACGAGCTCTCCCGTGGTGTGGTGGACAAACTCGATCCCAGTTCGGCTGCGTTCATCAACACCAGCGGCCTGGCCAAGGCGTCGCCCATGGGCATGGGCCTTTACAGGATTGAGCCCGTTGGCAAGGTGGGTTCAGTCCGGACCGCCTCAGTGCAGCTGGAAGTCCGTCCCAAGGATCGGCTTGGCCTCAGCCGGCTTCTTTTCCTGCTCAGTTACGCCGGGGACCAAGGCTTCCGCGACCATTCCGTGGAGGCCGTGGAGCACCCGGATTTGTGGAGCGCGCTGGCCGAATCGCTCGCTCAGCTGGCAGATAAAGCCCTGAGCCGTGGCGTACTGCAGGGCTATCTGACCGTGGAAGAATCCCTGCGCACCGTCAAGGGCCGCATCCGTATCTCAGACCAGATTTCCCGACGCCCTGGAATGATGGTGCCGCTGGAGGTCTCCTACGACGAATTCACGGAGGACATCGCGGAGAACCGCATCCTCCGTGCGGCCTTGGAGCGCATGGGAAAGGTTCCCGGGGTGCGGCCGGATGTCTTGAGCCGCTTGCGGCAACTTAAGGGAAAGCTCGACGCCGTTACCCGGCTTCAGTCCGGAGCGCCGCTGCCGCCGTGGCGCGCCAGCAGGATGAACCTCAGGTATCACGCCGTGCTGCGTCTGTCCGAGGTAATTCTTCGGAACGCTTCCGCCGAGGCGGGCGAGGGCAAGCAGCAAACCGCGTCATTCGTGGTGGACATGGGCCAGGTGTTTGAAGAATTCGTGGGTACTGCCCTGAGGTCCGCCATGAGCGCGCACCCGGGGGAGATGCGCCTCCAGTACGGTGCCTTGCTCAATGAAGCCGTCAGGGACACCGATCGCCTGACGGTACGTCCCGACGCCGTCCACTTCCTGGGCGGCCGCCCTGTGGTGGTCTACGACTCCAAATACCAAGCAGCCTCCGACGCCGGTGCCTCCCTGAGCGCAGACCACTACCAGTTGCTGGCGTACTGCACTGCCCTCAGGGTCCCCACCGCTTGGCTCGTCTACGCGGGGGCGGGGGAAATGAAGCTCCGCCGCATTCTCAACACGGACATCGACATCGTGGAGTACCCACTGGACCTGTCCCTGCCGCCGTCGGAAATCCTGGCCGCCGTAGCTGACCTGGCCGAGCAATCGTGGGGCGAAGTAGTACGCCAAGCTGTGGCGGGCCGGTCGGCGTCGGACTAGCCTGATAAGTAAATCTTCACGGATGGAGGCATCATGGCCCGCAAGAAATCGTGGCGCGATATGACCAAAGGCCAACGGATCATGCTGTTGGTCAGTGGAGCGCTGAATCTGGCCCTGCTAGGTGCTGCGCAGCGAAGCATCGGCAAGACCCCGGACGATCAGATCCGCGGCAAGAAGGCCATCTGGCGGGCGGTCTCCTTCATCAACTTCTTTGGGCCCGTCAGCTACTTCCTCTTCGGCCGCCGTCGGGATGCAGAGCATGCAGGGAAGGGCGTAGCGGCAGTAAAACACTGACGGTCAGGACGGCATCTTCACCGTAAAAGTGGTGCCCTGGCCGGGGACACTCTCCAGTGTGATGGTCCCGCCGTGGGCTTCAACAATGGCTTTGCTGATGGGCAACCCCAGTCCGACACCGGGGATGGCACTCTTGCGTACCCTGCCGGCGCGGAAGAATTTGGTGAAAGCCTCGGCCTGCTCCTGTTCGTTCATACCCATCCCGGTGTCAGTGACCCGGCAGAAAACAAAGTCCTGCTCCTCCCAGGCAGCTACTTCCACATCCCCGCCGTCGGGGGAGTACTTGATTGCGTTGGACACCAGATTGTCCAGCACCTGCGCAATCCGTGATGAGTCAACATGGGCTTCCAGCGCATCCGGGAGGTCCATCGACAGTCGGATTCCGGCCTTGGCCGCGCGTGGTTCTGCTGAGGTGACGCTGCCACGCACCAACTCCACCACGTCCACTGAGTGCGGCTGTATGACGATCTGGCCTGAGCGCACGGCCAGCAGGTCCGAGACGAGCGTCAATAGCCGCTCTGCATTGCGCCTGACAATGTCGAGTTGTTTGCGGGCTCGGGCATCGAGGGTGTCCGGCTCATCCAGGATGAGCTCGACGTAACCAAGGATGGACGTCAACGGGGTACGGAATTCGTGGGAGACATTAGCAACGAAGTCGTCCTTGGCGGCCAGCGCGTTCACCAGGTCCGTGACGTCGCTGAACACCACCACGGAACCGGCGAATTTCCCTGCGTCGTCCACCATGGGGCGTGCACTCGCGGTGAAGGCTCGTTGTTCCTTTCCGGAGCCCAACCACACCAACTGGTCCGTGAACCTTTCACCCAAGACAGCACGACGCACCGGTCGCCGGTCCGCAGCCAGCGGCGTTGTCCTGTCCGTGTCGAAGATCAGCAACTGGGATTCGTTGGGGTCGTCGTTGTCCGGGGGAGTTGCCAGGGCATGAGTTTGGCGTTGGCGGCGGTTCATGAGGATGTCGTGCCCATCGCCATCCACAGCTACCACGCCAAGAGGCAGCGCTTCCATGACGGTGTTGAGGAGCCGTTCCTGTTTGGTACTGACGCTCAGTGCTTCCTTGAGTGCCTCGTCCTTCTCTTCCAGGGCGCGCTGCTGGCGCACCATGCTCAGCGTCAGGACACTGACGGAAACTCCGATGCCCAGCATGAGGATAGGGAACAGGAGCGGCTTGGTGAAGTCCTGTTCACTGAAGGTTCCGCGCACGAACAGGGGCACCCAGACAATCCCCAACGGTCCCAGGAAGGACATGACAATGGCGAGCTTCGGGTACAACCCTGAAGCGCACAGCCAGATGACCGGGAGTACCACCAGGACACTGAGGCCGGTGATGGATTCCATCGCGCCTTCCCTGGCGAAGCCGATGGAGACCATGTCCAGGATGGGGATGGTGAGGAAGCTGGCGAAAGGGAGCCGGTGCCACGGCACAATCATGCACAGCGCCAGCAGGAGTGCTTGGCTCAGCAGGAAAATGAGGAACAGCGGATTCTCAAGTGTGGCGGGGAAATACAGCCAAACCAGTATGGCTGAAATACAGACACACACAGACAACGGCAGTTGGCTAAGGACAACGCGCATACGCAGGGTATGTTCATGGAAAGAGCGCCTGAAAACCAACAATTTCTTCTTGTCACCAATATCCCAAGTTGAAGGGTGGGTCATGGCATATCCACCAGAGATGCGGAAGAAAGTCGGTTCATGAGATCAGCCTAACCATAATGGATATACTTCTGAGGTTATCGAAGGGGCTGAGGGGCAGCGATGAGTGAAGCACGTGTGGGGCTGGTCATTGAAGATGACCAGGATATCCGCGAATTGGTACGCGTAGTTCTATCCCAGGCGGGATTTGATGTACATGTCGCGTCCACGGGATCCGCAGGTGTGACATCGGCCCGCGAGCTGAATCCGGACGTTATTACGTTGGATCTCGGCCTCCCCGATATTGATGGTTTTGAAGTAGCTCGCCAGATCCGGAAATCCTCGGACGCCTACATCATTATGTTGACGGCACGCGCCGAAGAACTGGACACCCTCATGGGTTTGGAAGCCGGCGGCGACGACTACCTCACCAAGCCTTTCCGTCCCCGGGAACTGCGCGCCCGTGTTGAAGCGATGATGCGACGCCCCCGCGCGTCGTCGGAATCCAAGAGCGTGCCGGAAGAAACGGATCCCGAAGTGAGCCACAACGGGCTGGCAGTTTCTGCCGGTTCCCGCACCGCGGTCCTGAACGGCAAAGAGCTCAAGCTGACCCGCACGGAGTTCGACCTCCTGCTTGCATTGCTGGAGACCGGACGGATAGTGCGGACCAAGGCAGACCTCGCGCGTCGCCTACGCAACGAACCATACGACGTCGGCAGTTACGTCAGCGACGCAGATGAGCGTGCCGTTGAGGTACATATGGGAAATCTGCGCAAGAAGCTCGGCGATAGCATCCAGGCACCACGCTGGCTTGAGACGGTGCGCGGGGTTGGTTACCGGCTGGCTCCCTCAAGCAACAACTAAACAAGCCCAACTGGGTCGCAGTTAAGCGCGTTATGAGCCCTCATAACGCGCACTACTGCGACCTACTTGGGTTAGCCGACGCGCAGAGGCTGGGCCGCGATCACTGGGTGATCGCGGCCCTGATTGCCCAACCCGCCCGCACCTTGCGGCGAGCCCAGTTCCTCGAAAAACTCAACGTTGGCCCTGACGTAATCGGCCCATTCGTCCGGGACATCGTCCGCGAAGTAGATAGCTTCAACGGGACACACGGGATCGCACGCGCCGCAGTCCACACATTCGGACGGGTGGATATAGAGCGAGCGATCGCCCTCGTAGATACAATCCACCGGGCACTCGTCAATGCAGGCCTTGTCTTTCACATCCACGCAAGGCTGGGCGATCACGTAGCTCATGGCCCGCTACACGCCCGTGTAAACGGTTTTGCCCCACGTGTAGAAGTCCAGGGCGGACCTGCCTTGCTCGCGGAAGGTGTTGGTGGATGAATCCTTCACGCCACCGAAGGGAACGTTGAGGTCCAAGCCTGCGGTGGGGCGGTTTACCTTGATCACGCCCGCCTGCGCCCGGGCAGCGAAGTCCGTAGCGAGGGCCAACGAGTCCGTGCAGATGCCGGCGGTCAGGCCGTAGCGGGAGTCGTTGATGGCATTCAATCCGGCTTCGTAATCGGCCACTTCAAGAACCGTGACCACCGGCCCAAAGATCTCCTCTGTTACCGCTGCGTCGTCCATTGGTAGGTCCGTGAGGATCGCGGCAGGGAAGAATAGTGGACCGTTCGGGTCGCCGTCGTAGCTGCCGTGAAGGAGGGTGGCACCGCGTTCGACGGCGGAGCGCACCGCGGCTTGGTCCTGCCCGAATTGTTGCCTGCTCACCACAGCGCCCATTCGCGTGCCGCTTCCCAAGCCATCACCAGTGGTGTACGCAGCGGCCTCCTCGATCAAGGCCTCTGTGAACGCAGCGCGGATCCCCGGTGTCACGTAAACGCGTGAGGTTGCGGTGCAGGCCTGTCCGGTCAGGCCAAACGCACCAGCAGCTACTACCTGAGCGGCTTTGCGGGCATCTGCGTCGTCCAGCACCAGGACGCCGTTTTTGCCGCCCATTTCCAGCTGGACCCGGGCTCGGCGGGCGTTCAGGATCTCCTGCAGCCCGAGGCCCACATTGGTGGAGCCTGTGAACGACATGCCAGCGATGCGCGGATCCCTGGCCAGCGCATCTCCTACTACACGGCCTTTGCCATGCACCACGTTGAATACGCCTGCGGGCAGTCCCGCGTCCTGCAGGGCACGGGCCAGGTGGTTTGCGGACAATGGTGTGAGTTCAGCGGGCTTGATGACAACGGTGTTGCCGCTAATCAGCGCCGGGGCGGTCTTCCATGCCGGGATGGCGATGGGGAAGTTCCACGGAGTGATGAGCCCAATGACGCCCAGCGGTTCGCGGCGGGTGGTGATGGTGGTGTCCGGCAGGCCGCTGGGCAGTACCTCACCGGTGGCTGCCCAACCGAGAGAGCCGAAGAAACGAAGGACGTCCGAGGCACGTTTCACTTCGCCCTTGGCTTCGGCGAGTGTCTTGCCTTCTTCGCGGACCAAGTCCTCGGCGATGGCGGCCTGCCGCTCGATCAGCAGGTTCCCGGCAGCGATGAGAATGGCGCCCCGCGACGGTGCGGGCATTCCGGCCCATGAAGACTGGGCTGCTGCGGCTGCTGTGATGGCCGTATCAACGTCCTCGGCTGTGCCGCTGGGGGAGAGGGCTGCGAGTTCCCCCGGCCTGGCCGGGTTCATCCGCTGGGTGTCGGCTTCGCCCAGCCACTGGCCGTTAATGAGGTGTTGTGCGGTGCTTGTTTCGGCGTCGTTGGTGATGGTGGTTTCCAGGGCTGTGGACGTCATGGCGTTTCCTTTGAAAGTAGTGGCGTTTAGAGGCTGCGGATCAGGCCGCCGTCGCACCTGAGCGCGACTCCGGTGATGTACGACGCCGGCGCGCTGCACAGGAAGGCGGCAGCCGCACCGAACTCGGCGGGTTCCCCATAGCGGCGGGCGGGGATGGTCTTGCGCGACTCGAGCTGAATGTCTTCCAGCGTGGTGCCGCGTCGTTTGGCGGCGGCTTGGTCAAGCTGCGTCACGCGGTCCGTGGCGATCCTGCCGGGCAGCAGCAAGTTCACGGTCACCTCGTCCAGGGCGACTTCAGCTGCGAGTGTCTTGAGGTACCCGGCAAGTGCGGCGCGTCCGGTGTTGGATACTGCGAGATTGGGTAAGGGTGCCGACACTCCGCTGGACCCGATGGCCAGGATGCGGCCCCAACGCCGTTCCCGCATGCCGGGAAGGATGTGCTTGACCAGGGCGTGGTGCGGCTTGACCAGCAGATCGAACGCCGCAGCGATATCGTCGGTACTTAGCGTCGCAGCGGCCCCCGGCTTGGGACCCGGCCCGTTGAGTACCAGAATGTCGATTGGTCCGAGGTCGGCGACGGTTTGTTGGACGGCGGATTCGATGCCCTCCGGGGTGGTGAGGTCGGCCTCTATGGCCAACGCGTCAAAACCTGTAGAGCCCAGTGAGCCTATTCCGTACGCAGCGTGCAGTTCTTCGACGATCTCCTTGGCCCGGTCCCTGCGGCGGCCAATGATCGCCACCCGTACACCCTCTGCGGCCAGAGCCCGGGCAACGGCCAAGCCCAGCCCACCGGTGGATGCAGCAATCAAGGCGGTCTTGCCGGCGATTCCGAGGTCCATTAGAAGCTCCCTACAGTTGTTTTCGCGGCTTCCAGCGCCGCAGCAGCTTCGCGAAGGTGTGTTGCCATGCCGGTCCGCAGGCTTTCGGGGAACGCCGCGGCCGGCGAACGGACCCCGGAAGCCTTGATGAGGCCGCGCTCTCGCAGGCACTCCTTGCGGATGGCTAACGCCACCTTGGCCTGCTGTTCGAAATTGATGAGCGGCAGGTATGGCAGCAGCTCGCGATGGGCAGCCTCGTAACCGTCCTGGTGCCATGCCCGGACACAGGCAATGAGGGCTTCGGGGTACGAGAAACCGGTCATGGCACCCGCCGCGCCGGCCATGAGTTCGTCCAGCAGTCCCTGCCCGCCCAGACCGCCAAAAACAGAAACGTCGACGGCGGGACTCAGCTCCGCGATCGCCACGCTAGTGGGCGGCGCTTCGGCCTTGACGGCAATGACGTAGTCGCAAGCCGAGACCACGGAGACCAGTGCCTTGGTGGGGATGCTGACGCCGCTGGCCAGAGGATAGTCCTGCAGGACTACTTTTGCTCCCGTAGCGCGGTGGATGGCGTCCAAGTGGGCGATCACAGTTTGGGGCGTGGCGGAGTTGGCCTGCACCATTACGGCCGCAAGCCGGGGTCCGGCCACGTCCTGGGCAGCGAGCACTTCCTGAATAGCGGGGCGGGTGGCCAAGGCGGTCACTCCCACAACGAGCGGAAGCGACGTGCATTCCACCACGGTTTCCAGTACCTGACTGCGTTCCTCGACGGTCAGTGCTGCGGCTTCCCCAAAGACGCCAAGGACGGTGAGCCCGGTAGCACCAATGGACTCGTAGTGCTCCACAAGCTCGGCCAAGCTATCCGTGTCCACGTCCAGCGTGCTGCCCTGGAACGGTGTGGCAACAACGCCCCACACACCTGCTGGCAAGGATTCACGCGCAACTGTTGGCTGCATCGGTATCTCCTTCTGTTCGTTTGAGTTGGTGTCCTGCATCAGCGGCCAGGCCAGACCGGCGGGCGCTTCTCCTGGAAGGCCCGGACGCCTTCAGTAGAGTCGTCGCTGTCCAACGCCGCCATGAGGGCCGGCAGACGAAGCCCTCGCGCTTCCTTGGCAGTGAGGTGGGTCGTCTGCGTGACCATTTGCTTGACGGCACGGACCGAGGTGGGTGCGCAGGCAAGGATCTGGTCCACCCATCGCTGCACGGCGGCGTCGAGCCCTTCGGCGGGAACTACCTCGTTGACGAGTCCCATGGACTGCATTTCCGCGGCGTCCGCTTTACGGCCGGTCAACAGCATGCCCATGGCCTGCGTGTGGGGGATCCGCCGCACCAGCTGATGGATGCCGCCGTCGAGCGCCAACCGCCCAACACGGGGTTCGGTCAAGCCGAACTTCGCGGTATCGGCCGCCACCACGATGTCTGCGCCGAGCACCATCTCCATCCCGCCGCCCAGGGCGTAGCCGTTGACGCGGGCTATCACTGGGATGTCGAGGGTGGTGCGTAGGCTTAGGCCACCGAATCCGTTGGGATCCAAACCGGCCCAGTACTCCAGTCCGGTCTTATCCACGGCTGAGGCGGACATGTCTGCGCCAACGGAGAACGCCCGTGAACCGGCACCTGTAATCACCACGACGCGTACTGTGGGATCGTTCTCCAGCTGGGTCCAGATCTCGTTGAGCCGGGCCTGGGCGGTGGCGTCCACGGCGTTGAGCACGTGCTGGCGATCTATGACTACCGTGGCCACGTGACTCTCGATGCTGAGGGTGACGGTGTCAACGCGCTCTTGTACGGAAGCCGTCATCGCAGGACCCCCAACTGCTGCAGGCGCTCGATGGTTTCCTCATCGAAGCCGTTTTCCAGCAGCACCTCCACGTTGTGCTCGCCGAGGCGCGGCGCAGCACGACGGATGGTGGGAGGTGTTGCAGAAAGCCGGATGGGCGCGTTCAACATACGCACCGTGCCCACCGCGGAGTGTTCCGCCTCCACGATCATTCCGTTGGCCTCCGTCTGCGCGTCCGCCAGCGCCTGCTCCAGCGTGTGAACAGGTGCGTTGAGTAGTCCCTGCTCCTCAAGCCGGTGGGTCCAGTACTCGGTGGAATTGGTTGCGATGTGCTCCCGGAAGATTGCCTGCAACGCCGGCTTGTTCTTGAATTGCTGTTCCAAGCTGGAAAACTCCGGTCGCTGCGTCAGGTCCTCGTCCAGTCCCAGGGCATCCGAAATGCGGGCCAACGGGTCCGGGGTGAAGCCGCCCACCATGCACACGGCACCGTCCGTGGTTTCGAACACACCGCTCAGTGGCATGGCACCCCAGTTGACCTCGTAACCGCGGTTGAGCTGCATGCACGCCTCTTGCATCTGCAGGTGCAGCATGGAGTCGTACATGGTCACCTCCACTTTTTGGCCCGAGCCGGAGGTTTCCCGGGTGCGCAACGCCAGCAGGATGCCCTGCATGAGGTGCATGCCCGTGATGTAGTCGCACAGGGTGGTGGGGTAGATGGAGGGCTTGGTGTCCTCGGACTCCCGCCGCCACATCACACCCGAGTACGCCTGGGCGATCGCGTCCTGGCCACCCTTATGGGAGTAGGGACCGTCCGGGCCGAAGCCGGTGCCCGATGCCCAGATGATCCCCGGGTTCGTGGCCTTGAGCTCTTCGTACCCGAAGCCCATGCGCTCCATGACACCGGAGCGGAAGTTACTGACCACGACGTCTGCATCGGCCAACAGCCGGTGCAGCACCTCGCGGCCTTCTTCGGTGCGGGTGTCGACGGAGACGCTGCGCTTGTTCCGGTTGATGGACAGGAAGATCGGGTTGTCCTGGCCATCCTGGTCCGGGAAGGAGTTGCGCGAGATGTCACCGGCGCCGGGGCGTTCAACCTTGATGATGTCCGCGCCGTAATCGCCCAGCAGTTGCGTGCAGGACGGGCCCATGAACACCTGGGTGAAGTCCACGATCTTGATGCCGTCCAGCGGGAGCGGGGTAGTGGCCGGGGCAGCTGCGGTGAGTGCCGCCGTCGTGCCTTCTGCCTGTTCCAAAGTCACAGTGCTCATGCCGGCACCGCTGTGGTTGCGTCTACAGTGGCGTTCGACGACGGGACGTCGCCCGGGTCTGCACCGTGGCGGCGCATGCCCTGCTGGATGTCCAGCGCGGAGACGTCGCGGACCAGGAGGTTGTTCTCCACGGCGAGGGCTGCGGCGACGCCGACGGCCTGGCCCATGGCCATGCAGGGCGGGATCTCGCGGGACATCTTCTGGGCTTCCGGTGTGGCGGAGTAGTGCCGGCCGGCCACCAGGAGCTGGTCCACTTCCTTGGGCAGCAGCGAGCGGTACGGGTAATAGTAGTCGCGGCCGCGGGCCACGGTGTCAGCGAAGTGGCGGCGTTGCGTGACGTCGTCCTTGGTCATGACGTACTCGCCTTGCAGGAGCCGGGTCTGGCGGACACCCATCTGGGAGGCGACGTCCAGCATGTAGCAGTTTTGAAAACCGGGGAGGTGAGCCCGGACGTAGTCCACGGCCTCGGAGATACGGTCCCGGGCTGCAAACTCGGCCGCGGTCATGTCTGCAGGGTCCACGCCGTCGAAGCCTGACATGTGCGGGGCGTTGCACCAGACCACGCCATCAATGGGAGTCTTGAGCCACCACAGTTCCCACGCGCCGCCGAGGAGGCGCTTGATCTTGCGGTTGATGGCGCGGGCTTCCTTCGGGTTGGCCTGTTCAAAAGCTTCTGCGGCATTGGTGTCCACGTTGCCGAGGCGGAAGACCAAGGTGGTGAGGTAGTTGTCCTTGGCGTAGCTGGCGCCGGCACGGGAAGCGACGTCGATGTCGCCGGTTGTGTCAATCACGACGTCGGCCATGAAGGCTTGCGGGCCAAGCTTGGTTTCGCAGATGACACCCTTGATCACGCCGTTGTCCACGATGGGACGGGAGAACCAGGAGTGCAGGCGAAGGTCCACGCCGGCCTCGCGGACGAGGTCGTTGGAGACGCGCTTCCAGCCATCGGGGTCGAAGGCCGCTGCGTAGCAGATGGGCTTGGGGTTGGTGTGGGAATGGAAGTCGAAGGTGCCGTAGCGGCCCCACTTGTTCCAGAGTTCCTCGGAGGTCTTGCGGTCATCGGCTGGCGGAACGATGGCCAGGCCCAGCTTCTGCAGCCGTTCCACGTACTCGGAGACGATGCCGGTGACGGTGATTTCCTGGCCGTTGATCATGTCGTCCAGCACCAGGACCATGCCGCCGGAGGCCAGGCCACCCAGGGACGAGTAGCGTTCCAGCAGCGTGACCTTGGCCCCGGAGCGGGCGGCGGTAACTGCGGCGGCCACGCCTGCGGGACCACCGCCAACTACCAGGACGTCGGAACGTGAGATGACCGGGGCGGTGAGGTCCGCCGTCGTAGTGCTGAGTTCAAGCGAGTTCATGGTGAGTCCTTACTTTCCGACGAAGATGCCGTTGGAACGGCGGGCCGCGAGATAGAAAACGATGCTGAGGATGGAGAGGATGGCTACGTAGACCGGGAAAACCCAGGTGAGGTTCAGCGATTGGAGCCAGACCAGGAGGTAGGAGGCTGTACCGCCGAAGAGCGCCACACCGACGCCGTAACCCAGGGCCACACCTGTGCCTCGGATGTTCTTGGGCATCAGGGACGAGCTGACCACGTTGTAGAGGGTCATGTTCAGTACCAGGACGATCGAGCCGCCCAGGAGGACGGCTGCGAAGCCGCCAATGCCCGGCTGGACGTACAACAGCATGAGGAACACTGACGGGATGGCCAGAATACGGGTGACCAGGAACCACTTGGACATCGCCTTGCCGTCCGCCAGCTTGCCGATGATCCAGCTGCCCACCACCAGGATGACGCCAAGGATGGTTGTCAGGGCGAAGACGGCGGTGGGGTCTTCCTTGAAGCCGCTGCGTGCTGCGCTGGGGAGTCCCACGTTCCAGGCGTAGTTGTAGGCTTGTGCCGCGCCCACCACGAAGATGATGGCAAGGACGGACAGCCAATGCTTGCGTACTCCGGACCACACAGCCCGGGGAGTGTTGGTGGCCATTTCCTCGGCCTTGAGGGTTTCGGGCAGTGAGCGGCGGAGGTAGAGCACCACGAAGCCGAACAGTGCGCCGATGATGAAGGGTACGCGCCAGCCCCATTCGGCCATTGCTGCGCCGCCAAGGACCAGGCTGCACAGGAAGCTGATGAGCGAGGCGAGCAGGATCCCGATGTTGACGTAGAACGACATGATGCCCGCCACGTAGCCCTCGCGGCCAACAGGTGCCAGTTCCACCGCGTGCGAGGTGGACAGCGGCGCTTCGATGCCGGTGGAGATACCTTGCAGGATGCGGCATACCACCAGGATGATGCCCGCTGCGGGACCGATCGTTTCATAGCTAGGCGTGACGGCGATGACCAAGGTGGTGCCGGCCATCAGCATGATGGACAGCAGCATCACGCGGCGTCGGCCGATGCGGTCCGCCAGGGTTCCGAGAAGGATGCCACCCAAGGGGCGGAACGCGAATCCGACGGCGAACACTGCCAAGGCGTTCAGCGTCGCCGAGAGCGGATCGGTGTTGGGGAAGAAATTGGGGCCGATGAAGGCGGACAGGAGGCCGAAGACCATCCAGTCGTACCATTCCAAGGCGTTGCCCAAGCCAAGTCCGAGCAAGCCCTTACGGACTTCGGGGGTGAATTTGGTGTTCTTTTGGGGGGATGGGTGACTGGTGTTTGGTGACGGGACTACGTTGTCCGTCGTGGTGGTGTGGAGCATGGAAATGTCCTTACGCTGACGCCCCGGAGGGCGTGGGAGGGTATGACGCAGGAACGCCTGTTGAAGGAGGCGTTTGATGCGAAAGTGGCAAGGATTGTCAGCGGCCACGGTTTCGTGTCCGGACAGTTAAGGGAAAACGCTGGCGCCGTATGAGGGCGGCAGGGTTACCACGCGTGTGGTGCGTTGACCCAGATGGCTACGCATACCTCTTCGTAGCTGTTCTTGTACCAGTGCGGGATCTCTGAGGAGTAGGTGATGGAGTCGCCCTCTTCAAGGCTGTAGCAGACGCCGTCGAGGTAGACGTCCTTACGGCCGGAGATGATGTAGCAGAACTCTTCACCGCTGTGGGTAAAGGGGGTGTCGCTTGTGTCATGCCCTGGGGGCGTGCTGATCCACTGGGCTTCGATGCTTCCATCGCGGTTCGGGGTGAGCAGCTCATGCACTGCTTCACCCACGGACTCGCGGGTGACGTTCTTGAGGTTGCGTCGATCGGATCTGCGGACCACGGGGGACTTTGATTCGTCCTGGCCGATGAAGAATCTCCCTACGGGGATGTCCAGGCCGTGGGCCAGCTGGGCCAACGTGGTGAAGGAAGGGTTGGCCATTCCGCGTTCGATTTGGCTGACGATCGCTTGGCTGAGGCCGGTGATGTCCGAGAGTTGGGCGAGGGTCATGCCCTTTGCCTTGCGCATGGTGCGCACCTTGTTTCCCACAGTTGCCAGCAGTTCGCTGGTGGCTGGCGGAGCAGGAGTCTCGGTTGTCATTGCCGCATCCTTCGTTGGTGAGCTAACTCACACAACTATAGTGAAGATCTTTACGGAGTCAATGGTTCTTCTTCAATAACGTGAAGATTTTTACAGAAGTGGGGTTTCTAGTTCCCGAATCGTCGCCGGGACGAAGTGCTCGATTTCGTTGATCAGCGGGCGGAGCTCGTCCAAGTGGGCTGCGTTGGGTAGGAGCCTGATGCTGATTTCCAGCTCCGTGGCCAATCGACTCATGCAAATGGCACCCACCATGTGGCTGGAGGTCTTCAGGCTAAGGACCGCATCCATGGCGTCTTCGATGTCGAGCTTTTCCACGGCGTGATGAAGCCGGTCCACACGCCAAGGAAGAAGGTCCACGTAGTTGCGGACGAAGGCGCTGATGATGGCTTGGTCGCCGCCAAGCTCGGCTCGGAGTTCGGTGAGGACGGTGGGATCCACCAGGGCGTCGGTGCACTCGTCATACTCAGACACCAAATCCCTCCCGCCTCCAAACAGTAGATTCACAATTCAACAGTAGGGCGCGTGGAACTTCCGCAGCGCCATATAGCCAAAGATTGATCCAATCTTGAGCGGACTCAGAGCCACTCTTGATCCCCGCCCCACAAAGTAGTGAAAAGCAGATCTGGGCGTTTCCAGACTGAATCAGGGGAACGGGAAACAACATGGAAAGTGGTGCTCGCACGTCACCGGGCCTCCTGCTCATCATCGTGGTCTGCATGACTGTCCTGCTGGGCATTGGGGGGTCCGCCGCCTTCGCACTGTGGCAGCAGAGCTCCCAAACGGCTGTCACAGATCGATCCGCGGAGTCCGCACCGACCACTACCACCGCGCCCACCACAACTGCGCGTTAGTCCACCGCTGATTCCAGAAATTCCGTGAGCCGCTCCTCGAGCATGGATCTGTCCCTCAGCTGACACTCCCAGACCGTGAGCACCTCCCAGCCGGCAGCTTTCAGCTGTTCCCGCTGCAGCGCGTCCCTTGCGCGGGTTCGTGTTCTCTTGGCTTCCCAGAATTCCGCGTTCGCTGCCGGGGCGTGCTGCCCTGCCTTGCACTCATGGACATGCCAGAAACAGCCATTGACGAAAATGACCTTGCGCCGGCCCGCGAACACAAGGTCGGGGCGGCCCGGTAGTTGCGCCGTTCCGGCCTTTCCGTGGAGGCGGTACCGGTAGCCTTTCGCGTGCAGGAGCCGCCGGACCAGCAACTCCGGTTTCGTGTTCTTCCCACGGATTTTGGACATGTTGCGGCTGCGCTGCTCCCGCGTTAAAAGGTCCCGGCTCTCGCCCATGCATCAAGCCTACCCAGGCTCTACCACCACTGTTCGGGGGGCTTGGAAGGACAGCAACCGTATCCAGTCCGGGCTTGAATTCTGCAGCCGGACCCCCTTGATGGCCGCTGCTGTTTCATGAACGACGACGGCGGCCTCCAGCTCTGCGAGTTTGGCGCCGAGGCAGCGGTGGATCCCGGAGCCGAACGCCAAGCCGTAGGGTGTCGGTCCCGGGCGGTCGGTCCTGGAATGGTCAGCGTCTGCCGCCTCGGTGTCTGCATTTTCGGCCCAGGGAAATCCGTGGTTGCCCGTCAATTCCAGCAGGATCTCTTCACCGGCCGCGACGGCTCGTCCGTCCAAGAAGGTGTCCTGGTTTGCCACACGCCGCCATGTGGGAACCGATGACTCGGTTGCGAGGACGTGCCGGACCAGGTCGCGTGCCTTCAGGGCCGTTGCTGCCTCACTCCACGAGATGCCCCGGGATCCCTCGGCCAGCCGGAACAGCGTGGTGCTGATGAGTTGGGTAGTGGTCTCTTGCCCCGCGATCAGGAGGAAGTAGCCCAGGGAGCAGATTTCCGGTGTGCTCAGACCGTGGCGGGCCAGCGCGTTGAAGAGGTTGGGTTCCGCCGACGCCACGAACTCCACAACCACTTCCCTCAACCAGCGGTAGAAATCCGCGGCGCTGTGTGCCAATTCGAGTTGCCGGTCAGCATCCGGCCAACCCCAGAACAGTTCCAGGGAGTCCAGGCTCCAGGTCTTCAACGCGGGGAGGTCACGCACGGGCAGCCCCAACATCTCCAGCATGATGACAGCCGGGGGATTTGCGGCGACGGCCTGCACCAGGTCCACGCTTCCCCCAGAGGCCAGACGCTTCGCGGCCCGGGCTGCCGATTCCCGGGCCAAGCCCCGAATACGTGGCTCCATGGCCGCCACTCTTGCCGGGGTGAAGAATCCCGCCACCACTTTTCGAATCCCGGCATGGGTCTCGGTATCGTTGCTCGCAAGGATCGGCGGCAGCGCAAACCGGGCCTTCTGCAATATGCGTAGCGCCTGTCCGCTCAAGGGAGTTACCGCCAGCAGGGCATTTGCCGGACTGAAGTCCTGGGGTCTATGCAGCACTTCCCTCACAGTGTCGGGGTTCCGCAATACCCGGTAAGGACAGCGGCCGGTTCCGGGAAGTCCCGCTTCCGCAGACATCGCCGCGCTCATACCGGCAACCCTTCAAGCCATTCGCCTGCATGAGAGCGGAAAACGGTCGGATCAAGTCCGGAGGCACCGTCAGGAACCGCACCCAGGAACGGAACGGGCCAACTCCGCAGAGTCGCCCGGTTGCTGAGCTCCACCGCACCTGGCCTTGCCGGCCAGCTCCCGAGGACCACCCCCACCACCGACAGGGTCCGGGAATCCAACGCCTCCAGGGTCAGCGCCGTATGGTTCAACGTGCCCAACGCCGGCCTGACCACCACGGCAAATCCAGCCATGCCTCCAAGGTGCGTGCCGAGATCAGCCAGCGTGCCGCCGTCGTGGTCCAACTCCACCAGCAACCCGCCGGCGCCTTCCACCAGCACGTGGTCGTGGCGGGCGGTCAGCTCACGAATCCGATTGGCATGGGCGGCGAGCGACGGCAAAGTGACCTCGTCCAGTGCCGCGGCAGGGACGGGTGCCATAGGTTCTTCGAGAACCACACCGGCTTCCGACGTCACAGGATCAGCCAACCGTGCTACCTCGGCACAGTCTGAATCACCCAGCGCATTTCCGCTCTGGCACGGCTTGTAAACGGCAACCGTCCGGCCGCGTGCATGAAGTGCGGCGGTGATGGCAGCCGACGTGATGGTCTTGCCGACGCCGGTATCGGTACCGGTGACCAGAATGACAGGAGGCAGTTTCATGATGTTCTCTCCAGGATGCTGCGCAACGTTGCGCAGGCTTGCTCGATGTCCGCCGATGTGAGGGTGGCGCGCGCCGTGAGACGAAGGCGCGACACCCCATCCGGGACGGACGGTGGACGGAAGCAACCCACACGGACACCCGCCTCATGTGCGGCTCGGGCTGCTGCAAGGGCAGCCTCGGCGGATGCCATGGGAATGGACTGGACTGCTCCGAGGGAATGTTCGACGGCGGTACCGGGCCTTCCCTGCGCAGCTTGCAGTCCGGTAGCCAGTGCGGCTGCATTGTGATGGACAGCCGCGGCACGCCACGGCTCGGCCTTGATGACGCCAATGGCCGCGAGCGCGGCAGCTGCCGCAGGGGGAGCCAACGCGGTGTCGAAGACGAAGCTCCTGGCCCGGTTGACCAGGTGCTCCCTGAGCAACAGTGAGCCAAGGACAGCCCCGCCTTGGCTGCCGAGTGCCTTGGAAAGAGTGGCGGTGACGATGACGCTGGGATGGCCGGCCAACCTGGTTCCTGCGATGGCCCCCCACCCTGTGTTGGATCCCGAGCCCGAGACACCCAGGCTATGGGCTTCGTCAACCAGCAGCATGGCGTCATGTCCTTCCGCCAACGCCAGGAGTTCCGATAACGGTGCCGCATCTCCGCCCACGCTATAGATGGACTCCACGGAGATGAGCGCCCGTGGCTGCGTGCGGTTGGCCAGCTTGTCCGCCGCATCCTGCACACTGTTGTGCCTGAAATTCCGCACCTCGGAGCGGCTCAACCTGAAGCCGTCGATCAGCGAGGCGTGGCATTGTTCGTCGGCCACGATCAACGTTCCCGGACCGCCGAGGGCCGTGGTGACTCCAAGGTTCGCCAGGTAGCCGGAGGAAAAGACCAGCGCTGCGTCCATTCCCGTCAGTTGTGCGAGTTCGTGCTCCAACTCCACGTGCAGCTCGGTTGTACCCGCCACCAACCGGGATGATGTGGCGCCCGTGCCCCACTTCGCGATGGCTTCCCGTGCAGCTTCGGCGAGCCTGGCATCCGTGGCCAAGCCGAGATAGTCGTTGCTGGCAAGATCAATCATCCGGTCGTTCGCCACGCGCACTAACGGACTCCTCACCAGGCCCCGGCGCTCGCGGACCCGGGCCTGCTCCTCCAGCCACTGGGTCATGGCGATACTCACGCAGCCACCCTTTGTTTGGAGGTCCCTTCCACTGCAGCCACCATCGCAGAGGCCATCACGCCCACGTCGGTGTCGGAACTGATGTACGGCGGCATTGCGTAGACGAGGTTTCTGAAAGGGCGGACCCACACGCCGTGTTCGACGGCGGCACGTGTCACTGCGGCGACGTCCACGGCGTCCGTTAACTCAATGACTCCCACGGCACCGAAGGTGCGGACGTCAGCAATGGCGTCGAGCTTCAACGCAGGAGCCAGCCCCGTTGTGAGACCGGCACCAACGCGTGCTACGTCGGCACGCCACGTCCCCGTTGCAAGGATGCCGAGGCTTGCGTTGGCCGCGGCACACGCCAACGGGTTGGCCATGAAGGTGGGCCCGTGCAGGAGTGCCCCGGCCTCGCCGGAGGAAACCGTGCGGGCGACCTCGCCCGTACATAGCGTCGCAGCGAGGGTGAGGTAGCCGCCGGTGAGCGCCTTACCAACACACAGAATGTCGGGGACAACGCCGGAGTGCTGCGCGGCGAAGAGTTCACCGGTTCGCCCGAAGCCCGTGGCGATCTCGTCCAGGATCAGCAACAATCCGTGGTGGTCCGCAATATCGCGGAGGATCCGCACGCACTCGGCCGGGTACATGAACATGCCGCCGGCGCCTTGCAGCATCGGCTCCACGATGATCGCCGCGAGCTCGTTGGAATGCTGCCTGGCCAGCTCTTCCACTTCTGCCCGCCATTCTGCGATGCCTGCTGTGGTGGCTGTTGCAGCGGCAGGCGGGCGCGGTGCAAACACGTTGCGCGCCAGCAGCCCGGGGAAGGACGAATGCATGCCGTCCACAGGATCGCAGACGCCCATGGCCGCGAACGTGTCCCCGTGGTAACCGCCCCGGATGGTCAGGAATCGCTGCCGTTTGGGCCGGCCGCCCGCCGTTTGGAATTGCACAGCCATCTTGAGGGCGACCTCCACGGAGATGGAACCGGAATCTGCCAGGAACACGCGCTCCAAACGGCGGCCCGGTTCAGCCGGTGCCATGGCCAGGAGGCTTTCCGCGAGCTCAACAGCAGGTTGATGCGTCAGCCCGCCGAACATCACGTGGCTGAAGCTGCTGAGTTGGCGTCGGATGGCGGCGTCCATGACCGGGTTCCGGTAGCCGTGGATCACCGACCACCACGACGACATCGCATCCAGCACCTCATGCGTCCGCCCCTGCTCGTCGCGCAGCCGCAGCGCCACGCCGTCGGCTGCTTCCACTTCCCACAGCGGCAACGTGGCCGAGGCCGGCGCGTACGGGTGCCACAACGTAGCCCGGTCCCGCCCGATCAGCGAGCTCATGACGCCAACCTTCCGTGCCGGGAACAGTCAGCGGTCCACCCCAAAGGCGTGACCTGCACTTTCATGCGGCGGCGGCACTGCGGGCAAAAGCGCGGCGGCTCCATCGCCAGGCGCTCCCGGCAGCTGCGGTGGGCGTCCGACGTCGGGCAGTCACCGCCGCCGTTGCCGTCACCGCCACCGCCGCAGTGCCCGCAAAACTGCTGGGAGACTGCGGTGGTCACAGCGACTTCTGGAATTCCTTGATGGGCATGTTGAGCTCCACCAGGAGGTTGAGGTCGGCGTTTGCCGGCCGGCCCAGAGTAGTGAGGTAGTTGCCCACTATGACGGCGTTGATGCCACCGAGCAGGCCCTCGCGGGTGCCGAGGTCGCCGAGGGTCAGTTCACGCCCGCCGGCATAACGCAGTACCGTGCGCGGCATGGCGAGCCGGAATGCGGCGATGGCACGGAGGGCGTCTTTGCCGTCCATGATGCCTTGGTTCTCCAGCGGTGTGCCGGGGCGCGGGTTGAGGAAATTGAGGGGGACTTCGTGGGGTTCGAGGGCAGCGAGTTGGGCTGCGAGTTCAGCCCGCTGCGCCACTGATTCGCCCATGCCGATCAGCGCACCGCAGCACAGTTCCATCCCGGCAGCCTTCACCATGGCGCAGGTTTCCAGGCGTTCCTCGTAGCTGTGAGTGGTCACGACTTCAGGGAAGAAGCTGCGGGCCGTTTCAAGGTTGTGGTTGTAGCGGTGGACACCCCACTCGGCCAACTGGTCCACTTGTCGTTGCGTCAGCATGCCCAGGGAGCAAGCGATGTTGATGTCCACTTCCTCCCTGATGCGGTCGATCGCGAACTTGATCTGGTTCATGAGCTTGATGTCGGGGCCACGGACTGCGGCGACGATGCAGAACTCGGTGGCACCCGTTGCCGCGGTTTCCTTCGCGGCCTTGACCAACTCCGGGATATCCAGCCACACACCGCGGACGGGGGAGTCGAACAAGCCGGATTGGCTGCAGAAATGGCAGTCCTCGGGGCAGCCGCCGGTTTTGATGGAGATGATCCCTTCCACTTCCACGTCCTCGCCGCAGTGCTTGAGGCGAACCTCATGGGCGAGTTGCAGGGCCGCGGGGATAGCCTCGTCCGGCAGCTCGAGGATTTCTTTGAGTTGAGACTCGTTCAGGCCTTCGCCGCGTTCGAGGACCTGCTTGCGGGCGGTATCCAGGATGGCGTAGGTGCCGGCTTCATGGGCTTCTTCTGTTGCTTGGGTGGTCATGTCCTTGACGGTATCCGCGCTGGTTGATGGCGATTTTGTGGAGTGCGTACAAACCCTGGTGCTTGATTTTGGTGGTGGTGCGCGGGGCGGCTGATGCAGAAGTTACAGCTGTGAAACATGGACGTGACTGAATTGACGCGCTGCGTGACTAGCGTCGGGGGCGAGGCAAAGTCCCCGACGAAAGCGACCACGCATGAGCGACGATAAGACGAGTACCGCAACACTGGAGCCGACGACGGCGGCCGGAACCGCCGTCGGAACCGGTACTTCAGGTGTCCCGACGGCAGTCAACGCCGACGCGATGAGTGCCGCGAAGGAGAGCCTGGAGGACTACACGCTCCGGTTCGCCCCGCGTTCCTACCGGAAGTGGAGTGCCGGGGTTGTGGCAACGAGTGCGCTGGGTGGCATTGCGTACTTGGCCGACTTCTCGATCGGCGCGAATATCGGCATTGCCTACGGAACCGTGAACGCGATCTTCGGCATCATCGTGGCCGCGGTCATCATCTTCGCTACGGGATTCCCGCTGGCCTACTATGCCGCACGGTACAACATCGATCTGGACCTGATCACCCGCGGCTCAGGCTTTGGCTATTACGGCTCGGTGGTCACCAACATCATCTTCGCCACCTTCACATTCATCTTCTTCGCCCTCGAAGGCTCCATCATGGCCCAAGGCCTGCAGCTGGGTCTGGGCATCCCGCAGTGGATCGGCTACGCGGTGTCCACCATCATCATCATTCCGCTCGTGATTTACGGTATGAAGACCTTGGCTACCTTGCAGGTGTGGACTACGCCCCTGTGGCTGCTGCTCATGGTGGTTCCGGTGGGCTACCTGCTCCTGTCCCACCCCGAAAGCATTGATGCCTTCTTCGCGTTCACCGGCGCTTCCGGGGAGGGCGGCCCCAACCTGGCTTCGGTGATGCTGGCCGCTGGTGTCTGCCTATCCCTGATGGCGCAAATCGCTGAGCAAATCGACTACCTTCGCTTCATGCCGCCCAAGACGGCCGAAAACAGGGGCGCCTGGTGGCGCGCGGTGATCCTTGCCGGACCAGGTTGGGTCATCTTCGGCGCCATCAAGCAGATCATTGGATTGTTCATCGCGATCTACCTCATCGCCAAGCTTGACCCCGCGGCAGCCGCTTCCGCGAATGAGCCTGTCCACCAGTTCCTTGGTGTCTACGAAGAAATGATGCCGGCGTGGCTCGCCATGACCCTGGCCGTGGTGCTGGTGGTCATTTCGCAGATCAAGATCAACGTCACCAACGCCTACTCCGGCTCGTTGGCGTGGACCAACTCCTTCACGCGCATCACCAAGACCTACCCGGGCCGCATGGTGTTCGTAGTGGTCAACCTGGTCATCGCGCTGATCCTGATGGAGTCGAATATGTTCGAGTTCCTCAACACGATCCTGGGCTTTTACGCCAACTGCGCCATGGCATGGGTTGTCACGGTGGCCTCCGATATCGCCATCAACAAGTACCTGCTGAAGATCTCGCCCAAGGTTCCGGAGTTCCGCCGCGGGATGCTCTACGCAGTGAATCCCGTGGGTTTCGTGTCCATGCTTGTCTCCGCGGCGGTGTCCATTGCAGTGTTCTTTGGGGCGTTCGGCGCAGCTGTCCAGCCGTTCTCGCCCATCTTCGCGGTTGGCCTGGCCTTGGTGCTGCCGCCGGTGCTAGCTTTGCTGACCAAGGGCCGTTACTACCTTCGCAGGACCGACGACGGAATCGACCTCCCGATGTTCGATGCCGACGGAAACCCCAGCGACGCCAAGCTGCTCTGCCATGTCACCGGGCTTGAGTTCGAACGTCCGGACATGCTCCGCTCAGCCCAGGACGGGCCCGACGGCGAACCCCAGTTCATCTCGTCCCTCGCCTTGTCCACGGATAAGTCGGGCGAGCTGGTGCTGCCGGCGCAAAAGTAGCCCCGCGTGACCCAACTAGGTCGCAGTTAATGCCGTCATGAGAGCTGAGAACGGCATTAACTGCGACCTAGCTGGGTGCACGCAGAACGCCCCGGCTTCCTTTGGGTGGCCGGGGCGTTCTGCTGCGTGTTTCTTGCTGCGGGCTTACTTGTCGAAGGCGTCCTTCGCGGTGTCCTTCACGTTCTCGCCCGCCTGCTTGGTCTTGGCAGCCGCCTGGTCAGCGACACCTTCGGCCTGCAGTTTCTCGTTATTGGTGGCGTCACCCAAAGCTTCCTTCGCCTTGCCGGTGACTTCCTGTGCCTTGTTGCTGATCTTGTCTCCGAGTCCCATGGGCCCTCCTTCGATGTAATCCAACACTGACGATTGCTACGCTAACGAGCGATTCTGGGTACTTCCTGAACGCGCGTCTCAAGGATCATAAGGATGCTTACACTGGGAGCATGGCTGAGGAGACCCGCGACGAAAACACGGAGCAGACCGACCTTGACGAGGACATCGCCATGGCATTGGTGAACCACGTCATCAGCACCCCGGACGACTCCCGGGAAACGGATCCAAGGACGAAGTATCCGTGGGAAGAATTCGAGCCGCAGACCCAGGACTATCCGGGGTGGACCGAAGCCATGGACCCGCGGCCGGATCACGGCGAGCAAAGCTACGTAGGGCATCACCGCATGATGGGCATGCGGACGCTGATCACCGGTGGTGACAGCGGAATCGGCAGGGCGGTGGCCATTGCCTACGCCCGCGAAGGCGCGGATGTCGCCTTCACCTACCTGCCTGAAGAAGAACAGGACGCCGAGCAAACCGTCCAGCTCATAGAGGATGCGGGCGGCAGGGCCTTGGCCTTGCCCGGCGACCTGCAAGACGAAGAATTTTGCCAGGAAGTCATTGCCCAGACCGTGGCTGAATTCGATGGGCTCAACGTCCTGGTGAACAACGCTGGCTTCCAGATGACCACGAGTGAGGGCATCGAGGACCTCAATAGCGAACAGTTTGATCGGACCTTCAAGACCAACGTCTATGCACTATTTTGGCTCACCAAAGCCGCCTTGCCGCACATGAAGCCTGGCGCAGCAATCATCAACACTTCTTCGATTCAGGGCTACCACCCAAGTCCGTCGCTGATTGACTACGCAGCCACCAAGGCAGCGATCACCAGCATGACCTTCTCTCTGGCAGAGTCGCTCGGACCCAAGGGGATCCGGGTCAACGCTGTGGCTCCGGGTCCCGTGTGGACACCCTTGCAACCTCCCAGCCAGCCGGCGGAAACGATCCAAAGGTTCGGCCAGGACACCCCGCTGGGTAGGGCGGGACAGCCTGCCGAACTGGCCGCCACCTACGTTCTTTTGGCAACGGAAGAATCCAGCTACATTTCCGGATCAGTCATCGGTGTGACCGGCGGAAAGCACCTGGCCTAGGCTGCGGGTTGAGAGGCAGGTCATGATCAGGGCTTGAGCACTACTTTGATGCAGCCGTCCTGCTTCTTCTGGAACTTCTCGTAGAGCGCGGGGGCGTCTTCCAGCCCTCCCGTGTGGGTGACCAGATGCATGACCCCCAGCGGATCGGCCTCGTCCTCCACCAAGGGGAGCAGATCGTCGGTCCAGCTGCGCACATTGCACTGGCCCATGCGGAGCTGGATCTGCTTGTCGAACATGGTCATGAGCGGCATGGGATCGGCTTGGCCGCCGTAGACACCGCTAAGGGAGACCGTCCCGCCGCGTCGGACCAGGTCCACGGCTGTGTGGAGCGCCGCAAGCCGGTCAACGCTCATGGTTTCCATGGCCACCTGTGCAGGTTTGTCCGGCAACAGAGAGACGGCCCGGTGAAGGAATGACGCCACGGGGGATCCGTGAGCTTCCATGCCGACAGCGTCCACCACGGAGTCGGGGCCGCGGCCGAGTGTCTGCTCACGGATATGGGAGGCGACGTCTGAACTGTAGTCCATGGTTTCTACGCCGTGTGTCTCCGCCATCGCGCGGCGTTCGGGGACTGGATCCACACCGATCACCCGGAAGCCCTTGTGGATGCCGATCCTTGCAGCGAACTGGCCCACCGGGCCCAGCCCGAGCACGGCAAGCGTGCCACCGGCCGGCACATTCGCATACTCCACTGCCTGCCACGCTGTGGGCAGGATGTCTGAGAGAAACAAGTAGCGCTCGTCCGGTGCGTCCGAGTCGATTTTGACGGGTCCGTAATCCGCGAAGGGGACGCGCAGGTATTGCGCCTGTCCGCCTGGAACGGAGCCATACAGTTCCGAATAACCGAAAAGTGCCGCCCCTGATCCTTTTGCTGTCACTTGGGTGGTTTCGCACTGCGATTGAAGGCCTTGGTTGCACATGTAGCAATGACCACACGAGATGTTGAACGGTACCACCACGCGGTCGCCCTTTTTGAGCCTGTGGACTTCGGAGCCTACTTCTTCCACGATTCCCATGGGCTCGTGCCCGATCACATCGCCCCTGTGCATGTACGGGCCCAGCACCTCGTAAAGGTGAAGGTCTGAGCCGCAAATGGCCGTGGACGTGATCCGGACGATCGCGTCTGTGGGTTCCTGGATGGAGGGATCGGGTACGTCTTCGACGCTGACGGAGCGCCGGCCTTGCCATGTCACTGCTTTCACGATTGATTCTCCCTGCGTTTCGGCTGGGTCCCTCGCTGCTGGAGACCCTCCCAGCGAAGCAGAGATGGTAGAGGTGCACAAGGCTGCCAGCCTCGACACCGCCAAGGGGCAGGCTTAGATTGAGGCTATGAGCGAAGAACCGAGCGAATCTGAACAGACGCCCTCCAGAGCCTCGGAACCCGAGGTGCCTGCCGCCGTCGAGAATGACAACGATGCTGCGGGCACGGGTGACTTCACCACCGGGCTGGACCCAACCTTCATCCCGGACGAAAGCGCTGAGACGCCGGAAGAGAAGCGCGCCAGGGAGCACCCGGAAGCCACCGGAAGCTGAAACTAGTAAGCATCCTGATTATTAGTGTTAATATGGTGGAGGGAGAGAGTTTTCGGGCAGAGCTGACCGAGGAGTGATCGCATTGTCCACTATGAAGAACCCGCTGGTTACCGGGGGCGTATCGCACCTGCCTGCGAAAGCGCTTAGCTGCACCAAGTGCCGGACGAGTGATCGCCTGAGCTTGGAGACTATCGAATCCATCGAACCGCATGCAGGCGAATTGATGGTCTGGGTTTCCTACACCTGCTTGGGCTGCGAGGCATCCTATGCTCACAACGCGGCCTTCCGGGACGTCGCCGCCGTCCTTAACCGGAACGGTGCCGTGTCAGGCTTGCTCCGATTCGGCGGGATGTACTTTCACTGCGGCGAGCCCATGGCCTTCGCCCAATCGTCGGCGCGGAGCGTATACGCCCCCATGACAACCGAGGATGTGGATGATGGCCTGCTGGATGTCTACCTGAAGACCCGCGTTATTCAATGCCGGTGCGGCTTCAGGATGGAGCTGCCCGCCTGAGAGTCCGGAATCGTTTCGAGGTGGCCCTATTGGGGTACACCTGAGGTACCAACCACAGCGTGGGCCACGAGCGGCGCCCACAGAAGCCGCTCACCAGGGAGGTAATCCACATGGATACAGGACAACTGGTACTTATTATCGTGCTGGCCGTCATCGTCATAGCCGCTGTGATTGTGGCTGTTGTTGTTGGGCGCCGCAAAAAGGCCGAGGTCAACCGCCACCGTGCCGAGGAGCTGCGTGAGAAGGCGGCTGAAGAAGCCATCGGTGCACACCAGGCGAAAGCCGAGTCAGCACAGGCCGAGGCCGCCGCGCTGCAGGCCGAAGTGGAGGCGAATCGACTCCGTAAGGACGCGGAACGCCACGCCGAGAAAGCCAACGAAGCCCACGGGCGCGTCGAGGAACACCTTCGCCATGCCGACAAACTTGACCCGAATGCGAATCCGGACCGGTCAAATGCTGCCGACAGGAGCAGGGGTGGGGACATGGACCGCGATCGTCCGGTGGACGCAGATCGCTCACGCGAAGTAGACCGCTCGCAGGACGCGGACCGCGATCGCTCCCATGTGGCCGAAGGGGAGCGTCTCACCCGGGACCGCAGCGGGCGCGAGGGCTCAACACGCGATGGTGACAGGAACCTATAGTTTCAACGGAGAAGCGGAGGCAGGGAAGTGAGTATCGTGGTGAGGCGAACAGGTCAGGCGATGCGGGCCACTGAGACGAATGCCCACAGGCATGCAGTTGACGTGGTATTGGGGCACTTGGGTGAAATCGGGCCGGCTGTCGCAGCCCTGCGCCGCGAATCTTCGAGGCTTGCAGAGTGGGGCGAAGAACTGGCCCGTGTCAGGTTGCGCGGTGGGAGTGTTTTCGCCGCAGGAAGCGACGGATCCTCGCACGAAGCGCAGAGGTTCACTTCAGAATTGAACGCCCACGATCCTGTGAGCGGGTCTGGGTTCAAAGCCATCTCCATCACCAAGGGCGCGGCCGGTTCCAACGGCTCTTCCGGAAGCATGGGCGACCAGGTATCCAAACAGGTTCGCCAGGGTGACATCGTGGTCCTGCTCGCCGCGAAGGGCATTACCGAGGAACTCCGGGAAGCTGCCGCCGCCGCTAAGTCGTTGGGTGCGCGTGTGTGGGCGCTGACTGGCAAGGAGTCCAAGGACTTGGCCCAGTCGGTGAATGAAGCCATTTGCATCAACACCGATCCGCCACATGCCGAGGAAGCACATCTCGTGGCGGTGCTGGCGCTTTGCGAGTGCTTCGAGGACGCCCTCAAGCACATCAAGCCGGAGTGATACGGGACGCTGGAGGAGGCCCGCGAGTAGCATCCAGTGTGATGTCCGGCTCATCAGGAATAGTTGCAGACGCCGTGCAGTTGGGCAGGATGAACCTGTTTCATTCTGAAAGGAACCGCGCATGCTGTTTTCCCCACTGGCCCTCGGCGAACTTGAACTTTCCAACCGACTGGTGATGGCCCCTTTGACCCGGCTCCGCGCGGGACAGAACGGCGTGCCAGGTTCATTGATCGCCGAACATTACCGCCAGCGGGCCTCCCTCGGCCTGATCGTCAGCGAAGGAACGTACCCGACGCCTGCAGGCCAGTCGTACCCGGGACAGCCGGGACTTGTAACAGAAGAGCAAATCGCTGGCTGGAAGAAGGCCACCGACGCTGTTCACGCTGAGGGCGGCCGCATCTTCGCGCAAATCATGCACGGTGGGCGGGTTTCACACGCAGACATCACAGGGGGACACGAGATCGTTGGCCCCAGCGCTGTCGCGATTGATGGCGAGGTCCGCACCCCCAACGGCAAGCAGCCTTACCCGGTACCGCGTGAACTCCGCACCGACGAACTCCCGGGAGTCATCCAGGAGATCGTCACCGCCTCCAAGAACGCGATTGAGGCAGGTTTCGACGGCGTAGAGCTCCACTCCGCCAACGGTTACCTCCTTCACGAATTCCTGGCCCCGAATTCCAACGTCCGTACCGACAGCTACGGCGGCTCGCCGGAAAACCGTGCCCGCTTCGTCATCGAGACCGTCAACGCAGTAGTCGAGGCCCTCGGCGCCAACCGCGTAGGAATCCGCATCTCCCCGGAGCACAACGTCCAAGGCATTGCCGAAATTGATCCCGCCGACGTCCGCGCGACCTACGAGGTGTTGGTGGAAACCATCGCTCCGCTGAACCTGGCCTACCTGAGCATCCTTCACCACGATCCCAAGAGTGACTTGGTGCAGGACCTCCGCGAGCGTTTCAACGGCACATTCCTGGTGAACACCGGCTTCAGCGAAATCACTACCCGCGATGAAGCATTCGCGATCATCGAAGACGGCCTCGCCGACGCCGTGGTGGTTGGTCGCCCTGCCATCGCCAACCCGGACCTCGCCCGCCGCTGGCGTGAAAGCCTGCCGCTCAACGAGCCGGATGCTTCCACCTTCTACGCCGACGGCGCCGAGGGTTACACTGGCTACCCGTTCTACGCGAACTAAAGCTTTACAAAACTCCGACGTCGGCACTCGCCTGAGTGCCGACGTCGTGCGTTCCTATAGGATTTGTGCATGGCTGATCCTTCCTCGACCGTTGCCCGCGCCGGCTTTCCTGTCAGCCGGCAAGTGCTGGCCGACCATGTTTACGAGGCCCTCCTGGAGTGGCTCATGGATGGTCGGCTGGAGCCAGGAGCAGCAGTCAGCATTGACGGAATGGCGAGGGAACTCGACGTTTCGCCGACTCCTGTACGGGAGGCGTTGGCCCGTTTGGAGCACACAGGCATGGTGCGGCGTGTTGCCCTGAAGGGCTATCGGGTGGCTCCGGTCTTCACGCGAGAGGACTTCGCTGAACTCATGGAAGCGCGTTTGTCCATTGAGCCGGTGAACGCGCGGTTGGCCTGTTCGCGTATGACGCCCGACGGCCTGGACGCATTGAAGCAAGCCGTGGAGGACCTGAAGACTGCTCCGCGGGGCGGGACCTTCGCTGAGTATCGCAGTTATCTCGAAGCAGATGAACGCTTCCATCAGCTCATCGCCGCGCAGGCCAACAATCAATTCCTGCTCGCGGCCTACAACACCTTGGGCGGCCAGATTCAGCGCTTCCGATTGTTTGGGGGAGTGGGTATCACTGACGCCGAACAAGCAATTGCCGAGCACCAGGCAGTGCTCGATGCCATGACCAGCGGCGACCCGGAGAAGGCCGCGGCCATGATGGTGGATCACGTCGAGAAAGTACGCGGCCGGGCGATGGCGGACGCTCCGGAGGACTAATTCCGCGGTGCTCTACTCGTCCTACGCGCCCATTTCCGCCCGGCGCACCCGTTTGGCGTGGGTATTGCACCCTTTCGCGCCGAGTGCACCAGTGGTTACGGGTGCGATAGGCGGGTAGGGGTGCCCCCCCGAAGCACTCCCCGTGAGCCCTTCCGTGACCCTCTTCACACCCATATGTATGACATATAGGATCTAGGAAGTTTCGCAAAAGGGTTGACAGCTTCACTCGGTTCGTAAATCCTATAGGAAACAGGATTCCACGAAGGAGTGATCATCATGGCGTACACCGCCGAGAATTGGCCCATCACCGCGGCCCTCCTGCAGTTCCCCGGCACCGATGCCGCAGGACAGCACGTCAACGACGCCGACGCTTCGGTCTGGGCGTCCGTCCTCCACGAAGTGAAAGAGGCTGGGTTCGCAAACGCAGACCTCACAGACAGCTGGGTCCGCCCGGGCGACCTCAGCAAGGAACGCCTCGTCGAGTTCAAACAGACGGCCGACGAAGTGGGAATCGGCGTCCCCGTCATCTCCGCCATTCGCCGCAGCGTCATCCACGCCACGGAGTGGTCCGACAACCTCGCCTACAGCCACCGCACCATCGACGCCGCTGCAGAGCTTGGCTGCGAAGTAGTCTCCTTCGGACTCCACCAGGCCATCACCCCCGAACAGCAGAAGCAGCTGTGGTTCTGGACCGTCGAGGGTTACAAGGATCCCGTGGGCGACAAGGAAGCGTGGGGCAACGCAGTTTCCCGGATCCGTGAGCTCGGAAAGCACGCAGCAGAAGCCGGGATCCTCATCTCCCTGGAAATGTACGAGGACACCTACCTCGGCACCGCTGATTCCTCCGTGCAACTGGTCCAGGACATTGGCTTGGACAACGTTGGCCTGAACCCGGACCTCGGCAACCTGATCCGCCTGCACCGTCCTATCGAGGACTGGCGGGAGATGGTGGCGAAGACCCTGCCGTACTCCAACTACTGGCACATGAAGAACTACATCCGCGACGAAGATGTGGCCCGCGACAGCTACATCACCATGCCGGCCCCCATGGAAAGCGGGCTCATCAACTACCGCGAGGCATTCAAGGTGGCGCTGTCCGTCGGCTTCCAGGGCATCCTCTGCACAGAGCACTACGGCGGCGATGGCTTGAGCGTCACGGCCAGCAACCAAGACTACCTCCGCCGCCATGTCCTGCCGAAGTCCGAAGGCTACGAACTCGGCAACAGCCAGGTAGCCCAGGGACGTCAGGTACCGGCAACCCAGCTCGCAGGAGTTTAGGAAATGACACAGATTTTCGACAACCCGGCAGACTTTGCCGATGAAGCGCTGGACGGCTTTGTAGCCGCCAACCGCGGCTATGTTGCCCGAGTGGACGGCGGTGTAGTCCGCTCCACGGAGGTTCCCTCCGGCCGGGTGGCCCTGGTAGTCGGCGGCGGTTCGGGACACTACCCGGCTTTCGCTGGACTGGTAGGCCCCGGACTGGCGACGGGATCAGCCTGCGGCAACATGTTCGCCTCACCGGCAGCCGGTCAGGTGTACCGGGTAGCCAAGGCGGCCAACGCCGGTGGCGGCGTCCTGCTCAGCTACGGCAACTACGCCGGCGACGTCCTGCATTTCGGCCAGGCACAGCTCCGGCTCAACGCCGAGGGCATCGAAACCCGCACCGTCACCGTTACCGATGACATTGCCAGCGCGCCAATCGAACAACTGGAGAAGCGCCGCGGAATCGCCGGCGACCTGACAGTTTTCAAGATTGCCGGCGCCGCCGCAGAAGCGGGACTGAACCTTGACGACGTCGAGCGGTTGGCCATCAAGACCAACTACCGGACGCGGTCGCTGGGCGTGGCTTTTGACGGTTGCACGCTCCCCGGCGCCAAGGATCCGCTGTTCCACGTTCCTGCCGGGCAGATGTCGCTGGGCCTCGGAATTCATGGCGAGCCCGGAATCTCGGAACACCCGATGCCCACTGCCTCCGAGCTGGCGGAGCTGCTGGTGACCAAGCTGCTCGCGGACAAACCTGAGGACGCCGGGGACCGGGTTGTGGCTATCGTCAACGGCCTTGGCACGGTGAAGTATGACGAACTCTTCCTCCTGTTCGGCAAGATCGAGAAGCTTCTCAGCGCTGCGGGCCTCACCGTGGTGGAGCCCGAATGCGGTGAGCTGGTGACCAGCCTGGATATGTCCGGACTCTCCCTGACGTTGCTGTGGTTGGAACTTGAGCAGTACTGGGCTGCACCCGCTGACACTCCGGCGTTCCGCAAGGGCAGCATGTCGCCTCGCGCCCCTCGCGCTGAGGCAGCAGTCGACGACGCCGAAACCGCCGACGTCGAGCAGCCCACCACGGCAGCCGCTGAACTCGGGCGGCAGGCAGTGGCCATCCTCGCCCAGGTGCGTGACGTCGTCGTCGAGCATGAAGAGGACCTCGGGAAGCTGGACGCGATCGCCGGCGACGGTGACCACGGTATAGGCATGCGGCGCGGCGTCGATGCTGCAGCCGCCGCAAGCAAAGGCGCCGGAGGTGCTTCGGTTGCGCGCGTTCTGACAGCAGCCGGGGAAGCCTGGAGCGAACGGGCCGGCGGGACGTCCGGGGCGCTCTGGGGTTCCGCAGTGATCGCTGCCGGGCTGTCGCTGGGCAACCGTGAAACGTATACCTCGGAGGACGCGGCGGCCGCCGTGAGGGACTTCGTCCGCGCCATTACCGAACTCGGCAAAGCCGATCCCGGGGACAAAACCATGGTGGACGCGCTCCTGCCCTTCCGGGACACCTTCCTCACGGAGCTCGACGGCGGGACTCCGGTTGACCGGGCCTTGGCAGTTGCCGCTGCGGCAGCTGAGTCCGCTGCCGCGAAGACAGCTGAACTCCGGCCGCTCAAGGGCCGGGCGCGTCCCCTCGCGGAAAAGAGCATCGGCCACCCTGATCCAGGCGCAGTGTCCTTTGGCTTGATCGCCGCCAGAATTTCCCACTTCATCGATTCACAACTGGCCACCGCTTCTTCAGCGGCAGCAGCAGGAAACGGAGCCCAAGCATGAGTAACACCCAAGGCTGGCGCATCATCGTCGGCAACGATGAGGCCGGTGTCGAGTACAAGCAGGCACTCGTTGCCTTGCTGGAAGCAGACCCGCGCGTGGCCTCGGTGACGGATGTCGGCGTCGGATTCAATGACTCCACCGCCTACCCGCACGTCGCCGTCGATGCCGCCCGCAAGGTGGCCGACGGGGAAGCTGACCGCGCACTCTTGATCTGCGGCACCGGACTTGGAGTGGCCATTGCGGCGAACAAGGTCCCGGGAATCCGCGCCGTCACAGCCCACGACAGCTACTCCGTTGAACGGTCAGTGCTGAGCAACAACGCCCAGGTCCTGACGCTCGGACAGCGGGTGATTGGCTTGGAGCTGGCCAAAAAGCTCGTAGGGGAGTGGCTCGACCACCGCTTCGACCGAACCTCATCCTCCGCCGCCAAGGTGGACGCCATCTGCTCGTACGAGCCCGATTACACGAAGGCAGTCTGAACATGACCACTCCTGAAGAAGAACCCACCGCAAACAACGCCGCCCGGAAGATCGCCGTCGTCGGCTCCGGCTACATGGGCGGCGGCATCGCCCAAGTGCTGGCGCTCGGTGGCGCGCGCGTTGCCCTTGCCGATGTGTCTGCCGAGATCGCGCAGAAGAATTACGACCGCCTGCTGGTGGAGTCGGACCAGTTCATCGTCGACGGACTCTTCCCGGCGGGATCCACAGAGATCCTCAAGCAGAACCTGTGGGCAGCCAAGGACATTGAGGAAGCTGTAGCCGACGCTGACTTCATCGAGGAGTGCGTTCCCGAGGTACTGGAGATCAAGCACCAGTCCTTGGCCCGGATCAGCGCCGCAGCCCGCCCCGATGCCGTGATCGGTTCCAACACGTCCACGATTTCCATCGCTGCCCTCGCTGAAGCCGTGACCCATCCCGAGCGCTTCCTGGGTGTGCACTTCTCCAACCCGTCGCCGTTCATTCCCGGTGTCGAGATCATCCCCCACGCTGAGACCTCTGCCGCAACGGTGGCCGCATCGCGCGAGCTGGTCCATGCGGCCGGTAAGCAGACCGCCGTCGTCAAGGACGTCACGGGCTTCGTGCTGAACCGCCTGCAGTACGCGCTGTTCCACGAGGCAGCCCAGCTGGTGGAGCAGGGAATCGCAACGGCGGACGACGTCGACACCCTGGTGCGTACGACGTTCGGCTTCCGCTTGCCCTTCTTTGGTCCGTTCGCCATCGCGGACATGGCCGGCTTGGATGTCTACAACTTCTGCTACAAGTCGCTGCAGACCGGTTTCCCGGAACGCTTCGCGACGCCGAAGATCCTCTCCGACCTTGTGGAAGCGGGCAAGCTCGGCACCAAGACCGGCGCAGGCTTCCTCAACGTGCCCGCCGAGCGCACTCCGGAACTCATCGCCTACCGCAACAAGGCCTACGTCGCCATGCAGAAGCTCATTGAAGAGCTCGGCCCGGCCCCCATCAACTAACTCTTCCTAGGAGAAAACACATGACTTTCCCCGCTGAACGCACCGCAATCGTCACCGGCGCCGTCTCTGAACGCGGTATTGGCCGCGCTACCGTCAACTATCTGGCCGCCCAAGGCTGGAACATCGGCATCATCGATCTTGATGACGCCGCCTGCAAGATCGCAGCCAAGGAAATCGCCGCTGAGTATGGTGTGCGGGCACACGGCGTTGGCGCAAATGTGGCAAGTGAAGCCGAGGTCCGTACGGCCATTGACGAACTTGAGGCCGAACTGCCGCAGATCGTCGCACTGGCCAACGTTGCCGGTGTCAGCTCGCCGGTTGGCTACCTTGAGCTCGAAGCCGCTGAGTGGGACCGCGTCCTGAACATCAACCTCAACGGCGTCCACTACGCCACCCGCCGCGTGGCCGAGTCGATGGTCAAGAACCGGATCGGTCGCATCGTGAACATCTCATCGGTCTCCGCCCAGCGCGGCGGCGGCACGTTCTCCAAGACCCCTTACTCTGTGGCCAAAGCCGGCGTCATTGGTCTGACGCGTGCCACGGCCCGTGAACTTGGCGAGTACGACATCACCGTCAACGCCATTTCTCCCGGCCCCATCGACACCGACATCATGGGCGGAACCCTGAGCCAGGAACGCAAGGATGAGCTCACCAAGGACCTGGTAGTGAACCGTGTGGGCTCCACCCGGGACATCGCCGCCGCCATCGCCTTCCTCATCAGCGAGGACTCCGGATACATCTCCGGCCAGACGCTGAATGTGGATGGCGGACTGTACATGCACTAGGGCCCGTGCCGTGAAGACCTGGACACGAGAACGCAAGATCTACCTTGCCGTGGGCGTCCTCGCCTGCGCAGTGGGCATGGTGCTCATTTTCTTCCCGCGCTGATCGCGCTGCTCTAGTCATTTCCTGTCACTCAAAGAGGAGTTTCAATGTCTGTTGCCACCAATTCCACTAAGGAGTTGCTGGATACGCCGGTCTTGAAGTCGGCGATTTCCAAAGCCTCGCGGCGGCTCATGCCGATGCTCGTCATCCTGTACGTGGTGGCCTTCCTGGACCGCACCAACGTTGGCTTCGCCGAAGCCGCGCTGGAAGTGGATAAGGGTATTACCGCAGGCGCTTACGCGCTGGGCGCCGGTATCTTCTTCATCGGCTATGCACTGTTCGAGATCCCCAGCAACCTGCTGCTCACCAAGTTCGGAGCGAAGGTGTGGCTCGCCCGCATCGCCATTACCTGGGGCATCGTTTCGGCGTGCTTCGCTTTCGTCCAGGGTGAGACGTCCTTCATCATTCTTCGGTTCCTGTTGGGCGTCACCGAGGCCGGCCTCTTCCCGGGCGTCATCATGTTCCTGGCCGCATGGTTCCCCAACAAGGTCCGCGTGAAGATGTTCGCCATCTTCTACCTGGCCCAGCCGTTCTCCCAGATGATGGGCGCACCGCTGTCGGGGTGGCTCATCAACATCGGCGACCAGGTCCCGGGGGTAGCTGGTTGGCAGGTCATGTTCTTCGTAGAAGGCATGCTCGCCGTCGTGGCCGGTATCGCCGCCTACTTCTTCCTCATCAACAGCCCCCAGGACGCCAAGTTCCTTACCAAGGAAGAGAAACGGGCACTGTCCGATGTCATGGCATTGGAGGACACCGTGAAGGAAGAAACGGGTCCACGCGGCGTTCTGGCATCCATGCGCAACGGCCGGGTCTGGTACTTCACCGTCATCTACTTCTGCCTGCAGGTTGCGGTCTACGGCGTGACGTTCTACCTGCCACAGCAGGTGGCGCAGTTGACCGGTCAGAAGGTGGGTATCGCCGTCGGACTCCTGGCCGCGATCCCGTGGTTCTTCGGCATCTTCGCTTGCTACTTCATCGGCAAAGCTGCCAACACTGTGGAACGCCGCCGCCGTTGGGGCACCGCATTGTTCATCTCCACAGGCCTCTGCATCTTCGGCTCCGCATGGGCGGGTGCGAACCAGATGCCGGCCGTCGGCATCATCTTCATCACCCTCGCGGTGTGCAGCTTCCTGTCGACGGGCCCCATCTGCTGGTCCTACCCGACGGCGTTCCTCACCGGAACTGCTGCGGCTGCGGGTATCGGGCTGATCAACTCCCTTGGAAACCTGGGTGGGTTCGTTGCCCCGATCCTGCGCACCACCGTCAACCAGGTCACCGCCTCGGACACCGGCACCATGGGTGTCTACGCGCTGGGTGTGCTGCCCTTCGTGGCGGCTGTCCTGATGTTCGGCACCAAGCGCTTCAGCAACAAAGCCGACGAACTGCTGGGGAAGTAGTCGTCCGTGAAGCTGCCTGTTACTGACGCACTGTTCATCGGTGTGAGCACCAAGATGTACATGGGCTACGCGCAGAGCCTGGAATGGCTGGAACAGCTGGTAGCTGAAGTGGACGCCCGTCCGGCCCTCGTGGCCGGGCGGGTGGTCCCGTTTGTGATCCCGTCGTTTCCGGTGCTGCCCGAGGCGGCGCGGTTGCTTGAAGGCACGCCATTGGTCCTGGGCGCCCAAAACTGTGGCTGGTCCGATGGTCCTTGGACGGGCGAGGTTTCGCCGTCGATGCTGGGGGAACTCGGTGTCGGTCTCGTAGAGATCGGCCATGCAGAGCGTCGCCGGTACTTCGCTGAGGATGAGTCGGTGATTGCGCTTAAGGTGAGTGCCGCCGTCGACGCCGGACTGACGCCACTGCTGTGCGTGGGGGAGCCGGAAACCCTGGCCCCGGCGGCAGCAGCTGACACGGTTTACCGGCAGATCAAGGCAGCTGTGTCCGGCGACTGGTCCGTTGCTTCCGGGCTGGTCATTGCCTACGAGCCTGTATGGGCGATCGGTGCTGCCGAGCCGGCTTCGGCAGGGTACGTTTCCCAAGTGGTGAACGCACTGCGGGATTCACTGGCCCAGCATGGCCTGGCCCGATTGCCCATCATCTACGGGGGTTCGGCTAAACCAGGTCTCTTTCCGCAGCTGATCGGGGTGACCGGGCTCTTCCTCGGCCGTTTTGCCCACGACGCCACCAACTTCGGCAGGGTGCTGGACGAAGCCCTTGCCGTCCCAAACTAAGTGCTACCCAGTTGGGTGGGGGAGACGGGTGGTCAGGGACGCGCCGGGGCGATTGCCCGCTGGCAGAGGGCCACGAAGCCACCAAGATTCTCAAGACCCTCGGGATGCGTCGGCAGGTAGTTGGTCAGTTCGGGTGAACGCACGACGACGGCACGCCACTGACCGCGCGACACCGCCACGTTGATCCGGTTCCGGGACAGCAGGAACTCCATGCCCCGCGGGACTTCTCCGGCAGCTGACGCGGCCATGGAAACGATCACTACCGGAGCTTGCTGACCTTGGAACTTGTCAACGGTACCCACCCGCACCTTGCCTAGTCCGGCGACCCGGAGATGGTGTTTGATTAGCTGGACCTGGGCGTTGTACGCGGCGACCACCAGGACGTCGGTCTCTTCGAGGGGACGGGGCGCCGGCGATTCCGAAGGGTCGAGCCAAGTCAGGCCGAGGTGGGCCTGGACCTGCCGGACCACCTCCGCTGCTTCCTCGGGTGAGGACGTTGAGTTACCGGTATGCGGGACGTAGACGCAGGAAATGACCGGAGCAACACCGTCCAAGTGCCGTTCCTTGGCCGCGGGTGCTGCCTCAAGTCGGTTGTCGTAGGAAAGCTCGGATACTGCGCCGCAAAGCTCTGGATGCATGCGCCATGACAGCGCCAAAAAGTAGCCGAGTTCAGGCGGCAACGTGTTGTACCCGTCTGACAGCCAGCCGAGTGCTGATTCATCAACAGGTTCCGGATGCTTCCCTTGGGTGACCTGCGGAAGCTGCTGAGGGTCGCCTAAAAGCAGAAGCCGTTTTGCAGCCCGGCTAACGGCCATGGTGTTTGCCAAGGAGAACTGTCCAGCTTCGTCGATGACCAGGAGATCCAGCGAGCCCGACGGAACCGAACTGCCCACCATGGTCCAGGCTGTTCCGCCAATCAAGGCCCCGCCCGGCTTGGACAACAGTTCTTCCACGTCGCCTTTGGCGCACTGTGTCCACGGCACGGGGTCGTCGTGTCTGACTTCCTTCGCCACCCGCTGGGGATCCAAACCGGCCTTCTCCACGGCAGCGCAGAGCATGTTCTCCACGACGGCATGCGACTGGGCCACGACGCCCACTTTCCAGCCAGCGGCGACGAGTCGGGCGATGACGTGCGATCCGACGTACGTTTTGCCGCTGCCCGGAGGTCCCTGGACGGCCAGGTAGGAATTGTCCAGGTCCTCGACCGCAGTTGTGATCGCGTCAACGTAGCCGTCGGCTCCGGCCGCGACGGCTGGCAGAGCTGGCAGTGTACGAAGCTTCGGAGGCTGCCTCCGCACAAGATCCAAGGAACAGTCGCGCGGCCACTGCGGAAGGGCAGCACTGAGTTTTGTGGCTAAAGCCGCGAGTGCTGCCCGCTGCCCGTTGGTGGCAATGGGCGGATCGGGGGTCAGCGCCATGGGCAGTTGGCTGAACTCCGTGGAGTCCTTGCGAAGGCCTTCGGCGATGGTGACTGTTTCGAAGTCCTCGTCGTCTCCCACCTCTGTGACCAAAGTTCCGTTCCAGCCTGCACGGCCAAGCGCGGCGGATTCCTTCGCCTGGAGCGAGTCCGGCAGAGGAGAGCCGTACATGCGGAAGTATTTCTTACCGGGTTCCAGCCCGGCGCCGTCACCGGACCGGCCATAGAGTTTCACGAGCCGCGCAGGGTTGCTCCGAGGTGTCGGTTTTGCCCAGTCCTGCAGCAGTTCGGCGTGGTCGACAACGAAGAGGTCGCGCTCGTCAGGCCACTGGGAGGTTGGTTTTTCCAAACGGTCGAAGTGTCCCCACCAGTGCTGCTTATCCTCGCGACGGTGATACCCGACGCCTGCGGCGACGATGCCGATAGCTCGGGAATCGGGAGTGGCTCTCAGGTCCTCGGGCAACGCGGCGAGGTAGTCGAAGAGTGCTTTCTCTTCCGGAGCCGCCTCATACTGATCCGGTTCGGTCTTATCCGGTTCGGTATCTTCGGGGGGCGCTTCGTGCGCACCCCCTGGCACGATGGAACGCTCCGCAGCACGGGCAAGCAACCAGTTCCGCAGTTCCAGAGTCGAAAGGCAGTCGTATTCGTTGTAGTCCCGGATGCCTTCGAGGATCACTGCTGCTTCTTCAGGGTTTCCGGTATCTCTGGCCATGCAGTAGTCCGCGTAGGCAACAACTGAGGCGCCGGCGTCGGTCACGTCACCCGAGCGCAGGTGTTGGCCCATGTAGAGAGGCTCGAGCTTTTTGATGCTGTAAGAGTTCTCTGAGATCCGGATGCTGTGCCGGACGGTGTCGTAGAGGTCCACCAGAACGCCTTGGCGCAGGAGGTCGTCGACGGCGGATTCGCCCACCACGTGCGTCAAAGACAGGTTGCGCAGGGCCGTCTTTTCGTAGGCAGCGTAGTGGTAGATGTGCATGCCCGGATATTGTGCCCGCCGCTTGGCCACGTACTCAAGGAAGTCCACAAAGGCCTTGCCTTCTTCAGCCCGTGAGTGCGCCCAGAAGGGCCTGAACACCGGCTCGGTACCAGGTTCTACAGGGTTCTCAATGACCCCGAACAGGTACTCCAATCCCCACTTTTCGGTGACGGGGTCCTGCCACAGGGGATCGCCTTCGAAGTCGAAGAAGATGTCGCCCGGATCCGGCGCGGGTAGCCTGCCCAATGTGTGGTCCGGCAGGACGTTGTAACTGATGGCTTTGGCTTCACCGGACTTGGCCGTGTACTTGACTGTGCCATCAGGCGTACCTGTTCCGGTCTGCAGCCGCGCCTGCTCACGGAGCCGCAGCAACGTGGGGTCGCCGGCCTCGGGCATGGCTGCCAGTCCGTCAATGGTGGTAACGCCGGCCTCGATCAGCTTCTTGCGCCGACTGATCCTCATGCCGGCCACCATGAGGAGATCCCGATGAAGTTGTACTTGCTCAGCGCAGTAATCACACCGGCCACAGGCGGAATAGCGGTCGTCACCCCATTCCACAGGCCCGTTTTCCGAAACGTGCGCCTGGGTCATGCCAAGGAAGCGTTGCCGCCGTTCCCGGAAGACGGGAAGGACCTGGGCAAGGGGGTGGTCGCTGTGGACGCGGTTGCCCAGCACCAGGGTGACAGTGGGATGCGGTGTGATCCCAGCCTGGATGAGTTGATCTCCATAGGCTGCCAGCTGCAGGAGGGCTGTGACCTTGGCGTGCCGTGCGAGCTTGGTGTCGAAGACGGCATACTGCCCGCCGGGGCGCCTCACCAGGAAGTCGGAGCGGCCATGGAATTGGCCATCGAAGAAGGCGGCTTGGAAGACGACGTCCGCTCCGGAGCCCAGGGCGTCGATGGATTCCGCATGCTTGGCCGAAAGGGTGGCGCGGTCCATCGCTGTGGCGGGGACGACGTCGTAAACGCCTTTTCCTGCGGCCGCATCCCATGGCCCGAACTCAGCAACGAAATCATCCAGGACCCGGTGCTCGTGGACGTCGCCCAGCTTGGCTGTGCGCTCCAACATGGCGTCAGTTGCGAAGTCCGGCTTAGGCGTGCGGCCCAGTTTTTCGTCGAGTTTCCGGAGTAACTGGTACTCGCAGGTGGCGGCGATAACGAGGTCGCTGGCCGAGAACACCAAGTCCTGCGGGGCGCCCGCGATCTGAGGATCGAGAAAGAACAAAGCGACCCACCTGCCTTTCGATGCCGTGATTAAACCCTTGCAGCCAAGCTATCAGCGGGCCCTGACAATATAGAGCGCAGCCACTTTAGACTGCACGCATGACTGAAACAGCCCCGACCCCGGACCCCGCGTTCGAAGCCGCCTACCAAGCCGCACAAAAGAGCCTCAGCGAGGGCGGCATCCCCATCGGAGCCGCGTTGGCCCGTGGTGGGGAAGTCATTGCCAGCGGCCACAACGAACGCGTCCAGCACGGCGACCCGATCGCGCACGGAGAGATGGCCGCGCTGAGGGCGGCCGGGCGTCAGAAGAGCTACCGCGACACCACCCTCTACACCACCTTGGCACCATGCGCGATGTGCACGGGAACCATCATCCAGTTCAAAATCCCCCGAGTGGTGGTAGGTGAGGCCGAAACCTTCCCCGGTGAATTCGACCTCCTGCGTTCACGAGGCGTGGAGGTCGTGGTGCTGGATGATCCACGGTGCGTGGACATGATGCGCACTTTCCAGGAGGATCACCCGGAACTCTGGGCAGAGGACATCGCGGAATAGCCACCGCAGCAGAAGAGGGAACGACGGCGGCACCAAGGGCGGGATGCCGCCGTCGCCGGCTGCTGGGGAGCCAGTTACCACCTAGCCATCCGACGGCCTTTTGGAGGGCTTCCCCGGAGACGACCGGCGGGAACGGGCCGCCGGAGTTGATGGGATCATTTCCTTGACCTGTGCTACCACAGCAGCGTTGGCCCCGCGGGTGCCCAGATCCTTGACCAGGGTCTCCACCTCAGTTTTTGCAGCCGCAGAATCGTCCGCTTTGGCATGCAACTCCGTCCGCAATTCCACCAGGCCTCGGTAGGCAAGGTTGCTTGCCGCGCCCCCTGTCTGCTGGTAACTGGCGAGACCTGCATCTGTCAGATCGAGGGCGCGCTGCGGATCTGCGCTATGGTGCTTGACCATTTTTTCGTCCCTGCGCCGGTAGAAGTCATCTCCCACGGACTGCGCGACGGCGGTTGCCGCCTTGACGCCCAAAGGCTCGCCTCCGAACCGCTCGGCCGCCTCGGTTAGAGCATCCAGTCCCTTAGCCAAATAGGGTGACATGGAACCTTCAAACGCCAGCGTCAATCCGACTTCGCGGGTGAAAAATTCCGGCGCAAAACGATCCTCTTCGCGTGTAACAGGAAAACCGACGCGAAGGGGCAGCGTATTGGACGCTTGGATGATGCCGTCCGTGGAGTAGACAGCGCGGATCAAGTACTGCCCGGGCTCGTCGAAAGCGAAGCCCTCCACGCCAAAGGCGAGCTGGACCAGTTGGCTGTAGCGGTCACCGCCATCGCTTTCGCCACCCGGTGCGGGGCCAAGTTCTATCATCTCGGGGAGGCCGTAAAAGCACACCACCGATTCATGCAGCACGATGCTCCCGTTCGGCTTTTGGACGTAAACCGTGGTGTTGCCGTAGCGAGGATCCAACCTGCCATCCACCAGCACCGGTGCATCGCTGGTGTTGCGCAGCCGGAACTCCACGAAGACCGGCTCCATGTAGTCAAAATGTGTCTTGGCCGATAGCGTCAGTTCGATATCACTGCCTGGGCCGCTCACCGTCATGGCGCCCGCAGGGGATTCCAAGTGGCCGCCGGACGCCCACGGATCGCCGCCCATGATCACGGCTGCACGATCACCGTGACGCATGTGGAGCAGCTCGTCGTCGTCGAACCGGAAGCGGAAGTTACCCCAAAAAGTGTCTGTGCCGTTGCGCTGATCGTATTTCCAGTCGTAGTTCATCCAGGACAACGAGTCCGGTCTGGCCTTGTCCCACGCATGCAGGAAATTGAAAGCATGCCCGGCCTCGTGGACCCAGGTGTAGAGGAAATGGCGCATGGCCCAGGCCTCGTCTTGGGTGGTCGGGTTGGCGACAAGGTCGGTGAACCAGGAGTGGTTCCGGAATACCGCAAAACCCTGGCGATCGGGTCCGCGACCCGCGCCACCGAAGCCTGCTGCGGCGTCGAACATGATGCCACCTACCCCGGCGCTGTCGAAAATGCCGGCCTGGATGCCCCACATATTCCAAGCAGGCCAGCCTGAGTTGAACTTGCCGAACGAGGTTTCCATGGCGTCATGGAGTTCGCCGACACTCCAGGAAGCGAAACCGGGAGCACTGTCGTCGATGACAGTATGCACCGGATCAACCGTGACGGCGATCCCGGCGTCCCGATACGAGGACTCGATGGTGATGTTCCTGTTGGAAAGATCGGCCGGACGGTTGTTGTGCGCGTGGCTGTTGTAGGCCGGAATCTTCGGTTCAACGTCCACAGAGGAGCAGTAGTCCAACTCCAGGTTCATATCGCGGAAGGAATCCGAGCGATAAGCACAGGAGTATGGCCTGCCGGCAACACCGCCGGCAGTGAAGGAAGCTACAGCACCGGTGATAGCCCCTTGGAACCAGGAGACCAGGATGTCCACTGCGGTGGCCGGGTGGGTACCTTTCCAGTACCGGACGGTTCCGGAAATTCGGGCGTTGCAGCGGGTGATGGACACGGTGGGGTTATCCACGACCCACGACTCGACATACGTTTTCACCAGTTGGAAGCGGCCGGCGATTCGCACGAATCGCGTGCTGTAGAAGTCACCACTGACCTTGTTTAGCACTGGAGATTCCACGCTGCGGCGGGGATCGATATCCAAACGGAGGTCCAGCGAACTCCCAATCAGGGCTGGCCCGGCCTGGGTTCCTTCATAGCGACCACTGATGGGTGAGGAACGCCAACACCTCCACCAATCGTCCGGTGGCCGGGGGATGGGAAATGGTTGTGGGAAGGGCGGTTCCGGAAACGGCGAAGGGTCCGGAGGAAACGGCGGGACCGGGGTAGGGGTAGGGCCGTCAGGGACAGGGGTGTACTGGGAACCGGGGACGTTGGGGGAGTCCATGGGGGGATCTTTCTCGCTCTGCAAGCAGCCAATATGCGTCCGCACAGGCGCTGCTGCGGATGTGCGACATGACGGTTCAGGGCGGAGGGGGTGCGCGTGGGAAAGCTCAGAAAGAGCCAAAGTGGCCAATGCCCAGAAGCCGTGTATAAACCCATCCTGAGGATACTCCAGCGAATGGATTATATCTAGGGGGTGAACGTGATTTTCCTCCTCACTGCCGCCCGAATCATCTGGTCAGGAATAGACGCCGAGCGTAGGCTGGCATCATCGGCGTCGGTGCCGAGAGGCCCCGCGTCGATAACCCCAATCGATGAAGGAGGATCCATGAGTGTCGTACGTGAATTCATGACAACCAACGCTCAGTGCATCGAAGAGGACAAAACTCTTCAGGAAGCCGCCAGGCTGATGCGGGACATGGACTGCGGTTCACTTCCCATCTGCGGCCACGACGGCAAACTCACTGGCTTCATCACCGACCGCGACATCGTGGTCAAGTGTTTGGCAGAAGGTAAGGACGCCCGGGAAGTACGCGCCAGCGAACTCGCCACCGGCAAGCCCTTCTGGGTGGACGCCGATGCCAACGTTGACGAGGCCGTCACCATGATGGAAGAACACCAGGTGCGCCGCCTGCCCGTCATCAGCGACCACAAGTTGGTAGGCATCATCAGCCAGGGCGATATCGCGCGCAACCACTATGCAGAACAGCGCCTCGGCGAGATGGTGGAGCACATTTCAGCCAAGGAGCGCATGTCGCACTGATACCAAAGCCAACTGATAACCCAACCCAGCCGCCGCGAGGCATCCCTTTACAGGAACGCCTCGCGGCCCGTTCCCTCACGCAACACGAGTTCGCCGTCTTCAATCGAGACGAGCAGGCTCTTGGGTTTCCCCGCGAGCTTCTTCGTGGCGCTAAGCCTTCGGCTGCTGACCTCAACGCCCACGGTGGCACCCTTCGCGGGCAGCTCCACTGTTAGTTCATCGGCCATCCCCAACAGCATCTTGGTGGATACATCCCGCTCGGACACGGCCTCCTTGCCGTTGACGGTAACGGTCACGTCATCGGAAACAAACCCGTCCTGAAGGATGATGAGCAGTTCCTGCATGGTCCAACTACAGCACTAACTGCCCCCACGGGATAGGCCTTCCTAGTACCCGCCTTCGGAAACTGTCGGCCAGGTGAGGCAAACTGTCATGGTGACTTCAAATCTCCAACACCAGTCAGCTGACTCCGCCATCCACGCCATGATTGCCGAAGAACTCGGCGTCAAGACCTGGCAAGTCAAAGCCGCGGTGGAACTGCTCGACGCCGGATCCACCGTCCCTTTCATCGCCCGCTACCGTAAGGAAGTCACCGGGACGCTCGATGACACCCAGCTCCGCGACCTCGAGGAACGCCTCAGATATCTGCGTGAGCTGGAAGAACGACGCAAGTCCGTCTTGGAAGCGATCGCCGCCCAAGGCAAGCTGACCCCGGAACTGGAAGCCGCCGTCGTCGGGGCCGATACCAAGGCGCGCCTCGAGGACATTTACCTCCCGTTCAAATCCAAGCGCCGCACCAAGGCCCAGATCGCGCGCGAAGCCGGGCTGGAGCCGCTGGCCGATGTCCTGCTGGCCAACCCGCAACTGGACCCCGCCACCGAAGCCGCAAAGTACTTGAACGCCGAGCACTCCATCGACGACGCCGCCACAGCGCTCGCGGGAGCCCGCGCAATCCTGGTGGAGCGCGTAGGGCAGGACGCAGACCTCGCGGAGGACCTCCGTGAACGCCTCTGGAAGCAGGGACGCATGGTGTCGCGCGTCAAGAAAGGCATGGAGGCTGAAGGCCAGAAATTCAAGGACTACTTCGAATTCACGCAGGTGCCTTCCGGCATGCCGTCGCACCGTGTTCTTGCCCTGTTGCGCGGTGAGAAGGACGGCGTCCTTGAGTTGGATCTCGCCGAAGCAGACCCAGCCGACGACGACGCCCTGGCCGCCGCCCGCGGCCGCTATGAAAACGCTGTGGCCAAGTGCCTTGGGGTCGCCAATAACGGGCGGCCCGCGGATGCCTGGTTGACGCAAACCGCGCAGCTGGCTTGGCGGGGTCGCATCCTGGACCGGCTGACCACGGACCTTCGCGGACGCATGTTCGCCGACGCGGAAGATGAAGCTGTTCGCGTGTTCGCCGCCAACCTGCGCGATGTCCTGCTTGCCGCACCTGCCGGCAACCGGGCAACGCTTGGCCTCGACCCCGGACTCCGGACCGGCGTGAAAGTGGCTGTCGTGGACGGCACCGGCAAAGTTGTCACCACGGACACCATCTACCCGCACGCACCGGCGAAAAAGTGGGACGAGGCGTTGGCCACGCTCGGACGGCTCGCGAAGCAGTACAACGTGGAGTTGGTGGCGATCGGCAACGGAACGGCTTCCCGCGAAACGGACAAATTGGCGACGGAACTCATCAAGTCACTCGAAGCTTCAGGCTCCAAGGGGATCCAGAAGCTGGTGGTGTCAGAGGCCGGGGCTTCGGTGTACTCAGCCTCGGCCCTCGCGGCTTCCGAACTCCCTGGCATGGACGTCTCGCTTCGAGGTGCTGTTTCCATCGCCCGCCGGCTTCAGGACCCCTTGGCCGAGTTGGTCAAGATCGAACCCAAGTCCATCGGCGTGGGGCAGTACCAGCACGATGTCACCGCCGCCAAGCTCGACCGCTCGCTGGATGCCGTGGTGGAAGACTGCGTGAACGCCGTGGGCGTGGACGTGAACACAGCATCGCCCGCGCTGCTTAGCCGCGTGGCCGGCGTCGGGCCGCTGCTGAGCGAGAACATCGTGGCCTATCGGAACGAGAATGGGCCGTTCGCCAAGCGCAGCGACCTCAAGAAGGTGCCCCGGCTGGGTGCCAAGGCGTTCGAGCAATGCGCGGGCTTCCTCCGGATCACCGGGGGAGCGGAGCCATTGGATGCCTCCAGCGTGCACCCGGAAGCGTACTCCGTGGCTCGGAAGATCCTCGTAGCTGCCGGTGGCGGTCCCGCCACGGCGTTGGATCCGCAGGCATTCGTCGATGGCACGTTCGGCCTACCGACCGTCAAGGACATCATGTCCGAGCTGGAAAAGCCCGGCCGCGACCCCCGTCCCGCGTTCAAGGCGGCCTCCTTCTCTGAAGGCATCGAGAAGATCTCCGACCTCAAGCCCGGAATGATCCTGGAGGGCACTGTCACCAACGTGGCTGCGTTCGGCGCCTTCGTGGACGTCGGAGTGCATCAGGACGGGCTGGTCCACGTCTCGGCACTGTCCAACAAGTTCGTCTCGGATCCACGGGAGATCGTGAAGTCCGGCCAAGTGGTACGGGTCAAGGTGTTGGAGGCCGATCCCGAGCGCAAGCGGATCTCCCTCACCCTGAGGCTCGACGAACCCGGCACTGCTGGTGGGCGCACCTCGAGTGGACGTGCCTCAGGCGGCGAACGTGCTGGTGGTCAGCGCGGCGGCGGTCAGGGTGCTGCCCAGCGCGGCGGCAGCCAAGATGCCCAGCGCGGCGGCCAAGCCGGGCAGCGTTCGGGCCAACCTGGCCAGGGTTCACAACGGCAGGGCCAGGGTGATCGGCGTCAGGGCGGCGCTCGCCAAGGCAAACCCCAGCAGGCTCCGGCCGCTCCTGCCAACACAGCAATGGCTGAAGCATTGCGAAGGGCCGGACTGGGTAAGTAAGCCCCGCTGCCAACGAGTCCCGCCCTTGTTCGTGTGCCGTCCCGTTCTACGGTGAGTCGGACGAACACGGGACGGATTCGTGAGCGGATGCCTACAAACCCGCGGTCCGGGCCTCCCACGCCTCTGCGTTCGAAGCCTGCAGAGCCATCGGTAGCCAGCGCCCGATACGTTCGAACGCCTGGCGCCTGACCGGTTCCGGCGACAGGAAAATGTCGTGGAACGCGTTCGGCAGCCGGCTCACCGTGACGGTGTCCGCCAGGGACAACGCGCGGTGGGCCACGGCGTCGACGTTGAGTGCCACGTCAGCGGTGAGCGCGTCGGCCGACCACTTTGGTTGGAGATAGCTCTTATCCGAGAGCAACACGAGTACCGGAACTTCGATGCCCAAACCTGCTGCGACGGTTGCCTGGCCACGAAACACGGCGTCGAGGAAGGCCGGAGTGATAGGGAATCCGCGGTCAGGCCGCCACTCGAGGTTGTAGTCCCATTCGCCGTCAAGAGTGGCTGATACGGCCCGGGTGTAGATGCCCGGATCCACTGGCGGCAGCGGCGTCAAGGGATGAAGACGGGCGTGGAGTCCCACGAGGGGTGCGATCGCCCGCCTGCCGAGTTCGGTCGCCTGGAATTCCAGCCAAGGGCTGTTGAGGATCACAGCCGATGCGATGCCGGGATGGCGGGCGGCCCACAGGCTGAGGGTGAGCCCACCGGTGGAGTGTCCCAACAGGATGAGCGGCCGGTCCACGCCCGAAACACCAGAGCGGCCCATGGCTGAAAGCGCTGCTTGGATGTCGGCGTCGTAGTCCGCGAGGTTGGTGACGAAGCCCGGCACCATTCCAGGGCTTAGGCTGCGACCATAATTATGCAGGTCCAGGGCGTAGAAGCGAGCGCCTGTCCGATGCCAGAACTCGGCCACATGCTTTTGAAAGAAGTAGTCGGACCAGCCGTGGACGTACAGGACGTCGGCGTCCATTCCAGCGTCGTCGGGAATTTCGCCGGGGACCGCGAGCCACTCCGGGGCGACCCCGAGGTACCGCACCAAGGTGGCGGTGGCGCCGCCGTCGAGCTTTAGCGTTTGTTGCTCAAATCCCTCGCCAAGAATGTCCGGGGTCCACGGCTGCGTCATGAGTTTTTTTCCTTCTGCCACGGCCAGCGGCCCGTTATTTCGAGCTCGAGCATGGCCCTCTCTGCCTAGGTGCGTGCCTCCACCGTCTCACAGAGCAATCGCCAGCACGCACCTGTTGCCGCCGATTGCCCCTGTAACCGTTGGTGCGAATGGCGCGATGGGGTGCGGTGCCGGTGATCGTGTGGTGCGCGGCGCGGGAAAGGGTGCGCCGGGCGGGCGAGGGCGGGGTGTCACTTGGCTGTGTCAGGGGGTGCTCGCAGCAAACAACGACGGCGGCAGCCCGGTTCCCTTGAAGAGAACCTGGCTGCCGCCGTCGGGCGTTGGTGAAAGGTGCCGCTACAGCGCCGGCCGCTACAGCGCCGGCGCCGGGACCGGGAAGAAGACCCGTGGATCCTGAAGCAGTGCGGGGTAGTCGAAGTCGGTGCGCTTGATCACCTTGGTGACCTCGAAGTTGCGCGCGAACCGGCCGTCAACGGTAATGGGTCGGCCCTGGATCAGGCCAACAGCGAAGGTTTGGCCACCGTCGAAGGGAACCGCAAGTTCGGTCTTGCCAGGCAGGGTGTTGAATGCCTGCTCCTGGGCCTGACGCTTGCGCGTGGGCTTCTTCTCTTGCTGCTTGACGGGCCGCTTCTTCGGGCCCTTAACCTGACGGCGGGACTTTTCCTCCGCGTACACGAACTGGTACTCGTCGGGGTCTGCCGGGGCAGCGGCACGGGCCTTGCCGTGCGGCGGCATGGCGACGGTGGTGAGCTGCTCCGGACGGAGGTCCTCCACGTTGGCGCGCAGGATCAGCAGGCGGTCCTCTTCCGGGTCCTCCGGGTGGAACTCGTGCTTGGGTTCTGGCCACACGTACTCGAGCTTTTCCTCGGTGCCGGGGAAGACCTGGGAGTAGTGCTTGGGATCCTTGGAAATCAGCTTGGAGCGGTGGCTGAGGTGCAGGTCCTCGTGTCCGAGCCACGGCGGCATGACGATCCTGGAGGCGTAGTCAGGGTGGGCCGCCTGCGGGGCGAACTCCGTGATGTTGGTGCGCGTGTTGTCCGGGTGGCCGCGAGCAATCCACTCGTCGGCCATGGCCAGGCCGTACATGGTGAGCGCGGGGACGTGGCCCATCCACATGCGCACGGCGGGGTGGGACTGCCAACCGTACTCCGGGATCACCAACGCGCGGAGAACCTGGAGGGCTTCGACGCGCTGTTTGCCGAGCCTTGAAGTGTCGAGCGCCGCGGCACTCTCACGGAAATCGGCGAAGGGGAGGAAAGTCTGCATCCTTTCAGTTTGAGGGTGCCGGGCGTAAGAACCAAGTTGAGTGCTCCGGGACACGTGCCGGTGTTGGGGCCTAGAGTTGTCGGGTGGAAACTTTTGGCGAGAAAACTACGACCACGGCGCCTCCGGTTGCCGAACTGCACCTGCACATCGAAGGGACTCTCCAGCCAGAGCTGATCTTTGCCCTGGCCGAACGAAACGGCATCGAACTGCCATACGAAGACATTGAGGAACTCCGGGAAAAGTACGAGTTCACTGACCTGCAGTCTTTCCTGGACCTCTACTACGCCAACATGGCCGTCCTGCAGACCGAGCAGGACTTCACTGACATGACGCGCGCCTACCTGAAGCGGGCTGCTGCCGGGGGAGTGCGCCACGCGGAAATCATGATGGACCCCCAGGCCCACACCTCCCGGGGCGTGGCCCTGGAAACCTGCGTCAATGGTGTGGCCAACGCACTGGCCACCTCCGAGGAAGATTTTGGTGTCTCCACCCTCCTCATCGCTGCGTTCCTGCGTGACATGTCGGAGGACTCGGCTCTTGAGGTGCTGGACCAGCTCCTGGCAATGCACGCTCCGATCGCCGGAATCGGTTTGGACTCCGCGGAGGTGGGCAATCCGCCGTCGAAATTCGAGCGCCTGTACCAGCGCGCCAGCGAGGCCGGTTTGCGGAGGATCGCGCATGCGGGCGAGGAAGGACCTGCCTCCTACATCACCGAGGCCTTGGACGTACTTCACGTCGAACGGATCGATCACGGCATCCGCTGCATGGAAGACACGGATGTAGTGCAACGACTCGTCGCTGAGCAGGTTCCCTTGACCGTCTGTCCGCTCTCCAATGTCCGGCTCCGCGCGGTGGATAAGCTGGCTGACCACCCTTTGCCGGAGATGTTGGCGATCGGGCTGAACGTTTGCGTGAATTCGGACGACCCCGCTTACTTTGGCGGTTACGTGGACGACAACTTCGAGCAACTGGTCAAGGTCCTGGAGTTCTCGGTTCCGGAGCAGGCCACCTTGGCTGCCAACTCCATCCGGTCCTCCTTTGCCAGTGACGCCCGCAAAGCGGTGCTGTTGGACGAGGTCACGGAGTGGGTCAAGGCATCCGTGACACCCGCTTAAGGCACGGCAGCCGAGACCCGTGGATCACTTGCGGCGTCTGTGATGTCACACTCAGTCACGACACACGGTGTTTACCTTCCGCAGTCGCGGGAATTAACAATTCATTGGCAAACTTCTAGGGAGTATCCACCGTTGAAGGAGAAGCATGGGCGCGAATACCGCCGAGAACACCAACCTTCGTCTGAAGGCCGTACTGGACATCCTCGCTGAGAGCGTATGGTCCGGGGCCACGTTGAACGCCGGCGAGGTGCTGGCCGAAGCGATCGTTCGAGTACCTTTCAATGACCACGAGGCTGAACTTCTCAGTGGCGGCATCCCTCGCGGCCACAAGACCTTGACGTCTGCCTCGGCGAAGCTGGTCAAGGCTGGCTGGCTGGTCAAGGGCCGCTCGGGTTGGACCATTCCGGAGGACGGACTGCGTGCGACTGTGGCCTTCCCGGACGCGCAGGCATTTGGAGCAGCGCTCGACGCCGGCACTCCGGTACCGGCCGACGTCGCCGTTCCGACGGCCCCGCCTGTGAAGCCGCAAGCCAAGAAGACAGCTGCAACCAAGCGGGCTGCTGCGAAGAAGGCCACCGCGCCAAAAGTCGCGGCCGCTGATGTAGCTGAGCCGAAGGTTGCTGCCGCCAAGGTCTCCGCGCCGAAGGCCAAAGCTGCAACAGCCAAGGCTTCCTCCGCCGTGGCTGCCCCCACCGCTACGAAGTCCACCGCGAAGAAGGCCACGCGCAAGGCGCCGGCGAAAGCAGCAGCCGCCTCCGCCGTCGAGACCCTGCCACAGCCTGACGCCGTGGCGATCGCCGGGGACTTCAATAAAATCCTGGGAGCACCCGAGGATTGGGCGCCGCAGTACGACGAAGCCCAGATGGATTTCAACCCGCTGGTCCAAGTGTGGACGCTGACGGCTGAGCTGCCCGCCGGCTTTTACACCTACAAGATCGCGCTGAACCGTTCATGGGACGAGAACTACGGTGCGTTCGGCGCCCGTGATGGTGCGAACCACGAGTTGAACCACGACGGCGGTCCGGTCACCATCACGTACAGCCACGCGACGCGGGACATTGTGGTCGGCTAGGTCTATTTCCGGCTCTAAACCTGCCCTTGTTTGTCCCACGTCCCGTTGTACGGTGAGTGGGACGAATGAGGGCAGGTCTCGTTAAGGTGGTTCCATGACTGACGAAACCCTTCGCCTAACAGCCCGCATCACCGGAGTGGTCCAAGGGGTCGGGTTCCGTTACTGGACGGCCCGTAAAGCTGACGAGCTCATGTTGAAGGGAACAGTCCGCAACGACCACGACGGCTCGGTGCTGTTGGTCGCTGAGGGGGAACCATCCGAGGTCAGTCAGCTCACCTCATGGCTCCACTCCACCCGGGCACCTGGGCGCGTGGACAACGTTGACTTTGAGGTCTCCGAAGCAACCGGGGAGTTCGACGACTTCCGCATTGTGGGCTGAGCTGTTGCTAGGCCCCGGGCGATGCCGTGGTGAGCCCTGATTCGGTAGCGGCGAGGAGCAGCCCGTGGTCGTAAGCGACCAGGCTGTCGGTCTGCAGTCGAATGGCTGCTGCCAAGTGAATAGCGTCCGCACTCCGCAACTGTCTCGGGAGTGCCGCTGCGTACATGAGGTCTGAGCGGGCCACGTCTACCAAGTTGATTCCGGCCAAAACGGCGTTGACGACGTCGAACGGCAAATTCCTCCGACGAGCTGCGCAGTGCAGTTCCGTGTAGAGGAGCATGGAAGCCACGAGATGCGCTCCTGAGGCTGCCATCTCCACCAAGTAGGCAGCAGCGGCGGCTGATTCCTGTTCGTCAACCACCAACTTCATGACCGCAGAAGTGTCAACGTAAACGATCACCTGTCGCCGCGCAGATCGGCCAGGATGTCGGCTGTAGTCATGTCGATGCTGATGCGAGGCAGGATGGTGAAGTCCACAGGTGTCGCGCTTGCCGGCCGGACGCTACCTGCTTGGAGTAGACGCTCAAAAGGCGAAGCCGATGGAGGAATGAGGGTTGCCGCCACCTCGCCGTTGTTGGTGACTTCGATGACTTCCCCATTCTTCACGCGTTCCAGAATCTTACTGCTCTGGTTACGCAGTTCCCGGTGCGGAATAGTTGTCATGATCGGCCTCCGTAGCAATCGTAGCATCCTGTGCGCCGACAGCGTTTCCGCTGGTCAGGCAGGCTGAGCTGCAGTCCGCGTCGCCTCGACGTAGTGCTCCAGCGGCTGCAGCGCAGGCTGCGAGGAGCTGTCCCTGACAGCGTCGGCACCAACGGCGTTGGCTACTGACAAGGCGTGCGCGTACTCAAGTCCGGACTGGAGCGCCAGGACCAGCGCGGCGCAGAAGGCGTCCCCGGCACCGATGGTGTTGGCAATGTCGGTGACTCGCACCGCCGGAGCGCCGGCCACCCGTTCGCCGTCGACGAAGATCGCCGAACCTTCGCCCCCGTAGGTCACTGCAACCAGCGGAGCGTCGCGGAGGGCCGGGATCAGTTGGTACTCTGTCTCGTTCACGATCACCAGGTCGCAACGTTCCAAGAGCTCGGGAATGATCGGTGCAGCAGGGGCAGCGTTCAAGACAAAGAACCCCTTGGCTTGGCGTGCGGCTTCCAGCACAACCTCCTGGTCCACTTCGAGTTGGCAGAGGACGGCCTCGTCGTCAGCGAACGCAACACCCTCCAGGCTCACCGAAGCGTTGGCGCCGGGGCACACCACTATCTGGTTCTCGCCCCCACCGTCTACCAGCACCAGGGCAGTTCCAGTGGCAGCATCCGCCCGGGAAACGTCCTGAACGTCGACGCCGGCGGCCGCCATCGCGCTGAGAAGGCTGGCGCCGGCGTCGTCCTGGCCCACGGCCCCCACCATGCGGGAGTGTCCGGTGAGCCGGGCCGCAGCAACAGCCTGGTTGGCGCCCTTCCCGCCGGGTTGTTGGCGGAGAACGCCTCCGCCAACGGTTTCACCGGGCGAGGGGAGACGGTTGGCTGTCGCCGTGATGTCGAGGTTAATGCTGCCCACCACCGTGAGCGTGGGGGCCAATTTGGGCGCAGGGAACTGCAGGGACGTGCTCATGGGAGAACCCTTTCGGGATATTAGCGGAGGGGAGATTTCAGGAGGACTGGATGACGGACAGGTGGCCGGCCTTGGCGGCCACCAGGCATTTGGCGAGATAGAACGGAGAACCATTCCGGCGGACGTATTGGGTGAGGACCAGCACGGGATCGGAGGGGCGGAGGCCCAGCAACTTCGCGCGGCTAGGGCCGGCGGTGCTCAGGCTGATCTGGCATTCGCCGGGGCCAAGGGTCGCGCCGGGCAGCCCGCTGAGGACTTCCAAGAGCGTTGACGCGGAAAGCGTGGGAGCTTCTGCAGCTTCAGCCAGGGCCTCGGCTTCGGGGATTCCCTGGGCGACGTTCTCCTGGAGATGGGCCAGGGGCTCACCGTTCCGGATGAGCACACTTTCCCAGAACCACACGTCCTCGTCAGGCTGGACACCAATGCCTGGCGCCACGAATTCCGACGCCGGTTGCTTGATTGCGGCTACCCGTTTGACCTGGATGTCCTGGTCCGGCCCGCCAAGAAGCTGATCGAACGGTCGAATGTGTTCAATGCCGATGCGGGGGAGCGAATCGGCAACAAACCGGCCAACTCCGCGTCGTGCCCGGGTAAGGCCATCTTCTTCGAGCAACATCAGCGCTTCCCGGATCACGGTACGGCTGACGTCCATCATGCTGCCCAGCTCCGTCTCCGTGGGGAGCAGGGAACCCGGCGGCAGGATTTTGGTCCGGATCGCTTCGGCGATGCGCGAGTAGGCCGCGACGCGCAAAGGTTGCCCGGGTTGGGCGGCGATGGGTCGCGACAGGAACTGGACGGCGTTGTCGGTCAAGGGTGCCTCACTTGAGATGGGTTACGGATACTGTACCGGATGGCTGTGATAGGTTGCACAAGCTCGTAATACATGCTTGTATAACAACTCACATCTCGTGGCGCCGCCCGCGCCCTCGGACAAAGGAGTTTGATGTGAACATCCCCAATACCGCGGTTGACCCGCAGTCTGTAGATCCCCAGCCTGTTGACCGGCAGTCTCCATCACAGGTGACATCAACTGAAGCAGCCGCAGACGAAGGCCGCTTTCACGGCAAGGCAGCCGCGCTGCTCATCACTACGCTGGTCCTGGCGGTGCTGGCATTCCAGCTCAACGCCAGTATGATCACTCCGGCACTGCCACACATCGGCTCCTTCTTCGGCGAAACGCCCGAAGCCGTGGCCCAAGTGCAGTCGATGTTCTTCCTCGCCGGCGCCATCGCTGGACCCGTGATCGGCCGCTGGAGCGATTTCATCGGACGCCGTAACGCACTCCTCCTGGTGCTGGCCATCATGGGCGCGGGAACCGTGCTGTGTATCTTCGCACCCACCCTGCCGTTGCTGGTCACTGGCCGCTTCATGCAGGGTGTTTCCAGTGCCATCTTTGCGCTCTCCTACATCGTCCTGAACGAGTACCTGCCTGCCCGACTCTTCGGAACATCCATCGGCATCATCGCTGCCATCAACGGTGGGGTTGGCGGCGTGGATGGCTACTTCGGAGGGCTCGTGGCTGAGACCCTTGGCTTCCAGTCGATCTTCGTCGCAGTCCTAGTACTGGCCGCGATCGCCGTCGTGTGTGTCATTAAAGTGGTCCCGAGTGGCAGGTCCGCCGTTGCTCCCGGCCGGATGGACTGGTGGGGCGCAGGTTCGCTGTCCGTGTTCCTGGTGTTCATCACCTATTTCGTGTCCACGGGCTCTTCGGCGGGTTGGACCTCACCGGCAGCCCTTGCCCTGCTTGCCGGCAGCATCGCGTCCTTCACGGCCTTCTGGCTCATCGAGAAGAAGCGCGAAACCCCTCTTGTGGCCGTTCACCACCTCCGTTCACGTCAGGTGTGGCCCGTCATCGCCACCACCGTACTGACGCTCGCGGGCATCTTCGCCATCATCAACTTCACTGTGGTGTTGCTGAGCCAGGACAAGGAAAACGGCTTCGGATTGTCGGCTTCGGTCGCTGCCTTGCTGTTCCTCACACCCGCAGCACTCATTGGAGTGTTCGCGGCTCCGCTCGCCGGGTGGATCGCCGACCGCCGCGGCTGGATCAAGACCGTCCGCGTCGGCACGGCAACCAGCCTGGCCTGCGCAATCGTCGCGGCGCTATTCGCCCACAACCAGATAGCAGTGCTCATCGCCATCGCCGCTCTGGGCATCTTCTACAACGGCTTCTTCCTCACCGCCATCAACGGCCTGTCCGTGCTGCTCTCGCCCAAGGAAGCGCCGGCCGCGCTGCCGGGCATCAACGGTGCTTCCTTCGGCATCGGGGCGAGCCTTGGCGTTGTAGTCGTTGCACCGTTCGCAGGCCAGGGCACCGCGGCCGGATACTCTGCGGCCCTCTGGATTTCGGTGTCCATCACCGCGCTTGCCTTCATCGTCAGCCTGTTTATCGCGGCCCCCAAGGGCGAAAAGATCTAACGCACGACGCCGGCACGCGGCTGTGCGTGCAACTCACCGCAGCTTCAGCCCACTCCGCACAACAAGCAGTCCGCTTCACCTGAAACGAGAGACCAAAATGACCCAGCCCGCCCCCTTCTTCCTTGACTGCGATACCGGCATCGACGACGCCCTCGCCTTGGCCTACCTCCTCGCCTCCCCCCGGGCGGACCTCGTGGGCATTGGCACCGTGAGCGGCAACGTCAGTGCGGCAGGCGGGGCACGGAATACGCTGGACCTGCTGAACTTGGCCGGCCACCCGGACATTCCCGTGGCTATCGGCGCCCACGATCCGCAGGTTGGCACTTTTCACGGCGGCGCTCCGCACGTCCACGGTGATAACGGCATCGGCGGGGTAGATCTGGTCCCGTCGGACCGTGAGCCCGTCAAGGCCACGGCCGCGGAGCTGCTGGTTCAATTGGCGCACAAATATGCGGGGGAGCTTCGCCTTGTGGCCATTGGCCCGTTGACCAACATCGCCGAAGCCCTGCGCCTGGAACCGAAACTGCCCGAGCTGATCGCCGAGGTCACCATCATGGGCGGCGCAGCGTTGGCCCCGGGAAACATCACGCCTGTTGCCGAGGCCAACATCGCCAACGATCCTGAGGCTGCCGCCGAAGTCCTGGCCGCCGACTGGAACGTGACGCTGGTGCCGTTGGATGTCACCATGACTAACGTCCTGGAGGAAAACCACCGCCAGGAACTGCTCGCCACCAAGCACCCGGTCTCGCAGGCACTGGGCGAAATGCTTGGTTACTACTTCGGCTTCTACGTCGACATCTTCGGCCGGGCTTGCTCGGCGATGCACGATCCCCTTGCTGCGGCCATCGCTGTCAGGGGTGTGGAACTCGCACTGGCACCGACCGTCCGGGTCCAGGTAGATACCACCGACGGACCCGGCCGCGGCCAGACGGTCTGCGATCTCCGTGGCCAGTACGCGGGATTCCCGGCGCAGCGCGGCGCACGTTGCCGAGTGGTGCTGGAAATCGGCGAGGACTTCGCGCCACACCTGCTGGGTACCATGCAGGCGGCCTGGCTTACTGAGGCACAAGCGGTGGCACCGGTCGCCTGACTGGCGGAAGACTGAGGTATCGGCGACGACGGCGGCAGCGGCCCGCCGTCGTCGCCCTCTTTAAGCTGTAGTCCTTTAGTGACTACGCGTACATGAGCGAGCCGGGCGTCGTGAGGGTTTCGCCGGTTTCCAGCCAGGTTTTGAGGCCCGAGAGGATCATGGGCCAGCCGCCGTACAGTTGGTCGTTTGCGCCTTCGCGGAGCTGATTGTGCGTCACAGTGAGGTGGCATGAGTCGCCGACGGGCTCAATTTCCCAGGTGATCCGCGACGTTCCCTCGGCCTTCACATCCTCGCCCCAGAGCGCACGCATGGTTTGGACGAGCCGACGTGGGGGATCCACTTCGATGTTTTCGCCCTCGCCGAGTGGCGCGTCCGCCTTGACGTTGTGCATCTCGAAGCGGCTGCCCGGAGTCCAGTCCGAGGTGAAGGTGTTTCCGAACTGGTATTTGCTGCGGATCTCGCTGTTGGTTATGGCTTCCCAGAGCCGCTCCGGGGTGGTCTTGATGTAAATTTCGAAGATCTTTTCCATGGGACTTTCCAATCTGGATTTGAGGTCGCTGAGGGCAGCGGCCCATGGTTCTGCGTATTTGCTCACCCATCGATCGTGGATGAGTCGGATGGGAACCGGATTCAGGAAGTGCAGCTTTTCGCGCCCCCTACGGCGGGTGACCACCAAGCCCGCATCCTCCAACAACTTGAGGTGCTTGGCGATACCGAAGCGGGTCATCTCGAACCGGGCACCCAAGGCGGAGGCAGACTGACCGTCCTCGCGGAACAGCTCATCCAGCAATTCCCTGCGGGTCGAGTCTGCCAAAGCCTTGAACACTACGTCCATGGGCTCAGAATAGGTGACCAATTGGTCACATGTCAATGGATTTTCTTATTGGGCCTCTATGTTCTCTGGGGTGTGTGGTGGTGGTTGCGTCGTGGTGTTTGTTGGGGGTCGAGGTGGGGTGGGGGGATGAACCAGGGGACTCCGGTGGTGATGTCGATGCGCCATTGTTCTTTGTGGATGAGGTGGTGGTGGTGGCTGCAGAGCAGGGTGCCGTTGTTGGTTGAAGTGGTGCCGCCGTGGGACCAGTAGGTGGTGTGGTGGGCTTCGCACCAGGGTGCTGGGATGGTGCAGTCGGGGAAGGCGCAGCCGCCGTCGCGGGCGGTGATGGCTTTGCGGATGTGGGGTGGGAAGATCCGGGTGGCGCGGCCGATGTCCAGGACGCGGGAGTCGCTGCCGAGCAGGACGGGGATGATGTCGGCGTCGCAGGCGATTTTGCGGATGGTGTTCGGGTGAATGGGGCCGGTGAAGGTCGCTGTGCCGGTGCTGAGCGGATTCAGGGCCGCTCCGGTGTTGCCGTGGTCGCTAGGTCGTGAGTTGTGGGTGAGTTGTTCGAAGAGGTCGCGGTGGTCGATGGTGACGGTGAGTTGGGGTCGGAGTCCGCCGTTGGAGGGCAGTTTCCCGGTGGTCATGGCGAGGGCGCAGGCTCCGACGAGGCCGTTGAGGAGTTTCTGGGCCCGGCTGCGGCGGTCCAGGTCTGGTTTGCCTGGTCTGTGTTCTGGTCCGGTGGGATTGGTGCCGATGGGATTGTTGCCGGTGGTGAGTCGTGGGTTGGTGGCGGTGTTCATGGCGGTGGTGAGGGTTTCGTATTGTTCGGCGGTGGCGAAGATTTCGAGGTGGTGGAGTCCGTGGCGGCGTCGGCGGCGGAGGAACGCGCCTTGGAGTTGGCGGAGGACTTCTTCGGATGGTTCGGTACCGTCCTGGTCGATCCTGTCGGTCCAGCGTTTGGTCATTTTGGTGACGAAGTCCGGGTCGGATTCCATCGCGGTGGTGGTGAGGGCGTGTTCCATCCGGGTGATGGTGTCCTCATCGGTGAGTTGCCGGACTGTGTCCAGGGCGGTGCTGATGATCGTCGCGGACCGGGACGGTACCAGGGCTGAGATGAGGGCGTCGGCCAGGACTTCGCGCCGGGCCGGGATCTGTTGCCCGGCCATTCCCGTCTGAGGCAGGACATCGGCCGCGAGGGCGAGCCTGCGCCGGGCTTCACCGATGCTGATCCGCAGCCGGGCCCGAAGGAACTCGGCCGCAGTCCGGTATCCGTCATCCAAAGGGCTCACTGAATCGGCGGCCCGTCCGCCGGAACCCGCGCCGACGACGGAACCGGCCAGAGTTGCTGACTCCATACCGGTCACGGAACCTGCCCCGCCCACGGAAGCTCCTGCGCTTATGGAGCGTGCTCCAGCGGCAGCTGATGCCGGGCCGGGTCCTGGCTCTGGTTCAGTCCACCCCGTCCGCCATCCCGGCCCGGCCCCGAACTCGGACGCCCCCGGCGACGCTTGCTGTGCTTCTTTCCGGGTCCGTTCCACCGCCTGCGCCGCGACGACCTGCAAGTACTCCAACGACCGGGAGATCTCCTCGACCCTGCCCGCGAAATCGGCAGCCTCAACAAAACCAAACAACCTCGCCTCATCGACTACGGATTCACGAAGCAACCCCAGGGCTTCGCTCGCCTGCTCAAGCGGCTGGCCCACAGCACTGGGTGAAGGCCGGCTGGCTTCGATCAGACTTGCTCTGCGCTTGATGTCGGCCGCCAAGACTACTGGCAAACCAGGCGCAGCGTCCAAGGAGTTCACGCCGTCACCGGTGCTGAAATCCGGTAAGCCGCTCAAAGACTCCAATCCGGGAAGCAGCCCAGCGCCTCGAGGGCTACCCGCGAAAGTGTCGGCCGCCGTCGAACCCCTCAATGTGGCCGTCCGGACAGGGACGCCCAGGGATCGCTGACGCAGCAGGGCATCCGCGCGTGGCGAACCCGCCCGCCGTGCCAATATCTGCCCGATTGCTCCCATAAACCAACCCTGTCATGGGGCTCTGACATTATTAGCGCGAGCAGTTACCGGGTGATCTGTTCGCGCAGGATATCGGCGTGACCACAGTGCTGTGCGAGCTCGCGGAGCATGTGCAGGTAAACCCATCTGAGTGGCAGCGGACCGCGTCGGTTACCCAGCACCAGATCATCGAGTCCAAGGGGAGTGGCCGCCCGTCTGGAGGCTTCGCACGCCTCTCGATGCGCTGCCTGAATACTGGCAATGGTGTCTTCGTCGTCCAGGATGAACGACTCGTCAGTTGTGGCCGGGATGCCAATCTCGCTCCGCGGCCGAGAGGTGATGGCTTCGTCGAACCACACTTTCTCCACGAACGTCACGTGCTTAACCAAGCCCAGAAGTGTTGTTCGGGAAGACACCAAGGATCGGCGTGCCTGCTCCTCCGTGAGTCCATCCAAGCACTCGTTGAGGGTTCGACGGTGCTCGTCGAGGAAGGCGTCGAACTGCGTCCGGGCATCGGATTTGATGACATCATCAGCCAAGGTCTGCGGTGTGGCACTCATCCGAAAACCACCGTGCCGTCGTCGTCAATGCTCCAGCCGGGGTTGTGCGCGATTTCCCAAACAATCCCATTCGGGTCCTTGACGTGACCGTGGAAGATGCCGCCAAACGCACCGGACTGGGCGGGTTTCACCACAGTTGCCCCGGCCGACGCGAGGGAGTCGATGGTGCTGGACACCTCAGCCGGGCTGCCGACGTTGTGTGAGAGCGTCACGCCACTGACTCCTGAAGTAGGAGTAGTGGTGCCGAGGTCCTGATCGAACTTTTCGGCGTCAAACAGGCCGAGCATCAGTCCCGGCGCAACCTGGAAGAAAAGGATCTCGCCGGGAACATCCATAGCCGGATCCCAGCCGAGCCCGTCCTTGTAGAAGGCGCGGGCGGCGTCGAGGTCCTTTGTGGCGAACGTGAGGAAATGCAGTCGCTGGTCCATACGGGAATCGTAGCGGGAAGGTACGACGGCGGTAGCCGACTATCGTGGTGGCGGCAGACCCGCCTAGGTGCTTCTGCAACGATCCGGTGGTCATTCGTGGGAATCAGGAACCCCCGGCCGTTCACCGCGGCAACAATGAGGACATGAGTTCTTCTGCACGCCTGGCCCGGCCTCGGCTTCAACGCGCGGCCCTGCCGATATCAGTGGCGATGTTGGTGAGCTTGGCTTCTGCAGGTTGCGGTGCCTCGGTAGGCGGGGCGCCGCCTTGCTTGCCGCCGGAACATACCGTCAGCCCTTCCTCGGCGAAGCCGGGTGATTCAGTCACTGTTTCTGCACCGGATGCCAAGTGCGATCCCCGATATGGCGAAGACGCCGTCATCAGTATCGTCTTCATTGATGCGGCTGGGGTTGAGGTGCTCAACACGACAGCACCCATGGCCGACGCCGGCGGGTTCAACTTCACCGCGGAAGTCCCTTTGAACTCCGCCCCAGGCGTCATGGCTGTGAATGCCATGCCCCATGGCGTCGATTGGTGTGACGACACCGGCAAGAACAACCGGGTAAGCCAGGGCGAGCTTCCACTCGAGAGGGCATCCTGCGTCCTCCCCACGAAGCCACTCAACATCACCAATTAGGCCGACTTGCCGGGTCTTGTTGAGGCCCGGTCAAAGCTGGTGGGAGGATGGAGCAGTGGAACCCCTCTTCGACTTCCTTGGCAGTTACTGGTGGCTCATTTTTCCTATCGGCGGGATGGCTGGTGGCTGGGCAAGGTCGTGGTCGAAGGCCAGCGAGGAGCGCCACCGGCGCAAGGTTGAGTTGCTGAAGTTACGGAACCAACTGGCGGTCCACGAGGAAGCCAATCAAGCCGAGGTTGTTTCGCTGATTGCCGCACATGATTCAGTGAACCACCGGTGGCTGGAGTACGAGCTCGACGTAGGCAACCTTATTGATTTCCCGCTTATGACGGACGTCCGCGAACCCCTTACGGTCGCGTTCCTACGAGCCAAAAAGGAAGCCGACGGCTTACGCCCCGCTGCACCCGAGGACATTTCGACGCCGGCCCGGTTGGCTGAGTACCGCACAGCTGTCCACAGTTTCGAACTCGCTTTCGACGTTGCCGAACGGGAAGCCCGGCGCATCAAGGACGGCAACTTCAGCGGCCCGGAACGGCAGCGATTGGCTACGGCAAGGAAGTTGCTCCGAATTGCTGAAGACACCGCAGCCACCCCAGCCGAACGTCAAACGGCGTACAAACGTGCCCGCAAAGAACTCGATGGCCTGATCGTCCTGCCTGAGGCAACGGTCGCCGCACTTGAAAGCAAGATCATCAGCATGTTGGACACCCGCAAGGACCCCGACACGGACGTCCGGTTCGCTTGAGGCTCCGGTGGTGTGGCTTCCTGACCCTCTTTGAACCCGCAACGGGAGCCATTCAACCGAAATAGGGTGCTTTCTAATACCTCGGGATCCAAAGTGGATCGGGACGGCACAGCAGCTAACCAAACTCGACACCCATCACCGTCCGCACCAACGCCCCGCCCAGGTCGTCCTCGAGCTGCTGCATTCCCAGCCGCTCGGCCACCCGACGCGAGGCTACGTTGTCCGGGTGGATAATCGCCACCAGGCGCCCAACCCTAAGAACATCCCGAGCAAGTTCCAGGCAGGCCAAAGCCGCCTCCGTGCCGTAACCGTGCCCCTGAAGGTCCCGGCGAACGTGGTAACCGACTTCGAGCTCGGACCGTCCGTTGACTTGTTGCCGCGTCAGCCCGCAGTCGCCGACGAACCCGCCGTCGTGCGTTTCGACGATCCACAACCCAAAACCGTCGCGAGCGTAATTCGTCTGGTTCCACTCGATCCAAGCCAGTGCTTCGCTCCGCGTTTTGGGCGCTGGGTAGTACCTCATTACTGCGGGATCGCCGAGCATCGAGCTCATTACCTCGAGATCGGCGAGCGTCATCTCGCGAAAGCGGAGGCGGGCTGTCGGGTGGGGGAGCATCCTCGAAGCCTAGCTGCAGCAGGGCTGTACCTTCACCACCTTCTTTGAACTCGGCAGGGCCCTAAAACAACCATAATCGGCTGAATTAGAGTCCCTGACAATCCAAAGTGGGTGGTGACGGCACGCCGTCTCTCAGCCCGAGCCTCCGCTTAGCCCCGGCCCATGCTGGTCGAGGGGTCGCCGCCACCTTCTGAGGGGTCGGCGCGTAGGTCATCAGGGTCACCGCTCGGCAGACCGGCCGGGCCTGACACGTCGCCTGAACCGGCAGAAGCGTCAGCGTCAGTTTCGGCGTCCTGGTGAGTTCCGCCGTCGTGCGTTCCGCCGTCATGCGCGCCGGCGTCGCGGTGCCTTGGCGCATCACCTGTCCCGGTGCGGCTCCGCTGGGTGTCATTCGGAGAGAGGTCCTCATCCATGGCGTTGGAGCCTTCGCTGATGGAGGAGTGAACCTGGACGTCGTCGTCTTTTTCGCCGGGTTCGGGGACGCGCCCGTCGTTGACGGGATCGGAGGTGCCGGCCAGGTCTTCCATCGCGTTTTCGGTGGCCTTGCGGATGCTGTCTTCAACGCCCATGAGATGACTCCTTTGCACGAATAGTCCGTATTACGGATCTCGGTTTGCATTAGTAAGCTTACTTACTTTCGCGAGCATACGAAACCCTTCCCTAGGTTGACAAACGCCTCTCTGTTACTCATGTATCCGCAGGTCAAGGCCGGTTGGGGCTGCACTTTGTACCGGTGATCGTTGGACGATAAGGTATTGCCAGACCGTTTTGCAGAGGGCGGCCCTTATCGCTCCTTTGCTGTCTGCTGGGGACGCATTTCAGTCAGTAGGAACGTGCATGGTCAACCCCCGCCCTGAGCAGGAAGCTCTCCAGAATGGATACTTTTTGGATCTAGTCCTGGGCAGCGAAGACGTCGAAGCTTTTCTCGGCGAGCTCGCGGCTTTCTCCGCCGAAAGCCTCTCGCACCCGGAAGCGCCCGTCTTCTGTGGCATCACCGTATTGCGTCGTAAGAAGTCGGCCACCGCGGCCAGCAGCGATGATCGCGCCAGAGCAATGGATGAGCTTCAGAACGACTTTGATGGCCCTTGTCTCACGGCCATGGATAAGCTGACGCCGGTGATGGTGCCGGACCTTCTTCGGGAACACCGGTGGCCAGGGTATGTGAAGGCCGCGTCGCACCAGGGCTTGCGATCCATTCTGAGTGTCCCCCTCCTGGTGGAAGGCGATACACGTGCTGCGTTGAACCTTTACTCGGAGCAGCCGGATGCCTTCAGCGATGACGACATTGAGCGGGCTGAAGTTTTCGCGTCCCACGCCTCAAAGTCGTTGCGGCTCGCCCTGAAGATTGCGCAGCTCAGCGATGCCCGGAACGATCTCGCAGCAGCCATGCAGTCCCGCACCGTGATCGATCTGGCGGTCGGGGCCATCATGGCGCAGAACCACTGCAGTCAGGACGAGGCCTTCACCATCCTCCGCACCGCATCCAGCAACCGCAACATCAAGCTGCGGCACTTGGCGAAGTCCATCATCTCGGCCGTTTCGTCGGGGAAGATCACCACGCATTTCGAGGAGTAGGTCCGCCTACCGAACCTGTTTCGTGACCCGAGGCAACCATGGAGCAGACTTAGACGGGTGACCGCCAATAAGCCCCGCCCCGGCCTTGCAATTGCTGCGCTGAGCCTCGGGACGGCGCTGAATCCGTTGAACTCGTCCATGATCGCTGTGGCGCTGGTGGTCTTGCGGGAGCATTTCGAGCTCGACGTTGCCACCGTCACTTGGGTGATCACATCGTTCTATCTCGCGTCGGCCGCGGGCCAGCCGCTCATGGGCCGGCTCGCCGACCGCTTCGGTCCGCGCCGCCTGTTCATGTTCGGCATGGCATTGGTGGCGGTCACGTGCGCAATCGCACCGTTCCTGCCTAACTTCGCGCTGGTCTGCGTGGCCCGCGCGCTGATGGCTGTAGGGACCGCGACGGCGTACCCGTCCGCCGTCGTGATGGTTACCGAGTTGAGCCGGCTAATGAACCTCCCATCCACGCGGCCATTGGGCCGGATCCAGATGGCGAACACGTCGGCCGCGGCTGTGGGCCCGGTGGTCGGCGGCCTGCTGGTGAGTTTGGTGGGGTGGCAGGCGCTGTTCGCGATCAACGTGCCCATCGCTTTGTTGGCGATGATCGTGGTGTACAAGGTGGCACCCGTGGATTCCGGGCGCGAGACCGGCAAGCTCGGGCAACTGATCCGCGATTCCGATATCCCCGGCATCCTCGCGTTCGTCACCTCGCTGATGCTGGCCATGATGGCGCTGCTCAACGTGATGCCCGGCTACCGCTGGTACCTGCTGGGCGCCGCTACGGTGATCGGCGTGCTGTTCGCCTGGCGCGAGCTGCGTTTCCAGCCGCCGTTCCTGGACCTCCGTTTGCTGGGCCGGAACCGGCCGTTGCTGCTGGTCTACTTACTGTTTGTGGTGTTCAGCGGCGTCTACTACTTTGCGTTTTTCGGACTTCCGCAGTTGCTGCAGGAGGGAGGAAATTACGACGCCGGCGTGGTGGGCCTGCTGATGCTGCCACTTGCGGCGTTGTCGGTTGTGGTGACGCCACTGACCGTGCGGTTCATTGAGCGCTTCGGCGTGCGTTCCGTACTGATCACCGGGGTGTTGATCCTGACGATCGCGACCGGCGCACTCGGGTTCCTGACAATGACCCTGTGGGCGCCGCTGGTCTTCGTCCTGACTGCCTTGATGGGTGTCCCGTATGGGGTGGTCAGCACGGCGTCGAACCAGGGCCTTTACGTTTCCGCCCGCCCCGGAGAGAGGGGAGTGGCCTCCGGGATCTTCCAGACCTGCCGTTACCTCGGGGCCATCACCGCCACTGTACTGATCGGCGTGCTCTATGGCCCGGGCGTGAACCAGGCGAACTGGGGGATCATGGTGCTGGTGATGCTTGGCCTCAGTGCTGTGGTGTTGTTGCTGGCTGTGATGTGGCGTAAGCCAGCGTTATAACGCCCCGAGCTCGCCCGCCCGTGTACCAAACCCGTCCGTGTACCTTACTCGCACGTGTAGCTTTACGCTCCGGTGTGGCCTATGCGCCGGTGTGCTGCGCGCAGTGCTCGCAGCAGAACATGCCGCGTTCGTTTTCCACACCGTGACCCAGAATGCGACAGCCGCAGTGTCCGCAGTTGGGGGCCATGGCGTGGATGGCGCATTCGAAGCTGTCGTAGGTGCCGGTTCGCTCGCCTTGGGTGATGGTGAAGGTCTTGTCGTAATCGTTGCCACATGTATCGCACGTTGCCATGGTGGAGCTCCATTTCGAAGAGGCGGACCCGGCTCCCGCTGGAGGTGGGAGCCGGGATGTTCTTAACATAAGCATGCTTACTATTCCTCATCAAGATGCTGTCGAAAATGATCTCTTGACGAAATAACTGAGTCTGCTCATAATTGAGTTAAGTCAGTAATTATCCAAGGGAGAGCTTCAGTGAAAGCCTTCGTCCTCACGCAGTACAAGCAGCCGTTGCAGCAGATCGACGTACCTGAGCCCGTGCTCGGTGACCATGACGTGTTGGTCGAAGTGAAAGCTGCCGGCCTGAACCAGCTCGACGAGAAGATCAGACTCGGGGAGTTCAAGCAGATCCTCCCTTACAAATTGCCGCAGGTTCTTGGCCACGATGTCGCAGGCGTGGTTCTGCGGGTCGGGGCAAAGGTTCGGTCCTTCAAGCCCGGCGACGAGGTATTCGCCCGCCCCGGAAATGACAGCATCGGCACGTTCGCGGAGCGCATCGCCGTAGCCGAGGAAGACCTGGCTATCAAACCGGCAACCATCAGCATGGAAGAGGCCGGGTCGCTTCCGCTGGTGGCCTTGACCGCCTGGCAGGCGCTGGTAGAGCGGGGATCGGTGCGCCCCGGCCAGAAGGTGCTCGTCCATGCGGGTGCCGGGGGAGTAGGTTCCATCGCTATCCAGCTAGCCAAATACCTCGGGGCCACGGTGGCTACTACGGTCAGTGCCGGGAACAAGGACTTTGTTCGGGACCTCGGCGCGGATGTGGTGATCGACTACAGGACCGAGGACTTCGCGGAGATCCTTCACGACTACGACCTTGTCCTGGACAGCCTCGGTGGCGAGAACCAGGAGCGCTCGCTGACAGTCCTGAAGCCTGGAGGGAAAGTCATCGGAATTGCCGGGCCTCCGGACGCCGGCTTCGCTCGCCAGTTGGGTGCGAACGCACTATTGCGTGGTGTCATGACCCTGCTCAGTTCGGGTGTGCGACGCAAAGCCAAGCGCCTCGGCGTCACCTACGAGTTCCTCTTCATGCAGGCCAACGGCAAGCAGTTGAGGGAAATTGCGGCACTCATCGATGCCGGAGACATCAAGCCGGTAGTGGGACGAGTGGTTCCGTTCGATCAGACCTCCGATGTCCTGGCAGCACTTGAAAAGGGCGGCGTCCGTGGCAAGACCGTCGTCAGCCGTATCTAGCCACAACCATCCGAAACGTCAGGACCAAAACCATGAGCAGTGAACAGCAAAACCAGAGCAGTTACTTCCAGGTGCCCGCGAAAACAGTGACGGCCAACGGTGTTAGCTACGCGTACCGCGAACTGGGGCCCAAGGGCGGTGTCCCGGTGGTTTTCCTCATTCACCTTGCCGGGAACATGGACAATTGGGACCCGCGCATCATCGATCCCATCGCCGAAAAACATCACGTGATTACCTTCAGTAACCGCGGTGTGGGGGCGTCCACGGGAAGTGTTCCGGGCAGCATCGAAGGCATGGCGGACGACGCTGCCACCTTTATCAAAGCCCTTGGTTATCCGAAAGTGGATCTCTTCGGCTTCTCGCTTGGTGGCATGGTCGCCCAGTCGCTGGTGGTCAAGCATCCCGGGCTGGTCCGCAAACTTGTGCTCGCCGGCACGGGTCCTGCCGGTGGAGAAGGAATCCAGAAGATCATCGGAACCACGTACTACGACATACTCCGGGGTACTTTGACCCGGCAGGATCCTAAGGAGTTCCTGTTCTTCAACCGCAACTCTGCAGGCAAACTTGCTGCGCGGGCTTTCATCGAGCGACTGAAAGAGCGCACCACCAATCGCGAGGCACCCGTCAAGCTCCAGGCGTTCCAGACGCAACTGAAGGCCATCCGAAAGTGGGGACTGTCGCCGTCGGCCGATCTGGGCGTCATCACCCAGCCGACGCTGATCGCCAACGGTGACAACGACCGCATGGTGCCTTCGGTTCTGTCGAGCGACATGCACCGGAGGATTCCCGGCAGCGAGCTGGTCATCTACCCTGACTCCGGGCACGGTGGCATCTTCCAGTTCCATGACAGGTTTGTCCCTGTAGCCATCGAATTCCTGGGCCGCTGATTTGTCGGGCCGCTGATACGGTAGCTGAATGCAGCCTGCGCCCCAGACACTTGGCCGACGTGAGCGGAATAAGCAGGAAAAGCTTGACCGCATCACCGCGGCCGCACGAGAACTCTTCACCCAATTCGGAGTAGACGAGGTCACCACCCAGCAGGTGGCTGAAAAGGCCGACGTCGGAGCGGGAACCTTGTTCTTGTATGCCAGGACCAAGGCGGAGCTACTTCTCCTGGTGCACAACGTGAAGTACGCCCAGGCCCTCGACACGGGAATCGAAGCCGCCTCTACCGAAGTCGCGCTACTCGACGCCGTGATGGCCATCATTCGCCCCATCATCGAGTGCAACCGCGTTCAGATCGAAAACGGCCGCACTTACTTGCGGGAAATCGTCTTCGGCGATCCTTCCGAACCGCACCATGCAGAGGCGTTGTCTCTCACCATCCGTACTGAAGCTGCCATTGCCGGGATTTTTTCCCGGGATGAGCGGCTGCTTGCCCGTGATCCGGAGAAGCTGGCGAGGATCGTCACGTCGATCATGTTCATCAGCATGACGTCATCAGCCAACATCGGACACACGGACGCCCAGGTTGGCGACGAGATCCGGGTTCAGATCAGCGTGCTCCTGGGCGCCTGACTTTGAGTGGGCTGGCCGCTTGCCGAGTTGGCCTAGCGGTTGAGGAACGCCTCGTGCTGGCGGTGCGCTTCGGCCACCTGCTCGCGGATCGTTACCACGTCCTTGGCCTTGTTCCTGTACTTCAGGGGCATCTGAACGATCTGCGCTTCCTCAGCGGTCAACGCACGATAGATACGCTCGCGCTCGTTCGCGTCGGCCGTGTAGTCGAGGTCGAGGTAATTGACGGCATGCCGGCGGGCGTTGTTGATAGCTGTCTGGGCCTTGCCGGCAGGGCTGAGAAGCGAGAGCACCACGGTGATGATCAGCGTACCGACGATGACACTCAGGGAGAGGCCGGTGGTGATTTCGATGACGTTGACGTGCTCGCCGTCGTTGATAAACGGCAGGTTGTTCTCGTGCAGGGCGTGCAGGATCAGCTTAACGCCGATGAACGCGAGGATGGCCGCCAGGCCGTAGGAGAGGTAGATGAGGCGGTCCAGCAGTCCGTCGATGAGGAAGTACAGCTGGCGCAGGCCCATCAGCGAGAACGCGGTAGCCGTGAAGACGATGAAGACGTTTTGTGTGAGGCCGAAGATTGCCGGGATGGAGTCCAGGGCAAAGAGGATGTCCGTTCCGCCGATGGCTACCATTACCAGCAGCATGGGAGTCAGGGCCCTCTTACCGTTGACCATGGTGAAGAGCTTGTCGCCGTCGTACTTGTCCGTGGTGTGGAAGAACTTCTTGGCGAGCCGGATGATGAAGTTGTTGGCCTGGTTGTCGCCGTGGTCGCCGGGTTTGAGGAGGTTGCCGGCCGTCAGGAGCAGAATCAAGCCGAAGATGTAGAACACCCAGGCGAACGAGTTGATCAGCGCGGCACCCAGGAAGATAAAGCCTGTCCGGGCGATCAGCGAGAAGACGATGCCGAAGAGCAAGACCTTCTGCTGATCCTCGCGGGGAACCCGGAAGCTCGCCATGATGATCAGGAACACGAAGAGGTTGTCTACCGAGAGGGCCTTCTCCGTGATGTAGCCGGCGAAGTACTCGGACCCCATTTGGCCGCCGCCGAAGATCAGCACCAGGATGCCGAAGGCCACTGCCAAGCCCACGTAGATGCCGGACCACACGGCCGCTTCCTTCAAGGTGGGGACGTGGGCCTTCCGGATGTGGAAGAAGTAGTCGAAGGCGAGCAGCGCCAAAATAACGACGATGGTGATGCCCCAAATGAGGGGAGAGACAGTCATGTGATCCTGCTTTCGTGAGGTGCGGCGTGGTACTCACCGAGGGTCAGAACTTCTGGGCTCAAATTTACCGGCTTCGTTGCGGCAGGTGATAACTGGATGACACTGCGCTGGTCAGGAAAGTACTTGACAATTTGGAAAGTACTTTCCTAAAGTCAGGTCATTGGAAGCGACAAGTTGGGGGAATCATGAACGAGAACACAGGCAGCGTGTCAGCAGCTGAAGCGCGCGAACTCCTGGCTAAGGCGGATTCGCTGGGCGCAACATCAATCAACGCTGCAGCTTGGCCGGTCGCCGTCACTTTCACGAGCCTCGCTATCATGGGTTCTCTGCTGATGATAGGTATGCACATCGTTGCCCACACCGGATACGGCGCGGCCCTTCTGGCCTGTTCAGTGGGCGCCTGGGGTGCGATCACTGCGTGCATCTGGCCCATGTTCCAAAGGTCAACGAAAGCTGGCTTCACCAAACGCTTCCTCACATCCCTCATCGCCTACTTCGCTCTGTACGTTGTGGCGCTTGTTGGCGGTGCGTACTTCTTCCCGAACGGTAACCTCTGGTTCTACATCCCGGCCGCTATCGCCCTGGCTGCCATCGGCCTTGCCGCCGCCTTCCGTGAGCTGCGCGCGTGAGCACGCCCCCAGAACACCCGCGGCACAAGCTCAACGAGCTCGTCCACTCGCCAGTCCGTTTCTCCATCATGGCGGCCCTCTCCAGGGCTGAGTCGTTGGACTTCAAGGACCTGCGAGACGCCATACAGGTGAGCGACTCGGTGTTGAGCAAGCAGCTCTCAATTTTGGAGAAGGCCGAGTTCGTGAAGATCAAAAAGAGCTTCGCCGGCAAGATGCCCCGAACGTCGGCTAGCCTGACGGCTGCCGGCCGGGACGTATGGGCGGTGCACTTGCAGACGCTGCGGGAGATTGCTGGCGGCTGACGCGTTGTGGTGGTGATGGCCAATCACGGCAGTCGGGGCAGGCTGTTGCGAAAAATGCCGGTACCGATTGGTGGTTACTCAATGTTTCGGACCCTGAACTGACCCAGATTTTCTCAGAATCTTTCTGGTCCGAGAGCGGGCCAGCGTCAGGTAGAGCCGGTGCTGCACCTAGTCAGGATGGATGAGGACTGCGGTGCCGTGTGACCTGACCGTCAAGTGACAGGGGCCTATTTGAAGGGGACCGCATCGTCAACGACGTCTGGATGAGATGGATGCTCCTGGCAGTTGATCGCCCTGAGGACTTTCTCGAATGCTACCTTCCAATAGCCACTATCACCGTTCTATTTTAGGCGGGCACAGGGCCGGGTTCTGGGCAGCATCGACCTTGGGCGCTCAACCTCGTATTGCCTGAGCAGGATCTGCTCTCGCGGCCGCGAACGCAGGATATATGGACGAGACAATCCCTGTGATGCCGCCAGCGGATATGCCTACTCCTACAGAATTCAGGGCCAGCACGGGTGACCAGCCCTGAATCGAACAGATAATCAGGACAGCGAAGATGCCAATGGCCGAACCAGTTACACCGCCGGCCAACCCCACAAGTGTCCCTTCGATTGTGAAAAGTTGCCTGATACTGTGGCGGCTGCTTCCGAGCGCGCGACGGAGGGCAATCTCTGCCGAGCGCGCTTGTACGGAGAGGTACATGGATGTGGCCGCAGATAGGCTGGCCAACGCGAGTAGGACCCAAGAGATAATTCCAATGAAGGTGCCCAAATCGTTTGCTACCCCAAAACGCAGTGCTCGTAGGTCCGCAACAGTGTTGACTTTGATGCTGGCGGGATTTCCAGGCGCAAGTATTTTCGGTATGGATTCAGAGAGGGGTGCAGGATATCCAGGCTGTGTGCGAACAACGAGCGATCCAGTGCCGTCGGACAACTCTGAGTGCCTTGAAATGATGACGCTGTTGACTAAAGCGCTGTCGCGGTTTGCTTCAGTCAAGATTGCGATGACATTCAACGGCGTTCCGTTGACCCAGACCCGTTTACCGGGTCCAGGCACTGAGATACCCAGCGCTTGGCCTGCTTTCTCGCCGACAATAGCGTTGGCTCTTCCATCAGATGCGTCAAGGGCATAACTCATGTGTGCAGGCGCGAGTTTGGCTTCGGAAAGGCTCAGGAGCGCTTCGTCTGCAACTACGACAGTTCCTTCGAAACCCGATTGACTCTGGAAACTAGATGGAGGCAACAGGCTGACCGGTGCTTCGGCTGCCGGAAGGCTTTGGCGGTACCCGACGCCTCGCACTCCGTCGAGCGACAGAATTGCTGATTTTGCCGCGTCAGCATCCATGGACGGGGTTGTGGTCACAATGACCTCGTCCAACGCGGCCTGGGTAAGGCGGTCGGAAACCTGAACGGCTGCACTCTGGCTGATTCCGACCGCCGTGACCAACCCTCCGGTGCCGAGCACAAAGGCCATGATCAACATCAGTGAGCGCAGGGGTTTCGAGGAAAGAGAAGACAGCGCATCGGAAATGTCATCAAGTAATCCACGCCAAGCCAAAAGGGCTTGCTTTGGCCTGCCTGCAGGTTTACTGCTTTGTTCTGGTTTCTGAGGTCGAGGCGATTCAAATTCAGTAGTCGAACCTGTCAGTTCACCATCAGTGATTAGAATCTGCCGGTTCGCCGCCGCGGCAACGTCCGGGTCATGAGTGATCACGACGATGGTTGTCCCCCGTTGGTTGAGCTTCTGCAAATACTCGATAACGAGGGAACTGTTGGCAGAGTCGAGGTTTCCTGTTGGTTCGTCGGCCAGCAGGACTTTAGGGGAGGTTGCAACGGCGCGAGCAAGTGCGAGCCTTTGTCGTTCACCGCCGGAGAGATTCTTGGCTGTTCTTTCCGCAGTGTGTGTCAAACCAAACTGGTTGAGAACGGCGGCCACGATGACTTCTCTACGAGAGCGCCGGAGCCCTTGGACTCTGATACCAAAAGCAGCGTTTCGTGCTGCTGATTCTTCAAGAATGACGTTTGAAGATTGGAACACAAAGCCAAACGTCTCCGCCCTCAGCCGGTCTCTCTCGGCTTCTTTGAGTCTGTGGGTTGCCACCCCATCAACGTTGTAGGTGCCGGCGTCAGGTCTATCCAGGAGCCCAATGATGTTCAGTAGAGTCGACTTCCCTGAGCCGGACGGACCCACTATGGCGACGAACTCGCCCCTCGAAATTTCAAGGTCAGCTCGACAGAGGGCCACGCTGGCGGAATTGGCTTTCCCATAGGCTCTCGCTACACCAACAAGTTGGAGAATAGGGTCATTCATTTTTCAGCCTCTACTACTCTTCTTGAGATTGGAAGCCACCCTCAAATCAGGACCTTTGCTCCTACGGGCAGTTCAGCGTTGGTTTCGATAGCGGCCCATCCATCGGCTTCCCGCAGTATCTTGACGTAGACCCTGTGCTCAGGTTGGGGAGTGGTTTCTCCCACGGTTTTAGGAGTGTAGCGAAGGACGTAGACACCTTCTGCATCTTGTCGAATCGCAATAACTGGTATGGCAGGGGAGCTCGGGGAATCAGTTCCATAGGTCACAAGAACCGGATCGTTGGGTCGGAAGTCGTTTCTAGCCTCATCCGGAACGGAGATAGCTATATCCATTCCGGCCGGCTTGTTCTGCTTCTCGTCCCCGGGGCTGAATGCGCTGGTCGATAGAATCCGCCCGGTTCTCGGCGTTCCGTCACCAGTCTGTATCCGGACGGTCTCACCCGTCTTCAACTTGTCTGACTGCAGGACGGTGATGCGGGCTAAGACAACATCCGGTGCGGTTTGAATTACTGCAAAGGGTTGATCAAGCAAGACGGTTCCGACAGCGGAAGTTGAGAGAAACACCCCGCTGTCCCCAGGTATCTGGGTGAACTCACGCCAATCTATGTAGGCGTCCTTGCCAGTCCCGCCGGGAGGGATGACTTCAAATCTCTCGTATAGTCCTCGAACTGAAGCAAGGGTTTGTCTGTCTACTTTTCCCGTCGACGTGGTCGGGAACCCGAGATCCGTGAGGGCTAACTGGAACGTCCTGACGTCTTCACCTTGGTCATTTTCACGCATGTTGCGGTACAACGGCACCGATGACTGCAAGGTAATGAGTGGGCGACCCGAAATCATGGCCAGGAGTTGCCCGCTCGTGACGTTGTCGCCTGGATTCACGAACAGTTCTGATACGACCGCGCGGTCAGTTCCCTGGGGCGCCGCTGCCTTCACGTCAAACTTTGATCCAGGGACGACTGCTCCTTGGAGGGTGAGCCGATCTGTTACCACACGGTCTTCGATAGGAACGGCCGCGGGGATCTGAAAACTTGAAGCATCGATTGCTTTGGACCCGGGTGACTCTATTGTTGTTCCCAGGAAAAAGCCAATGAGGATGGAGACGATAAGGGCTGTAACGAATATCCAAAGCCTCAGAGGATGCGAGAAGAACGGTATTCGTACTCTTCTTGTCTGTTCTGACAACATTTTCGTGGCCTTAGGAGCCGTACGACGAGACTACTTGGTCAGCCTTGGCCAGAACTTCGTCTCTCTTCTTCTGTTCGGCGATGAGCGCAGCGTGATTCTTGCCGATGTATTCTGACTGGAACCTAGCTAGAACATCACCAAGTCTTTGGACAAGTCGTACTTCCGTCTTGCACGCGACGTCCTGGGAAGCGATCCTAATCTGGCCTTCCCTGTCGTCGGGCAGTTCGGGACCCCATTGATTGTCAGCCCGTCTCGGTTTCAGACCGTTCGCCTCCTGGCATTCGAACCAGTCTTCACGGGCTTGCTTCCAGTCGCTTGAGGCCGCGGCTTGCGACTTGGATTCATCGAGTCCCTTTTGAACAGGGCTGCTTGTTCCCGCTAGGTTCGGCAGCAATACAGGGAGCAGCTCCTGCGACATCTTTTCCTTGCAACCTTCGAAGGTTTCGATGGATTCCTTGGTCGTGTCCTGAACGCCGGAGGCGTAGCCGATCTTGGTCAGTTCGGGGACAGGGTCGTAACCATACTTCTCTGCGAATTCCGGAACCCAAATTCCGAAGCGTCGGTCGTCACCGATGGCAGCCGTGGTCTCGGCTGGCACCATTGGCTGGCCGGCGGCCGTCACACAGTCTTCCAGCAGCAAGTTGTTTGCCCTGTCGATCAGCAAGAATTGCTCTTTCGTCACTGAGTAATCGTCAAGAGGCAGCGAAATACTCCCAATGGACGGATCAAGTTTGGCGGTGCTGGTCCCGTCGGGCACTTTGGAATCGGCGGGTGAGCAGGCAGTAAACGCGAAAACTATGGATACTGCGAGACAAACTTGGATCGGCTTCTTCATCACTGTTCTCCAACGGATATATCGACAGGGCAAACGGCTTACTTAGTGGATGCCGCGTTGGTGACTCTCGATTTCGTCATTCCATGACCATCCGGGGGCCCTGCCGGCATACACGTCCGAAAGCCACGGTTCCTGCTGACCTGAGGCCCAGTACACCGCATCGCCGCCGTAGTTGGCGTCTGCGTGAAACGTGATGTAGTCGCCATAGCCCACGGCCAGGGACGATGAGGCGTTGGATACCCAAGAACCGACGTAACTACTGGTTCCATCCGGATCCGCGTAAACGTCACCCCCAAACCCCTCTTCACGCCAAAGGCAAGCGTTGTAACTGGAGCACGAGGCTGCCATCGCCGGTGCCGCGCCGAGGGTTATGCCTGCTATGCCCGCAATGACAGTTGCTGCAGCTGCAGTTGTTCGAATTACTCCTATTATTTGCATGATTCCCCAATTCTGTAACAATTCCGGTTACTAAATTGCGGGAAAGAGTAAAGGTTGATCAAGCCGATGCTGTCTCCCAAAACAGGAGCGTACTCAGTAGAGATCGAGATGCAACATTTGCGGAAGATATGGATTGATCACGGCAAATTGCTCGTCATAAAGAAAGAATTTGAGAATTCGTCGTCATGATCCCGGAGAGTCAGACACTATATCTGTGGGGGAGTCTCTGCGGCAGGTTCGATCGGACCAGTTGGGCCCTATGATCGCCAAGTTATCATGGTGTCGCGCTCCTGACGTGGGGACGGCGAGTGCTAGGGGCAGTCCGTTTCGGGGCGGTGCTCCATGTCAGAAAAGAAGCCTATAACGAAGCCTGTTTAGACGCAGCTTCCCTACAAGAGGTCGGCAACGGCCCGGCGAGAAACAACCTGTACGCACTGGCTATTTTACTTTGTGGGTTGATGACCAAGCCTCTTCGAGAGGTGCCGGTTCTCCCCACGTGCGATTCTCTGGTTGATCGTTGGGAGACTTCGCACCGGCTAACAACGATGCCAGGAGCTTGGATGGCTGAGTCATGCTAAAAGCCTTTCATGAGGCAGCTCATCTTGTAGGAGCAGATAACTGCGTAGGCCCTTCCGATTGCGATCGCCAGCTGCTCAGAGGAAGTGTCCACGCCTAATTACATGGGTGCGCTTAGGAGGGTTCGCCGTCGTTGTTTGTTAGTAGGAACTTGCGCAAGAGGTTAGCGAGTTGCACTCGCTCGGTTTTGGACAGTCCTTCGAGCATCTTGTGCTGGTTCTCCACGTGGTGGTCTACCACTTCATCCACCAAGGCGAGTCCCTCAGGGGTGAGGCTGATTAGCAGTTGCCGGCGGTTGTCCGGGTTGGTCTCACGATGAACCAGCCCCCGGTTTACGAGTCGGTCCACGCGGTTGGTCATGGCTGCGGAACCGATCATGGTCAGGCTGGCCAATCGTCCGGGAGTCAGCGGCGCTTCTGCTGCCGAGCGCCGGAGCGTTGCCAGCACGTCGAACTCCCACGGCTCCAGGCCGAACTGGCTCATGAACTTCTGCACGTCCAGTGATGCCAGGCGGCTGGCCCTGTTCAGCCGGCCCAGAACGCCCATCGAACTGACGTCCAGGTCGGGGCGCTCCTTGTTCCATTGCTCAAGAATCGTGTCTACTGCGTCGCGGTCCATCATCCCTCCAAGCTTGACCTCAAACAGTACACCACCTAGATTGTCTTACATCAAATAGTTCGACATCAAAATATATGGAAGTGGACAATGGCTAAGGCGTCTCCTCGGGATCTATTCATCACTGCACTGGCGCCCATGGTCTGGGGATCGACTTACTTGGTGACCACCGAGTTTCTGCCCGCCGACCGGCCGCTCCTGGCCGCAACCGTCCGCGCCCTTCCGGCTGGCATCGTGCTGATGCTCGTCACCCGCACATGGCCGCGGGGGAGCTGGTGGTTCAAGGCGGCCGCCCTGGGCGCACTCAACATCGGGCTGTTCTTCTTCCTCCTGTTTTTCACCGCCTACCAACTGCCCGGCGGGGTGGCGGCGCTGGTCGGGTCGATTCAGCCGCTGTTCGTGTTGCTTCTTGGAGTGCCGCTGCTGGGGGAGCGGATCCGCATGACGCACATCGTCGCGTGCGCTGTGGGAGCGGCGGGAGTCGGCTTGCTTGTCCTGCGGTCCACCGCGACGCTGACGGTTATCGGTGTGATTGCCGGGATGGCCGGCGCGCTGAGCATGGCGGCGGGGATTGTGCTCACCAAACGCTGGGGAAGGCCCGACGGCGTGGGGCTGCTTGGGTTCACCGGCCTGCAGTTGGCGATGGGCGGGGTCATGCTCCTGCCGGTGACGCTGGTGGTTGAAGGGCTGCCGGGGTCCGTTTCGCTGCCCAACCTGGCAGGGTTTGCGTACCTCAGCGTGATCGGTGCGCTGGCTGCCTACGCGGTCTGGTTCCGGGGGATTCAACGATTGCCCACGATGGTGGTCTCGTTCCTGGGATTCCTGAGCCCCTTGGTAGCTACGGTGCTGGGGTTTGCCTTCCTGGGGGAGGCGTTGTCGGGCTGGCAGATTGTGGGGGCCCTGTTAGTTCTGGCGGCTGTGTTTTTGGTGCAGCGGCCGGTGGCTGTCGTTGATCGGCAGGCGCGGCGCAAGGCGATATCGGTTCGATGATTGGTGCAACGGCATCATGCTGGTTACTTCTCCGATGCACATCTTTCCGCGATTCCCGGCAGCACTCACAATTTGAATGGTTGCGCACTGGCCTCGTGTTCAGGCTTCTAGCTTCTGAGTATCATCGCTGGGTCGGCACGCGCTGCGACAATTGCTGGGTATGCGGCCGAGATCGCTCCTGTCAGCCCTCCGATTGCGATCCCGATCAGAGGCATGTTGGGCGTAATCACGGGTTTCCACACGTTGGCGGCTGAAATGGCTATGACCGCAGTGGTGCCGAGGACGCTGCCGGCGACGCCTCCCGCAACGCCAACGAATATGCCCTCCAAAAGAAACATGCGTGCAATAGACCATTTGCTTGCGCCCAATGCACGTCGTAGCGCCACTTCTCCGGCTCTCGCCTGTACTGACAAGTACATGGCAGTTGCGGCCGTTAGCGAGGCCAACACCAACAGAACGATTGAAACGAGGCCGACCATAAGACCAAGTTGGTCGCTGACCCCTGTTTTCAGGTTCCGCAGATCAGCTACCGTCTGGACGTTGATGGCCCCGGGGTTATTAGGACTCTAAGCCAGTGGAATTGCGTCGCTTAGCGGTGCTGGGAAGCCGGGCTTGGTCCCTGCGATGTAGGAGGGCTGCAGGTTCTTGATATTGGAGGCGGCGGCCGGATTAAGGAAGACTTTGTCCTCGGCCGATGCGTCCCGCGTGCTGCTTTGAATGAGGGCGATGACGGGAGCAGGCTTTCCCCCGACCCAGATGACAACACCTGTCGCAGCTCTCTCGATGCCGATCTTAACGGCCGCCTTACTCCCCACAACGGCGGCGGGAAGGTCCGGGTAAGCTGCCAGATTGCTCTCCGCAGTCTGCGGGATCAGTTGGCTATCCTCACAGCGGCCTAAGACCCCGAGTCAACGAAATCAGGGGGCAGTCCCCTTTGTTGGCTACAGATTTTGCCTTGTTCTGAAGCACGGCGCCCAGGTAAGTCCAAGCGTCGCTTGGTGCTGGGCTTCCGTCTCAGCTTTTGGGCCAATGAAAAGGCTGCCCTGTCGCGAAGAACTAGGACGATGTCGACTGGATGACGTGCGCTGAGGTACGAAGCAGAAGCCAGAATGTCTCGCAGCGCTGCACCGAGGTGCTGCCCGACTCCTCCCTACCTTCGAATCAAGGGAGCGCTCAGCCAGCAGGGGATAGGGACCGACTGTCCTGCTTTCTCGAGATTGCGCCTTTAGCTGCGACAACAAAGGCCTCCGGACTCCCTCCAACGATGTGAGGTCCCCGGGCGTTTGTCGTTAGAGACAGCTGTCAGTGCTGGGAGCGGCAAGGCCTGATCCCAACCAATGATGGGCCTTGCAGGATGGAGACCGCTGGGAAAATGGGAATCACAAGACGCCTCGGCAAGCCGCTGGAGGTCTATGTGCCTTGTCCTGATCCAGCCCATGCTGGCGGATACTCACATTGAATCCGTGGGGAGCAACCATGCATCACAGCGAAGATTCACGATATCGGCCATCGTGACTAAGACGTGTGGTGTGATAATAGTAGTCGTCATCCCAATGTGCATGGAGAGTTAATTCGGACGGTAATCTCTGCTGCTTGAGGAAACGCGTTCACGTGCTCTACTCCAGATAGTCTCGCAGGCAAGCGGCGTGGCCAAAATGACGCAACTTCTCTAGCGTCTGTTTCTCAATCTGGCGAATTCTCTCTCGTGTAACACCATATGTCTGACCAATTTCGTCCAGTGTCTTACAATCACCATCACTCAACCCGAAGCGCATGGCGAGGACACCGGCTTCTCGTTGTGACAGCAGATCAAGAACAGTATGTAGGTGAGTCCTTAGGAGTGTGTATGCCGCCCGGTCGAAGGGGCTAATTTCACCAGCATCCACCAAGAGCCAACCGAGGGGTTCCTGTTCTGCTCCTGAACCAGGAAGAAGACTGTCCAAGGACGCGGGCTCACGATCGTAGCTTTGGAGCTCTTGAATACGACCAGGTGGAAGGCCGACCTCATGGGAAAGTTCTTCCATAGAGGGGTCGCGGTTGAGCCTAACCGATAGCTCTCGACGCGCATTGGATAAATTGTTCATCACTTCGACAACATGAACAGGAACTCGTATCGTTCTGCTTTGATCCGCCAAAGCTCGCCCGATGGCCTGCCGTATCCACCAAGTGGCATAAGTTGAGAACTTGAATCCCTTAGTGTAGTCAAATTTCTCCACTGCGCGGATTAGCCCGATATTGCCTTCTTGAATGAGATCCATCAGGGCTAATCCGGATCCTTGGTAACGCTTAGCTAACGATACGACAAGCCCTAGGTTCGCCTCGATGAATTTCGTCTTGGCTAGGGCACCTTCCTTAGCGAGACCTTCAAGTTCGCGTCGGAGACTCCGGCCGATAGGAGGGCTGGGGTCAGTTAGTTTAGACGCGGCCATCAGGCCTACTTCGATCAGGGAAGCCAACTCAACTTCCTGCTCCGCCGTCAGCAGGTGAGTCTTCTGAATTTTGCTGCTGTAGCTGGCTAGGGAATCCGTACTGGCCGCTTGGAGGGCAACCGGGCCCAGTTGGCGCGGTCGGCTGCTCCTCTCCGGAGCTGCGGCAACTTGTCTGTGCTCGGGCTCAACTCGAGATGCTAAGAGCCTTCTTTCCGTCGACTTCCCTGACGAGAGCGTTCCACTGAGCGTCACAACCTGGCCTAGCCAGCCGTCTTCTTCGCCGACGGCACTAGTTCCTTTTGGAGAAGACGGACCGGTCATTTCACCTGCACTTCGTGTGGGTCGATAGTAGGTACTGACAACAGAGCGATACCTGCTGCCCGAAGGCGTGCACTGGATTGCCTATGAAGCGGCATTTCGTGCTGCCACTAGCTCATCAGGAGTGTATGGGGGCCACCGTCTGTGAGCCATACGGTGGCAATTTGAACAGAGTGGAATCAGTTCTGAGACAGGATCTACTGTGCGAGACTCGCCCATCCGGCTCACAGGCACAAGGTGGTGAATCTCGACGTAGCCCTCCGCAAGCGCGCCGTACGAGGAGTCGAAATTAAATTCACAGACGGCGCAGGTCCGCCCATGCACAGCAATTGCTGCGGCTCTATTTGACCTGCTGCGTTCATATCGGGTCGTCAAAACCTCATACTGCAGCCCTTCGGCTTCCGGATAAAAGTCCACTGGCCCCAGTTGTTGTCCAGCAAGTTGATCGTCATCCAACGGAAGCAAACAGACGATTGCGCTGAGGATGCCTTCCGCTACCGTTATGACGTCAGAGCTAGGGTCGTCGTGCGAGGTCCGGTTCATAACCGCAGTACAAGTAATGTTTTCAATCTTCGGAACTATTCCTGAATCGAGCACGTCGTCGAGTGTTCGGCCATTTACGCGGAATTTAAAATCCCCACCAAGAGTCGTGTATGCTTGGAGGATGCTACTTGTCTGTCCCCATTCCTCCGGTGTAGCTTCACCCACCACTCGCAACAGGTCTGCAGCTAAGCGGTCCAAGACGAACTCGGCTTTGACTTTGCTCAGAAGAGTCGTTACGACGACACTAAATCCATGCGGGCGCGCCAAGCCATTCAAGCGGAATTCTGTGGCAGCAGTTCGCAATTCAGATGTTGCCGAAATTGGCAAGTTTAGAGAGGCGCTAAGATCCGAGGCTAAGGAGGATAGATTCATGATTGATGACTTAATCTTCTTCAGGGGATGGCAAGTCCTCAACCAACTTCTTTAGTGCCCTAGAAACGTCATAACGGATGTCCTCGAAGATTTCCTTCGTCGAATCCTGGGCGGAACGGAATTCCGCAGAAGCAAGTGCCCAGAGAAGTGAATCTAGCGCTTGGATAGTAGTTCCTGATGTCTGATTGGGCAGGTAAACTTTCTCATAGTACGGATGCGATTTGCTGATTCGAACGCCTGGGTTGTCGCCAATATAGGCGGGTTGGTAGAGGATGCCGTCACGAAGCTCATCAACTGCTTCTACAAACACCCCGGTGCTGGATTGTACGAAATCGACGGTCACGGTGCCATGTTCGTTCCGGATTTCAGCCGTCCCCGAACCTTCATCCTTTGACTGGAGGGTTGCCTTCGGAATCGACTTGGACTTGTCCTGAATGGCTGCATTTGATGGTGCATGCAGTTCGGGATCTATGACTTCGGTGGCACGTGATCGTTGACCTTCGCGGTAGCGGGCCTCGGCCTCCCTCCGCGGTGGTGTGAGCGCCTTGAACACGACGTCTGCAAGAGCGTTATCGAGGATAATCGTGGACTTCTTAATGTCCACTTGAAACGCCAAATCCAGTTCGTGGTCGAATGACAGTTCAGCTCGGCACAAAGTAAAGTGGGGCTCTTGAGCCCACATATTCAGCCAGTCTGGTCCGTGGATTAGTCGATTTTCCCTATAGACATAGATGCCCTGCGTCTTGTTACCCAAGCGTGCTTGTGTCGGGGCTGAATCTCCTAACATAGCCTGCAGCTCAGTCTTCCGGGGCAGGACATGGGCTCTAAGGTGCATGGTGGTAGTCGTGTGACCCAAATCCACAGGAATGGCTACATCCAGCAGCTTATCGGCGCCGAAGCCGAACGGGTTCCATGCTTCTACATTTTCTCCATTCAATAAGATGCTGACGCTGGACGCGCGGGAGTCGCTAATGTCAAGAAAACGTTGGAACACCATAGCCAAGTGCTCTCGTAGGGCCGACACGTGACGGCGGATGGCGGACTGAGCGCGGTCCCCGACGGGGTTCTTGTAATCGCGGATTAATCGATCCACGTTCTCCCACCGCACAACCGTTCCTGTTCCGCCTTGGGTGTGCTTGTCCAAGAGAGTAACGTCGATCGGATCGGCGTTAGGGTCTACCGACACTTGCCATCCTTGGCTAGGAACCAGGTCTAGGTCCCATATGGCTGTGGCGGCAGGGGCATCAACTGCGGACCTTGACGTTAGTTTCAGCCGTCGCGCAAATGACGTCGAAGCGGTCTTCAGACCCAACCCAAATTTCCCTAAACTGGACGGATCTGGACGACGGGCCGAACCATACTTTAGAGCGTTGACAAGTCCAGCCTTGTCCATTCCAATGCCATTATCGGTCACGCTGAACCGAACATTGCCCCTAGGGTCGAGCTTGAGCTCAACAGACACTGTGTTGGCGCCCGCTGCAATAGAGTTATCGACGATGTCGGCCACGGCAGTATTCAGAACGTATCCCGTGTCCCTAAGGGATTCTGTGATGCGTTCAGGGTCTGGCGTAACTTCAAAGAGCTCAGCGGACACTAGTTCTCCTCCTTGATAAGGCGCTCCACGCACCGGAAAGCTTGATTGTTTCATATACCTCGGGAGCTGTGCCGAGGGGTGGTAACTGTCCAAGAGGCGAGACCTCTACCTTGGCTTGGCCAGAGCCAAGCAAGGAGATAGAGAACCTTCCCGTTGAGCTTCTATTCAGCTGAAGAATATCACCACTAGAAGCTTCGTGCTTTCGGAAGTATGGTGTAAGTCCGGTAAGCCGATATTCATTTCGAGTGGATCGCCCATGCAACTTCCCGTTGTAATATATGAAATTCAACGGCCACTCATCATTGTCCTCAAGTTCTCTGAAAAGGATTGTGCAACGAGGGTTGAATGTTTCGATCTTGAGGGTCGGAAAGAAATCAAGCATGCATGGTTGTCTCGGGACAGCAATACCTGCTTGATGAGAACCGGTGTGCCCAACGTCATTTGCTGATAGAATCTTACTTACGGACCTAGTAAATGTTTCACCCATTAAGTGCCCCCATTGATACTACTAACTAGCATTTTTTGTAGCTCGCTACCACTTGGCAGCTCTTCCGCTCCCCGCATTCCACTCTTGGATAGCTCACGCTTCATCGCAACACGTTCTAACATTAACTCTTCAATGGAGTTTGTGTAAAACAGCGAATATACAAAAACAGGTTTCCCTTGCCCGCGGCGGTGAGATCGAGCGGAGGCTTGGTCAATCGTCGCTGGATTCCATTCAGGCGTAAAATGGATCACATAGTTTGCAGCCTGTATATTCAGGCCAACTCCAGCGGCCTTAGGATTCATGACCAGAATGGCTGGACCAGAGAAACTAGAAAATTCATCGATGATTCGTTGCCGTTCAGCTATTGCTACGGTTCCATCTAGGCGTGCGACATATGCGAAAGGGAATCGTTCCTTGAGGTCAGCTTCTACTTCATCCAATGTAGAACGAAATGAAGCAAAAAAAAGCACCTTGCATTCAACACTGAACGCATCAATAATAATCTGAAGTGCATGCTCATATTTTGGGTTACTGGTGAAAATCGGAGGCAAGTTAGGATCAATGGAACGGAGACTTGAGCAAACCTGTCGCAGATAGCCAAATTTTGCAAGCGGAGACATGCTGTCATCCAAGCGGATTTTCTCGTATTCACGCGAAATTATATCGCTTGGGTGAATAGGCACTGTCGCGTCCGTTCTGGAAGGTAGATCATTGGCTACCTCCGCGACCCTTCGTCGAATAACGAGAGGGGCCACCCGCCTTCCCAGCTCGGTCGCTGCCTCAACTTCGTCTGGATATCTGGAGCAGAATTCGTCCAAAGATGAAAGGTAGTCTGGGGCGACGACCGACATTATGGACCAAAGATCTGTTAACGAATTCTCGATTGGTGTGCCAGTGATGGTGATGATAGGGCCGGTGCTGAGTAGGCGTATCACCTGTGACCGTTGAGTTCGGGGATTCTTGATGTTTTGGGCTTCATCGATCACAACTGACGCCCAGGGGATTGAGCGGAGCAGATATTCATCGCGCAACATCAGATCGTACGAAGTGATGACGACGTTGTATCCCGCTAACACGGAGGGGTCCCCTGTGCGTACTGTTCCGGCATGTTCATGCACCTTCAGCGAAGGGGCAAAACGGTCGAACTCCCGTTTCCAGTTGGCCGTGGTCGACGAGGGCGTAACGACTAGGCACGGAGCCTCCATCCGCCCGACTGTCCACGCTATTACGCCAATGGCTTGGAGTGTTTTGCCCAACCCCATTTCATCAGCTAAAAGGCATCCCAAGCCTTGCTCGGCCATGGAAATCATTTTCGTGAGGCCGGCTGTCTGATAGGGATACAGCGCTGCCTTGAGCGGATGCTGAAAGAGGGGTGCAAAGTCACGTCTAGCCTTTATTCGAACTTCGCGATGGTTGTTCAATTGGGCTACTTCATGGCCGCTACGCCACAGGAGCCACAGCTCCATTTCCTCCGTGAGTTCTTCTAGCAGACTTATATCGTGATCTCTAAGTTCATCCGCCAGTGTCCTAACACGCGTGAGATCCACTGGGAACCACTGATGGCCAAGTATCACTTGATCGGCCGTGGGCCATTCATCAACGAATGGCCGATTTAGGGCATTGACAGCTCGCAGCGTGACGTACCTTCCGCCGTTTCTGCCGGGGAGCAGTGCCAGCTCCAACTGCAAAAGATCTGCAGATATATCCAATTCTGGTAGATCTATCGAGGGTCTATTCCATTGTTTTTCATTAGCGATTTGCAAACCCTCATACTCGATCGACCAAATGTCGAGGGCTGCAACCTCAACTATTGCTCCATTACCTTTTGCAAACCTCAACTTGAACTCTTCATCAATGAACCACTTTCCCCCAACGCTTTGCACTACGAGGCCTCCGCCCAAGCGTCTCTGGCTTGATTCTTCTCCAGATGATTCACGATTTGAGTTGCTATGGCATGTACGACTGGGACGACGACAGAATTACCAAACTGGCGATAAGCCTGTGTATCACTGACGGGAATCTTAAAGGAGTCTGGGAATCCCATTAGGCGGGCGCATTCTCGTGGTGTAAGTCGGCGGGGATTCAATCCGCCGCGGGATATCAGGATTTCAGAGCCGTCTTTGTGGTAGCGCGCAGATAGAGTGCGCGTCGTATGTTCGTGCTCAACCAAGCCATACCCAAAACCATTCCCTGCCAGTCTATGTTTCGCGGCATACGCCTTAAGGTATGACCACAACTTATCACTCAGGATGTAGCGGGCTGACACTTCTCCTGTCGACTCGTCCAAATAGGGAAGTTCGGCCTCCGAAATGGTTCTGCGATCATGGAGAACCTGGCCTATGTGCGTTACCGGTTTTGACGGTGTTATTTGTGACCAGTCCCATTGGACCGGCTGTTGGAAACCGACGATATAGATTCTTTCGCGGTGCTGGGGTACAAAGCCCTTGGCATCCACAACCTTGTGATAAATCGAGTAACCGAGATCTTCTTCAAGCACTTCTTTGATAACTCGAAAGGTTCGTCCACCATCGTGACTGAGAAGGTTTTTTACGTTCTCCAGCAAAAATGCCTTCGGGCGCTTCTTTTCAATCAGATCCGCAACATTAAAGAATAGGGTTCCTTGGGTCTTGTCAAGGAACCCGTGATCGCGCCCCAAAGAATTCTTTTTTGATACACCGGCTAAAGAAAAAGGCTGACATGGGAATCCGGCAGCCAAAATGTCGTGATCAGGAATACTAGAGGCATCTATCGAATTTATATCGCCAAGAACTTGATGGCGGGATTCGTGATTTGCCATGTAGGTTTTGACCGCAAATTTATCCCATTCGCTTGTGAAAACACACTCTGCGCCTGCTCGCTCCAGCCCGAGCCTAATCCCCCCGATCCCGGCGAAGAGGTCTGCGAAAGTATAGCTGTCTGTCGGCGTTGCAATGTCGGTTGGCCAAGCGCCATAGATGCTGTCGAGCGCTGGATTCAAAAGTGCCGGAGTGGGGGTTGCCTCGGAGATCCACCGCTCAACGGTCCTTGAAGACTGTCCAAGTACTCGGGCGACTTCCCTCGTCCCGTGCAGATTGACCAGGGTGACGAGTCTCTTATGTGTGGTGGCAGGCGTGTGGCTCTTCATAGTTATCCATTCTGGGCCATGGCGGCGACATTATGTCGCAAGACTGTCCCGGCGGAGGCGATGGCTGGCTGCATATTCCGGAAGGGGGAGGCTCTGGACCCCTTCTTGCTGGGGCCGCGTTGATGTGCCAAGAAGCACTATCCGCGGCGCAAGGTGCATCAGCACTGACTGAGGCTCTCAAACTAAGAACTCCGATGGAAGAAGCACATTCATGCGGCCCGTTGTTAAGGGTCAATGAAGGAGCCGCAACTGGACCTGGAGGAAGTCCAGAGACCGCTGCTCTCGCCGGACGTTTGTGAGGTCACAGCGGCAGGTGGGGTGCGCCGGCGTCGATGTTCTCCGTTGGGCGTTGCTTTGCAACGCGTCCTGTGGACGCCTCGGAGTGATCCGGTCGGCGGGGTGACGACGGGCAGACGAGAAAGAGCCCGGCATGGGACTCTCCATATCAACCTGTTCACCACGCTTGATGGCGTCGCCCAAGCGCCGGGCGGACCTGAAGAGGACCCTGCCATGATTTTTGCTTTTTACGTCTGGCAGGCGCCTCTTTTCGACGACATGGTGGGGCGAACAGGCCGAATCCGGGATGGTGGGGACGGACGCACTGCTTCTTGGGCGCCGGACCTACGCCACCTTTGCCGGGTACTGGCCGCCACCAGAGGGCGGTATGGCGCAGCTGTTCAACCGCATCCCGAAATACGTGGCCTCGCGCGAGACACGAACCCTCGAATGGGCCGGATCCACAGCTCGGTCATGATGTGGCGGCTTCGTCTAGGACCCCGTTCGCCGAGCGGCTCTTCGATCGGCTCACGCTCTGGGTGTATCCAATCCTCCTCGGTTGTGGGGAGAAGGTCTTCGTCTATGGCGTGGTTCCGACGAACCTACAACTCATCGAGCCGGTGGTCGCCTCGTCATGAAGGGCGCTCTGATGCAGCGTTACGTTTTGGGTGAGGGGACGCCGGGGGTGGGGCACATGACTACGTCATAGCCTTCCTTAGTCGATTTTTCCGGTGGGGTTGGTCTCCTCCGCCGCGGTTCCAGTCTCCCTTCAGAACACTAGCAAGCCGTACGGGTTCGATCCGGTGCGGGGGATCGAAGTGGTGACGATCCTCAAACACTTCCACGCCATAATCCCGAAAGACCTTGGACAGTCGATCTGAGATATCCCCGTACTGTTCCGGGTTGCTTAGCCCCCCGTTGTCGATGTTTTCCAGCTGGCCGGGCAGGTGCATGCCGCGGCGACCGAGCTCGCGGAGGTGGATGTTGTGGCCGCCGTCTATGCCGGAGAGCAGTGGGTTGCAGGCGAAACGGGCTGCAGCAGATGGGAGTCCTTCACGGGTGAGGGCGTTATTGCCGTAGTCCAGCCCGTGTTTGATGACTTCCAGCAGCCAGCAGCCAGCGGCCAGTAGACGGGGTCGTTGGGCGCCATCTCCGCGGATGATTTTGCTCTAGCGTAGCCTGCGCACCGCCCATGTTCGGTGGTCTGGAACGCGAGATGTGTCGGCGCCGTTGGCCAAGTGCGGTGCCGACCGTCACATATTGACTGTGATCCGGCTCACCGCTTTAATAAACGAACGGCATTCATTTATGACTTATACCGGGTTCTCCTCCCCGGTTCGCAAAGGGCTGGCAATCCCAGCTCTGCCGCAGTTCCCGACATCCCGGCATCAGATTTAGGATCCCCAATGACCCCCACGTTCGATACTGAAACACCGGCAGGCGAGAAGCCTCTGGGGCCAATGTCCGCCCAGACCGCCAACCAGGGTTGGCGCCGAGTCCTCGGCGTTCCCTCGCTGGTGTTGCTGGGTTTGATCTACATGGTGCCGCTGACGATCTTCAGCACCTACGGCATCGTTGTGGAGTTGACGGGCGGACGTCTTTCTGCCGCCTACGCAGTGACGTTGGTGGTCATGCTATTCACTGCGCGCTCGTATGGCCGGATGGCCCAGGCGTTCCCGTTCGGGGGATCGGCCTACACCTACGCGACGCGATCGTTTGGAGCCGGGCTTGGCTTTATGGCGGGGTGGTCCCTGCTGCTGGACTATCTGCTGCTACCGATGATCAACTACCTGCTTATCGGTATATACATGGAAGCGGCATTCCCAGCGGTCCCCGCCTGGGTGTTCATGGTGGTCTCGATCCTAGCCGTGACCGTGCTGAACATCCTGGGGATCACGGCGATCGCCAAGGCTAACTTCGTGGTGGTGGGGCTCCAGGCGCTCTTCATCGTGCTGTTCGTTGCCCTGGGACTGTCATCAATTACCGGCACCGGCAATCTTGACTTGATGGCTCCGTTCACCGGCGTCGACGGAGCTGAGGGGGTCTCCCCGATATTGGCTGGCTCCGCGCTTCTGTGCCTGTCGTACCTAGGATTCGACGCCGTTTCCACTTTCGCTGAGGAGACAAAGGACCCGAAGCGCAATCTGCCCAAGGCCATCATGCTAACCACCGTGCTGGCCGGTGTGATCTTCCTTGGACTCGCGTATATCAGCCACCTTGTACTCCCGGTCAGCACATTCAAGGATGTGGACGCGGCGGCCATCGAAGTCATTGGCGCGGCGGGCGGAAACCTTCTCGTTGCCTTCTTCACCGCCGCATACATGGCAGGAAGTCTCGGATCGGCGCTGACGTCTCAGGCGTCCGTTTCGCGAATCATTCACTCGATGGCTCGTAGTGGTGTCTTCCCTGCTGCACTGGGTCGGCTCCACGCTCGATTCCGCACACCCTTGCTTCCAATTCTCCTGACATCAGCCGTTTCGCTGCTGGCCTTTGTACTTGATCTCCTGACAATCTCATCGCTGATCAGCTTCGGTGCGCTGGTCGCTTTCTCCGTGGTAAACCTGGCCGTCATCAAGCACTACTTCGTTGACGAGAAGGCACGCGGAGCCCGGGGCGTGGTTCATAACCTTGTGCTGCCAGGCATAGGTTTTGCCTTGACGGCCTGGCTCTGGACGAGCCTGAGTGGGTTGTCGTTCACGTTCGGGCTCGCATGGGCAGGCGTGGGTGTGGTCTATCTGGCCTTCCTGACTCGCGGATTCCGCAAGCCTGCGCCGCAGTTGGAGCTTGAGCAAGTTTAGAGGCCGATATTTCGGAAGACATCCTCTACGAGGACACCGCCCAAGTCACTGGATTTTCGACAGCCGCGTGCACTCTTCCCACAGCCGCTTCCGCGCCGCTGGATCGGAGCCCATGCCTGGCGTCGACAGTTCCTTGCGTTTGGCCCAGAGCTTGCCGGTGACCGCTGCAGCCTCTGGCGAGGTGGCCAACCAAACGGCCGTATCCGCTGCCTTCTCGGCGGTCTTGCCAAAGGTGTTGGTCATCCAACGGAACGGTCCGCCAACATCTTGCAGGAGACCGGTGTTCTTGACGAGGCCCGGGTGCACTGCGTTGACCACCACGTCTGATCCGCGAAGGCGCTCCGCGAACTCCTGCGTCAACAGAACCCGGCCCAGCATTGTTGGCGGCGTTGAGCGCAGGTAGCTGTAGTTGCCTTTCGCAGTTTGCAGGTCTTCGAAATCCATCTGGGTGACCGACGGGCCGCCCGAATACTTGGAGGCGATGTTTACGACCCGCGATGGCTGCCCCTGATCCCTGCTCGCGCCGCGTTTGAGTGCATCCAGGAGAAGATTCGTGAGAAGGAAGTAGCCCATCACGTTGGTAGCGAACGTGAGCTCGAGGCCATCTGCGGTCATGTGGCGTTCCTTGCGGAACACGCCGGCCGCGTTAACGAGTACGTGAACTTCATCGTGAAGGGAAAGGAACTCTTCAGCCGCCAAACGGATTGACGCCTGGCTTGAGAGATCGCAGGTAAGCGGCTCGAGGATTGCGTCCGGGACTGCGGCCCGAATGTCGCTCATAGCCTCTTCTGCCCGACCTTCAGACCGTCCAACCACGACGACGGTGGCACCTTCGCGGGCCAGTGCAGTGGCGATGGCCTTGGCCAGACCACCCGTAGCGCCGGTTACGAGCGCTGTTCGTCCTTTCATCGAGGCCATGGCTTGATCTCAGCACGAAAGGGCGGGTTTTGCGAGGGTCCTGCGATCCTTGCTGAGCGGACAGTGGTTACTTCTTGGGCGGACGCGACTTTGGCGCTTTCGGCGGGAACGAGGCCACATGGTCAAAGGCTTTGGCCACCCAGGGCTCGGCCTTCTCAGCGTCATCGTTCCAAGCTGCTGGAAGACCTGTGTATCCGCCCATGGGACGTTCTTCAGGGCCGAACGGTTGAGTTTGGTGGTTAGCCTCGAGCTCAGCTTTGTCACCCTCGGAAAGGCGGACGCCGATGGTGGGGCCGAAGAGTCCTGCGAACATGTTGCCATTTACGAATGCGCCCAGATTGCCGAACATCGGCTTGACGATGACATCCGGATGATCGGGCAGCACCGAACGGAAGCGTTCCTTATCGGCGTCAGAGGGCTTGGGCATCTGCATTTGATGTCCTCCTACCTTTGTCACGGCCTTCATGTCCGGACCCAAGGCTCCGGTCAGCGCGCCCTATGCAGGCTCCGGGGAAAGAGCGCTGGCAGGAAGGAAGCCCCGGATAGCTGCCATGGGTGAACTTTACTCTGGCGTGCGCCGATGATCTATAAGGCGAGGGACCCCGGAGAGAACCTCTAGTTCGTAACAAGCATCAGGCACGTCGATAGAAGCTTGCAGGGCGTCGAAGACGGCGGGCGCCATAACGGTGACGTCATTACTGGCCGCGTCCCAGCTGGTTTCAGGGTCTGCCATGAGTCCACCTCCGCCGCAACGCTACACGGGACCTCAGCGTCCGCGGCTGAGCCGATCGAGCGCCCATTCCCAGCCAATCAATTCCTGCTCCAGCCGAACATTTTCACCATAGCTGCCTGCCTGCAATCCCTCGTAGACGCGAGCCTCCTCAGAGGTGAGTCGTCCCAACACAGCCTTTGAAGTGGGGGCTTCCACGCCCCAGGCATCTCGATGGGCAAGCAGGGTTGCCTCGTCCATCAGGACGCTCGACACGTGCGGATGGACTGAGCGCAGTTGATCCAGGATTCGGAAGCCGTGGGTATCCAGATCGCCCCAATAGAGCACCTCACAGTCCTGCAGCCACGCCGCATCCCGGAGAGATGAGAAGCCGTAGCCGGCCCCAAAGATTGCCAGCGTGTCCGGCCGATCAGGGAGGGCCAGGAAGTTCACGAGGTTCTCGGTGATGATCACTGTGCTCACCGGAAGTCTGAGGGACTCAAACGCGGAAGCAGTCACCGTGATGTCGCGGGCGTCGCCCAGCACGGAGATCGCCGGGTCCAACACACGGAAGCGGACCTGCTCCGGCTGGTGAAGGAAGCCGTGGCGCTCAGCGAACCGTGCGGCGGCTGTTCGGGCAATCGGTCGTGCCAGCAGGGAATCATCGACACTGGAAGAATCGGCCATCGTGAGCAGCTCGTCGTCAGGCGCCCCGCCAGGGAATTGATCAGAACCTTCCGATGGCTCCAACACCGCCACCATCTCATCAATTGTCCGGCGGTGCGTCTCGATGAACTTGGTGTGAACCCCAGGCAGGCTCAACTGTCGCACATAGATAGTAGGGGAGTGATGATCGCGTAGCCACAGCGCCACTCGTGCAGCAGTCAATGCTGCGTCGCCCAGCGCCAACAGCGCAAGTGGTCGCTTCAAAGCCCACCCCGTAAGAGCGGGGTCAAGTGCTACAAGCGAAGAAGCAAGAGAACGGAAACGCTCCAACTCTCGCGACTTACCAACAAACGCAACCTCGTCCTCCACCGAAGCAAACATGGCCACAGCGGGAAGCTGGTTGGATCCGATAGTGGTGCGGCCGACGTCGACCGTTTCCAGGCTGTACCGCCCAGCCGCGGCGAACAGCTCGGCAGCCCATTCGCGGGCGGCAGCGTAGTGGTCCCGCAGTTCCGTGGCGGATGGTCGCTTCAACACCCGACGCCGCGGATACAAGTCAGTCGGTTCCAGAGCCTCGCGCAGCAATTGTCCACGGTCCCAGGCGGTTGCAGACAACGATCGCAGCCCTGCCAACGTCGTCCAACGACGGGACGGCGCAGACTTAGCCGGCACGTTTCTCCCGTTCCTCGCGATACTCGGTGATGGTCATGTTGCGCAGCTGGGAGTCGTTGCCGTTGGTGTTGGCGACGAAGCCCACGTGTGCCACAAAGGGCTCGATGACGTTGATCTTCTGAAGTGGTGTGACGATCAGCAGCTGCAGTTTCATCCGCTGGAAGAGCTCCATCCCGTAGCGGGCGGACTCGTCCGAGCCACGACCAAACGCTTCGTCGATCACCACAAACCGGAAGCTCCTCCCCTTGGCAGGACCGACTGCGCTGGAGCGTGAGGCGCCTCTAACCGAAGCCAATCCAAACTGGAACGCCAAGGCAGCGGCAAGGATCGTGTAAGCGAGCTTCTCTTTCTGTCCGCCGGACTTGCCGCCGGAATCCGTGAAGTGCTCAAACTCCTCGTCGGTCTCTGTCCACTTCTCCGATGCCGAGAACGTAAACCAGTTCCGCACGTCCGTCACCTTTGACGTCCAGCGCTCGTCCAAGGTGGTAAACCCCTCACGGCCACGGAAACGCTCAATCAGCCGCTCCACCTGCAGGTACTTCTGCTCCGAATACTGATCATCATCACCAATGGTCCCCTCGGAGCAGGCCCTGAGGTCGATCCCAAACTGCCGCACATCCAAGTCCGTCGAGTTCTGATGCTCCAGTTGGATGTGCCTGCCCGGGTTGTACTCGATCTCCGCCAGGGACAGGTTGATCTCGCTGATCCGGTTCACGATGTCCTGTCGGCGGCTGTCCAGGAACGCGTTGAATGCCACCACTTCATGGATGGTGTTCTGCGTCAGTGAGTCCTTGAAACGCGCCTCGAACCTGGGCAGGTCATCGCGCTCCAGCTGTTCGAGGAACCGGTTGAACTCTTCTGCAGCCTCCAGCGTCGCGTCGATGTCCGTGGTCTCGTTCGGGTACTTGTTGCGGAAGTCCGCCATGAGCCGCACCGTGGAAGCTGCAGCCGTCGCGATCTTTTTGGTCAGCGCATCAATCGTTCCGGTCAGCCCGGAACGGACAGAACTCTCCGTGGAAACGGTATTCCTGTAGGTGAGCGACTTTTCACCGAGCGCGTTGGCGGTGAGCCGTGCTACGGCAGCCATTACGTCGCCGTCGTCTGTTAGCGGTTGTTCCTGCAAGGTCAGGCGACATTCCTCGATCACCGCTGCGATGTCCCGGGAGTCCTTCTCGTTAGCCCCGAGCCTCTGCTGGACCTTGTCAGAGCGTTCCTGAAGCTTCTCGATCCTGGCAGAGACCTCAGACTCCTTGATCGTCAGCTGCTGCAGTACGCTGCTCGCCTGCTGGAGCTGCAGTTTCTCATCCTTGAGCTCCTGGACCCGGCGAGCGGTCACTTGCCAGCTGATCTCCGAAAACTCGGTTACGGACCCAACGTTGCCCAGCAAGCGGTTCAGCCGGGCGGCGTCACCCAAGGACGTGTCCACCTTCGCCAGCTGCGCCCCGATACTGCGATGTTTGCCGTCAACATCGTCCCGCTCAGCCCGAATCCGCACGATCTTTTCGTGATTGTCCCAGCCCAGGACAAACGTCCGCCGGTCCGTCAGGCCAGTGCGGTCGTCCTTCTCATGCCTTCCCCGCGAGCCTTTCAACTGACCATTGACTGTCAGAGCCTTGGGATGCCTGCGGAAGTCCTCCATAGTGTCGCAGCAGACGTAATCGAACCTGGTGCTGAGTTCATCCAGCAGAAAGTCGCGGAACGGCGTGCCCTGCTTGATTGCAATCTTTGCGCCGAGCGTCCCGGGTGCGGGAGGCCGTTGCGGGTACGAGTCACCGATCCGCCGGTACACCAGCTTGCCCTTGAGATCATTCGCGTCCACCCATGAGCTCACCACCGCGTAGTGCTCAGCGGATACCAGCAGCTGAAGTGCAAAGCTCCTCAGCGTACGTTCCGCCGCGCCTTCCCACTCGGCCTCGCCGTCGCGGACGCGCAACAGTTCGGCTGCGTAGGGGAGCGCGGACTCCGCAATGCCAGTGCCCACACAAATACGACGCCGGAGCTCAAGCTGCGGACGAGCCAACAGAGTCTGCCGGGAGCCGAGGCTGGCCAGTTCGGCGTCGAGGTCCTCCCTGCGCGCGGCCAGCTCCCTGAGCTCGGAATGCAAAGCCGTTCGCCTGTCCTGCAACTCCTCACCCTGGGCGGCGAGGTCCTGCTCAACCTGGCTCAAACGTTGCCGGTTAGCATCGAACAGCACCCGGTCTTCGGGAGTGTCCAATCCAAGTTCGACGGCGGCACTTGTGTATTGCTCGAAGCGATTGCGCTGCGCTTGGGACGCCGTTTCAAGCTGCGCCACTTCAGCGTCGATGGCAGCAAGCCTGCCGCCACCGCTGGTCCGAATGTCCTCTTGCACGATCGCAAGTTCGTGCCGTAGCCGGGCAATGTCCGAGGTCAGCTGGGTGCTGTCTTCGCGGAGCTTCTGTCCCGTCCGCTCCAGCTCAGCCTGATGTTCCAAACTCAGTGTCAACTGCTGATCGGTGAACCACGGATGCAGCTGATCCCGTTGCTTGCGTGCCTGGTTTTCGTCTGCGCTGAACTTCTGGTGCGTGCCAGCGCCTTCACGGATTGGTTTCAGCAGCTCGATTTGGTCCTTTGCCCGGACCACGGCTTCGTGTGCCTTCTTGAGATCGTCAAAGTGGCCGATCAGCTTGCTGATCCTTGCTCCGACGTCATCATCTTCCAGCATGTTGGTCCGGACGAAGTGGGTGATGTTCTCCACTTGCTTCATGGAGACCGTGCGGTGAAACAGTTCCATGGCCTGATTGCCGCTGATGCCAAAGTGTCGCTTGAAGGCGGCCGCATATGGATCGAAGGTGTCGTGAACACTGACGCCTTCAGCGCGGAGCTTCTTCTTCAGCTTGGCGGGATCCTGGCCGAAGTTGGAGAAGTCGTGAGCGATCGACTGCTCCTTCTCAGCCAAAGAGTAGAACCGTGTCGGCTGTCCCGCTTCTTGCATAGTCCACAAGGTGATGGCCAGTGTGACCGTCTTGTTGAGCACCGCGTTGTGAAAAACGCCGAGGACCACTGACAACGTGCCCGGTGCCCGCAGCGCTACGGGCTTGGAGTACTCGCCGCCGGTGCTCCTGGTGCTTTTATGGAAGCCCCTTACATAGGACATCAGCGTGCGTTCCCGCTTTTGCGCGCCGGCGGCCTTGTTGTACTCGATGCGGTTAGCCGGCAGAAGGAGCGTCGTGATTGCGTCCACCACAGTTGACTTCCCTGAACCGATATCGCCGGTCAGCAGGCTGTTGGCGCCATCCAAACGGAAGGTCCGCACCCCGCCGTGGAACGTGCCCCAGTTCAGCAATTCCAAACGCTGCAGTCTGAACCCGGGCGGCAGGCCGCCGTCGTGCGCCTTTTCCGCTGTTTCATCGATGCTGAACAGCGTGTCCTGAGCGTCAGTGGTCATGGTCACTTGCTTCCGGTGAGAGAGTCACGATAGTCAGCCAACCGCGCGTCGAACTCTTCCAGCCACTGCGCGTCGACGTAAGCCTTCAAGATGCGCATCACTTCGTACGCTTCCGTTTCGCCCTTCAGCCTCCGCAGGAACCCGAGTTCCACGACCTTCTTGACGTTGGTCCCCAGCCGGTCCAGAATCCGAGCCTCATTGCTGGACTCGGGCAGGAAAACTGACACCATATCCTTGATTTCGGCCTCGGACATGATCAGCCGGAGCTCGCTGCTATTGGTATCGAACTCCAGCATCCGCTTCCGGAGGAGGGCGAGCAGCAGGCTGACATCGAAGGTGAGTTGCCTTCGGGGGATGAGCCGGGGGAGCGTGCCCTCAGGATCCTCGCGCGACTTCAGAAAGGCGTAGCCCTCCGACTCATCAATGATCAGGCTGAGCCCAAGCACCGCCACGTAATCCCTGACCTGGGACGTGAGCGTGATCAGCGACTGCCAGATCTTTTGATCGGTCTCCGCGTACACCACGCCCTTGAAGAGCCTGGTCACGACAGCGGGCAGTTCCTCGGGGGTGCTTGCTGTTTCGGTTGTCATACCGGCCTCACGAAGATGATCTGGTCAATGGTTGCCTCTTTTAGCGTGCCATCCGGGAGTTGCCACTGGAGGTTCTGGGTTGTTTCCGCATTGACAGTGGCCCAGTCCGACTCGACCGCCAGCTGGTAATACTGCACCAGCTCCGCGAGTCCCTGCGTCAAAGGGTGTGCCGCGGTGATGTCTGCGAGCGTTGCCTGGTCCGTGCGTTCAAGGACGTCATCGATGTTCGACTTCAGACGCTCCCTGTCCACATGGAATTGGCTGAACAGCGCGCTTGCATCCAAATCCTGGTCGTCCGCGGTGATTACGTCGTCCATCACCATCACACGGCTGCCGGGCTCGTAAAGCGGCCGCTCGAACGGCAGCGCTACGTCCACAGACGGCGCGTCGATCTCCATAAAAACATTCGACGGCGGGTTGTCCCGTGTGTCCAATGCGCTCGCCTCAACGCTTCGGATCAGTTGCATGATGCGTTTGTTCTCAAGGAAGACCTTGTCATCCAAAAGCCTGCGCATCTGCTGGGAGAGTTGCCGCACTGTGCTCTGTGTCTGCTCAACCGCCGGCAACCAGTCCTGGTGGAGGTTGGTGATGGTGTGGAGGTTGTCCGCTTGCGACAACGCCTCGATCTGTGTGGCTCGCTGGAGAAGGTCGTTCAGCTCGTTCCGCAGCTGGGGCGACATGAGGTAATCCCAGAAGCCCTGGAACGTGCGGCCTTGGAGGGAGCTGCCGATGTCCTGCTGATTTGCGAAGATCGTGTCCAGCAGTTCGCCCTGGCTGCCGTCCCACGTGGCGATCTGCTCGCGGACTTGGCGGTCCAATTTCCGAAAGTTCTGTTCGACCTCCCGGAAATCGGAGAGCAAGTCCTTGGCCAGCGCCGTGAGCTGCTGGAAATGATCCAGAGCCTCAGGGCCGCTCATGACCTTGACGTCGCCGGCACGGATCCGCTGCATCTCCTTGTCTATCTGGTCCCTTTGCTGCTGCAGTTCGGCAAGCCGTACCTCTGGGTCGGTCTCCGATTGCTGCACTAGGGTTTTCAGGACCGCGAAGATGCTGGTGAGCCTGGATTGCGTGGCCACGAACTCACGGCCCCTAAGGCTCTCCACCCACCTGACTACGTCCTCTGCCGCGGCTGTGAGATCGTAGTGGGGCTCGTCCTCACCGGGAACGTAGTACTTGCGCAGCCAGGCACGCTCCGGTGCTGCCCAGTCGTCAAGATACTCTGATGCGCTGCGGGGGAACTTGTCCTCTCCAAAGGATTCCCGGACGCCGAACAAGGTGTCGTCCAAAGTATCAATCAGTTGCTGGCGGCCGACGTTGCGTTGGTTGGGGTCTGTGAAAGCGGCCATGAAGAAGTGCAGTGCCAGCGGGGCGTTCTGGGCGCGAAGGAGGGACCACCCCGCGTGGTTCTCACGCAGGGAATTTATGGCGTAGAAGTCCATGTGATCTCTCGACGGTCCGGGTCTGTACCGGCTCGGTGCCGGTCTCCTCATTCACAGGCTAAGCCAGACCACCGACACTTTTTGAGTCTTCTGATCAACATCGGATGGATAAATATTTCCCAGCACTAGCCATCTGCTCAAATCTCTGTAGACTAGTTGGTGTTGTTGTGTTTGGCATTTGGTAGTTCAGGCAGTCCCCACGATCCTTCCGGATCGTGACTTTCTGAAGTAACTGTGGAGAACACCCCACACCCGGAGACCCGAAAGTCGGGACAATCTCCACCTTCAGTAAGGACTGAAAAAATGGCTACAGGTACCGTAAAATGGTTCAACTCCGAAAAGGGCTTCGGCTTCATCTCTCCTGAAGATGGCAGCCAGGACGTTTTCGCTCACTACTCTGCGATCAACTCCTCGGGCTACCGCTCCCTCGAAGAGAACCAGAAGGTTTCCTTCGACGTCGAGCAGGGCCCCAAGGGTCCCCAGGCAGTAAACATCCAGGCTGTCTAGTCTTCGGATAACTCAAAAAGCAGGGCCGGTCACTGACCGGCCCTGCTTTTTTGTCTGCCCTCAGCAAGAAGATGTCTTCTAGTGCTTCTTTTGGTCATAGAACATATATCCACATAGTGAATTCCACCCATGTAATTCACTTCCGGCTCTCCGTAACGTGGTACGTAGTCCACCCGCAGAGCTGAAGGAGCATCCTCATGGATCGCCCAATATTCGAACAGCCCCACCACCTAGACGGATCGTGCCAGCACCTAGTTTCGTCCAAATCACCACCTAGACGGCCCCAAATCGGTCTGTGCAAGGCCGTTTTGCCACCTAGTCCCGTTTTCAAGATCTAGCCTGCGAAGTGAGCCTCATGTCGGGCATCCACAAAAACAGAAGGCTAGGTCGCGTGTTCGATTCAGAGGTTCAGCGAATCCTCGACTTTGTTGCCCGCGGCATTGGTGTCAGGGTTGTTGGCGCACCGGGTAGCGGTAAGACATCGGTAGTACGCAGCGTCATGAGCAATCTGGAGAAGACTGGCGTTTCCGTGCACTTCATCAGTGGACTCCGTACACACCGCACCATCCCGTACTCGGCCATCAAGGGGCTCGGACTGGAAATGAGGCCTGGCCGCAGCGGTGTCTTCGATATCGCTGATGTGTTCTCCAGCCAACTGGCCAAGGCCGGCAAACACCTGCTGGTTGTTGACGATCTCCACCTGGTGGATAGCGAATCCTTGGCGGTCCTGGAGGCTGTGAGGCGGAGATCCGATTGTCCTATGGTGGCCACGGCCCCGGAAACATGGGCTTTCTCCAGGGGTCAGTTGGCCGTGCTCAACAACGGTAGGGAGGCGCACCTGCAGTTGGATCCACTCCACTATGAGCAGGTCCACCTACTGATCGCGCAGGTTCTTGGTGCACCCGCAGACGCAGACACAACAGCGCGCATCCTCACCAAGTCGGCCGGAAACCCGCGGCTCATCGTGCGGATCGCAGAGACCGCCTCGCTGAGCAACCTCTTGGTCATGAAGAACAAGCAATGGTGCATGACTGCCGACACCCTATGGAACGAACACCTTCGCGGCACGCTGGAGGCCCTCCTGGCTGAACTGAGTGCTGAGGAGTTCACGGCGCTGCACATCATGGCGATTCTCGGCACCGCACGGGTTGATGTTCTCCACAAAGTCATTCAGCCGGATGCCTTGGAAGGCTTGGAGCGCAGGGGATTCCTGTCCGTCCTGGCGGACCACCACAATGGCTCAATAGCGGCCATCAGTCCGCCCGTCATCGCTGACTACTTTCGAGGGAACAAGAAGCTCCGGGACCGCAAACTGCTGCGCAGCAAGATCGCTGGCGTCCTTGAAGCTGCCCCTCAGGTGGCTCGGGAGAAGCACACCACGGCAGACTGCCTCTCCCGTGTGCTTTCATCGCTCCGTCTGGAGAAGGGCGACGACGACGCCATAACTTCCAGGCACTTCCACGACCACAACGCGGACCGGGAACGCATCCGCTTCGAACGCTGGCAAGCCAACAAGTCAGCCGCCAATGCCGCAGCCCTCCTCCGTATCTACTGGGGTGCCCCCGTGGATGTGGAGCGTGCCTGTCTCGTCTGCGCCGAAACAACAGACTTCGACGCCGATCCCAGAGACCGCCTGTTTGTCTCCATCACTGAGGCCATGCTTGCGATCCACACGGGCCGCGGGCCAGGTGCCGCCGTCGACATCCTCCAAAAGTTCGCCGGGGACAATCCGCAGCTGGTAGCTGAAGTCGAAAATGCCATTCTGTTCATCAGCGCTTCCCACGGCAGGGTTCCAGCTGATCCCGCTGACGAGCCAGGCGTTTCTGGCGGCCAAGGATCGGGAATGGGGGTGTTGGTCCATGGTTTGCTTGAGTTGTACCGCTTCAAGCCAGCTGCAGCGTTGGAAGCCGTTGACGGTGCAGGCGACGATGATGCCTTTTCTCATCTTCGGCCGTTCATACACGGATTCGCGCTCTTCGCCGCCGGGCGCGTAGAAGAGTCGTTGGTCTTCGCCTTGGACTGGCGGGCAGAAGCCCTCAGGAATCTGGACCAGTTCGGCGCGGTCACCAGCAGCTACGTGGCCGCGCACGGCCTGCTCTACAGAGGACACTTTGAAGAGGCCGAGTACCTCATGAGCAGTGTCTTTGCGATGGGCCGGCCGGGCTTCGTCGTCGACTCGCTCTACGACGCCATGCTCAGGTTGGCTGGGCTCAGGCACGCGACGACTGCCATAGTGCCGACGCTTTCCATAGCTGCACAGGCGCGGGCGGAGGTGCCGGACGTTGGTCCGATACCCGGCATCGGCAAGGGTGCTTACGAGCTCATCGCTCACCACAACGCCCAACCTTCAGTGTTTGACCGAAAAGCCGCCAAACTCATTAGGAGGCAGTTGAAGAGCGGCTACGTCCTTGAAGCCATGATGACTGCGCTGCTTTGTACGTGCCTTTGCCCGGGCCGGCCAGTTTTGGATCTACTGCAGAAGATCCTGCGGGAGAGCGGCATCACGGTCCATGACCAGCTCATTGCCATCGCTACCGCGGTGGTTGAAGGTGACCATAAGCTGCTGGGGCTGCTCCTCAAGCACTACGAACCTGATGTCGACACGTACCAGGTGGGAATGCTGCTCCGAGGAGCCCTCAAGCGCCACGTGATAGACGGTGATGCTGCAGCAGCTGACGCATTGGCGCAGGCTTCGTCCATCTTCGCTGTCCGCTTCCCATCGGCCAACGAGCAGCTCTCCTTTAATTCCTTCAGGACCACACCGTTGACCGAAAGGGAGATCGAGGTCGCCGTGCTAGCCGGGCACCGCACCAACGTGGAAATCGCGGAACATCTCGGCATCAGCGCGAGGACAGTCGAAAACCACATCTCCAACGCGCTGCGGAAGACTGGTGCAACATCCCGCAATAGTCTTTTCATGCTGGTGGGGAATTCACTTCCGCCGCGCTGACCCGGGATAGGCTAGATATCCGTGAGCAACTCTCCGGCTTTGGCCCGCCGACTAGGCACGTTCGACGCATCGCTGATCGGTTTGGGATCAATGATCGGCGCCGGTGTGTTCGCGGCGTTCACCCCAGCCGCTGCTGCCGCGGGATCAGGGCTGCTGATCGGGTTGGTAGTGGCTGCCTTCGTCGCCTTCTGCAACGCGACCTCGTCGGCCCAACTGGCTGCGGCCTATCCAACTTCCGGCGGTACCTACATCTACGGTCGGGAACGGCTCGGCCCCTGGTCCGGCTTCCTGGCAGGATGGGGATTCGTCATCGGCAAAACAGCGAGTGCCGCTGCCATGGCGATGACCTTTGGGGCCTATGCCGCACCGCAAGGTTGGGAGCGCCCGGTGGCGATTGCCGCCGTCGTGATTTTGACCGCTGTGAATTATCACGGAGTGACCCGCACCGCCGGGCTGACGCGCGTGCTGGTGGTCGCTGTACTTGCTGCCCTGGCGATTGCTGTCGCGGCGGTCTGGGGTGGCTCTGGTCCTGACTTTGACAGCTTTATGGGCGAGGGGCTGCTGGCCCAGGGCTGGTACGGCATCCTGCAATCAGCGGGGCTGCTGTTCTTCGCGTTTGCCGGGTATGCGAGGATCGCGACGATGGGTGAGGAAGTGCGTGAGCCCAAGCGCACCATACCCCGGGCCATCAGCATTGCACTGGGGATCACCATCGTCATCTACGCCGTCATAGCGGTAACTCTGCTGGCGGCGCTGGGCCCCGAAGGAGTGGCCGCCACGCCAACACCCTTGGCCGATGCGGTAGGTGCGGGCACTTTGGCTTGGGCTTCGCCCGTGGTTCGCGTCGGTGCAGCCGTTGCGTCTCTGGGTGCGTTGTTGGCACTTGTCGCAGGGCTTGGCCGGACGAGCCTGGCCATGGCCCGCGAACGCGATCTTCCGCGCTGGCTCTCCGCTGTGCATCCGCGCTATAAGGTCCCGCACCGTGCTGAAGTCACGATAGCTGTAGTGATCTGCCTGATTATCGCAGTTGCTGATCTTCGTGGGGCTATCGGCTTCTCATCATTCGGCGTGCTGCTTTACTACTTGGTTGCCAACATCGCCGCCTACACTCAGCCGTCGGAAGACCGCCGCTACCCTAAGTTCCTGCAGGTGGCAGGTGCTGTTGCATGCGTGGCCCTTGTGGCCACCCTTCCGCCTGTATCAGCCGGGTTGGGTGTGCTGATGTTCGCGGTGGGCATCGTGTACCGTCTGGTGCGTCTGCGGATTAGTCGTCCTGCCAGCTGATGTTCCGGCTGGGCACGGCCCCACCTGGGGGTAGTCGGATGGAGCCGTGCCGCAGTGCCTCCTACGCGTGGAGCGAGTGGGGTAACCCGCCGGACACCGGGAATCCCGCCCCGAGAGGCACAAAAAGAGACTATGACCGGCAATCGGCCTCTAGGTGTTCAAATCCTCAAACTAGGTGGTCGCGAGACGCATAATTGGGGGCAAATTCATCAAAAATAGGTGCTGAGCGGCAGCGTCTAGGTGTTGGCCCGGCGTCGAGCGTTCCTGCGTTCCACGGACTCCATGTAGGTAACGATGCTCGCAATGGTCAGGGCTACCGAGCAGACAACAGCCAGCGCAGTGGACGCCTCCTGGAAGGGAACCACCACCAGAGGGCTGAGCATCATGGCATTGCCAAAGCCGGATGCAGCGAAGAGTCCTGCTTTGAGGAGCAGACAGGTGAGCGGTTCGGCAATCAACATCGCTACTGGCGCCACAACACCCAGCGCCATGGTGAGAACGACAGCTGTGGTCCGCAAATCTGAAGGATCAAGGATTTCGAGGCCTTCTGGAGGGGGCGCAGTTCCGAGCAAGGTGGCTGACACCGCCGAGCAAACAGCTATGACGCAGGTGATGATGCGAAGCGCTGCTGGGTAGAAGTGCGTGATCACTGGTAAGTCCTTGTCGTTGTAGGTTCAACCCCCGTCCGTAGTGGTAGTAGTCCGAACCAAGGACATGTGACGCGAAACCTCTCCTCGCGCTGAGAGAATGACGGATATGGAGTCACCCACCACCGTTCCGGCCGTTGAGTTGCGCATTGCAATCAGTGAGACCGAGCCGCTCATCTGGCGGCAACTCGTCCTCCCCGAAACCGCCACAGTGGCTGAGCTGCACGGTGCCATCCAGACCGTATTCGGGTGGAAGGACGCTCACCTCTACGCCGTCACCGGCCATGACCGCGCGGGCAAGAAACGCATCATTATGGGAGTCGACGACGGCGACGGTCCGGCTGGTACTGAGCTAGCGGCTGACGTCCGGCTAGCTGAGCTTTTTGACCCGCACTCGCCTGGGTTGTCGGACCTTGAGTACGACTACGATTTCGGGGACAACTGGACGCACAAGATTGAAGTTGTTGGACCTGCCGTGCTCCACGAGGACACCATCACCTGCCTTGACGGAGCGATGCGGGGGCCCATAGAGGATTCAGGGGGAGTTGGTGGGTATGCCAACATGGTTGCCGTTGTGTCCAACCCCAAGCATCCCGAGCACAGGGAAGCCGTGGAATGGCTCGAGTTCGTGACGCAGGAACGTGTGTCCAATTTCGATCCGGCTGCTTTCAATCTAGAGGCAATCAACGGGCAGCTCCGCAGTTTGGCGCAAAGGTTCTGGCCAGGCGAAGTGACGACCGCCGACCAACAAGCGGTTCTTGGTCCGATTCTTTGGTTCCTCAACGAGGCACGTTCTGACGGGTTGCCGTTGACGTCGGCCGGCTATCTCAAGCCGGCGTTTGTGAAGCGGGCGATGACTGAACTCGGCTGGGATGACGAGTGGATCTCCGCAGGGCGGGTCGAAGTAAGCACGCCGCCCATCCGGAACCTCCGGGAGCATCTGCAGGAGTGGAAGCTTCTCCGAAAACTAAAGGACAAACTGCTCCTGACACCCAAAGGACGGAAACTAGTGGGGGATCCCACAGCCCTATGGGATTTCCTCGCCGACCAGTTGGCGAATCCGGACACCGATGCAGAGAAGATCGCAACGCCCTTGCTGGTGCACTGGGAGCTGACCGGAGACGAGCCGCCCTACGGGTTGAGGGATCAGGTGCTTCAGGCAGCGCTTCATCAAGCTGGGTTGCGGACCAGATCGGGCCACGGTGAAATACCGCTGTCCTGGGCTACCGACCTGTACTACGACATCAACCGAAGCCTGCACAGGTTGGAGCTTTGGGAAGGCATCAGCTGGGGGCGGTCTGACCAGAAGTTATCCGACGCCGGCATCAAGTTCTTGCTCGACGTCCAGAGCCGCTGGGACGGTTCTCCCTGACACGGCCGCACTAAATCTGGGCTGAGAGACCTGCCGCAAACGCCGTCAGCAGGTTACGACCTTCCTGCCATTCACCCAGTCCGCTCGCAGAATTGATATGACCACGGGGGCCGATATCGATCCGGGCAGCGCCCCATGTGTCTGCAAACTGCAGTGAACGCTCGGGGGTGCAATAGGGGTCATTGCTGCTGGTGAGCAGGACGACTGGCATGGGAATCCGGCCGTACAAGTCGTCGCCGAAACGGGGACCGCCCTCAGGGTAATTGGGGCCAAACGGATCTGGGACTGCAACGAGAAACATCCCTGCCACGCGGCCCGCGTTTGCAAAGCTCCATTGCGCGGCCACTAGGCAGCCGAGGCTATGCGTTACCAAGACGGGTTTGCTATCTCCCACCGCCGCGTCCAGCGCTGCAATCCAGTCGTCGACTTCGGGCTCATCCCAGGAAGCTGGAGCAATACGTTTCCAACCGCTGCTTGATCGCTCCCAGTGCGACTGCCAATGGTCAGCATCCGAGCCATTTATACCTGGAACTATCACCACGCGCATTGGAGCCTCCGTACTAGCCGTCGGCAATATCGTCCTCCCGTGAGAGCGACCACGCCAGACCCTGCGACGGTCGAATCGCCTACGCTCGTGCGTGCTTGTTCCTGGGGACCCTCATTCTTGCGCTGGCCATTTATAGTTGCTTAGCGGCGTCGACCGCTGGTGGGCGACCATTAGCACCTAAGGCTTCGGTCGCCCTGCCGCGTTACTTCTCGCAGCCGATCCCATCCTTGTCGTTATCGAGTCCGTAAATGTCGGACCCTGTGACTGTCACTGGCCCTCTCACGTAAGCCGGACCGTTGCCGCTGCCACCGGCACAGTCCACATCGGAGGCAATAGGTACGCATCCGGAGTAGTTGGGGTCGCAGCTGCTTTGGGCAGGAGGGGCAGCCGGAATTACTTTCGGCTGAATTTGCGCTGCTGCAGCGTCTGCTGCTGCCTTGTCGGCGGCCGCCTTATCAGACGCGGCTTGAATGGCTGCTGCCGCGTCGGCGGCAGCCTTGTCGGCCGCCGCTTTATCTGCAGCGGCTTTGTCCGCCGAGGCTTGATCTGCAGCCACCTTGTCGGCCGCAGCCTTCTCAGCAGCTGCCTTTGCCGCCGCTTCCGCTGTTCGCTGATCGGACAACTTCTTGGCGCTCGCAGAGTCCAGCCACGTCAATTTGCCAGCTTGGTCGACGGCGCAAACAAACGTCTCACCCGCGGAAGTCTGAGTCGCCTTCTCAGTTGTGCAGACCGTGCCAGCGACCTTGCTGGGTGTCGGAGAAGGAGTTGCGGAAGGAGTTGCCTTTGTACTGTATACAGAGCTGGCGCTTGAAGGCGCTCCCGGAGCGCACGCTGTGGCCGCAACCAGCAGCGACGTCATGGCCACCAGCCCCAGTGCTTTTCGCCCTTGCGACCACGAAGAGTTGCTTAGCAAATGCCAGTTTTTGGTCATGCGAATAGAACGCTTTTTCAATGAATTGCCCCCTTGTAGATGCGCCGATGCGATGGCGCGTGCAGTGACCATAACACCGTGCCGAACAGCAAAGGGAGGCGGAGTTGTCTATGACTTAGCGCGCTGCGTGCTTTTTCCTGTCGGCGGGCTTGGCCTGGCCTCCATCAGCGCCAACAACCGAAGCGCCCGTCCCCAACCCGCGGACCGTCCACCCTGCGCTCCACCAAGCCTCAGCGTCCAGGACGTTGCGAGCGTCCAGCACCATCCGGCGTCGTACGAGTGCTCCCGCAACAACGGGCGAGAGCGACACGTATTCGTTCCATTCGGTGAGCAGCAGCACCAGTTCGGCGCCTTCGAGGGCGCGTTTGGTGGAGGCTTCGAAGCGGATTTGCGGGTATCGGATCCAGGCATTGTTGATGGCTTTGGGGTCCGTGACGGTCACATGTGCGCCAGCGGCCGCCAGCTGTTGGGCGACGTCCAGGGCGGGGGAGTCGCGGATATCGTCGGTGTCGGGCTTGAACGCGGCACCAAGGATTGTCACCGTGCGGCCGGACAGGAAGCCGCGGCACATCTCACGGGCGACCTCCACAGCGCGGGAACGCTGGTCCAGGTTCACCGAATCAACCAGGGCCATCCACTCATCCACCGACGGTACCGAAAGTTCGCGCGCCTGGGCACGGAATGACCTGATGTCCTTGGGCAGGCAGCCGCCGCCAAAGCCGAGCCCGGCGTGCAGGTATCGGTTGCCGATGCGCGGATCCAGGCCCATTGCTTCGCTGAGCTCGCTTACGTCGGCGCCCGATGCGTCGCACAGCTCAGCCATCGCGTTGATGAAGCTGACCTTCGTGGCCAGAAACGCATTCGAGGCCGACTTGATGAGCTCCGCCGTCGCGAAGTTGCAGACCAGCCGCGGGATACCGGCGCTGATCAGCGGCTCGTACACCGCATCCAGCACTGCAGTAATCGGCGTACCCGCTGCGGCGCCCTTGCCGCCAGGAACGCCGTAAACCAGGCGGTCAGGCACCAGCGAATCCTTGACGGCCGTGCCCTGACGCAGGAACTCGGGATTCCAGCCGAGCAACACGTCCGAGCGACGAGCCAGGATTGCGCGGAGCGTCTCCACCGTGCCTACCGGCACTGTTGATTTTCCGACGACGGCGGCGCCCTTGGCCAGGTGCGGCAGGAGGCTCTTCGTAGCGCCCATCAGGTACGAGAGGTCGGCGGTGTCTGAGGTCTTGGACTGCGGCGTACCCACGCAGAGGAAGTGGACATGGGCATCTGCGGCAGCCGCGAAGTCCGTGGTGAACACGAGCCGACCGGTGGTGCGACCGTCCTTGAGGAGCTCATCCAACCCGGGCTCGTGGAAGGGCGCCATCGCCTTGTTGAGCTGCTCAACCTTGGAGGAGTCGACGTCGATACCCACCACGGTGTGGCCCATCGAAGCGAGCGTTGCTGCATGGACTGCGCCTAGGTAGCCGCAGCCGATCACGGAGATTTTCATGAGGAGGGTCCTTTGCTTGAGGTGAATTCGCTGGGCCCGGTAGTTCCGCTGGGCACGCCGGAGATGACTTCGTTGTAATGGCGCACCAGGTCTGCACTGAGGACAGGCCACGTCCGCCCTTGGACTGAAGCGGTAGCTGCCGTTGCGAACGCCCGGCGCTTGGCGTCGTCGCCGATCAGATCCTGCACATAGCCGCGCAGCTGGGCGAGGTTGCCGGGCTCATACAGCCAGCCCGTGCGTGAGTTCTCCACGAGGTCCAAGGGGCCGCCGCGGCCGGTCGCGACCACAGGAACACCGGATGCCATGGCTTCCTGGATGGTTTGGCAGAAGGTCTCGAACTCGCCGGGATGGACGAAGAGGTCGAACCCCGCGACAGCTTGAGCCAGCGCATCCCCACCGAGGAAGCCGGCGAAGTGGGCGTTCGGCAGGGCCGCTTGGAGCGCTTCACGTTGCGGGCCGTCACCAACGATGACCAGTTTCGTGTTCGGCAAATCAGCCAGTACAGCCAGATCCTCAACCTGTTTCTCGACGGCGAGCCGGCCAACGTAGCCGATGATGCGGTGACCGTCGGGCGCCACTGAGCTGCGCCACGCCGTCGAACGCTTAGCGGGATTGAAGCGCACGGTATCCACGCCGCGGCGCCACATGTCCACGCGCAGAATGCCGCGTCCGCGCAACTGGTTCAGCGCGAACGTTGACGGCACCAGGGTACGGGTGGCCAGGAGGTGGATGTTGTCCACGCGGTTCCAGGCCCAGTTCTCCAGGAACGGCACACCGTAGCGGGCCGCGTAGCTGGGAACCTCGGTTTGGTAGATCGCGACAGTCGGGTTGCCGAGCTGATGGGCGGCCTGCACGGCGCGCCAGCCGAGGACGAACGGCGAAGCGAGGTGCACGACGTCGGGGGAGAAATCGGCAAGGATTCGCTTGACCCGATTCACACCACCCAACGCAACCCGCACATTCGTGTAGCCGGCCAGCGGCACCGAAGGAAGCCGGTGCACATACGCACCCTTCTCGACGCTCGAAACATCAGTGTCCGACGTCGATGGCGCGATCACCATCACCTCATCCCCGCGCTCCTGCAGATGCTCCAGCACCCGCAGTATCGAATGGGTTACCCCATTCATCAGTGGCAGGAATGATTCGGCGACGATTGCGATCCTCACGCCTACAACGGTGGTCGCGACGGTTGGCTTGGCGGGTTCGAACGGGTGGCCTGTGGAGGAAGAGTTGGTTAACAGGTGGGTTGAGTGAGGAATCACCTCAACATTTGCCGGTTGACCCGGCGACTTGTTGCCCTGTGGTACATTCTAAGCATCAGACATCGCCCCCCTCTGAGCCTCGGCTCAAGGGGGCGATTTTCATTTGGGGGACAAATGGTGATGCGTGGAATATACGAAGGATTTTAGGGAGCGCGGTGAGCTAATCGCGCAGCTGGAGGCGCGAGGTCTTTCCATTCAGGATCGCGACGCTGCGCTGAAGTTCCTGACCCGCGTAGGCTACTTCCGATCCGGGGCCTACCGTTACGTTTTTCGTGAGTTGCTTCCGCCAAGCGAGGTGAACGAACGGCTACGACAGTATCGCCGGGACAGGTATGTTCCGGGCGCCGACTTTGAACATGTAGTGAAGCTCGAGGCGTTCGACTTCAGGCTCTCGCGAGTTTGCCTCGAAGGGCTGCTGGACTTCGAAGTCCGGGTACGCGCCGCAATCGCACACACCTTGGCTGAAAAGAATGTTGCCGCGCACCTGTCCGAGGACCACCTGGACAAGCAGATCTGCAGGCAATCGATCGGAGACAAGACCAAGTTTGACGCGTGGCTAAACACCTGCGAGGAAGCGGTGCGTTTAGCCGCAGGGGACGAGGATTTCATTACCCACCACGTCTTGAAGTACCCACAGGATCCTGTGCCCATTTGGGCACTTATCGAAGTCTTGAGTTTTGGAAAACTCCCATACCTTTTTGACCTTATGGAACCTGCCGATGCTCGGCACGTTGCCCGCATGTTCGGCTTTGTCCATCCCCGGCCGTTCGCTTCCGTTCTTCGTATGATGGTTGACTTCCGGAACACCTGCGCGCACGGCTCTCGTTTATTCAATCGGGCATTCAAACGGGCGCTGGTTCTCAGAGTGCACGAAACTGAAGGTGACTTGTTGGCGCATCTCGCGGCTCCGGACTTCACCCAAGCCCCTAAGCCCCATCAGAGGTTGTATATCTACGCGGCAACATTGGCCTTCATGCTCCGGTCCCACGTGGGCGGGTCAAATTGGCCTCTGACGTTTCGGACGCAGATACGAAAATTCAATGTCGAGTTGATGGCGCCCGATGGATCCAGGCTCATCTCACCGGAAGCAAACATGGGCTTCCCTGTCGACTGGCAAACGTTGGCCCTGTGGGACAAAGGAACCGGCTCCAGCGTCTGATCGTCATGGTGAACTAATATGGGCATTTTTCTTCAGTCCTGCCGATGACAGTCGAACTACACAAAGTCCGGACCAGCTTAGGTTTGCCCTTCACCCCGCGCCCTTTTCAGATCCTTCCGCAACCCACGGTTATCCGCCCGCAGCTCCCGGTTATCGTCAGCCAGCCCCCGGTTGTCCTCCGTCAGCCCCCGGTTCTCCGCTTCCAACTCGAGCACCAGCTTCACCCCGGCCAGGTTCAGCCCCTCGTCCAACAACACCCCGATCCTGCGCAGCGTCGCAAGGTCGCTTTCGCTGTATCGGCGAGTGCCGCCGTCGGTCCTTTCCGGGGTGAGCAGGCCTTTGCGCTCGTACTGCCTGATGTTCTGCTGCCCTGTGCCGACGAGCTCAGCTGCCACCGAGATCGCGTAGACCCCGCGGGAGTCTGAGTCCACACCTGAGCCGCCGTCCGCGCCAGAAGCCGACCCTCCGCCGTCGTACTCTTCAGCGGCAGTCTCAACATCCGAAGCTGCCATCAAAGACCTCCAAAAATCTTCCGGAAAATTACTTGCATCAACTCTCCCACCGGTGCTATAAAAAATCTATACCAGTCAACACAGATTGAGCAGGACTGAGCAGGCTGGTACCTACAACAGAATCAGCATCAAGATCCAAAGGAGTGAGAACCACATGCTGATGCGCACTGACCCGTTCCGCGAATTCGACAGGCTCGCCCAACAGGTTTTTGGCACAACAGCACGCCCGGCCGGAATGCCGATGGATGCATGGCAGGAGGACGGACAATTTGTTGTTGCCTTCGATCTGCCTGGTGTAAGCCCTGATTCAGTTGAGCTGGACGTCGAACGGAACGTCCTTACGGTAAAGGCAGAACGCAAGTCGCCCGCGGGCGAGAACACCGAGATGATCGCCGCCGAGCGCCCACAGGGCGTCTTCAGCCGGCAGCTCATCCTCGGTGACACGTTGGATACCGACGGCGTCCAGGCCAGCTACGACGCCGGGGTGCTCACACTCCGCATCCCCGTCGCCGAGAAGGCCAAGCCGCGCCGCATCGAGATCCAATCCAGTGGGCAGAGGCAGGAAATCAACGCCTAGTCCCGTCCGCCCTGCCGGAAGGCTCACTGGGGGTGGCCAACCGGCAGGGCGCCAGCCGGGAACAACGGAGGCGGCCGCATCGGAATAGTTGGGCGCAGGCTTCGCGCCACGTCACAGCGTTTTTTAGCGCACATGAAAGCGGCCCCCGCCCGTCGTCTCCCGATTGATGGCCCCCGGTTCAGCCGGGGGCCATCTCCAAATCCGCAGCAGGAACCGGAACCAGCAGTGAGCACCCAACCTGACCACTACGCCACTCTTCACGTTTCGCCGGACGCGACCGCCCGCGAGATCAGCCGCGCCTACCGCACGCTGCTTCGGACCCACCACCCGGACACACGCCAAAGGGTCGACGGCGGCGACACCACCTCCGCGGCCGACCTCCAGGAACTGCACGCCATCATGCAGGCGTACGTCGTTTTGTCGGACCCAGGGAAGCGGGTGGCATACGATCGTGCGCGGCTGAGTCCTGACGGTAAGGGCGGATCGGGCGGAACGCCTGTGAAGGTCCGGTTCCATCGGCGCGAACCTACCCCGGGACGAGAGTCTGCCGGCCGCGAAAGGGACCAGTCGCCGCTCGCGTTTGGGCCACCCCGCTGGGAACCTTCACCCCGCAATATGAGATCACCGAGGAGTAATCCATGAGTGCTTGGCGTCCGTACGACGGTCACATCATTCCAGCGTTCTACGAGCGGTTCGAGAAACGCTGGGGGAGAGGGACGGCCCCGTTCCTGGACCCCGAAGTCCACGAACAACCCATGCCACGTGCTCAATGGATCAATCCGGACACCGGGGCTGCCGTCGCCGTGGTCCCCATCTGGACCGACGACCCCGAGCACCGCTCCTTCGGCGTCTTCTACCTGCCGCCGGCCGGGGATATTTGGATGCTCCGCCCAGGGCCAACGACGTTCATGGAACCGAGCGGGGGAGCTAGTGGGGAGCAGGTGACTCTCCGCAATGACGCCTTCAAGAAGGCCGTCAACCATGCCAAGGAGTTCATCTACGGGCCCCAGCTCTGATGGGCGGCGGGGTTGGCGCGTACTAGGCGCCCCGCCGTCGACCATTCCTGACACCCAAATTCCTGAGGGCCGTCGATGTCCATCCGCGCCACCTGGATGTGAGCAGCGGCAGCGGATATGCGTGGCGCAGGTCGGATTGGGCAGCGCGGTGAGGACCCCAAAAAGAAGGCTGGTGCAGCCTCTGGAAAGAATCCCAAGGCGGCTGCACCAGCTGCTAGTACGACTTTCTGTTATGAGTTGTGACACCTATTCATTGGCCGCTCCTAGTTCCCGGCTTCGATTGTTTCCGGGCCTTTCAAATCCTGTGCAGGGCGGGGCGAAGCTGAGGTGGTCGTTGAGGGCTCCGTCCCCGGGAGAACACCTCCCATTTTACGGCGGCCTATGGGAAAAAGCGCTGGAATTCCCTGTATTTCAGGGGTGCCTGCCGGGGGAGTGCTGCCTACCGTGGCACGATAGATCACGATGAAACTGCGCGCTGATCAGACCGGAAACCGTGGCCTCCCGATGCCCCTTTGGCTACAGGGTGGTTTGGAAGCGGCTCAGGCAGCGTTCATTTCAGCCATTGTTGTCATTCTTCCGCTGGTGGGAGTGTGGGCTACCGACGGATTCCAGAACCGGAACGTGGACGCCTTGGCGCGCCTGGCCGGCCAAGCATGGCTGCTGATCCACGGTGTCCCGCTGGAGTTGGCGCACGTCAACCTCGGCACTGCTGCCCAACCCGGTTCGGGTCTACTGTCCCTCATCCCGCTTGGCCTGACACTCATTCCGTTCCTGCTCGCTTGGCGTGCCGGCCGTCGACTCGCCCGGGCGTCGTACACCGACCAACTGTGGCAGGCGTTCCTTGGCGCGTTCGTGGTGTACGCAGCATTCGGGACGGCCACGGGATTCGTGTGCCGCACCCCCGAAGTCGTCATTAACCTGTGGTTCGCCATGACCATACCGCTGATCTCCTTCGGCCTGGGCATGATCGTGGGCGCCCGACGCGAAGCGGGCTCGTGGAGCCGACTGATCGGCGTCGACGCCGTCGCATGGCTCGCAAAGACCAGTCAGCATTCCCGCTGGGCCGGCTCATATGTGGGCTCGGCGTTGAAGGCAGGCTTCGTAGCGGCGATGGCCTCCGTTTGTTTGGCCGCGCTGTTGCTGGCTGTGACCATCGTGTGGCATTGGACGGACATCATTGCCGTCTACGAAGGTCTGCAGGCGGGCGCCATGGGTGGTGCCGTGCTCACCATCGCGCAGCTCGGCTTCCTGCCAAACCTCGTAATTTTCGCCCTGTCCTGGTCCACCGGCGCCGGGTTCTCACTCGGCGTCGGTTCAACAGCGGGTCCGCTGGGTACCGCCGTCGGACCGCTTCCGGCGGTTCCGGTTCTTGGGGCACTTCCCGCGGGACAGCTCGACGCCGGTGCCATGGCCCTGGCGCTTCCCGTCGTCGCCGGCATCCTGGCGGGTTGGTGGTTCCTGCGTGAAGGCGAGAACCATTTCGACGAGTGGCTTTCCATCAAGATCAAAGCCCGCTGGTTCACGGCTACCGCCTCCACCCTGTTCCTGGGCGCGTTCATAGGCATCGTTGCAGGGCTTCTCGGCGGGGCCTTGGCATGGATCGCACGAGGTTCAGCAGGAATTGGACGGCTCACGGAAATCGGACCCCACCCGATGTGGACGGCAGTCTGGCTGGCCGCCGAAGTGGGCATCGGCGTCGTGATTGGCTATGCCGTGGGGCCGTGGCTGGAACGCCGCCAGAAGCTGCGCGAGGCCAACCTCGACGAAGTAGCGTACGACGACGAACACGCCTGAGCGGGCTCGCTCAGATAACCCTGGGCTAGCGCAGCGGCCCCGGCATCGAGTCCTCGAGCTGCGTCAGGCACTGTGTCTTGGCGGATTCCGTCAGCGCCGTGCGTGAGCAGTCCTGGTACGAGCTGACCTGATTGAAGAAGAGCACGGATGTCAGGATCAGCAGGCACATGACGGCCGTGACAACCAGGCCCGAAATCGTTCCGAACAGCATCAGTTTTGGGTGCTTGTGCTTCAACGTCCGCACCAGGACGACGATGCCCAACACCAAAGCTGCGAGCGTGAGGATGGCGCTCAACCACACGTAGTTCACGTTCAGTGAGAACACGAAGAACGCGCCCAAAGCCGCCAAAAGGAAAGCACGGAAGAGGTTCTGGCTCACGCCGAGGGCGGACTTTTCGGCCTCGGAGCGGGGTTGTTGGCTCGGCTTGGAACCGACGTCGGGATTCATGTTTTCCAGCCTACGCGAGCCGCCCATAAGCTAGTGCAATGCGCATTGTTGTCCTCGTCTCCGGTACCGGTTCAAATCTCCAGGCTGTCATTGACGCCGTGAAGTCGGGTGAACTGGACGTCGAGATCGCGGCTGTGGGCGCCGACCGGCCCGATACGTACGGCGTAGAGCGCTCCGACGAGGCTGGTATTGAGACGTTCGTGGTCAACTTCAACTCGTTTGAAACCCGCGCCGAATGGGATTCCGCCTTGCGCGACAAAGTCCTGTCCTACAAGCCGGATGTGGTGGTTTCGTCCGGTTTCATGCGGATCGTGAGCGCCGACTTCATCGACGCTTTCGGCGGCAAGTACGTCAACACCCACCCCGCGCTGCTGCCATCGTTCCCGGGCGCCCACGGAGTGCGCGACGCCATCGCATACGGCGTCAAAGTCACGGGCTGCACAGTCCATTGGGCCGACGCCGGCGTGGACACCGGCCCCATCATCGCGCAGGAAGCCGTTGCCATCCTGCCCGAGGACTCCGAAGAATCCCTGCACGAGCGCATCAAGGTAGTGGAGCGCCGCCTGCTGGTCCAGACCCTGGCGGACCTCGCCGCCGCCCCCACCCCCTGACCCAAGTAGGTCGCATTTAAGCGCGTTTAGACCCCTCAAAACGCGCTGTGCTGCTACTTAGTTTCCGTAGAGCATCTTCCGCCTGTGGATAACGGCGCACGGGTATGGCGATGTTTGTCAGCATGGGGCATGAAGACTCCTCGGCCGATGCCTGAACCACTCTCGTCGCTACCATTCACCTGGCAGGAAGCTGTTGTCGCCGGGATATCTCGACGGCGCTTGAGTCACCACGGTCTGGACTCGCCGAGCCGGGCGATTCGAGTCCCTCGTCTGAAAACAGAACATGCGTTCGCGGACATGGTTCGTCCGGTCACACTGGTCACGCCATTTTCGGCTGCCTCGCATGCCACTGCTTTTCTGCTGTGGGAGTTCCCAGGGTTTCTACCTGGCAGCGATAGACCCGACATCCATATATCGCGGCCATACGCCATGGCCATCCCTCGCCGGCGTGGGGTTGTGGGGCATCGGGGACAGTTCTTCGAGGATGAAATCACCACGTCTAATGGTCTGCTTATCACCAGCCGGGCCCGGACGTGGCTGGATTGCGCGCGGAAGATGGATATTGACGAGATCACGGTTGTGGCCGATCACTTGCTCCGCATTCCCAGGCCGGAATTCGAGGGTCGCAGTGAGCCACACTGCACCATGGATGAGCTCGAAGAAATGCTGGACCGGCACTGGGGGACACCGGGTATTCGGAAGGCCCGCCTCGCTTTGGAGCAAGCCTGCGTGGGGGCCGACTCTGCCCCCGAAACGAGGCTGAGGCTGGCGCTCAAGTGGGCTGGCCTGCCCACAGCGGAAGTGAACGTACGCACGGAGCTAAGTCCCGGCGTCGTACGTCAACCGGATCTCACGTATCGCGAGCAGCGCGTTGGCGTTGAATACGAAGGTGAAGGGCATTCGGATCCGGAACAGATCGTGCGGGACATTGCCCGCGAAGAAGACTTCAGCCGTGCAGGATGGATCCTTGTGAGGATCTCCAAGCGACACATGTCCACCGGCGCGACGACCGCAGTGGCCAAGGTGAGGCGGGCGCTCGAACAACACGGTTGGGCACCCAAGTAGGTCGCATTAGTGCGCGTTTTGAGCGTCCAAAACGCGCACTAATGCGACTCAGTTGGGTACGGGAAGCGGGGCGGTTACTCGAGGACTCGCTGCTTTGTCTCCGGAGCGAAGAACGCCATCCACAGCACGGACAGCAGCACCAGGCCACCAGCCATTGCGAACGACTGCGCCAAGCCGAACTCCGGCCAGAAGAACGAGGCAAACACCAAGGGGCCGAAGCCTGCGCCGATGCGCGAGAACGTCGAAGCCCAGCCGAAACCCGAGCCACGAAGCTCGGTGGGGTACAACTCGGATACATACGCGTAGAGCACAGGAATGGCCACCTGCACCACGAAGCCGAACACCAGCAGCCAGAACACAGCGGCCGACGGCACATCCACCACGATCGCGACGATCACCAGCGTCAGCGCGGACAACGGACCAGTGATGGCGAGGATCCACTTGCGGCCCACGCGCTCCACCAGCAGCGCTGCAACAATGACGCCCAAAAGTCCGACGGCGGCCATGCTCGCCGTGGTGACGAACGCCTTGTACTCCTCGAATCCGGCGCCGATGAGAATCCGGGGCATCCACGTCAGCGACAAGTAATAAACCAACAGAACGCTAAAGAACAGGGCCCAGGCCGCCGTCGTGATTTTCCAGTTGAACTGCCAAATCCGCCGGAGCTGCGTCCACGCGCTGCCGGGGGAGAGGCGTGGCGCGGCCTGTGGTTCGGGCAGGCTGTAGGCGCGCGGCTCTGCACCGGTTGCTTCGACCAGACCATCAATCACCGCAGCCGCCTCAGCACGTCGGCCCGCCCGAATCAGGAACAACGGCGACTCGGGAACCGAACGCCGAACCCAGAAAACGAGCAGCGCCGGCAGCACCATGATCAGCATGGTGAGCCGCCAGTCGCCAAAGGCCGCAACCAGCCCCGCCGAGACGAAACCGCAGAGCGCAGCGCCGATCGGCCACCAACCATCCATGGCCGTGAGCACCTTGCCCCTTTGCTTCCGGGGCGTGAACTCACCCACCAGGGCATAGTCCACAGGGATGCAACCACCCAAGCCGAAGCCGGCCATAAAGCGGAAGATGCAGAACCACACGATGTCAGGGGAGAACGCACCCAGAACTGTGAAGATGCTGAAAATGAGGAGGGTGGCAGTGAACGCCTTTTTACGGCCGATGGTGTCCGCGATGGTGCCCCACGCGAACGCACCCACAGCCATGCCGATCAAGTTGGCAGTGCCGATCCACGCGGCGTCAGCCGGTTGCAGCGACCAGTGCTTGGACAGCAGCGGAATCAGGATGCCGTTGAGCGTGACATCCCAGGCGTCGAACATGAACCCGAGCCCGCCGATCAGGAAAATCCGTCCTTGGACCTTCCACCGCCATGGCAGTTCCTGCACAACTTGTTCGCCGCTGGGCACGGCTGTGTATGTATTCATTTGCCCTCCTGCATGCAACTTTATGCGCTTGGGCTAACCCCGCCGACCGCGTTACTTCTGGTTCTCTATGGCCCTCCGCAGGAAACCGCCGGCTTCTTCCAAAGCACCCTTGGCCTGACCAGCCTCGATGCCTGTCAGGAGGACCAAAATGGCTGCCTTCACGGAACCGCCAACGGAGTCCAGAGCTGCGGCGGCTTCCTGGGCGGACACGCCGGTGGCGTGCTGGACCGTCCTTTGCGAGCGGGCCAGCAGCTTCTCGTTCGTGGCCCGCAGATCCACCATGAGGTTCCCGTAGGTCTTGCCCAGTTTCACCATCACCAACGTGCTGATCATGTTGAGGACGAGTTTCTGCGCCGTGCCCGAGTTCAGCCTGGTGGAGCCCGCGATGAACTCCGGACCCACAACAACCTCGATCGCGGCATCCGCCAGGTGGCTAACGGCCGAGCCCTTGTTGCACGCCAGCGACGCCGTAAACGCGCCCCGCTTCCGCGCTTCTTCCAGCGCGCCGATCACGTAGGGCGTCCGGCCCGAGGCCGTAATACCCACGACGGCGTCGGCTTCAGTCACGTTGATGTCGTGCAAGTCGCGCGCACCGGCAGTCGCGTTGTCCTCGGCATACTCAACCGGTTTCTGGATCGCCTGCACTCCGCCCGCAATAAGTCCGACGACGAGTCCCGGCGGAGTGCCGAACGTCGGCGGACATTCGCTCGCGTCGAGCACACCCAGTCGTCCGGCCGTTCCGGCTCCCACATACAAAAGACGGCCACCGCGCTGAAGCCGCTCCGCAACGGCGTCGACGGTTTGAACAATGGCGGGGCTCGCAGCCTCAACAGCAGCGTGTACTCCTGCACTGTGCGCAAGCATCGCCGCAACCAGTTCTTCGGTGCCCAGGATGTCCAGGTTCTCCAAACCCTCTGCCGTGGCCTCGGTCTGCAATCCGGCCAGCTCCGTGCGCAGGCCCTCTAGTTTGTCGGCGTTAGTCGGGCCAGTTTGTTCCGTCACGGTGGATGTACCTTTCCTGGATGAGCCCGCGGCGTGTCGCAGCGAGGGCAGCACCGTCCAAACCATCGCCCAGCGGTGCAACCACCTCAATCCCAGCCGAAGCAAGGGACTTCCGCAAGAGCGCCGCGAAGAAGTCCGAACCCACCACTCCGCCCAGCAACGCCACACGGGTTGTGCTGCCGTTGTCGCCGCTGGATGCGAGCCCCACGGTACGGGTCAGGATGCGGCAGGCCTCACCGATAATGCCATGTGCGACGGCGTCACCCGCCTCCGCTGCGTGCAGAACCAGCGGCGCGAAACGGGCCATCGCCCGGTAGGGGTTCTCGTTGGCGGCGAGCCACCCCGGGAGCATGTCCGGTGACTCCACCAGAGCGCCGGCCGCAGCTGACAACGACGTAGCCGGGCCGCCGTCGTGCGCTTCAAGAACTGCCTGAAGACCCTGCTGGCCAATCCATCTTCCGCTGCCACGATCACCCAGATAGGGCCCCCAGCCGTCGGCCCGGTGCAGGACGCCGGTTTCGTCGAAGCGGAAGGCCACGGCACCCGTGCCCACGATGAGCGTGGTGCCGGGGGCGCCTTGAAGTGCCCCAAGCTGGGCGGCGGTGGCGTCGGAGAGGACGGCTGCGGGGACACTGAACCGTTGGGACAACATGGTGGCGAGCTCCTGCGATTTCTCGGCGGAGGCTTCAACACCGGCAACCGCGGCGCCGATACCCGTCAACGTGCTGACGGGGAGACCGGGCGGCAACTGGCTGACCGTTTCGAGCAGGAGTTCGAACGCGAGGGTGGGTCCGTTGTCCACGTGTACTCCGGGGAAGCCGTGCTGGTCGGCGGCGCCCAGCAGATCATTACCGCTGCGCAACTCCACGCGGCAGCGGCTCTTCCCAACATCGGCAACGAGAACAACCTCGGTGGCTTCCATGGCTCAACCCTATGTTGCGGGGCCTGCTCTGCGCGGTAAACCCGGGAAATGGGGTGCAGAGCGGGCCTCGCAACGCCTGGACCCTGCGTTGTGAGGCCAGTTCTGCAGGGTATTGGGTGTGCTTTGCGTGCAGAGCGGGCCTCGCAAGTTCTGTGGAGGAATAGTCGCAGCGTCCTTCAGGGGCCAAATCTGTGGATAACGCAACGCTGCTGGCCGTTTCCGGCGAGCATGGTCCAATGCGGAAACCTATGCCTTTGCCGTCGGAGATCAACCCGGAAGGCTTCCTTGTCAGCGACGCCTACGCGGCCGGCGTGCCACGCGGGAGGCTGCAAGCGGCAGGCCTCATCACACCCAGCCGGGGAATCCGGCTTGACCGGAGCGATAGCCCCAACGTGGCGCTACTTGCACGGCTGCACACGGCCGTCACTCCCCGTTGTGCGGTCAGCCATGTGACCGCTGCGCTCCTCTGGTCGATCCCCCTTCCGATATATCTCGAGGAGGAGGGCAACAACGGCGTTATTCACGTGACGCGACGACACGAGATCGGGCGGGTCAAACGTCGCGGCGTGGTCGGGCATCGAGCACCGTTGCTGGCCCGAGACGTTCGTGCAGTGAACGGGGTGCAACTGACGTCGCCCGAGTGGACCTGGATGGATTTGGCCCGGCACATGGGGCGGTCTTCGCTCGTGGCGGCCGGCGACTTTCTGTTGGCTCGGGAGAATCCGCTGTCTTCGATCGAGGCAATCCAGGAAGTCATTGACCGGCGCCCGAAGGTCAAAGGAATCAGGATGGCCCGGGAGATACTGCCGTTGCTGCGCGTGGGAGTGGACTCTCCTCAGGAATCCCGGCTGCGGTTGAAAATCGTCGACGCCGGGCTGCCGGAGCCAGCGGTCACGCACCCCGTCTTCGATGAACAAGGCAGGTACGTATCCACGCCGGACCTCCAATACAAGGAGTACAAAATTGCCATGGAGTATGAGGGGGATCATCATCGATCCGACCCGGTGCAGTGGGGTAAGGACATCGAACGCGACGATCGGCTTCGAGCCATGGGGTGGATCGTGCTGAAGTTCTCGGATGTTCAGATGAAAGGTGGATGGGCCAACGCCGAACGTAAGGTGCGCGATGCGTTGGTGTCGCGCGGGTGGCGAGGGCCGGCGTCGTAAGAGGTGGGTTTGTGGGGCCTGGTGTGCAGGGTATGGGGCTGGTTTTGGGTGCTGAGTGGGCCTCGCAACGCAGGGGTGGGTATGTGGGGCCTGGTGTGCAGGGTGTGGGGCTCGCTATGGGTGCAGAGTGGGCCTCGCAACGGGCGGGGTGGGTTTGTGGGGCCTGGTGTGCAGGGTGTGGGGCTCGCTATGGGTGTAGAGCGGGCCTCGCAACGCAGGGGGTGCCAAGACGCAAAACGGGACCAACCACGAAACACGATAAACTCTCCGTATCCCCACCACCCGCTAAACCACCCGCGACATCTACGCGAACTAAGACGGAGACTTTTGTGAGCTTGACGCAGCTTGACCGTGTTCCCATCCGCCGTGCACTGATCTCGGTTTACGACAAGACGGGACTGGAGGAGCTCGCGAAGGGCCTGCATGCAGCGGGCGTCGCCATTGTTTCCACCGGCTCCACCGCCAAGAAGATCGCCGCCGCAGGCATCCCGGTCAAGGAAGTCGAAGAAGTCACCGGCTCCCCGGAAATGCTGGACGGCCGCGTCAAGACCCTGCACCCGCGCGTGCACGGCGGCATCCTGGCCGACCGTCGCGTCCCGGCACACATGGACACCCTCGCGGGCATGGAGATCGAGACCTTCGACCTCGTTGTGGTGAACCTTTACCCGTTCGTCGAGACCGTGAAGTCCGGCGCAGCGCAGGATGATGTCGTGGAGCAGATCGACATCGGAGGCCCCGCGATGGTGCGTTCGGCCGCGAAGAACCACGCCGCCGTCGCCATTGTCACGGACCCGAACTTCTACGGCGCAGTAGTCGACGCCGCAGCACACGGCGGGTTCGACCTGAACACCCGTCGCCGCCTGGCTGCCAAGGCCTTCGCGCACACGGCCAGCTACGACACCGCTGTTGCGACGTGGACTGCCAGCCAGTTCCTGGACGAAGACGGCGACGGCATCATCGACTGGCCCGCCTACGCAGGCCTGTCCTTGGAACGCTCCGAGGTCCTCCGCTACGGCGAAAACCCGCACCAGCAGGCCGCGCTCTACGTGGACAAGGCTGCTCCGGCCGGCATCGCCCAGGCTGACCAGTTGCACGGCAAGGCCATGAGCTACAACAACTTCGTCGACGCCGATGCTGCCCTCCGCGCTGCCTTCGACTTCGCTGAGCCCGCTGTGGCGATCATCAAGCACGCCAACCCGTGTGGTGTCGCTGTTGGTTCCGCCGATGCTGCGGACCCGATCGCCGACGCCCACGCCAAGGCCCACGCCTGCGATCCCGTCTCCGCTTTCGGTGGCGTTATCGCTGCGAACCGCACGGTCACGGCCAGCATGGCCCGCACGGTTGCCGACATCTTCACCGAGGTTGTCATCGCCCCGGACTTCGAGCCCGAAGCCGTGGAGATCCTCTCCAAGAAGAAGAACATCCGCCTCCTCGCCCTTCCCGAGGGCTACGGCCGCTACCCCTCCGAGATGCGCCAGGTTTCCGGTGGCGTCCTGGTCCAGATGAGCGACAAGGTAGACGCCGACGGCGACAACCCCGCCAACTGGACCCTCGCTGCCGGCGAAGCCGCCGACGAAGCAACGCTCGCGGACCTCGCCTTCGCCTGGACTGCCTGCCGCGCTGCCAAGTCCAACGCCATCCTCATCGCCAACCACGGTGCAGCCGTGGGCATCGGCATGGGCCAGGTCAACCGCCTGGACTCCTGCCGCCTGGCCGTCGAGCGAGCCAACACGCTGGGCGTGACGGTGGAGTCCGACGTCGAAGGTGCCGGCGGTGCGTCCAACACCAGCGGTGGCGACGCACCTGAGCGCGCTCGCGGGGCCGTTGCATCCTCGGACGCGTTCTTCCCGTTCGCTGATGGGCTGCAGATCCTGATCGACGCCGGTGTCCGCGCCGTCGTCCAGCCGGGCGGATCCGTCCGCGACGAGGAAGTCATTGCCGCAGCCAATGCTGCCGGCATCACGATGTACTTCACGGGCGCACGCCACTTCTTCCACTAGAAGCACTGGGCCGCAGGCCCAGCAGCACGGAAAAAAGCAACACAACGCAACGGCGGCCGCCCCCGGAAGGGGACGGCCGCCGTCATGCTTAACACGTACTTAACAGGGACGTGCCAGATACATCAGAAGCGCTACGAAGCCGCCGCAGCAGTGTTGTACGTGGACTGGATGACGGTGCCCCAGTACGGGCCGTACATGGTGGTGGAGTTGCTGCCGTATCCGTAGCTGTTCACGGAGTTCTGGTAGCCGGTGGAGCTGGTGCCGATGAACCACGGGCCGCCCGAGGATCCACCGGTCATGTTGCAGGGGATTCCCTGGCTGTTGAACTGCGGGTTGTAGGGATCGTTGGTGGCCTTGCCGGAGCAGCTCTTGAGCGATTCACCGTTGAAGGGCGAGCCTGCCGGATAGCCGAAGGCCTTGTAGCTCAGGCCGCGGGCTGCGTTGAACTGGACGCCGGAGGAACCTACGACGTCGGCGAGGCGCTGGCCGTTGAGGGTGTTCATGACGGCGAACGCGGTGTCGTACTGCATGTTGCCGTTGGAAGCCCACTGCGTGGGGGCGTACAGCGCCTTTGCCGTCCACTTCCCGTAGGGTGCAGCACCGTTGAGGTAGGCGGGAACGAAGACGAAGTTGGTGGCGTAGGCGCCCGGGCCTTCGTTGAGGCAGTGTCCGGCGGTGGACACGGTGCTCTTGTTGGTTGCGGTGACGGAGTTGCCTGAGCAGACGTAGTTGGAGCCGCCAAGGGTGAAGAAGATCTTGCCGATGTGCTTGACCGGCGTCTCGCTCTGGTTCACTTTGCGGTCGATGGTCTTGGAATCGGGTGCTGCCTGCTGGCCTGCGATACTGCTGGGGGCGCCCGGGGCTTCAGTGACCGGGGCTTTGCCGAGGTTGAGGAGCTTGCCGCGTTCCAGTGCTTTGGCGGCAAGGATTTCGCCGGACTTGGCATTCTTCATGCGTTCCGGCGTCCAGTAGTCTGCAGCGCCGGCGTCCGACACTACATGGCTGCTGACCGCAGCGCCGCTGGAGTCTGTGGTGTTTACCGGAGCCGCATTTGCGCTGGTGGTTCCAACCAGCGCCAGGATTGCGGCAGCGGACAGACTCAGCAGGCTTGTGGCCAGGGTCTTGGTTTTTGTCACGTTGTTCCTACCTATCGAGGGAGTGAGGCGGTCAGTGATGGCGACCGCCGACTGACGGAATTGAAGGTATCGAACGTATGACAAGTTTGTAAAGAGATGTTTCATAGTTTGTGATAATTTGCTGTCACTTCCAGTTGAGGCTAGGTGGGCCATGCTTGCGCGCCCGGATTCCGAAGGCAGAAGCAGCGTTCGACGACGGCGGGCAGCAGCGGCGGCCGGGTCGCCGTCGGGTGTTGGTCCTTGTTGTGAGCGGTAACGCAGAGAGTGATCCCGGACACGAAGGGCCGTCAAAACGGTCTACTCGGGTAAGTTAGAGATGTTGAAATCTGCAGACTTTCAGGGAGAACCCCGCCAATGGCCAAGATTATCTATACCCACACAGACGAAGCGCCGATGCTGGCAACTTACTCATTCCTGCCGATCGTTGAAGCGTATGCCTCGACCGCAGGAGTAGAGGTGGAGACCCGCGATATTTCGCTCGCCGGCCGCATCATCGCCGTCTTCGGTGATTTCCTGACAGAAGAACAGCGCACGGGCAACGCACTTGCTGAGCTTGGTGAACTGGCAAAGCAGCCGGAAGCCAACATCATCAAGCTGCCCAACATCAGCGCCTCCGTGCCGCAGCTCAAGGCTGCCATCGCCGAGCTCCAGGCCCAGGGCTACGCCCTCCCGGACTACCCGGACAACCCCTCATCGGACACCGAGACGGACATCCGCTCGCGCTACGACAAGATCAAGGGCTCCGCTGTGAACCCGGTGCTGCGTGAGGGCAACTCGGATCGCCGCGCACCCCTGTCGGTGAAGAACTACGCCCGCCAGAACCCGCACTCCATGGGTGCCTGGACTGCTGAGTCCAAGACCAACGTTGCCACCATGGGCGAGAACGACTTCCGCTCCAACGAGAAGTCCGTTGTCCTGAAGGCTGACGATTCCCTGACCATCCAGCTGGTGCGCGAAGACGGCACCACCAAGGTCCTGAAGAAGGACTTCCCTGTCCTGGCCGGCGAAGTTGTGGACGCTACCGTCCTCCGCGCCGACGCCCTGGACGAGTTCCTCAAGGCACAGGTTGTCCGCGCCAAGGAAGAGGGCATCCTCTTCTCCGCACACCTGAAGGCCACCATGATGAAGGTCTCGGACCCCATCATCTTCGGCCACGTGGTCAAGGCTTACTTCTCCGAGCTGTTCGACACCTATGGCAAGCAGCTCGCAGCCGCAGGCATCAGCCCCAACAACGGCCTCGCAGCCATCCTCAGCGGCTTGGAAGACCTGCCCGAGGACGTCCGTGAAGGCGTCAAGGCAGCCATCACCAAGGGCCTCGAAGACGGCCCGGCGCTGGCCATGGTCGATTCCGACAAGGGCATCACCAGCCTGCACGTCCCGTCGGACATCATCGTTGACGCATCCATGCCTGCCATGATCCGTTCCTCCGGCCACATGTGGGGCCCGGACGGCAAGGAAGCCGACACCCTGGCTGTTATCCCGGACAGCTCCTACGCCGGGATCTACCAGGTTGTGCTGGACGACTGCCGCGCGAACGGTGCTTTCGATCCCACCACCATGGGCACTGTTCCCAACGTGGGCCTCATGGCACAGGCGGCCGAAGAATACGGCAGCCACGACAAGACCTTCGAGATCCAGGCAGCCGGCACCGTGCAGCTCGTGGACAGCAAGGGCAACGTCCTCACCGAGCACCAGGTCTTCCCCGGTGACATCTGGCGCGCATGCCAGACCAAGGACGTCCCGGTCCGCGACTGGGTCAAGCTGGCCGTCACCCGTGCCCGCGCTTCCCAGACCCCGGCTGTGTTCTGGCTGGACGAGACCCGCGCACACGACGCCAACCTCATCGCCAAGGTCAACGAGTACCTCAAGGAACACGACACCGAGGGCCTGGAAATCAAGATCCTTTCCCCGGTTGAGGCCACGGCCTTCACCCTGGAGCGCATCCGAAAGGGCGAGGACACCATCTCCGTCACGGGTAACGTCCTCCGCGATTACCTCACGGACCTGTTCCCGATCCTCGAGCTCGGCACCAGCGCCAAGATGCTCTCCATCGTTCCGCTGATCAACGGTGGCGGCCTGTTCGAGACCGGTGCCGGTGGCTCCGCTCCCAAGCACGTCCAGCAGCTGGTCAAGGAAAACCACCTCCGCTGGGACAGCCTCGGCGAGTTCCTCGCCCTGGCTGTGAGCTTCGAGCACCTTGCCACCACCACGGGTAACGCCCGCGCACAGGTCCTGGCTGACACGCTGGACCGCGCCACAGGTACGTTCCTGCTGGAGAACAAGTCCCCGCGCCGCAGCGTCGGCGAGCTGGACAACCGCGGAAGCCACTTCTACCTGGCCACGTACTGGGCCCAGGAACTGGCCAAGCAGACCGAGGATGCCGAGTTGGCCAAGGACTTCGCGGCAATCGCCGAAGCCCTGACCTCCAACGAAGAGGCAATCGTCGGCGAGCTTGCCGCAGTCCAGGGTCCCGGCGTCGACCTTGGCGGTTACTACCGTCCGGACGCTGCCAAGGCCGCTGAGATCATGCGCCCGTCGGCTACGTTCAACAAGGTCCTCGCGACCCTGAAGTAGTCCTGGCATAACGCAACCGGCCCGCAGGCATTGCCTGCGGGCCGGTTGCTTTTAAACGAGGATTCAGCGTTCCGCGTGGAACCGCTCAGGTGCCACACCGCCGTCGACGATGTCCTTCAGCACCCGGCCAATGGCGGGCGTGAACTTGAAACCGTGACCCGAGAAACCAGCGCCCACCACCAGCGGACCGAAGTGGTCCAGCACGAAGTCCTCGTTGGGCGTGGTGGTGTAGGTGCAGCTGATGGGAACCGCGGTGGAAGGGTCGACGCCGGGAAGCCACTCTTCTGCGTACCGCACCAAAGCTTCCATCTGGTGGGGGATGGGCTCGAACGTGCGCTCGTCCGGATCCATGACCGGGCCGACTCCGTGCCAGCCCGCCTTGACGCCTTCGCCGGGGGTGAGCATCCCGTAGACGGGGCTGTACCAGTACTCGTAGGCTTCGTTGTTGGGATCGGGGTCCGGGCTGTGGTTGAAGCTCGGCCACACCAGCGTGTTATCCCTGGGCGTGAAGTGGGCCGGCTGCTCCTGGGTTACCACCAAGGGCGGAAGATCCGTGAGCTTGCCGATGAGTTTCGGAGTCCAAGCACCGGCGGTGACCACCACGCGCCTGGCCGTGTACTCCGTTTCCTCCGTTACCACCACCGCTGATTCGCCGCCCGTGACACGGATGTCCTTGACCGGCGTCGAGTATTTGAAAACGGCACCGTGGGCTTCAGCTGATTTCCGTAGTGCCGTCAGGGCGTCAGCCGCACGGATCCGGCCCGAGCCCGGCACGAAGAGGACATCGGTGGCGAAGTTCATCCCGAGCCATCGGTTAGCGGCTTCGTCGGGGGAGATGAAGTAGCTTTCGATGCCCCTGGCCTCGTGTGCCTCCCGGACCTGTTGCAGTAGGGGGACATTTCCGTGGTTCACAAGCCCCACCATGTCCAGGAGTGGTGCGCCATGCTCTGCCGCGAGCTCGTCCCAGAGGATTTTCGATTCGGCGAGGAGGTCCAGGTAGTCGGCCTCTGCGTAGGCGGTGTTGAAGTTGCGGGTGGCGCCGTGGGATGCGCCGATGTGGTGTCCGGCCTCGAACTGCTCCAACAGAACCACCGAGCGACCCGCCCGGGCGAGTTGCCACGCGGCAGCCGATCCCATGGCTCCTCCGCCAACGACTACAACGTCAACCTGCATGCCTGCTCCATCCACCGTCGGCCCTCTTGAAAACGCGACCCCCAAAGAGGGCCACCTCCCATTCTGCCCTCACTCACCCAACTAAGTCGCAGCACTGCGCGTTTTGAGGGGCCAAAACGCGCTCAACTGCGACTCAGTTGGGCCAGGCGGGTGGGTTAGGCGGCCAGGCGCCTGCGGATCCACGCGGAGAACTGGTCCACGACGATGATCAGCGCCAGCACAATCAGGATGTGCGTGAGCATGGAGTCGAACTGGAACGACTTGATGGACTGGTTGATCAGCAGCCCGATGCCTCCGGCGCCCACCAGGCCAAGGACCAGCGAGGACCGTACGTTGACGTCGAAGCGGTAGAGCAGCAGGCCCACGAACTGCGGGACCACCATGGGCAGCGTTGCGTTGGCCACCTGCTGGATCCGGTTTGCTCCTGCGGTCCGGAGCGCTTCCTGGGGGCCGGCGTCGATTTCCTCCATTGACTCCGCCCACAGCTTCCCCATGACACCCGTGTTGTGGCAGATCAGCGCGAGCACACCCGCGAACGGACCAAGTCCGACGGCGGTGACGAAGATCAGCGCGAACACGATGTCCGGCACGGCGCGGAAGAAGGACAGGATGGCGCGCGCAGCCTGGTACACAAGCCGGTGCGGGCTGGTGTTCTCGGCGGCCAGCGCCGCAAGCAGCAGGGCGAACGGCACGGACAACGTGGTCCCCAAAAGCCCGATCCACAGGGTCACCAGCGTGGCTTCGAGGCCGGGCTTGAGCGTCTTCTCCCAGCTGAGGTCCGGCGGGAAGGCGTCGCCGATGAACGCAGCCATGCCCTTCCAGCCATCCACCAACAGCTCGGGTTTGAAGTCCGTCCCCTCGATGGCCACGGCGTGAAGTCCGACGACGGCGGTCGCCACTGCCGCCGTCGTGATCCACCGCAGCGGCTTCTTCGGGCGGACCAGTGCCACTCGGGTTTTGCTTGGGGAGTCCCGGCGCGCCCCTGCCGGGGTCAAGGTGTGGGGTGTCATGCTGCCTGGGTCCTGTCTGAAACGATCGTGTCTGGAACGATCCTGTCCGGGGCGTACAAGGTGTCGAGGTGCTCCGCCGTGATCTCCGTGGAGGGGAGGTCGAAGGTCATGGAGCCCCGGAGCAGGCCGATGGACCTGTCCGCGTACCGCAGTGCGAGGTCGGGTTGGTGCAGCACGGCGGCCACGGCCAGCCCTTCGGAATGCGCGAGTTCACGCAGCAGCGCCATGACCTGCTCGGCGGCGTGCGGATCCAGGGCGGACACGGGCTCATCGGCGAGTACGACGTCGGCCCGCTGGCAAAGTGCCCGGGCGACGGCGACGCGCTGCTGCTGTCCGCCGGACAAACGGCCCACACGGTCGAAAGCACGGTCGGCCAGGCCGACCCGGTCCAGGCAGTCGAGGGCTTCCTGCTGAACGTCGGCCGGGAACAGCAACGGACTGAGTGACCGGACAGTGGGGATCCGCGACAGGGCGCCGGCGCAGACGTTATCCAAGGCGGTACGGCGGGGGACCAAGTGGATCTTCTGGAAAATCATGGCCATCCGCTGGCGCGCCTGCTGCAACTCACGGCCCTGCAGGGAATCCAGCGCATTCCCGGAAATGCTGATGCTGCCGGAATCCGGGGAAGTGATGCCCATGACGCAGCGCAGCGTGGTGGACTTGCCGGAGCCGTTGGCGCCCAGGAAGGCCACCAGCTCACCGGCTGCAACTGAGAAGTCGACACCCTCCAGGACGGTCCGCCCGTTGAAGGACTTACGCAAACCCTGGACAGAAAGGAGCATTACAGATCCTTCTCGGTCAGGCCCATGGTCTCGGCGAGCTCAAACAATGGCGTGTAGTTATCTTTGGTGACCTCAAGCAAGGGGCCCGGAGGGGTGACGTCCAGGAACTCGCCCACTTTGGCTACATCGGCGGGATCAAGGCTCAGGAACGCGTCCTTCACGGCGGCCTTGAACGCGGGATCGGCGTCGCCGCGAACGGTGATGGGGTCATTGGGGATGGGGTTCGACGTCCACACCTGGCGGAAGTTGTCCGCAGTGAACGTGCCTGCGGCGATGGCTGTGGCCAGCGTCTGGGAGTTGATCTGGGCTGCGTCCACTTTGCCGTTGGTGAGCGCCAGCAGTGCTTCAGGATGACCGCCGGTGTAGTCCATCTTGATGTCGGCATCGGCGATTCCGGCTTCACGGAGGCCGAAACGGGGCAGTACGTCGCCCGAGGTTGAGCCGACACTGCCCAGGGCGAGGGACTTGCCCTTCAGGTCTCCAATGGCCTGGATGGGGCTGTCCTTGGGAACCCAGATCCCCGCGGTGTAGGTGCTGAGTTCCTTCTCGGCAGTGCCGAAGGAGACCAGCGGCTCGGCGCCGGCCTTGGCGTCCGCGAACACGTAGCCCAGGGGACCGAACTGGCCCAGGTCCAGCTTGCCGTTGCGCATGGCCAGGACCTCGGCCGCATAGTCTTCAACCACCTGGACGCTCACCGGGCATTCAAGCTTCTTGGACAGGGCGGCCGCCAGGACATCGTAGGCCGGCTTCAACTTGGCGGGATCCTCGTAGGGTTCGATGCCGAACTTGATCTCGCCGTTGGGGCAGGTGGCCTTGGTAGCTTCGGGGGAGGACTGTGCCGAGCCGCCGCAGGCAGTGAGCGCCAGAACGGTGGCGAGGGCAAGCGCGGAACCGGTGAGGAGCGTGGTTTTCATGGGGATCCTTATGCGAAGGGGATTGAGAGGGGAGAACGGATACCAAAGATGAATCAGTACAGGCGGGAAACGTTGCGGTGTGCCAGGCCGAAGGACAGCGTCATGCCGACGCCGGAGGTCACAGACACCACCGTGACGCCGGGCTGGACCTCGCGGACCAGGACCGGCGCCACATCGGAGGACGCGTAGATGCCCTGCCAGCGCTGGATGATCTCCAGCGGTTTGCCGATCCGGCCGGTGATTTCAGAGTTGAGTGTGTCGGTCACGGATTCGTCCAGGAACGGATCGGCCGTGCGGTGGTAGTGGTGTGAGTCGCCCAGGATGATGGTGCCGTCTGGGCGTTGGGCGAACATGACGTTGGCGCCGATCTCCAGCAGTTCCGGCTGCTTCTCCAGTACTTCGGAGTGCAGGGCTGCAGCAGCGGGCATGTCCGTGAAAGCCGGGTACCGGAGCATCGATGTCGCAGTGAGAACCGCTGGCGCGAACTCGACGCCGGATGGCTTGGCTGCCAGCGACATCTGCAAGGAGCACCGCTGGATGTGGTGCTCCTCGGCAAGGTCCGGGAAGAGGTAGTCGACGTCGTGGCCAACACAGACAAAGACCTGCCTCGCGCGGAGCTCGCCGCGCGACGTCTGGACAGTCACGCCCTCGGGATTCTGGTTGAAGTCCAGCGCGGCCGTGTTCCAGTGAAGTTCGACGCCGGGTTGCTGGCTTAACCACTCGGCCAACTTTGCGACTGTTGTACGGGGATCTACCCGGAGGTCGTCCCGGAGGAAGGCACCGCCCACCAGGCCGGGCCATTCGCCGCCTGAAGTACCGCCGTCGTCGTGCGGTTCTTCAGCCACGGAAGCTGACGAGCCCAGGCGTGCCCGCGTCTCCGCAGGGGAGAGCAGTTCTACCTGTCCCGGCTCGCGCACGGCGGAGAGTTCGCGGAGGACGTTCATCTCAGCTTCGGTGCGGGCGAGAACCATGGCGCCGGCCTCGGCCGCCCAGAACCCGGCGCGCTCGGCAAACTCGAGCCAGTACTTCCGCGAGGTCTGCGCAAGTTCATACAGTTCGCCGGATTGGGCCGTGATGCAGCAGTGGCCGAAGTTGCGTACAGAAGCGCCGGCCGCATGATGGTCGCGCTCGATGATAGTGACGGTCAGGCCGTTGGCGACAGCGTGAGCGGCGTGGGCCAGTCCCACAATTCCAGCACCGACAATGACGACGTCGGTGGCCTGGCTCGCTCTGCTGTTGAAACGTGCGGGGGAGGTGCTTGGGTTGTTCACACCATTGAGACTGGCGGCTGATTGAAGGGGAATCAAGCCAAATTGGCACTTGTATATACAAGTTAACCTGATTTTAACTTCTGTTCACTTGAGTTCACATCAAATTCATCTAAAGCCTCTCAAAACCGGCGTTTCCATTGCGCCGGACTTGTATTATCAACTTGTGAGCACACAGCAGAATGCACCCCTCCACGTCCGTCTCAGCGAGGAATTCATGCGCCGGATCACTGACGGCGACTGGCCGCCGGGCTTCCAGCTACCCAGCGAGGCGGAGCTGTGCCGCGAGTTCGGAACGTCGCGTGGACCCATCCGCCAAGCGCTCGCATTCCTTCGTTCGGAAGGAGCTGTGACCGGCGGCCGAGGCCGGCCTCCCATGGTTCGTTCGTCTGTGCCGTCGCAGTCCTTTTCCACGTTCAACTCGTTCACTGAATGGGCCAGCGGGATCGGCAAAAAGCCCGGCCAACGAACCCTTGAGGTGGCCAGGCGCGAAGCCAGCCCGGAAGCGGCGGAGGCACTTGGTTTGATGCCCGGGACCACCGTGGTGGAGGTCCTGCGCGTCCGCTACCTGGATGACGCTCCGGCCATGATCGAGCGCACCACGTTCATCCTGGATGTGGGACGGAAACTTTTCGACTTCGATACCGATTCCGGATCCATTTTTGCGTTCCTCAAGGAACAAGGCGTAGACCTGCACAGTGCCCGCCACACCATCGACGCCGTCGCCGCCAGTGACGAGGACGCCGAACTTTTGGAGCAACCCGAAGGTATTCCGCTCCTGCGCGAACGCCGCATCACCCGTTCCTCCGACGGACAGCCCCTCGAATACTCCGAGGACCGCTACCTGCCGGCACTCACAAACTTCACCATCGACAACACCGTGGAACGCCGGGCCGCCCTGGTCCGCATCCACACCGAAGGAGCCAACCCATGATCAAGCTAGTCGCCTGCGATATGGCCGGAACCACCATCGACGAACACGGCGACGTCTACGTAGCGCTGGCCCGCTGCGTTGAAGAAACCGGCGTGACCACCACGCCCGAAGCTGTGCAGGAGTGGATGGGCGCCGACAAAGTTGAGGCCATCACGGCGCTGATTGAAGCCGGGGGAGGAGTGGCCACGCCGGAAGTAGTGGCTGCCGCTTTCAAGCGCTTCAAGGAATTGCTCGTCGAGTTCTACGACGCCAACCCGCCGGTTGCGCTCGAAGGCGTGGAAGACGCGTTCCGCGCTCTCCGCCGCCAGGGCATCAAGGTGGCCCTGACAACCGGCTTCTCGCGCGACGTGGCCGAGCCTCTCCTGGAGCGGCTGGGTTGGAGCGTCGACGACGATAACCTGTTGGACGCCGTCGTATGCTCCGACGAAGTAGCCGCCGGCCGTCCGGCACCGCACATGATTCACCGGGCCATGGAGCTGACCGGCGTGCAGGATGTCCGCGCCGTGATCGCTGTCGGCGATACCGTGAACGACCTCGCCGCTGCCAACAACGCCGGCGTCACCGCCGTGGGTGTCCTGACCGGCAAGCTGGACCGCGACGCCTTGGCCGCGCACCCGCACCACCACATCCTGGACGGCGTGAAGGACATCCCGGCGCTGCTGTCGTAGCGCGACCGCGGATTGGAAGCAGGCGGGTTGGAAGCAGGCCGGTTGGCGGCAGGCCCGCAGGCATGGAAGATTGGAACCCGTGAAATTCCTGCACCCGTCTCCCACGTCCTCTGCCCGCGGCGTCACCATCCTGCGAGTGGTGTTCGGTGCGCTCCTGATGGTGCACGGCTTCCAGAAGTTCATGGCCGGGCATGCTGCGTTCGCCGCGTCGGTGGCGGCCATGGGCGTGCAGAAGCCGGAGATCGTGGCCTGGCTTGTGATCGCCGGCGAACTGGGCCTCGGCCTGCTCCTGGTCATCGGCGCCCTCACCAGGGTGGCCGGATTCCTGGCGGCGATCATGTTCGCCGGGATCTGGTTCGTGACCGAAGCGGGCAAACCCCTGCTCACTGACAAGTCCGGTGTCACGGCCGAACTCTTGATCATTTACGTCGCCATCTCCATCGCGTTCGTGTTTCTGGGGCCCGGCGCTCTGTCCCTGGACCGCAAGCTGGCAAGGCAACCGGCCCGCCAAGGGCGTTAATACAGCTGAGTTAACTCACGACGGCGGCACGCGCCACCGGGCCGGGCAACCTGGCCGGGCCACCGGGCTAGCAGTCACCGGGCGTCGTTGGGGTACCGGATCCCCAACTGCGACCGCACCCCGTCGAAGAGGCGCATAACGTTAATCGAGTCTTCCAGCGGCATGACCGGGCTCTCGGTGAGGCCTTGCTGGATGCAGCGGGTTACTTCCCGGAGTTCGTAGGTGTAGCCGGTGCCCACAACGTCAAAGTACTCGCGGCGGGGTTCGTCCCACCCGATCCGGATCATCAGCTCACGGGGATTGTTCACGGAGCCCACCGTCTGCAGGAACCCGAGCCCGCCGGCCGCCGTTGCGCTTCGGGGGCCGTGGGCCATCAACGACGACGTCAACTGCGCCTGCGCACCAGTGTCGTAGCCCAGGGTCAGGGCGTTCTGGCTGTCCACGCCGTCGTCGTTGAGCGTGCCGATTGCGGTGACCGACTGCGGGAAGCCCAGCGTTCCCAGCGCCCAGAGCAGTGGGTAGACAGTGATGTCCAGGAGCGCCCCGCCGCCGTCATTGAGGGCCCAAATTCGTGCAGCGGGATCGTAGGGTGCCGGGAAACCGAGGTCTGCGCTGACCCACTGGATCTGTCCGAGCTCCCCGGAGGCCGCGATCTCGAACGCCCGCTGCATGCTTGGCAGGAAGCGGCTCCACACGGCTTCCATGAAGAACACGTTCTGCTCCCGGGCCAGTTTCACCAGCTCGCTGGCTTCTCGGGCGTTAATGGTGAGGGCTTTCTCGCACAGGACATGCTTACCGGCCCGCAAAGCGGCGGCTGCAATCTGGAAGTGCTGGGCATGCGGCGTAGCAACGTAGACCACGTCCACGGCGGGATCGTCGAACAAGCGCTGGTAGCCGGGTACGTCGCCGTCGTCCCCGTAGCCCTTGGCGAAGCCGAGAGTATGGGCGAATGCATCCGCGGCAGCCTGGGTGCGGGAGCTCACTGCGTACAGCTCCGCATCCTCAAGCATTGCCAAGTCCCGGGAAACACTGTTGGCGATGTTGCCTGTAGACACTACTCCCCACCGCAAGGGCTGCCCGGTTGCTGCGCGGGGATCCTGATTGGTTTGGTTGGAAAGCCACGGCACGGCGATAGGAAGTGTCATGCCGTTCATCCTCTCATTCCGCAGTTATCAAGGACGTCGTGCGCACCCTTTCGCGCCGATCGCTACCGTAACCTCTGGTGCGCGCGGCGGGAACGGGTGCGCCCGCAGGGAACGTAGGGTGCGCGCGGCGAAAACGGGTGCGCCGTTCACGGACAGGGCAGGGCCGGTCCAGACAAGTGAGGGAGTTTGGGTAAGCACGTGGTGCGCACCCTTTCGCGCCGATCGCTACCGTAACCTCTGGTGCGCGCGGCGGGAACGGGTGCGCCCGACAGGAACCAGGGGTGCGTGCGGCGGGAACGGGTGCGCCCGGCTCGCCAAGGCCTCCCGACACGGTAAGCATTCTGTCAAGTCATAGGAATGCCCGGCGCGCAGAATTTCCTCCCTTAGGCTTAGGCAATCATCCCTCGCAGAGGTTCTGTGGGGAGTTACCGAAATGGAGCAGGGATGGGTACTTTTCGGCGCGTCATTTTGCCGGTTGCCTGGTTGTTGGTTTTCGCGATTATTGCGGTGGCCCTGGTTAAGATCGCTTTTGTGGATGGCCTGGAATCGGCCGCTGCCGAGCCCGCGCCTTTGGCCCAAGTGGACATCCCGGTAGTCCCGGCCACCCGGGCTACTGTCACCAACACCGTGGAAATCAAGGGCACCGTACAGAGCGACGCCGCCGAGACTGTCCGCAGCACCTCAGCCGGAAAAGTAGTCCAGGTGTTCGTTGAGCCAGGTGCGACCGTCACCAAGGGCGAGGTCCTTTTCCAAGTCAAGGCTGAGCGCGCGGTCGCCCCCACGCAGACCACACAGGAGGGGCCGCAAACAGCTCCCAAGCCCGTGTACGACTACTTCGACATCCTCGCTCCAAGCGCCGGAACCCTGCAGCAGCTCACAACCCTCATTGACCAGCAGGTCACCGTGGGCGAGTCCGTGGGCAAGATCGATCCCGGAACCTACACCGTGTCGGGGTCAGTCACGGCCGCGCAGCAGTACCGCCTGCTGGGCAAACCCGGTCCTGCGGAAATCGCTTTGGTGGGTGGACCGGCGCCGTTCCAGTGCGCCGACGTGATGCTCAAGAACAACACATCCGACGACGGCGGTGCGGCTTCGGGCGGACTGGCCGCCACAGGCGGAGGTGCCGGAATGGGCGTCGGCGCAGCGATTGCGGGCCCCGGCGGAGGCAACCAACCGGAAGAGGGCGGCACTCCTACAGGAACGCTGAGCTGTCCGGTTCCTTCAGGCCAACAGGTCTTCGCGGGACTTGGCGCCACCATGACGGTCAGCGCCGGTGTTGCATCCGACGTAGTAACTGTTCCGCTGACATCCGTGAAGGGCAGCGTCAAGGACGGGATCGTATGGATCGCCGGCCCGGGAGGAACAGGTGCCGCTCCCGAACAACGCACTGTCCAGCTGGGGCTCAACGACGGCTCTGTGGTGGAAGTGACCTCCGGCCTGACCGAAGGCGAACAGGTACTGGAATTCGTGCCCGGGGCGCCGGCCGTTCAAGATCCCATGATGGGTCCAGGCCAGGCCGTCTACGGCCCGATGGGCTAGGCAGCGAACGGCATGGACGAATCACCAAAAGAAACTCTCGTCAGTCTGCGTTCAGTCACCCGATCCGTCAGGCTGCCCGACGACCAGCAGCTGAATATTCTCCGGGGCATCGACCTCGAGGTCCGCAGCGGGGACCACACTGCAATCGTGGGCCGTTCGGGTTGCGGCAAATCAACATTGCTCAACCTGCTTGGCCTCCTGGACATCCCGACGTCGGGGGAGCTGGAGTTCCTTGGCCAGCCCGCAGACCGGCTGGGTAACAACGCCCGTGCCCGGTTGAGGGGCTCTACCGTGGGCTTCGTGTTCCAGCAGTTCAACCTGTTGCCCGGACGCAGCGCGCTGGACAACGTCATTACGCCGCTGTTCTACGCCAAAGGCAAGGAGTTCTGGCGGCGTCGCGAGATTGCCATGGACATGCTGGACAGGGTTGGCCTCGCCTCCCGCGCCAAGACCATGCCCAACATGCTTTCCGGTGGCGAGCAGCAGCGCGTAGCCATTGCCCGTGCCCTTGTCCGCAGGCCGAGGCTCATCCTGGCCGATGAACCAACCGGTGCGCTGGATGTGGAAACAGGGCAATCCGTGATAGCCCTCCTGGATACAGTGGCCACGGAAACGGCAGCCGCGTTGGTGACCATCACGCACGACACTAACGTCGCAGCCCTGGCCAGGGCCTGCTACCGTCTGGATTCCGGGGTGCTCAGCCCGCTGCCGGCACCCGCTCCCGCAGGAGTCGGCGCATGACCGGCTTCATTTCCACGCTCGTTGAAGCGTGGCAGGAACTCCGCATCAACAAGGTTCGCATTCTCCTGGCCCTGCTGGGTGTTGCCTTGTCCGTTGCGGCGTTGACCTCAGTGGTGGGCGTGGGCAGTCTGGCCCGGGAAGGCATGAAAGTTCAGTCCGAACGTAACGGCGGGCGGGTGGCCACGCTGTCCTTGAACGTCCAGGGGCCAACCATGCCGGACCCGGTGAAACTTGAGAAGGCCTACCAAGGTATTCAACAGCGCTACGGCATCACGACCTCCACGCACGTCAGCCAGACCCAGGCCGGTTTTCAGTTTCCCCGTGGAGTGACAACCGTGAACGTGACCATTGTGGATGTCGGCTACGGCGTCATCCACCGGGTCCCCCTTCAGCAAGGAAGCTGGTTCGCTGCCGACGACGGCAAAAGGCTCGCACCCGCCGTCGTCGTCTCTGAATCCTTCTATAACCAAGCGGGCAGGCCCAACCTCACCACCCATCCCACGGTGAGCATCCCCGGAGATCAGCCGGCAACGGCGGTGATTATCGGCGTTGTGCCTGATTCCTACCCGGACTCGCCGCCTTCCGCGTTCATCCTTGCCGAGGGCGCGGCCATGACCGGGATCAAGCCGCAGATGTCGGAGTTCAAAATCTGGGTTGGCGAGGCACAGGCCGGAGCCCTCACGGCAGCAATCACGGCCGATCTCCAAGGCCAGTTCCCCGGCTACTATGCCCACGCCAACCGTATGGACTATGCCGCATGGGGAGATCCTTTGGCTCCCGTCCAGATGGTGGTGGGCGGCGTGGCCGGTCTGGTGCTCCTGCTCGGAGCCGTGGGAATGCTCAACATCTCCATGGTGACCGTGCGCTACAGGGTCCGTGAAATCGGCATCCGGCGCAGCTTCGGGGCAACGTCCGGACGGATTTTTGTGGGCGTCATGATGGAATCCGTGGTGGCCACCGCGGTTGCCGGCTTGGCGGGAGTCATGCTGGCAGTCGCGGTGGTGAAGCACCCGTGGATTGAATCGAAGGTGGCGCCAGGTCTGACCGAATACCCGGCCTTCCCCATCGAGGCCGCGCTGATGGGATTCGGCGCAGCAGTCCTTGTGGGCGCACTCGCCGGAGCCATCCCTGCGCTTGTGGCGGTGCGCGTCAAGGTCATCGACGCGATCCGGTTCTGACCTCCTCGGTGAGCCTGCCCTGCTGAAGACGGAAGCAGCGCTCGGTCTTCTGCGCCAGGCTGCGGTCGTGCGTGACCACCAGGATGGTGGTGTTGTGATCGCGGCTCAGGGAACTCAACAGCTCGATGATGTGCTCGCCGGTTTGCTCATCCAGATTTCCGGTGGGCTCATCGGCGAGGATCAGCTTGGGCTCGTTGGCCAGCGCCCGGGCAATCGCCACACGCTGCTGCTCGCCGCCGGACAGTCGGTTGGTGCGGCGCGAGTGCTTCTCTGGATCCAACTGCACCTGCTCCAATAGCTCTTTGGCCCGCTGCAGCCTGGCCGCTTTGCGGACACCCGCGAACTCCATAGGCAGCATGACGTTGTCCACGGCACTGAGGTTGGGAATCAGGTTGAACTGCTGGAACACGAAGCCGATGTCCCGGCGACGGTACTCGGTCAGCTTGCCGTCCGGCAGTCCGGCCAGGCTGACGCCGTCCACGACGACGTCTCCCGAGGTGGGCTTGTCCAGCGCACCCAGGAGGGACAACAGCGTGCTTTTGCCGCTGCCGCTCTTACCGACGATGGACGCCAGCGAGCCCTTGTCGAGCTCAAAGCTGACCCCGTTTACTGGCTTGATGGTCCGATCACCGGACTTGAACTGACGGACCAGGTCCTTGACTACGATCACGGCTATTCTCCTCGGAGTACTTCGATGGGACGGATACGGGCGGTCAGCAGTGCCGGTACCAGGGCACCGATGATGGCTACCGCGAAGACTGCGGCGATGCCTGCAGCGAGGACGCCGGGGGAGACGCTCGCAGTGACGGAGGTGAGCAGCTGCGACGCTCCACCGAAGGGGCCGCCCTGGCCGCCGCCCATCCCACCGCCGGGCATCCCGCCACCCGGGACTGTGCCGTTGGGCATGGCCCCTGCAAGTCCGCCGCCGCGCTGGGTGGTGGTGGCCGCCGTCGTGGTGGTGTTTGAACTAATGAGTGCCGACGCGATGCCGCCGCTGGCCAATGAAGCGATCACGGCTCCCACAACACTGCCCAAGGCAACAAGGACCAACGACTCGAGGACGAACTGCAGGCCGATAGTACGGTTCCGGGCACCGATGGCCTTCAGGACGCCGATCTCGCGGCGGCGCTCGCGAACCAGCATGACCATGATGAGCAGGATGATGATTCCGGCGGTGGCTAGGGCCGCAATGAAGGCGATCATCGAGATGTTCTTGACGCTGTCCAGTGAGCTGACAGCCGTTTCGAGGTTGCGCTGGCCCTGGGTGACGTCGGCCTTGTCGGTGCCGAGCGCGTCCTGAACGGCAGTTTTAGTGCTGTCCACGTTCTCCATGCTGTTGACCGTGACGATCATGGTGGACAGCTCATCCGGGGTCTCCGCCAACGTCTGCGCTTCAGGAAGCGTGACGTAGACGGCGTTGTTCCCGAAGGTAGTGCCGGCGTCGAAGATTCCCGTTACGGTGAAGGTCTTGTCCTGGATGGTGAACGTGGAGCCTACGGTCAGGCCGTTCTTCTCAGCCAAGGACGTGCCCACCAGAGCCTTCGCCTCGGATGCCGCGTAGTCGCCTAGGCCTGTGCCGCTGGTGATCTCCAGGGCCTTGCCGGTGCTGTCCACTTCGGCGCCGATGCCCGTAGCGGTGATCGGCAGGGTGCGCGCGGGCTGGGTAGTTGTGCCGGTGGTTCCGCTCGCGTTGTTGCGGTTTCCCAGCGTGCCGGCGTCGACGGCGGCCGTCAGATTGGTGCTGACCGTCGCCTGCTGCCCGCCGGGACCAAAGCCCCCGCCCGGGCCCGCCTGCTGGGTGGTGCCCGTGGCTGCGTCGGTGGTCCCCGTTGTGGTGGTCGTCTGGAGGCGCAGTGCCTTGGTGCCAACTACTGACGCCACGTTGGCGACCGACGCCGCAGTCTCAGCCTCCGCCGTCGTGAGCGGTTCGCCGCCGCCTTCGAAGCCTTGGCCGCCCGCCGGATTAACCGTCAAGGTTGTGCCAACGGAGGCGTTGAGCTCCTGGACCTTGGCGCCCACTGCCTGGTTGGCCACGAGCATGGCCAACGCCAGGCCGATGGCTACGGCCAGCACGGCGACAACCGCCGTCGTTCTGATTTTGTTGCGGAAGGCATTGCCTACGCTTCGGGCAAGGACGCTCACGTTTCTCCTCTTGACCTGCAAGTTCGGGGGGCCCACTGGACGTGGGCTGCAGATCCAAGACTCGTGAGTGCTGCTGTGCGGAAAGCCTGCCCAAGCTATGCGTGGGCTGTGAAAGTACTCGAGCCTCGGTTGAAGGCAAGAGAAAGCCCCGACCCGCCGAATTGGCGGGCCGGGGCTTGCTGCTCTTAAGCGGTGTTACTTGGTGACCACTTACTTGGTAACCACTTACTTGGTGATCGGGCCGAGTACCGGATCGTCAACGTAAGCCGTCTTGACGTTCTCTGCCGTAACGATCTGCGGAGGCAAGAGGAATGCCGGGACGGTCTTGACGCCGTTCTTGTAGGAATCCTTGTCGTTGATTTCCAGTTCCTTGCCGGCCTGGAGGTCCTTCACCATGGTGATGGCGTGCTCAACGAGTTTGCGGGTGTCCTTGTTGATGGTGGAGTACTGTTCGCCTGCGATGATCGACTTCACGGACTCAACTTCGGAGTCCTGGCCGGTCACGACGGGCAGCGGCTTGCCGGCGGCCTTGACGGACGTCAGGACTGCGCGGGCCAAGGTGTCGTTCGGGGAGAGGACACCGTCCAGGGAAGCGGTGCCGTAGCTGCCGGTGAGCAGCGTGTCAGCGCGACGCTGGGCGTTCTCTGCCTTCCAACCCTGAGTAACAGCCTGCTCGAACGAGGTCTGGCCGGAGACAACCTTGAGGGTTCCGTCGTCGATCTTCGGCTTCAGGACGCTCATGGCGCCGTCAAAGAAGACCTTCGCGTTGGCATCGTCGGGGGAACCGGCAAAGAGCTCGATGTTGTACGGGCCGGAAGGCTTCTTGGCCTTCATACCGTCCAACAGCGCCTGGCCCTGGAGTTCACCAACCTTGAAGTTGTCGTACGCCACGTAGTAATCCACGTTCTCGGTGTTGAGAAGCAGACGGTCGTAGGCGATGACTGTGGCGCCGGAGTCCTTGGCCTGCTTGAGCTGCGTACCCAGCTGGGCGCCGTCGATGGCTCCCACGATGATCACCTTGGCACCCTTGGTGACCATGGCGCTGATCTGGTTCTGCTGCTCGGACACGCCGCCGTTGGCGAACTGGACGTCGGGCTTGAACCCGGCGCTGCTGAGGCCATCGTTGAACAGCTTCTCCGCGAGGACCCAGTTTTCACTGGTCTTCTGCGGAAGTGCGACGCCGATCATTGAGTCCTTGGGGAACGCTTCCCCGCCTGCTGTGCTGCTGCTTGAGCCGCTGTCACTGCGGCCGCAGGCTGTCAGCGCCAGTGCCGCGATGGCAGCGACTGCTGCTGCCTTTCCTGCTTTACCAAACATTCGCATATCTTGGTTCACTTTCTGTGTGGGTGGGGTGGAGCGAGTCTTTCAGGGAGCGGTTTACGCTTCCTTGGAGATGACCTCTTTGGTGGAGGTGGTTTCGTCGGGCTTGATCTCGTTGTTGCGCTGGAAGTTCTTCATGAGCAGCCCGGTAATGGACCGCTTGCCCTGCGACTTGTTGTAAACATCGAAGGCGACTGCTGCAAGGAGCACCAGGCCCTTGATGATCTGGGTGAGGTCGGCGCCGACGCCCAGCAGCTGGAGGCCGTTGTTGAGGACAGCCATGACCAGGCCACCAACGATCGAGCCGATCACGGTGCCAACACCACCGGTGACGGCTGCGCCACCGATGAAGACTGCCGCAATGGCGTCCAGTTCCCAACCGACGCCGTCGAACGGACCGGAAGCGGTGGAACGTCCAACGAAGATCATGCCTGCCAGGCCAGCCAGGACGGACATGTTCATCATGACCAGGAAGTTGACCTTCTTGGACTGCACGCCGGACAGCTCAGCTGCGTGGCGGTTGCCACCCACTGCGTAGACGTGACGGCCGAGGACGGTCTTGTCAGCGATGAAACCGTAGATAAGAACCAGGACGGCCAGGATCAGGCCGGGGATCGGGAAGGACGTGCCGGGCCGACCCGTGGCGAACAGGTATGTAGCGTAGAGGATGGCGCCGCAGATCAGGACCAGCTTGGTGACCTCGACCCAAAGTTCAGGAACTTCGGCGCCCAGCGCCTTGCTGGTGGCGCGGGCACGCAGGGACATGATCACCACGAACGCAGCTGCAATGATGCCCAGCAGCAGGGTGAGGTTGTTGAAGCCTGTATTAGGGCCAATCTCGGGCAGGTAGCCGGAACCAAGGAACTGGAAGTCCTGGGGAACGGGGATGGTGTTGGACTTGCCCACGAACTGGTTGAAGCCACGGAACAACAGCATGCCGGCCAGGGTCACGATGAAGGCTGGTATGCCCACATACGCCACCCAGAATCCTTGCCAGGCTCCGATCACTGCTCCCAGGAGCAGGCCGAAGAGCACGCCTGCCCACCAAGGCAGACCCCAGTCGCGCATTGCCAAGGCCACGAAGACGCCCACGAAGGCGGCAACGGAACCCACGGAAAGGTCGATGTGGCCGGCGATGATGACCAGGACCATGCCGATGGCAAGGATCAGGATGTAGGAGTTGCCGTTGAACAGGTTGATCACGTTGCCGGGCGTCAGGGTACGGCCGTCCGTGAAGATCTGGAAGAAGACGATAAGTGCCACCAGGGCGAAGATCATGCCGAACTGGCGGGTATTGCCACCAAATAGCTTCTTGAGCGCGTTCATTGTTTTGGTCCTTGTGTCAGGAAGGGGCGGGGCGAGGCCAAAGGGTCAGGCTGCTTTGCGTGCGGACGTCATAAGCTTCATCAGGCTTTCCTGGCTTGCTTCGTTTTTGTCCAGGACGCCTGTGATGGCGCCTTCGAAGATGGTGTAGATCCGGTCGGACAGGCCCAGGAGCTCAGGAAGCTCCGAGGAAATGACAATCACTCCCTTGCCCTGGTTCGCCAGCTTCTGGATGATGCCGTAGATCTCGTACTTGGCGCCGACGTCAATGCCACGGGTGGGTTCGTCCAGGATCAGGAGATCCGGGTCTGTGAACATCCATTTGGCCAGGACCACCTTCTGCTGGTTGCCGCCGGAAAGCTTGGCAACGCCTTCCTCAACCGACGGGGTCTTGGTCCGCAATGATTTCCGGTACTCCTCGGCAACGGAGAACTCCTTGCGGGTGTCCACTACCGTGTAGTTGCTGATCTTGTTCAGCGCCGCTGAAACCGTGGTGGTCTTGATGTCATCCAGCAGGTTCAAGCCCAGGGACTTCCGGTCCTCAGTGACGTAGCCGAGTCCGGCGTCGATCGCTTGACGAACGGTGCGAAGGTTGACCTGCTTGCCGTCCTTGTAGACCTGGCCCTTGATGAACCGGCCGTAGGAATGCCCAAACAGGGAGCGGGCCAGTTCCGTGCGTCCTGCCCCCATGAGCCCTGCGAAGCCAACGATTTCGCCGCGGCGCACAAAGAAGTTGGAACCCTTGCAGATCAAGCGGTCCTGGATCTGCGGGTGCCCAACGGTCCAGTCCTTGACCTCGAAGAAGACCTCGCCAATCTTGGGTTCGTGATCCGGGAAGCGGGACTCGAGCGTCCTGCCCACCATGCCCTTGATGATGCGGTCCTCATCCACGCCGTCACGCTTGACGTTGAGGGTTTCGATGGACTTACCGTCACGGATGATGGTGATCTCGTCCGCGATCTGTTCGATCTCGTTGAGCTTGTGGGAAATGATGATCGAGGTGATGCCCTTGCCCTTCAGGCCAAGGATCAGGTCCAACAAGTGCTGGGAGTCGGACTCGTTCAGCGCGGCGGTGGGCTCGTCCAGGATCAGGAGCTTCACGGACTTGTTCAAGGCCTTGGCGATCTCCACCAGCTGCTGCTTGCCAACGCCGATTTCCTTGATGGGGGTATCGGGATCTTCCCTGAGGCCGACACGGGCCAGCAGCTCGAGGGAACGCTTCCGGGCTTCTGCCCAGTCGATCACTCCCCACTTGGTGGGTTCGTTGCCCAGGAAGATGTTCTCCATGATGGACAGCTCCGGGATCAGCGCCAGTTCCTGGTGGATGATCACGATGCCGGCCGCTTCGCTTGCGCGGATGTCCTTGAATTGCTGCGTTTCCGCCTGGTACACGATGTCGCCCGTGTAGCTTCCGTACCCGTAAACGCCGGACAGAACTTTCATGAGCGTGGATTTGCCGGCACCGTTTTCGCCACAGATGGCGTGGATTTCGCCGGCCATCACGCGCAGGCTCACATTCGACAAGGCCTTCACTCCGGGAAATTCCTTGGTGATGGAACGCATCTCCAAAAGGATGGGTTCACCTTGCGTGTCGAGGGATGTCATCAGCCCTTACGCCTCCAATGCATGACTTCGTTGTCGGCCCCGCAATGGCGAGGCTGTCTGATCAAAAAGTAAACTGGATCACCCATCTTGTCGTCAAGACTTGAACGCATGATCCAGCTAACGATTTCGTTACCTACCGGTAATCCCTGCGTGTTGGAACACCAAAGCGGCGGCTCCCAGGGCCTCTGCGCGTGCTCCGAGGGACGACATCGCGAGGTGGGTTGTTTCTCCCACCACGGGTACCGCATGCCGGACAAGGCCGCGGCGGATGGGGTCCAGAAGGAGGTCGCCGAGGCCCGCCAAGGGTCCACCGACGACGATCACTTCAGGGTTGATCAGATTAGAAACGTTGCCCAAGGCGCGGCCCACTGCCAGTCCGGCATCGTCCACCACACGCTGGGTGGCGGAGTCCCCGGCCAAACAATTGCGGACGATGTCCTGCGGGGTCAGAAGCTTCTCCTGCCCCCGACCCAAGAGTTCGATCATGGTGGTGGTTGAGGCAATGGTTTCCAAGCATCCGCGGTTGCCGCAGCGGCACACCAATCCGTGTTCATGGATGGTGGCATGGCCGATTTCTCCGGTGATGCCCACGTTCCCGTAATAGGGCAGTCCGTTAAGGATCAGGCCGGCGCCGATGCCCGAGCCGATCTTGAGGAACATGAGGTTGGAGACCCCGCTATGCGGGCCCCATGTCACTTCCGACAACGCACCGAGGTTGGCGTCGTTATCAACAAAGACAGGGCAGTTGAGCGCTTCCTCCAAGCGATGAAGGATGTCGATGCCCACCCATTCGGGAAGGATGGCGCCCTGGGCAACCGTACCTGTGCGGCGGTCTATGGGCCCCGGAATGCCGGCACCTGCTCCCACCACTGCGGTGCGGTCTATGCTATTTTCACGCAGTAGCCTGTCAAGGAGTGGGACTGCCGCCGCGATGCCCTCTTCCGCTTGGTGGCCTAGCGGGAGTTCCATGTAATCCTCGGCAATTACGTGGTAACCCAGCGATGCCAACACCACCCTTAGGTGCCGGCGACCGAAGTCGATTCCGACGGCGACTGCACCGTTGCTGTTGAGTCTCACGTTGGTTGCCCGGCGCCCCGAGCTTGTGGTCGGCTCGGTGGAAACCAGTCCGGCGTCCTGCATGATTTTCACGATGTTGGAGATGGTGGCCGTGGAAAGGCCGGTCTGCCGGGAAAGCTCCGCCTGCGTAGACGGCCCGCTCAGCAAGCACTCGATAATGCGTTGCTGATTCAGGTGTCGCAGAGCGGACTGCGAGCCGGGTTTTCTTGGATGGCTCTTCGTTGAGCGCTGCGTAGCGGGCATGACAAGAAGATTGCCCCACAAGCAACCTTGTAGTCAAGAAGTGAACACAGCGAGTCAACCCTGCCCGACATACTCCAACGCAAGATCGAGAAATATGTACCCCTTGTGAGGCCCGTTATGCGCACTATGAACCCATGTTTGCCTGCAGAGCGGGCCTCGCAACAGGGGAGCGGCGTGCATTGCGTCCCGATCCGGAGTTCCCCGGGTCCAATTGCCTCACCCGCCGAGAAAGTCCCGGGCCTACGCTGGAAGCAAGAAACGTCCCGGGCACGTGTATGAGGCATCGGGATCAGGCGAAACCAAGGTGGTAATGATGCTGCTCTCAGTCCTGCAGGCGAACGCTTCCGTGATGGACGTTGAGGCGAACCTGCACACAATCGACGACGCCGCGCAGCGCGCCGCCCAAGCCGGGTCCGGGCTGCTCCTCACCCCGGAGCTGTTCCCCGTGGGCTACGCACCCTTGCGGCTCCACGCCGAACTGGACCCATCTACGCTCCCCGGCATCCGTGAACGGCTGGCCGGCATCGCCCGGACCAACGGCATTGGCTTGGTTTATAGCCTTCCGGCACCGGCAGCGGGAAGCGAAGGGAGTTGGCACATCACCGCCACCCTCCTCGACTCGGCAGGCAACGAGGTCCTCAACTACGCCAAAGTGCACCTCTTCGGTCCGGAGGAGCATAAGGCGTTCGTCGGCGCCCAAGAACCTCCCGCCGTCGTGGATTTCAACGGGATCCGCACATCGATGCTGATTTGCTACGACGTCGAGTTCCCGGAAGCCGTCCGTGCCGCTGCCACACGAGGTGCTGAACTCCTGCTGGTGCCGACTGCCCTTTCCGCCGGGTTCGACAACGTGCCGCAGGTCCTTATCCGTGCCCGCGCGTTGGAAAGCCAACTCAACGTGGCCTACGCCAACCACAGCGGACACGAGGACATCTACAACTTCCTGGGCGGCAGCGTTGTTGCCGGACCAGACGGATCGTTGCTTGCCGCTGCGGGGGAGTCCGCCACTCTGTTGTTCGCGGAGGTCGGCACGGAATCAGTAAAAGCGGCACGCGAAGAAGTCCCGTACCTGCGCGAACGCCGGCCGGAACTCTACGAGAAGTGGGACAACTAGTCGCCCGTCGAATCACCGGAAAGGCCAGCGACCAGCTCCTCCACGTACTGCAACGCAAACCACAGCTCGGCCCGGACTTGGGCTTGGTTGAGGTCCATGTCAAGCAGCTCGCCGAGCACGCCGATCTGCCGCCGCACGCTGTTGCGGTGCAGCCCCAGCAGCTTGGCCGAGCCGTCCCAACTGCCGTTCTCGCTAAGCCAACCGCGCAAGACAGCAAGAAGCGGATCCCGACGGTCCGGTTCAAGCGCCAGCACGGGTGCAAGGAGTCGTTCGGCCAGCATGGTCCCGGCTTCGCGGCCCAGCAGACCTGAGACAGACCACGTGACCTCATCAACGCGGGCGCTCTTGCCCGTGGAAAGAACGCGGCTTCGCAGGGAGCTTGCACGTTGGTAGGCCGCTTGGAGTCCAAGGAGCTCGGTTGGTTCCCCGATGACCAGCCGCCAGCCCAGCTTCTCCACGTCGGCCAGCAAGGAATCGTCCACCCTCAAGCGGGTAATGGCCGCGAAACCGTACTCGGTAATTTCCACCAGTTTGGTATCGAACAGCCTCCGCCACTGCAGTAGTTCCCTCACCGGTCCGTCGTCTGCCGCTCCGTCCACCCTGATGCCCTGCACCACCCGCATCTGCGCCGAACGAGTGGAAGACAGGCTCTGCGCCAGCAGGTCCTTGAGCCCGTTGACATGTTTAGTGCCACCCAACGCAACCGAATCCGGGTGCAGCAAAACAGCCGTAGCCAGCTGGCTAGGTGCCAACGAGCCACTGGTCCGTTGCCTCACCAACAACTCCAGCAAGCCCACGGCTGACTGCACCACATTGTTTTGCGCAGGCGTCAGCGGTGCATCCGAACCGAGGATCAAAGCGCCAAGGTTGGCATCCTTAGTGCTGCGCAATGGGTGTCCGAACACCAATTCCGAACCCGGCTGTTCGAAACCGTCCATCTCCACCCGTGGACCGCTGCCGGACAGCAACCGCTCCAGGAGGGGTGTCAACAAGGAATGCTCGACGCCGCTGCTGCCGCCGGCGTTGTGCCCCCGGGCACGGACCCGTCCGTCAGCGCCCACCAGAACAGCCCACACGGGCACCCTCTGCACCAGGGCGGCCAACAGTTCATGTTCGGGCCGGGGGGAGAGTACCGCCCGCATGAGTTGGCGGTTGGTGTCGGCCAGTTGCCGGAAGACCCGCGCGTTGTCAGTTTCCAGAAGCTGGGAGAACTCCAAGCCAATCGCCGCGAAAGGCACAGACTCCGGTACCTCGAACAACGTGAGGTTGTGCTTGCGGCAAGCGTCCAGCAGGACGTCCGGGACGGCGTCGAAATAGGGCCTGATACCGAAGCCGAGGGCCGCAACCTTGGCACCCACGAGCCGCCGTACGTAGGCGTCCACCTTGGCCGCCGAGCCGCCCTTCCCAAGGAAGGGCAACCCGGCGGTGAGGAGGAACTCGCCCTCCGGCAGGTACGGCGTAGGGTCTTCGAGCTCACTGGGTTCCACCCACCGCAGCAGCGAGGTCCCGCTGCCGCCGTCGTGAAGCATTTTCAACTCCGGCGGCAGCTGCTCCAGGAACTGCTCGAGCGTGACAAAACTCAGGCGGGCGGTGGCGGGCTCAGGCGACATTGCCCTGCCCGGCGGCGGCCGGCTCCTGGTAGTCGGGGCACTCGTAAGCGGAGTCCTGGTTGGCGCTGCTTGCATAGGCGCGCGGCAGGCGCGGTGCAATCCTGTTGATGATCTCGTCGCCGTGGCTTCCGATCGCGGCACCCCAGTCGTCGGCGCTCGCCGCCCCGCATGCCGGGTCACCGAACAACACTGCGGTGTCCCCGACGTCGATTCCCGAAGCGTCCGGTCCGAGGTCCACCATGAACTGGTCCATGCAGACCTTGCCGATCACCGGCACCGCGCGTCCGGCCACGTTCACAACGGAGCGGCCGCTGATGCCCTTGGGGATACCGTCCGCGTAACCGAGCGGGATGAGCCCGAGGTAGCGCGGTTCGTAGGTGATGGCCTGGTGTTCGTAGCTGACGCCTGTGCCTGCCGGGACCTTCTTGACCATGACCAGCGGCGCCGTAACGCTGAGCGCCGGGCGCAGGCCAAAGTCAGCCGGGTTCAGGTGATCGGCCGGGGCAAGCCCGTAAATGGCCAGTCCCGCGCGGACCATGTCGAAGTGGAACTCCGGCCGGTCCAGGATGTTGGCAGAACTGGAAACATGCCTGAGGTCGGGGCTCAGTCCTGCCTCGCGCGCTTGGTGAACGGCGTCCTCGAACTCCGCGACGGCGGTGGCGTTACCGGGGTGCGCGGGGACATCGGCCCAGGCCAGGTGGGTCCAGAGGCCTCGAACACGGAGGGTCCCGTCCAGCTCAGCTTGCCGTGCGTGCGCCACAAGTTCAGCCCAGTCTTCCTTTCGTGCACCGCCGCGGCTGAGGCCGCTGTCCAGTTCCAAATGCACGACGGCGGGACGGCCAAGGCGTTTCGCGATGCCTGCCAGCACCTCCAGTTGGCTGACGCTTCCAAGGGACACATCAACGTCGTTTTCCAGTGCCTCAAGAATGGTGGCGCTTGTCTGGGATGCCAGATACAGCCACGACAGTATGGGAACGGTGATGCCCGCTTGGCGGAGTGCGATTGCTTCACTGAGCTGGGCTGTGCCAAGCCAGTCTGCACCAGCTTCCACGGCGGTGCGAGCAACTTCCACCAGGCCGTGGCCGTAGGCGTTGCCCTTGACTACGGCCATGAAGTACGGCGCCTCGGTGCGATTTTTCAGGGCCTTGACGTTGTCTGAAATGGCAGACAGGTCCACGTTGACCTGCCCGGAAAGGGCTGCAGCGGCAGCCTCTTGATAGTGTGCATTACGTCTCATGGTTGAACACTATAGGTCATTTTGCACCGCGGTGAGAGGTGGCTCACATGCCAGTCTTGTGGAGGGGAAATCGAAACTACTTTGAAGGGACGTCAAGGGTGACTGTGCCTGTGAACACCAAAAACCCGGCCGCGGCAAGCGCCGCCAGGCCGAGCCTCGGCGCGCAACTCCTGCGCCGCAAGCCAATTGGCCAGATGGTCAGCGAAGCCGGTAGCGGCGAAGGCGGAACGCCGCTGGTCCGCAGCTTTGGCGTCTTCCAACTCACCATGATCAGCGTCGGAGCTACGCTCGGCACCGGCATCCTGGTGATCCTCGGCGAATCAGTGCCGCTGGCCGGTCCGGCCATCTGGATCTCGTTCGTCATTGCCGGACTCGCCGCGCTGCTTTCCGCTGTTTCCTATGCCGAAATGGCTGGGCTCGTTCCGGTGGCAGGCTCGTCCTACTCCTACTCTTACGCCACCATGGGCGAGGGCATGGCCTGGATTTGTGGATGGTGCCTGGTGCTGGAGTACGCGGTCTCCGTGGCAGCCGTTGCCGTGGGCGCCGGCCAGTATGTCAACGAGACCCTCGCCGCGTTTGGCCAGTTCCTGCCGGACGCGATGAGCCAGCCGCCAGGGGACGGCGGGCTGGTGAACGTGCCCGCCATGGTGATCGTGATCCTGGCTATGCTCCTGCTGGTCCGTGGTGCCCGTGAGAGTGCGTGGATCAACACAGCGATCGTCGTGATCAAGGTGGGCATCCTGATCTTCTTCTGCGCAGTAGCCTTCACCGCTTTCAATGCCGGCAACTTCGAGCCGCTGCTGCCCATGGGCGCCGCCGGTGTTTCCGCCGCCGCATCCAGCGTTTTCTTCTCCTACATCGGCTTCGACGCCGCTTCCACCGCCGGCGAGGAAGCCAGGAACCCCAAGCGCGACCTGCCCCGGGCCATCATGCTCTCCATGGTCATCGTGACCACCATCTACGTCCTGGTTGCCGTTGCAGCCATCGGCGCCCGCCCGTGGGGTTGGTTCGACGGCACAGAAGCTGCACTGGTTCAGATCCTGCACGAGATCACCGGCCGGCCATGGATCGCCCTGGTCTTCTCGGTAGGTGCTGTACTGGCCATCGCAAGCATCGTGCTGACCGTGCTCTACGGACAAACCCGCATCATGCTCTCCATGTCCCGCGACGGCATGGTTCCCAAAATCTTCGGCCGCGTTTCCCGCCGCACCGGCACTCCGGTGGCCGGCACGCTGATCATCGGTACCGCCGTCGCCCTCACCGCAGGCTTGGTCCCGCTGGGAGCCTTGGCGGACGCAACAAGCATCGGTACGCTCTTCGCGTTCGCGCTGGTCAACGTGGCCGTCATCTACCTGCGACGCAACCGGCCCGACCTGAAGCGCAGCTTCCGGGTCCCGCTGTACCCGATCACGCCAATCCTGGGCACCCTGATGTGCGCATATTTGATGCTCAACCTGGGCGCCGATACCTGGATCACCTTCGGTATCTGGATGCTGGTGGGCGTCGCCATTTACTTCGGCTATGGACGCCGGAACTCAAAGGTAGCCGCGCTCAGCGAGCAGGACTACCGTGAACTAACCACCAGGGCCGTGAGCCCGGAACCTGTGAAAGCAGCAAACTCATGACCATCGCCACAGAACTCCCTCTCATCGAGGAGCCGGGCGCGCCTGACGCGGCCGCTGGAGCACCTATCACCATGCTGAACCCGGACTTCCCGTTCAGCTACGACCACTACCTGGCGCACCCCGATGGGCTCGGCTCAATCCCGGAAGAGCTCTACGGCACGGAAGTAGCCATCATCGGCGCAGGCCTGTCCGGACTGGTGACCGCCTATGAATTGATGAAACTTGGCCTCAAGCCCGTCATCTACGAGGCCGACCAGATTGGTGGACGCCTCCGCACTGCGAGTTTCCCATCAGCTCCCGGGGTCGTGGCGGACCTTGGCGGCATGCGCTTCCCGGTCTCCGGCAAGGCGTTCTACCACTACGTGGACCTGCTTGGCCTGGACACCCAGGACTTCCCGAACCCCATGGCGCCGGCAACCTCCTCCACAGTGATCGAACTCGCGGGCAAGAAGCACTACGCCACCACGGCTGACGAGCTGCCGGAGTTCTTCCTGGAAGTAGCCGACGCCTGGAAAGCAGCAGTCAACGATGGCGCCGCCTTCGCTGAGATGCAGGAAGCCATCAAGGCCCGCGACACCAAGCGGATCAAGGAACTCTGGAACGCGCTCTTGCCGGAGCTGGACGAGCAGACCTTCTACGGTTTCATCGCCGCCAGCAAATCCTTCAAAGAGGCCGGTTTTGCTCACCGCGAGGCCTTCGGCCAGGTGGGCTTCGGTACCGGCGGTTGGGACACCGATTTCCCCAACTCCATCCTCGAAATCCTCCGCGTGGTCTACACAGATGCCGACGACCAGCACCGCTCCATTGCCGGAGGAGCGCAAAGGCTCCCTGAGGCACTCTGGAACCACGCGCCGTCGGACCTTAAGTACTGGCCCGAGGGCACGTCCCTGGCGTCGCTGCACTCCGGCTCGCCCCGCGGAGCCGTGGACAACATCCGCCGGGTAGAGAACGGTGACCTCCTGGTCCGCGAGAACTGGGGACGCGAAGCCACCTACCAGGCCGTGGTGACCACCTGCCAGTCCTGGCTGCTGTCCACACGCATCCACACCGAGGAAGCGCTGTTCCCGGCCGGGCTGTGGACCGCGATCGAACGCTCGCATTACATGCAGTCTTCAAAGACCTTCGTGATGGTGGACCGCCCGTTCTGGAAGGACATCGATCCCGAGACCGGGCGCGAGGTCCTGTCCATGACGCTCACCGACCGCCTCAACCGGGCCACATACTTGCTCGACGACGGTCCTGACAAGCCCGCCGTCATGCTCCTGTCCTACACATGGAACGACGACGCCCTGAAATGGCTGGCCCTGACAGCGGACGAGCGCGTGAAGCTGATGTTGCACTCCTTGGAACAGATCTACCCGGGCGTAGACATTGCGAGCCACATCGTGGGGCAACCGATCACGGTGTCCTGGGAAGCGGATCCCAACTTCATGGGTGCGTTCAAGGCCAACCTGCCCGGCCACTACCGGTACCAGCAGCGCCTGTTCACGCACTTCAAGCAGGACCAGCTGCCGGAGCACCAGCGCGGCATCTTCCTCGCGGGCGATGACGTGTCCTTCACCGCTGGCTGGGCCGAGGGTGCCGTGACCACGGGCCTGAATGCAGTGTGGGGAGTGGTGAATCACCTGGGCGGTTCGTCCGCTGCCGGAAACCCGGGGCCAGGTGACCTGCTGGACGAGCTCGGCCCGATCTCCCTGGACTAGTCTCCTTACGTTACGAGGCCCGCTCTGCGCCCTAAACCCTCAGGTTAGGGCACAGAGCGGGCCTCGTATTCGGCGTTTAAGCGTGCATCTCCCTGTGCGCCGCAGCGAGTTCCTTGTAATGCGCGGCGTTGTGCTTGACGCCCTCGAACTCTTCGTCGGTGAGTTCACGGCGGACCTTTGCAGGTACACCCGCAACCAGTGAGCGCGGGGGAATGACAGTGCCTTCCAACACCACGGCCCCGGCAGCGATGAGCGAGCCAGTGCCAATCACCGCGCCGTTGAGGATGGTGGCGCTCATGCCGATGAGGCAGTCGTCCTCCACAGTGCATCCATGGACCACAGCGCTGTGCCCCACGGAGACGCGTTCGCCTACCGTGCAGGGGAAGCCGGGGTCGGCGTGGAGGACTACGTTGTCCTGGAGGTTGGACCCTGCGCCGACGCTGATGGCCGCTGTATCGGCGCGGACGGAGACGCCGTAGAAAGCGCTCGAGTCCTCGGCCAACGTGGCCTTGCCAATAATGGAAGCCGTGGGCGCCACGAAGGCGGTTTCATGGATGGCCGGGGTATCCCCGGCGAAAGTGTAAGAGGGAGCCATGGAGTCAGCTTAGTTCCCAACTGAGTCGCAGCAGAGCGCGTTTTGAGCGCTCAAAACGCGCTCTGCTGCGACTCAGTTGGGTGCAGGGGTGCGGAGGACCAGGAATTGATAGTGCTGGGACCAGTTTCCTGCGCCCGGCCCGGATTCCACTCCCACGCCCTCCGGCCACGTCCGGAAGTGCTCCACCGAACCGTGCTCGCCAAAAATACGCTGCACGGTTTCGTCGCTGCGACGGCTGAAGAAGCGCCGCGGTTCCTCAAGGTCTTCAGGGTTCAAGACTTCGCAATCCTCACCTGACCAGAGTCCGACGGCGATTGGCGCACCAGGTGCCGTGACCCGCACAAGTTCGCGGACGACGTCGTGAATTCTGCTGTTGGGGACGTGCAGGAGAGTGCTCATGGTCCAGGCGGCTGAAAAGACTGCATCCGGAAACGGCAGGCTGCGGCCGCTGGCAACAGAAGCCTCAAGCCCGGCCGAGCGCGCCAAGTGAACGCTCTCCGAGGACAGGTCCACGCCGGTGTAGTGCAAGCCGGCGCGGACGAACTCCACGCCCTCAACCCCAGTGCCGCAACCCAGCTCAAACAACGAATGACGGCGCTCGGACTTCAACAGCCGGATGAACCACTCCCGGCTCTCAACCCGGTGCGGCGTCAGCGCGCGGGTGTTCCGCACCGGTGCCTGGCGGTCGTAGAAGACAGCCAGGTCAGCCTCGTGGTCGGCGTCAGGGATGCCCCGCATACCCCCAGCATAGGAGTGGCGTTAGTTGAACACCACGGTCCGGGTACCGTCCAGGAGCACACGGTGTTCGGCGTGCCACTGGACCGCCTGAGCCAGCGTACGGCCTTCGACGTCGCGGCCCATCTGGACGAACTGGGCAGCCGTGCGCGCGTGATCAACGCGGATGACTTCCTGCTCGATGATCGGACCCTCATCGAGGTCGGCCGTCACGTAGTGGGCCGTGGCGCCGATGATCTTTACACCTCGTGCGTGTGCCTGGTGGTACGGCTTGGCGCCCTTGAAGGAGGGGAGGAACGAGTGGTGGATGTTGATGGCCTTGCCGTTCAACTCCGTGCACAAATCGTTGGACAGGACCTGCATGTACCGTGCCAGGACAGTCAGCTCGACATCGTGCTCGGCAATCAGCTTCAGCAGTTGCGCCTCGGCCTGCGGCTTGGTCTCCGGCGTTACCGGGATGTGGTGGAACGGGATGCCGTAGAACTCCGCCAGCGACTCAAGATCCCGGTGGTTGGACACAATCGCCGGAATCTCAATGGGCAAAGTGCCCGTGCGCTGCTGGAACAAAAGGTCGTTGAGGCAGTGCGCATCCTTGGAACACAGGATGATGGTGCGGACCTTTTCGCCCACGGGGTTGATTTGCCAGGTCATGCCGAACGATTCAGCTACCGGCCGCAAGGCCGTGGCCAGTTCGGCCTGGGAGGACGACGTCGATGCCTCCACGCGCATGAAGAAGTTGCCTGTGCTGGGGCTTCCGTACTGCTGGGAATCGGCGATATTGCAGCCGGCATCAAGCAGGGCTCCGGCTACCGCGTGGACGATGCCGGGGCGGTCGGGGCAGGAAAGTGTTACTACGAAAGCGGTGGATTCAGTCACACGATCAAGCCTACCTGTGCTGCCTTGTTGTACTGTTAACGGGTCGCAACTGGCGTTGGGTGGACTACCACCAGGGAGCGGCAATCATGAAGACCACGGATCGTACGCCTGGGCCGAGGGTCATGTCTTACCGCTGCACGCACGTGACCGATCCCTCCGTCAAAAAGGGGACGCGGGAATGCTGCTGCCGGTAGCCTGACCTGTAGCACCACCCGTTGCCTAGCCAGGAGATTTCCGTGACTACCACAACCACTTCCGCGTCTGTCAGCAACCAGTCGCTCGCCGATCTCGATCCCGAGATCGCAGCAGTCCTCAACCAGGAACTCGGCCGCCAGCGCGGCACCCTGGAAATGATTGCGTCCGAAAACTTCGCCCCCCGCGCCGTCATGGAAGCTCAGGGCTCCGTCCTGACCAACAAGTATGCCGAGGGCTACCCGGGCCGCCGCTACTACGGCGGTTGTGAATACGTCGACGTCGCCGAGCAGCTTGCGATCGACCGCGTCAAGGAACTCTTCGGCGCCGAGTACGCCAACGTCCAGCCGCACTCCGGTGCCCAGGCAAACGCTGCAGCGCTCTCCGCCATGATCACCCCGGGCGACAAGATCCTGGGCCTCTCGCTGGCACACGGTGGCCACCTGACCCACGGCATGAAGCTCAACTTCTCCGGCAAGCTCTACAACGTAGCTGCTTACCAGGTTGAAGAGGACAACTTCCGCATCGACATGGACAAGCTCCGCGAGCAGGCCATCGCCGAGAAGCCGCAGGTCATCATCGCCGGCTGGTCCGCCTACCCGCGGCACCTCGATTTCGCTGCCTTCCGCTCCATCGCCGACGAAGTCGGCGCACTCCTGTGGACGGACATGGCGCACTTTGCCGGCCTGGTTGCAGCGGGCCTGCACCCGAGCCCGGTGCCGTACTCCGACGTCGTCACCTCCACGGTCCACAAGACCCTGGCCGGCCCCCGTTCCGGTGTGATCCTTGGCAAGCAGGAGTGGGCCAAGAAGCTCAACTCCAGCGTCTTCCCGGGCCAGCAGGGCGGGCCGCTCATGCACGTGATCGCGGCCAAGGCTGTTGCGTTCAAGATCGCCGGTGGCGAAGAGTTCAAGGAGCGCCAGGAGCGTGTCCTCGAAGGTGCCAAGATCATCGCTGACCGCCTGAACCAGGCCGATGTTGCCGAAGCCGGCGTCTCCGTCCTCACCGGTGGCACCGACGTTCACTTGGTCCTGGTTGACCTGCGCAACTCGCAGCTGGATGGCCAGCAGGCCGAGGACCTCCTGCACTCCGTGGGCATCACCGTGAACCGCAACTCTGTTCCGTTCGACCCCCGCCCGCCGATGGTCACCTCCGGCCTCCGCATTGGTACCCCTGCCTTGGCCACCCGCGGATTCGGTGCTGCCGAGTTCACCGAGGTCGCCGAGATCATCGCCGCCGCGCTCAAGGCCGGTACCTCGGCCGACGTCGAAAGCCTCCAGGCCCGCGTCGACAAACTGGCCGCTGACTTCCCGCTGTACCCGCAGCACGAGCAGTGGTAAATCCGCGTTTCCGCGGCTAAGTAACGCATTTCCCGGGCACTGAACCGGAGCTGACGGGATCCGCCGCCACACCTACGGCGGCGGGTCCCGTTGGCATGAGCCATTAGGTCACCCACCAGAAAGAGCAGATGGAATGACACAGTCCACCGCACAGATCCTTGACGGCAAGGCCACCGCCGCAGCCATCAAGGCAGAACTGACCACTCGCGTTTCCGTCCTGGCCGCGAGGGGAATCGTCCCCGGCCTGGGCACCATTCTGGTGGGTTCCGACCCCGGCAGCACCTGGTACGTCGGCGGCAAGCACAAGGACTGCGCCGAGGTTGGCATCCAGTCCATCCGCCGCGACCTCCCCGAGGACATCAGCCAGGAAGACCTCCTGGAGGTTGTCCGGGAGCTCAACGACAACCCGGAATGCACCGGCTACATCGTCCAGCTGCCGCTCCCCAAGCACATCGACCAGGACGTCATCCTCGAAGCCATGGACCCTGACAAGGACGCCGACGGCCTGCACCCCATGAACCTTGGCCGCCTGGTGGCCAACGTCAACGGCGAGATGAAGTCCCCGCTGCCCTGCACGCCCAAGGGCTGCGTGGAGCTGCTCCGCCGCCACAACATTGAACTCAAGGGCAAGCGCGTCCTGGTGGTGGGCCGCGGCGTCACCATCGGCCGCCCCATCGGCCTCCTGTTGACCCGCAAGGAAGTTAACGCCACGGTCATCCTGGCCCACACCGGAACGGTGGACCTGCCCGCGGAACTCAAGCAGGCCGACGTCGTGATTGCAGCTGCCGGCGTGCCGCACATGATCAAGGCTGAAGACCTCAAGCCGGGCGCAATAGTGCTCGACGTCGGCGTCAGCCGTGTGGACGACGGCAACGGTAAGGCTGTTGTTACCGGAGATGTTGACCCGGCAGCTGCCGACGTCGCCGCTTGGCTGTCCCCGAACCCGGGCGGCGTGGGGCCGATGACCCGTGCCATGCTGCTCGCGAACGTCGTGGAGAGTGCGGAGCGCCAGGCAGGCATCGCCTAAGTTCCTCCGACCATTGCAAGGCCCATTACGGGGCTAAGCTGCCGAAGATGCCGTGCGCACGGCATCTTCCGCAGGGAACCCCCGAGATGGCCTCGCATAAGTCAGGGGGCGCTACTAGTGTGCTGAGGGTGCACAATGAAGCAATCCGCTCTCCGACACCGTCACCAACACAGTCAGAATCGTCGCAATCCGGCTTCGACATGAACCGACCATCCGTCATCAGCGCGCGGAACCTCACCAAGGCCTATGGTGACCTCACCGCCGTGGACAACATCTCCTTCGACGTACCGGCGGGGGAGTCTTTCGGGCTGCTGGGCCCCAACGGTGCCGGCAAGTCAACCACCATGAAAATGATCGGCGGCGTATCCCAACGCACCTCGGGCACGCTCAGCATCATGGGCTTGGACCCGGAATCCCACGGCCCCGAAGTAAGAGCGCATCTGGGTGTGGTCCCACAACAGGACAACCTGGATGAAGAGCTCAAGGTTCGCGAGAACCTGATCGTCTACGGGCGCTATTTTGGCCTGCCCCTGAGCAGCCTCCGGCCGAAGGCTGATGAGCTGCTGGAATTCGCTCAGCTAACGGACAAGGCCAATTCCAAGGTGGACGCGCTCTCCGGAGGCATGAAGCGACGGCTCACAATAGCCCGGTCGCTCATCAATGAGCCCCCGGATCCTGCTCCTCGACGAGCCCACCACCGGCCTGGATCCGCAGGCGCGCCACATTCTCTGGGACCGCCTGTTCCGGCTTAAGGAAAGCGGCGTAACCCTCATCCTCACTACGCACTACATGGACGAGGCTGAGCAACTCTGCGACCGCCTGATCGTGGTGGACAAGGGCAAGATCATGGCCGAAGGATCGCCCGCGGCCCTGATTCGCGAACACTCGTCGCGCGAAGTACTGGAGCTCAGGTTCGGGTCCGAGCGGAACGCGAGCATCGGCGTCGAGCTTCAAGGCATTGGTGAGCGGCTGGAGACACTGCCGGACCGTGTGCTCATCTACGCGCACGACGGTGAGGCCGCGCTGGAGCAGGTCACTGCCCGCGGGCTGCACCCCATGACCTCGTTGGTGCGTCGCTCGTCGCTGGAAGATGTGTTCCTGCGGCTTACCGGCAGGAGCCTCGTTGACTGAGTCGGTGAACAAACCACGCACGACGGCGGAGCAGCCGTTGCGGGCCCACTCGCCTGAGGTTTCGGCCGCCAGGGCGCGTCGCTGGGGTTCCTTCTTCTACGCTGAGCAGGTGCTCCGTGTCATGCGGAACTACGGCTGGTCCGTGATCCTGTACAGCGTGGGGCAGCCGGTGGCGTACTTGTTTGCCATGGGAGTCGGCTTGGCCAGCCTGGTGGACGCCAACAGCGCAGCAGAGTTTGGCGGTGTCAGCTACCTCGAGTTCGTGGCGCCGGCGCTGCTGGTCTCCGCGGCGGTGATGACGGCGTCGGGGGAGTTCTCGTACCCCATTATGGACGGCTTCAAATGGCGCCGCGTGTTTTATGGTCCGCATGCCTCGCCGCTGACACCGCAGCAGATCGCCAGCGGCCACGTCATGGCCAGTTCCCTGCGCTTCCTGTTGCAGTCGTTGGTCTATTTCGTGGTGGTGGCCATGTTTGGCGCTTCGCCGAGTCCATGGGGCTGGGTCTCGGCCATCGTGGCCACGGTCGCGGCGCTCTCCTTCGGCTTGCCGCTGATGGCCTATGCCGCCAGCATCAAGCAGGACAAGGGGCAGTTCGCATTGGTGCAGCGATTCATCGTCATGCCGCTCTTCCTGTTCTCCGGGACGTTCTTCCCGCTGGATTCGCTGCCGATCGCAGTTCGTTGGATCGGTTGGATATCACCGGTGTGGCACGGAACTGAGTTGGGTCGGGTCTTCACCTACGGGATGGACCAAAATCCGTTGCTGACCATCACCCACGTGGTGTTCCTGCTGGCGACCGCCACTGTTGGCTGGATACTTGTCCGCCGCCAGTTCGTGAAAAGGATGGGCTCTTGAGTGTCCTGACAGGTGGCCACAGCGCCACGGATCTTGCCCGTGAGCGCAAGTTCGGTTCCCTCTACTCCCGCAACGCCAAGGCAGTGGTGGGCCGTGGGCTGATGGCTGCCAGGAGCAGCACGTGGCTGGTGATGGTGTCGGGGTTCTTCGAGCCTGTGCTGTTCCTGCTGGCCATGGGCGTGGGCATGGGCTCCATAGTGGGCACTGTCCAGGGTCCAGGCGGCGAGGAAATCAGCTATGCGGCGTACATTGCGCCGGCACTCCTGGCGGTCTCGGCCATGAACGGAGCAATTTATGATTCCACGTGGAACGTCTTCTTCAAGATGAATTTCGCCAAGCTGTACCAAGGGATGCTCTACACATCCTTGGGGCCGTTGGACGTGGCGATCGGAGAGATCTTCCTGGCACTCCTTCGGGGCCTGCTGTACGCCACGGGATTCACCGCTGTCATGGGGGTAATGGGACTGCTCACCAGTTGGTGGGCCGTCCTGGTCATTCCTGCTTCGGTGCTGATCGCGTTCGGTTTTGCGAGCTTTGGGATGGGCATCACCAGCTTCATGAAGACCTTCCAGCAGATGGACTGGATCAACTTCTTCCTGCTGCCCATGTTCCTGTTCAGCCCCACGTTCTACCCGCTCAGCGTCTACCCGCAGGTCATCCAGTGGTTCATCCAGGCCATGCCCCTGTGGCACGGGGTGGAACTCCTGCGCCAGATCAGCGTGGGCTCGTTCAGCCCGGCCACTGCCATCCACGTGGGTTACTACGTTGTGATGATCGCGCTCGGGATCATGCTGACCACCGCAAGGCTGCGCCAGCTGTTCCTGAAGTAGGACCAGCCGGCGCAGCCCGCACAGGTCCTAGGCCGTCTCGATCTCAGCCATGGTCAGCTTTGCGTTGTCGCGCAGGCCCCAGGAGCACAGTCCCATGACTGCCAGCGCGGAGACTGTGTAAATCACGACGCCGATCGGGTCGCCATGCGTGGCGATCAGCAATGCCGTGGCCACAGTGGCTGCCGTGCCGCCTCCCAGGGCTGAGCCGATTTGATAGCTGGCCGAAATGGCCGAGTAGCGGGAAGCTGCCGGGAACTGTTCGCCAAGGAATGCCGGCAACGGGCCCTGCGGAACAGTGTTCAGCGCGCCGCCGAGCGTGAACATGAGGAGGGCAAGCCAGCCGGTGTGTGTCTCGATGGCCGGGAAGAACGCCAGGAAGTAGATGATGAGCATCACCGAACCACCAATCATCACCGGCTTACGGCCGATCCTGTCGGAAAGTATCGCCGCGAGAGGTGCGGAGATGACGCTGGCCAGGGCACCCCACAGCTGGAACTGAAGTGATTCACTGTCGGAATAGCCGCGCTGGAGCACGTACGACATGAGGAACACCGTGGCGATGTAGGTGAAGGTGTTGTAGCCGTAGCTGACGCCGATCGACATCAGGATCTGCCGCGGATGCGACTTGAGGACTGCCAACAGTGGAATCCGGGGTGCCCGGGTGCCGGAAGGGCGTTCGTCCTGGGGGAGGGTCAGCCGGGCAATAAGGCCAGCCAGTACCAGCAGGCCGCCGATCCAGAAGGGTACCCGCCAAGCGAAGCTGGCCACTTCGCCGCCCGCGACGGCGTCAGTGAGCGTAAAAACGCCGGAACCCATCAGCACGCCCAACCCGATGCCCATGCTGGTGAAGCTTCCCCACAGTCCTCGGCGACCCGCCGGTGCCGCCTCGATTCCCAACAAGGCAGCGCCTCCCCATTCACCGCCGGCAGAGAATCCTTGAACCAGACGCAATGCGATGAGCAGCATAGGGGCCGTGGCGCCGATCGAATCCGCACTAGGCAGGCAGCCGATCAGGAAGGTGCTCCCACCCATCAGGATGAGCGTGAGGATCAGGATCCTGCGCCGGCCGAGACGGTCGCCGAAGTGGCCCAGGACGATACCGCCCAAGGGCCGGGCCAGGAATCCGGCACCGAAGGAAGCGAACGCCACCAATGTTCCGGTCAGAGGATCAAGGTTGGGGAAGAAGAGCTGCGGAAACACCAAGGCTGCAGCCAATCCGTAGATGGTGAAGTCATAAAACTCCAGTGCGGTTCCAAAACAGGAGACGAAGAAAGTACGGGCAGCTGAGATGGGGCGCTTGGACGACGGACCTTGTGGTTCCAGCGCAACATTGGGCTGAAGGGATTGCGGCAAGGAAGTGCCTTTCGTTGGTTGTTTTGTTGGGGCCTTGAGGCTGGTCGGGCTTAGAAGATCAGGAAGCCATCGCGTGCGGCGTCGGCGGGGTTGGCAGCTGCGTAAGCGAGGGAGCAGTCACCGCCATCGACGCTGATGGTCAGCAGCGTCTGCCACTGCTCGTGTCGCGGCGCCGAGGCGTCAGGATGGAAACAGACCACGGATGAAGCTCCCTCTGACGAGCAGAACTGCTTGGCCCGGTCCGCGATGCCCAGGCCTGCGAGCTCCGTCCTCACGCGCCCAAGGTGGGCCAGGCGCTGGGGCGACAACGCGCCGTCGTCGATTGTGTCCTCTTCCGCGAGGACGGGGTCCAGGAAGTGGTTCGTATGGAGCAGCCAGCCGTCGCTGCCGGCATCCACGACGGCGGTGCCGGCGGGAGAGACCTCGATGCTGGCGGCCAGGCGCGGGGTACTGGTGCCGGAAGCGGTAGCTGTGAAAACAGTGAAAACGGTAGAGGCGCTCACTCTTGCTGAGGACGCGATGTCGATAGCTTGGTCGATGGTCGAGGCCTCATCGAGGATGCGGCGGGCGATTGCGTGGACCGGAACTCCAGCGGAGTCATCATCCCTGGAGTGGGCAAGGATGTTGAAATGCAGGCCGAGGCCCTCACTGTTGACACCGATCTTGCCCAGCGTCCCGAACTCCGTGAACGTCTTGGTGGTCCGACCGGAGGACGGGGTTACCTCGAGCAAGAGTCCGTCGGGGGCGAGGTGGTCATGCCAGTCCCAGGTCTGAATGGTTTCCGGCGCCGAAGCCCGGGCTGGTGCGTAGACCGCCGTCGAGCATTCATGGGAGGCGACCTTCCGGGGTGCGGCCGCAAGAATCTCAGTGCGTGCGTTGACCACACCCAGCTCCCAGGTCTCGAGTCCGGCGCCGTTGGCCCAGCCCTCGGCTTCCTCTGCCAGTGCCGGGCACCAGGCGTGGAGGGCTGCATGGCTCTGCTCCGCAATGTCCCGGACTTTCTGCGGTGCGATGCCAAGCGTGGCGAAGAAGTCAAAGTAGAGCTTGGCGGTATTGCGTGTTTGAGCCTCCCAGGTGCGGCCGATGTCGAGGCCGCGCTCGCGGGGATCGGGCGCGGCGGATGTGTGGCGGTGAAGCTGCATAGGTCTCCTTGAGGGAGAGCCATCCCCGTCTGAGTGCGGGTGGGCTCTTGGATGAGGTGGATCACTTGTGACGCTCAAAGTACGGAAGAAAAACGTTTTTGTGTAGCTGGTCCGCGAGATTTATCGTTAATTTCGGAAACCGGGTCTGATGAGATCCCTCGGAGGCGAATGCAGGAGGCCCATGGCCCGCGAACAACAACACGGCGCGACGATCTGGGACGTAGCGCGGAAAGCCGGAGTGTCGATCACCACGGTGTCGCACTCCCTCAATGGCAAGGGCAACATCAGCGAGGCCACCCGGGAACGGGTTCGCGCCGTCGCCTCGGAGATGGGTTACGTTGCAGACGCCATGGCACGGGGGCTTCGAAGTTCCAAGATGAATGCGATCGGGCTGGTATTCCGCTCCTTGGACAGCTTGGGCAACTATGGTCCCAATGGCGTGGACGTCTTCATGAAACTCGCGGGAGCAGCCGCCGCCGAGACGCTGAATCGGAATCTGGGTCTGATGCTCGTCCCCGACTTGAGCCGTGGACCGCTTCCCCCGTTTTCCATGTCCCTGGACGGTTACATAGTTTTCGCCCCGCATTTGGATGACCCAGTGGTGGCTTTGCTGGAGAAGCGTGGAATTCCGTATGTGACCTGGGATCGCGATCCGGGCCGCCCCGACTTCCGGAACTGGGTCGCTCACGACGACGCAGCGTCCACACGAGTCGTCCTGGACCACCTGGCAGCCGCGGGCGCTGGATCCATCGCTTACGTGGGCGGGACGGACAGGAACGCCTGGAACTTCGATTGCGAGGCCGCCTACGTTGCCTGGTGCCTGGAAACCGGAAAGGAGCCCCGGATTTATCACGTACCGGAACGGGACGGCGTGGAGGGTGGTCGGCAAGTGGGCGCCAGGATTTTGGGCGACGGCCTGCCCGGCGCAGTTTTTTGCTTAACGGGTAGGCACGCCAGCGGGGCAGCCCAGGCCATGCAGGAACGTGGAGTCCGTATCCCGGGGGACCTGCTGGTGTGCACGGGCTCGGACTCTGAACACTCGCGGCAGCACAAGCCCCCGATTTCGGCCCTTGACGTGGATATTCCTGCCGCGGCCGCCGCGCTGGTTGAGCGACTCTGCGAAGTCATGGAGGGTAAGCCGGAGTCGGACCCGGTTCTGCTGGCGGCGCGGTTCCTGCACCGCAAATCCACGTCGCCGGGCAAGACCCGGAATCAGCAGAGGCGCGGATCCTAGCGTGGCATGTTCGCCGTCCGTGGAAGCGGACGGGGCACCTTTCCGCATTTGAGAGAATGGGTTCATGCAATCTCTTGGTGACCCGCACCCGTCCACGTCCCCCGCCGGTAAAGGCATGTTCAAGGGCTTCCGCATCGGCGGCCTGGGGATGACAGTCGTCATCATCGCTTTCCTGGTAGCCGTCATCTTTGCGGCCAACCAGAACGATGTTGTGGGCTGGGTTGTTGCCGTGGTCGCTTTCGGGTGGCTTGCCCTTGCAACGTTCGTGGTGCTGAGCATCCGCAAGGCCGCGCAGCGGGCCGGTGCCAAACTGAGCGAAGCGCAAAATGCGTTCAACGCCGCAGCCGGCCGCGCGCCGTCGTCGTCCGCTGCTGACAGCGGTGGCACGCGCATAGTTGCCGAGCGCAGCAAAGCCGATGAAGTGCGCGACCTTAAGCTGGACCACTCCTTCAAGATTGTCCAGGTGCAGGTCCGTGTGGTGGACGAGGAACGCGCCAAGGGCGCAACGGCCAACCAGGACACCATCAACCGGGCGCTCGAAACCATCGCCATTACGGCCACGAATGCGCGGGACATGATCAAGTCTTCAGGTGGCTCGGACGAGCCCGTGGCCGGCACCATCATCGACTAGAGTGGACCGGGTGAGTACGGCATTGAAGAAGGACTTCCTTCGCATCGCATCAGTTAACGTCAATGGCCTGCGGGCTGCCTACAAGAACGGCATGGCGGAATGGCTGGAGCCACGCGAGGTAGACATTCTCTGCCTGCAGGAAGTGCGCGCCCCTGACGACATCGTCAGGAAGCTGATCGGCGAAGGCTGGCACATCCTCCACACTGAGGCTGAGGCCAAGGGCCGCGCCGGTGTGGCCATTGCATCCCGCGAGGAGCCCACGGCCACTCGCGTTGGCGTTGGCGACGACTACTTCGATAAGTCCGGGCGCTGGGTTGAAGCGGACTACACCGTCAGGAACACAGCCGGTGACCCTACCACCCTCACCGTTGTCAGTGCTTACGTGCACTCCGGAGAGGTCGGAACCCCCAAGCAGGACGACAAGTTCCGCTTCCTCGATGCCATGACCGTCCGCCTGCCTGAGCTCGCGAAACACAGCGACCATGCTTTGGTGGTTGGCGACCTCAACGTCGGACACACTGAACTCGACATCAAGAACTGGAAGGGCAACGTCAAGCGTGCCGGCTTCCTCCCGGAGGAGCGAGCATACTTTGACCGCTTCCTCGGCGAAGAAATCGGATGGAGGGATGTCCACAGGGGCCTGGCAGGTAATGTCGCCGGCCCCTACACCTGGTGGTCCCAGCGCGGTAAGGCCTTTGACACTGACACAGGCTGGCGCATCGACTACCACCTGGCCACCCCGGACCTCGCAGCTGCCGCTTTCTCGGCTGTGGTGGACCGGGCGCCTTCGTGGGACACCCGCTTCTCTGACCATGCACCGCTGGTAGTCGACTACCGGCTCTAAGCTTCCTAAGGTATTGCTCCATGACTAGTTCCACCACGACTGAAACCGGCGCAGCGGCTGATGCTGCGATCGCACCGAAGCCCGTAACGTCAACCAAGCTTGCCGTTGGCGCCAAGCACCGGGTCCTGTCCGGCATGCAGCCCTCCGCCGATTCCCTGCACCTTGGCAACTACCTCGGCGCCCTGGTCAACTGGGTCCGGATGCAGGACGAGTACGACGCCGTGTACTTCATTCCTGACCTGCACGCCATCACCGTGCCGCAGGATCCGGCGGAACTGGCCCGGCGGACCAGGGTTACGGCCGCCCAGTACATCGCCGGCGGCGTGGACGTGAACAAGTGCACGCTTTTCGTCCAGTCCCAGGTTCCCGAGCACGCCCAGTTGGCATGGGTCCTGAACTGCATCACGGGAATGGGCGAAGCCGCCCGCATGACCCAGTTCAAGGACAAGGCACAGAAGCAGGGTTCGGACCACGCCAGCGTTGGCCTGTTCACGTACCCCATCCTGCAGGCCGCTGACATCCTGCTGTACCAGCCGCACGGCGTGCCGGTGGGTGAAGACCAGCGCCAGCACGTGGAATTGAGCCGCGACCTCGCCAACCGTTTTAACAGCCGGTTCGGCGAGACGTTCCAAGTGCCTGAGGCCTTCATTCAGAAGGAATCGGCAAAGATCTACGATCTCCAGAACCCGACCGCCAAGATGTCCAAGTCGGCGGAATCACCGGCCGGACTGATCAATCTGCTGGATGACCCAAAGACGGTGGCCAAGCGGATTAAGTCTGCGGTTACGGACACCGAAACCGAGATCCGCTACGACCGCGAGAACAAGCCGGGCGTATCCAACCTGCTGACCATCTACTCGGCCATCAGCGGTACGCCGGTGGATAAGATCGTGGCTGACTATGAGGGGAAGATGTACGGCCACTTGAAGGTCGACTTGGCCGAACTCGTGTCCGGCCACCTGGCACCCATCCGGGAACGTGCCAACGAACTCCTGGCCGACCCCGCAGAACTCGACCGGCTCCTGGCCCTCGGCGCGGACAAGGCACGTGAAATTGCGGCCGCAACCCTCGCGGACGTCTACTCCAAGGTTGGTTTCCTGCCCTACCGCGGCGATGCCTCCCACGGAAACCAGGGAGTCCGCTAAGTCCATGTGCTCCGCTGGCCAGCTCAACGTCAAGACCGGCACCCGACAGGGTGCCGGTCCGGACGACTCCCGCCAGCCCGCTGTTTCCGGCACCGATTGCGGCGCTGGAGACACCATGTGCGTCGGAGTGATCCTCGGTTTCCCGCCGGAGATCGCCCGAGAACTCCAGGAATGGAGGGCCTCCTTCGGAGATCCGATGGCCGAGGTCATCCCTGCCCACATCACCCTGATCACCACCACACCCACCCAGGACTGGGCCGCCACCCGGGAGCACGTCAGGGAAGTCGCAAGGACCCAGGAACCTTTCGAAATCACCATTTCCGGCACGGGTTCTTTCCGTCCCGTCTCGCCGGTTGTGTTCGTCAATGTGGAGGAAGGCTTTGAAGAGTGCGTGCAACTGCACGAGAAACTTCAAACCGGCCCACTCGAACGGATGTTGCCGTTCCCGTACCACCCGCACGTCACCGTTGCGCACGATGTCGCCCAGGAAAACCTCGATGAGGCCGAAACGGTTCTCAGGGATTACCGGGCGACCTTCCCTGTGGTTAGCATGGGACTTTACGAGCACGACACCAATGGAATTTGGCAGCTACGGGAAGAGCTCGACTTTGGCGGCGATACTGACGAAGCACAGCAAGCGGATGCAAGCCGCAGAGGCGGACGTTCCTCCGCTGCCAACTGAGCTGGCGAAACTCAAACTCCAGCTTCTCCGCAAGCGGCAGGATTGGGGCCATGCGAAGCGCGCCGGCGAGGGCTTGCCGAAAAAGGTTGGTGCATTCTTTGCACTCATCCTCGCCAGGCTGAATACCAACCGGGCCATGCGTTCCTTCCAGCACTACACCCGGCAGCACGGGCCGTTGCTGAGCGCCGGTATCGGCTTCAACATGTTCTTCTCCGTGACGGGTCTGCTCACAACCGGCTTCGCCATCGCAGGCATCGTGTTGGGCGGTAACCCCGCGCTGCAGGATGCCGTGATCGACAGTGTGGCCGCGGCTGCCCCCGGGCTCCTTCAAGTGGATGGCGGCGAAGGGCTGGTGGATCCACAATCCCTGCTCAACCCGTCGGGACTTGGGTGGACGGCCCTCATCGCAGCGATTGTCACGGTGTTTGTTTCCCTGGGCTGGATCGCCAGCATCAGGGAAGGCCTCCGGGGGGTGATGAACGCTGACCCCTTGGTACGCAACCCGATCCTTCAAAAGCTCATCGACGCCGGCACCCTGCTGCTCCTCGGCGTCATCCTTGTGATCAGCGCAGGCGTCTCGCTCGTCTTTGGGACCGCAGCGGACTGGCTTATTGCTTTGCTCAAGCTTGATGAGGGCGTTGTCGAGCCCATAGCGGCGACCGTCAAGATCGTGGTCCCCCTTCTGTTGAACTGCGCGACGGCGGCAGTGCTGTTCCGCATTGCGGGTGGCCTGAAGCTGGGGCGCCGCGCATTCCTGGAAGGCGTGGTGCTGGCGGGCATAGGGACCACGATCCTGCAGTTCTTCAGCACCGAACTTCTGGCCCGGTCCGGCAACAATCCGGTCCTGGCATCGTTTGCCATCATTATCGGGCTGCTGATCTGGTTCAATCTGGTGAGCCAGGTGTATCTCGTCTCGGCGTCGTGGTCTGCTATTCGCGAGGCTGACACGGCATCGGGGGAGTCCCCCCGTAAGAAAGTCCTCGGTTCGCGTCGCGTGGCGCCCCGCACCTGACAGTTTTATCCGGAGGCCGCCGTGAACAACCAACTGTGGATCGCCTGTCTGCTCGGGGCTGCAGGGGGACTTGTGGTTGGTCAGTTGGTCTTCAATTCGCCCTTTCTGGGCATCCTCATTGGAGTTGGCCTTGGTGCCTTGGTCGGAGCCGCGGTGGGACCCCGCCGCGGTTAACAGGCGAGGTCCCTTTGCGGTGATATCCCGTAGTGACACTATCCAGCTGCGGCGATGCTAAGGCGCCTTGACCAGCCCCTCCCATGCAACGGCCCAGTCGGCCGGGAATCCGGGCGCGTGCCGGTCCGGTCCGTTGTCCCAGCCTGCGGCCATCAGCGCGACAGCGGCCAGAAGGCCACCATTGCCTGGCAGGTACAGCGGGAGGGAGTCCGTCTGCCGGTTGTGCCCGTTGGGGAGGACGGTATTTTTGCCCGCGCTCAGGAGGAGCGCATCGACAGCGGCCTCCGGGTCCTCGAGTCGTGCGGCCGTCATGGCCATCACGGGGTAGTCCCAACCCCAGGTGCTGCCCCAGTCCCAGTCTGCCAGGACGTCTGAAAGGGTTGCTCTCATGATGGCCGGATCAATGAGATCAGTCTGGGGGAGGACTCCCAGGGCACACAGCATGGATGGATGGTCCGTGCGTATGGTGAACGGTTCGACGTCGATGGCCGCGTATACGCCATCAACCACATGTGGTTGCACCAGGCCATCCGCCACGTCCCCCCATGCCTGTACTGGTTCCAAACCCAGCCGTTCCCGCCAGGCAGTAGCAGTCCGTAGGCCCCACTGCCAGTACGCCAGTTCGAACGTGGGATTAGTGACCTTGGCCCGTAGTGAGCCGTAGCTCTCCTGCGCCGGAATCAGGGGAGGGCCCAGCTCAAACCCCCGCGACGTGGGATGCGCGAAGCTGGCCATGAACCCGGCCGATTCGAAGACGATCTCCGCGAATTCCTCCAACACTTCCCGACTCGGATTGGCGCGGTACACCAGTTCGGCCAGGTGGATGGGGTGGGGCTGCTGCCAGATCAGGAAGGTTCCGATGGGGCTCGGGCTTTCCCGCCCATCCGGTCCTACCTGCTTCGGCCAGCGAACGCCGTCGAATCCTTGCGCTTTCGCCGTCTGCCGCGACGTCTCCAGCACTGTGGAGTACCACCGCAATGACGGCAGGAGCAGTTCTACACGATTCCACTGCGCAAAGTGCGCAGCATGCCACCAGTGCATCTCCAGGTGGAAGCGGCCGCGCCACGAATTGCAGACCAGCCCGGTCTCCTGCGGTGGCAACGAACCCGAGCAATTGATCGCGGTCAGGTATTGCGACAACACGATCCTCCGTTCCAATTCCTTGGCCCTGGGATCATCCGTGGCATTAAGCTCGATCGCCCCTCCTGACGACCAGAAAACAGGCCAATAGGCTGCGGACGCTTCCGCCACACCGAGCGCAGGAGAACGTCCGACGCCGGAACCGGCTTGGGCGTCCATGCTTACTCCCGGCGTGGGTCCGGCGAGCCTGTTGTTGCCTCGGGGGATGCAGTCGCCGTCCCCGACGGACAGGAAAGCAATTGTGACGTCCATGGTGGTGACGGCTGAGGCGGGTGAAACCCGGAGCCGGTGCTGCGCGGCCTGTTCTACTGTCAACTCGCGACCTGTGATGACCACCTGGTAGCGGGAATCGTCCAGCTCGCGTTGAGCTGTCCACGCTGCGGCACCGTCATGCCCGTGTGTGGGGAGCTTCGGGCCTTCGAGGGAGGTGGTGTGGGACTCCGGGTGCTTCCAGTCCGCGGCGTCATGCCATCCCTCGGACCCGTAGGGAAAGTCGACACCTATAACTAAGCCGGCAGCAAGTGCTGGCGACTCCACGCGAATGCCGAGCTCATCCCGGTCGGGGTGGCACGCCGTCGTCACTGTGACGGGATGACCCGCCAGCGTGAAGCGGCTGGTTACTACGCCGGTCCAGAGGTCGAGCGTTTGTTCAGCGTCAGCGATGTCCGCTGGCATGAGGTGACGTTCCACGCCGTCTTCCACCCAACGGAAACCGATACTCCCCAAATCCAGCCGGTGCACGTTCGCCCGGAGCCACGTTTCGGCCAGGGAGGTGTCCGTTTCACGGTCGTTCACGATGTCTCCCACCATGTCCACGTAGGGGACCGGGCCACGGGGTGAATCGTAGAGGACGGTTGAGCCGGCGAGGTCGTAGGGCTGTGGTGCGGGAATCGAGTGCCAGCCCCACTGTGACTGCGTCCCTAGAAGCGTTCCCGGGGGCAAGTCATCACGTGCTCCCACGGGGTAGTGGTTGGGGAACGACTGAAGCCCGGTGAGGTCCACGGTGAAGGCGAATTCTCCGTTACCCACCGACACCGGGCTTCGCGGGTCCAAATTCTGCTGCCGCACGTTGTGTCGCTGGACCAGAGCCTTGCGATCGATGGCGGGGCCAACGAGCGCGGGCTGAGCTGAAGCCAGGGCCACGGTGTCCTTGAGCTCACGGAGCGGGAAAATGGCCGCCCGTTCGTGAGGGCTGTTATTGGGCTGATGAAGGGTGAGGAACAGGCTGCCGTCCAAGGCCCGGCCGATCATGCCATGCCCGCCATCGATGCCCCACAGTGGCTCAGTTTCCTGGGTCCAGGGTCCCAGCACTGTGCCGGATTCGCTCCTGGCAATACCCATGGAATAGCCCTGGTCACCAAAGCTGGACCACAGCATGATGAGCTTGCCGCTACCAAGCCTGAAGAGGAACGGCCCGTCAGTGACATACACGGGGAACTCCTTGTCCCGGGCTGACGGGACATCCAGAGCGCGGGTCCACGGTGCTTGGGACGCGCTGAACAGGAAGATTGGCTCGCCTACGGCGTGCCGCAAATCCGGGCTGAGGCGCTGGGCCATGATGGTGCCGTCCTGGACCTGTTTCCACTCGTGGCAGAAAACCATCCATGGTGCGCCTTCATGGTCAACGTGAAGCGTACCGTCCAGGCACTCCCAATCACGTGGAGTGACGGGACCATCGCTCCACGGTTCGTAGGGACCTTCCGGCTTGGCGGCAGAAAGTACCTGCGTTCCCCGCGAGCGTCCAGGAGCGGTAAACGTCGCAAACATGAAGTAGCGACCTTGATACTCATGCACCTCAGGCGCCCAATACTGTTCCTGGCTCCAGAACCCGTCCGGTGGGCGAAAGGCCTCAATAGGGCCCTCCCACAGCAACAGGTCACTGCTCCGATAGCAGTCGAATCCAGTGGCAGGCCCCGACCAGATGTTCTTGTCGGTGCTTCCGAAGAGCAGGTATTGCCCGGATTCCGGAAGTGTAACCACGTAGGGGTCCCGGATCTGGATATGGTCCAAGTGGTGGGTCAAAGCGTGCTCCTTTGGGCGACCTAAATAGTTCATGGTGAAAACTATTGACGAATATACAGCGTCTTGATACGTTTCAGGAACCGTTTTCTTGAGTCTGAAAGAAGCTTACCCAATGGCGCGTAAATCTCTCCGAAGTATCCGCAAATCCATAGCATTCTTCACGGCAGTAGGCCTGCTTGGGCTTACCACAGGCTGTTCCAGCCCGATGTCCAACCAAGCCGAAGACGGCCTTGTAGAGATCCGGTTTTCGTGGTGGGGCAATGCCACCCGTGCCGAATTGACCAACAAGGCCATCAAGGAGTTCGAGGCCGCTAACCCCAACATCAAGGTGAAGCCGGAGTACGGAGACATCGGAGGCTACTTCGACAAGCTGGCTACCCAAGTCGCTGCAAACGACGCCCCTGATGTCATCACCATGGGTGGTGCCTACCCGGCTGAGTACGCCAACCGTGGCGCACTGCTGGACCTCTCCAAAGTTGAAGGATCCCTCGACCTCTCCAAAATGGACCAGGGGGCCTTGGAAAACGGGCAGGTGCAAAGCAAACAGTACGGTGTCTCCACGGGTGCCAACGCATTGGCCATCGTAGTGAACCCCGCCGTCTTCCAAGCTGCCGGGGTAGCCCTTCCGGATGACAGCAAGTGGTCCTGGGATGACTTCGCCAAGACAGCCGAGGACATCACTGCCAAGAGCCCCAAGGGAACCTACGGGACAGCCACTGTCCTCACGCATGACTCATTGGATGCCTTTGCGCGTCAACGGGGAGAATCCCTGTACACGCAGGATGGCCAGTTGGGACTTGGCAAGGAAACCGTACAGGACTACTTCGATTTCTCCGTCAAACTCAGCGAGTCAGGTGCGGCACCCAGCGCCTCCGAAACCGTAGAGAAGCTCAACGTCAGCACCGAGCAGACACTCATGGGTATGGGGCAGGCCGGCATGATGCTGACCTGGACCAACTCCTTGACCGCGCTCAGCAAAGCATCAGGGGCCGAATTGAAGCTGCTGAAGCTGCCCGGTGAGACTCCCACGCCCGGCATCTGGCTCCAGTCTTCGCAGTTCTACACCATCTCCGCCCGCAGCAAGCACACGGATGCGGCCGCCAAGTTGGTCAGCTTCCTGGTGAACAATGAGGCCGCCGCAAAGATTATCCAGAGTGACCGTGGCGTGCCCAGCAACTCCGGCATGCGCACGGCCATCCAAGACCTGCTGACACCCCAAGGAAAGGTGGAAGCCGCTTACATCGACCAGATCGGCAAGATGGACTTCGCCCCAACGTTCATCGGCCCCACCGGTTCAACCGCCGTCTCCGAGATCACGGCCCGCATCAACACCGAGGTCCTGTTCAAGAGGCTGACCCCGGAGAAAGCTGCCGAGCAGTGGCTCAGCGAAAGCAAGGCGGCCATCGGCAAGTAAGTACCCATCTAGGTCGCAGATAATGCCGTTATGACAGCTCATAACGGCATTATCTGCTACCCAGTTGGGCCGGCAGGGTCATCAGCCAGCGTCGCGGACCTCAAGGTAAGGGTCCGCCCAGGCGCTGATGATCCGCGCAACCCGTGCCGCCTGGCCCTTCCCGGTGAGGAGATGCTCGCTGCCCTCCAAGGAGATGAAACTCCGGGGGTGTCGGGCAGTCCGGAAGATCTCGCTGGCGTTGTCGATTCCCACGGTGTTGTCGGTGGGGGAGTGCATCACCATGAGCGGCTTGTGGAGGGTGCGGATGCAGTCGCGCAGATCGGCGCGTTCCACGTCCTCCACAAAGTGGCGGCGAACCTCCATGGGCCGTCCGCCAAGGTCCACCACCGCGCTGCCATCGCGGAGGATGGACTCGATCTCGGTGTCGAACATGTGCTCAACATGTTTGGGCTCGTAGGGTGCGCCAACCGTCACGACGGCGTTGAGGCCGGGAATGTCGCGGGCTGCGGCCAGCACCGCTGCACCTCCAAACGAGTGGCCCACCAAGAGCGAGATTCCCCGGCCTTGCTCCCGCATGAAGTCCGCAGCCAGGATGGTATCGGCTACCTTGACGCTGAAAGACCCCGCAGACCATTCACCTGCGGAACTGCCCAAGCCCAGGTTGTCGAAGCGCAGCATCCCCACACCTTGCTCCGCGAGTCCTTTGCAGATCCGGGATGCGGCGGGGCTGTCCTTGCCGAGAGTCAGGCCGTGCGAGTACATGCCCCAGCCCCGGACGGGGCCCTCAGGCACGTCTACGACGCCGGCCAGGGTGTCGCCGGTACTTCCCGTGAAGCTGATCTTCTCAGAGCGTGACACGCTGATCTCCTTGCGTTGCGGTGACGGTTGCGGTGTAACCCGGTTACGGATGCGGATTAACGACGACGGCGCCACCCACCATCAGTGGTGAGCGGCGCCGTCGTCGTTTGGTTCCTTGGGGGACCGGCGAAACTAGATCTTGCGGGCCAGGATGGCCTGCTTGACCTCGGCAATTGCCTGGGTCACCTGGATGCCACGGGGGCATGCTTCCGAGCAGTTGAAGGTGGTGCGGCAACGCCACACGCCTTCTTTGTCGTTCAGGATCTCAAGGCGCATGTCGCCGGCGTCATCACGGGAATCGAAGATGAAGCGGTGGGCGTTGACGATCGCAGCCGGGCCGAAGTACTGGCCATCGGTCCAGAAGACCGGGCAGGACGAGGTGCAGGCGGCGCACAGGATGCACTTGGTGGTGTCGTCAAAGCGCTCACGGTCCTCGACGGACTGCAGGCGTTCCTTGGTGGGCTCGTGGCCCTTGTTGATCAGGAACGGCATGACTTCGCGGAAGGACTGGAAGAAGGGTTCCATGTCCACAATCAGGTCCTTCTCCACGGGGAGGCCCTTGATCGGCTCGACGGTGATGGGCTTGGTGGTGTCCAGGTCCTTCAGCAGCGTCTTGCAGGCGAGGCGGTTGCGGCCGTTGATGCGCATGGCATCCGAACCACACACGCCGTGGGCGCAGGAGCGGCGGAAGGAAACGCTGCCGTCAATCTCCCACTTGACCTTGTGGAGGGCATCCAACACGCGGTCCGTGCCGTACATGGTCAGTTTGTAGTCATCCCAGCGTGCTTCGTCCGAGATTTCGGGATCGTAGCGGCGGACACGCAGCGTGATGTGGAAGGTGGGGATTTCACCGTCGCCTGCAACGCTTGCCGGGAGCTCGATCTTGGAAGCGGGCTCTGCCATTTCGGTCGTCATTAGTACTTACGCTCCATCGGCTCGTAACGGGTGAAGATGACGGGCTTCGTCTCAAGACGGATGCCCGCAACAGATTCCGCCGAGGAGTCGACGGTGACGGAAGTGTCCAGGTAAGCCATGGAGTGCTTCATGAACTTCTCGTCATTGCGGTCCGGGAAGTCCTCGCGGTAGTGGCCACCGCGCGACTCTTCACGGTGCAGTGCACCGACGGTCATGACCTTGGCCATGTCCAGCAGGAAGCCCAGTTCCACTGCTTCGAGGAGATCCAGGTTGAAGCGCTTGCCCTTGTCCTGAACGGTAACGTGCTTGTACCGCTCTTCGAAGGAAGCGATGTCGCGGAGGACCTGCTCCAGTGATTCCTTGGTGCGGAACACCTGCATGTTGGCGTCCATGGTGTCCTGCAGTTCCTTGCGGATCTGTGCCACACGCTCGGTGCCGTTGCCGGTGAGCAGGCCGTCCAGGATGCCGCGGGTCATTGCCTCGGGGTCCTCGGGAAGCTCCACGTAGTCAGCTGTCTTGGAGTACTCCGCAGCTGCGATGCCCGCGCGCTTACCGAAGACGTTGATGTCCAGCAGCGAGTTGGTGCCAAGACGGTTGGAGCCGTGGACGGAGACGCAGGCAACCTCACCGGCTGCGTAGAGGCCCGGCACGATTGTGTCGTTGTCCTGCAGCACTTCGGTGGTGATGTTGGTGGGGATGCCGCCCATGGCGTAGTGCGCCGTGGGGAACACGGGAACGGGATCGGTGAACGGTTCCACACCAAGGTAGGTGCGGGCGAACTCGGTGATGTCCGGAAGCTTGGCCTCAATGTGCGCAGGCTCAAGGTGGGTCAGGTCCAGGAGGACGTAGTCCTTGTTCGGACCACAGCCACGGCCTTCGCGTACTTCGTTGGCCATTGCGCGTGCCACGATGTCACGGGGTGCGAGGTCCTTGATGGTGGGGGCGTAACGCTCCATGAAGCGCTCACCCTCCGAGTTACGCAGGATGGCACCTTCACCACGCGCACCCTCGGTAAGGAGGATGCCCAGGCCGGCGAGGCCGGTCGGGTGGAACTGGAAGAACTCCATATCTTCCAGGGGGATGCCGCGGCGGAACGCGATGCCCATGCCATCACCGGTGAGGGTGTGTGCGTTGGACGTGGTCTTGAAGACCTTGCCGGCGCCGCCGGAGGCGAACACCACGGACTTGGCCTGGAAGACGTGCAGTTCACCGGAGGCGAGGTCGTAGGAAACCACACCGGCAACACGCTTCTGCTTGTACGGGGTTCCGTCTTCGCGTACTGCGTCTTCTTCGACGATCAGCAGGTCAAGGACGTAGTACTCGTTGTAGAACTCAACGTTGTGCTTGACGCAGTTTTGGTACAGCGTCTGCAGGATCATGTGACCCGTACGGTCCGCTGCATAGCAAGCACGGCGGACGGGTGCCTTGCCGTGGTCACGGGTGTGGCCACCGAAGCGGCGCTGGTCAATCCGGCCCTCGGGCGTGCGGTTGAACGGCAGACCCATCTTTTCCAGGTCCAGCACGGCGTCGATGGCTTCCTTCGCCATGACCTCGGCTGCGTCCTGGTCAACCAGGTAGTCGCCACCCTTGATGGTGTCAAAGGTGTGCCATTCCCAGTTGTCTTCTTCGACGTTGGCCAGTGCTGCGCACATTCCACCCTGGGCTGCACCTGTGTGCGAGCGGGTGGGGTAGAGCTTGGTCAGTACCGCGGTGCGTGCTCGCTGACCGGATTCGATCGCGGCGCGCATGCCGGCGCCACCTGCACCGACAATGACGACGTCGTACTTATGGACCTGCATACCAGATGCTCTCTCTTTCAAAAATTCAGATGGTCGGCGGAGGCTGCTCCGCTACGTCAGGCGAACCGGCTTACTCCAGGGAGCGGCCGGAAGGCGCCGCTACGGGGCCGGGCAGAAACCGCCAGGCAACTGAACGCCGTCGACGACGGGGCACGGGTTGAAGGTGAAGATCACCAGCGTGCCGAGGATGATGATGACCAGGGTGGCCGCGTAGAGGACCATCTTGAGCCAGAAGCGCGTGGAATCCTTCTCGGCGTAGTCGTTGATGATGGTGCGGACGCCGTTGGTGCCGTGCAGCATGGCAAGCCACAGCATGGCAAGGTCCCAGAAGTGCCAGAAGGGATCGGCCCACTTGCCGGCAACGAAGCCGAAGTCGATTGCATGGATGCCCTCGCCCACCAGCAGGTTTACGAACAGGTGGCCGAAGATCAGCACCACCAGGACGATGCCGGAGAGACGCATGAAGAGCCAGGCGATCATTTCGAAGTTGCCACGGCTGGAGCCGGTGCGGTTGTACTTCGGAGCGATCTTCCCGGAGCCGATTTTTCCGCTGCGTGGGGATTCGATGGTTGTCATGGCTTAGTGGCCTCCCAGCGCGAGGGAAAGGTGGCGGATGGCGAAGCCTGCGAACGTGACAAGCCACAGCGCAAGCACGACCCACAGCAACTGGCGCTGGTACTTCGCGCCCTTCTTCCAGAAGTCGATGGCGATCACGCGCAGGCCGTTGAAGGCGTGGAAAATGATCGCGGCGACCAGGCCCGTTTCACCCAGGGCCATGAGGGGGTTCTTGTATGCGCCAATGACGGCGGTGTAGGCCTCAGGGGACACGCGCACCAATGAGGTGTCCAGCACATGGACCAACAAGAAGAAAAAGATCACTACACCTGTAATGCGGTGTCCAACCCAGGACCACATGCCTTCACGGCCGCGGTACAAGGTGCCAGCTGGTTTTGTCGGCACTGATTAAACCTTCCTGCAACACAGCGGCGCTGGCATGGGATCCACGCGGGGGGAACGCCTGCTGCGAGAGCACTCGTAGCTCACGCCTAAATCTAGGCTTCGCTAACAGCATATTCAATTTAGGACGGGCTTCTCTGCTTGTTAATTCCATGTTTCCTGCCGATATTCAGGCGATTTTCGGCACTGCCTGAGACGAACGCCACACGTGTGTCCTGCTGCGGGGGCTTGCCGCCCGGCACAGGATAAAGTGTTGCGGTGAGTACAGAAGACGCGAAATACCCGGAATCGCCATTGAACCGCTTCCATGCGGTTATTCCGGCGGGCGGTGTGGGGACCCGGCTATGGCCACTCTCGCGTGCCGCTGCGCCCAAGTTCCTCCACGACCTGACCGGTTCCGGCAGCACGTTGTTGAGGGCTACCTATGACCGCCTGGAACCTTTGGCTGGTGAACGGGTCCTTGTTGTTACCGGCGAAGCGCACCGCGCCGCCGTGTGCCGCCAGCTCCCCGAAGTTGGGGATGACGAGTTGGTGTTGGAAAGTGAGCCCAAGGACTCCGGTGCCGCCATCGGGCTCGCCGCAGCCATCCTTTACCGACGCGATCCGGACACCATCATGGGGTCCTTTGCCGCGGACCAGGTCATCAGCCCGGACGATCTCTTCCAGGAGACCGTGCGCGAGGCGATCTTTACTGCGGCCACCGGCAAGATCGTCACCATCGGCATCAAGCCGACCCATCCCTCCACTGGATTCGGGTACATCCGCTCCGGTGCGGCACTGAATGTTGAGGGCGCCCCGAATGCGCTTGCTGTCGCGGAGTTCGTCGAGAAGCCCAGCCAGGAAGTAGCCAACAAGTACGTCGAAGCCGGGGATTACGTCTGGAATGCCGGCATGTTCGTTGCTCCGGTGGCTCTTATGCTCAAGCACCTTGAGGCCAACCAGCCGGAGCTGTTCAAGGGCCTTCAGGAAATCGCCGACGCTTGGGACACGCCGCAGCGCTCGGAAGTGACGTCGCGCGTGTGGCCCACGTTGCCGAAAATCGCCATCGATTACGCCGTGGCTGAGCCCGCAGCGGAAGCTGGAGACGTCGCCGTCGTGCCTGGCACTTTCCGTTGGGACGACGTCGGCGACTTCGCCGCGATCGGGCGCCTCAACAACGCAGGCGACGTCGACGAAGTAACGGTGCTTGGCGAGGGCGCACGCGTCTTCGCGGAGAACGCCAGCGGCGTGGTGGTGTCCGATACCAAGCGCGTCATCGCGTTGATCGGTATCAAGGACGTGGTCATTGTGGACACGCCGGACGCACTTCTGGTCACCACCAAGGAACACGCCCAACTGGTCAAGGGCACTGTTGACGCCCTTAAAGCCAGTGGAGACACGGACGTGCTGTAAAGCAATTGCTTATACCGTGAGCCACCTCTTTGGTTGTCCTGCGTCTGAACGCAGCGTAACCAAGAGGTGGCTTTCGTTCTTCGGGTGCCGCGCATGGCTAGAGTTGTGACGTGCGCAATTACACGACTGAAACCGAGCCCGCTCCCGTTGTGAGTCCTTGGGTTGATGAACTGCTTCCCGGACTCATCGACTTCCGGCGTGACCTCCATGCGCACCCCGAGCTTTCCTTCAAGGAGTTCCGCACCACCGACAAGCTGGTGGAGCGCCTTGAAGCAGCCGGGCTGAAGCCGCGGCGCCTGGAGGAGACCGGACTGACGGTGGACGTGGGCGAGGGCCCCATTGCCACGGCCCTTCGCGGGGATATCGACGCACTGCCGATCATTGAGGAAACCGGCCTGCCGTTCGCGTCGAAGAACCATGGTGTCACCCACGCTTGCGGCCACGACGTCCACACCACTGCCATGCTCGGCATCGCCCTCACGCTGCAACGGATGCACAAGAACAATCCGCTGGGGGGCACGGTCCGGATTATCTTCCAGCCTGCCGAGGAAACCATGCCGGGCGGCGCACTGTCCTGCATTGAGCAGGGAGTGCTTGAAGGCGTGCCGCGTATCCTGGCGCTGCACTGCGATCCCCGGATCAACGTGGGCCAGATCGGTACCCGCATCGGTGCCATTACCTCCGCCTCGGACACCATCAAGATTGAGCTCTCCGGACGCGGCGGACACACGTCGCGGCCGCACCTCACCGAGGACCTCGTCTTCGCGTTGGCGCAAATAGCGGTCAACGTCCCGGCTGTCCTTTCTCGTCGAGTGGATGTCCGCAGTGGCGTATCGGTGGTGTGGGGGCAAATTTCGGCCGGCTCCGCACCGAATGCCATCCCGGGCTCCGGCTACATGGCCGGAACCATGCGTTGCCTGGACCGCGATGCCTGGCATAGCGCGGGGGAGTTGTTGGACGACGTCGTCAGGCAGGTCGCCGCGCCCTACGGCGTGGACGTCCATCTTGAACACACCCGCGGCGTGCCGCCCGTGGTGAACTCCGAGCATGAAACGGCCCTCATCGAAGCCTCTGCCCGCGCGGAACTCGGCGAAAACGCTGTGGTCCTCACTCCGCAGTCCATGGGTGGCGAGGACTTCGCCTGGTTCCTGGCCGACTTGCCAGGGGCCATGATGCGCCTGGGCACGCACACCCCCGGTGGCGAAGAGTACGACCTCCACCGTGGCGACTTCATCGTTGACGAGCGCGCACTCGGCTACGCCATCCGCGTGCTGACGGCCGCTGCCCTCCGCACCATCCGCGACCTCGAACAGTAAACCCAACTGAGTCGCATTTAAGCGCGTTTTGAGCTGTCAGAACGCGCTTAAATGCGACTCAGTCGGGTGCGGGCGGCCGGGGTAGGTTGTGCACAATTGAATTGTGCACTATCGTTTTAGTCATGAGTGATGCACCCCGCCTCCGCCACCAGGTCTGCTTTGCGCTGTACTCGGCATCCAAAGCGGCGACGGCGGTCTACCGTCCTGTGCTGGAGGACCTTGGCCTGACCTACCCGCAGTACCTGGTGATGCTGGTCCTCTGGGAGCAGGAACCGCGCAGCGTCCGCGAACTCGGTGCTGAACTGGGCCTCGACTCCGGCACCCTATCGCCCCTGCTCAAACGGCTGGAGGCCATGGGGCTGGTGGAACGCCACCGCTCGGCCGAAGATGAGCGCCGGGTGGACGTGGTCCTCACCGAGGCAGGCACCGCCTTAAGTGCCCAGGCCCAGGCTGTGCCCAAGCGTCTCGCAGACGCCGCCGGCCTATCGCCCGATGAAATCGAGCAGCTACACGCAACGCTCGGCAAGCTCACGGCAGCGCTGAACAGCTCACTCTGACAAACCTCCGGAAAATCCCGGGACATCCATTCCCAAAGAGAACGGAAACACCATGAAGACTCTTTACACCGCCGAGGCACTGGCATCCGGCGAAGGCCGCGACGGCAACGCCCGCACCAACGACGGCAAGCTGGACGTCGCCCTCGCCAGCCCCGTGGAACTCGGGGGCAACGGCGAAGGAACCAACCCTGAGCAGCTGTTCGCAGCCGGCTACGCCGCGTGCTTCCACTCGGCTTTGCGACTCGTGGGTCGCAAGGAACGCGTTGACCTCAGCGACTCGGCCGTTGCCGCCAAAGTCCACTTCGGTGCGCTGACGGACAGCGAAGGATATGGACTGGCCGCCGAACTGGAAATCGCGCTGCCTGCCCTGGACCGCGGTACTGCGGAGCAGTTGATGGCCAAGGCGCACCAGATCTGCCCCTACTCCAACGCAACGCGCGGCAATATGGCCGTAGACCTCAAGCTCGTGGAGTTCGCAGCATGAGCGCCTTGGCAACCGAAACCCGCGAAATTCAGCTTGCCTCCCGCCCGGTCGGCCGCCCTGCTCCGGAGAACTTCCGGCTGGCAACAGCGACGCTACCCGAGCTCGCGGAGGGCCAGCTCCTGGTGAAGAACCAGTTCATGTCCGTGGATCCCTACATGCGCGGCCGCATGAATGACGTCAAGTCGTACTCGGCGCCGTTCCGCCTGGATGCAGCGCTCGACGGCGGCGCGGTAGGTGAGGTCATCGCGTCCCGTTCGGACGCGCACAAGGTGGGTGACGTCGTCGTGCATCAACTTGGCTGGCGCGAGCACGTGGTGGTGGACGCCGCCGCGACTACGCCGGTTCCGTCGGGGTTGGCCCCCACTTCGGCGTTCCTTGGCGCGCTTGGCATGACAGGCCTGACCGCCTATGCCGGGTTGCTGAAGGTCGCTGAGTTCAAAGAGGGCGACGTGGTCTTCGTGTCCGGGGCGGCAGGTGCGGTCGGCTCGATGGTTGGCCAGATCGCCAAGGCCATGGGTGCTTCCAGGGTCATCGGCAGCGCCGGATCGCCGGAGAAGGTTGCCCGCTTGCTGGAGCTCGGCTTCGATGCTGCGTTCAACTACAACGATGCTCCCGTTCTGGACCAACTGAAGGAAGCAGCGGGGGAGCGCGGCATTGACGTCTACTTCGATAACGTCGGTGGCGAGCACCTCGAAGCAGCACTTGCCACGCTCACGGTTGGCGGCCGTGTAGCAATGTGCGGTGCGATTGCCCAGTACAACTCCACGGAGCCCCCGGTGGCGCCGCGGAACCTGGCTGTGGCCATCGGCAAGCAGCTCACCCTGCGCGGATTCCTGGTGGGCGGGCAGCGACAGCACGCCCCCGAGTTCGCGCAGAAGATGGCCGGCTGGCTGGCCGATGGGTCCGTCAGCTACGACGAAACAATCGTGGACGGACTGGAGAATGCACCGCAGGCATTCATGGACCTGTTGGACGGTGCGAACACCGGAAAGATGCTGGTTCGCCTCTAGTTCACGCGTGAAACGCGTGTGACTTGCGCACCCGGCTACTGCTTGGTAACAAAAGGTCAACAATCTGACCTGGAGTGATCATTTGTGGTAGCTGGGTGTGTTGCAGGCCACTAGTGTTGGTTTCATCAATGCGCTTCGGCGCAGCTGCGAGCATCAGTGAAAACAGAATTTCTGCCTCAGGTATAGGAAACGGACACTCATTGACCATCCGTCGTAGCGCCAATCACTTTCTTCCTGGAGGAAAATTGAAGAAACCACTGCGTGCCACCCTGAAGCGCGGTTCAATGGCCGGTGTTGCCACCCTCGGTGCAGCAGCGCTCCTGCTGACCAGCTGCGGCCAGGCTCCCGACGCCGGATCCGGCGGGGCGACCAAGAGTGACTTTACTGGCTGCATCGTGTCGGACTCCGGCGGATTCGACGACCAGTCCTTCAACCAGTCCTCGTTCGAGGGACTCAAGAAGGCAGAGTCTGATTTGGGCATCACGGTAAAGTCGGCCGAATCCAAAGCCAACAGCGACTTTGAAACCAACCTCAACGGCATGATCTCCGCAGGCTGTAACCTCACTGTCACGGTTGGCTTCCTTTTGGGCGATGCCACTAAGGCCGCCGCAGAGAAGAACACCGACAAGCACTTCGCGATCGTCGACTACACGTACGAAACTCCGATCGCCAACGTCAAGCCGATCGTCTATGACACGGCCCAGGCTGCATACCTTGCAGGCTACGCGGCTGCAGCTACCACCAAGACCAACAAGGTGGGTACCTTCGGCGGCATCAAGATCCCCACGGTTACCATCTTCATGGACGGCTTCTACGACGGCGTACAGGCCTACAACAAGGCCAAAGGCAAGTCAGTACAGGTTGTTGGCTGGGACAAGAACACCCAGGACGGTTCGTTCACGGGCGACTTTGAGAAGCAGGACACCGGCAAGCAGGTCACCATCAACCTGCTGGACCAGGGCGCGGACATCATCATGCCCGTAGCCGGACCGGTTGGTAAGGGTGCAGGTGCTGCTTTGAAGGAAGCCAAGGCTGCCGGCAAGGACGTCAAGCTCATCTGGGTTGACTCCGATGGCTACCTCACCGCTCCCGAGTACAAGGACCTGATGCTGACCTCCGTGGTCAAGCAGATGGGCGAAGCTGTTGAAGCCGTGGTGAAGGACGACACGGAAGGCAAGTTCAACAACGAAGCCTACGTCGGAACGTTGGAGAACGATGGCGTTGCCCTCGCTCCGTTCCACGATCTCGACTCCGCTGTCACCGCTGAAACCAAGTCCGAGCTCGATGCCCTAAAGGCTGACATCGTCTCCGGCAAGCTGGTTGTCGAATCGGCAGCGAGCCCCAAGAAGTAAATCAATTCCTGGACGCGCCGCCAGTACCGAGTCCCGGTACTGGCGGCGCGTTTTTGCCCTGACTACGCTGGGCTTCAAAGCCAATGGCTTTGGAGCAGTACAGCCGTCCCTCGGACTCACAGAACGGTGGGAGTTGTGAAACTCGAATTGAAGGGGATCTCGAAAGCCTTCGGGACCTTCTACGCCAACCAAGACATCGACCTCGTGGTCGAATCCGGCCAGATCCATTGCCTCCTCGGCGAAAATGGTGCCGGCAAATCAACCCTCATGAACGTGCTGTACGGGCTGTATGAGCCAACAGCCGGCCAGATCCTGGTAAATGACCAGCCGGTCAATTTCCGTGGACCTGGTGACGCGATGGCGGCCGGCATCGGCATGGTGCACCAGCACTTCATGCTGGTCCCCGTCTTTACCGTGGCGGAAAACGTTGCCCTCGGCGCGGAACCGACCACGTTCGGCGGTGTGCTCAGCATCGACGAAACCCGGAAGAAAATCCGGGAGATTTCCGATCAATACGGCTTCGACGTCGATCCCGACGCCTTGGTGGAGGACCTCCCCGTGGGCGTGCAACAGCGCGTCGAGATCATCAAGGCGCTGGTGCGTGAAGCGAAAGTCCTCATTTTGGACGAGCCCACCGCGGTTCTGACGCCTCAGGAAACCGATGAACTCCTGGACATCATGCGGCAACTCAAAGCCGGCGGCACGTCCATCGTCTTCATCTCGCACAAGCTGCGCGAAGTGAAGGCTGTCTCGGACGTCATCACCGTCATCCGCCGCGGCAAGGTGGTGGGAGATGCGCCTCCCACTGCGTCAGCCACGGAACTGGCGTCCATGATGGTTGGGCGCCCGGTGAGCCTGAGCTTGAACAAAGCTCCCGCGCAGCCTACGGAAACCACGTTCGTGGTGGAAAACCTGACAGTGCGCGCGGCGAACGGCACCAATGTGGTGGACGGAATCAGCTTCGACATCGCCCAAGGTGAGATTCTCGCCGTCGCCGGTGTCCAAGGCAATGGCCAAACGGAACTGACCGAAGCCATCTTGGGTATCCAGGAGCATGTAACCGGCTCCGTGACCCTTGATGGCAAGCAACTGCTGGGCCTCCCCGTCAAGGACGTGCTGCGTTCCGGCGTCGGGTTTGTTCCGGAGGACCGGACGGTAGACGGGCTGGTTGGGCCGTTCTCCGTGGCAGAGAACCTGGTCCTGGACCTTTACGACCAAGCACCGTTCGCCAGTGGCATCAGCATGAAGCCTGCCAAGGTTGCGGAGCACGCGAAGGCCAAGATCGAGGAATTCGATATCCGGACTCCTTCTGCGGCATCGGCTGCCGGAACTTTGTCCGGCGGCAACCAGCAGAAAGTTGTCATGGCCAGGGAACTGTCCCGGCCCTTGCGGTTGTTTATCGCGAGCCAGCCCACACGCGGTGTGGATGTTGGTTCCATCGAGTTCCTGCACAAGCGCATCGTTGCCGAGCGCGACGTCGGAACGCCGGTCATGATCGTTTCCACTGAGCTTGATGAGGTCATTGAGCTCGCCGACCGGATTGCCGTGCTGTACAAAGGCAAGCTCGTGGGCATTGTCCCTGCTGGAACACCCCGCGACACCCTTGGCTTGATGATGGCCGGCGTCGGCCCTGAAGGAGGCTCCGATGACAACTAAAGACGAGTCAGGCAAAGACCAAACACCCGGGGAATTCACTTCTGAAGTGCGGGCGGCAGACGTCGCCCTGGACACCGCCGGAGGGACGCTGGAACCTTCCATAGTGCCCGTTTCCTCCCAAAGTGGGGACCCGGGACACCAGCAAGGCAGCCTCATGCGCCGGATCGTGATGGGCAGCGGCTTTGTCTCCGTCCTGGCGGTCATTGTGGCGCTCTTCCTCGGCGGCTTGCTGATTGCCAGCACGGACGCCCAGGTGGCAAAAACCGCGGGCTACTTGTTCGCACGCCCCACGGACTTCCTGAGTGCGTTGTGGACAGCCATGACCGAGAGCTACGTTGCACTCTTCCAAGGCGCTGTGTTCAATCCACGTGAAGGCTTCAAGCCCTTGCTCGAAACCATGACCGTGGCAACCCCGCTGATCTGTGCCGGCCTTGGCGTTGCACTTGCATTCCGCGCCGGCTTGTTCAACATCGGTGCCCAGGGGCAGATCATCATCAGCGCCACCCTCGCTGCCTACATAGGGTTTGCCTGGCACTTGCCGTTCGGCCTGCACCTGCTGGTAGTCGTCATCATGGGCGTCCTGGGTGGAGCTCTGTGGGGTGCAATTGTGGGCATCCTCAAGGCCCGGACCGGCGCGCATGAAGTCATCGTCACCATCATGCTGAACTATGTGGCGTTGTTCCTGCTCGACTTCCTGCTGAACACTGCTGCGTTCCGGCGTCCGGGGGACAACAGCCCCATTTCGCCACGCCTCGATGAATCGGCAACGTATCCCGTCCTCATCCCCGGATCCCGACTCCACGTGGGCTTCCTCGTGGCAATCGCGCTGACCTACGGTGTGTGGTGGCTGCTGAACCGATCCACCATCGGCTTCGAGTTCCGTGCCGTCGGTGCCAACCCCGTCGCAGCGCGGACCGCCGGCGTCAAAGTATCCCGCGCCACCATCCTGGTGATGGCCATGGCCGGCGCCCTCGCCGCGTTCGGTGGTATTGCCCAAGTAGCCGGCACCGAAAAGGTGCTGACAGGCGGCGTCGCTGCCCAGATCGGCTTCGACGCGATCACTGTTGCGCTGTTGGGACGCAGTACACCGTGGGGGACGTTCTTTGCCGGACTGCTGTTCGGAGCTTTCCGTGCAGGCGCAGTACAGATGCAGATCCAGACCGGAACGCCCATCGACATCGTGCTGGTGGTGCAGTCGCTCATTGTGCTCTTCATCGCCGCGCCGCCCCTCATCCGTTCGATCTTCCGGCTTGAGCCCAAGAAGAAGAACAAGAACAAGACACCGAAGGCCGCCCCGAAAGCTGCCCTTGCCAACGCCACCGGAGGTGCCAAGTGAGCGCAACAACCACCGCTCCCAAGTCGGGATCAACGGCCCTGCCGGCGTTCCGGCCTTCCATGAAGGTTCCGCTTACCCTCGGCATCCTGGCGCTCATAGCATTGGTCTTCTTCGGATTCCTTGGCCCGGACCAGACAGCAGAGATGAAGATCAGCGACGCTGGCGACGCCGTTGCGGTCCCTGCCCTGATGATTCCGGGACAGGTGGGCGGAATTGTCCTCGGCATCCTGCTGCTGGCCATGGCCGCCTACTCGATCTACCTCTGGACCCAAGGAGAGCGGTCGCCCAAGTGGCTGCCCATCGCGTTTGCAGTGGTGTTCGTGTTCGCCTTGCTTGTTTGGATCGTGGCAGGCGCCCGCCAGCCCTCCATCTCGCTGGCAGGTCTCGTTGCCGGCTCGGTAACACTTGCTGTCCCACTGGTCTTCGGCTCGCTCTCCGGCGTGCTCTGTGAGCGTGTGGGCGTTGTAAACATCGCCATCGAGGGGCAGCTCCTGGGCGGAGCATTCACTGCCGCCTTGGTGGCCACCATGACGGGCAGCCCTTACATCGGCCTGATTGCAGCCGCTGCGGCGGGTGCTGCTGTGTCCATGGTCCTGGCCGTGTTCAGCATCAAATACCTGGTCAACCAGATCATCGTCGGTGTGGTTTTGAACGTGTTGGTCTCCGGCCTCACAGGCTTCCTGTACGGCACGTTGATGGTGCCCAACAAGGAACAGTTCAATACCCCGGGCCGCTTGGACATCCTGCCGATCCCGCTGCTTTCGGACATCCCCATCATCGGGCCCATCCTGTTCGAGCAGTCCATCGCTGGCTATCTCATGTACATTGCGGTGGCCGTGGTGTGGTTTGGTTTGTTCAAGACCCGCTGGGGCCTCCGCGTCCGGGCCGTGGGTGAACACCCGCAGGCTGCTGACACCTTGGGTATCAACGTCAACGCAACCCGTTTCTGGAACGTCACGTTGGGTGGTGCCATTGCGGGTATCGGTGGTGCCGTCTTCACACTGGTGACCATCGACTCCTTCACCAAGGACATCTCCGGTGGCCGCGGCTTCATTGCCTTGGCTGCCCTGATCTTTGGGCGCTGGAATCCGATCGGCGCGTTCCTGGCCTCGCTGCTGTTCGGCTTCGCCTACAACCTGCAGTCCATCCTGGGCATCATCGGCACCCCGGTACCGAGCCAGTTCATGGCCATGCTGCCGTACCTGGTGACCATCTTCGCCGTCGCCGGCCTGGTAGGTAAGTCGCGGCCACCGGCCGCAAGCGGCATACCGTACGTGAAGGGTTGACGATGCCAGCGGAAGATATCGACTGGCGGGCCTTGGAAGACGCGGCTAAACAGGCAATGCAACAGGCGTACGCGCCCTATTCCAAGTTCCCGGTGGGGGCTGCGGCGCTCACCGAGGACGGCCGGATCGTCAGCGGCTGCAACGTTGAGAACGCCAGCTACGGGCTGACTCTCTGCGCCGAATGTGCCCTGGTCGGCCAGCTCCACATGACAGGCGGCGGCAAAATCGCCGCGTTCTACTGCGTGGATGGGCAAGGCAACATCCTCATGCCGTGCGGGCGTTGCCGCCAGCTGCTCTATGAATTCAGGGCGCCCGGAATGCAGCTCATGACAACGCAGGGAATCAAATCCATGGACCAGGTACTTCCTGACGCCTTTGGTCCCGAACATCTGGAGGAAACCACGTGACCACCACTGAAGCGTTCGACGCCGTCCAGATCATTTCCATCAAGCGGGACAAGGGCACGCTCTCTCCCGAGCAGATCGACTGGACCATTGATGCCTACACCCGCGGCGTGATCGCCGAGGAGCAGATGGCGGCGCTGAACATGGCCATCCTGCTGAACGGCATGGACCGCGCCGAGATTTCACGCTGGACATCGGCCATGATCGCCTCCGGCGAGCGGATGGACTTTTCGTCCCTGACAAGGCCCGACGGCGGCCGGAAGGCTACCAGCGACAAGCACTCCACCGGTGGAGTGGGGGATAAGATCACGCTGCCTTTGGCGCCGCTGGTGGCCGTGTTCGGTGTCGCAGTTCCGCAGCTTTCGGGCCGCGGCCTCGGCCACACCGGCGGGACGCTGGACAAGCTGGAGGCCATCCCCGGGTGGCGGGCCAACCTGAGCAACGACGAAATCATGGCCCAGCTGCAGGACGTGGGCGCAGTCATCTGTGCTGCAGGTTCAGGGCTCGCACCCGCGGACAAGAAGCTCTATGCCTTGCGTGACGTCACTGGAACGGTGGAAGCCATCCCGCTGATTGCCTCCTCGATCATGAGCAAGAAGATCGCCGAAGGAACAGGCTCCTTGGTGCTGGACGTCAAAGTGGGTTCGGGCGCCTTCATGAAAGACGAAGCACGGGCCCGGGAGCTTGCAGAGACCATGGTGGCTTTGGGCAAGGACGCAGGCGTACACACCGTCGCGCTGATCACGGACATGTCCACACCGTTGGGGTTGACCGCGGGTAACGCCATCGAGGTGGAGGAATCAGTGGAGGTCCTTGCCGGCGGCGGTCCGGAAGACGTCGTCGAACTGACCGTCCGCCTGGCCGAGGAGATGCTGGCCGGTGCCGGCATCCACGATGCCGATCCCGCCGCTGCCCTGAAGGACGGTCGGGCCATGGACGTCTGGAACCGGATGATCGAAGCACAGGGTGGAGATCCCCGGGCCGCGCTGCCGGTGGCAAAGGAGTCCGAGGTCCTCTACGCTCCAGCGGACGGTGTCCTGGTGGAACTTGATGCCCTTTCTGTTGGTGTTGCCGCTTGGCGCCTGGGTGCTGGCCGTGCCCGCAAGGAGGACCAGGTCCAAGCCGGGGCAGGTGTCCGCATGCACGCCAAGCCCGGCGCGTTGGTCCGTGCCGGGGAACCGCTGATGACGCTCCTGACGGACACCCCGGAAAAGTTCGACCGGGCCAAGGAAGCGCTCCAGAGTGCCGTCGTGATTGCTCCTGAAGGGTCACGCCCGGCGCATCAGCTGATCATCGACCGCATCGCCTAGGCTTAAGTGTCCCGGGCTGTTCCTCGAACAGCCCGGGACACTAGCCATCCGGCGCCTGTGGGGGAGCCGGCTATCGTAAGGAAACCGTGCAGGGCATCAACGATTTCATCCTCGCCGCGGCGGAACAGCCGTGGGTGTTGGTCCTGGTGCTGGCCTGCTGCGTGATTGATGGTTTCTTCCCGCCCATCCCCAGCGAATCCGTGGTGGTGGGCCTGAGTGCCGTGTCCGGCAGCAGCGGCTCACCCAACGTGTGGCTGCTGGGCTTGATGGCAGCTATCGGCGCGTTCTCCGGGGATAACATCGCCTACATCATTGGACACCGCATTGGCATCCAACGCTGGCGCTGGATGCGCACCCAGCGGATGCAGGGCGCCTTTCGTTGGGCGGGCAAGGAACTTCGACGCCGGTCAGCCTCGCTCATCATGGTGGCCCGGTTCATCCCCATTGGCAGGGTGGCGGTCAACCTGACGGCCGGCGCAACGCACTTCCACCACCGCAAATTCGTAGCCCTGACCGCCATGTCGGCCGTCCTGTGGGCAACGTATTCGGTGATCCTCGGGTACTTCTTCGGTGTCTGGTTCGAGGACAACCACCTGCTGGGTGCCGTCATAGCGATCGTGGTAGCCGTGATCCTGGGAATCATCATCGATCGCATCATCAGCAAAGTCCGGGGATCAGTGCCGTTGGATGGCAAGAACATTCCTGAGGAAGACGCCCCGACTCCACCCACGGTATGACGATTCATGCCCCGGAAGATCAGCCTGGCGGTTGACGACCACAACCTCATCAAACCGATAGCGTTAAACGTGTGATCCCAAGGCTGGGACGTAGCGAACGACGTCCCGGCCGTGGGACACTAGAGCGACTTCCGTCACATCGTCAAGTCACATTCGTCTAGGAGCTACCCCCGCGTGGAGTTTTTGAATCAAATGCTCGAGCATGCAGCCGGGCAGCCCTGGATATACCCGGTACTTTTGGTCTTCTTTTTCATTGACGGATTCGCCACGATTCTCCCCAGCGAAACAGCCATTGTGGGTCTCTCGGCGCTGTCCCTTCACAGCGGAGAACCCAACCTGTGGATCCTGGGTGCAACTGCGTTGGTAGGTGCCATGGCCGGCGACAACATGGCTTACATGTTGGGCCGCAAGATCGGCCTCACCCGCTGGAAGTGGATGCGGCGACCCAAGGTCCAGAAAATGTTCGCGTGGGCACAGTACGAGTTGGACAAGCGCGGTGCGGTCCTGATCTTCACCGCCCGCTACATTCCGTGGGGTCGGGTAGCGGTGAACTACGTCGCCGGGCAGACCGGATTCCGCCACCGCACCTTCTTCTGGCTGGACGCCTTCGCCTGCATCACGTGGGTTGGCTACTCGATCGGCATTGGGTTGCTCGCAGGTCAGTGGGTGCACCACAACCCGCTCCTCGGCGTCGGAATTGCAGTGGCCTTCGCCGTGGTCCTCGGAATCGTGGTGGACCATGCCTTGCGTTGGTGGCATAAGTACCTTGAGAAGAAGGATCAGGCCCGTGATGCGGCCGCAAGCAATACAGATCCCGCAGCGGAGCCGAATCTGTCGCAAAAAGCAGTTGCCGGGGCCGACCTCTCCAATCCTGCCGGCTAAGGACCTGCCGAGGGCGGCAGTGGGGACTAGTCTTAGTACGTGACTGAGCCCATTCTTGACGCTGCCCCTGCCCTTGACTTCGATCTGAAGAGCCTTCCCAAGGTTTCCCTCCACGATCATCTGGACGGAGGCCTCCGCCCGGCCACCATCATCGAGCTGGCTGAGGCCGCCGGCCACACCCTGCCCTCCACCGATCCGGTGGCGCTGGGTGAATGGTTCCGTGAATCCGCTGACTCCGGTTCGCTGGTCCGCTACCTCGAAACTTTTGACCACACCGTCGCCGTCATGCAGACCAAGGAAGGCCTGTTCCGGGTCGCCAAGGAATTCGTGGAGGACCTGGCCGAGGACGGCGTCGTGTACGGCGAAGTCCGGTGGGCTCCTGAGCAGCACCTGCAGCAGGGCCTGACCCTGGACGAAGTTGTGGAAGCAGTCCAGACCGGGCTGGAAGCCGGCATGAATTCCGCCGAAGAGCGCGGCCAGCAGATTCAGGTCGGGCAGCTCATCACTGCCATGCGCCACGCTGATCGCGGCCAGGAGATCGCCGAGCTGGCCGTCCGCCACCGCGCCAACGGCGCGGTCGGTTTCGACATTGCCGGCGCTGAAGACGGCTTCCTCCCGTCCCGCTTCAAGGACGCGTTCACGTACCTGGCCGAGAACAACTTCCCGGCGACGGTCCACGCCGGCGAGGCTGCCGGCCTGGAGAGCATCCAGTCTGCCCTGGTGGACGGCCGCGCCCTGCGCCTTGGCCATGGCGTGCGGATTGCCGAGGACATCTTGGTGGAGTTTGAGGACAACTCCGACGACGATGGCGAGGACACCATCGGCATGGTGACCATCGGCAGCGTGGCAGCATGGGTTCGCGACCGCGGAATCGCCCTTGAAATCTGCCCTTCCTCCAACCTCCAGACCGGTGCCATTTCCGGCTTTGGCGACGGCATCGAAAGCCACCCGGTGGACATGCTCTTCCAGCTCGGCTTCAACGTCACCATCAACACTGACAACCGCCTCATGAGCGGCGTGACGCTTACCGACGAGTTCGAACTCCTGGTGGAGACCTTCGACTACGACCTCGATGATCTGCTCGAGCTGACGCTCAACGCGGCCGAGGCAGCGTTCCTGCCGCTGGACGAGCGTGAAGCCTTGGTTGAGTACATCAACGATGCCTACGCCAACCTCGGCTAACGATTCCAGCCTCCCGGAGCTGCATGGGCCCACAGCAGCCGGGGTCCCTGGCCGAGCTTGCGAGGTCGGGGAGCTGCTGGGGACAATTGCTGCCTTGCGGGAGCACTGCCCGTGGATGGGCGCCCTGACCCACGAGTCGCTGGTGGAGTACCTGATCGAGGAAGCCTACGAAGTGGTTGATTCGATCGAAGCCGGTGCTGTTGATGAAGAGCTCCGCGGCGAGCTGGGCGATGTGCTGCTTCAAGTAGTGCTTCATGCCCGGCTCGCCGAGGAGCGCGGCAGCTTTGATTTCGGGGACGTGGCGCGCAGCATCAATGCCAAGATGGTCCGACGAAACCAGCACGTCTTCAAAGCCGACGGTTCCCTGCAGGAGAGTTTCCCGGCCAGCGTCGAGGAAATCATCGTCAAATGGGACGCCGCCAAACGCGCGGAGAAGCCGGAGCGGAAAGACCCCTTCGAGGGGATTCCGCCCCATCTGCCGGCGTTGGCAGGAGCGCAGAAGTCCATCGACCGGGCAGTTCGCGCCGACATGCCCGTTGACGCCCAAAGCCGACTGGCCGCCGTCGGACTTCCTGTCATCCCGGCCTCGGAAGAGGCGCTGGGGGAGCTGCTGCTCGCCGTCGTCGCGGGCGCCCGGGAGCAAGGACTCGACGCCGAACGGGCCCTCCGTGCCGCAGTTCGATCGTTTCAGAACAACCAGGCGCAGCCTTCATGACGTGAGCAGTTGGAAGCTGTGCCGTAACGTAAGCCACTCTCGACTACGCTAGTAGCGACGAGGACGTTGAGAATTTCCCTCCACATTCCTGTAATTCGCCCATAAGGAGCACATCCATGGCGCTTATCGATGCCATCCACGCACGCGAGATCCTTGATTCCCGCGGAAACCCGACCGTAGAAGTTGAGGTCCTGCTCTCCGACGGCCAGATCGGCCGCGCAGCAGTTCCCTCCGGTGCCTCCACCGGCGAGCACGAAGCCGTTGAGCTTCGCGACGGCGACAAGGGCCGTTACCTCGGTAAGGGTGTCCAGAAGGCCGTTGACGCCGTCATCGACGAGATCTCCCCGGCCCTGATTGGTTTCGACGCCACTGACCAGCGCAGCATCGACCAGGCCATGATCGACCTGGACGGTACGCCCAACAAGGGCAAGCTCGGCGCCAACGCCATCCTGGGTGTTTCCCTGGCCGTGGCCAACGCAGCTGCTGCTTCTGCTGACCTGCCGCTGTACAAGTACCTGGGCGGCCCGAACGCCCACGTCCTGCCCGTTCCGCTGATGAACATCCTCAACGGTGGCTCGCACGCCGACTCCGATGTTGACATCCAGGAATTTATGATTGCCCCGATCGGTGCCGAGACCTTCTCCGAAGGCCTGCGCTGGGGCGTTGAGGTTTACCACAACCTCAAGGCTGTCCTGCAGGAAAAGGGCCTCTCCACCGGCCTCGGCGACGAGGGTGGCTTTGCCCCCAACCTGCCGTCCAACCGCGCTGCACTGGACCTGATCCAGGAAGCCATCAAGAACGCCGGCTACACCCCGGGCACGGACATCGCACTTGCCTTGGACGTTGCGTCTTCCGAGTTCTACAAGGACGGTGCTTACCAGTTCGAAGGCAAGGCACTTACTGCCACCGAGATGAGCGCCTATTACGCTGAGCTCGTTGCCGACTACCCGCTGGTTTCCATTGAAGACCCGCTGGACGAAAACGACTGGGAAGGCTGGAAGACCCTCACCGACACCATTGGTGACAAAGTCCAGCTTGTTGGCGACGACCTCTTCGTCACCAACCCGGTCCGCCTGCAGCAGGGCATCGAGACGGCCACGGCCAACTCCCTGCTGGTCAAGGTCAACCAGATCGGTTCCCTGACCGAGACGCTCGACGCCGTTTCCCTGGCTCAGCGCTCCGGTTACACCACCATTACCTCGCACCGCTCCGGCGAAACCGAGGACACCACTATTGCTGACATCGCCGTTGCCACCAACGCGGGCCAGATCAAGACCGGTGCCCCGGCCCGCTCCGAGCGCGTTGCCAAGTACAACCAGCTGCTGCGCATCGAAGAAGAACTCGACGACGCCGCACGCTACGCCGGCCGCAGCGCGTTCCCGCGTTTCAAGGGCTAGCCTTCAGCGAAAACACGTAACCGGTGGCTATGGTGGAAAGACCATGGCCGCCGGTTCTGTTTAACTCCGGTTCTGTTCACCACAGGCCAGGTCAGCAACAGCAAGCGCAGCAACCCGCCAGGCAAGCACCGGGCATTACAGGAGTGTCATGGCCACCCGTCGTCCAAAGGTACCCAGGGCCGACGCCCTTGGTCGCCCGTCAAGTGGTGCCCGTCCGTCTAGTGGTGCCCGTCCGGCCGGCGCAGGCGGCGCTGCCGGCAAGGTGTCTGAAGGCTCAGGTTCCGAGGGCGCCGACGTCATTAAAGCCGAGTTCGGCGGGCCGCGGGCTTCGTCAAAGACATCGACGGCGGCGGTTGGCGCCAAAGCCCCTGGCAACAGCAAGACGCCCACCAGTACCAAGGCGGGCAAGGAGAGCAAGCCGGCAGGCACTTCCACGAAGGCTGCGGACAAGGGCAAGGAAAAACCATGGCCCGGGGCGAAGGATGACGGTGAGCTGGATCCCGTGCCGGCCAAGGCGTTCTCCGGGAGGATGCTCGCACTGGCCGTGGTGATGATTGCCATCACTATCCTGCTGGCCCCCACCGTGAAGATTTTCCTGGAGAAACGCGCCGAAATCTCCGCACTGGAAGCAGAAATTGCCAGCCGGAAAGCGGAGCAAACCGAGCTGAACAAACAGCTCTCCCGGTGGCAGGACCCCAACTACGTGAAACAGCAGGCCCGCGACCGCATTAACATGGTTATGCCGGGTGAAACAGGTTACTGGGTGTTTGGGGGAGAAGAAGCCGCCGGCACACCGGGTGGCCGCACCGGCTCCGGATCGTCGGCAAACCCGGAGAATCTGCCCTGGGTGGATGCTCTCTGGGAGTCAATCAGACGATCGGCAACTGACTAGACGCGGTGCCCGCCGCCGTCGTGTCCGCATGGGACGCGACAAAAGGGGCAGGAAGGTTGGCAGCGCAAGTGGAAGAGAACACGGCAGCCGTGCCGCAGGAATCCCGCCAGCCATCAGCACACGATCTTGAGGTACTCAGCCGACAGCTGGGCAGGCCGGTCCGGGATGTCGTGGAAATCCCGGCGAGGTGCGTCTGCGGCAACCCCTTGGTGGCAGCGACAGCTCCCCGGCTCAGCAACGGAACACCGTTTCCCACCACGTTCTACCTGACCCACCCCGTCATCACTTCCGCGGTGTCGCGCCTTGAAGCGGGCGGGCTCATGAACGAGATGAACGAGCGACTGACCGCTGACCAGGAGTTGGCCGGCGCCTACCACGGGGCCCACGATGCCTATCTGCAGGCGCGCAACCAGATCGCTGATCGCTCCGGCACCGGGGCAGTCCCCGAGATCGACGGTATCTCTGCTGGCGGTATGCCCACCCGCGTGAAGTGCCTGCATGTCCTGGTGGGTCATTCGTTGGCTGCCGGCCCGGGCGTCAATCCGCTGGGGGACGAGGCGCTGGATGCCATCACGGAGTGGTGGACCAAGGACCGTTGCTATTGTGACGGCGCCTGGGACACAGCCGGCGAGGCTCCTTCACGGGATTTGAGCCGCCATGGTCCGCAGGGGCTGCCTGACATCGTGGGGCGTCCCGCGCCGGTGCGGAAGTCCAAGATTGAATCCCTTGACGAGCAGGAAGGCACCGCATGAGCCGCGTGGCTGCCATTGACTGCGGAACCAACTCCATCCGGCTGCTTATCGCTGATGTCTCAGATGGACTACCGGACGCGCAGGGTCCGCTGACCGACGTCGTGCGTGAAATGCGCGTGGTGCGGCTGGGCCAGGGCGTCGATGCCACGGGCGAGCTGGCTCCGGAGGCCTTGGAGCGCACCTTTGCTGCTACGCGGGACTACGCCCGGCTCATCCAGGAACACGGTGCCGAACGAGTCCGTTTCGCCGCTACGTCGGCAACTCGTGATGCCAGTAACCGCCAGGTCTTTGTGGACGGCATCCGGGATCTCCTGGGCGTACGGCCAGAGGTCATTTCCGGTGACGAGGAAGCTGCGTTGTCCTTCGCGGGAGCCAGCAGCGTCCTGCCGGCCACGGGGGAGGACGCCATCCTAGTGGTGGACCTGGGCGGTGGGAGTACCGAATTCGTGCTGGGCGACTCCAGCGGCGTTATCGCAGCGCGCTCGGTGGACATTGGGTGCGTGCGGTTGACTGAACGTCACCTTCGCAGCGACCCGCCCACGGCTGCGCAAATCACCGCAGCAGAGGCCGACGTCGATGCCGCACTTGATCTTGCCGCTCGGACGGTACCGCTCGGCCGCGCCACAGCGGTGGTTGGGGTGGCTGGTTCCATCACCACCATCACCGCGCACGCATTGGGCCTGAGCGAATATGAGCCGGGCCGAATCCACGGTGCTTCGCTGGATGTCGAAACCATCACCGACGCATGCACCAGCCTGCTGGAAATGACGCGCGAAGAACGTGCTGCCCTTCCCTATATGCACCCGGGACGCGTAGATGTGATCGGAGCGGGAGCTTTGGTTTGGCACCGCATTCTGGCACGGATGGAAACGGTCAGCAACGGAACCATTCGCGCGGCTGTTTCCAGCGAACACGACATTCTTGACGGCATCGCCCTGAGTATCCGGGACGGCGAATGACGTTGCGGCACCGACGCACCCTGTCCGCTGCGCTTGCCACCACATTGGCCGGCGGGGCGCTTGCAGGTGCGCTGTTGTCCGCGCCGGCAGCCAACGCGGATGCTTGGCGCGACAAGGAGTACTGGCTCAAGGAATCGGGTGTCACCAACGCCTGGCAGGTGTCCAAGGGTGCCGGCGTCAAGGTCGCGATCATCGATAGCGGTATTGACGGGAGCCACCCTGACCTCAAGGGCGTCGTGGTCGGTGGGACGGATGTCTCCGGCGCCGGGGCTCCGAATGGACAAAAGAGTATCGGCGCCAAGACCGAACACGGCACCCTGGTGGCAACCATGCTCGCCGGGCGCGGCCACACCACGCCCACCCCCTCGCCATCGCCATCGGCGTCAGGGTCAGCAGCGCCAAAGCCGGCCGCACCTCCACCGCCACCCACCACCCCGCCCGCCGGGGGACCGGATGGGATCACGGGCGTGGCGCCCGAAGCGGAGATTCTCGCCATCTCAACGTGGCTCGGTTCGCCCAACCCGGGCGGCAAGACGGACCAGGAGCAAATACCTGAAGCCGTGCGCTGGGCGGTGGACAACGGTGCCAAGGTCATCAACATTTCCCTCGGCAGTACTTCGCCGGATTGGCCGCAGAGCTGGGACGCAGCGTTCCTGTACGCGGAGCAAAAGGATGTGGTGATTGTTGCCGCAGCGGGAAACCGGGTGGGTGGCAACGTGCAGGTTGGTGCCCCGGCAACTATTCCCGGCGTCCTCACTGTAGCCGGGTTGGATGGCGAGGGACGCGCCAGCGTCGACTCATCGTCCCAGGGCATCAGTATTGGAGTAGCAGCTCCGGCGGAGAAACTGGTGGGCGGCATTCCCGGTGGTTCGTATGCCGAGTGGGCAGGAACCTCCGGTGCGGCACCCATCGTTTCAGGTGTGGCGGCACTGATCCGTTCCAAGTGGCCGGAAATGAGCGCTACCCAGGTCATCAACAGGATCGTCAGCACTGCCAAGGATGCCGGCGCCCCGGGCAAGGACCCCCTCTATGGGTATGGCATCCTCAACGCTGAGGCCGCGCTCAAGAGCGACGTACCCACCACCAGCACCAACCCGCTGGGTTCCATCGCGGACTGGATCCGCGTCCACCGCCGCGGCGTCTTCAGCGAACCCTCACAAGCGCCCGTGGCGAGTCCTACCAGCGCCGCTCCGACGCTTGCCGATCCGACTGTCCCTGTCGCGAAGACGCCGGCCACCGTGGACGAAGCCCTTCCTGCCGCCGTCGTTCTGGGTTTTGGAGCGTTGTTCATTGTTCTCGTTGCAGGTGCAGCGGTCCAGCTGCGAAGGGTCCTACGGAACCCGCCAGTAGCTACTGAGGAGGCCGAAACAGGCGCCCTTTTGAAGGTGGATCCGCCTGCCCGGAAGTAGTTAGTGAAGATTTTCACAAAGTACTGTACTCTGGACTCATGGCAACCACCCCAGAGCTCATTGACCGTCCCCGGGTTCTCGTCGTCGGCGGCGGCTACGTCGGCCTGTACGTAGCACTCAAACTGCAGAAGAAGATCGCGAACGCAGGCGGAATCGTCACCGTCGTTGATCCACTGCCGTACATGACCTACCAGCCCTTCCTCCCGGAAGTAGCCGGTGGCAACATCGAGGCACGCCACGCCGTCGTCTCCCACCGTCAGCACCTCAAGCAGACTGAGCTCATCCAGGGCCGCGTCACCAGCATCGACCACGCCAACCGGACCGCGGTTATCGCCCCGTCCGACGGCGGCGAGAACTTCGAGATCCCGTACTTCGACGTCGTGATCGCAGCCGGCGCCATCACCCGCACGTTCCCCATCAAGGGACTCGCGGACAAGGGCATCGGCCTGAAGACCATCGAGGAAGCCGTTGCACTTCGCAACAAGGTGCTGGAGCGCATCGAATCAGCTTCCACCATGACTGACCCCGCAGAGCGTGCCAAGGCGCTGACCTTCGTTGTGGTGGGTGGCGGCTTTGCCGGCATCGAATGCCTCACCGAAATGGAAGACCTCGCCCGCGCTGCTGTGCGCAACAACCCCCGCATCCGCCAGGAAGAAGTCCGCTTCATCCTGGTTGAAGCCATGGGCCGCATCATGCCCGAGGTCACCGCCTCGCAGGCCGAGTGGGTTGTGGAGCACCTCCGCAGCCGCGGCATCGAAGTACTCCTGAACACTTCCCTTGACAGTGCCGAGGGCAACCTCAAGCTGATCAACCTCCCGGACAAGACCCCCGCCGGTGAAGTTGAAGCAGACACCCTGGTATGGGCTGCCGGCGTGCAGGCCAACCCGATGATCCGCTCCACCGACTTCCCGCTGGAACCGCGAGGCCGCGTTCGCGTCCTGCCTGACCTGCGCATCGCAGGCGACGAAGGCATCGTGGAGAACGCCTGGGCAGCCGGCGACATCGCCGCTGTTCCGGACCTCACGGGCAAGGGCCTGCCGGACGGCACCTGCGTCCCCAACGCCCAGCACGCCCTGCGCCAGGCCAAGAAGCTCGCTAAGAACCTCTGGGCCTCCCGCTGGGACAAGCCGCTGCACGACTACAAGCACAAGAACCTCGGTGCTGTAGCCGGTTTCGGCGAGTGGAAGGGTGTTGCAAACATCAACCTGCTCGGCCGCATCGGCCTCAAGGGCGGCCTCGCCTGGCTGGCCCACCGTGGTTACCACGGCATGGCGATGCCTACGGTGGAACGCAAGTTCCGCGTGATCCTCGGCTGGATCCTGGCCTTCTTCGCCGGCCGCGACACCACGCCGCTGATGGACCTGGACAACCCGCGCGGTGCCTTCGTGGCCGCAGCGACGCCGGCTCCCAAGCCTGCTGCAGCTCCGGCACCGGTGGAAACCAAGCCGGTTGCCGAGGAAGTCAAGACTCCGGTAACTGCTGACGCCAAGTAGTACACGCTCGACGGCGGCCGTCCCCTTGCGGGGGATGGTCGCCGTCGGCGTTTAACGGCGTCGCCTGGGCGGGCGCGCCAAAGCTGCCCCTAGACTGTTGCCATGTCCGGCGAAACTGATCTGAAGACGCTCCTGGAGTCGCTTCATCCCGTAGCCCGCGATGGCGACTACGTTTACGCTCTTTGGCCGCACGGCCGGCCTTTGGAAGGTGGCATCGAAGCGGCAGTTCGCGAGGCCGAAGGCCTAACGGTGGTCCTTCACCGCGACGAAGCCGATTCTTTGGGACTTAGCTACGATTTCGTGGCCACATGGATCACGCTCCAGGTCCATTCGGCCCTCGAAGCCGTGGGGCTCACTGCTGCTGTCAGTGCTGCGCTGACGCACGCAGGGATCAGTTGCAACGTCCTGGCCGGTTTCCATCACGATCACCTGCTGGTGCCGTCGGAGGACGCCAGCCGGGCCATGGACGTGCTGCGGCTTCTTGCCCGCGGCGTGGTCCTGCGTTCGGAGCGGCCCGAGGACCGGGCCGAGATTCTGGAACTGACTGCACGGGCGTTTTCTGTCTCCCCGGTGACGGGTGAACCCGTTGACGGCACGCCGATTGAAGTGGGGCTCTTGCGCGAGCTTTTTGAGTGCAGCGAGTACGTCCCGGAACTCAGCATCGTGGCGGAAATGGGCGGTGAAATCGTGGGTCACGCCATCAGCACGCGGGCCTGGGTCGGAGAGCTCGAACTGCTGGGTTTGGGTCCCATAGGCGTGCTTCCGCCCTTCCAGCGGCGCGGGGTTGGTTCGGCGTTGATGCGCGAGACGGCGGCTCGTGCCACGGCACTCGGGGAACCCGGAATCGCCTTGCTCGGCAGCCCGCTCTACTATCCGCGTTTCGGCTATGTGCCAGCCACCTCCATGGGCGTTGAACCGCCTGAGGCGATGTGGGGCGAGCACTTCCAGCTTCTACCCCTACCGGAATGGCCCGACGGCGTCCGGGGCACCTTTCGCTACGCCGCGCCATTCAACCGGCTCTAGCTGGGATACCATGGTCCGGGCGCCCCAGTAGCCCAATTGGCAGAGGCAGCGGACTTAAAATCCGCGTGTTGTGGGTTCGAGTCCCACCTGGGGCACAGACGCAAGGTGAGAGCTCTTTCTCGCTTCGTGTGCACGGTTCTCCTCTTCAGTGACTTTTCCCAGCAAGCTCGTAGATTCCCCACAGGCAACGAGTGTTATAGGGATGTGACCTGAATCACTTATGTTCCCGGGGCAATTGCACTAGTTTGAGTCTTAATCAGGAACACCTGAGTAATCGCATCAAAGGCAGTTCGCACCTTTCGATCGAGGAGACAACGAATGTTTGATCTTTCCCCAGCGGCGCCCCGAGCCGCCAAGCTAACCGCGCTTGGCATTGGGGTCGCTCTCTTGGCCACAGCTTGTGGTGGGTCTTCGACACCTACCCAGACTGGGTCTCAATCCGCCGCCGCGGCAGGTATCGCCTGCCCGGCACCGAGCGGCGGGGCGGGAGCTGGCAACAGCCAGGCTGCCACCAACACGGGACCTGTACCTCCCTCGACCACCACCACGGCTACGCCGCTTAAGCTTGGATCGCTCCTGCCGACAACGGGGTCGCTGGCGTTCCTCGGCCCGCCTGAAATTGCCGGTGTCAACCTCGGCGTCAAGGAAGTCAACGACGCCGGTGGCGTTTTGGGTGCCCCGGTGGAAGTAACCCACCGCGACTCCGGTGACACCAAGACCGACATCGCCACGCAGTCCACCACAGCATTGCTGGGCCAGGGTGTGAGCGCAGTAATCGGTGCGGCCTCGTCCGGCGTTTCCAAGACGGTCATTAACCAGATCACCGGCGCTGGCGTCATCCACTTCTCCCCGGCGAACACCTCACCTGACTTCACCACCTGGGACGACAAGGGCCTCTACTGGCGCACGGCACCGTCCGACGTCCTGCAGGGCAAGGTCCTCGGTAACTACATGGCTACCTGTGGCGCCCAGACTGTTGGCATGATCGTTCTCAACGACGCCTACGGAACCGGCCTGCAGAAGAACGTCAAGGAAGCCTTCGAGGCAGCCGGCGGCAAGGTTGTTGCAGAAGAACTCTTCAACGAAGGTGATTCGCAGTTCAGCAGCCAAGTGGACAAGGTCCTCGCAGCCAAGCCGGATGCGATCGCATTGATCACCTTCGACCAGGCCAAGAGCATCGTGCCCCTCATGACCGGCAAGGGCGTCAAGCCCACGCAGCTGTTCATGGTTGACGGCAACACCTCGGACTACAGCAAGGACTTCCAGGCAGGCACCATGAAGGGCGCACAGGGAACCATCCCCGGTACGTTCGCCAAGGACGCCTTCAAGCAGAAGCTCCTCGCGATCGATCCCGCCCTGAAGGATTACAGCTACGCAGGAGAGTCCTACGACGCCGTGAACCTGATTGCGCTGGCATCTGAGGCAGCCAAGAGCACCAAGGGCACGGACATCGCGGCCAAGCTCAAGGAAGTCTCTGAAGGCGGCGAGAAGTGCACAGACTTCCCGTCATGCGTCACCCTGCTCCGCGAGGGCAAGGACATCGACTACGACGGCCAGTCCGGTCCGGTAACGTTCTCCGATGCCGGCGACCCCACCGAGGCATACATCGGTATCTACGAATACCAGGACGACAACACCTACAAGCCGGTCCGCGAAGAGTTCGGCAAGCTCTAAGCTGAACGCCAACTAGACCGCAGTTAGCAACGGGTCCCCTTCCTCACAAGGAAGGGGACCCGTTGGGCGTTAACGCTTGCTGGCCCTGTGAGCGGTGTTGTGGGGCCCGCTCTGCGTGCTTAGGGATGTGTCTGGGGCGCAGAGCGGGCCTCGCAACGAGCGGGGCGTGCGGCATCCACCCACTTTGAATCTGCAGCCCGTCCGACGCGCCGCATTCCTCGGCGTGTCACTATGTGTCGCCGTTCAAAGAAGGTGATAGCCGCACCGACTATGTGGATGGTGGGCTCGTGTTGTGGGGCCTGGTGTGCGTGCTTAGGGGTGTTTTTGGGGCGCAGAGCGGGCCTCGCAACGAGCGGGAGGTCCGGAGCCGTCGCAAGCAAAAGGAGGGCCCGGGATATTCCGGAGCCCTCCTTTGCCCGTCCTTTGGGTGTGGGGCGATTAAACCTCGTCGGCCAAGGTACCCAGGTAGAGCTGGATGACCTTGGGGTCCTTCATGAGCTCGCGGCCTGTACCGGTGTACGCATCCTTGCCCTGGTCCAGGACATAGCCGCGGTCGCAGATCTGCAGGCAACGGCGGGCGTTCTGTTCCACCATGATCACCGAGACTCCGGCGCGGTTGATCTCATGGACACGGAGGAAGGTCTCGTCCTGTTTGACGGGGGAGAGGCCTGCCGACGGCTCGTCGAGCAGCAGCACAGCCGGGTCCATCATGAGTGCCCTGCCCATGGCCACCATCTGGCGTTCGCCGCCGGACAGGGACCCCGCGCGCTGGGCACGCCGCTTTCCCAACTCCGGGAAGAGGCTGGTGACAAAATCGAAGCGTTCGGAGAAGTCCTTGGGCCGCTGGAACATGCCCATTTGGAGATTCTCTTCAATGGTCAGTGTGGCGAAGACATTGTTCGTCTGCGGGACGAAGCCCACACCCTGGGTGACCAGCTTGTTGGCCTTCAACCCCGTGAGGTCCTGGCCACGAACCACCACTGTGCCGGAGTGGACCTTCACCAGGCCGAACATGGCCTTCAGGAGCGTGGATTTGCCGGCGCCGTTGGGGCCGATAATGCCTATCAACTCACCCTTGCGGGCCTCTATGCTGCAGCCATTGAGGATGTTGACGCCAGGAATGTAGCCAGCCACGAGGTTAGTAACCTTGACCACGGAATCACTGGCCGGCGTTGCAGCCGAGGCGGGCATTGCGCTGGTGCTGCTGCTCATTTCCCGTCCTCCTTCTTGGTTTCTTCGATCTCGGACAGGATGCCGGCGTCTTCAGTTCCCACTACGGACTCTTCGTCAGCTTCGAGTTCTGCCTCGAGCACCTTGATGCCTTCAGCATCGCCAAGGTCCACATCGTGGTGGGCACCAAGGTAGGCGTCGATGACGGCGGGGTTCTTCATGACTTCGCCCGGAGGTCCTTCGGCAACTACCTTGCCTTCGGCCATGACCACAACCCAGTCAGCAATGTGGCGGACCATGTTCATGTCGTGCTCCACGAAGAGCACAGTCATGCCCTCCGCCTTGAGGTTCTTGATGTGGTCCAGCAGAGACTGTGTCAATGCCGGGTTCACACCGGCCATGGGCTCATCCAGCATCACCAGCTTGGGCTTCACCATCAGGGAGCGTGCCATCTCCAGGAGCTTGCGCTGACCACCGGAGAGGGACGCTGCGTAGTCGTCCTTCTTGGTATCCAGCTTGAACTTCTCCAACAGCAAGTCGGCTTGGGCCGTGATTTCCTTTTCGCGACCTCCCCACATGCCTTTGAACAGGGCCCTGGACAGCCGTTCGCCGGGCTGGTCTGCAGCACCAAGGCGCATGTTTTCCATGACGGTCAGCTTGCCCATCACTTTGGTCAGCTGGAACGTGCGGACCATGCCCATACGGGCAACCTTGTACGACGAGACGCCGGCCAGGCTGTTGCCTTCAAACTGCCACTTGCCCGTGTTGGGGGTGTCAAAGCCCGTGAGCAGGTTGAACAAGGTGGTCTTGCCAGCTCCGTTGGGCCCGATCAAGGCGGTGATCTTGTGTCGGGGGATCTCCAGGTATTCCACGTCCACTGCGTTAATGCCGCCAAAGGAACGTGTGACATCCTCTGCCACCACAATGGGATCGCGCTTCTTGCAGCCGGGGGTATTCTCCCCGACGGCGATGGGCCGCGAATCGGTCATGTAGTCGATATTTTCGGTGTTGCGTTCGTTGGTCTCACTCATGCGAAAGCAAGCTCCTTCTTATTGCCGAAGACGCCTTGCGGGCGGAAGATCATCAGGAGCATCAGTGCAACGCCTACCAGGATGTAGCGCAGCTGGCCTGCCTGGACGGTGGTCAGCCAGGTGACTGCCCCTGATTCGATGAGGCCGTAGAGCAGGCTCTGGGTCAGTGAGAGTACCACCCAGAAGATCATGGCTCCGATGACGGGCCCCAGGACCGTGGCCATGCCGCCGAGCAGGAGGCAGGTCCACAGGAAGAACGTGAGCTCTGTGCCGTAGTTGGACGGCTGGACGGCGCCGCGGGGGAGGGTGAAGATCATGCCCGCCAAGGCGCCGAGCACGCCACCAATGACCAGCGCCTGCATCTTGTAGGCGTAAACGTTCTTGCCGAGCGAGCGGACAGCGTTCTCGTCTTCGCGGATGCCCTTCAGGACGCGGCCCCAGGGGCTGCGCATCAGGAGCCACACCAAGAGGCAGCAAACGATGACCAGGCCCCATCCGACGACGCGGATAAAGAAGTCGCGGTTGTTCATGCCCATGTAGGACCCTTCAGGGAAGGGGTTCATGGCATAGAAGGTGTTTTCGAACGCTGCCAGGCCGTTGGCGGAGCCTGTGACGCTGGTGAGCTGGTTGGTAGTGACCACGTACCGCACAATTTCGGCGGCGGCGATGGTGACGATAGCCAGGTAGTCGGCACGAAGCCGCAGCGTAGGAATACCCAGGATGAACGCGAAGATCACCGAGCAAAGAATAGAGATGATCAGTGCAAGGAAGAACGGGGCGTCGAAACTCAAGGTAGAGATTGCGAAACCGTAGGCACCCACAGCCATGAAGCCGGCCTGGCCGAAGTTCAGCAGGCCTGAGTAGCCGAAGTGCACCGCGAGGCCCAAAGCGGCAAGTGCGTAGGCCGCCGTCGTCGGGCTGAACAGTTCGCCAAGGGCGCTGGAGAAAATAAATCCGAAGTCCATGGCCCGCTCCTAACCCACACGCTCACGCCGGCCGAGGATACCCTGCGGTCGGAACAGAAGAACAACAATCATGATGAACAGGGCACCGACGTACTTGAGGTCGGCGGGGAGGCCGAACACTGTGGTCAGTTCCACGAAGATGCCGACGACGATTGAGCCGATCAGGGCGCCGAAGACGGTTCCCAAACCACCCAGCGTCACGCCGGCGAAGATGAGCAACAGGATTTGCGAGCCCATGTCGAAGGTGACGCCAGGGCGGTAGTACGCCCACAGGATGCCACCGAGGGAGGCGAGGACGCCGCCGACGATCCACACAATGCGGATAACGGAGTCGACGTCGATGCCGGAGGCGGCTGCCAGCGCGGGATTGTCGGCTACTGCACGGGTTGCCTTGCCGAGACGGGTCTTCAGCAGGACGATGCCGATCAGGGCGATGACCACCGCACTGATGATCAGGGACCACAGGTTGTTCGGGGAGATCGAAACAGGGCCGATCTGGATCTCGGCACTCTGGGCGCCGGGCAGCTGCTGCGTTGCACCGCCGAAGAAGAACTGGATGACGTAGCGGATGGCCAACGCGAGACCGATGCTGACGATCATCATGGGGACCAAGCCTGAGCCACGTTTCCTCAACGGCCGCCAGAGCCCTGCGTCCTGGACGTAGCCGAAGAGACCGCCGCCCACCAGGGCAAGCAGGATGGCCAGCCAGAAGGGGAACCCAAAGGCGTTGAACATAAACACCAGTACTGCGCCCAGCGTCACCATCTCACCGTGGGCGAAGTTGGTCAGGCCGGTGGTTCCGAAGATCAGGGAGAGGCCGACCGAGGCGAGTGCAAGGAGGAGGCCGAAGCTCAGGCCCGCGACGAGGCGGTTGAGGAGGTTTTGGCCGAAGTCCTGTTGCTGGACCACGATGCCCTCGCCGAAGGCAAAGATCACCGACAAGTTGGACGTCTGGCTGAACGTGACATCGCGGGGATTGTCCTGGCCCTCGGCCAGTGCGATGCCCTCCGGCAAGGTGGAGGTGTCCAGCTCAATGGTGTAGGTGCCTTGGACGGGAACGCCGATGGTCCAGGCTCCGTTGGCTCCGGAGGTGGCTTCACCCTCAAACCCGTTGCCCGTGGCTTTGATCTTGACGCCGGGTATGGGAGCCCGGGCATCATCGCGGAGGAACCCGCTGATGTTGTTCTGGAAAGTCGTCGGGGACGGCGAAGGCGAGGGGGTGGTTGCCTGTGCCGAAGGGGCGGCGATCAACAGAGCGGTGATGAGGGCTGCGAACAGCGCCCCCACAACTCTCTGCAGTCCTTTGGACCGTCTCATGGACGGGTCGCGCAGTGTGCTTCTCAAAATGGAAACCTCCACAGTGGGGGTGGTCCCGGCTGCGCCTTTGCAGCCGGTGCGAACGGTCATGGGGCTTGTGAACAGTTCTTGCCTAGCTGCCTCGTTTGTGATCTAAGTCACCCATGTGTGGCCTATGTTACCGTCCGGTGGAGATAATAAATGCCCAGTTCGGGGGTGCGAAGATCGCGATCGGATAACAACTGTGAAGCTATAGGCAACTAGTGATGTAGCAATCCTTAAGTAAACCTTTGTTGTTTAAGGGTGCTACTAAACGTTCCCAGGGCGACAGTCTTCCAATTTCTTGTCACGGTTGAGTTTCGTCTGCGTGACCAAGGGAACTTTCCCTGCCACGCGCGCGTAGTACTTGGTACCGTGAACTATCACTAGCCCTTTTTCAGGAGGACACCCGCAATGGCACTTGGCGGAAACCCAGTCTTCAACGGAAAGAATTTCCGTGGAGCAAAGCAGGCCCCGCCTGTACCGCAGAACCCGTACGGCCAGCAGTTCAACCAGGCACCCGGCCGTGCACCGAGCCAGGTCATGGACGGCCATGCAGCATGGTCTGCCCAGCAGCAGAACATGACCAATGAACAGCTGCAGCAGATGTACAACCAGCCCGCTGCAGGCCCTGCCGACACTGGCCGCATGACCTATGACGACGTCATCATGAAGACTGTCGCCTGCCTCGTGGTTCTCATCCTCGGCGCCGGCGTCACACTCTTCGTGGCGCCCGCTCTCTCCACCATGCTCATGATCGTTGGTGCACTGGGTGGATTCGTCCTGGCGTTGGTGAACACGTTCAAGAAGCAGCCTTCACCGGCACTGATCCTTGCCTACGCCGGCCTTGAGGGCCTGTTCCTCGGTGGCCTTACCCGCATCCTGGACGGCATGTACCCCGGCGTCGGCCTCCAGGCCGTCATCGGTACGCTGGCAGTCTTCGGCGTCACCCTGGTGCTCTTCAAGAGCGGCAAGGTCCGCGCCACCCCCAAGATGGTGCGCTTCTTCATGATCGCCACCATCGGTTACGCGGTCTTCGCTCTGATCAACATGGTGATGATGTGGACCGGCGCTGTGCAGGAGCCCTTCGGCCTCCGCACAAGCTTCGAGATCTTCGGCATCCCGCTGGGTGTCTTCATCGGCATCCTGGCCATCGGCCTGGCAGCGTTCTCGCTGATCATGGACTTCACCAGCATCGAAGAAGGCGTCCGCGCAGGCGCCCCGGAGCGTTACTCCTGGGTTGCCGCGTTCGGCCTGACGGTCACGCTGGTTTGGCTCTACGTCGAAATCATCCGCCTTTTGGCGATCCTGCGAGGCGACGACTAGTTACAACAGCTCCAACGCGAAATGCCCCCGAGTTTCGGGGGCATTTTTGCGTCCCGGCATGTTTGCGTTTCTGACTAGGTCAGTCGTTCGAAAACAACCGCCATCCCTTGACCGCCACCGACGCACAAGGTGGCAAGCCCCAAAGTTCCGTCTCGTTCCTTGAGGCCGTTGAGGAGCGTGCTTGTCATCCGGGCGCCGGTCATGCCGAAGGGATGGCCCAGGGCAATGGCACCACCATGGACGTTGAGCTTTGCGGGGTCAATACCCAACTCACGGGCGCTCGCCACCACCTGCACAGCGAAAGCTTCGTTGAGCTCCACCAGATCAATGTCATCCATGGTCAGGCCAGCTAACCCGAGGGCCCGTCGCGTGGATTCCACGGGCCCCATGCCCATGAGCTCGGGAGAGAGGGCGCTGACGGCGGTTGAAACCACCCGCGCGAGCGGCTGCAGGCCCAGTTCGCGCGCAAGTGAGTCACTCATGACCACTACCGCCGCGGCGCCGTCGTTGAGCGGGCATGCGTTGCCGGCTGTGACGGTCCCTTCTGAACGGAAGACCGGTTGCAGGGCGGATACAGCTTCGAGGGTCACACCCGCGCGGGGGGAGTCGTCCCGCTCCACGACGGTGCCGTCCTTGCGTGTGTAGGGCGTGATGTCCCGGGCGTAAAACCCTGCGTCGATCGCGGCTTCGGCACGATTCTGGCTGAGGACGGCCCACTCGTCCTGCTCGGCCCGGCTGATGCCATAGCTGGTGGCAACGTTCTCGGCCGTCTGGCCCATGGAGATGTAGATGTCGGGCAGGCGGCCGCCAAGCCGGGGGTCGGTCCAAGGGATGTTGGACGCCGCGCGGGAGGCCGTACGTTGGGCTGCCGCGTCGAACAGCGGGTTGTGGTTGGAGGAGTCCGTTTCGCCGGCACCCGCCCAGTTCTGGTACCTGGACACACTCTCCACTCCCGCGGAGACAATCGCGTGGGCTTCCCCGGATCTGATGGCGTGGAAGGCCATCCTCAAGGTTTGCAGGCTCGAGGCGCAGAAACGGTTGATAGTGGCCGCTGGCACGCGGTCCAGCCCGGCAAGGACGGCCACCACTCGTGCCATGTTGGATCCGGCCTCGCCACTGGGTTCAGCGCAGCCCAGCAGGATGTCGTCCAATCCTTGGCCGTCCTCCGCTGCGGGATCGAAGCCCGGAACCTTCGCGAGGGCGGCCTGCACCATGGCGGTTGCCAGGTCGTCTGGACGTTCGTCCTTGAGGGAGCCTTTGAAAGCCCGGCCAATAGGGCTTCTTACAGTAGCTACGATGACAGCCTCAGTCATGGCCCCAGCTTACGCCCGGCATCAGGTGGGACGCCGGGCGCTTGCAGGAGAAACCGGTCGCCTCAGGCCAGGCGAAGAGCTCCAGCTGCCGGGGTAACGGTGAAGATGTCAGGGGCAGTGAAGCCCGCCTTCGCGAAGGAACGCACGACGGCGTCGCGTACCTGTTGCTCCTGGCCAACCGGGGTCAGTGCGATGGCGGAACCGCCAAAACCACCGCCCGTCATGCGGGCGCCGATAGCGCCGTTGGCCCGGGAAGTATCCACGGCAAGGTCCAGTTCCGGGCAGGAGATCTCAAAATCGTCGCGCATCGAAACGTGGCTGGCATCCAGCAATGCTCCGATGGCGGCAGGGCCCTCGGTGCCCAGGACTTCCACCGTCTGGAGGACCCGATCGTTTTCCGTGACCACATGGCGGACCCGCCGAAGGGTAGTTTCGTCAAGCAGGCCTGATGCTTCCTCCAAACGCTCCACGCCGACATCGCGCAGTGCCTTGACGCCAAGAATCTCGGCACCTAACTCGCAGGACGCACGGCGGGAGGCGTATCCGCCGTCGGCATGCGAGTGCGACACCTTTGTGTCGATAACCAACAGGACCAGGCCGGAAGCTTCTGCGTCGAACGGGACCAACTCCACATGCTGGTCACGGCAGTCCAGGAACACAGCGTGTCCCTTGGCGCCGCGCAGGGATGCTGACTGGTCCATGATTCCGGTGGGTGCGCCAACGAACACATTCTCGGCGCGCTGGGTTGCGAGGACCAGGTCCTCGGCAGCGAAACCGGCGCCCGTCAATTCGTTAAGGGCAGAGATGACGGCGCACTCAATCGCGTGTGATGAAGAGAGGCCGGCTCCGGAAGGAACATCGGAATCAAGGAGGAGGTCAAAGCCGGGCACCTCGATGCCGCGTTCCTTGAGCGCCCAGGCGACGCCGAGCGGGTAGCGGGACCATCCCTCACCGGATCCGGGTTCCGAGTCCGCGAGGTCGGCTTCCACCACGCCGTGCCCGCCAAAGGTGGACAGCATACGCACCCTTGAATCGTCGCGGACCCGCAGTGCCACCTTTGCCGTTTTATCGATGGCGAAGGGGAGCACAAAGCCCTCGTTGTAGTCCGTGTGCTCGCCGATCAGGTTGACGCGTCCCGGTGCCTGCCACACGCCGTCGGCAGCTGCGCCGAACGTTTCCTGGAAGCGGGCTGCGAGGACGCCGGTCTCGGTGGTGGTGGTCATGCTCGTGTGCCTTCCAGGGTCTTGTTCGAAGGTGATGCGGCGACGCTGCGTAGCCGCTCCGCCACCGCCTCGGGGGTGGTGTCGTTGATGAAGGCTCCCATGGCGGCCTCGGAGCCGGCCAGATACTTGAGCTTATCGGCAGCGCGGCGAGGTGAGGTCAGCTGCAGGTGCAACTGGCCCGCAGGGCGAAGAGCCGGGTCCAGCGGGGCCTGGTGCCAGGCCGAGATGTACGGCATAGGGGTGGGGTAGAGGGCGTCGAGCCGCTTCAGCAGGTCCAAGTAGACCTGCGAAAGCTCATCGCGTTCTTCCCCCGTGAGTGCCGCAAGATCGGGGACGCTGCGGTGCGGAACGAGGTGGACTTCCAGGGGCCAGCGGGCCGCGAAAGGTACGTAGGCACTGAAATGCTTGGCTTCCAGGACCATACGGCTGCCGTCCTCGCGTTCAGCGTTGAGGAGTGAGGCCCCGAGCGTTTCCTTCGCGTCGACGTCGTCGTAGTACTTCCGTGCCACCGCACCGAGCTGGGCGGCGCGGGGAGTTACGTAGGGGTAGGCGTAGATCTGGCCGTGAGGGTGGTGCAGGGTGACTCCGATGTCCGCGCCGCGGTTCTCGAAAGGAAAGACCTGCTTGATGCCGGGCAGGGCGCTCAACGCTTCGGTCCGCTGGGCCCACGCTTCAATGACCGTGCGGGCACGCGTTTCGCCCAGTTCGGCGAAGGAGCCGGTGTGCTGTGGCGTGAAGGCAACCACCTCACAACGGCCATATGCCGCTCCCTTGACGTTGTGGCCGGAGTGCCCCGGGGCAGGAATCGGGGGGATGTCGCCCAAGGCCGGGCCGAGGGACGGGAAGCGGTTCTCGAATACCACGACGTCGTAATCCGATGCCGGAATTTCGGAGGGGTTCGCAGCTGTGGTGGGGCAGATGGGGCACTGATCAGCAGGGGGAAGGTGCGTACGCGTCTGGCGGTGGGCAGCCACGGCCACCCAGTCACCCGACAAGGCGTCATAGCGGACCTCACCCGGCTCACCGCGGGTTGGAAGCTCGCGGTGGTCCACCAACGAGTCCGGTGTTCGTTCCGGAGTCCCGGGGTCGTCGAAGTAGATCAGCTCTCGGCTGTCTGCGAGGCGGGTGCTGGTGATGCGGCTCATACATCAATCATTCCACAAGCAACCAAAAACGCATAGTTTCTAACAAAAGCAAACATTTCTCGGTGGGGAACCGTCCTCTAATGCAGTACGGTATTGCCATGTCTGCCTCCCCGTCGCCTGCCGATAACCCCCACCAGTCCGAGTCCCGCCGCTATGCTACAGGGCGTCAGTTCGAGCTCCGGAGGGACGACGCGCTCGCCGTCATCACGGAGCTCGCCGCGGGTTTGCGGCTTTACTCCCGGGGTGGAGTGCAGCTGACTGAAAGCTATGGAGACGGCGAAATTTCGCCCGGAGCCACCGGCATCACCCTGGCGCCGTGGGCCAACCGGGTAGAAGACGGGGTCTGGTACCTGGAAGGAAAAAAGCAACAACTCGATATCACTGAAGCGTCACGCAACAACGCCAGCCACGGCCTGTTGCGCAACACCGGGTACACCCTGGTGGACGAAACCGAGTTTTCCGTGACGCTGGAAGCCACGGTCTTCCCGCAACACGGCTACCCGTTCCTGGTGCGGCATCGGGTGCGTTACGAGCTCGATCAGAGCTTGGATCTCCGGGTCTCGCAGACGCTGATCAACGATTCCCAAGCCACGGCTCCCTTTGTCCTGGGCGCGCACCCCTACCTGCGTGTGGGTGATGTCGCTCCGGAGGACCTGGTTCTGACGGTCCATGCAGGCACCCGGCTGGTGGCGGACGAGCGACTCATCCCACGTAGCACCGCTCCTGTGGACGGCGCGTATGACTTCTCCGGGGGTGCCGCTGTGGGCAGCTTGTTGGTGGATGTTGCACTGACGGATCTGGCGTTCGACGGCGGGACGGCGCGCCACACGCTCACCGCACCGGATGGCCGCAGCGTAAGCCTTGAGCAGGACGAGAGCTGCCAATACGCCCACGTTTTCGTCACGGACACGTTCCCTGGCCGCTCCAAAGCCGTGGCTATCGAACCGATGACCGGCCCGGCCAACGCGTTCAACAGCGGCGACGGCCTTCGCTGGTTGGCCCCTGGCGAGGCGTTCACCATGCGCTGGGGAATCACAGCATCCCTGTAGGCCCTCGCTCCGGGAAATACCTCGGAATGTCTCGGATTGTCTCGGAAGTGAGAGCCGGTTTCCCATACGGCCCGGGCTACGGAATTATGGATTCATGACGCCAACACCGGACGCCAAAACACGTTCTGACCGCCAAATTGCCGAAGACATCCCCTACGGGGTGCGCATTGCTGCAGCCTGGTCCTGGCGGGCAGGCTTGATCCTTCTCATGATCGGTGCCCTCGTCTGGCTGCTGGGCAAGGTCAGCTTCCTCATTATCCCGGTGATGGTTGCCGCGCTGCTGGCCGGTTTGCTGCATCCGGTTGTGGCATGGCTGCGCAGTCGGAAGCTTCCCACCGGGGGAGCAGTCGCCATTACCGTGCTTGGTTTCATTGGCGTGATCGGTGGTGCCTTGGCACTGGTGGGCAGGCAACTTGTTACTGGCTTCGGTGCGCTATGGCAGGAAGCACTGGCGGGCATCCAGCAGATCCAAACTTGGCTGGCCGATGGCCCGCTGCACCTGACCGCGGACCAGATTGACCAGTACATTTCCGACGGCGCCGATGCACTCCAGAACAACAGCAGCAGCATCCTCAGTGGTGCACTATCCTTTGGCAGCACCGCCGGACACTTTGCGGCAGGTCTTGTTCTGGCTCTGTTCATCCTCATCTTCTTCCTGCTGGAGGGGCCCAGGATCTGGGCCTTCATGGTTCGTCTCCTGCCCAAGAGCGCGCGGAGGGCCACCGATGGCGCCGGGCGTCGAGGCTGGACGTCCATGGTCAGCTATGTGCGGATTCAAATGTTCGTCGCGTTCGTGGATGCTGTGGGCATTGGCGTTGGCGCTGCCATCATTCAGGTTCCGCTGGCTCTTCCCTTGGCTGTCCTGGTATTCATCGGCTCGTTCATCCCGGTGGTCGGTGCCTTGGTTACGGGGGCAATCGCTGTGTTGCTCGCCCTCGTTGCCAACGGGCCCATCAACGCGTTGATCATGCTGGCGATCGTTCTGGTGGTGCAGCAGTTGGAAAGCCACATCCTGCAGCCGCTGGTCATGGGCAAGGCGGTGGCACTACACCCGGTGGCTGTGATCCTCTCGGTTGCCGCCGGTTCCTACCTGGCAGGCATCCCCGGGGCGCTGTTCGCGGTCCCGCTGCTCGCCGTAGTAAACACGGCAGTTCGCTACATTGCCGGCCGGACGTGGGAACATGATGAAGGATTGGGCGGTGTGGAGCTCCAGCCGGCAGCCGCTTCGGCGGGGCCAGGAGGCGACGCCAACTTCAAGGAGGTCCACCTTCCAAGGCCCGAATCCCGCCTCGGCAAAGGCGTCGCCGGCAAGACCAAGGCTTCGGGGAGCACCTCTGTTGAGGGGCCCCAAGCCGACACCAACAAAGGAGAATAGTCAGTGAATACCCTCGAAACCCTGCCCGTCACGCTGGACGATGTCCTCAAGGCGCAGGAGCTGCTCGAGGGCATTATTACCAAGACTCCGGTGGAGTCGTCCCGTGCGCTGGGCAGCCTCGTGGGCGGCAACGTCTTTTTCAAGTGTGAGAACCTGCAGCGTGCGGGTTCCTTCAAGGTCCGCGGCGCCTACGTGCGGATGGCCCGGCTGACGGATGAGGAAAAGAAGCGCGGTGTGGTGGCGGCCTCGGCCGGCAACCACGCCCAAGGTGTGGCGGTGGCTGCCAAGAGCCTTGGCATCAATGCCCGCATCTACATGCCCCTCGGCGTGGCCCTTCCCAAGTTGGCTGCCACCCGAAGCCACGGTGCCGAAGTCATACTGCACGGCCACAACGTGGATGAAGCGCTGGCGGAAGCGCAGCGTTACGCCAACGAAACAGGCGCGGTTTTCGTTCATCCCTTCGACAACGTGGACGTTGTTGCAGGACAGGGCACCATCGGGCTTGAAATCCTGGACCAGATCCCCAACGTGGACACCATTCTCATGGGAGTTGGCGGCGGCGGGCTGTTGGCCGGTGTGGCTGTCGCGATCAAGGCCAGGGCCAAGGAGCTCGGCCGTGAGATCAGGGTCATTGGCGTGCAGGCAGAAAACGCCGCCGCCTACCCGCCATCTTTGGCTGCCGATGCATTGGTGCCGCTGAAGAAGGTCACCACCATGGCTGACGGCATCGCGGTGGGACGTCCCGGGCAGCTTCCCTTCAGCATCATCCGCGAGCTTGTTGACGACGTCGTGACCGTGAGCGAGGACTCCCTCGCGCGGGCACTGATCTTCCTGCTCGAGCGCGCCAAGATGGTTGTTGAGCCTGCCGGGGCAGTCGGAGTAGCCGCGCTCATGGACGGCAAGATCGAAAACCCGGGGAACACCGCCGTCGTGCTTTCCGGCGGCAACATCGATCCCATGCTGATGCTCAAAGTCATCCAGCGCGGTCTTTCCGCCGCTGGCCGCTTCATGACGGTTCGGATGATGCTGGACGACCGCCCGGGTTCACTGGCCACCATCGCCCGCATCATCGCTGAAAACGATGCCAACGTCACCGGCCTGGACCACACCCGCTTGGGTGGTTCCATCAGCATGGGCGACGTCTCCATCACTATCAACCTGGAAACCAAGGGCCACGAGCACGGCGAGCAGGTTCTCGGCGCGCTCAGGGCCGAGGGCTTCCAGCCAATCGTGGTGCACTGACAGGAGGGGCGCCAATGGTGCTTGGAATGCCTGAGGGCTCAAAGGAAGCGGCTAGAGAGTCGCTCGCTGGTCGGGCGAAGGGCGGGCTGCTCTTCATGGGCGGATTCGTTATTCTGCTCTACATCATCGAGATCCTCAACACCTTGATGCGCCACGGGCTCAATCCAACCTTTGGCTTGCGACCCCGTTCCATGGACGGTTTGCTGGACATCCTGACGTTTCCGTTGCTGCACGCGAACCTGAACCATCTGCTGTCCAACACGCTGCCGTTGATCATCTTCGGTTTCCTGGTGTTCCTGTCCGGAATCCGGGTGTTCATCACAGCGTTGGCCTTCAGCTGGCTCGGATCGGGACTTGCGGTGTGGCTGATTGGCGGGGGAGGGGTGACAGTCGGAGCTTCCGGCCTGGTGTTCGGCTTCTTTGCCTTCCTGTTGGTGCGGGGATTCTTCAACCGCAGCTGGTGGCAGATCCTGCTCTCGGTGGTCCTGTTCATGGCATACGGCAGCATCCTCTTCGGCGTTCTACCCACGGTGCTGGGCTACATCTCCTGGCAGGCGCACCTGGGTGGGGCCGTAGGGGGCGTCGTAGCGGCCATCCTGCTCCGTCCCAAGGCCAATCTCACCCCCTAACCCAACTGTGAGTCTTGACAGTGGCTGGTCTGGGACTGGCTGGCAGGATGGGTGCAGGCCGTTCCGCCCCCGTGGATGTGACTCGTGACCCAAGTGACCCGCATGGTGTCTTTACTTAGACCTGTCAGTCCATGGGGGTGGTCCGGCCGGCACCTGTCCGGCCCACCTCGGTAGCTTGATCAGAAGATTGTCCACCCCCTTTCGGGGGCGTGACCCGTCACAGTGCTGTTCCTTGGTGACCTCTACCCGGACTGGTACCGGCCGGCGACGGCCATGACCACGTCCGTGAAGAGGAAAGGTACCAATGACCGCCATGTCTATCGTCGCGCATACCCATCCATTTGTCGTCGGTGTCGACACGCACGCCCGTAACCACGTCTACGCGATCCTCGCCGCAAATACCGGCGCCTTGCTCGAATCCCGGGATTTCCCCGCTACCGGGGCCGGGATCAACCGGGCGATCGACTGGGTCGCCCGCCGCACCGGTGGTAGTGCCGATACTCTCTGGGTGATCGAAGGTGCCGCGTCCTACGGGGCGATCCTTGCCGGCACCGTGGCCACCCATGGCTTCCCTGTAGCCGAAGCACCCCGCATGGATGCCAGGAAGCGCCGTGGGGTGGGCAAGACCGACGCCCTGGACGCCCACCAGATCGCCGCTTCCACCCTGCCACTGCCGGTAGACAAGCTTCGCCGCCCCCGCCTGCATGACGGGGTCCGCCAAGGCGTGAGGATCCTGGTGACAGCGCGGGGATCCATGAGCAAGGACCGCACCCGGTCGATCAATGCACTCAACGCCCTGGTGCGGAGCAACGACCTGGGCATCGACGCCCGCAAGAAGCTCACCGGCGCCCAGATCACCGAGGTCTCAAAGTGGCGGTCCCGCGAGGAAGAACTCTCGCTGTCCATCGCCCGCGCCGAGGCCGTGCGGCTGGCAAAACACGTCCTGGCGCTCGATGAGCAGCTCACCGTAAACGAGAACCAACTCGATGAGCTGGTCAAGGCCAGCGAGGCCGCACCCTTGCTGGAGGAGACAGGGTTCGCAGCGATCAGCGCCGCGAAATGCCTCACCGCGTGGTCGCACGAAGGAAGAGTCCGGAACGAGGCGGCATTCGCCTCACTCGCCGGGGTAAACCCCATCCCTGCGTCCTCCGGAAACACCGTCAGGCACCGACTGAACCGGGGCGGAGACAGATCCCTGAACAGCGCACTGCACATGGCCGCAGTAACCCGGATGACCCATGATTCAGAAACACGCCAATACGTGGAGAAACGACGGGCCGAGGGACGTACAGACAAAGAAATCCGCCGCTGCATCAAACGCTACATGGCCCGCCGCATCTACCGGACGCTTAGTGCCTCACCCGAACTGACAACCGCGGCTTGACAGACATAGAAGAGTCTAGGTCGCATCTGTGCGCGTTATGAGCGGTCAAACGCGCTTAACTGCGACCCAGTTGGGTACGCACACGAAAAACGCCGGCCCGCCCCGCGAAGGGGTGGGCCGGCGTCGTGTATTTCAGGCCGTTTTAGCCGCTGCTTAAGCGACGTAGGGCTTGGCGGAAACGATCTCCACCGGGATTTCCTTGCCGTTGGGGGCGACGTAGCTCAGGCTGTCGCCTTCCTTGTGGCCGATGATTGCGGCACCCAAGGGGGACTTTTCGCTGAAGACGTCAAGGTCGGAGTCGCCGGCGATTTCGCGGGAACCCAGCAGGAACGTCTCTTCGTCGCCGGCGATGCGGGCAACAACCAGCATGCCGGGCTCGACGATTCCGTCGTCGGCGGGGGCTTCGCCCACCTGGGCATCGCGCAGGAGGGCGGTGAGCTGGCGGATGCGGGCCTCGATCTTGCCCTGCTCCTCCTTGGCGGCGTGGTAACCGCCGTTTTCCTTGAGGTCGCCTTCCTGGCGTGCAGCTTCGATCTTCTGGACGATTTCCGCCCGGCCAGCGCCGGAAAGGTGGTCCAGCTCAGCCTGCAAGCGGTCGAAAGCTTCCTGGGTAAGCCAAGCCGCAGTGGCGCTATTGGTGGTAGACACGGATTTCTCCTCTAGATCTGACAATGCAAAAGACCCCGCCGAGTTGGCCACTCGTGAATCTCAGTAACCAACTTAACGGGGTGAAGGTTTCATCCATTGTAGTAAATCCTCTGGACGAACCCAAACCGGTTGAGTCGTGGGTCACATGATGGCTATTTCCCGCTGTCCACGATCCAGCAGTTGTCCACGATTCCGGAGACTGCCGGCGACTCGGTCCTCAGGACAGTCCGCTGCATGGTGGTGCTGCCGCCGTCGGGATCGTCCTGGGGGTCGTTGGGCCCGATCTCCACCACTTTCCAGCCGACCACTGCGAACTTCGAATCCAGGGCTTTGATGGCGCATTTGGCGGTAGCTCCGGGGTATTTGGTGACCTGGTAGTCCACCTCAGCCTGGGTGTCGTCCACGGTGCTGTAACCGATGTCCTTGAAGGTGACCGGGGCCTGGGCTGAGCCGGTTGCTACATAGGCGGCGAACCCGATTCCGAGGACCAAGGCGGCGATGACAATGTTCCGCTTGGTTTTGCGGGTCATGGCGCGCTTTTGACCGCCGTAACGATTGGCTAGGCTGGTGCTTGCCGGTACTTGGGTGGCCGATAGGTCCTCTGAAGTCACCCATCCAGTTTAGTGCCGATCCCGGCGCCCCATCACCGCCCACAAAAGCATGATCCATGAAAGAGGAGCCGTCACGTGACAGCGTCCAGCAGTTCCGAGCAGCAGCTGCGTCTGCTCGCCGTCCACGCCCATCCGGATGATGAGTCCAGCAAGGGCGCAGCAACCATGGCGATGTACGCCGCGGCGGGAGTGGACGTCATGGTTGCCACCTGCACGGACGGTTCGCGCGGTGACATCCAGAACCCCGCCTTGGAGGACGCCCCCCATCCCAAACGTGACATGGCTGGCGCACGGCGCCTTGAGATGGCCAACGCGGCAGCGGTCCTGGGTATCCAGCAGCGCTGGCTCGGTTTTGTGGATTCGGGCCTTCCCGAAGGCGATCCGCTTCCGCCCTTGCCCCCGGGGTGCTTCGCCTTGCAGCCGTTGGAGCGCGCCACGGCGCCCTTGGTCCGGCTGGTCCGGAATTTCAAGCCCCACGTCATTCTTAGCTACGACGAAAACGGTGGCTATCCGCACCCGGACCACATCATGGCCCACAAGGTTGCGGTGGAAGCTTTTGAAGCCGCAGGCGATCCCGAGCGCTATCCCGGCATGGGCGAGCCATGGGCGCCCAGCAAGCTCTACTACGACCGCGCCTTCAGCCCTGAACGATTCCGTGCGCTGCACTTCGCCTTGGAAGAAGCGGGGCTGCAGTCCCCGTATGCCGAGCGGCTTGCGGCATGGCTGGAAGCCGATGCGGAAGGTCACACTGCGCCGGTGGCGGGGCACCAGACCACCACGCAAGTTGATTGTGGTGACTTCTTCGAGGTCAGGGATGACGCCCTGCGGGCACACCGGACCCAGATCGATCCCCTCGGCTTCTTCTTCGCGGTATCGCCGGACCTGCAAAGGACCGCTTGGCCGTGGGAGGACTACACCCTGATCAAGTCCAGGGTCCCTTCCGAGCTGCCGGAGAAGGACCTCTTCGCAGGGATAAGATAGGAATGCCGGTAGTTTCTATCGCTCGTAGAAATTACCGTGTGGCCGGCCGGTTTCCCGGCTACGCGCTGCCAATCGGCACGCACCAGCTCCCATAGAAGGTTTGAAAGTGCATCACTTGATTCTTGCCCTGACCGTCACTCCGTCGCCCGATCCCACGGGCACACTGCGGCCTGGCCTGTCCGAGGATCAGGTGACGCCCGGTACGTGGGGCTTCGTCCTCACGGCCTTCATCGTGATCCTCACGACTTTCCTGATCGTGGACATGGTTCGCAGGATCCGCCGCGTTCGCTACCGCGCCCAGGTGGAGGAAGCACGCTTGGCGGCAGAGGCGGGGAACACGGACGGCGGAAGCGAAAGCGCTGCCGAAGCAGGTAGCTCCACTGACGAGAATGGCGATGGCGGCCCCCGGACCCGCTGAGTCGGGTCAACCCGCCGAAACCGGCGGACCCAACTGGCCCGGGGCAAGTAACGCCCTGGGTTCGGAGCCTTCTGCTTACCTGCGGCAGCACGCGAACAATCCCGTGTTCTGGCGCCCGTTCGGTGATGAGGCTTTTGCCTTTGCTGCCGAGCGTGATGTTCCCGTCTTCCTCTCCATCGGCTACGCGGCATGCCACTGGTGCCACGTCATGGCCCACGAATCCTTCGAAGACCAGCAAACTGCCGATTACCTAAACGCCCATTTTGTCCCCGTGAAGGTTGACCGGGAAGAGCGGCCCGACGTCGACTCCGTGTACATGGCGGCCACCCAGGCCATCAGCGGCGAGGGTGGGTGGCCGATGTCCGTCTTCCTCACCCCGGACGGGCGCGCCTTCCATGCTGGAACGTACTTCCCACCTGTTCCCTTGCCCGGCCGGCCGTCGTTCCTCAATGTCCTGGAGGCGGTCCATGAGGCGTGGATGGAGCGACGCGATGCCGTGGAGCAGAATGCCATGGGACTGGCAGCGAACATGGCCGATGCACCTTTTGCCGGTGTGGTCAGGCTCGACGGCCCGCCTGAAATGCTGGATGCACGCCTCCTTCCGGAGGCCGTAGCGCTGCTGGCCCGTTCTGAAGACCCCGACGCCGGTGGGTTCGGCACCGCTCCCAAGTTCCCGCCGTCGGCGGTTCTTGAGTTCCTCATCCGGCACGCAGCCGCACCGTCGGATACTGCTTTTGCTGCCCGCGACATGGCAGCCCGGGGTCTTGCCGGCATGGCCCGCTCAGCCTTGCGCGACCAGCTCGACGGCGGATTCGCCCGCTACTCGGTGACGGCGGACTGGTCCGTGCCGCACTTCGAAAAAATGCTGTACGACAATGCGCAGCTGCTGCGCGTCTACGCACACTGGGTCCGGCTTGGCGGCAATGAGGTCTTCCCGGCGGACGAAGCAGCATCCGTGGCCTCGAGGTGTGCCGAGTGGCTGTTGGGTTCCCTCAAGCTGTCCAGCGGCGCGTTGGCCTCATCCCTGGACGCTGACACCGTGGTTGGAGGCGTGCATCATGAGGGCGCAACATATTTGTGGACTCCCGAATCGCTCGTGGACGCCCTTGGCCCGGGTGACGCCGAGGCCGTGGCGACCATGATGAACGTCGGTGCGGAGGGGACTGTCTCTGAGCTGGGTTCGCCGCTACATCCTGGCCGGGCGGTGAAGGACGCAGAGAGCAGGCTCTGGGAGCGGGTCCGGCCGGTGCTGTTGGCCTCCCGTAATCTTCGGAACCAGCCGGCCAGGGACGACAAAGTGGTGGCCGGGTGGAATGGCCTCGCCATGGCCGCCCTCGCCGAAGCAGGCGCCATCCTGGACCGCCCTGAATTGGTTGCCGCGGCCGAAGCCGTGGCGGAGTACCTTGCGGACGTTCACTGGAACAGCTCGTCACAGGTACTGGTCCGGGTTTCACATGACTCGCGGGCGCGGGGCATTGGCGGTCTGCTTGAGGACTACGCCTTCTGCGCCGATGGCCTCCTGGCGCTTTATAGCGTCACGGGAGCCACGCGCTGGTACCGCTTCGCGGAGGAGCTCATTCTTGCCGCATGTTCACGTTTTGTGGAGAACGGGCAATTGGCCGACTCCGCGGGGGAGTCCGCACAGGTTTTCAACGCCCAGGGCCAGCAAACTGCGCTGGACCCGTTCGACAATGCCACGCCCAGCGGTGCCGCCGGTTTCGCGGGCGCCTTGTTGTCTTTCGCCGCTTACTCCGGTTCCCACGAGCATCGCCTGATGGCCGGCAATATCCTCGGCCTCTTACCACCCCTCGCCACGCGGGCGCCACGTGTTGCGGGTTGGCTGCTGGCCACCGCGCAAGCTGCACTAGCCGGCCCGGTAGAGGCCGCCGTCGCAGGTTCGGACTCGCCGCTGCTACGCGAGTTGCACACTGCGCTGCTGAAGTCTCCCAGCCCCGGCCTGGTTATCGCCGTGAAAATGGACGACGGCGCGTTCCCGGCCGGGGAGGTGGAAGTTCCTCTGCTGCTCAACAGGTCAGGCGCGCCAGACGGATCGGCGCAGGTTTACTTGTGCCGCGACATGGTGTGCGAGAGGCCGCTGAGCGATGTGGCAGCGGTTCAGTCCCGGCTGGCGGCGATGGCGGCAGGCGGCTGACACGGCCTTTCCAGCTCAGGCCTAGCTGAGCACTGCCATCATGATGGCAGCAAAATGCGCCGCGAACGCCAGCACTGTGAAGGCGTGGAAGAGTTCGTGGAAGCCGAAGTGCTGGACGCTGAAGTTCGGTTTTTTTATGGCGTAGAACACCGCGCCGGCGATGTACAACGCTCCACCGACGCAGATGAGTATTGCTGCCGGGGCATTGGCGGTGAAGAACTGGGGCAGGTAGAACAACGCTCCGCAGCCTAGTGCTATGTAAACCGGCACGTACAACCAGCGTGGAGCGTGTGTCCACAGAATTCGGAAGAGCACCCCGACTATTGCTCCGGACCAAACTAGCCACAGCAACGTCACGGCCTGTGATCGCTCCAGCAAGGACCACGCCAGGGGGGTGTAACTGCCGGCGATCACCAGCATGATGTTGGTGTGATCCAGTCGTTTGAGCAGCATTCGGACCTTGGGCGACCAGTTTCCGCGGTGGTAAACGGCGCTGACACCAAACAGCAGGAAGCCCGTCAAGGCATAGATGGCGGAGGTGATCTTGCGATCGGGGGTGGGTGCGACGGTCACCAGGATGATCCCTGCCGCGAGTGCAAAGGGGGCGGCGACGGCGTGGATCCACCCACGCCATAGGGGCTTGGTTTCGAGGAGCTCAGCCATGGGTCAAGAATAACTTACGTTTCGGTAAGTTACCCACTGGTAACAAGTCCTGAAGACGAATTTGACCGTCTTCTGCACCGGCCCGGCAGCTCGGGACGGTAGCCTTGGATGTGCGCCGTCGTCGTACAAGCAAGGAAGTCAGGTGAGAGTCCGGTGGAGCTGCCCGGTTTCCTCTATGGCTTCTACGAGCGCAAACTGCTGCGGTCGCTCAAGCAGGACAGAATCCCGCGGCATATCGGCGTGATGGTGGATGGAAACCGGCGCTGGGCGCGCCAGTTCAACGCACCCACCAGCCAAGGGCACCAAGCGGGCGCGGACAAGATCCACGAATTCCTCGGCTGGTGCCAGGAACTCGGCGTCAAAGTCGTAACCCTCTACATGCTCTCCACGGACAACATGAGCCGCTCCGGCGAGGAACTGGACCTGCTCATGGGCATCATCGCGAACACCATGGACAGGCTGGATGAAGACGAGGATGTCTCCGTCCACGCAATGGGCGCACCGGAACTCCTCCCGGACTACCTGGCCGAACGCCTTAACAAACTGACCGCCCGCACCCCGGTCCACGAAAAGATCCACGTGAACGTGGCCGTCGGCTACGGCGGACGCCGCGAAATCGTCGACGCCGTCCGGGAACTTCTTCACGATGCCGACGCAAAAGGACGCAAAATGTCCGACGTCGCAGATGAACTTTCGGTGGACGACATCTCCCGGTTCCTCTACACCCGCGGCCAACCCGACCCGGACCTCGTCATTCGCACTTCCGGTGAGCAGCGGCTCTCAGGGTTCCTCATGTGGCAAAGCGCCTACAGCGAGTTCTACTTCTGCGAAGCCCTCTGGCCTGCCTTCCGCAAGGTCGATTTCCTACGTGCACTCAGGGATTATGCCGGGCGCCAGCGGCGATTCGGGACCTAACCTTGCTGCGGTTCATCAGGAATTAATCAGCTGGCAATGCGACTTGCCGACGCAGGTTGCGGAATTTTCTGTGAGTGGGATTACGTTAATCCCATCAGCAGGCAAAACCGCCCGCTGATCGGGGAGGCCAGTATATGGAGCGGACTATCGCACCAGTTACATGGGAGGCCACGCCCGGCCTTCCGGCCGAGCCGCTTCACCATTAGGCCGGGCGAACTGCCCGGGGCTGGAGTCGATGTGGCTATTTCTGAGCAACTGCCCGCAATGGTTTCCGACGGGGAAAGTGCAGCTACCTCTCGCACCAAGCGGGTCTCACAAAAAGCGCGGACCGCACCGTCCGCCACAGGCCGCAGCTACGTGATCGATACGTCCGTCCTGCTATCCGATCCACACGCACTGTTGCGCTTCGCTGAACACGAAGTCATCGTCCCCATCGTGGTCATCAGTGAACTGGAAGGAAAACGCCACGATCCCGAACTGGGCTACTTCGCCCGAAAAGCCCTAAGGCTCCTGGACGACCTCAGAATCGAACACGGCGGCTTGGACCACGCCATCCCCATCGGGAAAGACGGCGGCCTCCTCAGGGTGGAAATGAACCACATCTCCACGGAAGTGCTGCCCGCAGGATTCCGCGGAGGGGACAACGACAGCCGCATCCTGGCCGTCGCCAAAAACCTGGCAAACGAAGGCCACAACGTCACCGTCGTCTCCAAAGACCTCCCCATGCGCGTCAAAGCCTCCGCCATGGGTCTCCACGCCGACGAATACCGCAACGAACTCGTCAAAGACTCCGGCTGGACCGGCATGGCCGAAGTGGACGCAACCGAAGAAGAAATCACAACCCTTTACGGCCACGAACCCGCCTTCATCCCGGCAGCCGCAGAACTTCCCGTCAACACGGGACTGGTTCTCCTGTCCAACCGCGGCTCTGCCCTCGGCCGCGTAGGAGCAGACAAACAAGTCAGGCTCGTCAAAGGCGACCGCGACGTCTTCGGACTCCACGGACGCTCAGCAGAGCAACGGCTCGCCATCGACCTCCTCATGGACCCCGCCGTCGGGATCGTCTCCATAGGTGGCCGCGCAGGCACAGGCAAATCCGCACTCGCCCTCTGCGCGGGCCTGGAAGCCGTCCTGGAACGCCGGGAACACCGCAAAGTAGTGGTCTTCCGTCCCCTCTACGCTGTGGGCGGCCAGGAACTCGGCTACCTCCCCGGCTCCGAATCCGAAAAAATGAACCCCTGGGCGCAGGCAGTGTTCGACACCCTCGGGGCGCTCGTCAGCCAGGAAGTCGTGGAAGAAGTCATGGACCGGGGCATGCTCGAAGTCCTGCCGCTGACCCACATCCGCGGGCGCTCCCTGCACGACGCCTTCGTGATCGTGGACGAAGCACAGTCACTCGAGAAAAACGTGCTCCTCACCGTCATGAGCCGCATCGGACAAAACTCCAAAATCGTCCTCACCCACGACGTCGCCCAGCGCGACAACCTCCGCGTGGGGCGGCACGACGGGGTGGCCGCCGTAGTGGAGACGCTCAAGGGCCATCCGCTGTTCGGGCACATCACGCTGACCCGCTCTGAGCGGTCGCCGATTGCTGCTCTTGTGACTGAGTTGCTCGAAGGGGCTGAGATCTAGGTCATCCTGGGCTGGGCCGTGGTTCGGTTCGCCGGGCCACGGCCCTTCGCCGTCGCTTAGACACACCGCAAAGGGACCCCGAAGGTCGCTGGGCGACCTTCGGGGTCCGATGCGTCGCGATGCGCTCCTTCCCGGGAGACCGCCGCCTCGCTAATGCTTCTAGTGCCGTTAGAGCGTGAGGTAGGTTTTCAGTTCTTCGTGGCCTTGGACTTTTAGGGTCCAGTGGGGGCGGGTGAATGTGGTGGGGGTGAGTCGGACTCTTTGGACTTCCTCCACTTTTTCGCCCCAGCCGTCGCGGAAAGTGCCGTTCAATTCGTAGCCGAGGCTGGTGGAGACGCCCAGGGACTGCTGGTTCCAGACCGCCGCTTCGGACTCGGCTACTTCCGCGCCCAGATGGTCAAAGGCGAAGCTCACGACGGCGGCACGCATCTCCTTGCCGAAACCCTGGCCCTGCGCGGACTGCTTGAGCCACGAGCCGGTGCTCACTGTTTTCAAGGTTTTGAAGCTCTTGGCGCCGACGTCCTGGACACCGAGGAGCTCGTCGTCATGCCAGACTCCGAGGAGAAGGGTCCAAGAGTCCTTTGTGAAGTTGGCGCGGCAGCGCCAGTACCACTGGGCCATGTTGGGAGCGAGCTCGTCGTCGGGAAGTTCTGTCCACGGCATGCTGAACGGGCTCTTGCCGGGCTCGTGGACACCGGAACGGGCCGCGGCCACGGCGGAAGGGATGTCTTCGTCGAGGACGGGACGGATGGTCAGCCTCGGAGTGGTGAGGGTGAGTCCGAAAGGGGGCCATATTTCTGCCAGCGATGTCATCGCCGTAGCTTAGCCCGGAAGGGGGCCACCCCTCAGGCGGCAGGGCCGATGTCCCACGAGATGTGGCGCCTGACGTCCGTGAGGTTCATCGATTCTGCCAGGAAGAGGTCGTCAAGCATGTACTCGTCCACTGCCAGGATCTTGAGCCAGTGCCCTTTGCCCGCGGTGTCGCCGTCCAGGCTCTGGCTGGCCACGCAAACGCCTGTGCCGATGTCGATCCTGATCAGTGTTCTGCCGGGGTGTGCCAAGGGTTCACTGGGGTCGGAAGGGACATACGTCCGGCTGGGAGTAACGATGGTTTCGAAGGCAAGGCGGCCCTCATGGTCCACCTCGCGGGGTTGCTCCAGGAAGACCCGGTTGGTGTCCGGGAACTCCAAGGGGACTGGGGCGTTGCCGGCAAGCTCTACGGGGTCGAGGGCGGCGGCCAGGCGACCGTTACCAAAGGAGGGCTCACCGTAGGCGGCCTCAGGGCGCCGGCGGACAAGGCCGGCGTCGTCATAAACCGGCGTCACAAGGTGAGCCGGAAGCAGCCACGAACGGCGCGTGGAACTGATGTAAAGATCGTCCCGGGAGTCGTTGATGCCGGTGGTGCTGTGCAGAAGCTGGCCGTCCGGCGTCTCGAGGCGGAGGGCACCCGGGCGCCTAAGCCAAGCCCGGACCATGGCGGCGCCGGAGCCGGGCCGTTCGAGGTACTCAAAGCGGAGGCTGGTCCACTTCCACGGCGACGAACGGCAAAGATTGCGGAATGTGGAGGACAAGTCAAAACCCGGTCCAGCTGCACTGTAGCGCCCCATATCCACAGTTTACCTACGGGTTCAAGCGGGAATGGCGGCCATCGGGATAGCATCCGAAGGTGATCCGACGACTCTCCGACCTCTGGGATGCCAATCCGCTGGGCTTCTGGCTCGTGATGGCGTCATGCCTGTACTTCGTGGTGATGGCCGTCCGACTCACAGTGATAGATATCCGGAGCCACCTGTTGCCAAACCGGATCGTGTTTCCGTCCTACGCAGTGGCTGGAGTGCTGCTGCTGGCTGCGGCACTGGTGGTGTACTTCGCTGATTCAACCCCGGAGGGCGCACCGGCGGCTGTGGTCTTTGGTGTGCCCGGCCTGGGCGTCATCGCCGGCGGTGCCTTGCTCTGGCTGTTCTACTTCATACTCAGGCTCGTCCATCCACCCGGAATGGGCTTTGGGGACGTCAAGCTGGCCGGGGTGCTGGGCTTGTATCTGGGCTACTTGGGATGGAGCCACATCTTTGCGGGAACGTTCGCTGCCTTCCTCTTGGGAGGGCTGTGGAGCCTGGGCATCCTGGTGGCCCGGCGAGGCACGCTGCGCTCGGCCATCCCGTTCGGCCCCTTCATGCTGGCCGGGGCGACGGCCGCCATGGTGGTCCTGCCCGCGTGAAGCCGCAAACCACTCGTCCCATAGCAACTGCGGCCAAATTGCAACGCTCCCCGTATTCTCGGCGTTTACCGGGCTGGGTCATGCTTAGCCCAGCGAGTGTTCGGACGTGTATGAGGGCGGCAGGAGGTTTGCAGTGCGGCGAATCAGGTTGAGGTTCCTGCTGGGCGCGTCCATTGCCTGCGCAGTATTGCTGACCGGATGCGGGCAGACAGTCAACGAACCTCTTGTATCCACGGGACCCGGCATCCAGCCGGGGATTGGTATTCAGTCGGGGAATACGCAGCAGCCGGGCATTACTCAACCGCCGGATCCCACACGCAGCCCGGAGACCCCCTGTGAAGGTGGTCCGCTGGGCTGTTCCGAGTTCACGTCCGTGCGGGGAACCGACGCCACGGGAGATGTGGCATGGCTCGGAACGGACCCGCTGAGAGTGAGCTCGAGGCATGCCAACGGAGAGTGGACCCTCTTCGTCCACACACCGTGCAATTATCTCCAGGTGGCAGTTTCAGTGCAGGATGATGCCTTTACTCAGCTTTGGATGATGGTCACCGACCACGGCTGCGTGGAGCCAACGGACAACTACCAGGCGTGGACAGAGGAGCTCTTTGAACAGCCTGTTCAGTGGAAGCTCGACGGCGACACCCTCACCTTGAAGAACTCACATGCGACCATCGAATTGAAGGAAAGCTGACACCATGGGTGCACCGGAATTCGTGATCAAACTGCGGGAAAAGATCGGCAACGACCCGCTCTGGCTGCCGGCCGTGCGGGGAGTGGTGTTTGACGACGAAGGCAGGGTCCTTTTAGGCCAGCGTGCCGACAACGGCCACTGGACACTTATCACCGGAATGTTGGAACCGGGGGAGCACCCCGCGCCTGGTTTGATCCGCGAAATCTTGGAGGAAACAGCCGTTGTGGCCGAGACGGAGCGCATCATCGGCGTCGGAGTTGTGGGGCCTGTGACGTTCCCCAACGGCGACGTGTGCGATTTCCTGGACATCACGTTCCGCTGCCGATACGTCTCTGGAGAAGCCCGGGTCAATGACGACGAATCACTGGCCGTCGGGTGGTTTGCGCTGGACGAGCTTCCGGAGATGAGTGCCGGGAACATTGAGGCCATCAGGCTTGCCACGGAGCCCGAAGGCCCCGTGGCGTACCAAGTGGAGGACTAGCCTTACCGTCTGCCCGCATCTGCCGTCGGGCGATCCTTTTCGATGCCATCCGACGCAGCCAACTCCGCTTCCAGTCGTGCAGTCTCCAGGCGCTCGGCCTCAAGCCGGTCCGCCTCTTCGCCACCCACAGCCTCGCCGCGTGCCACCATGCCGGCGGTGTCTGAGAGCGGGATCTGCTTCAGGGTGATGGCAAGGATCAGTGCGATGGCAATGAACGGCACCAAGTACCAGAAGACGGGCGCCAGCGAGTTGGCGTAGGCGTTGACGATCGCATCACGCAACTGTTCAGGCATCTGCGCCAAGGCTTGGGGATCCAGGGTACTGGTGGACTGTGAAGCCTGCTCGGCAGAGGCACCAGCACCTGTGAAGGCGTCGGTGAGTGATTCGGCCAAACGGTTGGTGAAGATCGCGCCAAAGACGGCGACACCCAGCGATGCCCCTACCTCGCGGAAGTAGTTGTTGGTACTGGTCGCCGTACCAATCTGGTCAGCAGGAACGGAGTTCTGCACTACCAGGACAATGACCTGCATGATCAGGCCCAAGCCGGCGCCGAAGATGAAGAGCTGCACGCAGATGACCCAGATGGGGGTTGCCGCTGTGAGCGTGGTCAGCCAGAGCATTGCAGCGATGGTGAGCGCAGCACCCAGGATGGGGTACATCTTGTACTTGCCGGTCTTGGAAATGCGGATACCGGAGTAGATGGACGTGCCCATCAGGCCCACCATCATGGGCAGCATCAGCAGTCCGGACTCAGCGGCCGACGTTCCGGAGGACATCTGCAGGAACGTGGGAACGAAAGCGATGGCGGCGAACATACCCAGGCCCAACGTAAAGCCGATGGCCGTGGCGTTGATGAAGATGGGGTTCTTGAACAGGCTCAGCGGAATGATGGGGTCCTCGGCGCGGCGTTCAACCATCACGAAGGCAAAGGCGGCCAGGACCATGCCGGCCCCAAACGCCCACGTAAGGGGTGAATCCCAGCCCTCGTCCTTCTTGCCGCCAAAGTCCGTGAAGAAGATGAGGCAGGTGGTGGCAGCGGAGAGGAACAGGACACCCGGGATGTCGATCTTCTTCTCTGCCTTCTTATTCGGCAGGGTCAAAGTGAACCAGGCGGTGATGAACGCAGCGATGCCGATGGGGATGTTGATGTAGAAAGCCCATTCCCAGGTGAGGTGGTCAACGAAGAAGCCACCCAGCAGCGGTCCGGCTACAGCGGATAGGCCGAAGATTGCGCCCAACGGGCCCATGTACTTGCCGCGCTCCTTGGCGGGAACGATGTCGGCAATGATCGCCTGCGAGAGGATCATGAGGCCGCCGCCGCCCAGGCCTTGAATGGCGCGGAAGATCACGAAGCCCCAGAAGTCGGTGGCAAACGCGCAACCCACGGATGCGAGGGTAAACAGGGCGATTGCGACGAGGAACAGGTTGCGACGCCCAAGGATGTCACCGAACTTGCCGTAGATGGGCATCACGATGGTGGTGGCAAGGAGGTACGCGGTGGTGATCCAGGCCTGGTGCTCCACGCCGCCCAGCTTGCCCACGATGGTAGGCATTGCGGTGGAAACGATCGTCTGGTCGAGGCTGGACAACAGCATGCCTGCGATCAGCGCCGAGAAGATGATCCAGATGCGTTTCTGGGTCAGCAGCAGCGGTTCGGCTGCTTTGGAGAGTGTACTCATGCGGGGTCCTTCGTGGTCTCAAGGGGGTTGGCGCCCAACTCTTGGTTCGTGGCCAGTGGTTGCGCAAAAAGTTTCCGTGCGGCGTTGAGGTTCTGTTCGAGGATCCCGCGGTAGGGGCGCGAATTATCCTCCGAGAAGAATTGCTGTGCTGTCTTCTTGGAGACAGCCCCGAACACCACCGTTGCCGTCATGACCTCGGGGTGCTCGGGGTCCAGCCCTTCGCGGGCGGCCACCAGCGCGGCGAATTGTCGTTCGCGGGCTTCCCCTTCCAGGGTGAGCCGCGCCAGTAGCTGTGGTTCGGCCGTAATGGCAGCGATGAACTGTTGGACCTCGGTCCGGCTGATGGATGAACGCTCCATCAGGGTCACGGTGAGCACGTGCAGGGCTGCCAAGAGAGTCCCGGAGATGCTGTCCGGTGTGGGGGAAGGGTTCTGGTTGAACGCTTCCAAGGCGTCCTCGGGCAACTCATCCGAAAAGGAACCGATGACGGCGTCTTCCTTGGAGTGGAAGTAATTGAAGAAGGTCCGGCGTGAAATCCCCGCCTCTTCGCAGACTTCTTCAACGGTGAAACCGCTCAGGCCACGTGCAGCGGTCATGGAACGCGCGACGGCGGTGATCGCCGTCCGCGTGGCAGCACGCTTGCGCTCACGGAGGCCACCATCAGTATTTGCACTATTGATCACAAAGTAAAGTTTTGCACTCAAGCACTAAAAGTGCAAAAAATTTCGGGTATGGCTTTACTCATACTTTCGGGTACGACGACGGCCGGTACCTTTCGTGAGAAAGGTACCGGCCGTCGTCGTGCTTTGAGTATTAGTTCTTGTGAGCGGGGGACGTCATGGTGGTGACGTCGAGGGCTTTGTCGAGCTCTGCCTCGGTAACCTTGCCTTCGCCCTCGCCGACGAAGCCAAGCTTCTCGGTGGCCTGGCGGATGGTCAGGCCCTCCTTCACGGCGATCTTGGCGATCTTGGCAGCGTTCTCGTAACCGATGAACTTGTTCAGCGGGGTCACGATGGACGGGGAAGCCTCTGCGAGGAAGCGCGCACGCTCGACGTTGGCGGTGATGCCGTCGATCATCTTGTCGGCCATGACGCGGCTGGTGTTGGCCAGCAGGCGGATGGACTCGAGCAGGTTGGCGGCCATCACGGGGATGCCGACGTTGAGTTCGAAGGCGCCGTTGGTGCCGGACCAGGCGATGGCGGTGTCGTTGCCGATGACCTGGGCGCAGACCATGATGGACGCTTCGCAGATGACCGGGTTGACCTTGCCCGGCATGATCGAGGAGCCCGGCTGAAGGTCCGGAATGGCGATTTCGCCGAGGCCCGTGTTGGGGCCGGAGCCCATCCAGCGGAGATCGTTGTTGATCTTCATGAAGGAGATCGCGATGTTGCGGAGCTGGCTGGAACCTTCGATCAGGCCGTCACGGTTTGCCTGTGCTTCGAAGTGGTCGCGTGCCTCGGTCAGCGGCAGGCCGGTGTCGGCGGCGAGGAGTTCGATGACGCGCTCCGGGAAGCCGGCCGGGGTGTTGATTCCGGTACCAACAGCGGTGCCACCCAGGGGAACTTCGGCAACGCGGGGGAGTGCGGCGTTGATGCGCTCGATGCCGTACCGGACCTGGGCAGCGTAGCCGCCAAATTCCTGGCCGAGCATGACCGGCGTGGCGTCCATGAGGTGGGTACGGCCGGACTTGACGACGTCCTTGAACTCCACGGCCTTGCGATCGAGGGAAGCTGCCAGGTACTCCAGTGCCGGGATCAGGTCGTTGATCAGGGCCGAGGTGGCGGCGACGTGTACGGACGTCGGGAAGACGTCGTTGGAGGACTGCGACGCGTTCACATGGTCGTTCGGGTGGACAACTTTGTCACTCCCTGCGGCCGCGAGGGCGCGCGATGCCAGCTCGGCGATGACCTCGTTGGTGTTCATGTTGGAGGAAGTGCCCGAGCCGGTCTGGAAAACGTCAATCGGGAAGTCGCCGTCGTACTTACCGGTGGCAACCTCATCGGCAGCGGCGGCGATAGCCTCGGCGAGCTCACCATCGAGCACCCCCAGTTCGGCATTCGCCAGTGCAGCTGCCTTCTTCACGCGGGCAAGAGCCTCGATGTGTGTGCGCTCAAGCGTCTTGCCGGAGATCGGGAAGTTCTCCAAAGCACGCTGCGTCTGGGCGCGGTACAGGGCGTTCACGGGGACGCGAACTTCGCCCATCGTGTCATGTTCAATACGGAACTCAGTGGTGGAAGTCATGGGGCTAGCTTAGGGCGATTGGACGCTCCACAGAAAACCCGGAGAGGAGTGCTACGTGCTCCGGCGCTGGGGCCGGAGCACGCCTTCCTAGAGCTTGCCGATCCCGGAAACGAGCGCCGCACGGCCTTCGTCGAGCTTGTACGACAGGCCGATCACGGCAACCCGGCCGTCGTCGATGGCGTCGGAAATCACACGTGAGCTGTCAGCCAGGCGGGCAGCAGTCTGCTTGACGTGCTCCACCACCATGTCGTTGACGTCTTCCTGGCTATTGCGCTTGGCGGTCAGGACGGACGGTGTGATGCGCTCTACGAGGTCGCGGATGAAGCCCGGGGGCATCTCGCCTGTTTCTACGGCCGCCTTGGTGGCCTTCACGGCACCGCAGCTGTCATGGCCGAGGATGACGATCAGCGGAACCCGAAGTTCGCTGATGCTGTACTCGAGGGAACCCAGGACCGCATCATCAATGACCTGGCCGGCCGTGCGCACCACGAAGGCGTCACCGAGTCCCAGGTCAAAGATAATTTCTGCAGCGAGCCGTGAATCCGAGCAGCCGAAGATCACGGCGAAGGGGTTCTGGTTCTCAATGAGAGAAGATCGCCGCGAAGCATCCTGGTTGGGGTGCAGGGATTCGCCGGAAACAAAACGTTCGTTGCCCTCGCGGAGACGGCGCCACGCCAGGGCTGGAGTCAGGTAAGTAGGCACGAGCCTTACTTTACGACGCGGACGGGGCAGTCCGTGAAACTGTTGCGCCGGGTGAGCCGGATAGGAAGTTAGGCGGAGGGCTGCGCGGATGTAGTGGCGGTGGCCGGTGCGCTTGCGGGCGGTGCCTGCTCTGCGGACTTCACGACGGCGGCCGCCAAAGTTGCGAACTCATCCAGGTTTGCGGTGCCGTTCAGAATGATGGTGGTACCGCGGTACTCCAGGACCATGCTGCGCTTTTCCTTGCCTGAGTCGCGCAGCTCCCACTCCTGGCCGCCTGCACTACGCGTGCCAGTGACAGGAAGGTTCTCCGTTTTCTGCAGAACCCACGTGGGGTTTGCCTGGCTGGTCTGGGTGAGCCCGATGAAGTTTTCCTTGGGAGTCAGGAAACCAATCTCCCAGGTAGGAACGCCGCTTCCGCTGCCGGACTCCCAACGGGCGTAGTTGGGCTTGAATGTGTCGCCCGTATCCGGAGTGACAGGTGTGAATCCCGCCACACCCGTGGCGTTGCGGGATATGGACGCGACGTCAACATCCGGCCTGAAACCTTCGCCCTTGGGAGCCGGGTTCATCAAAACGATGGGGAGGAAAGCCAGTACACAGACAAGCAGCGCTATGACCATGCCGATGACCGAAGCGTTGGCCCGCTTGGCAGCTTTCGCCGCAATGACGGGTTTATAGGGGGCATCCGGGGATGCCTGGGCGCTTGTTTGGCTAGCCTCCGCGGCATCCGGCTCATTGCCGGCAGCGGGCTTGTCCTGCGTTTCACTCACCTCTCCATAATCGCTTATCGAGGCAGGGAACACACATCCGGCAACCTCACCGCCGGTATTGCGGGCCGTGGTCATCCAACGACTCCCGGACCACTCGGCGACTATGATCGTTGATAGAGGAACCCCGGGTTGCCTAGTGCAACCATGTCCGGTCCCGTGAATCGTCACTCGAAGAAGAGGTTCAAGTGTCTCCTGCACCAATGACCCAGCAGTATTCCACGATTTCGCCGTCGCTTGCCGTCGGCCTCGACGAACCCGACCGCAACCTTGCGCTTGAACTCGTCCGTGTCACCGAAGCCGCGGCAATTGCCGGTGGCCACTGGGTAGGTTTCGGCGACAAAAACAAGGCAGACGGTGCCGCCGTCGATGCTATGCGTTCGTTCCTTCACACCGTCCACTTCAACGGCGTCGTGGTCATCGGTGAAGGCGAAAAAGATGAAGCCCCCATGCTGTTCAACGGCGAGCAAGTTGGTGACGGCACCGGTCCCGAGTGCGACGTCGCCGTGGACCCCATCGATGGAACACGCCTGACCGCCCTGGGCATCAACAACGCCCTGGCAGTGTTGGCAGTTGCCGAGCGCGGATCCATGTTCGACCCTTCCGCTGTGTTCTACATGGAGAAGCTCGTCACCGGCCCCGAAGCCGCCGACATGGTGGACCTGCGCCTGCCCGTCAAGCAGAACCTGCACCTCATCGCCAAAGCCAAGGGCGTCAAGGTCAACCAGCTCAACGTCATGATCCTGGACCGCGACCGCCACCGCCCCCTCGTGGAAGAAATCCGCGAAGCCGGTGCCCGCACCAAGTTCATCATGGACGGCGACGTCGCCGGCGCCATCGCAGCAGCCCGCTCCGGTACCGGCGTTGACGCCCTGATGGGCATCGGCGGCACCCCGGAAGGCATCGTTGCAGCCTGTGCCATCAAGTCGCTCGGCGGTGTGATCCAGGGTCGCCTGTGGCCGACGTCGGACGAAGAGAAGCAGAAGGCCATCGACGCCGGACACGACCTCGACCGCGTCCTGTCCACCAACGACCTCGTCACCTCGGACAACTGCTACTTCGCAGCAACCGGCATCACCGACGGCGACCTCCTCCACGGTGTGCGCTACCAGAAGGACCGCGTCATGACGCAGTCCATCGTGATGCGCTCCAAGTCCGGGACGGTCCGCTTCGTAGAGGCTGAGCACCACGCATCCAAGTGGGAGACGTACGCGCGCAAGCCGTAACCTCCGCACCTAACAGAAGGACGGCGAGCAACGCTCGGCGGCTATCTCCTCGTACCTCGTCGATTTGATGCCGCTTTCGCGATACTCGCCGTCCTTCTTTGTGCCCGGACGGCTTCGGTTGCGCGCGAATTTGGGGTGGGCAGTTCGCGAGGCGTGCTCTCATCACCTACTTTGACTTTGGAAGCCTGCGGACACGCCGGGTGTCTGGGTTTGTCGTGATGCAGGGGTCCTCAAAGTGGGTGGTGGAGGTACGGGTTCCTCACCACGCCGGGCACAATTTCGCTACGCAGATGGAGTGGTGGCGCCCGGTCACGGTGCCCATGGGCAATTAGGGTGGCCTCGCCGATCAACACGCAAGGGTTCGACGACGGCGCTTCGGTGGTGCCGACGTCGGGCGCTCCTGCGCAGCAGTGAGTGAGGTGTGCTCTCATCACCTACTTTGACTTTGGAAGCCTGCGGACACGCCGGGTGTGTGGGTGTGTCGTGATGCAGGGGTCCTCAAAGTGGGTGGTGGAGGTACGGGTTCCTCACCGCGCCGGGCACAATTTCGCTACGCAGATGGAGTGGTGGCGCCTGGACGACGGTGCCCATGGGAATTAGGGTGGCCCCGCCGATCAACACGCAAGGGTTCGACGACGGCGCTTCGGTGGTGCCGACGTCGGGCGCTCCTGCGCAGCAGTGAGTGAGGTGTGCTCTCATCACCTACTTTGACTTTGGAAGCCTGCGGACACGCCGGGTGTCTGGGTGTGTCGTGATGCAGGCGCCCTCAAAGTGGATGGTGGAGGTACGGGTTCCTCACCGCGCCCTGCACAATTTCGCTACGCAGATGGAGTGGTGGCGCCTGGACCACGGTGCCCATGGGAATTATGGTGGCCTCGCCGGTTATGCGCACGGTCCGCCGAGGTGCCGACCGGTCAAGACGCAAGGGTTCGACGACGGCGCTTCGGTGGTGCCGACGTCGGGCGCTCCTGCGCAGCAGTGAGTGAGGTGTGCTCTCATCACCTACTTTGACTTTGGAAACCGGCGGGCACGCCGGGTGTGTGGGTGTGTCGTAATGCAGGCGCCCTCAAAGTGGGTGGTGGAGGTACGGGTTCCTCACCGCGCCGGGCACAATTTCGCTACGCAGATGGAGTGGTGGCGCCTGGACGACGGTGCCCATGGGAATTAGGGTGGCCCCGCCGATCAACACGCAAGGGTTCGACGACGGCGCTTCGGTGGTGCCGACGTCGGGCGCTCCTGCGCAGCAGTGAGTGAGGTGTGCTCTCATCACCTACTTTGACTTTGGAAACCGGCGGGCACGCCGACTGTCTGGGCGTGTCGTGATGCAGGCGCCCTCAAAGTGGGTGGTGGAGGTACGGGTTCCTTGTGCTGACTTCGGGAGCTGGCCTAGCGCAGTTTGTCGCGGAGCTTCCTGGCAAGCTGGTAGGCGCCGTAGCGGAGCTTGTTGACCGGGAGGTCCCAGGTGCCCGGGTAGGAGACTTCGCGGCCTCCGAATGACTTTTTGAACGCAGTGAAGCCCGCCCATTTGTGGTCCGGCTGGTCTTCCGGCGCCACACCCCAAAGATCTACGTGTTTGAGGCCCTTCTCCTTGGCGTCAGCCATCAAAGTCACCAGGAGCGGGATGCCTGCGCTGAGCTTGCGGTGGGTGTCGTCCAAAGCGGCATGGGCGTACACGCGGGTATCAGCGGAGTCATAGGCGAAAGCAGCGGCGATCGGTTCGCCTTCAAGCTCCGCGATGAACAGCGTTCCCGCGCCATTGGGCAGCAGGGAAGCGGCTACTTGCGTGAGGTACTCGTCGCTTTGGGGCTTGAAGCCGTTCCGTGCAGCTGTCAGATGGAGGAAATGCAGAAGCACAGAGATGTCGGCGGGATCCTGGGAAGCGCGGAACGTGACACCCTTCTTGTGGATGTTCCGGTAGAGGTTCCTGTTGGTCGGCTTCATCCCGGCCAGGACGTCTTTGAAGTCGCCGTCAAGATCCACGATCCAGCTGAGCTCAGGCTGCTGGTTAACCGGCGCCGGTGTCATACCGCGGGCGCGAAGGAGAGCATCGGCGTCAGACGCTGTGAATCCGGCGGCCGCGGGCTCCATCCGCACGAACACAGCACCCTCCGCCTTTGCCAGGGCAACCAGGGCAGCAGTGGCGGCGTCGAAAGCTTCCACGGACTCCGCCACGGGGCCATAGGGGGCGTAGATGACCTTGCCGGCGGGGTTCTTCTCCTCGATCGCGAGGAAACTCCAGCCCGGCCCGGACTGCTCATGGACACGGCGTCCCAAGGAACGCTGGACAGCCGCCCATGCGGGCGTTTGCAGGAAAAACTCCATGAATCAGTTCCCCAGCCCCGTGGTCACCGCGAAGGCAACACTGGTGTCCGTCGCTCCCTGCACGGGGTGGACGTTCACGGGGGCCTCGATGTCGGGGATGAACGCTGCAGCACCACGCTGCAGCCTGAGATCACTCTTGGGGGAGTCGAGCAACACCGAACCAGACACCACCACGACGACGGCGGGCCCGGTTTGCGCCAGCGGCACCGGTTCGGCGCCCGGGCCAAGCTCAATCCGCTGCAGCTGGAATTCCTTGAAGGGCGGCCGGTACAGTTCCTGCCCGAACTCGGTTCCGCTGGCCTCGATGCGGGGCACGCCGAGTGCTTCGAAGCGTACAGTCTTCAGCAATTCGGGGACGTCCACGTGCTTTGGTGTGAGTCCGCCACGGAGAACATTGTCAGAGGAGGCCATGACCTCCACGCCCAACCCATGGAGGTAAGCGTGCACGTTGCCGGCCGGCAGGTAAACCACGTCACCGGGCTGCAAGGAAAGATGGTTCAGAAGAAGGGAAATGAGGACGCCGGAATCTCCGGGGAAGGCTTCATTGATGTCCACCATGGCGGTCAACGCTTCGCGGTGCGGCTCCAGGGGCGCGCCGGCGGAAAGGACGGCAACTACCTCGTTGATAGCGTCGGAGACGCCGGTGCCACCCTCGATGAGTCGGCTGAAGGCTGCTTTCAGGGCTGCAGGCTCATCAGGCTGGCCGAGATCTGCGATGACGCCTTTGATGACATCGGGAACGTCCACTGCCGCGGAATCAAGGACGTGGGCCAGGTGCCCAAAGATGTCCCTGGACTCAGCAGGTGAACGGAAACCACACAATGCCTTGAACGGAGTGAGGGCGAAGATCATCTCCGGTTTGTGGTTGTCATCCCGGTAGTTGCGGTCTGCTGCATCGGCGGGGACGCCGGCCGCATTCTCCCGTGCGAATCCTTCCCGGGCCTGATCAAGGCTAGGGTGCACCTGCAAGGACAGCGGCTGCTCTGCGGCCAGGAGCTTGGTGAGAAACGGCAGCCGTGGGCCGAATTCGGCGAGGCTTTCCGAGCCCAGGCAGCGCAGGGGATCCGACGCGATCAACGCGTCCAAGGGCTGGGTGACACCGTTGGGGTGAACGGCTGTGGAGGGCGAGTCCGGGTGGGCTCCGATCCACATTTCGGCTTCGGGACCACCTGACGCCGGCCGGCCAAGCAAGCCGGCGATCGCCGTCGTCGAACCCCACGCATAGGGTCGCAAAACATTCTCAATCTGGTACACGAAAGAAAGTCCTTATCGTTGCGCTGAACGTGGGGTGGGCGGAAGGCAGCTTACAGCGGTGCGCACTGTCCGTTGGTTGCCACGAGGTCACGGATACCTTGCTCATCGCCTTGGGCCTTGAGGCCGTTCAGCAACTCGATGGTGATCGGGGTGCCGTCGGGCGTGGTGGTCACCGGGGTGAAATCGGCCGAAGGCGACGGCAGCTGGCTCACGGGAACGGAACCCGCAACCGGCCCCGCGGCCATAAAGGCTCCGGCCCCGGCTCCATCATAGGAAACGACGGCGTCGCTCGCCTTGGGGGTGTCGGACGAGGCCAGCACTTCCTGGACCTTGGAATGGATCAGGTCAAAGTCCGGCACCGTGGAGAAGGACGCGTCAAAGTCCGGGGGGCCGATGGTGAGGCGCTTGACAGGCTGGTTCTTGGACTTCAAGGCGAGGTCCACAAAGCTGCCCAGCTGGTTCGAGGAAATGTTGGAGTCAACCACCTTGGTGCCGGCGTTGGCGATGTCCTCGAACTTGGTGAGGAGCGTGGCAGGGTCCAACTGCTTGAGCATGGCTTGCTGTACGCACTGCTGGCGCGCGATGCGGGCGTAGTCATCAACGAATTCGCGGGACCGTCCGTACCAAAGGGCCTGGAAGCCATTCAAGTGTTGGTCGCCGGCAGGAATCCAACCGTCAGGCATGCCGTGAATTCCGTTGGCCTCGTCAGTGACGGGACCACTGATGGGCACCCAGCCACCGGCTTTGATACGGATGCCGCCCATGGCATCGATGAGTTTGGCGAAACCGTCCATGTCCACCAGGACATACGCCTGGACGGTGATGCCCAAGGTGCCGGACACGGCTTCGAGCGTGGCCTGCGCTCCGGGATCCGCGACCCCTGGATAGAGGTCCTGGTGGTTATTGGTGACCTCGGTGTTGACAGCGTTGATGAGGCATTCGTCCCCGCAGTTGTAGCCATCGGGGTAGATCCCGCGCATAGGCGAGCCCTCGCTGAATTGGGCGTTCTGAAGGTTTCGGGGGACAGAGATGATGGCACTCTCGCCGGTTTTCGCGTCGACGCTGATGACGGAAAGGCTGTCCGGGCGGCGGCCGGTCCTATCGTCCCCGGCGTCGCCACCCATCATGAGGAAGTTGTACCGTCCGTCCACTGGATCAATGGCGGGACCGGCATTGAAAATGCTGCCGATTGCATTGCGGCTTACGTTCAGGACATAGGCGAGATAGCCCAGCGATCCGCTGGCGAGGACCGTGGTCACCGCCAGGACGACGGCGATGATGGGGCGCATTCCCGGTGCTAGGAGCGCAGGCCTGATGATCCTCAGGGTATTGAGGAACAAGAAGGCCCACCCCAAAGCCAACGCCACGAGGATCACGATGATGAACAACGAACCCACCGGATGCGTGACGACGCTGAGCAGCATCGTCCGGTTCACCAAGGCAATGAACAATGTGAGCAGGGCTAGGGCCCACACCGTGATGGTGACGCGCAAAGCGATGCGGCCAAGTTTGCGGTCCCCGGCAACAATTTGGGCGCTGCCGGGAACAAAGAGAGTGAGGAGGACCAGCACGAAGGCGCGTTTGGTCCGCACCGGAGCGCTGGCGCCGGACGGATAGCGGACGGGATCAGTCAGGGCGGAACCGGGCTGACTGGGGGTCTTGTGCATGGTCATCAACCGCTGCCTTCCTAGCGGGGGCTCCGGGCGGAGGCATTCGCAGGGGAAAAGACCTCTTCTACTTTGTGGCGCAGGTTTTCGCCCTTCTTTGTGGCAACGTCGTTCAACTCCTGGGCGAAGGTAAGGAGATCCGCGCGGAGCTTCGATGCAAGGTCGTCAGTGCCTGAAGCCAACATGCGAACGGCGAGAAGACCTGCATTGCGGGCACCGGCTATGGACACAGTGGCCACGGGAACGCCGGCAGGCATCTGGACGATGGACAGCAATGAATCCATGCCGTCCAACGTTTTGAGGGGGACGGGGACGCCGATGACGGGAAGGGGCGTGACCGAAGCCAGCATGCCGGGAAGGTGGGCAGCCCCGCCGGCCCCGGCAATGATGACGCGCAGGCCGCGTTCGTGGGCAGTCTGGCCGTAGCGGATCATTTCAGTAGGCATGCGGTGAGCTGACACGACGTCTGCCTCAAAGGGGATGCCGAACTCGGCCAGGGCGTCTGCGGCGGCCTCCATCACCGGCCAATCGGAGTCCGAGCCCATCACGAGCCCAACCAGCGGGGCTGTTCTTTCCGAAGTCATGCGGTCTCCTCTAGGGTGGTCTGCTCGGGCTTTCGGCCGTCACGGATGATGTTGGCCACGGTGGTCGCGCGCTGCCTGACGGAGTCGACGTCGGAAACCGAGCTGCCAACCAGGTTCACGTGGCCGATCTTGCGGCCCGGGCGAACGGACTTGCCGTAGGAATGCACTTTTGCCGCGGGCTCGAAGGCCAACGCCATGGGGAAGGCCTTGAAGAGGTCCTGATTGTCGCCGCCCAGGAAGTTTTTCATGACCACCACTGGGGCCAGGGCATCCGTTGCGCCCAGCGGAAGGTCCAACACGGCCCGCAGGTGCTGCTCAAACTGACTCGTAATGGAACCGTCCTGCGTCCAGTGGCCGGTGTTGTGCGGACGCATCGCGAGCTCGTTGATAAGGAAGCCTGCTCCGACTCCCGGAGTTTCGAACAGCTCTGCGGCCATGACCCCGGTGACGCCGAGTTCGTTGGCAATGCGCAGGGCAGCCTCTTCAGCGGCAGCAGCCACTTCAACGGAAATGTTCTGGGCGGGTGCGATCACTTCGTCGCAAACTCCATCCACCTGAATGGTGTGGACAACCGGCCATGCACGGGATTCCCCACTTGGGCTGCGTGCCACAAGGGCCGAGAGTTCGCGGCTGAAATCAACCTTGGCTTCTGCCAGCAGGGGACTCATTGCCTGGAACCAGTCGGCAGTTTCCAAGGCATCGTCCGCGGAGTCAACAATCCTGACACCCTTGCCGTCGTAGCCTCCGCGAGGGGTCTTCAGAACCACGGGCCAGCCGATCCTGTCGCCAAAGGCCACCAGATCCTCAACGCTATGGACAGCCGACCACTCAGGGTTCGGCAGGCCCAAACGGTCAATTGCAGCCCGCATCACCAACTTGTCCTGGGCGTTAACCAACGCGTCAGGGCCGGGTTGGACGTTGACGCCTGCGTCCAGGAGGGCTTGCAGGTGTTCCGTGGGGACGTGTTCGTGATCAAACGTGAGCACGTCCAGGCCCTTGGAGAACTCAAGAAGAGCATCCAGGTCCTTGTAGTCGCCAAGAGGCGCCGTGGCCACTGCGGCCACGGCAGAAACGTCCTCACCCTCGGCCAAAACACGGAGTTCGAAGCCCAAGGCGGTAGCGGGCGGAGCCATCATTCGTGCGAGCTGGCCGCCGCCAACAACGCCAATTACTGGAAAAGTCACAAGGTTCAGCCTACCGAACCGCCGGCAGGATCACTGATTCTGCCGTCCTTTGGGATGGTTTTCTGCGGCGTGAGGCGCCAGTATCGGCGTTCTCACAGCCCCTTCAAAGGCAGCACATGGAAATCGGCGCTAAAATGGGTGAGGCCCATCGGCCCACTTTTCAACGGCCATGGAGGGTCATGATCACCACACTTGCAGATCGCATCCGCGGACTTGCCTCACTTTTTTGGCGTGAGGTAGCAAAGTTCGGCGCCGTCGGCGGTGTTGCTTTCGTCATCGATTCGGCGGTCTTCATCTGGCTCTTTTCGGGCCCGATGCACGGCAGCGAAGTGTGGGCCAAGGCCATTGCAACCATTGTTGCAAGTATTTTCTCGTGGGTCGCGAATCGTTTCTGGACGTTCCGGCACCGTAAACAGGCCAACGTGGTTCGTGAAGCCGTGCTGTTTGCCATCATGAACCTTGTCGGGCTCCTGATTGCGTCGGGATGTGTGTGGTTCGCAAAGTACATCCTGGACCTCAACGACAAGCCTTCACTGTTCATCGCCGGCAGCGTCGTGGGCCTCATCCTGGGCACCATCTTCCGTTTCTTCGCCTACCGCTTCTGGGTATTCAACGAAGAACTGGATGCCGAACCCGAGTTCTCGCATGACCACGAGATCATCGAGCTGCACCACAAATCCAAGACCAATTCCGAATCCGGGGCCAACCCGGCGACCGGCGAATTCCCTTCAGTCAAGAACCTCTGACGCCCAAGAACCTTTAGAGGTTAAGAACGGCTGACGCGCTCGTTCTCCAGAAGGTGCTCGGTCACATCGAGGTCGGGGTGCACGAGTACTACGGAGCCGTCCTCTTTCCAAGCCCCCAGAGAAGCTGCCAGGCATGACTCCAGGCCGTCCGCCGCGCGTACCAAGAGCCGAACGCCTGGTTCCTGGGCGGCAGCAAAGCCTTCAATAAGGTCCTCATGGGGGAGTCCTGATGTTCCGCGTACGGCGGGCAGGGTTGCCTCGGGTTCGTTGTGCGCCATGAAGACATCGCCATGGGAACGGACTTCTGCCGCATAATCCACGACGCCGGACGGCAGCTCACCCGGCCAACGCATGGCCAGTGCAGCGAGCGGCACGGCGACTACAGCTTCGAAGCCGGCCCCGGCGCCGTCGTCGGGCCTATCGGTCGCCAGCAGATCCGCCGAGGTGTCGTCAAAGACCACCTCCATTCCCAGTTGCCACGCCGCCAGGGCCCAGACGAAGGATTTCCAATGTGCCGGGAGGTCCAGCCTGATGGACATTCCGGGTTCGGCGTCCAGTTCGTCCTGTAACAGGTTGCTGGTTTTGGCTACCCAGTTATCCAACACGCGCCCCGAAAGCTCCACACGCTCGGAGTCGGGGCCATACCAGGTGAGTCGTGGTGACGTTGAATGACCGGATCGCAGGGCGGTCATCAGGTTCGCTGCCGGGATGCTCATGCGTCAATCTTGCCACGGTGGCCCCGGAGCGTCCCCGGGCCGTGCGCCGTGATTGTGAAATGCGACACACTGGAATTTCTCAAGTCGTTGGGCTCAGTGGCGAACTGGAGTCCATTTCCGCGGAAATTCAATGAAAGTTCACTTGAAGCGATCCAGTGCTTCCATTTCCGGCAGGGACACGCGGCGGCGCGGCCAAAATGTTGGGCGTGGCGCATCCCACGTTTCTACAGATTCTTGATTATTATCCCGGCGTGGCTTGACTGGCGGGTAGTTACACGCGTGTAATTAGTAATCAACGCCGCTGCACAGATTCCCGGAACGACACAGGGAATCGGAAACACATCCAAGCAGCAGCTGCAAAATCAGGAGGGACGCCATGGGGCAAGCGTTGCGTATCCAGGAAGATGCAGTCGTCGCAGAACATGCGTCGGTGAAATACCGTTCAAGGGAAGTGCCGGGAGATTGGTACGTAGACCCGGCGGACCCGGAAGCGGCAGACCGATATAACCAGAATGTGCAGCAGTCCTTGGAGGATCAGGCAACTGCCCTCCTGGCAGCACATGAGGCGTTGGTGGGTGACCTGCCCGCTGGACCGGATGAAGATCTGGACGACCCTCCCATGGAGCTGCGTCGTCCGCTTGAAACTCCGGGGCAGCCCGTGTGGATCGGCTTGCCGCAAGGGGACTTCGATGACGAGGGCGAACTTGGCTGGCAGACGGACGCGCTGTGTGCACAGACCGACCCTGAAGCTTTCTTCCCCGAAAAGGGCGGATCAACGAGGGACGCCAAGAAGGTCTGCGGTGCGTGCAACGTCCGCTCGCAGTGCTTGGAATACGCTCTCGCGAATGATGAGCGGTTCGGAATTTGGGGCGGACTCTCCGAGCGGGAGCGTCGTCGGCTAAGGAAGCGAGCGGTCTAATTCTCAAGGAAGTGCATGTTACCGCCGTCGTGGTTTCCCACGACGGCGGCAACTATCTGCCCAGGACATTGGCGGCATTGTCGGACCAGACGCGTTCGGCCGATGCCGCCATTGGCATTGATACAGGTTCCACCGACACATCGCTGGACTTGCTCCGCGAGGCCCTCGGCCAGAACAGCGTCACCTCTTTCCAGCATGCGAGGTCCGGTTTCGGAGCCGCTGTTCGCGCTGGCCTGCAAGAGCTCGCCCCCGCCGACGGTGACACGCAGGGTGATTCCGTGCAATGGATCTGGCTCTTGCACGACGACGCCGCGCCCGCGCCTGATGCGCTGGCAGAGCTGCTCCATGCGGTTGAACGGGCCCCCTCGGTAACTGTGGCCGGCTGTAAGCAGCTTGGCTGGGACAATAAGCGGCACCTGGTCGATGTTGGACTCTCAACCAGCCGCTGGGCTGAACGCCTCACCTTGATCGACGCCGACGAAGTGGACCAAGGGCAATACGATGCCCGCACGGACACCTTCGCGGTGAACTCCGCAGGTATGTTGATCCGCCGCGACGTCTGGGAACTGCTGGAAGGATTTGACCCGGCCTTGCCTGGCAGCGGCGATGACGTGGACTTCTGCTGGCGTAACTGGCTTGCGGGCAATCGCGTAGTCGTAGTCCCCAGTGCCCGCATGTTCCATGTGGAGCACCGCCCGAATGGCCTGGGCACATCCTCCGCGGCACGTAAAGCCCAGATCCATCTGCGGCTCAAACATGCTTCCTGGTGGAAAGTGCCGTTCCAAGCCGTGGGCGCCTTGTTCGGCGCCATCATTCGACTCATGCTGAGCATCCTGGTTAAGGAACCGGGATATGGCTTCTCCCAATTCACCGCCACCATCGCTGCCCTTGTCCGGCCGGTGGCCATAGCCAGGGGCCGCCGCGTTGCGGCCAGGACACGCCGGGTACACAGGTCCGTGGTCCGGGGACTTCAGACACCCACGCGGGAGGTGCGTGCCAACAGGCGCTCCTTATTGGAAGCAATCCGGCCCGCAGAAGAGACTCCCGCTGTCTCTGACCTTCTGGCCCCTGAACCGAGCGGGGATGCGGCGGATGACTTCGCCGCGCTGGCCACCAGCGAACGTGGCTGGGTGGGCACAGGTGCCGTTGCAGCTGCATTGATAGCTCTTGCCGCAGCACTTGTGGGACTGCTGGGGCTGCTCCGTTCAGGCACCGTTGCCGGTGGTGGGCTCCTCCCTCTTTCGGCGTCACCAGGTGACATCTGGGCGAATGCGTCCACTTGGTGGATCTCATTGGGTGCAGGCCTGCCCGGACACGGCGATCCATTCGGCTATGTCCTGTGGCTGCTTTCCCTCTTCGGGGGCGGGGATGGCAACGCCGCAATGGTGTGGCTGCTGATCCTTGCCATGCCGTTATCCGCATTGGGCGCATGGTTCGCGGCGGGCGCGCTAACTACCAAGCGTCGCTTCCGGGTTGCGGCGGCCCTCGCCTGGTCCGGTGCTCCCGCACTTCTGATCTCCATCAACGAGGGTCGTCTCGGCGCTTTGGTGGCGCACGTCATGATGCCGCTGCTTCTCCTCGCGCTGTTGCGTGCCTCGGGATCGGCAGTCGCCCAAGGGTCCGCTTCGGCGGGGACCCAACTCAGCCGCCGTCCGGCCCTGGTAGTCGGTAAGCCCGGCATCAACGGAACACCGTCATGGACTGCTGCAGCCGCCGCAGGTCTTGCCATGGCCGTTGTCACGGCCTCTGCCCCGTCATTGTTGGGGCCTATCGCCGTTGCAGTGATACTGGCTGCAGTAGTCCTCGGGCATCGGGGCAAGACGCTGTGGTGGTCGCTCCTGCCAACTCTCGCTTTGTTCCTTCCGTATGCGATATCCGTTTTGGACAGGCCGCGCTCGTTGCTTGCCGACCCTGGTTTGCCGCTGACGTTTGAGGCTGCTCCGTTGTGGCAACAGCTACTTGGCCAGCCGCTGGCCTTCGACATCGACGGCGGCTTGACCGGTTTGGCGGTCTTCGGTCCTGGCGCTGTGCCCTGGGCCCTGTTGCTGGCTCTGCTGGTCATCGCACCAGTCCTGATCCTGGCTGTTGCCGCCTTGTTCGTACCCGGTAAACGCGCTGCGCTGGCCCGGGTGTTTTGGCTGGTCGCTTTGGCTACGCTTTCGAGCGCTTGGCTGGTGGGCCACGTAGCTACCGGGGTCAATAACAATGTGATTGTTGGACCGTTCACCGGCCCGGCCGTATCGGCGGCGGGAATGTTGCTTCTGGGTGCTGCCGTTCTCGGTGCTGAGAAGCTCTTCACGGCACCGCGAAAGACGCCCAAGGCTTCCCGGCGCCACTTCCCGCTGCGGCGCGTAGCTTCGGCCGCGACCATAGCGCTTCTGGTTGCCGGCCCTCTTGCCGGCATGGCTGCCTGGACTGCTCAGAATGTCCTGCAGCCTACGCCGACTGCCGTAACCATTGCGGCACCCGACACTGCCGAAAAGACGTCGTCCCTGGGCGCCGGCCGACAAATATGGCCGGTGGATACGGGCACGTTGCCTGCCACCGCCGTCGACCGTGGCCAGGGACCGGAGCGAACCCGAACGTTGGTCATCACCAGCGGTGAGCAGGGCGCCTTCTCCTCGTCCCTGATGCGGGGAGCAGGAACCACGTTGGACAGTTTGTCCACCATTGCCTCTGCACGGACCATCATTGGCGCGCCGGGACGCGAAGAAATCGCGGCCGATGACGCTGCCACCACGTCCCTCCGCCGGTCCGTGGCCACCATCGTGGCGGGAACCGGCGTGGATCCCCGCGCCGACCTGGAACAACTTGGGGCCGGATTCGTGGTCCTCAAGGCAGCAGACAACGCCGCCCAGTTGACGGCCAGCCGGATCGACGCCGTCCCCGGGCTCGTGGCTGTTGGCCAGACCGACGCCGGGTGGCTGTGGCGGGTGACGCCCCGGAGCCAGCCCGCGGCTACTGCCGCGGACACGGCACACCGGGTACGCATTGTGGACTCCGAAGGCGCTCTGCTACGTGCGCTGCCATCCGAAGAAGTGGATGTGGATGCCACTGTTGAATCAGGCAATGAGGGCCGAAAGGTGGTCCTCGCCGAACGGTCCGATCCCGGCTGGAGCGCCTGGTTGGATGGCCGCCAACTGCAGGCCACCACATCCGGCTGGTCACAGGCGTTCGAGTTGCCTGCCAGCGGCGGCGACCTTGAAATCCGCTACACCAACCCTTGGGCCTTGTGGATCGGGATCCTGCAGGCTGTGGTGATTGGATTGACGGTACTTTTGGCCGTTCCAATGCCCGCACGCCGCAGCCGAACCGGCATGTCGAGGGATGAAGTCTCCCTCCGTAAGGAGTACAGCAGTGTCTGAGGACCAGAAGAACGAGTCCGGCGAAAGCTCTGGAACCTCGGAAGCCCCGAAGTCCCGTGCCGGGAACAACGGAGAAACAAACAGGTCGGGTAAAGGCCCGCGGAGTTCGAGTTCCCGCGACTCCGGTTCCCGAAGCACGAAGTCCCGCAGCTCCAACAAGGGAGTGATCACTGGCGCCCTGTCAGCAGTGGTCATCCTTGCGGCTGGCGGAGGTGCCGTGGCCGCGACGTCGATGGTCCCGGAACCTTCCGGGGGTACCACCATGGATATCCGCCAGGCAGACGTTCCCGCGGGCCGTTCCATGGGTGTCTGTCCGGAACCCGCGAGGCTTGTGAGCGGAACCGTGGTGGGCACAGATGCCGATTTCAGCCCGGTCTCCACTACTGCCACCAGCGCCCTGAACGCCGTGGTACTGAGCAACCCGGCCGGTACGGTGCCCGAGAGCAACGTGACCTCGCTGGGCGGTGAGATGGTGGAGGAGATCGCCAAGGCTCCTACCAGCACGCCTACACCCACGGTTGGTCCGCCCGTACTCGCGGCCGGAGTGGCGAACATCAGCCCGGTGGCGTCTCCCACCGTTGTGGGAGCCGAGGCCCTTGGAAACGAGCAGGCATCCTTGGCTGCCAACCTTAGCTACTCAGCTACGGACGGCGATCTTCGCGGCCTCGCATCTACCCAATGCCAGCCGCCGGGCAACGACGCTTGGCTCCTGGGGGCCAACACGTCCGTGGGCCGAACTGCCGTCCTGAACGTGAGTAATGCCTCCGAGACCCCGGCGACAGTGAGCCTTGACCTCTATGGATCCGAGGGGCAGATCCAAGCCCCCGGGGCCCGTGGTCTCTTGGTGGCTCCCGGAACCACCCGCTCGGTGAACCTGGCTGGACTCGCTCCGGGCGAATCGCAGCTTGCCGTGCACGTGCGCAGCACGGGTGGTCCTGTTGCCTCCACCATCCAGCAGAGCGTGTTGCGTGGAATCGCCCCTGGTGGTGTGGAGTACCTCTCGCCAGGTGCGGCGCCGTCCAACCTGCAGGTGATGTCCGGCGTCGATATCCAGGACCCGGCGGCCGTCAAGGCACTGGCCGGTAAGTCAGGTTTTGCGGACGCCGCACCGGCACTCCAGATCGCAGTGCCCGGATCCACCGACGCCGTTGTGCAAGTAAGCCTTTATGGCGCTAACGGTGAACGAAAGATTCCCAATGGGGGAGTGGTGACGGTTAAGGGCGGGACAGTATCCACCGTCAACCTTGAGGGCGTCCCGGCCGGTAGCTACACCGTCAGAGCCAGCTCGGATGTCTCCTTCTTGGCATCGGCGAGGGTCACCCGCGGTTCCAAGGCCGAGGAAGCAACCGACTTCGCGTGGTCGCCGTCGTCGGCCCGTCTAGGCAGCCAGCACCTGGTGGCCGTACCACGGGAAGGCCAGCGGTCTTTGAGCTTCGGTGTTCCCGAGGGGCGTGGCACGGTCAGTTACGCTCCGGTGACCGCTGATGGAAAAGTCGGCAAGGCCATTGACGTGGACATGTCGGGCGGGACGACGTCGGTGATCGGGTTACCGGACAAGTCCGGTAGTTCGGCTGTGGTGGGCTACGTGGTTTCGGCCGCGGGTGACCCGGTGTACGGTGCGCTGGTACTTGGAAAGCAAGGACGGACAGACGTTTCCGTCGTAGCAATTCAGGACGCAGCGGCCGGCCTTGAGAAGGTTCCGGTCTCAGTCGGCTACTAGCGAAGTTATTGGTAGCGGCGCCGGTAGACCGGGTCCAAGGTCTCCGGGGGCACGCCGAGCATCTCGGCGGTGTACTCCACTACGACGTCGTGGACAAGGTCCTGCAGTTCTTCGCGAGTGGCAGCGCCCTGCTCAACTACCCGGCGGTACACCGTAATCATGGGTGCCTCGCCGCGGCCACCAGGGATGTAGGAGCCCATGGGGGCAGTGTTTCCTGTGGCAACCAGCTGCTCAAGGTTGGGTGGAATTTCATCGACTGCAAAGAGAACGCCGTCGAGCTGTTTGCCCCACATGTCCTGGAGCCGTTCGGCGGAGTCCAGCACCATGTCATCAAAGCGTTCCGAGCGCGTGCGGAAGCCGGGGAGATTGGGGAGCATCAGCTCTCCACGCAGTCCCCGTCCGTGCCGGTTTCGCCGGCGTCGCCGGAAGCCCCGCGCTTCCGAACCGGCGTGTTCCTGGGCCTGATCGCCATCGGCGTCAGTCCACCGGATGTTGAACCCGGGAACATGTGGCTGTGACTGCATATATCGACTTTAGTCCTGAGGAACCGCCAGCGCGACATCAAGGCCCGCAGCGCGCCGCAGCGGCGGATACTCGCTTGGAGTTCGCGGGGCACGGGCGGGCAATGCGCAATGAATGCGCCCAATGGCGCTAATCTGGGATGTTGTGGGTGCCATTCGTCAGTGTTCCAGATCAGCCTGCCGCCAGTCCGCGGTGGCCACTTTGACGTACGTGTACGCAGAGTCAACCGCAGTTTTGGGTCCCCTGGCCACGTACGCAGAACCGCATGCGTACGATCTTTGCTCGCAGCACGCTGAATCACTCACGGTTCCGCGTGGCTGGGAAGTCCTTCGCCTTGCCATGCCCACAACGCCACAAGAGCCGGGCCCGGATGACTTGCTGGCACTTGCCAACGCGGTCAGGGAGGCGGCTTCGGTCACCACCGAAACTCCAGCCCGGCACAGCCACCCTCAGATGGAGCCGCCCGCCGGCACCGAAGGAACGCGTCGAGGGCACTTGCGCATCCTCCGCGAGCCGTCTTAGCCGGACCGTGCCCGTTTCAGCTGCCGGGCTTCGGCTACCGGACGCAATTCGTCGTCGGGATCAAAACAGGATCTCCCTGCGCGGTAGTCTGGAATCTGCAGATATATCCGCCAGCGGCGCCATGCCGGCGCCACCCAGGGAGCATCATTCATGCCAAAGGTCAGTCCTGAACTGTTGTCCATCCTGCGCTGCCCCGTGACGGGTTCACCGCTGGTCCAGGAGGGCGATGAGTTGGTTTCCACCGATGCCGCTGCGGACGGCGAAAAGCTCCGCTACACCATCGAGGACGGCATCCCGCTGCTCCTGCCACCCGAACTGCTGGCCGCAGCCAATGCGGCAACCTCAGGCCAGCACGATTCCAAGGCCTGACGCGCTTTCTTCCATCAAATCCGCACGGTACCCCTAAGGACTTCCATGACTTTTGACTTCAAAGTGGCTGACATCACTCTTGCGGAGGCCGGCCGTCACCAAATCCGTCTCGCCGAGCACGAAATGCCGGGCCTCATGTCGCTTCGCGCGGAGTTCGGTGCAGAGCAGCCCCTCAAGGGTGCAAGGATTGCCGGTTCCCTGCACATGACGGTCCAAACCGCAGTACTCATCGAAACCCTCACTGCCTTGGGCGCGGAAGTTCGCTGGGCTTCCTGCAACATCTTCTCCACCCAGGACGAAGCCGCTGCCGCCGTCGTCGTCGGCAAGGGTACCCCGGAAAACCCGCAGGGTGTTCCGGTTTTCGCCTGGAAGGGCGAAACCCTTGAGGAGTACTGGTGGACTGCGGAGCAGATCCTCACCTGGCCTGGTGCCGACACCAACCCGGAGTTGGGTCCCAACATGATTCTCGACGACGGCGGCGACGCCACACTGCTGCTTCACAAGGGCGTCGAATTCGAAGCCGCAGGAGCCGTGCCGACCGCCACTGAGGATGATCCGGAGGAATACGTCCTCATCCTGGACCTCCTGCGCAGGACCCTTGCCGCTGATCCGCAGAAGTGGACCCGCCTGGCCGCCCGCATCGAAGGCGTCACTGAGGAAACCACCACAGGCGTGCACCGTCTGTACCAGCTCGCGGAGCAGGGCAAGCTGCTGTTCCCGGCCATCAACGTCAACGACTCCGTGACCAAGAGCAAGTTCGACAACAAGTACGGCATCCGCCACTCGTTGCCGGACGGTATCAACAGGGCCACGGATGTCCTGATGGGCGGCAAAGTGGCGGTTGTATGCGGCTATGGCGACGTCGGCAAGGGCGCCGCTGAGGCGCTGCGCGGCCAGGGCTCGCGCGTCATCGTCACTGAAATTGATCCCATCTGCGCTCTTCAGGCCGCTATGGACGGCTACCAGGTTGCCAGGCTGGAGACGGTGCTCGCCCAGGGCGACATCTTCATCACCACCACAGGCAACAAGGACGTCATCATGGCCGAGCACATGCTGGGCATGAAGAACAAAGCGATCGTTGGCAACATCGGCCACTTCGACAACGAAATCGACATCGCCGGGCTTGCCAGGATTCCGGGCGTCAAGAAGGTTGAGATCAAGCCGCAGGTCCACGAGTGGGTCTTCGAGTCCGGGACGGATTCCGAACGGTCCATCATTGTGCTGTCCGAGGGCAGGCTGCTCAACCTGGGCAACGCCACAGGACACCCGTCGTTCGTGATGAGCAACTCGTTCGCCAACCAGACCATTGCGCAGATCGAACTCTGGACCAAGAAGGACCAGCCCGCCGGTGAGCGCGAGTACCGGAACCAGGTTTACGTCCTTCCCAAGATCCTTGATGAGAAGGTTGCACGCCTCCACTTGGATGCTTTGGGCGTGGAGCTGACGGAGCTGAGCAAGGACCAGGCGGATTACCTGGACCTGGATGTTGCGGGTCCGTACAAGCCTGAGCACTACCGCTACTAAGCTGCACTATCCGCCCCCGGCGGTACCCAAATCGATGGCGAAAGGCCGGACACGCAACCTGCGTGGCCGGCCTTTCCGGTAGAATTGGGTGTTCGGTAATGCTTGTGGGGGACAGGATGACAGGAACCATGACGGAAGTCGCCAAACGTAAAAAGGGCAAGATCCTTGCCATCATTGGAGTCTGCGCAGCCATTGTCGTGGGTGGAATTGGCGTGGTCGCGGTGCCGGGCCTGCTGGCAGGTTCTCCGCAGGATGCGGCCGTAGCGCCGTCACCGACTCCCACGGTGGAAGCCAAACCCGTTGAGCTGGGCATCACCCCGCTGGATGGCGCCGTGGAGTGGAACCCTGTTGTGGGTCCCCAGATCAAAGCAGTCAACGGGAAGCTGAAGGACGTAGTGTTGGCGCCGGTGGGCGGTGGTGCGCCTGTGCAAGGCACCACCAGCCCTGACGGCAGCACGTGGACAACTCTGGAAGTCCTGAAGTTCAAAACCCAATACAGCTACTCCTTCACCGTTGTGGATACGGCGGGGAAAGAGACTAAGAAGTCCCAAACTTTCACCACGGTTTCCGCCGCCTACGAGGCCGACGCTTCCATCTACCCCCGCCACGGCACCACGGCCGGCTCCGGTCAGCCCATTGAAATCAACTTCAGTGAGCCCGTTGTAGACAAGGTGGCAATGGAGAAGCGGGTGGCCATCACCGTTTCCTCCGGCCAGCCCGTTGCCTGGCACTGGTATTCGGACAAGAAGGTCCGGATCCGTCCCGAGGCTTTCTGGGCCTCCGGCACCACCGTCACCGTGGATATGAAGCTATTGGGCGTGGATTTCGGGAACAACATGATCGGCAACGCCGACGTGGTCTCAACGTTCACCACCGGCCCCCAGCGGGTGGCCGTGGTTGACGACAAAACCAAGACCATGAACGTGTATTCCGACGGCCAGTTGGTTCACACTGCACCTGTGTCTCTCGGCGGGGAAGATTGGCTTTCTCCCACCGGGTACGCGGTGATCATGGAACAGGAACGCCACTCGAACTTCAACGCCGGAACAATCGGCCTGAAGCCCGGCGACAAAGGCTACTACCCGCCCCTCGTAGTGGAATATGCCAACCGGCTCACGTGGTCTGGTGTGTACGTTCACCAGGCCCTTGAAGCCGCATGGAGCTCCATCGGGGTGGCTAACGTCTCGCATGGCTGTGTGGGCCTGCTGCCGGCGGATGCCGAGTGGTTCTTCAACAACATGAAGACCGGTGACGTTGTCCAGATCCTGAACACCGGCGCACCGGCAGTGGAACCGCTGGAAGGCTTTGGCGACTGGAACATTCCGTGGGCTAGCTACGCCCAGCGGTAGTCCTGCTGTTAAGATCCTTGTAGTGATTATTTCCTGCGCACTTTGACCCATTGCTCCAGCGCTGACACGACGTCGGCCCTGCTATTTGTGCTGCCCTCCAAGATGATTCCGGGTGTCCCTCAGGGGAACCCGCTCATGGGTTCCCCGGCTCCTTCCACCGGACCCTTTCTTATCACTTGGAGCACGCATGACCATTTCACCTACGCTCAGCCCCGACTGCGGCAATTGCTTCGCCCTTTGCTGCACCGCGCTCGGATTTACCCGATCAGCTGACTTCGCCATCGACAAACCTGCCGCTTCGCCGTGCCCGAATATGGCGGACGACTTTTCCTGCACCATCCACCAACGCTTACGGCCGAGAGGCTTCCGCGGTTGCACGGTATTTAATTGTTTCGGCGCCGGGCAAGTAGTGTCCCAACACACCTTCGCCGGCACCAGTTGGACGCAGGACCCTGCGTCCAAGTCCTCGATGTTCGCCGTGTTCAAGGTGGTCAGGCAACTCCACGAGATGCTCTGGTACCTGGACGAAGCCCGGCAACGGACGTTTGATCCAGACCTCGCATTCACGGCGGAGCACCTATCCGAGCGCATAGCGGACGCCGCACATGGGGATGCGTCCACGGTCCTGGCCACCGACGTCGAAACTCTCCATGGAGAAGTCCGCGCTCTCCTGATGGAGGTTAGCGAAGAACTACGCGCCTCCTACGGGGCCGAGGACAAGCCAAGGCTCGACGCCGGCCGCCAACCGGGTGCCGACGCCAGGCTGGGCGGCGCTGATCTGATGGGAGCCAACCTTGCGAACCAAAGCCTGTGCGGATGGGACCTCCGCGGTGCATACCTGATCGGAGCCAATCTACGGAAGTCTGACCTCACAGCCGTGGACCTCCTGGGAGCAGATCTTCGCGGAGCACAACTCCACGGAGCCGACCTCTCCAGCGCGCTCTACCTCACCCAACCGCAGATCAACGCCGCCGAAGGCGACCCCTCCACCCTCCTACCCCCACGACTCACAAGACCGGATCACTGGTGACTGCAGCGGAATCGGGACTAGCCGCTCGGCCGGCGTCCGGCAGCGTGCGTCTAAGCGAGGAACGAGCGAGCACGCCGAGGACGGCGGCCGCCCGGCGATGGCTGGTAACAGCCGCACCAGAGTTACGAATCGTGAGTGAACGGCAGCTTTCTGAGTCGTTCCCCTACGGTGGCGTTCCGCTGCTCCGCTTGGCGGAGACGTGTGAGTTCGCGGTTGCGCCGTTCCCCGAGGACTGCGCCTATGTAGTCTTCGGGGATGGTGCCGGCGGGCGGGGGTGGGGCGACGTACCTTGCGAGTTCCGATGCGAGCGAGGCGGCCATGTTGACGCGTGAGGCCGGTGCCATGAGGTAGGCCTGCTGCACGAAGGTTCCTGCCCGGCGAGCGGTGGCATCCGGCACCCTGCCGATATCTGCCATCGCAACCCATGCTTGCAGGTGGTGGGGTGCTACGGGCATGATGCGGGGCGTTGAGGGTACTCGTTGCCGGAGGGAGTAGGTGCCTGCAACGATGTCGCCGAGGCGCTTGGATTTGTCGTTGAACAGCGCCACGCCAATTGCGAGGCCGCCGAAGGTCAGGTAGATCTCCAGGAAGCCGAGGAGGCCGCGGATGAGGGCGTGCCGGAAACGGATGGAGCCGCCGTCGTCGCGCACTATGCGGAGCCCTGTTGCGAGCTTTCCCAGGGACCGCCCCCGTGTCAGGGTTTCCACGGTGACGGGGACGATGACCACCGAGAAGACGACGCTGCTGAGGACCATTGCCTGTATGGCGGCGTCGTCGAGATCCCGGGAGGCGCTGGTGATCAGGATGATCAGGAGTATCGCGAGGGCGATTTGGGAGATCACGTCAATGATGAGCCCCAGCGCTCGCGCGGCGAAGGAAGCCGGGCGAAGCTCGAGGACCACGGCCTCGCCTGTGATGATTGAACTCATGCCTGCCCCCATGTTTCGCCAACGCTTCGGGCCACACGACTGCCCTCATCAACGAGTCTAGCGGCGGGCTGACCTGCCAGTGGATTCAGGCGCTAGGGTGGTGGCGTGGACATAGATGCCTTCTCGGCCGTACATGGGGACAAATGGTCGCGGCTTCATTTCCTGGCACATAAGCGAAGGCTTACGGGTGCTGAGGCCGATGAGCTTCTTCGCCTGTATCAAACGGTGTCCGGGCACCTGTCGCTGATCCGGTCTGTGGCGCCGGAGACGGGGTTGTCCGCATCCTTGTCTGCAGCGTTGGCCCAGGCCCGGACGAGGTTCACGGGGGCCCGCTCCAATTTCATGGAGGACCTGGCGCGGTTCTTTGTTATTTCCCTCCCTGCGGCCTTCTACCGGATCCGGTGGTTGACCATGTGGTGCGGGCTTGCTTTTCTCCTGGTGGCGGGTGCCTATGCTTTGTGGATTGGCACCTCTCCGGAGGCCCTGAGGGCCGTAGCATCCAGTGATGCCAAGGTGCAGCAGTATGTGGAGGAAGACTTCATCGACTACTACTCCGAGAATCCTGCGGCTTCCTTCGCCGGGTTGGTGTGGACGAACAACGCCTGGATTTCCGCTCAAGCTGTGGCTTTTGGCATTACCGGATTCTGGGTGCCATTCATCTTGTTCATGAACGCGCAGGGGCTGGGAATCGCGGCCGGTCTCTTCCTGGCCACCGGGAAGATGGACATTTTCTTCAGCTACATCCTTCCGCACGGCCTCATGGAACTCACAGCCGTCTTCATCGCCTGCGCGGCGGGGCTCAAGATTTTCTGGGCCATGGTGCGGCCGGGCCCACGGACAAGGCTGCAGGCTGTGGCCGATGAAGGCCGTTCGTTGATCACCATTGCCTTGGGGCTGGTGCTCGTCCTGCTGGTTTCGGGCATTGTTGAGGGCTTTGTGACACCGAGCCCGCTTCCCGTCTGGGCCAAGATCACCATTGGTGCGCTGGTTCTGGCCGGGTACTGGGCATACACCTTGGTGCTGGGTGGGAAGGCAGTCCGTGCAGGTGTCACAGGAGACATGGATGACAACGACGCCGGTTATCGCAGCATTGCTGCGTAGAGCTTACAGTTGCGTTTCAATCTGGTCGCGGCCGGGGTGGCACCGCGTGTCTCTGTAATGCCGGGCGGTAGGCTCGAATGCAGACAAGAGAGCCGGCAGCAAGCAATCGCCGGTGGATGCCTACGGAAGTGAACCCGCTGTGAGCGACAAGAGCCCAAAACCACAAGAACCGGACACGGAAGTCCACGAGGACCCCAACGAACCGGCCTTCGACTGGATGAAGCCGAAGACGTCCAGTGGTGCTTCTCCGGCCACTCCTGCAGCCAGCACCGCTGCCACACCCAAGACCGGTGCCACACCGTCGGACAACAAGCCGTCGGCCGCCACCGCTTCCACTCCCACAACGCCTGCCACCGGCCAGCCCGGGAGCCGCGCGGACCGGAAAGCGGCAGAAGCGGCCGACGTCGAGGTTGAGCCGCCGCTGTTCGCCGACACCTTGGCAGGCGCTTCCACCACCAAGCAGCCGTCGCACTATTCGGAACCCCTGCCGACGTCGGCTCTTCAGATCCGCCCGCCGGAAGACGAAGTGGCGCGACGAAACGCCGAACGCGAGCAAGCAGCAAAGGTGAAGCCGGTAGGCCCGCGGATCTTCCAGGTGCTTTTGGCGGTCTTCTACCCGGTGATCCTCCTGGTGCTTGCCGTCCGGGCAGTCACCAGCCCGCTGTTCCTGTGGGTGGAGTACAACCGCCCGGGCTTCCCCGGCGACGGCTACGGTTTCAGCACTGACGACCGTATGACGTACGGCTCATACGCCGTTGATTACCTCAGTAACTGGGCCGGTCCGCGCTACCTGGGGGGCTTGGTCAACCTGGACGGCGACAAGCTCTTCACCGACAGCGAAGTGTCGCACATGGCAGACGTGAAGCTGGTCATTCTGTCCGCCTTCGGCGCCGGGCTTTTGCTCATCGTCCTCAGCATCATCGCCATCCTGTATCTGCGTAAGCGAAGCACAGGCGGGATCCGCCGCGGTCTCTTTGCGGGCTCAATCGTCACCCTGGTCATCATCATTGGCCTCGCAGTATTGGCCGTCCTGAGCTGGCAGCAGTTCTTTACCGAGTTCCACCGCATCTTCTTTGCCAACGGAACGTGGACGTTCTCGCTGGAAGACACCCTCATCCGGCTCTTCCCCGGACAGTTCTGGATTGACGCGGGCATTGTCATCGGGGCCCTGGTGTTCCTCGCAGCGACGGTGACGTTCATCCTCACGTGGCCTACCAAGCGGCGTCGCGGCCTTGCGACGGCACAAGCGGACGAAGATCGCGAGGAATCTGACGAGGCAACTCCCACAAACGACGATGCCGACAGCCTTCGCAAGGAACCGACGAGCGCTGCGCGCTAGCGGGCTCGTTCCGCAGGGGGCTGCGCCAGGCGGGGAAAGCTACTTCCTGTACAGCTTTTCCACAGCCGCGGAGAAGTCGTTAAGCACCGCGGCCCGCTTCAGTTTGAGCGAGGGCGTCAGGTGCCCTGACTCGACGCTGAGATCCGCCGTGATGAATGCGAATTTCTTGATGGACTCAGCAGCTGAGACGAGTTTGTTGGCCTCGTCCACTGCCGTCTGAACGGCCGCTTTTACGCGGTCATCGGCAGCGGCTTCATCGGGGGTCATGGCCCCCACCTTGTTCTCGGCGCACCAGTCCGAAAGCCCTTCGGGGTCCAATCCGACGAGTGCCGCCACGAAGGGCCGGCCGTCGCCGACTACTACTGCCTGACCCACCAAGGGGTGTTCGCGCAGCTTCTCCTCCAAAGGAGCCGGTGCCACGTTCTTTCCAGCGGCGGTGACCAGGAGGTCCTTCTTTCGGCCGGTGATGGTCAGGAAGCCGTCGGCGTCGAGCTCTCCGAGGTCGCCGGTCCGGAAGAAGCCCTCAACGAAGGCAGCCTGCGTGGCCTTGTCGTTGTTGTGGTAGCCCTTGAAGACTCCAATGCCCTTGACCAGCACTTCGCCGTCCTGCGCCACCCTGACGGTGGTTCCAGGAAGAGGAATGCCCACCGTACCTATGCGGGACATGCTGGGAGTGTTGACGGTGCAGGGTGCCGTGGTCTCTGTCAGCCCGTAGCCCTCAAGAACAGGAACTCCCGCGCCGTGGAAGAAGTGGTTGTCCCGGAGGCTAAGGGGACTGGCTCCGGAAACCGTGTAGCCGACGTCGCCGCCGAAAACGTCCCGCACCTTGGGATAAAGGAGCTTGTTGAAAGTGGAGTGCTTCAGGCCCAGAAGCCAACCCGGACCCGGTCCTTCGCCACGGTTGGCGAGGTCCACCGCCGTCGAATATTGCACCGCGGTGGTTGAAGCTGCCGAGAAGAGAGCGGACTTACCGCTCATGGCCGCTTTGTGGCTGGCACCAGCGTAAACCTTCTCGAAGATGCGGGGCACAGCGAGCAGGAAAGTGGGCTTGAAAGATCCGAGATCCGCCATGAGTCCGCTGGCGCCGGCACTGTGTCCCAGCGTGATGCCCGCCGTGAGGCAAACAACCTGGACAGCCCTGGCGAGGACGTGCGCCAAGGGCAGGAACATCAGCGTCCGTGCGCCTTGCTGCATGAGCAGCTCGGGGAGGAAAGGGATGACGTTACGCGCCACGAGGACAAAGTTGCCATGGGTGATTTCGCATCCCTTGGGCTTGCCCGTGGTTCCGGAGGTGTAAACGATGGACGCGACGCTCGCCAGGTTTGCCGCGCTGCGCTGGCGCTCCAGTTCGGCGTCCATGATGCCGATTCCGACGGCGGAGACGCTGGTCAGGTTGGGTGCGTCGCCGTCGTGCTCCATTCGGATGATGGTCACTGGGTCCTCGCCCAAGGCCGGGGACTGTTCCACCAAGGCACGGACGAGGCTCTCCTTGGCAGTGTCCTCCACAAAGATGCGCCGGGCGCCGGAATCCGTGAGGATCCACTCGATCTGGCTCGCCGAAGACGTCTCATAAATGGGGACAGTGACTCCGCCGGCCATCCAGATGGCGAAGTCCACCAGCGTCCACTCAAAGCTTGAGCGGGAAAGCACGGCTACCGGATCGCCGGGGTTGAGCCCGCCCGCGATCAGGCCTTTGGCCAAGGCAGTGACGTCGGCAAGGAACCTGGCTGCCGAAACGTTAAGCCAACCGTTCGCGGTTTTATGCGCGTACAAGTTACCGAACGGATCCTTGTGGCAGCGTTCCAGGAGGAGGTCCGTCACGTTGGTGTTCGGGTCCGCCTCGACCAGAAGCTCCGTGCTTGCTTCCCTCACTGCTTGCCTCCTCCTAAATCCACGATGGCATCCACATTCTCATCCGCCACTCCTGGTAGCTGATGACCTCCGCCGTGAGCACGGGATAGAAGAATGCCGTTGCCAGCACGGCCAGCACCAGGACGAGCGCCACTATGTAAAGGCCCGATCGTCGCCGCCAGACGGGGTCGCCGCTGCGTCCCAAGACCAACCCCAGCACATACGTCAAGCCCAGAACCAGGAACGGCTCGAAGGACACCGCGTAGAAGATGAACATGGTGCGTTCCGGGTACATGAACCACGGAAGGTATCCGGCGGCCACTCCGGCAAGGATGGCACCTGCACGCCAGTCCCGGCGGCCTGCCCACCAGAACAACAGGATGACCAAGGCGATGGTTCCACCCCACCACACCACTGGATTCCCCACTGGCAGGATGGCCGAGGAACACGTTTCAACAACACAGCCCGGGGTGCCCTGCTTTGGGGTCTGGTAGAAGAACGAGGTGGGACGGCCCATGATGAGCCACGTCCAGGGGCTGGACTCATACGGATGGTCGGAGCTGAGGCCTTGATGGAATTTGTAGGCTTCCAGGTGGTAGTGCGCCAGGGACCGTACGGAGTTGGGCAGCCAATCCCAGCCGGGGGCCGGGTTGGTGGCAGCCCATTGCCGGTAGTAGGCGTCCTTCGAGAGGAACCAGCCCGTCCAACTGACCACATAGGTGACGGCGGCAATCGGGATGATGGTCAGGAAGGCGGGGAGGCCGTCCTTGATGATGCCGGCGCTGAACCAGCTCCGGATGCCTGCGATGCGCCGGGCGCTCAGGTCCCACAGCACGGTCATCAGCCCGAAGGCGGCTACGAAGAACAGCGCCGACCATTTGGTCCCCACTGCCAGGCCGAGGCAGAGGCCTGCCACCAGTCGCCACCACCGCATGCCCAGCCAGGGGCCGGCAACTAATTGGGTGGGTGTGGGCAGGCCTCCCGGCGAAGCAGCCGCTTGGGCGGCGAGCCGGGAAGCCAGACGACGGCGGCCGTCGTCGCGGTCCATCAACAAGGCACCGAAAGCGGCCAGGATCCAGAGCGCCAGGAAGACGTCAAGCAGCGACGTACGGGAGAGCACCAGATGGTGGCCATCAATGGCCAGCAGGAGCCCGGCGACGGCACCCAGGGTGTGCGAGCGGAACAGCTTCAGTGCGATGAGTGAAACGAGGAAGACCGTCAGCGTGCCTGCCAGGGCCGCACTGAACCGCCAGCCGAAGGGGTTGTCCCCGCCGAACAGCCACATGCCAAAGGCAATCATCCATTTGCCCACCGGCGGGTGGACCACGTACTCCGGAGTGTTGAGGAGGATGTCCGGGTTGCCGGCATTGAAGGAATCGTTGGCGTTGGCCGGCCAACTGCGTTCGTAGCCGCTCACCACATAGGAGTAAGCGTCCTTGACGTAGTATGTTTCGTCGAAAACCAGGCTGTGCGGGGCATCAAGCCGGAAGAAGCGGAGGACTCCGCCCAGGATCGCCGTGATGGTGGGGATCAGCCAAAACCACAAGCGCAACGAGGCCGGGTAGTCGCGCCAGCTTTGGACACCACCGATCAGGCGTTCCTTCAACGCCTGGGCAGTGTAGGCCTCGGTCGGTCGGACGATCCAACGGTGACCTTCCAGCCCACGGCCGGGAAAAGTTCCGCCGGGGATGTCGGTCGGCGCCGACGCCTGCCGGGGCGCTGACCCGACGGCGCGTTTCGGTGCATCCTGCTGACTGCTGCCTAACTCCACAGTTGTGTCTTCGGGTTCAGGGGTCGCCGGGGACGCCGCCGGGGATCCGGAAGCGGTAGCAGAAACGGGCGACTGGTTCACCCGCCCATGCTACCTTTCCATCCTTGCTGTATCCCTGAACCCCGCGGCTGCATCCTTGAAGCGCGTGCGGCATTAGGCTTGGCAGGTGGACGAACAGCGCAGCACCCCGGATGAGACTCCCTTCAACGACGACCTGGATGAGTCAGCTTCTGCTGCCGATTCCGGTGCAACTCCCGGCGTCGGCAGGATCGTGCTTGCCGCTACGCCCATCGGCAACGTGGGTGACGCATCCGCGCGCTTGATTGAACTCCTGGGCACCTCAGACATTGTGGCCGCAGAGGACACCCGGCGTTTGCACCGGTTGGTAACGGCACTGGGCGTCGAGGTCACCGGACGCGTCATCAGCTACCACGAGCACAATGAAGTGGCCAAGACCGGTGAACTCCTGGACCACGTGCGCGCCGGCAAGACCATCCTGATGGTCAGCGACGCCGGAATGCCCGCGGTTTCCGACCCGGGTTTCCGTCTGGTGGAGGGCGCAGTTGCCGCCGGACTGACCGTCACAGCCGTTCCCGGCCCTTCTGCGGTACTGACGGCCTTGGCGCTGTCCGGCTTGCCCACCGACCGCTTCTGCTTTGAAGGCTTTCTTCCCCGGAAGTCGGGGGATCGGAACTCACGTCTGGCCGACCTCGCAAATGAACGCCGCACCATGGTCTTCTTTGAGGCCCCGCACAGGCTCGAGGTCATGTTGCGCGCACTGCACGAGCGCTTCGGGGCCGATCGCCGGGTTGCTGTGTGCCGCGAACTGACCAAGACCTATGAGGAAGTCATCCGTGGCACCTTGCGCGAACTGCTGGAGTGGGCGGAGAACAACGAGGTCCGCGGCGAAATCGCAGTGGTGGTGGGCGGTGCACCTGAGCAGGAACCGGGCAAGCCCGAGGATCACGTCGCCGCGGTGAACGAACTCATTTCCCAGGGCATCCGCTTGAAGGAAGCTGTGGCCGCAGTGGCCGACGATGCCCGGGTCAGCAAGCGGGAGCTCTATTCGGCAGTCCTCGCCGCGCGCTGACGTCCGCTGTGCAGCTGCACAAAATAGCGACCATGCGGCAGTGCGTGAAGGCGTAGACACTGCTTCTCGCGGGGCAGTACCGTGGCAGTAATTCAAGCCACTTCCGGCAACGAACCCCAGTGGTGCAATTCTCCAAAGCACCCAAGACGAAGGAGTCGCCATGACTGTCACGGTTGAACGCGAAAGCGAACTGCTGGCTTCCGTCCCTACCGGCCTGCTGATCAACGGTCAGTGGCGCCCGGCCGGATCCGGAAAGACCTTTGATGTTGAGGACCCGGCCACGGGCAAGGTCCTGCTCAGCATCTCCGACGCCGGCGCTGAAGACGGCGCTGCCGCCCTCGACGCCGCTGCGGCCGCCCAGGCTGGTTGGGCCCGCACCGCACCGCGCGAACGCGGCGAAATCCTGCGCCGCGCCTTTGAACTGGTCACCGAGCGTGCCGAAGACTTCGCACTGCTGATGACCCTCGAAATGGGCAAGCCCCTTGCCGAAGCCCGTGGTGAAGTCACCTACGGTGCCGAGTTCCTGCGCTGGTTCTCCGAAGAAGCAGTCCGCGTGTCCGGCCGTTACTCCGCAGCACCTGATGGCAAGAACCGCCTCCTCGTGCAGAAGAAGCCCGTGGGACCCTGCCTGCTGATCACCCCGTGGAACTTCCCGCTGGCCATGGCCACCCGCAAAGTAGCCCCCGCCGTCGCCGCTGGCTGCACCATGGTGCTCAAGCCGGCCAACCTGACCCCGCTCACCAGCCTGCTCTTCGCCCAGGTCATGCAGGAAGCCGGCCTCCCCGCCGGTGTCCTCAACGTCATCCAGACCTCCACCGCCGGCGCCGTCACGGGCCCGCTGATCAAGGATGACCGCCTCCGCAAGATCTCCTTCACCGGCTCCACCCCGGTGGGCCAGGCACTGATCCGTGAAGCAGCGGACAAGGTCCTGCGCACCTCCATGGAACTCGGTGGCAACGCACCGTTCGTGGTCTTCGAAGACGCCGACCTGGACAAGGCCGTTGAAGGCGCCATTGCCGCCAAGATGCGCAACATGGGCGAGGCCTGCACCGCAGCGAACCGCTTCATTGTGCACGAGTCCATCGCCGATTCCTTCGCCGAGAAGTTCGCCGCCAAAATCGGTTCCCTCACCACCGCCCGCGGTACCGAGCCCGAATCCAAGGTTGGCCCGCTCATCGACGGCAAGGCCCGCGACGGCGTCCACGCCCTCGTTTCCGAAGCCGTAGCAGGAGGTGCCACAGCTGTCACCGGTGGTGCCGCCGTCGACGGTCCCGGCTACTTCTACCAGCCCACCGTGCTGAAGAACGTTGCAGCTGACGCGCGCATCCTGCAGGAAGAAATCTTCGGGCCGGTAGCGCCGATCATCACCTTCTCCACCGAAGACGACGCCGTTCGCTTGGCCAACAACACCGAATACGGCCTGGTTGCCTACGTCTTCACCAAGGACCTCAACCGGGGCTTGCGCATCAGCGAACGCATCGAGACCGGCATGCTCGGCCTCAACGCAGGTGTCATCTCCAACGCTGCGGCACCGTTCGGTGGCGTCAAGCAGTCCGGCCTGGGCCGCGAAGGCGGTTCCGAAGGCATCGAAGAGTACCTCTACACCCAGTACGTAGGTATCGCGGACCCGTACGCCGACTAGGCCGCACAGGATCCGGTCCACCGCTCTCGCAACAAGAACGGTTGACACACGCAGGGGCCCGGCCCCGGAACCACAAGTTCCGGGGCCGGGCCCCTCGCTGTCTGTACCTGAACGCTTTCTGTAGCTGAACGCTGTCTGTACCTGAACCTAGCGGCGCTGGGGGAGCAGGCCCGCGAGCCTGTGCCACCACCGGCCAACCGCCCGGCCCATGGCTTTGCCGAGCCTTCCCACAGCCCGGAACGGTGCGCCGAGCGCGTGGACCCAGCGTTGCATCATCGACGGCGGCACCCAGTCGGCGCGGAAGCGCACCAACCAGCGGGCATTGTTTCGCAACGCCTCACGGACGACGGCGATACGGCCCGCCGCTGCCGGTGCCGGGCCCGCCATGCGACCGTAGCGCTGCCGTTCGAAGTCAGAGGTGAGGGAAGCCACTGCGGCGTGTGCGGCGTCGTCGAGTCCTCCCGCGTCACCAAGCGCGATGCTGGACCGCAGTCGGGCGGAAAAATGCCTCGGCGTCTCGCTGGGTGTCGATGGCACGCCGTAATCCGTAGCGAGGTCCTGCAGTTCCGCCCAGGCAAGTTCCGGGGCAGGATCCTTGACACCGGGGATTCCGTCTTCATCCGGAGGTTTTTGATTCAGCCGGCGTCGCCTCAGGACCGTCCTGCTCAGCCTCGGCGACCAGAGGAAACCGACGAGCAGCAACACCCCGGCTGCGGCGGCGACGATCGCTGGGAGCGGGTTCGTGGCGCCCGAACCCGTAGCAGGGGTCTCTACCCCTGGAATCGGGACGGGCGCTGCTGCCGGCGGTGCGGGGGTTGTGAGGACTTCTTTCTCGTCGGCGTTGGTGCTGAGATTACTGGGAACTGAGGATTCCGCGGCGTAGTCGGGGACGAAGCCCCGCGACGGCGTGGGCTCAAAGGGAACCCAGCCAAGCCCCTCAAAGTACAGTTCGGGCCATGCGTGAGCATCCCGGGCGTCCACCTCGTACTCGGGGAAGGAACCCTGACCGACCAAGGCCACGGACTCGCCCGTGAGCCGGCCCGGCGCGTAGCCCACGGCGATGCGGCTCGGAATCCCTACGGCCCGCGCCATGACGGCCATAGCCGAGGAGAAGTGAACACAATAACCGCTCTTGACGGCAAGGAAATCCGACAGGACCGAGAGGCCGTTACCGTCATAGCCGTTTTGCACGGGAGCTTGTAAGGAGTACGTGAACTCGCCGGAACGCAGGTACTTCTGGAGGGCCAGCGCTTTGGCGTAGTTGCTGCCCGCGGATGCCGTGACGGTATCGGCTGTTTGCCGCACGATGTCCGGAAGGTTGCCCGGGATCCTGAGGAAGTCATCTGAAATGCCCTGCGGGACGGAAGTGGCTTGGGACAGGGACTCTGATGTGATCCTGGGGGCTGCGGAGAAGACAACGTACCGTTGGGCGCGGGTGGTGGTCTCCGTGCTCATGATGCTCAAAGTAGCCGGATCCCAGGTCCAGCGTCCGTTGAGGCCGTTCACCGAAGCCGGAGCAAACGGGGCAGGGAGGTAAGGGCTGGTGAACAGGCCCGCGTTAATGGACGTCACGGCATTGACCACTTCGCCCTGGACGGCGTACCCCGTCTCGATCCTGTCAGCACCTACGCGGCGCTCGCCTGCACGATCATCCGGGGCCCAGGTTTCGCCGTCGAAGTGGTCAACAGTGACCGACCTCAAATACAGGGGTGCGCCGGCGCTCGTGGCATACGTGATGCGGCCCGAACCGGTAGGACTCCTGAGGCTGTTGCCCAGGGTGATCATGGGATTGAGCCCATTGGAGGTGCCCCACGGGCTGAGCCTTGAACCCTGCGGAAAGGTGCCGGTCTCGAAACCGGGTATGGCCAAGGGCACGGTCATGGTCAATGCCAGCGCCAAGCCACCGGTGACAACTGAGCGCTTGAACTGGCCGGCACCGCGCCCCGAACCGGACTGGAGCCTGGCATCAGGGGCGAACCAGTGGCTGCAACCGAGGATGAGCAAGTAACCCACGGTCGCGCCGATGAATCCGGCTACTCCCACGCTCTGCGGTTTGATAGTGGCAGGCACCACCATGACCGCCAGCAGGCCAATGCCGCTGGCCGCAGGCATGGAAAGTGGAACGGCCAGGGCATCGATGAGGATCACCAGGAGCCCAAGGCAGGCACACATGACGAAAACGATCCCGGCGTTGGGTGCCACCGGCGCGCTTTCGGAAACCACTGTTTCGGCGGCCCGCTTAATGTGTCGTCCGACGGCGGTAAAGGTTTCGGTGGTGGGGATGAACCCCGCCAGGCTCTCCTGGCGGCAGAAGATGAAGCTGAGCGCAGCCGCCAGGGTGGCAAAGGAGCCCAGGGTCGCGATCAGCGGCTGGGCCCGGAGTGCCCGGAGGGCAGCAAGCGTCAGCGCGACCACTACCACCGTGGTGATCAGCGGCATGAACCAGGCCCAGCCCCTGAGGACACCGTTCAAGGACAACGCCGCCCCTAGGACAGCCACCGCCACTGATCCTGCCATGGCCCATGGATAGGGCCCTGGACCCGGGACCTGCGGTCGGGGCGGCTTGCCGGACGAAGCCGTGCTGGCTGTTCCACCCGGTTGGGTCGGAGCGCTGGGGGAGCCCTGGTGGGATGTAGCGGTCATCGTGGCACCGCCGCTCCACGCCGGACATCCATGGCCGCATCTGCGGCAGCTACGATGCCGCCGGCATCGAAGGCTGACCAGGCAGCCGTCAGCTGGGTTTTCGATGTCACAGCGGCTGCCCTCCAACCAGCAACGCGCAAGATCTCAAGTATTTCCTCGTTGTTCCGTGAGGCATCGGTGATCACCAAGGCAAAGGCGTTGGCACCATAGCCGGCCGCCGGGGCCAGTGTCCTTGCCTCCGCAGGCGTCAGGTTGCCCACCAAGGCAAGCAGCGGACCGCGCAACCGGTGCGCTGAGAGTTTGTCCATCAGGCGATCGTTGAAAGGAGAATCGGCATTCTCCGTGCCCGCCGAGCCGGGGGAGCCCTCCTTGTGTTCGGAGATTTGCTCGGTCCTGTGGTGCTCCAGCCTGGTGTGCCTCGGGCCGCTTAGCTCCACTGCCGCAAGACTCTCTGCGATGGCCTGAAGTCCGCCCACGCCCGCGAACTCCTCCGCCTCCGTGTCCGGCGCCGACCGCGAACGATGGAACGCCGGGCTGCCGAATGCATCAAGGAGTCGTAACGAATAATTCCGTTCTGCCAAATGCGCGCTAATGGACATCGCCGCGGTGACCATCCACTCGAAGTTCGTACTGGTGACAAGGTCAGAGTTCTCGTCATGGCTCCCGAAGACAGAACCGGTTCCGGCGGCAAATGCGGTGAATCTCTGGTCCAGGATGAGGGTGGCCTCCGGGGTGGTCACCGACTCCTCTTGACGCACCATGAGCTGGCCATGGCGGGCAGTCGCCGCCCAGTGAACGCGGCGCATGGGATCACCGTGCCTGTACTCACGGGTCATGATGTCGTCATCGCTGGGATTGGCCCGGATACGGGTCGCCGTCACGCCATCATTGCCACGCGCGCCGGCGAGGCCCGTGACGGGAAGTTCGACGGCGGCAGGAGTCACGGTGAGGATGTCGCCGTCGTCAATTGCATGCCGCCGCAGCGATAAGCCGAAAGGGTCACTGAACTCTGCGGTGACCGGACCAATCCGGAACTGTCCCCGCTTGCCCGAGCGCAAGTGATATTCGTAGCGGCTGGTGCCTCCGGATGCTGATCGGGCAGGAAAGCGGAAAGCGGGTGGCTCACCGAAGCGGGGAGGCAGTTGCTCCTCCATGATCACGTGCCCTGTGGAATATGACGACCGTGCAACAGCGAGGCGAACGGTTGTGGTGCCGGACGTCTCCACCGTGGACGGATTGAACTCCCGGTACACCTGGAACTTGGGTTTGAGCACCCGGACGCCGGCGAGCGCCACCAAGGGAAGGAGAATCAACAGGACAGCCAGAGTCAGGAGATCACGCCTGCCCATGACATACGCGCACCCCATGGAAAGGGCCCCGGCGGCCAGAAGCCCCCAGCCGCGGTTGGTGAATAAGTGCTTGGGAAGCCGATCCATGAGCGCCATACCGGCATCTCTCCTAAACGCTGTGCCTGTCCCTGCGCCACGCGCCGGGCGGTTCCTGAGCCACGGGCAAGGAAGCGAAGATGCCCCGGAGAATGCTCTGCGGCGTGTCGCCCGAACTCGCAGCCTTGCGGTCCAGGATGATCCGGTGGGCGAGCACTGATTCGGCCACGTCCACCACGTCATCCGGAAGGACAAAATCGCGGCCATCCAGGGCCGCCGTGGCCTTGGCCGCACGGAGCAGTTGCAGCAAGGATCGCGGGCTGGCACCAAGACGGAGCCGGGCACTGTCACGGGTTGCCCGTCCAATGGCCACCGTGTATTCCTTGATGGCAGTGGAGACATAAACCTGCTGGACGGTGGCGATCATGGCAGCCACGTCGGCCGCCGTGACCACGGGAGTCACCTTAATCAGGGGTGAGGACGCCTGATGTGTCTCCAACATCTCGATCTCGGCCTCCCTGTCCGGGTAGCCCATGGAAATCCTGGCCATAAAGCGGTCACGCTGTGCTTCGGGCAGCGGGTACGTGCCTTCCATCTCGATGGGGTTCTGCGTGGCCACCACCATGAAAGGCAATCCCAGCTGATACGAATGGCCGTCCACAGTCACCTGGTGCTCTTCCATGCATTCAAGCAAGGCGGATTGGGTTTTGGCCGAAGCGCGGTTGATTTCGTCGCCGATCACGATGTTCGCGAACACGGCACCGGGCCGGAACTCGAACTGCCGGGACGACTGGTTGTAGATGGACACTCCTGTGACGTCGGAAGGGAGCAGGTCCGGGGTGAATTGAATGCGGGACACAGTGCAGTCCACAGTGCGGGCCAGCGTCTTTGCGAGCAGGGTCTTGCCGACCCCCGGCACATCCTCCAGCAGAAGATGGCCCTGGGCCAGCAGCACAGTAAGGGCGAGCTTGGCGGCGTCGGCCTTTCCATCGATGACCTTATTGATGGAACCAAGGATGCGCTCGCTGGCATCGTGGAACCGTTCGGCGTCCATGACGTGCGGCCTGTGCCCATTGAGCCCAGCGCCGTCACGGGGCAGGGGACTGTAAGCCTCGCCCTGAGCAGGAGAAGGTTCAACGGTGACTTGTCGCTTGGACTCCATGAATTGCCCTTCAGCCGTGGCCTCCGCAGCAGCTGTCTTCGCTGAGCGCTGCTGGTGTTGGCCGCTTGTCCGTTCCAGACTACCCAGACATTGGCCTGCGCTAACATAGTGCCCCGGAATTTATGTGGCAAACGGAATTCATGGCTCGCTCCTCCCGGGCGCCCGGGGAGGACCACGGTCCGAATAAGGTGGAAGCATGTGCAATTCCCTCGCTCCCGCACCTTACCGGGCGCCTTCCGACGCAGCAGACGAAAAAGACTCACGCCGGGAGTACCCACCAGCGCCCGAACCCCTGCCTGTACCTGTGATGGACAATCACACGCATCTGGACTTCAGGCACGGCTTGATTGAGGTCTCGGTCCGGGACGCGATGGACTCCGCGGAAGCCGTTGGTGTGCAGGGCGCCATCCAAGTGGGCTGCGACCTCGAATCCTCCAGGTTCACAGTGCAGGCGGTGGAAGCTGACCCCCGGCTACTCGGTGCCGTAGCGATCCACCCCAACGACGCCCCCGAATACGCGGCCCGCGGTGAACTGGAATCAGCGCTCGCCGAGATCGAGGCGCTGGCCGGTCATCCGCGGATCCGGGCCATCGGCGAGACCGGGTTGGACTTCTTCCGAACCCACGGTGAGGGGCTGGCCCATCAGCGGTACTCCTTCCGGCGACACATTGACATCGCCAAGAGGCTCGGGCTGACACTGCAGATTCACGACCGCGACGCCCACGACGACGTAGTGCAGGTCCTGCGGGAGGAAGGCGCTCCGGATCGCGTGGTGTTTCACTGTTTCTCCGGAGATGAGGAACTAGCCCGGATCTGTAACGGGAACGGCTGGTACATGTCCTTCGCCGGCACCATGACGTTCAAGAACGCCGGGAATCTCCGCGCTGCCCTGGCCATTGCCGAACCTGGCAGGATTCTGGTGGAAACCGACTCTCCGTTCCTCACTCCGCATCCCCACCGTGGGCGGCCGAATGCGAGCTACATGGTTCCCTACACAGTCCGGTCCATGGCTGACGTGACAGGAGATGACTTGGCCGAACTTTGTTCGCGGTTGGCCGAAAACACTCTGAATGCCTACGGTCCATGGGCCTAAGCCACCTTTTTTGACAACGAGGCGGGCCCCGGGCCTGGATACCCGGTATGCACGATTCTTGGTTCGTTTATAACGGATCGGTTACTGTGTTAGACAAGTAGCCGGGGTCGGGGAAGGCCTTCGGACAACTGCACCGGTTGATTCCGGAGCAATCAGTTGAATGTTTTTGGCGGCGCAGATGCCGGCAGCAAGTGTAGGACCAAGCGTACTGCCTGGCCCTCCGTTTTTGCGGTCGGCATTACTTTTGCGCTTTTCCCCGTGCCCGGATGGTCTGAGAGTAATGGGCGATCGTGATCAAGTTCTTCACAACGGATGGCAAGTTCAGTTTCCTCAAGGTAGGTACCCAGCTGCTGGTGGTTGCAGCGCTGGTGGTTGGTGTCGTCGCCTTCGTCGGCAACAACAAGACCGTCACCCTCAACGTGGACGGCAAAGTGAGCTCCATCCAGACCTTCGGCGGCACTGTTGACCAAGTGGTCAAAGCAGCCAAGGTCGAGTTGAAGGACGCAGACCGCGTTTCCCCTGCTCTTGACGCGCGGGTCGAAAACGGATCCGTAGTGAACGTCAACCTGGCCAAGGCCGTGTCCATTGAACTGGATGGCGCCCGGAAGACCGTGAACACCACTGCCCCTGACGTTGCAGGCCTGGTGAGCGAACTCGGTGTAGCAAGCTCCTCCGAAATCTCCCAGCCCAAAGAAGCGTCCTTGGAAGTCACCGGCTCCTTCGTGTCCATCTCCACTCCCAAGACCATCAGCGTGGTAGCTGACGGCAAGGACACCAGCACCACCACGACGGCGGACGACGTCGCCACCGTGCTCAAGGACACCGGAATCACCCTCGGTGCCAACGACCGCATCTCCCAGCCGGGCAATGCGCCCATCGTCCAGGACATGGTGATTAAGGTCTCCCGGGTGGACACCAGCAAGACCGCCGAAGCCACCGAAGAAGTACCGTTCGAAAGCGTGAAGAGTGACAGTGCTGAACTCTTCAAAGGCGAAGAGAAAGTGACCCAGGAAGGCGTGGCAGGGTCCCTGGTCAAGACGTTCAAGCTGGTCCTCGTGGACGGCCGCGAAGCGTCCCGCACCCTGGTCTCCAGCAACGTAGCCACCGAGCCGGTGACCGAAAAGATCAGCGTCGGCACCAAGGCCCGCCCCGTTCCCACCCCTGCCCCGCAGGCAGCAGCCGCAACTGCAGCACCCGCAGCCAGCGGCCCCACCGGCGCGCCGAACGAAGCCATGTGGGACAGGATCGCCCAGTGTGAATCGGGCGGAAACTGGTCAATCAACACCGGCAACGGCTACTACGGTGGCCTGCAGTTCTCCAGCCCCACCTGGCTTGCCAACGGTGGTGGAGCCTACGCTCCCAACGCCAGCCTTGCCACCAAGGCTCAGCAGATTGACATCGCCAACCGCCTCTACGCCAAGAACGGCCTCAGCGACTGGGGCTGCGCCCACGCAGCCTGACCCCGCACAGGCGATACGATACCTAGGTGACTGAACCGAATTCCGAACCCGCCGCCGTCGCGCCCTTGATGGGCGCCACAGATATCCGACGGCTCGCCGAGGAGATCGGTGTACGCCCCACGAAAACCCTGGGGCAGAACTTTGTGATCGACGGCAACACCATCCGCAGGATTGTGGCCGCAGCAAATATTGGCGACGATGAAACCGTGCTGGAGGTAGGCCCTGGGCTTGGCTCCTTGACACTCGGTTTGCTGGACGCGGCCAAGGCCGTGGTCGCCGTCGAAATCGACCCCGTGTTGGCGGAAAAGCTGCCGGCGACTGTGCGCGCTTGGCGGCCCGGTGCGGAGGACAACTTCCACCTGGTGTTGTCGGACGCCATGAAGGTCACCGAACTGCCTTTGCCGCCCACCGCATTGGTGGCCAACCTGCCCTACAACGTGGCCGTTCCGGTGGTGCTTCATCTGCTGCAACATTTCCCCAGCCTCCAGCATGGCTTGGTCATGGTTCAGGATGAGGTTGCGGATCGCCTGGCCGCCACGCCGGGTTCCAAGATCTACGGTGTCCCGTCGGTCAAGGCGGCCTGGTATGGGCATATGCGCAAGGCCGGTGTCATCGGGATGAACGTCTTCTGGCCTGCGCCGAAGATCCATTCAGGCCTGGTTGCCTTCACCCGGCATAACCCCCCGGAAACGCATGCCACGCGTGAACAGGTATTCGCCGTCATTGATGCTGCCTTCGCGCAGCGGCGGAAAACGCTGCGCGCGGCACTCGCCGGGTGGGCCGGGAGCGCCTCCGAAGCGGAGCGGTGCCTCGTGGCCGCCGGAGTTGACCCCACAGCGCGCGGCGAGGTCCTGGACATCCACGCCTACGTCAAGATCGCCGAAGCCCGCCACCCCGTGGACGCATGAACCCGGGTAACCGCAAGCCAAGCAGCCTCCCGTTCGTGGGGGATCGCTTTCATGCCCGCACGGTTCGCGTCAAAGCCCCGGGCAAGATCAACGTCTCCCTGAGCGTAGGACCGTTGCGGCCCGACGGATACCATTCGGTGGCCAGCGTATACCTCGCCGTCTCCCTCTACGAGGAAGTGGCGGCCACAAGTACTGAGGCTGAAGGAATCACTGTCAGCATCAGCCCGGACAGCACACTGGACCTGGACGGCGTGGACATCCCCCTGGACGAGCGCAATCTCGCCTACAAGGCTGCGGCCATCATGGCTGAAATGTCCGAGAAACCAACCGGCGTGCACTTGGAAATCACCAAGCGTGTCCCCGTGGCTGGTGGAATGGGCGGTGGCTCTGCAGACGCCGCCGCCACGCTGCTGGCCTGCGATGCGCTCTGGAACAGCGGCCTCTCACGAGAGGAACTGGCACACCTTGCAGCCGAGTTGGGCGCAGACGTGCCGTTCTCGCTCCTGGGAGGGACCGCCGTCGGGCTTGGCGTGGGAGATAAACTCTCGCCCGCGCTGGCCAAGGCGCAAATGGATTGGGTGCTGGTTTTTGCCGATTACGGGCTGTCCACCCCTGACGTGTTCCGAACCCTGGACGGGCTTCGGGACTCAGAAGGCGTGGAGATTCCCGAGCCCGTTGACGTGGACCCCACCATCCTGCAAGCCCTGCGGAACGGCGACCCCGAAACCCTCAGCCGCGTGCTGATCAACGACCTCCAACGGGCCTCCATTACGCTCGCACCCCAGCTTCGCGACACCATCGGACTGGGTGAAGCGCGCGGTGCCCTTGCCGGCATGGTGTCCGGCTCGGGACCCACCATCGCCCTGCTTGCCAGGGATTCTGTCTCAGCTAAGGTCCTTGCTGAAGAGCTTGGCCATCGGGGACACAATGCCCTGGCCGTTCACGGTCCCGTGCCCGGCGCCCGGATCATCTCCGATACCCTCCTGTAGTACCTCCGCATTCCAGCAGTAGAAAGTAGTACCCATTGGCCCACCTGCTTGGCGGCGAAAACCTCACCGTTTCGTTCGCGACCCGCACTGTCCTCGACGGCGTCACCCTCGGTTTGGAGGATGGCGACCGCATCGGCATGGTGGGCCGCAACGGTGACGGTAAATCGACACTCATGCGCCTGCTCGCCTTGCGTTCGACGCCCGACTCGGGCCGCGTCACCAAGCGCGGAGACGTCAACGTCGGCTACCTGGACCAAGGCGACGTGCTCGACGGCGACCTCACAGTAGGCGCTGCGATCGTCGGTGACCGTGCGGACCACGAATGGGCGGCCAACGCCAAGATCCGCGAAGTCATGGGTGGACTGGTGGGCGACGTCGACTGGCACGCCAACGTCCATGCTCTATCCGGCGGCCAGAAGCGCCGTGTTGCGCTGGCCAAACTCCTCATCGAAGACCACGACGTCATCATGCTGGACGAACCCACCAACCACCTCGACGTCGAAGGCGTGGCGTGGCTGGCCCGGCACCTCAAGACACGTTGGCGCGCCAACCAGGGCGCCTTCCTGGTGGTCACCCACGACCGCTGGTTCCTCGACGAAGTTTGCAACTACACCTGGGAAGTCCACGACGCCATGGTGGACATGTTCGACGGCGGGTACGCAGCCTACGTTTTGGCGCGCGCCGAGCGCGACCGTATGGCCGCCGTCGTCGAAGGTAAACGCCAGCAGCTCGTCAAAAAGGAACTGGCGTGGCTTCGGCGTGGTGCACCTGCCCGAACCGCGAAGCCCAAGTTCCGCATCGAAGCTGCCAACGACCTCATCGCCGACGTACCCGATCCCCGCGACTCCGTGGCCCTCAGCAAAATGGCCACCGCACGCTTGGGCAAGGACGTGCTGGACCTCGAGAACGTCACCCTTGACTTCCTCGACGGCGAGGACGGACAGAAGCTCTTCGACAACATCACCCTGCGGCTTGCGCCGGGCGAACGTCTTGGGCTGGTGGGCGTCAACGGGGCAGGCAAGTCCACGCTCCTGAGGCTGCTGAACGGCGAAATCCAGCCGAGCTCGGGCAAGGTCAAGCGTGGCAAGACTGTGGTCACTGCCGTGCTGACCCAGGACGTCAAAGAGCTCGATGAAGTATCGGACCTGCGCGTCATTGAGGTCATCGAACGCGAAAAGCGGTCCTTCAGTGTGGGCGGCAAGGAATTTACCGCCGGACAGCTCGTGGAACAGCTCGGGTTCACCAAGGAAAAGCAGTGGACACCCGTCAGCGACCTCTCCGGCGGTGAGCGTCGTCGACTTCAGCTCCTGCGCCTGCTGGTAGGGGAGCCCAACGTCCTGATGCTCGACGAACCCACCAACGACCTCGACACCGACACCCTTGCCGCCGTCGAGGACGTCCTGGACGGCTGGCCCGGCACCCTGGTTGTGGTGAGCCACGACCGCTACCTCCTGGAACGCGTCACGGACAACCAAATGGCACTCCTGGGCGACGGCAAACTCCGTGGCCTGCCCGGAGGTGTGGACCAGTACCTCGAATTGCGCGAAGCTGCACTGGCCTCGGGCGCAGTTGGCGGCGGCTCAGGTGCTCCCACTTCCGCAAGTGGCGGCTCTTCGGGCGCTGCCGCTCCATCCGGTGCCAGCGAAGCCGAAAAACGCGAAGCCCGCAAGGACCTCAACAGGATCGACCGCCAACTCGGCAAGATCTCCCAGCAGGAAGAAAAGCTCCACACCCAGATGGCAGCCAAGTCCGAATCCGGTGACTTCGATGCCCTGGGGGAGCTCAACGCAAAGCTCCAGGAATTGCTCGAGGAGAAAGAGGGCCTGGAACTTGAATGGCTCGAGGCCGCCGAAATCCTGGGCGAGTAGGGGTGGGCCGGTGCCGGCCGGCCGCAAACATCCTCAGCGTGCTGCTACTTCGTCGCTTTACGTCGCGGGCGGCGGCCAGAGCTGTCTCGCCGTCGCCTAGCTACGTCCCAGCGGCACGCATCCTCCGCGTGCTGCTCCTTCGTCGCTTTGACGCACGCTTCCGGATGCCTGCCGCTGCGCCGACGGCCGATTACCAACCCTCTATCACGTTCCTCGGGTTTGCGGTGGATGGTCTCTCACATCCCAAGGGTTTCGGGTCGATCGTCTCTCACGTCCCTAGGGTTTGGGGTGGATGGTCTCTCGCGTCCCTAGGGTCTTTGCGCTTGTTCGTAGCCTATGAGCCAGTGCAGGCCGTGGCGGTCCACTACCTGGCCGTCTGATGCGCCCCATGGTTTCGGCGCAAGTGGGTCCACGATTCGGCCCCCGTCGGCGAGCTTGTTGAACCATTCGTGAAGGACTGCTGGTTCGGCTGCTCCCAGCAGTGAGAGCATGACTCCTTCGGTGCGGATGCTCTTTTCGCCGTTTGAAGTGTCGGATCCGCCCAATGAAACCACCCCGCGGAGGACTCCGTGGGCGATCGCATCAGAAGGGCCGTCGGTGCGATTGAATTCCTCGAAGGTGTACAGGGAAAGCTCCCCGCCGAAGATCTCCGCGTAGAAACCAAGCGCGTCACGAGCCGTTCCCGGGAAACTCACATAGATCTGCGGTGCGGTCATGAGCACATCCTACAAAGTACCAAGCAGGTGGGAATGAGAGAGGGTTGCCCGGGAGGCGCCGGGAGGTGAGAGAAGGTGGGGCTCAAGGGCGTGTGATGTGAGAGAGCGTACCTTTTAGCGGCGCCGGCGGCCTTCGGGAAGGAGCGCATCGCGGCGCATCGGTGGCCTGAGGTCGCCCCCGACCGGAGGGTCACCTATGCGTTGTGTCTAAGCGACGGCGAAGGGCGGCGGTGCTGCGCAGGTGACCAAAGGAGGGACTCTACGCTTCGGAGCGGAGCTCAGGCTCCTTTTGGAGGCCCGTCAGGCCGTTCCACGCCAGGTTCACCAGGTGAGCGGCGACAGCCCGTTTGTCGGGAGTGCGGCTGTCCAGCCACCACTGGCCTGTCATGGCCACCATTCCCACGAGCATCTGCGCATACATGGCTCCGTCCGCGGCGCTGAATCCGCGCCGCGCGAATTCGTCGGAGAGCAGGTGTTCCACCCGGGCCGTCACGTGGGTGAGCAGCGTGGAGAAGGCGCCCTCGGGCTGCGAAGGCGGGGCGTCGCGCACGAGGATCCGAAAGCCGTCGGTGCGGTCTTCGATGTAGCCAAGAAGTGCCAACGCAGCACGTTCAACCAGTACGCGGGGCTTTGCTTCGGTGCTGAGGGCCTCGGTGATGGAGTCCAGAAGGATCCGGAATTCGGTGTCCACCACTTGGCGGTACAGGCCTTCCTTGGAGCCGAAATGTTCGTAGATCACGGGCTTGGAAACTCCGGCGGCGGCAGCGATTTCCTCGATGGTAGTGCCATCCAGTCCTCGGGCGGCGAAGAGGGCACGACCGATGCCGACGAGTTGTGATTTCCGCTGCTGTCCGGTCATCCGTACACGCACTGCCGGGCCGCTGGTGACATGCTCTGCGGGCTCGGAGGCGGCCGCCGGCCGGGGGAGTTCAGTGCGGTTGCTCACGTGTCCATCATGCCCTAAGTGACTGCTGGAACGGGCGCAGGGCGGGTCCTCCGGTAGCGGAAGTGTGAATCCCGGAGCGGCCTCGGGGTGGTCAAGTCGCGAAGCATGCATTGGTCATGGCAAACTAGATTCTTGTGTGTGCATCCCGGTGATCCGGGTAACCCTCCGGGCCGCAAGATCCGGGGGATGAATCATGCACGGTCCGCTCTGGTGTAATGGCAGCACCCCGGCCTTTGGAGCCGTGGAGTATAGGTTCGAATCCTATGGGCGGAACGGTCGGAAAATGCTCTCCTTCTCTGTACCTGTAGCGGCTCTCACGGTGCCTGGGTCCATTGCTGGATGGCAGCATTCCGAAGCCGGGTTACCCGGGACATACCGAGCAAGGAGAGCCAGTACGTGAGCCCCGAAACCACCGGTCCCGCAGCGGTGATCGTTTTGGCCGCAGGTGCCGGAACGCGCATGAAGTCGCGGACTCCCAAGATCCTCCACGAAATCGGCGGTCGCTCCATGGTGGGCCACGCTCTCCTCGCCGCACGTGCCATCAACCCGTTGAAGCTGGCCCTGGTTGTCCGCCACGAGCGTGACCGCGTAGCAGAGCACGTTACCGGGCTGGATCCGGAAGCACTCATTGTTGACCAGGACGACGTTCCCGGCACTGGCCGCGCAGTGGAAGTGGCACTCAACGCTCTGGATGCCGACGCCGAACTTTCCGGCACCGTGGTGGTCACTTACGGCGACGTCCCGCTGCTGACCGGTCAACTGCTCGGTGAACTTGTGGCAACGCACGAGGCTGAGGGCAACGCCGTCACGGTCCTCACCGCGGTGCTGGCCGACGCGACCGGCTACGGCCGGATCCTGCGCGCCGAAGATGGCACCGTCACCGGTATTCGTGAGCACAAGGATGCCAGCGAGACCGAGCGCACCATCCGCGAGGTCAACTCCGGTATCTACGCTTTCGACGCCGCCGTTTTGCGCACCGCACTTGCGAAGGTCACCACGGACAATGCCCAGGGCGAGATGTATCTGACCGACGTCCTCGGGTTGGCCCGTGACGCAGGCGGCCGGGTAGCCGCCGTCGTGACTGAGGACCGCTGGCAGGTTGAAGGTGCCAATGACCGCATCCAGTTGTCCGCGCTTGGTGCAGAGCACAACCGCCGCATCATCGAGTCCTGGATGCGTGCTGGCGTGACCGTGGTGGATCCCGCCACCACCTGGATCGATTCCACCGTCACGCTTGATGAAGACGTCCGGTTGCTGCCTAACACCCAACTTCACGGTTCCACCACGGTGGCGCGCGACGCCGTCGTTGGTCCTGACACAACCTTGACGGACGTCAGCGTTGGCGAAGGCGCAAAGGTGATCCGTACGCACGGTTCGGGTTCCACCATCGGCGCCAAGGCAAGTGTCGGACCGTTCACGTACCTCCGCCCCGGCACGGTCCTGGGCGAGACCGGCAAGATCGGCGCGTTCTACGAAACCAAGAACGTGACAATCGGCCGCGGTTCCAAACTGTCCCACCTGGGCTACGCCGGTGATGCTGAGATCGGCGAAGACACCAACATCGGTTGCGGCAACATCACGGCCAACTACGACGGCGAGAAGAAGCACCGCACTGTGATCGGCTCGGGCGTCCGCACAGGTTCAAACACGGTCTTCGTGGCACCTGTGACAGTTGGCGACGGCGCTTACAGTGGCGCCGGTGCGGTCATCCGTAAGGATGTTCCCCCGGGAGCCCTCGCGCTCAGCCTGGCCGCACAGCGGAACGCCGAAGGCTGGGTAGCGGCCAACCGGCCGGGCACCGCCTCCGCGAAGCTGGCCGAAGCCGCGCAGGAGCCGGCGTCCGCATCCACATCTTCACAATCCCCGGCAACCATAGAAGAAGGCAAACAGGCATGAGCGAAATTACCGCACACGGCGAGAAGAAACTGATTCTCGCCGCCGGAAGGGCGCATCCGGAGCTGGCGCAGGAAATCGCGAAGGAGCTGGAGACCGAGCTCCTGCCCATCGACGCCTACGACTTCGCCAACGGGGAAATCTACGTCCGTTCGGCCGAGAGCGTGCGAGGCACTGATGCCTTCGTCATCCAGGCCCACCCGGCTCCGCTGAACAACTGGCTCATGGAGCAGTTGATCATGATTGACTCGCTCAAGCGCGCCTCTGCCAAGAGGATCACGGTTGTTTCCCCGTTCTACCCGTACTCCCGCCAGGACAAGAAGGGCCGCGGCCGCGAGCCCATTTCCGCCCGACTGGTTGCCGACCTTTACAAGACCGCCGGCGCGGACCGCATCATGTCCGTTGACCTGCACACCTCGCAGATCCAGGGCTTCTTCGACGGTCCTGTGGACCACCTGATGGCCATCCCGCTGCTGGCCGATTACATCCGCACCAAGGTGGAAGCGGACAACATCACGGTTGTTTCGCCTGACACAGGCCGCGTCCGGGTAGCCGAGCAGTGGGCTGAGCGCCTGGGCGGTGCCCCGCTCGCGTTCGTTCACAAGAGCCGCGACCTCACCGTCCCCAACCAGGCAGTCTCCAAGACTGTTGTTGGCCAGGTTGAAGGCCGCACCTGCGTCCTCATCGACGACATGATCGACACTGGCGGAACCATTTCCGGCGCCGTTCAGGTCCTGAAGAACGCCGGCGCCAAGGACGTCATCATTGCCTGCACGCACGCGGTCTTCTCAGATCCCGCCGCGCAGCGCCTCGCTGATTCCGGTGCCCGCGAAGTCGTGGTCACCAACACGCTGCCCATCCCGGCAGAGAAGCGCTTCCCGTCGCTGACGGTGTTGTCGATCGCACCGTTGATTGCCCGCGCCATTCGTGAAGTGTTCGACGACGGTTCGGTCACCAGCCTGTTCGACGGCAAAGCATAGCGCCGGACTGCTGAATTTGAGCGGGCCATCCGCCGCCTTCGGGCGTGCGGGTGGCCCGTTTTCATTGCCCGTTTTCAGAAAGGGCGCGAACCGCTGCTAAACTCTTGGGGATACCTTGGCGAGGGAGAGCACATCCGGTCCGCATTTGTGGACCAGGGTTGCGGGTCTCCGTTATCGACTGGGTCTGCATCTCCTTCAACACAGGCGGAACGGCTGCTCGGCGGCCGATCTCAGCCGGGCGTAGAAGGTCTCCAGACCTCCGCCCTTGCTGATAGACCAGCCCGGACTTCCCGGGTGCCACAGTAATCAAGGAGTACACATGTCTGAGCAGAAGCTCACCGCAGAACTGCGCACCGAATTCGGCAAGGGTTTCGCCCGCCGTGCACGCATGGCCGGCCAGATCCCGGCTGTCATCTACGGTCACGGCGCAGAGCCCATCCACATCAACCTGCCGGGCCGCGCCACCACGCTGGCAGTTCGCGTTTCCAACGCCCTGCTTGCAATCGACGTCGACGGCGAGCAGCACCTTACGCTCGTCAAGGACATCCAGCGCGATCCCGTTAAGCAGATCATCGAGCACGTTGACCTCCAGACCGTGAAGGCCGGCGAGAAGGTTACCGTCGACATCGCCATCCACGTTTCCGGTGAAGTTGCTCCGGGTGCTGTCGCCAGCCTCGAAGCCACCACGGTTTCCCTCGAAGCTGAAGCAACCCACGTTCCCACCGCCGTCGAGGTCAACATCGACGGCCTCAAGGCCGGCGAGAGCATCCACGCTTCCGACCTGGTCCTTCCGAAGGGTTCCATCCTGCTCACCGAAGGCGACACCTTGGTGGTCCGCATCGCTGAAGCCGCTGGTGCTGAAGAAGAAGAGAGCACGGAAGCTGCCGCTGAGTAGTCTTCTGACTGCTTGAGGCTTACGCCGTTGAGTGGCCGGGCACCCTTGGGGTCCCGGCCACTTCTTCTTTGCCACCCACCATCCCTGCTGATCAACCGAACCCTCCCTAGGATGAGACCATGACTGACACCTGGCTGATTGTCGGCCTCGGCAACCCCGGCAGCGAGTACAGCAACAACCGGCACAATGTTGGCCAGATGGTGCTGGACGAACTGGCTTCCCGCATGGGTGGGAAGTTCAAGGTCCACAAGGCTCGCGCCCAGGTGGTGGAGGGCCGGCTGGGTATTGGAGGTCCACGCGTGGTGCTGGCGAAGCCCATGACATACATGAACGTCTCAGGCGGACCCGTATCAGGGCTGTGCAACTTCTTCGACATCGCACCGGACCATGTCATAGCCGTCCACGACGAGATCGACATCCCTTTTAACACAGTCAAGCTAAAAATAGGCGGCGGTGAGGGCGGGCACAACGGTCTGCGGGACATCTCCAAAGCACTTGCCACCAAGGACTACCTGCGTGTCCGTGTAGGGGTGGGCCGACCGCCGGGCCGCATGGAGACAGCCGACTACGTCCTCCGGGATTTCGCCACCGCGGAGAAGAAGGAACTGCCGTTCCTCGTGGACGAAGCGGCTGACGCAGTGGAGCTGCTCATGGACCAGGGCCTGCTCGCCGCGCAACAGAAGCACCACCCTGCCAAAGCTTGAGCAAATCTTGAGGAAAGCCTGATGGTCCCGAGGACCTTAAGGCCTACAAACTGTGGGCCCCCGGCGGTAGTGTGCATCTTACGCAAGTAAGCGGTGGGGGACTGTCGCGGATGTGTAGCTAAGGATGCGGATGTCGGCGGAGTTGCTAAACAGGAGCGGGGGAGGCGCAGCGAGAGCTGCGGCTCCCGATCTTGTGGGCGGCCCAACAGACCGTCAAACATGGTCGCTGTTGGCCCGGAGCCACGATTTGTCCAAGGCGGGCAAACACCTCGAATCGCCCGACTCCTACGGAGTGGTCCTAACAGGGGAACGGGGAATCGGTAAGTCAGGCCTGGCAAGGGCAGTAGTGTCCTCTCTTGGTCCCAAAGTCCACAGCCTCCAGCTGCGCAACACAGTAGCAAGCGGCCAAACCCCCTATGGATGCCTTGGTTTCCTGCTGGCCCGGTTGCCTTCGGGTGCCGTGGGCTCGCCTACGGGCATCCTGCATGCGGTCACGAACCTGATCAGGACAGAAGCCGCGGGCCGCGAAACTGTCTTCATCGTGGACAACGCCGGCGGCATGGATCCCATGAGCACAGGCGTTCTGTTGAACCTCATGGCTACGGGCACCGCGAAAGTCATCGCCACAGTCCAACGCGCCAGCGACCTTCCAGCTGATTTCCATCGCCTGGTCCTTGAAGGAACGCTGGGTGAGGTGCATTTGAATACCCTCAGCGAGGAACAGACCAAGCAGGTCCTGGGTTCGGTCCTGGGGCATTATGTCTCTTCAACATTGGTAGGTTCACTGCACTCCGCCGTGGGTGGTAACCCCATGCTCCTGCATGCGCTTCTCGAGGAGCAACGGCATACTGGCAACCTGGTTCTCAACGACTCCGTCTGGACTCTCCGTGACCGAATCAAACTTGAGGGCGCCACGGTTGTGGAGGACTTTGTCCGCTCCAGACTGGCGCGCGAAGCGCAAGCCAGCAGGACCGTCGTCGAAATCCTGGCTTGTGCGCAGCGCGCAACACTGTTGGATCTGGCCGACATCTTCGGCACCGAAGTTCTGGTGGAGATGGAAGAGTCAGCCCTGCTGACCATTGAAAAGGACGGCGACCACTGGGTTTCGCTCCGGGACCCGTACGTGGGCGAGGTAGTGCGCGGCTGGTTGAGTACCCGCCGCATGCGTGAGCTGCGGTTGATGCTGCACGGTCCCAAAGAGCCTGAACTCCAAGCTTTGGCGCCGCAGGACCTCCTCAGCTATGCGGCGTGGATGCATGCCTCCGAGGACGAGCCCGCGCCCTCACCCGCGCATGCACTTGCGGCCGGGCGGGCCGCGCTGGATGACTATGACCCCAACTTCGCCATTCAGTGCACGCTGTCACTGGACCCGAAGGACAGCGAATGGGTGCCCGGGCAGAGGCTCAAAGCTGCGGCCTACCTCTTGCTGGACCTGCCGTTGCACGCAGCCCAGGCATTGGATGAGGTGTCGGACTCCCACATCGAGGCTTTGGAGCCATTGGAGTTCGCTGAAGTCATCGCAGCAAAATGCCAGGCGATGACGTGGATCGACGGTCGGTCAGCAATGGTGCCGGGGGTTATCGCCGCCGGTGTGGAGACGCTCGAAGCCAAGGCCGGGGATTACCCGGCACAGGCAATGACGGCGGCGCGCAACCGACTCCGGCTCTGCGGCTACGAGTACCAAACCTACATGGGTGAGTACGCCGCCATGATTGACGCCTTGGAGGAGGAACAGGCCAAAGATCCCTCGGAGGACCGCGAACATTGGCTCAAGTCATCCTTCTTCCTGATCGAGGCCCGCTGCATGCTTGGCAGGGAGTTGGAGGCACAACAGCTTGCGCGAACCGTTTCACGGCACTTGGGGGACACGGACCGCCCCGCACAGCTGGAGGAATCTTTCGCGAGGCACGCGTTCCTGGTCCTGCTGTTGTCCGGCCAATGGCGGAAGTGCATCGAACTCATGCGCCGCACACCCTCAGGGTCCTCACGCCTTCAATACCGGGGTGCGCTCACTGAACTGGGCGTTGGGCTTGCGTTCGCTTATGCGGGCAAGCCTGCCAGCGCAATCGAACCCCTGCGCTCGGCCGTTGCGCAATTGGAGCTCCGGCCCAGCATGAACATGAACAAGGTTGCCTATGCAGCCACCGCTTTTGCCTACGCTCAACTGGGCAATTCCGTGGAGGCAGGCCGGTACCTGGACCTCTACAGAACCTGCAGGGGAGTGGGGACGTATTTCTCCGAATCCGTCGCTGAGTTCTGTGCGGAGCTGGCCGGGCGGTGGATGGGTGACCCTGATGTGAAGCAGCGGCTCCTGGCCCGGGTGCGTACAGACATCGAGCAGCAGCGCTTCACCACGGCCGGCATCTACCTTTTTGGCGCCACCGTGGAAGGGACAGACGAGGAATACCGGTTGCTGGAGGATATTGCCGGCCGCCGCCAAGGGCCCTTGGCCAAGATTTCCGGCGATCTTGCGCGTGGCGCCCTGACCAAGAGCTCCCGCTCATTGCTGGCGGCCGCTGATGCTGCAGCATCCCTTGACCTGTTGGTGGTGGAAGCCCGGTGCGTGGCCATGGCACTTGATTACGCCAGGGACGCCGGGGAAACAACAGCGGCCCGAACGGCGCAGCTGAGGCTTGAACGGCTGGAACATTCGGTCCCGGCATTGCCGATCCAGCCACGCAGCGACGCGCCGGTGTTAACCGAACGGGAACGCCAGATTGCTAAACTCGCGGGAAAGGGTGTCAGCAACCGTGAAATCGCGATGGATATTGGGGTGTCTGTGCGAACTGTAGAAGGTCATCTGTACCAGGTGTTCACCAAGCTCGGCGTATCGTCTCGGGGCGAGCTCAATGGACTGCTGTGAGGCTAGCGGCGAAACTTCCGTAGACACGGTGTGGGTTGCCCATGCAGGCTGAGCACCTTGTAGGGCGGGACGCCGAACTGGAACTGGCCATGGAGATTCTGCGTCAGGAAGGCGCCGGGGCCGTGCTCCTGGTTGCGGATCCCGGCATCGGAAAGACCGCCCTGGCAGCGGAAATCGCAGCGCGCCTGGCTGGGGAAATGGTGGTGATGCGGGTTCATGGGAGTCCCGCCTTGTCCGCCGTGCCCTATGGCGTCCTTGCCCCATACTTACTGGACCTTCCGGTTGAGCAAGCGACGTCGCCTGTGGCGATCCTGCGTGAGTTCTGGTCCCAATTCGAGAAACGGCGTGGCGGCGAAGGAGCGCGCCTGCTGTTGATCGTGGACGACGCACACGACCTCGATGAAGGCAGTACGCAGATTCTCGCCGAGCTGGTCACTGCGGGCTGGGCGCGGCTCGTAGCCACCAGCAGGCCCAGGCCGGGTTTGCCCGCGGCCCTGCTTCAACTCTGGTACGACGGACTGGCAGAACGGTTGGAGCTCCACCCGCTGGACAAGCAAACGGTCACTGAGCTGGCAGAAAAGACGCTCGGCGGGATCGTCATGTCCAGCGCGGTTGAGGTCCTGCACTCAGCGTCCGAAGGCAACCCATTGCTGCTTCACTGCCTCCTTGAGGATTCAAAGTCTGAGGGAAACCTGGTACGCCGGAACGGAGTCTGGCTCCTGACCCGGGCACTCTCCGGCAGCGGGGAAAGCCTGGCCGAGGTAGTCCGCAACAGGGTACTCCGGACCAGCGAAGCTGAACGGGAGGCGATGTACATCATCGCCCTGTCCGAGCCCGTCCCTGCCGCTGTGCTGGATACGCAGGTGGGCAGGGACACTGTACGGGCGTTGATGGACAGCCGGCTTGTACTCTCCGCCAATGGAGCCGGCGGGCCCCTCAAAATGTGGCACCCCATGTACAGTGAGGCGCTGCGCAAGATCGTTTCGCCTGCCCGCAGCCTCCAAATCCGCCAGCGCATGGAGCAGCAATTGCCCACGGAACCGTCCACAGCGGAGGGACTGCTGCGGATGGTGAGCTGGGCCCTGGACTGTGGCGCCGACGTCGATGATGAACGGCTGCTGCAGGCAGCATTCCTGGCCGCCAAGCTGCTTCAGAATCCCTTGGCGCTAGCTGCAGCGGGCAAAGTCCGGGCGGAGGCGCTGCGTCCGCGGGCGCGCGCGGTGATGGCCATGGTCCACTACAACGACGGCGACTACCGCAGTGCCGTCGGCTTGTTGGAGGAAGGCTCCGGGTTCCTGGACGCTGATCCGTCGCGACCTTTAGGCGCAGGCCTTCTGTGGGCTGCCGCGCGCATTGCCGCGGGTGATCCGCCAGCTGATATCGTGGCCGATGCGCGGACCGCTGCCAAAGTCCTGATTGGTGACCGGGAGATCTCGGACCCTGTTGTCCGGCAAGTCGAAAGGCACGTGCGGGCGCTGGAATTGGCAGTGCTCGCCAATGACGGCCGCTACGAGGAACTCCGTGAGGGCCTGGACGGGTTCGCGGAAGCGCTCGGGGATGATGGGCCTGACCTTGCCATGAACCGGATTTTCCTGCTGGCGATGCAGTGTGAGCTCCTGACTGTGGAGGGGCAACCCGGGCAGGCTTTGGAGGCTGGCCGCGAGGCCTTGCTGCTGTTGGAATACGATAATGACCTCCTGTACTTCAGCGACTTTGTTCTGCTGCGATATACCCTGGCCGCCTTGGAATCCGGAGATTGGGTAGCGGCCGCTACAGGCCTTGACCGCTACGCCGCCGGTTCGGCCATGGGACTCATCTATTTCGGTGGAGGCATCGAAGCGCTCAAAGGCATGTCACTGTTGCGCCAGGGCCGCCTGGAACAGGCAACGGAGCTGCTGACGCCCGCCGTCGAAGCGCTGCGGGTCAGGGACCCCCTGCAGTTGCGAGGCCTTGGAAACGCCTTGGCGTTCTATGCCGCAGCCAAGTCCGGCAACACACTGCTTGCCCGGCGCCTGGAAAGCGAGCAGCGAGCGGCAGCCGGCGCAGGCGCCTTTGTGGAAGCACTCGCGGAACTGTTCAGGCTTGCAGGCCAGGAACTTCTCGGTAAAGGCACAGGCCTGCAGAAATTGAGCCGACTTCCGGAATCCGGGTATCTGCACCGGTTGCCCGGCATTTTGCTGCAGAACCTGGTCCTTAGGGCCGAGGTCGGGGACGTGCAGGCCATGGAGTCCATCCAGGAAACGGCGTCGCCGATGGGCGGGGGCTGGGCAGCGGGCTGGCAGTCCATGGCGGCGGCACAGTTGCGCGGTGACGGCCAAGGGTTCGTGACTGCGGGCAATCTCTTGGCTGCTTCCGGAATGCCCGGGCCCGCCGCGGTGGCCTTCGACAGGGCTGCTGTGACCTTCGACGCTGAAGGCAAACGGCCCGAGGCGCGGCAAGCAGCTGTCCTGCGCGATGTCAGCGAGGCCAGCCTGGGCGATGCCCTGGTTCATGACCCGCACACCAAGGCGGACCGGTCCGTGCCATTGACCCGACGTGAGCAGGACATCGTGGCATTGGCCGTCTCAGGACTGACTGATCGCCAGATCGCCGAGAAGCTCATGGTGTCGGTCCGGACCGTGGAAGGTCATTTGTACCGGAGCTACGCCAAACTGGGCATCCGGCGGCGTGAAGATCTGGGTGCGGCCGTCCGTCACTGACGCGCGCTGCTGAGTACCCGTTTCAGGGCCTCCCGGCCCACCTACCCCCGGAATCGCGCGGGATTTACCAAATCAATGGAGTAATGCGCGGGTATTCCGTGTCGAAACCAAGTAGTGCCCTATCCGGGGACTGAGTACAACAGAGTATGACGGCGCCAAATGCTGCCTACTTTTCGAGTACCAACTACTGATGTACGCGATGTTGCGCCCCGGCAATATTGATCTTGGAAGAACGGTTCAGCCCCAAGCATCACCGGGATTCCGAAAGTCGCATCACCCGCATCGGAGGTCTCTTGAGCCGATGCTCCGGCCGCCGAAAGGTGGTCCGGCCCTGTACGAAGCCGGCGGCGACAGAGTCTTCTGAGACCGAGACTCTCCCCCCAGCCGCCGCCGGCTTCTAGGCCAGGGACCCCGCGAACCGCGGACCCCCAACCCCCTCCCGCATCATGGGACTGCTGCTATTGGAGTGTGCATGTTGCCGGACCCCTGGCTGGACGAAGACACCGTCACAGCAGGGCTGAGGCCATCAACACTCCCGGACAGGGCGCAGCTGCTCAACCTCATTCTTTCCGCCGTTCCATCGGCTTCCACCAGTGGGATCGTGGTGGTGGGAGAACGGGGTTCGGGAAAGAGCCACCTTTTGCTCTCCCTCAAAGAGAGGCTCCCCAAAACCGTGGATGTCCGCACCTTCACCGGAAAGCCTGAACTTAGGGCACTCCACTTCGGCGCATTGGGAGCCGTTTCCGCAGGCGAAGCGGAGGAGGCTGCAGCTCCGGGCCTCCACGTGCTGCGGGCCCTCACCAATACTCTGGGACCAGCCGACTACTTGTACACACCCCCGCTTGGACGACGCCGGAACAAGCGGCACGCTCAACCGGCGCGGCCGCAGCTGGTCCTGTTGGTGGACGACATCCACTTCATCGATCCAGCCTCGCTGGCGGTCCTGTTGCAACTCATTCCGGGATTCGGCGCAACGTTGGTGGCTACGGCGGAAAGCCGCTACCCCCTCCCGCAGGACCTCTACCAGCTCTGGGAAGACGGCTTCCTGGAGCAGTACTTCCTGCCGCCCTTTAGCTTCAAAGAGGCTCACGCTCTGTGCGAGACAGTCTTGGGCGGACACGTCCAGCGACGAGCAAGCAGCCTCCTCGCTGCCATGAGCGGCTTCAACGTTGGATTGCTCTGCCTCGCGGTGAATGACGCCCGCCGCTCCGGTTTCCTGGTGCAGATGGACGGTTTCTGGACCATCGATGTCCGGGCGCACTGCGACTGGCCCAGCGTGGTTGAGCATGTCCGGGCGGAGAACGTTTCCCGCCCGCCGGAAGAACGCCAGGCGCTGGAACTCATCGCGCTGGCTGAGCCCGTGGCGTTGGAGGTAGTGGAGCGACATTTCGGGCAGAAGGCCATGGAGCATCTCTTCACGAACCATGACATCAGGTTGTTGCCGGGCCAGCCCCTGCTGGTCCGCACGAGTTCGTGGCTGCGCGGGGAAGGAACCCGTTTGTCCGTGCCGCGGTCCCGGAGCCTGGCACTCCGGCTGGGTGTGGAGGAACCGGCACTGACTGTGGAGACGGCCCCCGCCATGCTGCGATGGATGACATGGACCCTCGACTGCGGACTGAGCCTCTCCGACGAGCTTCTCTTGGCCGCCGCTCCCGCCGCTGACAGGCCGTCCACTGCCGAACTCGCCCGGAGGGTTGCTTCAGCAGTGAGGGGTGCGGATCACGCAGACGAGGCCCGACTGCTCAGCGCGCGGGCGCTGATCGCCGAGGGCCAGCTGGCGGAAGCAGCTCCGGAACTTCGGCGCTTGGCGGCCGCGGGTGGGTCCCTTGGAGTGAAGGTCGACGCCGCACATAGACTCATGGCCCTCGGATTGCTGGGTGCCGCGCCTGGTGCCGTGCCTCTCGAAGCGGAGCCTGCCGGGTTGGAGCATGTGGGGCAGGCGCCTGGCGGCCAGGGCTCCGGGGAACCCGCGGACCCTGCCGCCCTGATCATGTGGAATGTGCAGGAAGCGGAGCGCCTGCTGCTTTCCGGTGCGGCGCCGGAAGCGTTGCAGGGGTCCTCTGCTGCGATGGGAGCCATCAGTGCTGACCCGGCGATGGAGATGTTCCTGCCGGGGACGATGCTTCGGCATGTCGTGAGTCTCCGGTACAACCTGGCCTGGGGACTGGTGGACCCGCTCTTGGACTGTCCCGCCGAGTACGCCATGCCTATGCACCTTTCGGCATGCCTGGACGTCGCCCGCGGTTACGTCCAGCTCAGCCAGGGGCTCCCGCGCGCAGCCCGCGTCACCTTGGAGCCCGTCCTCGCTGAACTGCACGACGCCGGCCTACCGCCGGTACTCGCCCTGGCGGCGGCCATGTTTGCCTACTGCGAGGCGTGGTGCGGGAACTCACTTCAGGCCATGGCACGGGTCCAGCAGGGCAAGGCCGCGCAGGAAGCCGCTCGGAACACTGCGAGCCCTGATGGCCTCTTGCTACAGCTCAGTACCGTGTATATCGCGGCAGCGCAGGACCAAGCCTCCGGCACAGCAACTCATCTGTTGGCCTTGGCGGAAAGGTTGCACTCACAGGGGAGCACTTTGATGGAGGCTGAGGTGTTCTCGCTCCTGACACTTAACGCGGGCAGTGCCGCCGTCGACGATCTTGAGATCCTGCGCCGCTTGGACGCTCTGGCCGCCACCCTCCACGGCGCGGGCGGTGCGGCGCTCGGGAGGTTCGCATCGGCCTTGACGGACAACGACCCCAAGGCACTGGAGTCGGCTGGGCGGAATTTGTCTGCAGACCGGCAGTTTGCCCACGCAGCACTTTGCTATTCGCGGGCGGCCAGCGGTTACGAGGCCAGGACGCGCGCTGCCGCGAGTCGTCGGGCCTCGGTGCTCGTCGAACGGCTCCGGAGTGCCTTCGACAGCGGTATGGTCCCACCACTGGGATGGGTGCCGGGGCGGGCCGGCAGCTGACGTGCTGTACGGCACACCGCCGGGTAGGGGCCAGCGTGGGATAATGAGGAGTCCCTGAAGGATTTCCAAGGAGCGCCCCTTGACTGCCGTATCAACTCCCGCCTCACTGCAGCGGTCCATGCATGCCATGGACAACGCGGAGGTGTTGCGGATCCGGAACGATTTCCCGGTGCTGGATCAGCTGGTCAACGGCAAACCCTTGATCTACCTCGATTCCGGCGCTACGTCGCAGAACCCGCTCAGCGTCATCGAGGCCGAGCAGGAGTACTACGAGCAACGCAACGCCGCCGTTCACCGCGGTGCACACCATCTTGCGGTGGAAGCCACCGAGGTCTTTGAGGACGCACGCCAGACCGTGGCGGACTTTATTGGCGCGCAGTACGAGGAAACCGTTTGGACCTCCAATGCCACGGAGGGCCTGAACCTCATCAGCTACGCGCTATCCAACGCCGCCCTGTGGGCTGCCCAGGGACGCGGTGGTTCCAGTCTGAAGGACCTGGCGATCGGTCCGGGCGACGAGATCGTCGTCACCGAAATGGAGCACCACGCCAACCTCATCCCCTGGCAGGAACTGGCCTTCCGGACGGGTGCCACACTGAAATACATCCCCGTCACGGACGACGGGATGCTCCGGCTCGATGCAGCGGGCGAGATTGTGGGGGAGCGGACCAAGCTTCTGGCCTTCACCCACGCATCGAACGTCCTGGGCACCATCAACCCGGTACCCGAACTGGTAGCCATGGCCCGACGTGTGGGTGCTTTGGTGGTCCTGGACGCTTGCCAGTCCGTTCCTCACATGGCCGTTGACGTCAAGGAACTGGACGTTGATTTCGCCGTTTTCTCCGGCCACAAAATGTTGGCCCCCACCGGCGTGGGCGTGCTGTACGGGAAGCAGGAGCTCCTGGATGTCCTGCCGCCTTTCCTCACGGGCGGGTCCATGATTACCACGGTCACCATGGAACGGGCAGAGTACTTGCCGGCGCCACAGCGGTTCGAGGCCGGAACGCAACGGATCTCCCAGGCTGTTGCGCTCGCAACTGCCGTGAACTATCTCACCGAGACGGGTATTGATCGCATCCACGCTTGGGAAGCGGAACTTGGCCAGCGTCTGGTGAAGGGGCTGGAAAGCATCGACGGCATTCGCGTGGTGGGTCCGGCGTCCGGCTCTGAACGAATCGGACTGGCAGCCTTCGACGTCGCCGGGGTCCACGCCCACGACGTCGGACAGTTCCTTGATGACCGCGGCATCGCCGTTCGCGTGGGCCACCACTGCGCCCAGCCGCTGCACCGCCGGCTCGGACTCACGGCAACCACCCGCGCGAGCACGTACCTCTACAACACCACGGACGACGTCGATGCTTTCCTCGACGCCGTTTCGGGTGTCCGGGCTTACTTCCAAGCCTGACACGCGGCACGGGCCTTCGGCCGCACAGCCGTCACCCAACGATTTCCCCTAGAAGAGGCAACAAGCATCATGAGTCTTGACCAGCTGTACCAGCAGATCATCCTGGACCATTCCAAGCAGCGGCACGGCAGCGGCCTGGCGGGAACGGACGCCCCGGACGGTACATCCACCGGTCAGTCGCACCAGCTGAACCCCGTGTGCGGTGATGAGGTGACCTTGCGGCTTGCAGTTTCCGATGGAACCGTCCAGCAGATCAGCTGGGACGGCGCGGGCTGTTCCATCTCCATGGCCTCGGCCTCGGTGCTCAGCGAACTGGGTGAGGGGATGTCCGTGGACGAACTGCACTCCGTTATTGATAACTTCCGGGAGGTTCTGCGTTCCCGTGGGAAGGTCCAGGCGGACCCTGAGATTCTGGGCGATGCAGCTGCGTTCGAAGGGGTGGCCCGCTATGCCGCCCGCGTGAAATGCGCCATGATTTCCTGGGTTGCCGCCGAGGACGCGCTCAACCAAGCCACCGCGTAACAGCAGTACCTCCGCGTTAGGCGCGCGCAAAGACGTCAGGGACGCCGTCGCCGTCGTCGTCCCGTTCTTCATCTGCCTGGACCTGGCGGTAGCGCCGGTTGCGGGCCTTGAGCACGACGGCGGCCAGCAGCGCCGAGATCAGGGAACCTGCCAGGATGGCTACCTTGGCGTGATCGTTATGGGCAGAGCCAGCGCCGAAGCTCAACTCGCCGATCAGCAACGAGACAGTAAATCCGATGCCGGCCAGCAGTGCCAGCCCGAAGAGGTCGATCCAGGCGATGCTGGAATCGAGGCTTGCGCGGGTGGTTTTGGTGACCAGGAACGTGGTGCCGAAGACACCCACGGCCTTGCCTATCACCAGCGCGGCCACGATGCCCAAGGCCACCGGATCCCGGAGGGCGGCCCCCATGCCGTCCAACCCTCCCAAGGCCACGCCTGCGGAGAAGAACGCGAAGACAGGCACGGCGAAGCCTGCTGAGAACGGGCGTAGTTTGTGTTCGAGGTACTCGGCCAGGCCCTCGGCCGGTTCTCCCTTTTTGCCGCTGGCCAGGACCGGAACGGCGAAGCCCAACAGCACTCCGGCCACGGTGGCGTGAATGCCGGAGGCATGGACAAAGCCCCACGTTGCCAGGGCGAGCGGCAGCAGGAGATACCAGCTACGGATCCGTTTTTGGACGAGGAACGTGAACAGCGCCAGCGGGACCAGCGCGGCCAAAAGCATGAGGGGCTGGAGCCCGGTGGAGTAGAAGAAGGCGATGATGCCGATAGCGATGAGGTCATCCACCACTGCAAGGGTCAGCAGGAAAGTCCGGAGCGCGGCGGGCAAATGTGTGTTAATGACGGCCAGCACTGCGAGGGCGAAGGCGATGTCCGTGGCAGTGGGGATCGCCCAGCCTTTGAGGGTTTCTCCGGCTGTTCCGAGGTTGAAGAGAACGTAGATCAGGGCTGGAACCACCACCCCGCCAACGGCAGCGGCTACCGGGACAACTGCCCGGGCAGGTTTGCGGAGTTCCCCGGCGACGAATTCACGCTTGAGTTCGAGGCCCGCGAGGAAGAAGAACACCGCCAGCAAGCCATCCGAGGCCCAATGGCCCAAGCTCAGGTCAAGATGCCAGGGTTCGTAGCCGATCTTGACGTCGCGGAGTGCGAAATAGCCGTCTGCTGCAGGGGAGTTCGCCCAAATGAGGGCAACCACGGTGGCTGCCAGGAGGAGGGCGCCGCCAACTGTCTCCGTGCGGAGGATCGAGAGGATCCTGCGGTACTCGGGGTAGCTGGAGCGTGAGAAAACTTTGCCGGTCTGGCTCGATGCGCCGGGCTCGGGTGCCGCGGGCTGGTTCGATGGCTGGGGCACAGGGGCTCCTCAAAAGTGGGCGGGCATTTGCGGGTACTGCAAAAGAACCGCCGACCAGACTTCCCGGCACACCACTATCCATCTTACCCAACTGAGTCGCAGTAGAGCGCGTTTTGAGCTCTCATAACGCGCACTGTTGCGACTCAGTTGGGTGAAACTTAGGCGACCAGGCCCGCGATTCCGATGGCCGCCGTCGCGAGTCCGAGCACCATGGAGATGGTGACCAGCACAACGTGGACCGTGAGGAACTTGGTGGCCTTCCCGGCGGCGTCGCGGGCTCGCGGATCCTTCATGACGCGCTTAAGGAACTGCGGCCACACCACCAAGGACCAGACACCGGCAACGATCAGGACGACCGCCAGGATTGCGGGGATCTCCACGCTAGTGGCTTTCGAGCCAGGCCTGCGCCTGCTGCGACTGAATGCCCAAAGCCTTGCCCACCATGGGCTCGGCAGCATCAGCGATCTTGCCACCGAGGAACGGAACCGAGGAGGTCACGTTGCCTTCGAGCTCGATCCGGGTGCTGCTGCCCTCGGCCACCAGGCGCTGGACCGCGGTGACATCAAGCGGAGCGCCGGAGATCTTCAGGGCAATCGTGCTGGACCGTGAACCGTCGGCAGCCGGGGCTTCCCACTTCTCGGTCTGGGTCACCTTGAGGGTTTCGCCAACGAACTTGCGGGCGATATCCGGCAGGCGCGTGGTGGGCAGCGTGCGAACCGTGGTGGTGGTGAAAGCGCCGGCAGTCTCGCCGTCAACGGTGAACGATTCCAAGGAGCCGCCCACGTATTCGCTGGTGTGACGCAGGAAATCTTCGTTGACGAAGACGGCAGCTACGCGGTCAACGCTGTGGGGCAGGGTGGTGGATGCACTCAGGGCCATGGGTCCTCCGTGGATGGTTGTGGTGAAGCTTTTTAGCTCCCAACATCCTACGGGGTCTGGGTGGACACGCTTGAACCGGCCTCCTGGAGGGTAGTGGCCGCGGCAGAAATGTTGCGGGCCATTGAGGGAAAAATGAACCCGTGGAAGGGGTACACGCCAAGCCAGTAGAGCCGTCCAGCCAAGCCGCGCGGGAAGAAAATGGCGCGTTGCTTATAGAGGCTGCCGTCACCATCGGGCTCCACTGCCAACTCCAGCCAGGCGCCGCCGGGGGCCCGCATCTCCGCGCGCAATCGCAGCAGGTGCCCGCGGTCAATGGCCTCCACACGCCACCAGTCCACCACTTCACCTGTGTTCAGGGTCTTCGGGTGCCGGCGACCCCTCAACAGCCCTGCACCACCCTGCAACTTGTCCAGCCAACCCCGCACCCGCCAAGCCAGTGGAAGGGAGTACCAGCCGTTCTTGCCGCCGATGCCCTCAATGATGGTCCATACGTGCTCCGGCTTGGCCTCGCTGTGGAAGGTCCGTTCGTCAAGGAATACCTTGTAACCGGCCCAGTCGGGATCGCTCGGCAGGGGATCGGCGTCAATGCCCGCGTTCGCCCACGTCGTCTCAACCTGCCCGTCCCGTTCCTTGCCCAACGCCAAGGCGACGGCGCGCCGGTAGGGAGTCAGGCCGCCGTCGGGCTGGGGAATGTAATCGTCGACGTCGTGCTCCCGCGACACCGCGTCGTGTTGCAGCGACTGCACCAAGGGCAGGGACATGGACAACGGAATGGGAGTCACCAGGGCTACCCACAAGCCCGCAAGCTTGGGAGCCGGCACCGGAAGCGCGACCACCAGCCGCCGGGGGAGCCCACGCTCCACGGCGTACTCGTTCATCATGTCCTTGTACTTCAGGACGTCCCTGGAACCGACATCGAAGGAACGGTTCAGCTTTTCCGGGAGTGCGGCGGCGGCCACAAGGTAGTGGAGGACGTCACGGACGGCGATGGCCTCCACACGGTTATTAACCCAGCTTGGCGCAGGCATGACAGGCAGGGTCTCAGCAAGGTGGCGGATCATCTCGAAAGACGCCGAACCCGAACCGATCACCACACCGGCCTGGAACACGATGGAGTCAACCGCAGACTCGAGGAACACCCGGCCCACGGTCTCGCGGGAGCGCATATGGATGGAAAGTTCCGCGTTTTCGGGGTGCAGGCCGCCGAGGTAGACGATCCTGTCCACGCCCGCATCCGTGGCTGCACGCGCCACGAGCCTGGCCATCGATTCTTCCTTGGCTTCAAATCCGCTGCCGGAAGCCATGGAGTGGACCAGATAGTAGAGGACGTCCACGCCGGTCAGGGCGGTCGCCAGGCTGCCGGCATCGGACAGGCTGTCCTGGATGATCTCAACCTGATCGTACCAGGGAACATCGGCAATCTTCTGTGGTGTGCGGACCAGCACCTTGACCCTGTGACCGGCCTCGAGGAGCCGGGGGACCAACCGCCCGCCGATGTAGCCCGTGGCACCGGTGACCAGCACCGTCTTGGTGTCCTGCGGGGTATTGGAATGCGTAGCTTCCGAAGGCTGCAAAGGAACTCCTGTGGCTGGGGGTAGAGGTAGGCTGGAATGACCCGGCATTCATCTGAATTTCCGGGCATTTGTGTTGCCTGCCCTTGGACCCACCCTAGGAGTTTCTGCCATGAGCCTCAACGGTCTGCGCCGCGCACTGGCGGAGGACAAGACTTTTGCGCGCGTTCGTACGGAGGCACAGCGGTCCTTCAGCGACCGGAACGCCGACTACCAGATCAGCGCTCCCACTGGCATGCGTGCCGTGTTGCTCGCCGAAATGGCCGATGCGCTGACTGATGCTGCTGCCGATGGCGCGGGCGCTCCCGTGGTCCTCGCCGTCACCGCCACCGGCCGTGAAGCCGAGGACCTCACCGCGGCGCTCGCCTCCTACCTCCCCGCGGAGTCCGTGGCCACTTTCCCCAGCTGGGAGACCCTCCCGCATGAGCGGCTTTCGCCCCGATCCGACACTGTGGGCCGCCGACTCTCCGTCCTGCGCCGCCTGACACACCCTGAAAGCTCGACGGCGGCCCCCTTGCGCGTGGTGGTGGCCCCGGTCCGCGCCGTGGTCCAGCCTATTGTGGCCGGCTTGGGCGACCTGGTTCCGGTGACGCTACAGGTAGGGCAGGAGCGTTCGTTCACGGAAGTTGTCAGGGCCCTGTCCGACGCCGCGTATGCCCGCGTTGATATGGTGACCCACCGTGGTGAGTTCGCGGTCCGCGGCGGCATCCTTGACGTCTTCCCGCCCACCGAAGACCATCCCATCCGCGTGGAATTCTTCGGTGACGAAGTGGACCAGATGCGCTGGTTTGCCGTGGCCGACCAGCGCTCGCTGTCCGCACCCGGAATCCACCACCCCACAGAACTGCATGCCCCGCCGTGCCGGGAAATCCTGATCACCGCTTCCGTGATGTCCCGGGCGGCCAAGCTCAAAGCCGACATGCCTGCCGCGGCTGACATGCTGGAGAAGATCGCGGGCGGCATCGCTGTTGAAGGCATGGAATCACTGGCCCCTGTGCTGGTAGATGCCATGGTCCCGTTCGTGGACCAGCTCCCGGCCGGCTCGCTTTCGGTGGTCATCGAACCGGAGAAAGTGCGCACCCGCGCGCACGACCTCGCAGCGACCAACGAGGAGTTCCTGGAAGCTGCTTGGTCAACGGCGTCCGACGGCGGTGCGGCGCCCCTCGACCTTTCGTCCCAGGCATCTGCCGACCTGCATGCCGCCAGTTTCCGTTCGCTCACCGACACCCGCTCGGCCGCCTTGGAACATGGCGTGTCCTGGTGGTCCATCACCTCACTCGCCTCCGATGAGGACCTGGTCCTGGACATCGATGTGCTCAACATGCGTGCCCGCGAACCTCGTGGCTACCAGGGTGACGTGGCCGAGATGCTGGAATTCATCGGCTCCCGCGTCCGCGAGCAGTGGCGTGTGGTGGTGGTGACCGACGGTCCCGGACCCGCCCAGCGCCTGGCCGAACTGTTCCATGACGCAGACATTCCTTGTTCCCGCGTGGAGTCCCTGGATAAGGAGCCCCAGCCGGGCATCATCGAGGTGACCACTGCCGCCGTCGGACGTGGGTTTGTCCTGGACGGCCTGAAACTTGGCTTGCTGACTGAAGCCGATTTGCTGGGCCGTGCCACAGCGAGCTCCACCAAGGACATGCGGCGCATGCCGTCCAAGCGCCGCAACGCCGTGGACCCGTTGCAGCTGCATGCGGGCGACTTCGTGGTGCACGAACAACACGGTATCGGCCGGTTCGTGGAGCTGATCCAGCGCAAGGTAACCGGAACGTCGTCGTCCGATGCAGGGCTGCGCGAGTATTTGGTGTTGGAGTACGCGCCGTCCAAGCGTGGCGCGCCGGGGGACCGGCTCTTCGTACCAACCGACCAACTGGACCAGGTGACGCGCTACGTGGGCGGAGACGCGCCGGCGCTGAGCAAGATGGGCGGCGCGGACTGGGCCAGCACCAAGTCCAAGGCACGCAGGGCCGTCAAGGAGATCGCCGGTGAGCTGATCCGGTTGTATTCCGCCCGCATGGCCTCCCGGGGCCACGCTTTCGCGCCCGACACCCCGTGGCAGCGTGAGCTGGAGGAAGCGTTCCCCTATGTGGAGACGCCGGACCAGTTGACCACCATCAACGAGGTCAAAGCCGACATGGAGCGCGAGATTCCCATGGACCGACTGGTCTCGGGCGACGTGGGCTACGGCAAAACCGAAATCGCCGTCCGCGCTGCCTTCAAAGCCGTCCAGGACGGCAAACAGGTGGCGGTTCTGGTGCCCACCACGCTCCTTGCGCAACAGCACTACGAAACGTTCACCGAGCGCTTCTCCGGCTTCCCCCTGCGAGTGAAACCGCTGTCCCGGTTCCAAAGCGGCAAGGAAGCCAAGGAGACGGCTGAAGGCGTTAAGAGCGGCGCCGTGGACGTGGTGATCGGTACGCACCGGCTGCTGTCCAAGGACTTCGAGTTCAAAGACCTGGGCCTGGTGATCGTTGACGAGGAGCAGCGCTTCGGCGTGGAGCACAAGGAAGCGCTTAAAAAGATGCGCACCAACGTCGATGTGCTGGCCATGAGTGCCACGCCGATTCCGCGAACCTTGGAAATGTCACTGACGGGCATCCGCGAAACGTCCACCTTGGCTACGCCCCCGGAGGAACGCCACCCTGTGCTGACCTACGTGGGCCCGTACACGAACAAGCAGACGTCGGCCGCGATCCGTCGCGAACTCATGCGCGAGGGACAGGTGTTCTTCGTTCACAACCGCGTCTCGTCCATCGAACGCATCGCTGCGCAGATCCGCGAGCTGGTCCCCGAAGCCCGGGTTGAAGTAGCTCACGGGCAAATGTCGGAGAGCCGGCTGGAGAAGATCATCGTGGACTTCTGGGAGAAGCGTTTCGACGTCCTTGTCTGCACCACCATCATTGAAACCGGCCTGGATATCTCCAATGCAAACACGTTGATTGTGGACGGGGCCGACAAATACGGTCTCTCGCAGCTCCACCAGCTGCGCGGCCGTGTTGGCCGTGGCCGGGAGCGGGCCTACGCCTACTTCCTGTACCCCTCGGAGAAACCCTTGGGCGAAGTAGCATTGGAGCGCCTCAAAGCCGTGGCGGCCCATAACGAGCTCGGTGCCGGTATGCAGCTGGCCATGAAGGACCTGGAGATCCGTGGCGCCGGCAACTTGCTGGGCGGTGAGCAGTCCGGCCACATCCAGGGTGTTGGGTTCGACTTGTACATCCGGCTCGTGGGCGAGGCTGTTGCCGAGTACCGTGGCGAGGCAGAGGAGAAGGCAGCCGAGATGAAGATCGAGCTGCCAGTCAACGCCCACCTGCCCCACGACTACGTGCCCGGCGAAAGGCTGCGGCTGGAAGCGTACCGGAAGCTGGCTTCCGCCATCACGTACGAGGCCATCGATGAAGTCCTGGCCGAACTCGTGGACCGTTACGGCGAACCACCGCTGCCCGCCCAAAACCTCATCGCCGTGGCCCGGTTCCGGGTGGGTGCCCGCGAAGCCGGCCTGTCCGACGTCGCACTCCAGGGCAACTTCATCCGCTTCTCGCCGGCGCAACTGCCCGAGTCCAAAACCATGCGCCTGAACCGCATGTATCCGGGTTCGCAGGTGAAGCCAGCCTTGGATGCGGTGCTGATTCCCAAGCCCAAGACGGCCAGGATCGGCGGACGCGATCTTCAGGACGCAGAGATCCTGCAATGGGCCAATAACGTCATTGAAGCGATTTTCGCTGAAGTACCTGTAAAGGCTGGCTAACTGCATGATGGGAGGACATCACGCCGCGTCGGGAGCCGCGGCGTGGATTGCTATTGCCTCGGCAGGCCCGTACGCCCTGGGATGGTACCCGTTGGACTCCACCGGGATCCTGATCGGCGCCATGGCGACGGCGGGAACTGCTTTGGTGGTCGACTGGGACCACCGCCACAGCACCATCGCGAATTCGCTGCCGCCGCTGTCCAATGTGATTGCCGTGGGGATCGAAAAAGCCAGCGGAGGGCACCGCCAAGGGACACACTCGCTGTTGGGGGCTTCCGCCTTTGTGGTGCTCGCAGCCATGGCGGCCCAGTTCCAAATGGTGACGCCGGTAGGCAAGCTCTCCATAGGAGCCGGGCTGCTGTGCATGTTCATGATCAACTTGGCGGCCAAGGCGTTGAACCTGTTTCCAAAGTCCGGCTGGATTACCAATTGGCTGTTCGCTTTGGTGATGGCCGGCCTGGTGACGTGGTTTGCGCCGGATCAATGGGGTTGGCTGCCGCTGTCCATGCTCACCGGGGTGGTGGTGCACATCGTGGGGGACATGATCACTGTCGGCGGGGTGCCGCTTCTCTGGCCCATCGTCATCAAACCCCCGAAGTTCCTGCGAAAATCCATGATCCGGGGAATCTGGCGTCCCAATGGCGCTTTCTCCATCCCGTTGCTGGGGCGGGCCGGTTCCCGACGTGAATGGCTGGTCCTCATCCCTGTCAGCGGTTACGCCATGGTGGGCATGGGGGCCGCCGCATGGACGTTGGCACAACAGCATTGGCCCGGCGTTCTGGCGGCCTTGGGCGGCGTAGTGCAACTTCCCTGATGGGAGTCCAGGTCAGCAGTTCGTGCCGTTGTTGGCCACAATGTTTCCGGGTGCGTCCTCGAGCATGATGGTGCCGGCCTGACAGGTTACGTTATTCGTCACAACGATGTTGCCCAGGTCGCCGTGGAAATTGAGCCACGGGCCTTGAAGATTGGAAAATTCGTTGTTTATGACCGCTACGTCGTGAACCGCCGCGGTGCCGCCGTCGTAGTATCCGATCTTGACGCCATCGGGAGAACCCCGGAAGCGGTTGCCATCCACGCTGATGTTGTAGATCTCATGCTCGCCAACGGCCAGCTGCAATCCCGAACCGTGGGATCCGCCCCGCACGTCATTGTTTCGGTAGGACACGTCATGAACTGACGCGCCGAGGGTTTGGGCCACGAGGCCGTCGTCTCCGTCAGCTCCCTGGCGCTGGTCAACGGTGTTGCCCTCCACCACCCCTCCATGGGAGTCGGTGATGTGAATGCCGTCCAACTGATCGTATCGGCCGCTGCTGGTCACCAGTGTGTTGTTATCACGGACGCAGAAATTGCTGCTGGCCACCACTGCGATGGAGTACGTGTAGGGATTCCGGGTGGAGACACCCTCCACCAAGGCGTTGCTGGAGTGGCGGACGTCCACTAAATACTCATGCAGGCGTCCTGGAAGGTTCCCATCCAGCTCCGCACCGTTTTGGTCCGCCGTGAGCTGTGAGACGGTGACGTTTTGTGCGCCGTTGGTGGTGATCATGGGGTGGCCGCCGAATGGCCCCTCGAATTCAAGGAAGTCCGGACCTGCTTTCAGCACGGTGCTTGGCCCGACTCCCCTGAGGGATACATTGCTCTTCATAACCAAAGGACGTTCCAAGGTGAAGACGCCCTCAGGCAACTGCACGATCGCTCCGCCACTCTTGGACGCGGAATCTATGGCATGTTGCAGGGATTTGGAGGTGTCCTCGGGGTCGAGGTATCCCTCCACCACCCATTCCTTGACGCTGGTTGCCTTGCTTCCCAACGCATCGCAGGAGGCTGCTTCCACGCGTTGGGGTGCATCCGGCTTGCTGAGGGCACCCGCTGAAGCACAGCCAGTGAGAAACAGCGTGGTCGCCAAGGAAACGGCCAACATAAAGGAATGGCCCAGGCGGGAGCCCGGGCCATTCAATGTCATCAGCGGGGTCTAGCTTTCGCCGGCAGAATCAGAGCGACCAAAAATGGTCTGCGGGATCCAAAACGCCAGCGCGAACAGGCCGAGGCAGACGGCCATCGGCCACGGGTTATCGAGCGTGAGGAAGGAAAGCGAGTAGATGGCACCCAGGAAGAGCACGATCATGACAAGGAACAGCACAATGCTGGTGCCCAGGCTGTTCTCTTTTTCAATGGGGGCGCTTGTGGCGTTCTTGGACATTCATTCCTCCTCGCCCCGCAGGGCTCAAAAATCTCTGACGGCAGCGGAAGCCTTAGTAGGCGGATGAACCCTGTTCACCCTTGACAATGGCAATTCCGGAGCTCGCTCCGATACGTGTTGCACCAGCAGCAATCATAGCCTGTGCATCGGCCAGGGAGCGCACTCCACCCGAGGCCTTCACGCCCACCTCCGGCCCCACGGTCTTGCGCATCAACGCAACGTCCTCGACGGTGGCACCGCCGCCATTGAATCCGGTGGACGTCTTGACGAAGTCCGCCCCGGCTTCCACGGCCGCTTCGCAGGCAATGACCTTCTGCTCATCGGTCAGCATGGAGGTCTCGATGATCACCTTCAGGATGGCCTCCCCGGCGTGGACTGCCTCGGACACGGCCCTGATGTCGTCCACCAGCGCGCCCTTGTCGTTGGCGCGGGCGGAGGCCATGTTGATCACCATGTCGATTTCATCCGCGCCGTCCAGTACGGCTCCGCGGGCCTCGAAAGCCTTGACGTCGCTGGGGGTGGCACCCAGGGGGAAGCCGATGACCGAGCACGTGAGCACGCCCGAACCTTTGAGGGCCTTGGTGACGGTCTTGACCCAAACCGGGTTCACGCACACCGACTTGAACTTGTACTCGACTGCCTCGGCGCACACCTTGAGGACGTCGGCCTGACTGGCCTCAGGCTTCAACAGTGTGTGGTCAATGTAGGAGGCAATATTTGCTTGCGCGACGGCTTCGTTGCTCATGGGATCCTTCCGTGCAGGGCGTGGCCGGCCCGGTGGCCGCAGGGTTGTCACTGCCCATCAAAGGACCATCTTGCCACATGCGCCGGAGGTCACTGGGGCCGCCGCCAAAGGGGCGTCAGGCCGCGATCAACGCCTGCTGATCGTCTTTGCCCGCACTCAAGAGCAGGCCTGAGGCGCACAGCATCGCAGAGGACTCGGCGGACAGAAGCAGGCCCAGTCGTAGTCCGTCGCAGGACGCGGCATCGCCAATCGCCCAGATGCCTGGTACGGACGTGGCGAGGTCGCGACTTACCGAGATGCCGCCGTCGGGAGCGGTTGTGAGCCCGGCGCTTTCGGCGAGGTCGTTGCGGGCGGTGCGTTCCTCGGCCAGTACCACCAGGTCGCCTTTCATGCTGCTGCCGTCTTCGAAGAGGATGCCGGTGGCCGGCAGCATGGAACCCTGCGCACCCGTGCCGGTGCTGGCGGAAGGCACGACGGCGGTGGGGCGGAGGGTTGTGCGGACGGGGCGGACCCCGCGTGCACGCAGCACAGCCTCGGCCTGGCCCGCCGCCGGTCCGTTCCCAACGAGGATTCCCAGGGGACGGCGGCCCACCAGGCGGGTGACGTCCTTGACCGCTTCGCCGATGTTCGCGGCGTCGTCGATGGTGGAGTAACTCAGGCTGGATTCGGCGCCTGGCACCGGCGGAAGGGCCGGGGCCGAGCCGGTGGCGATGACCAACTGGTCGTAGGAGAACTCCATGCCATCCACGGTGGTGACAATCCTTGCATCGGCGTCGATGAAGCTGGCTGCCTGCCCGAAACGGACCGAGACCTGGGGGAGTTCGGCGAGTTCCAACAGGACGTCCGGGCACTCGTCGCGGTTACTGAGCACAGTGATGGTTCCGTGGAAAGCGCGCTGCCGGGATTCGGACGCTCCGGCTAGCCGCCGCACCAGAGCCTGGGCCGCGGGACCTGCCCCTGCAATGACGATGTGGAGGGAAGGTGCGGACGGGATGGCGGACATGTTTGGCCCTTTCGCTCATGTGACCTGCTGTTGATCATCAGCGTAGGGGGCCGGTTTTTCGCGGGTGTTTCGCCGCTGTTGCCATCTTTGGCCGATCCGTAGCGTGCTGTTTACCGGCCGGTAATAACGTGGATCACATTGCGCGTGCGGACCGTTCTGCCCCGGCCGCCGTGGTGGCATGATGGGCGCATGAGCCAAGTCACATGCGATCTGACTGTTTCACTGGATGGATTTGTTGCTGGCCCCAACCAGCGCCTGGAGGAGCCCTTGGGCGACGGGGGAGAGCTCCTGCACAGATGGATGTTCGAAGAGCCGGAGACGAACGCGCCGGAGATCGCAGGGATTCTCGCGGCTGGTGCGTTCATCATGGGACGCAACATGTTTGCGGGGCCCGGACCGGCGGCGTGGGACACGGAATGGCGGGGCTGGTGGGGCGAGGAACCGCCATATCACGCACCCGTTTTCGTGCTCACCCACCATGGCCGTGAGCCGTTGGAGATGGAAGGCGGGACAACGTTCAACTTCGTCACCGACGGCATCGAATCGGCACTGGCGCAGGCCCGCGAAGCTGCCGGGGACAAAGATGTAGCCATTGCCGGCGGAGCGCAGACCGCCCGCCAGTATCTTTCGGCCGGGCTCATGGACGAGCTGCGGCTCCACATTTCACCCATGGTCCTGGGTGGTGGTGAGCGATTGCTCGACGGCGTGGGAAACCTGGAACTTGAACAGGCAGAGGTACGCGGGACTGGCCTGGTGACGCATGTGCGGTATCGGGCAATTCGCTAGTGGGTACGGCGCACCTCCACTGAAGCCCGTGTACTGCTCCGCAAGGGTAGCAACGCCATAGAGCAGTTTTTTCGAGGCTCGTGAAACCTTTTGGCCGTTCCCGAAGCGGCGAAGTCCCGCACGCACAGGCCGCGACAACGAATGAAGAGAGCATTGAATGGGATTGCCCAGCCCGCACCCGCCTTGGAAGGACGTTCAGAAGCCCTGCGGACGCCTTGGCTTGGCAGGAGGCGCGCGGTAACAGAGCTGTGGCGATTCCTGTCTACGACGTGAACGGGAAAGAGGTGATTGGGAAATTTGTCATCGGCGGTCGTGACGGGCCTATGGTCGAGGTGCCGAACGAGGCCGCTCGTTGAGGAGTGGACACAATGTCTGTCACCCGCTGTACACTGAACTATCGAACATATATTCGAATAAAGGTGTGTTGTGGGCGTGATAGTCGGCCCCCGCGTGATAGATGCGGGCTTTTCCCTTATGTCAGTGCTGCTGGCGCCTATCCCCGTGGCTGCGGGCTATCCGTCGCCCGCCCAGGACTATTTTGATGGTCGAATCGATCTCAACGAGCACCTGATCAAGGATGTCACCAGCACTTTCGTAGTGAGGGTGACTGGCGAGTCAATGGAGGGCGCCGGCATAAGCGACGGTGACGAGTTGATCGTCAACCGCGCGCTGGAGCCCAAGGACGGGTCCGTCGTCGTGGCTGTCCTCGATGGCGAGCTGACCATCAAAAGGCTACGGGTCACGTCCTCGGGCGTAGTCCTGCAGGCCGATAATCCCAAGTATCCGGACATTCGCGTCCCTGCAATGTCGGAGTTGACCATTTGGGGTGTCGCCACCACGTGCCTGCATCACATTTAGTGCGCGCTTTTCCGTTAAATGGCAAGCCGTCTCGGTCTGACGCTGGCGTCATTGCTCCTCAAGCAGCTTGCCGAACACCCTATGCGGCTTGGATTTCAATGGCTTAGTCCCAAGTTTTCCCGGTTAATGCCCCCGGCAGGCATGGGGAACCCGACGCTGAAAGGGCGTGTGTGATTTGCTGCGACAGCTCAGCTAACAGCCGGTGAACGGCGTTCGAGCAGGAGTGTGTCCCGCCATTGGCCGGCGGCGGGGCCGTATGTCATGCGGGCGATGCGGCTCCTGCTGCCGATGATCCGGAAGCCGGCGGCTTCGTGGACCCGGAGGCTGGAGTGATTTTCCGGGAAGATGTTGGATTGGATGGTCCACACTCCACCTTGTTCAGTGGAGTTGATGAGGGCCTGAAGGAGGGCTTTGCCGAGTCCGAGGCCGCGGGCTTCGGCCGCAACGTAGATGGAGTGCTCGACCACGCCCGCGTATACAGGCCGGGACGAGACGGCGGAGACGGCGGCCCATCCCAGAACGCCTTGCCCGGCGGTTTCGGCGACGAGCCTGTGCGCCGGCAACCTGGAGGTGTTGAAGGACTCCCAATCGGGGGCCTTCTCTTCAAAGGTCGCGTGCCCGGTCTCGATACCTTCCTGGAAGATGCGCTGCACGGCGGGCCAATCGGTTGGCGTCATGGTCCGAACTCCAAACCCGTGGTTCATAGGGCTGCGAGGGTTCCGGCGACGTCGTCCAAGGCTCCGGGGACCAGCGAGTAGTACGCCCAGGTGCCGCGCTTCTCGCGATGCAGTAGACCAGCCTCGACCAGGATTTTCAGATGGTGGGAGACAGTGGGCTGACCGAGATCCAGCGGTTCGGTGAGGTCGCAGACACAGGACTCCCCGCCGTCGGCGGCCTTGACGATGGAGAGCAGCCGCAGCCGGTTGGGGTCTGCCAGCGCTTTGAACACCACGGCCCGGCGCTGAGCTTCCTCAGCGCCAAGGGTTGGGGCGGCCGGCGGGCAGCATGTGGTCTGCGTGTCCGGTTCAAGCAGGGGCAGCGAGGTCATCTACCTATTATGCCGCAACATTGACATTCATCAATGTTTAGGCCGATGTCGACGCCGGCTCTAGTGCTTGGCTGCTTCGGAGTGAGGGATGACGACGTCATCGGCGTCCCGGCCGGCATGCGGGAAGAGCAGGAGCAGAAGTCCCATGCCGACGGCCGCGCCGAGGAGCTGGACGGCGATGAACGGTGGGACGGAACCCGGTGCAATTCCGGCGAAGGTGTCGCTGAAGATACGGCCGATGGTCACGGCCGGGTTCGCGAACGACGTCGAAGATGTGAACCAGTACGCGGCACCGATATAAGCACCTACGGCGGGGGCGGCCAAGGCGCCGCGTTTGGTGGCTGCGAGGGAGAAGATCAGCAGGACCAGGCCGGCGGTCGCGACCACCTCGGCCAGCAGATGACCCGCTGCCGCCCGCTCCTTGGTCGAGATAGAGGTGGCGACTTCGAACATCGCGTTGGCGAGGACACTGCCGCCGATGGCGCCGGCGATTTGGGCAAGGACGTAGAGGCCGAGGTCCGGCAAGGACAGGCCGGATCCGCTGCGCCGCCCAAGGAACCAGTCGGCCAGGGACACCACGGGGTTGAAGTGGGCGCCGCTGACCGGCCCGAACACCAGGATCAATACCGTCAGCCCAAGCACCGTCGCCGTGCTGTTTTGTAGCAACTGCAGGCCCACATCATTGGGTGAGAGTTGGGCTGCAGCGATCCCCGAGCCGACGACGATGGCAACGAGCAAAGCGGTGCCGAGGAATTCAGCGATGGCACGGCGCCACAGGGGCGGCTGGAGTGAAGTCATGCCAACAGCTTGACGCAAAGAATTAACTCAGTCAAAATTGAATCAATGAATATTGAAGCAGCTGACACATTCCAGGCACGGGTAGCCAGGCACGCGGCCCTTGCCGATCCGGCGCGCCTGCGCATCGTGGACCTGCTAACCCTGGGCGACTTCTCGCCCTCGGAGCTGCAGGCCGAACTGGGCATGCCGGCCAACCTGCTCTCCCACCACCTGCGCACACTGGAGGACGCCGGACTGGCAACCCGGCAGCGCTCCGAAGCCGACAAGCGCCGCAGTTACCTCCGCCTCGCCACCGGCGCCCTGGATGGACTCGCCCCCGGGGCTGCGCATACGGCAACCCGCGTCCTGTTCGTGTGCACCCGCAACAGTGCACGCTCGCAGTTGGCCACCGCCCTCTGGCGACAGGTAAGCGACATCCCCGCAGCATCGGCCGGAACCCATCCCGCAAACCGTATCGCCCGCGGAGCCATCGAGACCGCCCGACGCCACGGCCTGGACCTGCCGGACATTGCCCCGCGCACCTTGGAAGAGGTTGCAGGCGAGGCGGACCTGGTCGTGACCGTCTGCGACAACGCCCACGAAGAACTGACCGGGCTGGGCGGAATCCACTGGTCCGTGCCGGACCCCCTTCGCCTGGACACAGCCGCCGCCTTCGACCAGGCCTTCGACGACATCACCCACCGCATCCACGACCTCGCACCCCGCATCACCGCCGCCTAACCACCTGGCGACAGTTGCAATATTGACATTCATCAATCTACCGTCCGATACTCTCTATATCGATCATCATCAATGTTCATTACGGAGAGCTTCCTTCTCGGGCGCACCGCTTCAAACCCACCACCCGTTCACACAACGATTCCAGGAGAGAAACCCGTGAGCACCGAAACCACCAAGAAGCCCTCCGTACTGTTCGTCTGCATTCACAACGCCGGGCGTTCCCAGATGGCCGCCGCGTTCCTGACCACCCTGGGCAAGGGGGAGATCGAAGTCCGCTCCGCCGGCTCCCAGCCCGCCGACAAGGTCAACCCGGCCGCCGTCGAGGCCATGGCTGAACTCGGCATCGACATGTCCGCTGAAATCCCGAAGGTCCTCACCACCGAGGCCGTGAAGGAATCCGACGTCGTCATCACCATGGGCTGCGGCGATGAATGCCCGTACTTCCCCGGCAAGCGCTACGAAGACTGGGTCCTGGAAGACCCCGCCGGCCAAGGCGTCGAGGCTGTCCGCCCGATCCGCGACGAAATCAAGACCCGCATCGAGGGCCTGATCGCCTCCCTCGTCCCGGCCGCTAAGTAACCCACATTTTCGATTACCAGGAGAGACTCAGATGAGCACCGACGTCCAGACCGAACAGCTGATCATCATCGGCTCCGGCCCCGCCGGATACACGGCGGCGATCTACGCTGCCCGGGCAGGCCTGAACCCGCTGGTCCTCGCCGGGTCGGTCACCGCCGGCGGGGCGCTGATGAACACCACCGAAGTGGAGAACTTCCCCGGCTTCCCCGGCGGGATCCAAGGCCCGGAGCTCATGGACGGGCTCCAGGAACAGGCCGAAAGGTTCGGCGCGCGGATCGTGTTCGACGACGTCACCGAAGTTAACCTGAAAGGTCACCTCAAGCGCGTAGTCACCGGCGCCGGCCAAACCCACGAAGCACCGGCGGTCATCCTGGCCACAGGCTCGGCCTACAAGGAACTCGGCCTGCCGGAAGAGAAGAAACTCAGCGGCCACGGAGTGTCCTGGTGCGCCACCTGCGACGGATTCTTCTTCCGCGAACAGGACATCATCGTCGTCGGCGGCGGTGACTCCGCCATGGAAGAGGCGACCTTCCTGACCCGCTTCGCCAAGACCGTCACCGTCGTGGTCCGCAAAGACGAACTCCGTGCCTCACGGATCATGGCCCAGCGCGCCAAGGACAACCCCAAGATCAACTTCGCCTGGAACTCGGCCATCACCAAGATCCACGGCGACACCAAGGTCACCGGCGTGACCCTGACTGACACCCGCACCGGTGAAACCCGCGAACAGGCCGCCACGGGCATTTTCGTTGCCATCGGCCACCTTCCCCGCACCGAGCTGGTCGCCGGACAGGTTGACCTGGACGACGAGGGCTACATCAAGGTCGACTCACCCACCACGGTCACGAACCTCTCCGGCGTTTTCGCCTGCGGTGACGCTGTGGACCACCGATACCGCCAGGCCATCACCGCAGCCGGAACCGGCTGCGCCGCCGCGCTGGACGCCGAACGGTTCCTCGCCGCTCTGGCGGATGCCGACAGCATCGCCACGGCCCTGGTTGAAGAACCAACCCACGCCTAACCACGCGAAACGGGAAGGGGGTGAACTGGATGGACACCGGATGCTGCACCGACACGGGCTGCTGCGACGAGGACGATCTGGACTGCTGCTGAACAGCGCCGCCCCGGCCTGCCGGCCCCACAAGGACCGGCAGGCACCCCGACCGAGCCGCCGATACCAACGTATGAACAAGAGGACAGCATGGATTCAGTGAAGAACCTTCCCATCGCAGTGATCGGCGCAGGCCCGGTAGGACTCGCCACAGCGGCGCACCTGCTCGAACGCGGACTCGAACCGGTCATCTTCGAAGCCGGCCCCACTGCAGGCGCCGCCATCGAACAATGGCGCCACATCCGGCTGTTCTCTCCTTGGCGGTTCAACCTCGACGACGCAGCGGTCCGCCTGCTCGAACCCACTGGCTGGGAATCACCCCGCCCCACCGCATTGCCCTACGGCGGCGAACTCATCGACAACTACCTCACCCCGCTTGCAGCAACACCCCAGATCGCTTCCCTGCTCCAGACCGGTGCCCGTGTCATCGCCGTCACCCGGCAGGGCATGGACAAAACCCACGTCCGGGACCGCGACACTACTCCTTTCGTCGTCCGCGTCGAGCACGACGGCGGAGAAATACGGGACCACACCGTGGCCGCCGTCATCGACGCCTCCGGCACCTGGGCCACCCGCAACCCGCTCGGCACCTCAGGCCTGCCCGCCATCGGCGAGACCACAGCCACTGACCGGATTTCCTCGCCCCTGCCCGACGTTGCTGGCCGCAACCGCGCCTCCTTCGCCGGTCGCCGCGCCCTCGTCGTCGGGGCCGGTCACTCGGCCGCGAACACCCTGATCAATCTCGCCGACCTGGCCAAGGACGAGCCCGATACCCGCATCCTCTGGGCCGTCCGCGGCGCTTCGGCTGAGAAGGTCTACGGCGGAGGGGACGCTGACGGGCTGCCTGCGCGCGGCCAGCTCGGCTCCCGCCTCCGTCGCCTGGTCGAAGCCGGAACCATCGAACTGCACACCGGATTCGGCATCGCTGCCCTGAAAAACCTCGACTCGCACGTGAGCGTCGAAGCCGTGGATGGACGCACCATTGACGCCGACGTCATCGTCCCCTGCACAGGCTTCCGCCCGGACCTGGAGATCCTGCGTGAAGTGCGCCTGGACCTGGACCCCGCTGTTGAAGCCCCTACCGAGCTCGGGCCGCTGATCGACCCTGAATTCCACTCCTGCGGCACGGTCCCGGCGCATGGTGCGAAGGTTCTGGCCCACCCCGAAAAGGACTTCTACATCGTCGGAATGAAGTCCTACGGCCGGGCACCGACCTTCCTGCTCGCCACCGGCTACGAGCAAGTCCGCTCCGTCGCCGCAGCCCTCGCCGGTGACCAGCAGGCTGCTGACACCGTCCACCTTGAACTGCCCGAAACCGGGGTCTGCTCCGCGGACGCCGGCACCAGCTGCGACGTCCCGGCTGCAGTCACAACGCAGGAGCCCGAGGCCCAGGGCGGTTGCTGTGCCGCACCCGAACCGGCATTCGTCGGCTTCCCGACCGGGCTCGCACATGGCCGCTCCGGCACCAGCAACCAATAGCCAGTCACCAAACCAACATTGGAGCACTGTCATGACCGACCACCAGGAAACCACGCTCGGCCTGCAGGACAACACCGAAGTACTCCATCGCATCAGTGACCGGCTCGCCGGACGTTACGCAGGGATCTTCGCCGCAGAAACCGTCGAACGCTACGTCTTCGAGTCCTACACGGCCCTGGCCCGCACAGCGAAAGTCAGCGCCTACCTGCCCGCGACAACCGAGCACTTCGCCAACGACAGGCTCCACGCCCTGGCCAAGTCCAAAGGCTCCCTGGCCTCCGAAGTCCCGGAAGTGTTGTTCGTCTGCGTGCAGAACGCCGGCCGCTCCCAAATGGCCGCGGCCCTGCTCACCGTCGAAGCCAAAGGCAAAATCCGTGTCCGCTCCGCCGGGTCCCTACCCGCATCAGAACTCGACGCCAACGTCGTGACAGTAATGAACGAGATGGGCTTGGATCTGGGCAAGGAATACCCCAAGCCGCTCACCGACGACGTCGTCCGCGCCTCCGATGTGGTCATCACCATGGGCTGCGGCGACTCCTGCCCGATCTACCCCGGCAAGCGTTACGAAGACTGGGAACTCACCGACCCGGCCGAGCAGCCCCTCGACACCGTCCGTGAAATCCGCGATGAAATCCACGACCGCGTTAAAAACCTGGTCGCCTCCCTCACGAAAGAAGCCGCACTCTAATGACCTCCGAACACCCCGCGGTCCTGTTCATCTGCAGCAAGAACGGCGGCAAATCCCAGCTCGCCGCAGGCCTCATGCGCGACCTGGCCGGGGATGACGTTACGGTCTACTCAGCCGGCACCAAACCCGGCGCGGCGTTGAACGCCCAGTCCGTGGAATCCCTGGCCGAACTGGGCATCGACGTCACCGGCGAGTATCCAAAACCGGTTACCGATGAAGTCCTCAACACCGTGGACGCCGTCATCGTCCTCGGAACCGAAGCCAAACTCGACCCACCGGCCGGCAAACGCTTCGAAATCTGGGATACCGATGAACCCTCCGAACGCGGCATCGAAGGCATGGAACGCATGCGCCTGGTCCGCGACGACATCAAGGACCGTGTCCAAAAGCTCTACACCGAACTCATCGAGAACACGCCCTAGTCCGCGCCTTCCAGAAACAAAATTGCCGCCAGCGGCAACGTATGCCCCGGGATCATCCAGGTCCCGGGGCATACGCCTATCTTCACCACGAACTGCTTCGCCCTGTCCTTTCTTTGACAACGGACCTTCCGGCGAACCGACGTGGGATTCCTAGTCGTGGTTCCAGACCTTGATGGAGGACAGGAGCAGGAGCAGGACGAGCAACGGGATGAGGACCAGTGAGGGGACAACCCCCAGCAGAAGCCCGCCGATCACTGTTCCGGTGATGGAGCCCAGGGTCATGGCGATGAGGAAACGCTTGTTCCCTCCGAGTACGGCGAAGCTCTTGTCCTTGCTGAAGCGGGCAAACGCGACAAGCATGGTCGGCAGCGAAACGGCCAGTGAGAGGCTACCTGCGATCTTGATGTCGGTTCCGAAGAGCAGCACGATCGTGGGGATCAGCAGTTCTCCGCCGGCTACTCCCATGAGAGCGGCCACGACACCGATGATGACCCCGGCCGCGATGCCCGCGATGGTCCGAGGACCCTCCGCGATTGCGAGCGGATCAACGGCAAAGAAATGCGTGTAGAAAAGCAGTGCTGCGATGAGTACGAGCAGCACCGCGATCACGCGGTAGAGGGTCTTTGACTTCAGCCGCGTAGCCCAATGGGCGCCGATCCAGGCCCCGACCAGACTTCCGGCCAACAAGTTCAGGACGATAAACCAGTACGGGGAAAGATCCCCGATCGGGATCGCGAAAAGCCGGGCCGGCAGCGCTGTCATGACGACGATCAGGCTCATGGCTTTATTCATGATGATGGCCTGCAGCGCAGCGAAGCCGAAAACCCCAATCAGCAACGGAAGCCGGAACTCCGCACCGCCCAGGCCGATCATGCCGCCCAGCACGCCAATGATGGCGCCGGCGAGGAAGACCAGGGCCGGAGAATGACGTCGTGCCGGTCCCTGGATCGACAGCGACTGAACTGTGCTTTTCATGAATCGAAAAGTATCAGTCCATGCGTTCTTCGTTGGCGTTCGTTTCGATGTGACGGGGACGCGCAGAGGTCTCTGTGATATCCGGTCGGAACCGGAGCGCAATCCACAAGCCACAGCGGCGACAAATGTAGGCAGGTTCCGACCCGATGGCGTGCAGTTTCCTGCGGCCCATCACCCTGCCACAGCAAGAGCAGGCGGCGGCGTCAGATTCCACTGTTCGTGAGAGCTTCCGTTAGCTGCTCAGTTGTAGGCAGGCCGGCAAAGCCCCGGGGAGTCATATAGATACGGCAGGCCAGTTCGCTTGAGGGCGCCCCTCCAGGGAAGATGTCGACCCCGTCGACAGTGATCGTGGGCGAACCTGCAAACCCGGTGTCCTTGATATCGGCTGCTGACTGAAGAAGACGCACGTGCACCTCAACCTCCGCACGCCCCAAGGCCAGCAATGCTTCTTCAAGACGCTCGTACGCCTTGACCGTGTTGGGACACTCATCTATATGAAGCAGTTCCACTCGCATGTGACCATTGTCCCCCGCCCGCCCACGTGATGCGGAGGCACAGGCCTAGATGTCAGGGGTTACCCCTAGAGTCCTCGGGAGAAGAACCATCAGCATCGCTATCGGAGCCCCCTTTGCCTCGCACCAACGCCCACACGGCCGCCCCTCGATCGGTCGTCAAAGCCCGAATAGCGCAAAAATGAATAACGCTAGTTACCGATATGACGGTTTCCAACTGGCGGGGCTGTCGAGTTTCGCACCACGAGCTGCGGTGTGAGGCGCCTGTCTGCGGCGGGCCCATCGGGATTGCTGAGGCGTTCCAGAGCAACGGTTCCCGCAATCTGCCCGAGTTCAACAGCATGGAGGTCAACGGATGTGAGGTCGATGCCGTGAAGTCCGGAGGTCCTCGAGTTGTCGTATCCCACAAGGGAAAGCTCGGACGGCAACGAAAGGCCCAGCGCGTACGCAGCCTCGCGGGCGCCCAAGGCGAGCTGGTCGTTGTGGGTGAATATTGCCGTTGGCCGGTCAGTCATAGCGAGCAATTTTGCGGCCGCCCGCTGTCCGGCGTCCTGCGTAAAGTCATCGGCCTCGAGCGATAGTGGCTTCAGCCCGGCGTCGCGCATGGTTTGTGCGTAACTCTGCCTGCGGACCGTATGGCCGTCGTAGACGGGGCCCGCCAGGTGGGCGATTCTCGTGTGGCCCAGCCTGATGAGGTGTTCGGTGGCTGCGCGGGCGCCGGCGGCATCGTCTGAATAGACGCTGTCCACGCCATCCACGGGACGCGTCACGCTGACCAGTGGAACGATCTTGGCCAATTCATGGACCCGTTCGTCGGAATCCAGCAGGGTGGCGGCAATGATTATCCCCACTCGCGCCTCAATCAGTGATTCCAGCGCGCCGTGGTCCTCGCCGTCAACAGACCGGGAGACACTCAGGATGAGCCGGTTGCCGTCCTGGGGCAGTGCCATGCGGACGCCGCTGAGGATGTCAGCGTAGACCTCGTTGCGGATGTCCAGGAGATGGAGCCCGACGGCGGACCGATGCTTTCGTGCGAGATCGGCAGCTACTGCGTTGGGTCGGTAGCCCAGACGCTTTGCGGCATCGAAGATCGCCTGTTTGGTTTCCTCGCTGACGCCCGGCGCACCGCGGAAGGCAAAAGACACGAGGGTTCGGGAGACGCCGACTTCCTTGGCGACGTCGCTTTGGGTGGCCGAACGATGGCGGTTGTCGATAACCATGCCCTCATCCTCCCATGGCGGAAAGTCTTGAACCCAGACATTTGTTAGTTTGACCTTACATTTAAGCCTTTCGCGCGTTAGTCTGTATTCAGAACGGGTGAATACGACCCGCACCACACTGACAAAGGAGTCTTGATGTCTGCCACACAAAGGCAGCGGGGAGCCGCCGATGGCGCCTTACTCCCTCCGCTGACAAATGGTCCGCACAGAAAGCGCCTCGGCCTCGTTGCCTTGGTAGCCACCTTCGGCGGTCTTCTCTTCGGCTACGACACCGGCGTTATCAACGGCGCACTGAGGCCTATGACCATGGACCTCGCATTGACGCCGCTGACAGAAGGAATCGTCACCAGCTCCCTTTTGTTCGGAGCGGCTGCCGGAGCGGTTGGCGGTGGGCGCTTGTCAGATGGTTGGGGTCGCCGCAAAACGATCATCCTGTTGGCCGTCCTGTTCTTTGCCGGGACCATTGCCTGCGTCTTCGCACCGAGCTTCGAAGTAATGGTGCTGGGGCGGGTCATCCTCGGCTTGGCTGTCGGTGGCGCCTCTACCGTGGTCCCGGTGTTCCTTGCCGAGCTGGCGCCGTATGAAATTCGTGGCTCTCTTGCCGGACGGAATGAACTCATGATCGTCATTGGGCAGCTCGCGGCTTTCGTAGTCAACGCCATCATCGGCAATGTCTGGGGTGAATTCGGGGGAGTCTGGCGCATCATGCTTGCGGTCGCAGCCCTGCCCGCCATAGCTCTGTTCTTCGGTATGCTGCGCATGCCTGAGTCGCCGCGTTGGCTCATTTCCAAGGGGCGGTCGCAAGAAGCGCTGGAAGTGCTGAAGACCATTCGATCCGTGGAGCGAGCCGAGGCTGAAATGGCCGATGTGAAGCACCTGGCTGACGAGGAACGAGCTTCAAAAGCAACCTCTTGGGGAGCACTCAAGGACAAATGGATTTTGCGCATTGTGCTGGTAGGTATCGGCTTGGGCGTGGCTCAGCAGCTAACCGGCATCAACTCGATCATGTATTACGGGCAGTCCGTGCTGGTTGAAGCCGGCTTCGACTCAAGTGGAGCCCTCATTGCCAACATTGCCCCCGGTGTCATTGCGGTGGTCGGTGGCGTCATTGCCTTGACGCTCATGCAACGGATTAATCGACGCACCACCCTGCTCCTTGGATTCACGCTGACCACCGTTTGCCACTTCCTCATCGGAATCGCCTCGATCGTCCTGCCCGTCGGCAATGCCGCACGCCCCTTCGTTATCTTGTTCCTGGTGGTGGCGTTTGTAGGATCCATGCAGACATTCCTCAACATCGCCGTGTGGGTGATGCTGTCCGAGATCTTCCCGCTGCATGTTCGCGGCTTCGCGATCGGCCTGTCGGTATTCTGCCTCTGGATCGCCAATGCCCTCCTCGGCCTCTTCTTCCCCACGTTGGTGGCGGGCGTGGGGATTACGGGAACGTTCTTCCTCTTTGGGATTGTTGGAATCCTGGCCCTCGTCTTCATCTACACGCAGGTTCCCGAAACCCGCGGACGCACCTTGGAGGCACTCGAAGAAGATGTGACCACCGGTGCCATCTACCTGGTGCACAAGAAGGAACCGGCAGCAACCTCTTAGAACTCCGCAGCGTTGGCATCCCGCCCGCCGGACTCCCGTAGTCCTGCGGGCGGGATGTCTTCTTGTCAGGGGCTGGCGGTACAGTGAAGGTATTCGAATATATGTTCGAATGTATGGCGTGTCGCGCACTCGGATGCGGGCGACGCGTGCTAGTGCGAGCCAAGGAGCGGAATGTCCAAGCCAGCGCTCATGCATCGCATGCAGGAGATCGCCCACGTGGATATCAACTGCTTCTATGCGTCGGCAGAACGTGCCTTCAATCCTGCGTTGGAGGGCAAGCCGCTGATCGTCCTGTCCAACAACGACGGCTGCGCCGTGACCAGGTCGCCTGAGGCCAAAAGACTGGGAATCGGACTCGGCGAGCCTTGGTTCAAGCTTGCTCCACGCGCCAAGGAATGGGGACTCATTGCACTCTCAAGCAACTATGAACTGTATGGAGACATCAGCTCGCGGGTGATGGAGCTCCTGGCCCGGTACTCAGCATGGCAGGAGGTGTACTCCATTGATGAAGCGTTCCTCGGAGTCAAAGGGCAACCCGAGGATCTGCTGGAGCTAGGGCGCACCATCAAAGCTGCCTGCCAACGACACGTGGGGGTTCCCGTTTGCGTAGGAATCGCGCGCACCAAGACGCTTGCCAAGCTGGCCAACAAGTGGGCAAAGCACAACCCGGCCTTCAATGGCGTGTGCCGGTGGGACTCCATCCCGGAGCCCCAACGCGAAGCACTCATGGCACGGCTCTCCGTGATCGAAATCTGGGGCGTCGCCACCAGGCTCACGAAACGCCTGAACGCGATGGGGATCTTCTCCATCCTGGACCTGGTCCGTGCCGACCCCGTGGCATTGCGGGACAAGTTCTCCATCGTCATGATGCGGACTGTGCTGGAACTGCAAGGCACCCCCTGCATCCCCATGGAGGAGGAACGGATCGGACGGGATCAACTGATCTTCTCCCGGTCCTTCTCCACACCAATAACCTCAGCAGCCGAGCTGCGGCAGGTACTGAGTGTCTATGGCCAGATGGCCAGTGCCAGGCTGGCCAAGCATGACCTGCAAGCCAAGCTGCTGACTGCCTTTGCGGCAACATCGGTCTACAACCCCAACGACAAATCGTTCCCCACTGTCAACGTCAAGCTGCCAATGCCCACCTCGGATCCGGTGTTGCTGACCAAGGCCGCGCATGCGCTGGTTCCAAAAATTCAGGAAGGCGTGAGGTACGCCAAAGCTGGAATCATGGTCACGGACCTCCGACCCAGCGGCAACCAGAAACCGCTGGAAATCTTCGAGAACCGGCATGAAGAACGGGGCATAGGCCCCTTGCTCGAGCAGGTCAGCAAGCGCTATGGCCGTGGCTCCATCGGTTTGGGCCATGCGGGCATCAAAGGCGGCCCGGACTGGTCCATGAAACGCGACATGCTCAGCCCCCGCTACACCACCAACTGGGACGAGCTTCCTTTGGTGAAGGCGGCCTAACGTGTCAGCGAGCGGGATTGGCCATCGGATCAGCCGATCACTTGTAGGACTCGAACACGATCGAGTCGAAGACGGTGCGTGCCTCTCTCATCAGCTCCGGATTGATCGATTCGTCGATATGGCCCACCGCGATGACAACCCGCTTACCGTTCAGGTCGACCACCCGGTAGGTCTCGTGTTCATTCTGATTCGAGTACCAGTGTGTGCAGTGGTACATCATTTCTGAGTGGATGCAGAACTTGCCGCTGTCGCAGGCCGTGATGTCCACGTCGCCCTCGACGGAGTGGTCGAACTCGAAGCCGGAGTAATCGCCCACCATGACCTTGACAGGAGGAGTGCTTGCCGTTGACGACTGCGCCGCCATAGCCCTAGTGAAGGCCCAGTCCGCAGGACCGACATCGGCAAGGGCACCCCTCCAGTTGCATGCATCCATCGACACATAGAACGCGGACCCAAGAGTCAGGTAGACGGCCCATTCAGCCGGGTGATCCGGGTCATCCTTTCGCAGGCTATTGCCGTCGAGAGCAGACCAGCCGCCTGGGACGGTGATCTGGAAAGGCTCCTTGTAGCCGTCGACGGGGACTAGATATGTGCCGGCGTCGATATCGCCACTCTTCGGCAGCGGCGGAACCGTGCGAGGGTCGCGACTCTCCGGCAGCGGTGGGTCCGTGCGAGCCTCCGTAATCGGAGAACTGGCAGACGGCAGGGATGCGTCGTAAGACTCATACTCGCACCCACCGAGACATCCAATCAGTGCGAAAGTCACCAAGGGCAAGAGATGGCGCGACCGCCGAGCGGCCTTATCGGGGGGTGTCATGGAACTCATTGATCCACCAGGCCGCTACAAGGTGCTGTGAGGCCCCGCAGCCGGGTGGCCCCGCGGGCGGTCCGAGATGGGATGCCGTCGCCTCAAGTCTCCTACGACAGAGAACCCGTGACAATGAAGAGTTCGACGGAGAAAAGTTCGACTCCGCGGGATCCCGGGAAGTCCCGAGCGACGTTCTACAGGCGGTCAGGAGTGCTTGGGGACCAGCAGGGCGACATTTAGCTCCGCAAAAGACCGCCGTTTATCGCCAACATTCACACCTAAGCCCGCAGCCGGTAGCCGCGCTTCACTACGGTTTCCACAAGTTTGCCATCAGGAAGGGAAGACCTGAGCCTGCTGACCGTCATGTCCAAAGCGTGTACGGAACCGCGCAGGTCCAGCAGGTCGGAGAGAGCTTCCCTGGACAGGACAGCCCCACCCGCGCCGAGCAGCGCCCGCAGCAGCAGGAGGGGAGCCGGTGCAAGGTCCACCACCTCACCGTTGATCCGCAGGCAGCGTCCACGGAGCTCGATGGTGGCGCTCTTGGTTTCCAAGCGCCGCACGTGGTTCAGCGAAAGATGTTCGGTAACCAGCCTGATGAGCGCACCCATGCGGTAACGATCAGGGATCAACGGGGTGAGCCCGGCGTCGACCAGCGGTTGAGCGGTGACCGGACCGACGGCCGCAACGGTTACCGGGCCCTTGAGAGCTTCGATGAGCTGGCGGTACAGGCCCATTTCATGTGCGGTGCTCCACATGGCGTCCACTGCCGGGGCGCTGGTGAACGTCAGGACATCGAGGTTTCCGCTGACCACGGCTTCGATCAGGCGCGGCAGTTTGTCTTCGCCGTCGGGCTTCACCCAGCGGTACGGAGTCACCGTCAAGACAGTAGCTCCGGACATACGCAGCCGTTCCAGCTGGCGGACGTCCGTGTAGCCGTGCAACTGGACGGCCACGGTCTTGCCGCGCACGCCTTCGGCCAGGAGCATGTCCACCAGTGTGGCGGTGGTTTCGTCACTGCTGATTCCGACGTCGGCAAGGCCAGCCGCCCGAACGGCACCGCGGGCTTTGGGGCCACGGACGAACATGCGGCAGGCGGACAGCGTGTCCAGCAGTTGCTCGCCGATGCCAAAGGAATCAGCGGCCTCACACCAGCGGCGCATGCCGTAGGCGGTGGTGGCGATGCAGATGTCCGGCTTGGCCTCGATGATGGTGCGGGTGTCCTCGATGAGGACCATGTCCTCCTGCACCGGGGCGATCTTCAGGGCGGGTGCGTGCAAAACGCTCGCACCGCGGCGCTCCAGTGCCTCAATGAGGTCGCGGGAGCGGCGGTGCGAGGTGACGCCAATGCGGAATCCGTCCAACGGCGCTTCTACGGCTTCGGCAACTTCCGGCGCGGCAGTAGCGTCCTGGACTTCGATGGCACGTGCAACAGTCATGTGTTCTTACCTTCAGGCTTCAAGGAGCGAAGCCGCGAGTCGGCTCAGTTCAGCGGATGCTTCGGCATGATTCCGGTTGGCTTCAGCAACCCGGACCACCTCGCCGATGACCAACACGGCCGGGTTGCTGCAGCCGGTGGCTGCCGTTTCGATGGTACCGAGGTCAGCGATGGTGGTGCGCTGTCCCGGCCGGTACCCACGTTCCACCACGGCCATTGGCATGTCCGAATTCATCCCCGCTCGGCGGAGCCCGGCCGCCAGCTGGGGCAGGGTGCCGATGCCCATGAGGACCACGATAGTCCCGCCCAGTCCGGCAAGGTGGGTGTGTTCCTTCTCCGTCAACGGGGCATGGCCGGATACCACGGTGAACATGTGGCTGACCTCGCGGTGCGTCACCGGGATTCCGGCTGCAGCGGGAACGGAAATAGCACTGGTGACACCGGAGATGACCCTCACCGGGACGCCGGCAGCAACACACGCAGCCACTTCTTCGCCGCCGCGGCCAAACACGTACGGATCGCCGCCCTTGAGCCTGACCACATTCTTGCCCAGCAGTGCAGCCTCCACCATCAGCTTCTCGATGTCCCTCTGAGTCACCTTGTGAAGCCCGGGCTGCTTTCCAACGTCCACGAGCTCCGCAGAGGTCAGATCAGCCAGTTCCTGATAGGGCGCAAGCCGATCGTAAAACACCACATCGGCATCGCGCAGGGCGTCCACAGCACCCACCGTGAGCAGATCCAGGGCTCCCGGGCCTCCACCCACCAGGGTCACGTGGCCCTCGGCGCCGGGTGCAGGCTCGAAGGCTAGGGGAATCCCGGCGTCGCGGCAGCGTTCCACCAGCGGCAGCCAGCCGGACCCGCCGTCGTCCACTACCGCCACCAGGAACGGGCGCTCGGGAAGCTGGCCGTCGCCCGGCACACCTTCCGGGGCGCTCAGCCGGTACACGTTGGCACCGGCGCTCTGGTAGCGGCGGACCGCCTGGCGGGCAGACTTTTCAGATCCCGTGACAAGGACGTCACGGCCGGTGAGATCAATGGTGAGCTGCATGGTGAACCCCTAGTTTTCTACGCCGACGGTTTCGCTGCGGACCGGGATAGTGGAAGCGATGAGCACGCCGCCCTTTTCCTCGTTGGTGGCCGGACGGATCTGGCCGCGCTCCGGAACAAAGGAAATGGATTCGTCCTTCTGGTTGGGAGCGTTGACGAACGAACGGAAACGGCGGAGGCGCTCCGGGTCCTTCAGGGTCTCGGCCCACTCGTCCTCATAGGTGTCGATGTGCTTGGCCATGGCGGCTTCAAGCTCGTCGGCAATGCCCAAGGAGTCGTTGACCACTACTTCCTCGACGTGCTTGATTCCGCCGTCGAGCTCTTCCTGCCAGCGCGCGGTGCGCTGGAGGCGGTCAGCGGTGCGGATGTAGTACATGAGGTAACGGTCGATGTACTTCAGGAGGGTTTCGTCGTCCAGGTCCTTGGCCAGCAGCTGGGCGTGCGCCGGGGTGGCGCCACCGTTACCGCCTACATACAGGTTCCAACCGTCGGCCGTGGCGATCACGCCAACATCCTTGCCACGGGCTTCGGCACATTCACGGGCGCAACCGGAGACACCCATTTTCAGCTTGTGGGGGCTGCGGAGGCCGCGGTAGCGCAGCTCCAAGGCGATGGCCATTGCCACCGAGTCCTGCACACCAAAGCGGCACCATGTAGAACCAACGCAGGACTTCACGGTACGAAGGCTCTTGCCGTAGGCCTGTCCGGATTCGAAGCCGGCGTCCACCAGTTCCTTCCAGATGTCCGGCAGCTGCTCCAGGCGGGCACCGAACATATCGATGCGCTGGCCACCGGTGATCTTCGTGTACAGGTTGTACTTCTCCGCTACGGCCGCGATGACGCCCAGGCCCTTTGGCGTGATCTCGCCACCAGCGATGCGGGGGACCACCGAATAGGTGCCGTCCTTTTGCATGTTCGCCAAGGCGCGGTCGTTGGTGTCCTGCAGCGCACCGCGACCGGCATCCAGAACGTAGGCGGAGTGCTGGCTGGCCAGGATGGAGGCAATGGTCGGCTTGCAGATATCGCAGCCCGCTCCGGTGCCGTACTTGGCCATGATGTCTTCGAAGGACGTGAGCTCAAGGACGCGGATGGCATCGAAGAGTTCCTGCCGGGAAAGGCTGATGTGCTCACACAGTGCCTTGGAGACCTCAATGCCGGACTTCTTCAGTTCGCCTTCAAGGAGCTTCTTGAGCATGGGAACGCAGGAACCACACTGGGTGCCGGCCCTGGTGCAGCCCTTCAGCTCGCCGAGCTCCTGCACCGGGGAGTTGCCCTCGCAGGCACCGCAGCCGTTGATGGTGTCACGGATAGTTCCGGCGGCCACGTTGTTGCAGGAGCACAGGATGGCGTCGTCCGGAAGTTCGGTTTCAGGGGCCTCGCCACCTCCGGCAGCGCTCAGGTAGGCACCCGGTTCGGCGGACAGTTCGCGGCCCAGAAGCGGGCGGAGGCTCATGTACGGGGAGGCATCGCCCACGAAGATGCCACCCAGGAGGGTCTTGGCATCATCTGTGGTGACAATTTTCTGGTAAACCCCACGCGCGGGGTCGGCGTAGACGATCTCCAGGGAGTGCTCGGTGCGGGCAAACGCGTCGCCGAAGCTGGCAACGTCAACACCGGACAACTTGAGCTTCGTGGCAGTGTCAAAGCCCGGGAAGGTTGCTTCGCCACCATGCAGGCGGTCAGCAACGATCTCGGCCATGGTGTTGGCAGGAGCCACGAGGCCCAAGCACATGCCTTCGAAGTTGGCCACCTCGCCGATGGCCCAGATGCCGTCCACTTCCGTGGCGCAGAAATCATTGATGACAACGCCGCCGCGCTGGCCCAGGCTAAACAGCTGCTCTTCACCTTCTGCCGCGCGGAAGAGGTCGTCCCGGGGCTTCACGCCGATAGCCACGATTACGAGGTCCGCGTCGATGGTCCGGCCGTCAGCCATCAGGACACCGGTGACGTTGCCGTCGTCGTCCGTGACTACCTCGGAGGGGAAGACGCCACCGTGGACTTCGAAGCCCTTGGCCTCAATCAGGCGGCCGAGCGCCTGGCCGGCACCCTCATCCAGCTGGGTGTTCATCAGCCACGGTGCGCCGTTGATGACGATCGGTGTGGCGCCCAGCTGTTCGGTGCCGGCAGCGGACTCAAGTCCAAGCAAGCCACCACCGATGGTGACCGCGTTGACTTTGCGGCCGAGCTTCTCGCGCAGCCCGGCGATGGCCTTGTTAATGGCCCAGACGTCCTCGAGGGTGCGGTAAACGTGGGTGTGCTCGGAACCGGGGATGGGGAGCCGGGCCGCGTCGGAACCCGAAGCCACTACCAGGTGGTCGTATTCGTACTTGTTGCCGGCGGCGGTGAGGACGCTCTTGGCCACGGAGTCGATCTTCACGGCGCGCTCGCCGGTGACCAAAGTCAGGGCTTCGTGGTCCCACATGGATGCATCGCCCAAGGTGAGGTCCACGCCGGTTTCCGTGAGGGCCTTGCTCAGCGCAACGCGGTCGTACGGGAGGTGTGCCTCTTCGGTCAGCACCGTAACCTGCCAACCTTCAAGTCCGCGATTGAACATGGCGTCGGCGAAACGGTGGGCAGCGGGGCCGCCGCCGACGACGACGATGCGGCGCGGGTTCTCTGTACTTGAAGTGTGTCCGGTCACTGGTGGGCCTTTCGCAGATGTTGCAGACGGATCTCCGCAACTTGTGGTTCCAGCCTAGGGACGGGCAGTTTCGCTTCAGTTTCCCTTTTGTTTCGTGATCTTAACTTCTGCATCACGAACGCATTTCGTGAGGTGTGAGGTCTCTTTTACGCGTTCGACACAAACGCGGACAACCGATGAAACACCCGGGTCCTAGCTTGGAGTAGTGGCCGCAAGTGTGGCCCGGTCCGGGGGAGTGACGGTGGAAAAGCCAACACCCGGACACAGTGAGAGGGGCTGAAATGACCGTAATTCTGGACCGTGCCGAGGACCTGACCACAACCGCCACATGGCACCGTGTTTGCCGGGTGGACGAACTCGAACTGGCTTGGGGCGAGGCTGCGTTGATCGCCGGCCGTCAGGTTGCGCTGTTCCGCACAGCGCCCACCGAGGTCTTCGCTGTGGCACAGCAGGACCCGGCGACGCTCGCCAACGTTATGGCCCGGGGGATCATTGGATCCCGCGGAAGCCGGCCGACCATCGCGTCGCCGCTGCACAAAGAGGTCTACGACCTTGAAACCGGTGAATGCTTCACCAACCCGGAACTCAAGCTCGACGCGTTCGCCACCCGTTTGGTGGACGGCTTCATCGAGGTTGAACTCTAGGAGTCCTATAAGCCCAAGGCTTCGCGGACGTCCCTGAGAACATCATCCAGGGATGTCCGCGCTGCCTGGCGTGCTGCGGGAAGTTCCGCCGCAGTTTCCACGGCCTGGATGACTTCCAGGTAGCACTTGAGCTTGGGCTCGGTGCCACTGGGACGGATGATGACACGACTTTGGTCCCGGGTCAGGTACAGCAGGCCGTCCGTGGGAGGCAGGGCTTCGCTTCCTTCCGCAAGATCGGTTGAAACCTCGACGGCGGAGCCTCCGAACGCTTCCGGCGGGTTGACCCGCAGGCGGTTCATCATGGCATCGAGCAGTCCCAAATCGGCCACCCGGATACTGAGTTGGTCGCTCGCATGCAGTCCGTGCACTAGATACAGGTCATCGAGGGTGTCGAAGATCGTCTTGCCCTCGGCCTTGGCAGTTGCGGCGAGTTCGGCGATCAGCACAGCCGCTGAAATGCCGTCCTTGTCGCGCACCAGGTCAGGCGCCACACAGTATCCCAGTGCTTCCTCGTACCCGTAGGTGAGGCCGGGAACCCGTGAAATCCATTTGAAGCCGGTGAGTGTTTCCTCGTGGGCGTAGCCCGCTGCGGCGGCGATGCGTGAGAGCAGCCGGGAGGACACGATCGAGTTGGCGAACACTCCGGTCTGCGGCTCGTCCCCGGCACCGGCAGCCATTCGCGCTACTACGTGCGCACCAAGCAGCGCCCCCACTTCGTCACCGCGAAGCATCCGCCAGCTTCCCGTGGCGGGATCCAACGCGGCAACCGCGGCCCGATCGGCGTCGGGGTCGTTGGCCAAAACGATGTCCGCATCCGAGTCCGCAGCAGCGGCAAGGGCCAGGTCCAGCGCCCCGGGCTCTTCCGGATTAGGGAAAGCGACGGTGGGGAAGTCCGGATCCGGCTCGGCCTGTTCGGCCACGAGCGTGACATCGGCGAAACCGGCGGCGTTCAGGACGGAGACGGCCGTTTCACCGCCGACACCGTGCATGGGCGTCAGGACGATCTTGAGGTCCCGTGCCGGGAAGTGTTCCCTATCCACCAGTCCCGCCATCGCAGCTTCATATTCTGCGGCTACGGACGTGGGCAGCACTGTCCAGCCGTTTTCTGCGAGTTCAATGGAATCCAGCGCCCCCACGCCCTCGATCTTCGCGGCGATCTCAGCGTCGTACGGCGCCACGATCTGAGACCCGCGCCCGCTCTCAGATACTGCATGGCGTCCCAAGTAGACCTTGTAACCGTTGTCCTGCGGCGGGTTGTGGCTCGCTGTGACCATGACACCGCCGTCGCAATCCAGTGACCTGACCGAATAGGCAAGCAACGGCGTCGGAAGCGCTGCCGGCATCAGGAAGGTTTCAATGCCCGCTGCCGTAAAGATTGCAGCGGTTTCCTGGGCGAAGATGTCCGAGTTGTACCGGGCATCGAAGCCGACGACGGCGCGCGGCCGGGTTCCCGGTGCAGCTGCGGCTACAGATTCGGTGAGGAAGGCCGCCAGGCCTGCAGCTGCACGGCGGACAACAACGCGGTTCATTCGGTTGGGGCCGGGGCCGAGCGCTGCGCGGAGGCCGGCTGTGCCGAATTGCAGGGTGCCGTTGAAGCTGTCGCCCAGTTCCTGGGCTGCTCCCGCATCACCGCCGCTGGCAAGCCCGGCCAACTCAATGAGAGCAGCCGACGTCGCCGGGTCCGGGTCTTGGGAAGCCCATTGGCGGGCGTCGGTGAGCAGCTGTTCAAATGCGGCATCGCTGGATGTCATAGGGACAAAACTATCCTCAATGGGCGCTTCCCGGGCAACGAGGAGTTGGATCTCGTCCTCAAGAGCGGTTGTAAAGGGTGAGATCCCGCCCTAGGGCGGGCCTTTAAAGACCGCGTGTCGTGACGGTGAAGTCCGTGTCGCCTTCCATGCTGAACGCCGAGGAACCTGTGTTGTCCCAGTCCGGGAAGAACGTATCCGAAATCACCGCAGTTCCACCCGCCGCGAAGACTTCCACCGAGGACGAATCGAGGAGGATCGTGAGATGGACCTTGCTGCCTGGGGACGGCAGGGCTACTTCATGGAATGGGCTGAACTTTCCGGAGAAGTTGCTGGTTCCGGCCTGTGACCGGTCCACCCTGACACTGCCTGTTTCCTTGTTATAGGAGATCCGCAGTCCGGTCTCGGAAGCGGAGGATGAGTGGCGGAGGAGAACACCGGCTTCACGCGCCGACTTCAGGTCCATGTCCAGTTCGATCAGCTGGGTACGTCCCCGGAACTCCTGGCCAAGGTCCTGGGGCGAGGAGCCAACGGTGAGGTTTTTGCTCTTCACTTCACCGGAGCGGTCCAGCGTTTCCCGCGCCGCGCCGGCTATGGCAGACCGGAGCTCAAGCCGTTTCGCCCCCCGAACCAAAGTCAGTTCGCGGGGAATAGCCATGGAGCCGCGCCACGGGGTGGTGGGCACATCCTGGGCGTAGTCCCAGTTGCCCATCCATCCCAGGAGAACGGGCTTGTCCCCGGGCGCGCCGGAGATGGAGTTGGCGGCATAGTAGTCTGCGCCGTGGTCCAGCCATTGGGATTCGGTGAGCGGGGCGCCGGGGGCTGCCGCGTTTTCCGCCGTAAAGCGCCTTCCATCGAATTCGCCCACGAAGTACTGCATACCCGAGCCGCCCGCAATGCCGCCGGGGTTGATGCTCAGCAGCATGACCCACTTCTTTGCCGTGGAGTCCTCCACGTCCATGTGGAGGAGTTCCGGCACCTCCCACAGGCCTCCTTGGGCGCCGACACCGGAGAAATCACTCAGGTATTCCCAACGGAGGAGGTCTGTGGACTTGAACAGCTTGACTACCTGGGCGTCGGCAACCACGGTGGTCATCACCCAGTATCGGCCGGGTTCGTACCAGGTGATTTTTGGGTCGCGGAAGTTGTTGTTGGTGGGTGCAAGATTCAGGACCGGGTTGCCTTGATACTTCTGCCACGTGGTCCCGTTGTCCAGGCTGAACGCGACGGATTGTGCCTGGGAGCCTTGAGGCAGAGCGCCGTTCTTGCCATAGGCGCTGGTGTAGAGGGCCACCATGGGTGGGGTTTCCGCCGAGCCAAGACCTGAGGCATTGTTCTTATCCATCACGATGCAGCCGGAGAAGATTTCCTCTTCGGGGCTCGCCTCCATGGCCACGGGCTGCTGCTCCCAATGCACCAGATCCTTGCTGGTGGAGTGCCCCCAGGACATGTTGCCCCACGAGTTGCCCTGCGGGTTGTACTGGTAAAAGGCGTGGTAAGTGCCGTCGTGGTAGACGAGGCCATTGGGATCGTTGAGCCAGTTCTTCTCAGCGGTGAGGTGCGCAACGGGCCGCCACGGATCTGAAGGGGTAGGTGCCGGACCCGCCGGGGTGGGAACCGGCGTCGGGCTTTCCGCTTGCGTGCAGGATGCGGCGGAGAAGGCGACCACGACGGCGGCACTTGCGGCCAGCATTTGGCGGCGGGACAGGTGGGGGCTGGGAAATGTCATGGGGAAGATCCTGGGGTTGGGGGTAGCAGGGGTGCCGGTCCTCGTGGGTCCGGCACCCCTGCCGTGGCCTGTCGGCCGGGGTGTTACTGCTTACTTATAGAGGCCCTCGCCGCCAACGCGAACGTTGGTGGGAAGGTAACCGAACGGGCCGAGGCCGTTCTGGCCGAAGCTGCGGTCAACCTGCGTTACGCCGTCCTTGAAGTTCATCTTCACGGTGGGGGACAGGGAACCGCCGCGGACACCGTCCACGTTGTCGATGAAGGACTGGACCAGGCCGCCCGGCTGCACGTAGTGCGAGTAGGCCTGGAACTGACGGCCGTTCTGCCGCGGGTCCGGACCCTCCGGCGCGTTGGCCGGCATGTTCAGGTCCGTGGGGGAGCCCAGGGCCAGGCCGCTGTTGTTGACCGGCTGGTAGTCGGAGCGGACACCGTTGCCGACGAAGCCGTACACGCCGTCAGGGCCGCGCATTCCATCCGCGTACGTGAACTGGTGGCTGATGGTGAACAGGTAGTACTTGTTCTTGCCGTTCTCGTTCTGGATGAAGATCTGCGGACGTTCGGTCTGGTCGTTGACGCAGTTGGCCGAAAGGATCGGCGGCAGGAAGCTCCACTTGGTGAGGTCCTTGTTATCCGCCACGGCGAGGCCAACGTTGGCAGTCTGGTACCAGGCGCCGGTGCTGTTGACCTGTGCCAAAGTCTCGGCGTTGGGGTCGCCCGGCTGGTAGCCGAGGTCTTCCTGCTTGCACTTGTAGGAGCCGCGGGTGCCGCCGGTGTTGCCTTCGAAGACCATGAAGGTTTTGCCCGGGTGGGCGGGATCCGCGAAGGTGTACGGGTCACGGAACGCGAAGCCGGGGTTCTGGGCTTTGTTCTGGTACATCTTTCCGTCCGGCTCCAGCAGTTTGGTGTGCTGGAAGCCGTCGAAGGTCACGCCGTCCTTGTTGGCGTGGATGTTACCCAATGCCTTGGCGATCGCAGCGTCCGGAGCGATTCCGCCGCCGCCTGCATTCCGCTCGGCGACGTCGTAGAACGTGGTGGCCGTGTAGAAGACGTTGATCTTGTTGCCCTGCATGAGGCGCGTGGAGCCGGACCACTCCGTGTTGCCGATGGACGTGTTGTCCAGGAACAGGTGTCCGCCGTAGTTCCATTTGTCCTTGGCGGGATCAGCGTTGGTCTTGCGGAAGAAGTAGCCGATCCTTGCGTTCCAGTGGCGCTGGTCGAAGCCGTAGCCTGCGTGCCTGTCAGCAACCAGGGAGAAGATGACATCCCAGCCCTTGTAGCTGATCTGGTTGGCGTTTTCGTCTGTCAGCGACCAGGTGTCCCAAACCCAGACGTCGTCGTTCATGGCCGGGAAGTCCTTGGGGATTTCCGGCATGGTGACGTTGGGGCTCATGGAGTTCTCGCCCGGGGCAACGTTGGGGTTGCTCTGGGCCATGATCTGCTTGGCGTCGGCTCGCGTCCACTTGGACGTGAAGTCTGCTGCCGGATCGTACGCCTGCTGGGTGTGCGTGGTTGGCAGCGGGAAGCCGGGCGTGGGCGCCGGCATGGTGCTCGACGGCGGGTCGGCCGGCAGGTTGGCTTGCGCAGCCGGCGTCACCAGCAGGATGCTGCCGGCCACGCCGGCCGCAGCTGCGAGGGCTACTGCCTGGCGCAGCCGGCGGCGCTGCCGTGGAGGGGTTGAGTGCGTGTTCATGCTTGCTCTTCTCGCGGAGTGTTGGACTTCGTGGAGTGGGGCGCATGCCCTGACCCCCTGTTGGGGGTTCTCTACTCAGGCGTCCATCGATCCGCTGTAGGCGTCATCGAGGGACGCCATCGTTTCGAGGTGCGGGGGAGCTTTGTAGCTATCCGCCGCGGTGGCTCCGGCACGTCGACTTACCGGGGCACTCTCCACGCTAGACACGTGTTAGGTCTGAGGGCAAAGGGCATTTCGCGGGCTTTTTCGGTTACTCGCCAGTACTTGCGCAAGCGCTTACATTGGCAACGTGCGCGCGTGACACATCCGGGCGGCTTCAATCAAATGTTTCGCAACAAATCAGATTTATCCTGAGAATTTACTGTGCGTTTACTTCTCCTCCGGAATTGTTAGCGCAAACCCTTAAATAGCGATGCGGGGCCACCTTTGGTGGTGACCCCGCATTCTGCAGACGTTTCGCCCCTAGAGCTTGGCGATGATCTCGGCCAGGAGCTTGGAGATCCGCTTACCCGCTGCGTGACCGGCTTCAAGGACTTCCGCGTGGCTCAAGGGAACAGGGCTGATGCCGGCTGCAAGGTTGGTGACGAGGGAGATGCCAAAAACTTCCATCCCTGCGTGGCGGCCGGCGATTGCCTCCAGCGCCGTGGACATCCCCACCAGGTCTGCGCCGATCCGCTTGGCGTACTGGACTTCTGCCGGCGTCTCGTAGTGCGGGCCGGTGAATTGTGCGTACACCCCTTCCTGCAGGGAGGAATCAACTTCACGAGCCAGGTCGCGGATCCGTGAGGAATAGAGGTCCGTAAGGTCGACGAACGTTGCGCCCTCAAGCGGTGAGGTTGCGGTGAGGTTGATGTGGTCGCTTATCAGCACCGGAGTTCCGGGGGTCCAATCTTCATTGAGCCCGCCACAACCGTTGGTGAGCACCAGCGTCTTGCACCCGGCTGCTGCGGCCGTGCGTACGCCATGGACTACGGACCGCACGCCGCGGCCTTCGTAGTAATGCGTCCGGGCGCCCAGGACCAGGGCTCGTTTGCCCTCCTTGGTGAGGACGGACCGGATGGTGCCAACATGGCCCACCACCGCTGGTTTGTGGAAACCGGGAACCTCGGAGGCGTTCAGTGTGGCGGTGGTTTCACCAATCAGGTCGGCGGCCTCCGCCCATCCGGATCCGAGCACCAGGGCTACGTCATGGGACTCGACGCCGGTCTCCGCGGCGATGAAGGCCGCGGCGGCCTTCGCGGCCTCAAAGGGGTCAGTGTTCATCAGCTCAGTGTTACTCACTGGTACAAGCTACCTTGCGCTACAGGACTTTGGTAGGGATCGGAGCGGAGTGAGGTTGGGCTGGGTGGCAACCGGCGTGGCAATGAGCGAGAATTGAGCATTGTGACCACCCAAGTTGACTTCAGTGCCCCCCGTATCGCGATCCTTGGAGGTGGTCCCGGCGGATATGAAGCTGCCATGGTTGCCGCCTCGCTCGGCGCGCACGTCACCATCGTCGAACGGGCAGGCCTCGGCGGCTCCGCGGTGCTGACCGACGTCGTGCCTTCCAAAACCCTTATTGCCACCGCCGACCTCATGACGCGCGTCGGTGAGGCGGACGAACTCGGAGTGAAGTTCGACGGCGACGGCACGGCCTCCAAGCCGCGTGCCGACCTCAAACACATCAACGATCGCGTCTTGACCTTGGCTCATGGCCAGTCTGGCGACATCCGTGCAGGCCTCGAGCGCCTGGGCGTGGAGATCGTCATCGGCTCCGGCAAGCTGCTGGACAACAACACCATCGAGGTCCTCACCCTCGAAGGAACACGCACCATCGACGCCGACGCGATCCTGCTGGCTGTTGGTGCTCACCCGCGTGAACTTCCCACCGCCAAGCCCGACGGCGAACGCATCCTCAACTGGGCCCAGATCTACAACCTGGACGAGCTTCCCGAAGAACTCATTGTTGTGGGTTCGGGCGTTACTGGCGCCGAGTTCGCATCCGCCTACAACGGTTTGGGCTCCAAGGTCACTCTGATCTCCAGCCGTGACCAGGTTCTGCCCGGCGAGGACACAGATGCCGCCAAGCTGCTGGAAGGCGTTTTCGAACGCCGTGGCGTACGCGTCCTGTCGAAGTCCCGCGCCAACACAGTGGAGCGAACCGACGACGGCGTGAAGGTCACCCTGGGTGATGGATCGGTGGTGACAGGTTCGCACTGCCTGGTGTGTGTTGGCTCCATCCCCAACACCGCGGGCATCGGCCTTGAAGAAGCAGGCGTCACCCTGACCGAGTCCGGGCACATCAAGGTGGACGGCGTTTCCCGCACCACTGCCCCCAACATTTACGCCGCCGGCGACTGCACCGGCGTCTTCGCGCTCGCATCCGTTGCAGCCATGCAGGGCCGCATTGCGATTGCCCACTTCATGGGTGATGCCGTCAAGCCGCTGAAGCTCAACCAGGTGGCGTCCAACATCTTCACGTCCCCTGAAATCGCCTCCGTGGGCGTCTCAGAGGCCGACCTCGCGTCCGGCAAGTACCAGGGCGACGTGGTGATGTTGTCCCTGCTCAGCAATGCCCGCGCCAAGATGCGGAACACCAAGGACGGCTTCGTCAAGATCATCGCGCGCAAGGGATCCGGCACCGTGATCGGTGGCGTGGTGGTTGGGCCGAACGCTTCGGAGCTCATTTTCCCGATCTCCGTCGCGGTGACCCAGAAGCTGCACGTTGATGACGTAGCCAGCGCTTTCACGGTGTACCCGTCGCTGACCGGCTCCATCTCGGAGGCTGCGCGGCGCTTGCACGTGCACATGTAGCGCCACGCTGACCAGCGTGGCGCCCGTTTCGATGGCCCGCTGCGGATCGTGCCGTGCGCACGGCATGATCCGCAGGGAACCCCCGAATCGGAGCGAGGACTAAGCGGCTTCAGGCGGCAGCCGCTTGGAAGTGTTTTTCGATGATCCCCTTGATGTCCTCATGGCACCCTCCGCAGCCTGTTCCTGCGCGGGTGGCCTTGGATACCTCGCCCACGGTGCTGCAGCCTTCCACCACGGAGTCCTCGATGCTGGCCGCACTCACCCCGGCGCAGCGGCACACGGTCCTTTGGGGATCGTTGCTCGTGGCGCCGGCATCCAGCTGGTCAGGTCCGTCCAGGCGGAGCAGCAAGGACCGGTCCGCGGGCAGCTCCGAGGAACGCTCGAAGAGCACCACCAGCTCGGCAGCAGTCCGGGGCATACCTACGGCCACCAAGCCTTCCAGCACTCCTCCGCGGGTGGTCATCTTCACGTAGCGGCCGTGTTCGGGATCGGCCCACTGGGAGATTTGCCGGCGGGCACGCCCGGACGCGGCACCTGCTTCCAGCAACTCCTCGTCCCATGGATCGGCCTGGTTATCGCCCGCCACGGCCAGGTTGATGCCGCGTGCCTTCAGGACAACCACCCCGGGCTTCTCCATGGGCAGCGCCTCCAAGGCATCTGCGGCGTCCTGGCCATCCCGGGCCAGGACCACGAGGTACTCGGCCAACCACTCAGCCTGCCGCCAGCCCGGACCCACCAGGCCGGAGGGCCCAGCGGCTGTCCGGCAATCAACGCAGGCAGCGTCGGGGCAACGCACTTCAGCACAGTCGCCGATCGCGAACATGTGGGGCTCGTGATAGGTCCGGAGGTGGTGGTCCACGAGGATCCCTGTCGCAACAGGCAAGCCACAGCCTTCCGCCAGTTCGATGCGGGGGCGCACACCACATGACAGAACCAGCAGGTCGCCGTCGATCGCCGAGCCGTCATCCAGCAGCAAAGCCGAGAAGCTGCCGCCCGGTCCTGCCGTCTCCACACCAGTAGAACGTGCATTCCCTGCCATCCGGACACCGCCGGCTCGCAGACTGTTGATGAGGACGGATCCACTGCCGCGGTCAATGCTCCTGCCGAGGGGGAAGGGGCCATTGTGAACCACAGTTGCTTGGGCGCCTTCTTCCGAGGCAGCCAAGGCGGTTTCCAGGCCAAGCACGCCGCCACCCAGCACCACCACACGCTTTCCGTCGGCCACCGCCGCCCGAAGTACCGCAGCATCCTGTAGATCACGCAATGCCGTGACGCCGGCCGGAAGCACCGGCCTGGAAGGGTCCGGGTTGAGCCCTGTGAGGTTTGGAATGACGGGACGGGACCCGGTGGCGAACACCAGTCGGTCATAGTGCTCAGTGCTGTCATCGGACAGAACTATGTTTTGACGGGCACGGTCGATCCTTTTGACCTTGACGCCCAACCGCACTTCCACGCCGTCGGCTTCCAGCTCGGACGCATCAGCCATCGCGAGAGCCTCGGCTGTGGTGCGGCCGACGCCCAGCTCGGCCACCATCACGCGGTTGTACGCTGCCTCGGTTTCCTGGCCCACCACCAGCAGCTGCACCAGTCCCGAGCGGACGGCGGGGAGCAGTTCGTCCACGAGACGGGCAGCTACGGGCCCGAATCCAACAACAACAATGCGCTCGCTCATGATGCCTCCTTGACGTGCAGTGGCAGCCGGGTTCCAGCTGGAACCCGTTCCTGGGTGGAGACTGCCTTCCGGACCCATACCCGGCTGGTCTTGAACTCCGGCATGCCGGAAATAGGATCTGTGGTCGCCTCGGTGAGGCGGTTGGCGTTTTCCTGGCCGGGGAAGTGGAACGGCAGGAAGACAGTGTCAGGGCGGACCGAGTTGCTGAGCTCGGCACGGCAGAGCACTTCACCGCGCTCATTTGTCACGGTGGCGTAGTCGCCGTCGGCAATGCCGCGTGAAGCCGCCGTTCCCGGGTGAATGAGGAGCCGGGCCTGGGGCTGCGACGCCAGGAGCTCGCTCACGCGTCGGGTCTGCGCACCGGATTGGTAGTGCTCCAGAAGCCTGCCGGTTGCCAGCGCCAGTGAATCATCCGCGAACGAACGAACAGCCCGCTTGGACGGCGTCACCGGAACCATGACGGCCCGGCCATCGGCATGGGCAAACCCGTCGGCGAAGAGTCGCGGCGTCCCGGTGCTGCCCACGGGGTAGGGCCAGTAGGCAGCTTCGTCCCGGTCCAGCATGGCGTAATCGATGCCCGAGTAGTCGGCCAAACCACCGGCAGAAGCCAGGCGAAGCTCTTCGAAAACGGTCTCGGGATCGTCACTGAAGGTTGAAGGGGCGTCCAGCAGTTCCGCCAGCCGCGCCATGAGCCACAACTCGCTGCGAACGCCCGGAGGAGGAGTCAGCGCTCGGCGGCGCCGGATCACGCGACCCTCAAGGTTGGTCAGCGTGCCCTCTTCCTCGGCCCACTGGGTCACAGGCAGAACCAGGTCCGCTTCAGCTGCGGTCTCGGACATGAAGAAGTCGCAAACCACCAGGAAGTCCAGGCTGCGGAGGCTTTGGATCACTGCGTTGGTATCGGGCGCCGACACCACCACATTGGCGCCGTGCACGAAAAGGCACCGGACGCCGTCGGGCTTTCCGAGGGACTTGAGAAGTTCGACGGCGGGGAGGCCGGGGCCGGGGATCAGCGACTCGTCGATGCCCCACACACCGGCGACGTGCGCGCGGGCGGCGGGATCGGTGATCTTGCGGTAGCCGGGAAGCTGGTCGGCTTTCTGCCCGTGTTCGCGGCCACCTTGACCGTTGCCTTGGCCGGTGAGCGTGCCGTAGCCGCTGCGGGCCGAGCCGGGCAGGCCCAGGAGGAGGCTCAGGTTGATCGCCGCAGTGGCGGTGTCCGTCCCGTCCACATGCTGTTCCACTCCGCGGCCGCTGAGGATATAGCTGCCGCCAGCGCGGGCTCCTTGCGCCAAGCGGCGGGCGGTCTCGCGGATCAAGGTGGCGGGGACGCCGGTGATGGACTGCACGCGCTCGGGCCAGAACGCGGACAAGCTGCGCACCACCGCGGCGTAGCCGCTGGTGTTGGCCGCGATGTACTCAGCATCGGCCAGTCCTTCGTGGACCACCACGTGGCTAATGCCCAAAAGGAGAGCCAGATCGGTGCCGGGCGTCGGTTGCAAGTGGAGCCCGCCGCCGTCGGACGTGAACGCCGCAGTAGCCGAGCGGCGGGGGTCCACCACAATCAGCCCACCGGCGTCGCGTGCGCCCTGCAGGTGCTGGACGAACGGAGGCATGGTCTCGGCAACGTTGGAACCGAGCATGAGGATCACGGACGCGGTGTCCAGGTCCGTAACAGGGAAGGGAAGGCCGCGGTCCACGCCGAACGCCCGGTTGCCCGCAGCTGCGGCCGAAGACATGCAGAAGCGGCCGTTGTAGTCGATCCGTGAGGTGCGCAAGGCCAGCCGGGCGAACTTGCCCAACAGATACGCCTTCTCGTTGGTGAGGCCGCCGCCGCCGAATACGCCCACGGCGTCATTCCCGTAATGCTTCTGGGTGTCCTTGACCGCAGCGGTGATGAACATGAGTGCTTGGTCCCACGAGATGGGCTGATGCAGGCCGTCGGAACCTTTGAGCATCGGTTCGGTGACGCGGCCGTTGTGACGCAATAACGACGCCGATGTCCAGCCTTTGCGGCACAGCCCGCCCCGGTTGGTGGGGAAGTCGCGCCCGGATACTTCCAAGGGCGGGGCGGGTTCTGCCTCCGGCGCGGGCACTGCCCCGGCTGCAGGTGCAGCCGGGGTCAGCGTCATGGCGCACTGGAGCGCGCAGTACGGGCAGTGGGTATCGGCGCCGTTGGGCATCTAGATGTGTCCGATCGTGTTGCGCTTCCGGGCGGGGCGGATGTAGCAGACCCAGCAGACGGTGAGCATGAGGACATAGGCTCCAACGAATCCGTAGAACGCCGGGGTGTAGGAGCCGCTGGCCGTGTTGGAAGCGTTGAGCACCTGGGGAATCACGAACCCGCCGTAGGCGCCGATCGCGGAGATCAGGCCCAGTGAGGAAGAAGCGAGTCGTGCAGTGGTGGCGCTCGGGGCACCCGCACGGGCTGCCCGGCTGGATGTTGCGAAGATGACCGGGATCATGCGGTACGTTGCACCGTTTCCGAAGCCGCTGGCCAGGAAGAGCAGCAGGAACAAGGTGAGGAAGATCCAGAAGTTCTTCAGGGGCAGCGTCCAGATCATGGTCAGCGTGATGACAGCCATGGAAGCGAACGATGCGATGGTCATCCGGGCACCGCCCATGCGGTCTGCCATGCGTCCGCCGTAGGGGCGGGCCAATGAACCGACCAGCGGGCCCAGGAAGGCCAGCGAGAGTGCCACCGCGCCGACGTGGATGGAGGAGAAGTCCGGGAAGTAGTCCTTGATCAGCTTGGGGAAGACGCCCGCGAAGCCGATGAACGAGCCGAACGTACCGATGTAGAGGAACGCCATGATCCACAGGTGCGGTTCCTTGAGGGCAGCCAGGGAACCAGCCACATCACCCTTGGCGCTGGTGAGGTTGTTCATGTATTTGTAGGCGCCGAAGGCGGCGATGATGATCAGGGGGATCCAGATGATGCCTGCCATCGGCAGGTTGACGGTCCCGGCAGCCAGCAGCGTGATGGCGATAGGAACAACAAGCTGTGCGACGGCGGCACCGAGGTTACCGCCGGCAGCGTTCAGGCCCAGTGCCCAACCCTTTTCACGGGCAGGGTAGAAGAAGGTGATGTTGGCCATCGAGCTGGCAAAGTTGCCGCCACCGAAACCGGCGAGGCCGGCCATAAGGAGCATGACACCAAAAGGTGTTTCCGGATTGGATACGCAGATGGCAAGGCCTGTGGTGGGGATCAGCAGGAGCAGCGCCGAGACGATGGTCCAGTTCCGGCCACCGAACTTGGGAACCATGAACGTGTAGGGGATGCGGAGCGTGGCGCCTACGAGGCTGGGGATGGAGATGAGCCAGAAGATCTGGTTGGTATCGAACTGGAAGCCGGCTGCGGGGAGCTGGACCACCACAATGGACCACAGCTGCCAGACGACGAATCCGAGGAATTCGGCGAAGATCGACCAGTAGAGATTGCGTTTGGCGATGGACCGGCCTTCGGCTTCCCACTGGCCCTTGTCCTCGGCATCCCAGTTGGCAATCCAGCGGCCGGGGCGGTGTTCAAGGGCGGGGGCGGCGGTGGCAGTGGACTGGACGGGGGCCAGTTCATCTGCGGAGCGGTCAACAGTCACGGAGTGCCTCCTTGGTGGGGGACGTTGTTATTCCAAGGTAGGTTTCGCGCATTTCGTGGACGGGCGCCGTTTGTAAACGTGCTGTGACATTTCCCTATCGGCGGGGTCACCGGCGCGTGAGGCGATGGTGAGGTAATGTGGCGCGGACCACAAGATGAGATTTTTCCGTTCGTCCGCATGTTGGACTTTGTTGTCCATTCAATGGACAGCGGGAACTATTATTGAACTCTCGAATAATCCTTCGCCGGGTGTCTCATGGAGAATCGGCCGGCGTGAAAGAAAGCTGCAAATACATGTCTTCCACTGCACCATCCAAGGAAGGCGAGTCCACTAAGCCAGTGAACTCGCGGGGCAAGGTGATCTTCGCGAGCCTGATCGGCACGACGATCGAGTTCTACGACTTCTACGCCTATGCCACCGCGTCGGTACTCGTCTTCCCGAAGCTCTTCTTCCCGGACGCCACTGACATCAACGCGCTGCTCAGTGCGTTCGCCATCTTCGGTGTTGCCTTCTTCGCACGTCCCGTCGGCGCCGTGGTCTTCGGCCACTTTGGTGACAAGATCGGCAGGAAGGGCACCCTGGTTGCGTCGCTGCTGACCATGGGTATTGCAACGTTCCTCATCGGCCTCCTGCCCACGGCCTCCATGGCGGGATGGGCCATCCTGGCGCCGATCATGCTGGTCATCCTGCGCTTCTTCCAAGGCCTGGCCCTGGGTGGAGAATGGTCCGGCGCAGCATTGCTCGCCACGGAGAACGCGCCCGAGGGAAAGCGGGCCATCTACGGAACGTTCCCGCAGTTGGGCGCACCCATCGGCTTCATCATCGCCAACGTCATCTTCATTTGGATGAACGTGTCCCTAAGTGCCGAAGAATTCCTCGCCTGGGGCTGGAGGGTTCCGTTCCTGCTCAGCGCGGTCCTGGTCATCGTGGGCCTCTACGTCCGTTTGAAGCTGGTGGAGAGCGTGTCCTTCACCAAGGTGATTCAGCAGGAAAAGGTGCAGAAGCTGCCCCTCGCGGCTACCCTCAAGAGCCACTGGCGCCCCGTGGTGGCCGGTACGTTCATCATGTTCGCCACCTACGTGCTCTTCTACATCATGACCACGTTCACGCTGTCCTACGGCACCAAGCCCACGCTGGCCGGCGCCCAGGCAGCAGCGGAGAAGGCCGGTACGCCCATGACCCCGGAGCAGGTCGCAGCATTCGTCCCCGGCCTGGGAATCACCAGGTCCGACTTCCTCTGGATGCTGATCATCGGCGTCGTCTTCTTCGGTATCTTCACGATGGTCTCCGGGCCGCTCGCCGAGAAGTGGGGCCGACGCAAGTTCCTGCTGGGCGTCACCGCCGGCATCTTCGTCTTCGGTGCGCTCTGGTTCACCATGTTTGGCCCCGGCCAGGCAGCGGCCATGGTTGGCCTCATTGTGGGGTTCACCCTCATGGGCCTGACCTTCGGCCCCATGGCGGCCATTCTTCCCGAGCTGTTCCCGGCCAACGTCCGTTACACGGGTTCAGCAGTGGCGTACAACCTGTCCTCCATGATCGGAGCGGCACCGGCCTCCTTCGTAGCCATTGCCCTCTGGTCTGTAGCCGACGGCAGCACCTGGCTGGTGGGCGCCTACATGGCAGCCGCCGCTGTGGTCACCTTCGTCGCGCTGTGGCTCACGCGTGAAACCAAGGACACGGACTACGAGAACAACGTTGCCTAAGTAGCCAAATAACGACGTCGGCCCCGCACCAAACGGTGCGGGGCCGACGTCGTTAAGAGGTTCCTGGCGTTAGTCCTCGATGGTGGCAATGACTGCACCTGCGGCGACGGTCTCGCCCGCGGTGGCAGCGAGGCCGCGCACGGTACCGGCCTTGTGGGCGGTCAGTGGCTGTTCCATCTTCATGGCTTCGAGAACCACGATCAGGTCGCCCTCAGCCACAACGTCGCCTTCCGAAGCTGCCACCTTGACGATGGTGCCCTGCATGGGGGACGTCAGTGCGTCGCCGCCCGCAGCCGCAGCCGTTGCACCAGCTGAACGGGAGCGCTTCTTGGACTTGCCGGACTTGGTGCCCGAACCGCCGGAAACCGCGGCGATGCTACCGCCCAGGCCGGACGGCAGGACGACCTCAAGCCGCTTGCCACCGACCTCGACGACGACGCGCTGGCGCTCACCGGCGTCGGACGTTTCAGCGCCCGCGCCGTTGGCAGACCATGCCGGGATGCTGTTGACGAACTCGGTCTCGATCCAGCGGGTGTGAACCTTGAAGGGTCCTTCCGCCGGAGCAAAGTCGGGATCGGTGACTACTGCGAGGTCGAAGGGGATGACAGTGGGGATGCCCTCAACCACCATCTCCTCCAACGCCCGGCGTGAACGCTGGAGGGCTTGCTCGCGGGTGGCGCCCGTGATGATCAGCTTGGAGAGCATGGAGTCGAAGTTGCCGCTGATGACGTCGCCCTGCTCAATGCCGGAATCGATCCGGACGCCGGGGCCTGTCGGGTTCTTCAGTGTGGTGATGGTGCCGGGGGCGGGCATGAAGTTGCGGCCCGGGTCCTCGCCGGTGATACGGAACTCGAAGGAGTGGCCACGGACTTCCGGGTCGTCGTAGCCCAAGGCTTCACCACGGGCGATGCGGAACTGCTCACGGACGAGGTCGATTCCCGTGACTTCCTCGGACACGCAGTGCTCCACCTGGAGGCGGGTGTTTACCTCGAGGAAGGAAATGGTGCCGTCCTGGCCCACCAGGAACTCGCAGGTGCCGGCGCCGAGGTAGTTGGCTTCCTTCAGGATTGCTTTGGAGGACTCGTACAGGCGCTTGTTCTGCTCTTCGCTGAGGTACGGAGCCGGGGCTTCCTCAACGAGTTTTTGGTTGCGGCGCTGCAGGGAGCAGTCGCGGGTGGAAACCACCACAACGTTGCCGAAAGCATCGGCCAGGCACTGGGTTTCGACGTGCCGCGGAGCGTCGAGGAAACGCTCAATGAAGCATTCGCCGCGACCAAAAGCGGCCACTGCTTCACGGACGGCTGATTCGTAGAGCTCGGGAATCTCGTCCATGGTGCGGGCGACCTTGATGCCGCGTCCACCGCCGCCGAAGGCAGCCTTAATCGCGATGGGAAGGCCGAATTCCTCGGCGAACTTCAGGATTTCGTCGGCGGACTCCACAGGGTCGGCCGTGCCGGGGACGAGGGGTGCGCCTACTTTTTCGGCGATGTGGCGCGCCTGGACCTTGTCGCCCAGGGCCGAGATGGCCTCTGGGGAGGGGCCGATCCACGTGATGCCGGCGTCGATGACCTTGGCCGCAAACTCGGCGTTCTCGGCCAGGAAGCCATAGCCGGGGTGGATACCGTCGGCACCTGACTGCTTGGCGACGTCGATGATCTTGTCCATCACCAGGTACGACTCGGCTGCGGTGTTGCCGCCCAAAGCGTAGGCTTCGTCGGCGAGGCGGACATGGAGGGCGTCACGGTCGGGGTCGGCGTAAACGGCTACGGAGGCGATGCCTTCGTCCCGGGCGGCTCGGATGATGCGGACCGCGATTTCGCCGCGGTTGGCAATCAAGACCTTGGTGAGAGGGCTGGAAATGGGCTGCGCCGGGTTAGCTGACAAGTTGTTGACTCCTTCTGTCCTTGAGGAGCCTAGCGCGATTGTGAGGGTTCCGCCCATATTGATGGGGGATTCCGTGTGTGATGCGATGTTCCTTTGTAGGTTTGCTACAAACTACTTCTCTTGGTTATCCGTGTCCCACAGCTCCGTGATGCCCACGTTCGCATGGACCAGCAGGTCCCGAAGGGTGGAGATGGAAAGCCCGACGACGGCGTGCGGGTCGCCGTCGACCTTGCGGATGAAGGCCCCGCCCAAGCCATCGATGGTGAAGGAACCGGCACAGTGAAGGGGTTCTCCGGTGGCGATGTAGGCATCGATGTCGTTCGTGCTCATCCGGGCGAAGTGGACCTCAGCGCTCGATACCGCGCCAACGGTGGCGCCCGTGCCTTCGGGAGTTTCATCTGCGCCTGCTTCTTCGTCCGCGTCAGCGGCGGTGTCCCGGCAGTCAACGAGCCAGTGGCCCGTGTGGAGCACTCCCTGCGAGCCGCTCATCCGCAGCATTCGTTCCCGCGCCACCTCCGCGGTGTAGGGCTTGCCGTGGAACTCGCCGTCGAACTCGAATACCGAATCGCAACCGATCACTAAGGCACCCTCAGCTTCGGGGAGGGCGGCAACGGCCTCGGCCTTGGCGCGGGCCAGCAAGAGCGCGGTGTCGTGGGCGTCAGTCACGCCGTACTTTGCCTGCACCGCATCCTCGTCGACGTCCGAGACCAGGACGTGATGCCGGATCCCGGCTTCCGTGAGGAGCTTGGTGCGGGCGGGGGACTGGGAGGCAAGGATCAATCGGGTCACAGTCCCAGCCTAATACGGCCCTCGATCACATCCCGCGTGCTTCCCTCCGACGCTCGATCACATCCCGCGTGCTTCCCCCCCGACGCTCGATCACATCCCGCGTGCTTAAACCGAACGCTCTCTCACTTGCGTCACGCAAGTGGGAGAGCGTTCGAGAATATTGGCTGTTACGTGAGAGAGGGTTAGTGGACGAGTTCCTCGGCAGAGGCCTTCCGGCGATCACTGCGGTCCAGCTTGGCGCCTTCCACATCCACATCCGGAAGGATCCGTTCCAGCCACTTGGGCAGCCACCAGGCCTTCTCGCCCAGGAGGTACATCACGGCGGGAACAATCGTCATGCGGACCACGAAGGCATCAATCAGCACACCGAATGCCATCGCGAAGCCGAGTGGTCGGACCATGGTGAGGTGGCTGAAGATGAAGCCGGAGAACACGCTGACCATGATGATCGCGGCCGCGGTGACCACTGCTGCAGCGTGGCTAAACCCGGAGCGGACAGCATGTTTGGCGGACTCACCGTGCATGAAGGACTCCCTCATGCCGGAGGTAATGAACACCTGGTAGTCCATCGCCAGGCCGAACAGCACGCCGATCAGGATGATGGGCAGGAAGCTGAGCACAGCACCCGGATTGGCGACGTCGAAGATGCCTCCCAGCCAGCCCCACTGGTACACGGCAACCACGGCGCCGAAAGCAGCGGCCAGCGAGAGCAGGAATCCGCCGGTTGCCAGCAGGGGCACAACGATGGAGCGGAATACCAGCAGCAACAGCAGGAGGGAGAGTCCCACGACAATCGCCAAGTAGGGCGGCAGAGCCGCGCCGAGCTTGTTGGACACATCGATGTTGCCTGCGGTTTGGCCCGTCAGGCCGATGGTCGCATCCAAATCGTCATGAATTGCTGAGCCCTTGGCGCGGAGATCGGACACCACCTGCACGGTGCCGGCGCTGGCGGGACCCTCCTTCGGGATGACCTGGAAAACGGCGGTGCGGCGGTCTTCGCTCAAGGCAACCGGAACAGCGGCGATGACGTTCTCAACGCTGCGAAGCTGGTCCGCGACGTCGAACTGCTTGTTCCTGGCATCGTTCTCGCTGAGGCCTTCGGGGAATTCGCCCACAACGACGATCGGCCCGGTTACGCCTTCGCCGAAGCTGCTGCGCGTGAGGTCGTACGCCTTGAAGGCTTGCGAATCCACCGGCTCGGAGCCGCCGTCGGGAAGTGCCAGCCGCAGCTGCGATGCCGGCAACGCCAAGGCACCCAGCAGGGCGACGCTTGCCACGAGGGCAACCCACGGGTGACGCGTGACCATGCCGCCCCAGCCACCGCTGCTGCGCTTCTCCTCGCGTTCCCGGTCCGCAGCTTCGTGGCCGGGCTCGGCGTTGTGCTTTGCGGCCTTGGCCCAAGCGCGCTTGGAAATGAGTCGGCGGCCAATCAGGGCCAGGACGGCGGGCGTCAGGGTCAAAGCTACGACGACGGCCACGCCGACTGTCGCTGCGGCCGCAACACCCATCACTGCGAGGAAGGGCAACCCGGGAACCACCAGCGCGGCGAGGGCGATGATGACCGTGAGGCCGGCAAATAGCACGGCGTTACCGGAGGTACCGGTGGCCAAAGCTGCAGATTCCTCGGCGTCCATACCGGACAGGAGCTGCGTGCGGTGGCGGTTGACGATGAAGAGGGAGTAGTCGATGCCAACCGCAAGGCCGAGCATCAGGGCAAGCATGGGCGAGATGGAGCTCATGTCGATCACGCTGGTGAGCGCGAATGTTCCACCGACACCCACGGCGACGCCGATCAGCGCCATCAAAAGAGGCAGGCCAGCCGCGATAAGCGTGCCGAGCATCAGGATCAGGACAAGGGCAGCCACTACGACGCCCACGATTTCTGCAATGCCGAAGATCTCAGAGACGTCCTCGGTGATTTCCTTGCTGGCGTAGGCAGTGACACCGGCGGAAGAGACTCCGTGGACGATCTCCTGGACTTCCTCGCGGACGGCGGGGTCAACGGCGTTGATGGAGGTCTTGAACTGGACCTGCGCGATTGCAGCTCTGTTGTCGCTGGAGACAAATCGCATGCCCTCAGAGGCCTCAAGCTGTCGCTTGCCGAGGGCCAGCGTGGCGGCGCCGTCGGCTGCTTCCTTGGTTCCGGCGTCGAGCTTTTCCTTCCCCGCGGCGAGTTCGGCGCGCTGCGGAGCCAGCTGCGCTTCAATCTGTGCCGGAGTGAGGCCAGCTGCGGCCAGTTGCTGCTCAGCCCCTGCGAGTTGGGCTTCGCCTGCAGTCAGCTGGGCGCGCGCGGCGTCCAACTGGGTTTGGCCCTCGGCAGCCTTGGCTTCGCCGGCGGCGATGTCCGCGGCGGCCTTATCCAGTTGCTCCTGCGTGGTGAAGGGGTTTACCGTGCCCTGCACGTCCGGCATGGCTTCCAGCTTGGTAAGCGCAGCCGCAACTGCGTCCTTCTTGGCTTGGTCGAATCCGGCATCTCCGGCGTCGAAAACTACGCTGGCCGAGCCGCCTGACGAATCGGGCAGGGCATCCTTCAGCTTGTCCGCCATCTGCTGGGTTTCGGTGCCCGGGATGGTGAAGTTGTTGGACATGGTGCCGTGGAACGCTGCGGCCGAGCCGCCCACTGCCACCATGACGGCCAGCCAAATGGAGATGACCAGCCAGCGGCGGCGATACGAAAATTTGCCGAGACGGTAGAGGAACGAGGCCATGTCAGAACCGATCTTTGGTGGTTGAAACGGAAGTTGAGGCTGCTGAGGCGTGCAAGGACGCGTCCGACGGCGGCGCGAAGCCGGTGCCGAGAAGGCCCATCGCATCGATGAGGTGCTGGCGGAGGACGGCGAGGGATTTGGGGGAAAGGTCCGGTCCGTGTTCGGCGAACCAGACGGTCATTGCCGCTTTGCCGCAGGAGATGACGGAGCCTGCGAGGGCATGGAGGTAGAGCTCACTGATGCCGGCGCCGAGCCTGCCGCGGGCAGCGTCAATGATCTGCTCGGTGCAGTGCTCCCAGGCCTCAAGTTCGGAGCGGGCCAGCTGGCGGTTGTCCTGGGTCAGGCTGAACAGCTCGGCCATCGGAGCCACGGACATGGGATCGGCCAGTGCCATGAGGGCGGCCTGCGCGGATTCGAGGATGGACTCGTCCGCGGGGCGCAACCGGAACTGCTCCAGCGCGTGGTCCATAAAGCCGTCGGCAACGGAGGCCAGGGCAGCTTCGAGGCTGGGGAAGTAGTTGAAAAAGGTTCGCCGTGAGACACCCGCGCTGGCCGCGATGTCTTCTACGGTGAAATTTCCGGGCCCGTTGCTGCGCAAAAGGTCCAGGGCTGCGGAGGCGATGGAGCTGCGGGTGGCCGCCTTGTTGAGTTCGCGCCGTGAAGGGGTAGCGGGCTCAGCAGTGGTGGACGACTCCGCAGTGGCTTCCTGGCTACTGGTTTGGGTCACATACTTACACTAAGTGCAAGTTTGCACTCTGCGCAATTTGGCGGTCCTTGGGGCACGCGAAAAGTCCCGCCCTGGTTCGTCCAGCCCACCGTTGAACGGGGTGGCGGACGAACCAGAGCGGGACTCGGAAGCGTGGGGCTAGAACTGTGTTGGGGGCGCCGGGGGAGCGGGCGGAGTCGGCTGACCCTGCTGGGATGACTGTTGGGCTGCGGTTTTGGTCAGGTAGATGGACTGGCCCGTTGCTCCGGGCTCACCCTCACCCAGCGGCAGCACGTAGACCGCGGTTCCGTAGGCACACACTTCGGTCCAGTTGGTGCCCATTTCCGAGGTGTCGAAGCGCATGGCCACGATGGCGTTGGCTCCACGCTGCTGCGCTTCGTTGACCATGCGTGCCATGACTTCCTGGCGGCTTTCGTAGAGGGCTTTGGTCATTTCGGGCAGCTCGCCTCCGCCAAGGGAGCGGAAGCCGGCAAGCATTTGCGACCCGATATCGCGTGAACGGACAGTGAGGCCCATGACTTCGCCGAAGACGGCATCGATGCGGTGGCCTGGGATTTCGTTGGAGGTGACGATCAACATGGTCCGAGCCTATCCAGACTCGACCCCTTAAACGGGGAAATCCCCCGGGGGAGAACTCCCCGGGGGATTTGTGCCCTTGCGAAGCGGCTGAGTCTTAGGCCTTTGAATCGGCCAGTTCGCGCTCGTTGACTTCTGCCGCTGCCTTGTCGGCTGCGAACTCATCCGCGAACGCTGCACCGTTGCGGGGTGCGTTGTACAGCGACTCATCCAGGATGCCCTGGCGCTTGGCCACGATGGCCGGGACCAGTGCCTGGCCCGCGACGTTGACGGCGGTGCGGCCCATGTCCAGGATCGGGTCGATCGCCAAGAGGAGGCCGACGCCGGCAAGCGGGAGTCCCAGCGTGGACAGGGTCAGCGTGAGCATGACGACGGCGCCGGTGGTGCCTGCCGTAGCAGCGGAACCGAGAACGGAGACCAGAACGATCAGCAGATACTGGCTGAAGTCGAGGTTGATGCCGAAGAACTGTGCCACGAAAATTGCAGCGATGGCCGGGTAGATCGCTGCGCAGCCGTCCATTTTGGTGGTGGCGCCCAGCGGCACAGCGAAGGACGCATAGCCGGAGGGGACGCCCAGATTCCGCTCGGTGACGCGCTGCGTGAGCGGAAGCGTGCCGATCGAGGAACGGGAGACGAACGCCAGTTGGACCGCCGGCCAAACACCGGAGAAGTACTGCTTGACGGACAGGCCGTGGACGCGGACCAAAATGGGGTAGAGGACGAAGAGCACCAGTGCCAGGCCAATGTAGATAGCGGCAGTGAACTTGCCCAATGAGCCGATGGTGTCCCAGCCGTAGATGGCCACAGCGTTGCCGATCAGGCCGATGGTGCCCAGCGGGGCGATGCGGATGATCCACCACAGGACCTTCTGGATGACTGCCAGCGCGGATGCGTTGAAGGTCAGGAAGGCTTCGGCCTGCTTGCCCACTTTGAGGGCGGCAACGCCGATTGCGATTGCGATCACCAGGATCTGGAGCACGTTGAAGTTCACGGCGGTGCTGACGGTGGTGGCGGCGTTGGCGCTCTCGGTGACGGTGGAGCTGGCGCCGAGTCCAAGGAAGTTCTTGGGGAACAGGCCGATCAGGAACGCCCACCAGTCGCCGGTCTTGCCGGCGTACTTGGCTTCTTCGGTGATGCCGGTTGCTGCACCAGGCTGCAGGAGCACACCCAGGCCGATGCCGATCAGTACCGATACCAGCGAGGTAATGGCAAACCACAGCAGAGTGTTCCACGCCAGCCGCGCGGCGTTGGAGACCTGGCGCAGGTTCGCAATGGAGCTCACCACGGCGGTGAAAATCAAAGGAACGACGGCGGTCTGCAGCAACGATACGTAGCTGGAGCCAATCGTCTGGAGAGTAGCGCCGAGGCCGTTGGGAGCAGTCTTGGTGCTGCCCGTGTACTTGGCGATGAGGCCAAGGACGAGACCGATGATAAGGGCTGCGATGATCTGGACGCCGAAGGAACCGGCCCACTTGGGGAGCCGGAAGCCGGTCTTGCCAGCTGCTGGGGAAGTGTTGGTTGAGGTGCTCACCGGAACACGTTAGGTGCATCGCAAATAACATAGCGAACGGACGTTGAGAAATGTTACGCCGTCCCCAAACCCCTTCAGGCCACGGATGCCCCATTTCGCGGCAGCGGGCGGGAGGTTTGTGAAGTTATTCCCGCATGACGTGTGGCGATGATCTCTGGCCAAGGTGCTGACCCCCGCACCCGTTTGCGCCGATCGCACCCGTAACCACTGGTGCGAAATGGGTAAACGGGTGCGATCCCGGCGCCGAAGGGGTGCGCACAGGAAAACTAGCCCAGCAACGCCCGGCGCAGTACGTCCAAACCCACGGAACCGATGTTCAACGCCTTGCTGTGGAAGGACTTGAGGTCGAAGCCTTCGCGGGATTCAAGCTCTGTACGGATCTGCTCCCAGAGCCGCTGGCCCACCTTGTAGGACGGGGCCTGGCCCGGCCATCCAAGGTAGCGGGTGAATTCGAACTGGAGCTGGCCTTCGCTGATGTCGAGGTTGGCTTTGAGGAAGTCGAAGCCCTTATCGGGTGTCCAGGTGCCGGTGCCCCAGCGTTCGGGGACGGGCAGTTCCAAGTGGACGCCGATGTCGAACACCACGCGGGCAGCACGCATGCGCTGGCCGTCGAGCATACCCATGTGGTCGCCCGGGTCCTTGAGGTAGCCCAGTTCAAGCATGAGCTGCTCGGCGTAGAGTGCCCAGCCTTCTCCGTGGCCGGACACCCAGCAGACATTGCGGCGCCAGTTGTTGAGGAGTTCGCGGCGATACGTGGCCGTAGCTACCTGGAGGTGGTGCCCGGGAACGCCTTCGTGGAACACCGTGGTGGTTTCGGACCAGGTGGTGAAAGTGTCTTCACCTGCCGGTACGGACCACCACATGCGGCCGGGCCGGGAGAAGTCGTCGGAAGGGCCGGTGTAGTAGATGCCGCCTTCATCGGTGGGGGCGATCATGCATTCGAGGGTTTTCATGACGTCGGGGATGTCGAAGTGGACATCGGCGAGCTCAGAGACTGCACGGTCGGAGAGTTCCTGCATCCAGGCCTTGAGGGCGTCCGTGCCCTTGATCTGGCGGGCGGGATCGTTATTGAGAATGCTCTTGGCTTCTTCAATGGAGGCGCCCGGCTTAATCTGGCCGGCAACCTTTTCCTGCTCGCTGATGAGCCGCTCGAGCTCCTGGACACCCCAGGCGTACGTTTCTTCCAGGTCGACTTCGGCGCCAATAAACGAACGGGACGCCAGGGCATACCTTTCACGGCCCACAGCGTCCTTCTCCGGGGCTACGGGGAGGAGCTCGTCCCGAAGGAAGTCGCCCAAGGCGCTGTACGCAGAACGCGCGGCCGAAGTCCCGGCGTCGAGCTTTGACTGAACGTCCGCAGGCAGCGGCTGATCACCAACGGCGGCCGTTGACGCCATCTTGGCGAAGAAACCATCCTCTGCCGCGTACCTGCCGGTCTGCTCAATGACGATCCGCACTTGGCGGGCGGCGGATATTTTTCCGGCGGCAGCAGCCGAGCGAAGTGATGCAATATAGCCCTCAATCGCACCAGGAACGTTCGCAGCACGGCCGGCGATGTGTTCCCACTGTTCCACCGTGTCCGTGGGCATGAGGTCGAAGATGGCACGAATGTCCTGGGCGGGGGAGGCGATGTTGTTGAGGTCGGCCTCATCCCAGCCGGACTCGTGGATCTCCAGGTCCAAGCCGAGCCGCTCGCGCATCGCGTCCAGGGTGACGGCGTCCACATCATCGGACGGTTCAAGGCCTGCCAGGGCATCCAAGGCCAATCTTGTGGCCTCCGCATGCGCCTCAGCCCCGGCAGGCGAGTAGTCCTGGTATTCCGTTTCGTGTCCCGGCAAGCCCAGCGTGGTGGCGAAGCTGGGATTGAGTTCGATCAGCTTTTCTGTGTACGCGTCAGCCACGGCATCGATGGCGGACTTAGGGCGTACGGGAGTGTTTGCAGTAGTCACCCACAGAGCCTAGCCGCGACAACGCTTACGTGAAAGGGTTGTTGAACTTTCTACAGAGGAGGGAACTAACCCCGGCTGCGCTTCCAAGCACCTGGACCCGGTGTGGGGTCCAGGCGGAGTTGTTGGCGACGCACCCAGTGCCGGACGTTCGGCTTGGACGAGGCCTCTTCCTGCCGGACTCCCAACGAAACCACGACGGCGGCAAGCGCCGCGAGCTCTTCGGCCGTCGGTTCGCCCTTGACCACCGAGAACATCGGTTCGGCAGGCGATGCGGCGGCTGCTCCGTCAGGCGCCAAATCGGCGCGATGCTTGGGCGCCATCACAGCGGGATGTTTCCGTGCTTCTTGGTGGGCAGGCTCGCGCGCTTGTCGCGGAGGGCCCGGAGTCCGCGGATGATCTGCAGGCGGGTATCCGAGGGAGCGATGACTGCGTCAACATAGCCCAGCTGCGCCGCCTGGTACGGGTTGAGCAGCTCTTCCTCGTAGCCCTGGATGATTTCGGCGCGCTTGGCTTCCACGTCGCCGCCGGCTTTGGCAACGGCAGCGAGATCGCGACGGTAAAGGATGTTCACTGCCCCCTGGGCACCCATGACGCCGATCTGGGCCGTAGGCCAAGCGAGGTTCAGGTCAGCGCCCAACTTCTTGGAGCCCATCACGATGTACGCGCCACCGTAGGCCTTGCGGGTGATGACGGTGAGCTTGGGAACGGTTGCTTCAGCGTAAGCGTAGAGGAGCTTGGCGCCGCGGCGGATGATGCCTTGGAACTCCTGGTCCTTGCCGGGCAGGAAGCCGGGGACGTCAACCAGCGTGATGATGGGGATGTTGAAGGCGTCGCAGTGACGGACGAAGCGGGCAGCCTTCTCCGAGGCAGAGATGTCCAGCGTTCCCGCGAACTGCATGGGCTGGTTGGCCACGATGCCCACGGTGTGTCCCTCAACGCGGCCGTAGCCGATCATCACGTTGGGAGCGTAGAGCGACTGCATTTCCAGGAAGTGGGCGTCGTCCACGATCTGCTCAATGACTTTGCGCATGTCGTACGGCTGGTTGGCGGAGTCGGGAATCAGCGAGTCCAGCGCGTGGTCGTCGTCGTTCAGTTCCAGTTCCTGGTCGTGCTCCACCACGGGGGCCTCGGACAGGTTGTTGGAGGGCAGGAAGTCCAGGAGTTCGCGGACGAATTCGATCGCGTCGGCTTCGTCGGAAGCCAGGTAGGTGGAGGTGCCGGTGGTGGCATTGTGCTGCCGCGCGCCACCGAGGGTTTCCATGTCCACGTCCTCACCGGTGACTGTCTTGATGACGTCAGGTCCGGTGATGAACATGTGGGATGTCTTGTCCACCATGACCACGTAATCAGTCAGCGCGGGGGAGTAGGCAGCGCCGCCGGCGCACGGGCCCATGATGAGGGAGATCTGGGGGACCACGCCGGAAGCGTGCACGTTGTTGCGGAAGATGTCCGCGAACATCGCCAGCGAAGCAACTCCTTCCTGGATGCGTGCGCCGCCGCCGTCGTTGATCCCGACAACCGGGCAACCGTTCCGGAGGGCGAATTCCTGGACCTTGACGATTTTCTCACCGTTGACTTGGCTCAGCGAGCCGCCGTAGACGCTGAAGTCCTGGCTGTAGATGGCGATGAGGCGGCCATCCACGGTTCCGTATCCGGAGACCACGCCGTCGCCGAGCGGCTTCTTCTTTTCCATGCCGAAAGCGGTGGAGCGGTGGACTGCGAGGGCGTCGAACTCGACGAACGATCCGGGATCGACCAGGAGGTCGATGCGTTCGCGGGCGGTATTCTTGCCGCGCGCGTGCTGCTTTTCGATTGCTTCCGGGCCGGAAGGCTGTTCTGCACGGGCCTGGCGGTCGCGGAAGTCGGCAATCTTTCCCGCTGTCGTTGTCAGATCGTGGCTCATCAAGTGTCTCCGGCTCTGTAGCTGATATTCGCTGGCGCAATCCCCGGCACGGACAAGTAGCTGACTTAAGTAGCTTCCGTACAAAGAACAGGCCCCGCAGGCCAGTCTAGTGACGCCTTTGCCGCGAACCGCTGTAGAAACCCTACAATTTTCCGTGCCCAAGCCAAAGCCAACACTATGTTACCCGCCAGTAACATAGTTGGGTTAGAGTGTCCCCATGACTTCAAGCAACGGCGCTTCCTCCGCCTCAACAGAGGGTCACACGCAACGCACCAGCCCCTATGTTGCCTCCGCTTCGCTCAAGGGCAAGACCATCCTTATGTCCGGCGGCAGCCGTGGCATCGGCCTGGCCATCGCCACCCGTGCGGCCCGCGACGGCGCCAACATCGTGCTCATGGCCAAGACCGGCGACCCCCACCCCAAACTCGAGGGGACCGTCTTTACCGCCGCGGAACAGTTGGTCGAAGCGGGCGGCCAGGCGCTGCCGCTCGTCGGGGACGTCCGCAATGATGACGACGTCGCCGCAGCAGTCGCCGCCGCCGTCGAGCGTTTCGGGGGCATCGACGTCGTGGTTAACAACGCCTCGGCGATCGACCTTTCCCGCACCGACGCCGTGGACATGAAGCGCTACGACCTCATGCAGGACATCAACGTCCGCGGCACGTTCCTGTTGTCCAAGCTGGCCCTGCCCGCCTTGCGCGAATCCAGCCACGGCCACATCCTCACCTTGTCTCCTCCCCTTAACCTGGACCCGAAATGGGCCGGTATGCACTTGGCCTACACCATGGCCAAGTACGGGATGAGCCTCACCACGCTGGGACTCGCCGAAGAGCTGAAGAACGACGGCGTCTCGGTCAATTCGCTCTGGCCATGCACCTTGATTGACACGGCTGCGATCCGGAACATGCCCGGTGGGCAGCAGATCGTGCAGGCGGCCCGCGGACCGGAGATCATGGCCGATGCCGCGCACGCCGTGCTGACGGGTTCGGGTGCTACCGGGAATTTCTATACAGACGAAGAGGTGCTGCGCGCTGCCGGCGTTTCGGACTTCACTCCGTATAGTCTCGGCGCGCCCGAAGATCGCTTGGTGCCGGACATCTTCCTTTAGGGAGATTCATAGCCGTTTTTCAGCGCAGCCATCATCCGGGGACGTCGCAACTGGATAGGATTCAGCTATGGATGCCGAACAGCCAGAGAGCAGCGAACCCCAGGTCTTGTCCGGAGGGGTCACTTCCGGGCACTCCCGTTCCTCTGTGGATCGTAGGGCGTTGGACCGTGATGCTCTGCTCCAGTCGGACTTCCTGTCGGCTACCGGCATCTCCCAGCTGAAGATTGTCGATTCCACGGGATCCACCAACCAGGACCTCGTAAGGGCTGTGACGGTGGAGCCGAAAAAGTGGGCCGACCTTTCCGTGTTGACCGCCGAACACCAGACGGCGGCGCGCGGCCGTCTGGACCGCCACTGGGAATCACCCGAGCGGTCGGCGGTGTCCGTTTCCATGGTGCTGCGCCCCGTTACGGCAGAAGGAATGCCGGTCCCGACGCAGAGCTACTCCTGGCTGTCGCTCCTTGCTGCAGTAGCCCTGCGTGAGGCCCTGCAGGAAACCGCCGGAATCACCGCGGAGATCAAGTGGCCCAATGACGTGCTGGTCAACGGGCGGAAGGTGGCTGGCATCCTGGCCCAGATGACTCCGCTGGGCGATGGCTCCGTTCCGGCTGTCATCTTGGGTGTTGGCCTCAACGTGTCCTTGGCCGAGGAGGAACTTCCGGTTCCCACAGCGACCTCGCTTGCCCTCGAAGGGGCCACGACGACGGACCGCACCGCGCTGCTGAAAAGCTACCTTTCCCGCTTTGCCAGGTTGTACCGCAGTTTCTGCAACTCCGAGGGAGATCCTGCGGCCGGTTTGGTAGGCGGCCCGTCCCTGCACAAGCGCGTCGAGTCGGCCATGGTGACGTTGGGCCGGGAAGTGCGCGCTCACTTGCCTGGGGACCACGAACTCGTGGGCCACGCCTCGCGCCTGGACGAGCATGGCTCGTTGTTGGTGGTTGACCACGGCGGCAGGGAGCACGTAGTGACAGCCGGAGATGTGGTGCACTTGCGCGCCACAGAAAGCGGTTATGCGTAAAGAGTTACTTCCGGGGGAGCAGGTCATCACGATTACGCGCCAACAGGGCCGTTCGCTCTTCTTTCCGGTGCTGGCCTTCATCGTGGTACCCGCCCTGACGGGTTTTGCCTGTGCCTGGATCGTCAGGGAAAACCCCCAGCGCCTGGTGCCGTTCATCACTGCCGAATGGACGCCTTGGCTAGTGGGGACCGTTGTTGTGCTCGCGGGGTGGTTCCTCGCCGCGTACAGCCTCAAGCGTGTGTTGCGGTGGCGGTCGATCAAGTACGTCCTGACGAGCAGGCGTGTACTTGCCAGGAACGGAATGTTTCGGCGGAGTGATTGGCAGGTATCGCTGATGGCCGTCAGCAACGTTGGTGTCCAGCAAAGCATGCTCCAACGGGCATTGCACTCAGGGAATATATCCTTGGATACCGGGCACTCCGGAATAGCCGTCCTGGCCGATGTCCCCGAAGTGGGGAAGTTCCGGGGATTCATTCTTGACGCGATGGACGAACTCCCGCAAGGTGAGGTTTTTGAGGGTGAAGTACTGAGGGATTTTGAAGAATTGCCATGGGAGTTGAGAGAAGGTGGAAGAGATGAGCGTTGAGGATCAGCAGTCCGGCGAGGACCTGGACCAGGAGTTCGACGCCGTACCGGAACCTTCCGTCGACGAGGAGACTGAGGTCGGGCCTGCTCCGGCGTCGGTGCAAACAGGTCCGCCCACTGGCGTGATGTCCGCGGAGCGTCTGGCTATTAAAGCGCTTGAGGCGAAGCTCCTTGGCGGAGAACGAAAGCTCCGGCGTCGTGAAGTTGCGGCCGGTGCAGGCGTGTCCATCCTGTCGGCACGCAAAATCTGGCGCGCGCTGGGATTCCCTAACTTTGGGGACGAGGACGTGGCGTTTACTGAACGCGACCAAGCTGCCTTATCCAGCATCCTGGACTTGGTGCGTGCAGGGCTCCTGACGGAGGAAGCCGCGATCTCAGTTACCCGTTCCATCGGCCAAATGACGGACCGCATGGTGGTGTGGCAAATCGAAGCCTTGGTGGAGGACATGGTTTCCGAACAGGGAATCCCTGATGCCGTGGCCCGAAAACAGTTGGTCGGGCAGCTGCCTGCCTTGGTCGATTCCCTCGAAGAGATCCTGGTGTACTCCTACCGCCGCCAGCTCAACGCCGGCGTTCAGCGGCTTGCCGTTCGGGCGGAGGCGGGGCTGCAGGCCAGCGAGGAGGGTCGGGAGGGTGACGAAGACGATTCGCCGTTGCCCTTGGCCCGTGCCGTGGGATTCGCTGACCTTGTCTCTTACACCAGCCTGTCGCGCCGCATGAACGAGAAAACGCTCGCCCAGTTGGTGCAGCGTTTTGAGAACAAATGCGCCGAGATCATTTCCGTGGGTGGCGGACGACTGGTCAAGACCGTGGGCGACGAAGTCCTCTACATCGCTGAAACCCCCGCTGCTGGAGCGGAGATTTCCTTGGCACTGGCACAGGCCTTCACTGAGGATGAGATCCTGCCGCAATGCCGTGTATCCATGGTGTGGGGCCGAATCCTTTCCAGGCTTGGCGATATCTACGGGCCCACCGTTAATCTGGCTGCACGGCTGACTACGCTGGCGCAGCCCGGGACGGTTCTCGTGGACGCCATGACTGCGGCCGCCCTTGGACAGGATGACCGCTTCGTCCTGGTTCCCCAGAAGTCGGAGAACGTCCGTGGCTTCGGTGAGATCCATCCCGTGATGCTCGCGCGCGGACGCGGCAAGGGTTTGGTGCTGGACTAGGCAAGCTGCTGACAGCCCGTCTGGGCCGCACGCTCTCTCACGTCCCTCGGGCTTCAGCCGTTCGCTATCTCACTTTCTTCAGGAAAGTAAGAGAGCGATCCGGCTTAAGGGCTGTTATATGAGAGAGCGTTGGAAATATCTGCGGTTGCTGAGAACTGCGTCACGACTTAGCAAAACGATGGATTAACCCGGTAGTCTTAGCGTTGTTTGTGTCGTATTTTGCCGTGGGGGTCGGCGGCGGCTGCCTCGGGCTGCCTAAATTGTGGGGGAATGTGGATGGCTCTGCCTGACGGGTCCGGAAACCGCCGTGCCAAGAATCGCCGGCGGAAGGTCATTGCGGCAACCGCATTTTCCCTTGCTGCCGCAGTCCTGGTGACCGGCGCGATCCTCTACCCGGGGTTCAAGACCACTGAGGTGGACCTCAATGATGGCGGCGTCTGGGTGGTCAGCAAGTCCAAGAATGCCGCCGGCCGGCTCAACTACCCTTCCAAGTCCCTGGACGGTGCAGTGACACCGGCAAGCAAGGATTTCGACATCCTCCAGCAGGCCGGTGACATCTTCATTGATGACCCTGAAGGTGCCACCATCAACCCGGTCAGCGCCGCAAATATGCGCCTGGGCGGAGACCAGAAACTGCCCGGCTCCGCAGATGTAAGTTTCGGCCACAAAGTGCTGGCAGTTACCGACCCCTCAAAAGGCAAGGTCTGGGCACTGTCGCCCGGATCAGTGGGCGGCTTCAGCGACGAGTCAGAGCCACTGTTCGAGCAATCGCCCGGAATTGTTTCGGTGGTGGGCGCAGACGACACCATTCACACTGTGGATCCGGAGTCCGGCAGCGTGACCGCAACCAAAGTGGACGCCAACGGCAGGTCAGTGGATTCGCAGGTCCGCAAGGATGATGCCCTCAAGGGCGCCGGAGACCTGCAGCTCACCGCCGTGGGTGACAAGGCCGTTGTGCTCAATGAAGTTACCGGAAACATCGTTCTCCCTGGCGGCGCAACCGTTCACCTGGATGACGCCCGGGACGCGAAGCTCCAACAAAGCGGACCCGCCGCGGATTTCGTGGCCATCGCCACCACCAACGCCCTTCTGCTTCAGCCGTTGGATGGTGGTACAGCCAAAACCGTCCGGCCCGACGGCGAAGGCGTTCCCGCGGCGCCCGTCCAGCTGGGCACCTGCACTTACGGAGCATGGTCCGGTGCCAACAAGTACATTCGCGAATGCAGCAACGCGGCTGACAACCGCCGCGCCGACGTTCCCAAGGCGAGTGCGTCGCCGTCGTACGTTTTCCGCGTAAACCGCGACCTTGTGGTTCTGAACGACGTCAATTCCGGCAACGTCTGGATGGTCAACCAGAACATGCAGTTGGTCAACAACTGGGACGACGTTATCCCGCCCCAGCAGACATCGGACGACGCCGACAAGGACTCCGCGGATGACGTCCAGCAGACGGTCCTGCCGGACAGAAGCAAACCCAACACCCCGCCTGTGGCCAAGCCGGACGCCTTTGGAGTGCGCGCCGGAAAGACGACCCTCCTGCCGGTTTTGGACAACGACGCCGATTCCGACGGCGATGTCCTGACGGTCTCCGCTGACCAAGCCGTGAAGTCGGGCGCGTTGGCGCCTGTCTACGGCGGGACGGGTTTCCAGATCTCCGTCCCTGCGGAGCAATCCGGGGCCGAGACTTTCAAGTACTCCGTGGACGATGGCCGTGGCGGAACCGGCGCAGCGAACGTTGACCTCCGGATCGTGCCGTCCGGTGAGAACAACGCACCCCAGCAGAAGCCCAACAGGAACAACGCCTTGGTGGTGCAATCCGGGAAGATCGCCAACCAGTACATCCTCAGTGACTGGATAGATCCCGACGGCGATGACATCTTCGCGGTTGCTGCCAGCAGCAGCGATCCCGCCGACCAAGTACGCATCCGGCCGGACGGGTTACTGACGTTCCAGGACTCCGGGGCAGGGCCGGGCAAGAAGACCATTTCCGTGACGGTTTCGGATGGCGCACTGAGCACTGAGGGGCGCATCAGTGTGGACGTTCGTGCCCCTGGTGCCCTGCCGCCCATCGCCAACGCCGATCACGTGGTGGCGGTGGCAGGCCAGGACACGGTGATCGCCCCACTCAAAAACGATACTGATCCACAAGGCGGCACTCTGAGGCTGGCCCAGGCCCAGCCGGACGAACAAGCCACGGCTGTCATCGGTCCGGACCAGCAGACGTTTACCTTTAACTCCACGACTGTCGGCCCTCACTACGTCACCTATATGGTCACCAACGGCCCCGCGAGTGCGCAGCAGCTTGTGCGCGTGGATGTAGTGTCCGGAAATAACGACGGCGCTCCCGTTGCGGTCCGCGACATCGCGCTTCTGCCCAGCGGCGGCAGCACCGTGGTGGACGTGCTGGGCAATGATTCGGATCCGGCCGGCGGCGTGCTGGTTGTCCAGTCGGTCACTGCGGAGGACGGCCTGCCGGTCACGGTAGCGGTTCTGGACCATTCAGTGGTCAAGGTCACCGACATCCATGCGACCGGACAATTGTCCTTGAAGTACACGATTTCGAACGGCAAAGCGTCGGCCACGGGAGACATCTCGGTGCAGGTGGTGCCGGCGCCGAGCAAGCTGCAGGCCCCACAGGCCAAGCCCGACGAAGTATCGGTACGCGTCGGCGACGTTGTGACCATCCCGGTCTTGGAGAACGATTCGGACCCCAACGGCGGAGAGCTCACCCTTGATCCCGCACTGGCGCAACAGCCCGACGCCGCGGACGGCAGGACTTTCATCGCTGGCAATTCCCTGCGCTTCATCGCAGGCGAGGTTCCCAAGACCGTCTATGCCATTTACAAGGTCAGCAACGCGTCGGGCCAGACCGATTCGCAGCAAGTCACTATCCGTATCCGCGCCAGGGACGACGCCACGAACACCCGCCCCGAGCCGCGAAACCTGACCGCACGTGTGGTGGCGGGCATGACCGTCAAGATCCCCGTACCGTTGGACGGCATCGATGCCGACGGCGACTCGGTGCAGCTCATTGGCGTCGACAAAGCGCCCGCACTTGGCACAGCCGTGGTGCGGGATGGATACATGGAGTTCACTGCTGCCGCCAATTCTGCCGGGACTGACACGTTCAGCTATCGCGTTCGGGACCGAATCGGAGCCGAAAACACCGGCACCGTGATTGTGGGCATCGCACCGGCAGAAGCGAACAATCAGAAGCCGATTGCCGTGGACGATGCAATTGACGTCCGGCCAGGTCGTCGGATTGCAGTAGATGCGTTGAAAAACGACTCGGATCCCGACGGCGATCCCCTTGGTCTGGTGAATTCCTTCGAAGCCAATCCGGAACTGCAGGTTGAGGCTGCCACCGGCAAGATCCTGTTGACGGCGCCCGGCGTTGCCGGAAACGAGAGCATCAGCTACCGGATCCAGGACGACAAAAAGGCTGAAGCAAGCGCTGTTGTCAGGGTTCAAACAAGCCCGACGGCGGCCCTCCACGTTCCGATTGCGGTAGACGATCGCATCACCCTGGCTGAGACGCTGGGCAAGACCGCCGTGGACGTCCCGGTACTGAAAAATGACTCTGATCCGGACGGCGTTGCGGAAGACCTGACCATCACGTTGCCGGATGCGACCCCGAACGCCAGGGTAGGGACCGCCGGCAACGTTGTGGTGACTCTTACTCCCCAGGACCAGCTGATTCCGTACACCGTGACGGACATGGATGGGCAGTCAGCAACAGCAGTGATGTGGGTCCCCGGACAAGGCCTGCAGTATCCAACGCTTGCCAAGACCGAGCCCGTTGAGGTCATGTCCGGCAAGGAAATTACGCTTTCGCTCGAGGAATACGTCCGCGTGCGGGACGGGCGCCAACCCCGGCTTACGGTGGCGGACAAGATCCGTGTACAGGGAGCCGATCCCAACAACGTTATTTCGGGCGACGGAAATGCTCTGCGGTATGCGGCACAGACGGACTACGTTGGCCCGGGGTCCATCACCTTCGAGGTGACTGACGGATCGGGCCCGGACGACTCGGAGGGGCTGAAGTCCACGTTGACCATCATCACCAAGGTGATCCCGGACCCCAACGCGAACCACATCCCCACTTTCAGCGGCGCTTCGATCGAGGCACCCAAGGGGGAAACCACGGACTTGGAACTGGCAAACCTCGCGAAGGATGTGGACGAACGGGATCAGGGAAACCTCAAGTTTGAGCTCGACGGACAGCAACCCGCGGGCTTCCAAACCAAGGTGGAGGGAACCGTCCTCAAAGTCACCCCCGACCTTTCTGCTAATCCGGGCGTTGTGGGCACTTTCCCGCTAAAGGTCACGGACGGCCGCTCTGACGCTGTTCGTGCCACAGTGACGGCAACGGTTGTCTCGTCCAACAGGCCGCGTCCTGCAGCCAACGATGATGCTGTTGAGAAAGCCAACGCCGGACGGTCCGAGACCATCAATGTGCTGGCCAACGACTTCAACCCCTTCAATGACTCACCGCTGACCATCGAGAGCGCCGCCGTGGAAACAGGCTCTGCGGCTGGTCAACCGACGGTCTCCGGTGATTCGGTCACAGTGACCCCTGCTGACAGCTTCAAAGGCGTCATGGTGGTGCGGTACACAGTGCTGGACAAGACCAAGGACCCATCCAGGCAGGCCGTCGGGCGTGTCCGGATCACAGTCCGGGACAAGCCCGACGCTCCGTCGGCGCCCGTAGCAACCGACGTCCGCAGCCGCACCGCGGTGCTCAAGTGGGCACCGCCGTCGGACAATGGCGCAGCCATCACCAAGTACACGGTGAAGGCGGCCGGCTTTGAGCAGGCGTGTCCCACCACTACCTGCACGCTCTCGGGACTGACCAACAACGTGAAGTACGTGTTCACGGTATTCGCCACCAATGAGGTGGGAGACTCGCCTGCGTCAATCGCGTCCAATGAGATCCGCCCGGACGAGAAGCCGTCGCCGCCGGAAGCGCCCGGGGTCAAAGCCGGGGACAAGAGCATGGCTATTACGTGGACCCCTGCGAAGACCGAGGGCTCTCCTGTGAAGCACTACAACCTGGAGATCTCGCCGCCTCCGGCCAACGGCATAGCCGTTAAGAACGAGGTCACCGGACTGAGCTACACATGGCCCGGGCTCAGCAATGGAGTGAAGTACAAGGTTCGTGCCCAGGCTGTCAACGAGCTCGGGCCGTCGGATTGGGGCATGTACTCCCTTGAGGACAACCCCGCTGGTCTTCCGGCGGCCCCGGCTGCCCCCACCACCGCTGTGGTGGAGTCCGTGGGAACAAGTAACCAGATCCGCGCGGATTGGGCCGAACCCGATATCAATGGTGATCCCATCAAGACGTACTACGTCACCATGAGCGGTGGAAACGGCGTGCCCCAGACCCAAACAATCCCGGGAAACGTCCGGTCAGCCACCTTTACCGCCCAGAACGCCGAAGCCGGCTACACGTTCACAGTGCAAGCTGAGAACAAGGCCGGGAAGGGTGGCGTCAGTGCCGCCTCAGCCCCTCGCCGTGCCACAGGCAAGCTCGGCACCGTTAACAACGTCACAGCGACACCGGCAAATACCGGGGGAGCGGGCCGGGCAGTCACCATCAACTTTGCGGTCCTTGACGACAAGCAACGAAACGGATCCACGCAGAGCGAAGTCAGCTACCGCTACCTGGCGAGTACCGGCCAGTCCGGTCCCATCACGCCCGGGCAAACGGTGGGTGGTTTCGCCAATGGGCAGGCTACCTCCATCACGGTCACGGCCGTGTCCTCCGTGGCGCCAAGTTCCAATGCCAGCGCACCGGCAACAACCACGCCGTACGGGTCGCCTGGTACGCCGTCCGCTTCCGGTGCCAACGGCGGGCAAAACCAGACCACGTTGACCCTGAGCTGGTCCTCACCGTCCACGGGCAGCAACGACGTCGCCGTCACCAAGATCAGGATCAGTGACGGTGAAACGGACGGCTGGATCACTGCATCGGCGTCCGGCAGCCGGGTAGTCAACACCGGTGGCTACAACCAGACCCGCACCATTGAGGTCCAGACGTTCAACTCCATAGGCCAAGGCGGAGGCGTGGCTACCGCAAGTGCTCAGAGCGGGCCGCAGAAGACCTCCTGGGATGCGACCTTGCCATCCGGCAGCTTCCGTACGTGCACGGACACCGCGCCATCCGGTCAGACGTCCTGGGACCCCAACACTCCGGGGCACCGCTGCGATGGCGTGGTCTATGGAGCCCCATGGCAGTACGAGTCCAATGGCACATTCACGGTTAACTGTTACATCAACCGCAGCACCCCGTACTTGAACTATGCGGCCTGGTACCGCCTGACCAGCGGCGCTAATGCAGGCCGTTTCATCGCCCAAGGCAACACCACCTTGGGAGACCCCGGACCCCATCAGATTCCGCAATGCTGACTCAACCGACGCCGGGGCGCCGGGCAGTTGTCCCCATCGCGCCCCGGAGCAGGGAGACAGTACGCTGTCAAAGCCAATGGATAGCCCGGTCTCGGGTTTCCTTGGTCGGCCGTGGGGCGCGTGGGATAGTCTTAGGGACTGAAATTTCCGCCGCCGCATGGGGGTACTGCGAAATGTACGGCCGCCGGCATCTGCCGGTTGGCTTGGAAGCCACTGGGGGGCGGCTGAACACAAAGGGAATTCTGGGGCTGTGACAACTTTCTTCGGCAAGCTGGGGCTGAAAAAGCGTCAAAACAAGAAATTCATAGCGGGAACTGCCGCTACCGCGGCGGGCGCTTTGCTGATCACCGGGGCGATTCTGTACCCAGGGTTCAAGACCACCGAGGTGGACTTGAATGACGGCGGCGTGTGGGTCGTGAGCAAAACCAAGAACGCTGTGGGCCGGTTGAACTATCCGTCCCGCGTGCTGGATGGTGCCGTCACCCCCGGTACCACTACCTTTGATGTGCTGCAGCATGATGGCAACGTCTTCGTGGACGACGAATCCGGCTCAACCATCAACCAGGTATCGGCAGCAAACCTGAAGCTGGGTGGCGATAAGCAGTTGCCGTCGTCGTCGCAAGTCAGCTATGGCTCCACCGTTCTCTCGGTGACCGACCCCGCCCGGGGGAAAGTGTGGGCACTGTCTCCCTCCACCGTCAACGGCTTCGACGAAGAAGGAACCGAACCCGTACTGACAGGTTCCCCGGGCATGGTCTCTGCCGTGGGATCCGACAACCGGATCTACACAGCAGACCCGGGTAAGGGCGAAATCATAGTCACCACGGTGGACCCTAACGGGGAACGCACTGACTCACAGGTCAGCAAGGTGGACGAGCTCAAGGGCGCCGGCGACCTTCAACTGGCCGTGGTGGGCGATAAGCCCGTGGTCCTTGACGCCGCCTCCGGCAACCTCTTCCTGCCTGGCGGCCGCAAGCTGCAACTTCAGGATGCCCGCGAAGCCAAGCTCCAGCAGAGCAGTGAAGACAGCAGCTACGTCGCCATTGCCACACGAAAGGCCCTGCTGAAGCAGCCCTTGGACGGGTCCACAGCCGCAACCGTGAATGCTGACGGTGAAGGCGTCCCCGCAGCTCCGGTTCAGGTCAGCAAGTGTGTCCACTCAGCGTGGTCCGGCGCCAACAAGTACGTCCGCGACTGCGACAACGACGCCGACGACAAGAAAAACGACGTTCCCAAAGCCAGTGCCTCCCCAAGCTACGTTTTCCGCGTCAACAGGGACCTGGTTGTCCTCAACGACGTGAACTCGGGCAGCGTGTGGCTGGTCAACCAGAACATGCAGCTGGTGAACAACTGGGACGACGTTGTCCCGCCCAAAAACCAGTCTGACGACCAGGACCAGGAGTCAGCGGACAACAACACCATCAACGTCCTCCCGGACCGCACCAAGCCCAACCGTCCGCCCGAGACCAAACCGGACGAGTTCGGTGTCCGACCGGGCCGGACTTCCATCCTGAGCGTGCTGGACAACGATTCAGATCCCGACGGCGATGTCCTCACCGCGTCGGTGGGCGCCAACGGCCCCAAGATGGGTGCCCTGGAAAACATCTACGGAGGATCCGCCTTCCAGATCAAGGTCCCGGCAGATGCGAAACCGGGCACGGAAGTCTTCGACTATAACGCCGCCGATGGCCGCGACTTGTCCGCCGGCGGCAAGGTCACACTTCGGGTAGTGGCTCCGGAAGAGAACAAACCCCCGTCCTTCAAGCGAGGCGAGCCCACCACCATGCTGGTGGAACAGGGCAAGTCCGTCAGCCAGAACATCCTGACCGACTGGATGGACCCCGACGGCGATGATCTCGTCCTGCTGGATGCAAAGTCTGACAACGACCAGGACCAGGTGAAGGTACGCCGCGACGGTCTCCTGACGTACCAGGATTCCGGCGCAGCACCGGGCAAGAAGAACGTCACCATCACAGTGTGGGACGGCCGGGCCACCACCACCGGCCGCATCGTGGTCAACGTGCAGCCGCCGGGTGCCCTCGCACCCGTGGTCAACGCTGACCACGTCACCGCAGTGGTGGGCCAGGACCTGGTCATCGCGCCGTTGAAGAACGATGTGGACCCCAACGGCGGCGCCCTACGTGTTGCTCATGTTGAGGCCGCAGGCCCCGCTGAGCTCGGCCCCGTAACCGACGGCGGCACGTTCACGTTCCGGAGCACCACCCCTGGCCCGATCTACTTGACCTACATCGCCAGCAATGGCCCCCAGAGCAGCCAAGGGCTGATCCGTGTGGACGTCGAGTCCGGCAAGGATGCCGGAGCTCCCGTCGCAGTCCACGACGTCGCACTGCTCCCGGTGGGTGGCAGCGTGCTGGTTGATCCGCTGGCCAACGACTCCGATCCTTCGGGCGGCGTGTTGGTTCTCCAATCCGTCACCGTCCCCGACAGCTCCTCGGCATCCGTGAGCGTGATCGACCACAGCGTCCTTCGCGTTACCGACGTTCTCGGAGCCAAGGAACCATTCGTCTTCAGCTACACGATGTCGAACGGCCGCGCGTCTGCCACCGGCACAGTGGGCGTTGTCCCGGTGCCGGCTCCCGCCGTCGTCGAGGCTCCCCAGCCAAAACCCGACGAAGTCAATGTCCGCGTGAACGACGTCGTGACCATTCCGGTCCTGGACAACGACACCCACCCGCAGGGTGAGGAACTGTCCGTGGATCCGGTGCTGGCGCAGAGCATCCCGGAAGAGGACGGCAAAGCGTTCATCTCCGAGAAGACCCTGCGTTTTATTGCCGGACCCACGCCCAAAACCGTGCGGGCCATTTACAACGCGGTGGATCCGCAGGGGCAGAAGAGCGCCGCGGCAGTCACCATCCACATCCTTCCGCTGGAAGGTACCCAGAATTCGCGTCCGCAGCCGCAAAACCTGACGGCACGCGTTGTGGCGGGCGGCAGCGTCCGGATCCCGGTTCCGCTGGACGGCATAGACCCCGACGGCGACTCGGTACAGCTCACCGGCATCGACAGCACACCCACCATGGGAACCGCGACGGCGGGCAGCAGCTTCATTGATTTCGTCGCCGCCGGTGACGGCGCCGGTACCGACACGTTCCGGTACAAGGTGATCGACCGCCAAGGTGCGGTCAACACCGGAACGGTGACGGTGGGCGTCGCGCCGCGTGGCGAGGACAACCAGAAACCAGCTCCCGTCGATGACGAAGTCAAGGTACGCCCTGGCCGCCAGATCGCTGTGGACGCGACCGCCAACGATACCGATCCCGATGGTGACATCATCCGTATCCTGACGGACAGCATCGAAGCTGACGCAGGCCTCGACGCCAAGGTCAGCCAGACCAGTGGCCGGATTCTGGTAACCGCTCCCGCTGCGGAGGGCACCGTCAACGTTCGTTATTCCGTTGCCGACGACCGCGATGCCGTAGGACAGGCCAGTATCCGGGTGGTAGTCCAGAACGACCTGCCGTTGCAGGCGCCGATTGCCCGCGATGACCGCGTGACCTCGGCACAAACGCTCGGCAAAACGGCCGTGGATGTTCCTGTCCTGAAGAACGACGAAGATCCGGACGGGGTGGGGGAGAACCTCAAGGTCGCTACCGGTTTGGAAACCGCGCGTCCCGGTCCCGAGGGCAACGTCATTGTTGACCTCACCGAGCAGCCGCAATTGGTGCCCTACACCGTGGAGGACGTGGACGGACAGAAGTCCACGGCCATCATTTGGGTTCCCGGTATTGGCCAGCAGGTTCCCACGCTCGCCAAGGACGAGGTAGTTGAACTCGTCTCAGGCCAGTCCGTCACGGTGAACCTGTCGGAGTGGGTCAAGGTCCGTGAAGGACGCTCACCCCGCCTGACCCAGACTGACCGCATCAAGCTCATCGGTGCCGACGGCAGCGACCCCGTGGCCAACGGTGGCACTGCCCTGAAATACACGGCAGGTGCAGAGTACGTCGGCCCCGGATCCATCAGTTTTGAAGTCACTGATGGAACAGGCCCGGACGATCCCAACGGTCTGAAGTCGACGCTCAGCATCCGAACCAAAGTGCTGCCCGACCCCAATAAGAACAACCCGCCGGTTCTGCTGGGCAGCGACGTGGAAGTTCCCAAGGGCGATTCCGCAAGCCTCGACCTGGAGAAGCTGACGTCGGATCCGGACCAGGATGACGTGCAAAACATGAGCTACGAGCTGGTGGGCGCAGCCCAGGGCGGCTTCAAGGTGAACGTGGAGGGCAAGACACTCAAGGTCTCCGCGGATGATTCCGTGCAGATTGGGCAGTCGGGCACCGTCCAGGTGAAAGCAAAAGACCGCCGCGGGCTCGAAGCTGTCGCAACGTACAAGTTGTCCCTGTCGGCCTCCAACCGGCCAAAACCGGTAGCCAATGACGATGCTGAGCCGGATGCCCAATCCGGAAAGCCCGTGACGGTCAACGTGTTGGCAAATGATTCCAACCCATTCCCGGAGACACCACTGAAAATCGCTTCAGCCGTCACCGAAACGGGCCAGGGAACGGCTGAAGCCGGCGGGGACAGCGTGACCGTCACACCCGCAAGCGGATTCACCGGAACCATGGTGGTTGCATACACGGTGGAGGATAAGACCGGCGAGATCTCCCGGTACGCCACTGCCCGCATCCGTTTGACCGTCAAGGACAAGCCGGCAGCACCAACCACGCCGCTTGCACAGTCCGTGGGCGACCAAACCGCCCTGCTCACATGGAACGCGCCGGCTGATCGTGGCTCGCCGATCAACAAGTACACGGTTTACGGCGAGAACGGCTTTAAGCAGGACTGCCCCGCGAATACCTGTACGTTGACCGGATTGACCAACAATGTGAAGTACCACTTTGCAGTCACTGCCACGAATGCGATCGATGAATCCGAGCGATCTCCGGTGTCGGCCGAGGTCCGTCCGGACGTCAAGCCCGACACCCCGATTGCACCCACGCTGAAGTTCGGCGACAAGCAGCTGTCCGTGGCGTGGGTTCCTCCCGCAAGCAAGGGCTCGCCCATCAAGTCCTACGACCTTGAGATCTCGCCTGCGCCTGCGGGCCAGAACCCTCAGATCCAGAACCTCACGGCCAACAGCCATGTTTGGACCGGTCTGACCAATGGCGTGGCCTACAAGGTCCGGGTCCTGGCCAGGAATGACGCCAAGGAGCCCTCGGAATGGAGTACTTACTCTGCTGCCGAAACTCCTGCTGGAGTGCCGGCGACCCCTGCGGCTCCTTCAGTTGCGGGTGCCGGATCCGTGGGAACGCAGAGCCAGTTGCAGGTCAGCTGGGCAGCACCGAACAACAACGGTGACGCTGTGTCCGCCTACACGTTGACCACGTACATGGGCGGCGCCGTCGTAGCTACCCAATCTGTGGGGGCCACCTCGCAGAACGTCACCGTGGCGAACTCCGAAGCGGACTACTCATTCACGGTGTCAGCCACAAACAAGGCCGGCGTCAGTGGTGTCAGCCAACAGTCGGCCCCAATCCGGGCTGCAGGCAAGCCCGGGATGGTGGGGAGTGGATCCGTAAAAGCGACCGGCGACTCTGGTCGGCTCGAGGTTGCCTTCACGCCGCTTACTGCAGCCGAGCGGAACGGCTCACAGGACAATGAGATCACTTACCGCTGGCAGACCGCTCATGGTTCCGGGCAGATTGCCCGCGGAGGCGGAATCATCGGTGGGCAGCCTAATGGAACCGACGTGGTGGTCAATATCATCGCCACTTCGGTGAAGAACGGCATGGCCGGCGATGCGAAGGCGATCGGCACAGGTAACCCCTATGCGCCCCCAAATGCGCCGAATGTCTCGGGCGGAAAGTCCGCCAAGGGCGACGGTCAGGTGCACTGGAACTGGAATCCACCGAACATGAATGGCCGCGCCCTGGACCACTACGAGGTCAATCTCGACGGCGGCGGCTGGACCAGCGTGGGCAAGGCAACAAGCTTCGACGCCGCAGGTGGCGGGTGGGACAAGACAAGGAAGCTCAACGTCCGGGCCTTCACAGTAGTGGCTGGCGCACATAGCGGCCAAGTCAACGCGACAAGTGGCGACGACCCCACGCCACCCCCGCCCCCACCGCCTCCGTCCACAACGATTCAGGCGCACAACAACACATGCCCGGGTAAACCGAACCAGCCGGATACCTACAACCCAAGCGGGCCGACATGTGGAGTTGGCTGGGTCTCCCGCTCTGAAGGACGCCTCAAGATCGACTGCACAAAGAACATTTACGGCGGGAGCACCAAGTGGTATCGAGTCACGGAGGGAAGCCACCCCGGATGGTTCGTCAAGGCCATAACGGTGGACCGCTTTGGCAATGAGCCCGGTGGCTGCTGATGCTCCGACAGGCCGTTCAACAACTCCATTCGCACACCTACCCAAGGAACAGGATCAACCGATGACCATGACAAACGAGCAGGCCGCGTGGTTTGCAGAAACGTTCGAGAAGCTCGTTGCCAACGTGGGCAAGGCCGTGTTGGGCAAGGAACACGTCATCCGGCTGACGTTCACGGCGATGATGGCCGAAGGCCATGTCCTGTTTGAAGACGCGCCGGGTACGGGTAAGACCTCCCTCGCCCGTGCCTTGGCCGCGACGGTCCAGGGTTCGCATAACCGCATCCAGTTCACGCCTGACCTCCTGCCGTCTGACGTGACGGGTGTGACCATATACGATCAAAAGACCCAGAAGTTCGAATTCCACAAGGGCCCGGTGTTCAACAACATCGTCCTGGCTGACGAGATCAACCGTGCTTCTCCTAAGACGCAGTCCGCGTTGTTGGAAGTCATGGAGGAATCCCGCGTAACCGTGGACGGCACTACGTACGAGGCCGGCCGCCCGTTCATGGTCCTGGCAACCCAGAACCCCATCGAACAGGCCGGCACCTACCGCCTGCCCGAGGCCCAGCTCGACCGCTTCCTGATTAAAACCTCCATCGGCTACCCGGATCACGCTTCCACCGTCCGGCTGCTGGGCGGGGCCAACCTGAAGGACCGTTCGAAGGACCTCAGCGCGTTGATCACCACTCAGGCCGTAGCGGACATGGCAGATCTGGCAGCCACCACCCACGTGGACACCGCGGTGCTCGAGTACATTTCCCGCCTCTGCGAAGAGACCCGCAATGCCTCTGAAACGCGGCTTGGTGTTTCTGTTCGTGGCGCTTTGGCCATGGTCCGCGCTGCGAAGGTGTGGGCCGCCAGCCAGAGCCGCAACTTCGTTCTGCCGGATGACATCAAGGAGCTCGCCCCAGTGGTGTGGACGCACCGTTTGGTGATGGACCCCGAAGCCGAATTCTCCGGCGCAACACCCGAGGTGGTGCTCAACCGCGTCCTCGCTGACGTCGCGGCCCCGCAGCAACGCGCGAGCGCCTAAACACTACTCCCCACCGCACCCAGCTCGAACAAAGGCCCAGACATGTCCTCCAGCACACCCCTGAACAGGGCTGCTGACTCGTTGAAACGCGCTACGTCCGCTGTTGGCGGCAAGATGCGTTCCCTGCGCGGCCCTGGCAACGAGCCGGGCAAGCGCCCCGGCCGGTCAAGCCAACGCGGCAAAACCAGCAAGCTCCACCCGGCAGCCGTATGGTCGGAAGCAGCCGGAACCGCAGGCGACTTCCTTGCGCCAGGGTGGAACAAGGTCAGGGCTGTCTGGCTGAAGTACGTGTGGCCCGTCCTCGCGGTAGTGAGCCTGCTCGGCTGGGTAGTGTTGGCTGCCTCCATCGGGCTCTGGTGGGCGGGACAGGCGTGGGGTTGGCAGGAAGCCAAGTCAGCTGCCATGGTGGCGTTCCTGCTGTTCCTCCTTGCCATCGGCTTCATCGTGGGCCGCTCGGCCTACGGCGTGGTTCTGGACCTCGCCCGCACACGGGTGGCTGTGGGGGACGACGCTGTGGGCAGCATTGCCGTGTCCAACGTGTCCACGAGGCCGTTGCTGCCTGCAGCGTTGGAGCTGCCTGTGGGTTCCAACACGGCCGTTTTCCATTTGCCCCGCATGAAGCCGGCACAGGTGCACGAGGATCTCTTTACCATCCCTACGGCCCGGCGTGCAGTGATTGTCGTGGGTCCGGTCCGCTCTGTTCGCGCCGACCCACTCCACCTGCTGCGGCGCCGCGTGATGTGGACCGACCCGGTGGACCTGTTCGTGCACCCCCGGACCGTATCGCTGGGGAGCTCGGCCGCAGGTTTCATTCGCGACCTTGAGGGCATGCCCACCACGGAGTTGTCCAGCGCGGATGTCTCCTTCCATGCTTTGCGCGATTACGTTCCCGGGGACGATCGGCGGCACATCCACTGGAAGACCACGGCCCGCACCAATAAGCTCATGGTTCGCCAGTTTGAGGAGACCCGGCGCGCGCACCTGGCCATCTCGCTCTCCATCAACACGGACGAGTATGACTCCGGGCCTGAGTTCGAAATGGCCATTTCTGTGGCCGCTTCCATTGGCAGGCAGGCCATCCGCGAGCAGCGTGAGTTGGATGTCCTGACCCAGAAGGGGCCGCTCCGCTGCGAAACCGGCCGGAACTTGCTGGACGACATGACCCGCATTGTCGGGGCACCCATGCGGAAGACCGCCGTCGACCTCGCCCGCACCCTTTCGGACACTGTCCCCAACGCCTCCGTGGTGTTCTTCGTAGTGGGCAGCCACGTGACAGCCACGCAACTGCGCTCCGCGGCCTCGTCCGTTCCCCCGGGTGTGCGGAGCCTGGCGGTCCGTGTCCAACCCGGAGCGGCGCCGTCGAGGGCCAACATCGCGGACCTGACGGTCCTCACAGTCGGCGACCTGGACGATCTCGCCATAGTTCTTCGAAAGGCGGCAGCATGAGCACCGCTCCCCATCTCCGGGTGCGTCCCCGCGCAGCTAAGGCAACCCGGTCCGCCGCCCGCGGCGCCGGAGGGTCGATATTCGACGACGGCAGGCCAGCCTGGCATTTCGCCGTCGACTGTGGGGCGCTCCTGGTGCTGCTGTTCCTTGGCGTCCTCGGTTTCACCCTTAGCTTCGGGGGAGACGCCCATTACCTCATCGCAGGTCTGGGTGGTGTGCTGCTGGGGCTGGGCATCGCTGTCCTCAACGTGCGCTTCCACTTGGGACTGCTCATCACGGCTGCCGTGACCTTCGGCGCTTACATGGTGTTTGGCTCGGCATTGGCCGTGCCGGATTCGGCTGTCTTCGGATTCCTGCCCAGCCTCGACTCCTTGCGTACGCTCCTGCTGGGCGTCGTGTTTGCCTGGAAGGACATGCTCACCGTGGGCGTTCCTGTGGGCACAGCGAATGGCATGCTCATTGTGCCGTTCCTCAGTTCACTGGTGACCGCCCTGGCCGCTGGTCTGCTGACGTGGCGTTTGAAGAGCCCGTACTGGCCGTTGCTGCCGGTGCTGGTCCTCTTTGTCACGGGCATCGCTTTCAGTACCAGCGCGGGTTTCCTCAATGTGGAGCGCGGCGTCTCGCTGACCATTGTGTCCATTGTGTGGGCGACGTTCCGCCGTGACGTGCTCCGGCGGAACAGTACCAAGGCCGTTTCGGCCAACAGGCCTGGTTCCGACGCCGCCACAGCCCGCCGCGGCCAGCTCCGCCGCCTGGGGACTGCTGCAGCCGTGATCGCTGTAGCGGTGGGCGTTACCGCGATTGCCTCGCCGTTGGTAACCGCGAGCGATGACCGAAAGGTGCTCCGCAACACGATCGTTCCGCCGTTCGACCCTCGGGACTACATCACGCCGCTGGCGAGCTTCCGCAGCTTCGTCAAGGATGAGAAGGACAGCACGCTGTTTACGGTCAAGGGACTGCCCAAGGATGCCCGGGTACGGCTGGCTGCACTGGACGCCTTCAACGGCCTGAACTACACCATGGATCCCAACAGCTCAGGCAACTTCAGCAAGGTGGGCGATGCCCGGTCGCTGAACACCCTGGCCGATTCCGGGAGCCCGGTGGAGGGCACCAACTACACACTGGACATCACCGTGGAGGATTACCAAGGCTACTTCGTGCCTGGTGGCCGGCACACCACGGGTATGAGTTTCGCGGACACTTCGGGGGCCGCTTCCGGGCTCTACTTCAACGCCGGCACGGACACGGCCGTGACCACCAAGGGCCTGTCCAAGGGCGAGAACTACACCGTGCAGGTCTCGGACCCCGGGACGCTGGAGCACGGCCAGCTCACGCAGTACGACTTCGCGAAGCTCACGTTGCCGGAAGCGGAGGAAGTGCCACCGATCGTGGCTTCCCAGGCGAACCAGATTTCCGCGGATGCACCGACTGCCATTGACCGTGTCCGGCAGATTGAGGCACATTTCCAGAAGAGCGGTGCTTTCAGCAATGGCCTTGTGGCCGAAGGGCAGCTCCCGAGCCTTCCCGGCCACAGTGCTGCGCGCGTCCGCAACATGCTCTCGGCCAAGCAGATGCTGGGGGACGACGAGCAATACGCCGTGTCCATGTCCCTCATGCTCCGCCACCTTGGTATTCCTTCCCGCGTGGTCATGGGGTTCTATCCTGACCCGAAGAGCCCTGAGAACGGCGCCGGGGATATCAAGATCACGGGCAAGGACGTCCACGCCTGGGTTGAGGTGGCGTTTGACCGCGTGGGATGGGTTGCCTTCGATCCCACCCCGCCCAAGGACAATGTGCCCATCCCGCCGGACCCGGAAAACAAGTCCAAACCCAAGCCGCAGGTACTGCAGCCGCCGCCCCCGCCGCAGGAGCCCGCTGACCTGCCGCCGGATTCCACCCCGGATGCCCTGGACGCAGACGAGAAGAAAAACAACCCGTGGCTTTTCTGGGGTCCGCTGCTCGCGGCTATTGGCGTGGCACTGATTCCGTTGGGGATACTCGCCTTGCCGCTGCTGCTGATTCTCCTGCTGAAATCACGACGCCGGAAGGCCCGTTTCCGTGATGGCCACCCGGCCCAGCGGGTTGGCGCCGGATGGAACGAAGTGCTGAGCCTGGTCACCGATATGGGTGCCTCGATTGACACCAAGTCCACTAGGCGCGAGTCGGCCTCGGTCATTGCTGACGCGTTCCCCACTACAGGAACTACCACCACCCTGCTTGCCCACCGGGCGGACGCCGCTGTGTTCGGCGCGGGCCAGCCCAGTGAGGACCAGGTCAAGGAGTACTGGGAGATCGTTGATACATCGCTGACGGACATTACGGGAAGCGTCGGCTTCTGGAAACGGCAGCAGGCACGGTTCTCGCCGCGCTCGTTGCTGTCCGATGGCCGCGCGGCCCTTCGTCGCCGTCAACAGGGCACCACCGATCCTGCGAAGCGCCGCTTCACATTGCCGTTCAAGAAGGACACCACCGATGAGCAATGAGACAGAACTTTGTCCGGCTTGCCGGCATCCGGTTCGCCCGGGCGCGACGTTCTGCACGCAGTGCGGTTCACCCCTGAATAACCGTGGTGCCCGCAAGGAAGGCAACATCAACCATGCCCAGAAGGCGGCGTTGGAGTTCGCCAACCGGCACGGCTTCTCCGATCCCGGTAGTATCTCGGTAGTGTCGGCTCCGGCGTCGCCGATGCAGCACGGAGGAAAAACCATGCCGGACCGTATGCCTGGGCCAGGGGGAGGGACCACAATGATCACCAAGCTCGAATTGGCGCCCGCCTCTGCCGGGAAACGCCTGGGTGCAGCTGTGCTGGACTGGCTGGGACCCTTTGCCGTGCTTGCCACCACGTTCGCTCTGGGAATCGCTGGCATCACGCAGACCCGCCGGAACGGCTTCATTGTCTATGACACTGGCCTGTTGGTTCTCCTGGGGAGCATCGGTTTAGGCGTGACCGTGGTGTACACCTTTGTCCTTCTCGGTCTGGAGGCGAAGTCAGGAAATACCATCGGCAACCAGCTCATGGGCATCCGCAGTGCGGATTCTGATGGCTATGCGCCAGGCGCTGGTGTTGTTTTTGTTCGGGGGATCCTTACTGGCGGCCTCTTGCTGCTGGGGTCCATTGTTGCCGTCATCTTCTCGGCGCTTGGACAGATCGGACTGGTGTTGTGGATCGCCCTGCCGCTGATGTTCCTCGGTGTAGTTTGGGCTTTCCTTGTAGTCGTATCCAACGCCTGGGACACCAATGGCAAGCTGCGTGGCTGGCAGGACAAAGTGGCAAAGTCCTTGGTGTTCGATGTGAACGCCGGTCGCAATCCGGTGACCACGGGTGGCATCCAAGGTCCCTACAGTTTCGCCCCGATGGACCTCCCTCCGGTTCAGCCCGTCGCTTCCCCGGTCCCTTCCGGGCCCTCACAGGGCGCGCGTCCGAGCGCGAATCCACTGCCGGCTCCGGCGCAGGCCACTCCTGCGGCACCGGCTGGCCAGCCTTCGCATGATCCGAACCAGTGGCGCCCACCCACAGCGCCCTTCACGCCGGCACCCCGCACACCAGCAGCGCACGCACCAGCAGCACCGATCGCACCAGCGTCATCGAGCCCCGCCGTGGTCGCACCACAGCAGTTACCCGCGGCCGCCGCCCATCCGGACGACGACGTGGAGCGCACCCAGATGCGCCCCGGGGCAGCCCGTGCCCAGGCCGTCCTGCGGATTCGGATCGATGACGGCCAGGACGTCCAGTTGGGCGGGTCTGTCCTCCTCGGCCGGAACCCGGCGCCCCAGCCCGGGGAAACCGTGGAACAACTGCTGCCCGTGTCAGACCCCGGTCGGTCCATCTCCAAAACGCATCTGCACCTGCGCGTTGATGGCGACGGCGTCTGGGTCACGGACCGTAACTCCACCAATGGCAGTGCTGTCACCACCCCTGACGGCATCCAGACCAGGCTCCACCCGGGCGAAGCGAGCTTTGTCCGTCCCGGTTCCACCGTTCACTTTGGGGACCGTTCCTTCCACCTAGGACAAGCATGAATTCACAGCCGGCCACACCCGCCAACGCCGAGGCGGGTCCCGCCGCAGGCGGATCCTCTTTTCGGCTCAGCTACGGGTACGGAACGGACCGCGGGCTTCGCCGCGAACTGAACGAAGACTCGTTCATTGCGTCAGACCCCGTCTTCGCCGTTGCCGACGGCATGGGCGGGCATGAGGCGGGCGAGATCGCCAGCGGCATGTGCGTCAGGGCTTTGGGCAGCGCCCCTGAATTGTCGGCCGGCGTGCGCACCGCTTCAGCGGCCGACCTTCAGTCATGCTTGCTGAAGGCCGACGCTGCCATCCGCAACGCAACGGGAGCGCGCGCCGGGACTACGCTGTCCGGCGTCGTGGTCGTGGAGCAGATGGGCCTGCCCTACTGGCTGGTCATGAACATCGGCGATTCCAGGACTTACCGCCTCAGCCAAGGGGAGTTTGCACAGGTAAGCGTTGACCACTCCGAGGTGCAGGAACTGGTGGATTCCGGGGATATCACAGCGGAGCAGGCTACCGTCCACCCGCGCCGCCACGTTGTTACCCGCGCCCTGGGTACCGGCGACGAAACCGAGGCCGATTTCTGGTTGCTTCCCATCCAGGAAGGTGACCGGATCATGATCTGCTCGGACGGTCTCAACGGGGAGCTGGGCGATGACCACATGTTCCGCATCCTTAGCACCGTTGCCCATCCGCAGGATGCCGTGGACGCACTGATCCAGGCAGCCCTGAGAAGCGGTGGCAGGGACAACGTCACCGTCATCGTCGTGGACGCCAAGAACGTCCTGAACGACGCCGGCATCGCCACCACTGCGCCGCGCCCCGAGGTTGCGTCCGAGGTTGAAGAAGATACTCTTCCCAGGGCCTGGGTGAATGGCACCGACGAGATCGCAGGGGATGGGCAGGAGGAAGGCGCCGATGGCAAGCAGTAACCACCTTTCGCTGAGCAGATATCAGCAGGGTGACTGGTTCGGCGTAGTGCGGAACGGAACCGTGGTGCTTCTGGGCCCTGACACACCGCACGCACTGATCGACACCGTTTGGGAGTTGCTGGCGTCCGCACCCGAGGCCCACGAAGTCCTTCATGAGGTGACGGATGCCTTTGGAGTTTCCCTCAGCCGCATCCCGCCTTTCGGAATCATCGACTCAAAGGACGCACTTCGTGTGTTCCTTCGGGGGGATCTCGAACTCGTTGTGCAGATGGCCGGCGGCGAGGAACACCTCACAGGGCGTGACGTCACCACCTGGACTGAACGGCGCCTTGCAGACGCCGACTCTTACAGCGTCCGGATAGGGAACAAGCCTGCCCCGTCAGCGGGAATTCCGACGTCGAGTGGAGGCCTGCCGCTGAAAGGCTCGCCCCTGAGCAGTCTTCCGCTGGGAGAGGGTGTGGTGCTCCTGGCCTCGCTCGAGGCCTCGGCCCGGGCTGCCGCCCCCGCTGACAGTAAACCTGAGGTCCGGCCCGCAGCCGTATCCGATGAAACCATGATTGGCTACGCGGAAGCGGACCTGGGCCTGACGATCGCACCGGGTCATTTGATCCCCGCCAGCGAGCCTTCCAGCAGCGAGCCTTCCGCAAGCGAGCCCTTCATTGCCCGGGAACCGGCTGTTGGCGAAGTGCAGGCGGCCGTAGAGGAGAATGAGGTCGCCGCGTTACCTGTTCCTGAGGAAGCGGCGGCGCCGCCGCATCAGGTGGCCGGGGAAGCGCCTGAGCAGGCCGGGGATGCTGCACCGGCACAGTCGGTTTCTCCCGTGGATGCGGAGCTGGAACCATCCAGCGAGGCAGATACGGACGCATCCGAGGTGCCCGTCCACACGAGTACCACTGATCCAATCCTTCCGTCGCTGGAAAACACCACAAACTATGACCACCTGTGGGACAAGACGGTGATGCGCAACATCGAGGACGCTGCAGTCCGCACGGACGAAGGGTCTGACGACCATGACTCGCCTGCATCCGCTACACCGGATGCACCACCAGCTATGGAACAGATGTCGCCGGCGCCGGTGAACCTGTCTCCAACCCCGTCCGCCGAAGCACCAAGTGGCCTGATTGACTCCGTTCCCTGGCTGCGCAGCGGTTCCTCGGCCCCTGAACCGGGCAGTGAGCAGCAGTCAGTTCCGTCCAAGCCCGTAGCCGATCCTGCGGCCCAAGTGCCGGCCGCTTGGTCGTCGGCTCCGGCGGCCATGGCCGCGGACGAGGACTCTGACCATGACGGACAGACCATCATGAAAAGTAGCCTTCCCACCGACGAGCCCGGCGCAAAGGCTGTTGTTGGACGCGCGGAGGCGTCAGCCGTCAACGGGCCGAGCGTTTTGGCACGGATGTGCTCCCAAGGCCACGCCAACCCGCCAACGTACCCGCAGTGTTCGGTGTGCGGTGTTGCCGTTTCCGGCGACGCCATCCACGTCCCACGTCCAAGGCTGGGCCGGATGCGGTTGTCTACGGGTGAGTTGATTGATCTTGACCAGTCGCTCATCATCGGCCGCCAACCGTCGGTTTCCCGTGTGCAAGGCGGCACCATGCCGCGTCTGGTCCAAGTGGACAGCCCTGGTGGGGATATTTCCCGCTCCCATGTGGAGGTCCGGCTTGAGGGTTGGCACGTCATGTTGTGCGACCTGAAGGCAACCAACGGCACCGTGCTCATCCGGGAAGGCCAGGCACCCCGCCGGCTTGCCCAAAACGAAATGGCCATCCTGCTGGACGGCGACATCGCCGAGCTGGGCGACAACATTTCATTGCGTTTCGAGGAGATTCTTTGAGTTCCAAGAGGCCCCCCGCGCCGCCTCCACCCATCCCGGGTTTCAAGTACATCAGCCTGCTCGGCTCCGGTGGCTTCTCGGATGTCTACCTTTATGAGCAGGATCGACCGCGCCGAAAAGTAGCGGTCAAGGTGCTGTTGTCCGATTTGAAGACCGAAGGGGCCCGCCGCCGTTTCGAGTCCGAAGCGAACCTCATGGCGCAGTTGTCGTCGCACCCTTACATCGTGACCATTTTCGAAGCCGAGATCACCGAGAACGGACACTCGTACCTCGCCATGGAGTACTGCTCCAGGCCGAGCCTCGACGTCCGTTATCGTCGTCAGCGCTTCAGCGTGGATGAGGTCCTGGCCGTCGGCATCCAGGTGGCTTCCGCCGTCGAGACCGCTCACCGGGCCGGAATTGTGCACCGGGACATCAAGCCTGCCAACATCCTCGTCACCGATTACAACCGGCCTGCCCTGACTGACTTTGGTATCTCCGGAACCATCGGCGCTGACACCGAGGACGACGCCGGCATGTCCATCCCGTGGTCTCCGCCGGAGCAGTTCCGCGGAGGTGCCGTTGATGGTGTTCCTGTGGACATTTGGGCCCTGGGTGCAACGCTGTACACGCTGCTGGCGGGTCGTTCGCCGTTTGTCCTCCCGGGACAGGACAACTCGCAGCGGGAACTGATCTCCCGCATCACCAACTCACCACTGCCCAGGCTGGGCCGTGCCGACGTTCCGGAGTCCCTGGAACTCGTTCTTGCCACGTCCATGGCCAAGTCACCGGAATCCCGTTATTCCTCGGCGCACGCTTTCGCGCTGGCACTGCAGCGGATCCAGGCTGAACTGAACCTGTCCGTGACGCCATTCGAGGTTCTGGAGGAACCCGGGCACGGGGACGACCAGCACCCGGACGACAACTTCGAGGAAACCCGGGTCCGGAGCATCGCTTCGATCGATCCCGACGCCTCAGGAACCGCCACCACAGGCTCAGCGCCCACTTTCCCGGCGCGAACCTTCCCGTCCACCGTTCCCGGCGCCACCCAGCAGCCGACACAACAACCGGCCCAGTCCGCCAACCCTCCGCAAACGGTCCCGTCCCACACCGGGCCTTCGGCCCCACCGCAGTTTCACGCTCCGGCATCGGGATACACGGCACCGGGTTCGTACACTGCACCGGGATCGTACACAGCCCCCGGCAGCCAAAACGCTCCGGCCGAGCCTGACACGGCAGAGTCCACAGTGCTGCGTGGCTGGCAGCCTTCGCGTCCCCAGGACGATCTTGGCGCAACCGTCAGCCGCTCCAACGCTCCCTCCGGGGCCTCTCCGGTCACGCAGGAGGATGCTCCGCCGGCAGATCACAGCAAGCGCAACCTGTGGTTTGCCGCCACCGGCGCTGCCGTGCTGGTAGTGGCCATCGTGGTGGGCGTGGTGTTGGGCGCCCAGGCGCAGCCCAAGGTGGCACCCACAGAAACGACAAGCCAGCAGCCCGTCGACCCCCTCGGGGATGGCGGCGTTCCCGAGGTCGCGGGAATGTCTGCGGCGCGGGACACCAAGGACCGGAATATCGTTGTCTTCTCCTGGACAAACCCGGACCCGCTGCCCGGAGACACGTTCAAATGGCGGGTCAAGTCGGCAAAATCCGAAGGCGCCTATGAGACCACGTCCACTGGAAAGGCGTTCCTCGGCGCGCTGGCTGACCCACCCATCTGCGTGCAGGCAATTATTGTCCGGGCTGACGGCAGTGCCTCACCTGGCGGGCCGGATTCCATCGCCTGCCTGAACGACTAACCGGCACATGAGACTTACTTACCGCCGACTGAGGAGGCACAGATCATGGGGGATCTAGCAATAGATTTCTGTGGGGAATGGTACGAACCATCCGACGAGGACATCTTCGATATCGGACGCGAAGGTGACTTGGAAGTGGATGACAACCCTTATCTGCACCGACGCTTCCTGCAGATCGCGCGCTACGACGGCATGTGGTGGCTCAGCAACGTCGGCAGCATGCTGTCCGCCACCATTGCTGACGGCTCCGGCGGCATGCAGGCCTGGCTTGCGCCCGGGGCGAGGATCCCGCTGGTCTTCAGCCACACCAACGTGATTTTCACGGCCGGACCTACCACCTACGAGTTCGCTGTTCACTTGAAGACACCGTCCTTCCGGCACGAAGCACGCGATGACGACCAAGCGGGGGACACCACGATCGGACCCGTGGTCTTCACCGATTCGCAAAAGGCGCTCATCGTTGCCTTGGCCGAACCCATGTTGCGGCGCGATGGCACCGGCTTTAGCGCCATTCCGTCATCTGCCGAGGCCGCGAAGCGACTGGGCTGGGCCCTGACCCGTTTCAACCGCAAGTTGGACAACGTCTGCGACAAACTTGACCGCGTAGGCGTCGTGGGCCTCCGCGGCGGGGTTGGAAAACTTGCCACCAACCGCCGGGCGCGCCTGGTGGAACACGCCGTGACATCACATCTTGTGACTCCGGCTGACCTGCATCTCCTTGAAAAAATGAGTGGAGTCGACGAAGGATGAAGTTCCGCCTGACCTTGCGGCGTGACCCTGCGGAAGCAAAGGACCTCGCCGTAACGGTGGATGGTCGTGCCACCGTGGCTGATATTGCCACCGAACTTTGGGCTGCCGACCCCGCACGAAAGGGGACCGAACCGCCGTCGAACCTGTCCATCAGCGTGGACGAGGCTTTCGTTGGCGGCGGGCTCTCCGGGCACGTCCTGCGGCCGACGGACAACCTGTTGGAGTCGGGGCTGCGGCCAGGGTCCAAGGTCTCACTCGCGCAGGTCAGCGAGCAGTTCGCATCCAACGGGCACGCCAACGGCAATGGCAGGGGACCGGCAGCGGCGACGTTGCGCGTCATGTCAGGGCCCGACGTCGGACGCGAATTTTCACTGCCTTTCGGCACCAGCTACATCGGCCGGGACCGTGACGCCGACATTCGTTTGTCGGACCCGCTGACGTCCAAGCGCCACGCGCGGATCACGGTGGGCGAAACCGTGGAAATCGTGGACACGAACTCCGCCAACGGCCTCCTCATGGATGGGCTGCCGGTAACCCGGGCAACACTCGAATCCTCCGACACCGTTACTTTGGGTGATACTTCCGTGGGCGTCGTTGCCCTTTCCCGGAACCACGGCGGGGCTCCGTCGTCGCCGCTGGTGGATTTCAATCGCTCGCCGCGCGTGTTGCCCAGGTTCGAGTCGCCCAAGCGCGTGCCGCCTGCGGGGCCGAAGCGCCCGGAACACCAGCCCTTCCCGTACATCATGCTGATCGCGCCGCTCCTGATGGGCGGCGTGCTCTTCGCTTTCACGCAGAACCTGCTCTCCGTGATTTTCATGGCGATGATGCCGCTGTTCATTGTGGGGCACTATGTGGACCACAAAATGCAGAGCAAGCGGCAGGCCAAGGAAGGCCACAAACAGTTCAAAGCCGCCATGCTGGCGTTCCGTGAGGACATCGACAAGCAGCAGAACATTGAGCGCGCTGTCAGGCTCCAGGAAGCACCGTCCGTGAGCGACACCGTGGACGCGATCTACAAACTCGGGCCCCTTCTCTGGACGCACCGCCCGGAGCATCAGCATTTCCTGGGGGTGCGCTTCGGTTTGGGCTCCGCACCATCGCGCATCCAGTTCGACGAACCCGGCGCCAATGAAACTGAACCGCAGTACATGCGGGAAATCCAGGAGTGCCTGCAGCAGGTCCGGGTCATTGAAGGCGTTCCGATCGTGTCGCAGCTGCGCACCTCGGGATCCTTTGGCGTGGCGGGGGACCGCAGCGTGGTGGACGACGTGGCCCGCGGCATGGTCCTCCAGCTGGTGGGACTCCATTCACCGGCCGAAGTTGTCCTCACGGCACTGACCTCGGCCCGTTCCCGTGAGCGCTGGGACTGGCTGCAGTGGCTCCCGCATGTCGGTTCAGGCCACAGCCCCATATCCGGCGATCATCTCGCTGCCGGCCCCGGTGCCGGTGCTGCCCTGTTGTCGCGGCTCGAAAACCTCGTGGAAGAACGCGAATCCATGGCCAAGGAGCCGGGCCCGCATCCGCGGCCTGGACTGAAGAACGAGCATGAAGAAGTTCCCGGTCCCGTGGTTCCGGCCGTCCTGGTGATCGTTGAAGACGACGCCCCCGTGGACCGTGGCCGTCTCACGCGGTTGGTGGAACGCGGCCCCGACTACGGCGTGCACGTCATGTGGGTGGCGGCCAACGTACAGTCCCTTCCCGCGGCATGCCGTGACTTCCTCTCGGTGGACGGCGATCACGGCACCACCACCGGCCAGGTCCGGTTGGGCCGCCACACGTACCCGGTGAGCTGTGAAAGCCTCGATGCGGACCTCGCCACGCAGCTGGCACGCATGATGTCGCCGCTGGTGGATGTGGGAAACCCGCTCGACGACGACTCCGACCTCCCGCGCGCTGTCTCCTACGCCACGCTGATCGGCAAGGATCTGATGGACAATCCACAGGCCGTGGCCGAGCGTTGGCAGGAGAACAACTCTGTCCATGCCACGGCCGTACCTAACCGGAAGGACAACGGCAGCCTCCGCGCGCTGGTTGGTTCCAAAGGTGTGGAGCCGTTCTACCTTGACCTCAAGAACGAAGGTCCGCACGCACTGGTCGGCGGAACCACGGGTGCCGGTAAATCCGAGTTCCTCCAGTCCTGGGTGATGGGCATGGCGGCCGCCTACAGCCCGGACCGTGTCAGCTTCCTGTTTGTGGACTACAAGGGCGGCGCCGCATTCGCCGACTGCCTGCACTTGCCGCACACCGTTGGCTTGGTGACCGACTTGTCCCCGCACCTGGTTCGTCGTGCGCTGACATCCCTGCGGGCAGAACTCCACTACCGTGAACGGCTCCTGAACCGTAAGAAAGCCAAGGACCTCCTGGCGCTGCAACGCGAAGCCGATCCCGAGGCACCGCCGTACCTCATCATCATCGTGGACGAATTCGCGGCGCTGGCTACCGAAGTTCCCGAGTTCGTTGACGGTGTGGTGGACGTCGCCGCCCGTGGCCGGTCCTTGGGCCTGCACCTGATCCTGGCCACGCAGCGGCCCGCCGGTGTCATCAAAGACAACCTGCGTGCCAACACCAACCTCCGCGTTGCCTTGCGCATGGCCGATGAAGTGGACGCAACGGACATCCTTGGCGTCCCGACGGCCGCTTACTTTGATCCGTCCATTCCCGGCCGTGGTGCCGCGAAGACAGGTCCCGGCCGCATCCAGGGTTTCCAGACCGGCTACGCCGGCGGCTGGACCACTGAAAAGCCGCAGCGGCCCCGCATCGACATTGTAGAGATGGCGTTCGGGTCCGGCCCCACATGGGAACCGCCCTTGGTGTCGCAGGTTGAAGAAGAACCCGCCGGACCCAACGACATTGCCAGGATGACCGGAAACATCATCCGGGCAGCTGACGTCCTGTCCATCGAGCCTCCCCGGAAGCCTTGGCTCAACGAACTCGCTACAACTTACGATTTCTCCAAGCTTCCCAACCCGCGGACCGATGAGCGGCTCCTGCTCGGCGTGGCGGATGACCCCGCCCATCAGGACCAGCCCACAGTGTTCTATGAGCCGGACAAAGACGGCAACATGGCCGTCTACGGCACGGGCGGATCCGGTAAGTCGGCGGCACTGCGCGGGATCGCCATCGCCGCGGCTGTCACACCGCGTGGTGGGCCGGTTCACGTCTATGGCATCGACTGTGGTTCCTCGGGACTCAAGATGCTTGACGGTCTTCCGCACGTAGGCGAGATCATTAACGGCGACGACGTGGAGCGCGTTGGGCGCCTGCTGCGCTGGCTCAAGGAAGTGGCGGACGACCGGGCAGCACGGTTCGCTGAGGTTCGGGCCTCCACCATCGTCGAATACCGGCAGCTGGCCAACCGCCCGGAGGAGAAGCGCATCTTCATCCTGGTGGACGGTATGTCTTCCTTCCGTGAATCCTACGAGTACAGCAACTTGTCTGCGCTGTGGGACATCTTCCTTACTCTGGCCACCGACGGACGTCCCTTGGGCATCCACCTGGTAGTCAGCGGTGACCGCACCAACTCTGTTCCGGCGTCGCTCCTTGCCTCCATCCAGAAGCGGCTGGTCCTGCGCCTCAGCTCCGAAGACGACTACATGACCCTGGACGTCCCCAAGGATGTCCTCAACGCTGCATCGCCTCCCGGGCGTGGCCTGCTGGACGGGCTGGAAGTTCAGCTCGCCGTGTTGGGAGGGAACTCGAACCTCGCGCTCCAGGCCCGGGAAGTGGCCAAGCTCAGCCAGGCGATGCTCCGCCAGGGACTCGAGCAAGCACCGCAGATCCAGCGGCTTCCGGAACTGGTGGACCTGGACATCCTGCCCACCGGCGCCCCGGACAACCCAGTGATTGGTGTCGACGACGAAACACTGGGTTCGGCGGCCATCGCCGCCAAGGGATCACTTCTGCTGGCTGGCCCCCCAGGCGCCGGACGCACAGTCGCCCTGGTCACCTTGGCCTACGCCTTGCGGCGTTCCAACCCGCGCACTGATTTGATCTACATCGGTTCACGGCGTTCCGCCGTGGCATCACTGAACATCTGGAGCAGGTCATTGGTGGGGCCGGACGAGGTCTCGGACGTAGTGGATGACCTGATCGACAAAGCCTCGGACAACCCTGGCACCATGGCCATCTTCATCGAGGGCCTCACCGAGTTCACGGACACCTTGGCCGAATCCGGCGTGGGACGTTTGGTCACGGCCGCAATCAAGGCTGATCAGTGGGTGGTGGGCGAGTCTGAGACCTCCACATGGTCCCAGGCATGGTCCCTGGCACAGCCGTTCAAATCCGGACGCCGCGGGCTTCTGCTCAACCCCGGAGATGTGGAAGGCGACAGCCTCCTCAACACCTCCTTGGGCCGCATCAGCAAGGACTTCATCCCGGGCCGCGGGTACATCGTGGGCCGTGGAAAGGTACGCAAGCTGCAAATCGCCATGCCGCCTGAAAACCGTAGCTAGGAGGCTGCCTACATGCGACGCCCCGTAATTCCAGCCGTCGTGCTGGCTGTTGGAATGCTGTTTGCGCCCGCTGTTCCTGCACACGCTGCGCCGTGCGATGGGAAGATCCTCTGCCTGCCCTCGGGGGCGCCCACGGAACCGGAACCCACGCAGCCCGGGCTCGCTCCGGAAACGGACAAGATCCCGTCATCCAAACCGGAGCCGACCCGGGTCAGGGAGCCTGTGGTTGCTCCTGCGCCTGCCCCGCCGGTTCAAGCACCGCCGGTTCAAGCACCGGTGCAAGCCCCGCAACCTGTTCAGGTTCCGCCACAACCGGCGGTGACCCGGTTCGTCACTGTGGCGCCCCAGGCGACCGGTGCGGCGTCGAACTCGTCCGAACCCACCGCAACCCTTGGTACGACGTCGGCGTCAGCAACGCCGTCGCCCTCTCCGTCCACGGGCTTCGCAAGCGCAAGCCCGGGCAAGTCGTCCAACTGGAACACGCCGGTGGATAAGGGCAAGGAGACGGAAGCGGGCACGGTGGCTTCAAGCTCATTTTCGGGTCCCAACATGCTCGGACTGTTCGGCCTCCTGGGGGCCGTCCTGGTAGTTGGTCTGGGCGGGCTGGCATTCGCGTTATGGAGCAAGAACCGGCTGTCGTCCCACTAGCAACTCTTTAATGTCCGTGGGTTACGGCAAGATAGACCTGTGAGCACACCAGAGAATCCGGATCCGGTCGACACCACAACCCAAGACGCCGCTGCGGCAATCGTCGCGGAGGAAGGGACTCCGCCGTCGGAGTCCCTGCGGGATGAGTACGAGCAATTAGCGGACCTGGTCCGTAAGTACCGGTATGCCTACTACCAGGAAGACTCGCCAACGGTTTCCGATGCGGAGTTCGACGAACTCTACCGCCGGCTGGAGGAACTGGAAGCACTGCACCCGGAGCTCGTCTCCAATGACTCGCCCACCCAGGAGGTTGGTGGCGAGGTCTCGTCCGCTTTCGCGGCGGTGGAGCATCTGCAGAGGATGTACAGCCTTGACGACGTCTTCTCCTTGGACGAGCTTGAAGCCTGGGTCCGCAAGGCTGCAGCGTCGGTGGCGAAGCTCGGCGATTCCGTCCCGCCCATCGCCTGGCTTACTGAACTGAAGATCGATGGCCTTGCCGTCAATCTGCTGTACCGGGACGGGAAACTGGTCCGTGCCGCCACCCGGGGCGACGGCACCACAGGTGAGGACATCACTCACAACGTCCTCACCATCAAAGAGATCCCACGGCAGCTCAGCGGTTCAGGCTATCCGTCGGAAGTAGAAATCCGTGGCGAGGTGTTCATCCCCTCCAAGGCCTTCGTCGAGTTCAACGAGACACTCGTCGCCGCCGGCAAAGCACCGCTTGCCAACCCCCGCAACGCCGCCGCTGGATCGCTTCGCCAAAAGGATCCATCTGAAACTGCCAAGCGTCCGCTCAGCATGTTCGTCCACGGCATCGGCGCCCGTGAAGGGCTCGAAGCGAAGAGCCAGTCAGAAACGTACAGGCTCCTTGAAGAATGGGGGCTCCCGGTCAGCCCATATCTCAAGGTGTTGGACACGTTCGACGACGTCCTGAAGTTCATCGCCGACTATGGTGAGCGCCGGCATAAGCTCCTGCATGAGATCGACGGCATCGTGGTCAAGATCGATGACTTCGCCACCCAACGTGCACTTGGTTACACCTCCCGGGTTCCCAGGTGGGCTGCTGCCTACAAGTACCCGCCCGAAGAAGTCCACACCAAGCTCCTGGACATCGCCGTGAACGTTGGCCGAACAGGGCGTGTGACTCCCTTCGGCCTGATGGAGCCGGTGAAGGTGGCCGGTTCCACGGTGGGAATGGCTACCCTGCACAACCAGGACGTGGTCAAGGCCAAGGGTGTCCTGATCGGCGACATCGTCGTTCTCCGTAAGGCAGGAGACGTCATTCCGGAGATCGTCGGCCCGGTGCTGGCCCTGCGTGACAAGCAGGATCCGCCGGTTCGCGAATTCGTGATGCCCACGGAATGCCCGTCATGTGGCACGCCGTTGGCGCCGTCGAAGGAAGGCGATGTGGACATTCGTTGCCCCAACGCCAAGTCCTGCCCCTCGCAGCTGCGGGAGCGCGTGTTCCACCTCGCGGGCCGCGGCGCGTTCGATATCGAAGCGCTCGGCTGGGAGGCAGCTATTGCCCTCACACAGCCGGCTGAGCCTGAGACGCCGCCCCTCACCAGTGAGGCCGGCCTGTTCAGCCTGACGCGTGAAGACCTGGCGGACGTCAAGATCCGCAGGGAAAAGCGGTCCAAGGGCGTGGGAACGGGCGAATACGAGCTCGTCCCGTACTTCTACACCAAGGGAACGGCCAAGTCTCCCTCCAAGCCCACTGCAACGACGGAAAAACTGTTCGTGGAGCTGGAAAAGGCGAAGACGCAGCCGCTGTGGCGAGTACTGGTAGCGCTCTCCATCCGGCACGTCGGGCCAACTGCTTCGCGTGCTCTTGCCACCGCATTCGGAAGCATGGATGCCATTCGCAGTGCCACGGAAGAGCAAATGGCTCACGTTGACGGCGTCGGACCCACCATTGCCGTGGCGCTCAAGGAATGGTTCGCCGTGGACTGGCATAACGAGATCGTGGACAGCTGGGCGTCCGCCGGGGTGCGCATGGAGGATGAACGGGACACCTCGGTGCCCCGGACCCTTGAGGGGCTCACGGTGGTAGTTACCGGTACGCTGCCTAACTTCAGCCGCGACGAAGCCAAGGAAGCCATCATCATCCGCGGCGGCAAAGCCTCCGGCTCCGTCTCCAAGAACACCAGTTACCTGGTGGCCGGTGAAAGTGCCGGCACCAAGCTGGACAAGGCCGAGCAACTCGGCGTACCGGTGCTGGACGAGGACGGCTTCCGCGAGCTCCTGGCCAACGGGCCGGCACAGAACGGGACGGAAGCTGAAGCCGCAACGGATGAAGCAACCGTAGTGGATGAAACAGCAGCGGAAGCGGCCTCCGAATGACGGACGCCGGAGAACTGCTTGCTGTAGCAAAACGTGCGGCGGCTGCGGGCGCTGCTGTCCTTGCACAGCGGTCCGCCACCGGCACGGGCGGCGACGGTCTGGAAACCAGCAACAAGGGCGAGGCCGGTGACTGGGTCACCGCTTTTGACGTCGCAGCTGAGAACGCGGTCCGTGAAGCGATCATTACCGAACGGCCCCACGACACCATCACGGGGGAGGAACACGGTACTACCCGGCCGGAACAGCCCTCGGGATACCGCTGGTCCATCGATCCCCTAGACGGGACCACCAACTTCATCCGCAACATCGTCTACTACGCCACCTCCGTTGCCGTAGCAGATTCCGACGGCGTCTGGCAGGCCGGCGTGGTTCACGCGCCGGCGTTGGGGCGCATCTATTCCGCGGCCCGCGGACATGGCGCGTGGATGGAAGCCGGGGGAGAGGCGACGCGCCTGGCGGGTCCGGTTCCCGGGCGCACCGGCCTCATCCTGGCCACCGGCTTCAGCTACGATCCCGCTACCCGGGCAAGCCAATCTGAAGGCCTCGCAGGGCTCATGGACGGATTTGCCGACGTCCGACGCCTGGGGTCGGCTGCACTGGACCTCTGCTTGGTTGCGGACGGAACCTTCGACGCCTACGGTGAGCGGGGCCTCAACGAGCACGACTTCGCTGCAGGTGCGCTGATTGCGGAAGAAGCCGGTTGCTGGGTGCGCCGGCCACGCCTGGAGAGTCCATTGGAAGGCGGACCGAGCACAAAAGACCGGTTATCGGCCTGGATGTGTGCAGGGCCCCTGGAACTCTCCGGCAAATTCCCGTTGTGACTGTCAGACAGTGACCATCAGATAGTGACCATCAACCATTGATCAAATCACTCGCCATCGCCAACTACCGTTCCATTCGGGATCTCGCCATCGAGTTGCATGGCCTGGACATCGTGACCGGAGCCAACGGCAGTGGGAAGTCCTCCCTCTATCGGGCACTTCGGCTGCTCGCCGAATGCGCCGGCGGTGATTCCGGAAACGTGGTGGGCTCCCTGGCCCGGGACGGCGGGTTGGCTTCCACACTGTGGGCTGGGCCCGAGTCCATCAGTGAGGCTATGCGCCGTGGTGAAGTACCCGTCCAAGGGACGGTCCGTCGGGAGTCGGTAAACCTGAAGCTGGGCTACTCCAGTGACGACTTCGGTTATCTGGTGGACCTAGGCATGCCGGCATCCAGCGGCGCCGGGTTTGACCCGGAAACCGGCCGTTCCCGCCCTTCGGCGTTCGGCCTGGATCCGGAGATCAAACGGGAACAAATCTTTTCCGGTCCCGTGGCACGGCCCGGTTCGCTGCTGGTGGACCGCAAGGGCAGCCTCGCCAAGCTGCGCGGACCGGATGGCCAGTGGACCGAACTGTCCCGGCGCTTGGACACCTTCCAGAGCATGCTGACAGAGGTCTCGGACCAGGACCGGGCGCCGGAAGTCCTGAGGGTCCGTGACTCGGTTCGTTCATGGCGCTTCTACGATCATTTCCGCACTGATGCCGAGGCTCCTGCACGTCAGGCGCAGCTCGGGACACGCACCCCTGTGCTGCATCACAGCGGCAAGGATCTCGCCGCCGCACTCCAAACGCTGCGCGAGGTGGGCTTCGAGCGGCAGTTGGATGCCGCCGTCGACCACGCCTTTCCCGGAAGCCGGCTGGAGATCGCCGTCAGCGACGGCCGGTTCAGTGTGGAGTTGCGGCAGCCGGGCATGCTCCGGCCCATGAAAGCCGCTGAACTTTCGGACGGAACGTTGCGCTTCCTCCTGCTCACCGCAGCATTGCTGACTCCGCGGCCCCCGGAGCTCATGGTCCTCAACGAACCCGAGACAAGCCTGCACGTTGACCTGATGCCGGCACTGGCCGAACTGATTGTCCAGGCCAGTGCCAACAGCCAGATGATCGTGGTGACCCACTCCGAGGCCTTGCTCAAGGCACTTCGCGAAAGCGGAGTTGCCCACGAGCATGAGCTCTACAAGGATCTGGGCGAGACCAGGATCAAGGGCTTGGGACCGCTGGAAGGTCCGTTGTGGAGCTGGCCCAAGCGTTGAGAAGTTACGTCCGGTTCAGAACGCGGAGCCGATGGACGTGAGCTCCTGCACGGCGCTCCCGGCGTAGCGGTTCTCCGGACGTGAGAGCCCGTAGTGTCCCCGGAGAGTGGACTCCGTGTATTCGGTCCGGAAGAGCCCACGCCCCTGCAGGATGGGCACCACGTGGTCCACGAAGACTTCAAGGCCTGAAGGAAGCACGGGCGGCATGATGTTGAAACCGTCAGCTGCGCCGGCGTGGAACCAGTCCTGGATAGCATCGGCCACCTGTTCCGGCGTGCCGGAGAAGGTCCTGTGACCGCGTCCGCCGCCCAAGCGCCCAATCAACTGCCGGACAGTGAGCTGTTCGCGCCTGGCCAGCTCCACAATCAGGGTGTAGCGGCTCTTGGCTCCCTCGATCTCATCTTCTGAGGGCAGGTCAGCAGGTAGCTGGCGGTCCAACGGAAGGTCCTCGGGAGACAATCGGAGAGTCTTGGCCAACTGCACCCGCGCATACTCGGGCTTGATGAGTTGGTCCAGTTCGCGCTCGAGTTTGAGGGCTTCAGCTTCGGTGGAGCCGATCACCGGAACAATTCCCGGCAGGATCTTGATGCCCTCCGGATCGCGTCCGGCAGCCGCCGTGCGTGCTTTCAAATCGGAGTAGAAGGCTTGGGCGTCGGCCAGCGTTTGATGCGCTGTGAAGACGGCTTCCGCGTACTTAGCCGCCAGGTTTTTGCCGTTTTCCGAGGACCCCGCCTGCACGATCAACGGGTGGCCTTGCGGGGAGCGGGGGACGTTCAGCGGTCCGCGGACGCGGAAGTGCTTCCCTTCGTGGTCGATGGTGCGGATCTTGGTGTCGTCACCCCAGACGCCGCCGGCTTTGTCTGCCGAGATGGCGTCGTCTTCCCAGCTGTCCCAGAGTTTTTGGGCCACTTCAATGAACTCGGCGGCCCGTTCATACCGGACCGCGTGTGCCGGTTGGTCGTCCACGCCGAAGTTTCGGGCGGCATCGGGCCCAGCCGTGGTGACAACATTCCAGCCGGCGCGGCCTCCGCTGACCCAATCAACGGACGCGAAGCGGCGGGCAAGGTTGAAAGGATCGTTGTAAGTGGTGGACGCCGTAGCTATCAGGCCAATCTTTTGGGTCGCTGCGGCGAGGGCTGTCAGCAGCACTGTGGGCTCCAACTTCCCGGCCGGACGCCGGCCCACCTCCCCGAAGAGAACGGGGGAGTCCGCGAAGAAGATGGAGTCCAGCTTTCCGCGTTCAGCTGTGCGCGCCAGATGCTGGTAGTGCTCCACTTTGGTAGGGGCAAGCGGGTCGCTTTCAGGGAGACGCCACGATGCTTCGTGATGCCCGGTGCTCATCAGGAACGCGTTGAGGTGCAGTTGGCGGTCTGGCAGGGTCATGGTTTCTCCTCGGAGTCAGGACGTTGGGGCCGATGTGTGGCAACTCAAACACGGTGCCCAAGACGTTTGCCAGCGGCCCGACATTTGCCCGCAACAGCAGGAAACCGGGGTTCACGGCACGCAACGCGGCTCAATTGGACGCCATGCGAGGCAACACAAAATGGGAGACCAACGGCACCGCAGGCGAACAGCGCACCTCAACCATCCGGCGTCGTGCGTTCCGTTCGTGACTGATAGTTCCATCACGGAAAGGCGCATTTAGCGTTGTTGGTGCGTGAAGGGCGACTACCATTGGTAGGTGCTTTCGCAGATTACCGTCCGTCCCGCCCTGCCCGAAGACTACGACGCCGTTGCCCGCATTACGCAGGACTCCTACGTCACCGCGGGGTACTACGGCGACGCCGATCACCCGTACCTGAAGAAGCTCCAGGACGTGGCCGGACGCGCGGAGCACGCAGAGATCCTGGTGGCAGAGCGCAACGGTGAGGTCATCGGCTCCGTGACGGCAGCACCGGCAGGCGGCGGCTTCTCCGACATCGGCCTGGAAGACGAACTTGAACTGCGTACCCTCGTGGTGGATCCGGCAGTCCAGCGCTCCGGTGCGGGCCGCGCGTTGGTGCAGGCCGTCGTCGACCAAGCCAAAGCCATGAATGGCATCAAGGCTGTGTCCCTTACTACGGGCGCCACATGGGAAAGCGCTAACGCCCTCTATGCGCGGACGGGTTTTGAGCGGGCCCCGCACCGCGACTGGTTCGTTCCCGGCACCGACATAAAGCTGTTCGTTTACCGGCTGGACCTCCCGCGGTCATAAAGTTTCCTTCGTAAACGCCGGTCAACGGACCGTGCGAAAGCGACAGGAAGGCGCGGCATGCGCAAGACATTCGGCACGGGTTCAGTCTGGGAGCAGACTCTGGGTTACTCCCGCGCAGTCCAGGTGGACAACACACTCTTCATTTCTGCCACGGCTGCCTCAGGGCTCGTTGATGGCAAACAGGCGATTGTTGGCGATGACTTCTACTCGCAGACCAAGTACATCCTGGAGAAGCTCGGCGCTGTGCTCGAAGACGCCGGGTTCTCTTACGAGGACGTGGTCCAGTCCAAGCTGTACCTGACGGACATCAGCAAATGGGAGGACGCCGGCCGCGCTCACGGTGAGGTCTTCGGCGAGATCCGTCCCACGCTGGCCTTGGTGCACGTCCTGCCATTCCTGGATCACCAGATGCTGGTGGAGATCGAGCTCGTGGCGCAGAAGTCCGCGTAACCCACCTACCGCACCCAACTGAGTCGCATTTGTGCGCGTTTTGAGCCCTCAAAACGCGCACAAATGCGACCTAGTTGGGTTAGCCCGGGACGCCGTAGCGGTGTTCGGGGCGGCCTGTGCTTCCGTAGCGCAGTTGGATTTCGACGGCGCCATCGTCCGCTAGCGAGGACAGGTACCTTTGCGCTGTGGCCCGGGAAACGCCTACCCGCTCAGCAACCTCGGCGGCCGAATATTGCTCTCCGGGAAGCAACGATTCCAGAACCGCCGCCTCCGTCGCGGACCGCGGCTTGGCTGACGGTGTTACATCGCCCGGAATCAGGGACCGCTTGGCTCGCTCAATGGTGGTCTGGTCAACGGCTGTCTGCTGCCCCAGGATCCGGCGATACCGGGCGTAGGACCGGAGCTGTTGGGAAAGGGACTCGGCCGTGAACGGCTTCAGCATGTATCCCAAGGCGCCGCGCCGCAGTGCAACCTTGATGGATTGCGCGTCCGAGGCAGCAGTAAGCATGATCGCGTCAACGTCCAGCTGACCCAGCAGGTCCAAGCCTGAGCCGTCCGGCAAATACACGTCCAGCAGCACCAGATCGGGACGCAGGCTGTGGATCGCCTGCAGCGCTTGGGAAACCGACCCGGCCGGCGCCAAGGCCATGAAGCCGGCCACGGAATCCACATAGGCTGCATGAAGTCTTGCCACGTGGAAGTCATCATCCACGATCAATACCCGCAAATCCTCAGCCATTGCTGTCCTCCCTCAACGTTAAGTCCGCCCCTGCGCCCGCGTGCTCCGCGGAATCCATGACGCCGGGGATGGTGGCCATGAACACTGCCCCCGGTCCGCCGTGGCTGCCGGGCTCCAGAACGCGGACATCACCTCCGCGCCGCCGCGCAAGCTGCCGCACCAGCGCCAGCCCCAAACCTTGTCCAGCCCCGGAGCGTACCGGTCGTTCCGACGTCGTAAATCCCTCGGCGAAAACCTCATCCGGTTCCAGGTTCCCCAAGCCGTCGCCCGAATCGCCCACCACGATGTGCAGGGTTCCACCGGTTTGGGTGACATCATCCAGCAGTTCAACTTCCACCCAACGTTCCGTTGAAGAACCGCCGACGGCGGCACTCACCGCGTTGTCGATCAGGTTGCCGAGCACGGTGGTCACGTCCTGGGGATCGGCCACGTGTCCACGAACCAGCGTTTCGGGTCCGATGCGGAGGGATACCCCGCGCTCGGATGCTTCCACCCCCTTGGCGCCAATGAACGCCTGAAGGTACGTGTCCTGGAGCAGTTCGGCCTGCTCCACCGGGAACTTCAATGGCCCTGTGGCCGAGATGCGGGCGAGGTACTCTTTGGCGGCATCGTGCTGGCCGATGCTCATGAAACCGGCGATGGTATGCAGTTGGTTGGCGAATTCGTGGCGCTGGGCGCGGAGGGCCGTGGACATGGTCCCCACGGCGTCGAGCTGGCGGGTGAGTTGCTGCAATTCCGTACGGTCGCGCAACATGACAACCCAGCCCAGGTCCTCCTGCCGGTGCCACGCTTTGCGCGCGCTGGCGACCAGGACGCGTCCGCCGGCAACAATTTCCACGGCTTCGGCGTCCCGGGCTGCGGGCTGGGTGAGCTGCTTGAGTTGCTCGGGAACGGCGGCGGACGCCCAGTCCTGACCTGTGGCGTCGGGCATGTCCAAGAGTCGTGCAGCGGCGGCGTTAAACACCGAGATGCGGCCGTCTGCGGCGATGCCGATCACGCCATCATCCACACCTTGGAGCACGGCAACCTGGTCGTGGACCAGGGTGCTGATTTCTTCCGGTTCCAGGCCGAGCGTGAGCCGCTGCAGCCTGCGCCTGAGCAGGAAGGACGCCAGGACGCCGGCAAGAAGTGCACCGCCGGCGGTGAGTGCAATGGGCACGATGTCGCGGGCCAGGCTGTTGCTGAACGACTCCACGGAATAGCCAACGCTGACTTCGCCCACGATCGAGTCAGAACTCTCCGGCGCGAACACCGGGACCTTCGCCCCTGCCGATGGTCCCAACGTTCCCGTGTTGCGTGTGGTGATTTCCTGCCCGCCGAGTGCAACTGATGGATCCGTGCTGACGCGTTCGCCCAATCGTGCCGTGTCCGGGTGGGCCAGCCTCAGCCCCGTTTCATCGGTGATCACCACGAACAGGGCCCCGGTCCGGATCCGAACCGCTTCGGCCGCGGCCTGCAGCGTGCCGCCGGCGAGGACATCCGGGGGAGGCGTTCCTTCATCTTTGCTGATGGCTTGGACGCCGGACCTTATATCCGGATCCGCGGCGACCGTCCTTGCAAGGGTGAGTGCTTGGTTTTCGGCTTCGGTACCGATCCGTTCGTACACCAGCCAGGCATGGACCGTGCCGCTGAGCAGGACCACCAGCAGGACAACCCCCAACTGCAGGAGAAGGGTTTGGGTGGAGAAACGCATGCTGACCCGGCTGTTGCGCGGCACCTTTGCTCCTTTCCTCCTGATCCATTGAATCACTGAGCACAATGCGCAAAACGTTCGCAACGAGCAGTATTCCCAACAATTCCCGGAAACCCCTGCCCGTGACGGCCGCCACCATATCGTCTGTAGTGCGCATCACACCGACGTGGCGCCATTCACAGTAGTAAGGAGCCGGCCGTGCTGGTTTTGCTTGGATTCGCAATGATTGCGGTATTCATGGTCCTGATCATGACCAAAAAATTGACGCCAGTACTGGCGCTGATCATCGTCCCCACAGTCTTCGGCCTTTTCGCCGGAGCGGGCCTCGGCATCGGCGACATGGTGATGGACTCCATGAAGTCCATGACGTCCACGGCCGCGCTCCTCATGTTCGCCATCATCTACTTCGGCCTGATGATCGACGTCGGACTGTTCGACCCCCTGGTGAAGTTCATCCTGCGCAAGCTGGGCAACGACCCCGCGAAGGTTGTCCTCGGCACCGCCATCCTGGCGGCGGCTGTCTCCCTGGATGGCGACGGATCCACAACCTTCATCCTCACCACGGCTGCCATGCTCCCGGTCTACCTGCGTCTCAAGATGAGCCCAGTGGTCCTCACCTGTGTGGCGGGCCTCGCCAACGGCACCATGAACATCCTGCCCTGGGGCGGCCCCACGGCGCGTGCAGCCACCGCGCTTAAGCTTGATGTGAACGACGTCTTCGTGCCTATGGTCCCTTCACTGATCGTCGGCCTCATTGTGGTCATGGTCTTCGCGTGGCTGCTCGGCCTTCAGGAACGCAACCGCCTCCGTACCACTGCCCCCGAGATCTGGGGCGACGTCGCCGATCCTTCGGAAGCGTTCGACGGCGGCACGGGCCGCGGCGGTTCGGTTGCCGCGGGCTCGGGTTCGGGTTCAGGATTTGGCGCTGGTCGTTTCGGCTTTGGCCGCACCGGCGCAACCGCAGGCAAGCCTGGCAGCGGCGGAGGTTCCGGCGTCGCGGTTCTTGAAGACCCGGCCACGCTGGTGGACGATCACGACACCGCCATGGCAGACACTGCCCTTGACCCCAACCGCTCAACGCTGCGTCCCAAGCTGTTCTGGTTCAACCTGGGCCTGACCGTTGCCGTCATGGTGGTCCTGGTGGCCAACATCGTTCCGCTGCCGTTCGTCTTCATGGTCGGCTCCGCGATCGCCCTGCTGGTCAACTTCCCCAAGGTCAAGGACCAAGGCGCACAGCTGATCGCCCACGCGCCGTCCATCGTCGCCGTCGTCAGTATGGTCATGGCCGCCGCCGTCCTCACCGGTGTCCTCAACGGCACGGGCATGGTCAAGGCAATGTCCGAGTGGCTGGTCCAGATCATTCCCGCCGAGATGGGCCCGTTCATGGCGGTCATCACCGGCCTCCTCAGCATTCCGATGACGTTCTTCATGAGCAACGACGCCTTCTACTTCGGAGTCCTGCCGGTCCTTTCCGAAACCGCCGCGCACTACGGCGTAGATGCAGTGGACATGGCCCGCGCCTCCATCACCGGGCAGCCCTTCCACCTGCAAAGCCCCCTTGTTCCGGCGATCCTCCTGCTGGTCTCCCTCGCCAAGGTAGACCTGGGCGACCACCACAAAAAGGTCCTCTGGCGCACGGCAGTCATCTCGGTGGTCATGTTGGCAGTCGGCGTCCTGACCGGAGCCATCGGCATCGGCTAGGCTGCCGTTCCCAAAGCACCCGTCTGCACCTGAGGTGCAAAACCGGGCCAGACATCCTCCGCGCCGCGGCGCGAAACGAACCAGACATCCTCCGCTTGCTCCCTCCTTCGTCGCTTTGACGCAAGCTTCCGGATGCCTGGTTCGTTTCGCGTTAAGGCTCAACCGGATGCCGGGTTCAGTTTTGCGCTAAGAGCCCGCCCAGCCCACGTCCCTAACCCAACGAGACAGCAAAGCGCGAATGGTCCGCTCGGCTGTCTTTTTGGTTGTCGGGTCCCGGAGTGGCGTGGCCACAGACCGCAAGGTGAGCTGGCCACTAGGCGGCGGTCGGGGACATCGCGCAGGCTGCGTCTAAGCGAGGAACGAGCGAGCAGCTAAGGGATCGTCCCCGGCAAGCCGCCGTAAGGCGACCAGCCGCCCTGCGCGTCAGCGCATCAGTTCGAAGGCGACCCACAGCCAAGTAGACTGGTCCGGAAAACCATTTGAACTTTGCAGGGGAGATCCATGGCTGCGATCAACCGTGACGACGTCGCGCATCTTGCGCGTCTGGCTCACATTGAAATGAGTGCCGAAGAACTGGACAGGATGGCTGTTGAGCTTGCTGTCATTGTGGATTCGGTAAAGAGCGTGAGCGAAGCTGCGGGAGAGGACGTCCCGGCGACGTCGCACCCGATTCCGTTGACCAACGTGTTCCGCGAGGACGTTGTGGGCCACACGTTCACGGCTGAGCAGGCGTTGTCCGGCGCTCCGGATGCTTACGAGAACCGTTTCAAGGTCCCGGCAATCCTGGATGAGGACTAATCACTATGACTGAGCTGAAGAACGAACTCATCCACCACTCCGCTGCCGATCTCGCTGCGAAGCTGGCCGCCCGCGAGGTGACCGCCGTCGAGGTGACGCAGGCGCATCTTGACCGCATTGCCGACGTCGATGGTCAGGTTAACGCCTTCCTGCACGTCAATACTGAAGAGGCTTTGGCCGTTGCCGCCGAGGTTGACGCTGCCCGCGCCGCCGGTGGTTCCGCTGCCGAGGAGCTGCATGCCCTCGCTGGTGTGCCGATCGCAGTGAAGGACCTCATTGTCACGATCGGCCAGCCCACCACGGCTGGTTCGAAGATCCTTGAGGGCTGGCACAGCCCGTACGACGCTACCGTGGTGAAGAAGCTGCGCGCAGCTAAGATGCCCATCCTGGGTAAGACCAACCTGGACGAATTCGCCATGGGTTCCTCCACGGAGCACTCGGCGTACGGCCCCACCCGCAACCCGTGGGATCTGGACCGGATTCCCGGCGGTTCGGGAGGCGGTTCTGCTGCCGCCGTCGCCGCTTTCGAAGCGCCGCTGGCGCTCGGTACCGATACCGGTGGCTCGATCCGCCAGCCGGGTGCCGTCACCGGAACCGTTGGCGTGAAGCCGACGTACGGTGCTGTTTCCCGTTACGGTGCCATTGCCATGGCGTCGTCGTTGGACCAGATCGGCCCGGTTTCCCGTACGGTCTTGGACTCGGCGCTGCTGCAGGAAGTCATTGGCGGCCACGACCCCTTTGACTCCACGTCGCTGACCGATCCGTTCAACGATCTTGTTGCTGCCGCGCGCGTGGGCAACGTTGCCGGGATGAAGATCGGCATCGTCAAGGAACTTCACGGCGAGGGCTACCAGGCCGGCGTCGAGAACCGTTTCAACGAGTCCCTTCAACTGCTGAAGGATGCCGGCGCTGAAATCGTCGAAGTTTCCTGCCCCAACCTGAAGTACGCCCTGGGCGCTTACTACCTGATCATGCCGTCTGAGGTGTCCAGCAACCTGGCCAAGTTCGACGGCGTCCGTTTCGGCATGCGCGTGCTGCCCAAGGATGGTCCCATGACCATCGAGCGCGTCATGGGTGCTACCCGTGCTGCCGGCTTCGGCGACGAAGTGAAGCGACGCATCATCCTGGGAACCTACGCGTTGAGCGCCGGCTACTACGACGCTTACTACGGCTCAGCACAGAAGGTCCGGACGCTGATCCAGCGCGACTTCGACGCCGCCTTCGCGAAGGCCGATGTCCTGATCTCCCCGACGGCGCCCACTACGGCGTTCAAGCTGGGGGAGAAGCTGGACGATCCGCTGGCGATGTACCTGAACGACGTCGCCACCATCCCGGCCAACCTTGCTGGTATCCCGGGTCTGTCCCTGCCTGGCGGCCTTGCTGACGAAGACGGCCTGCCCGTCGGCATCCAGCTGCTGGCTCCTGCCCGCCAGGATGCCCGTCTGTACCGCGTGGGTGCTGTCCTCGAATCCATCCTTGAAGAGAAGTGGGGCGGCCCGATGCTTGCGCAGGCGCCTGTTCTTGGTTCTGCCACAACCACCGCCGGAGGTTCCAACTAATGTCCGTCGATGCAACCCTGAGCTTCGAAGAGGCTATGGAGAAGTACGATCCTGTCCTGGGGTTCGAGGTCCACGTGGAGCTCAACACCAAGACCAAGATGTTCTCCTCCGCACCGAACGTCTTTGGCGACGAGCCGAACACCAACGTCAATGAGGTTGATCTGGGCATGCCCGGCGTCCTACCCGTGGTGAACAAGACGGCCGTGGAGTCCTCCATCAAGATCGGCCTTGCCCTTAACTGCAAGATCGCCGAGTCCTGCCGCTTCGCCCGGAAGAACTACTTCTACCCGGACACCCCCAAGAACTTCCAGACCTCGCAGTATGACGAACCGATTGCCTACGACGGTTACCTCGACATCGAGCTTGAGGACGGCACGGTCTTCCGCGTGGAGATCGAGCGCGCCCACATGGAAGAGGACGCCGGCAAGCTGACCCACATGGGTGGTGCTGCGGGCCGTATCCAGGGTGCCGACTACTCACTGGTGGACTACAACCGTTCCGGTGTACCGCTGGTTGAAATCGTCACCAAGCCGATCGAGGGCGCCGGTAGCCGTGCGCCTGAGCTGGCCAAGGCGTACGTCGCCGCAGTCCGTGAGATCGTGAAGAACCTTGGTGTTTCCGATGCCAAGATGGAACGCGGCAACGTCCGTTGCGACGCCAACGTTTCCCTGCGCCCGCACGGCCGGGAACGGTTCGGCATCCGTTCGGAGACCAAGAACGTGAACTCGCTGCGCGCCGTCGAGCACGCCGTCCGTTACGAGATCCAGCGCCACGCTGCCGTCCTCGATTCCGGCGAGCCGGTCATCCAGGAGACGCGACACTGGCACGAGGACACTCGTTCGACGACGTCGGGCCGTCCCAAGTCCGACGCTGACGATTACCGCTACTTCCCGGAGCCGGACCTGGTTCCCGTCGTCGCCTCCCGTGAGTGGGTGGAGGAACTCCGCGCCACCCTTCCCGAGCCGCCGGCCGAGCGCCGCAAGCGCCTCAAGGAAGCTTGGGGCTACTCGGATCTGGAGTTCCGCGACGTTGTGAACGCCGGCGTCATGGACTCCATCGAGGAAACCATCGCAGCAGGTGCCTCCGCGGATGTTGCCCGCAAGTGGTGGATGGGTGAGATCGTAGGCCGCGCCAAGGTTGCCGACGTCGATCCTTCCGAGCTGGGTGTCACACCGCAGGTCATCGTCGAGCTGAACAAGCTGGTTGAAGACGGCAAGATCAACAACAAGATGGCCACCCAGGTCCTGGACGGCGTGCTCGCCGGCGAAGGCACCCCGGCGGAGATTGTCGAGAAGCGCGGCCTCGCGGTTGTGTCCGACGACGGTCCGCTCCTGGAAGCCATCGACGCAGCACTGGCAGCACAGCCTGACGTGGCGGAGAAGATCCGTGGTGGCAAGGTCCAGGCCATTGGCGCGATTGTTGGCGGCGTCATGAAGGCCACCCGTGGCCAGGCCGACGCCGGACGTGTCCGCGAACTCATCCTGGAGAAGCTCGGCGTCGAGGGCTAAGTCCCGCAGTTTGATGCCCAGGTAGCTCGCAGTTGTGGTTGTTGTTTGAAAGCTCAGAACAGCCACAACTGCGAGCTGCTTTTGTGTGGAGAGGGCGCACAATGGATGCATGGCCACTCTCAAACCGGGCCTTCGCAAGGGCCTTCTTGCCGGCGGGATCGCTGTCGCCCTGACCGGCGGCGGGGCCGCCGCTGTGTGGGCGGGCACCCAACCCAGCCCTTCGCCGTCGAGCTCTTCTACTTCTCCCGGCTCTTCCGCATCAGGGAAGGCCAAGGCCACAGAAGGCCGTGGGCAGGCTATCCACGGCGAACACGTGGTGAAGCAGCAGGACGGGAGCTACCGCATCGTCGTGACGCAAGCCGGAACCATCGAATCGGTTAGCGGCACCGAAATGACCGTGAAGAGCGAAGACAGCTTCGCGCAACGCTATTTGATCACCGCGGATACACGGATCACCCAGGTTCCCACCGACCTCTCCGAGCTCAGGAACGGCAGGGGCAGGCCATCGCTGCCTGCTGCCACCGTTGCCGATCTCAAGGCCGGCGACAAAGTAAGAGTCAGCGGCGCCAAGGACGGCGATGCCGTGACAGCGACAAAGATCGTGTCAGGAGAACTGCCCGCGGGCGTCAAGGGTCACGGACCAAAGCGCGGCCACGGCCCCAAGTTTTAGAGCGCCACAGTCCTGAAGCCCAGGTTGCCACTGGCAGAGTCCGGCGTGTTTGAGCTCCGCGCCGCGAGGCGGTAGCGGTTGCAGTACGAGTCGTGGCAGAGGTAGGAGCCACCGCGCATGACCCTTCCGCGGCCGACGCTGGGCCCCTGCGGGTTCTCCACTGTTCCTTGTGCCAGGCACGTCTTGTAGTACTTGGGAAGGAACCAGTCGCTGCACCACTCCCAGACATTTCCGCTGGTTTGGTACAGCCCGTAGCCGTTGGGGCGGAATGACCTGGCGGGCGCGGTGGTGAGGTAACCGTCGTCGATCGTGTTGCGGGATGGGAATTCCCCTTGCCAAATGTTGCAGTTATGAGCGGCTTGGTCGGGCGCTTCGTTGTGCAGGTCATTGCCCCAGGGGTAGCGCTGCCCGGACAGCCCGCCGCGGGCCGCGTATTCCCACTCGGCTTCCGTGGGCAGGCGACGGCCGGCCCAATGGCAGTACGCCAAGGCATCGTTGTGCGAAACATGCGTGACGGGATGGTCGGGGATGTCTGTCCAGCTGGAGAGTGGTCCGGCCGGGTGCGCCCAGTCGGCACCACGGACGTTGAACCACCACGGGACGTTGTTGACCCTGTTGAGGATGTCGCGTGGGTCTGCTTTCACGGCAAGGTGGAACACCGCTGACGTTCCGTAGGTTTCCGACTCGGTGCGGTGGCCAGTGGCGTCGGCGAACTCGGCGAACTCTTCATTGGTTACGGTGGTGGCGCTGATCCGGAATTTTGAGACGGACACTTCGTGCACAGGCGACTCGCCGTCGTCGCCGTAGCCCTCGTTGAAGGGATCGCCCATGGCGAAGGTTCCCGCGGGAATCTCGACGTCATTGACTTCGCCTACGTGTGAGGCGCCGACTGCGGCGGAAGGCTCGACGGCGGTGCTCGCCGTCGGATGGTCGCCGGCTGTTCGAAGGGGGAGTCCCGGCCCCGGCTCGGAGTGCGCCCGGGCGGCAGCACCGGGGCTACAGCAATCTGCCATCTCAACCTTCTGTCTGAATTCCACCTGCTAGTACTTTAGCGGGGCACGGTTGCCTGCCACACGCTGCACCCATCCAGCGAGCGCACCCGTTGCGGCTAGGCGCATCCTCGTACGCTTTGTGGCGCACCCCTTTCCGCCGGGCGCACCACTCATACGCCTGTGGCGCACCGTTTTCCGCCGGGCGCACCCGTTCTTACGGGGGCGATCGGCGGGAACGGGTGCGGGCATCGGGCAGCCCCACACGCGCAGAGTGATGAAAAGTGATTTCTTTGCTCAGTTTCGATCATCATCTTGCAAAAAGCGATGCGCGTCACTTATGGTTTGTTAAACGGTTAACGAGCGTGGTCTAAATCACATTGGTGGTTTCGGCTCAGCACTTGAGGAGACAGCATGAACTCGACGACGGAAAAGGCTCCGGCATTGCCCGAAGCTCGCCGAGTCCCGGGTCCGCCAGGCGGAAACGCCTCCGGACCCGGTCCTAAGAAGCGGAAGAGGAGCAAGGTCCCGCAGCAGAGTTTCCGATCGCGCCTGCGACGTGACAAGCAGATGCTGCTCATGATGCTCCCGGGGGTGGCTTTCCTGTTGCTCTTCTTCTACATACCGATCCTCGGCAACGTCATAGCGTTCCAGGACTACCAGCCCTATCTGGGCATCGGTGACAGCCTGTGGGTCGGCTGGCAGAACTTCGTAGACCTTTTCGGCAATCCGGACTTCGTTCACGCTTTCTGGAACACCCTGTACCTCGCCGCCTGGCAGCTGGTCTTCCTGTTCCCCGTGCCGCTGGTATTGGCGCTGATTGTGGATTCACTGATCAGCACCAGGGTTCGGCGGATCTTCCAAAGCATCGCCTACCTGCCGCATTTCCTGTCCTGGGTGTTGGTGATCGCGTTCTTCCAGCAAATGCTGGGCGGTGCAGGCTTCGTCAACAACCTGCTCCGGGACTGGGGCATGGAGCCAATTCCCTTCATGACCAACCCGGAGACGTTCCCGGTGATGGTGGTGGTCCAGATGATCTGGAAAGACGCCGGCTGGGCCATGATCATCTTCCTCGCTGCGTTGGCCAGCATTGATGCTTCGCTCTACGAAGCTGCAGCGGCTGACGGCGCGGGACGATGGCGCAGGATGTGGCACATCACCCTGCCCGGCCTCAGGCCCGTGATCGTCCTCCTCCTCATCCTTCGCATCGGCGACATTCTTTCCGTCGGATTTGAACAGTTCATCCTGCAGCGGGACGCCGTGGGAGCCGGAGCCGCGGAAGTGCTGGACACCTTCACCTACTACACCGGCGTGGTAGGAGGCGGCTGGAGCTCGGGCGCGGCAGCCGGCCTGGCCAAGGGCGTAGTCAGCGCGCTGCTGATCTACGGCGCCAACAAACTTGCCCACCGCTTCGGCGAAGACGGAATCTTCGCAAAACAAGTGCGCTGAAAGCCACGCTGACCCGCGCGCCTGTCGCACAAGGAGAACCCCATGGCAACAACACTTTTCACCAAGAAACCCCGGGAGCTTAGCTACAACCCCAAGCGCCCCGTGTGGAAGGAAAAACCTTCCGCCCTGTATCAAACGGTCAAAGCGGTAGTCCTGATTGTCTTCAGCTTGTCCATCCTGACGCCCATTCTGCTGGTGGTCTCAACCTCCCTAGCCGACACCGAACAGCTCGTGGAGGCCGGCGGGTTCGTGCTCTGGCCGGAACGTCCAACCTTGGAGGCCTACGCCACCATCTTCAAGGGACCCATGGTGCTGCAATCACTCGGGGTCAGCATCCTGGTCACAGCGGTTGGCACCATCCTGGCGCTGTTCGTCACCATCACCATGGCTTACGCCACCAGCCGCACTGTTCTGTTCGGCCGGCCGGTGATCCTCGCAGTCCTGTTCACTCTCCTGTTTGCGCCGGGCCTGATTCCGTCGTTCCTGATGATCCGCCAACTCGGTCTGCTGGATTCGTTGTGGTCGCTGATCCTCCCGGGAATCTTCGGGGCCTTCAACTTTGTGGTGATGCGTTCGTTCTTCATGAACATCCCGGGTGAACTGATCGAAAGTGCCAGGATCGACGGCGCCAACGACTGGCAAATCCTGTGGCGAATTGTGATGCCGCTGTCCAAAGCCGTGATCGCCGTCGTCGGACTGTTTTACGCGGTCGGGTTCTGGAACTCGTTCTTCAACGCCCTGCTCTACATCAACGATCACAGCAAGTGGCCCATCCAGTTGCTGCTCCGCAACTTCGTGGTGCAGGGCAGCGGTGCAGCGGACCAGTTGGGGATCACCACCACTCCGCCGCCGCAGTCCATCCAGATGGCCGTTGTGGTGGTGGCACTCGTCCCGATCCTGATGGTCTACCCGTTCCTCCAAAAGCACTTTGCCAAGGGCGTCATCACTGGCGCCGTCAAGGGCTGATACAGCTCCTCAATGACTGAAACTCAAACTCCTCAGAAATGAAGCAAGTAACCAGAAAGGGTTATGCCATGACGAGCACTACCTCTCAGGCTGGATTCAGCCGCCGCGGTTTCCTTGGCCTTGCCGGCCTGGCCGTGACCGCTGCAGGTTTGTCCGCCTGCGGTGGTGGCGGAGCCGCGAGCAACGGAGGCGCTGCTGCCTCCGCGTCGGTCAAGCTGCCAACGTACAAGGAATTCACGGGTGTCACCCCGGACATCGCCGGTAACGCCAAGGGCCTCCAAGCCGGCTACTTCAAACTGCCCACTGCTGTGCAGTCCGTCAAAACGCCGCCGCTTAAGGGCAAGGTCACCGGCCTGACCGAAACCTTCGACACCATGAGCCCGGGCCTGAAGGACAACCCCTTCTGGCAGCGCCTCAATTCCAAGCTCGGCGGCGACCTGGAGCTGCAAATCGCCGAAGACATCGGAGACGGTTACCCGGCAAAGTTCGCCACTGTCCTGGCCAGCAACGATCTTCCGGACATGATGTGGGTTCCACCGAACCAGGGCATCCCCAACGTCGGACCCATGCTGGAGGCCAAATTCCAGGACCTGACGCCGTACCTCTCCGGTGACGCTGTTCTTGAGTACCCCAACCTGGCCGCACTTAAGCCCGATTCCTGGAAGACCGCCGTCGTGAACGGCAAGATCTGGGGAGCTCCCATCCCCAGCACCCCGTTCGGTCAGGTGTACCTTGGCAACCACGAGATGTGGGCCCAGGTGGGTGGCTTCGAAGCTGCCAGTGCCGAAGAATTCTTGGAAAAAGCCAAGGAACTGACCCGTCCCGGCGACCAGAAGTACGCGCTGGAACCCGCGTACATCAATGCCCTCCACATGGTCACTGAATGGTTTGGTGCCCCGAACAGCTGGGCCGTCAATAAGGACCGCACCCTCACCCACCTGTACGAAACCGACGAATACATGGCCGGCGTCGAGTTCACCGCCAAGATGTTCGCAGCGGGAGTCTTCTACCCTGACTCCAAAGCGACGGACATCCGGTCGCGCGTCGCCAACGGCAGCGTGGCAGCTCAAGTGGTGGTGGGTCCGCACGATATCCGCAGCTACCGTGCCCTGAACAAAGACGCCCGGTTCGACATCCTGATTCCGTTCAGTGCAGACGGCAAGGTCAAGCCCGTCTACGACATGGGCTACGGAACCGTGGGCTTCACCCCGTTCAAGAAGGCTGAAGAGGGCAAGATCCGCGAGCTGCTGGCGCTGATCAACTACCTGTCGGCGCCGTTCGGCACGGTGGAGTACATGCAGAAGAACTTCGGCGAGCTGGGCCAGGACTACACCATCGACGCCGCGGGCAACCCGGCGCGCACCGAAACAGGCACCACCAATGCGCCCGGCCTGGTTTCGGCGTTGAACATCATGTCCAGCCCGGAGAACGTCATCTTCAATCCGGGTTTCGACGACGACACACGCTACGTCAGCCAGCAGGAAGAAAAGCTGCTTGAGTTCGCGTGGCGTAACCCCACCAACGGTTCCTACTCGGACACCAACGCCAAGGTGGGCGCCAAGATCACCAAGCAGCTGCGCGACAAGGTAGTGGACATCATTACCGGCCGCGCCAAGATCGACGAACTCAAGGACGCGGTCAAGCGCTGGAAGAGCGAAGGCGGCGACAAGATGCGCGATGAATACCAGGCCGCGTTGGACCCCAATGCGCCGGTATTCAGGAGCTAGCCTCAAACCAACAACGAACCAACACGCAGATACGAAGAACACAGCAGGGGGAACCATGGCAAAAGCGAGCAGCACAGGAGTCAGGCCGACCATCCGCATGGTGGCCGAACTGGCGGGCGTCTCCACGGCCACGGTTTCCTACGTGCTTTCGGGTCGCCGCGGTGATGGCGGACCAGGAGTGTCGGATCCGACGGCGGAAAAGGTTAAGGCCGCTGCGGAGCGGCTTGGCTACCGCCCCAACCAGGCGGCCCGGGCCATCCGGACGGGACGCACGAATACTGTGATCCTGTCATTGACCATGCTGTCCGATCCGTGGTCGTTGTCCGTCATTGAGGCTGTTCAGAAGGCGGCAGTCCCGCTGGGCGTCACACCGATGATCCTGGGTGACGCCGATTGGGTCAAAGTTCTGGGTACTCATAATGCCGATGCTGTGTTCGTGGATGCGGTCCGTCCTGATCAGCGGGAAGCCCTGCGCAAGCTCGCCGAGCACGGCACCACGCTGGTGGTCTTTGACGAAGAGGTACAAGCGGACGGCTTCGATGTCATCCGTTCCATCGCCGGACCCGGCTGCCGCATGGCCGTGGAGCATCTGCTCCACGGCCACCGGAGGATTGCCTGCCTGACCCCGGCAACGGCAGCGGGCACCTCTGGCGGGACCAGGTACCGGGCCTACTCGGATGCCTTGGCCGCGGCGAACATCCAGGAACGGGACGACTACGTGGGCCTGTTCGACGGCACCAGCGCGGGGGCTTACGCGGCGGCAACGCGACTGTTGAGCCTGCCGGACCGTCCCACCGCCATCTATGCCACCACGGACTACGCAGCAGTAAGTGCCATCAACGCAGCCCAGCGCCTGGGCCTCGCCGTGGGCACCGACGTGGACATCATCGGTGTGGGCAACACCGTGGAGGGCGAACGGATGTCACCGTCACTGAGCACCGTGGGCCCTGTTGACTTCTTCGACAAACTCGCCCGGCTGCTCCTACGGCGGGCAACAGGTCACCCCGCGCCGGAGTCACCCGGCGTCCTCGACTTCCCCTGGCACTTGTTCGTGCGGGAATCGGCGCCGCACCGCAGCGCTGCAACCAAGCTTTACTAGGAATCAGCAGAAGGAAATTGCACATCATGGAAAAGGATTTAAAGGTCGGCATCGTGGGTTTCGGCCTGCGTTCAGGGCTGTGGAAGCACGTCCACAAGCCGGGCCAAGGCTCCGAGGTCACTGTTGTTTGTGACCTCAGCGAACGTGGCCGGGCAGACGCCGCTGAGCGCATCCCGTCGGCCCGCGTCACAGGGGATCTTGAGGAGCTGCTGAGCAGCGGGATCGACGCCGTCCTGGTCCTGACCCCCGATTACCAGCACGCCGCCGTCGCTGTCCGAACGCTCAAGGCGGGCATCCCCACCTTCTGCGAAAAGCCACTGGACATCACAGTGGAGGCTGCGGACCTGATCCTGAAGACGGCCTACGAGACCGGGACGCGTTTGTACGTGGGCCACAACATGCGCCACATGCCCGTGGTGGTCCAGATGCGCCAACTGATCGAGGACGGCAGGATCGGCGACGTCAAAGCGGTCTGGTGCCGCCACTTTGTGGGGCACGGGGGAGATTACTACTTCAAGGACTGGCACGCCCAGCGCGCCAACGTCACGTCCCTTCTCCTCCAAAAAGGTGCCCACGACATCGACGTGATCCACTGGCTGGCGGGCGGATACACCAAGCGGGTTGCCGCCGTCGGAGATCTTGCCGTCTACGGCGACGTGGCCAACCGCAGCAACAACGCCGGCAAGCGCATGGGGGACTGGTTCTCCATGGACAACTGGCCGCCCACCGAGCAGAAGGACCTGGCGGAGGTGATCGACGTCGAGGACATTTCCATGATGAACATGGTGCTGGATAACGGTGTCCTGGCCAGCTACCAGCAGTGCCACTTCACGCCGGACTACTGGCGGAACTACACCGTCATCGGCACTAAGGGCAGGATCGAGAACCTTGGCGATGGACCGGGGGAAACCATCAACGTGTGGACCAGCCGGACGTCCGGCTATGCGGCTCCGGACGAGGTCATCACCATTCAGGACGGTGAAGGTGGCCACGGCGGAGCGGATCCTCGGTTGATCGAGGAATTCCTGCGCTTTGCCTCCGACGGCGGCCAGACCCAGACAAGCCCGATTGCAGCTCGACAGGCCGTAGTGGCCGGCATCCTCGCGGCAGAATCCCTACGCGGTGACGGCTCGGCCCGCGAGGTACCGGAGCTCCCGGCCGAACTGGTGGAGTACTTCGACGCCGGCCAGCCCGCCCTCGTCCGCGACGGACCCAAGTAGGTCGCACTTAAGCGCGTTTTGGGCGCTCAAAACGCGCTCTGCTGCTACCTAGTTGGGTGAGCGGGGGCTCGATAGTTCGACAAGCTCGGTCATGACGGTTTGAAGTGACTCGCAAACCGTCATGACCGATTTTCGCTTCAGTGTCTCCGGCCGGGCCAGGATGTCGATCTTGCGCACCGAATTCACTCCCGACAGCGGACGCAGCAGCACTCCGGCGTCCAACACACGGCGTGCCGTGAACCGCGGCAACAGCCCGATCGCGCCACCGGCAGACACCAGCGCCGCCACCGTCGAATAGTCGTTAATGCGGTGCAGTACCTCTGCCGGTCGTCCACTCACAGCAACGATGGCGGCAAGGACGTCTGCAGGGGAGTAGCCGTCGCGGCTGGTCACCCAGGATTCACCCACGACGTCGGACGGCTCCAGTTCGCGCCGGGATGCCAGCGGGTGATCCGCGGGGAGCGCAACGTCCAGAGGCTCATCGGCGAGTGGAATCACCGCTACCTTGTCTTCCGGCCAGGACGGGCTGTTGTCCATGCGGTGAGCCAAAACGAGGTCGTACCGTGCGGCCAACCCCGGGAAATCCTCCTGGGCCACATCCTCATCGGAGAGGCGCAGGCGGGGCGACCTCCCGCCGTCGGACGCCAACAGTGCCGCCAAAGGCGCAAACAGCGCCTGCCCCGCGCTGTGAAAAGCGCTGACGCTCACCGGCGCGTCCGGAGCGTCGTGATAGGCGCCGATCGCGGCCCGCGCGTCTGCCATGGCGTTCACGACGGCGGCACCCGCCTCTGCCAGGACGCGGCCTGCATCCGTGAGCACCAGAGCCCGGCCTTCTTTGCGCGTCAACGGCACGTCCACGGATTTCTGTAGCAGTGCGAGCTGTTGTGAAACTGCCGACGGAGTCACCATCAAAGTCTCAGCAACAGCCTTCACGCTTCCCAGGTCTCCGAGTTCGCGAAGCATCTGCAACTGATGAATTTCCATTAGCAAATACTAAATCGTTGATTGAGAAGATTCTAGTTGTGCTAAATCATGCGTGGGGCTCTAATGGATTCAGCAGCAGTGAAGCAGCCCCGGCAGTGAGGAATTCCATGAAGGCTCTCTACAAATCCGGACCCCACGCAGGGTTCGAACTCGTCGAACGTCCAGAGCCCCAAGCGGGCCCCGGCGACGTCAAGATCCGTGTGATGACCACCGGTATCTGCGGCACCGACCTCCACATCCAGAGCTGGGACGCCTGGGCGCGGGGCATCATCGAAACGCCCCTCATTGCCGGCCACGAGTTCTATGGCGAAGTAGTGGAAATCGGTGAGGATGTCCGTGACGTCAAGGTAGGGGACAAGGTCTCCGGCGAAGGCCACGTGGTGTGCGGAATCTGCCGCAACTGCCGTGCTGGACGTCGCCAGATGTGCATCCACACTGTCTCCGTCGGCGTGCAGCGCGACGGTGCCTTCGCTGAATACGTCGTCATCCCTGAAACCAATGTCTGGGTCCACCACGACGAGTCAGTTACCCCTGAACTCGGCGCCATCTTCGACCCCTTCGGCAATGCCGTCCACACCGCACTGAGCTTCCCCCTGGTCGGCGAAGACGTGCTGATCACCGGTGCCGGGCCCATCGGACTGATGGCCATCGCCGTCGCCCGCCACGCAGGTGCCCGCAAGATCGCGATTACGGACGTGTCCGCACCGCGCCTTGAGCTGGCTCGCCAGATGGGCGTGGACCTTGCAGTCGACGTTTCAAAGATGCGCGTTCGCGAAGCGCAGCAGGAACTGGGCATGCGCGAAGGCTTCGACATCGGACTGGAAATGTCGGGACACCCCACGGCATTGCCTGAGATGATCGACAACATGAACCACGGCGGCCGCATCGCCATGCTTGGCCTACCCAGCCAGTCCATCGACATTGATTGGGGAAAGGTAGTGACCCACATGCTCACGCTTAAGGGCATCTACGGCCGTGAAATGTTCGAGACCTGGTACGCCATGAGCGCCATGCTGTCCTCCAACCCCGTGCTGCACCGCAGCATCTCCGCCGTCGTCACAGACAAACTGTCCGCAGCCGACTGGGAAAAGGGCTTCGAAATTGCCCGCAACGGAACCGGCGGCAAAGTGGTCCTCGACTGGACCGAACTGTAACGGAACGCACTGCCAACGGATCCCCAAAAGACTTTAGGAGCACCATGTACTCAGCCATCAAAGACCAACTGCAGGGCGAACTGGACGAGATCCGCAGCGCCGGACTCTTCAAGACAGAACGCCACATCGATTCCCCGCAGGCCAGCCACATCGCAGCGGGCCAGCTCGGCGAGCCGGCCAACAAGGTCCTGAACTTCTGCGCCAACAACTACCTGGGCCTGGCCGACCACCCGGACATCATCGCCGCCGCCAAGTCAGCGATGGACGAGCGCGGCTTCGGTATGGCGTCGGTACGCTTCATTTGCGGAACCCAGGACCTTCACCTGGAGCTTGAGAACCGCGTCTCCAAGTTCCTGGGGACCGAGGACACCATCCTCTTCTCCAGCTGCTTCGACGCCAATGGTGGCGTGTTCGAGTCACTCTTCGGTCCTGAAGACGCCATCATCTCCGACTCCCTGAACCACGCGTCCATCATCGACGGCATCCGCCTGAGCAAGGCCAAGCGCTTCCGCTACGCCAACCAGGACATGGCAGACCTCGAAGCCAAACTGGTTGAGGCCGAGGGCTCCCGCCGGAAGATCATCGTCACGGACGGCGTCTTCTCCATGGACGGGTACCTCGCTCCGCTTGAGGCCATCTGCGACCTCGCCGAGAAGCACGACGCCTTGGTCATGGTGGACGACTCCCACGCCGTCGGCTTCATGGGCGCCACCGGCGCCGGCACCCCTGAGCACGCCGGCGTTTCCGAGCGCGTAGACATCTACACCGGCACCTTCGGCAAGGCTCTCGGCGGCGCCTCGGGTGGTTACGTTTCCGGCCGCGGCGAAATTGTGGCGATGCTCCGTCAAAAGGCGCGTCCGTACCTGTTCTCCAACTCGCTTGCCCCGGCCATCGTTGCGGCAACCATCAAAGCGATCGAACTCGTGCAGGAGTCCGGCGAACTCCGTACCCGCCTGTTCGAGAACGCAGCGCTGTTCCGTCGCCGCATGAGCGAAGAAGGCTTCGAACTCCTCGAGGGCGAACACGCCATCATCCCCGTGATGTTCGGCGACGCCGTGGTTGCTGCAAAAATTGCCGACGAAATGCTCAACAACGGCGTTTTCGTCACGGCCTTCAGCTTCCCTGTGGTGCCGAAGGGTGTGGCCCGCATCCGCGTGCAGCTCTCCGCTGCACACAGCGCGGACGACGTCGAAGCGTGCGTTCAGGCGTTCGTCAAGAGTCGCGCCGCGGTCGCCTAAGCAACGCTCGCTCACGTCCCTGGGGTTTGGGGCGGACCTTCTCTCACGTCCCGCGGGTTTGGGGCGGACCGTCTCTCACTTTCTTGACGAAAGTGAGCGAGGGTCCGGCTGAAGGGGTAGGGATGTGAGAGAGTGTCCGGTCTGTCAGGATGGAGCCATGGCTTCGAACTATGACGTGGTAATCGTTGGCGGCGGCATCGGTGGACTGTCCTTGGCTGCGGCGCTGGCAGGCAAGTGCACTGTGGCCCTTGTCGAGGCCGAGCAGTCCCTGGCTTTCCACACTTCCTCCCGCTCTGCCCGGCAACTGATCCCCAGCTACGGTCCGGCCGTGGTCCAGGATCTGACCATCCGCACACTGGACATGCTGGCCGCCCGGGACGCGGAGGCAACAACGCCCATCCTCACACCCCGTGGCTTCATGCTGGTGGGCGACGAAGAAACGGTACAGGCCGAGGCCAGCGGCAATATGCACACCATTACCCACGACGAGGCGATGAAGCTGTGCCCGGCACTGAAGCCCGCATCCTTCACAGCAGCAGGACTGGATAACGGCTCTTTCGGCTGCAACGCGCCCCTGCTTCTCGAGGAGCACCGCCGGACGGCGGAATCTGCGGGCGTGGACATCATCACCGGGGCCAAAGTGCACTCAGCGCAGCGGCTGGGGATCGGCTGGCAGCTGGGCGCGGGTACGGAGGGTTTCCAGTCCGGCGTCGTGGTTAACGCAGCAGGTGCCTGGGCGGACGAGTTGGCTGTCATCAGCGGTGTGGAAAAGCTGGGACTGCAGCCGTACCGCCGGACTGCGGCGATTGTGAACGTTGAGAATCCATTGTCGCCGGAAACGCCCATGGTGTGTGCCGCTGATGACTCGTTCTACTTCCGCGCTGAGGGCAACCAGGTGTTGATTTCGCCGTCGGAAACCGTGCCCAGCGGAGCCGAGGACGCCAAACCCTATGCCGGGGACGTGGAGGCATTGATCGGCAAACTCAACACGGTCACTTCCCTTGGAATCCGCTCCGTGGACCGTGCCTGGACGGGACTCAGGACAGAAGCGGCGGACGGAATCCCGGTAGTGGGTTTCGACGCCGAAGCGCCAGGTTTCTTCTGGCTCGCCGGTCAAGGGGGCTACGGTTTCCAAACATCCTCCGCCATTGCCGAGCTGGCCGCAGCGCTGATCCTCGGCGAGGTGAAGGAGGACAGTCCGGAATCCCGGACAGCGGAGCAGCTTGCGGCCGTACGCTGGTCCATCCGACGCTGAACAATAGGGGCATGAGCGGAATCACGAGCGGGAACAAAAGCAGCACCGTCATTACCAACATCGGCGAACTGATGACCCAGGACCTGGAGCGTCGGGTCCTGAAGGATGCCGCCATCGTGATCGAAGGCGAACGGATTTCATGGATCGGCACTGCCAAAGACGCCCCGTCCGCTGACGAAAGGATCGACGCCGAAGGCCGCGCCGTCCTGCCCGGCTGGGTTGACTCGCACTCGCACCTCGTCTTCGCAGGTGACCGCACTGCCGAGTTCGAGGCCCGCATGGCCGGCGAAAGCTACAGCGCTGGCGGGATCGCCGTCACCACGGGTGCCACGCGCAGCGTCAGCGACGACGAACTTACCCGCCTCGTGCGGGATCGTGTAGCCGAAGCGGTCTCGCAAGGAACCACGTACTTGGAGAGCAAGACCGGCTACGGGTTGGACGTGGAGAACGAGGCCCGCAGCGCCCGCATCGCAGCAGCCGAAGTGGACGAGGTCACCTATCTGGGCGCGCATCTGGTTCCGAACGGCTCCGATCCTGAGGAGTATACGGACCTGGTGTGTGGCCCCATGCTGGAAGCAGTCCTGCCGCATGTCCGCTGGGCTGACGTCTTCTGCGAACGGGGTGCGTTCACGGAGGATCAGTCGCGTCGGGTCCTCACTGCTGCCCGCAACGCCGGGCTGGGCCTCAGGGTCCACGGCAATCAGCTCGGGGAGGGCCCGGGGGTGGCGCTGGCTGTTGAGTTTGCGGCGGCGAGCGTGGACCACGTCAACTATCTCTCGGAAAAGGACATCGCGGCGCTCGCGGAAACGTGGGAGAGCTGGGACCCGGCCAGTGGCACGGGTAATCGCGGTACCGTCGCAACCTGCCTTCCCGCTTGTGATCTGTCCACCCGACAGCCCCTGGCGCCAGGCCGTGAATTGATCGACGCCGGCGTTCAAATCGCCCTTGCGGCCAACTGCAACCCGGGGACCTCGTACACCAGCTCCATGGCCTTCTGCGTCACCACGGCTGTGCTCCAGATGCACCTGAGCGTTCATGAAGCCGTCCGTGCGGCGACGTACGGCGGCGCTTTGGCGCTGGGCCGTGAGGCCGGGAACGACGTCGACGGCGAACGGGCGGTGGGTTCGCTCGCCGTCGGAAATCGCGCAGATTTGCACATGCTGAAGGCTCCGTCGGCCACGCATCTGGCGTACCGTCCGGGGATTCCGTTGACTCATTCGGTGTGGCGGGCCGGCGTCCGGGCTGTCTAAGGACAAGTTAAGAACAAGAAAGAGGGGCTGCGTTCCAGTTGGAACGCAGCCCTTCTTTTTCGGGTTTCGCGCTCCCCGCCGATGACGCGCAGTTACTGAACAGTCTTTGCACTCGGATGATCCTTGTGAGATCGAAAATGATCGTTTAGTGTTTCTATAGATCAGAAAACGTCATTTAGCTGAGCGGGAGCGGAACACACGATGAGCGAGAACACACTGGGTGCCTTCATGGAAGAAGAGCTGGTTTCCCAACCCGAGGTTTGGCAGCGCGCCGTGGAGCAGGCCCGTACGGAGCAGTTGCTTCCAGCGGACGGCAAGCGCATTGCCGTCATCGGCTGTGGCACATCGTGGTTCATGGCCCAGAGCTACGCCGCTGCCCGCGAATCCGCCGGTAAGGGGGTCACCGATGCGTTCGCCGCGTCGGAGGCTTTCCTGAACAGCAACAGCGTCGATCGCCAGTACGACGCCGTTGTGGCCATCACCCGGTCGGGTACCACCACTGAGGTGCTCGAGATTCTGGCTGAGTTGAAGGGGATTGTCCCCACCGTTGCCATCATTGGCGACACCTCCTCACCGATCGTGGAGCTGGCAGACACCGTGGTGGGCCTCCACTACGCCGATGAGCGCTCCGTGGTGCAGACCCGCTTCGCCACCACGGCGCTGGTCTACATGCTGACGAGCCTTGGTATCGATGTGCAGCAGGCAATCGAGGATGCCCGTGACGCAGTGACGGCAGAGGTCTCCCAGGAATTCCTGGACGCCGAGCAATTCACCTTCCTCGGCACCGGCTGGACGGTTGGGCTGGCCCACGAAGCCGGCTTGAAAATGCGCGAAGCCGTGCAGGGTTGGACCGAGTCATACCCTGCCATGGAATACCGCCACGGCCCCATCTCCATCGCTGCCCCCGGCCGGGTCACCTGGCTGTTCGGAACCCAGCCCGAGGGTTTGGACAGCGACATGGCCGTCACCGGCGCCCTTTACGTCCACACGGATAAGCACCCCCTGGCCGAACTGGCACGTGTCCACAAAGTCACCTTGGAGCGTGCACGCGTCCGTGGGCTGAATCCGGACCTGCCCCGCAACTTGACGCGCTCCGTTATTCTCGACGCCTCGGCCTAGGCAGTCGATCATGGTTCTCGGAGCCGCAGAATCACCGGTCCTGTCTTTCGACGTTGGCGGGACGGACATCAAGGCTGGTTTGGTGGACGCCCGTGGAACCGTCCTGGGCATGCGCCGTGTCCCTACACCGTTGGATCCGGCCCGCCCCGGCGAAGCGGTCCTGGACAGGCTAGCTGGGCTTAAAGCCGAGTTGGCCTCGGAGTTTCCGGAAGCCCCCGCCAAGGCAGCAGGTATCATCGTCCCCGGAATCGTGGACTCCGTGGCCGGTGTGGGTGTCTACTCCGCCAATCTTGGATGGCGCAACTTCCCGTTCAAAGCCGAAGCCGAAAGGCGGCTCGGCATACCCGTCGCGTTCGATCACGACGTCCGGTCCGCTGCAGCTGTGGAACACAGCTTTGGCGGTTCCAAAGAGTTCAACGATGTTGTGGTGATGGTGGTGGGAACCGGCATTGCTGCAGCTGTGTTCTCGGGCGGCAAGGCCGTTACCGCAGGGGGATTCGCCGGAGAACTCGGCCACGCCCAGGTCCCGGACCCCGACGCCGGGCCGGACGCCACAGGCTCCACCATCCTGGAAGCAGTGGGCTCAGCAGGCGCAATTGCCAAGCGTTATCACCGGGCATCGGGAAACCCGGTGGACGGTGCACGAGGTGTGTTGCTCAGGGCAAGCGCGGGAGATGCGGTGGCCGCACGTGTTTGGGCCGATGCTGTTGATGCCCTGGCCTTCACTATTTGCCAGTGCGTGAACATCATGGGAACAGAAGCCGTGGTGATCGGCGGAGGCCTCGCTGAAGCAGGCGACGAGCTGCTCGAGCCACTCCGTAAGCGGGTTGACGCCATCCTGGACTTCCAGCGCAGGCCCCATCTCATCCGTGCCCAACTGGGGCAGGACGCCGGCTTGCTCGGCGCGGCACTGAACGCCCGGGCACTTTTGGGAGGCACACGATGAAGCGAGCCAACGTGAACCGCATTATTACCGTCACTCCGAATCCGGCCATCGATATGACCTACACCGTCCACGGAATCACCGAGGGCTCCAGCCACCGGGTACCCACGCCCTTGAGCCGTGCGGGAGGCAAAGGCATCAACGTAGCCCGTGTCACTCACCAGTTGGGGTACCCCGTGCTCGCCATTGCCCCCACCGGCGGTGCGGCAGGGCAGACCCTCGCAGCCGAACTGTGGACCAGCGGCGTGCCGCACACCCTGGTGGGAGTCGCAGCTGAAACCCGCCGCAGCATCGCGTTGGTGGACACCGTTGCAGGGGAAACGTCAATCTTCAACGAGGAGGGGCAGGCCCTTCTTCCGGATGACTGGCGCTCACTGCGGATCGCCGTAGTGGAGGCCGTGAGCGGGAACCGAAACCTGCCGGCCTCCGTCCTGGTCGGTTCGGGAAGCCTGACGCCGGGCGCTCCCGCGGACTTCTACCCGGAACTGGTGCGCCTGGCCCACGACGCCGGTATCCCGGCCATCATCGACACCTCCGGCCCCGGGATCATCGCTGCGGCCAAAGCCGGCGCCGACATCCTCAAGCCGAATCATCACGAGCTGGCCGAAGCAACGGGCGAATCCAGCCTTGAAGCAGCCGCCCTCGCCCTGATCGAGATGGGTGCCCGCATGGTCCTCGTCAGCGCCGGCGCGGACGGCATGCTCGCTTTCGACCACGCCGCCCCGGGCGGCTACTGGAGCGCCCGCTTACCGGAAGCGCTCAGCGGCAACCCCACAGGGGCAGGCGACGCCGGTGTGGCGGCTGCCGCCGTCGCACTCGCCGAAGGCATCACCGAGCCCCGCGAAATCCTTCGCCGGGCCACCGCATGGTCGGCCGCGGCCGTGCTCATGCCTGCCGCAGGTGAAATCTCGCCGCGATACCAGGAACTCCAGGACCAATTGATCGTGACATGGAAGGAGACCCGGTGACCCTGGTCAACACTCGGGAACTGATGGACAGGGCCGCCGGCGCGGGCACAGGCCAAGGTGCGTTCAACATCATCCACATCGAAACTGCCGAGGGCCTGGTGGCAGGCGCCGAAGCGGCCGGCGTCCCACTGATTCTCCAGATTTCCGAAAACTGCGCCAAGTACCACGGCGGACTCGAACCCATCGCTTCGGCAGCCCTGGCAATCGCGCGCTCCGCCGCTGTACCCGTTGCCCTTCACCTGGACCACGCAGAATCCGAAGATCTCGCGATCGCCGCCGTGGACCTTGGTTTCGGTTCCGTCATGTACGACGGCGCGCACCTGCCGTACGAATGGAATGTGGAAGTCACGCAGCGGGTGGCAAAGTATGCCCACGAGCGCGGTGTCTACGTGGAAGCCGAGCTTGGAAAAGTGGGTGGCAAGGACGGAGCCCACGCTCCCGGTGTCCGAACAGACCCCGGCGAGGCCCACTCATTCGTTGAGGCAACCGGCGTGGACGCGCTCGCCGTTGCTGTCGGCTCCTCCCACGCCATGACCGAACGCAGCGCCGCGCTGGACCTGCACCTCATCACCAGACTGAAGACGGCGGTGGGAAAGCCACTGGTCCTTCACGGCTCCTCCGGTGTGACAGATGACATGCTCATAGCCGCTATCCGTTCGGGTATGACTAAGATCAACGTATCCACACATTTGAACGGGTTCTTTACCCGCGCCGTCCGTGAGTACCTCGATGCCAACCCTGCAGTGGTGGATTCCCGGAAATACGTCAAGGCCGGCCGGGATGCCCTTGTGCTGGAGTCCGCACGTATGCTGACGCTGTTCGCCAAAGCGAATTAGCTGGAAACCCGCGAAAGGCTCGTCATGACCCGCACCGATCGGCTCACTGCCATACTCGACCTCCTGGCCGAGTCCGGCCATGTGGAAGTCGAGGACATCGTGACCCGCCTGGGCGTCTCACCTGCCACGGCCCGCAGGGATCTCGACAGTCTTGCCAAGCAGCGGCTGCTCAGCCGCACCCGCGGCGGCGCCACCACTGGTTCCGTGGCCTATGACCTCCCAGGGCGCTACAACAGGGACGACCACGCCGTGGCCAAGCAGGAAATCGCTCTGGCGGCGTCTGCGCTGATCCGTCCCGGTGCTGTGATCGGGCTCAGCGGTGGAACAACCAACACCGCCTTGGCTCAGCTGCTGTCCACCCGCGAGGACCTCAACGCGCCGTCCCACACGCCCACGCTGACGGTGGTGACCAACGCGATCAACATCGCCTCGCAGCTTGCAGTCCGGCCGAACATCAAGATCATGGTCACCGGTGGAATCCTGAATCCGCGCTCCTACGAGCTGGTGGGTCCGTATACAGACGTCATCATGCAAAAAGTTGCCCTCGATATTGCGTTCATCGGCGTCAACGGCGTCGACCCGGACCTCGGCCCCACCATCACCGACGAAGGCGAAGCCATGGTCAACACGGTCATGGCACGCCGTGCCACCGAGTCCTATGTGGTGGCCGACTCTTCCAAAGTGGGCCGCCGCTCCTTTGCCGCCATGGCAGGCTACGACTTCAGGCACCTCATCACGGACTCCGGCATCAGTGCCGAACATAAAGCTGCGTTCGAGGCCAAGGGCACCGAAGTCATCGTCGCACCCGCCGGCTGAGACCCGCCGGCTGAGCTGGAAGGGCTAGAAGCGCATCCTCGGTGCGTGCAGCACTGAGTCGTCTACCTCCCGGGGCACCCACTGGCTGAACGGTATATCCAGGCTGTACTGGTCGTCGTCGTTCTTGATCAGGGTCCGAAGCTCGGCGTTGTCCGGATTGTTGAGCGACTCGAAGTACTCCACCGTCCAGTGGAACCAACGCATGCAGAAAAGGCGCATGGTCAGCCCGTGCGTAACCAGGAGCGTGTTTGGTGCGTAAGTAGGCTTCTGCCAGTGCCGGTACAGCGTCTCCATGAAGGATGACACCCGATCATAAACGTCCGAACCGGACTCGCCCTCGCGGAACCGATAGAAGAAATGGCCGTAGAGGTTGCGCAGTTCCTTTTGGTCCTCGATCTCCCCGGCGATCTGGAAGTTGGCCCAGTCCTGCTCGCGAAGCCGGGGTTCCTCAATCACCCGCTCGATCAGGGGACCGAGGTTCATGGCTTCGAGGGTCTGGTACGCGCGCAAGTAGGGGGAGACGTAGACGCAGACCTGTTCTCCATCGAGCTTGCGGCGCAGGTCCTCCCCGGCAATCCGTGCCTCCTCCACTCCGCGCTCCGTCAGCGGGATCCGGTAGTCCGGCACACGGTTGTAGATGGACGTGTCGGCATTCGCGGCAGACTGGCCATGCCGGATCATGAAGATTCTCTCAGGGGCACCCATCCCACCAAGCATAGGGTGGGTATATGTTCCTTGCTTCCCGTCGCCGGCTGCGCGCCGAAGTACTTATTGTCCTGGGCCTGTCCTTGGGCCAATCAGCCGTCTACTCCGTAGTTCAGCTGCTGGACAAGATGACGAGGGCGCCTTTGGCGGATGCCACGTCAACGCTGAACAGGTCCCAAAGCACGCGTGAGTACTTCGACCTCACCTACCAGTTGCTGGACATCGTGTTCGCTCTGGTGCCCGTGGCCTTGGTGTTCTACTTCCTGTCCACCCATGCACCTGGCGGCCGGGAAGGTGGGGGCGGCTCGGCGTTCGCCCGGCTTGGCTTCAATTTTGCCCGGCCCGGCAAGGACCTTCTCCAAGGTGTTGGCCTGGCCGCTGCGATCGGCATCCCCTCGCTCGGCCTGTATGCCGCCGGTCGTGCGCTGGGAATCACCACTGCAATTGTGCCCAGCGGCTTGGACGCTTACTGGTGGACGGTGCCGGTGCTGGTCCTTTCGGCCATGCGCCATGCGATCGTGGAAGAAGTGATCGTGGTGGGGTACCTCATGGACCGCTTCGGTAAATTCGGGTGGAGCATGCCGGTGGCCATTGTGGTCAGTGCCGTCCTGCGGGGAAGCTACCACCTGTACCAAGGCTTTGGGCCGTTCATAGGGAACGTGGTCATGGGCCTGCTGTTCGCTTGGATCTACACCAAGACCAAGCGGGTAATGCCCCTGGTGATTGCCCACGCACTGCTGGACATCGTGGCGTTCGTTGGATTCAGCCTGTTCGGCAAGGCAATGGGACTGGGGTAGTGGTCCGTTAAAAGTATCCGGCCGCCATCGGTGGGTGACGTCATTGGCACCCGCTGATGGCGGCCGAAGCTTAGCCCGGACATGATTGACTCCGGACATGGCTGACCGGGGCCGGGACCAGCCCGGATGGATTGGATCGGTCAGATGGTGACGGCTCCGGAGGCGGTTTCGAAAGTTACAGCGAGGATGCCTGGAGTCCCGTGCGGTGCCATCCACTGGACGGCGACATCCTCAAGCGGCTTCTCCACTGGTTCGCCCAACCATTCGGTGACGCGTTCAGCCGAGCCCGCAATGGTGAGGCTGGACATCTTGACGTCGCTCTCGTAGATCCTTGACGGGTGCAGCGAGGGGTCGCCCTCCCACTTGAGCAGGTAGGGCACTTGGGGGTCCGCGATCAGGCCGAGGATGCCAATCTGCTGCCACACCAGTTCGCGTCCGTCGGGGAACTTGCGGTTGCCCGGAACAGCCGAGCGGCCAAGGCGGTCTTCGAACGGTGCAAGGTCGTCAACGGCGACGCACCAGCCCATCCATCCACCACCGGCAGCCGAGCGGGCACGGACGGCCTGGCCAAAGGGTGCTTTGTCGGAAGCGGGGTGGTCCAGGACCTCCACCACTTCCAGGTACTTGTTATCCGCAAGGGGAATGATCATGTTCCGGGTACCGAAGCGCGGGTGCACTCCGCCCCGGACAGCGTCCACTCCCAGTGCCGCGGAAATTCGTTCGGTAGTGGCCAAAAGGCCATCTCGTTCACAGGCGTAAGAGACGTGATCCATGCGCATGGCTTCATCTTGGCACTTTGTGATCGGGGTCTCAGCTAAGTCAAGCCTAACTAAGGTGGGATGTATATAACCGGTGGTAAGGGGCGTCATGGAGGGACGCGGGAAGACCGAAAGATTCCCCAGGCGTCACAAAGCTGTCTTCGCCTCCGGACAGTTCCTAGACTGGCCCCAGCTCGCACCGCTTCACCTTGCCCGCCAAACCCATGCGTCACGAACAGGAGAACTCCATGTCCCAAGGATGGTCTTTCGAAACCCGCCAGATCCACGCCGGTCAAGAGCCCGACGCCGCCACAGGGGCGCGCTCGCTTCCGATCTACCAGACCACGTCCTTCGTGTTCCCCAGTGCCGAGAGCGCCGCCAATCGCTTTGCCCTGGCCGAGCTCGCTCCCATCTACACCCGAATCGGCAACCCGACGCAGGATGCGGTGGAGCAGCGGGTTGCGAGCCTTGAGGGTGGCCTGGGTGCCCTCTTGCTCAGCTCCGGACAGGCTGCGGAGACGTTCGCCATCCTGAATATCGCCGAGGCGGGCGACCACATCGTAGCGAGCCCCAGCCTGTATGGCGGCACATACAACCTGCTGGCGCACACGCTGAAGAAGTTCGGCATTTCGGTCACGTTCGTCGAGGACCCGGACAATCTGGACCAGTGGCGTGACGCCGTACGGCCGAACACCAAGCTGTTCTTCGGCGAGGTCGTCTCCAACCCGCGCCAGGATGTCCTGGACATCGAGGGCATCGCCCGCACCGCACATGCGGCCGGCGTTCCCCTCATTGTGGACAACACCCTGTCCACGCCTTACCTCATCCGTCCCATCGAGTGGGGAGCGGACATCGTGGTCCATTCCGCGACCAAGTACCTGGGTGGTCACGGTTCGGCAATCGCCGGTGTGATTGTGGACTCCGGCAACTTCGACTTCGGCAAGGACCCGGACCGCTTCCCTGGCTTCAATACCCCGGACCCCAGCTACAACGGTCTGGTCTACGCCCGGGACCTCGGCAAGGACGGTGCACTGGGCGCGAACCTCTCCTACATCCTCAAGGCCCGAGTCCAGTTGCTTCGCGATCTCGGCTCTGCCGTGTCCCCGTTCAACGCCTTCCTCATTGCCCAGGGCCTGGAGACCTTGAGCCTGCGCGTGGAACGCCATGTTGCCAACGCCACCAAGGTGGCCGAATGGCTTGAAAACCACGACGACGTCGAATCGGTCGCCTATGCGGGCCTGCCGTCCAGCCCGTGGTACGACCGCGGCCGGAAGTACGGACCCAAGGGCACAGGCGCCATCGTTGCCTTCAACATCAAGGGCGGCGTCGAAGCCGGCAAGCGCTTCGTGGACGGCCTGGAGCTGCACTCGCACGTTGCCAACATCGGTGATGTCCGCTCGCTGGTCATCCACCCGGCGTCGACTACACACAGCCAATTGACGGTGGAACAGCAGGTCGCCGCCGGCGTCAACCCCGGCCTCGTGCGCTTGTCCGTGGGCATCGAGCACGTTGATGACATCATCGCCGACCTCGAAGCGGGCTTCCGGGCCGCCAAGGGCGCCTAACGCCGCGGCTTTGAGTCACAGCCCGGCTGCCGCCCGCGTCGACGATTATTCGCCGGGCGGCAGTTCCGGGTGCTCGTTCGTGAACGAAGACGCCCTAAACCGTCACACTGTTGTCACATTCTTCGCCAGAACCACCCTGCATTTCCTAGACTCTTGGTATTAGGTCATGAGTGCCAGCACACAGCCCCGGCTTGCTGGCCGGCAACCCTCCTACGCGGTGGGGTGCCCCGGGTGAAGACCTGGCCTGTTCGCACGCAAGGCGACGGGCAAGCGCGAGGTTAAGGTGTCAAAGGAATGACCATTACTGCTACAGCCCTTCCCAAATCCGGAGAAGAAGACGGAACCGTCAAGTACGCCGGCATCGGGCCGTTGGAACTTGAGGCCGGCGGATTCCTCCCCGATGTCGTCCTCGCTTATGAGACCTGGGGGCAGCTGAATGCCGAGGCCTCCAATGCCGTCCTCATCCAGCATGCGCTCACGGGCAGCACTCACGTAGCCCGTGGAGCCACCGACGAGGAAGGTTGGTGGGAGCAACTCGTTGGGCCGGGTGCCACCATCGACACCAACAAGTTTTTTGTCATCTCCATCAACATCGTGGGCGGTTGTTATGGCAGCACCGGCCCATCGTCAGAAGCACCGGACGGACGTCCTTGGGGCTCACGTTTTCCGTTGGTCACGCTGCGCGACAGCACGGAGGCTGAGGCGCGCCTCGCCGATGCCTTGGGAATCGATGCCTGGCACGCTGTGCTGGGCGGTTCCATGGGCGGCGCCAGGGCCCTTGAATGGGCTGTTACGTTCCCTGACAGGGTCAAACGCTGCGCCGTAATTTCGGTGGGCGCCTACAGTACGGCCGAGCAGATTGCCTTTGCTCAAGCCCAAACCTTGGCCATCAGGCAGGACCCGAACTTCAATAACGGTGACTATTACGGCGGCACTGCACCTGAACATGGTTTGGCACTGGCCCGACGCATCGCCCACATCACTTACCGCTCAGCCTTGGAGTTGGATTTCCGCTTCGGCAGGGAAGCCCAGCACCAGGAGACACCACTCGCCGCCGCGGTGTTGGGGGAGCGTGGCCGCTACCAGGTGGAAAGCTACCTGGACCACCAGGGAACGAAGCTGGTCCGCCGTTTTGATGCCAACAGCTACATCGCCATCACCGAAGCCCTGATGTCCCACGACGTCGCCAGGGGCCGCGGCCCGCTGGAACAGGCGTTGTCGCGCGCTACGGCTGAGTTCTTCGTGGCGGCGGTGGACAGCGACAGGCTCTACTTCCCGGCACAGTCGCGGGAACTTGCCGCGGCGCTACCTGGGAATGTGCCGGTCCACCTCATTGAGGCTCCGATTGGTCACGATGGCTTCCTCACTGAGATCGGCCAGCTCTCAGCACAACTCCGCGAATCATTCTTCGCCTAGCCCTAGCCGTTCATGATTTCGCCGCGCTGCTTCATGTAATCCTCCATGGCGATCTCGCCGTTGCTGAACTTCGTGTCCAGCTCCGCCAACTTGCGGGCGCGGAATCCCTGCGGCTCCGAAGCGCCCGCTGAGGGGAACGGTGCCGGGGATGAAGGGTTCGACGGCGGCCCGGCCTGCGGTGTCGAATCCGCGGGGCGGATGACGGTCGGCTCGGAAGGGTACCCGGGGTAATTCTGACCTGGGTAACCCTGCGTCGGGTATCCCTGACCTGGATAATTCTGCTGCGGGTAATTCTGTGGTGGATACCCTGGTCCGGGCAGATTCTGCTGTGGGTAGCCGGGGTCGCGGAAGTTATTGTCCTGGATCCGACGCGCCCGGGAGCGGTTGTACATGCGGATCCCGAGTGGAATCAGCCAAGAGCAGACGATGATCCAGAAGATCAGATTGTTCACAGTGCAGGCCTCCTAGGTCTCATCCCAGCTTAGTCCTGACCAGCAAAACCACTGCGGCTGCTTCAGACCAGCTCGGTCTGCATGCCCAGGAACCGGCCGTAGCGATCCACCTCCGACTGCAAGGCCTCCTGCTCTTTTGCGGTGGTGGGCCGGTTCATTCGGACGTCCACTTCGCAGGTTCTGCCGGAGAAGCCATGGCGCCACCATCCGGCCAACCTGCCGTCCAGCAGGACCACGTGCATGGGTCCGTTGTCCTCGGGGAAGATGGGCGCCGTGCCACCAAGGAAGTGCCGGGACTGTGAGTAGCCCATCACGTATTCGTCGTAACACTGGATGAGGTCGACGCGGGGAAGCCCGGGATCCTCGGCGGGCAAAGGCTTGTCACCACCCGCGAGAGCGTCCGCTTCCTCGGAAGCCAGATAAAAGTCGAAACCATCACACTGCGCCGCCTCCAGACTCCCGGGGGACATGTCACCCGCCACCTCGATTCCCCGCTTTACGTCTTTCATGGTCAACCCGGACCACGCCGCACAGTCCTTGACCGTGGCGGGCCCCCGGCTGGTGAAGTATCGGAGTGCCAACCGTCCAAGAGCCTGTTCGCGGCCTTCGGCGGTCAGAGGCTTAAGAGCCGAACCGGGTACCCGTTCGTCGAACAGGGCATACGTTTGTTTCAGGGCGCCGCCTGCAGAACGGACGGGTGAGCCGCTGACCAGGACACCGCTGATTTCCGCGTGCATGAGGTGGTAGATGAAGCCCAGGCCCTTGCTGGGAAATCCGGACTGTCCCAGGACTTCGGCCAGTTCCTCGCGCGTCTTGTGCGCTCCATCGGCCACAGCGGCGGCGAGGATTCGGCCGCTCTTGGCAGCAGAGTCCTCATCGATTCCTGTTTGCCGGTACATGCCTTTGTTGCCTTGGTGGAGGCGATCTGCGGACAACGCCATCAACCAGCCAAGATCGTCCCGATGCACAAAATGCCACGTGGGCCGGAGAATATGGGTCCGCAGGATGGTTCCGTCGGCTACCGCCTGCTCAACGCTTAAGGCAGTGACCATCGATGAAGTGCTGGTGGAGCTTCTCTGTGCGAGAGTCCACCTCGCATAGGGGAACTCCTGCGATTGGACGGCCAGGAGGTTGCGGACCACGTCCCCGGGACTTCCGGCGTAGGGAGCCCGCAGCTGCTGCCGCCGCAACCGAATCCTCCGAATAGCCTCCCCATGCAGGGAGCTGGCACCCGACGTCACGTCAGCGGCGCGGCAGCAAGGTGCCGGTGGAACCGAAGACGGGTCCCGGCGTCGGACGCTTTGGCGTGATTCCGTCGCCGGAGGACTGATGCCGAAGGCGCCGGATCACCCATGGGACAAAGAATTCACGTGCCCAGACAAGGTCGGAAGACCGGGCCTGACGCCACGTGCGCGGCGGAAGGGGCTTGGGCATCAGGGGCTCAAGCGTGTGCTCGACGTTCAACGCCTCCAAAACCATCATGGCGATGGTGTGGTGGCCCAGCGGCGAGAAGTGAAGGCGGTCAACGTTCCACATCTGGGGATCCGCCAACTGCCGCAAGGACCACATGTCCGCGATGATGGCATCGTGCCGCGCAGCTACCGTCCTGAGGTTCTCGTTGTAAATGGCCACCTTGCCGCGGATCCGCCCGAGTACTGATGCTGCCGTGTCCGGGCCATTAAAAAGCACCACGGTGGCACCTCCCGAGCTCAGCTCCGCGACTGCGGCGTCGAGTTTCTCCGCCAACAGGTCGGGATCGCCGCCGGGACGGATGAGGTCGTTGCCGCCGGCTGAAATGGACACGAGGTCAGGCTGCAGTTCCAAGCAGGGGCCAACTTGTTCATTAACAATCTGCTGCAGCAACCTGCCACGGATAGCAAGGTTGGCGTAGGCGAAATCTTCCTGGCTGCGGCCCAGTTCCTCGGCAACCCGATCCGCCCAACCACGATAACCGCCGGGGTTCTGCGGCTCGGGGTCGCCGATGCCCTCCGTGAAGGAGTCACCCAGGGCTACATAACGGGTCCAAGGGTGTTTTTGAACGGGCTCGCCCGGCTTCAGTAAAGGATTGTTCTCACTCACGCTCATATCCTGCACCGTGACGTCGACCCTACGCCACCGTAGGTTGTTACTGGTGGGTAACTGTAAGAATGGATCCATGACTGAAGCACCCACATTTCCCGCTCCCGTTGTCCTGTGGTCCCACGACGAATCCGAGCGTGCAGGCAAGCCGCTCCTGGTCCTGCTGCACGGCTACGGCTCCAACGAGGACGACCTGTTCAGCCTGGCCGGATTGCTGCCCGAGGGTTTTGTGGTGGCCGCCCTTCGAGCACCGATGCCCATGGGGCCGGGCTTCACGTGGTTTCCCCTTACGGCTTCCATCGACTATTCGTTGGAAGCTGTAAAGCAGGCAGCTGAGTACGCCCTCGAGTGGCTGGACACAGTCAAAGCCAACCACTCGTCCGTGACGTTGCTGGGCTTCTCCATGGGCATGGCGATGGCCACCACCATGCTCCGCTACCGTCCCGCGGACTTCGCTGCCGTCGTCGGGCTTTCAGGCTTTGTGATCGACGCCGGCGCTGACGCCGCATTCCGGGACGACGAACTGGACGGAACGCTACCGATGTTCTGGGGCCGCGACCAGCAGGATCCCGTCATCACCCAGGACAAAATCGAATACACCATGGGCTGGGTGCGCAAGCACGTCGACCTCACCAAAGTGCTCTACACGGGGATGTGGCACGGCATCAACCAGCAGGAGATCGGACACGTGGGCGAATTCCTCACCCACAAGGTGCTCACTGACTGAGGTTTCCGTTGTGTCAGGCGGCGGTGATCCGGACCGTCTGGCCATTGACGGTCACGGTATCGCCGACGTGGAGTTGGCGTCCGCGGCGGTCATCGATTTCGTTGTTGACTTTGACCAAGCCGTTCTTGATGAGCTCCGTGGCTTCAACGCCGTCCTCCACCAAGTTGGCGAGCTTCAACAGCTGGCCGAGTCGGATCATGTCGTCGCGGATGGGGATCTCTTCAATTTCGGGGTTGCTCATACAGCAATGATGCCTGAAGTAGTGTGGTGACGGTGCCGCAGCCTTCTCCCCGTCCCGCCCTTCCGCTGGTCATTGGCCTTCCCATTGCAGTAGCGACGGGCCTGGTGATCCCGCTTCAAGGGAGGATCAACGGGGCCCTCGGCGCCAAACTGGACGACGGCATCGCCGCGGCTGTGGTGAGCTTCACCACAGGACTCCTGCTCATTTGTGCCATCTCACTTGCCACCCCCAAGGGCAGGGCAGGGCTCCAGCGCATCATTCCTGCCGTCCGGAACCGCAGCTTCCCCCGGTTCTACGTGATGGCCGGTGCCATCGGCGCGTTGTTCGTCTTTGCCCAGTCGTTCACTGTTGCCCTGCTGGGTGTCGCGTTGTTCACAGTCGCAGCGGTGACCGGCCAGACGTTGAGCGGACTGCTCGTGGACCGAATGGGCATCGGCCCGGGAGGAAAACGCGCCATCACGGGAGTCCGGGTCCTGGGCAGTGTCCTGACGGTGGCCGCCGTCGCCTGGGCAGTTTCCCCGCGCTTCAGCGGCGACACCGACATCGCCTCGCTCGTCTTGCCCGTCCTCCTGCCGCTGGCCGCCGGTTTTTTCATGAGCTTCCAGCAGGCAATGAATGGAACTGCCACTGTTCATTACGGGACGCCCATCGCAGCCACGCTGGTCAACTTCATTGCAGGATCACTCATTCTGTGGATCGCGTGGATTATCAAGCTGGCTGTGGCCGGGCCGGGAAATCCGCTTCCCAGCGAGTGGTGGTACTACCTTGGCGGGCCCATGGGCTGCCTCTTCATCGGCCTGGCGGCGCTGCTGGTCCGGAGTCTTGGGGTCCTGATCACCGGTTTGGGCATGATCGCCGGGCAGTTGGTGGGGTCGCTGGTGCTCGACGTCGTGATCCCCAGTCCCGGCGCAGTGGTCGCCTTGCCCACGGTGCTGGGTACGGTCCTGACGCTCGCCGCGATCATCGTGGCCACACTGCCCTGGCCCAAGGGAGCTTTCGCACGAAGAGTCCCTCCCAAAGGCCGGTAGGGTAGGAATCAACAAACTTTCCCCCATAACCCCGCCGGACAACCTCGTCCGGATTCCGGGGCAAACCACCGCGGACCGCACCCAGCGGCCCTGTAGAACAAATGGAGTTACCCATGGCAGCAAAATCCGTCCTTGACCAGGTCATTTCCCTCTCCAAGCGGAGGGGCTTTGTCTTCCAGGCCGGTGAAATCTATGGTGGCTCCCGTTCGGCCTGGGATTACGGTCCCCTCGGCGCTGAACTGAAGGAAAACATCAAGCGCCAGTGGTGGGAGAGCATGGTCCGCGGCCGTGAGGACGTTGTAGGCCTGGATTCCTCCGTCATCCTTCCCCGCCAGGTATGGGAAGCCTCCGGCCACGTGGATGTCTTCTCCGACCCCCTGGTTGAATGCCTGTCCTGCCACAAGCGCTACCGTGCCGACCACCTCGAAGAAGAGTACGAAGAAAAGAAGGGCCGCCCGGCAGAAAACGGCCTGGCGGACATCGCCTGCGCAAACTGCGGCACCCGCGGCCAGTGGACCGAGCCCCAGGAATTCTCCGGCCTGCTCAAGACTTTCCTCGGCCCGGTGGCCAGCGACGAAGGCATGCACTACCTGCGTCCGGAAACTGCCCAGGGCATCTTTGTGAACTTCAACAACGTGCTCACCACCTCGCGGAAGAAGCCGCCGTTCGGCATTGGCCAGATCGGCAAGTCCTTCCGCAACGAAATCACGCCGGGCAACTTCATCTTCCGTACCCGCGAATTCGAGCAGATGGAGATGGAGTTCTTCGTCGAGCCCGGAACCGATGAAGAGTGGCACCAGTACTGGATGAAGGAGCGCATGTCCTGGTATACGGACCTGGGCATCCGTGAAGACAACCTCCGTTTCTTCGAGCACCCGCTGGAGAAGCTCAGCCACTACTCCAAGGGCACCACGGACATCGAATACCGCTTCGGTTTCCAGGGCTCCGAGTGGGGCGAGCTCGAGGGCATCGCCAACCGCACGGACTTCGACCTTTCCACGCATGCCAAGGCTTCCGGCACGGACCTGAGCTACTTCAACCAGGCCACCAACGAGCGCTACACCCCGTTCGTGATCGAGCCCGCCGCCGGCCTGACCCGCTCCTTCATGGCCTTCCTGATCGACGCCTACACCGAAGACGAGGCACCCAACGCCAAGGGCGGCGTCGATGTCCGTACAGTGCTGAAGCTGGACCCGCGCCTGGCCCCGGTCAAGGCCGCCGTCCTGCCGCTGAGCCGCAACGAGGACCTGTCCCCGAAGGCCAAGGCTTTGGGCGCCCAGCTGCGCAAGAACTGGAACATCGACTTCGACGACGCAGGCGCCATCGGCCGCCGTTACCGTCGCCAGGACGAGATCGGTACCCCGTTCTGCATCACAGTGGACTTCGACACCCTTGAGGACCAGGCCGTGACCATTCGTGAGCGCGACACCATGAGCCAGGAACGCGTGTCCCTGGACAAGGTTGAGGGCTACCTGGCTGCACGCCTGATCGGCGCCTAGTCGTGGCTTTGGAGTACCGCGAATGGAAGGAGGGCGACGACCTCGCCCTCTTGGAAATCTGGGGCGGCCCGGAGACCCTTCCCGCTGAGCAGTTCCGTGCAGCCCTGGCGCCGTCCAGCAACCAGCCCTGGCGCCGCTGCATCGTGGCCGAGGACGTGGTGGACGGCGTGCGGATTCCCGTTGCCGCCGGCGTTGTCCACGAGGCATCCCTGCACCCGGAGCGACTCTGGGCCTACATCGAGGTTGCCAAGGACCACCGCCGTGAAGGCGTGGGTGCAACCCTGCTGACCATGCTTCGCCGCGAAGCCGGGAACTCGCCGTCGGGCGTTTCCAAGCTGCGCAGCAAGGTGGAGCCGGATACCGCAGGTGCGGCATTCGCTGCGGCTGCGGGGCTTGCGCCCATCCAGCGTTCGCAGCTTGTTGTGGTGGCACCTGAACCCCTGTCATTGCCGCGGTTCGGCGATGGTTCCGAGGAAGCCGCTTCCGAGCGCGTGGAGGACCTGGCCACGGGTTCGGTGGAGCTGAGCGATGTGGTGGGGAAGTACTACTCGTATGTCCACCACTGGGACAGCCCGGGGGAGCTCAGCATCCCCACGGTGCAGCGCTTGTTCCTGCATGACCTGACTGGCGCCCACGGCGCAATCGTCCTGCGCGCGCCGAAGGCCAGTGCCTTCGGCCAAGGCGTTCCGGCGAGCCGCAAGGGCAAAATCCAGGCGTTCGCCATCAGTTACGCCCAAGGCGACTCGGATGAGCCTTCGGATGTCTTCCTTGGACACGACCCCCAGCTGTCCGCTGAGGAAGCAGCTTTTGCAGTGCGTGACCTCTTGGCGCTCATCGCCTACCAACACCCGGTCCTGCTGGAAGTTGACGAGTCCATGACGGCGCTGCGCACGGTTCTTGATCCGCTGTTGGAATCCGGAAAAGCCCACGTGCGGGGTGCCGACACCCTGATCGTCAGCGACTGATCACAGCTTTCACGCGCCAGGATCCCACGCCGCCCGTTTTCTGCGGGCCGCGTGGGATCTTGCGTTAAAGCTTCGCCGTACGACACCCATATTCGCTTGGGCCACCGCAGCGGGCCGGTGACCTCTGAATCCGCGCGTCCAAAGCCGGTCTTTGTGGCGAGGGGGAATTTGGGCGTCCTGCGTCGTGGGGTGTTAGGTCCCGCGTAGGGTTAAGGGCATGAGGTTTTGCTGCTGATGGGCCACTCCCACGGTCATTCTGAAAATTCCGAGCCAACGCCGCAGGCTCTTGCATCGCGGAAGAGGGCCAACTGGATTCTGGCGGCCATCCTTATTCCGCTGGGCGTCCTGACGCTCGTTGCCATGATGGTCATGTGGCCCTCAGGCAGTCGGGAAGGGATCTCGTTCTCGAGCCCGTACCAGGCTGCCCCCGGGGTCACGTTCGATACCGGTCGAATTCAGAGCGTGGTGGTGGAAAGCTGCACGCAGACGGGCCAAAGCAACACGGGCCAAAGCGACACGGGCCAGCCCAACACCGGCCAGACTGACACCGGTCAAAACAACCAGTCCGGCGGGTCGCAGTGCACCTTCGCCTTTACGGAGCCGGACAAAGGCGGGGACGTAGTCAAGGTGGTCATCAACCCTGACGTCGCCATGTCCCATGGCGTGGACGTAGGGGACTCCATCCGGTACCTCAACCTGTCCGCGGTTCAAGGTGCGAACGCCGGAAGCGGCGCGCCTGCCTATGTTTTCGTGGACTTTGTCCGCAGCATCCCCATCGCGCTCCTGGCAATCCTGTACGCAGCGGTCGTCATCGCGGTGGCCCGCTGGCGCGGCTTCCGGGCACTTCTTGGCCTGGTGGGTGCCTACTTCGTCCTGGTCAGCTTCATCCTGCCGGGCTTGGTGGAGGGCAAGCCGCCACTGTTGCTGGCGTTGGTGGGATCCACGGTGATCATGATTGGGGTCCTGTACTTCGCGCACGGATTCTCGGCGCGAACGTCCACCGCTTTGTTGGGCACAATTTTCGGGCTTAGCATCACAGCCCTGTTGGCGGCGTGGGCTACGGACGCCGCCAACCTGGCGGGAGTGGGAAACCACGATGCGTCCACGCTGGTGAACATGTCGCCCCAGATCTCCATTTCAGGGATCATCCTTTGCGGCCTCATCATCTCCGGCCTGGGCGTGCTCAACGACGTCACCATTACGCAGTCCTCTGCGGTGTGGGAACTCTACGAACTCGCGCCCAACACCAGTGCCCGCAAGCTGTTTTCCTCTGCCATGAGGATCGGCCGGGACCACATTGCCTCCACGGTCTACACCATCGCTTTTGCGTACGCCGGAGCCGCGCTTCCGATCCTCATCATCGTGATGCTTTATGACCGCCCCCTCGATGAAGCACTGACCAGTGCTGAGCTGTCCGAGGAAGTAATCCGTACCCTGGTGGGGTCCATCGGCCTGGTCCTCGCCATCCCGGTCACTACGCTGATTGCCGTCCTGGTGGTTAAAGCCACCGGCATGAAGCGCATCGCCGCAGCCGGTGGGCCGACCGTAACTGCTGATGAGCTTAACGACACCGGTTCGCTGGCAGCAGCCGCCGCCGTCGTAGGTTCGGGTCAGCATGACAAGCACGACGCCGGTACGCGCCTTGACGATTCCGGCAAGCCGGCGCGGCCGGGCAGCCGCCGTGCCCAGCGGGAAGCTGAGCGGCGCGGAGACACGAACGACGCCACCTAAACCCGAGCCCTGCTCTTGTTCGCCACACCCGCCGTACTGCGGACGCGTGGGCGAACAAGCACGGGATTCGGCCGGTTGTCCGCCGATTTGCCCCGCTTTGCAACAATGGATAGGTGACTGTAGTAGCGACGCCCCCTGCACCAAAGCTCGAGCTCCCTCCTCTGAAACTCGGTGGGATAACCGTGGACACCCCGGTAATCCTTGCCCCCATGGCGGGCATTACCAACTCTGCCTTCCGCAGGCTCTGCCGCGAATACGGTGGCGGGATGTACGTGGCCGAGATGGTGACCTCCCGTGCCTTGGTGGAGCGCACGCCGGAATCGTTGCGCATCATCTCGCATGATGAGGACGAGAAAGTCCGGTCCGTGCAGCTCTACGGTGTTGATCCCGTGACGGTAGGCGCCGCAGTACGGATGCTCGTGGAAGAGGACCGTGCGGACCACATCGACCTCAACTTCGGCTGCCCGGTGCCTAAGGTCACCCGGCGCGGTGGCGGCTCGGCCCTGCCTTGGAAGATCGACCTCTTCACCTCCATTGTCCAGACAGCGGTCAAGGAAGCGTCCAAGGGCGATATTCCCTTGACCATCAAGATGCGCAAGGGCATCGACGAGGACCACCTGACATACCTCGACGCCGGTCGAATCGCGCGCGACGCAGGAGTGGCTGCCGTTGCCCTCCACGGCAGGACCGCAGCCCAGTTCTATTCCGGACAGGCCGACTGGTCCGCCATTGCCCGGCTTCGTGAGGCGCTCCCCGACATCCCTGTACTGGGCAACGGTGACATCTGGTCAGCCGAGGATGCTGTCCGCATGGTGCGCGAGACCGGCGTCGACGGCGTGGTTGTGGGCCGCGGCTGCCAGGGCAGGCCATGGCTGTTCGGTGACCTGCAGGCCGCCTTCGAAGGCAGCGACCAGCGGCACCGCCCGGGTCTCCGCGAAGTTGCCGAAGGCGTCTATCGTCACGCCGAGCTCATGGTGGAAACGTTCGGGAACGACGAATACAAGGCACTCCGCGAGATCCGCAAGCACATGGCGTGGTACTTCAAGGGCTACGTAGTGGGCGGAGAGCTCCGCGCCAAGCTGGCCACCGTACCCACCCTCGAGGTGCTGCGCGAATACCTTAACGAACTGGACATGGACGCGCCCTACCCGGGAGTCGATTCCGAGGGACCCCGCGGCCGCGCCGGTTCGCCCAAGAAGCCTGCGCTGCCCAAAGACTGGCTCGTGAGCCGTCAGCTGAACGCTGAACAGAGCGCGGATATCTCGGCCGCGGAGCTGGACGTTTCGGGCGGCTAGCCTCACACGTGTAAGACTGACTCAAGAAGCTCCACACCCCGGCGCTTGAAGGAGGCAGATACCCATGGGAACCGAAGCGATACTTGGCCAAGACGGGACGGCTCACGATTTTGTGCTGGCCATCCCCGGTTACGCCGAGGCAGATTCCGCGCGGTGGGTCGAAGAGCCACGCAAGAGCAACTATCGCTCGGATTTTGAACGGGACCGCGCGAGGGTCCTGCACTCCTCGGCGTTGCGCAGGCTCGGCGCCAAGACTCAGGTAGTCGCACCGGACACGGACGACTTTGTCCGAACCCGGCTCACACACAGCCTCGAAGTAGCCCAGGTAGGCCGCGAACTGGGTCGCTCCCTGGGGTGCGATCCTGACGTGGTGGACACTGCATGCCTGAGCCATGACCTCGGGCATCCGCCCTTCGGCCACAACGGTGAGTCCGCCCTGAACGAAGTAGCGCACACCATTGGTGGTTTCGAAGGCAACGCCCAGACCCTGCGGTTGCTGACCCGACTAGAACCCAAGGTACTCGCTGAGGATGGCAGGCCGGCCGGACTCAACCTGACCCGCGCCAGCCTGGATGCTGCGTCCAAGTACCCGTGGTCCGCCGTCGACGCCCCCGTCATCCATGGCCACCGCACCAGTAAGTTCGGCGCGTACGAAGACGATCTTCCGGTGTTCGAATGGCTCCGGGAAGGCGCACCGGGCAACCGTTCGTGCATCGAGGCCCAGGTCATGGACCTTGCCGACGACATCTCGTACTCGGTCCACGACGTCGAGGATGCGATTGTCGCCGGCCATTTCCAGCTCAAATGGATGGAAAACCCGGACCATCGTGCGCGCGTGGTGGGGTACACCAAGCAGTGGTACCTGCCACACAACGATCCCGCTGACATTGATGCCGCCCTTGCGCGGCTGGAGGCCACCAAAGTCTGGGTCCGCGAAGCTGATGGCAGCCGGAAATCCATGGCTGCCTTGAAGGACATGACCAGCCAGCTGATCGGCCGCTTCTGCCAGAGCGCGATGGAAACCACGCGCGCTCATTTCGGACCAGCAAATCTGACCCGCTATGACGCTGAACTCATGGTTCCCGAGGACACCGTCACCGAGATCGCGGTCCTCAAGGGCTTGGCTACCACCTTCGTGATCTCCACAGACCATCGTCAGCCGGTGTACGAGCGCCAACGCGAAGTGCTTCATGCGCTGGTAGGTGTTTTGAATGCAACGGGCGACCGTCACCTTGAGCCGATGTTCGCCGCGGACTGGCGTGACGCCGTCGACGACGGTGCGCGTTTGCGCGTTGTGATCGACCAGGTGGCGTCGCTGACGGACGTGTCTGCCCTGGCCATGTATGAGCGGCTTGTGGGCAGCCTCCCGTCGCTCTGGTAACCCTTCCTGCTTTCCGTTAACGGCGGGGACTCTTGGGGCAAGCGACTAGGATGGTCACGTGGCTGGCCTGATCAAACGTGAAGATATCGACGAAGTACGCCAGCGCACGGATATCAAGGAAGTCGTTGACGGTTACGTCACCCTCAAGGGCGCCGGGCTGGGCAGTTTCAAGGGCCTTTGCCCCTTCCATGACGAACGCTCGCCCTCCTTCACTGTTCGCCCGCAGGTGGGCAGGTACCACTGCTTCGGCTGCGGTGAGGACGGCGACGCCATCTCCTTTGTGCAGAAGATGGACCACAGTTCCTTCCACGAGGCTGTCGAGAAACTTGCCGCCAGAATCGGTTACGAGCTGCGCTACGAGGACGGCGGCACCGGTCCCAGTCGTGAGGAAGTGGGCAAGCGCCAGCGCCTGCTGGACGCCCACAAGATCGCCGATGAGTTCTTCCGCGCCCAACTGCTGACCCCCGGCGCGGCCGAGGGGCGCAATTTCCTGGATGGCCGTGGCTTTGACCGCGCCGCTGCCGAACACTTTGGCGTGGGATACGCGCCCCAGGGCTGGGACGCGTTGCTCAAGCACCTCCGCGGACGCGGGTTCACTGATGCGGAACTGAAGCTCACAGGCATGTTCTCCGAAGGAAACCGGGGCATCTACGATCGCTTCCGCGGCAGGCTGATCTGGCCCATCCGGGACATCGCGGGCGACACCATCGGGTTCGGTGCACGCAAACTCTTCGAAGACGATCAGGGCCCCAAATACCTGAACACCCCTGAGACCACGCTCTACAAGAAGTCCCAGGTCCTCTACGGGATCGACATCGCCAAGCGGAATATCGCCAAGGAACGGCAACTGGTAGTGGTCGAGGGATACACCGACGTCATGGCCTGCCACCTCGCAGGGGTCACGACGGCGGTTGCCACCTGCGGTACTGCCTTCGGTACCGAGCACATCAAGGTTGCCCGGCGGCTGCTCTCGGACGACGGCAGCGGGGGAGAGGTCATCTTCACTTTCGACGGCGATGCGGCCGGCCAGAAGGCGGCTCTGCGGGCTTTCGAGGAAGACCAACGCTTCACCGCCCAGACGTACGTCGCAGTGGAGCCCTCCGGCGCCGACCCCTGTGATCTTCGCCAACTAAAGGGCGACGCCGCGGTGCGCGAGCTCATCAGTACCCGCAAGCCACTCTTCGAGTTTGCTATCCGGGCCACTCTCCGCCGCCACAATTTGGACACCGTGGAAGGCCGTGTAGCTGCCCTGCGCGAAGCCGCCCCTGTGGTGGCACAGATCCGGGACTCCGCCACCAGGCCTGGCTACACACGCAACCTGGCAGGTTGGTTGGGCATGCCCATCGAGGAAGTCAGCGGTTACGTCGGGGCGGCCGCCAAGCGAGCCGCTTCCGGCGGCGCCGCTGGTGCCAGCACTGCAGGCCCGGCCGGACAGGCGACGACGGCGGCAGCACCGCCGTCGAGCGGCCCGGTCTTCCAACGACCCGACCCCAGGGACCCCATAGCCGGTATGGAACGCCAAGCGCTCGAGGTTGTCCTCCAGGAGCCGGGAGTGCTCGGCGGGGGAGCCTGGGAACGCTTCGAGGCCTCACACTTCACTACGCCTGCTTATGCGGCCGTCCACACTGCCGTGCGGGCTGCGGGCCTCGCCCACTCGGATGACCCTGTGGCCTGGGTGGAACAAGTCCGCCAGGAAGTCCCGGAACCGCTACGGCCTTTGGTCTCGGAGTTGGCCGTAACGCCCCTGCCGGCGAGCACCCCCGAGGCCATGCAGCGATACTGCCGCGACATCCTGGCCCGTCTCTTCGAATTGCAGATCACCCGGATCAAGGCCGACAAGATGGGGCAGCTGCAGCGCTTGGATGCAGGAGCCAATCCGGAGGAATTCCAGCGGCTGAACAGGGAGCTGATGCAGCTTGAAATGGAGCGCAGGGCACTACGCTCGGACGGCTAAAAGCCCCGATTTCGTTTTCCGGCGGGCCCCTGTTAAGCTAGTAACCGCTTCATTCCTCCGTAGCTCAATTGGCAGAGCATTCGACTGTTAATCGAAGGGTTACTGGTTCAAGTCCAGTCGGAGGAGCGCGCAATACCCCCGTTCCGATCTTTCGGAACGGGGGTATTTTTATACCCCCTAGGGGTATCCGGCGCCGATTTCGCATTCCGGTAGAACCTTTGCTAAAGTCATAACCGCTTCATTCCTCCGTAGCTCAATTGGCAGAGCATTCGACTGTTAATCGAAGGGTTACTGGTTCAAGTCCAGTCGGAGGAGCATAAGGACCCCGTGCCGGCATCACTGCTGGTGCGGGGTCCGCCTTTTATCAGACGAAATCCATCTCCACTTGCAGGAAACGGGCGGCCTCGGCCACCGCAGCCAGGAATGAATCCTGCTCGGTTGGCGGAGTCCTAGGCTCGCGGGGATGCCACTCGTGGGGCGCCGAGTAGACGCGGGTGAAGCCACCACCTGGCGGGGCATAGAAGATGCCGAAGCGCTGGACCGGCCATTCAGGTGAGGTCTCCGGCGCGACCAGGAGCGCGGCGTCCGTTTCGGGGTTGTACCACTGGGCAATGGGGCGGCGACGGTCGTCTGTAAAGAGCCCGGCGGCGTAGAGGGCGGCCGACTGGGGACTGGTCACGGAGCACAGTCTGTCCCACCACAGCGGCAGGATGCGTTCATCCCGACGCTGCCACGGTGCCGGTAGCGGCTGCAGCTCTTGCCAATGTGGCACATCTCAACTTTATCGCCCGGGCGTGGGCCGGAAAAGGGTAAGGCCTACTTGGACAGGCCCAGCCTCGGATAAAGAACCTCAAAGCCCTTCGTGAGTCCCGCATTCAGCGCCAGGCCCACGTGACCGCCGTTGGGCACCTCGTAGTACGTCACAGTCATTCCTGCATCCCGGGCGGCTGCGGAGACCGCCTTGGCCGCCGCCACGTAGGTTGTGTCGTCCGAGCCCACGGTGAAAACGGCCGTCGTATTGGGGAACTGCCTGCCTTTCATGATGTTGATGGGCTTCTGGGCGTCGTAGGCAGCCTGGTTGCCGTTGAAGATCGCGGCAAGGTTGCCGGCCGGATCCTCTGCACCAGGGAATTCTTCGCCGGAGATGTCCACCACGTTGCCCCACATCTGCGGGTATTTGACCGCGAAGGAAATGGCACATTGGCCGCCGTTGGAGTACCCGGCTATGGTCCAGTGTTCGCGGTCAAGGAGGATGTTCAAATTGGCTTTGGCCCAGTTCACCACGTCCTCGTTGATGTACTTCTCCACGTTGCCGTACTTGGCGGTGTCCAGGCAGAGGGTGTCATTTTGGTCCGGGCCTATCTGGTCTGCGACGATCGCGATAGGGGCCAGGCCGTTGTTCCTGGCAGCGAACTCGTCCAAGGCGGCCGAAACGTATTGCGGATCAGGGAGTCCCGGCTGGCCCATCATGAGGACGAACAAGGGCAGCTTGGGCGGATTGGCAGTCAGGGCGGCAGGGGGCAAATAGATGCCCGCGGGTCTGGCATCGAAGCCGGAGGCGGTGGCTGGAATGACCTGGATGCCCGCTTCGCCCTTCGCGTGCAGGTTGGCCGGGGGCTTCCAGCTTTGCCACAGGGGACCCGCCGGAATGGAGGCGTCCGGGTCCGGTTTGGCCAGTTGAATGGCATCCTCCGTAGAGATTCCCAAGGCCGAGCCCAACGTCTTGTTCAGTCCGAACTCCGTGTTGATGCCTAGGGCCGCGACCACCACGAACACTGGAATGGACACTGCAGCCACCGTTTTCCGCCACCGTGGGCTATGACGGAAGCTAACCACGGCAAGACCCAGGGCCGCGAAGCAGGAAATCGCCCAGAACCACACCCGCGGGGTGAGCCCCACATGGAAGACGTCCATCACGTCCTCCACGATCCACACGGTCAACCATCCCAACAGGGCTGCGACCACGACGGCCGTGATCGCGGTGAGGGCCCAGCGCGCGGACGGCCTAAGGAACAGCAGCAGGAAGAACCCCACGCCGATCACCCCGGCAATCGTCATGACCACGGGTCCGCTGATCTCGAGCTTCAGAATGTCGTTCATGGCCGGGAGACCCGCTTCGGTGTCATGCGGCGGGCTCCTTGGCTACCATCTGCCGCAACAGCCCCGCGCTTTGAGCGGGGGAGAGCCCCGGCAGATAGGCGGAACCCACAGCGATACCGATGGACGGCAAGGCCAACGGGTCCTGGTAGTACATGTACAAGGTCCGATGCTCAGGCTGGAAACGGGACTTGAAGGCGGCCAACGACTTGAAGCCGTACATGGGTTCCAGTGCGTTCCCGAGAAGCGCAAGGACCCGGTCCAGGGTGCTGTGGTCCACGGCGCTGTGGTCTCCCTCCCCGGCATCGGATCCTGCATTGGCGAGCGGAGAGCCGGACAACGAGATTTGGGGTACTTCTTCTTTGAAGTGCGTCACGGCAGAAGCAATAAGGAACTCCATGACGCCCTTGAAGCCTGTGGTGCGGCGGCGCATGAAGTCCAGGGTCCACCCTGAGATGACCCCGTCGCTGAAGACGGGCAGCCAGCTGGTGACTCCATGGACCAAGCCATCATCGTCCACGGCTACACAGCAGAGCACCTCGGGGTCTTTGAGCTCATTCAAGCCACCCAAGGTGAAGCCCATCTCAGGAAGTGCTTTGTCAGCCACCCACTCTTCGGAAATCTCGGCGAGCTGTGCCCTGATTCCCGGCGGCATCCCGGGGTAGCTGTACCAGTGGTCCTTGATGGAGAGCTTGTCTGCGCGGTTCAGTGCCGTGCGGACGTTCTGCCATTCCTTCCCCTTGAAGGTCATGGCCTGGACGTTGAGGAGTGTCTCTTCCGCTACTTCCAGTTTCCTGAAGCCATGGGGGACCAGCGCAGCGTCGAGCTCTGCCGTGGCTGAGTAGAAGCACGGAACCAGCCCAAGGCTGGAGCAGTGCTTTACGAAGCCCGTGGCCGCCTCAGGATGGAGTTCGCTTGCGCCAAAGGGCCCCGCAACTGTGAGGGCCACGCCGTTGTGGACCTGGTACGCAACACCGGCCTTCCTGTTCGGGGTAAACCAGTACTGGTTGTTGTCCCATAGAGCCATCCAGGACAGCGTTCCGCCGCCGTCATGCAACAGCTCCCTGGCATGGCCCAGATCTGCTGCCGGATCAGTGGCGAGCATCCGGAACCGACGGAAGTTGTTCAGGACAAGTACAAGGATGCACAGCCAAATGATGTCCCCGCCCAGTCCGTACACCACCGTGCTTAGCAGGCCTTGCGGGAGAGCCACCACGAACGGGACAGGGAAGGGAACCAGAATGTGTGTCAGCTGCCCGGCCAGATCCAGCAGCGTGGAGCGTCCCGGGTTGCCTTCAATGAACCAGAACGCGACGTAGAAGATCACGGCAGCAACGGCGAGGATGAGCGAGGTCCGGCCAAGGACCCTGTAACCGGCGTCGCTCGACTCGACCCGGAACTTATGCCGGTTTACCAGAAGCAGCGCCACGATGATGACAGGGGCGAGGACCGCGGGGACCGCGTACAGGAGGAGGTACGCGAAGTCGTCGTCGCCTAACGTGACGTCCGGATCTGTAACGTACTGGACGATGGACAGGACGGTTACGGCAGCCAGATACAGCTGGATAACGAGTGTCAGCCTGTATGCGAGCCGGCGGCCACGCCGGAGCCCCTCGGCGCAGACGAGCAGCAGAAGAACCGGAATCAGTGTCAGGATCGCCGCTCCGAAGCTCTGGACGCCGACGATGCTCTGTAACGTGACACAGTTGTTGTCGTTATTGCACGCTTCCTGCACCTCATCGGCGTCGGGACTGGCCTGGAGCATGACCTCGGAAACAACGGAGAGGGGCCCGATTTCCCACGTTCCGGTCAGTTGGGTGAGCAAAGGTCCAACCGCGAAGACACCCACCACGGTGCCCACCAGGAAGCGCGTCTCGCGAAGACTTGAGGAGTGGAGCGATCCCGCCCGGTGGCGCAGCACCAGCGACTGGATGACCCAGCCCGCCAGGATGCCGATCACGGCTCCGGCAAGAGCCTGCAGGGTTTGCGCGACCCCTACGAACAGGGCAAACATCAGCGTCGCGGCCAGCAGCCACGTCCTCAGGCGACGTCGCCACAAAGCCTCGAGTGCCGCCGTCGAGCACCCTAACGCAGCGGCGGCGCCGCCGTAGGCACCCACAACGTATTCGCCGCCCAGGAAACTGAGCCATTGGTCGCTGGCATCCGTTCCGAAGGTTACGAGGGCTACAAGCACAAGGGCGCTGAGGGCTGAACCGGCTACGAAGGCGGCCACTGCAAGCCAAGGGCCCATGACGCGTTCGGCGATGCCGACACCCACCAGGATCGCGGCTGTACAGGCCAGATAATCGAGCAGGGAGGAGGCGAAGAATGCTGATGTGAAGATGGACCACCACGGTCCGGGTTCCACCGCCAGGCCGATTCCCACTTGATCCAACAAGACTTGGCCGGGGCCGTTGACGAGGCTACCGGAGACGGCACCCAGCACCCAGAAGAGCCCTACGAGACCCAGCGTCAGCGGCAACCTCCGCACGGTTGCCAGCCCGCGCACGTTGCCCCGAAATCCAACAGCCGTGCTCATGTGATGTCCCCTTCACCGGTTGCAGCACCGGTAACCCCGGCTGGCCACCATTCTGCCCTGCAGCAGGCGGTTAGGGGAGGGTTTGGTAACTCTCGACGGCGGCGGGTCGCCGGTGGCAGTTAGCCTAGTCCCGCTTCCAAGGGCCAGGATTCACGCGGTACAGCACAGCGGCGCCGATCACGGCACCCAGGATGGCGCCAAACAGCGCACTGCCGGCGGCGCGACCGAGAAGGGCACCGGCGACGGCGCCGAGCAAAGCACCGAGGAACAAGCCCCTGCCGTTGCGGTGCGGTTTATTAGTCATGGTCACAGCCTACGGGGCTGCTGCTAATGGATGGAGGGAACAGAGCGGGGACGGACTACCAGCCACAACGCGGCAATCGCGCCGGTGATGCATGCGGCCATAACGGCGCCCATGGGGACGGCGGAACTGACGCCCAACCAACCGACGACGGGCGGGACAATTCCAGCCATCATGAACTGGGACGCGCCCAGGAGGGATGCAGCGGTGCCCGCTTGTGCGCCGTGGTTGGCCAAGGACAGCACCTGGACGCACGGGAACATGAAGCCGGTTGCGCAGATGTAGAACCACAACGGAACGAGGATTCCCCACAGCCCCACATGGAACAGGTCAAGCGCCACGATCAGCAGGGCAGTGAACAGCATGAAGACCGTGGCCCCCGCCACGATCCACTGCGGGGCCACCCGCCGGATCAAGCGCGAGCTGATCTGCACGCCTGCCACGATACCCAAGGAGTTGATGCCGAACAGGATGCCGTATTCCTGCGGGGAAAAGCCGTAGACGTTCTGGAAGAGAAAGGTGGAAGCCGAGAGGTAGGCGAAAAGCCCGCCAAAATTCAGGCTTCCTACCAGAACCATGCCCACGAAGATCCTGTCCGTCAGGACGGTCTTGTAGCGTTGTCCCACTGTGATGGTGGACTTTCCGCGCTGGGCTGCCGGAAGTGTCTCCCGAATGAAGAAGATGGAGGCAATGATCACCAGCAGGCCATAACCGGCCAGGAAGTAGAAGATGCCCGGCCAGGGGAATGCCAGCAGCAGTTGGGACCCTATGACCGGTGCCAGGATCGGTGCCAGGCCGTTGACCAGTGACATCCTTGAGAACATCCGGACCATGGAGTAGCCGTGGAAGAGGTCCCGGACCATGGCCATTGCCACCACGCCACCTCCGGCAGCACCGATTCCCATGAGCACGCGGAAGAGGGAGAGCATCCCGATGTCCGTGGCCAGCGCCGCCCCCAGAGAAGATCCGATGTGCACAGCCGTCGCCAGGATCAAGGGCAGCCGGCGCCCCACTTTGTCGCTGAAGGGGCCCACCAGTAGCTGGCCGAGCCCGAAGCCAACCGTTGTGCCGGTCAGAGTGAGCTGGATTGCTGCCGCCGAGACATCAAAACTCTCTTCCAAGGCGGGGAACGCCGGAAGGTACAGGTCGATGGTGAAAGGACCCAGGGCAGTCAGTGCACCCAGCAGGAGAATGTAGACAAGTTTTTCGCGTCGGCTCAGAGAATCGCCCGGAGCAATGGGAGGGGTCACGATCATCTATCCTATGGCCCGGATCATATTTATTGGATGTATGACAGGCGCGCCACGGCGGGATCCCGAAAGTTCAGCAGGAACCTGAATGATAGCTTTGAGGACAGGTGTCCGTGGCAATGGTTTTCCGCCGCGTTCGCCCTACACGATGCCCAGAGGAAGCAGTTAGGCGGAACCCATGAGTGGACGTCACACCGGCCGGCCCAGTCAAGGACCAGCCATTCGTACTTTGCCAAAGACCCTCAAGCTCGTAGCAAGGCTGGCTCCGAGGCAACTCAACGACGAAATCGCCCTTGCGAAGGTAGAACTCAAGCGAAAGGCCACTCAGGTTGGCATTGCCGGCGCCTTCTTCGGAGTAGCGCTTGTCTTCCTGGCGCTACTGGTGATTGCGCTGGTTGTCGCGGCGATCCTGGGGTTGGCCACCATCATGCCCGGTTGGCTCGCGGCACTCATTGTTGCAGCCTTTTTCCTGATAGTTGTGGCTATCGCATCCTTGATCGGCATCGCCAAGTTCAAGAAGGCCATGCCCTTGGTCCCAGAGGACACCATCCGGGGGATCAAGCACGATCTCGGAATCGCCAAGGAAGGTTCCGACTTCGACGAGTCGATCCTGGATCCCAACTCACCTGCTGCCAAGGCTGCCAAGGCTGAAAAGGAAGCAGCGGCAGAGAAGGCCAAGGCAGAAAAGGCCGCGAAGGAAGCCGCCAAGGAAGCAGATGCCGTCAAGGCGCCCACCGAAGCTGAGCTTCGCTCGCGCCTGAAGCGGCGCCGTGAACACCTGACCGGTGTCCGCGATGAACTTGGTGAACAGCTGGACGTCAAGAAGCAGGGCCAGGCTTTGCTGGAAAGCGCAAACGGAAAGTTCCAAGAGGGCAAGGAATTTGCTGCGACGAAGTTTGCTGCCCTTGAAGACTCTGTCCCCGAAAGCCTGACCGAACGGCTTGCCGCCCGGTGGAAGGACCTCGCAGCGTTTGCCACTGCGGCCGTGGTCTTCGTTGTTGCGCTGCGGAAGTTGCTGAAGAAGTAGCAACTGCAGTCGGTGCCAAACACGGAAGACGAGGAGGGGGGGACAAGATGAGATTGATCGGAGCTGGGTCGCACCCCGACCGGCCGCAGGTTGATCATGACCTCATCTTCACTGTCCCCAACATCCTTACGGTCCTTCGCTTCATGGGTGTTCCCTTGTTCGTCTGGCTCGTGTTGTCGGAGCAGGAGTATGGCTTCGCGGTACTGGTGCTGGTGATCATGGGCAGCACCGACTGGGTGGATGGCTACATTGCCAGACGCTTCGACCAGACCTCCAAACTTGGCCGGATACTGGATCCGATGGCCGACCGGGCCGCCCTCCTTGCCGTCGCGTTCACGTTGGCGATTGCCGGCGTCGTGCAGTGGTGGTACCTGGCCGCGCTGCTGGTGCCTGACGCCGTCCTGGCCATCGCATCTTTGATCTACTTCCGCAGCCATCCGGACCTGCCGGTGAGTAGCATCGGAAAAATCCGCACGGCTCTGCTGCTGGTCGGCACTCCATTGCTTGTCCTGTCCAAGCTGCCCATTGCTTTTACCGAGGTCTACTTCGTGGCTGCTTGGACGTTCCTGGGCTTCGGCCTGATCGGCCACTGGATTGCGGCCTACAACTATTTTTGGGCCATCTTGCGTAAGGGTAAAGAATTGAAAACCGACGACGGCGGACGAGGCTGATGGTCTGGCTGGCGGTATTTCTCGCGGTAGTTGGTGCCTTCTTCCTCGCTATCGGTGCCCAGCGGCAAGGCAGCGCGGTGAAAGCCGATACCGGGGGCCTTGCGCTCAGCTCCAATGGCTTCCTGAGGCTTCTGCGTAATCCCCGCTGGATGCTCGGGCTGTTGTTCCTTGCCCTCGGGATGGTGATGAACGCTATAGCTTTGGTGTCCGCACCCCTCACCGTGGTGCAGCCGATCGGCGCCATCGCGTTGGTCATCACCACGGTGGTCAACGCCAAGGACCAAGGCCTGAGCATCAACCGTGCCACTGTGGTTGCCATCAGCGCCTGTGTCACGGGTTCAGCGCTGTTCGTGCTGCTGGCAGTCAACGTCACGCAGGAGAATCATCACGTCAATAGCGACGACGAACTGACGATTGTTCTCCTCCTGGCTCTTGCAGTGGGCATTTTTGGAACCCTGGCCGTCATGTTCAAGCACCGCATGAGTGCCTTTATCTACATCCTGGGTGCCGGTGTCCTGTTCGGCTTTGTTGCCGTCCTGACCCGGATCATCGGCAAACACCTGCTCGATCCCAACGGCCTGTTCCTGCTCAACGTCCAGTGGTACACCCTCATCGCCATCGTGGCCGCCGGAGGGCTGGGCTCCTGGTTCGTGCAGAGTGCGTACTCGGGTGGTCCGCCGGACCTGGTCATCGCCGGGCTGACCGTTATCGACCCCATGGTGGGCATTGCAATCGGCATCGTGATCCTGGGTGAGCTTCGTCCCGATGTCCACGCCGTGATGGCCATCGCCATGGCCGCGGCCGCTACGCTTGCTATCGTGGGGGTTATTGCCCTGAGCCGGCACCATCCGGAAGTCACCAAACGCAAGAAGGACGCGAAGGCGGCTGCCAGCCGGAAGGCTTAGGGCAGGGCTTTACCTTGCGCCACCCCTATTGCGGGCGGCAACCCGGCGACATCGCAGCATTGCCACAAGCAATGCTGTCCGCACCGTGACCATCAGGAGTTCTCCACGTGACCATTCCCGACACCAACAAGCCCCTCACTATTCTGATTGCCGCGGATACCTACCCGCCGCACGTCAACGGTGCCGCCCAGTTCGGCTACCGCCTGGCCAAGGGGATGACTGCACGTGGGCACAACGTGCATGTGTTGGCCTGCCGTCCGGACACGGGCAAGAGCTACACCGAGTTCCGTGACGAAGCCACGGTTCACCGGCTCCGCTCCCATGGCGTCTTCACCCACGAGTACTTCCGGATCTGCTTCCCGTGGGAAATCAAGAAGGAAATCAGCCTTCTTTTCGACAAGGTCCAACCGGACGTCGTCCACATCCAGAGCCACTACATGATCGGCGAACACGTCCTCTATGAGGCTGTTAAGCGCGGAATCCGGATTGTTGCCACCAACCACTTCATGCCCGAAAACCTCAACCCGTTCCTTCCGTTCCCGCAGTGGTTCAAGGACATCGTTGGCCGTATTTCCTGGAAGGACATGGGCAAGGTCATGGGCCAGGCGGATGTGGTCACCACGCCCACGCCCCTTGCTGCCAAGGCCATGCACCAGCACGCCTTCCTGCGCAAGGTCCTGCCCCTTTCCAACGGCATCGACTCTTCGGCCTATGAGCTCCAGCCCGGTGAGACCATCGAGCCCCACGCCAACCCCACGGTCCTGTTCGTGGGCCGTCTTGCCGAAGAGAAGCACATCAACGTGCTGATCGACGCCGTCGCTAAAACCCCTCGCGAACTGAACGTGAACCTGGAAGTCGTGGGTGGCGGCGAAGTCCGCCCTGCCCTTGAGGCCCAGGTTGCGAAGCTTGGCCTGGGAGATCGGGTGAGGTTCCTCGGGCTGGCGAGCGACGAGGACCTGCGTGAGGCGTACATCAAGGCCGATATCTTCTGCATGCCCGGTACGGCCGAGCTCCAGTCACTGGTGACCTTGGAAGCAATGTCGGCTTCCACTCCTGTGCTGCTTGCCAACGCCATGGCGCTTCCGCACCTTGTTCGTGACGGGGAGAACGGCTACCTCTTCACCCCCAACGACAGCAACGAACTCGCTGCCAAGATCACCCAGCTCGTGGAGCTTCCCAAGGACGAGCTTGATGCCATGGGCAAGCTGAGCCGGGAGATGGTGGAGCCGCACAGCATCAACGGCACTCTCCAGACATTTGAGGACCTCTACCGGGGCGCTTCTTACGAGGACATGGTGGTGTGACAAAAGCACTCCCCGGCACCTATTAGAATTGCTGGAGTGCTTTGCCCGGAACTGCTGCTTTGCGGCGGCTGTCCCGGGCATCACGGGGCTATAGCTCAGCTGGTTAGAGCGCGGGACTCATAATCCTAAGGTCCTCGGTTCAAGTCCGAGTAGCCCTACATTTCACACGGGAGCCGTGGCCGACGATTCATTCTTCGTCGCCCACGGCTCTTTTGCTGGCCGTTTAGCCCAATGCCGCTGCCAGTTCGGAGCGTATGCGGGTTTCCTCCCCGCTTCCCGTGGTCGGCAACCGCAGAAGACGGATCTTATGTGCACGGCAGATGGCATCTTTGAGGTCATCCCGGACTTGCTGCGCGGGATTGTTTTCATGGTAAGCGAAACCGTCAACTTCAATGGCCAGGACGGGCATGTTGGTGACGCGGTTATAGACCACGAAGTCCAGGCTTGCCCGGTTCTGGACAAAAGAAGCCTGTTGGGACGTGAGCATCGCAGGATCGCGAAGCAAATTCTTCAGCAGGACCTGTGGCGCCACAGCTAAGTCGGAGAACAGTTCGTCCTCGAGGATCTCCGACAGGAGGGTCCAGATAATATTCTCCGACGTGTACGTGGAGCTGTTCCGGAGCCGGGCGGCCAAAGGGCGCAGCAGTGCTGAGTATTCTCTGTACAGGAGGTCAAAGACGGACAGGACGTTGCTGTCGAAGACGCCATCCTCCGGATTTCGGTAGCGAATAAAGTGCACCAGGTCTCGAAGGTGTCGGCTTTTCGGCAGCATCTCATTGTTGGTAACAAGCACGAACCGTTTCACTGCGCGGGAGACGGCGACGTTGACGAGGTGCGGGTCATCGACGAAGCTGACGCCTTGGTGACCGCTGTTTGTCTCGTCCAGGACTGTGCTCATGATGATCACGTCCTTCTGCCGCCCTTGGAACTTGTGGACTGTGTCGGCGTGGATCCTGTTGAGCAAGGCCTCGGTTACTTTGTCCACTTGCCGTCGATACGTGGTCACCACGCCGATCTGCTCGTTGCTGATACCTGAGCCGAATTGCCCGAGGACCTCCTTGGCAATAACGTCCGCTTCACGCTGGTTGGTTCGGCCCCCGCTGTTGTGCTGCCGCATGTGGTTCCCCTCGGCTGTCCGGACGACCACCAACGGCTGACCGCCCGACCCGCTGGAGGTGTAGGGGACCAGCCTCCCGCCATAGAACTTCCTGTTGCAGAAGTCGATGATCGCCGGATCGCAGCGGTAATGCTCCCGAAGCATGGTGCGGGGAAGGTCATCGCCGAACTGATCGATGATTGAGGACAGAATATTGTGCTTCCTGTAGTCCACACTGGTGGACGGGGCCTTCCTGGAGTTCCTTGATGCTCTCTCATCGGCGATGTGCTGCAGTTGCTGAAGGTCGCCGACCACAATGACGTTCCGGGCGCGGGAGAGTGCCAGGCCAGCGGCGAGCAGATCAACTTGGGAGGCCTCGTCAATGATCAGGTAATCGAGGAGCTGTCCTGAAGGAACACTTCGTCGCAGGGAGTGGCACGTGCTCAGAATTACCGGGTAGTCAGCGGTGAATTCCGCGAAGGTTGACCTGTACGTGGCTTCTGAGTGGACCCGCCTGCGCGTCTGGGCGTAGCGGCTATGGAGAGATGCTTCGAGCGTCTGCCTGGAAGCCAGCCGATGCTCCTCCTCAAGACGTCCGTAGTCTTCATTCGCCAGCAGCTGCCCCGCTTGATTGATACGCTCTTCAAGCTCCTTGACCTTGCTGTCATAGTAGGCGCCCTGAAGCCGCAGAACGACGTCAGTGTCGTGGGGATCAACTCGTCCGAGTCGTCCGTATCGGAGACGAAGTCTCAGGCGGCGGAAAAGTTTTCGGACCGGTCCGGACTCGACAGGCATGAATGCGGTATCGGCCAGGAATTCGAGGATCCGAGCGGACGGAGCACGCAGTAGCGGGACGCCTTCCAGTGCGGGCAACTCACGGGTATCGGCCTGGAGCAGGAAATGACGCCTCTCGAGCTGGTAGGCGTCGAGCTCTTGCTTCCACATGGCCAGTTGTCTGGCGGTCCCTTGCAGGGTCTGCAGGCGGCTGTCGAGTTCGGCCACATATTCTGCCGGGGGTGCCTCGGCAGGTGATTGCCCGACGAATTCATCGACCGCGGCGTTCCTGGCTTCCTGCCTGGCGAAGAATTCGGCAATTTTCTCCTTCCGACCGAGGTCAGCCACGATGTGTCCGTAGCCTTCCTCGGCCAGTTTGTCCCGGACATTTTCCACGGCGGCGTTGTTGAAGGAGACGATTCCAACTCTCTGGCCCGGAACGGTAACGATGTTGGCCACAAGGTTCAGTATGGTTTGGGTTTTTCCCGTACCGGGTGGACCGTCGATCACCGTTATTCGATTGCTAAGTCCTTTCAGCAGAGCCTCGCGCTGGCTGATGTTTGACGAGAAAGGCAGTATCGGATGCCGCTGAATCTTCTCGGGGGAAGTCAGGGTTTGGCGCTGGAGCAGGACTTCAAGGGCGCTTCCTGCCGGGACGCGCCTGAAGTCCTCGTATTGCCGGCGTAGCGGATCGTCCTCCCTCAGTTTCGAGGCGACGTCACGCCAATAATCCAGCACGACCTGGGCTTCTATTTCTTCCTCGGACGGCTGGGAGATTGTTATCTGGGTGTCACGACAGGTTTCATATCCGGGTCCTGCGTCACCCGTGTGAAACACGCGCAACCAGGTTCCGTGGGGCGAATCGAAACGGAGGACCTCGGTGACGGCCTCAAACACCTTGCCCCGCACCGTGACTGTGTCGCGCGGCTTGAGGAATATGGGCGCTGGATTTCGGAGAACAACGACCTTGTCGGCCGAGTATTTGTATGTCTTTCCGGAACTAAAGGTGATGTGCGTGAAAGCACCGGCGGGACGATACCCGGTCACCTCCGGGGTCTTGTCATCAAGGCCATTCTGGTGACGATTGCGGACCAGAATCGCCTCGTAACGTGGATTGATCACTGTGCTTCCCCCAAATTCATCTGCACCGTTGCACTACCGACGTTACAGAACTGTCCGTTGCGACAAGAGTTCTTTGGAACCAGAAAGGAAAACTCCAGCGTTGCGGGGAACGAAGAACCTGCGGTATGTTACTGATCAGTAACTTACTACTCGCCGGTAACTTGGCCGCCCTGGCGCCCCTTGGGTTCAGCGCGGTTGGTCCGGATCTGATGTGGTCGCAGGTGACCACCCTTGAAGGAGCGAATATGTCCAACGCTGCATTCGACGCCGCAAACCTTCCGTATGCCGACGGCGACTTCTATGCCTTTGAGCAGATGCTGACAGAAAAAGAGCAAGATCGCCTGGCGGAGGTCCGCGAATTTCTTACACGTGAGGTCAAGCCCATTGCGGTGGATTGCTGGAACCTTGGCGAGTTTCCGATGGACCTCATTCCCAAGCTCGGCGAACTGGACCTTGTCAGCCCCGTCCGCCGCCAGGGGTACTCCAACTTGTTCGCCGGCATGCTCCATGCGGAAGTGACCCGTGCGGATGCTTCGATTGCAACCTTTATGGGTGTCCACGACGGCCTCTTCACGGGCTCGATTGAAGCCCTCGCGTCGCAAGAGCAGAAGGATGCCTGGCTGCCGGACATTTACTCCCTGAAGAAGATCGGCGCCTTCGGGCTGACCGAGCCGCTGGGTGGCTCGGACGTAGCAGGTGGAACGCGCACCACCGCCCGGCGCGACGGTGATAACTGGATCCTCAATGGCGCCAAGCGGTGGATCGGCAACGCCACGTTCTCCGACTGGGTGGTCATCTACGCCAAGGACTTGGCGGACAACCAGGTAAAGGCGTTCCTGGTGGACACTTCGCTGCCCGGCTACTCGGCCACCAAGATTGAAAACAAAATCTCCCTGCGTACAGTGCAGAATGCGGACATCGTTCTTGACAATGTGGTGGTGCCGGACTTCTTCAAGCTCGCCAACGGCAACAGCTTCCGTGACACAAACAAGGTCCTCAAAGTAACCCGCCTGGCTGTCGCGTGGCAGGCCGTGGGGCTGCAGATGGCTGCCTTCGATGTCGCCCGCAGCTACGCCGTGGAGCGGCAGCAGTTCGGGCGTCCGCTTGCAGCGTTCCAGTTGGTGCAAAACCAACTGGTGCAGATCCTCGGAAACACTGTGGCCTCCATGGGCATGATGGTTCGTCTGGCCCAACTCGAAGACGCCGGAGTGGCCAAGGACGAGCAGTCAGCCCTGGCAAAGGCCTTCACTACGGCGCGCATGCGCGAAAGCGTCGCCCTGGGACGCAGCATCCTGGGCGGCAATGGCATCGTCACGGACTACGGCATGGCCAAGATCTTCTCGGATGCCGAGGCCATCTACTCCTACGAGGGCACACACGAGATCAACACCTTGGTGACCGGACGTGCCATCACAGGCGTTTCGGCCATCGTCTAGAACATTCGCTGACCTGGCGGGGAGATGCGGCGGGAACGCGGCGGGGACTTGGACGTTGCCAGGGCTCAGAGGAGCGGCAGCAGTATGGATGGCCGCATGTCCGATACGAAGCCCAACGGATTGACGTAGTCCTCGCCGCGCCGCACCCCCCAATGCAGGCAGGTGGCGCTGCTGCAGTGGCCGGGTTCCAGGGTGCCGATGACCTGTCCCTTGCGGACAGCGTCACCTGTTTTCAATTCGCTGGTCACAGGTTCGAAGCTGCTCTGGAGGCCATTGCCTTGCTCGATGGCTAGTACCGGACGATCAACTACGACGCCGGAAAAGGTCACCACGCCATCAGACGGCGCGGTAACGGGAGCGCCGTCGTGAGTTGGCCCCAGGTCCACACCCCGATGCCCGCTGAGCCACGGTTTGTCCGGTGGGTCGAACGTCCGCAGGACGGAAGGCTTGGGGGAGAGCGGCCAACTCCACTGTGGTTCGGCTGGAGCAGCTGCGCCTGCGCCGCCAGTAACGACGGTGGAGACAAGAAGTGTGGTCAATGTGAGCTTGAAAACGGTCATGGAACCAGCCTCCCGGGGCAACCCGGGCGACGCGATACGTTGACTGCCGTATGTGGACAACGGGTGGTTTCCCGCGGTCAAATCGGTGGGGTCGCTGTAGTACACTTGGTGGAGCAGTTTGCTGTGCCCTCAAGCTTGTTCAGGAGCATGTCTCATTCAGATATGTGAGGGTCCCAGGCTGACTACGCGTATCCAGCCCTCCACCAGGTAAGCCTCAAGGCTTTATGCTGCGGAGGATTGCGCCTCTTGCGGTCCGGCCGAGCTCAGGCTCCGTGCCGGATGAGAAGTGCAATGGATGCCAGGAGCCACGCCCAACCGGGCAAAGGCTAAACAACCGTCAACTATTGGCAGGGTAAGAGCAGCCCCATGGGCTCTCTCATGAATGACCTGCCGGAAGGAGCGTCGGCATGCCCGTCGTAACTATGCGCCAGCTGCTTGACAGCGGCGTCCACTTTGGACACCAGACCCGTCGTTGGAACCCGAAGATGAAGCGCTTCATCTTCACGGAGCGCAACGGCATCTACATCATTGACCTCCAGCAGTCGCTGTCCTACATCGACCGCGCCTACGAGTTCGTCAAGGCTACTGTCGCCCACGGCGGCACCGTCCTGTTCGTTGGCACCAAGAAGCAGGCTCAGGAAGCAATTGCCGAGCAGGCTACCCGCGTTGGCCAGCCGTATGTCAACCAGCGTTGGTTGGGCGGTATGCTCACCAACTTCCAGACCGTCGCCAAGCGTATCCAGCGCATGAAGGAACTCGAAGAGATCAACTTCGACGACGTCGCCGGCTCGGCTTACACCAAGAAGGAGCTCCTGCTCCTTAAGCGTGAACTCACCAAGCTTGAATCCAACCTCGGTGGTATCCGCAACCTGACCAAGGCTCCCTCGGTTCTCTGGGTTGTTGACACGAAGAAGGAACACCTTGCTGTTGACGAAGCCAAGAAGCTGAACATCCCGGTTGTTGCCATCCTGGACACCAACTGCGATCCCGACGAAGTTGACTTCCCGATCCCGGGTAACGACGACGCCATCCGCTCCGTCAACCTGCTCACCCGCGTTGTTGCCGACGCCGTAGCTGAGGGCCTCATCGCCCGCAACCAGCGCGCAACGGGCACCACCGAAGCTCCGGAAGAGCCGCTGGCTGAGTGGGAGCGCGAGCTCCTCGAAGGCAGCAAGGCCGAAGAAGCAGCGGCAACCGAGGCTCCGGCAGCAGAAGCTCCCGCAGCCGAGGCTCCCGAAGCAACTGAAGCTGCAGCCGGCGAAGCCGAAGCAGCCAAGTAAATCTGGACCTTCCCTGATGCTGGATACAGCGTCAGGGGCAACTGACAGGATGGCGGCTCACACGGTGGGCTGCCGTCCTGTCAGTCCGTAAACACACAAATTTCTAGACAGAGGGGTTCACATGGCGAACTACACTGCTGCTGACATCAAGGCCCTGCGCGAGCGCACCGGCGCCGGCATGATGGACGTCAAGAAGGCTCTTGACGAAGCCAACGGTGACGCTGAGAAGGCCATCGAGATCATCCGCATCAAGGGCCTCAAGGGTGCTACCAAGCGCGAAGGCCGTTCCACTGCTGAAGGCCTGGTTGCTGCCAAGGTCAACGGCGGCGTCGGCGTAATGATCGAGGTCAACTGCGAGACTGACTTCGTCGCCAAGGCTGACAAGTTCATCCAGCTGGCCGATAAGGTCCTCAACGTTGCAGTCGAGTCCGGTGCAGCCGACCTCGAGACCCTGCTGGCCACCGAGGTCGACGGCAAGCCGTTGTCCGAGGTTGTTGTCGAAGAGGGCGCAGTCCTCGGCGAGAAGGTTGTTGTCCGCCGTATCTCCCGCGTTGAGGGCACCACGGTTGACGCTTACCTGCACAAGACGTCCAAGGACCTCCCGGCTCAGGTCGGCGTCCTGTTCGCTGTCGACGGTGAAGGCGAAGCCGCTGCCACCGCCGCGCACGACATCGCTGTCCACGTCGCAGCCATGGCTCCGAACTACCTGACCCGCGACGACGTCCCGGCCGAACTGGTCGAGTCCGAGCGCCGCATCGCCGAAGAGACCGCAAAGGCTGAAGGCAAGCCCGAAGCTGCTCTTTCCAAGATCGTGGAAGGCCGCGTGACGGGCTTCTACAAGGGTGAAGTTCTGGTTGACCAGGCATTCGCCAAGGACTCCAAGAAGACTGTTGCACAGGTCCTCGAGGAAGCCGGCGTCAAGGCAACCGCAGTAACCCGTTTCCGCGTCGGAAACTAGTAATTCATGAAAAGGGGTGGTCACTTCGGTGGCCGCCCCTTTTTCATGCACCCGTCCGGGTAGTACCTGCGCGGACCCACAGCACGATAATCTAGCCAGAGTCCACCAACGGGAAGGCACCATGGAAACCGTCAACACTGCTATCCAGCCCGAGAAGACCCGTCGACGTGTACTTCTGAAACTTTCCGGCGAGGTCATCGGCGGAGGCAAGCTCGGCGTCGATCCCGAGACCGTACGCGCCATCGCCAAGCAAATCGCGGCAGCAGTCACCGAGGTAGAAGTGGCAATCGTTGTCGGCGGCGGTAATTTCTTCCGCGGCGCCGAACTGTCGCAAAGCGGTATGGATCGCTCCCGCGCCGACTATATGGGCATGCTGGGCACTGTGATGAACTGCTTGGCGCTGCAGGACTTCCTGGAGCAGGCCGGTGTAGAGACCAGGGTCCAGAGCGCTATCACCATGGGCCAGGTCGCGGAGGCCTATATTCCCCGCCGCGCCATCCGCCACATGGAAAAGGGCCGCGTGGTCATTTTCGGCGCAGGCGCCGGCTTGCCCTACTTCTCCACCGACACCGTTGCGGCACAGCGGGCCCTTGAAGTGCACGCAGACGTGGTCCTCATGGCCAAGAGCGGTGTGGACGGCGTCTACACCGCCGATCCCAAGAAGGACCCCACAGCCGAGAAGTTGGATGTCCTCAGCTACGATGACGCCCTGCGCCGTGACATCCGGGTCATGGACCAGACTGCAATGACCATGTGCAAGGACAACAGTCTTTCCATGGTGGTGTTCGGCATGGAGGGTGAGGGCAACGTTACCCGCGCCATCCTGGGCGAAACGCTGGGAACCTTGGTTACTCCCTAGCAAGGGCTAGGATATTTCTAGGACCGTCCGCCCCTGGTGGCGGATCTTTACTGTGCATTGCCGCCTGCAGTTGGGTAGCAACTATTTCTGAGGAGAAACCCGTGATCGAAGAGACCTTGCTCGAAGCCGGCGAGAAGATGGATAAGGCGGTGGAGGTAGCCAAGGACGATTTCGCGTCGATCCGCACTGGCCGGGCCAACCCCGCCCTGTACAACAAGGTGATCGTCGAGTACTACGGCACACCTACTCCGCTTCAACAGCTGGCCTCCTTCGGTGTGCCTGATGCCCGGACCATCCTGATCACCCCTTACGACAAGACAGCGTTGCGCGACATTGAGAAGGCACTGAGCGACTCTGAGGTTGGCGCCAACCCTTCCAACGACGGCAACGTCATCCGCGTGACCATACCGGAGCTCACCAAGGAGCGCCGCAAGGAGTACGTGAAGATCGTCAAGGGCAAGGGTGAGGACGCGAAGGTATCCATCCGAAGCATCCGCCGTAAGGCCAAGGACTCCCTGGACAAGCTCGTCAAAGACGGCGAAGCCGGAGAAGACGAGGGTGCACGCGCTGAGAAGGAACTCGACGCCCTGACCAAGCAGCACGTGGACAGCATCGACGAACTGCTCAAGCGCAAGGAAGCCGAGCTGCTCGAGGTCTGATGAACCAGGCTGAGCCGGCACCCGCTGAGCGGGTCCCGACACGCGATACCCCCAAGCGCGTCAGGCGCGTGCGGAAGAACCCCACACCCAAGGCAGGCCGGAATCTTCCGGCGGCCATCGGCGTCGGGCTTGCCATGCTTCTGGCCGTTTTGGGTGGATTGCTTTTCCTCCCGCTGGGATTCGTCCTGCTCACTACTGCTTTCGCGGTACTGGGTGTTTGGGAGGTTTTCCGGGCGCTTGAAGCGCAGGGAACCAGGATGCCGATCGTTCCCGTGATGATCGGCAGCCTGGTGATGCCGGTGTCGGCCTACTTTGGCGGACTTGAGGGTTTGCTTTTCACTATGACGGCGAGTTCGGTGGCGGTTTTGCTGTGGCGCTCCATCGAGAGCGCTGCGGGGGCGCCGCGCAGTGTGTTTGCCGGCGTTTTCACCCTGGCTTGGATTCCGTTCCTCATCAGCTTCGCGGCATTGCCGCTCCACGCCACCGGTGGTGCCACCCCGTTCGGCTTTTGGCCGAACGGGATACCCGACGGCGCGTGGCAGATAGCGACTTTGTTGCTGTTGGTGGTCTCGAATGACACGTTCGGCTACATCGTTGGTGCTACTTTCGGTAAGCACCCCATGGCCCCCAAGATCAGCCCCAAGAAGTCCTGGGAGGGCTTCGCGGGATCAGTGGGCGGGGCCATGGTCATCGGCGTCCTTGCCTGCATCTTCCTGCTCGACAAGCCTTGGTGGGTGGGCCTTGTGCTGGCCGTGGGCATGGTCGCCGCATCAACCGCCGGAGACCTCGCCGAGTCCATGGTCAAACGCGAACTTGGCGTCAAGGACATGAGCAGCATCTTGCCCGGCCACGGTGGCGTGATGGACCGCTTGGACTCCATCGTGTTCGCAGCCCCTGTAGCCTATGTTCTGTTCGCGCTGCTGAGCGGCGTCTGACAACCAATGAAGGAAAATTAGTGGCCTTGGATATTCGACGCCAGATTCCCGCAACGTTCGATCGCGTGGAGCGGAGCAAGTACGGCTATAACGCCAAGCAAGTGGATGAGTTCCTCCAGCGAGCCCGGACGTCGTTTGAGAATCCTGTGGGCACGGCCGACCAAGTGGCCAGCGTAGATGTACGTGCCGTGGCTTTCGACCCCGTCAAGGGCGGCTACGACGCCAACAGTGTGGATGCTGCGCTGGACCGGCTGGAGGACGCGTTTGCGCGTCGGGAGAGGGACGAGCTCATCAGCCAGCAGGGCGAAGAGGCCTGGCTGCGCGAGATCGGCAAGCTCTCCGGCATCCTGCGGGGCAGGCTGCACCGGCCCGACGGCGAGCGCTTCCGGCGCCCGTCCGCGAAAAGGACCCGCAGCTACAACGTCCAGGATGTCGATGCGTTGTGCTCCGAGCTTATTGGGTACCTCGAGCACGATCAGGCCTTGAGCGTAGACACAGTGCGGCGTGCTGTTTTCCGTGCGGCCAAGGGCGCCGATGGCTACGAAGAGGCCCAGGTAGATGCCTTTCTCGCCCGTGTTGTAGAGCTCATGGCGGCCATCGATTAGTTCGAAGGGCGGGCTAATGCGGGGTGGGGGAGATTGGCTGGTTGATCTTCCACACCGCGTAATACCGGCGCCCGCCGCGGACCATGGTGACTGCGAAAAAGGCCAGTGCGGCCACCACAGCCACACTGATTGAGACGGGCGTGGGGACCTGAAGGACAGTCAAGACAGAGCCGATCAGCAGTGCAAGCAACGCCGAGTTGGCCGTCATGATGAACATCATGCTGCTGCCTGCTACTTGGCTGAATGAGCCCCGCCCGCCCAGGAAGTAGTACGTCTGCTCCGAGCCTGCCTCGTCGTCGTGGTAGCCCGCCATCAAGTAGCGCGCCATGCCGGGATCGAGTTCGACGTAGGCGGCACGCAACCTGTTCATGGCGAGGACGTACATGAGGTCCTCCATGCCGACGTTCAAGACCCGGATCTGTGTTAGCAGTCCTACGACGACGTCGATGCTGAGAATCGTCAGCGCGAAGGCCCTGAAGTCATCTGAAAATTGGGTAGCGTTACCAACAAGCGCCACACTGAGCAGGCTTGCCGAGGTAAACGTCAGGAACATGCTGATGCGGGTGAGGACTTCGCCTTGGGTGGTACTCCTTGAAGCGAGCAGGCTCCAGTGCTCCGTGGCCAGCAATTGCGCCCGGACGCTGGGAGATAGCTCCGTCGTGGGCGCCGGCGGTTCGGGACCCGCTGCACCCGCTTCATCGGACATGGCGTCATTGTCCACCCTGTAGGGGCCGCGGACAACGGCTTGCTGCCGCTATCGCTCCGTGACTACCGGACGCTCCGGCACATGCAGGCGTGACATTACCCGGTTCACCGAGGCCGGTACGCGGTGCTTTGTCATGATCGACACCGTCACGGTCACCGCGAAGGCGGCCGGGACGCTCCACGCTGCAGGCTGCGCCAACCACGCGGGCGCGTTGCCTGGGCCCATGAGGGTGCCCGCCACCATGGCGCCGCCACAAAGAAGCGCACCAATCAGCATCCCCGCGATGGCGCCCGCATCAGTTAGCCCACGCCACCAGATCCCGAGCAGCAGCACCGGGCAGATGGTGGACGCCGTGAAGGCGAAAACCAAGCCGACGCTTCCAGCCAGCGCAAGTGTGTCAGTCATCAGGGCAAAGCCCAAAGGCACGACGGCGGCGAGTAACGCCGCGAGGCGGAAGCCTTTTACGCTTCCCCCAAAAAGGTCCTGGCTGATGACGCCGGAAAGCGAAACCACCAGCCCGGACGTCGTGGACAGGAAAGCGGCGAAGGCGCCCGCCACCACCAACGCAGACAGCATGTCACCGGCCACACCGCCTACAAACCTCCCGGGCAGCAACAGGACCAGGGCGTCGGCCTGGCCGGACTGCGCGAGGTCGGGTGCGAACATCCTCCCCAAGGCACCCGACAGCGTGGGAAACAGATAGAAGACGGAGAGCAGCCCCAACACGATCAGCGTGGTCCGGCGGGCCGATTGGCCGTCCGGGTTGGTATAAAACCTCACCAGGACGTGCGGTAGGCCCAGGGTTCCGAAGAGCAACGCCACCAAGAGCGATATGTGTTGGTATGCCCCGGCGGCACTTTGGCCGGTGGGGTTGAGGGGCAAGGGCGCCTGCGGCTGTGCGCCATTGCCTGCCAGCACCAGAAGAACGAACACGACAGGTACCGCTAAAGCGGTCAATTTCAACCAGTACTGAAAGGCCTGGACAAAAGTAATCGAGCGCATTCCACCTGCCACCACCGTGAGGCACACAACCAGAACCACCGCCGTCGAACCTACCCACGACGGCAGTCCGGTGGTGATCCGGATGGTGAGCGCCGCGCCATGAAGCTGTGGAACGATGTACAGCCAGCCGACGGCCACCACCACCAGGCTTGTCACCCGTCGGACCAGCTTGGAGTCCAGCCGGGCTTCGGTAAAATCCGGAATGGTGTAGGCGCCGGAGCGGCGCAGGGGAGCGGCCACGAAGAGCAACAGCATCAGGTAACCGGCGGTGTACCCCACGGGGAACCAAAGCGCGTCAGTTCCGGAAAGCAGGATCAGCCCCGCGACGCCCAGGAAGCTGGCGGCGGACAAGTACTCGCCGCCGATTGCGGATGCGTTCCACCACGGGGGGACTGTTCGGGAGGCGACGTAGAAGTCGCCGGTTGTGCGTGAGATGCGCAAGCCATAGAAGCCAATGACCGCAGTCGCGATGGAAACGGCCAGAAAAGCGAAGAGCCCAACAGCAGGGTTCACTTATCCTCCACAAGGTCCTGGTAACGCGCCTCATTGCGGGCTGCCGCGCGATTGTAGAGCCAAGCGCTCAGTCCGATGACGGGGTAGATGCCCGCGCCCAGGACCAGCCAGTCCAGGGGAATGCCGAAAATGCGGGTCTCCGCCACCCCGGGTCCATAGACCAGGAATACTGCGATCACGGCAAGAATGACCAGGAACCCGCAGGCCACCACCAAGGCCAACCGCAGCTGGGAGCGGATGAGCGAGCGGATGAAAATCCGGCCGGCATCGGAGTCCTCGGCAAGTTCCCCCGGGTACGGTAACTTTCCCGAGGCCCCCGGTGTCGCCGTGGCTGATTGGCGCGGGGCAGTGACGCGGACGCGTGTCATCCTTGGGGCCGGATGCGGGTGGACTGCAGCTTGTCCCTTACCGATGGCAAGTGCCTGCGGCTGATGGGCAGCTCGGCGCCGGCAACTGCCACGCTCGGCCCCGTGGCCGAAAGCTTGAGGTGCTGCACATGGTTCAAGGCGATGAGATACGAGCGATGAATCCGGATAAAGCCGGCATCTGCCCACTTCTGTTCAAGGTCGCTGAGGGGAACACGGATCAGATAGCTGGCCTCGGCCGTGTGCAGTCTTGCGTAGTCACCCTGGGCCTGCACGTAGGTTACGTCGTCGCGGCGGATCATGCGGGTTGTGCTGCCGAGGTCCACCGTGATCATCTCCGGCGCGGGGGTTCCGTCCTTGATGAGCTCACTGATGCGGTCCACGGAACGGGAAAGCCGTTCAGCGCGCAAGGGCTTCAGCAGATAGTCGATGGCGGCGAGGTCAAAGGCTTCAAGTGCGCAGTCTTCGTCTGCGGTGACGAACACGACTGCCGGAGGACTGCTGCTGCGGGATATGGCGCGTGCGATGTCCAACCCTGAGAGCGCCGGCATATGGATGTCGAGGAATACGGCGTCCACTGACTCTGTTTCCAAGGTCCGTAGCGCCTCTGCGCCGGACGATGCCCGGTGGATGGCGCCAATCCGCTCATCCCGGCCCAACAGGAAGGCGAGCTCCTCCACGGCGGGCAGTTCGTCATCAGCGACGAGGACGTTGATCATGATTAAAGACTAACCGGCCTCAGGCGTCGTGCCCGGGCTGCGATTTCGGCACCCGCATGGTGATCATGGTTCCTTCGCCCGGGGCCGTGTCGATGATGAGTCCGTGCTCGTCGCCATAGACCTGTCGCAGGCGGGCGTCCACATTGCGAAGTCCCACGTGGATCCCGTCCGTGTGCCCTGCGAGCACAGACCGCAGATGCTCCGGGTCCATGCCGACGCCGTCGTCCTCGATGGTCACTTCGGCGAACGCACCGGAATCATTCGCGCAAATGGTGATGTGTCCGGGTCCTTCCTTGGCCTCCAAGCCGTGCCTGACGGCGTTTTCAACCAGCGGTTGGAGGCTAAGGAACGGGATGACCGTGCTGAGGACCTCCGGAGCGATCCGCAGGCTCACTTGGACCCGCTCGCCGAACCTTGCGCGCTCCAGCAAGAGGTAGCGATCAATGCAGCGGAGTTCCTCCGCCACAGTAGTGAAGTCGCCATGCCTCCGGAACGAGTACCGGGTGAAATCGGCGAATTCCACCACGAGCTCCCTGGCCCGGGCCGGATCGGTGTTGATGAACGAGGCAATGGCATTCAACGAGTTGTAGATGAAGTGTGGGCTTATCTGGGCCCGCAGGGCACGGACCTCGGCCTCCATCAGGAGGGTGCGCGATGATTCCAGCTCCGCGAGCTCCAGCTGCGCGGCAATCCAATCGGCCACCTCGCTTGTTGCCCTCACCAAACCGGCCCCGGCCGCGGGAGCGAGTGCAGCCACAGAGCCGACAACCCTGGATCCAGCCCGGATCGGTGCGATGACAGCGCTGAAGTCGTGGTTGCCGTGATCCGGCTTAGCGGCTGAGGGGTACCCGACAGCTACTACCACCGTCCGGCCAGTGGTTAATACTTCCTCCGCGAGCCGCATCAGCGATGGCCGGAGTTCCTCGGCGGCACCATCCCAGGCGAGCACGGCGTCGGTGTCCGTGATGGCCAGGGCATCGCAGCCCAGCAGAGCCCGTAATTGCTTGCTGGCCTTGGCTGCGCCTGCGGGGTGGAGACCAGCGCGAAGGTGCTGCCCTGCCTTGGAGGCTGCATGGAGTGTGTTGTAGGTTGCACGTTCGGCGTCCGTGCCAAGGTCGCGGAACGAGCGGATCACTTTGAGGCCAACGCCCACGACGACGGCGACTGCCAGCACGATCACGGCGATCGCTGCTGCGGTGAAAAGCGGGGAATCGGGCATAAGGCCAGCGTAGCCGGACGCACTGGTGGGGTCCGCCCGCTTGCCCTGATGCTCCCTCACGGCCACCGTTTGGCGCAACGTCGCAACCGTTGGGCGACGGCAGCGGACGATTCTCTGGAACAGGTGCCACAGAACGTTCGATAGTGATTGCAGTCACATTGGCAATGCGTGTGGAGCTGATGTGGACACATCACAATCAGGAGGAACCATGGGTAATGAGGCCCAACCCCAGGACGCAACGGCGTCCGTGGACTTCCAGGAAGTCCAACAGACGGAACGGTTCAAGACACTGCGCAAGCGGCACCGCAGCTTTGTCTTTCCGATGGCAGTGGTATTCCTGCTCTGGTATTTCGCCTACGTTCTCTTGGCCGACTACGCAGTCGGCTTCATGTCCATCAAGGTTTGGGGCAACATCAACGTCGGCCTGATTCTCGGCCTGCTGCAGTTCGTCACCACCTTCGGCATCACGGCCTGGTACGTGAGCTACTCCAACAGGAAACTGGATCCCATCGCTGCTGAAATCCGCAACGAGATCGAGGGCCACGAATTCGATAAGGACGGCAATGTGATCAGCGGGGCAGCAAAATGAATACCATCGTCCCGGCAGCAGTCAACGTCGAAGCGCTGAAAGACACCACCCTGCTCAACATGGGCATCTTCGCCCTCTTCGTGGCGGTCACCATGGTGATCGTCTTCCGGGCAAGCCGGAACAACAAGACCGCGGCAGACTACTACGCTGCCGGCCGGTCCTTCACCGGCTCCCAAAACGGCACGGCCATCGCCGGGGACTACCTTTCGGCGGCATCATTCCTAGGTATCACCGGTGCCATTGCCATCAACGGCTACGACGGGTTCCTGTACTCCATCGGCTTCCTTGTTGCCTGGCTGGTTGCCCTGCTCCTGGTGGCTGAACTGCTCCGCAACACCGGCAAGTTCACCATGGCTGACGTCCTGTCCTTCCGCTTGCGCCAGCGCCCGGTCCGTATCGCGGCGGCGCTGTCCACCCTCGCCGTTTGCTTCTTCTACCTTCTCGCCCAGATGGCAGGTGCAGGCAGCTTGATTTCGCTCCTGCTGGGAATCAGCGACTGGGGTGGCCAAGCCTTGGTGATCATCGTCGTCGGCGCCTTGATGATCATGTACGTACTGATCGGCGGAATGAAGGGCACCACCTGGGTGCAGATCATCAAGGCCATCCTGCTGATTGCCGGTGCCGGAGTCATGACGGCTATGGTGCTTGCGATCTATGGCTTCAACCTGTCCAGCCTGCTGGGCTCTGCAGCCGAGGCCGCCAACAACCCGGCCATCCTGAACCCGGGCCTGCAGTATGGCAAGACCGAAACTTCCAAGCTCGACTTCATGTCCCTTGGACTCGCCCTGGTTCTCGGAACCGCGGCCCTGCCGCACGTCCTGATGCGCTTCTACACCGTTCCCACGGCAAAGGAAGCCCGGAAGTCCGTTGTCTGGGCGATCTGGCTGATCGGCCTGTTCTACCTGTTCACACTGGTGCTGGGCTACGGTGCAGCAGCCCTGGTGGGTGCAGAAACCATCAAATCCGCACCCGGCGGCGTCAACTCCGCCGCACCGCTGCTGGCCTTCCACTTGGGTGGGCCGTTGCTCCTGGGCTTCATTTCGGCGGTTGCCTTCGCCACCATCCTGGCGGTGGTGGCAGGTCTGACCATCACGGCGGCGGCATCCTTCGCTCATGACATCTACGCCAATGTCATTGCCAAGGGCAAAGCTGATGCTGCTACCGAGGTGAAAGTGGCCCGACGAACGGTACTGGTGATCGGCGTCCTGGCTATCCTCGGTGGCATCTTCGCCAACGGCCAGAATGTGGCCTTCCTGGTGGCTTTGGCCTTCGCAGTTGCAGCCTCGGCTAACCTGCCCACCATCGTGTACTCCCTGTTCTGGAAGAAGTTCACCACCCAGGGCGCGGTCTGGAGCATGTATGGCGGCTTGGCTGCGGCCATCCTGCTGATCACTTTCTCGCCTGTAGTTTCGGGTGCCAAGACCTCCATGATCCCGGGAGCAAACTTTGCCTTCTTCCCGCTGAGCAACCCGGGCATCGTATCCATCCCGCTGGCCTTCTTCCTTGGCTGGCTGGGTACGGTCCTGGATAAGCGGCGCGAGGATCCGGCCAAGCAGGCGGAAATGGAGGTGCGCTCGCTGACCGGCGTCGGTGCTGAGAAAGCTGTAGACCACTAGCCCTGCCGACACCGAGCCAAACAGGGCCAACGCAACAGAAGGCTCCTCCTGCGAACGGCAGGAGGAGCCTTCTGGAGTCCGGATCAGTTACTTCTTCAGGCTCAGCCACTCCTTTAGCTGCTCCAGCGGCCACGTGGTGACAATCCGTTCCTTCGGCACCCCAAGGGCTTCCGCCCGCTCCGCACCGTACTGCAGGAAGTCGAGTTGGCCGGGGGCGTGGGCATCGCTGTCGATGCTGAACAGGCAGCCGGCGTCGAGGGCCATGTTGATGAGGTTGTCCGGTGGATCCTGCCGCTCTGGCCGTGAGTTGATTTCTACAGCCACACCCCATTCCGCACACTCTTTAAACACTTTGGCCGCGTCGAACTCAGACTCAGGCCTGGTACCCCGCGATCCTTGGACAAGGCGGCCCGTGCAATGCCCCAGGACGTTGGTATGGGGATCACTGATGCCGCCCAGCATTCGTGTGGTCATGGTCTTCTTGTCCGACCGAAGTTTGGAGTGAACGCTAGCCACCACTACGTCCAGACGGTCCAGCATGTCCGGTGTCTGGTCCAAGGTTCCATCCTCAAGGATGTCCACCTCGATGCCCTTGAGCAATCGGAAGCCGTCCTGTGCGGCATTGATGCCTTCCACCACGCCCAGTTGTTTCTCAAGCCGTTCGACGCTGAGGCCATTGGCGATAGTGAGGTTGGGGGAGTGGTCCGTCAGGGCAAGATACTCCCGGCCGAGAGTGCGGGCTGCGGCAACCATGGTTTCGATCGGTGAGCCGCCATCGGACCAGTTGCTGTGGCTGTGAAGGTCGCCTCGCAAGGCTGCCCGCAGGGTGTCGCCCCCAGCGGCCAAGGATTCTGTTCCGCGTTCACGCAGATCGGCCAGATAGTCGGGGGTACGGTCCTCCATGGCCTGCGTGATCACTTCGGCACTCCGGCTTCCCACGCCTTTGAGGCTGGTTATCCGCCCGCTGCTGACAAGCTTCGCCAGATCTTCCGGCGCAAGCTGCCGGACGGCGTCGGCTGCCTTGCGGAAGGCTTGGACCTTGAAAGTGGGAGCTTGGCTTCGTTCCAGCCAGAAGGAAATTTCGTCGAGCGCCTCGATGGGATCCATGGCTCCATGATCCACGAACCAGGCGCACCATCAACAGTGGGCAGTGTTAATGGTGCGCCGGTCCAGTCGCCGCCTAGTGGTGGCGACCCGGGTCCAGGGCGGGATTGGAGCCCTGGCCGTTGTTTCCGTCCGGCGACTGGCCGTGTTCACCATGGGGGACGGCGTGCTGTCCGGCCATCGAGGCTGCCAGGCCGGGTGTTGCCACTGTTGCAACAACGACGGCGGCTCCGAACGCGGCTGCCAGAAGCCGCCCGGTCCTTGGCTGGCCGTGGGCGCCGCCGTCGTTGGTCTTGTGCTGCCGCCTCAACCAGCCCGCTCCGGCAAGTGCCATGAGCGTTAGACCGAGGGCGGCGAGGTGGCTCACGTCAAGTGAGCGCTGGGTGGAGACGCCTGCCGCCATGACTGCGACGTGGGCCGAGGCAGCCACTGCCAAGGCTGGAACGGCATAGCGGGCGAAGATGAGTGAGTTGCGATGCAGGCCCCACAGAGACCAAGCCAGGAAGGCCAAGCCAGCCGTGAGGGTTGCCACACCGGCAATGACCAAACCGGGCGTTACCGGGTTGATGCCGGTGAGATACCCGGCGGCAAGGGAAAGCTCGACCATCCCGGCCGCCATGGCAGCGAAGTACACGAACAGTAAGCTGGCTGCCTTCAACGTGGGGTGATTTCTGCTTTCCATGGCTCCCGCCGTCCTTTCGCTTTTAGTGGCGCGTAGTGGGTGATCAGGCGCGGGCGGAAGCTACGGCGGCCTTGTCCTGGGACAGTGCGACACCCAACAGGACAACTGCGCTGGCAAGGTGCAGCACGTTGTCTGCTCCGTTGAGGGCGATGATGTTCAGTGAGGAACCCACCAGGAAGAGCCCGAGGATACCCACCAGAAGGTAGACGCCTCCTACAGCCGTATTCACGGATTTGGACAGCGTGACGCTGTTCATGCCGGCATAGAGAAGGGCAGCGCCGATGGCCAGGTGGATGATGTTGTGAAGCGGGTTCACAGCGAAAATGATCAAGTTGGCGCCCTCGGTGGCGAAGAAGCCGATTCCCGAGGTGACAAAGAATCCGAGCACGCCTACCAAGAGGTAAACGGCTCCGAAGATGGTGGCGATCAAGCGATTGGGCGAAGTACGCATTGGTCCGAACCTTCCGGTGATGGCCGGAAATCCCGGCCGTCCTGCTGAGCCCCGGGTGGGGCTCTCAGGAAGTGATTCGGACCATTCGCGCAGGTGGATGGGTGGTGGGAAGGATTATTTTCCAGTCACTTAGGGGCGGAGTCGGATGCTGCTCATCTTCAGCTCGTTGGTGCCCTCGAAGATGTATTGAAGATCGATGGTCTTGCCGTCGCATTGGAGCTTGCCGGCAAGGTCCGCCTTGTTGTTTCCGTTCTCCGAGTTCACGTTCACGGAGTTGTAGTTTGGTTTGCATGAGCTGTCCAGCTCCAGGCTGGCAATGCCATCAACGAACGATTGCTTGTCCAGTTCATCCTTCAACGGCTGGCTCAGGTAGTTGTCGTAGGCCTGCTCCGTTTGGCCTGACACCACCAGATTAGTGAATTCATCGGCCAGGGATCTTGCCTTGGAGGTTGCGTTGCCCACCACGTTGACGAGCACCAGTATGCCCACCACAGCCAGCACAACAACTCCCGCCACAACGCTGAGGACGATCCACAGCAATTTCCGGCTCTTTTTCGGTGGTTGCTGGCCGTATTGCCCCGGGGAATATTGCCCTTGCGGGTACTGGCCGGGCGGGTACTGGCCCGGCTGGTATTGGTTTTGGGGCTGGCCCGGCACGCCGTATTGCGGGTTGCCCTGGGGAGAAGCGGGCGACGGCGGCTGTTGCCACTGCGGGGAGCCGCCACTCTGCGGGGGGTACCCGGGTCCCGGCGGAACCGGCGGCGGGTTATACCCGGGTTGGTGATCCGGCTGGCTGGGTTCTTGCGGATTGCTCACGGTAGTGCCCCTTTCGGCAGCCTTCGGCAGCGCCACCACCTGGCCGGGAACCTCTGGACGGTCCCCGATGCGTTCTCTTGCATCAAATCGCATGTCCGCTTCCATGGGCAAGAGCGCGCCAGGAATAACTGCAGGTAGAAAGGGAATTCAGGCCTTCGTGCGCCGCCCCAGCAATGGTTGCACCCGATAGGGGATCATCTCGCGCATGGCCAGTGCCGTATCCGTCCGCTCCACGCCGTCGCAGCCGAGGATCTTCCCGTTGATCCGGTACAGGTCTTCCGCATCCAGGGCCACAACCCGCAGCAACAGGTCCGCGGAGCCCGTCAGGCCGAAACCTTCCAGGATCTCCGGAATGTCCGCGAGGTCCTGGGCAAGTGAGGCCAATTTCTGCTGTTGCACATGGACCGTGATGAACGCCGTCAACGGATAGCCGAGGGCCACCGGATTGATTCGCCGCTCGAATGACAGGAACGCGTGTTTCTTCTCGAGCTGGGCCATGCGGGCCTGCACTGTATTGCGGGACAAACCCAACTTTTGCGCCAGTGCCACCACCGTCCCGCGGGGGTCCTTGGCCATGGCGGAAAGGAGCCGGGTGTCAGTGCCATCCAAGGGTTGCATAATGCGCAAGATTAGCACGGAGCCCGAGTCCAAAACAGGGCAGAATGCTCAATTTCAGCAAGGGTAGTTGTACCCGATGCGCGTTGTGAGTAGGGTCACAATTAACTCCGGCGAAGGTGCCGGAGGGCCGGTCTGCGACAGGATCACAAGTCCCGCCAGCGCCGACGAAAACGAACCGGAAGGTTGCGATCACCTGTGTTAACGGATCAGGCGGGCAAGGGAGTGCACCATGACGCTCCACGCCCAGGACATAGTGCGCAAAATCCCTTGAGGACCGGCGGCGACATGCTCCAGTTGGTGTCGCCGGACGGCGAACGCATCAGCCACCCGGAATTTGATATCTGGGTCAAGGACATCAGCGATGAACAACTGTGCTCCTTGTATGAGGATATGACGGTTATTCGCCGTATTGATGCGGAAGCTACGGCATTGCAGCGCCAGGGCGAGCTGGCATTGTGGCCCCCGTTGCTGGGGCAGGAAGCAGCCCAGATCGGTTCAAGCCGCTCCCTGCGGGACGACGACTTCGTTTTCCCGAGCTACCGGGAAAGCGGCGTGGCCTATGTGCGTGGCGCCCACCTCTCCGAGATCGCCCGCGTATGGCGAGGCAACGCCTCCTATGGCTGGGATCCCCTGCGCATCAATCTGGCGACGCCCCAGATCATCATAGGTTCCCAGAGCCTGCACGCCACCGGCTATGCCATGGGCGTCCAGTTGGATGGTGCCAACACTGCGGTCCTTGCCTACTTTGGCGATGGTGCCACGAGTGAAGGCGACGTGAGCGAGGCCATGGTGTTCGCCGCGAGCTACCAGGCACCCGTGGTGTTCTTCTGCCAGAACAACCATTGGGCAATATCCGAGCCCGTGCGCGTGCAGTCCCACGTTCAGTTGGCTGACAGGCCCACCGGATTCGGTATCCCGAGCATGCGGGTTGATGGCAATGACGTCCTGGCTGTCATGGCTGCGACTCGTGTTGCCTTGGACCGGGCGCGCAAGGGCGGCGGACCTACCTTCATTGAGGCGGTCACTTACCGCATGGGTCCGCACACCACCGCTGATGACCCTACCCGGTACCGTGACCCCAACGAGCTGGAGGATTGGGCCGCCAAGGACCCGATCCTGAGGCTGCGCAAACTGCTGGAGGCCAAGGGCCTGCTGACTGAGGACGTTGAAACCCAGGTGAAGGCAAAGGCTGACGCGGTGGCCGCGGAACTTCGGTCCAGCTGCATCGACATGCCGGACCCGCAGCCGTTGGACGTTTTCAACCACGTCTACAGCACCCCCAATTCCTGGATTGAACGCCAGAAGGACCACTACTCGCGCTACCTGAACAGTTTCAACCAGCCAGTCGAGGAAGGTGCACTCTGATGTCCAAGCTCACTTTTGCCCGGGCCATCAATGCAGGCCTCCGGAAGTCCCTCGAGAACGATCCCAAAGTAGTCCTCATGGGAGAAGACATCGGTTCGCTCGGTGGCGTTTTCCGCGTCACGGATGGGCTGCAGAAGGATTTCGGGAAGCACAGGGTGATCGATTCGCCGCTGGCTGAGTCCGGCATTATCGGCACCGCAGTTGGCTTGGCCTACCGTGGCTACCGGCCGGTTTGCGAGATCCAGTTCGATGGTTTCATCTACCCGGCGTTCGACCAGATCGTCAGCCAGGTAGCCAAGATGCACTACCGGACCCAAGGGCGAGTCAAGATGCCCATCACTATCCGTGTTCCGTTCGGTGGTGGCATCGGATCGCCGGAGCACCATTCCGAATCACCCGAAGCGTACTTCACCCACACTTCCGGCCTCCGGGTTGTAGCTGTGTCGAATCCGCAGGATGCCTACACCATGATCCAGCAGGCCATCGCGTCCGATGATCCCGTCCTCTACTTCGAGCCCAAGCGGCGTTACCACGACAAGGGCGACGTGGACGAGACCATTGACCTTTCCACTGCGCTTCCTTTGGACAAGGCTGCCGTGGTGAGCCCTGGTTCCGATGTCACGCTGGTTGCCTATGGTCCACTTGTCAAAACGGCCAAGGACGCTGCCATGGCAGCGGCCGATGAAGGCATTTCCGTGGAAGTCATCGATCTTCGCTCCCTGGCCCCTGTGGACTATCCCGTCGTCGAAGCTTCTGTCCGCAAGACCGGTCGGATGGTCATCACCCACGAGGCCGGCCAATCCGGTGGCCTCGGCGCCGAGATCGCTGCAAGCATCACCGAACGCTGCTTCCATTACCTGGAGTCCGCTCCCGTCCGCATCACCGGATTCGACGTTCCGTACCCATACTCGAAGCTCGAAATGCACCACTTGCCGGACTTGGACAGAATTCTCGACGGCGTGGACCGCGCCCTGGGCCGCCGCAACTCCCTGAGTGGACTGGAAGGATGACCGCCACCATGATCAAGGAATTCAGGCTGCCGGACCTGGGCGAGGGCCTGACCGAATCGGAAATCCTGAGCTGGAAAGTGGCGGTGGGGGATACCGTTACGCTGAACCAGGTCATCGCCGAGGTCGAAACCGCCAAGGCCGTCGTCGAGTTGCCCTCGCCCTTCGCAGGCGTGGTGGCTGAACTTCACGAGCAGCCCGGCAGCGTGGTGGAGGTTGGCAAGCCGATCGTTTCGTTCGAGGTTGACGACGCCGGGTCCTCCAACGGGGGCGCCGCACCTGTTGCTGTTAAAGAGTCTGCCGGGACGGGGTCCGCAGGTGACCGTGCCGCCGTCGAGACATCCGCCAATGGTGCCGCCGCTCCCGCCGATGGGGTGGGGAGCCCAGCGAAACGCGAGCCGAACCTGGTCGGTTACGGCGCCGTCGTCGAACATTCCGGTCGCCCGACGCGGCGTGCCCGCGTACAGGTACAAAACGTGAAGGCCCCAGCGCCGGAGGCGCCCGCGGCCGCCGATCCCGTGGTGCCACGTCAGACGGAGGCCGAAACCTCCGAGCGACCGCGATCCACCCCTCCGGTCCGGAAGCTCGCCCGTGACCTGGGGGTCGACCTGGAGCTCGTTCCCGGGACCGGGCCGGGTGGGCTCATCACCCGCGAGGATGTTCAGAACTTCTCCGGTACACCGGAAGCTCCAGCTGAGGCTCCAGGTTCTGCTGCACAGGGTGAGCGGGAAACCCGAACGCCCATTAAGGGTGTTCGCAAGTTCACGGCCGCAGCCATGGTGCAGAGCGCGTTCACTGCCCCGCATGTGACGGAGTTCCTCACGGTGGACGTCACGGCAACCATGGAATTGCTGGCCAGGCTCAAGGGCAATAAGGCATTCGAAGGCTACAAGCTGACGCCCCTGACAATTGCGGCCAAGGCGGTTCTGGTGGCGTTGCGGAACAACCCATCGTTGAACTCGCGGTGGGATGAGGCCAACCAGGAGATTGTCCAGTTCAATTACGTGAACCTGGGCATCGCGGCCGCAACACCCCGGGGCCTGACGGTCCCGAACATCAAGGACGCGGACCGCTTGACGCTTCGTGAGCTCTCCACGGCTTTGACTGAGCTGACCGATACGGCGCGGGCAGGTAAGACGTCGCCGTCGGAGTTGTCTGGTGGCACCATCTCCATCACCAACATCGGCGTGTTTGGCATCGACGCCGGGACTCCCATCCTGAACCCGGGCGAGGCCGCGATTGTGGCCCTTGGCGCTGTGAGGAAGGCGCCGTGGGTTGTTGACGACGAACTCGCGGTTCGGCAGGTCATGTCGCTCAGCCTGTCCTTCGACCACCGCTTGGTGGATGGGGAACAGGGTTCACGATTCCTTGCGGACCTCGGCTCAATCCTGGCCGACCCTGCCATGGTCATGACCATGATCTGACGCGTCCGAAGCTGCGCCGGCCCATCCCTTTACGAGTGCTTGCAGGAAACTGCAGCTAAGGGGTGGGCCGTCGCGCGTCGGCCGGTGGGCGGCGTCAGTCTTCGGTTGGCGTGGTGCGGTTGGAGTGGACGTTGCGCCAGCTATGCTCAGGCTCAAAGCCCAACAGCCTGCGGGCTTTGTCGATGGACAGCATGGTTTCGTGCTCACCCAGTTCCTTGAGGACCTCGACGCCGGGGAAGACTTCGGCTGCCAATTCGGCGCTGCTTCGACTCATCACGGTATCGGCGGCGGCAATGATGAAGGTCTCGAAGCCCGGTTCCCCATGCTCCAGGGACCGCACCACGGCAAGGGCGCCGTCCCGGGCATCGATGTAGCCCCAGAGGTTCCATTTCCGGAGCGTTGCGTCGGAGTCGAAGGCAGGGAAAGCGTCGTAATCCTCGGGGTCCATGACATTGGAGAATCGCAGTGCCGTGATGCTCAGTTCCGGATCCCACCGCGTCAGTTGGATGGCCATCTGCTCCTCGAGGTGCTTAACCAGCGAGTAGGTGCTTTCCGGTCGAGCCGCGTACTCCTCATCTACGGGAATGTAGGGAGGCTCGATGTCGAAGGGGAGTCCCAGCACGGTCTCGCTGGAGGCGTAGACCACCTTCTTGATGCCCGCCCTCCGTGCCGCTTGGAACACGTTGTAGGTGGACACCATGTTGTTCTCAAAGATCGCAGCGTCCGGGGCCAGCCCCGGCGCTGGAATGGCTGCCAAGTGGACTATCGCGTCCAAGCCGTCGTGTTGGTCATCCAAGCCCAGGACGACATCCAGGACCTGTCCGTAGTTGCGGAGGTCCACGTTGACGTAACCCCGGCCGCGCGTGCCTGCGCGGTCCATGTTAAGCACCTCGTGGCCGTCCTGCGTAAGACGTCGGACCACGCTCCTGCCCAGTTTTCCGCTTCCGCCGGTGACTGCAATCCTCATGGGGCGCTCCTCGATAGTGGCTGGTACCTCAGCCTGTTGCTTTGTAGATTCAACACGGGTTCGAGTTTCAGCCTAGGCGGCACGGCGGCGGAAAACAGCCTGTCAGGCTGGCCCTGGGAGTCCTAGGTACGACGGAACGACCCACTGCTGGCTTGTGCGCAGGGCAGTCAGTTTGCAAAATATATAGACCGGTCTATTATTTGGTTATGGCAATAAAAGGGAACCTGACAAAAGCACGGCTCACGGAGTCCATGCTCCAGCTCATCCAGACCAGTGGCTACAGCGGCACGGGGCTGAATGCTGTGATCGAACACGCCGGAGCACCGAAGGGATCGGTCTACTTCCACTTCCCCGATGGAAAGGAGGGTCTGGGCGTCGCAGCGGTCGAGCTCGCCGCGAAGCAGTTCGAAGCACTGATTGCAGAGGCCGCAGTGTCCGCGGGGAGTGCGGCTGAGGCTGCCCGCGCGGCGATTGAGGTCTTAGCCGCCATCGTCAGTGAGAGCAACTTCCGGCTTGGTTGCCCGGTCTCCGTCGTCACCCTGGAGATGGGCGCGGAAAGCGAGCGGCTGAGGCAGGCGTGTGCCGCTGCCTTCGAGTCGTGGATAGCTCCGACGTCCGCGCTCCTCGAGGCCGGTGGTCTTGACGCCGGGGAGGCCCGCTCCTTGGCAACCGTTGTTGTATCGACGATCGAGGGGGCGGTGATCGTCTCTCGCGCCATGCAAAGCACTCAACCCCTGTTTTCGGCCGCTGACGTCGTGGCGGCGCTAATCAACCAGCGATGCAAGACCGTTGGCGGGGCGCGATGACACCGCACGAAGAATCCCGCCACGCCCTGGTCTTCGGGGCTTCGGGAATGGTCGGCCGGCACCTCGTCCTGTCCCTTGCTGAAGCTGGCGCTAACGTCACGGCGGCAGTTCGTACCCCAGAGTCCGGAGCGCGGGTCGAGGGATGGGCCAGGGAGCATGGTTTGGTGGGGAGCATCAGCACGACGATCGTCGACTTCGATGCTCCAGAGATCGTCGAGGGCGGTCCCTCGGCATTCCCGTTCATCACCGAGATCCATAACTGCGCAGGGTTGTATCGGTTCGGAATGACCGCGCAGGAGGCACGCAGTGCGAACGTCGGCATCGTCGAGAAGCTCATTGACTTTGCCGGAGAACTCCCCAATCTGCAGCGTGTCGTCCACGTCTCGGGCTACCGAGTCGGCGGGCAGGACCCCGCAACCGTTCCATGGTCAGAGGACCATCGCGCCGCGGTCTACGAGGAACTTGGAGCCTATGAAGCCTCAAAGGTGGAATCCGACGCCATCTTTCAAGCCCGGGCGCTGGAGCGGGGAGTCCCCTGGACCATCGTCAATCCGGCCAGTGTGATCGGGGACAGCGTGACCGGTGAGTCCGATCAACTCATCGGGCTGGCCACCACCATCGGACAGATCTGGGACGGCACCATGGCCGCACTGCCTGGAAACCAAGAAACGTTCCTCCCGGTCGTCACGGTCGACTATCTGGCGGCCTTCATGGCTGCAGCGGCGGTCGATCCGGTTGCTGACGGCAAGGCCTATTGGATTCTCGACGACGCCACCCCGCCGCTTGCAGATCTGCTCACGCACGTTGGCCGTCATCTCGGTGTCAAGGTCCCGCGGGTAAGAATGCCGATCGGTGTCATCAAGCGGCTCCCGCAGCGGATCACCAAGGCAGATCCCGAGACGCTGACGTTCATGTCCGCTGACCGCTATCCGACAGATTCAGCCATCGAGTTCGCCGCCAGGCACGGGATCCCGATGCCGGATGTGCTGGTGTCGCTGGAGCGGTGGGCCGACCACCTGGCTGCGCATCGGTTTGGCGCCGTCACGGCTGACGGTCGCCGATTCGCCGACGTTGGCGGTCTAAGGACATTTGAGCTCGGCGTAGCCAGGTCCAGCAGGGTGGTCTTTCCCGGCTTACCGGTCAACGCAGATACGTGGGCCGAAGTGGCGTCGGGCATCGGCGCCCGGGTTATAGACCTGCCCGGACTCGGCCTCAGTGGTGGAACAGGCGTTCAGGACTGGGAAAAGTGGCTGCCTGCTGTGTTGGGTGGGGAACCTGCTGACCTCATTGGCCACTCGATCGGTGCGGCTGCGGCGGTAGTCGCGGCTGACCGGCTCCCGGGGCAGGTCAAGTCCCTCACACTGATAGCACCGTTCTTTCTCCAGGTCCCGATGGGTGGCCCGGCCAGACTGCGGCCGCTCGTGTCCGCCTACTTGCGACACGTCAACCCGGCGCGGCTGTCACACCAACTGACCGGGTCAGGAGGGAGCGCTGTTGCTCTGGAGTCCAGTCTCAGTGACCTCAAGCGAAGCAGCGCCAAGAGGGTATCCGAGCACCTGGCCCTTGCGGGATCGAAGCCGTGGCGTACCGGGCTCCGGGAAGCGCTGGGGCGATTCACCGGCACGGTCCGCATCGTCACGGGAGGCGATGACCCCCTGGCCCCAGGTGCGGTTGAGCAGCTCAAGTCACTTCCGAATGTTCAGCTGATCTCGGTGCCGGGTGCCGGGCACCATCCGCAACTGACGCATGGTGATGATCTCGTCGCGCTCATCAAGGGATCACTCGAGTGAACAGGGCGCCCCGCACCGTGTGCGAGTCCGCCAACGAGGCGTGGCGATCACGCTGAAGTGAGAGCCGCCAAGGCCATCTGCTCCAGGATGGGTCTGGCGGACTTCACTGCGATCTTCCTGCCGTGGTGGCGCACCGAGTGGGGTGTGGAGTTGATCAAACCAAACGCTGCGTGTGCACGGACACGGAGGCCGGGGACGTCTGCGTCCGTGTGAATGCGGGCCAAGACGTCTACCCACGTTTCGACGTAACTGCGCTGGAGGGATCTGACTTCTGCCTGGTCGGCGTCGCTGAGACTTCCGAAGTCCCGGTCCTGGACACGGATGACGTCAGGATTGCTGAGGGCGAAATCGACCTGGAACTGGATGAGTCCCTTCAGCGCGGTCCGGGGATCTTCGGACTCCGACACCACCCGCAATCCACCGTCCAGCAAGTCACGGCTGACGCTGAGTAGTAACTCTCCGAGGACCGCTTGCTTGCCGGGAAAATGCCGGTAAACGGCGGGGCCACTGACGCCTGCTGCTGCTCCGAGGTCCTCGAGCGACACGCGGGTGAAACCGTTCTCCGCGAAGAGTCCGGCGGCAGCGGACAACAAGGCCAATCTGCGGAGCTCCTTCGCCTGGCCGCGTTGCGTGGCGGCGGCGCGGGTGCCGTTGATGCTTGCTTCCTGACCTGCGGTCACATCTTCCTCCTTGCGCCAGTCCGGCCCAGCGCTTGCCGGACCGCCTGTGCTGGACATCACAGTTAATAAAGACTAACCTAAATTTCAGTTACGTGGCACTAACCGAAATGGCCTCCGGCCGGGAATGGAACAGGGGTCAATGGAGACAATTGCCAGTCTGACGGGAGCCGCCAGTGGCACCTTTGAGACCAACCAGCAAGCGCAACTGGCCTTGGTGGAGGAACTGAGGGAGCGCCTGGCGACGGCGGCCCTTGGCGGCCCTGCCAAGTCCCGGGAGCGGCACATCGCCCGCGGGAAACTGCTGCCGCGGGAACGCATTGACTACTTGCTCGATGACGGCAGCCCGTTCCTTGAGATCGCACCCTTGGCTGCGAATGGCATGTACAACGACGATTCCCCGGGCGCCGGGGTTATTGCAGGCATTGGTCTGGTCCATGGCCGCCACGTTCTGGTGATCTCCAATGACGCCACGGTCAAGGGCGGCACTTACTATCCCATGACCGTGAAGAAACACCTCCGGGCCCAGGAGATCGCCTTGGAAAACAAGCTTCCGTGCATCTACCTCGTGGATTCCGGGGGAGCTTTCCTGCCCAAGCAGGACGAAGTCTTCCCGGACAAGGACCACTTTGGCCGGATCTTCTATAACCAAGCCAAAATGTCCGCCGCCAAGATCCCGCAGATCGCCTCCGTCATGGGGTCGTGCACGGCCGGCGGTGCCTACGTACCCGCCATGAGTGATGAGACCGTCATAGTCCGGAACCAGGGCACCATCTTCCTGGGCGGTCCGCCCCTGGTAAAGGCAGCGATTGGTGAGATCGTCACAGCAGAGGAACTGGGCGGCGGCGACGTCCATTCAAGGATTTCCGGGGTCACGGACCACCTGGCCGAGAATGACCAACATGCCTTGGAGATCGTTCGGGACATCGTGGCGACGTTGCCGAAGCCGGCGCAGCCGGCCTGGGACGTGTCCGACGTCGTCCTGCCGCCCGTCGTCGATCCTTCAGGGATCTACGGTGTGGTTCCCACGGACGTCAACGCCCAATACGACGTCAGGGAAGTCATCGCAAGGCTGGTTGATGGATCCGAATTCCACGAGTTCAAGAAGAACTACGGCACCACCCTGGTGACCGGATTCGCGCACCTGCACGGCCATCCCGTGGGTATAGTGGCCAACAACGGCGTGCTCTTCAGCGAATCGTCCCTGAAGGGCGCACACTTCATTGAACTCTGCGATCAGCGCGGCATACCGCTGATCTTCCTGCAGAACCTCTCCGGCTTCATGGTGGGCAAGGACTACGAGCAAGGCGGCATCGCCAAGAACGGTGCCAAAATGGTCACAGCAGTGGCTACTGCCCGTGTGCCCAAGCTGACGGTGGTCATCGGTGGTTCCTTCGGCGCTGGCAACTACTCCATGTGCGGCCGGGCTTACTCGCCGCGGTTCCTGTGGATGTGGCCCGCGGCCCGCATCTCGGTGATGGGTGGAAACCAGGCCTCCAGCGTCCTGGCCACCGTCAAGAGGGATCAATATGAGGCGGCGGGCCAGGAATGGTCCGCGGAGGACGAAGAAGTCTTCAAAGCTCCCATCAAGCAACAGTATGAGGACCAAGGAAGCCCCTATTACTCCACCGCAAGACTGTGGGACGACGGCATTATCGATCCTGCTGACACACGGCGCGTCCTGGGAATGGCCTTGGACGTCGTCTCACGCCAACAACTGCCCGAGACCTCCTTCGGTCTCTTCAGGATGTGACCATGAGCCTCCCAACAACAACCACAGCCCCACCCAGCGCGGCCGTCCAAGCCCGTACCTTCAGCGCCGTCCTTGTTGCCAATCGCGGGGAGATCGCCTGCCGCGTCATCAGGACCCTGAAGGAGATGGGCATCCGCTCCGTGGCCGTGTACTCGGACGCGGACAAAGATGCCAAGCACGTAGCCCTCGCCGATACCGCCGTCGCCATCGGTGGCACGGCGCCCTCGGAAAGCTACTTGAAGATCGATGCCGTCATCGACGCGTGCCGTCGAAGCGGGGCGGAGGCAGTCCACCCGGGATACGGCTTCTTGTCCGAGAACGTGGAGTTCGCCAAGGCGCTGGACGCCGCCGGCATCACGTTCATCGGGCCGGGAGTTGGTGCCATTGAAGTCATGGGCGACAAGATCCGGTCCAAGAACCACGTGATGGCCTACGACGTTCCCTGCGTACCGGGCATCGCACAACCAGGACTCACCGATCAGGAGTTGATCGAGGCGGCGCCGGGGGTCGGTTTCCCCTTGCTGATCAAGCCGTCCGCTGGTGGAGGCGGCAAAGGCATGCACATCGTGGAACGGCCCGAGGACATGGCCTCCACGCTCGTCACGGCAAGACGCGTGGCAGCGTCCGCCTTCGGCGACGACACTCTCTTCCTTGAGCGGCTCATTCGCGCGCCCCGGCACATCGAGGTCCAGGTCCTGGCCGACAACCACGGCAACGTCATCCACCTCGGCGAGCGCGAGTGCTCACTCCAACGGCGCCACCAGAAGGTCATCGAAGAAGCCCCGTCCGCCCTCTTCGAATCACTGCCCGACGGCGCCGGGGAGCGGGCCCGCATCGGCGAGGCCGCCTGCAACGCGGCACGTTCGGTCAACTACAGCGGCGCGGGAACCGTCGAATTCCTGGTCTCCGACGACCACCCCGACGAGTTCTTCTTCATGGAGATGAACACCCGGCTGCAGGTGGAGCATCCTGTCACGGAGATGGTCACGGGCATCGACCTCGTCGAATGGCAGGTGAGGATCGCCGCCGGTGAGGTGCTCACCGTTGCGCAGTCCGACGTCGTACTTAACGGCCATGCCGTTGAGGCGCGCGTTTACGCCGAGGTGCCCGAGCGGAATTTCATGCCGTCGATGGGGCGCATCGTGGCGCTCGCAGAGCAGGGCGCAGCGGATGCAACCGTGTCCGGGCACCGACAGGCGCATGCGAACGTGCGGATTGATTCCGCCATGCGGGACAGGCTGGAGATCACAGGGGACTACGATCCCATGCTCGCCAAGGTCATTGCATGGGGCGAGGACAGGGCCGCGGCGCTGGATACCCTGGACGCTGCGCTCGGCCGTTACACACTGCTGGGTGTCGACACGAACGTTGAATATCTGCGTTTGTTGGCCAATGATCCCGAGGTCCGCGCCGGGCACCTCGATACGGGACTGATCGAGCGCAAGCTGCCGTCCCTGGAATTCAGGCACGTTGGTCCCGCTGAACTGATCGCCGCAGCGCTCACCCTGTGGCTGGAACGGACCGGTGCGGTGCTGGCTGGTGACGCGTGGAAGAGTGCCGACTCCTGGCGCGTCGGCGGCCGCGGCGCGTGGACAGTCACCTTTGGTGTTCCGGGCGGTGGAGTCGTTGCGGTGTCCATCACCGAAGAGGGCAGTACCGTCACGGCAAGCATCGACGGCGGGAATCCCTCCAGCATCAAAGCGGTGGACCGGACCGCTACCAGCATCGCGTTAGAGCTCGACGGCGACCTGGTCACCTTCGCGGTGGGCGTCACCCAGGGTGATGCCCAGGAAATTTACGTCGGCAACGATGGCTGGTCCTGCAGGCTCGAGGTACTGAATCGTGCAGAGCGGCTGCGGCGGATGCTCGCCGGCATCGAGCGTGAAGACGGGGCGGCGGACCCGGAGGTGCGCTCGCCGATGCCCGGGACGGTGGTTTCCGTGTCCGTGGTCGACGGCGACTTGGTTGAGGAAGGCCAGGCGCTCCTTGCCGTGGAGGCCATGAAGATGGAGCACCAACTGGTGGCGTCCGTTGCGGGGACCGTCCACCTCACCAGCAAACCCGGCGACCTGGTCAAAGCGGACCAGGTGCTCGCCACCATTCACGTAGACAAGACCAGCACAGACGAGGAAGTCCAGCGATGAGCACGTTTGAACTCAATGAGGAATACCAGGACCTTAGCGACTCCGTCCGCGAATTCGCCGACGAAGTTGTGGCACCGGTTTCCGCCAAGCACGACGAAGAGCACAGCTTCCCCTACGAGGTTGTGAAGCAGATGGGGGAGATGGGCTTGTTCGGCCTCCCCTTCCCGGAAGAGTTCGGCGGGATGGGCGGAGACTATTTTGCCCTGGCGCTGGCATTGGAGCAGCTGGGCCGCGTTGACCAGTCTGTGGCCATCACCCTTGAAGCCGGTGTGTCGCTCGGTGCCATGCCGGTGTACCGCTTCGGCACGGAGGAACAAAAGCAGGAGTGGCTGCCCCAGCTGGCGTCCGGACGTTCCTTGGCCGGCTTCGGCCTGACCGAGCGCGAAGCCGGTTCGGATGCCGGCGGCACCAAGACCAACGCCCATCTGGAAAACGGCGAATGGGTCATCAACGGCAACAAAGAGTTCATCACCAACTCCGGCACGGACATCACCACGCTGGTCACCGTCACGGCAGTTACGGGCCATAAAGAGAACGCTGACGGCAGTACCAAGAAGGAAATCTCCACCATCCTGGTACCGACTGAAACGCCCGGTTTCAGGGCGGAAAAGCCGTACAACAAGGTGGGATGGAACGCTTCCGACACTCACCCGCTCACCCTGGACAATGTCCGGGTTCCTGAAGCGAACCTCCTGGGCGAGCGCGGCCGGGGTTATGCCAACTTCCTTTCCATCCTTGATGAGGGCCGCATAGCCATCGCCGCACTGGCCACCGGCGCAGCCCAGGGTTGCGTGGACTTGTCCGTGAAGTACGCGAAGGAACGCAGCGCGTTCGGGCAGAACATCGGCAAGTACCAGGCCATCCAGTTCAAGATCGCCCGGATGCAGGCAAGGGCCCACACTGCCCGCCTTGCCTATTACGACGCCGCCTCCAGGATGCTGGCAGGCAAGCCGTTCAAGACCGAAGCGGCCATCGCTAAGATGGTCGCAGGCGAGGCAGCCATGGACAACGCGCGGGACGCCACCCAGGTGTTCGGCGGCTATGGCTTCATCAACGAATTCACGGTGGCACGGCATTACCGCGACTCCAAGATCCTTGAAATCGGGGAGGGCACCACCGAGGTTCAATTGATGCTCATCGCCCGCGAGCTGGGTCTGTAACCGTACGGGAAGGATCAAGGATGATTGACAAGGTTGTTGCCAGCGCCGCGGAAGCGGTGAAGGACATCCCGGACGGTGCCTCGCTGGCCGTCGGAGGTTTCGGTTTATGCGGTATCCCCGTTTCCCTGATCGATGCAGTCCACCAGCAGGGCACTACGGATCTTGAAACGGTCAGCAACAACTGCGGCGTGGACGACTGGGGCCTTGGCATTCTCCTCAAGGACGGACGTATCCGTCGAACCATCAGCTCCTACGTGGGCGAGAACAAGGAATTTGCCCGGCAGTATCTGGCGGGGGAGCTGGAAGTAGTCCTTACTCCACAGGGCACTTTGGCTGAGAAGCTTCGCGCCGGTGGTGCCGGCATTCCGGCCTTTTACACCAAAGCAGGTGTGGGAACCCAGGTGTCCGAGGGCGGCCTCCCGCAAAAGTACGACGCCGACGGGAATGTCGCGCTGGCCTCTTCACCGAAGGAGGTGCGCACCTTCAACGACGCGGACTATGTGCTGGAAGAGTCCCTGACCCCGGACTTCGGCCTTGTCCACGCCTGGAAGGGAGACCGGCACGGCAACCTGGTCTTCCACGCGACAGCGATGAACTTCAACCCCCTCTGTGCCATGGCGGCCAGGACCACCATTGCCGAAGTAGAGGAGTTGGTGGAACCTGGCGAGCTTGACCCGGAGCACATCCACACCCCGGGGATCTTCGTCCAAAGGGTAGTGGTGGCAACGTCGAACGAGAAGCGGATAGAAAAGCGGACTGTAGCGCTGACGGTAGGAGCGGATCGATGACCGACAATACCTACCACGACATCCCGCCCCGCCCGGAAGCCGTCCGGCACGAGTACCGTCGCGCCGACGTCGAACATCACGAGGCCAAAGGCTGGACCCGCAATGAACTGGCCGCCCGCGTTGCCAGGGAACTCACCAACGGGCAATACGTGAACCTGGGAATCGGGATGCCCACGCTGATCCCCAACTACATTCCCGATGGTGTGGAGGTCATTCTCCACTCCGAGAACGGGATCCTTGGCGTTGGTCCCTACCCCGCTGAGGACAGGGTGGATCCGGACCTCATCAACGCGGGCAAGGAAACGGTCACCACGAATGCGGGGGCGGCGTTCTTCGACTCGGCGTCGTCCTTCGGCATGATCCGCGGCGGGCACGTGGACGTTGCCGTCCTGGGCGCCATGGAGGTGGCCGCGAACGGAGACCTTGCCAACTGGATGATTCCCGGCAAGATGGTCAAGGGCATGGGCGGTGCGATGGACCTGGTGTTCGGCGCCAAGAAAGTCATTGTCATGATGGAACATGTAGACCGCAGCGGCCAGCCGAAAATCGTCCAGGACTGCACGCTCCCCCTCACAGGTAAAGGCTGCGTGGACCGGATCATCACGGATTTGGCTGTTATCGACGTCGTGAAGGACGAAGGTGACCCGCGCCTTGTCCTCCGTGAGTTGGCACCCAACGTCACCCTTGAGGACGTCCTGGCTGCTACCGGCGCCGAGCTGTTCGAGGAAGACCAGGAGCTCACAGTATGACGCGGGTGGTTGAGCAACGCGGGTTGTACTTCGATGAACTTGAAGAGGGCGTGATTTACGCCCACAAACCAGGCCGCACTGTCACCGAGACTGACAATGTCCTTTTCACCACCATGACCATGAACACGCAGGCGCTGCACTTGGACGCTGCCTGGAGTTCCGGGCAGCCGTTCGGGCAGCGCCTGATGAACTCCATGTTCACCCTGTCCACCATGGTGGGACAGTCCGTGACCCAGCTGACGCAGGGGACAATCATCGCGCAGCTGGGCTTGACGGATGTCACCTTCCCTCACCCGCTGTATCACGGCGATACGCTGTACACGGAAACGGTGATCACGGGAAAAAGGTTGTCGTCGTCCCGCCCGGGTCAGGGCGTGGTGACCATGCAGCACACCGGCCGCAATCAGGACGGTGCAGTGGTGGCTTTGGCAACCCGGACCTGCCTGATGTGGACCAAGGAAGCGCACGCCGCGCAGTCCTAGCCCGCCATTTCCAAACTCTGTAGGACACCAGCAGCAAGGACCTCCATGCTTTCTTCCAACGCGACTCCGTTCACCATGGGCCCGGCCCTCTTGTTCTGCCCTGCGGACCGTCCGGAGCGTTTCGGCAAGGCCGCTGATCGATCCGATGCCGTCATCCTGGACCTGGAAGATGCCGTGGCTCCTGCGGACAAACCGGGGGCCCGCGAAGCGATTCTGAAACAGGCGGGTACGGGTGGCCTGAATCCAAGCCGCATCATTGTGCGCGTCAATCCGGTGGGGACGCCCGAGTTCGACCTCGACCTTGAGGCTCTGGCAAGAACGCCCTACCGCACGGTGATGCTGGCCAAGGCGGAGACTGCGGAGCAGCTCAGGTCTTTGGAGGGCTATCAGGTCATCGCGCTGTGCGAGACTGCGGCGGGTATCGTTAACGCCTCCGCTATCGCGGCCGAACCGAACGTGGTGGGGCTGATGTGGGGTGCCGAGGATTTGTTGGCGTCACTGGGTGGCCTCTCCAGCAGGAACGACGACGGCGGCTACCGGGCTGTTGCCCTGCACGCCCGGTCCGCTGTACTGCTCGCCGCCAAAGCCGCGGGCAAGGAAGCCGTCGACTCGGTGTATGTGAACATCCCGGATCTCGAAGGCCTGTTGGCTGAGTCGCGGGACGCCATTTCCAGTGGTTTCGGCGCGAAGGCCTGCATCCATCCGAACCAGGTAGCAGTGGTCCGTGAGGCTTACGCTCCCACTCCCGAGGTCATAGCCCAGGCCACCGAGCTCCTGGAAGCGGCAGCATCTGCGGGCACGGGAGTGTTCCAGTTCAAGGGCAAGATGATCGACGGACCCATTCTCAAGCATGCCGAAGCGACTCTTCGCCGGGCCGGGCACCCGCGAGTTGCCAGTTAACACCCATGTTCGGCGGAAACATGGGTGTTAACTGGCATCTCGGCGGGCGGCCAGAGCGCTAGGCGCGCGCCGGCGTCGAGAGTTCGGTAGCTGCCGTAAGCCCCACCAGTTCCGTCAGTTCAACAACGGCGGGTCGGGAGGCCGTGCTCTTGATCGCGACCGACTGCCCGCTCTTGGCCGATTCCAGCACCGATTCCATGACCTCCAAGGCATGGAAAGCGAGTTGGCCGCCGGCGCGGGGTTCCTGTTCGGCCGGCGTCGTTGCGAGGTCGGCGATTCCAAAGCCTCGCCCTGAATCCACGTAGCCGGCAGAGACGGGGAGCGTCTCCCAATCCTCGGCGCCAAGTGCGAACAACTGCACATCGCCGTCAAAATAGTTGGGGTCCGGAACGATCAGCGAACCAGTTTCACCGTGGATCTCAATGTTAGGGCTCTTCGTTTTGACGGCGTCGAAGCTCATGAACAGGGTGGATAGAGCTCCGGACGCATGCACCAGGACTCCGGTGACGTGCGAGTCGATATCCACCGGGACTTTCTGGCCTTCCCTGGGACCCGACTCAATGGTGCGCTCGCTGCGGGTGTGACTGGCAGCGCCCACCACGGAAACCACGGGTCCAAGCAGAGTGACAAGGGCCGAGACGTAGTAGGGACCCATGTCCAGCAAGGGTCCACCCCCCGGTTGGTAGTAGAAATCCGGGTTCGGGTGCCAGCGTTCGTGCCCGGGCGTTGCCATGGTGGCGGTTGCCGATATCGGCGCACCGATCAGTCCGTCGTCGATCGCCTTCCGGGCCGTCTGGATGCCGGTACCCAGCACAGTGTCTGGTGCGCAACCAACCACAACGCCGGCCGCTGCCGCAGCGTCGAGTACTTCCCGGGCCTCCGCCGTGGTGGCAGCCAACGGCTTTTCACCGTAGACGGACTTGCCGGCCGCGATAGCCCTGAGCGCGATGTCGGCATGCGCTGCGGGAATGGTCAGGTTCAGGACGAGGTCAACGTCGTCCGCGGCCAGGAGGTCGTCCACGGTCAGTGCCCGGACGCCCTCGTATGAGTCCGCGACGGCCTGTGCCCGGGCAGGATCAAGGTCCGCAACCGCCACCAGGTTAATGGAATCCAGCCGGCGGAAGTTGGCCAGGTACTGGGCGATGATGGCACCGCAGCCGATGACCCCTACATTTAGCGGCTTGCCCACAGCATGCCCCTTTCGATGATGGTGCGGACGTTGCTGTCCTGGAGAATTTCCACGCGGTGGCCTGGGGTGCAGACAAAGATCTTGCCTTTGCCCCACTGACGGGTCCAGATGGCTGGTGAGGTGACTTCGCGGTTCCACGGGTCCCACTCGCGGACTTTCTGGGTGGTAGTGGCCAGGACGTCGATGTAGTCGTCGGACAGGACCCAGTACTGTTCCGTGACGAGGTCGAAGTCACCGATTCCCTGCGTGATGGGGTGCTCGGAGGCTGCGGGCAGCATGTTGACGGTGTAGGGGACGTAGTTGTCTGACTGCTCGCCGATCCGCTCGTCAGCGTGTTTGCCGGGGTGGCAGGCGAACTGGCCGCCGATCAGGTGCAGGTAGTCGGAGTTGTTGCGGTAGGAATCGGCGATCCCGCCGTGCCAGCCGGCCAGTCCGGTGCCGTCTTCGACCGCAGCGCGCAGGCCCTCGAACTCATCCTTCTCAATGGTGGTCATGGTCATGCATTGCACGATCAGGTCCACGGTGGCCATATATTCGGGGTCGGCGTAGATCTTGGGGGATTCCTCCACGCGGACGTCGTAGTCGTTGTCCTTCAGGTACGGAATGAACAGCTCTGTGGCTTCCACCGGTTGGTGTCCATCCCAACCGCCGCGAACCACCAGCGCTGTCTTGTTGTTGCTTGTCATGTTGCTTCCTTTCAGACGTTCTGCCAGCGGCTTGCGTTATCGGCGCTGGCCTCGACGGCGGCCAGCACCTTTTGCACCTGTAAGGCGTCGGCGAACGACGGCGTGGGCTGCTCTCCTGCGCCGATGGCGGTCACGAGGTCCACCACCTGATGCGTGAAGCCGTGCTCATAGCCGAGGCCGTGACCGGTGGGCCACCAGTTGGCGGTGTAGGGGTGGGACGGTTCGGTGACCATGATTTTCCGGAAGCCTGCGTCGGGTTCCAGGGAGGAATCGTAGAACTGCAGGGAGTTCATGTCCTCGAAGTCGAAGGAAATGGACCCCGTGGTGCCGTTGAGTTCCAGGCGCATGGCGTTCTTGCGTCCCAAAGCAAAACGGGTGGCTTCGAAAATTCCGATGGTTCCGGAGACGCCGCTGCGGAGTAAGCCTGCGTCAGCGCCGTCGTCGTGCGTTGGCTCAAAGCGGGCGGTGAACAGCGCCGCATCGTCCACGGTCACCGGACCGCGTGGACCGCCCGCGCCACCGTGACCACCAAGGCCCACAAAGTCGCCGCCCACCGGGCGCTCCTTCACGAACGTCTCCAGTAGCGCCGAGACCCCGGTGATGTTGAGTCCGGTGATCCATTGCGCGGCGTCGATGCTGTGCGCGCCGATGTCGCCCAGGGATCCGGACCCGGACTTGGCCTTGTCCAGCCGCCACGTCAGCGGAGCATCCGCATCGCTGAGCCAGTCCTGAAGGTACTGGGCGCGGACATGGCGGATCTCGCCCAAGCGACCGTCATCCACCATCCGCTTGGCCAATGCCAGGGCAGGCGTGCGTCGGTAACTGAAGCCGCACATGGAGAACACCCCGCGTTCGGCAGCTGCCTGGGCTACCAGGGTCATCTTTTCGGCTTCCTCCACTGAGTTGGCCAATGGCTTTTCGCACAGGACGTGCTTGCCGGCTTCGAGCGCTGCGATGGCTATCTCCGCATGGGTGTTGCCCGGAGTGCAGATGTCAATCAGATCGATATCGTCGCGCTCAATGAGGCGGCGCCAGTCTGTCTCGGTGGAGGCCCAGCCGTACTTGTTGGCCGCCGCCCGTACACCTTCCTCGTTCCGGCCCGCCACGGCGGTCAATTCAGGAGCGAGCGGGAGGTCGAAGAAACGGGGCGCGGTCCTCCATGCATGGGAGTGGGCGGCGCCCATGAACGCATAGCCCACCATGCCGACACGCAGGGATTGAGGGTCTGTCATTGGAAGTCCTTTCTACTTGCTGAAGCCTGCAGTCAGGCCGCTGAGCAACTGCCGCCGTGCCACTACGTAAATCACCAGCAGCGGGAGCGTAGCCAGTACGACGGAGGCTAGTACCGCCGGGATGTTGACGCTGAACTCACCTTGGAAGGTCCATAGTGAAAGCGGCAGAACCCGGGTGTCCGGGCTTTGCGTAAGAATGAGCGGGAACAGGAAGCCGTTCCACACATGGAGTGCGTTGTAGATGCCAACCGTGATGACGGCAGGTTTGGTCATCGGCAAAGCGAGGCGCCACATCATGGCCCAGTCAGAGCACCCGTCCAAACGCATCGACTCAAACAGTTCATTGGGCACATCCCGCATGAAGTTGGACAGGATCAGCACGGACACGGGGATCGCGAACGCAATGGAGGGCAGGATCAGCGCCAACAAGGTGTCGTACATATGGGCCTTGGTGATCATCCAATAGATCGGGATGATCGTGGCGTGCAGCGGAATGGCCAGGCCCAGGAGGAAAACGTTATTGGTCCAGCTGAGGAACTTTCCCTTGCCCCTAACAATGGCGTAGGCCGCCATGAAAGCGACGAACAGTGCCGGAACCACACTGCCAACCGTGACGATGAGGCTGTTGGTGAAGTACTTGGCGAAGTCGTTTTCCAGGACGAGCTTGTAGTTGTCCAGGGTTGGCTCTGAAGGTGGCAGCATCGGGTTTGACGTGAAGAACCCTGCCTGGTTCTTCAGGCTGGTAATCACTACGTAGTACACAGGCACGATGATGATCGCCAGCCAGAGCCAGCCGCCCAGGCCGCCCAGGATATTTGGCCGCGAACGGCCAAGCTTCGGGGGACGACGGCGGGTGGTCACCGGTTCAGGGAGCGTTGCCGGTGCTGTGGGGAGTTGGGTGGTGGAAGCCATTACGCACCTTCCAGTTGGCTGGCGTTGCGGTTCTTGCCGCCGAGTCGTTGAAGGAACAGTGCCAAGGCCAGGCCGATGACAACGAGGATGACGCCCAGGGCGCTCGCCGCTCCCATGTCGTTCGCTTTGAAGCCCGTGAGGTACATGTGCAGGGGCAGGAGCCTGGTGGAGTAGCCCGGTCCGCCGGCAGTCAGCACGAAGATCAGGTCGAAGTAGGCAAGGGAGCCCACCACCATGAGGGTGGAGGAGGTGATCATGGTGTACTTCAACTGCGGCAGGGTGATGTTGAAGAACTGCTGGACACGGCCGGCGCCGTCGATCTGCGCAGCCTCATACAGCGAGGCAGGAATCTGCCGTACGCCGCCTTGGTAAATCAGGGTGTGGAACGGCACGAACTGCCAGGCGATGACGAACACCACCACAAACAGCACCAGATCCGAGTTGCCCAGCCAGTCCTGGGCGAGGAACGGAAGACCCAGGCCGGGCCCGAGTCCGAAGTTGGGATCCAGCAGCGCTTTGAAGGCTATGGCCACGGCGGCAGAGGAGAGCAGCAGGGGCACGAAGTAGAGGACGGCCAGTGCCGCGCGGTACTTCTGGTTGGCCGCAGTGAATACGCCGAGCAAAAGACTGATGGGTGCTTGGACAATGAAGGAGAAAAACATGATCTTGGCCGTCACCAACAAAGCGTTGCCCGTGACGGGATCGGCCAGGACGGTGTTCCAACTGGACAGGCCGTCGAGCTTGATCTCGCCGAGCCCGTCCCAGCGGGTGAAGCTAAGGAACAGGACTCCCAGGAGCGGGAGGATGGCGAAGAGCATGAAGAACGCGAGCGCCGGTACGGCCAGCCACCCCGACGGACCCTTTTCCAGGGTCCGTCGGGTGCCTGTGGCGCGATCCGCGCCCACTGACCGTTGTGGAGTGGTGGTAGTTACGGACACCGTGTTACTTCCCGATCGTCGCGTTCATGGTGGAAGCGAACTGCTCCGGAGTGATCTTCTTCAGGAAGATCTGGTCGAGGTTGGCCAGCATGGCGTCTCCCTGCGCGGGGCTGAGCGCCTGGTCCCAGGACAGGGTGAAGTCCGGGGCGTCCTTGGCCAGGCCATAGACGTAGCTCAGGAAGTCCTTGTCAGGGGAGGCGGCGAGCTTGTCTTCGATGCCGGTGACCACAGGGACAGCTCCTGAGTCGATCAGGCTTTGAACGTTCTCATCCGTGAACATTCCGTCTTTGACGTATTCCAGCGCTGTCTTCTTCTGGTCCTCGGTGGCCTTGGAGGATACGGACCAGAAGTTGGACGGGTTACCCACAACGTTCGCAGGGTCACCCTTGCCGCCCTCAACGGTGGGGAAGGGGACGTATCCGAGCTTGCCGCTGGAGACGAAGTCGGCGGCGTCCTTCTTCATGCCTTGGTAGATCCAGCTGCCCTGCAGGATCATGGCGGCCTTGCCTGTGTACAGCAGCGCCTGGTCCGCGTTGCTGTCGGCGGCAATGGAGGAGAATCCGTTGATGAAGCCGCCGGCGTCTACCAGTTCCTGGATCTTGGTCAGGGCCTCGATCACGGCGGGGTGGGACCACGCTTCCGGTTTGTTGGCGGCGATGTTGGCGAACACTTCGGGGCCGCCGATACGGTCTACAAGGTATTCAAGCCACATCAGGTCCGGCCATTTGGACTGGCCGCCCAGGGAGAAGGGTGCCACGCCGGCTTCCTTGAACTTGGGCACCAGCGCCATGAGCTCATCCCAGGTCTTGGGCGCAACAGCCCCGATCTTGTCGAAGACTTCCTTGTTGTAGTAGAGCACTACGGGCTGCACCTTGTTGTTGGGCAGTGCATAAGTCTTTCCGTCGATCACGCCGCTTTCGAGGATGGAGGGAAGGTAGCGGCTCTGGACGTCCGGGTTTTCTTTAAGGAATCCCGTCAGGTCGTCCACTTGGCCGGCATCGACGTAGGACTTGAGGACCCCTCCGCCCCATCCGTAAACCAGCGTGGGTCCTTGACCGGCACCGACGGCGGTGCGGACCTTGGTCTTGTAGGCATCGTTGGCGAAGAAGTCGAGCTTGATGGCGGAGTCCGGGTGTGACTTGTTCCAGGAGTCAATGGATGCTTGGAACACGGGCTGGTCACCACCGGTGAGTCCCCACATGGTTGCTGAGTCCGCGGAGGCTCCTGTTCCGGCCGGGCCAGAGGACCCGCAGGCTACGAGCGCGATCGACATAGCGGCTGCAGAAACGGCCATTCCGGCGGTGCGCAACTTGAGATTATTCATGTGCAGTTTCCATTCGTCCTTCGGGCTCGACGCTGATTGCCCGGTGTGCGTGTAAAAAGCCACACTCCGCGGTGAGGGGATCGACTGCGACCACCCGCATCCAATGATATTTCGAAATATTTCGAACATCCTTTCGGAAGTGCCCACCAAATTTAGCCGTGACCCGCATCACCGTCAAGGGCTATCTGCCTCCGGATTTAGACGAATGTTAGCTTCAATTGACGGATATCGTTGCGATCCCGCACACTGTAAACGTCCGAAATATTTCGAAAACAGGAGCATTGTGGAACGAGATCTCCGCCCGTCCAAGCTCACCCTTGCAGCGGTGGCAGCCGAGGTAGGTGTCTCCGCGCCCACTGTTTCCAAGGTGGTCAATGGCCGTGAGGACGTGGCAGAAGCCACCCGGGCCAGGGTTTTGGCCGCTTTGCAGCGCACCGGCTACAAATCGCCGCTGCAACGCAAGAGCATCCCCGAACATCGTGCAGTGGAAGTCGTCTTCGATTCCTTGAATTCCGCTTACGGGGTGGAAGTCCTTAACGGGGTAATGGAGCACGCGGCAGTTTCGGACATGGAGGTTATCCTCTCCATCACCGGAAGGCAGGCGGGCTCGCCACTTGGGCCGGAGGAACGGGCGCAGCGCCTGATCGACGAAGGCCGTGCCGGCATGATCGTGGTGACCTCCGCTTTCGGTGCCGCTCAGTTGGAGGCCTTCAAGCGGCGCCAGATCCCCATCGTGGTGGTGGATCCGCTCAATCCGCCACCAGCTGACGTCTTCAGTGTTGGGGCCAGCAATTGGGCCGGCGGCAAGGCTGCGGCAACACACCTGCTGGAGTTGGGGCATCGAAGAATTGCCTACATCGGCGGTCCATCCACTGCGGAGTGCAGCCAAGCCCGCCTGCACGGTTACATGGCTGCCCTGATGGCGGAGGGAGTGGCCGTGGACCACGAGTACGTTTCCGATGGTCCCTTCAAGCCGGAAAACGGGGTGCGAGCCATGAAGGCCCTCTTGGCGCTCGACAATCCACCCACGGCGATCTTTGCCGGCAGCGACAGCATCGCGCTGGGGGTGCTCGCTGAAGCGCGGCGTCAGAACGTGCGCATTCCCGAGGAAATGAGCCTGGTCGGCTTTGACGGCACCCACCAAGCCGAGGAATCAGTGCCTCCGCTGACGTCAGTGTCCCAACCCTTGCAAGAGATGGGAAGATCGGCCCTGAGCTTTATCCTCCGACAGAAAAATGGCGAGGAAATCGACTCGCGACGAGTGGAGTTGGCTACGCACCTTGTTGTCCGCGAGTCCACCGCTCCACCGCGGGCGTCGAACGCTAGGGCAGCCGCCGCCGTCGAGGACTAAGCGAGAGCGGCGGGATCGCGTCATAGAGCAGCACCCGAACCCAACGCTCGCCCGTCTCGCGGAACTCCGCGCGGCTGGCGAAATGGTAGAGGTAGCTACGCGCCCTCACCCAGTGGGGGCGTTCGCCGTCGAACGGGTCATGGCGCAGCAGTCCAAGCGTGGGCTTGTCGGACTCCAATAATCTGTGCAGGAACATATGAAACCAGTCCTCGTGGACGGTCCGCAGCGGCAGGAACCACATCAGCCAATCCAAGCGCAGGTGGTACGGCGCCCATTGCCGGGGGAGTCGCCGCACGTCGCCGGGCTTGCCCTTGAAGCCGTACTCAAGCCAGTGCTCGTCCGGTGCGTCCGGCTCCTCAGCCAAGGTGCCCTCCACTACGATCTCGATCCGTTGCTTGGTCACCGTCCCAAAAGCCCCGTAGGCGTTCACCAAGCGCCACCGATTGAAACTGGCGTTCATTAACTGATGGCTGGAGAACAGGTTGAGGAGCGGCCGGTAGCTGAACACCAGCAACAGAACAGTGACAAGCACGACGACGGCAAGCCACCACACCGGGGTAGCGGCACCTTGGTGCCACTCCAGCGGGATGAACGGAAAAACCGCATGGGCCACGGGATCACTGACGGCAGCGAAAGCCAGGATGATCGCCACCCAGTTCAGCCAGGCAAAGTTCCCGGTACCCACCAACCACAGCTGCGTCACGATGATGATGCCCGCGGCGATACTCGCCAGCGGTTGAGGCGCGAACAGGAAGAACGGCACCACCAACTGCGCGAAGTGGTTGCCCACCACCTCTACCTTGTGCAGCGGACGCGGCAAAAGGTGCGCCTGCCTGCTGAGCGGGCCAGGCATTGGCTGGGTTTCATGGTGATAGAACATCGCCGTCAGGTCGCGCCACTCGCGGCCACCCCGGACCTTGATCATTCCAGCACCGAATTCAAGCCGGAATACCAACCACAGAATGAGAATGAGGATGGTTGTGGGCGGCGGAGTCTGGTCCGAGCCAAGGAATGCCACCGTGAATCCGGCCTCAAGGAGAAGAATCTCCCAACCAAACCCATAGAACGTTTGGCCGACGTTAACGATCGACATGTAAAGGAACCAGAGGGCGAGGAAAGCGAGCATAGGCAGCCACGGAGGACCCATTTGGGGGAGGCCGGCCACCAGCAGGATGGAAACGCTGATCCCCGTCCAGCACACGGCCTTGAGCAGCGCGTCGGAGTAACGCCACTGGAACAGTGTGGGCCTGGCCAGCTTGCGGGCCATGTCCAGGAAAGCCGGTACAGGCAACAGACCGCGCTCGCCGAGGAGTGCCGGGAACTGGTTCAACGTCGAGAGGAACGCAACTGCAAAGAGCGCGGCGGTGCCGCGCTGCAAGACCTGCCGGGCGAACTCGTAGTCCCGCGCATCAAACCAGGACATCCATTCCACGATTCCACGGTACGCGGGGGAACGCGGTGGTCAAGCGGTACCGGTTTTCCACTTATGCCCGCTTCCGTTCGCGGCCCCCGGTGGCGACTGGGATACTTAAGCAATGCAGCCGCGCAAGATCGTCATCCTCGGGTCCACCGGTTCCATCGGCACACAAGCGATTGACGTCGTCGATGCTGCCCCACACCGTTTCGAGGTGGTGGCCCTCAGCGCCGGCGGAGGAAACCTTGAACTCATTGCGCAGCAGGCCGTCCACACCAGGGCGCAAGCCGTGGGCATTGCCCAAGGAGATCCAGGAGAGCTTCGGCGACTGATCGACGCCCAGGCCGCCATTGCTGGTGTGCGGGACTTTGCTCCGGAGATTTTTGTTGGTCCTGACGCTTCGTCGGTCATTGCAGCCATTGAGTGTGACGTGGTCCTCAACGGCATCACCGGGTCCATCGGACTGGCCCCAACCCTGGCCGCGCTCGGCACGGGGGCCACCCTGGCACTTGCAAACAAGGAATCGCTGATTGTCGGCGGTGCCCTGGTCAAAGCCGCTGCCGGCCCCGGCCAGATAGTGCCCGTCGACTCCGAGCACTCCGCCATCGCCCAATGCCTCCGTTCGGGCACGGACAGGGAAGTTGAAAAGCTGATCCTGACCGCGTCAGGCGGCCCTTTCCGCGGCCGCACACGGGAACAACTTCACGACGTCACACCGCAGGAGGCGCTCGCCCACCCCACCTGGGACATGGGCCTCATGGTCACCACAAACTCAGCCAGCCTGGTCAACAAGGGCCTTGAAGTCATTGAGGCCCACCTGCTGTTCGACGTTCCCTTGGACAGGATCGATGTGGTGGTCCACCCACAGTCGGTGGTCCACTCCATGGTCCAGTTCGTGGACGGATCCATCATTGCCCAGGCATCGCCCCCTGACATGCGGCTGCCGATTGCGCTCGGGCTGGGCTGGCCGGACCGTGTTCCCCACGCTGCCCAGGCATGCGATTGGACCCAGGCCACCAGTTGGACGTTCGAACCGCTGGATACCGTGGCTTTCCCAGCAGTGGACCTCGCTAAGGACGCTGCCAAGCAGGGCAGTACGTTCCCCGCGGTGTTCAACGCGGCCAACGAGGAAGCCGTAGAGGCCTTCCATGCCGGTCGCATCCGCTTCACGGACATTGTGGATACCGTTGAATCCGTCCTCAGCGAACATTCAGGCTCTTCTGAGCTAACAGTGGAGTCCGTGCTGGATGCTGAGAAGTGGGCACGCGCCCGTACCCTTGATCGTTTAGCCAGCAGCGCCCTGTAGCTCACAACCCTTATGGAAGCAGTCCCACCGGCATGAGTCCCGTCCTTCTCTTCATTCTCGGAGTCGTCTTCGTCGCGATCGGCGTAGCTGTTTCCATTGCGCTTCACGAGGTGGGCCACCTGGTGCCTGCCAAGTTGTTCAAAGTGCGCGTCACCAAGTACATGATTGGTTTCGGACCCACCTTGTGGTCCAAGAAAAAGGGCGAGACCGAGTACGGCTTCAAAGCGCTTCCGTTGGGCGGCTACGTGTCCATGATCGGCATGTACCCGCCGAACAAGGAAGACGGCGCTGTCCGCCCCTCCAGCACAGGCATGTTCCAGACGCTCGCCACTGAGGCGCGCTCCATGGCGCACGAGGAAGTTGGACCCGGAGACGAAAACCGCGTCTTCTACAAGCTGCCTGTGTGGAAAAAGATCATCGTCATGCTCGGCGGTCCTGCCATGAACATGCTGATCGGGTTGATTTTGCTGGCTGTCCTGCTCATGGGCTTCGGCATGGCCACAGCGACCACCACCATCGCGGACGTTTCCAAGTGCCAGGTTGCGGCAGGGGAGACCGTTGACCCCGACTCGGCCGATTGCAAGCTGACTCCCGCAGCGGCTGCGGGCCTCCAGCCGAACGACACCATCACTTCCTTCGACGGAAAAGCCGTCACCAGCTGGGACGAACTCACCAGCTGGATCCGTGCGTCCGCCGGAAAAGACGTGCCCATCACCGTGGAGCGCAACGGATCAACGGTCGAAACCACAGTGACGCCCGTACTCTCCTCGCGGCCTGTGGTCGGTACCGACGGCCGGCCTGAGCAGGACTCCAACGGGGTGCTGAAATACCAGGAAGTCGGATTCCTTGGGATCGGGGCCCAAAGCGAACTGGTTCCCCAACCGGCGTCGGCCGTTCTGCCCATGGCCGGAGAGAACATCAAGCAGATATCCGGTGTGATCTTCAACCTGCCGGCCAGGGTGGTTGGTGTGGCGAAAGCGGCCTTCAGCGAAGAGCCCCGCGACCCGAACGGACCCATCAGCGTGGTGGGTGTAGGCCGGGTTGCCGGTGAAGTCGCGGCCATGGAACAGGTACCCATGCAAGCCCGCATAGGCACCCTGATCGGGTTGCTCGCCGGGCTCAACTTTGCCCTGGCGATCTTCAATCTCATCCCCCTCCTGCCCCTCGACGGCGGCCATGTAGCAGGCGCGCTCTACGAAGGGGCCCGACGCCGGGTGGCCAAGCTCCTGGGTAAACCGGACCCGGGCGCGTTCGATATCGCCAAGCTGCTGCCAGCCACTTATGTGGTCGCAGCGCTGCTGATGGCCATGGGCGCCCTCCTGATCTATGCGGACATCGTGAAGCCCGTGAACATTTTCGGCTGAGTAGGCGGGATAGGCTAGCTCCATGACTGTTTTCGCTGTTGAGTATGTATACGTCGCCGAATCCGACGCCCTCCGCGATGAAGCCCGCCCCGCACACCGTGCCTGGCTCGGCGACCTGGCCGAGGAAGGCAAACTGCTTGCCAGTGGCCCTTACGGTGACGGTGCAGGCGCCCTGCTGATCTTCAAGTCCGCGGACGAAGCCGAACTCAATGACCTCCTCAAGCAGGATCCGTTCGCCGAAGCCGGAGTTGTCGCCGGCATCCGCACCACGGAATGGGCGCCTAACACCGGCGTCCTGGCTGCCTACGCGTCCTAGTCCGGACGTTCTCCACCACAACGATCCACCCCAACCCAAGGAGTCCACGTGACCTCGGTCAGCCTGGGAATGCCAGCAGCCCCACCGCCCGTTCTTGCCCCGCGCCGTAAGACGCGGCAGATCAAGGTAGGGTCCGTTGGCGTCGGTTCTGACTCGCCCATCAGCGTGCAGTCCATGACCACCACGCCCACCACGGATATCAACGCCACGCTGCAGCAGATTGCTGAGCTGACGGCTTCAGGCTGCGACATTGTGCGTGTTGCCTGCCCGTCAGCCGACGATGCCGAGGCTTTGCCGATCATTGCCCGCAAGTCCCAGATTCCCGTGATTGCGGATATCCACTTCCAGCCGAAGTACGTATTCGCCGCAATCGAAGCCGGATGTGCGGCGGTTCGCGTTAACCCTGGCAATATCCGCAAGTTCGATGACCAGGTCAAAGAAATCGCTGCAGCCGCGCGTGACCATGGAACATCCATTCGGATCGGCGTTAACGCGGGCTCCCTTGAACCCGGGATCATGAAGAAGTACGGCAAGGCCACCCCGGAGGCACTTGTTGAGTCCGCAGTCTGGGAAGCCTCGCTGTTCGAAGAGCACGGTTTCCATGACTTCAAGATCTCCGTTAAGCACAACGATCCTGTGATCATGGTGGCCGCGTACGAGATGTTGGCCGAGAAGGGCGACTGGCCCTTGCACCTTGGCGTGACCGAGGCCGGACCGGCATTCCAGGGCACAATCAAGTCGGCAACCGCTTTCGGTGCCCTCCTGTCCCGCGGCATTGGCGACACCATCCGTGTTTCCCTCTCCGCTCCGCCAGTGGAGGAAATCAAGGTGGGCAACCAGATCCTGCAATCCCTGAACCTTCGCCCGCGCAAGCTCGAAATCGTCTCCTGCCCGTCCTGTGGTCGCGCGCAGGTGGACGTGTACACGCTGGCCGAGCAGGTAACCGCAGGTTTGGAAGGCATGGAGATCCCGTTGCGCGTAGCCGTCATGGGTTGCGTCGTCAACGGACCCGGTGAGGCCCGTGAAGCGGACCTCGGTGTGGCCTCCGGAAACGGCAAGGGCCAGATTTTCGTGAAGGGCGAAGTCATCAAGACTGTGCCTGAGAGCGAAATTGTTGAGACACTGATCGAAGAGGCCATGCGCATCGCCGAAGAGATGGGGGAGGCCGATGGCGAAGATGCTGTCAAGGGTAGCCCCGTGGTTAGCGTCTCGTAACGAGAACGGCTTGGGAGTCAGGGTGCTCGGCAGTGCCGACACCCTGGCTCTTCGCGCCCTGGCCAGGGAAGACGTGGTAGCCAACGTTTTCATCCTCGCCCACTTGGAAAGCACCGGAACAGCGGCGCCCACCAGCGGCGGCGCCAGTATTTTCGGAGTCTTCGACGGCGAAACTCTCCTTGGCGCGTGTTGGGCGGGAGCCAACCTGGTCCCTGTGCAACTCGACCCCGGCTTGGCGGGATATGTGGCCGGCGCGGCACACGAAACAGGCCGCCGCTACGCGTCCATTTTTGGTCCGGCGGAAACTGTCTTGGCCCTCTATGCGCGGTTCGAGCAATTGGGTCACGGTGCCCACGAAGTTCGCTCCCAGCAACCGCTACTCACCATTTCCAGCCCACCGGTTATCGGCGCCAACCCTGCCCTGACCTTCGGAACCATGGCGGACTTCGATCGCATCCTGCCCGCCTGCGCAGCCATGTTCGAAGAAGAAGTTGGCTACTCGCCTTTCCTGGGAGGGCAGGAGTTCTACAGCAGGCGCGTCGCAGGCCTTATTCGTGAGGGCCATTCCTTGGTCCACATCGATGCCAACGGCACAGTGGTCTTCAAAGCCGAGTTGGGTGCAGTCACGCGGGACGTCACTCAGGTTCAAGGCGTGTGGATGAACCCCGAATTGCGGGGCCGCGGCCAAAGCGGTGGCTACATGGCCGCCGTCGTGAATCTCTCCCGAACCTTCGCCCCGGTGACGAGCCTCTACGTGAATGACTACAACGCCAAAGCCCGCGCCACGTATGAGCGCGTCGGCTTCGAACAAGTGGGCACCTTCGCGACGGTCCTGTTCTAGACACAACTGACAGCTACTTGGACGAGTCAAGGTCTCCTGTGAGGTAGCGCTGGATGTTTGGTGCGACGAAGCGGACCACGTCTTCCTGATCCGCCGAGGCCAGGGGCTCGAGCCGGATCACGTAGCGGACCAGCATGAGTCCCACAACTTGCGTGGCCACAAGATTGCCGCGCACGCGTACTTCTTCGGGCGAACCGGGCAGCCCCGCCATGATCCTGGACAGTATGGTGCGGTTCACCATTTCGCGCATGAGTGCCGTCTTGGCCTTGGAGCCGATGGTTCCCCGGACAAAGGCAACCAGGCCATGCTGGGCCGGGCTTTCCCACAGCCGCAGCACTGCCCGGACAATCGCTTCCGCCCTTACGGCCGGGTCCAGGGTTTCGACGCCGGCAAGAACCTCGGCCGGGTCCGCGGGCAGTTCCACGCTGGCGGCAAAAAGCTCGTCCTTGCCCCCGAAAAAGTGGTGGACCATGGCCGGATCCACCGATGACTCGCGGGCTACTTGCCGCAGGCTCGTTCCTTCGAATCCCTGTTCAGCGAACAGTTTCCGTGCAGCTGCGAGGATGGCTTCCCGCGAATGATCTCCTGCACTTCGGCGGCCCCGACGCGCCTGCGGGAGGCTCATCGGGTTTGCCGCCGAAGCGTTAGTGATGCCAGGACCAGGACTCCAACAACAATCCCGCCCATGATCAGGGCGTCTTGCCACATTACCGACGTGGCGTCGGCATTTCCGGCGATCTCCTTTAGGGCATCCACGGAGAACGTGAGCGGCAAAACACCGGCGATCGCTTCCAGGACCTCGTTCATATCGTCCCGGGCCACGAACAAGCCGCACAACAGGATCTGGGGCACCACCACCACGGGCATGAACTGCACGGCTTGGAACTCGGTGCGGGCGAACGCTGAACACAACAACCCCAATGCGACGCCCAGGACGGCGTTGATGACAGCGATCATCACCACCAGGCCGGGACTTCCTTTGATGTCCAGATCGAAAATCCAGTAAGCCACCGCTGTCGCCACCAAGGACTGCAGGGCGGCCATGATGGAGAAGGCCACGGCATAGCCGAACAGCAGGTCCGCCTTGTGGATTGGGGTGGTCAGAAGGCGTTCGAGGGTCCCGGAGGTGCGTTCCCTAAGCATGGTGATGGACGTGACCAGGAACATGACCACGAAGGGGAAGATCGCCAACATCATCAGGCCCACGCGATCGAAGGTGCGGGGGAACCCTGGTGGAAGGGTTTCGTTCTCGAAGAGGAAATAGACGGCCGTCAGGAGCAGCGCCGGGACCACGAGGATCAGTGCGACGCTCCGGTGGTCGTGCCTCAGTTGTCGCAGGACCCGGGTGGCGGTGGCAAATGTCATGCGGAGATTCACGGGGTCACCTGGCTCTCTTCCTGGCCACGATCGGCGGCTTTGATGATGGTCAGAAACGCCCGCTCAAGATCGTCGCTCCTGCCGCGTTCGGCCAGCTCTGCGGGAGTCAGTTGCGCCAGGAGCAGGCCATCGCGCAGCAGCAGCAGTGACGAGCAGTGGGATGCTTCCTCCATGACGTGGCTGGACACCAGCAGGGTGGTTCCGCCAGCAGCCTTGGCGGCGAAACGCTCCCACAACTCGGCACGGAGGACGGGATCCAGCCCCACAGTGGGCTCGTCCAGGATCAGGAGCCGCGGATGGCCCACCAGCGCACAAGCAAGGGACACCCGGCTGAATTGCCCGCCGGACAGGTCCGCCGCCTTCTGGCGGGCAAACTCCTGAAGCCCGACGGCGGCAATTGCCTCCGCGGCGTCAGCCGCCGTTGCGCCGTGCATGGCTCCGAAATACCGGACGTTCGCTTCGACGCTGAGGTCTCCATAAACGCTCGCGCCTTGGGTGACGTATCCGACGTCGTGCCTGAGCGGTGCGCTGCCTGCCGGCTGGCCGAGGACGGTAACGGTTCCCCGAGTGATTCGCTGGACGCCGACGATTGCCCTCATGAGCGTCGTTTTGCCGCTGCCGGAAGGGCCCAGAAGCCCGGTGATGCGACCGGCGTCAACCGTGAAGTCCAGGCCTCGCAGGATCTTGGTGCGTGAACGGGCGACATGAAGTCCGGTAGCCTCGACGGCCGATGGTGCGGGTGTCATGAGGGCCTCCGATGGCTCCATTAATTCACCAACTGATGAATTAAAGTTAGATCCAGCGAAGATGCAGGTCAAGGGGCCCGCCAGAGAAGGCAGTCCTTGAAAATGTGTCTGCTATCACATAGGTTCTTCCCAAGCCGTGTCGTTGGGGTGCGGGTGGTACAGGGGGAATCATGACCAAGACCTTGAAGGGCGCCATTGGCGGCCGCGCCATCCGTGTTTTCGGCAGTGACCAATACCTCCCAGCCGCAGGCGATCCCGTTCCGCTGGAGGGAACGGCGATCTAGTCCCAGGACAGAGTCTGCGGCCGGCCGGCCGCTGAGCCACGCCATCGCAGGATGACCAGCCGGTTGCGGCCAGGGGCTTCCAAACGCGACGGCGTGGCTCTTCTGTGTTCAGGCTGCCCGAACGTCATGCGGCCCGGTTCAAGCGGCCCCGCCGTCAGCCGGTAGATTAGTAGGCAGTTGTTTTTGCCACATCTGCCATAGAAACGGATACGTACCCGTGGTCCTTCGCCTTTCCCAGCTGTTCCTGCGCACCCTGCGTGAAGATCCCGTCGACGCCGAGGTCGCAAGCCACAAGCTCCTGGTGCGCGCCGGCTACATCCGCCGCGCTGCACCCGGTATCTACACGTGGCTGCCGCTGGGGCTGAGCGTCCTGCGGAAGGTGGAGGAGATCATCCGCCAGGAGATGTCCGCCATTGGTGCCCAGGAAGTCCACTTCCCTGCGCTGCTTCCCCGCGAGCCCTATGAGGCCACCAACCGTTGGACCGAATACGGCGAAGGCCTGTTCCGCCTCCAGGACCGCAAGGGCGCGGACTACCTCCTTGCCCCCACGCACGAGGAAATGTTCACGCTCTTGGTCAAGGATCTGTACTCCTCGTACAAGGACCTGCCGCTGAGCCTCTACCAGATCCAGAACAAGTACCGCGATGAAGCACGTCCGCGGGCAGGACTCCTCCGTGGCCGCGAGTTCATCATGAAGGACTCCTACTCCTTCGACGTTGACGACGCCGGCTTGGACGCAAGCTACGCCGCCCACCGCGGTGCTTACCTGAAGATCTTTGCGCGCCTGGGCCTGGAAGTCATTCCTGTTGCCGCCACCGCTGGTGCCATGGGTGGCTCCAAGAGCGAGGAATTCCTGTTCCCCACCGAGATCGGCGAGGACACGTTCGTACGCTCGGCCGGCGGCTACTACGCCAACGTTGAAGCCGTGACCACTGTGGTTCCGGACGATATCGACTTCACCAACGCTCCGGCGGCTGAGGTCCTGGACACCCCGAACACCCCCACCATCGATACTCTGGTGGACGCCGCCAACCAGCTCGCTCCCCGAAGCGAGGCCGACGGCGGTGCCTGGACTGCCGCTGACACGCTAAAGAATGTTGTTCTTGCCGTCACGCTGCCCACGGGTGAGCGCCAGATCGTGGTTATTGGCGTTCCTGGCGACCGTGGCGTAGACCTCAAGCGCGTGGAAGCCAACATCGGATCCCACCTGCCCATCGCCGGTGAAATCGGCCTCGAGGCTGCCAACGAAGAGGACCTCAAGAAGCTGCCGTGGCTGGTCAAGGGCTACATCGGACCGGGACTGTCCCTCGACGAACCCGTCCTTGGCCTTGAAGGGTCCTCCAAGGTGCTCTTCCTTGTGGATCCCCGCGTTGTCTCCGGCACCAGCTGGGTGACCGGTGCCAACGCTGACGGCAAGCACGTCTTCGGGTTGGTCGCCGGCCGCGACTTCACATGGGACGGCGTCATTGAGAGCACTGACGTGCGCGCGGGCGATCCCGCCCCGGACGGTTCCGGACCGCTGGAAACCGCGCGTGGCATCGAAATGGGCCACATCTTCCAGCTCGGTCGTAAGTATGCCGAGGCCCTGGACCTGAAGGTCCTGGATCAGAACGGCAAGCAGCAGGTTGTCACCATGGGCTCCTACGGCGTTGGCGTGACGCGTGCTGTCGCGGCGCTGGCCGAAGCAAACCATGACGACCGCGGCCTCGTGTGGCCGCGCTCCGTGGCTCCGGCAGATGTGCATGTCGTGGCAGTCGGCCGTGGCGATGAGATCTTCGATACCGCTGAAAGGCTCTCGGCTGAGCTCGAAGCTGCCGGCTTGGACGTCATTTTCGACGACCGCCCGAAGGTATCTCCCGGCGTGAAGTTCGGTGACGCCGAACTCGTAGGTGTGCCCACCATCCTGGCCGTTGGCCGCGGGCTGGTAGACGGTGTGGTTGAAATCAAGGACCGCCGCAGCGGCGAAGCCGAGAACATTTCGGTGGACAAAGCCGTGGATTACGTGGTCAACGCTGTACGAACCCGGTGATTTCCGGCTTCGAATCGATCCAGCTCACCACACTCATCCTCATTGTGGTGGCCGGATTCGCGGCAGGCTGGGTTGACGCCGTAGTTGGGGGCGGGGGACTGATTCAGCTCCCCGCCCTGCTGCTGGTCCCCGGCATCACGCCGGTCCAGGCCTTGGCCACGAACAAGATGGGCTCCATCTTCGGGACCACCACAAGCGCGGTCACCTACTATCGCCGCGTCGGCCCGGATCTCAAGACCGCGATTCCCATGGCGGTCATCGCACTCGCCGGGAGCTTCGGTGGGGCCATCCTTGCTGCGTCTCTTCCGGCCAGCGTCTTCAAACCGATCATTGTGGTGGCGCTGATCGCCGTCGCTGTTTTCACGGCCTTGCGTCCCGGCGCCGGTGAACTGACAGCGCTCCGCCACGATGGCCATAAGCATTACGTGGTGGCCTGCCTTATTGGCGGCGTCATCGGCTTTTATGACGGCCTGATCGGCCCCGGTACTGGATCGTTCCTGGTGATTGCCCTCGTTTCGGCGATGGGCTACGCCTTCCTCGAGGCCAGCGCCAAAGCGAAAATCGTCAACATGGCAACCAATGCCGGAGCCTTGATCTTCTTCCTCCCGCACGGCTCATTGCTCTGGGGCGTGGGACTGGTCCTGGGCCTGGCAAACATGGCGGGGGGCTATCTCGGGGCCAGGACCGCCGTTGCGAAGGGAAGTAAGTTCGTGCGCCTCGTTTTCCTGGTGGTGGTGGCGGCGCTGATCATCAAACTTGGCATGGACGTCTGGAATGAGAACTTCGCAGCGTAGCAGCGCTGCGGATGGCAGGACCTTGGGATCAGGCCGCTTCGCCGGGATCGGGGAGATCATGGGCCGATGGCAAGGTGTCCAGTGTGCTGCCGGCGAGGGTGCTGGCGACCCATAGGGAGCGGGCAAGGTCACCGCCGTGAGGTACAGAACGCTTGGCGGCATACCACAGAGCGTTTTGCACCTCTCGGGCGATGCTCCATTGCCGGGCAACCTCAGGGTCCAATCCAGCCGCTTGGCTGAAGTCATGGCACCGCTCCAGCAACCCGGCCTCCGGGTCGGTCCGCGGAAGGTCGTGGATGCGGTTCCACAGGATGGGGGCGACGGCGAACTCCGCTTCGCCTATCTGTGGTTGGGGATCTATGGCCAGGTAATCTCCGCGGAGGGAAAGTCTTTCGGCAGTTGTGGTGGCAAGGATATTCATGAAGTGAAGGTCAGTGTGCACCAGGACATCCGTGCCGGAACGGCGACCCACGGCTCCACGCGTCTGGCACACCTCCAGTGCCGCTTCAAGGAGCCACCTCGGGAAGGGGCGGTCAAGACGCTCCCATTCTGCAGGGAGCTCATCGCTCCACCGCTCGGCGGTTGCCGCAACATGGTCGAAAGCCCGCCACTCAAGTCGGTCATCGGGCTGGATCGAGAGCTCGCGCATGATGGTGCCCCATACGTCCCTGGCTTCGTCCAACGGGGCGTCCTGGAGCCAGCGTGAGGCGTCCAGACGTTCAAGCAACATGGAGCAACTTGCGTCGTCGGACGCCAGGAGGCGAACCGCGCCGCGGCCATTCCAAAGCGCCAGCGCGTGGCGCTCCACCAGAGCTTCTTCATGGGGGAAAGCGATCTTCAGTGCTGCGGGTGCGCCGCTCTGAAGAACAGGCACCACCAAGGCTCCGTGACCGTTCCAAGGCTCAGTGCCTGGCGCCAGGTCCACTGATAGCTGCCAGCGGTCCAAAGCAGCCGCGATAAGCCCCGGGAGGCTGGCCAGCCAATCCCTGCCCGCGGAGTCGCGGTTGTACCGGGCGTGGAGGTCGCCCGGAATGGGAATCATCGCGTGAAGGCTCACGCCAACAGCCTAACTCCGAGTCAACGCGAGCCTCCTAGAAAACGCCGCTGGCGCCCAACAGGGTTCCGATCGAGTATGTAGCGGCCAGCGCCAAAGCACCGCCTAGCACTACCCGGACTGCCGCGCGGAAGCGGGAAGCGCTGCCTATCCAAGCACCAACGGCGCCGGTGATTGCCAAGGCCAGGAGAACTGCGATGAACGTCAAAGGCACCCGCAACTCCGGGGGAGGAAGCAGGATGGCCAGCAGAGGTAGCACCGCTCCCAAGGTGAATGCCACGGCAGAAGCCAGGGCTGCGTTCCAGGGACTGACGATGTCGTCCTCATTGATATTCAGCTCGGCCGAGAGGTGGGCGGCCAACGCGTCGTGTTCGGTCAGTTCCTGCGCAACGGCCCGGGCTGTCTTGGTGCTGAGCCCTTTGGCCTCGTAGATCGCGGCCAGCTCTTCGAGTTCATCCTCCGGTTGCTCCGCCAGTTCTCGTTTTTCTTTTTCGATCAACGCTTTTTGGGTGTCGCTTTGGCTGCTGACTGACACGTATTCACCCAAAGCCATGGAGATGGCGCCACCCACCAAGCCGGCCGTGCCTGCGGCGAGGATGCTGCCAGTGCTGGTCGTGGCGCCTGCTACACCCACCACAATCGCGGCGACGGACACGATGCCGTCATTGGCACCCAGGACTCCTGCCCGCAACCAGTTCAACCGGTGGGCCAGATCGTCCCGGTGAGGTTCGTTCTCGTGTGTGGTGGCAGTTTCTGTGGAAGCCATGCATCAAGCCAAGCACTGGCAGTCCGCCCTGACCAGCATGGCTAGGCTGGCCTATCCGCCATTGGAAGAGGAAGTGGGTGTAGTGGTGGGCGTGGGCAGGGAAGGCAGCTCGCCGGCGTCGAGCATGAGTCCCGGCAACGCAGGCAGGGGCGCGCCCCAGGCAGCGCTCCTCCGGGCAGCGGCCAGGAGGCCGTCAACGGCCCACGTCCGGGTCTCGTCCGTAGTCAGGGCAACCAGGTCACCGAGGCGAGGCAGGGAAGCAAGTTCAACGGAACCCAGGAAAGCGGCCGGGTCTTGGGCGAATTGTTCCGGCAGCTGGTAGCCCGCCTCGCCTGGAGGTGCGTCCGCGCAGTTGGCGCTGGTCAGCGATTCTGCCTGCTGGAGCAGTACCTCGTGCATTTGCAAGTACTTGGCAGCAGCCGCCGAGTTCGAAGCGTCCAGCCGCTTCAGCGCCACCTGGTAAACGTAGATCGCTTCCTGCTGCGAGCGAACCACCGCAGCCAGGGCGGTGTCGGTAGTGGCGGAGGTCGACTCCGGGGTGGGGCTGGCTGACGGACAGGAGGCCGCAAGGGGCGTTGCCGCAGGAGCTTTGGTGCCTGCTGCTGTTGGCTGCTGTGGAATCGGTAGCTGCCACTTCGCAGCCAGCCTTTCCGCCTGAAGCAGTTGCGCGGTTCCGACGGCGGCGAGCAGGCGGGCGATCCCGCCGTCGGCCTCGCGGGCGTCGTCGAGTCGCTTCCGGCCGCTGCCGGCCAACCCGGCCAGGAAAGAGGTGCGGCTGGTTGGTGTGGCTGCACTGTCCTGATCAGCAATGGCCGAACTGCCGGATGACGTGGCGCGCGGTGCAGCGGCGTGAGGGCCCTGCAAGGCCTGCGCATGGGTTGTCAGCAAAGTCACAGCGTTGCCGAGCGTGGAAGTTCCGGTATCAGGAGCCGGCATGTCCGCCAGCATGGCGGCCGATTCCCGCAGCAGGAGCGTGTCCTCCAGCGCCACGACGCGGGCCTTTTCGGAGAAGGGAACCGCCGGGGGAGTGCCGGAATCACGCGGAATAAGTACCATTCCGGTGCCCGCAACAAGCAGCGCCACCACGGCAACCAGCAAAACCCGGCCCCAGGGTGGTGTTCGTCTTTTTTCGCTTGTCTGCCCGTTCACAACAGACCATGGTGTCACGTGGGCAGGGAAGTCCGTGCACCATGTTCCCGGGAAAATCGTTAGGCTAGTAGTCACAACAACATCTAAAGGGAGGCGGCGGGCAACGTGAGTGACTCGGAAGCCACGACTTCAACAGACCGTTCTGAATCGAACTCAGCGGCCACCATCCACAACCCGGAAGAGAGCAGGCTTAGGGCGCTGCTTGAACCGGCTGTCCTTGCCAGCAGGCTCTACCTCGAGGATGTTTCCATCCACGTTGCCGGTTCACACCGCACGGTCCACGTCGTCGTGGACCTTCCGCAGGAAGAGACCGGGGGCGTCAGCCTTGACGCCATCGCGGAAGTCTCCCGCGGCTTGTCCGATATTCTGGACAACGATCCCCATGACGACGGCCGTCCGTACGACCTTGAGGTTTCTTCCCCGGGAGTAGGCCGTCCCCTGACAGAGCCGCGTCACTGGCATCGCGCCCGCGGCCGCATGGTCAGGGTCAACGTCATCCAAGGGGATAACCTCCTGGGCCGTATCGCATCGGTTGGGGATGATGCCGTGACGCTCATCCCCGAGCATGAGGTCAAAAAGGGCATGAAGCCCAAGCAGGGCGAACCCATCACTATTCCTTTCGACAGGATCCGCCAAGGAAAAGTCGAGATTGAATTCAGCCACCTCCACGAGGCTGCGCTGGAAGACGAGCACAATGGACCTTCCGAGGAGGCCTAATGGATATTGACATGAGCGCACTGAGACTCCTGGAGCGTGAGCGTGAAATCCCGCTGGATCTCCTGATTCCCACCATCGAGCAGGCGCTGTTGGTGGCGTACCACAAAACGCCCGGCGCCTTCGAAAAGGCCCGCGCTGAACTGGACCGCAAGAGCGGTCACGTGACTATCTGGGCGACGGAAATCGACGACGACGGCGAGCCCATCGGCGAGTTCGAGGACACCCCGGCCGGTTTCGGCCGCATCGCCGCAAGCACTGCGCGCCAGATCATCCTGCAGCGCCTTCGCGACGTGGAAGACGATAACGTGCTGGGCGAGTTCAAGGGCCGTGAAGGCGAGCTTGTAGCCGGCATGATTCAGCAGGGCAACAACCCGCACATGATTCAGGTCAATCTGGGAGCTGTGGAAGCGTTGCTGCCGCCGCCCGAGCAGGTTCCGGGTGAGAAGTACCTCCATGGAAGCCGCTTGCGTGCCTTCGTGGTGGATGTACACCGCGGGGCCAAGGGACCATCCATCACGTTGTCCCGCTCGCACCCCGGCCTGGTCCGGAAGCTGTTCGAAATGGAAGTTCCGGAAATTGCGGACCACTCCGTGGAGATCGTGGCCCTGGCCCGCGAAGCCGGTCACCGCACCAAGATTGCAGTGAAGGCAAACACTCCCGGCGTCAACGCCAAGGGTGCCTGCATCGGTGAAATGGGTTCCCGTGTCCGGGCTGTCATGACCGAACTGAATGACGAGAAGATCGACATCGTGGACTTCAGCGATGACCCCGCGACCTTCATTGCCAACTCGTTGTCGCCGTCGCGAGTGAATTCCGTCACTATCACGGACGAAGCCACCCGCTCCGCCCGCGTGGTTGTGCCTGATTACCAGCTTTCACTGGCGATCGGGAAGGAAGGCCAGAACGCCCGGCTCGCAGCCAAGCTGACGGGCTGGCGCATTGATATCGTCTCGGACGCGGCTCCGGCCAAGACGGACTAACGGTTCAACAGGCGGCCGTGCCGCCGGTTCTGCGCCGCGCTGGTGGCTTACTTGGTTTCGGGAGACCGGGGCCGGGGGGCTAGACTAGATGGAACCGGGCTTACGTCCGGTATCCGCGCGCTTTGGCGTGCCTCAGCTGCATGCGCAGGACCGGGGCCCGTCGGGTGCCAGTAGCGTAAGGCAGGTTGGACACGTCGTGGCTGAACTGCTTGAACATGGCCACGGGCCTGTTCGCACGTGCATCGGATGCCGGAAGCAAGGCTCCCGGTCCGAGCTTGTCCGGCTAGTCGCCCAAGGCAGCGGTTCGTCCGCCGTCCTGGTGGATGAACGACGCCGGATGGCCGGCAGGGGTGCGTGGCTGCACCCCAGCGAAAAGTGCTTGGCATTGGCGATCAAGCGGCGAGCTTTCGGAAGGGCCCTTGCGGGTGCATCTGATACACGCGCCGTAGAGAGATACCTGATGTCCGGTACGCCACTTGTGGAGGCCCAGGCCGCCGCAGGAAAACCGTCCAAACCTGAAAGCGGGTCAGAAAACTGATGGAAACCCGATGAGTTCCCAGCGATGAGTGCGTAACGATGACAACTTTGTTGCGCTCTGCAATGGGCCTTTCAATCGCGCAAGCGGCGAAGGCCCGCAGTAAGAAGTAGACGGTTCGTGCCTGGCTCGGTGCGGACCGAGACAGGAGAAATGTGGCCAAGGTCCGCGTACATGAGCTCGCCAAAGAGCTCGGTATTACTTCCAAAGATGCAGTAACCAAACTGCAGGAATTGGGCGAATTCGTTCGCTCCGCCTCTTCAACAATTGAGGCCCCCGTCGTGAAGAAGCTTCGCGACGCCTACCCGGGTGCCGGCGCTGCCAAAGCCGCCGCGCCCGCTGCAGCCCCCAAAGCTCCCGCAGCATCCCGTCCGGCAGCTCCGGCACCGGGTCCTGCAGCGCCGAAGGCTCCGGCCCCGGCACCTGCAGCCCCCGCTCCGGCAGCTCCGGCCGCCACTACACCGGCAGCACCCGCGCCGGCAGCCCCTGCGGCTCCTGCCGCATCCACCCCGGTTTCGGCCAAGCCCGGCGCCCGTCCTGCTCCCAAGGCAGAGACTCCGGCTCCGGCACGTCAAGGTGGCCAGGCTCCGCGTCCCGGCGGACCCCGTCCGGGCAACAACCCGTTTGCTACGTCCCAGGGCATGCCCAGGGGCCGTGGTGGCGACGGAGACCGTCCGCCGCGTCCGGGTAACAACCCGTTTGCACCGTCCCAGGGCATGCCCCGGGGCGAACGCCGCAACGATGGCGAACGCCCCGGTGGTCCGCGTCCCGCGGCTGGCGCAGGCGGCCCCCGTCCCGCAGCAGGTACCGGTGGACCCCGTCCGGGCGCTCCGCGTCCCGGAGCACCCCGTCCGGGCGCTCCGCGTCCCGCCGGCGGTCCGGGTGCCGGAAACCGTCCTACCCCGGGCATGATGCCCAACCGCACTGAGCGTCCGGCTCCCGGTGGCGCAGGCCGTCCGGGTGGCGCAGGCCGTCCCGGTGGCGGACCCGGTCGTCCCGGTGGCGCACCTGGTGCAGGCACTGGTGGCGGAGCTCCCGCCGGCGGTGGCTTCGGCAAGGGTGGCCGCGGTCGCGGTGGTACCCAGGGTGCCTTCGGCAAGGGCGGCGCCGGTCGTGGCAAGCAGCGCAAGTCGAAGCGTGCGAAGCGCCAGGAACTGGAGCAGATGAGTGCTCCGTCACTGGGCGGCGTATCAGTACCCCGCGGTGATGGCGAGACCATCATCCGCCTGCGTCGTGGCTCGTCCATCACGGACTTTGCCGAAAAGATTGACGCGAACCCCGCATCGCTGGTGACCGTTCTGTTCCACCTCGGTGAGATGGCAACGGCTACGCAGTCCTTGGACGAAGACACCTTTGGCCTGCTTGGCGCCGAACTCGGCTACAAGCTCCAGGTTGTTTCCCCCGAGGATGAAGAACGCGAGCTGCTGGACCAGTTCGACATCAACATCCAGGACGAACTCGACGCCGAAGGCGACGACGTCCTCGAGGCCCGCGCACCGGTTGTCACCGTCATGGGTCACGTTGACCACGGTAAGACCCGCCTGTTGGATGCCATCCGCAACTCGAACGTTGTGGCCGGCGAGCATGGTGGCATCACCCAGCACATTGGTGCTTACCAGATCAGCCACGTCCACGAGGGCACGGCCCGCGATATCACCTTCATTGACACCCCCGGTCACGAGGCCTTCACGGCCATGCGTGCACGTGGTGCCAAGGTCACCGACATCGCGATCCTGGTTGTCGCAGCCGACGACGGCGTTATGCCGCAGACGGTGGAAGCACTCAACCACGCCCAGGCAGCAAACGTGCCGATCGTCGTCGCCGTGAACAAGATCGACAAGGAAGGCGCCAACCCTGACAAGGTCAAGGGCCAGCTGACCGAGTACGGCCTGGTTCCCGAAGAATACGGTGGCGACACCATGTTCGTTGAGGTCTCTGCCCGCCAGAACCTCAACATCGATGAACTGATCGACGCCGTCCTGCTGACGGCCGATGCCGCACTGGATCTGCGCGCCAACCCGGACAAGGACGCTCGAGGCATTGCCATCGAAGCGAACCTCGACAAGGGCCGCGGTGCCGTTGCTACCGTCCTGGTGCAGTCCGGAACCTTGGCAGTGGGCGACACGATCGTGGCCGGTACGGCTCACGGCCGCGTCCGCGCCATGTTCGACGAGAACGGCGAGGCACTCGATGTCGCACTGCCGTCCCGCCCGGTCCAGGTCCTCGGCCTGTCCAACGTGCCGCGCGCAGGTGACACCTTCCTGGTGACCCCTGACGAGCGTACGGCCCGCCAGATCGCTGAGAAGCGTGAAGCTGCCGACCGCAACGCTGCACTGGCCAAGCGTCGCAAGCGCATCAGCCTGGAAGACTTCGACCAGGCCGTTGCCGAAGGCAAGATCGACACCCTCAACCTCATCCTCAAGGGTGACGTGTCCGGTGCCGTGGAAGCCCTCGAAGACGCCTTGCTCAAGGTCGACGTCGGAGACGACGACGTTCAGCTTCGTGTCATCCACCGCGGTGTGGGTGCCATCACGCAGAACGACGTCAACCTCGCCACGGTGGACAACGCCATCATCATCGGCTTCAACGTCAAGCCGGCCGAGCGTGTTGCTGAACTGGCTGACCGTGAAGGCGTGGACATGCGCTTCTACTCGGTTATCTACGCAGCAATCGATGACATCGAGATGGCCCTCAAGGGCATGCTCAAGCCGGAATACGAAGAAGTCCAGCTCGGTACTGCCGAGGTTCGCGAAGTCTTCCGTTCTTCCAAGTTCGGAAACATCGCCGGCTCGATCGTCCGCACGGGCATCATCCGCCGTAACACCAAGGCACGTGTCAGCCGCGACGGCAAGGTCATCGGTGACAACCTCACCGTTGAGACGCTCAAGCGCTTCAAGGATGACGCCACCGAAGTCCGCACCGACTTCGAGTGTGGTATCGGTCTTGGCTCCTTCAATGACATCACTGAAGGCGACATCATCGAGACCTTCGAAATGCGCGAAAAGCCGCGTAGCTAGGTTCCGTTTGGAACGGGTCCGTCGGGTAGCCCCGGCGGACCCGTTCCTTCCCCTTTTCTACTTACCAGGAGGAAGTCATGGCTGATCCCGCACGCGCTGCCAAGCTGGCACAGCGGATAAAGGTCGTCGTCGCTGAGGCCCTCGGACGCCGGGTCAAGGATCCGCGCGTCGAGTCCATCACGGTCACGGACGCCCGCGTCACCAACGACCTTCAGCACGCCACCATCTATTACACCGTTTTTGGTGACGATGTAGCCCAGGCAGATGCTGCCAGGGCGCTGGAGAAGGCCAAGGGTGTGCTGCGCCAGGAAGTCGGCCGCAACATCACTGTTCGCCTCACTCCGACACTCGAGTTCGTGGCTGACCAGATTCCGGTCAATGCCTCCAACCTTGAGGAGCTCCTCCGTGAAGCCAAGCGTCGCGACGCAGAGGTAGCCGCTTTGGCTGCCAGTGCCAAGCACGCAGGTGAGGCAGACCCTTACAAGGGTGACTCCCCGGAGGACGTTGACGAGGACGACTTCGACGAAGAGGACACTGACCTCTCCGGCGATAACGAACTCGACGAAGACGCCAACCGCTAGTTTTTGAGCAACTGATGCCCCTAAGAAGCCTTCTTAGGGGCATTTGCTGTACTCAAACTCGCTATGATCGGGAGCATGTCGCCGCACAGTGCTCAGCAACGTGATGAATACCTGAACCTGGCCATCAAGCTGGCCGTGCAAAACGTTTCCGACGGCGGCGGCCCTTTCGGCGCCGTCGTGGTCGCCCCGGACGGAACCGTCCATGAGGGAGTCAACCGGGTCACGCGGGACCACGATCCCACAGCACATGCCGAAGTGGTGGCAATCCGCCGTGCCGCAGCTGCGACCAAGAGGTTCGACCTCACGGGATCCGTTCTCTACGCAAGCTGTGAACCATGCCCGCTGTGCCTATCCGCCACGCTCTGGGCCAGGATCGGACATGTCTATTTCGCGGCAGACCGGCACGGCGCGGCCAGGGCGGGCTTCGACGACGCTGTGTTCTACGAGTACTTCGCAGGCACCAGGCCGGAGCTGCTGCCCGTGGAACATGCCGAGTTGGCCGCTTCAGATGAACCCTTCGAGGCATGGCGGAGCCACGCGCACAGGACGAGCTACTGAGCCCGATACTGAGAAACAGCGCGACTAGACCTTGGCTGGGAGGCGGCTGACGCCGTCGAGCAGGTCTTGTTGACCGCCACAAAGGGCGATCCTGATCCAGCCCTCGCCGATCGAGCCGAATGCCGTACCGGGAGCGAAGGACACTCCGGACTCAGCCAGGAAGGCCCGCACCCAGGCCCTGACATCCCCGCCGCTCAGATGCGAGACGTCGGCCCAAAGGTAGAACGCCCCTTGGGCGCCCAGGAACGGAATTCCCTTCTTCGCCAAAACAGCTGAGGCTGCGTCCCGGTTACTCCGGTAGTGATCGCGAGCCTGGGAAACATAGTCCTGGGGTCCTGTCAGCGCGGCCAAGGCGGCGTACTGCGAAGGAGACGCGACGCAGGACACGATTGACTCCATAACGTTGTTCATCTTCGGCTCCAACCCGGGCGGGCAGATCAACGCTCCAATCCGAAGGCCTGTTAGCCCGTAGGTCTTGGACAGTGTCAGGGAAGTGAAGACCCGGGCTTCTCCGGGGATGTCGCTGTCGAAGCGCACAGGGCTGACATGGGGGACATCGAACGTGAAGGCTTCATAGCACTCGTCGGAGATGATCCAAAGGTCATGGCGAACGGCAAGCTCCACCAGTTGGCGCGTGGATTCTTCGCTGAACACGGCGCCCAAGGGATTGGACGGGGAGTTCAACATAAGGACCCGGGTGCTTGGCGTGATGAGGGCCTCGATGTCCTCAATGCGCGGCTGGAAGTCGTTCTGCGGGTATAGCGGATACTGCACCGGCACGGCGTGCAGCAACCTGCTGGTCATGGCGAAGGTGGGGTAGCCGGGGTTGGGGATGAGAATCTCATCGCCGGGGGAGAGGAGGAGGCTCATGGCGAAGTGCAGTCCCTGTTGGGCGCCGTCCACTACGTACACACGATCCGCGCCGATATCCACGTTTTGCTGTTCCCGGAAGCGGGCGGCAAAGGCTTCACGGAGGGCGGGGATCCCGGCGTTGGGTGTGTAGTTGGTCTCATCCCGATCCAGGCAGTCAATGCCGGCGTCGAGGATGTGCCGGGGTAAGGCAAAGCCCGGCTCCCCGATGCTGAGGACGATTGCGCCGGGGGTGGACCACGCAGCTTCGGTGATCTCACGGATCTGGTTCACGGGGACGTCGCGGACATGCGCGGCAAGCTCAGGCATGGGAGCCATCCTAGCCACCCATATACTGGTAAGCGTGCTTTCTGGACTGGTAATCGTTGACAAACCGCAGGGATGGACCAGCCATGATGTGGTTGGCCGGATGCGGCGGCTGGCCGGCACCCGGAAAGTGGGCCATGCGGGCACGCTTGATCCCATGGCGACCGGCGTCCTGGTGCTCGGCATCAACAAGGCCACGCGCCTGCTGACCTACATTGTGGGCACGTCCAAGACGTACACCGCCACTATCAGGCTGGGCGAAACCACCATCACCGACGACGCCGAGGGCGAGGTCACGGAGGCCCGCACCGCAGCGGACATTACTGATGACGCCGTTGCCGTCGGGGTTGCCGCGCTCACCGGGCCCATCCAGCAGGTTCCCAGTAGCGTCAGCGCCATCAAGGTCAATGGCGAACGCTCCTACGCCCGTGTCCGCTCGGGCGAAGAGGTCAAGCTCGCGGCTCGCCCGGTCACCATCCACCGCTTCGATGTCCACTCCATCACCAGGATCGACGGCGGCAGGGTAGTTGACGTCGACGTCACCGTTGAGTGTTCTTCCGGCACGTACATCAGGGCGTTGGCCCGGGACCTCGGCAACGCCCTGGGCGTCGGTGGGCACCTCACAGCCCTGCGCAGGACCCAGGTTGGCCCGTACTCCCTCGATCAAGCGCGCACGCTCGAGGAGCTGGCAGAAGAGCTCGAGGTTTTGGAGATGTCCTTGGCAGCACGCTCGCTGATGCCCAACCGGGAGTTGAGCGAGGAAGAAACCACCGAGATATCTTTTGGCCGCCGCATCGCTGCCGGACCGGGAGCAGGAACGCCGGACGCTGCCACGGCCGATAAGCCTGCCGCCGCGTTCGCGCCGTCGGGGGAGCTCGTGGCATTGCTGGCAGACACGGGCAGCTTCGCTAAACCCGTGCTGGTCTTTGCTCCGGGAACTGGAACAGGGCAGGCAAAATAGGCATGGACGGATACTTCTACGCCATCCTCATCGTTGGACTGGTGTCCACGATCATGTGCGTCGTGGCCGGCTTGATGAAGAAAGCCCCGAATGACCCCACCATCTTTTCCGTGCTCGCCGTCGAGCTTGTACTCGTCGTGTATTTGGTGGGCTCGATCGTCCGTGTTGCCATGGGTGAGCAGATGGCCGGTGAAGCATGGGAGTTCTGGGGCTACCTCATTGTTGCCCTGATGATTCCTCTGGGGGCCGTCTATTGGGCCATCCTTGAACGAACCCGCTGGAGCAACTTCGTCCTTGCGGCGGTGGGCATAACCGCATTGGTGATGGCTGCCCGCATGAACCAGATCTGGTACTGACCATGAAGGAAGAACACAACGTGACTGGAACCGAGACCAATCCGGCGAACCGGCAGGCCGGGCAGAAGGACACCCGGAACACAGGACCCGGACGCTTGCTGATCGCGGTCTACGCCGTGTTCGCGTTGTCCGCGACGGCACGTGCCGGCTACCAGATCGCCACCAAATTCGCCGAAGCTCCGTTGGCGCACATCCTGTCGGCGTTCGCCGCCGTCGTTTACATTGTGGCCACCATCTCGCTCGCAAAGCCGGGCCGTACCTGGTTCAAGGTTTCCTTGGCGGCCGTGCTCACTGAGCTCGTGGGGGTGCTGGTGGTTGGCGCGATCAGCCTCTTTGATCCTGTTGCTTTCCCGCATGACACTGTGTGGTCCCTCTTTGGCCGCGGTTATGGCTTTGTCCCGCTCGTCCTGCCGGTCCTTGGCCTTCTATGGCTCAACAAACGCCGGCCGTCCTGAGTCAAACACCCTAGCGGGTAACCTTAGAATGTTCCGGCGCCGGGAGGTTGCCGGGGCGGAACGAACATCTGCAGTAAAAAGGCGAGGTTGATGGTCCACATCTGGAACGATCCCACCGAAGTCCCCAAGGACTTCGGACCTACTGTCGTTACCATCGGGAACTTTGACGGCGTCCATCGTGGCCACCAGCACGTTCTGTCGCAGTTGACCGACAAGGCAAAGCGGCACAACATTCCCTCGGTTGCCGTGACGTTTGATCCCCACCCCGCCCAGGTCCACAGGCCGGATTCTGCTCCGGAGCTCATCATGGGGCTTCAGGACAAACTTGAGGCCCTCGGCGATACCGGCGTGGATGCTGTCCTGGTGATGAAGTACACCTTGGACCTCGCTGCGATGACCCCGCTGGAGTTTGTCCGGGAGGTACTTCTCGACGGACTTCACGCCGCACACCTCGTTGTAGGGCACGACCTCCGCTTCGGTGCCGGCAATGCCGGCGACGTAGTCACCATGCAGGAGCTGGGTGATCAACTCGGTTTCGGGGTGCAGGTTGTCAACGAATACGGCGCGGGAGGCTTTCCGGTCCACGACGACGGCGATACCGACCGCCGCTGTTCCTCCACTTGGGTGAGGGAGGCCTTGTCCGAAGGAGACGTGGTTACTGCTGCCGCAATACTGGGCCGGCCCCACCGCATGCGCGGGGAAGTGGTGCACGGTGCTGCCCGCGGCCGGGATCTTGGTTTCCCGACTGCCAACCTTTCCCATGATTCCACCGGTTATGTCCCGGCGGACGGCATCTATGCGGGGTGGCTGATCGACCAGGCCGGCACGCGCTGGCCCGCCGCCATCTCCGTTGGCTCCAACCCCACGTTCGATGGCGTCAGTCGACAAGTTGAGGCACACGTGATTGACCGTCCTGAAGAGAACGTTGAAGACTTTGACCTCTACGGGCAGACCGTTGCAGTCGAATTCACGCAGCGCCTCCGGGGCATGGTGGCCTACCGGGGGCCGGCAGCGTTGGTCGAACAAATGTGCCTGGACGTAGCCCAGGCCCATGAGCTGTTGACCCGGCAGTAGGGGCATTTCGACAACACCGCTGACGTGCCGGTAAACTGATGAGTGGATCCGGCTGCAGTCCGTGGCGGCTGGACCTGTTTTTGTGTGCGGCAACGTACCAAGGACAACCCGTCAGCGAGGCGCTGCACCGGGAGGCACGGCACAACTCTAGGAGTTCACGTGGCACTTGACGCCGCTGTAAAGCAGTCCATCATCAAGGAATACGCAACCTCTGAAGGCGACACCGGTTCGCCTGAGGTTCAGGTTGCAGTCCTGACTCAGCGGATCAAGGATCTGACTGAGCACATGAAGGAGCACAAGCACGACTTCCACACTCAGCGCGGTCTGCTGGCCATGGTTGGTCGTCGCAAGCGCATGCTTTCCTACCTGAAGAACACTGACATCGCCCGCTACCGTGCGCTCATCGAGCGTCTCGGCCTGCGCCGCTAGTCTGCCTTTAGGGGCGGCCCGCTCCTTATCGGAACGGGCCGCCTTCTTTACCAACAACTAAAAACAGGAATCAACCGCATCGCGCATTCGCGGTCCTCGGTAGTGATTCCCGGGAAGCCATCTGTGACGATGAGCCCGTGGATCTCGATCGATGACCGGGTGTCGTACAGGCCAGGAATAAAGAAGAGGCCTGGGTTGATGCGGCGGACTTCCGCTAACAGAAACGGAGGTGACTCTCTATGGAGGGTCCCGAAATCCAGTTCTCCGAAGCCATTATCGACAACGGACGTTTCGGCAAGCGAGTTATTCGCTTCGAAACCGGCCGCCTTGCCAAGCAGGCAGCCGGCGCCTCGATGGTCTACATCGACGAAGACACCGCACTGCTCTCGGCAACCACCGCGGGCAAGCAGCCGCGCGAAGGTTTCGACTTCTTCCCGCTGACGGTTGATGTCGAAGAGCGCATGTACGCTGCCGGCCGTATCCCGGGTTCGTTCTTCCGCCGCGAAGGCCGCCCCTCCACGGAAGCCATCCTGGCTTGCCGCCTGATGGACCGCCCGCTGCGCCCCGCCTTCGTGAAGGGCCTGCGCAACGAGGTTCAGATCGTGGTTACAGTTCTGGCCATCAACCCGGATGAGCTCTACGACGTCGTCGCCATCAACGCGTCCTCGATGTCCACGCAGCTTTCCGGTCTCCCGTTCTCCGGCCCGATCGGTGGCGTCCGCGTCGCCCTCATCGCCGACGAACAGGGTTCACAGTGGGTCGCCTTCCCCAAGCACTCCCAGCTTGAGAACGCCGTGTTCAACATGGTTGTTGCCGGCCGTATCGCCGGTGACGACGTCGCCATCATGATGGTGGAGGCCGAAGCCACGGACAACTCCTGGAACCTCATCAAGGAACAGGGCGCAACCGCTCCTACCGAAGAGGTTGTTTCCGAGGGCCTGGAGGCTGCCAAGCCGTTCATCAAGGCACTCTGCGAAGCACAGGCAGACCTGGCAGCCCGCGCTGCCAAGCCCACGGTTGAGTTCCCTGTCTTCCTGGACTACCAGGACGATGTCTACGCCGCTGTTGAAGCCGCTGCCGCTGACAAGCTGGCTGCTGTCTTCCAGATCGCTGACAAGCAGGACCGCGACAACGCCTCCGACGAGCTCAAGGATGAGGTCCTTGGCTCACTTGCCGGCCAGTTCGAAGGCCGCGAGAAGGAACTGTCCGCAGCTTTCCGCTCGGTCACCAAGCACGTTGTGCGCCAGCGCATCCTCAAGGACCAGGTCCGCATCGACGGCCGTGGCCTGACGGACATCCGCCAGCTGACCGCCGAGGTAGAGGTTCTGCCCCGCGTTCACGGTTCCGCGATCTTCGAGCGCGGCGAAACCCAGATCATGGGCGTCACCACGCTGAACATGCTCAAGATGGAGCAGCAGATCGACTCGTTGTCGCCGGTAACGCGCAAGCGCTACATGCACAACTACAACTTCCCGCCGTACTCCACCGGTGAAACCGGCCGCGTCGGTTCCCCGAAGCGCCGCGAAATCGGCCACGGTGCCCTCGCTGAGCGCGCCCTGGTACCGGTTCTGCCTACCCGTGAAGAGTTCCCGTACGCCATCCGCCAGGTATCCGAGGCCCTCGGTTCCAACGGTTCGACGTCCATGGGTTCGGTCTGTGCTTCGACGCTCTCCATGCTCAACGCAGGTGTGCCGCTGAAGGCAGCTGTTGCCGGTATCGCCATGGGCCTGGTTTCCGACCAGGTTGACGGCCAGACCCGCTACGCAGCCCTGACCGACATCCTCGGCGCCGAAGACGCATTCGGTGACATGGACTTCAAGGTTGCCGGTACGTCCGAGTTCGTCACGGCCATCCAGCTGGACACCAAGCTCGACGGCATTCCCGCTTCCGTGCTGGCAGCAGCACTGAAGCAGGCCCGCGAAGCCCGCCTCCACATCCTCGAGGTCATCAACGCAGCGATCGACACCCCGGACGAGCTCTCCGAGTTCGCGCCGCGCGTCATCGCCGTCAAGATCCCCGTGGACAAGATCGGCGAGGTCATCGGCCCCAAGGGCAAGATGATCAACCAGATCCAGGAAGACACGGGCGCGGACATCTCCATCGAAGATGACGGCACGGTCTACATTGGCGCCACCAACGGTCCGTCTGCAGATGCAGCCCGTTCCGCCATCAACGCCATCGCCAACCCGCAGGTGCCGGAAATCGGTGAGCGCTACTTGGGTACGGTCGTCAAGACCACCACGTTCGGTGCTTTCGTTTCCCTCACCCCGGGCAAGGACGGCCTGCTGCACATCTCCGAGCTCCGCAAGCTGGCCAATGGCAAGCGCGTGGACAACGTTGATGACGTCGTCTCCGTTGGCCAGAAGGTCCAGGTCGAGATCACCAAGATCGACGACCGCGGAAAGCTGTCCCTCTCCCCGGTAGTTGCCGAGGAAGAAGGAGCAGCCTCCGAGGACGCTCCGGCCGAGGCCGCTGAAGAGTCCGCAGAGTAGTCTGTAAGCATTACACCCGGCAGGGCCGGTGGGCTTGAAAAAGCTCCACCGGCCCTTCCGGCCTTAACCTGAAAGGCCTTAATGACTGTCGTACCCTTGCCGCTGGAGCAAACCCTTCCCGGCGGCGAACTGATCCATGGTGCCGAGGGCGGTTCCGTCGTACGGCGCTCCGTCCTCCCCGGCGGCGTGCGCGTCCTGACCGAGGCAATGCCCGGTCAGCGTTCGGCCACCATCGGGTTCTGGGTGGCAGTGGGTTCACGCGATGAAGCTGACGGCCAGCACGGTTCCACACACTTCCTTGAGCACCTGCTGTTCAAGGGCACCAAGAGGCGCACAGCCCTGGAGATCGCTTCCGCCTTTGACGAGGTAGGAGGCGAATCCAATGCGGCCACCGCCAAGGAAAGCACCTGCTACTTCGCCCGGGTCTTGGATACGGACCTTCCCATGGCCATTGATGTCATCGCTGACATGATCACCGGTGCGGTGCTCGATCCTGCGGAATTGGAGCAGGAACGCGACGTCATCCTTGAGGAAATCGCCATGGACAGCGATGACCCCACGGATGTAGCCCACGAGAAATTCGTAGCGGCCGTCCTCGGCAATCACCCGCTGGCGCGGCCAATCGGTGGAACCCCGGATGCCATCAAAGCCGTGGCAAGGGACTCAGTCTGGGCGCACTATCAGCGTTACTACCGCCCGGAGGAACTGGTCATCACCGCGGCCGGCGGCCTCGATCATGACGTCGTCTGCCAGCTTGTCCTTGATGCCCTCAAGGCTGCCGGGTGGAACCTTGATGATGGTGCTGCGCCTGTAGAGCGCCGGGGTACTGACCGGGCAGTCATCACAGGTACATCAGGGCTGCACGTGGTGAAGCGTCCCGTGGAGCAGGCCAACATCATCGTGGGTTGCCCCACGATCGTTGCCACGGATGACCGCCGTTTTGTCATGAGCGTACTGAACGCCGTTTTGGGTGGTGGCATGTCCTCCCGCCTGTTCCAGGAAATTCGGGAAAAGCGTGGCCTGGTGTACTCCACGTACTCGTTCACGGCAGCGTATGCGGACGCCGGATACTTCGGTATGTACGCCGGTTGCACGCCTTCCAAGGTTCGCCAGGTATTGGAACTCCTGGGCCTCGAGCTGGATAAGCTCGCCAAGGAAGGCATCACGGACGAAGAGCTTCGGAAGGCTGTAGGTCAGCTCAGCGGCGGGATTGTCCTCGCGCTCGAGGACACCGGTTCGCGAATGTCGCGGCTTGGCCGGGCGGAACTGGTGTCCGGTGAGTTCCAGGACATTGACGAGACCCTCGGCCGCATCAAAGCCGTCACGGTGGAGGACGTTCAGGAACTTGCCCGCGAACTCGCAGCGGCGCCCCGCACCATCACCGTGGTTGGTCCCTTCGAAGAAACCGAGACCTTCGGACTTTAGTAGATTCCGTCCGGAATCTCTGGACTCGCGCATTGTAAACAGGGCAGCATGATCACACGATGATGCTGCCCTGACTACATTGGAGACCTGATGGATCTGCCCTCAAGCGGCCATGCTGCGGAGATGCTGCGGGACTTCATCGGTCACTGGCGGGGCATTACGGAGATTGCTGCGTCACCGTGGGGAACAGCGCGGACAGCTGAGGCCGAAGCGGTATTCACCAAGGCCGCCGGCGGCTATGCCGTGGTCCAGAGCTACAGGCACCGCGAAGCCGACGGCACGCACTTCGAAGGCCACGGCATGTTCAAGGTTGACCGGGACCACGGCGACACTCTGTGGTATTACGTGGACAGCATGGGACGGCCGCCAGCCAGCCCGGTCCGCGGGACATGGCACGCAGGAACGCTGACCCTGGACCGGAGAACGGCCGACGGCGTAGCCAGGCATACGTTCCGCGTCGAAGACGGCGTATTGGTGCACACCGCTGACTTGAGGCTCGAAGGAACAGCCGAGTTCAGCCCGTTGTTGAAAAGTGTGTTCCGGAAGGCATGATCTGGCGGTAATCCGGGTTAATAGCTTCCGGTGTAAACCGTTTCCATGATGCGCGTCTTCGGATCGCCGATGAGGGCGGGGGCGCGTTCAGTCGAATTCCATACGGTGGACTGTAAGCGTACAAGCATGTCCTCGGCTTTTTCGAACGTGTCGAAGTCCAGTTCCACAACAACCACCCCGGAGTCTTCCGCTGGCCTGCTGACACGGAACTGTTGAACACCGGAACCGGCCCTGTCCAGAGGATCGCGGTCGAAGGCTGCCTTCCACATGTCAAAATCTTTGATGCCGTGCTCAATCTGGAGCGTGTACATGGCGTTCCTTCCCGGACGTTGCCTGATGACGCTTCCAGAGTAGGACTGCGCTGCGGGAGAAGATATGCCCGGGCCGTCTTTGGTGGGTGGGCCTGTACTTGGCCTAGCCCCCGGCGAAGGGGGGCAGGACGTCAATGATATCGTCGCTTCCCAGGGGAGCCGCACGATCCCGGACAGCCACCTCGTTGCGGAGAAAACTGCTGCGCGCCACGATCCTGGCCAGCGGAGGGGTGCCTTCGGGAGGCAGTGGACGTTCGACGGCGAGCGCAGCTTCCAGCAGCGCCTCCAGGCTGGTGCCTTCCGGGAGGACGTGAAGTTCTTCTTCCACACCGGCGGCCGCGCGTGCGGCAGCGAAGTAACGGACAAGCAAGGGTTTAGCCTCCGATTGCGCTCATGCTGCGGTCCGGCTGGACGAAGTCCGCTGCGCCGAGACCTGTGTGATCCATGCCGTGGGCTTTGGGTTTGACCCACATGGCGTCCTGCCACCGCGATGCCAGTTGGTCATCCGTGGCGCCCCCACGGAGGAGGCCCAGGAGATCGAATTCTTCGCGGGAGAAAAGGCAGCTCATGATCTTGCCCTCAGCAGTGATCCGGGTACGGCGGCAGTCGGAACAGAACGGCTCAGTGACGGAGGCGATGATGCCCACTGTACCGAGGACCGGACCCGTAGCCACGCCCGTTGCCGTGTCCCGGCGTCGTACTTCAAAGCGCTCGGCTGGCGCGCCATCCCGCTCACGGGGGTCGTTGTCCAGCACGAAGTCGCGGGAAAGCAGTTCACGAATCTCGGCGGCCGTGATCATGTTGCGCCGGGTCCACCCGTGGTCGGCGTCCAGCGGCATCTGCTCGATGAAGCGAAGCTCGTAGCCGCGGCCCAAAGCCCATGCCAGGAGGTCCGGTGACTCCGCGTCATTGATCCCGCGCATCAGCACAGCATTCAGTTTCACCGGGCCCAACCCGGCTGCCCAGGCGGCGTCTACGCCGGCCAGGACGCGGTCCAGGAAGGGGCGTCGGGTGAGTTTGGTAAATGTCTCTTCATGGAGGGAGTCGAGCGAGACATTGATCCGGGTGAGGCCCGCCGCTTTCAACGCAGCGGCCTTCTTATCCAGTCCTACACCGTTGGTGGTCATGGAAATGGGGAGGTCCGGGTGGTCGTTCCGGATGCCGGCAATAATGTCCACCAAGTCAGCGCGGACCAACGGCTCACCGCCGGTGAGCCGGAGCTCCCGAACGCCCAGGGCATTGACGCCCACGCGGACAATGCGGACGATTTCGTCCCTGGTCATCACGGCTTGTTTCGAAAGCCATTCAAGCCCCTCGGCAGGCATGCAGTAGGTACAGCGCAGATTGCACTTGTCCGTCAGGGACAGGCGCATATCCGTCGCTCGCCGACCATAGCGGTCCCACAGCCCGGCGGGCGTACCTGCGGGACGTGGGGGCGGAACTGCCACGCCGCTTTCCGTGCTGCCCACAGCACCGCCCGAAGGGGGTACCGGCATGCCCAGCTGAACACTCATAAATTCAGGCTACGCCACCGCGGCTGGATCAGTGACACCCATTACAGTCATTGAGTTCTTACGGATTCCATACACTTGTGCCCTCAGGGCCCGGATCGGGTGCTGCGCAACGTCCGCAAACCTATGCTGAAAGCGTGACCACTAATACGGCATCATCAGCGGAGCCCGGGAATCGTCGCATCCTCCTGGTGGAGGATGAACAGACCATAGCCGACGTTGTCCGCGATTACCTGCTCAAAGCAGGATTCCAAGTGGACATGGCGGGGGACGGCTTCACCGCCCTCAAGCTGGCAGCCTCGCGACAACCTGATCTAGTGATCCTGGACCGGATGCTGCCGGGACTGGACGGTGTTGAGGTGTGTCGCCGACTCCGCCAAAGCATGAGCGTGCCCGTCATCATGGTCACGGCACTGGGAACCGAGGACGACCGGATTCTGGGCTTGGAGATGGGAGCTGACGACTACGTCACCAAGCCCTTCTCTCCCCGGGAGCTGGTCCTTCGGGTGAAGTCGGTATTACGCCGGAGCATCAAGGAATTCGCGCCGGAACCGCGGGTTGAAGCCGCAGGTCTCGAGCTCGATCCCGCTTCCCGGACAGTCACGCATGGTGGAGTTCCCCTGGCACTGACCGTCCGCGAGTTCGACCTGCTGGCTTTTTTGATGCGAAGGCCCCACCAGGTCTTCAGCCGGGAAGAACTGATCAAGGCCGTGTGGGGATGGGACTTCGGCGATTTGTCCACGGTCACGGTCCACGTCCGGCGCCTGCGGGAGAAGATCGAAGCCAACCCCACCAAACCCGAGCTGCTGAAAACCGTATGGGGCGTCGGCTACCGCTTCGACGGCAAGCGGTATGCCGCCGGGCCTGAGAGCCTGGACGATAAAGAAGGTGAGCATGGAGGGCAGTGAGCTGTGGACCATCCTCGCATGGGTCCTGTTCTGGGCCCTGCTCATCGGGGCCACCACATGGGTGCTCCTCCGGCTGCTTCGCCGGGCCTCGGTACTCACCCAGATCTGCTTGGTGGTTGTGGCTACTGTCGCCGTGCTGGTGGCGGGCATGGTCAGTGCTTTCAATGCGATGTTTATTTCCGCGAGGGACCTCGAAGTCATGTGGTACATCCTGGCCACTGCCTCGGCGGTTGCCGTTGCACTGTCCCTGATGCTGGGTGCCGGTGTCTCCAGGAACGCTGCCCACTTGGTTGACGCCGCCCGGCGACTGGGCCGAGGCGAAACCCTGGAACACACAGCGGGCCAGGGGCGGGGGAGCGCTCCGGCCATGACGTCCGAACTCGCAGAACTGGCCAAGGAACTTGAGGCCAGCAGCCGTAGCCTGGCCGAGTCCCGGGAACGCGAAGCCGCCCTGGAGACTGCGCGACGCGAGCTTGTGTCGTGGATTTCCCATGACCTCCGAACACCCCTGGCCAGCATGCGCGCCATGACCGAAGCCCTCGAGGACGGCATGGCATCAGATGTGCAAGGTTATTACCGGAAGATCATCGGGCAGACCGAACAAATGACGGCCATGGTCAACGACCTCTCGGAACTGTCCAAGATCCAGGCCGGCACCCTCCGCCTGCGCGCTGAACCCTTGGACCTCTACGACCTCGTCAGCGATGCCCTTTCGGACCTGGCGCCGCTGGCCGCTAAACGCGGCATCAGGCTCGACGGCGGCGGGGAACGTGAGTGCATGGCCGTCGCCGACGGACCAAGCCTCGCCCGGGCAGTGCGGAACATACTCCTCAATGCCATCATCTACACCGAGCCAGGCAGCGACGTCCATATCAGTGTCGGACGGGACGGCGTCGGACGGGACGGCCCTGAAGGGAAGAACGCTGGAAATGCCGTTATCGCCGTCCAGGACCAATGCGGCGGCATCCCGGACGAGGACCTCCCGCACTTGTTCGAAACGGGCTGGCAGAAAGATCCCGCCCGCCGCACCAGCGAAGCATTACAGGGCAGCTACAGCGGGGCCGGCATCGGTCTCAGCATGGTGGCCGGCATCGTCAAAGCTCATGGCGGATCGGTCACAGTGGACAACGTCGAGGGTGGCTGTCGCTTTGCGTTGTCACTTCCGGCCGGGGCAACCCCACCCGGGTCTTCGATGCCTCCCGACCATCAACCCATCGCAATGGACAACCGCCTCGGAGGCACGATATGAGCACGCTCGCACCCGGTACCACCAAGCAGCGGCGCCTCACGGGTAAGCCTGCTCTGTGGGCTGCTGCCGCGGGTGTGGCTGCCGGCGCAGCCGGGATCGCTGCAGGCGAACTGACCGCCGGCCTCTTGAGCCCTTTGGTTTCGCCCGTCACGGCCCTTGGCGGAGCGGTAATCGACGCCGTGCCGCCAGGGGTCAAAGACTTGGCAGTGCAGTTATTCGGAACCGCAGACAAGATCGTGTTAGTAGCTTGCATCGTGGGCGTGGCAGGAATTCTTGCAGCGCTCGCCGGTATCTTGGAGCGTCGCCGCAATGGCTGGGGCCTGGCCCTCGCCGGACTGGCGGGTGTCGCAGGGCTGACTGCCGTCGTGACCCGGGCCCAGGCCAGTCCCCAGGCAGCGCTTGCGCCGATTGTTGCCGCGGTACTCACCATGGTGCTGCTGCGAAACCTCTTGCGTCGGCTGGCAACCTGGGCCCCGTCGGAAGAAACCCCCGGCCGTGAGGAAGCGCCACTGGCTCGGCGGAGCTTCCTGAACGCCTTGGCTGGAACTTCCCTTGCCGCCGTCGTAGCCGGAACAGTGACCACCGTCCTTACCCGGGCCACAGAGGTGGCTTCAGGCTTCCGGGGCTCCATGACGCTCCCGGAACCCGCCACACCGCTGCAAACCATCCCGGCCGGCGCGTCCCTGTCCGTGGATGGCATCAGCCCTTTGGTTACACCAAATGCCGATTTCTATAGGATCGACACAGCATTGACCGTCCCGGCCATCGACCCCCCTGCTTGGAAACTGAGGGTCACCGGAATGGTGGAACGCGAGGTTGAAATCGACTTTGCTACCCTCCTCGCCAAGCCCATGACAGAACGCCATGTCACTATCGCCTGCGTGTCCAACAACGTCGGTGGTGACCTCATCGGCAACGCCCTATGGCTGGGTTGGCCCGTGAGGGAACTATTGGCAATGGCAGGGCCCAAAGCCGGTGCTGACATGGTCCTGTCCACCAGTAACGACGGCTGGACGGCCAGCACTCCCTTGGAGGCCCTCACCGACGACCGTGATGCGCTCCTGGCCGTCGGCATGAACGGTGAACCACTTCCGCTGGAACATGGCTTCCCGGTGCGGATGATTGTGCCGGGACTCTATGGTTTTGTTTCTGCCACCAAATGGTTAACCGAACTGAAAGTCACACGTTTTTCCGACGACACCGCGTACTGGACGACTCGGGGTTGGAGCGATCACGGACCCATCAAGACGCAATCGCGCATCGATGTCCCCCGCAACGGCCGAAGCGTCCAAGCAGGCAGGGTCCAATTCGGCGGCGTGGCGTGGGCCCAGCACAGGGGCATCAACGGCGTAGAGCTTCGCGTCAATCGCGGACCATGGCAGCAGGCTACGCTGGCCGGCGCGATCTCCACCGACACTTGGTACCAGTGGCAATGCGGCATCGACCTGACGCCAGGTGAGTACGAAGTGCAGGTCCGGGCCACCGATTCCAAGGGTGAACCGCAAACTGAAGACAAGGCACCAGTAGCTCCCGATGGCGCCACGGGCTATCACACCATCAACGTCAAGGTGGGCTGAGGCCCTAGTCTGGGTACGTCCGGAGAATTTCCCGGAAGCCAGCGTGTCCACCCAGGAGGATGTCCGTGCCCAGATCTGTTGCAGTCCACCGCCAGGCAGTGGTGGAACTGCTCACCGACGTTTCTGCGGGCAAGGGCAACATCACCCTGCCACTGCTGGAGGCGCTTGGTAAAGCGCTCGCCGTCGATGTCTACGCGCCGCTCTCCTTGCCCCCGTTCGCCAATTCCCAAATGGACGGTTTCGCCGTCCGCTCAGCAGATATTCCCGACGGCGGTGCGGAGCTCCAGGTAGCGGAGCCGGTTCCGGCAGGCGCCGCGCCGGAAGCACTGAAGCCCGGCTTTGCCGCCCCCATCATGACCGGGGCCATGATCCCCGACGGAGCCGACGCCGTCGTGCCCATTGAAAAGGCGACGCCAAACACTTTTCCGGACCCTGCCGCAGTGGAGGCTGTCGTGGAACTGCCTCCGGTCGCTCCCGGCACCTACGTGCGGGACAGCGGCAGCGACATCAGGAAAGGCACACTGGCGCTGCCTGCCGGTACCCGGATGGGACCCGCGCAGTTGGGGCTTTTGGCGGCGTTGGGGCTGACAACCGTCGAAGTCCGCGAACCTTGGTGCGTCCTGCTGGTCACCACCGGGGACGAGGTAGTGGAACCGGGGGAAGAACTCACGACCGGCAAGATTTTCGATTCCAACGGAACACTGCTCGAAGCCTCCATGCGACAGGCCGGCCTGGACGTGGTCCGCACTGGAATATCCGATGACGACCCCTCCAGGCTGCTGGCGGTGCTCCGCCGTCACACCGCGCAAGCGGATAGCCGCGTCGATGTCATTGTTACCACCGGGGGAGTGAGCAAGGGAGCCTATGAAGTGGTCCGGCAAGCCATGGCGAACCAGCCGGTGGATTTCCTTCCGGTGGCCATGCAGCCAGGAGGACCGCAGGGATTGGGCACTTTTGATGGTGTTCCGTTCCTTGGCTTTCCGGGAAATCCGGTCAGCTGCCTGGTGTCATTTGAGATGTTTCTCAGGCCGGCCCTTTCTCAGGTACTGGGAACGCCCGCACCGAGGCCGGTGCTGAAGGCCCGCTTGGCCGAACCCCTGGCCTCGCCGGAAGGCAAACACCAGGTCCGTCGGGGGACCGTGGACGCGGACGGAACGGTCCGGATGGAAGGTGGTGCGGGTTCGCACCTCGTCCATGCCTTGGCCCGGGCGAACGCCCTGGTTCAGATACCCGGCGACGTCACGGAACTCACCGACGGAGACGAAGTGGAAGTATGGATGCTGTGAAGCAAACTCCCGCGACTACAGAACACTCCGGCGGACTGACCCACCTCAGGCAGGACGGCACTGCACAGATGGTGGATGTCTCCGAAAAAGCAGTCACTACCCGTGTTGCAACTGCTACAGCCACTGTCCGCAGCACCCCCAACGTACTGGCCCTCCTTGGTGCCGGCGAATTGCCCAAGGGCGATGCGCTCGCCGTGGCTCGCGTTGCAGGGATCATGGCGGCGAAGAAGACTCCTGAGCTGATTCCGCTGTGCCATCCGTTGCCGATCTCCAAGGTCACAGTGGACTTCGAGCTGGGCACTGACTCGGTTGAAATTCTGGCCACCGTCAAAACCCGGGGTGTGACCGGCGTTGAGATGGAAGCACTGACGGCGGCTTCCGTAGCGGCCTTGAGCGTCTACGACATGATCAAAGCCGTGGACAAGCACGCAGTGCTGACCGATATCCGCGTGCTGGCTAAGAGCGGCGGCAAAAGCGGCGACTGGGACATTTCCAAAGAATCAACCGTAGAGGGGACCGGCGCATGAGCGCGTGCGAGCCGAACGCTCCGCGGAAGGCCGGCGTCGTCATAGCATCCACCCGTGCAGCCGCAGGCGTGTATGCCGACGAAACGGGTCCGGTTATTCTCGACTGGCTCAGCGAGCACGGCTTCGATACCTTCCCCACCATGGTGGTGCCGGACGGTGAGCCGGTTGGTGCTGCCCTGAGGGCCCTCCTGACGCAGGAACCCGCAGTGGTCATCACCAGCGGTGGAACGGGTCTTAGTCCGGATGACCGCACACCCGAAATGACGCTGCCGCTGCTTGAACGTGAGATTCCGGGCATCATGGAGGGAATCCGGCGTGCCGGCGCCGCCAAAACCCCCATGGCCATGCTGAGCCGTGGCCACGCCGGGGCAGCGGGGAAGACGTTCGTCATCAACCTGCCCGGATCCCCGAAGGGCGTCATGGACGGGTTAGCTGTCCTGGACCCTGTGATCGGGCACCTCTGCGAGCAATTGGAAGGAAGCCATGGGCACTGAAACAAACTTTGAGGTGGTCAGCGCTGTCCTTAGCGCCGAACCCATTTCCGTGGACCAAGCCATCAGGGCGGTCGAATCCGATACCGCCGGGGCAGTGGTCAGCTTCAGCGGCGTTGTTCGAAATCACGACGGCGGTAAGGCGGTGGACCGCCTAAGCTACAGCGCGCATCCCACGGCACACCAGGTGATGTCAGATGTCGTTGCGCAGTTGGTCTCCGAGCACTCCGGTGAAGCTGCGCAGCCCGTTCGGATCTGGGCTGCCCACCGGATCGGCATGCTGGAGATCGGTGACCCCGCGCTGGTATGTGCTGTGGCTGCTGCGCACCGCGGCCAGGCGTTCGCTGTGTGCGCTGAGCTCGTGGACCGCGTCAAGGAGCAAGTCCCCATTTGGAAGGAACAGTTCTTCACTGACGGCACCGTGGAGTGGGTTGGAGCAGGGGAGTAGGCAGGAGTAACGGTTCCTGCCGGGCTCCGGCCCGGCGGTAGGGTTAACGGCATGACCGAACAACTTGCTGTTGCAGTGCTGGGCGCCCACGGGCGTATGGGAATTGAAGCCGTTAAGGCTGTTGACGCAGCCGACGACATGACGCTCGTAGCCGCTCTCGGCCGCGGCGATTCCCTGGAGAAACTGCTCGACGCCGGTGCGCAGTACGTTGTCGACCTGACCGTTCCCGACATCACGGAGACCAACGTCCGGTTCGCCGTGGAGCATGGCATCCACGCCGTTGTAGGTACCACTGGTTGGGATGCCCACCGCCTTGATTCCTTGCGGAGCCTCTTGGAGCAGAAGCCGGACACTGGCGTCTTGATCGCCCCGAACTTCGCCCTTGGATCGGTTCTTGCGTCCGCGTTCGCTGCGAAGGCGTCGCAATATTTCGAGTCCGTGGAGATCATCGAACTGCACCACCCCAACAAAGTGGATGCTCCATCCGGCACCGCAGTGCGGACGGCACAGCTGATCGCCGAAGCGCGTCAGGAAGCCGGCGTCCCGGCGAGCCCGGACGCCACGGAAACATCGTTGGACGGTGCCCGGGGCTGCGACGTGGACGGGGTTCGTGTCCACAGCGTTCGCCTCCGTGGCCTGGTGGCTCATCAGGAGGTGCTTTTTGGCGGTCCAGGCGAGCAGCTGACGCTGCGCCATGATTCGTTCGACCGCGCCTCTTTCATGCCCGGCGTCCTGCTGGGGCTTCGGAAAGTTGCAGCCAACCCAGGCCTCACCGTGGGTCTGGACGGCTACTTGGACTTGGGGCTCTAGGACCATGGGGAATTTCTGGACTTCCTTGAAGAAGAACCGCACCAAAATCTGGGTAGGAGCCATCACCCTGCTGTTGGTGCTTTACCTGGTGGTTTCCGTGCAGCGCTCGTTCCTCTTGCTCGCCGACCCCAACCTGGTAGCCAAGGGGATCGGTGCGGCCTACCTGGTCCTGCCCGTGGTTGGAGCCTGGGCACTCATCCGTGAGCTGCTTTTTGGTGCCCGTACCGAGCAGATGGCCAAGGTCCTGGAGGCCGAGGGCGGCTTGCCGGTTGATGACCTTCCGCGCACTCCGGGCGGGCGAATAGTCCGGGCTGCCGCTGACGCCGAGTTTGAGAAGTACCGGGCAGAGGCCGAGGCCGCTCCGGAGGACTGGCGCTCCTGGTTCCGCCTGAGCTGCGCCTACGATGCCTCAGGCGACCGCAAACGTGCCCGTGCCTCCATGCGCGATGCCGTGAAGCTTTTCCGCTCTCAACCCACTGCAGCGGGCCGGTGACTGCCCAGGCTTGATGCGGTGTGGGCGACCCATTCCAGTGGTCCACGGCGTCGGAGAACGGCGAAACAGACGCCAATGACAACCGCAGTGAGTGCTTGGGCCCAGTACATGCCTTCGTCCGTCCACCCGGGGGGCAACGGCTGGTTGGTGAACCCGGACACTACCCAGACATGGGCTGAGTAGAGGCTCAACGTCATGGCCCCGGGCCCGCTCAGCAGGATCAGGAAGTTGACCTTGATCCGCTCCGCCAGGGTGCCGAGCAGCAGGAACAAGCCGACCACGGCCGCAGCCACGCCACCACTATGCAGCAGGTCCAGGCTGGTCCCGGCATGCGGGGCTGCCGTCGCCAGCCACCACCAGGAACCGGTCTGTTCCAGGCCGGTGACATTGACTTCAAGCATGCTCTCCAAGGGGTAGCCCCTGGTGACCGGGAGGGCTGACAATGCAGCCCGCCCGCCCCACGCCTCCATGGCCAGGATCCCGACGACCTTTGCCAAGCCGGCCACCGCTATTCCGCAAGTGAGCAACAGAACCTGAATCCTCGCCGTCGTCAGCGCCAACCGTCCGATCACCAATCCGATCAGCAGGTACGAGATCCACTGGAAGACGGGGTAATACCCGGTGAAGAAGAGGTCGGCGACGAGGCGTCCAGGCGTCCCGAAATCCTCCCAGTTGGGGTTGTGACCCAATGTCAAGGGAGGGTTCGCTTCCAGTAGTAGAGGCCGTACCAGATACGCCAACAACGGGGACAGCAGGACCCAGCCAAGCGCCCAACAGCAGAGCGCCTTGAGTCGGAGTCCAAGGAACGGCAGGATGCACAGGAACAGGACGGCGTAGTGAACCAGGATGATGGCGATGTTCACATCCAGGCCGCCCAGCATGAGCCCGACGACGGCGATCACCAAGGCGCGCATGGCAACACCACCTCGTGCCGCCCACAGTTCGGTGCCGTTCCTGGGCTCCTGCTTGCCTGTGCTTAGCGCCAGCCCAATACCGGCAAGCACGGCGAAAAGGGCGGCGGATCGGCCTGAGAACATCAGCCCCACAAACGTTGGCTCCCATTGTGGGGAAGGTCCGAACGTCGGCATCACGTGAGTGGCCATCATTCCCAACAATGCCGCACCCCTGGCAGCATCTATCCCGGTAAGCCGGGAGGAGATCGGTCGGCCGCCGGGTGCTTTTCGCATCGGGGCCGTCTCTTGCGAAGTCATGCAGCGATCGTCTCATAAGGCTCTGTGCGGCATCTGTGATGTGACACAAACCCCTTGAATTCGAATATATGTTCGAATAGCATTGCCGCATGAACGATGTTCCAAAGCCGCCGGAAGGCCTTCAAGGACCCATGAAAGCGATGAGCCCCGGCGTCGTCGATTTCCTGTTCAGTCAGCTCGTGGCCGGCGAGCCTCCGGAAGACACCCAGTGGCGCCGCGAAGGTACCGCCCTGGCTGAGCAGACTCCGGGAGCCGAGCTGGCCCGCCGGTTATCCGAGACGGACCTGGGATCGTTGACGCCCCTTGAACTCTTCGAATACGTCCGGGCCTCGCAGCGTCTGGTGGCGTGGGCGGAGCAACTCAAGGACCGGGCTGTGGCGCGCTACTGTGCGGAGGAGCCCGCGACGGCACCGAAACCCGCGTGATATCCGCCGAATAGGATGGCAGGGTGAGGTCCACCGCCGGTGAATGAGGACCATCACGCGGGACCCATTCTTCCAACACGCCTCTCACAGGGTAACGTTTTTCGTATGTCTGACTTGCGCGCCCCCGTTCCCGCCCTTGGTACCCTGCTGACCGCCATGGTCACCCCGTTCACTGAGGACGGCAAGGTGGACTATGACCAGGCTGCAGCCCTGGCGGAAAAGCTCGTTCAGGACGGTTGCGATGGACTCGTGGTCACCGGTACCACTGGAGAGACCTCAACCCTCACGGACGATGAGAACCTCGGTATGTTCCGGGCTGTCAAAGAGGCCGTTGGCGGCAAAGCTGCCATCATCGCCGGGACCGGCACTAACGACACCGCCCACTCCGTGCACCTCTCACAGCGTGCGGCAGAACTGGGCGTCGATGGTCTGCTGATCGTCACCCCGTACTACAACAAGCCCAGCCAGGCAGGCGTTCGCGCGCACTTCGAGACGATTGCGTCGGCCACGGACCTGCCCGTTATGCTCTACGACATTCCGGGCCGTTCCTCCATTGCGATCGCTCCCGAGACCATGATTGCGCTTGCGAAACACCAGAACATCGTGGCCGTCAAGGACGCCAAAGCGGACTTCGCTGCCGCAACGCGGGTCATGGCTGAGACGGACCTGCTCTTCTACTCCGGTGATGACGGATTGACGCTGCAGTGGATGGCGCTGGGCGCCGTCGGCCTGGTGGGCGTTACCACCCACGTCGCAACACGCCGCTTCCGTGAGCTTATCGATGCCGTCAACGCCAGCGACCTCACCAAGGCAAGGGCCATCAACTTTGAACTGGAACCCGTCATTCGCGCAACCATGACGCGGGTCCAAGGCGCTGTAGCCGCCAAGCAGATTCTCAAGTGGCAGGGAGTCCTGCCCAACTCGGTTGTCCGTTTGCCCCTCGTGGAGCCGGACGCGGCCGAGATCGAAATCATCCGCGGGGATTTGGCAGAAGCCGGAATGGACTTCGACGTCCAGGACGGTTCCGCCGGAAAGTAGCAAAACATGACCCAAACCGCCCTTCCCGGACTGGTTACTCCGCCGAAACTGCCGAAAGGCACGCTGCGGATTGTCCCGCTCGGTGGACTGGGAGAGATTGGCCGCAACATGGCGGTCTTCGAAATCGACGGCAAACTGCTGGTGGTTGACTGTGGCGTGCTCTTCCCCGAGGAGACCCAGCCCGGCGTTGACTTGATCCTGCCTGATTTCTCCTACATTGAGGACCGCCTGCAGGACATCGTTGGCGTCGTGTTGACCCACGGCCACGAGGACCACATTGGCGCTGTTCCCTACCTCCTGCGCCTTAAGGCTGACATTCCCCTGATCGGATCCCAGCTGACCCTTGCCCTGGTGGAAGCCAAGCTTCAGGAACACCGGATCAAGCCGTACACGCTGACAGTGACGGAGGGGCAGGTGGAGCAGTTCGGCCCTTTCGAGTGCGAGTTCGTTGCCGTCAACCATTCCATTCCGGATGCGCTGGCCGTCTTCATCCGCACAGAGGGTGGAAATGTCCTTCACACAGGCGACTTCAAGATGGATCAGCTGCCGCTTGACGGCCGTATCACGGACCTCCGGCACTTCGCCCGCTTGGGTGAAGAAGGCGTGGACCTGTTCATGGCAGACTCCACCAACGCGGACGTACCGGGCTTCACCACTGCCGAGAAGGAAATCGGCCCCACCTTGGACCGATTGTTCGGACAGGCTCGGAAGCGCATCATCGTGGCTTCCTTCTCGTCACACGTGCACCGCGTCCAGCAGGTTCTGGATGCGGCAGCCAAGCATGGCCGCAAGGTGGCATTCGTAGGCCGTTCCATGGTCCGCAACATGGCCATCGCAGCCAAGCTCGGATACCTCGATGTCCCCGAAGGCATCCTGGTGGATATCAAGAACATCGATAACATGCCTGATGACCGCGTGGTCCTCATGTCCACCGGTTCGCAGGGTGAGCCAATGGCTGCACTTTCCCGCATGGCCAACGGTGACCACCGTGTGATCGTGGGCAAGGGCGATACGGTGATCCTTGCCTCCAGCCTCATCCCGGGCAACGAGAACGCCGTTTTCCGTATCATCAACGGCCTGCTCAAGCTCGGTGCCGATGTGATCCACAAGGGCACTGCAAAGGTTCACGTGTCCGGGCACGCAGCGGCCGGTGAACTGCTCTATTGCTACAACATCCTCGAGCCCCTGAACGCGATGCCCGTCCACGGCGAAACCCGCCATCTGATTGCCAATGGCAACATCGCGCTCGAATCGGGCGTTCCGTCCGAGGGCATCATCCTGAGCGACAACGGCACAGTTATCGACCTCAAGGACCACAAAGCGAATGTCGTCGGCCAGGTGGAAGTCGGTTTCGTCTACGTCGACGGTTCCAGCGTGGGCGAAATCACCGATGCCGACCTCAAGGATCGTCGCGTCCTGGGGGATGAGGGCTTCATTTCCGTCATTACGGTCATCAGCCGCACCACCGGCAAGATCGTGTCCGGCCCGGAGATCCACGCCCGTGGTGTGGCCGAGGATGACTCCGTCTTTGACGAGATCATTCCCAAGATCAACGCCGCGCTCGAAGAAGCTGTTCTTAACCACACTGATCACACCAACCACCAGTTGCAGCAGGTGGTCCGCAGGATTATCGGCACGTGGGTGAACCGCAAGCTTCGCCGCCGTCCCATGATCATCCCGGTAGTCCTGGAAGCGTAGCCAGCCAGCAACATGCATGCCCAAGGGGGCCTGAAATCCGCGGATTTCGGGCCCCCTTGGGGTAGCGTGGCACTTATGGCGACCCGTACTACCTCCACGCCACGAGGCAGCTCCAGCAGTAAATCCGGCGGCACAGGCCGGAGCACAGCCGCATCCAAAACCAGCGGAGCTGCTTCGAAAAGCAGCGCAGCCGCGACCAAGAGCGGTCGTGGCAGCACTGCCCGTACCAAGCAAACGGCCGCCGTCGAGCCCCAGGCTCCGCTGCCGCTGCGGATGCTCTCAGGTTTCTGGCAGGGGATCGGCCATGTGGTAGGCGCCGGGGTCCGGCGAATCGGTTATGACGTCAGCGATCTCCACCCCGACGATCGCCGGGATGGTGCAGCCCTGTTCAATTTGGTGTTGGGCATCGCGATCGCCACCTTCGCCTGGTGGGGTCTTACCGGGTGGCTCCCGGACATGGTTTACAGCGTGGTCAACGGCACGTTCGGTTGGATGTCCCTGATCCTGCCCTTCATGCTGTTCGTCTGTGCTTTCCGGCTTTTCCGAAAGCCACAGGACGGCCGTGGGAACAACCGCGTAGGCATCGGCTTCATGATCATGACCCTGGCCGGTTCGGGCCTGGCCCATGTCATTGGTGGCCTCCCCACCGTTGCAGAAGGCTTCGACGGCCTGCGCAAGGCCGGTGGAATGCTGGGCTTCCTCGCAGCCGCACCTCTGGCTGCAATCCACGTGGCTGTTCCCGTAGTCCTCTATGGGCTGTTGGCGTTCGTGTCCGTGTTGATCGTCACGGCCACGCCGTTTGGTGCCATTCCGTCCCGGATCAGGGGTGCCTATGAACACCTTATGGGCGTTGACCTTATGGACGAGTCCGGCAAGGACGCCCACGACCGCAGCTACCTGTATGAAAACGACGCTGCCGCCAAGCCCAGGAAGAAGAAGCGTATGCGCTTCTTTGGCAAGGATGAGGAAACAGATACGAGCTTGGAGGGTTACGTCGGGGACGAGGCCTTCGAGCATGCAATAGTCGACGACGACGAAACTCCAGGTGCGTCCGCACCGCGCGTTCCGCCGGGTGTACGTCGTCCAACGCAGGCAGAGATCGCCGTCGGGAAGATCAAGGCCGCCCAAGGCCTGGGCGCCACGCCTGGGATCGAGAACCCCACCGAAGCCATTCCGATCCTTACTCCGGAGATGACCGAACCCGCGGCTCCCGTAGTCCACGTTCCGGCGAAGCCCGCAGGGGCGCCCCTCCCACAGACACCCATCCCGCAGCGCACGGAGCAACTGTCCCTGGCAGGCGATGTCACCTACACCCTGCCGGCATCGGACTACCTGACGCCCGGATCCATTCCGAAGGAGCGCACGGAAGCCAACGACGCCGTCGTCGCCGCACTGACGGACACCCTCACGCAGTTCAACGTCGAGGCAGCTGTGACGGGCTTCAGCCGCGGTCCCACTGTGACCCGCTATGAGATCGAGTTGTCTCCGGGTACCAAGGTGGAGCGCGTCACCGCCCTGTCCAAGAACATCTCTTACGCCGTGGCGTCCAGTGATGTCCGCATCCTGAGCCCGATTCCCGGCAAGTCCGCCATCGGCATCGAGATTCCCAACACAGACCGCGAGACCGTGTCGCTGGGCGATGTGCTGCGCAGCCAGAACGCACGCCGGACCGACCACCCCATGGTCATGGGTGTCGGCAAGGACGTTGAGGGTGGCTACGTGGTGGCCAACCTCGCCAAGATGCCCCACTTGCTCGTCGCCGGTGCCACCGGTGCTGGTAAGTCGAGCTTCGTGAACTCCATGATCACCTCCATCCTCATGCGCGCCACACCGGATGAAGTGCGCATGGTCATGGTGGACCCCAAACGCGTGGAACTCACGGCTTACGAGGGCGTACCGCACCTCATTACGCCCATCATCACCAACCCCAAGAAGGCCGCCGAAGCCTTGCAATGGGTGGTTCGCGAGATGGATGCCCGCTACGACGACCTCGCAAACTACGGCTATAAGCACATCGACGACTTCAACAAAGCGGTCAGGGCAGGCAAGGTTGTCCCGCCGTTGGATTCCAAGCGCGTCATGAAGCCATACCCGTACCTGCTGGTGATCGTTGACGAGCTCGCCGATCTCATGATGGTGGCCCCGCGGGATGTTGAAGACTCGATTGTCCGCATCACCCAGCTGGCACGTGCCGCCGGTATCCACCTGGTACTTGCAACGCAGCGCCCGTCCGTGGACGTTGTGACCGGTCTGATCAAGGCGAACGTCCCGTCCCGTATGGCGTTTGCTACGTCTTCCGTAACTGACTCCCGTGTTGTGCTGGACCAGCCTGGCGCTGAAAAGCTCATTGGACAGGGTGACGCCCTGTTCCTTCCGATGGGTGCTTCCAAGGCCATGCGTGTCCAAGGTGCCTGGGTTACCGAATCCGAGATCCATAAGGTCGTGGAGCACGTCAAGGGACAGCTGCAGGCCGTCTACCGCGACGACGTCGCTGCCGAGGCACCCAAGAAGCAGATCGACGACGACATTGGGGACGACCTCGAGGTCCTGCTCCAGGCAACAGAGCTTGTGGTGACCACGCAGTTCGGCTCAACGTCCATGCTCCAGCGAAAGCTTCGTGTGGGATTCGCCAAGGCCGGCCGCCTTATGGACCTCCTCGAGTCCCGTGGCGTTGTTGGTCCTTCGGAGGGCTCCAAGGCGCGCGACGTCCTGGTCAAGCCCGATGACCTCGGTGCGGTGCTTGCCGCGATGAAGGGGCAGGAGTCACCCGCGGCGCCCGACGCGCACACTGCGGCCCTGAGCGACAACGCGAACTCGAACATCGCCGTCGGAGGTTATGCCGAAGACCTTGTCCAGGCGGACCTGGACAACCGGACGCAAGCCATCGAATACTACGACGGCGCGGACGGCCCGAACGACGACGAAGAGGGCGGAGAAGACGCCTGGTCGCTCACGGGAAGGTAGCCTAAAGAAGGTAGCCTTGTGGGGTGACTACAGCCGAGGGTGATAACGCGACTTCCAGCAGCTCCGACGTCTGGAACCTGCCCAACATCCTGACGATGCTCCGCATCGTCCTGGTTCCGTTCTTCGTATGGTTCCTTGTGGCCGACGACGGCGAGTACGGGATCTGGCGCTGGGCGGCTGTTGTCGCCTTCGCGGTGGCCATCTATACGGACAAGCTCGACGGCGACATCGCCAGGGCGCGGGGCCTGATCACCAATTTCGGCAAGATTGCCGATCCCATCGCCGACAAGCTGCTTATCGGTTCCGCGCTGGTTCTCCTATCCATCCTGGGAGAGTTGCCCTGGTGGGTCACCATCCTCATCCTGGTGCGGGAGTGGGGGATTACCGCTCTTCGGTTCGTCGTTATCAAGTACGGCGTCATGCCGGCTTCCCGCGGTGGCAAGCTGAAGACAGTAATCCAGACCGTAGCCATATTCCTCTACATCCTGCCGCTGAAGGCGATCGTTCCCTGGCTGGGCGACGTCGCCTTCTGGGTGATGATGGTGGCGCTGGCCATCACCTTGTGGACCGGCGTCGAATATGTCATCCAAGCGCTGAAGCTTCGCGCGGCCGGGCGGCGTGCATGACGCTGAATGACGGCGCTTCCGCCGCCGCGCAAACGGCGACGGCGGCAGTCGCTATTGCCATCGGTAACAAGCTCACTGTGGCTACAGCCGAGTCACTGACAGCCGGGATGGTGGCGGCAACGCTGGCCAACACACCGGGAGCATCAGGGATGCTGCAAGGCGGCGTGATTGCCTACCAGAACTCAGTGAAGGCCGGTGTGCTGGGAGTTCCGCAGGAACTACTTGCGGACGCCGGCTCAGTGGACGGGCAGGTGGCCGAGGCAATGGCCGACGGCGCCCGGCGCGTCTGCGGCGCCGATCTCGGGATTTCCACCACGGGTGTGGCGGGACCCGAGCCCCACGACGGCAAAGCAGTAGGAACCGTGTTCATCGGAATAGCCGGCAGATCCGGAACCGAATCGTTTGAGTACAGTTTTTCGGGGGACAGGCAGTCCATCAGGGAGCAGGCCTGTGAGGCCGCCTTGGCGCGTCTGCTTGCTGCACTGAGTGACGTTGGTTACCGTTCGTAAAGTAGTCGGGAACAAAAACTGATTGCCAATAGTTGTGTCATTGTGTCGCTTCGGAAGAGCCGGGGCGCCTAGGATGTAAAAACCAACCCGGTCCGCCAGCCAGCGAACCGGATGAATGAGGGAGCAAGGCGATACAGATGGTAAAGCAGCCCGTATCCGTGAACGGCGTTGTCCGCTGGAAGGATGTGGGCTTGGCTGATCAGGCACAGAGCGAACAGAAGGAGCGCAAAATGGTTGTACTACGCCACGAGATCGGTGATGTACTGCGCGATGTCCGCCAGCGTCAGGGCCGTACCCTCCGCGAGGTTTCGCACAGCGCCCGCGTCTCACTTGGTTACTTGAGTGAAGTTGAACGCGGCCAGAAGGAGGCTTCTTCCGAGCTCCTGTCCTCTATCTGCACAGCCCTGGATGTTCCGTTGTCCCACATGCTTCGCGAAGTCAGCGATCGCGTGGCCGTCGCAGAAGGTGTTGCAGTTCCGGACACCGTTCCGCAGGAATTCTCCCAGCGTTACGGTCGCGATCTGGACCTCACGGATGATTTCCCGCAAGGAATGCTCTCCGGAGCCCGGTAAGCGTTCCAGCAAAACCATGGAAAAGGTCCCCAGCCTCAGGCTGGGGACCTTTTTCGTTGAATTTGGGGTGTCGGTTGCGGCGGGTGCTGCTCAAACGCCTGCGGGCTTGTCCTCGACGTCGATCTCCGGTTCCTTCACGTTAAGCACGCCGTCCCCGTAAATGGCGTTGAGGCGGCCCATGTAGTCAGCAAGTGTCTGGACATCCTCGAGGGGCCATTCGCCGAGCCGTTCACGGAAGACCTGCCTGCGGGCATCTTGAACCTGGTGCATCTTCTCTTCGCCCTTTTCCGTCAAACGGATGGACTGCGCCCTGCCGTCCTGGGGATCGGCTTCCTTGTAGACGAGGCCGATGCTTTCCAGGAAGGCAATCTGGCGGCTCACGGAAGGCTTGCCCACTCCGATGCAGGTGGCGAGGTCGGTGAGTCGGATGGGACCTTCCCTGCGGATGACCGTGAGGAGCCCATAGGCGGCCGGTTCCATGTCCGGATGTACCTGGCGTGACAACTGATGCGAGATGGAACGGGCGCGGCGCCAGAGCAGGCTCAGCTGGTGTTCCACCTGCTGGAGGGCGTCGTCCGCGGCGTCGCCTGGCACGGCCGGACTTGGCGTGCTCTGGAGAGGATTGCTCATGGCAACCATTCTAGAGTCCGGCGCCATGAGAGACTCTATCCGTGAGGGCAAGTGACTTTTGGCGATTAATGGACGACGAATTCGGGGCAGGCTACTCCCGGGTCCTGGCCAACTCCCTGGTACTCGCCGGCGTTGGCGGGCGAACTGCCGTAGAGGCTTTGGCCTCCGGCCACCAACCCCGCGAAGTCTGGTTGGCCGTGTGCGAGGTCCAGGACGTTCCCCCCGAACGCAGGCTGGGCAAGGACATCAAGCCGGCTTCCAACTGAACTCCGGCATGCGATGCGGACTGCCGTCCGAGGTGGGACACGCCGGAACATTGTTCGAATATCTGTTCGGATGGGGATATGCTCCTGTGAGAGGAAAATTGATCTCGAAAGACGCATTCCAGAGCTTCCGGCAGCCCGGGTTATCCACATAGCCGGTGCCGGCTACTAAAAATGTCAGAGCACCGTAATAGCGTCAGACATGACAGGAAAGCGGCCTTTCGGGCCACTCCACAGCGAGAAAGCATCAGAGGTGTGAACCATGGCGGCAACCCCGGATCGTGAAAAGGCGCTCGAAGCAGCGCTTGCCCAGATCGACAAGCAGTTCGGCAAAGGCTCCATCATGCGCCTGGGTGATGACACCCGCGCCCCGATTGAGGTCATTCCGACAGGCTCCATTGCATTGGATGTCGCCCTTGGCATTGGCGGCCTGCCCCGGGGGCGCGTGGTGGAAATCTATGGTCCGGAATCCTCGGGTAAGACCACCGTGGCCCTTCATGCTGTTGCCAACGCACAGCGCGCAGGTGGCATCGCAGCGTTCATTGACGCCGAGCATGCACTTGACCCGGACTACGCCGCCAAGCTTGGCGTGGACACGGATGCACTCTTGGTTTCCCAGCCGGACACCGGTGAGCAGGCATTGGAGATCATGGACATGCTGGTGGGCTCCGGCTCGCTGGACATCGTGGTCATTGACTCCGTAGCTGCCTTGGTACCCCGTGCCGAAATCGAAGGCGAAATGGGCGATTCCCACGTTGGCCTCCAGGCTCGACTCATGAGCCAGGCCCTGCGTAAGATCACGGGCCGCCTGAGTCAAACCAAGACCACCGCCATTTTCATCAACCAGTTGCGTGAAAAGATCGGTGTGTTCTTTGGATCCCCGGAAACAACCACCGGTGGCAAGGCCTTGAAGTTCTACGCCTCAGTGCGAATCGACGTTCGACGCATCCAGACCCTCAAGGAGGGTGCTGACTCCGTCGGTAACCGCACCAAGGCAAAGATCGTCAAGAACAAGATGGCTCCGCCGTTCAAGATCGCCGAGTTCGACATCATCTACGGTCAGGGCATCTCCCGTGAGGGAGGCATCATTGACATGGGTGTGGAGCACGGCATCATCAAGAAGTCGGGCTCGTGGTTCACGTATGACGGCGATCAGCTGGGCCAGGGCATGGAGAACTCGCGTCGATTCCTGCGTGACAACCCTGAGCTCGCCCAGGAACTGGAGCGCCTCATCAAGGAAAAGCTTGGCGTGGGCGTTGTAAAGACTGAAGAAGATTCCCCGAAGCTGAAGGCCGTTGACGGCTAGGAGAGGGCCGGAGCCGGATTCTTCCGTTGCGGCCGATCCCGAACCTGATCCCGAATCCGTGGCGCGTGCCATCGTCCTGAGGCAGTTGACGATGGCGCCGCGGAGCCGGCTGCAACTGTCCCGGAAACTCGCTGAACGGAACGTTCCCGAGCACGTGGCGGAGGCAGTTCTGGACCGCTTCGAAGAAGTTCAGTTGATCGATGATGCTGAGTTCGCCAGGATGTGGGTCCGCAGCCGTTCGCAGAGCAAGAAGCTTGCCAAAGGCGCCATTCGTCGGGAACTGGCAGACAAAGGCATAGAGCTGGATGCGGCAGAGGAAGCCCTGTCGCAACTCAGCGACCAGGACGAGGAATCGGCTGCCCGGGAGCTCGTTCAGCGCAAACTGCGGCCCAGCATGGATCTGTCAGATCGGGCAGAGCGGGACAAGTACACGCGCCGGCTTGCATCAATGTTGGCCCGCAAGGGGTACGCCCCCTCCATGGCGTTCAGGATCGTCGGTGAGGTTTTGGCAGAAGCCGGTACCCTTGAGTAGTGAGTTTGACCATTCCCTCCCCAACAGCTGCCGCCACTCCTTCTGCCGAGCCCAGGACCTATCAGGTTCGTACTTTCGGCTGCCAGATGAACGTCCATGATTCAGAGCGCATGGCGGGACTCCTCGAAGAAGCCGGTTATGTGGCCGCTGAAGGTGAAGTGGCCGACGTCGTGGTCTTCAACACATGCGCTGTCCGGGAGAACGCAGACAACAAACTCTATGGAAACCTTGGCCAGCTTCGGCAGGTCAAGGAAGCAAACCCCGGAATGCAGATTGCTGTTGGTGGCTGCCTGGCCCAGAAGGACCGGGAAACCATTGTGAAGAAGGCGCCGTGGGTGGACGCCGTGTTTGGAACGCACAACGTGGGAGCGCTGCCGGCCCTGCTGAACCGCGCCCGGCACAACAATGAGGCGCAACTCGAGATTCTCGAATCCTTGGATGTGTTCCCGTCAACGCTCCCCACCAAGCGAGACTCGGTGTATGCAGGTTGGGTGTCAATCTCCGTGGGTTGCAACAACACCTGCACGTTCTGCATCGTGCCCTCGCTTCGTGGCAAGGAGAAAGACCGGCGTCCCGGCGAGATTCTGGCGGAAATTCAGGCTCTCGTGGATGACGGGGCTGTGGAAGTCACGTTGCTTGGCCAGAATGTGAATTCCTACGGTGTGGAATTTGGTGACCGCCAGGCGTTCTCCAAACTCCTCCGCGCATGCGGTGAAATCGAAGGCCTGGAACGTGTTCGTTTCACCAGCCCCCACCCGGCCGCATTCACGGATGATGTCATTGACGCCATGGCCGAAACACACAACGCCATGCCCCAGTTGCATATGCCACTGCAGTCCGGCTCGGACAAGGTACTGAAAGACATGCGCCGTTCGTACCGTTCCAGCAAATTCCTGGGAATTCTGGACAAAGTGCGGGAACGCATCCCGCATGCTGCCATCACTACCGACATCATCGTCGGGTTCCCCGGTGAAACCGAAGAAGACTTCCAAGCGACCTTGGATGTCGTGGAGAAGTCGCGGTTTGCCTCCGCCTTCACGTTCCAGTACTCCAAGCGGCCCGGCACGCCGGCTGCAGACCTTCCAGAGCAACTCCCCAAGGCCGTGGTGCAGGAGCGCTACGAACGCCTCACGGCCCTACAGGACCGTATTGCCGCAGAAGAGAACGCCAAGCAGCTGAGGCGGAAAGTTGAAGTCCTGGTTACAGCGCAGTCAGGGCGGAAAGCCGGCGAAACACACCGGTTGTCCGGCCGTTCGAAGGACCAAAGGCTGGTGCACTTCTCCGTGCCGGTCGGAGCTGAGACCCCGCGGCCGGGTGACTTCGTCACCGTGACCATTACCGAGGCCGCTGCCTTCCATCTTGTAGCTGACCCGGCAACAACAGAGGATTACCTCTTGCGCCGCTCCCGTGCAGGCGATGCCTGGGATCGCTCGCAGGCTGATTCGTGCGGCGTCCCGGCTGCAGGATCGGCGTCAGGCAAGACGGGCGTGGCGTTGGGCATGCCGGCCTTGCCGGTTCGCCGCGCCTAGGCCCGTGAGCCAGGACAGCATGTCGTTTGCCAGTTCGGAACCCCGCCAGCCTGTCATCGCCGTTGTTGGTCCCACAGGTTCCGGTAAGTCGGATCTGGGCGTCAACCTCGCTCTGGCCCTGAACGGCGAGGTGATCAACGCCGACGCCTTGCAGTTCTACCGTGGCATGGATATTGGAACTGCCAAGATCACAGTGGAAGAGCGCAGAGGTGTGCCACACCATTTGTTGGACACCATGGACGTCACGCAGGAAGCCAGTGTGGCCGACTTCCAAAATGAATGCCGCGCGGCCATCCATGATATCCATTCACGGGGAAAGCGCGCCATCCTTGTGGGCGGATCCGGGCTATATGTGCGGGCGGCACTGGATGTGCTGGAATTCCCGGGTACCGATCCCGTGCTCCGCAGGCAGCTGGAAGAAGAATGCGAAACCAAAGGGCTTGCGCCGTTGCGGGCCCGCCTCGAGGAAGTCGATCCCGTCTCGGCTGCCCGCCTTGGAGACGCACGACGAGTGATCCGGGCATTGGAAGTGCACGGTCTCACTGGCCGCCCTTTCAGCTCGTTCATGCCACAGCGCGAGTATTTCCAGCCAGCACTTCAGATCGGTCTCGAGGTCGATCGGGAGCAACTGCGGGAACGTCTGGGACTGAGGGTGCATCGGATGGTAGATGCAGGACTCCAACAGGAAGTCGAACGACTCGACGCCGTCGGTTTGAGGAGCGGCAAGACAGCTTCGCGCGCTTTAGGATACGCCCAATTCCTGAAGGTCCTGGACGGCGGGATGACTGCGGATGCCGCCGCCGAGGAAACCATCGTGGCAACCAGGCAATTTGCGCGGCGCCAGCTGACATGGTTCCGGGCCGATCCACGAATCACTTGGCTCGACTGGCAGGATCCGGAGCTTGTGGCTAAGGCAGCCAATGCTGTCAATGGGGCCAGCGCGCCCACGACCTAACCGCTGCAATTTCTGGCCAAAGAGCCGTGGCAGGTAGCCTAGATCCATGGACGAAACCGCCGCAGTTCCCGCCCCGCAGCCCGCAACTGCCGGTGCTCCAGTGCCACTTTCCAGCCTCGCCGGGCTGGAGTTCTCCAAGGGTCACGGAACGGGCAATGATTTTGTCCTCATCGCTGATCCCGGTGACGCCCACGAGATCACGGCCGAGCAGGTCGCGCAGTTGTGCGACCGCCATGTGGGCATCGGGGGTGACGGCCTCATCCGGGCAGTTCCTTCCCGTTTTCTCCCTGAAGGTCGTGTCGCCCTTGAGCAGGATCCCGAAGCCGAGTGGTTCATGGATTATCGCAACGGAGATGGTTCGCTGTCCGAAATGTGCGGCAATGGCGTACGCGTTTTCGTCCATTTCCTGATTGCGGAGAACCTGGTGAACCTGGGGCCCGGTCAGACGCTCACCATCGGCACTCGTGGCGGCGTCAAAAAGGTTGTAAGAACAGTCAACGGTTATGCCGTGGATATGGGCCCATGGGAGTTCATCTTCCCCCAGGAGGCCACCAGCAAGGCCATGGATGCGCTGGTAAGCGCCGACGGCCTGGAAGTGGCAAGGCCCGGTCTGTCAGTCAGTATGGGCAACCCCCACACGGTAGTTGCCCTCGCAGAAGTCAGCGAGCTTTCAGCCACACAATTGTTCAAGGCCCCCGTGGTGGATCCCAAGCCCGCAAACGGAACCAATGTTGAGTTCGTGGTTCCCGCCGAGCCCCTGGTGGAGGACGGCGTAGGAACCATCACCATGCGCGTTCACGAGCGCGGCGTGGGGGAGACACAATCCTGCGGCACAGGCGCCTGCGCCGCCGCCGTCGCGATTCGTCACTGGGCGGGTGATACGGCTCCCAACGACTGGCACGTGAAGGTACCGGGCGGCGTCGTAGGTGTGAAGTTCTTCCCTGGTGCGGGAGGCCGCGAGCACGTTGAACTTAGTGGCCCAGCCGTCATCGTGGCTACTGGGACGCTTTCCTGACACGGATGATCCTGAACGTCTTGGATGTGCTCTCACGGGAGACCGTGTAGGAGCTGTCCAGCTCGGTGGCCAGCCACCGCTGGAGGGAATCGGAGCCCAGGTTCTTCTGGACAACCAACCAGGCGTTACCGCCCGGCGCCAGCCGGGGCAGCCACGTCAGCAGGAGGGTATGCAATTCGTCTTTTCCGATGCGGATGGGCGGGTTGGACCAGATGGTGTCGAACTCGACGGCGGGGTCTACCTCGTGCGGGAGGCTGGCAGTGACGTTGGTGAGTCCGAGCGCCGCCGCATTCTCGTTGGTCAGCGTGATGCAACGCTCATTCACATCCACCGCATGGACCTTGGCATGTGGTGCCATCAGCCCCAAGGTGAGGGCAATCGGACCCCAGCCGCAGCCGATGTCCAGCAGGTGGCCCTTCGGTGACGGCGGTGGAACCTCGGAGAAAAGTACTGCCGTGCCTTTGTCCACGCCGTCGGGACTGAAGATTCCCGACGAGGTCTGCAGCTGGCGTGTGGCTCCTGCGAGTTCCACAGTGAGTGGCTTGCGGGTGAATGGTCCGGCAGGTTGGGCAGTGAAATAGTGTGCAGACTCCATAATTTGCCAGATTAGTTGGCTATCGTCGGCTTGGGAAACTGCCTCGTTCCGCAGCAGGTTTGACAATGGCTGCTAAAGTGGAACGCATGTTCTTGATCTTCGAGTAATCAGCCCACAAACACCGGAGTCATCCGGCGTTTGACGGTACCGCCCGCGACGCAGGCCCGCTTGGCATTTCAGCCCGGCCGGCTTTTCCGCCCGGCAGGTCCCACTGGCTCAGTCCGGCAACTCCAGAATTTGGAGCCGGACGCTCTGAAGATTCCGCTCCGCACCCTAGTGGACAGCTGTATCCATCCGGCTAAACGCGTAGGGCGGGCAGAGCATCCTCACGTTGGCCAAAGGATCCTCCCCGCGGAGTCAATCACGCCACATTCCAGCAGCCCCTGCCTCCGAAAGGCACCGACTGCCCAGTACACAGGAGGCCCTTTTGGCCGATGTCCGTCAGCCCAGCGCGAATAGCGCCCCATCGAGCACGAAACCGCACTATTCTGGAATTGCCGAACAGTCTAAGGAGACCATGACCACCCAGAAGCACTCCGGATCCGATTCCGACGCCCAGGACATGAGTCCTGAACAAATCCAGGCCGTCATCGACCGGATTCTTTCCAAGGATGTACCTGCGCAGGCATCCGACGACAACGACGCCAACGGTGTGTTCGGCAAGGCGCAGGCGATTTCCACGCTGGACCGTGAACACAGTATCTACGACGGCGACCAGGAAGATTTGGCCGAACGCCGCGCCCTTCGCCGTACCGCAGGACTGTCAACCGAACTTGAAGACGTCACTGAGGTCGAATACCGGCAGTTGCGCCTGGAGCGCGTCGTACTGGCCGGTCTGTGGACTGAGGGGACTCTCGCGGACGCTGAGAACTCCCTCCGCGAGCTGGCGGCACTTGCAGAGACCGCCGGATCCGAGGTGTTGGACGGTTTGGTTCAGCGCCGGCAGAAGCCGGACCCCGGGACCTTCCTTGGTTCCGGTAAGGCCCAGGAGCTCAAGGACATCGTCGCTGCCACGGGCGCAGATACTGTGGTTGTGGACACTGAGCTCGCGCCCTCGCAGCGACGCGGCCTGGAGGACATTGTGAAGGTCAAGGTAGTTGACCGCACCACGCTGATCCTGGATATCTTTGCCCAGCACGCAAAGAGCCGCGAAGGCAAGGCGCAGGTGGAGCTCGCACAGCTCGAGTACCTGCTCCCGAGGCTTCGCGGTTGGGGCGACTCCATGTCCCGCCAGGCCGGTGGCCAGGTGGGTGGAGCAGGCGCTGGAATGGGTTCGCGTGGTCCTGGTGAAACCAAGATCGAACTTGATAGGCGCCGAATCCGCACCCGCATGGCCAAGTTGCGTCGCGAAATCGCTGCGATGAAGCCTGCGCGTGAGACCAAGCGTGCCAACCGCCGTCGTAATGCGGTTCCGTCTGTTGCCATCGCCGGGTACACGAACGCTGGGAAGTCGTCCCTGCTGAACCGCCTGACTGACGCAGGTGTCCTGGTGGAGAACGCCCTGTTCGCCACCCTGGATCCCACAGTCCGTAAGGCGCAAACCCCGGACGGCATCGGCTATACACTCGCAGACACCGTTGGGTTCGTTCGTTCACTCCCAACCCAGCTCATTGAGGCTTTCCGCTCCACGCTGGAGGAAGTTGCGGATGCGGACTTGATCCTCCATGTGGTGGATGCATCGCACCCCGATCCTGAGGGACAGATTGCAGCGGTAAGGGCCGTTTTCACCGAGGTTGATGCCCGCAAGGTTCCCGAGATCATCGTCCTCAACAAGGTGGACGTCGCGGATCCCTTCGTGGTGGAGCGCCTCAAGCAGAAAGAGCCCCGCCATGCTGTTGTGTCCACCCGGACGGGCCAGGGCATCGCGGAGCTGCTGGAAGACATCAGCCGGTCCATTCCCCGGCCCGGCGTGCGCCTTGAACTGCTCATTCCCTACGACCGCGGGGAAATGATCAGCAAATTGCACAGTTCCGACTCGGAAATCCTCAGCACTGAGCATGAGGAGAACGGGACCCGGGTAGTTGTCATGGTGCGCGAAGGCCTGGCCGCTGAACTGGAGTCATTCGTCAGTAATGGTTGAGAAGGTGGCGGCGGACGCCGTCGAATCGGTGGGGGAGAAGACCACCCTCGAACTGTTGGATCGGGCTGTTGCCGGCATGGGCGGACAAAGCCGTGCCGGCCAGCACGAAATGGCCAAGCACGTCACCCGGGCCATCGAGACCGGGGAGCACCTGCTGGTCCAGGCGGGAACGGGAACAGGTAAGTCGTTGGCTTACCTGATTCCGTTGATCGCCCATTCCATGGACAGCGATAAACCGACTCTCGTGTCCACCGCCACCCTGGCACTCCAAACCCAAATCGTTGGGCGGGACCTTCCCAGGCTGCTGGAGACCATCAACCCTGCCCTTGAGCGCCCGGTCAATGTGGCGCTCGTCAAGGGCAGGGCAAATTATGTGTGCCTGCAGAAGCTCGAAGGCGGGTTCCCCAGCGAAGAGCCCTCCGAAGGGCAGCTGTTCTCCCTCGGCGAGGACACCAGCGTGCCCCACTTTGCTGCTTCCATGGGCGGTCCGCAATCACAGCTGGGTAAGGAAGTAGTCCGTCTTCGGGAATGGGCTGAGAAGACCGCTACCGGAGACCGCGATGAACTCATGCCAGGGGTCACCGACAGGGCCTGGCGTCAGGTATCCGTGACGTCCATGGAGTGCTTGGGCGCCCAGAAGTGTCCCGTAGCAGAAGAGTGCTTCAGCGAGCTGGCACGCTCACGGGCGGGTGAAGCCGACGTTGTGGTCACCAACCACGCAATGCTGGCCGTCAGTGCCTTTGAAGGCCTGGCCGTGCTGCCTGAGTACGATGTCGTGGTGGTTGACGAGGCGCATGAACTTCAGGACCGCGTGACCGGTGCTGTTTCAGGCCAGTTGTCGGTGGCCATGGTTCACGCGGCGGCATCAAGTGCACGCAAACACACGGCCATTACAGTGGACGCGCTCAACGCTGCCGCGGAGCGCTTGGATATGGCCATCGCCGGCGTGCCCAACGGGCTGTTGCCCAACGGCCTTAACGACGAACAGCTCGACTGTCTGGACCAGTTGCGGGAGGCCACGCGCGCTGCGCTCTCGGATTCGAAGACAGATTCATCAAACGCAGTCGACGGCGGACGGCAGTTGGCGCGTTCACGGCTCATGCTGATCCTGGAATTGTGCGAACGCATGCTGGCCGCCAAGGAGAACCGCGAAGTTGTATGGTTCTCCAGGAACAGCACGTTCGACCCGCACCAGGGCTATTCCCAACCGGACGAGACTGCTCCCGCCTTGCTCAACATCGCCCCGCTCAGCGTTGCCGGGCGGCTTCGCGAGGGTCTCTTCGCCGGCCACACGGTGGTGCTGACCTCCGCCACGCTGGCCATCGGCTCGGCTTTCGAACCGGCAGCAGGTGGCCTCGGCCTCATCGGCGACGGTGCCCCGAGCTGGACCGGGATCGATGTGGGTTCGCCCTTTGATTATCCCAAACAGGGTGTCCTGTATGTGGCCAAGCACCTCCCAAAACCCGGTCGTGGTACTTCCCCCGAGGCGCTCGACGAATTGGAAGACCTCATCCGTGCCTCCGGCGGGGGAGCCTTGTGTTTGTTCTCCTCACGGCGTGCGGCCGAAGAAGCAGCCGACGCCATGCGGCTCCGGCTGGACGTGGATATCCTCTGCCAAGGCGAATCCACCATGGCGGCCCTCGTGAAGCAGTTCGCGGATGAGCCTGACACATGCCTCTTCGGGACCATGTCACTGTGGCAGGGCGTAGATGTTCCGGGTGGCTCGTGCCGCTTGGTGGTCATTGACCGCATTCCCTTCCCGCGGCCCGATGATCCCCTCATGACTGCGCGCTCACGTGCGGTGGCGCAATCAGGTGGAAATGGCTTTATGGCCGTATCGGCTACGCATGCTGCCATCCGACTGGCGCAGGGTGCTGGCCGCCTGATCCGTTCAACAGGAGACAAAGGAGTAGTTGCAGTGCTCGACTCGCGGCTCTCGACGGAACGCTACGGAGGCTTCCTGCGTGCCGCCCTGCCGCCGTTCTGGGCAACGACGGACCGGGCAGTGGTCCGTGGCGTCCTGGAGCGCCTGGGCTCGGCTAAAGCCCCGTAGGGCTCCTAAAGGGAGCGCAGTACCGAAACTACCTTGCCCATGATGGTGGCTTGATCGCCCAGAATGGGTTCGTACTGCGTGTTCTGCGGAAGCAGCCACGTATGGCCATCCCTCTGACGGAAGGTCTTTACGGTTGCTTCGTCATCCAGCAGGGCTGCCACGATGTCGCCGTTGATGGCGTCATTCTGGCGGCGGACCACAACCCAGTCACCGTCACAGATGGCGGCGTCAATCATGGAATCGCCAGCCACCTTCAGCATGAATAATTCGCCATGCCCCACGAGCTGGCGGGGGAGCGCCAGCACGTCTTCCACCGTCTGGTCAGCCAGGATCGGTCCGCCGGCCGCGATCCGGCCCACCAGCGGGACCATGGCGGTATCACTGGCACTGGCTAGCTCTGTTACGGCAAGGCCCCCCGCGCTGCGAAGGGTGGTGGGCGCTTCCACGCCCGGAATGGTGCCACCATCAAGGGTCAGCGGCATCAGGACTTCCATGGCGCGGGGACGCTTGGGATCCCTGCGGAGGTAGCCAAGCTTCTCCAATTGGGACAACTGATGAGTGACGCTCGACAAACTGGCCAGACCCACGGTGTCACCGATCTCGCGCATGCTGGGCGGGTATCCGTTGTCGTTGACCGACCGTTGGATGGTCTCCAGAATCTTTTTCTGCCGGACAGTCAGGCTCTTGGGACTCTTCTGAGGCTGCTGGCTCCGCAGGGGTGCCCCGCCGCCTGTGGCTTTCGCTGCCATGTTCGCCAATGCCTTTCCATTCCGCCCGAGGCGAGCCCGGGGTCGTTGGGTCTGCAAAAAATGTCAGACCCTCCTGTTCCACTGAAACAGTGCTGTTTCTTCACTCAAACGTAGGGCAGGCACAGGCGTTTATCAAACATTTGTTCTAGCGAGTCTCGACACCGTTCGTTGATAAGTGCTAAAAATGTCATAGCAAGGTTCGAATATGTGTTCTATAAACCTGATGCTGGAGCCGAATGTTCGAACAGAGTGTTCGAACATCCGGGATCAGAGGACGGGAACGCAAAGAATTGGCCGCCAAGCTCCGGGCACCCCGGAACCTGGCAATAGCTCAGAAGGGCTCAGCTCATGTCCGCAGTCACTACGTTCGCTGAATTCCGCACCACTCAGGCGCCCGCTCGCCTGCGTCTGACCCGGCGGGGACGGATTGTCTTCTTCGGCATCCCGGCAATGCTGTTGGTGGCGGCGCTGCTGACCCTCGCCGGTTTTATCAACTCCCCGGCCAAGGCGTCGGACTCCCAGTCCCAATTGCGTCCGCCCGTTGCAGTCACTGTCACCGTCCAGCCGGGGCAATCCCTCTGGGGCATCGCCGGCGCCGCCGCTCCGGAGCGGGACCCGCGTGATGTCATCGCGGAGATCATCCAGCTGAACGACCTCCGCGGCGGCCGCATTCTGCCCGGTCAGCAGCTGTTCGTCCCTGCAAACTGAGTCGTCCACAGTCCGAAGGAACCGATCGCCCGGCGTCACAGTTAGTCGGCAGTCCGGGCCGCCCCTTAAACTGTGATGGTGAGTGACCAGCTTGAGCGACTTGACAGACTTCCCCTCCGGACCAACCTGCGTGGACTGAGCCCCTATGGCGCACCGCAGCTTGACGTCCCCATCCTGCTCAACGTCAACGAAAACACTCATGGCGTCCCCGCGGATGTCCAGGCCGCCATCACCGAGGCTGTCGCCGCGGCGGCCACAGGACTGAACCGCTATCCGGACCGCGAGTTCACTGAACTACGGGAAGCGCTGGCCGAGTACCTTGGCCACGAACTTTCTCCGGACAACATCTGGGCCGCCAACGGATCCAATGAAGTCCTGCAGCAAATCCTCCAGGCATTTGGTGGACCGGGACGCAAAGCGCTCGGTTTCCCGCCCACGTACTCCATGTACCCCCTTCTGGCGAGTGGCACGGACACGGAGTATGTCCGCGGAGTGCGTGCTGACGACTACGGGCTGGACGCCGAATCGGCCGCCGCGCAGGTTCGGGAAACGGGCGCCAACATCGTGTTCCTGTGCTCACCGAACAACCCAACCGGTACAGGGTTGGGCTTGGACGTTGTCGAAGCCGTCTACGAGGCCGGAGAAGCGAGCCAGGCCATCGTGATCGTGGACGAGGCGTATCACGAGTTCGCGCACGACAATACTCCGAGCGCCTTGACGTTGTTGCCAGGACGCGAGCGGTTGATCGTCTCGCGCACCATGAGCAAAGCGTTCGCCCTTGCAGGTGCCCGGCTCGGCTACATGGCGGCAGCCCCGGAAGTCACAGACGCCATCAGGCTGGTCCGCCTTCCGTACCACTTGTCTGCCGTCACTCAGGCAACGGCCCTGGCTGCGCTCAACCACCGCGAAGCCCTGATGGCCGACGTCGAGGACATCAAGGTACAACGCGACCGGATTGTGACTGAGCTCCTTCGCATGGGCCTCAAGCCCTCGGCCTCCGACTCCAACTACGTCTTCTTTGGCGGCCTCGAGGAGCCGCACAAGATTTGGCAGGGCCTGCTCGATGCCGGTGTGCTGATTCGCGACGTCGGCATCCCCGGGCACTTGCGTGTTACCGCCGGAACCGAACCGGAAACCACCGCCTTCCTTGAGGCCTTGGAAGCACTTCTGGACGGCACGGCGCCGCAGCGCGCCTAAACTTGTCCATAGACCCAATCCACCCTCCGTGTATAAGGACGTCCCAATGAGCGAAACCGGCGCCACGCCGACCGCTGCCCGCACCGCGCGCATGGAGCGCACCACCAGCGAGTCTTCAGTCCTGGTGGAGATCAACCTGGACGGTTCCGGTGTCTCGGACATCAGTACCTCGGTTCCGTTCTACGACCACATGCTGACGGCACTCTGCAAGCACTCCCTGATCGACATGACGGTGAAGGCCACGGGCGACACCCACATCGACGCGCACCACACCGTGGAAGATGTCGCCATCACTTTTGGCGAGGTCCTGCGGACGGCATTGGGCAACAAGGCCGGCATCCGTCGCTTCGGCGAAGCAACTGTTCCTTTGGATGAAGCGCTGGCGCACGCCGTCGTGGATGTTTCCGGGCGTCCTTACCTGGTGCACGGTGGTGAGCCGGCCGGGCAGGAGTACCACCTGATCGGTGGACACTTCACGGGCTCGCTGACACGCCACGTTTTTGAAGCCATCACGTTGCATGCCGGAATCTGCCTGCACATGAGTGTCTTGGCTGGCCGGGACCCGCACCACATCGTTGAGGCCCAGTTCAAAGCTTTTGCCCGCGCTTTACGTGCAGCCGTGGAATCCGATCCCCGCGTGGAGGGCATCCCTTCCACCAAGGGCGCACTATGAGCGGCCAGTTTCTGAAGAATGGAGCGGTGGCTGACGCCACTGCATCCGTGAAGCCGGAGTCGCCCGAAGGCAAGCCCACCGTAACTGTGCTGGACTACGGATCGGGCAACGTACGGTCCGCCGTCCGTGCGCTTGAGCGCGCCGGCGCCCACGTTGTTCTGAGCTCCAAGCCTGAGGACGTGCTTAACGCTGACGGCTTGGTGGTGCCCGGGGTTGGTGCCTACGAGACGGTGATGAAGGAGCTCAAGTCCGTCGATGCCATCCGCATGATTGGACGCCGGGTTGCTGGTGGCCGCCCTGTGCTGGCCATCTGCGTCGGCTTGCAGGTCCTCTTCGAAGCCGGTGTAGAGCACGGCACCGAATCCGAGGGTATGGCCGAGTGGCCGGGCAAGGTTGAACTCCTTCCCGCTCCCGTGGTGCCGCACATGGGCTGGAACACCGTGGACGTACCTGAGGGCTCAAAGCTGTTCGCCGGCGTTGAGCAGGAACGTTTCTACTTTGTGCACTCCTACGGTGTCCAGGAGTGGAACTTCGACGTCGTCCAGCCCCGCATGGCTCCTCCCATGGTCACGTGGTCCGAACATGGTGCGCGTTTCATTGCTGCTGTCGAGAACGGCCCACTCTGCGCTACCCAATTCCACCCGGAGAAGTCAGGCGATGCCGGAGCCCGGCTCCTGCGAAACTGGGTGGACAGCCTCCGTAAGCCCGCTCCGGAAGCATCCGGAAGCGATACCGCCTAGATGTGGGGCTCAGTATTGCTGATGGCCCTCGCCGGCCTGCTGATTGGCGGGGGTATCTCCTTCCACCAGCAGAAAAAACCGCGCTGGGTTTCCATTTGTTTCTATGTGCTGGCCGGGATGTCCCTGTTGGCCGCCTACCTCCTGACGCTGGGTAACTAAACCAGTCGCTCAACAAACCGCGTCACCTTCGAACTCCAAGGACACACATGACCACCTCCGCCCAGTCCGTTCTGGAACTCCTGCCCGCCGTCGACATCGTTGACGGCCAGGCAGTCCGCCTCCTGCAGGGAGAAGCCGGCTCGGAAACCAGCTACGGTACGCCCCTGGAAGCAGCCTTGAACTGGCAGGACGCCGGTGCCGAATGGGTGCACATGGTTGACCTGGACGCTGCTTTCGGCCGCGGAAACAACGCCGCGCTGATCAGCGATGTCGTATCGCAGCTCAACGTCAAGGTGGAACTCTCCGGCGGTTTGCGGGACGACGAATCCCTGGAGCGCGCGCTGGAGCTGGGCGTCGCGCGCGTGAATCTCGGAACGGCAGCGTTGGAGAACCCGGAGTGGACCCGAAAGGCAATCGACCGCTTTGGTGACAAGATCGCCGTCGGGCTTGACGTCCGCGGGACAACTCTTGCCGGACGCGGTTGGACCAAGGAGGGCGGTGACCTTTGGGAGGTTCTGGCACGCCTTGAGGACGCTGGGTGCGCCCGCTACGTTGTCACAGACGTCACCAAGGACGGAACCCTTCAGGGCCCGAACGTGGAACTCCTTCGCCAGATGGTGGAGAAGACCGGCAAGCCCGTTGTCGCTTCGGGCGGTATTTCCAGCTTGGAAGACCTGCGCGTTCTGCGCGAACTGGTACCGCTGGGTGTTGAAGGCGCGATCGTAGGCAAGGCTCTCTACGCCGGTGCCTTCACGCTGCCCGAGGCGCTGGACGTTGCCGGCCGCCGCTGATGCCCCACAACGCAGGACATCAGCACGACGCCGGACATCAGCACGACGATCAGGGCCACGGCCGGCGTGAGCTTCCCGGCCACATAGCGGCCGCCTTGGCCGGTGCCGGTGGAGCTACCGACTCTGCCGGCCAGCCTTGGTCCGGAAGGAGCCTCAGTGGTGACGACGCCAAAATTCACAATTTTGAGGACGACGACGGCTCGGCGGACGCCGGTTATGTAGCCGCCATCGCGGCACTGATCAACGGAACCGGCAGCGAGGAAGACGTTGTTGCCTCCTTGGCGACGGCAAGGGTTTTCGTTCCGGTAGTTGCCCAGTTGGCTGAGGAAGCAGAAGGCGACGATGGCCTCCACGCTGACAAGCAGGCCGATATGGCTTTGGTCACACTGAAGGCCCCCGATGGACGCACGGCCATGCCGGTCTTCACCTCGGCAGCTGCCCTCGAGGCATGGCATTCGGAGGCGCGGCCCGTAGCCGTATACGCTGCGCGCGCAGCGCTTTCTGCAGTATCCGAGGGCGCGCAGCTGTTGGTGATGGACCCAGGCTCCAACTTCACATTTGTTGTTCGGCGCCCGGCGATGTGGGCCCTTGCCCAGCAGAAGGACTGGACGCCGTCATACCTTGATGATCAACTGGAGGCTGCTCTCGTTTCAACGGTCTCGGCATTTCGGACCGTCCGTCGCTTGGAGACGCAACCCGGTGGCGGTGTTGCGTCCCTGACGGCCGACGGTCGACGTGTACATGGCGGCGGTGCAGGGCCGGAACTGCGTGTGGTGCTCTTCCTCGAAGATGGGCTCGACGCCGTGGCTGTGCAGACGCTCCTTGCCCAACTGAACGATGCGTGGGCAAGGATGGATTCTTTTGCCGAGGGCGTTGATTCCATGGAAGTAAAACTGCAGCGCGCAGCACAGGAGCCCGCGCGGCATTAATGGCAGTGCCGGTTCCCCGGGGCTGCCCTGGGGAACAAGAGGATTTAGCCAGTGAACTTCGCTCTCTATAAGGAGATGCTGTCCATCCGCCCTGTCCGGCGTCTGTTGGTTGTGGGCATGATTGCGCGCATTCCACACTCGGCGGCGGGCGTGCTCCTCACTCTGCACATCGTGCTGACGCTGGGCCAGGGCTACGCCGCCGCCGGTGCAGCGGCCGCTGTCATGACCATCGGCATTGCGCTGGGTGCACCCTGGCGTGGTCGCCGGGTGGACATGGTGGGGCTGAGGAAGGCCCTGATCCCTTCGGTTGTGTCCGAAACCGTCATCTGGTCGATAGTCCCGCACGTTTCGTATGAATGGCTGCTGCCATTGGTGTTTGTCGGCGGTCTTTTCACCCTGCCGATTTTCAGTGTTGTCCGCCAGTCGCTGGGTGTCATGGTGGATGGCGAGCAGCGGCGATCGGCCTTCGCCCTCGATTCCATCGCCACCGAGCTGGTGTTCATGATCGGCCCGGCTGTCGGCGCCATCGTGGCAACCAGTGGCTTCTCGGCGATCGGACTGACGGCAGTAGGAATTTCGGTCTCCGTTGCCGGGCTGTTCCTTATGTGGTTCAACCCGCCAACCCGGAGCGAAGTGGTCTGCACCCCGCAGGAGACCGCGGACAGGGCGGCGGCTGACCTCGCTGCTGCGGAGGCTGCCATGGTGGCCTCAGCGCCTGCCCACGTCCAGGAGGCGGCCTCTGAAATGGCGTCGGCAACTTCGCGCACATCAGCCTTCCGGAGTCGCGTCGCCAGGAACTTCACCTGGTTCACGGTTTCCGTTGCGGCACTCTTCGTCGTAGCCGCGGGATCCGGGATGGTGCTCAGTGGTTCGGATGTCAGCATCGTCGGGCTGCTGGAACGCGGTGGACACGAGAATGAAATCGGCATCGTGTTCTTCTTCTGGTGCGCAGCGTCCGTGGTTGGTGGACTCATCTACGGGTCAATGAAGCGGACCGTTTCGCCAATGCTCTTGCTCCTGGGCATGGCCGCGCTCACCATTCCGATGGGCTTTGCCCAAGACACCTGGACCCTCGCGTTCCTCTCGCTCCTGCCCGGCCTTTTGTGCGCACCGGTTTTGTCGGCGTCGTCAGAGAAGGTGGCTGACCTTGTGGACGAGGAGCGCCGGGGTGAAGCGATGGGCTGGTACGGCTCGGCACTGACTGCAGGTGTTGCCTTGGGCGCGCCTCTGGCCGGGGTCTTTATCGACACCGTAGGTCCGTCGGGTGGCTTTGCCGCCGTGGGCATTGCTGGCGTCGCTCTCTGTGCTACGGGACTCATCCTGATGTCCTTGCGCCGCCGGGCCGCCCGCGTCTGAAACCCTGACGCGCTGAACCTCAACAACAAACAAACAAACAACGACGGCGGGTCGACCACACGTGGTCGACCCGCCGTCGTTGACTATTGCGGAAGTTGGGGCTAGTTCACCGGTCCGGTGAACTTTTCGCCCGGACCCTTGCCCGGGGCGTCAGGAATGAGGGAAGCCTCGCGGAATGCCAGCTGCAGTGAACGCAAGCCATCGCGCAACGGGCCGGCGTGCTGTGAACCGATTTCCGGGGCGGCTGCTGACACCAGGCCGGCGAGGGCCGTGATGAGCTTGCGGGCTTCGTCCAAGTCCTTGAGGTCCTCGGCATTGGGATCATCGGCCAGGCCCACCTTGACGGCGGCCGCGCTCATGAGGTGAACGGCGCCCGTGGTAATGACTTCCACTGCGGGAACTTCAGCGATGTCACGGATCTGCTGGGACACTCCGGCATCAACGGCGGGGGAGGCGTCTTCCCCATAGGAGTTACGGGAATTGCTGTCTTCAGTGCTCATACTGGTAAGCTTGTCACAGACCGACTGGAAGTCGTTATTCACAGTCAACATCTGCAGTTCTTGCTCCCGCCTTCCGCAATGTGCGCTTGGCGGGTTGTTTCTGTAGAATTGACTTTCAGTTTGCAAGCGGAGTTCTCTCCCACCCGCGTCAACCGTTCCCTTCGGGGACAGGATCCCTTTCGGGACAAGAGGTTGCCGGGTACCTGGTCGGACACTTCCGGAGGCATTGCTTCCGGGGGTGCGTACTTCCCGCGGGGAGGTGCAGCCGATCTTCGAGGCCTTCGATTGCACCAGCAATTGGGGGCCTTCTCTTTTTGCCGGTGACATCACCACAACCACAGGAGCTTTAACATTAGCGAGCCAAGAATCAATGAGCGTATCCGCGTCCCCGAGGTGCGGTTGGTCGGTCCTGCCGGCGAACAGGTAGGAATTGTCCGCATTGAGGACGCCCTGCGTCTTGCTGCCGAGTCCGATCTCGATCTCGTTGAAGTTGCCCCGCAGGCTAAGCCTCCTGTTTGCAAGTTGATGGACTTCGGCAAGTACAAGTACGAAGCTGCCGTGAAGGCCCGCGAGGCCCGCAAGAACCAGACCAACACGGTTCTGAAGGAAATTCGCTTCCGCCTTAAGATCGACAAGCACGACTACGAAACCAAGCGCGGTCACGCACTTCGGTTCCTGGGCGCCGGTGACAAGGTCAAGGCCATGATCCAGTTCCGCGGCCGTGAGCAGCAGCGTCCCGAGATGGGTATCCGCCTGCTGCAGCGTTTTGCTGAAGACGTTGCCGAGGTTGGCATCATCGAGTCCAGCCCGCGCATCGATGGCCGCAACATGGTCATGGTGATCGGACCGCTGAAGAACAAGGCTGAAGCGAAGGCCGAAGCCCGTCGCGCTACGCAGCGTGCTGAAGCCAAGGCTCAGAATGAGGCCAAGGCATCCGGACGTGTAGACACCACGGGCGAACAGGCTCCGCTGACCCAGAGCCTCGCCGACCTTCTTCCCGAGGGCTTCAAGGTCACCGAAGAGGAGACCAAGCAGGACACTGTCGAAGCCCCCGAGGCCCAGGCAGCGGTTGCTGAGGAAGCTCCCGTTGCTGAGGAAGCTCCGGTTGTTGAAGAGGCTCCGGTTGTTGAAGAGGCTCCGGTTGTTGAAGAAGCTCCTGCTGCTGAGGAAGCTCCTGCTCCGGTTGTTGAAAAAGCACCCGTGGTCGAGGCTCCTGCAGCCAAGGCAGCTCCGGCAAAGGCAGCGCCTGCGCCGGCGAAAACTGCACCGGCCGCCAAGGCAGCACCGGCAGAAGCGGCTCCGAAGCCAGTTGTTCCGGCAGCCGCCCCGAAGCCTGCAGTTCCGTCGGCTCCGAAGCCCGTCGCCAAGCCGGCAGCTCCCAAGCCGGCAGCTCGGCCCGCGGCCCCCAAGGCTGCGCCCAAGCCTGCATCACGCAAGACCAACTAGTTCAACGCCTCGGAGGCCCGCCTCCAACGGCAAGCAACCAGCACGCCGGCCCTCGTAGGCCGGCTGCGCGAAAGAATCGCGGACTCGTCCGTGGATACGTAAGGAGATCGGTTCCCATGCCGAAGATGAAGACCCACAGCGGTGCTAAGAAGCGCTTCAAGCTGACCGGCACCGGCAAGCTGAAGCGTCAGCAGGCCAACCGCCGTCACTACCTTGAGCACAAGTCCTCAAGGCTGACCCGTCGCCTCGCCGGCGACAAGCTCGTCTTCAAGGGCGATGCCAAGGTCATCAAGAAGATGCTCGGCGTCTAAGTTCCAAGTTCTTTGGTTACTGCCATCCGGCAGGGACCGACTACACCAAAAGCCTTCTCAGGCCGGCCGGGTTTCCGGCAGTAGCAGCTTGGGATAAAGATTTCTGAAGGAGTACGCACGTGGCACGTGTGAAGCGGGCGGTAAACGCCCACAAGAAGCGCCGGGTTGTCCTCGAACGCGCAAAGGGTTACCGCGGACAGCGTTCGCGCCTGTACCGCAAGGCCAAAGAGCAGCTGCTGCACTCGTTTGTGTACAGCTACGGCGACCGCCGCAAGAAGAAGGGTGACTTCCGTCGCCTCTGGATCCAGCGCATCAATGCTGCATCCCGCGCCAATGGCCTCACCTACAACCGCTTGATCCAGGGCCTCAAGGCCGCTGAGGTTGAGGTTGACCGCCGCATGCTGGCCGAGCTGGCTGTCTCTGACGCCAACGCTTTCGCCGCCCTGGTGAACATTGCCAAGGCTGCACTTCCGGCTGACACCTCCGCGCCGGCCGCTGCTGCTGCTCCCAAGGCCGCCAAGGTTGCTCCGGCTGCTGCCACCGCAACGGCTGTCAAGGCTGTTGTTTCCGAGAAGCCGGCTATCGACGGCGCAGTTGCTGCTGATGGCGACGAAGCTCCGGAAGGCTACGCCATCAAGGGCAACGCCGAGTCCAAGAAGTACCACGTTCCGGGTTCCACCTGGTACAACACCACTGCTGCTGAGTACTGGTTCTCCACCGTTGAGGCTGCAAAGGCCGCTGGCTTTGAGCCTGCAGGTGGCGAAGCCCGCCAGCAGATCAAGAACTAGTCGCAACTGCCACTAAAGTTCTTTATATGAACGAAACCGGGCGCCCGCAAGACTTTCCGATGACCAACCCCCGAGCTGATCGGGTGAGGGACGTCGCCAGGCTTGCCGGGCGCCCGGCGCGTTTAAAACGCGGACGCTTCCTTGCTGAAGGTCCGCAGGCGGTGCGTGAGGCTTTGGCCCTGCACCGTGAGCGCACTGCGGCAGGAGGACCCGCCGTCGTGCATGAAGTTTTTGCCAGCGAAGCGTGCCTTGCGCGCCTCCCTGAGCTTGCCGACCTGGCGCAGGCAACGCAGCTCCGGCTTGCAAGTGACGAAGTCCTTGCCGCCATGGCGGATACCGTCAATCCGCAGGGGATTGTGGCTGTGTGCAGTTTTGTGGATGTCAGCTTGGAGTCGGTGCTCGACGCCGGTCCACGCCTGATCGCCGTCATGTGCCAGGTGCGCGATCCCGGTAACGCCGGGACTGTTCTCCGCGCTGCGGATGCTGCCGGCGCCGACGCAGTTGTCCTTACTGGTTCGAGCGTGGACATCTACAACCCCAAGGCTGTCCGGTCGACAGCTGGCTCCCTTTTCCACTTGCCGGTGGTGCTGGGCGCCGATGTCGAGGAGTTGGTGGCACGCTGCCGGGATCGCGGTATCGGTGTCCTGGCTGCTGACGGATATGGAACCGTCAACTTGGACAAACTGCAGGATGAGAATGCGGCGCGGAGACTTGGGAATGAATCTGTAGCGTCGGACTATGCGCTTGAGGCACCTACGGCCTGGATGTTCGGCAACGAAGCACAGGGTTTGTCGGAGACCGAGCTTGCGCTGGCTGATCATCGCGTGGCGGTTCCTGTCTACGGGGCAGCCGAAAGCCTGAACCTGGGTACCGCCGCCACTGTGTGTCTTTACGCCAGCGCGCGTTCCCAGCAGGGCGCCCGACTGGAGAATGTGTAAACAGCGCATCGCCGGGTACGGTATTGGATGCAAGATCGGACGATGACGACTCTTCTTGGTACATCCCATTCTTTCCCCGAACCCAAAGAGGTGAAGCTTTCGTGGCTGCAGGTGGCGGTACCAAAGCGATTGTGGCGGCCCTGGCCGCCAATCTGACTATTGCCGTATTGAAGTTCATTGCATTCTTCCTGACGGCGTCATCGTCCATGCTGGCTGAAGCCATCCACTCGGTGGCGGACTCCGGAAACCAGATCCTGCTGCTTGTGGGAGGCAAACGGGCCAAGCGGGCCGCCAGCCCCGAGCATCCGTTCGGCTATGGCCGTGAGCGGTACATCTACGCGTTCATCGTCTCCATCGTGCTGTTCAGTGTGGGTGGCCTGTTTGCCCTGTACGAGGCCTGGGAGAAGTTCCAGCACCCACACGGTATCGAGGGGGCTTTCTGGTGGGTCCCGTTGGCCGTCTTGGTCGGTGCCATCATTGCTGAGTCGTTCTCGTTCCGCACGGCCATCATTGAGTCGAACCACATCCGCGGCAAGCAATCATGGGTCAAGTTTGTCCGCAACGCCAAGCAGCCGGAACTGCCAGTGATCCTGCTGGAGGACTTTGGCGCTTTGCTTGGCCTGATTTTCGCGCTCTTCGGTGTAGGAATGACGCTGGTCACCGGTGACGGGGTCTGGGATGCACTCGGCACAGCGATGATTGGCCTCCTGCTGGTGGCCATCGCAGTGGTCCTTGCTCTGGAAACCAAGTCCCTGCTGCTGGGGGAGTCTGCCACCAAGGAAGATGTCCAGCGCATCACGGAGGCACTGGAAGCTGACGGCACCCGCATCATCCACCTCAAAACCCTGCACCTGGGTCCGGAAGAGCTGCTTGTAGCTGCGAAGATCTCCATGGAGGCCTCTAAGACGGGCGAAGAGATTGCGAAGGGGATCGACGCCGCCGAGCAGCGTATCCGTGCGGCAGTCCCCATTGCGCGGGTCATCTACCTCGAACCTGACATCGAACGCGTCCAGGCGCCGCAGGGTTAGCCGTTCCGGAAATGTTCCTTCCGGATTAGTAAGTTCGATATGTGCTTAACAAGCATGGGCTCCGCCGTGGCGGAGCCCATGCTTGTTGTGTGTGGTTTTCTGGCCAACCAGCGCTCTTCTGGTGGATCAGGAGGACAGCGGCTTTTTTCGCTCCAGCAGACCACTGACCAGGGCCACTCCGAGGCCCAGAATGGCAAGGACCGCGCCAACCAATGCGGGAGCCACATATCCCCAACCCCAGGCAATAACTGTGCCGCCCAGGAAGGCGCCGAGCGCGTTGGCGATATTGAGGGCGGAGTGGTTCAGCGAGGATGCCAGCGATGCGGCGCCCGGGGCAGCGTCCAGGAGGCGGGTTTGCAGCGCGGGAGTGAGCATGGAGCCCACACCGCCCACCACGAACGCCATGATGAAGGCGGCCCAGGCCCAGTGCGCAGCAATGGCGTAGACCACCAGGGCCACGGCGATTCCCGGCATGACCCAGTAGATGGTGCCCATCACGGACTTGTCGGCAAGGCGTCCTCCGAAGATGTTTCCCACCACCATGCCCAGTCCGTAGAGGGCCACAACCGCGGGGATCAGGTTCTCCGGTATACCAGCCACAGAGGTCATGGTGTGTGCAATGTAGGTGTAAACGGCGAAGAAGCCACCAAACCCAATGATGCCGATCAGGAGCGCCAGCCAAACTTGGAGCCGTTTGAGGGCTCCAAGTTCGCGACGGATGCTGGCCTCGGGGTGGGCTGCCTCGAAGGGGACGAATTTCCACACCATGGCGACGGTCAACAATCCGATGGCGCCCACAATGACGAAGAGGAGCCGCCACCCGAAGGTCTGCCCAACCCATGTGGCCAAAGGAACTCCGATGACGTTGGAGACCGTGAGTCCTGCCATCACCATGGAGATTGCCCAGCCCCGTTTGGTAGGGGCGACGAGTCCGGCTGCGATGACGGCTGCCACTCCGAAGAAAGCTCCGTGGGGAAGTCCGGAAGCAAAACGGGAGAGCAGCATGAAGCCGTAATCCGGTGCGATGAAGGACGTCAGGTTTGCCAAGGACAGGAACAGCATGAGCCCCAACGCAAGGTGCTTTCTGGGAAGCTTTGCCCCGAACGCAGCGAAGAGGGGAGCGCCGATAACGACGCCCAATGCGTAAGCCGAGATGAGGTTGCCCGCTTCGGGGGTGCTGATGCCCAGCCCCTCCTCGATTTCCTTCAGCAGGCCCATCATGGCGAATTCGGTGGTACCGATGGCGAACCCGCCCATGGCCAAGGCCAGGATGGCCAAGCCAAGGTGTTTCCTTGCTGCTTTGGCGGTGGCGGGGGTGGACACGGTGGTAGTCATAAGCCTGCTTCTTAAGGGTGCCTTGTGGGCTGGAGAAATTGGAGAAAATCCGATAACAAGTTTAGTCCGGGGCCCCGTGACTTGTCGCAGCTATGTGACGATGCCCGTTCATCGGGCCCCATAGACTGTTTCGGTGACTGCACTGATCAACGTCGTGGGCGCCGCCGTCGTCGACTCCTTGGAAGCCCCCGCCCGCCTTCTTGTTGCGCGCCGCACTGCGCCGCCCCAGTTCGCTGGCATGTGGGAATTTCCGGGCGGCAAGGTGGAAGCCGGTGAGACTGCGGAGGCTGCCCTGCACCGTGAACTCGCGGAAGAACTGGGCATTGAAGTGCAACTCGGGCCCGAGCTGGACTCGGGCGACACCACTGGGTGGACGCTCAATGAGCGTGCCTCCATGCGTGTGTGGTTCGCCGAGCTGACGTCGGGAGAGCCGCGGCCGCTGGAGGATCACGACGAATTGCGTTGGGTATCGTTGGCTGATCGTGACGAAGCTCTCAGCCTTCCGTGGATTCCGGCGGACCTTCCAATAGTCCGGGCGTTGCTTAGCCGGGCGGCCGCTCCCGCGTGAGAACCGGGCGCTTGGATGGAAAAGATGGGTGCTTCGCGTAGCCGGTGGCCTTCAACCTAGAAAAGCGGCTGCTGTCCAGGAAGGGGAGCTGAGGCGTCCACGGTTGCCGCCGCCGACCCAGAGGCAGTGCGAGCATTCCGGTGGCTGAATCCGGATGTTCCGGTGAAGCCGTACTTCGCCTTGAAGTAGGTGATCCTGCCGGTGAGCCACACGCGATACTCCTTGGAAGCATAGGAGCCTTGTCCATAGAGTCGCCGGTACTTGCCCACCAACTCCGGGTGTTGGGTGGCCAGCCATTTCATGTACCACTCACGGGTTCCGGGCTTAAGGTACAGGGCGCCGGCGGTGACTCCTGTGGCGCCCGCTTTGGTCAGTTCCGCGAACAGGGAATCGAGGGCTTCGTCCGAGTCCGTCAGCCATGGCAGGATGGGCATGGCCATAACGCCGCACCCCAGGCCGGCGTCGCGGAGCCGGGCGATGAGCTTGAGCCGGGCCTTGGGTGAAGGCGTGCCAGGCTCTATGAGTTCTGCGAGGTCCTGGTTGGTCATCGCCAGGGAGATGCCAAGGTCCACGGGGACCTGGGTGGCGGCGTGCTTGAGGAGGGGAATGTCCCTGGACAGCAGCGTGCCCTTGGTCAAGATGGAGAAAGGCGTGCCGGAATCTGCGAGGGCCCGGATGATTCCGGGCATGAGCATGTAGCGGCCCTCTGCGCGTTGATAGGGATCCGTGTTGGTGCCGAGGGCGACTTGGGGCCGTTCCCAAGAAGGCTTGGCCAATTCCTTTCGGAGAACTTCGGCGGCATTGATCTTGACCACCACTTGCGAATCGAAGTCCCGCCCGGCGTCGAACTCTAAATACGTGTGGCTCTTCCGCGCGAAACAGTACACGCAGGCATGGCTGCATCCGCGATACGGGTTTACGGTCCACTCAAACGGCATATTGGAACCCGAAGGCACCTTGTTGAGCACTGACTTTGCGGTGACCTCATGGAAGGTGACTCCGGAGAATTCGGGTGTCGAGATGGAACGCACAAGCCCGGCAAGCGGCAGCAAGGCGTCCAAGGCCGGGGCAGGGCCTGGCGCCTCGAAACCACTGGGTTCTGACGCCGGTCCACGTGTAGGTGAAAGTGCTTGTGCGTCCCATCTCATGGACTCTATTCGAATGTATGTTCGAACGAATGTCAAGGTCCCGGAAGGCAAGCTGCGGATACCGGGACTGGAGCGTTGCTAAGGTTGGGCCATGATTCTGCTGACTGGCTTCGAAGCGTTTGGCGAGGACGATGTGAATCCTTCCTGGCTTGCAGCGCGGCGGGCGGCAGGGTTGCTCGACTCGGAAGGCATCGCCGTTGAAGCCGTGCAGCTCCCGTGCGTCTTTGGTGAGTCGGGGACAGTCCTCACCGACGCCATAACCCGCGTGAACCCGGACATAGTTCTCTGTGCCGGCGTGGCGGGAGGCCGTGGGCGGATCTCCTTGGAACGCGTCGCCATCAATTGCGATGACGCCCGGATACCGGACAACAAAGGCCAGCGCCCCATCGATGAGGAAGTCATCCGTGGCGGGCCTGCAGCATACTTCTCAAGCCTGCCTATTAAGGCCGCGCTGAGGGCCCTCCAAGTCGCGGGAATCAGGGGAGAGGTTTCGCAGTCCGCGGGAACCTACGTGTGCAACCACGTCTTTTATGCCTTGATGCATGCCCTCGCATCCAGGCCGGATATTCGTGGCGGGTTCGTCCATGTTCCCTATTTGCCGGAACAGCTGCCCGATGGCAGCCCAACTCCGTCCATGCCTTTGGAATTAATGGCGGAGGGTCTTGCCGTCATTGTCCGGACGACGCTGCACACACAAACAGACGTAAAAATGTCAGCCGGAACTATTCGCTAAACGAGTTCCCATTCCACTTTGATGCTGGCCGAGACTGAGGACTCTCCAGCTTCCACGGGCAACGCCTCCGCAGTGAAGGATGCCCTCACCATGCCACCCAGGGGAATGGGTCCGCCGTGCAGGGGCTCCTGGGATATGGACACCACCTGCCCAAGCCGGGCAGATGCCAACGAAGCGTACTGTTCGGCCCGGGCCACGGCGTCCTGCCACGCAGCCTCCTGAGCCCGGGCTGTGACCGCAGCGCCATCCGCAAATCCTTGTTCGATCCCGTTGACCCGGATGTCGTCTCCGCCAGCCGCAACAGCCGCAGCGATAGCAGCAGGAGCACCCGCCTGGGAACGGATTCCCACCTGCAGGTTGGTGGATGCCACGTATGCAGTCACCTTCTGCCCTTGCCCTTCCACCCAGACCAGATCGGCACGAAGGTTCAGTCCGCTGGTCCGGAGGTCTACGTCGGACACACCCGCTGCCCGCAAACTGGCTGCGACAGCGTTAGCTGCTTTGCCGGCGTCGTCGTAGGCTTTCGCGGCTGTATCCCGACGCGTTTCCACGCCGAGCGTTAATGTCACCAGGTCCGGGACGGCCTTCGCGCTCGCGGTCCCGGTAACAGTGATGGTTCGGTTCATGTTCAGGCCTCGATTCGCTTGCCTGCAGAGCTGTCCTGCCGGCGGGGATGAGTGTCAATATAACCGCCGGCCACGAGGCCGGCCTGCCGTTCGAAGAAATTCCGCGACGCCGGGTTCCCGCTGCGAAGCATGGACCAGCCGGCGGCGACGCCGTAAAAGACCAGGAAAGGAAGCCCCAGGCAGTACGCGTACTGGGTGCTGTGCCGCTCCTCATGCCCCAGGAGCACTGCGTTGGTTCCAGCGACACCATGCGGTGCCCGGTACAGGACTACGTTCCCCAGCGTAAACGCGCCTGCATGGGGGAGCTTCCAGTTGTACCCGGCAGCGATCAGAAGCCCTCGCGGGCCGTGGGAAACGGTGGAACGGGACGCGGCTGCTACCGCCAGCCCCAGCGGGGTGGACAGGTTCAGGACGTTTGCGATCTGCCGAAAGCGTTGCGCCGGAGTCATGATGCCATGCTAGCGCCGTAGTGTGTGCCCGGCGTTAGTAGCGATACGCTGTTCGAGCACCCGCAGGTGCCAAAAATAAAAATTGGGGGACGAGGGATATGAACTCGAAACGCGCCTTGGGCGTAGTCGGTGTACTGATCGCACTCATGCTGGCATTGACGGGTTGCGTCAAGCTCAACATGTCCGTGAAGGTCAACAACGAAAAGAGCGTGGACTACGAGGTTGTCTATGCCATCCAGAAATCCGTGCTGGGCGAGAAGTCCTTCGACGAATTCATGGAGTCGAACGGTACCGGAAGCCAGGGGATGGACATCCCCGACGGCGCTACCGTGGTGGACTACGAGGACGAGAAGTACAAAGGCAAGCGGATCACCGCCGCCAACCTCACCCCTGCAAAGCTTGCTGACTCGTCCAGCTCCGAGAACCCCTTCGAACTGAAGAAGGAAGGGGACTTCTATATCATCTCCATGGGTGGAGTGACCGGTGCTGAAAGCAGTGACGCATCGTCGTCGGCCATGGCGAAGTCCATGTTCGACGAAGCCTCCGTCAAGTTCACGTTCCCGGGCAAGGTGGTGGAGGCCAATGGCGCCACCGTGGATGGCAACACGGCCACGTTTGACATGCTGGCCCTCAACGGGACAGTGGTCCAAGCCAAGGCCGAGGCCAACTCTGGAATTCCGATGTGGATCATCTGGATCCTCGTAGCTGTGCTGGTCATTGCCGGTGCGCTGGTCCTGCTGTTCGTTCTGCTGCGCAAGAGGTCTGCCCGGCAGGAGCCGGCGCTCGCAGGTGCCACTCCTTATGGCCAGCCGGGTGACGCGCCTCAGCCGGGGCAGGCAGGTTACGCTCCTCAACAGCAGCCGGCTTACAACCCGCAGCAACCGTACGCACCGCAGCAGCCGCCGTACTCGCCGCAGCCACCGGTTCAGCAGCCGCCGGTTCAGCAGCCGGGCCAGACGCGCGACGATGGCCTGTGAGGTTCAACTAGACTGAAGGGTAGTGCCTGCCGTCCGCGGCGAGCACTACCCTTTCGTTTTGCAGGTCCGCCTAGCCGGGCCGCTCCCTACTCGTAGCTAAGAACAGTAGATGACTGACACTTTGCCAGGCGCTGCCATCCCGAATCCGCTGGATGAAGCCGCCATCACCGCCGCCGTCGAGGACGCCATTGCCGCCATTTCGGCTGCTTCCTCCCTCGAAGAACTCAAGGCTGTCCGCCTCGCCCACACCGGCGAGAAGTCGCCTCTGAGCCTGGCCAACCGTGAAATCGGTGGCTTGGCGAAGGAGCACAAGGCTGCCGCCGGCAAGCTCATGGGTTCCTCCCGTGGCCAGGTCAACAAGGCGCTCGCAGCCCGGACCGAAGTTCTCGAGGCCGAGAATGACGCCCGCATCCTGGTGGAAGAAACCGTCGACGTTACGGCCGCTCCGCGTCGTCGTCGCGCCGGTGCCCGCCACCCGCTGTCCACGTTGCAGGACCGCGTCTCGGACATTTTTGTTGGCATGGGCTGGGAAATCGCCGAAGGCCCCGAGGTGGAGTCCGAATGGTTCAACTTCGATGCCCTGAACTTCAAGCCTGACCACCCCGCACGCGAAATGCAGGACACGTTCTTTGTGGAGCCTCCCGAAGCGCACCTGCTCATGCGGACGCACACGTCCCCGGTGCAGGTCCGTTCCATGCTGGAACGCGAAGTGCCCATCTATGTGCTGTGCCCCGGCAAGGTCTTCCGCACGGATGAACTGGACGCTACGCACACCCCTGTCTTCCACCAGTTCGAGGGACTGGCGATCGACAAGGACCTGAGCATGGCGGACCTTCGTGGAACGTTGGAGCACTTCGCCCGCCAGATGTTCGGCGACGAAGCTTCCATTCGCCTGCGCCCCAATTATTTCCCGTTCACGGAGCCTTCCGCTGAGCTGGACATCTGGCACCCGGGTGCCAAGGGTGGTCCCCGCTGGATTGAGTGGGGCGGCTGCGGCATGGTCAACCCCAACGTCCTCCGGGCAGCCGGCATCGATCCGGACATCTATTCAGGTTTCGCCTTCGGCATGGGCATTGAGCGCACGCTCATGTTCCGCAACGAGGTCGGCGACATGCGCGACATGATCGAAGGCGACGTACGTTTCAGCGAGCACTTCGGGATGGAGATCTAACAGTGCGTATCCCACTTTCCTGGCTGCGTGAATTCGCGCAGGTTCCGGCCGATGCTACGGCCGAAGACGTCATGGCTGACCTGGTCAAGGTCGGTTTCGAAGAAGAGGAAGTCCACCGTCCCACGGACGAGCTCACCGGTCCCGTTGTGGTGGGCCAGGTACTGAGCTTGGTCAAGGAACCGCAGACCAATGGCAAGACCATCAACTGGTGCCAGGTTCGCGTTGTTCCGGAAGGCCAGGAGCAGACCCTCACCGGCAAGGGTATCGATCCTTCGGGTGTGCAAGGCATCATTTGCGGTGCGCACAACTTTGTGGAGGGCGACAAAGTTGTTGTCACCCTCCCCGGTGCCGTGCTGCCTGGAAACTTCCAGATCTCCGCACGGAAGACCTACGGTCACCTTTCCGCGGGCATGATCGCCTCCGTCCGTGAGCTCGGCATCGGCGATGACCACGACGGCATTCTGGTGCTCTCACGCATCGGCCTGGATCCGGAAATCGGCACTGATGCGATGGAACTGCTGGGCCTGTACGACCAAGCAGCGGAAATCAACGTCACGCCGGACCGCGGTTATGCCTTCTCCATCCGTGGTGTGGCACGCGAGTACGCCCACGCCACCGGAACAGCCTTCGTGGACCCGGCTTCAAAGGTCACGGCTCCGGCCACCCTGCAGGGCGGCCACGGCGTCAAGCTCAACGACGACGCTCCCATTTACGGCAAGCCTGGCTGCGACCGTTTTGTGGCCCGCACAGTTCGTGGCGTGGATGCTTCCCGTCCCACCCCGCCGTGGATGTCCGCGCGCCTTCGTTTGGCTGGCGTTCGGTCCATCTCGTTGCCGGTTGATATCTCCAACTACGTCATGCTTGAGCTCGGACAGCCGAACCACTGCTACGACCTCGACAAGCTCGCGGGCGACATCGTGGTGCGTCGCGCAGTGGCGGGGGAGAAGATCACCACCCTGGACGACAAAGAGCGCACGCTCGACGTCGAGGACCTGCTGATTACCGATGATTCCGGTGCCATTGGCATTGCCGGTGTAATGGGCGGTGCCCACACCGAGGTTTCCGACTCCACCACGAACATCCTGGTGGAAGCGGCGCACTTCGATGAGGTCTCAATCGCGCGTTCCCGTCGCCGCCATAAGCTGCCCTCCGAAGCTTCCAAGCGCTTCGAGCGTGGCGTGGACTGGCATGTGGCCCACATTGCTGCCCAGCGCGTAGTGGATCTGTTGGTAGAGCTCGCCGGTGGCACGGCGGACGAGGCAGGGACCGACGTCGGAACCGCACCTGATGCCGTGACTATCGACTTGCCTGCTGAGTTCGCTGCCGCCCGTATCGGCATTGACTTCACGGAAGAGCAGATCACCACTTCGCTTAAGGACCTTGGCGCTGCGGTGGAGAAGACAACCACCGGTTACCGGGTTACTGCTCCGAGCTGGCGCAACGACCTCGAAACCAAGGAAGACCTGTCCGAGGAAATCGCCCGGCTTGTTGGCTACGACAACATCCCTGCCACTCTTCCGGTTGCGCCTCCGGGTCGTGGGCTCAGCCGGAGCCAACAGCAGAAGCGCCGGGTTGTCCAGGCGCTGGCAGATGCGGGGCTCACCGAGGTATTGTCCTACCCGTTCGTCTCCAAAGCTGCCAATGACACTTTCGGTGTTGCTGGTGAAGGCGAACCGCGTCCGGCGTTGAAACTGGCGAACCCGATCAGCGAAGAACAAGGCTTCCTCCGTACGTCCATCCTGCCGGGCCTGATCGAGGTTGCCCGCCGCAATCACTCACGCGGCTTCCGCGATCTGGCATTGTACGAAGCCGGTTCGGTCTTCCTCCCTGGCGACAAGCTGGGCACGGATTCCATTCCGCCGCTGGGCGTCAAGCCGGCCGACGAGGTACTGGATGCACTGTACGACGGCGTCCCGCACCAGCCGCTGCACATCGCCGCTGTTATGACCGGCCACGATTCTCCGGCCGCCGCTACGCATAGCCCGCGTGCTTGGGACTGGGCTGACGCCCTGGATGTGGCACGCCTCATGGCGGATGTCCTGGGTGTGGAACTGGTCGTTAGCCAGGGTAGCCACCAGGCGTTCCACCCGGGACGCGCGGCTCAGCTTGCGCTGCGCAATGGCGACGTTGTGGGTTACGCCGGGGAACTTCACCCGAAGCTCCTCGCTGCCCACGATATGCCTGCGCGTTCTGTAGCCGTTGAGGTCAACGTGGAAGCGTTGTTTGAGGCGGCCGCTGACGTGATCGTGGCCAAACACATCTCCGGGTACCCCGTGGCGACACAGGATGTTGCCTTGGTTGTCCCGCAGGATGTCCCGGCAGACCAGGTCCTGGCCGCCCTCCGCGAAGGAGCTGGAGTACTTCTTGAGGATGTCTCGTTGTTCGACGTCTACGTTGGTCCGGGCATCGAGGATGGCAAGAAGTCGCTGGCTTTCGGCCTCCGCTTCCGTGCAGACGACCGCACGCTGACGGCGGACGAGGCGTCTGAGGCACGGGCAGCAGCGGTGGCTGTGGCTACTGAGCGCTTCGGTGCAGTCCAGCGCTGATCCCTGCCGCAACTGATCAAGATCCCCGGGACCTGTTGGTCCCGGGGATTTTTATTTAACGAGATTGCACTCCCAGCATCTTGACAGACTATTCACATGTGTATGACAGTTTTGTCATACACATGTGAAGCATGTGTATCACATCCCTCGCACGGTTCGCTGAGAGCCGTCCCTTGAAAGGTACCCATGAAGAAGCAGAACGTTGCTTTGCTTGTCGGGGCTGCAGTAATGGCTTTGACGTCCTCGTTTGGCGGAGCCGCAGTAGCGTCAGAGTCGACGCCACAAGTGGCTGCAGCAGAGGTCCAGCCCGTGTCGCACACCGTCGACCAGTCGCAGGTTTCCGGTTCCCCAGCATCGCCGTTAGCGGACAAATACACCATCGCCGCGCCGTCCAAGGCTGGAGGGGCTTCCACGGACTCAGTCATCGGCGCGGATGGCCGGGTTCGGATCACCAACACCACGGCTGCCCCCAACCGCTCCATCGTGCAGATCGAATTCAATGGTGGATACATTTGCTCCGGCGCCCTGATTTCCGACGACACCGTGTTGACCGCAGGCCATTGCGTGCACGAAGGCGGCACCGGATCGGAAGCCGACTACTCCTGGGGCGTCAAAGTGGCTCCGGGGCGCAACGGATCAACCGACCCTTACGGCACTTGCGGAGCAACAAAGATCTTCACGGATCAGCGCTGGATCGACTCCGCAAACACCAACGCCGACTGGGGTGTCATAAAACTCGACTGCACCATCGGAAACACCACCGGCTGGCTCAACTACACCGGCACCACGGCCAGCCTGAACGGAACCAGCACGACGGTCCGTGGCTACCCGGGGGACAAAGCGTTTGGCACCATGTGGTCCATGACCGGCCCCATTGAGAGCACGACGACTGAAAAGGTCTACTACAAAATGGACACCTACGGCGGCCAGAGTGGAGCGCCCGTCTACAACAGCTCCAACACGATCATGGCCATCCACACCAACGGTGGCAGCTCCAACTCAGGCACGCGCATCACACCCACGCTGGCGAATTACCTGACCTCGGTGAAGTAGCCCGGCTGGGTTAAGCCGCCTAAAGTGTTCCCCGCAGCGTTACCTTAGCTGCGGGGAACACTGCTGACCGGAGCCATAGGCGCTGAGCAGATAGAGTTTTGCTTGAGGCAAACCGGCAACATCTGCGAGAGAAACTGAATGACAAGTCCTAGTCCTGGTCCACGTCCCTTCCCGGTCGCCGGGCCCTTGCATCCCCTGGACTACTGGCTCTCCCCGGAGCTGGCCCGGATCAGCCCGTCTGGAGCCCCTTCCCGCTTACGGCAATTAGCCGATGCCCAGGGCTCCCGCGCTGCAGCTTGGAGCAGCGCGGTCAGCGGCGGCATCCTCATGGTCCTTACGGGTGTCTTCTTCTCGGCGATAACAGGCAACCTGGTAGTCACCTTGACTCTTGGTCCGTTGGGAGCCGCTCTGACGATTTTGGGCCTCTTTTCCTGGAATAGGGTGCGTGCTTCGCTGCCCGATACTAACCGGCTCCTCATTTCGCGCGGCCCTGGTTCTGTTCGAAGCGCCCTTTGGACGGTGGCGCTGATTGCCGCAGTGCAAGGCGCCATCATGGCCACGGTAATGCCTGGGGCCACTGCCCGGGGTGGTATTGCCGTCATCACCCTCGCCGGTTGTTACGTCTTAATGGTGGCTCTGTTGGTGGTCTGCATCCTCATACCCTCGGCAGTCATAAGCAGGGCTCGTCAATCCTTCCGGCAAAAGGTGCAAGAGGATCCTGCTTTCCGGAAGGCAGTCGAGGAGGATCTGGCTACGTGGCAGGACCCGTATGGAAATGCCGGGTATGGTCCGCTCTAGAAGACGACACGTGGCTTGGAAGTCGTGATGGACAGCCCAATAGTTGAGCTGTGGAAGCTCGACGACTTGCTGGTTCCGGACATCCGCGTCGAAACCCTCGGCCGGCCAGCCCTGGATCGTGCAGGCAAGTTCGATAACCCGGCGTACCCGGATGAGTTCATTGCCGGCCGGCTAGCTTTGCTGCGCTTCGCCGCCTCACTCCTGGAGGTTGACTCCGCCCGCCTCGTGCCCGACTATCGCTGCCCGCAATGCGGCCCGGGACAAGACCACGGCCGTCCCGGCTTCATGCTCGACGGCGTTCCGGCACCTCTGGCGCTCAGCGCGTCCCGGGCGTCGGGCTGGGTGCTGCTGGCCGCCGTCGTGCATCCTACGGATGGCCTCCGGCTGGGTGTGGACCTTGAATCGGTTGACAGGGTTGGCTTTGGCGGCTTCGACGACGTCGCATTGACCTCAAACGAGCAGCGTTTCCTGGCGTCAGTTCCGGAGAGGGAGCAGACCAGACAGCGCGCCCGACTCTGGGCGCGCAAAGAAGCGTGGCTGAAGATGACTGGTGAAGGCCTGCGCCATGACCCTGCGCAACTGGATGTTTTGGACATCAAAGGTCTGCGCGACATCACCCCCACGAAACTGCCTGACGGATTAGTCGCCGCTCTGGCCCTCGGCTAACGCGCGGAAGGCAGCGCCGGCAACGCGGCCTCGTAGAGCCACGGCCGGAGGATTCCCGCGGCATCGAATCCATGAATGTACGAATCCGCAGCCTCAACGAACGTCGCCGTTGAAACCGACCCGTGACGGTTAGCCGCCGTCCAATGCTGAAGGAAACCGAAGAACGCCTCATCGCCGGCCGCCATTCGGACTGCATGAACAGCAAGCGCACCGCGTTTGTAGACGCGATCGTCGAACATCAGCTCAGGGCCGGGGTCTCCCACCAGAAGGTCCTGCGGCCCGGCGTCGAGCCTTTTCCACGCAGCCGTTGCCCGGGCGGCGACCGTCATGGTGCGGGATTCCTCGGACCACAACCACTCTGCATAGCAAGCGAAGCCTTCGTGCAGCCAGATGTCCTTCCAGCTGCTCACCGTCAGCGAATTACCAAACCATTGGTGGGAAAGCTCGTGCGCGATCAGACGCTGCGCTTCCCAGGACTCGCGCATATGGTTTCGGCCGAAAATGGACACGGTCTGGGCCTCAAGGGGAATTTCCAGCTCATCCTCAGTGACAACCGAGGTGTAGTCGGCGAAAGGGTAGGGGCCGAAGCAGTCCTCGAAGGTGCGCATCATGTCCGGCTGCCGCCTCAGGCCCTGGAGGGCGTCCACTGCCATTTCGGCTGTGACTGCCACGAACTGGGGGACCCTCTGGTGGGTGTCGTCCACGTGCAGGGGAACCTTGGCGTAGCGCCCGATCTGCACAGTGGCGAGGTAGGTGGCCATGGGTTCAGCCTGTTCGTAGCCCCACGTTTCCCGGCTGGACTTGCGGGAGTGCGAGACGAGGCTCCCGTTGCACACTGGCCGGTAATTATCGTCAGTGGTCACCGAGATGCGGAACGTCGACTTGTATCGTGGATGATCATTGCAGGGGAACCAGGACGCCGCACCGTTGGGCTGTCCGGCGACTAATACGCCGTCGTTCAGTTCCTCCCAGCCGACATCGCCCCAAAGGCCGCGGCGCGGCTGGGGATTTCCGTCGTAGCGGATCTCGAGAGAGAACTGCTGGCCGGGCTTAAGCGGGGATGCCGGCGTCAGGACGAGGTGTTCGGCCCTGTGGCTGAACTTCTGCAGCTTCTTGCCGTCCAGCTGAACCTTGCTTGCCCGTAGGCCCACTAAGTCAAGGACTATCTGAGTGGACGGCTCCAAAGCCGTGCACCGCAGGACCGCCTTGCCCATCAGCTTGTTGCTGCCCAGCCTGACGTCGAGATCCAACTCGTACCTGTCCACGCGGTAGCTGCTGCTGCCGTGGTTCAAGGCGTAGGGATCGGCTTCGGTCAGGGGGGGAGTGATTGGTGCGGTCATGATCCGTCCAATCTACTTGAGGCGCGGCGCTTGTGCAGACGGACCCACCCACGGGCTCACCGGATTGCCCATCCAGTACGTCCCGGCAGGGACAGTTTCGCCACGCATGACCAACGACGCCGGCCCAACAGTACCGCCGTCGCCGATGCTCGCCGCGGGAAGGATGACGCCGTGCGGACCCATCGTGGCACCGTTGCCTAGCGTCACGGTGTCCAGGCTCATGACACGGTCGTGGAAGAGGTGCGTCTGGACCACGCAACCACGGTTGACCGTGGAGTTCTCGCCCAAGGTCACGAGGTCGGCTTCGGGCAGCCAGTAGCTTTCGCACCACGTTCCGCGTCCGATCTTGGCTCCGAGTCCGCGCAACCACCACACCAGGGCAGGAGTTCCGGCAGCCGACCGGGCAAACCACGGAGCACTGACCATTTCAATGAACGTGTCCACAACCTCATTGCGCCAAATGAACGAACTCCACAGCGGGTGTTCGCCGGAGCGGATGGTCCCCACCAGAACCCACTTGGCCACGATGGAGCTGAGCGCGGCCACAGCCCCTGCTGCCAACATGACAACACCGCCCAGGACTGCAGCTATCCAATAGCCCCATCCGCGCGCCATCCAGTCCAGCACAAGCATCACGCTCACGGCGATGGCCACTGTGAGGATGACAGGGAACAGGCGGCACAGTTCCCAGAGCGCCCTTGCGATTTTCAGCTTCAGGGCCGGGCGGAACGTCCGGGTTTGGTCGGCATCGACGGCGGTGCGGCGCAATCTGACGGGCGGACTGCCCAGCCATGACGTGCCGGATTTCGCCTTGGCAGGGGTGGCAGACAGAACAGCGACGAGGGAGTTCTTGGGCACGTTTCGTCCCGCAGCGGTCATTCCCGAATTGCCCAGGAAGGAACGCTTCCCGATTTTGGCCGGAGCGATTTTCATCCAGCCCCCACCGAGTTCGTAGGAGGCTACCATGGTGTCGTCGGCTAGGAAGGCGCCATCGCCGATGGTGGTCATTTTGGGAACCAGCAGCACCGTTGACGCTTCCACGTTCTTCCCCACTTTGGCGCCCAGGAGGCGCAACCAGAGCGGAGTGAAGAGGCTCGCGTATACGGGGAAGAGGAGGTCTCGAGCCATGTCCAAGAGGCGCTCCGTGGCCCAGACCTGCCAGCCTATGCGGCTGCGCACGCGGTAATAGCCCTCTTTCAGGCCCAGGCCCAAGAGCCTTGCAACGATCAGGATGAGCACCAGATTGCCGAAGAACCACACCAGGGCCGCGAGCGGAACGGCCAGGGCGATCTGCGGAAGAGCTGTTTCCAACGACTCATGACCCTGGATGAAAGCCAGGACCACCAGGGCTCCGGCGAACGCCGAAATATAGGGGATCAGGGCCAGCAGGGCCGAAGCGCTGGCAAACGCTGAGAACCAGAGTCGGTCAACCACTGGCTGTCGGCTGCTGGTATCCGGCCATTCGTGCTTGGCTTTCCCGCGGCGCTCCGCGGGGGAGCCGGCCACGAGGTGTCCGGCTTTCACTTTGCCCAGCACGGCGGATCCAGCGTCGACGTGGGCACCCGCGCCGATGGTGGCACCCGGCATCAGGGTGCTTCTGGCGCCTACTACTGCACCGGCTCCCACATGGATTTGGCCGATGTGGACTGAATCGCCGTCCACCCACCAACCGGAAAGGTCCACTTCGGGCTCGATGTTTGCTCCGCTGCCCAGCGACAGGAGGCCGGTAACCGGGGGCAACGAATGCAGGTGGACATCCTTGCCGATCTTGGCTCCGAGGGCCCGGGCGTAGTACGGGACGAACGGGGCGCTGGCCAGGCCGATGGCACCCGACAGGTCTTGTATTTGCTCGGCCAACCACAATCGCAGGTGTGTTTTGCCGGACCGCGGATAGGTACCGGGCTGAATCCTGCCAAGCAGTACCCTGGCTGCAACCACGGAGATCGCCATCCGGCCCAAGGGGCTGACGAAGACCAGCCACGACGCTGCGATCCACCACCAGGAGATCACGGGGGCCGCCGCGAATCCGGCGAAGTCTGCCAGGAGTTTGTTGGCGGCCATGAGGTAGGTCAGCCAGCGCATTCCCACGAGTATGTGCAACGGCACGCCCATGAGGACCTGGAAGACTTGCGACTTCAAGGCGGTAGGGCGGACGGTGCGCTCAGCAGCGGGCCCCGGCGATCCGCCGTCGGGAATTGACTGCCTTGCAGTGTCAATCAGCGCCCCCACGCGGGGAGTTGCATAGATATCAGCGACGGTGATGGTGGGGTAACGGACGCGAAGGGCAGAAACAAGTTGGGCCGCGGCCAAGGACCCGCCGCCATAGGCGAAGAAATCGGCGTCGAGCGAACTGACGGGGCTGCCCAGCACGGACTCCCACTGGTCCACCACCCATCGGGCGTCGTCGGGCAGGTTCAGCGGTGCGTTGCCGGCCTCGGTGGCGCCGGCTCCTGCCAGAGGCCAGGGGAGTGCGTGCCGATCCACTTTGCCGCTGGTTTTGGTGGGGAGGGAATCAACGGTGGTCAGCAGGGGGATCAGGGCCGCCGGGAGGCTTTCGCCAAGCAGCTTGCGGGCCTCGTCCATGTTCAACTCGTGACCGTCAACGGGAGCCAGGTAACCTACCAGGATTTGGTTGCCTGCCGCCGTCGTTTGCACCGCAGCAGCAGCGCCGGCGACGCCAGGCAAGGACTGCAGTGCCGAATCCACTTCGCCCAGTTCGATCCGGCGTCCACCCAGCTTGACCTGTTCATCTGCGCGACCCATGAAGATCAGGCCCTCGGCTTCAAATCGCACCAGGTCACCTGAACGGTATGCGCGTTCCCATCCAAGCGTTGTCATAGGGGCATATTTCTCGGCGTCCTTGGCGGGATCGAGGTAGCGGGCCAGCCCCACGCCGCCGATGATCAGTTCACCGATCTCACCTTCTGCGACCGGAACCCCGGTGGAATCGACGACGGCGAGGTCCCACCCATCCAGCGGCAGGCCGATCCGTACGGGGCCGGGTCCGCCCAGCGGAGCGGCACAGGCAACGACGGTTGCCTCCGTAGGCCCGTAGGTGTTCCACACTTCACGACCGTCCACGGCGAGGCGCTCGGCCAACTCAGGCGGGCATGCTTCCCCGCCGAAGATGAGCAAGCGAACATTTTCCAAGGCCTCAGCCGGCCACAGCGCGGCAAGGGTGGGCACAGTTGAAACCACAGTAATGCCGTGGTTGATGAGCCAAGGGCCGAGGTCCATGCCGGTGCGAACAAGCGCCCGTGGTGCCGGTACCAGGCAAGCTCCGTGCCGCCAGGCCAACCACATTTCCTCGCAGGAAGCATCGAAGGCCACAGAAAGGCCGGCAAGTACCCGGTCCTGAGGGCCGATGGGCTCAGCCTGAAGGAAGATTCGGGCCTCAGCGTCGACGAACGCTGCTGATGAACGATGCTTGACTGCAACGCCCTTGGGCGTCCCGGTGGACCCGGAGGTAAAGATGATCCAGGAGTCGTCGTCCAATCCGGGGATGGCTGGCGTGGAGACAGCTTCCCGAGCCGGACCTGAGAGCTGAATGTCCAGGCCTCCAGCGATGACGGCCCCCACCTTGGCTTCGCCGAATACCAAACGGGCCCGCTCATCGGGGTCGTCCGCATCCACGGGCACGTAGGCAGCGCCGGCCACGAGAATTCCCAGGATGGCGATATAGAGCTCATTGGTGCCTGACGGGATCCGGACGCCGATTTTGTCTCCCCGGCCAAGCCCCGCACGGTTCAACTGTGTGGCAAAAGCGCGAACGGCCTTGAGTAACTCGGTGTAGCTCAAGGACTTTTGGCCATCATCCAAGGCCGAGGCCTCGGGGAACGATGACGCGGTCTCTTCCAAGATGTCGACGAGAGTACGCTCGGCGGGGGCGGCAGCGCCTCCCGGTAGCTGGGGACGGTACGTCATCAGGGCAGGCGTAGTGCCGGCCCCAGCGGGATGTTCTGTGCTCACAACCTCAGCTTTCCGCAGAAAGATGAACAAAAGGTGTCTGACGTTTCCCACTCGTCACACTTTGTTGCACCGTTGTTCGCTTTTTGCACATGTGGAGTTCAAAAAGGGTTCAGGGAACCAGCAGGACTTTCCCGGTTGTGCGGCGACCCTCAAGGTCCCTGTGAGCCTGGGCGGCTTCCGCGAGGGGGTACGTTGCGCCCACCCTGACAGCGAGGGTGCCGTTGGCGGCGGCGTCGAAAATCTCTGCTGAGCGCCAGCGGCGTTCCTGGGCGTTCTGGACAAAGTGCGCCATGGTGGGCCTGGTCAGCGTCAGTGAACCTGCGGCGTTTAGACGCTGGGGATCGAACGGCGGCACCGGGCCGGAGGCTGCGCCGAAGAGCACCATGGCACCGCGGATGCGCAGGCTCTTAAGGGAGTCGTCGAACGTGTCCTTGCCTACGCCGTCGTACACCACGTTGACGCCCTCGCCATCGGTGAGTTCACGGACCTTGTCAGCGAAGTCCTCGTACCGGAGCACTTCATCGGCGCCCGCCAGCGTGGAGAGGTCCGCCTTCTCGTCGGAGGAGACGGTGGTGATGACGCGGGCGCCGCGGGCCTTCAGCAGTTGTGTCAACAGCAGACCAACGCCACCTGCGCCCGCGTGAAGCAGAACGGTGTGGCCCGGCTCTACCCGGAAGGATGAATTCATCAGGTAGTGGGCGGTGATTCCCTGCAGCGGCAGGGCTGCGGCGGTGTGGTCATCGACGCCGGCAGGAACCGGAAGCGCCTTGCTCGCGTCAACGAGGGCATACTCCGCGTAGGTCCTGGTTCCCTCGGCCGTGGCAATACGATCGCCCACGGAAAATTCCTCAACCCCCGCTCCGACGGCCTCCACGGTGCCGGCTGCCTCAGCTCCTGGCGTGAAGGGGTAGTCCACCTTGTAAGTGCCGCTGCGTTGGTAAGTTTCAATGAAATTGACCCCGGCAGCTGCGACCTTGATCAACAGCTGGCCGGGGCCAGGCGACGGCGTTTCCACGGAAACGTACTCGAGGACCTCAGGTCCTCCGGACTGCTTGGCAACGATGGCGTGCGTCATGGTGGCTCCTTAATCCGGGGCGGTCCTTCCGGTGCCCGGTTTCAGAATCCATCCTAGGGAGGTTGGGGCCTCCGGTGTCGAACGCCTAGCGGCGTCCGTGCGTCGACGCGACGGGGCAGTCGAAGCCACGGCCTGCTGCCAGGCCTACTTCATTGAGGTACCTGACCACGATGCCGTATGACTGCATCAGCGTGGTTTCGGTGTAAGGGATGGAGTGTTTGGCGCAGAACTCGCGCACGATTTTTGTGGCCTTGTACAAATGGGGGCGAGCCATGTCCGGGAACAGGTGGTGCTCAACCTGACGGTTTAACCCACCCAGGAGGAAGTCCATGAAGATGCCACCGGAGATGTTGCGCGAGGTCAGGATCTGGCGGTTGAGGAAGTCCACGCGGCTGTCCTTGGGAAGGACCGGCATGCCCTTGTGGTTCGGGGCGAACGAGGCGCCCATGTAGAAGCCATAAACCATGATCTGTACGCCCAGGAAGGCGAACGCCATACCGATGGGCAGGAACGTGAAAGCCAGAATCGGGAGGGCGGCCAGCCTGGTCACGAGGATGGGGGTCTCAACCCAGCGGTGGCGCACGTTCTGCTTGCCGAAAACGAAGCGTAGGGAGTCGAACTGCAGACTGATGCCAAGGAGCATCAGGAGCGGGAAGAAGAACCAGCCCTGCCTGCGTGTGAGGAACGCGAGGCGGCCCTTACGCTCTGCTGCTGCCTCTTCGTGGAAGACCAAGGCGTTGTTCCGGATGTCCGGGTCCTTGGAAATGACGTTGGGGTGGTTGTGGTGGGCTCCGTGCTTCTGCTCCCACCAGGAGTAGCTGATGCCGGCCACGCCGGTGGCCAGGAGGCGGGCGGACCAGTCGTTGGCGCGCCGTGAAGCGAAAATCTGCTTATGACCTGCCTCGTGGGCAAGGAAGCTAAGCTGCGTGCACAGGATGCCCACGGCCGCAGCGATCAGGAGCTGGTACCAGGAATCGCCTATGAGTGCGAAGCCGAGCCAGGTGCCGGCCATGAGCAGTACCAAGGCCACGAAGACCCAGATGTAGAAGCCGCTACGGCGTTCGAGGAGTCCTGCAGCCTTGACGCTCTTTAGGAGCTCTGAGTAGCTCTGGACGACGGGATTTGGTTGAATTGCGCGAGCTTTGGGGCGCTCAGCGGTGGACGTGGGTGACATAAATGTGCCCCGTATCGCTAACGGGCAACGCTGCAGCCGACGTTCGGACTGCACGGTCTGGATCACCCTCCACTAAGCATACGTGCAATCCCCTAAAAAATGAGACTGCTCACAACTGCATGCATAAATATCGGACAGCATGAATATTCTTGCTGTACAGTAGGGTCATGACTATTTCAGTTGCCGTCTCCGGTGCCAGCGGCTACGCCGGGGGAGAAGTGCTGCGCTTGCTGGCAGGCCATCCAAACGTCACCATCGGTGCCATCACCGCGCACAGCAACGCCGGTTCCAGACTAGGGGAGTTGCAGCCGCATCTCCACGGTCTGGCCAGCCGGATTCTGGAAGACACCACCGTGGAGAACCTGTCGGGCCATGACGTCGTGTTCCTTGCCCTGCCGCACGGTGCCTCAGCCGAGATCGCTGCGCAGTTGCCTGAAGGCACCGTAGTCATCGACGCCGGTGCTGACCACCGTTTGCAGGACGCCGCGGCATGGGAAAAGTTTTACGGCTCCGCCCACGCGGGCACCTGGCCTTACGGTCTTCCGGAGCTCCCTGGTCAGCGCGAAGCCCTCAAAGGTGCCACGCGCATCGCCGTTCCCGGGTGCTACCCGACGTCGGCCCTGCTCGCCTTGACGCCCGGGTTCGCCAGCAACCTCCTCCTGACGGACGACGTCGTGATTGTCTCTGCATCGGGGACCTCAGGCGCGGGCAAGGCTGCCAAAGTCAATTTGATTGGCGCTGAAGTCATGGGTTCCATGAGCCCTTACGGCGTCGGCGGCGGACACCGGCACACGCCTGAGATCGAACAGGGACTGGCCAACGCTGCCGGCGAGCCGGTAACAGTCTCCTTCACGCCAACACTGGTTCCGATGAGCCGCGGCATCCTGACGACGGCGACGGCCAAGGTGCGGCCGCAGGCAGGACGCAGTGTTACTGAAGCCGAACTGCGCCAAGCCTGGACAGACGCCTACGACGACGAACCGTTCGTGCACCTCCTTCCGGAGGGCCAGTGGCCCACCACCAAGTCGGTCCAGGGCTCCAACCACGCCGTAATGCAGTTGGCTTTCGACGCCCACACGGGCCGCGTGATCGTGACGTGCGCTATCGACAACCTCACCAAGGGGACCGCCGGCGGAGCCGTGCAGTCCATGAACATTGCCCTCGGCCTGGATGAAACCGCCGGCCTGAACCTGCAGGGAGTTGCACCGTGACCATTACCGCCCCCAAGGGATTCCGCGCCGCAGGCATCAAAGCCGGCATCAAGGCTTCGGGCAACCCGGACCTGGCCCTTGTAGTCAACGACGGACCGCAAAAGTCCGCCGCCGCCGTCTTTACCTCCAACCGCGTGGCTGCTGCACCGGTCCACTGGTCGCGTCAGGTGGTCAGCGACGGTCGAGTGGATGCCGTGGTCCTGAACTCCGGTGGAGCCAACGCCTGCACCGGTCCACAGGGCTTCCAGAACACGCACGCCACGGCCGAGAAAGTGGCAGACGTGCTGGGAGTCTCTGCTTCCGACGTCGTGGTCTGCTCAACCGGCCTGATCGGCGAGCAGCTGCCCATGGACAAGATTCTTCCCGGCGTCGAGTCCGCCTTCCGTCAACTGTCGGAAGATGGCGGCTCCGCTGCAGCCACAGCGATCATGACCACTGACAGCGTGTCCAAGGAAGCGGTCTTCACAGGCACCGACGCCGAGGGCAAGCAGTTCACCGTCGGTGGCATCGCCAAGGGTGCCGGCATGTTGGCGCCGGGCCTGGCAACGATGCTTGTGGTCCTTACCACCGACGCCGAGGTTCCTGCGGATGAGCTCGACGTCGTCCTCCGGGACGCCACTCGCGTGACCTTTGATCGGGCGGACTCGGACGGCTGCATGTCCACCAACGACACCGTGGTGCTGTTGGCATCAGGGGCGTCCGAGGCGTTGCCGTCTGCCGAACAGTTGAGCGAAGCGGTCACCCAGGTCTGCGCCGAACTGGCACGCAAGCTCATCGGTGACGCCGAGGGCGCCAGCCACGACATCGCTATCCGGACGTTCAACGCCGCCAGCGAACGCGACGCCGAAATCGTCAGCCGCAGTGTTGCCCGCTCCAACCTGTTCAAAGCCGCCATCTTCGGCAAGGACCCTAACTGGGGCCGCGTGCTCTCGGCTGTGGGAACAACTGACGCCGTATTCGAGGCGGACCAACTCAACGTCGCAATGAACGGTGTGCAAATCTGCCGCAACGGCGCAATCGGCGAGGACCGCAACCTGGTGGACCTGGAGCCGCGCGAAGTGTTGGTCGAAATCGACCTGCAGGCCGGCGATGCCGAGGCCACCATTTGGACCAACGACCTCACGCACGATTACGTGCACGAGAACAGCGCATACTCGAGCTGAGCGGATGACCATGACTGCGCACACCCGCGAAACCACCTCCATGAGTGACGCCCAGGACAAAGCCGGGACACTGATCGAGGCCCTCCCGTGGATCCAGCGTTTCGCCGGTACCACCATGGTGATCAAGTACGGCGGCAACGCGATGGTCAACGATGACCTTCGTCGTGCCTTCGCGGAGGACATTGTGTTCCTCCACCACGTTGGCATCCACCCCGTAGTGGTCCACGGCGGTGGCCCCCAGATCAACTCCATGCTCGGTCGTCTCGGCATCGAGTCCGAGTTCAAGGGCGGCCTTCGCGTCACCACCCCTGAAGCCATGGACGTGGTGCGCATGGTCCTCACGGGCCAAGTCGGTCGCGAACTCGTCGGCCTCATCAACTCCCACGGTCCCTATGCCGTGGGCATGTCCGGCGAAGATGGCGGCTTGTTGCGTGCCGTCCGCACGGGCACTGTTGTTGACGGCGAAGAGGTGGACCTCGGCCTGGTGGGAGAAGTGGTGGGCGTGGATCCCGCCGGAATCAAGGACATTCTCGACGCCGGCCGCATCCCGGTCATCTCAACGGTCGCCCCGGAAATTCTCGACGACGGCAACGGTTCCGGTCCTACGACGGGACAGGTCCTCAACGTCAACGCGGACACTGCAGCTGCCGCCGTCGCATCCGCTTTGGGCGCCACCAAGCTTGTCATCCTGACCGACGTCGAGGGCCTGTACGCCAACTGGCCGGACAAATCGTCGCTGATCTCTTCGCTCACCGCATCGGAACTCCGCGAGATGCTGCCCAAGCTCGAGTCGGGGATGATCCCAAAGATGGCCGCTTGCCTCAAAGCCATCGACGAAGGCGTGGAACGCGCACACATCGTTGACGGCCGCCTCCCGCACTCGATGCTGCTGGAAACTTTCACCACCGCAGGCATCGGCACACAAGTAGTACCTGACGAGGAAGTGAACACATGAGCGAAACTGTTGGCCTCAACCCGACCGGCGATGGACCCCCCGCCCGTCCCCAGCCGCTCCCCATCCTCGCAAGCTCGGACGGGGGCCCCGGCGGCAGTGGGCCCATCGCGGTGCCCGACCACACCTGGGGGTCCATCGCCGGATCGGAGGCCAAAGCTTCCGTCATTACTGGAGTGAGTAATGGCGCTGACTGGCTTGCCCGTTACTCGTCCTCGCTGATGGGTGTCTTCGGCACTCCGCAGCGCGTCCTGGTGCGTGGCGCCGGCTGCCTCGTTTGGGACGCCGACGGCAAGGAATACCTGGACCTCCTGGGTGGCATCGCTGTGAACGCACTGGGTCACGCGCACCCCTTCGTCACGTCAGTGATCTCCAGCCAGTTGGCCACGCTCGGGCACGTCTCGAACTTCTTCACGAGCCCCACGCAGATTGCTTTGGCTGAAAAGCTCCTCGCCCTCACCAATGCTCCGGCGGGGTCCAAGGTCTTCTTTGCCAACTCCGGTACTGAGGCCAACGAGGCAGCGTTCAAGCTGGCACGACGTAACAACTCCGATGGAAATCGCACCAAGGTCATCGCCCTGGAGGGCGCCTTCCACGGCCGGACCATGGGTGCCTTGGCGCTCACGGCCAAGGAGGCCTACCGTGCTCCCTTCGAACCATTGCCCGGTGGTGTGGTTCACATCCCGTTCGGCGACATCGAAGCCTTGCGTGCCGCCGTCGACGATTCCACAGCGGCCGTGTTCCTTGAACCCATCCAGGGCGAAGCGGGCGTCCGCCCACTTAGCGCCGAATACCTGCAGGCAGCCCGCGAGGTGACCACCGCAGCGGGAGCCCTGCTGATCTTGGACGAGGTACAAACCGGCATCGGCCGGACCGGTAAATGGCTCGCCAGCGAGGACGCCGGAATTGTTCCCGACGCCGTGACCCTCGCCAAGGGGCTCGGCGGCGGTTTTCCTGTGGGTGCCTTGGTCACGTTCGGAAGTACGACGTCGGCCCTGCTCACCGCCGGGCAGCACGGCACCACTTTCGGTGGGAACCCCGTGGCTACGGCCGCCGCTTTGGCCACGCTGCACGCCATCGAAAGCCAAGGTGTGCTGCAGAACGTGTTCACTGTCGGCAACCACCTTCGTGAGGGACTGGCCGCCATCGAGGCTGTCACTGAAGTCCGCGGCGAGGGTCTGTTGATTGGCTTCGATGTGAATGCCGACATCGCACCTGCCATGGTTACCGCAGCTTTGGATGCCGGCTTCATCATCAACAGCCCGGGCCCGAGGACTATCCGCCTTGCGCCGCCGCTGATCCTGACCATCGATCAAGCGGACCGCTTCCTGGATGCATTACCCACCCTGATCGCTACGGCTACAGCCAACACCGCTAAGGACGCACAGTGACTACTACCAACACCACCCGTCACTTCCTCAAGGACACGGACCTGAGTCCCGCCGAGCAAGCTGAGGTTTTGGAACTCGCCGCACGGATGAAGGCAGCGCCGTACAGCGTGCAGCCCTTCGCCGCCGAGGGCAACGGCCGTAAGACGGTGGCCGTGATCTTTGACAAGACCTCCACCCGCACGCGTGTTTCTTTCGCCACCGGCATCGCGGACATGGGCGGCAACGCACTGATCATCAACCCGGGTGAAGCCCAGATCGGCCACAAGGAATCCGTGGAGGATACGGCGAAGGTCCTGGAGCGCATGGTGTCCACCATCGTCTGGCGGACAGGTGCCCACTCGGGCCTGGTGGCCATGGCGGAAAACTCCAAGGTCCCCGTCATCAACGCCTTGTGCGACGACTACCACCCCTGCCAGCTCCTGGCCGACCTCCTGGCCGTCAAGGAGCACAAGGGTGAACTGGCCGGCTTGAGCATGGCCTATCTGGGTGACTCCGCCAACAACATGGCCAATTCCTACCTCCTTGCCGGTGTGACGGCCGGAATGCATGTGCGCATTTCCGGTCCCGAAGGCTATCTTCCGGCGCCGGAGATCGTGGCGGCTGCCGAGGAGCGTGCGGCCGAGACAGGCGGCTCAGTGCTCATCACCAGCGATGCTGCAGAAGCCCTCAAGGGCGCCGACGTCGTAGCAACGGACACGTGGGTATCCATGGGCCAGGAAGCCGAAAAGGAAGCCCGGCTGCAGCTCTTCCGCGACTACTCCGTGGATGAGGCCGCCATGGCGCACGCCGCGCCGGACGCCGTCGTGCTTCACTGCCTCCCGGCCTACCGCGGCTACGAAATTTCCGCCGGAGTGATCGACGGCCCGCAGTCGATTGTCTGGGACGAGGCGGAGAACCGCCTGCACGCTCAGAAGGCACTGATGGCCTGGCTGATGCACCGCTCCGGGCTTGCTTTCGTGGATGGTCTTTCTCCCGTCGAGGGAACCGGGGAGAGCACGTTCTAGTGTCCACCAATCCTTCCGTGCCGGGCGCCAGCCCAGCCACAAAGACTGCCCGCCAGGCGCGTATCACCGCGATCCTGACGGGTGAGTCCGTGCGTTCACAAGCAGAGCTTGCAGCCCTGCTGGCGGACGACGGCGTCCAGGTCACCCAGGCCACCCTGTCCCGCGACCTCGTGGAACTGGGCGCCGTACGGGTCCGGGGCAAGGAAGGCGCACTTGTTTACGCTGTCCCGGGGGAGGGTGGGGACCGCAATGCCAAGAGCGGCGTCACCCAGGAAATCCTGGATGCGCGGCTGACGCGGCTTTGCGGCGAACTCCTGGTGACAGCTGAGGCATCGGGCAACATCGTGGTCCTCCGCACCCCACCGGGAGCAGCCAACTTCCTGGCCCTGGCCGTTGATCACTCGGTGATGCCGTCGGTATTGGGTACGATCGCAGGCGACGACACTTTGCTGCTGGTCGCACGGGATCCCGATGGCGGGGCGGAACTGGCAGCGCGTTTCCTGCGCATGGCCGAAGAAGCCGGGCCTGGCAACTAATTGATCTTTTTCAGCATTGATTCACACAGCATTGATTCGAATGAACCAAGCAATAACAAAGGAGCACTCTCGTGACTGAGCGCATTGTTCTGGCCTACTCCGGTGGCCTTGATACTTCCGTAGCCATCGGCTGGATCGGTGAAGCCACCGGCGCCGAGGTCATCGCCGTGGCCGTCGACGTCGGACAGGGCGGCGAGTCGCTGGAGACCATTCGCCAGCGCGCTCTCGGTTGCGGCGCGGTTGAGGCTTACGTGGCCGACGCCCGTGACGAGTTCGCCAACGAGTACGCCATGCCCACCCTGAAGGCCAACGCCCTCTACCAGGGCCACTACCCGTTGGTTTCGGCTATCTCCCGTCCGGTCATCGTGAAGCACCTCGTGAAGGCTGCCCGCGAATTCGGTGCCACCACCGTTGCCCACGGCTGCACCGGCAAGGGCAACGACCAGGTCCGTTTCGAAGTTGGCATCCAGACCCTCGGCCCGGACCTGAAGTGCATTGCACCCGTCCGCGACCTCGCCCTGACCCGCGACAAGGCCATCGCCTTCGCCGAGGAAAAGGGACTGCCGATCGAGACCACTAAGAAGAACCCGTACTCGATCGACCAGAACGTCTGGGGACGCGCCGTCGAGACCGGTTACCTTGAGGACATCTGGAACGCTCCTACCAAGGACATCTACGACTACACCGCCACCCCGGAATTCCCGCCGGCGCCCGATGAGGTCACCATCTCCTTCCAGGCCGGTGTTCCGGTAGCGATCGACGGCGTAAAGGTCACCCCGCTGCAGGCCATCCAGGAGCTGAACCGCCGTGCAGGCGCCCAGGGCGTTGGCCGCATCGACGTCGTTGAAGACCGCCTCGTCGGCATCAAGTCCCGCGAAATCTATGAAGCCCCGGGTGCCATGGCGCTGATCACCGCGCACAAGCACCTCGAGGACATCACTATCGAGCGCGAACAGGCCCGCTTCAAGGCAACTGTTGGCCAGCGCTGGGCAGAGCTGGTCTACGACGGACAGTGGTTCTCCCCGCTCAAGCGCTCCCTGGACGCCTTCATCGAAGACACGCAGCAGTACGTTTCCGGCGACATCCGCATGGTCCTCCACGGTGGCCAGGCAATCGTCAACGGTCGCCGCTCCGAGACCTCGCTGTACGACTTCGACCTCGCCACCTACGACACCGGCGATACCTTCGACCAGTCCATGGCACGCGGTTTCATCGAGCTGTGGGGCATGTCCTCCAAGGTTGCCTCCGGCCGCGACCTGCGCGTCGCAGGCGAGTAATGACGTCGGCAACTAACGAAGGTGCACTGTGGGGCGGCCGGTTCGCCGGCGGCCCCGCGGATGCGCTGGCCGCACTGAGCAAGTCCACGCACTTTGACTGGCGGCTGGCCCGCTACGACATAGCCGGTTCCAAGGCGCACGCCCGCGTGCTGGCCAAGGCCGGACTGTTGGACGACGCCGAGCTCGAAGGCATGCTTGCCGCCCTCACCCAGCTGGACGAGGACGTCGCGAGCGGCGCCTACCTGCCGGCCGAGAGCGACGAGGACGTCCACGGTTCCCTGGAACGTGGACTGATTGAGCGCGCAGGAACCCATTTGGGCGGCAAGCTCCGCGCTGGCCGTTCCCGCAACGATCAGGTTGCCACCTTGGGCCGTATGTTCCTCCGCGACCACGCCCGGATTATCGCCAGCGGTGTCCTTGCCACCATCGACGCCCTGGTTGAGCAGGCCAAGGCCCACCAGGGCGTTGCCATGCCGGGCCGGACACACTTGCAGCATGCTCAGCCGGTGTTGCTGAGCCACCACCTTCTGGCGCATGCCTGGGCACTGCTTCGCGACGTGCAGCGACTCCAGGACTGGGACAAGCGCGCCGGTGTTTCGCCCTATGGTTCGGGTGCGCTGGCCGGTTCCTCCCTGGGACTGGACCCCGAGGCTGTTGCCGCGGACCTTGGTTTCTTCTCGGCGGTCCACAACTCGATCGATGGCACCGCCTCACGCGATGTTTTCGCCGAGTTCGCCTGGGTGTGTTCCATGATTGGCGTGGACCTCTCCCGGATCTCCGAGGAAGTCATCTTCTGGGCAACCAAGGAGTTCTCCTTCGTGACGCTGCATGATTCGTACTCCACGGGGTCCTCGATCATGCCGCAGAAGAAGAACCCGGACGTCGCCGAGCTCGCACGCGGCAAGGCAGGTCGCCTCATCGGCAACCTGACTGGCCTGCTGGCGACGCTCAAGGGCCTGCCGCTCGCGTACAACCGCGACCTGCAGGAGGACAAGGAACCGGTCTTCGACGCCGCGGACACCCTGGAGCTGCTGCTTCCGGCCGTGTCCGGCATGATCGCCACGCTGAAGTTCAACACCGAGCGCATGGAATCCCTGGCTCCCCAGGGCTTCGCGTTGGCCACGGACATTGCTGAATGGCTTGTCCGCCAGGGCGTTCCGTTCCGTGAGGCCCATGAGCTGTCCGGTGCTGCCGTCAAGCAAGCCGAAGGCCGCGGCGTGGAGCTGTGGGACCTGACGGACGAGGAATACGCAGCAATCTCGGGACACCTCACTCCCGAGGTCCGCAGCGTTCTGAGCACCGAAGGTTCGCTCAACAGCCGCAACTCGCAGGGCGGCACAGCACCGGCCGCCGTCGAACGCCAACTGACGGCGCTCCAAGCGGAACTGGACGCAGCGCGTTCCTACGCCAGCTAGACCACTCGGGACGGCACGTCGCGGCCATGCCTTCGGGCAGGGCAACGCGAGGTGCCGTCCCGCGGTGCGTTAACATGGCGCTATGACTCAGATCACCCCCGAGATGTTGCCCGCAGAGCTTCACAAAGCCGCCGGCACCGTCACCCGCCTCCTCGCCAAACTGGACGACTCATCCGTCGCTGAACCGTCAGAGCTTCCAGGCTGGACCCGGGGTCACGTCCTGGCCCACCTTGCCGGAATCGCGAACGCCATGGCTCGGCAACTTGAGTACGCGCGCCGCGGCGAAACCGGGGAACTGTACGACGGCGGCATGGACGGCCGTAACAAGGCCATCGCACTCGCTGCAGGGCACAGCCTCGCGCAGCACACGGAGGCCGTCACCACCGCCTTGGATGCGGCGATTGCCGCGTTCGATGCCTTGGGCCCGGAGGACTGGCAGGCGCGGATCGCGTACCGGGACGGCACAGTGTTCGACGGCGGCCTGGCCCTGTGGCGCGAACTCACCATTCATGCTGCCGACCTTGGCTTGGGTTACGGTCCGGAGACGTGGAACAGGCCTTTCTGCGAACACCTGATCGGCTTCCTGGCCGCTCGCGTTCCTGACTCGTACAAATTCGTTCTGCAGCCCACTGGTCTGCCTCAGAGGACGATCGGCAGCGGCGGCACCTCCATCGCCATTACCGGCATGCTGACGGACATCGCCGCGTGGCTAGCGGGCCGCGAGCCAAGCCTTGGGAGCCTCAGGGCTACTGCAGCCGCTGACGGAGTGGACCTGCCGGAGCTGCTGCCTTGGCCGGCCGCGCAGCGGGCGGCCCGCTGACACACGGTCGCTCGCTCACGTCCCGCGGGTTTGAGCTGGATGCTCTCTCATGTCCCTCGGGCTTGAGCCGGTCGCTCGCTCACGTCCCTCGGGCTTGAGCCGGTCGCTCGCTCACTTCCCTCGGGCTCGAGCTGGATGCTCGCTCACCTTCAGGGAGCAATTTGCTCTTGGTCTTCACGGCCGCTGCCCTCCACAGGTGCATGGTGGCGTACGAACGCCACGGGCTGACCTCCCTGAAGTCTGAGCTGAGTCCCGGGCCCGCGGGCAGCGCCTTCACGCCGTTCCTAATTGCTGCGTCGTTGGCCAGGAACACATCCGGAGCGCCAAGCACCCGCATGGCAACGTACCCCACGGTCCACGGCCCAACGCCTGGTAACGGAAGCAGTTTGCTGCCGAGGCTGGCCGGATCGTCGCCGTAGCCGAAGTCGAGTTCCCCGCTGGCCATGGCCTCGGAGGCGGCCACGATGGAGTCGATGCGGCGCTGTGGTCCTCGGAGTAAGGCACGCCCGTGCTCGGCGAGTTCTGCTGCTGTAGGAAATAGTCGATCAAGGTCTGGCGCAAAGCCATCGACGGCGGATCCGGCCGCAGACAACTGGGTAAGGGCAGTTCGGGCAGCAGCGACGGTGATCTGCTGTCCGATCATTGCCCGGATGAGCAATTCCTGGGGATCCACAGCACCCGGCACGCGCATCCCCGGGAGCGCGGCGATGCTAGCCGTAAGCCTCGGATCCGCTGCCAGGGCGTCATCTATCGCCTGCGGATCGGCGTCCAGGTCGAATAGCCTGCGGACCCGGCTCAACAGTGCCGGGAGGTCGTGCAGGTCCACGGCCGTGGCTGTGAGTTGCAAGGGTTTGCCGGGTGTTGAGGGGCTGTAGGTAACCGAAAAGGATGCGCTGCCCCGGGGGAGCCGCAGCATGCGGGCGTAGCTCCTGCTTCCGTCGCTGTCAGTCGTTGCTTTTTCGATGCCTGGTATCGCACGAACTGCCAGGAAGTCGAAAATGCCCAAATCGAAGGGGTCCCTGTAAGGCAGGTTCAGAGTCAGCGCGGATGGCGCCGGCCCAAGTGCCCCGGTACGTCGGCGAGAAGCGGACTTCGCCCCGGTGGCACGCACCGCCGTCGGGGTCATTGCGAACACCTCGCCAATGGTGTCGTTGAATTGCCGCACGCTGTTGAACCCCGAGGCGAACGCAACGTCGGCCAGGAGCATGTCGGTGGAGACCAGCAAGGTCCTGGCGGTCTGCGCCCTGCTTGCCCGTGCCAGTGAGAGGGGACCCGCGCCGAGTTCGTTGCTGAGGATGCGGTTGAGTTGCCGTGCGGAATAGCCCAGGCGGTGCGCCAGGCCGTCGACGCCTTCGCGAGTGATCACGCCGTCGTTGATCAGCCGCATGGCCCTGCCAGCTATATCCGAACGGATGTTCCACGCGGGCGTTCCGGGCACAGCTTCGGGCAGGCAACGCTTGCAGGCGCGATACCCGGCCTCATGGGCGGCCGCGGAGGTTTCGTAGAAGGTGACGTTCTCAGCCTTGGGCGTTCGGGCAGGGCACGACGGCCGGCAGTAAATGCCTGTGGAGCTGACGGCAGTGAAGAATTGACCATCAAACCGGGTGTCGCGGGCGTCGATTGCCCGGTATCGCTGCCAGAAGTCCATGGCTTCATCCTGCCAGTCGTCCGAAGCCCTCGCTAGCGGAAATCGGACATAGCCGTGGCAGGAAATTTTGCTAGGGTCTGCTCATGAGCCCGTCCATGGACAACGGAGTCAGCAGCCCGTCCCAAGTGCGCAAGTTTCTTGGGGGTGATCCACGTGTCATCGCCCCGCTGATACTTGGCGCGGTACTTACCCACAACTCAGAAGCCGGTCCAGTCTCGGTCAGGCTCACAGAGGTGGAGGCCTATATGGGCCCGCGCGATTCAGAGCATCCCGACCCCGGTTCCCATACCTTCGGTGGTCCTACCGCCCGGAATGCACCAATGTTCGGGCCGCCGGGTTTCCTGTACGTCTACTTCACCTACGGCATGCACTATTGCGCCAACATCGTCTGCGGTCCTGACGGCTCCGCGTCTGCGCTGCTTCTGCGGGCAGGAGAGATTGTTGACGGGGATGAGCTCGCTGCCCTTCGCAGGCCGGCCTCCAAGTCGCACAAGGAACTGGCTAGTGGACCTGCCAGGCTCGCTTCCGCGCTGGGACTCACGACGGCGGATACTGGCCGTGACGCCCTCGCCTCACCGTTCAGCCTGTGGTTGCCGACGACGCCCGCAGCCGCCGTCGCCAGTGGACCGCGGGTGGGCGTAGCGGGTCCAGGTGGAAGCACCGAATATCCTTGGCGGTTTTGGATTGAGGACGATCCCACCGTGTCCAGGTACAAGGCTGCCCGGCCCCGGACCCGTAGCGCTGCCGGGTGAATTTCGACGTTGGTGGATCAGTGAAACATGAACTTTTTGTGACGCAGTCCGCCGTATGACGTGGACCCCCCACGTTTACCAAAATCGCTGTAGAATGGACGGTCTGTCTTTTGCGATAGGGGTTACGGTTCGATGCACGACGCTGATTTGGTCCACGAGCAGGAATATGTGGCCGGGCTGTATGCCCGGCTTGATGAGCTGCGCGCCGAAAAGCGCGCCCAGCTGGCGCAGGTGCGCAAGGCCGGCGCGGTGGGAACCATGCAGAACGTCTCAGAACGTGACGCGTTCGCGGCACTGTACGAAGACCGTCTGGCCCAGCTCGACGCCGTCGACGATCGCCTGGTCTTTGGCCGCCTTGACCTCGACTCCGGTGAGGCTCAGTACATTGGCCGCATCGGGCTGTCCACCGCCGATCTGCAGCGCCTTATGGTCGACTGGCGTGCGCCGGAAGCAGGCCACTTCTATCAGGCCACCGCGTTCGACCGTCAAGGCGTGCGTCGTCGTCGCCACCTGATCCTTCAGGGGCGGGACGTAAAAGCGATTGAAGACGACGTCCTGGACGCAGGGATGCTCGCGGACAACGACTCGCTTCAGGGCGAAGGCGCCCTGCTGGCTGCGCTCAATTCCAAGCGCACGGGCCGCATGTCGGACATCGTGGGCACCATCCAGTCCGAGCAGGACCGGATCATCCGTTCCTCCATCTCCGGAGCGCTGGTAGTTCAGGGCGGTCCCGGAACAGGCAAGACCGCCGTGGCCCTGCACCGTGCCGCCTACCTGCTGTACACGCACCGTGAGCGGCTCAAGAGCGCCGGCGTCCTACTCGTGGGCCCGTCGTCGTCCTTCATGCACTACATCGAACGAGTGTTGCCATCGCTCGGCGAGACGGGTGTGGTCATGGCCAGCCTGGGACGCCTCATGCCCGGGATCCACGCTATTCCCGAGGAAGATGCGGATGTTGCCGCCCTGAAAGGCAAGCTGGACATGGCAACCGTGGTGGCAAATGCCGTGGCCAACCGGCAGCGGACGCCCGCCGAAGACCGCATCCTCGAAGTCGATTCGCGGAAGCTGACGCTGACGGTCCGCCAGGTGCGCCGTGCCCGGGAGAAAGCCCGCGCCACAGGAAAGCCCCACAACGAAGCCCGACTCACGTTCGTCAAAATCCTCCTGCGCGAGCTTACGGAACAACTCACGGACCTCGTGGAGGAAGGCAACATTGGCAACAACGCCGATCGCGCCTATTTGGCCGAAGACGTCCGGTCAGCCCGCGATGTTCGCATCGCGCTGAACCTTTGCTGGATGCCGATGACCCCAGAGAAGCTCATCTCAGAGCTTTTCAGCAAGCCGGCCATCCTTGAAGCCTGCACACCGCACCTGACGCCTGCGCAGCGCACTCTGCTGCAACGGCCGGTGGATGCTCCTTGGACGGAAGCGGATGTTCCGTTGCTGGATGAGGCTGCAGAGTTGCTGGGTGAACTGGATCCCGCCGCCGGGAGGGGATTGGCACAACAGGAAGCCGACCGTGCCCGCGATCTCGCCAACGCCAAGCAGACCCTCGCCAACATGGAAGCGATGGGCGTGGACGTACTGGTGACTGCTGAAGAGCTTGCCGAGCAGAACCAGGAACGTGAAGGTCGGCTGACCGCTGCCGAACGCGCTACGAGTGATAGGTCGTGGGCCTTCGGCCACATCGTGGTTGACGAGGCCCAGGAACTCTCGCCCATGCAATGGCGGCTCCTGGTACGGCGTTGCCCGCTGAAGTCCTTCACCATCGTGGGTGACATTGCACAAACGAGTGCAGCGGCCGGTGCCAATTCGTGGCAAAGTGCGCTGGCGCCGTCGTTCGGTGACCGCTGGACGCTGGAAGAACTTACCGTGAACTACCGCACGCCGTCGCAGATTGCCGAGGCGGCTGTCCGCATGGCCAACCGCGCAGGCCTGGTTGTCTCGGCCCCCAAGGCCGTACGCGAAGGCAAATGGTCGCCCATCGTGGACCATGTGGAGGCGGACGGCATCGTCAAGCGCTTGGTAGAGGTCCTGCCGGAGGAAGTGGAAGCGATCGACGGCGGCCTGCTGGCTGTCATCGCCGACGGACCGCTGCTGCCGCAGGCCACCGCCGCGCTGCGTGAGGTCTACGGACGCCGCATCGGCAGCGGCGCAGGCAGCTACCAGCAAGACATCGTGGTGATCAGTCCCAAGGAAGCCAAGGGCCTGGAATTCGACGGTGTTGTGGTCCTGGAACCGGCCGCCATGCTGAACCATGAGCACGGCAAGGTAGGCGACCTCTACGTCGCCATGACCCGTGCCACGCAACGCCTGCGCCTCATCGCGGCCGCGCCGGTACCCGCCGGCATCGAGCGCTAGGAAAAACGGACCCTGCAATCCTGCTAACTTAGATCTCGTGTCACACGTAAACAACCTCGAGTCCCAGCACAACGATCCCGCCTTTGCCAACGTATGGCAGGAGCTCAAATGGCGCGGCCTTGTCCACGTTTCCACTGATGAAACTGAACTGGAAAAGCTGCTCGCCGGGGACCCGATCACGTATTACTGTGGCTTCGATCCCACTGCGCCATCGCTGCACCTGGGCAACCTGGTGCAGTTGCTGGTGATGCGTCGCCTGCAGTTGGCCGGCCACAAACCGCTCGGTTTGGTGGGCGGTTCCACCGGCCTGATCGGTGACCCCCGTCCGACGGCGGAGCGCACCTTGAACACCAAGGACACCGTCGCGGAGTGGGTTGGCTACCTTCAGGGCCAGGTGCGACGCTTCCTCAGCTTCGAGGGCGGGAACCCGGCCCGCATGGTCAACAACCTGGACTGGACAGCACCGCTCAGTGCCATCGATTTCCTCCGGGAGATCGGCAAGCACTTCCGCGTAGGCACCATGCTCCGCAAGGATGCCGTGGCGTCACGTCTGAACTCAGACGAAGGCATCAGCTACACAGAGTTCAGCTACCAGATCCTGCAGGGCATGGACTACCTCCAGCTCTTCCGTGACTACGGCTGCGCCCTGCAGACCGGCGGCTCGGACCAGTGGGGAAACCTCACCAGCGGTACCGAACTCATCCGCAAAGTGGAAGGCAAGAGCGTCCATGCCCTGGGCACGCCGCTCATCACCAACTCTGACGGCACCAAGTTCGGCAAGAGCGAAGGCAACGCCATTTGGCTGGACCCGGACATGTGCAGCCCGTACACGTTCTACCAGTTCTGGCTCAACACCGCCGATGCTGATGTGGTTGATCGACTGAAGGTATTCACCTTCCTGTCGCGCGCCGAGATCGAGGCGCTTGGTCAGTCTGTGGAGGAGCGCCCGTTTGCCCGGGAAGGCCAGAAGAAGCTTGCCTTCGAAGTGACCTCCTTGGTGCACGGCGTCGACGCAACCGAGAAAGTCATCGCCGCTTCGGCTGCGCTTTTCGGCAACGGCGACCTCACGGTACTGGATGAGCGCACCCTTGAAGCAGCCACTGCGGAACTTCCCTCCACCACCATTGGCGCCGACGGACTTGGCATCATCGACCTCTTGGTCGCTTCGGGGCTCTCGGACAGCAAGTCTGCTGCTCGTCGAACTGTTGGCGAGGGCGGTGCGTACGTGAACAACACCAAGGTGTCCGATCCCGACGCTGTCATTGCCCGCGACGAACTGCTTCACGGCCGCTATTTGCTGATCCGCCGCGGCAAGAAGAACCTGGCAACCATCAAGGTTTCGGCCTAGGTTTCATCAGTAGTCCAGTTCCGAAAAGGCCGGCAACCGTTATGGTTGCCGGCCCTTTCTGCGTTTGAACGTGGTTGGGGAAGTGCTGGGATGGCTGGGTGCCGCCTCCTCCCGACGCTCTCCCACATCCCGCGGGTTTGGGGGGCATGGCTCTCTCACATCCCGCGGGTTCGTCCGGGTGACGCGCTTCACAAATGTCTCTTTGAGCTGATTGGAGCGCTTTTGGGCGTGTTTTCCTTGTGTTTGCGGGGTTTTTGGGTGGTGTTGGGGTGGATTTGGTGTGGGGGTTGGGTGCGTGTAAAGTTATTCGAGTCGCCGCCGCTGATGCGGAAAGATAGCGACCGACTCCCTTCAAATTACCGGTTCTGGTAGCGCTTTTGTGTGCTTCTGGTTGGTGGGGGAGGCCCGGGTTCTGGTTTGCTTTGTGCGGCTGGTTCGGGTAAGTTTGAAAAGTTGCTCCGGAGCGATCCTGGCCCCTTGTGTGGGGTTTGGTGGTGCCGGGTGTGTCTGTTGTTTGAGAACTCAATAGTGTGCCAAGTTTGTTGATACCGATTGTTTTATCAATTGGTTGAAATTATGGCTGGATCATTGCGCACCCCCGTGTGTGGTGGTCTGGTTTTCAGCTGGTTTCGAATTTTGTGCAGCCGTGTTCGCCGTTATTTCCGGTGGGTGTGGTTGTGTCTGTTTGGTTTTGTTTTACTTCAACGGAGAGTTTGATCCTGGCTCAGGATGAACGCTGGCGGCGTGCTTAACACATGCAAGTCGAACGATGATCCCAGCTTGCTGGGGGATTAGTGGCGAACGGGTGAGTAACACGTGAGTAACCTGCCCTTGACTCTGGGATAAGCCTGGGAAACTGGGTCTAATACCGGATACGACCATCTGGCGCATGTCATGGTGGTGGAAAGCTTTTGTGGTTTTGGATGGACTCGCGGCCTATCAGCTTGTTGGTGGGGTAATGGCCTACCAAGGCGACGACGGGTAGCCGGCCTGAGAGGGTGACCGGCCACACTGGGACTGAGACACGGCCCAGACTCCTACGGGAGGCAGCAGTGGGGAATATTGCACAATGGGCGCAAGCCTGATGCAGCGACGCCGCGTGAGGGATGACGGCCTTCGGGTTGTAAACCTCTTTCAGTAGGGAAGAAGCGTAAGTGACGGTACCTGCAGAAGAAGCGCCGGCTAACTACGTGCCAGCAGCCGCGGTAATACGTAGGGCGCAAGCGTTATCCGGAATTATTGGGCGTAAAGAGCTCGTAGGCGGTTTGTCGCGTCTGCTGTGAAAGACCGGGGCTCAACTCCGGTTCTGCAGTGGGTACGGGCAGACTAGAGTGCAGTAGGGGAGACTGGAATTCCTGGTGTAGCGGTGAAATGCGCAGATATCAGGAGGAACACCGATGGCGAAGGCAGGTCTCTGGGCTGTAACTGACGCTGAGGAGCGAAAGCATGGGGAGCGAACAGGATTAGATACCCTGGTAGTCCATGCCGTAAACGTTGGGCACTAGGTGTGGGGGACATTCCACGTTTTCCGCGCCGTAGCTAACGCATTAAGTGCCCCGCCTGGGGAGTACGGCCGCAAGGCTAAAACTCAAAGGAATTGACGGGGGCCCGCACAAGCGGCGGAGCATGCGGATTAATTCGATGCAACGCGAAGAACCTTACCAAGGCTTGACATGAACCGGAAAGACCTGGAAACAGGTGCCCCGCTTGCGGTCGGTTTACAGGTGGTGCATGGTTGTCGTCAGCTCGTGTCGTGAGATGTTGGGTTAAGTCCCGCAACGAGCGCAACCCTCGTTCTATGTTGCCAGCGCGTTATGGCGGGGACTCATAGGAGACTGCCGGGGTCAACTCGGAGGAAGGTGGGGACGACGTCAAATCATCATGCCCCTTATGTCTTGGGCTTCACGCATGCTACAATGGCCGGTACAAAGGGTTGCGATACTGTGAGGTGGAGCTAATCCCAAAAAGCCGGTCTCAGTTCGGATTGGGGTCTGCAACTCGACCCCATGAAGTCGGAGTCGCTAGTAATCGCAGATCAGCAACGCTGCGGTGAATACGTTCCCGGGCCTTGTACACACCGCCCGTCAAGTCACGAAAGTTGGTAACACCCGAAGCCGGTGGCCTAACCCTTGTGGGGGGAGCCGTCGAAGGTGGGACCGGCGATTGGGACTAAGTCGTAACAAGGTAGCCGTACCGGAAGGTGCGGCTGGATCACCTCCTTTCTAAGGAGCTGCTAACAACTGGTTGCTGTGCCTGCATGGGTGTGGTGGTGGTTGTCAGTGTTGCCCATTGCGCAGGCGTCTGTTCTGCGGTGGGTGCTCATGGGTGGAATATCAACGAATCAAACTTGTTTGGCATGGCCTTCACCGGTTGTGTCCTGGTGCCAGTACGGCAACCCGTGTCCCCTTTTGGGGGGTGTGGTGTTGTGTGGAACGCGTCGGGGCGTGGTGTGTGTGGGGTTGTGTTTGGCGCACTGTTGGGTCCTGAGGCAACAGGACCTTTTTGCAGCAATGCGGAGAGCATCTTCTGGTGTTTCTTTTGTTCCTGCTTCCGGTACTTACCATCGTGTCCCCGTTCGTGGGGTGGTGGTGGTCTGGTTGACGGGGTTGTTGTTTGAGAACTACATAGTGGACGCGAGCATCTAGAACACACACACGCCTTCGTGTGGGTGTGTGTTCTTACAGCAATTTCTTATGAATGAACCTGGCCCTTGTGGTCATGGTTCTCTCGAGTAAGTTTATTGATCTTGTGTGGTCAAGTTTTTAAGGGCACACGGTGGATGCCTTGGCATTAGGAGCCGAAGAAGGACGTAGGAATCTGCGATAAGCCTGGGGGAGTTGATAACCGAGCGTTGATCCCAGGATGTCCGAATGGGGAAACCCCGCACAACGCTGTGAGGTGATTGTGTGACCCGCATCTGAACACATAGGGTGCGTGGGGGGAACGCGGGGAAGTGAAACATCTCAGTACCCGCAGGAAGAGAAAACAATAGTGATTCCGTTAGTAGTGGCGAGCGAACGCGGATCAGGCTAAACCGTTTCCATGTGTGATAGCCGGCGGGCGTTGCATGGGCGGGGTTGTGGGACTTTCCGTTCTGGTTCTGCCGGACCAGTGAGGTGAGGTGCAGGCATAGGTGAACGGTCTTGAAAGGCCGGCCAGAGAGGGTGTGAGCCCCGTAACCGTAATGTTGTGCACGGCCTGGGGAGTATCCCAAGTAGCACGGGGCCCGAGAAATCCCGTGCGAATCTGTCAGGACCACCTGATAAGCCTAAATACTTCCTAATGACCGATAGCGGACCAGTACCGTGAGGGAAAGGTGAAAAGTACCCCGGGAGGGGAGTGAAACAGTACCTGAAACCGTGTGCTTACAATCCGTCGGAGCCAGTCTGATTCTGGTGACGGCGTGCCTTTTGAAGAATGAGCCTGCGAGTTAGTGTTACGTCGCGAGGTTAACCCGTGTGGGGTAGCCGTAGCGAAAGCGAGTCTGAATAGGGCGAGTGTAGTGGCGTGATCTAGACCCGAAGCGGAGTGATCTACCCATGGCCAGGTTGAAGCGACGGTAAGACGTCGTGGAGGACCGAACCCACTTCAGTTGAAAATGGAGGGGATGAGCTGTGGGTAGGGGTGAAAGGCCAATCAAACTCCGTGATAGCTGGTTCTCCCCGAAATGCATTTAGGTGCAGCGTTGCGTGTTTCTTGCCGGAGGTAGAGCTACTGGATGGCCGATGGGCCCTACAAGGTTACTGACGTCAGCCAAACTCCGAATGCCGGTAAGTCAGAGCGCAGCAGTGAGACTGTGGGGGATAAGCTTCATAGTCGAGAGGGAAACAGCCCAGACCACCAACTAAGGCCCCTAAGCGTGTGCTAAGTGGGAAAGGATGTGGAGTTGCGAAGACAACCAGGAGGTTGGCTTAGAAGCAGCCATCCTTGAAAGAGTGCGTAATAGCTCACTGGTCAAGTGATTCCGCGCCGACAATGTAGCGGGGCTCAAGTACACCGCCGAAGTTGTGGATTTCACATAATGCCCTAGCCTTCGTGGTTCAGGGGTGTGGAGTGGTAGGGGAGCGTCGTGTGGGCAGTGAAGTCGCGGTGGAAACCAGCGGTGGAGCCTACACGAGTGAGAATGCAGGCATGAGTAGCGAAAGACGGGTGAGAAACCCGTCCGCCGAATGATCAAGGGTTCCAGGGTCAAGCTAATCTGCCCTGGGTAAGTCGGGACCTAAGGCGAGGCCGACAGGCGTAGTCGATGGACAACGGGTTGATATTCCCGTACCGGCGAAAAACCGCCCATGCCAAGCGGGGGATACTAACCGCCCGGAGCCTGCCCGCTCACCCTTGTGGTGTTGTGGGTTTTGGCCGAGCGCGGGACCTGATCCCGGGAGGTAAGCGTATTAACAGGTGTGACGCAGGAAGGTAGCCGGGCCGGGCGATGGTTGCCCCGGTCTAAGGATGTAGGGTCAGGGATAGGCAAATCCGTTCCTGTGTGTTTCGAGCACGATCCTGAGATCTGATGGGACCCCCGTATGGGGGGATCCGGTGATCCTATGCTGCCAAGAAAAGCATCGACGCGAGGTTTTAGCCGCCCGTACCCCAAACCGACACAGGTGATCAGGTAGAGAATACCAAGGCGATCGAGAGAATTATGGTTAAGGAACTCGGCAAAATGCCCCCGTAACTTCGGGAGAAGGGGGGCCTGCCCCGTGATGGAGACTTGCTCTCCGTGAGCGGGTGTGGGCCGCAGAGACCAGGGGGAAGCGACTGTTTACTAAAAACACAGGTCCGTGCGAAGTCGCAAGACGATGTATACGGACTGACTCCTGCCCGGTGCTGGAAGGTTAAGAGGACCGGTTAGCCACTTGTGGCGAAGCTGAGAATTTAAGCCCCAGTAAACGGCGGTGGTAACTATAACCATCCTAAGGTAGCGAAATTCCTTGTCGGGTAAGTTCCGACCTGCACGAATGGAGTAACGACTTCCCCGCTGTCTCAACCATAAACTCGGCGAAATTGCAGTACGAGTAAAGATGCTCGTTACGCGCAGCAGGACGGAAAGACCCCGAGACCTTTACTATAGTTTGGTATTGGTGTTCGGAGTGGCTTGTGTAGGATAGGTGGGAGACGTTGAAACCCGGACGCCAGTTCGGGTGGAGTCATCGTTGAAATACCACTCTGGTCACTTTGGACATCTAACTTCGGCCCGTGATCCGGGTCAGGGACAGTGCCTGATGGGTAGTTTAACTGGGGCGGTTGCCTCCTAAAAAGTAACGGAGGCGCCCAAAGGTTCCCTCAGCCTGGTTGGCAATCAGGTGTCGAGTGTAAGTGCACAAGGGAGCTTGACTGTGAGAGAGACATCTCAAGCAGGGACGAAAGTCGGGACTAGTGATCCGGCGGTACATTGTGGAATGGCCGTCGCTCAACGGATAAAAGGTACCTCGGGGATAACAGGCTGATCTTGCCCAAGAGTCCATATCGACGGCATGGTTTGGCACCTCGATGTCGGCTCGTCGCATCCTGGGGCTGGAGTAGGTCCCAAGGGTTGGGCTGTTCGCCCATTAAAGCGGTACGCGAGCTGGGTTTAGAACGTCGTGAGACAGTTCGGTCCCTATCCGCTGCGCGCGCAGGAAATTTGAGAAGGGCTGTCCTTAGTACGAGAGGACCGGGACGGACGAACCTCTGGTGTGTCAGTTGTACTGCCAAGTGCATCGCTGATTAGCTACGTTCGGATGGGATAACCGCTGAAAGCATCTAAGCGGGAAGCTCGCTTCAAGATGAGATTTCCATACACATTATGTGTGAGAGGCCCCCAGCCAGACCACTGGGTTGATAGGCCGGATGTGGAAGCGAGGACTAAAGACTCGTGAAGCTGACCGGTACTAATAGGCCAACAACTTACACCACACACAACACACTGCACGCGTCCACTATGTGGTTCCCGAACAACAACCCGCTTGTTCCAGGAACAAAACACAACTAAATAACAACACCACAGTTGTAACCACCACAGATTTCCCACCCCGAAAAAACGCCCACACCAGGCAAACCACGGGGACGGGTAACAAGGTTACGGCGGTCATAGCGTGGGGGAAACGCCCGGTCCCATTCCGAACCCGGAAGCTAAGACCCACAGCGCCGATGGTACTGCACCCGGGAGGGTGTGGGAGAGTAGGACACCGCCGGACAACCATTAGGTAGAGACCCCCCAACCCACCACGGGTTGGGGGGTCTCCCGCATTTAACAACCCTTCACACTCACTTGACTGCCAGTAGTGGCTAAGCCCACACCCGAACGCAGCTATTGCTATGTGGTACTTCAGGTGTTCGGCACTTGTGAGACTTGCCACGGGACGCCCCAGAGATGGCCTCGGCGTTCGGTCGCTGTGGCGGTGTCGAATAGAATTGAACAAGATATACGAGTCGGCAGACGAGTGCTGCCGGCGGCGTGACAACGAAATAAGGGTTATGAGCGACTACGCACGCGCCAGTGGTCGGCTCGCAACAGGAGGAATCCACCATGGCTGAGCACAACGGCGGTAATCGCGGCGCCAATCGCGGAAACTTCGGAGGGAACCGGGATGATCGCGGTTCGTACCGCGCCAACAACAATTCCGGCGGAGACCCCCGTGGCTTCCGTTCCAGGGAGAACAGGGATGGCAACGACCGTCCGGCTCGCGATGGTGAGCGTCGCCCCTTCAACAATGACCGTAACGATCGTCCGGCTCGCGACGGTGAGCGTCGCTCCTTCGGCGGCGATCGTGACCGTAAGCCGTTCGGTGACCGTGGTGATCGTCCGGCTCGCGATGGTGAGCGTCGCTCCTTCGGCGGCGACCGTGACCGTAAGCCGTTCGGTGACCGTGGTGATCGTCCGGCACGCGATGGTGAGCGTCGCTCCTTCAACAACGATCGTGGAGACCGTAAGCCGTTCGGTGACCGTGGTGATCGTCCGGCACGCGATGGTGAGCGTCGCCCCTTCAACAACGATCGTGGAGACCGTAAGCCGTTCGGTGATCGTCCCGAGCGCGGACCGCGTAATTTCGATGGCCCCCGTCGCGATAACGATGAGCGTCGCTCCTTCGGCGGCGACCGTGACCGTAAGCCGTTCGGTGACCGTAACGATCGTCCGGCACGAGACGGTGAGCGTCGTTCATTCGGTGACCGTGGTGATCGTCCGGCACGCGATGGTGAGCGTCGCCCCTTCAACAACGATCGTGGTGACCGTAAGCCGTTCGGTGATCGTCCCGAGCGCGGACCGCGTAATTTCGATGGCCCCCGTCGCGATAACGATGACCGTCGCCCCTTCGGCGGCGACCGTGACCGTAAGCCGTTCGGTGACCGTGGTGACCGCCCGGCACGCGATGGTGAGCGTCGCCCCTTCAACAACGACCGCGGCGACCGTAAGCCGTTCGGTGATCGTCCCGAGCGCGGACCGCGGAACTTCGGCGGTGACCGCAACGACCGTGGCGGTTCGTGGGAAGAGCGTCCGGCCCGGGTCCCCAACGCCAAGGACATCCGCAGCGCCAACCGTCCTGACCGCGAACGTTCTCCTGAGATTGACGAGGACGTCACGGGCAAGGAACTCGACCGCGCCACGGGTCACCAGATCAAGACCCTCGAGGAGCAAAGCGCGGGCTGGGTCGCGAAGCACCTGGTCATGGCTGGCCGCCTGATCGACATTGAGCCGGAGCTCGCATTCCAGCACGCCCTCGCCGCGAGCCGCCGCGGCGGGCGCCTCTCGGCCGTGCGTGAGGCGGTTGGCCTTACTGCTTACGCTGCCGGTCACTACGGTGAGGCACTGCGCGAATTCCGTACGTACCGCCGCATCAGTGGCTCCAACGTGCATTTGCCGGTGATGGCTGACTGCGAGCGTGGCTTGGGACGTCCGGATCGCGCCCTTGACATGGTCCGTTCTCCCGAAGCCCAGGATCTTGACGCTCCTGGCAAGGTTGAGCTTGCCATCGTGGCCTCAGGTGCACGTGCGGACCTCAAGCAATTGGATGCTGCGGTTAGCGAGCTTGAGATCCCGCAGCTGGACATCAACCGGGCCTTTTCATATAGCCCCCGCCTCTTCCGCGCATACGCTGAAGCTCTGAGTGCTGTGGGTCGTACCGAAGAAGCGGACAAATGGGCCCGGCAGGCGCTCGTGGCTGAGAACGCTTTGGGCGTGGGCGACTTCGCTGAACCCGAAATTCTGGACCTGGGCTGGGACGAGCAGGAAGAAGCAGCTGCGCGTAAGCCGCGCTTCGAGAAGCCGGCCCCGGATGCCGACGTCGTGAAGCCGCAAACGGAGACGGTCATCGTTGAGGCCGCAGCCGCTGATGTTGAGCATGATGACGTTGAGCTTGATGACGTCGAGTCTGATTACTTCGAATCCGATGACGCTGAATCTGACATCGATTCCGCGGACGAAGAAGCAGAAACAAAAGACGAAGACACCGAGAACGAGGGCTCCGACTCCCAGCATGGCTGATTCACTGATCTCATCGTTTGATGCTGTCCTTTCGGATCTGGATGGAGTGGTTTATGCAGGACCGCACGCCATTCCGGGGGCTGTGGAGTCATTGCAGCGTCTCGAAACCGTAGGCGTCGGCCTGGGTTACGTGACAAACAATGCCTCCCGCACCCCTGCCCAGGTCGCGGCGCATCTGCGTGAGCTCGGTGCGCCGGCCGAGGACCATCAAGTGGTTAGTTCCTCCCAGGCGGCAGGGGAGCTTCTGGCTTCCATGCTGCCTGCGGGGGCGCATGTCCTCATCACTGGCAGCGCAGCATTGGCCCATGAGATCGAACTGGTGGGACTCAAACCGGTGCACAGCGCCGCCGAATCACCGGTTGCGGTCGTCCAGGGATTCAACCCGGAGATTGGGTGGAAGGATCTGGCGGAGGCATCATATGTCGTAGCCGGGGGTGCCATGTGGTTTGCCACCAACACGGACATGTCCATCCCGCAGGCCCGCGGCATGGCACCGGGTAATGGAACGCTGGTTGCCGCGGTGGCGGCTGCCACGGGTAAGACGCCGTTGGTGGCAGGCAAGCCCGAAGCGCCCCTTTTCCACGCGGCAGCCAAACGGCTAAATGCTGATCGTCCGCTGGTTGTGGGCGACCGTTTGGACACGGACATCCTGGGTGGTAACCGCGCAGGATTTGCGACGGCGGCAGTCCTCACCGGTGTGGACACCACCCACACCATCATTGCGGCGCGGACTGACGAACGTCCGGATTACCTGCTGGCAGACCTGGAAGGCCTTTATGCGCCGTATCCGGAGGTTGTCAGCGACGCCGGCACGTTCCGCTGCGGTGCAGCCACTGCAGTTGCAGGGGACGGGACCGTCACGGTGACTGGCCTTGAGGGTGACCTCGATGCATGGCGCGCGGCGTGCGCGGCATGGTGGGCAGCGGTTCCCGACACGGACGTGGCGCAGGCGCCGCAGCTGGAATGGCGAAATCACTAGACTGGTGCGATGACCGAGCCCCAACACTCAGAGCCTCAACACTCAGAGGCGGAACATCCTGAACCGGAGCGACCCGCGGTCCAGTGGCCTGACGCCGCAAACCCCACAGGTGATCCGCTGGTGGACAGGGCACTAGGCCCGCTGGAGGACGTCGCTAAATTGCCCGTGCCGGACCACGGGGACCTGTACGCCGGCATCCATGACGGCTTGTTGGAAGCCTTGGATGCCGAACCCGGGCTTCCGGCAGTCCCGAAAAGCACCCCCAGCGATCCCCGCCCGGAAGGCGACAGCTAACGTATGCCAAGACTTGATCAGGAACTCGTCACCCGCGGGCTGGCGAGGTCCCGTACCCATGCCGCCAAGCTCATTAGTGACGGCAAGGTCAGCTCGGGCGGCAACGTCCTCGTCAAAGCCTCGCACCAAGTGGATGCTACGACCGGGTTGGATGTCGAGTCCCACCTGGAGGACATCTACGTCAGCCGCGCCGGGCATAAGCTGGCCGGCGCGCTGAAGGCGTTTCCCGCCGTCGTAGTTTCCGGGAAGAGGTGCCTCGACGCCGGTGCCTCCACTGGCGGTTTCACTGACGTCCTTCTGCGGCAAGGTGCCGCCGAAGTAGTGGCCGTGGACGTGGGGCACGGCCAGCTGGTCACGCACCTCCGGGAGGATCCCAAGGTGGAGGTCCACGAAGGCCTGAACGTCAGGTATATGACGGCGGAGCAGATCGGCGGTCCGGCACAGCTGACGGTGGCTGATTTGTCCTTTATCTCGTTGACGCTGGTCCTGTGGCCGCTTGCGCAGTGCACCGAGCCGGGCGGCGATTTAGTCCTTATGGTCAAACCGCAGTTTGAGGTTGGCAAGGAGCGTCTGAGCCGAACCGGCGTGGTGTCCTCAGAGAATGAACGACGGCGGGCGGTCGCCCAAGTGGCCCGCGCAGCAGTGGATGCAGGCCTTGAACTTCAGGACCTGGCAGCCAGTCCGCTTCCCGGGCAGGACGGAAATGTTGAATACTTCCTGTGGATGACGCGCAGGATGTCCTCGGTGTTGCCTAAGATCGAAGAGCGGGACGAGGACGTTGCTGCATTGATCAGGAAACTCTGGCCGAACCACTAGAAAGCAGATTCGATGAGCAGGCGTGTACTTGTCCTTGCCCACACCGGGCGGGAGGAATCGCTCCGCGCAGCGTGGGATGCCTGTACGCAACTGCATGCCTCTGGTCTGGTTCCCGTGCTGCAGAAGTCCGAACTTGCAGATATCGAACGGTTCTTCGGTGCCCTCGATACACCCATCGAGATCCTCAACGATCACGTCAATCTGGAGGACGTGGAACTCGTGATGGTCCTGGGCGGCGATGGCACCATACTCCGCGCGGCTGAGCTGGTCCGTGAAGTCGATGTCCCGCTGCTGGGCGTCAACCTGGGTCACGTGGGTTTCCTCGCGGAAAGTGAACGCGCCGATCTGGCCCAAACAGTGGAGTGGATAGCCAGCCGTCAATACACGGTGGAAGAACGCATGACCATCGATGTCCAAGTGTGGGTCAAGGGCCAGAAGATTTGGCACACGTGGGCTTTGAACGAGGCTGCCATTGAGAAGGCCAACCGTGAACGCATGTTGGAAGTTGTCACCGAAGTTGACGAGCGTCCTTTGACGTCGTTCGGCTGTGATGGTGTTGTCCTCGCGACGCCCACGGGTTCCACGGCCTACGCTTTTTCTTCAGGTGGGCCCGTCGTGTGGCCTGAGGTTGAGGCTTTGGTCATCGTCCCGATCAGTGCACACGCACTTTTTGCAAAACCCTTGGTGGTGTCGCCCCGTTCCAAGTTGGCCGTCGAAATCATGAACCGTACCGACGCCGTGGGGGTCCTCTGGTGCGACGGCCGTCGTTCGGTGGATCTCCCGCCTGGAGCACGCGTTGAAGTAACGCGCTCGGCAACCCCGGTGCGGCTGGCCCGGACGCACAAGACACCGTTCTCGGCCCGGCTTGTCCGGAAGTTCCAACTTCCCATCCATGGCTGGCGCGGCCCGGCGCCCCGGAGCGGCGAAGTGCACACCGGACCCATCCCTGTCATCCGCACACTGTCACCGGCACCGTTGCCCAGCCCCCGGGACTCCGGAACGTCCCCGGACCCGGGGCACGGTGAGCCATCAGACCCCACGAATGCGAAGTGAAACATGCTCGAAGAACTCCGAATCCGTGACCTCGGCGTCATAACCGACGCCGCCCTGCCGCTGGGCCCCGGCCTCAGCGTCGTCACCGGCGAAACCGGTGCAGGCAAGACCATGGTGGTGACCGCCGTCGGACTTCTTCTTGGTGCCCGTTCGGATGCCGGCGCCGTTCGAAGCGGCGCCAAATCTGCGTCGGCGGAAGCTGTGCTGAAGCTCGATCCAGCGCACAGTGCGGTGGAACGCGCCAAGGAGGCCGGCGGGGAGGCGGAAGAGTTCGACGGCGTTGCTGAGCTCCTGCTGGCCCGAACCGTGGGTGCCGACGGGCGTAGCCGGGCTTATGTTGGCGGACGTGCGGCACCGGTGGGTGTGTTGGCTGAATTGGGCGAGAGCCTGGTGGTGGTCCACGGCCAGTCAGACCAGATCCGGCTCAAGAGCGCCACCGCACAGCGGCACGCCTTGGACAGGTTTGCCGGAGCACCCCTCGCCAAGACGCTGGGGGAGTACCAGGATCTGTTCAACCACTGGAGGGCCATCCAGTCCGAACTCGAAACACTGCGCAGCGAAGCCCGCGAGCGTTTGCGGGAGGCTGAATCCCTGGACGCGGCCCTCAAGGAAATCGATGAGGTGGATCCCCAGCCTGGTGAAGACGAAACCCTCAAGGCCGAGGCCGTAAAACTGGCCAATGTGGAAGAACTGCGTTTGGCGGCAGCTGCGGCCCATGAGTCCCTCATTGCCGAAGAATTCGGAGACGCCGGCGACGCAACCACCATGGTGGATGCCGCCAAACGGACACTGGAGCACGTGGCGGAGCACGACGAGGAACTTCGTTCCGCAGCAACGCGGCTGGCGGAGGTCGGCTTCCTCCTCAATGACATCGCCGCCGAGTTGTCCAGTTACCAGGCAGCGCTGGACACGGAAGGCCCCGAACGGCTCTCCGAAATCGAGGAACGCCGCGCTGCCCTCGCCAAGCTGATTCGAAAGTACGCCCCCAGCATTGACGAAGTGCTTGAGTGGGCTGCTGCGGCCAGGACACGCCTCGACGAGTTGCAGGATGACTCCAGCCGCATCGAGGCCTTGGACGCCGAGGTGGGTTCCGCGGAGGCAACCCTGCGCAAGCTGGCCGCGGGCATCACCAAAGCCCGCCTCAAAGCTGCCAAGGACCTCTCAGCGCGGGTCAGCGCCGAGCTGAAGGCCTTGGCTATGGCCGACGCCACGTTGGTCATCGAGGTTGATGGCAGCGGCGTGCTGGGGCCGTGGGGCACCGATGAGATCGCCTTCCTCCTCAGGCCTCACTCCGGTGCTCCGGCGAGGCCACTGGGCAAGGGTGCCTCCGGCGGTGAACTGTCCAGGGTCATGTTGGCAATCGAGGTAGTTCTTGCCGCAGTGGATCCCGTCCCCACGTTCGTCTTCGATGAAGTGGACGCCGGCGTGGGTGGGCGTGCCGCCGTCGAAATCGGCCGAAGGCTGGCCATGCTCGCCCGGCACGTCCAGGTCCTTGTGGTCACACACCTGCCACAGGTAGCGGCCTTCGCAGATCAACATATCCGCGTGACGAAAACTTCCGTGCGTGGCGCTGATGGGAAGACAACCACGGGGTTCACGTCCAGTGACGTTCAGCTTCTTGGCGACGACGAGCGGGTCAAGGAGCTTGCCCGCATGTTGGCCGGTCAAGAGGATTCCGAGAGCGCGCAGGCGCATGCCCAGGAATTGCTGGACGACGCGAAGCTCCTGCCGCAGCGCGCGTAGAGTTGCCGGGCTTAGCTGCCGCGGGCTAGTGCGAGCACAATCACATTGGTGCCCTTCTTCCCGCCCAGGTCTTGCTTGGAATGCGGTGGTGAGCAACTATTGACCATTTGGGGAATCCGAACAGACGCTTGGAAGGCGTAATTGATGATAAGCTCGAATTCCGTGGTGCAGCGATCAAATTCCCGTGTAAATTCCCGGTTCCCGGGCTCGTCCAAGACGACCAAACACATCTTCGTCACCGGTGGTGTGGCGTCCTCGCTCGGTAAGGGTCTGACGGCTTCAAGCCTCGGTCACCTGCTGCGGGCACGTGGTTTGTCTGTAACTATGCAGAAGCTCGATCCCTATCTGAACGTGGATCCGGGCACGATGAACCCCTTCCAGCACGGCGAAGTATTCGTGACGGATGACGGTGCCGAAACCGATCTCGACATCGGACACTACGAGCGCTTCCTCGATGAGAACCTTGAAGGTTCGGCCAACGTCACAACGGGCCAGATCTACTCCACCGTCATCGCCAAGGAACGTCGCGGCGAATACCTTGGAGACACCGTTCAGGTTATTCCCCACATCACGGATGAAATCAAGCGCCGTATGCGCCTGCCTGCCGAAGGCAAAAACGCTCCGGACGTCATCATCACCGAAATCGGTGGCACGGTGGGCGACATCGAGTCGCAGCCGTTCCTTGAGTCCGCACGCCAGGTCCGCCAGGATGTGGGCCGCAACAACGTCTTCTTCCTGCACGTTTCATTGGTGCCGTACATTGGCCCTTCCCAGGAGCTGAAGACCAAGCCCACCCAGCACTCCGTGGCTGCCCTCCGCTCCATTGGCATCCAGCCTGAAGCCATCGTGATCCGCTCGGACCGCGAAGTGCCCGATGCCATGCGCGAAAAGATCGGCCGCATGTGCGACGTCGACATCGACGCCGTGGTTAACGCCGCTGACGCACCCAGCATCTACGACATCCCCAAGACCCTTCACTCGCAGGGCTTGGACTCCTACATCGTCCGTGCATTGGATCTCCCGTTCAAGGATGTTGACTGGACCAAGTGGGACAAGCTGCTTGAAGCTGTCCACAACCCCAAGCACGAGGTCGAGGTTGCCCTTGTGGGCAAGTACATCGACCTCCCGGACGCCTACCTCTCGGTCACTGAGGCTCTCCGCGCCGGAGGTTTTGCCAACGAAGCCAAGGTCAAGATCCGCTGGGTCCCCTCGGACGAGTGCGAAACCCTGGCAGGTGCCACCAAGTCCTTGGCCGGTGTGGACGCCATATGCGTTCCCGGCGGCTTCGGTATCCGTGGCCTCGAAGGCAAGCTTGGCGCTTTGAAGTTCGCCCGCGAAACCAAGCTCCCGGTCCTGGGCTTGTGCTTGGGCCTGCAGTGCATGGTGATCGAGTACGCCCGCAACGTGGTTGGCCTTGAAGGTGCTTCCTCCAGCGAGTTCGAGCCCGACTCGAAGTACCCGGTTATTGCCACCATGGAAGAACAGTTGGACATCGTGGAAGGCAAGGGAGACCTCGGCGGCACCATGCGCCTGGGCCTCTACGAAGCCAAGCTGGACGAAGGTTCGGTCATTGCCGAGACCTACGGCACCACCACTGTCAGCGAACGGCACCGCCACCGCTACGAGGTCAACAACAAGTACCGCGACCAGATCGCTGCCGAGGGCCTGGTGTTCTCGGGTACTTCCCCGGACGGCAAGCTCGTGGAATATGTGGAGCTTCCCCGCGAAGTCCACCCGTACTACGTGGCAACGCAGGCGCACCCGGAGCTCAGCTCCCGCCCCACCCGCCCCCACCCGCTGTTCGCAGGTTTGGTCAAGGCTGCCTTGGAGCGTCGTGAAGGTGCGCCCGTGGCCACCAAGACCGGTGCCCGCACGGTAGCTGCCAAGTAAACGCAAGTACTAACGAAGGACGGCGCGATGCCCGGTATTTCTGAAACCCCCCGCACATCAAGGCAGGTTTCGGACATGCCGAGCCCGCGCCGTCTTTTGTCTACCAGCAAGGTATATGAAGGCCGCATTTGGGACGTCGTCAGCGACTCGTTCCAACTCAGCGACGGCACGGACACCCTGGTTCGTGACTACATCGACCACCCCGGCGCAGTAGCGGTGCTGCCCATGAACGTGGACGGTGAGATTCTGTTGCTGAAGCAGTACCGGCATCCGGTCGCCATGGATCTGTGGGAGATCCCCGCCGGCCTGCTGGACGTTGAAGGCGAGGACTTCGTGGTGGGCGCGGCCCGGGAACTGGCGGAGGAAGCCGACCTGGTAGCGGCTACCTGGAACGTCCTTGTGGACTTCTTTAACTCGCCGGGTTCCTCCAGCGAGGCAGTCCGGATCTACCTGGCACGGGGCCTCAGCGACGTACCGTTGGCGGACCGGCATGTCCGCACCGATGAAGAAGCTGAAATTGAACTTCACTGGGTGCCGCTCGAGGACGCCGTGCAAGCAGTGCTGGAAGGCCGGCTGCATAATCCGTCGGCAGTGCTGGGGATCCTCGCAGCCGCTGCCGCGAAAGCTGATGGCTTCACCAGCCTTCGTCCAGCCAACGCGCCTTGGCCGGCTCACCCGAGCCAGCGCTGAGCATGGCCGAGGCCGCCACTCGAACCGTCAATGGCGTTGACCGTGCAGTAACCGACTATCTGCAGCACGTCGGCGTGGAGCGCGGCTTGGCGGCGAACACGCTGTCCGCGTACCGAAGGGACCTCGCCCGGTATTCGAACTTCCTTGCCGCGCAAGGCGTGGATCAGCCGGGAAACATCACACGGCATCACGTGACCGCCTTCGTGCAGGCCTTGTCTGACGGTTCGGACGGCGCCGCCGCCCTGGGGGTGCGCTCTGCTGCACGCACAGTGGTAGCTGTGCGTGGCCTCCACAAGTTTTGGGCGCTGGAAGGAACCACGACGGCGGACCCAGCCAGCGATGTGCACCCACCAATGCCGGGCAAGCGGCTGCCAAAAGCCATCAGCGTTGGCGAAGTGACGCGCATCCTGGAAGCTGCCGGCTCAGACAGTGCTACCGGTCTGCGAGACCGCGCATTGCTTGAATTCCTGTACTCCACGGGAGCCCGCATCGGCGAGGCCGTGGGGTTGGACGTCGATGACGTCTCCCTCGAAGACACCGGCGGTGACCCTGCCATCGTGCGGCTGTTCGGCAAAGGTTCCAAGGAACGCCTGGTACCCCTGGGCTCTTACGGTGCCCGCGCCGTCGGGGCCTATGTTGTTCGCGGCAGGCCGTTGCTGGCGTCCAAGGGCAAGGGCTCCCCGGCGCTGTTCCTCAACGCCCGGGGTGGCCGGATCAGCAGGCAGAGTGCGTGGACCATCCTTAAGGCCGCCGCCGAGAAGGCGAATATCACCAAAGATGTCTCTCCACACACGCTGCGCCATTCCTTCGCCACCCACCTCTTGGAGGGTGGGGCGGACGTCAGGGTGGTTCAAGAGCTGCTGGGACACGCGTCCGTGACCACCACCCAGGTCTATACGCTGGTCACCGCGGATACTTTGCGTGAGGTCTACGCAGCAGCGCATCCAAGGGCGCTCGGATAGCCAGGGCGCCGGGATAAATCCAGACACTAAGATAACGCCCGGGTTACTCGAGCACATTAAGCGTTAGCTCCACGGCGTCCACGAACAATGCCAGCAGCGAGGTCCCCAAGCCAGCTACCAGCAAGAGGCCGGGGTGTGCCAGCCCTACCACCACGCGCTTGAGCCGGGGGCGTCCGCGGAGGAACTTCTTTGGTACGCGTGTCTTCAGTGGTATCTGACGCCAGCCCCGCAGCCGCCGCAGAAACCACGCACAGCGGACGATGAACGCCATCCACAGGATGGAGAGCACCAGCGGAACTGCTGCCAGCATGAGATTGAAACCCAGAGCCGTGACTTCCTTTTCGGAATCGCCAATCACGGACTGGATGGTGGTGGAGATGGAAGCACTCATCACCACTGAGCCTGCCCACACCATGAAGGCTGCTACCAGTGCAAGGAATCGGACGAAGAAGTGGCCCAAGACGGTTGCGTCGACTGCCCTGAGGTGGCTTCGCGGCGTGGCATGCAGAACCACCAGCGTAGAGATCAAGGTGGGTAGCGCGGCCACGAGGACCAGCAGGTACCAGGTCCATCCGGCCAGGTCCACCACTTCGTCCAAAACGATCAGTCCTGCCCAAACCACTGTCCAGGCCCACCCTGCATAGAGCGGGTGTGCCACGAGCCAGCCTGGCAACCAGGCGTCCCGTTCGGCTTTAGCCTTGGGGACTGTTTCTCCTGCACCCGAACCGTCGTTGGGCGGCGGTTCGCCAACGCATTCGACGGCTGCCACCTGGGCTTGCCGGTTGCCCCCACCTTCAGTCATGGGCTCACTGTAGCAATGGCGGCAGCGGCAGGGGAGATCAGGTTAAGGTAGGCAGCATGACTGCAGCCCATGTGACTTTGTGCTTCCTCCTCCGCGACGGCGCGGACGGAGAACATGTCCTGCTCGGGACCAAGAAGACAGGTTTCGGTCGGGGCAAGGTGGTGGGCGTCGGCGGGCACGTTGAGTTGGGGGAGACCGCCTCACAGGCTGCGTGCCGTGAGGTCATGGAAGAGATCAACGTGGTGGTGCACGCGAAGGACCTGATTTCGGCGGGTACAGTTGATTTCGTTTTCCCTGCGAGGCCGGAGTGGAACATGGCCACCACCGTGTTCCTGACCCGCGCGTGGGAGGGGGAGCCATCGGAAAGCGACGAAATCGCCCCTGAATGGTTCCCAGTGGCGCAACTTCCAGTAGAGCGGATGTGGGCTGACGCGGAACACTGGCTGCCGGCCATGATTTCCGGCCAGCGCATCGCCGTGAGGGTGGCCTTGGCGGCAGACAACGAGAATGTGGCCGACGTCCACACCATTGATTGGGTGGATCCTCAGCGGTAGCAGTACCGAAACAAGTACGACGACGGGCCGGTCACCTTTCGGTGACCGGCCCGTCGTCGTAGAGTTCGCCAAATTTCGGGACGCGTTAGGGGACGTGCCGCTCTTCCGGCCCGTTGTATTCACTCAGCGGACGGATCAGTGAGTTGGATGCTACCTGTTCCATGATGTGGGCGGTCCAGCCCGTGATGCGGCTGGCGACGAACAACGGGGTGAACGTCTGGGTGTCGAAGCCCATCAAGTGGTAGGTGGGGCCGGCGGGGTAGTCGAGGTTGGGCTTGATGGCTTTGGCCTCGTCCATGGCCTGCTCGAGTCCGTTATAGAGGCCCAGGAGCTCAGGCCTGCCGTAGTGGGCGATCATCTTGTCCAGGGCGGCTTTCATGGTGGGCACGCGGGAGTCGCCGTGTTTGTAGACGCGGTGTCCGAAGCCCATGACCTTCTTCTTCCGGGCCAGGGCGTCTTCCATCCAGGCCCGGGCCCGGGTGGCGGCTTCCTCGAGGGACTCTTCGCTGCGGATGCCGATCTCATCGAAGGTGTGCATCACGGCCTCGTTCGCTCCGCCGTGCAGTGGACCCTTGAGAGCGCCGATCGCGGCGGTAACCGCCGAGTGCAGGTCAGCGAGCGTGGAGGTGACCACGCGGGCGGTGAAGGTGGAGGCGTTGAAGGAGTGCTCGGCGTACAGGATCATGGAGACGTTGAACGCCTCCACCACCTCCGGAACCTGTTCTTCGCCGAACGTCATCCACAAGAAGTTGGCCGAGTAGTCCAGGTCCTCACGCGGTTCAACGGGTTCCTGTCCGCGACGGCGGCGCTGGTCATAGGCCACGACGGCGGGCATGGCGGCCCAGAGATCAATTGCCTTCTTCATGTTCGCTTCAGGTGAGGAATCCTCCGCCAGCTCGTGCCTGGCGCCCAGCACCGACGCTGCCGTGCGGCACACGTCCATAGGGTGCGCCGTGGTGGGCAGTGTATCCACCACTGACTTCACCACGGGGTCCAGAGCACGTCCTGCGCGCTCGCGGGCCGTGAATGCCGAGAGTTCTGTTTCGTTGGGCAGTTCGCCGTTCCACAGCAGGTAGGCGACTTCTTCGAAGCTGCATTTTGCGGCCAGTTCCTGGACCGGATACCCGCGGTACAGCAGCGAGTTGGTGTCCGGGTTGACCTTTGAGACCGCGGTGTAGTCCACCACGACGCCGGCAAGGCCTTTTTTGATGTCTTCAGCAGCCATGCTGAACTCCTTCGTTCATAGTGCAGGCGCTCCGAGTAGGCCAGAGTGCCTGCGTTCCCCTTGATGAATCCGGAACCTAGCGGACGCCAGGTACCTGGAAGTTGAAAACGCCGGTATCGAATTGGTTGTATGCCTCGTAGTCGACGAGTTCGTAGAGGCGCGCACGCGTGAGCATGTTTTCCACTTGCGCTTCTTGGGTCCCCGCAGCCTTAATCGATTCCAGAGTACGCTCTGCAGCGCCCATGGCAATGCGGAGGAGGGTGACGGGGTAGATGACCATGTTCACGCCGACTTCTTGGAGCTGCTCGGTGGTGAAGAGTTCGCTTTTGCCGAATTCGGTCATGTTGGCCAGGATGGGCACGTCCACGGCGTCGCGGATGGCTTGGAACTCGCTCAAGTCACGCATGGCTTCGGGGAAGATCGCGTCGGCGCCGGCGTCTACCAGTGCTTTGGCGCGGTCTTGTGCGGCTTGGATTCCTTCGACGGCGCGGATGTCGGTGCGGGCCATTATGAGGAAGTTCGGGTCGCGGCGTGCGTCTGCTGCGGCGCGGATGCGTTTGGTGGCGGTGTCGATGTCGACGACGTTTTTGCCGTCCAGGTGGCCGCATCGTTTGGGGTTGAATTGGTCCTCGATGTGGCAGCCGGCCAGGCCGGCGTTCTCGAGTTCCTGGATGGTGCGGGCCACGTTCATGGGTTCGCCGAAGCCTGTGTCGGCGTCCACCAGGGAGGGCAGGTCCGTCATGCGGGCGATCTGTCCGGCCCGGGTGGCTACCTCGGTGAGGGTGGTCAAGCCGATGTCCGGGAGTCCGAGGTCGTTGGCCAGGACGGCGCCGGAGATGTAGACGCCGGCGAAGCCTTTTTCCTCGATCAGCCGGGCCGAGAGCGGGTTGAACGCGCCCGGGAACTGATGAACGGTCCCGGAGGCCAGCAGCTCCCGTAGCTTGAGGCGTTTCTGTTCGGGGGTGACTTTGGAGTACAGCATTTAGAACAGTCCCTTGGGTGCTGCGGCGAGGTCGATCACGCCGGGTGCTGCGGTGATGTTCAGCTGGTCCAGTTCGCCTGCGCCGAGTTCGGTGACGCGTTCGACGGCGGTGAGGAACCTGTCGATTTCGGCTTCCTCCACGAGTCCTGCTGCGAGGGTGCGGAACTTGTTGATGTATTGCTCGCGGGCGAAGGGCCGGGCTCCGAGCGGGTGGGCGTCGGCCACCGCGATCTCATCGGTAATCACAGTGCCGTCGGTCAGGGTGATTTCCACGGATCCGCCGAAGGCTTTCTCGGCGATGTCCAGGGAGTGGTACCGGCGGGTCCATTCCGGGTCTTCCACGGTGGTCACCTTGTGCCAGAGTTCCACCGTGTCCGGACGGGCGGCGCGTTCGGAGGCGTAGGAGTCCACGTGGTGCCACGCACCGTCCTGCAACGCGACGGTGAAGATGTACGGGATGGAGTGGTCCAGTGTTTCGCGGGACGCGGTGGGGGAGTACTTCTGGGGATCGTTCGCGCCGGAGCCGATCACGTAGTGGGTGTGGTGGCTGGTCTTGATCAGCACGGACGCCACGTTGGCCGGGTCCGTGGTTTCGGGGTGCTCTTTGTGGAGTTTGCGGGCGAGGTCGATCCACGCCTGGGCCTGGTACTCGGCGGAGTGTTCCTTGGTGTAGGTGTCCAGGATGGCGCGCTTGGCTTCACCGGGCAGCGGCAACGGGACCTCGTAGGAGGCGTCCGGGCCGTCCAGCATCCAGGCGATCACGCCGTCTTCGCCTTCGTAGATCGGCACGGGTGAGGTCTGGCCGCGCATGGAGCGGTCCACGGCTTCGACGGCCATTTTGCCTGCGAAGGCCGGGGCGTGGGCCTTCCACGTGGAGATTTCACCCTTGCGGGACTGCCGGGTGGCGGTGGTGGTGTGCAGGGCCTGGCCCACGGACTGGAAGATCGTCTCAACATCCAGACCCAACAACGTGCCGATACCGGCCGCAGCGGAGGGGCCGAGGTGGGCCACGTGGTCGATCTTGTGTTTGTGCAGGCAGATGGCCTTGACCAGGTTCACCTGGATCTCATAGCCGGTGGCGATGGCACGGACCAGGTCCGCACCGTTGGAGCCAACGTGTTGGGCGACGGCCAGGATCGGCGGGATGTTATCCCCGGGGTGGGAGTAGTCCGCAGCCAGGAACGTGTCGTGGTAATCGAGTTCCCTTACGGCCACGCCGTTGGCCCAGGCGGCCCATTCCGGGGAGACCTGCTCTTCGATGCCGAACACGCGGGCGCCCTTGCCATTGGCCGAGGGTGCGTGGGTCAGTGCCTGCGCCCGGGCGGCCACGATCGGTGCCCGGTTCAACGAGGCGATGGCCACCGAGGCGTTATCGATGATCCGGTTGATCACCATGTCAGTGACCTCGGGGGTGACTTCGACGGGGTCGGCGGCGACCACGGCGATCTTATGCGCCAACTGCTCCTCGCGGGGGAGGTTCTCTTCGGACTTGTAGACGCGGACGTGATGGTTCTTGACCATGGTGCTCCTTCTCGTGAGGCGTTTGGCTAGGCAGGGTGTTTCAGGGCAGGGGTGTGGGTGGCTTTGACGTGGGTGAGGCTGCGGTGCAGGTGGACTGTGGTGGCGGCCTCCGCCAGACGGGGGTTGCCCGCGGCGATGGCCTCAGCAATCGCGGCGTGCTCGGCGGCTGCCGCGTGGAGCCGGGCAGTGTCATCGGCGGCCAGGCGGCGGACCCGGACCAGATGGACGCGCAGGCTCCGCATCGCCTGGGCCAGGTAGGAATTGGAGACCGCAGCGTCGATGGCGTCATCCAGCCGGCTCACCAAGGCGTAATACTCGTGGCGTGCGGGGTCGTTTTCGCTGAGCAGTTCGGGGGCTTGCAGCAGCTGGGTATGCAACTCGGCGAAGATCCCGGGTTCCCCGCGCTGGGCAGCCAACGCCGCGGCCCTGACTTCAAGGGTTTCGCGCAACTCGAACAACTCGTCGATGCTCTCCAGCGAGATGTCGGTGACGACGACGCCGCGGCCGCCTGCCGCCGTCAATCCCTCCGCGGTGAGCCGGCCCAGCGCCTCCCGGACCGGCGTCCGGGACACCCCGAGACGTTCGGACTGCTCCACTTCCGCCAAGACAGTACCCGGCCGCAGGCGCCACTCAATGATGTCTTCCCGAAGGGAAGAGTAAGCCCGATCACTAGCACGCATGCCCTCAGTGTATACACGAATCGTCAATTACAGCGCTAATTAGGGGTAATATTCCCATAATGTATACATTCAAGCGCGGGCGATGAAGTACGCATTGAACGGGTCCTCCTCCATTTCCTTCACCTCCAAGGTCCGGAAACCCGCTTCACGGAGCATGTCCGTGGCCCGTTCCTTCCCCCATACCGTGCCCAGGCCATCGCCGCCTTGCCCCAAGGAAACAGCCATGCAGTGGAATGTGGAAATGGTGTACAGGAAGGCGGCCCACGGGAGGTCCAAGTTCTCCTCCAACCGGCTTGAAGCATTGATGTCCACCATCAGGAAGGTGCCGCCGGGCTTGAGCGCAGCATGGATGTTCTTGAGCACCTGAGCCGGGTGGGCTTGATCGTGGATGGCGTCAAACGCTGTCACCAAGTCGAACGCCTCGGAGATGTCCAGCCGGCTCACATCCTGAAGTTCGAATCGGACGTTGGAAAGTCCCAGGCCGGAGGCCTCGGCAGCGGCGGTTGCCAATGCTTCGGCGGAGAAGTCGTAGCCGGTAAAAGTGCTGGCAGGGAAGGTGGACCCCAACAGGTTCAAGGCATGGCCCTCGCCGCATCCGATGTCAGCGACGGAGATACCGCTGCGCAGCGCCTCCAGACAATCTGTCAGGGGAAGGATGGTCTCCAGGAGTGATGCATCGTTCACTGCAGCGCTTTCAGAAGCCATGATGTGATGGAATCGCGGGTAATCCTCGTAGCTAGTTCCGCCGCCCGTCCGGAACGCGTGGACGATCTTCGGGGCCACCTCGCCCATGAGCGGCACGTACTGCAGTGTTCGCGCGAGATTTTCGGTACCTGCACCTGTTACGACAGGAACGAATTCCGGGCGCAGGAGATACGTTCCACTGTCCGGTTGGTAGTCCACGAAGCCAGCCGAGGTCATGCCGCCCAGCCATTCCCTGACGTAGCGCTCATTGAGGCCCGACGCATCGGCAATAAGCCTGCAAGAGGCCGCAGGGAGGGCCGACAGTGTCTCGAAAAGGCCAGTTTGGTGGCCTACAACCACCAAGAGGGCGATGGAAGAATCGTTGAGGATTCCGATCAATCGTCCCGTGGCCTGCTGGACGGCTTCCGCCGCCGTGGAAGCTTCCCGTTGCCCGGCCTGGGAGCTGTTCATCGCGGGTCCTTAATAATGCGGGGGCCGGCCTGCCCGGCCCGTTATCCGTAGCTTCAAGGTAAGGCCGCGGAGCCTTGCAGCGCGTCCGCGAAAACCTGCATCTTTTGGCGCACCATGGGTCAAATCATGCAGGCTCAAGTCCGGTGGTGCTCTGCTATTCCGTGATGACGCGCCCAAGCGGCCGCAGCAGTCCTGGAGTTAACGCCGATCTTGGTGAAGATGTTCGCCAAGTGACGGCTGGCTGTTTTCTCGGAGATGGTGAGGGTCTGAGCTATCTGCCTGTTGCTTGAGCCGGACAACACGCAGCCCAGTACTTCCATTTCCCTGGCCGTCAGCCCACCCAGGGCGTCATCAACATTTGGCAAGGAGAACGGTGCAGCTCCTAGCTGTGTACGGATGGCGGCAGCGGTGGCGCGTTCCGCGTCGGCCGCACCGGCCTCGCCCAGCGCCGCCCGGACTGACGATAGTCGCTCATGGATCCGTGCCAGCTCATAACGTAAATGCTGGGAACGGTAGCCCAGTGCAGCCGCTTCGAACTCGGGCAGCGACTGGAGCCAGCGGCCTTGGGCCATAAACAAAGCGCCCCTGGCATGATGCGCCCACGCAATCAATCCCGCTGTCCCGTAATAGGCAGCAGTTCCTTCCAGCTCGCTGCAAAACACCTCAGCACTGTCAGCGTCCCGGCGTGCAAGCAACTCCACGAGCGGCAGCAGCAGCCAGGCCCGTCCAAGGCGCCCGCGGTCTGCCAACGCGGCGCGGAGATCCGTGAGCGCTTCCTCGTCCTTTCCGGCATCAGCAAGAAGCAAGGCCGAGCCGGGCTGGGCATCAACGCCGAGTCCACGCGCCATGGCATACGCGGCCGCGGCGCCCGATCTGTTTCCCTGCCGTCGGCGAATATCGCCCATTTCGTTGAAACAGTCGGCCGCGATCCAAGCATGGGCATTCCGAAGACGCTCGCCGAGGTGCGCCAGTTCCGCCTCTGCCTGCTTCCAGCCCCCTTCGGCACTGATCAGCTGCAGTTCATGGACCCGGACGATCCCCGAGTACATGAAGGACGTGGACAGGCTGACGCACCATGCGGCCAAAGCGTCAGTCCACCACCTCATGCGCGAGTAGTCGGCCAGTTCGTAGCAGAGGTGGATGACGGAGCAGTAGATATCGCCACCCCACTCCGCCGGGACCTGGCCGGCCATGACGGGGAGCAGTGCTTGATCCAGGTCCTCGAAGCCGCGGGCTGCCTGGCCTCTCCGGACGGCGGCGAGACCCGACAACATGAGCGCGAAACTCTCCAGCTCGGGAGCTTTCTGCCTACGATTCATGGCGGTCAGCTGCAGGGAAGCAGCAAGGGCAGAGTCCGCGTCACCTTCGAGGTAGATTGCGTCGTTGCCCTCCAGATACAGCAAATATCCGTGTTCCGGAGACTCGGGAAGCCTGTCCAAGAGTCGTCGCGCCCGGTTCAGCCATGCCGATGACACAGCGATGTTCCCGCGGACACCCCACTGCAAGGACAAGGTCAGCGCAGCCTTAGCGGCGGCCTGGAACTGTGTACGGGCGACCAATCCGCGAAATACTTCCTCGGATAATGCCATGGAACCCTGAACGTCGCCGAGCCACCATTTGGAGCGCGCCAGGATTTCCAGGTCCTCCAGGCTCAGCGGAGATTCTTCACCGGCACTCTCCATGGTCCGAAGCGCAGCGTCCCACTCTCCACGGGCGTACGCCTCGCGGGCTTCCATCAGCTGCGGTAGCGCTGGCGATTCTGGTTGTCGGAGCGGCGGCTGTGCGGACATGGGCTCTCCATGGGTCGCCACCAGCTTACTGCGGAGGCACGGGTAACGGGAGGATCCCTAGGCCCGGTTCCAGCCGTACTCGTTCTCCGGCCGGCCAGGGGTGCCATACCTGGGCGCCCGGGTGACCGTTCCGGCGTCGGCAAGGTATTCCAGATAGCGGCGGGCGGTCACTCGGGACATCCCCAGTGCGTCCATGACCTCACTTGCGGACACCGGCCGCTGCCCCGCCCTCACCAGGTCCTTCACTGACTCCAGCGTTGACCCGGAGAGTCCCTTGGGCAGCGGCAGTTCCGTGGGTGCGCGAAGACTCGCGAAAGCCTGGTCAACGTCACTCTGCGAGGCCCCTGCTTTGGAAATGCCGGACATCGAGCCCGCCAACTGTTCGCGGAAGGTCCGGTAGCTGCTGAGTTTGTCGGCAAAGGTGGCGTACGTGAAGGGTTTGATGAGGTACTGCACGACGCCGATGGACACGGCGCTGCGGACGATGTTCAGTTCACGGACGGCAGTGATGGCGATGATGTCGGCAAAGACTCCCGCGGAACGCATCCGCCGGGCCACGTCCAGGCCGTGGAGGTCAGGGAGGTTCATGTCCAGCAGGACGAGGTCCACAGGGGAGCCGGACGCCGCAAATTCTCCGAGGATGCGCAAGGCCGACTGGCCATCGGGTGCCGTCCCCACCAAAGTGAAGCCGTCCAAGCGGCCAATGTAGACAGAGTGGGCGTCCGAGGCTATTGGCTCGTCCTCCACCACCAGGACACGGATCTCTGTCATGCCTTCTCTTCCTCGGGAACCGGCGCGGGGAGCATGACGTGGAACTGTGCTCCGCCGGGATTGCTGATGGTCATCGTACCGTTGAGCCGCTCCACTGCCTGACGGACCAAGGCCAGGCCAACGCCCCGACCGTGGGCACCTTGCGGGTTTCCTTCCGGAGACTTGGTGCTGAAGCCGTACTGCAGGACGTCGTCGATGGAGCCCGGATTGATGCCGCTGCCGGAGTCACGCACCGTAAATTCGACGGCGGCAGGTCCGGCTTCCACGTCCAGCTCCACCTTCCGGGGAAAGTCGCCGGCAGCGGCAGCGTCAATCGCGTTGTCCAGCAGGTTCCCGAGAATGGTCACCAGGTCCTGGATCTCGAGGCCACGCACGCCGGAGCGCCCTGAGGTTCGGACCACCAATTCCACCCCGCGTTCGTGGGCTTCCGCCGCCTTGCCCATCACCAAGGCGCTCATGACGGGCTCGTCCACGGAGGCCACCATGTCATCGGTGAGTTGCTGGCTGAGTTCAAGATCCTTGGTGGCAAAGTCCAAAGCCTGGGGCGTGCGGCCCAACTCCAACAGGGAAACGATCATATGGAGCCGGTTTGCATGCTCATGTGTCTGGGCGCGCAGGGCATCGGAGAGGGTCTTCATCGTCTGGAGCTCCGTGCCCAGGGATTCGATTTCGGTACGGTCGCGGATAGTGGCCACCGTCCCGTAGACGGCGGGTTTCTGCCGGCTCCGCTCAGGCACCTGCCCTACCGCCGGGGCCTGGTTGACCACCAGGATCCGCGAACCAGTCAGATGGATTTCGTCATGTGCGGGCCTACCCGATTCGAAAAGCGCCCGCAGGCTGCCATCGAAGGGAAGATCGGCGAGTTTGGGGGCGTCGTCAGGGGACCGGTCGGCGTCGGACGGCTCCAGGCCCAGAAGCTCTGCGGCTTGGTCGTTGTACATCACCGCCTTGCCGTGGGTGTCAATCAGGATCACGCCTTCGCGGACGGAGTGGAGGACGGACTCGTAGTACGCGAACAGTTGTGCCAGCTGCTCTGGTCCCCATCCCCTTGTGACCGAGCGCAGATAGCGGCCCAAGAGCCAGGAGGCCACTGATCCGAAGAACAAGACCACCAACGCGATGACGCCAATCACTCCCAGCCTCTCGGCAACGTCGGTGTCCACTGTGCGGACCGTGATGCCGGCAGCGACCAAGGCTTTGACGCTTCCACCGGCGTCCTTGACGGGAGCGATGGTTCGGACCGAGGGGCCCAAGGTTCCTGCAGTAACTTCGGTGAAGGTTTCACCGCCGAGGGCCGGCTCAATCGTCCCGATATATGGCTTGCCCAGTTCCTCTGTACGGGGGTGGGTCCAGCGTGTCCTGTCCGGAGCCATGATGGTGATGAAATCAGCATCGGCGTCGTCCATGACTTCCCGCGCGTAGGGCTGGAGGATGGCTGAAGGATCTGCCGTGGATGAGGCCTCCAGGACAAGGGGATTGTTGGCCAGGGACGTGGCGATCGCCTGCATCCTTCCGCCGGCTTCGTCGTAGGCCCTGTCCCTGGCCTCCACCACGGAGAACGCGCCGAAGACCGCCGTCAGGACCAGGACGAACAACAGGTTCGCCACGAACAAGCGGCGGGCGATGCTCCAGCTGTGAAACACGTGGGCCTCCCATGACCAATATGACCGCAACGGTGATGTGTGTCACCAACGGCTCAATGATGGATATCACACAAGGGCAGCGGATTGGACATCAGTGCAGGACCGCAGCGCCTTACACAGTATCCAGAAGGAGAATCCCATGACCTCTCAACGAGGAGAGTCGGCAGTAGCCGCCAAAGGTGGACGCAAGGGGCTCGACAAGTCGCACTACCTGTACATCGCGGTCATCCTGGCCGTAGTGCTCGGCGCCGTGGTCGGCCTGATGTTCCCCGAGGTTGGCAAGTCCCTCAAGCCGCTCGGTGACGGCTTCATCAAGCTCATCAAGATGATGATTGCCCCGGTCATTTTCTGCACCATCGTCCTGGGCATCGGCTCCATCGCCAAAGCCGCAACCGTTGGCAAGGTCGGGGGACTCGCCCTGGGCTACTTCGTGGCAATGTCCACGTTTGCCCTCGCCATCGGCTTGGTGGTGGGCAACCTGATCCACCCGGGCGAGGGGCTCAAGCTGACCCCGTACGATCCCACCAAGAAGGCCGATACCAACAGCACAGTGGACTTCCTCCTGGGCATCATCCCCGGCGACATCCCTGTCCTGCCCACCCTTCTGGCTGCCATTCTGGTCGGTTTCGCACTGCAGAAGATGGGAAAGCAGGGTGCACCCATCCTCACCGCCATCGGTCACGGACAGCGCCTCGTGTTCCGCATCCTCATCATGATCATGTGGCTGGCCCCGGTTGGAGCATTCGGTGCCATCGCCGCCGTCGTTGGTGCCACCGGCGCCCAGGCGATCCTCAGCATGTTCACCCTGATGCTTGCCTTCTACGTAACGTGCGCACTGTTCATCGTGGCCATCCTCGGTACGCTGCTCCGCGCAGTGGCCGGCGTGAACATCTTCAAGCTCATGAAGTACCTGGCCCGCGAGTACCTCCTGATCTTCTCCACCTCTTCCTCCGAGGCAGCCCTGCCCCGCCTGATCGCCAAGATGGAGCACTTGGGAGTCTCCAAGCCGGTTGTCGGCGTCACGGTTCCCACCGGCTACTCCTTCAACCTGGACGGCACGGCCATCTACCTGACCATGGCATCGCTGTTCGTAGCCAACGCCATGGGCACGCCGTTGGATCTCGGCGCGCAGATCTCCCTGCTGGTCTTCATGATCATCGCTTCCAAGGGTGCTGCAGGCGTCACGGGTGCCGGACTTGCCACCCTTGCGGCCGGCCTCCAGGCACACAAGCCTGAGCTCTTGGGCGGCGTGGGCATGATCGTTGGAATCGACCGCTTCATGTCCGAGGCACGTGCATTGACCAACTTCACCGGCAACGCAGTCGCCACAGTCCTCATCGGCACCTGGGTGAAGGAAATCGACAACGGCCAGGTAGAGCGTGTCCTCTCCGGCAGCGAGCCCTTCGATGAGCAGACCATGATCGCCCACGGCGGCGAAGAAGAGGCTGCACCCGAGGCTGAAAACCGCGAGAAGGCCACGGTCTAGCAGGATCAGCGTCAACGCAAGATAGTTTGGCGAAGGCCGGCACCCCACCAGGTGCCGGCCTTCGCTGTTCCCGCGGCAGCCCAGGCACGCGCCTCAACCTTCGACCTCAACCAGAGGGTCAAGGCTCAACAATCGGCCAAAGTCAAGTTCCCCAAATAACCGTGTCGGGCGCTGTAGCCTAAAGGGGTAGCAGCGCTGTCGTCCGGGGGCGCAGCGGCAGGGAAGATCGTCGTCGAAAGAATGGTTAGATACGTGAGCATCGAACGGGGAACAGCTACGCTGGAAGGCACCGAGCTCGATCTGGAAGACGCCATCATGGGGCCCACGGGCCGCCCTTACCGCGAATTCCCGGAACCTGCTCCACTGGCCTCCCATGGTCCGGCGAGAGTCATCGCCATGGTCAATCAAAAGGGTGGCGTGGGTAAAACCACCTCCACCATCAACTTGGCGGCTGCGCTCGCCGAGTACGGCCGTCGCGTCCTGTTGGTGGATTTTGATCCGCAAGGCGCTCTGTCCGCCGGCCTTGGGGCCAACCCGCACGAGCTCGACCTCACCGTCTATAACGTCCTGATGGACCGCAAGGTGAACATCCGCGATGCCATCCAGCAGACCGGTGTTGAAGGCGTTGACCTCCTGCCCGCCAACATTGATCTCTCTGCTGCCGAAGTGCAGCTGGTCAACGAGGTTGCCCGTGAGCAAGTCCTGGACCGCGCACTCAAAAGCGTTGAGGATGACTACGACGTCGTATTGATCGACTGCCAGCCGTCGCTGGGCTTGCTGACAGTGAACGCGCTGACTGCAGCCCACGGCGTCATCATCCCTTTGATCTGTGAATTCTTCGCCTTGCGCGCCGTTGCGCTTCTGGTGGAGACCATCGAGAAGGTGCAGGACCGCCTCAACCCGCGCCTGCAGGTGGACGGTGTCCTGGCCACCATGTATGACGCCCGCACCCTGCACAGCCGTGAAGTGATTTCGCGCCTGGTGGAGGCGTTCGGGGACAAGGTCTTCGAGACTGTCATCAAGCGTTCCATCAAGTTTGCAGATGCCACCGTGGCCGCGGAACCCATCACCAGCTACGCCGGAAACCACATCGGCGCCGACGCTTATCGCCGCCTTGCCAAGGAACTGATCTCGCGCGGCGGCGCGCCCTAGCGGACGGTGGGACCGTCAATCGCCCCCACCGCCGTAGCGGAAACAGCCGCTGAAGCGGAAACGCCCGACGCCGGTACCTCCGAAGCCCGTAAGGTCGGCTTTGAGGTACGCCTCGCTAACTTCACGGGCCCCTTTGACCTCTTGCTCGGCCTCATTTCCAAGCACAAGCTGGATATCACCGAGGTGGCGTTGGCCACGGTCACCGATGAATTCATCAAGTACATCAGGCGTCTCCAGGAGCTGGGGGAGGACTGGGCGCTGGATGAAGCCAGTGAGTTCCTGGTGATCGCTGCAACGCTGCTGGATTTGAAGGCGGCGCGCCTCCTGCCTGCCGGTGAGGTGGAGGACGCCGAGGACATCGCGCTCCTGGAGGCAAGGGACCTGCTGTTCGCCCGTCTGCTCCAGTACAAGGCCTTCAAGCAGATCGCCGGGATCCTGGGCGGGACACTGGAACAGGAAGGTCGGAGGTATCCGCGGCAGGTTGCCTTGGAAGGCCATTTCGCTGCGCTGCTTCCGGAGCTGGTGTGGCGGCACACGCCGGAGCAGTTCGCGGAACTTGCCGCCAAAGCACTTAAACCCAAGGATTCCGCCCCTGCCGAGGTGGGCTTGGACCATCTTCATGCTCCGCCGGTAAGCGTCAAGGAACAGGCCGAAATCATGGGCTACCGCTTGAAGCTGGGCGCGCCGTTATCCTTCCAGTCGCTGATTGCCGACGCCGAGACTACTTTGGTGGTGGTGGCACGTTTCCTCGCGTTGCTGGAAATGTTCCGCGACCGCGTGGTTGCGTTTGAACAGCCCGGCCCGTTGGCTGAGCTGACGGTTCGGTGGACAGGTGATGATGCCGGCTGGGACGGTTCCAGCCTGAGCGAGGAGTACGAATCAGGAACAGAAGCGGATCGAAGCGGGGGTGGCACCAGTGAGTGAGCAGGAAGCAGTCGAGGATGGCTTGGCTGAACTGGATGCCCTGCCCGGCGGTGCGCGGGCGGCATTGGAGGCGGTCCTTATGGTCATTGATGAGCCGGCCACCTCGGAAGAGCTGGCCGCCGGACTCAACGTGACGGTGGCCGTCGTCGAGGATTTGCTGCAGGACCTGCAGCGGGAGTATAGCGGCTATACTGTTAAAGCCCCGGACGTGGATGCTGTCGGCTTTGCCGCTGCCAGTACTGCACCCCGGGGTTTTGAATTGCGGAACGTCGCCGGTGGGTGGCGGATCTATTCACGGTCGGAATTTGCCGACATCGTGGGCAGGTTCGTCCTCGAGGGCCAGACCACCAGGCTTACTCAGGCAGCGCTTGAGACCCTGGCGGTGATTGCTTACCGGCAGCCGGTCTCTAGGGCCCGGGTGTCTGCCATTCGCGGCGTCAACGTCGATTCCGTAGTCCGGACGCTTACCCAAAGGGGTTTGATCGAGGACTCCGGAAACGATCCCGAATCGGGAGCTGTCCTTTACCGGACAACCTCGTACTTCCTGGAACGGATGGGCATCGGTTCAGTGGCTGAACTGCCACAGCTCTCGCCGCACCTTCCGGGTTTGGAAGGGATCGACGAGTACTACGACGCAAGCCGGATGTAGCCACGGCCCACACCGGCACTGCAAGACAACTTCATACTGATTCACGGCACCTGACCAAGGTGCACAGCGACAAGGGGCAGACGATGTCTGCCCGGCTGGCTAGTGTTGATTCCAACACCAATTGCCGGCCATTACTACACAAGGACGGGTCATGACACAGGCGGGACGCCAGAGTTCACCACGTAACAGTTCGGGACGCAACAGCTCCGGACGCAATGAGGCCAAGGGCGGCACCGGCCGCTCCAACGCCGGAGGCTTCTCGGGCCGCGGCGGCAGCGCCGGCGCTGGAAAGCGCAACTTCACCCAGGGCGAGGGACGCCCCTTCAAGGCATCGAAGCCGCGCGAAGCGGCCCCTTTCGATCCTGACAACCCCACAACTGCGGGCGATTACGATCGCGGCCAGGCAGCCAGGCCGGCAAAGCCCTTCCGCAAGCCAGGCTCCAACAAGCCCGGCTTCGGCAAAGCCCCGGGCACTCCGGGCGCCCTGAAGCCCAAGGCGAAACCTGCACGGCAGTACGGCTCCAAGGCCTTCGGCAGCGAACGCTTCGGCCAGAACCTGGGCCCCATCCGGAAGCCGGGTCGCAACCGCGGTCCGCGCCAGGAAGTCCCGCAGTCCGACCTTCACGACGTTGACGGCGTCCGCCTGCAGAAGGTCATGGCACAGGCTGGTGTGGCTTCACGCCGTGTGTGCGAGGAAATGATCCTCGAAGGACGCGTCGAAGTTGATGGAGTGGTTACCACCGAACTTGGTATGCGGGTGGACCCAACGTCTGCCGTGATCCACGTCGATGGCATCCGGATCCAGCTGGACGAAACCCTCGTCTACATGGTCTTCAACAAGCCCAAGGGCGTCGTTTCCACCATGGAAGACCCCGAGGGTCGTCCCTGCATCAGCGACTTCCTCAAGAACAACAAGAACAAGGGCGAACGCCTCTTCCACGTCGGCCGCCTCGATGTCGCCACTGAGGGACTGCTGCTGCTGACCAACGACGGCGAACTAGCCAACCGCTTGACGCACCCTTCGTATGAGGTACCCAAGACGTACCTGGTCCAGGTGCGTGGCCCGTTCCCGCAAGGTGTGGGCGCGAAGCTGAAGAACGGCGTCGAGCTTGAAGACGGCGTTGCTGCAGTGGATTCCTTCCGCTTGGTGGACTCCACTCCGGGCCACGTCCTGATTGAGGTTGTCCTGCACTCGGGCAAGAACCGTATTGTGCGTCGCATGTTCGACGCCGTCGGGTTCCCTGTGGAGCGTCTTGTCCGCGTCAAGGTGGGTCCCATTGGCTTGGGCGACCAGCGCCAGGGCAGCATCCGCAACCTCGGCAGGCAGGAAGTCGGACACCTCCTGGCATCGGTGGGACTCTAGGGCATGTCGGCATTCGGTACGCACGGCAGGGGTCATCTTGATGGCCCGGTCGTCGTCCTCGGTACAGGCTTGCTTGGAGCCAGCATCGGCCTGGGCCTGCGCGGACGCGGGGTCCCGGTTTTCCTTTTCGATCCTTCGCCCACCAACCAGGCGGTCGCGGTGGATATCGGTGCGGGACGTCCGTTGGGGGAGCTGGATGAAGAACCCCAGCTGGTAGTTGTCGCGGCTCCGCCGGATGTTACAGCAGACGTCGTGCAGAAGGCCCTGGCGGACTACCCGTCCGCCGTCGTGGCTGATATTGCCAGCGTCAAAGCCACCATCCAGGCGCAGCTGCGCGAACGCGGCGTGGACCTTGCCCGCTATGTGGGTACCCACCCCATGGCAGGCAGGGAGAAGTCCGGCCCGGTTGCGGCCAGGGGAGAGCTTTTCACCTCCATGCCCTGGGTGCTTTGCCCCTCCGAAGAAACGTCGGATGCTGCACTCCAGGCTGCACGTTCACTTGCGGGGGATCTGGGAGCGATCGTTTCCCAGTTCACCGCGGACGAGCATGATGAAGCCGTGGCGTTGGTGTCGCATCTGCCGCAGATCATGTCGTCGCTTCTGGCGAGCCGTTTGCAAGGCACGCCGCTGCATGCCCTCTCCTTGGCGGGCAACGGACTCAGGGACACTACCCGCATTGCAGCAAGCGATCCCACCCTCTGGGTACAGATCCTGGGCGGCAACGCGGAAAAGGTGGTGTCCATCCTGCACGGTGTGCGCGAGGACCTGAACCGTTTGATCGGCACCTTGGAGGAACCGCTTGCACCGGGTGCGCGGCTTGACCTTGCCCAGCTCATCAGCGAGGGGAATGCAGGCCAGGCCCGGATCCCGGGCAAGCACGGCGGACCTCCCCAGGCGTACTCGTGGCTCACCATCCTGGTGGATGACAAGCCCGGCCAGATCGCGCAACTCCTCACGGAGATCGGCGAGATCGGGGTGAACCTCGAAGACCTTCGGCTCGACCATTCGTCGGGACAGAACGTGGGCATGGTGGAGCTTTCCGTGCTTCCCAGCAAGCATGACCTCCTTGTTGAAGCTTTGACTGACCGTGGATGGCGGGTACTTCAGTAATGACGCGTGAATTTTTTGGCCCGGAAACAGTTGCCCGTCCCGGCAAGCCGCTCGTGATCGCAATAGACGGCCCTTCGGGGTCCGGCAAGTCCAGCGTCAGCAAGGAAGTTGCCCGGCGCTTGAAACTGGCATACCTGGATACCGGCGCAATGTACCGGGCGCTGACGTGGTACTGCCTCAAGACCGGCGTTGACCTCCAGGATGGCGCTGCGGTGGAACAGGCTTCCAAAAGCATGCCGCTGGAGATCAGCACCACGACTGCCACGGAGTATGTGGCGGTTGATGGAACGGACATCACGGACGAAATCCGGGATCCTTTGATCTCGTCGTCGGTCAGTGCTGTCGCCACGACGCTCGGTGCCCGCACCGAGCTGATCCGTCGCCAGCGCGAGCTGATCGATCAGCACCACCGCCGCATGGTGGTGGAGGGGCGCGACATCACCACCGTCGTCGTCCCCAATGCCGAGGTCCGCATGCTCTTGACCGCCAGCGAGGAAGCCAGGATGCGGCGTCGTGGGATCCAGTTGGGCGGCACGCAGACCAAAGAACAGCTCAATGCCCAGGTAATCCAGCGTGACGCCAAGGACTCAACGGTAGTGAACTTCACCCAGGCGGCCGACGGCGTGGTGACACTCGATTCTTCGGAACTGAACTTTGAGGAAACCGTCCAGACCGCCTTGGCGATCGTGAGCAAGGTTATCTATGGTGACTGAGAATCAGCTCCCCTCTGTTGGGAGCAAGATGTGGAGCCGACCGGTTGGTTGGTTCCTGAATCACGTCATCTACCGGACCGTCGTGGCGGGCAAAAGCAACGTTCCCGCTGCCGGACCCGTGATATTTGCCGCGAACCACATCAGCTTCCTGGATGGGCCCGTGATGTACGGTGCGTCGCCGCGCCCTATGCATATCCTCGTTAAAAAGGAGATGTTCAAAGGCTTCCTGGGCTCTGTCCTGAGGGGATCCGGACAGATTCCAGTAGACCGCGCCGGTGACCGCACCGCCCTGCATGTCGGCAGGAGACTGCTCGACGCCGGTCGTTGCGTAGGGATTCTCCCCGAAGGAACCCGGGGGAGCGGCTCTGCCGACAGCATCAGTAGTGGAGTTGCATGGCTCGCCCTCAACTCGGGAGCTACCGTCATCCCTGTGGCCATACTCGGAACCCGCCAGGGTGACGAGCATCGAGACCATATCCCCAAACCCCGCCGCAAGCTGCATGTCAGCTTCGGTGAACCCATCACGGTGAAGCGCCGGAAGGGCGAACCCGGGCGTGTTTCAATGGACAGGGCGGCTGCGGAGATCCGTGAAGCCCTGGCCGAACACGTCCAGGACGCCATCCGGGCCACAGGCCAGGGCCTTCCCCTGGAACCTGCGCCCGGCGAACCCACTTCGCAGCACCGCCATACAGCAGTAGCCGGGACGCCGGCAGAACACCACTAAGGAAAGTGCAATGAGCGATACGACTCAAAAATCCGGCCTCCACGGAGCCGGCGACGACGAATACACGCCCACCGGCACCGACCAGGTGGCGGAAAACCTGGCGGCCCTCGACGACGACGAAGCCGAGCTCCGCGCGGCCACCCTCCGGGCAGGCCTGGAGGACTACGAACTCGACGAAGAAGATGCCGCGCTGCTCAGCGGTGAATACGGCGATGAAGGCGACGAAGGTCCCCTCAAGCTGGATCCGGTTCTGGCCATCATCGGACGCCCCAACGTGGGCAAGTCCACCTTGGTCAACCGCATCCTCGGCCGCCGCGAAGCTGTTGTGGAGGACACCCCGGGCGTTACCCGCGACCGCGTCATGTACTCGGCGCGCTGGAACGGCCGCAACTTCACCCTGGTGGATACCGGTGGTTGGGAGCACGACGCCAAGGGCATCCACGCCCGCGTAGCCGAGCAGGCCGAAATGGCCGTTGAGCTTGCAGACGCCGTGCTTTTCGTCGTTGACTCCGCCGTTGGCGCGACCGCGACTGACGAGGGCGTCATGAAGATGCTCCGCAAGAGCAAGAAGCCGGTCATCATGGTGGCCAACAAGGTGGACGACTTCGCACAGGAAGCCGATTCCGCTGCCCTGTGGGGCTTGGGCTTCGGCCAGCCGTACCCGGTTTCGGCTCTGCACGGCCGTGGCGTTGCCGACCTCCTGGACCACGTCATGGACACCCTGCCCGAGTACTCGCTGGTGGACGGCGTTGAGCGTTCCGGCGGTCCCCGCCGTATCGCCCTGATCGGTCGCCCGAACGTGGGTAAGTCCTCCCTGCTGAACAAGCTCGCAGGCTCCGAGCGCGTTGTGGTGGATCCGCTGGCCGGCACCACCCGCGACCCGGTTGACGAATTCATCGAACTTGGCGACCGCACGTGGCGCTTCGTGGACACCGCAGGTATCCGCCGCCGCCAGCACATGGCACAGGGCGCCGACTTCTACGCTTCCCTGCGTACGCAGGCCGCCCTCGAAAAGGCGGAGGTCGCCGTCGTGCTTCTTGCCGTCGACGAGGTCCTCAGCGAGCAGGACGTCCGTATCCTGCAGCTGGCCATTGAGTCGGGCCGTGCGCTGGTGCTCGCGTTCAACAAATGGGACCTTCTGGACGACGAACGCCGCCGTTACCTGGAGCGTGAAATCGAGCAGGACCTGGCCCACGTGGAATGGGCACCCCGCGTGAACATCTCGGCCAAGACCGGCTGGCACAAGGACCGCCTGGTCCCCGCGCTGGACATTGCGCTGGAAAGCTGGGACCGCCGCATCCCCACCGGACGCCTCAACGCGTTCCTTGGCGAACTCGTGGCAGCCCACCCGCACCCGGTTCGTGGCGGAAAGCAGCCCCGTATCCTCTTTGGCACCCAGGCATCCAGCCGTCCGCCGAAGTTCGTGCTGTTCACCACCGGCTTCCTGGACCCCGGATACCGTCGCTTCATCACGCGTCGCCTCCGCGAAACGTTCGGCTTCGAGGGCACACCCATCGAGGTCAACATGCGCGTACGCGAGAAGCGTGGCAAGAAGCGCTAAGTGAGACGGGCATCACAGCCCACTTTGGCTGTGATGGCGTCTCCGACCTCCAACTTCGTGTAAGCTTTTGGAGGTGGTTCGGCCGGACTGCTTAGGTGGGACTCTTCGGAGGAAAACTTAGGCGGAGAACGGTGGAACCAGCGGGCTGTAGCGCAGCTTGGTAGCGCACTTGACTGGGGGTCAAGGGGTCGCAGGTTCAAATCCTGTCAGCCCGACCATAAAGGCCGGAATCACGTGGAAACACGGTGATTCCGGCCTTTGGTCGTTAATGCTTCGTTTAGTCCCGGTCTTGTTTGTATCCCCCTGCGTTGAACGCCGGGGGATACAAACAAGACCGGGATCGGGCTAGACCTTCTGCAACGCGCCGAGCGCCCTCACCAGCGGTTCCAGCTCCGGGATGGACTCGGCGGTCTCCAGGGCGGAGGCCAGGGTCTCGTCATGTACGGGCTTGGCCTCCTCCAGAAGCTTCTGGCCGTCCACTGTGAGTTCGGTGTAAATGCCTCGACGGTCATCGGCGCACAGGATGCGCGTCAGCAGGCCGCGGTCCTCGAGGCGGTTGACCAGGCGGGTGGTAGCGCTGCTGGATAGGGCAGTGGCGCGGGCCAGCTGCTGCATCCGCATGTGCCAGCCGTCCTGGCGACTCAGCGCATCCAGCACCGTGTACTCCACTACCGACAGGTCACTCGAGGCCTGGAGTGCCTTCTCCAGTTCGGCTTCGATGCTTCCGTGAAGGGCGGCCAGGGTTCGCCAGCCCTGCGCCCGTACTTCTACGGCGTCGTCCTTGATGCCCATGCCTGCTGTGCTCCTGCCTCGATGTAGTGATCGCGACGCATCAAAAAGTAGTTGTTTGCGCAACTATCTAGCGTGTGCAACTATATATAGAGCGTCTGCAACTATTATTCTACGGTTCCCGGCGGCGCACTTCCACTTCTGATCGGAACCGAACTTTAAGGAGCTCCACATGCCCGCAGGGTTGATTGCCCTTGCCCTCGGCGGATTCGGCATCGGACTGACCGAATTCGTGATCATGGGCCTCTTGCCCGAAGTTGCCGCCGACTTCCAGGTCAGTGAGGCTTCGGCCGGTTGGTTCATCTCCGGCTATGCCCTCAGCGTTGCCGTCGGCGCACTCCTGGTGACGGCCGCAGTCACCAGGCTCCCGCGAAAACCGGTCCTTATTGGGTTGCTCGTCCTGTTCATCGCCGGCAACTTCCTTTCCGCGATAGCCGACAGCTACGCGGCCATGATGATCGGCCGCATCATCGCAGCGCTTTGCCATGGCGCATTCTTCGGCATCGGTTCCGTAGTTGCCGCGAGCCTGGTGCCGGCACATAAGAAAGCCGGTGCCATCGCCATCATGTTCACCGGCCTCACTGCGGCCAACGTCCTGGGTGTTCCCTTTGGAACGCTCCTGGGCCAGAACTTCGGTTGGCGCTCTACTTTCTGGGCGATCACCGCCATCGGCGTCGTGGCGCTGATCGGCATTGCCCTGATGGTACCTAAGGCCAGCACGGAACCAACCAAGGGCCTCCGCAGCGAGCTGGGCGCGTTCAAGTCCGGTCAGGTATGGCTTTCCATCATGGTGACCATCCTTGGGTTCGGCGGCATGTTCGGCGCCTTCACCTATATCGCCTTCACTCTCACCGAGGTGTCCGGATTCGAGTCCGGCGCCGTGCCGTGGCTCCTGGTGCTCTTCGGTGCCGGCCTGTTTGTTGGGAACTTCCTGGGAGGCAAGGCTGCCGACAAAGCCCTGGACAAGTCCCTCATTGTCATCCTTGCCGGACTGGTGGCGGTGCTGGTCTTCTTCGCCCTCACCGCGTCCAACAGCATCGCCACCCTGGTGTCACTGGCGCTCATGGGCGGCTTCGGATTCGCCACCGTACCGGGCCTCCAGATGCGCGTGATGCACTTTGCCTCCACAGCACCAACGCTCGCATCCGGTGCGAACATCGGCGCGTTCAACCTCGGCAACGCACTCGGGGCCTGGCTCGGTGGCGTTACCATCACCGCCGGCCTCGGCTACACCTCGCCCATCTGGGCTGGAGCCGGAATTACCGTTGCCGCGCTGCTGGTGATGCTGGCGGCAGCGGCAGCAGCAAAGCGCAGGGGAGTGGCGGCGCCTGCTGTAACTCCCGACGTCGAACGCGAACCACGTGAGGCCACCGTCGCCTGACGCTGGACTACAAAGCAAGGCCGCAACACGAAGAAGCCCGCCATTGATATCCCATGGCGGGCTTCCTGCGTCCTAGGCGCTGGGTGTGGTGTCCTGCGCTTGTGCTTCGGCATTTTTCGCAGCCCTGATGCGGTGGTTCTCTGCTTGCTTGAGCACTTTCATTTGCTTGCCCCTACGGCGCCACAGCGCCCAGAGAATTGTGACTGCAGCGAAGACCACCACGGCGGCAACAGCGGAAATGGCTGTCCAGGTTGTGAAGAATCCTGCATCCACGCTCAAGGTCCGCTGGCCGGCGTGGGCTGACTCCGTGCTGCCGAAGACGATGCCGGCCGTAAGCAGGTTAGGCGTGGCGATGGCGACGGCCACCAGGACAATAGCAATTTTCCAGGGCCAGGACACCGCTTTACGGGTGGCCTGCCATGCTACGAGGAGCGGAATGAAAGTGAAAACGAAACCGTAGAACATTCCCACCAGCACGCTGGCTCCAAGGTCGCGCCGGATCTGTCCGGCGATGACGTCGGACCACCAGCGGGGAAGAATGGCCCCGAGGATGAAGTAGGCCGCCACAGCGACAAGTACTGCCACCAGGATCAGGATTATTTTTACGCCCCAATTGCGCTTTTTCTGAGCTGGTACTTGTGCTTATTCGGTCATGGGTCAATCATGGCAGAGACCCCATGAGGTGCAGGGGAAATGTGCCTATACTTTCAGCGGTGGCCATCAGCAAGGCCGCCGTCGAGGTTCGTAAATGTCCCGATGAAAGGCCACCAGTGAGCAATATTCCGGAAGAACTTTCCTACACCGCAGAACACGAATGGGTTACCGCTCCGGATGCCGATGGCGTAGTGCGCATTGGCATCACCGACTTCGCGCAGGACGCCTTGGGTGACGTTGTCTACGCCCAGATGCCTGAGCCGGGCACGAAAGTCACCGGCAATGAAGTTGTTGGCGAAGTGGAGTCCACAAAAAGTGTCAGTGATATCTACGCCCCGGTGACTGGTGAAGTCACCAATCGAAATGACGCCCTGGACACTGATCCGGCCCTCATTAACTCGGACCCGTACGGCGAGGGATGGTTAATTGAAGTAAAGCTTGCAGAAGCTGATGCAGTGGATTCCCTGCTCAGTGCATCGGAGTACGAACAACAGGTAGGCTAAAGTTATCTGGCCCGTCAGGCCGCAATCCCATAACCGGGAAAGCGGGACGGCGGGCCAGCAACCGATTTGCCCGGCGGTACCGGGAGGCGGAAGTGGCCGGCAGGGTTTGGAACTGCCGGCGGATGAGGAGGAAATTCCATGGTTGGCGGCGAACAGAATCAAGCCAATGTCGGGAACGGCGCGGACGAACAGCCGACGTCGGAGACCACCTCGATCAGCATCACGCCAACGTGGGACGAGCCGAGCATTGCGCCCAAGTTGGCTCCTGAAGAGCGTGCATCCGTAGACGCACTTCCGCCGAACTCGGCATTGCTCATTGCGCACAGTGGTCCCAACGCAGGCGCTCGTTTCCTGCTGGACGCGGACACCACCACGGCGGGCCGGCACCCGGATGCCGACATCTTCCTGGATGACGTCACGGTTTCCCGCAAGCATGTTCAGTTCATCCGGACGGCGTCCGGCTTCGAGCTGGTGGACATGGGAAGCCTCAACGGTACGTACGTCAACCACGACCGCGTGGACCGCGTGCAGCTGAAGAGCGGCAATGAGGTTCAGATCGGCAAGTTCCGGTTGACCTACTACCTGAGCCCTGTTCGCGCAGCAGGCCAAGTCTGACGGGGTATCTGCCTGTGGCTATGGCCCAGCAGGACCGTCGCGGACCGCAGGTCCTGAATATCGGGGAAGTCCTTGCCCAGCTGAGCGATGACTTTCCCGGTATGACAGCGTCCAAGATCCGTTTCCTGGAGGAAAAAGGCCTCATTAACCCGAAGAGGACTCCTGCGGGTTACCGGCAGTATTCGGACAGTGATGTTGAGCGGCTCCGTTTCGTCCTCGCCCTTCAGCGTGATCAGTACCTGCCACTGAAGGTCATCAAGGATTATCTCGATGCCATTGATCGCGGTGAGAGGCCGGAGAACCTCCCGCCGGGTGTCACCGTGTCGCCCAGGGTGGTCTCGGCGGAAATGGCAGCCGAAGTGCAAGGGCGGGCCCGCGCGCTCACCGAAGAGCAATTACGCGCCGAGTCGGGCGCCAGTGTCTCCCTGCTTGAATCCCTCCTGAGCTTTGGCCTAATCACCCATGTGGGCGGCAAGTTCGACGAACACGCACTCCAAGTGGCCCGGGCTTGTGTCCAATTGGAAGGACACGGCCTCGAGCCCCGCCACCTTCGTCCCTTCCAAGCTGCAGCTGAGCGGGAGTTCGGCCTGGTGGAACGCGCCGTTGCCCCGTTGACGTCGCGGCGGGACGCTGCTTCGCAGGCTCGTGCCGCCGAGGCTGCCCGTGAGATCAGCGATCTCTGCCTCACCCTGCACAGGGCCCTGGTGCATGACCGTATCTCCCGGATGGATAGCTGATGATCGAAGTCGAAATCGTCGGCGTCCGGATCGAATTGCCGTCTAATCAGCCGCTGGTACTCCTTCGGGAGATCAACGGTGAGAGGCATGTTCCGATCTGGATCGGCACTCCTGAAGCCAGCGCGATCGCGTTGGCACAGCAGGGCGTTGTCCCGCCCCGGCCTATGACGCACGATCTCCTGGTTGATGTTGTTGAATCCCTGGGCCATTCCATCATCAGCGTGAACATTGTGGCTGTTGAGGACAACATCTTTTACGGGCAGCTGCAGTTCGACGACGGCACGGTAGTAAGCTCGAGGGCCTCGGATGCATTGGCCCTGGCGCTGAGAGCCAAATGCCGCATCTGGTGCGCCGATGCGGTCATGGAAGAAGCCGGTGTCCGCATCACCGAGCATGATGAAGGCGAAGACTCGGAGCCGGATCCCGCAGTGGACGAAGAGCGCGAGATGCGTCGATTCCGCGAGTTCCTGGACGACGTGGAACCGGAAGATTTCGAAGGCTGACTCAGCCTAAGCCTAAAGTTGAGGGTGAAACTTTCGACACGACGGGATTTTGGAGCCAAGGTCTTTGACCTCGACGCCTCACGGGCCTAACGTCGAAGTTATCAAGTTCCCGTTGCATACACTGCCGGCGCAAGTCACACTGGAAGGTGCGGACTTGCGGGAATTACACTGCTGCATTTCGCCGTTGTATCAGAGTATGCACCGTCCCCAAGGGAACTGAGAACAAGGAGGTCACGTGAGTCCGAAAGGCGAAGCAGGCGAGCTGAAGCAGTCCTCTGCCGGTATTGCTGCGCCCGCATCCGGCGCCCAAGGTTTGCTCTTCACGGAGGACCTTCCCGTGCTGGACGAGGACGCGGGTTACCGCGGTCCTACCGCATGCAAAGCTGCAGGCATCACGTACCGCCAGCTCGACTACTGGGCACGTACAGGCTTGGTTGAGCCTGCTGTCCGTGGCGCTGCGGGCTCCGGTTCCCAGCGTCTGTACGGCTTCCGGGACATTCTTGTCCTGAAGGTAGTCAAGCGTCTCCTCGATACTGGCGTATCCCTCCAGCAGATCCGCAGTGCCGTGGAACACCTTCGCGAACGGGGCGTCGAGGACCTGGCGCAGATCACGCTGATGAGCGACGGTGCGAGTGTCTACGAATGTACTTCCGCTGATGAGGTCATCGACCTCGTGCAGGGCGGGCAGGGCGTCTTCGGCATCGCCGTTGGGCGCGTATGGCGGGAAGTTGAGGGAAGCTTGGCCGCGCTTCCGAGCGAGCATGCCGCGGAGCAGTCCTTTCCCGACGACGAATTGAGCAAGAGGCGCGTAGCGCGCCGCATCGGCTAAACACCGGTCCACTGAACTCGAGCCAAAAGAAGGCCTCGTCGCTAGGGGGACGAGGCCTTCTTCGTGTCTAACGTGCTGAAGCGGAGGCGCTCAGCGCTGCCGGCGGTCCCGCGTCGGGGACTGTCCCGCCAGGAGGCTCCCGAGGAGGTCATCAAAGAGTTTGGCAGCGTTCTTGGCAGAGTCTCCGGGCCAGTGGTGGACCGAGTGTGCTGCACCCTGGATCTGCTGCCAATTGGCCTGCTCCGGAATATGGGGCGTCAGGAGCAGCTCGCCGAACATGGATTCCATTTCAGCCAAGCGGAAGGTGTGCTCCGCGGATCCGGTGCGCACCCGGTTGGCCACGATCCCTGCCGGGGCCAGGTTGGGCGCGAACTCCTGCCGGAACAACTGGATAGCACGCATGGTGCGTTCCGTGCCGGCCACCGAGAAGAGCCCGGGCTCTGCAACGAGGACTACGCGATCGCTTGCACTCCAAGCCATGCGCGTCAGGCCGTTGAGGGACGGGGGGCAGTCCACCAGGACAAGTTCGTAGTTAGTGGTGCCTGCCAGTACGGCTGAAAGCCTGCGAAGGTCGCGTCGGCCCAGATCCGGCCGATCATAGATTCCGGTGAAGGCTGATCCCACTGCGACGTCCAAGGTGCCGTTGCTGGACCCATTGGATACCCAGGAGCTGCCGGCCACATTGCCGGCGAGGTTGGCTTTTCGGGGGCTTTTCAGCATTCGGCCGATGTCGAGTTGCCCGCCCGGCTGGACGCCAAGTGCCGTGGTGGCGTCGGCGTGTGGATCGAGGTCCACCACCAATGTGGGAATACCGGCTGCGAGGGCCGCGGACGCCAGACCGGTGGTCACGGACGTCTTTCCCACTCCACCCTTGAGGCTGCTGATGCTGACTACTTGCACTTGAAAACCCAAAACCTAACGCCGGTTGCCGTATCGCGCTGATTCGCTCCGGAAGCACCGGAGCCGGGGCTTGCCGAAGCCCCCTGAACATCATATGGTGCATCGCGGTCGATTCCCGCTTTCTACGCGCCAGACCGCTGGGGATAAGCGGCAGCAATAGCATGCGGCCGGATCGCGCGCACGCATATACAGCCCAGATGACGATTCCTTTGTGATGGTTGCCACAAAGATTTGTGTTTGATGCTGGCGGCACTACACACTGTGACCACCGACCGATCCACCCGCAATGATGCAGGAGAAGTATGTTTTCGAAAATTCTGGTGGCCAATCGCGGCGAAATCGCGATCAGGGCGTTTCGCGCTGGTTATGAACTGGGCGCCAAGACCGTAGCCGTCTTTCCGCATGAGGACCGTAACTCGATCCACCGGCAGAAGGCCGACGAAGCTTACCTGATCGGCGAGGTGGGCCATCCCGTCCGCGCCTACCTGGACGTAGAGGAGGTTGTCCGCGTCGCCAAAGAAGCCGGCGCTGACGCAATTTACCCCGGCTATGGCTTCCTCTCCGAGAACCCGGACCTCGCCCGCGCTGCCAAGGCAGCAGGCATTACCTTCGTGGGCCCGCCCGCGGAGGTCCTGGAGCTCGCTGGCAACAAGGTTGCTGCCCTGGAAGCCGCCCGCAAGGCCGGTGTCCCGGTCCTGAAGTCGAGCAAGCCCTCCAAGGACCTTGATGAGCTCATCGCTGCCGCCGACGAGATCGGCTTCCCCATCTTCGCCAAGGCCGTCGCCGGCGGTGGCGGCCGTGGCATGCGGCGTGTGGAGACACGCGAAGCCCTTCCCGAAGCTTTGCAGTCCGCCATGCGGGAAGCCGATGCAGCTTTCGGCGACCCCACCATGTTCCTTGAGCAGGCAGTTCTGCGTCCCCGCCACATCGAAGTGCAGATCCTGGCCGACGCCGAAGGCAACGTCATGCACCTCTTCGAGCGTGACTGTTCGCTTCAGCGGCGACACCAGAAAGTGGTGGAGATTGCGCCCGCGCCGAACCTGGACGAGAACATTCGTCAGGCCCTTTACCGCGACGCCGTGGCGTTCGCGAAGGCCTTGAACTATGTCAATGCCGGAACTGTGGAGTTCCTGGTGGATACAGAAGGTGAGCGGGCCGGCCAGCACGTCTTCATTGAGATGAACCCCCGCATCCAGGTGGAGCACACCGTCACCGAGGAGATCACCGACGTGGACCTCGTGCAGGCTCAGATGCGGATCGCCTCGGGGGAAACCCTTGCGGACCTTGGGCTGAGCCAGGATTCGGTGTCCATCAAGGGTGCTGCGCTGCAGTGCCGCATCACCACCGAAGACCCCTCCAACGGTTTCCGTCCTGACGTTGGAAAGATCACCGGCTACCGTTCTGCCGGTGGCGCCGGTGTCAGGCTCGACGGCGGCACTGTTTACTCCGGTGCCGAGATCAGCCCGCACTTCGACTCAATGCTGGTGAAGCTGACGTGCCGTGGCCGCGACTACCCTGCGGCTGTAGCCCGCGCGCGTCGTGGTTTGGCTGAGTTCCGTATCCGTGGCGTGTCCACCAACATTCCATTCCTGCAGGCTGTTCTCGCGGATCCGGACTTCAACGCCGGAAACGTGGCCACGGACTTCATCGATAAGCGCCCTGAGCTGCTGAAGTCGCACATCTCCGCAGACCGTGGAACCAAGTTGCTCACCTGGTTGGCTGAGGTCACCGTGAACAAGCCCAACGGCGAGCTCGCTGTCCATTCGGACCCTGCCAGCAAGCTGCCGACGATCGATGGACCGGTTCCCACGTCGGGTTCGCGCCAGAAGTTGATCGAACTTGGGCCGGAGGGCTTTGCCAAGGCCCTCCGTGAGCAGCAGGCGCTGGCTGTTACGGACACCACGTTCCGCGACGCCCACCAGTCCCTGCTGGCAACACGGGTGCGCACCCGCGACCTCGTGGCCGCCGGTCCGGCAGTGACGGCACTCATGCCCGAGCTGCTTTCCGTGGAGGCCTGGGGCGGCGCAACTTACGACGTCGCACTTCGCTTCCTGGGTGAGGACCCGTGGGACCGCCTGGCTGCACTGCGCAAGGCATTGCCGAACACCTGTATCCAGATGCTGCTCCGCGGACGCAACACCGTGGGCTACACCCCCTACCCGGAAGAAGTGACGGAGGCCTTCGTTAACGAGGCTGCCGCTACGGGCATTGACATCTTCCGTATCTTTGACGCCCTCAACGACGTCAACCAGATGGCCCCCGCCATTCGGGCCGTACGTGCAACAGGGACGGCCGTCGCCGAGGTGGCTCTTTGCTACACAGGCAACCTCCTGGACCCGAACGAGGACCTCTACACCCTCGACTACTACCTGGACCTCGCCCAGAAGATCGTCGACGCCGGTGCACACATCCTCGCCATCAAGGACATGGCAGGCCTCCTGCGTCCGGCCGCTGCCGCGAAACTGGTATCTGCCCTGCGTGAGCGCTTCGACCTGCCCGTCCACCTGCACACACACGACACTGCGGGTGGCCAGCTTGCCACTTTGCTGGCTGCTGTTGACGCTGGCGTGGATGCCGTTGACGTGGCATCTGCATCACTGGCCGGCACCACAAGTCAGCCCGCCGCGTCGGCACTGGTCGCTGCATTGGCCAACACACCCCGCGATACCGGGCTCAGCCTGGCCAACGTCGGATCCCTTGAGCCCTACTGGGAGGCCGTTCGTCGCGTCTATGCCCCCTTCGAATCCGGTCTTCCGGGCCCCACCGGCCGCGTCTACCAGCACGAAATCCCCGGCGGCCAGCTGTCAAACCTTCGCCAGCAGGCCATCGCTTTGGGCCTGGGGGAGCAGTTCGAGGCCATCGAGGACATGTACACGGCGGCTGACCGGATCCTGGGGCGCTTGGTGAAGGTCACCCCATCCTCCAAGGTGGTAGGCGACCTCGCGTTGCACCTTGTAGGACTCAACGCCGATCCCGCGGACTTCAACGAGAACCCGCAGAACTACGACATCCCGGACTCCGTCATCGGTTTCCTCTCCGGGGAGCTCGGTGATCCTCCCGGAGGCTGGCCGGAGCCGTTCCGCACCAAGGCCCTTCAAGGCCGCAGCGTCAAGGTGCGCGACGTCGACATCAGCGCCGAGGACAGCGCCGCGCTGAAGGGTGATTCCAAGACGCGGCAACATACGCTGAACCGTTTGCTCTTCGCGGGACCCACCAAGGACTACCTGAAGAGCGTTGACACTTACGGCAACATCTCCGTGCTGGACACCCGTGACTACCTGTACGGTCTCCAGCAGGGCGCAGAGCACGTTATCGAGCTCGAGAAGGGCGTACGCCTCATTGCCCAGCTTGAGGCCGTCTCAGAAGCCGACGAGAAGGGCATGCGCACTGTGATGTGCACGCTCAACGGCCAGTCCAGGCCCGTTGTTGTTCGTGACCGATCCGTGGTCAGCAATGTCAAGGCCGCGGAAAAGGCAGATCCGGCACAGCCAGGCCAAGTTGCCGCACCGTTTGCCGGCGCAGTCACCGTAACGGTCAAGGTGGGCGATGTCGTCAACGCCGGCGACACCGTTGCCACCATTGAGGCGATGAAGATGGAAGCATCCATCACGACGCCGGTGGCCGGCACGGTCTCCCGCCTCGCCATTTCCTCGGTTGAGCAGGTCCAGGGCGGCGACTTACTGCTGGTGATCGGCTAGCCATCCACGCAAAAAAGTACCCCGTCCGGAAGAATCCGGACGGGGTACTTTTTTGCTGCTCCTGGCTGAAACGCCCTGGCTACGACGCGCGGGGTGCTGTGTACATTTCCTCAATGACAGCGTCGAAGTCCTTCATGACCTGTGCCCGCTTGACCTTGAGGGACGGCGTCAGGTGACCCGAGGCTTCGGTAAAGTCCGCCGGAACGATCCTGAAGGACTTGATGGCCTCAGCCTGGGACACCGACTGGTTGGCCTTGCTGATGAGTTCCTGGACTGCTGCCTTAACCACTGGGTGGTCAGTGGCCTCGGCGACTGTGGTGCCGGTGGGGAGCCCGTGGCGGTCCAGCCAGCCCGGAAGCGCTTCTTCGTCCAGGGTAACCAGGGCGCCGATGAACGGACGGTTGTCGCCCACCACAAGAACCTGGGAAACCAACGCATCCGCGCGGATCTGGTCCTCGAGCAGAGCAGGAACCACGTTCTTTCCGCTGGCAGTAACGATGATTTCCTTCTTGCGGCCAGTGATCTTGAGGAAGCCGTTGTTGTCCAGTTCGCCGATGTCGCCGGTGCGGAACCAGCCGTCAGCAAACGTTTCGTCAGTGAGGTCTTCACGCTTGTAGTAGCCGCGCATGACGCAGACACCCTTGGCGAGGATTTCGCCGTCGTCGGCGATCTTGACCGAGTTGCCCGGCAAGGGGGCACCTACCGTGCCGATCTTGATCATGGACGGTGTGTTCACGGAGATCGGCGCCGTGGTCTCGGTCAGGCCGTAGCCCTCCAGGATCTGCAGGCCGATGCCCTGGAAGAAGTGCCCCAGCCTTTCACCCAATGGACCGCCTCCCGAGACTGCGTGGGCAACATGGCCGCCCATCGCCGCACGGAGTTTGCCGTAGACGAGTTTGTCGAACAAGGCATGCTTGAGCTTCAAGCCAAGTCCCAGCGAACCGGACTCGCGTGCTTTGGAATAGGCGATTGCAGTATCCACTGCACGGTGGAAGATGGCTCCCTTGCCGCCGTCCTCTGCCTTGGTCAGCGCCGAGTTGTAGACCTTCTCGAAGACCCGGGGAACAGCCAGGATGAACGTCGGCTGGAAGCTCTGGAGGTCAGCCAAGAGGTTCTTGATGTCCGGGGTGTGCGCCACCTTCACCCCGCCGGCCACGGCAAGCACGGAGATGAAACGCGCGAAGACGTGGGCCAAGGGGAGAAACATGATGGTCTTGGCAGACTCGTTGATGATTTCCGGCAATGAAGCGCGGGCATTCTCGGAGAGCTCCACGAAGTTGCCGTGGGTCAGTTCGCAGCCCTTGGGCCTGCCGGTGGTGCCGGAGGTGTAGATAATCGTAGCGAGATCCTTGAGCCCGGCTGAGGAACGGCGGGACTCGAGTTCGTCGTCGGGGACGCCTGCGCCTGCAGTGCGCAGCGCATCGAGTCCGGCGCCCTCAAGCTGCCAGACGTTTGCCACCGACGTGATGTCTTCTGCGGCAACAGCCTGGCGGATGACGTCCTCATGGTGCGCGGCTTCGCCAAAGGCTGCAACAGCGCCTGAGTCGCCCAGGTTCCATGCCACTTGTGAAGGCGACGACGTTTCGTAGATCGGGACAGAGACGGCTCCGGCAAACCAGATGGCGAAGTCCACGAGGGACCATTCGTACCGCGTGCGGGACATGATGCCCACACGATCGCCTACGCCGACTCCACTGGCGATGAGGCCCTTTGCCAAGGCCCTCACGTCTTGCAGGAAGTCCTTGGCACGGATGTCCTGCCACTGCCCATTGCCGTCCAACTTGGAAAACAGTGCAGGGTTGGATGCTTTTTCCGCCTCTCGGATCACGAGGTCCGTGATGTTGGTTTCCGGGGCGATGTTCACGAGGGGAGGAACACTGATTTCACGCACGGTAGCTCCTTTGATATCCACGGGCCACGAGGGGCTGCTTCCACTCTAGTATGCCCGCTCGCGGAGGTGTGTTCTATTTCACCTACTGGCGAGTAACTTTACGGATGAGCTGTCATTTCAAGCAACTCGATGCCGTGCGTGCCCCTACGATGCCGGTGCTGCGCCGCCCTGCGGAATAAGATGAGGGGATGCCCGCACTACGGTCCAGTTCCCTGGTCAGACCCAAGCCACCGGCCTCGGCATGGAGGGACGTGCCCTGGGCTGCCCGACGAAGCCATTTGGGCCGCCGCGGACTGGCGATCGGGATCGACATCGGAGGCACCAAGGTAGCCGCCGGCGTTGTGGACGCCGAGGGCAGGATCCTCGCCGAGGCGCGCAGGTCCACGCCAGGCGCGGACCCCCGAGCCGTCGAGCAGACCATTGTGGAGTTGGTGGACGAACTCAGCGCAGGACACCGGATCGCTTCGGTGGGCATCGGTGCCGCAGGATGGATGGACCTCGACGGCAGCACGGTGCTGTTCAGCCCCCATCTGGCGTGGCGTAACGAGCCCCTGAGGGAGAGCCTCCAGAAGTTGCTGAGGCGTCCCGTACTGCTCACAAATGACGCAGATGCTGCGGCGTGGGCGGAGTGGCGCTTTGGCTCGGGCCAGGGCGAAAGCCGCCTGGTTTGCATCACGCTGGGCACAGGCATTGGTGGTGCCATGGTCATGGATGGCCGGGTGGAACGGGGACGCTACGGCGTGGCCGGGGAATTCGGACACCAGATCATTTTCCCAGGGGGCCACCGCTGCGAATGCGGTAACCGCGGCTGCTGGGAACAGTATGCCTCCGGTAACGCGCTGGGCCGGGAAGCCCGGCAGCTGGTGCGGACCAATTCCCCCGCAGGCCGGGCTCTCTTGGAGAAGGCGGGCGGGACCGCAGAGAACCTGTCGGGCGCAGCCGTGACCTCGCTGGCACTTGCGGGCGATGCCACGTCCCGCGAACTCCTCGCCGACCAAGGCGAATGGTTGGGTCTGGGGTTGGCCAACCTTGCAGCCGCACTTGACCCCGGGATGTTCGTTATTGGCGGAGGATTGTGTGATGCGGGGGAGTTGCTCGCCGCACCCGCCCGGGAGTCATTCGCGAAGAACCTCACAGGGCGGGGTTTCCGTCCCATGGCAAGGATCGAGCTCGCGGCCCTCGGGCCGCGTGCCGGCATGATCGGCGCAGCAGACTTGTCGCGTGTCAGCGGACGGGCGCGCAGCTAGGCTTGCCATGCTGGGAACTGCTGTGTGCCCCTAGAGGCGGGCGCCGTCGTCGTCCTCGTTTTTTTCCTGCGGAAGCCGCATGATGAGGTAGACCACTGACGCCACGAAAATGGCGACAATGCCCAGAACTGCCGTCAACGGCGCGGACCGCCAAAACATGGCTGTGAAAAGCAGGGCGATGGGTCCGCCCACGGCACCCACCCATGCCAGCATGACCAGCGGCTCAGTTCCCGCCAGGCTGGGCGGATCCTCAGGAACGAAGGTGTGGTCCTCGTCCTCGACTTCGAAGTCACGAGGCCCGGACGGCCGGATTCCGGCATCGGCATCGGCACGTACTGCCGCCGGATCAGGTAACGGTTCCGGGGCAGGTGCGGACAACCCGAGCGGATCGAAGTCCCTGAAAGTCCTGCCGGACTCTTGCTGAAGCCCGGCTTCAGGGCCCGGGGCCTGGTTGATGTCCTGCGGCTTTCCGTGCTTTGGCGATTCCCCTTCCGGGCCTGACTGCGTGGCCTCCAGCCGGGCCACCAGATCCTGCCATACGGCGTCGTCGTCCTTGTTGGCGCTTTGATCAGCAGAATTGGGATCAGGCCTGTTCATGGGCTGTGTCCTTTTCGGGGGAAAGCCCGTGCCCGGCCAGGGCCGCTACGGTCTTCTGGATAAAGTCGACGGTTCCGGAAAAAATCTCCGGAGCGTCATTATCAAGGGTGGCAACATGGCGGCTGTTGTGGAGGTAAGTGACATCCACCGGTGCCTGAACCCGGGAACGGAGGAACTCCAGGCTCGCGTTCGAGATGACGTTGTCCACCGTTGACTTGTAGACCCTGACGGGTGAGCTGATGCGCGGCAGGATGGCGGCTGTGTCCTTGTACATCTTCTTGAGTTGGTGAGCGGCCGCAACGGGCGTCCGGGCGTAGGCACCTTCGTCCTGGTCCGGCTTGAGAATGTCATTGGCGATGGCCGGAGTTGTCTTCACCACATACTTGAGGGCAGCGACGATGACAGCCCGAGGATCGTCCAGGACCAGTCCAGGGTTCACCACCACTGTCCCTGCAATGGGACGCGTGGCTGCAATCCGCAAGGCCAGGGTGCCGCCCATGGACAAACCGGCAGAGAAAACGTAATCGCACTCCGAAGCCAGCTCAAGGTACGCGTCATCCACGGCACGGTGCCACTCCCGCCACGAGCGGGTGGCCATGTCCTGCCACGTGGTGCCGTGGCCGGGCAGCAACGGCAGCCTTACGGCGTAGCCGGACGCAGCGAGGTGTTCGGCCCACGGCCTGACGCTGTGCGGGCTTCCAGTGAACCCGTGGGACATGACCACGCCAACGCGGGGGCCGGCACCCTTCCAGCTACTGTGGAACGGCGAAAAGTCGGGGAGCATTTTCATGATGACTCCGAGGCTACTCTGTCCCCGGCACGCTGGCGGAAAAACCCGGCTGATTCTTCAAAAATGGTGGGTGCATCAACATCCAGGGTGGCCACATGCCCGCTGTGTGGAAGCGTGACCACTTTGAGGCGCGAGGAGTCGATGTACTTGCTGATGGTGGCCACTGAGCTCGGGGGGACGACGTCGTCAACCGAGGATTTGAACACCAGCGCGGGAGCCTCCACATGCGGTAGGCCACGGGTAGTTGCGCGGAAGAGCTTCTTGAGTTCGTGGACGGCCTTCAGCGGCGTCTTGGAGTAGTCGCCTTCCTCGACCGTTATGGGCGCCGGCCTGTCCTCCACTATGGGGGTGGTAGTGGGCATAACGTACTTCAACGCCCCGACGTAGCGCACCCGGCGGTCGTAGAAGCTCAGCCCCGGGTTCACCAGGACCAGCCCGGGAACTTCATGGCGGGAGGCCACCCGCAGAGCCAAGGCTCCGCCCATGGAGAGCCCTGCCACGAAACACGTCTCCGTCGTCGCTGCAAGGTCCAAGTAACTCTGCTCGAAGGTCCGGTACCAGTCCTGCCACCTCGTGGTGGCGAGGTCCCGCCAACTGGTGCCATGACCGGGAAGGAGGGGCACGGACACTGCGAAGCCCTGCTCGGCGAGGTATTCGGCCCAGGGGAGGACGCTGAGGGGACTTCCGGTGAAGCCGTGGCAGATGGCCACGCCGATGGAGGCGTTGGCTCCATGTCCGGCATGGTGAAAAGCGAGCGGCGCGGCGGGTTTGTTGCGTTCCGTCATGCGTCCATCGTGTCACTGTTCCTGACATTTCTCACTGGAGTAGGGTTGCTGTTGAGTGCCGGCCGGGTTGCCCGGGTGCATGCCAACCAATCGGCCGTGAGAGGACAAACGTGTTCTATTGGGTCATGAAGAGGATCTTTCTCGGTCCCATCCTCAAACTCCTGTTCCGTCCCTGGGTGAAGGGGCTGGACAACGTTCCTGAAAGCGGAGCTGCCATCCTGGCCTCCAACCACTTGTCCTTCTCGGACTCCATCTTCCTGCCCCTGATGGTTCGTCGTCCGGTGATCTTCCTGGCCAAGTCCGAATACTTCACAGGAAAAGGGCTCAAAGGCCGGCTGACTGCGCTGTTCTTCAGGCTGAGCAACCAACTGCCGATGGACCGTTCCGGCGGCGCGGCGTCGGAAATGTCACTGCAGGCAGGCAAAGACGTCCTGAACTCCGGAGGCCTGCTGGGGATCTATCCGGAGGGCACCCGCAGCCCTGATGCCCGGCTCTACCGTGGCAAAGTGGGCGTGGCCAAGCTCGCACTGCAAACACGTGTTCCCGTGGTGCCTGTGGCAATGATCGGGACGGAGAAGGTCCAGCCCATCGGCAAACGCCTGCCCAACATCCGCCGGATCGGCCTCATTTTCGGGCAGCCCCTGGACTTCAGCCGTTACTACGGCATGGAAGACGACCGACTGATCCAGAGGGCTGTGACCGACGAAATCATGTACGAATTGATGAGGCTTTCCGGTCAGGAGTATGTGGACGAGTACGCAGCAGTGGTCAAGGCCCAGTTGGCCGGCAAAGGCCCCGAACCTGTCCATAAGATCGAGGTTGCCGAAGACGCCACGTCAGACATCGCAGAGGACAGGGATGAACCCCGTGGTGACGGAAGCGGATCAGCGGAGAAACTGTGACGTAGGCGGTGGCATCGGTTACGGCCGCAGTCCCGCAACCTTGCCGTGGGCTACTACTCTTGAAGGGTGACTGAGCTAACCGCGAACACCGCACCCTCCGCAGCAGATCCTCTCGCAAGCACCGCCCAGAGCGGAGCAGCGAACTATCCCGGGCTCGACGCTTGGCGGGACCTGCCGATTTCCCAGCAGCCCACCTGGTCCAACACTGAAGTCTTCAAGGCTTCCGTCAAGGAACTCTCGGTGGTGCCGCCCTTGGTGTTCGCCGGTGAAGTGGACGTCCTGAGGGAGCGCCTGGCCGCTGCTGCCCAGGGCAAAGCCTTCCTCCTGCAGGGTGGTGACTGCGCTGAAACCTTTGAGGCAGCTACCGCCGACAAGATCAGCGCCCGGGTCAAAACGATCCTCCAGATGGCTGTGGTCCTTACATACGGCGCTGCCATGCCCGTCATCAAGATGGGGCGCATGGCCGGCCAGTTCGCGAAGCCGCGCTCATCCAATGACGAGACGCGCGACGGCGTGACGCTTCCCGCGTACCGCGGTGACATTGTCAACGGCTACGATTTCACGCCGGAATCACGCGCACACGACGCCGGCCGGATGCTTCAGGCGTACCACACGTCCGCATCCACGCTGAACCTCATCCGCGCCTTCACCCAAGGCGGTTTCGCGGATCTCCGCCTGGTTCACCAGTGGAACAAGGGGTTCACCGAGAACCCGGCACACGCGCGCTACGAATCGCTGGCGCGCGACATCGACCGTGCCATCAGCTTCATGGACTCCTGCGGCGCCGACTTTGAGGCACTCAAGCGCGTGGAGTTCTTTGCCAGCCACGAAGCACTGCTGCTCGACTACGAGCGCGCACTCACACGCATCGATTCGCGCACCGGCCTGCCCTACGACACGTCCGCGCATTTCCTGTGGATCGGTGAGCGGACCCGCGAGCTGGACCACGCCCACGTTGACTTCCTGTCCCGCGTGCGGAACCCCATCGGCGTCAAGCTTGGCCCAACCACCAGCGGCGACGATGCCTTGCGTCTCATCGACAAACTGGACTCCAACCGCGAACCCGGCCGCCTCACATTCATCACCCGCATGGGCGCCGGCAACATTCGGGAGAAGCTGCCGGCCGTCGTCGAACGCGTCACTGCTTCCGGCGCGCAGGTGCTGTGGGTGACCGACCCGATGCACGGCAACACGGTCACGTCGCCCAACGGCTACAAGACGCGCAACTTCGATGATGTTATTGACGAAGTGCGTGGATTCTTCGAGGTGCATCACGCCCTGGGCACGGTCCCGGGTGGACTCCACGTTGAAATGACCGGCGATGACGTCGCCGAATGCTTGGGTGGCGCCGACCCGATCGACCAGGACGCATTCCTGGACCGTTATGAGTCGGTGTGCGATCCCCGCCTGAACCACATGCAGTCCCTTGAGATGGCCTTCCTTGTGGCAGGAGCCCTCTCCAAAAGGTAGAGATACAAAATGGCGCGGTCCGGATTCCCGGACCGCGCCTTTTTTGCGCTTGGAATTGCAGGGCTCGAACCCTAGACGACAGTCAGGGTGACCACAGAGTCTTCCGGTATCTCGGCATTGACGGGGTTCTGGTCCCGGACGGTGCCGAAGAAGCCACCCAGGATCTTGTTGACCTCTACCTTGAAACCGAGCCTTTTCAGTTCCTTTTCGGCTTCATCGGCCTGCTTGCCGATGAAGCTGGGCACCTTCACCAACTTTGGTCCCTTGGATACTGTGAGCGTCACCGCTTCGCCCCGGAAAAGGGTTCCAGTCGCCGGTACCTGGGAAACAACGGCGCCCTTGGGGACCGTCTTGTCATTCACCGTCTCCGGAGCGATAACTGCTTTGAGCCCGGCATCCTGCAGGGCTTTGACGGCTGCGTCCTGAGTCAGACCGCGCACATCGGGAATGGGAATGGGTTGGGGCCCCTTGGAGACCACCATCGACACGGGGGTGCCATGCCTCACCTCGGTGCCTTCGGCCGGGTCCTGCGAAATCACGACGCCGGCGGGAATCTTCTCGTCAAAGGCCTGCGTGACGTTGCCCAAAGCCATTTCGGCGGAATTCAAGGAAACCTTGGCCTCGTCCAACGTGCCACCGGTCAGACCGGGCAGGGCGAACAGCTGGGCCCCCTTGGAGACGAAGAGCGTGATGGGTTGGAACTTCCGGACCTCGGTGCCGGACTCCGGTTCCGTCCCAACGGCCAGCCCTGCAAGGATGTCGTCGTCGAAAACATCCTTCGGTTCTGATTGGAAGCCGGCAGTTCGGAGGAGCTGTTGTGCCTCGGCCACGGTTTTATTCTTAACGTCCGGGACGGTTCCCGGCGATCCCGGTCCCATCCCGAAGAACCAACCGGCCGACGCCGCAAGCGTTGCAAGGATGACGATGACGATGGTCCAGATAACGCCGCGGCGGCGGGGGTTGCCCTCGCGTAGCGGGCGAACAGGAGTCGCAGCGGCTCGTGCGCGATCTTTGTTCTCTTGCCGTTCCAGTCTCTTCAGCTCCCGTTTGCCGGGCCGGCGCACGTCCGGATCGTTACCCGGATCAACAGCTGCGGCCTGCGGCCTGCCTGAAACACCCGCAGCCATGATGGTGGTGGGGTTGCTCTGGTGCGGGATCAACTCCGTGGGCGAGGCAGTGGAGGCAATGGCTTCTGTGGGGTTCCCGTTGGTAACACCTGCTGCACCGGACCCGCCGAAGGCAGCGGCGGCCGCCGAGGGCGCGGGGGAGGCGGGCAATCGGGACGACGCTTGCCTGTGGTCCAGTTCTTCATCTGTGAGCGTAGTGCGGATGTGGCGGAGCTCGGTCAGCAAAGCGGCACCGTCCACCGGCCTGTTCTCCGCATCTGCTGCCGTGCACCACTGCACCAGTTCATCGAGGTCCTCGGCCAGGCCAGGAGCGGCCTCCGAAGGACGTCCCACCACAGCATTGACGTGCTGGTAGGCAACCTGGATAGGGGAGTCTCCTGCGTAAGGTTGCTTGCCCGTCAACATCTCATAGAGCATGATGCCTGCCGAGTAGATGTCGCTGCGGGCATCGGCTGGCTGGCCGAGAACCAGCTCGGGAGCCAAGTAAGCCACAGTGCCTATCAGGGCACCGGTACTGGTGTTGGCCGAGATCGCCCTGGCCAGCCCAAAATCTCCAACCTTGATGCGTCCGTCGTCTGCAATGAGGACGTTTTCAGGCTTGACGTCACGGTGGATCAGCCCTGAGCGGTGGGCGGCGGCCAGGCCCTCAATGACAGGATCGATCAGCGCCAGGGCAAGGCGCGGCGGCAAGGCGCCCTGTTCGTTCAGGGTGTCACGAAGGGTGTGCCCTTTGACGTACTCCATGACCAGGTAGGCGATATGGCCGTCCTCGCCTTGGTCGAGCACCCCTACGATGTGCGGGTGCGAGAGGCTGGCGGCCGCCTTTGCTTCGCGGCTTAGCCGCTCAAGGAATGTGGGATCGTTGGCCAGATGCGGGTGCAGGACTTTGAGGGCCACGTCCCGCTCCAAGCGCTGGTCCGTGGCCAGGTAAACAGTGGACATACCGCCCCTCGCCAGGCGGGAACGGACCGTGTATCGGCCGTCTACGGTTGCCCCGATGAGGTGGTCCTGCGTTGGTTCTTGCACCATACGATCCTAAACGAGGCAGCGAAGGGGCCCGAATCCACGTAGGTTTCGGGCCCCTTCAAAGGTGCAGTTGATGGCCTAGCCAAAAGTGCGCTGTCGGGCCTTGATCGATTCGACGTAACGCTTGGTGTCGTCATACATGCCGTACTTATTGACGGAGTACTGACCTTGGTAGTAGCCGGCAATCGCCGTGTCCAGGTCCTTGCTGGTAGCAATAAGGGTCCGGATGATGGCGACACCTGCCGTGGCGTTATCGTACGGGTCCAGGAGATTGAGCTTGCGGCCCACGAGGTCGGACGCCCATTGGCCGGAAGAAGGAATAACCTGCATCGTGCCGATCGCATTGGCGGGCGAGACTGCCCGCTGGTCAAAGCCTGATTCCTGTTCGGCGAAGGCCAAAGCCAGTGAAGGGCTGACGCCCATGCGCCGGGCCGTGTCAGCTACGATGCTCTTCATTTCAGCCCGGCTGGGCACCGGTGAGGCGTTGAGCAAGGCCTTGTTCTCGTTAGCCGAGCTGACAACTGCCGGCGGGTAGGTGAAGCCCAGGAACGTACTTGGGACCAAGGGCTTGGTGTCACCGGCAGGCTGCAAGCCTGCGCCGGGGATGGTGAGCTTCTGGCCCGGATAGATGACGGTGGTGGCTGTCACATTGTTGTTGGCAGCCATCAAAGCGGCCAGGGATACCCCGTGGCGGGAAGCGATGGAACTGAGGGTGTCGCCCGCCTTGATGGTGTAGGAACCTGTGCCGGCCAGTGGGGCGGGCGCAGGTGCCGGGGCCGGGGCTGCGGGCGCTGATGGGGCGGATCCGCCACTGACCTTGATTTTCTGACCGGGATAAATGATGGAGCTTCCGCTGAGCCCGTTCCAGCTGAAGATGCTGGAGAGCGGAACGCCATGTTTGGCTGCGATGGCGCCCAAGGTGTCTCCGGCGACCACGGTATAGACGGTTGCGCTGCCCTGGGTGCTGGGCGCACTGGGGGCGGGCGGGGCGGGCTTCGCGGGCGCTGCTGTGGCTGTGCCCTTGAGCTTAATGGTCTGTCCCGGGTAGATCAGCGTGGTTGCAGAGAGCTTGTTCAGCTGAAGAACGGCCGTCGTGTCCACATTGAAGCGGCGTGCGATGGCGCTAATCGTATCGCCGCGCACGATCGTGTAAGAGTCCGGTACTGACGGAGCCATCGCGCGCAGGGCTGCAGGGATGGTGCTGGCAACGGCCTGCGCGGGAATAACAGAGCCCACGTTGACTGCTTGCGCTTTCATGGCCGCAGCGAGCGTAGCCGGAATCTTTCGAGGCTGAGGCGCCGGTGTTGCCATGGACGGTTGTGCCAAGGCTAGCGAGGACAAAACCACGGCGGGAAGCGCAGCCGTGGTTGCCGCGATGACCGGCATGCTCATGGTTCGTTTCGGCGAGCGGGGCGTCGTCATGAAATGTGTCCTCATCTCAAACAGCGGTGGGGGGATTGTTGGCGCTGTTGTCAGTGTTACCAATGTTGCTGATGTTATCAATGATGCAAATGTGATCAGTGTGAATCTCTCACACTTAGTCGATGAGCACAACAATTCCTGTCAAACCGGACAAATAACCACAATTCCGACGGACGAAATTGCGACTGCAAAGCGGTCCGGAGGTATCGGCGTCGGACTCCGGCTATGCGCCGGGAGGGGCGGCGTGGCAACCTTGATCCGTGAGTAATGTAGAAAGCCTTGTTTCCGACTGGCTGCCGCTGCCGGATGTTGCCGAACTGTTGGAAGTTTCCATCACCAAAGTCCACGGACTTCTGGATGAGCGTGCGCTTGTCGCCATCCGGCGGGGAGAACGGAAGATCCGCTCAATCCCTGCCCTCTTTATCCAGGACGGGCATGTTGTAGACAGCCTTAAGGGAACCATTGCGGTTCTCAGCGACGCTGGGTACAACGACGAAGAACTGATCATCTGGCTGTTCACTCCGGACGAATCTTTGCGGGGGCGCCCCATTGACGCCCTGCGCGAGGGGCGTAAGACAGAGATCAGGCGCCGCGCCCAGTCACTGGCCTGGTAACAGCGCCTCCTGAGCGGGCCGGACATAATGCGGACGACGGCGGTGAATCACCGCCGTCGTCGCTGCAAGTCGTGTTCGTGCTGGCGCTGCCTGCGGGTCAGGCTGCCCGACTGACAGCGGCTTCCGCCAGTTGGCGTAGCGCCACCAGTGGCACGTCCTCGAGGGGCAGGCGTTCCAGGGCTTCGAAGGCCCTATCGCTTAGCTCTGCGATCAGCGACTCCGTGGCCTCCAAGGCGCCGCACTCAATCATGACCCGCCGTATTTCAGCTACCTCGTCCTCGCCAAGGTCAGGCTTGCCGAGCATGCGGTCAAGGAGGTCCGCTTCGCTCGGCGGAGCCTGGTTGATGGCAAAACCAACCAGCACGGTGCGTTTGCCTTCCCGGAGGTCATCCCCAGCGGGCTTGCCGGTCGTTTCGGGATCGCCAAAGACGCCCAGGACGTCGTCCCGCATTTGGAAAGCCTCACCCAGTGGTAACGAAAACTCCGAGTAGCCGTTGAGCAAGCCGGAGGGAGCGCCGGCCAGCGCGCCGCCCAACGCCAGCGGATGTTCCGTGGAGTATTTGGCGGACTTATACCGAATGATGGATTTTGCCCGCCCTACGGATCCGGCTCTGTCGCGGACGGGGCCGGCCACTTCTTCCAGGATGTCGAGGTACTGACCTGCCATCACTTCTGCCCGCATCATGTTGAAGATTCGGCGTGCAGGAGTTCCCGCTGCTGCCCGGGGGCCGATCTCCGTAAAGGACTCCTCGCTGAAGGAAAGGCAAAGGTCGCCGGTCAGGATCGCCGCCGCGTCGCCGAAACGCCCGCTGTCCAGCGCCCAGCCATTCATTTCATGGAGCTGGCTGAACCGCTTGTGCACGCTTGGTCCACCGCGGCGGGTGTCGGATCGATCAATGATGTCGTCGTGGATCAGGGCTGCCGCTTGGAAAAGCTCCAGGGCGCACCCGGCCGTGACGATGCCCGGATCGTCGGCGGCGCCGCCTGCGCCCCTCCAGCCCCAGTAACACATCAGGGCACGGAGACGTTTTCCGCCGGTGACCAGATTCGAGATCGATCCAATAAGCGGTTCCACATCGGGAGAAACCGAGGCCATAAGGTCCCGCTGCTCAGACATGAACCCGCTCAGTTTGCCGGCAACACCGCCAATGAACTTTGCCTGCTCCGAGGTGACGTGGGAAGTTACCGTCACTTGACGGACCCGGCCGCCACGTTGGCGCCGATAGTGAACGTTGAGACGCCTTCTTTTTGCCTGACCGAAACGTTCACCGTCTCGCCGTCACCACGGATGAAGTCCAGGGAGGTGACATTGCCGACAGCGGACGGGCCGGGGACAAGTTTAAAGCCCTGTGCCTCCATGGAGGTCTTGTAGTAGTCCACAACGCCCTCCGGCGGAGCCTTGATTGTTCCAACGAGGGCCACTGTGGCTACTGCAGCGCTCTTGTCCACGCTGCTTGAACGAACAGAAGTCTTGGGCATGACCGGGATGAGTTGCTCAGGGAAACCAGGAACAAGCGCGTTCACCGTTGCCGTGGCGTCGGGAGCAGCTGTGGGGGTTTCCGTAAAGGTGGTGGTTTCAGGCGACGCCGTTGATCCGGAAGCAGATGATGACGGAGTCGGCGGCGCCGACGATGGCGAGGAAGCGCTTGTCGCGGACGGCGCTGCCGAACCGCCGGGTGATGGGGTGCATGCTGAGGCCGCCAAAGCGACACTGACTGCGAGCAGGGCAAACCCTCGCGATTGAGGAGTTCCAAAGAGCTTCACAGGGTATCCTTCCTGGGGCTGAGCCGGACTGTGCCTCCAGTTTAGTCAGTGGTCGGGCATAGTATTGCCGTTGTGAGGCAGGAAGCATTCGGTGGCGCGCAAAGTGCCGGCAGCAAGCCCGCCCGCAGCGCAGGAGATGCACTGCGGGAAATGCGGCGAACCAGCATACTTCACGTGGATATGGACGCTTTCTTCGTCTCCGTGGAATTGCGCAGCCGCCCCGATCTTCGGGGAAAGCCGGTCATAGTTGGATTTCCTGCAGAACGGTCCGTGGTGCTTTCTGCGTCTTACGAGGCCCGGGCCACAGGTGTGAAGTCTGCCATGCCAATGTCCATTGCCATGAGGCGGTGTCCATCCGCGGTGATCATCAACCCCCGGCACACGGAGTACTACGAGGTTTCCGCCCAACTCATGGAGATTTTCGCCTCCATTACTGACCTGGTGGAGCCGCTTAGCGTCGACGAAGCCTTCCTGGACGTGGGAGGCGCGATTCGTCGTCTTGGGGCCCCGATGGACATCGGCCATCTCATCCGCCGCAGGGTTCATGCAGAACTTGGCATCACGGCATCCGTAGGGATTGCCAGCACCAAGTTTGTGGCCAAGATCGCCTCCACGCGGTGCAAGCCCGACGGTATCCTCCAGATTGACGCGGAGGACTCCATCCCTTACCTCCATAGTCTTCCTGTCGGCGCCTTGTGGGGTGTCGGTGGAAAGACTGCCGAAGTGCTCTCCCGTATGGGCATTCGCACGGTAGCGGATGTCGCGGCAACGCCCCTGCCATCGCTGAAAAAGGTGTTGGGAGCCAGCGGCGAACATGTTCATCGCCTGTCCATGGGTATCGACCCGCGACCCGTAACTCCGGCCAGGCTTGAAAAAAGCATCGGCGCGGAGGAGACGTTCTCCGTGGACACGGCCGACGATGCTCTACTGCACAGGGAATTGCTGCGTCTTTCGCACCGCACCGCCATCCGGCTCAGGAGCTCAGGCATGCTGGCAAGGACTGTGGCACTGAAGCTGCGGTACTCGGACTTCTCCACGGTCACACGCAGCCGCACCGTGCACACCCCCGTGGACAGCGCGCAACTGATCTACCAAGTGGCCGTGCAGCTCCTTGAATCCCTGGGGACGCGGTCCATGAGCGTTCGACTCGTAGGAGTGCGGGCTGAGCAATTGGAACAGGCAGGCCAGACATCCCTGCAGTTGAGCCTTGATCGGCGGGACGATAACTGGCGGGCGGCCGAACAGGCGCTTGACCGCGTCTCCGAGCGTTTTGGGTCCAAAACGCTTCTTCCGGCACGGCTCCTGGAACCTGGAAAGCCGCCTGCGGACTCCTGAGGCCAGCACGGGTACCCGGCAGGACTCCTCGCGTCTTTCAGAACGGCGTCGGACAAACTATCCTATTTATTACAGAGATTTAGATCGTCTGGACAAACTGTTTCCTGAACAGTCGGCCCCGGGATGCCCGCTGAACCAAGAGGGAATTTTGGGAACGATTTTCTTGGTCCGATCGTTATGGAAACAGACGCACAGGACGCGTTATGTCCAGACGCTGGCTGACTAAAGGAGGTCGCGATGCCCCTCTCGGAGCATGAACAGAAGCTGCTTGAGCAACTTGAGAAGCAACTTCATGAGGACGATCCGAAGTTCGCCAACACCATGGGTTCGGATCCCATCCGCAGCTGGTCTACCCGGCATGTCATCATCGGTGTGCTTGGTGCCATTGCCGGTATCCTTCTCCTGCTTGTTGGCGTATCAATGCAGGCGATACCTGTGGGTGTCCTTGGTTTCATCGTCATGGGTGCTGGCGTCTACTTTGCCACGTTACGTGGCGCGGCCTTCGGCAAAGCCAACAAAGGAAAACCTGGCAAGACCAAGCCCAAGAGTTCGTTCATGAGCAGCTTGGAAGAACGTTGGGACGAACGGCGTCGCGACGACAACTGACTGACCCTTCCGGGCTCTCAGCCGTCACCCGCGGCCACTCCTGAATCAAGCACGCCCCTAATTTTCCACAGGGGATAACGAAAGACCCGCACTGCGGGTCTTTTCGCGTTTAAGGGCTCGTCCTCTGGTGGGGGAGCGGCCGCTCCACTTCCCACCCTTTTCTCCACTCCTCACCCCTCTGCCCTGAACATGGCCTGGCATCGCCCGATCCGGGGCACGAATTTCGGGATCCTCAAACGGCCTGCCCTGCCTTCTGCATTGGGCCCTCCACTTTCTTCCACCGCCCTAAAATCCGCGTGACTTCGGGCCCGACGATTCTCAAAGTGGTGGAGAAACGCCATCGATTGCGTTGACTGTGGGGCGTTGTGGAGTAAAGTGGAGTGCATAAGAGGGTAGTGGCAGTGTTGGGTATGTGCGGGCACCTTGATTGAGGGGCGGTGGGCCAGTGTTTCTGGGTACTCACTCGCCGCGTCTTGATGAAAAGGGCCGGATCATCCTCCCCGCTAAGTTTCGTGAGGAACTTGCCGATGGATTGGTTCTCACCAGGGGCCAGGAACGCTGCATCTACGTCTTCAGCCAAAAAGAATTCGAGCGCATTCACGAGTCAATGCGGGAGGCGCCACTGTCTTCCAAGCAGGCGCGTGACTACATTCGGGTTTTCCTGTCTGGAGCCTCTGATGAGGTACCTGACAAGCAGGGGCGCGTGACGATTCCGCCGGCGCTCCGGACATACGCAGGGCTTGGTCGGGAACTGGCCGTCATCGGCGCCGGTACCCGGGCGGAGATCTGGGATGCCGAAGCTTGGAACGAGTACCTCAACGAGAAGGAAGCAGCCTTCTCGGAAACGGATGACGACAATCTGCCCGGGTTCATCTGACCCCGGTTGGAGGAAGCCGCAGTCCAGCTTCTTGAATGGGATCTCCAGCCGCCCATCGAACTGTCTTCCTGGCTCACCTTCCCCTGAGCCAGGCCGGCCGAACGATAGGCGCGGATGGGGATCCGATTCAAGAATCAGCATGCAAGCGATTGAGGAAAGAGGAGGCAGCGTGGAAGAGCAGGACGCGGCAAAGCCCACATCGGAGCGCCACGTGCCCGTCCTGAAAGACCGCTGCATCAACTTGCTCGCTCCCGGGTTTGAGGCCGCCAGGAAACGCGGGGAACGGCCTGTCGCCATCGATGCAACCCTTGGCATGGGGGGCCATTCCGAGGCCATGCTGCAGCGCTTCCCTGACCTCCACTTGGTTGGCATCGACCGCGACGAGGAAGCCCTGGCCTTGGCCGGAGCCCGCTTGGAGCCCTTTTCTGACCGTACCGATCTTGTCCACGCGGTGTACGACGAGATTGAGGACGTCCTGCTGGACCTGGGCATACCGGAAGTTCATGGCATCCTCATGGACCTTGGGGTCTCGTCCCTGCAGTTGGATGAGCGTGAGCGTGGATTCGCGTACTCCTACGACGCTCCCTTGGACATGCGGATGGATACCAGCCGCGGCCAAACGGCAGCTGATGTGGTCAACAACTACAGCGAAGACGAACTGGTGCGCATCATCAGGAAATGGGGCGAGGAGAAGTTCGCCGGGCGGATAGCCAACCGGATCGTCAACGCTCGCGCGGAGAAGCCTTTTGCCACCACAGGGGAACTTGTGGAGCAGATCCGCAGCGTTGTCCCCGCTGCTGCAGCGAAGAGTGGCGGTCATCCGGCCAAGCGCACGTTCCAGGCCCTAAGGATTGAGGTCAACGAGGAACTCGATGTCTTGGAACGTGCAGTTCCGGCAGCGGTTGCCGCGACGTCCATGGGTGGTCGGATTGTGGTCATGTCCTATCACTCCCTTGAGGACAAGATCGTGAAATCCGTTTTCCAGTCAGGTTCCAAATCGTCGGCACCACTCGGTTTCCCGGTTGAGCTAGAAGAACACAAACCCGAATTGAAGACCATTACCAAGGGCACGGAAGTGCCTACAGCAGCAGAAATTGCTGAAAACCCCCGCGCGGCGTCTGCCCGGTTGAGGGCAGTGGAGCGTATCAAACAGAGGAGAGACGCATGAGCAACGCCGCAGCGAAGACCTTGCCCTCCACGGTGGGCAGCACTGCACGTGCGCTTCCGGTCCCGGCGGGAAAGCCCGACACTGCCCGCAAGGCACGCACTCCTCTATCAGTGGTACGCAGTGCACCGGGAAAGCGAAGGACGCCGTTTGTGGTCCTGTGCTTCGTGGCGATGGCAGCCGCGCTCCTGACGGTCCTGGTGCTGAACATTTCCGTGTCCACAGCGCAGTACCAGTTGGTGCAGTTGAAAGCCGAAGCTGCCACGCTGAACAAAGAGAACCAGGACCTGACGCAGAGGAAGCAGAACTTCGAAGCTCCGCAGAACCTCGCTGCCAAGGCTGCAGAATTGGGAATGGTTGCTTCCACAGTTAAAGGCCAAATCGATCTGAACACCATGTCTGTGACAGGTAAGGCATCACCGGCGGTTAAGGGAGATAATCCCGGAGCCCTGCTTGCTGCTCCGGCTGTTGAGGGTTTGATTGACGTGGTTCCATCGGTAACTACCAAGGACCCGCTGGAAAGCCGCAAGCCGGACGCAACTCCGACGACCCCGGCTGCAACTCCCCCGACGCCGGCGGCTACCCCGGCGTCTCCGGCAGCGACACCGCCGGTAGAGCTCCACGGGGGATCGGTACCGGCCCCCCAGCAGAAGGCACCAGGGCAGTAGACCGTCAGTCCACCGAAGCAAGGCCAGCAGCAAGGAATCAACGTGGCGAAGAACCCCGGCACATCGAAAAAAACGAAGACGCCGGCGGCAAGAAAGCGGTTGCGCGTTGGCCTCGGCATCATGCTGACCTTGCTCCTGGTGGTGGGTGGCAAGCTGTTCATGGTTCAAGGCCTGGATATGGGCGGGATGGCTGAAGCTGCCTTGGCGAGCCGCCTGACTCCGCAAGTGCTCCCTGCCGAGCGGGGGCAGATTGTGGATGCAAACGGGACGGTGCTGGCCAGCAGCGTGATCCGGTACAACATCGTGGTGGACCAGACGGTGAATACGAGCACGGAAACTTTCCACCGCTTCAATGAGAAGACCGAGAAACTGGACGAGATCACCCGTGATCAGGGGATCTCTGACCTGGCCGGGCTTCTGGGAGCGGATGAAAGTACTATCCGTGAATCTTTGACCGGGGATAAGCAGTACTTCATGGTGGCAAAAGACGTCAAGCCGGAACTGGAAGACCGGATTTCCAAACTCTATATCCCGGGCCTTAGTGCGGAGGGTGTCAGCAAGCGCGTTTATCCGAACGGCAGCGTTGCCGGCGGCGTGGTTGGTTTCCTCAAGGATGGAACCAACGGGCAGGCGGGCATCGAACAAACCCAGGACGAGATTCTTCGTGGTGTTGAGGGTAAACGCGTCTTTGAGATCGGCGCTGATGGACTCAGGATTCCGGTGGCAACAGATGAGCTCACCCCGGCTGTTGATGGTAGCGACGTCAAGCTGACCATCAACACGGACATCCAGTATTTTGCGCAGCAGGCAATCCAAAGCCAAGTCAACAAGATGAACGCCGAGTGGGGTTCCATCATTGTGATCGATACCAAGACGGGCAATCTCATTGCCTTGGCTGATACCAATTCGCCGGACCCCAATGACCCCGGGAAGGTTGATGCCAAGGATCGCGGCGTCAGGTCGGTGACGGCCGCCTACGAGCCCGGTTCCGTGCAGAAGATGATCACTGCCGCAGCCGTAATTGAGGAGGGGAAGTCATTTCCCCTGGACCACTTCACTACCCCCGCGGCCTACACCATCGATGGGCAGACGTTCACCGACGCCTTCGAGCACGGCACTGAAGAGCGCACCCTGGCCGGTATCCTCGGCTGGTCCATGAACACCGGAACGGTGATGGCGGGCAGCCGGCTCACCAAGGAACAACGATACGACTGGTTGAAGAAATTCGGCATCGGCGAACAGACGGACATCGGCCTTCCCGCGGAAGCAACAGGCATCCTGGCCAAGCCCGAGCAGTGGGACGACCGTCAGCAATACACCGTGCTGTTCGGGCAGGGCGTGTCCCAATCGACACTCCAGACCGTTCGCGCCTTCCAAAGCATTGCCAACGATGGCGTGATGCTGCAGCCCAGGCTCATTGACAGCTACATCACCCCGGAGGGCGAGGAGCAAAAGGTTCCTGCCAAGGACTCCCGCCAAGTGGTGTCCAAGGAAACAGCCCAGCAGGTACGGGACATCCTGGAAAGCGCCGTAACCGAGGGGCAGATCAAGGATGCAGCCATTGACGGCTACCGCGTCGGCGCCAAGACAGGAACGTCCCAAGCTCCCCGCGAGGACGGACTGCCGGGATTCGACGGCTTCACAGCCTCGATGGTGGGCATGGCACCCATGGATGACCCCAGGTTCATCGTTGAAGTGGTCCTTCAGCGCCCCAAGGGAAACATCTATGGAGTCACGAACGGACCCGTCTTCCGTTCCGTGATGGCGCAGGTCCTCCGGACCTACAACGTGGCCCCGTCTACCGGAACGCCCGCGCGGTTGCCCCAGTTCGTCAAGTAAGCTTTTTGGGCGTCTGTTTCGGCCAAAAATCGATCCACCACTAACGGCCCGGGCGCCGCTGGCCCCAAGCCGGTCGTTCCACGAGCACCAACGGAGAACCACGTGTCAGAGCACAATGAGGCAGCTATCAGCGCCACTACGCCGGATGCCGGCCAGACCGGCTTTCGTCCCGCATCCGTGGCGGCAGTGCCGTTGGCAGTCATCGCGGACGCACTGGGCGTCGCCGCTCCGGATGCCAGCCGGGACAGGGGAGTGACAGGCATAACCCTCAACTCCAGGGCGGTCGAAGCAGGCGACCTCTACATGGCCCTGCCCGGAGCTTCCCGCCACGGTGCCGACTTCGTACCGCAGGCAGTAGAGGCCGGGGCGGTTGCGGTGGTCACGGACGACGCCGGGGCGCGCCAGCTTGCGCTTGCGGGCGAGCAGCCCGTGCCGGTACTTATCGTCCAGGAGCCGCGGACCGCCGTCGGGCGCTTAGCAGCACTGATATACCGCAGCCAGCCTGCGGATAGCGGCTTCCCGACGCTGTTCGGTGTCACAGGCACCAATGGGAAGACCACCACCACCTACTTCATCAACTCTTTGTTGCGCGCCTTGGGTAAGAAGCCCGGCCTCATTGGAACCATTGAAATCGTTGCAGGCGGGGAGCCGATCCCCAGCCTCCTGACGACACCCGAATCCACCGATGTCCACGCACTGCTGGCCCTGATGCGGGAACGGGGCCTGGACGCGGCATCCATGGAGGTTTCGTCCCACGCAATCTCCTACCACCGCGTGGACGGGGTGATGTTCGACGTCGCAGGTTTCACCAATCTCACCCAGGACCACCTGGACCTGCACGGCAGCATGGACGAGTACTTCCGAACCAAGGCTGAACTTTTCACTGCAGGCAGGGCCAGGCACGCTGTGGTCACGGTGGACGACGCCTGGGGGCGCAAGCTGGCGGAGATGGCCGACATTCCGGTCACCACCCTCGCGACCAAGCCCCTCGCCGGCGGAAGCGTCAAGGCCGACTGGAACGTTGTGTCCATCACGGCGCGCGGCCTGGGCTCGGAATTCGAACTCAGGCACGCCGACGGACGAACCCTGCGCGTCCACACCGGCTTGCCGGGAGATTTCAATGTGGCAAATGCAGCCCTGGCCACGGTCATGATCCTGACATCCGGTGTGGATGAAAACGCCCTCCAGGCTGCCTTGGATTCGCACGATCCTTTCACTGTGGCAGTGCCCGGACGTATGCAGCTGGTCTCTGCAGAGCCGGCCTCCGTTGTTGATTTTGCCCACAATCCGGACGCTTTGTCCCGTGCCTTGGAAGCCGTCCGTTCACCCCTCGAAGGATCCCGTGTGATCGTGGTCTTCGGGGCAACGGGTCAGCGCGACCAGGGTAAGCGGCCCACAATGGGGGCCATCGCTGCCCGCCTTGCCGACATCGTGATCATCAGCGATGACGATCCCCACGACGAGGACGCAGCAGCGATCCGGGCAGAGGTCCTGCAGGGTGCCCACGCCGCCCGGGACTCGGAAAATCTGAACAGCGAAATCATCGAGTCCTACCCGAGGGATGCAGCCATCAAACTGGCCGTGGACATGGCAACCAGCAAGGACACTATTCTCATCGCCGGGCGCGGCCACGAGGTGTGGCAAGAGGTCAAGGGAGTGAATCTTGCCCTGGACGACAGGGTGGAGTTGCGGGCCGCCTTGACATCCAAGGGATTCAGCGTTTCAGCGGACCAGCGGATAGAGTCCTAAACCGAGATGATTGCACTTACTGCGGCGGAGATCGCCGACCTCACCCATGGCCGATTGACCGGAGCTCCGGACATCGTGCCCACTTCCGTCGTCACTGATTCACGGGAAGCGACACCCGGATCGCTGTACGTGGCCAAGCCCGGCGAACACGCCGATGGCCACGACTTCGTTGACGCCGCTTTCGAACGAGGCGCCGTTCTGGTTCTCGGCGAACGCGAAGTGACCGATGCCGACGGCCGCCCCTATCCCGCCGTCGTAGTTGAGGATGCTGTCCTGGCCATGGGCGTGTTGGCCGCGGAGGCCGTCCGCCGCATCCGTGCTGAGCGGCAGAGCCGCGGCGAGGACTTTACGGTCATTGGCATCACAGGATCAGCTGGCAAAACCACCACCAAGGATCTCCTTGCCGGTGTGCTGTCCACCGCTGGAGCCACTGTGGCTCCCCAGGGTTCCTACAACGGCGAGGTGGGCGTCCCGCTGACGGTATTTGCCGCTGACGCCAATACCCGCTTCCTGGTGATCGAGATGGGTGCTACCGGTCTGGGCCACATCAAATACCTGGCAGAGATGGTCAAACCGGACATCGGTGTGGTCCTGGTGGTCGGTACGGCTCACGCCGGCGAGTTCGGTGGTGTGGAGAACATCGCCAGGACCAAGGGCGAACTCGTGGAAGCCCTTGGCGAGAATGGTACAGCCGTGATCAACCTCGATGATGGCCGGGTTGCTGCCATGCGCACCCGGACCCAAGCAAAGGTTCTGGGCTTCACGGCTTCGCCCGCTACCACCGAAGAGGTGGAAGCCCGCAGTGTTGTGGTCAACGAGCAAGGCTTTCCTGAGTTTAATCTGGTGCTGCCCGACGGCGGCCCGTCCGTTGAGGTGCGAAGCCGCCTGATCGGTGGCCACCACGTCACCAATCTGTTGGCGGCAGCCGCAGCCGCGTTCGCCGCTGGCATCCCGGCCGCTGACATTGCCTCCTCGCTCAGCTCTCAATCGGCGGCCAGCCGCTGGCGGATGGAGCGAACTGAACGTGAAGACGGCGTCACCATCATCAACGACGCTTACAACGCCAACCCGGAATCGATGCGGGCTGCCCTGCGAACGCTGGCGGACCTTGGACAAGGCAGAAGGACGTGGGCCGTTCTTGGCGCGATGCTCGAGCTGGGGGAGGACTCCATCCGCGAGCACACCGCCGTAGGTACCCAGGTGGTGCGGTTGAACATTTCCAGGCTGGTGGTAGTGGGACGCGAAGCCCGTGCCCTCTACATCTCCGCTATCCAGGAAGGTTCCTGGGGTGACGAGTGTTCGTTCACGGAGACTGTGGAAGAAGCCTATGAGCTGCTTCAAAATGAGCTGAAACCCGGAGACCTGGTGCTCTTCAAGTCCTCCAACGGCGTGGGACTACGGCATTTGGGTGATCGGATAGCATTACCTCCACGGGCCGAGCCCACCGGAGACAACGCGGCCGAAGCTGCCGCAAGCGAAGGGAACGAGCTGCTGTGATTGCACTTTTGATCGGCGCCGGCGTCGCCCTTCTGGTGGCCCTGATAGGGACGCCCCTTTTCATCAGGTTCCTGGTGGCCAAGAGCTACGGACAATTCATCCGTGACGACGGACCCACTTCCCACCACACGAAGCGCGGCACCCCCACTATGGGCGGAACCGTGGTGGTGGCCGCGGTGCTCATCAGTTACTTCGTGACACACCTGATCATGTGGATGATGAATCCGAACTCTGCGGGGCCGTCCGCATCCGGGCTGCTTCTGCTGTTCCTCATGGTCGGCATGGGCTTTGTGGGCTTCCTCGATGACTTCATCAAGATCTCCAACAAGCGCAGCCTCGGCCTCAATGCACGCGCCAAGCTGATCCTCCAAGCTGCCGTTGGCATCATCTTCGCGGTCCTGGTTCTCCAGTTCCCCAATGAGGACGGCCTGCGTCCTGCATCGACCCAGATTTCCCTGGTGCGGGATATCCCCTGGTTGGACCTTGCCTTCGGCGGCACGGTGGTCGGTGCCATCCTGTTCGTGCTCTGGTCCAACTTGATCATCACAGCGGCTACCAACGGCGTGAACTTGACTGATGGCCTGGATGGATTGGCTGCTGGAGCATCCATCATGGTCTTTGGCGCCTACACCATCATGGGGATCTGGCAGAACAACCAGGCCTGCGGCTCACCACGGGAAGCCGGCAGCGGTTGCTACCAGGTGCGCGACCCCATGGACCTTGCCCTGCTGGCGGCTATCCTCAGTGCTGCCCTGGTGGGATTCCTGTGGTGGAATACTTCACCCGCCAAGATCTTCATGGGTGACACAGGTTCCCTGGCCATTGGTGGTGCCGTTGCGGCGTTCGCCATCCTGTCACGCACCGAACTCCTGCTTGCCTTCATCGGTGGCCTCTTTGTGCTGATCACGCTCTCCGTCATCATCCAAGTGGGCTTCTTCAAGCTCAGCGGCGGAAAGCGCGTTTTCAAGATGGCACCGCTACAGCATCACTTTGAATTGAAGGGCTGGGATGAAGTTACCGTCGTGGTCCGGTTCTGGATCCTCGCAGGGCTCTTCGTGGCTGCCGGCCTTGGAATTTTCTATGCTGAATGGGTGGTGCTGCTGTGAACGAAAACCCGGATACGACGCCGTCGAACGCCGACAGGCTCAACGAACTCACTAGCTGGGATGCTGACTGGGCCGGTCTGCGCGTCGTGGTGACAGGCATTGGCGTCTCCGGCTTCTCAGCTGCCGACACCCTGATCGAACTTGGTGCAAAGGTAGTGGTGGTTGACGCCGCCACCAGTGCAAAGGCCGAAGCCCAAGCCGACACCCTGAAAATTGTGGGGGCCGTTGATGTGCTGTTGGGGGAGGAAGCCGTTACGGCACTCCCATTGATCGACGGACGATTGCCCGAGCTTGTGGTGACCTCGCCGGGGTGGCGCCCCGACCAAGCCCTGCTTGCCGCGGCGAAGCGGAAGCACATCGCTGTCTGGGGCGACGTGGAGCTCGCTTGGCGTCTTAGGGAGCGGGCAGGACGCAAGACGGCGGACTGGCTGACGATCACCGGCACCAATGGCAAGACCACTACGGTGGGCATGGCTGAATCCATGCTGCAGGCAGCCGGACTTAAGGCGATTGCAGTGGGAAACGTCGGCACTCCTATCCTTGACGCGCTCCGGGATCCCGTGGACTACGACGCTTTCGCCGTTGAGCTCTCCAGCTTCCAGCTGCACTGGAGCCACTCGTTGTCTCCAGTGGCCAGTGTTTGCCTTAACGTTGCCGAGGACCACGTCGATTGGCACGGCTCGTACGCCTCGTACCTCGCGGACAAAGCAAAGGTGTACGAGAACACGCAGAAGGCCGCCGTCTATAACGCGGATCAAATCGAAACCGAACGAATGGTAGAGAACGCCGACGTCGTGGAAGGATGCCGCGCCATCGGTTTCACCACCAATACACCGGCTGTGAGCATGCTGGGTGTGGTGGACGGCCTGCTTGTTGACCGGGCCTTCATAGCTGAGCGCAAGGACTCCGCGGCGGAACTTGCTGCGATGTCCGATCTTGGTCCGGTGGCGCCCCGCCACATGGTGGCCAACGCCCTCGCAGCGGCTGCCCTCGTCCGGGCCTACGGAATTGATCCGGCAGCGGTGAAACAGGGCCTGGTCAACTATCTTCCGGGTGCCCACCGCATCCAGCTGGTGGCCAACCACAACGACGTCCTGTGGATCAACGACTCCAAGGCAACCAATCCTCACGCAGCATCCGCAGCCCTCTCGGCTTTCCAGCAGGTTGTCTGGATTGCCGGCGGCCTCTCCAAGGGCGTCAACTATGACGACCTCGTCAAAGAGCACGCACCCCGGTTGAAAGCCGTTGTACTCATCGGAACCGACACGGAGGCGTTGGAGGGGGCCCTCCAACGACACGCGCCGGATGTCCCCGTGATAGCGCCTCCCAAGGGCGACACTGAAGGAGTGCAGACCGCAGCCTCAGACGCCGCTTCGCCAATCTACGGTGAGGCCATCATGGCCCAGGCCGTGGCATCGGCGGCCGGAGTGGCAACGCCCGGCGATACCGTCCTGATGGCACCGGCGGCTGCATCCATGGATCAGTTCTCTTCCTACGCTCACCGTGGCGACGCTTTCGTCCTGGCAGTTCGCGAGCTTGTGGAAGGGCAGGCACCGACCACCGAGGAGTAACAATGGTCAGCACGCCCACCCGCACCCGCGGCAACGAACCCCGGGACGGGAAGTCCAAGGCCGCGTCTGTTGACGACAGCCGGCCCAAGGGGCTCCGCGGACACATGCGCAGCTTCTGGGAGAGCCTTGAAGGCAAGGGCAAAGCCCCCAACAGCTCCACGTATTACCTGATCCTCGGCTGTGCCCTCGCGTTGACGGCGATAGGCATCATGATGGTGCTGTCCGCGTCCAGCGTCGAAGCCATCTCCGAGGGCAAGTCGCCTTACGCCGATGCCCTCAAGCAGGCGGTCTTCGGCGTCGTTGGACTCATTGCGATGTATGTCATCTCACGGACCAACGTGAACTGGATGAAGAAATTGTCGTGGTGGGCGCTGGGGGCAGTCATTGTTCTGCTGGCCTTGGTGCAGGTCATGGGCAACACCGTTAACGGCAACAAGAACTGGATCGACATCGGCGGCGTCACCCTCCAGCCTTCCGAGATGGCCAAGCTGATCCTCTGCGTCTGGATCGCAGCTGTTCTCGCACGCAAGCAGAAGCTCCTCTACCGCTGGATGCACGTCATCATTCCAGTCGTTCCAGGCGCAGGCTTGGTGATTGCGTTGGTGATGTTAGGGAACGACCTCGGAACTGTCATCGTCATAGCGGCGATCACCGCTGCCGGGCTCTACTTCGCCGGGGTACCGGGCCGCATGCTGGCCATCGCCGGCGCAGTGGGTGCAGTCGGCGCCGTCCTGGGCACCATCAGCAGCTCCAACAGGATCTGCCGCATCACGTCGTGGTTGGGAACGGCGTCCCAGCAGTGCACCGAGCAGTTCGACTTCGATTTCCAATCCACCAACGGCATGTACGGCCTTGCGCAGGGGAGCTGGACCGGGTTGGGCCTTGGACAAAGCCGTCAGAAATACAACTGGTTGCCGGAAGCCCACAATGACTTCATTTTCGCCATTATTGGCGAGGAACTCGGCCTCGTGGGGACCATTGTGGTCCTGGTCCTGTTTGCGATTCTGGGTATTGCCATCTTCCGTGTTGTGGTCAGGCAGACCGATCCGTTCCAGCGCACCCTTGCGGGTGGAATCATGGTGTGGCTGCTCGGCCAGGCAAGCATGAACATGGCCGTAGTGACCCAACTCCTTCCCGTGGTGGGTGTGCCGCTTCCTTTCATCTCATACGGCGGCTCCGCGCTGATCATGTCCCTTTGTGGCGTGGGCGTAGTGTTGTCTTTGGCCCGCGGCCAACTGCCAGCGCAGCAGCGTTCAGGTTTCCTGCCGCGACTCATGTCCAAGACCGCACGAAAGCGTACCTAGCACTTCATGACTTTTGATTCCGCCAACGCATCCAAGCCCTTGTCCGTCGTCCTGGCCGGCGGCGGAACTGCCGGTCACGTCAGCCCGTTGCTGGCCATTGCCGATGCCATCAGGGACAAGCGTCCGGAGGCCGCCATCCTTGCTGTTGGCACGCCGTCGGGCATGGAAACCCGCCTCGTCCCCGCCGCCGGGTACGAACTTGCCACCATCGACAGGGTGCCGTTTCCGCGCAGGCCCTCAGCGGACCTCGTGAAGCTGCCCGCCCGTTTGAGCGGCGCGGTTCGGCAGGCCCGGCGCATCCTGGAGGAATCCCGCGCGGACGTTCTGGTGGGTGTGGGCGGGTACGTCTGCACACCGATGTACCTTGCTGCCAGGAAGCTCAGGATTCCCATCGTCATCCATGAGGCCAATATGAAGGCCGGCCTGGCCAACCGGGTCGGCGCCCGGTTCAGCAACCATGTTGCCGTGGCATTTGCCGGTACCCGGTTGAGGGGCGCACGCCACGTAGGCATGCCGATGCGCCGGGCCATCTCGCAACTTCACAGGACTGTTGCTGCTCCTGCCGCAAAGGCGGCGCTTGGATTGGATGCCCACCGCCCTGCGCTGATCGTCACCGGCGGCTCGTCAGGGGCGTTAAGCATCAACCGTGCCATCACGGCCGCCCTCCCGGCGCTTGCGGCTGCCGGTGTGCAGACGCTCCACATCACAGGCGTCGGCAAAGCCGTCAAGAATGACGACGGCGGACTTCTCGCCGCCGACGGCTATCGGCAGGTTGAGTACGTAGACGGGATGGAGAACGTCTATGCCGCTGCGGATGTCCTTCTGGCCCGTGCCGGCGCCGGAACAGTCAGCGAAGTAGCGGCAGTGGGAGTTCCCGCAGTATTCGTGCCCTTGCCCATCGGCAACGGAGAGCAGGCACTCAATGCTGCTCCCTTGGTTGCCGCCGGCGGCGCCATGATGGTGGATGACAAGGACCTCAGTCCGGAATGGCTGCGAAGCGAATTGATTCCGCTTCTGACAGATAGCAGCAGGCTCAACGACATGGCCCGTAAATCCGAGGCCCTCGGTATCAGAAACGCCGATCAGCGCATGGCTGATCTTGTCTTGGAAGCGGTATCCGAATGACCACCACTATCGCCCGCCTAGAGTCCCTCGGACGCGTTCACTTCATCGGCATCGGGGGAGTCGGGATGTCCGCCGTCGCACGCATCATGGTGTCACGGGGTGTTCCGGTCAGTGGTACGGATGTCAAGGATTTGCCGGTCATGCGGGACCTTTCCCTGGCAGGTGCGCGCATCGCCGTGGGCTATGACGCCGGAAACCTGGGTGACGCCCAGACAATCGTGGCCGGCTCAGCCATCCGTGCGGATAATCCGGAGCTGGTGGCGGCGCGTGATGCCGGGCTGCCCGTGTTGCACCGTTCCGAAGCGCTGGCCGCCACCATGGCCGGCCACCGGGTGGTAACCGTGGCGGGTACCCACGGCAAATCCACTACCACCTCCATGGTTGCCGTCCTGCTCAAGGAAGCCGGTTTGGATCCCTCCTTCGCCATCGGCGCGAACGTGCCGGCACTTGGCGTTAACGCGGCACATGGGGCATCCGACATTTTTGTGGCAGAGGCCGACGAATCGGATGGTTCATTCCTCAACTACCGGCCCTTGATTGCCGTGGTCACCAACGTCGAGGCCGACCATTTGGACCACTATGGGACGCCGGAAGCCGTCTTCGCTTCCTTCGATGCCTTTGCGGCCCTGCTGCCTGCCGATGGCGTCCTACTGGCATGTGCCGACGACCCCGGCGCCCGTGCCCTGGCGGAGCGCACAGCGGCCCAGGGGACCACACGGGTGCTGACGTACGGCACATCCGACGACGCTAACGTCCGGCTTCACGATGACGGCCCGGGCAACGTGTCGGTGGCCTATAACGGTGACGTCAACAAACTCGAACTTCAGGTACCGGGGCGGCACAATGCCCTGAACGCGGCAGCTGCGTTCGCCGTCGCCGTCGAACTCGGTGTGGAACCGGGTGCTGCAGCGGCGGCACTGGGCCACTTCACGGGCGCGTCCCGGCGCTTTGAGCTCAAGGGCATTGGCAGGGGAGTGCGCGTGTATGACGACTACGCCCACCACCCCACCGAGGTCCGCGCAGCTTTGTCTGCAGCCCGTTCCGTGGCCGCCGGAAACAAAGTGCACGTCCTCTTCCAGCCGCATCTGTTTTCCCGCACCCGTGAGTTCTCCCAGGAGTTCGCGGCCGCCCTGGACCTGGCAGACACCGCCATGGTCCTGGACATCTATCCAGCCCGCGAGGACCCCATTCCTGGTGTGACAAGCACGCTGATCACCGAGCATCTGGTGAACGGACGGCTGGTTTCCGCGGATGAAGCCGTTGACGCCGTGGCAGCCGTTGCAAGCGAAGGTGATGTGGTCCTGACGGTGGGCGCGGGAGATGTCACTGCCTACGGGCCGTTGATTGTGGAGGCGTTGGGTGGCTAGCACCCGCAAGCCGACCTTCAAACCGGCTACGGCGCCTCGCCAAAGCAAGGCTGGCCGTCCCCGGGGTGACTCCGCGGAGGTCATCAGTGCACAGCGTTCCGTTGAACCGGAGGCGAAGGCCCCGGAGAAACCGGCAACCGCTGCAAAATCCGCAGGCGGTGGCTCCAAGGCCGCTGGCGGGCCCGCCAAAGACGGCAAGACCTTGCCGGCGGACAACGTCATTGCCTTTCCTGAGCCGAAGAAGCGCCGCCAGCGGCGACTCGTGCTCTGGACGCTTTCGATTGTGGCCGTTGTGGTCGGTGCTTTGATTGCAGGGGCGATATTTTCGCCCGTGCTCGCAGTCCGGACCATCACAGTGGATGGCACGACGTTGCTGACGCCGGACGCGGTGCAGAAAGCACTGTCCGGCCTCGAAGGAAAGCCCCTCCCGCAGCTCAGCGAGCAGGAAATCAACGAGCTCCTGAAACCGTTGGTCCAGGTCCGTTCGGCCACCATGGAAGCGCGGCCGCCGTCGGAGTTGCTGGTGCACGTGAACGAACGCGTCCCGGTGGCACTGCTGAAGCAGGGGGACTCCTACGTCATGGTGGACGTGGACGGTGTGCAGCTCGGTGCAACGAAGGACTTGTCGGCGGTTGCACTTCCGTTGATCGACGCTGGAGTTGGCACAACCAACACGGAGTTGTTCAAGGCTATTGCTGCCGTGCTGGACACCTTGCCCGCCGATATCCTGGCCAGGATGTCCACGGCCTCTGCAGCATCAGCCGATGCTGTTGAGCTGAAGCTGGTGGACGGAAAGACGGTAGTGTGGGGCAATGCCGAGGACAGGGAACTGAAGTCGAAGGCACTTGAAGCGCTCCTGCGGATGCCGGCGGACCCCAAGGTTCCCGTCAGTATCTACGACGTCAGTGTTCCCCGGCATCCATTCACAAAATAAGCAGCAAATGAGAACGTAACCTGCGGCCGGCGGTGGCCTTATTTCGCGACAATCACACGACACGCGCAAGCGGAGATTGCATGTGGCAACCAGAGGAAATACCGTCGCAGTAGAGTTACTTGACATAACTATAACCTTCAACTAGAGGGTTAAGGTCCAAGGATTCAAGTTGGACTCGATCAGTTTCGCTATAGGACACAAGCAAGGGGCACGAAACGTGGCAGCACCGCAGAATTACTTGGCCGTCATCAAGGTCGTCGGCATCGGCGGCGGTGGCGTGAACGCAGTCAACCGCATGATCGAGGTCGGCCTTCGGGGCGTGGAGTTCATCGCCATCAACACCGACGCGCAGGCGCTGCTCATGAGCGACGCCGACGTCAAGCTCGACGTCGGACGTGAACTCACCCGCGGCCTCGGTGCCGGGGCAAACCCGGAGGTCGGCAAGCAGGCAGCAGAAGACCACGCCGACGAGATCGAAGAAGTTCTCCGTGGTGCTGACATGGTCTTCGTTACTGCAGGCGAGGGTGGTGGCACCGGAACCGGTGGCGCACCCGTGGTCGCGCGCATCGCCCGCTCCCTCGGTGCGCTGACCATTGGCGTCGTAACCCGTCCGTTCACCTTCGAAGGCCGACGCCGCGCAGGCTCTGCCGAGGCCGGCATTGACGCCCTCCGCGACGAAGTCGACACCCTGATCGTCATCCCCAACGATCGCCTCCTGTCCATCAGTGATCGCAACGTCTCCGTCCTGGACGCCTTCCGCTCCGCGGACCAGGTGCTCCTTTCCGGTGTCCAGGGCATCACGGACCTCATTACCACCCCGGGCTTGATCAACCTTGACTTCGCTGACGTCAAATCCGTCATGCAGGGCGCAGGATCGGCCCTCATGGGCATCGGTTCCGCCCGTGGCGAAGACCGCGCTGTCAAGGCTGCCGAGCTGGCCATCGCCTCCCCGCTCCTGGAAGCATCCATCGACGGTGCCCACGGTGTCCTTCTTTCCATCCAGGGCGGCTCCGATCTTGGGCTGTTCGAGATCAACGAGGCTGCCCGCCTTGTGCAGGAAGTGGCCCACCCCGAGGCAAACATCATCTTCGGTGCCGTCATTGACGACGCCCTGGGTGACGAAGCACGCGTGACTGTCATTGCTGCAGGCTTCGACGACGTCAAGGCAACTTCGCCGTCCATGGACCAGTCACGTCCGGCCCAGAACCCTGTGCCCTCGGACCGCCCGGCTGCTCCGAGCAGCGCGCCTTCCAGCGCTGCCGCACCGCAGCACGCTACGGCTGGCATCGGCGCAGCAGGGTTGAGCAACTGGGGCCAGCAGCGTCCCTCCGCCCTGCCCGCGGACTCCGGCTTCGACGTCGACCTTCCGGCAGTGGTTGAACCCGATCTTTCGGGCAGCCGCTCCGACGACCTCGACGTTCCCGACTTCCTGAAGTAAGCCACGTTCGGAGAGTCAGTACCAGGTGTTTTGGTGGCGAAATGAAGTACGGCCCGGCGTTTCTGTAGCCTTCACGGATGCAGGCGCCGGGAACCTGGCTCTCCATGTGGGGGACGATCCCTCGGACGTGATGGCCCGTCGTGTCCGGTTGGAACAGGCTACTGGCCTGAGCGCCAATGGTCCGGTTGCAGGGCAGTTCCAATATATGGATCAGGTCCACGGCAACCACGTTGAGTTCATTGCAGCACACGGTCCGGGACCCACTGCTGACGCTATGGTCTCCGCCGCCGGGGGATCGTCCAGCTCGCAAGCGCCCACAACATTCCCGCGTCCACCACAGCCTCTGGCTGTCATGGTGGCTGATTGCGTCCCGGTCGTGCTCGTTGGGAGTGATGCCGACGACAACCCCGTCATAGCTGCTGCCCACGCCGGGCGTCCCGGTGTCGCTTCTGCCGTTGTACCTGCCACCGTCGAAGAAATGCGCCTCCGGGGAGCCGCCAGCATCAGCGCATGGCTCGGTCCGTCCATCTGCGGATCCTGTTATGAGGTCCCGGAACAGCTGCGGGCCGACGTCGCAGCAAAAGTTCCCGAAACATGGTCTTCCACCTCGTGGGGAACGCCGGCCTTGGACCTGCCGGCGGGTGTCCGGGCCCAGTTGACTGCACTCCACATCACCGTGGAGTATTCCGGAGGATGCACCCTCGAAAACGACTCCCTATTTTCCTACCGGCGGGACTCCCGAACCGGTCGATTCGCAGGTTTGGTGTGGACTCATGACTAGCGTTGGATATGACAATGAACAAGGGCAGGATTCGGGCGGCGACGCCCGGACCGCTGAGCTTGCTCATCGGCTCGGCCTCGTCCGCCAACGAATGGAATCTGCCGTCCACGTTGCCGGGCGGACTGATTCACCGCGGCTGATTGTGGTCACCAAGTTCCATCCCGCGGCCGACGTCCGTCGCTTGGTCGCCCTCGGCGTTACGGACGTCGGCGAAAACCGCGACCAAGAAGCTGCCGCCAAGAGTGCTGAGCTCACACATGTTGACGTCAAGTGGCACTTCATTGGCCAGCTTCAGAGCAATAAGGCGAAGTCCGTGGCCAAGTATGCCTCGTCGGTCCAGTCCATCGACCGCGTGGCGGTTGTTGACGCTTTGGCCAAGGCCATCGCCCGTGAAAAGGATGCCACGGGGCGGAGCGACCTCGATTGCTTCATCCAGGTCAGCTTGGACGACGATGCCGGCGCTCACCGCGGCGGTGCCAACCCTTCCGACGTCGAGGTCCTCGCAGGAAAAATAGAATCAGCTGAAGGGCTGCGGCTGGCCGGGCTGATGGCAGTGGCGCCGCTGGGGGCTGATCCGAACGCCGCGTTTGAGAAGCTCGCCGGGATTTCCCAGGCGCTCTGCGCCGTTCATCCCGCCGCAACAGGTATTTCTGCGGGGATGAGCCAGGACCTGGAAGCAGCGGTGAAGTTCGGGGCGACACACCTGAGAATTGGCTCCGATATTCTCGGTTCCCGTCCGGCCGTGGGGTAGCGTCAAAGTATTGGAATGACGGGCCGGGGTTCCAATATGTCAAGTCATGGCGGCCCGCCTACTGCAGAAATGATAGGAGTGCACCATGGCTGGCGCTCTGCGCAAGACAATGATCTATCTTGGGCTCGCCGACGGCGATGAACACTACGAATCTGAGCAGTCCGTCGCCACGCACCACGATGAAGAACGCCCCCAGGCACAGGAACGGGAAGAGCGCCGTGCGCCTGCTCCCGTCCGGGAAGTTGTCCGTGAAATGCCCACTGTTGATGCCGAAGAGGAATACCGCGCACCCGTGACACCCATCAAGCGTGCGGCGTCCAGCCGCGAAGATGCCTCGGGCCTGAGGCAGATCACCACCGTTCACCCGCGTTCATACAACGATGCCAAGGTCATCGGTGAGAGTTTCAGGGATGGCATTCCTGTGATCATGAATGTCACTGACATGGGCGAAGCCGACGCCAAGCGACTCGTGGACTTCTCTGCCGGCCTTGTTTTTGGCCTGCACGGCAGCATCGAGAGGGTGACCAACAAAGTCTTCCTGTTGTCGCCGTCGTACGTTGAGGTCATCGGAGATGACAAGAAGGCCAGCGAAACGCAGGCCAGTTTCTTCAACCAGAGCTGACAACAGTTTTTTGCAGATGCCAGGCGGGTCACCCCGCCTGGCATCTGTGTTGCAATAGTAGGGACCGATCCGCATTCCGGAACAAGTGGGAGATCTGAGCTAACTCGTGGGCATTGTTTTCGGCCTTATCTATATTGTGTTGTTGCTGTTCTTCATTGCCCTGATCATCCGACTCATCTTCGAATGGGTCCAGATGTTCGCCCGCCAGTGGCGGCCAAGGGGTGTGGCGTTGGTTACAGCCCATGTGGTGTACTCCGTAACGGATCCTCCGCTTGGCAGGCTCCGAAAACTCATACCACCCCTTCAACTGGGCGGAATATCGCTGGATTTGGGCTTCCTGATCCTGATTATTGCCGTCAGCATTGCCATGGCAGTGACCAGCAGCCTGGCGTAGCTGCTTCGCGGAACCCGGGCCACCGATGGTCCATAGGCCGCAAATTCTCCAAATCAACACGATGGTGTTGAATTAGAGGAACAAGATGATATTTAGGTACCGTAGTTTTGAACGGCCGGAAGGCCTACTGACTAACTAGACCAACGAGGTGACCAGATGGCTTTGACGCCAGAAGACGTTGTCAACAAGCGCTTTCAGCCGACCAAGTTCCGCGAAGGCTACGACCAGGATGAGGTCGATGACTTCCTCGACGAGATCGTGGTGGAACTTCGCCGCTTGAACCAGGAGAACGACGAACTTCGCAAGAAGCTCGGCGAGGCCGGATCGGCTGTTCCCGCTGCAACTGCTGCAGCCCCGGTCGTCGAGAAGGTTCCGGCCCCGGTCAAGGTCGACAAGGAAGCCGAGGCGAAGGCGGAAGCCGAAGCCAAGGCTGCCGAAGCTGCCAAGAAGAAGGAAGCCGAGCAAGCTGCAGCCGTTGCCGCAGCTCCGAAGGCACCCGCTGCCGGCAACGGCGTCACCTCTTCCGCTGAGTCTGCTGCAGGCCTGCTTGCCATGGCACAGCAGATGCACGACAAGCACGTTTCAGACGGTGCGCAGCAGAAGGAAAAGATCATTGCCGAGGCTCAGATCGAGGCTTCCAGCCTCGTCAACGACGCCCAGGAGAAGTCCCGCAAGATCCTTGGTGCCCTCGAGCAGCAGCGCTCCGTTCTTGAGCGCAAGGTTGAGCAGCTCCGCGGCTTCGAGCGCGACTACCGTTCACGCCTGAAGGCTTACATCGAGGGTCAGCTCCGCGACCTCGACGCCCGTGGTTCCGTTGCTGCCCCTGAGGTTGGCGAAGCAACCGCAGACGTTTAGCAAGTATTCTGAAAGCCGGTGGCTGAGGACTCCTCGGCCGCCGGCTTTCGCTGTTAAAGACTGACAGCGGCCAAAAGCTGACAGCAGCCCGCCACGCTTCCCGAATGAAAGCACTATGACAGACGACTTCACCGCTGACGCCGCACAACCGGCGCCTGCTGAGCGCCGTAAGTGGCGTCCTGCCATGCTCTGGCTCTTTGCCGGCTTCGCCGTGTTCGCCTACGTTTTTGATCAGCTCACCAAGCTCTGGGTGACCAGCACCATGACAGAGGGTGAGCGCATTCCTGTGCTGCCTCCGTTGCTGCACTGGTACTACATCCGTAATTCCGGGGCGGCGTTTTCCATCGGCGAGAACGTGACATGGATCTTCACGATCGTCATGGCAGCTGTTTCCGTGGCGATCCTCTTCCAATTGCGAAAGTTGGGTTCTGCTTGGTGGGCGCTTTCCTTGGGGCTGTTGCTGGGAGGGGCTCTCGGCAACTTAACCGACCGTTTGTTCCGTGAGCCATCCTTCGCCATGGGGCATGTGGTGGACTTTATCCAATTGCCGAACTTCGCCATCTTCAACATCGCCGACTCGGCGGTGGTGTCGGGCGTCGTTATTATTTGCCTCCTGACGCTGCGGGGCGTCGGCATGGATGGAACGCGGCATGTAGCAGTACCCAAGCCCGCCAAAGATGCGAAGCCTGCGGGCGGCACTACCGGGGAGCCTGCTGGTGAGTGAATCTGTGGTGGTCCCCGAAGAGCTGGCCGGCGTTCGCGTTGACGCAGGCCTGGCGCAGCTTCTGGACATTTCGCGCTCCGCGGCTGCGCTGCTGATTTCCGAGGGAAACGTCACAAGCGGCGGAGTGGCAATGGGTAAGTCGGCAAAGCTCGTTGCCGGCGCGTTGATTGATGTCACGGTTCCCGAGCGTCCGGATCCCTTGGAAGTCGTGGAGGAAGTTGTGGAAGGCCTGAAGATCCTGCTGGACGACGAGGAATTCGTTGTCATCGACAAGCCTGTGGGGGTTGCTGCCCATCCCTCGCCCGGCTGGGTGGGCCCTACTGTAGTGGGGGGTCTCGCCGGTGCCGGATACCGGATTTCAACCTCAGGGGCGCCTGAGCGGGCGGGAATCGTTCACAGGCTCGACGTCGGTACGTCCGGCGTGATGGTCGTGGCCAAGACCGAGCACGCCTACACGGTCCTGAAGCGGGCGTTCAAGGAACGTACCGTGGAGAAGGTTTATCACGCAGTCGTTCAGGGACTGCCTGATCCGCTGGAGGGCACTATTGACGCGCCGATCGGTCGTCACCCCGGCCATGACTGGCGGTTCGCCGTCATTGAGGACGGCCGGCCGTCAGTGACCCATTACGAGGTCCTGGAAGCTTTTGGCAAAGCGACCTTGGTGGAAGTCCATTTGGAGACCGGCCGGACGCATCAGATCCGAGTCCACTTCTCGGCGCTTCGGCATCCGTGTGCCGGAGATCTCACCTATGGGGCAGACCCTCGTCTCGCTGCGAACCTCGGCCTCACCCGGCAATGGTTGCACGCCCGCCAGCTGGGCTTCACCCACCCCCGCACAGGCGATTGGGTTGAAGTCAGCAGCGACTACCCGGCGGACCTTCAGTACGCCCTGGATTTGCTCGCGACAGGCTCCGCATAGACAGAATTCACCGTCCCGGGTCCGACTTCTGTCGGACCCGGGACGGTAGACTGTCGTGGTGACTTCCAGCAATGATTCGTTCGTCCATCTGCACACCCACACCGAATACTCCATGCTGGATGGAGCTGCCCGGCTCGGTGAGTTGTTCGATGAAACCGAACGCCTGGGGATGCCCGCCCTAGCCACCACGGACCATGGATATTTGTTCGGAGCTTTCGACTTTTGGCGCAAGGCCACGGACAAGGGCATCAAACCGATCATCGGTGTCGAAGCCTACGTAACCCCTGGTACCGCCCGCGGGGACAAGGAGCGCGTGCGCTGGGGCGATGAAAGCCAGCGCAAGGACGACGTCTCGGGTGGTGGCTCGTATACCCATATGACCCTCCTGAGTTACAACAACGTGGGCATGAGGAACCTGTTCAGGGCTTCATCCATCGCCTCCTTGGACTCCGTCTTTGGTAAATGGCCGCGGTTGGACCGGGAACTACTCAACACCTACTCCGAAGGCTTGATCGCCACCACAGGTTGCCCTTCCGGGGAAGTCCAGACCAAGTTGCGGCTCGGTCTTTACCGTGAGGCTGTGGAAGCCGCAGCTGAATTCCGCGATATTTTTGGCGCGGAGAACTACTTCTGCGAACTGATGGATCACGGGCTGGACATTGAACGGCGCGTCACGGGCGATCTCCTGCGCCTTGCCAAGGAGCTCAACCTCCCGCTGGTGGCCACCAATGACCTCCATTACACGCATGAACATGATGCCAAGGCCCACGAGGCCTTGTTGGCCATCCAATCCGGTTCCACGCTCCTGGAGCCGACGTATGACAACGGCGGTTCGCGCTTCGCGTTCTCCGGCAGCGGCTACTACCTGAAGTCGCCGCAGGAGATGCGGGAGCTGTTCCGGGATCACCCTGAAGCTTGCGACAACACGCTGCTCATCGCCGAGCGCTGCGAAGTTTCTTTCAACACCGGCGCCAACTACATGCCGCGCTTCCCTTGCCCTCCCGGGGAAGACGAGACCTCCTGGCTGGTCAAGGAAGTGGATACCGGCCTGAAGTACCGCTACCCCCAAGGCATTCCTGACAAGGTCCGGAAGCAGGCGGACTACGAGCTGGGCGTCATCACGTCCATGGGATTCCCGGGGTACTTCCTGGTGGTTGCCGACTTCATCAACTGGGCCAAGAACAACGGCATCCGTGTAGGTCCCGGCCGCGGATCCGGTGCAGGCTCCATGGTGGCGTACGCCATGCGCATCACCGACCTCGACCCCCTGCAGCACGGCCTGATCTTTGAACGCTTCCTTAACCCGGACCGCGTTTCCATGCCCGACTTCGACGTCGATTTCGATGATCGCCGCCGCTCCGAGGTGATTGACTACGTCACCAAGAAGTACGGCGACGAGCGTGTGGCCATGATCGTCACGTACGGCACCATCAAGACCAAGCAGGCGCTCAAGGACTCCTCGCGCGTGCTGGGCTACCCGTTCAGCATGGGTGAGACGCTGACCAAGGCACTTCCTCCTGCCGTTATGGCCAAGGACATTCCCTTGGCGGACATTCAGAACCCGGAATCCAAGCGTTACAGCGAAGCCGGGGATTTCCGCCAGCTGATCGCCACGGATCCGGAGGCCGCCAAGGTCTTCGAGACTGCCCTGGGCATCGAGGGACTGAAACGCCAGTGGGGTGTTCACGCGGCCGGCGTCATCATGTCCTCGGACCCCATCATCGATGTCATTCCCATCATGCGCCGTTTCCAGGACGGCCAGGTCATCACCCAGTTCGATTACCCGACGTCCGAAGGCCTCGGCCTGATCAAGATGGACTTCCTGGGTCTCCGAAACCTGACGATCATTTCGGATGCCCTGGAAAACATCAAGATGAACCGCGGCGTCGACCTGGATCTGGAGAACCTGGAACTCGACGACGCCGCGTCCTACGAGCTTTTGGCGCGCGGTGACACCTTGGGTGTGTTCCAGCTCGACGGCGGTCCCATGCGGTCCCTGCTCAAGCTCATGAAGCCTGACAACTTCGAAGACATCTCCGCTGTTCTTGCCCTGTACCGGCCTGGACCCATGGGCGCCAACGCCCACACCGACTACGCCCTGCGCAAAAACGGGATCCAGGAAGTCATTCCCATCCACCCGGAGCTGGAAGAACCGCTGAAGGAAATCCTGGGCGGCACCTTTGGCCTGATCGTGTATCAGGAGCAGGTCATGGCCGTGGCCCAGAAGCTGGCCGGCTACTCGCTTGGACAGGCCGACATCCTTCGCCGCGCCATGGGTAAGAAGAAGAAGTCCGAGCTGGACAAGCAGTTCGCCGGCTTCTCCCAAGGCATGCAGGACAACGGCTACTCCATGGCCGCCGTCAAGACGCTGTGGGACATTCTGCTCCCGTTCTCCGACTACGCCTTCAACAAGGCCCACTCGGCAGCATATGGCGTTATCTCGTACTGGACGGCCTACTTGAAGGCGCACTATGCGCCGGAGTACATGGCTGCCTTGCTGACGTCCGTGGGTGATGACAAGGACAAATCCGCCATCTACCTCAACGAGTGCCGTCGAATGGGCATTACTGTCCTCCCGCCGGACGTCAACGAATCCTCGCTGAACTTCACCCCGGTGGGAACGGACATCCGCTTCGGCATGGGCGCCATCCGCAATGTCGGCGTCAATGTGGTGGATGCAATGGTGGCTGCGCGCACTTCCGAGGGCAAGTACACGTCCTTCAAGGATTTCCTCCTCAAGGTGCCCGCCGTAGTGTGCAACAAGCGCACCATCGAATCGCTGATCAAAGCCGGAGCGTTCGATTCACTCGGTCACCATCGGCGTGCTTTGGCGATGATCCACGAAGAAGCCATCGACTCTGTGATCACGCTCAAGCGCAACGAGGCAATTGGCCAGTTCGATCTCTTCGCGGGCTTTGAAGACCAGGAGCCCGAGGCGTCGCTGACCACCGAAATCCCGGATCTGCCCGAGTGGGAGAAGAAGGACAAGCTGTCCTTCGAACGGGACATGTTGGGCCTTTACGTTTCAGACCATCCCTTGCAGGGGCTGGAGGGCGTCCTCAGCCAGCACGCTGAACAGTCCATTACGTCGATCATCGCCGAGGACGGACCGCACGACGGCGCGATAGTCACCATTGCGGGCATGATCACCTCGCTGAGCCGCAGGATTGCCAAGGCCAGCGGAAACGCCTATGCCCGAGCAGAAATCGAAGACCTGGGCGCTTCCATGGAGGTCATGTTCTTCGGCCAGGTTTACGGTCCCATCGCCTCGGTCCTGGCTGAGGACTTGATCGTTGTGGTCAAGGGCCGTCTGCAGCGCCGCGATGACGGAGCGGTCACTTTGAACTGCATGGAGCTATCCGTCCCGGACCTCAGTGAAAGCGTGAACGGTCCCGTGGTGATCACCATTCCAACGTTCAAGGCCACCGAGGCAGTAGTGACTGACCTGCGTGACGTGCTGCGAACCCACCGCGGAAATTCGGAAGTCCGGCTCAAGCTGATGGGAGACACGAAGGTGGAGGTCATGGGCTTGCCCGTCCATATGCGGGTCAACCCCAGTCCTTCGCTTTTTGGTGACTTGAAGGTCCTGCTGGGTCCTGCCTGCCTGGATAACTAGCAGGCTCGCGGCCGCTCGGTCAGATTTCGTAGTCGAGCGGCGCGGGCTTGCTGTAACCGCCGCTGTGGTACAGCAGGGGAGTGCCGTCCTCGCCCACCTGGCCGTCTATGACCTCGACTACCACCACAGCGTTGTTCTCGAAAGACAGGCGCATCTGGATTCTGCCCACGAGCCAACCGCTGACATCCTTGAGAATAGGCACGTCATGGGGGCCCGGCTCCCAATGGTCGCCGTCGAACCGGTCGCGTGTCCGTGCGAAACGATTGGCGAGGGCTTGGTTTTCCAGCCCCAGCATGTGGACTCCGATGTACTCCGCGTTGGCCACGGCAGGCCAGGAACTGGAACTCCTGGCCATGTTGAAGGTGAAGCGGGGCGGCTCGGCGGATAGCGAGGCCACAGACGTGGCGGTGAAGCCGAAGGGGCTTCCGTTGAGGTTCGCCGTGATGATGGCTACTCCAGCGGCATGCCGACGGAACATCTCCCTGAAAGTCTCCTCGAAGCCGGATGGTTCGCTGGGCACGTCGGTTTTCTCCTGAATTGGGGCCTTGCATGTCTTCTTCTTCAGGGTATTCCTCCGGGACTGCGAGCCCCACATTTTGTCGGGTCGGCGTGAACCTTTGTTAATGTGAGGTGCATGACCGATTCCACCGTGCACGTCCCTGCCGTCGCGGAACAGATCTCTGCCTCCAAACCCCGGCGCTCGAAGGACGTCCTGTGGTTGGTCCTTCCGGCGGCTTTGGGTGTGGTTGCCGGATTCATCTGGTGGCTTCTTGCTCCGGGTGGACTGAACCTGGTCTCGGGTAATCCGGATCTGGCGAATGCGGCCAACCCTGATTCCTGGCTTCCGCGGGACTTGGTCCTCGCAGCCCTGATGCTGCTGGCAGGGTGCCTCACCGGCGTGATGCTGGACGGAAAGTTAAACGGAGATGGTGCCGCGCGGCGCTTGGCCTTTGCTCTCCTTGGGGGTGCTTTGGGTGCGGTCTTCGCGTGGCTGATTGGGCTGCTTGCCGCCCAGTTGCTGGGGCCCGCCCCGGATCCTGCCCTTGGCTCCGGGTTTGGCTTCACGCTGCGCTCCTACGCTGTACTGGTTCTGTGGCCTGCTGCCATCGCTTTTATCACGTTTGTCCTGGCGCTGTTCGGGGTTCTGTCGAAGAAACCCGTAAAATAGCCGGGTGACCACTTCCTCGGATACTTCCGCCCTCTCCACTGACGCCCTAAATTTCCGGAGCATCGATTTCCGGGGCCGCCGCCTTTCCTTGGCGGAGCTGCGCGCAGCTGTGCCAAGGGCGCAGCATCAGACGATGGCGGAGGCCGAACAGAAGGTCCTGGACATCATTTCCGACGTCCGTAGCCGCGGCTTTGCCGCCTTGGCCGAACTGGCCAGGAAATTCGACGGCGTGGAGCAGTCACACCCCAGAGTCCCGGCAGAGGCACTCACCCAGGCGCTGACCGAACTCGACCCAAAGGTCCGCTCGGCCTTGGAGGAGTCCATCAACCGCGCCAGGCAATTTGCTGACCAGCAGCGCCCTGCCAATGTGGATGTACAACTTGGCGACGGTGCCGTTGTCAGCCAAAACTGGATTCCTGTGGGACGCGTTGGGCTCTACGTTCCCGGTGGACTCGCTCCGCTGGCATCTTCAGTCATCATGAACGTGGTCCCCGCGGTTGCCGCCGGCGTGGAGTCCATTGCGCTTGCCTCCCCGCCGCAGAAAGACTTTGGCGGCCTCCCGCACCCCACCATCCTGGCCGCGGCGAAGCTCCTGGGCATTGACGAGGTGTACGCCATCGGCGGCGCACAGGCCATTGTTTCGTTTGCTTACGGCATCCCTGGTACAGATGATGAACTGTCTATTGAGCCTGTTGACGTTGTCACGGGCCCGGGCAACATTTTTGTGGCCACAGCCAAGCGCCTCGTCAAGGGTGTGGTGGGCATCGATTCCGAGGCCGGAACCACGGAGATCGCCATCCTTGCCGACGCCACCGCGCAGGCCCCGTTGGTGGCCGCCGACCTCATAAGCCAGGCGGAGCATGATCCCAAAGCAGCCTCCGTCCTGGTGACTGACTCCGCTGAACTGGCTGACGCCGTCGTGCTTGAACTGGCGCGGCAGGCCGCTGGAACAAAGCACCGTGCGCGCGTTCTTGAGGCGCTGTCCGGACCACAGTCCGGTGTGGTGCTGGTGGATGATCTTGAGCAGGGGATCGCGGTCTGCAACGCATACGCCGCTGAACACCTGGAAATCATGACGGCCAACGCGGCCACGGTTGCAGCGCGGATTCGTAACGCGGGAGCGATCTTCGTGGGCGACTTCAGCCCGGTCAGCCTGGGGGACTACTGCGCAGGTTCCAACCACGTGCTGCCTACCAGCGGAACGGCCGCTTTCTCGTCCGGTCTCAACGTCACCACGTTCCTCCGCGCGGTCCAGGTCATCAACTATGACCGTGCCGCCTTGGAGCAAGTCAGTGGACACATTGTGAGCCTGTCGGGTGCAGAGGACCTTCCGGGCCACGGAGATGCTGTTCGAATTCGCTTCGCGTAGGGCCTCAACCACTACATATAAGGGTGACTACCACTACATGTAGTAATTACACGCTTGTCATTACCGCATGGCGGACCGTAAACTGGTGCCGGAAGTGAATCTTCCGGCACCTTTGCGTATCCGGCGTCCTGCCGCATGCGATTCCGTGCCGGAGCCGTCAGGGGAGGCCCAGCGTGTATTGTCCGTTCTGCCGGAATCCCGACTCCCGCGTCGTCGACAGCCGAATGGCTGACGACGGTTCGTCCATCCGCCGCCGACGCCAGTGCCCGGAATGCGGACGTCGCTTCACCACCGTGGAAACCACCAGCTTGTCCGTGATCAAGAGGTCCGGCGTCGGCGAACCATTCAGCCGCATCAAGGTCATCAGTGGAGTCCGCAAGGCATGCCAGGGACGTCCGGTCACGGAGGACGATCTTGCAATGCTCGCCCAGGAAGTCGAGGAGAATATTCGTTCCTCGGGCGCAGCGGAGATCGATGCCCATGAGGTGGGACTGGCCATTCTGGGCCCGCTCCGGAAGCTTGATGAAGTGGCATACCTTCGTTTTGCCAGCGTGTATCAGGCGTTTGAGTCCCTGGAGGACTTCGAATCAGCCATCTCCCTGCTACGCCATGAGGCAGAAGCGGCCAAGGCAGGCGCCAAGCAAGTCAAGGGTTCGGAAAAGAGCCAGCTATAGCTCCGGTGGCGGCAGCGGAGGGGAAGCCGCAGCCGCCACCGGCATCAAAATCCTGACCGGGATCAGCGCCCGCCGGACACAGGGAGCACGGCTCCGGTAATGTACCCGGCCTCGTCCGACATCAGCCACATCACCGCCGCAGCCACCTCCTCCGGCTCCGCGCTGCGGCCCATCGGGATGGTTGGGTTCAGCCGCTCCACGCGGTCCGGCATTCCAGCCGCTGCGTGGAGGCCGGTATTGGTGCTGCCCGGGGCAACGGCGTTGACACGGATGCCCTGCTTGGCCACTTCGGCGGCAAGGCCCACCGTCAAAACATCCACTGCCCCCTTGGTGGCCGCGTAGTGGACCCAGGTTCCGGGCGAGCCCGCCTTGGTGGCTGTGGAGGAGACGTTGATGATGGAGCCGCCGCTGCCGCCGTTGTCCGTCGAAAGTCGCCGAACTGCTTCCTGGCACATGAAAATCATTCCGGCCACGTTGACATCAACAACCCGTTGGACCGTTTCCGCCGGTACTTCCGTGAGGGCGCCGATCAGGTTTCCCGTGATGGCGGCGTTGTTGATTACGGCGGTCACAGGACCCCAACCGGTGGCTTCGTCGAACAGACGTCCGACGTCGGCCGGTTGGCTGACATCCGCCTGCACGGCGCGCGCCTTGCCGCCTTGGGCCAGGATGTCGTTGACCACGGTCCGTGCACCTTCAGCGTCTGCGGAGTAATTGACCACCACGTGATACCGGGCAGCCGCCGCGGCGAGTGCTACGGCGGCTCCGATCCCCCGACTGGCGCCGGTGACGATTGCGACTCCGCGTTCATCATGCTGGTCGGCTGTTTCGGCCTCTGTCATGCCGCGGCTACTTCGCGAGCTTGTGGTGCAAAGCGACTTCGAGTGCCGCGCCCACAATGCCGGCGTCGTTCTTCAACTTTGCCGTGACGATTTTGGTCCGCAGCTCAAGGTGCGGGAAGTACTCGTCGGAGCGTTTGGAAATGCCGCCACCCACAATGAACAGCTCGGGGGAGAACAGGAACTCCACGTGCTGGAGGTAGCGGTTGAGCAGGACACCGTACTCGTCCCAGCTCAGGCCATCGCGTTCGCGAGCCACCGCGGAGGCTTTGGTTTCGGCGTCGTGCCCGTCGACCTCAAGATGCCCGAGCTCGGCGTTGGGGACCAGCTGTCCATTGAAGATGAATGCCGATCCGATGCCGGTTCCCAGGGTGATCACCAGGACGGTGCCGTCCACGCCCTCGCCAGCACCGTAACGGGCTTCGGCGAGGCCGGCGGCGTCGGCATCATTGATGACCTCTACCGGGCGGCCGAGGCGTTTGGTGAAGGCGGCGTCGATGTTGGTGCCAAGCCAGGTTTTGTCCACGTTGGCCGCCGAGTTGACCACGCCGTGCTGGATGATGCCGGGGAATGTCACACCCACGGGGGAATCCGCTGCCGGCGCGTCGGGACGGCTGGAGAGTTCCTCAACGATTTGGGCGACAACCTCAGCTACAGCTTCCGGAGTGGCGGGCTGCGGAGTGGGAACGCGGAAGCGGTCGCCAATCAACTTGCCCTTCTTCAGGTCGACGATGCCGCCCTTGATGCCGGTGCCACCGATGTCGATACCGATCAACGGGGCGTTCTTGTGGGTCTTCTCATCCTTCTTGGACAATGCATTTCCGATCATGGCAGGAGGGGATGGGCATGGCGCAGCCGCCCGGGCTGCGTGGACCTTCCGGAGAGCTCAGGGAAGGGTAAGGATTTCCGCGCCGGTCTCGGTGACCAGCAGGGTGTGTTCGAATTGGGCCGTGCGTTTGTGGTCCTTGGTGACGACCGTCCAGTCGTCGGCCCACATATCCCATTCGATGGTGCCAAGGGTCAGCATGGGTTCGATGGTGAAGACCATGCCTGCCTCGATCACGGTGTTGTACGCCGGGGCTGCGTCGTAATGCGGAATGATGAGGCCGGTGTGAAAGGCCTCGCCCACGCCGTGGCCGGTGAAATCCCGAACTACGCCATAGCCGAAGCGTTTTGCGTAGGACTGGATGGCACGGCCGATTACGTTGATTTCGCGGCCAGGGGCCACGGCCTTGATGGCCCGGTTGAGCGACTCCTGCGTACGCTCAACCAGCAGACGGGATTCTTCGTCCACGTCGCCAACCAGGAAAGTGTAGTTGGTATCCCCATGCACGCCGTTGATGAAGGCAGTGATGTCAATGTTCAGGATGTCGCCATCCTGCACCACGGTTGAGTCCGGGATGCCGTGGCAAATGACCTCATTGAGCGAGGAACACAGGGACTTGGGAAAGCCCCGGTAGCCGAGGGTGGACGGGTACGCGTTGTGGTCCAGGAGGAACTCGTGCCCCACCTTGTCCAGATGGTCGGTGGTGACGCCCGGCTGGATATGCCTGCCGACCTCGACGATCGCTTGCGCAGCGATCTTTCCGGCAATCCGGATCTTCTCGATGGTCTCCGCTGACTTCACCTCGGAGCCCGTGAACTTGGCGGGTGCCTTCTTGCCGACATACTCCGGCCTGGGAATCGACGCCGGGACGGGTCGTTCAGGGCTGATGGTTCCCGGGGTGAGGGCGCCAATGGGTGCAGTCGAAGCAAGAGAAGGCATAGATTGATCATATAAGGCACACAAGAGACGTAAGTAACAAAGTGTGGCCGGGTTCCTGTGACCCCGCCAACGTTACGCGTCGAAGGGCCCGAAGACTGAGGAGGAGACGTGACGGAGTACTGGTACAACGTCAAGACGCACGAGATCGAAGAGGACGCCTTGTCCGATTGGACCCAGCTCATTGGCCCCTACAAGACCAGGGAAGAAGCCGAGCACGCCTTGGAAAAGGTCAAAGCACGCAATGACGCCTGGGATGCCCAGGACGACGATTAGCCGGGACGTTGCTTAGAAGGAGTGCTCCGGTCCGGGGAACTGACCGGACCGGACATCCTCCCCGTAAGCGGCGGCGGCATCACTCAGCGTGGTGCGAAGATCTGCGTATTGCTTGACGAATTTGGCCATCTTGCCGCCACGTAGGCCTGCCATGTCCTGCCACACAAGGACCTGCCCCGTGGTGCTCTTGCCAGCACCGATACCGACGGTCGGGACCCGCAATGCGGCGTCGACGGCGGCTGCGGTGTCCGCAGGAACCATCTCCATGAGGACACTGAAAGCGCCGGCGTCCTGCAGGGCAACGGCGTCCTCGATCAGGCGCTGGGCGTCGTCTCCCCGGCCTTGCACGCGGTAGCCGCCGAGGGAATGTTCGCTTTGCGGGGTGAATCCGATGTGGGCCATGACGGGGATGCCTGCCTGGACCATGGCTTTGACGGTGTCCGCGTAATATGCCGTTCCTTCGATCTTGACGGCGTGCGCCAGTCCCTCCTTGAGGAACCGGACGCCGGTGGCCACTGCCTGACCGGGAGAAACTTCATAGCTCCCGAAAGGCAGGTCCGCTACGATCAGCGCCCGCTTGGCCGCCCTGCTGACTGCCCGTGTGAGGGGAAGGAGCTCATCCACTGTGACAGGGAGGCTCGTCTCGTTGCCGAACACGTTGTTGGAAGCGGAGTCACCCACCAGGAGGACTTCGATTCCCGCCTGGTCAAAGATTTCGGCGGTGTACTGCTCGTATGCCGTCAGCATGGCGAAGTGCTCGCCGTTGTCCTTGGCCTGCTGCAGGTGGTGTATGCGGACCCGGCTGATGGGCTTCCTGCCAGCCGTCGCTTGCGCTTGCTCCGCTGGTGCGGGGCCGCTGCCGTAAGGTGCGGGAACTTCGGCGGGCGTGGTGGACTCAGGAAGGTTGCTCGGGGCCATGGATAGAGCCTAAGCGGTGCCGACGGCGGCTGCCACCAGTGTGCCCGGCGTCACCTTATGTAAACGCTGTGTTACACGCAGCTACTGCTGCGGCATTAGCACGGAACTCTTAGTAGAGTGAAGGCTGAGCTGTCGTGGCTTCAATCCATTGAAACCAGCGGCATGGACACTGAATCGGAAAAGAGGCCCTATGGACCGCCAGCAAGAGTTCGTTCTGCGGACGATCGAAGAGCGTGACGTGCGCTTCGTACGCTTGTGGTTCACCGACGTCGTGGGTTCCCTGAAATCGGTGGCGCTGGCGCCGGCCGAAGTTGAGGGCGCCTTTGAAGAGGGCCTTGGCTTTGACGGTTCGGCCATCGAGGGCCTTGCCCGTGTGTTCGAGTCGGACATGCTCGCGCAACCGGACCCCTCCACGTTCCAGATCCTGCCGTGGCGTGGCGAGACCGAGCAGACGTCCCGCATGTTCTGTGACGTCCTCACTCCGGATGGTGAACCGTCTGCCGCCGACCCCCGCAACGTCCTCAAGAGGACCCTCGCGAAGGCCGCGGACATGGGCTTCACCTGCTACACCCATCCCGAGATCGAGTTCTACCTGTTGAAGTCGAAGGAACTTGGCCCGGACGGGGCTCCGGTTCCTGTGGACGAAGGTGGCTACTTTGACCACGTACCGGGCGGAGTAGCGCAGGACTTCCGCCGCACCGCCGTGACCATGCTCGAATCGGTCGGTATCTCGGTGGAGTTCAGCCATCACGAGGGCGGTCCGGGCCAAAACGAGATTGACCTCCGTTACGCCGATGCCCTCCAGACCGCGGATAACATCATGACGTTCCGCACGGTCATCAAGGAAGTCGCCCTCCAGCAGGGCACCTACGCCACGTTCATGCCCAAGCCGTTCACGGACCACCCCGGTTCGGGCATGCATACCCACTTCTCGCTTTTCGAAGGCGACACCAACGCGTTCTTCGAAGCCGGAGCGGAGTTCCAGCTGTCCAAGACGGCGCGGCAGTTCATTGCCGGAATCCTCAAGCACGCTCCTGAGTTCACGGCCGTCACCAACCAGTTTGTCAACTCCTACAAGCGCCTCTGGGGCGGCGGAGAGGCCCCGAGCTACTTGAGCTGGGGCCACAACAACCGCTCAGCATTGGTGCGGGTCCCGCTGTACAAGCCCGGTAAGGGCCAGTCGGCACGCATCGAGTACCGCGGCATCGACAGCGCAACCAATCCCTACCTGGCCTACGCCGTGCTGCTCGGTGCCGGCTTGAAGGGCATCGAGGAAGGCTACGAACTTCCGGCCGCCGCCGAAGACGACGTGTGGTCATTGACCACTGCGGAGCGCAGGGCAATGGGACATGCGCCGTTGCCGGCAAGCCTCCACGATGCCATCCGGGCCATGGAGGAATCCGAGCTGGTGGCCCAGATCCTGGGGGAGCAGGTGTTCGAGCACTTCCTGCGCAACAAGCGTGCAGAGTGGCAGGACTACCGCCTCCAGGTCACCCCGTATGAGTTGCAGCGCAATCTCGGCATTCTCTAGGCCGGGCCAATGAGCCTTGCGCGTCGGCTCATCTCAGCCGGATTCAGTGACCTCGAAAAGGGCGAACGGTTTCTTGCTGCTCCGGAACTTGAGGGGATCGACGAGGACGCCCTGTTCGCCGGGCTGTCCTTGTCGGCGAGCCCTGACACGGCTCTCCAGTCGCTGGTCCGGCTCATTGAGAAGAACCCGGGGCTGAAGAAGCTGGCCGCGGCTGACCCGGACACCAGCGAGCCCATGTACCGGCTTCTGGGTGCCTCGGAGGCCTTGGGGGAGTTTCTCATGCGACGACCGGAGCATCTGGATGTCTTCAATGTCCGGGTCAGCCCGGAGCCGGTCCAAGCTTCCAACGAAGAGCTGCGGGCATTGCTGCTTCGCTCCGTGAAAGCCGAACCGGGCGCTCAACGCCCGGTGGCCGGAATCACCGGACTGCCGGCCTACGCGGCCTTGCGGAGCGCCTACCGCCGAGGTTTAACCGAGCTCGCCATCAAGGACATCTGCGCGGCATCACCAACAGACTTCATGCCCGCGGTCGGTGCCGAGCTGGCCGATCTCGCCGGTGCTGCCATTGAGGCCGCCCTGGCGGTCTCCCGGGCCGAAGCGGCAGCCCAGTTCGACGCTGCGGAAATTTCCGATGTTGGGCTTGCCGTCATTGGCATGGGTAAGTGTGGCGCCCGGGAGTTGAACTACATTTCCGATGTCGACGTCATCTATGTCATCGAAGCAGGGGAGTTGGACGACGCCCGCGCCTCCACCATCGGCACGGCCCTCGCCTCCGGCATTTCCAGGGCGATCTCTTCCTCGGCGCCCGAACCCGGGTTGTGGGAAGTTGATGCCAATCTCCGTCCGGAAGGTAAATCCGGACCCCTGGTTCGTACCCTTCCCTCACATTTGAGCTACTACGCCCGGTGGGCCGAAAGCTGGGAATTCCAGGCGCTGCTGAAGGCAAGGACCATTGCCGGCGACCGGGAACTGGGCCAGCGTTACGAGAAGGCCGTGGAACCACTTGTCTGGGCATCCGCGGGACGCGAGGGTTTCGTGGAGTCGGTCCAAGCCATGCGCCGCAGGGTGACCGACTACATCCCGGCCGCCGAGGAACAGCGCCAAATCAAACTGGGTCGCGGCGGGCTCCGTGACGTTGAATTCACGGTCCAGTTGCTGCAACTGGTGCATGGGAAGTCTGACGAGTCACTCAGGTGCCGGGACACCACTTCTGCCATTGCGGCATTGTCTGCGGGCGGCTATATCGGTCGCACGGACGCAGCGGCCTTCGACAACGCCTACCGCTACCTGCGCCTGTTGGAACACAGAATTCAGCTTTTCCAGTTGCGTAGGACCCACCTTATGCCTGTCACTGAGGACGCCCAGCGCTTCCTCGCCAAGGCCGTCCTCGGTCCGTTCGCACTGGAGCGGCCACACCCTGACCAACTGATGGCCACCTGGCAAAAGACCAAGAAATCCGTCCGTGAGCTGCACGAACGGATCTTCTACCGGCCTTTGCTCAATACCGCAGCGAAGCTGAGCAGCGAAGACGCGAAGCTCAGCCCGGAGGCCGCCCAGGGTCGCCTCGCCGCACTTGGTTATCTTGATCCCCAAGGCGCCATGCGGCATATCGAAGCGCTCACCGCGGGTGTCAGCCGGCGAGCGGCACTGCAGAGGCAGCTCCTGCCGATCCTCTTGGGGTGGCTCGCCGAGGGCGTGGATCCCGACGCCGGACTGCTGGCCTTCCGTAGGGTTAGCGAAGCCCTCGGAACCACCCACTGGTATTTGGGGCTGCTCCGGGACTCCCAAGCGGCAGCGGAGCGACTCTGCCAGGTCCTGGCTAATTCGCGGCTGATTTCGGACTTGTTGGAAGTGTCTCCGGAGTCCGTTGCCTGGTTGGGCAGCGACAAGGAACTGGCGCCGGTTCCCTTCGAAGCCCAGTGGCAGGAAATCCGGTCCAAGCTTTCCCGTCATGCGGATCCCGAGAGTGCCATGAGGCTGATCCGGCTGATCCGGCGTCGTGAGATCCTGCGCACCGCGATCGCGGATAGCGCTGGATTGCTGGACCAGGATGCCGTCGGACTGGCTCTGGCCGAGACGGACCGGGCCGCGGTTCTCGGGGCGCTGCACGTAGCGGAGTCCGTGGTGGCCTCGGCGGGCCCATTGAAAACTGATGTGCTGGTGGTGGCAATGGGACGGCAGGGTGGTCGCGAGATCGGCTACGGCTCGGACGCGGACGTCATCTACGTGCACCGTGCCCGCCCCGGGTTCACCGATGCTGAGGCGCAAGAGCAGGCGACGGCGATAGTCGCCAAGGTGTCCAGCTTCCTTACCCAGCCGCTCAAGCCTGCGATCATGGCCGAACGAGTGCTTATGGTGGACGCCGACCTCCGGCCGGAGGGCAAAAACGGTGCCATGGTGCGGTCCCTGGAATCGTATGCGGAGTACTACCGACGATGGTCGCTGATTTGGGAGGCGCAGGCGCTTCTGCGAGCCCGCCCGATGGCCGGCTCAGACGAGCTTGCCGCAGACTTTGTACGTCTCATTGACCCAATCCGCTACCCGGAGCAACTTGCGGAGCAGGATGTCCGGGAGATTCGCCGTGTTAAGGCCCGGGTGGAGTCGGAGCGCCTGCCTCGTGGTGCGGACCCGGCCCGGCACGTCAAGCTTGGCCGGGGCGGCTTGAGTGACGTTGAATGGTTGGTTCAGCTCATTCAACTGCAGCATGCCGGAGAACATCCCGAGTTGCGGACCACGTCAACTCTGGATGCCCTGGCCGCTGCGGAGAAGTTGGAATTAATCGCCGAAGACGACGCTGCCCTCCTGAGGGAGGCCTGGCGACTCGCCAGCCGCATCCGCTCCGCAAACGTCATCGTCACCGGACGTGCCTCGGATCTCCTTCCATCATCGAGGAAAGACCTTGAGGCTGTGGCCCGCTGGTGTGGATATGAACCCGGGAACGCGGGGCACTTCGAAGAGGACTACCTGCGGCTTAGTCGTCGTGCCAGGGGCGTTTTTGAGAAAGAGTTCTACGGCAACTGAGGCGTGGGAGATTCCGAAAATGCCCGAATGTGAATCAGAAGAAGAACTATTGGTCGACGGTGATCGTCATGAGCGAGGTGATATCTGGCTCATCCCCCTCAAAATGCTCGACGACGACGCCCGCGCCATTCAGCTTGGCGCGGTAGCGGAGTTGGCCGTTGAAGCCAAACAGCGGGAGTTCGTTGGGGATCCCTTACGCATGATGCTGATTTCCTTGGAAGAAGAATCACGCCTCCCTTACGTCATTGAGTCAGGGGGAGTTGCTGTTGGTGTGTTGACCCTTCAGTCCGGCGCTGCCAAGCTCGCGGGCTGGCCGGATGATGAGTCGGTGTGGTTGTTGAGAGGGTTCCTTATCGACTCGGGAAGCCAGGGGCGCGGCCTCGGTACCTTGGCGGCGCGTGCCGCAGTGTCGGAAGCGCGCAAGCTGACGGCCAGGCTGGGTGGCGGGCAGGCCGGCGTCGTGCTTTCCGTTAACGAACGCAATCCGGCAGGGCTGGCGGCCTACTTGAAAGCGGGATTCGTAGACTCGGGGCGCTATCTGGGCGGGAATGCGGGTCCGCAGCGGACCATGTACAAGGCTTTCGATCGAGGGCCGCACCAGCGCCCATCAGCACCCTGACGTCAATTAAGATTGACGGCCTCCATGGCGTCAACTATTGTTGACGCCATGGAGGTGGATCGGATGAAAACACTGGTGGGATCCATGGACAGCATGGGCCCGGCCGAGGCGCTTTACGCCGTTGCGGAGTTGCAGAAGGAAGTAGGCCGAACGGAGGCATCTCTGGTTCGGGCTGCCCGGCAATCCGGCTTGTCGTGGGAAGCGATTGCGCTGTGCCTGGGCGTGAGTAAGCAGGCAGTGCACAAAAAATACGGAAAGCAGTAGCGGACCGCCGTTCGGTGAGGCCTTGGCGGCATCTGCCAACCCAATACTCTAAGTATCCTTATAGACTTCTTATGTATCTGATCTCAACGCATAGGGGAAGTACATGGAATACAACGGAAATCCGTCCGAGAAGGCCATTCCTGCCGGAGAACTGGACCGGCGTCACGTGGGCCATTCTGTGAGCTTTCAGCCCAATGACTTCACGGTCGTCTTCGGTACAATCGCGGGCATAGCAAGGACCGAGGCCCTTGTATACCTGTCCCTCGACGGGGTTGCCGGTGGCACTCATCTGAAGGACGAATACGACCTGCCCATCGATAAGGACGTGTACCTTCAGCTGGACCCGTTGGGCAGCGCGGAAAAGGGTATTTCGGAGGCCGCCAGCTTCGTCAAGGACAAGCTGGATGAGATTACCAAGAATCTCCGGGACCGCGACCAAAGCAAGTCTGAGTAGTTCGCACCCGCACGAAAGAGGCCAGCCTCAGTCTGAACGGACTGAGGCTGGCCTCTTTGTTACGTGTCGGTATTAGACGCCGTAGTAGAGCTCGAACTCGTACGGGTTCGGGCGCAGCGACAGCGGACGGATCTCGTTCTCGTACTTGTAGTCGATCCAAGTGTCGATGAGGTCCTGGGTGAAGACGCCGCCGGCCTGCAGGAACTCGTTGTCCTCGCGCAGGGCCTCAAGAGCTTCTTCCAGGGACCCCGGAGCCTTGGGGATGTCCTTGGCTTCCTCGGCCGGGAGCTCGTAGAGGTCCTTGTCGATGGGAGCCGGGGGTTCAATGCGGTTACGGATGCCGTCGATGCCGGCCATCAGCTGGGCGGCGAACGCCAGGTACGGGTTGGACGAGGGGTCCGGAGCGCGGAACTCGATGCGCTTGGCCTTCGGGTTGGTGCCCGTGATCGGGATACGGATACCGGCGGAGCGGTTGCCCTGCGAGTAGACCATGTTCACAGGAGCTTCGAAGCCCTTGACCAGGCGGCGGTAGGAGTTGACCGTCGGGTTGGTGAAGGCCAGGACTGCTGAAGAGTGCTTCAGCAGGCCGCCGATGTACCAGCGAGCGGTGTCGGAGAGGCCTGCGTAGCCCTTCTCGTCATAGAACAGGGGGTCGCCGTTGCTCCACAGCGACTGGTGGCAGTGCATGCCCGAGCCGTTGTCACCGAAGACAGGCTTCGGCATGAAGGTAACGGACTTGCCCCAGGCATCTGCGGTGTTCTTGATGATGTACTTGAACTTCTGCAGGTCATCAGCAGCCGCGGTCAGCGTGGTGAACTTGTAGTTGATCTCAGCCTGGCCGGCGGACCCAACTTCGTGGTGGGAGCGCTCGACCTCAAGGCCGGCCTTGTCCAGTTCGATGCACATGGCATCGCGCAGGTCGGCCTGCTTGTCGGTGGGGGAGACCGGGAAGTAACCGCCCTTGACGGGGGTCTTGTAACCGAGGTTTCCGCCCTCTTCCTTGCGGCCGGTGTTCCAGTGTGCTTCCTCAGAGTCGATCTTGTAGAAGCTGCCCTGCGGGGAGGACTCGTACTGGACGTTGTCGAAGACGAAGAACTCGGCTTCGGGAGCGAAGAATGCGGTGTCTGCGATGCCGGTGGATGCCAGGTACGCTTCAGCCTTCTCTGCCACGCCGCGGGGGTCGCGGTGGTAGGGGTCACCCGTGCGGGGGTTCACGATGGAGAAGTTCAGCGCAAGCGTCTTCTCGATGCGGAACGTGTCGATGAAGGCCGAGGTCACATCCGGGATGAGCTGCATGTCGGACTCGGCGATGCCCTGGAAGCCGCGGATGGAAGATCCGTCGAAGAGCTGGCCGTGGACGAAGAAATCGAGGTCGACACTCTTGGCCGGCACGTTGAAGTGCTGCTGGACACCAGGGAGGTCGGTGAAGCGGATATCGACGAATTTGACGTCTTCGTCTTTGATGAACTTGAGGACTTCGTCCGCAGTCTTGAACATCTATGCTCCTTATGCATATCAAGTAACAGGCCCGGCAGGCCGCGTGGTGCAGCCCATTCCAAGGGTCCGGAGACACAAAAAGTTCCCCGTGCCATGGTGGCTGGCAACTCATACCACCATAGGGAGATGGGATTTCCCGGGGGTGTCGGTATTGTTTCCGGCAGGTTACAGAATCATCTGTTGTGTAAACGGTAGTCGGCTTCCCGGTGTCCGGTCCATGTCGGTCCGGTGGGCGAACACCGGAGCGAAGATCCGGGCGCTAAGCGACCAAGATCGATCCGCCTGCGGTCGGCCGCCAGGCATGCCAGCCGTTAGGCTTGGAGGGTGGTAGATCGTAAAGACATTGGCTCTTGGCTGAGCGGGCCGGACACTTCCGGAATCTCCAAATATCCTGGTGAACGGCTCGGGTTGCCCGAATCCGGGCCAGGTTCCATGGCACGCGCCGGAAGGCGCATCCTGGGCATCATGGTGGACTGGACCATCGCCCTCGTGATCAGCAATTTTGCCTTCGGTGGCAACCCTTGGGCAACGTTGGCCATTTTTGCCGTGGAACAGATTCTGCTGATCGGCACGTTGGGTTACAGCATCGGTCACAGGATTGCCGGAATCCACGTGGTCCGGCTGGGTGGCGGCCCCGCTGGTCCGTTGGCCGCCGTGGTGCGGACCCTCCTACTGTGCCTTGTCATCCCTGCGGTCGTCTTCGATCCCGACCAGCGAGGCCTGCACGACAAGGCAATGAACACCATCCTCATCAGGATGTAGTTTTCTCTGCCTTCGCGCCATCAAACGAAAAACCGCCCCTGTCTCCAACAAGCGACAGGGGCGGTTTTCTCTTCGGGATCAGCGTCCGCGTGCGGCCTTGCGGTCCGGGCGGGCCTTGTAGGGATCGATGCCCTTGGGGATCGGCAGACGGTTTCCAAGGGAGTTGATGCGCTTGGAGACCGCATTGACCTCCACCTTGGTGAGTTCATTCTTCAGCTTGCCCATGGTCTTGGCCAATTTATTCAGGGGCACTTGACCCTCGCCGCGACCGGATTCCAGAACGTGGATGGTTACGTTGGGCAGGATGCGCGCCAGGCGCTTGCGCTCGGCGTCCACCAAAGGCTTGACGCGGTGCGTGGGACCTTCACTGACCAGAACGACGCCGGGGCGGCCAATGGCCATGAACACAGCGTCCTGGGTGCGGGGGTTGACGGCAACAGGCTGATCCTGGGTCACCCAACCGCGGCGGAGCGTACCAAGCGCTGCGCCGGAAGCGCCGGGCTGGTTTTCGATTTGCGCGAAGGCGGCTTTCTCAGCTCTGCGGGAAAGAATAAAGACGGCGGCTAGCAGGCCAAGCGGGATACCAATGATCAGGCCGGTAACCCAGTTCTCCAGCAAGAAGCCAATGAGGAAGGCCACAGCAACCACTGCAAGGAATGCCAGCACCATGATCCAGACAACCTGTGGATCATTTCGCCGGGTCATCTTGAAGACTTCAGCGATCTGCTTCAGCTGGCTCGGCTTCTTGGCCTTGGCTTCCTTGGGCTTGCGCTGGAACAGCCCACGCTTGGGTGCGTCGGCCGAGGGGGTCGAATTGCTGGAATCAGAGGAGTTCGCCATAGTGCCTTAATTCTACGTGATGTACGCAGAAGGACCGGACGCCGTTACGCAGGTGGCATCCGGTCCTTCAGTACTGACTGGTAGTGCTTCTTGGTGATGCTGTGCGTGGTGCTTAGCCGTGGGCGGCGAGGATGGTGGAGGCTTCCTGGCGGGTGGTGCCGGAGGACTCGATGTGGGCCAGGGCGGCCGGGATTTCCCAGCCCTTCTTCCGCATCGCGGTGGCCCACAAACGCCCTGCCCGGTAGGAGGAGCGCACCAACGGGCCGGACATGACGCCGAGGAACCCGATCTCTTCGGCCTCGTGCTGGAGGTCCACGAACTCCTGCGGCTTGACCCACCGATCCACCGGCAAGTGCCGCTCGGACGGACGCAGGTACTGGGTGATCGTGATCAGGTCACACCCGGCAGCGTGCAGATCCCGCAGCGCTTCGGAAATTTCCTCGCGGGTCTCACCCATGCCCAGGATCAGGTTGGACTTGGTCACCATGCCAAGGTCCCGGCCTTGGGTGATGACATCCAGGGACCGCTCGTACCGGAACGCCGGACGGATCCGCTTGAAAATCCTCGGCACGGTCTCGACGTTGTGCGCGAATACCTCGGGCTTTGAATCACAGATCGCCGCGATGTGCTCGGGCTTGCCGGAGAAATCAGGGATCAGCAACTCCACCCCGGTGCCCGGGTTCAGTTCATGGATCTTGCGGACCGTTTCGGCGTACAACCACACACCCTCATCGGCCAGGTCATCACGGGCCACCCCGGTCACGGTCGCGTAGCGCAGCTGCATCGCCTGCACGCTCCGGGCCACCTTGGTGGGTTCGAACATGTCCACCGGGGAGGGTTTGCCGGTGTCGATCTGGCAGAAATCACAGCGCCGGGTGCACTCGGACCCGCCGATCAGGAACGTCGCTTCCTTGTCTTCCCAGCACTCAAAAATGTTCGGGCAGCCGGCCTCTTCACACACCGTGTGCAGGCCTTCCTTCTTCACCAGGTTCTTGAGCTGGACGAACTCCGGCCCCATCTGGACCTTGGCCTTGATCCACTCAGGCTTACGTTCAACCGGGACCGCCGAGTTACGCTGCTCAACGCGCAGCAACTTACGGCCTTCAGGTGCCAAGGTCACTGGAGTGCTCCTTCGGGTGTGGAAACGAGTGCTTCTTCGTGCTTGCTGAATTCTTCAACGAAGCGGTCAACGATGTCGGCGGGGTTGATGGTCCGGCCGGTTTCCAGCGACATGGTGGTGACGCTGGCGTCGGTGATGCCACAGGCGATGATCTGCGCATAGGGCGCGAGGTCATTGCTGCAGTTGATGGCCACGCCGTGCATGGTTACGCCGTCCAGGACCCGAATGCCGATCGCGGCAATCTTACGGTCGGGTCCTTTGTCATCGGCAAGGATCCAGACTCCGGCCCGGCCCTTCACGGTGACGGCCTTGATGCCGTAGTCCTGCATGACGGCGATCATGATGGCCTCAAGCCGTTCCACGTAGTCGCGGATACCGGCACGGTTCTTGAGTTTGAGGATGGGATAGGCGATGAGCTGCCCTGGGCCATGCCACGTCAGTTTCCCGCCGCGGTCCACGGGAACAACGGGAGTGCCGTCAAAGGGTCGCTCGTGGTCCTCCGTGAGTTTGCCGGCCGTGTAGACGGCGGCGTGCTCAAGGACCAAGACGGTGCTGTTCTTCTCGCCCGCAACAACTTTGTTGTGGATTTCGCGCTGCAGGTCCCAGCCCTGCATGTAATCTACGAAATCCGGGGCAAGACCCAGTTGTGAAAACTCAAGAGTCATGGGTTCAAGCTTAGACCCAGCAGGAGACTGGCCATGGTTTTGTGGTGAAGCTCTCAGTCGCATCCCGACCTGTTGAAGCGGGGAGTGGTCATGACACTGCCTGTGGATAACTTCTGCGGAAAATCCGGCAGTCGGGTACACCTTGTTTATGGAAACTCTGGACATTCCCGCAGCAGTGGCTCCCCACATCCCGGGCTACGTAATATCCCGCCCACTGGGCCAGGGCAGTAGTTCTACCGTTTGGCTTGCCACGAGGGATAAGGACGGTGCCCGGTTCGCGGTCAAATGTGCCAAAGCCGGTGCCGCTGGCGGCCTGGCAACGTCACGAGCCGAAGTTCTTGCCGACGCAAACCGTGAGATGAGGCTCCTCTCCCAACTCAAGCACAAGCACCTCATACGTGTTCACGAAATCCTCCACATGGAAGGCGCGGCTGAGGGAACACTGGGGATCGTCATGGATTATGCAGCGGGAGGTTCGCTGGCCAACCTGATGTCCGCGAGGGGGAAGCTCACGGTCGGAGAAGCTGTGACGATCCTGACTCCCATTGCCCAGGCATTGGATTATCTGCACGCCAACGGCACGGAACACGGAGATGTGTCACCCGGAAACGTCTTGTTTACAGCCGTCGGGATGCCATTGCTGGCGGACTTTGGCGTCGCCGCCAAGGTAGGCGACAAACCACACGACCTGGGCGTCGGAACGCCCGGATTCATGGAGCCAGGATCTGAATCGCCAGTGAACGGCGATATTTCCCGGGACACCATCCAACCGCAGCGGGACGTCTATGCCCTCGGCGCGGTCGGCTGGTACTGCCTGACCGGGACCACGCCGGAGCAGGAACAGGATCGTCCACCCCTGTCACTGCTGGTCCCGGAGGTTCCCAAAGCCCTGGCCGCAGCCTTGGAAGCTGCTCTAAGCGCAGATCCTCGGAAGCGTCCGTCGGCCAAGGAGCTAGGCACTGCGATCTTCAGGAGTGCTGCTCCCGAAGCCCTGGATTTATCAGGTGCCGTGCATTCCTCCGTTATTCCTGAATTGCTGACCCGGCGCGAGATATTGGGACGTTCACCGCGGCGCGCAACCCGTTCTTTAAGCCGGACTACCCGTTGGTTGAAGATCTGGTGGACATTGCTGCCGTTCACGCGCGCGCGGTCGCTGCCAACAGCCGAGCCTGGGCATCGCCGGAGCCGCAGGCCCGGTGGTGGGCTTGGCCGCCGGTGGGTTCTTTTGGCAGTGATGGGCGTACTGATTGGCGCTGCATCCTGGATTCTTTGGCAGCAGAACAGCACGACGACGGCGATGCTGCAGCAAGCGGCGATGGAAAGCGGCGTTGCCGACCCCGGTGAGGCGACGGAAGCCACACATGGCCTGGATCAAACGGACGCACAGGATCTGCCGGCTGCACTCGCCACCGGGCTCCAATCAGAGGATCCCTTAGTAGCCGTGTCCGCGCTGTCCGCCGTGCGTGACATCGCCTTGGGAGAACGGCGCCTTGACCTTCTGGATTTGGTCAACGCGCCTGGTTCGCAGGCCGAAGCGACCGACAAACAGGTGAGCGATTACCTGCGGGACGCTGGAACAGCGTTTGTTGGACTCCATACAGCGTTGACAGCCCTGACCGTGGAAGGACCCGCGCAGTCCGATCATGTGCTGGTGGAGGTTACTGCCGCCACGTCCGGCTATGAGGAACGCCTAGTGTCAGGGGCAGTTGTCAGGACCGGGGCCGCCGGGACACCGCAGCAGCTTCGGCTGGACCTGGTTCGTTCGGACGGGCGGTGGCGGATCTCCGGAATTCGCGACGCCGGTCCGGCCGGGTAAGGGGGCCGCTGAAGCCAAGCACATCTTCAGAGGGCCTTTTCCTGGCGCAGCCATGCCATGGCATCGGGGAGGGACGGGTGCAGCCAGTGGAAGCCGGCTTCCTGTAACCGCGCGGGCACCATTCGCTGGTTGGCCATCACGAGTTCATCGGCAAGGCCACCGAGAACCAGTCGCAGGGCGGGTCGGGGTACACGGAAGAAGGCCGGCCGGTTGAATGCTTTGGCGAGGCCCGCGACTATCGTGTTCACATCTGCGCTCTCCGGGGCGCAGACATTCACCGGACCGTCAATTTGTGCTTTAAGGAGGTACGCGAGGGCCCTGGCTTCGTCGGCCAAAGTGATCCACGGCCAATACTGGCGGCCGTTCCCAAAAGGTCCACCCAGACCGAGCTTCAACAAGGGGAACAGCGGCCCGAGTGCACCACCGGAGGTGCTGAGCACGACGCCTGTCCGGGGCGTCACCACCCGAACGCCGGCCGGAGCAGTCCGTGCCATGCGCTCCCACTCAATGGACAGGCGGCCTAACACGCCGTCGCCGGGCCCGGCATCCTCCCTAAGCGCCCCATCGCGTGAGGCGCCGTAGTAGCCGGAAGCGGATTGGCTGATGAATGCTGCGGGCGGTTTGCCAAGTCGTCGCATGGCGGCGGTCAGGGTTTGAGTGGTCCGGAGACGGGATTCCGTGAGGACCTGGATCCGGCGTTCTGTCCATGGACGATCGCCTATGCCTGCCCCCGAGAGGTTGACCACGGCGTCTGCACCGTCCAGGACAGCCTCATCCAGCTCACCCTTGGCTGGGTCCCACGTCCATTCAAGCGCTGACGCGGCTGGGCGCCGCACCAGCCGGATGACCTCATTACCGTCAGCAACCAGCTGCTCGGACAGGGCCGTTCCGATCATTCCCGAAGCTCCGGACATCACGATTCTCATGACCCATCTCACCATGGCGAACGCTTGTGGTGGAAACGACAGCGGATGCCGCAACTGAAGGGTGCCTCTTGACTATGATCGAACAATGACCTCCTCCAGCTACCTCCGTTTCCCGCATGTGCACGGCGATCTGGTCACCTTTGTGGCCGAAGACGACATCTGGATCGCACCCCTTTCAGGAGGCCGCGCCTGGCGGGTATCCTCCCAGCAACTGCCGGCGAGGAACCCACGGTTCACTCCGGACGGCAAGGCGCTGGTGTGGACTACTGTGGTGGGCACGTCACCGGAGGTGGTCATAGCCAACGTCGACGGCGGCGGGTACAGGCAGCTGAGTTACTTCGGGCACAGCACCACTAAGGTCAAAGGCTTCACGCCATCAGGGAACGTGGTGGTAACGAGCGCGTTCCAACAAGCCGAAAGCCGTCACACGTACGCTTACAGCCTCCCGCTGGACGGCGGCGCCGCCGTCGAACTTCCGTTCGGCCCGGTTGAGGCTGTTGCTTTTGGTCCGGAAATCGGTGACGAGAAGCCGGTAGTCCTGGCAAGCGTTCTCTCACGTGAGCCCGCCTGGTGGAAGCGCTACCGCGGAGGCACCGCCGGGAAGCTCTGGATCGATGCCGACGGCAACGGGGAGTTCGAGCGGCTGGTGGCGGAGATCGACGGAAACCTCACCGACCCATTGTGGATTCAAGGACGAATTGCCTTCCTGTCGGACCACGAGGGCTACGGAAACCTTTATTCTGTGCTTCCTGATGGTTCCGGACTGCGCCGGCATACGGACCACGAGGACTTCTACGTCCGGCACGCAAGCACGGACGGCACCCGGGTGGTCTTTGAATCGGCAGGCGAGATCTGGATGCTCCCGTCACTGGACGCGGATGCTGAGCCCGTCAAATTAAACATCACTCTTGGGTCGGCATCACCGGGCCGTCGCCCCGCACCGCTCAAGGCTTCCGCCCACTTGGGGGATGTCTTCCCCAACGTCACCGGTACGGCCAGTGCAGTGGAATCGCATGGCACCATCCACTGGCTCCGGCACAAGGACGGACCTTCCCGCGTGGTTGAGGCAACACCAGGCGTCCGCGCCCGCCTGCCCCGGCCACTTACTGACGGCCGGATAGCTTACGTCGCCGATCGTGGGGGAGTGGAAGCGCTGTATATCAAGCGCATCGCCGCCCGCCTTTCGGCCGTGGTGGAGATTCCCAAAATCGCTGTTGAACAGCCCGCCGCAGCTACCGAAGAATCAGCTCCGCTTCCCAAGCCGGTCTCGGCGTCGAACGTGGTGGGACAGGGAACCGCTTCCGCGCAGGCGGGCACCAGTGTCACACGGGCGTCCGAAGACCAAACCCGGACAACATCGGTGGAGCCGGTCAACGGTGAGCCATCCGCAGACACCGCGGGAGGCACAAAGACAACCGCGGTTTCCGCATCGGCGGAAGAATCAGCGGATCTCCGCCTTGAATTTCCCGCCTCTACCCGGACGAGTGCTTTGGAAGCCAGCCCGGATGGCCGCTGGCTTGCCGTGGGCACGTCTTTCGGCGATGTCTTCGTTGCGGACACCACGGCCGGCAAGCTGACGCGGCTTGTCAGCGTCGGTGAAGGCAGCATCGACGAACTGGCGTGGTCCAGCGACTCCCAGTGGCTCGTCTGGTCCGAGCCGGTAACGTCCTTCGGTTCGCGGAGCAAGCTGAGGATCGCCCGCCCGGCAGAGCCTGAGTCAGGAATCATCGATGTGACCGACGGCCGCTTCTGCGACGAGTCCCCGAAGTTCACCCCTGACGGAAAATTTCTGGCGTTCCTGTCCAACAGGAGCTTCGACCCCGTCTACGACGGTCACTCGTTCGACCTGTCCTTCCCGAGCCCCATCAAGCCGTACCTGGTTGCTTTGGCAGCGGACACGTCCTCGCCGTTTGGCCCTTCCGTAGACGCGCTGGAGGACGCGTCACCCGCCGCGACAAAGTCCGACGACGGCGAAGCGCCAGCCGTGCGCGTTGACCCGGAGGGACTTGCCCACAGGGTTATCGCTGTCCCCGTACCTCAGGGGAACTACTCAGACCTGGCTGTTGGTGACGGTGCACTGTTGTGGCTCGATACTGAGCTTTCCGGTGTCATGGGCGATGGGCGAGGCACCCTTCAGGACAAGAAAACGGCGCCGTCCTTGGTCCGGTATGACCTTGCCAAGCGCAAGCAGGCCACGCTCGTCAAGGCAGTGGACAGCTACCGCTTGTCGGGTGACCTTAGCCGCATCATCTACGTGCACGACAAGCAAATCACGTCCGTTCCCGCTGACAACAAGGTGGAGGAGGACTCCGCGGACCTCGTGAAGGTGGAGCTCAACAGGGTCCGGGTCATCTTGGACCCCGTGGCCGCTTGGGGCCAGGCATTCGACGAGGCCTGGAGGCTGCAGCGGGACTTCTTCTGGACCGCCGACATGGCAGGCCAGGATTGGGACTCTGTCTACAAGCGCTACCGTCCCATCGTGGACCGGCTTGGTTCCCACGATGACCTGGTTGACCTGCTGTGGGAAATCCACGGCGAGCTGGGAACGTCGCATGCCTACGTCAAGCCGGCCGCTGTTGCGGAGCCCGGACGACACGGCCAGGGCAGGCTTGGAGCTGAGTTCCAGCTCGGCACCAACGGATGGGAAATTACCCGGATCCTTGCAGGTGAGTCTTCCGATCCGCTGGCTACTTCACCCTTGACCCGTCCGGGCGCGGACGCCAAGGTGGGTGACGTGCTGCTGGCGATCGACGGCGTCGAGCTTTCCGCGGTCTTGACGCCGGCAATGCAACTGGTGGGTTCTGCAGGCAGGACCGTGGAGCTCACCCTCTTGAACGGTGACGGTCATGGCGACGCTGCGGGTGTCCAGCGGCGCGTTGCCGTGGTTCCTGTCCGCGATGAGGAGCGGCTGCGGTACCAGGACTGGGTCCGGGCCAACCGGCGTACAGTCCGTGAGGCCTCGGACGGCAAATTCGGTTACCTGCATGTCCCGGACATGATGGCCAACGGCTGGGCGCAGCTTCACCGCGACTTGGATACGGAGACTGCTTTGGACGGCCTTATTGTGGATGTGCGGCGCAACCGCGGCGGACACACATCCCAGTTGGTTGCAGAACTGATCGGGCGCAAGGTCACAGGTTGGAGCATGCCGCGCGGTGAAAAGCCGAGGACATACCCGCACCACGCACCACGTGGACCCGTGATCATCCTCGCGGATGAATTCGCGGGATCCGATGGCGACATCATTACCCAAGTGTCCAAGCTGAGGGGCATTGGCCCCGTCATCGGAACGCGCACTTGGGGTGGTGTGGTGGGCATCGACAATCGCTTTTCGCTTGCTGACGGCACCGGGGTCACCCAGCCGCGATACGCCACATGGTTCAGTGGCGGGATCGGCTGGGACGTGGAAAACCGTGGCGTGGAGCCGGACATCGAGGTGCTGTTCCCGCCGCACGCCTACGCAGCCGGGACGGACCCGCAGCTGGAGTACGGAATTGGCGCGCTCAAGGAAATGATCCAGGAGCTGCCCACCGATCGGCCTCCAATGCGCGAGGGCTACCGCAAGGTCCGACCGGCCCCATTACCCTCGCGTCCCCAAAAGGCTAAATAAGCAGGCAAGTACAGAAGAGCCCCGCCACTTCCTCAGGGGAGTGGCGGGGCTCTTCTGCGTTTTGAAGGTGGTGTTACTGCGCGAGGGTGGCATCCAGGGTGATCTCGATGCTGGCCAGAGCGCCGGAAACGGGGCAGCCCGTTTTTGCATCTTCCGAGATACGGCGGAAGTCCTCTTCGGACAGGCCCGGAACCTTAGCGGTCATGGTCAGGTGGCTGCCAGTGATGCCTGTGCCGGGAACGAAGGTAACGTCAGCTTTGGTCTGAACTTCTTCAGCCGTGAATCCTTCGCCGGCAAGAGCGTGGCTGAAAGCCATGGAGAAGCAAGCGGAGTGGGCAGCGGCAATCAGCTCTTCGGGGCTGGTTTTGCCGCCGGACTGCTCCGTGCGTGCCTTCCAGGTGACATCGAACGTGCCCAGTCCTGAACTGTCCAGCGTAGTGTTGCCGGCGCCTTCAATCAGGTTGCCGTTCCAAACCGTGTGTGCGGTGCGTGTTGCTGCCATGTCCACTCCTTGGGGTCGTTGTGAGTCGGCAACCAGCCGTCGGCAGGTGCCATCGGGATCAATCCTATGGATTTGCCTGCCGGACCGCACGGCCATTCCGCTGACAGTGGATTGTGACCCTAGACTGGCGAAATGGATACTGAAGAACTTGTGCCTGCCAAGCGCAACCAGGGACCCAGAATCGCGTCCATCATGGTAAACGCCACTGACGCCGCCCGCCTGTCAGCTTTCTGGTCCGAGCTGCTGGACATGCCCGTTGCAGCGGAACATGAAGGTTTCATCTGGCTTCGGCCAGCTGAGCCGGGCCTTCCCCAGTTGGCCTTTCAACAGGTCGCCGCACCCACTGAAGGGAGGCGCCGCCTGCATTTGGACCTTCACGACGCCGACCCCTCAGCGCTGCGGCGCAAGGCTGAGACGCTGGGGGCTACTTTCGTCGAGGGGCAAGATGTCGGCGACTTCCATTGGGACGTCATGCAGGATCCCGAGGGGAACGAGTTTTGCATAGCCCAGGAGTGATCGCCTGCCCGGATTAGTTCCAGAGGGTCGCGATGGCGATGTTGATCAAAGCCAGGCCACCAACGCCGTGGGCCAGGCCGGTAGAGACCGGCTCGCCCTTCTTCACCTTACGTGTGCCGATAACTGCCAGAACGGCTACTGCCACACCGATGGCGAACTTCACGCCGAGCTTGAAATAGTTGGGATCGGCGTCGGGCAGCAAGGGGAACACACCCATCATGGCAATGCCCGTGAGGAGCTGGAGGAAGGCGCCGTCACGCTGGCGCGGGTGGACGGTTGGCTCCTTGAGGGTGGCGATCCAGTAGCCCACGATCATGGCTGCGCCGACGATGTGCAAGAACACCAAAATGTTGAAGAGAATACTCATGGCCCAAGCTTATCCAGTTGGTTCTACGTCCCGTAGCAAAGCCACGCTGACACCATGACGTGCTTGGATGCCAGCGGGCGGGCAAGCAGAAGGGCAGGTTACCGGTTTCCCGGTAACCTGCCCTTCTGCTTGGAAAGCGTGCTTAGAGACGCATGCCCTTAGAGACCGAGGTCTGCTTCGAAAGCGCCTTCTTCAAGGCGAGCCTTGAGGGTCTGCAGGAAGCGGCCGGCATCCGCGCCGTCCACCAGGCGGTGGTCGTACGTGAGGGACAGGTACATCATGGAGCGGATAGCGATCGAGTCGTCGCCGTTTTCGTCGGCAACCACGACGGCGCGCTTGACGATGGCACCGGTTCCGAGGATGCCCACCTGGGGCTGGTTGATGATCGGGGTATCAAACAGTGCACCAACGGAACCGATGTTGGTGATGCTGAACGTTCCGCCGGAAAGCTCGTCCGGGCCGATCTTGCCGTCGCGGGTACGGCCTGCGACATCGGCGATTTTGCTGGCCAAGCCGGCGAGGTTCAGGTTGCCGGCGTCGGAAATGACAGGTACCAGAAGGCCCTTGTCAGTATCCACTGCGATCGCCAGGTGCTCGGCGTTGTGGTACGTGATTTCCTGCTTGGCTTCGTCGTAAGCAGCATTCAGCTTGGGGTGCTGCTTCAAGGCTTCGGCTACAGCCTTGGCGATGAACGGGAGGAAGGTCAGCTTGACGCCGTTCTGGGCCTGGAACGAGTTCTTGGCCTTGAGGCGGAGCTTGGCGATCTTGGTCATGTCGACCTCGTGCACCTGGGTCAGCTGAGTGGAGACCTCAAGGGACTCGCGCATGCGGCGTGCAATGACCTGCCGGATGCGAGGAGCCTTCTCGGTGGTTCCCCGCAGGGAGGATGCGACCACGGGGGCGGCGGCCTTGGCTGCGGGAGCTGCGGCCGGAGCAGCTGCAGCGGGGGCTGCGGCTGCCTGCTTTGCTTCCGCAGCAGCCAGAACATCCTGCTTGCGGATGCGGCCACCGACACCGGTGCCGGAGACCGATGAGATGTCTACACCGTGCTGGTTGGCAAGCTTACGGACCAGGGGAGTGACATATCCGGACTCCGAGGACCCTTCAGCCGCAGGCGCAGCTGGAGCCTCGGCGGGTGCGGGTGCGGGTGCAGCGGCCGGAGCCGCGGGTGCGGCAGCGGGTGCCGGTGCAGCAGCGGGTGCGGCGGCGGGTGCCGGTGCAGCTGCGGGTGCGGCGGCGGGTGCCGGTGCAGCAGCGGGAGCAGCCGGAGCCTCGGCGGCAGGCGCTGCAGCCGGAGCGGGAGCCGATGCAGGAGCAGCTGCGCCGGAACCGATGATGGCAAGCACGGAGCCTACCTCTGCTGTTTCGTCCTCGCTGACGCGGATCTCCTGCAGGGTGCCGGCAACCGGAGAAGGAATTTCGGTGTCTACCTTGTCGGTGGAAACCTCGAGGAGGGGTTCGTCCACCTCAACGGTATCGCCAACAGCCTTGAGCCAGCGGGTGACAGTACCCTCGGTGACGCTCTCGCCCAATGCGGGGAGGGTTACTTCATGGCCCTCGCCTGAAGCGGCGGGTGCTTCAGCCGCCGGTGCTTCTTCAGCGGCGGGTGCGGCAGGAGCCTCTTCGGCCGGTGCTGCCTGCTCTGCGGGCGCGGCAGGAGCTTTCTCAGCCGGTGCGGACTCAGCCGCGGGAGCGGCGGAGCCGGAACCGTCGCCGATTCGGACCAAGGGGGCGCCTACTTCGGCCGTCTCGTCTTCAGCGACGAGGATTTCTTCGATGACGCCTGAGATCGGAGAAGGGATTTCGGTGTCTACTTTGTCGGTTGAAACCTCGAGCAACGGCTCGTCGATCTCCACCCGGTCACCAACCTGCTTGAGCCAGCGGGTGACGGTTCCTTCGGTGACACTCTCACCGAGGGCGGGCAAGTTAACGGATTCAGACATGTCGTCCCCGTTCTCCTTATTGATCTTTGTGCGGATGAATTCTGCTGGTTCGGATCGGGTGCATGCGGCAGATTCCGCTGCATGCACCCGCTCCGTGGGTCTTGGTAAGACTTAGCCGTGGAGGGCCTTGCCCGCGAGGGCAAGGTGGGCTTCGCCCAGGCTTTCGTTCTGGGTGGGGTGGGCGTGGACCAGCTGGGCCACGTCCTCCGGGTAGGCTTCCCAGTTCACGATCAGCTGGGCCTCACCGATCTGCTCGCCCATGCGGGAGCCGATCATGTGGATGCCCACCACGGGGCCATCCTTCTGGCGAACAAGCTTGACGATGCCACCGGTGCCGAGGATTGAGCTCTTGCCGTTGCCGGCAAGGTTGTATTCCTGGGTCTGCACCTGGTCGTCGCCGAACTTTTCCTTGGCGGCTTTTTCTGTGTAGCCCACCGTGGCGATTTCAGGTTCGCAGTAGGTGACCTTGGGGATGTTGATGTCCTCGACGATTGCCGGGTTCAGGCCGGCGATTTCCTCGGCGACGAAGATGCCCTGCTGGTAGCCGCGGTGTGCGAGCTGGACGCCGGGGACGATGTCGCCGACAGCGTAGATGTTGCCAACGCCGGTGTGGAGGCGTTCGTTGGTGATGACGAAGCCACGGTCGATGGTGATGCCTGCTTCTTCGTAGCCAAGGTTGGCGGTCACCGGACCGCGGCCAACGGCTACGAGCAGGAGGTCGGCTTCGAACGTCTGGCCATCAACCAAGGTGACCTTGACGCCGTCGTCGTTCTGCTCAACGCCCTGGAAGAAGATGCCGGTGGTGAACTTGATGCCGCGCTTCTTGAAGGCGCGCTCAAGGTTCTTGACGATCGAGGCGTCCTCGTTCGGAACCAGGGAGGGGAGGCCTTCGATGATGGTGACATCCACGCCGAAGGACTTCCAGACGGACGCAAACTCGACACCGATGACGCCCCCGCCCAAGACGATGGCGCTCTTGGGGATGTAGTCCATGGTGAGGGCCTGGTCCGAGGTGATGACCTTGCCGCCGATTTCCAGGCCGGGGAGTGAACGGGAGTAGGAACCCGTGGCCAGGACAATGTTCTTGCCCGTGTAAGAGGTGCCGTTCACGACGACGGTGTTGTTGCCCTGGAGCTTGCCTTCACCCTCGATGACGGTGATGCCCTTGGACTTAATGAGTCCCTGGAGGCCCTTGAACTTACCGGCAATGATGCCGTCCTTGTACGCGTTCACGGCAGACATGTCGATGCTGTCGAGCGTGACGTTCACGCCATACTTGGCGGAATCGCGTGCATGGTCGGCCAGTTCGGCCGAGTGCAGGAGTGCCTTGGTGGGGATACAGCCGTTGTGCAGGCAGGTTCCGCCGAGCTTTGCCTTTTCCACAAGGCCAACGGTGAACCCAAGCTGTACGGCCCGCAGGGCAGTGGCGTAGCCGCCGCTGCCGCCACCGAGTACCAGGATGTCGAATTCTTGCGCAGTTGCCTGATCGGCCACTAAAACGCTCCCTCGCGTGAATGATGACACGGGACTGCGTGCCATCTGGTCTTTGGAACTTGTTCTGCCGTGATTATGCCAGCACCTAAGTTCTCTTGCATTTGTGACTATCGAGTTCACCTTAGCGAACCACCTACCCATGCTCCACCCTCTGCGGGCGTTTGTGGAGCGCTTGTGTCGAGACTCACGTTCACTTGTGACACAGCGCTACACCCCGCATAATTCCGGGGTTGCGCAGGCCCTGGACGGCGTTCGTCAGGGACCTGCGCAACCCCGAGGGGCGTGGGGGAGTGGTGCTAGGCGGAGACCGCCAAGAGATCCTCGGCGTAGGCAACCAGGGTGCGGACGGTGCATCCGGTTCCCTGCTTGGGCGTGTAACCATACGGGGCGCCGTTGTTGAACGAGGGACCGGCGATGTCCACGTGTGCCCACGGGATCTGCTGGCCGTCGCCGTTCTTGCCCACGAACTCACGAAGGAAGACTGCTGCGGTCATCATGCCACCGTTACGTTCACCGATGTTGGCGAGGTCTGCCACCTGCGAGTCCAGGCTCGGCCGGAGTTCCTCAGGCAGCGGCATTGGCCAGACCAGCTCGCCGGCCCTGTCGGCCGCGGATTTCAGCGCTGCCGTGACTGAATCCGATCCCATGACGCCGGCAGTACGCAGGCCCAGGGCGATCAGCTGTGCACCGGTCAGTGTTGCCACGTCAATGATGGCGTCGGGCTTCTCCATGCTCGCAGCGACGATGCCGTCGGCCATCACCAAACGCCCTTCAGCGTCCGTGTTCAGAACCTCAACAGTCTTGCCCCCGTAGATAGTGAAGACGTCCGCGGGCCGCGCTGCGGCGCCCGAGGGCATGTTCTCCGCGATGCAGAGCCAGGCGGTGGCCTTGAGCGGCAGGCCGAGTGAGGCGATGGCCAGGACGGTATTAAGCACGACGGCGGCGCCCGCCATGTCGCTCTTCATGTCACCCATGCCGAGGGCCGGCTTAATGGAGATGCCTCCGGTGTCGAACGTGATGCCTTTGCCGACGAGGGCGATCTTCTGCGTGGCTTTCGCGGGAGCGTATTCCACCTTGACGAGGCGGGGCTGGCGGGTAGAGCCCTTGCCGACGCCGAGGATGCCTCCGAAGCCTTCCTTTTCCAGGCGCTTTTCATCCCAGACCGTGATCTTTACCGGAAGGCCCTTGGCGAGTTCCTTGGCGGACTCGGCGAACGACTCGGGGTACAGGTGGCTCGGGGGCTGGTTGACCAAGGTGCGGGTCGCGTTGACCGCGCGGGCGAGCACAATTGCCCGGTCCAGTGCGGGCTGGGCGGACTTGGCATCGACATCCGAGAAAATGAAGGCCTTGGCCACTGGGGCCTTCAGCCCATCCTTGCTGGATCGGTGCTCCGTGTAGGAGTAAGCGCCCAGGGCGGCTCCTTCGGCGACCGCGGCGACGTCGGTGAGGGTCGCCGTCGGGAAGGCCAAAGTGACTGAAGAGGCTCCGGCAAGCTGGCGAACAGCGGATCCTGCAGCACGCCGGAGCGCTTCTTCGCTGAGGCTGCCCGCATCGGACAGCTTTCCTACGCCTGCAAGGACAAGAATCCCCGAGCCTGTTTCCGGCAGGCCCGGAAGCCGGTGAACCTGGTCCGCGGCCCCGGTGATCCCCAGAAGCTGCAGGGAGCCCGCAACGGATTCGGCGGCTTTCGCACTCAACGGGTTGGACAGCAGTACCGGCCCGTCCGCGCCTTGGGCAACGCCAATCACAAGTGCGTCGCTGGGGGACTTTTTCAGGTCCTTGGCGATGATGCCCAGGATGATGTCAGTAGTCTTGACCACGAGGATGTGTCCTCACTTCTCTCTGCATTGCATGGCGGCCCGCATGTTTGGCGGCCTGCCCCGGTACGCGCCCGACGTCTTTCTGCTACGGCGGCCTTGGTCTTCAGGTCCAGCGTCGCAAAAGGACGTCGGCCCGCTTCGATCGTAGTCTCTTGAACGCTGCGGACGGCAATTAAATGAGAGCTGCGGCACATCGGGGGCAGGAATGCCGTCATGGCGTGGAGCGTTGTATGGATTAATAGAGTCCCGCAGCCAAACAATGGTGCCCGGCGTGCCCATATCGCTGGGTGTCATGGGCCATGTGCCATGTGGTTGGCGCCCGGGACTTCCCCTAACTTTGTCATTGCGAAAGGAACACGCCGTGTTTGAACGGATATCCGGCTCCCTCCTGGACCCCGAATCGCTGTACGCGCGAAACATTGAGACCTTCCACAGCCCCGAGCTTCGCGGCCTGAACATGGTCATGGGGTTCACGGGCTTTGCCGATGCCGGTCACGTAGTCCGGCAGATCAACGCGGAACTGTTGGACGAACTGGGTGCGGAGGTGGTGGCCATGTTCGATGCCGACCAACTCATCGACTACCGTTCGAGGCGGCCCCACATCAGCTTCGTGGAAGACCACCTGCAGGACTACCAAGCGCCAAAGCTTGGCCTTTACAAGCTGAATGACGGCCTTGGCCAGCCGTTCCTGCTGCTTGCCGGCTTTGAACCAGACCTGCAGTGGGAGCGCTTCTCGAGGGCCGTCGTCGGAATTGTTGAAGAGCTGGACGTCAACCTGGTGACCTGGATCCATTCCATCCCCATGCCCGTCCCGCACACGCGGCCCGTTGGAGTGACGGTTCATGGCAACATGCCTGAACTCATTGAGGGAATCTCAAGTTGGAAACCCACGGTAGATGTTCCTGCTGCCATTGGACACATCCTGGAACTCCGGCTCACCGAAGCGGAACGCAATGTGGCCGGCTACGTCATCCATGTCCCGCATTACCTGTCTGAATCGGAGTACCCGCCGGCCGCCGTCGCCGGATTGGAATACCTGGGGGCGGCAACCTCCCTCATGCTGCCAACGGACAGGCTCCGGGAAGCGGGGCGTGAAGTGGGCCGCCAGATCGCGGAGCAGATCGAGGCTTCTGAAGAAGTCCAGGCAGTAGTCACAAATCTCGAGACGCGCTATGACGAGAAATCCGAGGGCATCGTCCGCCGCTCGCTGCTGGCAGATGAGAATGATGAGCTGCCTAACGCCGAGGATATTGGAGCTGCCGTAGAGGCCTATCTGGCGCGTAAAGACTCGCCTCAATAAATCAGCTTTGAGTTGCCGGCAGGCATAATTGTTGGGTGAATGCTCCCCGCGCCTGGCTCATCTGGACGATCGGCGTGTTCGCCTACCTGGTGGCGGTGGCGCAGAGAACCTCGTTTGGCGTCGCGGGGCTGGAAGCTACTGAGCGGTTCCATGCCAGCGCCGCTGCCATCTCTTTCTTCACGGTGCTTCAACTCCTGGTCTATGCAGGGCTGCAGATCCCCGTCGGTGTTCTGGTGGACAGGTTCGGTTCGCGGGCCATGGTGGCAGGTGGTGCCGTGCTCATGGGACTGGGGCAGTTGCAGTTGGCCTTTGCGGACAGTGTTCCCGGTGGCGTCCTGGGCCGCGTCCTGGTGGGAGCAGGCGATGCGATGACCTTCATTTCGGTGATCCGCCTGGTCCCGTTGTGGTTCGCTCCTGCCAAGGTTCCGCTGGTCACTCAACTGACTGGCATGTGCGGCCAGCTCGGCCAACTCTTCAGTGTGGTTCCGTTCGCGCTGCTTCTTCACTCGGCCGGATGGACGCCCGCGTTCCTCACCCTGGCAGCCATGTCCGTATTGGCAGTAGTCCTCGTGCTCGCAGTGCTTCGGGACGCACCACCCGGGCACCCGCCCCGGGACACCGGCCAGGGCCTCCGTGCCACCGGTATCTCGCTGTCCCGCGCGTGGAAACAGCCCGGCACCCGGCTGGGTCTCTGGAGCCACTTCACAGTGCAGTTCAGCGGGAACCTGTTTGCCATGACATGGGGCTATCCCTTCCTGTTGTCCGCGCAGGGACTCGATGCCGGGACCGTCTCCGGCCTCATGGCACTATTTGTTGCGACGGCGATCGTTGCCGGCCCTGGTTTTGGCCGGTTCGTCTCTAAACATCCCATGCGAAGATCCGCCATGGTCCTGCTGATTGCGTTGGCTACAGCCATGGCCTGGGCCGCCGTGCTGGTTCTTCCTGAGCGCGCCCCGCTGTGGCTCCTGGCCGTCTTGGTGGTGGTACTGGCTGTGGGTGGGCCCGGGTCCATGATCGGATTCGACTTCGCCAGGACATTCAATCCTTCGCATCGAATCGGCACGGCAACAGGCATCGTCAACGTTGGCGGTTTTATTGCGGCGCTCGTCGCCATTTACCTCATCGGTCTGGTACTCGACCTCCTGTACGCCAGTGGCTTCTCCGGCGGTGATTTGTACGGGCTTGCGCCGTTCCGTATTGCCCTCAGTGTTCAGTTCGTTCTTCTTGGCCTTGGTACGGTGCTCATCCTGGTAACACGGCGGAAGGTGCGACGCCAGATGGCATCCCAGGGGATTCACGTGCAGCCGCTGCTGGCCGCCCTTGCCAGGCAGCGTCGGGAACGGATCGAGCGGCGACGTGCCGCACGAACCGTTTCTCCGGACGAGCACTAGGCGGTCCGCGCTGCTGCGGCAGCTTTTCCACATAGGCGTGATGGTTACTGTCTCCTCCGGCAGGACTTGAGCAGGGTGGAACCATGACTTCCAACAGAACACTTAGCATCCACCAACCCGAAGACATTCTTGGCTACATTCCCCACATGCTGGGTTACTGGCCCGAGGACAGCCTTGTGGCCATCACCATGCAAGGGAAGGTCCTTGGCGCCACACTGCGGGTGGACCTGCCGAACCTTGATTCACCACAAGCCCGCTCGGGTTTCGCGGACCAGATCCGCAATTTCCTGATCGCCGATGAGGACGCCAACGGGGTGGTGCTTGCCCTCTACACCGACTCCGGATGGGAGGACGGCGACGTGGTCCGGCAGGCAATTCCGCTGCTCGAAGCCCTCCAGCGGAGTCTGGACGAGGTTGATTTATCGGTCCGGGACGCGTGGCTGGTTGGCTCCGAGTACTGGCGCAGCGCCTACTGCACAGATCTTCAATGTTGCCCGGTGCCGGGATTGCCTGTTGATCGCATCAAGAACAGCAGGCTCAGTGCAGAACTCGTGTACCGGGGGAGCTCCATCGGGCCGTCGCCGAGGAGCGGGCCCGGACAGCCCCGGCTTTCAAGTCCGGGGACGTTGGACCCTCTGGTGCTGGCAGCAGAGACACGCTACGGGAAGCAGATTCTCGGTGGGTGGCGGAGCGAGCGGTGTCTGGACGCCGTCCTTGCCGTGTGGCACCACGTGCTTAAGAGATGCGAAGCGGATGATCCGCTGCAGCCCGGGGTTGACGCGGAAATCCTGGGCTTCCTCAGAACCACCCTGAGAGTCCCTGCGTGGCGGGACGCTGTGGTTGTCATGGCGGCAGCAGGCATGGAGTCCGCAAAGTCCGGTGCTGCGGCGTTCGGACTTTTCATCGAAGACGACGCGGGCACGCCTTTCGACCCACAAGAACTCGGCATACCGGCCTCGGCCGTTCCGGTTGCCAAAGTTCATTATGAGCCCGATACGTCGGGGGACGTCTTCACCTACGGAGATGTCCTACTGGGCATGCAACCCTACATGCCTTGTTGGAACACCCTTGACGCATTGCAACAGGTTCTTTCCGGGCTATGTGTCGACGACGAATCCGGCGTAGTGCCTGCGGCGGCACTGACCCTTCAGGGCTGGATTTCCTGGTGCAAGGGGCGTGGATCCGTTGCGCACGCCTGCCTTGGCCGGGCGGAGGCTGCGCAACCGGGATACCGACTGGCCGAACTGCTCATGGACCTTCTGGGACAGGGGACCATTTGCACGTGGGCGCGGAGCTCCGAGACCGCATGGCGCGGGTTCAAGGACACGGTGGCCTAGGGGGTTTGAAATTTCCCTAGGCATGCGTTTCGCAAAACCGTGAGACAATGGATGCCGAGACCCGGTTGGGTCCGCGTTCGAATGCCTGAATTGGCCCCTTCATCGGGAACAAAACAGTGTCGTCGGGAGTTCTCTATAGAGACTCTGCAGGCGGCGATCGCATTTGAAATTGATCGCGGACTTGACAGGGTCATAGTGGTGTTGCCCGTATGGTGATTCCACAGACCGCCGCTAGAAAGGTTTTCTGTGACCCCGTCTTCCGTCGAGAAGGAACCCGCCGCCCAGGCCGAATTGTCCGCTGAGGAAAAGAAGGCGGCAACATCGGCAAAGCGCGCAGCGACACGTGCTGCCAACAAGGCCTCAGAGGGCGACTCTGACAAGCCGGCACCCAAGAAGCGTGGACCCAAGCCCGGCGCGAAGGCCGCCGCTGAGGCCGCGAACAAGTCCTCAGGATCCGACGCTGAGGATTCCAGCGGCGAGGATGAAGACTTTGATCCCGCAGCTGCCGAGGAAGTCGAAGTCGGAGAAGATGACGTCGAGGACGGCGCCACGGCTACCAAGGACAAGGCTGCTCCCTCAGGTACGGGATTCGTCTACTCCGATGCCGACGACGACGACGCTCCTGTCCAGCAGGTCATGTCGGCCGGTGCTACTGCCGACCCCGTCAAGGATTACCTGAAGCAAATCGGCAAGGTCGCACTGCTGAACGCAGAGCAGGAAGTTGACCTCGCCCTTCGGATCGAGGCCGGCCTCTTTGCCGAGGAAAAGATCAACGCTGACGACGGATCCATGGATCCCAAGCTCAAGCGTGAGCTTGAATTCGTCATTCACGATGGCAAGCGTGCCAAGAACCACCTGCTCGAAGCCAACCTGCGCCTGGTCGTTTCCTTGGCCAAGCGCTACACCGGCCGCGGCATGCTCTTCCTGGACCTGATCCAGGAAGGCAACCTGGGCCTTATCCGTGCAGTTGAGAAGTTCGACTACACCAAGGGCTTCAAGTTCTCCACCTACGCAACCTGGTGGATCCGTCAGGCGATTACCCGCGCCATGGCAGACCAGGCCCGCACCATCCGTATTCCGGTGCACATGGTGGAAGTCATCAACAAGCTGGCCCGCGTACAGCGCCAAATGCTTCAGGACCTCGGCCGCGAACCGACGCCTGAAGAGCTGGCACTCGAGCTGGACATGACGCCTGAGAAGGTTGTCGAGGTCCAGAAGTACGGCCGCGAGCCGATTTCGCTCCACACCCCGCTGGGTGAGGACGGTGACTCGGAGTTCGGTGACCTGATTGAGGACTCCGAGGCTGTGGTCCCTGCCGACGCCGTGAGCTTTACGCTCCTGCAGGAGCAGCTGCACTCCGTTTTGGACACCCTGTCCGAGCGCGAAGCCGGAGTTGTGGCAATGCGCTTCGGCCTGACCGACGGCCAGCCGAAGACTTTAGACGAAATCGGCAAGGTCTACGGCGTCACGCGCGAGCGTATCCGCCAGATCGAATCCAAGACCATGTCCAAGCTGCGGCACCCGTCCCGCTCGCAGGTCCTGCGGGACTACCTGGACTAATAGCATCCAGAACCGGTGTTGAGAGCGGCCCAGTCGGAATTTCCGGCTGGGCCGCTTTTTCCTGTTGGCCACAACACTTTCAACGCAACAAGGCCCCTCCCGTGTGGGAGGAGCCTTGTCATGTAATCAAAAAGGGTTTCCGGATAACCGGACTGCCTAGTCGACGGGGACGGGAGCCTTCTCGTTGAGGCGCTCGGTCTCATCGTGCCAGCCGGAAGTCATTGGCCGAAGCGTAGCTTCAACTGCACGTGCGTGGTGGCCGCAGAAGAGCAGCTCACCACCGGAGGACTCGAGTACAACGCGTACGTACGCCTGGGCTCCGCAACGGTCACAGCGGTCAGCTGCGTTCAGCGTGCGGTCTGCAACTGCTGTTGTCATGTCGGCCTCCTTAGTAGTTCTGTACATCCATATAACCAGCATTCGAGGCAGATCCATGGCAAGGATGGGTCACTTTCGCTGTCCGCGTATCACATGTGCGTAACGTAACCAGGCAGGCAGCGCCCGCGCTGGAGTGGCAAACGGCGCCTGATGACTTCCCCGGCTACGCTTGTACGGGCAGTGTTTGCCTTGAATTACCAGTCAACACACGGCTGGGAAGCACCCGGAGATATACCCCGAAGGAGCACACCGCGAGTGGCACCGAGTTCTGAATACAACGCCCGGCATCTGTCTGTCCTTGAGGGCCTGGAAGCCGTTCGCAAGCGCCCGGGCATGTACATCGGCTCCACTGACTCGCGCGGCCTCATGCACTGCCTATGGGAAATCATCGACAACGCCGTGGATGAGGCTCTTGCAGGCTTTGGACATGACATTAAAGTCATCCTGCATGCCGACAACTCCGTGGAAATCCACGACGACGGCCGCGGTATCCCCGTGGACGTAGAGCCCAAGACAGGCCTCTCCGGCGTCGAAGTCGTGTTCACCAAACTGCACGCGGGCGGTAAGTTCGGCGGCGGTTCGTACACAGCCTCGGGCGGTTTGCATGGCGTCGGAGCTTCAGTGGTGAACGCTTTGTCCAGCCGCCTTGATGTCCAGGTGGACCGGGGCAGCAAGACCTACCAGATGTCGTTCCGCCGCGGCGAGCCGGGACGCTTCGTGGATTCCGGTGCAAAACCAAGCCCCAATGCACCCTTCGAGCCGTTCGTTGAGAACTCGGTGCTGGATGTTGTGGGCAAGGCAAAGCGTGGCGTCACGGGAACTCGCGTGCGTTATTGGGCAGACCGTCAAATTTTCACCCCTGACGCCAAGTTCTCCTACGACGACCTGGCAGCACGGGCCCGCCAAACATCGTTCCTTGTGCCCGGCCTGAAAATCACCGTGCGCGACGAGCGCAAGCTGGCCGGAACACCTGGAGAGGCCGGTGTCCATGAGGAAGTGTTCCATCACGATGGCGGCATCTCCGAGTTTGTCGAGTTCCTCGCTGCCGATTCCGGAGTGACGGATGTCTGGCGCCTTCACGGTTCTGGAAAATTCAAGGAAACCGTTCCGGTCCTCGATGAGAACGGGCACAGCAAGATCGCGGAAGTTGAACGTGACTGCGAGGTGGACATCGCCCTGCGTTGGGGCGTCGGTTACGAGACCACTATGCGCAGCTTCGTCAACATCATCGCAACGCCCAAGGGCGGAACGCACCAGTCCGGTTTTGAGGCCGCCCTGCTGAAGACCTTCCGCAAGGCCGTGGAGACGAACGCGCGCAAGCTCAAAGCCGGCAACGACAAGATTGAGAAAGACGACATTCTCGCCGGGCTGACTGCCGTCCTGACTGTCCGGCTTGCGGAGCCGCAGTTCGAGGGACAGACCAAGGAGATCCTTGGTACCTCGGCGGTACGGGCAATCGTGGCCAAAGTGGTTGAGAAGGAAATAACTACAAGGCTGAACTCGGCCAACCGCAACGACAAAGCCCAGTCGGCGCTCCTCCTGGAGAAGATGGTCGCCGAGATGAAGTCGCGCATCTCTGCCCGCGTGCACAAGGAAACCCAGCGCCGCAAGAACGCCCTGGAAACTTCGTCAATGCCCACCAAGCTTGCAGACTGCCGTACTGATGACGTCGCGCGCTCTGAACTGTTCATCGTGGAGGGTGACTCGGCGCTCGGTACTGCCAAACTTGCCCGCTCATCCGACTTTCAGGCACTGCTGCCCATCCGCGGCAAGATCCTGAACGTCCAGAAAGCATCCGTAGGCGACATGTTGTCCAACGCTGAGTGCGCGGCGTTGATCCAGGTTGTGGGCGCCGGCTCGGGTCGAAGCTTCGATATTGACGCTGCCCGTTACGGCAAGGTCATCCTCATGACTGACGCCGACGTTGACGGTGCGCACATCCGCACACTGCTGCTCACCCTGTTCTTCCGATACATGCGTCCCATGGTCGAGGCCGGCCGCGTGTTTGCCGCTGTCCCGCCCCTGCACCGCGTGGAAGTGATCAACCCCGGCCAGAAGGCCAATGAGATGATCTACACCTACTCAGAGGCTGAGCTTCACGTGCTTCTCTCCAACCTTGCCAAGGAGGGCAAACGCTACAAGGAACCTATCCAGCGGTATAAGGGTCTGGGCGAAATGGACGCTCAGCAACTGGCCGAGACCACTATGGATCCACGACACCGGACCCTCCGGAAGGTGGGCATCGATAGCGCCCAACGTGCCGAGGAAGTCTTCGATCTTTTGATGGGCTCGGACGTGGCGCCGCGTAAGGAGTTCATTATTGCCGGCGCGGCCACCCTGGACCGGGAGCGCATCGACGCCTAGCTCGGCTTTGACGGAACCGGGGCGCCATCAGCGGCCTGTGGCGTGGGGGCGCCCGGGGCGGCGAACGTAGCCGCTCCCACCACCAAGGCCAAGGCGCCCAGACCCCAGGGCAGCCCGGCCGCTACGGCAACGCCTCCCACCAGCAGCGGCCCACCGGCGTCGCCAAGTTCACGGCCCAGCTCGGCTGAGCCCATGGTTCTACCGAGGCGTTCGGCCGGTGTTGCATCGGCCAGGTGGGCGAATGCGAGAGGTGTGGACACGCCGATTCCCGTACCGATGAGCACGGCCGCGACGTAGATCCCCGCTGCTCCCGGCAACAAGCCGGCTATCAGGGTGCCAATGGAGATGGCGAGGAGGCCGGCCACCATGCCGGGCCTGTCGGCGATTCTTCCTTGGTCCCGCAGCTGGCCGACGCGGGGCTGTATCAGCGCGGAAGCTACTGCGAGCACTGTGACTACGGCAACGCTGCCGGCCGTGCCAAGCCCTTCCCGTGCTGCCAGCGCAGGGAGGAAGCCGACGGCGGCACCCAGTGCTCCCGTGGCAGCGGCCAACACCAGGGTTGGTCCAAGAAACGACCGCTGGGTGCTTTGTCGCCAAACATCGACGATGGTGTACCGGGGGCGGGGAAGCGGCTGCAGGCGGGGCACTGAAGCAAGGGCCCACACTGCCACTGCCAGGCCCAGGGCCGCCAGGATCCCGAACAGCAGGCTGAATCCGCCGGTGATGATGGCCAAGGCTCCGAGCAGCGGTCCGATAGCGTATCCGAGTCCTTTCCAGGAGCCGTAGCGGCCAAAGTAGTGCCCGGTCTTGCCGCCTGCCAGCCGGGCAACGCTAGCGGACGAAGCCGGGGAGAAGGCTGAAGCTGCCATCCCTTGGCCAAGTCGCGCGGCGGCGAGCATGGCGGGCTGATCCGCCCATAATCCAATCAGGGAGGCCGCGGAGAAAGCCACCAGCCCACCCACAATGACCGGCTTGGGCCCGATGCGATCGCTGAGGGCGCCGAAAACGGGTTTGAGGAACACTTCCGCGATGTCGTACAAAGCCAGCAGAACGCCCAGGGCAAGCAAACTCAAACCGATGTCCGCGCTTTCCGCCCCAAGGCCCGCTGCGACAGCATGGGCGCCAAAGGCGGTGGTAAATCCCGCGGCGTAGAGGGGCCAACGCTGGCTGGCTGCACCGGAAGGTCTAAGAGTGTTCGTGGCTTTCACAGTACGAATGTAACAGCTGCTACATTCGTAACTGTGATCGAAGAACAGTGGTTGTTGATTTTGGTGCAGGTTCCTGCGCAGCCATCCCGGCACAGGGTGGCAGTGTGGCGCGAACTGCGCCGGATCGGGGCTGTTCCTTTGTCGCCGGGTACTTGGGTTCTGCCTGCCCATCCGGCCTTCGATGAAGGCCTCGCGCGAGCTTCGGCACTGGTGGCAAAGGGCGATGGTTCCTGGACGTTGGTGGACGCTGCGCCCCGGGGCGCAGGCGCGGACACGTTCCGCAGCGCATTCGAAGCTGCCCGGCTGGAGGAGTGGAACGAGTTCACGGCCGATTGCGGCAAATTTGAGCAGGAGATAGCCAAAGAGATCTCGAGGGAGAAGTTCACTTTCGCCGAACTGGAGGAAGAAGAACAAAGCCTGGAGCGTTTGAGACGCTGGTACAGGGAGTTGAAGTCGCGCGATGTGCTTCATTTGCCGCAGGCGGCTGTTGCCTCAGAGCACCTGGCTCGCTGTGCCGAGGCCTTGGAAGGCTACGCCTCCTTGGTGTACGAGGCGACGCTGCCCCAGTAGCCGGTCAAGCCAGGCAATCCGTCAGCCCAGTAGTCCCGGAACGATCAACAGTGCAGTGGGCACCGCAAGCAGCAAGGCGGAGGCGGCCAGGACCAGTGCCCGCGCAGCCCTGGTGAGTGGAGGCTTGGGTGAGAGCAGGCGGCTGACGCGTGACGCCGTCGTGCGTGGGGAGTCGGCACCGCCGGTGGCGCTGACTGCATTGCCCTCGACGACGGCGCCCCCTGCGCTGAGTGCCTGGCTGCCGGCCAGTGCCTGACGCCCGCTGACGGACTGCCCGTCCAGGGCGGGCTGTGTGGTGCCGCTGGCGACGATGGCGATGGCCTTGATCAGGGTGCCCTTACTTTCGGTTCGGAGGGCGACGTCGTCGGCCAGCATTTCGATCAGGGAGTTCACCGCGGTCTGGGCCAGCCGGGTGGTGGGGAACCATGGCAGGGCCTGACGCCAGGCAGCAAAGGCCCAAAGGAGGAGATCGTGGCGCTGGGACAGGTGCGCGTTCTCGTGGATCAGTACAGCCCGGAGTTCAGCTGGTTCAAGTGCTGCCATCAGACCGTCGGAGAGTACCGTTACGGATCGGGCGCCGCCAGGGAGGCAGTAGGCGACGGGGGAGTCGTGGTTGATCACCACGGTGCCGGGGCCGTCGTCCGACGGTGACGCCAGGAGGGCCAGCAGCTCGCGGTGGCGTCGCCGCTGGCGTTCAATCTTGTAATAGGTCAGCAGCAGGGTGAAGACCAGGTGGGCGGTCAACAGTGCCGCTGCGGAGAGCGCAAAAAGGTGCCAAAAGCCCAGCGCCGTAGTGGGTTCGTTGTTGAAGACCATCCCGGCCAGGCTCTTGAGTCCCGCAATGAGGTTGTCCCCGATGGGCTCGAGTCCGTAAACGAGCATGGCCCCGATCATGGACAAGCCACCAGCGAGGGCGATCGCTTGCCACAGCACCATGGCGGTGAAGGGGGATCGTGCCGGCCACTGTGCGCGCGACAGGAGTACGGGTACTGGCCACGCCAGAATGATTGCCAGGACCGCAAGCAGGTATGAGGTCCAGAACATAGTGGCTAATTGTAGCCGAGCAGTTTGCGCAGGGTAGCGGCTTCACTTTCGGTGACGGAACCAATGAAGCGTGCCAGGACGGCCTCGCGGTCCGGAGCCGAGCCCAGGACCTCGTGCATGAGTTCGGCGGTGTGATCGGCGCGGCTGGAGACGGCTTGGTAGCGGTGTGGCCGCGTTCCGCGTTCGCGCTCCACCAGGCCCTTCTTTTCCAGGCGTGAGAGCACAGTGAGGACCGTGGTTACGGCCAGATCCTTGCCTTGATGACCCGCGGTGCCGTCACCGGCCTCGGAATCCTGCGCCAGGAGATCGCGCAGTGTGTTGGCGGTTGCAGCCTCCTGGCCTGCCCAGAGCAGATCCATCACTGCCCGTTCCAGTTCCCCAAGACTTGCCATTTATACGTCCCTACCTTCCGCTTCCCGGTGCAGGGTGGCTGCTGCCGGGAGCGATGATCCAACATTCCACAATAAATCTACCGCTTTTCAGAGCTTCATTCTACGTGAGGTAGAACTATCGGCGCGCCGCGCCCATGAGCGATCCCTTGCGCGTGGGTTACGCCACTTGAAGAATGGGTTTCGTCTCCCTCCATTTGTTCTACACTGTGTAGAAGAGAAGTTTTCTACGTGACGTAGAAGTAAGGTCATCGTACTTCGGTCCACCGCACAAAGGACAGCCATGGACGCCTTGGAAATCGCACGCTGGCAGTTTGGTATCACTACCGTCTACCACTTCATGATGGTGCCGCTCACCATTGGCCTCGGCCTGGTAGTGGCCATCATCCAGACCATTTGGTACCGCACCGGCAAGCCCGAGTACCTGCGGATGACCAAGTTCTGGGGAAAGCTCTTCCTCATCAACTTCATCATGGGCGTAGCCACCGGCATCGTCCAGGAATTCCAGTTCGGCATGGCGTGGAGTGAGTACAGCCGTTTCGTCGGGGATGTTTTTGGTGCGCCCCTGGCCCTCGAAGCACTGTTGGCCTTCTTCGTTGAATCCACCTTCCTGGGACTGTGGATCTTTGGCTGGAAGCAACTCAAGCGCGGCGTCCATCTGGCGTGCTTGTGGATCGCCGTGATTGGTTCAGTCTTCTCCGCATACTTCATCATCGTGGCCAACTCCTGGATGCAACACCCCGTGGGCGTTGAGATGGTGGATGGCCGGCCCGTGATGACCGATGCCTGGGCTGTATTCACCAACAACACGGCACTGGTTGCGGTGCCCCACACACTGTTCGGTGCACTGGCTGTCGCGGGCGCCTTCCTGTTGGGTATCGCCTGGTACCACCTCTGGCGCCGCCGCCACGATGGCATTGATGTGGTGGGCAAGGACGGCAAGCTGGTTCCCGGCAAGGCCGCAATCCCGGGCCGTGACAAAGCCGACTACACCGTATGGATGACATCCTTGCGAATTGGCGCAGTGGTGGCCATGATCTCCTTCGCAGGAACGGCCATCACAGGTGACCTCCAGGGCAAACTGATGTTCGAGCAGCAGCCCATGAAGATGGCCGCAGCGGAAGCTGCCTGCCATGACGGCACGGGCTTCTCGGTCCTGAGCGTCGGCAACCTCGGTGCCACCAACTGCGACGACATCGTGGCTGTCATCGAAGTACCCGGCATCCTCTCCTTCCTGGCCAAGGGCGACTTCACCACCGAGGTCAAGGGCGTGAACAGCCTGCTGGGTGAGTACAAGGAGAAGTACGGCACCCACCTGCCGGACAACCCCCTGTACGGTGAGCGCGCCGGACAGGAAATCCAATACGTGCCTGTCATGGAAGTGACCTACTGGGGCTTCCGCATGATGATCGGCTTCGGTGGCCTCGCCGCATTCGCCGCACTGTTGGCCCTCTGGGTCACCCGCAAGGGCGTGGTTCCCGAGTCAAAATGGCTCATGCGTCTTGCCGTCCTGGGGATCCTCGCACCGTTCGGCGCCAACGCCGCAGGCTGGATCTTCACCGAAATGGGCAGGCAGCCGTTCGTGGTGGCCCCCAACCCTGACATGAACGGAATCGACCAGGTCTTCATGTTCACCGCTGCCGCGGTATCTCCGGGGGTCAGCGCAGGAGAGCTCATGACCTCGCTGGTAGTCCTCACCGCCATCTATGCCGTGCTGCTGGTGGTGGAGGTGAAGCTCCTGGTCAAGTACATCCGCGGCGGCGTGGCCTCGGCGATGCCCGAACTGGGCCACGCGCAGGACTCCGACGACCAACATGACAAGAACGACGACGGCACCGGACCGGACAAGTCCGGCGACGACGTCCTGGCATTCGCCTACTAAAGGCTAAGGGGTACTGACAATGGAACTGTTGCCAACCATCTGGTTCGTGGCCATCGCCGTGTTGTGGACCGGTTATCTCTTCCTGGAGGGTTTCGACCTCGGCGTCGGCATGCTCATGAAGCTGTTTGCCCGCCACAACACCGACCGCCGCGTGCTGCTAAACACCATCGGCCCGGTATGGGACGGCAATGAGGTGTGGCTGCTCACCGCAGCCGGTGCCACCTTCGCAGCCTTCCCTCTCTGGTACGCCTCGCTATTCTCCAGCCTCTACCTCCCGCTACTGGCTGTCCTGGCCGCCTTGATCTTCCGGGCAGTCGCTTTCGAATACAGGGGCAAGGTGGACTCCGAGCGGTGGCGCAACCGCTGGGACTGGGCGATCGCGATCGGATCCTTCGGGGCTGCCTTCGGCATCGGCGCAGCCTTGGCGCTCACCACCACGGGCCTGCCCTTGAATGCCAATGGGGACCGCGTCGGTGGCCCAATGTCCTGGTTCAGCGGCTACGCACTCCTTGGCGGTTTCGGTGTGGTGGCGTTTGCCCTGGTACACGCACTGGCGTTCCTTGCCCTTAAGACCGACGGCGACGTGCGGCATCGCGCCCGCCGCTGGTTCATTCGACTGGTGCCGTTCGCGGTGTTGCCGATGTTCGGCTGGATGGTGGTCGTCCAGTTCCTGAGCGGCAAGCCCTGGACCTGGGCCTTGGTGGCAGCAGCTATCGTCGCAGTGGTCCTGGCGTGGCGGCTGGCCCGAGCCGGGTCTGAAGGACGCGCCTTCAGCGCCCTCGGCGCGTTCATTGTGTGCGCCACTGCCTCGATCTTCGGAGCTGCCTTCCCGGTGGTCATCCCCTCCACGATCGATCCCGCCTTCAACTTGACCATCTCCAATGCCTCGTCCTCGGACTACACGCTGGGCCTCATGAGCATCGTTGCAGCCGTTGGCCTGCCACTCGTGATTGCCTACCAGTCATGGACGTACTGGGTGTTCCGGAGGCGCGTAAGCGCGGCCCACATCCCCGAAGCCCACGGGTTCCTGCCAGCCATCGCCGCCAAGGTGATGATCCCCAAGGACAGCTCGCCGGCCACACCACGCAAATCGGGAGAATAGCCGCCCCATGAAACCCGTGTTCCCTACCGGCCCAGCCACGCGATCGGCGCTCTACGCCCTTGGCCTGATGTCCACCCTCAAAGCACTGTCCCTGGTGCTCATGGCCCAGGCTGTGGCGGGGATGCTGGCCGGACTAACGTCCGGGGCAGGGAACTCCGGCCCGGCGGACTGGAACAACGGGCTGATCTGGGGCGCGGTGGGAGCGGTCCTCAGGTCGCTGACGGTGTGGGGCCAAGGCGTTGCCTCCAGACGGGCTGCGCTGGGCGTCAAAGAGGAACTGCGGGCACGGCTGTTGAGGCGCTCGCTGTCCGACGGCGTTTCGTCGCCCGTAGCTGGAATGAACGACGGCGGCCTGGCGATCCTTGCCACGCGGGGCCTGGACGCACTGGACGACTACTACACCCAATACCTGCCTGCGATCGTGAACTGCGCTACGGTCCCGCTCCTGATCGGAGCCCGGATCCTCTTCGCCGACTGGGTAAGTGCTGTGGTGATCGTCCTGACGGTTCCACTGGTGCCGCTGTTCATGGTCCTCATCGGCAGGCACACCGAAGACACCGTCCGGGAGGCGCAAAGCACGCTCCGGAAACTGTCCGGCCACATCCTTGAACTCGCCAAAGGCCTTCCCGTCCTGGTGGGTCTGGGACGTGCCACCGAACAGCGCGCAGCCCTGGAAGATATCTCCGAGCAATACCGGACCCGGACCATGGGCACACTTCGCACGGCGTTCCTTTCCGCGCTGGCCCTGGAACTCATAGCGACGATCTCCGTGGCCGTAGTGGCTGTATTCATCGGCGTACGGCTGGTGCATGGCGACATGGCCCTTGAAGCCGGTCTCCTGGCACTGATCCTGGCCCCGGATTGCTACCTTCCGCTGCGGGAACTCGGCACCGCCCACCACGCAAGCGATGACGGCAGGGCAGCCCTCGAAACCACCAACGCCGTACTGGATGCCCCCGCACACGAGCGCCTGCAGGATCATGAGCCTTCCAACACTGCGCAGGCCGGGGTAGTTGTGAGCGGATTGTCCGTGACGTACCACGGAAGGTCAGCAGCCGCCGTCGGGCCCCTCAGCTTCACTGCCGCGCCCGGGCGCGTTACGGCCCTCGACGGCGACAGCGGCTCCGGGAAGAGCACAGTCCTGGGTGTCCTCGCCGGGCTCATCGGCCAAGGGCCGGGCGCCTCGGTCACAGGGACCATCACCGGTGCGGACCCAGGGACAGTGGCGTGGGTTCCGCAACACCCTGTCATGGCCACCGAAACTGTGCAGAAAGAGATTGAACTCTATCTTGACGGGTACAAGGGGAACTTCTCCGAGGCCGTCACCCGTGTCCTTCGGAAGGCCTCTGCAGAGCACCTGGCTGCCAGGAACCCAGCGGAACTAAGCCCCGGAGAGCTGCGGCGGATCGCCCTCGCCCGTGGACTGGCCCGCGTGGAAGCAGGCGCTACGGTCCTGTTGCTCGACGAGCCCACCGCCCATCTGGACCAATACTCCGCCAGCGTGGTCCGTCGCGCCATAGAGTCGCTTCGTGGCAACGTCACCGTGATCCTGGTGGCCCACGACGCCGCCACCCGGGCGCTCGCCGACCACCTGGTACCCGTAGGGCAGCAGCACCAGCACCGCCAGGGGACCTCGGTGCCCATAGTGGCCGGGGCGAGCAGTCCGCGCGGTACCCGTGGCGGGGTTGTTACAGTCCCAGCGAAGGAAGCCAGTCCCCAACGCGGCCTCCCGCCCGCTCCCACGACCAGCAGCCTGCATGGTCTCCTGCGGGCTCTGCGACCCGTACGTTGGAAGTTCCTTGCCGCAGGTGTCGTGGCCGTCCTGGCCGCCCTCTTCGCAGTGGCACTGTCAGGTCTGTCCGGGTGGCTGATTATCCGCGCCAGCGAACAACCGCCCATTCTCTACCTGCTCGGCGCGATCGTCGGAGTCAGGTTCTTCGGTATAGGAAGGGCCGTTCTGCGTTATTGCGAGCGGCTCTTGACCCATGATGCTGTCTTCGCTGCGATGACCCGGCTCCGCGGTGCTCTGTGGGCATCGCTGAGCCGCAGGGCGCTGTCCCTCCGGCGCCTCCTCCAAGGCGGCAACGTGTTGGGCTCCATCGTGGACGACGTGGACACCCTCCGCGATCTTCTGCCCAGGGTTGTCCTCCCTCCCGTAACTGCCCTTGGAGTCGGGGCCGCGTCGATCCTCGCTACAGCAATCGTTTTGCCGGCTGCCCTGCCGGCGGTGGTGGCAGCCGCCGTCGTCGGCCTGGTCCTTGCCCCGACCCTTGCGGTCCTGGCTGACAGGAACGCCGCCAAGGCTGAACAGCAGATGCGTTCAGTGGTGCTTCGGGGAGTGGCCGCAGCCCTCGATGCCCGTGCGGAACTGAGTGCCAACGGGGTGGGGGAGCCTGTCCTCGGTGCACTGCGCGACAAAGACCGCACCGCCACCCTCTCTGCACAACGGTCGGCATGGGCTGAAGGGCTCGGCCAGGCAGTGATTGTCCTGGCTTGCTCGATGGCCGCCTTGTGGGCGGGCGTCCTGAGTGCACCCGCCGTACTGAACGGCACTGTCGCAGCGGAACTGGCAGCTGTCATTGTCCTCATGCAACTAGCCCTGGTTGAACCCTTTGGTGGCATCGTGTCCGCTGTGCGCCAAGCCCCGGCGCTCGCAGCCGTGCTCGGCCGCGTGGCAGCATCCGGCGCTTTGGACACCCCCACCCCAGGGAGCCAAGCGGAAGAGCACGACGGCGGCACGCGTCGCCTGCCTGATCGGCCCGGCCGGGCGGGACTGGAGTTGCGGGGTGCGTCAGCGTCCTGGCCGGGTGGCCCGAACGTCTTTTCCGGTGTGAATGCTGTTGCCGAGCCCGGCCGATGGCTTGCCGTGACCGGCCCCTCCGGTGCAGGGAAGTCCACGCTCCTCTCGGTACTTCTCGGATTCCTGCCCCTGACAGAAGGAACTGTGAAGCTCGCCGGCAAAGCTGCGTGGTGCCCCCAGGAGGCACACCTGTTCGACTCCACTATCCGCGGCAACCTCCTGCTGAGCCGCCCGGCTGCAGCGAAGCCCAGCGAGTCAGAGATGCGCAATGCGCTGGCCGACGTCGGGCTTGATTCAGTCGTGGCGGCACTGCCGGAAGGGCTCGATGCCCGTATCGGCCCTGGCGGTTCTTTCCTGAGCGGCGGCGAACGTCAGCGGCTTGCCATGGCCAGGACGCTCCTGACCGGAGCCACCGTCTTGTTGCTTGACGAACCTACGGCCCACTTGGATGCGGGCTCGGCGCGGGAAATGATGGCCATTCTGCGCAATGGACTCAAGGACGTCACCGTTGTCCTGGTCACGCATAATCCGGACGATATTGATCCGGCAGATGGGCGGCTGGAGTTGCCTGCAACCCAGGGTGCCGGGAAGCGAAGCCCGGGCGCGGCGGAACTGGTGGGAAGGTCTACTCCTCAGTAGCCTGTTGGCATGCCTTTCGAAACCGCACGCCAAGTCATGCCCGACGCCGTTGCAACCGGCCTGAGCTGGCGACCAGCCACCATGGAAGACCTCGGGAACTGGGCGGGCCTGATTGCCCGGACGGCCGCCGTCGAACATCCCGTCTGGTACGAAAAGCGCGGCGACCTGGTCCACATCCTGGAGTCGACCAAGAACCCGGCGGAAACGAGCACGCTGCTGGGCATCGACTCCGACGGTGTGGCGCGTGCCTACGGCCGAATCGCCAAGAATCCCGAGGGCGACAAAGCCACCGGAATGGCGTGCGTTGACCCGGAATGGCAACAACGGGGCATCGGCTCTGCAGTGCTGATGTGGCAGGAAGGACAAGTACGCTCCCGGTTCGAGTCCGATCAAGCTGCCGGACACACCACAGCACCGCCGCGTCTCCGCATCCAGACGGAGGAACAGCACGAGCACCAGGCAACACTCCTGATGGGTCACGGCTACGGTGCTGTGCGCTGGTTCAACGAAATGCACCGGCCCCTGTCCCAGCAACTGCCCGTGGCGCCCCTGAGTGCGGGACTTGAGCTCAGGACGCTGGATCCATCGCTCTTTGAACCCGTGCGCCAAGCCCATAACGATGCGTTCAGGGACCACTGGGGGAGCGAGCCACGGGATGAAGAAGCGTGGCGCTTCACCATTGAGGAACCGACGGCCCGGCACGATCTCAGTGCGGTGGTTATTGATTCCGGCACGGGGGAGGTGGCCGGATACCAGCTAACCAGCTTTGATCCCGACTCTGCCGCCGATCGCGGTTTCAAGGAAGGCTACACAGAGCTCCTTGGCGTGCGGCGGGCCTATCGCGGTCGGGGCATAGCCCAAGCACTGCTCGCCGATGCCATGCAGCGCTACGTCTCGGCGGGAATGGACGTGGCCTCACTGGACGTGGACTCGGCCAACCCCACGGGGGCGTTGGAACTCTACTTGGGCATGGGTTATGCGCCAGTAAACCGCAGTATGACGTGGGAGAAGATGCTCTAGTTTTTAGCCGTCCACATCATGAAGGTGATGCACAACGTCGTGGAGGAAGTACTGGGAGAACGTCAGCACGGTGAATGAGGATCCGTTGCTGCGCGTTCCGGTGCGTTGCCAATCATCCTCAGTGACGCGGGCGAAGGACTCGGCAATCTCGTTGCCCTCTGCCGCCAGTTCGTCGGCCACCGTGCGGGGATCAGCGGAACCGTACTCACCGTCGATCGCGGCCTGGTCCTGGTCCCAATTGGCAAACCGGGCGTCATCCTCGGTGAGCATCAGGTTCAGGCGCTGATCGAAGAGGCTGAAGACGTCCCGGACGTGGCAGGCGTACTCCAGGTTGGACCATGTGTGGTCGTTGGGACGTGTTGCTACATCCTCCCGGCGCAGCACGGCCCGCCACCGGGGAAGCATGTTCAGGACGGTGCCGGGCACCGTGGAAGGGGTCACCGTTGCGGGGTCGAAACCGCACTCGGGGCAGGGCTGTGAGAGCACCCAGGTCCAGTCTTTTTCATCGGGGATGATCGGCATGCGGCCAGTCTAAGCTGAACCTGCGCGGGCCCCTCTACAGCCCACGAAATATGGTGTCGTTTTTCAATTACTTACGGACCCTGCCAAGAGTAAAGTTCGTTCCGGGGGGAGAGCCGGAAAGAGAAAACAATGCTCAAGGATCAGCAGGTTGGTGCCGTCCTACCGGCACAGGACATAGCCCGGGCACGCGCGTATTACAGCGAAAAACTCGGACTGGAACCCGAAAATCCGGACGACGACGACAACCTCCAGTACAGGTGTGGCGATGGAACCGGATTCTTTGTCTATCAGACGTCCAATGCAGGGACTGCCAAGAATACCCAGATGGGCTGGACGGTCAGCGATGTCCGGGCCACAGTGCAGGAGCTGCGCGGCAAGGGAGTCAAGTTCGAAGACTACGACTTCCCGGGCCTGAAGACTGAAGACGGCATCGCTACGATGCCTGATGGAAGCGCCGCAGCATGGTTCCTCGACAGTGAGGGAAACATACTGAGCATCAACCAAACCGGCTAGCCCGTGCGGTGGCTTCACAGCCACGGCAGCACAAAGGCCGGAGGTCTGTAACCCCCGGCCTTTGCCGTGCAGTTCGGGTACCCCGTGATTATTCCGCGTTATTCCGCGGCGTCAGCCCATGCCATGCTCGGACCGATGGCTTCCACGGGCTGGGACAACGGAACGCCGGATCCATCCCTGCGGCCATGTTCGTGGGGAAGTGCCCTTGCGACGCCCGCTGTTGAGGAAGCCTTCGCCGGACCATGACCTGCCCAGGCCAGGAGCAGTGTGTCCTCGCCTTTGAGGAAACGGTGGACCCGCACCCCGCCGGTGGCCCGGCCCTTCACGGGGTACTCCTCGAAAGCGGTCACCTTCGCAGTTCCCGGTGCCGTCCCCGGCAAGGCGCCGTTCGTTCCGGCAATGGTCACCACGACGGCGGCAGGGTCGTCCGCGCGAACGGTACCGAAGTGGATCACTTCGTCGCCGGCCGCAAGCTTGATGCCGGCCATGCCACCGGCCGTACGTCCTTGGGGGCGGACATTGGAGGCACTGAATCGAAGCAATTGGGCCTGCCGTGTCACGAAGACAAGGTCGACGTTGTCCTCCTGCGCCGGTTCCACCGCGAGCACCGAGTCCTTGTCCTTCAGGGCGATGATCTCCCAGTCTTCACGGTTCAGCGGGTAGTCCGGCTGAACACGCTTGACCACGCCCTGGACCGTACCGATGGCGAGGACGGAGTCCAGGGGGACGAAGGCAACCAGGGTTTCACCCTTGAGCAAGGTGATGAAGTCCTTGGCGGGGACGCCGCCGGCCAAGTTGGGGAGACCGGAGACCGGAGGCAACACGGGCATGTCCATCACTTGGAGCCGCAGCATGCGGCCTTGGGATGTGACCGCACCAATTTCTCCCCTGGCAGTGGTCTTGACCACTGAGCGGAAGACATCGTGCTTGGTCCGGGGGCCCGATTCGGCCAGCGGTTCCTGGTTGGACGTCCGGGCGATCTGTCCGGAGACACTCAGCAGGGCCCAGCAGGGGTCGTCCGGAATTTCCAAGGGTAGCGCTGCGGCTTTGCCCTTCGGCCCGGGTACTGACGCTGCCAGGGCCGCAGCCACCGTGGGGGAGACGGCTTCTGACTCCAAGAGGACCGTGCGGCGGGGGGTGCCGTACTTTTCGGCGACCACGGCCAACTCACCGGAGACAAGATCGCGGAGCAGTTCATCCGAAGCCAGGATGGCCTCCAGGGCCTCGATCTCGCGGCGGAGTTCGTCCTGTTCCTTCTCCAGCTCAAGGCGGGAGTACTTGGTCAACTGCCTCAGGCGCAGTTCCAGGATGTAGTTGGCCTGGATTTCGGTGAGGTCGTAGATGGACATGAGGCGTTCACGCGCGGCCGAAGCCTCGTCCGAAGAACGGATGATCTGGATGACTTCGTCGATGTCCACAATCGCGATCAACAAGCCCTCCACCAAGTGGAGGCGGTCCTTCTTCTTGCCCAGGCGGAAGGACGTGCGGCGGCGCACCACATTGAGGCGGTGTTCAACGTACACCTGCAGCAGCTGCAGGAGGCCCAGCGTCTGCGGCTGGCCGTCCACCAGGGTGACGTTGTTGATGCCGAAGGAATCTTCCATGGGCGAGTAGCGGTACAGCTGCTGGAGGACGGCGTTGGGATTGAAGCCGTTCTTCAACTCGATGACCAGGCGGAGGCCGTGATTGCGGTCCGTGAGGTCAACGACGTCGCTGATGCCGGTCAGCTTCTTGGAGTTGACGGCATCCTTGATCTTCTCGATGACCTTTTCCGGGCCCACCATGTAGGGGAGCTCAGTGACCACCAGGCCGGTGCGGCGGGCGGACAGCTGTTCCACTTCAACCTTGGCGCGGGTCTTGAAGGATCCACGCCCCGTGGCGTAAGCGTCACGGATTCCGTCCAATCCCACGATGCGGCCACCTGTGGGGAGGTCGGGCCCCGGGATGAACCGCATGATCTCGTCCAACGTGGCACCGGGGTTGGCGATCAGGTGACGAGCAGCGGCGATGACCTCCACCAGGTTGTGCGGAGGCATATTCGTGGCCATACCAACAGCGATGCCCGTGGTGCCGTTGACCAGCAGGTTGGGGAAAGCGGCGGGGAGCACATCCGGCTGCGTCAGCTGGTTGTCGTAGTTGGGGACAAAGTCCACCACGTCTTCGTCCAGGTGGTCCGTCATGGTCAACGCGGCGGCCGCCAAGCGTGCCTCTGTGTAACGCGGTGCTGCCGGGCCGTCGTCGAGCGATCCGAAGTTGCCGTGACCATCGATGAGGGGCAGGCGCAGGGAAAAATCCTGCGCCATGCGCACCATGGCGTCGTATATGGCGGTGTCGCCGTGCGGGTGGAGCTTACCCATGACTTCGCCCACCACGCGGGCGCTCTTGACGTGTCCTCGATCCGGGCGGAGGCCCATGTCGGACATCATGTACAGGATGCGCCGTTGAACGGGCTTCAGTCCGTCGCGGGCGTCCGGGAGGGCACGCGAGTAAATCACCGAGTAGGCGTACTCCAGGAAGGAGCCTTCCATCTCGGACGTGACGTCGATGTCGACGATGTTCTCGGTGAAATCGCCGAGGGGCTCGGCTGTGCGTGCGGATTTTTGGCTGCGGGCCATGGGGTCGGTGGATCCTTAAAGATGTACTGCGGATGTTTTAGCTAGGCTAAGCCTATGGTGGATCAGCCCGGCGTCGGCATTTATCCGGAATATTGGGAAGCTGATGTCGTGCTGCGCGACGGCGGGACAGCCCACCTTCGGCCAATACGACCCGAAGATGCCGATGCTTTGCAGGCGTTCCACGCGGGTCAGTCGCAGGCCTCCATCTACATGAGGTTCTTCTCTTTCAAGCCAAAGCTCTCCGGCAAGGAGGTTCGGCGCTTCACGGAAGTGGACCACATCAACCGCGTGGCGTTCGTCATCACCATCGGCGGCGAAATCATGGGGATTGGCCGCTACGACAGGCTTGAAGATCCCACCGAGGCCGAGGTTGCCTTCAACATTTCCGATGCACACCAGGGACGTGGAATCGGCTCCATCCTCTTGGAGCATTTGGCGGTTGCCGCCCGGGAAAACGGCATCCGCCGCTTCACGGCCGAGGTCCTGCCGGACAACCGTAAGATGCTGATGGTCTTTGCCGACGCCGGCTACGACGTCAAACGACAATTCGACGACGGCGTTGTGAGCGTTGAATTCAACATCGATCCCACGGAGAAATCGCGGGCCGTCATGGAGTCCCGCGAGCACCGCGCGGAGGCGCGCAGCGTGCGGGACCTGTTGTCGCCGTCGTCGGTGGCTGTCATCGGTGCCAGCCGCAAGTGGGGGACGGTGGGCTACCAGCTCCTGGAGCACATTATTGAAGGCGGCTTCAAAGGTCCGGTCTACGCCGTCAACCCGGAGGCATTCGAACTCGCCGGGATGATCTCGTTCGGAAACTTGTCCGAGATCCCGGGGCCGGTGCAACTGGCCATCGTCGCTGTTCCCTACGAGGAAGTGCCCAAGGTAGTGGACGACTGCGCCGCTGCGGGCGTCAAAGGCATCGTGGTGGCCACCGCCGGATTTGCCGACGACGGCGAGCGGGGACTCGCCCGCCAGCACGAGTTGGTGCGGCGGGCCAGGGCGAACGGAATGCGCGTCATTGGCCCGGAATCCCTCGGGATCCTGAATACGCACCCGGCGGTCTCATTAAACGCTTCGATGGCCCCCGCGATGCCCCCGAGGGGCAGCCTGGGCTTGTTCAGCCAATCGGCTGCCGTGGGTGTGGCGGTTTATGCAGCCGCCAGCCGCCGCCGGCTGGGGTTGTCATCGTTCCTGTCCGCAGGAAACCGCGCCGACGTTTCCGGCAACGACGTCATGCAGTACTGGGAGGACGACGCCGATACCTCCGCCGTGGGCCTCTACCTTGAGTCCATCGGCAACCCCCGCAAGTTCTCCCGCTTGGCGCGCAGATTGTCCCGCAACAAACCCGTGATCGTTGCCAAGTCCGATGTCACCGGCCTCAGCCTGCCGCCCGGGCACGAGGTTCGCACCACCCAGGCGCCATCCGCGGCAGTGGACGCGATGATGCGGCAGGCAGGCGTGATCCGGGTTGAGACCATCGAACAACTCATGGACATTGCCCAGATCGCGTCCTCCCAGGAGCTGCCCAAAGGACCGGGCGTAGCCGTCTACTCAAATTCCGTCGCGCTGGCCAAAGTGGTGGCCGACAGTGCCGGACCCCTTGGGTTGGATGTGGGCCGCCTTGTGACGGACATTGATCTGGACGCCGGTATGTCATTGGCGCTTCCTGCACTTCGGGCAAGTCTGCAGGAAAGCCTCGCGGACGACTCCGTGCACGCCGTTGTGGCGGCCCTCCTCCCGGCCCGCGGGCTTACCGTGGAATCACTCGCGGGCGTCCTCGCCGAATGCGCTGCCGAGGCTGGAAAGCCTGTGGTGGCGGCCTTCACCGGAATCCTGGATCCCTCCGTGCAAGTCGAGGGCATGGTGGGCGGAGCGGGCAAGCCTGTGCTGCCGTGCTACTCCAATGCCGGTGCCGCCGTGGCGGCCCTGGCGGCGATCGTCCGTTACGCGCAGTGGCGCGACCGTGACCAAGGGCTTTTCGTGGAGCCCGACGGCTGCGATGTCGACGGCACCAGGGAAACGCTGAACGCGATGCTGGCCGGCGTCACGGGCGAAAAGATCAGGAAGCTCGACGCTGGTGCAGCCGCCGCACTGCTGTCGGGCTACGGGATTGATGTGGTGCCGACTCTCGGATTTGGTACCCCTGACGAGGCGGTGCAGGCCGCGGAGACTGTGGGATGGCCCGTGGTCCTCAAGACCACGGATCCCGCATTGCGGCACCGGCTGGACCTCGGAGGCGTTCGGCTGGATATTCAGGACGCCGAATCCCTTCGTCAAAACATCGCCCAAATGCGCCGTGCTTTGGAACCTTATGGATCGCCCTCGCTTGAGGTGCAGGCCATGGCGCCGGTGGGGCAGGCCTGCACCTTCCGTGCCATGGAGGACCCCTTGCTGGGGCCGGTCCTGTCGTTCGGCTTGGCCGGGGATGCCGTGAACCTGCTGGACGACTGGGCGCATCGGGTCCCGCCGCTATCAGCTGCGGACCTGCACGATGTCATCCGCTCGCCACGGGCGTCCCGAAAACTGTTCGGCTACCAAGGCCTGCCCGCCGTGGATGTTGAAGCTCTGGAGGACATTGCGGCCCGGCTCGCCAAGCTAAAAGATGATCATCCAGGAATCGCGTTGGTGGAATTCAACCCCGTACTGGCGGGGCCCTCGGGTGCCACCATCCTTGGCGCGGATGTATGGATCGGCAATGCGGCACAGCGCACGGACAGTGCCCGGCGCGCGATGCGGGGTTAGCCACAGGACTGGACCTCGCGGTTAGGTAGTCACCAAGCGATCTGTGAAAATGGGGGAATGAGCACCCAGTCTCCGACGCCTCAATCCCGTCCGTCCAACGCCGGGCACCACACCTCCCATCATCACAGCTCGCAGGGACAGAGCCTGGACCAGGCGCTGCAGCAGGCAGGTTTCTACCCACGGCTGGTGGCCGACGTCGTCGATGACGCCCTGGATGGCCGGGAGTGCCTCTCCCACCTGGTCCACTTGGAGACCCATTTCGACCGTGCCGAGGTCCGCAGGCACATCACTGTGCTGGTGCTCACGGAGGACATGCTGGTGATCACTCACGTTGATGACCAGCAGCTGGATGAGGCCGGAGAGCAGATCGTTGCCCAAGTCTCCACTGAGTCTGTACCCGTGGCCCAGATCCGCTCGGTGGTCCTTAGCTACATGTATTCGCAACCCCAGGACTACAAGCCGTCCGATCCTGTCCGGGAGATGACCTTGTCCATAGCATGGTCCGGCGGGCAGCGCCTGGACATGGGGCCGGCGAGCTGCGGGGATCCCCAGTGCGAGGCCGATCATGGCTACAGCGGAACCATCGCCCAGGAAGATATCGTCCTGCGGATCAGCGCTGAGGCGGACGGACTCCAAGCGGTCCAGGACGCCAAGATTTTTGCCCGTGCGCTGCGTGCGGTCAACACGGGCAATCCTTCCCCGGCCCAACACGCCAGCATCCCTGCACCGAGGCCGCGTTCGGGCGTCTTCAGCAACCGCCTCAGCCGCGGACACCAGCGTTGAGGGAAACCGCACAGAACCCGGTGAGCACGTCTTCGGGGACCAACCCGGCCGCTGACCTCCCATCGCCCCCGCTTTTCGGAAGCAAGTCCATAGCGGAAGTCCTGACCAGCGCTGCCGCATCCCTGGGCATGCCGGGCTTCACCAACCACCTGCAGCTGCCGCCAGCGCAGCGTGTCTGCGTGGTCCTTGCCGACGGCCTCGGCCGTGCCCTCTTGAAGCAGAAGTCCTCCCACACGCCTTTCCTCCGGACAGTCATGGCCGGGGGACAACGCAACGTTCCCACGTGGGTAGACGCCGCCTTCCCCAGCACCACTGCGGCATCCCTCGCGAGCCTCGGCACCGGTTTGCCGGCCGGCCAGCACGGAATGGTGGGCTATGACGTCCTCGATCCCGACCAGGACAAAGTAGTGAACCTCCTGGGCAATTGGGATTCCCAAGTGGACCCTGCACAGTGGCAGCCTCACCCGACGGTCTTTGAGCGGCTTGCCGGAGAGCTGGACGTCGTGACCGTCAGCCTGCCTCAGTTCGGAAATTCCCCGATGACACAGGCTGCCCTCCGGGGAAGCCGCTTCGTCGGCGGCACCACGCTGCATGCCCGCACCGCCGCCGCCGCTGAGGCTATGTCCGGTGGTGGACGTTCCCTTATGTACTTCTACGCCAACGAGTTGGACAAAGCAGGCCACCGCTACGGCTGCCAGTCGGATCGTTGGGAGCACCAACTCGAAGAGCTCGACTCTACGGTCAAGAGGCTGTCTGCCACGCTGCCCGCCGGCACCACCATTCTGGTGACCGGCGATCACGGCATGTTGGACGTCCCGGAATCCCAAAGAATCGACTACTCCGCTGATGAAAAGCTGGTAGCAGGAGTCCGCCACACTGCCGGGGAGCCGCGCATGGTCCACCTCTATCTTGAACCGGATGCCACTCCGGCCCACCGGGAATCCCTGATTGAGGCATGGCGTCACCGCTTTGGCGAAAGGATCTGGGCCTTTACGCGGGAGCAAGCCGTGGATGCAGGGCTGTTCGGCACAGTTCGCCCTGAGGTGGCTCCGCGCATTGGCGACGTCATGATTGCCGCACGTGACACGTTGGCCCTCTATGACACGCGGAGGGCCCGCCCGGCAGCCCTGGAGGTTGTAGGGCAGCACGGTTCACTGACCAAGGCCGAACGCGAAGTACCACTGCTGTGCTTCGCCGCTGCCGGCAAGAAGGGCAAACGTGGCTGAGCTGGTCTTCTTCTCAGGCACCATGGACTGTGGCAAGTCCACCCTGGCCCTCCAAATGGACCATAACCACCGTGCACGCGGTCGCGGAGGTGTTCGGTTCAGCTGCAACGACCGCGCAGGTGATTCAAGGATCTCCAGCAGGCTGGGCCTGCAAACCGACGCCGTGGAGGTTGTGGGCGACACCGATTTCTGGGACGAAGTGGTGGCCCGGCGAACCAACGGACTGCGGGTGGACTACCTCATTTGTGATGAGGCCCAGTTCTACTCGCCCACCCAAGTGGAGCAATTGGCGCGGGTTGTGGATGAGATGGAGGTGGACGTCTTTGCGTTCGGCATCACTTCCGACTTCCGGACCAGACTGTTCCCTGGCTCGCAGCGGCTCATCGAACTCGCTGACAAAGTGCAGGTCCTGCAGGTCGAAGCTTTGTGCTGGTGCGGCCGCCGGGCAACGCAGAACGCCCGCACCGTAAACGGCATCATGGTGGTGGAGGGCGACCAGGTGATGGTGGGCGACGTTGCCCCGCAAAACAGCGGCGACGAAGCCGGGCCTGCGGAGGGTGCATCCGCTGGGAGTCCGCCCGCAGAAGCAGGTCCTGCTGACGCAGTGGGTTACGAGACGTTGTGCCGCCGGCACTACATGAGGCGTGTCACAGCTCATGGCGCCAACCTGATGGCCGGCGCAGACCAGCCGCTGCCGTTCGACGTCGATGCGTGCCTCTGGCCCGGTGCAGGGGCCCTTAGGCGCGGCTAGTCGCCGCGGGCCCCAAAAACTATCTCGTCCCAGCTCGGGATGCTGGACCGCTTGGGGCGGGACGGCTGGCGTTCCGCAGGGGCATCCACATCCTTACGCACGTCAGCGTCGTTCTGGTCCTCTGCAGGCATTTCGTCCTGACGGGCGTCCTGGGAAGATTGCGCACGGTCGGCTTCGTCTTCTGCGCGGGGTTGCGGGTTACCGCTGCCGCCGAGGAGTTCGTCAAGTCCTGCAGGCTTGCGTCCTGCCAGTGAAGTCACAGGTCGAAGCGGGCTGGCTACCACCGTAATTTCACGCGTGTCTGTGCTGACTCCGTTGTGGAGCTTCAGTGAGTCGTCGCCGTCGTCGGGCGACTCGAAGTGCCGCGGAGCGAGGCTTAGCCTGGACATCATCGAAGGACGCCCGTCTTTACGTGTGGGCTCTTCCGCAGCAGGAGCCACCGGCTCGACATCCGTTACACCAGGTGCCTCGGCCTCGTCTATTTCCTCACCGGGTCGCGGGTGTGCTGCGGGAACGTTGCTCAAGAGGACTGCCAAGGCGTCGTCGCCGTCTTCATCCACGCCAAGGCGCTGTCCGCGCCGCGAACGGAGCATTTCCAGCAGGCTGTCGGATTCTTTCGCGGACGCGCGTGCTGCTGTTTCGGCGTCGTTCTCGAAATCGAACGGCCTGTCCGAGACGGCAGCAAGCCGCCGGGCCGGGACCGGGCCGTCCATCGGCTCAAGTTCGCTGAGTTGCTGGGCCCAACGGTTGGCATTCTGCAGCGACTTGCGCTGGGGACTGAAGGTCCACATGGCAGGCGGTTCTTCGCCAATGCTTCCGTGAGCGCCGGGGACAGCTTCGAAGCGTGCGACGACGGTCCAGGTACCGTCCGGGCGGCGCCAGGAATCCCAATCCACGGAGGAGGAATCAATACCGTGCGCTGAAAGCCGGTAATCAACCATCTCGCCAAGTGTGGCCGGGTTGTCGCCGAAAGCGGAGCGGTAGATGTCATGCCCGGGAGCAGGGGCGGCAACTTCGATGTTTCGGGCCTGTCGCACTACGTACTCACGCTCTGCAAGCACAGGGCCTTCATAACGTTGGACGTTGGCAAGGGGGAGGCCGGAAAGCTCTGCAACTTCCATGGCCGTGGCTCCGCTGCGGATCCGGGCCTGAATATCGCGGGGCGACATGGAAATCGGCGTGTTGGAGGCGCGAGCGGCCACCTGGGCAGGGGTACGGCTCGCCGCGGCCCTCAAGGCCTCGTCGATCGGAAGCTGGAACATCGCACCACCGGGGCCGCTCAAGAGCAGATGCCCGCCGTCGTCGTGGACGCCTACCAGTCGTAGATCCTGCATAACACCCTCCACCACATGGCATAACTGACATTCGAAACTCTGCCACTCGCGGGGGGCTTTTCCTACTAGGGCAAAGGGCGTGCCGTGATATTCCGCTGAAACCCGGTTCATTCCGGAAGGCTTTTCAACCGAATCCACAGCAAAAGTGCATCTATGGACATTTCGGGCCTGCGGGAGGACAATCTGGCCGAGATCGGGCACAAATCCGGGGCGTCCGGCGTTTGCACCCATAAGCCGGCGACAGGGAAGTTCCTGCGGCCGGGTTTCCATCCCGGAAAAGGTACGGAGGACGAAGAAGGACCATGGCCACGGACTACGATGCCCCTCGAAAGACCGAGGAAGACGTCAGCGAGGATTCGCTGGAAGAGCTCAAGACGCGCCAGTCGGGGAAGCAGTCCTCCGCGGTGGACGTCGATGAGACCGACCTTGCCGATGGCTTCGAGTTGCCGGGCGCGGATCTTTCCGGTGAAGAGCTGCTCATTCAGGTCATGCCACCCCAGCCTGACGAATTTACGTGTTTCAACTGTTTCCTGGTGAAGCACAGGTCCCAGATAGCCGCTGAACGGGACGGGCACCAGTACTGCACCGAGTGCGAAAGCTAGGCGCAGCGTCCCGGTGTCAGACCCGTGGCGTGGTGAGTGCCGAAACGAGCTCATCGGGCCGGCGCGAGGATGCCAGCCAGTATGGGGTCCGGTCTGCAGGGTCCGTGATTTCAATCTTGACGACCGGATCGATCCAGCCGCGGAAGCACATGTAGGCGAGTCCATTCAGGCGTGGACCCCGCTCAGCGGTGGCTTCGCCTTTTTTGAACGCCTGGACGGAACCTACGTACTTCCGGTCGATGCTCGCACGACCCACCCTGACGGTGTCAGCGGTGACCGTGATGGTTGGCGTAGAGAGCACCAACATGATGGTCATGATGGCCAGCAGCACCAAGGCGGCGGTGATGCCGGCTGCCGCGCTGATGGGACCAAACATCAGGACGCCTGCGCCGGAGAGGCCCACAACCACAACCCAGATCCAAACGGACGGCCACAGCTTCTCGGTGTACAGGACCTCTGAGGCCGAAGGGGTGTTCCGGGCAGGCACAGGGGAAGACTGGTCAGGCGTAGGCATGGGTCCAGCTTATCGGGCATCGGCAACGGGCTTCGCCCCGGACCGACCGGGCCTTGTACCGGAAGGTCCCAGTAGAATGAATCACTGTGAGCAACGAGACCGCAGTATTCAGTACAGAGGCAACCTCCGCAGTCGCGGATAATGGCGAAAGCACGGCAGCGTACGGCGCCCCCACTTTGGAGGTGCAGCTGAAAATGCTCGACGCCGGGTTGGAAGCACCGTCCTACGCGCACCCTGGCGATGCGGGTGCCGATCTCCGTGCCCGCGAGGACGTGCACCTTGCCCCCGGCGAAAGAAAACTGGTTCCAACCGGTGTCTCCATAGCGCTGCCGGACGGATTCGTGGCCCTGATCCATCCCCGGTCCGGACTGGCAACCAAGCATGGCCTCACGGTGGTCAATGCTCCTGGCACTGTGGACGCCGGTTACCGCGGCGAGATCGCGGTCACGCTCCTGAACACCGACCAAAAAAATGCGATTGACCTCAAACGCGGCGATAGAATTGCACAAATGGTGATTCAGCGCGTCGAGTACGCGCGGTTCGTATCTGTTGACCAACTGTCCGATTCCGTTCGGGGAACCGGCGGCTTCGGGTCCACGGGCGGCTTCAACGCACCGAAGGCCTAAGAAACTACTGGAACCGGAGTGTGCCGCAGACCAACGCCTGACGCATTGGCGCGGTTTAGCGCGGTTTAACGTGGTTGCGGTTTACTTGGGGATAGACCACTACTAAGGAGAAAACCCAATGCTTTTTGGGCGCGGCAAGAAGTCCAAGGACGAGCGGTCGGACACCGCCGGCACCGTCGATGAGTCGGGTGCCGAGGCACAAGACTCCGTATCAGGCGGGTCCGGCACACCCGGTGACTTCCGGCTCGGCAAAGGTCCCTTGGACATAGACGAGATCGAAAGCCGCGATGGCTACGTTGACCTCGGTGCACTGCTGATCGCACCGGCCGAAGGTCTCCAGTTGCGGCTTGAGGTGGAAGAAGCCACCCAACGCGTGGTCGCTGTGACCATGGACCTCAACGGCTCCAGCTTGCAGCTCCAGGCGTTTGCGGCACCGCGTTCCGAAGGCCTTTGGGACGAGATCCGTGAACAGATTAATCAGTCTGTAGCGAGCCAAGGCGGAGAAACCGAAGAGGTTTCCGGAGCTTTCGGCACGGAGCTGGTAGCCAAACTGCCCGCTGAAGCTACTGACGGCAGCCGTGGCTTCCGTGCTGCCCGCTTCATGGGCGTGGACGGGCCACGATGGTTCCTCCGTGGTGTCCTTGGCGGGCAGGCTGCCTTGGAACGCGATGCCGCAGCAGGTCTGGAAGATCTGTTCCGCAAGGTCGTGGTGGTCCGTGGCGATAATCCGATGCCTCCCCGCGAATTGCTGCAGCTGCGCCTGCCCAAGGATGCTGCGGTACCGGGCCAGGCCGGCGCTCCCCAAGGCGCCGTTCCCCCGGAAGAGCCCGCAATGCAGCAGCCGGAGCGAGGGCCGGAGATTACCCAGATTGGTTGATTCCTCCGGGCACAGCGGAACATCCGGTCAGAGGCCCCCGGAGCAGGGAGTTCGGGATCTTCCTGCGCGGGGCAGGGCCGTTTGTACCGGTTTCATCGAGTCCGTGACTCATCAGCCGCCCAGCGAACAGCCGTTCTTCTCTGCTGTGGTGGTGGATACCCTGAGGCAGGGAGACCAGCGCGCTTCCGGGGGAAAAAAGCCCTATGACCGTCTCCGCGTGATCTGGCTGGGCAGGACGCGGGTCCCCGGCATTGAAGCCGGTGTGGAACTTCGCTTGAACGGCATGGTAACCCAGGTTGATGGCCTTCCGGCCATGTTCAATCCCCGATACGAAATACTTTCCCGTCAGGAGCACCTATGACCGTGGCCAACGGATCAGAACCGAAGGACACAGGGCGCCCGACGCCGCCGCAGGAAGAAGTTTCGTTGCCCGGAGAGGCCAAGCCAGGTGCTGCCAAGCCCGGAGAGGCCAAGCCAGGTGCTGCCAGCCCCGGTGCTGACTCACCGAGTGTGTCTGAACTCGCTGCGGGTTATGCCGAAAAAGCCGGTCTGCACCGGAACAGCGCGGGGCACGTGGATATGCTGAAGTCAGCGGGCGGCGTCCAGGGTATCGCCGAGAGCATCCTCCCCGGACTTGTCTTCCTGGTCGCCTTCACCATCACCCGCGATCTCACACTGTCCCTCATCGCAGCGCTGGCTACCGCCGCCGTCTTCACCGTGGTGCGGCTGATCCAGCGGCGTCCTTTGACGCAGGCGCTGGCAGGCGTAGTGGGCGTGGGCATTTCCGCTTGGCTGGCCAACACCACAGGTAAGGCAGAGGACTTCTACGTCCTCGGATTCTTCACCAACATCGCTTATATCGCGGGCATGGTGCTTTCCATCGTGCTCAAGTGGCCGGTTGCGGGGCTTTTGTTCGGTTTCGTGCGCAACGAGGGACTTGAGTGGCGAAAGGACCCCGAAAGGCTCCGCGCCTACAGCCTGGGTACGTGGATCGTAGTGGCGGTGCTTGCCCTCCGCCTGGTGGTTCAGGTGCCGTTGTACTTCATGGGGGAGCCAGGACTGACGGCGTTGGCAACCACCAGGTTGTTGATGGGAGCTCCGCTGTACATCCTGGGCCTCTGGGTGGCGTGGCTTGTCACTAAGCCTGCTGGCGAGCCGGCACCTCAGCCGTCGAAACCGTCGTCCTCAGCTGATTGATCGGCTGCTTCGGCAGCATCGTCACGGGGTTCCCGGCCGTCGTCGGAACCTGGTGACAACAGCGCCCTCAGGCCGTCCTCGGCCGCGATGGTGGTGACGAAGAAGAGTTCGTCGCCGCCATCCAGGACGTCATCACGCGTAGGCGTGATGGGGGCGTGGTCGCGCAGGATTGCCACCAACGTCGCATCTTCCGGCCAGTCGATGCCGCCTACCGTGCTGCCAATGACGTGGGAATCATGCGGAACAGTGAACTCAACGATTGAGGCCACCCCTGTCTGCAGGGTCAACAGGCGCACGATGTCGCCAATCTCAACAGCCTCTTCCACGAGGGCCGTCATGAGCTGCGGGGTGTTGACGGCCACGTCTACGCCCCAGGAGTCATTGAACATCCAGTCGTTCTTGGGGTTGTTGACGCGCCCCACGGTCCGCCCCACGCCGAATTCGGTTTTGGCAAGCAGGGATACCACCAGATTCACTTTGTCGTCACCTGTGGCAGAAACCACGACGTCGGCGTCCTCGAGTTTGGCGTCCTGCAGGGTGCTGAGTTCGCAGGCGTCGCCCACCAGCCAGCGGGCACCTCGAAGCCCGCTGCGCCCAATGACTTCGGGCTTCAGGTCAATGAGGAGAATCTCGTGTTTGTGGGCGAGCAATTCACGCGCGATGGACGAGCCGACGCTGCCTGCGCCAACAATGACAACTTTCACTAAGACTCCTTGGCGGGTGCTTTGGCGAGAATCCGGCTGATCTCGGAGGTTCTGTCCAGGCTCACCATCGCGTGGACGGTATCGCCCTCCTGGTAGGCGGTGCCGGCTTGCGGCAACAGGCCTTCACCAAACCTGGTGAGGTACGCGATACGGATTCCGGCGGCGGACTCGATGGACTCCATGCTGTGTCCGATCCAATCCTCGTGCAGATCCACTTCGGCCAGTACCAGGCGGCCTGAGGGCTCGCGATAGTCACCGGCAAGGTGCTGCTCGGGGAGTATTCGGCGCAGGACCTGGTCGGCACTCCAGCGGACGGCTGCGACGGTGGGGATGCCGAGCCGCTGGTAGATTTCGGCGCGGCCGGGATCATAGATGCGTGCCACCACATGGGCAACATGGAATGTTTCGCGGGCTACGCGTGTGGCCAGGATGTTGGAGTTGTCGCCGCTGGAAACGGCGGCGAAGGCGTAGGCCTCTTCCACTCCTGCTTGCTTCAGGGTGTCCCGGTCGAAGCCGACCCCGGTGACTTTGCGACCCGTGAAGGTGTTGCGGAGCCGGCGGAAGGCCCGCTCGTCCTGGTCGATGATGGCCACTGAGTGGCCTGCATCCTCCAAAGTGTGTGCCAGGGTTGCGCCAACACGGCCGCAACCCATGATCACGAAGTGAGCCACCGTGTCTCCTTATGTGTGTTGTCCATCCCGCTCGGTATGACTTTACCGGTGCAGCGCGGGTAAGCCGGCGACAACCGTCATGACATCCCTGTGGATTCAGAGTAGCTTTGCGGAGTGCTGACAATTTTGAATGCCGCGAAGCGGGTGCTGGTGGGCCGGCCAGTCCGGAATGACCGCCTGTCCCACACCTTATTGCCCAAACGCATCGCTTTGCCCGTCTTCGCCTCGGACGCTTTGTCCTCGGTGGCATACGCCCCGGATGAAATCCTCCTGACGCTTGCCCTTGCGGGCGTGAGCGCAGTGGCGTTCTCCCCGCTGGTGGGCCTCGCCGTCATGGTGGTTTTGCTCACAGTAGTGGCTTCCTACCGCCAGAACGTGCACGCCTATCCCTCCGGCGGCGGCGACTACGAGATTGCCAACGTCAACCTCGGCAAGTACGCCGGTCTCACGGTCGCTTCTGCGCTGCTGGTGGACTACGTCCTCACTGTTGCAGTGTCCATGTCATCAGCGGCGACTTACCTGACTACCGCCATCCCGGCGCTGCATGGCCAGCAGGCAATGATTGCCACCATTGGCGTGATCATCCTGGCCCTGGTCAATCTTCGCGGGGTCAAGGAAGCCGGGACGCTCTTCGCTGTCCCTACGTACATCTTCATGGCGTCCATCCTTGGAATGACCGCGGTGGGCATCTTCCAGGCTGCCACCGGCACCTTGGGGGAGGCGCCTTCCGCCAACTTCACCATCGTTCCTGAGCCCGGATTCGATGAGGGCCTGGTAGGGCTGGCCGGGGCCTTCCTGCTTCTGCGTGCCTTTTCATCGGGGGCGGCGGCGCTGACCGGCGTCGAAGCCATCAGCAACGGGGTGCCGAATTTCAAGAAGCCGAAGAGCAAGAACGCCGCCACCACGCTGCTGCTTCTGGGCGTTATTGCCTCGGCCATGCTTGCGGGCATCATTTTTCTGGCTAACGCTACAGAGGTCCACATCGTCCTCGATCCGGCCCGGGAATTTCTGGTGGACGGCAAGCCGCTTCCGGAGGACTACATCCAGACCCCTGCCATCAGCCAGATAGCAGACACTATTTTCGGTTCCGGCTCCATCCTTTTCTATATCGTGGTTGCGGCCACCGGCATCATCCTGGTGTTCGCTTCCAACACAGCTTTCAACGGTTTCCCCGTGCTGGGCTCGATCCTTGCCCAGGACGGCTACCTTCCACGCCAGCTCCGCACTCGCGGTGACAGGCTTGCGTTCAGCAACGGCGTCCTTGCGTTGGCAGCCGGGGCGCTGGTCCTGATTCTCGCGTTCAACGCAGATGTCACCAAGTTGATCCAGCTGTACATTGTGGGCGTCTTCATCTCTTTCACGGCCAGTCAGCTCGGCATGGTCCGGCACTGGGGGCGAGAGCTGAAACTGGCCAGGGATAAAGCTGTCCGTCGCCGGATCTTCAAGTCGCGCACTATCAACATGGTGGGTTTTGGCATGACGGCGCTGGTCCTCGTCATCGTCCTCATCACCAAATTTGAGCAGGGCGCCTGGATAGCGTTGCTGGCCATGTTTGTCCTCTTCCTCATCATGTGGAGCATCCGCGCCCACTATGACAATGTGGCCAAGGAATTGGCCGTGGACGAGGATTCGTCACCGCGGGCACTTCCCACGCGGGTGCACGCGGTACTTCTTGTCTCGCACGTCCGCAAACCGGTGCTTCGTGCGCTGGCTTATGCCCGGGCGTCCCGGCCATCGCGCCTGGATGCAGTGACGGTGGATATCAACACGGAAGAGACCGAGCAAACTGTCCGGGATTGGGAAAAGCTGGAAATTCCCGTCCCCCTGACCGTACTGGCCAGCCCGTACCGCGAAACCGTGACCCCCATCATGGACTACATCAAGAACGTGCGCCGCGACTCACCGCGGGACCTGATCGTGGTGTACATCCCCGAATATGTGGTGGGTAAATGGTGGGAACAACTCGTCCACAACCAAACAGCACTCAGAATCAAGACAAGGCTCCATTTCGAATCCGGAGTCATGGTTGCCAGCGTTCCGTGGCAGCTGAAGTCCTCCGAAGAAGCAAAGGCACTGCAGGATACTTAATGACTTCCCACAGCAATACCCCCCAACCCCAACGCACCGGAGACCAAGGTGCAGCCCCCACTGAACTGGTGGTCGATGTCGGCCCCATAGCCCATGGAGGGCACTTCGTCGCCAGGCACGAAGGGCGCGTCATCTTCGTCCGGCATGCGATCCCGGGGGAGAAGGTCCGTGTCCGGTTGACTGACTCCGGCGACTCGTCGCGCTTCTGGCGTGCCGACGTCGTCGAGGTCCTGGAGGCTTCACCTGACCGCATTCCGCACTTCTGGAAGCAGGCCGATTCGCTGGGCTCATGGAGCCGCGGGGCTCCGCCGGTGGGCGGCGCCGAGCTCGGGCACATTTCCCTCCAGCGCCAACGGGCCCTGAAAGCCGAGGTGCTTTCCGAACAGCTCAAGCGGCTTGCCGGCTTGGACCTGGCCACAGAGGTGGAAGCTGTGGGAGACAATCACGACGGCGGACTCGGCTGGCGTACGCGCGCCAGCTTCGCGGTGACCCCCAAGGGTCGGTTGGGGATGCATGCGCACCGTTCAAACGTCGTGCTTCCGATCAAGGAGATGCCGTTGGCGCTTGCAGGAGTCAATGAGCTGAAGCTGTGGGACCTTGACTTGTCCGGCATTGCCCGCGTGGAGGTCGCGGTGCCCGCCAACGGTTCGCGGCCCCTGATCCTGCTGGCTCCGGAAGAATCCACGAGCCCCAAGAGATTGCACAGCATCCTGTCGCAGTTGCCGCACGACGTCTCGGTTGCGAGCTTCGATCCCAGCAAGGGCGAGGTCCTGCAGCTGCGGGGGAGAACCTGGGTGCAGGAGAGTGCGGCAGGGCATGAATACCGTGTGACCGGTGAGGGTTTTTGGCAGATCCATAAGGACGCCCCGGACACGCTGGTGGACGCTGTAACGGGCTATCTTTCCAACGGCGGGTACTTGCAGCCCGGCGCCGCAGTTGCCGACCTCTACGCCGGTGCGGGCCTGTTTACGGCACCTCTGGCGGACGCCGTCGGAGTGACCGGTTCGGTACTTTCCGTGGAGGGCGCTCCGGGCACCAGCCGCGACGCCCGCAAAAACCTGCACGGTGAAGCCCAGGTGGAAATCGTTCAGGGACGTGTTGAGCGGGTCCTGCACCAACGCTCCCGCAGCTTCGACTCGCTGGTGCTGGATCCACCCCGCGCCGGAGCCGGCAAGGCTGTGGTCAAGCAACTGATGGCCACCGGGCCCCGCGCAATCGCCTATGTGTCGTGTGATCCGGCATCCTTCGCACGTGATCTGGGTTACTTCCATCAAGGTGGTTGGCGACTCGAGTCGCTGCGCGCCTTCGATTTGTACCCGAACACCCATCATTTGGAAACGGTAGGGCTGATCGTCCCCGCCGCTTAGCCGACGGACCGCCCGACTGCCATGGTGCAGAAGGAGGAACAGCCTGTTTCCGTCGCGATGCCTGATCAGTGACGCAACGCCGGAGTATGCCACTACGATGGCTGTAGTAGCCCCGGTCCGCAGTATTCAACGCCGCGGACCGGGGTGACCACGAGAGATGCCGCCCGGCTAAGTAAGGTGCGCCTAACTGGCTAGCGGCCAACCACGCGACAAAGATGAAACTGTTGCGAGAGGAGTCCTGCCATGAGCACTGTGGACAGCTTCGGTTCCAAAGGCGTACTGAATGTAGCCGGCACCGACTATGAAATTTTCCGGTTGAACTCCGTAGAGGGCGCAGACAGCCTTCCGTTCAGCCTTAAGGTATTGCTTGAAAACCTCCTGCGGACTGAGGATGGCGCCAATATTACGGCTGACCATGTCCGCGCCCTGGCCGGTTGGGATCCCAATGCGGAGCCCGACACGGAAATCCAGTTCACCCCCGCCCGCGTCATCATGCAGGACTTCACCGGCGTTCCCTGCGTCGTGGACCTGGCTACCATGCGTGAAGCCGTCAAGGAGCTCGGCGGTGACCCCAAGCGCGTCAACCCGTTGGCGCCTGCAGAAATGGTCATCGACCACTCCGTCCAGATCGATGCCTTCGGAAACTCCGGCGCACTGGAGCGCAACATGGAGATCGAATACCAGCGCAACGGTGAGCGCTACCAGTTCCTTCGCTGGGGCCAGACCGCATTCGATGACTTCAAGGTTGTTCCCCCGGGAACCGGCATCGTACACCAGGTCAACATCGAGTATCTGGCACGCACGGTCATGACCCGCGAGGTAGACGGTGTTGTCCGCGCCTACCCGGACACTTGTGTTGGCACCGATTCGCACACCACCATGGTCAACGGCCTGGGCATCCTGGGTTGGGGCGTTGGCGGTATCGAAGCCGAAGCTGCAATGCTCGGCCAGCCCGTCTCCATGCTGATTCCCCGCGTTGTCGGCTTCAAGCTCAAGGGCAGCATCCCCGCAGGCGCTACCGCGACTGACGTGGTGCTGACCATCACCGAAATGCTGCGCAAGCACGGTGTTGTTGGCAAGTTCGTTGAGTTCTACGGTGAGGGCGTCGCAGCTGTGCCGCTGGCCAACCGTGCAACCATCGGCAACATGAGCCCGGAGTTCGGTTCCACGGCTGCCATGTTCCCGATCGACGACGTCACCCTGGACTACTTGCGCCTGACCGGCCGCTCCGAAGCGAATGTCGCCCTCGTGGAGGCATACAGCAAGGAACAGGGCCTCTGGCACGATCCCTCCCGCGAACTGCGGTTCTCCGAGTTCCTCGAGCTGGACCTGTCCACCGTTGTTCCCTCCATCTCGGGCCCCAAGCGTCCCCAGGACCGCATTGAGCTCACGGATGCCAAGGAACAGTTCCGCAAGGACATCCACAACTACGTCGCCATCGAAGACGGCAGCGTGGACGAGGCCCTGGATGAGTCGTTCCCGGCTTCCGATTCGCCGTCCTTCACACATGCTGATTCGCACACCACGGAGACGGCACGCGTTGCATCCGCCGCCAACGGTGCGCATGGCCGCCCCTCTTCGCCGGTCAAGGTCACCACTGCCGACGGCCGCGAGTTCGAGCTGGACCACGGAGCAGTGTCGATCGCTTCGATCACGTCCTGCACCAACACGTCCAACCCGTCCGTCATGCTGGCTGCGGCCCTCCTTGCACGCAACGCCGTGGACAAGGGCCTGACCTCCAAGCCGTGGGTCAAGACCTCTGTTGCCCCGGGTTCGAAGGTCGTCACGGACTACTACGAAAAGTCCGGTCTGACCCCTTACTTGGAGAAGCTTGGCTTCTACATCGTGGGTTACGGCTGCGCCACCTGCATCGGTAACTCCGGACCGCTGGAGCCGGAAATCTCCGAGGCCATCCAGGCCAACGACCTCTCCGTCACCGCTGTCCTCTCGGGTAACCGCAACTTCGAAGGCCGCATCAACCCGGACGTGAAGATGAACTACCTGGCCTCGCCGCCACTGGTCATCGCCTACGCACTGGCTGGCACCATGGACTTCGACTTCGATACCGATGCCCTGGGCACCGACTCCGAAGGCAACGAAGTCTTCCTGAAGGACATCTGGCCGAACCCCATCGAGGTGCAGGAAGTCATCGACTCCTCCATCGACGAGGCTATGTTCGCCAAGGGTTACGAGGGCGTCTTCGACGGCGACGAGCGCTGGAAGGCACTCGACACCCCTGCCGGTGACACCTTCGCGTGGGCCGAAGATTCCACCTACGTGCGGAAGCCCCCATACTTCGAGGGCATGAAGGCCCAGCCGGATCCCGTCAAGGACATCTCGGGCGCCCGTGTGCTCTTGAAGCTTGGCGATTCCGTCACCACGGACCACATCTCCCCGGCCGGTTCCTTCAAGTCGGACACCCCCGCGGGCCAGTACCTCCTGGCCAACGGTGTGGAGCGCAAGGACTTCAACTCCTACGGTTCACGCCGTGGCAACCACGAAGTCATGATCCGCGGTACGTTTGCCAACATCCGCATCAAGAACCAGCTCCTGGACAACGTCGAGGGTGGCTTCACCCGCGACTTCAGCCAGGAAGGTGCGCCCCAGGCTTACGTCTACGATGCAGCCCAGAACTACCAGGCAGCGGGAACGCCCCTGGTTGTCCTGGCAGGCAAGGAATACGGTTCGGGTTCGTCCCGTGACTGGGCGGCCAAGGGCACCGCGCTCCTGGGCGTCAAGGCCGTCGTCGCTGAAAGCTACGAGCGCATCCACCGCTCCAACCTCATTGGCATGGGCGTCCTTCCGTTGCAGTACCCTGCCGGAGAGTCCGCAGCAACGCTGGGGCTGACGGGTACGGAGACCTTCGCGGTGGAAGGCGTCACCGAGCTCAACAACGGCACCACGCCGAAGACGCTCAAGGTAACGGCCACGGCTGAAGACGGTACCGCCAAGTCCTTCGATGCCGTTCTGCGCATCGATACACCGGGTGAAGCGGACTACTACCGCAACGGCGGCATCCTGCAGTACGTCCTGCGCCAGATCTCGGCATAGCGGACCGGCTGGTTTCCAGCTGATCCAGAAGCCGGACAGCCCCGGCTGGTCGCCTGACCAGCCGGGGCTGTTGGCGTCCCGGGACCCTGCCAGGAAGAACAATGCCGGGGCTCGGATCCAGAGCGCAACGCGTGGGCCCGGGCACGCGCTAGAGTTAACAAGCACGTCATTCACCCTAAGGAGGGCCGTTGGGACTTTTGGAAACCGTCAAGGATCCACGGGACCTGGCCAAACTGTCCGGCACGGAGCTGGAACAACTGGCCGGCGAAATCAGGGAATTCCTGATCACCAACGTAGCCGCAACGGGTGGACACCTTGGTCCCAACCTGGGCGTTGTTGAACTCACGCTCGCTGTCCACCGGAATTTCGAATCCCCGCGGGACAGCGTGGTGTTCGATACCGGGCACCAGTCCTATGTCCACAAGCTGCTGACGGGACGCCAGGACTTCACCACCCTTCGCCAGCAAGGAGGCCTGTCCGGTTATCCGGACCGCGCGGAGTCCGAGCACGACATCGTGGAAAGTTCACATGCGTCCTCCTCCCTGTCCTGGGCAGATGGCATTTCGCGTGCCCGGCAGTTGACCGGCGAGGGCGACCGGTTCGTCGTCGCCGTTGTTGGCGATGGCGCGCTGACCGGTGGAATGGCATGGGAAGCCATCAACAACATTGCCGCGGATAAGCGGCGTCGCGTCGTGATAGTTGTCAACGACAATGGACGCTCCTATGCTCCCACTGTGGGCGGTTTTGCTGACTACCTTGCCTCCCTGCGTCCCACCATCGACTCCCTCCGCACCACCCCGGCCTACGAGCGGATGCTGGACTGGTGGAAGAAGAAGCTCCAGAACGGCGGCCCCGCCGGCCAGTTCACCTACAAGAGCCTGCATGCCATGAAGAAGGGCATCAAGGACTGGTGGGCCCCGCAGGGCATGTTCGAGGACCTTGGCATGAAGTACATCGGCCCGGTTGACGGGCATAACCTCCAGGCCATGGAGCATGCCCTCAACACCGCCAAGGCTTATGGCGGACCCGTCATTGTGCACGCCATGACGGAAAAGGGCCACGGCTATGCTCCCGCTCTCGCCAATGAAGCAGACCAATTCCACGCCGTAGGAATCATCGACCCTGAAACGGGCGAGCCCACCGAAATGCCTGGAGCGCGGTCCTGGACCTCGGTATTCGCTGAAGAAATCGCGGATATTGCTGATGAGCGCCCCGACATTGTGGGCATCACCGGCGCCATGCTCATCCCTGTGGGATTGCACAAGTTCGCTGAGCGCCATCCGGAGCGGGTGATCGACGTCGGCATTGCGGAGCAGCATGCGCTGACGTCCGCCGCAGGAATGGCGTTCGGTGGCCTCCACCCGGTGGTGGCCGTTTACGCAACCTTCTTGAACCGCGCCTTTGACCAGCTCCTCATGGATGTCGCGCTGCACAAAGCCGGTGTCACTATAGTCCTGGACCGTGCCGGAGTGACGGGCCCGGACGGACCCAGCCATCACGGGATGTGGGATATGGCGATGGTCCAGATCGTGCCCGGGCTCCATCTGGCTGCTCCCCGCGATGCCACCCGGCTCCGCGAAGAACTGCGTGAGGCGGTGGCGATCAACGATGCCCCCACTGTGGTGCGGTTCTCCAAGGGCAGCGTCGGTTCAGAGGTTGAAGCTATCGAGAGGCTTCATGACGGCGTTGACATTCTCGCGCGGCGCCCGGAGGGCTCTACCGAGAACGATGTGTTGATTGTCAGCGTCGGTGCCATGTCCGAACTCGCACTCGATGTTGCTACCCGCTTGGGTGCCCAGGGCATCAGCTCCACTGTGGTGGATCCCCGGTGGGTCCTCCCTGTACGGAAATCGATCATCGCCCTTGCCGCCCGTCACCGCTTGGTGATCTGCATCGAAGACGGCGTCCGGGCAGGTGGCGTGGGCTCGCGTATACGGCAGGAAATGCGGGCTGCCGGTGTAGACACCGCACTGAACGAGGTGGGCTTGCCCGTTGAATTCCTGGTGCACGGCTCCCGCAGCCAGGTACTGGAACGCGTGGGCCTCACCGCCCAGAAAATAACCCACGACGTCGTAGCCCAGGTTTTGGGGACGAAGGTCCCGTTTGCCAGGCCCCTCCCGGGCCAGGAACACCCCACCACCGGCAGCCTGCCAACCCTGTGACGGACGAGCGCGTGCCGGGCGCATTGCAGCCCGGCGACCTCGTGGTGTCGAGGAACAGGAAGTGGGACGGCAAAGCCCACTGGGTGGTGCCTGGCCGCTACCTTGGTGAGGACATTCACGGTTGGTGGATATTTCAGGGAGCGGGGGAGTTTTGCGCACGCCCGGGCGCGGCTTTCTATACGGCGTCTGATGCTGTCTTGCTGGTCCCGCGGACCGGTGAGTTTGTTGCGACGTTCTATGACGACAGCTATCCGGGCGACTTCAGGATCTACGTGGACCTCGCCACAGCCCACGCTTGGAACCCCCTCAAGCCGGGTGTGACAGAGTTCCACATGATCGACATGGATCTGGACGTCATCCGTTCCACCAGGCACGGGGTATTCGTGGACGATGAAGACGAGTTTGAGCAGCATCGGATGGCCATGGGCTATCCGCAACAGACGGTGGACGCAATGCGCGCAGAATGCGCAGCCCTCTTCGAGGCAGTGGACACCATGAAAGCACCTTTCGACGTCAATGGAGCCACCAGCACCAGCGCCGAGTGGTTCAGGAAAGGACGAGCATGAGCGGCATCATCCGCGCGTACAAGCGCGACGACGAAGGAGTGCTTCACTTCCGGGAGGCCTGGTACGACGACGAAGACCAGCAGTTCGTGGTCAACCACGGTGTAGTGGGCCACCAGAGCAAGACCGACGAAGCCAACGTTGACGACGAATCTGCCGTGGAAGGCCTGATGGCCGCGTTTGCCGCGCAATGCGAGGAAGACGGCTACGCCGAGATTCCCGAGTCCGAACAGTTCTGGGTAGTTGCCCAAATCGCCTTGAAAACCAAGGACGGCACCGAACGTGACCGGCATCTTGAGCGGAAAGCCAAAGCCGCCCTCACCGGTGAGCTGGCGTGGCGTGGGCTGGGCGTGGTGGACCGTTCGGAAATCGGCAACGGTCATCTGAACATCTTCTGCCTCTGCCCGGACGTCAATAAGGCTGTGAACGCCATCAAGATCTGCGTCCGCGGTGAGGATCTGGACTTCACCAAGCTCACGGTCGCAGCAGCGCCACACAGCGACCCCACGGCATTCCGGGTGAAGCACTCGCCCAAGCAGGGTGTGGGCTTTACTCTCTAAGTAGCACCCAACGCATCAGGAGGGATCTCCATGTCGTCCAAGAGCAACTGGCCCGGACATACGCCGCTGCCCAAAGGTCTCGCTGCGCCGGCGAAACGGGCTCTGGCCCACGAAGGGATAGAGACGCTGGAGCAGCTGGCCGAGTTCGGCGAGCTGAAACTTTCCAAGCTCCACGGCATGGGCCCGGTAGCCATAGCGCAGCTTGAGGATGCCATGGAGGAATCAGGTATCTCCTACGGCGCCCGTTAGCTTGGAGTGCTTTTGTTGCCTCGGGTGACCAACTGGTCCCCGCGCCCCGTATAGGCTGAATTCATGACTGAATACCGACGCCTTGGCCGTTCCGGACTGACCGTCTCAGCTGTGGGGCTGGGCTGCAACAACCTGGGCCGCGCCAATACTCCCACTGAGTCCCAGGAAGGCACGGACGCTGTTGTCCACGCCGCGATTGATGCCGGGGTAACGTTCTTCGACGTCGCCGATGTTTACGGTCGTGAGCCAGGCCTGAGTGAGGTCATGCTGGGCAAGGCGCTGAAAGGCCGCCGTGATGACGTGGTCGTCGGAACCAAGTTCGGTATGGACATGCGCGGAGCCAACGGCAGGGACTTCGACGCCCGGGGTTCGCGTCGATACATTGTCAAAGCCGTCGAAGCTTCTCTCCGCCGCTTGGACACCGACTGGATCGACCTCTACCAGTTCCACACCCCGGATCCGCGGACTCCCATCGAGGAGACCCTGGCAGCCCTGGATGACCTGGTGTCCAGCGGCAAGGTGCGGTACATCGGCCATTCCAACTTTGCCGGCTGGCAGATAGCCGAGGCTGAGTATGTAGCACGACAATCACCATCAGGTGGCGTCCGCTTCATCTCGACGCAGAACCATTACAACCTCCTGGATCGGCGCGCCGAACTCGAAGTGCTTCCCGCAGCCGGGGCCTTCTCCTTGGGTGTCCTGCCGTACTTCCCCTTGGCCAACGGGCTGCTCACCGGAAAGTACTCCGCAGGGAAAGCCCCGGAAGGCTCACGATTGAGCCACACCCGCACCAACCTCGTACACGACGCCGACTGGGAGCAGCTTGGCCGCTTCGGCCAGTTCGCCAAGGAACGGGACATCAGCGAGCTTCAGTTGGCTTTCTCATGGTTGGCCGCGCAGCCCGGCGTCAGCAGCGTCATCGCTGGTGCCACCCGTCCGGAGCAGATCCGTGAGAACGCCGAAGCCGTGTGCTGGGTCCCCACGCAGGAGGATCGCGAGGAACTGGACGAGATCTTCCCGCGGGCGCCGAAGGTGGCACTCTTCTAACCCTCTCTCACATCCCACCCACTGACAGGCGTCCCTCTCTCACATAACAGCCCTTAAACCGGAACGCTCTCCCACCAAGGTGAGAGAGCGTTCCGGTTTAAGCGGCGGATATGAGAGAGCGTTCCGGTTTAGGCCGCGGGATCTGAGAGAGGGATGGGTTAGGCAGGCGCTGATGCAACGCCAGGGGCGAGAAACCTCTTGCCGTTGACACGCTCCGATGCGCCCACCCGGTCCAGGTACGGCGTAATGCCGCCCAGGAACATCGGCCACCCTGCGCCCATGATGACGCAAAGGTCGATGTCTTCGGGTCCGGCCACGACACCTTCTTCGAGCATCAGTCCGATCTCCTCGGCCAGGGCATCCTGGGTGCGCCGGAGGACTTCTTCGCCAGTGGACGGGGTGTTGCCGAAGGACATGATGGCCAGCGTCTCCGCCGGGATGACGGGAGTTCCGTCAGGGCCCGGAACCCAGAGGCTCTTCACTCCGTTGTCGATGAGTTTCTGCAGGTTTTGCGAGACCGGGAACCGGTGGCCGAACGCGGCGTGCAGGGACTCCTGGACATGCTGGGCGACCGGCAGGCCAACCATTGCACTCAAGGTGAACGGCGACATTGGCAGCCCCATGGGACGCAGTGCGCTGTCTGCCACCTCCGCCGGGGTTCCTTCGTCGAACGCCGCGATAACCTCGCCCATGAGGCGAAGCAGGATGCGGTTGACCACGAAGGCTGCGGCATCCTTGACCAGGACGGCAGTCTTCTTGAGTCCCTTGGCGAGCTCGAACGCGGTGGCCAGGACGGCGTCGTCGGTCTTTGGTGCCCGAACGATCTCCAACAACGGCATGACAGCCACCGGGTTGAAGAAGTGGAAGCCCACCAGGCGTTCGGGGTGCTTCAAATCTTCGGCCATGGCAGTGACGGACAGTGAGGACGTGTTCGTGGCCAGAATGCACTCGGGAGAAACGATCGCTTCCACCTCGGCGAAGACCTGCTTCTTGATGTGCAGTTCTTCGAAGACGGCTTCGATGACGAAGTCGGCATCGGCGAAGGCTTCCTTGGAGACGGAACCCGTAATGAGCGCTTTGGTCCTGTTGGCGGCGTCCTGCTTGATCCGCTTCTTGGCAAGCATCTTGTCGACTTCGGCGTGGACATAGGCGACGCCCTTGTCCACCCGTGCCTGATCGATATCGGTCATGACCACCGGGACTTTCAGCTGCCGGGCGAACAACAATGCCAGCTGGCTTGCCATGAGCCCTGCACCCACAACGCCGATCTTGGTGACGGGGCGGGCAAGCTTACGATCGGGGGCGCCCGCGGGACGCTTGGAGCGCTTTTGGACGAGGTCCAGGAACGCGTACACGGTGGAGCGGAACTCGTCGGTTTGCATGAGCCCGGCGAGGGTCTCGCACTCGAGTTCAGCCGACTCGGCTTGGGTCATGGTGCGGTTGGCCTCCATGACATCCAGGACCTTGCCCGGGGCAGGGGAGGCGTTGGAGGTCTTGGACTCCACGAAAGCCCGACCTGCGGCTACCGCAGCTGCCCAACGGGCGGTGACTGCGTCATCGGTGGCATCAACGGAGTTCTTCCGCTCAGGCGTCACCTCGCCGGAAATGACCCGGGCCGCCCACGCGAGCGACTGCTCCACAAAGTCGGCAGGTTCGAACATGGCATCGGCCACGCCGAGTTCGAACGCCTGGGGTCCGGTGAGCGTGCGGTTGTTGCTGAGGGGATTCTCGATCATCACCTTGACGGCATTCTCGGGACCGATGAGGCGGGGCAGGATGTAGACGCCGCCCCAACCCGGTACGAGGCCGATGAACGCTTCAGGCAAGGCCAGCGCGCCGGCACCCGTGGAGACGGTCCGATACGTGGACTGCAGGGCGATCTCCAGCCCGCCGCCCAGGGCCAGGCCATTGATGAAGGCGAAGCTCGGAACACCCAGGTCGGCGAGCGTGCTGTAGACGGCGTGGCCAAGCTGCGCCATCCAGAGCCCGTGCTCGCGTTCCTTGAGTGTTTTTACGGCCGAAAGGTCGGCCCCGGCCACCAGGAAGTACGGCTTTCCGGTGACGCCGACGCCAACGATTTCTCCCCGCGAGGCCCGCTCCTTGAGCTTCTCCAAGACCCCGCCGAGTTCAACGAGCGTATTGGGCCCCAGTGTGGTGGGCTTGGAGTGGTCGAGGCCATTATCCAAGGTGATCAGCGCGAAGGTCCCGGCGCCCCCCGGCAGCTTGATGTCCTGCACATAGGAGTGCGTGACAACCTCATCAGGGAAAAGTGCGGCGAGCTTCTGGAATTCGGCGGCGCTCATGCGGCGGCTCCTTCGGTGGTGGCTTCGGTGGTGCCCTGGTCATTGGCGAACACTTCGTAGGCTGCATGGTGCGGGTTTTCCCAGATCACCGTGGCGCCCATGCCCAATCCAATGCACATGGTGGTAATGCCGTAACGAACAGAGTGGTCTTCCTCGAACTGCCGCGCGAGCTGGTTCATCAGGCGGACGCCCGAGGAAGCAAGGGGGTGTCCGACGGCGATCGCACCGCCATAGCGGTTGACCCGGGGATCGTCATCGGCGATGCCGAAGTGGTCCAGGAAGCTGAGGACCTGGACGGCGAAGGCCTCGTTGATTTCGAAGAGTCCAATGTCCTCGATACCCAGTCCCGCGTTCTTCAGGGCCTTTTCCGTGGCGGGAACCGGTCCGATTCCCATAACCTCGGGTTCGACGCCGGCGAAAGCGTAGGAGACCAAGCGCATCTTGACTGAGAGGCCAAGTTCTTCAGCAGCTTCGGCCGAAGCGAGAACCGCGGCTGTGGCGCCGTCGTTCAATCCTGCAGCGTTGCCGGCGGTGACGCGACCATGGGCGCGGAACGGTGTCCGCAATTCGGCCAGGTCGGCAACAGTGGTGCCGGGCCGCGGCGGCTCGTCCGCGGTGTGCAGGGCCCAGCCCTGGCCGGGCTTCATGGTGGCTACGGGGACCAGGTCATGCTGGATTTGTTCGTTGGAGTAAGCTGCGGCGAGCTTGGCCTGGGAGGCCGCTGCATAGGTGTCCGTGCGGTCCTTGGTGATCGCGGGGAAGCGGTCGTGCAGGTTCTCTGCTGTGTTGCCCATGTTCAGGGCCGCGGGGTCCACCAGTCTTTCGGACATGAACCGCGGATTGGGATCGGCGCCTGCACCCATGGGGTGGTTGCCCATGTGCTCCACGCCGCCTGCAATGACGACGTCGTAGGCACCGAAACCGATGCCGCTCGCCGTCGTCGTTACTGCAGTCATGGCACCAGCGCACATGCGGTCGATGGCGAAGCCGGGCACCGTGCGGGGGAGCCCGGACAACAGCGCCGCTGTGCGGCCTATGGTGAGGCCTTGATCTCCGGTCTGGGTGGTGGCAGCGATGGCAACTTCGTCGATCCGGTCCGCGGGCAGTGAGGGATTCCGGCGCATCAGTTCGCGGATGCACTTCACCACGAGGTCATCGGCGCGGGTGCCCGCATATATGCCTTTTTCGCCCGCCTTTCCGAAGGGGGTGCGCACACCGTCCACGAAGACGACGTCGCGGACGTTCCTCTGAGCACTGCGTGATGGACTCATGTAATAACTCCTCGTTGAGACATGGCGCCGAATCCCGCGTCGCGGGTGCTTCGGCTGGCATTGGGTCCAATGTTACTCGTGGGTAACTTAGCTTGCAAGGCCCGCGACCCAGGCGTTACCCACCCGTCCCCGGGGACGCGAAAGGCCTGCCCCACGAACCTCAGTTCGGGTGACAGGCCTCAAAGCGGGCGGGAGCTCAGCCGGCATTACCGGAAGGTAGCACGTCCTTGGACGCTTGGACTTCCTTCCCCTTGGACTCTTTGCCGGGAAGCGGAGCCGGGTTCAAGCACGCTTCGGTGAGTATCGGAGCGGCGAAGGAGATTTGCCACTCACGCGCACCCAGGGACCGCAACTCTGCAGCGACGGACTCCAGGGAAACATCAGCCGGAGGGCGCCAGGCAACCCGTCGCAAATAATCCGGTGTCAGCAGGTTCTCCACTGGCAGCTTCAGCTCATCTGCCTTTGCCTGCAGGGCCGGCCTGGCGGTGGCAAGGCGTGCTGCGGCCTCGGGATCCCTGTCCGCCCAGACCCGTGGCGGAGGCGGGGCGTTGGTGGGTAAGTGCAGGGGTGGGAGATCCGTGAGTGTCCGGGCGTTGGTGATGCAGCGGAGCCAGCGCGGGGCTTCCCTCTGGGCGGACCGGCCGTGGAATCCCTTGGTGGCCAGGAGCTGCGGCACGGTGGTGGGCATGGCTTTGGCTGCAGCCACCAGCGCCGAGTCGGGGATGAGCCGGCCGGGAGCTACGTCCCGTTTGCGAGCCAATTGGTCCCGCTCAAGCCACAGCTCACGTACAGCTGCCAATTGGCGGCGGTCGCGTATCTGGTGGAGTCCGGAGGTCTTCCGCCAGGGATCCACGCGCGGGGCGGAAAGGCCTGCCGCGAGGATGCCTGCAAACTCCTGTTCGGCGTATTCAAGCTTGCCGTCAGCCTCCAGCAACTCGATGAGTTCCTCGCGGAGTTCTGCGAGGACTTCGACGTCGAGCGCTGCGTATCGCAGCCAGGGTTCCGGCAGGGGGCGTGTGGACCAGTCGGCAGCGGAGTGTTCTTTCGCGAGGCCGAATCCGAGGAGTTGTTCAATGACGGCCGCAAGACCGACGCGGGGGAGTCCCGCGAGGCGGGCGGCAAGTTCGGTATCGAAGAGCTTGTCCGGCCACATGCCGAGCTCCGAAAGGCAAGGGAGGTCCTGTGACGCCGCGTGAAGGATCCATTCGACGCCGCGGAGGGCGTCATTGATGATGTCCAGGTTCTCGAATGGTTCGGGATCGATCAGCCAGGTTCCGGCGCCCTCGCGGCGGATCTGTACCAGGAAAGCCCGCTGCCCGTAGCGGAAGCCGGAAGCGCGTTCTGCGTCCACTCCGGCAGGTCCTGTTCCGGCGGCGATTGCGGTTGCGCACCGCTCCAGCCCGGACGGGGTGTCGATGACCAGGGGTACGCCTTCGCGGGGAGTATCGAGATCGATGATTTCAGGGACGTGGCTATCGAAGCCGTCTACCTTGATGTGGGTGGTGGGATCAGCAACCGGATCGCCGGCCGTGGTGTTTTCCGGATTTTCAGGGGTCATGGTGGGTTAAGCTTACCGATTCCGGCCGCAGCGGGGTGTTTCAGGTCCTTTGCGGGTACCCGCCGACGCGTTTCTCACACTCAATTGAGTCTCCTGTTGGGTAGTCCGGTAACCCCTGGCGGCAGGGGCGGCAGGCCTGCGAAGGTGCATACCATGTCGGACCAGGCTTCGAGGTGGGCTTGTACATCCTGGCTGGCCGGTGTCCAGGACGCCCGGAGCTCGATGTCTATGGTGTCCGGCCGTTCGGCCAAGGTGCCGAAGCTTTCGGACAGGATCCTGGTGGCAGTGCCGCCGGCAGCGCGATAGGGCGCGGCGCGGTTCTCCAGGGCGTCAACGAGCCAGGTCCAGGCAACAGAGCCGAGCATGGAGTCGTTCCCCATCTCTGCGTCCATTTGAGCCCGAATGTAAGTGACGATTCGGAACTCTCCCTCCCAGACAGCAGAACCGTCGGGGTCATAAAGGAGGATGAAGCGGCCAGTGGCCAGTTCGTCGTCCTCTTCGCTGGAGGAAGTGCTGCCTTGGTTTGCGGCGAAAGCCTTGGCGGCCGGTCCATGGACGGGAACCTGGCGGGTGGCCGCAGTGGGGCTGAAAACTTCGGCGCCCAGGGCGACTGCGTAGGGAGCCAGGCGGGCAGGAGCGGGGATCTCGTCAAGCCGCAGTTCGCTGCGGCATTGTGCTTTTCGTAGCGATCCCAAGGCGGAGAGAAATTCCGAGGGAACCTGTGCGAGGGCGTTCACCATCGCAGATTATGCGTCCGGGGCAGCGAATCTGTGCAGGCTCGCCGCCCCGGATTGCACCTGTTACGCGTTAGGCCAGTTCGCGCTTAATTGCTGCCACGAAAGCGTCAATGTCTTCCTCCGTGGTATCGAACGAACACATCCACCGAACTTCGCGGCGGGCGGCATCCCAGTCGTAGAAGGCGAAGGATTCACGCAGCTTGTCTGCCACGCCTTCGGGAAGGATGGCGAAGACGCCGTTGGACTGCGTTGCCTGGGTTGGCTTCACGCCGTCGAGTCCTTCCACTGCCGTTCGCAGGCGGGCGGCCATGGCGTTGGCGTGGGCGGCGGAACGCAGCCAGAGGCCATCCTCCAGCAGGGCAATGAACTGGGCCGAGATGAAGCGCATCTTCGATGCCAATTGCATGTTCATCTTGCGCAGGAACTTCAGGCCGTCAGCCGCCTCCGGGTTCAGGGCCACCACGACTTCACCAAAAAGTAGTCCATTCTTGGTGCCGCCAAAGGACAGGATGTCCACGCCGGCGTCGCGGGTGAACGCGCGGAGGGGAACGTCCAGGTGCGCTGCGGCGTTCGCAAGCCTGGCGCCATCCATGTGCAGCTTCATGCCTTTGGCGTGAGCGTGGTCGGCGATGGCCCGCACTTCTTTCGGCGTGTAGCAGGTGCCGAGCTCAGTGGTTTGGGTAATGGACACCACCAGCGGCTGGGCGCGGTGCTCGTCGCCCCAGCCCCAGGCTTCACGGTCAATCAGCTCGGGCGTGAGCTTGCCGTCCTCGGTGGGCACTTGCAGGAGCTTGATCCCGCCCACCCGTTCCGGCGCACCGTTCTCGTCCATATTGATGTGTGCTGTGGAGGCGCAAATCACCGCGCCCCACCGGGGAAGGAGGGATTGCAGGGCAAGGACGTTGGCGCCGGTTCCGTTGAAGACCGGGAAGGTCTCGATGCCCGGGCCGAATTGCTGCTCCAGGACCTCCTGCAGCCGTGCCGTGTAGACGTCCTCACCGTAGGACACCTGATGCCCGCCGTTGGCGGTTGCCAGTGCTGAGAGGATCTCCGGATGTACGCCGGAGTAGTTGTCCGATGCGAACCCACGAACCGCAGGGTTATGCAGTTGACCCGCGCCGGGGGTTTCGTTGGCGCTGTGGATTGCCTCTGTTGTGCTCGTCACTTGTTCATTCACGCTTTCAAGTCTATTTGGCCGGCAGGATTCTATGGGGCCAGCAGGATGCGCTGGCCGTTGAGGGTGGCGGCGGGTTGTTCAAAGAGTCCGACGGCGGCAGCTGCCAGTTCTTCAACGTCCGTGAAGCCGGGGAATCGCCTTTCCGGATGGGCTTCCCGCATGGCTGGATCCACGAGGGCTTTGACCACGAAAATTACTGCCGCGCTGTGCTGCCCGGTGGGGGCTTCCGCGTTTTCGGCTGTTCCGGATTGCGCCCGCCGGAAACCATCCGCTACCGCCAAGGTCCAAGCTTCTGCAGCTGCTTTTGCCGCCGCGTAGCTGGCGGCTGCAGCTGTTGGAGCAGCGGCGGTGGTTGACGACACCATGGCTAAACGGCCGTGCGGGGATGCTTCAATCTGGCCGTAGAAGACCCGGGAGACGTTGCGGAGTGTGGTCACAGCGCTCCGTTCCATCGAGTCCCAGTCCTCATCCGTTTGGTCTTCGATGCCCTTGGCGCCCCGCCAGCCGCCCACCAAGTGGATCACACCGTCGATGCCCTCGATCCCGAGGTCACGGAAGCTGGCAGCAAGTTCGCGTACGGAATCCAGGCTGGAGAGATCGGAAACCAGGGGAGTTGCCCCATTGCCGGCTTCAGCCGCGGCCGCTTTGATCCGGGCATCGTCCGAACCCACGGTGAGCACCCTGTGACCGGCGGCCCCCAACGCACGCGCCACGGCGATTCCCGATGCGCTGCTTCCGCCGGTCACAAGGATAGTCAGTGTGGTCATCAGGCCGCCGTCGAGCCAGTAATTCCGGTGGTGGACTCGATGACAGGGCGCATCTTCTTCTCCAGTGCTTCGTAGAACATGGACAGGGGGAACTCGTCATCCAGCACCTGGTCCGTGAGGCCGCGGGGCGGACCGTCCAAGGGCAGCCCGTCCGGGCCCTTGGCCCATACCGACGCCGGGTGGGGAGTCACGGTGCTCGAAATGAGCTCGTACGCTGCCAGCCAGTGGGCAGCCTTCGGGCGGTCGATCGAGCGCCAGTAGAGCTCCTCGATTTTGGCACCGAGTTCCACTACAACCGAGGCAGCTTCGTCCCAGTCGATGGAGAGCTTGCTGTCCGTCCAGTGGAGCACGTGGTGCTGGTGCATCCATGCGAACAGGAGCTGGCCACCCAGGCCGTCGTAGTTACGGACGCGGCTGCCCGTGATGGCGAAACGGAAAATCCGGTCGAAGATCACTGCATACTGGACGAGTTTTGCATGTTTGCGGGCATCGGGGTCGGCTTCTTCGTCTTTTTCAATGCGTACGGACTCACGGAACGCGGTCAGATCGCAGCGCAGTTCCTCCAGCGAGTAAAGGAAAAACGGCATCCGCTGCTTGATCATGAACGGATCGAAGGGCAGGTCCCCGCGCATGTGGGTGCGGTCGTGGATCAGGTCCCACATGACAAAGGTTCGCTGAGTCAGTTCCTGGTCCTCGATGAGCTGCGCTGCATCCTCGGGAAGTTCCAGCGACGTGGTGGCCGCAGCTGCCTTGAGGACGCGGCGGAAACGCGCGGCCTCGCGGTCGGCGAAGATGGCGCCCCAAGTAAAGGTAGGGGTCTCGCGGACGGCCACCGTCTCGGGGAAGAGTACAGCCGAGTTGGTGTCGTACCCGGGAGTGAAATCCACGAAGCGGATGGGGACGAAGAGCTTGTTGGAGTACTCGCCGGCCTCCAGGCCGCCAATGAACTCCGGCCAGATAACCTCGATCAGGACGGCTTCGACCAACCTGTTGGTGCTGCCGTTCTGCGTGTACATGGGGAAAACCACCAGGTGCTGGAGGCCGTCAATGCGCTGCTCCTGGGGCTGGAACGCCTGGAGGGAGTCCAGGAAGTCCGGCACCCCGAAGCCGCCCTCGACCCATCGGCCGAAGTCTTCCACCAGGAGTTCCAGGTACCGGGCATCGTGGGGGAAGTGCGGTGCCAGGGCTGCGATGGCGTCAGTCACTGTGGCAACGAGGCTTGCCGCCTCGGAGTGAACTGCGGAATCGGCAATGGAGCCGTCCTGCTCTTGGAGTGCCTGCAGTGCTGTGGCTGCAGCCTTCAGGGTCATCCATTCGGCGTTGTCGGCGGTGACACGCGGCAGGATAGTGGTGGTGATAGTGGTCATGGAGCCCGGCCCTTTCGAAGTGGTGTTTGCTTCTGGGCCGAGCGTAGCAAGCAAAAAGCGTTGCTAATCCAAGAATGGCCTGAGCATAAGAAAGTCTTGGCCATCGGGTGCGTGAAGGCGGGTTGAGATTCGGTCCCGCCATAGGGAGCCCCCAAAAAACGCTGAGTTCCCGGACGGGCCGGCAAAGCGCCAGCCCGTCCGGAACTGCCTAGCTCTCTTCCGGCGTCACCAAGCGAAGCGACACGGAATTAATGCAGAACCGCTGGTCCGTGGGCGTGCCATAGCCCTCGCCCTCGAAAACGTGCCCCAGATGAGAGTCACAGTTGGCGCACCGGACTTCAACACGATCCATTCCCATGGTGCGGTCATGGAGATACCGGACCGTACCTTCGGCCAAGGGTGCCCAGAACGACGGCCAACCACAATGGGAATCAAATTTCTCCCGGCTGGTGAACAACCGGCTGCCACAAGCACGACACTGGTACTCGCCTTCCGTGTGGGTGTCCCAGTACTCGCCCGTGTATGGCCGCTCGGTTCCCGCCTGCCGAAGAACACGGTATTCCTCGGGCGTCAGCTCCTCCCGCCACTGGGCATCGCTCTTTTCCACGGGCACAGAAGTTGTCTTGCTGGTGTTGTCAGGAGTGTTCATGTCTAATGCAACGCTCACGAGTCGCCGATAAATCCCGAACCCGCGTACAGGTGGAGGACCGGAAGACCCAGCTGATCCTGTGCCTTATTGGCCCAGTCAGTGTGGAACGTGTCCGAAATGGCATGGGGCCGGGTAATGACAACCGCCTGCGCGGCGTCCACCGCACGGACCTTCGCCACCAAGCCGGCCACGGCACCGCCGTCGACGACCTCCCCGGTGACGCCACCGCCCAACCCGGCCAACGCCGCCAGCGATGCAGCCAGCGCCTCAGAGGCCTCCGCACGCTCAGCCTCAGGGTCGGGATGCTGTGCAGTGAGCTCCCGGAACGCCTTGGCGATATCAAGCAGCGACAAGTTTTCCAGGAAGTCGACCAGAAGATGTCGCTCTGTGTTTGAGGGGACCAAGACAATAAGGGGCGCATCACCGCCGTCGAGCAATTTGGCTATATTAACGCGGTCGTCGGGGCCGAGGGGCTCTTCAGTCAGGATGACGATGGGATCACTCATGGCTACAGCGTAGTCCCGGCGAACCGCTGTCCGCAGATTTTTGGGACTCTGATTCACGCGCCAGGATTCGCGGGCCGATGCGCCGCGCGGTCCACGCCTGCCCCAAGCACCGCCGCTGAGCAGCAACAATGGAACCATGGCATCGACTACCCCGCCAGCGAGCGACGCTGCAGACAAGAAACTCTCCCTCCGAACCAAATGGGCCATCGCAGGATTCCTGGCCGGCGGTACCGTAGCCGGTCTGGTAGGCGCGGGATCCTCGGCGCTCGCCGTGTATTTTGCCCGCCGTGTCATCACGCCCGCAGCCCGGCACGAGGACCAGGAAGTACTTGCCGTAATCCGCGGTGACAAGGGACCTCAGGTCATTCTTGCGGCCACCCCTGATACCACCATCGACGGCGTCTTCAGCCTCTTCTTCTCCGGCGGCCAAGGACATGCCAGGATCGGCCGGATTGTGTCCTATTCGCCCGCCGAGCAAACCGTGCTGCGTGAGGTGGAGGAAGTTTACAGTGGCAACCTCCCGGAGGCGCGCCGTGCTTGGTGGAGCGGCGCAACGTACCCGGACCCGGCCGCGATCGGCCTTGCGGCCGAGGACGTGGACATAGAGATCGACGGCGGGAAAGCACCTGCCTGGCTGATCCGGGCCGAAGCTTCGGCTGCGGCGCCAGTCTGCGCCATCATGGTCCACGGCCGCGGAGCCACGCGCCTGGAAGGCCTTCGTGCCGTCCGCACTGCACGGGAACTCGGTATGGACAGCCTGCTGATTTCCTACCGTAATGACGGACTTGCCCCCGCCGCGCCGGATGGACGATACGGCCTTGGTTCCACGGAATGGCGCGACGTTGAGGCCGCGATCGAATACGCACTGGATCAGGGTGCGCAGGAAATAGTTTTGTTTGGCTGGTCCATGGGCGGGGCGATCAGCCTGCAAACAGCGGACCTGTCCAAGCACCGCCACCTCATCCGCGCGTTGGTACTGGATGCCCCAGTCATCAATTGGGTTAATGTCATGGCCCACCACGCCGAGATGAACAGGATCCCCTACAACGTAGGACGGTATGGACAGATGATGCTGAGCCATCCCTTGGGGCGCAGGCTGACCGGACTATCTGCGCCTGTGGACCTGAAAGCCATGGACTGGGAAGCGCGGGCAGTCGAGTTGCGGACCCCCACATTGCTGATCCACAGCGTGGACGACGACTACGTGCCCTTCGGGCCTTCCGCGAGCCTTGCGGAGAAGAACCCCGAGATGGTCACCTTTGAGCCGTTCGACGGCGCCCGGCACACCAAAGAGTGGAACGTGGACCCCGAACGCTGGGAGCGCCTGGTCCGCGCCTGGCTCCAGAGGCAACTGGCTCCCCGAAACAATCCCGGGCAGACGGGCGCCACCGGGCAGCCTGGCTGAGGAAACCCGGAGTTGCGGGTGGCCAGGCGGCTTCGGTTTCGGTTAGCCCTTGATGCTAGAGGCAGTGCCGATGGGAGCCGTGATGGCCTTGGTAAGCCGGATGAGATCGGCCGGAGCCAGCTCAATGTCCAGTCCACGGCGGCCTCCGGACACAAGGAGGGTAGCCAAGTCCAAGGCAGACTCGTCAAGGACTGTGGGGGAGGCCTGCCTTTGTCCCAGCGGTGATATGCCTCCCAGCACATATCCGGTGCGCCGTTCGGCGGCCTTGGGATCGGCCATTGCTGCCTTCTTGGCTCCGAGGGCTGCTGCGACGGACTTTAGGTCGAGGTTCCCGGACACTGGAACGATGGCCACTGTCAGGCGGCCTTCAACCTCCACCATGAGGGTCTTGAAAACCCGTTCAGGCTCAATGCCCAGGACTTCCGAGGCCTCCATGCCGTAACTGGCCGCCGACGGATCGTGCGCATAGGGGTGCAACACGAAGGGAACGCCGGCCGCTGCAAGTGCTGCAGTAGCCGGCGTTCCCTGTGAAGCCATCTTCTTGGCCATACCTGTGGTTGTGCCCTTCAGTTTTCCAGCGGGTCAGTTTTCCAGCCGGCTGGCGGCTGCGACTTTCCGCTTGATACGCCCCAGCATGGCGGTCATTCCCCGCATGCGCAGGGGAGTGATGGCCCGGGTGAGGCCCAGCAACTCCGGCATATCGTCGGGCACGGCAAGGATTTCCTCTGCAGTCAATCCATCCAGGCCCTCGTGCAGGACCCCTGCGAAGCCGCGGGTTGTGGGCGCTTCCTGAGGAGCTTTGAAGAAGAGCCGGTAGGCGCGGGCGCCGCCGTCGGGATTTTTCTCGGACTCAATAGTGAGAAACAACGGTGACTGGCACTCCACAACCTGTTCCAGCAGTTCAGGGTGGTCCTTCAAGCGCTCCGGAAGCTCCGGCAAGCCCCTCGAGAATTCGAGCAGGAGTTGCAGGCGGTCAGGCTCCGTCAGTGCCTGGAAGTCATCGACGATTTCCGCCAGGGCGGTGGGCAAAGTGTTCGTACTCATCACTTCCAGCTTACGCACAACAGCGGTCAATGCATCTTGTGTGGCCGAACACTACGGATGCCTTATTCCCTGCCTTGGTGCTGACCGCGCCCCTAGTTGCTGACGAGGGACGCAGGAACGGAACCGCGCTCGGCGCCCTTGACGATGGGAACCCGCACAGCGTTGCCCCACTCGGTCCAGGAGCCGTCGTAGTTGCGGACAGTGTCGAAGCCCAGCAGGTACTTCAGCGCGAACCAGGTGTGGCTGGAACGCTCGCCGATGCGGCAGTAGGCCACCACGTCATCGCCGGGTTCCAAGCCAGCCTCGCCGAGGTACAGGGCTTCGAGCTCTTCACGGCTCCGGTAAGTGCCGTCTTCAGCCGCAGCGCGTGCCCAGGGGATGGACGCGGCGGTGGGAATGTGGCCCCCGCGCAGCGCGCCCTCTTCGGGGTAGGCCGGCATGTGCGTGCGCTGTCCCGTGTATTCCTCAGGGGAGCGGACATCGATGAGGGGATTGCCCAAGTGTGCCAGGACGTCTTCCTTGAACGCGCGGATCGGAGCATCATTGCGCTCCACCTCCGGGTATTCACCCACTGAGGGCTGTGTGACGTCGGTGGTCAGCTCGAGTCCTTCGGCGATCCACTTGTCGCGGCCACCATCGAGGAGGCGGACATCCTCATGGCCGAACAGCGTAAAGACCCAAAGCGCGTAGGCAGCCCACCAGTTGGACTTGTCACCGTAGATGACCACGGTGCTGTCGCGGGAGATGCCCTTGGAGGCCGCGAGGGCGGCAAAAGCGGCGCCGTCCACGTAGTCGCGCGTGACCTCGTCATTCAGGTCGGTGTGCCAGTCAATCTTGACGGCGCCCGGGATGTGGCCGGTTTCGTAGAGAAGAACGTCTTCGTCGGACTCGACAACCACAAGTTTGCCATCGGCAATGGCGCCGTCTGCAAGGGCTGCCGCGAGCCACTCAGTGGACACAAGGCGTTCGGGGTTCGCATACGATGCAAACTTTTCGTTCTGTTCAACTGGGTAGGACATGGTGATGGCCTTTCACTGACAACGGTCGGAGCCAGGCCGTGGAAGGTGGTGCAGGTGCCGGCCGGGCGTGCTCCAACACTAACCACGGGCAGCGAGGAATGCTTCCCTGTGGTCATACGGTGAAACATGGGCTTGGTCACGTGGCGGTTTTCCGAGTGTCCAATGCCGGTATTCTTGCTGGGGACCTAATACCGAAGGAACGGACCACCGTGGTAAAGATCGAACAACTGGCTGCCCGCACACCGGCAGTCTCCGTGGAGGAACTCCTCAAGGGTTTCTACCCGTCTCCGCGATTCGGAGAGGTATCGTTCGACAGCTACCGGCCGGATCCTTCCCAGCCGAGCCAGGCAAACGCAGTGAAGCTGCTTTCCGCATTTGCCGACGGCGTGGGATCCGATGACGGTGGCGGTCTCTTCAAGAAGTTGTTCGCCAAGAAGGCGCCTGCAACGAGGGCAGGAATCTACCTCGACGGCGGTTTTGGTGTGGGTAAGACCCACCTCCTGGCTTCCCTTTGGCACAGGTCGCCGGGCCCGAAGGCCTTCGGTACGTTTGTGGAATACACCAACCTCGTGGGTGCGCTGTCCTTCCGCAAGACCGTGGAAGCCCTCAGCAGCTACAAGCTGGTGTGCATCGACGAATTCGAACTTGATGATCCCGGAGACACCGTGCTCATGTCCCGGCTCATGCGCGAACTCGCCGACGCCGGTGTGAAGCTCGCGGCCACGTCCAACACGCTTCCCGGTTCCTTGGGTGAAGGACGCTTCGCGGCAGTGGACTTCCAGCGCGAAATACAGGTTCTCGCCGACCAGTTCGACGTCGTCAGGATCGACGGCGAAGACTTCCGCCACCGCGGTTTGCCCGCGGTTCCCGCACCGCTCAAGACCGAAGAGCTAAAGCACCGTATGCGTGCTGAGTTCGACGGTAAGACTGTGGCTGTGGACGATTTCCGCACTCTGGTCAACCATCTGGCCGCCGTCCACCCCAGCCGTTACCGGCAGCTTATCTCGGGTGTGGAGGCCGTGGTGTGGAGCGACGTCGAAACCATCACCGAGCAGGCGGTCGCCCTACGCTTTGTGGTTCTTGCGGACCGGCTCTATGACAAAGACGTGCCGATCCTGGCCAGTGGCGTACCTTTCGATCAGCTCTTTACCGAAGAGATGATGACCGGTGGCTACACCAAGAAGTACTTCCGTGCTGTGTCCAGGCTGACGGCTCTGGCCCGTGAGGCCCAAAACCACGAGCCTGCCTGATCCAGGGTTACTGCCTGCTTCAGGATTTCTGAACAGGTTCGCGGCTCTTCAGCATCCACCGCACCAGGATGCCGCCTGCCAATGCCCAGAAAGCAGCGCCAACGCCGGCGAAGCTCAGGCCTGATGCTGCCAGCAGGAAGGTGATGCAGGCGGGAATACGTTCCTCGGCAACCGCCAGTGCAGACGAGATGGACGAGGCCAGCGTCCCCAGCAGTGCGAGTCCGGCCACTGTCTCGAGAAGTCCGGGCGGTGCTGCAGCCACCAAGGTGACAAGTGCCGCTGAGGCAGCGGCCAGGATCAGGTAGGCAAAGCCTGAGACGAACGCCGCGATCCACCGCCTGCCATGGTCTTTGCCTGCCTCCTCACCCGCCGCCAAGGCTGCGCTCAGGGCAGCCAGGTTGATCGCATGGCCTCCAAACGGCGCTCCCGCGATGGTGCCCGCTCCGGTCACAAGCATCGACGGCCGCCAGGGGGTGGTGTAGCCGAACGACTTCAGTACCGCGACGCCGGGAATGTTCTGTGACGCCATGGTGACGATGAAGAGGGGCAGTGCCAAACCCACCGCAGCTTCCACGGTAAATGCCGGTGTGGTCCACTCCAGCCTTGGCAGGAGGCCGCCGCCGGGAATCTGAACGCCGTTGGACACGATGTGGACGCCGACTACCGCCAGCGCGACGAGCAGCGATGCCGGCACCGACCAACGTGGTGCGAATTTCATCAGGACCACCCAGCACACCACCACTGGTGCGATGAACAGGGGAGCCGATCCCAACGATTTGAAGGGTGCGAGGCATAGCGGGAGTAGCACTCCGGCGAGCATTGCCTGCGCCAGTGCGGTGGGGATCGTCGCCATGATCCTGCCCAGGACGGGAAGTAGCCCGGTCAGGACGATCAGCACCCCGACGATCAGGAACGCACCCACAGCAGCCGGCCATCCGCCGTCGACCATTCCAGCGGAGGCGAGCAGCGCAGCGCCGGGCGTGGACCACGCCAAAGTTACGGGCATCCGGGACCGCCACGAGAGCCACAGGATTCCCAGTCCAAAGGTGAGCGTCAGCGCTAATAGGCCGCTGGATGCTTGTGCCTGGTTCGCCCCGACAGCCTTCAAACCCGCCAGGACCACAGCGAATGACGAGGTGAAACCCACGAGGGCGGTGACGATGCCTGCCGTGATGGGTGGTCCCAGCGTCTCCTTGGCGGCGCGGCTTTGGACGGCAGGAGTGGAAGCTGAAGGCATAACGTCCAACGTACCTGACCAGCCGGTTTAGCGGCTGCCCGTTAAACGCCAAGGGCACCGGTAGCGCCTCTCGGCGGGACCGGTGCCCCCTTGACGTATCTGGTACGGCGGCTCAGGCAGCTACGGCTGCTTCGGCTCATCCGTGACGGGAGCCTGTCCAGGCTTGCCGTCGTTCTTGGCCACGAAATCGGAAGCGGCATTCTGGACTTTGTCGACGTGACCGGCGTACTTGCCGCCCGTCTTCTGGTCCACAAAATCCCCGGCCTTGTCGATGCCATTCTTGATGGCTTCTTCGTTGCCTTGAATGAGACCCTGAGCCTTGCCCTTCAGGTCGTCAATTAAACCCACGGGCACCTCCCTTCCATTCGCGGAGCCAGTTCGCTCCTCCGCGTCCGACCCTAACACCAGTCCTCCGGGGTGCCAAGGGTTCGGCGGCGGCCTGTGGACGAACTACGCCAACGGCTTATTTTCGACCTTGTGGCGCGGGCTGTCCGGATTCATGAGGGAGTGCCTGCGGCCGTAGGCGAAGTAGATGATCAGGCCGATGACCAGCCATGCCCCGAACCGCACCCAGGTTTCCCAGTGGAGCTGGAACATCAGGAACGCCGATGCCAGGACACCGAACGCGGGGACCACCGGCATGAACGGCAAACGGAACGTGCGCGGAGCGTTGGGCTTGGTGTACCGGAAGACGATCACGGAAATGCAAACCACCACAAAGGCTGCCAGGATGCCGATGTTCGTGAGGTCGGCAACTTCCTTGATGGGGAAGACACCAGCGAGGAACGCCGAGGCAACACCTGCGATCCACGTGACGCGCTGCGGAGTGCCGTGCCGGTCAGTCTTGGCGAACCAACCGGGGAGAAGGCCGTCACGGCTCATGGAGAACCACACTCGGGTGACGCCCAGCAGGAAGGTGAGCATAACGGTGAGGATGGACAGGACCGCGAACACCGAAATGATGGTGGCGATGACCGGCAGGCCGACGCCTTGGAACGCCGATGCGAAGCCGGCCGTGGGATCAATGTCCTTGTAGTTCTGCATGCCCGTGAGCACGAGTGTCGCGGCAACGTAGAGCAGCATGGCCACGATGAGGGAGAGGATGATGGCCTTGGGCATGTGCTTCTTGCCGTCCTTGGCCTCTTCTGCGGCGGTGCTCATGGCGTCATAGCCGAAGACGGCGAAGAAGACGGTGGCGGCACCGGCCAGGACCGGGCCGAAGCCACTGGGCATGAACGGGTTGTAGTTCTCGGTGTTGATGTAGAAAATACCCAGGCCGATGATGAACAGGATCAGGATGACCTTGATGGCAACGGCTACCAGTTCAAACCGGCCGAATGCCTTGGTGCCCCGGCTCAGGATCCAAGTGACCAGGAGGCAGACGAAGATGGCCGGCAGGTTGATGATGCCGCCCTTGCCCTCATCAGCGGTGGACGTCATCCACGTGGGCATATGGATTCCGATGCCGGATAGGAAGGCGTCGAAGTAACCGGAAATCCCGATGGCCACCACAGCCACGATGGCGATGTACTCAAGGAGGAGATCCCAGCCGATGAACCAGCCGATGATCTCTCCCAAGGCTACGTAGCCGTAGGTGTAGGCCGATCCGGCTCGGGGGATCATGCCGGCGAATTCGGCGTAGGACAATGCTGCTGCACCGGAAGCGAGACCGGCGATGAGGAACGAGAAGAGCACGGCAGGGCCGACGCCCGGGTTGCTCTCGCTGCCGTGGGCTACCAGCCCGGCCAGCGAGAAGATGCCGACGCCGATAATTCCGCCGACGCCGATGGCTGTCAGTTGCCAGAGGCCAAGACTCTTAAAAAGTCCGCTGTGTTTGTTCTCTTCCTCAATATCGTCGATGGGCTTGCGCCGCAGGACGGACTTGGAAGCCGTCATTTGGTTCATGGGGGTACTCCTGCCGGTAGGCGTGGAACGGTGATGAGCTCGCAGTACATTATGCGAGCCGAATCACATTAGATAAAGCGACTTCTTCTGAGGGGTATCGGTTACTTCCATTAATCAATTGGGTTGTGGCCGAATCCGGGCATAAAAAAAGCAGCTCCGAAGAGCTGCTTTCCCTATTTGGAGCGGACGACGAGATTCGAACTCGCGACATCCACCTTGGCAAGGTGGTGCTCTACCAGCTGAGCTACGTCCGCACATGTTGCCTGCCGGGCTGATGCCTGGCGTTCAACAACAAACAAGTTGCCTTGTTCTGGTGGGCGATACTGGGATCGAACCAGTGACCTCTTCCGTGTCAGGGAAGCGCGCTACCGCTGCGCCAATCGCCCATGCATCCAGCCAACAGCTGGAAGACATGGTTTTCACCGAGGTGGGTACGGGATTCGAACCCGTGTATACGGCTTTGCAGGCCGCTGCCTCGCCTCTCGGCCAACCCACCGTGTAAGCAGGATTCCGAGGAATTCTTGCCTTGACAGTGCCTTGCGAGCGGACGACGAGATTCGAACTCGCGACATCCACCTTGGCAAGGTGGTGCTCTACCAGCTGAGCTACGTCCGCAGTGTCGTTTCGGCGGGCAGCCCTGCAGGCATTCCGTCGCTTTCCGACGAGTAAAAACTCTATAGGAGGTTCCTGCAAACTCCAAATCGGTAGCCTGCTTTTGATCGAGGAGCCCGCTGGATCCTTGTATTTACGCGGAATTCCGTAAGTTTCATGGCTGTAATTCCACTCTTGTAGTTCTAAGTGAGGCCGGGGGTCATGATCCGTTTTGCATTCCGGCACTGGTCCGTTAGTGTTTTCTATGCACCGGGCGATTGGCGCAGTGGTAGCGCGCTTCGTTCACACCGAAGAGGTCACTGGTTCGAACCCAGTATCGCCCACCACCTGTTTGCAAATGGTTAAACCCCGTTTGGACTGATTGAGTCAGTCCGGACGGGGTTTTTCTGTGCAGCAGGCTTGTTTGGCGGATTGCGGGTTCCTGCGTCACGAACTGCGTGGACGCTACACACATCAGCATGCGCGAACAAGAAGACCCGGACTTGCCTGCGGCCAAGGCCGCGGCCTCCACAGAACCTGCCACGCCCTTCGCGGATCTCGCGCTGACCGCCCCGATCCTCGCTGGCAAGCTCGCCCGGCTGCCCCCTGAGCAGCTGGCGCTGATCTTCCCGCGGATGAATTCTGTCGGCCCTCTGTGACACAGTCTTTGTATGACTGCTCCACTGCTTGCCCACGCTACTGACTACGGCCGGATGTACGCCCGATCCACAACTGAGCAATTTTCCGTGCCGTCCATTACTACGGTGATCGGACAACAGGCGCACGCCTTGGACGGGTGGTTCAGTTACATGGGGGCGAGCAGCCTGGCCGCGGATCCGGAGCTTCCTTCGATTCTCGGAAGCCCGGCGAAAATCCGTCAGGCAATCAACAAAGCTTCCAAAGCCGCGGAGGTTTACCGGGATGCGGCGGCCGCACGAGGTGACCGCGTCCACACTTACTGCGAACAGGTAGCGTTGCGGGCGATGGGTCGTCCGCACCGGATGCAGGAATGCAGGGACGACCTCGCTGCCCATGGTGAACAGGCCTTCGCTGCGCGCTTTGACGAATGGTGGGACCTCTACCGGGTGGAGCCACTCGCGCCCGAGATCACTGTATGGAACAAGACGGTGGGTTATGCCGGGACGTTGGATCTCGTTGCCCGGATCAACGGCCGCATCTGCCTGATTGACTACAAAACCAAGGGAACCACCAGGGACGGAACAGTCAAGGCTTTGGATGACAAAGTGGTCATGCAACTCGCGGCCGGGATGAAGGCCGAGGAAAGCCTGGTGGATCCTGTTGCGGGCGAATGGGAGCCGTGGAAATACGGGGACAACCCCATGCTGCTCGCGGTGGCCATCGGTGAGACCGAAGTCCGGCCGCAGCGGGCCAACCCTGACATCCTCAAGCACCATTGGTGGAAGTTCTGCGCCTTGCGGCGGGTATGGGAGATGTCAGCGGACGTTGTCGCTGCGGGGCAGCCACTGCTTCCTGTTGCTCCGCCGGTCTTTGCGTCAGCCGGGACGGCACCGACACCGGCCTTGTCCTCAACTAAACTGGCTTAGGCTCCGCAACAACCGGAACCTGGTTTGACGATCGTGAGGACTGACAGCAGATGGCAATTTTGAGTATCCGAATCATCGGGGACCCGGTGCTGCGCACCGTAGCTGACCCCGTCACCGATTTCGGTCCGGAGCTCGCCAAGCTGGTAGCTGACATGACGGAAACCATGGAGGACGTTGAGGGTGCAGGTCTCGCCGCGCCGCAGGTGGGCGTCAGCCAGCGCGTGTTTACCTATCGCATCGGGGGAGTGGAAGGCCACATCATCAACCCGGTCCTGGAAAACAGTGAGGACTTCCAGCCGGACGAGGTGGAGGGTTGCCTTTCCATTCCCGGCCTGGGCTTCCCTGTGCGTCGCTTTCGGGCCACCCGGGCAACCGGCGTGGACCTGAACGGCAATCCGGTCTCGGTGGAGGCTGAAGGCATGCTCGCACGTTGCTTCCAACACGAGACAGATCACCTTGATGGGGTCCTGTACACCGACAGGCTGGAAGGCGACGACCGTAAGGCCGCCCTCCGCGCTATCCGGAACGCCAACTACCACGCGATTACCGAGCAAACCACGTCCAAGCGCGCCAATTCCGTCGGGTCCAGTTTTGGCGGCGGAAGCTTCGGGGCGCCCGAGTGAGGGTACTCTTCGCCGGAACACCGGCTGTGGCTGTGCCGTCGTTGGACGCGCTGGTTAAGGCCGGCTTCGACGTCGTGGCCGTTCTAACGCGGCCGGATGCGCCCGTGGGCCGCAAACGTGTCCTGACTCCTTCGCCAGTGGCTGCACGGGCGATGGAACTCGGTATCGAGGTCATTCGCGCGGCAAAGGTCGATGCCGACACGACGGCCGGAATCGCGGAGTTCGCTCCCGACGTCGCCGCCATTGTTGCCTACGGCGGCATCGTTCCCAAAGCTGCTTTGGGTGTCCCGAGGCACGGCTGGGTCAATCTGCACTTCTCCCTGCTTCCGGCATGGCGCGGTGCTGCCCCCGTGCAGCGTTCCATCATCGCGGGCGACGACGTCACCGGGGCCGTTACATTCCAGCTTGAAGAAGGCCTCGATACCGGGCCTGTGTTCGGGACACTGACCGAAACAGTTCGTCCGGAAGATACCGCGGGCGATCTCCTCGAGCGACTGTCCATCAGCGGCGCCGTTTTGCTGAGCCAGACCCTTTCCGCTATTGATGCGGGTCAAGCTGCTCCGCAGCCTCAAAACGGGGAGATCTCCCTTGCCCCCAAACTGACTCTCGACGACGGGCGCTTGGACTGGCAGCAGCCGGCCCTTGTTTTGAACCGCCGTGCGCGCGGAGTTACTCCTGAACCCGGCGCATGGACAACTTTGGAAGGCCAAAGGGTCAAACTTGAGCCAGTAACTCTCCGTCCCGGGATCATGGACCTTCCTCCTGGAAACATCCGGGTGGAGGGCAAGTCGGTTCTGGTGGGTACAGGTTCCCATGCAGTTGAGCTTGGCCGGATCCAACCGGCAGGTAAGAAAATGATGTCGTCGGCCGACTGGGCCCGCGGCTTGGCAACACCCGAGAGAGTGGTATTCGAATGAGCGAGTCCGGCCGCCGAGGCCCCAACAACAGCGGGAGCCGGGACGGCAGCGGGGCGGGAAACCGAGACTCGCAGGGCAACCGTGGAGCCCGTGGGGAGAGCAAGCGCAACGCCCAGGGCCGCGAGCGAAACAGGGGACCGCAGAGGGGCTTCACCAATAACGCTCCGTCGCAGCGCACCCGCCGCGCAGATCCAGCCCGATTGGTAGCTTTTGAAGTGCTCCGCGCGGTCGCTTCCGAAGATGCCTACGCAAATCTTGTGCTTCCGGCGCGCATCCGGGAACACCGCCTCGACCGCCGGGATGCCGGCTTTGCCACTGAATTGAGCTACGGGGCCTTGCGCGGGCAGGGTACCTACGATGCCATTCTTGCCCGTTGCGTGGACCGCCCCTTGGAGCAACTGGATCCTGCAATTCTGGATGCCCTGCGAATCGGTGCGCACCAGCTGCTCTCCATGCGCGTTCCCGCCCATGCCGCGCTGGACCAGACCGTCGGCCTGGCACGCGCGGTTATCGGCGCCGGCCCGTCGGCCCTTATCAATGCCGTACTTCGCAAGGTCACTGCCCACAGCATGGCCGAGTGGCTTGAGCTCCTGCTGGATGACGAATCCGACGAAACCAAAATCGCAGCCCTGCGCCATGCGCACCCTGAATGGATTGTCCGGGCGCTACGCCAATCGTTGGTAAACCATGGCCGCCCAAAAACCGAAATCGACGCCCTCCTGGAGGCAGATAACGCCGCGCCGGTGGTCAACTTGGTGGCCTTGCCAGGACTGGGAAACCTCGACGAAGCTTTCGACAATGGAGCCACCGCCGGTGAGCTGGTAGAAGATTCAGCTCTATCCGCTGGCGGAGACCTCGGCCGTTTCGAATCGGTCCGGCGCGGAACAACGCGTGTCCAGGACGTCGGATCACAACTTGTGGCTCGGGCTTTGGCCGGCGTCGAGCTGGGGGAGTCGCCTGCACAAGGTGAACGATGGTTGGACTTGTGCGCCGGCCCCGGAGGTAAGGCTGCTCTCTTAGCTGCCCTGGCCTACCGCGACGGCGCAACTCTCCTGGCCAACGAGCCTGCACCGCACCGGGCCAAACTTGTTCAGCAAGCCCTCTCGGCTGTTCCCAATGAGGCCTGGACGGTGCGGACAGGTGATGGTCGTGAAGTGGGTGCGGAGCAGCCCGGAACTTTTGACCGTGTGCTCGTGGACGTACCTTGCAGTGGTCTCGGGGCCCTTCGACGTCGGCCCGAATCGCGGTGGCGCCGCTCACCCAAGGACATTGGCGACCTCGGACCGATGCAGCGGGACTTGTTGAAGTCCGCGCTTGATGCCGTCAAGCCCGGCGGCGTGGTGGCCTACGTGACGTGTTCGCCACATCCGGCCGAAACCACAGCTGTTGTTACTGACGTGCTGGCCAAGCGCGGGGACCTTGAACTCCTCGACGCCGGACAAGCGTTGGACGATGTCAGCCTTACCGGTAGCCTCGGCGCTGGTCACGAGCTCACAGCCCAGTTGTGGCCGCACGTTCACCAGACGGATGCCATGTTCATGGCGATCATCCGTAAGAAGCCGTAGCCACCAACCTTCAGACCATCACCGAGCTTTCGACTATCACTCCATCAGAGGGGGCTGCCTTGTCTCAGTGCTGTATCAACCCGAGCATCCTTTCAGCGGATTTCGTCAACCTTGAGGCGGAACTCCATCGGATCAGCAATGCGGATGCCGTTCACGTGGACGTCATGGACAATCACTTCGTGCCCAACCTGACGCTTGGACTGCCGGTGGTGCAGAGAATTCAAGCGGTCAGCCCGGTTCCGCTGGACGCGCATTTGATGATTTCCGACGCCGACCGCTGGGCACCTGCCTACGCGGATGCAGGTGTTGCTTCAGTGACTTTCCATGCCGAAGCTGCCATGGCGCCGGTCAAGCTGGCCCGCGAGCTACGGGCCCGCGGGTCCAAGGCAGGTATGGCCCTGCGCCCGGCAACGCCCGTGGAGCCCTACCTGGACATGCTGAGCGAGCTGGACATGTTGCTGATCATGACGGTGGAGCCCGGATTCGGGGGACAGTCATTCCTGGACATCACCTTGCCCAAGATCCGTCGTGCCCGGGCGGCAATCGAAGGCTCGGGCATCGGCGTTGCCATCCAGGTGGATGGCGGCATCACTGAGGAGACCATTGTTCGGGCCGCTGAGGCAGGGGCCAACGTATTCGTTGCGGGCTCGGCAGTTTATGGGCATCAGGACCCTGCGGAAGCGATCGACCGGCTCCGCGCTGCGGGCCAGGCTGCTTCCGCAACGAAAGCCTGACGACCGTCACCATATGTTACGAAGATGGCCCGGGAATAGCCCGGACATCTTGGTAGTTGTGGCAGAATAACAACACACATACGTGCTCCGGGGTCGGTGTAAGTCCGAACCGGCGGTTATAGTCCGCGACCCGCGAGCCATTGGATTCCAAGAAATTGGGCATCCGGTGGCGGACGGTTGAACTGGTGAAATTCCGGTACCGACAGTTAAAGTCTGGATGGGAGAAGCACGTACAGTCATGCCTTGGGCGTTCCTTTTGCGAACGCCCGGCATTGCGCTGTCGTACACCCCCGGAGTCATCGCGGCTTACTGGGAAGGAACGGCATGGACTTTCTGCGATGGCTCTTCGAAGCACAGATCCCCGTTGGAGGATCTGCTCTTGTCTTACGCGAAGTGCTTGGAAACATCTTTGGGCTCCTCAGCGCCCTCGGCGGTATGCGCCGCAAAGTCTGGGCTTGGCCAATCGGCATCGTCGGTAACATCCTCCTGCTCACGGTCTTCCTGGGCAACGTCTTCGGCGCAGCAGCGCCAGCCACCTTGTGGGGACAAGCCGCACGCCAAATCATGTTCATCGCCGTCGCCATCTATGGCTGGTACCGGTGGCAGCAGGGCCGGCAATCAAGCACCCAAGGGCGCGCCATCGTCCCCGGTTGGGCCAGCAATAAGGTCCGCATCGCGCTGATTGGTGCGATGGTGGCCGGCACGGCAGCATTGACGCCCTTGTTCGACGCCCTTGGCTCCTACCCGCCCGTTTGGGCCGATGCTTGGACCTTCATGGGCTCCTTGCTGGCAACATACGGTATGGCCCGCGGATGGACCGAGTTTTGGCTGATCTGGGTGGCCGTAGACATTGTGGGCGTGCCGCTCCTGTTCAGCGCTGGTTACTACGCCAGCGCGGTGATGTACCTGTTCTACGGCTTCTTCACCCTCACGGGGTTCTTCGTATGGTGGCGGGCAGAAAAGCGTGAACGCGCCGTCCGCGCTGCCATCCCGGCAGCTGCCGTTTCTGCGGGAGCGATCCTGTGAGCTTCGCCAACACGCCTTATACCGCCGCCGAAAAAGCGGCCATGGAGGCCGCATTGACCGCGGCGCTGGCGGGTCCCCGTGGAGCCAACCCGCTGGTCGGGGCGGTAATCCTCAGTCCTGAGGGCGAGCATCTGGCAACTGGTTATCACCGGGGAGCCGGAACGGCCCATGCTGAAGCGGACGCGATTTCCGAAGCCCGCAAGAAGGGTATGGACACCGTCGGAACCACCATGGTGGTCACTCTGGAGCCCTGCAACCATGTGGGTCGCACCGGACCCTGCGCCCAAGCGATCATTGCCGCGGGAATCGCTAAGGTGATTTACGCCGTCGACGATCCCCATGACCCCGCCGCGGGCGGTGCGCGTACGCTCACGGCCGCCGGTGTTGAGGTCAGCTCGGGACTGGAAGGCGGAAAGGCGCTGGACCTGAACCGTGACTGGTTCGACGCCGTCGCGGCCAAGCGTCCGTTCGTCACCTTGCATATCGCCCAGACCCTGGACAGCCGCATCGCAGCGGTGGATGGCACCAGCCAGTGGATCTCCTGTCCGGAGTCGCTTGCCGACAACCATGGACTGCGCGGACTCATTGACGCGATCCTGGTGGGCACCGGGACCGTGCTGGTCGACGACCCGCGGCTCACGGCCCGAACCCCGGACGGCGAACTTTCACCTCATCAGCCAATACGAGCCGTCATGGGCTTGCGGGACGTCCCCCAAGACGCTGCGGTCCGCGGAACTGATGGGCGTTTCGTCCACCTGCCCACGCGGGATCCGGCGGAAGCGTTGGGCATGCTGTTCGAGCAGGGGGTCCGTCATCTCATGGTGGAAGGCGGCTCTTCGATTCTGAGCACGTTCCTCGCCGCAGACCTGGTGGACGAACTGATCGTCTACCTGGCCCCGACGCTGCTGGGATCCGGAACTCCTGCTCTGAACGACCTCGGTATCACCACGCTGGAGGACGCCCAGCACTGGTCTTGGGATGAAGCCGGCGGTGGCGCTGTGCGCATCCTCGGCAATGACCTTCGGCTCCATCTGCGGTCCCCACGAGGGGCCGCCAGCACTATCAAGAATTCGGTTCCGCAGAAGAATTTGGCTTCACACAGTGAAGCTGCGGAATATGTCACGGGAGGACACTGATGTTTACGGGAATCGTTGCTGAGCAAGGCACTGTGCTGGGCATTGAGCACGACGGCGATACCAGCGCAACGTTGAGGCTGAAAGCGCCCACCACCGCGGAGGGATTGCCCTTGGGCGGTTCCATCGCCGTCAACGGAGTTTGCCTGACAGCCACCCGGATCGACGGACAGGACTTCAGCGTGGATGTCATGGGGGAGACCCTGGTCCGGACGACCATCGGCGAGCTCGCGCAGGGAGATGCCGTGAACCTGGAACGCTGCGTTCCGGCCGGCGGGCGGCTGGATGGCCACGTTGTCCAGGGCCATGTGGACGGTGTGGGTGAATTGCTGGAGCGCGAGCCGCTGGGAAACTGGGACCGGCTGCGGTTTGGAGTGCCGGCCCCGCTGGCACGGTACATCGCCGAAAAGGGTTCGATCGCCGTCGACGGTGTTTCGCTCACCGTGACCGCCGTCAGTCCTGCGGCCGAAACGGCACCGTGGTTTGAAGTGGGACTGATCCCCACCACGCTGGAAGAAACAGGCTTGGGGGCCAAAGCGGTGGGCGGCCGCGTGAACCTTGAAGTTGATGTTCTGGCCAAGTACACCGAACGACTGCTGTCCTTCGCGCCTGTCCAGGGAGGCGCACGATGAGCGCGCCCGCCAAGACAACTCCCGCCGGCACGCATCGTACCGGTCTCGATCCTGTTGAATCCGCTATCGCGGCGATGGCCGCTGGGCAGGCCGTGATCGTGGTGGACAACGAAGATCGCGAGAATGAAGGCGACATTATCTTCGCAGCGGAACATGCCACTCCGGCCCTCATGGGCTGGACCATCCGGTATTCATCCGGCGTCATCTGTGTTCCGTTGGACGGAGAACGTGCGGACGCCCTGATCCTGCCGCCGATGGTGGAGATCAACGAGGACGCCAAAGGAACCGCCTACACCGTTTCCTGCGACGCCGCGATCGGAGTCAGCACCGGAATTTCAGCCACTGACCGCGCCTTGACGGCCCGGATTCTGGCAGATCCAAGCAGTACTCCGGCATCGATCACCCGCCCCGGGCATATTTTCCCGTTGCGGGCAGTTAACGGGGGAGTGCGTGAACGTCCAGGTCACACGGAAGCTGCCGTGGACCTGTGTCGTCTTGCCGGGCTGGCTCCGGTGGGTGTGATCGCAGAGTTGGTACATGACGACGGTGAAATGATGCGGCTGGACAGCTTGCGAGATTTTGCCGCTGAACATGGATGCCCCCTCATCTCGATCGAGGACCTGGTGTCGTATGTTGAGGCGGTAGAGTCCCAGTCGGCACATGTTTCACAGGAGGACGAGGAGAAGCGATGACCGCATCGACCACACGCAACAGCGACCACACCGGCCCCGCGCCGCACCCTGTGTCCGGTGGGCCGATTGTGCAGTTGCCTACGGCTTTTGGTGACTTCGTGGCACAGGCGTGGACGGACCTTGAAACCGGGCACGAGCACCTTGCCGTGAGTTCCCCGAACCCGCCCGCGGGAGGCCGCGCACCCTTGGTACGGCTGCATTCCGAGTGCCTTACCGGTGATGTGTTCGGTTCCTACCGCTGCGACTGCGGAGAACAGCTGGCTTTCGCACTGGAACTCATCCACGCAGAGGGCGGAACCCTGCTCTACCTGCGCGGCCAGGAGGGCCGTGGCATCGGGCTGGCCAACAAGATCAAGGCATACGCGCTGCAGGAAGCCGGCTTCGACACTGTTGAAGCCAATGAGCAGCTGGGTTTGCCGGTTGACGCGCGCTCCTACGCTGCGGCAGGTCAGATCCTGGCCGAGATGGGCCTCCACGAAGTCCGTTTGCTGAGTAACAACCCGGATAAGCAGCACCGCTTGGACAAGGCCGGGGTAACTGTTGTGGAGATGGTGCCCACCGAAGTGCCTTCCCGTGAACAGAACCTGCGTTACCTGCAGACCAAGAAGGACCGGATGGACCACCGGCTGACGCTCGATGTCGAGCCGGTCAGCAATGGCAAGACACCGGCACCCAACCCCTTTGACAACAACCAAGACTGATCGGATTCACAGCAAACATGAGCGGCCACGGCGCACCCACTATTGACCTCACCACCCTCAACCCCGAGGAAACCTCGCAGCTGAAGCTCGCCATTGTGGCGGCAAGCTGGCACACGCAGATCATGGACGGATTGGTTGACGGCGCCCTGCGCGCAGCCAAGGAAGCCGGCATTGCCGAACCCACGCTGCTGCGGGTTCCGGGCAGCTTTGAGCTTCCTGTTGCTGCGGCCAGGCTCGCGCCGCACTTTGACGCCGTCGTAGCACTTGGCGTGGTTATCCGCGGCGGAACGCCGCACTTCGACTACGTCTGCCAGGCCGCGACGTCGGGCCTCACCGACGTCAGTGTCCGCACCGGCGTACCGGTCGGGTTCGGCGTCCTCACCTGTGACACCGAGCAGCAGGGCATCGACCGTGCAGGCCTTCCCGGTTCCAAGGAGGACAAGGGCCACGAAGCAGTGACCGCTGCCTTGGCCACGGCTGTGACACTCAAGCAGTTCAGCTAGAAGCATTGGCTCGAAGGGGATGTGGGTGTGTCTTCACTCACATCCCCTTCGTCATGCAACGCCCCAACAAGCGGTGGTCGCCCCCGAGCAAGTAGTCTGGAGGGCGTGAAGAATTTCGAGACGCTGTTCGCAGAACTGAGTGAGAAAGCAGCGACCCGCCCGGCAGGCTCGCGCACGGTTGCCGAACTGGACTCCGGAATCCACGGCATCGGCAAAAAGGTGGTCGAAGAGGCCGCCGAAGTCTGGATGGCCGCGGAGTACGAATCGGACGAAGCCGCTGCTGAGGAAATTTCCCAGTTGCTCTACCACCTGCAGGTCCTCATGCTCGCCAAGGGCCTCAGCCTGGAGGACGTTTACAAGCATCTCTAGCCACGCCACTCCGCCTGCCTTTTGCGGAGCCCCCTGCGTGGCCAACGTGCCTGAAAACCTCCATCCCAAAAAGAAAGTCTCCCAATGCTCCGTGTAGCAGTCCCCAACAAGGGATCCCTGTCCGAAGCCGCCTCGGCAATGTTGTCCGAGGCCGGTTACCGCCAGCGCCGCGACACCCGCGAACTGGTCATGGTTGATCCCGACAACGACATTGAGTTCTTCTTCCTGCGTCCCCGCGACATCGCTGTCTACGTAGGCCAGGGAACCCTGGACGTCGGCATCACTGGCCGCGACCTCTTGCTTGACGCCAAGGTGGAAGCCGAAGAGCTGCTTCCCCTGGGCTTCGCCCCGTCCACGTTCCGGTTTGCTGGTCCCGTAGGTGACTTCACCGGCGTCGAGCAGCTTGAAGGCAAGCGCCTGGCCACCAGCTATGACGGACTTCTGCGCGACTACCTCGCCGAGCGAGGCGTCAACGCCAAGGTAGTCCGCCTGGACGGAGCCGTGGAGTCTTCCGTGCGCCTCGGCGTGGCGGATGCCATTGCCGACGTCGTTGAAACAGGCAACACCCTCAAGGCTGCCGGTATGGAAATCTTTGGCGATCCCATCCTGAAGTCCGAGGCCGTGCTGATCCGCCGCTCCGGCTCCGGTGGCGCCGCCAACGGAACGGCCAAGGAAATCGAGATCCTCATTCGTCGCCTGCAGGGCGTTCTTGTGGCACGCCAGTACGTGCTGATGGATTACGACATCCGCAAGGACCTTGTGGAAGACGCAGCAGCCCTGACCCCTGGTTTGGAGTCACCCACGGTCTCGCCGCTTCGCGATTCCGAGTGGGTTGCCGTGCGGTCCATGGTTCCCAAGAAGGAAACCAACCGCATCATGGACGAGCTGTACGACCTTGGCGCGCGCGCCATCCTGGTCAGCAGCATCCACGCCTGCCGTATTTGAGCCGCGTAACAACAGCTGAGCACAAAGAACTGAGGAGCAGCACATGGCTGTAGCCGTACGCGTCATACCCTGCCTGGATGTCGACGCCGGCCGCGTCGTCAAGGGCGTCAACTTTGAAGGACTCCGCGACGCCGGAGACCCGGTGGAGCTTGCCCACCGATACGACAATGGCGGGGCCGATGAACTCACGTTCCTTGATGTCACAGCATCGTCCGGAAACCGCGAAACCACGTTCGACGTCGTCCGCCGTACAGCGGAGGAAGTCTTCATTCCCCTGACCGTGGGTGGAGGCGTCCGTGGTGTTGCCGAGGTGGACAAGCTCCTGCGCTTTGGTGCGGACAAGGCGTCCATCAATACCGCTGCCGTTGCCCGGCCCGATGTCATTGACGAAATCACCCGCCACTTCGGCTCGCAGGTGCTGGTGCTCTCCGTGGATGCGCGCCGTACGCGCGAAGGCGACCAGCCGACGTCGTCCGGTTTCGAAGTGACCACCCACGGTGGCCGCACCGGGACCGGAATCGACGCCATTGCCTGGGCCAAGGAAGCAGCCGATCGGGGTGTGGGAGAAATCCTGCTCAACTCGATCGACGCGGACGGCACCAAGGACGGATTCGATCTCGAATTGATTCGCCTGGTTCGTGCCGCGGTGAACATTCCGATCATCGCTTCGGGTGGGGCAGGAGTGCCTGCGCACTTCCCGCCTGCTGTGGAGGCAGGCGCCGACGCAGTACTGGCGGCATCCGTGTTCCACTTCGGCCCGGACGACATGATTGCCCAGGTCAAGACTGCGATTCGAGACGCCGGGTTCGAAGTCCGCTAGCTTTCAGGCTTAACAGCAAGGGAGGGGCACCGTGCAGGTGACCCTCCCTTGCTGTTAAGCCCGATTAGTGGTTAGAGGCCAATGTCCGCGGACTGCAAAAGAGCGACGGCGTCCGGCTGGCCCTCAAAGGTGACCAGGGCCTGGCTGGTGCGGCCGTGGGCGTGCATGAGCAGTTCGCCAGGTTCGCCAACGATGGCAACGGAGACGGGGGCACGCTTGGCTACGTGGCGGGGGCCGGTGGGGCGCACAAGCACGATGCCGAGGTCCACGCCGCGGTACAGGAACGCGGCACGCTTGATCAGTTCGTCCCAAAGGGCGTCCGAATAGGCTTCGTCCAAGGCCCGGGGCGCCCAGCGGTCGCCGGCGCGACGAATGTCCTCGGTGTGCACAAAGTACTCAATGAGGTTTGACGTCTCATCCAGCGCCTTGATCTTCAAGGGGGAAAGGGCCGGGGGACCTGCACGGAACGTCTTGATGAGGTCCGCGTAGGCGTCCGAACTCTTCAATTTGGCAGCGAGTTTGGAGGTGGCTTTTTCGGAGGCCTTGCCCAGGCTGGGGATCAGGAGCCCCAGGCCCACGGCGATCTTCCGTTCGCGCAGGTACAAGTGCGCGGCAAGATCCCGGGTCAACCACCCTTCGCAGAGCGTGGGGGAGTCAGGCCCGGCCGCCAGCAGGGTTTCGGCCAGTACTTCTCGGGAAGGATCGACGAAATGCATCACTTGTGAAACTAGCACGATCGGAGCACTCTTGCGCACTGGAACCGCCGCAGAATCCTGCTCCCTCCGAAGGCACTAGACTTGATCTGATGTCAGAGCAGTCCGCCCCCAGCCCAACTCCTGCCGCGGAGCTTTCCAGCGACCCCGCGAGCCCCTTGCCGCAGGAGATCGCCAGCGCCCTCAAACGGGATTCTTCCGGCCTTGTCGCAGCGATCGTTCAGCAGCACGATACCAACGAGGTCCTCATGCTCGGCTGGATGGATGACGAGGCACTCAACCGCACCATGACGTCCGGCAGGGTCACGTTCTACTCCCGCTCACGCCAGGAGTACTGGCGCAAGGGCGACACCTCCGGACACGTACAGTTCGTGAAGTCTGTCGCCCTTGATTGCGACGGCGATGCCCTCCTGATCCGCGTGGACCAGATCGGCGCAGCCTGCCACACCGGAACCCGGACCTGCTTCGATGGTCGCGACTTCACCGTCGTTACGGGCCACCGCGAATAAGGCACCCACCACTTTCCACTGACGCACCACCTCAGACAATAAGGCGGAGAACATAGCCATGCAGGACCTTGGAATCATCAGCCCGGGCCTGGAAGAGTTCCGCGAACTCGCCGTCCACAGCCGTGTCATCCCTGTCCGACTCAAGGTTTTGGCCGACGCCGAGACCCCCATTGGCCTGTACCGGAAGCTGGCCAAGGGGCAGCCGGGTACCTTCCTCCTGGAGTCCGCAGCGGTTGGCGGCGCCTGGTCCCGCTATTCCTTCATTGGTTCCAAATCCCGGGCAACGCTGACCACCAAGGACGGGGAAGCGCACTGGATCGGTGAGCCGCCCGTCGGCGTGCCGGTTTCAGGTAACCCGGTGGAAGCTGTTCGAGACACCATTGCTGCGCTGCAGACGGACCGCTTCGACGGCCTGCCGCCGTTCACCTCCGGCCTGGTCGGTTTCCTTGGTTGGGAAGCCGTGCGGCACTGGGAGCGCCTGACTTCCCCGCCCGAGGATGACCTTCAGTTGCCGGAGATGGCACTGAACCTGGTCACCGACATGGCGGTGCACGACAATGTGGACGGTACCGTCCTCCTGATCGCCAATGCCATCAACTTTGATGACAGTTCCGAGCGTGTGGATGACGCCTGGCACGACGCCGTAGCCCGGGTGAAGGGGTTGCTGGACCAGATCAGCACTCCCGTTGCCCAGCCGGTTTCCGTGCTGGAAACTGCAGCCTTGGATTTCGCCTCCAGCGTGCAGGAACGCTGGGATGAAGCCAAGTACTTGGAGGCTATTGATCGCGGCAAGGAAGCCATAGTTGACGGGGAGGTTTTCCAGGTAGTGATCTCCCGGCGCTTCGAAATGGAGTGCGCCGCCGACCCCTTGGATGTCTACCGCGTCCTGCGCAATACCAACCCAAGCCCGTACATGTACCTCTTCAGCCTGCAGGATGCGGACGGCCGCGAGTACTCGATCGTTGGTTCATCACCCGAAGCCCTGGTGACGGTGACCGGTGAGGAAGTCATCACCCACCCGATCGCCGGTTCACGCCCCCGCGGTAAGACTGTTGAAGCCGATAAGGCCCTGGCTACTGAACTGCTGGCCGATCAGAAAGAGCGCGCCGAGCACCTGATGCTGGTTGATCTTTCGCGCAACGACCTCTCAAAGGTGTGTGTAGCCGGAACGGTTGACGTCACGCAGTTCATGGAAGTGGAGCGGTTCAGCCACATCATGCACCTCGTGTCCACTGTGGTTGGCGAGCTCGCCCCCCATGCCAAGGCCTACGACGTCCTCAAAGCGACCTTCCCGGCCGGTACGTTGTCCGGAGCGCCCAAGCCCCGGGCGCTGAGGCTCCTGGACGAACTCGAGCCCCACCGGCGCGGAATCTACGGTGGAGTGGTTGGCTACCTGGACTTTGCCGGCGACATGGATATGGCCATTGCGATTCGGTCCGCACTTCTCCGTGAAGGCCGCGCTTACGTGCAGGCCGGCGGTGGAATCGTGGCTGATTCGCACAAGCCTTCCGAGGCGTTGGAGACGGTGAACAAGGCCGCAGCGCCGCTAAGGGCAGTCCACACAGCAGGGTCGCTGCAGAACATCGCCGCGGACACCGTGCGGAACGCGGACGCTTCCGACGACGGGACTCCCGCCACATGAGCACGGCTGCATCAGCTCCTTCCGTCAGGCAGTCGCCGCGTTGGGCGCGGAAATCCACGATTGTCCTTGCCACCACCATCCTTGCGTTGGCTGTTTTCGGAGCCACGACGCAGACCTGGATCGAGGTGCGCCTGGACCCCGCCGGTGCTTCGAACAGCGACCTCCATGTCCAGGGCAGCAAGGCCGCCACAGCAGTCACGGCGCTGGCCGTCGTCGCTCTGGCCGGCGGTTTGGCCGCATCCATTGCCGGAAAGATCGCCCGCTGGATCATCGCTGTCCTTATCACGTTGTCTGCCGCGGGGATCGTCCTCGCGGCTGTCACCGTGATACTCGATCCGCTGGGAGCCGCACAAGGTTCCATTGCTGCGGCCACGGGAGTCTCGGGCGGGCAAGCCGACGCAGCAGTAACTGCGTTCCCTGTGGTTGCCATCGTTGCCGGTTGCCTCCTGGCGGTCTGCGCAATTGTCTTACCGCTGGCCGGACGCCACTGGACCTCACGAACCAAGTACGACGCCGCGGCGAGGGTAAAGAAGAGCGGCAGCGAACCCGTGGACGAGATCGACAGTTGGGACAGCCTCTCGCGCGGTGAAGACCCGACGTAGGCAGTACAGCGGACTTTTATGCAGGTCCGGTGCAACAAAGCCGACACTGGCCGTCCTGACGTCCGGCGATGTCCCGGCCGTCGTCAATAAATGGCAGAATGTAAGCAGTATTCATCCTGAGGAGATTTCACATGAGCAAAACCACAGTGTCCAACAACCAAGCGGAATCCACCATGGCCAGCCACGCTGACGCCATCGGCCACGGAAACAGCCCGGCTGCCTGGACGTGCGTACTTGTGATGCTGGTCGGTGCCCTGATTTCCTCCATCGCGTTCGTCATCGCCAGCACCCCGATCTTCGTCGGCGGACTGGTTGTCATGGTTATCGGCCTGATCGTGGGCTTCGTCATGCGTAAGGCAGGCTACGGAGTTGGCGGCAGCAAGCTGCAGAACAACGGCCACTAATCGTGACCGTTCTTGATGACATCATTGTTGGAGTCAAGGAGGACATGGAGGCCCGCCGAGGCCTCGTGTCCCTCGCGGAGCTGAAGGCGCGCGCCGCAAACGCTGCTCCCGCTCGTGATGCCTGGGCGGCCCTTGGCGGCCCGTCATCCATCCGCAACGACCTCAAAGTCATCGCTGAAATCAAGCGCCGCAGCCCCTCCAAGGGTGACTTGGCCTCCATCGCCGATCCTGCGTCGCTCGCTGTGCAGTATTCCGACGGCGGGGCTTCCGTCATCAGCGTCCTCACCGAACAGCGCCGGTTCGGCGGCTCGCTGGCGGACCTTGATGCGGTGCGCGCCGCCGTCGAAACTCCGTTGTTGCGCAAGGACTTCACCGTTGACGAGTACCAGATTTGGGAGGCCCGTGCCCACGGAGCCGACCTCATCCTGCTGATCGTAGCGGCACTGTCCGACTCGGAGCTTGCCGACTTCAGTGCGCTGAGCCACGAGCTCGGGATGAACGTGCTGGTGGAAACGCACACCGAGGAAGAGATCGAGCGCGCGGTTGCGGCACAGGCCAAGATCATCGGCATCAACGTCCGCAACCTCAAGACGCTCGACGTCGACCGCTCCGTTTTCGGATCTTTGGCCGGTTTGATTCCGGCTGAGTCCGTCATCGTGGCGGAATCCGGCGTCAGGGGTCCCGAGGACGTCTCGCACTATGCCGCGGGTGGCGCTAACGCCATCCTGGTGGGGGAGGCGCTGGTCAGCGACTCCACACCGCGCGAACGCATCACTGAATTCAAGGCAGCTGGAGCTGCCGCCATCGCCGTCAGGAACTGAGGCAGTAACTGAATCACGGCGAATAGTTGCAGGGCAGCCCGGGCATAAGCCTGCGGCTGCCTTGTGGCACGTGGAACTACCCAATGAACTAACTGGAACAGGACGGTGAGACTGATGGTCGACGCGCCAACAGCCGGCTCAGAAGAGAATGCGGCGGACGCGTTCCTGCAAGGTGGCCCTTCGCTGCGGAACGCATCGGGACCCTACTTTGGCAGCTATGGCGGACGCTGGATGCCCGAGTCGCTCATCGCCGCCCTTGACGAGGTCCAGGACACTTTTGAGAAGGCCAAAGCTGATCCCGAGTTCATCGCGCAGCTGAAGGACCTCAACAAGAACTACTCCGGCAGGCCTTCCTTGCTGACCGAAGCCAAGCGCTTCTCAGAGCACGCCGGGGGAGCACGTATTTTCCTCAAGCGCGAGGACCTCAACCACACTGGCTCCCACAAGATCAACAACGTGCTGGGCCAGGCACTCCTCGCGAAGCGCATGGGCAAGACCCGCGTTATCGCCGAGACCGGTGCCGGTCAGCATGGCGTTGCGAGTGCCACGGCCGCAGCCCTGCTGGGCCTCGAGTGCGTTGTGTACATGGGTGCTGAGGATTGCCGTCGGCAGGCCTTGAACGTGGCCCGCATGCAGCTGCTCGGCGCCACGGTGGTTCCGGTGACCAACGGTTCCCAAACCCTCAAGGACGCCATCAACGATGCCCTCCGGGATTGGGTCTCCAACGTGGAGCACACCCACTACCTTCTGGGCACTGCAGCTGGTGCGCACCCGTTCCCTGCCATGGTCCGCTACTTCCACGAAGTCATTGGTGAAGAAGCACGCAGCCAGATCCTGGAGCAAACGGGTAAGCTTCCCGACGCCATCGCTGCATGTATCGGTGGTGGCTCGAACGCGATCGGATTGTTCCACGCGTTCCTCGATGACGCCTCCGTGAAGATTTACGGCTTTGAAGCCGGCGGCGAAGGTGTAGAGACAGGCCGCCACGCTGCAGCCATCTCCCTGGGCCGTCCAGGCGTACTCCACGGTGCCCGTTCGTACCTCATGCAGGACGAAGACGGCCAGACCATCGAATCCCACTCCATTTCGGCCGGCTTGGACTACCCCAGTGTTGGTCCGGAGCACTCGTACCTGGCCGACATCGGGCGCGTGACCTACGAGGCCGTGACTGACACCGAGGCCATGGATGCGTTCAGCCTGCTGTGCCGGACTGAAGGCATCATCCCCGCCATTGAGTCCTCCCACGCCCTGGCCGGTGCCATCAAGATCGGCAAGCGGCTCACCGAAGGCAAGGACACGCCGTCGGACGTGACGGTGATTGTCAACCTGTCCGGACGTGGAGACAAGGACGTGGAAACTGCCGCTGCCTGGTTCAACATGTTGGACGACGAAGGGCATGTCAAGGGCACTACGCTCTCCACACGCAAGCCCAAAGGACCGGCCGAGCGCACGTCCGAAGCAGCCGTGGACGTCAACGAGGACCAGAACTGATGACTGAAGAATTCGCCAGCAAATCCGCCGTCGCCATTGATCGTGCCAAAGCAGAAGGACGCGCTGCCCTGGTGGGCTACCTTCCCGCGGGCTACCCCACGGTCCAGGAGAGCATTGAGGCCGGCATAGCCTTGGCACGCAACGGTGCCGACCTCATCGAAATCGGGATTCCGTACTCCGATCCCGTAATGGACGGACCGGTCATCCAGGCCGCTACCACAGAAGCGATCTCCAACGGCTTCCGCGTTGCCAATGTCTTTGACGTGGTTGCCGGCATTACGGCCGCTACTGATGCGGCAGTTTTGGTCATGACCTACTGGAACCCTGTCATGCGCATGGGCGTCGACGAGTTTGCCCGAAGGCTGGCCGAAGCCGGGGGAGCAGGACTCATCACACCGGACCTGGTACCCGACGAGGCCCAGGAATGGTTCGAAGCTTCGGACAAGTACGGTTTGGACCGGGTGTTCCTCGTGGCGCCCTCGTCCACCCCGGAGCGTCTGGACATGACGGTCAAGGCAAGCCGTGGTTTCGTCTACGCCGTATCCATCATGGGTGTTACTGGAACACGCACCTCCGTCAGCAGCAGTGCTGAAGATGTGGTGGCCCGTGCCCATGCGGCCGGCGCCGAGCGCGTTTGCGTCGGATTGGGCGTCTCCAACCCGGACCACGTCCGCGAAATCGCCGCCTACGCGGACGGCGTGATCGTCGGCACCGCTTTGGTGGCGGCCCTCCGCGATGGCGGCGTGGACGCCGTTGGACAACTCACCAAGAACCTCAGCGCCGGCTTGGGCCGCGCAGCTGCAGAAGCCTAGGAAAAGGAAACAGCGAAACGAATGCAGACCGTCCTCCACGCTGCGGCAATGGTCCCCATGAGTATCCCGAGCCCGTCGTGGTCCGGTTTCGACATTCCGCTGCCGTGGGGGACGTTGCGCATCCACGCTTACGCCCTCTGCATCCTGGCGGGCATCATCGTGGGCTTGTGGTTGACCTCCACCCGTTGGAAGCGCCGCGGGACGCCCGAAGGCAGCCTGTGGGACATTGCCATCTGGGCTATCCCGTTCGGCATCATCGGTGGCCGCCTCTACCACGTGTTCTCCTCACCGGATGCGTACTTCGGCCCGGGTTTTGACGGCACGGGGGACCTTTCCCTGATCCCTCAGATCCAACGTGGCGGCCTGGGCATTTGGGGTGCCGTCATCTTAGGTGCGGTAGGTGCCTGGATCGGCTGCCGCCGGGCCGGCGTCAAGTTGACTGCCTTCCTCGACGCCGCTGCTCCTGGATTGTTGCTGGCACAGGCCATCGGCCGCTTGGGGAACTGGTTCAACCAGGAACTCTTCGGTGCGCCCACCACCTTGCCCTGGGGACTCGAAATCGATCCCGCGAATGCCAACTTCCCACCCGATATGGCTGCGGGTACGCTCTTCCACCCGACGTTCCTGTACGAGATGCTGTGGAACCTCGTTGGCGTCGCCATCCTGCTTCTCCTGGACCGCAAGTTCAGGTTCCGGCACGGACGCCTGTTCTGGCTGTACGCGGTCTACTACACCCTGGGCCGTGTGTGGATTGAAGCGCTGCGCATCGACGATGCCGAACAGATCAGTCTTTTTGGCATCACCACCAGGCTCAATGTGTGGACCAGCATCTTCGTCTTTATTGGCGCGCTGGCGATCTTCTTCATCCTTGGCAGGCGGGGCCGTCCGGTGCCCGACACTCCTTATTTGCCGGGCCGGGAGCCGGAAAAGAAGGCGGAAGAAGACCCTGCCGCGGTGACCAGCGTCACCAGTCATGATGTGGACGCATCTGTCTCAGATACTGGTTCGCGTGGTAATCTCCCAGATAACCAAAGCGATCCGGGCCACGTTGACGAGCCGCAGGAATCAGCAGGGGACAGGGATAAGGACAGCATGTCCGGCACCGGTTCCACATCTGCTGCTACTGCCGCGAGGAAGGCCCCCGGATCCACGCCGAAGGCAGACGACACCAAGTAGTCGCGTTCGGTAAAGGGGCAACAGAGTCACCGCTCGTAGGGCCCAGTCCACAGCGTCGTGGCACCCCGGAAACCGGATCGCAGCATACCGATGTTCACTGGTCAAGCCGGGGCCAGAGGTCTGCGTAACTGTTCGTTGCGCTGGATCGGCTGGCCTACAATTCCAATTACTAGCGCTTTGTTGTGCCCGTCACAGGGCAGGCAAGGTGGGGCCAACGTTGTCCCTTCCATACGCACGATTCCGAGGAAGGACGTCTCCCATGACCCATCTTCATAACCCCGGTTGGTCCGAAAATATCGAACCTCAGGGTGCCATGTCTCCATTCAAGCGCTTTGCCGCGCTCCCGGAGGCTCAGGGTCTTTACAACCCTGACAAGGAGAAGGACGCCTGCGGCCTGGCTATTATTGCCACGCTCCGCGGGGAACCGGGATACGACATCGTGGAAGCGGCATTGACCGCCCTCCGCAATCTCGAACACCGCGGCGCCGTGGGCGCCGATGAAGGTACCGGCGACGGTGCAGGCCTGCTCATGCAGGTTCCCGACGAGTTCTTCCGGGCCGTCACCGAATTCGAACTGCCAGCCCCGGGCCAGTACGTGGTGGGCACCGCCTTCCTTCCCGCTGAGTCCCGTGAAGCCGAGACTGCGAAGGCCGGCATTGAAGCACTTGCTGCTGACGAGGGCCTGACGGTTCTCGGCTGGCGTGAGGTTCCCGTGGTCGCCGACCTCGTAGGCGCCATGGCACGGGCCTGTATGCCGTACTTCTCTCAGCCGTTCTTTGCCTCCGCCACCGGTGAGCAGCTTGAGCACAACGAGCTGGACTCCCGCGCCTGGCGTATCCGCAAGCGTGCCCAGAACAAGTTCGGCGTGTACTTCCCGTCCCTGTCCTCGCGCACCATTGTGTACAAGGGCATGCTGACCACCGCCCAGCTGGAGCCGTTCTACCCGGACCTTTCGGATAAGCGCTTCAAGACGAAGCTCGCTATCGTCCACTCGCGCTTCTCCACCAACACGTTCCCGTCATGGCCGTTGGCGCAGCCTTTCCGCACCATCGCCCACAACGGTGAGATCAACACGGTGAAGGGCAACCGCAACTGGATGCGTGCCCGCCAGTCCCAGCTGGCCAGCCCGCTGCTGGGCTCGGTCCCCGAAGAGCTGTACCCGATCTGCACCCCTGGTGCCTCGGACTCCGCTTCCTTCGACGAGGTAGCCGAGCTCCTCTGGCTGTCCGGCCGCCCCATCACGCACTCCATCATGATGATGATCCCGGAAGCGTGGGAGAACCACGCCACCATGGATCCCGCCCGCCGTGCGTTTTACGAGTACCACTCACTGCTCATGGAGCCGTGGGATGGCCCGGCCGCTGTCTCCTTCACCGACGGCAACCTCGTCGGCGCAACGCTGGACCGCAACGGCCTGCGCCCGGGACGGTACTGGATCACCGAAGACGGCCTCATCATCTTCGCCTCCGAAGTTGGCGTGATCGAGGTGGAGCCTTCCAACGTGGTCAAGAAGGGACGCGTTGCTCCCGGCAAGATGTTCCTGGTGGACACTGAGGCCGGACGCATCATCGACGACACCGAGGTCAAGGCCGAGGTCGCTGCAGCAAACCCGTGGGCTGAGTGGCTCAAGGACAACCTGATCGACATCAACGAGCTCCCCGAGCGCGAGCACGTCGTTCACACGGCTGCGTCCGTGAACATTCGCCAGCGGACCTTCGGCTACACCACCGAAGAGCTGAAGATCCTGCTCGGGCCCATGTCCCGTACCGGCGCTGAGCCCTTGGGCGCCATGGGTTCAGACACTCCTGTTGCTGTGCTCTCCAAGCGTCCGCGCCTGTTGTTCGACTACTTCGTGCAGTCCTTTGCCCAGGTCACCAACCCGCCGCTTGATGCCATCCGCGAAGAGCTGGTCACCTCACTGAAGTGCGCCATCGGTCCCAACGGCAACCTGTTGGATGGCAAGCAGGTCCGCCAGCCGCAGATCTCCCTGCCGTTCCCCGTGATCAACAACGACCAGCTCGCCAAGATCGCGAACATTGAAAGCCCCGACGGCGACCGCATCGCCATGAAGGTCCGTGGCCTTTACCGCCCAGAGGGTGGAGAGGCGGCACTGCGTGCACGCCTGACCGAGATCTGCGAGCAGGTCTCCGGTGCAATCAACCGTGGCGTGCAGTACGTTGTGCTGTCCGACCGTGACTCCAACGCGCAGTGGGCTCCGATTCCTTCGCTCCTGCTGGTCAGCGCAGTCCACCACCACCTGCTCCGCAGCGCCAACCGAACCAAGACCGCGCTCGTGGTTGAGGCCGGCGACGTCCGCGAGACGCACCACGTGGCGGTACTCATTGGTTACGGTGCATCTGCCGTCAACCCGTACCTGGCCATGGAATCGGTTGAACAGCTGATTTCCAACGGCGACGTCACAGGCGTCACTGCCGAAGACGGTGTCTACAACCTCATCAAGGGCCTCGGCAAGGGTGTCCTGAAGATCATGTCCAAGATGGGTATCTCCACTGTGGCTTCCTACACGGGCGCCCAGACCTTCGAAGCGTTGGGCCTGTCCCAGGAGCTCGTGGACGAATTCTTCTCCGGCACGCACTCCCAACTGGGCGGCGTCGGCCTGGACGTCATCGCCGCGGAAGTTTCGGCACGCCACCAGATGGCGTACCCGGAAGGCGGCATCGAGCACCCGCACCAGCCGTTGCTCGGAGGCGGCGAATACCAGTGGCGCCGCGACGGCGAACCCCACCTCTTCAACCCGGAGACGGTGTTCCGCCTGCAGCACGCCACCCGCGAACGCCGGTACGACATCTTCAAGTCCTACACCAAGGGCATTGACGATCAGTCCGAGAACCTGATGACCCTTCGCGGGCTCCTTAAGTTCAAGGACGGTGTCCGTCCGGCTGTTCCGCTCGAGGAAGTGGAGCCTGTCTCCAGCATCGTGAAGCGTTTCTCCACGGGTGCAATGAGCTACGGCTCCATCTCGAAGGAAGCCCACGAGACCCTGGCAATTGCCATGAACCGTTTGGGCGCCAAGTCCAACACCGGTGAAGGTGGCGAGGACGTTGACCGCCTGCTGGACCCGGAGCGCCGCTCTGCCATCAAACAGATCGCTTCCGGCCGCTTCGGTGTCACCAGCTTGTACTTGACCAACGCCGATGACATCCAGATCAAGATGGCGCAGGGTGCCAAGCCCGGCGAGGGTGGCCAGCTGATGGCCCAGAAGGTCTACCCCTGGGTAGCCCGGACGCGTCACTCCACACCCGGCGTCGGTCTCATTTCGCCGCCCCCGCACCACGACATCTACTCGATCGAAGACCTCGCGCAGCTCATCTACGATGCCAAGCGCGCCAACCCTTCGGCCCGCGTGCACGTGAAGCTGGTTTCGGAAGTCGGGATCGGCACGGTGGCGTCCGGCGTCACCAAGGCGAAGGCCGACGTCGTGCTTGTTTCAGGTCACGACGGCGGTACCGGCGCCTCGCCGCTGAACTCGCTGAAGCATGCGGGCGTGCCCTGGGAACTTGGCCTCGCCGAGACCCAGCAGACCCTCATGCTCAACGGTCTCCGCGACCGTGTGGTGGTTCAGGTTGACGGTCAGCTCAAGACTGGACGCGACGTTGTCATTGCTGCCCTGCTGGGTGGCGAGGAATACGGCTTCGCGACTGCACCGCTGGTTGTTTCCGGCTGCATCATGATGCGTGTTTGCCATCTGGACACCTGCCCTGTTGGTGTTGCCACGCAGAACCCCGAGCTTCGCTCCCGGTTCAACGGCAAGCCCGAGTTCGTGGTCAACTTCTTCGAGTTCCTCGCAGAAGAAGTCCGCGAAATCCTGGCCGAGCTCGGATTCCGCAGCTTGGAAGAGGCAATCGGCCACGCCGAAGTCCTGGACACCCGCGAAGCGATCAACCACTGGAAGGCCGAAGGGCTGGACCTCGATCCCATCCTGCATGGGCTCGAGTTCGACGACGACGTGCCGCTGCGCAACATGACCGGCCAGAACCACGAGCTGGACAAGCACTTTGACCAGCGGCTGATCACCATGGCGCAGGAAGCACTCAGCGACCGCATGCCCGTCAAGATCACCCTGGACGTCATCAACACGGACCGTTCCGTGGGTACGATGCTCGGCCACGTGGTGACCAAGACGTTCAGCACCGATGTGCTGGCGACCGATACGATCGATGTGACGCTGAACGGTACTGCTGGCCAGTCCCTCGGGGCTTTCCTGCCTGCCGGTATCACGCTGCACATGTTCGGCGACTCCAATGACTACGTAGGCAAGGGCCTTTCCGGTGGACGCATTATCGTCCGTCCGGACCGCACCAACGTGTTCCAGGCTGAACGCAACGTCATTGCCGGCAACGTGATCGGCTACGGTGCCACCAGCGGCGAAATGTTCCTGCGTGGCCAGGTTGGCGAACGGTTCCTGGTCCGCAACTCCGGTGCGACCGCCGTCGTCGAAGGCATTGGCGATCACGGTTGCGAATACATGACCGGTGGCCAGACGCTGATCATCGGCCGTACCGGCCGCAACTTCGGTGCCGGCATGTCCGGTGGTACTGCCTACGTACTGGACCTGCAGCCTGAGCGCGTCAACAAGATGGCCCTCGATACCGGTGAACTCCAGCTCCTGGAGCTCGACGCCGAGGACCGCGACATCGTTCACGGCCTGCTGACCAAGCACGTCGAGGAAACCGAATCCGTCCTGGCCGGCCGTCTGCTCGAGAACTTCGACGACACCGCCGCCCGCATCACCAAAGTACTGCCGCGCGACTACGCCGCAGTCCTGCAAACCCGTCTCGACGCCATCGAAGAGGGCCTTGACCCCGATGGCGAAGAAGTATGGTCTCGAATCCTGGAGGTAACCGGTGGCTGATCCACGCGGATTTCTGAAAGTCCGGCAGCGCGAGACGCAGCCACGCCGTCCCGTTCCCGTCCGCATCATGGACTGGAAAGAAGTATACGAAGCCCAGGAAAAGGGCGTCCTGAAGAGCCAGGCGGGACGCTGCATGGACTGCGGCGTACCGTTCTGCCACCAGGGTTGCCCGCTGGGTAACCTCATTCCCGAGTGGAACGACCTCGTGTGGCGGGACAAGGGTGAAGAAGCTATTGAGCGCCTTCATGCCACGAACAACTTCCCGGAGTTCACCGGCCGTCTTTGCCCTGCACCCTGCGAAGCGTCCTGCGTGCTGGGGATCAACCAGCCTGCCGTGACCATCAAGCAGGTTGAGGTTTCGATCATCGACCAGGCCTTCGACAACGACTGGGTTCAGCCCCTTCCGCCCACACGCCTCACCGGCAAGACGGTGGCTGTGGTTGGTTCCGGTCCCGCCGGCTTGGCCGTGGCACAGCAGCTGACCCGAGTGGGCCACACTGTTGCCGTGTACGAGCGCGACGACAAGATCGGCGGCCTGCTCCGCTACGGTATCCCCGACTTCAAAATGGAGAAGGAACAGGTTGACCGTCGCCTGGAACAGATGAAGGCCGAAGGCACGCGCTTCCGGACCGGCGTCGCTGTGGGTACTGATGTGACCTGGGAGCAGCTGCGACGCCGTTACGACGCCGTTGTTGTCGCCACCGGCGCCACCGTCCCGCGTGACCTGCCCATCCCGGGCCGTGAGCTTGAGGGTGTCCACTTCGCCATGGATTACCTTGTTCCGTCCAACCGCAAGGTGGCGGGGGAGAACCCTGAGAACCACATCGATGCGCGCGGCAAGCACGTTGTCATCCTTGGTGGTGGCGATACCGGTGCTGACTGCATCGGCACCGCCCACCGCCACCAGGCTGCCTCGGTGACCACGCTCGCGATCGGCAAGCAGCCGCCCGCCGAACGCGCCACCCACCAGCCGTGGCCAACGTTCCCCACCCTTTTCGAGGTCGCCAGCGCCCACGAAGAAGGCGGCGAACGTACCTACCTTGCATCAACCGTTGAGTTCGTTGGAGAAAACGGCAAGCTCACCGGCGTTAAAGTTGCTGAAACCGAGTTCGTGGATGGCAAACGCCTGCCCAAGGCCGGTACAGAACGAATCATTCCAGCTGACCTTGTGTTCTTGAGCCTGGGCTTTACCGGTGCTGAGCCGGCAGGTATTACGGAGCAGGTCAGTGCAGAATTCGACGGTCGGGGCAACGTTGCCCGCGACGGCTACTACATGACGAACACTGAGGGAGTGTTTGTTGCCGGTGATGCCGGACGTGGCCAGTCACTGATTGTGTGGGCCATTGCGGAAGGCCGTGCGTGCGCGGCTGCAGTGGACAGGTTCCTGATGGGAAGCACCATCCTCCCGGCACCGGTCGCCCCCACCGACCGGGCGATAGCGGTCTTATAGCGCCGGCAGGAACACTTCTTTTACTCAATCAGCATGACTACTTAGGGTAGGTATATGAGACGCGCGAAAATTGTGGCAACTTTCGGCCCGGCAATCTCCAGCTTCGAGAACACCCTCGCGGTGCTGGAGGCCGGCGTTGACGTTGCTCGCATGAACATGAGCCACGGCGACTACTCCGTGCATGACACCACCTACGAAAACGTCCGCAAGGCCGCCGCCCAGCTTGGCAAGCCCGTGGCCATCATGGCCGACCTCCAGGGACCCAAGATCCGCTTGGGTCGCTTTGTTGACGGCCCGCACGAGCTGGCTGTGGGCGACACTTTCACCATCACCACCGAAGACGTCCCGGGCACCAAGGACATCTGCTCCACCACGCTGAAGAGCCTCACCGAAGACGTCAACGTGGGCGACGCCCTGCTCATTGACGACGGCAAGGTGGCTCTGCGAGCCCTCGAGGTTGACGACGTCAAGGTTGTCACCACCGTCACGGTTGGCGGCAAGGTCTCCAACAACAAGGGCATCAACCTGCCCGGTGTTGCCGTCAACGTCCCCGCATTGAGCGAAAAGGACGAGGACGACCTCCGTTGGGCCCTCAAGCGCGGCGCCGACCTCATTGCCCTCTCGTTCGTGCGTGATGCCTCTGACATCAAGCGCGTCCACGAGATCATGGATGAAGAAGGCCGCCGTGTGCCGGTGATCGCCAAGATCGAAAAGCCGCAGGCCGTGGAGCAGCTCCACGAAATCATCGACGCCTTCGATGCCATCATGGTTGCCCGTGGCGATCTCGGTGTTGAATTGCCGCTCGAAGAGGTGCCGATCGTCCAGAAGCGCGCCATTGAACTGGCACGCCGTTGGGCCAAACCGGTCATCGTGGCAACCCAGGTCCTGGAATCCATGATCGACAACCCGCGTCCGACGCGCGCCGAGGCTTCCGACTGCGCCAACGCAGTTCTCGACGGCGCCGATGCAGTCATGCTCTCCGGCGAAACCTCTGTGGGCCAGTACCCCATCGAAACCGTCAAGGTCATGGCCCGGATCATCGAATCCACCGAAGTCCACGGCCTTGAGCGCGTCCCCCCGCTGGGAACCAAGCCCAAGACCCGCGGTGGCGCCATCACCCGTGCCGCCGTCGAAATCGCCGACCAGCTGGACGCAAAGTACATCTGTACTTTCACCCAGTCCGGCGACTCGGCACGACGCCTCTCGCGCCTGCGCCCGGTCAAGCCGGTCTTCGCGTTCACACCGGTTGAGCACGTCTGGAACCAACTGGCCCTCACCTGGGGCATCCAGCCGGTGCTGGTTCCCTCCGTGGGCCACACCGACGAGATGACTGCACAGGTGGACAAGAGCCTGCTGGAAATGGATCTCGTGGACGAAGGCGACTTGGTGGTCATCGCTGCCGGTTCCCCTCCAGGACAGGCCGGTTCCACGAACTCGCTGAAGGTCCACAAGGTAGGCGACCTCGCCGACACCTCCAAGACCGACGACGGTTCACGCAAGGAACCCGTTGGCCCGTGGCCTGAAAAGAAGTCCAAGGCCAAGAGCTAGTTCTTCAGTTTTGTTTTGCGAAGTGGGTCCCGCCGTGCGGTGGGGCCCACTTTGTTTTGTGGTGATGACGACGGCGGCCGCCCACCTCGCGTGAGGTGAGCGGCCGCCGTCGTGTGTTGCTTTGGGTTAATTGACCTGGTTGATGATGGTTTCGGCAACCTCACGCATGCTGAGGCGACGGTCCATGGAGGTCTTCTGGATCCAGCGGAAAGCTTCCGGCTCCGTCAGGCCCATCTTGGTGGTCAGGAGGCTCTTGGCGCGCTCTACAAGCTTGCGTGTGGCGAACTGCTCCTGGAGATCGGAAACCTCGTTCTCGAGCGCCTTGATCTCCTCGTGACGGGAGAGGGCGATCTCGATGGCCGGGATCAGGTCTGCAGGGGAGAAGGGCTTGACGACGTAAGCCATGGCGCCGGCGTCGCGTGCGCGCTCCACCAGTTCCTTCTGGCTGAAAGCGGTCAGCAGCACAACAGGTGCAATGCGTGCCTTGACGATCTTCTCAGCTGCCGAAATGCCGTCCATGACAGGCATCTTCACGTCCATGAGGACAAGGTCAGGCTTGAGTTCCTCGGCCAGCTGCACGGCCTTCTCGCCGTTGTCCGCCTCGCCTACGACGTCGTACCCTTCGCCCTTCAAAATCTCGATAATGTCCAGGCGGATGAGGGTCTCATCCTCGGCTACGACAACTCGTCGGGCCGGCTGGGCTGTGGACGTGGACTCCGTCTGTTCGGTCACGGGATCTCCTTGAAAAGGTTCGGCGGGTTCATGTCCATCTTAGTGTGGACTCTTTGATGGCTGGTTTTTGTTGCATCAGCGCGCCCGGTTCTTTGAATCAGCCTATCTGCATGTAGAGTAGTTTCGCGTGCTGGGAAAGGATCGCGTTGCTCACAGAAATGAGAGCAGTCAGCGAGATTTAACCTCCCGGTAATCCGCGCCCGAGTGGCGGAATTGGCAGACGCGCTGCACTCAAAATGCAGTATCGAAAGGTGTGTGGGTTCGAGTCCCACCTCGGGCACGATGTTGTTGCAGGTCAGGGGCCTATATGGCCCCTGACTGTGTACAAAACCCCTAAAAGTGTGTACAGCGGCGTAGCGTTTTATCTATGGCCAGCATCTCCACCCGACTCAAAAAGGACGGTTCCCAGTCCTTCATGGTCCGCTGGCGGGATCCCAAAACTGGCAAGGCGCAAGGGCTCACGTTCGTCTCTCATTCTGAAGCCGAGACTCTCAAGCGGTTGCTCGATGCCAATGGCCAAAACTTCGAAGTAGCGCAGCATGCGATCCTCGAGAACGCCAAGCGCGTGCCGACGGTTGCTGAGGTTATCCAGGAACACATCGACCTTCTGGTTCGACCATCCAGCGGTACCGTGAAGACCTACCAGACCATGTTGGATCTGCATGTGAAGAAGGTCATCGGCGGGCTGCCGGTCGACAAGCTCGACTACCGCGCCATTGCCTTTTGGGTGAAGTCGATGATGGTCAAGGGCCGGTCGCCCAAAACCATCAAGAATGTGCATGGACTCATCTCGGCCTCGATGAACACCGCTGAGATGCTCGGGTACATCACGCGCAATCCTTGCCGCGGGGTGCAGCTGCCGAGCGTCGAGAAGGCCGAGGACGAAATGATGTTCCTCACCCATGCGGAGTTTAGCCTGATCATGGAGAACATGGGGGAGCGGTACCGAGACTTTACGAACTTCCTGGTGATGACTGGAACGCGGTTTGGGGAAGCTACTGCCCTGACGGTTGCCGACATTGATCTGCTGGGCAAGCCGGCGACTGCCCGCATCAATAAGGCCTGGAAGCGGGATGGCCAGAATCAGTTCTACATTGGGCCGACTAAGACCGGTGCTGGTAAGCGGACGATTGGGTTGAACCCTGCGCTGGTGGAATTGTTGATTCCGCTGGTGGCTGGCCGGCCAAGCGGCGATCTGCTGTTCACGACGCCAAAGGGGGAGCGGATCGTGCACAAGCTTTACTGGCACCACTACTGGGTGCCCGCGGTGAAGGCCGCGCAGGTTCGTGGGCTGAGGAAGGATCCTCGTATCCACGATCTGCGGCATACACATGCGTCGTGGCTGATCCAGGACGGGGTGCCGATCTTTACGATTTCCCGGCGCCTTGGGCATGCTTCGATCAAGACCACTGAGCAGGTCTACGGGCACCTCATGCCGGAGGCGCTGCAGGTTGGGGCCGATGCGACGGAGCGGCAGGTCGCGGCGTTTATGCGGTGATGCTGTTCTGGTCTCTTAGGAGACGAGGCGGTTGCGTGCGCGCGTGCCGATGAGGCGGGTGCTTGTTGTACTGGCGCCGTGCGACGTAGATGACGGATGGGAAGTTGGCAGGATCTCGCTGAGCCTGGCTATCTCTGCGATATGTTCAGATGTGAACACGATTTTTCCTTTGCCCCAGCAAGCGTGCGGAAAGCGCCCAGCTGCCGCGCCATCGCGCAACCATCCTTCGCTGCAGCGCATAAGGGCTGCGGCTTCAGCAGGTTCGAAGAATTCCATGTCCATGTGAGTCCGCCCATTCGGTTTGTTAGCCGTGACAGTTCATTTCAGAGTTCTTGGCATCGGACATGATGAAATGGAAATATATGCGCTGCGCGGTGACTGTGGCCGCCCTCCGACGTCACCATCACCCCGCATTCCGTGTTCAGCAGCCGACCAGAAAGAAGGGCCACCTCCATCGAGGATCATGTTCAGACATATGAACGAAGGGTTGGCGAATAGCTCTCACACAGGCCCAAGTCCTAAGAGACAACGGTGGGCTTGGTCGACGGCTTCAACGTCCAAAAATGTATCATCCTTCATAGGAGGCGTCACTGTAAGATTACGTAGATCCGCGACAAGAACTAACTGCACATCGGCTAGGAGCGTCAATACGGACAGAATCAGTCGGTCCATCATAGGACCGGGGTCAGCATAGAAACGGCCACCATCTGTGGTCTGAATAGACCATTCGTTTGGATTCGCTGTTCGAGAGGCAGTTTCTGCGATTTCCTTTCCTTCGCTAGGTGGGATTTCGATCCAAGTGGCTACGACTCGGTGCCTCTCGCTCACAGCGACGGATTCCAGACCTTCAGCATGGATCGTATTTCTGAGAAGCCGCAGCATGGTTAATACAGACTCGTGTTCAGCATGTTCGTAGTATGCACTCCAAAGTTGGGATGCGCTAAGTTTTAGCTTTTTTGCCCAGTCCTTCTTTTGCCAAGCGACCAAGTACATGGGTATAGGCAGCTGATAGATCGTGTTCGCGAGTCGCGCCGTTGCGTCGATAGCACCCATTAATGACGTGAGAAGTGCTTCGTAAAGTGCAAGCAAGTCTTCAGCAGTGTCAATGTCCTGAAGGCCGCATATCAGCTGCCAGATCTGATCTCGCCGCTCGATGCTGCGGCTTATTCGGCGAAATGCAGCAGCGGCGAGGCGAACCGATTCCGGCTCTTCGCGGTCAGCTGCCAGGAGTTGACTCCGGCGGAGAATCTCTAATTGGTGAGGAAGGAACAGAGAGGCAGAAGACTCGTAGAATATTGTCTTGTTGGAATCGACGGTGATTTGCGGAAAGATCGCCCGCGAGTACTCGCCGCGAGAGCGGAGGAACAGTCCCCCTATCGATATAGCGTCCGCCACGTCGACAATCGTGAGCCCGCGCACGAAAGAAGAACGCAGTGAGTGCAGCCCCTGCCGGCGGGTGACAAGAATGTCGGCACCTATTTCCTCCGCTGCGGCAACCATGAGTGCTTCGGGCGTGTACTCCATGGCCAGGTCCTCGCTGCGCATCTCCGCAATCCCACGTGCAATGGCGGCCACGATGTCGCCGCTTAGTGCAGAGGAACTAACGGACTCGCCGTTGCTCCGGAGAACACCGTGCGAGCGAAAAGGGCTGGGTTCCTCGTCGCGGGTCACCTTCAGCCATCCCACGGGAGCCGAGCCGAAGAAATTTGAGTCCAAAGTTTTCGCGTTCGGAGGAACTCCATCGTCCGAGATGCGATAGAACTCGATGGCATCGTGGGCCAAAAGTCCGGACAGTTGTACCGAGCCCTCCTCAGCAAGGTCCACCGTGTCAGCGTCGAGGACTACCAGAAGGTTGCGACGGGCGCTCTTGTCGAACAGGTCTCCGCGTGACTGAGTGTGACTTTGGCTGGGGCGCAGGGCAATCATGGCATCATTCTTCAGGACTCAGTGCCCTATTGCGCGCATACACGGCGACTGATGAGAACAGGTTGCTTCAGTTATCAGCAGCCGCTGTTTCGCGTTTGTATTCGACCGGGCACTTTTTGTTAGGCGAATCATCAAGCCATCGGCCGTGTGGTCTTCTAGCCCGTTCAACTGCCGTCCGTGCGGTGGTCTCGGTCGAGTAGTTCAGTTGCGGCTTCGTGTAGGTCTGCTGGGCCGTGCACGTACCTTCCTCCACCAGTAGTGGGCGTCCTAGCGATGGGATGATGCTGTTGGGGCTTGCCGCGGTCGAACGCAGGTCACGTCGCCTTCACAGTAGCTGGCGACGCCTAACTATTTTCTGACGCCATCGGCGGTACTTATTCCGCCGACCCTGACCACGGGTTCATTGGCCGGGGTCCCATCCTTCGCTTCCTCGGCTGGGCAATACAGCCCAGCCGAGTTCTCCGACGAGCTCCATCCAGTCTTAGTCTCTCTGGTCATGTGGTAGTCCCGAAGGACGTGCCATCCGGTGGACAGCAGCCAAAGACAGAAGGAACTTCTAGAGCCGGAGCGAATCGAGGACCGATGTCGGTGCGGGCTTCCGCCGACTGTGGTTCTGGACATCACGCACTCGCGGCATCACGGTAACTTTGCCGATTGACGACTTGGGTTGGCTGAAGAAACGGCCCTCTTAGGAGGCCAGCGAACTGTCCGACCTCCTAACGCTGTCTCTAAGAGGAGGCCTTCGCCTGATTAAAAGTCTCGTTCTTATCCGTCATCGCTCCTTCTCTCAGCCTCAGAATCGTGGCGGCGGGCGTCCTGTTGGTAGCTGTCTGCGATGCCACGTAGTATTCGGGCCGTGCGGGGCCAACGCGTGGAGATCTTCGCCGCCATTTCTCGGTACTTCCTCTCGAGTTCGCGCTCCTGATCTCCGCCATCATAAATGCCTCGGCTGGTGACCCCGCGGCTGTTCACCTCGCCGATATGCAGACCAGTGTCCAGTCGGGCATTTCCAATATTCTCGATGATTTCTCGGACGGATTCGGCCGGCCACACGCCATCAGTCCCGACAGGACTTGATGCCAGGACTTGACCTATCTGTTCATCACCGATGGCAGTGCGCCCGCTGTCCGAGAAGGCGAGCCGCGCAGCTCGGACCCAAGCCATCAAATGGTCCCCGTCTACGGTGCCGTCTTCGGTGAGCCCAGGAATAGTGTGCCAATTTGTGAGAACGCTGAAGGACCGATGAGCGAAAGCCTTCTCTTGAGCGGTGGGGTCCCGTTTTGGGTCATCGTCCCCTCGGTATATAGCGTTGATCATGCTGATGAAGTCGCTGGGATCCGCTCCCAGAGCGCGGTAGAGTGCGGCGGACGGGTGATGATCATGCAGCAGTTCGAAGAACAGGAACTCATAGCCTGGAAGGTCCTTGTCGTCAGGGAAGTGTTTCTCCATGTATTCCACAACGTTGCCGAGGTAGTAGCTGCTCATGGTTGTGTCTTGGATGCGTCCAGCGCCGTCCCGGATTCCTTTAAAAACTCCTTTGATGAGGTCAGCAGACGGCCCAGCGCCGTCATGAATCATTTCGCTGAGAAGAGCCACGGCTTCCCAAGGGCGACCGTGGTCGGTGAGGAGGCCAATTGCTTCTTCGCGCTCTTCCGGCGGGGCATAGAGATGTTGCGTCCCAGACCAGTACGCTGCCTCCAGTTCTTCTCCAAGGGAGGCAACCTGAGTCCAATACAGTTTTTCGAACGGAACGGCCGCCATGAGCGCTTCCTGCGCAGTCTTCTGCGCCATTTCAGGACTGTCCAAGGCCATTTTAAGCCAAGAAAATCCTTCCTTGGCGATCCTCTCTCGTGCGAAGACCAAGGCGGCCTGTCGCGGATTCTGTTCCTGACTGCTAAGCCAACCGAGGATCGCATCCTCTGGCGCGTCAGCTCTTTCCGAGAGCATACGGCCCAGAATCTGAGGATTCTTGGCATCGAGGGTCAGCGAGGCCAGCGCATCCGCGCCAAGCTTTAGAACTTCTTCCAGGGCCTCGTTTCGTAACCGGGCCAGTTCTGCGTCGTAGCCTTCTTTACCCCACTTGTAGTTGCGGATGCGAGGCCGCCAATCAAAGAGATTGGAAAAGCGACGGGCGTCTTCATCAGGTGTCAGAGCTTCAGCCAAAGCGCGAACCACCGTCACGTCTTCGGCCGACATGGCCCACTCCGCATGCGCGTACTCTTCGTGTTTGTCGGCTTCCCTGGCCAGTGATTCCCAGATCGCGTACCGTTGCTCCTTCGTCCAGGAGCCAGCACCGATGGCATCCCGGAGCCTCTGAATAATGATTCCCCGGTCATCGGCGGGCAGCACTGCGAGTTTCGGAATCACTTCAAGCCAACGTTGAGTGTTCATACCAACGACTTCCATGGCGATAGCAACGAGCTTGTGGACGAAGCGACCCCAGTCTTCGTAAGTGACCGTTTGCCTGACAGGGCTCCAATCCCGATACGTCGGCGAGTGAGGCGGGAACGCAGTCGCGTGGTACTGCGGCCAGACTCCCATGAGAAGCTTCCAGCCGATGGCAGGCTCACGCTGAACAATCACTTCTATCACCGTGAGCTTGTCGTCCACGGGGGCACCGCTCTGAGGAAGCCAACCGGTTACGAGCCCCTGAAGACTTTCGATGGGTCGGTTGCTGAGCCGCCCTCCGGGGTCTACAGACGAAAGCCGCCCTATCAGTAGTGCTGCGCGCCCGAAGTAATCGGGCGACCAGCAGAGCGTTTCGAGAGACCAAAGGAGACTCGGGTGGGGCGAAGATGGTCCAAAAAGTCCGTCTTGTTCTTGATCTCTAAACATCGCGCGCAGGACCGGGTTTGGTTGCTCAAGGCCTATTTCGACGGCGTCTAAGAAGATCTCAGGGGACGCCTCGGCCATCGCCGGGAGACAGATTGCCAGCCGCGCCCATGTGTCCCCCGATTTGTCCGCGTTTGCGGTGCTGAGCAACCTGTGGACGATCGTGTCCACATGACTTTCTATCCGAAGTTCCGATGGAAGCTGCGCAGCATTGGCTGCTGACAGTGCCAAGCCGTTCGCGAGTCCCTTTTTCAGTACGTCGGAGAAGTGCTGAGACTTGTCGTCCGTACTTTCTGTCAAGCGGGCTGCGGCGTCCATGCCTTCGTGTGGGTCCGGTTTGAGCAAGACATCCTCGACCGCTTCTCTCCAGCGGGCCAGGTCGCTAGTTGTGAGCGTCGGCAGAAGAAGAATGGCGGCTTCTGTTGGCGATGTCAGTTTCCACGTACCTCCCGAACGTACGAAGGGTGCATCAATACGGGTAGTGAGCCTGGTCAGGAGTCTCTCTACGTCTACCCGTGAAAGCCCAGTCAACTTGTGCAAAGCAACGAAATCAGCTTCCCGGGTAGACCATTCGCCGGCAAGTACAAGAGGTGCCAAGGTGCCAGCGGTCTCGGCGCTGGCGACCCAGTCCGGCCTGCGGAAACGCGGCTCCAGGGCGATTGAGCGGATGAGTGCGGCCATGCTTCGACGCGCGAGAGCCACCATCGCTTCGGCCTCGTCCCAGTCGGAAACCACAGCCTTCAAGGCCTCTCGGGCGGCAACGCGGTCAATCTTTGCAAGTTCGATCGCTTTCCCACCGAGAATGACATCGTCGGGCTCAGCGATCAGGACAACGCGGTGTCCACCATTCACCGCCGCTGCCAGGTCGGGGTCGCTGTCGAATTCCGGTATCAGGATGAGGGGAACAGTAGATTCCACCAGTCGTTGCCACGCGGTTTCATCAGTAACCACGATGGTGCGGTAGAGAAGATCTTTGTGCGATGCCAACACTGAGAAGATGAAGGCAAGCGCCTCATCGCGCCACTGTGAAGTTAAAGTCACGATTGCATCGGCCTTTGCTGCGCCCGTCAGCACGGTCCGGAGTTCATCCGACGCGTTTGATCGCCCTGAAGCGAAGAATTCCGGCGGAAGCGGGATAGTGGTGCGTCCCTGGAATGAGTCCCACCAATGTTCAATCGTTTGCGCATCTCTGGGTCTATAGCCGAGTCGCTCGGAAATCCAGTAGTGCACCGGTGGAGACGCCTGCAACCACCCTTCAAGTCGGTGAGCATCAATCGCTATTACTCCTGCGAACTTCGATTCTGCAGTGCGTTGAGTCACCCAAGCCTTTGCCTTCGGCCAGTTGCGGGGCGTTGCGAAGACGAAAATCGAATTCGAGTCCTGAGGGAGCGACGCTACACGGTTTTCGTAGTCATCCTGTGCCTTCCCTTTCGGGTTGGCTTCCGTTCCGAATTCGAATCGCAGTTCACCGGAGGGAAGATATGTGCTGCCGATTGATGTTGCCGTGCCATCCCAACCCGGGGCCGCACCGCCTTCGTGCGCCCGCACGTCGACGTTGGTGACGCCGGGTGTCACGGCCAAAAGGCGACGGATGAGTTCGGGGAAGGCCCCTTTTGCATCCTCCCGTGCCGCCCAGTTATTAAGTTCATTTGCACCAATCAGCTCCGGCCCGCCGGTCCGGAGCGCTGGTGCTACTGATGATGCGCTTTCGCCACGCTCCTTGAGAAGGCGTTCAACCTCCTCAGGTGCAAAACGATGTTGTGATGAGCCGGGAACGCGCGCGGAGACCAGCGTTCCTCCTTTGACCCAGTTTCTCACGGTGTTCTCGTGGACGCCGAGCAGCGCGGCTGTTACGCGCACGTTAAGGAGTTGCTTGTTCTTGGCGTGATCCGCACTACTCATAACAAAAGAATAGAACATTGTGGACTTTGTTGACTTTCGGATGTTGCTCTCGTTGCTTGTTGAACGACCGCTCGCTTCTAGCAACGAGCCAACGGCCACCCCCCATACGCAGAGATAAGGCAGTGCCGCCGGTAGTGGCCGGGGGGTGCAACGTGAAACCAAGCTCTAGACATGTCCAGAGTGCGGGCGTTCAATTGGAGGAAGGGTTCGTGAGTGGCTTTACGGCAAGACGTGTCAGGTCACCCCGCCCTGAGTCGAAACGCATCACTGGGGATGCCATGAACAGCAACCGAAATCACACGAAACAAACAGCGGCAGAGCGTGCAGCGAGAGCCTTCGATTCCTTGCCGCTGCCGTCCCATCTGAACCTGGAACGACTTGTCAAAGTGGTCGAGGGCGTCCGACATCGTCCAATTCAGATTGAAGCTGCCGGAGCTCTGAACGGCGGCTCTGTATGTGGATTATGGCTTTCCACGGACGATGTTGAGATCATCCTGCATGCGGTCAGTCCTTCTGGCCTCCATAGACAACAATTCGTCCTGCACGAACTCGGGCACATGGTCTTGAGGCACGACGAACTCGTGGTCCCTGCCGATTACATCGAAGTCCTTTTCCCAAGCCTTCCTGTGGCTCTTGTCTCACGCGTCCTTGCCCGGAGCAGCTTCACAGACGACTTAGAAGCCGCTGCGGAATCGCTCGCCGATCTCTTTGCAGGAGCAATCAGAAACAGTGCAATGGAGCCCAGATCGTTCGAGAGGATTTTCGAATGATCCAAGTTGTGGCCGCAGCTTTGATTTGGCTACTCGTCGTCGCCCTCCTCCCAGGAATCCGAGTGCGGCGCGATCACAGCGTGCTGACAGCCGCCGTCACGATTTCAATCGCCCTCACGCTGAATATCGATCAGGTCTATATAGGCACAGATTCGATACTGGGTCGTGATAACGTCGTGGACTTGTTGGCCAACATATCCATGGTCGTGGGCATCTACTTTCTCTCGAGAGCTATTATCCGGGCGGCGACGCAGGATGAGACGGGCGAGAAACGAGACAGTGCCGGCGTGACCCTCTTGGCCGTGGTGATCGTGGGCCTTGCAGCCAGCTTCAGTGCCATCGTCACCCAAGGCAGTTCCACTCGTTTCATGGTGGATTACGGTGACCAGTGGCCTGCTGCCCTCTACTCATCCATTCAGTTCCTCTACATCGGCTACGTGGTTAGCGTTACCGGTGTTACGTGTTTTCGATTCCGCGGCGACATGTCGAGGCCCTATTTCCGCACGGCATTTACGTTAATAGGGTTGGGCTGTAGCTTCGCCGTACTCCTCGTACTGCTTGTGCTGGTCATGGATGTTCTGCATTTGCAAGGACGCCTGGACGCTATGCGTGCGGTCGCGCCTATTTATGATGCGGTGGTCATTGCCGCCATGACCTTCCTGTGTGTAGGCCTGGCCATCCCGCCCGTGGCAAGTCGAGTTCTCCGCCGTAGGAAGTCCGTAACTGAGGAGGAGTTGATCAGCGACCTAACGAAAATCTGGGATAAGACAGCAAAGAAGCGGCAAGACGTTAGGCTCGTGCCAAACACCGAAATAGTCAGCCAACAAGACCGTGCCCAAAGGCTTCATAGAATGCTCGTTGAAGTACAGGACGCACTGTTAGTCGAGCCCGGTTTAGGCAGTTCCTTGGACATCTACGACCTCAGTGTCTTGAACGCCGCTGAGATATACCTGGCGGGGCCCTTCGTGCGCCAAGTTTCAGTTCGTCGAGGGAAAGGGGAGAGGTCGCTATGACGGATGATGGTGCCAGCGTCTCCGAGACGCCGCAGTCCAAGTTGGCTCGGAAGCTCAATTTGCTCCTCGACCTCTATGAAGCAGGTGGCGCAGAGACTCTGAGTTACCCAAAGATCAGTAAGCACATGAGCCAGCGTGGGACCCCGCTGTCGCGATCCCGTTGGGCTTACATGCGCAGCGGAGATAGTTCATTGGCTACTGATGCCGCGCTGCTAAGAAATCTGGCTGAGTTCTTCGGGGTGGACCGCGACTACCTTCTCGACGATGCAGGGGAGATCCCGCGGCTAGTGGATGCGCAGTTGGAGCTTCTGCGGGCATTGCGTGAGTCTCGTGTGCGCACTTTTGCCGCCCGACAGCTGCAGGGGATCTCTCCAGAAACACTGGAGAAGCTCCGCCAGGTGATTGACGACCGAAGGAAGCAGACGGGGGAGAACGGTGTCGGTGGCTTATAGGCAGCTGGTCATCGGTGTCGGGCTGACAATGGGATTGGTCGTGTTCCTGGCGGGTCTTTGTGGATCTGCGTACTTTGCGCGCCGAGTAGTCGTACCTAAATTCGGCCGTCGCGAAGATCTTTCCATTCGGTCGGTGTATCCCTGCAGCGATGGGCAACTTTTCATTGAGCTGCCTGAAACCATACACACCAAGGCCGCGGGACGACACAGCTTATGGTTTGCGAAGGGGGCCGGCCATGCGTGCTTAGGTCCCGTGGTTGAAACGAGTCCGGACAGAGGCTTAGTCACCCGCGTGGTGGAGCGCGTGGACTCCGGAAACCTTGCACAAGCGGCGGCAGGGATCTGGAGTGGTTACGTCTACTCCGAACCCGAACAACTAGGCCTGCCATACCGAAACGTTCAGATTGCCGTCGACGACGGCGTGGCTCCAGCCTGGAGGTTCGACTCGCCTCCTTCTGACAGGGCTAGGACATGGGCGATCCATATCCACGGGATGGGGGGCAGGAGAGCCGGTTGTCTTCGAGGCATACCAGTCACCAGACGTCTGGGACTGACCTCGCTGGTTGTCTCGTTCCGAAACGACGGCGACGCACCGCCGTCGTCCGATAAGCGGTACAGACTCGGCGAAACCGAGTGGCGCGACGTCGAAGCGGCTATCACTTATGCCGTTGCCGAAGGCGCTGAGCGCATTGTGATCTTCGGGTGGTCAATGGGTGCGGCCTTAGCCCTACAAGCGGCAGCCCTTTCAGCGCACGCTCCTCGAATAGTGGGGATGGTTCTCGACGCCCCCGTCTTTGACTGGCGTACAACGTTGCGCGCGAACGCCAAGGCCGCCGGGTTGCCACGTCCGCTCGTGCAGTTGGGGTTCGCCATCCTTCAGTCGAAAGCGCTTCGGTGGGTGACCGGCCTCGCCGAACCGATACACCTAGATGCCCTGGATTGGCTAGCGCGGGCGGGGGAGCTGAAGAAGCCGATCCTGATCCTCCATGGCAGGAAGGATGACACCACCCCGTTTGAAGCATCGAAAAGGGCTGCGACGGTGCGGCCCGACCTCGTCAGCTTGGTGGAGTTTGAGTCCGTGGGCCACTCCCTCGAGTGGAATTTCGACCCCGACAAGTGGGAGCACTCCGTTGAGGACTGGTTCCATGGCCTCGCGTTGGCTGACGCTAGTCCTGAACAAGCGGTGGCGTCGTAGGAGGCATTTGCACGGAGTATTGGTCGGCCAAGTCGATGAGCTGGCTCTCAATAAGCGCGGGCCGAGCAGCGAAGCGCTCACCGTCCAAGTCATGAACGAGGCCGGCTAACTCGAGGAGCATGAGATGACGTCGAATGGTGGCCTTCGAAGTCTGGAGCTCTGAAGCCAAGACGGTACGGGTGGCCGGCCCGCTCCTTATCAAGAAGCGGAGTATCTGGGTGCGTGTTCGGTTCATCAGGATGGATGTCGACATGCAAACCACGGCTCGGGGTGAGAAGGTTGAAAGCTGTAGACGGGTCTACAACGACAGGATACGCCTGCGGTCATCCGCACAACAGATTCAAACTGCAAATGATTGTGTCGGTACGGCGCTCGCGGAATACTGATGGCGAAGGAGCCATGGTCACGGTCAGATAGGCAATCGAAAGGTGGAGCATGCCGGCGAAAGACGCTAGCCGCAACGGCGAGCTACCGCAGGCAACGCTCGCGCGGCGATTGAACCTCCTGCTGGACGTGGTTGTTGCCGAGAGGGGATCGCCGGTTACTTTCAGGGAAGTTGAGGCCGGACTCCACGCTCGGGGTGTCAAGATCTCACGGGCCAGATGGTTTTACATGAAGGATGGAACTGGACGTCTGGTCAGCGATCCCCAGGTGCTCACCGCCATCTGTGATATGTTCGACGTCAATCCTTCCTATCTGCTGAAGGGCATTGAAGGCGACATTCCAGAGCGCATAGATTCACAGTTGGAGTTTGTGAAGTCGTTGAGGGCGGCCCGAGTGAAGTCATTTGCCGTCAGGACCCTGGGGGATGTCTCCCCGGAGACGTTGCGCGCTATCTCCGAGTATCTGAACAAGGACATCGAACTTCACCCTCATGGAGAAGGGGCAGCAGCTATTCCTCCAGGACGTAGCGAAGGTGAGCATCCAGCAGCTCCTTGATGCGAGCGGGATTCGCTGAGTACCGCGGGGACCGGCCGTGGCGGCGCCCGGCCGGAACGTCGACGACGATCGCCCCTACCTGCTCCAGAGCGACCAGATGCTTTGCGACACTTGGCTCGCCAGCGCTGACGGAATCCACGATGTCCCCGCGCGTCGCTGGGCCGAAAGTCGTTAGAAACCTCAGTATTTCGTTCCTAGCCCTGTTTCCAAAGGTGGCCACCGCTGCCTCGACGTCGGGTGACCAGGCATCGTCGTGAGGCTGCGTAATCCGTGGCATGGCTCAATTCTTGCCGAACAACATGAAAAAAGTAAGAAGCGGACTCTTGACGATACTTAAAGTATCTTTGACAATAAATTTTAGATGCTTTGGTTTTGCGGCTGAGTTGGTCGGCTGCGACAAGTGGCCACTTTGCGGCGAACGTTAGAGAACAGTAGCTATTCGAAGCGGTGAGGGCGATGAGCCTAAACGACAAGATTGAGCAGGCCGAACAACTGCAGTCACGTCCCGGAACGGTGGACATCTCGCTCACTGGTCCGCCGGAGCCGATGTTGTCCGTGTCCGTTGACCAGATGATGGGGGCGGTTGAAGGGGTGCGGCGCTACGTCGTTTCTCACTTGGCTCATATCGGCCGCGCGTGCGATGTTGATGACGTACTGCAGGACATCCGTGTGGCTGTTTGGAACGGCGTAGCGAGGGGGAGCTACCGCGCGTTGCCTGGTGTCCCCTTTGAAGCATGGGTCCAGGGCGTGACGTCGAACATCTGCGCCGCCCACGCTCGACGCGAGCTCAACCACAAGACGCTACCTCTGTTGCTCGACCCCACAGGCGACGAGGTTTCGGGTCCATGGGGACGGCTTTCAGCGATCCTTATCGCTCAGGAGAATCCCGAAAACCAGGAGATCATCGACCATGAGTGGGCCGTTATGGTCTTGCAGCTGACTCGTGAAGCTGTGTCAGCGCCGACATGGCGGATGGCTGTTGAGAGCCTCACCGCGCCTCGCCAATATGCGCTCCCAGCGCCGCACGACCGCCGTCGTTGGAACGCCGTGACAGCTGTGCGCCAGACGGCGAAGACAGTCAGCCTGGCACTCGATGTCACCCCGGGCAGCATCGGCGATATCGGTCAGCTCTGTCAGCGTGCGGTTGAGTGCCTCCCCAGTGTCCTCCTGCGTGAGGTCGCCAACGCGATAGTTCTTCCTGACATTCACGGATTGGAACGGCAAACAGCGATTGCTCGTCTGGCCCGGGAGCTGGGCGTCACCGATCGCTATGTTGCTGTGCAGATCGGCACTGCGCGGCGTCTGTACCAAACTGCTTGGCGCTTAGTCCGCAGGGCGGCCTCCTTCTAATCGGCGGATGCCTTTGCTCCGCAGCTGACGACCAAAAGCCTTTGAGGTGGTGATCATGAGCGTACGCAAGGCCAACGGGGTTCGGGCTCGTTTAGGTCGATGGGTCTTTGGACTGACGATCATTCTCATGGTTGGTTCTTTGACGCTGCTAATTGCGCTGCCGTCCAAGGGGCCAGCCACGGGGGCTGGTCCTGTAGCTTTGGCTCCTGCTTCGATCGCATCTCCAGCCGCGCCACGGCCCTCGGCTAAGCCTTCGGGAACAACCAAACCGTCGGCTGTATCGCCTATGCCCGGGCCGATGGACTTTCGCGCAGTTGCCTCTGCCGCTGCCGAGGCTATCTACACGTGGGATACGAGGACCTCGTCCTACTCAGAGGTCTACGGCAGGATGCGCGATCTTTGGATTTTGCTTCCGGATGGTTCCAATCCGTGGACCGTTCTGGTTCAAGAGTTCGAGGCTACAGGTTTAAACGCTGGATCCTTCGTGACTTTGGCGGGCCAAGGGGCCTTTCGGGAGGCGAAGGCGGAGTCATTGACGTGTGACGAGCAACTGGTCAAGGTGCGCGAACGGCCGGCTCCGTGGCCCGGGCTACATGTCTGCACTGTGAGACTCTCCGTCGAGGACCACGCGTCGGCAAGTACCAACACGTACTCCGCACCCGTCAGTGTCATGGTTAACTGTCCTCCAGCTCCGTCAGCACCTGCTGATCGTTGCGTGATGGTTGCGTTCTACGCGTCATCCGACCGAATCGTTTACTGATGCCTCATCCCGGGCTTGCCGTAGTTCTCGTGCGACGACGCACCCTTCTCAGGTTGGTTGGAGCGTTCGTGGCGGTGGTCGCGCTCGCATTTGCTGTAGTTGCCAGCGCGGTGGCGGTTGTTTTGGTGGGGGACCATACGACGACGGCCGTCGCCTGTGTCCCTGGCGCTGAGGCTGGTGTTGGTGGCGGCCCCGATGTGCTCGACCTGCCAACCGGCGTTGGAGTCGCCGGGCTTTCGGCGGCTCAAGTGAATGTCGCCAAGGGGTATGTCTCGGTCGGGAAAGGACTCGGTCTGCCTCGAGAGGCACTAGTCATCGCCATCATGATGTCTTTGCAAGAATCCAGCCTCCGAATGCTTGCCAATACTAACGTCCCCGATTCCTTCAATTACCCGCACGATGGAGTCGGCAGTGATCACGACTCCGTCGGATCGGCTCAGCAGCGTCCTGCCGCCGGGTGGGGGAGTGTCCAAGAATTGATGGATGTCACCTACAACGCAAAAGCCTTTTATGGAGGGATATCGGGGCCGAATCACGGAAGCCCTCGGGGGTTGTTGGATATCCCCGGTTGGGCTTCCCTGAGTAAAGGACAGGCTGCACAGTCGGTGCAGGTTTCGGCCTTCCCCGAGCTGTACGACCGATGGGAACCGCAAGCGTCCGCGATCGTGGATGCACTCAGTGGGATTGCGCCAGCTCCCGCTTGTACGGACGCTCCCGCCGCGAGCTCTGGCGACGTCTCAACTGAGGGGCTGAGCCAGATCCGCCAGGACATCCTTCGCGTCAGCAAGATGGGGGTGGGCGGCGCCTACGTTTGGGGCGGTACTGCGTTCAAGGCGTGGGACTGTTCTGGGTTCGTTCAGTGGATCTATCGTCAGGTGGGAATTGAGCTGCCACGTGTGGAGCAGTGGAGGGTAGGACGTATGACCGATAATCCGCAGATTGGGGATCTGGTGGTACAGAATCCCCAAGGCTCAAACAACTGGGGTCATGTGGGTATCTACGCTGGTGATGGGACGATGTTCAGTGCGCTGAATCCAGCAGCTGGGACGCTGCTGCACCCAATTGACTGGAACTCGGGTACGGCGTACTTCAGTATATTGGGCGCGTCACCGTGAGCGTACGTCGTTAGCTGTCTGGCATGTACGCTGAGGGTGTTCCCTCATACGATGGCGAGGCTCGAACCACGTAATGAACCCGCGATGGAGGGAACGAACTCGGCTAGACGTCACCGACATATTTGCCGCATATCCGCCAGTGGCTCTCTATGAGGCCCTGTTCTTTATCTGGATAGGCATCGGTGCTTGGCTTCACGTGCCGTGCGTCTTGGCGGCGTAAACAGACAACGAGTCGCGGCTCTTCTGCGCTGGCTTCTCGATCGTAGGAGCCGGCTGTGTCGCAGGCATGATTGCTGTGCTGCTGAAGCTGATGCTGATTGCCTTCGAGGTTTGCTGTGTCTCAGCGAAAGACCCTGTCTATGAGCAGCCGCTGACTGTCCTGTACCGGATTCTGATGTTGACTCCGGCTGGGTTGAAGTCCCGCAAAGCGGCCGGCATCAGGCTGTGGGCGCAGAGTTCCGCCGCACAACTGTATCGCTCATTTTCGTCGCTGACATGCGGGTACTGGATCCAAGGTTGTTTTGTGCGGAGGAAGTACAACTTGTCGAGGCGATCTCCGCTCGGTTGGACGCGGGTCATCAGCACTGGGGGTCCGGGTGCTGCGCACAGAAGGAGCATCCTTTGATGAGCGCAGGGAGGCTGTGAGCCGTGGCAAAAGACAGGCCGATCGATTGGCGAAATGGAGCTCCAACGGCTGCGGGCTGTGGGTTCACAACGCTAGGTTCTTCATATTGGGAAAGCTGACAGTCCGCTCATTCCAACGAGCTGCCCATGGCCGAACTGACTGAGTTGTGGGTAGTGTCCGCGGTCGCTGCACGGATGGAGGTCATGCGGGCGTCGTGCACTTCTTTGGCCACGAAGTGAACCAGAGGCTCTGTATCGTCCATCAGCGCACCCAGAATAATTTCGGGTATGTCGGGATTCAGTGCCACGAGTAAAGCCAGATCTATGCTTTGAGTTGCTAGGTCCAGGAGAACGCTCCTTGGCGTTGAGCCGTTGAATGCAACAGCCTGACGAACCTGCTCGTCTGAGTCATGAGCGAGCGATGCCAGCAGATTCGCCGGCGAGTTCGGATTTGCAGCAACTGCCCGACGAACGCGTTTGCTGCGGGCTTCCCCACCTAGGAAGGTGAGAATATCTGGACCTGTGTTCTGGTCAAAGGCTACCTCCATGCGCACTTCTGCCCGCGTGTTTGAGGACATTGTGACGAGCGTGGCGCGGCTTCTTGGTGACGGGCGCCGCTGTCTGTCGAATTCGGTTTTGGCGGCATCAAGGGATTCTCCGCGATCGTGAAAGGCTTTTCGTGCCGAGGGATTGGCTAAGGCGGTGGCTTTGACTCTAATGTCTTTGTCGTCCAGAAGGCGATTCAGTATGTCAGTGTCCAATTCCACCCTCTCTGCTACCGATCGACGTACCGTCGGTGAGCTGTCGTCAGAGAGTGCGACCAGCTCAGTTCTGGGCGTAGCTTCGTTGACAGCGACTCGCGATCTGACGTATTCATCTGAGTCTGATGAGAGCCTGCACAAGACCTCGGTGGGTGTTCGTTGATTTCCTGCAACAGCGGCTCGAACATAAGGATCCGCCACGTGGGAAAGCCTAACCAGTGCGCTGAGTGGCGTTCGCTCATGGCTGGCCGCCAACGCGCGTGGGTCCGGGTCCCGGAACCGGCTTTTGGACAGGCGCGCAAGTGCGTCAGCTATTGCGTCTTCCGGTATGTCACCGTGGTCGTGTCTGAGGACGACTTCGAGCACGTCGGAAAGCCCTTCGTCCGGGGCCTCCTGCAGAAGCGACGTAGCAATAACCGTGAGGAGGTCATCAGAGAGGTTTTCGTTGTCCAGAACCGCCATGCGCACTTGCCAGGATGAGTCGACGGCGAGCTGTCGAAGAATGCTGAGGTGGAGTCCATCGCGCTGCGCCACCATGGTCCGTACTTCGGGGCTCTTGTCAGAGGAGAGCCGCGTTAGCGTCTCCGGCGGGAGATTATCCAGCTGTGCCAAGAGAACGCGTGTTTCGGTGAGGCGACTCTTCATCATCGTCTCCATTAGCGATGTCCGCGCATCCTCAGCCAAGGCCGGATTCTTGAGCAAACGTTCACGGACGGCTAATGATTTTTCGGCGCAGAGGCGGTCCAGCACCTCCGAAGGGGTGGAACGGTGTGCCGCAACGACCTCAAGAACCTCATCGCTAAATTGGGCCCGATTGTAGCGAAGCGTGTAGGAGTCCACAGAGGAGCCTTGGGCGCGGAACCTCACCCGTGCTTCCCGAGAGGAGCCCAACTCAGCGAGCAACGGTGCGAGGGTGCTGTCCATCAGATCGGTTGACCTTCGGAGCGTGCGCCATCGGATTTCAGGATTAGTGTCGGTGAGTAGGGAATCGCGGACTTCAACGGACTCAATGCTTCGATGCCAGGCAGCGGCTTGGCGCACGAAATCGGGCCGATCGGCACGCATCAAGTCGTGGGCAACGTTCTCAGGAAGATTCACGTGGGACCATTTGGGGCTATCGAGTCCGCGTCCCGATTGGAGACCCCACTGCCAGCTGGACTCGGGAATGTTCAACATCGGATTCCAGGACTCTGACGTCTCGCCCAACGTCAGGAGGAAGTTTCCGAGCCAAGGCAGATTGGACCAGGCCTTGTCAGGATCGCGCGAGATGCTGGTGCCGGCCAGGTCTCTCGGAGATTCGTTGGTGGGATGCATCATGGGCGCACGTTCAAGGCCAAGGTGCCCAGGGTTCGATTTCGCAGCCCATTGAACGCTCGTGTGCTTATCTGCGGTCAGGCCCTTGATGAGAGTCAGGGGTGTCCTTGGATTCGAGGCCACGGCCCTGCGCACAGCGGAGCTTCGGTCGCCGGTAAGGGCAAGCAAGACGCCTCTCGGGGCCTTTTCGTTCATGGCGACCGCCTCGCGAACACTCCACACCCGATCCGTCGTGAGAGCACGGATGGTGGCTTCGGGAGTTGACGGGTTGCGGCCGACACAACGGCGGATACTCGAGTCGTGATTTCGGGCCAGCTCAATCAGGGTCTCGAACGGGGTGTTCCGGTTCTCGGCGAGTAGTTGATACCTGCGGCGTTCGGATACTGGCTCGTTGATCGCGAGCTGGGTTCTTCCCGTGGAACGAACGAAGTCCTTTCGTAGCGTGGGTAGGAGCAAGTCCGGCTGTCCTGAGAGTAGACGGGTAAGGCTCCATGTCGGCATCAAGCCCTGACGCGGAAGCCATATTCCGACACGACGAATGCCCAGGCTGTCATTGAGGTCGAGCATGACGTAGCCAAGGAGCTGGAGCAGGAATTCCTTTAACTCGGACACGGTGAGACTGTTGTAGACCTTGCAGTCGATGAGGGTGTCACCAATGATCCAGTCCGCGTCGGCTCCTCCGACAAGTTCGGAACCCGCAAATGTTGGGTTCGGGCAGAAGTCCGCTCCGTCGGCGATTTCCGTTCGCCATTCTTCGAGCTGGGGCTGGCTCACATCAGCCAACGAAGCGATGTCACCCACTGTCATCGAGCTGATTTTGTTCGCGAAATCTGAACCATTGACTGCGTCATCCAGCAACTGTCCGGTACTTCCGGTCAAAGCCCGCGAACCGGTACGCATGACCCGCTCGCAGTGGCCCAGGAGTATCGCGGCCACGTCAAGGTCGGCGGCGTCTCTGGGTTCCTCTATCAGTGCCTTCGCTAAGTCGAATATCTCAGAAAGCACATTTACTCGATGGTGACCGTTTTCGATCAGCTCCCGATACTGGGCTGCCCGACTGATTCCTGCGGCTGCAGCTGATTGCTGCGTGTCGAATCCAGGGAGTTCCATGCGCACACGGAAATCGAATGCGGTTCCCGACAACGTTCCCTGCACGCCAGCGGCTCGTGGAACGATCGCTTTGCTGTCTGCCAGTGCCTTAAGCCCGAGGTCGCTGGCAGCGATCTGGGCACTCTCAGTGTTGCCGGCAGCCGCCTCCAAGGCGGGCGAAACATGCTTGAGGAAGGCACGAACCGGCGAACCGGAGTCCTTCAGGAGATCGGTGAGGCTCAATGCTGCTCGAAGGGGTAGGAGAAACCCTGGGTTTGGCTCATGTCCCCAGCGTACGGTTCTCCAATGACAAGATTGCATTCGTTGTTGGAGGCGCCAAACGTGCCGAGCGAAGGCTCGTGGACATTGAGGGTCGTGGCCGTGTCATCTTCAATTCCTTTGCGCGGCCCGTCGCCGTGGTTCCGGATTAACCTTGCAGGAGCAGGGCCACGGTAAGGCTGATGCCGTTCAAGACCGACTCCAGGGGCGGAAATAGTGTTTCTCGTCACAATCCGAACGAGACGATGTTCTGGAACCGGCCGAAGGCCTACTCGTTGGCATTTGGGAGTCCCCCGAGATATGCGCCAATGCAGTTCTCCAGCAACATCAAAGACGCCGGACTGATCTCGTCCAGTGAAATGTCTCCCAAGTGCTCGAAGACGCCTATGTCATGCTCAACGCCAATCCAGAAGCGGTGGACGTCCCGAAGGATTTCGACGGCGTCAATAAATATTTGTGGGTCGAGATTGCGGTCCGGGTCGATAATGAAGCTTGCTAGTTCGTGAGTCAGCTCGTGACGATGACTATATATGGCATCGAGGCGCTTCGCCTGCGCTGCCGTTATGGCGTCCATGTCCACCAGCCATGCAGCTGCAGCGGCGAAATCCTGATTGCGGCGGTTGATCCAACCGCTCGAAAGCGCGGCTTCCACGACATGTTCGTTGTAGGCCGCTTGGTCAAGGACGGAGCCGGTTTCGTCGAAGCGGGTGCGGTAGAAATCGCGGACCCGTTCAAGGATGGCTTGCTTCAACATTTCGTGCGTCATCTGGTACAGCCCAGCAAACGATAGAGTTGCCCGGATCGCATCCGGTTGCAACTTTGCCAAGAGCATCGCCTCGTACTCGTCTCTTGAGCGACCACCAAAGGGGTGCGCTTGTTCCGGCATGGTCGAATCTCCACTTGTATAAGGGCAGTGTCTGATCGTTCGAGGCTACCTGCTTGTGGCCGTGCCGTTCGGTGCATCCTGGCGGGGACGCGGAACTGATGGCTGTAAAATTGGTTGTCTATCTGATCGTCAGCGCTTATGAACCTGAAGGGACTTTGAACAGTGGATCCAGAGGACGTAGCCCAAACAGATGGTGGGCTTCGCCGCCTTCGCATGGTGGAACGGATTCACGAGCATCTGAGGGCGATCCCCAATCTGGTTGAGGTCAACGTCGATCTCTTGAAGGGTGTTGATCCTTCATATGACGATAATCAGGTGTTCACGAGCGATGCGAGCCTGCTCAAATCCGAAGGTGTAGCCACATTTGACATCATGGCTGCGGGGATCTTGCATATGGGTCTGACAGCTGAAGGCAAGGACTTGGCTGAACGCTTCGTGTTGCTCAAGGGCGACTCCATGAAGCGCCTCGAACATGCTGCCAACGTCATCCTCAGGTGGCTAACTGACCTAAAGATGTCGGGAGCAGAGGCGTACTCGTTGTCAGAAGTTCATAAGACTTCGAGTGCCAACTATCTTGGTGATCCGTTCTCGGAGGACTTGGTGGGTACGGCTTGGGAACAACTCAAGTCTCTTGGCTTTGTAAAGGAAGCGATCGTAACTGCCGGCGGCGAAGCCCTCAGGCCTTACGTTACGCCAGAAGGAATCCGCTGGGCCCGATCGCGCCGCTCGGTGTTCGACTACCAAGGAGGAACTGCAGCTGTGATCAACAACTTCAGCCACAATCAAATCTCGCACTCTGCGATTGCTGTGGGGAACAACAATGTCCAGACCGTTTCGCTGACGCAGGAACAAGTGCAGTCCATCGTCGAGACTATTGGTGCAATCCGCGGACTTATGGGGGCATTACCCGTTGAAGAAAATATCAGGGAAGCGGCCGAGGACGAGTTGGCTGAGCTGGAGGGGGAGCTCAACGAGCCTGGCGTCAGCAGCGGCAAGGTCAAGGAGCTGCTGGGCAAAGTGGGGCAAACCCTCACTGAGGCTGGCTCCAATGTTCTCGTTGCTGCGGTCAACGGGATCATTCAGTCGGCGATGAATGGAACGTTGGCCGGAGTTCAGGGCTGACGCGGCTATTCAGCAGAATATCTCTGGGACGGATTGATGAACCGTGGCGGTCATCCCGCTCAGCAAGTAGTGCCCTAGCCGCTCCGCATATTCCGCTTTCGCGAAAGTGGTCCGTTACTTTTATTTTCGCGTTTCTGGTACCCACCCCTATAACTAACAATGAGTGGCGTGACTATATGAACTCCGTGCAACCAAAGTTGATATAGGCGGTTGGTACCAAAATCCCCGGAATTACGCGGGTTCCGGCTTATGTGTGGACGCCATTGCGGCAAGGGAACGACCCACCGTTGTTGCACCCGGCGCAGACCTCCCCGTTGAAATGGGAGCGCAGTGGACGCTTTCCGCGCTCAGGCGCCACGACGCCGCCCAGTGGCATGCTGACACGGATGGGGTGGACTCGCTCATCCATGGCCCCGTGGTGCTTGAGGAGCCACTGAGGGAAGATATGCTCCTTCGACCGACTCCCAGCGACGTTGTCGCAGAACCAGGAGAAGGGGACTGGCTCGACAACCCGGTGGGCGAGTGGGTGGCCCGTCGCGATCAGGTTCCGATCGGACTTCCGCGGACTGTCAGGATCTACGGGCTGTTCGCTATCTGACGGCATCACTTCTCCTCTGCGGTGTGGACAAACGGTGGCCAGACGCGCGACTCGGCGGCGAGCTTCTCGTTTAGCGTCAAGATCGCGTAGTCGAGCCACTCTCGTCGATCCAGAAGCGCTTGCCAGTCGTTCGACTGTTCCGCGTCTCAGAGCGGTTGAGCCGCTGCACCTTATCGGCGTCGACCCGCCTACAGCGCCGCTAGACTCGACCGAGCGACACAAGTTTCACTGGATGTCGCCACTAGCGTCCAGCTTACCGGGCGATACACGGCTTCGCGTTACGCTTGGCGCTATTATACGTAGGGCCTATCAAAGCATGACGAACAGGGGTGGAGATGCAGCACGCGGGGGAGAATGCGGCCTACGAGGAATTTTGCGGATTGGCGCGCAGTGCCTTGAAACGTGAGGCGGATCGTCTACTCATCGACTCGTTCGACGAGCTGCTTTCGTTGGACAGCACGTGGCACCCCAACGGCTTCGCGGTGTTCCATATCAATGACAACCACGACCTTGGAAAATTACGGCTTCATATTTGGCCGGAGGTGGGGAGAATAACCCGACCCGACGACGCGCCAATCCATACGCATGTGTGGCACCTCTGCAGCCAAATCCTGGTCGGTGCCTATTCCGAGACTCTCTATGCGACGTCAATTACCGGCCTAGGGGAGACAAGGGAGTACCACACTGCTGACATAGACTACCTTGTGGACAGGGATTCTTTCACTGCGCCGGGCAAAGCGCTTCTCAAGCCGGTCCTAACGAGCCACAGCGCTGGGGGAGAGTTCCATGAGGTTCCCGCCAATGTCCCCCACGAAACGCTCATAGGGAAAAACTCCTTCGTCGCTACTCTCCTTCTTACATCTCATCCAGTGTCAGAGCGGGCAACCATGTATGCATCGCATGAAATTCGAGCGAGTACATACGATCGTCCAGCGCTGAGTCAAGATGAGAAGTCGAAACTCCTTCGACGGTTAGAGCAAGAGCTGAGGAATCGGGTAGGGGCCGTTAATTGACCAAACCACCCGGACGCTGGAGCGCTTTCTGGCACTTCATTTGGGCGCAGTTGGATGATGTTATCCTGGTTGTCGCCGGGACTGTATTTGCAGTCGGAAGTTTTATTGAGCCGGTGGAGAAGTTCCTCCACCTTCCAGATGACCTGAGCCCCGTTATTGTCGGAATGCTCGCTTTACTCGCATGGTCTCAGATCAGAAGTCGGGGCGAGATTTCGAGATTTGCCTCCATTTGGAAGAGCGCTCGAACAAACCTATTCTCGTTGAAGTTTCCCCAAGAATACTTGGATGCGCAGACCAAGGTTTCGCACAGCTACTTCTATACGGGTGCCACGATGCAACGTACGATAACCGCAATGCGCGAGCACCTCATTAGAATACTGAGCCACAATGGGACAGTCCGAATACTACTACCGGACCCAAATGATGAGCGTCTCCTAGAAATGATTGCGGAGACGCATCCAAATAAGACCGCTGAAAGCATCAGGAGGGATATCCGATATGCGTTCGGAGTAGCTCAAGCCCTACCTAACGACAAAGGCACCGTAGCTCTGCGCACCATTAACTTCGCACCAAGCGTTGGGATCAATGCAATGGATGTGGGATTCCCCACGGAAATGCTCATGGTCCAAATGTATGAATTCAAAGGCAAAGCCGAACGTGCACCCATCTTCATCCTAGAAAAGGATGACGGCCATTGGTTCAAGCACTTCGCCGAACAATCAGATCGCTTGTGGGACAGTGGCACAGACTATCCGCGCGAAAAAAGTAGCGCAGCCGACAAGTGAAGAGCGTTGCCTACTTCGGTGTGACGCGCCATGATTTCGGCAGCCGCGACGTCTCGATGAACGTCGTTTCTTGAGACTTGCCCGTCACGCGCTTTTGCCTGTGGCAATCGTTCTGAGAACCAGTCCCAAGCTTCGTCGCGCAGAGACCAAAGAAGCCTCCAACGGACATGCTTCTCATAAGCACGCGTCACGAGGTTTATCGCTGTGATCTGTCCGGATGTGTTCTTCCGGATCCAGCCAAGTCCATAGGCTCCCATGCCGTGCGGATCGTCCACAAAGCCCCCAGGTCGGAAAGCTAACCAGTTGGTGCGTGCGGGTTCCTGGAACAAACACAAGTGCCACATTAACTTGACCACCTTCCTCGGCATACACTTTGTTTTGCTCTTTGCGAGACTTCAGGCCACGAGGGAGGAAATATCCCTCTTGGAAGTCGTACACGGCCTGAAGTGCGGTATGAGGTTCAGTGGAGGCAGCGTCAATATCTTCACCTTGGCAGGCGTCTTTCACTCGCACAGACGCGACCTCGAGAGCTCGAAGGCTGAGTGGGTAAGAGGCGCGAATCTCAGACACGTCGTACACGTTGCGATTCTGGGGCTCTGGATCGGGGGCCAGTCCTATGAAGTTAGCCGTCCCGGAGACGCTTCCAAAGTCGGCCTCAGCACCTGACCACTGCGCGTGGGATCAGGAGTGACTCACTTCGAGACTGCGATCATCATCGACCCAGACATCAAGACCAACCTTGCCGCTTGGGTTGTAACCTACCGGCATTGTTGCGGGGACCGTAATGGTGCCGACCAACCGTATTGGCTGGGTCTGCTGGTCTTCGAGCTTCCCGCCGTCATTGGACTGCTTGGAAACTGGAAGGCTGAGGACTTCATTCACTTCGATCGTCACTACACACGAGGCGACCTGCATACCAATCTCGAAATCAGCAACAGAGACCGAAAAGTCAGTGTGGTCGGGCCAATCTACTGTGCCAAAGCCGACGCCATAGACATATTGGTAAGACTTCGATGCATATTCTTCTGCAGTGTCATCTACCGTTTGGATTGCGCGCTCCACTGCCTGGCCCAGCAGCAGAGATACGGAAACGCCAGTTACGAGTTGGATGGCCGCGAGTAGACGCAGGCTTTCATCATCCAAATGGGCTGAAACACGACGATTCGACGCATATAAACGAACAATCGGCTTACGCCCAACGGAACCCACATGGAATGCAGCTATGACTGCTTGGTTGAGGTCAACATCCCAGAGGAGATCGAAGTCTGCGGCTGTATCGGAAGTCGCAACCCTAACCAGCGATTCAGCGGTGTCGCCATGTCGACGGATGTCCGCCTGTACCTTGAACGCCGCCTTCATAAGCTTTTCTGAATTCTGAAGTTCCAGATCCAGCCTATTCTCAGATAGAACCTTGCTCCCCTTGATGCGCGCAGAGTTGCAGTCGGAGCAGCAGGCTCGAAGATTTGAGATGTGGTGGACGCCCTTGTTAGGCAGTCTTCCGCCAACCTTCGCCCATAAGCCGTTGAAATCGACCCTCTCGGTCTGAGGGATCACGTGATCGATTTGGGTGCCCACGAAGCCGTCGGGATCGCCGCAGATATAGCATTTCTTTTCTTGGGCCTCCCATAAGGACCAACGGAGCAACCATCGATTTTTGGCATCCGAATACGAATCGACTAGGTTGCTGATGTTCTGTGCCACATGACTCCTCAACGGTAGGTGCCTATAGCCTAAGAGATAAACGAAAGCAGTGCTTTGGCTGTCGACTTTAGGGCGGCACTAGGCCTGATGTTCACTGTTCACTCGTCCCCAACCTGCAATCAGCAGGATGAAGTTCTGCGCGGCAGATACGTGATGTCCAATAAGGTGTTTGTTGGGTAACCGCAGCGATGCCGCCATCACGTTCCTCAGGTGCCTTCCCGTGAAATCCGCGGCGGCCCAAACGTGACCCAAATGGGCCGGGGACTGCCCCGGGGGACTGCCCACGGGGCAGTCCCCCGCTTTGGTACGCCCAGCATGGGCATTTGCTTGGAGGTGAGAGTCCTCTGGAGGAGAAGGTGGTTTAACTTCTAGCTAATGGCAACTGCGTCATCGTGAGGTGGGGTGGGAAGGAAGCCGGAGGCAAATCCCTGCACCGAGGGACACGAACCGCATAGAAGGCATGCTGGTCGGGGTAAGCCAGCCAAAGATGGTGAAGCCCGTTCCACCGAAACGGCCAGTGTGTAGATGCGGCGGCGGCAGGGGGAAAGTGAATGTTCTTATCTGGGGAGATCTGTCCCAGTGCGTCACCTGTTTCGGGTGGAGCGGTGCGGCTCTAAGGGCCGTTGCTGATGGGGCAGAAGTCAGCCGAGGCCATAGTACCGGCGGGAATTTTCATGGTTGCCGGGAAGGGCTGAACGCTGGGAATTGATGGTTTGAAGCGATGCTTCTCGTGTGTTCCACAAGAATCGCAGCCAACCCACGGGAGTGGTGGGACAGAGAGGAAGGTATGAACGGTGAATCCGGGAGGGCCGCTGTCTGTGCGTAGTGAGGATCCGGCGGGTATCGGGGAGAACATCAGGGATGGTCAGGGTCTGTGGGAGGAAGTCTTCTCCCGGGAGAATCTGATGATCGCGTTGAAACGTGTTGAGCGTAACCGGGGTGCTGCCGGTGTTGACGGACTGCGCACGGAGGAGCTTCGTGCGTGGTGCTTAGGACATTGGGCAGAAACGCGGGAAGCGTTGGACGCGGGGACTTATGCTCCGTTGCCGGTGCGTCAGGTGATGATTCCCAAACCTGACGGTGGGAAGCGGAAACTGGGAGTACCGTCCGTGCTGGATCGGTTGATTCAGCAGGCAGTCGCGCAAGTCCTGTCCCCGGTCTTTGATCCGGGGTTCGTGCCGGTCTCGTATGGGTTCCGGCAGGGCAAAAGCGCCCATGATGCGGTGAAGGTCGCCCGAACGGTGATCGGTCAAGGGTATCGGTGGGTGGTTGAGGTTGATCCGGATGCGTTCTTTGACCGGGTGAACCACGATGTGCTGATGGCCAGGGTTGCGCGGAAAGTGAAAGACAAGCGGCTCTTGAGGCTCATTCGGCGCTATCTTGAAGCCGGGATCATGGCTGATGGGGTGCGGCAGCCAACGGTGGAGGGAACTCCGCAGGGGTCGCCTTTATCTCCGTTGCTGTCGAACGTCATGTTGGACGATTTTGATCAGGAGTTCTGGGCTCGCGGGCACCGTTTCGTGCGGTATGCCGATGACATCAGAATCTTTGTGAAGTCCAAGAGAGCTGCGGAACGGATGCTGGAACAGGGCACGAAAGTTCTGGAACGGGACCTGAAATTGCGGGTCAACCGGCAGAAATCCGTTATCAATCCGGCAAGGGTAGCTACGTTGCTGGGTTTCGGGTTCTACTTCACGAAAGCCGGGGTGAAGATCCGGGTCGCTCCGAAGGCGTTCAAACGCATGAAGGACCGCATCCGGGAACTGACCTCCCGCAAATGGAGTGTCTCCATGGAATACCGCATCCAACAACTGAACCGCTACGTCCGGGGATGGATGGGCTATTTCCGGCTGTCACTGACACCGAGGAAGTTCTCCGACCTTGATGAGTGGTTCAGGCGAAGGATGCGCCAAATCCGGTGGAAGGAATGGAAGAGGCCGCGCACCCGTGTGGCGAATCTGCGCAAGCTCGGGATCAGGCCTAATCTGGCCTACCAATGGGGCATGACCAGCCGCGCCTATTGGCGGATCGCGGGCTCACCCATCCTCCACAGGGCCCTCGCAACCGAGTACTGGGCAGGGCAAGGCCTCATTCTCTTTCGCGCTGCGTGGGATCGCTTTCAACGACCTGGCGAACCGCCGTATGCGAGGCCCGCACGTACGGTGGTGTGAGAGGAGGGCCGGGAAACCCGGCCCTCCTACTCGATTGGCCACTAATGCCCCCGCTTCAAGCCAAGCCCACTTTTGGCCCAACGCCGGACGGCTACTGACCTGAAACCGGGGTGGTTTGTGGCCTGTTATGGGCTGTGGACTGATCATGGGCAAAGAACCGGGCTGGTTCTGCCCAGAAATCGGCCAACTATGGACGCAAGGTCCGAGCGGAGCGCAAATCTACCGGGCTCCTGCATCTGTACTGGATCTCTTCCTGCGCAGCTCAGACCATCTCCGGACATCTGTGGCCAAAATCAGCCCGCACATGGGCACAAGCTTGCAACTTTCGGGCTGCATTTTTCTTGCCCGCCGGCGCTCTTCGAGCGCCACGCTGGAGCGGATGCACACTGCTTGGGAAGAGCCTGGGGAGGGGGTGGGTGGCGAGGCACTGGCCCATTGCCCCAGTGCCTGCCAGGTGGTTCCACAATTCGGTTACCTCGAGGTGGCAAAGACCCTCCAAGGCGGACACAGAGCTCTTGCCACCTCGTGATAAATGTGTTTCGGAGGAACGCTGCACATCATGGCAGGCCAAGGACGAGGGGGTGCAGGGCGGGGCAACACAGAAGCGAAGGTCAGTCCGATGACAGCCGCCACCCACCCCTTCGAAGGATATTCCCTGGGTAATAAGACCTGCCCTGGCTAAGACCTGCGCTGCAGCGGGGTAGAACATTCTGGAAAAGCTGCTCAGCCGGGCCCTGCAAGAGATCGTAGAGGCCAATGGGTGGAGCGACTGGAGCAGAATCAGCCACAGCTGTCGCCGGCCATCCAGCAGCTGCTGTGACGAAGCCGCAGAGGCTGCTGAAGGGAATCTTGCAATAGCCCGTTGCAACAAAGTCGTCGGGAGCGCAGGCGGCTTCCTGACGAACTGTGCAGTGGTGCCACCAACGACGCAGCAGCCGGTGGGGGAGCAGCGGCAGTGTTCATGGAGCGACGACCGGGACAGCGTCCCCCGCCTCCCTTTGGACGCTCTGAGGCTGTGCGGAGCAGGGTGCGACATCCATTGGACCAGGACACGCAGAGTCCTCCGAAGCGGTGCCAAGAGGACGTGCTGACCAGACCGCCGAAGCGGCTTCCATACCCATGCACCATGGTGCCAAGGCACGACATCAGCAGCTGCAATGCAGCACCTCGGCACGGTCTCCAGGGACAGTTTCGTACCTCAGCAGTCCCCTCCGCCGCCACCTCGTATGGAACCGCTGCTCCTGCCTTCACAGCGGCCTGTTGCCACAGGAGAAGAAGGGGCCGGTTACCCCGCGCCCGTCCGTTCGAGGTACTCCGCAGTCCAGTGGTTTAGGAACAGCCCTCGGTCGTCTTTGGAATGTCACAGCTTGTGAATCGTCGGCTGGGAGAGAATCGAACGGTGCAATGGCTCCAGCGCATCAGCGACGATCTGCCCAAGGTGGCCGAGGATCTGAAGCTGGCCCGTCGAGTGCCCCAAGAGCATCGGGGACATGGTGCTCAAGGTTGGCTCGCCGGGCTCCTTCGGTACGCCGAAATGAACTCCGCCCTCGACGTGCGAGTAGTAGCGGATCACGCTATTTACCTTGAGATCCTTCCCTTCGGCAACTCCGATGACGGTCCTGAGAAATTGCTTGAGGGTCAACGACGATGGGTCCGGGCCGGCGACGATTCTCTCGTCTCCGATCCCGAAATTGCGCGTCAAGCCGCGGCCGCAAGTCTGTCCTCCAGGTCGTTCCACGAATGGATGCGGAAACTCACCGGCACCTCTCGCCTCACGGCACGAACCGTTGGAGCAGCGGCGCGTCATCGATCAGGAGCTTGCGCAGCAATGGCGCGATGCCCAGCAGCTCGTACCGCGTGCGCATCGCCGGGTTCTGGCACCTGCGACGGATATCGTCGACGGTCTCCACAAACAGCCACTCGGCAAGGATCATCTGCTCGCCGATGCTCCCCGCCATCAGCCGGCAGCCTGCTCGTCCGAGGCCAAGGGTACGTGCGCTGAGCTAATTACCAGGGTGAGCTCCCTCATCGATTCGCCCTTCACCTGCCTCGTTCCCACGTAAAGCTCCTGTCGACTGACCTCAGTATCCCACCGCCCACCCCGTGTAGGTCCGCCTCGATGATCCGCGCGACAGAACCCGGCCGCCAACGCTCGGAGAGCATCCTACGAAGCATGGTCAGTTGTCCTGATTGACCCACCTCATAAAAGATCTTTGGTTACCATTCATGGCCTCCCCGGTTCACCGGGCTGATAGAGAATGAATAGGGGTGGCGTTGATGAACAGGCTTCACCAGCGCTGAAAAACGAATCTCAGAGGCAGTTTCTTCTCTGAATCAGGGAAATTACCAGATGCGGAGTACCCATGTCCTGTTTCATCATTCACTGGAGGCACAGCTCTGAGATGAGTCGTTGAGTGAGGTGTCGACAAGTGTCTACTGACTCAGGTACCTGACCAGAGTGGTACGGTGCCCACTTGGCACCAAGGGTTTTCGAAGTCATGTCGTTCCCTCCCTTCCTGTCCATGAAGTCGTGAGCCCAATCAGCTCATTCCATTGGAAGACGACTGGATGGAGCACCAGATGTTTCTGGCAGCGGTGGATCCTGGGATCACACCAAACGCGAATTTCCCTTTTCTTGAGTCGTTGAAGCAGATCGGCGGGGGCATCCTCGTCGGTGCCTTCATCGTCATCGCCATCGTGGCGATCATCGGAGCCGCGATGCTCCTGGCCGGCAAGCTGAGCCAATCCTCGCGGCTCGCGTCCGGCGGAGGCGTGATTCTGCTGTGGACTGGCCCGGTGGCGGCCATCCTCGGTGGGATCAACGGCTACATCCTCTGGTCGCAAACGGCATTCCCACTCGGCTTCTGAGCAGCCATGCCTGTCGATTGCGACCTCAACGGCTGGTGGCCGCCAGGATGCGGACTTGTTTCCCAAGCGAACGACGGCATCCAAGGTTCCATCACATCCATCTTTGCCAACGTCCTGCAGAACATAGCCTCCTGGATGTGGGGCTTCATCACGGGCGCCTTCACCTTCTCCGATGTCGACGACTCCCAGTGGACCGCCATCGGAGGACTAACCAACTGGTGGGTCATCGTCATGATGACACCGCTGGTCGTGGTGATGATCATCCAGCTCCTATCGGGGCTGTTGAGCCAACAGCCGCGACGACTGCTGCGTGCCCTGATCGGGGGAGCGATTGCCATCCCGCTGGTAGCGGCGGCTGTATATGTCGTTCGTCAGCTCACTCGAGCCAGCGACCAAGCTTCCGCTGCACTCCTGGAATCGATCGGTACAGACCCTTACGTCGTCTTCATGCGGTTGTTTGGCTTTGAACGAGCTCCTCAGGGCTCAGACCGGGAATGGAATGTCGTCTCCCTCGCGCCCGGTAACCAGGGCGGCGCAGTTGGAGGCGCGATCGTCACTGTCATGGCTGTCGTCGTGGTGTGGATACTGGCGTTCATCCTCATGTGTTCGATGATTTTCCGGACGTTCGCGCTGGCAGTCCTCGCCGCAGTGGCTCCCGTCGCCCTCATGATGCTGCCGTGGGAGAAATCCAAGGTGTGGGCCGGGCGTTGGTGTGAAATCGTCGTCGCCCTTCTCCTTGCTAAACCTCTGGCGGCGACTGTCCTGGCAACCGCCATCAAGCTATTTGCCGATTCGAAGTCCTTCGCGGGGCTGGCCGCCGGAACTGTCGGGATGGTCCTGGCCTGTGGAGCACCATTGATGGCGCTTCGACTCGTCAGCTTCGCGGGTGGAGAGTTGGCCGCAGCGGCTCAAACCGCGGGCGGCGGCCACGTTCTGTCGCGGAGCAACAGCGTTGCAACGCGACAACTCAGTCGGCAACTTGGCGGTCGCCTGACGATCGCGTCAATGATGGCCCGTTCCTCAATTGCACGTCCTATTCCGTCGAGCCGCCGAGAAATCCCCACACGAGCTCTGCCGCCTTCCGTTCCGCTGCCTCGGAGCCTGACAAGTACGACGCCGGTACACCGCACGGGCGGTGACGTCGCCTGGACGGACCGGTCGTCGTCGGGCAGTTCCAACTCCAGCACATCAGTCCTACGGGGGCAGGTGGTCACTGACCGCGAAGTCAGCACGAGCACGAACGCGAACCGTGCTGGAGCTGGCCCGGGAAAGACAGCGTCCCCGGGCACTCGACCAACAACGCGAGCACCTGAAGTCAGAGCCCCAAACAGTGCCTTGCCATCGACCGAACTGCCTCCGATCAAGCACAAGGACACCTACAGGCCTCTACCTCCGGACAAGTCCAATGAGTGATGAATCGCGGGCGCTGGAGCCCGTCAAATTTCCTAGGTACGAACGCCGCGGAATCTTCATGGGGTTGAAGTGGTATCAGCTTGCGCTGGTAGCCACAGGCATTCTCGTGGCGATTATTGCCTCGGCTGCGGGCGGTCCTAGCGGCCTCGTAGTGACAGCACCGATGTGGGTGTCTCTGGTCCTGATCGGAGTGCTCCAGTACTCACGGATTCCGTACCCAATTTGGGGCAGCCTTATCGTGCTGTTCTTCGTGCGGAGTGTTCTTGGACAGACCCGATACCTGGCTCGGCCGGAGCGTCCGGTCAAAGCAGGAAAGTTGGCTCTGCCCGGGGGTCTGGGCAACCTCAAGGTTCAGCCACTTTCGCGTGGCGAGTGCGTGATCCTAGACGCCCCGGGCAAAGAAGCTATGGTCGTGCTTCGTTGTAGCACCCGATCCTTCGCTCTGCTCGACGACGATGACAAAGCCTGGGCTGCTCAAGCCTGGTCCCGAGTGCAGGCGGGGCTGGCCCAACGATCGGACATCGCCCGGATCGCTGTCCAGGACTACACAGTGCCGTACCCGTCGTCAGCGCTGCAGGACTTCTACGATCGAACGGTCACCGCTGTAGACGGCGAGCGCAGCTCGTGGGGGCAAGTTGCGTACCAAGATCTAATTTCTGCGGCCGGGTCGGCGATGAGCCACGATGTGCTGCTGTCGCTGGTCGTGGATACGTCAAAGTCTCGCCGACGAATCAAGGAATCAGGTGGTGGAAAGAACGGTCTCGAACGGTTGCTGCGTCTTGAGGTCGGTGCGATCACGACGTCGTTGGCGACTCACGGCGTAAGGGTGGACGAGTGGCTGTCCGAGTCAAAACTGCTCAGCGTCCTACGCGGTGCTTTTGATCCCGAGACCCTCGCGCACGGATCCGCCAAGTCGGAGCATCAGCCCAGCGAAGAGATGCAGCCACTTCGTCAGAGTTCCGGCCCTATGGCCGTCGAGGAGCACTGGACCTACCTTCGAAGCGACTCTGGTTTCCATCAAACGTTCTGGGTCGCCGAATGGCCGCGCCAGAAGGTGTATCCAGGCTTCCTGCACCCGCTCGTCTACGTCGGCGACTTCAGGCACACCGTTACCCAGGTCATTCGCACTGTGCCGACGATTGAAGCTCTGCGCGACATTCGCTCCGCCCAGGAGGCTCACGAAACACGACGGCGGATCAATGCGCGTTTCGATCGTCCGACGACGCGGGAGCAGCGTGCTGAGGAAGAAGAGGTTTCTCAGCGGGAAGAGGAGATCGTCGCAGGACACGGCGATGTCAGACCCACGGCCTTCGTCACCATCACCGCCGAATCTCTGGAAGACCTGGCCCGGCATCGACATGAACTCGAATCAGCGGCCGCAGGCGCATTTGTTGAACTGCGTCTGCTTGCGGGCCAGCAGTGGGCCGCGTTCATCGCTGGAGGACTTCCGTTGGGGCGGGGATTGCGATGAGTCTCAAGAGCCAAGAGGTGACCTACACGCCGTCGGGCACTCGCTCCGAGCGGAAGGACGCCAAAAGGGCGGCGGCCATGGAGTCGACTTCACCAAAAAGGCGGCTCTTCCACAGCGAAGAGGACAAGTCGGCGGAAAGCCACGACCGCGAGCGCCTTCGTGGTGACTGGGGGAGCCGCGAGGCCAACTCCTTGTGGGGTCCTCATCGCTTGCGTCCGGCTCCGCACCGAGCATCCACCATGACGTTCGCGGCTGCCTACCCGTTCATCACGGAGTCCGGCCTTGGCCATGAAGGTACCTACATCGGAACGGATGTCTTCGGCTCCGGCGCCTTCTCGTATGATCCGTGGATTCTCTACGACAAGGGAATCATCAGCGGACCGTCGATCGTTGTCATCGGCACGGTGGGGACTGGTAAGTCGATGTGCGGGAAGTCGCTTGTTGCGAGGTCCATAACTTTGGGCAGGAAGGCGGCCGTGGCCTCCGATCCTAAAGGTGAGTGGGTTTCGGTAGCCAACGCTGTGGGCGGCAAGGTCATTTCTGTTGGCCCGGGTCGGTCGGCGCGGGTGAACCCGCTAGATGCTGGACCGAGGCCGAGCTTGCTGACGGACACGCAGTGGAAGGCCGTCGTGCGGCAGCGGCGCCGGCAACTACTCGTGGCTCTCGTGTCTCTCATGCGACAGGGCACTCCGCTGCATCCGGTTGAACACACGGCGTTGGACATGGCGTTGATGGAAACGACTGCCGAGAACTCGACACCAACGCTCCCCATGGTGCTGGAGCACCTGCTCAATCCATCCCCGGAAACCTTGGCTTTGGTTGGTAGGGATGGCGGCGTCGCTGTAAGTCACTCGCTGCGAAGGACCGTTTCGGGTGATTTGGAAGGTATGTTCGACGCTCCCTCGACCGTGGAGTTCGATGCAGACGCGCCAATGATGGTGATGGACACGTCGGCCCTGATCGGCGCGTCCGAGCAGGCGCTGTCTTTGGCTGCCGCCTGCAGCGCTACCTGGCTGGAAGCAGCGGTGACAAACCCCGACGGCGGCAAGCGGCTCGTCGTGTACGACGAGGGTTGGCGGATGCTTGCCGATCCGTACATGTTGGCGAAGATGAGTGAGCAGTGGAGGCTCGCGCGGACCTACGGGATCGCCAACCTGCTGATCATCCACAAGGTCGCTGACCTAAATGAGATCGGCGACAGCACAAGCGGCCACCGGCAGAAAGCGCTGGGGCTGCTGACGGAGGCGGATACCCGCATCATTTACCGGCAGAAGCACGACGCCATGCGGTTGACCAAAGAGGCATTGGGGCTCACTGAGGCTGAGTGTGATCACGTTGAGAACCTGCCCAAGGGTGTCGGGTTGTGGAAGGTAGGGAATCGCTCGTTCATCGTGGCGAACCGGGTGACTACCGATGAGCTTGAGGTTTTCGGCACCGATGATCGGATGCACCTGTGAGGACACGAACAGGAAGCACCAACCCGATGATGTCGGTAGGTCTATGGGCGATTGCTGGCTATGTGGTCTTCTGCTTTCTCGTCCAGGCCGCTGCCGCTCTGGTGACGCCGCGGCAGTGTGGCGGCAGGCCGCCGTCGTCCTTCAATCCCATGGCCGGCGTCGGGCTGGTAGTAGGCCGGGTTGACTGGATCTCACGGGAGTGCGCGCCCGACCTGGCTGCAGTCTGGTGGATCGTGGGCAGTGTGCTTTCAGTGGTCTCGGCGCTCGCGGTTGGGGGAGTGCTCGGCTGGAAGATGTGGAAACAATCCGGTGCGTGGCTCCGGCAAGACATCCTGAGCAGGGACGGCGTGGCCGGAAGGGCGGAGATTGTTCGCGACTTTGGCTCCCGAGCCGTCCGACGTCGCGGTCTTTACGCGCGTCCCGGGCTTAGCCGACCGAGTATCCAAGACGTCTCGTGGACGCTCGGGCGCTCGCGGGGTGTGACCATCCACGTCTCGACGGAGGAGTCGATGGTTATTCAGGGTGCGCCTAGGTCGGGCAAGGGCCTGTATGTGGTCATCAACGCGATCCTTGATGCGCCAGGGGCGGTGGTCACGACATCAACGCGTGCCGACAACCTGGTGGTGACCATGAGGGCCCGGATGAGTGATGGGCGGCCTGTTACTGTCTTCGATCCGCAAGGTATGTCGGGACTGCCCTCGACGCTTCGGTGGTCGCCTGTCCGTGGGTGTGGGGATCCTGATATCGCCACCCGTCGAGCCCTGGTGATTACTGCAGATACTGAGATGAAGGGCGAGAACGCGGCGTGGCAGAAGCGGTCGCTGATCGTGCTGCAGTGTCTTCTCCACGCGGCGGCTCTGTCGGGCGAGGGTATTGCTGCTTTCCGCCGTTGGTCCTCCAGCCCGGTCCTGGCTCGCGAGGCATTGGACATCCTCGGCCGAACGGGAGCTGCCCTCGGTTGGCAGTCGGACTTGATGGGGATCCTGGAGGATGATCCCCGCAATACTTCGAACTCGTGGATCGGAGTCTCTGCAGCGGTCGCACCGTTGTCCTCGCCACGGGTCTTGGCGGCGCTGAACCCGCAAGACGAAGCCCAGGAGTTCGACCCGAAGGCATTCATCAGACAGCGGGGGACTTTGTACCTGATTGGCACTCGCTCCGGCGCGGCGGCCGCTGGCCCGTACTTGTCGGCACTGATCGACGACATCGACAATGCTGCTCGCGAGATGGCGTTCGTCTCGGCCGGCGGGCGACTGGACCCACCGTTGTCACTGATCCTTGATGAGATTGCCAACCTGTCTCCGTGGCCCGGGCTTCCGGTTGTGCTCTCTGATGGAGGAGGTATTGGCATCTCGACTCTTGTGGTCCTTCAGTCCCTATCCCAGGCACGTAGCGGTTGGTCGATTGAGGAAGCCGCGACTATTTGGGACTCCGCGATCATCAAGGTCATCTTCGGGGGCGGGTCTGACGAGCGTGACCTGCGCTCGCTGGCAGGGCTGCTGGGGGAGCGCAGCCTCATCATGAACACCCGGTCCTGGTCCGCTCAAGGACGCCAGGACGGCGAACAGATCCGGGACACTCCGGTGATCCGCTTGGACGAGATCCGTCGACTTCCGGTTGGTACTGCTCTCATGCTCGGCCGAAGAACTCGACCCATCCTTCTTGACCTGCGGGACTGGCACAAACGCAAGGACGCTGCTGAACTGGGCCGTTCGAAAGTTGAGACGGAGCGGGAGTTGGCTGCGGGTCACCTGACCCGGCAGGAATCGCACCCTGAGGTTGAATCATGAGCACCCAGGCCGACGATTCTGACTTTGAAGTTGGCCGAGTCTCTGACCTCGATGACGAACTGACTGCGGAGTTGTTTCGCTCGTCGTTTCAGCCCTCGCCGCGCACTGTGGGCGTCACTCGCCGGTGGCGAGACATATCACCAGAGCAGGCTGAGGTTGTGTGGCAGAGCCTCTTTGAATGGGTTCGATGGTTCGTCGCCACCTACCAGCTGACCACCTCCGTGGTGCCGGATTGCTGGTGGCGGCATTCGGAAGTCGTGGCCGAGCTCTATGCACTGCAAAGGGCCGAGATGGCTTCCTTCACTGCTGAAGACTCGGGCTTCGGTCCGTTGGCCTTCCACGAAAGGCTCCCACACGCCGTCGAGCGTCTCCGAACCCACACGAGAACGGCAGGGTGCGTCGGTCTGCAGAGCCACAAGGAGCCGGTCACCAGGGTTGTGCCAGCGGAACCGGCTTTCGATGACTGGAAGTTGAGCGCCCATCAGTTTGGGGTCTGATCCGGTCATGGCGTCCTGGCTCGGACCGGACATGGATAGGTGATCCCTTCTCAGGGCTGACTCAGAAGTACGAAGGATGGCTGTCGTGGCCGCTGCAACTGAATCGAACGCTCACCGGCCTGGCGGGACGGACGACGTCGGCCTCCCGCCGAGCGTTCGAATGTCATCTGAAGAGCGCATCGCGAGCCTGACCGAAGGGCTCCATGCTGCCCTTGAGCAAGCTATTGAGTCGCCGGCTCGATGGCAGGTGTTGCTCGATGCCTCAGCCACCTTGTGGCGTTATTCAGGGGGCAACGTCGCCCTGCTGATGGCGCAGATGGCGCAGCGTGGTGCCGAGGAACCGACACTCGTTGCCGGCTACAAAGAGTGGGCGCGGCATGGGCGGACCGTGTTGCGGGGCGAGCATGCGCTCTGGGTGATCGCGCCGCGGACTGCTTCCATGCAGGAGCTGAAAATGGCGGATGGTGCGCGGAAACTGTTGCCGGTAGCCCAGGCAACGCCGGCCGATGCGGTCAGCCTTGGTAAGAGGAACGTCGTTACCGGGTGGCGGGGTCAGGCAGTCTTTGACGTTACCCAAACCGAGGGAACGCCGATCCTGGTGCCGCGCGGGGGCGTTGAAACCGGCGAAAACCTGGACGACCTGTGGCGTTCCCTGTGTGATGTCGCGAAGGAACGCAGCTTCCGGGTGGAGGTCTCCGGTGTCCAATACGGCTACACGAGCGGCTACACAGACTTCGATGCTCGTCGAATCCAAGTTGGCCTTTGGATGAGCACCGAAGAGCAGGTGGCCGTTCTTGCTCACGAACTTGGTCACGTGCTGTTACACGGTCCGGACGACAGCGTTGGCCGGCTCTACGGCAGCAGTGCGAATCATCGCGGCTTGGCCGAAGTGGAAGCCGAATCGGTTGCCTATACCGTCCTGAGGGCTCACGGCATTGATCGTGGGCCACAGTCGGCCACTTACTTGGCTGGCTGGGCTGACGCGGTCATTAGAACCGAGAAGGCACTGCACGAGGGGCATGCTCCGACGTCGCGCGTAGATATCGCTAAGTCTGTGCTGGGGCGGGTGACGGCGGCGACTAAAGGCATACTCGCTGTCTCGGATCCGCCTGGGTATGGAGGGAAGTTTGCCGCAGTCAATACGTCGCGGGACTTAAAGGCCTCATCAACATACGCCGGCGTGCCTGGGCCGAGCAGCTCTTTGAACGGCCCGGAGTTGAAGGGCCCCTAGGCAACGCAGTTGTCCGACGGGAGAGACCTGTCGGCTAAGGAAGGTAAACCAATGAATACCAAGATCCCTATCACCATCGCCGGGAACCTTGTTGCGGATCCTGAGCTCACCATCGGAGAGTCCGGGACCCCGCACGCCAAACTCCGGGTCGCTGTGAACCAACGTATTCAGAACCCGGACGGCACGTGGCGGGACGGTGAGCCGGTCTTCCACAACGTCTCGGCCTTTCGGATGCTGGCGGAGAACGCAGCTACCTCACTCAAGAAGGGGGATCCTGTGACCGTCTCGGGTGACCTTGAGTTCCGTGCCTACGACAAGGACGGCGAGCGCCGAGAGGCTCGACGAATCCTGGCGGACACCATCGGCCCGGATCTTCGGTTCGGAACTGCCTCGTATCAGCGCTCAGCCCGGGCGGTTGCCGAGCCAGAGGCGGCTGTTGAGGCAACCGGTCCGCAGGCCACGACCGCGTCGGGTTGGCCCGTCTACAACGTGACGACCAAAAGCCCGGTGGTGACGTCCCCTTTAGGCGGGGTGCCGGGGAGTGAGATGTCTGCCTGATTATGTTCGCTGCAGCGGTTCACAGCCCACGTCTCAGCTTTGCGACGTGGGCTGCACTCTGCATTAACGGCTGCGCCGCATTCGAATATATGTTCTAATCTGGATTATATGAGACCGAAGCAAGACTCCGCAGCGTTCGCCCGCATGATGGCCCATACAGATGCCGAGAACAACCACCCCCAGCCCGACGACGGCAAGATCATGGAGCTGGACGTCAGCAAGCAGCCGTTTGTCCGCGTCAGTGAGGTTTATGGACGTGCCATCAAATACACGAGGTCCTATGGGCTGGTGGAGTGGGTGGATGACGAGCGGGCCTATCACGTTCAGTGGTTTCCGGCAGGGCAGATAAAGAGAGTTGATCAGGAGTCATGGCGGGGACGGCCGCTATAGCCCTGCTGATGGAGAAGGCCAACGCACCCGCGTTGGCCTTCTCTGTTTGTCCCTTGTTTAGTCGCCCGCTACTGCCACTCCCGGCTGGTTAGACCATGGGAGCCCAAGCTAAGACGTGATCGCCTGCAATGCGGTAGGTCGCTGGCCAGGGTAGGCCTGGACGTACTTGGGATGGGTCAGGGGAGATAAGGAGCACGGAGCCGGGCCAGATGTGCTCTGGCAGTGCTTCTATCCAGGCAGGCTGAACAAAGTCGAAGCGATTCCAGCGAATAGTAATCCAGGCTCCCGTGGGTTGCGGTGCATCGATGCTGAGGACTGTGATCTCAGCGGTGGTGCCACCACTGTTCTTTAGCTTCTCGAGTCGCATCCATTGCGCGTTAGTTTCAGCCCGCCAAATCTGTAGGCCGCGGACGCGCCGAGCCCAGAGAAGGAGGATCGGGATACCGCCGGCCGCGATGATCAGCAGCATCCAGCCCGCGGCAGTCGACAAAGCCGCAGCCAGTGCCATGAAAATGATGGCCAGCGCCAGTGCCACTGCGCTCACGACTATCAGCGCAGGTGTTGCTACCTTGGGCTTGAGAACTGGGTTCATCTGCATATGTGCCTCTGAATCCAGTTTAAAGCTGCCAGCCCGCGTTGGTAAGGCTGAATTGCGGTTCCGGTGAGTTCATTGCGGAATTTAGTTCCGCTGAGGTGCGGTCAGCGGTCCGGATCGCGTGCTGGAGGACGTCCCATTGCGGGCGTTGTTCCCACTCGTGATCAGCAGGACCCGGTCCTAGAGCGAGTGGCGAGTCTTTGATGCCCCAGCGGTCCCGGTAAACGGCTACCTCACGCAGCAAGTCCGCGGACTCGAATGGGGCGGCTTTAGGACCGAGTTCAGCAAGCAACTGCGTTGTCCACGGAGGTTCGTCGAGCAGGGCTGTCCGTGCGACAAGCTCAGTTCGGCTCAGGATCCTCCGGCGCACCTGAGCCAGCATGAAACGAAGGTCTTCCCGGGCCACGACGAGTTTCTCGGTGAGAGCGTCCGTGGGCGTGCCCGGCATCCCGGAACAGAACCTGCGCAGACGTGCGTGGGCTACGGCGGCGGGATCCCGTGCAGTGCTGTCTGAGTTCAAAGCATCGGCCAAGACACGGAGTGCCCCCGCGCGGCTGATGTTGGTGGAACGCCGCCAGGCCGCAACAGCAGCTCCCCAAGCCGCGGAGTTCTCCAATCCGCTCGATCGGTCGGGTGAGAGACTCTCCACAGCCTGGGCCAGATCGATGCCTGCTGCTATTTGAGCAAGGTAGTCGTACTCTCGAGTCAGCCTCTCGAGGCTATCCGCGCTGGCGCGTTCCAGGTCGCGGACTTCATGGGCTGATTTCTCCGCTCCTTCAGCATCCAGGACTTCGCCCAGTATCATCCGCCAGCTTGATCGCGCGCCGGGGTCCAGGACTTCGTCTTCATCGGGATCGTTCTCGCTAACGAAGGCCATATTGGAAAGTCGTCCGCGAGTCATGCTGACGTATAAGAGCTCGCGCGTAAGACGACCAGGAGTGACTACTGTGTGCGCGGTATCTACAGTGATGCCCTGGGAGCGGTGGGCGGTGGTTGCATACCCCAATTCAACCGACGACTGCGCATAGCGGCCCGGCAACTCCACAACAGCTCGAGTGTCTTTCCTGACGGCGCGCAGTGAGCCGTGGCGTCTATCAACCTCCAGCACTTCGAGCAACGTTCCGTTCCGAACGAAGGAGCCTTGCTCGTCACGAATGGTTCTTTCGTTGCGCCGCGCAATAACGATGTCGCCCCGACCGGCCCTCGCCCCGTCCCTGAGGACCAGGGTTTGCTCAGCGTCAACAACGCCCAAGATGACCCGGTCAGCCTGAGCGCGTTCGTTGAGCATCCCGACGGTTTCGTTGTCGGGTGCGATCAATACGGATACCTGACCGGAAAGAACATCTGAGTGCCAAGCCGCGTAGGCGCGCTCGACCATGTCCAGATAACTTCCGTGCCTAATACGTCCATGCTGTTCGTACTCCGAGAGGACAGAAGCATCGCCTGCCCGTAGACCGAGGGAAGCCCACCGTTCCCACAAGTGCTTGAAGCGCCAAATCGAGCTCAGCCTGGCAGCCTTTCCTTGCCGGTCGAGCCAGCCCAGAACGCCGCCAGCGTCAATGGAATCAAGCTGGGCGTGATCGCCAACCAATAGGACTTTTGCCCCGCAGTCCTTGGCTTGGCGTACTACTGCCGCGAGTTGGTAAGTCGAGACCATAGACGCTTCATCGACAACAACGAGCTGAGTCTGTCGAAACGTCCACTGGGTCTGCTCGGCCACCAGCCGCGTGATCCTCTGTTCGAGCATTGACGCAGCCGCGGCGCCAGCGCCCTTCATTGCCCCGAGCCGTGACTCCGCATCGAGGAACGCCGTAGCCCTGAGGGCCGCTCCGCCACCAACCGATTCATAGAGCCACTTGGAGACGTTCTCGGTATCCATGGCGAGCTCCGAACCAAGTACGTCGGCGCTCGCAGCAGCCGGCGCCAGTCCGACGACGCTGCCCACACCGAATTGGGCCTCCCATGCGGTCTTGATCGCCCCGAGGGTCGTGGTCTTCCCTGTCCCGGCCGGCCCCACTATGGCGTCTAAGCGATGTGAGCTAAGAAGCACCTCCGCCGCAACCGCCCTCTGGTCCTCGTGCAACTCAAAGGTGCCGTCTTTTCCGTACGAGGCGAGTGAGGCCATGGCGACATCTGCGCTAACCGCCGGCCCGCCGTCGTCGTTCCTTGCAATAATGACTTCATCCTCAAAGGCGAGCGTCGCCTCATCCGTGTATAGGCGCGACCCATGAAAGTCGAAAACGCTGCGACCAGCAAAGCGCAGATCGTCGCTCGGTTCGGCAGGGAGGCCGTAACGGTACTCATTGAGCGGCACGGACTGTAGCTCTGCCGCCGCGGCAACGGCGTCGACCATCGCGTTGCGGTCTGCTGGCGAGGCGCAACGGATCTCAGCGCAAACGCGCTCGCCTTCTGCTATCAGGTTCCAGCGATTCCAAGTGGATCGCTTTGCGGCCACCCGTTGGCGCGTCAAAAGTCCGACGGCGGCAATCCAGTCAGTGCCTAAGTCACCGATGTGGAAGGGCCGGGTGTGGGATCGCCGAATGGTGGAGGCAACGACGCTCTCGGGCGTGAATCCTTTGTTCCTTGAGCGGTCCCGCCAATTGGCGGAAAGCTCGCGCAGGGGAGAGGGTGTGGCTACTTTTGCGGTCCTTGTCGAGAGAGTGGCTTGCTGGCGAAGCTTCACGATAGTTGTGGCTGATGGTGGGACGCCGTGTTCAGCCACCCACTCGCGCACCAACCGATCCGTTTCTACGTCAATGAGCCTTGACCGATTGCTGAACTCGCGGATGAGAACGTCATCGATGCCAGTCAGCTGCTGGCTCGGGTTGTGGGTGTTTTGAGCAGGGGAGCGGATGTCCGTTTCGGTGCCAAGGTTCAACCGGAGGGCATCGAAGAGCAGGCCGTTGTAATGCTCGCTTGTAGCGACGACGGCCTTGTATAGGCTCCTGGAGTCGAGGGTGACCCACGCATTGTCCGTGATGCGCTGTACGCGGTTGGCGATTACGACGTGAGTGTGGAGCTGGGGGTCGCCGGCTCTGGATTCCCAATGGTCGAAGGCCGCCGCGATGACACCGCGGGTGCCGATGTGAGCAGCGCCGTTTCGACCTGCTCGCGTATTGATGACCAAGTCCTCGAGCCAGGTCAGGGTTGCCTCGATGGCTTCGTGGTGGGTTTCCAGGATTTGTTCCTGGAGGTGGCGCGGGCTGAGGGCCCAGAGAGCGGAGACCGATTTGGGGACGCTGAAAGTGAGGTCGAAACCGGCGACGGCGTGTTTGCTGTTGGATTGTCCTTGGCTCTGCTGCGCAACTGTGGCTTCGCCGTAGGCGCGGCCGAGTGGCGCTGCCGTGTCCGGTTGCTGGGCGCTTTGGAAGATGGACCGTGCGTCGGACTCGGTGACGACGTCACCTTTTGTTCGGTGTACGCCGTGGAGTCCGCGCCCGATCCATCGGCCCTGCGGTGTTCCCGTCGCCAAGTAGTAGCTGATGGTATCCGGGGGAGTGGGCATGGCGTCGTCCAGCATTGTGGACTTGAAGAGGTACTTCAGACCGGACTGAACGGACAGCCTGGCGATGGACATGGTCATAGCCGCGGTGCGCCGGCTCTCGACTTGCCTGGGAGCCACCCACGACGGCGGAGGATGCCCACCGTTATGGGGTCGAGTGCGATTCCTTTTGCTTTGGAGACTTGAACGAGGGCCGCGGCTACGTGGGCGAGATCCCGGATGTTCGTTCGCTGGGCTCGTTTTAGGCGAAGGACTTCGTTGCTAAGGAGGCTATTTCGAGATTCCTGTTCCTCGTAGATCGCGTGGAGGCGTTCGAGTTCAGAGGACTGGGATCTTAGCTCTGTGGTGAGGCGGTCTGAGCGGAGACGACAGCTTTGATCGCTCGGAGCTGATGATTCGTCGGAGGTCTTTCTGTTCACAGCCTTTCATGGGTCAGGCGAGCCTTCTCAGCATGACTGTCCGGAGGGTTTGGCCTTGGATGCCAGAGGTGTGAGACCACGAATGGCTTGCAGGCGCAGGAGCCGAGTGTAGGTGGTAGGCGGTGACGTTTAACCCAAGGCTGAGCGGGGGTGGTGTCTGGTTCTGCGGCGGGCGAGGCTGGAGGCGCCGTCAGCTTTGGGTCTAGACCTTCGATCGAGCACGTCAGTTATTGGACTTCGGACCCCAAACCTGACGTCATATGTGGAGCCCTTAGCCTGTCCGCCGTGATTCTCGCCCCGGTGCCCGTGGCACGCGTCGGAGCTGCTTTTGGATTTAGAGTATGACTAGAAGCCGAAGCAACAGAGGAATCAATTGCGTATATCAACTGTGGACCGTCGCGAGCAGCTCATCGAAGCCGCCATCACGGTAATCAAACGTGATGGAGTCCAAAGTGCGAGCCTACGGACGATTGCCAGCGAAGCGAACGCTTCTCTGGCTGCCGTTCATGTTTGCTTCACCGACAAGGACGAGCTTATGCAGGCCGCTGCCGCGGAGCTGCTGCAGCAACTTGTCCGGGCCATACCTCAGGTGATTGACGGCCCGGATCATCCTAAAGACATTGCTCATCTGATCCTAGACTCCTTTTGGGCTCAAATGGTTTCCGATGAGACGTATGTGATAGCCCAATTTGAACTCGGTATGTGGTCGAAGCGGAACCCCGGTCATAGTGGACTATCGCGTACCGTTTACAGCGAATACGAGACTGAGATCGCGCGTCTGCTTACGATTTCGTTGGATCGAATGGATCTGAAACCGGGCATTCCTATAGGAGATCTTGCACGCGGACTTGTCGTTATTATGGACGGCTGTAGTCTGCAGTATTTTGCAGACCCCGGAAACCCGAACCACAAGGCACTCTGCGACTTAATGGTGGATGCATACTTGGATAAAGCGGGTCTGTAGGCCATGCGGCATGTTGATGTCGCCATCGGTAAGTCGTGAAGTGGCCTGTTTGAGCTGAAAACTATCAACCAGCTCGCTTCGGGCGGAGCCGAGGTAGGACGCGGACAGTCAGAGCTATAGGCTCCCCCGATCGGCTTCGTAACCCTCTGTAGCTCGAGTCTCACTTGCGGCGCACTTCTTCCGTGGTATTCCCTGCCGACCGCGATAACCTCGCCGCCCGTTGGGCGGACGTCCGGCCAATTCCTAGCGGCACAAGTCATTGTCGCGGCACGTTCACGGGCGGAGCGGACCTTTATCGGTTGCTGCCGAGCATGGCGCGAGCGAACCTATTTCATCGGTGTAAGCAGGGGACTGCCCCGGCTTTTGTTGACTCGGGGTCTTAGGCCGCTATGAGCGCGGTCCGGTTGATTGTTTCATATTCGATGGGCGTCAGTTTTCCCAGCCGTCTTTGCCGACGCCGGCGGTGGTAGGTTCTCTCGATCCATGTCGTGATCGCCAGCCGGAGGTCCTGCCTGGTGAGCCACCGCTGACGGTCCAGGACGTTCTTTTGCAGCAGCGAGAAGAACGATTCCATCGCGGCATTATCCGCACAGGCACCGACCCTGCCCATCGACCCTGTCAGCCCGTGGCGCCGGAGTGATTCGACAAACCGGCGAGACCGAAACTGGGACCCCCGATCCGAATGCACCACTGTCCCTGCAGGTTTGCGTGCCCGCACCGCATTCTCCAATGCTGCCACGGCCAGCGAGGACTTCATCCGCGAGTCCATCGAATACCCAACGATCCTCCCGGAATAGACGTCCTTCACAGCACAGAGATAGAGCTTGCCCTCGGCCGTGGGATGTTCGGTGATGTCCGTCAGCCACAGCTCGTTCGGAGCCGCAGCGGTGAAGTCCCTCTCCACCAGGTCGTCATGAACCGGCGGCCCGGGTCTGCGGTTCAGGCCACGCTTCTTCGAGAACACCGACCAGATACCGTGGTCCCTGCACAAGCGCTGGACCCTGTTCTCACCCGCTGTGATGCCCTTCTCCGGAAGTTCGTCGGCGATAAAACGGTAACCGAATGCCGGGTCGTCGGTATGGATATCCAAGGCAGCGTTGACCAAGTGCGCATCTACCCAGTCCCGTTCCGTTACCGGGCTGGCCCTCCACCGGTAATAGCCTTGCTTGCTGAATCCCAACACCCTGCAGGTCACCGCTACGGGAACACCGTCGGCGGCAAGATCCGTGACCAGCGGGTAGATCATTTTGGGTTGATGTCCCTGGCCAAATAGGCAGCAGCGCGGCGCAGAATCTCGTTCTCCTGCTCCAGCAGGCGGTTGCGCTTCTTCAGCTCCCGCATCTCGGCAGAATCATCGCCTGCCGGGCCGGCTCCGGAATCCTTACGCTCAGCTATGGCAATCCAACGCTTCAGCGTCGTGACCGACAGTCCGAAATCCTTGGCAATCTGCGCCAGCGGCGCTTCGCCCTTACGGGCCACATCAATAACATCCTGGCGGAACTCCGCCCCATAAGCCGTGGGCATGGTCAACATCCTTCCACGAGGCACAAGCTCGCTAGGTCAAGGAGTCAACAAAACCGGGGGCAGTCCCCAGTAAGGGCGGCCAGCGCGCTCCTGAACGCCGGAAGACTCTAGGTCTGGGTCGATCATAACCAACCTGCGTGCTGAGCCAGTAAGAACTGCAGCCTGGTGGCAAGATCGCCGCCGCTGACGAGACAGGGGCTGTGGCGGCCGCTCCACTGCCGCACGGAGCTTCTTGCTGGGAGCCTTTCATCCACATGACAAAAGGGGCTACTTCAAAAAAACAACCTGCATCTCGCGAATGAGCCATTGACATGGACACTTGTCCATGTATCAATAGATGAGCGTGTCTCGGCGATGAGACTGCGCCTTCCCCCGCAAGATGAAGGATTCGAACTTGGCATCATCCACAAGAACTCCACTCAATATTCGCGGTGACGTTCTTTACCCTGAAGACAGCGGATACGGTGCGCTCGTAAGTATCTGGGATGGTCGTCATCTGCAACGTCCGTCGGTGCTCGCACGGTGCACGAGCGAGGAGGACGTCAGAGAATCCATACGATATGCACGGGATAACAACCTAGAAATCTCGGTTCGATCCGGCGGCCACAATCCAAATGGCTACGCGACCAATGACGGCGGCATCGTCCTGGATCTCAGACTGATCAATGGCATCCACATCGATACGGACGCGCGTCGCGCTCGGATCGGCGGCGGCGTGATCGCCGGCGATTTAGTCAAAGAGGCAGCCAAGTTCGATTTGGCGGCTGTCACCGGCATGCATCCAAAAGTCGGGTTCTGCGGACTTGCGCTCAATGGCGGTGTAGGCTTCCTCACTCCCAAGTACGGCCTCGCCAGCGACAACATCCTGGGAGCAACTCTGGTAACCGCAACTGGCGACGTTATACATTGCTCCGATGATGAACGGCCGGATTTGTTCTGGGCAATCAGGGGTGCAGGCCCCAACTTCGGCGTCGTCACCGAGATCGAGATCGCGCTCCATGAGCTACCGAAGAAGATGCTTGCCGGGTTCATGACATGGGAGCCAACGGTTGATGAGTTCGCCGGGCTCCTGACATCCCTGCTCGATACGCTCAACGCAATGGCGGACCATCTCTACCCCAGCGTTTTCGTCGGCGTGGACGAAAACCGGGCGCCATCCATTACAGTCTGCGTGGGGCACCTCGGAAAGCTCGACACCGCTGAACGGGATATCGCGCGGCTTCGCGGTCTGGGTCGACCGGTATCCGACTCGATCACCGTCCGCTCATATGACGAAGTAGTCGCTCTCAACGCCGAGGTAGGTAGTTTTGAGGACGGTATGTCCAATCTATGGATCGACCGTGAGATCGCCGTGCCAAACGGCCGTTTCGCCGAAGCGATTGCAGCCAATCTCGACAAGTTCACGAGCGAACCGTCAAGCGGGGCCTCCGTCAAGCTGGAAATCGAGGGAATACCCTTCGGAAACCCGAAGGGGACGCCCGCCCGACACCGCGATGCTATGGGCGTGCTGGCCCTGGCGGAATGGAACGGCGCGAGCCACGGGAGTGAGAAGTACCCGAATAAGGCACGGGAGCTGGACGCAGCATTACTCAACGCAGGCGTAACGACATCCACATTCGGCCTGCTAAACAACAACTCGGAAGTCACACCAGAGATGGTCGCCGAAGTCTTTAACCCGGACGTCTATCGTCGCCTTGCCGCCGTCAAACGTGAATACGACCCTGAAAACTCCTTCCAACGGAATTACAACATCGATCCCGCTGGACCATAAGTCACTCGCCCACCAAAAATTCAGCAGACTCCCGTTCTTTCTCGAATGGGATGACAGTCCACTTACCCAGCGCACTGCTGAAAGTGACTTGCAAGACCCGGCGCCGAATGGTTACAGGTGCCAGGATCTCAAAGCTTGATAGCTCGATTCGGTGAGCACGCACGAAGTACATGCAGCAGGAGCACCCCAAAAATCCCGGTTTTCTGGGTTCTCCTCGAGATGCTTTCCGACAAGTTCAAAGTTCCAGAAAACGGCCAAAAGTGCCTCATCAGAGTTGAAAGGCGTAACTGCATTGAACATCTCTTCTCCTGAAAGCCCACAGCCAGTAGTTGGTTCCGGAGATGGCACGGCGGGGGATATCGCCAGTGCCAATCTACAGCTAGGGCATCTGAGCGGGCGCCAGGTCATGGGCCTTTCCATAGCTTCCTTTGTTCCGGCCGTTGGGCTGGCTCAGGTGCCGGCCTACCTCGCCGCTTACTCCGGGCGGTCATCCTGGCTGGCCATGGCAGCATCGGTAGTGGCATTCACCATCGTCGGCTTGTTCGTCACAGTGTTCGCCCGACGTTTCATCGGAACCGGATCGCTTTATTCCTACATTCGCCACGTTTTCGGGCCGTGGAGCCCGCTCGTCATCGCAGCGGCCATGATCCCGGGCTACATCGTTGCGATCATGTCACTGATCGTGGGAGTAGGGGTGTTCTTCGGAAGCTTCCTGGTCTCCGTCGGGTTACCGAACGCAGCAGGCCCGGAAATTCAACTTACTATTTACGCATTGGCGGCGCTGATAGCGATGGCCATCTCATACCGAGGAATCGACCTGTCGGTCCGGTCCAGCGTCATCCTCACCATAGTGTCGCTACCCATTATGCTGATCATCACCATCGCCACCGCATTCAGCGGAAACGTCGATCTGGCAGGACAACTCAGCCTCAACGACTTCACCTTTGACAGCTTCCTTCAGGGTCTTGCGATCGGGTCCGCGTTTTACATCGGATTTGAGGGCAGCGCAGCTCTTGGCGCCGAAACGCGAGACCCGAAGCGGAACATTCCTCGCGCCATCATGGTCATCCCTGTCGGCATAGGCCTCTTCTACTTGGCTGGCGCGGTGATCCAGGTGCCGACTCTCGTTGATGCTGCTGACAAACTTGCCCTGGGCATGTCCCCGAACTCGGTCCTCGCCGAAGCAGCCGGCGTCGGATTCTTGTCAAATGTCAGCGACCTCGTTCTAGCCGTAGCTCTCTTCGCGAGTCTCATCGGATTCTTCAACTACGGATCCCGAGTAGTTGTCAGCGCGGCCTCTGACGGCCTCCTACCATCAGCTCTGACTAAGGTCAGCACACGGTACAACAGTCCGATTGCTGCCATCGTCTGCATCGGAATTCCCTCCCTGATCGGACCCGCCCTGCTGGTCTGGCTCACCCCGGCCTCACCTCTGGAGATCAATGGCTACATTGCAACGCTGCTGGTGTACTTCTGGGTGATCCCTTACTTCCTCATCTGCATCGGCGGCGCAGTTCTCTTGAGCCGAACCCACGCCAAAAGGTCCCTCATCGTAAATCTCGGAGCAGTGCTAGCCTCCGCTACAGTCCTATGGCTCTACGTGAATGGCATCTTCAACCCCGGACCAGCACCCCTGAACGCCCTCCCCTATGTCATGATCGGCACAGTCGCCATATTCCTCATTAGCTTCACGGCCTCCATACGCTCAAAGAAATCTAAGCCACTATCAATCGAAGGCTGACACGGCGAACACAAATGCGTGCTCTCCGGAAGGCGGGCCTGGATCACTCAGTCTCCCTTTCGGAGAGCATCTCGTTTTCACGCGTCGTTCAGAGGGAGTGCCTGGTTCGAATCGCATGTGCGCGCATACCAAGGGAGGACGGGCTGTAGCCGCCTTTTTCGAATGCGTGGGGAGCAGAGCGGCGCGTCTGTACGGTCACGCCTTGCCCCACCGTGGACAGTCAGATCACAGGGTGTAGCTATACCACCCGGCGCCTGATTTGCGACCCAATTTTCCTGCCCTGACGAGGGCTGCAACAGACTCGTCAGGGCAGTCGGCCGGGTCGCCGGTCGCGGCGTACGTGGCTTGGGCGATGTGCTCTACAACGTCCAGCCCCACGAGGTCCATCAGTTCAAACGGACCCATTGGATGGCGCAGGGCCATCTTTGCCGTAGCGTCGATGTCTGTCATGCTTGCCACGCCTCCGGCCAGCAGCGCAAGTGCTTCCTTTTGAAGGGCGCCCATGAGTCGGTTGGCAACGAAGCCTGGAACCTCCCGGTTAATCAGTACCGGCGTCTTGCCTAGGCGCTGGGCTAGTTCGAGGGTGGTATCCACGGTTGCCTGTGACGTGCCGGCGTGCCGGACCACTTCCACGCATTCCATGACCAGTACGGGGTTGAAGAAGTGCATATTGCACACTTGGTCGGGCCGGCCGCTGGCCTGAGCTACCGCCGAGGAGCCGATTGTCGAGGAATTGGTGGCCAGGATGGCATGGGGTGGGGTGAGCTGGCCGAGCCGGGCAAAGATGGCCTTCTTGATTTCCAGCTGTTCGGTGGCAGCCTCAATGACAAAATCGGCATAAGGCGCCACGGCTTCCAGGTCGGCGCTGAATTCGAGCCGTTCATGGGCGCGCTCGGCCTGCTCCCTAGCCAGCTTGTCGGACTTCACCAGTTTATTGGTGCGTTCATATAGTTGGGCCGCGGCGTCGTCCAGGCGGTGCGCCGAGACGTCGTGAACTGCTGTGGTGTAGCCGGCTAAGGCAGCGGTCAGCGCGATCTGTGAGCCCATGGCCCCGGCGCCGATAACGAGGATGCGGGTGATGGTGGTGGGTTGCATGATTTTTCCGGTTCGGTGGAAGATGACGTTCGGGGCTGAGCGCCGGGAGGGCGTGAGACCCTAGGCGCTGTCACCCCGGAGGCTAGAGCTGTGGCTGCCCTGGAGGTAGACAGTGGTGGTGTGCGTGTAGAACTCTTTGGCGCTCTGCCCCTGTTCCTTGGGCCCGTAGCCGCTCTTTTTGGCCCCGCCGAACGGCACGTGCGGATCGGCGCCGGCCGATTCGGAGTTTACGTGCAGGATTCCGACGTCTAGCTCGTCCATTCCCTTTAGCGCGATGGTGACATCCTGGGTGAAGAGTGCTGCAGAGAGCCCGAAATCGCTGTCATTCGCCAGATCGAACGCGGCCTGAGTCGAGGCCGCCCTGCGAACGCTGAGCACGGGGCCAAACAACTCATCGCGCCAGATGTCAGCGGGGGCTGTCCCCTTTAGTTCCAAGATCGTAGGGGCCACGAAGTGACCGGCGACCCGTGCAGTGTCTTCATAAGGGAGCCCGCCTATTAGCAGGTCAGCCCCTTGGTCCAACGCGGTGGTGATGCCGCGCTGGATGGACTCCCGGGCGGCGCCGCTGATCACCGGCCCCATTTGGGTGGACGGATCTGCGGGGTCGCCCACCAGCAGGGATCGGGCCGTGGCGGCCAGTCCGGCGAGGAATTCATCGGCCACGGCATCTGCCACAATCAGCCGGGACGTCGCCGTGCACTTCTGCCCCGAGGAGCGGAAGGCACCCAAGATGACCTGTTCGGTGGCCAGTTTGAGGTCCGCGTCGGCCAAAACGATGGCAGCGTTCTTTCCACCCATCTCTGCCTGGATCGGGACGCCGTTGCCAGCCGCGGCGGCAGCCAGGGTGCGACCTACGCCGGTGGATCCGGTGAAGGACAGCCCGTCCAGCGCCGGATGTTCCACCAACGCGGTCCCGATGGAGCCCGGTCCAATCAGTAGATTCAGCACACCGTCGGGCAACCCCGCCTGTTCCAGCGCCTGGGTCAGCCGCATGGCCAGCAGTGGAACTGTGCTCGCCGGCTTCCAGACGACCGCGTTGCCATAGGTCAGCGCGGGGGCGATCTTCCATGCCGGGATGGCGATGGGGAAGTTGAACGGCGTCACGACTCCCACTACTCCCAGCGGCTTGCGGGTGACGAAGATTTTTTCGCCCCGCCGTGGGGACGCGTACACCGAACCGGCCTCGCGGTCGCCGTCGTTGCCGTAATAACGGAATATCTGCGCTGCGCGCAGCACCTCGCCCCGGCCCTCGGCCAGCGTCTTTCCCTCCTCCCGGGCCAGTTCCAGCCCCCAGAGCTGCGCGTTCTCTTCCAAGATCACTGCCGCGCGCAGCAGTACCGCGCCGCGTTCATGGGCAGGAGTGCGGGCCCAGCCATGCTTGGCGGCGGCGGCACTTGCCATGGCGCGTTCGACGTCGGCCGGTCCGGCGTGCAGGCCGTGCGCCACCGTTTCGGCCGGCCGTGCGGGATTGACGGAGGTTAAGATGCCGCCGCCGCCCTGAACCCAGGTGCCCGAGATGTAATGCTGCAGTTCGACTGCTGTACTCATTGCAATGTTCCTTGCTGGACGCGGCTTAGCGGAAGGCCGGGATGCCTGTGATGTGATTGCCGAGGATCAGCGTGTGAACCTCATCGGTGCCCTCGTAGGTACGCACCGATTCCAAGTTGTTGGCATGGCGGAGCGGCGAATAGTCCAGGGTGATGCCGTTGCCACCCAACATGGCGCGGGCGTCGCGGCAGATTTGGATGGCCTCGCGGCAGTTGTTGAGCTTACCGACGGAGATGTGGTGCGGCTTGAGCTGGCCGGCCTCCTTGAGACGGCCAATCTGCAACGCCAAGAGCATGCCCTTGTTGATTTCCAGGGCCATGTCGACTAGCTTTTCCTGGGTCAGCTGGTAGCCAGCCAGCGGCTTGTCGAACTGCAGGCGCTCCCGTGAATAGCTGACGACCGTCTCGTAGCTGTCCCGCGCTGCGCCCATGGCTCCCCAGATGATGCCGTAGCGGGCTTCATTGAGGCACTCGAACGGGCCGCGGAGCCCCTTGGCATTTGGCAGTACCGACGTGGACGCGAGGCGCACCTCTCTAAGCTCAATGTCGCACTGGATGGAGGCCCGCATGGAGAGTTTGGGGCCAATCGGGGTGGCCTCGAAGCCGGGGGTGTCGGTGGGCACGATGAAGCCCCGGACGCCGTCGTCGGTCATGGCCCAAATGATGGCGATCTGGGCGATGGACGCCAGCCCTATCCAGCGCTTGGAGCCGTTGATGACCCAGCTGTCGCCGTCGCGACGGGCGAAGGTCTTCATGCTGCCCGGATCGGAGCCGGCTGTGGGTTCGGTCAGGCCGAAGCACCCTACGACGTCACCGGCGGCCATTTGGGGCAGCCACTGGTTTTTTTGCTCCTCGGAGCCGTGCTTGTAGATCGCGCTCATAGCCAGTGAGCCTTGGACGCTGACGAAGGTGCGCAGGCCTGAGTCGCCCGCTTCAAGTTCCATGGCCGCGATGCCGTATTCCACGGCGGAGCGGCCGGGGCAGCCGTAACCCTTCAAATGCATGCCCAGCAAGCCCAGCTCAGCCATGTCCTTGATGATCTCCGCCGGGAAGACCGCCTGCTCATACCAAGTGGCTATATTGGGTCGGATGGCACTGTCGACAAACGACCGTACCTTGTCCCGCAGGGCAAGTTCTTCCGAACTGAAAAGGGAGTCGACGTTCAGCAGATCAGAGGTTTCGTTCATGGTGTTCTCCAAGGGTCTTCTCGGTGGGGCTTAGACAACTGCCAGCGCTGATGCGCTGGCAGTGTCCGATTGGCCTTCATTGGCCGCCAGGATAGCCTCGCGCAGCACATCGAGGCCGTCGCGTAGCAACTCTGGGCCGATGACCAGGGGCGGCAGTAGCCGGATCACGTTGCCGTAGGTCCCGCAGACCAGGACGAGGACACCTTGCCGGTGGCATGAGGCGGCCACCTGGGCAGCAAGGTCGGCACGTGGTTCCAGGGTCGTCTTGTCCGCGAACTCGACGGCGAGCATAGCGCCCCGCCCGCGGAACTCTGCAATGATCGCAGTGCTGTGCACCAGAGGCTGAAGAACCTCGCGGGCCGTGGCCTCGATGGCCAGGGCGTTCTTCAGAAGCGTGCCGTCTTCGAAGGTCTCGAATACGCCCATGGCGGCGGCGCAGGCCACCGGGTTTCCGGCGTACGTGCCGCCGAGTCCGCCGGCATGCGGCGCGTTCATGAGCTCCGCCCGTCCGGTGACGGCGCTCAGGGGCAGGCCGCCGGCGAGGGCTTTGGCGGTCAGGGTGAGGTCGCCGGCGACGCCCTCGTGCTCGCTGGCAAAGAGCTTGCCGGTCCGTCCCATGCCGGTCTGGATTTCGTCCATTACAAGGACGATGCCGTATTTGGTGGCCAGTTCCCGCAGTCCGCCCAGGAAGCCGGGGGCAGGGACCAGGAAGCCGCCCTCGCCTTGTATGGGTTCGATGACCATGGCGGCGAACGTCTCGGGATCGTTGGCCTTCAGCAGTGCCTCGACTTCGGCCAATGCTGTGGCGGCCGTGGCTTCCTCGCCTGCTCTGGCCCACAGCCGGGTGGCTGTGGGAGCGCGGAAGACCTCGTCCGGGAACGGGCCGAAGTTTTTCTTGTAGGGGTTGACTTTGGCCGTCATTGCCATTGTGAGGAGGGATCGGCCGTGGTAGGCGTCGTCGAATACCAGAACCCGTTTCCGACCCGTGGCGGCACGGGCAATTTTGACGGCATTTTCCACGGCTTCGGCTCCGGTGGAAAAGAGCGCGGTGCGCTTCTCAAAGTCTCCCGGGATATGCGCGTTCAACCACGCGGCCACCTGGGTGAAAGAATCGTACTCGGTCACCATGAAGCAGGTGTGGGTAAACCTAGCCATCTGGGCGGCCACCTGCGCTTGGACCCGGGCGTTCACAGCGCCCACACTGGTCACAGCTATGCCGGAGGCGAAGTCAATGATGCGGTTGCCGTCAACATCTTCCAGGATGCCGCCGGACGCGCGGTTGATGAAGACGGGCATAGCTACGCCGAATCCCGACGTGACATGCGCTTCACGTTTACAGTGCAGCGCAGCGGACGCCGGGCCGGGAATGGCCGTGGCTATGTGGCGGGTCTGGGGCAGGCTATCTGTGGAACTCGTCATAAAAATAACGTAGTGAACCCTTCCCCGCCTGGCATTAGATGGTCTGTCTAAGAATGAGAATAAATTAGCTAGAATGTCCAAAGGATTTTGCGTCTCCCTGGAAAGGACCACTGTGTGATAAGTCTGGCCCAGCTGCACACGAAATTGGGCAGGGATCTACGTCCCGCCTCGGGAGGGCACGTGGCCCGGCGGCAAATTTCGGGCGTGCACATCTCCGAGCTCGAGGACCCCACACCGTATTTGGAGGGCGGGGAGCTCCTTCTCACCACCGGCATGCCTGTCTCCGGGGGAGAGGCCAAGGTGCACGCCTATGTCAGACGCCTCGTGGAGCGCGGCATCGCCGCCTTGGGCCTTGGTCTGGGTGCCGGCGTGGATGAAGTGCCGCCCGCTTTGATCTCTGCTTGCGCGTCGGCGGGGCTCGAGCTGCTGGTTGTGCCTGAGGGCACGCCGTTCATGAACGTGTCCCGGGCCTATTGGGACTTGGTAGGCCGGGAGGGCCAGACGGACCTGACCGCCAGCCTCGGCACGCAGACTGCCTTGGCCCGGGCGGCGACGCAGCCGGATGCCCTCCCTTCCGTCGTCAAGGCCTTGGCCCAGGCGCTAGGCGGCTGGGTGGCCTATCTTCCGGCGGACAACGCCGTGGAAACCCTGTGGCCCGCAGACAACCACACGATAGTGGAGCAGCTGCGCAGAGAAACGTCGCGGCTTGATATGGCGGTGACACACTCCGCCTCGACCTTTCAGATTCATGGCACCGACGTCGTCGAATATCCGGTGCTGGTGGGCCGGCGAACGGTCGGGTTCTTGGCCATTGGTGCCGGGCGCAAACTGACGCGGGCCGACCGGCAGGTCATTATGACCGTCTGCGTCCTGCTCTCGCTCAAGGCCGCCCAGCAGCAGGAGAGCGACGCCACCGCTGCCGCGCTCGGCTCGGCCGTTACAAAGCTTTTTCTCACCGGCCATGTTGACGCTGGCAGGGCCCTGGCCCCGGATTTCGGCATCATGGTACCCGCCGGAGCGGTGCGTGTCCTGGTGGTGCGAGGCGGGACCGACGCAGCCGAGGATTACGGCGAACTGGAGTCGCGGCTGCGTGCCGCGAGAGGCTGGCCGCAGGCTGCAGGTGCCCTGCGTTCCTGCCGACTGCGCCATAAGGCCAACGGCGTTGGTTTCTACCTGCTGGACGCGGAGCACGACGCCGGGGGCATTCCGGATAGCGCGGTGGGCGCCTCTCCGCGGGATCCCCGCGCCACTGCTGGCAATATCGTCGTCACGGCAGTGCTGAGCAGGCCAATGCCGCTGGCGCGTGTGCACGATGAGGTTGGGCAGCTGGCCGTCATGGTGCGTGCGCTGAATGACGGGCAGATTGTCGACGTCCCGGAAGGGGCCCTTGACCCGCGAACTCAAGGCTGGGTGGAGGCGCTGCGCGGCTATCAGCGGGCGGATCTGATCGGCAGCGTACGTGCCTATCTGCGCCATCGGGGCCAATGGGAGGGCGCCGCCCGGGAGTTGGGGATCCACCGGAATTCGCTGCGCCACCGGATGGGAATAGCCACGGAACTGCTGCAGGCAGATCCGGACGACCCCGATGTGGCGGCGAACCTGTGGCTAGCGATGCGCTGGGTGTAAACCCGGTCTCGCTCAGTGCTTCGTCGGCTTTTTGTCAGCGCCCTTCCATTGGGAAGCGTGTCCATCGTCGGCGCCGTCGGCCAGCCAGGCACGGACGGCGCCGCTATGCTCGCCCAAAGAGGGCGGAGCGGCCGCAGGCGCCGGAATGGCGGGGATCCACGTGATGGGATGGCGGATCTGCCGCCCGACCGGGTCGCCGGCGACATCGCAGACCTCGATTGTCGGTTCAAGACCCAGGGACTCAGCGTACTCAAGGCCTTCCTCAATGCTTGCCACATGGCCGGCGGGAACGCCCGCGTCGATGAGCTTGTCCTGCCAGATGAGGGCAGATGACGAGGACAGGGCGTCCTCCAAGAGGGGTACCAATTTCGTGCGGTGTTCCACTCGGGCGTTGTTGGTGGCAAAACGGGGGTCTTGGGCAAGCCCAGCAATGCCCAGGACCTGGGTCAGTTTGGCGAACTGCCCGTCGTTGCCGCAGGCCACCGCCAGCGGCGCGTCCGCACACTGAAGCAATTGGTAGGGCACGATCGACGGATGGGCGTTTCCCATGCGCTGCGGCACGGTACCCGAACCCAGAAAGGCTTGGCCCTGGTTGGCCAGAGCGCCTTGCAGGCTGGAGAGAAGGTTAAGCTCCAGATGGGCGCCGAGCCCCGAGGTGGCTCGGGCTGCGAGGGCGGCAAGGACGCCAATCGTGGTGTCTTTGGCTGTCAGCACGTCGACCAATGCGACGCCGGCCTTGGTGGGCCCTCCATGCTCCTCGCCGGTAATGCTCATCAGGCCGCCCATGGCTTGGACGATGAAGTCATAGCCCATCAGTGTGGCTCCACCGGCGCTGCCAAAGCCTGAGATAGAGGCATAGATCAGTCCGGGGTTGCCTTCGAATAGCTCAGCGTAGCCCAGGCCCAGTTTGTCCATACCGCCGGGCTTGAAGTTTTCCACCAGGACATCAGCACGCAGGGCGAGCTCCCTCGCCAGCTGCCGGTCACCGGGCTCGGACAAATCCAGGCATACGGATTCTTTGTTGCGGTTAGCGCTGTCAAAGTAAGTGGCCCCGGTGGGGGAGAACGGTGGTCCCCAGCTGCGGGTGTCATCACCGTTGCCGGGGCGCTCAACCTTGATCACCCGTGCGCCCAAATCGGCCAACGTCATGGTGGCCAGAGGACCGGCCAGGACTCGGGAGAAATCGGCGACGAGCAGACCGGCTAACGGTCCCGCGGGCGTAGTTCTCTGCACCTGGGCGGCATTCCCGTCGGTGGAGGCGGGCATCGGAGTCATGGGCGTCCCTTCGTGGATTGCCCGCGGCGGCATCGGCTTGCCGAGGGGATCTGGATCAAGGATTCGAAGCCTAGCAATGCATGTCCGCTCAACCATTGGACAAACCGTCCCTGCCGTAGCCGCTATGCACAACCACTGATGCCAGGTCTTGGCACACTGCAACCTCGTCTGATTGCCCAAGGCGAAAGTGGCGTGATGGAGACGGGAGTCCCGATTAGAGCCTGCCCAGACTCAACCAGACATTGGCGGTGCCGTGAGCCTGGAGCTAGCCGTGAAGACAGGGACTTCCGCAGAGGGGGTCTGGATGCCAAGGCGCCGGTGGCGACGAGGGGGATAAAGAGGGGATTCAACCGGCAAACAATTCAATTAACTTACGGGATAGAGCGCCGCTGCCTTCCGCGAGCAATCGTTCTCCGGGTCAAGAAACACACGAAACCGGGGGAAATACGGAGTGCCGGGGCGCTACTCCCGTTGACAAGGCGCTCATAACCTAAGAATCTATCTAGACGTGCTTGGTGGAAGCCGATCCTTCTAGGAGGTCCTATGATGACCGTTGTCAGTACCATGCAGCTCCAGTCAAGCTCAGAGAGTGAGTGGGATCAGCTAATCCGAGAACGCTTCAGCTCAGCCCACGATAGGGAGGGCTGGATGTCGGGCCAGCTGCTTTCACCTGCTGACGCCCCCAACGTTCGGGTCATCGTGGGGACATGGAGGAATCAGCGTGACTGGGAGGCTTGGCACGAGGATCCCGCCTTTCTCTCCACACGCGCAAGGCTCGATGAACTACAGCAGGTAGACCATCAGACTGTTTGGTACAACGTCATCGAGGAAGCGCAGGCTAACGACGACTAGTAGGTGTAGGTGGTCGTGGCACAGAGGCCGGTGGATCGTTGTCCTAATGATCCTCGTCAGACACGGTAAAGGCGACTCTCGAAACTTCACGTGTAGGCGCGTGCGACATCTCGCCGACCCGTTCCGTCGATAGGGTCTTACCGCCGCCTGCGCACTCCAGGCTGCTTGCGCCGGGCGATGCTTTTCCACTGCTGGTAACAACCAAGCGATCGATTGTTCGCAGCGAAGGCAAACATCACTGAGGAGCAGGTTGCTGGCCCGGGTAAAGTGTCCTTCGGGAAAGTTGGCTTCCGCTGACGAAATCCGCGGCCCAGACCGGCGAGTTACGGCCCTGGACGAGTGAGAGGAAGTCATCGACCTTTCAGGCCAGTTAGTCTCCACAGTCTGCGGTGCTGGGTCGTAAGCCGGTTAAGGGCGATTAGGCGCACGGCCATAGTTCAGTGACATCATGAGGTCCAGAGCGTCAGACTTAGCCTCGGCCCGGTCTCAAGCAGCCGGTACTCTAAGGAGCGACCCATATGGCTTTCCAGCTATCGTGGTTGCGGGTGAACTGACACCTCTGGTGAGGGTATGACGAGAGGTCAAGCCAATCGAAGCGCCCGACCGTGACATCGACAAGGCCGAAATGTTCGTAAAGCTCCCCAGAGCCAGGGGAGTGTGCTTGGATCCCCATCGTCGGCGTATCTTGCGGCTGCGGTAGCTCGGCGCCCGGTGAGATGCTGGAGTTAAAGAGGTGGTGGGTGTGGGCCCGTAAGTTATCCCAGAATTCCTTGCGCCGCATTTCGTCTGCGTTGATCAGCGCGCTGCCCTCTATGCGCAACTGCACTGATTTGTCAGCATCGTATGCACTGAGCGCAACCAGGGCTTGTTCGCTTATCTCCTTAGCTTTTGGGGACCGAAGATCGGTGATAAATGAGAGCTTTCCATCCTCAACCTGGCGGACGACCACGCCTCGGACTTTTGGCGCTCCGGCTCCGTCGACTGTGGCGAGTTGCAGGATTGTGAACGGTGTACGCGCTTTTGTTGCCTCGAGCAGCAAATGATTTAATTTCTGAAATACCCCATCAAGGCTGATATCTGGCACGATCTCCCCTTTGGAACCCCGCGGAACGATTTTGTCTAGATTAGTTGCTGTCGACTATCTGTTCCTCGGGACGTGTGTATTGGATGGTTATATGCAGCGCGAACAGCACCGCGCGGTCCCAATTTGCGGCCCGGCTAACGGCCCGGTCAACGCCCATCGTCTGATGGGCCGATCTTGCCAATTGCTAGCTGACCTGTCTTCGACGAGTACCTATGGGGAGGTAAGAATGGACTCTACAGTGCGTTCGGCCGTTTCGAGGGCACCCTCTATGTATCCCGGGAAGGCCAACGAAACATCGGAGCCGACAAAGTGGACTCTCCCGAAGGGTTGCCCGAGTTCCTTATGAACCCGGCTGAACTGCCCGACTCGTGGAGAAACCCAAGGACCCTCGAAGAGCGGATCTCCTAACCAGTCGTGGTAGTCCACGCCGAGGACGTCAGCTTCCGGCAAATAGTGGTGTACGGCGTCTTCAACAGCCTTGGCGTCCGTCGGATCGAATGAGCTGGAGTCAGTGAAGGCTACCAGAAGACGTTCATTTTCGGCGACTGCACAATAGTCGTAAAGCGTTGGGAGGACACCATCCCCGATGCACGCAACCCCTGGCTGGGTCCCACGGACATGAACGATCAGCTTCAGCCCTCGACAACCATGTCCTTCCTCAACAACTGGGCGGCGACTTTCTGGAAGCGGCGGCGAAAAAGTGATCTTCTTCCAGGTGTTCATGGGCGTTGCGACAACTACCGAATGTGCATCAAAAGTTTCGCCGCTCTGGACAGTCACCCGTGTCGTGGAGGTTGATTGATCTATGTCTGTGACGACTGATCCCAACTTGAGATGGGGGACATCTCTGCTGATTGCACCCACAAGCTCGCCTGATCCATTGGTAAACACTTCATCGATAGAAAGAACGACGCCCAGCAAGCTGTAGTGATGAGCAGCGACAAACTGCAGTGCCCACAAGGCACTGGACTCATGAGCTGGTTGACCCATCATGTTCCACGCCCACGAGAGTAGGAATTGCTTGGAGACTGGCGGAAGATTCAAGGCGTCTACGTAGTCTATGAGCGGGATGTCAAGGTCATCGAGCCCCTGGTTTTCCAGGCCTTTGACTAAATCAATCCGATGCGCATCCTTGAGCATCGTGTAAATGGCTGCTTCGACCGCGACGGCCTCCGAACCAGGGACTGGAAACGCGCGGTTTAAGGCGGTGGCCCCCAGTTGGTGCCTGAAAAGTGTGAAGTCGGCAGCTGGAGTTGTCGGAACTGCATACCTATCCAGCTCAGCAGCGAGACGTGGGTGATGCTCTCGGTGCAGGTACGCCCCTCCCATTTCGACCTGCAGGTGGTCGGCCGCCGCGGATTCTCTGGAGTACGCGCGACCACCGATCCGGGTCCCACCTTCCAGGAGCAGCACCGTCTGCCCTGCACCTGCGAGGTCTCGAGCTGTCTTCAATCCGCCGAGTCCTGCTCCAACCACAATTGTGTCGTATGACATGACATTTCCTTTCAAGATTGTCGCCCACGACTTTTTTGCTCGCGAACGTGAAAGGGCCCGTGGTGGCCCACTCGTGCTCCGCCGCGATAATGGGAAGACTTCCCAGATCGGGCGCTCGTCCACCGACATCCATTAGTCTGGGCGGGGGTATGGACTAGAAATACAGCTCAATACAGAGAACGTTCTTCACGGAGCTCGAAAAAACAGTTCCAGCCAGCGGCCGAGGGACCACTCTGGTAAGTAGTTCGAGGTTCACTGCCTCGAGTGCATTCATCTTCCCCGTTACCCCCGGCTTTCGGCCCGTCATGGAAGGACAAATCGTTCAACGAATTTGTGGGACTACGCAGAAAGCGCAGTTTCTGAGGACACTTGGCGCAGTCTGCCAGTGCCCGGTTTGCTCGAAGTGGACTCTGGCTGAGTCACCAGCACATGGGGCCTATCTGGGCCGACACCGGAAGATGTCGCCAGCGACCGTTCGAGACACGTGGCGATTGGCGCCAACGTCGGCAAATGCCATCGGTGAGAGAATCCGTGTGGCGAGTACAACTCTTCGCCACACGGTGCACTGTCCTTCGTAAAACGTACTAGCTAGCGCAAGATTGACCAGATTGCCTTCTCCCTTTCTGATAGCCGCCTAATAACATTTGTGCCATGCGGGACAACATCTCGACGACCGTCGACGGAAGAATAAGATCCAGTGCTGCTGATTCATAAGACGCTATCGCCTTCAACATGCGTGGCGTCGAGGAAGCTCTTGCGCTCTCCATCTGGGAAAAGCCCTCCGAAGGTCTGTAACCAAACGTTGCGGATCAAGCTACTGCCTCCGCAACGAATTCATTCTTGAAATGTTAGGAATCACTTTGAAAACAATCTTGGTACTGGGCGCGACCGGCAAGACAGGTCGGCACCTCGTTCCCGCTCTGCTCGATCGAGGGCTCGGTGTGCGGGCAGCAACTCGCAACCCTGCAGCCTACGATGGTGCCCAAGGAGCAATCCCGGTGCTCTTCGATTGGAGCGACAAGGGGTCTTGGGCCGCAGCTCTCGACGGCGCCGATGGTGTTTACCTCATCAAGCCGGAGGGTGGCGGTGTCGCTGTTCTAGTGAGCGAGTTTCTTGCTCTCATGACCCAGACTGGAGCCTCGCGTCTGGTGCTTCACTCGGAGGTCGCTGCGGAGTTCCGCTCCGACGCCGACGAGGAGCGGCGTGTTGAGGTGGTCGTCGAGCAGTCTGACCTCGACTGGACCATAATTCGACCCAACTGGTTCGTGCAGGATCTGGCTGACGAGCACTTCTTTGCCGGCATGATCCGCGATCAAGGCATATTGGTCATGACGACCGGTGGCTCCGCTGTATCGTGGATCGACACTAGGGATATCGCGGCGACGGCCGTCGAACTACTCTTGGACTCCAGCCTCTGCCGGCGTGAGGCGGTCACCTTGACCGGGCCGGAAGCCCTAACGCTCGATGGGCTGGCAGAGAGGCTCAGGGCGTTGACCGGCCGCCAGACCGTCCCCATTGAGGAAACGTTGAGCCAGGCCGAAGAACGGATGAGACGCGACAACCTTCCCGAAGAGTACGTCGCGTACCTGACACGGCTCAACATCAGTATCATCAATGGTCATACGTCGAAGCTAACAGATACTGTCGAGCGACTAACGGGCCGGCGGCCTCGCCCCGTCGATGACTTCTTGGCTGAGTGCTCCCTACGCCAGATTCAGGACGGGGAGACCTCCAGCGACATCATTCGGTCCAATGAGGCTTTGTTCCGCAAGCAGATCGAGGCGTGGGCGGGCGACGATATCGACAAGTTGGTCACCTGCTATAACGACGACATGGTCTACGTGGATATGCCCTTCCTGGATCAGCCAGTGCATGGGATCGAAGCTTTCCGAACCCACATGATCGACTACAACGGCCAATTCGACCGGTCGGACTTTAAGGCTGAAATTCTCACACTCGTCGCCAATGAAACCCACGTTGTCGGAGAGCTACTAAGCACGGCTCGGTACATCGGTCCTGGAGCACCTGCGGGTGGAGTCCTCGTTAGCTGGCATGCCACGCTTTTCGACACCATCGTGGACGGCAAGATCAGCTCGGAGAAGGCCTACTTCGATCCCTCGACTTTTGAGAAGGCCATCGGCCGAGAGTCTTCTTGAGAGTTCTTATGCAAGTGTTGACCGCCCATCGGGGTCAGTACGAAATTGATCGGGGGAAACACATCCAAGGTCGCTGAGAAGTCGGACCATTCTAGTTTGGTGCGGACGAACCCTTGACGTTGTCCTGCGCTGCGCTCCGGAGGCTGGTGAAGCTCTCCTCCGGAGCGCAGCTCGACGGACCCGGCCTGACTCTTCCAGTTTCGTGCATCGTGTTGTCCGTTAAAGCTAGGTGCACCTAAGGTTAGGCGTTCGTAGTCAATGGGACTATCACAGGGCGCTGCAGCCCAAAGCCCGCATGGAACAGGGGATCCGCCGTGTCGAAGGGCACGTCTTCCCGGGAGGCCTCGACTTCGGCCATCGATGAGGGGAGGTCAAAAGGTAAGGTTCCAGTTATCGGACTGCGCCCGGTCAGGGCATCGCACAATACTCTGTCACTTGCACCGAACTCACCAATCATGACTGTTGCGAGGCCTATAAATGGAGTGAGCACCGCGGGGCGTTCCAGGTAGACAACGAGGTATACCGGGGCCTGCTGGGCGTAACTGTTGACGCGTTCGACGGTCTCAGGAGGGAATTCGAGCGTACCTCCATGGAAGAAGTCACCGAGGGAGCCACGGCCTGGTTCGAACGGAGCGTCGAGTTTTACAAGGATGGCGTCGGCAGTCCCCGGGTCGTCAGTTATCACCAGTTCCTCGGTGATATCTTGGGCGGCTAATCCGTCGAGGTGCACCCGCGTTCCCGCAGTCAGCGGCAATGCTGCTTTGTCGGCTGAAAGCAGTACGAGCGAAGCGCGTTGGGCTGCGATCCCGCGTTCCATGAAGGTCGCGGATCCGCACACCGAGTGTGCGTTCCTGAGGTCGACCCGCCGGTTTTCGAAGACACCAAGTCGGAACTTCTCACTCAGGAGTCGACGAGCAGACTGGTCTATGCGAGCCTCGGAGATGCGGCCTGAATCGACGAGTTCCTCTATCAGCTTCGGATTCCGGTCGCCGCCGAATTGATCGACGCCGACATCAATTGCAATGGCAGCTCGCTCCTTCGAGTCGAGGTGTTCGAGACCCCACCCGTTGGGGCCGAACATGAGACCACCTATGTGCTCAGCCTCAAGTAGATTCCAGTCAGTCAGCACTATTCCGTCGAAGCTGAGTTCCCGCCGCAGGATGTCGCGGACGACGGGGCCGTTGAATGCGAAACCAACCTCATCCCAGGATGTCCCAACGGGCTTGCCGTAGTAGGTCATGACCTGCGACGCTCCAGCGGCGAAGGCCCGTCGAAATGGCATCAAGTGTAAGTTTTGCATACCACCCGGGTACACCTGCTCCGGGTAGCGGCGGTCGTGCGCGTCGTCCCCTTTGAGTTGCGGACCAGCTCCCGGGAAGTGTTTTATGACGGTGGCCACTGATTGCGGATTAATGTGCTTGCCGCCTCGCAACCCTTCGATGAACGCCACAGTTAGCGCCGCAACCTGCTCTGGATCTTCGCCAAAGGTGCCAGAACCACGGGACCAGCGAGGTTCGCTGAAAATATCGGCCATCGGTCCGAGAAGCACCCGGATACCCATCGCTAGCAGTTCTTGGCGCATCGTATCCGCGTAGGCGTGAACGGACCTTACCTCGCCGATCGCTGCCATGCCCGTCATCTCCGGCCAGTGCGAGAGCCTGCCGAGGGCCTGACCCGTAAAGGGATTGCTCCGAAAGCCATGGCGAGGGTCAGTTGAGACAGTCACAGGGATACCGAGCCGGGTACCTTCCGCGATCTCCTGCAGCGTGTTGTGCCACTCTGCCACTACGAGTGAGTCTTGTCCGCCCAGCACGTTGAAGTGGTTGATGCCCAAGTTACCTACATATAGGTCGGCCGCAGAAAGAGCGTCTGCGTGCGTCAAATCAACTCCACCCGGGCTGGTGGAAGGGTGGAACATCAGAGCCGCCTTCTCCGCGACAGTCATCCGGCGGAGGAGATCTTCGACGCGGAGTTCGACAGGAAGGGAAGGATCGCGGTAGTCATTCATAATGGGCCTGTTCAGCGAGTAGAGCGAATGAAAAATAGGGGAATGATGCCTAAGAGCGTCAGCGCCGCACCCGCGGTCAGTAACGCGGCGTAGTTTGCGTCTCCTCCTCCCACCCCGAGAAGCATTGGCGCGATGAATGGCATCACAGAAAATGGCAGGGTGAAGGCGATGTTGGTCACCCCGAGGTCGCGTGCCGCGGTGTTGGGATCGTTCATGGTGGCCACAGCGAACCCGATGTAGCCCCCATAGAGCATGCCGCCAGCAACGCCGCTAACAATGGAGATGCCTATGAGGAACGGCACCAGGCCGTCAGCGAAGATGATGACAAGAGTGCCTGTCGCCATGATCAGGGCGGTCGAGCCCAGAACAACCTTGCGCCGACCAGTGCGGTCGTTGAGCCATCCGGCGACGGGTGCGAAAATCACAGCCAAAATCCCCGGGATCACGTAGGCCAGTGTGATCACGCCTGGAAGCGCCTCTGCTGGGACGGCTATCCGGTCCTGTAACAAGTAAACGGTGTATGTCGAAACGACACCCCATGAGCAAGTGGTTAGGAACATTGCAACAAGGAACCGGCTAAAGTCCGGCGACTTGTGGGGGCTGACGTAGAAACTGCCGAGGAACTCTTTGAGGCTGAACGGAGCGATGTCGCCGACTGCAGGAGTATCGTCGCGCATCATCGCAAGCAAAATCGAGCAGAACACGACGGCGACCGCGACAGGTAGGCCGAATTGAGCGAGGGTATTTGAGGGAAACCATTGCACGAAGAACACCCCGACGAGCATCGCCGCTGATGAGGCCATGCCGGACAGGGCTCCGATCAACCCCTGCTGCTTCTCAGGGATGCGGTCAGCAACGATCGCCAAAGAGGAGGCAATCGCTGCATTCACGAAAGCCTGCATGATGATCCAGCCGATCAGCAACAGTGGCATGCTGTCGCTGACCCCGATGACCACAGCCCCGGCAATGGTGCCGGAGATACCCACCACGATCCAGGGCCGGCGGCGCCCGAAGCGGCTTCGGGTCCGATCGCTCAGTCGCCCGAACAACGGATTCGCCAGCAGAGCGGTGAGAGTCCCAATGCCTGCCGCCATTGAATAACTCGTCGCTTTGCCCTCGGGGTCAAGCTCTCCAATTCTTAGCGCGAGTGTCACCGAGGCGGGCAGGTTGATTGACATCCAAATGCCAAACAAAGCAAGTACATAAATGACGACGAACGAAGGTCTAACACGCTGCGGCTGGCTCGTTGGCGTGTCCGTGCCGCTAGCACTAACAGGTAATGACATGGCTGTTCCTCATCGTTGAGAGAGTAGATAGTAAAGACTTTCGGTAACGCTACCGGTAACGTTACCGGAAACGCTTCCGATAGACTAGACCCAGCAGGCGGAAAGGGGCAAGTGACCCCGAAAAACGGAGAGGATGAAATGCAATGCCACGAAGAGTGACCTTGGCCGATGTGTCCCGTGCGGCCGGAGTCGGGGTTGCCACGGTCTCGAGGGCATTAGGAGACCACCCGGACGTGAGCCAGGCGACTCGAGAAAGAATCCGCGACATGGCCCGGACTCTTGGGTACCGCCCCTCCGCTAGCGCGCGTGCACTGCGGAGCGGGGACTACCGCGCCCTCAGCGTGATCGTGCCAGATGCTGGCTGGGGTTGGTGGGAACCTGTTGTCCGCGCTGCGTTCAAGGCCGCTGCCAGCGAGGGATACCAACTCATGGCACATCCTGTTGCAGGGACGGAAGGCGGCGCCGCAGCCATCGTCGAGGCTCTGGTCAACGTGCCGACCGACGGGGTAATTGTCATTGGGGTGCCGGACCAACAGGGTGTGCGTGCGGCCTGCGACAACATTGCCTTACCTGCTGTGGCAATTGATGACACCAACCGCGATGTCCGATTCCCCACGATTTCAGCGAAGAATCGGCAAGGCGCTCAGCTGGCCGTCCAGCATCTGATCGATCAAGGATGCCGTTCGATTGGGCTCATACGTCCGAACATGGAAGCGGAAAAGGCCGACTGGGGCGATGGTCTTTTTATTGACCAGCGCACTTTGGGCTACCAGGACGCCCTGTCCGCGGCCGGGATAGCTGTCGACAACGCGTTGGTCATCGACTGTGCGGATCCCTTCAACGAATCCCAAGAGCACTGGTCTGGGCTCGAAGCCGTTTTGTCGAGTGGCCGAAAAGTCGATGGATTGTTCTGCGTCGCGGACGCCATGGCCGCACCCGCCTTGCGAACGCTACGCGCACGGGGCTTGAACGTTCCCCGAGACGTGGCCATCATTGGATTCGATGATGAGCGCGCGGCGCTCCTAGTAGACCCACAACTTACGACGATCCGCCAGCCGTACGCTGAAATGGGCAACTTTGCGGTCGAGTTACTGCTGCGCATGATTCAAGGAGAGGATGTCGGCCGCCATCGATACGAGTTCAACACTGAGCTCATCCAACGCTGCTCCACATTCACGGACGCCGTCGTCCCTGCTGGTGAACTATAAGCGCCTAGTGAAGTTGGCGAGTGGTCAGGAGGACACATCGCGCTCATCGCGTTGTTCGGTGTATCCGTAGGGGACAGATTCGTTCAGTTCGACCCTGAAGCGTCCGCCCGCGAGCCGGGTTACGAGGATGCCGTAGAGCTGGCGCTGGAGGGCGACCTCCATGATCCGCTCGACTGCCGTGTTGAGGCAGTCGTCCATGGCTGATCTGTTGTCTACTCTTATTTCGATGTGAGCTTCAACCTGGCGTTTCCGATCTCCTCCCGAGGTCACCTCAGTGAATCCATCGTCTTTCGCTCTTTCCAGTAGTGGTAATCCGGTTTGCCTTGTCGAGGCAACTGTTTGGAGCACGCTAGCAGTTGTGGCTCGGGCCCCAGCCTGCCGTGGGCGGCCGACTTCTTGATTTTGCATTTTCCGCCCAGACGGTTCCAAACACTTCGTGTGGTCATCCACGGAGTCTCCTTTGATGTCACAATCGACTTTCCTTGCGAAGCGATCCCGAGTACAGAGCCCCCGCCACCGCTCTGCCCTAAGGCACATATGTGAAGTGCGCCTGCCCGCACACGGGGCCTGCCCCGGCGCACCACTTCCACAGCTGAGGCTCTAAACCCAGGATGTGGGGTCCAACGCCGTTATTCCGGACGTGACGAGATCAACCTTCTTGCCTCGATAGCGAAGATCGTCCGCTCTAATAATTGCGGTTCGAACAAGTTGACCGCCAAAGAATCGGAAGGGCTCTGGGGGCAACCTGCCTGAAGGCAAACGGGTGAGAGCGCTTTCGCTCCACTCATCCTTCTGGTCGGTGGCCAGGCTCGCGAGGATGCGTGCGCCCAACCGTGACGGCCCGACTCCGTCGCCTGAGTAGCCTGTTCCTACAAAAACACGAGGGTTATTGGGGTCGGCCACGAAGAAGGGTAGCGAGCTCATTGAATATTCAACCGGGGCCCGCCAAGTGTTGATGATGGGGGCATGCGCCAGGGACGGAAATGTTTGCTCGAAGTTCTGACGCAAGAGCTTGAGATTGGGTACTTCGCCGAAAAGGGAGGATGACCCCTGATTGCGAAATCCCAGACCAACCCCGCCCTTGCCGAAAAGTAGTGCTCCATCCGGCGTGCTGCGCCAGTAGTTGAGAAGCCTTCGGGAGTCAGAAACACCCACTTTGGATTCCGCGTTGGAGCCCGCGGAGGACGCTCCTGGTACGACAACCATGTTGTCGCTTGCAGTAGTGATGAGATGACGCCGCGCCCACGATAGATTGCTCGTCCACGCGTTGATGGCAAGAACAACTGAATCGGCGGTGACTCGAGCGTGCTCTGTCTCTACGATTGGGCGACCTCTGCCCGAGATGGATCGAACAGGGGAGTGTTCGTATATTTCCACACCCAGTTTGCGCGCGACGCGCCGCAATCCCAATGCCAGTGCTGCTGGCTGAACAGTTGCCGACGTTGGATCGAGAACGCCGGCTCGGACAGCCTGGCCCCCGAGACGCTGTGCTTCCTCAGCAGAGAGCCGGTGAAAGGGCTGGTTTGCAATTCCGTCGAGTGCCAGGAGAGTTTCTTCCCAGGAATCGTCTTGGTCGGGGCTCGTCGACGCCCAGAGCCATCCGGCCCGTTCGAAATTTGCCTCGATTTTGTGTTCGTTGACAAATTCCTCGATGTCCCCAATGGCGCGACTCGTCTCGCCCGCAATGCGGATGGCTTCGTCTCGGCCAGCGTGGGAGACCAGCGCCGAGAATTTAGGCCATAAGTTCATTACGAAGCCTGCGTTGGTTCCGCTTGCCCCACTACCGCAAACCTGCGCCTCAAGAACGACGATGCGCATGCTGGGGTCTCTCTGGATGAGTTCAATGGCAGTCCATAACCCCGTGTACCCTCCGCCGATGATGCATACATCGGCTTGGCATGAGGTGCGCAGGGACTGGCTTTCAGGTTGCGTCGATGCAAGAGCACCTGCCAACCAGTACGACGATTGGCTTCGTGTACTGGGAATAGATTGGAACTGCATCACAAGTGGCCTCTCGTATCTCCTGTGGGTCTTAGCCGACGGTATAACGCGGGCGGGGAGAGATCCCGCTCTGAATATATGCATTTCCAATCAGTGCTTATGACTTCGCGTAGTTCTCGGACTTGGCCGTTCGCGGAATGCCACCCATATAGAAGAACGGATCAGGCAAGTGTCCACGCCATTCGAGGACCTGCCGGTAGCGCATGCCCTACAGGAATGCAAGGGGGGTCGGAACCCTAGGAGACAGGTGACTATGACGATGTCGTCTAAAGACTGTCCAACGGCCATGCAGCACACTTAGGAACCACAGCTGGTCCGGGGGAGTGCCATACAAAGGATGGGCTCCGGTGGCCGAAACCCGATCGATATCAGGAGCAGGAATGGAATTTGAAGAAGCGCAGGCGCGAGTGACGTTTCCCGCACCGGGCGAAGAAGTCTATCTTCCACCCGGTGGCGTAGATCCGGATTTTTTCATTCCGGCGGAATGGCAACGCGGAGAACGCCGCTGGAAGCGTTTGGTTCAGAGGCTCAGAAGGCGTCTGCGTCTCCGCCAGCGTCCGCGTCCGCGTTAAGTCATCGGCACTCGGCTTCCGGCCGTACGGTTTTTCCAATGTCCCATGATGCAAGTGGCCGGCTCTTCACGCACGCACACCCAGCGTCGCCAAAGTGGGCGCAGGCAAGACCGACCTTGTTGTCCCTGTTGCGACCTAGGCAAGCGGTGAGATAGCCCGTCTACCGAAGAGTCGGATAAACGGGGCGTAGCTGTTACCTAGTTCAGTAGTACAACCGCGGGACAACAACTGTGATTCTGTCGGAAGCGCTCTACAGCGTTCTACAGCATTGACGAACTGCACACCAGTTCGGGCTGGTGCCGCCCTCACCCTTCGCATCCGCACCGCCCGCCGCTGAACCACTACCCGGTTTGTCCCATACATTCTAAGGAAACGCAGTGTCCGATCCTTCGACAATTCACACCGCGCAACGCGACCAGTCAAGTGCCCATCTAGAGACCGGTCAACTGGGGCGGGTGCAATTAGTGTCCCTAACCGTAGCCTCATACATCCCCGCAGTGGGTATGGCCCTCGTTCCTCTGCTCTTATTTGCGCCAGGCGGGAAAACGGCGTGGACCGCCGCGCTTACGTCTGCCCTCGCCGTGATCTGTGTCGGCATATCCGTAATCTCGTTTGCCCGGCGCTTCGTAGCCACAGGGTCAATCTACTCGTACATCGGAGAGGTCTTCGGCCCGTGGGCTCAGAAGCTTGCTGCGGCTGCGCTTGTCATTGGCATGGTCACTCAGGTGTCCGGCATCTCCGCGATCGTTGGAATCTTCGGCGGCAGTTTCCTGAGCGGTCTAGGTGTCGAATGGGCACTGGCATCGGCTCCGCAGATCGCAATCCAGGTCCTTGCAACTTCGATCGCCTCATTTGTGGCATTCAGAGGTCTTGATACCTCCGTTCGAATCGCGGTAACTCTCGCGGTGCTGTCCATCCCGCTGGTCCTGCTCATCACCGGAGTAAGTGCGGCCCATACCGGGCTCCAGTTGGACCAGCAGCTGGACTTCAGTGAATTCAGTTTGTCCGGAACTCTACAAGGGGTAGCTGCCGGAGCGGCGTTCTTGGTGGGCTTTGAGAGCTGTGCCTCTTTGGCGGCCGAAACTCGGGATCCGAAACGAAACGTACCGGTAGCCGTCATGGCCGTTCCGGTGCTTCTGGGTGCGCTATACCTTGTAACCACCGTTCTGCAAGTGCCCGGTTTGATGGCCTCTTCGGAGCTTCTGGCAGAAGGCGTGTCTGCTCCGGCGGCACTGGCAATTACGTCAGGCCTGGGGACTGGCGTTGCCGGGGTCACAGACCTGGTCCTGGCGATAGCGTCATTTGGATCTCTCATCGCATTCATGAACTATGGCTCCCGGCTCGTCATGACAATTGGAGCGGAGGGCCTGCTGCCAGCGAGGACGGCTGCGGTGCACCCCCGCTACCACAGCCCACACGTTTCGATCCTTTTGCTGGCAATACTAAGCATGGCGACCATGACCGCCTTGGTCCTCGTCACCCCGGACATATTCACCGCATACAACCTCAACGCCACCCTCGTCGTCTTCGCCTGGGTGCTTCCCTACTTACTTGTCACCGCAGGAGCCGTAAAGCTAGCCCGAAGAAGCAAAGGCTTCGTTGCCATGGTTATCGTCTCCGTGCTGGGATTTGCGGGAATGGCGTGGCTGTACGTAAATGCGCTGATCAATCCACCGCCGGCGCCGCTCGACTCAATTACTTGGGTGGCGCCCGTTGCTATCCTGCTGGTACTTATCGCCTTTCAACTTTCCAGTCGCCGCAAAGCTAAACGAGCCGGTTCCCTTGAACCGTAGCCACCCTGAGTCTGATAGCTAGTCGATAAATAGTCCCACCCGAACTCGTGGTACAACCGCGCCGGTCGTTGAAAGCTGATACTGCAGCGACCGGCCGGAAGTGCCGACGAAATGCCGGATGCCGGCTGATCAGATGACGATTGGACGGCATGGACCATCCCACACGATCAATCCGTTGTTACGGTGTGCAGCCGCGCGGTCGTCACTACTGAAGTGATACGCGAGTCTTCTCGTCGTTGTACTCTGCTGATTCCTCTCGTTGGGCCATACTGGTCGTTGCTGCTGGAGGACGCGTAGCCCAGTGGGAGGGTTTGTCCACGTCCGTGTCGATTTTCTCTTGAGGGCAGTATGAGAGTTGTTCTCCTCGCCTCTGTTCGTCTGATTTCTACAGTCAACTCACAGGAAGCCAGAATCCCTGATCAACAGGACGGGTAGATCAAGGTTGCCGCTGCCTTAACGACGAAGTAGGCCTCAGTCCCGGGAAGTAAGTCGAGCTCCGCGGACGCTGCCGGTGTAATGTCCGCTGAAAGATGGCCGGCCCTGACCCGGATCTGATCGCCGCGGGGTTCTAGGTCCGTGATGGTGACTTTGAACGTGTTTCTGGGGCTGCCGTGGTCAACAGTGAGGTAAACGGAAACAGCGGAGGGCGGGAAGGCTGCGGCGCCGGGGTTGCCGGGGAGGGCTGCGTCTTCGCGGTATCCGGCCACTGCCAGGCCCTCATTTGTCGTAAGGCCGAACTCGGTGATTGTTCCGGTGAGGAGGTTCAGGCCGGACAACCCTGCTGCGAATCGGCTGCGGGGTTTTTCGAGTACGTCGCGGGTGCGGCCTTGTTCTGCGATGTGGCCGTTTTCGATGACGATGACGCGGTCGGCGAGGATTAAGGCGTCGAGGACGTCGTGGGTGATGATGATGGCATTGCGGCCGGTAAGGACCCTCTTGATGAGGCGCCGGAGCAAGAGGGCGGCGTGGATGTCGAGGGCGGCCATCGGTTCGTCGAGGAGGAGTAGTTTTGGGTCGGCGGCCAGCGCGCGGGCCACTGCGACGCGCTGGGCTTGGCCGCCGGAGAGCTGGCCAGGTCGTCGCTGGGCGAACTCGGTGGCGTCGACTTCGTCCAGCCAGTGCAGGGCTGTTTGGCGCGCATCGTGGCGGGAGGCGCCTGCTGCGCGGGGTCCGAAGGCGACGTTCTCCAGGACGCTCATGTGAGGAAAAAGCAAAGGCTCTTGGGCCAGGAGGGCGGTGCCCCTTCTGTGCGGGGGCGTGAACTGGTCGGAGTCGATGTCGAACAGCGTTGCGTCGCTGAGCTCGGCGTAACCGGTGTCGGGCCGCAGCAGTCCGGAGATGATGCCCAGCAGGGTGGATTTCCCGGCGCCGTTGGGGCCGAGGACGGCGACGGTCTCGCCCGGTCCGAGACTGAGGGTGATATCGAAGTTTCGGGCGCGCAGGGCAGCGTTCAGGTTGAAGGTCATGTGGTGCTGGCTTCCGTCGTGGGCTGCTTGGGAGAACGGCTGAAGGAAAGCCCGACGACGGCGACGGCCACCGCGACCAGGAGGAGCGAGAGGGCGACGGCGGCATCGGCGTCGGTTTCGCGTTGCAGGTAGATTTCCAGTGGTAGCGTCCGGGTGACGCCCTCCAGGCTCCCTGCGAAGGTGAGGGTGGCGCCGAATTCACCCAAGCAGCGGGCGAAGGACAGGACAGCGCCCGAGGCGAGCCCTGGCAGGACGAGCGGAATGCTCACCCGTCTCAGGACGGTGGCGGGGCGGGCGCCCAGTGTGGCAGCGACGGCCTCGTATTTGGTTCCGGCCGTGCGTAAGGCACCTTCGAGGCTGACCACTAGGAACGGGAGGGCGACAAAGGTTTGGGCGAGCACGACGGCGGCCGTGGAGAACGCGATCTGGATCCCTCCCAGCTCGAGTGATTTTCCAAGGACTCCTTGCCTGCCGAACGTGTAGAGCAGAGCGATGCCGCCCACGACCGGGGGCAGCACCAAGGGTAAGAGCACGAATGCCCGGAGGAGGCGCTGCCCGCGAAAATTCCCGCGCGCGAGAATGAGCGCGAGCGGGACCCCAAGGACAACGCACAAGGCGGTGCTGGCCGTAGAGGTACGCAGGCTCAGCCCCAGGGCGGTCAAGGAAGACTCAGAGGTGACAAGGGCGACGAACTGGATCCAGTTGACCTTGGTAACCATGGCTGCCAGCGGCAGCAGAATAAACAGTGCTCCTGCTGCGGCGATGGCATAAACCCACGGTGGGATGCCGGTGTACCCGGTTCTAGTGAGTGAGGGCATCCGCGAAATTAGGGGGTGCCAAAGCCCGCGTCGGTCAGAACCTTCTTGCCCGCTGCGCCGGTAACTGCAGCGATGAACGCTTGGGCCACATCCTTGTTCTGGGTGGCGCCCACCGTGGCGACCGGGTAGGTGTTGACGGCATTGTCCGATTCGGTGAACGGGATGCCCTTCACCTTGTCGCCGGCGGTCTTGACGTCCGAAACGTAGACCAGTCCTGCGTCGGCTTCCTGGGAGGTGACTTTGCCCAGGACATCGCTTACTGAAGACTCTTCGCTGACGGGGGTCAACGTGGTGCCGGCGGCCATCTGGATGGTCTCGGTGGCTGAACCGCATGGGACCTCCGGTGCGCACACGACGACTTTGACGCCGGGCTTTGAAAGATCCGCGAAGGAGCTGATGCTGGCAGGGTTGGACGGTGGGACCGCGATTTGGAGAACGTTCGTGGCGAAGTTCGTTGGGGTTCCATCTATGAGCTTGGCATCGATGAGTTTGGTCATGTTCTTGGTGTCGGCTGAGGCGAAGACGTCAGCCGGGGCGCCCTGAGTGATCTGGGTGACCAAGTCCGAAGATCCGGCAAAGTTCAGCGTGACCTTCGTGCCGGGGTTCGCGGCCTCGAAGTCCGCAGCGATCTTCGTAAAGGTGGACTTCAGGGAAGCTGCAGCGAACACGGTCACTGTTCCGGAAAGCGTGGTGGACTCGGTCGAACGGGTCGTGCCTGTTGCTGCCGGGGCGGCATTGCCCCCGCCACAGCCTGCCAAGCCAGCAGCGAGAGCGCCAATAGCCAGCAGAATTGTGATGTTCTTACAAGCGATCTTCATATGGCTCTTTCTCAGTGTGTTTCGAGGATGCGGGAGTGGGCGAGGCGGCTTCGGGACAACGTTCAGGTGTCACGAGAAAAATGGTGAGCGAGAGCAGCCACACAGACAGAATCTCTACGGGTTGGATCGCCCCGCCTCATAGGGTTGCATAGGCTGTTTAACCGCCGGCGCCTACCCATTCCACGGTGCCATCTGAGAAGAATTGTTCCTTCCAGATTGGAACTTCCTTTTTGATACGGTCAACGAGGTCTGAACATATGGCAAAAGCTTCCGCACGGTGTCCCGCCGCCACCGCGCAGACAAGAGCCGGGTCGCCGATTCTCAAAGCACCGATACGGTGTGCTGCCCAAATCTGCACTGCGGCGCGACTGTCGAGTCCACCCGGCAGCGAGAATTCTGCCGCGACCCTTTTTACGACATCCTCAAGTACTTGCTGCGCCGAGGGATGAGCCGTGTAACTTAGGCGATCAACGTCCTTATCGCGGTCGTGGTTACGGACTACCCCACTGAAACTGACTACCGCCCCGGACGTATCAGACTCGACGGCCTTGATGGCCACATCTACGGAAATGGGTTGGTCGCTGAGTACCGCCTGGAACACGCTCGGGGTTTGCGGTATCGCTTGGCGCTGGGTGACGAGTTTCTGGTTGCTTACGTGTTTTTGGGTTTCGGCGTGCATATCAGTTCCTTGGCAGCGATTGTGTGGTCACAGCGTCCAACTCCCGCTCTTCCCGCCGCTTTTGGCGAGCACCTTGATATCGGACAGGATGGCGTGCTTATCCACGGCTTTGATCATGTCGTACACGCTGAGGGCGGCCACTGTCACAGCAGTCAAGGCCTCCATCTCGACGCCTGTAACCCCGCGAGTTTTCACGGTCGCAAGTAGGTTTATAGCTTTGGGGAGGAGCTCGAAGTCGATGGTCACTTTTGATAGAGGGAGGGGATGGCAAAGTGGAACTAATTCTGACGTCTTCTTGGCAGCCATGATGCCGGCCACCCGAGCCACTCCCAACGCATCTCCCTTCGGCAGTTCGTCCGAAGTCAAGAGCGCCAAAACCCTTCGAGTCGTTCGGACCGTTGCGATGGCTGTCGACTCCCGTATGGTTTTTGCCTTCTCGGAAACGTCCACCATTTGGGCCGTACCATCGGTCCGGAGGTGAGTAAAACGCTCAGAAGTATCGAGGGGATCTATATCACCCATACTTCTACCTCCTCGCCCTCTGCTAATTCCGAAACTCCGGCAGGAATGTGGACGAGGACGTGTGATCGTGCAAGTGCCCCTAGTAGGTGGGAGCCTTCGCCACCTTCCAACCTGACGGTACCGTTCTGCAACAGCACACCCCGCCTCACCTGATGCTTCCTCGGAGGTGATGTCAAAGCGTGGGACAGTTGGGTCCTATAGGTGGCCCTGGGTTTCGGTGTGCCGAATAATTCGCCGAGGAGCGGGCGCAGGAACATCTCAAAGGAGATTAGACAGCTGACCGGGTTCCCCGGAAAAGCAAGAATCGGGATGCCATCGAAGGTACCAAGCCCCTGGGGACCGCCCGGTTGGATTTCCACATGGGAGAACTCAACTGGATGATCCAGCATGGTTTGCCGGACCACCTCGTAAGCGCCCTTACTCACGCCGCCAGTGGTGACTATGAGATCGACATGAGAGGCATGTTGTTTCAAAAGCTCCGAGAGGACGCCCGGTTCGTCTCGGATGATGCCCGCCCTGACTACATCAAGTCCAGCCTCCCGCATGGAGGCCTCTAGCAAGGTGTTGTTGGCATCGTAGATTTTGCCGGGAGCACGCCTGTCTCCGGGTTCAACAACTTCATCGCCGGTGGTGACGAGGAGTACGGTCACCTTTTGGTGAACTGTAACCTCTGTCACGCCAAGGGCTGAGAGCAGCCCCAGTTGACGCGGTCCAAGATGCGTTCCGAAAGCCAAAACGCAGTCGCCTTCTGCAACGTCGCTGCCCCGTCGGCGAACAAAGGACCCCGCCGCGGTCGAAGGCAGTGTCACCGTTGCCAGCGCTCCTGGTGGGGGGAATATATGAGGTACGGCCCATTCAATGGGGATCACAGCGTTAGCCCCTGCCGGCATCATGGCGCCCGTCATTATAGGAGCGGCAACTCCTGGCACCAATGGTTCCGGAACCGCGCCAGCAGGGCCGGGTGCTCCCACACGCAATGCGCCGTGTCCGTCTGTCAGATCCTGCGACCGGACAGCAAAACCGTCCATCTGTGAGTTATCGAAGGGTGGCAGGTCCATTGGGGCAAGAATGGTCTCCGCCAATCCGCGTCCCAGCGCATCCATGACGGGCACTCTTTCATGTCGTGGCGTGGACAACAGCGGTTGCAGTACGTCTCGAACTGCTCGGACGTGCCTGGAGACGTTGCGGTTCTCTTCCGTCGTAGGCTGCTTTTCGATTGTTCGCGGACTGGGACCGTTGTGAACCAACGGGGTCAGCTGCTTTTCATTGCTCTGCATGTTCCTGCCTTCAGGAAGGGCGGTTTGGGGCTAAGGTAGATGCTTTTCTTGCTATTCCGATGGCGGATGCTTTAGAAGAGCTGCTCGGGCGCAGGGTGTTCAGCCACCGCAGCGCTGGTCGTTTGCCCGCGCATCGGCCACCGCACCACGTGTTGACCTGGGAACCCAGCCCATTCCATCAGGCGAGCTGCGTCTCCTGATATAGCTCCTTGCCACAATCCGGCGCGGCAATTGTTCGGATTTGCACAAATGGTGGATCTTAGGTTTGACGTAGCCTGAAATTATGAATGTTCAGTTAGGCATACCGAGATACCAGGAGGCAACAACCTCAGCGCCGAGCGGTCGTCCCTCGGGCGATGGCTCCGGTCTCGTTGATCGTTACGGACGCCGGGCCACGGATATGCGGCTATCCCTGACTGACAAATGCAACCTCCGCTGTACATACTGCATGCCGGCGGAAGGCCTGCAATGGCTCAACAAGCAGGCGATCATGACTGCAGACGAGATTATTCGGATCGTTCGTATAGGTGTTCATTACCTGGGCATCCGTGAGCTGCGGCTGACTGGGGGGGAACCGCTGGTGCGGCACGATCTGGTGGAGATTATTTCTAGGTTGCGGAAAGATCACCCCTCGCTGCCGATATCGATGACCACCAATGGTGTGGGACTCGCCAAGAAGGCGGCGCCCCTCAAAGCCGCCGGGCTGACCAGAGTAAATGTGTCGCTTGATTCCTTACACGAGGAGACCTTTACAAGGTTGACCCGCAGACCGTTCCTGGACCAAGTGCTGGCTGGCGTGGATGCCGCCTGGGATGTGGGCCTCGGCCCGGTCAAACTGAACGCTGTGCTGATGCGAGGCATCAATGATGCGGAAGCTCCAACGCTGCTTAGTTGGGCGTTGGGGCGTGGATACGAGCTGCGCTTCATTGAGCAGATGCCTTTGGACGCGGACCATGGATGGACACGTCGAGACATGATTACCGCTGCCGAAATCCGCGAATTGCTTTCCTCGGATTTTATCCTGAGCCCCAATTCCCAATCCCGTGAAGGGGCGCCGGCTGAACGCTTCGACGTACGACGGCGGGCGGTTGGAACCGGGCGGCTACTGGAGGGGAACGAAGATTCGATACATGGTCCCCCCGTGGGGACTGTCGGCATCATCGCCTCTGTGACAGAGCCGTTCTGCTCGGATTGCCGCCGAACTAGGATCACAGCCGAGGGCAAAATTATGAGTTGCCTCTTCTCTCGGGAAGAATCCGACCTTCTGAGCGTGCTGCGATCAGGAGGCAGCGACGAAGATATCGTGCAACGTTGGCAGGACGCCATGTGGCTCAAGCCGAAGGCTCACGGAATGGACCACGTGGGACTGGATGCTCCGGACTTCGTCCAACCAGAGCGCAGCATGAGCGCCATCGGAGGATGACCCCAATGAAAGTACGCTACTACGCCGCTGCGTCTTCGGCCGCAGGTCTAGGGGAGGAGCACTTCCAGCTGGCCGAAAAGGCCACGGTGGCGGATCTGATCCAAGCAATACTGGCTGTGGAGCGCCCGAAACCTCCCGAGGGCACTCCGCCGCTCCATCAGATCCTGTCGCGGAGCAGCTTCTTGCTTAACGAAACTGTCGTGCGGAACCAGTCAGCTACGGTCAAGGCTGGGGATACGGTTGATGTCCTACCTCCATTTGCTGGCGGATAGCCACTCGATGGTGGTCACGCTAGCGTAAGGCTCTTAATAGATTTGGGGACTGTACGTTCCTAGCACAGCTGACCTGGCTACTTCCTGCAGCTGCCCTTGGCCGACCATACAGTGCACCTGGCTTTTCGGCCGCTGCTGCGTCTGCTACTGCTGTTCACCCCGCACTGGCGGAAGCACGAAGCTCCAAAATTGTACGCCAGCCGGGCTTGCGCGCCCTCCGGATCGGAGACACTGTGCGCGAAACCCAATGCGCCCCTCCGGTGGCAGAAAGCCTCACTTAGGACGCATACAGGTGGAGCAGTGAGATGCACCTGCACGTGTGAACTTCTGCCTCGAGTCCGGTTTTCCGATGACGAGCACAAACAGCGTTCCTCCGGACGGGTCGTCGTTTATGCATGGTTCTACAAAATGCCCACCGTAGTTGTTCGTAGATGTCGTGCAGAAAATCACAGAGCGTAGTGCATGATGAAAGTCGTTCGAGGGAGTGAAGCATGAAACTACCTGCTATTAGCTACACATCGCCGGCTTCAATGGATGAAGCCTGCGCAGTGCTGTCAGCCGACGATGACTCCAAAGTTATCGCCGGCGGGCAAAGTCTTTTGCCAGTAATGGCTATGCGATTGGCCCAACCCACGGTCGTCGTGGACCTCGCGAAGATTCCGGGTCTAACGGCTTTGGAAGAAGTCGGAGAATACGTCCGGTTTGGGCCCATGGTCACCCATGCAACCATCGTGAGTTCACCACTTATTGCCAAGCTTCTGCCGATGATGTCCTCAGCCGGATCGCACATAGCTCACCCGCAGATACGTAACCGGGGAACGCTTGGTGGTTCTCTGGCTCACGGAGATGCGGCCGGTGAATGGCCGTTAGTTCTGCTGGCGCTGGACGGCATGGTGGAGGTTCAAAGCGTGAGAGGGAAGCGCACCGTCGAGGCCGATGACCTGTTCGTCGGACCATACATGACTAGCATTTCTCCTGACGAGATCATCACTGATATCTGGATGCCCTCCCGGCCGAAGGGATGGGCGTATGGTGAATTTGCCAGACGCTCAGGCGACTATGGTCTCGCCAACATCGCTGTCGTTCTAACAATTGAGGACTCTGGCATCGTCGATGCCAGGATCGCCGTCGGCGGTGCGGTGGGCAAGATACAGCGAGTGACCGTCGCAGAGGACCTCCTAAGAGGATCGACAGTCACGGCAGACCTGGCCGTGCGGGCGTCCATCGCCGGTGCGGAGTCGCTCACGTACATATCAGACATGCACGGCTCAGCTGAATATAGGCATGGCCTAGTACAGGAGCTGATCCGACGCACCATTCTTGAAGCAGGAGCACGCACGTGACATCACCTTTGCCATCGGACCGCATTGACATTGACATCGAAATAAATGGTCGCCGTCGAACGGTCGCTGTTAATGCCCGCGATACTCTGGCTGACCATCTGAGAAACGATCAGAACCTCAATGGAACGAAGCTGGGGTGTGAGCATGGAGTGTGCGGTGCGTGTACGGTCCTTCTCGATGGTGCAGCTGTACGATCTTGTCTTACTCTTGCCGCGCAGGGCGATGGAAGGACCATAAGGACGGTAGAGGACCTTTCCAATGGAAGCTCGCTCAGCCCGCTCCAGGAATCCTTCAAAAAGCATCACGCCCTTCAGTGCGGATTCTGCACCGCCGGGTTCCTCATGTCTGCGACGGAGCTGCTTGACTCCAACCCCAGCCCGACACGAGAAGAAGTAGTCGAAGCCCTAAGCGGCAACTTGTGTCGGTGCACCGGCTATCAGACAATTATCGACGCTGTCCTGGACGCAGCAGGCCAGATAGGAAACGACAATGGATAACCCGCACCTCATTTCTCCGCCTATCACGAGGAATGTGATTGGCAAGCGTGTGCCTCGCAGCGAGGATGCCAAACTTCTAACAGGCCGGGGCAAGTACCTGAACGACATCAATGTCGACGGCCAGTTTCACGCCTGCCTAGTACGCAGCCCTGCAGCCCACGCGCGGATTAGTAGCATCGAAACGACGCAGGCAGAAGAGTTTCCTGGCGTGCACCTTGTCTGGACGGCTTCCGACATCGAAGAATTTTGCCCAGGGATAGAGGCGCAGTTCAGCGCTGACGGCTGTTTGCCGATGACCATGCCACTTTTGGCTAAAGACGTCGTCCGTTACGTGGGCGAGCCAGTTGTTCTAGTCATTGCGGACACGCGAGCTATCGCCGAAGATGCGTGCGATCTCGTTAACTTGGAGCTCGAACAGATTGAAGCGGTGCTGGATCCGCGCACTTCCATTCAAGGTGGTCCCGTAGCCAACGGCGAACGGCCAGACAACGTCGGGATCCGTGGGCGTGCAACCTTCGGCGACATTGACCAAGCCTTCAACGAGGCCTCCCACGTAGCTTCAGCGTTGTACCACCCTGGCCGGGTCGCTGCCGCGCCCATGGAAACCAGAGGCTGTCTTGCGGACTACGACTGGACCCAGGACCGGCTCAAGCTCTGGGTGTCGACGCAGATGCCGCACTACGTAAAGTTGTGCCTGAGCCTCTTTTTGGGCTTCGACGAATCGCGCTCTGAAGTTTTGTCCCCGGACACCGGCGGCGGATTTGGCCAAAAGGCGCATGTCTTTCCCGAGGAAATGTTGATGCCTTTGGCCTCCAAGCACCTTCAGGCACCCGTTAAGTGGGTCGAGGATCGCCGTGAAAATCTCCTTGCCGGCTCCCATGCTCACGAGCAGTTTGTAACAATCCAATACGCAGCCACTGACGAAGGAAAGGTAACCGGCGTGCGAACTCACGCTCTGGTTGACGGAGGCGCTTACCACATGCCGCCGCAAACCATGGCAGTTGAGAGCTGGTGTTCAGTCGCCGTCACGCCAACCGGGGTCTACGACATCCCGGCCACGGAGTACGTTTACGAAGCAGCCGTCACCAACAAGTGCCCCATGGGAGCTTACCGCGGCGTGGGATACATGGCCGGGACACTCGCTAGGGAATGCTTGATGGATGATCTGGCTCGTCAGATCAAGATTTCCCCATTCGAGATCAGGCGGCGTAACGTCGTCCGCGAATTCCCATGGAAGAACCCTCAAGGCATCGACTTTGATGAAGGCTCGTGGCTAGCAACCATCAATACTTTGGAAGAGATGGTCGATTATCCGGCTTTCCTAAAACGTCAAGAAGCGGCCCGAAAAGAAGGTAAATACCTTGGGCTTGGTATCAGCGTATTTGTGGAAAGCAGTGGCGAAAGCACTGGCATGCTCCAAGCTCACGGGATGCACGAGATTTATCACGACACGGCAACCGTCAAAATGGATTCAACAGGCTCGGTCACTGTAACTTCAGGGCTGAACTCGCAAGGGCAGGGCCACCAGACCACTCTCGCTCAAGTGGCCGCTGATGTTCTCGGCGTACCCTTCGAAGCGATCAGTGTTGATGCAGGAACTTCGACAAAGGGCGCCTATGGCAGCGGAACGGTTGGCAGTCGTGCTGGTGTCATCGCCAGCGGGTGCGTCAATCGAGCCGCCCACGCCATCCGGGAGAAACTGGTCGCAGTTGCGGCTAATATGCTTGAGGCTTCGGCGCAGGATATCCTCTTGGAAGACGGTGCTGCCTTTGTAGCTGGAGCACCGGAGTCGCGATTGAATATCGCAGACGTTGCGTCGGCAATCTACTGGGATGCATCCAAGTGGCCCGAAGGGTTTGACCCTGGGATGGAGTTCACGAGAGCCTGGGACACGTCACGACCGATGTTTTCGAACGGCGGGCACGCAATGATTGTGGAACTCGACCCTGTTACCGGCTTCGTCAACGTTGAAAAAGTGTTCTCGGTAGAAGACTGCGGAGTCATGATTAATCCCACGATTGTTGAGGGACAGATTCGAGGCGGAGTGGTTCAGGGTATCGGTTTGTCTCTATTTGAGCAGTTGGTTTATGACAAGGCCGGCAATCTCTCCACTACCTCGTTTTTGGATTATCAGACTCCGACGATGGATGTTTCTCCTCCCTTCGAAATTCGACACCTCGAGACTCCGTCGAAGATATCTGCGTCGGGTGTAAAGGGCATGGGCGAGTCGGGACTGATCGCAGCGCCTGCTGCGGTTCTCAACGCTGTCAACGATGCTCTTTCACCCTTTGGTACGGCTCTCTATGAACTTCCTGCAACTCCTGAGAAGATCGTCCGTGCAACTCAAGGAACGGTGGACCTTGATGGCCCCGTGGACTGGGCAGAACTCTGGGATCGAGCGGCGGCACCCGTCCTCGATCGAGGCTCAATGGAAATGCAGTAGGTTGTAGTGCTCTTTCATGGAGTGCGCACCGGCATCCAGCCGCGTGAACTATTGAAAAGGAATTGCTTTGTCATATGACACAATTGTAGTTGGAGGGGGTTTCAGCGGGCTAAAGACGGCTCGCGACCTCGCCGGCGCAGGGCAAAATGTCTTGCTGCTTGAAGGTGGAAACCGCCTTGGTGGACGAGCCTACTCGAGAGAATCAAGCACTGCGCCGAATTTGCGGGTTGAAATTGGAGGGGCTTACCTTCATCGCGAACATCACCCACGCCTTGCCGCTGAACTAGACAGATATGGCATTGCCACGATCACCGCTCCTGAATTCAGCGCATTCCGTCACCAACTAGGCCCGGATGCACTAAACCAGGCATTTCCTATTCCTGGTTCTGAGGCTGTGCCTATGGAAGCGGCGATCTACACTCTGCTGCGCGACGCTCACCGCATCGATTTGCAGAGGGGTTTGGAGAATCAAGGCCTCGAAGACCTCGATGTACCCCTCATCGAGTACGTTGAGTCACTGGGGCTCCCAACTGTGTCCAAAAAGTTTCTCTTAGCCTGGGCATGGAACATGACTGGGCAACCCGCGGAGGAATCCTCTGCACTCTGGGCGCTGCAGCTTGTCGCCGCTCATCACTACAGTCTCCTTGGTGTGGTGCTTTCGCTGGATGAGGTTTTCGCCAACGGTTCTGACGAACTGGTCAATGCGATGCGGTGCGACGTCCCGGAACTACGAATGGGCGTCGTGGTGAAAAGCATTGACCAGTCGGCCGAAATTATTCGAGTGACGGATCATGAGGGACAGGTGTACGAAGCGCGTGCTGTAGTGGTGGCAGCTCCGATGAATACCTGGCGTCGGATTAGCTTCGCTCCCACCCTGCCGGAACAGCGGCTTTCCGTTATTGAAGAAGGGCATGGTGGCCGAGGTCTGAAGCTTTTGATCCACGTCCGCGGAGCCGAAGAAGGAATCGCATGCGTCGGCGACGGAATCTTTCCTACGCTTTACGACTACTGTAAAGTCTCCGACAGCGAGCGGCTCCTCGTGGCATTCACTGACTCAGGTTCATTCGATCCCCGGGACCTTGAAGCCATTGAAGACGCTGTGCACTACTATCTGCCAGAGGTCGAAGTTTTGGGTGTGGACTACCATGATTGGCTCGCCGACCCACTTTTTGAGGGTCCGTGGGTATCTCCGCGGGTTGGACAATTTAGCCGTATACACAAGCAACTGGGGGAACCATTTGATCGTGTTCACTTTGTGGGGTCCGATGTTTCGCTAGCCTTCCCCGGTTACATTGAAGGGGCCCTGGAAACAGCAGAGCGGGCTGTTGAGGCTATTCTCCGCTCGTCGGTCCGGACCGCCCTCTCTCGGTAAGAGCCGATTGGGGGAGTAGAGCTAAGAAGCTTTGGAGTGTCCGTCTCTGCTGGATGGCGTGGACAAAGCGGGATTGCCGGCACGACCTAGTCCAGTCAGGGACGGCCACTTCAAATGGCAAGTGATGTTCGGGTCTTAACCGTGCGGGTTGAGTGAAGTTGTTGCCCTCTTGGACCGGCCAGATTTTTTCTCTTAGAGTACCTCCCGCCATCGGTGTCCGCCCACGACGTGATAAACCGTTGCTGATCGAAGCAAGCCTGCGGCGTCGTCGTGCCGTGCAGCTTGCCTGCCCACTGAACGCCGTTCGATATTTGCGTCGGCGTTACGTGACCGAACAAAATTCAATGCCCCATGCTTAGGCAGTCCCCTTGACCACCAGGATCTCTGCGGGCGAAATTGTCTTATTGATTTCCGGCAAGGATCTCGAGGAGAATTTGCCATCCCCGTCGGGAGACCAGCGTGTGGACTGCAAATCACCAAAAACGACAGTCGATGCAGCAAGAGCCGCCGCTTTGTGTGCGTACTTGCGGTGTAACAGCCCAAAACAAATGAGGAGATGAAGGACTATGTCTGGTGGTGCAATTGCAGGTCTTCTTGCTGCTGGCGTGTTCGCAATTCTAGTATTGCTGCTCGCCGTGCCCATTTTGAAGCTGGGTAAAGTGCTCGACGAGGTGGTGACAGCCATCAAGGCCATGAGCGACGGCGCCACGCCGCTCCTGGACGAGGTTACGGCCACCGTCTCTACCACACACCAACAACTCAGGAAGGTAGACGGCATATCGACAAACGTTTCGGATGCTAGCGCAAATATCTCTGCGCTATCGTCCGTGATTGCCGCCGCAATAGGGTCCCCGCTGATCAAGGTGGTGGCTTTCAGCCACGGCGTGAGCAAGGCACTAGCGGACCGTACGAAACCCACCGCCCGACGCCGCGCTAAATAGGAACGAGACTGCCGTGATAAGACGACTCGCCTGCATGGGAATCGGTGTCGCCGTTGGCATGATCGCATGCCGGAAGGTCAACGAAGCAATGTCAGCACTGGGACCGAAAGGACTAAACCGGGCCGTAAGTCAGGTGGTAGACGAGGCGTCCGAGTTCAGCAACGTTCTTCGAACCGAGATGCGGACACGAGAAATAGAACTGCGGGCTGCCCTTAACGTCGACTGGACCAACACGCAGCCCATGGTCCGGTAAGACCGGGATGTATTCAGCGGAACAGGCCATAGTTCCCTACCTAGAAAAGCAAACTGCACCGCCAGGCCATCCTGCACGTTCCATTGCAGACCCAGAGGGCTAGCGCAGTTCCCTGCGTGCTAATCACGTCCTGTGTGTGACGGGCGGTTGTCCACAGCGGCGGGCCAGGAAGGCCGCTCCAGTTCGGGCTCTTGGAGTATGCCCGGGATTGCGCTTACGCCCTTCCATCCAATTCCGCACCTGCCAGGTCTGGCTGCGATGTACGGTAGCTTCTCCACTCAACTTTCAATATCTCCGGCGGCCCTGGCAGGGGATGGGGCTCTTGAGGCTTCCCGGGCGACGACCTCTCGGGAGAGAACCGCGGCTGTGTATTCCTCATGAGTCCAGCCGGGCCTCCCGAGCTTGGCTTGCGATCCTCTCCGCCGCTTCCATCGCTTAGGTCATCAGGCGAGCTTCACGTCATTGAAAACGACCCCGAGCCTCCGGTCGTGGTCCGCAAGATCCCGCAGCCCGGCCGTGGCCCCAAGATCTAGGGTGGCTTCCTAAGCTGCGTCCGGTCAGGGTAATGGTGACGGTCTCCACGGCCTGCTATGACATCGACGGACTTTCCAATTGGCTGCGGAAGAACGGAGTAGTCGTTGGATCCCATTCGAACGAAGTAGTCGCGCGGGAGTCGGACCCGCGCGGTGACTTCGGTCACGGGCGCAACCGTCGGTAGCGCCGGCATTGCTGCTTTATTCAGGCCGATCAGCGATCGGGCGCCGGTCCGTCGGACCAACCGGGCATTGGCTTTGGCATCCACCGGGAGGCACAGACGGTGAAATAGGGCGAGTTGAGGGATGGGGCGGGCCCAAAGGAAGTCTCCAGGAACTGGTTGGCCCGCTTCGCCATGCCCTTGCTCTCCGGATCCTAGGTCTGAACTGCACGATCTTGGCCGCGGTAACCCCAGCGAACACCCTCGACGCCTGCGGAGTAGCTGTTCCGGCGTCCGATGCCGTTTTCGTTTGTCCCAGATCAGTCGCCGTTGACACCGCGGAACCGCGCCCAGGGATTCGATCGGATTCCACATCCCCGCCAGCAGGTCATCGGTCACCGGGACGGGATCACCCGGCCCATGATGAAGCGTGAACGCGAGGACACCAGCACCGGCAGCATCCGGGGTTTGCCTGCGCCGACGGGTATCCGCGCCTAGGGGAAGCACAGGTCGCACTGCGCCTAATAGCAGGGTTCGTAACTCATTCGGTCAGCAGGTCCGCCGGGGCGTACATCGGCTGGATCCGGCCACGTTCTCACGGAACCATGCCGGGGGACCCGCACCAGCCCACCCGCTCGGTCGGCCAGAACGTTGCCTGCATCGTGCTGGTTCTCATTCAACAGCGCACGAATAGCTGGTTCCACCGCTTTAATCCTGGAGTCCTCCGACGCCCGCACGTATCCCGGCGGCCCGTCAGCCCTGACAGCTTTCTCGACGGTGGTCCCGGGAGATAGCCAACCGCGCTGCTATCGACCTCATTGTCTCGGCAAGGTGCGACCGCGGAGTAAGCGTCCTATCCTCAACTGTTATCCCCTACCCAATCAGTTCGAACAGGCGGCCCGGTTTTCGACCGCCAGCGAAACTGAGTTCTATCCGGCATCGAGCGCTCACTAGCCAGGGGACTCAACCTCGACGGCATGCCAAAGCCGCAGGGAATGCGTGGCTGCGCATACCCCGCGGCTAGACAATCCAGCGAGAGTGATAAAACGGGAGGGTTCGTGCTCCGATTTTTTGATTCGGGCGCACCGCAGTTCCCCCGCGTAGCCCCGGTAAGGCGTCCTGAGCCGTACCCGGGGCGCCGTACCACGAGTGATTTGCCATCGCGCCACTCCTCAAACTCACGAGGAATCGAGATCACTTCGTCGGTCATCCCGTATGACAGTTCCGACAGGCTAAGCGATTGCTGCCCATCGCACTGTCCTGCGTGGAGAAGATCTCATTAGGGTTGAATGCCGTGATTTCTACACGCAAAAGCGTCAACTGTGGCCTCAACGATCTGTTGGTAGCCTGTGCATCGGCATATGTTCCCTGAAATGGCCTCTCGGGCCGTTGCAGCATCCATCGTAACGTCGTCATCGTCGTATAGAGGCTTGAGCGTCATGAGAAAGCCTGCGGTACAGAAACCGCACTGCAGTGCATGACATTTCGAAAAGGAGCTTTGCAGCGGGTGAAGGTCACCCTCCTGCTGAAGGCTCTCGACTGTTTCAATTCGAGCGTCGTGAGCCTGAACTGCCAGCGTCGTGCATGAGCGCACAGGCTGCCCGTTCATCAGAACTGTGCATGAGCCACAGACTCCGTGCTCACAACCTACACGTGTGCCCTTGAGTTGCAGGTCATCACGCAGAAAATCCGCGAGCAGCCGACGAGGTTCAACATCGGCCTCGTGGTTGACTCCATTTACTTCAAGTTTAAGGTGAAACGCGTTCATCGTTAATCCATGCTTTCCATTGTCGGTGTCGCGCGATGAACGGCCTGTGTCAAGGTTCGTTCGACGAGGGTACGAATGACCTCCCGGCGGTAGGCGGAAGTGCCATGCACGGTGGAGACCGGCTCAAGGTCGTTCACTGCGGCCTTGGCTGCCGCGGCGATATCTGTTGTAGTGAGTTCGCCGTCTATGAGTAGACTTTCGGCGTCATTACAGCGGATCGCCGTGGAACCGCCCCCTAAGACGGTGATCCTTGCACTCACGCATCGCCCGTGGTCGTCCAACGTGACCATTGAGGCAGCGCCTCCAATGGCGTAGTCGCCGTGTCTGCGTGAGAATTCATCAAAAGCAGCCCCTGTCCGCGCGGGCGGCATGGGTACGCTGACTTCGACGATAATTTCGTCAGGAAGGATGCTTGAAACGAAATGGGACACGAGAAGGTCCTTGATTGGAATCCTTCGTTCGCCACGAAGCGACATCGCCGTGACGTGGGCGTCGAGTGCCAGGAGGACAACTGGCAATTCGGCGGCGGCGTCGGCATGTGCAAGCGAGCCACCGATCGTTCCCCGTGTGCGAATCTGCGGATGGGCTATCCAAGCCGCAGCTTCTGGCAGGAGCGGAAGGTTCTGCAGGATCGTCTTTGAGGTAATCAGTTTCGCATGGCGCGTTAGGGCGCCAATTTTCACCGTCTGGTCAACTTTTTTGATATTGGCCAGCCCGGGCACGCGGTTGATGTCAATCAATAGTGACGGACGTGCCATTCGGAAGTTCAGGAGTGGGACCAGACTTTGTCCGCCGGCGATGATTTTTGCGTCATCTCCCCCATCCGCCAAGAGGTGGAGCGCATGCTCGACCGAATCAGCAACAACATAGTCGAAAGAAGGTGGCTTCACAGGCTGTGCCGCCTGCCGCGGTCATTGTTCATGTCACTACCTTGCCCTTAGACGAAGGTTCTCCGCTCTGCGTCATGCGACAAATCTTGGCTCCGTCCTACGCAGAACCGACAATTGGGGGATTCGTCGTACAGTCTTGGAAATCTACGTCATGGAATTCTTGGATTCAGCAATGGACCTCAACAGCCGGTGAAGCCGTAGCGCAACAAGGAGCTCAACATGGCGCTCTGCCACGTCGACTCCAAGTCTTTCCTCAACGGACTTCAGTCGGTAGGCCACAGTGCGCTCATGGACCTGGAGAGCCGCTGCCGCCGCGACAGCGTTGCAACCAGATGCAAAATAGGCAGTTAGCGTCTCGCAGAGTACGTCTCTTCGAGGGTCACTGAGCAGAGGGCCTAATTGCTGAGCGACCAAGTCACGAACGGCCTGCATGTTGGTCACGAACACCGATTCCAAGGCCACATCGGCGTATACTGTTAGCTGTTTTCCTGTTAGTCGTCCTACCTTGTAGGCACGCCAGGCTCGTTGATGACTGCGTCTGAAGCCGGCGAACCCCTTATCAAGGGTCCCCAAAGCCAAATGGACTCCACGCGGAAGTTCCATTGCAGCGAGTGTTTCAACAAAATCAAGGTTGCCCTTAAGTGCCAACCACCCGAGGAACGCCCCACCTGTACTCTCCAGCACCAACCGTTCGTCAGTTTTGAGCTCGATGCCGACACGTTCAATAGTGCCTTTTGGGTCCTCGCCCCAAGCGACTACGGACAGATGCTGCGCTTCAAACGGGTACGCTGCTCCAGGGCGGGCGCTACGGCGACCCGCGATGAAGTCGCGCAGCTCCGACCTAAGCCGATGGTCCTCTGATTTATAGAAGAAGCGATGCTGTTCTGAACGGTAAGCGTCAATGACGTTGGCAACAACGACGTCGTGCCAATCATGTTGACGACCGGATACCCACTTCTGTACTTCCAATTGCTCCGAAGCATCCGGGATGAGCGTGGTGGTAAGGTCCAGCAGAACATCCCACATGGCTGATTGCAGCACACGATACGTATGGATGAGTTCGAGCAGGTCAGCGCCGGCCTGAGCTGCGGCCCGTGCTTCCAGGGTGGCTTCGGCAAGAAAGTTGTCAGCTGGCTCTTTTTCGCCAGCAAGGCCCCTGCTCATGGACTGAAGAGCAGCGGTAAGCCGCTCAGATCGCCGTAGGGCAAGTGCAGGGTCCAGGCCCACACCAGTCTGAGCGTCGTCATTCATACGACGAGCCATGGACTCGGAGAGCTGGTCTATATCTGCTGCTATTGCGTCCGAAATTGCGGACAAGTGCTGTGTCTGAATCATGATCCTAGTTCGTCAGCTTCGCAACCTTCGGCTCAAGCCGACTCTGTTGGTAGTCTCAGTGTATGACTATTGAGGAAGGGCTGGTTGAACTTTCGGTTGCCGTCAAGGCAAGAATTCCTGAAATTTACGACTGTATCCGTGCCAGACTCCAGTACGCCTATGAAGGCTACTCATCGACGACCCGCAACTCCTCGCTGACCACAGCCGAGTCCGAGACTGTTGCCGCGTCGCTTCGTGATGTCCTCGAATACATTGGACAGGACAGGGTGGGAGATGTCAGAGCATCCAACGAAACCCTTCGCGAGGTTCAATTGGCAGCGAGGGCAGGGGTCGACCTTCAGCACTTGCTGAAGGGATCTCGAGCCGCCCAGGCGGCATTGTGGGAATTTGTGCTGGAGGAAGCCCACCGAACTATCCCAGACCCCACACAACGATCCAAAGTTCTTCGGCATGCCAGTGCAAGCCACTTCGCTTGGAACGATAAAGTGACCGCCTCCATTATTGAGACTTATCAGATGGAGACCACTTCATTTTCCAGACAAAGCCAGAATCGTCGGAAGCTTTCAACGTTGAGGGCGCTCCTGGCAGGGCTACCGATCGATTCAACAGTGTTTTCCTATAACCTCTCAGGTCGGCATCTGGCTGCGGTCGTCTCGGGAGAAGGCGTCGAATCTATCGCCAGGACACTCGGAAGCGCAGCACGGATCCGTCCGTTGGTAATCACTGCTGAAGACGAGACCGGCTACATCTGGGTCGAATGGTCCAGTCGCATGCCACCCCCTCAAGAAGCTGTCCGCGGCTTAACCCTGCCGAAAGGTACCCGCGTTTCATTTGGATCAGTGAGCGAAGCGTTGGAAGGATTCGCGGTCTCTCACCGACAAGCCCTTGAATCCGATTTGGTGGCCCAGAAACTTGGGAGGCAGATAACGTGGTACGACGAAGTGATGCTAGAGGCCTTGGCCATGCGGGATTTGGCCGCCGTCTCGGCTTTCATTTCTGACGAGTTGGGGGATCTTGGTTCGCACCAAGACCCCCCAAACAGGCTGGTCGAGACCCTCGAAGCCTATTTCGCCTCGGGACAAAACGCAGCGTCAGCTGCCTCGCGCCTGGGCGTTCACAGCAGAACTATCGCTTACCGTCTAAAGATCATTGAGGGCAAAATAGGTTCCGCCGGATTGCTACGGGACGAGTTGCCCGTTGCCATCAGGCTCTCCAGAATGGTCGATGCAATGAAGTTGGAGCCAGGGGCCCCAGCGGATTCGCCGGGGCTCCCGCTTCCTGCGCATTAGAAGGTTTCTGCCCCTTGGACAACGCCACCCAAAAGACCTACTCGACCAAGAACCAAATTTCCTTGAAGGGCTCGTGGAACACCCAAGTGGAAGTGTGTCCCTTAGGTAGGAACACTAAGTCACCTACTGTCACGAGTACGCCCTCTTGGCCGGCAAGACTGAGCGTTGCAGAGCCTTCGACAACATAGATAATCTCGTTGTCGGTCAGCTCGTATGTCGTGGTACACGGCTGCGAGGTGAAGATACCTGTGCCGAACTGAGGAGAGGACCTTCGTTCGAACAGGGTATAACCGTGACCGTCAGGGTTGCCCTCATGAATGGTGACACCCTCCGGCTGCCATGACTCGAGCGCTGCGGTGCCTGCGCTGACTTTCAGGATCTTAGACATGGTGATCCCATCCAGTCGTTGAAGGGACGGGGTTTTTGCCGTCCACCAGAACATCCTGCAGCCAATCTGCCATATCAAGACGGGGACGCAAGCCCAGGTTGTGACAGCAGTGATCGCCGTCTTTTTCGACTACGAGAGTCAAAACTTCCGGTGGAACAAGGCCGAGGATTGTATCAATAAATGTCAGCGGAACCTCGTCGTGCACCCCGTGCAGTACATACGTGGGGCAGGCCAAGTTCTGCAAGACGTGCCTGGTTTCAAGTGACGCGTGAACGTGTTCCCGCGCCTCTTCCAGAGTGTCAACCTTGGAGACGTACTTCCAACTCTCCTTGGTCAGTGGAGTTTCGAGGTCCCAGTAGTCCAAGTCAGAGAAGCCGCCCCAAGAAATGCAGGCAGCGAGCCGGGGCTCACATGCTGCTGACTTGAGCGCGTAGTTGCCTCCGAGGCTGCGACCCAGTACTCCGATTGCATCTGCACGGACGGTTTCCAGCCCGCTCAGGAAGTCCACGACAGCGGAGGTGTATTTTTCATAGTCACCGGAAATTCGCTTGTGTTCAAACATTTCGCCTTGCCCCGGACCGTCGAAAGTGGCCGTGGCCATTCCGCGTGCGAGGACCAGATTCTCCATCTGGTAGCTTTCTTCCTTGGTGCTTTCCAAGCCTCCCAGCATAATGACAGCCGGGTGAGGTCCAGGGCCTTCTGGAAAGCGGACGTAGACAGGCATGGGGATACCATCAACGACCAGTTCGTGACGTTCGGCGGCTGGGGACAAGAGCGGTGCAGCTTTCTGGTACAGCTCGACCTTCCTTGCCTGCCCCTTCTGCCTGCGGTCGTCGAACCAGAGGAATTGAGCGTACTGCGCGCAAAGTGAAGCCGACATGAGGAACTCCCCGGCGGACAGGGTGTGGCCGAGGGCTACCTTTTTCTCTGCTTCTCTCTCATATTCACTTGCGAGGTTCATCCAGTAGTCGAACCAGGTCACCTCGGTGGGACGATCGCGGGCGCCAACCATGTCCGAGTAGGAAACGCCGTCCAGAATGAGACGCCCCCAGTTCAGCATTTCATCCTCAGGCTTTAGTGGTGAAGTTACAGCCATACTGCTATCTCCTATAGTCAATTTCCGATACCCTGCGCAAGGGCCTGAGGAACGATCATGCTACGGAAGCATGGCTAGGGCGCCTACTAAGTGCGAATACTTGGGTCTCCTTTTTGTCAATGCCTGAACATCCCGCCCGGACCTGCCGGTGACATACTGGGCGCATGATGGCAAAGGCTAAAGCGCTCACTTCTGACAGCAGTCCGTCCGGCGGGGAGTCTAAGAACAGGCAGGCATGGATCGGGCAAGGGGTTCTGCGGCGGGAAGACCGTCGCCTCCTCACTGGGACAGCGACGTTCGCTGGTGACCTGAATGTGCCCGGGCAACTTCACATGAGAATCGTCCGCTCGACTCATGCACATGCGCGGATTCTGTCCGTGGACGTGGCAGAGGCCGAAAAGATTCCAGGCGTACGGATGGTAATAACCTCAGAGCACACTCGGCATCTGGGGTCAATTCTCTTGGAGGAGGTGGGCTACCACGAGATCTACGAAAACATTGAGGACTTTAGTCATCCTGTACTGGCCGTGGACAAGGTGCAGTATGTAGGGCAGCCAGTCGTTGCCGTGCTTGCCACCAATCCCTACATTGCCGAAGACGCAGCTGAGTTAGTTTCCATTGAATACGATCCCCTCCCAGTTCTCCTTGACCCGGAAGAAGCCCTGCACGGGGATATCAAACTCTTCCCGCGTGGTAACGAAGGTGCCTGCATCAAAAAGAAATATGGTGACATCGAGAAGGCATTCGCCGAGGCTGCCCACGTTACTAAGCACAAGTACGTCACTAACCGGCATTCGGGTGTGCCCATGGAAACTCGAGCAATCATGGTGCAACCTGACCCCGCAAGGGACACTCTGTTCATATGGGGAACCGTGCATGTTCACGACAACCGAAGAATCATCGCAAAAATGCTGAACCTTCCCGAGGTCAACGTCCGTATGAAGCATGTTGAAATTGGCGGGAACTTCGGAGTGAAGGGTGGAGTATTCCCGGAGAATGTTATTGCCGCCTGGGCCGCCAGGTCGCTGGGCATGCCGATCAAGTGGGTCGAGGATCGCAATGAGCACATGGTTACTGCGTCCCATGCTCGGGAGATGGTGCACATTCTTGAACTCGCACTCGACGCCGAAGGCAAGATTCTTGGAATGAAGGACGAGATCTTTCACAATCACGGCGCCTATTTCAGGCAGGCAGAACCACTGGTCAGTGACATCACGGCCGGAATTGTGTTCGGCCCGTATCGCATCCCAACTTACGACGCTACCCTTCATGCCGTCTTTACCAACAAGACTCCCGTAGGTGCTTACCGTGCACCTGGCCGGTATGAAGCCACCTTTGCCCGTGAGCGGATATTCGATTTGGCCGCTGAAGAGATCGGTATGAGTACTGCTGAGTTCCGGCGGCGAAACCTCCTGATTGAGGAGGACCTCCCTTGGGCTCCCGGTCTCGATATCGTCCATGAGCCTTACCACTTCGACTCCGGCGATGTAGTCAAACACTTCGGGGAAGCTCTGGAGGCGGCAAACTGGTCAGAGTGGCTTGAAGAATGCGAGCAACTGCGTGCCAAAGGGCGCAAAGTCGGTGTGGGCATGGGCATCCTCATGGACAAGGCCGGCTTGGGACTTTTCGAGACAGGCGGAGTTGAAGTCAGTAGTGCAGGCCGGGTTACAGTCACGACAGGTGGCTCTTCAGTCGGGCAAGGCATCGAAACGGTTTTGGCTCAAATCGTCGCAGAGGAGCTTCAGATCGCTCCCGAGAACATCGATATCGTGCATACCGATACCGAGCTTGTCCCAGAGGGTGTTGGCTCCTGGTCGAGCCGTTCCACGGTGATGGCGGGTGGCGCAGCGCGCAAGGCAGCCCTCGCGGTCGTGGAAAAGGCCAAACGACTGGCCAGCGAAATGCTGGAAGTGGATCCTGATGATCTTGAACTAGTTGCAGGCAGTTTCAAGGTAAAGGGCGCTGATAAGCAGATATCCATGTTCGACATCGCAGCCGCACGGGACCCATGGACCGCAGCGTTGGAAGATGACCGCCCTGGCCTCGCCGTTGATTCCATTTACTTGAACAACGCCATGAATTACCCCTACGGCGTGACACTCGTGCAGATCGAGGTTGATCCTGGTACTGGCGGCCATAAGATCCTTCGCTTCTTTACCTCCACGGAAGCCGGCAAAGTGATCAACCCGTTGACCACTAGGGGCCAAATTGTGGGTGCCGCCGTTCAGGGCATTGGCGGAGCGCTCTACGAAGAATTTCTCTATGAGGAGGACGGGCAGCCCATTACGACCTCGTTCATGGACTATTTGTTGCCAGGCGCGCAGGAGATGCCGGACGTGCAGTGCTTTGTCACTGAGGATGCCAAATCGCCAGACAACCCCTTCGGCGCCAAGGGTCTCGGCGAAGTTGGTTTGATTGCCGTAGGAGCGGCCGTCGCAGCTGCCGTAGATGACGCGATTGCAGACGGTACCCACATCGACCGTCTGCCAATCACGCCCGAGCAGATCTTCAGGCGCTGTCAAGGTTTGAACAAAGCAGAACTCTAACTTGTGTCTTCCGCCACTGGGACTTGATCGATGCTCTTACGAAACTGATCAGACCAACAAGCCCGTTGTCCCCAAACTCTATGAAAGGTCCACTGATGACCAAGGTACGACACGTATTTGCATGGCGGGTTGCCGAAGGCAACAGCCAGGAGGAAATCGTAGAAATCCTCAACACCCTTCCTCCGCGTCTGAACATCATTCAAGGATGGGAGATCGGAACACACTCCGGCGACCCTGGTGACAACGGTGCGCCGTGGGATGGTGTCCTAATTTCTGACTTTGCAAGCTGGGCAGACCTGGACACGTACTCCACAGATCCATTCCACCTTGAGGTAGTCGCGACTCTCATGCCCATGTTCGCTGACAGGGCAGTAGTTGATTACCAGATCGAGGACGCGGTATGAGTAACACTGCCAACGTGAGGGTCAGCACGAGCCCTTGGGGACCCGATGATGAGCGGGGCGCACTCAATCTGCTCAACGATTCGGTTCGTGCAGACGTTCTGCAGCGTGCCGACTCATCCAAGGTTTACGACCTGAGCGTGGACTACTTTGTCGGCATGCCCAGCTTCCAGGGAGCCGGAGATCCCAGCTATCAGATTTTCATGAGCCACACTCCACAAGGGACGCTCATCGACAACCTAAACCATGTCGGTGACGACATCAACAGGCACGTTTGCTATTCCGGCGACGTTGTGTTCATGTACACACACACCGGCACGCACATTGACGCCCTGAATCACTTTGGCGTTGACGGGGAAATCTACAATGGATACAAACCCGAGGAGCACCTCGGGAGCCGGACCTGGAACAAAGCAGGTGCGGAAACCATCCCTCCGATCATCACTCGTGGCGTGTTGCTGGACATCGCTGGTCTGAAAAAAGTCGATTGCCTGCCGGACTCATACGCCATTACCGTGGCGGACGTCCAAGAGGCTCTCGATAAGGCAGGACTGACATTGCAGGCCGGGGATGTGCCATTCGTACGTACTGGGCGTATGCGCTTCTGGCCGGACGGAACCAAAACCCTAGGCAACCCTCCAGGTCTTAGCTTGGAGGCTGCGCGGTGGCTTACAAGCCAAGACATTTCGGCTATCGGCGCAGACCAAGAATGCGTCGAAGTCGGCCCGTCCCAACACGAGGACAACTGGCTCCCTGGACACACGCACTTCCTGGCAGAAGCCGGCGTGCCGATGGTGGAACTACTGAATCTTGAGGACCTGGCGGCCGACGGCGTAGGCGAATTCTGTCTCATTGCCGCTCCAATCCGCCTCCGCGGAGCGAGCGGCGCCCCGATGCGTCCACTCGCCATGGCACTAAGGCCCACAGCATGAGCGCAACTACTGATCGCATCGCCATTGTCGGAGGATCTATTTCAGGTCTGACAGCAGCCCTGATGCTCCGGGATGCTGGCATCGAAGTCGACGTATACGAACGGTCTCCCCAGCCTCTTTCGGGTTTCGGAACTGGCATCGTGGTTCAGCCTGAACTCGTTCGTTACATCCTCGAACAGGGCATTGAACTGGAGTCCCTGAGTGTTCCTTCATCGTCAATGGAGTATGTCGACGCGCTGACCGGAACCAAGTTCGGGTCTGTCCCGGCAGAGTGGCGATTCACGAGTTACGACTCCGTGTACGGGGCGCTCTATAAGTTGTTTGGCCCGGATCGCTACCACACCAGTAAGTGTCTCGTCGGACTCGACCAGGACTCTGATGGGGTTGTAATGCGCTTCGCGGACGGCACCGAGTCCGAAACGGACTGGCTGATCGCCGCAGATGGCGGCGCTTCGGTTGTCAGAAAGCGGCTCTTGGGAATCGAGCCGCAGTATGCCGGCTACGTGACTTGGCGGGGCTTGCTTCAGCCAGGTGAAGTTTCAGATGAGGTCTGGGATTACTTCGATGGCAAGTTTACTTACGGGCTGCTCGAAGACGGTCATCTCATCGCCTACCCCATCCCCGGCGGAGAGCAGACGGAGTCACCGCGACTGAACTTTCAGTGGTACTGGAACGTCGCTGAAGGTAATGACATCGATGAACTGATGACAGACATTCGGGGCATCCGGCTTCCAACGTCGGTACACAACAACTCACTGAATCCCCACAACCTTCGCCAGTTCCACAGCAGGGGAGAACGTCTTTTCGCGCCTTTCAGCGCACTTGTTCTAAATGCACCTTCTCCGTTCGTGACAGTTGTGGCTGACGCCACGGTGGACCACATGGTTCACGGCCGCATCGTGCTGATTGGAGATGCGGCTGTAACTCCCCGTCCACACGCTGCCGCGGGTGGTGCCAAAGCATGCGACGATGCGCGGACCCTCGCAGAAGTGTTCGCGAAAAATGACGATCTGCCCAAGGCCCTGCAAGCCTGGGAATCTCGCCAATTGCGGCAAGGCAATGGGTATCTGCAGAAGGTACAGACGATGGCCGCCAGCCTGCAGCATGGTGGGCCGTTCGAACCCGGTAATCCTGCATTTGCGTTTGGCTTGCCCAAAGTAGACACAACATCCGTTCTCGATAGTTATTAAGGAATACCCAACATGGAGATGACGAACTCTTTCAATGTCCCCGTCCCCCCGGAGGAGGCATGGCCTGTATTGCTGGATCTCGAACGGATTGCGCCGATGCTTCCTGGAGCTTCCATCACTAGCGTTGACGGTGAGGAGTATGAGGGCAAAGCAAAGATCAAGGTCGGTCCAATCACCGCCGAATATGTCGGTGTTGCTCGCTTCATAGAGGTCGACGAAAAAGGCCGGCGCGCAGTCATCCAGGCACGTGCTAAGGATGCCCGTGGACAAGGCAACATGACAGCGACCATTACCGCTCGCCTTGAACCCGAAGCCAATGGAGCCACAGTCATCGTGGAAACAGAGCTTGATATGACGGGCAAAATCGCGCAGTTCGGGCGAGGCGTTATCAACGAAGCGGCGACTGCTATCCTCGGAGTCTTTGCCCAGAGGCTCGCCGTAGAAATGACCGGCGGGAGCGGACAGGCCAGCGGCCCGGCTACCGAAGTAGCCAAAAGCGAAGCGGGTGCAGGCGCGGAACTTCGGCGCGCGCCCCAGACAGAGCCAGAAGCGCTAGACCTCATCAAACTTGCCAAGGAAACACGAGCAGGCAAGAAGAGCCAGTCAGCGGAAGCACAAAGCCAGTCGCTGGGTCCGTGGCTGCCCGCTCTCGTTTCTGTAGTAGCAGCCTTGATAGCGGTCTTCGCTGCAGGCGTTGCCTCCGGGCGTACCCGTAGGTCCTGAGCCTGATGGTTAAGATCGAACAAGCGCTGAACAAGGGGCAACTCACAGTAGCTGCGGTGCAAATGGAATTTGACTCGGCAGAGCCATTCAAATCCAGGGTTTCTCGACTGGAGCGCTTGGTTTCTGACGTTGAAGATGCAGACCTGATTGTGCTCCCCGAACTGTGGCTGCACGGTGGATTTTCCTATGAAACTTGGCGCGCTGACGCCATATCGCTTGATAGTGACGTACTTGTTCGCCTGTCCGCACTTGCCAAGCACAAGAAGGCGTGGTTGCACGCCGGATCGTACATAGAAGCAGGTCAGGGCGATGCCGCCGGGAGCATGTGGAATACTTCTGTACTTTACAACGCAGCCGGCGCGGTGCACGCGACCTACAGAAAGATCCACCGTTTCGGCTTCTCTGATGGGGAACCGAAGCTCATCGCGGCGGGCGACCAGCCTGTTGTTGTGGAAATTCAAGTGGGAGATGCTAGAGCTGCGACGGGGCTAAGCACGTGCTATGACCTTCGGTTCCCTGAGCTGTATCGCCACCTGTCCGCCGAGGGCACCGCTCTGAATTTGATACCTGCCTGTTGGCCGATGTCGCGAGTGGAGCACTGGAAGGTCTTGGGTCAGGCTCGAGCCATCGAGAATCAGTCATTTGTAATCCAGTGCAACATGACAGGGGTTGATCAAGGGATTGAGCTCGGAGGGAACAGTCAGATTATTGACGGCAACGGAGATATCCTTGCACGGGCCGGGCGTGAAGAAACGGTTATTTCTGCCTCGCTCGATCTCGATGCGCTACGCAAATTCCGGCACTCGTTCCCTGTTTTGACCGATCAACGGGCGGACATCTGGGATATCCAAGGCAAGGACTTGAGGGAGCGGCGGCTCTCTACACTAGCGAAGGCGTCTTATGGACGTTAGTCCTTCTATGGTCTGAAGTTGAGGTCTGATCCTCACCTCATTCGGCGCGCGCCATCCGAAATTCTCCAAGTGGCGCGCGCCGGGCCAGTAGCCAAGCTTTGGCAAATGCAAAATCAATATGCAAGGCGGACGAATGAACAACCCGATAGTCAGGCCCCATAGTCCCAGCGACATGGCTGCGCAACTGAGGGCGGTCAGTTACCTGGCCGATGAGGGTCTATCAACGACTGCCTTCTTGGCTGTGACGATGAAGCGACCTCTGCTTTTGGAGGGTGCTCCGGGAACCGGCAAAACCGCTTTGGCAGAGGCCTTGGCTAAAGCGCTCTCCATGCCGTTGATCCGCCTCCAGTGCTACGAGGGAATCGAATCCACCCAAGCCCTCTATGACTGGGATTTTTCACGTCAGATTCTCCATTTGCGGTCCTTAGAGGCCGCAGGCTCAACAGTGAAACCGGACGAACTGGAAAAATCCCTCTATACCGAACGGTTCCTGTCGCCGCGACCTATTCTACGGGCCCTACAAGGGGGGCCATCAGTGCTGCTGATCGACGAAGTCGACCGCGCTGATGATGAGTTCGAAGCCTTTCTGTTGGAAGTGCTTGCTTCCAACCAGATCTCAATACCCGAGCTGGGCACGATTACGGCAAGCGTTCCACCCCTGGTCATACTCACCTCGAACCGCACTCGTGAACTTCATGAGGCTCTGAAACGCCGTTGCTATTACCACTGGATTGATCATCCTGGACCGACCCGTGAATTGGAGATCATCAAGACCCGCCTTCCCAATGTGGACCAGGATCTGGCGCGGAAGGTCGTCGAGGTAGTCCAGTCACTGAGAAATCAAGGGCGACTCAAGCGATCCCCGGGCGTCGCGGAAGCGCTGGACTGGGCACAGGCGTTGAACCATCTGGGGGGCGGGGATATAGATTCCGACACTGCTGCCTTGTCTATTGGAGCGCTTTGCAAGGATCAGGATGACCGAGAAATTGTCTTGGAATCCCTAAAGTCAGTGTTCCCGAGCTAACCGGGGTGGTCATCAATGAGTTCACAAATTGGTTTAAGAATCTTCTACGGTTTCATAGACGCGCTTAGAGATGCTGGTATGACAATCGGTTCCGACCAGGCGCAACTGTATCTGCAATCCTTAAACATCGTGGATGTTCAGCGACGGGATGAGGTCTTCTGGACCGGGCGCGCAAGCCTGTGCCGGCGTCAGTCCGAATTCGAGATCTATGACCGTGTGTTTCGTAAGTGGTTCTCAGCAGTACTGACGCCGCCGGTGGTTCTTCAAGAAACTACGGTGGCGGGTCTGCCCGAAACAGAAGCTGGGGAGAACGGTGATTCCGAAAACGAACAGCAAATCGCCATAGCCAGCAAGGATGAGTCACTCCAGCACCGGGACGTGGCCTTGATGTCCGTCGAGGAGAGGCAGTATCTGGCGCGGGCCTTCGCCCAATTGCCTGTTAGGGCACCCAAGAGAAGATCTAGATATGTGCGGACTCACCGCCACAAAAGCATAGACCCCGTCCACACCGTCAGAGACCAGCTGAGGAGGGGCGGAGAACCCAGTCCTCTTCGGTATCGGCAGCACGCGGAGAGGCCCAGGCGAGTGGTTTTAATTATTGACGTATCAGGATCCATGGAGTCCTACGCAGACAGTTACCTCAGGTTCGCACATCGTTTCTTGACCCAAGCGGCCCACACAACGGAAGTATTTACGATCGGAACCCGCCTAACGAGGGTTACGGCAGCTTTACGACATCCGGACCCTGAGATGGCACTGATCGATGCTGGTTTGGTGGTGCCCGATTGGTCGGGTGGCACACGCCTGGGGGAGGCAATGAAGGCCTTCATTCGGATTTGGGGACAACACGCGATGCTGAGGCGATCAGTGATCGTGATTGCTAGTGACGGATGGGAGCGCGGCGATCCGGCGGAGTTGGCAACCCAGCTCTCGAGGCTCCGCGGGTTGGCCCATTGCGTCATTTGGTCAAACCCCCACCGAGGTAAGCCGGGATACGAACCCATTCAGAGCGGCATTCGAGCTGTTCTCCCTCACATCGATGCATTGGTGGCCGGACATACTCTGGCTGCCTTCAGGGACCTAGCAGATCGGATAGCAAATGCGTGACGTTATAGAAGCAGTAGCTGATTGGACGAAACGGGACGAGATCTTCGCCCTTGCCACCGTGGTCAGCACATCGAAATCAGCTCCTCGTCCACCGGGCGCGGCTATGGCTGTAGGCACGCTAGGTGAAGCCGTAGGTTCCGTCTCCGGGGGGTGTGTTGAGGGGGCCGTTTACCATATCGCTCAAGAGGTGATCGAGGACGGAACGCCGGTATTGCATAGCTTCGGATATAGCGACGACGATGCCTTGGCCGTTGGCTTGACGTGCGGCGGAATAATCGATGTGTTCGTTGAACGAATCACTCCTGAAGGATTTCCGGAGATGGCTGATGTCATTCACGACATCCACAACGGCAATCCGGTAGCCATCGCAACTGTGGTGGAACATCCTCACCGTGAAAGGGTCGGAAACAGAATCGTTATTTGGCCGGCCGAGACTTCCGGAACACACGGCAGTTCGGAACTCGACCACGCAGTCATCGACGATGCGCGAGGTCTCCTTGCCTCCGGTGAATCCGGCGTGCTGATGTACGGACCGGAAGGGGAACGGATGGAAACAGGGGCAAAAGTATTTGTTGCTTCCTACCAGCCCCAACCCAGAATGATCGTTTTCGGTGCTATCGATTTCGCCGCTGCTGTTGCGCGAGCTGGGTCGATGATTGGGTTTCAAGTGACAGTCTGTGATGCGCGCCCCGTGTTCGCCACCACGGCGAGATTCCCAGCGGCAGACCAGGTAGTAGTGTCGTGGCCTCATGTTTATCTCCAAGAGGAGCTAGATAAGGGAAATATAGACAACCGAACCGCCATCTGTGTCTTGACCCATGACCCTAAGTTTGATGTGCCCGTCTTGGATATCGCACTGAGGCTCGAGGGCGCTGCAAAGCCCGCATACATCGGTGCCATGGGCTCACGCAAAACTCATGATGACCGAATTACCCGCCTTCACCAAGCCGGAGTCGGTGAGTCGCAAATTGCGGAACTGCACAGCCCGATCGGGCTTGACTTGGGCGGCCGGACGCCCGAAGAAACGGCGGTGTCCATCGTGGCAGAGATCATCGCTGAACGCTGGACCGGCACAGGTCGTCCTCTTAGTCAGTTACCCGGCACTGTGCATTCGCACTCCCTCTAGGCGGAGGGCGAATGCCTGTCAAAATACAAAAGCCATTGTCCAAGCGGCCCGTCGCCCATTGGGAGAGGAAAAACTATGTCGCTGCTAGAACAGACTGGTGACCCCACAAAGTCAACGGATTTTTACGACAACGACCACCAGGACATTGAGATGCTCCAGCCAGGAGATCCAATCAATGCTTGGGAAGGCAACGTCCTGATTAGCTCCGGTCTAGTGGATCTTACTGCCCCTGACCTTGGGATCATCTGGATCCGGCAGTTTGGTTTAGGCGAGAGGAAACTGATTTTATGCCTTGACTATGACCTCCACCGCGGTCCGACCGGCCAATGGGACCTACATGTTGAAGAGGGCCAGGAATAGGGTTTCCTTGAAAGATTGGAATGAGGTCAAGACAACGGGCGTGTTGCTCGCCGCTGGCGCAGGAACCCGTCTCGGTCGCGGACCAAAGGCACTTTTGCATCTCCGTGGGCGCCCACTCGTTGAGATAATCGCCGCAAAACTACTTGCGGGGGGCTGCCGTGAAGTATTGGTAGTTCTTGGGTCAGATGCGGCAGCAGTCAGAGCGAGAGTGCGCCTCGATTCATACCAAACATTGGTAAACCCTGAGTGGCACTCGGGTATGGGCAGCTCTTACCTCATCGGAGATGATGCGGCACGAGCTGATGACCATCTTCTCGTAGCGCTGGTGGATCAGCCAGGACTTACTGAAGACACCGTGAGGCGCCTGTTGACCGAGCATCGTCCAGGACGCATCACCGCAGCGGCCTACACGGAGCCCTGCGGCGGAAACCAGCTCTTAAGAGGACATCCGATGCTCATTGACGTGCAGCTTCGTGAAGCCGTCAGCAGCACTGTCGTCGGCGACGCCGGGGCCAGAGCGTTTATTCGGGACAATCCCGGGCTTCTCGACCTAGTCGATTGCAGTGACGAATCTACTGGGGAAGACATCGACACAGAGGAACAGCTACGCCGGCTCCTCCCGGCGGGAAGCGCTCCGAGTTCTTAAAAGCGATTTGCTGAGCCAAGGGGCATTCGATAAATGCGAACCGGAAAGTCTTCTGCCAACGCGAGAGCTTGGCTTGGAGACGGCAGGGTGGCTAGGACATCGAATTAGGGAAGTTGACGATCATTAAGAGCCATCAGCCGGCAAGAAAGGTGGATCCGCCTGTGGCACTATTTTTAGATATAGCTCGCAAGATCGGGACCATGTGGCGCAGCCCGGACTCTAGCTGTGCTGGCTGCCACCACGGACCGTACAACACTGAAGATCGTTGGGGTTGGCTGGGCACGATGACGGATTTGCCGCCACCAACAATTAATCAGTGCCAGAGCACCGACGAGGACGGAAACAGGTGCGAGTGCACTAGTGAGGGTCATCGAGGATACCGATGAACCTTCATCGGTGTTGGGATGGAAATCAGCCTGGCTCCTAAGCTGGGTGCCAATAAGCAAAGACGCTTTCTTGAAAACTTTGCTCACAGGATTGTGCGGGCCCTGGTGACGCGCGCCGTCACCCTGAATGACTAGCGCCGTCGCCACGAACGTCCGCAACGCCCCCGGCACACGTATCCACTGGTCGTGATTCGTGGAGTACGCCGCCTGCATTTGTGACAGACTGCTTGCCGTCCAATAATCAGGTTGCCTATTCGCAAGCCGGCGCCCAAAATCTTAATGCGCATGTGCCCTAGTCTGAGGTTCACCAACGGGGCACGTGCCATCGTGGCAAACATAAAGATCCTTCATCGATTCCGCGGCACCAGCTCATCAATCAGTTTCCGGGATGCTGCAAAACCTGCACGGCTCCGCTTCACAGCCCCATGCGACGGCTTCAACTGGAAGTCGTATCTCCCGCTGCCGGCTGGGTAATAACTTGAAGCTAGAGGCTCTGGGCTCGTCCGAGCTGGATGTATTCATGAAATCTTGTCCTGTCTGCACTACGATCCGCGTACGGGGCGTGTCTACCGGGCGACCTGCAGGTAAGAGCACGGTGCTGCGGCTCTATCGGCACGCCTGTCCATTGACAGTAGGTGGAAGGCGACCAGACGTCATGGTGGAAATCGTCACAAAGGCCCTGCTCTTTTGTGTGATTCTGCGAAGTGAACGCTGCGAGACCAGGGACGCAACTTCGATTTCCCGTCCAGCAGCGTCTAGCAACGCGACACATCAGGTGATAGCCGCTAACCATGCCTTCTTACTGCGCACCTCCGGCGGCAGGCCTAAGCTTCCTAGGGCTGCAGCCCGGTGAACGGCGGGGCAAAGATACACCAGCCGCGATGGGCTCAAGAGTACAACTGTCCAAAGTCGCTTGATAATTCTTACCACTGAACAGTTATTCACTACTTGCATCCACAGTAACGTATGTCACATTAGCGATGAAGGGTGTTCACCAGCTACGAATAGCCCATTTCTATTGGCCCAAGTGCGAGGACCACTACCTCGTTGAAGCCAGCGTTTCACCTTTAGTGCGGACTCATGGCCAAGTTCCATGCCTGACGGGCGGCGGAAAGTCAAAACTAGCCGTGCCGTCTTGCCCCTAATCCGAGGCAGACAGGGCCAGAGCAACCACATGCCCAGGAGAACCACCTCCTCGGCAGTGGCAACACGAACGAACCCCCTATTCAGATCGTCGAACCACGTTCGACTTCTAGCTTGAGCGTCGGCGCCGGTTGGTCCGATCGACTCGAAAGGCACACCAAATTGAAAACTTCTCCTGAAGAGTCTGGGGTCTCAGCAGGTGCTTCAGCCCTGGTGACTGAAGACATCGCCGCGGCAGACCTGCAACTTGGACACTTGTCTGGATCACAGGTCATGGGTCTTTCTGTGGCCTCCTTTATTCCGGCGGTTGGACTTTCAGCTGTACCGGCGTTCCTAGCGGCCTATACCGGGCGGTCCTCGTGGCTGGCCATGGCGGCGTCCGTCTTAGCATTTACGATCATTGGTCTATTCGTCAGCGTGTTTGCACGGCGGTTTATTGGGACCGGTTCGTTGTATTCGTATATTCGCCACGTCTTTGGCTCGTGGAGCCCCTTAGTAATCGCTGCGGCCATGATTCCGGGATACCTGGTCGCCATCATGGTGCTGGTTCTCTCTGTCGGACTGTATGTTGGAAGCTTCCTGGTATCCGTAGGAGTGACGAGCGCCGCCGGGCCTGAGATTCAGTTGGTGATCGTCGTCGTGGCTACGTTAATTGCCATGATCATCGCATTCCGTGGGATCGACATTTCAGTGCGAACCAGCGTTATTCTCACGATACTGTCAGTCCCTGTCATGGTGATCATCACCATCGCCACAGCCGTTAACGGGAACATGGATCTGGCTGGACAGTTCAGCCTCAGCGACTTCACACCGAACAGTTTTCTTCAAGGTGTAGCTATCGGCTCCGCATTCTTCATCGGCTTTGAGAGCACTGCGGCCCTTGGAGCGGAAACCCGCAACCCTACTCGCGCCATCCCGCGAGCCATCATGGTGGTACCAGTTGTACTGGGTCTGGTCTATCTCGCGGCAACGGTAATCCAGGTCCCTACTTTGGTAGACGCTGCTGACACCCTCGCCTTGGGAATTTCTCCGAACGCCGTACTTGCGGAAGCCGCAGGTGTCGGGTTCCTAGCCAACGTGAGCGATCTTGTTCTCGCCGTCGCCGTGTTCGCGAGTCTCATCGGGTTTTTCAATTACGGATCTCGTGTCGTCGTAAGTGCTGCGGCGGATGGCCTCATGCCCTCCGGACTAACAAAGGTGAGTAAGCGGCACAAGAGTCCTGTAGCAGCAATTGCTTTCATCGGAATCCCTTCCCTGATCGCGCCTGCCTTGCTGATCTGGTTGACGTCGTCGACGCCCTTGGAGATTTATGGCTACATGGCCACACTCCTGGTTTACTTCTGGGTTGTCCCTTATTTCCTGATCTGCATCGGTGGCGCAGTGCTCCTGAATCGAAGCAACGCAAAGAAGTCCATCTTCGTCAATCTAGGGGCGGCTTTGGCGGCGATCACGGTCCTTTGGCTGTTCGTCAATGGCATATTGAACCCGGGACCCGCCCCACTGGACGTCCTTCCCTATGTGATGGTTGGAACCCTCATAGTGTTCATCGTCGGCTTCGGAGTCTCAGTTCGATCCAATACAGCCAGGCCGGTTGCGAAACTACCTGAGTAGCCGCTAGCTCCGGGAGCTCCGAAACAGAGCTCTGACCCGGTACTGCCATCAGGCAGTACCGGGTCTTATCCGTGTCCGCTATCAGGCAGAGAAGTGAGTCATATCGATGACCGCTGCGAACGACATGCATTTTGCGGCCGAACGCACCGGTGGCCTGGAGAGAGGCTTCCATGCTCAGCTAGCCGAGAGCCGACGCATGTATGCAAAACAAGAAAAGTTGTTGCATTTTGAGTATCGTTTGGCCTTTCGTTCAATCGTATAGTCAACGGCAGGACGCGGAGTGAGTGTCGAGGGAGATGCTCCAATGCGGCACTTACATAGCTCTATTTCTCTCTGAAAAAGACGTCCGTCAGCACGAGTCATTCGCCTAGGAGTTCGTCATGGAACACACGCAGCCCCGTCAAGTCATCCTCTCATTTAGTTGCGAAGATACCATCGGAATTGTCCACGCAGTCTCGGGCTTCTTGGTCTCCCATGGATGCAACATTCTGGCAAGTCAGCAGTTCTCTGATGCCTCTGAGAACCGATTCTTTATGCGCGTTCAAGCAACCTGTGCATCTGCGATCTCGGTCTCGGACCTGAAGAGCGCATTCCAGGCATGTGCGGCCGCCTTCGGCATGTCATGGACGTTGGTCGATTCAACATATCGGCCCCGGGTAGCGCTGATGGTCTCAAAGGCAGAGCACTGCCTCAATGATCTACTTTTCCGTTGGCGGGCAGGACAACTCAAGGTCGACTTCCCCTTCATCGCATCCAACCACACAACCCTGCAACCGCTCGCAGAGGCCAACGGTATTCCGTTCATCCACATTCCGGTGACCCCCGGGAGCAAACAGGATGCCGAGGCAAAGCTCCTTGCGCTCATCACGGAACACCAGGTGGATCTGACGGTCCTCGCTCGCTACATGCAAGTCCTCAGCGACGACCTATGCCGAGAGCTCGTCGGCAAGGCCATCAACATCCATCACTCGTTCCTACCGGGGTTCAAGGGCGCCAAACCCTACCATCAAGCATTCGAACGTGGCGTCAAACTAGTGGGAGCCACGGCCCACTACGTGACGGCAGAACTCGACGAGGGGCCCATCATCGAGCAGGAGGTCCTTCGAGTTGGCCACGACTTCAGCCCGGCGCAACTCGCTGTGACCGGCCAAGACGCAGAACGATTGGCACTGTCCCGCGCCGTTCAATGGCATGCAGAACAGCGAGTTCTACTTAACGGTCAGCGGACCGTCGTATTTAACTAATTACCGTTTTACCTGTGCCCTAGGCGGGCACACCTGAGCAGAAACGAGATCCGAATTGGATAGGCTAGCCGACCGCAGCATAAGCGCCGCAGCATTCACCGATACATCCCGGGATTCGCTACCGCGACACGTCCGAACCGTCATCGTCGGAGGAGGAATCGTGGGTGCGAGCATCGCATACCATCTCACCGCCGCGGGGGAGAATGACACGTTGCTTCTGGAGAGCAACGTTTTAGGCAGCGGAACTTCCTGGCATGCAGCAGGTCTCGTTACGGGCGCCCGGGGAACAACCACCATGACGAAACTAGCAAAGTATGGCTTGGAGTTCTATCGGGATCTCCAGAAGATGTCCGGTATCGACGTTTCATTCCAGCGCTCCGGTTCATTGAGTGTTGCACGTACTCCCGGACGAGTCGATGAAATCCTCTACGCCAGGGACGTCGCAGACCAGCAGGGCATCCGCACCGAATGGCTTTCTGCGGAGCGCTACCACGAGGTTTGGCCCTCAGCAAGTCACGAGGGAGTTCTCGGAGCGCTGTTGCTTCCCGACGATGGACATATCAACCCTGGACATGCCACCGTAGCTTTCGCGAAGCTCGCTTATGAACTAGGTGCTCAGGTGCGTGAGAAGGTGGTCGTTCGAGAACTGCTGCGGGAGGGGGATCGCGTAGTAGGAGTGCTGACCGACCAAGGAACTGTCTATTGCGAAAGGGTGATCCTGGCCTGCGGACTTTGGACCCGTGATCTTGCCGCTACCGCAGGCGTAAAAGTTCCCTTGTACGCGGCCGAGCATATCCATGTGCGGTCGAATGAAATTGATGGGGCCCGGCCCGAGCTTCCAGTCTATCGAGACTTGGACAACAGCTACTACATCAGACACGAGAGCGGGAGGCTGCTTGTCGGCGCATTCGAACCTGACGGACTTCCGCGGTCAACGGACGAGGTGTCTGTTGAAGGATTTGCCGAGTTTGATCCTGACTGGGACCATTTTGCCCCGATCCGAAGAAAGGCCGAAACCACAGTTCCGGATCTTTCGAGAGTGGGGTACGATCGCTTCCTTAATGCACCCGAGAGCTTCACCCCCGACGCAAATTTTGCCCTCGGAGAAACTTCGGAGGTCGCCAATCTGTTCGTTGCAGCAGGTTTCAATTCACAGGGAATCATCTACGCCCCCGGAGTCGGCAAGGAATTGGCAGAGTGGGTTATTTCGGGAACTCCCGGCTTCGACTCCTCCTCCGTCGACGTGCAGCGCTTTTCGCCGCACCAGAACAACCGCAATTACCTCAGGGCCCGTACCAAGGAAGGCCTCGGCCGGCTATATGGGATGCACTGGCCCAACCTTCAGATGGAGTCAGCTCGCGACGTCCGTCGTACACCGCTACACAGCCGGCTAAAGGAACTCGGAGCATGTTTCGGCGAGGTCAACGGCGGTGAGCGGGCGAACTGGTATGGAGAACCTGGTTCGCAGCCTGTCTACGACTATAGCTACGGGCGGCCATCATGGTTTGAGCGAGTTGCCGAGGAACACAAAGCCGCACGAGAGGGAGTCGTACTCTTTGACCTTAGCCCGTTCGCCAAGTTTGAAGTCGTTGGACCAGATGCGCTGGAAGTGTGCCAGTATGCCGCGACAGCCGACATCGACGTGGAAAAGGACAAATCGGTCTACACACTGTTCCTCAATGACCGCGCGGGTATCGAACTTGACGGAACCATCACCCGCCTCGCCCACAACCGATTCCTCGTCGTGACTCCGTCATTCACCCAACAGAAGACACACGCATTCTTAAATCGAATTGCCAGGGACAAGGCAGCGGCTGTTTTCGATTGCACAGCGGCCTTGGCAACCATCGGTGTCATGGGCCCCAAGAGCAGAGAACTCCTCAGCCGGGTCTCACCCGAAGACTGGTCTGATCAGGCACAGAAGTACACTCATGGTCGTACAGTCGAAATAGCCGACGGCTACGCCTACAGCTTGCGCGTTAGTTTCGTGGGGGAGCTGGGCTACGAGTTATACCCCAGTGCTGATTTGGCTCTAAACGTCTTCGACGCACTATGGCGGGCCGGGCAAGACTTGGGCATTAAGTTGGCCGGATATCACGCTTTGGATTCGCTACGCAGTGAGAAAGGGTTCAGGCACTTGGGGCACGACATCGGCCCCATCGATGACCCCTATTCGGCGGCTCTCCGATTTACCGTGGCGTTGGACAAACCCGGGGGATTTGTCGGCAAGGACGCGCTCCTAAAGCTCGATCCGTCAGCCCCTGCCCATCGCACGGTGTATGTCATGTTGGACGATCCCAATCCCGTCTTCGTTCACGACGAGACGGTCTACTGCGACGGCGCGCCCGTTGGGCGCATGACAAGCGGCAGTTACGGTTACACCCTAGGCCGTGCAGTCGGAATCGCCGCCATTAGGCCAAACGCTGATCTCTCGGGCGTATTCGAGGTTCGTTGCAAGGGCATCAGGTATAGCGCGAAGGTTTCGCGGCGTCCATTCTATGACCCCAAAGGCGAACGACTGCGCGGCTAGCGCATGGCGGTTCGGAAGCAGCAGAATTCGTTGGCCTAACCGGAAACGCAGACTGAGCATTGTTAAAGACTCAGGATCCTCGAAAGGAAGTTTGATGACAGAACCACCAGCGGAAGGTTTACCCGCCCGAAGAAAGCCCAGCCGGATACTGGACGGAAAGGGCACTGCTCGCACCATCAGAGCAGAACTCGCACTTCGAGTTGCCGCCCTTAACGCGCAAGGCGTATCAGTTGGGCTGGGAACCGTCTTGGTCGGTGACGAACCCGCCAGCCGGTCCTACGTGGCTGGGAAACACCGGGACTGCGCCGAGGTAGGAATCGAATCCGTCCGACGTGACTTGCCGCCAACAATTTCGCAAACAGAACTGGAAGCGGTTCTCGAGGAACTTAATGACGACCCCAAAACAACCGGATACATAGTTCAACTACCGCTACCTCTTCATCTTGACCAGAACGCAGCCTTAGAGAAAATTGCACCATGGAAGGATGCCGACGGTCTTCATCCGTCCAATCTTGGCAAGCTTGTTCTCAATGTGGGCGACGAGCTCAACTCGCCTCTGCCGTGTACTCCAAACGGAGTCGTGGAACTGTTGTCACGGCACGGGATCAGCCTCAAGGGATCTGAAGTGCTCGTCATTGGTCGGGGAGTGACTGTAGGGCGTCCTCTCGGGCTTTTACTCACGCGGAGGGAAATCAACGCGACGGTGACCTTGGCACATACAGGATCAACTGATCTGCCCAGATTAGTGAAACGAGCTGATGTGGTAGTTGCTGCAGCGGGAGTTCCAGACATCGTCAAAGCGGACCATCTCAAACCGGGGGCAATCGTACTGGACGTTGGAGTCTCAAGAGTTCTTGGTGCAAACGGAAGACACACATTACAAGGAGACGTGAGTCCTGAAGTCCGGGAAGTAGCAGGCTGGCTTGCGCCCAATCCGGGTGGGGTCGGACCTATGACACGCGCGATGCTCCTCCTCAACGTCGTTGAAGCCGCCGAGCGAAGCCTTCAACGATCTAACCCAGGGCTCACATACGTGAAGCCTCTGCCACAGCAATGGTCATCGGTCCGCACATGATTGCGCAGCACATCGCTACGGTGGAGGACCTGCCCAGTGGGCCTGTGGCCTCCTTCTCTGTATCGGATGACAGGGAAAGAAATTGAGTCAGGTAACAAGGTGGGCCTGTTTAAGCTCAGCGATCATTGCCGAAGTGGGTGCCACCCTGGCGCTTATGGCGGCCATCAATTGCCCAGGCTGGTACGTGCCGGTCGTCCTTGGCTACATCGCCGCTTTTGGATTGCTGACGATCTGCCTCCGTCTAGGTATGGCGATCAGCGTCGCGTATGGGGCGTGGGGGGCCGGCGGGGTCACCACGACTGCGGTAGTATCTGCCGTTTTGTTCAATGAAACCCTCACGTGGCTAATGTGCTTTGGCATACTGCTCATGATCGCCGGCATCGTTCTTGTGGAGACAGGCTCTCAAAAAGCGCATCGGCCTAAGAAAGCCAGGCACCCACGATGACCTGGATGTTCTTGGGTCTGGCCATTCTCACCGAACTGGCAGCAACAATGGGGCTGCGTGCCTCGGAAGGGCTTCGGAAGAAGCTTTGGCTTGTAGTCATTCTCCCTGGCTACGCCCTGGCCTTTGTGTTCCTGGGCTTGGCGCTGAAAGAGGGACTTGCTTTAGGGCTCGGCTATGGCGTCTGGGTTGCATGCGGCGTCGCGCTTACAGCAGTGTTCGCCCGCATCCTTTTCAAGGATCCGCTGAATTGGCTCATGGCATCAGGAATACTGCTCATCGCAGCGGGCGTGGTGATCCTTCAGTTAGGCGCTACAGCGGCAATACTCACCTAACCTGGGATCCCCCGCTGAGCGTTGTCCTTCTTGTACTGCAGCAGTCGAGTTGCCACTCTCAGTAGAAGCCCGCCGGGGGTGGTTTCAGTCGAGCAAAGGCTCGGAATATGAAGGCCACGCTTGGAAGGCAAGCCAGAAGGCCGACAGGTCAGCTGAGGAGCCGACGTCCCGGCCGGTAATGTCCTTAATTTTGGCAAGCCTGTAAGACAGCGTTTGACGGTGAATGCCAAGAGCCGCGGAGGTCTCGTTCCACCGGCGGTCGTTCGAGATGAAGGTAAATAACGTATCCCGAAGAGTGGAAGATTTAGCATCAGCACCGGCGAGACTACCGAGGACCTGCTCAACGATGGCACAGGCTTCTTTTCGAGAGCGGGTCAGGAGCGATATTGGAACCCCCGCGAAATCATCCCATTGCTTGTTTGTCCCTGCGGACGAAAAGACCCTGAGTGCCTCTTCGGCCGCATACTTTGCGTCCCGAAGGTCTACATACGTAGAGGACGCGGCTGCCCGGATACCAATCTTGTTCAAAAACCTACGGACCTCATCATGCCTTTGCTCGGGCATAAGTAGGAGAAAGCTACTCCGGCCAAAACCTGCTAGGACCGGAAGTGCTGCGATGGATACACCGCGAAGCGCCTTGGGTCCGTCTTCCATGGCGATGGCGACGCATTGGAAGCCCCCCGAGATGGCACCGGCTCCCAAAATACTTTCAATGCCGTCAGGCAAGTGCTCATCGAGAACCGAGCTGAGCATCGCGGCGCCCCGTTCGGAACGACGACGAATAAAGCGAAGCCGCTGGTTTACTGCCATGTCTATCACCTGAAGGATATGAATCAGCAGAAAGCTGCTCAGCTCTTCTCCAGGGTGTTCAAAAACCCTCAACTTGGTTTCGGTATCGCCGGGCAGCGAATAAAGACGGCTACGCATGCTCATTGAGGTGTCAGCCAGCGTAGGGCCTTCAAGAATTACGAGGCCCGTTTGTGTATCCACGACACTAAGCCGTACCTGAAACAAGGTCTGAAGGTCATCCATCATCCTAATAGGATTGTCGCGGGCGTAGGTGGCGAGCTGGTACAGCTTGCTGAGCTTTAGCACCTGCATGGTTTGAGTAGTGGCCGTCGCCGCGGCAATCGTCCGTCCGATAGCTGCAAAAGGCGTGGTTGAGTTGGTTAGTAGAACGGGAAATGCGCGAGCATCCGCTTCATCCAACAAGTCCGAAGTTAGACTTGGGAGGCTCGAATGATCACCGAGCGCAATTCCGGCCAAGCCCGCCCTGTCCAGTTCGGCTATGAATTCTCTCTGTTCCCCACCCGAAGCAGGGACGCAGAGCCCGACTGTCATGAGCAACTCATGAGGACCCAGCCACTTGTGGGGATCGCTGAGTTCACAGCTATGAGCCCACAGTACTTCCCGGCCAAGCCCCGCAGCCCCCGCGAGGACCTTCGTGCCCAAGCTTTGGGTAGTCACAAGGTCGTTGACCGTCAAAACGGGTTTCTCCATGTCTCAAATTATATGACATGAGTAACAATACCGAACAGTTTTTTATCATTTGTACGATACTCAGGCTCTCTAATCGTGCGTAGTGTGAAGCGAAATGAACAGACACCGAAGGAGATGACATTCATGGGCGCCACCAACTGGGTCACCGCCGATTTTCCGCTCTCGGCGGGAGAGCGTTACAACAATATTCCTGCTCCCGAGACGGCGCGCGACTTTGGTGTGCAGGCATGCCAGTGACCCGCCTTCATGAGGGATCACGTGTGGCAGTACTAGGGGCAGGCCTCGCCGGCTTGGCTGCTGCTACTCAACTGGCAGCTGATGGTTACGACGTGACTGTTCTTGAGGCGCGCGACCGTGCTGGGGGACGGGTCTGGTCGGAAGCCGTAACTTCCCCCGCTCGAGATGAGCCATGCGTTATCGAACGCGGGGCCGAATTTGTGCTCAATGGTTATACGGCGATGCGGCGCCTCCTGGATCTGACAGGGCTTTCCCTGATAGATACAGAAATGAGCTATTACGTACGCCAGCTGGCAGACACCCCCGACATCACAACAGATGACATCGTAGAAGCTGGCCGTAACGCAGCCCAGATTGCACGTACTTTTGAGTATCCGCCGTCAGCCGAAGCAGTGCTCCAGCGCCTTGACATGGATGAGCGATTAGTCGACGCCCTGAGGGGGAGGATCGAGATTTCGACGGCGGTCGCGGCGGATGAAGTTAGCGCCGAGACCCTCGACCACATTGCCTCGTTCGAACCCCTTCCGAGCTGGCGCATAGGCGGAGGCAATCAGTGCCTTCCGACTGCTTTAGCAAGCAGGTTGGGGAAATCCATGCGTTATCGCGAACATGTCCGGGCCGTACGCGAAACTGACGATGGCTTGGTAGTGGAAACTATGGGGCAAAGCGACGTTTTTGACGCCGTCATTGTGGCTCTTCCTCTGGCACTGATCCGAGAACCGTCCGGCGTGTCCTTGCCGTTGCCGGATTGGAAGCGGGTTGCTTTAGAGCGAGTGCTCCAAGGTGATGCCGCGAAACTGCATCTTCCCCTGCTGTCGTCCCCTGATAGTAGCGCTGTCATGTCGACAAATGATCGATTCTGGACGTGGACGGCTGCCGATGACACCGGCACAGTTACTCCTATGCTTAATTCCTTTATGGGATCACCTGCTGCCTTGGACAGAAGTTCGGGACAGAACGGCGACTTTGAAGCATGGATTTCACGTGCCCGGGACATCCGTCCGGATTTGAAATTCAGTGCCGATGCAGCTGTCAGCACCATTTGGAGGAATGATCCACTAGCACGCGGCGCGTACTCGGCGTTTGCGCCAGGTGGAGGACAGAAGGAGGCCGACGTGCTTGAGCTGCCCGTGGGCAACATCTTTTTCGCTGGGGAGTATGCCGACCCAGACTTTACAGGTCTTATGGAGGGAGCTCTACGCAGCGGCGAAAGGGCTGCGGATCGACTCCAACGAGTTGCGAGAAACATCACCCACGAGACAAGGACTGCATTATGAGCGCAGTAGCTACGACGATAGGCGCTGCACGGTGGCCTATGCCTAACCCCGTTAGCCCGGAGCGCGTCATTTCTGGGCAGCCCGCCACAAGCACCTTGGTGCTGAATGACTGTGTTCGAGCACAATCTGGGCTTTGGAAGGTCAGTCCTGGTGAATTCACAACTAAACTGACCGGTTATCAAGAATTTATCCACATTGTAGAGGGACAGGGCAAACTCGTCCGCGACGACGGTGAGACAATCATTCTCCAGCCGGGAGTCGTGGTATCCCTGCCCGAAGGATGGGCTGGGCGGTGGCTCATTGAAGCCACGCTGGTGAAGGTGTACACAATGGTGCGCTCCGGATGACCCTGGCTGGTCAACGTTCGCGACAACGAGACAACAGTTGCGTGAGACCGTACAAGGCTCACCTTCCCACTTGCGGAGTGGCAATGAGGTCCCATTTCGCCGCAATGTTGTTTTTAGTAACCGTGGGCACCCTTTGCTCGGTAACCGCCCCTAATACGTTAGGACTGGCCTCGGGACTCGTACTGCTTAGCATCGGGGCTGGCGGATTCTCTGCTGGGTTGATGACGCGTGGATGCTAAAACGTTCCCCGTAGTGCTCCACTGATCCGAGTCCACCGGGAGAAAGCTGTTCAAAAACGCACCCATTGAAGCCATTTCCTCCCCGAAGCCGCCAAGGCCACCCGTTCTCGCAACAGCGGGTGGTCTTGGCCCATCTCCGTAAGACTCACAGTTGGGTTGACTCGACCCCAGCCCAGGACGGTCTGTTCTGGCCTATGGGGGCATGCCGACTGAAGGGCAAAACCGGCGGCCCATCAACTAAAAGTCCGTGAGTGGTCGCATGCCGGTCGACGCCAACCGCATGCCCTCGACCAGCTCCAATCCGTGGGAGTTCCTTCGCCTGCCCAATCGCCCTAAGCCGATAAACTGGTGCGTTTCCGGCGAAGCCTCAAGCCGGAAATGACGAATCAGCCCCTTGCGTAGAGCTGTGCAACAAGAGTCTGCGACCGAGGCGGCTCTAAATCACTGAATTCGCTAGAGTTCCTATTCCATTGATACTTATTCCAACACTGTCCCCGGGGCGAACAGCTAGGGAAGTACCCGGCGCGCCCGTCATAACGACATCTCCGGCATCGAGGGTGACCCACCGAGTGACGTATATCAGGCAGTCGACAACGCTCGACGGCAGGTTAAAGGTTCCAGACTGAACTTTGGCCTCGCCATTTAGGGTGACCGTGATAGCGAGATCATCCGGATCCCCGATCGTCGTTTCAATCCAAGGACCTAGAGGCGTGTACTTTTCACCAGCTTTGGCCTGGAAAAGTCTCTCATCGATCAGTGCTTGGTCTACGTTCGTAACATCATTTGCGATCGTATATCCCAGAATATGCTCTCGCGCATTTTCGTAGGTGAGTTCTGTCGATCGTTTGCCGATTACTACCGCAAGCTCACCTTCTGCAATTACTGCTCCGTCGCCGCGCCTCACTCGGATTTTATCCTCTGGATCCGCGAGAGTCCTGACGGACTTATGCCAGGCTTGTATGGGCAAACCATTGTTGCTCTCAGCAGGGTTGTGTCCCACTCCCACGATGGAAGTTGGGGTCACAGGAGCGAGCAACGTGGCTCGATGAGTCGGCGTGGCTTGCCCTGTATACGACAAGATTGCTGCAAACGGGTCCTCAATATGGAGCCACGCACCGTCTTGTGACACTGCATACTGAGGCCCCGTGGGAGTCAGTATCCGTCCTAAGCGCACTTCGTAAACTCGATTCATCCTGGCTCCACCCGGTGAGGGAAGCCTACGTGGATACTAAATTGGAGTCGATTAGAGCTATTATGTAGCCGTGCCCGGAATAGGGGCGCCCATGCGCTGGTCCGGGGTCCTTTGCAAAATGCACGCATAATTTGTTCTGTCGACGACGATCGTGCAGGGCCACCAACCTGTACTGGTTACTGCACTCCACCGTGTAGGCTGCCAAAAACGGGACGTTCTTGGAAACAAGGGGCTAAGGACAACCACCGCTCGTTTTGCCATCATCAAAGCTGGATGGGGCAAGTGATCTCTCGCTCTTCATCAACAGTTGCAAGCCAAGCCCTGTTCTCGTTTGCAAGTGTATTCCTTGCCGATGCGCGCTCAGGATGCGCTAACTGGCGCGCACTACCAGCGCTTGATTTCGAACATACTCCATTGCCCGCGTCCAAGGAATCAGCTGATCAAGCATCGCGTCGAGAGCCGACGTCGAGGTTTCGGCAGGCTTGAAGATCTCAAAATTCTCGACATCGGAGAAAATCGAGAACATCACTTGGTTTCGAACATGGGCGAGTTGGAGTTCCGAGGCGATGCCGCGGAGGTGCTCAACGGCCCGGGCGCCGCCCTTTGAGCCGTAGGAGACGAAGCCGGCGGCTTTGTTGTTAAATTCAACGTTTAGATAATCCAGAGCGTTCTTAAGCGCTCCTGTGACCGAATGGTTGTACTCGGCAACGATAAAGATATAGCCGTCAAACTCCGCGATCTTGGAGGAGAAAACCTTGGTGTGGTTGTTCTGATACTTCTGGTAGCCGGCCGGAAAGGGTTCGTCTAGAAGGGGCAGTTCGTAGTCGGCGATGTCTACGATTTCGAATTCGGCTTCGGCCCGTGGCAGTGTGTGTTCCAAAACCCACTTCGCAACTTGATCGTTGATGCGGCCCGGGCGGGTACTACCTGTGACTATGGCAATTTTGGTCACTTCGACTCCCTCGAATTTGCCCTTGGCTGCCAGCTCCACCAGGCGTTGTAAGGGACGAAGAACGGAGGTGAGCTTTTGCTGGCGGCCCGAGAGTTTCCTATTCGTCCCAAAGGTTGAGATCTTGATACACCACATTCTAGATACAACTTGCCGGGTGCCGAACCGTTCAATTGCACAAATTACCAAGAGATTTTGTATGAAAATACTAAAGTTCCCGTGTTGGCGGAATTTAGCATTCCCTTCCAACTAACGCCCTCAAGTCACGCCAAGGTTCAGGGCTGAGGCTGTAGCCCCGACCGTCGATAGAACGCGCGCCTCCTGCACGCAGGTCGGACCAGTCGCCTACTGAGACGGTCCGGCTGTCGATAGCCGGGTGAAAACTTCAACTACAGCGGGCCCTTCACTGACGTCGTTTTTGGCGTGTCCGAGGACGTCGGCGATACGGGCTGCAATTTGGTTAGCTTCCGAGGGCAAATTGAACTTGACACTGCTGATGGTTGGGCGTGCGAGTGCCGCGACGGGACTGTTATCGCCGCCTACGACGCCTAGCCGATGAGGAACCTGGATCTGCCGGGAAGCCGCTGCGCTGATGATGCCCAGAGCGGTCAGATCGTTCCACGCGGCGATTCCGAGCGGTTCAGTTGACGTGCTGATCCAAGCTTGCAAGGTCTCGGAGATGCTTTCTAGATCTTGGGGGACGGTGGCTGACATCGCACCCGCGACACCGCGGATCGAGCAAATGTCATGAAACGCTGCGACGCGTGCTGTCGTGAAGGCACGTCCGCGCGGCTCCTCGGTTGCAAGGTAAGCGACGCGGGTATAGCCCTGTCCGAGCAGATGATCGACCTGGGCGGCCACTATGGTGTCCTGCCCGATCGCCGTGTTGTGCGGCAGTCCGGGGTGGTCTAGCAGCCGTGCAGCTACTTCAGGCACACCGCCGGACTCGAGCGCCTGCGCATCGTCAGTGGTTAGCGGGTCAAATGTAACGACGCATGCACAAGAAATGCGAGAGAGCAGCTTGTGCAGCGAACCTTGCCAGTGCTCACCTTCGTAGCGGATGCACACCAGCCCATATTCGGCGACCAGACGGCCGATCTCTTCCAGTAAGAGCTCTAGCTGACCGGAAATTTCCCAATCGGGGACGAGTAGGAGCACCACATCCCCGCGGCCGCTGCGGAGTGCCCTGGCGGCGGGCGAGCCAACATAGCCGAGCCTACGCGCGGTATCCATCACGCGCTGACGTGTTGACTCGCTGACTCGTACGTCCCTGCGGTCGTTCAAGACGTAACTAACAGTCGCACGCGAAACGCCGGCTTCCTTGGCTACATCGCTCACGGTCAAAGGTATGGAACTCATTTCTACCTCCAGTTGCTTGACACGATTAACCTTAGCGCATATTTTGGTATTGACCGTGGTTGACACGATTAATCAAGGAGGATTACATGTCCAGCACTCAAACCCCAGACTCGAGCGGTACGCCAGTTGGGACAGCCTTTCCCATGACGGGGTATAAGCACCCTTGGCGGGTCGCTATCATAGCTGGCTTGGCTTCCTATGTTGATGGCGCAGCGTTGACGGTCAATGGCATCGCTTTGGTGATTTACCAGCAAACGATCGGGCTCACTGCCGATCAAGTGGGTCTGCTCACGGCAGTCGTGACTGTGGGATTGGCTCTCGGAGCGCTGGTCGGCGGCCGCCTGGGTGATCTCTTTGGCCGCCGCAAGGTCTTTATAGTGACCATGGTGGTCATCGCCGTCGGCAGCTTGGCGCCGACCTTTTCTACGGACTTCACGGTCCTACTCGTCGGCATCGCCCTGCTGGGCCTGGGCGTCGGTGCGGACCTGCCCGTGTCGCTGGCAACGATTGCCGAGGCTGCAACCGAGAAAAACCGCGGCAAGATGCTCGTCTTTACACAGGTCATGTGGATTGCTGCGTCCCTAACCGTTGTCATCATCACCACAGTGACCGGTGGTTTGGGACGGATGAGCGGTCAGATACTGTATGGTCTGATCGTTGTCGTAGCCCTTATCGGGTTGGGGCTACGACTCACCGTACCGGAATCTCCGATGTGGTTGCAGTCCCGCGAGGAACGCCGCCGGGGCATCCACACCGTCCGTGCTGAAAAAGCCCGCGTCCGTGACCTGCTGCAGCCTCCATTCCGCCGCCCGTTCATTGTCCTATCAGTGTTCTACGCTCTGGTGCTGTCCGCCAGCACTGTTCTGGGCTCTTTCACTACTTATGTGGCAGTCAACGTCGCGGGCCTGCAAATCACCGAGGTCGTGCCCTACACGATCCTGCTGTTCCCTCTGGCGTTCATCGCGTTGTTCCTCTTCATGAAATACGTTGACACCAGTATGCGGATCCCGCTGTTCCTCGTCGGCGGTCTCGTCACAGTCCTCGGTCTTCTGCTCCCTGTGTTTTTTGGCTTCACTCTGGTCACTATCCTCGGCGCTCTCCTGATCGGCTCAATCGGGCAAACCAGTTGCGGCGAACCCATTGCCAGGGTCTGGGGAAACGAATCGTTCCCCACCATGCTGCGTTCCACTGCCCAAGGTTTCGTCTTCACCTTTGGTCGTCTTACGGCCGCTGCAACCGCCGCCGTCATTCCCGCCGTCATCGCGTTCTCCCCGGGCCTGATTTACACAGTCTCCGCCATCGCTGCTCTCCTGGGCGTCGTGGTTGGGTGGATTGGATTCCGCGGAGGCCGCATAGCCAACGAGTTCCAGCACGAGCAGAAACCCGATTCCGAGTATGCAAGCCGCACCACTGCTCTATAGCCGTCCCGACCAGCTCTTCACATCCCGTCCCTAAGAAAGCGACACTGACATGCCAGTTATTCCTGCACTCAAAGCCCTCCTTGACGCCCTGCCCGCCAACGGTCTTACAGATCTGATCGACCTCCCTTCCTTGCGGGAGGCCGGGCTCGAAGGGTCCAATGCTCTGGCAGCAACCGTTGCTGAGGAACCCCTTGACGTAGCCTCGGTAGACACTGCAATGGTTCCGGTCGATGGTGGTGAAATCAAGGTCCGCATCTACCAGCCCACCGCCCCGGGACCGCACCCTGTCCACGTCTTCTACCACGGTGGAGGCTGGATGGCAGGCACCATAGAGGAAGCCTTCGTAGACAATGTGTGCCGGGAGCGGACCGCTCTGGCCGGGTACGTCACCGTCGCCGTCGAGTATCGCTTGGCTCCAGAGTTTAAGTTCCCAATCCCTCTGGAGGACTCATACGCAGCGCTGCTGTGGGCCGTCGCGCACGCCGCCGATTATGACGGCGACCCAGGAAACGTCACGATCGGCGGCGGCTCCGCAGGCGGAAACCTCTCGGCTGCCATTGCACTGAAAGCCCGAGACGAGAATGGGCCCAAAATCAGCTTCCAAATACTCGAGGTCCCGGCCCTCGACCTAACGTTATCCAGTCCCAGCGTCGAACAGTACAGCGGAGGCCAGTATCCGTTGCCGAAGGCAGAAATCGACCTGTGCGTCGGAGGGTACCTGCGATCACCCGAGGATACGACCAATCCCTACGTTTCGCCGCTATTGGCTGACGACGTCTCCGGGCTCCCGCCCGCGCTTATTATCAGTTCAGAATTCGACCCTCTGCAGATGGACGGCTCCCGCTACGCACAGCGGCTTCGGGACGCGGGGGTACCTGTGACCTTCTTCCTCGGGGAAGGCCACGTTCACGGTTCTTCCCAGTTCACCAAGCTCCTCCCCGAAGCAGCCGCCTGGCGCGACCAAGTCATCGGCGCACTGAAAGCGCATGCTGCTGACCACCGCAGCGTAAACACGTGAGCGGCCCCTCCACGATCAGGATCAGTCGCCATGCTCGCCTTTGGCGACCGGTGGATCTGAGACTTCTGGCACATCCGTGAAAACGAAGTCCATGACCTGTACTACCTGCAGACCCCTAAATCATCTGACCGAGCCCTCGACCGCAGTGGCCTTTCACGTTAGGGGAACACAGTGGCAATTATGCCTGATCTTCAACCCAGTCCTGCGTAATTAGAGATGCCGGTTACCCTCATTCGCGGGGACGGGGCACGAGAAAGCCCCACCGCGTAGGACGACTTCGCCGGCATCATCACCCGCATCGCCGTGATAAAGCCGACTGAAACCTGATAAGAAGGTCCATACTCGGCAACTTCGAACCCGGCTGCGGGCGTGTGGGTGATGGCGTTGTCATTGAACATGTCAGAGCGTTGGGGGATCGCAGGGCTGGCCGCACGGTCCTTGTAGGCAACTTGGTCATTGTTATTCACGCCGTGGAGGCGGCTCCGGCTGGTCCTGGACCAAACTACTCGCAGTGTCGTATTTTTTGTCAACAACGTTCTAAGGACCATTAGCCTGTCGTCGCCCTCCGACCCAAGACAGTTGGACCTGGATCTGCCCGTTGCTACTTTCCGGCCAGAGTCTGGCACCCATGGCCAGGAACGTCCGCCGTCCGCTTGCCCGCCGCGCTGGGATTCGCTCCTTCACCCAGGATGGGGTGAATTTGCACTGAGCGATTTGATTCCCAGCGTTAGCAACCTCGCCTTCCAGCGGCCGCGCTGGGAACCGGGACCTGCGTTCGTCTACCACGGACTCTCAGTGGGATTCATAGCCGAAGAAATCCCGCGGCCGCGCTTCGGGCGAACGTCCCCAACGGAGCATTCCAGATGACATTGCAAAGCCGCGGCTGCGCATGACGTATTGGGACAGCTAAGAACGACCCAGCTCGTGCACAGGTACGGCAAGTGCCGCCCCGGCTCGCAGCATCCCTTATCTCCGCACAAATCACTGCCATTGTTCGACAGGCTCTGCTGGCGGACAGCGAGCACTTCGAGGCTCCTCGGCGCTAAGGGCCCGACCACGAACATGGCCACCCGCGCCCCGACCGGCCCTTTTTCTTCCGCGCCGCCTTTTGCCCAGTGGACGGTGTCCGCCTACCCAACTCGTTCTCCGTTACCCCAGCCACTAAGTCGCTCTCCCACGGCAAGCCCTTCGTCGACGCCGAAAAGGGACACCTGTGACAACCGAATTGATGTCTAATTCCACACGGGGTTACCTGCCGATCAAAGACATACTGGGTGGGCACTCCCATGCTGAAAACTAACTATTCTCGCAGCGTCGATCGCCGGGTCACGGACGCAGGAGGATACGGCGCCGAGACTTACAGCGATCTTCCGATTTGGAGCTGTCATGGGTCCTGTAAGCCATTGTTCCTCAGGAACTTGCCCAGCAAACTAGCCAACTCCAACCTCTCAGACACCGTCAAACCATGAAGCATCCTCTGGAGATTCGCCTCGTGGTGCACAACCAATACATCCACCAGCGCGACGCCCTCCTGCGTAAGACTTATCAACTGTTGCCGACGGTTCTCGGGGTCGGTCTCCCGACGTATCAACCCGCGTACGAAAAGGCGATTTAGCCGGTTCGTCATGGCTGAGGGGCTGACCATGCACAAGCTTGCCAAGCTCCCAGGTGAAAGCGGTGACTTCGCGACCGATCCCCGTAGCGCTAGCAGAACGTCAAACTCCCATGTTTCCAGGCCCTGTGGCCTCAGGTCTTTTTGCACGCCCAACGAGGACAAGCGAGAGGCCCTGCTGAGTCGGTCGATAACTTCCATTGAACTTGCATCGAGGTCGGGGCGGATACTCTTCCACTGCTCGAGAATCATGTCGATACTGTCTCGGTCCATCGGCTCCCTGTCGCAATCACGGACTTTGTATACCCTGCGCCTACCCAATGTTTTGATGGAATCATTCAAGCCGTCCATGGAAACGATATATCGGGCCACGGGGACCGACGGTTGGAACTCTGGAAACAAGCGCCTCGGCGGAGTTCTCGCATCTATCCACTAGAGTCCCACTAATTCCGGTCCGAGAACAAACATTTCCCGTCAGCAAGTCACCGGTTTGAAAAGCTATGAGATCTCTCTGAAACTAGGCGCTCTCGACTGCAGACAAAAGATTGGCGAGGGCTTCATCAACGTCGAACTCAACAGCGTTGGCTTGCTGGGCGAATCCAAGGATGGTGCGCAGCGGCATGGAACCAAAGATGGGAAGCGATTCTTCGTTGGTGAGTGCGTCCGCCGACTGTCCCATGCGGATCATCGCCTGCTTCAAAACTGTAAGGCCGGCGGGGTGGCTAGCCCATTCTTGGAGTGTCGACTCTGTGTCGAGGATCGTCGATTGTTGTGGCACGTTCAGCGTGAGGACTTCGGCCAGCGGAAGATCGCGGGAGTTCGGTCCGGCGTGGATCGTGAATGTGCCGGGTTCGACGGTCCAACCGGCGGTTCCCCAGAAGGCGAACGCGCGTTCGTCCAGTTCGACGAGCAGGTTCTTTACCTCGCCGGGCTCGAGCCATACTTTCGTGAAGCCTTTGAGTTCTCTGCGAGGTCGGCTGACGGAAGCCTCGTTGTCGGTGACGTAGACCTGGACCACTTCGGCTCCGGCCCGGTTGCCGGCGTTCGTTACTGAGATCTCGACGGAGGCTTGGGCTTTTGTGTTGTCGGGAACAGTCACGGTCATGCTGATGCAGTTGAACGTGGTATAGCTGAGGCCGTAGCCGAAGGGGAACGCGACGTCCTGCTCCGTGTGGTCGTACCAGCGGTAACCGACGTAGAGGCCCTCTCCGTACCTGACGACGCCGTTTTCGCCGGGCCAGTTCACGAAGGCCGGGGTTTGGGCCAGTGAGTGCGGGATTGTCTCGGCGAGGCGCCCGCCAGGCTGCGCTGTTCCGAAAATAAGGTCCGCGGCGGCGGTCCCGGAGGCTTGACCTCCAAGCCACATTTCCAGGATGGAGGGCGCGGTTCCGATTATTCCCTGAAGGCTGACGGCACCGCCGTTGCTGAGGATGACCACGATATTCCGGTTGACGCGTGCGATTGCATCCAGCAGGTTCCGCTGGGTTTCCGGCAGCAGGATATGCGAGCGGTCGAAACCTTCTGATTCATTTTGTAGCGGCAGCCCGAGGAACATCACCACCACGCTGGACCGGGCTGCGAGAGCGATGGCCTCTGCGTGAAGTTGTTCGTTGCGGTCGCCGTCAAAGGTGAAGCCTGCCGCGAACTCAACCGTTCTGGTTGTTGCTGCCTGGATTGCTGTCAGTGCGTCATCAAGGCGGGTGGGGTTTACGTGTGAGCTTCCGGCGCCTTGGTAACGGGGTGTTCGTGCGAATTCACCGATGACGGCGATCGTGTCGCCTTCGGCGGCGGACAGCGGAAGCAGGTGTCCCTCGTTGGACAAGAGAACGGTGCCTTCCGCGGCGATTCTGCCTGCGAGGGCGTGGTGTGCGTCGAAGTCGACGACAGGGGCGGAAGTGCGGGTACTGAGGAGGTTTTCGTGAACGGTGAGGATTCGGGAAACGGCCAAATCCAGAAGAGACTCGTCCAGTACCCCGGAGTTTACCGCTTCAATGATTGCGTTGACGCTGCGATCCCCGGTGCTGGGCATTTCGAGATCGAGGCCTGCGGCGACGGCGGCTACCGGGTCACCAACGGCTCCCCAGTCAGAGACGACGTATCCGTTGAAGCCCCACTCCTTGCGGAGCATGTCAGTGAGCAGCCACGAGTTCTGTGATGCGTGTAAGCCATTGACTTTGTTGTAGGAGCACATCACGGTTGTCGGAGCTGCTTCACGGATAATGCGTTCGAACGCGGGGAAGTAGATCTCGCGGAGGGTACGTTCGTCGACCTGGGCGTCGATCCGCATCCGATCGGTTTCCTGGTTGTTGGCCGCGAAGTGTTTGAGCGAGGTGCCGACGCCTTGGGACTGCACTCCCCGCACGAACGCGGCCCCCATGACCCCGGCGTGGAAAGGGTCTTCGGAGAAGTATTCAAAGTTGCGGCCGCATAGGGGTGAACGTTTGATGTTTACGCCCGGGCCCAGGAGGATGTCGACGCCGAGGGCGCGACTTTCGTGCGCAAGGGCTTCACCCATTTCTGCGAGGAGTTCCGGATTCCACGTGGAGCCGGTCGAGCTGGCCGTGGGGAAGCATGTGGCTGGTTCGCTGGCATTCAGGCCCAAGTGGTCGGCGGACTGCCGCTGCATCCGGACTCCGTGTGGGCCGTCCGTCATGGTGACAGCAGGAATGCTCAGCCGTTCAACCGGGCGGGTGCTCCAGAACGCGGCACCGGAAACGAGCCCAGCCTTTTCTTCGAGTGTCATCTCCGCGATGAGCTGGTGCATGGTAACTCCTTCTTGCAGGCATCGCCTTAAGGGGATGGCCCGGTTGAAATTAATCGTTGTTGTGTATCAGATGCCTGTTGTTGACAGCGCGTTTTTGAGGTCGTTCTCGAGTTCGGTCGAGACGCCGGGGACGTGTTCGAGGAGTATGTTCAGGGACATTGCGGCAGCTTCGGGGGCGGAGGCATCGAGTGGAATGCCGGGGAAGTACCGCTGCAGTACGGTCATGACGGCCTGCCACGTTGCCTCGTTTTTGGCCAGGTCCCTGATGGGAGAATCCATAGTCACCTCGGTGAGGGCCCCGTATTCGGAGGGTGCCGGGTATCGCCAGCTGTGACGGCCCTCGTCAACGGTGAGTTCTCCCTCATGAGGATGGAAGGGGAGTACGACGTCGGCTTGAGTGCCCTGCGGAATGGTGGCCTCCACGCAGATTTCGCCGCCCTGGATCTCCCAAGATACTTCGATCCGTCCGTGCTGTGTGTCGTGTGCGGCGCGGGCCCGGGTGAGCCCTCCGCCGGGCTGCGGGGCGATGCGGATCCGTTTGTATCCGGGTTCGGTGCGTTGCAGCCCGCCCACAACCCTGTGCAGCCAGTCGGCCACGGCGCCTAGCGCGTAGTGGTTCAGGGAGGTCATTCCAGTGGCGTTGATGGTTCCGTCGGGGAGGACGGAGTCCCATCGTTCCCAAATGGTGGTGGCTCCCATAGTTACGGGGTACAGGAAGGAAGGGCAGTCTTCTTCGAGGAGGAGCCGGTAGGCGGTATCGGTGTGCCCGGTGGTGCTGAGCGCGTCGGTGACAAGGGGTGTTCCCGCGAACCCGGTTGATATCCGGTATCCGCGTTGGGCGACGATTTCTGCCAGGCGGCTGCCCGCCTTGTGTAGCTGGTCAGTATCGAGGATGTCGAAGGTGATGGCGAGGGCGTAGGCCGTCGCGGTCTCGGTGACCAGGCGGCCGGCGGAGGTGACGTATTCATGTCGGAATGCATTGCGCACACGCGTGGCCAGGGCGAAGAATTCGGCTGCGTCCTGGTCGTGGCCCAGCAGTTGCGCGGTGGCGGCCATTTCGCGGGTCGATTTGCAGAGGAACGCTGCAGCGACCAGGTGGCGGTCGGTCTTCGCTGCGGCTGGGTTGCTTATTGGGGCGTCGGGGTCCAGCCAATCACCAAACTGGAACCCTGAGCTCCACAGTCCTGCTTCATCGAGCAACGCCGCTACTTGTCGGATGAAGGTGGTCATCGATGAGTAGCTGCTGCGGAGGATGTCGGGGTCGCCGTACTCCTGGTAGAGCGTCCACGGAAGGCTGACTGCGACGTCGCTCCATAAAGCGGTAGGTGTGGATGGCTGGGACAGTGCGTCGGGGACCACCCAGGGGACATAGCCTTTTTCCCGTTGTTCCGCGGCCAGGTCCTGAAGCCAGGAACCGAGCACTCCGCGAACGTCGTAGAGATATGCTGCTGTGGGGGCGAACGCGTTGATGTCACCGGTCCACCCAAGTCTCTCGTCCCGCTGGGGACAGTCCGTCGGCACGCCAACGAAGTTGTCCCGCATGGACCAGATGACGTTGGAGTGCAGCTGGTTCACCAGGGGGTTCGAGGTTTCGAACCAGCCGGTGCGGACCATGTCACTGTGGACGACGACGGCGCTGATGGCATCAGCGGTTAGCTCACCGGGCCATCCGTCGAGTTGGGCGTAACGGAAACCGTGGAACGTGAAGCGCGGTTCCCACGTCTCGGTTGAACCGCCGCGCAGGATGTACCGGTCGGTCGCCTCGGCCGTGCGGTTCGTTTCGGTTTCGAGCTCGCCGCCGGGAGTGAGGATCTCCGCGTGGCGGATCGTGACCTCACGTCCTGCCTCGCCGTCGACGGTGAGTCGCACCCAACCGGAGATGTTTTGGCCGAAGTCAACAATGACTTTCCCGGAGGGGCTGGTCAGGATCGCCGCGGGAGCGAGTTCTTCGATGCGACGGATCGGCGGGGCCGTCGGGATCGCAAGGGTGTTGAGGTCCCAAGCAACAGTGCGAGCATGGGTCCACGCGGTGTCATCGAAACCGGGTTCACTCCACCCGGCCGGTTCCAGTTGTGCGTCGTAGGTCTCGCCGTCGTAGATGCTGTTCGCCAGCACCGCTCCGGTGCCAACGCGGAAGGCCTCGTCGGTGCCGATAACCACTGTGTGGTCGCCGTAGTCCAGCTCAAGTTCAAGGAACAGCGCTGGCTGCTCGGCATAAAGTTGGCGTTGCCATTCCCATCCGAGCCGCCCCACGGCCCAGCCCTCGCCCACGATCGCACCTACTGTGTTAGGCCCGGGGTGGATTTCGGGGGTGACGTCGATGGTCGTGACCATCACGCGGTGGCGGTAGGAAGTCCACCCAGGGGAGAGCATTTCCTCTCCTACCCGGGAGCCGTTGAGGTAGGGCTCAACGATTCCTAATGCGGTCACCGAAAGTGTTGCTCGTACCAACCCTTCCTCAGCCATGAACTCACGGCGAAAGTACGGCGCCTGATTGGGCAGGGTGGCAGGCGCGCAAATGAACGCACCGTCTCCGCGCCTGGTGAATTGCGGGGTGGACGTCTCGGCTAGTGCGGTGGTGCTCATGCGACGGGGACCACGTCTTTCTGTGCTTCGGTATCGAATTCGTCGTGACGGTCGCGGGTCCGGAACACCTTCCACGCGATCCCGCAGCCGGCGGCGATGACAATCGCCAGGAACAGGTAGAAGAGGTTCGGGCTCAGTGCCACCAGCAGTGGAGTAACGGTGGCCAGGAGAGCGGCGAACAGTCGTGCGACGGCGATGATGGTGCCCTGGGCGGTGGTGCGCAGCAGGGTGGGGAACTGCTCCTGGGTCCAGACCTTCATGATTCCCTCGGAAGCGAAGGAACTGCCCACAAGTCCTATGAGGCCGGCAATGATCGCCGTCGTCAGGCTGATGCCGAAGACGACGTAGACCAACTGGGAGGCAACCCAGCAGATAGCACCAACTTTGAAGTAGGTGAACCGCTTGGAGGAGTCAGCGATCTTCATGAACCAGAGTGCACCGACGATGCCCAGAGGAATGAAAGGCAGGCCGATCAGAGTCGCGGTTTGCAGGTCTACGCCGCCAGCGTTGACCAGCAGGTAGGAGCCGAACTGGCCGCCGGTGTTCGCGGCGAGGTTAGTGAGAGCGTAGAAGCCAAGCAGTGTCAGGAACGGGGTGCGGTAGGAGCCCCGCAGCAGGTCCTTGACCGAAGCACGGTCCGCACGGATGGTCTTGATGCCCCGGCGGCGTTCATCGCGGGCGATCAGCCAGGTGCTGGACTCGGGGATGGTCAACCGGCCGATCAGGACTAGTACGGCCACGATGGCGATGTGGAAGAACAGGATCTGCGCGCCTAGTTTTCCCAGGCTGGCGACGCCTGCGCTGAGGAAGGAACACGCGATGATGCCCGCTGCCCACAACAAATGGGAAAACCCGATGAGCTTCCCGCGGTTCTCATCCGATGCTGCCTCGGAAATCGTGGACAACGACACCGGCAGGTCCGCTCCGGTACCAAGACCCAGCAGAAGAGCCGCAGTCATGATCACAGGGAAAGAACCAGCGAACGCAAGAGCCAGCGCAGCCGCGATGATGAGGACCATCGTGACGGTGAAGACCGGTCTGCGTCCGAAACGGTCACCCATCCGTCCGCCGATGATGGCGCCGAACGCAATGCCGAGCGTAAGACCGCCGGAGGCCAGACCGATCTCGCCCGGGGTCAGGCCCAGGACGGCTTGGTAGAGGACCATGGCGGTTCCGAAGCTAACGATCGCGGCAGCATCGATGTACGAAGCCATTCCCGAAACAACCGCTGTCCACCAGGGGCGGGTAGCGCGATCCGAAGTGAGTTGAGGCACTAGCTTCTCCTTTGAAGATGAGGGATCGGAAGACCGATATGCGCCGCGTCATTGAAACGAATCATTTTTGCGACTTATGTCACTGTAAACCATGATTGTCCTGAAGACAATCATTTCTTTGGCGCGCCCTGTGTGCATAATGAGTTCATGGCCAGGAGACCGCAAGAGAGCGTTGACTTACGGGACGTTGAAATTAGTTCGGCGCCCCTTCTTCACGGCAGGGGTGTCGATTTCTCGGTTGCCCTGCAGGCGCTCGTCACGGCTATGAACTCCACCGCAGTGCGTGAAGGAATCATGGTCCAAAGCGGGTTCCCCCTGCCGGAGGATATGCCCGCGTTCTTGCTGCTGAACCAGCTGATCTACCGCACGACCGCACGTCCCACCGACATGGCGGATGCCATTGGTACGGGCAGGTCGAACGTCAGCAAGATAGTCCGTCGGCTCGAGATAGCAGGACTTGTCGGGCGCATGCCGGACCCCGAAGACGGTAGGCAAAGCGTAGTGGGGCTTACCCCCGCAGGACGGGAAGTCGCCAAGCGCATTGTCGCGGTCTCGAGCCAAGCCTACGAAGCAATCTTCCAGGACTGGAACGACGGAGACTTCGAACTGCTCGAAACTCTCGTCGTGCGACTCGTTGCAAGCATCGATGACCGCCTCGACCACGCCATCGAACGCACTTCCGGGGTCCAGATTCCCAGGCCTGCACGCCCTTCGACGGAGCACCACGCGATGGCACCCCACGGCTGAACGCGGCAACACCATACAGCAACCGGCTCGGGACGGAGGGCCGCACGCAACGACGCATCAGAACCGGACCCCTGCCCACGTTCATCATCGTTTGTTGGTGACTGCGTGCCCCTACACACGCAGCGCGGAGACTACAGCGTCGTCTTTTCCCGACCGTGCATCGTGGCCGTGGGGGCACAGTTGAGGACAACGGAACGGTGCGTCTGCTGATGCGATCGGGGCTTTGGCGCCGGCGTCGTTGAGGACTGCTCTGGCTTCGTCGGCGGTAAGCGTGACGTCAAGAGGGTCACGACCTCGCCGACTATCAAGATCGCGTGGTAATAGACGATCCATGCCCAGCCATTCTGGCGAGAATGTCGACGACCGTCGGCCGTGATCCCACGGGAGCTCAGGCCCCCCACAACGCTGTTAGCCGCCTCATCGAATTCCACGAACGTCAGTCGCTTCTACTGGGGCACTTCAGTGCGAGCCGGGGAAGCATCTGGCCGGGCCCGTCAAGGAGTGGGAATGCACTCGTAACGGGTGTTGATGGATGCCAGACCGCAACCATTTTGTTGTGGTTCGTGGCCTAATGACGCCTCTTGCCTCTAAAGGACCCTGGGTGCTTGGGCGCCGCTCCGGGCGGGGGGAGTCTGGCTAAAGACACTCACGAAGAGCCCGCGAGAGCAGCTCCGCCCTTAAGTCGGTCTGCAGTCCTGCCTGGACCGTTTGGTAGGCGAACCCGAGTCGGTGTTTCGGGCTGGCGAAGGCCAGCTGGCCGCCGGCTCCATCGTGCCCGAAGCTGCCAGGTCCGGCCATGCCGCGACGTCGCGAGTGGAGCATGAATCCGGTGCCCCAGATATTGCCCTCGTCGGCCCCGTAGAACGGTTGTCCCTGCGAGAGCGGCCGGGTTGCCCGGTCAATGGAATCATCCTCCAGCAGGCGGGTTCCGTCGACATCAGCGACCGTGGCACCATACAGGCGAGCCAGATCCCGGGCGGTGGACACGAGGTTCGCCCCGGGGCTTTCACTCCCCAAAAATACATCCCCGTTAGCACCATTGAAGAAGTCTGCCTCGTAAGCACCGGACATGGTCATCGCCTTCTCAGCCACGACCAGTTCGTCCGGAGGATAGGGAACAGCTCCTTCCACCACCGGAGGGATGATCGGCGCGAAATCGGGACTGTTACCGTCGGCACCAAAAGTCATCGTCAGGCCCAAGGGCGCTGTGACGTATTTTTCGAGCCATTCGGAGGGCTTCAGGCCTGTGGTGCGTCGCAGTACTTCCCCGGCCAAAAATCCCATGGTGATGGGGTGGTAGGCGAAGGTTTCATCGGGTTGCCACTCGGGTGCCTGGGCGGCCAGAACCTCGGCCGTTGGCGTCCAGTCTTGGATGTCCGCAGGAGACAGCGGGATGGCGGGATAGACGAGCCCGGCCCTGTGGGCGAGAAGCTGCCGGACAGTAATCCGGTCTTTACCGTGGGCTGCAAATTCCGGCCAGTACTGGGCCACGGGAAGATCGAGGTCAAGGTATTGTCGCTCGGATGCCATGATGAGGCAGATAGCTGTGATGCCCTTGCTCACGGAAAAGACGACGCTGCGCGTTGCGGTTGTCCATACCGTGTCCGGTCGGGAGCGTCCTGCGAACAGGTCCACCACTTTTGCCCCGTCAACGACAACTGCGCAGGCCGCGCCGATGTCGCTATGACTTTGAAAGTTCTCTCTGAAGGCGTCCGCAACAGGGCCGAACCCCGGGGCAACGTCCCCGCTGACGTCGAGCATGAATTACCTTTCATGAAAAGGGTGGAGAAAGCTTGGAAGCTAAATGGATTTAGCGAATACTAGTCTCATGTTCTTCTTGAAATCTGTCAAGACCTGCCATCGTAGGTACGCATGACCGGCGAGAATGGAGCAATGAGTCCCCGAATTACGCTGGCCGACGTCGCCGAACGGGCGGGCGTGTCCCGGACGGCCGCTTCGCTGATCCTCAACGGGCGGGAGAACACCAGGTTGAGCGTCGACGCCCGACGGCGGGTCTTTGAAGCGGCCGAGGCCTTGAACTACAGGCCGAACCTGATGGCGCGTGGTCTGCGCATGGATAAATCCGCGACCATCGGTTTTGTTTCTGATCGCATTGCATCCACGCGCTACGCAGGGCCGATGATCCGCGGAGCCCTGAGGGCTGCTCGAGAACGGGATCACACGCTCTTCGTAACGGAGACCGAAGGCGACCTGCGGGAACAGGAACTAGCCATCGAGGCTCTGCTGGACCGCCAAGTCGACGCGCTGATCCTTGCTACGGTGACCGGAACGATCATGATGCCCGAACGTCAACTGCCTGTTCCACTCGTCGTCCTCAACGGCAGCGCGGGCCCGGGGGAGTACCGCTCGATCCTGCCCGATGAGGAAAACGGCGGACGGCAGGCTGCCAGACACCTCATCGACCTTGGCCATCGTCGCGTACACATCCTAGGCACCTCCGAACCGGAGTACTGGACTGTCCCAGTGCAGCGACGCATCGAAAGTCTCCTCTCGGAGTTTTCGAGGGCCGGGGTGGAGGTCGTTCAGGTGGCCCTCGACCGACCTGTATGGGACTTCGAGACGGGCCTGGATACCGCGAGCCGGGCGGTCGAGGAGCACGGACCGGTCACCGCCGTGGTCGCGCTCAACGACACCCTCGCGGCGGGGGCCTACGAAGGCTTCCGCCAGGAGGGCCTCATGATTCCCGACGATGTTTCCATCGTCTCCTTCGATGACGACGACATCGTCTCGGTTCTGAGGCCGCAGCTGACGACCGTGGCCCTCCCCTTCGAGGCCATGGGTCGCCGGGCCGTGGAGATCGCCCTCGACGTGCAGGCAGCAGCGGCCGGCGAGCACCTCGAGCAAATGCACCTTCGGCACCGGGACTCAACCCGGCGAGCCATCACCCCCTAATTCAGGGAAATTACCTCAGGGGCTTGACAGTGACCTAAAGCACGTGTCATCTTTTTGCTAAATCCATTTAGCCCGGCAGTGGTGCCGGGTATGGGATTCCAACGGAGGATGAAAATGGACGAAGTGCAAGTGAACGGTGCCGACGAAACCGTATCCACACGATCCAGCTCACGGGCCACGTCGCCAGTGGACAAGACCACAAATCAGCGGTTAAGCGCCCGAATCAGGTCCTTCTTTGCAGGAGGATCCCCGGGGCGCGTAGAAGGAACCCTGAAGCCGACACCTGCACGCCGGGGCACAGTGCTTGCAGCTGGTGTGATGGTGCTTGGTATCGCGGTAACGGGCTGCTCCACCAGCGGAGGTGGCACGACTACGACGACAGGAAAGCCGTACGACGCCGATACCGTCACCTTCGCCACGTCGGTGGTCCCGCCGTCGCTGAACCCCGCAATTGGTGATCCGGCCTACTCGCCTTTGTACCAGTGGGCCTATGACCCCCTGGTCATCATGAAAGGCGACGGCACGTTCACTGCCGGGCTGGCTGAGAAGTGGGGCTACGTCGGCGAGGGCAACAAGTCCTACGAGCTCACGCTTCGTCAGGACCTTACGTTCAGCGATGGCACAGCTCTGGATGCCGCGGCACTGAAGAAGAACCTCGACTATCTGCGCGCCCAGACCCTCGGAACCCCGTCGACCTTGTTGGCGTCGGTGCAGACCGTCGAGGTCATGGACCCTTTGACGGTCCGCCTGACCCTGTCCCGCCCTGATCCGGGGCTGACCTTCTACTTCGCTCAGGCCTTCGGCGCGGGCTACCTGATTAGCCCGGCGTCCCTGGATAATCCTGCCTCGCTTGACACGGCCACAGCCGGGGCTGGCCCGTACATGCTCGACGCCGCCCAGACAGTCGCCGGGGATCACTACACGTTCGTGAAGAACCCCAAATACTGGAGCCCGGAGCGTCAGCACTTCAACACCGTGACAGTGCGCGTGATCGCAAACCCGTCGTCCACGGTGCAGGCAATGCAGGCCGGTCAGGTCCAGGCCGCTCTCGGTGACGCTACGACCCTTCCGGCAGCCCGCGCTGCAGGGCTGCAGGTCGTCGCACCGCCCCAGGCCCTGTCAGGAATCAATCTCGCCGACCGGGAGGGGAAAGTCTCCAAGCCGCTGAGTGATGTCAGGGTCCGGCAGGCCCTGAATATGGCCGTGGACCGCAAGGCGATCGCGAAGGCGCTCTACGGTTCCGAGGACCTTGCGCTCTCGCAGTACGCTCTGGATGGCCAAGCGGCCTACGACAAGGACTTCAACGAGAAGTACAAATACGATCCCGACGCCGCGAAGGCTCTGCTCGCGGAAGCCGGTTACAAGGACGGGTTCACGTTGCCGGTTCTTACGACCTCGCTCGCGGGACTCGACAAACTGACCCAGGCAGTCGGCGGGCAGCTTGAGCAGGTCGGCGTCAAACTTGAGCTCACCACTCAAGCATCCGCTCCGGACTACTTCACGGCGATGGTTTCAGGGAAATACCCGGCAGCGGTCATCGGATACGGGCTGGCAGATATGAACACGCTTTACTCAGGTTTCGTTAACCCTGCCGGGCCCTTCAATTGGTTCAAGACGGTCGATCCCAAGCTCGATGAACTTTACAACCAGTACCGCGTCGCTGATGAAAAGTCAGGTGCCGCGCTGCAGCAGCAGATCAATGAACGGCTTATGGACCAAGCATGGACCATCCCGGTCGTCGGCGCTCCGCTGAGCTACTACCTCGCCTCTGGTCTGACCGGTTTCGATGCAACATCCGCGAACGCCGGAGTCCCGCTGGTCACCGACCTGCGCCCCACCGAATAAGAAAGTCACTGACCCGTGCTTAGGTTGATCCTGCGCCGATTGGCGCTGTCGATTCCATTGGCGCTCATCGCGTCCATGATCTCGTTTGTCCTCATCCCGTTTCTTCCCGGCGACGCGGCCAGGGCCCTGCTTGGACCCAACGCCACCGCGGCCCAGCTTGCTGCAGCGCGGGAAGAACTGGGGCTAAACCTCCCACTGTGGCAGCAGTACTGGAACTGGCTGACAGGCGCGCTTCACGGAGACCTGGGAACGTCGTTGATCAGTCGGCAGCCGGTGACGGAACTTCTTAATGCACGGCTTGAGCCCTCCCTGTCCCTGATCGTCGGGGCCACACTCGTGGCCTCGGTGATCGGGATAGCGATGGGCATCCGCGCAGCACGCCGCGGAGCCCTCGGACGTATCGTTGACTCCTCCTCGATTCTCGCCCTGGCCATCCCGGACTTCTGGCTGGGCCTGGTGTTGGTCGTCATCTTCGCCGTGCAACTCAGGCTCCTGCCACCGACCGGGTACGTCTCGCTCACCGATGATCCCGGACTCTGGGCCCAATCGCTCATCCTTCCGATCATCACGTTGTCCCTCCCTGCACTGTCACGCATCGCTAAACAGACCCGGGACTCGATGGCAACGGCCCTGGACGGAACCTATGTGCGCACCCTGCGCGCGGCCGCAGTCAAAGAAAGCTCCATCATCTACCGGCACGCCCTGCGCAACGCAGCAGTGCCGATCCTGACGGTCATCGGACTTGTCTTCGTGGGAGCCCTCGGCGGCACCGTGGCCATCGAAACCATCTTTGCCATCCCCGGGCTGGGCAGCACCGCGGTGCAGGCCACCGCCTCCCGCGATCTGCCCCTGATCCAAGGGGTGGTCGTCTACTTCACGCTCATCACGATTGTCGTCAACCTGATTGTCGACCTCGCGTACGGCTACTTCAACCCACGTGTGAGAGTTCAATGACAGCGACAACACCCACCCAATCAAACCATTCCCCATCCGGCGGAGCACCCAAGCGCCCATCCTGGCTGGGTCGAGCCTGGAAAGGCCAACCCCTTGGGGTGATCGCCAGCTTATTCATTCTGCTGGTCGTGATACTCGGTGTACTCGCGCCAGTGATCGCCCCCTTCCCGGCAGGGAAGCAGGACCTGCTGGTAACCCTCACCGGTCCCAGCAGCACCCACTGGCTAGGCGCGGACACGCTGGGCCGTGACATCCTGAGCAGGCTCCTCTACGCGACTGTTCCGTCCCTCGGGTACGCCCTGGTCGCGCTGGCGGTCTTCCTTCTCCTGGGAGTTCCGCTTGGCATCATCGCCGGTTACCGGGGCGGACGTATCGACAGCATCATCAGCCGCGTCGCTGAGATTGCCATGTCCATCCCGGCCGTCATCATCTTGCTGGTCGTCCTGGCAGTCTTTTCGTCCAACCCCGTAGCGGCAATGACCACCCTGGGTGTCCTGGGTTCACCGGGCTTAATCCGCGTCGTGCGGGGCGTGACCTTGGTGGTCAGGGAAGAAGCGTTCGTCACCGCCGCCACCGTCGCCGGCGTGAAACCGGTGAACATCATGGCCACGCACCTCGTGCGCCGCGCCTTGGGCTCCATCCTCGTCCAGGCTTCGGTGTTCATCGGCGCCGCCTTGGTGGTCCAGGCCGCGTTGGCCTTTCTGGGACTGCTTTCCGATGGAGACCGGCCTACCTGGGGTGGGATGATCGGTGAAGCATCCACGGTCATCTCGCTCACCTCGTGGCCGCTGGTGCCACCCGGTCTGATCATCATCCTCACCGTCATGGCGTTCGGGCTCCTCGGTGACGCTATCCGGGACGCCACGTCCGATGAGTCATCAACGACCGTTCGCCGCCGTCGCCGAACCGCTACCGTTGTCCCGGCCACCGAGAAGCTGGACCTCCACACCGAAGGTCATCTTCTACAGGTCCACAACCTGCAGGTGTCACTCGCCAATGAGGTGAGGCTCGTCGACGATGCGACCTTCATCGTGGGCCAAGGGGAAATCGTCGCCGTCGTCGGCGAATCGGGCTGCGGCAAATCGGTGACAGCCCTTGCTACCCTCGGGTTGCTGCCGCCCGGACTGCACGTCGGCGGGGGCAGCGTCGTCTTCGACGGCGTCGATCTTCTGGCAGGAGGCCCGCAGGCCTACGCCGCGGTCCGAGGACGAGGCATTGGTTACGTCGCCCAGGATGCGCTCGGAAGCCTCGATCCCACGCACACGATCGAGAGCCACCTGCGCGAGGTGATCCTCCGGCACGAGAAGCTGTCGTCGCCGAAGCTCAAGGAACGCACCCAAGAGCTGCTGCAGCAGGTGCAGATCACCGACCCAGGACGGGTACTCAAGCTCTACCCGCATGAGATCTCCGGTGGAATGGCGCAACGGGTCAACATCGCCCTCGCGCTGGCCGGCCGCCCCCGATTGATCATCGCTGATGAACCCACCACCGCTCTTGATGTCACTGTGCAGGCGGAAATTCTCCACCTTCTTCGTGATTTGCAGCGGTCTACCCAAATGAGCGTGCTCATCATCACCCACAACTGGGGCGTCGTCGCTGACATCGCTGATCGGGCAGTGGTCATGTACGCCGGCGAGGTCGTGGAAATGGGCGACGTGTACACCGTGTTCAAGGCGCCCAGTTTTCCTTACACCGCGGCCCTGCTGGCCGCGGACCCCAGCGTGTCTCCGCTCGGGGAACGACTGGAAACAATTCCGGGACGTGTACCCGCTCCCGGAAACTGGCCCACCGGATGCCGCTTCGCCGGCCGCTGCCCCTTCGCCATCGATGCGTGCGTGGATGGGCCTCTGCCACTGCGTATCGTCCCGTCAGGCTCTGTCACCCGTTGCATCCGTGCCGAAGAACTTGCCAGCGAAGGAGTGTTGGACCGATGAACCAGACCACGCCTCCGGTGCTCGTCGCCGAGAACATCACTGTCCAGTACCGTCGTGGACGCCTGAACTTCACAGCACTCGACAACGTCAGTGTACGCATTCCCCGCGGCACCACTGTCGGACTGGTCGGGGAATCCGGCTCAGGAAAATCAACGCTCGCCAAAGCCATCCTCGGACTCGTGCCCATCACCACCGGCCGTGTGGAACTGCTCGGCCGGGACATCACCCACCTGGCCGGTAAAGACCGACGGAGGCTTGGTAGATCCATGCAGGCGGTCTTCCAGGACCCGAACACCTCTCTGAACCCATCTTTCACCATCCGCCGTAGCCTGATTGAGCCCTTGAAGGCGCAGAACATGCTGGGCGAGGTAGACGTAAACGCCCGTGTGGCCGAAGTCCTAACCGCTGTAGGCATGGAACCTGACGCCGGCTCCCGGCGTCCCCGCCAGTTCTCCGGTGGCCAGCGGCAGCGCATCTCCATCGCACGGGCGCTGATCACCAACCCTGAAATCGTCGTCTGCGACGAAGCCGTGAGTGCGCTGGATCTTTCCGTGCAAGCCCAGGTGCTCAACCTACTCTCCGACCTACAGCGTGAGCGTGGCCTGAGCTACCTGTTCATCAGCCACGACATGTCGGTGGTCAAACACATCTGCCACGAAGTCACCGTGCTCTACCGGGGCGCCATCAAAGAATCAGGGCCAACCCAACTGGTCACCACCGCGCCGGCGGACCCTTACACGAAGGCTCTCCTGATGGCCGCACCAATCGCTGACCCGCACCGCCAGCGGCAGCGTCAACGCCCAACCTCATCCGCTGCGGCTTCTTAGCCAACACCTCCGCAAAAAACCTACCGAATCACGAAGGACTCTCTCATGCCCGTCATTCCCGCTCTTAAAGCCCTGCTCGGCAGTATTCCGAAACAAGCATCACTCAAGGAAATGAGCCTTGAGGGCCAGCGGCAGGCCGGCAACGACGGCGCCACGGCCCTGGCTGCCGCCGTTGCCGAAGAACCCCGCGAGGTAGGCACCATCACCGAGGCCTTGGTAGAGGTCGACGGCGGCCACATTACTGTGCGCATTTACCAACCGAAACACTCTGGGCCGCACCCTATCCACCTCTACTACCATGGCGGTGGTTGGATGTTCGGCACAATTGATGATCCCTTTGTAGATATCGTGTGCCGTGAACGGACCGCTCTGGCCGGCTTTGTGAGCGTCGCCGTCGAATACCGCCTGGCGCCCGAACACAAGTTCCCTGGCCCGTTGAACGACTCCTACGCCGCGCTGGAATGGATTGTCGAGCACGCCGCAGACTTCGATGCCGATCCCACCCGTGTCACCGTCGGCGGCGGATCGGCGGGCGCGAACCTCGCCGCCGCTATTACGCTGAAGGCCCGAAACGAAAACGGCCCTGCGATCACCTTCCAGCTCTTGGAGGTTCCCGCTTTGGATCTGACCGCGAGCAGCCCCTCGGTCGAGAAGTACGGGACGGGGGAGTACCCGCTGTCCCGGGCCGAGCTGCAAGTCTGTCTCGATGGCTATCTTCCCGCCCCCGAGGACGCGACGAATGAGTACGCCTCCCCGCTGCTGGCACAGGACTTGTCCGGACTGCCGCCTGCCCACATCATGACCTCCGAGTTCGACCCGCTGCAAGATGACGGAGCGCGCTACGCCGAGAAGCTCAACGCAGCAGGCAGCAAAGCGACCCTCACGATGGGTGCCGGCCATGTCCACGGGTCCTCGCAGTTCACCAAGCTGCTCCCGGAAGCCGCCGCCTGGCGGGATGAGGCCATTGCCCAGCTGATCGAGCACGCAGACCGCCACGCGGTCACCGGCGCGTAATACTGCAAAGCCCAAGTTAGGACACATTTTGGCACTCACACCCGTTGATCGATGGATCTGGGACTTCTGGCACATCCAGCACGAGAACACCCACCACCTTTACTACCTACAGGCGCCCAAATCCCTCGATGACCCTGAACTGAGGCACCGGAATGCCACCGTCGGACATGCAACGTCCACCGATCTGAGCAACTGGACAGAACACGGTGCTGTCCTAAATCCCGGGCCCCCCGGGTCGGTTGACGCGACGGCGACCTGGACCGGCTCCATTGTCCGCGGTGACGACGGCACCTGGTTCATGTTCTATACCGGTTCCACGTTCCTCTCCGCGGACACAACCTCCAACATCGAAGTCATCACGATGGCGGTGTCAACGGACCTCCACACGTGGACCAAGGCCCCTTCCTTCGCGTTGCGCGCCGACCAGCGCTGGTACGAAACGCTCGGAGACTCTGATTGGCCCGAGGAGGCCTGGCGTGACCCGTGGGTGTACCGGGACGACGCAGGGCTATGGCACATGCTCATCACCGCGCGGGCCAACACCGGCCTCTCCATCGACCGCGGCGTTGTAGGCCACGCAACATCACCCGACCTCCTCACGTGGACCGTGCTGCCACCTCTCACCGAACCCCGCCACGGATTCGCACACCTCGAGGTCTTTCAGAAGTTGACCATCGATGGGCAGCCGATGATCCTTTTCTCCGCCCATGACCAGGTCATCTCCGGCGAACGGCGCTCGACGGGGGCAACCACCGGTACTTGGGCCGCACCATGGAACGATGAAATCGAGCTCGACCATGCAACCAACCTCAGCGGAGCAAGCCTCTACAGCGGACGCATAATCGACCACGATGGCAACCCCGTCCTCTTGGCTTTCGAACTCACCAACGGAACCCAGCCCTTCGTCGGCGGAATCTGTGACCCGATCCGCGTCAACGTCGATCACGGCCGGTTGACGCTACCCAACGAAGCAAGGATCCCGTAGAAAGCATGCCCACAACCACATCAGGCGTTTACTGGGACAGCCAGGGCCCATGTGACGGACCTCCCGTCCTTCTCCTCGAGGGATACACCGGCCAACTCATCGGCTGGCGTGAGGAGTTCTGCACCATGCTCACCGACAAGGGCCTGCGAGTATTGCGTATGGACAACCGCGATATCGGACTCTCCCGCCACGAGCCCGAAGGCACCACATACACAATCGCGGACATGGCCAACGACGTCAGGGAAGTTATCGACAGCGCCGACATCGATCAGGTGACTATCGTTGGACAATCAATGGGCGGCTTGATCGCCCAACATGTCGCTCTCAACCACCCGGAAGTGGTGGCGGGACTGGTGCTCTTCTACACCACCCCCACCCGCATGGACATCAACGAGAACGTCTTCGAGGGGGACATCCTCATTCCGAGGACCCGTGACGAAGCGATCGAGTTCTTTCTGGAGGGCAACCGGAATACGATGTCACCGGCCTATGGCTACGACGAATCCGCTCAACGCCAGCTCGCCGGTCAAATGTACGACCGGGCTCCAGACCAGTCCGGCATACCCCGCCAACGTGAAGCCATCAGGCAGATGCCTGACCTCACCGAACGGCTACCTGAAATCACAGTGCCCGCAGCACTGATTCACGGCAAGGATGACCTGCTGATATCACACCAAGGGACAATGCGCCTGTGGCACCAGCTGCCTCACGCCGAACTGCACCTGTATCCGGGCCTGGGGCATGAAATCGCCCGAGCACTTTGGTCCGATTTCGCTGAGATCATCACCCGAACCACGCGCCGCTCCCTGAACGCAACCACCCCACATTAGGGCCGGCGGGACAAGCGCCGATACACCAGCCGTTACCCAGCAAGAATTCAGCATGACTATGCAGTTTCAATCTAGGAGAGGGGAGTTTATTTAGCACTAACCCACTCCCGCACAGCTGTCCAACATCGTTGGCGCCTGTTCCTCGGGCCTCCCCGCCGGCTAGACGATATGTGCGGGGGGGTGTTGGCCTTCTGAGGCTTGATTGTCGCCCCGGGCGGTTCCGGAGCGCCAGCTTGGGATGCCCCTCGTTCGTTTGTGCTGCTTGGCGCTCCGGGCCCTTGCCCGGGCAGAGCAGGGCCTTTGTCAGAAGGGGCAGCACAAGGGAAGGTTCGTGGTGTGCGGTGGGCTGGAACCTTCTCTTCAAGATGGCGTGGGTTTTCCCCAGACTTAATCCATTGGGGCAGAGCCACATTTGAAGTTTGGAGGTTCCAGCTATGTTTGAGCGTACTCACGTGGGCTTGGATGTCCACGCCCTCACCGTTGTCGCGTGTGCCATTGACGGGGTCACCGGTGAGATTGTCCGGGCCCGGTTGACCCCGGACCACACCGAAATTCTGGCCTGGATCCAGGCGCTACCGGGACCGTCGAAAGTGGTCTACGAGGCCGGACCGACCGGCTTTCCGCTCGCACGGGCGTTGCGCGCGGCGGGCGTCGATTGTCTGGTCGCTGCCCCCTCCAAGCTCCAGCGCCCTGCCGGAGACCGGGTGAAAACGGACAGGAACGATGCCCTGCACCTGGCACGGTTGCTGAAGCTGGATCAGATCACTGAGGTCACCGTCCCGGACCCCTCGCAGGAAGCGGCCCGGGACCTGGTCCGTGCCCGCGAAGACATCCGCGGGGACCTGATGCGCGCCAGACACCGGGTCTCCAAACTGCTGCTGCGTCAAGGCATCCGCTACACCGGCGGCAGGACCTGGACCCACGAACACCTCGCCTGGCTCCACCGACAGCGTTTTGACTCACCGGCGCTGCAGCTGAGCTACAACCTGGCCCTGGAATCAGTCACCGAAGCCCTGGACCGGCGGGCCAGGGCCGATAAAGCCATCCGCGCGATCGCCTACGACAGTGAATACACCCCGGTAGTGCGCGCCCTGGAATGCCTCAGAGGCATCTCCACGTTGACCGCCCTTGGCCTGGCCGTGGAAATCGGCGACTGGACCCGCTTTACCGGGTCCACCATCGGCGCCTACCTGGGCCTGGTTCCCTCGGAGAACTCCTCCGGCCAACACCGCTCACAAGGGGCCATCACAAAGACCGGCAACACCCACGCGCGTAGGCTCCTGGTCGAAGCCGCTTGGCACCATCGCCGACCCTACAAACCCTCACCAACACTGCGGGCCTGCTGGGCAGAAGCCACCCCGGCAGCCAAAACCCGCGCCCAAGCCGGCAATCGGCGCCTCCACGAACGCTGGCTCAACTACCAAGAACGCCGCAAACGCCCGGTCATCGCCAACGTCGCCATTGCCAGGGAACTCGCCGGCTGGTGCTGGTCCCTGGCCAACGAAACCCAAATGACCACCAGTCAATACAACCCCCAAACGTCCGGAAACCACGGTCAGGACCCCCGGGAATCCCCGGCTGCGCGTGGAGCGAACTCGCGACCCAACTATGAGCAGCCCCCCCCAAAGGCCACGCCCGACCCTAGAGAAGCGATAACTCCAGCCGAACACCTCGCCCTGCGGTAACCAACCCGCGAATATTAGTCTGACCACGCCGTCGCCAAACACGCTGGAACACCCAGAGCCCAGACCCCCGGACAAAACAGGAAGCGGCCCCGGAACAATACAACCGGGACCGCTTCCGCCTGCCATTGACAGAACGAACTACATATTAGTTGTACTCCACGCAGGCTGCGCGCTAACAAGCTTCATGTCGAACCGCCGGGCGACGGCGCCGCCAGAGCGTGTCTGCGGCTGCAACCGATACAGGGCCGTGTTCCGAGAGCCCTGTCAGCCGTACCCTCACAGACCATGTCGACCCTCAGAACACATGGACGATTCCCAACCCGACGGCGTCTCGGAGAAATTCATGAAAATTCTTCACGGCATGATTCACGGTGTTCCCATCCCACCCGGACCCCGTTGGTGACGCCTGGAATGGCCCTTAGCATGGCAGCAGCCTTGGTGTCAGCACAGGTTTCTGTCGCCGAAGATTTACCGGCGACACCCGGCACAGCCTCGGTGCCGGGCACGACCATCATCGACGAGCGATGGCTCACTCAACGGACAATGGAGCTAACCGTCGCCTCACCGTCCTTCGCCGCGCCGGTCAAGATCGAGGTGATGTTGCCTAGTGGGTACGCAGCCACAACGGAGGGCCAAGAATGGCCCGTCACCTACTAAACGCATGGGACCAACGGTAGCCAGGCACGTTCCGTACCGCGTACAGGGGCGAAGACATGACAGCCTCCTACCCATCGATCGTTATTTCGCCCGCCGATCATTTCGGGTACTGGAGCGACTGGAGTACAACGGCGCCGACAGGCCGCCAATGTATGAGACCTTCGTCATCACGCAGCTGGTACCCCTCATTGACGCGAACTTCCGTACGAAGGATGACCGCGCGCACCGGGCCATTCCTGGCGACTAGATGGGCAGGTACGGAGCCGTTATGCTCGCCGGCCGCCACCCGGACCTCTTTGTTGCCGGAACCAGCCTGTCGGGGGCCGTCGACACCATTTGGGCTCCAGGTTCCGTCGTTTCATCCGCCAGCCCGGCAATAGATTCGGCACTTCCCGACGCCATATATGGGCCACGCGTCACCGACGAGGTGATCTGGCCCGGACACAACCCACAGACCTCGCTGGGAATCTGGGCCGTCTTGACCTGCAGGTTATACGGGCAACCGTGTCCCTGGAGTCCGAGAACTGGGAAATCCATTAACGCCCTACGGCTGCCCCGTCGAGAGTGGGGTTGTCTTCCCGGAAACACAAACCTTAACAAAACCCTCATCAAACTGGGTGTCCAGCACAAGTACAGCGCCTACAGTTGGGGCTGTCACACCCCTGAGATGTTCCAACAACAGATTACTGACACTCTGCCCCGCTTCGCGGATGCCTTCTCCCGGAACGTGCCTCCACCCGCAAAACTTTGACTACAGGTCCATCGAACCGACGTTCAACATGTTCGGCTGGTCTGCGACAGCCGACCCCAACCGAGCCACGGAATTCCTCGACCTGCGCGATGCCTGCAGTGCCGGGTTCACCGTCACCGGCAGTGGTTTGACCCGGATCGCAACGCCACCAATGTTCACCGGCAACAGGCCGGTGAGATTGTCGTGATCAACGGTGCGGCTACGACACTCAGAGCCGACGACGGCCTCAGCATCCCTGCCGATCTCGGTCAGCCCGCACAGGACCAGCAGTTCTCCATCGGTGCTCGCACCTCCCGCCGGACCAGCGTGGTCAGCATTCCTCGTCGGTACCGCGCTGGACAACCCGCGGGCTGGGGAAGGCCCTGTTAATGGACAATGCTCTCCCCAGCCCGGTTCTCAGGAGACGCCCCAATTGTTCTTGTAGGCGGTCCGGAAGTCGATATTCGTTGTCCAGTCCTTGCCCTCCGGTGCCAAACCATGGTCAGCGTCAACGACGGCGAGTCCCGGACCACCGATCGGCGAGTTTTCTGCACCGGCGAAGTACCGGTTTATCATATCGACAGCAGCCCACGCCGCGTAGTTCTCGTCATACACGAATCCAGCGTCCAAGCCCTTATCGTCTCGGATCAGGTCCATTGTCGGTGCGAAGTTAGTGCCAGCCACCACGAGCAGCGAGTCGTTGCGTGCTGCCTCCATCACCGCGGCTGAGCCGCCGGCCGTAGCCAAGTCATCATAGGAGAGGGCTAGACCGTTAGCGTCGGGGTTGCGCAGCAGCGCGGTGGCAATTTTTTCCTGCAGCGGGGGACCGAAGTCGGCGGTCTGCACCTCTACGGTGGTGACCTCACACTTCGGGCACAGCTCCTTCATTTTCGCATTGAAGCCGACAGAAACAGCCTTGGTCACAACCAGTTCGGGCACACTGACCTCAATGATATTGGCTTCGTCACCACGCTTCGCGAGCAGCCAGATCGCCTGAGCTTCACCCAAGCCCTGGCCCCAATCGGAGAAGTCGCCCTCCGCGAACGGCAGGGTTCGTTCGAAGTAGGACTCTGACTTGGGGTCCACATCACTGCAGTCTGCCGACTCATGGGAGAACACAGGGATGCTGGCCTTCTTAGCCTCATCCAGCGCGGTCTGCACCAACGGGCAGTCGATCGAGTAGAGCCAGATTGCATCGACATCCTGCACGATTGCCTGACGGATACCTTCTTGGTATTCCGACGGGTTGTATTGACCGTCGTATATTGAGAGACCCCAGCCAAGGACCTTCGTTGCCTCTTGGGCTGCTTCAGCTACCTTGGTGCCGGTCGGCGTCTGCACGCCAGCGATCACGAGCGCGACGTCATAGCCCTTCTGGCCCTTTGGACCGTCGCTGGCAGGCTCCTGGTATGTACCGCTGCCGTAGAGAGCCTCGAGCTGCTCCCCGGCGCGCTGGGCGGCGACGCCGCCCCCAGTGGTCTTGTCTGCGGAGTTGGCATCCGATGACACGCCTGTGCCGCAACTGGCAAGAGCAGTCACCACAGCCAACGCGGCAACAGCGCCGGCCAAGGGCTTCCGGCGAGAGAGTTTCGAATGCATGTTCATTTCTCCTTTGATAACGCACGCCATTTTGAAGGGTTCAAGGCCAGGGGCCGTGACCCGCCAGCACATGGCGTGCGACCTATAGACACATGGTGCAATCTCGGAAACAGTGAGTCCAATACATAGTTGACATAACACCGATCGCTGATACAGATTGATTGGGGGCACCAAAGAACACCGTCGTGTGGCTCTGCTTTGTTAAGGAGGTTCTATTCGGGTCATTGATCCAAACCTGGGGGTGGGGCGATACAAGATCGGGGGGCATTGACGCTGCTGGATCGATAGGGGTGTTTGGCTGGGGGGCAGCTAAGCTCTGTGAGCGTTCATTGAGACGCCGCTGGCGACGACATAGTGCGAAAAACGGGTGCGAAAGCCGATCCCCATTGCGGGCGATGACTGTTGTACCAGTCCACCATTCAACTGACGAAAGCCCTCACCTCACCCGGGAAAACGAACCGCTTAGGGCTGCCGGTATGTCAGGACCGTGCACCGGGTTAAGCGTGGAGACCGAACCAAGTAGATCCTGCTTATCGAGCAGCTTTGCATCGACCGGCAGAAGGAGCCAAAAACCTCGGCCCGTAACGCGACTCTAGGCTTGTTCGACGGCACGTGATGTGGGTCGTCGAGGGCACGTTTGAGGTTGATCGTAGTGCGGGACGGCCCTAGTGGGGCCATTGCCTGCCGCCTCGGAACGGTAACGTACAGCCCAGAACCCGCTAGAGTCATTTTTTGGACTTCGGCTAGTCCGGAGGTCCTTTATGGCGCTCTCGAAGAACGCCTGGTGCTTCGCGTCCTATTCCGATATCGGATTCAACATGGGGACGGCCGATCATGCCGCTGATCTCCACACTGACGATGAGAGGAACAGCGCCCTTGGAACACGTGATGGGCCCTAGAGATCGACGTTCTCAGTGACGAGAGCAAGGAATGCCTGAGATGCAGGACTCGGATTGAAATTGCTCCAGGTCAGATACTCGACACGAGACGGTCCGTCGCTGATCGGAAGGCTTATCAGCGCGGAGTTCCGTGAGTTCTGTGGCGCGAACTTTGACGGTAGAAGTGCGATGGCCAAGTTCTGCCGGATCAGATCTATTGTGAGTCCAATTGCCGTCGACTCAAAAGCTACTTCACGCTGGATGCCCGCTGCGGCAAACGCCTGATCGCTCTCAGCGCGAGCCGGAGTGCCTGCAGGAAAGTCCGCAAACGTTTCCTGGGCGAGATCGCTCAGAGTGATCTCGCGAAAGTGCGTCAAAGCGTGATCACGACTTACCACGGCCACAAGGCGGTCAGACCCTAATTGGCGCCATGCAACACCGTGCGGGTCGCGATTTTCGGGAAGACCGAGGAGCGCAATGTCCATATCCCCGCGGATGATCGACGCCTCGAGTTCCTCGCTGCCTGCCATCTGCAGCGCGATTGGTACCTGAGGGTGCGCACGATGAAACGTCTTTAAGGCCGCAGGTATATCGATGGCGGTCACGGTCGGAATTACTCCCACCCTCAGACGCCCCCTAGTGTGACCCGCAGCCGCCGCAGCGTCGACCACGGCGCGCTCCGCTGCAAGGAGGCACGCACGCGCGGCGGAAATGAACGCTGTGCCCGCCGCCGTTAGCTCCACCCGCCTGCTCGTGCGGCTGAACAGGGCGACGCTAAGCTCTTTTTCCATCGCTTTAATCCGATGACTTAAAGCGGACTGTGCCACAAAGCACTTGGCGGCCGCCCTCGTGAAGTTGGCCTCCTCAGCGACAGCCACGACATAACGCATCCCTTGCAAATCCATCCATTGATCGTGGCATGAGATAGGTGCAATGACAAACATGTGTTGGACTCATCGTCGCTGGGCTTCCAGAATGGGATAACCACAACGCGCCCACTCCCTCCGCCGACACAGCCCCGGGACACCGTTGGTGATCGACCGGAACAAGGATGATCATGCATCTTCATGTGGCAGGTAGCTATTTCTCGGCGCCGGCGCCTCAGTGGAGTTGCACTTGACGATGTTGGGCGACGACGTTCGGGAACCAACGGTGTCGGTCTGGCCGGAGGTCCCGGCACAAATCCGCGAGACCGATCGGAATGATTGACCATGATCTTTGGCATTAGTGAGCTGATTCTCAGTACCGACCGGGAGCGGCCATGACAGGTCAGATCAACCTCGGCCTTGGAGACGCTTTGACAAGTCCGACCGTGGCGCTGGGCGCTAAGACCATCAGCAAAACTTACGGCGGAACACGCGCTTTGAACGAGGTGTCCATTGGGGTTTCAACTGGTGCGATCCACGCCTTGATGGGCGGGAATGGATCCGGAAAGTCCACGTTCATCAAGGTCATGGCCGGCATCGTGACGGCTGATCAAGGACACTTGGCATTCGGCCGTGAATGGTCCGACGCGCGTTCGCACACGCCAGCTCGAGCGAAGGCAGCAGGGCTGCACTTCGTGCACCAGCAGAACTCCATCTTTCCTGACCTGACGGTTGCCGAGAACTTAGCGCTGAGTCGTGGGTTCGAGTTGACTGCGATGAAGTCCATATCTTGGAGAGCCCAAATGGCGCGGGCCCGCGATGTGCTCCAACGGTTCGAGATCAACGTCGCTCCGGAGACGCCGATGGACCGACTGTCGGCAGCAACGCAGATGATGGTGGCGATAGCTCGAGCATTGCAGGACCAGGACGACACGGCTGAGCGAGGGGTGCTCGTACTTGACGAACCGACGGCGAGTCTGCCTAAGCATGAGGTCGATCTGCTGCTCGATGCGCTTCGTCGGTATGCCGCGGACGGGCAGACGATCATCTACGTGTCCCATCGGCTAGACGAAGTCACTGCGATCGCCGATGAGGCGACTGTGCTCCGCAATGGCCGGGTAGCGGCTCGCCTGTTCGGAGCTGAAATCACCCATGACGCCTTGGTATCGGGGATTACTGGTGTTGTTGTCGGGAGTTTGTCCCCCACCACGGCTCCACCGAAGGCACCAGAGGTGTCGACGCATGGGCAACCTGGGGAAGTGCCGTGCCTTAGCGAGCCAGTGTTGACGCTCCGGCGGAGTGCCATAGCCTATGGGGAGGTCTCAGATGCGCTTGTGCTTCGAAAAGGCGAGATCGTCGCCGTCGCCGGTCTGTTGGGCTCCGGTCGCTCCCGACTCCTCAAGCAGATTTTCGGTGTCGTGCCGCGCAAGGATCTGCAGGTGGTCATCGGAAGTCAACCTCTGGCACCTTCCAAAATACGAGACGCGATGAAATGCGGCATCGGGTTAGTCCCTGAAGACCGGCTGCATGAAGCGGCCTTTCCGGATTTGAGTATCGCAGACAACCTCTCGATCAGCTGCTTGAGCGGGCTCTCGCGCTTCGGCTGGATTAGCCCGTCCCGTGAGCGGCAAGCTGCGAACAAGCAGATCGAGGAGTTCGCGGTCGTTGCCCCCAACAGTTCGACACCGTTGATTGCGCTTTCAGGTGGCAATCAACAAAAGGTGATGCTCGCCAGATGGATGCAACGTCGCCCGAAGGTTCTATTGCTCGATGAACCGACCCAGGGTGTGGATATCGGTGCTCGAAATGAAATACACGACTTGGTGCGCGCTGCGGCTGCGGCCGGAACCGCCGTGCTTGTGATCTCCTCTGACTTCGATGAGCTCGCTGCATTGGCGCACCGCGCTGTCGTGGTCAGTGACGGCAGCGTCGTTTCGGCCGTGGATGGTCCCTTGACCGAGGAGAACCTCACCAAAAGCGTTTACGCACAGGAGAAAGCACTATGAACAACACGTCGCAAACGACCGAACCGAGTAATGCCTCTGGCACCGCGAGCGTGGCACCAGGGACGGAAATGCAGATGCACGAGCGCAAAGCGAATCGGCGGGCTATGGGAAATGGTCGCCTGAATCGCTTCCTTGAGTCTTACATACTGGTGGTTCTCTTGGTGGCGATTACACTGTTCTTTTGGTTCTGGCCTGAGACGTCCTCGACTTTCGCAACGGTGGCGAACCTGCAAATTCTTCTGTCCAGCCAAGTCGTGATCGGTGTGATCTCGCTGGGAGTGCTGCTTCCCTTGATGACTAAGGAATTCGACCTCTCGGTTGGCAGTATCGCCGCACTTTCCGGGGTCATGGTGGCGCAGTTTGCCACAGACACGGGCAGTTCGCTGGGCGCACTCGGGCTGGCATTGCTCATCGGACTCGTTGTCGGAGGCCTAAACGCGGTGATCGTCACCCGACTGCATGTCAATGGCGTCATCGCTACGTTGGGCATGGGTACAATCCTCACGGGTGTCATCCTCCAGCAAACAGGTGGTAGGGCCGTCTCGGCCAACATCCCGGACTTTATGTCGGCATTCGGAACCGCCGAGATCGGAGGTGTGCCGATCATATTCTTTGCGCTGCTGGCCATCGCTGCGTCAACCTACTTCATGTTGGACCACACCTCGCTTGGACGCCAGATATCCGCTGTCGGCTCCAACATCGAAGCTGCCAAGTTGGTGGGTCTGCGCACTGACGGGCTGCGTGCGACAGCTTTCATTGTTGGAGGTGTGCTCTGCGCGGTGGGTGGGTTCCTTTACGTCTCCCGTGCCGGTGGCGCGTCACCCAACGTGGGAGCGTCCTTTCTGCTTCCCGCCTTTGCTGCTGCCTTCCTCAGTGCCGCCTCGGTGAAGCCTGGTCGGTTCAACGTGTGGGGCCTTATCATTGCCGTCTACTTCCTCGCCGTGCTGAACAACGGATTGAGCTTGGCTGGAGCTACCCCGTACGTGAACGATTGGGTCAATGGCGCAGCGCTCATTTTGGGAGTTGCCCTCGCTGCTCTGCTTTACCGTCGACGGACTACCTGAGGACTCCCGAGACCGCCTTTCCGTCGAGCTGCCGGTCGCAGCCCGATTCCACTCACTTCCTGATTGGAAAGAGCGGACTGCGTGGATGCTTATGGTGCTGCTGCTTTGGGTTGTCGGATACCGGCATGGCTTTCACCAAAAATAGGTGCTTCGAGCTCGTCGGTGGAGTTGCCGCGGGCCCAATCGAACTGCTGAAAGCTGCCGCCAAGATGTCTCCGCACCTGGTGCCCCGCTGATATATAGGTGCGGTTGTCAAGAGGTAGAGGTGAAGCGGCTCGGGGGTTTGTGGTTCCGAGGGCCGCTCACCGTGTCGCCGGCCGGGTCGTGGTGTGGGTGTTGGCGTGTCTTTTTCGACTGCAGTATCAGGCTCATATTCGCGGGTTGGTACCGCATGACGATGTCTTCGGCTGGAGCGCGGGAGGCCAGTGACCAGCACCAGCCGAAAGCTCGCGGGCGATCGCGGTGTTGGCTTTCACTGACATTTTGTGCCGGTCATCGAGGTGTTCCCCACTTGAGGTGGAGCCTGTGGTTTCCTTCCAGGGCACGGATGCGGGTTGCCGGGGAGCCAGAGCGTGTCGGCGCAGCAGCCGGACCCCCGGGGCGGGCGTAGGGGCGGCGGTGCACCCAGGCCGCTTCGATGGGGCATCCTGACAAAGTCGGAAGTCGACGCACTGCTCACCGCCGCCGACGCAGTACACCCCGACGCGGTGCCGATCTCGAACTCGATTGCGGGCCGAGGCGTCGCGGGCGTGTTTGCCGCACGCACCCGGTCCGGCCTGGAGGTCGACGCGATGGGCGTCTGCCGGGATGCAGAAGGCATCGTCGCCCACCAATCGGTCTACGGCGGCGCCTATACGTCGACTCCGCGTTGACCTGGGAGTGCGTCGGTGATCACGGTGCGATAGGACTCAATCGACGCGCAAGCCCAATTGTGCGTGTCCGACGTCGAGACACTGCCGGTGGCCGCATCGGGCAACTTCGCGGCATCCATCGTGTTCTTCCTAGTCCTGCGGCAACGGCTTGTCGAAAACCCGCTCGCCGGTTGCGTTCAACGCAGCAGCACAATGCTCGGACTTACCGTCATCAAGCGCGCAGAAGGTCTCGTATATTTCGTCCATCCTGCGCTTCTTTGCACCGCTTCTGGCCGCAGCCACGACACCCGATACTGGCACCCACGTTACAAAGAGATCTGGCCCCTCCGAAGGAGCCAGCCGGGTCCTTATCAGCAATCAGCGCGTGTCTCCGAACCTAGCGACACCCCCGGTCATTAGTGGCAGGGCAAGAAAGTCATACCAGGTCCAGCGACCAACCCCCGGTCCTCGGGGACGGAATAATTGTGAAGAGCGATAGATGTGGGCGTTCCCTGGTCGCCGCAGGCCGCACTCAGCGGGGTTGCTCGCCTAGCCACGCGCAATACTTGGACACATGCTTGGGCGAGCGACTATAGCCATCGGCCTTGCGCTAGGTCCGACCAAAAATCGATTTGAATTGGTGGTCTGGAATCGGGCTGACCAAGAAACTCGGCCGCAAAGTAGGCGGCAATATTCCTGCCGTAGTAGATCACTTCGGTTTGGTAAACCGAAAACACGGAAGTTTCCTCAGACGCTGGCGCTGCCAGCACATAACGGTGCGCGTAAAGGGGAATCAGCGTGGGCACTGATTGCATGCTTTCCCGTCCAACACGCAAAGCAGTAGCCATGTCGTTGGGCCTAGGTCCCCAAATTGTTAGGCCAAAAAGCATTGTGTTCCACGTCGTACAAGACGCCATCCAGAGGCCAGCTTAGCCGCTCGCGGATCCCATTAGGATCGCCCCTCCAATCAACCCATCCGGGACCCATCGGCGTCACCAAACTCAGTAGCTGCGCATGGTCGGGGCTGAACTCGATACCAAACTCATGTTCGACATTGGCGAGCTCGGTAGTGGATAGGCCTGGACCCAGTGGCATTCGTACTGCGTTCAGGACATCAATGGCTGTTGCAACGACGGAATCCATGCCTGAATCATGTCATCCGATGGCCGCGCTATCTACAAGGCTTACGGTGGAAACGCGGAAATTCGTTGAATGGCAGAGTTCTTGCAACTACTCCCAGTTTCGTACGTGGAGCGCCGATCAAGATGTTCAGTCAGTGAGGGGAGTGGCCAGCCGAGTCATTCGTGACGCGCCTGCCTAACGATATGGGGATACGTACGATGGGCGGACATTGACGAGTTCTGTATCTGAATGGATATGCGCCGGTGCACCAGATGATGAAATGAAGGCTGCCAGTCTGCAATTCGTCAAGCCTGTGACGAATGTGGGAGTCAGCGATGCGATGCAACTCTGGGAACTACTAGGCAAGCCATGGAGCCAGGTCATCAGACTCGGAGGCACCAACGCGTGAGATTATCTCGAGGTGTAAGGAACAGAATTCTCGCAGCAGCTTCTACTACGGTACTTTGACGCCGTTATCGGACGTTTCGTCAAGCAAGCCACCAACGACCCGGTAGGGATGCGCGGGCCTATCCACGTCTACCTCGCGCTGGTCAGCCTCATTTACGGCATGTCGAGGCGGGTTTTGTAGGCGGTGTCTTTGTTGGTGTTCCACCCGGCGATGATGCCGGCTCCGAGCATTTGGTCGCTGAGTCTGGCGAAGCGGTAGGCAGGGTCGGGACTGCCCCCGGTTTTGTTGACTCCTTGACCTAGCGAGCTTGTGCTCGTGGAAGGATGTTGACCATGCCCACGGCTTATGGGGCGGAGTTCCGCCAGGATGTTATTGATGTGGCCCGTAAGGGCGAAGCGCCGCTGGCGCAGATTGCCAAGGATTTCGGACTGTCGGTCACGACGCTGAAGCGTTGGATTGCCATAGCTGAGCGTAAGGATTCCGGAGCCGGCCCGGCAGGCGATGATTCTGCCGAGATGCGGGAGCTGAAGAAGCGCAACCGCCTGCTGGAGCAGGAGAACGAGATTCTGCGCCGCGCTGCTGCCTATTTGGCCAGGGACATCAACCCAAAATGATCTACCCGCTGGTCACGGATCTTGCCGCCGACGGTGTTCCCGTAGCGGTGACCTGCAGGGTGTTGGGATTCAGCAAGCAAGGCTATTACCGGTGGAGGGCCAGCCCGGTAACGGAACGGGACTGGGTAGATGCGCACTTGGTCAACGCTGCCTTGGATATCCATACCGACGACCCGGCATTCGGTTACCGTTTTATCGCCGACGAACTTCCGGAGAAGGGCATCACAGCGGGTGAGAACAGGGTCCAGCGCTTGTGCAGGGACCACGGTATCTGGTCGGTGTTCTCGAAGAAGCGTGGCCTGAACCGCAGACCCGGGCCGCCGGTTCATGACGACCTGGTGGAGAGGGACTTCACCGCTGCGGCTCCGAACGAGCTGTGGCTGACGGACATCACCGAACATCCCACGGCCGAGGGCAAGCTCTATCTCTGTGCTGTGAAGGACGTCTATTCCGGGAGGATCGTTGGGTATTCGATGGACTCGCGGATGAAGTCCTCGCTGGCCGTGGCAGCATTGGAGAATGCGGTGCGGGCACGCAAACCTGCAGGGACAGTGGTGCATTCGGATCGGGGGTCCCAGTTTCGGTCTCGCCGGTTTGTCGAATCACTCCGGCGCCACGGGCTGACAGGGTCGATGGGCAGGGTCGGTGCCTGTGCGGATAATGCCGCGATGGAATCGTTCTTCTCGCTGCTGCAAAAGAACGTCCTGGACCGTCAGCGGTGGCTCACCAGGCAGGACCTCCGGCTGGCGATCACGACATGGATCGAGAGAACCTACCACCGCCGGCGTCGGCAAAGACGGCTGGGAAAACTGACGCCCATCGAATATGAAACAATCAACCGGACCGCGCTCATAGCGGCCTAAGACCCCGAGTCAACAAAAGCCGGGGCAGTCCCGTCGGTGTCGAGGGCGAGCTGCATGAACTGGTGTGCTTTTGAGCCTCTGCCTTGCCACCAGTTGTTGTAGCCGATGGTGGTGAGGATGGGTGCTGCGTGTTGTGGGCTTGTTCGGGTGTAGGCGTGGAGGAGTAGTTGTTGGGCCCATTCGATCCTCGACCACTGAGGAGGTGTCTGGGTTTGGGCGAAAAGGATGTGGTGGGCTGGTTCGTTGATGCCGGGGATGTCGGCCATGAGCTGATCACGGATGTGCGGGAACTGGAAGTAGGAGATCAGCGCTGTGGTGTCGTCGTCGTTCGGGTATTCACCTGTGTTCAGCATTGCGGTCCAGAGGTCATGGGCCTTTTGGACGGCTGCTGCTGGCGGTTGACTCAGGATTGTTTGCTGGTGGTCTTCGACGGCGGTCGCGTGCTCTGCTTTGTCAGTCGCCTGCGGGAGGATCACCTGGTTAGAAGGTGCGATGGTGCTGCCGCGGTAGATAAATTCGGCGTTGACTTGGCTGAACTGGGTTTTGCCGACGGGGAAGGTAAGTGTTTGGCCGATTTCTTCGTCGAAGGGGGAGTAGGTGGTCTCTCCGACGAAGATGCCGTCGCGGATTGTGATGCCGTCGCCGGCGAGAGTGCCGGTGAGGGCTGCGATGGTCGCGGCGTGGGGTTTCGATTGCCCGGGTTCGGGCTGGGCTGATGTGTAGAGGGCGAAGACGATGCTGTTAGCGTTCGTGTCGCTGGTGAGGTAGCTGGTGACGGTTCGGGCGTACAGGAGTTCCTGCCCTGGCTGCTGGGGGAGGTCGATGCGCAGTGTGGCGCCGACGTTGTTCTGGTTGAGGGTGATGCAGACAAGGCTTTCTTTGGGCCAGAAGCCCAGCGTGTGCCCGATGAAGCTGAGCAGATCGGCGGGGTCCTTTATCGTGAGCGCATTCATCGTCCTGTTCCCATATCTTGCTCGTTGTAACTGTGGTCGTTGAGTCCGATCGCTGCTCTGATGGGGATCGAAACACTCGGCTGAAGGGTTGGTGTCCGACTCTGGAGCGAACACCCAACTCTCCGCAGGGTCCCCGCACATGCCGTGGTTTGTTGTTAGGTGAACGGCGAGGATTTTGATACCGGAATGACAAGCAGCGATTTTGCTTCTGGTCTTTCATGGACGGGTCATGCCGTCGCACCATGACTCAGATGTAACCGGTTTGCACCGCTTAAACCGGCGGACCAAGATTTGCGCGGACTTGTTCAGTCCGGTTGTTCGATCAGCGTGAGCTGCGTACCGTCGGGGTATAAGAAGTATCCGGCTCGGAGGCACCATGTCTGCATACGGGCTGGGTGCAGACATGCTGCCTCCGGCCATCCTGACCGACACACCGAATTGGATGATGGCGTCGTAGTGTTCGATGACATCAGCGACGGGCAAACAACACATGAAGCTGCTGGATAGAACGCTTCAGTCGCATCGGAACCCTGTAATGGGAGATTGAGGGACGGCGTCATCGCGTGCCGGGGTCGAGGCCATTGACCAAAGGTGGCATATCGCAGACGCCGCGAATGGGCCGGTCCCCTGTACAGGATAAGTCGCTGCCGGAGGACAGCATCTCCACGAATGCTGAATGTTCGGCGGACCTGAGCACCCTCTGCTGTCCTGGCTGACCGACTTGGATCTACGCGACAGAAGTCATAAGCGCCGTTATCGGCACTATGCATGTAGGCAGCTGCCATCACGGGCCGGCAGCCTCCTCAAGTAGTGTGGCTTGCCAGCCTTGTTGGCGAATTTCCAAACGATCTGGCGTATTTTTGTCAGCTAGCTGGCGAGTTGTTCCGGTCTGACATAGTCGGACGCGTGCTTGTCATCTTTTCGGCGTCCGTCGAATTGGGCGTGATGGCCACGGCCAAACTGCTGCCTCGGACGACTTCTGGCCAGGGCATGCTCCAGTGGCGTTTACGTGGGTCCGTCGTGAGCCAGGATGCGAGCCAAACGTTGCTTGAGCTCCCGATCATTGACGTGGCGAACCTGTGCGTCTGGGCAGTCAGTGGCAGAACCGCCCGAATCAGCACCGAGCGCCACCAAGACCCTGACTGACTCCTAAATCTGGTTCTCGCCAAGAATCCCGTCAACGGATCTCACCCACCAAGCGCGGCCCACGTCCGGCATGACAGCAAACTATCCGTGTCAATTTCGCCAACTACACTGGCAAGCCACAAGTAGGACAACTCAGAGTTGAGGCTGTCAGGCTGAACGCGCCACTTTGTCGTTAGCGCTGAGAGTTCCAAGTCGCCAGGACTGTTACGGCTCAACGGTGCGACTGCCCTCCGAAACATGCCACCCTTCTAGGACTTGTCTGAGATCCCAAACGCCATGTCGATTCTGCCCGGGAGACATGCACTGGGGGTTCCCGGCGATCGGGTCCTAGAGAACTGGCAGTACCGTGCCGACTGCAGCTTCGGATGGACGTAGCCTGTTGGTTCTTGCCCTGGGGTAGCAACGGATGGCCAAGGGTAGGAACTGATAGCCTGCAAGACTCGGTCCTCAGCAAAGGGTGCTTACCCAAGACTCCAAACTAGGCCGTTGGTTACGGCCGAATGCTGCTACGCATCGGCATCTGCTCCTCTTCGTCCCGCAATTCTCTTTCGGTCCCGAGTGGAGATCGCCCGATCACGCCTTACGAAACCGTGCACTTGAAAAGTCGGATAGGTAACAGCCTGGACAGAGGCTATCGACGACGGATCGGTGAGCGGAAGCCGCATCGCCTCATTGATATCTTGGGGCAGCTCCGCTTTGTCCAGTCCTTGCTCAGCGAGTACTTCGAGGTGGGTCAGGAGACTGACGGTGGACCGGGTCACCCTCCCATGAACTTCTGGGTCTTGATGTGCCTGCATCACTTCATCGACAACATGCTCCAGACGATTAACATGGGGCAGAGCGGCGTAGTCTTTCCAAAGATCTTTGTATTTTTGGTTGCGGCCGCTGAGGGTCAGTAGTATTCCGCCAGGCACGAGCGAGTTCGCTAGATTCTCAAGTTCAGCCTTGAAGCTGTCCATCATGGAAGAACTGGTTACGAAGTTTGCCACGATGATCAAGTCGTATGCCGAAGGCGAGACCCTGGTGGCTGCATACTGATTTAAGTCTTGATAATCAGTGTCGAGTTGGAATTGCCAGAGTTCATCCTCATCGAGAATTTCCCTCTTCATCCTTTCTCGAGCATTAATGTGGAGCTGACCGGGACTGAAGTTTTCGAATTCGGGGTACGTGATATTGAAGAAACGCGTCCTGAACGGTCCGCGTTCCCTCAAAGATTGACGGTCCTCAATGTTCAGTAGCTCTTCGGATAGGCCGTGGACTATCTGCTGCCATGCGCGGCCCCTGTCAAGGGTGTGCGCTTCTGTATTTGACGAGATTTGAAATACCTCGCTGCGTGATTTTGCCCAGTCCGCGAGTACGGCATAATAGTCGATTGCGGCGTAGGAGGCGGGGGCCGGACCGGACCCCACTTCAAGTACCCTTAGCGGCCTGCCGGGCTTCGCTAAGGGCAGTATCCCAAGCTGGAATAGCCGATCCAGAGTCTGGGATACGCGATGGTATCGATCAATTTGGTGCCAGAGAAGATACGCGAAAGCATCGGGAGTCTCATTAAAGGTAAGTTCATCGCATCGTTCCAGTGCTGATCGAAGCTGCGAGACGACATCGTTGGCGGCGTCAGGGGTTGTGACCATCCGTTTGAAAAACCTGACCGTGGCCGTTGCGAAATTGATCGCGTAGCGTTGCCTTCTGATATAGGCTTCTTGACCCCTTGCTAGCCACTCAGAAGAAAGGGCGCGTTCCCATTGACCGGCTGTCGGTTTATGCGCACTGGTCGATGATGATTCGGTCAAAGTCGTTCACTTTCGCAGTCTATTTTACTAAGCACGTTGCGGGCGGTAAGCCGGGGTGCGCCGATTAGGACGCTAGTCATGAGGATCTTCCGACAATGGTTATGACATCGGCTACGGGACATAAAAGGTCTACCACGGCAAGGCCGCCGAGGCTCGGTGCCAGCATGTACGGGCGAGGCGCGGCCACTATCTGGGTGGAAGTGGTTCATGCCTCCTTCGACGGATGTGCCCGATCGACTCCCCGTATTTACGATCCGGGGAGTGAACGTGTTCGTAATGGGTGCCACCCCATGAGGCTATTGAGGTTGACGCCGGCGTGGATCTTGCACGAATTGAAGGTGCCCGCCAGATTTTACCTGACCGTGCAGGCCGGAGTTCCCGGGTAGTATTTTGGCAACGAAACGAGTAGGAGGGGGACCGGTATGGCGCGCGCGGACTTGCTGCTGGACCTTGTCGACGCTGAGCGTCGCGGTGACCGTGATCGTTTCCGTGTTCTCGTTGAGGCGGTCATCGCCGAGGAGCGAGCGAACCAGCACCATCTCCTGGCGGACCGACTCTCGGAGATCATAACCACTACCGGTCAGGGGCTTGTTCGGGACGACCGTGCCGCCGCGATCCGCGACCTGGTTCAAGAGGTGGTCCCAAACCGACGTCTAAATGAACTCGAACTTGCCACAGTTCCACAGCGCGTCGTGTCAGAGCTTCTTGAGGAACAGAAACGCGCAGACCTGCTCCGCAGCTACGGTATTGAACCACGCAACAGACTTCTCCTCTCTGGTCCTCCGGGAAACGGCAAGACCAGTGTCGCCGAAGCCATTGCTTCAGAGCTGATGCTTCCCTTTTACGTGATCCGGTATGAGGGGGTCGTGTCTAGTTTCCTCGGAGAGACCGCCGCCCGCCTTGACAACGCGTTCGAGTTTGCGCGCACGCGTCGATGTGTCTTGTTCTTCGACGAACTCGACACGATCGCAAAAGAGCGCTCTGACGAACACGAGACCGGCGAAATCAAGCGTGTTGTCTCGACGTTACTGCTGCAGATAGACAGGCTTCCTGCGCACGTTGTCTTTATAGGTGCCACGAACCACAGTGAACTTCTTGACCGCGCTGCGTGGCGGCGATTCCAGATAAGGGCCGAGTTGGAACCACCGGGCCGGTCGCAGGCCACACGATTCCTGGAACGACTCGCTGCACGACTTGGCGGAGACCTTGGCTTTTCTCCGCGAACCTTGGCCGACAAACTTGCGGGGGCGAGTTACGCCGAGCTGGAGGAATTCGCCTTGGATGTGCGGCGTCGCGCGGTACTCGAATTGCCAGATAGTAATCTTCGACGCATAGTTCAGGAACGCCTCGAACATCGGAGAGGCCTCCTAACAGATTGACTGGGGAGCATTAAATGGGGGAAAGTCGACCGCTCTTGGCATTCGGTCCGCCGGTGGTGGGTAGACGGCCCGCTCAGCCACAGCGTGCCATGCCGCGCCTATCCAAACCTACGGCTAAGCGGCAAGGCGAGCGGCTTACACCAAAGTTTGGGGAACTGAAGGCGGCATTCGACGCAGAACGAGCCCGTCTTGCGCCGGATTTGCCGGATGAAGTTGACCCCACCCTCGTGGTCGTTCTTGACCTCGCCGGTAGTGTGAAGGACTTCCGCAATGCAATCAACAGGGTTGAAGGTCTGGAGTTCCTCACTGAGCTCCTCGGTGACCCGGCTGATGCGGACGAAGACTTCTTTATAACGGCGCGTGATAGTGACCCCACCGATAAGCCGGTCCCGCACTCTCTTTACCTGGTGATGTCTAACGTCAAAGCGATCGAGGAGTTGCTTCGGCTGTTTGCCCTGTGGCAGGCGAACCCGGCGGCGTCATTTGAACACGGTTTTGGAAAGTTCAAAGCCGCTTTTCAGCAATTGGTTTCGATCCGCAGATGGGGGCCCGAAGACCGCGTCCGTGAAACCGGCCTGCTGGACCGCTGGATAGAGGACCTCGAAGCAGCCGGGCAATGGATCAGCACCGTTGTCGTCGAGATTGAGTTGTGGTTTCGGCGGGATGCAGCTCAACGATCTGCCGCTGAGGCTCACGTTGAGGAGATCGTTGTGAGCAGCGGCGGGCAGATCCTCGACCGATCGCAGATCAGCGAGATCGAATACCATGCGATGCTGGCAGAACTGCCGATCCAGCAGGTCGAGGCCGTCCTCGCCGACGGCGCTGCCGCTATCCGGCTCCTCACCGCGAACGAGATCATGTTCGTCAGCCCGTTCACTCCGATGAGCGTAGAGCCGGCGACACTCGAGCCTGTGACGACTACCACTGTTCCGCCGACCGATCGAGTGCCGGGACTTCCACGTATTGCGTTGTTAGACGGCCTACCCTTCGCGAATCATAATTCTCTTGCAGGACGTCTCCTGATTGACGATCCCGACGGGCTCGAGGAGGAGTACAGCGTTCCGGCGCGCAGCCACGGCACAGCCATGGCGTCGCTGATCATCCACGGAGATCTCACCGCAGGTGAGGAACCACTTGACCGGCCTCTGTACGTTAGACCCATCATGCGCCCCCATGAGTTCAATCCCAACCACGAGCAGGTCATCCCCAACCGACTTTTTGCGGATTTGCTCCACAACGCCGTCAGACGCCTATATGTCGACGAAAAGGGTGGGGAGGGAGTCGCCACCAGCGTCCGCGTGATCAACTTGTCTATCGGCGCACCAGCTCGCGCCCTCAGCCGCAGAATGAGCCCCGTCGGGCGACTCCTCGACTGGCTGGCACTCACCTACAACCTTTTGTTTGTCGTGAGTGCTGGTAATCACCTGAACCCGATAACCATCCCAGCCGGGGCAGCACATGATGTAGAGTCGGCTCGCTCTGCAGCGACCCGGGCCGTTTACGAAGCAACTTTGCTGAGGGGTATGCTGCCTCCCGGAGACGCTATGAACGCTCTGACGATCGGAGCGGTTCACGACGACTCGCTCGGCGACGTGGGAATCCCGGACACTGCTTGGGACATCACACACTCCGGGGCGCCAGCTCACTACACTGCGACAGGTCCCGGTGTTGACCGCTCTGTCAAACCCGACCTCCACCACGCGGGAGGACGAGCTCTGTACGTCCGCCCGATTGTGCAGTCAGACGTTACTGAAGTCTCAATGCAGCTGGCAACGACGGGGCTGACCGGACCCGGTCTTCAAGTAGCTACTCCTGGAAGGGGTGGAGCAACAGACCACACCGTCTTTACAATCGGTTCCAGCAACGCCACCGCTTTGGTCACCCGCGAGGCCAGCCGCTTGTTCGACGTGCTCGAAAGAAGAACCGCGAGCCCCGAGGACGCACCCCTCCCAGATGCCCAATATCACCCCTTGCTCGTTCGCGCACTGCTTGCCCATGCAGGAAGCTGGGGGGACTGGGAAGCTCGTTTAGGCCGCGAACTTGGTCTTGACCGTCGGCAGCTCACAGCCATCCTTGGCTACGGCCGGCTTGACGTCTCCCGTCTAGGAGTCGCCGCGACCAACAGGGCCGTGCTCGTTGCGGGTGGCCACATCGGACGCGATGAGCGCCAGACCTACGAACTTCCTCTACCGCCATCTTTGAGCGCACGCGCAGAATGGCATCGGTTCACGATTACCCTGGCATACATGGTCCCGACTGCAGGCCAGCTGACCAGATACCGGAGCGCAAAGGTCTACTTCGACACACCCGACACGAATCTTGCTGGAGGGGACCGCGTGCAGGGGAACCACATAATGGTTAGGAAGGGAAGCCTTCAGCACGAAATCGTGCAAGGAACCCGAGCGATGGTGTTCGGGGAGGAGGACTCGTTCCCCATTCACGTCGAGTGCATGGACGATGCAGAGCGATTCGGAAGAGGCAAAGCTGTTCGCTATGCTCTCGTCGTCTCAGTGGAGACCGCGGACCGGACTTCAACTACAATCCATGACGAGGTCCGAGCAAGACTGCGTCAACGTGCACGGACGGCAGCCCGTGGACGGGTCCAAGGGTGAGCTGCGAGAGCCAGTCTGGCGTGTTAGAGAGTATTGCTCAGGGTTACTTACTCGATCGAATTCTCTTATTCATCGGTCATTTCTAAAGAAGTCCCGACACTTAGAGGGTCGGAACCCAATCAGGTAAAACTTTGGACCTTCGTGTAGGCGTATCCAGAGCGTCGACTTGCCGTGCGACCCGTCACCCTGATCGAAAGCCGGTGGACGGTTGGGGGCCCGTAGAAGTCGTTCCAAACCGCTGGCACAGCATTCGCGGAGGTTTGCAGAACCGGCGTAAGCGTCAACAGTTTTGCCCTTGGACTCCGGTACACCCGCTAGACTACCTTGGATTCCGCATGGTTCCGCGACTTCTCAGTGTTCGCTAGGCACGAATCCCTTTCGAGTCGCACTTCGGGCACTGTATTGTCGCAGGTCAGGGGCCTATATGGCCCCTGACTGTTGACAAAGCTTGACTTTTCGGACGTCTTCATCGTTTATGACTTCGCATCGTTGGCAGCGAGCACTGGATCGGTGCAAACCCCGCGTAGAGCAGTTCAGACGTTTCCTTGAGAACTCAACAAGAATCCCTAGTGGCGTGAGAACTGGGAGCCAGGGCACGGGTCGTGCACTCTTATCCGATGGTCCGGTCCCTGCTGCGGACTACGACGGCGGCAAAGCAGACACTCGGCGCGCACCGGGGAGTACTGTTCCCGGACGACGCGTCAAATCTATGACATACTCCACCGGATTGGCAATCTCGGAACGGCAGACAACTGCCATTGGACTTCCAGATATTGCTGGATTCTTCCCTGCAAGCCAGTGGTAAGTTACGCTCCATTCATACGTCATCAAGAACCGAAGGGGGCATGGATGGGATTCCTACGGCGGCTCGCGCAAAACATCGATTTCAAAGAGCGCAAACGCCAAGCGATGACGAGGTATTACGAAGAATCGGCGACTCTTAATTACATGGAATCAAAACACGGTGCGCGTTTCCACACTGCCGAGGACAGACGGAGGCAATCCCTATTGGTCGAGCAGATGAGGCTGGCCTTAAAGGAGGAGTTCCAGGTTTCTATTTGATTTGTAGCTTGTCGATTCTCGACACTGTCAGGCAACAACTATGCTTTGGAGGCGAATATGGCAATTGCAACAACGGTACCGTCAGCTCAGATCGAAGGGGTTCCCTTGATGTTGTCCCTTATGGAGACAGTTTCAACGAGGGATGTTGGACCTGGATCACCTGAAATGGGGGCCATGACAAAGTACAAGACTTTTACTGGCGAGAAGATCAATGGCCAAGATGTCTGGAACATGGACTATCACGATGATGATGTCTAACAACGGCACGCCTTCAGGATCTGAGGGAAAACGACAGCCAATGACACGTGGCTAACTCTCGCAGCACGCTTGGAGGTACTCTCGGAGTCATCCTAACGAGCGAACTAGAGGGGCCGGTCCAGTCAGTGTTGGACATCAAGGCGGCTAGGGGCGATGAAGTAATGCTCATCGATCCTAGCCGTCCGGACAGTTACCGGATCACTCTGGGTACTGGAACTCTCAAAACCATCCTGGAGTCCTCTGACGGACGAGCGGTGTGCGTGGATGAGGGGTTAAGAATATGGCTGCGAAGACCAACCCTTCCTGATGAATCGTGCTTTGGTTCTGAAGATCTGGACACGCGCAGATACCAAGCGCGTGTGTATCGAGCCGCTTGGAAGTCGTTGTTCTCATTGCCGGCGTGCTGGATGAATGACGCGTTGAAGTCTCGTGCTCTCGAAGTCAACAAGAATTTACAGGCCCACATTGCTGCTGCAGTGGGCTTACGCACGATCCCGACGTTGTTGACCGATGACCCCGAGCAATTTATGGAGTTCGTATACTCCTATCAAGATGGTGTTGCTCTTAAGTCTCCCGTTTCATGGCATCGGACCGATAGGGAATCGGGCAGCACGATGGCAACTTATACGCGTCGTCTCGCTGTTTTGGAGGCCATGCGACTTGCTCCGCAGGTAGCCCATGCACCAGTGATTGTTCAGCCGTACGTGGAGAAACTCTATGAGCTACGAGTCACCATAATTGACCTCAAAGTTTTCGCATGTCGAATCGACTCCCAATCCTCCCTGCAGACAAGCGTGGACTGGCGGCATTACGACCTAGACAATGTTCGACACGAGGCGATCTCGCTCCCAGATGAGGTATCGAGGGCTCTCCAACAGTTCATGCGGAGGTCCGGACTTAGATTTGCAGCAATCGACATGATCGTTGATCGGAATGGGCGCCACGTGTTTGTTGAAGCGAATCCCTCAGGTCACTACAGCTGGATAGAATCGATGACCGGAATGCCTATCAGCAAAGCGATTGCCAGTTGGCTGACGAGCCCTACTTCCACTGATTGAGGGTCGACCTGAAGTAGCAAAGTCTGGGTTTCTCTGTTACCACTGTTTGAGCCAGGCCGCGGCGTGGGAACGGTTCTTGTTAGAGTCCAATGGTGACTGAGATGAATGGGCTGAGCTAGCCATGGCAACGCGGCGTGGCCCGTTGTGTTCAATGAACGTGTGATGCCTTTACGAGCGGTTCCAAGCCATTGAAAGAAGTGGATAAACAAGAAGCAGGGCGGATATCGCTCGGCGCTACCAAACTAGTAGGTAGCGCCGAGCGATGGCGGATCCTATGCGTATAAGTGCGCCTTGGTCTGAGGCGTAAGCGCTCATAACTCACTAACTGACCTTCATTTATCCCGTTCTCTGCGTTCAACGCGACCGGCTACCGCGGGGAACCGCGCCGAACGACGGGACGGAGCTAGGCTTGAGCATGTCATGTCGTTGTCTGGGTTAAGCTGCCATGAATGTGTGTGAAGGAGGGACCTGATGAAGTCGTCTTGCTCAATGCCGGTGGGCACTTCGGACAACCAATATGTACTCGTCTCCCCCGCGTACCGCATGGCCCTGCCCCCGCTCAGACGGCGTCGCAGCGACCACATACAACGGCAAAGACAGTGTGTGGACATTGTCCACACTTTCCGCCCCGGACTGGCTCGTACAACCGCCGGACTGGCCCGGATTCCGCATGTTTCCGCCACTTCCCAGCAATAACAAGAGCGGGAATCGCGTTCGAGTCCCACCTCGGGCACGGCGTACCCCCTCGTCAGAGGGGTTTTTGCTTTAACGTGTGTACAAAGTCGACAAGTGCCTCCGGCGCTCTTCGATATGCGGTCATCACGCCAAGGGGTTCGCTTCGGTGTCCCCGGACACATGATGGAACTCATCGATCGCCAGCACGGTGCCGCTAAGACGTTCCGATCTTAACGAGGACGACGGCGGGAGTTTTCCTCCCGCCGTCGAGCGCTGTTTGCCTTGCCGCCCAGCATTGTTGGCGCGGCGCTCAGCCGTCAAGCTTGGAATGCTCGCCCAGGCGGTGCCATGAACGGTTGTGGTAGACCAGGGCGTCGCCGGGTTGACCCGCTGGGACGTCACGCATCACGCGGGACTCCAGGGCGTGAACGGCGATGATTGTGGAGGTCCCTACTTCCATGCGATTGATGACGGCGCAGCGCACCCAGGCGCGGACATCGTCATACACTGCTTCGCCGGTGGCAAGGGCCGACCAGCGGTGAGTCTGGTTAAAGCGGTCGGCGCCGGGGGTCGCTCCAAACTTCGCCAAGTCGACGTCGTGCGCGTCCAGCAGGTGCACCACGACGGTTTCGGCGCGCGAAAGCACCTCTGACGCAGAGGACAGGGCCGAGACCGAGAAAATCAGCAAGGGAGGTTCCGCGCTCACTGACACCACGGAGGATACTGTCAGTGCCACCGGTCCTTCACCGGCATCCGCCGTGATGACGGCGACACCTCCCGGGTGGCCACGGAACAGTGCTTTGAATTCGTCGGCAGAGAGGGAGGACGGGAAGCTTTGGTTCGGAGCCCCCAGCCAGGTGTCTGGGGGGTAGGCATGAAACATCGCTAGGACACCTTGGGGGTGGAGCGGGCGAGTTCCTCGCGAACGATTCTCGTCCCTGCGCTGAGGGCACTCAGCTTGGCCAGTGCGACGTCCCGGGGGAACGGGGCCATGCCGCAGTTGGAGCTGGCAATGAGCTTGTCCGCATCAACGAACTGCAGGGCCTTGCGGAGGGTGTCGGCGACTTCCTCCGGGGTCTCGATGGTTTCGCTCGCGACGTCGATTGCCCCGAGCATGACTTTCTTGCCGCGGAGGAGCTCGATGAGGTCCATGGGCACGTGGGAGTTCTGGGATTCCAGCGAGATGATGTCGATGCTGGAGCTCTGAAGCAGCGGGAACGTTTCCTCGTACTGCCGCCACTGTGAGCCGAGCGTCGCCTTCCAGTCATTGTTCGCCTTGATTCCGTAGCCGTAGCAGATGTGCACGGCGGTCTCCGCACGCAGCCCTTCTGCCGCTCTCTCAAGCGCAGCCACGCCCCAGTCCTTGACCTCATCGAGGAAAACGTTGAACGCGGGCTCGTCGAACTGGATGATGTCCACGCCGGCCGCCTCCAGTTCTTTCGCCTCCTGGTTCAGGATCGCAGCGAACTCCCAGGCCAGCTTCTCGCGGCTCTTGTAGTGGTCATCGAAGAGCGTGTCCACCATGGTCATGGGACCGGGAAGAGTCCATTTGATCGGCCGGTCGGTGGTTGCACGGAGGAACTTTGCGTCGTCGACAAATACCGGCCGCTCGCGGCGCACGGGTCCGACGACGGTCGGCACGCTCGCGTCGTAGCGATCGCGGATGCGCACGGTCTTGCGCTGTTCAAAGTCGACCCCGCTGAGATGCTCGATGAAGGTGGTGACGAAGTGCTGGCGGGTTTGCTCGCCGTCGCTGACGATGTCGATGCCGCGTCGGCTCTGCTCATGGATGGCGATGCGCAGCGCATCCTGCTTGCCCTCGCGCAGCGCATCTCCGTCCAGCTTCCACGGGGACCAAAGAGTCTCCGGCTGTGCGAGCCACGATGGTTTGGGCAGGCTTCCAACAACGGTGGTGGGCAAAAGTGTGTTCATGATTGACGATTCTCCGTGGGTCAGTTGACGAGAGCGGGGTATTTGGCGGTCCACTGGTCCAATAGATCCTTGTGGGGCGTGATGAAGTGTTCCTCCGTGTACTTCGCCTGAGTGACCGCGAGCTGACTACGCTCGACGCGGTCGTAATCGATCTGGGTCCGCGAGTAATCCTGCTCGCCCAGGCTCGGCTGATAGACGACGGCGGCGGCGGAGTTCGCGTTGTAAATTTCCGGGCGGTAGATCTTCTGGAACGTCTCCATGGTGCTGATCGTGCCGATGAGCTGCAGGTTGGAGTAGTCGTTGAGCAGGTCGCCGCGGAAGTAGAAGGCCAGCGGCGCAACGCTGCCGCGTGGCATGAAGTAGCGAACCTGCAGCCCCATCTTTGCGAAGTAGGCGTCCGTCAGTGAGAACTCGTCCTGCTGGTACTCGACGCCCAGGACGGGGTGACGGTTCTCCGTTCGCCGGTACGTCTTGGTCGTGGAGACGCTGATGCACACCACTGGCGGCTGCGGGAAACGTTCCTGGCATGCCGGGGAATCGAGGAATTGCTGGAACAGTTTGCCGTGCAGATCGCCGAAGTCCTCGGGAACGGTGGGCTTGCCTGCCTCCGCTGATGCCGCCGGCAGTACCACGCTGAAGTCGAAGTCACGGACGTAGGAGGAGAAGTTGTTCCCCACGATCCCTTGGTGGCGGACCCCGTTCAACTGGTCGACGATCTGGATGTCGAGAACCTCGAACAGGGGGAACTTCTGGTCCGTGCCTTCGGCAGTGAACTCTATCTGCACGGAGACGATCTCAAACTCGAGCGTGTAACGGTCCCGGTCCGGGTTGTCCCAGCTGGCGAGATCGTTGAAGCGGCGCCGAATCATGGTCAAGGCGTTGCGGAGGTTCTCCTGGCGGTGCTCGCCCCTAGCCAGGTTGGCGAAATTCGTGGTGATCCGCGAGCCTTCCGACGGGGAGTAGTCCTCGTCGAAGGGAGTCGTGGTGATACTGAAGGTGAAGTCGTCTGCCATGTGCTGCCAATCCGTTGATGGGCCGGAGACGGCCTTTCCGAAGGGGATGTATCCATGGTGCAGCCTTGGGCGGGGTATCAGGTAACTAGTGGTTGCTATGCATTGATATAGAATTTTCCTATGGCCCAGATTTCGAGCGGATTGACCCTGCAACAGCTCCGCTACTTCATAGAAGTTGCAGCGGAGGGGTCGATCTCCGCGGCTGCCGATCTTCTCTATGTAGCGCAGCCGACAATGTCCGCAGCGATGAAGGACCTTGAGGCCCGGGTTGGCCGTGCGCTCCTGGTTCGCTCCGCCCGCGGGGCCACCCTCACTGCCGACGGGGTGGAGTTCCTTGGCTACGCGAGGCAGGTCGTGGAGCAGTTTGCTCTTCTCGAGCAGCGCTATCTTGGCAGGCCGCCGCGGCGACGTCTGCTAGGTGTGTCAACGCAGCACTACTCGTTCGCCGTGGACGCCTTCGTCCGGATGGTCAAGGCCACTGATGTAGCCGAATACGAGTTCTCGCTCCGTGAGTCCCGCACCTGGGACATCATCGAGGATGTCCGGACGCTCCGCAGCGAGATAGGCATCCTCTACCGGAACGATTTCAACCGGAAGATCATCGACAAGCTGCTCCGGGAATCCGGGCTCGCGTTCACTCCGCTTTTCCTCGCCGATCCGCACATTTTCATTTCACGGCACAACCCGCTCGCCTCAAAAGAGCGTGCGACCCTCGATGATCTCGCCGGGATGCCGCGGCTAACCTTCGATCAAGGTGCGAACAACTCCTTTTACTTCGCCGAGGAGATTCTCTCCACCATGTCCAGTAAGCAGGAGATCCGCGTCTCTGACCGTGCCACGATCTTCAACCTGATGATCGGGCTCCACGGCTACACGATCTCCACGGGCATCATCAGCGGGGAGCTCGACCCGGAGATCGTCGCCATCCCGCTCGACGTTGACGAACGCATCGAGATCGGTTGGATCGGTCATGCCGCGATTCCGCTCACCGACCAAGCGCAGCACTACCTCAGGGAATTGCGGGCCGTCGTCGCCGAGTTCGGCGTAGCGCTACTCGACTGACCGCAGTTGAGCGCGCGGGTCTTTACCCTTCAGTGATGGGACATAGTTGTTGCAGCAACACAGTGGGTGAGCTGCCTGCACATCCCGGAACACCTAATACCTATTCGGCGCCATCGATACTAGTTGCGGTGTCCTCAGCTTGCGCTGAACGGCCGTTGTACTCGTCGTCAGTGATGTGCTCGCCCCAAAGGGTGGTTTTGAGGGGTCTTCGCCGTTTTGAAGCATGGCAAGATGTTCCATGAAGCAGCCGGGGGCGGCGGCGTGAGGAGCAGCAACACGCTGGCGGTCGTGAGCGCCGCGCTGACCTGTGAGGCCATGTCCAGTGTGGCCGTCCCGCTCTTGGGGATTGTTGCGGCGGCGGCGACTGCGATGCCGAGCCCCAGGCAGGTGCCTACTTGGTGGAACGTATTTACCAGTCCTGATGCGGCTCCGGCGTCGTCGGCCGGTGCCGTCGGCACGGTGCGCCTACAAAATGCGGGTCAATGGTTCCGGTATTCCCAAACAGCGACATTATCTACCACGTCGCTGCCCCTACCCTTAATCACGTCAGCGCCGCTTCGGCCGGTAGGTTCGCCCAAAACTGCGTTCGGCACCCTCATATATCTGGACGAGCTCCCAGTCATAGCGGCGCCCGCCGGGGACATCGAAGATGCGGGTGCCATCGCCGAGGAACACTGGGGCCACGAAGACCTGCAGTTCGTCGATGAGGTCGAGTTCCAGTGCTTGGCGGGCGATGTCGGCGCTGATGATCTGAACGTCCTTGTCGCCTGCGATCTCCTGGGCACGGCGGACCGCCTCCACGACGTCGCAGTTAAGCGCAATGATGGTGGGGTCGTCGGCGATCTCCTCCGGCCGGTGGGTAAGGATGATCTCGGTCCCGGACCAGGCACCGCCATAAGCCTCGGCGGTCATCTGATCCCGCTCGTCCCTTTGAGCCTTCGCGGCGTCGTAGCCGTCCCTGCCGGAGATGATCACCGCGACCTCGCCCGCCATCCGCTCGGTGGTGCCATTGTCGAGTGGTTCGGCATCGGCTAACCAGCTCATGTCATGTCCGGGCCCAGCTATGAACCCGTCGATGGAGCATGTGAATCCCCAGGCTACTTTGCCCATGTCTGTTCCTCGTGTGGAAGGTTGTCTGCGCTGCTCGATGACTACCTGCGGTTGAGTGATGGGTCGACTCTACTCCAGGATGAAAATGGCCGGTCCGAGGTCGATGATGGTCACGGGATATAGCGGGTTGCTCAAGGAGTTCGCGCAGGGTGCGAGCGTAGAAGGTCAGTCTCCGGCGGTCCGCGCTTGTTCCAGATTGGCTGCGTTCGCCAGCGCCTCGCTCAGGCTATCCCGCTGCTCGTCGGTGAGCTCTGCGGCTGCGACCTCCGCCAGCAGTACGCCGGCCCGCGCCCCGTCACCGAGCCGCATCGAGAGCTCGGCGCCGTAGACCAGCGCTTCCACAAGGTCTGTGACCGGCGTCGACGCGCGATGCCTGTTCAGTGCGCTGTCCAGGATCCGGGCGGCCTGCCCGGTGTCGCCTTTTGAGTCGCCCAGCACGACCGCGTTCTGCATGGCCTTCGCGAGCTGGCTGGACGGTTCGTCGGTGATGTCGCCCGCCGCGTCGGTGTTATGGAAGATCCGGATCCAGTTGCCCCCGGGGTCGACGACCGAGAAGCCGGCGGCGTTGCCGGTGTTTTTGCGCTTGCGTGGCTTGGTCATTCGCGGGATGCCGGCGACCAGCACCTTGCCGTGCACCGCCCGCATACCGGCGGCGAAGGCTTCGTAGAGGGCCATGGTGTCCTCGACCAGGACCACGCACGACCCGTACGAAGCCTCCGGGTCGAAGCCGTCCAGCCCAAAGAACTGCAACTGGAAGTCTTCGCGACGGAGGCCGACGCAGGGGTAGGGCTTGGTCTGCCAGTAAGTGCGTTCGAATCCGAGCATCTGGTAGAAGTCCGCGATCTCGTCGATGGATCGGCAGGGTAGCAGTGGGACTGTGATCTCGCCTGACATGGCTTCATCCTCACGCGTAGGAGAGCAGCAACTCTGCACAGCGTACGGCAATGCTGCGAAGGTTGCTCAGCAGCGCTGGCGGCGGCCCGGGTTTCACCGGAGTCTAATTGGTGCGGTCTGGTTGGTTGAAGGTGAGGCCGAGCAGGGCATTTTCGGTGACTTCGGGTAAGGCGGGGTGGATCCAGTATTGGTTTGCAGCGAACTGGCGCACGTCGAGGTCAAAGGCCAGGACTGTGATCATTTGCTGGATGAGGGTAGATGCTTGAGGACCCATGTAGTGGGCGCCGAGGAGTTTTCCGGTGTCTTGGTCGGCGATGAGTTTGCAGATGCCGGTGGTGTCTTCCAGGGCCCAACCGTAGGCGACGTCCCCGTAGCTCTGGACCTTGGTTGTCACGTTGTGGCCGTCTTCGCGGGCTTGGGATTCGGTCATTCCGACGGTGGCGATCTGGGGGTGGGTGAACACGGCGGCAGGGACGTGGTCGTGCGGCATTCTCTGCAGTTTTTCCGGGTTCAGGAGGTTGTGGCGTACGGCGCGCATCTCGGCGTTGGCGACGTGTTTGAGCATGTAGGGCGAGGAGACGTCGCCGAGGGCCCAAACACCTGCAGCGGAGGTTGACCGGCCGTACTCATTGACCTTGATGCGCCCGGCGCCTATCGTCTCGATCCCGCCGGAGGGCAGGTCCAGCAGGTCCCCGTTGGGGATGCGCCCGGTGGCCACCAACAGTACCTCCCCGGTGGCGGAGGAGCCGTCGTCGAGCCTGACCGTTATTCCCTGGTCTGTCTGGTCCGCGCCGATGGTGGTCCGGCCGGTCCGGATATCGAAGCGTTCTACGGCGAGGTCGTTGAACGGGCCGTGCAGGTCCTCGTCGAGGTTTCGCAGGAGCGTGGAGCGGGCGATGATCGTGACGTCAGTGCCGAGCGCGTCGAAGGCGTGGGCGAACTCCATGGCGATGTAGCCACCACCGATGATTACCAAGGACTTGGGTAGCCGGGGGAGCCGCATGATGTCCTCGTTGGTGTGGTACCGCACGCCCGAGGCAGAGATGGCCTCGGGGACGACGGGCCGGGAACCTGCGGCGATGACTACTTTGTCACCTGAGATTGTTCTCTGGTGGGCGCCTTGGCCCGTGCGCAAGGTGCGTTCTCCGACGAAGACGGCGTGCTGGTCGTAGACGTCGATGTTCGGGGTCCGTGGGCCGCGGCGGTATTCCTCACCGGCGGCGGCGATTGGGTCGACGCGGTTCTCGAAGATCCGGCTGACTATGCCCGGCCAGTCTGCGGAGTTGACCTCGGCATGGAGGCCTAGCCGTGTAGACCTCGCGGTCTGCAGCGCGGTATCGGCGGTGTGGACGAACATTTTCGAGGGGATGCAGCCGGCGTTCAGGCAGGTGCCGCCGAACGACCCTTCCTCGATGATTGCGATCGACTGGTCTTCGAATTCGGGTCCGGGAATGGAGTTCCCTGAACCGGTGCCAATGATGACCAGGTCGTAGTGCCGATCTACGGTGGTCTTGCCCGCAGGGGTGTGCATAGGGATGGTCCTCACGGTGGGGTCTTCTCAACCTTACTGAACACGACCCAAACGGGATAACCTCGCTCAGGTGCACGTGCACGCAGAGGGTGCAGACTTTAGTGCATGAAGATGATTGCGGGACGACGGGCAGCACTAACGCAAGAATCGGCATTGAAGGACACGACGACGATGGCGGGCAGCGTCTACGACGACGCAGTCAGGGCCGTCCGGGCGGGCGAGCTCACCGCGGATGAAGCCGTGAACCAGCTGATCGACCTGATGACGGATGGGGAGATCCTCGGCCTGCTCGACGGAGACTCTCCCAGATTGCTGCTCCCGCTCATCCCCATACTCCTCGACAGGGTGCCGTTTGTGGCCGGGGCGGTCGCGCGGCTCGGTATACCGGGTATTCGGTTCAGCGACGGTGGCCGCGGTGTTGTGATCGGCGCCTCCACGGCTTTCCCGGTGACGATTGCGCGGGCGGCGACCTGGGATCCATCGCTGGAGGAACGCGTTGGAATCGCCATAGGTGTGGAAACCAGGGCGCGGGGAGCAAATTACTCCGCCTCTGTCTGCGTGAATCTCCTCCGCCACCCTGGGTGGGGTCGGGCGCAGGCGTGCTACGGGGTTCCTGCTCAAGGGAGGCGATCCGTGTTCCCATGCCGGCTCGGTCCGGATTGAAGATCAGGACTACCCTGTCGAAATGTGGCGCAAGAGCGTCACTTCCCACGTCTGCCCACCCAAAGCCTTGCAACCACCGGTCGCGACCGTCCGTGCGAATACATATCCAGCTGAACCTTCCACCCGTAGTCCTGGTTCGGGTGTACTCCGCTCAGGCAGGGCCGGGGCGGAGAGCCGATATTGCCACGTTCGTGTCGAAGGACACGCGCGGGAAAGGTGGTGGCACTAAGTGCAGTGCGTCTCTGGACCACTGGTTCGGGTTTGCGTGGAATCCGGTGGACGTATTACTGTCTTGCTACTAAACCGGTATGGGCGACAGCCCGGAGAGGAGGAGCGCATCACCGCTGACCAATCCAAGCACCACGTCCCATTTCCGTTGAAAGCCCCTTCCGGGGGCTTTCCCTATGTCTGACAGTAATTCGGGGGCGAAGGGTATCGTAAGCATGCTTATGATATTCGGTAGTTTGGATGTCCCGACAGATTCGGTCGGGGTCTTGGTTCTCTGTCGTTGTGAGGAGTAGTCCATGGTCAGCTTTCGGCCCCTGGCCCGCATCGCCGCGGTTTTGACCACCCCGCTTGCGCCGGAAGACGTTCTGGCCCTGTTCAATCCGGTGTATTCGTCCCGGCAGTTACGCGGGATCGTGACCAAGGTCGTCCAGGAAACTGCGCAGTCGGCCACTATCTTCTTCCGTCCCGGCCGCGGCTGGCACGCCCACCTCGCGGGCCAGTGGGCGAGGATCGGCGTCGATCTCAACGGGGTCCGCCAATGGCGTTCCTATTCACTGAGTGCGCCGGCGGGCAAGGATCCTGCCATCACCGTCACTGACGTCGGGTCCGTGTCAGGGACCCTGGTCCGGAAGACCAAGGTTGGTGACGTCCTTTTTCTGGCTCCGCCTCAGGGCGACTTTGTCCTCCCGGAGCACCCCCGTTCACTCCTCATGCTCACTGCGGGAAGCGGCATCACACCCGTCATGTCGATGATTCGGACACTTGTCCCAAGCCGCCCCGACGCAGACGTTGTGCTGATCCATTCCTCCCGCGACGAAGGCGACAGTATCTTCCGCGAGGAACTGGCTGAACTCGCTGATCAATTTCCCAATTTCCGCTTGGTGCAGTGGCACACCAACGGCCGTGGCCGCTTGAACTTCACATCCACGGCCGTCCTGGAAGAGGTCTGCCCGGACTGGCGTGACAGGGCAGCGTATGCGTGCGGCCCTGAGTCTTTCCTGGATGACGCCGAAGCTATGTGGAACCACGCAGCGTTGACTGCTGTGGCCACATCAGGCGAGGAAACCAATGGTGGAACAGGCCACGGCTCGCTCACTATCGAACGATTCAGCACCGAGCTCCTGGGAGGCGAAGGCAGCGAAGGTGGCGTGGTCACGTTCGAAGCTTCCGACCGCGAGGTTATGGCCGACGGCGGGGTCCCCATCCTCGATGTCGGCGAGGACGCAGGGGTGCTGATGCCCAGCGGCTGTCGCATGGGCATTTGTCATAGCTGTCTAACTCCTTTGCTCGCCGGAAGGGTCCGCGACCTTCGCACCGGTGAGATTCATGGGACGCCCGGGGAACTTATCCAAACCTGTGTCTCGGCAGCCGCCGGGCCCGTCAACCTCGAAATCTGAGGAGTACAACCGAATGTCAGTAGTTTCAGCCAAAAGGTCCGCCGCCGCCGTCGAACCCAAGACACGTCCTGGTGCGCTTGCCGATGGGGGCAGGCCCACGGTGCGGCCACCGGCAGCCGCACATCTGAGCGACGAGCAAGTGGCCCAGCTGGGCCGTGAGCTCGATGCGCTCCGTGACGAGATCCTTGCCAAGCGGGGCTCCAGCGACGCCGCCTACATCAGGCGCATGATCAAGATCCAGCGAGGGTTGGAAATCTCCGGTCGTGCGGCGCTACTTGTAGGCAGGAACAAGGCCGCCTGGTTCACCGGCACAACACTCCTCAGCGTGGCAAAAATCCTGGAAAACATGGAACTTGGCCACAACATCCTCCATGGCCAGTGGGACTGGATGCGCGACCCGGACATCCACTCCACCACGTGGGAGTGGGACTTCGTTACCCCGTCGCGGTCGTGGCAGCATACGCACAACGATCTCCATCACCGCTGGACCAACGTAGTTGGCAAGGACCGCGACGTCGGTTACAACCTTTTGCGCATGGACCCCGATCAGGAGTGGAAGCCCTTCAACCTGGGAAATCCTCTCTACAACGCCTTGCTTGCACCCGTTTTCGAATGGGGGATCGCCATCTACGATTTGGAGATCCCCGAGTACAAGGAAGGCCTGAAATCCAAGGAGGCCATGAACAAGGACCTCAAAGCGCTGGGGCGGAAGGCACTTAAGCAGTTCGCCAAGGACTATGCAGCCACCCCGGCTCTGGCCATGCTGTCGGGTTCAGGGAAGCAAGCCCTCTATGGCACGCTCGCTGCCAATGCCATCCGCAACGTCTGGGCCCATGCGGTCATCTTTTGCGGCCACTTTCCCGAAGGAACGGATACGTTCACCGAGGAAATGGTGGAAGGCGAGACGCGCGGCGACTGGTATGTGCGTCAGATGATCGGCTCCGCCAACATCTCGGGGCCGCGGTTCATGCACCTCATGACAGGGAACCTGTCGCACCAGATCGAGCACCACCTCTTCCCCGACCTTCCTTCCAACCGCTACGCCGAGATCGCACCCAGGGTCCGCGATATCTGCGAACGTTACGGCCTGAAGTACACCACCGGACCGTTGCCGAAGCAGGTCGGCTCCGCGTGGGCTAAAGTCTTCAAGCTGGCACTGCCCCCAAGGCGCTGAGGCCTCCGCGGCTACAGTGGACTTGGCAGGGAGTCACAGCGGAGGGTGCCAGCTCCAGGGAAGTGGTACAGGCGGAAAGCAAGTCCCTCAGGAACTCTTTGGTCGCAGCCTCGCTGCGATTCGTTGCAATGCGTCGTCGACAGGAGCAAATGTTGGGGGCAGGTTCAGCCGGGGGAGGCGCGTCCGGGTAGGCGTCAAATGCCTCCATCTGTGCCCTCATCAGTGGCTCACTAAGGCCCGCCTCCAAGGAAGGAATGCCTTCCAGCAAGGGGAGCCGGGCGGCGATGTCGGGGTGAAACGGCATGGGGTTCCTTTCGGGGTTTGCAGCTTTCAGCCGGCGCTGACGAGGAGGCTAACCCTCACCCCGCTGATGTGCTTGTCCGAGAGGATCTCGAGGCGCTCATCCCCGTTGAGGAATCGTCCTTCCGTTAACCCGGCGTCTGTTACTACCAACTCCCTCACTGCATCAAGCTCAATTTCACAACCGGGCTTGTGGAAGTCCACTTGAGCTCCTTGGCCTACCACAATGAACTCGGTGGGACTGATGGCCAGGACCATCCCGAAGGGACGGGCGTCTCCGGGGGTGGGGCCATGGGTGGCAGCAACGGTTTCTTCCAGGAGTTCAGGCGCCGGAGGAACTCGAACGCCTGCGTCCAGGAGCATTCCTTCGAGAAGCTTCCTGGAATTTCGAACCGTAATTGCTGTACCCGCCAGTTCCGTGCTGATGGATTCCTCTTCCCGGTCGAGGGCGAAACCGAAAATACGGCCGTCGCGCTGGGCATCAACGATCTCTGTAGTCAGGGAAGTGATAATGGAGCAGGCGGCGCTGAACTGGTTGCCTTCCCTGCCTTCCTCCACACCGAAGACGTTGTAGCCCAGGCCATCAAAACCGCCTATGGCCAAGAACGCATCTCCGGCCCGGAATCGCGCTTCGGGGATGAAGAGGGGATTGGAAGCGGAGGCGTATTGCCGCATGACTTCCTCAGCATTGGGAACGTAAATGTCCGGTGCCAGGAAGTCGATGGCCGGAGCCGCGGCACGCCACACCGGAACCATGCCCGCCGTCGGACCGCCGCTTGGGTACTGGCCAGGCAGGTCCTGGCCGCGTTGCGGGCCGATCCACGCGTTGGCGTACGTGGGGAGAGGCAGGACTTCCTTTCCGGCTGCTGCCAAACCGCCCACAAAGGATGCAAATCCCCAGGCCATGAACGTCTCTTGAGCAACGGGGTTGTCATCGCCGAAGTGGTCTGCCCAGCTCATGCTACCGTCCGGACTTGAGCCAAGGGCCTGCACAAACTCCTGGTCAAAGGAATCCGGAGCTTGGGAAACCGCAGCAATCAACTGCTCAGGGAGCGGTGCATTCCAGGCGGCCTCGGCCAGTGTGCTGTGGTCTCTTCCTGCACCCAGCAGCCCAACCTCGTTTTCAACCTGAACCATGATGACTGTATGGTCCGGATCGATCATGGCCAGATGCTTCATCAGTGCAATGTAGGCAGTTCGGTCCGCTTCAAATAGATTCTCAGAGAAGACGGACAAGCTTGGCCGCGGCATGGATCCCGGATACGAGAAGGGGGTCTTCAACGGTTTGACGCCTCTGTCCGCGCGCGGAAAACGTTCACGGTCAGAGCGAACCCAGCCGGGGGCATAGGTGGAGAAAGCGTTCTTGAACGCCCCGAACCAAATCAAGACCAGACGGACGCCGGCGGTCCGAGCGTCCTCTACCAACCCGTCCACGATCGAGAAGTCGAACTCTCCCTCCACCGGCTCTGTTTGTTCCCAGGACACAGGAGCGATGACAGTGTTGACCGCGGACTTTGCCAATTTGTCCCAAATAGGCGACATGTAGCTCCGGTGCGACGCACTCGAATTATGCAGTTCACCCCCGATGCAGAGAAACGGCTTCTCCTCAACAATGAGCCGTACGTGGCCGCCTGTCCGCTCGAGTCGCGGGAGGTTCTGGTGTGCCATGGTGATCAATCCTTAATGCTTGGTGGGCGAAATAAGTTGGTGGGCGGGGCTACTGGGTTCAAGCGGAACGGGGAGCGACTGTCAGGTTGAATTCCCGGGAGGTCAGGCCGTTGCCGATCCCCACCCGGAACTCGCCTGGCTCCACGATGTATCCGGTACGGGGATGGTTGGTCCAGAATCCCAGATCATCGAAGCCTATGGTCAGTGATACACGTCGTTCTTCTCCAGCCGGTACGAATACTCGTTTGAAGCCCCGCAGCTGCCTGACGGGCCGGGTCACACTTGCCAGGAGGTCAGAAATATACAACTGGACAACTTCGTCGCCATCCTTTATTCCGGTGTTGCGAACGATGGTGGTGAAAGAGATCCTGGATCCAGCGCTCAACTCGTCCAAGGTGACTGAAAGTGCTTGGTCCGGCGATGATTCCAACTCAAAAGATGTGTAGCTGAGCCCATATCCGAAACCGAATTGGGGTCCCAGTTCCAAGTCCAGGTACTTCGACTTGTAGTAGTCATCGGTGTTGTTGGGTCCGGTCAGCCCCACGTCCGGCCGTATGTCAGCAAGCGAGCCTCCACTGCGTGCGGGCCTCCCGGTTGACTCGTGGTTGTAGTAGATGGGAACTTGACCCACTGAGCGCGGGAAGGACATGGGAAGCTTGCCGCCCGGGTTGACCGCGCCGGTGAGGACATCCGAAATTGCTCTTCCTGCCTCAGTGCCCAGATGCCATGCCACCAGAAGGGCCGGACATTGATCAATCCATTCGCTGACCACCAGCGGGCGGCCTGTCATGAGGACTACGGCAAAGGGAGTGCCTGAGCCGGCAATGGCCCGGATCAGTTGTTCCTGGTCTCCAGGAAGGTTCAATGAACTCCGCGAGCTTGCCTCCCCGGAGAGGTCACTGGGTTCCCCAACCGCCACAATCACAAGATCTGCCTCCGCTGCGGCGGCGGCAGCCTCAGCCTGCAGTCCCGGATCGGAGTCAAAAAAGGTAGCGCCGGGAAGCGTGGTCACCACAGAGTCCGGCAGGGCTGTGGTCAGCGATTCCACAATGGAGGTGGACGTGGGTGAGGCGAAATACTGTACCCAGGCCCCGAGGTGGTCCCTGCTTTCGGCATAAGGACCCACCACTAGAATGCGTTGTGCCCTGGGCCTCAAGGGCAACACGCCGTCGTCGTTTTTCAGCAGGACCGCGCAACGCGCGGCGGTATCCCTTGCCGCTGAGAGCGAGGCTTCATCGGGGCCGGTTGCGGCCGTTGGCTCGTCCACATAAGGGTTGTCGAACAGGCCCAGAGCCTGCTTGAGCCGCAGCACGCGGAGCACGGCGTCGTCCAAGCGCGCGGAGTCCAGCAGGTCCTCGCGGATAATGGGCTCACCGTCGCTCAGCAATGAACCGCCCATTTCAACATCGAGACCTGCTGAAAGTGCCAGGCGTCCGGCGTCGGAAGCGTCGGCCGCAATGCCATGGTCCACAAGCTCGCCCACGCCGCCGGCGTCTGCCACCACAATGCCGTCATGTCCCCACTCGTTCTTCAGGACATCGGTGAGCATCTCCCGGTTGGCGTGCATGGGTACGCCTGAGACGGCGTTGAAGCTCGCCATGACACTGGCAACTCCTGCTGCGACCGCGGCCCTGAAGGGTTCCAGATACACGTTGTGGAGCCGCTGGACCGAGATGTCCGTGGTGTTGTAATCACGGCCTCCTTCGGCGGCACTGTAGCCAACAAAGTGCTTTGCGCAGGCGGCAATGGATGCGTTGGAGGAAAGATCATCACCCTGGTAACCCCGGATCATGGCCTCCCCGAAAACGGCATTGAGGTAGGGATCCTCGCCAAACCCTTCCACCACGCGACCCCATCGGGGTTCCCGCGACACATCGATCATGGGCGAAAAGGTCCAGTTCACTCCATTGGACCGGGCTTCCTTCGCAGAGAGCGAGGCATCGGCCCTTGCCACCTCGGGATCGAAGCTGGCAGCTTGTGCCAGAGGAGTGGGAAAGATGGTGAACTGGCCATGGACCACGTCAAGGCCGATCAGGAGGGGGATACCGTGCGGGCTTTCCTCGACGGCGATCCGCTGAAGCGCATTGGTGGCCTGCGCCGAGGCAGGCCAGAACAACGCCCCGGCACCGTTTCGGGCAAGGTTTCCCGCTTCTGCAGGGTCCGGCCTCCAAACGATCTGAAGCTGTGCCAGTTTCTGCGCATAGGTCATGGAAGCCAGGATCTGCTCCGGCTGTACTTTAACTTTCACGGTGAGGATCCTCCTGGGAAGGTTTGTGGACCTGGTGCCTTATGAGGTCCAGTGTGCGCATGATGGCCAGAGAGTCGCCCAGGGGCATCACGGAGCTCTGCAGGCTACCGGACTCGAGCAGCGCGTGGAACTCGAGAATTTCGTACCTGAGTCCGCCGCCAACAATGGGTGCCCGAATGATGTGGGACGGCTGGAGTCCCGGCCCCGCGGGGTTGTAGCGAGAAACAGTCAGCTCGTTGGGGCAATGGTGCGGGGCCGGCAGTTCAATGAGGCCTTCGGTTCCCAGTATCCGCGCGTTGTTGGGAAGCACTGTGGACATTGATGAGCTGATGTATCCGGTTGTACCGCCGCGAAAGGAAAGAAGCGCCGTGGTGTCCAGGTCCACCCCGCTGGTGCTGTTGCGGCCGAACGCGGCGACGGCCGGTTCATCTCCCAGGAGCCAGTGCGAGAGCTGGACAGGGTAAACGCCCATCTCCAGCAGGCTTCCGCCGCCCAACGCGGGATCGTACAACTGCGGCCGCGCCCTCGGCCCGGCCTCCGGAATCGGGAAACCGAAGGACGCTTCGACCTTCCGCACCTCTCCGATTGCACCATCGTCCACCAGCCGCTTCAGCTCAATGTAGGCAGGCAGGAACCGGGACCACATGGCCTCCATCAGCACTGTTCCGGACCGGTTGGCGGTTCGGGCAAGGTCCAGGGCCTCGGCGTGGGTGGCGGTAAAGGGCTTTTCCACCAGGACGTGTTTTCCCGCCTCCAGGAATTGCGCGGCAAGCTCATGGTGGGATCCTGCAGGGGTGGAAACGTACACCGCGTCAATAGTGGGGTCATGGGCAAGATCCTGAAAGGACAGGTGCTGTGTTGGGATGCCGAATTCGGAACAGAACTTCCCTGAGGCCGCCTCGGTCCGGGACGCTGCAGCAGCGAGGAAGGCAGAGGGGACTTCAGCAAGGGTCCGCGCGAATTCACGGGCAATGGTTCCCGTGCCGGCGAGCCCCCATCTCACGGTGTTGTTGCCGGGCACGTCAATCCTTTCCTTGCATAGCCAGGTTGGCAGAGTCGTCCAGGGCGGCGGTGTCGGCAGAGACCGCGGCATCATCGGACAGCCGTCCATCCGGCAGCAGCAACGCTGCAATGAAACCCAGGATGTAGACGCCGGCCAGGGCAAGGAAAACGGGAGAAAAGACGTCGTGGTAAATCGACGCGATCTCAGCCTGCAACGCTGGGGCGGCGGCGTGGACCAAGGTAGGGGTCAGGGTTTGGGAATCGAGCCCGGTTGGCAAGAGCGATGCGACGCCGAACCCCACCACTCCGCCTACTACGGCTGATCCTATGGTGGATCCGATCTGCCCGCTGAGTCCGGCGGTTGCGGTTGCGGCGCCGAGTTCACTGCGTGGTGCAGCACTTTGCACGATGGCAATGGCGAGGCTCATGAACGCTCCCGTGCCGAGGCCAACGAACGCCATGATCGACGCCGGGATCCACAGCGGCGCGCCCCCCGGCAGCAAGGACATGGCTCCGAGTCCGAGTGCTCCTATCACCGTTCCGACAATGGGAAAGACGCGGTAACGGCCCGTTCGCGACGCAAGCCAGCCCGTCACCAGATTGCCCACCAACATTCCCAACACAGTGGCGATGGGTACCAGCCCTGAGATGGTGGCACTCACGCCATAGGCCATCTGGAAGTACGTTGGCAGGTACGCCGTAGCTGAAATGAGGCCGGCACCCATGACTGCTGAGAGGCCCACGCCTGCACTGAAGGTGCGGTTGCGGAACAGGTGAACCGGGATGATGGGGTTGCGCTGACCACGTTCGACGACGACCAGCCCACCCAGCGCTGCGACACCTGCTCCAAGGGCGATCCACGCTGTGGAGTTAGCGGAACTGAACCACGCAACTGCCAGCACCACCGCCACAAGGACAGCGGTGAGCAGCACTGCACCAACGACGTCGAACCGTTTTTTGCCCGCCGGTTCGATGTGCGGAACGGCAATGACTGCCAGGAGAAGTGCGGCAAGCCCCACCGGGACGTTGATCCAAAACACCCAGGGCCACCCCCAGTGGTCCGTGATCAGACCGCCGAGGAGCGGCCCGATTAAAATTGCAACCGGAAAAGCAGCGCCGATCAGTGAGAGGTACGCAGGACGTTGCCTGGGCGTGGTGACCTCGGCAACGATCGTCTGCGACATCAGCTGGAGACCCGCGGCGCTCATGCCCTGGAGGACACGGGCGACGACGAGTTGGGTCATGTCATGCGCGAGACCACACACGAAGGAAGCTGCAATGAAGCCGATGAGCGCAATGAGGAAGACCATCCGCGGTCCGACCCGATCGCCCAGCCCTCCGAGTACCGGGAGCAGGACGGTACTGGCGAGCGTGTAGCCCACCACCACCCAGCTCATGTGCTGGAGGGCTCCAAGTTCGCCGGCAACAGTGGCCAACGACGTCGAAACGATGGTGTGATCCAGTGCTCCAAGGAACGACACCGCCAGCAGCGCTGCCATGAGGAGCCTGAGACGTGTGGGAGAAATCGGGACCGTGCTGCTGCGGCGGACTCCGGTCACGGCGTCCCGTCGATCTCGGCCTCCAGGCTGTGCAGAAGAGCATGCTGCCGGCGCACCTGTTCGATGGATCGGTAAGGCAGCCGATCGCCTTCGTATTCGCTGGACAAGTAACCCGACCATTCGTTCTCCTTCAGGGTCTGAAGGATCTCGCGCCAAGGTATCTGGCCGTCAATAAGGTCATCGTCGATGTCGAAGAACTTGGCCTGAATGAACGACACGTAGGGGAGAACATCCACCAGATCCGACATAGGAACGGCCAGGGGCTTACGCCAGCCTTCTTCCTGGGCTTCTTCGCTGAGGCCGTCATGCTTGGCGGTGGTGATTGCCCTCTGGAAGATGCCGGTGTCGATGAGCAGGCGGAAGTTCTTCGATCCGGTTCGCTCGATGAAAGCGATGTACTCGTCCACCACCGGGTGCTTGATGGGAGTGGGCGCGTGGATTTCCGGGCAAATGATGAGATCCAGCTCGGCTGCGAGATCGAGGTTGCGCTTGATCACTTCCTCCCAGATCGGGTGTGGGCGCAGGTCCATGGACACTACACCGATCTTGGGGCGGATTGAGGTGAATCCAAGGCGATGGGCCAGCCGAAGATCACGAGCCAGCATCACAGCGCCCTCATCTGCGGTGAGGTCGCGGTCACGCCACATGCTCGAGTCGATCCAGGACCCGTAGTTTGTAGGCTCCAGCTGGTATTTTTCGAGCAGCCCGTACCACTGGTCAATCCATGCGGTGGACGGCTCCGGATAGTTGGGCACATTACCTTCGCCCAGGATCTCAATCCCGGTTGCCCCGATGTCAGCTATTTGTGCCATGGCGTCTTCGAGGGTGAGGACGGTGTTGATGTCACCGGTGTAGCTGTAGAGGGATACACCGTACTTGAGGTTGCTCATGCGAGGACCGTGACCTTTCGCTGGGACGTGAAAATTGACGGTTGGAATTCAGCCGGAATGTAAGGTGCGTGCAGCGCAATATCAACGCGAACATCATGGACACCTACGGCCAGGCCACCTGCGAGCGGCACCATGACAGTGGCCACTTCATCGAGCTGCCAGCGGACATCGGTGGATTGGCGCAGTTCCTGGATGCTGAAAGTGCGTCCCTGGAGTGTCCAGCGCGGTACTTCCCGGCTCCATTCCTGACCGTCCACCGTGACAGCCACCCCGTCGATGAGGCTTCCCCAGACGCCCCGGTAGTTGGGCATGCGCAGGGCTATCTCGAAGCCGACAATGTCGGCTCCTTCCTGGACGTTGCGAAAGCCCCGGCTTTGGATCAGTTCTCGTTCGAGGACCATGTTTTCCTCACTTCTCTGTGGACGTGGAGTTGATTGATTCGGCGATGTGGCGTGCACCGGCGACGGCCAAGGCCACCCCGGTCAACGTTGGGTTGCAGGCTGTGGGGGTGGGGATGACACCGTTCCCGGCAACAAACAACCCTCTGACGTCCCACACCTGTCCGGTGGGATCGCACACAGCGGTTCCGTCGTTGGATGTCCCCATCCGCAGGGTGCCTTGATAGTGCAGTGAGGCCCCGGCAGGGAAGGTGAGCGGTTCATCGCCCAGTGGCTCTCCCAAGGACCGGGCAGCGGCAACCACCGATTGGCGTGCTGCGGAAAGTGTCTGCTCGTCACGCTCCGTGAAGGTGTAGTGGATGTTCATCGCCGGCAGCCCGTAGGCATCCTTGGTGTCTTCAGAGAAGACAACGCGGTCGGAGGCTTGAAGGTCCTTGGCGCAGAACCACCCCAGGCCCACGATCGAACCAGGGATGACATCTCCGGAGATGGGCACCGGCGAGGCGTCGAGTTGCATGACCTGCCCATGAAAGGGCTGCTCATCCGTGAAGGGCACCCAGCTGACTCCGCTTTGGGCGGTGATGGTGGTGTCGCTTGACGAAGCAGCGGGAACATCATCCTCGACCCCGGTCAACCGGACTGCGTGGACAATCTGAGGCTGGTCGTTCAGGTACCGGCCGAGTGCTTCGGGACGGATACCGGATGCGAACAGCAGCTGCGGACCGCGGAGGGCATCGGCGGCAACTACGACGTACCGCGCCGCAATTTCATGCTCGTCTCCGGACTTGTCGTCGCGCACCCGCACACCGCTGACCTCGTCTCCGTCGGTCAGCACCCGGACAACCACGCTTTCGTCGAAGAGGCGGGCCCGGGGGTTGTTTCGCGTCTCGTCACCGAACACCACGTCAGCTCCGGACCAAATGAAGCGGCCGTCGTCAGTGCGACGGACGGCCAGCGGCATGGGCTGTACACGACGGTCAGGTGCGCGGCCGCCGTCGAGCGCCGTTGCCAGACGCGAGCGGACCAGATCGGCCAGGGGAGCATCAGCCAGGGCCTCCGAGCTGACCGAGAGGAGGCGTTCGGCCTCGCTTAGAAGCTCATCCATGTTCGGAAGGAACGCGATGCGCTCGCTCCCACCTGGACGCGGGCATGCCCCGGTCCAGTGGGCCGCCATCCCGCCGACATTGCTGGAGAATGCAAGACCCGGAAGTCCAGCCTCGCCGGGCTGCTGCCAACCGTCATCAAGCAGGAAGGTGCCGGGCCGCACCGGGCGTGCGACGTCGCGTGCGTACTCTGCGAGGTTCCCGCCAGTTGGCAGGGCGCTCACTTTGCCCTCGGAACGGCGCTGGGCAACTTCACGATCCTGAACACTTGCGATGTTCTTCACGTGGGATCCGGGCGGATCACTGATGGTGGGTCCGGCCTCAAAGATGGCAATGCTCGCCCGGGGGCTGAGCTCCGAAAGTATCCGTGCGTAAGTGGCGCCGGCAGGGCCACTGCCGATGATTGCGACGTCGACGCCGGCCGGATAAGGGCGCGCTGAAGGTACTGCTGTGGTGGTCATGCTGTTCTCCGGGAATCTGTAGAAGGGAGGGCTTCACGCCCTGGTGGTTTGCTCAGCGGGCAGCTGTGGACAGTGCGGGTTGAGCGTCAAGAAAAAGTCGTCGTTCCCGGCGCCGCTCGGCCTGACGGGCCGGGTTGGCGATAGGGGAGGCCAGAAGGAGGGCCTTTGTGTAGGCATGGTGCGGATTGGCAATAACCTTTTCCGTGATGCCGGTTTCCACAATTTCTCCCCGTCGCATCACCGCCACGCGCTCGCTGATATGCCGCACCACATCAAGATCGTGAGTGACAAACAGGAGCGAAACCCCGGTCTGTTCTTGTATGTCGGAGAAAAGTTGAAGAACCCGTGCCTGGGTAGAGAGGTCCAATGCACTGACGGGCTCATCACACACAATGAGCTTGGGATTCCGGCACAAAGAACGGGCGATTGCGATGCGTTGCCTCTGGCCACCGGAGAACTCGCGCGGGTAGCGGGTGCTGGCGTTGGCGGGCAGATTCACAACATCCAGGAGTTCCCGGACCCGTCGTTGAGCATCAACCTTGGACGTTCCGGAAACCTGCATCGGCTCGGACAAAATGTCGCTGATGGTCATGGACGGATTCAGGGAGGTATAAGGATCTTGAAAAACCACCTGGATGTCGCTGCTCAGTGCCCGGCGTTCCTTCTTGTTGAGCTTGGTGATTGACCTGCCGTCGAAATGGATGTCGCCGCCGGTCAAGGGCGCGAGGCCGAGCACTGCACGGCCGATGGTTGACTTACCGGATCCGGACTCGCCTACGAGTCCCAGGGTTTCCCCGGGTTTGATGTCCAGGCTCACGCCTTGCAACGCCCGGAATGTCCGTTTTCTGCCGAACCCGCCAACCCTGTAGTCGACCGTCAGGTCGGTGATCCGCAGGAGGGGGTCAGCTTCGGGCAGCGTCTGGCTGAGGGAAGTCATCGTGCACCTTCTGTCTGGGTGGTCTTCTCAGAAACGACGGCGTGTTCACCCTGCGGTTTCGAGGTTGAATCGAGGGCAGAGTCCAAGAGGAGGCGTGTGTACTCTTCCCGCGGGTTGGTGAACAGCTCAGTCACCTCAGCTACCTCCACAATTTCTCCGTTGCGCATCACGGCCACTTGGTCGCACAGATCCGCGACGACGCCGAAGTTATGGGTCACCAGGACCACTCCCATGCCGCGTTCTGCCTGAAGGCTGCGAATCAGGTCCAGCACGTCGGCCTGCACAGTAACGTCCAGGGCGGTGGTGGGCTCGTCGGCAATGAGCAGTTCCGGATTGCAGGAAACGGCTCCGGCAATGAGCACGCGCTGCGCCATGCCGCCTGAGACTTGATGCGGGTAGGACTTGAAAACCCGCTCCGGATCAGGAATGCCCACGCGGGCTAGCAGTTTGATGGCTTCATCTTTTGCAGCCTTCGCTGAGATTCCCAAATGGTGTTGCATTGGCTCGGTGAGTTGGGACCCGATGCGGAAGGCGGGATCGAGGTTGCTCATGGGCTCCTGGGGGATGTACCCGATCCGGGCGCCACGCAGGCGATTGCGCTCCTTTGGAGTCATACCCAGCAGATCCGCTCCTGCGAAACTCAACGTCCCCGCAGTCATTTCGGCTTGACCGGGCAAGAGTCCCAGGACCGAGAAGGCAGTTTGTGATTTACCGGAGCCTGATTCTCCCACCAGGCCAAGGATCTGGCCGCGCTTCACCTTCAAGGAAATGCCTTTGACGACGTCGGACTTCTCACCGTTGGGGCGGGGGTAGGAAACCCGGAGATCGTCGATAACCAGGAGTGCGTCGCCAGGATCCACAGGCGCTTTCTTCACTGGCCGTGCAGGTTCAGGAGTTGTAGTGGCCTGCTTTGCTGCTTTTACTCTTTTGGCGGGGCCTGCAGAAGATCCGTAGTTCGCCAAAGCGTCGCGGAAGCCGTTTCCTACCAAGGTGCAGGCCATGACCGTCAACACCAGGGCAACGCTTGGCCAGAGGAGCAGCCAGGGAGCGTTGAAGATGTTCTGCGATGCGTCGTTGAGCATCAGGCCCCAACTGGCTTTGTCAGAGGAACCAAGGCCGAGGAAGGCGATGCCTGCTTCGATTCCTATGCCGGCGCCTGCCAACAATGCCGCCTGGATGATGGTGGGCGTGATGACTACGGGAAGGATGTGGCGAACCATGATGCGGATATCGCCCAAGCCGGAGACCCTGGCTGCGTCCACGTACAACTCTTCCCGCACGGCCCGGACCGAGCCGCGGATGAGCAGGAACACCGAGGGGGCGATCAATATGCCGAAGACCACCAGTGCAAGTGAGGTGCTGCGTCCTACACGGGCCAGCACTACAAGGAGCACAACGATTGCCGGCAGCGAGAGGAGCGCGCCACTGATCCACATGCTGACACCGTCGATCCATCCTTGGCGGTAACCTGCCAGGAGCCCGGTGGGTACTCCGATCAGCAGGCTCACGGCGATGACGATCGCGGCACTTGAGAGGCTGGTCTGGGCGCCGTAAACGAGGTTTGCCAGCACGTCGCGGCCCACACCGTCAGCGCCTAGTGGGTGCTCAGGGGTGAATGGAGGTGCAAGGACATCGGCGAGGCGCGTGGCGGTGGGATCGTAGGAGGAGATCAACGGTGCGAGGACCGCCACCAGCCCGAGCAAGGCGAGGAACACCAGGGAAATCACTGCTGCGGGTTCACGAAGAAACTTCTTGATCAGTTTGTCGCCTTGTGGCGCGGAGCTAACCACTTCAAGGGACTTGCGGGTGCCGGTGACAAGGTTATCGGTCATGAGACACGAACTTTCGGATTGATCCAGCCTTGTGCCAGATCGACGAGGAGATTGACGACGACGACGAGCACCACGGTGACCAGGACAATCCCAAGCACAACGGGCAGGTCGCCACGGCCGGCTGAGTTGTTGGCCTGGGTGCCAATACCGGGGATATTGAAAACTTTCTCAATGATCACCGAACTGGAGATGGCCACAATGAACATCAGGGATACCGTGGTGAGGCTCGGCCCGGCGGCGCTGCGCAAGGCATGCTTCACCACAACGCTGCGCTCCGGGAGGCCCCGGCTGCGCAGTGTTCGAACAAAGTCCTGCTGCATCACATCGATCATTGACCCCCGGACCTGCAGGGCGATGGAAGCCAAAGAACCCAACGCCAGCGCAACTACGGGGAGCGTGATGGAGGCGAGCCATTTGCCGGGAGAATCGCTGAAAGAAGTGAACCCGGTAGCCGGGAGCATGCGGAGTTGGACAGCGAATACCAAAGCCAGGACCAGTGCCACCAGGAAGCCGGGAATTGCCTGCACCAGGGTGGACGCCACTTGCAGACCGCGATCGAGTCGTCCCCGGCGCAAGGCGGCGGTGACCCCGATCAAAGTTCCGAAACAGGCAGCGAGGATCAGTGACCCGATCACCATGGACAGGGTGGGAGGGAGTGTCTGGGAGAGTAGTTCTCCTACTGGCTGGTTAGTGAACCAGGACCGACCCAAGTCTCCGCGGACGGCTGATCCGAGCCACTGGAAGTATTGGGTGATCAGGGGTTCATCCAGACCCAGCTGCTGGCGCTTGGCCTCCACCTGTTCCACCGAAGCCACCGGCCCCAAAACCTGACGGACAGGGTCTTGCCCTGTGAGGTTCAGGAGGAAAAACGTCGCAGTGGAAATAACGAACATGAGCACCAGTCCTGAGGCCAGGCGGCGAAGGATAAACATCAGCACGGCAGCTCCTTGGGCTTCGGGAAGATGAGGGATGGGTAGGGGAGGCCGGCCCTGGATGGGGCCGGCCGCCCACCTGCTACTTTTTCGAGGGACTAAGGCCCCAAAGCGGCGGCAGGGTGGAATAGCGCTGCGGTGTAACCGTGATTTCGGCGGTGCTGGCAAAGACGTTGTCAGACTGGATGTAGGGCGCAAACCAGGCCTGGTCCACCAGGTAAGTGTTCAGTTGACGGAACGTTTCGGTCTGGGCCTCACCGGTTTCGCCTTGGGCTTTGTTGATCAGATCCACCACGGTGGGATCCGAGACGCGGAACGGGTTCCAGAGAGATTCGGGAGTGAGCGCGATCTGGGCGAAATCCCAAGGACGCGGGCTGTTGAGCCCGAAAATCGCTGCGGGATACTTTCCTGCCAATAGATCCGAGATGAAGGTCTGGCCGTTCACTGGCTGGTACTGCGGCGTGATGCCGATAGCCGTCAACGCTTCAGTTACAGCCGCTTGCTGGTCCGGATAGACGGGTGATACATCCGGCATGGGCAAGGTGAAGCCGTTTGCGTAACCGGCGTCGGCGAGAAGCTTCTTGGCGGCGTCTACATCGAAGGGGTACTTCTTGTCCAGCTCAGGAATGAAGGCGTCACTGGTGGAACTGAAGACTTGGCTGGTGGCCTTACCTTTACCGCCGAAGACCTGCGCCTGGATGGCGTCGCGATCCAAGGCCATGTTGATCGCTTGGCGAACCTTGGGCTCGGCAAGCGCAGGAACCAGGGAACCCTTGCGGTCGAACAAGTACAAGCCGCTGGTGGTGTAAGCAGGGCTGGTTTGGATGTTCAGGCCTGCGGATTTAAGGCTGTTTGCATCTTTGTCGGTTACCACAGCGAAGTCGGCTTCGCCGGCCCGCAGTGCGTTGAGGATTGCATTGTTGTCGTTGAAGACCGTGACTTCGATGGTGTCGAACTGGAAGTCTTTGGCGTTCCAGTAGTCAGCGTTTCGCGTGTAGATGTACTTGATGCCGGTCTGGGACTTTGCTGCGTCCAGGATATATGGGCCGGAACCTACGGGGGTGGTGTCCAGCTCCGGGGTTCCCAAGGCTTTGGGGCTGGCAAGGACACCGGCGGTTCCGCCCAGGTTCGGCACGAGCGATGGGTCAGGAGCGGAGAGCGTGACCATGAGGTTGGTGGCGTCGGTGACGGTGACCTCCTGGATGAAGCGCAGTTGCCCACCGGCTTCACCGGTGCCCTTGCGGGCGGAATCAAGATTGGCCTTCACCGCGGCGGCATCCAGCGGCGTACCGTCGGTGAATTTGACGCCTTCCCTGATAGTGAGGGAGAGCCTGGTCCGGGCGTCATCGTAGGACCACTTGGTCACGATGTTCTCGGCCGGTTCTCCTTCATTGGTGTTCCGGAAGAGGGAGTCGTAGACGGGCTGAAGGAACTGGGTGGTGGGGCCAGTGCCGAAGTTGCCCGGAGAGAAGGACTCGGGCGGGGCAATGGCTGCAATGTCCAACTCAGTGGGGGCGGTGGAACCACCAGGGGAAGAGCCGGTGCAGGCAGTAAGCGCCATGACGGCTGTGACGGCGGCAATGCCGACTAATTTGCGCATGTTTCTCCTAGACAAGGCGTCGAAAGCTCAGCTTCGAGTGATCCGACTGTTCTCCGGCGACAACGCTACGGAGATCGATAGGTATTGCGGTGAGTGGTGGCTGAAATGCCGTGGAAAGGCGCCTTGCTTCACAGGGAATCCCGCAGATTCCTTGTATGCGTTACGGGCGCAGGGCCAACGGATGCAGAGGGTGTGCTCCATGTGGTCTCCCTCGCCGTCGAGGTTCATGTTGCTGGTTGAGCGCTTTGTGGCGCCTGTTACAACGATAATCCGGCGACCGGAAGAAGTCAACAACTTCTTCCGGTCTTCGGAATATTAGGCAGAAAGTCCTTCGTTGCTTTCACCCATTTGCCTCAGGGGTTGCGTCAATCGCTCCAGGAGCCCGGGCAGGTTGTCTTTGGAGAAGAGCTCGCCAAGAACAAGCTGGGCGGCGCCTACGACTCCGCCCACCTGCTCGTCAATGGCAGATAACTCGACGAGCAGGTCCGGAGCGCCCGTGGAGGGCAGTCGTTCAAGGACGGCTTGCTGTATGGGCTTGAGCACTATGTCCTTGGCCCGGGCAATGCCACCGCCAACCACCAGCATGTGAGGAGCGAAGAAACTGACCAGGGTTGCCAGGCTGCTTCCAAGAAGTGCCGCTGTTCGGTCGAGTAGCTCCCTTGCGGAGGCATCTTCGTGCTCAGCGGCCAGGGTCACGTCATAGGCGCGAACACGTCCGGTGTCCTTAAGGACTTGCGCGAGGTAGGGGCTGCGTCCCGTTTCGGCCAGCATTAGGCCATCCCGCTCAATCGCCCATCCACTGGTGACTGCCTCAAGGCAGCCCGTGCGTCCGCACCTGCAGGCAACCACTCCGGCCTCGGGAACGGCCACATGGCCAATGGATCCTGCCAGGCCATGGGAGCCCCGGTAGAGCCTGCCGTCGGTGATGAGGGCGGCTCCAACCCCAGCGCCGGCCCCGAAGTAGAGTAGGTGCTTTGCCTTGGCAGCCCGCGGATTGCTCTCTATTTCAGCTAGCGCCAGAAGATTGACTCGATTGTCGACCCATGCCGGAACCGGCCAGCGCGCCGCGAACTCTTCCCGTACGGGGTAGTCCTCCCAGCCGGGCATGACCGGTACGCCAACGGGAGTGCCGGTATCGAAATTGACCGGGCCGGAAAGTCCCACGCCGATCCCCAGCAGGTTGTTGCCGCTCTGCTCCCTGATGACGTCGTCGATGACCGCATTGACCTGACTCAGGATCCGCTCAGGCCCTTCGCCAATCTCGCATAGCTCCCGGTGGCGGGTGCCCAGCAGGGCGCCGGCCAGATCGGCGGCGCTGACCACCATTTCATTGGAGGCGATGTCCACCCCTATGACGTACCCGGCCTGGGCGTTGAGGGACAACAGCTTGGCGGTCCGCCCGCCCGTGGAGGGAGCGCGGCCGGGGGAGTGGATAAGCCCGATCTGTTCGAGTTCTGCAACTCGCTCGGCGACAACACTGCGCCCCAGCCCAACCTGATCGGTCAGGCTTGCCTGCGTAATGCCGCCCTGCCAACGGATTGTCTCCAGCACTGATGCCAGTCCGGTGTACCGCTCTATGGCCATTGATTTTCCCTCCAAGCGCCTTCAGCACCTTGACGCAACCCGCGGCGTCAGCCCGACACCCTTGACGTAAATGGTCGGGCTGTCAGGGTGCTTTTTGGGTCACCACCCGCAACTTTAGCTTGCGCTGAACATGACTAAGTGTATAACTTTTTCCGGTAAGCGGATAAACTGTATGAAACCCATCACATAAGGAGGCCGCGTGCGGCGATCTGTCAGGACCACAGACGACGGCGTCCAGTACCGGGACTTGAACGGAAACGGAGTGCTGGATCCGTATGAAGATCCCCGATTGGATGCAGCCACGCGCGCCAAGGATCTCCTGACCCGCCTATCGGTCGAAGAAAAAGTCGGGCTCCTCTTCAACACGGTGATGGTCGTCGGTGAGGTGGCGGATCACGACGCATCGAGTCCTTTCGGGCCGGAGTCTCCGCGTGACTTTGTGGTGGGCAGGTCCATTAACCATTTCAACGTTGGCCACTTCCCTTCCGCCCAGCACATGGCGCGTTGGCAGAATGCCATGCAGGAGCTCGCAGAGCTCACCCCACACGGGATCCCCATAACTTTTGCCACCGATCCCCGCCATGGCTTTGCACAAAATGACGGTATGGCCTTTGCCGCGGGCTCGTTTTCGCAGTGGCCCGAACCTATGGGCTTTGCCGCACTCGGCGATTCTGATGTCATAAGCGACTTCGCGGAGACGGCCAGGCAGGAGTATGTGGCCATAGGGCTTCGTGCCGCTCTCCACCCACAGATTGACCTGGCATCTGAACCGCGCTGGGCACGCCAACTTCAGAGCTTCAGTTCAAGCTCCGCGGTGACCTCGGAGTACGGTGCGCTGCTCATCGCAGGTCTCCAGGGAGGGCAGCTGTCATCCTCGAGCGTTGCCTGTACGGCTAAGCACTTCCCGGGAGGCGGGGCGCAAGAAGACGGGGAGGATCCCCACTTCCCGCAAGGCAAAGCCCAGGTTTACCCAGGGGGCAACTTCGAAGAGCACCTGGCACCGTTCCGTACTGCGATCGCCGCCGGCACGAGCGCGATCATGCCCTACTACTCATTGGCGAAAGGCCTTGTCATAGATGGCGTGGAAGTCGAGGAGGTGGGCTTCTCGTATAACAAGTACCTGATCACGTCACTTCTTCGAGAACAGCTCGGCTTCGAGGGTGTTGTCCTGAGCGACTGGCAGCTTGTCACTGACCTTGAGGTCTTTGGCCTGCCCTTTCCCGCCAAGGCGTGGGGTGTTGAGCACCTCAGCCCTCTGGACCGGGTGCAGAAACTTTTCGACGCCGGCGTGGACCAGCTTGGTGGCGAATCCTGCACGGAGTTGGTACTTGAGCTGCTGGCCAGCGGCAGGTTGTCCCCGGAGAGAGTGGATGCTTCGGCGTTGAGAATCCTCCGGGTTAAATTCGAGCTCGGGCTTTTTGATAATCCTTTTGTTGACGCGGATGCTGTCAACGAGGTGGTCGGATCTGAGCCGTTCCGCAAGGCCGGACACCGCGCCCAGGCAGAATCGGTCACCGTTCTCAAGAACGATGGACTACTGCCCCTGGCACCCGCAACCCGGGTATATGTCGAAGGCGCGGACCCCTCCGTTGTTCATGATCGGGTGATCGTGGTCCCGGATATGGCGGATGCAGATGTGGCGCTGGTGCGCTTGGCAGCGCCCTACGAACCACGCAACGAGTACTTCCTGGACGCCATGACGCATCAGGGCAGCCTCGACTTCCCTGACGAAGAGATCGCGCGGGTACGAGCGATTGCAGCAGAACTCCCTGTGATCTTGGACGTCTACCTCGAACGGGCAGCAATTCTGACCCCCTTCGACACCGTTGCAACTGTCATCACCGCCAACTTTGGAGCATCCGATGCTGCACTGCTGGATGCCCTGACTGCAACGATTCCTCCGAAGGGCAGGTTGCCGATCGAACTGCCTCGCTCCATGGCCGCCGTCGAAACCTCACATCCTGATGTCCCCAACGACACTGAAGATCCGCTCTACCCCTATGGTGCCGGCCTCAGCCTGTCATCAAGTTCCCGGAGCGAGTCCGGGATGCTCACGTGAACCGGATGAACGGCGAACAGCAATCGAGCGAAGTTCTCTGGAGTGAGTTCGTTGATCCTCCGGATTCGGCGCGGCCGCATGTGTGGTGGCACTGGATGGACGGCAACGTGGATCTCGAAGGCATTCGCGCGGACCTTCGCTGGCTCCACTCCGTTGGCGTTCGGGGTGTTCAAGCCTTCGACGGGGCGCTCGGTAATCCGCTGGTGGTGGAAGAAGCCGTGATTCCCGGCAGCGCGCAGTGGCGCGAAGCTGTTGCCCTTGCGGGGGCGACGGCCCACGACCTCGGCTTGGACTTCGCTGTTGCCACTTCTGCAGGGTGGAGCGCCTCCGGAGCTCCGTGGGTTGATAAGGCCGACGCCATGCGCAAGCTGGTGTGGTCGCAAACTGTCGTCCAAGGCGGCGAGTTGACCCAACTCAACAAGCTCCCGGACATCGCAGGACCGTATCAGGACATCCCCAGGTGGGGAGTCGAACCGCATGAAGGCTCAGGCGATGCCAAAGATCTCTTCGCGTTGGCCATCCCGTTCCACAGCGCCCACGATGCGTTGGAGCCGGTGTTCGTCCGCACCTCCGACTCGCCTACCGAAGCGGTCACCGCCAACCGTGCCACCGCCGTCGAAGATTTCCGCTTGACCCGTGACCTAAACAACCCCTCCGTGGCCTGGATTGAACAGTCCTTTGCTACTCCTGTGACCGTGCGTTCCTGCGTGATCGAGCTGCCCGGCCCTCACGGCTTCGGCGCGGCTCCGCCCGCCGCTGCAGCCCTGCAAGTCCAAAATGACGACGGCGGCTACGTCACCGTCTGCACGCTGCCCGCCACACAATGCCCCTCACGGAGCATGTCTTTCCCGCCGGTCAGCGGGACGCACTTCCGGTTGCGGCTCGAAGCCGAGGGGATATCGACCGTTCTGGCAGCGTTCGAGAAAGGGGTGGTGCCCCCACCGGTATTTCGGCCACTCAGCCAGTACGCCGTCAAGGGATTCGCCCTCTACGAATCCGGCTTGCCCGCCCACCGGGAGGCGAAGAGTGGTTTCGCCACCGCACTGGACTACGACGCCCTTGATACAGACGCCCGTGCAGCATTCGCTGCAGTGCAGCTGGCCAGCATCCTTGATGTCAGCAGTCAGCTTTCACAGGGCAGGCTCACCAGCCCGCTTCCCGAGGGTAAGTGGAGAGTCGTTCGCTTCGGCTCCTCGCTCACGGGCCAGACCAACGGCCCGGCGCTCCCGGAAGCCACAGGACTTGAGGTGGACAAACTCGATAGTGAGAGAGTTCGGCGTTACATCTCAACCCATCTGGCGCAGTTCGAGGACACACCGATTGACGGGGCCAGCGGTGGATATCGCCTACTTCATCGGCGAGGAAGCCCCCGTTACGGCGCTTTTCGGTAACGCGTTCAATGACGACGTTCCAGCTGACTACGACTACGACTACATCGGCCCGGACGCACTGAGCAACGTATTGAATGTTAAGGCGGGCGAACTGCAGGCGGGCGCCTCCCGCTACAGACTTCTTTACCTCGGCGGTGCCAGCAACAGGATGAGTACAGGCGCCCTCCAAGCGATCCTACGATTGGTGAAACAGGGTGCAACGGTGGTGGGCGAACGTCCAACGGCCAAGCGCTCACTGGCTGACGAGGACACCGAGTACAAGCGTTTGTGTCACCCCATTTGGGACAGCCCGAACAGTGGCAAGGTTTTCGCCACTGCAGATCTGGCTTCCGTGCTTCGGGAGCATTTCCTTCCTCGTGTGATCGTAGAAGACCCCCGGGTACGGCGGATCGCTCGATGGGTGGACGGCGATCAGCCACTGATTTTCATCGCCAACCCTGTCAACGAAGAGCTGCACACCCCCCTGAGGCTGCAGGATACGGGTGGCACATTCGTTGCGTGGGACCCGGTGACACTCAGACAACATGCCCTCATCCGATCCGAGGATGGAGACAGCTTCGATGTGCGTCTACCCCCTTATGGTTCGCTCTTCATTCTCAGAGGCGAAGCGGATCCACATCCCGAAAACGAATGGATTACAGAGGCCTCTGGTGAGTGGACGCTCACCATCCCCGGCTCCAATCCGGTGCCGCTGGCCCACGCCAGGCATTGGACCGACCCCGGACTCGGGGCCGAGCACTTCTCTGGAACGGCTACGTATCTGGTGGAGTTCCAGCTCGATGGCCCCGAACTCCCGCACGCTGTCCAGTTCTCCGATATTGCTGATGTAGCGCGCCTCGAAATCAATGGAGAAGAGTCAGGAATTCTCTGGACTGCTCCGTACAGGGTGTCCACCAACGCGCTGAGGCCCGGTAATAACCGGATCCAGATCAGCGTCATCAATCCGTGGCGCAACAGGCTGATTTCTGAAGCCCGCAGCAACACCGGGACGCTGTACCCACCTATGACGAGAGTGTTCAACGATGAAGCCGACATCCAACCGTCTGGCTTACTGGGGCCACTGAGCTTGGTCTACAAAAACCGCCCGTAATCTCCACTAGTGAAAAGACTGGACGTATGACATACCAAACAACGCAGCCCGCTGTGAGCCTGGAGGGCCAGCGCCGGGCCGATCTTGGCGACGGCACGTACCTGAACCCGGTGTTCGCAGGGGACCACCCGGACCCGGCCATCCTGCGCGACGGTGATGACTACTACGTGACCTTCTCCTCGTTTGAGTCCACACCCGGACTCATCATTTGGCACTCCCGAGACCTGCTGAACTGGCAACCACTGGGACCGGCCCTTTCCACACCCATCGGCTGCGTGTTTGCGGTTGACATGTGCAAAGTCGACGGCCGGTACTTCATCTACATACCGATCATTCCCACTGCCATCTCACCGGACCCAACTGCGCCTGTGCTGACCTATGTCATCCATGCCGAGAACATGGCGGGACCTTGGAGCGAACCGATCAACCTGGGCATCGAAGGGCACATCGATCCTGGGCACGTGGTGGGGGAGGACGGCAACCGCTACCTGTTCCTCAGCGGAGTCAGCCGTGTCCGGCTTACCGACGATGGACTGGCTACGGACGGTCCGGTGGAGCACGTCTACGACGGCTGGCGCTACCCCGACGATTGGGTGGTTGAAGCCTACGCACTGGAGGGGCCAAAACTGACCCGCCGCGGCGAATGGTTCTATCTCACGACGGCGGTTGGCGGCACCTCAGGTCCGCCCACCGGGCATATGGTCACCGTCGCCCGCTCCCGTTCCATCAACGGCCCGTGGGAGGACTGTCCCCACAATCCCATCATCAGGACATGGAATGCGGAAGAGCCTTGGTGGAGCAAGGGCCATGCAACCTTGTTCGAGGGCCCCAACGGCCAATGGTGGAGCGTGTATCACGGCTACGAAAACGGGTTCGCGACCCTCGGCCGGCAAACGCTCTTGGAACCCATCGAATGGGACGACGACGGATGGCCCAGAGCGGGTGGGGGCGATCTTTCGGCGCCACTGCCGGCACCCCTGCCCGCCGTTTCCAGGGCAGCGGATCAGACCCATGGCTCGCCGCTTTCCGATGATTTTTCCGCCGGGCGCTTTGGCGGCCAGTGGTCGTTTCACGCCCCGTCCAAGGATGAGTATCTTCGGGCATCCTTTGGCGATGGTCTGGTCCTGCAAGCCCGCGGATCAGGACCCTCTGACAGCTCGGCTTTAACGTGCATCGTTGGCGATAGGCGCTATGAGATCACGGTCGAGATGGACGTCAGTGACGGTGCCCAAGGTGGCATGCTGTTGTATTACAGCGATCGGCTGTTCTGCGGCATGGGTCATGACGGCGGTCACATGACCAGCTACCGCGCAGGCAGGGCCATTCCATATTGGCGTGAGCCTGCACCTGCGGCCCGAACGTTGCACCTGCGAATTGTCAACGACAACCACATAGTCACCCAGTACTACAGCCTGAACGGAACCGACTGGACCAGGCACGGACTGCGGTTCAACGTGGAGGGGTACAACACCAATACCGCCGATGAGCTCCTCAGCCTGCGCCCGGCACTGTTCGCAGCCGGGGCGGGGGAAGTACGGTTCAGGAATTTCACGTACCGTGCGTTAGCCTATTTCCCCTAAAACAGCGGCCAAGGCACCGCAGGCATCCCACCGCTCGGAGCGGGGAACCGCCCTGCCAAGCGCAACCGGGCGCAGCGGGTGGCCAGTGATGCGATTTCTTCGGCGCTGAGCAGGCCGGCCAGGCCCCGGCCGAGCCCGCCGTGCAGTCCGTCGGCAACGCGATCGATGCCGTCGCGTTCCTCGGCTGTGAGCGGCTCCCCCAGCCATCCCCATAGCACGGTGCGCAGCTTGTGGGCTTGGTGAAAAGTGAGCCCATGGTCCACACCGTGGCGGTGTCCGTCCGTCATGGCGAGGATGTGGTCGCCTTTGCGGTCAGCGTTGTTCACGATCATGTCGAAGACCGCCATGCGTCTGAGAGCTGGCGTGTCTTCGTGAACCAGGGCGACCATCCGTCCGTTCTCATCTTGTCCTTCGAGAACGTGTTTCCAGCCTGTCCCTGAGACCTGGTCCGTTGCCAGCAGGCTCACGGCGCGTTGGGCCGGGTCCTGCTCCTGCCACAGCTGCACCATTCCGTCGCCGAAGGGGCCATCGCGCAGCCACGTGCGTGGAACGATGTCCCAGCCGAAGACCTGCGACACCAAGTAAGCGGCCACTTCGCGGTGAGCAAGGGTGCCGTGCGGAAAGTCCCACAGCGGACTTTCGCCTGCTATCGGCTTATAGACGACTTCGACGTCGCCGATGCTGCCCAGGAATGTAGCGTTTGAAGCCGTGGTGATGCGCCCGGTGAGGGTCAGCTCGGCGGTCACCAGGTCCGGCGTCGGCATCAGACCTCAGGAAGGGTGCAGACGTGCCCATCGGCGTCCATGGGGTAACCGCAGGTCGAGCACGTCGGACGCCCGGCCTCCACGATCTCACGGGTGCGCTTGGCGAATGCTCGCGCGGTGCCGACCGGCATCCGCACCAGCAGCATCTCGTTGGCGTCGTCCTCACCGGGCGATTCGTCGTCGTCATCCGCATCGACATCTGTGATGGGATAGGCCTCAATGACAACCTGGGCGGTGGTTGGATCCCAACCTAAGCTCATGGCGCCGGCGCGAAATTGCTCCTGAACGGTTTCAAGAGGGTCGTTGTCGACAAGCTCAATGGGAGTACCCGTGGGAACGCTGAAGGGGTTGCCCTCGGCGGTGATCAGTTGGTCGAGAATATCGTCGATCTTCTCCGCGAGAAGGGCCGACTGCTGCTTCTCCAAGGCAATACTCACGATCTGCTTCCCTGCGCGCACCTGCAGGTAGAACGTTCGTGCCCCCGGGAGGCCAATGGTGCCAACTACCACCCGATCAGGCCAGGCAAACTCGTGAACACGTGTAGGCATGTCAGTATTTTAGGCACATATGGTTCATGGCGCGGTCTGCCCTGCACCGCCGCCGACCGGCGCATCGCCCGATTGGATGCCGTTCGACAGCCATGACAGGTCACCCGAATCGGTGTTGGTCGCGTAAACGCTCGGCCGGCTGGGTCCGTAGCGCACGATCGACACGGATGCAGGGCCCACGTTAATACGCTGGAACAGGTCAAGGTGCATGCCCAGCGCGTCGGCGAGGATGGCTTTGATGATGTCACCGTGGCTGACGGCCGCCCACACCGCCCCGGGCCCATGCTCGGCTTCGAAAGCTGTATCGTGGCGTCGGATCGCTGCCACGGACCTGGCCTGCATCGCTGCCATGGATTCACCGCCGGGAAACACGACGGCGGACGGTTGCGATTGCACTGCCGGCCACAAGTCCTCGGAGGCAAGATCAGTGAGCGTACGGCCCTGCCACAGGCCGTAGTCGCATTCGGTGAGATCCACATCGATGGGCGCGTACGGTGCGCCAGCCTGACGATCAAGGATGAACCGGGTTGTCTGCCGGCAACGCTCAAGAGGGCTCGACACCACCCCGACTAACGGCACGGCTGCGAGCCGGTCTGCCGTCAGAGCGGACTGTTCGCGCCCGATCTGGTCGAGGCCGACGCCGTCGGCCCGACCGGCCAGCAGTCCAGTGGCATTAGCTGTGGTGCGGCCGTGCCGCACGAGAATAACTGTGGCCATCCACCCAGCCTAACCACCCGAACGACGGCGGTGTGAACGGTTCCGCGACTGGCGTCGAACAGGCACGTCGAACTCGCTGTTCTCGGACGGAAATCGAGGACTACAGTGGTCGTATGGCTGCAAGCCGCAATCCGCTCGATGACCTGCGGGAAACCGTAGGCCATCTGGCCAACCAGCTCAAACTGTCAGGTTCCGAGCGCGTCGACGACCTGATGGGCGATTTCATCGGCGCGAGGCCAGGGCCGGCCCGGCCGCTATCGGAAGTACAGGCGGAACTTGACGCACTCGTCGGGCTGGAGACCGTGAAGGAACAGGTGCGGGCCCTTGTTGCCCTGCTCCAGGTCCAGGCCCGCCGGAAAGCACACGGCCTCCCGGAGGTGGCCACATCACAGCATCTGGTGTTCCTCGGAAATCCGGGCACAGGCAAGACAACCGTGGCGAGGCTTCTGGCCGAGATGTACCGCGCGGTGGGCCTACTGCAGAAGGGCCACTTGGTTGAGGTCGACCGTTCGGGCTTAGTGGGGCAGTATGTCGGGGCGACCGCCATCAAGACGGACCGGGTGATCCGGCGTGCGCTGGACGGTGTCCTGTTCATCGACGAGGCCTACGCGCTGGCACCGGAGGATGGCCGAATGGACTTCGGTCCCGAGGCGATCGAGGTCCTGCTAAAGAGGATGGAGGACCATCGCCACCGCTTGGTGGTGATCGTGGCCGGGTACCCGCGGCTGATGGAGTCCTTCTTGCTCTCCAACCCCGGGCTGCGCTCTCGGTTTGCCCGCGAGATTACGTTCTCCGACTACTTAGTCGATGAACTCCAGACGATTTTCCACCAGATGCTGGCCCAGCACGAGTACACACTGGAGCCTGGTGCGGACCAGATGTTGCGTCGCATCCTCACCGGGCTCCACGCTGGTGAGGACTCGGGCAACGCCCGGTTCGCCCGTACGCTGTTCGAGCAGGCGCTCAACCGACAGGCGTTGCGTCTGTCACGCGACGAGGACCACAGTCTCGATGCGCTCGATCGTGATGCCGTCATGACGCTCACGGCGGACGACGTCGTTGAGGCAGCCCTGGCCCTCGGCGAGGAACCGGAGCCGGAGCTGGAAGCGACGCTGGAACCGGAACGTTCACGCTGGTGGCGCTGGCTGGCCTGATCCGATCCAAGGGGTGACAGGGGCGCCAATGAAATCCGGACGCCCCCTGGTGTTAAAACTCGACCGCGGCCCCCGCGGAGGCAACGGCATGGTCATTTTCTACCGTGCTTCCGCTGACGCCCACAGCGCCAATGACATGGCCGTCCTTGCTGTACAGGGGAACGCCGCCGGGGAACGTAATGAGTCCTCCGTTGGATACTTCGATGTTGAAGAGGGAACCCCCGGGCTGGGAGAGTTCGCCGATCGAACCTGTTGGCATATCGAAGTATCGGGCGGTGCGTGCCTTCCGTATTGCTATGTCGATGCCTCCCAACCATGCCCCGTCCATCCGGGTAAAGCCTTTGAGGTTGGCGCCTGCATCCACGACAGCGATATTCATTGCCGTTCCTTGTTCCAGTGCAACCTTGGCGGCTGCCGCTAGAACCGCTTCTGTCTGGGCTTGGGTGATGTCAGCCATAGTTTCTCTCCTTTGAGAAATGTACTTCCAATGGTTTCTATCTGTCGGATCCGTCTACGCGATCGGTGCCGGCGGTCGTTCACCGCTCAACACTGCCAGTGCGTTGTCGGCGGCGAGCATGGCCATGGCTGTACGCGTTTCCACCGTGGCTGAGCCGAGGTGCGGCAGGAGGGCGACGTTGTCCAGTTCCAGCAGGCCGGGATGGACGCGTGGTTCTTGCTCGTAGACGTCAAGTCCGGCTCCCGCGATTGCACCTTCGCGGAGGGCTGTTGCCAGTGCGTCTTCGTCGACGATTGGTCCGCGCGCGGTGTTGACGAGGAACGCGGAGCTCTTCATCGCAGCGAGTTGTTCGGCCCCGATCAGGTGATGGGTGGCGGGACCGTACGGGCAGTGCAGTGATACGACGTCGGAGACTGCCAGCAGTTCGTCGAGGTCGACGCGTCGGGCGTCCAGTTCCGCGGCGATCGTTGGGTCGATTTCGCTACGGGACTGGTAGACGACGTCCATTCCGAAGGCTTTGGCCCGCCGTGCGGTGGCCTGGCCGATTCCGCCCATGCCGACGACGCCGAGTGTCTTGCCCTGCAGGCTACTGCCGAGCAGGAAGAACATTCCCCACTTCCAGGCTTGGCCGGAGCGGATGAGTCGTTCACCCTCACCGAGCCGTCGGGTTGCCATGAGGATGAGGCCGAACGCGATGTCGGCCGTGGCGTCGGTGAGTACGCCTGGCGTGTTGGTGGCCACGACGCCGCGTTCGCTGCAGGCGGGCACGTCGATGTTGTCGTAGCCGACGGCGACATTTGCGACGACCTTGAGCTGCGGGCCGGCGGCGTCGAGCAGTTCTGCATCAACGCGCTCGGTGAGCAGCGACACTATGGCATCGGCGCCGGCTACCCGGCGCAGAAGTTCTTCGCGGGTAATGGTCTCGGGACCATCCCAGGCCTCGACGTCGTGTTCGGCGCGGAGTTTTTCAATTGCAGCGTCGGGGATACGTCCCGTGACGACGACCCGGCTCATGCGGTCACGATCCAGTCCCGGAGGCGGCCGAGGCCCTCACGGATATCGGCGACGTCGATGCCTGAGTAGGCGAGCCGGATGTACTGCCTTTCTTCGCCGGGTAGGCGCCGGCCGAAGTGCTCGCGGGTGCAGAAGGAGACCCCGGTCTTGTACAGGGCGTCGCTCGCGAAGTCGCCCACTGCCGTGTAGCCCATTTTCTCCATGACGTCAGTGACGTCCGGGAACAGGTAGAACGTCGACTGGGGCACTGCGACGTGCATTCCGGGGACAGAGTTCACGAGTTCGCAGGCAGCATCCCGCCGGTCACGCAGGACGTCGAGCATCTGTTGGACCGGTTCCTGGGTGCCGCGCAGTGCTTCGATACCGGCCCACTGCACGTAATGGGTGGTGCATGACTCGTCGTTGGTGTTAAGGGTGCTGAGAACTTTGGCGATCTCAAGGGGAGCTACGGCACAGCCGAGGCGTGAGCCGGTCATGGCGAACTTCTTACTGAAGGTGTAGAGGATCACGGTTCGTTCGGCCATGCCCGGAAGCGACGTGATCGAACTGGAGACTCCCTCGTAGCGGGTCTCGAAATAGGCCTCGTCGGAGAGCACCCAGAGATTGTGCTCCTGGGCGATCTGGGCAATGGCCTCGCGCTCAGCTGCAGTGGATTCCGCGGAGATGGGGTTCTGCAGGTCGTTGTAGATGATGGCAACGGTGTTCGGCGTGATCGATGCGCGCACCTGGTCGAGGTCGATCGAGAAGCCCTGGCTCGTGGGGAGGTAGCGGTACGGTACTGCTGTGCCTCCGAGGTATTCGATCTGCGATTCGTAGATCGGGAAGCCGGGATTCGGGTACAGCACTTCCTGACCGGGGTTCATCACTGCCTGCAGGAACTTGGTGATGACCGGCTTGCCGCCCGTCATGACCACGACGTTGTCGGGGGAGAGGCTGATGCCGCGGCGTGAGCCGATGTCCTCGGCGAGGGCTTCGCGCAGCTGGGGGATGCCGGGGCCGGGGCAGTAGCCCGTGTAGCCGTCGGCGATTGCCTTGGTCATGGCTTCGACGATGTGCGGGGCGGTGGGGATATTGATGTCACCGAGGTGGAAGGGGTAAACCAGATTCCCCTTCGCCTTCCAAGCTGCCGCCGCTTGGGCGACGCTAAAGGCGGTTTCGGTGCCGAGCCGTTCGAGTCGATGCGCGAGTTGCTGCATGCTGTGTACTCCTCGTTGAGTTAAGAGTCATTCGTAGACATCTAATACATGACTAATATATCAAAGCGTCATGTGGCCCTCAGCACAAGAGTGCGACGCACTATGACCTCATCACATGAGAGTGGCACCGCGTCCGGGTCTTAACCTGGACGCAGTGCCACTGTTCTCAGCCTGTTAGGACGCCGAATCGTCGTCGCGCGCCCAAGTAGGTCGCAGTACATGCCGTTTTGAGTCCTCAAAACGGCGTCATCTGCTACTTAGTTGGGTTGTGTTTGGCCGGCTTGTGACCGGCGATCGCGGCGCGGACATCGCCCTCTTCGTGTCCATCCTTCTTCTTGCCAAACGGCAGCACCTTAAGCAGCGGGTGCAGGATGAGCATGATGACCAGGCCCCAGATGGCTCCGAGAATGGCTGAGCAGATCGTGTTCACGAGCCAGGCAAGGAAGCCGCCCACCACAGGGATTCCGACGAAGGGTGTCTCCAGTACATGGACAAGGTCATAGGGGCCGTGCCAGCCGAGGTCGTACGCACCCTGCAGCATGATGTGACCACCAACCCACAGCATGGCGATCGTTCCTATGAGGGTGATGGCGGCCAGTACGGCCGGCATCCCCTTCACGAGCAGCCGGCCGAAGCGCTGGGAGCCCTCGGAGGCCTTGGTGGTCAGGTGCAGGCCAATATCGTCCATTTTGACGATGAGGCCGACGGCGCCGTACACAATGACCGTGATCGCGATTGCAACGACGACCAGGATGAACGCCCGGACCCACAGGGACTCGGCGGCCACCTCATTCATGGCGATGACCATGATCTCGCAGGACAGGATGAAGTCTGTGGTGATGGCGCCCTTGGTAACTTTCGCCTCCGCTTCAGGGCCGCGTTGGACAGCCGGCGCCTTCTCGGTATCTGCATGGTCGCCGCGGAACTTGTGCCACACCTTTTCGGCGCCCTCGTAGCAGAGGTAGCTGCCGCCCAGCATGAGGATGAACGGAATTACTCCCGGGATGAAAGCACTAACCAGCAGCAGAGCCGGCAGGATGATCACTAGCTTGTTTCGCAGCGAGCCCCAGAAGATCCTTTTGATCATTGGCAGTTCGCGTGACGGGTCCGCCCCTGAGACATATTGGGGTGTGACCGCGGCGTCGTCAATCACGACGCCGGCAGCTTTGGCCCCGGCTTTGGCGGCTCCAGCCGCGATGTCGTCCACAGAAGCAGCCGCTATGCGGGCCAGCGCTGCGACGTCGTCCAACAGTGCTACGAGACCGCCGCTCACAGGAGAACTCCGTCCTGCTTAAGGGCGGGCAGCGGCGTGTGAATACCTGGGTAGAGTCGCATAATCGGCATGTTCGGAGTATACGATGTCGGGCGGAACCTCTAGTGTTCCGTGTCCGCCGCTGCCTGCTTCTTAGCGGTCTTTTCCGCGTCCTTCTCAGCGCGCAGCGCCTCCGCCTCGTGCTGCTCCTCGGCCTTTTCCTGATGGATGACCTGGGCGAAGAGCTTCTCCATCTCCTTGGCTACTCCGGCAGCTGAAGCAGGATTCTGACCGGTGACCAGTCGCTCGTCTACCGCCACTTTTTCTTCAAAGACGCCCGCGGAGACATGTCGTGCTCCCTGTTCCTCCAAGCGGTCTGCCAGGAAGAATGGAATGACCTTGTCTTTCCCGGCGGCAACTTCCTCGTCATTGGTGAACGCGGCCACATCCCGGCCTTGGACTAGACGGAATCCGTTCTCCAACTCCACATTCAGCAGTCCGGCCGGACCATGGCAGACAGCGCCCACCAAGCCGCCGGCGTCGTAAACGCTGGCAACCAGGCGCTGCAATCCTTCACTATCCGGGAAGTCCCACATAGTGCCGTGTCCTCCCACGAGGTAGACGGCATCATATTGCCCGGGATCAATAACATCCACGCGGGCAGTGTTGTAGAGGCCGGCGCGCGTGGTCTCATCTTTGGTGAAGGCGACCTGGATGGGATCATCCGTGTCTACCTCGTCGCTGGGAGGCTGGCCGCCTTTGATCGAGGCAAAATCGACGAAGTGACCTGAATCTTTGAACACCTTCCACGGATGTGCGGCTTCGGCCACGTTGTAGCCGGTCTTCTCGCCCGTATCGCCGAGCTCGGAAACGCTGGTCAGTACCATGAGGATTTTCTTCATGAAGTGCTCCTTTCGTCCAAAGTCCACACTACGCCCCACTTTTTCAAGGCTCTGGCAGCTGAAGAGTCCATAGACTGTCAGTACGCGCCCCTATGCTTGGCTCATGTCTACTGATGAAGAGAAAGACCCTCCCGTACCTGCCGACGTTGAGGGCAAGATCCCGAAAAAAGTTCACGATGTCCCGAACGAAGAACTGCCCGACGCATCTACGGGCGAACCCAGCGCAAAATAGACGGCAGACGGCGCGGTTTTGAACCTTCAAGTCTGTCAAAACCACCTGTTGACAGACTTGAAGTAACGCGGGTAACCTAGGTCACATGCTCAACAAGTAACGCGCGTTACCAACAGCGTTTCCTGCAGAGCAAGCCAGGCAATGATGGCCTGGCACCACACTCGGACCAAACAAGATCACCCGGAGCGTTCAATGGCGAAAACCACCCCTGGCGAGGCCGTACCTGTACGGCAGCGGGGAGTCACCATGAAAGACGTCGCCAAACATGCCGGCGTTTCCCGGACTGCGGTTTCGTTTGTTTTGAGCAACCGCGAAAACGCCAGCATTTCCGAGGAAACCCGCACTCGGATCAACCACGCTGTGCAGGAACTGGGTTACAGGCCCAACGCCGGTGCCCGTGCGCTGGCATCGCGGCGCAGCGATTGGTACGGGATCGTGACGGAGATCGTCACGGCACCGTTCGCCGTCAACATCATCAAAGGAGCCCAGGACAAAGCCTGGCTTGACCGCCGGTTCCTGCTCATCGCGCCCTCCGACCAGGCCGATGCCGTAGGACCCAACGAGGGCCTGGAAGATGCTGCAACTGAAAAGCTGCTGGAACAACGAGTGGAAGGACTTCTCTACGCAGCTACTTTTCACCGGGGCGTCCACGTTCCGGCGAGTGCCAATGAAGTACCCACCGTGTTAATCAACTGCTTCGATGCAGACGGTAAGCTTCCCTCGATCGTCCCTGACGAGCGTGGGGGAGGAAGGATCGCCGTCGAGCGGTTGCTCCAAGCCGGCCACACCCGGATTGGAGTCATCAACCTTGACCCGGTTATTCCTGCTGCAGTGGGGCGGCTGGAAGGTGCACGCGAAGCGCTTGCCGTCGCCGGACTGGAGCTGGACCCGGAACTGGTGGTGTCCGGATATGCCACGGCCGATGGCGGTTACGAAGCCGCTTGCCGGATACTGGACCGCTATCCACAACAGGACAGGCCAACGGCCTTGTTCTGCCTCAATGACCGCATGGCGATGGGCGCATATGACGCCATCAAGGAACGGGGCCTGACCATCCCCGGGGACATCGCCGTGATCGGCTTCGACAATCAGGAACTCATCGCGGCCTACCTACGGCCAAAGCTGACAACGGTTGCGTTGCCATTCGAAAAAATGGGCGCCTTGGGCGTCCAAACGCTCGCCGCACTAACAGCAGGACAGCCGATCATTGCCGACCAGCAATTGGTCGACTGTCCGCTGCTAGAACGCTCTTCGGTCTGACCGCGAAATCAACGTCGAAGAGCAAACCCCTTACCAACCCCTTCACCTTGCTGATGAAGATAGGAAAGAGATAACCATCATGACACAACCCCGATATTTCAGGGCTGCCCGGATGACGGCGGCAAGCCTTGCAGTGGGCGCAATGCTGCTCACCGGCTGCACGGCCAATGTCACCAAGACAAGCACTTCCGACGCCGGAGCGAACGCCAGCGCGTTCCTCACCATCCCGCGTGAGGACATGGGAACGTTCGTGCAGAACTTCAACCCGTTCGCTCCCACGGTCAACCCGATGGTTCAGCAGTCCATTTACGAATCCCTCCTGATCTTCAACCCGGCCAAGGGAGACACGGTGCCGTGGCTTGCCACCGAGTGGAATGCTGCGGAGGACGGCAAGTCACTTACCTTCACCCTCCGTGACGGTGTGAAGTGGTCCGATGGGCAGCCCTTCGTGGCTGACGATGTTGCCTATACGTTCGAACTTCAGAAGAAGATCAAGGGCGGCTTCGAGTATCTGGACACCGTTACGGCCGAGGGCAACAAAGTCACGTTCAACTTCAACAAGCCCTGGTCACCAGCCCTTTACGACGTCGGCCAGCTCGTCATCCTGCCCAAGCACATCTGGTCCGCTTTGCCGGACCCGGAAAAGGACGCAAACGCCAAGCCGGTGGGCACCGGACCCTACACCGAGGTGGACAGTTTCCAGGCCCAGTCGTTCGTGCTGACCAAGAACCCGAATTACTGGCAGCCGGAGAAGCAGAAGATCGCCGGCATCAAGATGCTCGCTTTTGCAGGAAACGACGGCGCCAACCTCGCCGCCGCGAATGGCGACGTGGACTGGGCTCCGCAGTACATCCCGAACATCGAAAAGACCTTCGTTTCCAAGGACAAGGAACACCGTCAATACTGGTTCCCGGCCACGGGTGCCATGATCAACTGGCAACTCAACACCACTAAAGCGCCGTTCAACGACGTTGATGTGCGCAAGGCACTGAGCATGGCCGTTGACCGCGAGCAAGTCACCAAGATCGGCATGAGCGGCTACGCGAAACCGGCGGACTGCACCGGACTCTCCGGCAACTACGAAACCTGGAAGAACGCCGCGGTCAAGGACAACTGCACGTGGACCAACCACGATGTGCAAAAGGCCAACGAGCTTCTGGACAAGGCCGGATATCCCAAGGGAGCCGACGGAAAGCGCACGATGAAGGACGGAAAGCCGTTCGAATTCGAGATCTCCGTGGGCGCGACTTCCTCCGACTGGCTGTCAGTGGCCAACGTGATCGCGCAGAACCTGGCCGAAGTGGGCGTAACTGCCAAGGTGGAGTCCCCGGATTGGGCTGCCGTGGTTGCCGGCTATGAGACCGGCGACTTCGACTCCGGCATTGTCTGGAGCGCCAACGACCCCAGCCCGTACAAGTACTTCAACACGTCAATGGGCACAGCAACAGTGAAGCCCGTGGGCACCAAGACGTTCGACAACTACCACCGCTTCGGCGACACGAAAGCGGATGCACTGCTTGCCGACTTCGCCGCGGCAAGTGATGAGTCCAAGCAAAAGGACCTCGCCAACAAGCTGCAGGAAGAGTACAACGACGTCGCACCGCTGGTGCCGCTGTTCTCCGGCCCGGAATGGGGAGCCTTCAATGACAACCGGTTCACCGGCTGGCCCACTGAGGGCAACCCGTACGCCACCCTCTCGGTCCGTTCACCTACAACGGTGCTGGTACTGACCACGCTGGAACCGCGCAAGTAGTCCCCACCGCCGCCCTAACCTCGCTGCGCTTCGGCCAGGGAAGCCGGGCGGCGTGGGCCCAACCACCGCCGCCCTAACCTCGCTGCGCTTCGGCCAGGGAACCCGGGCGGCGTGGGCCCACCGCTTTTGACCCCTCACGGGCCTTACACCGCACGTCCGGGCGGCCAACTCCGCCCGGACGTGCCCCAAACTTTCCGCAATTCCCGAATGGAGGGAAACCGTGCGCTTCATCCTGCGCCGCCTGGGTTTCTACCTGATCGCCTTCTGGGCATCCATCACCCTGAACTTCCTGCTCCCGCGTTTCATGCCCGGTGACCCCGTCTCCCGGATGTTCGCCCGCTCCCAGGACCGAATGCAGCCCGAACAAATCGAGGCCCTGCGCAAGCTGCTGGGTGTTGACGATCGGCCCATTTGGGAGCAATACATCGACTACATGCACAACATCTTCACCGGGCAAATGGGTGTTTCCATCTCCCGTTTCCCCACCCCCGTCACCGAAGTCATCTCGTCCCAAATCGGCTGGACACTTCTGCTGGGCGGTACCGCACTGGTGGTGGCCGCCGTCGTGGGTAACCTGCTGGGCATCCTGGCCGCTTGGCGCCGTGGCGGCGCGATCGACTCCGCGCTTCCGCCGGTACTGGTTTTCATCGGCTCGTTCCCGTACTTCTGGCTTGCCATGGGTGCGCTGTACCTGTTCGGTGTGGTGCTGGGTTGGTTCCCGATCCGACATGCGTTCACTGACGGTTTGGAGCCGGCGTTCACCTGGGAGTTCATCGGCGACGTCGGTGCCCACCTTGTGCTGCCCGCGCTGACGATCGTGCTGGTTTCCATCGGAGGTTGGATGCTGGGCATGCGAAACACCATGATTGCCACGAATTCCGAGGATTACATCACCATGGCCGAAGCTAAGGGACTCCGCCCCGGCCGCATCATGCTCCGCTACGCGGCACGCAATGCCATGCTCCCGTCGGTAACCAGCTTCGGCATGGGATTGGGGTTCGTGGTGGGTGGTGCGCTGCTCACGGAGGTGGTGTTCGCTTATCCCGGCGTCGGCTACCAACTCCTCAATGCCGTCCAAGGCCTCGACTATCCGCTCATGCAGGGCCTGTTCCTGACTATCACCGCCGCTGTGCTGCTTGCCAACTTCCTGGTGGACATCCTCTACGTCCGCCTCGACCCGCGCGTGCGCAGCAACTAGAGGACTGATCATGACAACCGCACTTCTGAAGCAGCCAACTCCAACACCGGCTGTCCGCAAACCCAACCGCAGCTTCGTCCACGGGCTCCTGAACAACAAGAAGGCCCTGACGGGCATGGCCGTGATGTTCATCTTCATTGCTTTGGCCCTGCTGGCGCCGGTGCTGTTTCCCGGCGACCCGTCGAGGATCACCGCGATGGCCTCCTTGGAACCATCTGCCGAGCACTGGCTTGGCACCACCGCCAAGGGACAGGACGTGCTCGCACTGACCGTCCACGGCTCACGGAGTTCCCTCTTCGTGGGGCTGACCGTCGGGGTGGCGTCCACGTTCATCGGCATCCTCGTCGGCCTCGCCTCGGCGTACTTCGGCAAGTTCATTGACGAAGCGTTGTCCCTGGTTACCAACGTTTTCCTCCTCCTGCCCGGCCTGCCCCTGCTGGTCATCCTGGCCGCGTTCCTTCCGCCGGGTCTGGGCACGGTAATCCTGGTACTCGTCGTCACCGGCTGGGCCGGCTCTGCCCGCGTCCTTCGGTCACAGGCGTTGTCCATCCGATCCAAGGACTTCGTGGCCGCGGCCGTGGTGTCCGGGGAACGGGCGGGTCGGATCATGTTCCGCGAAATCCTGCCCAACATGGCCTCGATTGTCATGGGCACCCTGCTTGCCTGCGTGATTTACGGAATCGGTGCCCAAGCGGGCCTGGAGTTCCTGGGCCTGGGCGATGTCAGCACGGTCTCCTGGGGCAACAACCTCTTCTGGGCCGGCAACGAAGGCGCCCTGCTCACCGGCAGTTGGTGGGTCTTCGTCCCCTCAGGCGTGTGTATAGCGCTGGTCGCCTTCGCCCTAGCCCTCATCAACTATGCCGTGGACGAGGTCACCAACCCGCGGTTGCGGAAAATCAAGACTCCAAAAGACACCGAAAGGAGCGCCGCCAAATGACCATCTCCCAAGTTTCCTTCGGCACCCACGAACCAGTCCTTGACGTCAAAAACCTCACCGTCAAGTACATCGGCGACACCCGGTCCACCACCGCCGTCGACCGCGTTTCCTTCAGCATTGGCACCGGTGAGGTGTTCGGCCTCGCGGGGGAGTCAGGCTGCGGGAAGTCCACCATTGCCAACTCAATCATGAGGCTCCTGAAGGACCCCGCAAAGATTGCAGGCGGCAGCATCTCCTTCGGTGGCAAGGACGTCCTGGCCATGAGCCCTGAAGAGCTGCGGCGCTTCCGCTGGCAGGACGTGGCGATGGTCTTCCAATCTGCCATGAACTCGCTCAATCCGGTGCTGACCATAGGCGAACAGATCGTTGACATCTTCACCACTCACGCCGGCTACTCCCGTAAGGAATCGCTGAGGCGCGCCGGGGAACTGCTGGAACTCGTGAGGATCGATCCCGGACGGCTCAAGTCCTATCCGCACCAGCTCTCGGGCGGCATGCGCCAGCGAGCCGTGATTGCCATGGCCGTGGCGCTCAAGCCGTCACTGCTGATCCTGGACGAGCCCACCACCGCCCTGGACGTAGTGGTGCAGCAGGAGATCATGGCACAAATCAAGGACCTCCAGCGTGAACTAGGCTTCTCCGTCCTCTTCATCACGCACGACATGTCCCTCATGGTGGAACTCTCGCACCGCATGGCCGTGATGTACGGCGGCCGGATCGTGGAGACCGCGAAAGCCCAGGACGTTTACGCCAATCCCCGCCACCCTTACACCCAGGCCCTCATGGGCGCGTTTCCGCCGCTCACCGGTCCCCGCGTTCCGTTGACGGGACTGCCCGACGGCGTGAAGTTCCGGAACATCCCGGACCTCACCGAAGAAGCACCCGGCCATTTCGTAGCTCCGTTTGGTGCCGACACCCCGGCGGTTGATTCAGCAAACCTGGAAGGAGCTGCACGATGAGCCACTCACTCATGACCCCACCGGCCGTGGCCGGCACCGGTACCCCCGCCCTCGAGATCCGCGGCCTGGGAAAGTCATTTCCCATTGGCGGGCTGTTCTCCCGCGATTCGGTCCGTGCCCTGCACGGCGTCGACCTGAGCATTGGCCGCGGTGAAATCGTGGCGCTTGTGGGGGAGTCCGGTTCCGGCAAGAGCACCTTGGCCCGCTGCGTCGCGCGGCTCGAAAAGCCGAGCACCGGCGCAATCCTGATTGACGGCGTCGACATCCTCAAACGGGATCGTTTCCAAGCGTCGCGTGCATTTCGCTCGCAACTGCAGATGGTGTTCCAGGACCCCTTCGGTTCATTGAACCCCGCTCACAGGATGGACCATTTCCTGCGGCGCTCGTTGGCGATCCATGGCAAGAGCGGCGGTTCCGAGCAGGAGACCCAGCGTCGGCTAGCAGAACTCATGACCACTGTCGGTCTGCAGGCTGACATGCTGAACTCCTATCCGCATGAGCTTTCCGGCGGCCAGCGCCAACGCGTAGCCATAGCCCGGGCGCTCGCCGTTGAACCGCAGGTCATCCTGGCCGACGAACCCACCTCCATGCTTGATGTTTCTGTCCGGATCGGCGTGCTGAACCTGATGCGCAAGCTCCGCGACGAGCAGGGCATCTCCATGCTCTACATCACGCACGACCTCGCATCCGCCCGCTACTTGGCGGACCGGACGGCAGTCATGTTCGCCGGTGAACTCGTCGAGGAGGGCGAGTCCCTGGACCTGCTGTCCAATCCTGCGCACCCATATACGCAACTGCTGGTTTCGGCTGTTCCGGACCCCGCCCGGGCAGGCTCGTACGACCCCGTCCGCAGGGCCGAATTGCGGCAGGCGGTCATGGCCTCAACGCACTGCGCGTTCGACGGCGATCCGAACCAGCCATGTTCGGCCGAAGAACCTGTGCGCCATCAAGTGGGTGACCCTGCGAACCGTCACTGGGTGCGCTGCCATCTGTACCGGCCGTGGGCCGCAGCCGGCGGCCATGCATTGGCGAGCGAACCAATCCAATCCAGCGGCCCGGCGTCGAACGCTCAGGAAGAGGCTTCAGCATGACTGAATTAACCCACCCGCTCGCCACCGTTCCCCAGGACGAGTTGCTGACCCGCGCTGAGGCAGACCCCCTCCGCCCGCGGTTCCATTTCGTGTCGCCGGCCGGCTGGCTCAACGATCCCAACGGCGTCAGCCAGTGGAACGGCACGTACCATCTCTTCTATCAGTACAACCCGGAGGGTGCTTTCCACCATCGCATCCAGTGGGGCCACGCCATCAGCACCGACCTCGTCACCTGGACTGACCTGCCCGTTGCTTTGGAACCGTCCGCGGGACCGGACGCTGATGGCTGCTGGTCGGGGGTATTGGTGAACGACGGCGGTACGCCCACCTTGGTGTACTCGGGACGGTTCGAGGGCAAGGAGCTGCCCTGCGTCGCTGTAGGATCCCCGGACCTGCAGAACTGGACCAAGGACCCCGGGAATCCAGTGATCGCGGCGCCGCCGGCCGGAGTGGAGATCACCGCATACCGCGATCATTGCGTATGGCGCGAAGGCACCAAGTGGCGACAGCTGGTGGGGGCGGGCATTCGTCATCGCGGCGGCACGGCCTTCCTGTACGAGTCTTCGGATCTACGGTCCTGGGATTACATCGGGCCCTTGTGCATAGGCGATGCTTCGCAGGGCGATCCTGCGGACTCTGACTGGACCGGGACCATGTGGGAATGCGTTGACCTGTTCCGCGCCGGACAGGGTTCGTTGGGCTCTGTCCCTGCGGACAACGCGCCGGATGTGCTGGTCTTTTCCGCGTGGGACGACGGCGAAACCCGCCATCCGCTGTACTGGACCGGCCGCTACGCCGGGGATGCCTTCGAGCCGGAGGCACTGCACCGGCTGGACTACGGAGGCCGGTTCTTCTATGCGCCGCAGTCTTTCGAAGATGAGTCCGGCCGCCGTGTCATGTTCGGCTGGATGCAAGAAGGCCGGAGTGATGCGGCGATGGTGGAAGCCGGCTGGTCGGGCGTAATGAGCCTGCCAAGGGTCACCACCGTGGCCAACGATGGAACCTTGGAGTTTGCGCCGGTTCCCGAAATTGAGAAGCTACGCAGAAACCACGTCACCGTCCCCGGCCAGGTGTTGGTAGGGGCTGGAACGTCCCTTGAGACCGGTGTATCCGGCAACCAGGTGGACCTGGAGCTGGACCTGCAGCTTGCGCCTGGTGCGGAGGTTCGGCTGGGAGTGCTGACGTCTCCGGACGGCGTCGAGGAGACCGTGATAGTGCTGAGTCGGGCCGCAGATGGAACCCCCGTCGGCACTCTGCGCTTGGATCGTACTCGAAGCAGCCTCGACCCTGCCGTCGATGTGGAGGACAAGTCCGGCCCCGTTCCCATGATGGACGGTCGGGTTCGCCTTCGCGTGGTGGTGGACCGGTCCGCCGTCGAGATTTTTGCCAACGGCAAGCCCCTGACGGCCCGTGTCTACCCGACCCTGGGGGGCGAGCGCGTGACATTGGCCGCTACCGAAGGTTCGGCGCGGCTCCTTACTTTCGACGCCTGGACCATGGTCGGGATCTTTGAAAGTACCCGGAGCCTCTTGCCGGAAGGAAAGTGAAACCCATGGAAAAGTCTTCATCGGTCTCCCGCCGTGGACTGCTGACCGGCGCTGGGGCGGTTGCGCTGGGCGGGTCCCTGGCGCTGTCCAGTCCCGCCGGCCCCGCCTCGGCGGTGAGTGGCCCTTCGAAAGGATCATCCCGGATGCGCCCGGTCTATCACTTCAGCGTGGCCGACAACTGGAAGAACGATCCCCAGCGACCCATCTACTTGGACGGCGAGTACCACTACTACTACTTGTACAACGCCGACTACATCAGTGGCGGTGGCGGCACGTCATGGCGACGGGCCACCACTACCGATCACGTCGCGTTCCGGGACCGCGGTGTCGCCATCCCGAAGTTCAGCAACGGCAACGGTGACTGCTGGTCGGGATGCCTGGTGGTCGATGAGGGAAATACCGCAGGATACGGGGCGGGCGCGGTGATTGCGCTTGTCACCCAGGCGCCGGAGGGCCGGCAGGCACAGTACCTCTGGTACTCCACGGACAGGGGCCGCTCTTTCAAGCCGGGAGGCGAGGCCCCGGTGCTGCCCAACCCGGGGGTGCACGATTTCCGCGATCCCAAGGTTATCTGGGACGAGGAACGTGGGCGGTGGTTCATGGTTAATGCAGAAGGGCAAAAGCTCGGGTTCTACACGTCACCGGACCTGCGGTCCTGGAAGCGTGTTGGCGAGTTCGTGCGCACTGACTTGGGTCTGCTCGAGTGTCCGGACATCTTTCGAATGACGGCCGACGACGGCACCTCGCATTGGGTTCTTGGCACCAGTGCGAACGGCAAGGGTCGCGGACTGCCCGCGACGTATGCGTACTGGACGGGAGCTTTTGACGGCAGTTCCTTCACGCCGGACCATGACGAGCCGGAATGGCTCGATTATGGCTTCGACTTCTACGGTGCAGTGACCTACCCGCATCATGTTGTATCTGGTGCCGAGGACCCAACCCTCCGCCGGGCGATCGGTTGGGCAAATTTCTGGGACTACCCGCACAACACGCCAACCCTTGCCACTGACGGCTATAACGGCGATGACATGATCGTCCGCGATGTCCGGCTCAAGCGTGGAAACGGCACCTACTACCTCGTCTCCGCGCCAACGTCTGCGCTGGGGGACCACGTGAAGCGCACACATCTACTCGGTGATGTGTCGGTTGCTGGTACTCATGATCTGAAGGTTCGCTCAAGCGCCTATGATCTGAGTTGCGAGGTGGTGTGGGATCCGGCCTCGCCGCCGGCCAATCTCGGGCTGGAAGTATGCCGTGCACCAGGCGGGGGCAGGCATGTGGCCGCAGGTGCCTTCCTGCCAGGTCCGTTCACGTACGTCAACCGCCGCCCCACCGTCAACCCCACGGCAGGCGAAACCCAAACACCAATGGACCCCTCCGCCGGGCGCCTGACCATCCGCATCCTCGTGGATCGCACAAGCTTGGAGATGTTCATTGGGGATGGCCGTGTGGTGCATTCGCACCGGGTCTTCCCGCTTGAAGGCGATGACGGCATCCGCCTCTACGCCCATGAAGGAGCGGCGACGTTCCGGGACCTGACCATCCGGGAGCTCAAGGTCGTTTGACGTCAGAGCTAGCTGACGCGTCGACCGCTGATAAGTCTCACGATGCAGTCTGCGGCTTCAATTGATTCTTCGTCATGGCTGACGCAGGCCACTGCTGCACCGCGCGCTGCTTCTGCTGCGAGCATGGCCCTCGTACGCTGCCGGCTCTCCAGATCCAGCCCCGCAGCGGGCTCATCGAGTAGGAAGATCCGTGCACGGCGGGCTATGCCTTGGGCCAGTAGAGCACGCTGTCGTTGGCCTCCGGACAGTGCGTTGAACGGCGATGAGGCGTGTTCCTTGAGCTGAACGCGGGCCAGGGCCTCAGAGACCCGCGCTTTTCGTTCCGCTGCCCCTATTTTGGGGGCGCGGTTTATCGGCGCCCGGCCTGACCGATCGCCCCACGTGCCCATCGTCACCACGTCCTGAACGGTGAGGGGGAGAGCGTCGGGGGTTGTCACCCGTTGGACTACCAAGGCCACGTCGTCCTTGCAGTCCACCGTCCCGCGGGCGGCTTTACGAACCCCCGCAAGGATCTCGATGAGCGTCGATTTGCCTGCTCCATTGGGGCCGGCAATGGCGGTCACTTTGCCCCACTCGAGGTCCAGGTCAACGCCTACCAGCGCTGGAGCGTCACCAAAGCTGAAGTGAAGGTTGCGGGCGCGCAGGGCTGAATTGGAAGAGTTCACACTCGATCCTAATCCTTTTTGATAATGAATCTCAATATGCTTTACAGTGGCTGAGTGCACTGGCTAATTGAACCGTTTACCGCAGACTTCTTCCTCCGGGCCCTCGTCGGTGGTGCCTTCGTCGCAATCATCTGCGGTGTCGTCGGCACCTGGGTCGTCATTCGAGGGATGGCGTTCCTTGGCGAAGCCATCGGTCACGGGATGCTGCCAGGGGTGGCCCTGGCAACAGTAGCCGGCGCCCCGGCAATAGCGGGCGGGGCGGCGAGCGCCGTCGTCATGAGTGCGATGATCAGCCTGCTGCAACGGCGCGGCCGTTTGTCATATGACACCAGCATCGGCCTTCTCTTCGTCTCGATGTTGTCGCTCGGGGTCATTATTGTGTCTCACTCACGCTCTTTTGCCACGGACGCAACTGCCATGCTGTTTGGTGACATCCTCGCCATGGACGATGGTGACCTGCTTGGCCTGTTGCTGGCGGCGACTGCCACAATCTCGATTGCGGTCATCCTTCACCGCAATTTCGTCGCCGCAGCGTTTGATACACGGATCGCACAAACCCTGGGACTCCGTCCGCATGTAGTCCAGTTGGCACTGGTGGGTTTGGTAACCCTTGCTGTTGTGTCGTCCTATCAGGCAGTGGGGTCGCTCCTGGTGGTGGGACTCCTGCTTGCGCCGGCAGTTGCGGCCAGCCCGTGGACACGCAGTATTCCGGCCCGCATGACCGTAGCAGTCGCCTTCGGCATAGTGGCCGTGGCTCTTGGTCTGCTGTGTTCCTGGTATGCCGGCACAGCTGCGGGCGCATCCATCGCCATGGCGGCCATTACGCTGGCTGCCTTATCCGGTATTGGTGGGCACCTCTACGCCGGACACAGCAAGCGGGCGGTCAAAACTCCTGAGCCGGAACCGGCCCCTGACTTTGTATCCCTCACTGGAAAGTAATCATGAACATCCCTATAAAACCGGTGGCACTAGCCACGCTGGCACTGCTCTTGCTTGCGGGGTGCGGCAACCCGTCCACTGCGCAGGCGCCGCAACCTGACGCGAGCGAATCGGCGTCGACCGGTGACGGGCACGGGACGATCACCGGAGTGGCCGAGGTCGCTGAACCGCAGCTTCACCTTGTGGCCATCGACGCCGAAGGCGAAACCTCCATGCTGGACCTCCTGAACGGGACACAGTCCCGGTTGGGGAAGGTCCGCTCTCCAGCTGATGTCAGCACCGACGGGCGTTACGTCTTTGCCGCCAGCAACACCGGTGTTGACATCGTGGACAGTGGCGCGTGGACCTGGGATCACGTGGATCACTTCCACTACTACCGGGGCGCAGCGAGGAATATTGGCAGGGTTGACGGTGAAGGTACTACCACCATTGCCACGGGGCTGCTGTCGACGGCCGGCACAACGGGGATTTTCTTCCCAAACTCCGGGGAGGCGGTACTTCTGGATAATCCGGCGCTCTCCGGCGGGACCATTACCGAGACCCTTCGCTTCAAGACTGAACCGCACGCGGGCTTGATCGCTCCACTGGGCGAAGGGGCGGTGGTCACCGAACCCGGCAATGCAGGGAATGCCGCCCGCCTGCGAGCCATTGACGTCGACGGTAAGGAACTGGCCACCACCGACTGCCCCGCAGCGGCAGGAACTATCACCACCAGGGTGGGATTGGTGGTTGGCTGCTCCGATGGCGCGGTGATCGCCACGATGGAAGGGTCAACGCCAGTGTTCGAAAGGGTTCCCTACCCGCGGGGCGTCGCTGCTCCGGCCACCGAATTCGACGGACGCAAGAGCAGGCCCACGATTGCCGGCCTCAGCACCGATTCCGGGGTCTGGCTCCTGAACACCCGCCAGCGCACGTGGGAATGGCTGCCGACGAGTACCCCCGTTGTCGCCGCCGCAACAGTCGACGACGCCGACCACCACGTGGTGGTCATCGGCGCCGACGGCACGGTTCAGGTATATGACGGATCATCCAAAGAACAGATTGCCAGCACGAAACCGCTGCTGGTCGGATCACTGGCTGATCCGGCCTTCGCCGACAATATTCAGCTCACAGTTGACGCCCAACGCGCCTACGTCAATGCGCCCGCCGAGGGCGTGGTCCATGAAATTGACTATGCCGATAACGCCCGGATTGCCCGGACCCTCGAGTTGCCTACGAAGCCCGTCCATTTCGTGGAGACCGGCCGATGAGGCGGGCGGCACTACTTGCCCTCGCCGCGGTGGCCGGGCTGGTTCTGTCGGGTTGCTCCCAACCCGGGACTCCGGAGAAGCCGCAGGTAGTGGTGACAACCAACATCCTGGGTGACATCACGAAAGAGGTCCTTGGCGACCAGGCCGAAGTAACTACTCTCATGCAACCCAACGCTGATCCGCACTCCTTTGAAATATCGGCGCAACAGGCTGCCCTCATGGGCAGCGCAGACCTGGTGGTTTCCAATGGCCTCGGCCTGGAGGAAGGGCTGCAGCAACACCTGGACAGGGCCGCGAAAGCCGGTGCACCGGTAATGGCGGCGGGTGAGGTGATCGACGTCGTGCCTTACAGTTCCGGTGATGCTGAAGGGGCGCCGGACCCTCACTTCTGGACCGACCCGGCAGCGGTGATCGACGTCGTGGACGCCGTAGAGGGTGCGGCACGCGATATCGAAGGAATCGACTCCGCCCGGCTTTCGGCCAGTGCAGGGGCTTATCGGGACAAGCTCACTCAACTGGACACGGAAATGACTGGCGCATTTGCTGCCATCCCCAAGGAACGCCGGGCCTTGGTCACAAACCACCACGTTTTTGGCTACCTTGCCAAACGATTCGACTTCCGGATTATTGGTGCGGTCATCCCCGGGGGGACCACTTTGGCGGCACCGAGTGCTGCTGATCTGCGCCAACTCAGCGAGGCCATCCGTGGTGCCGGCGTCCCCACCATTTTTGCGGACTCGTCCCAGCCCGACCGGCTGGTGCAAGTCCTCGCTAACGAAGCCGGCGTTAAGGTCCAGGTCGCGGAGCTCTTCACCGAATCCCTGACAGGACCCGACGGCGGCGCAGCAACCTACCTGGACATGATGCGCACCAATACCGAGCGCATTGTCACCGGGCTCAAGCCTTGATCACTTCACCCGCTCTTTAACACCACAACAGAATGAGGAACCCTTACATGCTCCGCCAAAGAAGAACCCGCCTGGGTGGCATCGCACTGATTGCCGGGATGACGCTCCTGGCCTCCGCCTGCGCCAACACCACACCAGGCAGCACAACTCCAGCCGGTACATCCGAGACGCCCGGCGCATCTTCCACGGATTCGGTCGAAGCGCACGGACGCGTCGCCATCTCCTACCCGGGAGGCATCAGCGTCCTGGATAGCAAAACATTGGAAGTCGTCAAGAAATTCGACTCCGAGGAGTTCACCAGGCTGAACGCAGCTGGGGACGGTCGCCATGTTTTCGTCACCACCAAGGCAGGCTTCCAGCTGCTGGACACGGTGGAACCGAAGCTCACCGATCTGCAGGTTGACGCGACGGCTGCCGGCCACGTGGTCCGGCACGCCGGCAACACCGTCCTGTTCGACGACGGGACGGGCACCACCACCATCCTGAAGACCGACGAGCTCGCCAAGGCTGAGGGTGCTGTGCCTGCGGCACAGACGTACAAGGCTGACTCCGCACACCATGGTGTGTCGATTGTTCTGGAGGACGGGAAGCTTCTCACCACCATCGGAGACAAGACTTCACGCAGCGGCGCTATGGCACTCGAATCCCACGGCGACCACTGGGACAAAGTGGCCGAAAGCAAAGAATGCCCGGGCATCCATGGCGAGGGAACTGCAGCCGGCGAGGCAGTGATCTTCGGCTGCGAGGATGGTGCCCTGCTATACCACCACGGCAAATTCGAGAAGTTCACGGCACCGGACAAATACGGCCGGATGGGCAATGCATTCGTTTCCGAGACCAGCCCCATCGTGGTGGGTGATTACAAGACTGATCCTGACGCTGAAGGCTACCTTCTTAACTCGGTGGCGCTGATCGACACCGAAAAGCACACCTTCAACGTGGTCAAGCTCCCCGAAACCGTCCAGTACACGTTCCGGGATGTAGCCCGGGGGCCGGGAGACCTGGCCTACATCCTCTCCACGGACGGCTCAATCCATGTGCTTGATCCCAAGGACGGGAAGATTGTCAACGAGTTCCCTGTGATCAAGGCCTGGGAAGGCCCGGCCGATTGGCAGGACGCCCACCCCGCCATCGTGGTCAACGGCAACATCGCCTATGTCACTGAACCGGCAGCAAACACTGTTCATTCAGTGGATCTGACCACCGGGAAGGTCACGGCATCGTCCAAGCTTGACGTAGTGCCCAACGAAATCGCCATCACCCTCGGATCGCACTGACCTTTAACATCTGAAGCACAAACAAGGGCAGGACCACCAATGGGTGGTCCTGCCCTTGTTGCGTTGGGTCACGCTCCTGCGCCCGTCGATCGGGCTACCTGTTGCGATGGTGTGCGGGAGCGCTTCCCTACGTTTGCCGAACTGTTTCGTCGGCGTGTATCCACCCGGAGCTACATGATGCCCGTGGGAACCAGCAGCGCCCAGGCAAGTGCGGGTGCTACCAGGACTACTCCGCCTGCGTACATCATCAGCTGTTTGTAGACGCGCTGACGGTCGTCTTCACGGGCGTTGGCTACCACCAGTGCTCCGTCGGTGGAAAACGGCGATACGTCAACGACAGTTGCTGCGATGGCGAGGGCAGCCACTGTCCCCGACGCACTGAGTGAGCTCGTCGCAAGCAGTGGACCGGCCAAGGGGATGAAGGCCGTCAGGAGTGCGGTGGACGAGGCGAAGGCGGAGCCGACACCGATCACGTAGCAGAGCACCAAGGCGATGAGGAGCGGTGCTCCGAGTGCAAGGGCTTGCTCGGCGAGGGTATCGATGACTCCGACGTGCTGAAGGAGGGAAACGTAGGTGATCATGCCGGCGACGAGCAGTACGGTGGACCAGGAGACTCCACCGATGAACGTCTGGTGCTCCTTGATGTTGACCAACGCCAGCAGGAGTCCCGCTGAGAGCGCGACGAAGCCGATCGGCATGTGGAAGCCCAAAGCGCAGACGAGCATGGCCACGATGAGTCCCAAGGTGAGGATCTGCTGGCCGTGAGGCCGGGTGGCCCGTGCCTCGAGGTCGGCGCGCTGGCCGGCAGCGCCGTCGCGAAGTTTGCCCAGGAGGGCGAAGAGGACCACGGTGAGGACTGACAGGATGAGATTCAGCGCGAAGCTCGCTCCGAAAAGCGCGCCTTGGGAGATCGGGAAGCCGTTCTTCACAGCGATGTCATGCACCAGAACGCCGGCCACAGAGAGCGGGGAGAAACCGCCGGCGTGAGCTCCGTTGATGATGAAGGCGCCCATGAGGACCGGGTGGATGCGCGATTCGTAGGCCAGTCCGATTGCGGCGGGTGCCAGTAGCGCTACGGCGGCGGGAGAGAACGTGCCCAAAGCAGTGAGTGATGCTGCCAGGAGGAAGAATACCCACGGCAGAAGCAGTGTTTTTCCGCGAACAAGCCGGACGCAGTTCTGGACGATGATGTCTATGGTCCCGTTCCTCTGGGCCATGCTGAAGAAGTACGTGACACCAATGATCGTGATCACGATGTTGGCGGGGAAATCGGCCAGGATCTCCTTGTCGGTCATACCGAGCATGAAGTAGCCCACGCCGAAGGAGGCCACGAGTCCCATGACGCCGATGTTCAAAGGCCATTTCGTTGCGACGACGAACATCACCACGAGGATTACCAGCGGGATGATCTGGGTGGCTGTCATGGTCGGCTCCGATTCCGGGGTAGCCGCCGGGTTGAAGATGACACCCCCGAACAGGATGGCAGCCAGACCCAGGATGACAGAAGCGGCAACCGTTATGAGCAGGATACGGCGGCGGTTGTTGGGGCGCTGGGAAGGTTCTTCCCGGATGTCGCTCTCAGCTTCGGGCGCTGGTTTGAAAATAGTCTTAGCCATGGTGTTTTCTCCTCATCGAGTGGCTGTTGCTAGTGGGGCTTCGACGACGTTGCCGAGAGTCTCCGGGAGATGAATGATGCTGGAGGCGATGGTGCGCGCTGTTCGGTCGACGCCCACCAGGACGGACCCGTCTTGTTCCTCGCTCCAGGTTTCGATGACGCCGGCAGGCGTCCTGAGTTTCAGAACTGATTCGTCTGTGGTGCCGGTGATGGTGTTCAGCACGGTGCCGGGCGTACGGGCTGCGAGCGTAAGCGCAATGCTGCCGGTGATGGCCAGGGCGGGATGCGGTTTGCCCATGGAGAGCATCATGACGTTGACGTCATTTTCCGCCTCGGGCCCTTCGGGAGGCCCAATGATTGCGAGCTTGGGAACAGCCCGCGCGGCCTGAGCGGGAGTGGCCGCCATTCCCATCCGGACGGCTGCCTCGCGACGGATAATATCCAAGGTGTCCAGTTGCAATTCGACGCCGGCTTTCCACGTGTCATAGCGGGCAGTGTCCAATCCAAGCTCCTCAGCCCGCACCATGACCACCGGTGCGCCGGCATCCACCATGGAAACCGTCCAGTGGGTTCCTCCGGCAACGATCGTGTCAGTCGCAGAGCCGGTGGGAAGCAGCAGTCCGGTGGTCTTACCTGCCGGATTCTGGAATCCGAGGCCCACCCGGTAGCCGGGAAACACGACGCCGGGCATCTGTGCATCCGGGACGATCGGCAGGGCCCCGGCGGGAGTTGAAACCCGCTGAATGATGATCTGGCCCGTGTTGGTATTCCTGGTGACGATCCGGGTGGAATCGCCATCGGGCACTACCCACCCTTTCTCGATAGCGTAGAGACCCACCACCGCCGAGCAGTTCCCGCAGTTGCTGCCCCAGTCAACTGCTGCTTCTTCGATGCCCACTTGGGCGAAAGTGAATTCGACATCCACGTCCTGGTCCGCCGGGCGGCTCAGGATCATCGCCTTACTGGTGGTTGAAGTAGCCCCGCCCACGCCATCGATCTGCCGGGAATCGGGGCTTCCGAAGAGTCGCGGCAGGAGATCGTCCAGGTCGGCGCCTGCCCTCTCCAAGTGGTCCGTTTCAAACACCCAGCACTTGCTGGTGCCCCCGCGCATCCATTCCGCTTCGATCTTCATTGTGTTCCCTGCTTTCCCGTGGCACTTAGTGAACTTTTGGCCTATTACGAGAATGATGCGGATCACATATGAAGACAATGTTGGATATATGAGGGGGAGTGTAGGAACTCTTCATTCATTGAGAGACGGACCCAAATGATTCTTGGATGGCTGCTGCCATGCTGTCATTTCATCCGTAACTCCCTCGTCAGAGCAGCAGACTGCATAGAATGAACTAAAGAAGGAGAAGGGTGAAGCCTTGCTTAACGATGAGAATTTGGATTTGTTCGATATCCGGCGGCTTGCCCTCCTGGTGGAGGTGGTTGAGCAGGGATCGATCACGGCGGCGGCTGACATCATGATGTATTCGCCCTCAGCCGTCTCGCAGCAGCTGCGAAAGTTGGAGCAGGAGGTAGGGCAACCCCTCCTCAACCGCAGATCCCGCGGAGTGGTTCCCACTGAGGCGGGTCAGGTGCTGGCGGGGCATGCTCGGAAAATTGTCGGACAGATGAGAGCAGCGAGGTCTGACCTGGGCCAGATCGCCGGTTTGGGGCGTGGCTCGTTGACGGTGGGTACGTTCCCCACGCTGGCCGGTTCCTTCTTGCCATTGGTGATCCGCGCGTTCAAAAAGCGATACCCGGCGATTGGCCTCTCCGTGCGCAGCGCGCGCTTCGATGAGCTCGTCTCAGACCTGGAGTCCGGAGTGACGGGACTGTGCTTGCTCTGGGACTATCCCTGGAACCGGTTCAACGACGAGGCCATTCGGATCACGGAGGTGTTCCAGGAGAGCACGGTTATCCTCGTGGCCAAGGGGCACCCTCTGGCGGACCGTGATGAAGTGACCATGAAAGAACTCCGAAAGGAGTCATGGATAGTCCGCGCGGAGGCACACCCTGTAGTAGAGGTACTTCAGCGGTCCGCCCACGACGCCGGCTTTGAGCCGACCATCGGGTTCCTTGCCAATGATTACCAAGAGGCTCAGGCCATGGTCAGCGTTGGAATGGGCGTGGCGATGGTCCCCAAAACAGCAGTGGCCCTGCAACATCCGGACGTCAGGATCCTAAGTCTCGGTGCTGACGCCCCACTGCGCCGGGTTCTTCTGGCCCAGCGCCAGGACAAGGTGTATGCGCCCGCTGAGGTAGCCTTCCACTCAACCCTTCTGGAGATTGCCCGTGAACGTGGCAGCGACTATCTCTGAGGCGTTGCCCCACCTTGGGCAGCATGCAGGTCCTGTCGAAGTGAATGGTGCACGGAAGATGTGGGGACGAAAAGCCGGATGAACGCAGCTGTGATGGCCCCGAGCGCGGACAGGAAGATCCAGGGAGCGAGGGCGGTGGCTGACGGCGTGTAGGCGAGTTCGTAAAGGGGAGCAAGGGCCGTGTTGCCCAGGACAACCGCCAGGCCTCCAGCGCTTGCCAGTAAGCCATAGTACGCGCCGGTGGGGCGTCCAGCCGCGAACTCCAGGACCAGGCCCATGGCGACGGGCAACACACACATGTTGCCCAGTGCTGTACCCGTCACCAGCACTAGGGCTGGAAGGATCGGCAGCCAGTTCGGCGGGGGAAAAATCGCCAGAACTCCCAATGATGCGAAGCCGAGGGACTGCAAGGCGAAACCTAGGGGAAGGGCGATCCTGGGTCCGGCTTTCCGCATGAGGCCTGCTATTGGCCACTGCAAAGTGATGGTCAGAATAGATGCGTAGGCAAAGACGAGCGCCAGTGAGCTTGCGCCGGCCCCGCTCCGCTCGAGTTCTACCGGAAGTCCGAAGTACAGCTGGTTGGTCGCCACCAGGTTGACGCTGAAAAAGGCCGCGAACCCGATGAACTTTTTGTCCTTCAGGCAGGACCAGAGGTTCGACGGCGGCACGCGGCCAGTTGGTTCGGCAGGAGTTTTGGTCGTGCAGGCGGTCTTTGGCAGGAAGAGCCAAAAGACCACAGCCATCAGGGCAAAGACAGCGGCCCCGGTCAGCAGTGCGGTGTCGAAGCCTGTGGCGAGGAGAAGTGATCCCAGCAGCGGACCCACAACAACGCCTACTTCTCCACAGATCACAAGCAACGCAAACAGGCTGGACCTGTTGTTCTGCCCGGCGGCATTGCTTCCGGCGCGGTCGGTGTTCTTGGAAGAACCGCGCCCGGCCGCAGCACCGACTAGGCTTTGCAATGCTGGGGAGAACAATGCCCCGCCTATCCCGGTGACCACGGCTCCGATCAGGAACAGGGTGAAGTCAGCAGCCCAAGCCAGGAGCAAGAATCCGGTAATGCGGACAAGGCATCCCGTGATCATGGACTGACGTGCTCCCCATCGGTCTGCAAGCGCCCCACCGAACAGGAACATTCCCTGTTGGGCGAAGGTGCGTGCCCCCCAGGACGATGCCAATCGCCATCGCGCCCATTCCAAAGTCGTTTCGCATGGCCACCGCAAGGAAGGGTACAACTGCGTAGAAGCCGATGTTGAAAATGAGTTGACTGGCGAGCAGCAATTGCGGAGCGGGTTGAGCCCTTGCAGGACGTAACCCAGTGCGTTTCGAACGAAGGGTGCGCGCCGCCGTCGGACTCATCTTTCGCTGCCGTATGTCGGGGCTGGCCATGGTGGATCCTTATCTAACGGCGCTGGACTCCATCAGCCTATCAAGAATGAGTCGCAATAACGCTTGTATTTCGAACTGCGTCTGGTGCGGTAGGCGAGGGCGCCTTCCTCGGGAGGAAGGCGCCCCTGATCGCTGTCTGTCGCGCCCGGTTGAGTGTGGGATCAGCGCAAGTTTGTGAATGCCTTGGCCATGCCCTCTATCAGGCGATCAGCATCGCTGCTGGAGAACGGCATGGGTGGGCGCAGTTTCAGGACGTTGCCTTGGGCGCCGCAGGCAGAGATGAGAATTCGATCCTGGCGCAAGGAATTAACAATTTCAGTTGCTGCCACCCCATCGGGTGACAGGGTGGCTCGGTCGGTGACGAGATCGACCCCAATAAAGAAACCGCTACCGCGAACTTCTGCGACCTGTTCCAGGCCGTGCGAAAGACTCTTCAGCTCGGAGATGATCTTTCCGCCCACCTTCAGGGCGTTCTCAATGAGTGATTCCTCGCGGATGACATCCAGGACTGCCTGAGCGGCAGCGATCGCTACTGAGTTCCCGCCGAACGTGTTGAAGTACCGGATATTCTTTCCGAACTCCACGAGGAGTTCGGGCTTGAAAATCGCTGCCGCTACGGGGATGCCGTTGCCCATGGGCTTGCCAATGGTCACGATATCCGGGACGATTCCGTGGCGCTGGAAGCCCCACCATTCCTGGCCGGTACGGCCAAAGCCCGGCTGCACTTCATCGGCGATATACAAGCCGCCCGCAGCATGGACCTCATCGATGATGGGGTGGAGGAAGCCTGTCGGCCCGGCGAAAACACCGTCCGAAGAAAAAATGCTGTCGGCAATGAACGCAGCTACTCCGATTCCGTGCCGGTGCAGGTCAGCGATGGCGGCACGTACCTGATCCCTCAGGTGCTCCCCCAGGGAGCCTTTGTCCGAGGCGTGCCGCAGGGCATCCGGCGCGTCGATGACGCGGACGTTCGCGCCCAGCGGTACGCCGACACCCAGCGACGGCGAGAAAGATGACACTTCGGCGGTGAGCCCGTGGTACGCGCCGGAGGTGACGATGATGCCTTGGTTTCCCGTTGCATACTTGGCGACGCGCATGGCCAAATCGTTGGCTTCGGACCCGGTGCAAGTGAACATGACATGGCCAAGTTCGGCAGGGAATGTAGCAAGCAGCTGTTCGGAGTATTCGAGAATGGACTCCTGGACGTAGCGGGTGTTGGTGTTCAGCGTCTGCATCTGCTGGTGCACGGCTTCGATGACACGAGGGTGGGCGTGGCCGACGGACGGAACGTTGTTGTAGACGTCGAGGTAGTCATTGCCGTCCCGGTCGAACAGCGTCACGCCCTTGCCACGAACGATTTCCAAGGGTTCGTCATAGAAAAGCCGGTAGCTCGGTCCCAGGCTTTGGTCCCGGCGTCGAATGCTTTTCTGCATCTGCTCCGGGAGTTCATTGAGGCGGTTCGGGTCAAAGCCGTTGATCATGGCCCGGGATGGCTTGCGAATGGTCTGGGGAGCGTTGCTCACGATGTCTCCTTGAATGCTGGTGGGTCGGGTTCAGGTGGTGGTGTGGAGTTTTGGTGCGGGCACTGCAGCTGTGAAGGCCAGACGTTCCCAGTCCGGCTTTGAATGGGAGAGAAGGTAGTCCCGTCTTTGGGGAAGCTGGCTGGCCCGCCACTGCGTTATCAGGGCCCGCAGCAGGAGGCGGGCCTTGGCTGAGACAATAAGGGCTTCCAGCTCCCGGGCAGGCAGCGGGCGGATGCTTAGGAAGCCATCCATGACGTGGAGAGCCTGTTCCCAAGGACTCTCGGGAACCGCCCCCAGAAGATTTGCCATAGTCACGCTGAGATCGAAGATCACGGGGGTTCGTACAACATCCCCAAAGTCGATAATCCCGGCCACATAGTCTGGCTTATGCGGATCGACCAGAACGTTGAAGGGGCTGAAATCCCCGTGGACAACCTGGGTGGAGAGGGTATCCAGAAGAGGAGCGACCTTTGCATCGAACTGATCGAAAATCTGCTCGGCCAGTCCGCGTCTCTGCTTCTCATCGATGTAGTCAAGCAAAGGACGCAGCCGGTGGAAGTGTTTAAGGTCCCAAAGGAGCATCCGGTCGGCGCGGGGATGGTCAAAACCCTGTAAGGCAAGGCCAAGTTGGGCAAGGCTTGAGCCCACTGATTGAAGCTGGCCTGCCGACGCCGAATGGTTGGCCAGGAGCGCTCCAGGCATGAAGCGCATTACCCGCAGTACGCGGCTAAAAGGACCATCGGTTGCCGCGAGGAGGACTTGAGGATTCCCGCTGCGGCTCCTCACGAGACGCTGTACGGGAAGTTCAGGGGCGGTCCGCTCCAAATGCTCCATGCATGCCGTCTGCAGTTCGACAATCAGCGGATCCTCATCGGCTGGTGAGACCTTGACCAAGTACGTTTCTTCTCCGTCGTGGAGTCTGAAGGTGTCATCTTTCTCCGTTGGAATACGTATAAGCGTTCCCTTTAGTTCGTAGAACTGTTGAAGTAGCTCCAAGACGTTGGGGTCCGTGAGCTGTGACTGCGAAGTTAGAAGCCCGCTTTCCGATGCCACGGCTTCGATAAAGGCAGAATCGGTAGTGACATCCATGTCTTAGGCTCCTGCCGTCCAGCGGGGAATGGGTGAACATTGAACGGCCTCATTTGCTGTTCAACAGTTATACAAGGATGCCAGTGATAGGGCTACGGGTCAACTGTAGAACTGTTGACAATTTGAGCGACGCAGTCTTAGTCTCGACCCATAGCGCTGTAACGATCAGGATGACGAAGTCCTGGGGCGTTGGCATTTCCACCGGAGAGGCCGCCGCATGAACGGCCTCTGGACCTACGGACACACAAAGAACGGACGACTCATGGCAGACAGCAATTCACGGCCGAAGTACATCTCCTTTGACATCTACGGCACGTTGATCAACTGGGATACTGATTTCACCACCCGCCAGCTTCTCGCGGGCCGCTTGCCTGACGAGCAGTGGCCCGCGTTCAAGAAGGTGTTCCGCGGGTACCGATTCGACGAAGTTCTCGGCGATTACAAACCCTATGAACAGATCCTTCAGAATTCCTTCGATAGGGTCTGCAAGTTCTTCGGCATCGGGTCGACCCCTGGTGCAGGTGCGGTATTCGCGGAGGCGGTCCGCGGCTTTAGCGCCCACGACGATGTGCCGGCTCCGTTGAAACTCATGGGCGATAACTACAAGTTAGTGGCTCTGTCCAATGCTGACGACAGCTTCCTGGACATCAGCATTCCCAAACTCGGCGCCGATTACCATGCAGTCTTAACCGCTGAGCAGGCCCAGGCTTACAAGCCTCGATACCAGGCCTTCGAATTCATGCTGGACACCCTGAATGCCAGGCCGGAGGACTTCCTGCACATCGCCTCGCACACGCGGTATGACATGCATCCCATGCACGACATGGGCTTCCGTAACCTGTGGGTGCTGGACCGTGGTTATGACCCCATTACTGGGGGCTACGACTACAACTCTGTGAAGTCATTGGACGAGATTAACCACTACCTCGGCCTCTAAGAGGCTGGGCTCCAAAGACCGTTGCTAAACCATCAAGCCCGGCCTGGGAACGTCCAGGTCGGGCTTGACGTTGCCCTAGTTGGCTGAATGTCTCTGGGCGACAACCTGACGAATTGATTCCCGATACTGGATGATCGTGTCCGAGATGACCTTTTCGGCCAGGACGGGGTCGCGGGAGTCGAGCGCATCAACGATGTTCTGGTGCTCAGCTTCCAGTGAGTCCGGATCCTCGTACTCATGGTTCTCAATTGACAGCACAAACATGAAGTACCGCAATTCGGTCACCAGTTGCTGATAGAAGATCCGCAATTTTTGGCTTCCGAGCAGTCCTACAATCGCACTGTGAACCGCAAGGTCCTTCTCGACAATTTTGAAAGGGTCTCCGCTTTTCAAGACCAAGCGGAATTCCTCCATGGCTGCATGCACTTCATCCATGGACGTGGTTTCGGAAATGCTCCGTGCCGCCGTGGTTTCCAGGTGATATCTCGCGTTATAGACGTCCATTATCTCAGCGTCCGTGGGATCCCACACGATTGCGCCCTGGTTCGCACGATGACGAATGAGACCGCCCGCTTGGACTATGCGGACGGCCTCGCGAACAGTATTCCTGGAAAGCCCCAAATTCTCGGCGAGCAGGCTCTCCCTCAAGCGTTCACCGGGTTTTAGACCTCCGCTGAGGATCATCGCGGTGAGGCCATCTGCGACCTGCTGCACCGTAGATGAATGGACAATTTTTATCTGCTCAACCATGGCTTCATGCTACAGGTGATATCAACTGTAGTGCTGTAGACCACCTTTTCGATGACAATGGGAGACGTCCATGGTTAGAGGACCTGTTTGAGGAAGGTTTGGGTGCGGGGTTCTTTGGGGTTGGTGAGGATTTCGCGGGCGTCGCCGCGTTCTACGACGTTGCCTTCGTCCATGAAGATCAGGGAGTCGGCTACTTCGCGGGCGAAGCCCATTTCGTGGGTGACGACGACCATGGTCATGCCTTTTTTGGCGAGGTCTTGCATGACGTTGAGGACTTCGCCGACTTTTTCGGGGTCCAGGGCGGAGGTGGGTTCGTCGAAGAGGATGATTTCGGGGTTCATGGCCAGGGAGCGGGCGATGGCGACGCGTTGTTGTTGGCCGCCGGAGAGTTCGGCTGGGTAGCGGTCTCCGAAGGCTTCGAGGCCGACGCTGGTGAGGAGTTCCTGGGCTTGTTTGGCTGATTGTTTTTTGTCGGCGTGTTTGACCAGGACGGGTCCTGCCATGACGTTGTCGCGGGCGGTCATGTTGGGGAAGAGGTTGAAGGATTGGAAGACCATGCCGACGCGGGTGCGTTGTTGGGCGAGTTTTTTGGGGGGGAGTGCGTGGTAGGCGGTGTCGGTTTCGTAGTAGCCGAAGTCTTCGCCGTTGACTTTGAGGATGCCGGAGTCGACGGTTTCGAGGCCGTTGATGCAGCGTAGGAGGGTGGATTTGCCGGAGCCGGAGGGGCCGATGATGCAGCAGATTTCTCCGCTGGCGATGTCGAGGTCGACGTCTTTGAGGACTGTTTTTGGTCCGAAGGATTTGCGGATTTTTTGGGCGTGGATGGTGCCGTCAGCGTTCATCGTGCGATGCCTTCCGGTGCGGTGAGTGTCACTTTGCGGGCTTTGCGGGGGATCCGGGCGGAGGTGTGGGAGTATTTTTGTTCGAGTTTTGATTGGGGGTAGCTCAGGAGCATGGTCATGACCAGGTACCAGAGGCTGGCGACGATGAGCAGGGGGATGGTTTCGTAGGTGCGGGCGTAGATGAGTTGGGCGCTTTGGAGGAGTTCTGCTACGCCGAGGACGGAGACCAGGGAGGTGCCTTTGAACATGCCGATGACTTGGTTGCCGGTGGCGGGGATGATCGAGGGCATGGCTTGGGGGATGATGACTTTGCGCATTTTCATGGCTCCGCTCATGCCCAGGGAGTCGGCGGCTTCGATTTGGCCTTTGCCCACTGAGGAGAATCCGCCGCGGATGATTTCGGCCATGTAGGCGGCTTCGTTCAGGGTCAGGCCGATCAGGGCTGCGGTGATGGGGCCCATGAGGGCGTTGGTGTCGATCGCGGTGCCGATGTCGGTGAAGGGGATGCCGATGCTTAGGTTCGGGTAGAGGGCGGAGAGGTTGAACCAAAAGATCAGTTGGACCAGGACCGGGGTTCCGCGGAAGATCGTGATGTAGACCCCTGCGAGGGCGGCGATGGGTTTGATGGTGGAGGCCCGCATGATGGCCAGGCCCAGTCCCAGGAGGGTGCCCAGGGCCATGCTGGCCACGGTGAGGAAGATGGTGAGCATCAGCCCGCGGAGGATCGATTCGTGCGTGAAGTATTTCGCGACGACGTCCCATTTGAAGTTCGGGTTAGTCGCGACCGAACTCAGGACACCGATCCCGACCAGGATGCACACGACCCAGGAAACGTACTCAAACGTGCTGCGCCGCTTCAACCGCGGCTTCAACGCCGAATCCAAACCGCTCATCACTTTGCTTCTTTCCAAAATCACTTGCTTCATCGGAGAGCTTTCTCAGCGGATGGCCGCTTCGGTGATGGCTGATTCGTGGAGGCCCCAGTAGTCCAGGGATTGCTTGTATTGGGGGGTTTCGAGGACGGACTGGATGGCTTTTTGCAGTGCTGGCGTTAGGGGTGATCCCTTTTTCAGACCCATGGCGACGTTGGTGTTGGTGCGGGTGTCCATTCTGGGTTCAAGCATGACGAAGTGGTCTGGTTGTTGGACTTGTGCCCACGCCAGGCCGCTGGCGTCGTAGAAGACACCGTCCATACGTTTGGAGTCCAGTTGGGTCAGGGCTTCCTGGACATTGGGCAGTGTTACTGCATTGATGGCCGGTTTGCCTTTCTCTTCGCAGGTCCATTTGGAGACGTTAGGCAGGTGTTTGAGTTGCTGTGTGGAGCCTTTGGTGACGGCGATATTCTTGCCGCAGAGGGTGTCGTTGGTCAGGTTCTGCGGGTTGCCTACAGGTACGGCGATGGCGGAGCCGCCTTTGAGGTAGTTGATCATGTCCAGGACCTTGAGGCGTTCTTCGGTGGCGGACATGGTGGTGGCAGTGAAATCGAAGCGGCCGCCGTCGATGCCGGGGATGATGGTGTCGAAAGCGGTGTTTTCGAACTTCAGTTTCAGTCCGAGCTTTTTTGCTACCAGGCGGGCGAGGTCCGGGTTCACGCCGATGGGTGTGGTGTTGTCCTCGGCGAGGAATGTCATGGGCGGGGAACTGAGGTCCATCGCGACTGTGAGCTCGCCTTTAGCCTTGTAGGACTCGGGTAGCAGCGCGGCAGCGTCGGGGTCTGCCTGGACGCCTTCTGAGATGTCGCGGGTGTTCTGGGTTTTGGGGATGTCCGTGGCCTGGCTGCCGGCGGCCGTGCCGCCGCAAGCGCTCACGGCCAGCAGGACAGCAAGCCCTGTCGCCGCGGTCTGGAGTTTATGGTTGGTCTTCATGTTGTTTCCCTTCAAGGAATCAGGGGCAATGCCGCCTGAAGTACGTTTCTTAATTGCTTCCGCGTGCCGCATCGGTGGGACAGGCGAAGGGGAATCTCGTGCTTTGGCGAGATGTGACTTAGGTCTCGGCTCTAGTGCTATGAAACGCTCTTTATCCGCGATTGTCAACAGTTCAACAGTTGAGCTGCAACTTAAAAGGCAGCGCTTTCAGGAGGGGAAATGGCCAAGGGGTAGTGGCCGGCAGAAAAGTTGGAAGTCAAGCAGCGGTTTTGCTGGCAGGGCTTCCTGGATCATCCGCTGGACGTCAGGCAGGGTCCGTGGCTTGAGCGCCCAGCGCATTGTGGAATTGGCTCAGCATTTCCTTGCGGTAGCCCTCGATGTCGCCCACCAAAGCAAGCTCTGCCAACTTGTCGTGTTCAACGGCAATTTGATGGAGGTCGCTGTAAGTGGGGTGATCCGCGGCGAAGTAGAGGCGCAGCTTGTTCTCCCAACCATTCCAGAGACTTTGTAGTGCTGAGTTTCCGGAGAATTCGTAGAACAGCCGATGGAAGCGAAGGTGGGCATCAATGCTCGCCGGGATATCGTTTGTGTCCGTTGCCCGGTAAAATTCCTCGATGGTTTGTTTGAGGCGAAGCCGTTCCGCATCCCGCAGTGTCGGGGCAGCAAGCTCAGCAGCATAAGGTTCAACAAGCATGCGGATCGATGCGATCTCGGCAACATCCCGAGCACTTACCTCCACGACGAATGACCCCCGGAAGGGCACCTTTACCACGAGGCCTTCTTCTTCAAGCTTGGTCAACGCCTCACGCAGTGGCGAACGACTAATGCCGAGATCCGCGGCGATGTGCGTTTCGCGCAGTTGTTCACCGGGGGAGACGGTTCCGTCCAGGATCGCGGAACGGAGCACACGATAGACGCCATCCGGCGTGGTCGTCCGCTGTTCCTGCCACTCAAACCTGCGATCCACCGTGCGCCTCCTCGTCGATTGTCGATTATACCGCCAGCGCCGTGTACTTGTGCTCCAGGTATTCGTCGATGCCTACTTTTCCACCTTCCCGGCCAAGGCCGGATTGCTTGACGCCACCAAAGGGTGCCGCCGGGTTGGAAACAAGCCCGGTGTTGAGGCCGACCATGCCTACCTCAAGCTGAGAGGAGAACTGCATGCCTTTATCAACGCTCTCGGTGAACACGTAGCCCACCAGGCCCCAATCAGTGTCGTTGGCAAGGCGAAGAACTTCTTCCTCGCTGTCGAAAGGCGTGATCGCAGCCACCGGACCGAAGATCTCCGTACTCATCAGATCGGAGTCCAGAGCCACATCCACCAGCACCGTGGGGGAGTAGAAATAGCCGGGACCTTCCGGGCGTCTGCCGCCGGTTAGGATACGTGCACCCTTGCTGACGGCGTCAGCCACCAGGCTTTCGACCTTCTCCAAGCCTTTTCGGTCGATGAGGGGTCCGACGTCGGTACCAGCCTCAGCGCCGTTGCCCACCTGAAGTTCCGACATCCTTTTAGAGAACTTTTCGGCAAATTCTTCGACGACGGAACGGTGTACGAAGAAGCGGTTCGCGGCGGTGCAGGCTTCGCCCATGTTGCGCATTTTGGCTTTCAGCGCGCCTTCGACGGCCTTTTCGATGTCTGCATCGGCCAGAACGATGAAGGGGGCGTTTCCTCCGAGTTCCATGGAGGAACGCATGACGTTGGTTGCCGCTTGACGCAGCAATGTCTTGCCCACCTCGGTAGAGCCGGTGAAGCTTACCTTGCGGGCGATGCCGTTGCTCATCCAGTGATCCACCACGCTTGAGGCTTTGGAAGTGGTGACGACATTCAATACCCCATCAGGCAGGCCGGCCTCGCGGAAGATCTCCACAAGGGCGAGAGAGGTGAGCGGAGTCAAAGCCGCGGGTTTAAAGACCATGGTGCAGCCGGCTGCTACGGCAGGCGCGATTTTGCGGGCGCCCATGGCAAGCGGGAAATTCCATGGGGTAACCAGTACGCACGGACCGATGGGTTCTTTGGTGATCATGATCCTTGTGGTGCCGTCGGTGGCGGTGGTGCTATCGCCGCTGATGCGGACAGCTTCTTCGGAGAACCAGCGGAGCATATCGGCGCCGTAGGCCACTTCGCCCCGGGCTTCTGAAAGGGGCTTGCCCATCTCCGCTGTCATGATTGCCGCTAACCGTTCGGTGTTGGCGATCACGAGCTCGAAGGCCCGCCTAAGGATGTCGGCCCGCTCACGGGGCGTGGACTTTCCCCAGGCGGCCTGTGCCCGCCCAGCTGCTGTGATGGCAAGGGCTGCATCCTCAGGGCCACCGTTGGCAACGTGGGCAATAATTTCGTTCGTGGCTGGATTCTCCACCGGGAAGGTGGCTGAACTGGCCGCCCCTTGCCATTCACCGTCGATGAATAGCTCAGTGCGAAGAGCGGAGGGGTCAAATGTAGTGGTCATTTCACGCTTTCAGGTTGTGGGGAGTGGTGGCAGTGGTTATGGCTGGAATTAGGCGGTCCTGAACCGTTCCGGGCGCACGAAATCCAGACCTTCGATGGGTTGTTTACCGAGCGCTTCATGCGCGGCGATGTGGCCGTACCCGGTGGCGTTCTTGAATCCGCCTCCGGAGAAGCCTGTGGCGAAATAGATCCGGCTTGATTTGCTAATCCATCCCAACAGCGGGTTGCGGTCCTTGGTATAGAGGTCCGGAAACGCGTCTGAGCGGACAATGGTGGGAATCAGGCCCGGGATGAAGTCCGAGACCGTTTCCAAGGTTTCGGCGATTTCGGCTTCAGAAAGTTCCCTGGGGAAGACGTCGGGATCACCGGTCACTGTTCCCCGGCCATCCAAGGTGGCCTTGACTGTTACCCCGTCGACGGTGGGGGCTCCATATATTGCGCGGTCCTCGTACATACGACTAAAGATGGGGAATTTCTCCGGCGCGAAGTGGGCTGCATCGCGGGCAACGAACCACGACAGGAAGACCCTGCGTGTTTCGGTGTGCGCCTTAAGATAGTCAGGCATGAGTCGCTGGGACCAGCCCCCCGAGGCGACGATGACGTTCTCGAAGCTCCAGGACCTGTTGCCTGAGGTGATGACAACGCCATCATCGGTTTCGCTGATGCTGTCGATCGGGGTGTTGATGTGCACGGTAGTCCCATTGGCTTCCGCGGCGCCGATAGCGGCAGTGACAGCCCGGTCCGTGCGCAGGACCCCTGCATTCGGGTCGTAGACTGCGACGTCATCTGCGCGGAGCTTGTGCTGCGGATAACGTTCGGTGAGGTCTTCGCGACTGAGAATTTCGTGGGCAGCCCCGTTGAGATGCGCAGTTTGCAGGAGCCTGTTGATGTAAAAGCCGTTTGCGGTGCCAATGGACAGTCCGCCGCACCGCGTGAGGATGTCCTGTCCCGTTTCCGCTTCCAGTTCAGCCCAAAGATCACGGGAGCGTTCCAAGATGGGGTAGAGGCTGGGGGAGCCGAGGTAGATCATGCGGAACAGACGGGTGTCACCACCCACGGCACTTCTACCGTGGGCGGGTGAGTGTGCCTCGAACCCGGTGACGGCGTCAGTCAGCCGAGAGGCCTGCCACAAGGCCATGCTGCCAATGCTGCCCAGTCCAATGACTGCGAGTTTTCCATCCATGGGTTGTTCACTCCTTCAAGTGTCAGATGTAGCGGCGGCCTATTCGTGAAGCCCGGCGAGCCTGCTGCCGAATTTGGCCAGCAATGACGTCTTGGTGGAATCCCGGTGCTCTTCCCACGTGTCTGCAAGGCCGAAGAGGCTGTACATGCTGTGGACTCCAAGCCAGCGGATGGGTTCGGGTTCCCACTTTCGTGCCCGGTATCCCACCCAGGGAAGGGACGTTCGTTCGGTCTTTTGTTCGAAGGCCAGTTCCACCAAGGTTCTGCCGCCCAGGAACGCTGCGGTCACGCCGTGCCCTGCATAACCGGTAGACGAACCGATCCCGGCTGTTTGATCCCATTGGACGCCGCCGTTCCAGTCGCGCGTAACGCCCAGAACTCCGGACCAGGCATGATCCACGTCGAAGTCGATCTCCGGGAAAAACGAACGAAGCTTGGTGGACAGCAGATCAACCGTGGACTGGGGGGTTGAGCCTGCGCCGCCCGTCCCCGAGCCGTAGCGGTAAGGTTTGCCTCGGCCGCCGATGGCGATGCGCCCGTCCGCTGTTCGTTGCGAATAGATGAAGGTGTGCGCGGAATCGCTGAGGCACTGCGGGCCATTCCAGCCGATCTGCTGCCACGCTTGGTCTGACAACGGCTTGGTGACGATCATCGAGGAGTTTATTGGTATCAGGCTCCTGTTGCCGAGCAGTGCTCCGGAGTAGCCCTCGGTGCAGATGAAGGTCTTTGTCGCAGTAACCCGCCCGCTGTCGAGGGTGAGGGTGTTGCCGTTGATGCTGCTGACGCGGCTGCCCTCGTAGATGCTGACCCCCATGGAGGTGAGGGTGTCGGCGAGTCCGTAGACGAGTTTTGCCGGGTTAAGCCGGGCGCAGTGCTTGTAGACGAGGCCGCCGTGGACGGTGGAGATGTTGATGTGTTTCCGGAAGTCTTCACGGCCGATCAGATAGACATCGTCTTCGGTCAATCCGTACTTCCAGTCGGCGTCACGTCTGGCGACCAGCCGCCCAAGCCCGGCTTCTGTGTGGGCAGCGACCAGCGCGCCGCTCTTGTGCTGATCTGCATCTATGCCTTCAGAGCGCAGGATCTCCAGGACAGCGTCGACGCCGGCGACGAACTCCCGCTGCAAGGCGCGGCTGGCCTCGACGCCTCCGTTGGATGTGCGGGCGAACCTGGCGCGGTTTCCTGCCGGCATGGCAGAGAGCCAGCCGCCGTTCCGGCCGGAGGCGCCGTAGCCTATCTGCTCTGCTTCAAAAACGGCCACCGTGAGTGAGGGCTCGAGCTTCTTGGCGAAGTACGCTGCCCACAGGCCCGTGTAGCCGCCCCCGACAATGGCCAGGTCTACGGCTTGGTCTCCTGCGAAGTGTGGGTAGGCGTGGCGCTTGTTTTCGAGACCGGCCATCCAGAAGCCGAGGTCTCCGTTTCGGGGTGCTGCCGCGACGGTTGTCATTGTTGATCCTTCTTTGGGTGGAAACGGTGATCAGAAGGCGGTGTAGCCGCCGTCGACGGGGAGTACTGCTCCGGTGATGTACGAGGATTCCGGTGACGCCATGAAGAGGATGGCGTCGGCGATCTCTTCGGGGGTGGCGAGGCGTTGGAGCGGGATTTGGCCTTCGCGCTGCCGACGGTAGGCTTCGGGGTCATCCCTGCGTTGGAACGATGCCTCGATGACAGGGGTCACAGTCAGCCCGGGGGCGACGACGTTGACGCGGATGTTCCGTGAAGCCCACTCGATGGCGGCGCCCTTGGCCAACATGATGAGGCCGCCCTTGGCGGCGGAGTACATGACTTCATCGGGCTTGCCCACTATGCCGAGCCGTGAGCTGACCAGGACGAACGAGCCTCCGGCGGCGGGCATCAGGGGTGCGAAGTGCTTCATCATCAGGAACGAGCTGAGCAGGTTGCTGTGAAGCACGTTCTTCGCGTCGTCGTAGCTCATCCCTATCAGGGGGCCGCTGACTTGCAGTCCGTGGTTAAGGACAACCACGTCCACAGTGCCGAACGACTCTGCAGCCTGGCTGGCCAGGCTTTCGACGAACGCTTCGTCATTGAGGTCGCCGGGGACGTACAGGTCCTCTGGCTGGGCGCTGTGAAGTTGTTCCCTGCGGCCAGTCAGGAGCAGACGCGCCCCTTCACGGCGGAAATGTGAACTCACTGCCTCGCCGATTCCGCTGCTGGCTCCGGTTACTACAGCCGTGGTCTTTTCAAGTCTCATGTCGGTCACTCCGTTGTGATGTAGGTGCTTGGTGAAGCGCTGGTAATGGATCAGCTGAGGAATCCACGCGCGTCCACTTTCCAGCGCTCCAGAGAGGTGCCCGTACTGTCGGTGACGATCAGCTCTTCGAAGTTGATGATTACGGGGCAAACGTGGTTGGGCACGATCGGAAGCACGGCGCCGATGCCTGGACTGAAGTCGCTGGCGGGCAATGGAAGGAAGCCGTGATACTCGTTGAGCTTGGACAGCACTGCCTGGGTACCGGCGACGGAACCGTAACCGATCTCAGCATTGCCCTCCCGACTGAGTGCCTTGGTGCCTACGTCGAGGATGACTTGATCGGGAACCCAATCGCTGACTACCGTGCCAGCGACGAACAGTGCGATTTGATCCTCTGTGCAGGCACCTAACCTGGTGTTGTTGAGGTCGTTGAAGACGTATTCGCCGGGCCGGATCTCGGTGATGATGCTGCTGGTTGCGTATTCGATGGTGGGAGTGGAGCCCGCGCTGACCACATCGGCTGTGATGCCTGCGCCGTTGAAGCTGCGCACGGCGTCGGTTAGCGCGGCTTCCTGATCCATTGCGGCTTGCTTTCGGGCTTCCCGGCGGGAACTGCCATGGCCCGGGTAGGTGAAGACGCCTACCGGTACCAGGCCTCTCTTGCGGGCGGCAACGGCGAGGTCGCCGGCTGCCTCGGGCGGTGCGCCGGAACGGCGGGCACCGCAGTCGACCTCAATCACGACTTCCAGACGCCCGGCTTCAGAGCCCATCGCATCTGCCAGGGCATCGACTGCCGCAAAATTATCGACGCCGACCCTTAGCCGGGTGGTGACGGCAAGTTTTCGGATCCGCACGCCCTTGGTCCCTGAAGGCCAGATCGGGTAGGCGATGAAAATGTCATCGAAGCCAGCCGCAGCAAACACCTCTGCCTCACCCACATTGCCTGCGGTGATTCCGACAGCACCGGCTTTTACCTGGCGCCGGCCGATTTCGACACACTTGTGCGTCTTAACGTGCGGCCTGACGTCGAGATTGCGCAGGGTGGCGAAGGCTTGCATGCGATCGATATTTTCTTGCATCACATCGACCAACACGATCGGCGCCGGAGTATCGATCCGGTCGAGCAAGCTGTCCAGTGCTTGTTGAAGCCTGTTCACGCTGTTCTCCTCATGAAGTACGTAATTGGTGGAGGAGAGCGTAAACAGGCTCCCTCGTTTGCTTGTGGACCGGGACTCCGGTTCACCGGGTCCCGGTCCAAGCCGCTGTTCGGAGTTCCTAGACAGCCGTGCAGATCATCTGGATTTCGACAGGCGTATTGAGCGGTAGCCCAACGACGCCAATGGCGGTCCGTGCATGCCGTCCGTTCTCACCCAATACCTCAATGAGCAATTCGCTGGCCGCGTTGGCCACCCGCGACTGCAGACCAAAGTCGGGCGTGCTGGCAACAAAGACCAGCATCTGAACAATTCGAACCCGCTCCAGATCCCCCACTGCCTGGACAGCGGCCGCGAGGCAGTTCAGCACCGCATGGCGTGCAAGCTCCCGTGCCGTCTCCAGATCCACATCCCGGCCAACAATCCCTTGCCCCAGCAGTACGCCGTCCTTGAAAGGCAGCTGGCCCGAGATATGGATGCCCGCACCCACACCCCGGTGGTCTACGTAGTACGGGTTATCAGCAAGGAGCGGCAAATCAAGGCCCAGGGCCTCAAGCCGATCCGAAGCCGAACTCGCCTTGGTGACGCTCATCCGGACAGGCTCCCTTAGGAGGTTGAAGGTCGCGGCAGGCCGAAGAGAACAGGGAGATCAGCGATGTCGGTGATTCGCTCGTATCCGAGCCAGTGCTCGTCGTGTTCGAAGCCGCGGTCAACGTACACCTTGTTCTTGATGCCCATGGTTGCTGCTGAACGGTGGTCGTACATTGGGCTGGCGGAAACGTGCACGATCTCGTCTGGTGTCACTCCCAGCTTTTCGAACAAGTACTCGAACGCACCGAGCCGCGGCTTGTACATGCCCATCTGCTCGGCGGTGATGATGACCTCGAACGGGGCATTGAGGTTCTCTGCCAGGCGCACAGCCTGGGCGGTGTCGCTGTTCGTGATGATGACCAGCGGGACTTCCTCCGCCAGGCGGTTCAGTGCCTCCGTGACACCCGGGTACGGGCCAAAGGAGGGGACCTTCTCGTACACTGCCCGTGCATCGGCCGCAGTGAACTCCAGACCGACCCGGCGCGAGGCGCGCTCCATGGAGTCGGCAACGATCTGGTGGAACGGCTTGTAGTCGCCCATGCATTCGTCGATGCGGTACGCCTTGCAGGCCTGCAAATAGTCATCGGCGATCCCGGCCGGCAGCCGGTCGCCCAAGACTTCACGAATCGCATCGTTGATGGCGAACTTGATCAGCGTTCCGTTCATGTCGAACGTAACGAACTTTGGCTTGGTTGCGAATGCCATTTTTTCCTCCGGTACGGATAATGTCGATTGTCGACGAGAGAACAAATGTCTGCGTCGATTGTCGACAATACGCTCGTGTGGACTGGATTGTCAACGGGTACCGAAGAATCATCTCGCAGGGTTAGTCGTCGCCTATGCCGTGACTTGGAGATTCTTTCGCCAATCCCTTTCGTAGATTGTTGACAATTGATAGGCTCTGTTCATGTCTTCCTTTTATCCCCGACACGCTAAGCGAACGAAGGACATCTCATGAAGAAGCGACGCCCTGCTGCCTCCAACCTGGACCACTTTGCGACGGCCAACACCGGTCACCACTGCCCGGTAACGGGATGGTGGTCACTGAAGTGGAATGAAGAGGCCACTATGTTCATCACAGAAGGGCAGGTGATGCCGGCCGTGGGCGGCGTGCCGACCGTGTGGATTCTGCGTGAGACGGCCAGCTACAGCCGCGCAGGCGCAACCCCGTTGCTTGCGGCGTCCTAGAAGCTACCTGCGCGTCATGGGCTACCCGGCCACTGAAGCTGTGAACTAGGCCTTCTTCCGCAGCCCTGCCTGTTCCACGAGTTCGGTCAACCACGGCCGGTGTCCTTGATGGAACACCATCCCGTCCGGCAGTCCCCGCACTCTGGGGACCGAATCGGAAATGTCAATGGTTACCCTGCCGCCTGCCATGGGTGCGTTGGTGATGTGCAAGTCGCCGTACGAGGCCGGCAGCTGCGGATCCATCCAGAATCCCCCGTGGGACACGTGGGCGTCGTACCTCATCAGGCTCGTGATCAGCTGGATGGGTGAGGTGGCTGCCCAGGCTTGGGGTGAGCAGGCCGTGGGATAGGGCACCGGCTCGCTGTACTGCTCGCGGCTGAACCCGCAGAACAGCTCGGGGAGGCGCCCCTCGGAGAAGGCGGCCGCGTCGAACAGGGCTGTGGCGATTCGTTGAGCTTCCTCCACGAATCCGTAGCGCACCAGTCCGGCAGCGATAACGGCATTGTCGTGCGGCCAAACTGATCCGTTGTGGTAACTGGCCGGGTTGTACGCGCCCATGTCGGTTGCCAGAGTGCGCACACCCCAACCACTGAACATCTCGGGTGACATCAGCCGCTCAGCTACCAGTGGCGCCTTGTCATCATCCACCAAACCGACCCAAAGGCAGTGCCCCATGTTGGAGGCGCAAGAGTCCACCTGGCGTTTTTTGCCGTCCAGTGCGATCGCGTAGTAGCCGCGGTCCGGCATCCAGAACTGCTCGTTGAAACGGGCCTTTAACTGGGCCGCGCGATCGGCAAGCTCGCGCGCCAGGGGTGCGTCGCCGGCGTCGTAAGCCATCCAGGCTCTGGCCATGTACGCGTCATAAACATAGGCCTGGACCTCACACAGCGCGATGGGAGGCTCGGCAAGGCGGCCGTCCGCGAAGTTGATCCCATCCCAGGAGTCTTTCCAACCCTGGTTGATCAACCCGCGATCGTTGAGGCGCTCATACTCGACGAAGCCATCGCCGTCACTGTCGCCATAGTCCCGTATCCAGTCGAGGGCCCGGTCTGCATGGGGGAGTAGGGCGGCAATGGTGTCCTTAGCGAACCCCCAACGGCTGACCGAACCCAATACCACCACGAACAACGGAGTGGCATCGACGCTGCCGTAGTAGATGGACTTGCCGCCCAGAGCCAGGCTGCTGGAGACATCCAACCGGACCTCATGCAAAATCTTGCCCGGTTCTTCCTCGGTCACGGGGTCAACCACCGTGCCCTGCCGCTCAGCCAACGTTTGCAGCGTTCCCAGGGCCAGCGAGGGATCAACAGGCATGGCCATTTCGGACGCCAACAAGGAGTCCCGTCCAAACAGCGTCATGAACCACGGGGCTCCTGCCGCCACAACCACTCTCTCCGGGTGGGCGGGGTCTTCGATGCGGAGGGCGCCAAGATCGTCATAGCTCCGTCGGAGGGTTCTCTCGATGGAGTGGTTGCCCATCTGCAGGATGGGAATTTTGGCCACCCATTCCTGCCGGCGTCGATCACTCCGGGACAGTTGTCCGACGGCGGGACGCACCACGGGCGCCGATGGCGCAGCCCCTTCGAGGCCGGGCAACACTATGAGTTGGGTGCTCCAGGAGCCCCGTGCCGGGATAGTGGTCCGGTAGGTGAAACCTTCGAGGTCCGCTTCAGCGACGTCGGAAGTCACGATGACGGACTTCCGGACTTCCTGCCATCGGGCGTGAATGGTCAATGAATTGGCATCGGCCTCGCGATTTTCGTCCCACTGCGTTTGCACGCGCGCTTCCTTCACCTCGAAGACATCGGCGAAGTCGGAAGCTACGGTGATCGCGATGAGGCATTCCGCGGGCTTCATCGAATAGTTGCGCACGGTGAGGTGTTCCACCATCCCAAAACCCAATTCCCGGGTGCGTTCCACGATGAGCGGAGTGTCAGCGTATCCGTCAGGCATGGTGATGCGTCCAGCGAAGACCGCCCTGTACGGTTCCTTCGTTTGGGCGGTCAAAGGTTCCACGGACTGTCCGTTCACACTGAGGCTCCATGCCGACAGAATGCGCGTGTCCTGGAAGAAGAGGCCGTGGGGATGGTCCGGATTGATATCACCGCTGGGCAGCGAAATGCAGAAGGACGTGCCCTCTACCAAGGTGACCGTCCCGGCACCCAGGGGACCTGCCGCGGTATCGGCATTCCATCCAGCCATGTCCGGCTCCTTTTAGCGCTCCTGCTAAGTCCTCGCTGTCCTGCTACATCCTCACAGTGACGCTACTCCCGGACGGCGGTGTGGGCCAGACCCGGGGCCGGCAGTCAGCGTCGGGAGCATTTGGCCTGAGCCTGGGGACAACGTCCATTCTGAGGCTATTCTCAGCAATGTCTATCGTCGATTGTTGACAATTGATAGGATGGAACCTGTGCTCTTCCAACGACGGCGGGCACAGTCACGCGGGGCTCAGGCCCCAGAAGGAGTAATCAATGGTCAAGGCCACTGTCATGAAAAATGCAAATACCGAGAACCCTGGCGAACACCTTCCGAAGCCCACATCAAGCACTCCCGGCCAGACTGAAGTGTCCCTCCGCCTTTGGGCCCGGGAAGGACTGAAAACCGGCATCTGGGAGGCAACGCCCGGTGTCTCCACGAGTACCAGGCCCGGCTATGACGAGATCTGCCAGATCCTCAGTGGCACAGCGACCATTACCGAAGAAGATGGAACCAGCTTCGAAGTCGGTCCCGGCTCCTTGTTCGTCACGCCGGCCGGCTGGACGGGAACGTGGACCATCCATGAAACGTTGCGGAAGATGTGGGTAGTTGCCGACCTTCCCAAGGTCTAATAGCGAACGTCCAATAGATAGAGGGAAGGGTCCGGTTCATTGAACCGGACCCTTCCCTCCATTCGGATATTCGACGATGCTTAGGCGGTTATTCCAGTCACTTCAGGCTTGGACGTCAGGTCCTCCACGGCTTTCTGCATATGACGTTTGATGGCGTTTTGCAGGCCACTCCGATCGCGCGCTTCGAGCAGGTCCAGGATCATTTGGTGTTCCTGCACCAGCGCATCGATACGTGGGTAGGCCACTTCCAAGCTGAGGATACACATCCTGGATTCCGCAGCCAGGGTCTCGTAAATCCGGATCAGGCGCGTGTTTCCTGTTCCTGAAACAAAGGCAGTGTGGAATTGCATATCCAGCCGGGCGATAGCCTGCCAATCCGAAGCCGCGACCTGTTTGGCCATACTTCGGATGATGCCCTTAAGTTCCCGGCAGGTATCAGCGACCTGATCCGGTTCGGAATCCAGAAGCGTGTTGGCGGCGGCCAGTTCCACAGCTTCACGGACGGCATAGATCTCCCTGACGTCATCCGTGGATAGTTCCAGTACGAAGACGCCGCGGTTGCGCTTGCTCACCAGGATGCCTTCCTGACACAGCCGTTGCAGAGCTTCGCGGAGCGGGCCCCTGGACGTGCTGAGCTGACTGGCGAGTGCCGATTCGTTGACTTGTTGTCCAGGCCTGAAAGCTCCCTGGACAATAAGCTCCCGCAATTGGTCAGCTATCAGCTGCGCCGTGGGCCGGCCCTCCAAAACGAACATTCCCTCCGGTGCCGCCATTGACATCCCCTCATTCCATGCTTCGGCAATTTGAATTTATTAGACCGCTACTGCGGTGTACTTGTATTCCAAAAACTCTTCAATCCCAATTTTGCCGCCTTCGCGTCCCAACCCGGACTGTTTGATCCCACCGAACGGCGCGGCGGGATTGGATACCAAGCCGGTGTTCAGCCCGACCATTCCCACTTCCAGATCGGCGGAGAACCGCATGGCCTTGTCCATGCTCTCCGTGAAGACGTACCCCACCAGGCCCCATTCAGTATCGTTGGCCAGGCGCAGGACTTCGTCTTCGCTGTCAAACGGTGTAATGGCAGCTACAGGGCCGAAGATTTCCGTGGACATCAACGCTGCGTCCGTGGGTACGTCCACCAGGACGGTGGGGGAGTAGAAGTAGCCAGGCCCTTCCGGACGGCTGCCGCCGGTCAGGACACGTGCGCCCTTGGACACGGCGTCCGCGACCAGGCTTTCGACCTTTTCCAGGCCCTTCTGTTCAATCAGGGGCCCGACGTCGGTCCCTGCCAAAGCGCCATTGCCTACCTGCAATTCTGACATCTTTTTGGAGAACTTCTCGCCAAACTCTTCCACTACGGAGCGGTGGACGAAGAAGCGGTTGGCGGCCGTGCAGGCCTCGCCCATGTTCCGCATTTTGGCCTTCATGGCTCCATCCACGGCCTTCTCGATGTCCGCATCGGCCAGCACAATGAAGGGGGCGTTTCCGCCGAGTTCCATGGAGGACCGCATGACGTTGTCAGCAGCCTGGCGCAGGAGGACCTTTCCCACTTCCGTGGAACCCGTGAAGCTGATCTTGCGCGCAATCCCGCTGTCCGTCCAGGTCCTGACCACGCTGGAAGCGCTCGACGTCGTCACAACGTTCAGTACGCCGTCGGGGAGTCCTGCTTCCTTGAAGATTGCAACGAGCGCCAGCGATGTGAGGGGCGTCAGCTCCGCCGGTTTGAACACCATGGTGCAACCGGCAGCAACTGCCGGCGCGATCTTCCGCGCGCCCATGGCGAGCGGGAAGTTCCATGGCGTCACCAGTACGGAAGGACCAACAGGTTCCTTGGTGATGAGGATGCGGGTGTTGCCATCAACGGAGCTGGCGTTGTCTCCGCCGATCCGTACTGCCTCTTCGGAGAACCAGCGGAGCATATCGGCGCCATAGGCCACTTCGCCCTTTGCCTCCGTGAGAGGCTTGCCCATCTCGGCAGTCATGATGGCTGCCAATCGGTCCGTATTGGCAATGACGAGTTCGTAAGCGCGGCGGAGAATGTCCGCGCGTTCCCGAGGCGTGGATTTTCCCCACGCTGCTTGGGCGCGTCCGGCGGCCTCAATGGCCAGGGCGGCATCTTCGGGGCTGCCATCGGCAACGTGGGCGATGACTTCGTTCGTTGCGGGGTTTTCCACTGCAAAGGTGGCGCCGTTTGCGGCCTGCTGCCAGCGTCCATTGATGAACAGGTCTGTCTGCAGTGAGCTGGGATCAAATGAGGGGGTCATGGTGGCTCTTTCAGTGATCGGGGGACTAGGAGGTGGCCGACTTGAGTGCCTGCGAGAACCTGGACAGGCCAAGCTGGATCTCGTCGCTGCTGACGTTCAGTGCGGGGATGAGGCGGATGACGTTGCCGTGCGGCCCACAGGTAAGGAGGAGGAGCTCTTCCTTGATGGCAGCCTGCTGAACGGCCAGTGCAGTTGCCGCGTCCGGGGTGTTGTCTGCTGCAGTGAATTCGACGCCCTGCATCAGGCCCCGGCCGCGGACGTTGCCGATTCCGGCAAACTCGGTTTGCAGTGTCTCCAGTCCTGCCCTGAGTTCGTCGCCGCGGAGTAGAGCGTTTTCCACGAGGTTTTCGCGCTTGATGACACCAAGGGTGGCCACTCCGGCTGCTGCCGCGACGGCGTTCCCTCCGTAGGTCCCGCCCTGGGAGCCTGGCCAGGCTTTCCCCATCAGCTCTGCGGAGGCGGCGATTGCCGAGATGGGGAAGCCACTGGCGAGGCCCTTGGCGGTAATCACTACGTCAGGCAGGATTCCGGCCCAGTCGTGGCCCCAGAACTTACCGGTGCGGCCAACGCCGGCCTGGACTTCGTCGAGGATCAGCACGATGCCGTGTTTGTCCGCTCGTTCACGCAGGCCTTGGAGGAAGGCTACGGGGGTGGGGATGTAGCCGCCGTCACCGAGTACGGGTTCGATGATGAACCCGGCTGTGTCACTGGGCGCACTGATGGTCAGGAGGAGGTGGTCCAGTTCCTTCAGCGCGAATTCGACGGCGGTCGCTTCGTCCCAGCCATACCGGTACCAGTGCGGGAACGGGGCTACGTGCACGCCACCCATGATGGGTGAAAACCCTGAACGGAACTTTGTTCCAGCTGTGGTGAGGGAGGCCGCGGCGACTGTCCTGCCGTGGAACCCACCTTGGAAGGAGATGATGTTGGGCCTGCCGGTGGCCATACGGGCCAAGCGGATTGAGGCTTCTACGGCCTCAGAGCCGGATGTTGCGTAGAAAACGCTATCCAAACCTTGCGGCAACACAGTACCCAGCAGCTCGGTGAGCTCCAACAGCGGCTTGTGCATCACGGTGGTGTATTGGGCGTGGACAATCTTGCCCACCTGTTCGCGGGCGGCGGCCACAACATCGGGGTGGCAGTGACCGGTGCTGGTGACACCAATCCCGGTGGTGAAATCCAGGTATTTCTTGCCGTCGGTCGCGTGGATCCAGCTACCGGCCGCGTGGTCGACAACCACGGTGGTTGCCTGCTTCAGGATGGGGCTAAGTGTTGCCATGGCTTCATACTTTCTTAGGAACTGTAGATTGTCAACAATTGGCGAATCGTGTGTTATTGCCGTTGCTCACGCGGAACTTGTCAGGGTTCTTGAAACCGCTGGGGCCGCAGGAAGTCCAGACCGTCGAACCAGCGCTTGCCGAGCGCTTCGTTGGCTGCAATTTCTCCGTAGCCGGAGGCCATTTTGAAGCCGGCTCCGGAGAATCCGGTTGCCGAGTAGACCCTGGCGGATTTGCCGAGGAAACCCATCAAGGGCTGCGAATCGGAGGTGAAGAGGTCCGGGAACGCATCCGAGCGCACGATGCTGGGAATCAAGCCCGGGAAGAACTCCGAAACTGTCTCTATGGTTTCCGTGATCTCCGCTGTGCTGAGATCACGGGGCACGGAGTCGGCAGCGGGAGTTGGTGCCCCGCGACCATCGAGAGTGGCTTTGACGGTTACGCCGTCCACTGCCGGCGCCCCGTACATGGAGCGATTTCCCGAAATCCTGATGAAGATCGGAAATTTTTCCGGTGAGAATTGTTCTGCTTCGCGGGCAACGAACCATGAGAGGAAGATCCGCTTGGTTTCGGTGTGGGCTTTGAGGTATTCGGGCATGAGTTGTTTGGACCAGGCGCCCGAGGCAACGATGACCCGTTCGAAGGTCCAGGAGTTTTGACCGGACGTGATAACGACGCCGTCGTCAGTTTCAGTGATGCTGTCAATCGGAGTGTTGGTCTTGACCGATGCACCGTTGGATTCCGCCGCGGTGATGGCCGCGGTGATGGCGCGGTCGGTTCGCAGGGCGCCGGCGTTGGGGTCGTAGACAGCGATATCGTCGGAGCGGAGGTTGTGTTGGGGGTAGCGGGCGGCCATTTCCTCACGGCTGAGGATCTGGTGGGCGGCGCCGGTGATTCGTGTCGTTTCGAGCAGGCTGCGGAGGTATGGTCCGTCGGTGGTGCCGATGGACAGTCCGCCGCAGCGGGTGAAGATGTCTTGCCCGGTCTCCGCTTCGAGTTCTGCCCAAAGTTCGCGGGAGCGTTCCAGGATGGGGTAGTAGGCAGGGTTGCCGCGGTAAATCATGCGGAAGAGCCGGGTGTCTCCGCCTGCGGCGCTGCGTGCGTGTGCAGGGGAGTGCGCTTCGAATCCCACTACGGAGTCGGTGAGTCGCGAGGCTTGCCAGAGGGACATGCTGCCGATACTGCCCAAACCGATGACGGCGAGCTTTCCGTCCATGGTTAGAGGACCTGCTTGAGGAAGGCTTGGGTGCGGGGTTCTTTGGGGTTGGTGAGGACTTCGCGGGCGTCGCCGCGTTCTACGACGTTGCCTTCGTCCATGAAGATCAGGGAGTCGGCTACTTCGCGGGCGAAGCCCATTTCGTGGGTGACGACGACCATGGTCATGCCTTTTTTGGCGAGGTCTTGCATGACGTTGAGGACTTCGCCGACTTTTTCGGGGTCCAGGGCGGAGGTGGGTTCGTCGAAGAGGATGATTTCGGGGTTCATGGCCAGGGAACGGGCGATGGCCACGCGTTGCTGCTGCCCGCCGGAGAGTTCGGCTGGGTAGCGGTCCGCGAAGGCGCCGAGGCCGACGCTGGTGAGGAGTTCCTGGGCTTGTTTGGCTGATTGTTTCTTGTCGGCGTGTTTGACCAGGACGGGTCCTGCCATGACGTTGTCGCGGGCGGTCATGTTGGGGAAGAGATTGAAGGACTGGAACACCATGCCGACGCGGGTGCGTTGTTGGGCGAGTTTTTTGGGGGGGAGTGCGTGGTAGGCGGTGTCGGTTTCGTAGTAGCCGAAGTCTTCGCCGTTGACTTTGAGGATGCCGGAGTCGACGGTTTCGAGGCCGTTGATGCAGCGTAGGAGGGTGGATTTGCCGGAGCCGGAGGGGCCGATGATGCAGCAGATTTCTCCGCTGGCGATGTCGAGGTCGACGTCTTTGAGGACTGTTTTTGGTCCGAAGGATTTCCGGATTTTTTGGGCGTGGATAGTGCCGTCAGCGTTCATCGTGCGATGCCTTCCGGTGCGGTGAGTGTCACTTTGCGGGCTTTGCGGGGGACCCGGGCGGAGGTGTGGGAGTATTTTTGTTCGAGTTTTGATTGGGGGTAGCTCAGCAGCATGGTCATGACGAGGTACCAGAGGCTGGCGACGATGAGCAGCGGGATGGTTTCGTAGGTCCGGGCGTAGATGAGTTGGGCGCTTTGGAGTAGTTCGGCCACTCCGAGGACGGAGACCAGGGAGGTGCCTTTGAACATACCGATGACCTGGTTGCCGGTGGCGGGGATGATGGAGGGCATGGCTTGGGGGATGATGACTTTGCGCATTTTCATGGCTCCGCTCATGCCCAGGGAGTCGGCGGCTTCGATTTGGCCTTTGCCCACTGAGGAGAATCCGCCGCGGATGATTTCGGCCATGTAGGCGGCTTCGTTCAGGGTCAGGCCGATCAGGGCTGCGGTGATGGGGCCCATGAGGGCGTTGGTGTCGATCGCGGTGCCGATGTCGGTGAAGGGGATGCCGATGCTTAGGTTCGGGTAGAGGGCGGAGAGGTTGAACCAGAAGATCAGTTGGACCAGGACCGGGGTGCCGCGGAAGATCGTGATGTAGACCCCGGCGAGGGCGGCGATGGGTTTGATGGTGGAGGCCCGCATGATGGCCAGGCCCAGTCCGAGGAGGGTGCCCAGTGCCATGCTGGCCACGGTGAGGAAGATGGTGAGCATCAGCCCGCGGAGGATGGATTCGTGGGTGAAGTATTTCGCTACGACGTCCCATTTGAAGTTCGGGTTCGTCCCGACCGAACTCAGGACGCCGATACCGACCAGGATGCAAACCACCCAGGAGACGTACTCGAACGTGCTGCGCCGCTTAAGGCGCGGCTTCAATGCCGAATCCAACCCGCTCATCACATTGCTTCTTTCCATAATCACTTGCTTCATCGGAGCACCCGCTAGTTCAGCTTGGCGTCAGTGATGGCTCCGGAGTCCAGGCCCCAGTTATCCAGGGACTCCTTGTACTCCGGGGTCTGAAGGACGGACTGGAGGGCAGTCTGGAAGGCCGGCGTCAGGGGCGAGCCCTTCTTCAGTCCGATTGCCGTCAGGTCGCTGGAGCCGACGTCGACGCGGCCCACGAGTTCGAAGGAGCCTGGCTGCTGCTTCTCAGCCCAGCCGAGAGCAGTTGTGTCGTACAGGATTCCGTCGATGCGCTTGGAGTGCAACTGGGTCAGCGCGTCCTGGACGTTGGGCAATGTCACGCCGTTGATGGCCGGCTGTCCCTTTGAAGTGCAGGTCTGCTCGCTGAGAGCCGGGAGGCGCTTGAGCTGACCGGTTGAACCTTGCGTCACTGCGATGTTCTTACCGCACAGGGTCTCAACGGTCAGCTTGAGTGGGTTGCCTGCGGCCACGGCCACGGAGTTGCCGGCTTTGAAGTAATCGATCATGTCCAGGACCTTGAGGCGTTCCTCAGTCTTGGACATGGTGGTGGCAGTGAAATCGAAACGTCCGCCGTCGAGGCCGGGAACAATCGTGTCGAACTTCGTGTCCACGAACTTCAGCTTCAGGTCAAGCTTCTTCGCAATGAGCCTGGCGATGTCCGGGTTGAGGCCGATCGGAGTCGTATTATCCTCAGCCAGGAAGGTGGTGGGCGGGTAGTGCAGGTCCATGGCAACCGTGAGCTCGCCCTTGTCCTTGATGGACTGCGGCAACAGGGCAACAGCAGCTGAATCAGGCTGGACGCCCTCGGAAATGTCGGTGGTGTTTGCAGTCTTGCTGTTGTCTGCGGAATCGCTGTTCGCGGTGCCTCCACAAGCGCTCAGTGCCAGCAGTACGGCAAGTCCGGCAGCTGCGGTTTGCGCCTTGGTTCGAATCTTCATGGTGCTTCCCTTCGGGGGAGTCGGGCGGTGGGGAGGGGAGAAGGTCTTGGTTGTAATGTGATCCGGATCTCTCCGTCATCTACTGCAATGCAACCCCCTCAACAGTAGATTGTCAACAATTGACAGAAACTTTTTTCAACAGATCCGCTGGTTGAGAATCGTTCTAACCAGGCGGCAGAAACTGTTGACAATTTACAATTTGGCGGCCTAAAGTCGAGTCAGCGGTCGAGAAGCTCCCGGACTGCCCGGCAGGTTTTTACGGGTGCATCCGCTTCACTCGACACCCTTACACGCGGCCCGCCCGCCCCCATATCCCGAAAAGAAACGGACTTGACATGGCAGAGACCAATTCCCGGCCGAAGTACATCTCCTTTGATATCTACGGCACACTCATCAACTTCGACATCGATCCCACTACGCGGCGTTTGCTCGATGGCCGAATCTCTGAAGAGCAGTGGCCCACCTTCAAGAAGCAGTTCCGTGGATACCGCTTTGACGAAGTACTGGGGGATTACAAGCCGTATGAGCAGATCCTCCAGGATTCCTTTGATCGTGTGTGCAAGCGCTGGGGAATTGGGCCTACTGAAGGCGCAGGCGCAGCATTTGCTGATGCTGTCCGCGGCTGGGTTGCCCACGACGACGTGCCGGCCCCGCTGAAGCTCATGGGCGACAACTACCAACTCGTAGCTCTATCCAACGCGGACACCAGCTTCCTGGACATCAGCATTCCCAAGCTCGGCGCAAACTTCCATTCAGTCCTCACCGCCGAGCAAGCCCAGGCGTACAAGCCCCGATACCAGGCTTTCGAGTACATGCTGGACACGCTGAATGCCACGCCCGAGGACTTCCTGCATATCTCCTCCCACACCCGCTACGACATGCATCCCATGCACGACCTGGGTTTCCGGAACCTCTGGATGCTGGACCGCGGCTATGACCCCATTGGCGACGGCTACGACCTCAGCACAGCCAAATCCCTGGACGAGATCAACAAGTACCTCGGTCTCTAAAACGACTGCGAGGCGAAAGGCCAACCGTGAAACTTGTTCCTTACTGGCTCGACACTGCAGAGCCATCCGGCGACTACCGCCGCACTCCAGTCCCGGAAAACGTAGATGTCGCGATTATCGGCGCGGGCTTTACCGGGTTGTCCGCCGCACTTGAATTTGCCAAGCAAGGCGCCACTGTTGCTGTCCTCGAACGCCACACTGTTGGTTGGGGCGCGTCAGGCCGCAACGGGGGCATGGCTACCACTGGTTTGGCCATTGGGTTCAGTACGGCAGTCAAGCGCTACGGGGCTCCCCGTGCCGTTGAGATGTTCCGCGAATACAACGACGCTATTGAAACCATCGAGAAGCTGGTGCACGACAACGGCATCGACTGCGACTTCAAGCGCTTCGGCAAGCTCTCCCTCGCGTTCCACAAGTCCCACTACGACGGCTTCCTGAAGTCGCAGGAGCTGCTCGCCAACCTGGTTGACCACCAGGTAAAGGTCATTCCCAAGTCCGAAATCCACAGCGAAATCGGCACCGACTTCTACCAGGGTGCCATGATGGATCCGCTGGGCGCGGGTCTCCATGTAGGGAAGTTCGTGCACGGGCTGGCGAAGGTGGCAGCTGACAACGGCGCAGCTATCTGCGAAAACGCATCGGTCACCGAGCTGAACAAGGTCTCGGGCACAGTGCACGATGTTCACACCACCCGTGGAATTACCCGGGCCAAGCAGGTCCTGGTCGCCACCAGCGGCTACACCGGCAACGTCACCCCGTGGCTGCAGCGTCGCGTGATTCCTGTGGGCAGCTTCATCATCTGCACCGAGCCTCTGTCCGAAGAGGTCGTGAACCGCATTCTGCCCAACAGGCGCCAAGCCTCTGACAGCAAGATGCTGACGTACTACTTCCGCATCACGCCGGACAACAGGTTGTTGTTCGGCGGCCGCGCACGCTTTGCGCTGTCCAGCCCGGATTCGGATGTAAAGAGTGCGGAGATCCTGCACAAGGCCATGACCGAACTCTTTCCCTATCTGTCCAACGTCAAGGTGGACTACATCTGGGGTGGCCTGGTGGACCTCTCCATGGACCAGATGGTCCATGCCGGCCAGCATGATGGCCTGTTCTACTCCCTTTGCTACAGCGGACATGGTGTTCAGATGGCTGCGCACATGGGCAAGAGGATGGCCCACTACATGGCGGGGGACAAGCAGGCCAACGTTTGGGAAGATCTGAAGAACCCGCCTGTGCCCGGCCACTTCGGCCCGCCATGGTTCCTGCCGTTTATTGGCGGAGCCGCGAAGATCATCGACCGCATCAAATAGGCAGGGTAAAGGATCACATGAGTTCATCAACCAAAGTCGCTGAAGCGCGCCCGGAAACAAGGCAGGAGACGGCCTACAGGCGGGCAAGTATCGCGGTCCTGCCAGGAGGTGCGTTCCTGGAAGGCCGTTGGGAGACAGCTGACAGGATCCTTGAAGTCAGGGATCCCGAAGACGGCGTTCTCTTGGGAAACGTGTGTTCCTCCACCCCGCAGGATGTCAGGCGCGCGGTTGCCTTCATCCATCGCCACCTCCAGGAAGACGATTGGGCCCTGCGGGACCGCAGGGAGGCTTTGGAACGAGCTGCAGTGTTGCTCGCGGACAAAGCCGTGCGGTTCGCGGAGATCATCGCCGCGGAAAGCAGCAAGACCATCAACGAGGCTGAGCGCGAAGTGCGTCGGTGCATAGAGACGTTGCGGCTCTCCGCTGCCGCGTCAAGCGAACTCGTCGGAGAGACTCTCGCCTTTGAAGACAGCATGGCCGGAGCCAACAAAATTGGCTGGTACAACCGCAAACCAGTGGGAATTATCGCGGCCATCACCCCCTTCAATGATCCGCTCAATCTCGTGGCACATAAGCTGGGCCCGGCATTGATCGGAGGCAACGGCGTCGTCCTTAAACCCTCGGGCCGCACGCCGCTTACGGGCCTTGCCTTCATCCAACTGTTGCTTGAAGCGGGCGTCCCCGCCGGTCGCCTTGCCGCCATTGTCTCCGGCCCGGGCGTCTCGGAAGCGATCGTGACGGACCCACAAGTGAACCTCATCTCCTTCACTGGTGGACCGAAAACTGCCGATCGCATCGCTGCCGCTGCGGGAGCAAAGAAGATTCTGTCCGAACTCGGCGGCAACAATGCGACGATCGTCTGTGCGGACGCCGACGCCAAAGCAGCTGCTGCTGCGATCGTGGCCGGTGCCTTTGGCGTGGCCGGCCAGAACTGCCTTTCCGTGCAGCGGGCCTACGTTCACGTCTCCCTGTTCGAACACGTCCTGGAAGAGGTGGTGGCCGGGACCCGGGCGCTGCGTGTCGGGGCCAAATTCGATCGCACCACGGACGTCGGACCACTGATCAGCGAAGCCGAAGCCCGCCGTGTGGAGGAATGGGTGGAGGAGGCCACAACACTTGGTGCCAGCGTCCAGGTGGGCGGCCGGCGTAGTGGTGCGTTCTACCAGCCAACCGTGCTCACTGACGTGCCAGCCGAGGCCTTGGTCATCAGCGAAGAAGTGTTTGGCCCGGTTGTCAGCATCATGCCGTTCATTCAGGTCGCCGACGCCATCCACGCCGCCAACGACTCCGACTACGGGCTTCAAGCCGGCGTGTTCACGGAGTCGATCGAGCTGGCCCTGGCCATTGCCGACAAGCTGCACGTGGGGGCCGTTGTCATTAATGAGACCAGTGACGTCCGGATCGATTCGATGCCCTTCGGTGGTTTCAAGAAATCCGGTGTGGGGCGCGAAGGTGTCAAACATGCGGTACGTGAGATGACCGAACCCAAAAGCACCATCATCAAATTGGCCGAGCCCGCCACCCGATGGCAGCAACTCACTGCCACCTCAGAACGGAATGCATCATGACGACCCACAAAATCGCAGTTATCGCGGGCGACGGAATAGGAAAGGAAGTTGTTCCCGCAGCCATCGAATGCCTCGAACGGATCGTGCAGCTCCATGCCATTAGCCTTGAGTTCACCCACTTCGATTGGGGCTCGGACTACTACGGGGAGCACGGGCGAATGATGCCGCTGGACGGGCTGGAACAGCTGGCGCAGCACGATGCCATTTTCCTGGGCGCCGTAGGCTCCCCGGAGGTTCCGGACGCTGAATCTCTGTGGGGCCTCCTGATTCCCATTCGCCGCGAATTCCAGCAGTACATCAACCTCCGACCCGTGAAAACGCTCGACGGCGTCAAGTCGCCTCTTGCGAACAAGGAACCGATCGATATCCTCATCGTTCGTGAAAACAACGAAGGGGAATATTCTGAGGTCGGGGGTCGGGCCTACCGCGGGCTGCCGCACGAGACCGCCGTCCAGGAAACCATCTTCACCCGCCTGGGAGTATCGCGTGCGGCGCATTACGCGGCATCGCTCGCCTCATCCAGGAAAGGTCACCTGACCTCCGCGACGAAAAGCAACGGCATCATCCACACCATGCCCTTCTGGGACGAAGTCGTGGAAGAAACCACTCGTCTGTATCCCGACGTGACACTCACCAGCGAACTGGTTGATGCACTGGCTGCGCACCTGGTCCTGAAGCCTTGGACCTTCGACGTCATCGTTGCCTCCAACCTGCTGGGGGACATCCTTTCGGACTTGGGCAGCTCGGTCACCGGGTCCATCGGGGTAGCCCCCAGTGCCAACCTGAATCCTGAAGGCGACTTTCCGTCCCTCTTCGAACCCGTCCACGGATCTGCCCCGGACATTGCAGGCAAGGGATTGGCGAACCCGGTAGGTCAGATCTGGTCAGGGGCAATGATGCTCCAACACTTGGGCCACCCGGCGGCTGCCGAGCATCTGCAGTTGGCTTTCGAGTCCGTGTTGCGAGAGGGGTTGGGTACCCGCGACGTTGGAGGACCGTCGTCGACCTCTGAGTTCACAGCGGCTGTGCTGGCTGCCATTGACGTCTTGGAAGCTCTGGGACAGGCGGAACCCGGTGCTCCCAAGCCAGCGGCAGCAGCGGCGTCGTCATCATGACGAATGCCGAAGGCAATCGGCCAATCGTCGCCGTCCTGTACCGGGAGTCCCTGCCGCCCAGATTGGACGAAATCGCGGAGCTGGCCGAAGTCCGCCTGACCAAGGCTGACGGTCTCCCCGAGGCAATGGATGGTGCGGACGTTCTTTACCAATGGCATTCCTTCTCACCTGCGCTGCGCGAGAACTGGGCGTCAGCTTCGTCGCTGAAGTGGGTGCACGTCTCAGCTGCGGGCGTGAGTCAACTCTTGTTCGATGACCTGATCAACAGCAACGTGGAATACACGAATTCACGTGGCGTCCTGAGTCGCGCCATTGCCGAGTTCGCCCTGGGGTTTGTCCTGGACATAGCGAAGGATGCGCAAGGTTCGCTGAGGCTGCAGCAGGGAAGGCGCTGGCAGCACCGCGTCACGCGGAAAATTCAGGGCCAGCGCACCCTGGTGGTGGGAACGGGCTCCATTGGTCGGGAAATCGCGTCCTTGTTCCGCGCTGTTGGCCTGCGTGTCAGCGGCGCCGGGCGCAGCGGCCGACCAGGCGATGCGTACTTTGAAGAGATCCATTCTTCCAAGGACCTGGCCTTGGTGGTCGGCGACTTCGACTACATTGTGCTGGCCGCGCCGCTGACCGACGACACCAGAGGCTTGGTGGACGCCGCTGTCCTTGCGGCCATGAAGCCCACGGCTCACCTTATTAATGTGGGGCGTGGGGAGCTGGTCCGCACCGACTCACTCGTGGACGCGCTTCGCTCAGGTTCAATCGCCGGCGCGGCGCTGGACGTGGTCCATCCGGAACCACTTCCGGCGGAGCACCCGCTGTGGAGCATGGACAACGTCATCCTTACCCCTCACATGAGCGGCGACACCGAAGATTACCTGGACGATCTTGGGAAGCTGTTCGTGGAGAACCTCTGGCGGTTCAGCCGGGGTGAACCATTACGGAACGTCGTGGACAAAAGGCTCGGCTTCGTTCCTGTCTCCTGATCCCTGTCACCCGGATTGGATGGCCGTGAACCTGAGCACATTGTTACGGCACTTCGAAGCGTCAATTTTCAGGAAGCAAGAGGTAAGGCTAACCTAATAGTCTTCACTTTCCCCATGCCCACCCGTTCGGGCATAAATAGCAGGCGGTTCCCTTTGCGCACTTCCAGCCGATCCACGGCAGCTCTCGGGCTGGCAGCCCTTCTCACACTTTCCGGTTGCGGCCTCAGCGGGGGCCAGCCCGTATCCGCCGGGAAGGTAGCTGACACCAACCAGCGCATCGTGGTAGACAACTTCCGCGCTCCCGTGGCCAACTGGGCTCCGGAGTCCGACGCCGCGTACATCTTGTCGTTGTCCGGCTGCTTGGAAACCCTCACCAAGTATGATTCCGCCCAGGGAAAAGTGGTTCCTTTCCTGGCTACGGAGTGGAAGCAGGCTTCGCCGTTGGAATGGGACTTCTCCATACGTGAAGGCGTGAAATTCCAGGACGGCACCGATCTCACCGCAGAGGCCGTGGCCGCTTCCCTCAACCATGTCCTCAAGGCCAAGGTGCCTGCCAGGGCGTTCAGCCCAAGCGTCGTCAGTGCTGTCCAGGCTCGGGATGCCAAGACTGTTCGCGTAACCACGCCCGTGGAAAACCCCTTGGTACCGTTCCGCCTTGCAAGCGTCAATACCGGCGTTCTTGCTCCTGCCGCTTACGCAGGCGCCACCGTCAATCCCTTCGGTCACTGCACGGGGCCGTTCACTCCGGTTTCAGAGAAGGCTAAACAATCCCTGACACTGGACCGCAACGAAAATTACTGGGGTGGAGATGTGCAGCTCGCAGGGGCTGAAGTGCGGTTCATCACCAACGGCGCAACACGCGCGGCTCAGGTTCAAACCGGTGAGGCGGACATTTCCCTCTCAATCCCGGCCTCTGCCTTGTCCTCGCTTGAGAATGCGCCCGAAGTCTCCGTGCTGAAGGCAGACTCACCACGCACGGCCACGCTGTACATGAACAACGGCCGGGCGCCCTTCAACAACGTCGATTTCCGCAAGGCACTCCGCTCGGCACTGGACCTTGAGGCATTGGCTGCCAGCGTCTACGAGGGCGCAGCGCTTCCGGCGGCCGGACCCTATGCGCCATCAGAGCCGTGGGCATCGAGCAATGCAAGCTCGCCGAAGCAGAACGCTGAAGAAGCGAAGAGGCTGCTCGCCGACGCTGGATACACAGCCGATAAGCCGTTGGAAATCATCGCGATTGTAGAACGTGCCGAGTTCGCCGACGTCGCAACCGTGATCCAGGACAACCTCAAGAACATCGGCGTACCCGTGGCCATCCAGGCCAAAGAATACGCGTCCGCGGAGCCGGACGTTCTGGCGGGGAACTATGACATGATCCTGAGCCAGCGCAACCGACTCATCGACATCGCTGATCCGATCGGCTTCCTGACGGCCGACTACACGTGCAAGGGCACCTACAACCTCAGCCACTTCTGCAACGAAGAGTTTGACGCGATCATCACCGAAGCGGCCCGCACGTCCAACACCGAAGAACGTTACAAGCTGTACTCCAAAGCCGGTCAGCTCCTGGATGACCAGGCGGTCAACCTCTGGCTCGTCAATGAACAGGCCACCGACGCGGTCCGCAGCAACGTCATGTCCTACGTTCAGGATCCGCTTTCCCGTTACGTACTGACCGCGCAAACGGCCAAGTCGGGCTCCTAGCAACCAAACCGGGACCGACAGACAACAGACAAATCAGCATGATCACGTTCCTTGCGAAGCGGACGGCGACCCTCGTGGTCGCCGTCCTGCTGTCGTCTTTCGCCGTATTCCTTATTCCCTATGTCACCCCGGGTGATCCTGTACGGAAGATCATCCGCTCCCGCGTCGCCGGGGACGTGGTGGATGAGGCCACCGTTCGGGCCTTGGGCGAGAGCCTGGGACTCAACGATCCTCTTCCCGTTCAGTACCTGCGCTGGCTGGGGGACTTCTTCACCGGGGATATGGGCTTGTCCCATATCAGCAGGACGCCAGTAGTTGACCAGGTACTACCCGCTTTGGGCATCACCCTGAGCCTGGTGTTCTTGGCCTTGGGCACTGCAGTGCTGGTGTCGCTGCCCTTGGGGATTGTTGCGGCTCTGAAACAAGGAAGTAAGACGGACAAGTTGATCACCACCGTCACACAATCCTTCATCGCCATGCCTGAATACTGGTTGGCCCCGCTGTTAGTGCTCGTGTTCGCCCTCAAGTTTTCCTTGCTGCCTTCCGCAGGGTGGAACACGGCATCGTCCATCGTCCTCCCTGCGGCAACACTGGCATTGCGGCCCATTAGCTTCTTCACTTCGGCTGTGCGGTCAGGAATGGTCGATGCCCTCGAAGCCGAACACATTTCCGCCGCGCGAGCCCGGGGACTGAGCCACGTCCAGACAATCCTGCGGCACGTTGTGCCCAACGGCCTGGTCCCGTTGTCCACTCTGTTCGCGGTGTGGTTCGCGGGGCTGCTGGGGGGCTCTGTCATTGTGGAGGTGATCTTCGCCATTCCCGGCATGGGCAGGCTTCTGTACGACGCCGTAATCAACAGCGACATACCGTTGGCCCAGGGCGGCGTGGTGTTGGTAGTGGCACTGGCTGTCGCAATCACCACGCTTGCCGATTTCCTGCACCGGATCCTTAGCCCGAAGGTGAGTGGAGCCCTTGCGTAACCGTTCAGCGATCGACGCTGCCGCCGTCGTAATCCTCGTTCTGATTGTCGCTGCCGTGGCCGCTGCGCCTTGGTTGGCGCCGTTTCCTCCGGATGACCAGAACCTCGCCGCACGACTTGCGCCACCCAGCGCTACGCATTGGCTGGGAACGGACCACCTCGGGCGGGACACGCTGAGCCGCTTGCTCGACGGCGGTCGCTTCTCCCTGGTGGTTGCCGCACTGGCCACAGTGCTGACCGGAGTCATCGGTTTGGTGGTGGGTGTTCTTAGCGCCCGCCGCAAGGGCTGGCTGGATGAGTTTTTCACCCGCACCAACGACGTCCTGCTGGCACTTCCGGAGATGGTGGTGGCGCTTTTCATCGTCGCTGCCATGGGCACTGGCTTCACCTCGCTGCTGGTGGCACTGACCGTGACAGGGTGGACGCCGTTTGCGCGACTGGCCCGGACCCTGGCTTATGACGTCTCGGCGCGCGGCTTTGTCGAAGCAGCGCGAGTGGTGGGATGTTCGCCGTCGTTCATTATTTTCCGCCACATCCTCCCGCATCTGGCCGCCCCCATGCTGGGGCAGGCAACACTTCGCTTCGGTCAGCTCCTGATCAGCGTCGGAGCACTGTCCTACCTTGGACTCGGCGTGCAACCGCCGCAATCCGATTGGGGTTCCATGCTGGCAGCGGCGCAACCGTACGCAGAGAGGGCTCCGTGGGGAATCATTGCCCCTGGACTCGCCGTCTTCCTGGTGGCCCTGTGCGTGACATTGATCGGTCAACGGGCATCACGTCGGGCCTCGGATCCGGTGGACGTCCTTGTGGTGGAAGGACAGCATGCCTGAGCTCGTCGTTGAGGATCTGACGGTCCGCAGTGGTGGTACGGGGCGCCCTATCCTCGCAGGTGTCAGCCTGGCCGTGAAACCCGGCGAGTTTGTCGCATTGGTGGGAGGTTCCGGTTCGGGCAAGACCATGACTGCACGGTCGGTGCTGCAGTTGTTGCCTCCACAGTTGAGCATTGAGTCGGGGTCCATCCGGCTTGGGGCGCTTGACGTAACCGGAGCCTCCGAAGCAGAGCTGAACCGCGTTCGAGGTGGCCGGCTAGGGATGTTGTTTCAGCAGCCAAAGAAGATGTTCAACCCCAACAAGACCATCGGCACCCATCTCCGGGAACCACTTAAACTGCATTCGGGCCTGCGTGGCCAAGCTGCAAAGACGAGGGTTCTCCAATTGCTGGCAGAGGTGGGCTTCGAGGATCCGCAACGGGGTGCGCGCTCATACCCGCACCAGCTATCAGGCGGCATGGCGCAGCGGGCCATGACTGCCATGGCCTTGGCAGGTCAGCCCGAGATTCTGCTGGCCGATGAACCGACGTCGGCCTTGGACAAGGTGCTGGAACAACAAATCCTGGAACTACTGGACCGGCAACGAATCCAACGCGGTCTGGGCATCCTCTACATCACGCATAACCTTGCTTCGGTGGCCGCATTTGCAGACAGGGTGTTGGTGATGGATGCGGGTGTGATCGTTGAATCAGGCACCACGGAAACGGTCCTGGGCAGCCCCAGGACCGCTTACACGCGCAGGCTCCTCGAAGCGTCCAACTTGGCGCCCACCAGCATCCCGGCTGCCCCGACCCACCAGCGCAGCGCCCTTACGCTGACAAATGTGGTCAAGCAGTTCGGATCGGGCAAACGCAGCGGGCGGCCTGCCTTGGACTCGATTTCGCTGGACGTAAAAAAGGGCGAAATCCTGGGCGTTCTTGGCCAATCCGGGTGCGGTAAGAGCACTCTCGCTCGGGCCATTGTTGGCCTGGAAGGTATCAGCAGTGGCAGCATCACCAGGACGCTGATCGCGGCTGACGCAGGAGCAACGGCCGTTCAGTTGGTGTTCCAGGAACCACACGATTCGTTCGACCCACGCATGACCCTGCGTGCCAGCCTGGAAGCGCCGCTCCGGTCGCAAAAGGAGCTCACAGCAGCTGAACGGTCCCGCAGGCTCACAGCGGCCATGGAAGAAGTGGAGCTGGATCCCGCCCTCCTGGACCGGCGCCCGGGTCAATGCTCCGGAGGGCAATTGCAGCGGGTCACCATCGCCCGGGCTTTGTTGTTGGAACCAGAGGTGCTCATCTGTGATGAAGCAACGTCTGCCTTGGACGCATTGACCCAACGGACCATCCTTGAACTGTTGCAGCGCCTGCACCGGGACCGCGGACTGACCCTCATGATCATCACGCACGACATGGATGTGGTGAGGCACATGTGCCAGCGGGTCGCAGTCCTCTACCAAGGGCGCCTTGTGGAGCTCACCGACACGGACAAGTTCTTTTCAGATCCACAGCACCAGCACAGCCAAGACCTCGTTTCTGCGGCCATTCCGTGCCGTGGCCTGCACCTGAAGAAAATCAGGGCGGCGCTCTAGCGGCTCGCGGCTAACTGCCTCAATAGATACTCAGCACACCTAACCCCCTCGCCAGCCAGCTTGGGGGTTAGGCGTCGTTGGGAGGGCGAAGTCCAAACGCCTTTCGTCAGTGGTGAAGTCTTGAGTTCCTCTGAACCAGTTTGTTAGTATGACAGGACAAACTGAGGAGTGAAGAAATGCCACTTGTTCGAATCGATGTTAACCAAGGCCGCTCGCCGGAAGAGTTGGCGGCGCTGAGCCGCAAAATCCACGACGCCATCCTCAAGGAATACGGGATCCCTGAGCGGGACTATTTCCATATCCTTACCGAGCACCCGCAGGGTCAGATCATTGCCCAGGACGCAGGCCTTGGCTTTGAGCGCAGCAACGGTGTTGTCATGATCCAGATTTTCACCCAGGGTGGCCGAAGCCAGGAGGCCAAAAGCTCCCTTTTCCAAGCTATTGCGGGCGGTCTCGCGGAGGTGGGGATCCCGGGTGAAGATGTCTTCGTGGGTTATGTGGAGAACTCGCCGGGCGACTGGTCATTCGGCTTCGGGCGCAGCCAATACGTCACTGGGGAACTCGCAGTGCCGCGCAAGTAGAGCGGTCCGTGTCACGTTGTAAATATGTCAGTACAAACCTTTGACAGGACATTGATTCTGGTGCAGAGTAGTCATGTGGCCCCGCTCACTGAGGGGTGGCAAGGCATTGGGGCCCAGCGCTCAAAGGTTCAGAGTTCACAAGAGAAAGGTCAACGATTATCGTGACCCACGAACTGCTTACAATCGGGCGCATCAGCGTTGATATTTACCCGAACGACATTGGGGTGGACCTGGAGGACGTGACGTCCTTCGGCAAATACCTTGGAGGTTCGCCCTCCAATGTGGCCGTTGCCGCCGCGCGACACGGGCGCCGCGCGGGAATCATCACCCGCACGGGCGACGACGCTTTCGGCAACTACCTTCACCGGGAATTGCGCAAGTTCAATGTTGACGATTCCTTCGTCTCCCCGGTCAAGGAGTACCCGACGGCTGTGACCTTCTGCGCGATCAAGCCGGCAACAGACGAGTTCCCACTGTACTTCTACGGCCGCTTTCCCACTGCTCCGGACCTGCAGATCAAAGCGGAAGAGCTGGACTTGGAGGCGATCCGGCATGCAGGGATTTTCTGGTCCACCGTCACCGGCCTCTGCCAGGAGCCCAGCCGTGAGGCCCACATCAAAGCACACCAAGCCCGTCCGCGAGCCGGCCTCAAAGACGGTCAGTTCACCATCCTGGACCTGGACTACCGTCCGATGTTCTGGGCCTCCGAAGAGGAAGCCCGCGCCGAGGTTGCCAAAGTCCTCCCGCACGTAACCGTCGCGATCGGCAACGACAAGGAATGCGCTGTCGCCGTTGGTGAGGGGACGCCTGATGAGCAGGCAGACCGCCTGCTGGCTGCCGGCGTCGAAATTGCCGTGGTCAAACTCGGACCGGACGGCGTCATGGCCAAGACCCGCACGGAGCGTGTGGTTTCGGCACCGGTACCGGTGGAAACCGTTAACGGTTTGGGCGCTGGCGACTCGTTCGGCGGTGCTTTCTGTCACGGACTGTTGTCCGGTTGGCCCCTCTCGGAAGTCCTGGATTACGCGAACGCATCCGGTGCAATCGTCGCCTCGCGTCTCTCTTGTGCAGATGCCATGCCAACGCCGGAGGAAGTTACCTCGCTGCTCGCAGAACGCGGCCGCCCCATCCCCGGTGCCTCTCTGTCAGCCGCCGCCCTCACAGCCGACACCTTCAGTGAAGGAGCAGTTCGTTGAGCCTTAATGACGATCCTCGCCGCTACGAGCACTTGAGCCGTATCCGGTTGGAGGACCCCGAGGCCGTAGCTCGGGCAGCAGCCACCCGACGTCGCCATCCTGGCCTGAAACACAGCGCGCAGAACTTCATTGTCGCCGCGGACCACCCGGCGCGGGGCGCCCTCGCCGTTGGTGCTCAGCCAATGGCCATGGCCGATCGCAGGGACCTTTTGGATCGCCTGCAGATCGCGTTGGCGAACCCTGCAGTTGATGGCATCCTCGCCTCGCCGGACATCATGGATGACCTTCTGTTGTTGGGTGCCTTGGAAGGCAAGCTCGTCTTCGGCTCCATGAACCGGGGTGGTTTGGCAGGGCTGGTCAACGAGTTCGACGATCGCTTCACCGGGCACACTGCTGCTGCTTTGGAGGCGCTCGGTGCGGATGGCGGCAAAATGCTCACGCGCATCTGCCTGGGTGACCCCGACACGGTAGCCACCCTTGAAGCCACGGCGAAAGCCATTGATTCGTTGGCCGAGCGCAAGCTCATCGCCATGGTGGAGCCGTTCCTTTCCGTCCGTGATGCACACGGAAAAGTCCGCAACGATCTCCGCGCTGACGCCGTGATCAAATCTGTCGGCATTGCCGAAGGCCTCGGTTCCACCAGTGCCTACACCTGGATGAAATTGCCGGTTGTGGCAGAGATGGAACGCGTCATGGCGTCCACAACCATGCCTACCGTGCTGTTGGGCGGTGACCCCGACGGCAGCCAGGACGAGGTTTTCGCCAGCTGGCAGGCAGCCCTTGCCTTGCCCGGTGTTCGAGGCCTCACTGTCGGAAGGACGCTGCTCTACCCTCATGACGACGATGTAGCAGGAGCTGTTGCAACGGCGGCCTCGTTGTTGAAAACCTCTGCGCCCTTGCCCTCCGCGGCGGATGAGCGAACCATGTCAGACCGTATCCCAGTGAAAGTATCGGAGTAGCTAGTAATGGGTACAGCAACCCGTCGGATGACCGTGGCGCAGGCTGTGGTCGAGTTCCTTTCCAAGCAGTACACCGTGGATTCGATCGATGGTGTGGAGTATCGCGAGCGGTTGATTCCGGGGACGTTCGGTATTTTCGGGCACGGGAACGTGGCAGGTGTGGGTCAGGCGCTGAAGCAGTATCAGGCAGCGGACCCCACGATCATGCCGTATTACCAGGGCCGCAATGAGCAGGCCCAGGTGCATCAGGCTGTGGGTTATGCCCGGCATACGCGTCGTCGCCAGACGTTTGCGATCAGCACCTCCATTGGTCCGGGTTCCTCGAACCTGCTGACAGGTGCTGCCTTGGCTACAACCAATCGCTTACCGGTATTGCTGCTCCCGAGCGACACCTTCGCGACCCGTGCGGCTGACCCGGTGTTGCAGCAGTTGGAGCTCCCGTACGCGTACGACATCACGGTCAACGACGCGTTTCGTCCGTTGTCCAGATTCTTCGACCGGGTGTCCCGCCCGGAGCAGATGTTCTCTGCATTCCACCACGGATTGCGCGTTCTCACGGACCCGGCCGAGACCGGCGCCGTGACTATTTCGCTGCCGCAGGATGTGCAGGCGGAGGCTTTCGATGTTCCGGAAGAGTACCTGGCCGAGCGGGAGTGGCGGATCCGCCGGCCCGAGGCAGAGGACGACGACATCCGCCGCGCCGCCGAGGCCATCCGCGCCGCGAAGCGTCCGCTGATCATCGCAGGTGGCGGCGTCCTCTACGCGTACGCCAACGAGGAACTCGCCAAATTTGCTCAGCTGACCGGCATCCCGGTGGGCAACACCCAGGCCGGTGTTGGCGTCCTGCCGTGGGACCACAAGTTCTCCCTCGGTGCCATTGGTTCCACGGGCACGACGGCGGCCAACGCCATCGCAGCCGAAGCGGATCTCATCATCGGGATCGGCACCCGTTACGAGGACTTCACTACCGCGTCCCGGACAGCGTTCCAGAACCCGGACGTGAAGTTCGTGAACATCAACGTCGCGCCGATCGATGCGTACAAGCACGGCACCACGCTGCCGATCGTTGCTGACGCGCGCAAGGCACTGGTGAAGCTCAACCAGGCATTGGGCGGTTACCGGGTTGGTGGTGATCTTGAAGACAAGGTCGCAGCCGAGAAGAAGCGCTGGAACGGAATTGTGGACGAGGCCTTCGAAACCCGTTACACGCCGTTGCCTGCGCAGAACGAGATCATCGGCGCCACCAACAAGGCCATGGATGACCAGGACGTGGTCATCTGCGCGGCGGGTTCGCTGCCCGGTGACCTGCACAAGATGTGGCGGGTCCGGGACCCCTTCGGTTACCACGTGGAGTACGCGTACTCCTGCATGGGTTACGAGATCCCCGGCGGTTTGGGCGTGAAGCGCGCAGCGCTGGCCGAAGCCGCAGCCGGCGGCCCGGACCGGGATGTGGTTGTCATGGTGGGGGACGGCTCCTACCTGATGATGCACACCGAACTGGTCACCGCCGTCGCCGAACGCATCAAGCTGATTGTGGTCCTCATCCAGAACCATGGCTATGCCTCGATCGGGTCGCTGTCAGAGTCTCTTGGTTCGCAGCGGTTCGGTACGCAGTACCGGGTCCTGGACAAGGAACAGCACAGCTTCGACGCCGGTGAGAACCTGCCCATCGATCTGGCCACCAACGCAGAGTCCCTGGGCGCGAGGGTTATCCGGATCGAACCGGGGGAGCACGTGATTGAAGCCCTGGGCGCCGCGATCAAGGAAGCAAAGGCGGCCCCGGAAACGGGCCCGATCGTGATCCACGTTGAGTCTGATCCTTTGCTGGATGCCCCGAGCTCCGAGTCCTGGTGGGACGTTCCGGTCTCGCAGGTTTCCGAGCTCGAATCCACCCGGCAGGCCTACAAGACGTACACCGACCACAAGAACCGCCAGCGCAAGCTGCTCGGCTAGAAACACCAAAGACTAGAAGGAAGTCCGCACATGTCGACGACGACCACACTGACCACCATTCACCATTTCATCAACGGCGCTGAAACCACAGGCGAAGGCGACCGCACCCAGCCCGTATATAACCCCGCCACCGGGCAGGTGTCCGCCGAACTGCGGCTGGCCAACGAGGCCGATCTGAACGCCACCGTTGCCGCGGCCCGCAAGGCGGCGGATTCGTGGGGTGACATTTCCCTGGCCAAGCGAACCGCAGTGCTGTTCAAGTTCCGTGAACTCGTTGCAGCGCACGTGGACGACCTCGCTGAGCTGATCACCGCCGAGCACGGCAAGGTCCTCTCCGACGCGAAGGGTGAGATCGGCCGCGGCCTGGAGGTCATCGAGTTCGCTTGTGGCATCCCGCAGCTGCTCAAGGGCGACTACTCGGACCAAGTGTCCACCGGCATCGATGTTTTCTCCTTCCGCGAGCCCCTGGGCGTCGTGGCAGGTATTACCCCGTTCAACTTCCCGGTCATGGTGCCGCTGTGGATGGCGCCCATGGCCATCGCCACCGGCAACGCGTTCATCCTTAAGCCCTCCGAGCGTGACCCGTCCGCCTCGATGCTGCTCGCGAAACTGTGGAAGCAGGCCGGCCTTCCCGATGGCGTGTTCCAGGTCCTGCACGGCGGCAAGGAAACCGTTGATGGGCTGCTGACCCACCCGGACGTGGACGGCATCTCCTTTGTGGGCTCCACGCCGATCGCGCAGTACGTCCACGAAACCGCCACCAAGCACGGCAAGCGCGTCCAGGCCCTGGGCGGGGCAAAAAACCACGCAATCGTGATGCCCGACGCCGACCTGGACAACGCCGCAGACCACCTCGCGGCCGCCGCTTTCGGTTCCGCCGGGGAACGCTGCATGGCGATCTCCGTCGCCGTCGCCGTTGGTGACGCTGCTGACCTGATCGTGAAGAAGGTCGAAGAACGCGCCCTGGCCGTGAAGGTCAAGAACGGCACCGAGCCCGACGCGGAAATGGGTCCCGTCATCACCCCGGCCTCCAAGGAACGGATCGTCAAGATCGTCACCGAAGCCGAAACCGCCGGCGCGGCCATGGTGGTGGACGGCCGCGACCTGGTGGTCCCCGGCCACGAAGACGGCTTCTGGGTCGGCCCAACAGTGATTGACCACGTCAAGACCGAAATGACCGCCTACACCGAGGAAATCTTCGGACCCGTCCTGGTAGTGGTCCGCGTCGCCGACCTCGAGGAAGGCATCGCGCTGATCAACTCCAACCCCTACGGCAACGGCACCGCGATCTTCACCTCGTCCGGCGCCGCAGCCCGGAAGTTCCAACGCTCCGTGACCGTCGGCATGGTGGGCATCAACGTGCCCCTGCCCGTCCCGGTGGCCTACCACTCCTTCGGCGGTTGGAAGAACTCGCTCTTCGGCGACAAGCACATCTACGGACCCGAAGGCGTCTCCTTCTACACGCGCGGTAAAGTCATCACTTCCCGCTGGCCCGAACCCACCCACGCCTCCGGCGCCTCCTACAACTTCCCTTCCAACTAATCCGCATCGCCACAAAGGAAGACAACGCCGTCATGACTGATGTTGAGAACAAGCTGATCATCGGCACCGCCCCTGATTCCTGGGGCGTCTGGTTCCCTGATGATCCCCAGCAGACTCCGTGGGAACGGTTCCTTGATGAGGTTGCGGAGTCCGGCTACAAGTGGATCGAACTGGGTCCGTACGGCTACCTGCCGAACGACCCCACCCGCTTGGCTGAGGAACTGAAGCAGCGCGACCTCCAGGTCACCGCAGGTACGGTCTTCACGGCCTTCCACCGTGGTGCCAAGCAATACGACGAAGCATGGGAACCAGCCCGAAAGGTTGCCGAACTGACGGCAGCCATGGGCGGAGAACATATTGTGGTCATCCCCGCCATGTGGCGCGACGACGTCACAGGTGAAGCCGTTGAGAACGGTGAACTCTCGGACGAGCAATGGGCAGACCTGTTCGCTGGCCATAACCGCATGGGCAAGGTCCTGCTGGAAGACTTTGGGTTGCACCAGCAGTTCCACTCGCATGCTGACTCGCACGTCGGTGCCCAAAAGGACATCGAAACGCTCTTGGCGGCCACCGATCCGCAGTACTTGAACCTGTGCCTGGACACGGGGCACGCCGAGTACTGCGGCGCATCGAGCCTGGAGCTCATCAAGAACTACCCGGACCGTATCGGTTACCTGCACCTCAAGCAGATCAACCCCGAGGTCCTCGCCGAGGTGAACGACAAGAACATGACCTGGGCAGCCGCCAACCTCGCCGGCGTCATGACCGAGCCGCCGAACGGCCTCCCGGACCTGCGCGCTGTCATCGAAGCCGTGGAAGGCCTCAACCGGCCCATCTTCGGCATCGTGGAGCAGGATATGTACCCGGTAGCGTTCGATGTGCCGATGCCAATCGCCAAGAGGACCCGGAACTACCTGCTTTCCTGCGGATCACGCACCAGGGTCCAATAACGCCGTTCAGTAGCGCCATCCACTAGTAGCGCCATCCACTGGTAGCGCCGTTCAGTAGCAAACCAAAATTTCACGAAGGACAGATACAGTGACCAAGATTCTCCGCGTTGCCGTCATCGGCGCAGGCCGCATGGGTGCGGACCACATCAAGCGCCTCAGTACCCGCATCCACGGCGCTGAAGTAGCCGCCGTCGTCGACGTCGACCTTGCCCGTGCGCAAGCCGCCATTGAAGGGATCGACGGCGCCGTGGCGTTGGCCAGTGCCGAAGAGGCGCTCAACAACGGTGACGTCAACGCCGTCCTGATTGCCACGCCTGGTTTCCTCCACGAGGAAATCCTTTATAAGGCGTTGGAGAAAGACTTCCCGATCTTGTGTGAGAAGCCGCTGACCCCGGACGCTGATAGCGCCTGGAAAGTTGTCCAGGCCGAGCAGGCTTTGGGTCACAAGCGCATCCAGGTGGGTTTCATGCGCCGTTTCGACGCCGAGTACTCGGCTTTGGGTGCGATCATCCGCAACAGCGAATTGGGGGAGCTGTTGATGCTGCACCACCAGCACCGCAACCCGAGCACGCCCGAGGGATTCACCAACGAGATGCTGATCAACGACTCCGTAGTCCACGAGTTCGACGCGATCCGCTACTTCACGGGTGAAGAAATCACCTCCGTGCAGGTCCGCTTGGGCAAGCCCACGCGTAGCGCGCCGAACGGCCAGCATGACCCGCAGCATGTGCTGCTGGAAACCGAGTCAGGTGTGCTGGCCGACGTCGAAATCTACGTCAACGCCAAATTCGGTTATCAGGTGGCCACGCAAGCGTCCTTTGAAGAGGGCATTGTGAGTATCGGCGGCGACAACGGCCCGTACATCCAGTCCGCGGGCAAGTGGGGCGGTAACGTCACCCCAGGTTTTGAAGAGCGTTTCGGAGCTGCGTACGACGTCGAGGTGCAGGCTTGGGTAGACGCCGCACTTCGCGGCGAAATCGGCGGACCAACCGCCTGGGACGGCTACGCTACCGCAGCCTGCTGCGAGGCCGGCGTCGAAGCCCAGAAGTCGGGCGAAAAGGTCAAAGTTCAGCTGAACACCAAGCCGGACCTGTATAAGTAGGGGACATTCACCATGAAGATTGCACTGGATCCCACACCGTTCCACCACAGCCACACCCTGCTGGAGTTCCCGCGCGTGGCAGCCGATCTCGGCTACCAATACCTTCAGATGACCCCGCACGCGGATCTCATCCCGTTCTATAACCACCCAAAGGCCGATGACGAACTCGTAGGAAAGCTGAAGGCAGCCTGCAAGGACACCGGCGTCGAAATCGCCTCGGTCCTGCCGGTCCTGCGGTGGTCAGGTCCGGACGAGGACGCCCGCGAAGCCGCAGTCCGGTACTGGAAGCGCGCCATCCAGATCACGGTAGACCTCGGTGTCCAGACCATGAACACCGAGTTCAGCGGCCGTCCGGAGAAAGCAGAGGAGTCTGAACGTGCGTTTTACCGTTCCATGGAGGAGTTGCTCCCGATCATCGAACGCGAAGGTCTGGACGTCCTCATTGATCCGCACCCGGACGACTTCGTGGAGGACGGCCTGGCCGCTCTCCGTGTCATCAGGGGCGTTAACTCCCCGAACATCGGGATGGTCTACGTCGCTTCGCACAGTTTCCACATGGGCAACAAGCCGTTGGAGATCATGCGGGCAGCGGGGGACAAGCTCCGCTTGGTGCACGTCTCGGACACCATGAACCACCATGCCTCCCACGGCCTCCGCTACATCACCAACCCGCCCGGCAATGCCGTCCGCGTTCACCAGCACCTCAAGATCGGCGACGGCGACGTGAACTGGGACGAGTTCTTTGGCGGCCTGAAGGAGATCGGCTTCCTGGACAAGGAAAACACCGTGATGGTCTCGTCGGTTTTCGCTGAGGATGAGAACGCGGAAGATGTTTCCCGCTACCAGCTCAAGACGATGGTGGACTACGTCGCCCGGATAAAATAGTCGGTCTTTGTGAACAGATAATGCCCCCAAGACGTGGTCTTGGGGGCATTATCTGTTCGCAATCGCAGGCGCTGCGGACATGTCCAAGGGTCCGCCACACAAGCTCGTTACGTAAAAACATCCTAATGTCAGGACAAAGTCTTGACAAAGTGTGAGGGCAGTCACCATGATCTAAGTAGCGGATGCTCCGGACACGAGTCTCCGGACACCCAGAGCTGAAATCAAAGGAGATAACGGTGGCAAAATTCTCATGGCGCAAAGCGGCGGTCGTCGCGGCAGTGGTTCCCCTGGTGGCACTGAGCGCCTGTTCGAGCCAAGGCGGTAAACCGGCTGATACCGGTGGGGGAGCGGCAGCAGGGCAAGTAGCCGGCACCGACAGAATCAAGGTCGCACTGATCACGCACGCAGCTCCCGGTGACACTTTCTGGGACATTGTCCGCAAGGGAGCCGAGGAAGCAGCGGCCAAGGACAACGTGGAGCTTCTCTATACGTCTGACCCCGAAGGTGGTCGTCAGGCACAGCTGATTCAACAGGCTGTGGACCAGAAAGTCGATGGGATTGCGGTGACGCTTGCCAAGCCGGACGCGTTGAAGGATGCGCTGAAGAAGGCATCCGATGCCGGGATTCCAGTGGTCAGCCTGAACGCTGGAGAGTCCGTCTCCGCGCAGCTTGGGGCTTTCACACACTTCGGATCCAACGAGAAACTTGCAGGGGCTGCCGCTGGTGACAAAATTTCTGCTGAAGGTCTCAAACACCCAATCTGCGTGATCCAGGAGCAAGGTCACGTTGGCCTTGAAGCCCGGTGCGCAGGCGTCAAGGATAAGGTTCCGGCCACTGAAATCCTCTATGTAACCGGCACGGACATGACCCAAGTGTCGTCCACCGTTACGGCTAAACTGCAGGCCACTCCGGATGCTGATGTGATCATCGGTCTCGGGGCGCCCTTCACCCTCACCATACTGAAGGCTGTTGAAACTGCGGGGAGCCAGGCCAAGGTGGCATCGTTCGACATGAATGCCGAGCTGGCGCAAAAGATCGCCGACGGCAACGTACTCTTCACCGTTGACCAGCAGCCTTGGCTACAGGGTTACGGAGCAGTGGACGCCCTGTGGCAGGCAAAGCGGGGCGGCTTCAAGATTGGCGGCGGACTTCCTGTATTGACCGGACCCACCATTGTGGACAAGGCCGGAGCGGCCAACGCCCTTACATTCGCCCAGCAGGGTATCCGCTAAAACCCGTGTGCCTGATAAGGCGGAGACGCCGGACCAGGCACCAAAGGAGACCATCATGACCCAGACCTTGGCAAAACCATCCCCTGTCACAGATGAACGTGTCGGCCAACGGAACCCCCTTCAAAAGTTGCTCGGCCGGCCCGAGGTTGGCGCTTTGGTTGGCGCCATCGTTCTCTTCATCTTTTTCGCTTCGGTGTCCCAAACGTTCATTCAGCCGAACGCTTTCGCCACCGTACTTTATGGAAGCTCCACCATCGGCATCATGGCTGTAGGCGTCTCACTTTTGATGATCGGCGGGGAGTTCGACCTTTCCACCGGTGTCGCCGTCATTAGTTCAGCGCTGACAGCATCGCTGTTCAGCTGGTACTTCACGACCAACGTTTGGGTAGGTGTCACGCTGGCGCTGGTTGTATCGCTGGGTATTGGCCTGGTCAACGGCTGGATTCTCGTAAAGACCAAACTCCCCAGCTTCATCGTCACCCTGGCCACCTTCTTGATGCTGACCGGCCTGAACCTCGGGCTTACCCGGCTTATCGGCGGATCCGTATCCTCGCCGTCGATCTCCAACATGGATGGTTTCGACTCAGCCAGGGCCGTCTTCGCCTCAGCGGTATCTATTGGCGGAGTGGAAGTGAAGATCACCGTTTTCATCTGGATCGCTTTGGTGGCAGTTGCCTCCTGGGTCTTGCTGCGCACCCGCGTTGGCAACTGGATCTTCGCCGTGGGCGGTGACGCCAATGCCGCCCGCGCAGTTGGTGTCCCTGTAACCAAGACCAAGATCGGTCTCTTCATGGCGGTTGGTTTCTGCGGTTGGATCCTGGGCATGCACAACCTCTTTGCCTTCGATGCCGTGCAGTCCGGCGAAGGTGTGGGCAACGAGTTCCTCTACATCATTGCGGCCGTCATTGGTGGCTGCCTCCTCACCGGCGGCTATGGTTCGGCCGTGGGTGGCGCTATTGGTGCCTTCATCTTTGGCATGGCTAACAAGGGAATCGTCTACGCGCAGTGGAACCCGGACTGGTTCAAGTTCTTCCTGGGCTTGATGCTGTTGCTCGCCACCATCGTCAACCTCATCGTCAAGCGACGCGCGGAACTCAAGTAAGGGGCCCGGGAAATGAATGCCAAAGCGATCGACCAGGAAACGTTGCTCCAGAATGAGCGCGATCCCCTCACCCACACGCCCGTCCATCTCCTCTCCTTGGAAGGGGTCGGCAAGCACTACGGCAACATCATCGCCCTGCGCGACGTCACGATGGCCGTGGACAACGGCCGTGTTACCTGTGTTCTGGGAGATAACGGCGCGGGTAAGTCAACGCTGATCAAGATCATCGCCGGCCTCCATCAGCACGACGAAGGCGTCCTGAACATCATGGGTGAGGAACGGAAGTTCGGATCCCCCCGAGATGCCCTGGACGCCGGCATTGCCACGGTGTACCAGGACCTTGCAGTGGTACCGCTGATGCCGATCTGGCGGAACTTCTTCCTCGGATCAGAGCTCACCAAGGGCTTCGGACCGTTCAAGTACATGGACGTCGAACAGATGAAGGCCATCACGCTCAAGGAATTGGCCGAGATGGGCATCGACCTGCGCGATGTGGAGCAACCCATTGGTCAGCTCTCCGGTGGTGAACGCCAGTGTGTCGCGATTGCCCGCGCCGTGTACTTCGGTGCGAAGGTCCTGATTCTGGACGAACCGACGGCTGCGTTGGGTGTGAAGCAGTCAGGCGTGGTCCTGCGCTATATCCTCCAGGCCCGCGACCGCGGTCTGGGCGTCATCTTTATCACCCACAATCCGCACCACGCCTTCCCGGTCGGGGACCGTTTCCTGCTGCTCAAGCGCGGCAAATCCATTGGCTACTACGACAAGAAGGACATCACCCTGGACGAACTCACTGCCCAGATGGCCGGTGGCGCTGAACTGGCTGAACTCGCACATGAATTGGAGCAGCTGGGTGGCCACGGCGACGTGGTGAAAGAGGTCAAAGCGGAAGTTGCGGACGTGACGGACAGCGTGAACGCCGGCGCTCCGAAGCACGCGTAGCAGCAGCACAGGCTCAGTAACAGCAGGCCCAGTAGCAGCATCGGCGGGGTGCTTCCGGTCTACCCGGAACACCCCGCCACACTGTGCGCACAATACGCACACACTTAGGAAAAGAAGGGAACACCATGTCGATCCGGGTAGGTGTGATTGGCGCCGGAATCATGGGCGCGGACCACATCAGGAACCTTTCCACCACCATCGGCGGCGCCGAAGTCACCTTTGTGGCAGACCTCGACGTCGACCGTGCCGCCGCGGCGGCACCGCCCACCGCGCGTATTACCTCAGACCCATCGGAGCTGATCAATGCCAGCGAGGTGGACGCCGTCGTCGTTGCCTCGCACGATTCCACGCACGCCGGCCTGGTCCTTGAATGCTTCGAAGCAATGACCCCTGTGCTCTGCGAAAAGCCGCTGGCACCAACACTTCTTGAAAGCCTGGAAGTAGTTGCGGCTGACGCCGACATCGTGGCCGCAACGGGCGCTTCGCTGCTCTCGCTTGGCTTCATGCGACGCTTCGATCCGGGTTATGAGGCTCTGCGGGAATCCGTGCGCGGGAGAAGGCAGGGCGAACCCCTGCTGGTTCACTGCGTCAGCAGGAACGGCTCAGCAGCGCCAGGAACAACGGCGGAATCGGCCATCACCAACTCAGCCATCCACGAACTGGACATTGTTCCCTGGCTACTGGGTTCTCCTATTACGGAAGTGTCATGGCAGGCCGGCAAAAGCACTCGACATGCCGAAACCGGACTGCAGGATCCGGCGTTCATTACGTTGCGCACCGCAGACGGGACACTCACTACGCTGGAGCTGTACCTCAACGCCCAGTACGGCTACACCACGCGCTGCGAGGTGGTCTCAGAACTGGGTACCACTTCCCTTCAGGAATCGTCCCTGCTGGGCGTCGAACAGGACGGCGCAAGGCAGGGGCTGATCCCTGCCGACTGGCGCCCCCGCTTCGCTGACGCGTACCGGCTTCAGTTGCAGGCCTGGATTTCTGCACTCGCCGGCGGAGAGCCGACCCCCCTTGCCGGTGCACAGGACGGACTCAACGCCTCCCTCGTTGCACAAGCGATGATCCAGTCGCTGCATAGCGAGGGGACGTCTACGAAAGTCAGCTACTCGTGACGCCAACGAGGCTCCCGCACTCCCGTGTACCGGAATCCCGCGATGCTCCGAGTCTGCGCTGGGGCATCATGGGCCCCGGATGGATCGCCGAACGGTTCACCGAATCCATCCAGGCACACACCGGGCAGGTGATCGCCGCCGTCGGCTCCCGTTCCCTGAACCGGTCCAAGGCGTTTGCGGCGGCGTTCGACATTCCCGCCGCCTATGGCAGTTATGAGGAACTGGCGGCAGCCCCGGACGTAGACATCGTCTACGTGTGTACGCCGCATACCGGCCACCACGCGGCCGCGGTCATGGCCATCGACGCCGGCAAACACGTCTTGGTCGAAAAGCCGATTGGACTCGACGCAGATCAGGCACGGGACATCGCTGCGCGGGCGGAGGCTGCAGGTGTCTTTGCCGCGGAGGCAATGTGGACCTTCTTCCTGCCGAAATTCGATGTGATCCGGCAGATACTCCATGCCGGAACGCTGGGCACCATCACCACGGTGGTGGCGGAGTACGGTGAGCACTTTGATCCTTCGCATCGAATCTTTAATCCGGATCTGGCCGGTGGTCCGCTGCTTGATCTCGGCACGTACCCCCTGGCGCTGGTTACAGAGGTGTTAGGCAGTCCGCGCTATCTGCGGGCAGTCGGCCAGCCCCACGAGTCCGGGGTTAATGCGCAACTGTCCGCCGTCATGCAGTTCGACGGCGGTGCACAGGCTGTCGTGAACACCCACGTCCATAACTTCACGCCCACCGCAGCCACCATTGTTGGTTCAAAGGCCACCTTGGTAATCGACGGTCCCTTCAACATGCCCGGCGCATTCGAGATCAGGTTTCCCGACAGTTCCCGACTACGCCACGATGAACCAGCAGGCGGACACTTCGAAGGCCTTCACTATGAGGCCGCGGCCGTGGCCAGGGCCATTGCCGCCGGCAGCACGCAATCCAGCGAACGGATGCTGGCGGCCTCCATCCGCACCCTGGAAGTCGCCGATGAGATTCGACGCCAGCTGGGCGTGGTGTTCCCGGTACCAGTCACCCTTCTACCTTCAAAGGAAAATCATGAGTGATGTCATTCTTGGCTTGGTTGGCGTAGGACGCATCGGCGTCATGCACGCCAACAACATCGTCGCCCTCAAGGAAACGCTGGGTCGCAGGGGCGTCAATATCCGCCTGAAGCTGACCGACGTAGCTACGGAGCATGCACGTTCCGTCGCTGCTGGATTGGGTGCAGAGTTTGCGACTTCGGTGTCGGAGCTGCTCGACTCCGGTGTGGATGGCTTGGTGATTGCCACGGGAACGGCAACCCATCCGGAATTGATCCGCGCCGGAGTGGATGCCGGCGTTCCTGTGTTCTGCGAAAAGCCCGTGGCCATGAACGTCTCCGATGCGCTGCCTGTGGTGGACTACATCAGCGAGAACAACGGCGTGGTGCAAATCGGCCACCAGCGACGTTTCGATGCTGGCTATTTGGAGGCCAAGCGCGCGTATCAGGCCGGTGAGTTGGGGTGGATCCATTCCCTGCGCGCAGTTACCTGCGATATGATGCCACCCCCGGTCGAGTTCCTGGCGACATCCGGGGGACTGTTCCGGGACTGCTCAGTCCATGACTTCGACATCCTTCGGTGGCTGACGGGCCGCGAAATCGTGGAGGTTTATGCCAAGGGTTCCAACAATGGAGACCCGGCCATCGGCAACGTGGGTGACGTGGATACGGCTTTGGCCCTCATCACTTTCGACGACGGCACGGTGGGCACGGTTTCTGCCAGCCGCTACAACGGGGCCGGCCACGATGTGCGGTTGGAGATACAGGGCTCCAACAGTTCGGTCATGGTGGGCTTGGATGAGAAGGCCGCATTGACGTCGGCTGAGGCTGAGGTCACTTTCCCTGGAGGGGAACCGCATCAGACTTTCGCCGAGCGTTTCGACCAGGCGTACCGCTCCGAGATGGTTGCCTTTGTGGAGTTGGTGATGGGGGAGCGCGAAAATCCCTGCACCCCGGAAGACGCAGTGGCAGCCTCCCGTGTGGCAGATGCGGCCCAGGAATCGCTGGCAACCGGTACGCCTGTGAGGGTTGCTCTCAAAGTATCCAACTGACGCTTCTGCCCAAAGTGCCCCTTCTTCGAATCTGTTGAATTCGAAGAAGGGGCACTTTCGTGTCGTGAGCTAGGCGCCGAACGGCAGCCGGGCGTCGATGTCCTGGCCTTCCCAGCTCTGCCGTACCCAACCATGGTGGGGGTCGTCGCTGATCAACCATTCGCGAACGGGCCCAGGGCCCGCCATGACGTTCAGGTAGTACATGTCGTAGCCTGGTGCTGCCATGGCGGGGCCGTGCCAACCATAGGGGACCAGGACGACGTCGCCGGTCCTGACTTCGGCGGAAACGTCGATGGGACGCTCGTCCGAGGCGTAGACCCGTTGGTAGCCGATTGCGTCGGCGTCTGCCGGTGCACCTGAGCCGACGGCTACCTGTGTCTCGAAGTAATAGATCTCTTCAAGGTGGGTTTCGCCGTCCTTTTCCTCATCGTGCTTGTGTGGGGGATAGGAGGACCAGTTCCCGGCGGGAGTAATGACCTCGCACACGATAAAGCGGTCGGCCTCCAGTGCTGCCGGGGTACCGAAGTTGTGTACCTGCCGCGAACAGTTACCGGCGCCCCGGAGTTCCACGGGCGTCTCGGCAGCAGTGACGAGGCGGGTCGGGTAGGCGGTCTGCGCAGGGGCGGTTGCGATGGCAACACGCCCGCCGTCGTCCGAGCTGATGCTGACGGACTTTCCGGTACCGGAGTACAGGATGTCGCTGGGTCCGTGGAACACGGAGGCCCGGCCCTCAAGGGCATGATCGACGCCGTCGACGGTTACGGTGAAGGCGCCGCTGAGGGGCACCACAATGCGTTCCTCACCAACAGCAGGAAGCTCGACGGCGGCGCCCGCTGGAATGGTGGCGACCTTGAGGCCCGTGTGTTCCCAGCCATCAATGGCAATGGTGGAATCAGAAGTGCCGAGCGAGATGTCCCACACGCCGTCGGCGGCGGAACCCAAGGGGTAAACCCAATTCGTCATGGAAGGGGAGTCCTTTGTATTAGCTGCTAGTTGTTTTGGCCGAATCAGCGCTGTACGAGTGTCATTTCAAAGCTGTAGGAATCGGCGCGGTAGACGTGGTGGCCGGTTTCCACATGCCGGCCGGTGTCGTCCACAGCCGTGCGTTCCATGGTGACCAAGGCGGAATTGACTTCGGTCTCAAGGAGTGGTGCCTGGTAGTCATTGGCGATCATGGCGCCGATACGTTGCGTGGCCAGACGGAAGTTGACGCCGCCACGGCGCAGGATTGAGTAGAGTCCCTCTGCCGCAAGCATGGCTTCGTCCATGGTGGCGATGTCATCCCGCACCCAGTTCTCCATCAGGGCCAGTGGTTTGCCCCCAACTTTACGAAGACGCGTGAAGTGGTAGACCTTGGAGCCAGCGGGCAGCTCAAGCGCAGCGAGGGTGGCGGCGTCGGCTTCCTCGTGGGAAAAGCTGAGCACTGTAGTTGTGGGCTTCTTGCCATTATTGGTGAGATCGTCAAAAAGGCTGGAAAGTTCCAAGGGTCGACGGACCTGGCTGGATACCACTTGGGTACCTACCCCGCGTTTGCGAACCAGGAGACCGGAGCGGACCAACTCGTCCATGGCCTTACGCATGGTTGGCCTGGACAGGTTGAGCTGGGCTGCGAGGTCGATTTCGTTCTCAAGGCGACTGCCGGGTTCCAATACTCCGCTGTGGATGGCGGCCTCGATACCCTGTACAACTTGGTGGTAGAGAGGCACAGGAGAAGAACGGTCGATGTTAAGACCAAGTTTTGTAACCACTGGAATACCCCGGGTTTCAGGCGCAACCTCTTGCCTCCTGGCGGATGCTCAAGGTATGTAGCCATTTGTTCGCTTGATAGGACATACTTTCTCCCTCGATGGTAGCAGTGAACTTTCGATGGTCAAATGGTTTATGTCAGAGCACAAGACGTCGGGAGGATGAGTGCCATGCCGAAGACCGGAAGAAACGATCACGCCCGCAAGGGTGAGTTGCCGTCCACCTTGCAGCGCTCGGACCAGAAGGCCCAAGACACTTTCGCCAAGACCTACGATTCGGCCATGGAGTCCTATGACAATGATCCGAGTCGGGCTGCCCGCACGGCTTTTGCGGCTCTGAAGCACAGTTACGAAAAGGTGGGCGACCACTGGGAGCCCAAAGAGGAACGCGGACCTTCCGATGCCCACGCCGAGGAGGGCGTGGATTCAGCCAAGCCCACGGCCGGGGGTGTGGATGCCAATGCTTCCAAAGAGCACCTCTACCGGCGGGCGCGGGAATTGAATATCAAGGGTCGCTCGAAAATGGACAAGAAAGAGCTGGTGGAACCACTGCAGAAGGCCAACGACGCCGCAACGCGAAAGGCTCGGGAAGGCTAGCCCCCGGTCATCCCGCCTGGTCTTGGGTCGGTCCGACATGCGCCAAATATGCAGGAACCGGTTCACACCGGCATAGTTAACGTCTTGGGGTTGCACTTTATGGGTACAGTCACCGCATGAAGGCAGGACAGAAACGAACAGGGGCTTAACTTGGCAGGGAATGCGACCTTCCGGCACAGCAACACCGCGCTGCTCTCGGTGAGCAGCGTCGAGGCTCCGAGGATAGTGAGCTCCACGGATTTCGACCGGAGATTGGCTTCGACCCTGCAGCGGCTGAAGTTTCCACCGCGATTGCTCGAGCGCGTTGCCGGCATCACGCACCGCCGCTGGTGGGCGGCAGGGACATCGTTCGATGACGCTGCGGTGGAGGCGGGCGCAAAAGCCTTGGCTGAAGCCGGCGTCGAAGCCTCGGAAATCGGCTTGCTGATCAACACCTCGGTTACCAGGCGCAACCTTGAGCCGTCCGTGGCGGTCAAAATCCACCACGAACTCGGCCTGCCGTCGTCGGCCATGAACTTTGACTTGGCCAACGCCTGCCTCGGATTCGTGAACGGCTTGATCCTGGCGGCCAACATGATCGACTCGGGCCAGATCCGGTATGCGGTCATCGTCAACGGAGAGGACGCGCAGGGCACCCAAGAGGCTACGCTGGCGCGACTCCAGAGGCCTGAGACCACGCGCGAAGACTTCAACCGGGAGTTTGCCACGTTGACCCTTGGGTCCGGGGCCGCCGCGGCCGTCCTGGGCCCGGTGGACGAGCACCCGGGAGCACACCGGCTTGTGGGCGGCGTGATGCGTGCCGGCACGGAACACCACGAATTGTGCGTTGGCGGTATCGATGGCATGTCCACCGATACCAAGGGCTTGCTCGACGGCGGCCTGCAGCTTGTGGTGGACGCTTGGCATGAAGCCCAGCCTGAATGGGACTGGGCCAGCATGGACCGCTACGTCACTCACCAGGTCAGTAACGCCTACACCCAGGCGATCATCAATGCCATCGACTTGGACCCGGACAAGGTTCCCATTACGTTCCCGCACTGGGGCAATGTGGGGCCAGCATCGCTCCCCATGACGCTCGCCGCCCAGGCGCAGTCATTGACCTCGGGTGACCGGGTCCTGTGCATGGGCGTGGGCTCGGGACTGAATGCCGGAATGGTGGAAATCGTTTGGTAGCCACCAACTGGCCCGGTGTGGACCCGGAATGGTCGCGGACAATCCGTGTAGTTTCCACGTCGGAGGTGGACGCGCCGGGCTCTGTTCGCCGCTGGCATGTGCTGGATAACGGTGCCCAGCTCGCACGCCGTGGCCTGACTCCGCTCGGGACTTTGCTGTGCGTGCATGGCAACCCCACTTGGTCTTATTTATGGCGGACGCTGTTGAGCGCTGGTGGAGACGCCGCGCATCCGTGGCGGGTCGTAGCTGTGGACCAGCTGGACATGGGCTATTCAGAGCGCACCGGAACATTCCGTCGCCTGGCTGACAGGATCAATGACCTGGGTGATCTCACAGATGCGTTGGGCCTGGAGGGGCCGGTTGTGACGGTGGGCCACGACTGGGGTGGCGTGATCAGCACAGGCTGGGCGCTGGAGCACCCTCAGCTCGTCAGGGGTGTGGTGCTGACTAATACTGCCGTCCATCAGCCTTCGGATTCGCCCATCCCGTCGGCACTGCGGCTCGCCTTGCACCCCGCCGTGCACCGGTGGGGCACCACGACGTCGGACGCCTTCCTGCGCGTGACGCACTCGCTGGCAACCCCGCAGCTGCCGGCCGACGTAGGAAGGGCTTTCATGGCCCCCTACCGCGGAGCCGGACGCCGGGCAGGGGTGGGGAATTTTGTTGCGGATATCCCCGCGGATGCGGACCATCCCAGCTTTTCTGCGCTGACCCGTGTAGCGGAAGGCCTGCGCGGGCTGAAGGCGCCGGTCCTGATGCTCTGGGGCCCCAAGGATCCGATATTTTCCGATCGGTACCTCAAAGATCTCATCGGCCGGCTTCCGCACGCAGACGTCCATCGCTTCGAAGGAGCAGGACACCTCTTGCCGGAGGACCGGGACATTGCCACGCCTGTTTTTGACTGGCTTGCTGTACATGGTGCCGTCATCAGTGGCGACGATTCCCAAGTGGCCGTTGCTACTGTCGGCGGAGAGCCGGTCAAGGATGTGTCCGGAGAGAAGGATCCAGCGTTCCGTCCACTGTGGGACTCGCTGCGCGAGCTGGCTGCTGGTCCGGGAAAGCACGGCATCGCTGTGGCCGAAATGTCGCCCGACGGCAGCGTGAGTCGGGCGCTCAGTTGGCAACAGCTGGACCGGAACATCCGCGATTTGGCCGATGGCCTGCGGGAAGTCGGTGTAGGGGGCGGTAGCCGGGTGAGCCTGATGGTCCCGCCCGGCACTGAGCTCACCGTGGCACTCTACGCCTGCCTGAAATTGGGCGCGGTAGTAGTGGTGGCCGACGCCGGACTGGGAACCAAAGGCATGAGCCGCGCCGTGAAGGGTGCCACTGCCGACTTCCTCATTGGCATCGACAAGGCACTTGCGGCAGCCTCGGTGCTCGGCTGGCCGGGGCGGCGCATCAGCGTGCAGGACCTCCCCGCCACCCGCCGTCGAATCCTGGGGGTTGAGACCTCGCTCGCGGCCTTGGGGCGGCGTGGAGCAACAGGCGACGCCGGGCGCGGCGGTGAGGTGCCAAGGACGAGTGTGGACCCGGCTGCCCCCGCCGCTGTCCTGTTCACCTCCGGCTCCACTGGCCCCGCTAAGGGCGTGCTGTACACCCACGGGCAGCTGGCCGCGATGCGGGATACGGTTGCCGCGACTTTTGGAATCCGTGCCGGTGCCCGCCTTGTAGCGGGCTTCGCCCCCTTTGCTTTACTGGGTCCGGCGCTCGGAGCAGTTTCGGTGACCCCGGCCATGGACGTTACTGCGCCCCGCACCTTGACTGCCCGGGCACTGGCAGACGCTGTCGCCGCCATCGACGCTACCGTGGTCTTCGCCTCGCCCGCAGCGTTGCGTAATGTCATTACTACCCGGGATGACCTGAGCGGGACAGGGCGCATTGCTCTTCAAAACATTGAGCTGCTCCTGTCCGCAGGCGCGCCCGTCCCTGAGCGGCTCCTGGCACAGGTGCAGCAGTTGATGCCCCAAGCGTCCCTGCATACTCCCTACGGGATGACGGAGGCGCTTCCGGTCACGGACATCAGCCTGGAAGAAATTCAAGCGGCGGAAGCCGACGCGGCTGCCGGGACCGTGATCGGAGCCGGGAACGGGGTTTGCGTGGGGAAGCCGGTACACGGAGCCGATCTGGCTGTTGTTCCGTTGGCGGCGGATGGAACCGCAACCGGATCGAACCTTGTGACAGAGGCGGGGGTCACCGGCGAAATCCTGGTCAGCGCGCCGCACGTCAAGGAGGCCTATGACAGGCTCTGGCTGACCCAACGGGAGAGTGCCGGCGTTACCGGATGGCACCGCACGGGCGACGTGGGACACTTCGACGCCGCTGGCCGACTGTGGGTGGAGGGACGCCTTGCCCATGTTGTGACGGCACCAGGGACTGTGGTGACGCCAGTCGGGGCAGAACAATCCATCGAACGCCTGGACGGCGTACGGGTGGCTGCCATCGCCGGGGTTGGACCGTCGGGAACCCAAGCGGTGGTTGCGGTGGTGGAGACCGCGCCTCCCGTTCCCAAAGCCGGCCCCGCCGGGCCGCAACTCGCGGGGCGTGTCCGACGCGCGGCCTCCGAAGCCGGGGTCGATGTCAGTGCCGTGCTGGTGGTCCCCGCGCAGCCCACCGACATCCGGCACAATGCCAAGATCGACAGGACCCGCCTGGCCCGCTGGGCTTCACGAGTGCTGGCTGGCGGACGTCCGGGGAAGCCATGAGGGTTCTGGTCACCGGTTCCAGCGGGCTCCTGGGAGGGGAAGTTGCACGGCAATTGCTTCGCCAAGGCCATGCCGTCGCAACCTTTCAGCGCCGCCCGTCGGGCGTGGACGGTGCGGAGGACTTCTGCGGTTCCATTGACGATGTTGCGGCTCTCCGCAACGCAGTCGCCGGGGCGGAAGGGATCATCCACCTCGCCGCCAAAGTGTCCATCACAGGGCGCACGGCCGAGTTTGAGGCAGTGAATGTGGAGGGAACCCGCCGGTTGCTTCATGAGGCCCGGACGGCGGGGGTGCGGGACGTCGTATATGTTTCGTCTCCGTCGGTGGCCCACTCCGGCGCCGCCATCGTGGGATTGGGGGCGGAGCAGGCTGACCCACGTCATGCGCGGGGCGACTATGCCCGTACCAAGGCCGCGGCAGAATTGCTGGCCCTCGCGGCGGATCGACCGGAATTCCGGGTGGCAGCAGTGCGGCCCCACATTGTGTGGGGCCCCGGCGACACCCAGTTGGTGGAACGCGTCCTGGCTCGCGCCAGTCGCAGTCGTCTGCCATTGCTCGACGCCGGCGCTGCCCTGATCGATACGACTTATGTGGACAACGCCGCGTCCGCCATCGTTGCTGCGCTGCGCCGGATGGAGCACGTCCACGGCAAGGCCGTGGTGGTGAGCAATGGTGAGCCCCGGCCCATCGGCGAGCTGCTGGCCGGCATCTGCTCAGCGGGTGGCGTGGCCCCGCCGTCGTGGTCTGTGCCGGGCGGTGCGGCACGGGCAGTCGGAGCAGTAGTGGAAAAACTCTGGACCTGGGCGGGGCGCAAAGAGGAACCGCCGATGACCAGGTTCCTCGCCGAACAGCTCTCCACCGCGCATTGGTTCGACCAGCGAGTGACCCGTGACCTCCTCGACTGGGCACCTGCTGTCTCGATTGATGAAGGACTGGCCAGGCTGGCCGAATACTACGGTTCGAGTATCCGGACATAGGGAAACAGGCCGGGTTTGGAAGAGCGGTTCTGCCTTTTCACCGGATCAGTGTTGCCAAACCCTAACCGCAGGATCAAAGTGAGATAAATCAGATCACTTACATGGTCCGGGGGGCCGTGTACGGGCCGGGGGTGGACCATGAGCACCACGTCAGACAACGCCTTGGAAGCAACGCCTGCAGGTGAGGAACCAGAGCTAAAACGCGTGCTGGGCCCCAAACTTCTCCTGCTCTTTATTGTCGGCGACATTCTTGGGGCCGGGGTCTATGCGGTTACCGGGACCATGGCAGGGACCGTTGGTGGCATCGTCTGGTTGCCCTTCCTGCTCGCCTTTGTCGTCGCCACCCTCACCGCGTTTTCCTACCTTGAGCTTGTGACGCAATACCCTCAGGCAGCAGGCGCCGCGCTTTATACGCATAAGGCCTTCGGGATCCATTTCGTCACGTTCCTCGTGGCGTTCGCTGTTGTTTGCTCCGGCATCACCAGCGCGTCGACATCCGCCAATGTCCTTGCCCAGAACTTTTTTGGCGGCTTGGAGGTCAACGGCTGGATGGATGTGCCGGACCGTGGTGTGATCACGGCCGTGGCATTGGGCTTCATGCTCCTGCTTGCGGTGATCAACCTGCGCGGCGTGGGGGAAAGCGTTAAGTTCAACGTCATACTCACCGCCGTTGAGGTGCTTGCACTGTGCGTGGTGATCGGGGTTGGCTTCTTCGTGATGGCCCAGGGAACCGGCAATGTCCAGGAGATCTTCGTTTTTACCGACTATCAGGACAAGGGGCTGTTCCTTGCGGTCACGGCAGCTACGTCCATTGCATTTTTTGCCATGGTGGGCTTCGAGGACTCCGTGAACATGGTTGAGGAAACCAGGAATCCCGAGCGGATTTTCCCCCGCACCATGTTGACTGGCCTCGGCATCGCAGTGATCCTCTACATGCTGGTGGCTGTGTCCGTGGTGAGTGTGCTGACCCCGGCAGAGCTGGGGGAGATCAGGGAAGCTGAAGGTGCGGCGCTCCTGGAAGTGGTGCACAAGGGATCACCGGATTTCCCCATCGACAAGATCTTTCCCTTCCTCGCAGTGTTCGCAGTGGCCAACACTGCGTTGATCAACATGTTGATGGCCAGCCGGCTGATTTATGGCATGGCACGCCAGCACGTTTTGCCCCGCTCCTTGGGAAGAGTATTGCCGGGTCGTCGTTCGCCATGGGCTGGCATCGCGTTCTCTACCGTCCTTGCCATGGGGCTGATTTGGTACGTCAGCATCGACCCCTCAAGCAACATCGTGGCCAATCTTTCCGGGACCACGGCGTTCCTCCTGCTGTGCGTGTTCACGCTGGTAAACGTCGCCTGCGTCGTTCTCCGTCGAAAGCGGGACCCCCACCGGAAGGTGTTCTTCACTTCCCCGGGACAACTGCCGTTGGTAGCAGCCGTACTGTGTGCCTTCCTCGCTGGTCCATGGGTGGGCAGGAACCCCGTCCAGTACCAAGTGGCTGGCGGCCTCATGGCCATCGGCGTGGTGCTGTGGTTCATCACCTGGCTGATCACCAGGAAGACCAACACCAGAGGGGGAGAACCAGCCCGAGCGCAGGCGGACCAGCCACCGGAGGAATAACCCGGAATCAGGTCAGGTGGTCGAAGTCTCCCCGCGTCCATGCTGCGTGCCGTTGGGCTGAGTCGTGCAGTACGCCTTTCGCTCCGGAGTCGATGACGTTGTTGAAGTTGCCGTAGATCCGGTCGAACGTCAGCATTTCCAGTTGAGCTGCAATACGTAATGCCACTGCGCCGGAGAGAGGTAAGCGATTGGGATAACTGCGCATGAAGGCGACCGTGCGACGATCGGGATTGGGAAACACGGTGTCGCCGGTCAGCAGGACCCCTTTGCCGCCGGCTCCTGCTGCCCAGTGCGCCACCGCACTGCCTGGGAAATGCCCACCCGTCTGATGCAGGACCAATCCATCGGCGATTGTTGTGCTGCCAGACCAGTAGTTAACACTTGGGTCGCTGCGGCCGAGCCATTCGCGGTCGGCCTCCGCGACCAGGACCGGGACGTTGCCAAGACGGCGCGACCATTCCACCTGAACGCCGAACATGTGCGGGTGGCTGGCGGCGATAGCTGCAACGGGGCCGTGTTCGAGGACCGCTGCCACAGCATTGTCATCGACGTAACCCACGGGATCCCACAGCAGCGAGCCCTTGGGCGTCACCACGAGCTGGGCAGTCTGCCCGATACCGGTTTTGGGCTCGGTGCTGACTGCTATGAGGCCGGGTTCATTTTGCTCCAGCACGATCTTCCGCCCGGCACCAGCCAGTTCGTCCAGAGTGAGCCACTGCTGTCCGTCCTCGGGCACGTATTGCCGTTCGTCGGCGCAGATGGTACAAACGTCCGGCGTAGGCTCGTCGCGTTCCACGGCGCAGGTTGCGCAGATCAGCATCAGGAATCCTTTCCTCGGCACTTTGTATCCGGCCGCCCCGGCGGGTATCGCCAAATGATCATCATGCTTACTATTGTGGGGCAGTCGAAGTCGGAGAGGGCCACCACACTAGGAGCGGACATGGCACTGAGCAAGGGAACACACGTGGAGTGGAACACCCCGCAGGGCAAGACGCACGGAAAGATCGTGGAAAAGAAAACCAGTGACTTTGTACTGGATGGCAACAAACATGTGGCCAGCGAGGACGAGCCGCAGTACGTAGTGGAGTCAGAGAAGACCGGTGCCAGGGCAGCGCACAAGGGCTCCGCATTGACTGAAAAGAGCTAGTGGCATGGCACCGCAACACGAGGTAGTCATCATCGGCGGCGGTAATGCAGGTGTGTCACTGGCTGCCCGCTTGAAGCGATATGGCGTCAAGGACATCGCCCTCATCGAGCCCAAGGAGCATCATCTGTACCAGCCCTTGTTCTCGCATATCGCCGGTGGCCGGGCCCAGGTCAAAGAAGCAGTCCGAAGCCAGGAGTCCGTGACGCCCAAGGGCGTCGCGTGGATCAAGGACAGGGCCGTCAACGTGGATGCTGATGCCAACTCAGTGACGCTGGCCTCCGGTTCCACAGTGACCTACGGACATCTTGTTGTGTGCCCGGGGCTGCAGTACGACTGGGATGCCATACCGGGGCTGTCTGAAGCGGTGCAATCGCCGTACGGTTCCTCTCATTACGAGTTCGAGCTTGCGCCGAAACTCTGGACCCTCTTGAGCACTATGAAGTCGGGCACCGTCATCTTCACCATGCCTTCGGGACCTGTGAAATGCGGCGGGGCCAGCCAGAAACCGATGTACTTGGCCTGTGACTACTGGATGGAACAAGGCGTGCTGGAGAACATCCGGGTTGTCATGGTCCAGCCTCATCCCACAGTTTTCGGAATTCCCGAGGTAGACCGGGAGCTTGACCGTAAGATTGCCGAGTACGGAATCGAACTGAGGACAAACAGCGAATTGGTGGCGGTGAATCCCGCCGGACGCACGGCCACTATTCGAAACAATGCGGACCACACGTCGGAGGACTTGCCATACGATGTCCTCAACGCCGTCCCTCCCCAGTCTGCACCGGATTGGCTCAAAACCACGGACTTGCCAGCAGTAGGGGACCAGTACGGTTTTGTGGAGGTGGACACGCAGACGCTGCGCCACCCCAGGTACCCCAATGTCTGGTCGCTGGGCGACGCTGCAGGAACCACCAACTCCAAAGCCGGCGGTGCGCTACGCAAGCAGACCAAGGTTCTGGCAAAAAATCTGCTCTCGGCCCGCAAAGGCAAACCGCTCAGCCAGAAGTACAACGGATACTCCGTATGTCCGTTCACCGTTTCGCGGAGCACCGTGGTATTCGCCGAGTTCGACCCCCAATACCGGCCCATGCCAACCATCCCAAAGGTTCCCACCTGGAAGGAAAGCAGGCTCTCCTGGTGGGTGGACCGTGATATGTTCCCGCAGGTTTACTGGCACCTGATCCTCAAAGGCCGCGCGTAGGACACCAAGAGACCGGTCCGGCCTATTGGCCGGACCGGTCTCTGTTAGTGAATCTGGTGTTGTGAACCTAGGCGGGCTGGATGTTCTCCGCCTGTGGACCTTTGGGACCCTGCGTGATATCGAATTGGACCTTCTGGTTCTCCTCCAGCGAGCGGTATCCGCTCGACGTAATCGCTGAGTAGTGAGCAAACACGTCGGGGCCTCCATCGTCCGGGGCGATGAATCCGAAACCCTTTTCAGCGTTAAACCATTTAACTGTTCCTGTTGCCATGCCTTTATTTCCTTCACCCGGTCGCTGGTCGGTCCCGCTGGTCGGTTTGCCGTCCCTGCCACTCACGATACGAGCCTATGGGCCGGTTCTGCTTGGGGCAACACATTTGCGGAGACGCTTAGGCATCGGTGGGAAGAACGTCCGACGGCGGGAGGGCGCCGTCGTCTGCTTGTTGCCTTTGCCGGGGCTGCTTCAGGGCAGCCGGGTTGGGTCACGCTTTCGGTGGGAGCAGCGTACGGTCTGCCGTTTCTGTGCGGCCTAGTGCGCGAAGTGCCAGCAGCGGAAACAGGAGTACCGAGAGCATCCCTGCGCCTACGAGTGCCGAGGAAATTCCACTGCTGATGAACCCATGCTCCCGGCCAATGGTTGTCACGGCAACGATGATTGGCAAAGCTGTGGCCCCGAACAGCATGAGGGCCCGTTTGTCCGCTCGGGTGGAGCCGGGAGGCGCGGCGAGCAGTGACGGGAGGCCTCGGATGATCAGCAACAGGGCAAGGAACAGCGGGACCATGGCCAGGGTCACGGGACTGGAGGTCAAGGCGCCCAGATCGAAATCAATGCCGGTATCGATGAAGAAGATGGGCACCAGGAAGCCAAAGGCGACGGCGTCGATCTTCGTCTCAATGACCTTCCGGTCTACTTCAGGAGCGCGCGCGATGGTGACTTTCCAGAGGACCCCGGCGGCGAAGGCACCGAGCAGCATATCGAGTCCCAGGACCATGCTGAGCACTACCAGCCCGCTAAGAATCAACAGGATGGAACGCATGGCGAATTGGCTGCTGGTATGCAGTGTGGCTGTGACTTGGGCATGGAACAACGTGTGCCGCGCCTGGGAAGCAAGATAGATTGCCACACCAGTCAGGAGAACGAAGCCGAGCAGGACACCTGATGCCGCGCCCAGTTGTTTGCCACTGAAGAACAGCGAGATAGCAATCAACGGTCCAAACTCGCCGGCTGCACCCAAGGCGGTTACGGCCACACCGATCGGCGACTTGGAAACGCCGGCGTCCCGGAGGATAGGCAGCAAAGTGCCTAAAGCCGTGGAGCACAAGGCAACCCCGATAATCACGGCGGCCTCCGGTGAGGGGACCAGGACGAAACCGGCCCCAATGCCTGCGGCCAGGGAAATGACCCAGCCTGCGGAAGCGCGGTAAATGGGACGGCCGCGGATTGCCGTGAAATCGATCTCGTTGCCCGCTACGAAAAACAACATGGCCAGCCCGAAGTCAGCCAGAGTATCTGTGAAGGCGGTGGATTGCACCCATCCCAGGAGGCTGGGACCGAACAGGATGCCAAGAACAATTTCAAAGACAACGATCGGCACTTTGACCCAACGGTCAAGGAGCCGGGTGGCAATCGGTGCTACCACAGCCAGGACGGCGATGAGGACCAGTGACGTGGACAAGCCTTGCATCGGCAGTGCCTCCGGTACCTCGGCTGCTTCAAGGAAAAGTACTCCAAAGCTACCGCCAGCTCTCCCCGTGCGCCAGAAGTCCTTCGCCGAAAGTCCTGGCCCTGAACCACCCGATCCGGGTTCCGCAGGGAACGGTGAAGCAGCATACTGATTCGAGGAAGACGCCACAGCACCGCGGCATCCGGCCGGGGCCAGAAGAAGGAGTGCACCGTGGGAATCCTCACCGCTAACCTGTTCGTTACGCTTGACGGCGTCTACCAGGCACCCGGAGGCCCTGAAGAAGACAGGGGCGGTGGCTTCGAATTCGGAGGCTGGCAGGCAGCATATTTTGACGACGAGACAGGCGAAGCCATCGGGGCGGGGATTGACCGCATGGACGCCTTGTTGCTTGGACGAAAAACCTACGACATCTTTGCGGGGTTCTGGCCGCATCAGGAAGACCACATCGGTGAGACGTTCAACGCCTTGCCCAAGTTTGTCGTCTCACAAACACTGACCCGCCCGGAATGGGAAGGCACCACTGCACTTGCGGAAGTCTCGGAGCTGTCGGAAGTGAAGGAGCGGTTCCTGGATATCCACATGTTCGGCAGCGGACACCTTATTCGCTCGCTCCTGGAGGCTGACCTTCTCGACCGACTCAACCTTTTCCTTTACCCGCTCACCTTTGGCTCGGGAAAGCGGTTGTTTGCCGACGGCTCGGGAGTCCCGGCGGCATTCCGTTTTGCGCAACCACCGCGGGCGTTCCCGAAAGGAGCGGTACTGCTCTCCTACGAGCGTGCCGGTGCGCCGATTACGGGCATCACCATCGGTCAGGACTAGCCGCGCGTCTTCAGGTTTTGGGCAGCGTCAGGAAGCTGGCCGGCCGGGCCATTCCTTGCCCGCCCATGGGTCATAATCTGCGATGAGTTTCTCTTGGGGCGGGCGCCTGTCTTCAGGGATGTGCTGAAGGTTTACCCGCACCCGATACCAAAGGGAACTCGATCCCCGCATCCCGTCGACAAGGACGTCGGCAGGGTGCAGCAGGGAAACAACGTCAGCGTACCGGGCCTTCCACTCATCGAGTGCTGCCTCGGCCTCGGGCTTGGTCTTGGTGCGGGCCACCTCGATCAGCGGCATCGTTGACATCCGGCGACCCGAGCCGTCGCCGCTCCTGGGCGCCTTCTCGGCCGGGCCCAGCTCGGCAGCCAGCGAAAGAAGCCCATCCAGCGAGCCGGCCGCGTCGTCGATTCCCGCGTGGGGGTCGCCAAGATCCGAGAAACGCTCGGGTACTGAGTGGACTGTGAACTGTTCCGGGCGGGCGGAGCGCACCTCATTCCACGTGAGCGGGGTAGAGACGCGGGCGTCGGGACGGGAACGGACAGAGTAAGCCGAAGCTACGGTGCGGTCCTTGGCGTTCTGGTTGAAGTCAACGAATACGCTCTCCCCACGCTCTTCCTTCCACCATTTGGCGGTTGCCAGCCCGGGAGCACGGTTTTCCACTTCACGGGCAAGGGTCTCGGCGGCGAGCCGCACATCGCGATAAGACCACTGCGGTGCTATTCGGACCAGGATATGGAGCCCCCGGGAGCCGCTTGTCTTTGGCCACCCCACCAGCCCGACATCATCCAGGACATCCTGTGCAACGTAGGCGGTGTCCACAATCCGGGACCAGTCGACGCCGGGCATAGGGTCCAAATCCACCCGCAGTTCGTCCGGGTGGTCAAGATCCTCCGCACGCACAGGGTGCGGGTTGAGGTCCAAGCATCCGAGATTCACCACCCACGCCAAGCCTGCGGCATCGCGGATGACCGTCTCCTCGGCGGAGGTGCCGGACGAGTAGTGGAGAGTTGCTGTGTCAATGAAGCCAGGATGGTTTTCAGGGACGCGCTTCTGGAAGAACGGTTCTGCGTCGATGCCCTTGGGAAAGCGCTTTAGCACCATCGGACGGCCGCCGGCACCGCGTAGGGCCCCCTCTGCCACTGCGAGGTAGTAGTTCACCAGATCGAGCTTCGTCAGCCCGGGCTCGGGAAACACCACCTTGTCCGGATTGGAGATGCGGACCTCGCTGCCGGCAATGTCGAGGATCTCGGCCGGGGACTTCGACGGGTTCATGCGGCCACGCTAGCAACCAATAGCCCTCCCAGCCAGAGCCACGTTCAACGAAAAGGCATAAAAGGACTCCAACCTGGAGGCAAAAATTCTGCAACTGGCTTTAAAAATATAAGTAGGTATGGTGTTGTCATAACGAAAATAAAGAGGAGTGCAAAATGTCCGGTAAATCACCCAACGGCGCCAAGTCGAAGAAGTCGGGGAAGACTATTCTGGAAAAGCGGGCCGAAAAAAGGGCAAAAGCTGAGGGCAGCGAAAACCTCTTGTCCAAACCGAGGAAAACCCAGCGGTAGGGCGGCCGCCAGCAGCAGAAACGGAAATTCAAAACATGCGGAAATTAGTCTCTGCGCTCATTATTCCTGCGCGCCTTAATGAGCAAGTGCGAGTGGAACGCATTGAGGCCGCCATGGCAATACAACAGTCACTCGTGGAGGGAAATGTTGAAGCAATATCCGGCCGTGGCTGGCACGTTCTCCTGAACGACCAGGCAATTCACATTCCTTTGCCTCTGAACCCGCGTGCCGAGGTCTTGATACGGGAAGCGGGCACTCCAATGGACCACACCGTTAGTGGCACTGCCGTTTTCCTCGGTCACGGCAGCAGCGGGACCGCCGCAGACGTGCCGAGCCATCTGTTGAGTCTGGCGGAGCGCCTGTTCGAGACCCGCCTGGCAGCTTAACCAGAGGGCCTTCACAGGTGGGGACGGGACGGGCCGACTATATTGGCCCTGTCAGCCCAACACCACCATTGAGGGAGCCTGCACACTATGGCCAAGGAACTTGCCACCCAACTCATCGAACAACTCCAGGCTGCCGGCGTGCAGCGGATCTACGGAATCGTTGGCGACAGCCTTAATCCAATTGTGGACGCCGTCCGGCAAACTGGAGGCTCCAAGAAGGGCGGCATCGACTGGATCCATGTGCGCCATGAGGAGGCGGCCGCATTTGCTGCCGCTGCAGAGGCTCAGTTGACGGGAAAATTGGCGGTCTGCGCGGGCTCATGCGGACCCGGAAATCTGCACCTGATCAATGGGCTGTACGACGCCAACCGCACCGGAGCCCCGGTGCTTGCCATCGCTTCGCACATCCCCAGCAAGCAGATTGGCAGCGGGTTCTTCCAGGAAACTCATCCGGACCGGCTCTTCAACGAGTGCTCCGTGTATTCGGAGATGATTAGTACGGCCGAGCAAGCACCGCGGGTCATGCACAGCGCCATCCAGAACGCTGTTGGCCTCGGGGGAGTCGCAGTTGTCACCCTTCCCGGCGACATCGCCGGCCTTGAAGCTACGGCACCGACCCCTATGCCGGCCGCATTTCGTCCGGCGGCCCTGGTGCCTGATCCAGCCAGCGTCAGGGAACTCGCTGACGCCATTAACGACGCCGGTAAGGTGGCTATTTTCGCCGGTGCCGGCGTCGAAGGCTCGCATGACGAACTGATCGCCCTGGCGGAATTGATAAACGCACCAATAGGCCACTCCCTGAGGGGCAAGGACTTCGTCCAGTACGACAACCCTTTTGACATCGGAATGACCGGGCTGCTCGGTTATGGAGCTGCGGCCGAGGGTATCGAAGACGCGGATCTGCTGATCCTGCTCGGCACTGACTTTCCCTACGACCAGTTCCTGCCGGACACCCGCACGGCCCAGGTTGACAGGGCCGCACAGCGGCTGGGGAGGCGGACCGACGTCGACATAGCAGTCCATGGCGACGTACGCCCCACCTTGACGGCTTTGCTGCCTTTGGTGACGCCGAAGAAGAGCCGACGTTTCCTTGACCAGATGCTGAAGAAGCATGACCGCCTGATGAACAAAGCCGTGGGCGCCTACACGCGCAAAGTAGAGAAAAAGCAGCCGATCCACCCCGAATACGCGGCCTCGCTCCTGGACCAGGTTGCAGCGGAAGACGCCATCTTCACGGCCGACACCGGCATGTGCAACGTCTGGACTGCGCGTTACATCAACCCGCTGGGCACCCGTCGGCTGATCGGCTCGTTCCTCCACGGATCCATGGCGAACGCCCTTCCGCACGCCATTGGTGCGCAGGTGGCCTATCCCGGGCGACAGGTGGTTTCCGTGTCGGGCGACGGTGGCTTATCCATGTTGATGGGCGAACTCATTACAGTCGCCGCACACAAGCTACCCGTGAATGTGGTGGTGTTCAACAACTCCACGCTCGGCATGGTCAAGCTCGAAATGTTGGTAGACGGGCTGCCCGACTTCGGAGTGGACGTTCCGGACGCCAACTACGCAGAGGTGGCCAAAGCACTGGGGTTCCATGCCGTGCGCGTCACGGATCCGGCGGACATCGAGGCAGCGTACCGGGCAGCGTTTGCGCACCCCGGCCCGTCCTTGGTGGAGCTCATCACCGACCCCAATGCCCTGTCCATCCCGCCGAAAATTTCGGGGTCGCAGGTTATTGGATTCGCTACAGCCATGTCCAAGGTGGTTCTTAACCGCGGCGCCGGGGAGGCTGTCAGCATGGCGCGAAGCAACCTGCGGAACATTCCTCGGCGGTAGTTACCTCCGCCGGGTAACAGCAGCGAGGTAGGGCGCTGTCCGGCTTGTTCGGGAACGCGCGACGACGGCTGGCGGGCCTGCGACCATGATCTCGCCGCCGGCGTCGCCACCGCCGGGACCCAAATCGATCACCCAGTCGGCGCCTGCTACGACGTCCATCTCGTGTTCCACCACGATGACCGTGTTTCCGGCGTCCACCAGCTTGTGCAACTGGGCCATCAGGAGTTGGACGTCGGCCGGGTGTAATCCAGTAGTGGGCTCATCCAGCAGATAAAGGGTGTGGCCACGCTGGATGCGCTGCAGCTCGGTGGCGAGTTTGATGCGCTGGGCCTCGCCGCCGGAAAGCTCGGTGGCCGGCTGGCCCAGGCGGAGGTATCCCAAGCCCACCTCGCGAAGGGTTTGGAGACTGCGGGCAACGCCGGGAAGATCAGCCAGGAATTCGGAAGCCGCGTTCACTGTCATGCCCAGGACGTCGGCAATATTGTGTCCACGGTAGGTGACTTCCAGGGTTTCGGGATTGAACCGCGACCCGTGGCATTCGGGGCAGGGCCCGTAACTCCCGGGGAGGAACAGTAGTTCCACTGCCACGAATCCTTCTCCCTGGCAGGTCTCGCAACGGCCGCCGGCCACATTGAAGGAGAACCGGCCGGCCCCGAAGCCACGGGCACGGGCTTCCTCAGTGGCTGCGAACTCCTTCCGGACTCCGTCAAAGAGCCCGGTGTAGGTGGCCAGGTTGGAGCGAGGGGTCCGCCCGATGGGCTTCTGGTCCACCTTGACGAGCCGGTCGAGCTGGTGGAGCCCGGACACCAGGCCCACAGTGTTCGCCTCGTGCGCAGCGTCTCCTTCGGGGTGCAGCTCGGCCCCGACAACCTCGGCGAGAACGTGGCTGACCAAGGAAGACTTACCCGAGCCGGACACGCCAGTCACCGCCGTGAGCACGCCTAACGGGAACTCAGCCTCCAAGTCCCGAAGGTTGTGACGGTTAATGTTCTGAAGCTTGAGCCACTCCTTCGGCTGGCGGGGTTCTTTTGATGGACGGGTCTCCTTGGGTGGATTTGGGTTGTGGCTGTCAGGGAACAGGAACGGCCGCGTGATGGAATCCTGTACGTCAGCAAGTCCAGCCACGGGACCGCTGTAAAGGACCTGCCCTCCGCCATCACCGGCGCGGGGTCCGACATCGACAAGCCAATCGGCTGCCTTAACGAAGTCCATGTTGTGCTCCACCACGAACACAGAGTTGCCTGAGCTCTTGAGCTGGTCCAGCACAGCGAGGAGCGGCTCGGCATCGGCCGGGTGCAGTCCTGCAGATGGTTCATCAAGCACGTATATGACGCCGAAAAGCCCGGAACGCAGCTGTGTGGCGATCCTGAGGCGTTGCATCTCGCCGGGAGAGAGCGTTGGTGTTGGACGACCCAGCGCGAGGTAACCCAGGCCCAGATCCAAAAGTACCGTGACCCGGTTTAGTAGGTCGCGGGTGATGGCGACAGCTACCTCGTTGGTTTCACCGGAGGTCCCGGTCCGTGAGGCTGTGCCGGCGGCCGTCAATTCCGTGGTGGGGCGGATGATGTTGGCCAGGTCGGTCATCGGCAGCGCGTTGAGCTCAGCGATGGTCTTGCCGGCGAAGGTCACAGCCAGTGCTTCCGGCCGGAGCCCGCTGCCGCCGCACTGCGGGCAGCGCCCGCTTTCCATGAAGCGCAGCACCCTGTCACGCATCGTGGTGCTTTTCGAGTCTGCAAGGGTGTGGAGCACATAGCTTTTGGCGCTCCAGAACCGGCCCTTGTAGGGCTTGGCGACGCGGTCCCGTTGCGGCGTTACTTCCACTACGGGCTGTTCTTCGGTGAAGAGGATCCAGTCGCGGTCCTTCCTGGGGAGCTTCCTCCATGGCGTGTCGACGTCGTAACCAAGATGCGTGAGGATGTCGCGGAGATTCTTGCCTTGCCAAGCCCCGGGCCACGCGGCGATGGCACCCTCACGGATGCTGAGGGACGGGTCGGGAACCAAGGACTCTTCCGTGACCCTGTGGGCGACGCCCAGTCCGTGGCACTCGGGGCAAGCACCGGCGGAAGTGTTGGGGGAGAAGGCGTCGGAATCCAATGGCCGCGCCCCTTCCGGATAGCTCCCGGCTCGTGAGAAGAGCATTCGCAGGGAATTGGACAGCGTAGTCAGAGTGCCAACGCTGGAACGGGCGGTGGCCGTTCCCCGGCGCTGTTGGAGGGCGACGGCGGGTGGCAGCCCTGTGATCGCTTCCACCCTGGGATTGTGGCCCTGTTGGATGAGGCGCCGCGCGTACGGGGCCACGGACTCGAAGTAGCGGCGCTGGGCTTCGGCAAAGATCGTGCCGAACGCCAGGGACGATTTCCCGGATCCTGAAACCCCCGTGAAGGCGACAATTGCATCACGGGGCACGTCCACGTCCACGTTACGGAGGTTGTTCTCGCGGGCTCCTCGGACCCTGACGAACCCATCCTCAGTGTCGGCAGACTGTGCTGACCCTTGGGTGGAAGCTTGGTGCCGGGCAATTGTCAGTTTGCTGTCCATTGGAACGACTCTATCTGGCGCCAGTAACCAACGCGATTCGCTGTGGCCATGTGGGGAACTTGCCAGGCGGTCCCATAACCTTTTGTCCGGGGGGCTTCGCGCTGCCTTGAAAGTTTCATTGTGAATCTTTCGCTTGATTGTCTCGTTGGGGGAAGACTCGTGATCAGAAAAATAGTGTCCGCCTGGTTCCTCGCGGCAACTCTGGCGGCGTCGTCGCTGGTGTTTGCGGTTCCAGCAGAGGCAGGCCCGCAGGTGTACAACCCCTGTCAGCGGCTCAGTGCCGGGCAGGTGAAGTTCCCGTCATACGCGGCCAATCGTGTCACGTTCGCCACTGCGACAGACCGCTCACAGTCGGCTGTTGTCATCACGGGTTGTGTACGGGCGGGGAGCGGGTACGCACAGGAGTGGCAAACCACCGGGTTCGCCGGTTCCAAGGGGTTCTCGGCGCAGAACCTGGCGTGGGAAGACACTTGGAAGTCTCCCACCGGAAGCTTCAGTTTCACGGAGGCCTTGGGCCGGTCCAATCCGGGGACCGCGTTGAAGTACTACACAGTGAATCCCAATTCCCGCTGGGGAGGTGAACATGGACCCACCTATAACCAGTATTTCGAGGGGCTGGGCGGCGAATCCGACGAGAACCTTTGGACATACATGAATCAAGGGTTCTACGAGCAAGCCGCGGTGATTAACTGGAACCGGTACCCGGACATGCCTACTGTCCAGGGGGCGTCCTATGCCATCTTCTTCCACGCCGGCAACGTCCCGAGCGCTGGCTGCATTTCAACGCACTTGGGGACCGTAACCCAACTCCTGAAGACGAACCGGCCCGGTGACCGCATCATCATGGGCGCCGTGGACGACGTCTTTACTCCCTACAGCAGCTCACTGTTCGGGGCAATCACCAACAAGTACGCCGCAATCGGTGGGCCCGCCTACGCCGGTGATCCCATCAGCAACGAGATGTATGGCCTCAAAAATGGTGGAGCCGGCCAAGCTTTCCAATATGGCTCCATCTATCACTCGCCGCTGTCCGGCACCTACTTCAGCACAGGAGTGATACGCGGCAAGTGGGGTTCAACAGGCTATGAAAACGGATTCCTCGGGTACCCGGCGTCCGATGAGATACGGATGACCCGGGGAGCCTTGGGCCAGGCCTATCAGAACGGATCCATCTACTGGGGCGGCAGCACAGGGGTGCACATCAGTATGGGTGCCATCCGTGCTGCGTGGGGTGCCGCCGGGTACGAAAGAGGCTATCTCGGCTATCCAACCACGGATGAGATATCCGGCATGGCCAAAGGCGGCATCGGTCAAGCATACGAAGGTGGCTCAATCTACTCCACGCCGGCAACCGGAGCGCACGTCAGTACTGGCTTGATCCGCCGCAAATGGGCCTCCCTCGGCTACGAGGCGGGGATTTTGGGGTACCCGGTCACGGACGAAATCCGAGGCATGGTGAACGGTGGCGTCGGACAGGCGTACGAAAACGGGTCCATCTACTATTCGCCTGCCAGCGGCGCACACCTCAGCATGGGTGCGATTCGCAGCCTCTGGGCCCAGCACGGGTTCGAGAAGGGCAAGCTCGGTTACCCGATCTCCGATGAGTACGTTTCAGCCGGCACCGTCATGCAGGACTACCAGGGAGGTAGCATCAGCTGGTTCGGTTCCAGTGGCAAGGTCAGCTTCAGATCCAGCTAACCCATGTCGCCCTGGAGAAGTCGACGCGTCACCTCTGTCAGCAGCTCGACACCACGCAGCGCATCCTCGTCCCGAGTGTACTCGGCCTCATTGTGCGAGATTCCCTCCACGCTGGGAACGAACAGCATGACGGTTGGGACCACATCTTTCATGTTGGTCGAATCGTGCCCGGCTACCGTCATGATGTTCGTGTGCGTGAAGCCCAGGCGTTCAGCGCTTGCAATGCCAAGGGCAACACCTTCCGGCTGGTAGGGCACTAAGCCCCACTGATGTGTCAACTCCATGCGGACGTCCGTGCGGGATCTGTCACTGGCTTCACCTGCCCATTTCCCCAGAAGATCCACCGCCCGGGCAAGTACGTCTTCATCCGGGGACCGAAGGTCGAGGTTCATGGTGACTTGCCGTGCAATGGTGACGGGGGAATTGGGAAGGACGTACAGTTCGGACACCGAGGTGTGCAATAGGCCGGGCTCAAACTCCGCTGCCAGTTCCCGGGCGGCGGCGATGAGTAGAGCCGCACCGTAGAGGGCGTCCCGGCGATCCTCCATTCGTGTGGCACCGGTGTGTGATTGGGCACCATCGACCGTTACCCGGAACTTGCTGGCAGCCCAGGTACGGTCCACCACCCCCACCTGTGTGCCGCTCTCTTCGAGGTTCCTGCCCTGTTCAATGTGAATCTCAGCGTAGCGGGCAACGTTGGTGAGGGTTAGGGCAGAACCGTCCGGGAGGAGATGGCCACCGGCCAATGCCTTCGCCACGGTGGTTCCGCTGTGATCAGTAGTGGCCAAGGCGTCCTCGAGCGCAAGCTTCCCTGTGAAGACCGAGCTTCCCATCATGCTTGGCGCGAAACGGCTGCCTTCCTCGTTGAACCAATTAACCACAGCAATGTTGTAGACGGGGTTCACCTTTCCCGCCCGGGCTTCCGCCCCCACGATGCTGCCGGCGGTGGCTGCTGCGAGCACCCCGTACGCCCCGTCATACCTGCCAGCCAAAGGCTGGGAATCGAGGTGGGAGCCAAGCAACACATAAGGAGCTCCCGGAACCAGCTCGATGGTACCGAATTGGTTTCCGGCTTCATCCACCGTCTCGGTGTACCCATGCTGGGTCAGCCACTGCCCGAACCACCGGCGGGTGCCGTGGTCCTCGGCAGTGCCTGCCTGCCGGTCCACGCCTCCACCGTCGGTGGAGCCAAAGGAGGACATTGCCGCGAAGTCATCCAGGAAGTCGGAGTAAGTTCTGCTCATGGTGTTTCCTTAGCTGTGAGTGCTGGAAGAAGTGCTCAGCGCTGGTTCAAGTTCTTCAGTTCGGACACGTAGAGGAAACTCATCCGCACCGAAACGGATTTCCCCGCCCACCATGGTTGCCAGGACCTGGGTGGCTCCGATGGCGGAGGGGTCCACTTTGGTGGGGTCTTGGTCGAGGAACGCGAGGTCAGCCAAGTACCCACGGGACAAGCGGCCTTTCACACCCTCGGCGCCAGTAGCTGCCGCCGATCCTGTTGTATAGGCGGCCAGTGCCTCCGCGGCGGTGATCCTTTCGGCAGGACCGTAGACAGCCCCGGATGGTGTCAGCCTCTCCACGAAGGACTGCATGACATCCAAGGGGCGGCCGTTGGAGACGGGCCGGTCTGAGCTGCCAGGCAGAACCACGCCGCGTGTCAGCAGGCTCTTGCCCGGGTAGGACCACGGTGTGCGTTTCGGTCCGAGCAAGCGGGCCATCCCGTCTCCGAACTCAGTGATGAAGTGCGGTTGGGGCACCAGAACAATCCCGGCTGCTGCGATCCGGTCCAACTGCTCGGGTCGGACAACGCCTCCGTGCTCGATACGGTTGGGCAGGGCGTGACGGCCGAAGGTGTCCTGGGCTTCTGTCAGGATGTCGATAGCATGGTCGATTGCGTGGTCGCCAATCGCGTGCATGGCCACCGCCCAGCCGGAACTGTAAGCCTTGAGCGCCGTTTCGCGTAGCTTCGCCGCGTCCATCTGAAGGTAGCCATGGTTGTGGGTGCAGCCGACATATTCTTCGGTGACATAGGCGGTGCTGCCGAGCAGCGAACCGTCGCTGAAGATCTTGACGGGGCCCAACCGAAGCCAATCATCACCGAGGCCGGTACGTATACCGGTGTCCAGTCCGCTGGTCACTGAATCCGCTGCATGACCCTGCAACGGGTGCAGGGCATCGAGTACGATCATGGGCTGCATCCTGACGCTGAGGAGACCCTTGTCCTTCGCGTTCTGATAGGCCGCGAACTCTTGGGGCGAATGCCCAATCCAACCGCCCGCAATTCCAGCATCAGTGACGCTCGTGATTCCCTCCGTCAAGTAATGAGATGTGGCCAAGTCCAAGGCGCGTTCGATGGTTTCCAATGGATAGGGCAGCAGGAGGTCCTGGACGAGCCGCATGGCATTTTCTTCCAGGAGTCCTGTGGGGCGGCCATCCGGGCCTATGACCACCGCACCGCCGTCGATCCCGGCTCCAAAGTCTGCACCGTCGGCCTCAATCAGTGCCAATGCCACCCCATTGAGCGTGCAGGCGTGGCCGGACGAGTGCTTGATCCACACGGGACGCCCGCCAGCCGCGGCGTCCAGCCGGTCGCGGTCAGGTTGCTGGCCGTCGAGGAGGAGCGGGCTGAAGCCTGAGGCGACCACCCATTCATCGGGTCCCAGCGTGGCTGCGGTTTCCGCGATGACGTCGTAGACGTCCTCCAGGTTTTCCACCGTCCCGAGCCCTGCTTCCATCAGGCCCAGTCCGAACCACACACTATGTGCATGAACGTCGTTGAAGCCCGGGACGATCGTAGCGCCCGCGGCGTCAATGACCCGGGCGGCACGGGCAGCCATGCCGGCATCGGGATCGACATCGAGTACTTTGCCGTCATGAATGAGCAGGCTCTCCGCTATGGGGCTGGTGGGATCCTGCGTCAGGATGTTGGCGTTCCGGATCAGGAGATCTACGAGCATGAATCCTCTTTGATAGGGGCCCGGGATTTCCGAACGTTTGGGGCCGACTCCCATTCAACGCTGGAAAAATGGCGACTTCAATGGACAAAAGCCGTCGTCTTGCAGACAGAACTTGGGCATTTGCCTAAAATCGACGTATGGTCCCTCATTCTCCCGCAAGCGCTGGTTCCCTTTCCGCCCGCTCCCGGGTCTTCAACCCGCCACCGTCAACCGAACCGGAATGGACCGGCCTGATCGAACGCCTGTGGAAGGAGCGGGGTCTGCTGGTCGCTGACTTCCTGGAACGCTTCGCCGATATCTCCTATGGCCAAGCACTGGTACCGAAGGAGGACGTATACCGCACGGCAGAGGACACCATGGATCTCTTCTTGTTCCAGATGGCCGGCATGAAACTGCCGCCGGACCTGCAGAACCTTCCCCGTGATGTTGCGAGACGCCGGGCCAGCCAGGGCGTCCCGCTTGATGCTTTCCTGGAGGCCATACGAAATGACTTCCGTGTGCTCTGGAAGGGGCTGGAGCGAGTCGCGGGAGACTCTGGAATCGCCCTCCTGGTGGCCAATATGACTCGGGTCCTGGATACCGTGGAAGGATACGTCAGCAGTATCCAGCAGGCGTATGCCGAGGAGGAGGCCCGGCTGACCCGCAATAAGCAGCTCTACCGGCAGAGGATCTTGTCGCGCTTATTCAACGGTATGGGCTCCACCAGCGATGCTGGCATCAATAGCGATGCAGCCGCCGCAGCCGAGGTTCAAGACATGGCTGCTGCCTTGGGCGTGCAAGCCACCGACACTTTTGAAGTGTTGGGTGTAGCCGCCGGCAACATCGCTCAAGTCCAGCGCCAATTCGAGTCAGACTCCCGAGCGTTCCTGTACGAGCACGCCGGAGCCCTTTACATCTTCCGTAAGCAGCGTAAGGGCAGGACCTGGCGGGAGGCCGGACCGGATTTTCCGGCCGGGTACGTGCCGGATGTCAGGGGGCTGGCTGGAGTGCCCTCGGCCGCCACGGCCGCATTGGTACTGGCAAACCAGAGGGGTTCAGGCGTCGAATTGGCAACCGTGGAGAATACCTGGATGGCCATTGCCTCCGCGCTCCTGGAGCAAACACTCCCGGGGTTTTCTACTCACGTTGCCGAGGCCCTGAACCAGTGCACACCCCACGAACGGCAGCGACTGCTCCAGGTCGCCCGCATATATGGACGAACCGGGTCCATCAAGGGAACCTCGGAGGAGCTCTACTGCCACAGAAATACCACCGTTAACAGGCTGCACAGCCTGCAGCAAGTGATCGGCTTGGATCTCACCATCCCTGCGGAGGCGGCGCTGGCGCTGGTAGCCCTGAGTGGCTATAACGAAAAATCTGAAACATTGTGATTTTGCACAAGTAGCTGAAGCAAAGCGGGTGGATATTGTCATTGATGAGTGCGTTCTCACTGCCTTAGTGTCGTAGATAACTCCCCAACTGCAGCCGGAGGCATCCCGGCGGTTGTATGCGAACTACACTCCACCCGTTCGAAAGGCTCACATCGTGACCACCTCACATCCCGTTCCTACCTCCGAGGGCGCCCCTCCGGTTATCTCCGGCAAGGACGCCGGAAAAATTGCCCGGGCCGCCTTTGTTGGCACCGCGTTGGAATGGTACGACTACTACCTCTTCGGCACCGCTGCAGCACTGGTTTTCAACCGGCTGTTCTTCACCAACATGGACCCCACCGCTGCTTTGCTGGCCTCCTTTGCCACGTTTGGCGTCGGCTTCGCTGCCAGGCCACTGGGGGCCATGATCTTCGGTTACATCGGTGACCGGTTCGGACGCCGTCCGGCACTGCTCATTACCATCGTGATGATTGGTGTTGCTACCGCACTCATCGGCCTGCTGCCCGACTTCGGCAGCATCGGCTTGGCGGCGCCCATTCTCTTGGCGGTGCTGCGGCTTGTCCAAGGATTGGCTGTCGGCGGTGAGTGGGGTGGCGCGGTAACCATGGCCGTCGAGCATGCCCCCGCCGAAAAGCGCGGCCGCTATGCAGCACTCGTGCAGGTGGGTTCTCCCGTTGCCACCCTGCTCGCGTCCGGCGCCTTCTCCCTGGTCCTGCTCTTCCCATCTGAGGCCTTCGATGCCTGGGGCTGGCGTATTCCGTTCCTGTTGGCTTTCCCCATGTTGGGTGTTGCCCTCTGGATCCGCCTCAAGGTTGAAGAATCGCCGATCTTCAAGGACTTGCTGTCCATGGGCGAGACGTCCAAGGTTCCGGCGTTCGAAGTCTTCCGGCATGCCAGCGGCCGCTTGGTAGTAGCAGTTCTCGCCGCGTTGCTTGGTGTTGGTGGCTTCTACATGATCACCACCTTCGTGGTGAGCTACGGATCGAACACCCTCGGCATGGACCGCAATGTCATGGTCAACGCCACCCTGATAGCCGCTGTGGCACAGATCGTGGTTACCTTCTTCATGGGACGATTGGCCGAAAAGATCGGCCCCGGCAAGGTCACCATGTGGGGCGGCATCGCCAGTGCAATCATGGCTTTCCCCTTGTTCGCCATGATCGATACCAAGTCGCCGCTGCTGATTACCCTTGCGATCACCGTTGGGATCATGCTGATTGCCATCGCGTACGCCGTCAACGGTGCCCTGCTCACCGAGCTGTTCCCGCCGAAGCTGCGGTACTCCGGAGTCGCCTTGGGCTATAACATCGCCGGTGCTACCAGCGGTTTCATGCCCTTGCTCGCCACGGCCATGCTCGGAGTGTCCGGCAATCAGTCATGGGGCGCCGCCCTGATCCTGGTCATCATCTCGCTGCTTACTGCGGTGGGCGGCTTCCTGGGGGAGCGCCTGCGCGTGGAGGACAAGCGCCTGGTCCGGGATAACTAGGGACTCCGGACAGCCTGACACCACAGCCAAGGGAACCGAATATGATCACCGACGAACAATCCCAGCGAATCCTCGACGCCGTCGATGCCGCCTTTGACGCCCAACTTTCCTTCACCCAGGAACTCGTCAAGCACCCCTCGCTCCGCACCAAGGAGGGCAGCGCGCAGGAACTGCTCCATGCAGCCATGGCCGCCCGGGGCTTGGCGATGGACCAATGGGAACTGGACGCGGGGGAGCTTTCCACCCATTCGGGGCACGGAGCAGTGACCGTTTCCTATGAGAACGTCACCAACGTTGTGGGCACGTATCAGCCTGTCACTGAGACGGGGCGGTCCCTCATCCTGAACGGCCACGTTGACGTCGTTCCGGAAGGTCCGGCCGAAATGTGGTCACGTTCCCCTTGGGACGCCCCGATTATTGATGGCTGGATGTACGGCCGCGGCGCAGGTGACATGAAGGCAGGGCTCGCGGCGAACCTGTTCGCTTTCGACGCCGTTCGTGCTGCCGGCTTCGACCCCGCGGGGCGGATCCACCTCCAGTCGGTGGTGGAAGAAGAATGCACCGGCAATGGCTCACTGTCGGCCCTGATGCGCGGCTACCGGGCAGACGCCGTCGTCATTCCCGAACCTGAGGAGGACATGTTGGTGCGGGCCAACGTGGGCGTCCTGTGGTTCAAGGTCCGGGTATCCGGAAAGCCGACGCATCCGCGTGAAATGGGGTCGGGTTTCAACGCCATCGACGCCGCCTACACAGCCATGGCCGCCCTGCGGGAAGTGGAAGAAAAATGGAATACTGAGCGGACGAACCACCGCTACTTTGAGGATCTGGACCACCCCATCAACTTCAACTTCGGTGGCATAGTCGGGGGCGACTGGCCCTCCAGCGTCCCGGCTTGGTGTGAGTTCGACGTTCGCGCGGCGGTCTACCCGGGTATCAGCGCCGATCGAGCCTGGACTGAACTTCAGGAATGCCTGGCCAACCTTGGTAGTGGGGAGAAGCCTATTAATGCAGTTCCGACCAGAACAGGCTTCTTCGCCGAAGGTTACGTATTGGAACCGGGCAGCGAGGCCGAAGCCGTGCTGGAGCTTACCCATGCACACGTGTTCGGTGCTGAACTGGACAGCTTTACCACCCCCGGCTACCTCGACGGACGGGTGTTCACCCTCTACGCGGACACTCCCACGCTGGTGTATGGCCCCGTCTCAGAATCGATCCACGGGTTTGACGAGCGGGTCTCCGTGGAATCGATCCGGCGTATCACCAAGAGCATCGCCTTGTTCATCGCGGAGTGGTGTGGCATCGACGAGAGTACCGTCGCCTGATCAAGAAAACCTGAACCGGCGGCAGTAAGCCATGGCGCAATCCGGTCCCCAAGAGGACAATGCCGATCATGGCTGGACAAATGGTGAATGAACAAGGCGTCAATGAACAGGACGCCAACGAAAAAATAGTCAAGCGGCTGATCGGCTGCATCAACGATCGCCACATCGAAGTCATGGATGAGCTTTTCCACGACGACGCCGTGATGCATTGGCCCCAATCCGGGGAAGTGGTACGCGGCGCCGGGAATCGCAGGGGAATCTACAACGCTTTTCCGCAGCTGCCCACCATCACACCCCGGCGCCTGCTCAGCGGTGGGAACCTGGTGGTGGCTGAGGCGCTGCTGGACTACGGCGGACCCGTCTATGAAACAGTCTTCATCTTCGAATTTCGCGAAGGAAGGATAGCCAAGGAGACTGCCTACTGGAGTGAGGCATTCCAAGCCCCGGAGTGGCGTTCGCAGTGGGTCGAAATCAGTAGTACTTAATCACTTTCGCCCAAAGGAACGCCCGGGGCTACTCGGCGGCAGGTCGACGTCGTTGTTGTTTGGTGGCAGACCTGAGTTCTTTTGCCACCCGGTGGCGCCTGGCGGAACCGCGGGTGGGTTTTGAGGCACGGCGGACGGACTCGGGGACGAGGCCTGCTCTTATCAGATCAGCGAGCTTGGCCATGGCGATCTCGCGATTACGCAGCTGGGATCGTTCCTCCGATGCGGTCACAGTGATGGTACCGCCGACGAGTTTTCGCCCCAGGCGTTTGAGCAGCAACGACCGCTGCTCATCTGTCAGGGTGGCAGAACCGGTAACGTTCCACATCAAGTCGGCCCGGCTGTCCGTGGTGTTGACGTGTTGACCGCCCGGTCCGGAGGAGCGGGAGAATCGCCAATGGAGTTCCGCGGCGGGGATCGTCAGCGAAGGGGAGATTTCCAGGTCCATGGAACAAGCCTTGCACGTCGCTGAATCCAATCCAGACAGGCATGCGCTGACTTTCTCTGACACCTTTTTCGGAAATTAGGTAAGCCTAAGCTAATCTTTCATTTTGTGATTGAACTGACTGAACTCTCGGGGCTCGAGGCCACTGATCTGGTCCTCCGTTATGGGGACAAGGACGTGGTCCATGGCGCAGGGCTCCGCTTGGAGCCGGGGCGCATAGTTGCCCTGGTAGGCCCGAACGGCAGTGGCAAGTCCACCCTGCTTCGTGCGCTGGCCCGGTTGCACGAGGCTTCTTCCGGCACCGTAACGGTCAAACCTGCCGACGGCGAAGTGTCAGATGCGTTGATGATGAAGCGCAGTGATTTCGCCAGGCACGTGACGTTGCTTTCGCAAAGCCGGCCGGTGCCGCACGGCCTCAGCGTCCGTGACGTCGTCGAGTTCGGGCGCCATCCCTACCGCGGACGGTGGCGCGCTGCCGATCCTGAGGGGCCGGCCGCCGTCGACCGCGCCATGGAGCTGACAGGTGTGACGGAGCTCGCCAGCCGGGGCGTCCACGAACTTTCGGGCGGGCAACTGCAACGGGTGTGGCTGGCAAGCTGCCTTGCGCAGGACACCTCGGTGCTGCTGCTCGATGAACCAACCAACCACTTGGACCTCCGCTACAAAGTGGAGATCTTCGATCTCGTCTACGACCTCGCCCGCATCCATGGTGTGGCAATTGGCGTGGTTCTGCACGACCTCGACGAGGCAGCCGCACTTGCCGATCACGTGGTGGTTCTGTCGGAAGGGCGGATCGCGGCCGCCGGACCGGCGCACGAGGCACTCGATGCGGAGCTCCTCAGTGACGTCTACTCAATTCCCATTGTTACCCACACTGATCCGCTCACCGGCAGGCTGCGCACCCGCGCTGTAGGCCGGCACAGCGACAGCTGAACACCCCCTCATAAACGTAAGCCCCCCAAACACGAAAGGGACCCCTGTGTCCATGAAGATCCATAAAGCCCTGGCCGCCACCGCTGCCTTGGCGGTCCTGCTCACCGGTTGCGGAACCACTGAAGGACCCGCGAGCTCCGCTTCGAACAGCGCCGGTGCAGGAGAAGCCATCACCCTGACCGACGCCCGCGGCACCGAGGTCAAGCTCGATAGCCCCGCCAAGCGCGTGGTCGGCACCGAATGGAACGTGGTGGAGAACTTGACCACCCTCGGCGTCATGCCGGTAGGCGTTGCGGACGTCAAGGGTTACAGCGCATGGGTCACCGCCGGCAAGCTGGACAGCACTCCCACCGACATCGGAACACGCAACGAGCCCAGCTTTGACACCATCGCCTCCCTCGATCCTGACTTGATCGTTGCCACCACCGACCTCACCGAGCCTGTGATCAAGCAGCTCGAAGAGCTGGCTCCCGTTGTTGTGGTGAAGTCCGCCGATGGCAGCCGCCAGATCGCGCAAGCCGAGGACAATTTGAAGCTTGTCGCCAAGGCAACCGGCACCGAGAAGAAAGCTGATGAGGCCATCGCAGCGTTCGACGCCGCCGTTACCAAGGGCAAGGCCGATCTCGAAAAAGCCGGCCTGGGCGGGTCCCGCGTAGCGTTCGCAGATGGTTGGGTTGCTGATGGCAAGGTTTCCATCCGCCCGTTCACCAAGGGATCCCTGCTGGCTGATATCAACACCGAGTTGGGTCTCGTGAACCCGTGGACGGTTGAAGGCGACCCAGCCTACGGGCTGGGCTCCACCGACGTCGAGGGCCTGACCGCCGTCAACGCCGACCATTTCGTCTACATCACCAACAGCGCGGATGCTGACTTCACCGAGCAGTTGACCGACAATGCAGTCTGGAAGTCGCTTCCGTTCGTGTCAGCCGGCAAGGTGCACCGCCTCTCTGACGGCATCTGGATGTTCGGTGGCCCAGCGTCGATGACCCAGTACGTCGACGCAATCGTCGCGTCCCTCACCAAGTAGTCCCACCCGCATGACCGACACTGTGAAGAGGCCCGCCATGACCGTTCCCACGGCCGTGGCGGGTGCTCCCGTACCTGCCGCGTCGACTGGACGAAATGTCCGCCGGCGCTCCGGACCGGTCCTGGTGGCAGGCGCCGGAGTAGTTATCCTGGCTCTGTTTTCGCTGATCCACCTCACCCAAGGAACGGCCGACGTCGGCCCTTTCCAGCTGTTGGGGCTGCTCACCGGAGGCGGCACGGACCAGGAAACCGCAGTGTTGGTTGCCTCGCGGGTACCGCGACTTTTCGCCGGTTTGTTGGTCGGCGTGGCATTGGGGGTGGCTGGCGCGGCTTTGCAGTCGGCCACCCGCAACGTCCTTGCTTCCCCTGACACGTTGGCTGTGAATGCCGGCGCGCATTTCGCGATAGTGGCAGTGGCTGCATTCGGCCTGACGCTTCCGGCACTCCTGTCCGGTGGCATCGCCTTCATCGGCGGCCTCGCCGCGGCTGTGCTGGTGCTTGCGCTGTCGGGCGGTGGTGCCAATGGCAATGGAGGCCCCATCCGCCTGGTGCTTGCCGGCACAGCGCTGGCGTTGGGCCTGCATTCGGCCACCAGCGCACTCCTTCTTTTGTTCAGTCAGGAAACCACGGGTCTGTATGCGTGGGGGCAGGGAAGTCTTGCCCAGTCCCGCACCGACGAGTTGATCCAGTTCACGCCCATAGTCCTCATGGGTATCGCCGCACTCTTTCTCCTCGCACGTCGGATGGACCTGCTCGGCTTGGGTGACGACGCCTCCAGGCTGGCGGGTGCGGATCCGCGCCTGGCCCGGGTGGGCGCCGTCGTGCTTGCCGTCGTACTGTCGGCAGCGGCGGTGACGATCGCCGGCCCGATCGGATTTGTTGGACTCTGTGCCCCTGCAATCATGCGTCTTCTGGCCTCCCGTCTTCGCGGCCTTGGCCGGCATAGGGCGTTGCTGCCCATCTCCGGCTTGGCCGGTGCAGTGGTGGTCATCGGAGCGGACGTCCTTGTTCGTGGTCTTTTCGGTGCCCAAGCAGGCGTTGAAGTCCCCACCGGCGCAGTCACTACGGTCTTCGGGGCCGTATTCCTGGTGATCCTGGCCATGCGGATGTCCGACGCCGGGTTGAGTGTTGCCGGTGATGCCCTGGCAAGACTTCGCACCCGCAGGTTCTTCCTCACCGTATTGATCGGGCTCCTTGTCCTGCTCACTGGCTTGCTGGTAGCGGGTGCCCTACTGGGCGATGCGAAGCTCCTGCTCGGGGATCTCGTCAACTGGCTCACCGGGCAGTCGGGAAATCGTGTCAGCGCCGTCCTGGGTACACGAATGCCGCGTGTCCTGGCGGCGGTCCTCGCCGGCGCGGCCTTGGCTCTCGCCGGTGCACTTATCCAAGCGGTGTCCCGCAATTCCCTGGCCGAGCCTGGCATTCTTGGCGTCTCCGGCGGTGGCGGACTCGCAGCAATCATCGTCATCACCACAGTCCCGACGGCGGGCTCGTGGGTGATCACTGGCTCCGCGCTTGGGGGTGCGGCACTTTCTGCCCTGCTGGCCTTCGGATTGGCTTTCCGCGGCGGGCTTCAACAGAACAAGCTGGTGTTGATCGGCATCGGCATCTCGGCGGGGCTGGCGGCCGCTATCACCGTCCTCCTGGTGACGACAGATCCGTTCAACCAGACAAAGGCCCTCACTTGGTTGTCAGGCTCTACCTATGGCCGCAACTTTGCCTCTGTCCTGCCACCGCTGCTGGCCCTGGTGCTTGCGCTGCCTGTGCTGGCGGGCATGAGGCGGGATCTCGATCTGATTGCCGTGGATGACGATTCTCCGCGCGTGCTGGGCGTAGGGCTATCCGGATCCCGGGTGCTCCTGCTTACGGTGGCTGTGCTTTTGACCGCTGGTGCCGTCTCTTCGGTGGGCGTGATCGCTTTCGTGGGACTTGTGGCACCCCACGCCGCCCGCACACTTGTAGGCGCACGGCACTCAAGGGTCCTGCCCGTGGCAGCGTTGATCGGATCCTGCACGGTGGTGCTGGCCGATGTCATTGGCCGCACGGTCATAGCCCCGGCCCAGATACCTGCCGGAATCATGACGGCGTTGGTGGGCGCCCCCTACTTTGTGTATCTGCTCTGGCGTTCACGGGTGGACCGCACGGTCTAACCTCCGGGGAGGTTCGCCGCTAGAGTTGGGGCAACGTACACGAAGGAGGGTCTGCCGTGGTCAGTTGCATCGTCGGCTTATACCTTCTTGTGGCGCCGAGACCGTGATCCTTATCGTGGGCGGCACAGGTCGCCTGGGTGTCCGTGTGGTGAGCGACTTGGCGGGTGCCGGGCAAACTCTCCGCATCATGGCTCGCGGCAACTCGCAACCGTTACCCGATACGAAGCCTAGCGGCGTGGAGGTGTTTCGCGGCGACCTGTCCTCAAGGTCGGACTGCATGCTTGCGGTTGAGGGTTGCCGGCAGGTGGTGTTTGCGGCGTCAGGATTCGGGTTGAGAAGGGGCGGCACCCCGCGCAGTGTTGACCGCGATGGTGCACTCCGTATCCTGGAAGCGGCAAAACGCGGCGGGGTGGAACATCTGGTGATGATGTCCATGCACGGCGCTGCGGCGGATGCGCCGCTGGAGTTTCTCCGCATGAAGTTTGCGGCAGAAGAGGCACTCAGGTCCTCGGGAATGGCTTGGACCATTATTCGAATGGGTGCCAACCTTGAACAGTTTGTGGCCTCCATGAGCCAGCCCCTCAAGGAGAAAGGCAAGGTGTTGGTCTTCGGCTCGGGACGAGCGCCGGTGACATTCACATCAACGGCCGATGCTGCGGCACTGGTTGTCCGCGCCGTTGCGGACCCGGCGCTGCGGGGGCGAACCATCGAGTGGGGATCCGGTATCCATTCCTTCAATGCACTTGCCGGTGCAATCCTGGCCAACGCCGGCGGAGGCTCAATCAAGCGAATACCAGTGCCCGCCTTGCGCATGATGTCCGTTGCTGCACGGCCGTTCTCGCCCTTCATGGCCAGGATGGCAGCGGCGGCCCTCTGGATGGAGTCGGGCCAAGCGGCTTTTGATCCCACGATGCAGCGAAAGGCTTTTCCTGACATCCCTGTCTTTGGTCTGGAACAGAGTCTCGATCCACGCGCTTAGGCGTTTAGGATCGACTCATGGCCGGTTCAGTGGATGTTCTTGGCCCCATCCTGGAAATGATGACGTGGGTGGGGTTTGTCCCCGGCGTGCCGCTGCTTTTATGTGCATGGGTCATTGCCCGGCGCCGATGCGTTTGGACCACCGCTGAGGGAGAACAGTTCGCCGCAGGCGGATTTCTGGGACTGCATTGGGTAGATCGGGCGAACGAGGAACAAAAGGTCCTGCTGGATATCCCTGCCCGCGACGGGAGCGTTGAATCAGGCGCTGTGCTGGTCCACTACGACCCCTGCCACCCCTCCCGATGCTCGCTGCATCCGCCGCGCCACGACAACACTGTTCTGATTCTCGGCTGGATCCTCACTGGTGTTGGGATACTGAGCACCCTCGGGGGGTTCGTCCTTATCCTTCTCTAGCGCGAACCCCTTGAACGTCCAATTGCTCCGGGGCTAGCATTTGCGCGCACGGTCAACGCGCACCGTAAACCTAGGAGACTGCTATGAGTGAGACGACCGCAAGCCTGATGGTGGACCTGATCATTTCCCTGGACGGCTACGCTTCTGCCGAAGGCTGGCCTGGTTGGTGGGGATTGGAAGGTCCGGAGTACCTGGCCTGGTTGGATGAAGAGGGAAAGAAGGACTTCACCACACTTATGGGCGCGAACACGTACCGGGTGATGTCGAGTATGTCGGAGGAAGCCTCTGAAGACAGTTCGGGGTTTTCAGCGGAGGAAGGCGCCAGCCTGAGCGGGTTGGCTGCCATGCCCAAGATCATCTTTTCCTCCACCCTGAAGGAGCCCTTGGCATGGCCCAACTCAGAACTCATTTCGGGTGACGCTGTGGAAGCCGTCCGGGAACTAAAGCGGACCCGAACCGGCACGTTGAGCACTCTGGGCAGCTTGAGCCTTTGCCGTTCCCTGCTGACGGCCGGTCTGGTGGACAGGTTTCGCTTGGTGATCTTTCCCGTGATCACCGGGAGGACCGGCAGTGAGCGAATCTATGACGGCTACCCGGATGTCGCCTTGGAATTGGTGGACAGCCGGACGTTCGACGGCCGCTCGCAGCTACTGGAGTACATACCCACTGTCATCGAGGGCCCGCCACCAGCAAGGCAGGGTTGAGTGCACATGGGTGCAGGCAGCGAATCAGTTCCGAATTTAGCTGAATCCCAACCGGAAGCCGGGTCCTTGCCCGAAGTCATTGTCCAGCAGGTGTAGCTGCCTGCACGGGTTGCGGGCCCCACAGACGCCCGGGCCGCAGCCGACGGAGCTTCAATCCGCGGGCTGCGCGTCATCCACACTCCCGGGCATACGCAAGGGCACGTCAGTTTGCTGCATGAAAGTGACGGCTTGTTGTTCGTCGGTGATGCGGTGGGCACCATGAACGGGGTCATGGTTCGCCCTCCCGCGCCCGCCTCGATCAGCCTGCTTCCCGGTCATGACCCGCCAATGATGAGCGCGTACCTCAGCTAACGTTCAGTGACTGACCTTCACTAACGTGTTCGAACAGTGGAGCGAGGCAATTAGAGTAATAGGTCATGGCCTCCGCGAAAGTGAGCAACTTTGGTCCGCCGGCGGCGGCAACTGCCGAGCCCTGCGGGTCTGCCAGGTCCACGTGGCAGAGAACAGGTTCGCGGCTGAAGCCGTTGGCGGTCAAGGTGGCAATTCCCCAAGGGTGGCTTGGGTCGGTCACGGAGATGCCGGCAGCATCGAAGGTATCCCGCAGGACGTAGTGCGTGACCGTGCGCCAGGACTGGACAAAGGGCTGCTGCAGTTGCTCAATCAGGTCATCGTCGTCGCTGTTGTAGGCGTCCGAGAGGGCGGCGGAAAGAGCATCCCATTCGTGGGCATCGCGGACCATGAGGTGCGCGGCCCGAAGGCGGGCGATAGTTTCATTCAACGTCATGGTAGTCCCCAAACTTCCCGTCGCTTTGCCTGACCCGAATGGGCAGGCCGGACCGCCGTCGGCATGTCACTATCAAACAGAACGGATGAAGCAGCAGCATGATTCCCTCAAAAACGGTGTTTTTGCCTTTCTAGCCGCGTCATTCCTTGGCCGCCTAGCAAATCAGTAGCCTTACTAATAGGGTGGTTGTGGGGATGGCCCCCGGATGCGAAGAGAAGTGAGGCCCGCATGACTGAAGAGCAACCCATCAGCAAAGTCACGGACATCATCAACGATTCCAAGATCGGAATGCTGACCACCGTCAATGAAGAAGGTGCGCTGGTCAGCCGGCCGCTGGCTGTCCAGGAAGTGCAGGACGACGGCGACATGTGGTTCTTTACGGGACTGGGGACCTCACAGGTTGCCCACGTGAGACAGGATCCGCGAGTCAATGTCTCCTTCGGCAATAACACCGAGTGGGTGTCTGTGGCCGGGACTGCCCACGTGGTCACGGACCGACAGAAGATCCACGAGATGTGGAACCAGGTTGTGGAGGCATGGTTCCCTGACGGTCCGGACACCCCGGAAGTTTGCCTGATTCACGTGGATTCGGATTCGGCAGAGTACTGGACGAGCCCGGGCGGAACGGCAGCAACGGTACTTCAATGGGTCAAGTCCAAGGTCACCCACTCCCGCTTCAGCGTGGGCGAAAGCGGCACAGTGGAACTATGACCCGCCATGGTTGACGTCGAGCGGTTTCGGGTCCTTTTGGAGGAGGAAAGGAGTCACAAACTCGAACTGCTCAAGGCGCTGCGAAGCGACATCAGTTCGGTGAGCCTCGCCCGGCAAGACTCCAATGTGGACGACGAACACGATCCCGAGGGCAGCACCATAGCCTTCGAGCTCTCCCAAGCGTCCGCCCTCATGAGCCAAAGCCAGGTTGGCTTGGAGCAGATCGATGACGCACTGGCGAGGATAGCGGCAGGAACCTACGGACTGTGCGCGGTGTGCGGCGTGGCCATACCCGAGGGCAGGTTGGAGGCGAGGCCGTGGACGCCGTTCTGCGTCAACCATGCCTCAGGAAGAAGCTGAGTCAGCTGGACATTCCCGGCGAAACCGGCACGAACTCAATGCCCTGCTGGACCTTCTTCCTGGGGCCCCGGTTGAACCCTTTGACGTCCAGGTGGTTGCCGGCACGGTAGGCTGCCAGCGCTTGGTCATAAATCTCGTTGAGCCGCCGCCCGGTGAAGACTTCCGTGGTTCCGTCGGCGAAAACCACGCTCACTGACACGCTTCCCGGGAAGTGCCTGTTCATTCGGATAAAGCCTTGCGCGTCCTGCTGCAGGGAAATCAAAAATTCCGCCCTTTCGACGATTGTTACCTACAGTCTCTCAGCAGTGGCCGCAACACGGTGACGCGGCCGGCTCAGCGCAGGAACCCTGGTGATGGCCGCCCGCCGCTCGCCCACGGTATTCTCAATGCTTCCGATTCCCTCAACGGTCATCCGGACCACGTCTCCGGTCTTCAAGGGTGGGGGAGTCTTGGCACCGTTCCGTCCCCAAAGTTCAGCGAGGCATCCTCTACCGCATGTCCCGGAGCCCAAAACGTCACCGGGGCGCACCACTGAGTCCTGCGAGGCATACGCTACGAGTTCGGCGAAGGGCCAGCCCATATTGGACAGCAAATCCTGTCCAATATGTTCGCCATTGACCTCAACGGCCATGGAGATCGGCAGGAAGCCTTCGGCGTCGTGCAGGTGCTCAAATTCATCAGCAGTTACGATCCACGGGCCCAAGGTGTTGGCGAAGTCCTTGCCTTTGCAAGGACCCAGACTGACTTTCATCTCACGCCTTTGCAGGTCGCGCGCCGACCAGTCGTTGAGGACTGTGTAGCCGAAGATGTGCTGGTGCGCGTCGGCCGCCGACAGGTTTCTGCCTTCACTTCCCGGTACATGACCGACGACGGCCGCTACTTCGGTCTCGAAATCCAGCTCGTTGCAACCGGCGGGGATTCCGATCACTTCTTCCGTACCGGTCACAGTATGCGGATTCGTGAAGTAGAACGTGGGTGCCTCATACCACTCGGGCACCACGCCGGCCACGCCGTCGATGCTCTTCCGCACGCCTTCCACATGTTCCTCAAACGCGACAAAGTCGCGGATGGTGGCGGGTACCAAGGGCGCCAGCAACTGTACCTCGGACAGGGGAACGGAAGATGCCGTTCGAACAGTTTCCGCAGCGATTTCCAGCGTTTTGGCCAAGCCTGCACTTAGCAGGTGGTTCACGGTTTGTCCCTCGGGCAACGGGAAGCAGCTGCCGTCAGTTACGAACCCGGCGCGAGTACCGCCGTCGTTATTCCAGCGGGCGATCTTGACCATGTCTTTTCCTTACGCTCTGGAGCGGACGGTGAGGGCTGCCGCAGCGGTGATGCCCATGGCAGCAGCGTTGCCAGCGAGAACCTTGGCGGCATTTGTCGCGGGGAGACCGGCCGCATGGACCTCACCAACGGGATTGTCGGAGCCCATGTCGAACGGGTAGTCCGAGCCGAGCATCACCTGCCCGGGGCCCGCGACCTCGACGAGGGCGCGCAGCTCGCGGGGCCCGTGCGTCAGGGAGTCGAAGAAGATCCGCTGAAGGTAGGACGACGGCGGTTCGGCGCACCGCTGCGCCTCAGGGCGAACCTTCCAGGCGTGGTCCGATCGGCCGATGGTGGTGGGAAGGTAGCCACCCCCATGGGCGGCGAGGATCTTGAGACCGGGGTGCCTGTCCAGTACCCCGCTGAAAATCAGGTGGGACAGCGCTACGGCGTTCTCTGCAGGCTGGGAGACCGTGTTGGCCAGGTAAAAGCGATCCAGTCGCTCGTCCAATGAGCAGCCGAACGGGTGCAGGAACACAATGGCGCCCAGCTCCGAGGCCCGGCTCCAGAAGGGTTCCAGTCGTGGATCGGAGAGTTCAACGGTGCTCCGTTCAGGGTCTCCGGGAGTGGCCGCAAAGGACCCGATCTCCACGCCCATGAGGCCACAGCCAAGAACGGCATGTTCCAAGGCTTCGACCATGAGCTGCGGGTGCTGCAACGGAACCAAACCCAGTCCGTTCAACCGTTCGGGCGCTTGCTGCACAACGTCGCGCACTGCCTCGTTGGACTGTTTAGCGAGCTTGAGCGCGAGTCCTTCACCGGCGAAATAGTAGAAGTGCGACGGCGAGGGCGAAACCAGCTGCACGTCCACGCCTTGGGCGTCCATGTCAGCCAAGCGACGTTCGAGGTCAGTGAGCTGTGGCCAGCGCTCCTTAATCATCAGGCCGGAGTTGGCCATGGACTCGGGACCGTTTCGCCTCACTTCCAGGGCCTGCAGCTCAGCGAATCCTTGAGGGTCTCCCTCTGCCACCAACTGCTGGAGTGCCGGAATGAGGACATGCGCGTGGACATCCACAATGGGGTGTTGGGCGGTGTCGATGTGGTTCATGCGGGTTCCTTAAGCATGGTGGAGAGCGAGTTCATGAGGCCGGGAACGTCTGCGTCCCGGACGCCGTCCAGCATCCACTGGCCCAACTGGACCGACGCTCTCACCACGGCAGTTGCCCTCTCCATACGGCGGTCTGCGAACTCCTTCCAGAGAGTCTCGGTGACGTGGTCTGCGGCAATCAACAGTTCCGCGAGGACCGCAGCATCTTCCAACGCCATGGCAGCACCTTGGGCAACAGTGGGCGGGCAACTGTGTGCTGCATCGCCGATGATGACGATGCGTCCACGGTTCCAGGGGCCTTCCACGAGGTGCGAGGTGAACCAGGTGTAGTTGATGCGTGCGCCATGGTCCAGGCTGGATCGGATCTCGTTCCATGGGCCGCCGTACGCGGCGGCGAGTTCCGTCATCACCTTGGGTCCGTCCTCGTGCCGGCGTTCCTGGGCTTTCTCCACAAGGTAGGCGTAGATGGTGTTAGGTCCGGTGGGGCAGTATCCGGCGATGAAACACGGCCCACCGTAGGTCAGATCAGTTCTGACGACTTCCTCCGGCCGCTCGACGAAGGCCCGCCAGATACCCATGCCGGTGGACTGTGGCTCCTCTTTGATGCCGATCGCCTTACGTACGGCCGAGTGGAGTCCGTCAGCGCCGATGAGCAGGTCATAGCGCGAGCTGCCGCCGTCGGCAGTGCGGATGGTGACGCTGCCGCCGTCGTCGGTCATAGCTGTGACGGCCTTGCCGTAGCTGATCGTCGCACCGGCGTCTTCGGCACGGTCCCGAAGGATCGCGGTCAAGTCCGGGCGGTACATTCCCAACGTGGCCGGGAGGTCGTCACCACCGGTTTTGATGTCCTCGAGGACCGCCAGGACGGTGCCGTCGGGGTTGGGCGCCCGCAGGCCAAGGGTGCTGAACCCGTAGCCTTTTGCTTCCACCTGTTCCCAAACACCCAGGGTGCGCAGAATGCGCAAGGCGTTGCCTTGCAAGGTGATGCCGGAGCCCAGGGTTTGCGGTTCGCTGGCCTTCTCCAGAACCTCCACCTCGACGCCGGCTTCGGCCAGAAGGATGGCGGCGGCCAGTCCCGCAGCTCCCGCTCCGACGATTCCGGCCCTCTGTACTGCTGCCATCTTTGACTCCTTTGTGGTGACGGCGTTACTGCCTATTGTGCTGCGTTGTAACAGATTTGCTAGCGGACGGCGATGGGGTTGACAGGTGAACCGACAGCGCCCGTGATGGGGAGTGGAGCGGCGGTGAGCATGAACTCGTACCTGCCGTCTGCCGCACACGCCTCCGCCAGAGTATCCGGATCCCACATTTCACCCAGGAACAATCCGAGGTTTGGAATGGCGATCTGGTGAAGCGGCTGGAAAGCACCCTCAAACTCATTGGGCCGGACCTCGAATCCCCAAGTGTCCGTTGCTACCCCGGCGATTTCCGAGGCGTGCAGCCACGATGCGGTGGTGAAGGACAGACCCGGCGCCGAGCCGCCTGCGTACTCACCCCAGCCGTCGCGGCGGGCCCGCGTGTACTGCCCCGTGCGGATCACCACGATGTCCCCTCGGCGAACGGCGGAGGTGGGGCCCTGGCGTTCAATGGTTCGCTCCAGGTGCTCCGGATTGATGGCGAAGCCGTCGGGTAATTCCCCGTCGGCGCGCCCCAGCTCCGGACCCAGTGCGCGGCCCACATCCAGCAAAACGCCACGGGTGACAATTTTAGCGGCGGCAGTTTCGATCCCCGTCACCAGGTCGCCTTCTGAGGTCACGACGTCGCCAGCTGCCCGGCCGTTCCAAGCTTTGCCGCGATCAAAGATATGGCCCAGCCCGTCCCACTGGGTGGAGCACTGCAGCGGCATGGCAATCACATCGTCAGCCCCGCCGAACCCGTGGGGAAATCCCTGGTTGCCGCGCTCAGCGTCTACGCCGGTGTCGGTCATGGTGTGGACCGGGTTGGTTCGGCGACGCCACCCCTTCTGGGGTCCATTGGTGTCGAACGGCTGGGACAAGGAGAACGCCTCGCCCGACCTCACCAGTGAGGCCGCCTCCACACGCTTGCCATTGTCGATGAAATTGAGGGTACCGAGGACGTCGTCTTCACCCCAGCGACCCCAGTTGTTGTACAGCTTGGCGGCTGCGGTGATGCTGGCCATCGGATCAGCCCGCTGAATCGTGTGCGCTTCCACGGCGTCGGTAGTCACTGTTCGTCCTTGCAGTGGATGAGTTGAGTACCCAGCCCGGTGATAGTGCCTTCCATGACGTCGCCGTCCTGGAGGAGCCTGCCCCAGTGCTGTCCGTTGCCGGCGGGGCTGCCGGTCAGCACCAGATCGCCTGGCCGGAGCGGCATGATCTGCGACGCTTCGCTGACAAGCTTGGCGACGCCGAAGATCATGTCTTGAGTGGACTCGTCCTGCATGGCCTTGCCGTTGAGCTTCAGTGTGACCTGGACGTCCTGTGGGTCGCCAAAGAACTTCGCCGGCACCAGCAGGGGACCGGTGGGCAGGAAGCCGGGGGCATTCTTGGCCCTGTACCAGTCCGAACCGATAGCGGGCATGTCCTTGCGGAAGACGTACTCCCGGGTGGTGATGTCGTTGACCATGGTGTAACCGAAGACATGCTCGAGGGCCTCTTCGGGAGTGACGCGGAAGGCTTCCTTCCCAATCACGGCGGCCAGTTCCAGCTCCCAGTCGTGGGACTTGCTGTAGCCCGGCAGCGTCAGGTCATCCGTAGCCGGAGCAATGGCGGTGGGAAGCCCGATAAAGAAGTACGGCGTCCCCTGGCCTGCACGTTTGTCCATCATGGCCGCCGTCTTGGCCCGCACCTCTTCTGCGTCCTGGCCGGAGTCCCGGTGTGCCACGGCAAGGTCAACCACGTGCTTGCGGTAGTTGGCTCCGGTTTGCAGCACTTGGGCGGGTTCCACCGGAGCCAGGACCTCGACGCCGGCGAGTGCCAGGCCTGCCTGCTCATCGGCTGATGCGGCAAGCTGGTCAAGTTCGCTTTCAGTGGTTTCCCAGTGCTGGATCAGTGAGTTGATGTCCGTATCAAGTGGCAGGACACGTTCGCCTACCAGCAGGCCCGTTTTGGCTTTACTGTCGCCGGGTTCCTGGAACCGGATCAGGGAGTATGTTGCGTTCGCCATGGATTTAGCCCCGACCCTGCTTTGCGTAGGGGTTCAGGAGGGCTTCTTTCATTTCTGCGGAAGCGCCTTCCTCCGTCGCGGTGAACCCTTCGGCCGGCGGGAAGGATTCTGTCATGGAGTGTGGCATCGCACCGTTCTTGTAGAAGTTGTTGGATCCTTCCGAGGGCTTCCACGTGTTGGCGTCCCAGTCCGGAACGTAGTTGCGGTAGCCGCCGGAGTTCAGCTCCACCCGCAGGCCTGACGGGTCGCGGAAGTACAGGAAGTTCTGCTCGCCCACGCCGTGAATGGACGGACCATATTCCATGGGCGTGCCGTTTTCCATCATCACGTCGGCGGTGCGGAGCAGGTCCTCGGTAGCGTCCACCCAGAAGGCGATGTGGTTGACTCGGCCGGCGCGCTTGGAGGTATCGAGCACGACGCCGAGGTCGTGGGACTTTTCGTTGGTGGTCAGTACGGAGAAGACCGTGATGGGTGCTTCATCGAGGTCGACGAAGGCCATGACGCGGAAGCCGAGAGCCTCGTTGTACCACTTGGCGAAGCCTCGGACGTCAGAGGAAGCGACCGTGACGTGGTCCAGGAAGCGGGGAGCAGCTGCGTGGCTGCTGCGGCGCTCGGGACGGTCCGGATAGATGGATTCGAAACCGGGTTCTGCAACGAATTTCTCTACGTCGTAGAAGAGGCGCATGTGGTGGCCGTAAGGACCCGTGAACTCGTAGGCTTTGCCGAAGCCGTGGCCGCCCGCAGTCCAGGTGCCCTGCACCCCGGTTGCTTCAACGCGGGCTGCTGCAGCTTCGAGCGCGGCCTGCGAGTTGGTGCGCCATGCCATCCGACCCAAGGAGGCCTCCGGGCCTTCGGTAATCACCAGGCTGTAACGGTAGTAATCGCCCCAGCATCGCAGATAAACGTTGCCATCTACGCGGTCGATGATGCGCATGCCGAATTTTTCCTCGTAGAACCGTGCCGAGGCTTCGATGTCCGGCGTGGTGATCTCGAGGTGGGCAAGATGGGCGAGGGGAGTTTCCACGATGAATTCCTTCTAAGTGCTCTGGTTGCTCGGACAGTTATCTGCAGGTCCTGGATCAACCATGAGCCACATCACGTATTCGGAGAAGGGCAACTATCTGATAGCAACTATCCGTTGAACAAATAGTTGTGGCGGGCAACTGGGTATCGATCGTACGAATACCTGCTATACCAAAACCGCTATTCTCCGCCTACAGACCCCTTGCCACAGTGAATGCAGTCCCTCCCGGCGTTTCTGCCACCCCGGGGACCATCTTCAAAGGCGAAGGAACACCTAATGAGCACCATGGACCCAACGGCAACTGAAACCCGCCCGCCACTTGCCGGCCGAGCGGCCGGAAAGACACACGCTGCGCTACTGGTCGCCGGCAGCTGCATGCCCGTACTGGGTGCAGTTCTGCTGGCACCCGTACTCCCCACCCTGAACCAGGTCTTCGCCGATACCGCCGGAGTCGCCATCCTGGTTCCCTTGGTCCTTACCGTGCCGGCCCTGTTTGTGGCGTTGTTCTCGCCGCTGGCCGGGTACGTGGCGGATCGTGTGGGACGCAAGCAACTTCTTATAGTTGCGATGCTGGCGTACGCCCTCTTCGGAACGGCGCCTCTATGGCTGGACTCCCTCGGGGCCATAGCGTTGTCGCGAGTCGGCGTAGGTATCGCCGAGGCTGCGATCATGACGTGCTGCACCACCCTGATCACCGACTACTACGCGGGCCAGCAGCGGAACAAATACTTGGGTCTCCAGACCATGGTCAGCGCGCTGGCAGCCACTGCCTTCTTCGCACTGGGTGGCGTCCTGGGCAGCATCAGCTGGAGGACTCCCTTCTGGCTGTACGCTGTCAGCGCGGTGTTGGTGGTCCCCATGATTTTCAAACTGTGGGAACCGGCAAAGAGCCAAGCCCACGTCGCTACGACGGCGAAACAGCCGGTGCCATGGCGACAAATTGGTGCGCCGGCCGCTGTGACACTGTTCGGTGGCATTGTGTTTTACGCTTTGATCGTCCATCTGCCCTACGTCATCACCGGGCTGGGCGTTACGGACACCGGGCTCATCGGTGGAGCGGCTGCGGTCGCTTCGTTGGCCACTGCAGCGGGTGCCATCTCCTTCCGCTACCTTGCCAAGCTGGGTACCCGCAAACTGCTGGTGGGCGCCTTCGGCCTTGCCGCCGTCGGGCTCTGCGTGGTGTCGGCAGCGGGCAGCGTTCCTTTGGCAATACTGGGTGCCGTTGTGGCCAGCGCCGGAACCGGTGTGCTGTTGCCGACACTCCTGACGTGGGCCGTCAACGGACTGGAGTTTTCCCAGCGCGGCCGCGGCACGGGTATCTGGACAGCAACCTTGTTCATCGGGCAATTCCTGACGCCCATCGTCCTCGGCGCAACGGCTGCCGCCCTGGGGAACCTCGCCCTCGCACTCGGGGCATTGGGCGGAGCTTGTGCCCTCGCGCTTCTGGCCGTCCTGGTTCGAGGACCGCGGCTTGTGAGCGCAACGCACTAATGTCCTCCACCGCTGGATAACCTAGGGGCATGAAGAACCTGGACCTGAACCTGCTGCCTCAACTCCAGGTTCTGTTGGAGCTGCGGAATGTTTCCCGGGCGGCCGAGCGGCTGCAGCTTAGCCAGCCGGCCACGAGTGCTGCGATGGCAAGGCTCAGGAGGCATTTCGACGACGAACTTCTGGTCCGCAACGGGCGCACCTATGAGCTCACTCCCTTCGCGCAATCTTTGGTCCCGTTGGTTGATGAAGCCATGCTCCACATCCAGCGGGCCACGCGCGTCCGGTCCGGGTTCGATGCCACTACAAGCGAGCGGGAGTTTGTGATCGCCGCATCTGATTACGCGGCGGCACTCATCGTGGGTCCTTTGCGCGGGATCCTTCAGCGGGAGGCGCCACAGGTGGTGGTGGATTTCGTCCCCACGTCCGGGCTCCAGGGAACCATGGCCGAATATTCCAGGATGGACCTGTTGGTGGGGCCCACCGGCTACAGGATGCAGGGTGAGAGCAAACAGCTTTTCCGGGACAGCTTCGTGGCGGTGGCCGATGCAGGAAACCCGCTTCTCCAGTTGCCCCGATTGACGTTGGAGGACCTCGTTGCGGTGCCGCACGCTGTTGGATACTTCGGCGAGGGCATCAGCACACCGGCCGACAAGCTTTTTGAATCCCGCGGCGTTCGACGACGCGTAGCGGCCGTGGTGGCCGGCTTCCTGTCATTGCCGCTCCTGGTAGAGGGCACGGATCTTGTGGCGCTGGTTCCGCGCATGCTGGCCTCAAGGGCGCAGCGAGGGGCGAACATCGAAGTCCTTGAGTTCACCGAAGAGCTCGAAGCTGCGTTGGTGGAGGCCATGTACTGGCATCCCTCCCAGACCGAGGATCCCGCAAACGTCTGGCTCCGTTCCGTAGTCCAGCGCGCCTGTTCACAGCTCCATGAGATTTTTCCCGTGACGGCGCATCCTGTCGTCGTGTCGGCAGGTCAAAGCAGCTAGCCAGCGCCCATCCACGGCATGGATAGCTCCTATCCTGAATGCGGTATTCCCCGATAGCTGACGTGGCCACAGGATGGTGGGATGACAGTAGACTCCGCCCAAGAGGTGGACCTGAGCAATGAGGCTTCCGTGCGAACATGGGCAGGCGTCGTGGACAGGCTCCATGGCCGGGTTGACGTACTCTACGCCAACGCGGCGGCCACCCGCTTTGTGGCGTTGGAGGCGATCAGCTACGAAGACTGGACCTGGGATTTCCGGCACGAGGTGGACGTCGTGTTTCTTCCCGTCCGGCACTTCTGGCCGTTGCTCGGTAAAGCCAGGCAGTCCGCCGTCGTTCTTGTTGGTTCCACGGCAGGAGTGTCCGGCTCGGTGACCAACGGGCGACTGGCACACACCGCAACCAAAGGCTCGGTGGTGGCAATGACAAAACAACTGGCGGCAGAAGGCGCTCCCCGCGGGATTCGCGTGAACTGTGTGAGTCCCGGCATGATCCGCACTCCCGCCACCGAGTCCGATCTCCTCGCGGAAGAGCATCCCATGCGCGATATTGCGGCACACATACCGCTGGGGCGGGTGGGTGATGCCATGGAGGTAGCCAACTGCGCGCTGTTCCTTGCCTCCGACGAGGCCTCCTATGTCACCGGCGCCAACCTCATGGTCGACGGCGGCTGGTCAGCTGTTCTGCCCGGATGACCCGTTTCAGAAACAAAGGATGTCTTTGCCGTGATTAACATGACTGATCGAAATGTTGTGATTACCGGGGCCAATGGCGGGCAGGGTCTTGCCGAAACCCTGATGTTGGCCGCGGCAGGAGCCGCCGTAGTCGCGGCAGACCTGGCCGCGGAGCCCTCGACTGCCATGAAGGCCGCAGCCGCTGAATACCCGGACCGCATTACTTACCACCAGCTCGATGTCACCCGGGCGGATGATTGGACGGCATTGGCTGGGTTCCTGCAAAGTGCGAGCGTCCGGCTGGACGGCTTGGTCAACAACGCCGGCATCACCCGACGCAGCCGCCTGCTTGAGGTAACCCCGGCCGATCTCGCTGCGGTCTCGGATGTGAACGTTACGGGAGCACTGTTGGGAATGCAGGCCTGCGTCCCGCTGATGAAGTCCGGGGGTTCCATCGTCAACGTTGGATCAGTGGCAGCGCTCAACCGGCACTATCCGGTCGCCTACACTGCCAGCAAATGGGCTCTGCGTGGGCTAACCATCGCTGCCGCCACGGAGCTCGGGCCACAGGGAATCCGGGTCAATTCGGTACATCCAGGATTCATTGAGACCCCCATGACCGCCGATGCAAACCCCGTGTTCAAGGAAGCCACCATTGCCGAAACCCCGCTGGGCCGGACCGGGACGCCGGAGGAGGTGGCCGCCGTCGTGCTTTTCCTCCTGAGCCCCATGGCCGCTTTCGTCACGGGAGTGGACCTGCCGGTTGACGGTGGACAGAGCTGCCACGGAGGAGCGAAGTCAATCTCAGATGCCCTGCGCTGACCGATTTCCCTCAGTCCCCGGGCCCTTCAACCGGTAATTCAGCAGGACGATTCCGGACGGGTAATGACGGCACTCCATAAGTTCCAACTTCGTCCACTGGCTGACCCTGCCGAAGAACGGAACGCCGCCGCCCAGGATCACGGGGATCACGGAGATACCCAGCTCATCGATCAACCCCAGTTCGACGAATTCCGTGACCAACTGACCACCGCCGAACAGGCAGATGTCCTTCTCCACGGCAATGGTTTCCTTGATACGGGCAACCAGTTCCCGCGGATCGCCGGAGAAGAGTTCCGTGTTGCCCTTGGTAGCGAGTGTTGGATCGTGGGTGACCACATACGTTGGGACTTTGGACCCGCCGCCGCCCATGGTTGCTACCTCGCGGTAGGTGTTGGCCCCCATGATGTAAGCCCCGGTTCTGCGCTCGGTGGCTTCAAAACCGTAGTCCTCGTCCTTGGCCATGGCGTCGTTCAGCCATGAAAGGTCGCCGTTCTCTGACGCGATGTATCCGTCCAAGCTGGCAGCCATGCCCCCGACCACCCTACTCACGGCAAGGATTCCGTGTCCGGGGAGGTTTCAGGTGTGCTGGCCCGGTCGGCTGCTGCGCCCTGCTTCCGGCTGGCCAGCAGGAACGGCAACGCGATGAGCTCAATGAATCCTGCCATGGCCAATGATGCCGGATAGCCGTAAAGGTCAGCTCCCCGGCCCAGGACCGGCTGGATAACTACGCCGCCGCTGGAGCCCATCAGCGAATCGAAGCTCAGGACCGTGGCCCGCTGCTTCGAAGGGATCATGTCGTTGACATAGGCCTGCCGGACGGGCGTGGCGGCAGAACCGACGACGGCCCAGAGCGCGAGCAATATCAGAGCCACCCAGAAGATACGCGTGAAACCTAGGACCAGAAGGATGACGCCACCCACCATCGCTCCAAGGATGAGCACGGAGGTGCGCCTGTGGAAAAGCCGCCGGGCGTGCGGGGCGAGCCAGCCCCCCAGGATCTGCGATCCCGCAACAATCGCGGCGGCCAAGCCCGCGATGGAATAAGCCCTGGGATCACCGAACAGGTCAAGGAGGTAGGGCTGCAGTGCATAGAAGACGTAAATTCCGACGCCGGCACTAAAGGGGGCGGCCAGCATCACGTAACGCACGGGCGGGTTTTTCAAGCCGTTCTCGATCGACGCAGACAGTACCGCCCGTGTCGCGCGGAGGGGATGCGTCGAACGCTCAGGCGTGAAGCCGACGTCGTGCATGAGTCCAAAGGCCACCGCAAACATGGCGAGCAGAACCAGCACACGAAGGAGGAAGGGCACGCCAAGATTGGTGGCCTGGGCAATCACCCCTCCTGCTACTGAGCCCACGAGCATCGCGCCACCCTGCACCATCTGGCCTCGGCCAAGCACAGATTCCAGCCCGCCTTCGTATCCCGAGAAGCGCAGGGCATCCACGAGCCATGCTTCAACAGCACCGGAGAAGAACGTAAAGCCGAGACCCAGGAGAACCGAGACCACAGCCCACATCCAGAACGGCGCGGAGATCTGCCACATCACGAAGTACAGATAAGTGGACACGGCCAGCGTCACCGTTCCCAGCAGGAATGACGCCCGCCGGCCCCACCCGTCGGCGATCACTCCGGTAGGGACCTCAAACAGAACCATGCCTACGGTGAAGAAGGCGTTGGCGGCAAACGCCTCCAGGTTACTTAAACCGGCATCCAGCAGGAACAGGGTGTTGATTCCCCAGATGAAGGAGGCCGCAACGGTATTGCCCAGCGTCAATGTCAGATAGACGCGCTGGATCTTTCGGGCGGCGTCATTCAGGGTGTCGCCGCCCTCGCCGGTGCGAGGAGGGACCACCAGCTAATTCTCGCGCCGTTGCCCGTCCTCCGCCAGAGCTCCGTGGATGGAGAACTACGTTTCGTGACTTGTGGGGATGTCTTGGGAGGCCGCCCATTCGCTGACATCCCGGCGCTCAACGGCCGCAGCCATCATGTCCGGAAAGAGATCCGGTGTGCACGCGAAAGCCGGCACGCCGATGCCGGCCAGAGCCGCTGCATGACGTGAATCGAAGGACGGATGGCCGCTGTCGCTCAACGCCAGCAAAGCAATCATGGTGGTCCCGCCACCCACAATTGACGCGGCTCGACGCAGCATCTCTTCAGCTATGCCGCCTTCATAAAGGTCGCTGATCAGGACAAGGATGGTCTCGGCGGGCTTTGTTATCTGATCCTGGCAGTAGGCAAGGGCTCGGTTGATGTCGGTCCCGCCGCCCAGCTGTACGCCGAACAGCACATCCACGGGGTCATCCAGGTCGTCCGTGAGATCTACAACTTCGGTGTCAAAAACCACTAACCTGGTGCTCACGGACCGCAGAGAGCTGAGAACTGCTCCGAAGACACTGGAGTACACCACGGATTCAGCCATTGATCCTGATTGGTCAATGCACAGGATAATCTCGCGCTGAATCTCGGTGCTGCGCCTCGCATGGCCATGCAGCCGCTCAGGCACCACCGTGCGGTACTCGGGCTGGTAATGCTTGAGGTTGGCGGCGATGGTCCTGTTCCAGTCGATGTCCCTGTGCCTTGGGCGGCGCGTCCTGGCGGAACGATTGAGGGCACCTGAGACTGCTTGGATCGTCTTGGCGCGCAGCCGTTCCTCAAGTTCCGTGGTGACCTGGCGAACGACTGACCTGGCGGTTTCCCGGGACTCTTCGGGGATCACCCGCCCCAGTCCCACCAAGGTGCTCACCAAGCCAATGTCCGGCTGTACAGTGCGCAGCATCTCCGGCTCCAACAGCAACTGCCTCAGGCCGAGCCGATCCATAGCATCAGACTGCATAACTTGGACCACTGAGGAGGGAAAGTACCCGCGGATATCCCCGAGCCAGCGGGCCACGCGTGGACTCGACGACCCCAGCCCTCCACGCTGCCCGGACCCGCCACCGTAGAGCTCTTCCAGCGCTTGGTCCCGTCTAACATCATCATCAGATAGTTGGACGGGGACACCGTCCTCTGTTGAAATGCCGTCCGCGTCCTGCCCGCCCAGTACCAGACGCCACCGGCTCAGCCGGTCCCGGCCCGCACCGGCGGAAGCATTGCCGGAAACATCGGCCGTGCCTGAGCCATCCGTCTGGTCGGAAGTACCCGTCATGCGATCGCCTCCCATCCCAAAATTCCTGCAATCGTTTGTATTGCCGGGCCAGCTCCAGCCAGGTCCATGCTGATGGCTTCCGCGCTGGTGCCGCCAGACCCGACCCGGCTTAGCTGCTCGCCGATTTCCCGCCGCTCAGGCCTGCTGAAAGCCGAGAACGTCCTCCTGACCAATGGCAAGACGTCCTCGAACACTTCGTCGTCCACACCCTCCACCCAGTCATCGACGATCTGCAGGAGGCGCGGATCGTGGATGAGCAATGTGGCGTCCCCGGACAGCAGACCGTCCAGCCACGCAGCGGCTTCCGGCGCGGGCGTGGCGATGGAGAGGCGTCGACTAAGACGTGCCGCCACGTCGTCTCCTTCCACCAACCCCGCGTCCATCAGAAGCCGGGTGGCACGGCCAGCCACCGCACCATGAATGGTGTCTGACCGGGCCACTGCGGCAAGCGCTGCATGCCAGTCATCCAACGGCAGCTCAGCCAGCAGGGCCAAACCATCCTGCGCCGAATCAATGGCCCGACGCATCGCGCCAGCAGCATCGTCATCCAAGCCGGCGCAGGCCGTGGGCAGTCCCACACAGGCGCGCACCACCGTAGCTTCGAGGATCTTCCGAACATCACTCACGTCCACCGCTCGAACGTTGCCGTACCTGCAAGTGCGGGCCAAGGGGGCGATGGTTTCCAAAAGGGGAGCAGCGTCCTGCTGAAGTGCGGTGCGTTCCGCCAGGACGGACACGACGCCGGCAATGCCGTCGGGCAGTTCGGCCAGGAGACAGCCTTCCAACAGTTTGCCAAGGACCGGCAGGCCTTCGGCTGCCTGCGCCTGTTCAGAGACGAAAGTGCTTGCGGCTGAGGCAACGGTGGTGCCGTAGCGGCTGGCTTCCACCACCGAAACAGCCAATTCAGGCTTCCACAGGAGGGTCCACGCTTCCTTGAATGTGCCGGTGGTCCGGCCGGTGTCCGTTGGCTGACCCCAGTCCACCCCCAGCAGCGCAAGGCGGTGAAGTAACACCGAACGTGCCAACTGGTTCGGCTTACGCAGGTCCAGGACCATGACTTCTTCCATGGCGCTGGCTTTCATGCGCAGCTTGCGCTGGGTAGCGGCGAGGTCGGCGGCCAACGGGAGGGTTGGCACAGAGTCCGGAACGTTTCCCAGCTCGCGGCCAACAGTAAGTTCGCGGTGAACCAGGGCCAGCGGCAGGGGAGAACCGTCGCAAAGAACAGTCTGCGCGGCATCGTCCAATTCAGGTAAGCCAGGGCTGGGCCTTCCGCGAACGGCGGCCAACGCGGTAGCCATCCTGCTGGCCTCTACCACCGACGCAGTGGACGCATCCAGGTTCTCTTTACGAAGCGCATGGGCTACCCGAACCAGCCAAGTGGTTGCCACATCCCTCGTGGGATCGTTCCCCATCCAATGTGCGAACAGGTGTTGATACCAGCCCGGCGCAGTGACCCCTGCGCCGTATCCGCTGCCCAAGCTGAGCCGGTTCGAGGTCCAGGGAACCCAGGTGACGGCCACCTTCGCTTTCGGCAAACCGGCGAGTACCTTGTTGTCGGCCGAAGCTGAAGGAAAACCGGCGGGTACCAATGCCGGTGCGTGATAGGCACCGCACACTACAACGATGCGTTCATGCCCTTCCCGCATGGCAGCCCGCAGGATGCGCCGCATGGCAGCTTCCCGGCGATTGTTCTCCACCACGTCAGGATGGTCAGCGGGACGCTGATCCATGCCGCGGATTTCCGAGATCGCATCGAGGAGGGCATCAAACCGCTCAACAGGGTCCGAGTTCCTGTGTTCCACCGCGTCCTCCCACCAGCGCTCAGCATCGCTGTACCCCGCAGCCTCGGCCAGCATCCCGATAGCGTCGGGCCGGAAAGCCAGCTGCGGGACAGCTGGAGGTTCCTCGACAGTGTCGGCGGTGCCGCCGTCGTCCTCAGTGGTGGCGGTGGGATCATCCTCCACCGAAGCCGATAAAGCACGTTCCTCCGCTACCCGGAGCGCAAAGGTGTGTGCAGCAGGCAGGTCGATGGCACGCACGGACTTACCGGTGGTCAGGGCCCAGCGGATTGCTACCCATTCAGGCGAGAAACCGGCCATCGGGTAGAAGGAGGCCAAACGGGGCTCGTCCACAGCGTAAATCAGGCCGGCGACCGGAGGAACCATGTCCGGATCCGTAACCAGCGGGATGACCTGGTCAAGTTCGGGCGGCCCTTCGACCAACACCAGATCAGGTCGAAGGGCTGCCAAGGCTTCAGCAACGGAATGGGCCGAACCCGGACCGTGGTGACGGATCCCCAGAATGTGAACGTCTGTCATGTCTTAGTTGGGCGATTCGAGGTCGCGGCAGGCCCGGTAGAGGTCTTTCCATTCAGGCCGATTCCGGACGACGGTCTCCAAGTACTCCTGCCAGATCACGCGGTCCTGGACAGGATCCTTGATTACTGCGCCTACCAGGCTCGCCGCTACATCGTCCGCCCGGACGGTGCCATCTCCAAAGTGCGCCGCCAGGGAGAGGCCGTTGGTCATCACGGAAATAGCTTCCGCCGTGGATAACGTAGCCGATGGCGATTTGATGCTGGTGCGCTGGTCCTGGGATACTCCGGACCGCAGTTCGCGCATGACAGTGACCACCCTCCGGATCTCGGAAAGTGCAGCCAAGTCCGCCGGCAGTTCCAAGGACTCACCGAGACTGCGAACACGGGTAGTCACAATCTCCACCTCTTGGTCGATGCTGTCCGGGAGCGGCAGGACCACAGTGTTGAAACGGCGGCGAAGGGCGGACGAGAGGTCGTTGACGCCTTTGTCGCGGTTGTTCGCGGTGGCGATCACGTTGAAGCCCTTCCGTGCTTGGACTTCCTCGTTGAGCTCGGGAATGGGCAGGGTCTTTTCGCTAAGGATGGTGATGAGGGAATCCTGCACATCGGAGGGGATACGGGTAAGTTCCTCCACGCGCACCAGGCTTCCCGTCTCCATGGCCCGCATGACGGGACCGGGGACCATGGCGGCACGGGAGGGGCCATCCGCGAGCAGACGCGCATAGTTCCACCCATAACGCAAGGCTTCTTCCGGTGTACCCGCAGTGCCCTGAACCACCAGAGTGGACGAGCCTGAGATCGCTGCGGCCAGATGCTCTCCAAGCCATGTTTTCGCGGTTCCCGGAACGCCCAGCAGCAGCAGGGCGCGGTCCGTGGCCAGTGACGCCACGGCGATTTCCACCAAGCGTTCGGAGCCCAGATACTTTGGAGTGATCACGGCCCCATTGGCCAACGTCCCACCGAGGATGTAGGTGGTGACAGCCCAAGGGGAGAGACGCCAACTGGGCGGACGGGGCCGGTCATCAACAGCGGCCAGGGCGCTGAGCTCATCGGCATACGCATTCTCGGCGTGGGCGCGAAGAACTTCCGTTGCATTCTGGGCATCGGTCATCGGAAAGCCTCCGTCAGGGATTGTCTGAATGATTGGTATTGGACGGCATCGCGCAGCACCCGGCGCCGGACGGCGTCGTCGTCTGTTCGTGCCAAAAGTTGCCGGCATTGTTCGGTGGCAGCCGGCGGAAGGGCGGTAGGAAGGACCGCGGCCAGCGTCGCTGCCAAGCGGCCGCCGTCCTTGCCGGAAATCAGTGTCAGTACCGCTTCCGCCAACGGCGCGGACCAAGGCTGCGGTACGTCCTGCAGTAGGGGAGCCAGCGTCAGCGGTTCGTCGCCGCTTTCCCGGACGTGCCTCACCAGCCAATGTTCCCGCTCGTCGGGAGGGAGGCAACCCAGCAGCCTTCTGTCCGTCCTGACAGTCAGCAGCGCGCGTGCCCACTCAGCATCTTCGCGGGCGGCAGTGCTGGCGATCAACGCTTCCATGATGCGCGGTTCGCCCTGCAGCAGTGCCGCGGTGCCCGCCCGGTTCCGGCCGGATACCGATGTCCAAACCTCAAGCGGTGCGCCACGGATGATCACATCCAACCTTGCAAGCCGATCAGGTTCACCTCTGCGGGGATCGGCGGGGATTCCGTCGCGCAGTGCCTCTTGGTCAGGGGCCGGAGGGAGATCGATGTCCAGGCGCTTGTTCAGGAGCCCTTTGGCGTGCAGCAGGGGTAGGAGCCGGGTGGCCATGCGGGCTGCACGCGCACTCCCGGGGAGTTGGTCGAGGAGCCGGAGCGCAACGTCCCGTACGCTCTTCGCTTTGTCGTCCAAGGCTTGTTCCAGCAAACCTTCGTCGTCGTCATTGAGGTTGCCGGCAAACAGCGCCAGGTTGCCCGCGCGTTCCCTGGCGCTGAGCGACGTCCAGTGCCCACGGAGCTGCTCGCGCGCAGCTGCCGGGTCACGGCCTCTTAGCCGGTCCAGCTCGACTGCAGCGGCGGCGCTCCCGAGTTCAGACCATTCTTCTGCCGGTTCGCGTGAGGACGGGCTCTGAAGTTCTTGCAACCAGCGGCCGCGGGTTCCGATTGCCGGTTCAAGACTCCTGAAAACAGCGGATCTGGTCTCCGCCAAATTGAGCAACGCCGGCAGCAGCCGGTGAGGGACCCGCCGTCGTGATTCTTCGGCAAACCTCAGCCAGTCCACTACCAGCTGGATTCTCAGCTCAAGCCCCACGGGCGGCTGGGTCAGCAATAGCTCCAAGAGCCGGGCGGCCTCACCGCTGGCTTGGGGCTCCGTGTCAGCGGGGGCAGGCGAAGCCAGGCCGGGGGCTGGGGCTGAGGATGCTGTCCGGGACGCACGGGTAACGGCGTCGGCCAGTGCTGCTTGATCCAGCAGGGATTCCTCGCGGGTCAGGTTATCCGGCGCACGAAAACCCAGCGCGACGGGCGGCTCGGGGGCGTCGTGCCGAGCGGTTCCCACCAAGGCCGCTGTTCGGAGTTCTGCCAACCAGATCATGGGGTCACCACCGTTCCATCGACGACGACGGTCAGCGGACGCAGGCGGCCATCTTCCAGTTCTCCGAATACATCCGCAGCATGGCCACCTGTCAGTGCCAGCAGGGAGTCGAGGGGAGCATCCACCAAGGGAAGTGCGTCGCCACTCGGATCGTGCACCCACCCCATGCCCTGCGGGTTGACGGTGACACCTTCCAGCATCACCGGATGGCTGGTCCTCCACGGCGAGCGCGCGACTGCTGCAGACTCCTGTTCGAGCGCTTGCCGGATGCTGTAGCCGGTGCCGAGGCTTGTGGCCACGCCCTGCGGGGTGATGGGTCCGGTGAACAATGCACGCCGTGGCGCTGAGCCGGGGTAACGGGCAACTGTGACATCAAGCTGCGCTCCCGCGAGTTGCGGCGCAGCCAGCCCCTGGCCTTGTCCGGCGAAGTCCAGGATGACGACCGTTGTGCCGTCGGGTGCGCGAAGCCAGGTCCGTTGTTGCTGGAGGCGTCCGTCGTCACTGCGGTGGGCTCCGAGCACCAGCCACGGGCCCACCAACGACTCGGTGTCCTGTACGTCAGCAGACGCCGTGGCCCAGCCGAGGGCAGCCTTTACGTCAGCGAATTCGTCCGGTGTGAGTGCGTCTCTTGCTGCCCATGCCTTTGTCAGGGCCCACCACCGGCCCGCGTGAAGGAGAAGATGGTCTGCCCAGTCCGTCCTGCCGTGGATTTGGGATGCCATTTCCCGCACTTGTTCGGCCAAACCGGGAACCTGGGAGTCCACCAAGCGGGCTGCCACGCCATCCCACCAGGAATATGGCTGATTGCGGGCAGCGGCAAGTCCGGTCCGTACGAGGTCCGTTAGCCAGCGCGAGAAATCATCGATCCCGGCATCCATAAGGGCGAGCCTGGCGGCGAGCCGCTTTGCCTGTGCTTCCGGATCAACGGGTTGTTCGGCCTGTCGCCGTTCTTTTGCCGTGGCACGATCGGCCCGTTGATCGGCCCATTCCTTTGCGAAATCAGCGGTGTCGGCTCCGGCCCCGGCTGCCTCGCCCCGGGACCAAAGAAGCAGCAGTGCCAATGCGTGCTTGCAGGGAAACTTCCGGCTGGGACACGAGCACCGGTAGGCGGGTGCGATGATGTCCACGCTCACTTGATATGGCGTTTTCCCGCTGCCTTGGCACTTTCCCCATACAAGGACATCGTTGCTGCCTGAGTCGGACCACGGGCCGGGATGCGCAAGTTTCCGTGCTGCTGCAAGCGAGGACGAGTCCGGGGCGGCCTTCATTACTGTCTCTTCGCTCCAACGCCCCATGAATCACATTCTGCCTGACGGCTCCGACACTATAGAACAGCAGTCACGGTGTGGCGTTGGACCAGCGTTACCCCAGGGCGTTTGGAGTCAAGCACACAACTGGTCCAGTGCCTTGTTGGCGGCCAATTCCATCTGTGAATCGTAATGATCCACCTTGCGTGCGGTGACTGGATCGCCGACTTTCATAGGCAGTGTGGGCAGTGCCATCGCGACGACGATCTGAGAGTCGCCGTCGTCACTCACCATGGCGGTGGTGAGGTAACCGGTGACGCTCCCGCGGTGACCGTAGCGATAGCCGGAAGAGGAGCACGTGTCACGCCACCGCATGAGTCCGAGGGCGTAGTTGGTGGATTCCACTGTCTTCATTTCCTTGAGGGCTGGGGCAGATATCAAGCCCCCTGTGAAAAGGCCGCGGAAAAAGTCATTGACATCCTCAGCGGTGGAGACCACGCCGCCTCCCGGGAAGCCGATCAACTGCTCGGCCTGCGTGACCTCCACGCGTTCTCCATCCACCTCTATATAGGTACGAAGGTTGTCCTGCGCTTCCCGGTCCTGTGCACTAAGGGTCGAGCGGTCAAGGCCGAGCGGCCGGAAGATGTCGTCCCTGAGCACATCCCCAATTGCTTTTGCCCGGAGCTTCTCCAGCAGCTGTCCGAGGGCAAGGTAGTTACTGTTCGAATACGCGAACTGCCCAACGTTCCCGGGGTCCCAAGGCAACGTTGCAGTCATCTCCAGTCCGCGCTGCATACTGAATCCACTTGTTATCAGTTCTTTAGGCGTCCCGGATTGCTCATACACGGACAGAAATTCAGGCATCCCTGATGTGTGGCTCAGGAGTTGGCGCACGGTGATGGGTCCCGGAGGCTTCAACGGGGTGTTGAAACTCTCCAGGATCCCGTTCACCGGGTCGTCAAGCCCTATGAGGCCTTCGTCCACGAGCTTCATCACGGCGGCAGCGGTCATCGATTTCGTGACACTACCTATGGAAAACCTGTCTTCGGGGCGTGCTGGTTCGTTCGTCCCGCCGTCCCGGACGCCATAGGCCTTCGACCATTCTCCGCCCGGCCAGCGGACCTGCACGACTACAGACGTGACCCCGTCATCCATGAAGCGCTTGATGGTGCCCTCCAACGAAACAATCGCAGCGCTGGACGCAGTTGGAGACGGCGACGGACCGGCGTTACCACCGGTGCAACCATTGAGGAACAACGCAATGAGCATCAGGACCATCAGGGCCCCGACGCGACTTCTGCCCATACGCCCGTTGTACGCCTAAGCGGGGACAAAAACCATAAACGTCCGGCGGGCTATGCCTGATTGCTCACCAGGCCCGGCTTCTTCGCCGTGACCTCAGTACGCCCTGCTGACAGCAACGGGGCAAAGAAGTTGCCGAGTTCAGCTGTCGCTGTCAACGGAAGCACGTGGGCGACGTACTGGTCCGGCCGAACGACTACAACCACGCCATCGCGGCTGAGGCCGCGGAGCTCAAAGATGTCGTTGTTGGGGTCTGTGCCGAAGACCTTCTCAAGGTAGGTGAGCTTGAACGGCCCTACGGTGGGTTTGAACGCTGCAGGTACAGCGTTGATATCAATGTTGGTGTGGTCCTGCTGGTAGATAACCTTCACGTCGAACCAAGCGTCACGGTCAGCGTCCGACGGCGTCGCGGCCAGCGGTGAGTCCGGCGAGTTCGCGATCCACTCGGCGAAGTCCGCCACAGGTCCTTGGGATCCAGCCTGCGCCGCGTCAGCGAAGACATAGATGCGCCAGCGGCCGTCCGCTTTGGCGTGGTGCCCAAGGTGCATGGGGTTGGTATCGCAGACCCGCAGGACGGGGGCCGATTTGAAGCGTTTACCCACAGGGAAGCCCGTGGCGAGCTCCTGATGCCGTGCCTCCGCTACCAGCATTGAGGGCGCGTACTGGGTCATAAAACCTGCCGGGAACTCGGCGGTACTGGTGTAGAAAGTCTCCAGTTCTGCGGGGTCTTCGAATTCTTCGGGCTTCTTGGCCATCAGTGTGGACCACTGCTTGTCGAAGTCGATGAGGTTCTTCGCCACTACCTGGCGTTCAGCCGAGTAGGTGTCCAGCAGGCTTTCGGGGCTGCGGCCCTCGAGGACGTGGCCGAGTTTCCAGCCGATGTTGAAGCCGTCCTGCATGGACACGTTCATGCCCTGTCCGGCTTTGGCGCTGTGGGTGTGGCACGCATCGCCGGTGATGAACACCCGCGGGGTGCGCGTACCGCGCTCCTCCGGCAGAACGTCGTCGAACCTGTCCGTGAGCCGGTGGCCTACCTCGTAAACGCTGTGCCAGGCCACGTTGCGCACGTCCAGGGTGTACGGGTGAAGGATGTCGTTGGCTTTCTGGATGATCTGTTCGATAGTGGTTTTGCGCACGGCGCCTTTGTCATTTGGGTTGACTTCGCCCAAGTCGACGTACATGCGGAACAGGTGGCCGCCTTCGCGGGGGATCAGCAGGATGCTGCCGCCAGCGCCGGACTGAATGGCGCACTTGGTGCGGATGTCAGGGAAGTCGGTGACGGCAAGGACGTCCATGACACCCCATGCGTGGTTGGCTTGGTCGCCGGCCAGGTGGCATCCGATGGACTCGCGGACCTTGCTGCGCGCTCCGTCTGCGCCCACCACATACTTGGCGCGAATGACCCGTTCCTGGCCCTCGTTGGACCCGGATGTGTGGCCAAGGGTCACCTCCACCGGGTAGTCGCCCTCGCCGGTGACGTTGAGGCTGTGGAACTCGTAGCCGTAGTCCGGTGTCATGCGTGTGGGGGAGTTGGCCATGAATTCTGCGAAGTAGTCCAGGACCCGGGCCTGGTTGACGATCAGGTGAGGGAACTCGCTGATCCCGGCGGGATCATCCACTGCCCGAGCGGCCCGGACGATCCGGGAGTGGTCGGCCGGGTCCGGCTTCCAGAACGCCATTTCCGTGATGCGGTACGCCTCGGCAGTGATCCGCTCTGCAAAACCGAAGGCTTGGAAAGTCTCGACACTGCGGGCTTGGATGCCGTCGGCTTGGCCGATGGCCAACCGCCCGGGGCGGCGCTCAATGATTCGTGTGGTGACGTCAGGGAACTGGGAAAGCTGTGCCGCGGTCAGCATGCCGGCCGGGCCCGTGCCCACGATAAGGACGTCAACTTCGTCGGGAAGCTCGGCTGGGCGGTTAATTCCGACGCCGTCGGCCGGCTCGACTCGAGGGTCACCGGATACGTAACCGTGGTGGTGGAACTGCACAGGCTTTCCTCACTTCTTTGTGGGCTATCTCGTTACGATGTTCGATAATAGAACAACGTATTCTATTATCGCTCAGATAATCGTAATGCGGCTCACACCCGTGTTCAAGTCCTTGAAGAGTCTTATGACGGAACCTTGTGTAGCTTCCGGCGGATTGAACCATGGGCATGTCAGGATCAGGTATGCCGCGACTGATGCTCTTGGACACTGCCTCCTTGTATTTCCGCGCCTTCTACGGTGTACCCGACTCAATCCGCCGTTCCGACGGAACGCCCGTGAACGCTGTGCGGGGACTGATGGACATGATCGCCCGCCTCACCACCGACTACGAAGCCACGCACTTGGTCGCCTGCTGGGACAACGATTGGCGCCCGCAATGGCGCGTTGACCTGATTCCCAGCTATAAATCGCACAGGGTCGCGGAGATCGTTGCGAATGGTCCGGATGTAGAGGTTGTCCCTGACCCGCTTGAGGCGCAGATTCCCATGATCCGCCGAGTACTGGACCTTGCCGGGATCGCTGTGGTGGGAGTTGACGAGCATGAGGCTGATGACGTTATTGGGACCTATGCGAGCCTGGCGACCTTCCCGACGGACGTGGTTACCGGTGACCGCGACCTTTTCCAGCTCGTGGATGACGACCGTGGGATCCGCATCATTTACACGGCGCGCGGCATGAAGAACCTGGAAGTCCTCACGGACGTCGTCGTGGTGGGCAAGTACCGTGTCCTGCCCCAGCAATACGCCGACTACGCAACACTCCGGGGCGATGCCTCCGACGGGCTGCCCGGAGTCGCCGGCATCGGCGAAAAGACGGCGGCGTCGTTGCTTGGCACGCACGGTTCATTGCAGGGACTTCTTGAGGCGGCGGAAGTCCCCGACGGCGGGTTGTCGGCTTCCGTCCGGGCCAAGCTGTCCGCGGCGGCTGACTATCTTAAGGTGGCGCCCGCCGTCGTGAATGTCGTGCGCGACTTGAAGGTGCCGACGCTGGAAGAAGCAGGCGCTGAACTGCGCCCCGTCACAGGAGAGGCTCGCACTGAACTTGAGCAACTGGCCAAGGACTGGAATCTGGGCGGATCGGTTAAGAGGTTGCTGGACGCGCTGGACCGCGGCCGCTGAGCCCGCCGTCCGCTGAGGACAGCCCTCACAGAAACCGGTTCATTTTCACAGCCCAATGACAGGTTCGAAACAGCCGGGGCTGTGGTGGGTCTCTCATGGTGTTAAGAGGACGGAACCATTGACCGTCCCTCAGACACCAGCCGTACTAGCGGCTCATTGAGGAGAGGCATATGTTGAAAATCAAGAGAATCAGCCTGGGCATGGCAGCCGGAGCTCTGGCACTAGGCGCAGGACTTGGTGCAACCAGCATCGCGACGGCGGCCACCACGCCGTCGCCGAGCACTACGTCGACCCCTGGCACCACGTCGTCCGGGGATGCAACCACCCCCTCAGATCGTGGCGGAAAGCCTGGCGGGCACGGACGCGATCGGGGACAAATAGCAGCTGAATTGGCCACCAAGCTCGGTGTGGACGAGGCCAAGGTCACCGAAGCCTTGAAGGCGTTCCGTGAGGCAAACAAACCCACCACGCCGCCCGCCGAAGGAGCGGAAGGAACCAAGCCGGACCGTACGGCACAGGATGCCGCCCTGGCGAAGTCGCTCGCTGAAGCATTGGGCGTAGACGAAGCCAAGGTCACCGCTGCACTGGAAGAAATTCGAGCCGCGGGCCAAGTTGAACGTTCCGCGGCCCTGAAGACCAAGCTGGACAAGGCGGTCACGGACGGCAAGCTCACACAAGCCGAAGCTGATGCCGTGACCAAAGCCGTTGAAGCCGGTGTCATCGGAGGAGGCGGGCGCTAAGACCACTGCGCGAAACCCGTCCGCATAAGGATCCCCCGGACGTATCCGGGGGATCCTTGTTGCGGCGCCCCGGGATGCCCTTATCGCGGCCGGAACTGGTCCATGACCGGGCACTCGAAAGGTTCACCCGCGAAGAGTCCGACGTCATCCAAGTACTTCACTACCGCCGTGTAAGACGCCAACAAACTGGTTTCGGTATAAGGAATGCCCAGTTCGCCGCAGCACTCCTTCACGATGCCGGACGCGCGGTGCAGGTAGGGGCGAGGCATGTCCGGGAAGAGGTGGTGTTCAATCTGCCGGTTCAGTCCGCCCATCAGCGTGTCCATGAATCGGCCACCGGAGATGTTCCGGGCAGTGAGCACCTGACGGTTGAGGAAGTCTGCCCTGGTTGAACCGGGCAGTATTGGCATGCCTTTGTGGTTTGGGGCGAAAGACGCACCCATATAAAAACCGAAGACACCCAACTGAACTCCGAGGAAAGCGAACGCCATACCTAACGGCAGCAACGCGAAAACCAGGAACGGAACCACGAGGAGTCGAAGCATGATGACAGGGATCTCCACCCAGCGGTGATCGACTTGTCTCTGGTGCAGCAGATACTTCAGGGAATCAATGTGCAGGCTGACGCCCAGGAAGAACAGCAAGGGAAACAACAACCAGCCTTGCTTGCGGGTGACATGAACCATCACCCCCCGGCGCGAGCTTGCCGCTTCGGGATGAAACGCGATTGCGCCGGTATGGATATCCGGGTCCTTGTCGATCACATTGGGAAAGTTGTGGTGACGGGTGTGTTTCTGCGCCCACATTGAATAGCTGATACCCACCAGGCCTGTACCAACAAGCCGCGCGGACCACTCATTCAAGCCCTTGGACTTGAACACCTGCCGATGCGCGGCTTCATGGGCCAGGAACGCGAACTGGGTGAGGACCACGCCCATTCCGGCCGCAATAAGAAGCTGGAACCAAGTGTCCCGCAGCAAAATCAACCCACTCCAGGTTCCCGCCCAAGCCACCATCAGGATCACAAAGACCGTGATGTAAAACCCTCTGCGGCGCTTCAGCAATCCGGCACTACGTACAGACTTCAGGAGTGCGGAGTACGAAAGGACCGTCCGGGCGGCACCCCGGTCCGGCTGAATTCCATCGGACGAACGTTCCGGTGCCATGATGCCTCGAACCACTTACCGGTGGACTCAACAGAATCGTTTCCCACCGTCCCTTCAGGGTACGCCGGTGACGCCAACAAAGAACCAGGAATTTGTTTCAACCAGTTGTCGATTTCTGCTCGCGCGGTTCGACCTATGGATGAGAAGGTCGAAGGGCGGCTTTCCACGACACAGGAGATTGAGTCAAATGGCGAAATACATGTTGATCATGCGGGCAGACGACGCTTCCTACGCCAAGTTCGAGAACATCGATTTCAACGAGATCCTCGAGGCAATGGGCAAATTCAATGACGAGCTGATCCGCGCCGGAGTCCTCTTGGCCGCCGAAGGCCTGGACGATGCCAAGGACGGAGTGGTGGTGGACTTCACCGGTGAAACCCCGGTGGTCAGTGACGGCCCCTACGGTGAAACGAAAGAACTCTTCGGCGGCTATTACATCCTGGACGTAGCTTCCAAGCAAGAAGCGATCGAATGGGCGAAGCGTGCGCCAATGACTGCAGGTACCAAGACCGAAATCCGTCGCGTCACCAGCATTGACGAGTTCCCTCAGGACAACGAATGGATTCAAAAGGAACGCGCATGGCGCGAGCAGACCGGCCAGCTCTGAGATTCGCCGCCGGAACCCCGGTCATCAACGACCGTCGTGAGCAGCAATGAGGCAAGGGCCGCCGTCGAAGCGGTGTGGCGGAGCGAATCCGCCCGCATCGTCGGCGCCCTTGCCCGCTATACCGGCGACTTTACTTTGGCAGAGGACCTGGCACAGGAAGCGCTGGCAGAAGCTCTCGTGTCCTGGTCCGTCAATGGCATCCCCGCAGAGCCGGCGGGTTGGCTCCTTACGGCCGGCCGGCGCCGGGCGATCGATTCGTTCCGGCGTCGTGCTGTTCGCGACGAAAAGTACGCATTGTTGGCCCGTGACCTGTCAGAGGAGGAACCGGGCATGGACGTTTTGTTCAATCCGGATGCCATCGATGACGACGTCCTCGCATTGATGTTCGTCTCCTGCCATCCCGTGTTGTCCAAAGAGTCGCGAATTGCGCTGACTCTTCGAGTCGTGGGCGGTATGGGCACGGAGGAGATTGCCAAGTCGTTCCTGGTCCCCGTTCCCACCGTCCAAGCCCGCATTACACGAGCCAAGAAGACCCTGACAGCGGCGCACGTGCCGTTCGTGGTGCCCGAGAAAACTGATATACCGGAGCGGCTGGGATCAGTGCTGCAGGTGCTCTACCTGATTTTCTCGGAAGGTGCCTTTGCGTCCGGCGGCGACTCCTGGATGCGCACGGAACTGGCCAGCGAAGCACGTCGTCTGGGACGGGTTTTGGTTCGGCTGGCCCCTGAGCCCGAAGTCTTTGGCCTCTTGGCCCTGATGGAACTGACGTCCGCACGTTTCCCGGCCAGGCTCGACGCAGCCGGTCAACCTGTCCTTCTCGAAGACCAGGATCGGCGCCGGTGGGACCAGTCTGCGATACGCCGGGGCCGGGCGGCACTTTCGACGGCGGTGGCGGCCGGCCGCGGTCTTGGCGCCTACGGATTGCAGGCTTCCATTGCGGAATGCCACGCGGTGGCGCGGGCAGCAGAGGACACGGATTGGCAACGAATTGTCATCCTGTACGAGGCACTGGGACGTTTGGTTCCATCGCCCGTCATTGAACTGAATCATGCAGTCGCGGTTGCCATGGCTGCGGGTCCGGCCGTAGGGCTTCACCTCGTGGAAGCCCTTGCAGAGAGGGGTGGGCTGCATGGCTCACACCTCGTGCAGACAGTGCGAGGCGAACTCCTTGCCCGGCTGGGCCGTCTCGTGGAGGCCAAGGCAGCCCTCGTCGAAGCACTCAGCCTGTGTTCGAACGCCGCCGAACGGAGCGCGCTGGAGCGGAAGATCGCAGAATTGGCAGACCAGCAGAGCTGACAAATCACGACATTTCTATGTTCTCTGGGGTGTGTGGTGGTGGTTGCGTCGTGGTGTTTGTTGGGGGTCGAGGTGGGGTGGGGGGATGAACCAGGGGACTCCGGTGGTGATGTCGATGCGCCATTGTTCTTTGTGGATGAGGTGGTGGTGGTGGCTGCAGAGCAGGGTGCCGTTGTTGGTTGAAGTGGTGCCGCCGTGGGACCAGTAGGTGGTGTGGTGGGCTTCGCACCAGGGTGCTGGGATGGTGCAGTCGGGGAAGGCGCAGCCGCCGTCGCGGGCGGTGATGGCTTTGCGGATGTGGGGTGGGAAGATCCGGGTGGTGCGGCCGATGTCCAGGACGCGGGAGTCGGTTCCGAGGAGGACGGGGATGATGTCGGCGTCGCAGGCGATTTTGCGGATGGTGTTCGGGTGGATCGGGCCGGTGAAGGTTGCTGTGCCGGTGCTGAGTCGTTGGTGGTCGTTGACTTGTTCGAAGAGGTCGCGTTCGTCGATGGTGACGGTGAGTTGGGGTCGGAGTCCGCCGTTGGAGGGCAGTTTCCCGGTGGTCATCGCCAGGGCGCAGGCACCGACGAGGCCGTCGAGGAGTTTCCGGGCCCGGCTGCGGCGGTCCAGGTCCGGGCCGCTGGGCTTGCTGCCGATGGGATTGGTGCCGGTGGGATGGTTGCCGGTGGGATGGTTGCCGGTGGTGAGTCGTGGGTTGGTGGCGGTGTTCATGGCGGTGGTGAGGGTTTCGTATTGTTCGGCGGTGGCGAAGATTTCGAGGTGGTGGAGTCCGTGGCGGCGTCGGCGGCGGAGGAACGCGCCTTGGAGTTGGCGGAGGACTTCTTCGGATGGTTCGGTACCGTCCTGGTCGATCCTGTCGGTCCAGCGTTTGGTCATTTTGGTGACGAAGTCCGGGTCGGATTCCATCGCGGTGGTGGTGAGGGCGTGTTCCATCCGGGTGATGGTGTCCTCATCGGTGAGTTGCCGGACGGTGTCCAGGGCGGCGCTGATGATCGTCGCCGAACGGGACGGTACCAGGGCTGAGGCCAGGGCGTCGGCCAACACTTCGCGGCGGGCCGGGATCTGTTGCCCTGCGATTCCCGTCTGGGGCAGGACATCGGCCGCGAGGGCGAGCCTGCGCCGGGCTTCCCCGATGCTGATCCGCAACCGGGCCCGAAGGAACTCAGCGGCATTCCGGTACCCGTCATCCAAAGGACTCACTGTTGAAACGGCGGCCCGCCCTCCGGAACCCGCCCCGACTCCGGAACTGGCCCCAGCCACGGAAGCTCCTGCGCTTATGGAGCGTGCTTCACCAACGGAAACCCGCGCCACCTCGGGTCCTGGCCCCACATCGTTTCCTGGCGCCACCTCGGATGCTGGCTCCGGTTCAGTCCACCCCGTCCGCCATCCCGGCCCGGCCCCGAACCCGGACGCCCCCGGCGACGCTTGCTGTGCTTCTTTCCGAGTCCGTTCCACCGCCTGCGCCGCGACGACCTGCAAGTACTCCAACGACCGGGAGATCTCCTCGACCCTACCCGCGAAATCGGCAGCCTCAACAAAACCAAACAACCCCGCCTCATCGACTACGGATTCACGAAGCAACCCCAGGGCTTCGCTCGCCTGCTCAAGCGGCTGGCCCACAGCACAGGGTGAAGGCCGGCTGGCTTCGATCAGACTTGCTCTGCGCTTGATGTCGGCCGCCAAGACTAAAGGCAAACCAGGCGCAGCGTCCAAGGAGTTCACGCCGTCACCGGTGCTGAAATCCGGTAAGCCGCTCAAAGACTCCAATCCGGGAAGCAGCCCAGCGCCTCGAGGGCTACCCGCGAAAGTGTCGGCCGCCGTCGAACCCCTCAATGTGGCCGTCCGGACAGGGACGCCCAGGGATCGCTGACGCAGCAGCGCATCGGCGCGCGGCGAACCCGCCCGCCGTGCCACGACCTGCCCGATTGCTCCCATAAACCAACCCTGTCATGGAGCTCTGACATTATTAGCTCCTCTGCAATGACCCTTCTGTATGACGGCAAAGAAGGGGGCATTCGGCGGTAACCAACGGAAAATGCTGGCGTCGGATGCCTACAGCGTGGGCATCGCCAAACCGTCTACACGCCGCCCGGCGAATGGGATTGGCACGGCGCGGCTCCGGACCACTTCATGAGTCACCTGGCCATGTGGGAAACCGCGTGCCTCACAGACGGCTCCGAGACGACGCCATGCTGGACCACTTGGACCTCACCACCGCGCGCCTGCACCAAGCAGACCCCGTCGGTGACGTGAAGCGTTTGCCCTCCGGCGTGAAGTTGACGAATGAGTAGAAGTTGATGGCTGGATTACTTGTTGTGAATGTTTCGGAGGTCCCCGGCATCCTCAGGAATGGCGAGGGTCGTCGCGGCCCAGCTTGCGAGCAGCTGCAGGGCATCCGCCGTACCCGTGCCGGGTTCCGCGTTGTAGACCGTTAGGGTCAAACCGGCATCGGCGGACAGCTCAAGGGCTTCGTACAACAAATGCAGATCGCCAACTATCCGATGCCGGAAGTGCTTCTTACCGGTGTAATGCTGGCGAACGTTATGGGATGCCCAACGAACCCGGAATTCCTCGCTGCGCGTGGACAGCTCACCCACAAGGTCGCTGAGGCCCCGGTCGTAGGGATCGCGGCCCGCCTCGGTCCGCATAATGGCCACCGTGTCGTTAGCCGCCCGTTCCCAATCCGTATAGAAATCCCGGCTGCGAGGATCGAGAAAGAGGAAACGGGCATGATTGGGCGGCCCGGCCGGACTGTCGTAAATATCTGAGTACAAAGCACGCCCCAGGGCGTTTGTTGCCAGCAGATCCAGGCGACCGTTGCGGATAAAGGCAGGGGAACCGCTGATCGCATCGAGGGTGAGTTGCACGCCAGGCCGGATGACCTGTTTCCGTACCGGCCGGCGTCGTGACCTGCCACCTTCACTTGCAGCGCGGGCAAGGTCGTACAAGTGGGCGCGTTCGGCGTCGTCGAGCTGCAGGGCGTTCGCCAGGGATTCCAAGACGCTTTCCGAGACGCCTGCGAGATTTCCCCGCTCCAGGCGCGTGTAGTACTCCACGCTGACTCCGGCCAGTATGGCAACTTCGCCGCGGCGGAGGCCCGGTACGCGGCGGTTGCCGCCATAGGCGGCCAGTCCCGCTTGCTCAGGCGTGATCTTCGCCCGTCGCGTGGAGAGGAAATCGCGCGTCTCTGTCCGGTTGTCCATGCTTCAACGGTATGACCTTTGGCCCGCTAAGGGAGTCCCTGTCATTACCCCTAACAGCAGTAACTCCTTTCACTCAGGGAAAGGAGGTTAGATGGAAACATCCAACAACGTTCACCACGCAGGAGAAACATGCCTACCGCTAACGCTTACGCTGCCCCCTCGGCCACGGGCGACCTGACCCTGACCACCATCGAACGTCGCGAGGTCGGTCCGAACGACGTCCACATCGATATCAAGTTCGCCGGCATCTGCCATTCGGACATCCACACTGTTCGCGGTGACTGGGGCCCGCAACAGTACCCCTTGGCCCCGGGCCACGAAATCGCCGGCATCGTCACCGAGGTTGGCTCGGATGTCACCAAGCACAAGGTGGGCGACCGTGTCGGCGTCGGCTGCATGGTGAACTCCTGCAAGGAGTGCAAGAACTGCCTTGCCGGTGAGGAACAGTACTGCCTTCAGGGAAACGTGGGTACCTATGGCGCCGTTGACCGTGACGGCACCATCACGCAGGGCGGGTACTCCAGCAGCGTCGTGGTGAATGAGGACTTCGTCGTCACCATCCCGGAAGGTTTGGACCTCGACGTCGCCGCACCGTTGCTGTGCGCCGGCATCACCACCTACTCGCCTTTGCACCACTGGGGCGCCGGTCCCGGTAAGAAGGTTGCCGTCGTCGGCCTTGGCGGGCTCGGCCACATGGCCGTCAAGATCGCCGACGCCATGGGTGCCGAGGTAACAGTGCTCTCGCAGTCGCTGAAGAAGATGGAGGACGGTCTCAAGTTGGGCGCGGACCACTATTACGCCACAAGCGACCCCGCCACGTTCGAACAGCTCGCCGGCACCTTCGACCTCATCATCAACACTGTCAGCGCTTCCATCGACATCAGCGCCTACTTGCAGCTGCTCACGCTCGACGGCACGCTGGTCAACGTTGGCGCGCCCGCCGAGCCGCTGCCGGTCAACGTGTTCTCGCTGATTATGGGTCGCCGCCGCTTCGCCGGTTCCGCGATCGGCGGTATCCGCGAAACCCAGGAAATGCTGAACTTCTGCGCGGAGCACGGCCTTGGCGCCGAGATCGAGGTCATTCCGGCCAGCAAGATCAACGACGCCTACGAACGCGTTCTTGCCTCCGATGTCCGCTACCGCTTTGTCATCGACGCCTCCACTATCGGCTAGATGCACAGCACTCCTAGAGCAGCATCATGAGAAAGGCCACGCCCCCGTCTATGGGGCGTGGCCTTTTCTGCACCACGCAGCAGGGACAATGGTCTGGTGACTTTCAGACTGGACGCCATCGGTACGGGACTGGTCTTTGCGGAATCCCTCGCCAAGCTTGCTAACGCCTTGCAAGACCAAGGCGACGGCGGAACGGCAGTAGTCCAGGCGCCGCCCGGCACAGGAAAAACCACACTGGTTCCGCCGCTGCTCGCCAATCTCGTGTCCGAACAGAACCCTGGCCAACCACGCGTCGTCGTTACTCAACCACGGCGTGTGGCCGCCCGCTCAGCCGCACGCCGCCTGGCCACGTTGGACGGAAGCCGCCTGGGTGGCAGGGTGGGCTATACCGTCCGAGGTGAAAGCAAAGTCAGCCAGGACACCGTGGTCGAATTCGTCACGCCAGGCATTCTCCTTCGACGTCTTCTGACTGACCCCGGCCTTGAAGACGTCCACGCCGTGGTCCTGGATGAGGTCCACGAACGTGGACTCGAAACGGATCTCCTGGTCGGCATGCTCGCGGAGGTTCGTGAGTTGCGCGGTGACCTCACGCTGGTGGCCATGTCGGCAACCCTCGACGCCCCGCGTTTCGCAGAGCTGCTTGGGACAGGGCTCGACGGCGGTGGGCCGGCTCCCGTCGTCGACTGCCCTTCCGCGCTGTACCCGCTGGAGGTTCTGTGGGCTCCGGCCCGGGAGCATCGACTGGATACCCGCGGCGTCTCCCGAGGTTTCCTTGATCATGTGGCCCACACGGCCGCGACATCCTACGCAGCGGCCCTGAGCCGGAATCCCGAGGTAGACGCACTGGTTTTCCTCCCGGGAGCCCGGGAAGTTTCCGACGTCGCCACTCGTCTTCGCGGTCAGCTGCCACAAGGTGTGGAGGTGCTCGAGCTGCACGGACAGATAGGTCCGGAAGCCCAGGACCGGGCAGTATCCGGCCGTGAACCCGGCGGGCCGCCCCGGATCATTGTGTCCACGTCGTTGGCTGAATCGTCCCTGACCGTTCCCGGCGTACGGTTGGTCATCGATTCCGGTCTGTCAAGGGAACCACGACGGGACGCCGGGCGCGGAATGTCCGGCCTCGTGACCGTCTCCTGTTCGCGTGCTTCGGCAGATCAACGCGCCGGTCGCGCAGCGAGACAAGGACCGGGCACGGTGGTTCGCTGCTATGACCAGCAAGCCTATGCTGCAGCTCCGGCACATCAGACCCCCGAAATCTCCGTTGCAGACCTCACCAGCGCTGCCTTGGTCCTTGCCTGCTGGGGCGCGCCCGGCGGTTCAGGATTGCAGCTGCCGGACGCACCACCAGCCGCGGCCATAAAGGATGCCGTGGAGGTCCTCCGCGAACTGGGTGCTGTTACACGCGACGGAACAGTCACTGCCGCGGGTAAGACCCTGGCGCGCATCCCAGCCGACCCCCGGCTCGCCCGTGCCTTGTTGGATGGATCGGCTGTTGTGGGCCAACGCGCAGCGGCTGAAACAGTAGCACTCGTTGCCGGCGATCAAAGGGCACCCGGCGCTGACCTCACGAAGCTGCTTACGGCGCTGCGTTCCGGATCAGATCCGGGCGCCCGACGTTTCGCGGAAGACGTCAGGCGGATGGAGTCGTTGATACAGAAGGAGACGCGGGTACGGCAGGAGGTTGCCGCCGTCGTGCATCCCACACCGCCTGCCGGTGTCACGGCGAAGGAAGCGCCCGGTTTTGTGGTGGCGTTGGCTTTCCCTGACCGCGTGGCCAGGCGTGTACCCGGCGATGGATCATCCACGTACTTGCTCTCGTCAGGGACGCGGGCCGGGCTCCCCACTGGCAGTTCACTGTCCGGGCACGATTGGCTCGCGGTTGCCGAGGTGTCGCGCGCCCAGGGACGTGATGCCGCCGGCACCGGTGCGGTCATCCGTTCCGCCGCGCCCTTGTCGCTTGAAATGGCGGAAGCTGCCGCGCCGGATCTCCTCACGGAGACGGTGCGGGCGAAGTTTGACCAAGGCCGGGTAATGGCCAGGCTGGAGCGCCGCATGGGAGCCATCGTCTTGTCCTCGACGCCCATCCGTCCCAGCGCCGAGTCCGGGCGTCATGCCGTTTCCGAGGCGTTGGCGAAGGCAGGTTTGTCCATGATCGGCTGGTCGACCGCAGCTGATGCCCTGCGCCGCCGCCTTGCGTTGCTGCACCGTGAGCTCGGAAGTCCCTGGCCCGACGTCCGCGAAGCCGCGCTGCTGTCCACGCTGGAGGACTGGCTGGGCCCGGAGCTGGAAGCGATTGCCGCCGGCGCCTCGGTAAGTTCCATCAACCTCGTCGACCCTTTGAGGCGCCTGCTCCCATGGCCGGAGGCTGCCCGGCTCGAAGACCTCGTGCCGGAGCGCTTGGCGGTGCCGAGTGGTTCGCGTGTCCGGATCGAATACCCCGAGGTTTCGGACAGCAGCGGCGGTGGTCACGACGACGGCCGCCCCGTTGTGGCGGTCAAGCTTCAGGAATGCTTCGGTTGGGACCGCACGCCGCGTCTCGTGGAGGGTAGGGTCCCCGTGCTGTTTCACTTGCTATCCCCGGCAGGAAGGCCGCTGGCCGTCACGGACGATCTCGCCTCTTTTTGGTCCGGTCCCTACTCCCAGGTTCGGGCCGAGATGCATGGGCGTTACCCCAGGCATCCCTGGCCCGAAGACCCGTGGACCGCACCGGCCACGGCCAAGACGAAGAACAGGATGTAGCCGCTCGTCCCCGGAAAGGCCGGCTAAGCCTGCCGCTCCAACATGAATTGGATTTCCCCGTCCACAAACGTCCCCAGCACGCTGCCTGCTGCGAATTCGTCCGGGGCAGTGGTCAGGGGATCGAGCTCGAACGCCGTGAAATCGGCGCGCTTGCCCACGGTGATGGAGCCCGAAACGTCCCACTGGCCTGCAGCTTTCGCTGCGTGGCAGGTGTATCCCTCCAGAGCTTGGAGCGCTGTGAGGGCCTGGGACGGTGCGATGGGCTCCTGCTCCGGATTCCCCGAACGACGGCGCAACTGGGCGTCCGCGATGATTGGAAGCGGCTCGTAGGGCGCGATCGGCCAGTCAGAGCCGATACCCAGAGTCACTCCGGCGTCGCGAAGATCACGGCAGCGCCATGCCCGGTCCGCCCGCTCCGAGCCAAGGCGCGTAGACCAGTTGTCGCTGTGATCGGCAAGTGAGTAGTGGGTGCAATGGGTCGGCTGCATGCTGGCCACCACGCCTGCGCCCTTGAAGCGTGCCACCAGCTCATCGGGCACTGTTTCAATGTGCTCGATCCTGTGGACGGTTCGGTGCAGGATGTCGGCAGGAACGTTGTTTCGCAGCGATTCCAAGGCCTCCAATACATGGTCCACCCCGGCATCGCCGATAGCGTGTGTGGCTGTGGGAATTCCGCGGGAGGCAAAGTACCGGACGGCGGCGGAGTATTCCTCGGGCCGCGGCCAGAACGGTGCGGTGGATTGGCCGTGAATATCAGCTTCGTAGAGCCAGGCTGTTCCGTTGTCCACGGTGCCATCGACGAAGAGCTTAATGGCCTCAATGGACCAGCGCCGGCCCCCGGTGCCGATGCTGCGGGCCAGCTCTTTCCATTCGGCCTCACCACTGCCCGGCATGCACCACGGCGCGGTCCGAAGCCGCAGCGGGAGTTCGCCGTCCGCCTCCAATGCCTGGAAGAGTGCGGTGGATTCCTCGCTGTGGTCCATGATGTGGCCGCCCGTCAGGCCCGAGCGGGCGAAGTCCCCCAGGAGCTCGGCGAGTCGCGTTTTACGTTGGGCGAAGGACTCTTGCGGGATGTGTCGCTGCACCAATTCCATGGCCGCAGCTTCGAGCAGGAGCCCCGTGGGAACGCCGTCCGCGTCGCAGACCACCTCAGAGGCTTGGTCGAATTCGAATCGGCCATGGACTCCGGCCAGTTCCAGGGCGCGGCTGTTTGCCAATGCCGAATGACCATCGAACAAGCGAATAAGCGCGGGCTGGTCCCCGGTGACGGTGTCCAGCACACTGCGGTGCAACGGTACAGTTCCGAAAGCGTTCGGGTTTAGTCCCCATCCGCGCAACCAGCCGCCGTCGTCTGCTGCTTCTCCGCGCAGGAATGTGAGGACTTCATCCAGCGACGTAGCGCCGGCAAGGTCGACGCCGATTGTCAGGTCCAAGCCGAACACCGGGTGCATATGGCAGTCCACCAACCCGGGCGTGAGCGTCGCGTTACCGAGGTCCACCACCCGTGTGTCCGCCTGTTGCCAGTCCCTGGCGTCTTGGCGGCTGCCGACGGCGGTGATCAACCCGCCGCTGACGGCGACGGCCTGGACCGACTGGTCCTGGTGTCGCTCATCCATCGTGTGAATGGTGTCGGCAAGGACAATGAGGTCAGGAGTCATGGGTTTCAAAGCTTCCAATCCGGGCAAAGACGTCGGGGCGGGTGGTGCGAAGCCTGCGGGCAACCAGTAGGCCGGCAAGGAAAACAACGGGCGCGACCAGGAGCAAGATGGTGTTGGTCAGCGCATCGGCAAAGGTGAGGAGTTCGATGTTGATGGCGATCAGTGCCACCACGCCGAACAGCAGGATGGCCGAGGTCACGCTCAGGGGGATGAGGAAACGGTGCGTGGCCGCGGCAGGGTTACGCCGCAAGTAGATGAATGCAGCTACCGACACCAGTCCCTGCAGGGCCACGATCCCGAAGATGCCCGGCGTGTTGACCCAGATGAGCAGCTGCTTGTAGGGATCCGCACCGGCGATGGCACAAATGCTGATGACGACGGCGGCGAGAATGGTCTGGATCTGCCCTGCACGGTGCGGTGATTTGTACTTGGGGTGCGTCCTGCCGAGGAACGCGGGGAGCACGCCGTCTTTGGCGAGCATGTACACGTAGCGGTTGATGGCGTTGTGGAAAGCCAGTTGGGAGGCGTAAACGCTGGTCACGATCAGCACGTACATGACGACTTCCGCCCATGGGCCCACGTACTGGTTGATGGTGGCAAAGAACATTCCATCGGCCAGCTCCCCGGCGGCAACAACCACGTTTCCATCGCCGTAGGCCTGGATGACGGTCCACACAATGAAGGCGTAGAACACGGACATGAAACCCACTGCGATGTAGGTTGCCCGGGGAACGGACTTGTCCGGATTACGCGCTTCGCGGCGGTACAGCACGGTGGACTCGAAGCCCATGAAGGCAGCAAAGCAGACAGCCAGGATGGCCAGGACACCCGGAGTGAAGGCATGCTCGGGGGAGAACGAGGCGAAACTGATGCCTTCAGCGCCGCCACGTGCAAGAATTCCGAATCCCATGATGGCCAGGATCGCAGTCTCGGCGATAAGCAGGACGCCGAGGACTTTCGCGCCAACATCGATGCCCCGGTATCCCAGGAACCAAACGGCCGCGATTGCTACCAAAGCGACGGCAGGCCAGGGCACGTCCCAGCCGAAGAGTGCGAGGAGCATGGCTTGGGTCTGGACGGCGAACAGTCCGTAGACGCCGATTTGCAGGCAGTTATAGGAAACGATCGCCAGGATGGCTGAGGCCAGGCCCACGGTTTTGCCCATGGCCAAGGTGATGTAGGTGTAGAAGCCGCCAGCGGCTTTGACGTGTTTGGTCATGGCCATGAAGGAGACGGCGAAGACCAGCAGGACCGCTCCGGCAATGGCGTAGCCCATGGGGGCGCCTATGCCCCCAACGCCGATGGCTACAGGTGCCACGCCGGCCATAACGGTGAGAGGGGCTGCCGCGGAGATCACCAGGAAGGCGATGCCGCCGGTGCCTATGGCGTTGCGCTTGAGCCCATTCCCGGCGTCTGCTGCCGGAGGTCGGGTTTCGAGGTCAGACATGGGGATCCTCTGGGGTGTTTGGGGAGGGGAGTTTTCAGGAGAAGCCGAACATTAAGCGAAAGGCTTTCGTTTATCGTATGTCCTTGTGACCCCGCGCACAATACCTCGACGCAAACTTCTGGCTAGAGTCGTAACAACAACCTTGAATGGAGACACCCGTATGGCACGCCCGCTGGTCCCGCTGATATCGATTGATGCACTCGTCACCGCTGCCCTTGAACTGGTGGACGAGGCAGGGGACTTCAGCCTGCCAAAACTTGCCAAGCGGATCGGCGTGAGCCAGTCCTCCATCTACAACCACGTCAGCGGGCGGGAGGAGATCCTCGAGCTCATGCGTGGCCGGATCATCTCCGAGAGCCCCTACGTCCTGGAGGACGAGCAAGATTGGGAGGCGTCACTTCGCGCGATTGTCCGGAGTTATCGAGACGCCTTTGCCCGCCATCCAAAACTCGCGCCCCTGCTGGTCCTCCAAACCGTTCAGGACGCACAGGTCATGGCCCTCTACGAGAACCTGGCAGTGGCCCTCGAAGCCGCGGGATTCCGCGGGCGGGACGTGATGTCGGCAATTTCCACCATAGACAGCTTCGCCCTGGGCTTCGCGCTGGACCTGGCAGCTCCCGACGTCGTCTGGGCGCCACCGGCGCAGGGGTACCCCGCCCTCACCAGCGCCTTGGCTCACGCAGGACCCACCAGTGAGCGAGGCGAGGCAGCTTTCGACTTCGGACTCGAGATACTCATCGCCGGCCTGCATTCCCGTCTTCAGCCGTCAGTGCTGTGAATTTCGCGCAAAACTGGTGGGAAGCGGTGGTCCGCGGCTTCACCGACACGCACACCACCGCCGTGCCCCTACCGGCCCTGCTGGGCATCCTCGCATGCGCCGTCGTCCTGAGCATCCCTCGCGCAACCTGGAGGTGGTTCGGCCTCTACGTCACTTTCGTCCATGAGCTGGGGCATGCCTACGCCGCACTCATGACTGGGCGCTTCGTCCATGGGCTCCGGATCGGCCTCGACCATTCGGGGCGCCTTGTCAGCAGTGGCCGGAGCGCGTTCGGGGCAGCGTGGTCCGGGTTTTGGGGCTATCCCGCACCGGCGGTCGTCGGGTTGTGCCTGATCGCAGCCTTCGCCTGTGGCCGGTCGGGCGCAGCCATGTCCATCGGTGCTTTGATCCTGCTGGTTTCGCTCATCTTCCTCAGAAACCTCACCGGAATCCTGGTGGCTGTGTTGAGCGCTGCCATCGCGCAGCTCCTGGTTCTGTTTGCGACGCCCGCAGTAGTCAACTATGTAGTCCTGGCGCTCGGCGTCGCCCTGTCCGTGGGCGGTGTTCGGGATCTACTCAAGCTTGCCGGCGTGCACACCCGGCGCCGCGACCGCTTGGCTGCCTCTGATGCCTTCATTCTTGGCCGCACCACGGGCGTCCCGGCGTTCGTCTGGCTGACCGGATTCACGGCGGTGATCACCGGATGCGCCGTAGCGTCGGTGTGGTTGCTGTGGGGGATGCTGACCGTTTAACGCGGTGGTTGACCGTCGCTCCAGGGCCCGACGGCGATTGTCCGGCTTTCGTCGCCGCGAGGCCTTGCCCTGTGGTCGCCTCAGGGTGTCCAATCCTCTTTAACGTTCGAACTGGATGCGTTCGGACACGGTGCCGGGATACAAACACCAGGAGGTACCCATGTCCGCGAAGGGCACGCGAGAAACAGCAAAGGGAACCGGACCTGGCGCAACCGACACCAGGCGCGGTGACAATGGAGCTGCCTTGGCGGTGAGCGATCCAGCAAAAATCCGGAACGTGGCACTCGTGGGACATTCGGGTGCGGGCAAATCGATGCTGGTGGAGGCCTTATTGGCCGCAACAGGTGCCATCACCCGCATGGGCTCCATCAGCGAAGGCACCACTGTCAGTGATTCGGACCCCTCCGCGATCCATCAGCAACGCTCAGTCACGTTGTCCGTAGCGCCGATTCTTGTGGGGGACATCAAGGTCAACCTGATCGACACCCCCGGCTACACCGACTTCACCGGCGAACTGCGCGCTGGGTTGAGGGCCGCGGACGCGGCCCTTTTCGTTGTGTCGGCTGTTGATGGCATTGACGGTGCCACTGTTGCGTTGTGGGGCGAGTGCGAGAAGATCCGAATGCCGCGTGCGGTGGTAGTCAGCAAACTGGACCATCCGCGCGCTGACTTCAGTGCCGCCGTCGTGCGTTGCCAGGAAGCGTTCGGTGAATCTGTTCTCCCGCTGTATCTACCGGCCGTGGGCAACGCCGGACTCATCGGCGTACTCCACGGCACAGATAATCTCCACAGCACTGAGATGGGGAACCTGGACCCGGCTTCGGATGTCGAAGCAGCAAGGGGACCCCTGATCGAGGGAATCATCGCTGAGAGCGAAGACGAAACGCTCATGGACCGGTACCTTGGCGGTGAGGAACTGCCCCTCGCGGACCTCATCGACGATCTTGAAACTGCAGTGGCACGGGGCAGCTTCTTCCCGGTGATGCCGACGTCGTCCGAAACAGGCCTGGGACTTCCGGAACTGATGGCACTGTTGACGGATGCTTTGCCATCGCCGCTGGAACGCAGCACCCCTGCGGTCATGAAACTGGACGGCTCCTCACTGAAGCCCTTGCCGTGTGACCCGGCCGGACGGCTCGCCGCAGAAGTAGTGCGAACCACCGTGGATCCATTCCTCGGCCGTGTCTGCTTGGTGCGCGTCTTTTCCGGGACACTGCGGGAAGACTCTTCGATCCATATCGGTGGCAGGGGCTTGGCGGACCGGGGGCACGAGGACCACGATGCCGATGAGCGCATCACCCATCTCTACACGCCTGTGGGTTCGAGCCTTAAAGCCATTCCGGAGTGCATTGCCGGTGACATCTGCGCCATCAGCAAGCTGGCAAGCGCGGAGACGGGCGACACGGTCTCGGACCGTGAGGCGCCGCTGCTCATCGAAACCTGGAACATGCCCGAGCCTTTGATGCCTGTAGCGATTGAAGGGGCATCGCGCAGTGATGAGGACGCCCTGGCCAAGAGCATCGGAAAGGTGGCAGCTGCCGATCCGACGCTTCGTTTGGAACGCAACCAGGACACGCACCAGCTCATCCTGTGGTGCATGGGGGAGGCCCACGCCGAGGTTGTCCTGGACAGGCTGCGGAGCCAGGGCGTCAAACTCCAGACCGTGGACGTCATCACGCCCCTCAGGGAAACCTTTGCCACCAAGGCAACCGGACATGGGCGCCACGTCAAGCAATCCGGCGGCCACGGACAATTCGCCATCTGTGACATTGAGGTTGAGCCACTGGCCCGCGGTGAGGGTTTCGAATTCACCGACAAGATCGTGGGCGGGGCAATCCCCGGGACGTTTGTCACCTCCGTCGAGAAGGGGGTCCGCTCACAAATGCTGAAGGGTGTCTCAGCCGGATTCCCGGTGGTGGACATCAAGGTGACGCTGGTAGGTGGAAAAACCCATAGCGTGGACTCCTCCGACGCAGCCTTCCAGTCGGCCGGGGCGTTGGCCCTGAGGGAAGCTGCGGCCAGCGCCAGGATCCAGCTGCTGGAACCCGTTTCATCCGTTGTCATCAGCGTTCCCGACGAATTCGTGGGCGCGGTGATGAGTGATATGTCCGGACGGCGGGGTCGTGTGACCGGCACTACCGCCGCTGAGGGTGAAGGAACGGAAATCAGCGCCGAAGTGCCGGACCAGGAGCTCCTGCGGTACGCGATAGAACTCCGTGCCCTCACTGCAGGCACGGGCCGTTTTCGCCGGTCCTTCCTTCGCCACGAACCTCTGCCGAAGCAGGCCTAGGCGTTTGCCCGCAGGAAAGCAGCAACCGCCGGTGCAAGCGACGCCCCAACCTCGGCCGCCTCACGTTTCAGGCCCTTGACCGCGAACGAATGGTCACCGCCCTTACTCCACTGGAGTGTCGCCGTCGGGCCTATCTTCGCCACCACTGCCTCCAGCAGTTCCGGCGTAGCGAACGTATCGCGTGTTCCTTGGAGGAAGAGCATGGGCACAGTGACGCCGTAGAGGTGTTCATCCCGCAGTTTCTCCGGCTTGCCGGGTGCGTGGAGCGGATAACCGAGGTACACCAAACCCCCTGCGGGCATGCCCTCGGCCACTGCCATGGAAGCCATACGTCCACCAAAGGATTTACCCGCTGCCCAAAGGGGTTCGCCTTGGCCTAGCTCAGCTGCTTTGTCCATCACTGCCCGCCATGTAGCGATGGCCAGCGGCGGGCGGTCCGGAAAACGCCGGCCAGCCTCCCGGTAAGGAAAGTTAAACCGCAACGTGGACACGCCTTCGTCGGCCATTGCCCCAGCGAAACCCTCCAGGAACGGGTGTTCCATTCCGGCTCCCGCCCCGTGTGCCACAACAAGGGTAGCGAAGGGCATCGGGGGCCGAATGTGAAGGGCTGACACTTCGGTTTCACCGACGGCGATGGTCACGGATGTTTCAATGTTTGGCATGCATCCATCATTGCCCACGACACCAAAACGCATCGGGTGCTGACGCGCAAGGCTTAAACGCGGTAGCTTGTGGCCATGGCGAGCGAAGCAACCACCGTGACTGTCCCTGGTCCTGACGGCCCCCGCGAGGTCAGGATTTCGAGTCCAAGCCGGGTGATGTGGCCTGAAGCCGGACTGACCAAGCTGGACCTTGCCAACTACCTCATCGACGTCGGCGAGGCTTTCGTGACGGCAAACGGGAACCGGCCGATCAGCCTCCAGCGCTACTCGGGGAACATCGAGGGCGAGATGTTCTTCTCCAAGAATCCGCCCAAAGGCGCCCCGGAGTACGTCCGTTCAGTGCCCGTGACCTACCCCAGCGCACGTTCACACCCCCAGCTGGTGATCGACGAGCCGGCCGTTGCCGTGTGGGCCGCGCAAATGAACACTGTGGTGTTCCACCCCTGGGCGTCCCGGGCCAACGATCCCGACAATCCCGACCAGCTCCGGATCGACTTGGATCCCCAACCCGGCACAGACTTCGACGACGCCATCCCGGCTGCGCTGGAACTGCGCTCCGTGCTGGAAGAAGCCGGACTCACGGCGTTCATCAAAACCTCCGGCAACCGGGGACTCCACGTGTATGCACCTATCCATCCCAAGCATGAATTCCTCGACGTACGCCACGCCGTGATCGCCGCTGGACGCGAGTTGGAGCGGCGAATGCCGGAGAAGGTCACTACGGCCTGGTGGAAAGAAGAACGCGGGACCAGGATTTTCGTGGACTTCAATCAAGCCAACAGGGATCGGACCATTGCCGGGGCATACAGTCCACGTGCCGTACCTACGGCCCAGGTGTCCTGCCCGTTGACGTGGGACGAACTGGAGAGCGCCGATCCTGCGAAATACACCATCAAGACAGTTCCGGATCGATTGGCTAAAGTAGGCGACCCTTGGGAATCCATGCACCATCACCCCGGTGACATCGACGTTCTGCTCAAGTGGTGGGAGCGCGACGTCAAGAACGGTCAGGGCGAAATGCCCTTCCCACCGGAATTTCCCAAGATGCCGGGCGAACCCATGCGCGTGCAGCCGAGCCGGGCACGCACACCGGAGGAGTAGGCCGCAGAAACAGTAGCGGGAGTACGTATGCCGCGACGTCCAGCGAGAGGGTTACTGACTGCCGCCCTCACATGCGGCTGGCCTGCCAGCGCATTGGTGCTCAGCGGTTTCTTCCTCAGCGCGTGCACCGAAACCCCCGAACCGCAGCCGGTTCAGCCCACCACCGCCATGGCGCCCCCGCCGGCAACAACTGCTCAAGCTTCGACGCCGGCCCCTCCTGCCGCACCCACGCTCACCACTTCTCCGGCGCCCACGGAAAGCGTTGCAACCACCCCTGCGTTCCAGGAGCTCCGCGCCACTCTGGAGCTCTTCTCGCGGGAGAAGCTCGAAGAAGGGGCGTCTGCCGTTCTCATCAAAGCCAAGGTAGGCCAGCAGGAATGGACGCTCGCGGAAGGAGTCTTGAGCCGGGAGCGACAGGCCGTTGTACAGTCGGGTGACCGTTTCCCTGTGGGTGAACAGTTCCGGACCTTCTTGGCTGTCTCCGTGATGAAGCTCGTGGAAGAGGGCCGGCTGGGTTTGGACGACCCCGTCACCGCGTACCTTCCCGGAGCCCTCACGGCAAATAGTCCCGTGACGATCCGCCAGCTTCTTGGCGACGCCGCTGCCGTACCTGCCGCTGACCTGCCCGCCGCGGCACTCAATGCTGATGCCCTGCTGGGCCGGGTAGTGGAGCAGCTTCGAGGTGCGCCGCTGGGGGCTGTGTTGCGAACGGACGTCCTGACGCCCTTGAATCTCAAATCCACGGAGTTCCTGAATGCCGACTCCTCTGTCCCCGATGACGTCATCCACGGATATGTCCAGTTGGAGGGAGAAACCGTGGACGTTACCGGCACCGGGCTCCCGGACGGGATCACCAACGGAGGCCTGGTATCCACAGTGGAGGACATCCTGGTCTTCCAAGCTGCGCTGCTAAGGGGACAGTTGTTGTCCCCGGCGAGCCTCATTGCCATGAAGGGCACGGTGTTTGCCGACTATGGCCTCGGCCTGGACCACTGGGATGACCGCTGCACCAACGGCTTCTACTACGGCCATGCAGGCGACATTCCAGGGTACGGAAGCATTGCCATCAGCAGCGCCGATGGCAACCGCCAACTGTCCATTTTCATGGCCTACCCTCCACAGCCTGTGTCGCCCCAGCCGTCAGCCCTGGCACTGGAAATGACTGGCGTTGCACAAGTCGCACTGAATTCCGGGTGCCGCTTTCAATTCAGGTGACTGCCAATGACGGTAAGGCGCCTATTCGAAGCGCGAGGGGTCGCCGGTTCCGTACCGCACAACCTCGGCCACGCCGCTGGAAAAGTCGATCACGGTGGTTGGTTCTGAGCCGGTGTCGCCAGCATCGATGACGCCATCCACCTGGTTGTCCAAGCGCTCCTTGATTTCCCATCCCTGGGTCAACGGTTCTTCCTCATCCGGCAGCAGGAGCGTGCTGGAGAGCAAGGGCTCGCCCAGCTCGGCCAAGAGCGCCTGGACAACTCGATGATCCGGAATGCGCACACCCACGGTTTTCTTCTTGGGATGCAGGAGCCGCTTGGGAACCTCACGGGTTGCCGGGAGGATGAACGTGTAGCTGCCGGGCGTGACGGCCTTGATACTCCTGAAGATATCGTTGTCCAACATCACGAACTGCCCCATCTGGGCGAAGTCCTTGCACACCAGGGTGAAGTGGTGTTTGTCGTCCAACTGCCTGATGGTCCTGATGCGGTCCAACGCTTCCCTGTTGCCGATCTGTGCGCCAAGCGCGTAACAGGAGTCGGTAGGGTAGGCGATCAAGCCGCCTCCTTGGAGCATGTTCACCACTTGGCCGATGGCGCGTGGTTGGGGATCTTCCGGGTGCACATCAAAGAATCTGGCCATGGAAAGAGCCTACGACAAAGCTATGACAAGACGTCCTTCTTGGAGAATTTTGCGTACGCCAGCGCGCCGCAAACGGCGATGTACCCGGATTGGAGGAGGGCGTTTTCACCGAACGACGTCCACGAAATGGGCTGCCGCAGCAGATCCGCGAACCCCAGCCAGTGATGGCTGAACAGCCACGGGTGCAGCCATTCAAGCTGGGGCAGGTTGTCGAGCACCTGGGACACCACAGAGAGCACGATGGTGGCAGCCATGGCGCCCACCGGCACGTCCGTGAAGGTGGAGATCAGGAGACCGATTGCGGAGAGTCCCAGGAGGGACACCGTGATGTAGGCAGCGATCAGCAACGATCTTAACGCCGACTCGCCCACGCTGATGGTGTCACCTGACAGCAAAGTCACCGGACCCACAGGAAAAAGTACGACGCCGGCCAAGGCGCCGGACGCTGCCACGGTGGCCGTAGCGGCGAAACAGAAAGCGACGGCCCCTGCATACTTCACCAGCAGCAGGCGAATCCGCCCTGCCGGGGCAAGGAGCAGGTATCGCAAGGTGCCCAGGTTCGCCTCCCCGGCGATGGTATCCCCGGCCACCACGCCGACGGTGAGGGGAAGGAACAAAGGAACGCACACCACCAGGGCAGTGACTGCGACGAACAGGCCGTTCTGGGTGATGCGGTCAAGGAACAGTGGCCCGCGGCCAGGAGCTGTGGGCCGGGACGACAACTTGACGGCAACTGCGATCAAAACAGGTACGGCGGCGAGGGCGATCAGCATGGCCCACGTCCGGAGCCGCCTGAACAGCACGGACAATTCAGAGCCCAGGAGCGCCCCTCCGATGCCGGGGCGCACGGCAGTCTCTTGGGGAGGACCAGCAGTTTCAGCCGACAACGTCGAACCCCTCCCCGGTGAGGGAAACAAAACGCTCTTCCAGGCTCGCGTTCTCCACTGTGAAGCCACGGACCCGGACACCCTCAGCCACCAAAGCAGCCACGATCGTCTCCGGTTCGCGCCCATTGATCCCGGTGCCCAACACTGCGGTGGTTCCCCACGGACTCCCGGTTCCCGGCGCTTCACCGGGAACCAGGCCGAGGCGCGTCAGCACTCGGGACGCCAATTCGACGTCGGGCGTTTGCACCACCACATGTGCCTGCCCGGCCGCTCGCAGCTCCTCCAGGGGCCCCTGTGCCACCAAGCGCCCGGCGCTCATCACGCCCACATGGGTACACATCTGTTCCACCTCGGCAAGCAAGTGGCTGGACACGAACACCGTGGCCCCGCCCGCAGCGAGGGAGCGAACCAGGTTACGGACTTCACGGGTGCCTTGGGGGTCCAGGCCATTGGTTGGTTCATCCAGAACCAGGAGCTCCCGTGGCCTGAGCATTGCGTTCGCCAAGCCGAGGCGCTGCTTCATGCCCAAAGAGTAAGCGCGGACCTTCTTGCCGGCGGCGTGGCCCAGCCCTACCCTTTCAAGCGCATCGTGCACACGTTGCCGTCTGGTTGACCACGACCCATGACGGTCGGCCGCATCCAAGCGCATCAAGTTTCCCGTCCCCGAAAGGAAAGGGTAGAAGCCGGGACCTTCCACCAAAGCGCCGACGTCCGGCAGGACGGTAGCCAAAGCTTGAGGCATCTCCTTGCCAAGGACACGGATGTCACCACTGCTTGCCGAGGCCAGGCCCAGCAGCACCCGGATGGTGGTGGTCTTCCCCGATCCATTCGGTCCCAGGAAGCCGAACACCGAGCCGCGGGGTACCTCAAGGTCAATGCCATCCACAGCCGACCGGTGACCGAACCGCTTTACGAGTCCGTGCGTTTCTATGGCGGGATCCGACGAGCGGACGGGAGTCGCGCGCCCGGTTGCACCAACAGAGGCGGGTGTCGGGGGTTTGTTCACTGGGCGGCAGCGGCTGACTGGAGCCGTTCCAAAGGCACCATGCCCGCATAGACGCGACCGTCGTCGAGAATCAACACGCTCAGCAGCGACGTCGTCAGGGCCCGGCCGCCGCCAACAGGCTGCAGGGCTTGGGATAGCTGGGGATTGGAGGTGAGTTCAGCAGGAGCAGAACCCGGGGGCAGGGAGATCACGGAATCCCAACCTTTGCCGGTGACGGACGCTCCGGGACCGCGCACCTCTGGTTCCACCACAGCAGGATCGGGTACCGGCGTGGACGGCATGGCCATGGAAGGCACTGGCTTCACAGGCAATACCTTCTCAGTGACGGTGGCACCCGGCGGCGGGGTGAAATTGAACAACTCAGCATCCGGCGTGGAAAGGTCCAACTGGGTGTACGCGAGTGAATAGGCTGGTTCGGCCTGTCCGTTGGCCCGCACCTCGACACCCAGAGGCAAACCGGTCTCGGAATCCACGTCGATGGTCACCGAATCAACCAGGGTTTCGGTACTGCGTGGATTAAGGACCAGAGAGTAGGCGCTGCGTCCCGCCACTGTTGAAGACTCAGAAACGGTCACCTCCGTACTGGCATCGACCGCTGCCAGGAAACGGCTGGCCATTGCCTCCGGCGTCGGCATTTCCGGCGCAGGCATGTCCGGCGGGAGCATGCGTGGCTCGTACTTCTCCGGCGCGGTCGGTTTGGCGGGTGCGGTCAGATGGGTAGCGCTGTTGTCCCTCGAGTTGTAGAACCAGGCATCTCCGCCATTGATGACCACGTCACGTTCTGCCATCTGGTCCAGAACTTGCAACCGTGCCCGCAAAGGTCCATCCACATAGACCCTGGCCGTATGGGACCCGGTCAGGAACTCCAAGGCAGAGACGGCGCCCGGGGCGATGCCCGGACCTGATGTGGGAACTTCCGGCAACCCCAGCTCGGCGGTTTGCTCCACAGTGCCGGAAAACGCCCGCACCTCGGTGCGCGCGATCATGGCCAGGATTTCTTCAGCGGTCTTCGGCGGAAGGGAAACGGTGGCGCCGGCTTGGACCGAGCCAAGCAGCACTGCAATGGCCAAGGCAAAGGGAATCAACAGAGCCGGCAGCCACCGCTGCCTGGTCCGCGCCAATGCTACCAACCACCGATCGTGAGAGGCATGAATCCAGACTACTCCGGTTGGCGGCGCCGATCACCTGCCCGATTACTCCCGGTTCAGTGGACTTACTCCAGGACCAGCTGCCGGGCCAATTCCACTGCACCATGGACCGGGGGCTGAGCCAGGATCCGGATCAAGGACGGATCTTCCAAGGACATCTTGCGCGCCACGGCCGCGGCGAGCTGGCTCTGATTCACTAACAGGGCGCCGGCCATGACCAACGGCAGGTCCAATCCGAGCTCACCCATGACTTGTCGGGCAAGCGTAGCCAGCGAGTGCGCGGCCTCTGCCTGGATACGCAACGCCGCAGGATCGCCCTCCGCTGCCAGGTCCAGGACCAGCGGGGCCAAACCGGCCCAATGGTCAGGTTCGGGCTTGGCGTAGAAGGAGTCCATGAGCTGCAAAGCATCCACATTGGCAGTAGCCGCCATAAGTGATCTGACCAGGGTGCCCGGTTCCAGCCCCGCATAGTACTCGCGAAGTGCCTCGCGGACTGCGTCGCGCACCACCGAGTAGCCTCCGCCTTCATCGCCCAGCAAGTACCCGTAACCACCGCTGCGGGCTTCCCGGCCCTCGCGATTCCGGCCCCACGCCACCGATCCGGTGCCCGCGACAACCACGGCTCCGGCGTCGAGGCCTGCTGCCGCCAGCACAATGCGGGTGTCATGCACCACGTCGATCCTGGCGCCGGGGAAGTGTTCCGTGAGCAAGGCGGAGAGAACTGCACGACTTGCCGGGGTGTCCGCTCCGGCTGCTCCGGCACATACAGCCTCGATACCGCCACCCACACTTGCGGCGATCCGGCGCAGCACGGCATCAGCGCCTTGGTGCCCGACAGAGGACAGATTGGCGCTGGCTTCGGTGATTTCGACGCCGGAGCCACCTTGGGAGTCCACGTCGCCGTGTGCAGTATCGGACCTGACAGCGTGCGTCTTGGAGCCGCCTATGTGGAGGCCAAGAACAGCGGGAGTCACAGGATCTCCGCCGACTTGGTGGTGTTCCACTGCTGTATTTCCTCCAACTGACGTCCCTTCGTTTCGGGTGCGAACTTTCGGATAAGTGACGGTCTTCGGAAGCGGTTCCGGAGCGGGTACAGATCAACTCGATCTACATTGGCATAGACCAATGGTGTTGTCCATAAGTAGGATGCCAATATGTCCAGCGAAGTCGAGCACGCAACGCCCAAATACTACCTGTTGAAAACCGAGGTACTCGGGCTGATAGCCGGACTCCAACCGGGCACGCTGATTCCCACCGAGCGCGCCCTTGCCGAAAAGTACACCACCTCCCGGACCACTGTCAGGCAGGCCATCAGCGAGCTTGTGGCGGAAGGGAAGCTGGGGCGCATCCAAGGACACGGCACCTTCGTGGCGCCCCCAAAGGTGACGCACGTCCGCCAGCTGACCTCTTTTTCGGAAGACGCCCGGAGCCAGGGCCTGCGGCCGGATTCCACGTTGGTTGCCCTCGACGTCCTTCGATCTGATGCGGAGGTAGCCGCCCATCTGGGAGTAGACCAAGGTGACCCGGTGACCCGGCTGGAGCGCATCCGATTAATTGAGGGGGAGCCGTTGGCACATGAGATCGCCTGGCTTCCCGGGAAACTGCCGCGGTTCAAGTCCAACCTGGCCAGAACGGGCTCGCTGTATTCCGCTCTGGCGGACGTCTACGGGGTGAAGGTGGCCGACGTTGAGGACACGGTGGAGACATCCCTCGCCGGTCCGGCCGACGTCAGGCTGCTGGGAATCGAAATGGGAACACCATTGCTGGTGGTCCACCGCCTGGCCCGTGATGCGGCCGGCGCGCCGGTGGAGTGGACCCGCAGTGCATTTCGCGGCGACAGGTTCCGGTTCGTGTCCCGCGTGAAGTCAGGGGGCTAAGTGCGCCATCAGGAAATGGCAGCCCCGGCAGTTTCCCGCAAGGTGTTGCGCACAAACTCCGCGCTCGGTTCCGCATAGGCGGCGACGAGCCGGCCGAACAAGGCAGTGCCCTCTGCTCCGGGCCAGTCCGCAGGCAGGAAGGCCGACGGCAGGCCCGGGTCAAGGTAGGGGATGATCCGCCATCGGTCGATGCACTGGACATAGGTAGCAAACGCCTCGGGGGAGGGCTCCATGGCTTGACCGGCATGCCGCGGAAGCTCGCTGTTGCCGGTGCTGTTGCTGTTGCTGTTGCTGTTGCTGTTGCTGTCAGTGTGCTGACGAATGAAGTCCCTATGTAGCTCAGCTACCGCTTCCAGGTCCCACCATTTGGACGCAGCATCCTGAAGGCTGCCACCCACCAGTGGAGTTGCCGCCACAAAGATCGTGGCCATGCTCCGGAGATCAAGGTCGGCAAGAATTTCTTCCACTTCCACCCGAAGCGAATCAGGGCAAATCCACAGTCCGGCGGCCACCGTACCGCAGCCGATCCAGTGGAGCCTGCGCCGTAGCTGATGCCGCTTCTCGCGCTCCGTCTCGGGGATGGAGAAGGAGATCAGGCACCAGGGATCCGACACTGACATGCTGCGCGGGTTGTAGATCCGGCGATCCCCGCGGGCAAGCATGGTTGCAGCGCCCTCGGTGAGGGTGAACCCGGGGACACCATCGCGGTTCTCCTGCACCACCACGTCCTTCTTTCGGAGCCGTCCCAGGGCCGTCCGGGTCACTGTTCCGGAGGTGCCCAGGGCTTCCATGAGGGTCACCATGTCCTTGGCTGACATCCACCCGCCGGCATCTCGCAGATACAGGCCTATGACGGTGCGCAGAAGCGACGTCGTACTCCCGGGGCGGGAGTCCATGTCGTCCAGGACGGCACTCATTTCCGGCTCACAGAAGGTCCGAGAGGACATCGCGGATGGCTGCGATTCCCAGCTCAACCTCGGCGTAGCTTGTACTCAACGGTGACAGGCCGATGCGCAGGCCGTGAGGGGGACGGAAGTCGGGGATGACACCCTTTTCCCACAGCTTGGCGGTGACATCGGCGAAGAGCGGGTGGTCCACTGTGATGTGCGAGCCACGTTCGGCGGGATTGCGGGGACTCACGATTTCCGCACCAAGCGGGACCAGGAGTTCCTCGGAAAGCGCGATCGCGTACTCGGTCAGTTTGATCGACTTCTCACGGACGGCATCCATTCCCACGGTGGCGACCAATTCCACCATGTCCTTGAGGGGCTGCATGGCCAACACCGGAGGCGTTCCCGTGATGAACCTGCGCATGCCCTGCGCGGGCTTGTACGACTCCGTCATCCCGAACGGGTTGTCCGCACCCATCCAACCCCAGATGGGCTGCTGCAAACGATCCTGCTGTGACGCATTGACGTAGGCAAAGGCCGGTGAGCCCGGTCCGCCGTTGAGGTACTTGTAGGTGCATCCGACGGCAAGGTCAACACCCCATTCGTCCAGGTTCAGAGGCACGGAGCCAACGGAGTGGCACAGGTCCCACAGCATCAAGGCGCCGGCTTGGTGCACCTTGGCGGTGATTCCCTTGGCATCGGCCAGGAATCCGGAGCGGTAGGCCACATGGCTGAGGACAACCACGGCGGTCCGCTCGCCCAGCAACCCGTCCAGGTCTTCCGCCCGCACACCACTGGCAGGGTTCGCGGCGATCCATTTGATGCTCGCCCCGCGCTCCTTGGCGATGCCCTCGATGATGAACCGGTCCGTTGGGAAGTTGTCGCGGTCGATGATGATTTCGTTGCGGCCCGGCTGCGCGTCGACTGCCGCGCGGATCATCTTGTACAGCATCACCGAGGTTGAGTCACCCACCGTGGTCTGTCCCGGAGCAGCGCCCAAGGCCACTTCGCCGATGCGGTCACCCACGACGGTGGGCTCGTCCATCCATTGTTCGTCCCAGCCGCGGATGAGGCGGCTGCCCCAGGCGTCGTGAACGAAGGTAGCCAGATTCGCGGAGGTGACCTTCAGCGGGCGTCCGAGTGAGTTGCCGTCCAGATATGAGACGAGCTGATCGGCGTCGGGCGTGTAAAAAGCCTCACGCTGGGCGGCGAGGGGATCAGCGGCGTCCAGCTCGGCCGACGTCGGCTTTTGGGTCTGCTGCGCTGTGGTCATGGTTCCTCCTGCGGAAGTATTGGGCGGCCCTGGCCGGGCGGAGTTGCTAGTTGCCGATTTCTGTTCGGACGGCGTAGAGCTCGGGGAAGAACGTCAGGTCCAAGGCCCGCTTAAGGAAGTCCACGCCTGACGATCCGCCGGTACCTACCTTGAAACCGATGGTGCGTTGGACCGTCCGAAGGTGGCGGAAGCGCCAAGCCTGGAAGTTGTCCTCAATATCCACCAGGTCCTCGCAGGCTTCATAGAGGCCCCACGGGGTGTCGTCCGATTCGTAGATCTTCTGGAAGATGGGGACGAGGTCTTTGCGGAACGTCCACGGCTCGCTGGTGTCCCGGTCAAGAATGTCGGCCGGAATGTCGTAGCCGGCGCGCGCAAGGACCCTGAGGAAGGCGTCATACAGCGTGGGCTCCTCAAGGAGCTTTCCGAGCAATGCGTGAGCCTCGGGTTCACTTTGGAAGACGCGCAGCATGCCACGGTTCTTGTTGCCGAGCAGGAATTCAACGCCGCGGTATTGGTACGACTGGAAGCCGGACGAGCTCCCCAGGAAACCGCGGAACTGAGCGTACTCACGGGGTGTGAGCGTCCCAAGCACCGACCATTGCTCGGTCATGGTGCGTTGGATTGCCTTTACCCGGGCGATGCACTTGAGTGCCTTGCCAAGGTTGTCGGCATCGAAAAGCCGCCGGGCTTCCAGCAACTCGTGCAGGACCAGCTTCAGCCAGAGCTCACTGGTCTGGTGCTGGATGATGAACAGCAACTCATCGTGGTGTTCGGGTTCGCTGAGGGGGTGCTGGGAGCTGAGCAGGCGGTCAAGGTCCAGATATCCGCCGTACGACATTGCATGCCGGAAATCCGTACGGACTGTGTCCTCGATATCCCGGACGCTTTGGGCGGAATGGACTGTGGGCTTTTCCATATTTCGAGATTATCACTTCCATGACGCACGTCAAGAGAATGATTTATCCAGTCTCACGTCGCTCATCCGTTTCCGGCGATCCGCTTCTCCTGCCCCGCTCTCCCGTAGTCTGATTCACAACCGTTGGGGAAGGGGGAGTGGCCATGGATGCCAGCCAAGGTGCCGCTGCGTCAGTGTCCGTGTATCTGGACGTCGACGGCGTGGTGAACCCCTTCAGTCCGGTCGGAACCACTGATTGGGGTGGCGAATGGAGCATCGCTGACGCAGGGGTTCTTGATGTCGCCTATGCGCCGGAAGTTGTTGCCGAACTCAATGATTTGGCGGACCATCCAGCTGCGCGCTTTGTCTGGCTTACTACGTGGGAACGCCTGGCCCCGGAGTTTTTGTGCCCTGCCATTGGCTTGAATGGCCATGACTGGCCCGTGCTGTCCAGTCAGGGTTGGGATGAGGGCCCGGAGTGGTGGAAGCTGACGGCCCTCCAAAAGGATCTGGCCGCCATCGGCAGCGAGCGGATCATTTGGCTTGACGACCAACTCAGCCAGGAGTCCGATGCCCGGTCTTGGGCCGAATACCAGCAGGACCGTGTGCTTTGCATCTCACCGGATCCCCGCAAGGGCCTGTCCCGTCGCGACCTCGCGTCCGTACGGGCTTACCTGGGCTGAGGCGGAGCATCTGCACGTTTGTCCGCTCACCGGATGCCACGTAGGATTCTTAAGGTTTCAAGCCCGCCAGAGTGAATCCCGCAAGCCAAGTCAGTTGAACAATTGCTGAACTATGCTGTGGATGGCAGGTATGGGGAAGTGAAACTGCTGAACGTCGACGACTCTGCAGATTGGGCAACAGGTGGATATCACCTTCATGGTCGCGCTGGTAATAGCGTTGGCCCTATTCTTTGATTTCACCAACGGGTTCCACGACACCGCCAATGCGATGGCTACGCCTATCGCTACAGGGGCGATCAAGCCCAAGACGGCAGTCGCCCTGGCCGCTGTGCTCAACCTCGTAGGCGCGTTCCTCTCCACGGAAGTGGCCAAGACCATTTCCGGCGGACTGATCCGGGAAGGCTCGGACGGAATCCACATCACGCCGGACATTATCTTTGCCGGCCTCATGGGGGCCGTCCTCTGGAACATGATTACCTGGCTCAAGGGCCTGCCGTCGAGTTCCTCGCACGCTCTTTTCGGCGGTCTCATCGGCGCAGCAGTGGTGGGCATCGGCCTGCATTCCATCAACTTCGAGACCGTGCTTCAGAAGGTGATCCTGCCCGCTATCTTCGCGCCGCTCATCGCAGGCCTTGTGGCGTACATCTGTACCCGCCTCGCATATGCCCTGACTTCGCGGCATGATCCCGAAACCGGTGACAAGCTCACGCAGAAACGTGGCGGCTTCCGCACCGGGCAGATCTTCACCTCTAGCCTGGTGGCCCTCGCGCACGGTACCAATGACGCCCAGAAGACCATGGGCATCATCACCTTGGTCCTCATCGCCGGAGGCACACAGGCACCGGGAAGCGGTCCGCAGTTCTGGGTCATCGCCGCCTGCGCGTTCGCCATCGCCATCGGAACCTACGCTGGTGGCTGGCGCATCATCCGCACCATGGGCTCGGGCCTCACCGAAGTAAAGCCGGCTCAGGGTTTTTCCGCTGAAACCAGCACCGCCTCGGCCATCCTGGCCTCTTCCCACTTGGGCTTTGCCCTCTCCACTACACAGGTTGCCTCAGGCTCGGTCATCGGCTCAGGCCTCGGCCGCAAGGGCACATCCGTCCGCTGGGGCACCGCTGGAAAGATCGCCCTGGGATGGTTGTTCACCCTCCCGGCCTCGGCCATCGTCGGCGCCCTCACAGCTCTCCTGGTGAGCATCGGCGTCGTAGGCGTCGTCATCGCCGCAGTGGTGGGAACTGCCGCGGTCCTGTTCATGTTCGTCGTTTCCCGCAGGTCGCACGTTGGCCACCACAACGCCGTCGAGGTTGAAGAAGCCGGCCACGCCGTGCGGTTCCGTAAGAAGAAGAAGTCCCGAAAGACCACCCCCAGCGAGGATGTGCAGCGATGAAATGGTTGGAATTGCTGCAGGTGGGCGGCGTAACCCTCGTGGCCGCAGTGACTTTGGTCGTGCTCTACTCATTGGGCGTTCGCCTGACGGCCATCGCCGGTGACGCCCGGCAGAAGTCTCCCGCGCTGGTGCGCTCCCTGGCATTCGTTTGCTTTGGCTTCTGTGCGCTGGCCGTTCTTTTCGGCATCTACTTGATCGTGCCCTACTTCGGGAAGTAAGCACCTTTCTAGCGGTCAGGTCCGTTCGGGAGAATAATCAGCAGTGTAGATATGCACATAGCTGCGTTGTTTTGATCCGGCAGATGTGGGGCTGTGATGACGTGCCGATCCCGGGAGCATCGCATCAGACTGGCGCTGGTTCCGGTCTTGATGCTTGGACTTTCGGCGTGCCTTCCTCTTGAAAACGACGGTCTACCGCCTGTCTCGACCTCCGCCTCGCCACCGGCGACCACTCCATCGCAGGCCAGCACGGCTCAGGCCGGCACGTCACAATCGGGTACGACCCAAGCGACCCAGGCAGAGGGCACCCCGTCATCGGACGCCTCCGCAGAAGCCTCCCCGTCAGGCGACAACTCTGCCGACGCCACGACCGCAACGCCCGAACCCACCGCCGTCGACCCTACACACGGCTCCAGCACCACTACTCAACAGCAGGAGACCCCAGGCCCCCAGGTCCCTTCCCAGAGTCCCACCGTGGTGAGTTGGGTGCCCACGGGACCCATCGGTCCGAATGATCCAGCCCCGGGCCAGCGGTATCTCCTGCTCCAGCAATTCCAGTGCGATGCCTTGGCCCAAAGCGTGGCAGGGGCAGCAGACGCGGCCGTCTGGCTGGCGGGTGCCGCCGTCTGCCGAGCCCTTCAGACCGGAAGCCAAGAGGACTGGCAGCGGGCGACCGCCGCCGTCGCCATCACCCCACGGATTCCGCAACGGCAGTGCCTTGAGTTCAGGGTTGCCGCCACGTCAGCATCTGTGGTGGCGCAGTACCGCAGCAATCCCGGCGGCATCTTCAAAGCGGAGCCGTCGCCGGGAGAAGCATGCCCCCGGCAATTGCTCGGGCTGACCGTGGTGGACGGGGACTTGCGGCCCGTCACCGGGTCGACCCGCGCCTCAGGTCCCAGGACCGGTGGCACGATTGTCCGCTTGGACGGCTACTACGTGCGGGTAGGCGAGGTCCTGTTCGACGGTGTCCCCACAGCCCCGGACGTCGTGTCCGGGGGAGGGGACTACCAGGCGTTGTACTTGCGGATGCCCCCGGCCGACGGCAGGGACGCCATCCGGATCTCCATCACGGACACGGCGGATGTCGCCGGAACGGTGACCTTCTTCTACGACGATTCCGGCAACACCCCAAGTCCGCCGGATGACGCTGCAACGCCACCGGATTCCAAACGACCCGGTGAAGCACCCGCCGTTAAGGGGAGCAATAAGTCTGCCACTGACTAGTCCGGGGTCATGTCTTAGTCTGGGGCCATGTCGATTTTCCAGTACTACGTGGCTTCAACCATTGACGGCTTCATCGCTTCGCCGGACGACGACCTTGGCTGGCTCCTGCAGTTCGACCAAGTTGAGGGCGTTAGCGAGAGCATCGGGTCCTTCATGGCCGGCGTCGGCTGTATCGCCATGGGCGGCGATACCTATCGCTGGCTCATGGAACACGAACCCGGCAAATGGCCGTATCCGGACACGCCCTGCTGGGTGTTCACCCATCACGAATACTCCGCTCCGGCCGGTTCGGATATCACCTTTGTCCGGGGAGACGTCCGGGAGTTCGCCCCGGACCTGCTGAAGGATGCCGGCGACAAGAACGTCTGGCTGGTGGGCGGAGGCGACCTTGTGGCCCAATTCGCCAATGCCGGCCTGCTTCACGAGATGATCGTCACCATCATTCCCGTGGTGCTGGGCGCAGGGAAGCGACTACTGCCCCTCAACGGCCCGACGGCGCCATTTGAGTTGGTTTCGTCGAAGATCCTGGGTGGGGCCGCGGCCGAGCTGCACTACCGGTTGCCGTGACGCTTCAGGCTCAGTGACGGTCCGGTTCAGTGACGGTTGTCCCGGATCATGTTGGTGATCCGGGCAGTTGAGAGCCTGCGCCCTTTGTCATCCGTGATGACGATCTCGTGGGTGGCCAAGGTCCCGCCAAGGTGGATGGCCGTGCACGTGCCTGTCACTATGCCGCTGGCAACGGAACGGTGATGGGTTGCGCCCACCTCGATACCCACCGCATGGCGACCCCTGCCGGCGTGGAGGGATGCGGCGAACGAACCCAAAGTCTCCGCCAGGACAACATGCGCGCCGCCGTGGAGGATGCCGGCCACCTGGGTGTTTCCTTCCACCGGCATCGTGGCCACCGTGCGCTCGGCGCTCATTTCCGTGAACCGGATGCCCAGTTTCACCACAAGGGCGCCAACGCCATGCGCTGAAAGCCAATCGTGGAACTCTTCGGGAACACCTGCCTCATTGAGTTCGTCGACAAACCGGTTCGGCGTGAAATTGTCCATCATGCCAACTAGGCTGGCACCTGTGAGTGAAACAACCAAACCGGACCAGGTTCCAACGGCCCAAGCTGCTGCCATCGCTACAGCACCCACCCCCTCTGCCACAGCTTCCACCAGCTCCATGGGGGAGGGCCGGCCCAGGCTGCTGGTCCTGGACGGCCACTCCATGGCTTTCCGGGCTTTCTACGCCCTTCCCGCAGAGAATTTCTCCACGGCCAGGGGTCAGTACACCAACGCAGTGCACGGGTTTACGTCCATGCTGATCAACCTGATCAAGGACCAGAAGCCCACCCACGTTGCCGTCGCTTTCGACGTCTCGGACGACACGACGTTCCGCAAAGCGGAGTACAGCGAATACAAAGGTGGCAGGAACGCCACTCCTGCGGAGTTTGCCGGCCAGATCGGCCTCATTGCCAAGGTCATGGAAGCCTGGGGCATCAGGACCATTGCCATGCCCGGCTACGAAGCCGATGATGTCCTGGCCACGCTGGCAGCACAAGGTGACGCTGCAGGCTTCGAAGTCCTTCTTGTCTCAGGCGACAGGGACGCGTTCCAGCTGATCAACGACAACGTCTTTGTGCTGTACCCCAAGCAGGGTGTCAGCAACATCCCCAGGATGGACGCTGCGGCCATCGAGGAGAAGTACTTCGTCAAGCCCGGCTTGTACTCAGACCTCGCCGCGCTCGTGGGCGAAACTGCGGACAACCTTCCCGGCGTTCCGGGCGTTGGCCCCAAGACCGCGGCCAAGTGGATTAATCTCTACGGTGGCCTGGAAGGCATCCTTGACAACCTTGACTCCATCGGCGGCAAGGTGGGAGGGGCCCTGAAGGAGAACATTGAAAACGTCAAGCGCAACCGCAGGCTCAACCGGCTGCTGACCGACCTCGACCTTCCCCTCACCTTGGCTGACTTGCATGAGCCACGTCCGGATCGCCAGGCCATAGAGGATCTTTTCGAGGAACTCGAATTCCGGACGCTCCGTACGCGGTTGTTCGATCTCTACGGTGATGACACTGCCGGAGCGGCCCCCGACACCATCGATGCCCCTGAATACTCGGTACTCACGGACGCCGCGGGACTTGAGGCCTTCTTCGCAGCCGGATCCGGTGTGCGTTCAGCATTGGCAGTGCAGCTGGTCCCTGGACGCATCGGCGATGACGCGAGTGCCTTGGCTGTTGTCAGGAGCAACGGAGCTGCGTACATCGAATTGACGGGCCTGGACGCTGCAGCTGAGACCGTCCTGGCCCGGTGGCTCAAGGACCCCGAGGAAGCCAAGGTGCTTCACGAGTTCAAGTCGGCCCTCAAGGCTCTTCACAACCGTGGCCTCGGCTTGGAAGGCGTAGTGGATGACACCTCCATCTCCGGCTACCTGATCCAGCCGGACCGCCGTAGTTACGACCTCGCCGAGCTCGCCCAAGTCCACTTGAAGATCTCCCTTGCCACGGCCGCCACACAGTCCGGGCAGCTGGAACTCGACCTCTCGGGTGGAACAGACCAGGCTGCAGCAGCAGCGCTCGTCCAGCATGCCGCCGTCGTGCATGCCCTCAGCAAGCACTTCGAAACGGAACTTGCCGACATCAAGGCTGACGCCCTGCTGACCACGCTGGAGCTTCCTGTGGCACGTGTGCTGGCACAGATGGAACTGACCGGCATCTTTGTGTCCACGGACCGTATGGACGAGCAACTCGCGGACCTCACCAAGGTGATCGAGAATGCCCAGGAACAGGCATTCGCGGCGATCGGCCACGAGGTGAACCTCGGATCGCCCAAGCAGTTGCAGACGGTCCTTTTCGAGGAACTCGGCCTGCCCAAGACCAAGAAGATCAAGTCCGGGTACACCACGGACGCCGCCTCCCTGAAGGGGCTGCTGGAGAAGACCGGCCACGAATTCCTGGTCCAGCTCATGGCGCACCGTGAGTCTTCCAAGCTGGCTCAGATGGTGGAGACCCTCAAAAAGTCCGTTGCTGATGATGCACGCATCCACACAACGTATGCGCAAAACATTGCAGCCACCGGCCGCATCTCGTCCAACAACCCCAACCTGCAGAACATCCCGGTCCGCAGCGAGGAAGGACGTCGCGTCCGCGGCATCTTCGTCGTCAGCGAAGGCTACGAGTGCCTGTTGTCGGCCGACTACTCACAGATCGAAATGCGCATCATGGCTCACCTTTCAGGCGACGAAGCGCTGATCCAGGCATACCGTGACGGCGAGGACCTGCACCGCTTCGTAGGATCGCGGATCTTCAACGTGGCACCGGCCGAAGTTACCAGTGCCATGCGCTCCAAGGTGAAAGCGATGTCCTATGGCCTGGCGTACGGCCTGACGTCCTTCGGCTTGTCCAAGCAGCTGGAAATCTCCGTGGATGAGGCACGCACGCTCATGAAGGACTACTTCGACCGCTTCGGCGGGGTGCGTGACTACCTGCGCGGTGTAGTGGATCAGGCCAGGACGGACGGTTATACAGCCACCATTGAGGGTCGTCGCCGCTACCTGCCGGACCTGACCAGCACGAACCGGCAGGCAAGGGAAGCAGCAGAACGCATCGCCCTGAACTCGCCCATCCAGGGCTCGGCTGCGGACCTCATCAAGCGCGCCATGCTGGGTGTCTCGGCGGAGCTCGCCAGCCAGGGCCTTAAATCGCGCCTGCTGCTGCAGGTCCACGACGAACTTGTCCTGGAGGTGGCCCCGGGCGAACGCGAAGCCGTGGAGAAGTTGGTCATCGACCAGATGGGTTCGGCCGCTGAGTTGTCCGTCCCGCTTGATGTCCAGATTGGCGTCGGTTCCAGCTGGTACGAGGCCGGACACTAGTCCTGGAAGCTTTCAGAGGAACGCCGGAGGGCGCGCCGCCTTGATGGTGGCGCGCCCTCCGGCGTCTGGCTAGGCTCGAAGGCGTGGCCGATCCCAATGAAAAGATGTCCGGAAAATACACCGTCCAACGTTTCCCAGCCGTAGCCGATCCTGAAGACGCCGGCTATGGCCGCTGCACCACCTGGGTGCAGGCCGTCTCCCACGGATTCCATCAACAGCGGCGCGATGATGAATACCTGGCCAAAACCCTGGCGGCCTACCAAACGGACAAGCGCGAACTGACAGGCGTCTATGCCAATGGCACCGTGCCTGTGCATTCGCTTGGCTCCGACGTTCCAGTGGCAACGTACGCGACTATGCGCAAGGCCCTGAACATAGGTTTTGGCCGCCAGCTTGAATCCAACCTCGTCACCGCCGTGACAGTCCGCGGCACCCACCGGCGGAACGGGATTCTTCGCGGCATGATCACCGCCGACTTGGAAGCTGCCAAGGATGACGGCCTGGCCATGGCCGCCCTCACCGCGTCAGAGGCGTCCATTTATGGCCGCTTCGGCTTCGGTGTTGCCACTTTTGAGCGAAGCATCAAGGTTGATACCGGGCCAAGATTCCGCCTCAGGGGCCAGCCGCTGGGCACCGTGGAAGTCGCCGATCCCTCTGTTTTGCTGGACATCGCGCCGCAGGTTTTTGAACGCGTCCAGCGACTCTCGCCGGGTTCCATCGACAGGCAAGAGTACTACCGGCTGCTCGCCTCCGGTTCCATCGGCCATGACGGCAAGCCCGACACCTCCGTCCGCTGCGCCCTTCACTATGACCCTTCCGGATCATTGGATGGTTACGTTTCGTACCGCTTCAAAGGGTGGGACCACAAGCCTTACACCATGGAAATCGTGGACCTCGTCGCGGCAAGCAACGCGGCCTACCTGGACCTGTGGCGATTCCTGGGCAGCATCGACCTCATTGACCAAGTGACCTGGGCAGAAGCGCCTGTGGACGACCCCCTCGCATGGGCCTTGGAAGATCCAAGGTGCATTGAGGCCTCTGAGATCCGCGACATGCTGTGGCTTAGGATCCTCGATACTCCTGCTGCCCTGCGCGCCCGCAGCTTCCAGGTTGCCGGCAGGCTGGTGCTGGAGGTGTCGGATTCTTTGGGTCTGGCGGGTGGCACCTGGGTTCTGGAGTCCGACGGCGGTGCTGCCGCCGTCGTGAATGAAGCGTCCGGCGAGGCGCCGGACATCATCCTGGACGTCACAGATCTCGCATCCATCTACCTTGGTGCCGTGTCGCCGGTAACGTTGGCCGCTGCAGGTCGTATCAGCGAGAAAACAGCGGGAGCTGCATTCTTGGCCCAGCAGTTGTTTGCCGTCGAACGTTCCGCTCACTGTCTGACGCACTTCTAGCAACCTCGTCTTTCGCAAGCACGTCTTTACAACCACATAGCTACAAACCAGATAGGGACATCCATGGGGGATTCCAAGCGGCGGCCATTGGCCGGCCGGCGATCAGTGCTGCTTGGAATGGCGGGCCTTGCTTCCGCCGCCCTGACGGCGTGTGCGGACAGGGGCGGTACGACGCAGCCTTCCACGTCAAGCACAAGCCCGCCCGCTCCGATGTCTCAGCGAACGGGACCGGCCGTACCGCCACCCTCCATAGCCACCAGGTCCAGTGAACAGGCGGCCGCTGCCCTCGCACCGGCCGTTCCTCCCAAGTCGATACCTGACAAGCAACAAATCGTGGCGGAGTTCGCGGGGAGGCAGCCCAAGGAATGGGGACTGCATGTGACGGGGGTCGTGAACAATTCGCGGTCGCGTCACGTGGCGTTGACATTCGACGCTTGCGGCGGGCCCGGCGGCACAGGGTGCGACCACGCACTGCTGAACACTCTTCGCCGGCACAAGGTCCCTGCAACCCTGTTCGTCAACAGCCGATGGCTCCACGCCAACCCCTCGCTTTCGGCTGAACTGGCGCTCGACCCGCTGTTCGAACTCGCCAATCACGGCACCGCCCACCTCCCGCTGTCGGTGAACGGCAGGGCAGCGTATGGCATCCATGGAACCGCCACCGTTGCCGCTGCCTACGACGAACTCATGGGTAACCAAGCGATACTGCAGGAAATCAGCGGCAAGGTCCCACAGTTTTTCCGTCCCGGTACTGCGTTCTACGACGACGTCGCAGTTGAGGTGACTCGGAGGCTCGGCATGCTGCCGGTCAACTTCACGGTCAACGGCGACGGCGGAGCAACGTTTTCGGCGGCCACCGTTGCCGCCGAAGTGGGACGGGTAGTGCCCGGAGACATCGTCATTTCGCACTTCAACAGACCGGCCGCAGGCACTGCCAGCGGCTATTCGCGCGCCCTGCCCCAGCTACTGGACCGCGGAGTCACATTTACGCGACTGGGAGACGTCCTGTCGCCGTGACACTCCTTTTGACCCTGCTTTGCCAATGCGACTAGAATAAACGGGCGTGTACTACGTGCATGCATCCATTTGTACTAATCCACAAATCAGGATGACCCGGTATTTTGCCGTGTTCTGCCGTCCGGACCCGGGCGGCAGCGGTTTGCCTGACCGACCAACTATCCACAACGGAGCCCCTACTACATGACCATCACCTCCACCGAGAAGCCCGGTACCCCCGTAGTCGCCATTAACGACATCGGTACCGCTGAGGACTTCCTCGCAGCTGTCGACGCCACCATCAAGTACTTCAACGACGGAGACCTCGTCGAAGGTACCGTCGTCAAGGTCGACCGCGACGAAGTTCTGCTCGACATCGGTTACAAGACCGAAGGTGTCATCCCTTCCCGCGAGCTTTCCATCAAGCACGATGTTGATCCCGGTGACGTCGTCGCCGTTGGCGATCAGGTCGAAGCTTTGGTTCTCACCAAGGAAGACAAAGAAGGCCGTCTGATCCTCTCCAAGAAGCGTGCTCAGTACGAGCGTGCCTGGGGCGACATCGAGAAGGTCAAGGAAGAAGACGGTGTCGTTACCGGTACCGTCATCGAGGTTGTCAAGGGTGGCCTCATCCTGGACATCGGCCTGCGCGGCTTCCTGCCCGCATCGCTCGTGGAGATGCGTCGTGTCCGCGACCTCGCTCCGTACATCGGTCAGCAGATCGAAGCCAAGATCATCGAGCTGGACAAGAACCGCAACAACGTTGTGCTGTCCCGCCGTGCATGGCTCGAGCAGACTCAGTCCGAGGTTCGCTCCACGTTCCTCAACAAGCTGGAAAAGGGCCAGGTTCGTCCGGGCGTCGTTTCCTCCATCGTCAACTTCGGTGCATTCGTGGACCTGGGCGGCGTAGACGGTCTCGTTCACGTTTCCGAGCTGTCCTGGAAGCACATCGACCACCCGTCCGAGGTTGTCGAGGTTGGCCAGGAAGTCACCGTCGAGGTCCTCGAAGTGGATCTGGACCGCGAGCGTGTCTCCCTGTCGCTCAAGGCTACGCAGGAAGATCCGTGGCAGACCTTTGCCCGCACCCACGCCCTCGGCCAGGTTGTTCCGGGTAAGGTCACCAAGCTGGTTCCGTTCGGTGCGTTCGTTCGCGTCGAAGACGGCATCGAAGGCCTCGTGCACATCTCCGAGCTGGCTGTCCGCCACGTGGAGCTTGCAGAGCAGGTTGTCTCCGTTGGCGACGAACTGTTCGTCAAGGTCATCGACATCGACCTCGAGCGTCGCCGTATCTCCCTCTCCCTCAAGCAGGCTAACGAGGGCGTTGACGCTGACAGCACCGAGTTCGATCCCGCTCTGTACGGCATGGCCGCTGAGTACGACGAAGAGGGCAACTACAAGTACCCTGAGGGCTTCGACCCCGAGTCGAACGAATGGCTCGAAGGCTACGAGACCCAGCGCGCCGCTTGGGAGCAGCAGTACGCTGACGCCCAGACCCGCTGGGAAGCCCACAAGAAGCAGGTTGCCCAGCACGCTGCTGACGACGCTGCTGCTGCAACGTCCGGTGAGAGCGATTCCGGCACCACCAGCTACTCCTCGGAGCCGGCTGCTGCCGAGTCCAACGCTGGTACCCTGGCGTCTGACGAAGCACTCGCCGCACTGCGTGAGAAGCTGACCGGCAACTAATTCCGCCTCCCTCACGGGATGTGCTGAATAGCCAAAAAAGGACCCCTGCCTCCGGGCAGGGGTCCTTTTGCGTATTCCGCGTAGCCGGCCATGTTTAGCGGGGGACGTCAACCCAATCGGTTCCCTGTGGCCTGAGCTCCAAGTTGCCGGCTGTCAGCGAAGCCAGCCTTGAGCGGGCCGCCGAAATTGCTGCCGCATCATCCGGCAAAGCCACTCGCAGTACGGTGTGCCGGGGTTCGTATCCGGTCTCCGCCATGACGTACCCGGCGCTGCGAAGTTCGTTCTCCAAACGGCCGGCCTCGGCATGGGGGACGTCAATGACGCACAGGCGCAGCCTTCGCCGATGAACCAACGGTGCCCGCTCCAGGGCTGCCGACACCGATTCGGAGTACGCACGGACCAGGCCGCCCGCACCCAGGAGGATTCCACCGAAATAGCGCACGACGACGGCACTTACGTCGCTGAGGTCCGTCACCCCCGGCGCGGTCTCGCGTTTGATCAGGGCCTCCAGCATGGGACTGCCTGCCGTGCCCGAGGGTTCGCCGTCGTCGCTGGACCGTTGAATCATCCGATCAGGACCTATGACGAAGGCCGAGCAATAGTGACGGGCGTCGTCGAATTCACGCCGCAGGTCGCTAACCAGTGAGCGGGCGGTTTCCTCGTCTGGTGAGCGCCGAAGAACGGTAATGAAACGGGACCGCCGGATCTCCAGTTCGTGGCGGAAATCCGAACCCACAGCGAGTGTCGTATACGTTGTCGCGCGGCTGTCATCCTCATTTTCCACCGCTTCAGTCTAGTGTTGGAGGGTGCTGAAGATCGGGCTGACGGGCGGCATCGCCTCAGGGAAATCACTGGTGGCATCCAAACTGCAGGAATTGGGTGCCATCCTTGTGGACGCGGACCTCATTGCGCGGGAAGTAGTGGAGCCTGGAACTCCAGGACTGGCTGGCGTCGTGGACGCATTCGGTCCTGGAATCCTTGACGAAACGGGAAGGCTCGACCGGCCCAAACTTGGTTCCATCGTGTTTCAGGACCCTGCTCAACGCGAAGTACTCAACGGCATCATCCATCCGCTGGTCCGCGAGGCTGCTGCGGCGATTGTGTCAGGTGCCGGCCCTGGTGACATCGTGGTCCAGGACATTCCGCTCCTCGTCGAGACCGGGCAGGGCAGTAGCTTCCATTTGGTACTGGTGGTGGATGCTCCCGATGAAGTGCGCATTCAGCGCATGGTGGAGTTCCGCCGGATGTCCAGGGATGACGCCTTGGCCCGTATGGCTTCACAGGCCACGCGTGCGGAGCGCAATGCTGCTGCCGACGTTGTCCTGACCAACTCCGGAAGCCGGGAAGAGTTGCTCGCCGCCGTCGAGGCTTTGTGGGAGCGGCGCCTGATCCCCTTCGCGGAGAACCTCAGCCGGGGCACCAGGGCCTCCCGTAAAGATGGCCCCGTCATGAGCCGGTCGAAGGGGGAGTGGGGGGTCCAGGCCGAGCGGCTCGCGGAGCGGGTTCTCGTTGCCGCTCCCCACGACATCCTTGCAGTGGACCATATCGGCTCCACGTCGGTACCGGGCCTGGCGGCAAAGGACGTGATTGACCTCCAACTCGCTGTGGCCGATCTTGCGACGGCGGACAGGATCGCGCCGCTCCTTGCCGCTGCCGGCTTCCCCGCCGTGCCGGAGGCTAACCAAGACACCCCAAAGCCCTCCCAACCCGATCCCGCAGAGTGGCAGAAGAGACTCCATGCCAACGCAGATCCAGGTCGGCCGGTGAACCTTCATGTCCGGGTGGCCGGCTCGCCCGGATGGCGCTATGCGCTGCTTTTCCGCGACTGGTTGCGGGCAGACCAGTCTGCCCTGACCCATTACCAGGCGCACAAGCAGGAATTGGCGGCCGCGCACGCGGCGGATCACGGCACGGGGGACTACGCTGACGCAAAGGAGCCGTGGTTCACCGAGGTTGCCTGGCCGCTCATGAATGCCTGGGCCGAGCGCACAGGCTGGATGCCGCCGTCGTATATGTCTTCAGCTGAAGGCAAACGCGGACAGTAGCTGTCCTAGGGCGGGGGTAGATTGGTTTCATGAGCCTTGCCCAGGAAATCAACCGTGTCGTCGCGCCTTTCGAAGTGATCAGTGAGTTTAAACCCGCGGGTGATCAGCCGACTGCCATCGCAGAACTGACCGAACGAATCAACAACGGTGAAAAGGACGTTGTCCTGCTCGGCGCCACTGGTACGGGCAAGAGCGCCACCACGGCATGGCTCATCGAACAGGTCCAGCGGCCCACCCTGGTGATGGTCCAGAACAAGACCCTTGCAGCCCAGCTGGCCAATGAATTCCGGGAGCTGCTGCCTAATAATGCGGTGGAATACTTCGTCTCCTACTACGACTATTACCAGCCAGAGGCCTACGTAGCGCAGACGGACACCTTCATCGAAAAAGACTCCTCCATCAATGAGGAAGTGGAACGGCTTCGGCACTCTGCCACTAACGCCCTCCTGACCCGCCGCGACGTCATCGTGGTGGCCACGGTGTCCTGCATCTACGGCCTGGGTACGCCTGAAGAGTACATCGCCGGCATGGTGACGCTGCGCAAGGGCGCAGAAATGAACCGCGACCATCTCCTCCGGAAGTTCGTCTCCATGCAGTACGCACGCAATGACATGGACTTCCATCGGGGCACCTTCCGGGTCCGTGGCGATACCGTTGAGATCATCCCCATGTACGAGGAACTCGCCATTCGGATCGAGTTCTTCGGTGATGAAATCGAGAACATCCAGACACTCCATCCCCTCACCGGTGAGGTTCTCCGGGACGAGGAAGAGATGTACGTGTTCCCGGCCTCGCACTATGTGGCGGGCCCTGAGCGCATGGCCCGCGCCATCAAGCGGATCGAGGACGAACTTGCTGATCGCTTAAAGGTCCTCGAAGGCCAGAACAAGCTTGTGGAAGCCCAGAGACTCCGGATGCGCACTACGTACGACCTCGAAATGATGCAGCAGATGGGGTTCTGCAACGGCATTGAGAACTACTCCGTGCACATCGATGGCCGCGAGCCCGGAACAGCACCACACTGCCTGATCGACTACTTCCCGGATGACTTCCTGCTGGTGGTTGATGAATCCCACGTCACCATTCCGCAGATCGGTGCCATGTACGAGGGCGATATGTCCCGTAAGCGCAACCTCGTGGACTTCGGCTTCCGCCTGCCGTCGGCGATGGACAACCGGCCCCTCAAATGGGATGAATTCCTGCAACGCATCGGCCAGACCGTGTATCTGTCCGCAACCCCGGGTAAGTACGAGCTCGGTAAAGCCGACGGCTATGTGCAGCAAATCATTCGCCCCACCGGCCTTATCGACCCAGAGGTAGTGGTCAAGCCCACCAAGGGACAGATTGACGACCTGCTGGGTGAAATCAGGACCCGCACGGAAAAGAATGAACGCGTCCTGGTTACCACCTTGACCAAGCGCATGGCAGAAGACCTTACGGACTACCTCGTGGGTCACGGCGTCAAGGTGGAGTATCTTCACTCCGACGTCGATACCCTGCGTCGAGTGGAACTGCTCCGCGAACTTCGAATGGGCGTCTTCGACGTCCTGGTGGGCATCAACCTGCTCCGCGAAGGTTTGGACCTTCCCGAGGTTTCCCTCGTCAGCATTCTGGATGCCGACAAGGAAGGTTTCCTGCGTTCCTCCACCTCCCTGATCCAGACCATCGGCCGTGCCGCCCGTAACGTTTCGGGTCAGGTACATATGTATGCGGACCGGATTACCGACTCCATGGCCCATGCCATTGAGGAGACCAACCGGCGCCGAGCTATCCAGGTGCAGTACAACACGGATCACGGCATAGACCCGCAGCCGTTGCGCAAGAAGATTGCGGACATCACCGATCAGCTGGCCAAGGAAGACGCGGACACCCAGGAACTGCTCAACAACAACAGGCTGGCCAAGGGCGGCAACCGCAAGGCGGCCGCCAAGGGTGCGGCCACAGTTCGGCAGGATGGCCTTGCCGCAGCTCCCGCTGAAGACCTTGTAGGCCTCATTGAGCAACTGACCGAACAGATGCACGGGGCGGCTGCTGAGCTGCAGTTCGAGGTCGCTGCCCGCATCCGCGATGAAGTCAAGGAATTGAAGCGCGAATTACGCCAGATGCAGTCCGCCGGGCACGCCTAAGGTAAGGTTGAGGTCACGTAGGGGAGTATCCCAAGCGCTACATCCGTCAGCACGCAAGGCACAGATGCCTCGCCGGATCTAGCGGGCCGCCAAAATTTGCATTCACCGCACCCTGGCAGGCCGGAGAGACTTACACCGCTTTCCCGTACCCTGCGAAAGGCACCTTTAATGCAGCTTCCCGTCTGGTTTGAGATCGGCTCCTTTGTCGTTCTCGGAATCATCCTGCTGATCGACCTCCTGTTGGTCGTCAAGCGTCCCCATGAACCTTCCATGAAGGAAGCCGGCCTGTGGGTCGGCTTCTACGTCGCGCTTGCCCTGCTCTTTGCAGTTGCAATGTTCGTCTTTGCAGGCCCCGAATATGGCGGCCAATTCGTCGCAGGCTGGGTCACTGAGTACAGCCTGAGCATCGACAACCTCTTTGTGTTCATCATCATCATGGCCCGCTTCTCGGTGCCCCGTAAGTACCAGCAGGAAGTGCTGATGGTGGGCATCATCATCGCGCTGATCCTTCGCGGTATCTTCATCGCTTTGGGCGCAGTGGTCATCGAGCAGTTCAGCTGGGTCTTCTACATCTTCGGCGCGTTCCTTCTCTGGACGGCCTGGAAGCAGGCCAAGGACTCCGGCGAAGACGAAGAAGAAGGCGCCGAAAACCCTCTGATCGCCCGCCTGCGCAAGGTCTTGCCGATGTCCGAGAAGTTCGACGGCAACAAGATCCGCACCGTGGTGGACGGCAAGAAGGTCTTCACGCCCATGCTGATCGTCTTCATCACCATCGGCCTCACGGACCTCCTGTTCGCCGTGGACTCCATCCCCGCGATCTTCGGCCTGACCCAAAGCGCGTTCATCGTCTTCACTGCCAACATCTTCGCCTTGATGGGCTTGCGCCAGCTGTACTTCCTCCTCGGCGGACTCATGACACGCCTGGTGTACTTGAAGCACGCCCTGTCCGTCATCCTGGCCTTCATCGGGGTCAAGCTTGTCCTCCATGCAATGCACGTGAACGAGCTTCCGTTCATCAACGGCGGACACCACATCGAGTGGGCTCCTGAGATCCCCACCTATGTGTCGTTGGCTGTCATCGTCGGTACCATCATCGTTGCTGTCGTAGCCAGCTTGATGAGCCCGCAGGCACGGCAAGCCAAGCTGGATGCCCGACTCGAGGCAGATGCCAAGAAGAGCATGAGCGAGGCCGAGTAACTGACCTCCAAAGGTTGTAGTCTCGTGAAGTGACTACCACTTCAACTACGGCGCTGGACCCACAACGGGTTCAGCGCCGTACTGTTTTCCTGCTCAGCTCCGCACAGCTGCTCAGCGGCGTTGGCAATGGGGCGACTCTTTCCATCGGGTCCCTGCTGGCCGTGGACTTATCAGGTTCCGAAGCCTGGGCCGGCTCCATCACCACCGTCCTGACACTGGCTGCAGCAATCGCAGCACTGCCGCTGGCAAGGTTGGCTGAGGCACGGGGCCGGCGCGTAGGACTCGTCACCGGCCTGGCAGCTGCGATGGTGGGTGCCTTGCTCATCATCGCCGCAGTGATGAGCAAGTCGTTCGTCCTGCTTCTGCTTGGCGCAGCTTTTCTCGGCCTTGGCACAGCCGCGAACCTGCAGGCTCGTTTCGCCGCCGTCGACCTCGCCGAACCGGAGCACCGCGGACGATCATTGTCCACGGTGGTCTGGGCCATCACCATCGGGGCTGTGGCAGGGCCCAACCTGATACAGCCAGGAGCCGCCGTAGGTGCGGCACTGGGCCTGCCGCCCATCGCAGGCCCCTTTGTGTTCTCGGCCGTGGGATTGTTCCTGGCGGCCGGGCTACTGTACGCGGGACTACGGCCAGATCCTCTGCTGCTGTCCCGCCGCTTGGCCCGTCAGGCTGACGTTAGCGGCGAGCCGGGACCTCAGCCTGTCCGGGGAACCATCCGGTCCGGTCTTCGAGCCGTCCGGTCATCACCGCAGGCGATACTGGCCCTGGCAGCCGTCGTGGCTGCGCACGGCGTCATGGTGGCGGTCATGTCCATGACCCCACTGCATCTTCAACAGCTGGTGGGCGGATCCCATGAGGGACACCACGGAACCACCGACAGCACGGATGCCCTGGTGGTTATCGGGCTTACGATTTCCCTCCACATTGCTGGAATGTTCGCCCTGTCTCCGCTCTGGGGTTGGCTAACGGACAAGGCCGGCCGATTTCAGACCATTGCCATGGGCCACGGACTTCTTCTGGTGGCGGTGTTCATCGCCGGGTTCGGCCAGCAGGAGCCTGTGTTGGTGACAGCGGGGTTGATTCTCCTGGGACTGGGCTGGTCGGCGGCAACCATTGCTGGATCAACGCTGTTGGCCGAGAGCGTCGTACCTGACCAACGGGTTACTGTGCAGGGTGTCTCCGACACCCTGATGGGTGCCGCGGGGGCGCTCGGAGGCGCAACCTCAGGCCTGCTTCTTGCGTGGATCGGCTATCAAGGGCTCAATATCGCTTCCAGCCTTCTCGCCGCAGCCGTGCTGGCCCTGACAGCCGTCACGGCAACCCGGCAGCGGGCGGCCACCTCGATAGATGGCCGCACCGATGGCACCTCCACCTAACGGTTGGCGCGCACCATACCGAAGAGTCTCCCGAAGATGCCCCCACCGTCTTCGCCGATGCCGTCATGATGGAAGTCCGACGTAACCCAGGTTTGAAGTCCGCGCACCGCGGCCGCGGTCTCAAGCGATAGATCGTGATCCACGTAGATGTCGTCCTTGTACACGGCGGCTGCGACGGGGACCGTGTTGGAGGCCAACCGGGTGGGGTCATATAACGGTTTCCAGTCCTGGCGGGCGGCCAGTTGTTCGGCCACTTCGCGTAGGGGAACCAGCGCGGGATCCTGTTCGAAATACCACGGATACACCATTTCGCCTGTGAGCAGCGGATCCCCGGCTTCCGGTTTGAACTCCGGGTAGTCCTCCAGAACGCGCCAGGCGGCCCAGTTGGTTGCCTCTCCCTGAGCGTAGATTGATTCGTGCAGGACGGCGTAGAGCGGATTGGCCGCCCGACTCACCAGTCCCCGTACTTGTTCAAGGAATGATTCGGACAACCGCTCGCCGGAGGGTGTGTCGATGAACGCGTCTTCCAAAAGATAGTGAAGCGCATCAACCCGGGTGTTGCCGCCCAGGAACGATCCCACCATTTGGAAACGCTCCGGCGTTAGCCGTTCGCCACTGGCGAGGAATTCAGGGTGCTGCTCCAAATGACGGGCAATCCGCGTGACCTTTTTCCGGTCCTCCGGGTACCACGAGAAATACTCGGCGTTCCTGGCGGCAACCCGACGGAACGTTGCTTGATACACGCGCTCCGCTGAACCGTGGAGCGGTGCCAGGCCGCCCGTTATGAGCACTTCGCGCAGTCCTTCCGGCGCGTAGGACAGGTACGTCAGTGCACAGAACCCGCCAAAGCTCTGTCCCAGCACTGACCAGGGTCCGGAGCCCAGGACACCTCTGATGTACTCGGCGTCGGCCACAATGGAATCGGCACGGAAGTGGGTCAGGTATTCTGCCTGCGACGCGGCGTCACCCCGGAGCTCCAATGACTGACGCTCAATCGGGGTGGACAGTCCGGTGCCGCGTTGGTCAAGCATGAGGATGCGGAAGTCCTTCGCTGCCGCCTTCATCCAGCCGGACAGCGACGTTACACGGTTGCCCCTGCCGCCGGGCCCCCCTTGGAGGAACAAGAGCCACGGCAGCTTGGCGGCTTCGTCCGCCGAATGGTCAGTGGACGAGTATTCCCGGGCGAAGACCGTGATCGTCTCGTCGGGTACGTCTGCCTGATGCGTCAAGGGAACAGTGAAGTAGTGCTCCGCCGTCCGTAGTCCACGGAATTCGTGGCGGGCTTGGATGATGTGCCTGCCGGTGGCGGACCGCTCGTCAGCTACGTACGGTTCAGCCACGGGTCAGCGCCTCTTTCGCCTCACTGACGTTCGCTCCGAAGGCCTGGAGTGCGTCGCCTGTCAGCCTGAACGTCGACCATTCCTCCATGGGGAAAGCACCAAGGTTCTTGTAGAAGTTGATGGAGGGTTCGTTCCAGTTCAGGACGCTCCATTCCACCCGGGCGTAACCGCGTTCGACGGCGGTGGCGGCCAGATATTGCAGGAGCGCCTTTCCGTGGCCCTCGCCACGGGCATCCGGCGCTACGTAGAGGTCCTCAAGGTAGATGCCGTGGACGCCTTCCCATGTGGAGTAGTTCAGGAACCAGAGCGCGAAACCTTGAACTGTGCCGGAGCTGTTTTCGGCAATGGTGGCGTATACCCGGGGGTTCTCGCCAAAGAGTACTTCGGTGAGCATGGCCGGGGTGTTCTTAACTGCGTCCGGTTCCTTCTCGTAGATCGCGAGGTCGTGGATCATACGCAGGATGGCGGGAACGTCGTCAACGGTGGCGGGGCGGATTACACTCATGCATTCGAGCTTACTAGGGGCTTGCCGGACTCCTACCGCCAGGCGAGCGTTGACGTTCCATAACGTACGGGCGGTTCCCGGTACGTGAGCGGTGTGCCCGCCACCACAAGGGGCGGCCCTACGAACCTGAGCTCGCCGTAGGGGCTGTCCGCTTCAAGGTACTCCGGTTCATGGAGTTGGCTCACCGGGCTGCCTTGGTGGCCGGAAGGCAGGGCGAAGAGCTCCTCGGCCGTCCGCGCCAGGGAGAGTTTCGCTGCTCCACCGGTTCCGGTCATGAGTCGCTCGGCCAGCAGGGCCAGCACTGCCGCCGCGAGTCCGTATCCTGTGGCGTGGTCCAGTGCCTGAACCGGAAGCGCACCAGGTGTCCATCCGTCGTCGTGATGCCGTCCATACCGCTCAGCGATTCCGCAGGCTGCCTGGACGAGGCTGTCAAAGCCCCGCCGCCCCTTCCACGGCCCGCTGCTGCCCCATGCGGTAAGTGCGACAACCACCAGCCCGGGCTTGGTAGCGAGCAGCGCGTCCTGGCTCAATCCGAATTTGTCCAAGCCCCCGCCCCGGTATCCGGTGACCACCACATCTGCTGAGGCGACGAGAGCATGCACAGTTGCAATGTCTTCATTCTTCCTGAAATCAGCTTCGGCGCTGCGCTTGTCGAACCCGGCGTCGATAAAAGCATCGATCAGCTCCGGAAGGACGGGTGGGTCGATGCGCAGGACGTCTGCGCCCAGGGCACCCAGCAGGCGCGTGGCAGTAGGGCCGGCGATGACGCGTGTCAGGTCGAGCACTCTCAACCCATCCAACGGCTGAAACGGGTTCTCCGCCGGCATCCATGGCGTGGAATCCGAACCCACGGACCGAATATCAGAACGCGAGAGGCTGATCCACGGACCCGAGGTTGCCGCGCCATGCATCGGCGAGGCCACCCATTCCTCGCGGCTCCGGACAGCGGCAGCCACCCCCTTGTGAGCCGCGATCACATTCTCGGCATCCAAGGACGTCATAGCCAACAGCGCCCGGTCAACGTCCTGCGGCACTTTGGCCGACAACGCTTCCATCAGCCGTGCTGCGTGATGAGGGTAGTTGGCGTGGAGGCGGATCCAGCCGTCGGCCGTGCGCCGGAATCCCGACGTGGGAGCGAAGCCTTGGGGTTTCCGCCCCTCAACCCGAAGGTGCCCCAGTGAATCGAAAGACGCTGCAGTCAGGCCTGAGTCAATCGAGTATCTGCCTGGGTGGCCAGTCAGCGCGTTGAGCGCTGTAGCGGCGGCTTGAACCGAACCCAGCGCCAAACCCTCCACGTCCAGGCCGCCACCCCACCATCGACGCGAACCAGTGCAGGCCGCCCGCTGCTCCCCGCGTAAGGCTTCCATCTCCCGCAAGCCCGCGGTCAGATCCGGGACGGATTCAACGGCGCCGGGTTTCATCGCACGTGGACCTAGAGCCTGTTGACGTCTGTCACCCGGACCACGGCGGTTCCAGTCTCATCGGATGCTGCCAAGTCCACCTCGGCCGAAATTCCCCAATCGTGGTTGCCCGCAGGGTCGTCGAAGATCTGCCGGACCTTCCACGTCCCTGGTTCTTCGGTGATGATGAGCAACCCGGGACCCCGCGCATCAGGACCGGTGCCGATGTCGTCATGTTCGTCGAAGTAGTCGTCCAGGACTTCTTCCCACCGCTCGGCGTCCCAGCCGGCATCGGCGTCGAGTTCGCCCAAGGCTGCGGAGTCCTCGTCCGCAAAAAGTTCAACCCTGCGGAACATCTCATTCCGCACCATGACCCGGAAAGCCCGGATGTTGGTGGTCAGCAGCGGCGGCGGGGGCGGGGGAGCGTCATGGGGTGTGGGGGCAAGCCCGGACGTGAGCTCTTCCCACTCGTCCAGGAGGCTGGAATCCACTTGGCGCACCAGCTCACCCAGCCACGCGATGAGGTCTTCAAGGTCCTCGCGGAGCGAATCCTGGGGAACCGTCTGCCTGAGCGCGCGGAAGCCGTCCGCCAGGTAACGCAGGACGATGCCCTCCGACCGGGCAAGGCCATAGAACTGCACGAACTCGCCAAAGTTCATGGCACGCTCATACATGTCCCGGATAATCGATTTCGGAGCGAGCTCGAAGTCGCCCACCCAGGGGGCCGCCTTCCGGTAGACCTCGAAGGCCTCGCCGAGAATCTCCGCCAAGGGCATGGGATAGGTAACTTCGTCCAGCATGGCCATGCGCTGGTCATACTCAATGCCGTCAGCCTTCATGGCGGCAACAGCCTCGCCTCGAGCCTTCTTCTGCTGGGCAGAGAGAATCTGGCGCGGCTTCTCCAGCGTGGACTCAATGACGGAGACAACATCCAAGGCGTAGGAGGGAGACTCAGGATCAAGGAGCTCCAACGCGGCAAGCGCAAAGGGGGAGAGCGGCTGGTTAAGGGCAAAGTTTGCCTGCAGGTGAACAGTCAGCCGGACTGAGCGCCCTTCAGCCTCCTGTTCCTCCTCCGGGATGCGTTCCACCACACCCGCGGCCAGCAATTCCCTGTAGATTCCCAAGGCCTTCTTCATCAACTTGAGCTGCGCCGGGCGGCTCTCATGGTTCTCACTGAGCAGGCGCCGGGTTGCCTGGAAGGGATCGCCCGGCCGTTCCATAAGGTTCAACAGCATCGCGTGGGTCACCGTAAAGCTGGAAGTCAAAGGCTCGGGCACAGACTCCACGAGACGCTTGAACGTCGGCTCCCCCCAGGAAACGAACCCTTCCGGAGGTTTTTTCTTGACCACTTGGCGCAGTTTCTTCTGGTCATCGCCAAACTTGGCGGTGGCTTTGGCCATGGCCTTGGTGTTCTCCACCACGTGGTCCGGAGCCTGAACCACCACCGTCCCGGCGGTGTCATAGCCGGCGCGGCCTGCGCGGCCGGCAATCTGGTGGAACTCACGTGAGTTAAGCGATCTGGTGCGTACGCCGTCGTACTTGCTAAGAGCCGTCAACAGCACCGTCCGGATCGGCACGTTGATGCCCACACCCAAAGTATCGGTTCCGCAGATCACCTTGAGGAGGCCTGCTTGGGCGAGCTGTTCCACCAAGCGGCGGTACTTGGGCAACATACCGGCGTGATGTACCCCGATCCCGTGCCGGACCAGCCTGTTGAGCGTTTTTCCGAAGCCGGCGGCAAACCTGAATCCCGCAATCAACTCTGCAATGCGGTCCTTTTCAGCACGGCTGCACATGTTGATGCTCATGAGGTTTTGGGCCCGCTCGATAGCTTCCGCCTGGCTGAAATGCACCACATAGACGGGAACCTGCTTGGTGGAGAGCAGTTCTTCCAGCGTCTCGTGAACCGGGGTCAGGTGGTAGTAGTAATGCAGCGGAATGGGACGTTCCGCAGAGCTGACAGTCGTGGTGGTCCGGCCCGTCAGCTCAGACAAACCGGTTTCGAATCGGGAGACGTCGCCCAGGGTGGCGGACATCAGGAGGAACTGGGCCTGGGGGAGTTCCAGGAGCGGTACCTGCCACGCCCAACCGCGCTGCGGGTCGGAGTAAAAGTGGAACTCGTCCATGATCACGGAGCCCAGCTCGGCCGCAGAGCCTTCGCGCAGGGCGATATTGGCCAGGATTTCCGCCGTGCAGCAGATGATGGGGGCATCCTGGTTCACGCCGGAATCACCGGTGATCATGCCAACATTTTCGGCACCGAAGATCTCGCAGAGTGCGAAGAACTTCTCGGAAACCAGTGCTTTGATCGGGGCTGTGTAATAGCTCCGCTGGCCGCGTGCCATTGCCTCAAAGTGCGCCGCAATTGCTACCAGGGATTTACCGGAGCCCGTGGGCGTGGCCAGGATAACGTTCGCGCCGGAGGCAAGCTCCATGATCGCTTCGTCCTGCGCCGGGTATAGCTGCAATCCACGGCTCTCAGTCCACGCCACGAACCGGGTGTAGATTTCGTCCGGGTCCAAAGGACCGGTGGCCGTGGAACCGGGGAGCTGCTCAAGAAGTTTCATTGGTTTCCAGCTTAGTGCCCGGACGGTTTAGGCTCGGCCCAGCAGGCATGGCAGACGCGAGGAGGCTTTTGTGAAGTGGGATCCATCCAAGTATGTGGAATTCGGCAACCATCGCGACCGGCCATTCCATGACCTCGTCGCGAGGGTCCGGGCTGACGAACCAAGGACAGTCATTGACCTCGGCTGCGGTCCCGGGAACCTGACCGCTACGCTGGTTGATCGCTGGCCGGAGGCGCGCGTTGTGGGTCTGGACTCCTCGGAGGAAATGCTCCTCAAAGCACAGTCCCTCCGGGAGCAGTCCCCCCAGGAGCAGTCCGGCCGGCTGACCTTCCAGCTGGGCGATATCACGCAGTGGGTCCCCGATGCGGATACTGACGTCGTGGTCACGAATGCCGTTCTCCAATGGATTCCCGGACATCAGGAGATGTTGGCCGGTTGGCTTCGTGTCCTCAAACCGGGGGCATGGTTTGCCATGCAGGTACCGGGAAACTTCACGTCGCCGTCCCACACCCTGATGCGGCAACTGGCCGAATCGCCAAGGTGGTCTACCCGGCTGGGTGGCGTGCTTCGGCACGATGGCGCTGTGGGCAGTCCTGCGGACTACCTGGGCATCATGCTCGACGCCGGATGTGCAGCAGACGCTTGGGAGACCACCTACCAGCAGGTTCTGCAAGGTGAAGACCCGGTATTGGAGTGGGTCCGGGGCACTGGACTTCGTCCAATATTGGCAGCCTTGACTCCCGTGGAGGCATCTGAATTCGAAGCGGAATACTCGGCCCTGCTGCGTGAGGCCTACCCTTCGACGATCCACGGAACGGTCTACCCTTTCCGTCGCGTTTTCGCCGTAGCCCAAAAGGCCGCATGACCCTGCAGCACGCTTCGACGCACGTAGCATTCAGTTTCCTCCGCCGTGACAGCTTGTTCCTGACCGGCGTCGCTGGTCTAATTCTCGGCATGGACCAAGGACGCTTCGTACAAGAGATGCCCCGCGTGGAGCCGGCGCCAGGCCGGATCTCATCGTGACTCCCACCGGGGATTTTCCGGGAAGCTGGCGCCCCAACACCGGCAGCGCCGTAGCGCTCTTTGAACAATTGAGACTGCGCATCATTGAACTGGTGGATGCCGGAATCCTTGCCGTTGGTGCCAAGCTTCCTCCTGTTCGCAATCTGGCCGGGGTGCTGGATGTCGCTCCGCACACCGTGGCCCGTGCATATAAGGAACTGGAAGCAGCCGGGGTAGTGGCAACACGTGGGCGCAATGGCACTGTGGTCTGCCCGCGGGATGATCGTTGGGGAGCACTAGCCGGTGTTGCCGCAGAATATGCCGGCGCCGCCAAGGCCCAAGGAGCTTCGTTCGCTGAGGCAGTCCAGCTTCTTGCTGCTGCATATGATGCCGACTGATACCGATCAGTAGCATGTGAGGCACGACATGGAAATTCGAAGAAGTTTTCGATTAGCATTGGTAGGTGCCCAAAGCCTTAGCTGAAGATACCGCCATGGATGCCGTGAACGGCGTCTCCGTCCTTCCCGATACCAAACCCGCCAAGCCGGATCTTTCCCGTTTGGTGGTCAAGGGTGCCCGGGAACACAATTTGCGAAACGTGGACCTCGATCTCCCCCGTGACGCCATGATCGTGTTCACGGGACTCTCCGGTTCCGGGAAGTCGTCCCTGGCTTTTGACACGATCTTCGCAGAGGGCCAGCGTCGCTACGTGGAGTCGTTGTCCGCGTACGCGCGTCAATTCCTTGGGCAGGTGGATAAGCCTGATGTCGATTTCATCGAGGGTTTGTCTCCTGCTGTATCCATCGACCAGAAGTCCACCAGCAAGAATCCGCGTTCCACGGTGGGCACCATCACCGAGATCTACGACTACATGCGGTTGCTCTGGGCGCGCGTAGGCCGGCCACACTGCCCTGTTTGTGGCGAGCCCATCGCCCGGCAGACGCCGCAACAGATCGTGGACCAGCTCCTGGAACTGGATCCTGGCACACGGTTCCAGGTACTTGCCCCGGTTGTACGCGGCCGCAAGGGTGAGTTTGTCGATCTCTTCAAGGAGCTGACCGCAAAGGGCTATTCCCGTGCCCGTGTGGACGGCGAACTTGTCCAGCTGAGCGATCCTCCCAAGCTCGGCAAACAGTTCAAGCACACCATCGAGGTTGTGGTGGATCGCCTGGTGGTCAAGGAAGAGATCAGCCAACGTCTTACTGACTCCGTCGAGACAGCCCTGGGCCTTGCAGAAGGCCGCGTGCTGGTGGAGTTCGTGGACCTCGATGCCGAGGATCCCGAGCGTATCCGCGCCTTCTCGGAGAACCTGGCGTGTCCCAACGAGCACCCGTTGGCCATTGACGAAATTGAACCGCGCTCATTCTCCTTCAACAACCCCTTCGGTGCCTGCTCTGCCTGCAGTGGCATCGGAACGCGGCTGGAAGTGGATGAAGAGCTCATCGTTCCCAATCCGGAGCTCTCCCTGGGTGAGGGCGCCATTGCTCCTTGGGCCCTGGGCACAGCGACAACGGAGTATTGGAACCGGCTCCTCGAGGGCCTGGCACACGAACTGGGCTTCTCCATGAAGACATCGTGGGAGAAGCTGCCCAAGGAGGTCCGCAACACCGTCCTTCACGGCAAGGATCACAAGGTTGTTGTCCAGTACAAGAACCGCTTTGGTCGTGAGCGCAAGTACAGCACTGGGTTTGAAGGTGCCATTCAGTACGTCCACCGCAAGCACGGAGAAACGGATTCCGACTGGGCACGCGACCGGTACGAAGAGTACATGCGGCAAATTCCCTGCCCTGAGTGCAACGGTGCGCGCCTCAACCCGGCGTCGCTGTCCGTGCTCATCAACGGAAAGTCGATCGCCGAGGTCGCTGCCCTGCCGATGCGCGAGTGCGCGGAGTTCCTGGGAAGCCTTACCCTGACCAACAGGGAAGCCCAGATCGCCAACCAGGTGCTGAAGGAAATCCAGGCCCGCCTGACCTTCCTCCTGGACGTCGGCTTGGAATACCTCAACCTGGAGCGACCCTCGGGTACCTTGTCCGGTGGCGAGGCCCAACGCATCCGGCTGGCCACCCAAATCGGCTCCGGCCTGGTGGGTGTCCTCTACGTTTTGGACGAACCATCCATTGGGTTGCACCAGCGTGACAACCGGCGACTGATCGAGACGCTCACCCGACTCCGGGATCTCGGTAACACCCTGATCGTGGTGGAACATGACGAAGACACCATCCACGAAGCAGACTGGGTTGTTGACATCGGACCCGGTGCCGGTGAACACGGCGGCCAAGTGGTGCACTCCGGAACCTACAAGGAACTCCTGGAGAACCCTGACTCGCTGACGGGCGCCTACTTGTCCGGACGCCGCAAGATTGATATCCCGGCCAAACGCCGAAAGTACGACAAAAAGCGTGAGCTCAAGGTAGTGGGCGCCAGGGAGAACAATCTCAACAACGTAGACGCCACGTTCCCCTTGGGACTTTTCACCGCGGTGACGGGCGTCAGTGGTTCCGGCAAATCCACCTTGGTGAACGAGATCCTGTATAAGGTCCTCGCCAACAAGCTCAACGGCGCCAAGCAGGTTGCGGGACGGCACCGCACGATTGCCGGGCTGGAGCACCTGGACAAGGTGGTCCACGTCGACCAAAGCCCCATCGGCCGGACACCCCGGTCCAACCCGGCTACCTACACCGGCGTCTTTGACAACATCCGGAAACTCTTCGCTGAGACCACTGAAGCCAAGGTACGTGGTTACCAGCCGGGACGGTTCTCGTTCAACGTCAAGGGTGGGCGCTGCGAGGCGTGTTCCGGCGACGGTACGTTGAAGATCGAGATGAACTTCCTGCCGGACGTCTACGTCCCTTGCGAAGTGTGCCACGGCGCCAGGTACAACCGGGAAACCCTTGAAGTTCACTACAAGGGCAAGACCATTGCCGACGTCCTCAACATGCCAATAGAGGAAGGTGCAGAATTTTTCGCGGCCTTCACTCCGATCGCACGGCATTTGAACACCTTGGTGGACGTGGGCCTTGGTTACGTCAGGCTTGGCCAGCCGGCAACCACTTTGTCAGGTGGGGAGGCCCAGCGCGTAAAGCTGGCTGCCGAGCTCCAGAAGCGTTCCAACGGTCGCAGCATCTACGTCCTCGATGAGCCCACCACTGGCCTGCACTTTGAGGACATCCGCAAGCTGCTCATGGTTCTTCAGGGCTTGGTGGACAAAGGCAATACCGTGATCACCATTGAGCACAACTTGGACGTGATCAAGTCTGCGGACTGGATTGTGGACCTTGGTCCGAATGGGGGTTCGGGCGGAGGAAAGATCGTGGCCACAGGAACGCCGGAGCAGGTGGCAAAATCCACGGATAGCCACACAGCGACGTTCCTGGCCGAGATTCTCGGTTAGTTACTCACGGACGGCTTTGAGGCCACCAAAGGAAAATCCTCGGGACCTTGGAAGTATTCCAGTAGCGGCATGCGAGTTTCAGGCATGCCGCTACTCGTGAGAAACTAACCCGGTGACTCAAACAACGGTGCCCGTAATATTCGATCTGGACGGCACCCTTGTCGATCCTGCCGGCGGTATCACGGGAGGCATTTCTGCTGCCCTCCGGGAAATGGACCTCCCTGTTCCCGAACAAGCCGTGCTGAATTCCATGGTGGGTCCCAAACTCAGCGATTCCCTCCTCCACTTGGCGAACGTCCCCAGCGAATTGGTGGATGAAACCATTGAGCGGTACCGGGGCCACTACAAAGAAACCGGCATTGGCCAAAGCAAGTTGTACCCGGGAATCTTCGATCTCCTCGAATTCTTCGCTGAGACTGGCCGGCCCGTCGCGGTGGCCACCCAGAAGCCGCAGTCAATTGCGCGCCTCGTGCTGGAGCACCATGGAATTGCTGACTTCTTCGTTTCCATCCGCGGGGCTGCGGATGACGAATCCCTGAAGGCCAATACAGCGTCCGGCAAGGTGGAAATCGTCGCCGCGGCGTTAAATGATCTCCACTCCCAGCCGGCCGTCATGGTGGGGGACAGGCATCAAGACGTCGCAGGCGCTCTGGCCAATGGATTGGACTGCATCGGAGTCAGTTGGGGATTTGCACCGGACGGTGAACTTGAGCAAGCCGGAGCAGTCGCGGTGGTAAACACTGCCCTCGAACTGCGCACCAAAATTGAAGAACTTGACGCTGTCCGCGCGGCAGCCCTGAGCGAGGTACAAAACGATGGCAGTCTTTGATGCGATCCGCTGGACAACCCGAGGCCTGATTTCCTCCACTTGCCGTCCTACGGTCATTGGGCTCGAGAACGTTCCCAAGGATGGGCCATTTATCGTAGCCCCCAACCACCTCTCCTTCCTGGACAGCGTCATCGTTCAGGCATTGATGCCCCGCCCTGTTGCCTTCTTCGCCAAAGCGGAATACTTCACCACCAAAGGCGTCAAAGGCGCCGTGATGAAGTCATTCTTCGAGGCAGTAGGTTCCATTCCCGTCGAGCGCGGTGAACAAGCGGCCAGTGTCCAGGCGCTCAAGACCCTGCTGGACATCCTGGAATCCGGGAAGGGCATCGGCATCTACCCGGAAGGCACACGATCCCGCGACGGTATTCTTTACCGCGGCAGGACGGGCGTGGGATGGCTTGCCTTGACCACGGGCGCTCCCGTGATCCCGGTGGGGCTGATCGGCACGGAGCAGCTGCAGCCTGCGGACAAGAACGCCGTTCGGCCGCAGCACTTCACCATGAAGGTTGGCGAGCCCCTCTACTTCGACAAGACAGGCCCGGACCACTCCCTGCCCGCCCGCCGCGAAGTCACTGACAAAATCATGGATGCCATTGCACTGCTTAGCGGCCAGGAGCGGTCCACCAGCTACAACCAAAGCAAGGCGGTCGACTGACGCCTTGGTGGCCGCGCCACCGTGGCAATGAGTGTCGTTCCGGTTCACTAGACTGGAAACGTGGCAGATCCAGCAAGTTACCGGCCCCAAACAGGTGAAATCCCCACCACTCCGGGCGTCTACCGTTTCCGTGACCCCCATGGCCGGGTCATCTATGTGGGCAAGGCAAAAAACCTTCGTTCCCGGCTGAATTCGTACTTCGCGAATCCTGCAGGACTCCTCCCAAAGACCCATGCAATGGTCCACGCGGCCAGCAGTGTTGAATGGACCGTGGTGGGCAGCGAGCTGGAATCGCTGCAATTGGAATACACCTGGATCAAGGAATTCAAGCCTCGGTTTAACGTCGTATTCCGGGATGACAAGACGTATCCCTACCTCGCCGTCACCATGGGGGAGAAGTACCCCAGGGTGCAGGTCATGCGCGGTGAAAGAAGGAAGGGCACCAGGTACTTCGGTCCCTACACAGCCGGTGCCATCCGGGAAACCATGGACACACTCCTACGGGTCTTCCCTGTGCGGAGCTGCAGCGCAGGCGTCTTTAAACGGGCCGAGTCCAGCGGACGCCCCTGCCTCCTGGGTTATATCGACAAATGTTCCGCTCCCTGTGTCGGCCGGGTCACCCCCGACGAACACCGTGGTCTGGCAGAAGACTTCTGTTCCTTCATGGGCGGCGAAGCCAAGCGCTTCATCAACCGGCTGGAGAAAGACATGTCTGCCGCCGTAGCCGAATTGGACTACGAGCGCGCGGCCGGGCTCAGGGACGACATCATCGCGCTCCGCAAGGTCTTTGAACGCAACGCAGTGGTCCTCGCGGAGGATACCGACGCGGACGTTTTCGCGCTTCACGAGGACGAACTCGAAGCTTCCGTGCAGGTGTTCCACGTTCGCGGCGGACGTGTCCGCGGACAGCGCGGTTGGGTCGTAGAAAAAGTCGAGGATGCTACGACGCCGGAACTCATCGAGCACCTGCTGCAGCAGGTCTACGGTGAGGACAGTGAAGTGCAGGGTCGAATTCCACGTGAAGTCCTGGTTCCGGAGAACCCCAGTAACCATGCTGAACTCATGGAATGGCTGGGAGGCTTGCGAGGTGCCAAGGTAGACATCCGCGTACCACAGCGCGGTGACAAGGCCGCCCTGATGTCCACCGTGCGCGAGAATGCAGAGCAAGCTTTGAAACTGCATAAGACACGCCGTGCAGGAGACATTACTGTCCGCTCCGTTGCCCTCCAGGAACTGCAGGAGGCCTTGGAGATTCCGGTTCCCCTGCTGCGGATCGAGTGTTTCGATATTTCCCACGTTCAAGGAACAAACGTGGTGGCTTCCATGGTGGTGGTGGAAGATGGGCTGCCCAAGAAGTCCGACTACCGGAAATTCTCCATTACGGGCGCTGCAGCCGCCGACGATACTGCGGCCATGCACGACGTCCTGACCCGTCGCTTCAGGCACTATCTCACGGACAAGGCCGCCCAGGTCCCGATCGTTTCCGGCGAAATCATCAACCCGACACGTAGCAGTGCACAAAGTACCAGGGACAAGAGCAGCACTGACGTGCCGCCGTCGGACCCTTCTTTGCCCGCTCCGAAGGCCAAGTTCGCCTACCCGCCCAACCTGGTGGTGGTGGACGGAGGTCAGCCGCAGGTCAACGCGGCGGCCCGCGCCCTGGGGGAATTGGGCATTGATGACGTTTACGTGGTGGGTCTGGCCAAACGGCTCGAGGAAGTCTGGCTGCCTGACAGCGACTTCCCCGTGATCCTGCCCCGGACGTCGCAAGGTTTGTACCTCCTGCAGCGGATCCGTGACGAGGCCCACCGCTTTGCCATCAGCTTCCACCGCCAGAAGCGCGGCAAGGCCATGACAGTGTCCGTCCTGGACGGCGTGCCCGGCCTGGGGGAGGCGAAACGGAAGGCCCTGGTGGCACACTTCGGATCGCTCAAGAAGATCAAGGCCGCATCCGTGGAGGAGCTCACCTCTGCCAAGGGCATCGGGCCGGCTCTGGCTGCCGCGGTGGTCCAGCACCTTGGTTCTGCTGCGGTCACCGGTGAAACGGCACCTGCGGTGAACATGACCACCGGCGAAATCCTTGAATCTTAGCTAGGGTAAGAACTTGGCCGGTCGGCGCAAGAGTGCTGCCGGACGCCTGAGATGCGGCCACATGGGCCATGCTGCCCCAGGCGGCTACCACAAGCTTTCGAATGACCACTTCCGACGAAACGGGGACAACAGATGGATGAGGCTACGGCAGAGTCCGGCACGGAGCAGGACGGCCTGACGCCCGTCAAGCCGCCTGAGGCGGAGTTGCTGGTGGTAACCGGCATGTCGGGTGCCGGACGCAGCACCGCCTCAGATGCTCTGGAGGATCACGGCTGGTACGTCGTTGACAACCTTCCTCCGCAAATGTTGGGCACTCTGGCCGAAATCGTCTCGCATGCGCCAAAGTCGATACCCAAGCTGGCTGTAGTGGTGGACGTCCGGAGCAAGGACCTCTTCACCGATATTCAGACTGCGCTGGGAGCTTTGAGCGCCAGCGGCATCACCTTCCGGGTACTCTTCCTGGACGCCAACGACGACGTCCTGGTCCGCCGTTTCGAGCAGGGACGTCGCCCGCATCCGCTCCAGGGCGGTGGAAGGATCCTTGACGGCATCGGCATCGAGCGTGAGGTCCTCCGGGAACTTCGTGAGCACGCCGACGTCGTTCTGGACACCTCCGACTTCAACGTCCACGGCTTGGCTACAGCCATTACAGAGCTGTTCAGTGATACCGGGCCTGTGACGCTCCGCCTGAACGTCATGAGCTTTGGCTTCAAATACGGATTGCCCGTGGACGCCAACTTCGTGGCCGATGCCCGTTTTATCCCCAACCCGCACTGGGTACCCCAGCTCCGGCCCCACACCGGCTTGGACCAGGACGTCAGCGACTACGTCCTGGGCGCGGAGGGTGTTCAGGAGTTCGTGGACCGTTACGTTAGGGCGTTGGAGCCTGTCCTGGACGGCTACCGCCAGGAGAACAAGCACTACGCCACGCTGGCGGTCGGTTGCACCGGCGGCAAGCACCGTTCGGTGGCGGTTACGGTGGAACTTTCCAAGCGCCTTGCGCAGTACCCCCGTGTCACCGTGACCACCACCCACCGCGACCTGGGACGCGAGTAGTGGGGGTCCTGACGGGCCCGCTGCCACTCATACCACCCAAAGGCGTTCCCGGTAGCCAGCAAAAGAAGAGCCCCTCCGTGGTCGCCTTGGGAGGCGGTCACGGACTGGCAGCTTCGCTGTCTGCCCTTCGTTTGCTCACATCCGAGCTGACGGCAATCGTCACGGTAGCGGACGACGGCGGCAGTTCCGGGCGTCTCCGCGACGAGTACGGCGTCCTCCCGCCGGGAGACCTGCGGATGGCCCTGAGCGCTCTTTGCGACGACACGGATTGGGGCCGGACCTGGCGCGATGTCATGCAGCACCGCTTCGAAGCCGGTTCGGCGAAAGGGGGGTCACTGGACAATCACGCCATGGGCAACCTGCTGATCGTCACACTGTGGGAACTACTGGGCGACACCGTTGCAGGCCTCAAGTGGGCTGGAGCGTTGTTGGGTGCCCGCGGACAGGTACTGCCCATGTCCAGCGTCCCCCTCACCATTGAGGGCAAGGCGCAGGTGGAATTACCGGGCGGCGGCCATGAACTGCGGACGGTTCGGGGACAGGCAAAGTGTGCTGTGGCCGGGAAGCTGGAAGAAGTCAGGCTCTTGCCCGAAGCCGCCCCTGCCTGCACCGAGGCGCTCACTGCGATTGAGCTGGCTGATTGGGTCATTCTGGGCCCTGGTTCCTGGTACACCTCGGTCCTGCCGCATTTGCTGCTGCCTGAGCTTCGGCGGGCCCTCGGTGATACGGCTGCCAAACGTTGCCTCACCATGAACCTGGATGTGGAAACCAAGGAAACGTCCGGCATGACGGCAGCGGACCACTTGGATGTCCTGCGCCGCTATGCACCTGAGTTCACTGTGGACGTCGTCCTGGCGGATCCCGCAGCGGTGCAGGACCGCAAGGCCTTCGAGAAGGCGGCAGCGATGATCGGCGCCGAAGTGGTGTTGGGTAGAGTAGGGGCGTCGAGGCGCCGCCCCGTCCATGATCCACTGCTGTTGGCAGCGGCGTACCACGATATTTTCGGGAACAGTTAGGAACACGCGATGGCACTTACTGCGTCGGTCAAGGACGAACTGTCCCGGCTGGACATCAAGAAATCTTCGGTCCGCAAGGCGGAGGTTTCGGCAATGCTGCGTTTTGCAGGCGGCTTGCACATTATTTCGGGGCGGATCGTTATCGAGGCCGAAGTCGACCTCGCTTCCACCGCCCGCCGTCTCCGGGCAGCGATCGCGGAAGTCTACGGACATCAGAGCGAAATCATCGTCGTATCCGGTGGAGGCCTGCGGCGGGGGAGCCGTTACGTCGTCCGCGTTGTGCGCGACGGGGAGGCACTAGCCCGCCAAACGGGCTTGCTGGATGGCCGGGGGCGACCTGTGCGGGGCCTTCCCTCCGCCGTCGTCAACGGTTCAGCGGCCGATGCTGAGGCAGTGTGGCGGGGCGCTTTCCTGGCCCATGGTTCACTCACGGAACCGGGGCGATCATCGTCCCTTGAGGTGACGTGCCCCGGCCCCGAGTCCGCGTTGGCATTGGTCGGCGCAGCCCGCCGCCTCGGAATCCAGGCCAAGGCGCGCGAAGTTCGCGGCGTTGACCGCGTGGTCATTCGTGACGGCGACACCATCGCTGCTCTCCTCACCCGCATGGGCGCCCATGACGCCCTGATGGTTTGGGAAGAACGGCGCATGCGAAAGGAAGTCCGCGCCACCGCCAACAGGCTCGCCAACTTCGACGACGCCAACCTGCGCCGCTCAGCCCAAGCCGCAGTAGCTGCGGGCGCCAGGGTGGACCGTGCATTGGAGATTCTGGGAGATGACGTTCCGGACCACCTCAAGTACGCAGGAGAGCTCCGGGTGGCGCACAAGCAGGCAAGCCTGGATGAACTCGGACGCCTGGCTGATCCGCCCATGACCAAAGACGCCATAGCCGGCCGTATCCGCCGGCTCCTGGCCATGGCAGATAAGCGGGCCTTGGATTTGGGCATCCCGGGCACTGAGGCAAATGTGACTCCGGAAATGATGGACGAGTAGGCCGCACCCATAGAATCGACAAAGTGCGGAGGAAATACTGCGAAGGCACCGCGGGTTGTTCCCGGTGGAGGCAAGAGCAGGCTTTCTTCGCCAAGGATTTCCGGCCGGTCCGCTGGCCGGATGAAATAACGAGAGTTACCAACCCGGACGTGAGTCCATTACATTGGAGGATTTCGTGACAGAGTACGTTCTGCCCGAGCTCGGCTACGACTACGCAGCACTCGAGCCGCACATTTCGGCAAAAATCATGGAGCTGCACCACAGCAAGCACCATGCGGCATACGTTGCAGGCGCCAACAACGCCCTCTCCCAGCTGGCCGACGCGCGCGAGAAGAATGATTTCGCCAACATCAACCGCCTCTCCAAGGACCTCGCGTTCCACACCGGCGGACACATCAACCACTCCGTGTTCTGGAACAACATCTCCCCGGACGGCGGCGACAAGCCCGAAGGCGAACTGGCTGCTGCCATCGATGACGCCTTCGGTTCCTTCGATGCCTTCCGTGCCCAGTTCAGCGCTGCCGCGTTGGGCCTCCAGGGTTCCGGCTGGGCTTTCCTCGCCTACGAGCCCATCGGCGGGAACCTGCTCATCGAGCAGCTCTACGATCAGCAGGGCAACGTTGCAGTAGGAACCACCCCGCTGTTGATGCTGGACATGTGGGAGCACGCTTTCTACCTGGACTACGTCAACGTCAAGGCTGACTACGTCAAGGCGTTCTGGAACATCGTCAACTGGGCAGACGTCGCCAAGCGCTTCGAAGCCGCCCGCGCCAACGCCACGGGCCTCATCGTCCTCTAGTTGGTGAGTTCCGGTTCACGCCGATGTAACAAAAGTCACTTTTGGCGTGAATTGGGGCCAAATGCTGGAAAGCCTGCCTCCGCAGTTGCGGGGGCAGGCTTAGTTAAACGTAAGATGGATCACGGAAGGCGGTTAGCCTTCAGCAACGTGGCTGGTCGCCCTCCGATCTGATAATCACCTCTGCCCAAAGACGTGCGGGGTCTGTTAGTTGGAAATATTTGATCCGACTCACTAGGCGTGCTTGCAAGAGCACCAAGGAGATTGACACATAGTGACCACCCGTATTGGTATCAACGGCTTCGGCCGCATCGGCCGTAACTACTTCCGCGCAGCACTGGCCCAGGGCGCAGACCTTGAGATCGTGGCAGTCAACGACCTCACCAGCCCCGAGACCCTCGCCCACCTCCTGAAGTACGACTCCGTTGGTGGCCGCCTCACGCAGTCCGTGGAGGTTGTTGATGGCAACCTGGTAGTCGATGGCAAGTCCATCACCGTGCTGGCAGAACGCGATCCCGCCAACCTCCCCTGGGGTGAACTGGGCGTGGACATCGTCATCGAGTCCACAGGCTTCTTCACCAAGGCAGCAGCCGCCCAGAAGCACATTGACGCCGGCGCCAAGAAGGTCCTCATTTCGGCACCTGCCAGCGACGAAGACATCACCATCGTCATGGGCGTCAACCAGGACCTCTACGATCCCGCAGCGCACCACATCATCTCCAACGCGTCCTGCACTACCAACTGCCTCGGCCCGCTGGCCAAGGTTGTCAATGACGCCTTCGGCATCGAGCGTGGCCTGATGACCACGGTCCACGCCTACACGGCCGACCAGAACCTGCAGGACGGCCCGCACGGCGATCTCCGCCGTGCCCGCGCTGCTGCCATCAACATGGTCCCCACGTCTACTGGTGCTGCCAAGGCAATCGGCCTGGTCCTGCCGGAGCTCAAGGGCAAGCTGGATGGTTACGCCATCCGCGTTCCCGTCCCCACGGGTTCCGCTACTGACCTCACGGTCACTGTTTCCCGCGAAGTCACTGTGGAGGAAGTCAACGCTGCCGTCAAGGCCGCCGCTGAGTCCGACCAGTTCGCCGGAATCCTCAGCTACACGGATGCCCCCATCGTCTCCTCGGACATCGTCGGAGACCCTGCGTCCTCCATCTTCGATTCCGGCCTCACCAAGGTCATCGGCAACCAGGTCAAGGTTGTTTCCTGGTATGACAACGAGTGGGGTTACTCCAACCGCCTCGTAGACCTCACGGAGCTTGTCGCATCCAAGCTGGGCTAGGGTAGACACATGACATCTCACACCCTCAACGAACTCATCGCTGAAGGTGTCCGCGGGCGGTACATTCTGGTCAGAAGTGACCTCAATGTGCCGCTCGACGGCTCTGCAGTGACCGACGACGGCCGCATCAAGGCCTCCCTTCCGGTCCTCAAGAAGCTCTCGGACGCCGGTGCCCGTGTGCTCGTAACCGCCCACCTCGGACGCCCCAAGGGCGCTCCGGAGGATAAGTACTCACTGAAGCCCGCTGCGACCCGCCTCGCGGAGCTCGCAGACTTCAAGGTTCAGTTGGCCAACGATACTGTGGGGGACTCCGCCAAGGAGCTCGCATCCGGACTCCAGGATGGCGAAGTTCTCATCTTGGAAAATGTTCGCTTCGACGCGCGTGAAACCAGCAAGGACGACGCCGAGCGCGGCGCCTTCGCTGACGAGTTGGTCGCCCTTACGGGAAGCAACGGGGCGTTCGTGGACGACGCTTTTGGTGCCGTCCACCGCAAGCACGCGAGTGTCTTCGATGTAGCCACGCGGTTGCCGTCCTACTTGGGCGATCTTGTGCACACCGAAGTAGAGGTTCTTCGGAAGCTCACCACGGATACACAACGTCCATACGTCGTGGTTCTTGGCGGCTCCAAGGTCTCAGACAAGCTGGCGGTCATTGACAACCTGCTTGGCAAAGCGGACACCATCCTTGTTGGCGGCGGCATGCTCTTCACCTTCCTGGCAGCAGCCGGGCACAAGGTTGCGGGCAGCCTCCTCGAGGAAGACCAGATTCCGGTAGTCCAGGACTACCTTAAGCGGGCCTCCGATGCCGGAACGTCGTTCGTGATTCCCACGGACGTCGTAGTCGCCAGCCGCTTCGCTGCGGATGCTGAGCACGAGGTCGTTAAGGCAGCCGCCATTGAGGACAGCACTTTCGGTGCTTCCGGCATTGGCCTGGACATTGGTCCGGAATCGGCATCGGCATTCGCGGCCCAGATCGAAGGGGCCAAGACCGTGTTCTGGAACGGCCCCATGGGTGTCTTCGAATTCGAAGCCTTCTCCAGTGGCACGCGTGCCATTGCACAGGCCCTGACGGATACGGTTGCGTTCACCGTTGTCGGCGGTGGCGACTCGGCAGCAGCCGTTCGCACCCTCGGCTTCGAGGACTCGCAGTTCGGCCATATTTCGACCGGCGGCGGCGCCAGCTTGGAATACCTTGAAGGTAAGGAACTTCCGGGTTTGAGCGTCCTCGACCGCTAAGCATCAACCGACCGGCAGGACGTTACCGCGTCCTGCCGGTCGTTCCATATCTCAACGCATTCTTTGGAGTTCATGTGACTACCTCTGCCAACGGCAACTTCGTCCGCAAGCCCTTCATCGCCGGCAACTGGAAGATGAACATGGACCACGTCCAGGGCATCACCTTGCTGCAGAAGCTCGCCTGGACACTGTCCGATGCCAAGCATGACTACAGCCGCGCCGAGGTCGCAGTGTTTCCTCCGTTCACCGACCTCCGCGGTGTCCAGACGCTGGTTCAGGGTGACGAACTGGAAGTTGTTTACGGCGGCCAGGACCTGTCCCAGTTCGACTCCGGCGCCTACACCGGCGACATCTCAGGTCAGTTCCTCAGCAAACTGGGATGTGCCTACGTCCTGGTGGGCCACAGTGAGCGCCGCACCATCCACAACGAGTCCGATGAAGTCTTGAACGCGAAGGTCAAGGCCGGCTTCCGTCACGGAGTCACGCCCGTTCTGTGCGTCGGCGAGGGCCTAGAAGTCCGTCAGTCCGGCACACACGTGGAGCACACCCTGGCCCAACTGCGCGCCGGCGTCGAAGGACTCACAGCCGAGCAGGCAGCTGAACTCGTTGTGGCGTATGAGCCCGTCTGGGCCATCGGCACCGGCGAAGTAGCCGGCCCGGAAGACGCACAGGAAATGTGTGCAGCAATTCGTACCGAGCTTGCCGGTCTCTTCGACGAGGCCGTCGCAGCCAAGACGCGCCTTCTTTATGGGGGCTCCGTCAAGGCCAACAATGCTGCCGCCATCATGGCCGAAAGCGACGTTGACGGATTGCTTGTGGGTGGCGCCAGCTTGGACCCCGCTGAGTTTGCTAACATTGTCAGGTTCGAGAGCCACCTCGTCACGGACTAGTCCGGCTCCCGTTTTCCGCTTCTTCGAAAGGCCGTCGTGGACGTTCTTCAAGTCATTCTGCAGATCCTGCTGGGTATCACCAGCCTTCTGCTGACGCTGCTCATCCTCTTGCACAAGGGACGTGGCGGCGGTTTGTCCGACATGTTCGGTGGCGGAATGAGCTCCGGATTGAGTTCGTCCGGCGTAGCCGAGCGTAACCTGAACCGCTTCACCATCATTCTTGGCATCACATGGGGCGTTGTGATCATTGGCCTGGGCCTGATCATGCGCTTTACCTCGGGTGGCGACTCCTAGTTCTTCCCAAAAAGGGAGGCTCCTTCATAGGAGCCTCCCTTTTTCTTTGGCTGTGACACCCACCGGTAGTGCCGCCGTCGAGCACCTCGCACTAGACTGGCCCTGTTGGCCGTAAGGCCCACAGGCCGTGACGGCCGACCACCGAGTCGCTAGGGGTTCGAAAATGGTTCATGGCACGTCTGGTTACCGGGGCACCCGCGTAGGTGTAACTCAAGGTTCAGCTCCTCGACATCAAAGCGACCACGGAGCAGGAGAACAACTACCGCGTATTCGTGTCCCCTATTGGTGCGCCAAGGGACACGAAACACGGCTTGTTTTTCTTAAGCTGCCGGACGAACAGATTCCCAGGATGTGGGACTGTCCCAAATGTGGTTCGCCCGCCACCCGGGATCCCGGTCATGCGGCCCCAACAAGACCTGAGGATGAAATCTTCAAATCGCACCTGGATTACGTTAAAGAAAGACGCTCCAGCCAAGACGCCGAAGTGGTCTTGGCCGGAGCGCTGGAGCGCCTACGCGCCCGCGGGGTCCTTCCGGACCAGCTGCTGGGGGACTCGTGACGCTGCGTTCTCATCGATAAGCCACAGTGTCCTTGCACGCCCCGCAGGGCCTGCTGCAGGGACCTGCACGGGATTGGCGCCTGCCAGGGCCAGACCCACGGCGCCGGCCTTATCCTCGCCGGCAACAACCATCCAGATTTCCTGCGCGGTGTTGATGGCCGGAAGTGTCAGTGAAATGCGCGCCGACGGCGGCTTGGGTGAGTTCTCGACGCCCACTACGGTTCGTGACTTCTCGCGAATGCCGGCCTGCTCGGGAAAAAGCGAGGCAACGTGCGCATCGGGTCCGACACCCAGGAGCAGGATGTCAAAGCGCGGCAGGATGCCGGGCTTTTCGGGCCTGTTGTCCGACGTGTCCGCTGTATGCTCGGCCTCGGCCGCTGCCTTGAGCTCTTCCGCGTAGGCTGCCGCGGCTTCGTCCGCGGTGGCGTACTGATCGGCGGAGCCGGGTTCGTGAACCCGGGCGGGGTCGACGGCCAAGTGGGCGAGCAAAGCCTGGTGTGCTTGGCGCGTGTTCCTGTCATCGCTGTCGGCGCCGACGAATCGCTCGTCACCCCACCAGAAGTTAACCCTTGACCAATCGACGGCGGGTGCTGCCGCGGAGTCAGCCACAGCCCTCAGGGTCCCAATGCCAACGGTTCCGCCGGTGAGGACCACCGTGGCCTCGCCGTGCTTGTCCTGGACATCCACAAGCTTGGTGATGAGGCGCGCCGCTATGGCGGCCATCAAAACCTTGGAGTCGGGGTGGATGCTTACTCTTGGATCAGCGTGCACTGGTCTGGACTCTCCTCTGGCTGGTAAGTGGAAGTCCCATCGTAATCACTTCTCCGAAGACTTCGTCCGGATCCAGCCGTCGGAGTTCCTCAGCAAGGCAGTCTTTGAGGCTTCTGCGGGGGAGAGTGATACGCTGCGCCGGCTGTCCCGGTTGGGTCAACTCGGCCACGGACAAGCCGGGACGGAAGAGCTGGACGTCGCCACTGGCGCGCGTGAGGCGCACGCGGCGGATTCCGGTCCCTGCCGGATCGGCAACGATCGTGACAGGGGCCTGCAGCGCGAGGCTGAGCCAGGCGGCCAGCAGGAGCGTACTCGGGGAGTCCGAGGCGCCCTCGACGGCCACTGCGGAGACTGGGTCGCCATCCACTTGGTCGAAGACGGCGGCGAGTTGCATGCGCCAGTTGGTCAGGCGGGTCCAGGCGAGGTCGGTGTCGCCGGCTTTGTAGGTGGCCCGGATGTTCTCCAGCGCCCGGCGGGGGTCGGGTTCGTTGGCTGAGTCGGTGATGCGGCGGTGGGCGATCCGGCCGATGGATGTCTCGCAGGCGCTTTCCGGGGCGCCGTGCGGCCACCAGGCCACGATCGGTGCGTCCGGGAGGAGCAGGGCCGCGACGAGGGATTCGCTTTCGTGGGCCATGTGCCCGTGCCCGCGCAGGACGATGACTTCGGACGCGCCGGCGTCGCCACCGACCCGGATTTGCGCGTCGAGCCGGTCCGGTCCTTCAACGCCGGCATCGGCCAGGACGATGATCCGGCAGGGGTGTTCCCGGCTGGCTTCGTTGGCTGCCTCGATGGCGTCTTCTTCCTGCCCGGACTTCGTCACCACCACCAACGTCAGCACACGCCCCAGAGCGATCACGCCGCCTTGTTCGCGCAGCGACATGATCTTCTTGGAGATCTTGGAGGTGGTGGTATCGGGAAGATCTACGATCATGGCCTTCTCCAGGTTCGTCCGTCACGGGCCAGCAGGGCATCGGCCGAGGCCGGCCCCCAACTGCCCGGTGCGTAGGGTTGCGGTTGTTCATCGAGCCCGGCCCAGTATTCCTCGAACGGGTCCAGGATCTTCCAGGACAGTTCCACTTCCTGGTGCCGCGGGAACAAAGGGGGTTCGCCCAGGAGCACGTCCAGGATGAGCCGTTCGTAGGCTTCGGGGCTGGACTCGGTAAAGGAGTGCCCGTAGCCGAAGTCCATGGTCACATCACGGACTTCCATCTGCGTGCCCGGGACCTTGGAACCGAACCGGATCGTGGCGCCCTCGTCGGGCTGGACACGGATCACCACGGCGTTCTGACCGAAGTCATCATCGTTGTGGTCACGGAAGAGCAGGTTCGGTGCCCGCTTGAACACCACCGCGATCTCGGTCACCCGCCGGCCCAGGCGCTTACCGGCCCGCAGGTAGAACGGCACACCATTCCAACGGCGGGTATTGATATCCACCCGGATCGCAGCATAAGTTTCGGTCTTCGAATCGGCCGGGATCCCGTCCTCATCCAAATACCCGAGGACTTCCTCCCCGCCCTGCCACCCGCCGGTGAACTGACCCCGGGCCGAATGGGTGGAGAGGTCCTCGGGCAGTTTGACCGCCGCGAGGACCTTTTCCTTCTCCGCCCGCAAATCATCGGCATTAAACGAGATCGGCTCTTCCATCGCCGTCAACGCCAGCAACTGCAGCAAGTGGTTCTGGATCACGTCACGGGCAGCACCCACACCGTCGTAATAGCCTGCACGTCCGCCCGTGCCGATGTCCTCTGCCATGGTGATCTGGACATGATCCACGTAGTTGGCGTTCCAGAGCGGTTCGAACAACTGGTTCGCGAAACGCAACGCCAGGATGTTCTGCACCGTTTCCTTCCCCAAATAATGGTCAATCCGGAACACCGCATCAGCCGGGAACACCGACTCGACAATGTCGTTGAGCTGCCGGGCCGACTCGAGGTCGTGCCCGAACGGCTTCTCGATCACCACACGACGCCACTGACCCGGCTTGGCCTGCGCCAAACCGTGCTTGGACAACTGCCGGCAGACCTGTTCAAAGGCCTTGGGCGGGATCGACAGGTAGAAACCATGATTCCCGCGGGTGCCACGGGTCTCATCCAGCTCATCGAGCACATCACCGAGACGCTCGAAAGCGTCATCGTCGTCGAACTCGCCCCGAACAAAACGAATACCCGAAGCCAACTGCTCCCACACCGCTTCGTCGAACTTCGTCCGGGCGTGGGCCTTGACGTTTTCCTTGACCTCGGCCGCGAAATCCGCGTTATCCCACTCGCGACGGCCGAAACCCACCAAAGCAAAGCTGGGAGGCAACAGGCCACGATTAGCAAGGTCATAGACCGCTGGCATCAGCTTCTTACGGGCAAGATCACCAGTGACTCCGAAGAACACCAACGACGACGGCCCGGCAATACGATTCAGGCGCCGATCCCGCGGATCCCGCAAAGGATTCCGGAGACCGGCGTTCTTCCTGCCGTTTTCAGTTTCTGGCATGTTTGGTTCTGTGCCTTAGCTTTCGAGTGCGCTAGCCTGGTTGGCCAACGCAGCGACGACTTCCTGGAGTTGGGCTACGCCCGCAGCGCGCTCAGTGAGGTGCAGGCGCAATACCGGGCGGCCATGGCCTTCCAGGACCTGGGCGTCGCCCGAGGCCTGGGCAGCAATGAGCTGACCGAACGTGAAGGGCCGCTCCGGGATCTCAAGATCAGTGGAGGATGCTGCAGTGATCTGGAGGAACACCCCGATGGCCGGTCCACCCTTGTGGAACTGGCCAGTGGAGTGCAGGAACCGCGGGCCCCAACCGAACGTCACCGGACGCCCGCTGACGGCGGCGAGTTCGTCGCGGATGCCTTCAAGCGGTGCATGGGAAATGCGGTCAAGATAGGCCTGAACGCTCAAGTAACCGTCCGTGCCGAGCTGGTCAAGGAGCGCCTGCACGGCTTCGCTTGCCGTCGAGGCGCTACCGAGCCATTCGCCGCCGCGTACTTCCACTGCGCCGTCCGTGAAGGCCGCTGGAGTGGGTTCGGGGCGTGCGTCCAGCAAGCCACGCGCGGCCACCTTGGCGGCCTCGACGTCGGGCTGGTCAAACGGGTTGATGCCCAGCAGGCGACCCGCCACGGCGGTGGCGAACTCCCACACAAACATCTGCGAGGCCAGTCCACCGGCAATGGCAACCTCGTTTTCACGAAGTTCTACGTCCGCATCGGCGTCCACCAGCCGGACCACCAGGATGTCTTCGGCACCGTTCAAGGCTTCCGGGGATTCCGGGCCTGCTACGACCGGCAGCACGCCGGTGCCCAGCTTGCCTGTGGATTCAGCGATAAGCTGTTCGGCCCAGTCGGCGAAACCGACTATGCCTGATCCGTCCTCGGCGATGACGATCTTGTTGCGCAGCGGGGTGGTACCACCGAGGGCGATGCCGAGCGCCAGACCGATGTTGTCAGCTGAGTCCTCGTTGAGGATCTCAGCAGCCTCTTCTGCTTCGTCCAGGAACGCCTGGATGTCCACGCCGGCCAGCCCGCAAGGCACCAAGCCAAATGCGGTCAGCGCCGAGAAACGGCCGCCAACGTTGGGGTCGGCGTTGAACACTGCACGGTAGCCGGCTTCGCGGGAAGACTTATCCAGCGGAGAACCCGGGTCGGTGACAATGATGATCCTGCTCTTGGCGTCGATACCGGCATCATTGAACGCCTTCTCGAACACGCGGCGCTGGGAGTCAGTTTCCACGGTGGAGCCGGACTTGGAAGAAACGACGATGGCTGTTTCCGCCAAGCGGTCCGCCAAGGCCGCACTGACCTGTTCAGGATCAGTGCTGTCCAAAACAGTCAGCTCGACGCCGGCAGTGCCGGCAATGACCTCGGGAGCCAACGAAGACCCACCCATGCCGCACAGGACAATGCGTGAGACACCGTCGGCGCGGAGGGCATCGCGAAGTTCCAGAATGCCTTCGACCAAAGGTTGGGACACGGTGGCAGCCTCTACCCAGCCGAGACGAATCGCCGACTCAGACTCCGCTTCAGGACCCCATAGAGTGTGGTCTTTCGCGAAAATCCGGGTTGCGATCTTTTCCTCGACCAGGCTGTCAATGTGCTGGGCGATGGCCTCTTGGGCAGCACCGCTGGCGTCGTAGCTGATTGTGCTCATGGTGGGTTAGGAAGCCTTCCGTGCGGTGACGAGTGCGCCTTCGACGTCGGCGAGGAGTTCCTTCCAGGAGCCTACGAACTTCTCGAGGCCTTCGGTCTCGAGGAGGGTGACGACGTCGTTGTAGGAGACGCCGAGGGCTTCGAGGGCGTTGAGGGTCTCGTTTGCTTCGTCGTAGGTGCCGGTGATGGTGTCACCGGTAACGACGCCGTGATCGAACGTGGCGTCGAGGGTCTTTTCCGGCATGGTGTTGACCACGCCTGCTGCGACGAGCTCGGTCACGTAGAGGGTGTCCGGGTAGGCCGGGTCCTTCACGCCAGTGGAGGCCCACAGAGGACGCTGGGGGAGCGCGCCGGCCTCGGCCAGCACTGCCCAGCGCTCTGTGGAGAAGAGCTCTTCGTAGACCTGGTACGCGAGGCGTGCGTTCGCGACGCCGGCTTTGCCCTTGAGTGCCTTGGCTTCATCGGTGCCGATGGCGTCAAGGCGCTTGTCGATCTCGGAGTCCACGCGGGACACGAAGAACGAGGCCACTGAGTGGATCTTGGAGAGGTCGTGGCCATTCTCCTTGGCCTGCTCAAGGCCGGACTGGAAAGCGTTGATGACCGCGCGGTAGCGCTCAAGGGAGAAGATCAAGGTCACGTTGACGCTGATGCCCTCGGCCAGCGTAGCCGTGATGGCTTCGAGGCCTTCAATCGTTGCCGGGATCTTGATGTGGACGTTGTCCTTGTTGACCTTGGCGTAGAGGTGCTTGGCCTCGGCGATTGTTCCTGCGGTATCCCAAGCAAGGCGGGGGTCAACCTCGATGGAGACGCGGCCATCCACACCCTTGGTGGCGGCGGCGATGGGAGCGAAGAGATCGCAGGCGTCAGCGACGTCCGTGGTGGTGATTTCGAAGATCGTTTCTTCGACGCTGGCACCGGCCGCGGCCTGCGCTGCGATGGTGGCGTCGTAATCCGTGCCGGCAGTGATGGCGGCGTGGAAGATCGACGGGTTGGTGGTCACACCAACAACGTTCTTCTCTTCGATGAGCTTCTGCAGGGTGCCCGTCTCCAAGCGGTTGCGGGAAAGGTCATCAAGCCAGATGGAGACGCCGGCGTCTGAGAGCTGCTGTGTGGGAGTTGTAGACATGTGTTTTTCTCCTTGTGAGAGGGAAGCAGACTGTTATGCGTTGGAGTCTGCGAGGGAGTCTTTTGCTGCGGCGGCAACAGCTTCGGCAGTGATGCCGAATTCGTTGAAGAGCCGCTTGTAGTCAGCCGAGGCGCCGAAGTGCTCCAGTGAGATGGAACGGCCGGCGTCGCCGACGAATTCGCGCCAACCCAGTGCGAGGCCGGCTTCAACCGAAACACGGGCCTTCACGGAGGCCGGGAGTACGGACTCGCGGTAAGCCTCGTCCTGCTTGTTGAACCATTCAACGCACGGCATGGACACGACACGCGCTGCGATGCCTTCAGCCTGGAGGGCTTCGCGGGCCTGGACTGCGAGCTGGACTTCGGAGCCGGTGCCGATCAGGATGACCTGCGCGTCAACGGTTTCGCCGTCCTTGGAGGCCTCAGCCAGGACGTAACCGCCCTTGGCCACACCAGCGGTGGAACCGAACGTGTCGCCGCTTGCTTCACCTTCGCCGCGGGCGTAGGTGGGGATGTTCTGTCGGGTCAGGACAATGCCCGCCGGGTTCTCGTGGTTCTCCAGCATGACCTTCCATGCCGCGGCGACCTCGTTCGCGTCGCCGGGACGGACAACATCCAGGCCCGGGATGGCACGCAGGGAGGCGAGCTGTTCCACCGGCTGGTGGGTGGGGCCGTCTTCGCCCAGGCCGATGGAGTCGTGTGTCCATACGTACAGGGACGGGACACCCATCAGCGCGCCGAGGCGGATGGCCGGGCGCTGGTAGTCGCTGAAGATCAGGAACGTGCCGGAGAATGCGCGGGTGCGGCCGTGGAGGGAAATACCGTTCACGATCGACGCGGCAGCGTGCTCACGGATACCGAAGTGCAGCACACGACCGTACGGGTTGCCCTTCCAGGCGTCCGTTGAGCGGGACGTCGGGATGAACGACGGCGAGCCTTCAATGGTGGTGTTGTTGGACTCCGCGAGGTCGGCCGAGCCGCCCCACAGCTCCGGAAGTACCGGTCCGATGGCGTTCAGGACCTTGCCCGAGGCTGCACGGGTGGAAACATCCTTGCCTGCTTCGAACACGGGGAGGGCAGAGTCGATGCCAACGGGGAGCTTCTTGGCTTCGACGCGTTCCAGCAGGGCAGCGGCGTCCGGGTTGGCGGACTGCCATGCCTCGAACGAGCTCTGCCAGGCAGCGCGGGACTCAGCGCCGCGGTCCAGGACCTTGCGGGCGTGTGCCAGAACTTCTTCGTCAACGTCAAAGGAGTTGGCCGGATCGAAGCCGAGTACGGTCTTCAGTGCTGCGACTTCCTCGGCGCCCAGGGCGGAGCCGTGGATCTTGCCGGTGTTCTGCTTCTTCGGTGCCGGGTATCCGATGATGGTGCGCAGCGAGATGATGGACGGCTTGTTCGTCTCAGCCTTGGCAGCGAGCAGGGCTGCGTAGAGTTCCTGGACGTCTTCGACGTAGTCGCCGGTCTTGGTCCAGTCAACGCGCTGGGTGTGCCAGCCGTAGGCCTCGTAGCGCTTGAGGACGTCCTCGGTGAAGGCGATGTCGGTGTCATCTTCGATGGAGATATGGTTCTCGTCGTAGATCACTACGAGGTTGCCCAGTTCCTGGTGGCCGGCGAGCGAGGAAGCCTCGGACGTTACGCCCTCCTGGAGGTCACCGTCGGAAGCGATGACCCAGATGGTGTGGTCGAACGGCGATTCGCCGGCGGGAGCATCGGCGTCGAACAGGCCACGTTGGCGACGCTGGGAGTAAGCGAAACCAACAGCCGAGGCCAGGCCCTGGCCCAGCGGGCCGGTGGTGATTTCCACACCGGCGGTGTGCTTGTACTCCGGGTGGCCCGGGGTCAGCGAACCCCAGGTACGCAGTGCCTCGAGGTCCTTCAGTTCCAGGCCGTAACCGGAGAGGAACAACTGGATGTAAAGGGTCAGCGAAGTGTGGCCGGGGGACAGGACGAACCGGTCGCGGCCGAGCCAGTCCGGGTTCTTCGGGTCATGACGCATCAGCTTCTGGAACAGCAGGTACGCTGCCGGAGCCAAGCTCATCGCCGTACCAGGGTGGCCATTGCCGACCTTCTCCACGGCGTCAGCGGCCAACACACGAACGGTGTCAACAGCCTTCTTGTCCAGATCGGTCCATGACAGTTCTTGCTCTTCCAAATGTGGCACGAAAACCGAGCCCCTCTCTGTGCTGACGGCAGGCGTATGGACACGGCACGCAGGAAGCACAGGATGGCGCCCGCTGCAATGTGTCTACCAGCCGTTCACCATTGAAACGTTGATCTCTCATCCAGACGCACGAATATCCAAGAATACGGTTTCCCGGATCGTCAACGTGTGCTGATCTGCTCAACAGCTTAGCCCTAAACGTGTCATGGAACTCAGGGAATCCCACTAACTGGACAGAATTTCCCTTATATGAATCACTATGGCCCGGCGGAGGAGTGAAGATTCGGAAACATTGGCGTATTTTGCGGACATCGGGCCGCTTTCCGCCACGGTATGATATTTGGAGGCCAGCAGCGGTTCATGCGCCCGGTTTGAGGGACGGCAGCCGCTGCGAGAACCCCAGAGCATAGAACAGAGTGACTGCCGCCGTGAGCACAACTGATACGCCCCTTAACGCGTCCCCGGCACGGGGAAGCATCGGAATGTCCCGTAAGTTCAAGGCGTATCTGGCTCTGACGAAGCCCCGTGTCATTGAGTTGCTCTTGGTCAGCACGCTTCCCACCATGATCTTTGCGCAGCGCGGCTTCCCGTCCATCGGCCTGATCCTTGCCACTCTCGTTGGTGGCGCGTTCGCTGCGGGCAGCGCCGGCGTCTTCAACTGCTACATCGACCGCGACATCGACAAATTGATGCACCGCACGGAGAAACGTCCGCTGGTCACCGGTGAAGTGACTCCCCGCGAAGCTCTGATCTTCGCTTGGATCCTTGGTGCCGCCTCCATCGCAATCCTGTGGTTTGGCGCCAACCCGCTGTCTGCTTGGTTGGGCCTCGGTGCAATCGTCTTCTACGTGGTGATCTACACCATGATCCTCAAACGCCGCACTGCCCAGAACATCGTCTGGGGCGGCGCTGCCGGTTGCTTCCCGGTGCTCATCGCCTGGGCGGCCGTCACCAACACTGTCGAATGGCCCGCCATCGTGCTCTTCATGGTGATTTTCCTCTGGACGCCTCCTCACTACTGGCCGCTGTCCATGCGTTACGGCGAGGACTACCGCAACGCCAAGGTTCCCATGCTCGGCGCCATTGCCGGCGCGAAGGTGGTCTCCGTACAGGTAGTTCTTTACGCGTGGGCCATGGTTGCCTGCTCGCTGCTGATGATCCCGGTGGGCGGGGCCGGGTGGGTCTACACGATCGTGGCTGTTGCTGCCGGAGCCTGGTTCCTCTACGAGAGCCACGCATTGTACAAGCGTGCGCAGGGTGGCGACGTTTCCAACAAGGGGGCCATGAAGGTGTTCCATGGCTCCATCAGCTACCTGACGTTGCTCTTCATCGCGCTGGCCGTTGATCCGTTCATCGGCTCAGCGATCGTCGGCGGCTAGCCCACCAACGCTCTCTCACGTCCCACTGGCTTGAGGCCAACGCTCTCTCAAGTCCCACTGGCTTGAGGCCAAGGCCCGCTCACATCACGACTCGAAAGATGCAACCAGTCGAGCCAGCGGAGGAGGCGCCTGTCCTTCCGGTAGCGCGTTGACAAGCAGAGGCGCGTATCGGATCTTATTCCCGCTGCGCCCCCCGAAGAACCGCCGTAACTGCCCTTCCACAGACCGGTCCCGCAACGAGGGCTGGCGTTGAAGGAGCTCAAAGGACGCGAGCTCCCCTTGGTCCGCGATGACGTCGAGCACGGCATCCACGCCAAGGCACCGGATGAGTTCATCCTCCAAATCGGCGTTACAGACCTGGAAGCCATGGTCTTCCAGCGGGCCTGCCCCCATGCCAGCCCGCATGAGGGCACGGCCAATGCCCACGGCCTCGCCGAAATCGCAGAGACCCAACAATCGGTGGCCCGCCCCATGCGGGCCATAGCGGTCGAGGAAGCGCACGATGCTCGTGGCGCCATTCATGGGCACAACCGAAACGCGTTCCATCCTTAGGTCGTGGCCAAGCCTTTTAGCCAGCATTTCCACTGCCAGCCGGTCGCTCTCGCCCTCCACCAACACAGTCGTCTCCAGCACATGACCAGTATGGCGGACAAGGGTGGCAACTCCTTTAACCAGCGCAAACCAAGAGATCAACACCTAGAAGCCGCATTGCAGCACCTAGTTTGGACCCCCTGAACACTTATCTTTTGCCTGAACGCCACCTAGATCCTCGAAAAGCAGCCTAGGTGGTGCTCAAGGCTACTTACCGTTCGAGATGGAACAGAGTTGTTCCACTTCACACGAGCATTGGGGATTCTCATGAAAAACATCCTGCGCACCGCCGGGGTGCTTGCAGTTGTTTCAGCCTCTGTATTGACCGGGGTATCTGCAGCCCAGGCCGCACCGGCGTGCTCCACCGCACGAGTATGCCTATACGACAACTACTGGTTCACGGGGACCTCCAGGTCCTTTGGCTGGGTCACGTACAACGTGGGCGTGGACGCCAATGATAAGGGGAGTTCCTTAGTAGTTGGACCTGCCGCAGATCCAGCTTCGCCTTATGTCTATTTCTATGTTGACAGCAATTTTGTTGGCCACAATGTGGTTTTTCGGGCCGGCAATGCCTCAAATGATCTGCGCGGACTCTACATGACGTCCACCCGGAACTGGGACGACGAAATCACGAGCGTCTGGGGCTAGTCTCTTGGCGTTCAAGATCCAAAGGATGCCGTCCGCGGCAGTTGGCGCGCTGGCGATGCTGGTTGCTATCGCCGGCACGTCGTGCTCCAGCGAACCCGCCCGTCCGTCGGAACCCGGGCCCACCCTCAGTTTGCCTGCGATTGATCGGAGCGCCGGAGCGAACGCGCGGGCCTCCCTCAATGAGATGACCGGAGAGATTGTGCTGCCCATGAGCGCCTACTGGTACTCCGACAGGGAAAACGTCATGGTCAATTCGGCGGTCGCGTTTCTCATTTTCGACTGCGTTGAAGAAGCTGGATTCACTGTGGCTCCTTGGGGAGGCGGCGGCAAGGCACTTCAGGACAGCAGGTATGGTCAGTGGTCACGTGCCTTGGCCGCAAAGAATGGTGCCCTACCGGAAATCCGGAAGATTCCTGGTGTGATGGAGGAGCAGCCGGAGCGCCCGGCACTTAGCTCCAAGCAACAAGAAGCGGAATCCCAGTGCACCAAGTCTGTAGGGCGCGCTGGCTTACCTGAACTTCTGGAGGGACTTGTCGGCGATACGTCCATCCAGAACCAGATCTCCGACATCGCGGTGGGGCTGACAGAGCGTGACCCGGAGTTCGTTGCCTTCCGCCAGGGCTGGGAAGACTGCTTGGCAGGAAGAGGCCTGAAGCTCACTGAAGCAGGTTCCTGGAACCTGCAATCAACAGGGTTAAAAGAAGACGAAATCCGAGTTGCCCTGCTGGCTCTTGACTGCAAGGACGCGGGCGGCGGTGCCAGGAAACCCTATGACATCCTTGCTCAGTACCAAGCAGCACAGATGAAGGACCATCAGGCTGAGCTCAACGCCTTGGCAGAAGAGAAGGCGGCCGCCGTTGAACGAGCCAGGCAGATACTGAGGGACCACGGTGTGGCTGATGCACGACTCTGAGGTGATCCCGGCGGGTCGTGCCATGAGGCGCGTTCCCCGGTGGTGGCTCATTCCAGCGCTGCTGGTGATGGTGTTGGCAGGCCTGGGCGCCGCCTACTGGACTGGTGCCAGCAGCGTTGCCAGCGCAGGGCCCTCGTCGTCAACGCCCGCGGTAATCCCTGTTTCGGCAACCGTGGAGCGTCGCGCCGTCATCAAACAGGTGGTGCTCTCCGGCAAAGTCGTGGCAGGTGCACAACACGCGATCAAAGCGAGTTCCACTGAAGGTATTGACAGGCTGGTTTTGACGGCAGCGGCTAAAACGGTGGGAAGCGTGGTGGTTCCAGGTGAACTGCTGGCCGCTGTGTCCGGGAGGCCGTTACTCGTACTCCCCAGCGGTGTGCCCCTGTACCGCGATATCGAACTGGGTGATTCGGGCCCCGACGTCGCGGCGTTGCACGGCGCATTGGCTGGCTTTGGCTACGCCGTTTCTTCGGCGGATACCTTCGAAACCGGCACGCAACGCGCCTTGATCGACTGGTACAAGGCAGCCGGTTACGAAGCCCCAACCTCAACACCTTCGCCGAAAGCGACTAAACCAGGGGACGTGGACTCCCACCCCCTTTCGACCAAGCAGGCCCCCGACGCGGTGGTTTTTCGGTGGAAGGAATTCGTTCAAGTTCCCGGAGACACGGGGACAATCGCCGCCATGGCCGGCAACGGATCGGTTCTCGGTGAGGATGGCATCGTTGCCCAGGTAAAGATTGCTGACGACTCCATTGTTGCCCGGGCGGACGTTGTCCAGTCCGAGAGTTTTCCCGTGGGTGGGGCCGTTACTGTTCGCGCCGGCTCCGCAGTCCTCGAAACCAAGGTAGGGCTTGTCAGCCACTTTTTGGAGGGTGACCAAAGCAAGAACGAAATCCCCGGAAAGGACATCACGTTTGCCGTGCCACCCGGAACGCAAGGATTCGCCGCGGACCAGTCCGTGACTGTAACTGCTGGCAGCGCCGCCGCGGAGTCCTTGGCCGTACCCCTGATCGCGGTTCGCCAGGAGGAAGGTGTCCCTTACGTGCTGCTGGAAAAGAACGGTGAGCCGCGGCGGGTGAACGTAAAGGTCATGGCACAGGCGGACGGGTGGGCGGCCATTGCCGACGTGGACGGGTTGGCTCCAGGCGACGAGGTCAAGTTGCAATGACTTCACACTGGCATGTCCCGGAAGCGACCGATCCGCCACCACACCGTCCGATACTTAGCATGCGGGACGTCCGGCGAGACTTTTCCGGCGCGCCCGCCCTGGCCGGTTTGCGCCTCGACATCCATCAGGGCGAGTTCGTGGCTATCGTTGGCCCCTCCGGCTCGGGAAAGTCGACGCTTCTCAACGTCCTCGGCCTTTTGGACACAGCTTCGGCAGGAACGTACTTGGTGCAGGGTACGGACGTGTCGGGCCTCAGCGAGCGACAGAGAGCCGAGCTGCGCGCCAGTCTCTTCGGTTTCGTCTTCCAGGACTCGCACATGGTGGGACGCGATGCTGCCGCGCGCAATGCCGTCCTCGGACTGCGTGCAAGGGGGATTGCCCTGTCCGTCCAAAAGCGACTAGTGATGCCCGCACTTCACAAGTTTGGCCTTGCGCATAAGGCGGCCACCCCCGCTTCCTTGCTCTCCGGCGGCGAACGACAGCGGCTGGCAATTGCACGTGCCGTCATCGGAGCCCCGGGAATCGTGCTCGCTGATGAACCGACAGGCAGCCTGGACACCGTCAATGGCGGGCTGGTCCTGGTCCATCTCCGCGAGCTTCACGCCACAGGAACCACCGTCGTCCTGGTCACCCATGACCCAGGCATCGCTGCTGCTGCTGATCGGGTCATCACAATGCGGGACGGGCTGATCGTGGGTGACACCGGCTCCGCTACGGTCCACAGCGACGCGCCAGTAACACCAGGCGACAGTTCCGCTTCCTATCACCTTGCCCGGCCCATCCACCATGAAGCTGCAGACGTGGTTGCGGATGCGTTGTCTGCGCTGACGGTCCGCCCGGCCAAGGCCCTTCTGCTGGTACTGGCATTCCTGCTGGGGAGCGGCGGGCTTGTAGCCGCCATGGGGCTGAGCGAGAGTGCAGCCGTCAAGGTGTCCGCAAGGATCGACGCAGCCGCCAGCGACGAAGTGCGGGCTACGCGTGAGGGCGGATACGCCTCGTGGGACGCCGTGACAGAGGATCTTCAGCGGTCAAAGGAGCTCTCCAGCGTCCTCGAAGCCGGAGTTCTTGCTGAGCTATCGGCGTCGATAGTCCAGCCCTCGTCCTTCCGCCCTGGGTCCTATCCCGAACAGCCTGTCTTCACCGGAGCTGTCCGGGTGGCTGATTCGGCCTATCTCCGACTCCAAGGGGCCACCATTTCCTTCGGCGATGCCAGCCTGCTTGATCAATCTTTCGGTGGCCCGGTCGCGGTCCTTGGTCAGGATGCCGCCATCCAACTGGGTATCGCAAGGCCAGGTCCCGGCGTTGTCATCTGGCTGTATGGTGAGCCGGTTCCGGTGGTGGGCATCATCGAGAATCCGGGGAGGGATCCGATGCTTCCAGGGTCGGTGGTAGTGGGAGTCGGTTCATATCCCGTGACCAGCAGAGTCGCAGCCAGCCTGGTCTTACGGACAGATCCGGGCATGCCGGCGGCCATCGCGGAGGCGCTGCCTAAGAAGCTGAGTCCCGCTGAGACAGGCGCCGTGACGGTGCAGACCGTGGCCGACCTACGGGACCTCAAGCACGGGATTGACGCTGATCTGGGGAGGCTGGTGGGCATTGTCTCCATTGTGCTCCTGGCCATCGCCTGTTTGAGTGCCGGAACCACGATGTACCTCGGTGTCCTGGCCCGGTCGAGCGAAATAGCCCTTCGACTGGCACTGGGCATGCGGAGGGGACCACTGGCCGGGATGTTCCTGCTGGAAGGCGCGGTGGTGGGAGTGTTAGGCGGCACTGCCGGAGCGGCAGTGGGCATGGGGGCAGTCCTGTTATACGCGTCCACTGAAGGTTGGGCGGCCGTGATCCCTTGGTATGCAGCGCTGTGGGGAATCGGAGCCGGGCTGGCCAGCGGAACTCTGTCCGCGCTGTACCCGGCCCTGGTGGCTTCGCGATCCAACCCCGCCCGGCTCATCCGGGCATAGAAAAAGCTAGTTGGCGGGGCTGTGTTTCGCCAGGTCGGCGGCGTTGGTGGCCGCGCTCATCAGCACGGCTGCGCCGAACATGTGTGCACCAACCAGGAGAGCTGGGATTCCGTTGTAGTACTGGGTGAAGCCGATGACAGCCTGCAGCAATGTGACACCCAGCAGAAGATACGACGCCGATCGGAACGGACCGCCGATCTTGTGCCGGATCACCAGGTACACCGCGAAGAGCGTTCCGGCAGTGATGAGGTACGCAGGGACCGCGTGGATGTGCGAGAAGAGGTCCCAGTCGAGGTCGTTGCGGGGAGCGTCTGCATCTCCGGCGTGGGGCCCGGCTCCTGTAACTACGACTCCCAGCATGACAGAGAGCGCGGAGAAAACTGCGACAGCAAGCATCACGGGGCGAGCAAGCGGGGGGAGGTCCGGGAGGGTGCGGTTCATGAAGCGGCCGGTCCGCCCGTAAGCCCGGTTGACCAGCAGCGTGGCAAAAACCACCAAGGCCATGGACACGAGGAAGTGCAGGCCAACAACCCAGGGGTTGAGGCCGGACAGTACGGTGATTCCACCGATCACTGCCTGTGCCGGGATGCTGGCAAGGAGTCCCAATGCAAGCATGAAGAGGTCGCGGCGTTCCTTGCGGAGGTTCCACAAGTACACCAACATCATGGCGGCCACTGCGGCGAGGGCGAAGGTGAGCAGGCGGTTGCCGAATTCAATGAACCCGTGAATGCCCATCTCCGGCGTGTTAACCAACGAATCGCTGGTGCAGCGCGGCCATGTCGGGCAACCCAGGCCGGAAGCTGTGAGTCGTACGGCACCACCGGTTACCACCAGAACGGTCTGCCCAATGAGCGACAACAATGCCAGGCGGCGCACGGCCTTGTTGACCTCGGTTGGCAACTTGGAGGTCAATCGCTGGACGGTTTTTGGTAGGCGCGATGCCGTGCTCACAGTTTTCTCACTTCTCAGTTCTGCGTTGGTGGTTGGTGCCTGGACGGGTTAGTTCCATTTGAACCAGCGGATGGCCGCGGCGCCGGCCAGTACGGTCCACAGGAGGAGGACTGCTACGGCGGGGAAGGGGACAGCGCCCAACAGGAAGGCGTCCCGAAGTGCTTGGCCCAGGGCCCCGGAGGGAAGGAATTGAACGATCCCCTGAAGCAACGACGGCAATCGCTCAGCAGGCACCACAATGCCGCCCAATGCCCCGAGGAGGATCCACAGCAGGTTGGTAATCGCCAGGGTAGCTTCCGGCCGCACGGTGCCCGCCACCAGCAAGCCCAAGGCGGTGAAGGCAGCAGCGCCAAGAACCAGAAGCCCCGCGCCGGGAAGCCAGGCCTCGAGCCGAGGTTGCCATCCCAGCAGTCCGGCAACAGCACCGACTACCAGTACTTGAAGGAACAGGACCACCAGCACGGCTAGAATCTTGCCCGCGATGAGCCCGCCCCTGCCAAGGGGAGTAGTGGACAGGAAGCGGAGTACTCCGTAGCGGCGATCAAAACCGGTGGCGATGCCCTGGCCGGTGAAAGCCGTGGACATGGCGCACAGCGCCAGAATCCCGGGCGTGGCCACGTCCACGCGGGAACCGCCGAGGCCGTCAAGTAGCGGGGTAACAACCAAGCCCACGAGGGCCATCAGGGGCAGGACGACAGCGAGGATGAGTTGCTCACCGTTCCGCAGCATGGTGATGGTTTCGTAGCGGCCCTGCTGCATGATCCTGCGCGGCAGGGATGCCGGTCCGGCGTTGGGGGAGAGGAGCTTGCTCATCGGAGGTCCCTTCCGGAAATGTCCAGGAACACGTCTTCCAGGCTACGTGCTTCCAACCGCAGCGAGGCGGGCATGATGTTCCGTTCGGCCCACCATGCCGTCAATGATGCAAGGTCCTTGGGCGTGATGGCACCGGTGATTGAGTAACTCCCGGAGCGGGTTTCGGTGATCTGCAGGCCCGCACCGACAGCACCGTTGAAATTTAGTCCTCCGGGGGCATCGAAGTAGAGCGTCCGATCCGTGATGGCCGAGTCTGCGGCGTGATCGTGCCGGAGCAGCTCGGCTACCGTTCCCTCCACCACGTTGTGACCGCCGTCGATGATGTATACGTAGTCGGCCAGGCGCTCAGCGTCATCCATCAGGTGCGTTGTCAGCACGATGCCCATCCCGGCGTCCCTCAGTTCGGCAATGAGCTCGAAAACCATTTGCCGCGACTGCGGATCCAGCCCTGCGCTGGGTTCGTCGAGAAACAGGATTTCAGGATTGCCCACGAGGGCGGCCGCTAGTGCCAGCCGCTGCTTCTGGCCCCCGGAAAGACGGCGCACGCTGGTCCTGCTGAACTGGCTGATTCCCAGCCGTTCCACCAGGGCGTCAACGTTCATGGGCTTTTGGTACATGCCAGCGACGTGCCGCAACAGCGGGATGGGACGGGCCGACGGCGGGAGGCCGCCGTCCTGGAGCATCACACCTACACGGGACCTCAGGTCGGCACCTGCCGTGTCGGGGTCCGCTCCCAGCAGGGAAATACGTCCACTCGTCCGCTTTTGCAGGCCTTGGGCGCACTCCAGGGTGGTGGTTTTACCAGCGCCGTTCGCCCCCAACAGGGCGGTTACCTGGCCGCGTTCGGCCACAAGGGACAGCCCACTGACCACCCTGAGCATTTTGCCGTCAAGGGAGGCCAGGGGGCCTACATCCTTAATGAGTCCATCTATAGTGAGGACAGGGGAATCGGGGGATCGCACCAGAGTATTCTACGGGAAGTAGTACGGTCACACTTGGCGGCTGGCTAAGGTCAGTCTTGCCTTACTGGATGCATGAAACAAATTACGACATGATTGTGTTGTGTATTCCATGAGCAGTCCAACTTCCATGCCCGCAACGCGGCATGCTGCAGCGGCAGAAGCCATCGGTGCTTCTCCTGTGCTGCCGGACGCGGATGACCGTACACGGGACCGGGTCCTGAGCGCTGTACTGGAGAACGGTCCGGTAAGTGCCGCGGAGCTGGGCGACCTTCTGGGCTTCACACCCGCTGCAGTTCGACGTCACCTTGACCATCTGGAACGCAGCGGAGTTATCGAAGTTAAACGAGTAGCCAAAGCCGGTTCCGGCGCAGGCCGCCCGGCGCGCCGCTACGTCCTGAGCTCACAGGGGCAGTCCAAGCTCGGCGACGACTACCTGAATATTGCCAGCTCCGCGCTAAGGCGCCTTCAGGAACTTGCCGGCGAGGACGCAGTCCGGGAGTACGCGGAGGAACGCTTCTCGGACATGGAACGCCGCTACGCCCCCGAAGTGGAAGCCGCCGGTGATGACATCACGGCCCGCGCCATGGCACTGTCAAAGGCCCTCAGTCGTGATGGCTTTGTTGCCTCAGCCCACTCCATCGAAGCCAAGGCGCCACTGCCGGCAGCGTTGTCCAGTGTCCAGCTTTGCCAAGGCCACTGCCCGATTCAGCGGCTTGCCGCAGAGTTTCCCGTGTTCTGCGACACGGAGACCAAGGTCTTCTCGCGCTTGGTGGGTGTCGATGTCCGGCGCCTCTCCACGCTCGCGCAGGGCGGACACGTCTGCACCACCCACATACCTACCGGGCGCCCGGCTGCCACGGCATCCCCAGATGTCGCAGAGCAGCCCGGGAACCCGTACCAGGAATCAAACAACCAGCAAGAAAGGCCGTGATGACGGACCAAATAGCAGAGAAAGCGGTAGCTGACGGCACTGTGATCTCGGAGATTCTGGAGAAGAATCCCGAACTGCACGGTATCGGAAACTACGAGTACGGCTGGGCCGACAAGAACGACGTAGGCGCCAACGCCCGTCGTGGCCTCAACGAGGAGGTCGTCCGCGACATTTCCTCGAAGAAGAACGAGCCCGAATGGATGCTCGATCTGCGGCTCAAGGGCCTTAAGTACTTCGACCGCAAGCCCATGCCTACCTGGGGTGCAGACCTCTCGGGCATCGACTTCGACAACATCAAGTACTTCGTGCGCTCCACCGAGAAGCAGGCGGCAACGTGGGAAGACCTTCCGGAAGACATCCGGAACACCTACGAAAAGCTCGGCATCCCGGAAGCTGAGCGCAGCCGCCTGGTTTCCGGCGTCGCAGCCCAGTATGAGTCCGAGGTCGTCTACCACCAGATCCGCGAGGACCTGGAAGCCCAGGGCGTCATCTTCCTGGACACTGACACCGCCCTGCGGGAGCACCCGGAGATCTTCCAGGAGTACTTCGGCACCATCATCCCGGTGGGCGACAACAAGTTCGCGTCACTGAACACGGCCGTATGGTCCGGCGGATCCTTCGTGTACGTGCCCAAGGGCGTGCACGTTGACATCCCCCTCCAGGCATACTTCCGTATCAACACGGAAAACATGGGCCAGTTCGAGCGCACGCTGATCATCGCCGATGAGGACTCCTACGTTCACTACATCGAAGGCTGCACGGCTCCGATCTACACCTCGGACTCGCTGCACTCGGCTGTTGTGGAGATCATCGTGAAGAAGGGCGCCCGCGTCCGCTACACCACCATCCAGAACTGGTCCACCAACGTGTACAACCTGGTTACCAAGCGCGCCATCTGCGAAGAGGGCGCCACCATGGAGTGGATCGATGGCAATATCGGTTCCAAGGTGACCATGAAGTACCCGGCCGTCTACCTCGTTGGCGAGCACGCCAAGGGCGAGACGCTGTCCATCGCTTTCGCCGGCGAGGGCCAGCACCAGGACACCGGCTCCAAGATGGTCCACATCGCACCGAACACCAAGAGCTCCATCATTTCCAAGTCCGTGGCCCGCGGCGGCGGACGCGCTGCGTACCGCGGCCTGGTACAGGTCCGTGAAGGCGCCAAGCACTCGGCCAACACCGTTCGTTGTGACGCCCTCCTGGTGGACACCATTTCCCGTTCGGACACGTACCCGTACATCGACATCCGCGAGGATGACGTTGTGATGGGCCACGAGGCCACAGTTTCACGCGTCAGCGAAGAGCAGCTCTTCTATCTGATGTCCCGCGGCATGCCTGAGGACGAGGCCATGGCCATGATCGTGCGCGGCTTCATCGAGCCGATCGCGCGTGAATTGCCCATGGAATACGCTCTTGAGCTGAACCGCCTGATTGAACTGCAGATGGAAGGGTCCGTCGGTTAACAATGACTGATATCACTACTGAAAAGGCGCGCATCGGCGCGCCCTCGGCCCAGCCGTTTATCAACGGCTTCACCGAGGAAGGCGAGAACCTTTCGCCCGTCAACACCGGAACGAACACGAGTACGACGTCGGAGCAGCCTTCCGCTGGTCCGCTCGCCGGTGCTTCGGCCAAGAGCCACTCGCATGGTGGCGGCGTAGGGATTCCGGACAGCTCCCGTGCGGGTCGTCTCACCTCTTACAAGATGGCGGACTTCAAGCCGCTTAACGGCCTCGAGGAAGACTGGCGGTTCACGCCGCTGAAGCGCCTCCGTGGCCTCCACACCGAAGTCCTCAATGGCGCAGCTCCGGCTGTGAGCGTCACTGCACCGGCCGGCGTCGTTGTTGAAACCGTTGGCCGCGATGACAAGCGCATTGGCCAGGCGGCCATCCCGGAGGACCTCGTGTCTGCCAACGCGTGGGAGAACTTCGCCGAGGCCACTGTCGTCACGGTGCCCGCCGAGCTGCAGGCCGAGAGTGAAGTTTCTGTCCTGATTACCGGCGCTGGGGAGGCACCGTCTGCCCAGCACATCGTGATTGTGGCAGAACGCTTCTCCAAGGCCGTTGTGGTTCTGGACCACCAGGGTTCCGCAGTTGTGTCCGAGAACGTGGAAATCATCGTTGAAGACGGCGCTGAACTGACCGTTGTGTCCTTGCAGGAATGGGCGGATAACGCTGTCCACGCGTCATCGCAGCAGGCAAAGATCGGCCGCGATGCCAAGTTCAAGCACATCGTGGTCAGCCTTGGCGGCGACCTCGTGCGCGTTACGCCGTCCACGCGCTTCACCGCGCCGGGTGCCGACGTCGAAATGTTCGGCCTGTACTTCGCAGACGCCGGACAGCACCTTGAGCAGCGGCTGTTCGTTGACCACGCGGTGGCCAACTGCAAGTCGCGCGTGCTCTACAAGGGCGCCCTTCAGGGCCGCAACGCCCACAGCGTATGGGTCGGCGACGTCCTGATCCGCAAGGAAGCCGAAGGCACGGATACTTACGAGGCCAACCGTAACCTGGTCCTCACCGATGGTGCCCGCGCGGACTCAGTTCCGAACCTCGAAATCGAAACCGGTTTGATTGAAGGTGCAGGCCACGCCAGCGCCACCGGCCGTTTTGATGACGAGCACCTGTTCTACCTCATGGCCCGTGGCATTCCGGAAAAGGTTGCACGCCGCCTGGTGGTCCGAGGCTTCCTCAACGAGATCATCCAGCAGATCAAGGTCCCGGCAATCGAAGAGCGCCTGACCGCAGCTGTTGAGCGCGAACTCGCCGCGACCGACAACTAAGACAGGCCAGGCAGAACAACAATGAGTGAAGAAACCAAGGGCGAACTGGTATGCAACGCCAATGACATCCAGGTCAAGCAAGCGCTGCGCGTCCTGATTGATGACTACCCCGTAGCCATCGTCAGGGACTCGATGGGCGACATCCACGCCATCGCCGATACCTGCTCGCACGCGGACATCTCGTTGTCCGAAGGTGAGGTTGAAGGCTGCGCGATTGAATGCTGGGGACATGGTTCCCAGTTCGACCTCCGCAGCGGACAGCCCCTCCAGCTGCCTGCTTACGACCCCGTCCCCGTTTTCGCCGTCACCATCGACGGAGACGACGTTTACGTGGACGTGACCAACGTTGTGAACGGCGCCTCGGTAGATCACTACTGAGCGCCCAGTACCGCCAGACTTACGAACGGAAAGAAAGAAGAGCATGTCAACTCTTGAAATCAAGGACCTGCACGTCAGCATCGAGACGGAGCAGGGCACCAAGGAGATCCTGAAGGGCGTCAGCCTCACCATCAAGACCGGTGAAACGCACGCCATCATGGGCCCCAACGGCTCTGGCAAGTCCACGCTTGCCTCCACCATCGCCGGCCACCCGCGCTACAACGTCACCAGCGGCACCATCACGCTGGATGGCGAAGACGTGCTGGAAATGAGCGTCGACGAGCGCGCCCGTGCAGGCGTCTTCCTGGCCATGCAGTACCCGGTAGAGGTTCCCGGCGTCACCATGACCAACTTCCTGCGGACCGCCAAAACGGCGATCGACGGCGAAGCACCGGCCCTTCGCACGTGGACCAAGGACGTCAAGGCAGCTATGCAGCAGCTCCGTATCGACGCCGACTTCGCACAGCGCAACGTCAACGAAGGCTTCTCCGGTGGTGAGAAGAAGCGCGTTGAAATCCTTCAGCTCGAACTCTTCAAGCCGAAGTTCGCCATCCTTGATGAGACCGACTCCGGCCTGGACGTCGACGCTTTGAAGGTTGTCTCCGAGGGCGTCAACCGCGCGCACGAAGAGGGCAACATGGGCACCCTGCTCATCACCCACTACACCCGTATCCTGCGCTACATCAAGCCGGACTTCGTTCACGTGTTCGTTGACGGCAAGGTTGTTGAAGAGGGCGGACCCGAGCTCGCGGACCGCCTTGAGGATGAGGGCTACGACCGCTATGCTCCAGGCGCGGGCGTTGCCGTTGCTCCTGCTGTGCAGGCCTAGTTAGGATCGTTCCATGACCGAAATCAACACGGCGCGAACCAGTCTCGAGGACGTCGAAGAAGCGCTCAAGGACGTTATTGACCCGGAACTCGGAGTCAACATTGTGGACCTGGGCCTTCTCTACGGGCTCAAGTACTCCGACGAAGACGGCGCACTCCTGATCGACATGACACTGACCACGGCGGCTTGCCCGCTGACGGACGTGCTTGAAGAGCAGGTGGGCAAGTCCCTCGACGGCGTGGTTGATGATTGGCGCCTGAACTGGGTATGGATGCCGCCATGGGGTCCCGAGCGGATCACCGACGACGGCAAGGACCAGATGCGGGCCCTCGGCTTCAACATCTGATCAGCAGTTTTCGCTCGCTTCGGCGGGCACAAGGAAGGGTTCCGGGCGGCAAGCCCGGAACCCTTCCTTATTTAATGTCGTCAAATGCACTACGGCGCAGCCACCCCAAAGGTGTCGCACTTGTTGATATCGCCCGTGGTGTATCCCTGATAGAACCACTTCTGCCGCTGCTCACTGGACCCGTGGGTCCAGGATTCAGGAGACACCCTGCCGGTAGCCGCCTCCTGGATCCGGTCATCACCAACGGCGGAAGCGGCCGAGAGCGCATCCTGCAGGTCCTGCTGGGTCAGGGGATCAAGGAAGGGCTTGCCGCTGGCGTCCGTTTGGGTGGTGGCGTGCCGGACCCAAAGTCCCGCATAACAATCAGCCTGGAGCTCCACCCTGACGGCGCCGGACTGGGGACCTTGTGGGTCCTGCTGGGCTTGGTCAAGGTTACCGAGGACATTCTGGACGTGGTGACCAAATTCGTGGGCCACTACATACTCCTGTGCCAGGGGACCTCCTGAGGAGCCGAACCGGGTTACCAGGTCATCAAAGAATCCAGGATCAAAGTATGCGGTGGTGTCCGCAGGGCAGTAGAACGGACCCACGGCACTTGTGGCCGCACCGCAACCGGTGTTTGTGGCTTGGCTAAAAATGACGGTCTTGGGACGCGGATACTGCACGTTGTAGTCAGCAAGGTAGGCAGGCCAAAAGGCATTGAGGCTGTTCACTGTCCCTGTGATCCGGCAGTCCAGCCGTTTGTCCGCATCGGCGCCTGTCTGGCATTCCTGGACACCTCCGGCCCCGCCACCACTTTCGACGGCGGGTGGCTGGCTTCCGCTACCTGTCAGGTCCCCGAGGATGTTGGGATTGATACCGAAAAGTGCAAGCAACAGCACCACTATTCCACCGCCGATGCCACCGCCGATCTTGGTGCCGCGGCCCATGCCGCCGCCACGTCGGTCTTCTACTTGCGAGGGGTCAAGCTGCGCGCCGTCATTGAAACTCATACAGTCAGAATAGACGTCACTTTTGGTGCCCGGGGCCGAACACTGCCGTAAAATTGTGTGGATGCCTTTCCTGGACAAACTTCAGCTCTGGGCCGAAGAGCGCCCCCACGACACCGCCGTCGTTGTGGGCAGCAGCCGGCTCACCTGGGCGGGACTTCGCGACGCTGCAGCAGGGCTGCTGGGCGACACGACTGCCACTACTGTTCTTGCCGAGCCCAACTCCGTGCGCTTTGTTGAGCGCTACGCGGCCGCGGTGGCGGGGGAGCGTCGCTGTGCGGTGCTGGATCCCGAATGGCCGCTTCCCATGATCGAGGACGTTTCATCACGCGTTGTCGGGACCACCACCACCATTGATGCCGGGTTGGTAGACGGAAACCCGTCAAGTACCTTCCTCATCGGTCTCACGTCCGGCACTACTTCGGTTCCCAAAGCGTTCACCAGGTCGCGTCGTTCCTGGCAAGTGTCGTTCGAAGCGTCCATCGAATTTTTTGGCCTTACGCAGGACGATTGCACCCTGGCGCCGGGGCCCCTGTCAGCCAGCCTGAACCTGTATGCCCTCTCGGAATGCCTGTACGCGGGGGCCGCGTTCCACACGCTTGAGTCGTTCGACGTCGGCGACGCCCATGCTGCCATCAGTCACGACGGAATCACCCGGCTGGTCCTGGCACCTACGGCGCTGCGTCTACTCAGCGAACGAGGACTCGCCGGCGACGTTGATGCTTCCGGCATCCGCAGCATCATTTGCGCGGGTTCCAAGTTGGACGCCCGGACCTTGGAGGCGGCCCGGCGGTGGGCGCCCCATGCGGCCATTTATGAGTACTACGGTGCCTCCGAGTTGAGCTTTGTTTCCGGCACCCGCCTTGCCGCTGGTGAACCACTGGACGCCGGTGGCACCGGCATTGGCTTACCTTTCCCGGGTGTTGACCTGAGCATCCTCGATGACACCGGCAGACCCGTGCCGGACGGCGAACACGGCAATATCAGCGTTCGCAGCGGAATGGTCAGCAACGGCTACCTTTGGGGAGACGATGGCCAAGCCCTGCGGTGCCTTGACGGCTGGTACACCGTGGGGGATCAGGGCTTCCTGGAAAACGGCACCCTTCACATTCTCGGCCGCCGCTCGGACATGATTATCACCTCTGGAAAGAACGTCTACCCGCATGAGGTTGAGCTTGCAGTTGCCTCCGTGCCCGGCGTGGACGTTGCGATTGCCGCCGGGGCACCTGACGATATCCGCGGCCAAAAGGTGATTGCCGGCGTCGTGCCTGCGTATGGTGCGGTCACCGCCACGCAGCTGCGCACGGGCCTGGATGGTCTGCTGGCACGGGATAAATGGCCGTTGCAGTACTACTTATTGGCGGAGTTGCCCATGACTGACCGGGGCAAGGTCAGCAGGAAAGTCCTGCTGGACTGGATCAAGAATCATGACCCCCGGGCACAGCCCCTTGGGTAACGTCAGCCCTTTGGGTAGCGGCAAGCCTGGCGCGAAAGAGATGCAACACGGCTCCAACGAATCCCGGCAACCCGTCATCATCGCCGCGCTCCGGTCTCCGATTTGTCGCGCCAACGGGCAACTGAAGCATCTCCGCGCGCCGGATCTCCTGGCACCCGTGCTGGGTTCTCTTCTGCAGAACATAAATGCGGAACCTGCGGATGTGGATGATGTCATCATCGGAAACGCCGTGGGCGGGGGAGGGAATGTGGCCCGGTTTGCCGCACTCCAGGCCGGCTTGCCCGTCACCGTACCGGGCCTTACCGTTGACCGGCAGTGCGGTTCAGGCCTGGACGCCATTGCTCTGGCGTCACGGCTGGTGGCTGCAGGGGGTAATCCGCTGTACCTTGCCGGCGGCGTTGAGAGCATCAGTACCGCACCAGCCAGGGCCAACAGAACCGACGACGGCGAACTGGAGTTTTACTCAAGGGCCAGCTTTGTGCCTCCACAGTTCGGCGACCCTGACATGGGTGTTGCGGCGGAGAACGTGGCCCGCGCGTTTGGCGTGACCCGGGAGAAACAGGACGAGTACGCACTCCGGAGCCATCGCCGCGCGGTTGAGGCGGCAAGTGCGGGCTCCTTTGCGGAGGAGATCGTTCCGCTCAAGAGCAACGAAAAACTGGTGGATTTCGATGACGGCCCCAAAGCGACCCTGCGGGCGCCGCTGATGTCGAGGTTCCCAGCCGCGTTCGTCCCGGATGGAACGGTCACGGCGGCCAACTCCTGTTTCGACGCAGACGCAGCCTCAGCGGTGGTCATAACGTCACTCGAGCGGGCCCGCGAGATGGGAGCCTCGGACGGACTATTGGTACTGGGGTGCGACACGGCGGGGGTTGATCCGGAACTCCTTGGTATCGGAGCAGCCCACGCCGCCGAACGGCTCTTGAGCCGCCACGACGTGGCCGCAGGAGACCTTGACCTGGTTGAGTTCAACGAGGCGTTCGCCTCCCAAACGATTGCATGTCTGGCTTACTTAGGCGTAGATCCTGAGCGAGCCAACCTGGACGGCGGCGCCCTGGCTTTGGGCCACGGCTACGGCGCCTCGGGAGCGGTCCTGGTGACGCGGTTGATGGCCCAGGCACGGGGCCGATATGCAATGGATGGAGAGACTCCGTTGGCGTTGGCAATGATCAGCATTGCAGGCGGCATGGGAACCGCAGCACTGCTGCAGTACACCAGGTTTTAGTCCCTTTCCGGTTCGCCCAGTCCGCGGGCTGCCAACGCGTCGCCGGTTTGACGGGCGTACGCCACAGTAGTGATGAAGACGGGGAGGATCAGCGCTCGGGGATTGCGTTCAAGTCCACGTGCCCGGGCGGAGTCCCGTACGTCCGAGAAAGTGCCCGCAATGAACGGAATGCTCCTCAGCATTACTGCGATGGTCAGGGCGAATCGTTCAGGATCGGCACCGAAACGCCGGAACGGTTTTGCCAAGGCCACCACCCCGTCCAGCAGCGCCTGCACGGGGGTGGTGGCTGTCAGCACGGACGCTGCCACCACACAAATAAGCACATTCAGTACGATGCGTGCTGCGGTGGGTCCACCGAGTTGCCACCACTGGAAGAGACCGATGACCAGCAGGATGGGCGTAACCATCCAGATGGCCCTCAGAAGTCGGCGGAGGCCGGCGCCGGTCAGGAGGAACAAGCCGCACATGATGGCGAAGACCACAAGGGAAACGGTCCAATCCACAATGAGGAAAGACGCCGTTCCGCAGGCGGCTACCACCAGAAATTTCAGCCATAGGGGAGTTCGGTGGATGATCGAGTTTCCGCGAACGTAATTCGCAATCAGGAATCCATGGCCCCTCACCTCGACACATCACCTAAGGGGCCGCTGGGCAAGGCAGCCGCGCACAGCGCACGGTAACGTGCGACGCCGTCGGCAGCATCGCCGTCGAAGACAATTCGTCCGGACTCCACGACCAGCACCCGGTCCATGTCTAGCGCGAGGTCGAGATCGTGCGTGGACATGACCACCTGTTGCTCCAGTTCGACTACGGTACGCCGCAGGAGTTCACGGTTCCGGAGGTCCAGGAGGGTGGACGGTTCGTCAAGGACCAGAACGGCCGGATCAACGGCCAGGACTGCAGCCAGTGCCAACAACTGCCTTTCACCACCGGAAAGTTCGTAGATGCTTTGATCGGCAAGGTGCAGCAATCCGAAACGATCCAGTACTGTTTCTGCCCGCGCTGCTCGCTCCTTGGAGTTTTTGATGGAACGGCGCAGGGAGAGCTCAACGTCCTCCCGCCCCGTTGGCATCACCAACTGGGACAGGGGATCAGTGAAGACGAAGCCCACATTGCCGCGAACGCGACGGACGTCGGCGACGCTGTCGCCGCCGTGGACCACAACAGTGCCTTCGCTCGGGACAACCAAACCGTTCAGGAGGCGGAGAAGGGTGGATTTCCCGGATCCGTTAGCGCCGATCACCCCGATCCTGCGCTCGGTCAGGTCCAAAGAAATGTCCTGCAGCAACGTCTTGGGCACGTCGCTTCCATCAACCGGGACGCGCACCGAGACACTGCTGAAACTGATGGAGTTCATCTACTGATTGTTCCTGCTTTATTTGACCCGACGCACCAGGACGTCCGGGAAAGCCTTGTGAATCGCCATGGCGATGATCACAGCCAGGACGTTCTTGAGGACGTCACCGGGCACGAACGGGAGGTCTGCGAGGAGAGCCTTGGTGAAGTCCAATTTGGCATTGACCATCATTCCAAGGATGCCCAGCGCGTGGATGACCACGATGCTGCTTACCATTGCCGCGGCGAAGAGCCACAGCGCACGGAACTTAACCGTCCGACGGATGACGACCCCCGCAAGGTATCCGGTTGCCGCTGCGGCCAAGGGGAACGCAATGATGTAACCGGCGGAGGGCGTCGCGAGAATCCCCAGTCCGCTACGGCCGCCGCTGAAGATCGGCAGCCCGGCGAAGCCGAGCAGCACATAGAGCCCGACGGCGGCGAAACCGCGCCCGGCGCCCAGCACCAGCCCGCTGAGCATCACCGTCAGGGTCACCAAGGTGATGGGAACGCCAAGGGCGCCTACCGGAATGCCGGGGACGATCGCGGAGGCGGCGACGAGGGCAGCGAAAACGGCGATGAGGCCGAGGTCGGTGGCGGTCCAGCGTTTACGGGAGGATGCGGTGCGTTGCACTGTTGCGTCGGAAGTGGCAGCAGTGTCAGGTTGGGTCTGGCTCATGACGGTCCTATCGGGTGCGGTGCAATGAAAGTTGTTTCCCCTGATGTCGAGGGTACGGAGGGACGGGGGGCGGTATTTTGGAGCCTTCCCACAAAGTCTTTCGGGAATTGTTTGGCCGCTGGCACAGTTTTCTCTTTCGAGGGCCGATGTCAGCCTGCGGCCGGGGTACCGGTAGACTTGAACAGGCTGTTCTCACGGCCACATCCCGCCGCACTTATCGGACCCACCGGTCCCCGCGAGCGTTCCCCATTGAAAGGCATCACCCGAATTGATTACCGTCCAGGACCTCGAACTCCGCGCCGGCGCACGCCTGCTCATGGACCAGGTCAACTTCAGGGTGGACAAAGGGGACAAGATTGGTCTCGTCGGACGCAACGGCGCCGGCAAGACAACCCTCACCCGGGTCCTTGCCGGCGAAGGCCTTCCGGCAGGCGGCAAAGTCACCCGCAGCGGTGAGATCGGCTACCTGCCGCAGGACCCGCGGACGCCGGACATGGAGCAGCTTGCCCGGGACCGTATCCTTTCCGCCCGCGGCTTGGACGTCGTGGTAGGCAAGCTCAAGAAGGCCCATGAGGACATGGCAAGCGATGATGCGGCCGTGCAGCGCAAAGCCATGAACCGCTACGATCGCCTCGAAGCTGAGTTCCTCTCGGGTGGCGGCTACGCTGCTGAAGCCGAAGCCGCTGCGATCTCCTCCAACCTCGCCCTGCCGGATCGGCTCCTCAACCAGCCGTTGAAGACCCTCTCAGGTGGCCAGCGGCGCCGTGTCGAGTTGGCACGCATCCTTTACTCGGACGCGGAAACCCTGCTCCTCGACGAGCCCACCAACCACCTTGACGCCGACTCCATTACTTGGCTGCGCGACTTCCTGAAGAATCACCAAGGTGGCTTGATCGTGATCAGTCACGACACGGACCTGCTCGAAGCAACGGTGAACAAGGTCTTCCTGTTGGATGCCAACCGCGCACAGATCGACTTCTACAACATGGACTGGAAGCGCTACTTGCTGCAGCGCGAAACGGATGAGCGCGCCCGGAAGCGCGAACGCGCCAATGCCGAAAAGAAGGCGCAGGTCCTGATCGACCAAGCCAACAAGATGCGCGCCAAGGCCACCAAGGCCGTGGCCGCCCAGAACATGGCCAAGCGCGCCGAGAGGCTCCTTAGTGGATTGGAGGCCGTGCGGGAAAACGACCGCGTGGCCGCCTTGCGTTTCCCGGATCCCTCACCATGCGGCAAAACCCCGCTGACGGCGGAGGGGCTGAGCAAGTCCTATGGCTCATTGGAAATTTTCACGGATGTGGACCTGGCCATTGACCGCGGTTCCAAGGTGGTCATCCTTGGCCTTAACGGTGCCGGCAAGACCACCCTTCTGCGCATGCTGGCCGGTGTTGACAAGCCCGACACTGGCGACATCATCCCCGGGCACGGCCTCAAGGTGGGCTACTACGCCCAGGAGCATGAAACGCTCGACGTCGACCGCACGGTCCTGGAAAATATGCGGTCTTCAGCCCCGGACATGAAAGACGCCGAAGTCCGAGGCATCCTGGGTTCATTCCTGTTCTCCGGCGACGACGTCGACAAGCCCGCAGGCGTACTTTCCGGCGGTGAGAAGACCCGCTTGGCCTTGGCCACAATCGTGGCCTCCAGCGCGAATGTGCTGCTCCTTGATGAGCCCACCAACAACCTGGACCCTGCCAGCCGCGCCGAAATCCTGGGGGCGCTCAAGAACTATAGCGGCGCCGTCGTCATGGTCAGTCACGACGAAGGTGCCGTGTCGGCACTGAACCCGGAGCGCGTTGTGTTGCTCCCCGACGGCGTTGAAGACCACTGGAACGAAGACTACCTGGACCTCATTACCCTGGCGTAAGCCCTGGGGCGACAAGGGGCCTTCGCGCTGCCTAGCGGACCTGCAGGGGTTCCGCTGCGGTGATGCGTGCCAGCTCTTCGTAGGTGATGGAGAACATCGAGTTGTGATCTCCTGCGCCGGCCCAGAGGACCGGGCGCGTTTGGAGTGAGACGTCCAGGATTGTGCGGAGCTTCTTCGGGTGGCCCACGGGCGCGACTCCGCCTACTTCCTGGCCGGTGTGCGCCAGCACGAAATCCGGTGCGGCGCGACGGATCTTGCCTGTGCCCAACTGATCCGCCACGAGCCCCGTGTCCACCCTCGCCGCACCACTGGCAAGGATGAGCAAAGGTGCGCCGTTGAGCTCGAAGACCAGGCTGTTGGTGATCGCGGCCACCTCGCATCCCAGGACCAATGCAGCGGCGGCCGCCGTCGGGACCTTGTCCTCGAAAATCCGAACCGTGTCCTGAGCGCCGGCCGCGGTCAGGGCTGACTTTACGTTGAGTACGGGATCCGGAATCACTCAGTAGCCTTGTGCATCCAGGATGGCGTCTTCCTCTTCTTCGGACGTGCGCCGCCTGTTTTTACGGGGAGCAGGGGTGCGCTGCTTGGGTGTGCCACCGGCGGCGAGGATTTGTTCGTCCTCTTCCTCTTCAGCATCGATTGCCGCATTCCGGGCTTGTTGCCGCGCAGCGTATCCGAACCCGATAAACATCAGCACGCCAAAGGCGAACCACTGCAAAGAGTAGGAAAGGTGCGTTCCTTCTTCGGTGGCAGGTTTGGGGAAGGGCGTGGGCATCGGCTGCACTGCGGGGGCTTCGCTGGCCAGTTGCCCGTACGCCCCGGTGGCGATGGGGTAGGGAAGTTCACTGGCGAATCCGGCGAGGTCAATAGAGGCCAGCTGACCGTCCACCGCGCCCCGATCCAGCTTGGGTTCGGCGGGCTTTAGCCGCGCTACCACTGTCACCTCGCCAGTGGGAGGAGCCGGAATGACGTCAGGACGGCCTGGCGTGTTGTTTCCGATCGGCAGCCAACCCCGGTCGATCACCACGGCTTCGCCTGTGGTCAGCCGAAAAGGAACCACGACGTCGTAACCTGGCTGGCCGTTCAGCGGCCGGTTCCGCACAACCCGCTGACCATCGACGTCGTAGCTCCCACGCAATTCAACCTGGGTCCATTCCCGCTCGGGGTCCAGGGCGTCGAACTGCTCTTTAATCTCCATGTAGGGAATGGGAGTTGCCGAGTAGTTGCTCACCACGCGATTGATCTCGGCCAGCGTTTCAGCCCTGCGGTCCATCTGCCAGCGGCCCAGGAAAACGCAGGCTGTGGCGAAGATGACAGCCAGCACGAAGTATCCCAGCCACTTGCTGGAGAAGAGGAAACGATACATTCAGCCGGCCCCATTTGCTGCTTCTTGACTGGCCGTGAACGGCACAGTTTCTTTCCACAGGCCACGCGTCTGCAGGTAGTCCTCCAGCCAGTCCCGGTGGTCACCGCACGATAACCACACCTTGCGTCGATCCGGCGTGTGGATACGGGGATTGTTCCAAAGGAGTTGCCATTGGGCGCCGGCTCTGCAGCCTTTACGGGAGCACAAAGCCGGACCCGTGGCACGTTCGGACTCCTGGCTGGCCCCACCCGGGCCGCCAAGATTAAAGATATTCATGAAGCCGCCCGTTCGTCGCCGGGATGCCCGGCCTCGCTTGCATGGCCCGTTGCGGGGCCCGCTTGTTTGCTTGGTGGTTCGTCGTCCACCAGTTCTCCTTGAAGCACTGTCGGCCCGTCCGCAGGAGCTTCTTCCGGCTCCGGGGAACGTTCGATCTCAGGAACGGCCACGTAATCCAGCAGGGACTCGCTGTGGTCCTCCGCTTTGTCGTTGCCATTTGCTATGACCACAGCAATCCAAGGCAGGAACACGGCACCAGCGATGGCGATGATCTTGAACCAGCCGTCAACCACGAAAATCAGGATGATACAGACCATGCGGATGCCCATGGCCACCGCATACTTAATCATGCGGTCACGCATGTCTTCGGAGTGTGCGGCCGCGGCATCGGTGATGCTGTGGACCTCGGGGTCGCTGGAAACAGCGTCCGGTTCCCCGGGCACTTGCTGCAGGGGACTGTTTTCTCGTGTCACAACTGAATCATCACGCTCCAAAGGCCTCTCTCAATTCTCTCACCAAGGCTGTAACCGCCCAAACCGCGCTGGTTGCCGGTTACCCGCGGGTTGCAGCGGGCTGCGGATAGGATCGAATCAGGAAAATCCCTCTTCATAGCGGCAAAAGAATGCCGCGGAACCTGGAGCGAAAGCATGTCTGAAGCAGTATCCACCGGCCGCAGTGTCCTCATTACCGGCGGCAACCGGGGCATCGGCCTCGCCATCGCCGAATCGTTCCTTGCCAACGGTGACAAGGTGGCCGTCACCTACCGCAGTGAAACAGAACTGCCTGAGGGCATCCTGGGCGTCAAGGCCGACGTCACGGACGAGATATCAATCGACGCTGCCTTCAAGATCGTCGAAGAGGCGCACGGACCTGTGGAAGTGCTGGTAGCCAATGCCGGAATCACCAAGGACACGCTACTGCTGCGGATGAGCGAGGAAGACTTCACGTCAGTTCTCGACACCAACCTGACCGGAGCCTTCCGTGTGATCAAGAGGGCGTCCAAGGGCATGATCCGCCTGCGGAAGGGCCGCGTTGTGCTCATCTCCTCGGTGTCGGGCCTCTACGGCGCACCTGGCCAAATCAACTACTCCGCTTCCAAGGCCGGCATGGTGGGCATCGCACGCTCCCTGACCCGCGAACTTGGCAGCCGCGGCATTACCGCGAATGTTGTTGCGCCCGGCTTCATCAACACCGATATGACGGCCGAACTGCCCGAAGACACCCAGAAGTCCTACTTGTCCAACGTTCCTGCGGGACGCTTCGCCGAGGCGTCCGAGGTAGCCAACGTGGTGCGGTGGGTTGCCAGCGACGAAGCCGCGTACATCTCCGGCGCCGTGATCCCGGTTGATGGCGGCCTCGGGATGGGCCACTAGGAAACTAGCCTGCACGGCTGTTTTTGTCCGGGGTCAACAACGGATTTCCTTCGTGCCGCTGGCATGATGGAATCCGAACCCACGGAATTTGGATGAAGTGAACAAAAGGAGCACGAATGGGAACGCTGGATAACAAGACCGCCATCGTCACGGGGTCTTCCCGGGGAATCGGCGCCGAAGTTGCCAAGATCCTCGCGGGTGAGGGTGCCGCCGTCGTCGTCAACTACCGTCAGAAGGCGCCGCGTGCCAACAAGGTAGTGGCAGAGATCCAGGCAGCAGGCGGACGCGCGGCTGCAGTTGGGGCAGACCTCACCACTGACGAAGGCGTGCACGCACTGGCAAGCAGCGCCATGGAGGAGTTCGGTTCCCTCGATGTCTTGGTACTTAACGCCTCCGGCGGCATGGAATCGGGCATGGAAGAGGGGTACGCACTCAAGCTGAACCGCGATGCCCAGGTGAATATGCTCAACGCAGCCGTTCCACTTATGCCCGAGGGTTCGCGCGTGGTTTTCGTCACCAGCCATCAGGCGCACTTTGTGGAAACCGTGCCCACCATGCCCGAGTACGAGCCCGTTGCCAAGAGCAAGCGTGCCGGTGAGGACGCCCTGCGCGCCCTCCTGCCCAACCTTGCGGACAAGGGCATCTCACTTGTGGTCGTATCCGGCGACATGATCGAAGGCACCGTGACTGCCACCTTGCTGGATCGTTCCAACCCGGGAGCCATTGAAGCCCGTCGAGCGGAAGCCGGCAAGCTGTACTCCGTAGAGGAGTTCGCGGCCGAGGTTGCGAAGATGGTGACCGCCGATGTGGAATCCGGCCATACCGAATACGTGGGTGGTGCAGACTACTTCGGTAAGACTGCCGAATAGCCAGCGCAGCAAATCGTCAGCGGCCCGGGACCAACGTCCCGGGCCGCTGCTGTTTAACAGCTGCCCCTCTCTGCAAATAACAGTTCAATAAATAATTCAGCATTTCGCGTCACGAAATAGCAATTGTTGTTTCGCCACTTTAGCTTTGCAATAAACGAATTTATCTGATTGACTCTCCAAGGCGCCCTCGTCCTTGTTTGTAAGCAGGCCGCATGAACCCGGTTGGCGGCTCTATGCCAATTCACGCACTCAGACATCAAGTGGAAACTTCGCGGTTGACTCACAGGGGCGGCCGTTGTCCCTTTGTTTAGGAGCTTTCTTTGGACCTGTTACTGCATGCTGATGATATTCATGCCTCGTACGATCATCGGCGCATCCTTAAAGGCGTCGGACTTTCGGTACAACGTGGCGAGATACTGGGGTTGATCGGCACCAACGGTGCGGGAAAAACCACACTAATGGGCGTACTGGCCGGATCCCATAGGCACGACACCGGAATGATGACGCTGGCCGGAGAAAAGTATGTGCCCGACTCCATAGAGGAAGCGCAGGCCTGCGGGGTTGGTCTCATCCCGCAGAACTTCCGGATCGATCCCCAACTAACCATTGCAAGGGCCATTTTCCGGGGTACTTTCCAAGCAGATAAGCCTCATCACGAACTCCGGGATCAAGCAGGAAAGTTAATACGCGACATCGGCATCAACTTGGATCCCGACATGAAGGTCGGAACGCTGATTCGTGCTGAGCAGGCCCTTGTGGAGGTGCTGCGGATGGTTGCCGAAGAAGCCCAGTTGGTCATCATGGACGAGGTTGCAGCTTCGCTGCCGGATCACGATGTCGCTGTCCTGCATCAGGTGTTGCGAATGCTGGTCCGGCAAGGACGCGCAATCATCTACATCACGCATCGACTGGATGAGGTCCGATCCATTGCAGACCGTATAGCCGTCCTCCGGGAAGGCCGGGTGCACAAAATACTTGAAGCCAGTCATACCGACGTCGACGAATTGGCCTTTCTGTTGCTTCAGCAGGAACTCGAAGACGGCACGAGGCCCACTGACCCGGCAGCGGGTGAAGAGGCACTGCGGGTGGTGAACCTCAGCATGGGAGACAAGGTTCGGGAGGTCACCTTCAATGTATCCAAAGGCGAGATTTTTGGCTTGGTCGGAACTCATCGGTCAGGTGTCTACGAGTTGGTCGAAGCGCTGGCGGGAGTTCACCCCAGCACCTCGGGACACATCCTTTTGCACGGTCAACCGGTTCAGATCCGAGGAGTCCAGGATGCCTCCCGCTTAAAAATCGGCTACTTGTCCGATGCCGCGGAGAGTGGTGAGGAGACGGGCAGCATCGTGGACGGCCTTCAGCCTGTCCCGGAGGCGGGCGAGGCGAATCTACGGGACGAGATTTCGCAGCTCCGTGGTGTAACTGAGGTCATTCGACGTATGCGCATCAGCACGACGAACATCCACGGCAACATCGCCACCCTCTCCGGCGGGGACAGGCAGAAGATTCAACTCGCCAAATGGATCGGCTCGGACTGTGATGTGCTGATCCTTAGCCATCCCAGCCGTGGCATCGACATTGGCGCCAAGGAGACGGTCTACAAGATGCTGAGCGAGCTCAGCCAAACAGGGGTTGCCATTATCCTCTTGTCTTCCGACTTGTCCGAACTGATCGGCTGGTGCCACCGGGTGGGCGTGATGCGGGACGGCGAACTTGTGACTATCGAGGCCAATGCCAACACCAATGAGGATGTTTTGGTACACCACATGCTGGGTGTGAAGTTTGAATCCGGTGGCGGCGACGCACGCCGTGTGAGAAATTGACGCTGTTTCTTCCTTCTGCGAAAGAACGATCCGAAGTGTAAGACAACGAAAGGGGACGGTGCCGCATGCGCCACCGTCCCCTTCGTCTTCCGCCGGAAATCAGATGGTGATGTCCTTGGCCAGGTTTTTGAGCTTGTGCCTGGCCAGTGCCAGGTTCGCGTACGTGCGATCGAGTACGAGGTAGACGAAGAGGCCCCTGGAACCGCTTGAATTCAGGACGTTGATCAGGTGGTACTGGGTCCCGAGCGTGATGAGGATGTCTTCAATGTCGCCGTCAACGCTTAGCTCAGCCATAGTGCGCAGTTTGGCGCTCACCACATTTGAGTTCCCCGCAGCAGCAACGCCGAGGTCGAAGCCCGGGTTCCCACCCTGGGCCAAGGCCATTCCACTGGAATAGTCCACCACGGCCGCGCCAGTGGCTCCTTCGATAGCCAGCAGTTGCTTTATGGATTCATCAAGTGTGCTCATATCGGGTTGTTCCTGTTCTGTTGTGTCATCGGCAGTGCCCATGAAGTTGGTAGTTCGGGTGACGTTGACGTCGTAGTGATTCGCCTGCAAAATCTCGTGGAGGGGTGTTAAACGCTCGTCCGGAACTTTGTCGTCAGGTTCACTCAATTCGAATACGTAGTCGCGTTTCCACCACTTCCACGTGCGCTCCGAACGGTTCACTTCCTGCCCCCGCACTTTCCTCGTTCCAGCCTGCCGCCTGCTTTGCGGAGATATTGATGGAAGTCTTCACTTTACACAAAAACTTATGCACCAAAGCACAAGATTTACGCATTAACCGAAAAGTGCTATTGATTACGCGCCAGAATGACAGTTTGATAAATAGTGACGTTTTCTGCGTCACGAAATTGGTTTTGCTGTTTCGCTCCGAATGCTTCTTCTCGACTGTCGCGCTTATCCTTCAAGCGTGCCTTTCCGGGCAAACTAAAGCACCGGTGGAGAAACTCCACCGGTGCCGGGTCAGGGTCACACGAAACGGCGTCGCGCAAGCGACTCCCAGCCTTCAGACGTTGGCGATATGCCGAACTGCGTCAAGGTACGGCATGGTGATGACAGCGTCCGCCACTGCGCGCACTGCTGGTTTGGCGTTGAAGGCGACGCCGAGGCCGGCCGCACTCAGCATGTCCAGGTCGTTGGCGCCGTCGCCCACCGCTATGGTGTGCTCAAGACTGATGCCTTCCGCGGCCGCCCACTCACGCAAGTACTTCTCCTTTGCAGCCCGATCGATGACTGAGCCGAGAACCTTGCCGGTCAACACGCCGTCGACGATCTCGAGCTCATTGGCAATCCAATAGTCCAAGCCAAGCTCTTCAGCAATGGGCCCCAAAATCTGGTTGAATCCTCCGGATACAACAGCCACCACATGCCCCGCCTCCTTGAATGCGGCCACCAGTTCTGCCGCACCAAGGCTTAGGCGCACCTCTTGGCGAACAGCATCAACGACGGCGGCAGGAAGTCCGGCGAGGACGGCAACGCGGGCGTGCAAGCTCTGGGCGAAGTCCAATTCACCGCGCATGGCAGCCTCTGTGACGGCAGCGACTTCCTCCCGTTTGCCGGCGTGCGCTGCCAGCAGCTCAATGACCTCCTGCTGGATCAGGGTTGAATCCACATCCATGATCAGGAACTTCCGGGGGGCTTGGCGCAGGCTCCCGGAAACAATGGCTGTGTCCACTCCTGCCTCGGCAGCTTCGGCCACCAACCGCCTCACTGTCAAAAGGCCCGCTTCCGCGTCGGCGTCCACCACAAGATCGGCCGTGTGCACACCGAAGCGCTCGTCGCCGCCCTGTGATTCCGACGACACTGAGGCTCCGGCGTCAGCCAGAACTTTGAGCACATTTTCCAGCGATTCGGGGGACAAGTTCACGCCGTAGCTGACTGCAGCCAAGTTCGAAGTCATGGCCTCAATCCTACTGAGGGCGCTACATCCATCCGAATTCGTTTCCCCTCGTAAACCAGGAGATACCCCGGTTATCAGTCACACCTACTTTTGTCCTAGTGTCTACTGCTATGAGTGATGTTCTGGAATTGGCTTCCGTCAGCGTTGTCCGAGGCAAGAAGACCCTGCTGGACAAGGTCGACTGGGAAGTCAACGAAGGCGAACGCTGGGTCATCCTGGGACCGAACGGCGCGGGCAAGACCACCCTGCTCCAGATAGCTGCCGCCCGCATGCACCCAAGCAGCGGCAAGGCCGGGATCCTGGACGAAACCTTGGGGCGCGTTGATGTTTTTGAACTCCGTCCCCGCATCGGCCTTTCTTCGGCAGCACTCGCTACCCAGATTCCAGAACACGAGAACGTCCTGAACGTCGTGGTCACGGCAGCTTATGGCGTTACCGGCCGTTGGCGTGAGGGATACGAACGCGACGACGAACGCCGCGCCTTCGGCTTGCTCAATGACTGGGGGATGGGTCCGTTGTTGAACCGCACCTTTGCCACCCTTTCCGAGGGGGAGCGCAAGCGCGTCCAAATTGCCCGTGCGCTGATGACCGACCCTGAACTGCTGCTGCTCGACGAGCCTGCCGCAGGCCTTGACCTCGGCGGGCGTGAAGAACTGGTCCACAAGCTCGGCAAGCTCGCCAGCGACGAAGCCGCTCCGGCAATGGTCCTTGTCACTCATCACCTTGAGGAAGTACCGCCTGGATTCACGCACGCCATGCTGCTCCGCGAAGGCGGAGTGGTGGCTGCTGGTCCCATCAAGGAAGTCCTTACGGACGAACACCTCAGCAAAACCTTCGGCCTGGCGCTGGACGTTTCGGAAAACGCCGGCCGCTACACGGCCACGGCCCGCCGCTAGCCCGGTCGCGTAGTCAACAATGGAGATCCTTAGCAGCATCCTGGTCTTTTTCGCGGGCCTGTGGGCCGGCACCATCAACGCGGTAGTCGGTTCCGGCACGCTGGTAACCTTCCCCGTGCTCATAGCCCTTGGCGTCACACCGGTGGTCGCTTCCATGAGCAACGCGATGGGACTCGTGGCCGGCACGGCCGCGGGTGCCTGGGGCTACCGACGCGAACTGGCAGGCCGTGGCAGGCAGCTGATGAAACTCCTGCCGGCCTCCTTGCTCGGTGGAATCACCGGCGCGTGGCTGCTGCTGCACCTGCCGGAGAAAGTCTTCCACTACGTAGCCCCCGTCCTTCTGGTCCTTGCCCTCCTCATGGTGGTGTTCCAGCCCAAACTGCAGGCATGGGTCCGCAGCAGGGAAGAAAATCCGGAACATGCCATCCGGGACCGCAGCCACGGATTCCTGCTGGTGGTCCTTGTGTACTTGGCGGGTGTGTACGGCGGCTACTTCGTCGCTGCGCAGGGAATTCTCCTGGTAGGCATCCTCGGGGTATTCCTCAGCGGAACCATGCAAAATGCCAATGCCATGAAGAACATCCTGGTACTGGGCGTCAACATGGTGGCGGCAATCTCCTACCTGATCTTCGCCTTCGACCGCATCAACTGGCTGGTTGTCCTGCTCATCGCAGTCAGCTCCACCATTGGCGGACTCGTCGGTTCCAAGGTAGGCCGGAAGCTCTCTCCCAAGGTCCTCCGGGCAGTGATCTTCACCCTCGGTATCGTGGCCTTGGGCTTCATGGTCGCCAACCTGCTGAAATAATCACCCGGTGACATTCCATTATCTTGAGTCCGCCAACGATCCCCGCGTCACGGACTACACCACGCTCACCGATGTACACCTGAGGAAGCTGCGCGAGCCCCGGGAGGGCATGTACATCGCCGAATCCTCCAAGGTCCTCCGCAGGGCACTCGCTGCAGGCCACCAGCCACGTTCCTTCTTCCTTGCTGAGAAGTGGCTGGAGGACCTCGACGACGTCTTCCGGGCTCATCCTGATGTTCCGGTCTTCATTGGCAAGGCCTCCTTGCTGGAAGAAATCACGGGGTTCCACCTGCACCGCGGAGCCATGGCTGCAATGCACCGGCCGGCTCCCGTCCCGTTGTCGGACCTCTTGGCAAACGCGCAGCGGATCGCCGTCCTGGAGGACATCGTGGACCATACCAACGTGGGTGCCATCTTCCGCTCGGCCGCTGCACTTGGAGTGGACGCGGTCCTCGTGTCGCCACGGTGCGGGGACCCGCTGTACAGGCGCAGTGTCCGCGTCAGCATGGGCACGGTGTTCCAGGTTCCATGGGCGCGCCTGGAGAGCTGGCCGGGCGACCTGGCGCAACTGAAGGAACAGGGCTTCACAGTGGCGGCCATGGAGCTGACCGATGATGCCTTGGACCTGGACGATCTCGCGGCACGGAACATCCCCAAACTGGCTCTGGTTCTTGGAACCGAAGGGGCAGGCATGAGTCTGGAGACGTTGACCGCCGTCGATCTCGCCGTCAAGATTCCCATGCGTGCAGGCGTCGATTCACTCAACGTCGCAGCGGCCTCGGCAGTGGCGTTTTGGGAACTCCGCCCACGCGATTGAGCGGAGTTCGTACGGGATGGCCGTTTCGGCTATGATTGGTTGTTGGCCCGGCCGCTGGAATGTTCGCATTGCAGCAAAGGTCCACCTCCATTCATACCTGGTAGCTGGCAAAATCCAGTTGCGCGAACAAAAGGTCCCATTATGAAGTCTGATATCCACCCGAAGTACGAAGCTGTTGTTTTCAACGACCTGGCTTCCGGTACGCAGTTCCTGACCAAGTCCACCGTGTCTTCCTCGAAGACCATCGAGTGGGAAGACGGAAACACCTACCCGGTTATCGACGTCGAAATCTCTTCGGAGTCCCACCCGTTCTACACGGGCAAGCAGCGCATCATGGACTCCGCTGGCCGCGTCGAGCGCTTCAACGCTCGCTTCAAGGGCTTCGGCGGCAAGAAGTAACCCACTTCACCCCAAGGCTTTTCGAGGCCCGTATTGCTGGATTTCCGGCAATGCGGGCCTTTGTGTTTTCCGGCAAGATGGACACCATGACTACCCACCCGGCTCAGGAACCGCACACCCAAGACGACGACGCGCGACTTCACGGCGAATATAAAGTCCCCGGCGGCAAACTTGTGGTGGTGGACCTGGAAGTGGCCAATGGCCGGTTTTCCAACGTATCCCTGAGCGGCGACTTTTTCCTGGAGCCCGACGAAGCCCTTGAGGACATCAATCGGGCACTCACCGGCCTCCAGGAGAATTCAACAGCGGCAGACATCGCCGCAGCCGTCAATGCCGGATTGCCCCCGGAAGCCGTACTGTTCGGGTTCTCCGCAGAGGCGGTGGCTGTAACCGTCCGCCGTGCGCTCTCCAAGGCGACGGGCTGGGCGGACCACCAATGGGAAGTCATTCCACCTTCGGTACTGCCCACGCAGGTGAACGTGGCGTTGGATGAGGTCCTCACGGAGGCAGTGGGAGCAGGGCGGCGCAATCCCACCTTGCGGTTCTGGGATTGGGAAGAGCCGTCCGTTGTCATTGGCAGTTTCCAGTCGGTACGAAACGAGGTGGACCCGGACGGCGTCTCCAAGCACGGCATCACGGTGGTGCGCCGCATCAGTGGTGGCGGCGCCATGTTCATGGAAGCAGGCAACTGCATCACCTATTCGCTCTACCTCCCGCAGACGCTGGTGGATGGAATCAGCTTCGCTGACTCATACGCATTCCTGGATGCCTGGGTCATGGCCGCGCTCGAGAAGCTGGGCATTACCGCCTTCTACGTGCCCCTCAATGACATTGCCACCGATCAGGGCAAGATCGGTGGTGCAGCACAAAAGCGGCTCGCAAGTGGCGGCATGCTCCATCACGTCACCATGAGCTACGACATTGACGCGGACAAGATGGTAGAGGTCCTGCGCATCGGCAAGGAGAAACTCTCTGACAAGGGAACCCGGAGTGCCAAGAAGCGCGTGGACCCGTTGCGGCGCCAGACAGGCCTTGCGCGCTCGGCAATCCTCCAGGCCATGCAGGACGTCTTCACAGAACGTTACGGAGCTGTGGAAACCCGGCTTACGGACAACGAACTCGCCGAAGCAAGGCGGCGCGTGGACGCGAAGTTCGGCACCGGGGAATGGTTGAACCGGGTTCCCTAAGTCCTTCGCGGTCAGCCGGCCGCTTGCGCCGTCAACGCCCGCAACACATGGCTCCGTTGCTCGACGACGATGCGGCGCAGGGCGCGGGGAGCTCCATCGTGGTCACGAAGCCAATGGTCGGCACGCACCACTACCGGGTGATCAGCAGGCCGCACGCCTTCTGGCAGGTCCTGGGCTCCGGGGAAGAGGCCACGGACAATCCGGCCCGCGATTTCAATACTGCGTTCGGACCAAACACGCTCAAGGCACTCGAAGTAGGGCTCGACGTAGCGTTCCAGCAGGTCTCCGGGAGCCGTAACAAAGCCGGCGATCGTGGCACTGAGGATCTCGTTGGAAAGGCCTGTGCTGTTGACCGCGGAATCCCAGGCAGCTGCCTTGACTGATGCGTCCGGTCGGGCTGCTGAGGCAAGGGCATGCCCCTCCCTGCCCGATGCTGTCTTATCAGCCTCAAGCTCGTGGTCCAGCTCGGCCAGGGTCGCTTGCCCGTGGGCCGCCAGCGCCTGCCAGAGGCTCCATCGTAGTTCGGCGTCCACGGCAAGGCCCTCCACCACGGTGCTGCCCTCCAGGAGTCCCCGAACGAGGGTCAGCTGGCTATCACCATGCCTGGAGACGTCGGCCAAGGTCCGGGCCCATGCGAGCTGGGAGTCTGAGCCGGGAGCAGCAGCCATCAACTGCTCAGCGGCCACCGCCAGGAACTCTTTACGCACGGCTTCGCGAGTCTCCGAGGCTACATAACGCTCGATGGCGCTGGCAGCATTGCCCAACACGTTCAGCAGGACACCTATGCCCGTTTCGGAAGTCGCGAACTGCTCGACGGCGGACACGTAGCGGGCCGCTGGGGTAACTCCGTCCCGGGCCGAATCCCAGAGCGCGGTCCAGCAGAGGGCGCGGGCCATGGGATCCGAAATCTTATCCAGGGACGTCCGCACTGTGTGTTCGGACCCGGAGTCCAGCCGCACTTTGACGTAGCTCAGATCGTCATCATTGACCAGCAGCAGCGCTGGCTGGCGCTTTCCGTTCAAAGCAGTCACCAGCGTGCTTGGGCCGGCAACGTCCACGTCGATGCTTTCAGTCCTCACCAAGGCACCGGTGGAGTCGGTGTCATACAAGCCCAACCGCATGCGGTGCGGACGGAGTTCCTGATGGCCGGTCAGGGGATCGATGGCCTCTTGTTGGAGGGTGACGGCACCGAGGACCCCATCGTCTTCCACGATCTCGGCGGCAACAGTGGAGATGCCCGATGTCTGCAACCATTGGCGTGCCCAGTGGGCGAGGTCCCTGCCCGAGGCAACGCTGAGCGCCTGGAGGAGGTCCTGGAGGGATGTATTGGCAAATTCGTGATCCCGAAAATACTGACGGGACCCCGCAATGAAAGCATCAAAACCAACATAGGCGACCAACTGTTTCAAAACAGAGGCGCCCTTGGCATAGGTGATGCCGTCAAAGTTCTGCTTGGCGGCCTCGAGGTCAGGGATGTCCGCGACGATCGGGTGCGTTGTAGGCAGTTGGTCCTGCACATAAGCCCAGGCTTTGCGCTTGCTGGCGAAATTCACCCATGCAGTGTCCCAATCCGTAGCCCGGTCTACACCCAGGGTTCCCATGTAGTCCGCGAATGACTCCTTGAGCCAGAGATCATCCCACCAGTTCATGGTCACGAGGTCGCCGAACCACATGTGGGCCATCTCGTGCATCAGCGTATTGGCTCGGGCTTGATACTGGGCATCCGTAGCGCGGGAAGCGTAGACGTACTTCTCCGTGAACGTCACCAGCCCGGGATTCTCCATGGCCCCGAGGTTGTATTCAGGTACAAACGCCTGATCATACTTGCCCCAGGGGTAGGGATAGGCGAAGAGCTCGTTGAAGAATGCCAGTCCACTCTTGGTCAGTCGGAACAACTCGTCGGCGTCGAATGAGCCTGCCAAGGAGGCCCGGCAGAAAAGTGCCAGCGGGACGTCAAGGCGGGTGCCGTCGTCGAGCTTTGCTCTCCAGTGATCTTCGGCCTTGAAGTAAGGGCCGGCGAGCACAGTAGTGATGTAAGTGGACATTCGCTTAGTGGTGGCGAAATCCCATTGCGCGGCACGGGGATCGCCCGGTACAGGTGTGCGGGCCTCTTCCACTCCGTTGGAGGCGACTTCCCAGGCAGCGGGGGCGATCACGTGGAACGTAAATTCAGCTTTGAGGTCGGGCTGTTCGAAATTGGCGAAGACGCGGCGGCTGTCCGCCGGTTCATATTGCGTGTAGAGATAGCATTCACCATCGGCGGGATCCACAAAGCGGTGCATGCCTTCCCCGGAGCGGCTGTAGAGCGCCGTCCCGGTCACAGTCACCGTGTTTTCGGCTTCGAGACCTTCCAGGATGATCCTGTCGCGGTCCACCACTGATCCAACGTCGAGCGACCGGCCGTTCAACACCACGGAATCGACGCCGCCGCTGATGAAATCCAGGAAAGTGGCGGAGCCGGAGTCCGCTGAGAAGGTGATGGTACTGGTGCTCGCGTATCCGGCGACGGCAGGATCTGCTGCGTCGCGGACATCGAGGGTGACGTCGTAGCTGTGGGTGGTGATCAGGGCTGAACGGGTAGCGGCTTCATCGCGCGACAGATTGTGATTCGACACACAGCTATCTAATCATGATCCACGCGGCCCCCAGGCCCAACGATGCGATGAGGAGCCAGGACCCCAAGGCCACCAGAATTGCTCGCCCTCCCGTGTGAATCAGGGTGCGGACCCGCACCGCCGAACCAAGCCCGAACAGCGCCGTCGCCAAGAGGATGTCCTGAACAGCCGCAGCGATCTCCAGTCCCGCCGCCGGCGCCCAACCCAAGGATCGGAGGGCCACCATGGACAGGAAGCCGATGACGAACAGCGGGACAATCGGCGGGAACCGCCCGTCAACGCCGTTGGCGGCCCCGCGCGTACCGTTGCTGCGTTCCCTCACTTGGAGAATTCGCTGGTGCACCCCGGCTGCTGCTGCAACAGGCGCCAGCAGAACCACCCGGGTCAATTTCACGACGACGGCGATCGCCAGCGCCGATGTACCTGCGGTTTGTGCCGTGGCCACCACCTGGCCGACGTCATGCACTGATGCGCCGGTCCAGGCCCCGAACTGTTCGGGATTAAGGTTCAACGGGTGCATGAGAAGTGGGAGTACACCAATGGCAAGGGTTCCGCACAGTGTCACCAGCGCTACGGGGAGCACGGTGTCTTGATGCTTGATACGGCGCACAGCTGCCATTGCGCCAATCGCGGAGGCTCCGCAGATGGAAAAGCCCGTGGCGATAAGGAGGGCGGCTTCTCCGGGGAGGCGCAACAGACGCGCCAGCCCATAAGTTCCCGCGAAGCTCACCAGGACAACACCTGCGATCAGCAGCAGGGATAACCAACCCAGGCCAAGGACGTCGCCGATGCTGACCTTGAGGCCCAAAAGCACGATGCCGGCACGCATGAGGTGCTTTCCAGCGAAGTCCAGGCCTGGCCGGGCGCGCCCCGCGGTCAACACGGCCGTGCCCGGTATATTGGCTGAAAGCAGGCCCAAGGCAACAGCAAGTGTCATGGCCGGAACCACCGGAAAGACAGTGTGGATGGCGAAGGCAAGACCCGTTGCGACGATGCTCAGGAGCAACCCGGGCCCCAGCCGGGACAACTGGGGCGCAAGACTGTTGAAGGGCATGCCTCAACCCTGCCGGATGGGGGCACGGAAGGCGAACCGGGAGTGCCCGGAAACGGCCACACAACCAGCGCGAAATGCGCTCGACTCAAAAAGGTGATTACCTGAATCCCATGTCTGACCTATTTCAGGATTACTCCGAGGCCGCCGCGCGCAGCGGTGCCTATGACGAGATGTTTGCCCAGGGCCACGTTGCCAGAAGATCCTATGGTCAGGTTTCCGGGGCTCTCCGCGAGCTTTCCCTGGCGGATGTCACCGCCCGGGCGGATTCCATGGCCCGAACCTTCCTGGACCGCGGCGTGACGTTCGACTACGCGGGGGAGGAGCGGCCATTTCCCCTGGACATTGTCCCGCGCGTCATTCCCGCCGACGAGTGGGATGTACTGGAACGCGGCGTTGCCCAGCGCGTCAAAGCCCTTGAAGCATTCCTGAACGATGTCTATGGGCGGATGGCCGTAGTCACCGATGGCGTGATTCCGCGGCAGCTTGTGACCACCAGTGCACATTTCCACCGCGCGGTCCACGGCTTCGAGCCCTCAGGTGGTGTTCGTGTCCATGTTTCGGGCATTGACGTCGTCCGGGATGCAGCTGGAACCTTCCGCGTGCTGGAGGACAACGTCCGCGTACCTTCTGGTGTCAGCTACGTTTTGGAGAACCGCCGGGCCATGGCCAAGGGTTTGCCTGAGGCATTCGGCCAGCAGCACATCCGGCCGGTGGAGGAGTACCCCCGCCGGCTCCTCTCTGCACTGCGCAAGACCGCTCCCTCAGGCGTGGACGATCCCACCGTTGTTGTCCTGACCCCGGGCGTCTTCAACAGCGCTTACTTTGAGCACACACTCCTTGCAGGGCTCATGGGCGTGGAGTTGGTGGAAGGCCGGGACCTCATCTGCCGTGGCAACCGCGTGTACATGCGAACCACAGCGGGTGAACAGCGCGTGGATGTCATCTACAAACGCATCGATGACGACTTCCTGGATCCACTGCAGTTCCGTTCGGACTCCATGCTCGGCTGCCCGGGATTGGTTAACGCCGCCCGTGCCGGGGGAGTGACCATCGCCAACGCTGTGGGCAACGGCGTAGCCGACGACAAGCTCGTGTACAGCTACGTGCCTGACCTCATCCGGTACTACCTCCACGAAGAGCCGATCATCGCCAACGTCGACACTTTCCGGCTTGAGGAAAAGGAAGCCCGGGAGCATGTTCTGGACCGCCTCGACGAGCTGGTGGTCAAGCCCGTGGACGGGTCGGGAGGTAAGGGATTGGTCATCGGGCCGGACGCCACGAAGGACGAACTCGACGCCCTGCGCAAACGGGTCATCGCCGATCCCCGCGGATGGATCGCACAGCCGGTCCTGCAGCTCTCCACGGTGCCGACACTCTCCGGAGACAAGTTTGGCCCCCGCCACGTGGACCTGCGTCCTTTCGCAGTCAACGACGGCGACGACGTCTGGGTCCTGCCCGGAGGCCTCACCCGGGTGGCGCTCAAGGAAGGGTCGTTGATAGTGAACTCCAGCCAAGGCGGCGGTTCCAAGGACACCTGGGTTTTGGCCGATTCCCCGCAACTGCCGGCCGAAGTAATTCCACGCCAATCCGTGACGGTCCGCGAGCAAGTATCCGTGTGGCCGGTTGAAAGCAACTGGCGGGACCGCCAAACGGAGCAGCAGCAGTGAACGCGCTCCACCAACACTTGAACTTCGACATGCACCACGCGAAGGAGGCAGTTCCATGCTGAGCCGCATTGCTGAGTCACTCTTCTGGATTGGACGCTACGTAGAGCGCGCCGACGGTACTTCCAGGATTTTGGATGTGCACCTTGAACGCCTGAACCACCTGCCCCTGGAGGAACAGCGCAGCGTCGCCCGGGAGCTCCTCGCCGTGATGGGCGCCAAGCCGCAAAGCGAAGACTTCGGCCTTCCCGAGCTCCTGCACGCCCTGGCCTATGACAAGCACAGCGCGTCATCCATAGCAGGTTCATTGGGTGCAGCCCGCGAGAATGCACGACGGGCGCGCGAAACTGTCTCCCAGTCCCTCTGGGAAAGCCTCAACACCACGTATTACGGCCTCAACCAACACCGCAAGGACGTTGTGGGAACCTACCGTTTCTGCAACTGGGTTTTGGAGCGGACCGCCATGGTCCGCGGTCTCGCGGACACTACGGTCAGCCACGACGAGAGCTGGTTGTTCATGGTGCTCGGCCGCTCCTTGGAAAGGGCCGATATGACTGCCCGCATGTTGTCCACACGCGACGTTCAGTCCGCTGGAATGTCGTGGGTCAACATGCTGCGGTGTGCGGGAGCTTACGAGTCCTTCATCCGCACCCGCAGGGCAGCGTTCGGGGACCAGCACGCGGCGGAGTTCCTGCTGTTGGACCGGTTGTTCCCGCGCTCGATTGTCTATGCGTTGCGCGATGCCGACGAGTGCCTCGCCAAGCTGGATCCGTCGGCGCAGCGCGTGGGATTCATCAACGACGCCCGCCGAATTGTGGGTCAGGCCCGAACCTTCCTTGAGTTCCACCGCACAGACGACCTCATGTCCGAACTGCCTGAACACATGGAACGTGTGCAGAAGGCCGTGACGCAGGCCTCGGACGCAATTTCCCGTAAGTACTTCAATCAGGCTGATGAGCACGCCTGGGTGGGAGAAGTTTCATGACCCGGCTGAGCATCGTTCACAAGACTGCCTATAAGTACAATCGCCGCGTGACCTTGTCCTACAACGAGGCCCGGATGACGCCGCTGACCGACGGTCAGCAAGTTGTCCTCGAGGCCTCGCTGAAGGTCTCACCCAACCAAGCCTCTGTCAGTAACTACCGTGATTACTGGGGAACGCGGGTCACTGCGTTCGATATGCAGATGCCACATGAGAGCCTTGAGGTCCTTGCGACGGCCACCGTTGAAGTGCACCGCACCGAACGGGTGGCAACCGAGGACGACATTGTGGGATGGGACGTCATAGCCTCGGAGAAGGTCCAGGACGAATTCAGCGACTGGTTGCCCCAATCCCGGCTCAGCGGGCCTGGTGAGGAAGTCCTGGAGATCATCCCGGATATCGTCAAGGGAAAGAACCCCCACGAGGCCGCAATGGCAGTCTTTGCGTGGATGGCCGGCGAGATGACCTACATGAAGGGCACTACCGGGGTCACCACGAATGCCGAACAGGCGTGGTCCCAGCGTCAGGGAGTATGCCAGGACCTGGCCCACCTGGCCATCGGCGCCTTACGCTGCAGTGGCATTCCTGCCCGTTACGTTTCGGGATACATCCACCCCCGTTCCTCGGCGGACATCGGCGAAACTGTTGCCGGACAATCCCACGCCTGGCTGGAATGGTGGGACGGCGAATGGCGAAGCTGGGACCCCACCAACCACAAGCCGGCAGGTGACTACCATGTCACAGTGGCTCGGGGCCGCGACTATCGCGATGTTCCCCCGCTGAAGGGAATACTGTCCGGTGGAGGCGGCTCGGGGCTCTCCGTTTCAGTGGAGATCACCCGCCTCGCATAAGTATTTTGTACAGATGAGGCCCTTAAGAGTAGATCTTAAGGGCCTCATCTGTACTCAAACTTTCTACCAGGGGGAGGGCTTGTAATCCTTGAGGAAGACACCGTACTGGTCCTCGCCCTTTTCGCCCATCACAATGGGGTCGTAGACACGCGCGGCGCCGTCCACCAAGTCCAACGGAGCATGGAATCCTTCTTCCATGAGCCGGACTTTGGTGTAGTGCGGCCGTTCGTCAGTGATCCATCCGGTATCGACCGCGGTCATGAGAATGCCATCGGAATCCAGCATTTCCTGTGCGCTGGTCCGGGTCATCATGTTAAGCGCGGCTTTGGCCATGTTGGTGTGCGGGTGTCCAGGGCCCTTGTAGGCACGGGAGAACTGCCCTTCCATGGCTGAGACGTTGACAATGTACTTCCTGTGGGCCGTGGATCGCTTCATGGCATCGCGAAGGCGGCTTACCAGCAGGAAGGGTGCCGTGACGTTGCAGAGCTGGACTTCGAGCATCTCCAAGGGATCCACCTCGTCCACCACCTGGGTCCAGCTGTTGATGGACGCGAGGTCCGGAACCAAGCCACCGGCGTCGATCGCCGTTCCTGACTCAATACGCTCCAATGATGCCGAGCCGGTGGAGAGCGCCAGCGAGGTGATCGCGTCGCCCGCCAGGACCGGGTGCTCGGTGACGCTGCTGGCGAGGGCAAGCGGGTGCTTGTCATGCGCATGACCAAAGGTCACCAGCTCGGGGCCCCCGTTGGCAGCTTCAAGGGCCGCAGGCAGCGGCTCGTCCTCTGCGTCGACCAAGGGCTTGTAAGCGCTGCCGGAGCGCCGGACGGTCTGAGCTGCGTTGTTGATGATGATGTCCAACGGGCCGGCCTCGTTGAGCGAGTCGGTCAACGCCATGACTTGTGCCGGGTCACGGAGGTCTATGCCAACAATCCTGAGCCGGTGGAGCCACTCTCCGCTGTCTTCCATGGCAGCAAAGCGTCGCGCGGCGTCCTTGGGGAAACGGGTAGTGATGGTGGTGTGGGCGCCATCCCTGAGCAGGCGCAACGCAATGTACATGCCGATCTTGGCGCGTCCGCCGGTCAGCAATGCCCTGCGTCCCGTGAGGTCCGTGCGCGCATCGCGCTTGCTGTGGCTGAACGCCGCGCATTCAGGGCAGAGTTGGTGGTAGAAGGCGTCAACCTGCGTGTAGTGCTTCTTGCAGATATAGCAGGGACGCGACCGGATGAGGTGCCCTGCGATCTCGCCAGTGGCTGAAGGCTCCAGCTTGTTGCCGCGGGTTTCGTCGTCAATGCGATCCGGCGCGGCGGTAGCCGTCAGAGCGAGGACAGCGCGGTCAGCCTCGGCAATGGAGTCACGTTTGGTGACACGGCGGTGGCGTTTGACGGCTTTGAACATCTTGCCGGTGGCACGGCGGACAGCAACGTAGTCCGGGTGCTCTTCGTCGTAGACGTGGATCGTGGTCAGAACCTTGAGGCAGGCCTGGATCTCTTCAGGCGTCAGATCGGTGGAGCTCATTGACCTGATTTTACAGCCTTGGGAGCCTGAGGCCTGCCTCGGGTTCTGCCAACGTCAGCCGGGTACGTTCGGGCTAATGTGAGGCACCCTGGGCTGCGGCGTCGGCCACGCGTGACTGGATGCCCGCCGCTACCTTTTCGGCGGAGTCACGGATGTCGGGATCATCATGGGTGGCCGCCTTGACAGCTTCCGGCAGCCCACGGCGATGTTGCGCCGAAAGCGCCAGCTCTGCCTCGCCGGGCTCCGGAACAACCTGGCCCTTCGCAAGCACGGTAATGCCCGACTCAGTGACCTTGTAGCCCCGCGCCTTATCCAAGGCAGGGTCCAAACCGATGGCCGCGCCGGCGGGGACCTTGACGTTCTTGTCCAGGATTGCCCGCTTGATCACGGCGCCTTCGCCGACACGGACCTTATCCATCAACACAGAGTCCTGGACACGGCTGCCGGCCGCCACATAGGCGTCGTTGGAGATTACGGACCCTTCAACGATGCCACCGGAAACCACCACGCCGCTGGCAACAATGGAATCGAGGGCCGTTCCCACCGTGTTGTTCTCGCCACGGACAAACTTTGCAGGGGGCGAGATGCTCTGGCGGGTGTAGATCGGCCACTCGGAGTTGTAGAGGTTGAAGATCGGCACGGGGGAGATGAGGTCCATGTGTGCGTCGTAGAACGAGTCGATGGTACCGACGTCGCGCCAGTAGGTCCGGTCGCGCTCGGTGGCGCCTGGGATGTCGTTGAGCGTGAAGTCATACACGCCGGCTTCGCCTTGATCCACAAAGTAGGGAATGATGTCCCCGCCCATGTCGTGTTTGGTATCAAGTCTTTCCGCGTCCACGTGCAAGGCTTCAACGAGGGCATCTGCATTAAAGACGTAGTTGCCCATGGAGGCGAGGAACTGCGTGGGGTCGGCTGCCAGTCCGGGGGTGCTGGCCGGCTTTTCCACGAAGGCCGCAATTTTTTGGGGATCGTTCTGGTCTACCTCGATCACACCGAACTGGTTGGCCATGTTCAGTGGCTGCCGCACTGCAGCAACTGTCGCTTTGGCCCCGCTGGCAATGTGCTGCTCCACCATTTGGGAGAAGTCCATGCGGTACACGTGATCAGCGCCGACCACTACCACGATGTCCGGGGCGTCGTCATGGATGAGGTTCAGCGATTGATAAATTGCGTTGGCACTGCCAAGGAACCAGCTCTTGCCCACGCGCTGCTGCGCCGGAACAGAAGCCACATAGCGGCCCAGTTGCGTGGACATACGCCAGGTTTCAGAGATGTGCCGGTCAAGGCTGTGCGATTTGTACTGCGTCAGCACGACGATTTTCAAATATCCCGAATTAACGAGATTGGATAGTGCAAAGTCAATTAACCTGTAGCCGCCTGCGAACGGAACCGCGGGCTTGGCCCGATCCGCCGTCAGCGGCATGAGTCGGTTGCCCTCTCCGCCTGCCAATACGATTGCCAAAACTTTCTTCAACGCCATGGTCACAGCTCCCCGTACGTCTTCGTATCCCCCAAAAGTCCGATTTTCCGGACTCTTTCACACTAGAACACATACGCCGGAACGACTACGTTGGTTAGCGTGCGAATAGACATTGTGACTAAAGAATTCCCTCCGGAAATTTACGGCGGTGCCGGTGTCCACGTTGCCGAGCTCAGCCGGGTGCTGGCAAAGCACGTCGACCTTCATGTCAGGGCGTTCGGCGCGCCCCGTGATGCCGACTATCATGGGGCTTCCGTGGCGTCCTACGCCACGCCCGAAGACCTCGGCGAAGCCAACGCCGCCATCCAGACCCTCGGCGTGGACTTGAGGATAGTTCCGGACATTGCGGGAGCGGACGTTGTCCACTCGCACACCTGGTACGCCAACATGGCCGGCCACCTCGCGTCGCTGCTGCACGGCATCCCGCACGTGCTCAGCGCCCACAGCCTGGAGCCCCTGCGTCCTTGGAAGGCCGAACAGCTTGGGGGCGGCTATGCCCTGTCCTCCTGGGTGGAGAAGACAGCGTACGAGGCAGCCGCCGCTATCATTGCCGTCTCCGATGGCATGCGTCAGGACATCCTCCGCAGCTACCCCAACGTGGATCCGGACAAGGTTCGCGTGGTCCACAACGGCATCGATGTCTCCCTATGGGAGCGTGATGAGGAGGATGATGCGATCCGCGCGCTTGGTATCGATCCCGCCAAGCCCAGCGTGGTCTTCGTTGGCCGCAACACCCGCCAGAAGGGTGTGCCGTACCTGCTCCGTGCCGCGTCAAGCCTGCCCGAAGATGTCCAATTGGTGCTGTGCCTCGGGGCTGCGGACACTCCCGAACTTGCCGCTGAAACTGCACGCCTTATTGAGGAACTGCAGGCAAAGCGTGAGGGTGTCATCCTCATCGAGCGGATGCTGCCCCGGAAGGAGCTTATCCAGGTCCTCAGCCATGCCACCGCGTTTGCCTGCCCCTCGATTTACGAGCCCCTGGGCATCGTGAACCTCGAAGCCATGGCATGTGGTGCTGCAGTGGTGGCTAGTGCCACAGGCGGCATTCCGGAAGTGGTCCAGCATGGCGAAACCGGGCTCCTCGTCCAACTGGAGCAGGTCACTGACGGGACCGGGACGCCGTTGGATCCCGAGAAGTTCGTCAGCGACTTCGCTGCAGCCCTGAACGAGGTAGTGGCCGATCCTGCGCGCGCCCGTGAGATGGGCATTGCTGGACGACGCCGTGCGGAAGAACACTTCTCCTGGGAGTCCATCACCGAAACAACCCTTGAGGTCTACCGGTCAGTCCTGCGCTAGATCCCTGGCCTCCCGGTAGCAGGCCAAACCACGACGGCGCCGCCCCCTTTGGTGGGGACGGCGCCGTCGAGGTTTTCAAGAGTTCCGCAATTGTTCACCGCGCGGCAGGGAACTCCTGCTAACGGGCCTTGGATGCCTTCAGCGCCAAGAGCGTTTTCTCGTCCGCGGGGGCGTTGCCGTTGGCCCGCAGCTCGCGGAAGTGCTCGCGCGCCTCATCCTGCCGGACGGCTTCTGCGCCGGTAGCGATGGAGGCGCGAAGGTGCTCAGGGCCGTAGCCGAAGGCGTCCACGAGGTCTACGGCGTGAGGACGGATCTTGACCAGGAGTCGGTTGATGTAGGTGCCCACGGTCCGGCCACGCTGCATCGAGAGCCTTCCGTTCATCAGGTACCAGGAGAGATGCTTCTCGATCAGGGACAAGCCGAACAGGTCGCGCAGCCAGGTCAAGACGCGCTTGGTTCCCTCATCCGATACATGGGTGAGGGCCTCGGTGAAGGCCTCCCACTGAAGAAGTTCCGCATGCGCCTGGGCGGCTTCAATGAGTTCGTGTTGGTGCTGGTTGAACAGGGCTGCGGCCTGGTGCTGTGGAAGTTTATTGGCTCCCTTCAGTGCAGCACCGACGTCGGCGACCATTGACTGAACGCGGTCAGCCAAGAGCGTGCGCTGGCCTTCCTCGTCGCGCAACGCCAAAGCCGCCTTCTGGACCGAGCCGGTATCAGCCACGAACTGGGCAACCTGCCGGAGGCCCGTCCGGTGCAGAGCCACACCGGCGGCCTGATCAACTACATAACGGGCAAGAACACCAAAGTCGGCGCTACGGAATTCCTTGGCGTAGTCAGCCAGGAGCCGCTTGGCTACCAGCTGCAGCAGCACTGTGTTGTCACCTTCAAACGTGACATACACGTCGAGGTCCGCACGCAAGGAGGCAAAGCGGTTCTCGATCAGGAAGCCGGCTCCGCCGCACGCTTCGCGGCACTCCTGCAAAGTGTCCAAGGCATGCCAGGTGCTAAGGGGCTTGAGCGCGGCCGCCAGCGTTTCCAGGTCCTGTCGGTCGGCATCTGTATCGTGTGCGCCGGAGAAGACGTCGTCGAATTTCTGCAGGAGCTGTTCGTGGGCGAAGCTGGCCGCGTAGGTGGTGGCCAAGCGGGTGAACAACCGGCGCTGGTGCCGCTGATAGTCCAGCAGGACCTCTTCATCGGTGCTGGACGAAGCATTGAACTGCCGGCGCTCGGTGGCGTACTGAATAGCTGTCTTGAGGGCCACCTTGCTCGCGGCCACAGCGGCGCCGTCGAGGGAAACACGGCCTTGGACCAGAGTGCCGAGCATGGTGAAGAAGCGGCGTCCCGGGCTCTCAATGGTGGAGGAGTACGTGCCGTCCTGAGCGACGTCGCCGTAGCGGTTCAGGAGGTTGGTCCTGGGAATGCGTACGTACGTGAAGTGCAATCGGCCGTTGTCAATGCCGTTCAGTCCACCCTTGATGCCGTCATCTTCACCGCCGATGCCCGGGAGAAATTCCTTGGTGACAGGATCGCGGAGTTCCACATAGAAGGCGTGGACGCCGTGATTGACGTTCTTGGTGATCAGCTGGGCGAACACCACGGCGGCCAGGCCATCCTTGGCTGCATTGCCAATGTAGTCCTTCCATGCCGCACGGAAGGGTGTGGTGATGACGAATTCCTGGCTCGCTTCGTCGTACGTAGCCGTGGTGGCAATGCTGGCGACGTCGGAGCCGTGGCCGGTTTCCGTCATGGCAAAGCAGCCTGGGATCTCCAGGCTCATGATGCCGGGGAGCCACTTGTCCTGATGTTCCGCCGTGCCGAGGTGCATGACAGCGGAGCCGAAGAGGCCCCACTGGACGCCGGCCTTGATCTGAAGGGAGGGGTCGGCTGTAACGATCTCTTCGAAACCGGCGATGTTGCCGCCGTGATCGTCGGAGCCGCCCAGCCTGGTTGGGAAGGCGCGGTGGACGGTGTTGTTATCCACCAGGAACTTCAACTGCTCAAACACCCGTGCACGATGCTCGGTGTGGTGCAGGCCCTCGATCTTTTGCACCGCTGGATTGCCTGCCACCTTGCGGGCTTCGTGGCGGATATGAGCCCATTTTCCAAGGAGCTGCTCCCCGAGGGCGGCGACGTCGACCACCGGGTCTGCGCCAGTGGCAGCCTCTTTGCGGCCGGCGGGTTGCTGGGCGGATGAGGCCCGGTCCACTACTTCAGTCATGTTGCTTCCTTCTTTGGTTCCGACAACTGATGAGTCATTGCTGGTCTCACGTGCTGCTTTTGAGCTCCGGGGCGATGCCGAGGCACAGCCAATCCGTAATCTGCCCGGCCATGGTTGCCTGATCGGGCTTAGTGCTGCCGGCAGGACTTCCCAGCCACATTTCTCCGGCGTTCCTCACGAGTCCGATAGCGGCCGTAGGCCAGTAAACGATGACCGCTTCCTTCTCTTCGCCCAGGTGTTCCCGCATGGGAGTCGCGATCATGTCCGTAATTTGTTCGAAGAAGTTACCCAGGGCACCTGAGGCCGCGATAGCGTCCTGCGCCGAGGCCTCCCCGGGGGTAAGCCGGGTGATGAAGGCGTATACGTTGGGGCTGGATTCGGCCATCTGCAGATAGGCGGAAACCATGGCGAAGAGTCCCTCCCGCGGGGTTTGCGCCAATTGGGCGGCCTCCTGCATGCGGCGTTGCATCTGCCCCAGCACCACTTCACCCATGGCTTGCTGAAGACCTGCCTTGTCCCCGAAATAGCGATAGAAGACCGATTTGGATGTCCCCGCGGAGCCGGCTATGTCCTCCATGGAGGCTTCACTTCCGAGCCTATGAACAGCCTTTCGCGCGGCTTTGATGAGTTCACGCCGGCGCTCCTCACGATGGGACTGCCATCGGGCCGCACGTCCATCAACCATGGCTTCGGCTTCGCCGGCCAAGGGGACTTCAATTGCAACCCGTGCCGAGCCGGCGGCACCGGCGGATTCTTCATCGCGACTGTTCACGATACCCAGCGTATCAGGTACGCTGGGTATCAGTAACTGGCAATGATCGAAGGAGACAAGCATGGCTACAGCAGACGTGACTACGGACGGGCCCCTGGAACCGACCACTGGCCCGCAATCAACACGCTCGGCGGTCATCGTGGGCGGCAACCGCATTCCGTTCGCAAGAACCGGCGGCGCCTATGTAAAGTCCTCCAACCAGGACATGCTGACCGCGGCCCTGGAGGGGCTGGTGGCCAGGTTCGGACTCCAGGACGAACGCATCGGAGAGGTCGCAGCCGGAGCAGTGCTTAAGCACTCAAGGGACTTCAACCTCACACGGGAAGCTGTCCTCGGCTCGGCTTTGTCGCCCGAAACCCCTGCATACGACCTCCAACAAGCCTGCGCAACCGGGTTGGAGACCGTTCTTGGGTTGTCCAACAAGATCAAGTTGGGGCAAATTGACTCGGGGATCGCCGGCGGTGTGGACTCGGCCTCTGATGCCCCGATCGCCGTCAGTGAGGGATTGCGCGAAATACTGCTTGACCTGAACCGGGCAAAGACCACCGTGCAAAAGCTGAAGATCATCGGCCGGATCCGCCCCAAGGATCTGGCCCCCGATGCTCCCAACACCGGTGAGCCCCGCACAGGGCTGTCCATGGGCGAACATCAGGCCCTCACTACTGCGCAGTGGAAAATCTCCCGGGAAGCGCAGGACGAGCTTGCTTTTAACAGCCACCGCAACCTGGCTGCCGCCTACGAACGGGGCTTCTTCGATGACCTGATCACCCCGTACCGCGGGCTTAACCGGGACTCCAACCTGCGTGCAGACACCACGCTGGAGAAGCTCGCCACCCTTAAGCCCGTCTTCGGCAAGAACCTTGGCTCCGAAGCAACCATGACCGCGGGCAACTCCACACCCCTGACGGACGGTGCATCAACCGTCCTCCTGGCTACCGGAGAATGGGCAGACGCCCACGGGCTGCCGAAGCTCGCCACAGTCCTGGACGGCGAAGCGGCCGCCGTCGACTTCGTTCACGGCAAGGACGGCCTCCTCATGGCGCCGGTCTTCGCGGTTCCCCGCTTGCTGGCTCGGCACGGCCTCACTTTCGAGGACATCGACTTCTTCGAAATTCATGAAGCCTTCGCCGGAACCGTCCTCAGTACCTTGGCCGCGTGGGAAGACGAAGAGTTCGGCCGGACGCGCCTGGGACTTGACGGCGCGCTGGGAAAGGTGGACCGTGCCAAGCTCAACGTCAATGGCTCATCGTTGGCTGCCGGCCACCCGTTTGCGGCTACGGGTGGCAGGATCGTAGCTTCACTTGCGAAGATGCTGCATGAGAAGGGCACCGTTAATGGCCGCCCTGCGCGGGGCCTGATTTCCGTATGCGCCGCCGGCGGTCAGGGCGTTGTTGCGATTCTCGAAGCAGCATAGGGGGAGTGCGATGACAGACAGGTACACACAGCTGGTAAGTCAGGGACTGGGGAAGGACGTAGCCAAGAAGCTGGGCCTGCCCCAGCCCGTGGTGCTTCGACGCCACAAACCCGGCGCACCGCTCATCACGGGCCCGGTCTTGGTCAGTGGCGACAGTGCAGGGGCAGATGACATTGCCACCACCCTGCTTGGTTGGGGTTTGGACGTCCGCCGCAACGCGCTGCCCAAGGAGAAACTTGGGGCAATCATCCTGGTACTTGATGCAGTCCAGCACCCCGGGGACCTGGGAAAATCGGTCCTTACCGCTGGCGCATCCCTGCGGGACCTCTCGCCCAACGGCCGTGTCATCACCATATCGCGGACTTCGCAGTCAGCCCCGACTCCGGCGTCTGCTGCTGCGCGGCAGGGCATTGATGGATTCCTGCGGTCTCTCGCCAAGGAACTACGCGCGGGGGCCACGGCCAACGGCATTCTCCTGGATGGCCAGCTCGCCACCACCAGCCCTTCGGCACTGGGGGCCCTGAGGTTCTTCCTCTCGGGCCGCTCCGCTTATGTGGATGGACAGTTCCTGACCGTCCGCTCAACGTCAGGCAGCTTGCCCAACGACGCCGACAAGCCGCTCGCCGGAAAAGTAGCAGTTGTTACCGGCGCAGCGCGGGGGATCGGTGCAGCCATCGCCCGTACCCTGCACCGCGACGGGGCCAAGATCGTGGCCGTGGACATCCCGGCTGCAGGGGACCACTTGGCAGCTGTAGCCAACGAGGTACGCGGGACGGCCCTGCAGCTTGATATCAGCAGGGATGACGCCGGACACCGCATCATCGAACATGCCGTGGAACGCCACGGCCGGCTCGACATCGTGGTGCACAACGCAGGGATTACCCGTGATCGACTGCTTGCCAACATGGACGAGGGCCGCTGGCAATCAGTCATTGCTGTCAACATCGCGGCACAGCTGAGAATCAACGAGGCACTTCTGGCGTCGGAGCATTTCAAAGAATCGCCGCGCATTGTGTCAGTCGCATCCACAAGTGGCATCGCCGGAAACAGGGGCCAGACCAACTACGGCGCATCCAAGGGTGGTGTCATAGGCATGGTGAGATCCACGGCTGCCCTGATGGAACCTTTCGGTGGGACCATCAACGCGGTAGCTCCTGGTTTCATCGAAACTGAGATGACGGCCAAGATGCCCTTCGCAATCCGCGAGGCGGCTCGCAGGCTCAACTCCCTCAAGCAGGGCGGCCAGCCCCAGGATGTGGCAGAGGCCATCGCGTTCCTTTCCAGCGATGCTGCCGGTGGAATCTCCGGTGAGGTACTGCGCGTGTGCGGGCAACAACTGGTGGGAGCATGAACCATCCCCAGCCGGTTGTCCTTGGCGAGCTTCCGTCGCTCTCCAAGTTGTATGTCAACGCCGCTACCGCAGCAGCCCGCCGTCGGGTTCTGGGAGCATCCTCCGGGAAGAAGCGGCTTCCTGCGGTCAGCCACGAGGTCAGGGGGGTGCGGGCCGACGTCGAAAATCTGACCGCCTACCAACATTTGGTGGGTGAGACCGCCAGGGACACCCTCCCTGCCGGCTACGTCCATGCTTTGGCTTTTCCCGTATCCATGAGCGTCATGAATCGTGAAGACTTTCCGCTGCCGCTTCTTGGCATGATTCATCTGAAGAACCGTATCGAACAACTGGTACCCATCCAGTTCTCCGAGCAACTGGACATCCGTTCCTGGGCGGAGAACCTTGCCGGCCACAGGGCCGGAACCCAGCTGGATGTAGTGGCCGAGGTCCGTTCCGGTTCCAGCGGTGACTTGATGTGGCGCGGCGTGTCCACGTACTTAGCCAAAGGTGTCTTCCTGCCGGGTATCGACAAGCCAGGCAGCCCGAATGGCGCATTTGCCGGCGACTTTTCGCCGCCTGATCCCACTGCGCTGTGGCAACTCGGACTGGATACCGGAAGGAGCTACGCTACCGTGTCGGGCGATTTCAATCCGATCCACTTGAGCGTCCTTTCGGCCAAAGCCTTGGGACTGCGGGGATCAATCGCGCACGGAATGTATCTGGCCTCGCGTGCACTTGCCGACGTCGGGGCCGTGAAGTCGGATGCCTTTACCTGGGACGTTGCCTTCGAAGCCCCTGTGTTCCTTCCAGCGCGTGTTGCCTTGGACATCACCACGGTGCAAGCGGATTCGGGAAGCTGGGAGCGCTCGGACTACGTTGCGTGGAATCCCCGCAGCGGCAGGCGGCACTTTGCCGGAAGTGTTGTTGCTCTGGCATAAGCTGCCGCAACGGGAAATGGCGGCAGCCACCTGAAGGTGACTGCCGCCATTTCTTCGTTAACGACAAGTAAGGAAACAGTTGTGACTAAGCTCGCATGCTGTTCTCGCCAAAGTAGATCAGGAGAAACAAACAAGGCCCGAAATCCGTGGATTTCAGGCCTTGTGATTGTGCGCGGAGGGGGACTTGAACCCCCACCCCCTTTCGAGGACTAGCACCTCAAGCTAGCGCGTCTGCCATTCCGCCACCCGCGCAGGTGGTGTTCAGATGGTCCATTTTGCACCTTGCGGTGCTTCACTTTCCTCCGAAGCAGCGAGAAAAACTCTAACACGGTTTCAGGTAGCTGAAAAATCGGCCCTGGTCCGGGAACATCCGATGTCGCCCCGGTGCGTGCGCTTATCCACATTCCGGACGTCTCCCGCCACTGGTGGGTAGGCTGAGGGGACACGGGACGGAAATGCTGGGAGAACCACAGCGCGCGTCACCGGAACCTGCAGCCCAGCCACGCAAGGAGAGTTTCCATGTCTGTCATCCGCCCCGAAGACGAAGTTGTCCGGATCTGCCAGGAGCTCATCCGCATCGACTCCTCCAACTTTGGAGACGACTCGGGCCCGGGGGAGCGCGCGGCAGCAGAGTACACGGCCGGGCTGATCACCGAAGTCGGACTTGAGGCCGAGATCTTCGAGTCCGCCCCGGGCCGCGCCAACGTGGTAACCCGCATGACCGGCGAAGACCCCTCGGCCGACGCCCTGGTAGTACATGGGCACTTGGATGTTGTCCCCGCGCTCAAGGACCAATGGAGTGTGGACCCGTTCAGCGGCGAACTGAAAGATGGCCTGGTCTGGGGCCGCGGCGCCGTGGACATGAAGGACATGGACGCTATGATTCTTTCAGTCATGCGCAACTTTGCCAGGACGGGCCGGAAGCCAAAACGCGACATCATCTTCGCTTTCTTCGCAGATGAGGAGGCCGGCGGCACCTACGGTGCCAGGTACGCCGTCGAGCACCGACGTGAACTTTTCGACGGCGCCACTGAGGCGATCTCGGAAGTCGGCGGATTCTCCGCCACTATTGGCGGACAACGGACCTACTTGCTGCAGACTGCCGAGAAGGGATTGTCCTGGTTGCGGCTGGTAGCGCACGGCCGGGCGGGCCACGGTTCCCAGATCAATACTGACAACGCCGTTACGCGGCTTGCCGCCGCTGTGACCAGGATCGGTGAACACAAGTGGCCCGTGGAACTGACGCCAACCACGCGACAGTTCCTGGACGGCGTCACCGAACTGACGGGAGTCGAGTTCGACGCCGACAACCCGGACATCCTCCTCAAGGAACTTGGCACTGTGGCCCGGTTCGTCGGTGCCACACTACAGAACACTTCCAACCCCACGTTCCTGCGCTCGGGCTACAAGCACAACGTCATTCCCGAGTCGGCCGAGGCGTTCGTTGACTGCCGAACACTTCCGGGGCAGCAGGAACTGGTGTTCGAGACCATCAAGGAACTCGCCGGGGACGGCATTGAGATCAGCTACGTCAACAAGGATGTTTCCCTGGAGGTGCCCTTTGCAGGGAACCTGGTGGACTCCATGATCGATGCCCTGCACTCCGAGGACCCGGGCGCCAAGGTCCTCCCTTATACGCTTTCCGGGGGCACGGACAATAAGTCGTTGAGCAAGATCGGCATCACCGGATACGGTTTCGCTCCGCTGATGCTGCCCGACGAACTCGACTTCACAGGGATGTTCCACGGCGTCGATGAGCGCGTGCCGGCCGAGTCCCTCCAGTTCGGCGCACGGGTCCTGAACACCCTGCTCAGCAACTACTAAAGGGTTCGGCAACTACTAAGGCAAGCACCCGAAGGACCATCATGACTCCCGAAGAAATTCTGCCCGACGAACTGCTAGAACGGCTGCGTGGCCGCGCCGCAGGTTACGACCAGAACAACCAGTTCTTCCACGAGGACCTGGAGGACCTGGCAGCCGCCGGTTACCTGAAGCTGTTCGTGCCGGAGGCCGACGGCGGTTTCGGGCTCGGGCTCGAATCGGTGGCTGCGTTGCAGCAACGTCTCGCCACGGCTGCCCCGGCCACAGCGCTGGCGGTGAATATGCACTTGGTGTGGACCGGCGTCGCGCAGGTCCTGACGGCCCGAGGGGACAGATCCCTGGATTTCGTGTTGAAGGAGGCGGGGCAGGGTGAGGTCTTTGCTTTCGGCATTTCCGAGGCCGGCAATGATTCCATGTTGTTCGATTCCGGCACGGTTGCCGAGCCGCTTCCTGACGGGAGCTACCGGTTCACTGGCCGGAAAATCTTCACCAGCCTCTCACGCGGCTGGACCCGGCTGGGAACATTCGGCAAGGATGCCGACGCCAGGGACGGTGAGGGTGAGCTCGTCTTTGGCTTTCTCCGCCGCGACGACCCGGGCCACGAAACCCTGAGCGACTGGGACACCCTGGGTATGCGTGCCAGCGCGTCCAACACCACCCTCCTGCACGGAGCCGTGATTCCGGCAGAACGGATCTTTCGCAAGCTCCCCGTGGGACCCAACAAGGACCTGTTGATCTTCGCGATCTTCGCGTGCTTCGAGACGTTGCTCGCCGCTGTGTACACGGGCGTTGCCGAGCGCGCATTTACCCTTGGCGTAGCGAACGTCAAGCGAAGGGTTTCAGCCAAACACGGTGGCCGGAGCTACGCCCAGGACCCGGATATCCGTTGGAAGGTGGCAGACGCTGCCCTGGCCATGGACGGAATCGCACCCCAAATCTCTTCCCTGGCCCGCGATGTGGACAACCTGGTGGACCACGAAGCCCAATGGTTCCCCAAACTTGTGGGACTAAAGTCCCGGGCAACGGAGAGCGCACGCCACGTAGTGGACTTGGCGATCCGTGTCACGGGAGGATCCAGCTACTTCCGTGGGTCTGAGATGGAGCGGCTCTACAGGGACGTCCTGGCAGGCATCTTCCATCCTTCCAACGATGAATCCGCCCATAACACTGTGGCGAACGCATGGTTGGGTCCGCTGGAGGACCAGCGGTAAAACCTGAATGCGTGATGCCGCTGTGTTCAGACAGTTCGCTGCACGGAATAGACTTTGCGGCGCAACCAGAAGCGGCGCCCGCCTCCGAGGTAGAGCACGCTGCGCTCGAGTTCCCACTTGCCGTATTCGGAATGCTCGGCGAGTCGGCGTCGGGCTTCCGGCAGTGAATCGTCAGGTCCCACCGTCAGTACGAGGTATTCGTACTGACGTGCGTAGTCTCGTTGGCGCTCAACGGAGCTGCCCGGAAATTGTTCTCTCATCCCTCTCCATTTTCGTCCTTTTCCGGCTAACGTGAAGTCATGAGCATCGATCCGCGTGTCGCGCTTCAATCACTGACCGCCGCCCTGGAAGAACATCTGGCCGCCGCATCAGCGCGCAGGGGCGAAGGTGACCCCAATGTCGAAGCGGCTTTTTTCGCCGTTGCCGATGCCTTCGAAGTTTATGAAGATGCGCTGTACGAGGCGTACTCCGAGGTTACTCCGCTCCAAGTCTTCGACGACGAAGATGAAGAAGATGAGGACGTCCTGGACGAAGACATGGAAATCGTAGAGGACTAACTGTCCTAATGAACCGGCCACCTTGGGGTGGCCGGTTTTTTGTGCTCCCTTCCGGCAGCTTTTGTGCTGGTTCCAGCCCGGATTTCCGCGGCTTTTGCCCTCCTGCGCGCCACGAAAGCACGTAGTGCCGCCGTCGCCGGCTAGGTACTCGCACGTAGGTGCAATGGGTAAACCTGCGCAAACTTGAGTACCGACTACTGGTGCGCCTCCTGACCGCCGCCGCTTCACTGATAAGTAGGCAATGGCAGGTCTGCAAAGAAGGCTGACATGGTGAAAGTTCCAGTCTTGCGTACGGGCAAGGTAGCGGCACCCACTGGTGCGGACCATGCCTTGGCGGGTTCAGTCTTTCCCGCAAAAACTGCCATCGCCGACGTCAATCCGCCGGTGTCTCCCTGGATTGACAAGTCCGTTGCTGCACAACGGACTGAGAAGGCGGGACTGGCGGCACCGAACTCCGAGGTCACCCTGGACTTCGTGTCGCCAGCCACCCGCAGGACCCCTCGGATCACGTTCCCCCGCCGGGGCAGGACCGACTGGGCGCATTCACTGACCAACAGTCTTCGCATGACGGACATGGCGCTCGTTACTGCCGCTGTTTTCGCCGGTTTCGTTCTCAACACCAATGGCCTGACCCTGGCTGCGGAGAGTCCTGCCTACACACGTCATCTGGTGATGGCACTGATTCTTGGACTGGTTTGGTTGGGTTCGTTGGAGGTCTACCGCACCCGCGATCCGAAAGTCCTGGGCGTAGGTCCCGAGGAATACAAGCGCGTCCTCTCGGCAAGTTTTCGTGTCTTTGGCTTCCTGGGCATCGTGGCCGTGGTTTTCCGGCTTGATGCTGTCAGCTCATTCGTACTCGTCTCCCTGCCGCTTGGCCTGGTGGCGCTCACCGGCAGCAGGTGGAGCTTCCGCCGGTGGCTGAGCCACGAAAAGTCCCGCGGCCGCTGCCTCTCCCGGGCGATCGTTGTAGGTGAGCCCCAAGACGTTCGGTATGTCATCAAGCAGATCAACCGAAAGTCCGGCACCGCGTACGACATCCTCGGAGCATGCCTTCCAGGGGCCCGGCGGGGTGCGGTCCTGAAGGTGGACCACCTCCGTGTCCCTGTTCTTTCTTCGATCTACGGGATCGCCCACACCGTCCGGCAAACGGGCGCCAACGCGGTGATTGTGGCCGGCCCCGTGCCCGGTGGAAACCAGTTCATCCAGGAGCTCGGGTGGCGGCTGGAGGAAAATTCCGCGGAACTTGTGCTCGCTGCGGCCCTGACAAACGTGGCCGGTCCGCGGATCCACTGGCGCCCGGTCGAGGGACTTCCCCTGATGCACGTGGACATCCCGCACTACTCCGGGGGTAAGCACACACTCAAGCGTTTGATGGACATTACCGTCTCGGCGTCGGCATTGCTGGTCCTGTCACCGATCCTGCTGCTCATGGCAGCCATAGTTCACCAGGACAGCCCCGGGCCTGTACTTTTTCGCCAGGAACGGGTCGGCAGGAGGGGCGCTACCTTCCACATGCTGAAGTTCCGTTCCATGGTGGTGGACGCCGAATCCCGCCTGGAGGAACTTAGCACCCAGGATGAAGGCGCCGGCGTCCTGTTCAAGATCCGCGGCGACCCCCGTGTTACCAGGTGCGGGCGTTGGATGCGTAAGTACTCCCTCGATGAATTGCCACAGTTCTGGAATGTCCTTGTGGGCAACATGAGCCTGGTGGGACCGCGGCCGCCGTTGGCCCGTGAAGTCAGCGGCTACGAACGCCATACGCATCGTCGGCTGCTCATCAAGCCCGGTATCACGGGCCTATGGCAAATCAATGGGCGGTCGGACCTTCCATGGGACGAGGCCGTACGGCTGGACCTCTATTACGTGGAGAACTGGTCCATAGCTGGAGACCTGATGATCATGTGGCGGACGTTCAGGGCAATGATTCAACCTTCCGGGGCCTATTAGCCAATAACTGCAACAAACCAAGCGAATCGCGCTGTCAACACAGAAGCAGAGTGGGAAATGAGCATACGAACGATTCCATCAGGACAACTCAACGGCCACGGCCCACAGCCCAGGCTCCGCATTGCGGTAGTCGGGGCAGGATACTGGGGCCCCAATCTTGCCCGGAACCTCAAAGCCAGCCCTGACTGGGATCTCGTTGCCATCTGCGACCTCGACGTCGAACGAGGGCTAAGGCTCGCGGAGACGGTTGGCGGAGTGGCCGTCGTCGAATCCTTGGACGAACTGCTTGACACGTACAACCTGGACGCCGTTGCAGTAGCTACGCCGGCGCATACCCACCACGGAGTGGTGATGACTGCCCTGCGCGCCGGCAAACACGTCCTGGTGGAGAAGCCGTTGGCTGACAGCCGTGCGAAGGGCCTGGAGATGGTGGAGGAAGCGAAGGCCAGGGGATTGGTCCTCATGGCAGACCACACCTACTGCTTCACACCAGCGGTCCTCAAGATCCAGGAACTGGTAGCCAGCGGTGCCCTGGGCGACATTTTGTATGTGGATTCCGTCCGCATCAATCTTGGACTCGTCCAACCGGACGTCAACGTTTTCTGGGACCTGGCGCCCCACGACCTTTCCATCCTGGACTTCGTCCTGCCGGGTGGCTTGCATCCCACGGAAATATCCGCTCACGGCGCGGATCCCCTGGGAACTGGCAGGGACTGCGTCGGACACCTCACTTTCGGCCTGCCCAACGATGCCATGGTCCATATCCACGTGAATTGGCTCAGCCCCACAAAGATCCGGCAAATGATCATCGGAGGGTCAAAGAGGACCCTGGTGTGGGACGACCTCAATCCCCAGCAGCGCCTCAGCGTGTACGACCGCGGGGTCAGCCTGGAGCATCAGCCCAGATCTGCAGCTGACAAACGGACCTCCGCCATCTCCTACCGCTTGGGCGACACTTGGTCTCCGGCATTGCAGGAACGCGAACCCCTTGGCCAGGTGGTGTGCGAACTTGCCTCCTCCATCCGCAACCGGACCATGCCACGGACCAGCGGGGAATCCGGGCTCCGCGTCTTGTCCGTTCTCGAAGCCGTCACGCAAAGCCTCAGCACTGACGGTCAATCAACAATCGTCGCCGGGAATGAAGTCTCTCTCCAGGTTGCACGGTGAAAAAGCTTCTAGGGGCCAGTGTCCTGGTCACCGGAGGGGCCGGCACCATTGGTTCGACGCTGGTGGACCAACTGCTCGACGCCGGTGCGGCGCACGTAGACGTGCTGGACAACCTCGTCCGCGGCCGCCGCGCAAACCTCGACGAAGCTCTCTCCACCGAAAGGGTACGGCTGGTCGAAGGCGACCTCCGTGACCGCGACCTCGTCCACGACCTCACCCATGGCAAGGACCTGGTTTTCCATCAAGCCGCCATCCGCATCACCCAGTGCGCGGAAGAACCACGGTTGGCCCTCGAGGTATTGGTGGATGGAACGTTCAACGTTTACGAGGCTGCTGCGGCCCACAAAATAGACCGACTCATATCAGCCTCAAGTGCCTCCGTTTATGGCATGGCCGAGGAATTTCCCACGAAGGAAAGCCACCACCACCACAACAACGACACCTTCTACGGTGCGGCGAAGTCCTTCAACGAAGGAATGGCGAGGAGCTTTCGCGCAATGTCAGGCCTGGACTACGTCCTCCTGAGGTACTTCAACGTTTATGGACCCCGCATGGACGTGCACGGGCTCTACACCGAAGTCCTGGTTCGTTGGATGGAGCGCATAGTGGATGGCCAGCCCCCACTGATTTTCGGCAGCGGGCAGCAAACCATGGACTTCATCCACACCGCGGACGTCGCCAGGGCCAACGTCCTTGCCGCCGTCAGCAATGTACGCGAGGGCGTCTATAACGTGGCCAGCGGTACGGAGACCAGTCTGGCGGAGCTGGCGCAAACACTGCTCAAGGTCATGGCTTCACCCCTCCACCTGGAACATGGTCCGGAACGTGCCGTCAACGGAGTTGCCCGACGCCTTGCCGACGTCACGGCAGCACGCGAAGACCTGGGCTTCGAGGCAGCCGTGGGCCTGGAAGACGGCTTGCGCTCGCTGGTCTCGTGGTGGCGCCCGCTTCGTGCGGAGATTGCTGCCGCCCGCACTATGAGCCGCCCCGCACCGACAGTCGGTGCGCGATGACCATCTCCGAAACCCGGTTGGGCCGCATCGACGTCATGAAGCCGTGGCTCGGCGAAGAAGAAGCCCAGGCTGTCGCAGAGGTCATCGCTTCCGGTTGGGTGGCCCAGGGTCCCAAGGTGCGGCAATTCGAGGACGCCTTCGCCGCCGAGCAGCATGCTGGATTCGCGGTGGCAACGTCGAGCTGCACCTCCGCGCTCCACCTGGCCCTCGTCGTTGCCGGCGTCGCCGCCGGGGATGACGTGGTGGTGCCATCGTTCTCCTTTATTGCTACTGCCAACGCCGCAACGTACGTGGGTGCGCGGCCGGTTTTCGCCGACGTCGACATCCTCACTGGCTGCGTTACTGCAGAAACCGTTAAGGCTGCCCTGACTCCCGCTACTACAGCGGTCATCGCCGTCGACCAAGGTGGAGTCCCGGTTGACCTGGAACCTATCCGCGCGCTGTGTGATCCCCTGGGAATCATCGTGGTGGAAGACGCCGCGTGTGCTATTGGCTCCAGATACCGGGGACAGCCCGTAGGTTCAAACGCCGAGTTGGCTGCTTGGTCATTCCACCCGCGCAAGATCCTCACGACCGGTGAGGGCGGCATGATCACCACACCGCGCCAGGATTACGGCGACAGGGCACGGCGCCTCCGCGAACATGCCATGAGCGTTTCAGCCGCTGATCGCCACGCCAGCCTGCTCGCCCCCGCGGAGGAGTACCTCGAGGTCGGGTTCAACTACCGCATGACCGACCTTCAGGCCGCCGTCGGAATTGTCCAACTTGGCCGCCTCAAAGCCGCCGTCCAGCGACGGCGCGAACTGGCCGCTACTTACGCAAACGCCTTCGCCGGAGTGGAAGGCCTACGCCTGGTAAGCGATCCGGAGTATGGCATCAGCAACTTCCAGTCATGCTGGTTGGAGGTCGGCCCGGCGTTCCCGCTGGGCCGGGACGCCCTCATGGCACGGTTGGCCGCGGATGGCATCTCTGCCCGCCGCGGGATCATGGCAGCGCACCGGCAGCCTGCGTACGCAGGCACGGACACAGGCACAGCCGGGCTGGACGCAACGGAGTGGTTGACGGATCACACACTCATACTTCCCCTCTTCCACCAACTGGCGCTGGGCGACCAAGTCCGCGTCATCGACTCAGTATTACGAGCCGCGGGTCAGCCATGAGCGAGCTACTCCTCATCGCGGCAAGCGGCCTCGCCCGGGAGGTCCTTGCCATGGTCCGCAGCAGCGGGCCTTTCGACGTCATTGGGATCCTCGACGACGACGAAGACAAACTGGGCCGCGTGGTGGACGGGGCACATGTCCTCGGTCCCGTCCGGGAAGCTATGAACTACCCCCACGCCCTGCTGCTGATCTGCATTGGATCCGGCAGCGGCCGCGAAAGCGTGGTGATGCGGCTCCGCGCCTTGGGGCTGGCCGAAGACCGCTACGCTACAGCGATCGATCCTTCCGTGCGCGTTCCAGAGGGCTGCATGATTGGCCGGGGAAGTATCCTCCTCGCCCACGTGAGCATGACAGCTTCGGTGACCATCGGCGAACACGTGGTCGCAATGCCAGGGGTCACGTTCACACATGACGACGTCATCGGCGATTACGCCACCTTGGCCTCCGGGGTGTCCCTGGGCGGCAACGTCCACGTTGGCCGGGCCGCCTACATCGGCATGAATGCCAGTGTCCGCGAGCGCCTGACCATCGGCGCGAAAGCGATGATCGGCATGGGCGCCGCTGTCCTTGCCGATGTTCCCGAGGACGAAACGTGGGCCGGCGTGCCGGCAAGGGTGATCCGGCGGGGAAATACCCCTGAGTTGGAGGGCGTCCTGTGACACTTCGGAACCCGGTGACTCCCCGGCGGACACCAACGCCGACCAGGGCATTCGTGATCAGCGTGGTCAACGCTTTCATCACGAAGCTGGGCACGATCGGAATCGGAATCGCACTGGCACGCCTGCTGGGGCCCGAAGAATTCGGAACCTACGCCGTAGCATTTGTAGCTTTGGTTGCGGTCTTGAGCTTCAACGAATTGGGAGTCAGTCTCGCGATCGTTCGCTGGCCGGGTGACCCAAAGGACATAGCGGCAACCGTCACCACTATTTCGGCAACATGCAGCGTCCTGCTGTTCGGGGTTTCCTATGCAGCTGCACCCTACTTCACGGCCGCCATGGGAAATGAAGCAGCCACTGACGTGGTCCGGGTCATGGCGGTCTGCATCGTGCTTAACGGCTTGGTAGCCACCCCTGCAGCCCTGCTTCAACGGAACTTCCGTCAAGGCCAGCGCATGGTCATTGACCAAGTCAATGTTTGGCTGGGGGCAGGTGCCTCACTGATCATGGTGATCGCCGGGATGGGCGCCATGAGCCTTGCCGTTGGGCGGGTCTTGGCCAGCCTGGTAGCCGGCGTCCTGTTCCTGATCTATTCGCCTTTGCCCTATCGCTTCGGATTCTCGCCGAAACTTGCCAGGCAATTGCTGGCGTTCGGGCTGCCACTTGCCGGTGCCAGCACGGTGGTTTTTGCCGTTGGCTACGTTGATCAACTCGTTGCGGGCAAGATGCTGGGGCCGGTCGCGTTGGGCTTGTATGTCATGGCTTTCAACATGGCTGGCTGGCCTTCCAGTTTGTTGTCCCCGCCCCTTCGGAGCGTGGCACCTGCAACCTTTGCCAGGTTGCAGGACAAGCCTGGAGACATGCAGTCGGCGTTGTTGTCCCTGACGGGGGCGCTGGCGGCGGTTCTTTTGCCGGTCTGCGCGGTAATGATGGGATGTGCCGTCCCACTGGTCATGCTGGTTTATGGCGATGCCTGGGCTCCGGCCGGCCTCGCCCTTTTTTGGTTGGCTCCGCTGACCGCAGTGCGGGTGCTCCACGAGCTGTTTTACGACTACCTGGTCATTCTCGGGTTGTCCGGTCCGATTTTCACGGTCCAACTGATGGCGCTCGCAGCTTTGGTCCCCGCCCTGATTGTTGGGGCGATTTATGGCGGGATGTCCGGACTGGCTGCAGCGCCGGTGGCGGTTGCTGTTGTGGTGACGTCACCGATGTACCTCAGGGCCTTGAAGCGGGCGAACGTTTCACTGCGGGCGTTGGCCGTTCGACTTTTCCGGCCCTTCATGGTGGCTGTTGCTGCCGGTGTTGGTTGCGCGCTCCTGAGCCAATCTGTGCGGTCACCGATGGAGGCCGTTCTCTTGTCTGCTGGTGTGGGCGTCCTGGCGATGGGCCTCACTCTTGCTTTCGGGAGGCGGGACATTGCCGATGTCCGGCGTTGGGGCCGTGGCCGTGCCCCTGAGGAGGCCTGGACATGAAGATCCTCGTTTATCCACACGACCTCCGCCTGGGCGGCAGCCAGCTGAATGCAATTGAATTGGGCGCAGCCGTACAGCGACTGGGGCACGACGTTCTGCTCTTTGGGCAACCGGGTCCGCTGGCGCAAACGGCTGTTAAGTTGGGATTGGAGTATGTTCCTGCACCACTTCCAGGAAAGCGCCCTTCGCCAAATGTCATCAGCGCCCTGGTACGCACTGTCCGCGAGCGCGGTGTGGATGTTCTTCACGGATACGAGTGGCCACCGGCCTTGGAGTGCCTGGCTGCTTCCAAAGTGGTCGGTGGCACCACCGCGGTCGCCACCGTCATGTCCATGGCTGTCGCTCCGTTCATTCCAAAGTCCATGCCGCTCATGGTGGGTACTGAGCAGATCCATCAATGGGAGTCTTCCCGGGGCAGGGGAGAAGTGCACGTCATGGAGCCGCCGGTGGATACGCACGCCAACCAGGTTTCCGCGACGACGGGCTTGGACGCATTTAGGCGCAAGTTTGCACTGAGTGACCGTTCCCTCACCGTTGTCTGTGTTTCACGCCTGGCGCAGGAACTGAAACTTGAGGGCCTTCTGAGCGCCATGGACGCCGTCCGCCTGTTGTCCCTTGAACATCCGGTGACGCTGATCATTACGGGAACAGGTCCTGCCTTGGATTCAGTCGCTAGCCGGGCTGCGCTTATCAATGCAGCCACCGGGCGGGAGACGGTGACCCTCACGGGTGAACTCGCGGACCCGCGGCCGGTCTATGCTGCCGCTGATGTGGTGCTGGGGATGGGCGGTTCAGCGTTGCGCGGGCTTTCCTTCGGAAAGCCCCTTGTGGTCCAAGGTGAGCGCGGGTTTTGGGAACTTCTCACCCCCGATTCCCTACCTACCTTCCTGTGGCAAGGATGGTACGGATCCGGTCCGGGTACAGGCGGTGAAGGACAAACAGCTTTGCTCGCCATCCTGCGAGCGCTCATGGAAGATGAGCAACTTCGCCGCGACTTGGGCGGCTTTGGTCGGCAGCTCGTCGAGGAGAGGTACTCATTGGACTCCGCGGCTCAACGTCAGGTACGCCTTTACCAGGATTTTGCCGCTGCCCGCCCCGGTCTGGCCGCGACCTTGGCGTCGGAAGTGGCAGCCATGGGCCGGTACTGCGGCTATGTAGGGAAACGACGTGCTCAGCGCGTGCTGCGCCGGCTGCCAAGGGAGGACTTCAATGCCCGTCCTGTTGCCATGACGGCCGCTTCGAACACACCCGCGGCGGTGAAGGCATGAACGGCACCATCATGTACATCTCTGGTGGCCAATGGGATGGTGTGCCTGGCACAGACAGGCTTTTGGCGGAGGCTTTGAGCGTCCGCGCAAGGGTTCTCTGGGTTGACCAACCAGTCTCTGTCGCCAGGGATGGCAACGTACGTCGCCACACCGTAAGCAGCTTCCGTGGGGTGCCTGAGACCGTGGCGCCCACGGTTAGCAGATTGCGCGTGCCTTCCCTGCCCGGCTTCAGCCGCCCCGTAGTACGACGTTCCACCGAGGCGATCGCCCGATGGACCATGCGGTCGGCAGCGAGGAGGGTGGGGGACGGCCTGGCAGGGGTGGTCAATGCATCCCCATTGGTTCATTTCCCCCGGGAACTATCCGTGCCACGTCTTCTACATCTGACCGACGATTGGCTTGCCTCCGCGGAGCTCATGGGCTTATCGCGCACACATTTGGAGCGGGTCCTCATGTCCAACATCGCTGTGGCCGACGTCGTCACAGCAGTGTCGCCCGCACTGGCTCAGAAGTTCTCTGAATTCTCCGGCCGTAAGGTCGAGTTCGTACCAAATGGATGCAGGACACCTGTTCCGGCCGAATACGGAACAGTCCGTCAACCGGTCGCCGTATTGGTGGGCCAACTCAATGAACGTCTTGACTTTGCCACACTCAGCGATCTGGGCAGGACGGAGCTTCCCGTCATCGTGCTGGGTCCTAGGACGGAACGGGAACAGCACGCCCGAAGAAGCCTCGACGAATTCTTGTCCCGGCCCAATGTTGATTGGCGCGGCGAGGTGTCCGCTCTGGAAGTTGCCAGGGTACTGGCTACGGCAGCCATAGGTCTGACCCCTTACACGGATTCGGAATTCAACCGTTCAAGCTTTCCCCTCAAAACACTCGAATACCTCGCCTCCGGGCTGCCCGTGGTTGCGGCAGACCTTCCGGCTACGCGATGGATCAGCTCCGATTTCGTGAAGATAGCCACGACTCCACGGGACTTTGTTGATCTGGTGCGATCAGGCTTGGAGACGGAATTGACGTGCGAACAGCGACGAAGGATCCAATCCTCAGCGCAGCAGCACACCTGGGACGTAAGGGCAGAGAAACTGCTTTCCCTTTTGGGTGAGCAACAAACCACGGAGCCGGTCGGTAAACGCGCTCCCCGTCACATTGGGAGCAAATGATGCAGTTGCGAACTGTTCTGGCGAGCGTTGCACGCCGGTGGTACTTGGTGGTTGCGGGCATGCTCGTTACCGGGCTGCTGTGCATGTCAATCCAAACGAGCGCGCCGGAAAAGTACAAATCCCAAGCAAGCCTGGTCCTCATGCCCTCAAGCCAGAGCATTGGCGACGCCGGAAATCCATATCTTTATCTGGGCGGTATGAGCGAGGCCCTTGACATCCTGATCCGCAAAATTACGTCACAGCCTGTGAAGGAACGGCTCCTGGCGAACTTCGGATCCGCAACCTACGTCGCAGAACCCGACCGCGGCACCAGTGGTGCGATCCTGGTCATAACTGCCACTGCAGACAACCCCGAAGAGACCATGGCAGTCCTGAAGGCAGTGATGGACGAGACTCCGCGCTCCCTCAACGACATGCAGGCTGCCCTCGACGTCGCTGTGCCGGCAAGGATCACCACCATGAGTCTTCTCGTGGACCGGCAGGCCGTACCCGAAGTGAAGGCCCGCACACAGTTGGTCCTCATTGCCGGGGCTGGGGGAGTGTTACTGACTCTGGTCCTGTCTGTCTTGGTGGATGGCTTGTTGATGACCAGGAAACGCCGGAAGGAAGCTTCGAGGAAAGATACCCTGCGGCCTGAGCAGCCCCCTCATAGGCGCGCAGCCCATGACACCAAGGAAACGGATGAAGAGATTCATGGAGTCCTGCCGCTGTCCTCAGGGTCAAGTTAGCCATGACTGCGTCAACTTTCCTGGGGATCCTGCTGCGCCGATGGTACATGGTGGCCTTCGGACTGGCACTAGGTCTGGCTGCCCTTGGCGCCATCCGGTCATCGGAGCCCGTCTTTTGGACTGAAGCCGACGTTACCTTCGTGGCCCCTGAACGCGAACCGGCCTACTGGATCTCCGGTGGCAGCGCCATGACCTTGACGGAATTCGCCGACATGGTCAAGCGACGCGTCAATCAGGAAGCTCCGTCTGTAGATCTGGGCCTGACACGGGGAACCCTCTACGGTGCTGGCGTTCAAAAGGGGTTCTCGGTGACGTTACCCGCCAACGGCGGTCAATGGAACAAGACATTCAGCCAACCGGTGCTCAAGATACAGGTAGTGGATACCAGCGCCGAAAGAGTGAACCAGGTCCTCGCCGACGTACTCGACAGAATAAACGACGCCACGATCCAATTGCAGAACGAAGCAACCGTAAAAGCGGACCGTATTTCCACGCAGACCACCCCATCAGAAGCAGAAGTCATCTTCGGCGGCGGCACCCCGGTGACCCGCATGAAGGGATCCGTGGTGTGGGCTGGCCTGTCCTTGGCCCTCACTTCAGTAGCAACCCTCTACGCTGATCGCGTCCTGGTGCGCCGCAAGCTAAACCGCAACAACCAAGTGGAGGGGACCCTCAATGCATCCCTCCTATGAAAGCACCACCGCCCCAGGCAGAGCCAGTGCTCTGGACGCGCCGGAGCGCAAAGACGTTTCATGGTTTGTCATCGTTTACTTGTTCGCTACGTGCCTTATTCCCTCAAATCTGACGATAACTGCTTTAGGCTCCGTTGGACGACCAAGCACAATCTGCGGCCTCTTGGCCTTCGCCTGGTGGCTGCTGTATCAGTTGCAACGCACTACGCCAACGCGCACAGGCTCCCAAGCTGTCCGAATTACCATGGTGGTTTTCCTGGCCGCCGCCCTGACCAGCTATTCGTTGGCAATGCTGCACGGCGTCCCCGATTCGGAGGCCAGCCCCGCAGACAGCGGGCTCATCAGGCTGGCCAGCTGGGCCGGAATCTTCCTGCTCATCAATGACGGACTGGCCAGCCGCCAAACTCTGATCAAAGTGCTGCGAAGCTTTGTCGTTCTAGGGACGGCGACGGCTGTCTTGGGATTGATGCAATTTGCCACAGGATCATCCCTTGTGGACTGGATCAGCATTCCCGGCTTCAGCGCCGCCTCGGAACTGACGGGCGTGCAGTCCAGGGGAGGGTTCATTCGTGCCGCCGGAATGGCCAGCCACCCATTGGAGTACGGAGTGGTGCTAGCCGCTTCGCTCCCCATCGCCATCGCGCTCGCCGTTACTGACCGGGCCAGAGGCTGGCTCCTGAGATGGCTGCCCGTGGCGGCCATCTCTTCGGCCGCCGTCCTATCGGTCTCCCGCTCGGCATTGATGGCCTTCGGCGTCGCTCTGCTTGCCTTGGTGCCGTCCTGGCCCAAGAAGGTTCGGCGTGGTGCACTGCTGCTCGGCCTCGTGCTGGCCGCAGGAATGTACCTGTTGACTCCCGGGATGCTTGGGACGCTCCGGGGGCTTTTCACCGTGGGGACAGCAGACCCCAGCATCAGTTCGAGGACCAGTGCATACACGACCGCTTTTGGGATGCTGGCCAACAACCCCGTAGTTGGGCGCGGGTTCGGAACGTTCCTTCCGGACTATGTCATAGTGGACAATCAATTCCTCGGGATCCTGGTGGAACTGGGATTCGTCGGATTGGCGGCATTCGTAGCGTTGATACTTTGCGCCATCGTCTGCTCTTGGCGGGCCCGTAAGTTGGCATCCGATGACCAAATGCGCCAGGTCAGTCAGGCCGTTTTGGCCTCGATAACCGCGATCGCCGTGACCTTCGCGTTCTTTGACGGATTGTCGTTCGCCATGGCAGCCAGCCTCTTCTTCTTCATGCTTGGAATCGCTGGTGCGCTATGGCGCCTGGCACGACAAACCGAATACGTCGATGCCGGACCGACATACCGTGTCGAAGGCAAGCCAGGAAAGCGGTAGCCATGAAGCGGAAGACAACCGCAATGTTAGGCGCTCTTGCCTTGTTCTGTCTCTTGGCCGTAACAGCGGTCCTGGGTGTCGCACAAGCCCCACGCCCCGTTGCCGAACCAGAACCCAGTATCCAAACGCCGCGAAGCACAACGACGCACCCGCCTGGAATAGAACTCCGCGACGTCGACGGCGGCCTCGACTTCTATTCTCGATTCACAAACGGTTTACCCATCGAACCCCACTTCTTTCCTGTCGGCGTTTGGTTCGAAAGTGCCTTGGAAAAGGACTACGTCGCGAAGGATCACGCCGCGGGACTAAACACGTACGTGGTCCTGACCCCGGATTCCGACCTCGACCTCGTCAGGGCTTCGGGGATGTACGCGATTCCCACGTTCGCTGCAGCCCAGGCATCCGGCTATGCCCTGGGCGACGAAGTAGACATGTGGGGTGGGGCAGGAGACGCCCAATGGACCGGCAAGTTTCCGGGCGAAGGCCCTATATGCTCGCCTGAAGAGTCCAAATGCGGCTACACAGTCCAAAAGCAGTTACGCACCTCCGCACCACCGGGAATCATGACCTACGCGAACTATGGCAAAGGGGTAACATTCTGGCTGTCCGATGAACAATCCCGGGCTTTCATTAACGGAACCCAGGACCTTGTATCAGCCGACAACTACTGGTTCACAGATCCCAACATCTGCGCCCAAACAGAGGGCGGGGCAATCACCGGCTACGCAAGGGACCTGACAGACTCCGAATGCCGATTGGCAGCCAACTATGGGTGGACAGTCGAGCGCATCCGTAAACTCACGGAAGGCAACGCACCAGTCTGGGCTTTTGTGGAAGTAGGTCACCCCTTTGAGGACTCGCCACGGGCGAGCGCAATCAGCGGACCGGAAATTCGCGCAGCGGTCTGGAACAGCCTCATCCACGGTGCCCGCGGGATCATCTACTTCAACCATAGTTTCGGCGGAGACTGCGTGACCCAACATGTGTTGCGTGATTGCCCAGGCGAAGCACGGCCCACAGTTACCGCCGTCAACCAGCAAATCCAAAACCTCGCCCCCGTCCTTAACGCCCCCTTCCTCGACGGCGCCACCAGAGCCACCGGACCAGTGGACCTCGCCACCAAACTCCACAACGGCAAGGTCTACGTCTTCGCGGGAGCAAACAAGGGCACCGGTGGAACCGCAACCTTCACAGTGAACTGCGGCGGCAGCACCGCCGTCGTCATCGATGAAAACCGCACCATCCCCATAGTCAACGGAACCTTCACAGACGCCTTCGCCGACGGCAACGCAATCCACCTGTACAGCATCGAAGGCGGCGGCAGCTGCGGCTACTGACTAACGGCTGCTGTCGTCCCGCTCCCAAACGGCCACCAACTTGCGTGCTGACAGCGGACGACGACGGCCCGCACCGGCGAACGCGACATAGACGGCGGCATCGAACAAACTCAGCGGCCCCCGGACAGATGCCAGCAACTCCCGTATAGTCCGCGCACTGGAAGCACCGCCGGATACACGATCTTGTTCCGCGTTCCCCCGATACGTACGCCTGAGGACAGCCAACAGAGCCGAGCACGTCCGCGGCGTCCGGACAACCACCGGCTCCGTAGGCAGTACCGCCTTCTCCTCGTCGGAAAACAGCCGGTCCACATAGTAGTCATCACCGGTAAAGGCAGGGAACCTGCCCAGCCTCTCGTGCCCTGAAAAGCTCAGGGCATACGCGCCTGCACCCCAAAGCCCCTGAGCATTACCCGGTATGCGGGAACGGGCACGGTAATAAGCCCTGACCAACACGGACGCGCCCTCGGTGTCATATCGAAAAGCAGGACGGGCGGCCAGCAAGCTGTTGTCGTCCAAGGCAACAAAGACCGCACGAAGCGCAGGGGCGCTAACCTCAATATCAGCATCCAGGTAAAGCCGTGGCCAACGCTCCGTGGCCTCGTCGCCAGCGTTCAACGCCGCAGTCTTGGACGCCTCGCGCACGTGAACCACATGAACACCTTTGCACCGGGACGCAATCGCTGCAGTAGCGTCCCTGCACCCGTTACAGGCCACCACCACATCAACCGTGCCCCACTCGATGACCTCCCTCAACGCCTCCAGCGTCCTGCTGATCACCCCGGCCTCGTTATGCGCCGGAATGATGACAGCACCGGAGGGATAGGACCCGGTCATCGCAAGGTTACAGTCGAGGTACGCGTAGCGTGGGGGAGCGCCGCCCAACGCCGTTGACTCAGGACCGCCAACGCCGCATCCCGATGCCCGGGCTTATTGAATCGGGCAACCTCTGCGGCAAGCACAGCACCCCTAAAAGCCATGGCCCGGCCACGCCCAAGATATTTGGCCGCGTAGCGCACCCGGTTGACCGACATCAAAGCAGTCAACTCCGGCGACGCCCCCGAGCCCCCACGCTCATGCCACATCCGGGCCGCCGGCTCAAACCAGATGGAAAAACCCGCATCCCTGACACGATGGCAATAATCGGTTTCTTCCGAATACAGAAAGAACTGCTCGTCCCATGCACCCACCACCTTCGCTGCATCAGCACTAATCAGCAGAGCAGCACCCGTCGCCCAATCAACCCGATGCCCATGCAGGTAACTTTCCGGATCAAAGTCCATCTCCGACAACCAACCCGGCCTGGCCTTCACATGGCTGCCCAGCGCCGCGTCACCCAGCGCTCGCAGAACGCCCGGCTCACGGCGCAAGGAAGGGTAGATGCTTGCGTCATTGTCCAACAGGACCGGTACCACCATGCCGGCCCCCTGCGTGTTCATGCGCTTGAGCATGGCGGCCAACGCACCAGGTTCCACGCGCAGGTCCGGATTGAGGATGAGATAGCTTCCGGCCTCTCCGGCCAGGGACAACGCTGCATTGATCCCGCCGGCATAGCCGAGGTTTCCTCCCGTTCGAACCGCCGTGACATCGGGGTGGTGGGACAGTTCAAGAAAGGTGCTTTCATCGGGAGAGTTGTCGGCCACCACCACTTTGATCCGAACATCCGCCGCTTCTTTCCGTAGGCTGGCGACCAGTGGCCCGACGTCGTCGGCGTTGTTGTAAGTGACAACAACGACGGCGACGTCGGCCCGGTCCGTTGCCGGTACGAATGATCCCTGAGCCCGGCTGGGCACGGGCTCAGGGACGACGTCGATCCCGATGGCTGCAGAGCTTGCCACCGCACCACCCGCGGCCGTGTCACGGCTGCTCGCCGTGCGTAATTTCACGTAGGCCTCCGGCCCCTCCACCAGGTAACGGCGAGCCAGGCGGCGCGGCTCCAGCATGAGGCGCCATGCCCATTCGAGTCCATGCGAGCTGGCCCATAAGGGAGCGCGCCGGACATGCCCGGCCAGGAAGTCCACCACGGCACCGAATGCGAGCAGGACTTTGGCGCCGGTCAGGTGGCCGTACTCGGCAATCCACAGTTCCTGGCGGGGTTTTCCCAAACCAACCACCAAGACATCGGGGGCCGCCTGCCGTATCTCATCGGCGAGCTTGCAGGATGCGGCCGCATCGCCCAGCACGGACCTGGTGGGAGCCCACCACCCCACCACCCTCAAATCAGGCCGCTCCGCTGCGAACTTTCCCGCGATCAGTTCCTGGGTCTCTTCTGAACCTCCCAGGAAACCAACGCGCAGTCCCCGTGAAGTTGCTCCATCCAACAGGGGGTGAATGAGGTCGCTGCCCGCAAGGCGGGGCCACATCCGCGAAGTGAGGCGCCGGGCCTCGGTGGCCAAGGGTGCGCCATCGATCAAGGTTAGCCATTCAACAGGACCCGGTGGGTCCAAAGTACCAATCCAACGGCTTCCTGCTCCAAAATGCCGGATGTGGTCCAAATTTGCAGAACAAACGCCCAGGGGAGGCGCTTCGGGGGAGCTTGCACGGTCCAAAATCTCCCCAAGCGCGCCGGCGGCTTCCATGAGCCTTACCGGAACCCCGCCAAGACTCACCCAAGGCGAGTCGGAAGCGCGCATTCCGGTTTCAACCACACGTGCGTGCGGTTCAGGATGGGGATTGACGGCAGCGACACCGCGCCGCGGGTAAAGGTATGGGACTACCCGGTGGAGGAGATCTCCGGTGGGCATGATTTTCGGTAGCAGCATTCTCGGCTCCAACTCAAGGCATCACCATGTGGCCGACGATCCGAGGCTGCTGCACTGCCTGGATCGTCGGTGGCGGACCTGTGCCGCCATGTCAACATGTTCATTTGAGTTGTCTCCCGGCCTCCTGCAAAAGGCTGCCGTAGGCCTACTTTAGGACGTTTGACCGGTCTCCGCTAGAGCTGCAAGCCACTGAGGTACGCAGCCAGACGCTCCCTCGCATCGGGCGGATCAAATCCGGTAGCGCGGATTCTGCTCAGGTCCAGGACGCTGCTTGCTGGCCTCGGTGCAGTGTTGGGCTTCGCGTAGTCCGATGTACTTATGGGTTGCACAAGATCTGGATCGACGCCCTGCAAGCCGTAGATGTCGCGGGCCACCTCATACCAGGACTTGGCTTCACCGCTGTTGCTGAGGTTGTACGTCCCGTAGGGCGCCTTGCTTCGGAGCAGGTGATGAATGCCCTCCGCGATGTCAGCTGCGAAGCTCAACCGTCCCCGTTGGTCATCCACCACCGATGGCGAGGCCCCCTTGACGGCCAACGAAGCCATGGTTCGAACAAAGTTCTTTCCGTTGCCCACCACCCAGCTTGTCCTCACGATGTAGTGCTTCGGTAGTGTGCTCACAGCAAGATCACCGGCGGCCTTGCTTTGGCCATAGACACTCAGGGGAGTGGGAACCTCATCTTCGTGGTGCACCTCTGTTGTGCCATCGAAAACGTAGTCGCTGGATACATGGACCAGCGTGAGTGAATGCTCGACGGCGGTCCGCGCCAAGCGGGAAACGGCAGCGGAGTTGATGCTCCAGGCAGCTGCGCGGCCTTCCGGAGTCTCGGCGGCATCGACGGCGGTGAAAGCGGCTGCGTTGATGATCGTGGAGTAATTGCGCCAGTTGAGTGCCTCATAGGAGTCCTCTACGGTGATGTCGAACTGCGCCCGACTGGCGAAGTCCGCCGTGGCGTCGCCCGAGAAAGCATGCCGGAGGGCTGTACCCAACTGGCCGTCCGCTCCAAGGACCAGCGTCCGCCGCCCCTGCATGGGAACAACGTCACCCAACCGCGGATGCTTCCTGTCCTGTGCAGACACAATGGACTTCTCCAAGGGGATTGGCCACCGCACGGCTACTTCCTCATCGGCAAGGTTGAGGAACGTGTACTCCTTCTGTGCCTCCGCGCTCCAGTGATCGTTAACCAGGTACGTGTACGCCGTGTCGTCATCCAACGTTTGGAAGGCGTTGCCCACGCCACGGGGAACAAAAACGGCGTCCTGAGGAGTCAGCTCTGCGGTAAACAGTGTCCCGAAAGTCGGGCCGTCACGAAGGTCAACCCACGCGCCGAAGATCCGACCGGAGGCCAAGGAAACGAACTTGTCCCAGGGTTCAGCATGAATGCCCCGAACCGTACCGCGCGCTGCGTTGAAGGAAATGTTGTTCTGCACCGGACCGAAGTCAGGCAGCCCGGCATCCATCATCTTGGTCCTGTGCCAGTTCTCCTTGAACCATCCCCTGTCATCCCCGTGAACAGGCAGCTCAAACAGCAGCAGGCCAGGGATGGGCGTGGTCCTCGAACGTAGCTGCCGTCCCGGATCCACGCCTTAGTGCCCCTGTCCAGCGTATTTGGACTCCGTGGCTGCCTTCTGCGGCCGCCACCAGTGTTCGTTGTCCCTGTACCACTGCACTGTGTCAGCCAGCCCGGCGTCGAAGTCCGAATAACGGGGCGACCAACCGAGTTCGCGTCGAATCTTGCTTGAATCGATGGCGTAACGGAGATCGTGACCGGGCCGGTCGGTCACCAGGTCATAAGCATCGCGGGGCTGCCCCACGAGGGTAAGCAACATCTCAACTACCTCGCGGTTGGAACGTTCGCCGTCGGCGCCGATTAAGTAGGTTTCGCCCAAGCGGCCTCCTTCCAATATCGCCAGGATTGCGGACGAGTGGTCCTCCACGTGGATCCAGTCCCGGACGTTCCGCCCGTTGCCGTAAAGGCGGGGTCGGAAACCGTCAAGGATGTTGGTGATCTGCCGTGGAATGAACTTCTCCACATGCTGGTAAGGGCCGTAGTTGTTGGAACAATTACTGATGGTCGCCTTGAGGCCGAACGAGCGAACCCAGGCGCGCACCAACATGTCCGAGCCCGCTTTCGTTGCGGAATACGGACTTGTGGGGCGGTATGTGGAGTCTTCCGTGAACCGCTGAGGATCGTCCAAGGCCAGATCTCCGTACACCTCGTCCGTGGAGATGTGATGGAACCGGGTACCATGCTTTCGCGCCGCTTCGATGAGGGTGAATGTACCGAGCAGGTTAGTGTCCAGGAAAGGCCGGGGCTCCTCCAGCGAGTTGTCGTTGTGCGACTCGGCAGCAAAGTGGACAACCGCATCCACCGAGGATGTCAATACGTCCACCACGGCAGCATCGCAAATGTCACCCTCGAAAAATTCAAAACGGTCTGTGGGTAGTCCCGACAGCGATTCAATGTTGCCCGCATAAGTCAGTTTGTCCAGGACAGTGACATGGAGACGGGTGTGCTCCATGATGAAGTGAACGAAATTGCATCCGATGAATCCGGCCCCGCCGGTGACAAGGATTCTCTGCATGGCCATAGCGTAACCGTCGAATACGGCGATGTGCAGCGGGAGAGGACAGTTAGATGCGCGGAATTATTCTGGCCGGTGGAACAGGATCCCGGCTCCATCCCATTACGCTCGGAATAAGCAAGCAATTGGTACCCGTCTTCGACAAGCCAATGATCTACTACCCACTGTGCACCTTGATGCTTGCCGGCATCCGCGACATCCTTATCATCACGACACCAACGGATGGTCCTCAATTCGAAAACCTGTTGGGCAATGGTTCCCAATTCGGCATTAATTTGAGCTATGCCCGGCAGCCGACGCCGGACGGGCTTGCCCAGGCATTCATTCTGGGGGAGCAGCATATCGGTAGCGGCAAAGTGGCGCTGATCCTGGGCGACAACATTTTCAACGGCCCCGGCATGGGCAACCAGCTCCGACATTATGCCGATGTGGACGGTGGCGCCATCTTCGGGTACTGGGTCAAGGACCCGTCCGCCTACGGTGTGGTGGAGTTCGACGACCAAGGCATGGCCGTTTCCATCGAAGAAAAGCCCGCAGCGCCGAAAAGCAATTATGCCGTTCCTGGGCTTTACTTTTATGACAACAACGTGGTTGCCATGGCCAAGGAGCTGCAACCGTCTCCGCGGGGGGAACTGGAGATCACGGATATCAACAGGAAATATATGGACCTTGGCCGGTTGCATGTGCAGAAATTTCCGCGGGGAACCGCTTGGCTGGACACCGGTACCTTCAGCGACCTGAATGACGCCTCAAACTATGTCCGAACCACGGAAAACCGACAGGGATTGAAGATTGGCGCTCCGGAGGAGGTGGCTTGGCGGATGGGCTACCTGACGGATGACGAGCTCCGCCAGCAGGCTGCGAAGCTCGCCAAGAGCGGCTACGGCAGTTACCTTTTGGACATTCTGGACCGCCAGTAGGCTGAAATCACGCTGCTGAAACGTCCTCGAGAGCGCGCGCAATTTCAGCCGGCAGCGCCGTCAATTGGGCGTCCAGTACTTCCTTCAGCTGAACGGCGTTCCTGGGGCCGACGATTGCCGTGGCAACGCCGGGCCGGGAGAGCAACCAGCTGAGGGACACGTCCATCGGTGTCCGGCCAAGTCCGCGCGCGGCCATGGCCACGGCCTCCACCACACGGGATGGCCGCGACTCGAGATACGGCTCCACATAACCGGCCAACCGGCTCTGTGCGGCACGGGAATCGGCAGGAATCTGGCCACGGTATTTGCCGCTGAGTACTCCACGGCCCAGAGGCGCCCATGCCATCAGCCCCAGGCCGGCGTCTTCCACCGCAGGGATGAGTTCTTCCTCGGCTTTACGGTGGACGAGGGAGTATTCGGACTGGTTGGCCACGAGGGTGAAGCCGGCCACGGCCGCCGCCTTGGCTGTCTGCCAACCGTTGTAATTGGAGATACCCACATAGCGGGCACGTCCGCTCCGCTGGGCAAGTTCCAAAGCCGAAAGAGTCTCGTCCAAGGGAACATTCGGATCCCACTCGTGGGCGAACCAAATGTCAATGTAGTCGGTGCCAAGCCTGGCGAGGCTGGCATCAAGTGCGGAAAGCATTGCGCCGCGGGAAGCGTTGACGCTGCGCCTGGAGTCCGAGGACGACACGCCGGCTTTAGTGGAAATCACAATTTCGGAACGGGCCACGACGTCGCCCAGCATGGATCCCAACAAGGCTTCTGCCCGCCCTTGTGCGTAGGACGCTGCCGTGTCTACAACAGTGCCGCCAGCGGCAACGAATTCATGGAGCAGTTCAGCCGCGTCCTGCTCGTCGGTTTCCTGGGCCCAGGACATGGTGCCAAGGGATAAAGAGGACACGCGGAACCCGCTGTTTCCGACATAACGCTGCTGCATAGCAGTTAGCTTACGGGGAGTTTGCGGACTTCATGACGTAGGGTCTATTCACGTGAACTGGATAGAAGCAGCCTTGCTGGGCCTGGTGCAGGGCCTCACCGAATTCCTCCCGATTTCCTCGAGCGCACACCTGCGCATTGTCGGCTCGTTCCTTCCGAATGCCGCAGATCCGGGTGCAGCCTTCACGGCCATTACGCAGCTGGGAACTGAAACCGCTGTAATCGTCTACTTCTGGCGGGACATCGTCCGGATCGTCGGGGCTTGGTTCGGCTCCCTCACGGGCAAAGTCGAGCGCAACAATCCGGATGCCCGCATGGGTTGGCTGGTCATCCTGGGCAGCTTGCCCATCATCATCCTGGGCCTGCTGTTCCAGGACCAGATTGAGTCAGTGTTACGCAGTATGTGGATCGTTGCCACCATGCTGATCGTCTTCGGCATGATTCTCGCTGTCGCCGATGCCATCGGCCGGCAAGAGAGGGATCTCACGCAACTGAGCTATAAGCACGGCATCCTCTACGGCTTCGCGCAAGCCATGGCGTTGATCCCGGGCGTTTCCCGCTCCGGCGGCACCATCACAGCCGGCCTCCTCATGGGTTACACCCGTGAAGCAGCTGCCCGGTACTCCTTCCTCCTGGCCATACCCGCGGTGTTCGGCAGCGGCCTTTACCAGCTTTATAAGACGGTGACGAACGAGGGCCTTGCTGGCCCCTACGGTCTCCCGGAGACTGCCTTGGCCACGGTGATCGCTTTCGTGGTGGGTTACATCATCATTGGCTGGTTCCTGAAGTTTGTCTCCACCCGCAGTTACAGGCTCTTCGTTTGGTACCGCATCCTCCTGGGCCTGGCTTTGTATGTCCTGCTCGGTTTCAATGTCATCAGTGCCTAGCACTAAGGTTGAGTCGTGAAATCGTGGACCTCCCGCCCTGTTCCTGAGCTGCCCGGCAGCATGCCGCAACTACGGCTGTTCGACACAGCCATCGGCCGAGTGGTGGACGTCGAGAGACAGCCGGAACAGTCAATGTACGTCTGTGGCATCACGCCGTATGACGCTACCCACATGGGACACGCGGCCAGTTATGTGGCATTCGACCTCCTGAACCGTGCCTGGCGCGATGCCGGCGTCCGGGTGTCCTACGTCCAGAACGTCACGGACATCGATGATCCGCTCCTGGAGCGCGCCACGGCAACAGGCGTGGACTGGCGTGACTTGGCCCAGAGCCAGATCGACCTTTTCCAGACAGACATGGACGCCCTGAATGTCCTCGCGCCGAACCACTACATCGGCGCAGTCGAGGCGATCCCGGACATCGTGCCCGCCATCGAGCAGCTTATTGCCGACGGCATTGCTTATCGCGTTGCCGGTTCTGAAGGAGAGCCCGACGGCGATGTCTACTACGACGTCGAGACGGCGGGCAAGCGCTCCGACGCCACAGACGCCTGGACACTGGGCGATGTCTCCGGCCTCGGCGAAAAGGAAATGCTGGAGCTGTTCGCAGAGCGCGGTGGCGACCCCGCCAGGGCGGGCAAGCGCCATGCCCTCGATCCCTTGCTCTGGCGCGTTGCACGGGACGGCGAACCGAGCTGGCCCGGAGCTACCTTGGGCGATGGCCGGCCGGGTTGGCACATCGAATGTACGGTGATCGCGCAAAAGTACCTTCCCGCCCCCTTCACTGTTCAGGGCGGCGGCTCTGATCTGGTCTTCCCGCACCATGAAATGGGCGCAGGCCATGCCTACTCCTTGTCCGGCGTTCCGCTGGCGCGCCACTATTCACACGCCGGCATGGTGGGCTTGGACGGCGAGAAGATGAGCAAGTCCAAGGGCAACCTGGTACTTGTCTCAAAGCTGCGCGCTGCAGGGGAGGAGCCGGCGGCGATCCGCCTTGCCATCCTTGCCCACCACTACCGCTCGGACTGGTCCTGGACCGATGCGGAGTTCGCCGAAGCCAAGGACCGGCTCATACAGTGGCGTGCTGCCTTGGACTGCGCGCCGGCCGGATCCGCTGCAGGACTGATATCTGCCATGCGCGATGAACTTGCAAACGACCTCAACGCTCCTGGCGCAATCGCCGCCGTCGACTCTTGGGCGAAGGAAGCGATTCGCACTGCCGCTGAGAAGTCGGAGCAGGATACCGCCCTTGTTACCGACGCCATTGATGCTTTGCTCGGCGTTGAGCTCTAAGCTACCCAAGAAAACAAACAACGGCCCTGACATCCTGTCAGGGCCGTTGTTGGTTTTTGCCGGTACTGATCCCTTAGGGGCGCTCTTTACCGCGTCGCTTCAGGTACCGCTCAAACTCGCGGGCGATTGACTCACCGGACGCCTCCGGGAGATCGGCGGTGTCCTTCGCTTCTTCCAGTTGCCGCACATAGGCAGCAATTTCAGGGTCCTCCGTGGCGAGCTCGTCCACTCCACGCTCCCAAGCCTCCGATTCTTCAGCCAACGCCTGGCTGTCCAAAGGAACCTGCAGCAGATCCTCGATCCGGTGCAGGATCGCGAGCTGTGCCTTGGGGGAGGGCGGCTGGGCGACGTAATGCGGAACTGCTGCCCACAGGGAGACCGTGGGCAGCCCTGCCAGCATTGCGAACTCTGCGAGCACGCCCACTATGCCCACTGGCCCCTCGTACTGGGAAGCCTCCAGGTTGAGGCGCTCCCGCAGGGAACTGTCCTCGGTGGTGGTGCTAACCGGAATTGGACGGCTGTGGGGCACGTCGGCCAGCAGCGCGCCCACCAAAATCACGGAGTCCACCTTGAGCGCTTCGGCATGGACCAGTAATTCGGTGGTGTAGGCGCGCCAGCGGTAGGAAGGTTCGGTACCGAGCACGAGGACCACGTCAACGTTGCTGTCCGGAACTTCAGCCTTGTAAATCCGGGTCGACGGCCATTTCACCTTCCGGGCACCTGAGGACGTGCGACGCACGGTGGGCCGCGTGAACTGGAAGTCGTAGTACTCCTCGGCATCCACAGTGGCAACCTTCTTGCCATCCCAGAGCTTGTTCAAGTAGTGCAGGGCATCGCTAGCGGCCTCTCCGGCGTCATTCCAGCCCTCAAACGCGGCGAGCATTACCGTGACACGTTGGCCGTCCGCGGGTTCCTTAAGGAAACGCTCGGGCTCCGCGGTGATGTCCTGTCCTTCGGGGGTCCCGTCCACACTGTTCATCCACTCACCCTACGTCCAAGACCCTCGTGGATGCATGGCATTTCACGCCGAAGCGTGTCCGGGATTCGCCCACAGCGCAACGGACGAACGGCCGCCCGCCAGGTTCCACGTAGACTGGAAACCATGCATTCGTTACCCAGCCAGCCCCTCCTCAAAGCCGTGCTCTGGGATATGGATGGCACACTCGTGGACACGGAACCTTACTGGATCGCTGCGGAGCGCGCGCTGGTGGAATCCCACGGCGGCACATGGTCCCACCAGCAGGCAATGCAATTGGTGGGACAGTCCCTGCTTCACTCGGCAGCCGTCCTGCAGGCCGCGGGCGTCAGGCTCGAAGCCCGTGACATCGTGGACACGCTGAGCGCACAAGTCATCGAGCAGGTCCGTAAAGAAGTCCCATGGCGGCCCGGGGCACGCGAACTGCTGGATGAACTCCACTTGGCGGGCATCCGCTGCGCCCTGGTGACAATGTCGGAGGGTCCTTTGGCCGGAGTGGTGGTGGAGAGCCTTCCCAAGCCCTACTTCGAGTTCATGGTGACAGGTGACACCGTCACCAACGGGAAGCCGCACCCGGAGGCCTACCTCACCGCCGTGGAACGCCTCAGGTTGAACGACCCGTCCGTCACCATCGACCACTGCGTCGCCTTGGAGGACTCCATCCCAGGTGCCACTGCCGCTATCGCTTCGGGTGTGGTCACAGTGGGAATTCCCCATCAGGTTCCCCTCCCGGAGGACCCCCGGATGATCACGTGGCCCACGTTGGTGGGCCGTACCGCAATCGATCTACAGCAGCTCGTGGCGGACCGTTTCGCCGCAGCCAACCTGTTTGAAGGGGCCAACTAGGTGAGCAGCCCCTCCACACAGCAACACCCGCAAACCAAAAAGAGGGACGGCATTCCCCTCGGACGAATCGCCGGCATTCCCGTCTACCTTGCGTATTCGTGGTTTGTCATCGCGGCCTTTACGGTGTTCGTTTACGGGCCGGTGTTGATGGACTACATGCCCTATCTGAATAACTGGGCCTACCTTGTGGCGCTGTGCATTGCCCTGCTGCTCGCCATTTCCGTCCTGATCCATGAACTTGCACATGCGCTCAGCGCAAAGGCCTTCAAATGGCCGACCGAGAAGATCGTTCTGAATCTTTGGGGTGGACACACTCAATTCGAGAACTTCACGGCTTCGCCGGGGAAGTCCGTCATCGTCGCCCTGGCTGGGCCTGTTTCCAACTTCGTCGTCGCCGGGGTCATGTGGGCAGTAATGTCCGCCGACTTGCTCAGCGGAGTGTCGGCGACCCTGGGTGACATCCTGATGAGGGCAAACCTCTTGATCGGCATCTTCAACATACTTCCCGGGATGCCACTGGATGGCGGGCGTTTGGTGGAGTCTGCTGTATGGAAAGCGACCGGTAGCCAGGACAAGGGCACCATTGCCGCAGGGTGGTCCGGGCGCATCATCGTTGTGGTGCTGGTCATTTGGTTTATTGGCCTGCCCTTGATCAGCGGCGCTTGGCCGGATCTCACCTTCATTGTGATTACCGTGTTGGTGTGCGGCTTCCTCTGGATGGGCGCCTCGAGCTCCATCCACCATGCAAAGCTCCGCAGTCGCCTGTACCTGGTAAGTGCCGCGGGGTTGGCTGAGCCCGCAGTGGGCGTGCCGAACTCGGCCTCAGTGGCAGACGTCCTGGACATCTCACCCGCCGGAAGTCCCGCCGTCGTGATTTGCGGTCCCGACGGCAAACCGCAGGGAGTTGTGGATTTCGGCGCAACGCTCGCTGTTCCAGCCGCAGCTGCCACGACGACGCCTGTCACCGCAGTGGCGCATGCCCTGGCCGCCGGGGCGTACGTCCCCGAATGGTCCAAGGGGCAGGAACTGATCCAGTACTTGGCGCGCCTGGAGGGCGGCGAATACGCTGTGGTTGATCACAACGGAATCGTCACCGGGCTGCTCCGCCAGCAGGCCGTAGTGACGGCCATAACAGGTAAGGAAGCACGCAAGAGCGGGCGGGCCTGACTGCCTTGCCGGTAGAGTTACATGCCGGCGGTTATACAAAACAGACCCATTGAATTTTTGGCGCCCACCAGCCGGTTACACACCGCGGCCCAGCCGTACAGGAGCGAGGAACACCACATGAGCAGCGAAACCGCCGCCCCCGCAGCAACCACAGGCACTGACGAGCCCGGTACCGGCTCAACAGTCCAGCCGACGGGCGCTGCACGACGCCGCGGGCCTTTCCGTGTGGGCGAGCGGGTCCAGCTCACGGACGAGCGTGGGCGCATGAACACCATCACCTTGGAAGTGGGCGGCGCCTTCCATACGCACCGCGGCTTCTTGAACCACGATGAAATCATCGGCAAGGTGGATGGCTCGGTGGTTAGCAACAACGTCGGCCAGCAGTATCAGACCTTGCGGCCGCTGCTCTCTGACTTCGTTCTGTCCATGCCCCGTGGTGCCGCTGTGGTTTATCCCAAAGATGCAGGCCAGATCGTCACCATGGCCGATATCTTCCCGGGCGCGCGGGTTGTGGAAGCCGGCGTTGGCTCCGGCGCACTCTCCATCTCCCTGCTGCGCGCAGTCGGCGACGGCGGCTACCTCCACTCCTTCGAGCGTCGCGAAGAGTTCGCGGACATCGCCAGGGGAAACGTTGAGACCATCTTCGGTGGACCGCACCCCGCGTGGCAGATCTCCCTGGGAGATTTCCAGGAAGAGGTAGTCAAGGCCGAGGCCCCGGGGTCCGTGGACCGGGTGGTGCTGGACATGCTTGCGCCGTGGGAGTGCTTGGACGCGGTTGCTACTGTCCTGGCTCCAGGCGGTGTCTGGATCAACTACGTAGCAACAGTCACCCAGTTGTCCCGCACTGCCGAAGCCATCCGCGCTGACGGCCGCTTCACCGAGCCGGACGCTTGGGAATCGATGGTTCGTGGCTGGCACCTCGAGGGCCTTGCTGTCCGTCCGGACCACCGGATGGTCGCCCACACCGGATTCCTGCTGGTCACCCGCCGTCTTGCTGAGGGCGTCACGGGAATTTCCGTGAAGCGCCGCCCTTCCAAGACCGAATTCAGCGAAGAGGACCTCAACGCCTGGACCCCTGCAGCAGTGGGGGAGCGTTCCGTCTCGGACAAGAAGCTGCGCCGTGCAGCACGTGATGCCATCGCCGGGACCAACGTTCAGGATGATCCCTCAGTCACAAACTGACAAAGGTCACAATAGGGTTCGCATTCCGGATGTCACCCAGCACCCTGAGCTTTTCGGGACTAAGGTCTTGTTAAGCGCAGGAAGGGGCTGATGAATCGTGGATACGTCAAACAACGACCTTGGACGGCCGACGCCGGAAGAAGCAAACGACGCAGCGGAGAATACGGCAAGCCGGGGGCTTGGCGTTGTTCAACCGCCGGAGACCTCGAGTGAGCTGACTGTTGCCGAACGGCAAATCAACATCCTCCGGGACAAGCTTCGCCACATCGACCGCCAGTTGGCAGCCGCGACCCAGAACAACGGCAAACTGGTCAGCATGCTGGAAACGGCGAAGGCTGAAATTCTTCGTTTGAAGGGCGCCCTGGAGCAGGAGGGCCAGCCTCCTTACAGCTTTGGTACCGTGGTGCAGATCAACCCACGGAAGCAGCCGTCAGCCGGCAGTTCGGGGCAGGCAGCCACCGAAGAGTCCGTGGATATCTTCAACTCCGGCCGCAAGATGCGCGTGGGAGTCAGCCCGCTCGTCAACCTCAACCAGCTCGCTGTAGGACAGGAAGTCCTGCTGAACGAGGCACTCCTGGTAGTGGCTGGCCTCGGTTACGAACGCGCCGGCGAACTGGTCACTCTTAAGGAAATGCTGGGCAAGGACCGGGCACTGGTGGTGGGCCGCGCCGACGAAGAGCGTGTAGTCAGGCTGTCCGGGGCACTCCAAAGTGTTCATTTGAAAGTGGGCGACGCGTTGTCGCTCGATTCAAGGACCGGCTACGCGCTGGAGAAGGTCCCGCGCGCCGAGGTGGAGAACCTCGTCCTCGAAGAAGTTCCGGACATCACCTACCAGGACATCGGTGGGCTTGGCCCGCAGATCGAGCAGATCCGCGACGCCGTGGAGCTGCCGTTCCTCCATCCGGACCTCTACCGTGAGCATGGCCTGAAGGCCCCCAAGGGCATCTTGCTCTACGGCCCTCCGGGCTGCGGTAAAACCCTGATTGCCAAGGCAGTAGCGAATTCCCTCGCTGCCCGGGCTGCGGAACGTGCGGGCAACACCGATCTCAAGAGCTACTTCCTGAACATCAAGGGTCCGGAGCTCCTTGACAAGTACGTGGGTGAGACCGAGCGCCACATCCGGCTGATCTTCTCGCGTGCCCGTGAAAAGGCTTCAGATGGCAGCCCCGTGGTGGTCTTCTTCGATGAAATGGACTCACTGTTCCGCACCCGCGGTACCGGGGTATCGTCCGACGTCGAAACCACCATCGTGCCGCAGCTTCTCAGTGAGATCGATGGTGTGGAGCGCCTGGACAACGTGATCGTGATTGGGGCCTCAAACCGTGAGGACATGATCGATCCCGCAATCCTTCGTCCCGGTCGCCTTGACGTGAAGGTCAAGATTCAACGACCCGACGCCGAGGCCGCAGCCGACATCTTCGCAAAGTACATCACCACTGACCTGCCCTTCCACCCTCAGGATTTGGCTGAATACGGCGGCGACGTGCAGGCCACCGTGGACGCCATGGTCCAGCGCACCGTGGAGGCCATGTACTCCACGGAGAAGTCCAACGAGTACCTCGAGGTCACCTACGCCAACGGCGACACCGAAATGCTGTACTTCAAGGACTTCAACTCCGGCGCCGTGGTCCAGAATGTGGTGGATCGGGCCAAGAAGTACGCCATCAAGGATTTGCTGACCAGCCACCAAAAAGGTCTTCGGATCGATCACCTGCTTCGGGCCGTGGTGGATGAGTTCCGTGAGCATGAGGACATGCCCAACACCACAAACCCCGATGACTGGGCACGAATTTCGGGCAAGAAGGGCGAAAGGATCACCTACATCCGGACCATCGTTCAGGGCAAGGCAGGCCAGGAGCCTGGCAAGTCCATCGAAACCACCGCCAACACAGGTCAGTACCTGTGACAGCAAGGCCCGAGGGTTCACCCGGAGAGAAGCTTCCCGCAGGCGGCGCCATGCGCGTCATGGGCTCGGAAACTGAATATGGGATCCATGCACCGTCAGCGCCGGGAGCTAACGCGACCATGATGTCCGCCAGGATCATCCAGGCGTATGCAACTGTTACCCGGCAACGTGCGGCCGGCGGCGCGGAGACACGGTGGGACTATACGGACGAGGAACCGCTGCACGACGCCCGCGGTTGGACAGTGGATAGGTCAACGGCGGATCCCAGCCAGCTGACGGACCAGCCGCCAGTGCTCGACGCCGAAGCGGTCGCCTTGGCCTATGGCCGACAGGAGTTGGAACTGGACGGCGCTGACGAGTCCGGTTCCCTCCTGATGAACATGGTCCTCGGCAATGGTGCCCGCCTTTACGTCGATCATGCGCACCCTGAGTACTCCAGTCCGGAGGTCACCAACCCACGGGATGCCGTGGCCTGGGATGCCGCCGGTGACCTGGTGGCGTTGGCTACCGTCAGGAAGGTCGCGTCCGATACAGGGCTTCCTCCGATCAACCTCTACAAGAACAACACCGACAACAAATCTGTGTCCTATGGCTCGCATGAGAACTACCTCATGCCCCGTTCGGTGCCCTTCGGGGACATCATCCGTGGATTGACTCCCTTCTTCGTTTCGCGCCAAGTCATCTGCGGTGCGGGCCGGGTGGGGATGGGACAGGACAGCTCAACGCCTGGCTACCAGATCAGCCAACGGGCTGACTTCTTTGAGGCAGAGGTGGGGCTGGAGACCACCATCCGGCGCCCCATCATCAACACGAGGGACGAGCCACACGCCACAGCGGACAAGTACCGCCGCCTCCACGTAATCATTGGGGACGCCAACCTCAGCCAGGCCTCAAATTTCCTGAAGTTCGGAACCACTGCCATGGTCCTGAGTCTCATTGAGGCGGGACAGGCTCCGAGGATCGAAGTTCATGAGCCTGTCCAGGCCCTCCAAGCCGTCAGCCACGACACCACCTTGGCTGTCACAGTAAGGCTCCTCGACGGGAGACGCGTGACAGCTCTCGATCTCCAGTGGATGTATTTCGAGGCCGCCGCCAAACTGGCCCAGGAGACAGGGGTAGCGGATTCAGTCACTGGAGACGGCCATACGCATCAGGTTTTGTCCCATTGGGAGTCCACGTTGACAACTCTCGGTACAGATCCTGATGCTGCTGCCTCGTCGGTTGAGTGGGTGGCCAAAAAATCGCTGCTTGAAGGTTACCGAAACCGAGACGGACTGGCGTGGGACGATGCCCGCCTGGGCTTGGTGGATCTTCAATGGTCCGATATTCGGCCCGAGAAAGGCCTCTACTACAGGTTGCTTTCCAGGGACAGGATGAGGCGTATTGTCGACGACGGCGACATCACCCGGGCGGTCACCGAACCGCCGTCGGACACCCGGGCCTACTTCCGCGGCCGGTGCGTTTCCAGCTTCGGCAAGGACGTTGTCGGCGCCAGCTGGGACTCGGTGATCTTCGATGTTCCAGGGCTGGGAAAACTGCAACGGGTACCCACGCGTGAGCCTTTGAGGGGCACACAGGCTTTGACCGGTGCGCTCTTTGACCGCCACACGGATGCTGCTTCATTCCTGGCCGAATTGCTGGGTCAAAAACCACCGCCAGCGAGGAGTTGACGGATGAACGCCACAGGACTATTCGTGCCGGGTCAAAGCCGTCCGCAGCACCGGTCCGCGTGGCAATATTGCATTAGGAAGTCTCCGTCTTCAGGAGACTGACAGTAGGGAGAAAGAAAATGGCAGCACAGGAGCAGCAACAACCGCAGTCACGGGACACCGAGACCGAAGTCGACGTACCGGAGGCACCACCGGCAGCACCCGAGGCACAGGCTTCGGAAGCGACGCAGGGTGTGGATGACCTCCTCGACGAAATCGACGGCGTTCTCGAGTCGAACGCTGAAGAGTTCGTGAGGGCGTTTGTCCAAAAGGGCGGCCAGTAGGCGGACCCGCCAGAGGATGTACTGCCCGGCCGGCGTGAGGCCGCCGGGCATCGGAATGCAGAGTCGAAGGAGTGCAGCAATGCAGGACCCATCAAACGGCCCCCTGGCCACCCAGGCAACGTCTTCTTTCACGGAGCATCTTCAACGCTCGCGTCCCGAACTCCTTCCCTTCACTCAATCGTTACCCGCCGGTATGGTCCCGGCCTCGCCGCACGCCACCACGATCGTGGCCTTGACGTACGCCGGTGGTGTGCTGATGGCCGGGGATCGCCGCGCCACCATGGGCAACATCATCGCCAGCCGGCACATCGAGAAGGTATTTCCGGCGGACCAGTATTCAGTCCTCGGCATTGCCGGAACTGCCGGCTTGGCCATCGACATCACACGGCTTTTCCAAGTGGAACTGGAGCACTACGAAAAGATCGAGGGAACGCTCCTCAGCCTCGTCGGCAAGGCCAACCGATTGGGCGCCATGATCCGCGGAAACCTGCCCATGGCAATGCAAGGCATGGCAGTCGTTCCACTGTTTGCCGGCTTCGACCACGTCTCCGGCGTGGGCCGCTTGTTCTCCTACGACGTCACAGGCGGCCGCTACGAAGAACAGGAGCATCACTCCGTTGGTTCCGGTTCCGTATTCGCGCGGGGAGCCCTGAAGAAACTGTGGAAACCTAACCTGTCAGAAGAGAACGCCGTGGCAGTGGCTGTTGAGGCCCTCTACGATGCCGCCGATGACGACTCCGCCACCGGCGGTCCTGACCCTGTCCGGCAACTATGGCCGGTGGTGTACACCGTCGACCGTTCCGGCAACCGGCGCGTCCCTGAACGGGACCTGGCCGCGATAGCCGGCGCCATTGTCGAATCGCGGGCCGCAGCAGGAAGGGAGGCCTGACATGACACAGCAGTTCTATGTCTCTCCCGAACAGCTGATGAAGGACCGTGCGGACTTCGCACGGAAGGGCATCGCCCGCGGACGTTCTGTAGTGGTCATCAGCTGCGCCGACGGCATCGCGCTGATCGCCGAAAACCCTTCACCCTCGTTGCACAAAATCGGTGAAATTTACGACAAAATTGCCTTCGCTGCGGTCGGCAAGTACAACGAATTTGAAAGCCTCAGGCAAGCCGGCGTCCGCTACGCCGATGTCCGTGGCTATTCCTATGATCGCGAGGACGTGACCGCGCGCGGCCTTGCCAGCGTTTATGCACAAAGCCTTGGAGCTGTGTTCACGGCCGAGCAGAAGCCGTTCGAAGTGGAGTTGGCGGTAGCCGAGGTTGGCGTTACCCAGGAACAGGACCACCTGTACCGGCTCACCTTCGATGGATCAATCGCCGATGAGAACGGCTTCGTTGTCATGGGCGGGCTTGCCGACCAAATTTCCGACGTCGTCAACGGGGCTTGGGAGCCGGAGCTCAGCTTGGCGGGGGCCATGCAATTGGCCCTGCGCGCCTTGGCCACGAACAAGGAAGTTGAAGAACTGCCCGCCACTGCCGTCGAAGCCGCCGTGCTCTACCGTGCTTCGGAAAGCAACCGCGGATCCCGCCGGGCGTTCCGGCGGTTGTTGCCGGATGACATGACCCGGTTGCTCACAGAGGAGAGCTGAGATGGATAAACGGATTTTTGGCATCGAAACGGAATTTGGAATCTCTTATTCCAGTCCGGATTCACGCCCGCTGGCTCCCGAGGAAGTTGCACGGTACCTGTTCCGCAAGGTGGTCAGTTGGGGGAGGTCCTCCAACGTATTCCTCACCAACGGTTCCCGTCTTTACCTTGATGTGGGCTCGCACCCTGAGTACGCCACGGCCGAGTGCGACGACCTTGCCCAGCTCATCGCCCATGACCGGGCGGGCGAACTTATCCTGGACGACCTGGTGGATGAGGCCCAGGCCAGGCTCGCGGCAGAGGGTTTCAATGGCACGGTCTACCTCTTCAAGAACAACACTGATTCGGCCGGGAACTCCTACGGCAGCCACGAGAACTACCTCATACCGAGGCGCGGGGAATTCTCCCGCCTGGCCGAGATCCTGATTCCCTTCTTGGTTACCCGGCAGTTGATCGCCGGGGCCGGCAAGGTATTGAAGACCCCGCATGGCGCCACGTTCGCTTTCTCCCAGCGCGCTGACCATATCTGGGAAGGCGTGTCTTCGGCCACCACCCGGTCCAGGCCCATTATCAACACACGCGATGAGCCGCATGCGGACGCGGAGTTCTACCGCCGCCTCCACGTGATCGTGGGCGACTCCAACATGTCTGAGACGTCCGCGCTGCTCAAGGTAGGCACTGTGGACCTCATCCTCCGCATGATTGAGGCGGGCGTCATCATGCGGGACATGCGCATGGAGAACCCGATCCGCAGCATCCGCGAAATTTCCCACGACCTTACGGGTCGCGCACTGGTTCGGTTGGCCAATGGACGGCAACTCACTGCCCTTGATATTCAGCGGGAGTACCTCAACAAGGTGACAGACTTCGTGGCCACCAACGGCGCGCACAACGCCCACGTACCGCTCATCCTGGACTTGTGGGAGCGGACCTTGAATGCCATCGAGAGCGGTGACACCAGCACCATCGACACCGAAGTGGATTGGGCTATCAAGAAAAAGCTCATGGACGGCTACATGCGCCGCCATGACCTCAGCCTGGATTCACCCCGTATTGCCCAATTGGACCTCACGTACCATGACATTTCGCGGCAACGCGGCATCTTTTTCCTCCTGCAGGCGCGCGGCGCAGCACGCAGGCTGGTTACGGAAACCGACGTCAAGGATGCCGTGGACGCACCACCCCAGACGACTCGCGCAAAGCTCCGCGGAGACTTTGTGCGGAGGGCGCAGGAGCTTGGCCGCGATTACACAGTGGACTGGGTACACCTGAAACTCAACGATCGCGCCCACCAAACGATCCTGTGCAAGGATCCTTTCCGGAGCGTGGACGAACGAGTGGATGCACTCCTGGACTCAATGGGCTGACGCGCTCTTTAAGCTGGCTCCCAGCTTCACGGGCTATTCTGGATAGTGGTCTCTTCCCGAGATACACCTTGCTTGGATGCGCTACGCGCCTTTCCGAGTGTCCCTTTGCCCCGACGAAAGTGTCTTTTTGTGCGCCGACTCCTAGCAATACTTCTTCCCGCCCTCCTGCTCATTACCGCCTGCGGTGGGGAAAGCACTCCGGCCGCTGAGCCCACCAGCAAGTCTGTTGGGGACGTCTCCAAGCTTGACTCCCTGAAGGTGACGGACAACGGCAATGACAAAGCGCCCGCCCTTGATTTCTCCAAGCCGCTGGCGGTGACGGGACCCACCGTCAAGGTCGTCAGCGAAGGTGACGGAGAGCCCGTCAAAATGGGTCAAATCGCCGAACTGGTGTTCGTCGCAGTGGATGGCACTGATGGCAAGACGCTGGAGGACGGTTACACCAAAGGACCCCAGCCGATCGAGCTCTCCGAGCAGATGAAAACCGGCAATGAGCTGATCTTCGACGCCATCATCGGCGCCAAAGTTGGCAGCCATGTAGCTATCGCCGCTCCGGGCAACTCCTCTGCAACGGCACCTGCGTCCACACAACTGGTGGTATTCAAGATCGCCTCCGCCAAGGACGCCCCCGGCCTGTTGAGCAAGGAAGAAACTGAGCAGCTGGACAAAGACGGCAAGCTTCCCAAGGTGACCTTTGACGACAAGGGCGTACCTTCCGTGGACATCCCCAAGACTGATGTGCCTGCCGGTCTTTCAGTCAAGGTCCTGTCCGAGGGCACCGGCGAGGAGTTGACAAGCTCTGACACGATCGATGCCAACTACAGTGGCTGGCGCTGGGAAGACAGCACCAAGTTCGATTCCACCTATGACCGCGGGGAGGCCGCTACCTTTGGCCTGAACCAGGTCATCAAGGGCTGGACGCTTGGCCTCACAGGCCAAAAGGTGGGTTCCAAGGTTCTTCTGACGATTCCGACGGATCTCGCGTATGGCCCGAACGCCGCTGCCCAGGGCAAACCTGCCGGCCCGCTGGTCTTCGTCGTAGAGATCACCGGCAAAAAGTAGATCCCAACCAGGTTCTGGCTATGCTGGTTCCTGAAAACTTCTCCGTCCCTTTCACTTAGGAGCAACCATGTCATTTGGTCAGCGTGACTTCGACCGCACCAAGCCCGAAATCGACTTCCCTGAAGGCGACGTCCCCACGGACCTCGTTATCACGGACCTCATTGAGGGCACCGGCCCCGAGGCCAAGGCCGGCGACACTGTGTCCACCCACTACGTCGGCGTCGCCTGGTCCACCGGCGAAGAATTCGACGCTTCCTGGGGCCGTGGCGCTCCGCTGGACTTCCGTGTGGGCGTCGGCCAGGTCATCCAGGGATGGGACCAGGGCCTTCTGGGCATGAAGGTGGGCGGCCGTCGTCGCCTGGAGATCCCGTCGGAGCTCGCCTACGGCTCACGTGGCGCTGGTGGAGCAATCAAGCCCAACGAGGCCTTGATCTTCGTGGTCGACCTCGTGGCTGTTCGCTAGGACTCTGGCGTTCGCAAGGCGCGTTACCCTCCGGTTTTGCCGGTCGGTGACGCGCCTTGCTGCTTTCCCGCTGGTTTTTAGTAACGTAGCAACCGTGTCCGCATCCCGCACTGAACGTCTCCTGAACCTTCTCCTGGCTTTGCTCAATACCAAAGTGGGCCTTCCACGTGCCGTGCTGCGCGAAAAGGTCTACCACGATTCAGCGGACAATGATGTCGCTTTTGGACGGATGTTCGAGCGCGACAAAGTGGATCTGAAGCAGTTTGGCTTCGAGATCGAGACCTTGATGGACCCGCGCAACTTCGGTGCGGACGACCCCGCCTCGACACGCTACCGGATCGGCAAGGACTCCAACCGGCTTCCTGATGTGAGCCTGACGACTGCGGAGAGCACTGTGCTTCTGCTGGCGGCTCAGCTGTGGGAACGCGCTGCCCTGGGAGCAGCGGCTGCCAACGCCGTTCGCAAGCTGCAGGCCGCAGGAGGCTTCACGGATGTTGACCTGCCTGCGGGCGTCCAACCCAGGATCAAACCTGCCGGACAAGCCTTCGACGACGTCGTTGCGGCCATGCACGGCAAGCATCCTGTCCGCTTCGGCTACCTCGCGGTCAGTACCGGCCGGGAAGAAGTCCGCGAAGTCGAGCCATGGGGGTTGGGCAGCCGCTTTGGTCAGTGGTACCTCGCTGGCTGGGATCGGGGGAGAGGGGCCAAAAGGCTCTTCAGGCTCTCACGGATGACTACCGCAGTGACCGTTGTAACCACGAGCAGTTTCCAACCACCGGAGGGCTTCAGCGCCCGGGCCGAGTTGGACGCACTCAATGAACTGCCCGTCCAACAAGCCATTCTGGACGTCGATAAGGACAGGCTGCTTGCCTTGCGCAAAAGGGCCGTGTCCGTCGAGGCAGCCCCGGATGCCAGCAGTCGTGACCGCATCACCGTGGATTTCCGGGATCCTGAGCAGCTGGCCGAAGAGCTGGCCTCCTACGGCCCCCATATCAAGGTGGCTGGACCCACAGAGCTGCGCACCGCCGTCGTACGCCGCCTCAAGGCTGCCGCTGACTTTGATGACTCTCCGCCAATACTCATTGAATTTCCCGAAGCGGGCCGTGCTCCGCGGGCGCGCAAACGCACCTCTGAAGACCAACTCGCCAGGATGCTGCAACTGGTTCCTTTCCTGGTTCACCACCAAGGCCTGCATATCCAGCAGGTGGCCGATCACTTTGACATCAGCCGCAAGGCACTGATCGATGACCTGAAGATCCTGATCTGTTCGGGGCTGCCCGAGGGATACCCTGACGACCTCCTCGACATCCAATGGGAAAACGATCACGTCTACATCTCCGAGCACCTCGATTTGAACCGTCCAGTGCGTTTCAGTGAAGACGAAGCGGCTGCGTTGCTGACCGGCCTGGCCATGCTAGGCGATCTGCCGGCACTGGCAGGAATGCTTGAGGATGAGTCGGGGAGCGCCCTGGAATCCGTGACCATCAAGCTGACAGGCGCTGCCGGGCAGGCCGCACGATTGGCCGGCTCAGTCTCCGGACAGTCGGTGGCGCCGGAACAGTCGCAAGCTTTCGCCGCAATAACCCGCGCAATCCGTGAGGGGCAGCAACTGCGACTCAGGTACTTCTCACTGCAACGCGACGAAGTGACCGAACGTGACGTGGACCCGCTGCGGCTCTACTCGCTGGACAATACGTGGTACTTCGAGGCGTACTGCCACAGCAAGGCCGGAATCAGGAACTTCCGGCTGGACCGGGTAGAAGCGTTGGAGGCCAACGGCCGCGCCGTGTCCATGCCGGCAACGGCAGGGCAGGATTTTCCGGCCCGGCTGTTCACGCCCAGCGACGATGACGTGCTGGTTGTCCTCCAACTGACCCGTCAGGGAGCCGGATTGGCTGACGACTACTACGCCGAACGCACCGCTCAACTGCCCGACGGCGGTCTGGTCGCCGAAGTTCGGTTCGGCAACGCCGAGTGGCTTCCGATGTTCGTTTCGCAGCATGGAGGCAGCGTTCGGATCCTCGAACCCGGGCACCTTCAGCAGGAAAGCCGCGCGTGGGTCGACGCGGCCCTCGCGCAATACAACTCACCTTCCACCACGAAGGCTGGCTAGACTACTCAGATGCCTTGGTGGTTCTGGATCCTGTTGTGGATCGCGCTTATAGCCCTGTCGTTGCTCTTTCACCTGACTTTGGGCTATCGCCTGTACAAGAAATTCATGTCAACTGTTCATGATTTAGGTGCCGCGGGTAAACGTTTCAGCAACCTTGCTCCTTCCCAGGAAACCTCCGACGTTGAAACCGCCGAACCACGGCCCGCGCCGGGGTCCGCAATTTTTGCCTCACCGGAACAGATGCGTCATGATTACCTGACGGCCAAAGCCTTCCGTCAGGAAGTTCGTCGTCAACGACGCGTCAAGCGCAAAGCCGAGCGGGGTCAACCCCAATCCCTGCACGACATTGAATTCAGATAGACGTAGGATGTATCCAAAAGGAAAGGACCTCCCCACATGAGGCTCGAAGGCTGGCATCTCATCATCATCATCGTCCTGGCTCTGGTGCTCTTTGCAGCGCCGAAGCTGCCGTCCATGGCGCGCAGCATTGGGCAGTCGATGCGCATTTTCAAGTCTGAGGTCCGCGAAATGAAGAAGGATGGTTCTTCCGAAGCCAAGGACTCCCAGGACGCTTCCGACGCCGTGGAAGGCAAAGTAGTGGGCCACCCGGACGTCAAGGCCAAGAACAACGGCGAGACTGACGTACCGCCCTCCAACCGCGTCTAAAGAGAAGTGGTAGAGACGAAGGGGCGCAAGGCCAACCCCGAAGCCCGGATGGCGCTCCTGGACCACCTCAAGGAGCTGCGAAACCGGCTCTTCAAGGCTGCAATCGGCGTCATCCTGGGAACAGTGGTGGGCTTCATCGTCTACCAGCCTCTCCTGGAGGCGCTGATCAAGCCGATCAAGGACCTCAACGAAAAAGAGGGACGCGCTGCCACGCTGAACTTTGATGGCGTCGCCAGTTCGTTCGACCTCATGGTCCAAGTGTCGGTCTTTCTTGGCGTGATCCTGTCAAGCCCGGTCTGGATTTACCAGCTGTGGGCCTTCATCGTTCCGGGCCTCCACAAGAAGGAACGGCGCCTGGCATTGTCCTTCGTGGCAGCAGCCGTACCGCTCTTCATCGGCGGTGTCCTGCTTGCCTGGCTGGTGTTGCCTAACGCTGTTCGCGTCCTGACCGACTTCACTCCGGTGGGCGGCTCAAACTTCATCAGCGCCGAAATCTATCTGGCCTTCGTCCTTCGGCTCCTCTTGGCCTTCGGAATCGCCTTCCTCGTCCCCGTGGTGCTGGTGGGATTGAACCTAGCCGGACTCATAAAGGGCAAGCAGCTCATCAAGAGTTGGCGAATCACCATTTTCCTGGTGTGCCTGTTCGCTGCGATGGCCGCTCCTGGCGCTGACGCCATGAGCATGTTCTACCTCGCAGCGCCCATGCTGCTCCTGTTCTTCGCGGCGATCGGTGTCTGCGTCCTGAATGACCGCCGCCGTGAGCGCCGTGCCATCAAGCGGGCGGCTGAGACTGAAGCCACTGCAGACATCGCAACCCCGGCAACGGATCTGGAGAATCTCTAGACCTTGGGCCACTAGGCTTGATGCATGTCCTCCATTTCCGGGTCTTCATCTCCATCAGACCGTTACCAGGCGGCAGCCCAGCGTGCGGCTGAGTCGAAAACTTATCTGGGCGCCTTCGCACGTTCCCTGGACTTTGAACTGGACGACTTCCAACGTGAGGCGTGCAGGTCCCTCCAGGAGGGTCGCGGCGTTCTCGTGGCGGCCCCCACCGGTGCTGGTAAGACGATAGTTGGCGAGTTCGCCATCTACCTGGCTTTGGAACGCGGACTCAAGGCTTTTTACACCACTCCCATCAAGGCCTTGAGCAACCAGAAATACTCTGAACTGGCGGCAAAATACGGGTCGGCCAACGTCGGATTGCTTACGGGTGACACCACTATTAACGGCGAAGCTCCCGTAGTGGTAATGACCACCGAAGTTCTTAGGAACATGCTTTACGCCGACTCCGAAACCCTTGGCGATCTTGGGTTTGTGGTGATGGACGAAGTTCATTACCTGGCCGACCGCTTCCGTGGTGCCGTGTGGGAAGAAGTCATCATCCACTTGCCCAGCGAAGTGCAGGTTGCCTCGCTGAGTGCCACGGTTTCCAACGCGGAAGAGTTCGGCGCCTGGCTGGATACCGTGAGGGGCGATACCGACGTCATTGTCTCCGAACACCGTCCCGTACCGCTTTGGCAGCACGTCATGGTGGGCCGTGAAATAGTGGATCTCTTTGCCGGTGACACAACGTTCGACGAAATTGCGCCCCAAGCCCCGGGAATGCAGGAAACCGAAGCACCGGACCTTTCCGAGGCCCATGAGGTGGTGGCCGAGCCTGTCACCGCTGACCACCGGCGCGCCTCAGCCAAGCGCTCGTCTGCAGACACAGTCCGCCAAGCAGTCACCGGCCCCGAGTTCGAGGTCAATCCGGACCTGTTGGCCATGGCCCGCTCCGAGAGCCGGATGAACATGAACGGCCGGTTCGGCCACGGTGGCCGGAGTCGGCGTCGTCAGGACCGTTATCGCGATGAGCGGCAGCAATCCGAGCAGCGCAGTCCCGTGCGGAAAGCCAGCCGTCCGCAAGTCATTGAGAGCCTCAGGCGTCAGGATCTCCTGCCTGCCATCACCTTCATCTTCTCCAGAGCCGGCTGTGACGCCGCCGTCGCTCAGTGCGCAGCATCGGGACTTTGGCTGACCACCGAACGCGAACAGCAGATCATTGCCCAGCGGGTGGACGAGGCGAGCCACGAAATTCCGGCGGACGACCTCGACGTCCTCGGATTCTGGGGTTGGCGCGACGGTCTCATCAGGGGCTTTGCTGCCCACCACGCAGGCATGCTTCCCACGTTCAAGGAAGTGGTGGAGAAGCTCTTTGCCGACGGACTTGTCAAGGCAGTCTTCGCCACCGAAACGCTGGCTCTTGGCGTCAATATGCCCGCACGCTGCGTCGTGCTTGAAAAACTGGAAAAGTTCAACGGCGAAGCGCACGTCAACATTACGGCGGGGGAGTACACCCAACTCACTGGTCGCGCCGGACGTCGTGGCATCGACGTCGAAGGCCATGCCGTTGTGCTGTGGCAGCCGGGAACTGATCCGGCTGCCGTAGCCGGCCTTGCCTCCCGACGCACCTACCCCCTGAACTCCAGTTTCAGGCCTACGTACAACATGAGCATCAATCTGATTGCCCAGTTCGGACGCGTCCGGGCCCGTGAAATCCTGGAATCCTCGTTTGCCCAGTTCCAAGCTGACCGCTCCGTGGTAGGCCTTGCCCGGCAGGTGCGGGGGCGCGAAGAATCGCTGGCGGGCTATGCCAAGTCCATGCAGTGCCACCTGGGTGACTTCACCGAGTACTCAAAGCTCCGGCGCGAACTCAGCGACGCCGAGAATTTCGCCGCCCGCGACCATCAGCGGGCCCGTAAATCCCATATAGCGGATTCCCTCGCGCGCCTGATCCCCGGTGACGTCATCAGCATCTACAGCGGCCGGCTCGCAGGACATGCCGTTGTGCTGGAGGTGGACCGCAACGCCAGGGAACCAAGGCCCTCCGTTCTTACCTCTGATAACCAGCTGCGGCGCATCGGTGTCCACGACCTCGACGGTCCGGTATCGCCGGTGACGCGTATCCGGATTCCCAAGTCCTTCAATGCCAAGGTCCCCAAATCCCGCCGGGACCTCGCTTCGTCGATGCGGCATGCCATCAGTGAGGACGCACCCCACAGCCGTCGCAACAGCAGGCACGAAGATTTTGGCCTCGGGGCGCGCCTGCCGGATCAGGAGAAGAAGATCGCGGACCTTCGGCGGGCCCTGCGGGCTCATCCGTGCCATGGCTGCAGCGAACGTGAAGACCATGCACGGTGGTCGGAGCGTTGGTGGAAGTTGCGCAGGGAGACCGATGGGTTGGTCAGGCAGATCCAAGGCAGGACGAATACCATCGCCAAGACTTTCGACCGCGTCTGCGATGTCCTGTCTGTCTACGGTTACCTGGAAACCAACGACGCCGGACATGTCACCATCAGCCTCGACGGGCAGCGGCTTCGGCGGATCTACGGTGAGAAGGACCTGCTCATATCCCAGACTGTGCGGCGCGGTGCCATCAACGACCTCGACGCCGCCGAACTGGCCTCGCTTGCCAGCACCTTGGTTTACCAAGCCAAACGGGAAGACCGCGGCCTTCGGCCCAGGATGCCCAGCGTTGCCCTGGAATCAGCCATAGACATCGTCATCCGCGAATGGTCCCAGCTGGAGGATACCGAGGAACGCAACAGGCTGCCATTGACCGGCGAACCGGAACTCGGCCTGATGTGGCCCATGTACAAGTGGGCCAAGGGACGCCATCTTCAGGACGTGCTCAGCGGAACCGACCTCGCCGCCGGCGACTTTGTGCGCTGGGCCAAGCAAGTGGTGGACCTCCTCGACCAGCTGGCCAAGATCCCTCAACTCGACCCACGCTTGGCCCGCATTTGCCGCGAGTCCATCGACTTGGTGCGACGCGGCGTCGTTGCCTACTCAACAGTGGCTTAGCGCCCCTACTCTCATTGAATGTTTTCAACGCTCGAGGAGCACAACGCATGAATCAGCCAGGCGTGCCAGCCGGCCAGGACCGCACCGCGAAGGACCGCAAGGTCACGATGTACCGCAACGGTTCGATCTATACCGCCGCAGATCCTTTTGCCACCGCGCTGGTGGTGGACGGGGATACCGTTGCCTGGGTCGGCTCCGAACAGGCTGCTACTTCCATAGTTGACTCATCCATGGAGGTCATTGACCTCCGCGGAGCCCTCCTGGCGCCGGGATTCGTGGACTCCCATGCACACCTGACGGAGTCAGGCCTTGCCCTGTCCGGACTGCAGCTCACCGGCGTACGTTCGGCCAAGGAACTACTCGACGCCGTTGCCTCCGCCAGCGGCTCGGGCACAGTCCTGGGCCACGGTTGGGATGAAACGACGTGGCACGACTCCACGCTCCCCACCTTGGAGGAAATTGACAGGGCGTCTGCCGGGCGGGCTGTCTACCTGTCACGCATCGACGTCCACTCCGCCCTGGTTTCGTCGTCGTTGGCCGCGGCCGCAGGGCTGGATGGCCTCGATGGTTTCTCCGGCACCGCCCGCGTTGTTCGTGCGGCACATACGGCCGCCCGGCTGACTGCACGGAAGTTCCCGGAACACGAACGGCGCGGATACCAGGAGTCAGCCCTACAGGAGGCCGCTTCGCACGGATATGTCGCCTTGGCCGAGATGTCCGCACCGCATATTTGCGGGGCCGAGGACCTCAGGATGGCCATGTCCTGGAACGAACACGGGAACCGGCCGGAGGTGCTTGCCTATTGGGGCGAGTTGGCTACCTCGGAGGAGCACGCCCAAGCTATTCTTGACGGTTTAGGCGCGAGGGTCCTGGGCCTTGCCGGCGACCTCAATATTGACGGTTCAATCGGCTCCCGCACAGCGGCCCTCGTGGATGACTATTCCGATGCACCGGGCCAACGTGGCAGTTTGTACCTGTCAGTGGCCGATGCCACCAAACACCTTGTGGCCACGTCCCTCCTGGGAGTTCAGGCTGGGTTTCATGTCATAGGTGACGCCGGGCTGGGGGCAGTGCTGGAAGCATTGGACGCAGCGGCTGACGAGGTGGGCGAACAGCGCCTCCGGTCAGCCGGCCATCGGCTGGAACACGTGGAGATGGCTGACCAGTCCGCCATCGACCGGCTGGCCAAGTACTCAGTGTCGGTCAGCGTGCAGCCCGGCTTCGATGCTGCGTGGGGTCACCCGGGCGGGCTCTACGAACAGCGCCTGGGTGGCCGCAGCCAAACGATGAACCCCTTTGCTTCCTTCTACGCAAGCGGCGTCCCTATCGCTTTCGGCAGTGACAGCCCTGTCACCCCTCTCCGCCCGTGGTCGAGCGTACGAGCCTGCCTGGAGCACAGCAACCCGGAGCAAAGGATCTCGGCTCGTGCCGCATTCTTAGGCCATACACGGGCGGGGTGGCGGGCTACCAAACACCGGAACCCGCTGATGGGCCAATTGGTCCCGGGCGCGCCGGCCAGTTTCGCTGTGTGGGAAGTGGACGAACTGATGGTCCAGGTGGCTGATAGCCGCGTTCAGTCCTGGAGCACTGATCCACGGGCACGGACGCCCCTTTTGCCGGCCCTGGACACCGGCAGCGACCCCCGTTGCCTTCAGACAGTGCGCGAGGGTCGAGAGTTGTTCGCCCACGAGTCGCTGAGGGTGTGAGGCAGGATTTTGCCGCTGCCGTGCGGCGCCTGAACTGGGGCAATGAACGAAGCCAGGTCTGCCCATCATTGTTCTGCCTGTACCCGGACAATGTGTCCGGGACCACAACCGCCAAATGAATCCTTGCCGTCGTCCTATAATGGAGAGTTGCGCCAGAACGCCAGCCGCCAGGCTGCTCCGGCACACTGACCGCTCCATCAAGGAAAGGCCTCTTCTTGCGTGTCCTGACGATCATTCCCACCTACAACGAGCTGGAATCGCTCCCCGTGACATTGGGACGGCTGCGCGCAGCAGTACCCGACTCCGATGTCCTGGTGGTCGACGACAACAGCCCTGACGGCACGGGAAAGCTTGCCGACGGCTTCGCGGCAGAGGACAGCCAGGTGCATGTCCTGCATCGCAAGGGCAAGGAAGGCCTTGGGGCCGCCTACATCGCCGGCTTCAAGTGGGGACTGGCTGCAGGCTATGACGTCCTGGTTGAAATGGACGCCGACGGTTCGCATAAGCCGGAGCAACTGCCGCTTCTGCTCGACGCCGTCAAGGAGGGTGCAGACCTCGCCATGGGCTCCCGGTGGGTTCCCGGTGGCAGCGTGGTTAACTGGCCGCTCTACCGCCAGGCAATCTCCCGCATCGGCAGCACCTACGCCCGCATCATGCTCGGCGTCAAGATCAAGGACGTCACAGGAGGCTACCGGGCATTCCGCCGCAGCACGCTGGAGGCGCTCAACCTGGACGAAGTGGAGTCGGTTGGCTACGGCTTCCAGGTTGACCTCGCGTGGCGCGTGGCCAAGCTTGGCCTGCGCATCGAGGAGCGTCCCATCACTTTCGTCGAACGTGAGCTCGGGGCATCGAAGATGAGCGGCAACATCGTCGTGGAAGCCATGATCAACGTCACCAAATGGGGACTGGCAGCACGTTGGGAAAAACTCACGCGCAAGTCGCCCGCAGTGGCAAAGTAGCTCGTACCTTTCCAAGCAGAAAGGCCGGGTCCGGTTCCCAAGAGGAACCGGACCCGGCCTTTGTCTTTAAATCAGCAACCGATATTATGCGGAGCGGCGCTCTCCACGGCGCTCACGCAGGATGTTCAGACGGTCCTCGAGGATCTGCTCGAGCTCGGGAAGGCTGCGGCGTTCCAGGAGCATGTCCCAGTGGGTGCGGACAGCTTTCTCGTTGGCGTCCACAGGTCGCTCGCCATCAACCAGCAGCGCTTCCTTGCCGGTCTTGGAAACCCATACGGGGGGAATTTCGGCTTCGGAGGAGAAGGTCACGAAGACCTGCTCGCCATCCTCGCAACGGTACTCGACCCGCTGGCGCGGTGCCGGTTCAACGCCGGATTCTGTTTCCATGCTTTGGGCGCCAAGACGCATACCCCGCAGGCTGCGATCGCTCATGATTACTCCCTCTGTCTGTTCGCGGAGCAGGAACTCCGCGCTAGCCGTAAGCCGTTTTCACGATCCTTACGGACTACTTCTGCACACCTTGCATCACTAATTGCAACGCCTGGCCAAGCTTTAATGTTCCATCCACGCTGAACCAGCCGGACAAATATCCCATTATACGCGGATCATCGCCAACTACTCAAAAGGAACCAACAGACAACGAGCGGTCAGCCTGAATGGCTGACCGCTCGTTGACCCTGCGACAGTGGATTATTCAGCTGGCCGATGCTGCGGGACTGCTGCTGCCGGGTCTGAAGTCCCGGACTGTTCATTGTTTCCAAAGAGACCAACGGGGGAGTCACCGTTGTTGCCTCCAAGGGCGCCGCCGATACCCTTGAGCGCCTCACCGACTTCACTCGGGATGATCCAGAGCTTGTTCGAGCTTCCCTCGGCGATCTTGGGGAGTGTCTGCAAGTACTGGTACGCAAGGAGCTTCTGGTCCGGGTTGCCCTTGTGAATGGCGTCGAAGACCTTCTGGATGGCTTGGGCTTCACCGTCTGCCCTGAGGATGGCCGCCTTCGCGTCACCTTCAGCCGCGAGGATGGCTGCCTGCCGTTGCCCTTCGGCGGTGAGAATCTGCGACTGCTTGGTGCCTTCAGCCGTCAGGATCGCAGCACGGCGGTCCCGCTCCGCGCGCATCTGCTTCTCCATCGAGTCCTGAATGGAGTGGGGCGGATCAATCGCCTTCAGCTCGACTCGGGACACGCGGATTCCCCAGCGGCCCGTAGCTTCGTCCAAGACACCACGCAGCTGGCCATTGATCTGGTCGCGGGAGGTCAAGGCTTCTTCGAGGTTGAGCCCGCCCACCACGTTACGAAGTGTGGTGGTGGTCAACTGCTCCACGGCCTGGATGTAGTTGGCGATCTCGTAGGTTGCCGCCCGGGGATCAGTGACTTGGAAGTAGACAACGGTGTCGATCGAGACCACCAGGTTGTCCTCGGTAATGACCGGCTGAGGCGGGAACGACACCACCTGTTCACGCAGGTCAAGCAACGGCAGCAGCCGGTCGACGAACGGGATCAGGATGGTTAGTCCCGGGTTGAGCGTCCGCTGATACTTGCCGAGGCGTTCAACGACGCCGGCACGTGCCTGCGGGATGATCCTTACCGAACGGACCAACACGATGATGACAAAAATGACGAGAACAATCAGCACAATTGCCGCTGCTGTTCCTCCTAAGCCGTCCATACATCTCCTTCATTCCCCAATTGCGTGGTTTGATGCGACTGGACCCGGGCAGGCTGCCCGGATCGGCAACCGCTGAAATTCAAAGGCGCGCCTAGCGCGGGCTGTTCTCGGCAGGCGAGGCTACTACCGCCGTCGCGCCGTCGATCCTGGTGACCTGGACCGTCGAACCGGCGTCGAGAACACCGGCCGTGCTGCGGGCGCTCCACACGTCTCCGCCGATCTTCACGAGTCCGCTGGTTCCGCTCACGGCTTCAATGACCAGAGCGGACTGACCGATGAGCCGGTCGATATTGCTGCGCTGTTCCGCCGGTCCCTTGTGAAGGTGCTTCATTGCTACGGGCCGGACAAAGACAATCATCAGGAGGGAGACCACTGAGAAGATCACGATTTGGAGCCAGAAGTCGGCCCCCGCGAAGTCAGCGATCAGCCCGGCAAGGGCACCGCCGCCCAGCATGATGAAGAAGAGGTCGAGGGTAAGCATCTCCACCACTGCGAACGCGAGGAAGACCGTGAGCCAGAGGGCCCACCAATTCTCGCCGAGCCATTCAAACATCATTTCCCCCTTGGTCCCGGATCCCGCGAGCGGGATCACAGTCACTGTTCCTCCATCCTAGCCCGACGTTCCGTCCCACGTCAGGAGACGACGAATTCGCTGATCCGGAACTTCGCTGTGGTTGCCACGGAACCTTCCAAGGTTGCCAATTCGGCCAACTCCCCACGATTCAGATGGTGCCCGGCCGGACCCATATAGGCCAGGTCAGCTACCTCCTGGCCACTCAGCAGCAAGGGAAGGTCCAGGCTTTGGCTGGTGCCAGAGTCAAAATAGCCCTTCATGGATTCTGCCAGCCGCTCATCCTTGCCCTCTTCAATGCCAAGCATCCCTGTCCGGGCTGCGATCTCAGCGAGGTGGCCTGGCCTGGGTGTCACAACAATCAACGAGCCCCCGGGGCGCAGCACACGGGCAAACTCGGCGGGGTTTCGCGGGGCAAAGACCACTGTGACCACGTCCGCAGTGTTATCCGCCATGGGCAGCGGACGCCAAACATCCCAAACAAGGTTGGCGGCCTGCGGATTGAGCCGGGCGGCGCGCCTCAGTGCGAACTTGGAAATGTCCACACCGATTCCCGTCGCCCCTGACATCTGAAGGACCGCGGCCAGGTAGTGCCCGGTCCCGGTTCCGGCGTCCAGAACCAGCGCGTCGGGACGTTGAAGTGGTCCGGCGGCGGCTTGGGCAAGGGCTCGGGCAAGTCCGGAGTAGTGTCCGGCCTCCAGGAACCTGTGACGGGCTGCCACCATGTCCGCAGAATCGGCTTCGAAGACCGTGCCTTTGCCTGTCAGCAGGTTGAAGTAGCCCTGTTTAGCGGCGTCGAACAGGTGTCCGGCCTCACAAGCGAGAGTCCGCTGCTGGCCTTCCCTGAGCTGGAACGTCCCTTGGCAAACAGGACAGCGGAGGGCAGCAACAGCGTGGGACAACATGGCTTCAATCCTACGGCGGACGGAGTGTCTGGTGCCGGGCGTGGAACCGCCGGGCTAGGCTCACCAACGTGAAACCCGAGCAATTGCATCTGCTGAACACCGTGTCCGCCCCGGCAATCCACCCCGACGGCAGCAAGGCGGTGGTTTCCGTCGTGAGGCCGGACTTTGATGCTGACAGCTATGTCGGCCAGCTGTGGAGCATTCCTTTGGACACCACCAAGTATCCGCGACGCATCACGCGCGGCTTCCGGGACAGTTCCCCGGCTTTCTCTCCCGACGGCCTGGTATTGGCGTTCCTCAGGAGCGACCCGGACGGCAAGCCGCAGCTATTCGTCGTGGAGGCCGCGGGTGGCGAGCCACAACGGATCACGGACCAGCAGGCCGGCGTGGGTGGGTTCGTGTGGGCGCCGGACTCCCACCGCATCGCGTTCGAGGCCCGCGTGCCCGAGCAAGGCCGTTATGGAACGGTGGATGGAGTCCCATCCGGCGGTGAAGATGCCCGCCTGATCACCACCAACCAATACAGGATGAATGGCCTCGGCTATACGGCAGATCAGCGTCAGCAGCTGTTTGTGGTTGAAGTCCCGGAGCTGGGCGGCGAACCGGTGGTTATTCCGCGCGGGAGGGCCGCCCATGAACAGCCGACGCGGACGGGTACACGGGTTCCTACTGCACAGCAGGTGACGTTCGGCGACTCGGACCACGAGTCGCCGTGCTTTTCAGCTGACGGCTCCCACCTGTACTTCGTTGCCGCCCTCCATGAAGGGCACGACGACGACCTGGTCACCTCCGTCTACCGGATCGGCGCCGGCGGCGGCCAGCCGACCGTCGTCGAACCTTCCAACAAGACGTTGCAGACTGTCACGGCTGTCCGTGCCTCCACGGACGGCCGTTGGCTGTTTTACGTGGCCCAGAACTTAGGACACACCGGCAAGGACTTTGTGGCTCGGAATTCTGTTCTGTACGTCATGCCCATCGCAGGGGGAGAGGCTGCGGCGCTGACCGACGAGGAACATTTGGACGTGTCCGGTCCGCTGGAACCCAGCGGACCAGCCAGTGTGCTGGTGCTGAACACAGCGTTGGGAAGTGTCGAACTGCTGGACGTGACGGCGGAAGGTGGGATCACACCCCTGGTCCACGGTGCCCGGGTAGTTGTCGGGGCGACGGTGGCTGCCAACGGGGAAATTGCCGTAAGTTTCTCCGATTCCTCAACCGTGGGAGATGTCGCGTCACTTGAACGGGGAGAGATCCGCCTCCTCACGGACTTCTCCGCCATCCTGCGCAACAACTCCCGTGTAACGGAACCTCTGGACTTCGACGCCGAATCCACCGACGGACACCCCCTTCATGGTTGGGTCGCCTTGCCTGATGGCCCAGGCCCACACCCGGTCCTGCTCACCATCCATGGCGGCCCCTTCTCCCAGTACACAGGCGCATTCTTCGATGAAGCGCAGGTTTACGCCGCTGCAGGGTACGCAGTTGTCATGTGCAATCCACGAGGGTCCGCCGGCTACGGCCAGGCCCATGGGCGCGCCATCAAGGAACGTATGGGGACGCTGGATATGCAGGACGTGCTTGCGTTCCTCGACTCAGCGTTGGCCTCCTTTGACGCCTTGGATAAAGACCGGGTGGGGATCATGGGGGGTTCCTATGGTGGCTACCTGACCGCCTGGACCATCGCCCACGATCACAGGTTCAAGGGTGCGATTGTGGAGCGCGGCTTCCTGGACCCTGTCAGCTTTTCGGGTTCCGCGGACATCGGTTGGTTCTTCGGGGCCGAATACACCGGAGGGACACCGGAACAGATGACGGCCCAAAGTCCCATGGCCGTAGTTTCGCGTGTCGATACACCTACCTTGGTTATTCACAGCGAGAACGATCTACGGTGCCCCATCGAACAGGGTCAGCGGTACTACGCACATTTGAAGGCCCAGGGCGTGGACACTTCCCTGCTGATCTTTCCTGGGGAAGACCACGAGTTGTCACGGTCCGGGACGCCACATCACCGGAGGCAGCGCTTTGACCACATTCTCCGTTGGTGGGCGCAGTACCTTCCAACGGATGCCAATCAACCAGAGGACCAGCCGTAGCCGTACTGGCCGGATTCTACGTCAGCGAAGGAATCCCAGAGCCCGGCGGGCCTCGTCAATCTCCGGCGCGAACCACCGGGCCGAGTGTTCAGCATTGCTGGAAAGGGAGCGCAGTTCGGCCCGGTCCAGATACAGGATGCCGTGGAGATGGTCCGTTTCGTGTTGCACAATGCGGGCCTGCCACCCCGAGAACCACTCTTCCACGGGTTCGCCCGCGGGACTTGTGTAGCGCAACTCGACGTTCCGGTGTCGTGTCACAACAGCCTGATACCCGCTGACGGAGAGGCACCCTTCATAAAACGAGGCCGTCTCAGTACCGAGTGGACGGTACTCCGGGTTGATGACCGCGAAAAATTCCAGCTGTTCCCTGTGACGCACTGCCGCAGACTCCGGGTCCACCTCATATTTGTCTTCAAGGACGGCCAGCTGCAGGGGGATGCCCAGCTGTGGGGCGGCCAGTCCAACGCCCGGGGCGTCATGCATGACGTCCCTCATTCGTTCGATGAAAGCGGCCAACTCGGCATCATCAACCTGGCCGTCATACGGGGCCGCCAACTGCCGCAGTACGGGGTGCCCGGCCTGCACAATGGTCGGGAGCCCGTCTGCATCAAGCAACCGTCGGACAGCGTCACGTATCCGGGTGGGGTTGTAGTCCGTGGCGGGGCTCGTGGCCTCAGGATGAGGTTGGTGCGTCATACAGTGAGCCTAACGCGATGAAGGCATTCGCGAGTGTGGGCTAGGCTCGACGAATGATCGATTCCACCCCTTTGGATTGTGTACTCGGGTTTGTTCGAACGGTTGAAGCCGGTGGCGGGGCTGCTGAACTGCGGCCTTTCCTGGCCGACGATTTCAAGCTCACGGAGTGGCCGCACGCCCTGTCCAAAACGGGCTCCACGCGGAACTTGGCAGAAACGTTGGCTGGCGCAGACCATAGCAAGGACATCGTCTCCGATCAGCGTTTTGAGGTGGTCCGCACAACAAGCCAGGACAACCGGGTGGTACTGGAGATGAACTGGTCAGCCACACTGCTTCTTGACCTGCCGCACTGGGACCGCGGCGATACCATCCGGGCAAGGAGCACTGCGGTCTTCGAGTTGCGGGATGGCCTGATCATCAGCCAGGACACGTACGACTGCTACTACACGACGCCGGAATAGCCCGCGCCCCGGAAATACCTAACGCATGGTGAAGCGACGCTCCACCAGTTCTGAAATTGCCGGTACAGCCAGGGCGCTTGCGAAGAGCATGTTCCTTGCTGCCATGGCGGGAGGCGGCAGCGGTCTGCCCAGTGCCATGTTGAGCCCTGCCTGACGTGAAGCGCGAAGCGCCGCTTTCCTGCGTAACTTCTCGAAATTCACCACTTCGCGTCCTACGTTGGCGCCCCGCAGGGATGCATCCATGATGGGGCCCAGAGCTGCAGCATCCAACCAGCCAAGGTTCATTCCCTGCCCTCCGATGGGGCTGATTTCGTGCGCCGCATCCCCAAGAAGCACCACCCTGCCGTGAACCATGCGCTGAGTCAGCCGCGACCGTACTTCAAAAGCACTCAGCATCGAGTTGCCGGCTATGTCCAGCACCTCACCGGTCCTGGCTGTGATCAGCTCAGCGAGCCCCACCGGCGTCGGATTCCTGTGCGGTGCGCCCAGCCTGACAACCCATCTGCGGACACCCCCCGGCAGGGGAAAAGACTCCACGATTCCTTCGGGTTCCAGGTACAAGACGGCATCGGAGCCATGCCCGGTGTCATCCGGGAAGTCGCCCATGGTGTAACAGTCCGGATAGCTGCGGGCGGGCACCCCCGGCAGGTAGCGTCGACGGATGGTTGAATGCGCTCCGTCGGCGGCTATCACCAAACGGGCTCCCACCTCCAAGCTGCCGGAAGGCGAATCTGCGCGGACTCGCAAGGTACTCCCGGTGGCGTCGATCTCCTGGACGTCGGCACCCCGGACGACCGCATGAGCATCCAGTTCCTTTACCGCCAACTCCAGGACTTCCTCGGTGATCATCTGCGGAACGGCAAGGATGAAGGGAAAGGCAGCGTCGCCGTCGAACGCGAGCTCGGCCACCCGCCGTCGCCGGCTGTACGCCACACCCCGCCTAATGTGGATCCCGGCAGTTACCAAAGGGTCGGCGACTCCCGCGCGTGCCAGCTCCGCCAATGCCGGAGGGTGGATTCCGATGGCCCTCGAACTGCTACTCCTGTTGCTCCGGCGCTCCAGTATGCGGACCTGGTGCCCCCGCTGGAGCAACAGAACCCCCATGAACAGGCCTACTGGCCCCGCACCGACAATCACGACGTCAGGCACGGTCCTCCAATGGGTGCCTGGCATCAGCTTGGGGAAATTCACGAACCGGACCTTCATGAAAGAGGAGATGGTGCCACGGCCCGTTTCGTTCCACTGACCATGAGGATGGAACAACGGCTTTCAGTTCCGCCGCGGTGTAACTGCGCCTGATGGACGTCAAACCATCCCCGCAAATATAGGAGCCGACGCCCAACGGCCAAAAGCCCGCAAGGAACAACAGGTACGCGATGTTGCTGCGAGTGAGGTCGTTATGGAGGCAAAGCCCCCGGCTTAGCAACTCTGAATCGTGGAGGACCGCCGCAAGCTGCCCCGGTTCCAGGTGGTGAAGGATGTGGTTGGAGATGACGACGTCGAATTTCCGCCCTTCAGCGACCAGCTGGGAGCTGTGTGCCTTACGGTAGCTGACACCTTCCACGCGAGGCGCTTTGGAGGCGAAGGCAAAGGCTCTCTCATCCGGGTCAATCGCTGTGACTGTGAGCCTGAAGCCATCCCGCCGGGCCCACCGCGCAAGGCTCCGAGCCACATCACCGCTGCCACCTCCGATGTCCAGCACGGACGCCGAACCATTGGTTACCAACAGCGGACGGAGTCGTCGACGATACGTCCCGTGCCACCCCGATAACAGCCTGTTCACCACAGGAAAACGAGCGTAGGTCCTGTTAAGGCGCCTGGGATCGCAGTCAGCTTTGTCCATCTCCTCGACGGCGTGCAGGTCCCTCTCCTGGAGGGATCCCCAAGGCCTCACAGGGCGGGAGAGACCAGTGTAAAAAGTCCCGTCTCCACCGTCAGGCCGGGGCCGAACGCCATGGAACAGATACGCTCCTCACGTTCACTGACCGGCTGCTCCAGCATGTACTTCAGGACGAACAACACAGTAGCGCTGCTCATATTCCCGTATTCCCTCAGTGTTTCCCGCGCCGGAACCAACTGCTCCTGGGTGAGTTCCAACTTCGACTCGACCTTGTCCAGGATGCTGCGGCCGCCGGGATGGATGGCCCAGTGGGTAATGTCGCGGTAGGGGAGGCCCGCCACTGAAGGATCCTTGGCGAGCAACGGCGCCAGGGCACCGGTGATGTGTTCCTCGATAATGTGGGGGACGTACGAGCCCAGGACCATTTCAAATCCTTCGTCGCCGATGTTCCAGGCCATCGCTTCCTCGCCCACAGGCGTCAGGACCGTCTCAAAGTGGTCCAGCCGGATGGCCGGCTCGGGTCCCTGCAGTTCCCGCGCAGTTACGACGGCGGCCGCCGCGCCGTCGCCGAATATCGCGGACCCCATGATCGTGTCCGGGTCGTTTGAGGTCCGCACATGCAAGGAGCAGAGTTCAACGCAAATCACCAGGACAACCGCAGTGGGGTCGGCAAGGCAAAACTGTTTGGCTGCCTTGAGCGCGGGGAAAGCTGCATAGCAGCCCATGAATCCAAGGTGGTAGCGCTGGACGGCAGGGTTGAGCCCCAGAGCCCTGACCACCTTGTAGTCCGGACCGGGATTGAAAAATCCTGTGCAGGACACGGTGATGACGTGCGTGATGTCATCCAGGTCGATCCCCGGCGCTTGAGCCACTGCGGCTTTGCCTGCCTCCACGAACAGCTTGGTGGCTTCAGTTGCAAAGATCTCGTTCCGGACTTTCGTGCTGGGGCTCAGGACCCGATTGGTCTCGGGGTCGAAAAACTGCGGATTCTCAGGATGTGCATCAAGGCTGAGCTCAGCTACAGCGGTGTACCGGGTGTCTATGGCTGCTGAGTCGAAACAAGTGCTCACGAGGCGCGTTCCCAGCCTTGTAAGCCCGGGTTGGGATGCGAAAACGTCACGGGCTTGCTGCTGGACAAGGATGGTTTGCGGAACGGCGGTTTCAAGGGACCTCATGTATACCGGCATGCTTCATTCTTAGCGAGTAAACCGAGGAAGACAATGGCAGAATCAAACGTACTGACCGTTGCCGGTCAGAGAGAGCCAGGCGACGCCGACGGGGGACTGTTGGGCAACGCCGCCTAACAGATGGAGAAATCATGACTATTGCCACGAGCACGGACACGCAATCTCCCGGGTCCCATGTTGCGGACACCCACGATTTGATCCGGGTCCAAGGTGCACGTGAAAACAACCTGAAAGACATCAGCATTGAGATCCCGAAGCGCCGGCTCACGGTGTTCACGGGCGTCTCCGGCTCCGGGAAGAGTTCACTGGTCTTCGCGACCATCGCCGCAGAGTCGCAGCGCATGATCAACGAAACCTATAGCGCTTTTGTACAGGGCTTCATGCCGTCCTTGGCGAGGCCCGACGTCGACGTGCTTGAAGGCTTGACGACGGCGATCATCGTGGACCAGGAGCGAATGGGCTCCAACCCGCGCTCGACCGTGGGTACCGCCACGGACGCCAATGCCATGCTGCGGATTTTGTTCAGCCGCCTTGGCCAGCCCCACATTGGTTCGCCCAACGCCTACTCATTCAACGTGCCCACGGTAAAGGCCAGCGGCGCCATCACAGTGGAACGCGGAGAAGGCAAGACCAAGACCGAGAAGGCCACGTTCAATCGCTTGGGCGGCATGTGTTCCCGCTGTGAGGGGATGGGGTCGGTCAACGACTTTGATCTCACGGCTCTCTACGACGACACCAAATCCTTGAGCGAAGGCGCCCTCACCATCCCCGGCTACACCATGGATGGCTGGTATGGACGCATCTTCAGCGGCTCAGGGTTCTTCAACATGGACAAGCCCATCGCAAAGTTCACCAAGAAGGAACTCCACGACCTCCTCTACCGTGAGCCCACCAAAATCAAAGTGGAGGGGATAAACCTCACCTACGAAGGCGTGATTCCCAAGATCCAGAAGTCGATGCTCAGCAAGGATGTAGACGCCTTGCAGCCGCACATTCGCGCCTTCGTGGAGCGGGCCATAACCTTCACCACATGTCCCGAATGCGAAGGCACAAGGTTGAGCCCCGAGGCAAGGTCCTCCAAAATCAAGGGCAAGAGCATCGCTGACGTGTGCACCATGCAAATCAGCGACCTCGCAGACTGGGTTCGCGAACTTGATGAGCCCTCCGTAGCTCCTCTGCTCAAGGGTCTCCAGCACCTCCTTGATTCTTTCGCCGGAATCGGATTGGGTTACCTATCCCTTGACCGACCCGCGGGAACGTTGTCCGGGGGAGAGGCCCAGCGGACAAAGATGATCCGGCACTTGGGGTCGTCCCTCACGGATATTACTTACGTCTTTGACGAACCAACCATTGGCCTGCACCCACACGACATCGAGCGAATGAACCAGTTGCTGCTGCAGCTTCGCGATAAGGGCAACACGGTGCTGGTGGTGGAACACAAGCCGGAAACCATCGCGATCGCTGATCACGTGGTTGACCTGGGTCCTGGCGCCGGGACCGGAGGCGGCACGGTTTGCTTCGAGGGCGACCTTGAGGGATTGCGGGGGAGCGACACCATCACCGGGCGCCACTTGGATGATCGGGCGTCCATTAAGGACAGTGTGCGTTCCGCCTCAGGTCATTTGGAAATCCGGGGCGCCTCAACAAACAACCTTAAGAACGTCGACGTCGACATCCCCCTTGGCGTTCTCTGCGTCCTCACCGGGGTGGCTGGGTCCGGCAAGAGTTCGCTGATTCACGGCTCCGTAGCCAAGCGAGACGGTGTCCTGGTGATTGATCAGGGCGCCATCCGCGGATCCCGCAGAAGCAACCCCGCCACGTATACAGGCCTGCTGGAACCCATCCGTAAGGCTTTTGCGAAGGCCAACGGTGTCAAGCCGGCACTGTTTAGTTCGAACTCCGAGGGCGCGTGCCCAACGTGTAACGGAGCGGGTGTGATTTACACGGACCTGGGTGTGATGGCCACGGTTGAGTCGCCCTGTGAAGAGTGTGAAGGAAAGCGCTTTCAGGCGTCTGTGCTGGAGTACCGGCTGGGTGGACGCAATATTGCAGAGGTGCTTGCAATGTCTGTGGATGAGGCTGAAGTGTTCTTCAGCGAGGGCGAAGCCCGGACCCCGGCTGCCCACAAGGTTCTCGATCGCCTTGCCGATGTTGGCCTTGGCTACCTAACGCTGGGGCAGCCACTCACCACATTGTCCGGTGGTGAGCGCCAGAGGCTCAAGCTGGCAACGCAGATGTCCGAAAATGGAGACATTTACATCCTGGACGAACCGACCACCGGCCTGCACCTGGCTGATGTCCAAAACCTGCTGGGCATGCTGGATCGTCTTGTTGAGTCCGGAAAATCGGTGATTGTCATCGAACACCACCAAGCTGTCATGGCACATGCTGACTGGATCATTGATCTTGGACCAGGCGCCGGACACGACGGCGGCAACATCGTTTTCGCAGGAACGCCGGCTGAGCTCGTGGCGGATAAGCCAACGCTAACGGGCAAGCATCTGGCTGCTTACGTCTCGGCGTAACGCGTCCATTGGTGTGGTCGCTCGGAAGGCATTCATAGCGACCACACCAACCAGCCCCACCCGCTTCCCAGAGACACTCCCATAACGCCGATAATCTACATTATGTAAAGTAAAGAAGTGATTGACACTCCCCAGGGCGAAACGAACCCGGCACGATTCTGGGCCATAACCGACGGGCCGGAGTTACATCACATCCACCAGGTTGGCATGGAAAACCGCGCATACAGGAAGCAATCGGGCCGCTACTGGGAGTTGACGGCAGTTGACGGCACTTGCCATTTGCGTGCGCTAAACGTCCACGCGCGCATTATGGTAGACGACCACCAATTCAACTCGATTTATTCAGGTAATTCAACGAAATTTTCAAAACCAAAAATCGATGGCCACCCTGCCGCTTTCGAGTAGTCAGCAAAATTCGCGGGTTGCAGCAAAACAGGGCGGGTGTTCCCTCAAAGAGACACCCACCCTGCCTTTATGGATAATGTCTAATCGGACGGCGTGGCGCCAGAGCGTCGGCGTGCAATCACTACCGATGCGGCGCCCGCTGCCAGGACGCCTGCTCCAGCCAGCCCCCAAACAATGAGGCCGGGATCAGTAGCCAACTTCTCCGGCCCTGCTGCTGCACGAGCGTCTGTGACGCTGGAGACAGCAACGAAATCGGAATCATGGTTGCCACCTCCCTTACCGTTGCCGTTGTTTCCGCGTCCGTGGTTGCCGTTGTTTCCGCGTCCGTGGTTGCCGTTGTTTACAGCCACCCGTGCAGACCGAGTAACTCCGGACTCTGAACCAACCGCTGTGATCATGTAGCTACCCGCATCTTCGAAAGTGACGCTCGTAGTGATGGCGCCATCACCGTTGGCGATAACGCCGAAGTTCGCTGGAGCGCTCCCCTGTGGTCCGCCCCTCTTCTCGAAAGTTATGTCGACTGTTTCGCCTGGGATGTATCCGCTGGCGGAGAAGGTGATGGTTTCACCGCGGTCAATCGTGCCGTCGGAGACGGTTCCTTGCTCATTGCCTGGTGCCGGGTAGGTGCTGGCTACGGCTGGTGCAATACCAGCGAACATGACGGTTCCCGCAACCATAAGAGTTGTGATGGTCTTTTTCATTTGTTTCCCTTGAGATCAATTAGTAAATCTACGTAAATGACGGCCTAACCGCTACGTAAATAACTTGTGGAACCCCCATATGCAATAGCAAGCGAAACGTTATCACGCAGACGCTACCGCGACAAGGCAGGATTGAACGATTACAAATCCTTAACCAGCCGTTTACTTGACACAACTATCTCACTTACTTCATTTCTCAGACAGTATTTGTGACAACATCAACAGACTCTGTGACAAGCAGGCGAGCTGCAGCCGTGTGCTCAATCGGGCCGGGAACCAAAAAGGATGCCCATCCGGCAATCCGGATAGGCATCCCTGTTGTTGTCCTAGGCCGCCGGACTTCCGGCCGGCCACGAGCAGCGTTATTGGGCCTGCTGTGCTCCTGCAATGTTGACCAGCCAGCCGATGCCGAACTTGTCTACGCACATTCCGAAGGTGTCACCCCAAGGCGCCATCTCCAGCGGGACTGTCACGGTTCCGCCGTCGATCAGCTTGTCCCAGTACCCGCGGAGCTCCGCTTCATCCGCCGAGTCTCCACTCAAGGAGACCGAAATGTTGTCACCAGGGTTGTACTCCATTCCGGTGGGCGTGTCGGCAGCCATCAATGTCAATCCGCTTGGGGTCTCCAGCATGGCATGCATGACCTTGTTGGCTTCTGCTGGATCCTCGCTGGCCTGGTAGTCGCCGAAGGTGCTGATGTTTAGTTCGCCGCCAAAGACGAACTCGTAGAAAGTAATTGCATCGCGTGCGTTATCCCGAAATGAAATGTACGGGTTGAGGCGGGTCGTCATTGGTCAGTTCTCCTCATTGTTGTGATAGTCACACGTCATCGTGCGGCAATGCTAACAGCGCCAGGCGGCGCCTGTCCCCCACAGCGTTTAGTCGCCGTCGTACGCCCTTTGCAGAACATTGATGTCAAGCTTTCGCATCTTCATCATGGCCTCGAGGGCACGCTGTGAACCTTCGGGATCGGGGCCTGCCAACAGTCCGTTCATGGCCGTGGGAACGATCTGCCACGACAGGCCGAACTTGTCCTTTAGCCATCCGCATTGACTCTCCTGACCGCCGACAAGCAGGGCGTCCCAGTATTTGTCCACCTCTTCTTGAGAATCGCAATTGACCACCAGCGACACAGCCTCATTGAACGAGAATGCCGGTCCCCCGTTGAGGCCCATGAACTGACTGCCCTCGATCTCGAACTCAACAGTGAGCGCCTCTCCATCGGGCCCCTGCATGGTTTGTCCCATGGATGAATGATCGAAAGTCGATGTGTAAAACCGGGCAGCTTCAGCCGCTTGCCCGTCGAACCATAAACAAGTGGAAATCTTCTGCATCTGCGGCTCCTCCAGGGACGCGTCGGGAACAGCCTGTCCCCCGTCAGAGGTTAGTACCGTGCGATCGCCCACACAACGCCCGACGGCGGAAAGGGCCTTGGCTGGCCCGGTACCAGGTGCCGTGGTGATGGAGCGGTCACTGCTAGTCAGTCCCCCGACACGCGTATCCGACTCACCAGGCCCACGGTGTTGCCCTCACTGTCCTCGATGAAGGCCATCCACTCTTCCGAGCCGGCGGGACCCAAAGTGCTGTCTTCATGCATATGGATCACGTGCGGCTCGGCGATGATGCGCACTCCCCTGCGCCGAAAATCTGCCACGGTTCCTTCAAGATCTGCCACCTCGAAGTAAACGAGCGCCGACGGTGCACCTTTCTCCAACAGGAGGCGAACCCCGCCGACATCAAAGAACAGGAGGCCGGGCGGATCAAAGATGGCACTCGGTTCGGCGTCCAACAGCACTGCATAGAAAGCCGCTGCCCTTTGAAGATCTTCGGCATGCTGGGCCACCTGGACAAATCGCACGGCATCCTCCAAAACTGCGCTGCCACAAATCTGCGCTGCCGCGTGGGCACCTGCCCTCATGGTGACGGCCCATCGGACCACACGCAAGGGCTGTGGCCCAGGAGCCGGCTTCGCGCATGAAGGAAGGCCCGGATAGTGTCGGCAGTATGTCTTCACCATCTCGACTGTGGATTCCCGCAGCTATTGCCGACCTTCTGCTGATTCTTGTCTTCGCCGCCATCGGCCGCGACGCACACGCCCGCGGAGACATCATTTCGGGAGCCTTCGCCACAGCATGGCCGTTCCTGGCCGGAGCGGCAATTGCGTGGGTGGTCACTCGCGCGTGGGGTGCACCCTTGGCTGTATGGCCATCCGGGGTGAGCATCTGGATCGGTGCGGTGCTGGTTGGAATGTTGTTGAGGGCTGTCACTGGCCAAACCGTCGTAGTGCCTTTTGTCCTCGTGGCGCTGATCAGCCTTGGCGTATTCCTTCTCGGGTACCGGGTCCTTGCGACGCTGCTACTGCGGGCGTCGCGTAAGCGGCAACGCCGGGCGTGATCAAGCCACGCCAAGCGGGAATGCACTAGGCTGGAAACCGTCCGCAACGATGCATTTCCGGAAAGGCCCCACGTGATCACCGCTTTCGTCCTGATCAAAACCGATGCCTCACGCATACCGGAGACCGCCGAACAGATCTCGGCCATTCAGGGCATCAGTGAGGTCTACTCTGTCACCGGCGAATGGGATCTCATCGCGGTGGCAAGGGTGACCAAGCACGACGAACTAGCCGACGTGATCGCCGATCGCCTGTCGAAGGTTGCTTCAGTGGTCCACACCACCACTCACATCGCTTTTCGGGCGTACTCACAGCACGACCTTGATGCAGCTTTCGCGCTCGGATTCGAGTAACAACTCCGAATAACGGCGGGGCCGCCCATCGTCAGCTTTGGCTGAGGGCTATCCACTTAGCGAGTACTTCGGCGGCCTTACCGGAGTCAACGGACTCTGCTGCTCTTGCAAAAGCGGTGCGCATCCGCTCCTCAAGGCTCCCGTCGGCGTCGAGGTCGATTGACACCAGCCCAGCCGCGGCGTTCAGCAGAACGGCATCACGCACCGGACCCGTCTTACCTTCCAGGATTTCGCGCACTACTGCCGCATTGGCAGCAGCATCCCCACCGCGAAGGTCCGCAACGGTCGAGGGGCGGATCCCCAGGTCTTCAGGCGAAAACACCTGTTCCCTGACTGCTCCGTTCCTGATCTCCCAGACGGTGGAGGGGCCCGTGGGGGTCAATTCATCCAGTCCATCGTCACCACGGAACACCAGGCCCCGGCTGCCTCGGCGGGCCAGAACTCCTGCCACCAACGGCGCCATGCGGGCATTCGCTACGCCCACGGCGGAGGCTTGCACGTGCGCAGGATTGGTCATCGGCCCTAGGAAATTGAAGGCCGTGGGTACAGCCAGTTCGCGGCGCGGAACAGCTGTATGCCGGAACGACGGGTGGAAGACCTGGGCAAAGCAAAAAGTGATTCCCGCCTCTTCGGCGTTCCGCGCTACCTGCTCGATCGAAAGATCCAAGCGGACGCCCAAGGCTTCCAGAACGTCGGCCGATCCTGATGTGGACGACGCAGCCCGATTGCCGTGCTTCACCACCTTGGCCCCGGCTCCAGCGGCCACGAGCGCGGCCATGGTGGAGATGTTCACGGTGTTCAACCGGTCCCCGCCGGTTCCTACGATGTCCAGCTTCTCACCGGAAATATCGATCGGATTGGCGTGCTGGACCATGGCCGCAACCAAGCCGGCCAATTCTTCCACCGTCTCTCCCTTGGCACGAAGCGCAACAAGGAAGCCGGCGATCTGAGCGGGAGTCGCTTCACCGGACATGATCGTGTTCATGGCCCACTCTGTGTTGCCCACTGCAAGGTCGTCGCCGTTGATCAGTGCAGAGATGAGCCCTGGCCAGGTATTACTGGCTGCAGGTGCCGATGCCGGAGAAGTCACTCCCTGATGCTATCGAGCCAGCCACGCCGATGACCAATGTGAACGAGGCCGGGAACTTTTCCGCGCGAATTCGCGTCTTTGTAGAAAAAGTCTCCCGAATCGGTGGTTTGCATTGGGAAGTCTGGACTTTTACAGACATAATGTCCTTGTGACATCTGCGACCCATGCCCCCAGTACCCCGGCGCACCCGACGCTGAACCGCCCCAACCTGGTTTCTGTTGGAACCGTTGTTTGGCTGTCCAGTGAGTTGATGTTCTTCGCCGGCCTCTTTGCCATGTACTTCACCCTGCGCTCCACATCAGGAACGATGTGGGCCGAGGAGACGGCCAAGCTCAACTTCCCGTTTGCGCTCGTCAACACCATCGTCCTTGTGGCAAGTTCCTTTACTTGCCAGATGGGCGTCTTTGCCGCCGAGCGGCTCGAGCCGCGCCGCACCGGTGGGCTCCTGCAGTTCACGCGTTGGGGCATGACCGAATGGTTCTCCCTCACGTTCGTCATGGGTGCCTTCTTCGTAGCCGGCCAGACCATGGAATACGCCATGCTCGTTTCCGAGCATGTATCCCTGTCGTCCAACGCTTACGGCTCCGCCTTCTACATGACCACGGGCTTCCACGGTCTCCACGTCATCGGCGGCCTGATCGCATTCCTGTTCATCATCGGCCGCGCGTTCGCAGCCAAGAAGTTCGGACACTTTGAAGCGACGTCGGCGATCGTCACCTCGTACTACTGGCACTTCGTTGACGTTGTGTGGATCGGCCTCTTCCTGGTCATCTACGTTCTGAAGTAAGCCCGGCTTTGACTCTTTTTCTACAAGAGGCAGAATTTCAAGAAGCGGCTCTCGGAGCCGACGCAGGATCGAATAAAGGAACCACCACGTGAAGGCACTCTCGCAGAAGCGACGTCACCCACTGGCAGCCATTGCGCTGTTGCTGATGGGCCTCCTCCTCACTGGTGGGCTGTACGCCGTTGCCACAACTGTCAACCAGGCCAAGGCCAGCACCACAAGCTTCAGCGCAAGTGACGTAGAAGAAGGCGGCAAGCTCTTTGCCGCTAACTGCGCCACCTGCCACGGCATGGGTGCAAGCGGAACCCAGGACGGCCCCTCGCTGGTCGGCGTGGGTGCTGCTGCAGTTGACTTCCAGGTTGGCACCGGCCGCATGCCCATGCAGATGAGCGGACCGCAGGCCCAGCAGAAGCCCGCCCAGTTCAATGCGGAACAAACCAAGCAGCTCTCTGCTTACGTTGCATCCCTCGGTGCAGGTCCCGCTATTCCCGAACAGAACCTCCTCGACGGGAAGGGAGACGCAGCCAACGGTGGCGAACTCTTCCGTGTCAACTGCGCCATGTGCCACAACGCCGCTGCTGCCGGTGGCGCCCTGACCCGCGGCAAGTTTGCCCCGGCCTTGGCAGGTGTGAGCGCTGAGCACATTTACGAAGCCATGGTTACCGGTCCCCAGAACATGCCCGTCTTCAGTGACTCCAACGTCACCCCTGAGGACAAGCGCGACATCATCACCTTCCTGAAGACCATCGAAGCCAACGGGTCCCCCGGTGGCGCAGACCTGGGCGCACTTGGCCCGGTATCTGAAGGTCTGTTTGTTTGGGTTGCCGGTTTGGGTGTCATCATCGCATTCACGATCTGGTTGACGTCCCGCACGTCCTAACCCGGACACGACAAAACTTCTGCTGCACGGTCAGCAGTTTGAAACTGAAAATAACTCGGCCCCGGCCGAGACAACGAGAGAAGGATGAGGCGAATTATGGGCAACCATAGTGACGGCAGTCCGAACCACTCGGGCACCGTAGCTACGGCTGGTCAGAATGAGGTGGAGAAGTTCCAGGATCCTGGACTGCCTCCGCATCGTTTGCGCCTGGCTGACACGGACCCGGTAGCCGCAAAGCGCGCCGAGCGTCAGGTAGCCATTCTGTTTGGCACCTCTGTAATCGGTACCCTGGTGTTCCTGGTGGCATACTTTGCCATCGACTTGGGCGACGATACCTCTATTGCAACCATCCGTACCCAGAACCTCCTTCTGGGACTCGGTACTGCGTTCGCAATGCTGGGAATCGGCACCGGAATCGTGCACTGGGCCAAGGCCCTGATGCCCGATCACGAAGTGTCCGAAGAGCGCCACGCTATCCGTACTGAAGAAGATCGCCAGGCAGCAGTCCGTATTGTCGATGACATCGTCGACGAGACCGGCATCAAGCGTCGCCCGTTGATCCGCAACACCCTTCTTGGTGCCGTTGCACTTGCTCCCCTGCCTGCCCTTGCCATCTTCGGCGATCTGGGTCCGCGGCCGGACAACGCTTTGGCACACACCATGTGGGCGCCTGAAGGCGACAAGCTCAAGCGACTGACCCGCGACCCTGATGGCACCCCCATCAAGGCTTCGGATGTCACCATCGGTTCGGCTTTCCACGTGATCCCCGAAGGCCTCAACGAACTCCACGAAGGCAAGCTGAACGAGAAGGCAAAAGCCGTCGTTCTCCTGATGCGCCTGGACCCGGATTCGTTGAACCCCTCAGAGGGCCGCGAAGACTGGAGCTACAACGGCATCGTTGCTTACTCCAAGATCTGCACGCACGTCGGTTGCCCGGTTGCTCTCTACGAGCAGCAGACGCACCACCTCCTGTGCCCCTGCCACCAGTCCACTTTTGACCTCACGCAGGAATGCAAGGTCATCTTCGGACCGGCAAGCCGTCCGCTCCCCCAGCTGCCCATCGCAGTTGATGCAGAGGGCTACCTCGTCGCAACCAGCGACTTCAGAGAACCTGTAGGACCGAGTTACTGGGAGCGTGACGAGCATGAGCGCCTCATCAACAGCTGAAGCCCCCTTCGTTCCGAAGACCAAGGTTGGTAGTTTCACCAACTTCGTGGACGAGCGTGTTGGCGGCTCCGGCATCCTGCGCGAGTTCGGCCGGAAGGTCTTCCCCGACCACTGGTCGTTCATGTTCGGTGAGGTGGCGCTGTACTCCTTCGTCATCTTGCTGATGTCAGGTACCTTCCTGACCTTCTTCTTCGACCCCTCCATGGCGGAAACCCACTACCAGGGTTCCTACACGCCGCTGTACAACGTCGAAATGTCGGTTGCCTACAGCTCGTCACTGAACATTTCGTTTGACGTTCGTGGCGGTCTGTTCATGCGCCAGGTTCACCACTGGGCAGCGCTGTTGTTTGTAGCGTCCCTCGGTGTGCACATGCTGCGCGTCTTCTTCACGGGCGCTTTCCGCAAGCCCCGCGAAATGAACTGGGTAGTGGGCGGCGTGCTGCTCATCCTGGCAATGGCTGCCGGCTTCACCGGCTACTCCCTCCCCGATGACCTGCTGTCCGGCAACGGCCTGCGCATCATCGACGGCGTGATCAAGTCCATTCCGGTCATCGGAACGTACACCTCGTTCTTCCTCTTCGGCGGAGAGTTCCCGGGTACGGCCATCATCGGCCGTCTGTATGTCCTGCACATCCTCCTGGTGCCGGCGCTCATCCTCCTGATGATTGTCATCCACCTCTTCATGGTGGTCGTGCACAAGCACACCCAGTACCCCGGCCCGGGACGCAATGACGGCAACGTCGTCGGCTACCCCCTCGGCCCGGTATACGCCGCAAAGGCTGGTGGATTCTTCTTCATCGTCTTCGGCGTCCTGGCGCTCATGGCGGCAGCGTTCACGATCAACCCGATCTGGAACTACGGCCCCTACGATCCCTCCCCGGTTTCGGCCGGTACCCAGCCTGACTGGTACATCGGTTTCGTTGACGGAGCCCTGCGTCTTATGCCGGGTGTCATCAACGACTTCCACTTCGAGTGGGTCATCTTCGGATACACCCTGACCCTAAACGTCCTGCTTCCCGCGCTCGTACCGGCCGGCATCATCTTCACTGTGCTGTTCATGTACCCGTGGATCGAGCGGTGGGTCACCAAGGACAACCGCGAACACCACGTCCTGGACCGCCCGCGCAACGCTCCTACCCGTACTGCCATCGGTGTTGCAGGCTTCACTTGGTACTGCGTGATGTGGGCGGCTGCTGGCTCCGACCTGATCGCAACACACTTCCACGTGTCGTTGAACGATGTCACTTACTGGCTGCGGACACTGTTCTTCATCGGCCCTGTCATCGCCTTCATCGTGACCAAGCGAGTAGCACTGGCCCTCCAGCGCAAGGACCGCGAAATTGCACTTCATGGTCGCGAGACAGGCCGCATCGTCCGACTCCCCCACGGCGAGTTCATCGAGGTTCACGCCCCGCTGGATGAGTACAAGCGTTACAAGCTCGTCGGGTTCGAATCACCGGCTCCGATCCCGGCCCAGCCGAACGAGCACGGCGTAGTCACCCGCAAGGAGAAGCAGCGCGCGGCACTCTCCCGCTGGTTCTTCGAAGACCGTGTTGCCCCGGCAACGCCTGCGGAACTCGAAGCAGCACACGCACATGGCCACCACGAGGCCATCGCAGCTGGTGAAGACCAGAAGAGCCTGAGCCACTAGCGCTTAGCACTCGACATAAGGGAAGGACCCGGTCCACATGGACCGGGTCCTTCCCTTATCTCTGCTCTATTTCGCCAGCCTGCAGGGCGTTCGGGCAGCTCAAGGTCTACTGTGTGCGATACCCCGACGAGTAGTTGCGCGTGGGACGAATTCCCGGGCGCTGCAAGGGAACCCACAGTTTGTAGCGGTCCGCACGGTAGTACGAGACGGAGTAGTCAACCATTGCACGGGCAACGAAGGCGTGCCGCTGAATCTTGAGTAGCGGGGCGCCGACGTCGACGTTGAGAAGCCGGGCAGTTGACGGCGACGCTGCAGTGGCCTCAATCATGTCCTCACCCCACTCCATCACCAAGCCGAAGCGTTCGCTCAGAACGTTGTACAGCGACGTTGGCGGTGCCTCGTCGAGCAGTCCAGGCACCCGATGGGCGGGAATGAAGTTCTCATCCACGCTCATGGGTTCGTTATCGGCCAACAGCAGACGCCTGAACCGCACCAGGGGCGTGCCCTCGTCCAGTTGCAGCTCCCTGGCCAGGAAAGCACTTGCCGCAATTTGTTCGAAGCTCAGCACCTTTGCAGCGGGCACCATTCCGCGACGCTGCATTTCCTCGCTGTAGGAGGTTAACTTCACCTGTAAATCCAGCTTTGGCTTCCTGACAAAGGTTCCAAGGCCCACTACACGCTCTATTACTTCTTCGCCAACCAAGGCATCAATAGCCTGACGAACTGTCATCCTGGCCAGCCCGAACCGTTCCGATAGATCCCGCTCGGATGGGAGCGCAGACCCTGGTGGACAGGACTGGGCGATAAACGTTCGGAGAATCTCACGGAGCTGAACGTAGATGGGCGTGCCGCTGGTACGGTCGATTTCACCGGCAATGTTTGCTGCCTCAGCCACGGCAGACTTCCACCAATTGAGTCATGGTTCAAGGATAATTCAGCATGGTCGGAGGTCTAGACCACCGGGGACCCATGTGGAATGGGCGGCGCCCCGGCGGCTAGGCTGGTATGGATTGTTTTTGAGACGGAAGTTCCGTCGTATCAAAGGAGCTGGGTTGCCGGAGCAGAGAACCTTCGTTGCCGCTGAAATCGGGCTGCACGCACGGGCCGCCGCAGTATTTGTTCGTGCTGTCACCGAAACAGGCCTACCGGTGACGATCCGCAAGCCCGACGGCGACCCGGTGGACGCCCGTTCCCTTCTGGAAGTGATGACCGAAGATTTCGGACATGGGTGCGAAGTCTTCCTCGCAGTAGCTCCAGACGCACTCAGCGGCGATCAGAGCCTTCCGGAAGCCGAGAATGCCCTCATAGCTCTTTCCGCCGTCCTGGAGGGCGCACAAGCCCACTGAAAGCACTCTCAGCTTCATGTGAAGACCCGCTGTGATGCGAATGTGTTCCCGCACAACGAGGACTTAACGACGATGGGCCCCACCGGAAGGTGGGGCCCATCATTGTTATACCAACTAGTTAGTGGGCGTGATCGCCACGGCTGTACTCGAAGACCCAGCCAACCAAGGCAATCAAGGCAAGTCCGCCGGCAACGTACGTCACCCAGAACCCAATTGCGAGACCGAGGAAGCCTCCTGCGCAAGCCAATCCAAGGACCAGCGGCCACCAGCTCCAGGGGCTGAAGTGACCCTGCTCGCCAGCTCCTTCGTGGATCTCCGCGTCAGGACGGTCTTCTGGTCGAAGGCCGATTCGCTTACCAGTGAATCCGAGGTAGGCACCGATCATGCCGGCAAGGCCACCGACCAGGAGGATGCCCAGGACACCGACCCATTCATTCCATTCCGTCAGGAAACCGTAGGCGATGGCTACGGGGACGAAGAAGAAGACTCCGGCTCCGAAGAGCCACGATTCAATTTTCATTTGCTGACGTCCCTTTGGTCGGCGTTACCCAAAACGGCTGCTGCGGGTGACGGGGCCTCGGCGGTGTGAACCTGGGCCAACTCCGGGTGGTGAAGGTCCAGGGCCGGGCGCTCGGAGCGGATACGGGGCAAGGAAGTGAAGTTGTGGCGCGGCGGCGGGCAGGAAGTTGCCCACTCCAGCGACGCACCGAAGCCCCACGGGTCATCCACTTCTACCTTTTTGTTGCTGCGCCAGGTGATGTAGACGTTCCAGAAGAACGGCAGGAGGGAAGCACCCAGGACGAAGGAAGAAATAGTGGAGAACTGGTTCATCCACGTGAAGTTATCCTGCGGCATGTAGTCGGCGTAACGACGCGGCATACCCTCAACACCCAGCCAGTGCTGAATGAGGAACGTGCCGTGGAAGCCGAGGAACAGCAGCCAGAAGTGAATCTTGCCGAGGCGCTCGTTGAGCATCTTGCCTGTCCACTTGGGCCACCAGAAGTAGAACCCTGCAAACATCGCGAATACGACGGTACCGAACACAACGTAGTGGAAGTGCGCCACAACGAAGTACGAGTCAGATACGTGGAAGTCCAGCGGCGGCGAGGCCAGGATGATGCCGGTGAGACCACCGAAGAGGAAGGTCACGAGGAAGCCGATGCTCCAGAGCATGGGCGTTTCAAACGTAATGGAGCCCTGCCACAGCGTTCCGATCCAGTTGAAGAACTTCACGCCGGTTGGAACTGCGATGAGCATGGTCATGAAAGCGAAGAACGGCAGCAGCACGGATCCGGTCACGTACATGTGGTGGGCCCACACGGTGACGGATAATGCGGCGATGGCGATCGTCGCGTAGACCAGACCCTTGTAGCCAAAGATCGGCTTGCGGCTGAAGACCGGGAAGATCTCGGACACGATGCCGAAGAACGGCAGCGCGATGATGTACACCTCGGGGTGGCCGAAGAACCAGAACAGGTGCTGCCAGAGGACCGCTCCGCCGTTCTCGGGGTCGAAGATGTGGGCACCGAAACGGCGATCCGCACCGAGTGCGAACAGCGCTGCAGCCAGCGGCGGGAACGCCATCAGTACCAGGATGGCCGTAACAAGCGTGTTCCACGTGAAGATGGGCATGCGCCACATGGTCATGCCGGGTGCACGCATGCAGATGATGGTGGTGATGAAGTTGACAGCACCAAGGATGGTACCGAAGCCTGACAGAGCAAGGCCGAAGACCCACAGGTCACCACCGACACCGGGACTGAACGTTGTGTTCGAGAGAGGCGCGTAAGCAAACCAACCGAACGATGCAGCACCCTGGGGGGTGATGAACCCGGACACGGCAATGGTCGAACCAAAGAGGAAGAACCAGAAAGCCAAGGCGTTCAGACGCGGGAAGGCAACGTCGGGCGCGCCAATCTGAAGCGGCATGATCACGTTGGCGAAGCCAGCAAACAGCGGTGTAGCGAACATCAGGAGCATCACGGTGCCGTGCATCGTGAACATCTGGTTGTACTGCTCTTTGGTCTGCAGAATCTGCATACCAGGCTCGAACAATTCAGCGCGGATCAGCAGCGCCATGACGCCGCCGAGGCAGAAGAACACGAACGACGCAATCAGGTACATGTACCCGATGGTCTTGTGGTCCGTGGAGGTGATCCAGTTGACGACAATGCGTCCCTTGGATTTAGGAACTACGGGGGCTTCTAGGACCCCCGGTGCGGATTGAGTGTACGTAGCCACGTCGCTCCCCTTACTTGGTTTCGTTCAGGTTCGGGTTGCGGTCATATTCCGCACCGAGCAGGCCCGTGTTGCCATCCTGGCGCAGCTTCTCCATGTGAGCCTGGAATTCAGTCTCGGAGACAACCTTCACGCGGAAGAGCATTTCGGAGTGGTATTCACCGCAGAGTTCGGCGCACTTGCCATCGAAAGTGCCCTCCTTGGTGGGGGTGAACCTGATGTAGTTCGTCTTGCCGGGAATCATGTCGCGCTTCTGCAGGAAGGCGGGAACCCAGAAGGAGTGGATGACATCGCGGGAGTTCAGCTCCAGGTCCACTGACTTGCCAACCGGCAAGTACAGGGTGGGGAGAAGTTCCTTGTTGACCTCGGCACCGGTCAGGTGGGCTTGAACGCCGGCTTCGTGGAGGTCTTCATTGATGACCTCACCCTTTTTGTAGTTGAAGTCCCAGGCCCATTGTTTGCCGCGGACGTCAACAACGACGTCGGCGGGCTGCGAGCGGTCATCGATCGCACGCTGGTCCTGGTCGGTGAAGTAGAAGAACACCAGCACCATGAACAGCGGGATGGTCAAGTAGAAGACCTCGAGCGGCAGGTTATAGCTGAGCTGCTTGGGGAAACCCGTGGTGCCCTTGCGGCGACGGTAAGCGATGATGCACCAGACCAGAAGGCCCCACGTGATAATACCGACTGCCAAGGCGGCGATCCATGAGTTGACCCAGAGGTCCATGATCCGGTCAGTGTGGTTGGTCGTGCCGCGCTCTGTAGGCAGCCAACCCTTCTCTACCTCTGGTGAACATCCGGTCAAAACCAACGCGCCGGCTAGTGCCAAGCCAGTGATCGATGTGATCTTTATGCGTCGGCTGCCGGTTCGGTTCTGCGAACTCACAGACGGCCCTTCCTCTTGTTGCTGTCTCCCGGCAGGCCGAAGGCTCACCGGGCACACTAAAAGTTTTACTACCCGATGTAGAGCTTACCGCTATCACGCGGTTTTCGCGCACATGTCGGCGCCGTGGCTCCGAACGGTTTCAAACCGCGCGAAGAGGCGCCGACATGCGGCGATGGCTCACATCAGTGGAATGAATCGCCGCAGGCGCAAGACCCGCCGGCGTTTGGGTTGTCGATGGTGAAGCCCTGCTTCGAAATGGTGTCTTCGAAGTCGATGCTTGCGCCGCTGAGGTAAGGAACGCTCATCTTGTCCACTACGACCTCAACGCCGTCGTAGTCGCGCACAGCGTCTCCGTCGAGCAGTCGCTCATCGAAGTAAAGCTGGTAGATCAGCCCCGAGCATCCTCCGGGCTGGACTGCAACGCGCAGCCGAAGGTCTGTGCGCCCTTCCTGCTCGAGGAGGCTGCGGACCTTGCCTGCGGCGACGTCGGTCAGATTGACCTCGTGCGTGGCCAGTTCGTCGTCGTTGGTGACGAGCTGTGCTCCGGTGCTGTTTTCGTTGGTTGCAGTGCTCATTGGCCTACCTTCTTATGAAGCTCCTGGCGGCGGCGCCGGAACGCTGCCTGCCCTTACCCAATTACGTACGGGTTATAGCTAATGCTACGTCGCGCAGACGCTTAGCTATAACTCCTGACGTAACCACAGACAGCATTCCGTTGTTCCCGGCGCGCCGTGGGAGCTTACTCCACCAAGCCCTCGGCGTTGAGGCGGGCCAGCATCAGGGCTTCGGCCAACACCGCGTGCCGGAAGTCTCCGATGTGCAACGATTCGTTGGCACTGTGCGCGCGGGAATCGGGGTCCTCCACGCCTGTCACGAGGATCTGGACGTCCGGATACATCTCCAAGAGGTCGGAGATGAACGGAATGGAGCCACCGATGCCCATTTCCACGGGTTTGACGCCCCATGACTCACCCAGCGCCCACAGTGCCACCCGCGCCGCTGCGGAGGTCGTATCGGTGGAGAAGGCATTACCCCTCTCCCCCGGCGTGAACGTCACCTTTGCACCAAAAGGCGCATTGGATTCAACGTGCTGCTTCAGTGCCGCCATTGCCGCTTCGGGATCCTGGCCCGGAGCCAACCGCATGCTGAATTTTGCGCGGGCCGCCGGTATGAGGGTGTTCGAGGCGACATCGACAGCCGGGACGTCCATGCCGATGATGGACAGTGCAGGCTTGGTCCACAGGCGGGAGGCGATGGTTCCGCTCCCGGCGAGCCTCACGCCGTCGAGCACTGAGGCATCGGCGCGATAGTCCGCTTCGGTGAGGTCCACGGCCGCCTCGTCACGGCCCACAAGTCCGGCTACCGCAACGTTCCCATCATCGTCGTGAAGTGTGGCAATGAGCCGGGACAAGAGAGTAGGAGCATCGAGCACGGGGCCGCCGAACATGCCTGAGTGCACGGCATGCTCGAGGACGCGCACTTCGAAGGTGCCGTCCACCAAACCCCGAAGGCTGGTGGTCAGGGCGGGAACGCCCACTTTCCAGTTACTGGAGTCGGCAACAACAATCACATCTGCCCGGAGAAGTTCCTGGTGCTCCTCAAGGAATGTCCGGAAAGTGGGCGACCCCGCTTCTTCCTCCCCTTCGAAGAACAAGGTCACGCCGAGCCCGAAATCCTCCCCCAGGACCTTAGTGACAGCACTGTATGCGGCCAGGTGCGCCATGATCCCTGCTTTGTCGTCGGCAGCGCCGCGGCCGTACAACCGGCCATCACGTTGTTGGGCGACGAACGGTTCCGACTTCCAGAGGCTCCGGTCCCCGGGTGGCTGGACGTCATGGTGCGCGTAGAGCAGGATGGTCGGCTTGCCTTCGGCGGCAGGTCGGCGCGCGACGACGGCAGGACCACCGGGCGTACCGTCACCCTTGTTGCAGCGAAGGATGCGGACGTCCTCCATGCCGGCTTCCTTAACCACGGAAGCCACGGCGTCAGCGCTTCGATCCAGTTCCTTCGGATCGAAGCTTGGCCATGCAATCCCCGGAATGCCCACCAGCTCTTCCAGTGACGCGAGTGTGTTCTCGAAAGAGTCGTTGACCGCCGTGGTCAGTGCCTCGACCGGAGTGGAGTCGGGGCGCCCTTGCTTGTTCTGCGGGATCTCCGCATGTGCTGAAGTCATGGGCCACACTTTACCGCCGGGGATTCTCCCGCCGCAGCAGGCGCAGCCCAAGCCATGGGGCTTGATGAAGGGCAAAGGGCGCGAGCAACCGGACACGTAACGTGCGCCACCTTCTTGAGGGGTATTCTGTATGGGTGTTCGGACGCAAAAAGGAAGAGCCCAGCGCTCAATCAGTAGTAGATCAGGCCTACGCCACCGCACCGGAGTCCGGTGCGGGAAAAGGCGCCCCAACGCCCAAACGGAAGGACCAGGAAGCGGCCCGCAAGCGCCCTTTGGTTCCCAACGACCGTAAGGCCTCCAAGGCAGCGGAAAGGGTAGCCATCCAGGACCAGCGGCAGAAAATGCGGCAGGCCCTCGATACAGGTGATGAGAGGTTCCTCCCCCTTCGCGACAAGGGGCCTCAAAAGCGTTACACGCGTGACTACGTGGACGCTCGGTTCAGCTTGGGCGAGTACCTCATGTTCGGCGCTTTGCTGTTCGTCGTAATTTCCCTGATCATTCCGCCCACCAGCGCCGGCATCAGCTACGTCCTTATTGGATTCTGGATCATGTTCCTCGCTGTCTTCGTGGACGTCTTCATCCTGTCGCGCAAGCTTCGCAAGCGGCTAACCGAGAAGTTCGGCGAAGTGGAACGGGGCTCCATCTGGTATGGATGCATGCGTGCCCTCCAGTTCCGCAAACTCCGCCTTCCCAAGCCCCAGGTAAAGCGCGGGCAGTACCCCGCCTAGGCGCCGGAAACCCAGGCACCCCAACCCTTGCATTCAAGAAGACCCCGGACCACTGGTCCGGGGTCTTCTTGTAGCTGGTATCAGCGAGCTGCCCGCTGACGAAGTTTCACGAGGCCCTTGTTGATGCGCGAAGCCCAAAAAGGTCCTTCATAGAGGAACGCTGTATAACCCTGCACCAGAGTTGCTCCAGCGTCCAAGCGGTCCTGAACATCCTGCGGCGTCTCCACGCCACCCACCGCAATGAGCACGAGCTGGTCCCCCACAGCGTTCTTGAGCCTGCGCAATACATCCAGGGAGCGCTGCTTCAGGGGTGCTCCCGACAAGCCGCCCGCGCCCAGGGACTCCACCTTCGCGGCGTCGGAGACGAGCCCATCACGGGAAATCGTGGTGTTGGTGGCAATAATCCCATCGAGTTTCAGGTCCAGCGCAAGGCGTGCGACGTCGTCGACATCATCATCGGAAAGGTCCGGCGCGATCTTGACCAGAAGGGGTACATGCCGGCCGGCAGCTTCGTCCGCAGCGTCGCCAACAGCCCGCAACAGGGGACGCAGCGTCTCCACATTCTGCAGCAAGCGCAGCCCCGGCGTATTCGGAGAACTAACATTGACCACCAGGTAGTCGGCTGCCGGCGCCAGGCTACGTGCACTCACCAAATAGTCCTCGGTAGCGTCGTCGAGCTCAACCAGCTTGGTCTTGCCGATGTTCACCCCAATAACCGGCCGGACGTCGGGGTAATGCCGCTGCAAAGCAGCCCGTGCTGACTTGAGTCTCGGCGCGACTGCTGCGGCGCCGTCGTTGTTGAATCCCATGCGGTTGATGACCGCTTTGTCCTCAATCAAACGGAAAAGGCGGGGCTTTTCATTGCCTGGCTGCGCCTGGCCGGTGATGGTCCCCACCTCCACATGTCCGAAGCCGAGCTCGGACAAGGCTTCAATGCCGTGACCCTCTTTGTCGAAGCCTGCGGCCAAGCCGAAAGGAGACGGAAAGGTGAGCCCCAGCGCTTCCGTCCGAAGGGAAGCATCAGGAGCTGTGATCCTGGACAAAATCCGGCCGGCTCCGGAACGGTGGGCCGCCCGGATGCCTTGGAAGCCAATCTTGTGGGCTTTCTCGGCATCCATCCAGGAGAAGGCCAACTTGAAGAATGTGGGGTAAACACGCATGGTCCTAGTTTTCCCGCTTACAGACAACTCACCAAACCCGTGACCCGGCCTGCCGCTAGCATGTAGGCGTGCCGCCAGAAAATCGTGACGCAGATCATGGGAGCCAAAAGGTCGCTGCCGACGTCTGGCGGCGGCCGCTTTGACCGCTCCGTGGACCAGAAGGCCCGGGAGTGGGCCGAGGCTTATGTCCATTTCGCCTCAGGTCAGAAGCGGTCATGGCTACGGAGCCTGGGAGTAGGCTTTTTTCCTTTGTGCAGTGGGCTGAACGCGGCGGCTACGGGCCGCAGGGCCACGGCAATACCGTGCCCCGGTTCCACGTCACGTGGGACACGGGACCGGCGCTGGTTGAACCGTTCCTCGCCAAGGTGCTGGAGGGCGTTGATACCGGCAGGGTCGGCCTTCACTTCAGGCATCGGGCCTTGTCGCTGACGACGACGGCGGACAGGTCACCGGCGTTTCCGGCGACGTTCTGCAACCGTCGACGGCGGTCAGGGGACAACATCCGGCCGCGTCGTCATCGGGAGCTTTGAGGCAAGGACGGGAGCCGTGGTGGTGACCACTGGCGGCATCGGCGGCAATCACGCCAAAGTGCGCCGGCAATGGCCGGACGACACGGCTCCCGACTACATGCTCAGTGGAGTACCAGCTTCAGTTGACGGCGAGTTCCTGTCCGCCGTGGGATCCGCGGGAGCTGCCTTGGTCAACGGCGACCGCATGTGGCACTACGGTATCGGGCTTTGGAAGGAACATTCCTCGGCGGTTGCCTCTTCACGAGGAGGGCCGCGGGCCGGGACGTCGCCGCCAGTGTCTAAGCTAAAGCCATGGAGTGGACGGCTGACATCCTGGGAACCGACTTCCAATCCTGCAGGGTTGACGCCCCAGGGCCGGATGGCGTGGTCCGGCGCGCCACCTTGATTCGGCACAGGGCCGAGTCCAAAGACCAAGCTGACAGCGTCGCCTACTCAGCTCCGAAGCGCTACGGTGCCGTACTTTTCCTGCACGGTTGGAGCGACTACTTTTTCAACACCGAGTTGGCCCGCTTCTGGGCACAGCTTGGCTACGACTTCTACGCCCTGGACATGCACAACCACGGCCGGAGCCTACAGGCCGATATGCCCGGCGGCTACGTGGCCGACTTGGCCGACTACGATGGCGAAATTGAGAAGGCCATCGAAATCATTCGCCACGACCACACTGCCTCCTCAACTGGAAGCCTGACCCTGATGGGCCATTCAACCGGAGGACTGGTTGCGGCGCTTTGGGCCAGCCGCCACCCGGACGACATCCAATACCTGATTCTCGACAGTCCATGGCTGGAGATGCACGGTAGTTCATTGGTGCGGCGCGCAGCGCAAGCCATGGTGTCCCCGATCGCAAGGATCCGCCCGGAGATGGTTTTGAGGTTGCCGGAGCGGGGCTTCTACTTCCGGAGCATCAGCAGCACTGCTGAAGGGGAATGGACCCTGGATGAGAACTACAGGCCTCCGCTCGCTTTCCCTGTCCGGGCAGGTTGGTTGAGCGCAGTGTTCGCGGGCCATTCCAAAGTTGCCCGCGGCTTGAAGCTGGAGATGCCTGTCCTTGTGCTGACGTCCACCACCAGCGCCAATGGCATGGTGTGGCAGGAAACGATGCGCCGATCGGACGCCGTCCTGGACGTTAGCGTCATTGCACTGCGGGCGATGGCCTTAGGCCGGACAGTTACCTTGGAACGCATCGACGGAGCCCTCCATGACGTCTTCCTTTCAGCGCCGGCAGTAAGGAAGGACGCTTATTCACGACTTGCCCGGTGGGTCAAAGGATTTATGGACAACAACGAGCCGGATCGTCGGCGGGAAGGGGACGCATGACCACCACGGAGGAGTCGGTTTCACTATGGCAGCCCGACGTCCTCGGCCAAGGCTACGAGCGCATGGATTTACCCTTGAAAGCCGACGAGGAGGAGGGGCCAGTAAAGGCGACCCTCATCAGGCATGCACCGCCCGTGGCCCATCCGCCACAGCAAGGCGTGCTTGATTTCCTGGCTTCCTTTGCCAAGCGCAAACGACGCCCAGCCCCATCTGATCCCGGCGGAGCCCCGAAGGTGGTCCTCTACCTGCACGGATGGGCGGACTACTTTCTACAGACGGAGCTGGCCGAGTACCTCACGGCGTCAGGATTTCACTTCTATGCCCTGGACCTCCGGAAATTCGGCCGAAGCCTGCTACCGGGACAGACACCCGGCTACACATCCGATCTTGGCGTATACGACGAAGACCTCGCCGCAGCCTTACGTGAGATCGAACGGGACGTAGCCGCAAGCACCAACAACGCGACGCCGCCCACTATCCACCTGCTCGCCCATTCCTTGGGCGGCTTGATCGCGGCCCTTTGGGCCGACCGTAATCCCGGCCGAGTGGGAACGTTGGTCCTGAATTCTCCATGGCTGGAACTGCAGGGAAGCAGCCTGGTCCGAAGTATCGCCATGCATCTGGTGGAACCCTTTGCCCGGACCGATCCAAAACGTCCTTTCAGGTTCCCGGAAATGCCCGCATATTGGGAAAGTGTCAGCAACGAGGCACATGGCGAGTGGACGCTGGATCCGGTGTGGCGTCCGCGGGCTTCGTTTCCTATCCGGGCCGGATGGACAAAAGCAGTTCTAGCGGGCCACGCCGCGGTAGAGCGCAAGCTCAACATAGACGCCCCGGTGCTTGTGCTTTTGTCCGGGAGGACCAGGATCCAGGCCGAATGGACTGCCGACCTCATGCGTGCCGATGCCGTCATCGACGTTGAAGAAACGTCGCGGCGGGCGCTTGGCCTTGCCCGGAGGACCGCTGTTTTCCGCTATCCCGGCGCCCTGCACGACGTGTTTCTGTCAAGGCGCACAGTCCGCCAACAAGCATACCGTGACGTTGCCGTGTGGCTGGCGGCCTACCCGTACTGAGTTAACGTGTATGTGCTATTTGACAGCGGGCGCCGCGTCCACGGCCCCTCCGTAGCGACGGTCGCGTTTGGCATAAACTTCGACGGCGTCCCAAAGGGTCCGCCGATCCACATCCGGCCACAACGTATCCATGAAGACGAACTCCGCATAAGCCGACTGCCAAAGAAGGAAATTGGATAGCCTCTGCTCCCCCGAACTGCGCAGGAAGAGATCCACATCGGGAAGGTCCGGCTCATCCAAGTACTTTTGAATGGTCTTCTCCGACACCGACCCCGGCTTCAACCGGCCAGCGGCGACGTCGTGCGCGATGGCGGAAACGGCGTCGGCAATTTCTGCGCGTCCACCGTAATTAACACACATGGTCAGTGTGCAGGTGTCATTGGCTCGGGTGTAGTCCTCTGCCTCTTCCAGCTCCTTGATGACCGATCCCCACAGGCGGGGCCTGCGGCCAGCCCAACGGATGCGGACACCCCACTCATCGAGTTGGTTGCGTTGGCGGCGTAGTACATCCTTGTTAAATCCCATGAGGAATCGAACTTCTTCCGGTGACCGGCGCCAGTTCTCGGTGGAGAACGCGTACACACTGACGTACTTGATCCCGAGTTCGATCGCTCCTGCCATGACGTCCAAGAGCGCGGGCTCGCCGGCCTTGTGTCCCTCTATCCGAGGGAGGCCCCGCTGATTAGCCCAACGCCCGTTGCCGTCCATGACTATGGCCACGTGCTGCGGAATGAGCTCACTTGGAATACTCGGCGGCAGAGCTCCGGAAGGGTGTCCATAAGGGGCAACCACGGGGGCAGTCCTCGCCGCTGTTGATTTACTCTTCTTTACAAGTACCACTGTCAGCTTCGCTCCACGTGTTTGAGTGATTTCAGGGCTCGTTCAAGATGCCACTGGAGGTAACTGGCAACCAAGCCGGCAGCCTCCCGCCTGTGCCGCGGATCCGAAGCATCAGCGACGCTCCAATTGCCAGTTAGTAAGGCGCCCAGCAACAGTACTGTCTCCGGCGCCGGAGCCGGAGAGCCCGGGGGCCTGCAGTCGCCGCACACCATGCCGCCAACGGGGGCGGCAAACGCTGTGTGAGGACCGGGACGGCCACATCGTGCACAATCAGTGAAGCTTGGTGCCCACCCACCGGTGGCCAGCGCCCGCAAAAGATAAGAATCAAGAATGAGCTCGGGTGGATGGTCCGAACGGCTCAAGGCAGCCAGCGCACCAACCAGCAGATTATATTGGGCGGTCCCGGATTCGGTATCAGCATCCGTGAGCTTCTCGGCAGTCTCCGTCATGGCTGCAGCCACAGTGAACCGCCCATAGTCGGCCGCGATACTACTTCCGTACGCGCCCTTCGCCACGGCCTGGGTCACAATGTCCAAGGTCCGGCCCGAGACCAGTTGCAGGTCCGCCACCATGAAGGGCTCCAGCCGCGCCCCGAAGCGGCTACTGGTCCTGCGAACACCCTTGGCGACGGCACGAACCTGACCATGGTGTTTGGTCAGCAGAGTGATGATTCGATCCGCCTCGCCCAGCTTGTGGGTACGAAGCACCACGGCATCGTCCCGATAGGACCGCGCTGCAAACGACGGATTGGCCACAACTAATCTTCCCACTATGCCTGGTCCGGCAGTGTTCGCCGGACCGTGTGGTGACGGTATTTCCCGTCACCACACGGTGGGCTTAGGCCTGGGCGTCCCGGACGGCCCGGTTCACTGCCGAGATCAATGCCTTGAGGGAGGACGTGGTGGTGCTGGGGTCAATTCCGACACCCCACAAAACGCGTTCTCCGACAGCACATTCAACGTAGGCCGCAGCACTGGCACTGCCGCCTTCGGACAGGGCATGCTCGCTGTAATCGAGCACCCGCACGTCAACGCCATCGTGGTGGAGTATGTCCAACAGGGCTGCAATGGGACCATTGCCGTGGCCGGTGCGGCGGACTTCGACGCCGTCGATCCGCAGGTTTGCATTCATGGTCATGGCGCCCGATTCGTCCGTCTCGGTGCTCACGCTACCCAGCCCATAGCGACCCCACTGAGCCTGCTCTTCTTCGGAGGGCAAGTACTCATCCTGGAAGATCTGCCACAGCTGGGCACCACTCACCTCGCCGCCCACGGCATCGGTACGACGCTGGATGACTCCGGAGAACTCGATCTGTGCCCGGCGGGGCAAATCCAGGTTGTGCTCGTTCTTCAGCAGGTAGGCCACGCCGCCCTTGCCGGACTGCGAGTTAACCCGGATAACAGCTTCATAGCTGCGGCCGAGGTCCTTGGGGTCGATGGGCAGGTAGGGAACCTGCCAGGTGAAGTCGTCAACCGACTTCCCGGCAGCAGCAGCGTCCTTCTCGAGCGCCTCAAAGCCCTTCTTGATGGCATCCTGGTGCGAACCGGAGAAGGCCGTAAAGACGAGGTCGCCACCGTAGGGCGAACGCTCCGGGACCGGCAACTGGTTGCAGTACTCCACAGTGCGGCGTATCTCATCGATATCTGAGAAATCAATCATGGGGTCTACACCCTGCACGAACATGTTGAGCCCCAGCGTCACCAAGTCGACGTTGCCGGTACGTTCGCCGTTGCCGAACAAGCAACCTTCAATGCGGTCGGCGCCTGCCAGGTAACCCAGCTCAGCTGCAGCTACGCCCGTGCCGCGGTCGTTGTGCGGGTGGAGGGAGATGATGATTCCCTCGCGGGGGTGCAGGTTCCTGTGCATCCACTCGATGGAGTCTGCATAGACGTTGGGGGTTGCCATTTCCACCGTGGCCGGCAGGTTGATGATGACCTGCTTGTCGGCAGAAGCCTCAAAGACATCAGCAATGGCGTTGCACACGCGGGCGGCATACTCGAGTTCGGTTCCCGTGAATGACTCCGGTGAGTACTCATACGTGATGTGCGTGTCTGTCAGGGTCTCTTCATACTTCTTGCACAGACGCGCACCCTGCAGCGCAATATCCAGAATGCCGTCTTCGTCCTGGTTGAATACAACGCGACGCTGCAATACGGACGTGGAGTTGTACAGGTGCACGATAGCCTGCTTGGCGCCCACCAGGGATTCGTAGGTGCGTTCAATCAAGTGTTCACGCGCCTGCGTCAGAACCTGGATGCTGACGTCGTCCGGAATATGACCGCCCTCGATGAGCTGGCGAACAAAGTCGAAGTCAGTCTGCGACGCTGAGGGGAAACCAACCTCGATTTCCTTGTAGCCCATCTTGACGAGCAGCTGGAACATCTTCAGCTTGCGTGCCGGGCTCATGGGGTCGATCAGTGCCTGATTACCGTCGCGCAGGTCAACTGCGCACCAACGCGGAGCCTTGGTGATGACCTTGTCCGGCCAGGTGCGGTCCGGAACCTCGACGCTGATCTGGTCCTGGAACGGCAGGTAGCGGTGAATCGGCATACCGGAGGGCTTTTGTGCATTACGCATGACGTGTGGCCTTTTCTCTAAGAACTAAATGAAAGCTTAGCCGGACACAACGGAACTCCGCGGCGAGGATGGCCCAGCTTCAGATAGCTTTCAGGCCCCGCCGCGGCAGCTAAGAAGAAGCATCGCCGTACGCACAAATTCACACTAACACGATGCGTATGATGACAGTGCAACACCTCATGCAACGTCCACTATGCAGACGCCGCGACGGTGGAAACGCCGACTGCAGCGTCCACACAAGGAGCCACAGTGCCACAGTCGGGGATCTCTCTTTCCAACATCGATCACAGCGTCCGGCCCCAGGACGACCTCTATCAGCACGTCAATGGTGCGTGGCTCAACAGCACAACGATTCCGGACGACAGGCCGCTTGAAGGTACTTTCACGGCTTTGCGCGATGGCGCGGAGCTGGCCGTGAAGGCGATTATCGAAGAGGCGGCCGCCAAAGGCGGGTCAGCCACCGGCGTCGAACAGAAAGTTGGCGGACTCTACGCGAGCTTCATGGACGAAGAAGCAGCCGAGGCGAAGGGGATGGAGCCCGTGCGAGGCCGTCTTGATGAGGTTCGCGAGGTGGGCTCCCCAGCGGAACTGGCTGCCCTGATCGGACGATTGTTCCGCTCGGACGTCTCCGGGCTCTTTTCGATCTACCCCGCACCGGACGCTGGCAACCCGGAGCGCATTCTCCTTTATATCGGACAAGGGGGCCTGGGATTGCCGGACGAGTCCTACTACCGGGAAGAAAAGTTCGCGGCCATCGTCGCGGCCTATGGCGACTACATTGCCAAGCTGTTCAACCTCGCAGGCATCCCCGACGCGCAAGCTGCCTCCCAGCGCATCGTCGCACTCGAAACCGCTCTGGCATCCCACCACTGGGACAATGTCACGCTGCGGGATCCCCAGAAGACCTACAACCTCAAGACCGCGGCTGAAGCCGTGGAACTGTTCCCCCTGCTCGACACCTGGTTCCAGGCGGCAAGGGTGGAACCAGCCAAGCGTAGTGAAATCGTGGTGAGCACGCCGGACTTCTTTGCTGGCGCGGCAGCTTTGCTGGAATCCCAGCCCCTGGAAACCTGGAAGGAGTGGCTGACCCTCCGGGTTCTCAGTTCGGCTGCGCCCTATCTTTCGTCCGCGTTCGTTTCCACGAACTTCGACTTCTACGGCACCACGCTCAGCGGTACGCCGCAGAACAGGGAACGGTGGAAGCGCGGAGTGGCCGTCGTTGAGGCGGCCCTCGGCGAGGCAGTCGGCCAGATCTACGTTGACCGGCACTTCCCTGCCGGACACAAAGCAAGGATGGAGACCCTGGTCTCAAACCTGATCGAAGCTTATCGGGAGAGTATTTCTTCCCTCGGATGGATGGGCGAGGAGACCAAGAAAGAGGCACTGAAGAAGCTGGACGCGTTCCGTCCAAAGATCGGTTTCCCGGACAAATGGATCGATTACTCCGCCGTGGAAATCGATCCGACGGATCTCCTCGGCAACGTGGAGCGCGCCCATGACGCGGATGTGGACCGGCACCTGGACGAGATCGGTAAGCCGGTTGATCTGACGAAATGGCTCATGACACCGCAGACCGTTAATGCCTACTACCATCCGATGCTCAACGAGATCGTTTTTCCCGCGGCTATCCTTCAGCCACCCTTCTTTAACGCAGATGCGGATGACGCTGTGAACTACGGCGGAATCGGCGCGGTGATCGGTCACGAAATCGGCCACGGTTTCGACGACCAAGGGTCCCAGTTCGATGGCAGCGGCGCACTCCGCAATTGGTGGACGGAAGACGACCGTACAGCCTTCGAAGCCCTGACGGCGAAATTGGTTGCCCAGTACGACGCCCTGTCCCCCTACGCTGCGCCCGACCATAAGGTCAACGGCAAGCTAACTCTGGGCGAGAACATAGGCGACCTCGGAGGCCTCACTATTGCCTACAAGGCCTATCTCCTGAGCCTGAACGGAGCCGAGCCTGAGGTCCTTGACGGCTTCACGGGCTTCCAGCGGTTCTTTATGTCGTGGGCTGCCGGTTGGCGCCAGGTGATCCGGACCGAAGAAGCGATCCGGAGGCTGGCTACGGACCCCCACTCCCCCAACGAGTTCCGCACCAACGCCATAGCCCGCAACCTCGATGCCTTCCATGAAGCCTTCGACGTGACGGAAGCCGATGGCATGTGGATGGAACCCGGGGAACGCGTCAGCATCTGGTAGTACCCGGAAGCGCAACGGCCGGCCAGTTGAAGAACTGGCCGGCCGTTGGTGTGTTCGGCTAAAGCAGGGAATCTCCTACTGGTCGATGTAGAGGGGATTCACCTGTTGGCAAACGGCATCGCTGGCCGTTTGGTTGACAACATCTGACGGGACTGAGGCTGCGCCGTACGCAGTTCCGGTGCCGAAGTCCGTGCCAACGTACAGCTGCACGCCCGCTACACCCGGGGCTTCCTGAACCTGGGCGGCCGGGATTCCGAACAGGGTGGCCACGTCGGCGGCCACATCCGCAAAACCCGGTCCGTAGTAAAGCACAGTTTGATCCACAGGATTGGCCAAGTAGGACACCGTCTGGGCAAATCCGTTCCCCGTGAGCACGGCCATGAGCTCCTGTGCCCGTGTAGCGACGCCGCTGCCATTGGCAACGGCCACCGGCTGGATCGCTTTGTCATACGCCGGCGCGGCAGGCGTGGTGGCCGTTGGCTGAGGAGCCGGGCTTTCGCTAGGTGCCGGAGTGGACGTCGCACCGGGTGTTGTGAGGTCCAGGTCGGCACGAAGTGCCGCGAACAGCTGTGATGACTGAGGCTCCACGAGCTCCAACCGGTTGAGGTCGGCCGCCGCCTGCTGCGTAGGCACAGCCACGAACGCCACCTTGGAAACATCAATATCCTTGAGCCGCCCACCAATGGTCAACAGTGAAGGAACCGACGCCAGGCCCTCGTCCACTGTCAGGTTCTGCGTGACCACATCCGCGATCTGCAAAAGCCGCTGCGGGTTGCCCAAAGTTCCCTCGTCCTTGAGCTTCCGGGTGAGGGAAGAGAGGAAAGCCTGCTGGCCCTTGATGCGACCGAGGTCGCCTCCGTCACCGAATGCATGCCTGGTTCGGAGAAATGCCAAAGCCTGTTCGCCTTCCACCAGGGAATCGCCCTTGGCAAGGCGGAGGCGGGAATCCGGGTCAAAGACCGGATCGCTGACGCAAACGTTGACGCCGCCCACCGCGTGGGATAGCTCCTTGACGGCGTTGAAATCAGCCATCATGAAGTGGTCGATTTCCAAGCCGGTCAACTGGTTGACGGTATCCACAGCGCAGCCGATGCCTGCCTCAGCCATGGCCTCGTTGATCATCACCCCACTGCGGGCAGGAAACGTCTGGTTATTGGTACGGTCCGTGCACTGCGGAACGTCCACCAACAGGTCTCGCGGGAAACTCAGGACGTTAACCCGTTTGTTGTCCGCTGAGATGTCCAGGAGCATCATCACATCGGAGTGGCCATAGCCGGTGGAGTCTTCAGTGCTGCCGTATTCGGCGTTCTTTCCATCACGGGTATCGGAGCCAAGAATCAGGATTTGCAGGCGATCCGTCTTGTCATCGACCAGCGGATCACCCGCATTGCGTGTCTCGCCGGCACTCAAGGGGGCCTTGGTGATGTTGGTCTGCAACCGGATAAACCAAAAAGCGGCAAAGGCAACGCCTGCAACCAGCGCAACGGAGACCACGCCGGTAACAATTTTCAACCAAAGCGGCAGGCCTTTTGGCGCCTTCATGTGGCGAGCGGTACCGTCGGCATCCTCTCCATGGCGTGCCCCACCGGGGACAGCGGTGCCGGTGCCCTGCGGGCGGGCGTCACGACGTCGCACTATTTGGTTTACCTTTCATCAAACAGCTGGATCCCCGCAATCATAGTTGCCGTTTCTGGGAAGTTCCTTATCGCGCCCGAAGCCACGCCGGATCCAGTGGTGCCAATTAGAACCCGAGTTTGACCAGTTGCTTGGGATCGCGCTGCCAGTCTTTAGCTACTTTTACGTGGAGATCAAGGTAAATCCGGGTTCCGAGCAGCGTTTCAATCCCCTTGCGGGCGTTGGTTCCCACCTCGCGCAACCGGCTTCCGCCCTTGCCGATAATGATGGCCTTCTGCGAAGGCCGCTCGACATAAAGATTCACTCGAACATCCAACAGCGGGTTGTCCTCGGTCCGGCCTTCGCGGGGAACGATTTCCTCCACCACCACTGCCAGTGAGTGCGGAAGTTCATCACGGACTCCCTCGAGGGCCGCTTCGCGGATAAGCTCGGCGATCATGACGGCCTCGGGCTCGTCAGTCAGCTCGCCATCAGGATAAAGCGGCGGCGACGACGGCATGTGGCTGATCAGCACATCCGCCACTGTTGAGACCTGGAAACCATCGGCAGCAGAAACAGGCACAATGTCAGCCCAGCCCTGCTCACCAAGAACGTCGCGTCCCAATGCAGCGACTGCGAGCAGTTGCTCCGTCAACGCCTGACGGTCCACAAGGTCCGTTTTAGTCACCAGCGCCACGATCGGCTTGCGTCCGACGGCGGCCAGTTGGGCTGCGATGTATTTGTCGCCAGGGCCGATCTTTTCGTTCGCGGGAAGGCAGAAACCGATGGCATCGACTTCCGCCAGGGTGTCTGCCACCAGTTCGTTAAGACGCTTCCCCAGGAGGGTCCGTGGACGGTGAAGGCCCGGCGTGTCCACGAGGATAAGTTGCGCATCATCGCGGTGAACGATACCTCGAATGGTGTGCCGTGTAGTCTGCGGCTTGGCCGAGGTGATGGCAACCTTCTGGCCAACCAAGGCATTGGTCAGAGTCGACTTTCCCGCGTTGGGTCGGCCGACAAGCACCGAGAAGCCAGCGTGGAAGCCACCGAAATCGGCATCGGCATCGAATTTCTTATTTTGCTTGCTCACGTGGAACTCCCTGTTGCGTTGAGTCGGCGTCATCGAGTAGGTCTTCAAAGTCAGTGTCTTCCTTTGGCATGGCTGCCGCAATGATGTGGCTGACCCTGTTTCGGCGACCCTCCAGCCTATCTGCCCGAAGTGAAATACCATTCACTTCAACGGAGCTCCCAACAATGGGAACCTGACCAAGGGCTTTCGCGAGGAGGCCACCTACGGTATCCACTTCGTCGTCGTCTAGGTCGATATCGAACAACTCGCCCAGGTCATCGATGCTCATGCGGGCACTCACGCGGTACGTGCCATCGCCGAGGTCGACCGCCTCCTCGGCTGCGGCGTCGTATTCATCCACAATCTCGCCCACGATTTCCTCAATGAGGTCCTCAAGGGTGACCAGTCCAGCGGTGCCGCCGTACTCGTCGATCACGATCGCTACGTGTGTGGACTCCTTTTGGAGTTCCCTTAGGAGGTCGCTCACTGGCTTGGATTCCGGGACATAACGAACATCCCTTGCAAGTGAGTCAACGTCATGGGCTTGTAGTCCCGGTTCGCTGCGATGCATGGCTGCAGCCACGTCCTTGAGGTAAAGAATTCCACGGATCTGATCCGTGTTCTCACCGATGACCGGGATTCTTGAATAACCAGAACGCAGGAAAAGGCCCATTGCAGTTTCGAGGTCCGAGCCCGTACCGATGCTGACAATGTCCGTGCGGGGAACCATCACGGAACGCACCAAAGTGTCACCGAAGTCGAAGACTGAATGGATGAGTTCAGCCTCATTGTCTTCAATCATGTCCGACTCCGCGGCACGATCCACGAACTCACGGAACTCTTCTTCGCTGACGAACGCGTCGTCCCCGCTCGGGGCGCCAGGTGCAACTGCCTGCCCCAGGGCAACCAACCATCCGGGGATTGGTCCCAATATCCAGCACAGGAACCTGATCAGCGGAGCAGTGAAACGAACGACGGGTCCGGAGTGGGCCCTGCCCAACTGCCTGGGCGAGACACCCACAAGTACGAAGCCAATCACCGCCATGATGCCCGTAGCTGCGAGCCCGGCGAGCCATACGTTGTCCAGCAAACTGTGCAGGACCACGGCGACGGCAACTGCTGCCGCCATTTCGAACCACACGCGCCAAAAGCGCAGCGCCCGCATATGTGCGATCGGGTTCTTGAGAATGCCCCCCAGTGCTTTGCCCTTGCTGCGCACTATTGATTGTTCGGCCTCATGCCGGGGCAGGAAGTTGAACGCAGCCTCGGCTGCGGTCAGCAGTGCAACGAAGCTAAGGAAAACCAGCGCCATGCCGACCAGGATGATCGAGGTCACTGCATGGTCTCCATGGGGGCATCCTTGCCCAGGAATTCAGACAGCAGTTCCCGCTGCAAGCCGAACATCTCTTCCTTTTCCTCCGGCTCCGCATGGTCAAAACCAAGCAGGTGGAGGATGCCATGGGTGGTCAGGAGAAGCATCTCATCCTGCGTGGCATGCCCGGCGTTGCGCGCCTGCACCTCGGCAACCTGCGGGCAGATGGCGATATCACCCAGCATGCCCTGCGGCGTGGGCTTGTCCGGAGTGCCCGGCGTCAATTCGTCCATGGGTACGGACAACACGTCCGTAGCTCCGGGCTCGTCCATAAGTTCGATGTGAAGCTTTTCCATGGCCGGTTCATCGACAAGGAGAATGGACAGTTCGGCCTGGGGGTGGATGTACAGACGCTCAAAGATGAAGCGGGACAACGTCACCAGCTGCGCTTCGTCCACCGCTACACCGGACTCGTTGTTTACTTCAATGCTCATTTGCGTTCTCCACGTTGGTACTGTGCGCCAGTGGCGTCTGTGCGGTGTGCGTCGTCCCATGTGCTGTAGGCGGAGACGATGTCGGCAACCAAGCGGTGCCGCACGACGTCAGCAGCCTCCAGGATGGAGAAATTGACGTCGTCAATCCCCTTCAGGATCTCCCTGACGATCCGCAGGCCCGATGTTGAACCGGAAGGCAGGTCAATCTGGGTGACATCGCCCGTGACCACCATTTTCGATCCGAAACCGAGGCGGGTCAGGAACATTTTCATCTGCTCCGGAGTGGTGTTCTGCGCTTCGTCGAGGATGATGAAGGCGTCGTTCAGTGTCCGTCCTCGCATGTAGGCCAAAGGAGCGACCTCGATGGTCCCCGCAGCCATCAAACGCGGGATGGATTCAGGATCCATCATGTCGTGCAAAGCGTCATACAGCGGGCGAAGATAGGGGTCGATCTTGTCGCTCAGCGTGCCGGGGAGGAAGCCCAGCCTCTCCCCCGCTTCCACCGCGGGCCGGGTCAGGATGATGCGGCTGACTTCCTTCGTCTGCAGGGCCTGCACTGCTTTGGCCATTGCCAGGTAAGTCTTTCCAGTACCAGCCGGGCCAATCCCAAAAATCACGGTGTTGTCGTCAATGGCGTCAACATAGTTTTTCTGGTTCAGCGTCTTCGGCCGTATGGTCTTACCCCTGCTGGACAGGATGTTGTGCGTCAGGACATCCGCCGGATTCTGCACGGACTGCGTCCTCAGCAGGGACACGAGCTGCTGCAGGACGTCCGGAGTGACCACAGTCCCCTTCGCCACGAGCCCCCGGACTTCCTCCAAGAGCCGCATGATGCGTGGAATGACTGCGGAAGGCCCGGTCATGGAAAGTTCGTTGCCACGGACGTGGAAATTAACGTCCTGGAACTGTTCCTCGATGTATCGCAAGGCTTCGTCGTGGCTGCCCAACGAGTGAACCATCTGGTCGGAGTTGTCGAACGTGACAACTTCCGTGCGCGTACCCGGTAGTGTGTGCGGGAACTCGGTGGGCGGCTGGTTGCCGTTTCCGGTCCTGAGCCGCCCGTTCAAAGATTCACTCATAGTGCTGGCCTTAGGGCCTTTTCTCCTCCGGTTGGTCGTATTAACGCCATCGATTCGACATTCGTGGCCACTTAAAGGCGACCGCCCGGATGCCGGAATGTCTTCAATCCTACGCCAGCCCGGCCCGCGTTGAACCTCAACGGACGGCATCATCAGGGACCGGTTGTTACGTCAGACATATTGTCTCAACTCTGCATCAAGCCGGTATCAATCATGTTTCAGTTGGCGCCTGACAGCCCGAACCCGACCGACCGCCGTCGACGATGTGCCAAGCTGGCATAGCGGGTGGATCAGCACCCTGCGGTCCGGCCTGGTGGCTTCGGCCGCCAAGAGAGACACGCTAAGGCAGGAAGCCCATCACGAAGCCAGCAATCATCGGGAATGGCTCGCGCAGTCGGACGAGGTCCGTCATCGCCGTGCCAGCTATGTTTGCTGTCCTTTTGCTGACCGGTTGCATCGCCAACGGCGGCGGTAGCCAAGCAAGCGTTAGTTCGCCACCAGTCACCGTCCAGGACGCCCCTGCCAGCCACGCCCCGCTGGAGACCACGCAGGCTTCCACCAAAATCCCGGTGTACTGGATAGGACGCAGCAAGGAAGAGGTTTACCTCTACCGCGAGTTCAGAGACATTTCGAGCGACGAAAATCCTGTGACCACAGCACTGCGGATCATGATGGCCGAAAAACCCTTGGACCACGACTTCTTCACGCCGTGGCAGGACCCCGAGAGTCTTGCTACGTCCATCTCGGGCAAGAATGTGATCACCGTTGATATTTCGCGGGACGCCTTCAACTCAAACCTCGACGCCGGAATGGCGCATCGCGCCGTCCAGCAATTGGTCTACACGGCTACAGCGGCAGCTTCGTCCTCCGGACTCATAAACTCAGGCCAGCAAATCCAGGTTGTCATTTTGGTTGATGGACATAAGGACTACATGGCGTTCGGGCAGGTACAGCTCGGCCAACCCATGGAACGGAATGCCTCCCTGGTTGCGCCGCTCTGGATTATCGATCCGCAGGAAGAAACGTCCTTGCCGGCGGGCGTCGTCAAGTTCAACGGCCGCAGCACCGACAGCTCCAGGCCCGTCAGCTGGCAGATCCTCCAAGAGAACGGCAAGGGCGAAAAGACCGGCCTGCTCACCGGTCAAACCAAGGCGACCGGTGAACCTGGTCAATACGGACTTTTTACCTTCACCGCCACGTTGAAGACCGGAAAGTATGAGTTGCGGGTTTCACAAGTCGATGAAGCCGGCGCCATCATCGAAACGAGCACCGATACCCGCCTGTTCAACGTCGGATAGCGTGCGGGGCTGGATAGCCTGCGGGGCTGGTTACCAGCGGCCCAGAACGTCACTGGCAAGAACGACGGCGGCGGGTCCCGCCGTCGACGACCGCAAGACATGATGACCCAACAGGGCCGTTACGGCGCCTGCGTCGCTGAGCCGTGTTACTTCACGCGGTGAGATTCCGCCCTCCGGTCCAACGATCAAAAGAACCTCCCGCGGTGACCCCGCAGCGTCACTGAGCAACGCAGCCGACTCTTCGAGGACAGTCCGCAAGGGATTCTTGGCGTCTTCATGCAGGATGATGGCCAAGTCAGCGGCCTCGACCGCCTTCGCCAAATTAGCGGTATCCACGATGGACCGGACCTCAGGAATCCAGGCTCGCCGCGCCTGCTTGGCGGCCGCAGTGACCACCGACTGCCACTTCGCGTGGGCTTTGGCAGCCCTTTCGCCCTTCCAACGCACGATTGCGCGCTCAGACTGCCATGGAATGACAGCATCAATTCCTAGTTCCGTGGCGGTCTCGATGGCAAGTTCATCGCGGTCACCTTTAGCCAGGGCCTGAACCAGCACCAACCGGACCTCCGGCTGCTCCTCGAAAAGCACCTCAGACGCCTTCACGGTCAAACTGCTGGATCCGGCGTCCACCACCGTGCCTATCAGCCGCGCACCTGAACCGTCCGCTATATCAACGGGCTCGCCCGCGGCCAGGCGTTTGACCGTTACAGCATGCCGGGCCTCGGGACCCTCGAGCACGAATGTGGAACCGGGGATCACCTGGCCGAGGCTGCCCGCGGCTGTGAAGAAAACGGGGTTGCTCACCGCTACAGGTTACCGAGCTTGTCCCGCAGCTTCGCGAACATGCCCCCGCTTGCCACAAGCTTTCCTTCGGTGAACTGCTCATTGCGCAGCTTGGCGAGCTGCTGCAAGAGTTCTTCCTGGGCGGGGTCGAGCTTGCTTGGCGTCTCTACGTGCAGGTGAACCTTGAGGTCGCCTCGTCCGTAACCACGGAGGTGCGTGACGCCCAGGCCGCGGAGGGTAATGATTTCGCCCGACTGCGTGCCGGCCTTCACGTCGATATCCTGTGCGCCGTCGAAGGTGTCCAGCTGCAGCTCGGTGCCAAGTGCCGCCGCCGTCATGGGGACGCTCAGTGTGGCATGAAGGTCGTCGCCTTCACGCATGAACATGGAATCGTTGTTGACCCGGATTTCTACATAGAGATCACCGGCAGGACCACCTGCGGGACCTGCTTCGCCCTGCCCGGACAACTGGATGCGCGTACCGGTTGCGACGCCTGCCGGTACCTTGATGGTGAGGGAACGGCGGCTGCGGATTCGGCCCTGTCCGTTGCACTCGTTGCAGGGGTCCTTGATGACCGTGCCGAAGCCTTCGCAGGAACCACAAGGCGCGGTGGTCATGACCTGACCGAGAATGGATCGGACAGCCCGCTGTACCTGGCCGCTGCCACCGCAAATGTCGCAGCGTTCCGGGTGGGTGCCCGGGCGGCAGCAGCTGCCGTCACAGGTGGGGCAAACCACGGCAGTGTCCACTTCAAGCTTCTTGTTGACGCCGAACACGGCGTCCTTCAGGTCGATGCGGACGCTGATTAGTGCGTCCTGGCCGCGACGGACACGCGAGGCTGGTCCACCGTGGCCGCCACCGCCACCAAAGAAGGTGTCGAAGATGTCCTGGAACGCGAAACCCTGGCCGGAGTAGCCGCCACCGAAACCGTTGTCGGTGCCGTTCTCATTGCCGGTGGCATCGTAGACCCGGCGCTTCTGGGGGTCGGACAACACTTCGTAAGCGTGGGTCACGGCCTTGAACTGTTCCGCGACATCTTCACCGGGGTTTACGTCGGGGTGCAGTTTCCGCGCCAACTTGCGGTACGCCTTTTTGATCTCTTCCCCGGTGGCTTCCGGCGAGACTCCCAAAACGTCATAGTGGCTGCTCAAAGTCGGTATCTCTTCCTTGTTGTACTGCGGATGTTTCCTCGGACCGGTTTTCAGCCGCCGAGAATGCGGGAAAGGTAACGGGCCACGGCGCGTACGGCTGCCATGGTGGTGGGGTAGTCCATGCGTGTCGGACCGAGAATCCCCACCTTGGCCCCGGAGCCATAGCCGGTAGCCACGACGGACGCCTCAGCCAAGCCGTCGTACGGATTTTCGCGTCCAATGCTCACGGTGACGCCACGGGGATCATCCCCCATGTCAGACAACAACCGAAGCATGACAACTTGTTCCTCGAGTGCCTCCAGCACGGGACCGATGCTCAATGGGAAATCCACATTGGAGCGGGCCAGGTTGGCCGTTCCTGCCATCAGGATGCGCTCTTCGCGGCTGGTGTCACTGAGTGATTGCAGCCCCTGAGCCAACGTCTGCGCCAAGCTGCGGAGTTCCGGCGGACACAGGGCGACTACCGATGGCAGCACCTGCGGCAAAAGAGCCATCTGGGTGGCTGCGATGCTGCCGAGGAAGCGGGACCTCAGGAGCATCAGCGCCTCGTTGCTCACGTCAGAGCCGGCGTCGATGACCTTCTGCCCAACGCTGCCCGTATCCGCAATGAGGACCACAAGCACCTGCTTTGGGGCCAACAGGACGAATTCCACGTGCCGGACCAGCGCGCGATTGGAATGGGGATACTGCACCACGGCCACCTGGTTGGTCAGCTGCGACAGAAGCCTTACAGTGCGCTCCAGGATGTCATCAACATCATCCGGGCCCTCAAGCAACGAGTGGATAGCCCTGCGCTCGGCGGCCGAAAGCGGCTTGACCTGGGAAATGCGGTCAACGAATAAGCGGTAACCCTTGTCCGTTGGGATTCGGCCTGCGCTGGTATGGGGCGCCGCGATGAGGCCTTCCTCTTCCAAGACAGCCATGTCGTTCCTGATGGTGGCACTGGAAACGCCAAGATGGTGCCGTTCCACGAGGGCCTTCGACCCAACAGGTTCCCTGGAATGCACGTAATCCTCAACGATGGCACGCAGCACCTCAAGCTTGCGCGGCTCACTCATTGCTCCACCTCCTGACGACTGCCTTGGTCCCTACGACCGGTCAACGCGGGATCTCAATCGGACCACCACACTTAGCACTCAACATGCCCAAGTGCTAACAAGTCTAGTATGAGCCACCCCGTTGCTAGCATTGAAACCTCGCGCGGCCGCCTTCGGCCCGCGCCAAAAACCAGCACAAAAGGTAGGAATCCCTTGGCTTTCGACAATTGGGGCCCGCAGGATCTGTCCGCTCCTGGCAAAAAACAGCTGCCGGAAGTGGCCGTGCAGCGGGGAATGGTCCTCGAAGACGTGCAGTCGGGCTGGGTGGGCGAAGTCACCCGTGTTGAGAAATCAGGAGGAATGCACGTTGTCTCCCTTGAAGACAGGCGCGGAAAGACCAAGTCGTTCCAGTTGGGATTCGGGTTCCTACTGGAAGGGCAGGCAATCCGGCTGATGCCTCCTGCTGCCCGCTCTGCCGCGTCCGCCGCTCCTTCCACCCGGACAGCGTCCGGATCCGTGAGGGTACAGGGCCAACGTGCCCAGGTGGCCAAGGCGAGCCGCGTCTGGGTGGAAGGAAAGCACGACGCCGAGCTCGTCGAGAAGGTCTGGGGTGACGATCTCCGCGTGGAAGGCATCGTCGTGGAGCCACTGCATGGCGTTGACGACCTGAAGTCGGCCATCGCTGCCTTCAACCCCGGGCCGGGTCGCCGCCTTGGCATCTTGGTGGACCACCTTGTCCCCGGGTCCAAAGAGTCGCGCATCGCAGCCGAGGCAATGACGGTGCCCGGAGCGGCAGGAAACGTTTTGATTGTCGGCCACCCCTACGTGGACGTCTGGCAGGCCATCCGGCCAAAGGTCCTGGGCATCGAGGCTTGGCCTGCCGTACCCCGGGGGATCGATTGGAAGACAGGAATCCTCACGGCCTTCGGCTGGCCCCACGAGACCGCGGAGGACATAGGCTTGGGCTGGCAGCGGCTACTCGGGGCAGTTCGCACCTATGCCGACCTTGAAGCATCTCTCCTGGGCCGCGTTGAAGAAGTCATCGATTTCCTGACGGTTCCTTGAGCCACGGTCCATGAGCTATCAGCAACTACCGTGTCAACGGGGCGTTGGTCCCGGGAAGTACCTTGGGGCCGGTATTCTGGGACAGCAATACCGCAGCATCTTTACAGCAAAGGGAAGACACCGTGGCAGATAACGCTCCTGAAGAACCGGGCAGCGCCGCAGGCCGGCCCCAGTACCATGGCGCGCCTGCCAACGCACTCCCGTTGACGGCCAGCGAGGACAGGCAGTGGGCTACCTTGGCCCACTTTGGCGGCATCCTGGGATGCCTGCCATCCCTTCTGATCTACTTGATTTTCCGCGATCGCGGGCCGTTCACCGCGCAGGAATCCAAAGAGGCGCTGAACTTCACGTTGCCTCCCACCATCGCCGCAGTGCTGGCCAACATTCTGGTGCTGCTGCCGGTAGTGGGCAACATCTTCGCCGTGATTGCCACCGCTATCTGGGTGGCCCTCACGTGCTTCTCCGTCTCGGCGGGAATCCGCGTAAACCACGGGCAACCCCACCGTTACAAGGTCAACCTGCGCTGGATTAAGTAGCCCCCGCTTGCCCTTTCGGGCGGGCACTGCGATTAGTCCGGAAGAATCCTGCGGACCACGGCGTCGGCCAACAGCCGCCCCTTCAGCGTAAGCACAAGTCGGCCCTTGAACGCTTGGACGGGGTCCACCAGCTCGTCAGCAATCAGCCCGGCCATCGCATGGCGCCCGATTGCGTCCAAGGCATCCACGGACAGCCCCGTTCCGAGCCGCGCTTCGAGCATGATGCGCTCAACCTCACGGGTTTCGGCGTCGAGAGTTTCCCGGCCGGCAGCTGGCGAGCTTCCTGCAGCCAGCCGTCCCGCATAGGCAGTGGGGTGCTTGACGTTCCACCACCGGACACCTCCCACGTGGGAGTGCGCTCCGGGTCCGATGCCCCACCAGTCATCCCCGCGCCAGTAGGCAAGATTGTGCCGGCAGGCCTGTTCCGGCGTTCGGGACCAATTGCTGACCTCGTACCAGTTCAGGCCCGCCTGGGAGATCATTTTGTCTGCCAGCTCGTATTTAGCGGCGTGGTCGTCGTCATCGATTCCGGGGACTTCGCCGCGACGGATCTGGGCGGCAAGTTTCGTGCCGTCTTCGACGATCAATGCGTAGGCGCTGATGTGATCAGGCCGGTACGAGAGTGCAGTTTCGAGTGACAGCTGCCAGTCCGCCATGGATTCGCCGGGCGTGCCGTAGATGAGGTCCAGGCTCACTGCAAGGCCGGCTTCACGTGCCCACTGCACCACTAGTGGCACGCGGCTTGGCGTATGGGTGCGGTCCAGTACTTTCAGAACGTGTGGGACTGCGGATTGCATGCCGAACGAGACCCGGGTGAATCCGGCGTCAGCCAGCACCTTCAGGGATTCAGGCGTCACCGAATCGGGATTGGCCTCCGTTGTCACCTCGGCCCCCGGCTCCAAGCCCCACTGGTCGACGGCGGCGCGCAGGATCCGCGCCAGGTCTTCCGCCGGGAGGAGCGTGGGAGTACCACCACCAAAGAAAACAGTGCTGAGGGGACGCCGAGGCAGACCGGAAGCGTCCAAGGCCAACGCGGCGAAGTCGAGCTCAGATACCGCCGTAGTAGCGTAGGCATCCTGCGAGGCGCCACCGCCAAGCTCGGTGGCCGTATAGGTATTGAAGTCACAGTAGCCGCAGCGAACGGCGCAAAACGGGATATGGACGTAGAGCCCGAAATTACGGTGCTCGACGCCGGCCAACACCTGCGGAGGCAAAATGCCATCCGCAGGTGCAGGGTCGCCCAGAGGTAGGACGCTGGGCATTTACTTCTTGGCCTTGTCCTTGGACTCGTCAGTGGTCAGGGCAGCGATGAATGCCTCTTGAGGCACCTCCACGCGGCCCACCATCTTCATGCGCTTCTTGCCTTCCTTCTGCTTTTCCAGAAGTTTGCGCTTACGGGTGATGTCACCGCCGTAGCACTTGGCAAGAACGTCCTTGCGGATGGCCCGGATGCTTTCGCGGGCAATGATGCGTGATCCGATGGCGGCCTGAATGGGCACCTCGAACTGCTGCCTGGGAATAAGCTCACGGAGCTTCCCCGTCATCATCACACCGTAGGCGTAGGCCTTGTCGCGGTGGGTGATGGCGCTGAATGCGTCCACTTGTTCACCTTGGAGCAGGATGTCCACCTTGACGAGGTCGGCCACCTGCTCGCCGTCGGCCTTCCAGTCCAGGGAGGCGTAGCCGCGCGTCTTGGACTTCAGGAGGTCGAAGAAATCGAACACGATTTCGGCCAGCGGGATCCAGTAGCGGAGCTCCACGCGATCCTCGGACAAGTAGTCCATGCCGCGCATTTGGCCGCGGCGGCTTTGGCAGAGTTCCATGATGGAACCAACAAACTCGTTGGGTGCCAGGATGGTGGCGGACACCATGGGTTCGCGGACCTCGGAGATCTTGCCCGTGGGGTACTCGCTGGGGTTGGTGACGTGGATGACCTTCTTGTCCTCCAGTGTCACCTCGTACTCCACGTTGGGAGCCGTGGAGATAAGGTCCAGGTTGTATTCACGCTCGAGGCGTTCACGCGTGATCTCGAGGTGAAGCAACCCAAGGAACCCAACACGGAAACCGAAGCCCAACGCTGCAGACGTCTCGGGCTCGTAAACCAGCGCGGCGTCGTTGAGCATCAGCTTTTCGAGGGCGTCGCGGAGTACCGGGTAATCCGTTCCGTCCAGCGGGTAGAGACCCGAGAAGACCATAGGCTTGGCGTCGGCGTAACCGCTGAGCGACTCCGATGCCGGCTTGGCCAGGTTGGTGACGGTATCGCCGACCTTGGACTGGCGGACGTCCTTCACACCGGTGATCAGGTATCCCACCTCACCGACGCCCAAGCCCTTGGACGGTGTGGGCTCCGGGGAGCTGACACCAATTTCCAGGAGCTCGTGCGTGGCACGGGTGGACATCATCTGGATGCGTTCCCGGGGGTGGAGCATGCCGTCAACCACACGGACATAGGTGACCACGCCGCGGTAGGTGTCATAGACGGAGTCGAAGATCATGGCGCGGGCCGGAGCATTGGGATCGCCCACGGGCGCAGGGAGGTCGCGGACAATCTTGTCCAGCAGGGCTTCTACGCCTACGCCGGTCTTACCTGAAACCTTGAGCACATCATCCGGGTCGCCACCAATCAGGTTGGCAAGCTCAGCCGCGTACTTCTCGGGCTGCGCGGCCGGGAGATCGATCTTGTTCAAGACAGGAATGATGGTGAGGTTGTTTTCCATCGCCAAGTACAGGTTGGCGAGGGTCTGGGCCTCGATGCCTTGGGCAGCATCCACCAGCAGCACTGCACCTTCACAGGCCGCCAGGGAACGGGACACCTCATAGGTAAAGTCGACGTGGCCGGGAGTATCGATCATATTCAGGGCGTAGCTGTTGCCATCGAGTTCCCACGGCATACGAACAGCCTGGGATTTGATGGTGATGCCGCGCTCACGTTCGATATCCATACGGTCCAGATACTGGGCCTTCATGTCGCGTTGCTTAACGACGCCGGTGTACTGCAGCATGCGGTCGGCCAGGGTGGATTTACCGTGGTCGATGTGGGCAATGATGCAGAAGTTCCGGATGATGGCCGGATCTGTTGCGGCGGGCACCGGTGCGGTGCGGGCCATGGGAGACACGCAGGATCCTTACTGTCGACACTCGCGCGGTAATTCCCCGTCACTGGGCATAGGCCAGCCGGAACACGCCGCGCATCTGATCCTCTAGTCTCCCATGAACCGGCGCTTCGCCGTACATTGTGTGCCGGGCATCAGCAGGAGCCAGCTGTAGCGTTGTCACATGGCTTTCGACTTGCGCCCTCTGGGCAAACTCATCCTGCGGTCCCTCAAGTCGTTGGGAGGCACCAGCACCAAGACGGCCACCCCTGCACGCGCCCGAAGGACGCAGTCCCGGCGATCCGACGTCGAACATCAGCCAGGCCCCTATCCCGGCGACTTCCGCGGTTCAGTTAAGGTCAACTACTCCCCCAAGCCCGATGGCCAACCGGACCCTGGCGAGATTGTGTGGAGCTGGGTTCCCTATGAAGAGGACCACACGAAAGGCAAAGACCGCCCCGTACTTCTTGTTGGTCGGGACCGCGAGTGGCTGTTGGGTCTCATGCTGACGTCCAAGGACCACGACAACGACGCGCGGGCGGGCGAGTATGTCGATATCGGAACCGGCGCCTGGGATCGGCAAGGCAGGCCCAGTGAAATCAACGTGGGTCGCGTCATCCGGCTGAATCCTAACGCGATCCGGCGGGAAGGCGCTGTTCTGGGAAAGTCGCAGTTCCACGAGGTTGCCCGGGCGCTACAAGCCCGGAACTAGCCAGCCTATGCGCCAGGTTCTGCGTGACCCCTGAGTTTCTGCTATCCTTTATAGCTGTGTGTCCGTGCAGGTCGACGGCCATACATGGTTGGCTGCCATAGGCATCCCCACGCCGCTCAGTCGATGGCCAACCTGAAAACCCTCTAGACCATTTCCGCATTAAAAAGAGAGTTCATACGTGGCTAATATCAAGTCCCAGAAGAAGCGCATCCTCACCAACGAGAAGGCTCGCCTGCGTAACAACGCCGTCAAGTCTGAGCTGAAGACGGCCATCCGCGCCGTCACCACCGCCGTTGAGTCTGCCGACAAGGATGCTGCTGGAACTGCACTTGTTGCTGCCAGCCGCAAGCTGGACAAGGCTGTCAGCAAGGGCGTTATTCACAAGAACAACGCTGCAAACCGCAAGTCGGCGATCTCCAAGAAGGTCAACGCACTCTAAGGTTTTCCAGTTCGACTGAGCTGATCAAAAGGCCGGCGCCCATTGGGTGCCGGCCTTTGGGTTTAACCGGAAGCCGCGGTGAACGCTTCAGGTCAGCGGCGGCTGGCCGACGTGGCAATAACCGTGACCGCGTGCTCCACCGCATAGACAGGGTCACGCGATTCACCCTTCACCTGGGCATCCGCCTCGGCGATGACTTGGATAGAGCGAATCAGGCCATCAGGCGTCCAGCGGCGGACATCGCGTTGGGCCTGCTCTACGAGCCAGGGCTGCATTCCCAAGTTCTTGGCGATGGTGGCCGGCGAACCATTGGCTCCCGCAACTTTTGCCAGGGTGCGCAGCTTGGCCGCCAGTGCCGCAACCAAAGGAACGGGATCCACGCCGGTGGCCAAGGCGTGCCTCAGAGTGGACAATGCCACCGGTCCGTTGCCGGCCATGGCAGCATCGGCCACTTTGAACGCCGTAGCTTCCACTCGGCCACCGTAGTAACGCTCCACGGTTTCGGCTGTTACAGCTGTGGTGGCGTCGGCAATCAACTGGCTGCATGCCGCCGCGAGCTCCGAGAGATTGGCACCCACGGCATTCACCAAAGCCTGGACGGCTTCGCCTTCAATGCGGCGTCCCGCAGCCCTGAACTCGGAGACGACAAACGCCGTCTTGTCCGAGTCCTTCTTCAGGGGCTGGCAATCAATGACTGGCCAGCCGGCAGACTTCACGGCGTCGAGCAGCTTCTTGCCACGTACTCCCCCGGCATGGCGCAGGACAAGGACAACGTCCTGGTCCGGATGCTGGAGATAGGCCAACCCGTCTGCCAGGAAGGCGTCATTCATAGCCTCGAGGCCCTCGACCTCAATGAGTTTGCCCTCGCCAAAGAGCGACGGGGTGACGGTCATCGCCAAAGACCCGGCCTCGTAGGCGCCGGCGTTCAGCCGGCTGAGCTCAACGTCCGGAGTGCTGGTTCGAACTTGGGTACGAATCCCATCCGTGGCGCGAATTCCGAGGTACTCCTCCGGGCCCATGATCAGGACCACGGCGGCCGGCGCGGCGTCACGCCAGCTGACAGTGTTGGCCGCGACGCTCTTGGCCCGGGTGTTTTGGGCAGCAGCCACTGGTAGTTCCTTCCGGACGTTTATTTTGCCGGCTTCAAGTCTGCCATGTTTGGTGACCGTACTGCGTTTAGTGATTGTGCTGCCGCCTCGAGCTAAGTGCCGACGACGGCGTACTCGCCTTTCAGTTTGTCGGCCAGGCCTTGGAGGTCCGTTGTTGACGACTGGCCGCCCGCGATTCTGCTGAGATCGACAACCATCCAGTTGGCACCGCGAACCAGGGGGATTTTGCCCTGACTTGAGTCAGCCCACGTTTGATAGCTTTCATCCAGGGCGCCCTGATTCGGATACAGGTCTATCTGCACATTCTCTGAACAGACTCTCTGCGCGGAAGCGAGTCGGCCGCCATCGCCCATAGGAACAACCGGGTTGCCAATGGCTTCAGAATCGCATCCCAGGATCTCATCGACGGCAGCGTACGCCTCATCCATGGAGCTGAAAGACTGCAGTTCATTGCTGGCCGCTTGCTGCCCCGCGCATCCCGCGAGCGAGGCCCCGAGAAGAGAGATCGCTATTGCGATGCCGGCCGGATGTCTACGCTTCATCACTTTCCCCCAAGGCTAATGATCCATACCTGCTCGGACTCCGGGAAGCCCAATCATTGCCACCGTAGAACCATCTCCATTCCCACGGCGCATGCGGCGGATCACAAGAGCATAACCTTCTCCCCGACTGGCGCCACAGGATGAACCTGCTCCGTACTTACTTCTGACTCATAAATCAGAATCCACAGGAGCGAAAGATGGCCTTCCGATTTGCCAGCACCCAGTTACTGCGCGTTCAAGCGGTTGATGACATCGGCGATATCAGCTCAACCGAAATCCACATTGCCTTGATGTGCTTGATTGTCCTGGCGACTGCTCTGGCGACCTTCCTCGTCGTCTGCGTCTTCCTGCTGACAGTACCGCTGGCAACACTGGTGTTCCGTAAGAAAATCGCGGCGCTAACCATTGGGCCGGAATCCACCTCGCCCGGCAGCCCGCCAACAAACGTCGACTTGACTTCTAAATCTATATAGCTAGATTAGGCGCATGGAGAACTTGGGACGGATCACCCCGGCCACTGCACTTGTCCTCGAAGCGCTGTTGTCGGCAGAGAGCGTGTGGGGGCTGCAGATCGTCAAAGACACGGGCAAAAAGCCCGGTACGGTTTATCCCATCCTGGAGCGCCTCGAAGCCGCTGGCTGGGTGCAAGGGGAATGGGAAACTTCGTTAGAACGCAAAGGACCACGACGGCGTTACTACCGTCTCCTTGCCGACGCCCGTCCACTGGCGCAGGAGTTTGTGAGAGCGCAAAAATCACGGACTTCCTCTGCTACGCCCCCGTCGCCCGCTTTCGGCGATAGTGCATGGAGCGCTGCATGAAGCCAAAAGAGGCAGTCCTTGCTGTATGTCTCGCCTTGACGCCTGCACGGCTTCGGCGAATCCGGGAAGAACAGTGGAAAGCTGACCTACTGGACGGTCCAGGAATGGGCATATCTCCTGCCACTTTGCTGTTTGGCGCTGCATGCTCATCAGTGACGTCGAGGTTTTACGACCTCAAACATCGCGGCGGGATGATCCTGTCGCACATTACCAAGGGGGAAAACATGAAGCTCGTAATAGGTGCTTTGGGCACGGCAGTGGTGCTGGCTGGTGCAGTCGCGGTAAGCGTCCAGGCTAACGCCACAACGCCGCAGAATGACGCCTTTTCATTCAAGGGACCGGTGGCAGACCGACCCATTGGCGGCTATGAAGGATGGTGGAACTCATCGCACTTGGACGGAACCCCTGCAGGCCCGGAGGAGACCGTGGCCGTAAACACGAACACCGGAAAGATCGTCGATTACTCCAACTGGGCGAAGAACGCGGCCGGACAAGTGCTGACGGCCGGAGATGCCACCTACAACGTCGTCCCGGATCCGACTTGGCCAGCCAGCTCGATCGTCATCATTGACACATCCACAGGGAAGGTCATTGAGGACTTCCCCGTGGACGAAAAGGGTCGGGTCATCTACACACGCGAAGACGGCTCGAAATTCATCGGATGACCTTCTGACCAATAGCGTGACGGCAGAGATAGCGCACACGTTGGGCGGGCCTCGCATGCGACTTATGACCGCGAAAATCATCGAGGTAGCATCGCCACAAAGAAATGCAGGCCTTCGCCGATCCAAGGCCTGCATTTCACTACTACCTCCGCACTAGACCTCAGCTAGAGATTCACCACACCCGTGGCGGTAACATTCAAGCCCAAGAATTAGCAATGTTTCTCCGGAGCCAGATCTGGGTGAGCAGCGCTAACGGGGATCTGCTCTACGACATTAGAGCAGCAGCCATGGGCTCCGCCTCGCTGAGTCCACGGACCTCGCCCATCGCAGCACAGCACGATCGCCATACCAATTGGACCAAGTGCCCTTCGCTGACTGCCCCTCTCCATCAACCCTGCCGGGTCAGCGCCCTTCAGACGCGCATTGCGACTGAAGATCCCTCACAGACACCTACAGGAGATTCGTGACGCCAAAACTCATATATTTCTCCAAGAAATTCCAAAAAGTCATAAACTCCGGTATTTAAAGCGAGTTGCAAGCAATACCTAGAAAACATTTATGCAAATGCTGACAACAGCGCCCGCCTCCTATACTCTGCACAAACGGACTGAAGTTGCATTTTCGGCTAAGCAATCGACCGATGAGTTCCGAAGCTCGTAACTTCGGTTTTGCGCGAGGGATGACCCTCGTGTGCACAGTAGAACAATGACGTTCAAAATGTCATGAGGGGGACAACGTGATTGAAACTCGCATATCGAATGGCAGGCAAATTTCCCGGACTCATTCTGGGCGACCTCACCGGATCACGGACACTGCCGATCCAAACACGACCGCGGACATGGACGTGGATGCCCATGCAATGGGCAGACGTAAGCCCACGATGCTGTTTGAGAGAGCTCGAAGACCGTTACTGGCAGTTTTGCTGGCAATGATCATGGTCATACTGCCGGCCACAAGTGCCCAGGCAGCAACACCTACTTTCGGCTACCGCTATCAAAATGGCGTCGGTAACATCACAGCATGGCTTAATTACTCATCCGGAGTTGGTGACTGGGAACATCTCATCACCGGTGCAGCAAATAACTGGATGTACCCCGGCTGGGATAACCCAATTTACGTCAGCTTTGTTGGTAGTAACGTGGGCTCTACGATGGACTTCCATCAACATAATGATGCCTACTTCGGCGGGGGCATGAACACCTTGGCCCATACCTCGTTTTTCTCCGCGACTGGCGGCGCAATAAATCCAGCGTCATCAAACTGGACGTACGCAGAAGTGCACATAAACAACTCCGTCTACAGCTCGGCAAGTGTCAGCAACGACGCTGCCCTCGGAACCACTATTCACGAGATGGGCCACGCATTCGGGCTTGCTCATTACAACACCAATCGCTACAGCATCATGTGCCAGACAGGCTCCGGACGGATCATGCAACGAGTGGCGGGAGTGGATAACGATGCGATCAACTACATGTACTGATCTTGTGCTACCTCCGCGACTCCGCAACGACTCGACGAGGGTCAGGTTCTCACTCCCTATCAATCTCAAAACACAAGGAGGCGTGTCTACATCATGCACAAGTTGAAAACGCCCATGGTGATCGCCGCAGTGCTGCTGCTGGGCGGTTTGTCAGCTTGCGCCTCCGGAACGACCGACGCCGGCGGTTCAGGGCCTAATCAGTCAGCCAAGCAGACGGCTCTGCAAGGCTCCAACAATGCCTATGCCAAAATCCCAGCCGATCAGATTGAAACGGCCGGCACGGATCTTGATTTTATTTGGGAACCAAAGGATCCCTTCTACGGATTCAACAAATCTCCCATTGTTGCGCGTGTCCACATCGAATCTATCGACGGTGGACGCTCATTCAGCCCCGTTGCCAATCAATATGTCTTCCCTCAGACCGTCGGAAAAATGACTGTCCGAGAGGTCTACAAAGGTGACATTGAGACAGGCACGCAATTGAACTATTCGCGGGTTGGTGGCACGGTGACCTATGACGAATACTGGAACAGCCTCAACAAAGCGCAGCAGGAAAAGATCCTAAGACTGAACGGCGGTTCGAAACCTACGGATGCGAAATTCATCAAGGCGACGATCACCGACGACGTGGACATTGAGACAGATAAGGAGTATATCGTCTTGCTGATCCCCCAAACGGTTCAAGAGGGAGCCTTGAAGGAGTACTCAATCACTGGCTACCAGCACGGACTAAGAGAAGTAAAAGGGGTCGGCACTGAAGCAACCGTACTCAACAATGACACAAAAACATGGGAGCGCCTTGACAGTTTCGTGAAGCTTCCCTAGCCACCACGATTCTCAATAATGAGGCCAATTGACGATGCCCCTCAGACTCTCCAAGCCTGAGGGGCATCTCTTTGACTCAACGACCCTTCGAGCAACCAATTTTTTTAGTATTTCTGAGCCAGGCTCACAGACGGCGTAGTCGACGCAGGCACCTGATAGCGGGACAGCACCTGGGCCATGACGTCGTTGAACACACCGGCCTGGGTGATGCCGTGGATATTGCCCTTCGGGCGCTGAACGTTGACCAGCACTAGGTACTCCGGATCTTCCATGGGCGCCATGCCAACGAATGAGGCCGTGTACCCATCGAAGCCTGCTCCGTTGTCGGCAACGGCTTCAGCCGTTCCCGTCTTGCCACCTATGCAGCATCCGGGAACTTTCACATCCTTGGCACCGCCGGTGGTAACGCCACTTTCAAGAATGTCGCGCACTTTCGGGGCTGTATCCGGGCTGATCACTTTCGTGCCTACCCCCACCTCCGAAACCTGCTCGACGCCGTCCTCATTCACCGTGGACTCAACCAGCTGGGGTTTCAGCCGCACACCTTCATTGGCCATTGCCTGAAACGCCATGGCTGTTTGCAGCGGTGTCTGCGACACCCCCTGTCCGAACAACACAGAGAACTCCTGCCGGGAGTCCTACTCTTCCGGTTGGACCAGCAAACCAGCAGATTCGCCAGGCAACTGAATACCGGTCTTCTGGCCGATACCGAACTTCAGTAGGTACTCGTAGCGCTGCTCACGAGTGAGCTTCTCCCCCACCATGACTGTGCCGGTGTTCATGGAATCACCAATGATGCCCGCAAATGTCCGCTGTTGCTCCCCATGCACAAAGGAATCCTGGAACATCTGCCCATTGACGCTTCGGGGCAACGTCGAAATCCTTTGCATCAAAAGCGATGTCGTTTCCTTCGGCGCATGCCACCAAAGCCATCCACCAGGGGCGGATCTGCGTCACCAGCTACGCTCAACGGCAGCGGCTTTCTTTGCGGACAGAGTGCCTTCCAGCAACCAATCCTTATGAGAAAAGCCTCGGTGCATGACGAGCAATGGTGAAAAGCAGGACGCCCCAGTGCCTGAATTATCGGAGAGATTGATGAAAACCTTGTCACGGCCGGTTGGGTGCGGTCTGGCCGGTACACGGCAAGGTCATAGGACACGTTGCACAGGCAAGAGTCAATCACTCCCCGGCAAACGCGCCACAGGACCGTAACGCTGTGCGCCACGGTTCTACCGCAGATATGCTGCCCTCGTGACGACGTACCCAGGGGAACAACTAGACATCCAGTTCAAGGCTGCCTGGAGCGTGTCCGCCCAGACCGGCGGACACTTCTGGGCCCCGGAAGCGTCCTTGATGACCATGCCACAAAGGTGTTCGACTACATCGAGCTCCGGGTCAAATGCGCAGTGCCACCGGTGTCCAGCTCCTGGAAGGCACATCTGTGACAAGGCCTCCGATCACTCCTGACCGCCGCATCTCCCGCTGATTGCCGCGATTCGGTCTCAACGACCGGCTCGGACCCGCTTACCAGCCCGCATCAAACGAGAAAATATATATGGAACTTCTTGACGCACACACAGTCGTGATCTCTGCCGTCCTCCTGGTGCACATCACAGGGGTGATGATCGTGGCCGCTTCAATTGCCGGCCTGGTGATCTCGCTCTTTATTGTCGTGCTGGCCGTGCACTTCACCCGCATAACTTGGGAACTGACGCAAAACTGGCGTAGCAAAGAACTATTCAGCGGCAGCATCAGCAAATTTCTTGGTTCTCTGAAGGCAGGATCTCTGGCGACACGGCCTTTGATAGCCGCTGCACGACAGGGAATTAATCGGCTGTCATCGATCAAGCCGCAGTAGAAGCGAGGTTGCGTCAGCCAGCCGGTGTCGTCACGCAAGCCTGAACCGCGTGGCTAGCAACGCCGTCATCCTCGCCACATCAACATCGCCGGCTGCCCGCGTTGCAAGTACTTTTGCGAGCCGTTTGGGCCAGAGTACGTGCACGCCACGAGTCGTGAAGGCTCCCCCAACCAGCGGCCAGTCCGCTTCGATGAAGCACAGCACGCCATTCACCGGAACTGCGCCGGCATGCTCCCGCACAACGTCGACCTGTTTGAGCACACCATCAACCAGCTTCGTAGAGTCACGCCTGCCCACGAGAAGCTTCTCGACCCGTGGGTGAAGGAAGCCACCCTCGATCTTCAGTTCAGGCCGGCCCTTGTACCGTTTGGCGTCGATCACCCAGACTCCGCCCGGCGTAACAGCTATGTGATCGATGTTGGCTTTCGATCCAGGGATGCGCCGGTCGTGGAGGACAGCCAGGCTATCTGAGGACGCTGCATCCAGCCGAGCGCCTAAACGTCCCTCGCCGATGGCGCCTTGAGCCCAAGACTGGGTGGACGGCCGTTCATCAGAGAGCGTGACAGCCAGGGCGCCGAACCGTCCCCATTTCTCGCGGAGCCTATCCTGGTCCTTAGTTTTGCGTCGCTCATACTCGCGTCGGGCAGAGGATCCTGCCGTGCCGGCTGCAGGTGACAGCAACCCGCCACGCGTCGGTTCCGGACCCGAAGAAAGTGCTTGATCGGGCTCAGTGGAACACGCCAGGCATCGGACGGTCCTACTTTCGCTCTCGTAGATCGCTTCCGACCCGGCCGCGATGGAGGTCCCGCACTGCCAGCAAACTCCGCTATACCGGAGCCTCATCTGCTTCATGCAGGTGTACTCTCCGGCGCTGCCGGGCTCTCAGGCTCCGGGTCATTCAGGGAAGAAGGTCCCCAAGCATCGTTCTTGGGCAGGGTCTCGTCAAGCTCGTGCCATCGTTCCCATACCGCTTGGCGGGATACCCCGAGAGCAGTGGCGATCTCTGCCCATGACAAGCCAGCCTTCCGCGCATATCTGACGGTTCTGACCTCAGTGTTATCGCAGGCCTGGCGCACCTCCTGAATAGCCCTCAGCGTCGTAACTACTTCCGCCTTCCAGCCCTGCGGGCTCGACCGGGACACTCCGGTCAATCGGGGACCTTTGATCGCCCGATGAACAGTTGGGCCGCCGCTAAACCTTGCCATGACTCATCATGATCTTGTCCCTGTCCAGCGTCAAGGCAACTTGGCAGAGCAAGCGCATGTTTCTGAGAACACCGAGCTGGCCTCTCACGGCGAATGCCGTCTATTCTGGCAGATCGCTTGCGGCAGTCCGCTCGGCCGTTAGCCTGTACGCCTCTGTGATGTAGTCCTCGACGTCAATGTGATCCCTTGCCGCCTAGACAACACACCCAACTAGAAATCGTTGGAGAAGCGGGCTGTTTCAATGCCCTCGCCACTGAACGTGTAGTCCATGGTCCGCGTCCGCGAGGAGTCTGATTTGTACACGCCCATGGAGAAGACCAACCTGTCCGGATCAACGTTGTCGCTGGTGCAGCGGAACTGATCAATGACTGTGTTGTCGGTTCTACATGTCCATCCGGCTGGCTCAATCAGCTTTCCGGGGATCATCTGAGCCCCGCCGGAGATAGCGAACACTGCCTCGGCTGTGGCAGGTGCTGTTTCTTCTCCAAGGCTAAAGATGACGACGATGTTCAATTCCGCGGCGCTCGTGCCCGGATCTACGCGAAATGACGCAGCAACCTGCGGCGTTGGTGAAGGTGTACCTGCAACGGTCGGCGTAGCGCCCGGCGTCGGTAACACCGTTGGAAGTGTAGTCGGGATCGGGTCGACAGGGCCAGCAAACCCCGGGAATAGCGGCGGTACTGACGCCACGGGCGAGCTGCCCCACGCCTGGGATGTCTGCCGCGCTGAAAGGATCGGACCAGGACTAACCAGCCTAGGACTGGACGGCCTGACCAAGGCTGGAACCGTTGGAGGCAACTGTTCCTGCCGCCTGACTGTCTCCTCCGCGGCCGGGACCATCGGCGATTGCTCGGCAGGCGCCGTCGTTTGGCTCGGCACAATGGTGGGCCCGGGTACCAGTGATGCCTCCGCGACAGGAACATCGGCGGTCGGCGCACCGGTCCCTCCCATTGCTACGGCAGCACCAACTGACGCCGCCAACACGCAGGTACCCATCTTCAACAACAGAGGCAAAGCCCCGTGGGCACTGTGAGACCCAACTGCGCTGATAGCGGTCCCGCCCACCCCTGCCGACAGCGCAGGTATCGCCCCTGTGAAAGCTATGCCGGCAAACATGGGGAAGACCACAGCACGCATTGCAGACTGCATGTCATTGAGGTCCACCAGAAGTGCCGTGCACTTCGAGCAGTTGTCCAGGTGCTCCCGAATCTTGCCCGCGGACCGCGAACCCAGACCGTTACGTGCGTAGGCGCCCAGTTGGTTTGAACATTCTTCACAGACCTCGCCCACTGCGGAACCAACATGATTCTGAAGATAGGCCTGTCGAAGTCGTTCGCGGGCCCTCAGGACCAGGGAGGATATGGCGTTGGGCGTCACGCCTAGCAGTGGAGACGCAGCAGCCGGCTTCATCCCCTCAATGTCGACATACCAAAGAACCTCCTGCCAACGTGTCGGTAACGTCGCGAAGGCACCGGCGATGGCCGAAGATTCGAAGTCCGCGATGACCGGATCAGCATCCACATGCTTGCTGTCCAGCACGAAATCGTCACCCGTGACACTCGCGCGGGTCGCCGCCTGGTTGTGCTTATGGGCTATGCGACGAACTGCCGTCAGCAAATAGCCCCGGAAGAATGTATCCGGCCCCTTACCAGCAGCGAGCGAATGGAGAATATACGAAAAGGCGTCTGCAACAACGTCATCAACATCGGCAGCATTGTCGGCCTGTGCTGAGGCTACATGGCGGGCTGCCATACAGTGTCGATCGTACAGTTTCTCGAAAGAGGCTAATTGTCCGGAGCGCACCTGCTCGACAAGTTCTGCGTCACTTTCACCATGGGAAAGTTGGCCGGCTTGAAGAAAGCCGGGCTTAATCGGCCAGAACTGTGCCATAGCCGGCTTCCAAAGTCCGCATACGGTCTTCGGCCGCCGGCCCAAGTTTGACGTGAACCGCTGCGATGAGGGCTTCCACCAAAACGGTCGCCGGAACGATGCTGTCGAATGAACCCGCAGACTCCACCCGTGCCGGCAGAACAACGTCCGCATTAAATGAAACCGGTGAGAGCCACGGGTCTGTAATGAGGATGATCTTGGCCCCCCTCGCCCGGGCTGCCTTTGCCAGATCAACGGTGTCTTTCTGGTAGCGACGAAAATCAAAGAAGACGCAGACATCGCGCTTGCCGAGGTCAGCTATGAATGTGGAGTCATTGTTCGGATGCTGGGCGTGCACCAAGGTGTTCGGTCGCATTAGACGAAGGTGTAAGTCCAAGTAGGTGGCCAGGAGGTGAGAGAACCTGCCGCCGATCGAAGTAATTTGCAGTGAGGCATTGCAGAGAAGTGCAACGGCACGGTCGAACTCATGCTCCGGCAGCGAAGTGACCGTGCTCTCGATGCCTTCGACGGCCGTTTCGGCCATTGACCGAGCCAATTCCGGAGCATCTGAATCAGCGCGTATTTTGCCTTGAAGGGTCAGCGGGGATGCCCTCCGCGCCTGCACTTCTTCGCGGAGTGCATCCTGGAAGTCCCGGTACTTGTTGAAGCCCAGTCTGCTGACGAACCTGAGCACGGTGGGGGCACTGACATTGCCCTTCTTGGCAAATTCAACCGTGGACTCCAACCCTGCAGTCGGGTAGTTGGCGAGGAACACTCGCGAGAGCTTGTGCTCTGCCGGGGAGAGCGAACCCTGAATTTGACGGATTCTGTCCGCCAGGGTCAACCGGGCAGATTGGTTCTCAGACTGTTCAAATTGTCCGGACTGCGACATGGCATTCCTTTCTTGCATAAGCGGTAAAGCTGGAAGAAGTTGTGACGGCTCCGCTTTTGATCCCCATTCAATCAGGAAACGCAAAACGGCTTGACCAGTAGCATGCGGTCAGCTTGTTGGGGCGACAACCAGCGGCAATTCATGTGCGGGCAGTAACGTCCTGGCGGCGCCAACGTATCCAGCCAGAAGCGCATGCGCCACATCATAGACATGCGAGTCGTGGGGTACGAATGTGCTTGAATGCAACCGATCCCCGGCGCCGCTGGTACCCACGAACATCATCAGTGACGGCATCTTTTCCGAGAAATACGAAAAATCATCGGAACCCGCAGACCTGAGACTACTGTCCACTTCCATGCCGAGAGCCAGCAGGAGAGGAGTAGTCGCTTTTACGATGTGCGCATCATTTTCCAAAACGGGTTCGCCTTCGGTGACGGTAACTTCACCACTACAGCCGTGGGCCGCTGCAACCAGGCGGACCGTCTCGGCAAGTCGCCGCAGCACTTCCGCCCTCACTGGTGTGGACATGGTGCGGACTGTTCCGCGGGCAGCGGCAGTACCGGGTATGACGTTAGCCGCGGTTCCAGCCTGAAGGGTGGCAATGGTGAGGACGACCGAATCCATGGGGTCAACGTTCCGGCTCACGATGTTTTGCAACGAGACCACAACGTGGGATAACGCCACAACAGGGTCCGCTGCAATGTGCGGGTAGGCTGCGTGGCCACCTCGTCCATGAATGTTGATGACGAACTCGTCCGATGAGGCATTCACAGCCCCCGGCGTGCACGCCACCGTCCCTCCGGGCAGCAGAGGCTGAACATGGGCCGCGACGGTGGCCCGCACGTCTTGCTCCTCGAGTATCCCCGTGGCGCAGATGTCCTTCGCGCCGGACGGATACGTCTCTTCCCTGGGTTGGAAGACCAGTGCCACGGGGGCAGCGCCCGCTGTTGAGTGGACGGCCCTGGCCAAGGCAACAACAGCAGACAGATGGACATCATGCCCACAGGCGTGCATGACACCTGGCCTTTTAGAAGCCCAATCGAGATCGGACTCTTCCAACGCAGGCAGCGCATCCAGCTCAGCACGGATAGCAATCGCCTTGCCCGGCCCGCCAATTCGCAGAACTGCCCCTGTTCCGGCCACAAACCTGGCTTGCAGGTCCCCAGGCAAAGCACTCAAAACCAGTTCAAGGGTGGGCCCTTCGGAACCGGATAGATCCGGCATGCTGTGCAATTTATGGCGCAGTGCTATTGCACCCGGAATTTCCTGGTCAATGCGTCTCCTGAGCACCTCAAACAGTTCAGGATTCACTTCTCCCCCAGCTCATAGACGCGCCGCGCGTTATCCCTTCCGACCATCCGAACTACTCGAATGGCGTCCTCCTCAGCCCAGTCTCCATCGCGAACCCAGGCCCCCAGAACCTTCCTCATTCCTTCGCGCCATAGCCGCGCCCCAAGGTAATGGAGTTCCGGAGGTCCCCACGCATCCGTGGAAAACAGGATCTTGGAGAACGGTGCCAGCTCGAGAGACTCTTTGATCAGTTCCAAAGACTGAACGCCTGTGTAGTTGGTCCCAAGGCCGACATCGAAGTAGACGTGCGGGAATACCTGCGCAAGGTAGCCTGCGTGCCGATGATACGGATAGCAGTGGAGGAGAAGTACGTCCACCTCGAAGGGTTCAATCAGCTTCAACCAGGGAACCAACAGCAGTGGGTCGCAGCGGTCCAGACGCAAGTCAGGGTCGCCGTACCCAGTGTGCATTTGTATGGGCAGGCCGCGGTCGACGCCCGACCAGAGAAAGAAACGCAAAAGCACAGGATCCGAGACACGGAGCGAGTAACCGGCTGCTACCAGACGGAGCCAGGAAGCAGCCGCTTTTCCCACCTCTTCTTTGGACGGCCGGACTGGGTCAAAGTCGAACCCATGACGGTAGGCGATGATGCTCTTGACTCCAACCGCGTTCTGCGTTGCCAGAGCAAGCCGGGCCGTATAGGCATTAGCGAAATCCGCGGCTGATACGCCTTCCCAAGCCAGAGACTCCGCTATGGACTCGAGCCTGACGATCTCGCCCACTGAGGCTGAGCTGATGCTGTTCATCCCCGCAAGGCCGTGGATTTGATCCCCGCGATATCCGGTCTCGATCAGGAAATGGCCTATTCCTGCAGACCTGAGCAGGCGTGAGGTTACTTCGGGCGTCCCGAGCTCCACACGCCGTTCAAAGTATGCGTCGGCACTCGCATGGGCAGGAAGGCCCAGCAACGGCGCACACCAACGACGAATCGCAAAGCCCAACTGGGAATCGAATTGCGTCATCCATTCAGGAATGGGCCTGTCGGACTCTGTCAGCAGTTCTTCCAGCGAGGATCGATCAACGTCATTCTTCAGCGCTCCATGCACATGGTGGTCCACCAAAGGCATTTCCTCGATGGCAGACAGGAGTCCTTCGATGGGGTCAGTAGACATCAGATACCGCTTTGATTCGGGCAGCATCATCGAGGGCAGCCACATGGGCGAGCTCATGCCGTTTGACCGCCACGTACGTTGCCAACAAATCCGGATGGAACCACGACCTCACGCTTTGGTCTTTTTCCAAGGCCAGAAGTGCGTCCTGGAGAGTAGCCGGGAGTCGAGGCACGTCGTTCAATTCAGCCGGCCCTGCCGTCTCCGGGAAAACGTCAGGTTCTGGATACTCGTCACCACCTACGATTCCGGACATACCGGCCCTGAGCAGGACACCAAGCGTGAGCCACGGGTTGGCGGTTGCATCGGCTGCCCTGTACTCAAGGTTGAATTGGCGCTCCGGAGCAGATCCACCTGCCGAACTGGTTGGACAGATTCGGAGAAGAGCCTCACGGTTTCGTTCCGCCAGGAATATACCGCCTGCACTCCATCGATCCGGAGCCAGGCGCATGAAGGAAACCGGGCTCGGTGCTGTCCACGCCGTCAGTGCTTCGGCGTGACGCAGGATTCCTGCACTGAATCTGGATCCAACCTCGGATAGCCGGCCCGGACGGTTGGCGTCGAGCAGAACCGGATTACCGCCGTCGTCCACCAAACTGATGTGGACATGGACACCGGTCCCTGTACCGTTTGGTTCGTGAAGCGGAGCGAAAGACGCTCTGAGGCCGCGTCGGATTGCCAAGTCGCGGACCAATTCGCGTAAGAGCACCGCCCTGTCTGCGGCAGTGAGGGGATCGCTCGGTTCCACCGTGATTTCAAACTGGTTCGCCCCGTATTCAGGCAACCAGTTCTCCGGTGCGAGACCACAATCCGTTAAGAGACGCAGCAGGTCTGGTCCGAACGGATCGGCGTCGAGATGCCTGCGCAAGGAAAACGGAGCTGATTGGGGCAGGCCCTCCAAAACGAACTCGTGTTCAAAAGTGGCGATAACGCGCAGGCCCGTTTGTTCCCGAAAGTCGTTGATGGCTCGGCGCAGGAAGGTCCTGGGACAGCAGTCCCAGTCGGTTCCGTCAGCTTGTGTTTGGTCCGCCACCAAAACCCTGAGTCGAGTCGTGGCGGGCCCGTCGGCAATGGTGATTTCGGTGGCTTCGTCCGGCATCAGGCGCAAGTCTCCGGTTGAGCCGAAGGCACTGCCCGGCGCTATGCTGCCGAAAGCCGAAATGCCGAGGTTCGCCGGTACCCATCCCAGCCCGGAGCGAAGAACCGAGCCGTAGGCTTCGCCAGGAGCACCCCGCCCCTTGACCTGCCCTGCGAGATCGCAGGTAGCAACGAAAATATCAGGGGTGTTCACGGGCGCCTCCGGCCAGTTGTGGGTGGTTTGATGCTGGATTCAGTGCCCGAGACGCCGCAGTAGTCCATTGCGGATAAGGCGTACGTCTTCACTGCGGTGATGATCTGGTGGATCGGCACGTACTCATTTTCCGCGTGCGCGGTCCGGCCGACCCCGGGACCATAAACGAGCCCGTCGATACCTTGGGCATCCATCCATGTGAGGTCGCAAACACCGAGGAACCCTTCCTGCTTGGGTGGCGTGGCGAGGCCAAACCCGCCGACAGAATCACTGTGGGCTTTCATGACAGCGGGGATGAGTTCATGGCTGGCTGGCGCAGTGTATGGCGGCCATAGGAGCTTCCAGTCAATTTCGGGACGGTGGGCGCTCAGCCAGGGATCGTTGGCGCAAGCTTGACGCACGGTTTTCTCGATCTCATCGATGACTTCGTGGTTGCTTCGCTCAGGATGGTGATAGACGCAGTATTCGACTGTGAGCGTGTCGGCAAGGAAGAACGGGACCAGAACCCCCTCCGGGTTTCCTCGGATCACCCCGGGCAAGAGATTGAAGTAGCCCGGCTGGAAGAGGGGGTGCCTGTCACGCCGCGCCCAGGTATCTTCCAACTGCCGCAGGGCGTGATAGATGATCCAGAACTTGTCGATGGTGTTGACACCCAAAGCTTCGCCTTCAAGGGTTGGATGAATGGTAAGACCCCGCAAACCGGAGTGCGCCGCTTTGCCGACAAGGGACAGTGAGAACCACAACAGGCCCGGGGTGCTGGGAACCAGATTGGGAGGTGCGTCGGAGAAGTTCGACGGTTCGCAGACGATCGCGGCGTCGGCCCCATATCCTGCTTGCAAAGCTGCCGTTGTGCCCGAAAGGTGGTCACCGACTTCTTCTCCGACGACCGCCTGCAGCACAAGATCTCCTTGGAGCCGGATGCCTGCGGTGGCTAAGGCGATGGCAGCGTATGCCGCGGCGACTGTGCCGGCTTTATTATCCGTAGCTCCCCTGCCATGGACAGCATCATCGGTGATCAAACCGGAGAAGGGCGCATGGTCCCAAAGACCTTCACGGTTTGGCGGCACCACATCCACGTGCCCGTTGAGCAGCAGCGAGCGGCCACCACCTGTACCGGCAATCCGCCCGCAAGCATTGTCCCGGCCCTTCTCAACTGTCACGAGTTCCGTCGAGGCACCCGCTTCGCGATGAAGATCATTCATAAGAGCGCTGACCTCCCCCTCGGCGCCCACAAGCTTCCCGTAGTCCTGACCGGGATACTTAGGGTTTATGCTCGGGATCTTGACGGCGTCCGAGATAGACTGGACGATCCTGGGAGCCAGACGATCCACTGCGTCCAGGACTGCCCTACGCTGGTTCTGCTCAGTTCGGGCCATGGCATCAACGGACATGTGTGGTTTCCTCGACTTCCGAATGTTGGCTTGCGGGTATTTGGTTCGCTGTCTCGGCGGGTTTGTTCCGGTTTCTTCGAAGAATCCTCCGCGTTCTGTCCAGTGCGTCTTGGAGGAGGCCTGAGATGCCGCTCGGGAGGAAAATAAGAACCAGCAAGGTCCCGACGCCGATGATGATCGCACGCGCAGGACCCAAATCCGTGAGTTGGCGGTCGATGACTGTGACTATCAGCGCCCCCAGGACAGGACCCCAGATATGACCGGTGCCGCCGAGGAAGATCATGCTCAAGCCAAGGGTGACGAATCCGAAGCTGAAGAGCGTGACGTCCGCAACGCGGAAGTAGGCAACATAGAGGGCTCCTGTCACGCCGGCAACGGCACCGCTGAGGACAAAGGCTAAAAGATGCTGCCTGATGCGGTTCATACCGCGGCTGACTGCCAGGCTTTCATTGTCACGCAGCGCGATAAGGCTCTTCCCGAACGGGCTGCGTAGGGTGGCCTGGAGCAGGACCAGGAGCAGGACCACGGCCCCGCCGAGCAACCATAAGTAGCCCAACCCCGAGTACTTGGCGAAAGAAAAATTGCCTATGCTCAGAGCCGGCACGCCCGTCAGACCACTGGATCCGCCGGTGATTCCGGGAACGGCCAGAACCAGGTAGTAGCACAACTGCACGAAGACGAAGGTGATAAGTGCGATGTAGATGCCGCGCATGCGTATCACCGGAATGTAAGCCAGTGCACCGGCCAGCCCTCCCGCAACCGTTGCCAGAAGGAGCCCGATCCACGGATTTGCATCCCATGTAACTGTGGCAACGGCCATCGTGTAACCTCCGACGCCGAAGAAGCCAACGTGGGCAAAGTTGAAGATACCGCCGATGCCCAAGGTCAGGTTCCAGCTGGCGGCAAGCAGCGCGTAAATGAGCGCCGTCGCGGCCAGCAAGCGTGCAGAGCCGCTGATGACGACGTACGGCAACAAGGCTGCGGCAAGCAAGAGTATCGGCCACGTAGCGAATCGCTTGAGGGATCCAAGACTGTTCATCACGAACGTCCTTTCACTAGGCCTTGGGGGCGGACCAGCATGATGAGGACCAGGACGAGGAAGACGGCGACAGGGCTCCATTGCAGCCCGAGCCAGTACGTCGTGCCCGCTTCCAACAGGCCTATGGTGAAGGCACCGACCAAGGTTCCCCACAAAGTGGCCGACCCGCCGAAGACCAGGACGACAAAGGCAGTCAGCAGGGGTTCAAAGCCCTTGGTGGGAGTAATGGTGGTGGTGGTTCCATAGACGAAGGCGGCGGCGCAGGCCAGAATTGATGCGACCGCAAAGACGCCGGCGTATATGCGCGCCGGCCTGATTCCGACGAGCATTGCCATATCCCTGTTTTGTTCCACTGCCCGGACGGCCATCCCCCACTTCGTCTTGCGCAGCAACATAATCAGTCCTATAACCAGGACTAAGGCCAGGCCCAGGGCGATGAGGGTGGAGCTTGCGATTTTTACGTCGCCCATGGCAAACGTTGAGGTGCTCACGGACTTTATTTGCTTGTTCTGCGGTCCCCAGACCAGTTGTGCTGCACCCTCCACTGCGTTGGCAATTGCGAGGGTGGAAACCATGACCAAGAGCGTTCCGTTTGGCCTGCTGATGAATGGCCGGACTGCGACGAGGTCCAGGAGCATGCCCAGTAAAGCCAGCAGGGGAACCGCAGCGGCGAAGGCGAGGAGAACCGGGAGCCCGACCTTCTCTGAGAACGTCCAGATGAAGTATGCCCCCAGCAGCAGGAGCGCACCGTGAGCGTAGTTGAAGACTCCCAGCGTGGACCATATGAGGGACAGTCCGCTGGCCATCAACGAGTAAAGCGACCCGAGCACGAGGGCTGAGACGAGGATGGATAGGAGCGCGTCAGTCATGCTTGTCTCCTTCAATGGTGTTGGTGGCGGTTGACGCGTGGGAGCCGACGTACATGTCCATGACTTCCTCGTGGCTGGGCTTGACTGCGGTGGTTCCGCTGGAGAGAATCCGTCCGAGCTCCACAAGATGCCAGCGGTCCGCGAGTTCGAAGAGGAACTCAATATCGCCATCGGCGACTATTAGCGACAGACCCAATCGGCGGACTTCGTGGAGTGTCTCAAGGATTTCGTACCGGATCTTGGGTGCCAGCCCGAGGGTCGGTTCATCCAGCACCAGAAGTTTGGGCTTGGCCATTAGGCCCATTCCAATGGCCACCATTTGGCGTTCTCCGCCGGACAGCGTGCCCACAAGTTGTCCGCGACGTTGCCGGAGCTTGGGAAACAGTTCCTGGACCATTTCCAGAGTCTCTTCCCGCTGATCCCTCGCTGCCGGGATCCCGCCTGCTAATGCCAGGTTCTCCCTGACAGTGAGCCTCGGAAAGAGCTGATTGCCTTGGGGCACGTGCATAATTCCCTGGTTGACTATCCTGTAGGCGGGCATGCCGGTGATATCGCTGCCATCGAAGACAACCCGACCTGACGATGTCCTGCCCAGGCCTGAGACGGCGCGCAGGGCGGTCGTCTTTCCATGACCGTTGGGACCCAACAGGGCCAGTGCTTCACCCGGTACGACCTCGATGGAAAACGATCGGACTACAGGCAGGCGGCCATATCCTGCCTCAAGCTCATACACGCCGAGCAGTGGGCTAACTTTCTGCTGAAGGTGATTCACGCTGTGGCCTTCCCCAGATATGCCTCCATCACCCGCGGATCCGCAAGAACGGCGTCGGGGGTTCCTTCAACCAGGACTTCACTGGATGACATGATGATCATCCTCTTGGCAAGATCGCGGATGAGACTGAGTACGTGCTCAATGATTAGCAATGTCAGGCCGCCCTTCTGAAGTTCCCTCAGGAGCAGGATGAGTTCAGCCTGGTCCTCATCGTTGAGGCCACCGGCCGGTTCATCCAGCATCAGGAGCCGCGGCTTTGAGACAAGGGCGCTCGCTATCATCAGCTTCTTTTTTGCAAGCAGAGGTATATCCGCCGCCTTATCGTCCCTGTATCTGGTGATTCCTACGGTTTCCAAGGCAGTTTCCACGTCGCCCTTGTAGCGCCCGCGCCCACCGAGGTAATGGTTGGCCACAGCCATGTTGTCTGAAACGCTCAACGACGGGAACAGCTGTTCTGCTTGGAAGGTTCGACGCATTCCCAAACGAGCGATTTTGTGCGCAGCGAGCTTGTCAATCCGGACGCCGTCGAAGAGAATTTCTCCGTCTGTGGGGCCGAATGGGACCCCGGAGATCAAATTGAAGAGCGTACTCTTTCCGGCACCGTTAGGACCGGCAATCCCCAGGATCTCCCCCTCGTCGACGTTCAGCGTGACGTTGTCCACGGCCACGAATCCACCGAAGCGGCGGCTGACTTGCCGTACTTCCAGAAGGTGACCGGCGGAAGTGCTCCGGGCAGATGACTCGGAGATTCTCATTTCATCCACTCGGGCCTGTGGAACGTGCCGTCAGCGAACTCTTCGGGAGCGATGTTCAGGCGTTTTCCGTTTTGGATTTGGTAATACGTCATCGGGATACCGTCCTTGCCGGCCACGGCCAGATGCGTTTTGGGATCAAAATGGACACGACCCAGCGTGGTTTGCTTGTCCAGCTTGCCCAATGCAACCCCGACTTCATCGCGCTTGTCAGGATCACCGACTTCCTTCACCGCATCGGCCCATAAATAGACCTGTTCGTAGAGGCCGTAGCTATACAGGCTGGGTTCGTTCTCGTATGCCTCCGTAAGCTTCCGGGTGAGCTCTTTAGTTTCGGCCAAAGCCGGCAGTGGGGCGAACGGAAGGTTGTACAGCACGCCGTCAGCGTTCTTGCCTGCAAGCTCAGTGAACTCCGGCACGCTTGGAGCGTACTGCGAAAACACCAATGACTGAGTTGGATTCTGACGGAATTGGGTGAGGAACTTTGACGCATTTGCAGTCAGGTAGTCGAGGTTGATGATCACGGCCGGATCGACCTGACGGATTTTGGTTATCTGCGTGGTCCAGTCGTCCACTTCCCCAAAAGGAACAGTGTCGGGTCCCGTAACTTCCCAGCCCTTTGCCCTGAAGTTCTTGTCCAACCCGGAAGCTATGCCGTTGGAGTACGCATTGTCGCTGGAGATGATGTAAACACGGCGGCTGGTGAGCGGGAACGTGCCATCAGCGTTCCATGCATCCAATTGTTCAGGGATGCCGGTGCTGTAGCCCTCATATGAAGGGGCAAGGGACCAAACTCCAGGATACTTTTCGGGGTCCTTGGAAATGATGTCCTGTGTTTGGGCACTGTTGCCGCTCAGCAAGTACGGAATTCCCGCTTCTGCCAGTTGATCAATTTCAAAGTTGGTGGTGCTGGCGTAACCGGTGAGCACCGCCGCAACATCGGGGTCTGAGGTCAGTTGCGTCACAGCGGCCGAGACTGCATCCGATTTCTGGTCACGTACATCAAGGGCTTTGAGTTCGATCTTCCTGCCATCGATGCCGCCCTTGGCATTGATTTCGTCGACTGCAAGTCGAGCGCCCTGTTCCATGAGCTTGCCGTCAGCTGCGGCCACACCTGTGAGGGGGGCCAGAAGCCCGAGCTTGATGGCAGCTCCGGTGACCCCGGAGTCACCACTTTCACCGGTGGGGACGGTGCAACTCACCATCGAGATAGCCATGAGAGTGGCCGCGGAAAGGAGGAGTGAAGAACGTAATCTGGGCTTGATTGAGGTGGACATAGCGCTCCGTAGGAGATGGGGATTTTGGTCCGGGTTTGAAGTCATAACTGACGGCATTTAGTGGATAGTGGCGACGATGGGGTAAATCGTCTATCCGACGGGCGCTAGGGCACCGACAAGACCGAACAGGTCCTTGGGATCGTCCGGATTTGCAACGAGGTCTATGTCTTCAAAGAACTCGGTACCGTCCACGGAGTCCCGCACGTATCGCAGGGCCGAGAAGTCTTCCACAGCAAATCCAACGGAATCGAAGATGGTGATTTGCTCTTCGGAGGTACGCCCTGGTGCCGCGCCGAGCAGGACCTTCCAGAACTCTGTGACGGCGAAGTCGGCCGGCATCTGCTGGATTTCACCTTCGATCCGTGTCTGGCTCTCATACTCAACAAAGACGTCGCCGATCTCCAGGACCGATGGGTCAAGTTCCGTTTTTCCGGGACAATCTCCGCCAATCGCGTTCAGATGGATTCCAGGAGCAATGTGTTGGACGCTTAGGATCGTTGCCTGGGTTTTGTCTGCCGTGCACGTCGTGACGATGTCGGCACCCTGAACTGCTTCCAGAGCAGACGAAGCAACATGTACTTCGAATCCAAGGGGAACCATGTTGCGGATGAACTTGTTCACTGCGGCGGGATCGGTATCCCAAACCTGAAGCTTCGCCACCCCCAGCGCCGTCCTCATCGCCAGTGCCTGAAATTCTGCCTGACTCCCGGTTCCAATCATGGCCATGACGCTGGAATCGGATCGAGCCAAGGCCTTGGCGACCATGGCGGATGTGGCTGCGGTGCGTAGCGCCGTGAGGATCGTCATTTCCGCCAGGAACGTCGGGTAGCCGTTGTGGACATCTGCCAGGACGCCGAACGCCGTGACGGTTTGGTAGCCACGGGCTGGATTGGAGGGGTGCCCGTTCACATATTTGAAGCCGTAGGTCTCGTGATCACTCGTGGGCATGAGTTCGATAACGCCGTACGGCGTATGGCTGGCGACGCGCGGCGTCTTATCAAACCGCGCCCAGCGTCGGAAGTCCTCTTCCATGTAGTGGATCAGGTCTTTGATGATCGTTTCCGGGCCTTGGGATCTGACCCAGCGGATCATGTTGCTTACATCGACAAAGCGCGTCATCTGCGCTCCCTTCTGGTTCGTGCCGTTCACGTCCTCGGGATCGGCTCAATCCATCATGCGTTACAAACCATTCAAAGTCACTACTTTTCTTAAATTTGTTATGATTCTTTCAAGACCGCCTATGGCAAACCGGGCGTCGCACAGCCATGCAGTTCAGGCGGTCCGAGCACAGATCACTTCTGCGGGGGTTGTCTGCAAACGGAGTGTTCCTTCTCTCGTCTTATCCACATAGAGCAACTCGCCCCGCTGTGACAGCAGCAGCAGCCATAGGCTCGTTTTATGCCACGCCGGAACCGGGATGCCTCCCCAGATGCCGCAGCGCAGGCAGCCCGGCAGCGATTTGCGTCCCGCCTGGGTACGGACACCCAGACCATTCCTCTGTTGAAGTTGCCCGTCGAACCAGATCCGACGCCTGAAGATTCGGATCTGCAATCCGGGATGCATTGTGTGCGGACCCGCTGGCGAACCTCCTGGCGGGTGGCTGCCCTCCTTGCCGTTGTAGGAGTTGGCATTATTGCCTGGAACTTGTGGCAATCGGCCGTGGGGCAACCAACAACAGAACACCTCGCTTCTTCCTCGTCTGTGGGGCCCGGCTTGCCTGATACTTCAAAATCCCCTCAGTCGGAGGACACGGAAGCTGGGGGGAGCGTGCTCGTGCACGTTGCCGGTGCGGTACAGAAACCTGGTGTTGTTTCCTTGCCGGTGGGCAGCCGGATTTTCCAAGCGATTGAGGCTGCGGGCGGAGTTGTTTCCAACGCGGAACTCAATGGCCTCAACCTTGCAGAGGTGGTGAGCGACGGGGCCAAGATTCAGGTCCCGGTGGTCGGGGAGGTGCCGCAGCCTGCCCCACTTGCTGGAAGCTCCGGCGCTGCTGGCGGTACCGGAGGTGACGTGGCAGGGGCCAAGGTCAACATCAACACTGCGTCCTTGGAAGAACTGGGAACGCTCCCCAGAGTTGGGCCGGTGACTGCTCAAGGAATTATTGATTGGCGGAAAGAACACGGACCTTTTGCCTCCGTCGACGAACTTGACGCCGTTGACGGGATAGGACCTAAGCTCATGGAATCACTCAAAGATCTGGTGACGGTCCAGGGTGGCTAATTCGACTGAGGTGACAAGGATCAGTGCAGTTTCATCGCGATCGAAGCGCATGGATTTGAGACTGGTTCCCGCTGTGCTGGTGACCTGGTCCGTTGCATTTGCCGGGGCTTTTATCGATGCAGCGTGGTCCGCAGCCTTGGCCGGTATTTTGGTCATGGTTGGGGCTCTGCTGTTGGTGGGGGCGCGGCGTCATTGGCCATCCCTGCCCCGTGCCAGAACGATCCCCGCCACCCTTGCCCTTGCTTGCGTTCTTGGGGCTGCAGTAGCCGTTCATTGTGCTGTCATGGCCAACACCCGAGAAGAGGGGCCTCTGGCTGAGGCAGTGGCTGAGGGTGGCGGTGTGCTTATCCAAGTGCTCATCACAGGATCTCCAACTGAGGTCCGCGCACCGGGCCAGTCAAGTGGAAACAGGTGGTCGGTAGCTGCAACCTTGGTTGAGGTCACCTCCAACGGTTCCGTCATTCGAGGTTCCGCAGACTTGATGGTTATGGGTGGCAACGGCTGGCAAGGCGTGCGGCCCGGGCAGCGTGTCAGAACTTCGGGAACGCTGAAGGGTGTGCGGGAGGGACAAACGCAGGCAGCTCTGTTGTCGGCGTCCTCCGCGCCCGTTCACGTCGCGTCGACTCTTGATCTACGACAATCCTCCGCCGACGTAAGGAGGCACTTCATCGCAGCTTCGAATTGGTTGCCGCCCGACCCGGCCGGCCTGATGCCGGGCATGGTCACAGGAGACACCAGCGCGCTTCCGGAAAGTCTGGAGGCGGATATGAAGACAACCGGAATGACACACCTGACCGCGGTCAGCGGTGCCAATTGCAGCTTGGTACTGGGAGGCTTCATTCTGTTAGCGCGATGCCTGAGGTTGACACGCCCCGCAGCCGGGGTTCTTGCTGCATGCGGTCTGGTGGCTTTTGTTGTGATGGTGGGTCCGGATCCGAGCGTGCTCCGAGCTGCTGTGATGGGGACTGTGGGGCTGGCGGCCTTGATCGGGGGCCTGCGGGGTCGATCCTTGACGTTCCTCAGCCTGGCCACCGTTGTTCTCTTGCTTCTTGATCCGAGTATGGCGACGAACGTCGGGTTCCTGCTGTCGGTGCTGGCGACGTTGGGTATTGTCCTGCTGGCCACTCGCGTGGCGTCATGGATCCCTGTATGGGTGCCACGGTGGTTGGCCGCGGGTGTTGCCGTTCCGTTGTCTGCGCAGCTGTTGTGCGGTCCGGTGATAGTGGCTCTTCAACCGCAGTTCACTCCTTATGCGCTCATCGCTAACGTGGTGGCCGGCACCTTGGTGGCACCCGTGACGATTTTCGGGACTCTCGCCGTTCCCCTATCAGTGGGCTTGCCATGGTTGGCAGCAGTTCCCATAGCCCTCGCCGGAGCATGCGCGGGAGTGGTGGCTGGCGTGGCAAGGTTCTTCGCGCATTTGCCCGGGGCCGCCCTGCCATGGGCCGAAGGACCGGTCGGGATTGTGTCCATGGCGGCCTTCTCGATGATGACCTTATTAGTTGTCTGGGTAGCGCTTCACCCTATGCAAGCTATGGCAGGCGTCGTTGGGCTGCACGATGCCGTGGTGGTGCTCCTCGATCGCTGGCTGTGGAAACGCGCGGGCGGGCGCGGACCATCCGAGGAAACATAGCTTTGCGCCATGTGCCACGGCGGTCAAGGATCAATCCGTTGGCGTACTGCTCTCCCCCACGATGACCGCAAGAACGCCCAATCCTGCATGTGCTGCCAACACAGCCGGAAGCGCACTGATTTGGGGTGCCGGGCAGTCAGGGCATTTTTCGTTCAGGCGGGCTGCCAAGGCTTCGGCCTCCAACTGATTGCCAAAATGGTGAACTGCCAAACGTTGCTGGCCGGCCGGGCGGGAGGCGACGTCAGCGGCAACGATCTCCTCCAAGCGGGCCACGGCTCGCACAGCGGAACGGACCTTTTCCAGCGGCACGATCCTGCCGCCGTCGACCGCCAGGATGGGTTTAATAGCCAAGACGGTACCGAACAGCGACGCTGCCGCCCCGATGCGCCCACCCCGTCTCAATTGTTCGAGGCTGGGCACGTAGAAGTAGACCTTGGTTCGCCGCATGCGCTTCTCGGCAAATTCGCGGACTTCTGCCGCTCCTTGGCCATCGGCTGCTGCCACCACTGCACTCTGGACACCCATGCCTTGAGCCATCCCCACAGTGCGCGAGTCCACTACTTCAACCGGGATGCGGACGCGTGCGGCAGCCAACCTTGCGGCATCAGCGGTTCCTGAGAGCTCGGACGAAATGTGGATGGACACTACAGCCTCGAAACCGCGGCGCTCCGCAGCGAGGTACGCCTGTTCGAACTGTCCAGGCGACGGTCGTGAAGTTTTCACCGAGGCGCCGGAGGCAAGAGCCAAGGATAGGGTTTGTGTGATGTCGTCTTCGCCCTCGCCGTAGATTTCGCTTCCCACCATGACTGGCATGGGAACAACCGCGAGGCGGCCGTCTGAGGTAAAGGCAGATACCCAGTCCGGCGGCAGGGCAGCGGCCGAATCGGTGACAACCGCGGTTTTGACGACGGCGGCCAGCGGCACGTCAGCGACAGGAACCGGTGCCGTGGGCTGCCGGAGGCGCGCCACTCTTTCCTTGAGCCATATCCATGCGGGTGGTTCTCGCTCAGGCACGCAACCTCCAAAGATGATGGCTGGCCGCCGGCAGAACGCCGGCGGCCGCACTATCCCTGCTAGGCAGGAACGATGTTCACCAGTTTAGGTGCACGCACGATGACGGTGCGGATGCCACGGCCGTCCAAGGCACGCTGGACGTTTTCCGAGGCCAAGGCGAGCTCACGCAGCGCGTCCTCGGTGATGTCCGGCGACACTTCAAGACGGTCGCGAACCTTGCCCTGCACCTGGACAACGGCGGTGACGGTGTCCTGCACCAGCAGTGCATCGTCGTGCTTCGGCCAGCCTGCATTCGCAACGGAAGCCGGGTGACCGAGAGTGTTCCAAAGGTCCTCGGCCGTGTAGGGCGCAAAGAGGCTCAGGATTACGGCTACGGCTTCCACCGCTTCACGAACAGCTGGATCTGCGGCACCTGCACCGGAATCGATGGTCTTGCGCGTGGCGTTGACCAACTCCATGAGGCGGGCAACCACGACGTTGAACTTGTTGTTGTCCAGCAGTTCAGCGGCATCTGCGATGGTCTTGTGCGTCACAGTGCGCAACGCACGGTCACCAGTCGCCGGATCAACGCCCGGTTCACTGCTGACGTCCTGGCCAAGGCGCCACGCACGGGCCAGGAACTTGGCCGAACCTGACGGGGAAACGTCCGCCCAGTCGACGTCGTCCTCAGGTGGGGAGGCGAAGACCATGGTGAGGCGAACGGCGTCGACACCGAACTTGTCCAACTGCTCGCCCAAATCCACGCCGTTGCCGAGGGACTTGCTCATGGCCTTTCCGCCGTTGAGTACTTGGCCCTGGTTGAGCAGCGCAGAGAACGGTTCGTTGGCTTCGATCAGGCCGATGTCCTTGATGACCTTGGTGAAGAAACGTGCGTACAGCAGGTGCAGGATGGCGTGTTCCACGCCGCCCACGTACTGCCCGACCGGCATCCAGTTGTTGATCTTTTCGGGATCGAACGGGCCTTCGGTGTAATCCGGCGATACGAATCGCAGGAAGTACCAGGACGAGTCCACGAACGTATCCATGGTGTCAGTATCACGCTGCGCTGCACGGCCACAGTTGGGGCACTCAACGTTGACCCACTCGACGGCGGCGGCCAGCGGGGAGGTCCCCTTCGGCGACAACGCCTCACCGCGCAGGTTGTCGGGCAACCTGACGGGGAGCTGGTCATCTGGAACGGGCACTTCGCCACATTCACCACAGTGGATGATGGGGATCGGAGTACCCCAGAAGCGCTGGCGGCTCAGCAGCCAGTCACGCAAACGGAAGTTGACGAACTTTTCGCCGGTTCCGAGCTTCTCGAGAATCTCGATCGCCGCGGGAATGCCGTCGGACTTGGAAAGGCCGTCCAACTCACCGGAGTTCTTGAGCGTGCCTTCACCTGCAGTGGCGACGCCGGTCTCTGCGGGATCTTCGTCACCGGTATCCAGTACCGCACGGACGGGCAGCCCGAAAGTCTTGGCGAAGTCGAGGTCGCGCTGGTCGTGTGCCGGGACCGCCATGATGGCGCCCGTGCCGTAGTCGGCCAGGACATAGTCAGCGGCCCACACCGGGAGCTTTTCTCCGTTGAGCGGGTTGACGGCGTAGCGGCCGGTGAAGACACCGGTCTTCTCGCGTTCGGTGGACTGGCGCTCGATTTCCGAGAGTGCCTTGACCTTTTCGCGGTAGGCCATAAGTTCATCGTGCTGTTCAGGCGTCACCAAATCCAGCGCCAGGTGAGCATCCGCTGCAACGACGAAGAACGTTGCACCGTAGAGGGTGTCCGGCCGGGTGGTGAACACGGTGACTTCGCGCTCGGCACGGTCATCCGTGGCTTCAATGACAAAACGCACGTGGGCGCCTTCGGAGCGGCCAATCCAGTTGCGTTGCATGGCCAGAACGCGCTCGGGCCAGTGACCCTGCAGCTGGTCCATGTCCTCAAGAAGACGATCGGCGTAGTCCGTGATCTTGAAGTACCACTGGTTCAGGGACTTCTTGGTGACAGGCGTGCCGCAACGCTCACAAGCGCCGTTGACGACCTGCTCGTTGGCGAGCACAGTCAGGTCCTTGGGGCACCAGTTGACGGGCGAGTCCTTGCGGTAGGCCAGGCCACGCTCGTAGAAGCGCTTGAACAGCCACTGAGTCCACCGGTAGTACTCGGGGTCGGAGGTGTGGAGGCGGCGGGACCAGTCGGCGGAGATTGCGTAGCGCTTGAAGGACGCCGCCTGGGTGTCGATGTTGGCGTAGGTCCACTCACTGGGGTGTGCGTTGCGCTTGATTGCAGCGTTCTCAGCGGGCAGGCCGAAGGAGTCCCAGCCGATGGGGTGCAGGACATCGAAGCCCTTCTGGCGCAGGTAACGCGCCACGACGTCACCCATGGCGAAGGCTTCGGCGTGGCCCATGTGGAGGTCGCCGGAGGGGTACGGGAACATGTCCAGCACGTAGCGGCGTTCCCGCGAACCATCGTCGGCAGGCGTGAAGACTTTGAGGTCCTCCCAGACCTGCGGCCACTTGGCTTCCATCGCAGCGAAGCTGTAGACGCCTTCTTCGGGCGCTTCGGCTGCGGCTGTTTGTGCTGTTCCGGTCTCTGTCTCCGGCTGAACGCTCACTGCTGCCCTCTTCTGTTCTTCGATGGCGGTTTTGACTCCTGCTATGGCACCGGAAAGTCCCGGACACACAAAAGCCCCTCAACAATGGAGGGGCGGCCGCACGGCTATTGAAAGCCGAGCGGCTAGCTAAGCAGAAGGATCGCACGCATACAAACACCTTACCGCACCAAACCCATGGACTGGGCGCAAGACGTCCGTATGCCGAAAGAGGTTCCGGGGACTCCCCGCCATGGTGTGGTGGGCACCGCGAAGCGGGCGGGCGGGAGTCCCCGGAACCTCTGTCGAGAGATGCTTACTTAACGTCTTCGTCGACCCAATCCATGGATTTGGTCACGGCCTTCTTCCAGAGCCGCAGTTGACGCTCCTGCTCCTCCGCCGGAAGCTGTGGCTCCCAGCGCTTGTCTTCGTTCCAGTTTGCGCTGAGCTCGCCGAGGTCTTTCCAGAAGCCGACGGCGAGGCCGGCCGCGTAGGCAGCACCGAGGGCCGTGGTTTCCACGACCTTCGGGCGGACGACGGGCACGCCCAGGATGTCGGCCTGGAACTGCATGAGTGCCTCGTTGGCGACCATGCCGCCGTCGACCTTCAACTCGGTGAGCGGAACGCCCGAGTCGGCGTTGACGGCGTCGAGTACTTCACGCGTCTGGAATGCAGTTGCTTCGAGTGCGGCCCGGGCGATGTGGCCCTTGTTGGCGAAGCGCGTGAGTCCGACGATCGCGCCGCGTGCGTCTGCACGCCAATACGGTGCGAACAAACCGGAGAAGGCCGGCACGATGTAGACGCCACCATTGTCCTCGACGGCGGCAGCCAGGTCCTCAACCTCAGGTGCGGAGCTGATCATGCCGAGGTTGTCGCGGAGCCACTGGATCAGGGACCCGGTGACGGCGATGGAGCCTTCAAGGGCATAGTGCGGCTTGGCGTCGCCCAGTTTGTATCCGAGGGTGGTGAGCAGGCCGTTCTTTGAGTGAACGATCTCTTCGCCCGTGTTGAAGATCAGGAAGCAGCCGGTGCCGTAGGTGTTTTTGGCTTCGCCGGGCTGGAATGCAGCCTGCCCGAAGGTTGCCGCCTGCTGGTCTCCGAGGATGCCGGCGACCGGCGTTTCGCGAAGCAACTGCGAGGTGTGGACGTGCCCATATACCTCGGAGGAGGACTTGATGGCAGGCATCATGGAGGCCGGGACGCCGAAGACGTCCAGGATCTCCTGGTCCCACTGCAGCGTTTCGAGGTCCATGAACAGGGTTCGGGAAGCGTTGGTGACGTCGGTGACGTGCACGCCGCCGTCAACACCGCCGGTCAGGTTCCAGAGAACCCAGGCATCGGTGTTGCCGAACAGGAGGTCGCCGGCTTCGGCACGTTCGCGGGCGCCATCCACGTTGTCCAGAATCCATTTGATCTTGGTTCCCGAGAAGTACGTGGCCAAAGGCAGGCCGACCTTCTGTTTGAAGCGCTCCACTCCCCCGTCCTGGGCCAGTTCATCCACGATGGGCTGGGTTCGGGTGTCCTGCCAGACGATGGCGTTGTAGACGGCCTCGCCGGTGTTCTTGTCCCAAACGACAGCGGTTTCGCGCTGGTTGGTAATGCCGACGGCGGCGATGTCGTGCCGTGTCAGGTTCGCCTTGGACAGGGCGGAGGCGATGACTTCGCGGGTGTTGTTCCAGATTTCGGCGGGGTTGTGCTCAACCCAGCCGGCCTGCGGGAAGATCTGCTCATGCTCCATCTGGCCGGTGGACACAATGTTGCCCGTGTGGTCAAAAACGATGGCGCGGGAGCTGGTTGTGCCCTGATCGATGGCGATGACGTATTGATTCATGGTGACGTCCTTGTCTTTGTTTGTTAGCTTCTCAAGTGTTTTATCTACAACGTGCGGTGAAGCGAAGTGCGTACGTGCGGAACTAGCCTGCGATTGCAGGCATGATGTCCGGTACCCAGAGGGCAACGACGCCTGCAAGGGCGCCGCCAACCAGCGGTCCGACGACGGGAATCCAGGAGTAGGCCCAGTCGCTGGTGCCCTTGCCCTTGATGGGAAGGATGGCGTGGGCGATGCGGGGACCGAGGTCACGTGCAGGGTTGATGGCGTAACCGGTGGGACCACCGAGGGAAACACCGATGCCAACAACGAGCAGTGCAACAGCCAGCGGGCCGAGGCCCGAAGGGGTCCCGCCGAAGGTCAGGATGACGAAGACCAGGACGAACGTGCCGATGATTTCCGTGATGAGGTTCCACGGGGTGGAGCGGATGGCCGGACCGGTGGAGAAGGTGCCCAGCTTGCTCGCTGCGAGGGGCTCTTCATCGAAGTGCTGCTTGTAAGCGAGCCAGCAAACAACTGCACCCAGGAAAGCGCCGAGCAGTTCAGCGCCGAAGTACGTCAGCGTGGACGCGAAATCCACGGGAACACCGGGGGCGTATTCTGCTTTGCCGTTGACCAACAGGCCCAGGGTGACGGCCGGGTTAAGGTGCGCACCGGACTTTGCGGCCACGAAAACGCCCGCGAAGACCGCAATACCCCAGCCCCAGGTCACCATCAAGAATCCACCGTTGTTGCCCTTGGTGCCTTTGAGCGCAACGTTTGCCACAACGCCGCAACCCAGCAGGGTCAGCATCATGGTTCCGAATACTTCGGAAAGGAAAACAATTCCAAGAGACATCTTTGACTCCTCATTTTTCTGTTGTCAGCCCCCTCGCGGGTGAAGAGGCTGTTGGGACGGTTCCGTTGTCTCCGGAACCGTCCCGGTGTGGTGGTCCCCTGGCGGGCCCACCTACCCCATTCCGCCCCTGCCGCACATTGGGACGGTCAAGCTGTTTCCGCTGCTTGGTGTCAGGCTACGAGACTGTGCACGTCAACCTTGTGGAACCGTTGCAGTACTTCCTGGGCGTGGCGGATTTCTGCTTCACGGGCAGCAGCATCCCAACCAAGAGGCTCGGCCAACGCTGCTGCTATTTCATTGAGCAACTCCCCGGTGACAAGCCCACGGAACGCCAGCGACGTCCTGCGGATGAGGACATCCACCAGGTGCCCGATCTGCTCGTGCTCGGCCATGAACGCCAGCTCCCGGACGCTCAGTTCGCGGGTGGAACGCAGCGGAGTGTCGTGTCCGGCATTCAGGTAGTCGATGACGGCATCTGCGCGCGTTCCGTACCGGGTCAACAGGACGGCCACGCGGTCAGCATCCAACCCCGGCCCCATGTGCTTCTTGATCCATTCCTGCTCCCCTTGTTCAGTGGCAGGGAAGCCGGCGCCGCCGCCGATAGCGAGTTTCGCCGTCGAGACCTTGCGCTCCATGCCCAGTTCGCGGAGGACGTCATTGGTCATGTGTTCGGCCAGGGCGCGGAAGGTGGTCCACTTGCCGCCCACCAGGCTGAGCACGACGGCGGCCTTACCGCCTGGCGTAGCGATGGAGCCGCTGCCGGTGCGGACGCTGCGTTCGATGCGGTAGTCGCGTGAGACGAATCCCGGCTGGGTTTCGTCGTGGCGCGGCAGGGGCCGGACACCGGCGAAGCTGTAGACGATCTGGTCGCGCTCCACCTTGATGGTGGGAAACACGTGGCCGACGAGGTCGAAGAAGTAGTCGATTTCTTCTTCAGTGCACACGGCGTCCTGGGACATATCAGCGTCCACATCCGTGGTGCCTACCAGCACGCGGTCCCCCATGGGGTAGATCAGGACGATACGGCCATCGGTGTGCTCGAAGAAGATTTCGCGGCCGTTGCACGCTGCCAGCAGTTCCGGGTGGTCCAGGACGATGTGCGATCCCTTGGTGCCGCCCATGAACTTGCTGACTGCGCCCATGGCCTGGTTGGTGAGGTCAACCCAGGCCCCCGTGGTGTTGACGATGACGTCCGCCTGGAAGTCGAATTCCTTGCCCGTCAGTTCATCACGGAGCCGGACTCCGTCCGAGCCCATGGACACGAGAGAAACGTAGTTGCTGGCGCGGGCGCTTCCTCCTGGGAGTCCTCCGCCACGGCCTGCTTTCTCCCCGTCCTGCAGGACGTCAAGGGTCAGACGCTCCGGGTTATGAACCGAAGCATCAAAGTAGGTAGCGGCGTACTTGATGCCGGAATGAAGTTTGGGAAGTTCAGCCAAGGCCTTGGTCCGCCCACGGAACTGGTGGCGCGGTACGCTGCCGCCGTCGCGGGAGAAGAAGTCATACATGCTCAGGCCAACCTTGATCAGGAAAGCGCCGCGTTCCTTGGGCTTGCCTTGCTTGTGGGTGAGGAAGCGCATGGGTGCAGACAGGATGCCGGAGAACGTGCTGAAGATCGGGATGGTGGTCTGCAGCGGCTTCACGTAGTGGGGCGCGATCCGCAGGAGCCTGTTGCGCTCGACCACGGACTCCTGGACCAAGCGGAACTCGCCGTTTTCCAGGTACCGGATGCCGCCGTGGATCATGTGGGAGGAGGCACCGCTGGCACCTTGGCAGTAGTCACCACGTTCAACAAGCGCGACGTCGACACCCTGGAGGGCGAGATCGCGGAACGTTCCGACACCATTGATGCCACCGCCGATGATGAGTACCTTGGCCGAGGGCCGCTCCTGCAGTGCAACGACGGAGTCGCGCTGTGTGTGCTGTGAGGTACCGGAAATCCTGTTGTGTCCCAAAACTGCTCCCTTGGGCTTGGTTCGTGCGCCGCGCCACTCGCTGCTGCACCGTTCACCACTAATCTGGCGAAGGTGGAAAATGGAGTCAAGCTATTTGCACAAACGTGCAGTAAGGAAATGAGATGGGACGATCACGTCACTCGGATGCACTCCGGGCTGCACAGATGTACTACCTGCAGGACCTCACCATGGATGCGATCGCCCGGGAGCTGAGGACATCCAGGTCCACGGTGTCCAGGCTGTTGTCTTCGGCGAGGGAAACGGGCCTCGTGCAGGTCCAGATTCGAAGCCCTTTCGATACCGGACCTGAGCTGGAAAGCCAGATCCGGAACCAATACGGCGTGGATGTCCACGTGGTTCCGGTACTGGACACGCTCAACGAAGCAGAGACCCTGGACCGCGTAGCCATGCAGGCTGCACGGACAATCGGACCTTTGGTGGACTCGAATGCCATCATCGGAGTGGCCTGGGGTGCGACGCTCAGCGCGGTCAGCAGGCACCTCACGCGCAAGGTGACCCACGACAGCATCGTGGTCCAGCTCAATGGCGCCGGCAACATGCAAACCACCGGCATTACGTATGCCAGTGACATCATGCGCCGCTTCGGCAGTGCGTACGGCGCCCGCGTGGAACAGTTCCCTGTTCCGGCTTTTTTTGATCATGCCTCCACCAAGACCGCCATGTGGAATGAGCGCAGCGTTCAACGCATCCTGGACCTGCAGGCCCGGATGAGCATCGCTATCTTCGGCGTCGGATCTGTGGACTCGGACTACCCGAGCCATGTCTATGCCGGCGGATACCTCGATGAACACGACCTCACCATGCTGGCCGCAGACGATGTTGTGGGCGATGTAGCGACGGTCTTCTTCCGGAGTGATGGTTCCTCTGACGGCATCACCTTGAATGAGAGGTCAACCGGTCCCAGCCATGAACAATTGCGGCAAGTCAGGCGACGGATCTGCGTGGTCTCCGGGGCATCCAAGATCAATGGCCTCCAAGGAGCCCTGGCTGCGGGACTCGCGACGGACCTCATTCTGGACGAAGCCTCAGCCCGACGCCTGGTGAGTTTCAATGGCCATTCCTGAAGCAATCGTGCAAGGAATGGGTAGAGTCGTTGCTATGAGATCCCCATCCAAGCTGACATCGAACAGGCTGGCACTAAACAACGGCGTTCAGATGGATCGCATGGGATACGGGCTCTATAAAGTTCCCGCCAAAGACGCAGAGGCCTTGGTTGCCACGGCTTTGGGTGAGGGCTACCGCCGGTTTGATACTGCCGCGATGTACGGCAACGAAGTCGGGGTGGGCCGCGCTCTCGGCGGTGCGATCGGTGACGCCGCGGAAGCCAACAGAGGTACCGGTGGCTCCGGCGAGTCGGTACACGCGCTGGCACGCGAAGACCTCTTCGTTACCACCAAGGTCTGGAACGATGACCAGGGCTACGACGCGACACTACGGGCGTTCGACACGTCCATGGCGAACCTTGGACTTGATTACGTGGACCTCTACCTCATCCACTGGCCGTGCGCCGGCCGGGGGTTGTTCGTGGAAAGCTACAAAGCCATGGAAACCCTTTACAGGGAAGGCAAAATCCGGGCCATAGGTGTTTCCAATTTCCAGCCCGGACACCTGGATGAGCTCATGCAAAAGGCAGAGGTTGTTCCCGCAGTTAACCAGATAGAACTGCACCCCTGGTTGCAGCAGACCAGATTGCGGACGTTGCACGAGCAACTCGGAATCCGTACCGAGGCGTGGAGTCCCCTTGGTCGCGGGCAAGTCCTGGCTGACCCCGCTATTGTCTCGCTATCAGAAAAGTACGGCCGGACTCCGGCCCAGGTCATTCTGCGGTGGCATCTTCAGCTGGGGAACCTGGTCATTCCCAAGGCAAGCTCGGCCGGACGGATCAAGGAAAACATCGCCGTCTTCGATTTTGAATTGGACGCCGGGGATATGGACGGCATAGCCGCATTGGAACGCCACCATCGGACCGGGTCCCACCCGGACAACGTGAACTAGGAATAGACAAATGGACAACGTGGACACCGCGCACTCCCCACAGGGTGCGCAGGCCCCCAGCGAATTCTTCAGCGAATCCTTGCCGGGGCGGACGCATGCCTCGGAGGTTGAGGTGGATGGCAGCAAGGTAGCTTACTGGACCTACGAGCCGGTCACCGTCACTCCCCTGACGCGCACCATCCTGGTGATCCACGGTTTCCGGGGTGACCACCACGGATTGCTGCGCGTAGCCGACCAACTTCCCGGGATGCGGATCATCATGCCGGACTTGCCGGCCTTCGGAAGCTCGGAGCCTTTCGTCCACGATGAACACTGCGTTGAGCGCTATGGAAAGTTCATCTCCGGTTTCATGGCCGCGCTCGATTTGAATGACGAGACTGTCCTGCTGGGCCACTCCTTCGGCTCCATCGTGGCCAGCCACTTCGTCGCCGCGAATCCCGGAACCGTCTATCCGCTGATCCTGATCAACCCCATTGCCGCACCCGCGTTGGAGGGTCCCAAGGGCATCATGACCAAACTAGCGGTGCTGTACTACCAGGCGTCCGCCAAGCTTCCCCGCCAGCTCGGACTAGCGGTCCTTCGGAATCGGGTGATCGTTCGCATCATGAGCATCACCATGGCCAAAACCAAGGACAGAGCCCTTCGTCGTTTCATCCACGGCCAGCACGACGCATATTTCAGTGCCTTCGCAGACAGGAAGAGCCTGCTCGAATCGTTCAAGGCCTCCGTCTCGGGCAACGTGGCCGAGGTCGCCGGGAAACTAACACTTCCCGTACTGTTGATCGCCGGCGAAAAAGATGAGATCGCCACTCTTCCCAACCAGCACAAACTCATGAAGCGACTACCTGACGCAAAGCTGGAAGTGATTCCCGACGTCGGGCATCTTATCCACTATGAGACGCCGGTTCCGGCCGCTGAAGCAATCCGTACCTTCCTGGAGGAACATCCCGCGTGAAAATTGTCATCGACGCCCGCTTTACCCGAACGGACCATCACGATGGCATCAGCCGCTACGGTTCCAGCCTCATAGCCGCAACGTCCAAAATCGCCGATGTCACCATGCTCATCAGCGACAAGCGCCAACTGGCACTTCTGCCCGACGTCCCGTACGTGATGCTCAACAGCCCCCTGTCACCTATGGAATTGTTCGTCGCCCGCAAGGTCAACCCCCTTGGTGCTGACGTGGTGGTGTGTCCTATGCAGACCATGGGCACCGTGGGCCGCCGTTATGGACTGGTGCTTACCCTTCATGACCTCATTTACTATGAGCACCCGACTCCCCCGGGCTTCCTGCCAGCCCCCGTTCGCCTTCTCTGGAGGCTCTACCACAAGGCGTTCTGGCCGCAGAGGCTCCTGCTCGACCGCGCGGACATCGTGGCCACCATCAGCCGCACCACTGAAGCCCTCATGGCCAAGTACAAACTGACCAAGCGTCCCGTGCGCATCGTGGGCAACGCACCCCAACCCGGTCAAACACCCCGCGACCCTGAAGGAGGCGCAGATAAATCCCTCCTCTACATGGGTTCGTTCATGCCTTACAAGAACGTGGAAACCATGATCCGGGGCATGTCCGGACTGCACGATTACACGTTGCATTTGCTCAGCCGGATCACCCCCGAGCGCAAAGCCGAGTTGGAGGCGTTGATCCCCGATGGAGCAAAGGTGCTGTTCCATAACGGTGTCACTGACGCCGAGTACGACGAACTCCTGCTGCGGGCCACCGCGTTGATCAGCCTGTCACGGGCCGAAGGGTACGGTTTGCCGCTGGTGGAGGCAATGGCCTTGGGCACCCCCGTTATCGCAAGCGATATTCCGATTTTCCGTGAAGTGGGTGGTGACGCCGTCAGCTACGTCCACCCCGAATCGCCGACGGAATTCGCGGCCGCTGTGACGGCCCTTGCCGACGACGCACTTTGGCAGCAACGCTCCCGCAAGTCAGTGCAACGCGCTGCAGAATTCAACTGGGACGAGTCTGCACGGCAGCTCGTGGCTGCGGCGGAAGAAGTTGTGGCCCGGCGCGCACGCAAGACCCGGGAACGCGCTTAGCGCACTCCCAGGTCCAGGGGCGGCACCCTGTCATCCAGTAGTCGCTCTTGACGCAGGCTGGTTGGTTGCGGAGGATGCAATCTCTTCGTAGGGCCGCAGTCGAAACAGGGCGACTGCCGCGAGGAGGACCACCACGGCCACTCCGATGTAGAGCTGGTGGGGGTTCCATCCGTTGTCAAGCAGCGCGCCGACCGCAATGGGAGCGAGGATGGCACCGGCCCGGCCGATACCAATCCCCCAGCCCACACCCGTGGTGCGGACACCAGGCTCGTAGGTCATGGGAGCCACGGTGTAGAGGCCAGCGATGCAACCGTTGACGAGCATCCCGACGACCACGCCGGACGAGAACGCCAGCAGCGGCAGGGGGCTTGTGGTGATGAACAGGACGAGGGTCACGGCCGAGAGCACGGTGAAGACCATGAGGGTCAACCGCGCGTCCCACCGGGTTGTGAGCACCCCGTAGAGCAACGAACCGAAGGTTCCGCCCACGGTGAGCATGAGTCCGCCGATGATGCCCTGCTGCTCCGTCATCCCTGATTCCACGAGCAGCCGGGGCGTCCATGAGTTGGCGAAGTAGAAGCCGAACATGATGACGAAGAAGGAGATCCAAAGCAGGATGCTGGCAGTGCGGTACCGCGGGCTCAGGAGCACCGCCACGCTGCCCTGCTGCTTACCGGCGCTCACAGGGGCAGGACCGGGATTGACGTCACCCTCGAGACCCAGACGGCCGGCGATGCGCTGGAGCTTCGCGGCCGCGCCCTCCGGTCGCCGGGAGCGGAGGTAGTCGACGGACTCGGGCATGAGGACAACCACCAGAGCGATCGCCAGGAGAGTCAGCAGGCCACCAACAAGGAACACGGAGCGCCACCCGAAGGCGGGGATGAGCTGGGTCGCTCCCATCCCACCGAGCGTGGCACCTACTCCATAGCCCGCGGTGAAGATGCTGACGGCCATACCGCGACGGCGGGCATTGGCGTACTCACTCGTGATCACAGTCGCGGAGGCGAGGATGCCGCCCACACCCAGTCCTGTGACGACGCGCCACAGGCCGAGCTCAAGCGCGGAGTTCGCTGTTGTGGACAGGAACAGTCCGACGGCGTTGATAGCCAGTGCCACGATAAGGATCTTGCGTCGGCCGTAGCGGTCCGCGAAGGGCCCGAGGACGAGCGAACCCACGGCCATACCGATGAGGCCCGCGCTGAGCAGCCAGCCAAGCTGGGAACCGGAAAGTCCGAACTCCTTGGTCACGGACGTGGCTGTAAAGGCCATGGCCAGCACGTCGTAGCCGTCGAGGGCGTTGAGGAAAGTGGTCACGGCGATGATGAGCCACTGGTAGGACGACATCTTGGATGCGTCGATCTGGTGTCTGATATCCATGGTGCTGATGCCTCTCAGGGGACGTCGATGGTGAGGATGGTGGGACGGGGCGTCGGGTCTGTGCCCGGTTCGGCGGCGGCCACCCGCGAGACGCAGCAACACATTTTGGTGTTGGGTTCCTTCTGGCGGTCCGAATAGAAAACGTCGCGGTGGTCGATCCGTCCGGCGAGCTCAAGGACCTTGACCTGGCACAGGCCGCACTCACCCTTGCGGCAGTCCGACATCATGTCCACGCCATCACGTTCGAGGGCCTCCAGCACGGACTCGTCGGAACCAACAATTGTCTCTACCCCCAGCCGCGGTATCCGTACGGTGAACGGTTCTGCCTCGTACCAGCCGCTGTTGCCGAAAGTCTCGTAGCGCAGGTTCGTGGGTTCGAGCTCCCGTTCGGTCCATGCACGGCGGACAGCGTCCATGAGCCGGATAGGCCCGCACATGTAAAACTCTGCGTCCTCGGGGGCTGAGCCCACGAGAGCCCGGACGTCAAGGGGAGCGCCCTCCGCGTCGACGTGCGCCTCGAAACGGTCCCCGTGCATGGCGGCGAGGTCATCCAGGTAGGCCATCGCATCCCGGGAACGGGCCACATAGACCAGGCGGTAGTCGGCGCCGAGGCGGCGCAGCAACGCGGCCATCCCGGCGATTGCGGTGATGCCGATGCCGCCGGCAAGCAAGACGTAGGAGGGGGCTCCGATCCGCAGCGGGAAGTTCTGCAACGGCTGGGTGATCTCCAGGCGCTGCCCCGGCTGGAGTGAGTGCATGAACACGGATCCTCCCCGGGAGTTGGGAGTCCGGTAGACGCTGAGGGCGAGGTGCGTGCCATCGTCGGCGGCTTTGACCACGGAGTATGAGCGGACATGCTGCTCGCCGTCGATGGTCGTGCGGACATCCACGTGCTCGCCGGGACGAATGGGGCAGGGACGCTCCGGACGCAGGACGATGCGGCGGATGTTCTCTGCCACGTCGGATACGGCGTCGACGACGGCCCGCTGCCAGAGGATGTGGTGGGAATCGGCCATGGTTTCTCCCCCTGCTCAGCTGCCCGGCAGGGTTGCGAGGCGACCCTCGGCTTCGAGCGCACGCTCGAGGAGCCGGCGCACCCACATCCCGCCCATGTCGATGTTGAGGTTGTAGAACTCGTAGTCGGGGTTGGCGTCGATGGCCGCCTGCTGCGCAAGAAGCATGGCCTCGTCTTCGCCGAAGACCCCGTGCACGCCCTTGCGCAGCTGCGTGGTGATGAGCTGGCTCTCCAACCGGTAGTTGCGCATGAACGCCCAGAAGTAGTGGCAGGAACGTTCAGTCTCCGGCGTGATGGTGTTCATCACGTAGCCGTTCACCCCGCGGGAGCGATCGCCCTCGGGAGCTCCGGTCCCGGCCGCGGCGACTCCGACGTCGATGCAGATGGTGGACGGGAAGTAGTAATGGATGATCTGCCAGCGGTCCACCTTTCCCTCGAAGTCCGGGAACTTGTCGCGCATGTTCTTTAGCCAAAACGGCGGCGCATCAATGTTGCGCATCCAGCGGGTGACAGTGACGGATGCCTCGTCGTGGGTCACCTCGAACTCGGACTCGGACAGTTCCTCTTGCCCGATCGAGGAGCTGTGCACGAACTCCTCGTGGGTGAGGTCCATAAGGTTGTCGAGGACCAGCTGGTAGTTGCACGGGGCGTGGATGGTCTCGCCGTCCCCCGCCCACTCGGAGCTCTCCAACTGGTGCATGTCCGGCAACAGGCCCGGGTCGGCCTTCGTAGGGTCACCGAGCCAGACCCACACATAGCGGTACCGCTCCACCACAGGGAAAGAGGGCACCGTGGCTGAAGGATTGAGGGTTTCCTGCGCGGGCATCGAGGTGCAACGGCCAGCAGCGTTGTAACGCAGCCCGTGGTACGGGCACTGGATCTCGTCGCGGCCCACGAGTTTACCCTGGGACAGCGGGGCAAGACGGTGCCAGCAGGCGTCGGCCAATGCGACAGCGCGGCCGTCCTCGGTTCGGTAGAGGGCCAGCGGGCGGCCCGCAATGGTGCGGGCCAGAATCCCCTTGGCGGAAATCTCATGATCCCACCCCGCCACGAACCATGCGTTGAGCGGAGAGGGCAGGAGCTTGGCGGTGGATGTGGTCTTTGTTGCAGAGACAGTCATGAAGCGGTCCTCATCTTTGAGCGGGCCGGAGGGCAGAAAATAACTATCAACATAGCTATTTGGTGACGTGAGACACATACTATCTATCTCGATAGTGGTTTGCAAAGCTCTTCTGGAGCTAAGCTGTAATTGCCGTCCTGAAAGGAGCGCGTGTGACCCTTCGCTCAGCTCTGCTGGCACTGCTGTCCTCAGGCCCGCTGACGGGCTACGACTTGGTCAAGCAGTTCAGCTCCTCCGTGGGCCACGTCTGGCACGCCCCCGACTCCCAGATCTACCCGGAGCTGCGTAGGATGCACGCCGAGGGCTTACTCTCCAGCAGGCCTGTGCCGTGGGGCACCCGCGGAGCAACGAAAACGGAATATGCCCTCGCGCCGGCAGGCGAGGCGGCTCTGATCGAGTGGCAGAATCAGCCGCTCACTTACGTCCGGGACCGGGACCCTGCCCGCCTCAGGGCCGCTTACTTCGAGTGGGCACCGTCCGGCGTGGCGGCTGCGCAGCTGCGAGCCCACATAGCCCATTACGACGAACAACGCCTCCAAACTCTGTACATGATCGAAGCTCTCGAGCAGCGTACCCATCCCACGCTTGCCCGGCGCCTCGCCCTGTATTCCGAAGAGGAACGAGAGCATATTGTCCGCTTTAAAGTCTTCGCCTATGAAGGTCAGCTTGCCCATGCCGAGCAGGAAATCGCGTGGGCGAAGCGCGGCCTGCAGATACTTGAGGATATAGAGAACCCCGAAACGTCTGATCCGGTGAATGAACCAGGGACCTAGAGGACGTCTACGCCGTCCAAGCGCAATTGCACAGGGCCAGCGGTACGCTTGGCGGCATTTGCTACCTTCACGGCCCGCATGGCACGGGTGGCGGTCGCAGCGTCAGCGTAGGGAATGAAGTAGAGCGTCCTGACCTCCGCATCGCTCTCATCTGCTGACGACTGGGCTCCTCCGAATAGCTGCACCGGCGCAGGTCCGGCTTTGCGAAGTTTCGGTGCCGACGCCAGCTCGGCGTTGGCTTCCAGCGCGTCACTGAAATGCACGACGTCGGCCCTTGCGCCGGTCACGGAAGCCACCCTGACCGCCGGGGGCAGCTGCAGCTCCTTCCGAAGCGTCAGTTCGCGTGATGCGTAGCCGGAAGCATCCCACCGCAACAGTGCTCCCGTCGCCGCGGTGTCGTCCGCAGTAATCACCACCAGCCCACCTTGGCTGGCCGGCTTCACGAGGGAGGCGGCATTGAACCACCGGCGAACAGTGTCCTCCCCCGCCCGCAGGTTCTCCCGCCGGAGCAGCGAGTTGCCGTCCAACAGCAGGGCAGCCGCGTAACCGTGTGGTGCAACCGGCTCGGCACCCACCGTAGCGACTACCAGTGCGGGTGCATCCGGGACTGTTGCCTTAATGTGTTCGCCGGAGGACGTCACCACGGCCTTGCCGGGGAAGGCCCGTCCCAGTTCCTCGGCAGTACGCATGACTCCAGCCGCTCCACGGCGCAGCTTTGTCCCGCTGCAGTGGGCGCAACGCCATTGAGGAGCGGGGGTGGAGCACCACCGGCATGCCGGCATCGCGGAACTGCTGGACACGGCCAAGGGGCCCTGGCAGGCGTTGCAGCGCGCTAGTTCCCGGCACGTCTCACACACCAAGGACGGGGCGTAACCGGCCCTGGCCACCTGAACCAGGACCGGCCCGCGTTCCAGGCCTTCCTTGGCCGCCCGCCATGCTGCGCCGGGCAAACGGGCAATGCGGGCCAGCGGATCACGTTCTTGCTCGAAACTGTCAGCTGTGTTGAGGACTCTGGGCACGGTGGCTCGGACAGTAGTGCGCGGCGCTTCAATGGGCACCGCCCATTGCCTTTCAACAAGGCGCTGGAGTTCGGTGCTGCGGCTATGGGACGCCATGAGGCAGGCGGCATTCTCCTGCTCGGCCCGAAGCAGAAGGACCTCCCTGCTGTGTGCATAGGGAGCCCTTTGCTCGATGTGGAGGTCGTCGCCGTCGTCCCAGCACACCACCAAGCCAAGATCGCGAACAGGAGCGTACGCCGCCGAACGCGTGCCGATGGCAACGCCCGCGGCGCCGCTCAGAAGTCGCAGGAAATTCCTGTAACGGGGCGTTTGGCCATCATCCGCCGTTAGTCGGGCAACGTCCGACGTCGGCAGGACCTTGGCAAGTGCAGCCTCCAACTGCTCAAGATCCCGATAGTCCGGCACCACTACTACGGCTCCGCGCCCGGAGGCCCGCACAGTAGCCACGGCAGACGCCACGAGAGCCGGCCAACCATCAGGGCCAAAGCCCTGAAGAGCCGTGAGGACAGCTTTGGGCGAACCTCCGCTGGCCAGGTGCTGCAGGTAAGCGGCCCCGTTCGCGTACGAAGCCCAGGCATGGGCATCCGTGGCCGGCTTCAGGTCCACTACGTCAGACTCAGAATCTCCGGCCAGCAGTTCCTTCTCCACCTTCGCCACCCGTGGAGGAACAGCCGTTCTAAGGACATCGCTCAGTGTTCCGGCATAACGGGCGGCGACAGTCCCGGCAAGCCCCATAATGGCCGGAGTCAGGACCGCTACGGGGGAAACCAGCTTATGCAGCTGAGTTAGCGGATGGGCCGCGTCGGAATCCGCGCGGCGCTCAGCAATGTAACCATTCAGTTCCTGGCCGTTGAACTTAACTTTCACGCGGACGCCGGGGACCGCCGTTTCGGCGAGGTCAGCGGGAACACTGTAGTCAAAGGGCCTGTCGAGGTGCGGCACGGATGACTCCAGTACCACACGGGCCACCGGATCCTTCGCGGCCAGAGGCGGTCCGTTGACCGGTGCCCGATCCGGAAATCCCTGCAGCAGCGAAGGCTGAAGCAAGGACTGTTGGGCCTCGTGTCCTGTCATGCTCGTCACCTCCCAGTCATTGCACAAGCTGATTCCCATGGAACGCTTCTACACACCTCAACGCAGGATGCCCACAGCGGGATCGACCCGCTGCGGGCATCTCTCTGGCACCAGCCAATCACGGGCCACCGACAAAAACAGGGGCCAACGACAAAACAGGTCAGGCGTTGAAGTATTCCTTCAGGTCTGCCACCCGGTCCAGGCGTTCCCACGTGAAGTCGGGCTCGTCGCGACCGAAGTGACCGTGGGCCGCCGTCTTGGTGTAAATGGGCCGCTTGAGGTCAAGGGCATCAATGATGGCGCGGGGACGGAGGTCGAACAGTTCGTCGATTGCTTCGCTGATGCGCGCCGGATCAACAGTTTCGGTGCCGAAGGTCTCAACATATGTTCCAACAGGGCGTGCCTGGCCGATTGCGTAGGCAATCTGAATCTCGGCGCGCTTGGCCAGTCCAGCGGCCACCACATTCTTGGCAACCCAGCGCATGGCGTAGGCGGCGGAGCGGTCCACCTTGGACGGATCCTTGCCGGAGAAGGCGCCACCGCCGTGGCGGGAGAATCCGCCGTAGGTGTCCACGATGATCTTGCGGCCTGTGAGGCCTGCATCGCCTACCGGGCCGCCGATGACGAAGGCGCCTGCAGGATTGAGGATGTTCGCCGTACGGGCAATATCCAGGTTGGACGCCGACATCACGGGGTCGATCACGTAGCTGGCAAGGTCTGCACGAAGCTGCTCAAGGCTTGCTTCTTCTGCGTGCTGACTGGAGATGACCACAGTTTCCACCGAAACCGGCCGGTCGCCGTCGTACCCTACGGTGACCTGGGTCTTGCCATCCGGGCGGAGGTAAGCCAGCTCGCCGTTCTTGCGGACTTCGGTGAGGCGTTCAGACAAACGGTGGGCCAGCCAGATGGGAGTGGGCATATAGGACGCCGTCTCATCGCTGGCGTAGCCGAACATGATGCCCTGATCACCTGCACCCTGGAGGTCGTAGTCGTCCTCCTGGCGGCCTTCACGGGCCTCGAGTGAGTTGAACACGCCACCAGCGATGTCGTTGGACTGCTGGCCTATTGAAACGGACACACCACAGCGGGCACCGTCGAAGCCGTTGGCGGACGAGTCGTATCCAATCCCAAGGATCGTCTCGCGGACAATCTGCGGAATTTCCACGTAAGCGTCGGTAGTGACCTCACCCGCCACGTGCACCAGGCCGGTGGTGGCCATGGTTTCAACGGCCACGCGGGATTCAGGATCAGCGGCGAGCAGCGCATCCAGGATGGCATCGCTGATTTGGTCGCAGATCTTGTCCGGGTGCCCTTCAGTGACCGACTCGGAGGTGAAGAGCCGGAGCTTGGACGGGGTGCCATGGTGTTCATGGTGCAGCGGTAAAGTCACTCGTCCACCTTACTGGGTTGTGGGACGGCGGTCTTTGCCGTATGTCCCTTTGCTAAGAATTCGGGTGTGGGCTCAATTACATAGCCGGGAAGACCCTTGTGAGCTCGGCGCCCACCCGATCAATCACGGCAGCGGCGACGTCGGCTTTGGAACCGGCAGCCGACTGAGGTTCGGCACCGTGGCCGGAAAGGATCACCACGGAATTGTCATCCTGGCCGAACACGCGGCCAATCCCCACCTGATTAACCACCAGGAGGTCGCAGCCCTTTCGCTTGAGCTTGGCCGTTGCATGCTCCAGGACATCGCCCTGGGCGTCGCCCGTTTCGGCCGCGAAACCAACAATCAGCTGCTGGCCGCCCCCGGCGTTGCGGCGTTCCACGAGCTCATGCAGGATGTCCGGATTGCGGATCAACCGCACAACAGGGGCATCCTCGCCGTCGACCTTCTTGATCTTGGTGTCCGAAACCTCTGCCGGACGGAAGTCAGCCACGGCAGCGGCCATAATGACGACGTCGGAGTCCACCGCCGCTTTCAGCGCCGCGTCGCGTAGCTCCAAGGCTGATTCGACGCGGACAAGCTCGACGCCGGCAGGCGGCTCGACGTCCATGTGCGCTGCGAGGAACCTCACAGTTGCACCGGCAGCCAGGGCCGCAGCAGCCAGAGCAACCCCCTGTTTTCCAGAAGATCGGTTACCCAGGAAGCGGACGGGATCCAACGCTTCCCTGGTCCCGCCTGCGGAAACGGTGACGGTACGGCCTGCCAAGGATGCGTGCGCGGCAGGTTCGGCCTTCGCTGCACCATCCACCGAGGCCTCGGCCAGCGCCATGGCAGCAGCAAAGATCGCTTCGGGCTCAGGCAAACGGCCGGGACCTGAGTCAGCACCCGTAAGGCGACCCGAGGCAGGTTCTAGCACTGTGACGCCACGGCTGCGCAGGGTCTCCACGTTTGCCTGGGTTGCGGCATGCTGCCACATTTCCGTGTGCATCGCAGGAGCAAACAGAACCGGCCCATGGGCCATAAGGAGCGTGTTGGTGAGGAGGTCTCCCGCTTGTCCGGTTGCTGCCTTGGCCAGGAGGTCGGCCGTAGCGGGAGCAACCACGATCAGGTCAGCCTCATGCCCCAGACGGACATGGTTGACCTTATCAACGTCGTCGAAGACGCTATTGCTTACGGGGTTGCCGGAGAGGGCTTCCCACGTGGCCACTCCGACGAATCGGGTTGCGGCTTCGGTGGGGATGACCGTCACCTTGTGACCGGCTTCAGTAAAAAGCCGGAGGAGCGATGCAACCTTGTAGGCTGCGATCCCTCCCCCGACTCCGAGGACTATGCGCACGTGACCTCCGTCAACAGGCAGTCTTTGTTATTCGGTGGGCTCGATCGGCGTGGAAACCAGAAGGCCTTCGTTGATCTCGCGGAGTGCGATGGACAGCGACTTCTCGTTCAGCTTGGTGTCAACCAGCGGGCCGACGTACTCGAACAGGCCCTCGTGCAACTGTGCGTAGTAGGCATTGATCTGGCGGGCGCGCTTGGCGCCGAAGATGACCAGGCCATACTTGGAATCAGCAGCCTCAAGCAGCGAATCGATCGGCGGGTTGATGATGCCTTCAAGGTTCGTGGACACGAATTCTCCAAATTTTAGCGGGCCAACAAATGCAAGCGCTTAGCGCTGGTGCGGGGTAAGCCCCATGAGTGAAACAAGCTCGTCCGCTGCCCGGCGAACGTCGTCATTGATGACGGTGTGGTCAAACTCCGGTTCAGCAGCAAGTTCCAGTTTAGCGGTTTCCAGCCTGCGCTGCTGTTCCTCAGGTGTTTCGGTGCCGCGCCCCACCAAGCGACGGACCATTTCGTCCCAGCTGGGCGGTGCCAGGAACACAAAATTCGCATCCGGCACGGCAGCTTTGACCTGTCGCGCACCCTGGAGGTCGATCTCCAGCAACACTGATTTGCCGTCGGCGATGGCGGCGTCAACGGTACTGCGAAGCGTCCCATAGCGGTTCTGCCCGTGGACCACAGCCCACTCGAGCAATTCACCCTCAGCTACCAGGGAGTCGAACTCCTCGGCGGACTTGAAGAAGTAGTGAACGCCGTCCTTTTCGCCCGGACGCGCAGCCCGGGTGGTTGCCGAGACCGAGAGCCAAACCTCTGGATAGTTGTCCCTGATATAGGTGGATACGGTTCCCTTGCCAACGGCAGTGGGGCCTGCAAGGACAGTCAGTCCGGGTTTCTTGCTCACGGATTCCTTCGGGGAGATGCGTCAAACGCTTTGCTGGGTATCCATAAAATCTACCAGCGCTCGGGCCTGATGAATTCCCAGGCCCTTGATGCGCCGGGATCCTGCGATACCAATCTCCGCCATGATCCCGGCAGCCCTGACGGGCCCAATGCCCGGCAGGGCCTCCAGCAACTCCACCACCCGCATGCGCGCAATCGCTTCGTCCGTTGAACCGGAAGAAATCAGCTCCGCGACACTCACTTCGCCCCGCTTGAGCTTTTCCTTGGCAGCGGCACGCACGGCCCGCGCCTTGGCAGCCTTTTCAAGCGCATCGGAACGCTCCTGCGGTGTCAGTTCTTTAAGGCCCACTGCCAAACCCCTGTCAGATCGCAATTGTGATCCAGATCACGCGGACTGATCCTGAACCTACCGGCAGGGGCCGCGTTGCGCAATGAGGGTAGGAAACTTACTCTGAGCGAAGCCCGGCCAGCGTCCCTTCCGTTGCGGCACGAAGGCCGGCCAGGGATGGACCAGCGGCCAGGATCCCCCGGCTGGAGGTCGCCAGGACAGTGGGGTAGGCAACGCCGAACGTCGCTCGAAGATCGGCCGGGGTGGCCCCCTGGGCACCAAGACCAGGAGCCAGGATCGGCCCGCGGACAGGGCCGAGGTGGATGTCCAGATCCTCAAGCGCGGAACCGATAGTGGCTCCAACAACCAAGCCAACAGAACCAAGGGAGCCCGCGTACCGCTGGTTCTCGGCCGCAGCTGCGGCCACGATTCTGCGCGCCACCGAGTCGCCTCCGCCGACATGCTGCACCGACTTACCTTCGGGGTTCGATGTCAGTGCAAGTACAAACACTCCCCTGCCGTATTGCGCAGCAAGGTCCAAAGCGGGGCGCAGCGATTCAAAGCCAAGGTAGGGGCTCAGTGTCACGGAGTCCGCAGCCAAGGACGAACCATCCCGCAACCAGGCATCGGCATACGCCGCCATGGTGGAGCCAATGTCCCCGCGCTTGGCATCGGCGATGCTGAGCACACCTGCCTCCGTGGAGGCAGCCAGGGTGCGCTCCAGGACTGCCATGCCGGCGGAGCCGTGACGCTCATAGAGTGCCACCTGCGGCTTGACCGCGGCAGCGAGGGAAGCCACGGCCTCCACCACTGTCAGCGAAAAGCGTTCCAGTCCCGCGGCGTCGTCGTTCAATCCCCATTCAGCCAAGAGCTGCGGGTGCGGATCGATTCCAACGCACAGCGGACCGCGCGAGGCCATGGCGGCAGCCAGCCGGGAGCCAAAAGACTCCCGGACCGGCTGCTGCCCTTGCTCTGGTGAAGCAGACTCAGGCATTGGCTGCTTCCACTGCTGCTGCCAAGTTGGCAGCGTGCTCCTGCAGGCTGGTCACGGACCATTCGTAGGTGCGCAGCGCCTCAATGGCCTGCACTGCGGCGTTGAACTCGGCAACGGTGGTGATGCAGGGAATGCCGATGGACGTTGCCGCGGCACGGAGTTCGTATCCGTCGCTGCGGGCTTCGCCACCGGAGGGCGTGTTGAAGACCATGTCGATCTCGCCTGCAATAACCAGGTCCGCAATGGTGCCTTCGCCTTCTGCGCTGCTGCCCTCGGCAACCTTGCGGACCGGAGTCGCCTGGATGCCGTTGCGACGCAGGACGTCAGCCGTGCCACCGGTGGAGACGATCTCGAAGCCGAGGTCCGAGAGGCGCTTGACGCCCATGATTACCGAACGCTTGTCACGGTTGGCTACCGAGACGAAGATCTTGCCTTCGGTGGGCAACGCGTTGTTGGCCGCGGCCTGGCTCTTGGCGAAGGCGGTGTCGAAGTGCTTATCGATGCCCATGACTTCACCGGTGGAGCGCATTTCCGGGCCCAGCAGGGAATCGACGACCTTACCTTCAGGTGTACGGAAGCGGCTGAACGGAAGGACCGCTTCCTTGACGGCAACCGGGGCGTCCAGGGGCAGGGTGGAGCCGTCACCGGACTCCGGCAGCATCTTGTAGGCGCCGCGGAGCTGGTTGATGGTCACCCCCGTGCCGATGAGGGCTGCCGCCTTGGCCATCTGCACACCCGTTGCCTTGGAGACGAACGGAACCGTGCGGGAAGCACGCGGATTGGCTTCAAGGACGTACAGGACGTCGGAGGCCAACGCGAACTGGATGTTGATGAGGCCGCGGACACCCACGCCTTCGGCAATGGCACGGGTTGCCGTGCGCACGCGCTCGATCACGTTATTGCCCAGGGTAATCGGAGGAAGCACGCAAGCGGAGTCACCGGAGTGGATGCCGGCTTCTTCGATGTGTTCCATGATGCCGCCGAGGTACATGTCAGTGCCGTCAAAGAGCGCGTCGACGTCGATTTCGACCGCGTCTTCGAGGAACCGGTCAATCAGCACCGGGTGGTCCGGGGTAATTTCCGTGGCATTGGCGATGTAGCGGGAGAGGTTTGCTTCGTCGTACACGATCTCCATGCCACGGCCGCCCAGGACGTAAGACGGGCGGACCAGTACCGGGTAGCCGATTTCGTCGGCGATCTTCTTGGCGTCCTCGAAGGAAACGGCGGTGCCGTTCTTCGGGGAAGTCAAGCCGGCTTCGTCAAGGACGCGGGCAAAGGCACCGCGGTGCTCGGCGAGGTCGATCGCTTCCGGCGACGTGCCAAGGATCGGAACACCGGCGTCGGCGAGCTGCTGTGCCAGCTTCAACGGAGTCTGGCCACCGAGCTGCACGAAGACACCCATGACGCCACCGGTGCGCTCTTCAGCGGCGATGACCTCGAGGACGTCCTCAAGGGTCAGCGGCTCGAAATAAAGGCGCGTGGAAACGTCGTAGTCCGTGGAGACGGTCTCGGGGTTGCAGTTGACCATGACGGTCTCGTAGCCGGCCTTGCGCAGCGCCATGGAGGCGTGGACGCAGGAGTAGTCGAACTCGATGCCCTGGCCGATGCGGTTGGGCCCCGAGCCAAGGATGATGACGGAGGGCTTGGCGTGCAGGCCTACCTCATCCTCCTCGTCGTAGGACGAGTAGTGGTACGGGGTGTAAGCGGCAAACTCAGCGGCGCAGGTGTCCACCGTCTTGTAGACCGGACGAATCCCCAAGGCCTGGCGGACGCCGCGGACCACTGCCTCGTTGTTGTGCGTCAAGGCACCGATCTGCTCGTCGGAAAAGCCGTGGCGCTTGGCGTTGCGCAGCATTTCCTCGGTGAGCACGCCGGCCTTGCGGATCTCCTGCGCGGTCTCGTTGAGAAGCTGCAGCTGGTCCAGGAACCAAGGGTCGATCTTGGTGGCTTCGAAAAGGTCTTCCACCGTGGCACCACCCAGGAGCGCGCGCTGCACCTGGTGCAGGCGGTCCGTCGTGGGTCGCTTGGCCTTCTCGATGAGCTCGGCAACCTCGTACTCCGGCACGGAGCTGAAGTCCAGCTGCGAGCCCTTCTGCTCCAAGGAGCGAAGGGCCTTCTGCAGAGCTTCGGTGAAGTTGCGGCCCATGGCCATGGCTTCGCCAACAGACTTCATGGTGGTGGTCAGCGTGTTGTCGGCTGCCGGGAACTTCTCGAAGGCGAAACGCGGAACCTTGACCACGACGTAGTCCAACGTGGGCTCAAAGGAGGCCGGCGTCTTCTGCGTGATGTCGTTCGGGATCTCGTCCAGTGTGTAACCGAGGGAGAGCTTGGTCGCGATCTTGGCAATTGCGAAGCCCGTTGCCTTGGAGGCCAGCGCGGAGGAACGGGATACGCGCGGGTTCATTTCGATGACCACTACGCGGCCCGTGGCGGGGTCGATGGCGAACTGGATGTTGCAGCCACCGGTGTCCACGCCCACTTCGCGGATGACGGCGATGGAGACGTCGCGGAGCTTCTGGTACTCGCGGTCTGTGAGGGTCAGTGCCGGTGCAACCGTGATGGAGTCACCGGTGTGGACGCCCACGGGGTCGAAGTTCTCGATGGAGCAGACAACAACGACGTTATCGTTCTTGTCGCGCATCATCTCAAGCTCGTACTCTTTCCAGCCGAGAATGCTCTCTTCGAGCAGGACCTCGGTGGTGGGGCTGTACTGGAGGCCCTGGCCGACGATGCGGCGGAGGTCGTCCTCGTTGTAAGCCAAGCCTGAGCCCAGGCCACCCATGGTGAAGGACGGCCGGACCACCATGGGGTAGCCCAGATCCTCAGCAGCAGCGAAGGCTTCTTCCATGGTGTGGATGATGTGGCTGCGTGCGGACTCCGCGCCACAACGTTCCACCACACCCTTGAACTTCTCACGGTCTTCCCCGAGCTCAATGGCAGCAATGTTCGCGCCAATGAGTTCCACGTTGTACTTCTCCAGCACACCGTTCTTGTCCAATGCGATGGCAGTGTTCAGGGCCGTCTGGCCACCCAGGGTGGGCAGGATGGCGTCCGGACGCTCCTTGGCGATGATCTTCTCCACCACCTCAGGCGTGATGGGCTCAACGTAGGTGGCATCGGCGAACTCGGGGTCCGTCATGATGGTGGCCGGGTTGGAGTTTACGAGGATGACCCGCAGGCCCTCCTCCTTGAGGACGCGAAGTGCCTGGGTACCGGAGTAGTCAAACTCGGCCGCCTGGCCAATGACGATGGGGCCGGAACCGATGACAAGGACGCTCTTGAGATCTGTACGCTTGGGCATTACTTCTTGTCCTCAGTCTTGGAGTCGGTGGAGTTGGCGCCTGTGGCCTTGGACTTGGTATCGGCCATGAGGTCGATGAAGCGGTCGAAGAGGTAGGCAGCATCGTGCGGTCCGGCCGCCGCTTCGGGGTGGTACTGGACCGAGAACGCAGGGATGTCGAGGCAGGCGAGTCCTTCAACGACGTCGTCGTTCAACGAAACGTGGCTGACTTCAACGCGACCGAAGCGCTCTTCCGGCGCCACGGTGGAGCCGTTCAGCGGCGCGTCAACGGCGAAGCCGTGGTTCTGCGACGTGATTTCCACCTTGCCGGTCCGGCGGTCCATCACCGGCTGGTTGATGCCCCGGTGGCCGTAACGGAGCTTGTAGGTGCCGAAGCCCAGGGCCCGGCCCAGGATCTGGTTACCGAAGCAGATGCCGAAGTACGGGAGTTTCTCGTCCAGCACCGAGCGCAGCAGGGAAACCTGGTGGTCGGCCGTAGCGGGGTCGCCGGGTCCGTTGGACATGAAGAAGCCGTCAGGCTTGACCGCGTTGACGTCCTCCGGGGTGGACGTGGCCGGCAAGACGTGCACGCGCACGCCGCGCTCAGCGAAGCGCACCGGAGTCATTGCCTTGATGCCAAGGTCAACGGCAGCGATGGAGAAGCGCGGCTCGCCTTCCCAGCCGTGGTCCTTGGGCTCCACGACGTAGGCCTCGTCAATGGAGACTTCCTCAGCCAGCGCTGCGCCTTCCATGGGCGCACTGGCCAGGACAGCGTCCAGCAGTTCCTTGTCGGTGGCCTGCGCGGCCTCGCCGGAAAAAATACCTGCGCGCATTGTCTTGTGCTCGCGGAGGTGGCGGGTGATGGCGCGGGTGTCCACGCCCTGGATGCCAACGATCCCCTGCTCCACCAGTTCATCATCGAGGCTTCGTTCGGACCGCCAGTTTGAGGGGCGGCGGGCGGCGTCGCGCACAATGTACCCTGCCACCCAGATGCGGCGTGACTCAGCATCTTCGCTGTTGACGCCGGTGTTGCCGATGTGCGGCGCAGTCTGGACCACCAGCTGACGCGCATAGGAGGGGTCGGTGATGGTCTCCTGGTAGCCGGTCATGCCGGTGGCGAAGACGGCCTCACCAAGAGCGGTTCCCTGGGCTCCGTAGCTGCGGCCGCGGAACATGCGGCCGTCTTCGAGCACGAGTACTGCTGCTGAGGGGGTGGGTGTGGTGGCTGCTTTACTATCCGTCACTTTATTACTTTCCACTATCGGCATCTGCCTGAGGGGCTGCGGAGATCAATTCTTGGAGGGCTTCGAGGAGGAGCTGCTTGTCGGTTGCGTGCCTGGAACGGAATCCGGTGTCGAGTTCCCGGTCACCAAGCTTCCAGTTGACGACCAGGAGTCCGTCCTTTTCGACGAATTTCCCGGCCATACCGTTGGCTTCGCGGCTGTCCACCAGGGCGGCTCGCGGGATGAACACAGGGGCGGCACCGGATCGGTCGAACAGCACGCCTTCTGCGTGGATGCTCAGTTCCGCATTTGTCCGGATACCCAGGCCCTGCACTGCGATCCGGTCCAGCCAGTCGCCCGCGGTGGTGGTGGCAACGTATTGGCCGTCCGCGACCACCGTTGCCGGCGTCAGCTGCTCCGGCACCCGGGGAAGGCGTTCGACGTCGGCTTGTCGCCTCAGCCGGTTCCGCCATCCCAGCCAGATCATCGCCAGGACGACGACGATCAGCGGCACCGTGATGAGCACGGTCAGTGTTTGGTTGTCCATTAGTTGCTGCTGACTGCCGGGTACCTGTACGGCGTGTTGAGCTGGCCGTCGAGGACGGTTGGGTGACCCTTGAAGAAAGTAGCCACCACGGATCCGGGCAGCTCTTTGCCCTTGAACGGTGAATTGCGGCCCATGGTTGCCATTTTATGGGGGTCAACGGTCCAACGCGCATCCGGGTCCACCAGGATGACGTTGGCGGGCTCTCCAACCTCCAGCGGACGGCCCTGATCGGCCACCCGGCCGATGACTGCCGGCGCGAACGAGGTAACCCTGGCGAAGTCGGCCCAGGTCATGAGGCCGGTTTCGATCATGGTCTCCTGGACCACGGACAAGGCGGTTTCAAGGCCGGTCATTCCCATTGCTGCCTGCGCCCATTCGCATTCCTTGTGCTCGCTGGGGTGCGGGGCGTGATCGGTTCCCACGACGTCGATGGTGCCGTCCGCCAGGCCCTCACGGAGGGCTTGAACGTCGGCGTCGGTACGGAGCGGCGGGTTGACCTTGTAGACGGGGTCGTAGCTACGGACCAGCTCATCGGTGAGGAGCAGGTGGTGAGGGGTGACCTCGGCAGTGACATTGATTCCACGCGCCTTCGCCCAGCGCACGATTTCCACGGAACCTGCCGTGGAGACGTGGCATACGTGGAGACGGGAACCAACATGCTGGGCAAGCAGGACATCGCGGGCAATGATGCTTTCCTCGGCGACAGCCGGCCAGCCGGTGAGTCCCAGCACCGCGGAAACAGCACCTTCGTTCATCTGTGCGCCAGCGGTAAGGCGCGGCTCCTGCGCGTGCTGGGCCACCACGCCGTCGAACGCTTTGACGTATTCCAAGGCCCGGCGCATGAGGACGGGATCGTGGACGCAGATGCCGTCGTCGGAGAACATCCTGACCTGGGCACGGGAATCCGCCATGGCCCCCAGCTCGGCGAGCCGCTCCCCCGCCAAGCCCACGGTCACGGCACCGACAGGACGCACATCCACCCAGCCGGACGCCCGGCCCAGGCTGTGAACCTGCTCCACGACGCCCGCGGTGTCTGCCACGGGGTTGCTGTTGGCCATGGCGTGGACCGCGGTGAAGCCACCAAGCGCGGCGGCCCGGGTGCCGGTTTCCACCGTTTCGGCGTCTTCGCGGCCGGGTTCGCGCAAGTGGGTGTGAACGTCCACCATGCCAGGCAAGGCAATGAGGCCTTGGGCGTCGATGACTGTTGCGTCGTCAGCTGACAAGTCCTTGCCGCGTGCTTCAATGACGCCGTCACGGATCAAGAGATCTTCAGCTTCGCCGCCGAGGATGGCGGCCCCACGAATCAGGTAGGTGTTCTCGGCCATCAGTTGGTCTCCTTGCTGGACTGGCTTACGGTCGGGGCGGCTTCACGGGAGTCCCCGGAGAGCAGCAGGTAAAGGGCGGCCATACGGACTGAGACACCGTTCCGCACCTGTGCGAGCACAGTGGAACGCGGCGAATCCGCAGCTGCCGAAGATATTTCCAACCCCCGGTTCATGGGGCCGGGATGCATGATGATGGTGTCCTTCATGCCGAGATCGTCCAGTGTTCGGAGCCTGGCGTCGTCGAAACCCCAGCGGCGCGAGTACTCGCGGGTCGAGGGGAAGAACGACGCGTTCATGCGCTCGCCCTGTACACGCAGCATCATCATGGCGTCGATGCCGGCCTCCAGCGTCTCGTCCAGGTTGTAGCTGACCTTGCAAGGCCAGTGCTCGACGCCGATGGGCAGCAGCGTGGGCGGTGCCACCAGGGTGACCTCAGCGCCAAGGGTCTTCAGCAGCCAGACGTTGGACCGGGCGACACGGGAGTGCAGGACATCCCCGGCTATTGCTACCCGCATGCCCTTCAGGTCTGCTCCCGTGGACTCGGTGCCGTTGACCCGCGACCAGTGCCGACGCATGGTGAAAGCGTCCAGCAGCGCCTGGGTTGGATGCTCGTGGGTGCCATCGCCGGCATTGATAACAGCTGCGTCAATCCAGTCAGTGGCAGCGAGCCGGTGTGGCGCGCCGGAAGCCCAGTGGCGGATGACGACGGCATCCGCACCCATGGCTGCGAGTGTCTGCGCCGTGTCCTTGAGGGACTCCCCTTTGGAAACCGAGGACCCCTTGGCGGCGAAGTTGATGACATCGGCTGACAGGCGTTTGGCCGCGGCCTCGAAGGATATACGGGTACGGGTGGAGTCCTCGAAGAAAAGGTTGACTACGGTACGGCCGCGCAGTGCCGGCAGTTTCTTTACTTCACGCTCGCCGACGGCGGACATTTCCTCAGCCGTGTCCAGAACACGAATGGCGTCGAAAAGACTGAGGTTTTCGGTGGAAAGGAGGTGCTTCACTTGCCGGCCTCAATAACTACTTCGTTAACGGGCACGCCGTCCACGGAGTCGATCTCCTCGAGGTGGACCCGGACCTTTTCAGATGAGGAAGTGGGCAGGTTCTTGCCCACGTGGTCTGCACGGATGGGAAGCTCGCGGTGGCCCCGGTCCACCAGCACAGCCAAGCGGACTATCCGCGGACGGCCAAGGTCAACCAAAGCATCCAACGCGGCGCGAATGGTCCGGCCCGAATAAAGGACGTCGTCGATCAGGACAACAACCTTGTTGTCGATCCCGGACAACGGAAGCCGTGTGTGGCGTGGGGGCCGCGTGGGCTGGTGGGAGAGGTCGTCACGGAACATGGTGACATCCAGCTGGCCGACCATCGTCTCGGCGTTCACTGTGGGGTCGGCCGCTGCAATCTTGTTGGCAAGCCGCACTGCCAAAGGATAGCCGCGGCTGGGAATGCCCAACAGGACCAGGTCCTTGGAGCCCTTATTGGCTTCGAGGATCTCGTGGGCGATACGAGTGAGCGCACGGTCAATGTCCGCCTGATTGAGAACAACCCGCGACGGCACGTGCGCTGAAGTGACTTCAGTCATCGCTCGTCTCCCCTTTCCCCGCCTCACGGGACGGAATTAAAAAAGGAATATTTGCTTTTCAAAGCTACCACAGCACCCCTTTCCCACCTCACCGGGGGCGGTAGTGATGCGTGAGTTTAAGCTCACACTTCGCAGTGTGGCATAGGCTCGTGCCCATGACCATGAACCACCACGGCCAACCGTATCCGCGGCCTTATCTGGAACCTGGCGCCAATCCCACTTGGATCGGCCGCGTCCAGCCGGGGAACTATCAACCGGCTCCGGGTAATCCGACGTCCCTCCCCCGCCAAACCTGGGCCATGCCGCCGGCGCCGCCAGGTCGCAGGTCCTGGGGCATGCTTCCGTTACTCATTGTGGGAACCGTACTGGTCTTCGGCAGCCTGCTGCTGGTGGTGCCGTTCCTGTTGGGCAATACGGGCATTACCGGTTTCGTGGTCGGCTTCATCGCCTCCCTTGTTCCGCTGTCCGTGGTGCTGTTGACAGTACGCCTGATCGATCGCTGGGAGCCCGAGCCAAAGAGGCTCCTGTGGTTCGCTTTCACATGGGGTGCCGCGGTTTCCATTGCCGGGACGCTGCTCATCCAGCCGGTGTTCGCACTCGCCGCACCAACCTCCAGCGAAGAAGCTTTCACCTACTTCATGGCCACGGTCCAGGCCCCCATCGTGGAAGAGTTCACCAAGTCACTGGGGTTGCTGGTCCTGATCCTGGCTGCCCGCAAGTACTTTGACGGACCTGTGGACGGTGTCGTCTTCGCCTTCACCATCGCCGCCGGCTTCGCCTTCACGGAGAACATCCTCTACTTTGGCCGCGAAATAGCCTCCTCCGCCGACCCGGGCACCGACTTGGTCCGAATTTTCATCCTCCGTGGCGTCATGTCGCCGTTCGCCCACGCGGTGTTCACGGGGACCACCGGACTGATCATGGGCTTCGCAGCCCGGAAATGGCACTCGGGCTATGCCGTGCTGGCCTTCTTCGTCGGTTTGCTGCCCGCGATGTTCCTGCACAACCGCTGGAACAGCATGGGGCAGAACTTCCTGGTGGAGTACTTCGTGGTCCAGGTGCCTATCTTCCTGATCGCTGCTGCAGGCATCATCCTTCTCCGCGTTGCCGAAGGAAAAATCACCCGCCAGCGGCTTCTCGAGTATGCCCGGGCAGGCTGGTTCACGCCAGCAGAAGTGGAGATGCTGGCCACGTCACGAGGCCGGCGGCAGGCTGTTCGTTGGGCGTCGTCGCGCGGTCGCGGCAACCAGATGAAGTCATTCATCAAGGGTGCCACGGCACTGGCGTTTACCCGGCAGCGGATCCTCAGTGGCCGGGACGTCTACGTTCACCAGCACGATGAACTGGAGCACCTGCGCAGCATCCCCTCCCTCAGGGCGGCCGTGCTTCAGTAGCGCACCGGACCTGCTGGTAATACAAATGCTGGTAATACAAAAAGGACCCGCATCCTGTGGATGCGGGTCCTTTTTCTCATGAATGCCTAAGCGAGAAGTGACGGCTTGAGCTTCTGCAAGCGGCCAAGCAGCCCGTTGATGAAGGCTGGTGACTCGTCGGTGGACATCGTCTTGGCAAGCGCCACAGCTTCGCTGACAGCTACGCCGTCAGGAACTTCGTCATTGTAGAGAAGTTCCCAAGCGCCGATACGAAGGATGATGCGGTCTACGGACGGCATACGCTCCAACGTCCAGCCCTGGGCGTAGGTCTCCAGGAATTCATCGATGGTCCCCTGCATGGAAACAACGCCCTCCACGATTTCCACCGTGTAGGGGTTGATGACAAGATCGGTCTTCTCCCGGCGCGCTGTCATCGCGTCGAAAGCCGAAACGGAGCGCTGCTCCGCCTCGAAAAGTACTTCGAGCGCCCTGCTACGGGCTTTACCGCGTGCGCTCACTAGTCGTTGACCCGGCCCAAGTAGCCGCCATCGCGGGTGTCTACCTTGACCTTGGTGCCCTGCTCAACGAACAGCGGAACCTGGATTTCGTAGCCCGTCTCCACAGTTGCGGGCTTGGTGCCTGCCGAGGAGCGGTCGCCCTGAAGGCCCGGCTCCGTGTAGGTGATCTCGAGGACAACGCTTGGGGGCAATTCGATGTACAGCGGCGTGCCCTCGTGGATGGCAATGTTGACCATCTGGTTCTCGAGCATGAAGTTGGTGGCGTCGCCTACAGTGGCACCGGAAACGGTGATCTGGTCGTAGTCCTGGGTGTCCATGAAGACGAAATCTTCGCCGTCCTGGTACAGGTACTGGTAGTCGCGGCGGTCAACCGTTGCGGTTTCGATCTTCAGGCCGGCGTTGAAGGTCTTGTCGACCACCTTGCCGGACATGACGTTGCGCATCTTGGTGCGAACAAAGGCGCCGCCCTTGCCCGGCTTGACGTGCTGGAACTCAATGATGTTCCAGAGCTGGCCCTCGAGCTTCAGTACGGTCCCGTTCTTGATGTCGTTTGTGGTTGCCACTCGTATCCTCTGGTTTCTCTCACTGGTTCAAGCTGCCAGTTTGTCTATGCCAAGCAGGCATGCCAAACGGCCCGCCAGCGCGTATTTATCAAAAATCCAAGAACCATTCTACCGGCAAATACGGCCACGGCTTGCGAGCTGCTTTTCCCGCTGCTTCAGGAAGCCAGTTCAAGTACATTCCGGGCCCTTTGCAGGGCAACAGTGGAAGAGTAGATCAGCGCCGCATCGGCGGCCATGGCTACGCGGAGATCCAAGGCCTTGGCGAATTCCTCGGATGCGGCCAGTGCATTGCCGCTGACGAAGTATGCCCTGCCCAGATACTGGTGCACGATCGCTTCCTTGGAGCTGCCCTGGACGTCCTGCAACAGGTGCCTGAACAACTGCACCGCACGGTCCAGCCGGTTGGTTGCCCGGTGGACTTCCGCTTCAAAAATCCTCAACCGGAACGACTCCGGATCTTTGTAGCGAGCCTCGGCCAACAGCTCAGCCGCCTCGTTGGGCTGGTTGTCCAGCAGTAAAGCCATGATGCGGTCCGCGGGGTCTTCCGACGCCGCGAGGGCGGACTCCATGACTTCCTCATTGACAACCACGGGAAGCAAAGTGTCCGGGTTCATCCGGACTCCGGGGAAACCGGCAGTAGGCCAGTCGCTGATGCCTTCCCGAAGAGTGACGGTCATGATGCGATCTCCTGGTAGGCGGCAAACAGGAGTGACGTGTCGGGGACCTCCAGGATGCCCGGCTTGGCAACGCCGTCAAGGACAACGAACCTGAGGAGATCGCCACGGGACTTCTTGTCCCGGCGCATTCCATCCAGAAGACCCTGCCAGCGGTCCCTGCGGTACGTGATGGGCAGGCCAAGGCTCTCCAGGATGGTGCGGTGCCGGTCTGCGTCAGCATCGGACAAACGCCCGACACTTCGCGACAACTCGGCAGCGAACATCATTCCCACGGAAACGGCGGCGCCGTGACGCCATGAGTAGCGTTCCACGAGCTCGATGGCGTGGCCCAGCGTGTGACCGTAGTTCAGGATTTCGCGGAGGCCGGACTCCTTGAGGTCCTGGGAAACGACTTCAGCCTTCACGGAAATCGCGCGTTCAATGAGCTCCCGAACTACATCGGATCCCGGATCCATTACTGCGTCGGTGTTCTTTTCCACGAGGTCGAGGATTGCCGGGTCAGCGATGAAGCCGCATTTGATGACCTCGGCCATCCCTGAAATGAGCTCGTTCTTCGGCAGGGTCTGGAGCGTGTCCAAGTCAGCCAGGACTGCGGCCGGGGGGTGGAAGGAGCCCACAAGGTTCTTGCCCTCGGCAGTATTGATGCCTGTCTTGCCTCCCACCGAGGCATCCACCATGCCCAGCAAGCTCGTGGGCATGTGGATGACTTTGACGCCACGGAGCCACGTTGCCGCCACGAAGCCGGCGAGGTCCGTTACAGCGCCGCCACCAACTGCCACGATGGCGTCGGACCGCGTGAAATCGTTCTGGCCCAGCACTTGCCAACAGAACGCCGCGACCTGGATGTGCTTGCCCTCTTCAGCATCCGGGATTTCGGCTGTGAGTGCCGTGAACCCTGCAGCCTCAAGTTCGTCCCGGACGGTATCGCCGGTCAGGCGCAAGGCCCGCGGGTGGATCACCAGAACTCGTCGTACGCGTTCGCCAAGCTTGGCGGGCAGGGTGTCCAACAGCCCGCGGCCCACCACGACGTCGTAGTTCTCATTAACCGACTGGCCGGTCACCTTGATGACAGTTGCTTCGTTGCTCACTTTTCAACTTCCTCTTTCAAGGCTGCATGCTGGAGCAGCCGCTCCTCCAAATGGAGGCCGATTTCTGCCACGGATCCGGAACGGACATCCATGACAATGTCCGCGAGACGCTCATAGACGGGACGCCGGGTGGCAAACAATGCTTCCCAGCGGGTCATGGCGTCACCCTGCAGCAGTGGCCGTCCGGTGTTCCGGGCAATCCTGTCTGCGACCGTTTCCGCATCGCATTCCAGATAGACAACGGTGCACTCCCCCAGCAACTGCTGGGTCCCGGAGTCAAGCACCGCCCCGCCGCCCAGGGAAATGATGGCCGGATCTACTTTGGCAGACTCAATGGCCTTCGCCACTGCCCGCGCTTCAATCTCGCGGAACGCATGCTCTCCCCTGCCGGCGAAGATGTCTGCAATGCTGCCGTGGGCAGCTACCACCACCGCGTCAGTGTCCACGAACGGTACACGGAGTTGGTGGGCCAGTTGCTGGCCGATCGCCGATTTTCCGACGGCCATGGGGCCCACGAGAACAACGGGGCGGCCATCCGGGATAGCGCCAACCACTACCGGCCGACCGAGTCCAGGGTGGCCGGGATGCTCTCAAGGTAGCTCTGCAGATTCCGCTGGGTCTCCGCGACGGAGTCGCCACCGAACTTCTCGGCGACAGCCTCGGCCAGAACCAAAGCCACCATCGCCTCCGCCACAACGCCGGCTGCGGGAACCGCACAAACATCTGAACGCTGGTGGTGTGCCTTGGCAGGCTCACCCGTGCTGACATCAATGGTGCGAAGTGCGCGAGGGACCGTGGCAATTGGTTTCATGGCCGCCCGAACACGAAGAACCTCACCGATGCTCATGCCGCCTTCGATGCCACCGGCCCGGTTGGTCTGGCGAACGATCTTGCCGTTTCCGTCCTTGAGGATCTCATCGTGGGCAGCAGATCCACGGCGTGCAGCCGTGAGGAAGCCGTCGCCCACTTCTACGCCCTTAATGGCTTGGATGCCCATGAGTGCGGCCGCGAGGCGGGAGTCGAGGCGACGATCCCAGTGGACGTAGCTGCCGAGTCCCGGGGGAAGCCCGTATGCCAGGACCTCTACCACGCCACCCAGGGTTTCGCCTTCCTTGTGGGCAGCATCAACCTCAGCCACCATCGCGTTGGACGTCTCGCGGTCGAAACAACGCAGGGGGTCGGCGTCGAGGGCTATGACGTCCTGCGGCAACGGCAAAGGCCGGCCTTCGGGCACTGTCACGCTGGCAATGGAAACGGTGTGGCTTACCAACTCGATGCCCAATTGCTTCAGGAACTGTGCAGCGACGGTACCAAGAGCCACTCGCGTGGCGGTCTCGCGTGCGCTGGCACGCTCAAGGACCGGACGGGCTTCGTCGAAGCCATACTTCTGCATGCCCGTGAAATCAGCGTGCCCCGGGCGCGGACGGGTCAAAGGTGCATTGCGGGCTTGGTCGGCGAGGACCTTAGGGTCCACGGGATCAGCAGACATGATCTGCTCCCATTTAGGCCACTCGGTGTTGCCAACCTGGATGGCAACAGGGCCACCCTGGGTAAGTCCATGCCGGACACCACCCATGATGGTGACCTCGTCCTGTTCAAACTTCATGCGGGCACCACGTCCATAGCCCAGGCGTCGACGCGCCAACGCGTCACGAATCTGCCCGCTGGTGAGTTCAACACCGGCAGGCACGCCTTCAACAATTCCGATCAGGGCCGGACCATGGGATTCACCGGCAGTCAACCAACGCAACATATAACCAATCCTGCCATGTAAGGCTTCTAGAACACTCGCCGGGGAAGCCCGACTGAGTCGCACATCACATCTATGACGGCGGCATCCACGTCACAGCCGCTGAAACGCCTGATCTGCTCGGCCGCCTGGTACATCAGCATCTCCAGGCCCGGGACTACCGCTCCCCCGTGACCATGCCACACTTCCGCGAGGCGACTGGGCCAAGGATCGTAGGCAACATCCAGCAGGACTCCAGCCCCGGTGCCGGGCAACTCCGCAAGCTCCTCAGCCAACGAATCGGCAGCGCGAGGCGGGAACGTGGAGATCACCAGATCCGTGCCGGCCACAGCAGTTGCCGCTTCCGCCAGGGGCCGGATGGCAAGGGAAATTCCGACGGCGGCCGCGGCCGCTTGCGCATCGCCGGCACGTCCCGCGTCGCGAACGAAAACGTCGACGTGACGGGCCCCAAGTTCCTGCACAGCGGCTACAGCCGCAGCTGAGGTGCCACCGCCACCAAGGATGGCCGCGTGGGGTGCGGCTGCGACGCCCGCGTAGCGGACCGCTTCCACTATGCCGGCAACATCAGTGTTGTAACCCACCCGACGGACCTGTCCGGCGTCGTGCTCGAAAACCACCGTATTGATAACGCCCAGATGGGCGCCGGCGCCACGGACTTCGTCCACTTCCTTGATCATTGCCGACTTCAGCGGCATGGTGACCGAGAGGCCGCACCAAGCGTCATCTCCGCGGAGCGAGTCCATGAATGAAGGAAGCCGTTCCACAGTGACGTCGATGGCCGAGTACTCGATATCCACACCCAACTTGGCGTAGGCAGCTGAGTGCAGTGCCGGAGATTTCGAGTGTGAGATCGGGTGCCCCAGTACCGCGGCGCGACGACTCACACACACCGTCCCGCGTTGGCCTGGCACCATGCGTTGTACTGCTCAACGTAGGTGTTGTGCTCAGCCAACGTCTTGGAGAACTTGGTTTCCTTGCTGTCCAGGTTGATGGTCACCCAGTAGAGGTATTCATTCTGCGTTGGCTTGGCTGCAGCATCAATCGCCGTCTTTCCAGGCGAGCCAATAGGTCCTACCGGTAGCCCGACGTTGGCGTACGTGTTGTAGGCGTTGGACTTGTCGGCCTTTTCTTCCTCAGTGAGGTGGAACGACTTCTTGCCCAAGCCGTACGTCACAGTGGCATCGGACTGGATCAGGCCGCTGGTCTCTACGTTGTTGGGCTTGAGCCTGTTGTAAATGGCTCCGGCCACGTTCCCGTAATCTGCCTGACCACCTTCGGCCTGCACGATGCTGGCGATGGTTACGGTGTCGTACTGCTTGGCGGGGTCCGTAACACCCTGGGCTTTGAGTTCATCAAGGGTGGTGGTTACCAACTTCTGGATGATGTCCTTCGCGGGCGTCCCCAGCTCAAACCGGTATTCGCCCGGGGCAAGGAAGCCTTCCAGGTTCTTAGCCTTGGCAGGAACTCCGAACTGCGCCGGAGCCTGGTTCAAGGCGTTGAGCTGCTGCACGGGAATGCCGGAACCCTTGGAAATGGCCTCCAGTGACTCATTGATGCGCAAGCCGGCACTCAGAGCGAAATACATCACTTTGCCGGCGTCCTTGTTGACGAGGACAGCCACGGCGTCGGAATTCTTCATTTCGGTACGGAACGTGAAGTCGCCCGGAGACAGTTCCCCGCCTTCACTCAGGAACGCCTCAACAAAGGCATCGGAGTCTGCAACCACGCGGTTTTGAACGAGCTCGTTGGCTACGGCCTTGGGACCGGATCCCTCGGGTACGGTGATGGTCACCGATCCCGTTCCGGGACCCGGGTAATCGGTGACCCTATCCATGCCCAGCAGGGGCTTCAGGAACTGCGCACCAATGGCAATGGCGGCGACGAAGACACCCAGCGTGATCAGGAGAGCCAGGACACGACGACGGCGGCGGGCCTTCTTCGCGGCAGCCTTGGACGCCGGACTGGCAGCAGGGGCAATAAGGTCATGGTGGTGCTCATCATGGAGATGAACGTCATCGTGAAGTTCTTCGTGGATGTCCAGCTCATAGTGGCCGTCATGCGCAGCCAACTCGTGCTGGTTATGACCGTCGTGAATATCACCGTGATCAACGGCGGCGTGTTCACTGAAGTCGTGTTCACTGACCTCGTGTTCACTGGCCTCTTGGGCGTGGACTTCATCCTCGCGGACGTGGACGTCTGCCTCGTGCAGGTCCTCGTGATGACTTTCCGGCTCACCAAGCACCTGTGCTGCGTGCACCTCGGCGTCGCCGGCCTCGTCGACAGGCGGCGCGGGCGTTGGGGGTGCCACAGGAGTCGGGGGCGCTACAGGTGTTGGGGGCGCGACGGGTGTGGGGGGCGGAGTCACGGGCGCAGGTTGCACGGCCGGGACTGGTCGGGGCAATTCCGGCTCAACTTCCGCCGAGGGAGCCGCCTCTCCCGGAGTCGCTTCAGGAACGGGCACCACATTGTGGTTCTGCGTGGCGAGGAATCGTTCACGCGCCCGCAGCTCTTTGCGGGTTAGCGACATACCGCCGCCGGCGGTACCGCTGGAGGGGTCGTTGTTGACCGGGCTCACAGTTGCAGTCCCCTCTTAGAAGAATCGGATTCACGGCCTGAGGCAGCCCGCAGCGTTGGGGCACTGCTGGGTTTCTCGGACTGCGCCGGTGCCTGCACTCGGCGGCCAACGTCCGTTCCTCGGGCTTTTTGCATGTCGATTGCGTGCTGAAGTATTCCAGCAGCGGCAACCTGATCAACCACTTTACGGTGGTTCTTGCTGCTCATGCCAGCTTCGTGCAGGTTGCGGTGTGCCGTAACAGTGGAAAGTCGCTCATCGACGAGGTTTACAGGAACGTCCAAACCGGCGCGCGAAAGCTCACTGGTAAGAAGGTCCGCGTAGTCCATGGCCATTTGGGCAGACGCGCGTTCCTCGCCCTTCATGGTTCGTGGTAGACCCACAAAAATCTGGACCGCCGGCAACTCCGCCGCGTGCTTGACCACTACGCGAACATCGGAGTTTTTCTTGCTGTCCCGCCCTACCGTCTTGAACGGCGTGGCCAATATCCCGTCGGGATCACAAATGGCCAGACCCACCCGGACGGTACCGACGTCTACCCCCAGCTTGATGCCGTGGGGGTAGACGCCGCTGTCAGTACTGGAATTCACCGTCAGCGCTTGGCTATCGCATCCACCACCGCTGTGAGGGCCTCGGAGACCTTCCCAGCGTCGGTGCCGCCGCCTTGGGCGACATCGTCCTTGCCGCCGCCGCCACCACCGAGGATCCCTGCGGCCAGGCGGACAAGCATGCCGGCCTTTACGCCTGCTTCCCGGGCAGCCTCGTTGGTAGCGATCAGAATGACGGGCCGGTCATTGCTCACACCCGCAACAGCCACGGTGGAGGCCTCTGAACCCAAGCGATTACGCAGATCCACGGCGAGGTTGCGCAGATCGTCAGCTCCGCCCACCTGACCGGCGTCGTGAGCTACCACCCGAACACCAGCGGCATCCTTGGCGGTACCCACCAGGTTTGCGGCCGCTGCTGCTAGTTGTTCCTTGCGGAGGCGGTCAAGCTCCTTCTCCGTGGCCTTGAGCTTGTTCAGGGTGCTGGAGATGCGGTCAGCGAGTTGTCCGGACGGAACTTTCAAGAGTTCCGTGAGCTCGGAAACCAGAGCACGCTCGGCTGCCAAGTGACGGAATGCGTCCAAGCCAACAAAAGCCTCGACACGACGGTTTCCGGACCCAACAGACTGTTCGCCCAGCAAGGAAAGGCTGCCGATCAGGGAAGTGTTGGAAACGTGGGTGCCACCGCACAATTCGCGGGACCACGCGCCGTCGATCTCCACTACGCGGACTTCGCTGCCGTAGTTCTCACCGAACAGAGCCATGGCGCCCAGTGCTTTGGCTTCAGCGAGCCCCATGACTTTGGTGTCCACCCGGTAGTTGTTCCGGATGGCGATGTTGGAGACCTCTTCGATTTCAGACCGTGTGGCGGTGCTCAAACCCTCGCCCCAGGCGAAGTCGAAGCGAAGGTACCCGGCCTTGTTGTAGGAACCACGCTGGGTAGCTTCCGGGCCCAGGATCTGGTGCAGTGCCGCATGCACAATGTGCGTGCCGGTGTGGGCCTGCTCGGCAGCATGGCGGCGTTCACGGTCGACGGCGGCGCGCACCAGCGCGTCGGAACCGATCTCACCTTCACGGACAATTGCTGTGTGCACGCTCAGGCCCTTGATGGGACGCTGCACGTCCAGGACCTCCACCACGAAGCCATCGCCGGTGATGAGGCCGGTGTCAGCCGACTGGCCACCGGCTTCTGCATAGAACGGGGTTTCGTTGAGGACCAACTCAATCTCATCGCCGGTGGAGGCGTGCGCTACGGCGCGGCCACCGCTGACGATGCCGCGGACCTTTGCCTCGCCCTCAAGTTCGTCGTATCCCGTGAAGACGGTCTCGCTCTTGCCGAGGAGCTCCTGGTAGGCGCTGAGGTCGGCGTGGCCGCCCTTCTTGCCCTTTGCATCGGCCTGGGCACGCTGGCGCTGCTCGAGCATGAGCGCACGGAAGCCTGCCTCGTCCACCTTGAGCCCGGCTTCTTCCGCCATTTCCAAGGTCAGGTCAATCGGGAAGCCGTAAGTGTCGTGCAAGGCGAAAGCGTCCGCGCCGGACAGGGGAACGCCGGCAGCCTTCGATTCGGCTACTGCATCCTCCAGGCGGGCCGTACCGGAAGCAATAGTGCGCAGGAACGCCTTTTCTTCGGCGTAGGCAATACGGCTAATGCGGGCAAAGTCAGTCTCCACCACCGGGTAGACGCCCTTCATGGCGTCGCGGGAGGCGGGAAGGAGGTCAGGCAGGCAAGCTTTTTCGACGCCGAGCAGGCGCATGGCGCGTACAGCGCGGCGGATGAGCCGGCGCAGCACGTAGCCACGGCCCTCATTGGACGGTGCGACGCCGTCAGCGATGAGCATCAACGCAGAGCGAATGTGGTCGCCAACGACGCGCATGCGGACATCGTCCGTGTGGTGCGGGTCTTCCGGAGATTCAGCCGAGGTGTACTCGCGGCCGGACAATTCAGCAGCTTTGTCGATGACCGGACGGACCTGATCGGTCTCATACATGTTTTCGACACCCTGGAGGATCATCGCGAGACGTTCCATGCCCAAGCCGGTGTCAATGTTCTTCTGCGGCAGTTCACCAACGATGTCAAAGTCCACCTTGGAGCGGACGTTCTCGATCTGGTACTGCATGAACACGAGGTTCCAGATTTCGATGTAACGGGTCTCGTCGGCCAGGGGGCCGCCTTCGATTCCGTAGGCGGGGCCGCGGTCGTAATAGATCTCCGAGCAGGGGCCGGCCGGGCCCGGCTGGCCAGTTGACCAGTAGTTGTCAGCCTTGCCCATGCGCTGGATGCGCTCTGCGGGAATTCCGGTGTTCTTGAGCCACAGCTCCTTGGCTTCGTCGTCCTCTTCGTAGACAGTCACCCAAAGACGTTCGGCCGGAAGCCCGTAGCCGCCGTCGTCAACACTGGTGGTGAGCAGCTCGAAAGCGAACTTGATGGCGTCTTCCTTGAAGTAATCGCCAAAGGAAAAGTTGCCACACATTTGGAAGAACGTGCCGTGGCGGGCGGTCTTGCCCACTTCCTCGATGTCTCCTGTGCGGATGCACTTCTGGACGCTCGTTGCACGGCTGTAGGGAGGCTCTTCGCGCGCGGTCAGGTAAGGAATGAAAGGCACCATTCCGGCCACAGTGAAGAGAAGTGACGGGTCGCTGGAAACGAGCGACGCGGAGGGAACGGCGGTGTGGCCCTTGTTGACAAAAAAGTCCACCCAGCGCTTGGTGATCTCCTGCGACTTCATTAGCTGATTACTTACCCTTCTCAATTCACTGCACACGATGTGCGCGGAACCGGCTGGTGCCGTTCCGCAGCTTTCCATTCTGCCCTGTTGAGGGCGTGGGGGCGAACCGCTCCCACTAGCGCCGAGCGGCTCCGGCGTCGTCGATCCCCAACGCTGCCCGCAAATCCTCTTCGCGTTGATGCATCCCTGTACGCACGGCGTCGGCAAAGTCGAACAGTCCGTCAGCCATCCGGCCGACGGCACGATTAAGGCCCTCCGGCCCAAGGTTTGCTTGCGCTTCGGTGATCTTACGGAAGGCAATGACGCCGATGGCGACGCCGATGCCCATCCAGACAATTCTCTTCATGAGGTTTCAGTCTCCCTGTAATTCAGCAGTTGGCTTGTTCGGCGGCTGACTTGTTCGGCGGCTGACTTGTTCAGCGGCTGCGACGGCCGGAGGAAGGCGTCCGGCGTCCGGCGAAGGCAGAACGAACGCCATAGCTGAAGGCAGCCACCTTGATCAGCGGTGAGCCTACCGTGGCTGCAATGAGCGAGGACAACGCGGAGATGTTGGCTGATGCATCGGAGACGTTGGAGGCGATGCCGTCAACCTTCTTCAACTGCTGGTTGGTGGTGGTGACCGTTGCAGTCACTTCATCCATCAGGGGCGTGGCGCCGTCGCTGATGGAACGGATGGAGGTTCGCACCTCGTCAAAGACGCCGCCCAGCTTCAAAATGGGCACGGCCAAAAGCAAGACGAGGAGTGCGAAGACTCCTGCTGCGATGAGGCCGGCGATGTCGCCACCAGACATAGAATTTCTCTCCTTGGATCGTTTCGCTGCCTCGCACCAGCCGGTTCACGGCTTTGGCCGAAGCCTCCCCAAGTACCTTACCTATTTGGACCGGTACCTTACATACAAAGAAGCCCGTGGCGTGTGCCACGGGCTTCTTTGTATGCGCTGCTTGAATTTAGCGAGCGTAGAATTCGACGACGAGCTGCTCTTCGCAGATCACGGGGACCTCGGAGCGCTTCGGGCGACGAACCAGGCGGGCCTGAAGGGCGTCAATCTTGACGTCCAGGTATGCCGGCACGTTGTTGAGCACGTGTGCGCCAGCGGCTGCCACCTGGAACGGGGGCATAACCTCGGAGCGGCTGTGAACGTGGATGAGCTGGCCTTCGCCAACGCGGAAGGACGGGCGGTCCACGCGGATGCCGTCAACCATGATGTGGCGGTGCACAACCAGCTGGCGGGCCTGTGCGATGGTGCGGGCGAAGCCTGCACGGAGCACGAGGGCGTCCAAACGCATTTCGAGCAGCTCAACCAGGTTTTCACCGGTGAGGCCCTTGGTGCGGCGTGCTTCTTCGAAGGCACGGGTCATCTGGGCTTCGCGGATGCCGTACTGGGCGCGCAGACGCTGCTTTTCGCGCAGACGTACGGCGTAGTCGGAGTCCTGCTTCTTGCGGGCACGGCCATGCTCGCCGGGGCCGTACGGACGGCGCTCCATGTACTTGGCGGCCTTGGGGGTCAGAGCAATGCCGAGTGCACGCGAAAGGCGTGCGGTACGGCGAGCACGAGTGTTGTTAGCCACTTGTGTCCTTCCAATTACTGCGGTGTGTCAGTGTTACTGGCCTCCATCAGGGAGAGCATCGGCCAACCGCTGCCTCTTGCTACTAGCCCGGGCGCACAGCACTATTGAAGAAATCTTCAAAGGGGTTGTGCGTCGGGCCATGCCAGACAAGCAATTATCCTATCACGCGCAGGGCCGCCACCCGCAGTTGGCCTGATCCTGCCGGCTACTCCCCGCGTATGATCTTGCGGAGCCGTTCCAGCCTGGCGGCAATATCCCGTTCAGCTCCGTTATTGGTGGGCTGGTAATAGTCCTTACCCACCAGGTCATCCGGCGGATACTGCTGGGTTGCCACACCGTGTGGTTCGTCGTGCGCGTACTTGTAGCTCTTGCCATGGCCCAACTGTTTGGCCCCGGGGTAGTGTGCGTCACGCAAATGCATGGGAATGCCGCCACCAAAACCTGCACGAACGTCGGCCACCGCTTTGTTCAAACCCATATAGGCGGCATTGGACTTGGGCGCAGTGGCCAGGTGGACCACGGCTTCGGCCAACACGATGCGGCCCTCCGGCATACCGATCAACTGCACTGCCTGCGCCGCCGCGACTGCAGTCTGCAACGCCGTGGGGTCGGCCATGCCAATATCCTCGGCCGCCGAGATCACGATCCGTCTCGCCACGAACCTTGGGTCCTCCCCGGCTTCAAGCATGCGTGCCAAATAGTGCAAGGCCGCGTCCACGTCCGAGCCCCGGATGGACTTGATGAACGCACTGGCCACATCGTAGTGCTGGTCGCCGGCGCGGTCGTAGCGAACGGCCGCCGCATCCAAGGCGCGTTCAGTATGCCGGAGTTCCACCAATACCGGAGCATCAGGCAGGCCGTCGTTGGCGAGTCCGGATTCGCCGTCGTCAGCGTCGCCCTCCCCTTCGGCCACTGTTGGGGCGTCATCCGAAATATCGACGGCGGTAGAGTCACCGAAGGCGACGCCGGCAGCTGCTTCCAGTGCTGTCAGCGCCCGTCGGGCATCACCGCCGGATAGCCGGACCAGGTGGTCCAATGCCTCGGGGCTAAGCTCCACACGGCCGGCAAGGCCGCGGGCGTCGGCCACAGCCCTCTGCAGCAGTCCCGAAATGTCGTCATCGGTGAGCGGCTTCAGGGTGAGCAGGAGTGAGCGTGACAGGAGCGGCGACACCACGGAGAAGGAAGGATTTTCCGTGGTTGCAGCTACCAGCACAACCCAGCGGTTCTCGACACCGGGCAGCAGTGCATCCTGTTGGGCCTTGTTAAAGCGATGAATCTCGTCGAGGAAGAGAACCGTGGTTTTCTTGTACAGGTCCCGGGCCGTCAGGGCCTCGTCCATGACGCGCCGGACGTCCTTGACTCCGGCGGTGATTGCCGACAACTCAACGAACTTACGTCCGGGTCCGCGCGCGATCACGTGGGCGAGCGTGGTCTTCCCTGTCCCGGGAGGCCCCCAAAGGATCACCGAGCTCGGACCCGCCGGGCCGGCAGCCTCAGCACCCGCTGCCAGTTGCCGCAAAGGCGAACCTTGCCCCAGGAGGTGCTGCTGCCCTACCACCTCGTCCAGCGACCGGGGACGCATTCTTACCGCCAGTGGACTGCGTTGGGAAGCCATCCAATGAGCATCGGAGGGACCCCCTGACGCAGGCAGATCCTCCGACTCGTCGTCGTCAACTGCACCGGCACCAAAGAGATCTTCCACATGGATAGGCTACTCATAGTTCCAGCAAAGGAGACATCGACGTGGATCGCCGAGCATCTGCCCCGCACCAGCCTTCCGGCAGGCGGACCGCTTTGGTGCCCGCGGCCAGGTTGCAGGGTTGGGCCGACCGGTTCGCGGAGAGCCACGGCGCCGTTGCTGAAGACCTCGACGACGGTGGGCTGCTCCTGCGGGCAGCCGACGGTGCGACTGCAATGTTGAAGGCCCCTTGGCCGGCTGACGGACGTCCGGGACGGGGCGGTACTGAGCTGGAACGCCTGGCTTCGCTTGCGAACCAGGAAAGGCGGCTTGGACTACTCCTTATTCGCAGGGGCGGCTACGCCATAGCTGCTGCCAGCGGTTCCACGATCCTGGCTTCGAAGAGCGGCAGTCGTTTCCTCGAAGCCAAAGCCACGGCAGAACAGGCCTCCCGCATCTTCAACGAACACCGCATTGAGTACATCGTCCCGGGCGGCGACCGCGTCCTGGTGGATCAGCTTCTCTCCCAGCCCTTACTCAAAGCCATAGCAGGACGGACTCGCTTAGCCTTCCTGGACATTCAAGGGCCAAGGACTGCCGTGCTGGCGAAAGCGGCTGCCGACGCCTGCTCTGTGCGCATTACGGTCACCGACCCGCAACCCTAGCAGCCGCTGGACGCACGCCTCAGCGGCGCCTGCCGGTACAGGTAGCTGCCGGAGTGGGCGAAACCTGCTTGCGAGTACAGTATCTGCGCTCCACGATTGGCCTCGGTGACGAGGAGCCAGAATCCCTTAAGATCCTGCCGGGTCCCGGCGTGCAACAACGCAGTCAGCACGTCCGTCCCATAGCCGCGCCTGCGGTGCCCGGCCGACGTCGCCATGCTGTAAATTCCGCCCCAACCATCCACCAGGGCGAGACGCCCGACGGCGGCGGGGACGCCGTCGTCGTCCCTCACCATTGCGTACAGCGCCGGACAGCCGCTGAGAATCTTGTGGGCGACGGACAGTTCTGCACTACCGCCACGGCCGTCCACGGACCACCAGACGCGCAGCCATTCTTCGGAGGGCTCATCAGCCAGTTCAACGTTCCGTCCCGAACTGCTGACCGGCAGCTCATCCATGCCGCGGACCATGATCCTCGTTGCGGATTGCCTGGTGAAGCGTTGCTCATCCAGGACGGCATTGAGCCCGGCACTGCGGTGGTCATCGAACACCTGGAAGATCAAGGGAAGGCGACGATGCCGATACCACTCCGCTGCTGCACGCACGCCTCGTGTGATGCCCGGCTTGCCGTTCGGGCCGCCGCCCGAGGTGCTTGGCCACACGGAGTTAGCCCTCTGAGTAACTCCGCCCGAAGCACGGAGGACCCACTCCCCCGATTTTTCACGCTCAAGGGCGGGCCAGGCCTTGTCCATAAGTGTTTCCAGGACTGCTTGCTCCATCATGCGGGTCTCCTTGTGGCTGGAACGCAAAAAGCTCCCCACATCAGTGAGGAGCCTTTTGGGCAGAAACTTACTCGGACTTGGTTTCCGGCTTGGCTGCGGGCTTGGACTCCGACTTGACCTCCGGTTTGAAGTCGACGCCGGCTTCCTTGCGCTGCTGCGGCGTGATCGGTGCCGGTGCCGCGGTCAGGGGGTCGTAGCCGTTGCCCGACTTCGGGAAGGCAATGACGTCGCGGATCGACTCGACGCCGGCCAGCAAAGCAACCACACGGTCCCAGCCCAGTGCCATTCCGCCGTGCGGAGGTGCACCGTACTTGAAACCTTCGAGCAGGAAGCCGAACTTGGTTTCGGCGTCTTCCTTGTCCAGGCCCATGAGCTGGAAGACGCGTTCCTGTACTTCGCGCTCATGGATACGGATGGAACCGCCACCGATCTCGTTGCCGTTGCAGACGATGTCGTAGGCGTAGGAGAGCGCCGATTCCGGGTCCTTGTCGAAGGTGTCCAGGAACTCGGGCTTTGGCGAGGTGAAGGCGTGGTGCACAGCCGTCCACTGGCCACCGCCGACTGCAACGTCACCGGACGCGACAGCCGCGGCCGCGGGTTCGAACATGGGAGCGTCCACGATCCAGACGAAAGCCCAGTCCTTGGGGTCGATCAGGCCGGTGCGGTGACCGATTTCAACGCGGGCAGCACCCAGCAGGGCGCGGGCTGCGGACTTTTCGCCTGCCGCGAAGAAGATGCAGTCGCCGGGCTTGGCGCCAACAGCGTCCGCCAGGCCTTCGCGCTCGGCCTCGGTCAGGTTCTTGGCCACCGGGCCAGCCAACTCGCCGTCTTCCTTGAACAGGACATAGGCCAGGCCCTTGTGCCCGCGCTGCTTGGCAAATTCCTGCCAACCGTCCAGGGTACGGCGCGGCTGGGAAGCGCCACCGGGCATCACGACGGCGCCCACGTACGGCGCCTTGAAGACACCGAAGTTGGTGTCCTTGAAGAACTCGGTGAGCTCAGTCAGTTCAACACCGAAACGCAGGTCCGGCTTGTCCGAGCCGTACTTGGCCATGGCGTCCAAGTACGTCATACGGCGGATCGGGGTGGGGATCTCGACGTCGATCAGCTGCCACAAGGCCTTGACGATTGCCTCGCCGAGCTCAATGACGTCGTCCTGGTCCACGAAGCTGGCTTCGATGTCCAGCTGCGTGAATTCCGGCTGCCGGTCCGCGCGGAAATCCTCATCACGGTAGCAGCGGGCAATCTGGTAGTACTTCTCGAAGCCGCCCACTTGGAGGAGCTGCTTGAAAAGCTGCGGCGACTGCGGAAGGGCGTACCAGGAACCCGGCGCCAGACGTGCCGGGACCACGAAGTCACGGGCGCCTTCCGGCGTCGAACGCGTCAGCGTGGGGGTCTCGATTTCGACGTAGCCCCGCTGGTGGAGGAGTTCACGTGCCACACGGTTCGCCTCGGAACGCAGACGCATGTTGCGGGCGGGGCCGGGGCGGCGGAGGTCAAGGTAGCGGTGCTTGAGACGGGCTTCCTCGCCGACCTCCACGTGTTCGTCGATCTGGAACGGCAGGGGTTCGGAGGTGTTGAGGATGACAACCTTGTCCGCGATGACCTCTATCTCACCCGTAGCCAACGCAGGGTTCTCATTGCCTTCAGGACGCTTGTTGACAGTACCCGTCACCTGCAGGACGTACTCATTCCGCAAGCCGTGGAAGACCTCTTCCTCACGGACAACCACCTGGGCTACACCGGACGCATCACGCAGGTCAACGAATGCAACGCCACCGTGATCACGGCGGCGCCCCACCCAGCCGGCCAGGGTAACGGTTTGTCCAATGTGCTCGGAGCGAAGAGATCCGAGGTCATGTGTGCGCAGCACAGCATTCCTTTCAGCATGAAATATAGGGGGATCGTTGCAAAGACGATCCCGTCCGAGTTTACCCGCCCCCGCCACAGCTCATGCCACGAGGACGGAACAATGGATGTTTCCTAGCCCGCGGTGGTAACGCGGACGAACAAATCCTCTGCAGAGGGCGTCCAGCTGGCGGGGTCGGCGTCAACCTGTTCCCCGGAACGGATGTCCTTGACCTGGTGGTTGCCGTCGTCGTCGGTGAACCAGACGAAAGGGATGCCCCGGCGATCAGCGAACTTAATCTGCTTTCCGAACTTCTCGGCCTTGGCGGCCACCTCCGTGGCAATCCCCCGGCCCCGCAATTGGGCTGCAATGTCCTGCGCAGCCGACCAGCTGTCGTCCGAGTTCAGGGCGACCAGTACCGCCGTAGGCACAGAACGCGACGCTGTGGCCAGTTCCTGGCTGAGGATGCGGGAAACAAGCCGCGTCACGCCGATGGAAAGTCCGACGCCGGGGAACTTGCGGTTGCCCTTGCTGGCAAGTGCGTCATAGCGGCCTCCGGAGCAAATGGAACCCAGCTGCTCGTGGCCCACAAGCACCGTCTCAACCACGGTCCCCGTGTAGTAGTCCAGGCCGCGGGCGATGCTGAGGTCTGCCACTACCTTGCCGGGAGCGCGCTGGACTGCCGCCTGGATGACCTGCTCAAGTTCATTGAGGCCCTCTTCAAGGAGATCGTCCTTCACTCCGAGCGCGCGGACCTTGTCCACGAAGGAGGTGTCCTCCGTACGGATCGTGGCCAATTCGAGGGCAAGACCGGCCTGTTCATCAGTAGCACCTAGCTCGCTCTTCAACAGCTCCGCCACCTTCGCGGCACCGATCTTTTCCAGTTTGTCGATGCTACGCAGTACTCCGGCCGTGTCCGTCAGCCCAATGCCGCGATAGAAGCCTTCGGCCAGCTTGCGGTTGTTGATCCGGAGCCGGAAGTCCGGGATCGGCAGGGCGCTAAGGGCCTCAGCGATGACCAGCGCGATTTCGACGTCGTAGCGGAACGGCAGTTCGCCGTCGCCCACAACATCGATGTCTGCCTGGGTGAACTCGCGTGCCCGGCCTTCCTGCGGCCGCTCGCCCCGCCAGACCTTCTGGATCTGGTACCGGCGGAAGGGAAATGCCAGGTACCCGGCGTTCTCCACCACGTAGCGGGCGAAGGGAACGGTCAGGTCGAAGTGGAGGGCCAAGGCGTTCGGGTCAGCCTTGTCGGATTTAGCATCCTCACCCTCATCGTCCTGCAGCCTGCTCAGGCCGTAGACCTCTTTGTCGATCTCGCCTTTGCGAAGCAGCTGGCCCACGGTCTCAACAGCGCGGGTCTCAATGGAAGAAAAGCCGTGTAGCTCAAACGTCTTCCGGAGCGTATCCAGCACATGGAGCTCCACCAACCGCTCCTGGGGAAGCCACTCGGGGAATCCGGACAGGGAGGCGGTACGTGCCATGGTGGAAAAGTCTCCTCGAAGTAAGCTGAAACTGGCTTTGCACCGCAGCTTTAAACGCCCTTTCGGCGTTTACAGGGCGGGCGTCCAGCCGGTCATGCATAAACTATGTGCGGCAGCCAGTTTATGCTTTCCGCGCGTGCACATCTAATGCAGCATGCCCGGTTCCTGTCGGCAGCCACCCAAAGTGGACACAATCAGGAGGACTCTTGGCAACAAGGTCGCGGGATGACCGCGAAGCGAAACGGCGCATCAGGCAGATGGAAGCGAAGCGTGCCCTGCGGCAGGAACAGGGCAAACGACGCAAACGTGACAACACCATCGCCGTGAGTGCAGCTGGCGTTGCAGTGGTTCTGGCCGTAGTGCTGCAACTGACCGCCTTCAGTTCCAACCCCACCGAGGCTGAGTTCGCCGCCGCGGAGGCCGGGCTCAGTTCGCCCTCCGCTTCCCCGTCCGCTTCCAACAGCGCCGACATTCCCAGCCCTGATACGGCTGCCGGAAAGACCTTCACCGGCGAGCTGGCGTTGAACAGCGGTGTTGTCGGTTTGGAACTCAACGGAACCGCCGCTCCGCAAGCTGCTGCCGTGTTCAAGTCCCTGAGCGACGCCAGCTACTACAACGGAGCGTTCTGCCACCGGCTGACAACGTCCGAAACGTTTGGCCTCCTCCAATGCGGAGCCAAATCCGAAGACGGCGCAGACGACGCAAATTATCGGTGGGGGCCACTGGAAAATACCCCCGCAGACAACAAGTACCCTGCAGGGACGATTGCCGTTGCCCGCACCGGCAACGATGCCTATGGAAACGGCCACCAATTCTTCATCGTCTACAAGGACACCACCATTCCGGCTGATACCGCAGGCGGATACACCGTGGTCGGCAAGGTGACCAGCGGCCTGGACGTGGTCACCAAGATCGCCGCAGCAGGCCTTAAGCCCGGTGAAAACGCCACCGACGGCGCCCCTGTGGCACCTGTCACGATAGACTCGTTTTCTCTGAAGTAACCAGCTCCAGGCCCGGCCTGCGGTGCATTACCTGAGCAGTTCCCTCCAAGCGAAAGACTTTTAGCGGTGACAGACAGTCAGAAATCCGACGAAACAGCAGTAGTGGCCAACCAAGACACAGTCGAGGCAACCGGCACCAACGGTACCGAGGCACCAGCTCCGGCGGAGCCCACTCCAGCCAACGAAGCAACTCCGGCTGCCGAATCAGCTCCGGTGGAGGCCGCCCCAGCCGCGGAAACTGCTCCGGCTGCCGCGGAAACACCGGAAGAGGCGCCGGACGCAGAACCCGCAGCCCCTGCCGCTCCACGTCCGACGCCTTCCGCGGCGCCGTCCCCCGCGGCCTTCGCGGCCCGGCCCAAGGCTCCTGCCGCCGTCGTACCTGCCGCCCCGGCGGTCTCCGCTGCCTCACTGGCCGAGGCAGCCAAATGGGGACGGGCTGAAGGTGATGGCCACGTCTTCCTGACGCTGGATGGTGAGGAAATCCCTGTCGGTCAGTACCCGGGTGTCAGCACCGACGAAGCACTTGGCTACTTTGCCCGTAAGTTCGACGACATCATCGCGCAGGTGGTTCTCCTGGAACACCGCGTGGAGTCCAAGGCTCCTGCCACGGACATGCAGAAGACGGTCACTCATTTGCGCGAGCAACTTGCGGAACGCAACATGGTGGGTGACATCCGTGCTGCTGAGGCCCGCTTGGACGCCCTGTCAGCCCAGATCGTAGAACTCGAGAAGTCCGAGAAGGCTGCCCACGAGGCGGTGCGCGCCAACGAACTCGCCGCGCGCGAAGCAATTGTTGCCGAAGCTGAGACCATTGCCGGCCAAGATCCTGCGCAGATTCAGTGGAAGACTTCAAGCGCACGCATGAACGAGTTGTTTGAAACCTGGAAAGCCGCACAAAAGAGCGGGGTCAGGCTTGGCCGTAGTAACGAAGATGCACTGTGGAAGCGCTTCCGCTCGGCACGCACTGTATTTGATCGTCACCGCCGCGCATACTTCTCGCAGCTTGACAGCAATAACTCCGCGGCAAAGTCAGCCAAGGAGGCCTTGATCGCGGAGGCCGAGGCGCTTTCAATGTCTACCGACTGGGGGTTCGCGGCCGGCGAGTACCGCAGGCTGATGGACCAGTGGAAGACCACTCCGCGTGCAAGCCGCAAGGACGATGACGCTCTCTGGGGCCGGTTCCGCGCCGCCCAGGACGTCTTCTTCAGCAACCGCCAGGCCGCCAACGAGCAAATCGACCAGGAATACACTGCGAACCTGGCCGTCAAGGAACAGTTGGTGGCTGAGGCGCAGGCGCTCCTGCCCATCAACGATCTCAACGCCGCCAAGAAGGCCCTGCAGTCCATCAGGGACCGCTGGGAAGATGCCGGCAAGGTTCCCCGCGCCGACATGGGGCGGATTGAGGCCGGGCTTCGCAAGGTCGAAGATGCGGTCCGTGAAGCCGAGGAAGAAAAGTGGCGCCGGAGCAACCCGGAAACCAAGGCCCGCACCAACAGCGCCTTGTCACAGCTTGAATCGGCTATTGCAGGCCTCAAAGACGATCTGGAGAAGGCCGAGAAGGCCGGCGACCAGCGCCGTATCAAGGCCGCCCGAGAGGCTCTGGAAGCTCGCCAGGCATGGCTTGACCAGATCCAGCGCTCGGCAAGCGACCTCGCCTAGAGGACTCCGGGCCAAAATCCTTCCTGCAGGCTCCGTTCCGGTTATCCACATAACCGGGACGGAGCCTGTACTCGTAGGGTGGCCGCACGGAATGATCGATGAATGGTCCCCGCTGTCAACGCCCCGCATTTACTGGAGCCGGTCATCTCCGAGCTCTACTCCCCCAGCCGCATCTTTACGTGGAACGAACTGCAAAGTATGGCGTTCGACGGCATCCTGCTGCCCCTGTACGGGAAGAGTTACGCCTCCCCTGGTGTTGCTGTCACTCACCGCCTCAGAGCCCGTGCAGCGGCGCTCACAGTCCCGGAAAGAATCCGAACCAAGGTTGTGGCCGGCCGGCTCACGGCAGCATGGATCTACGGTTGCGCCAATCCGCCCGAGCACCTGTCACTACTGGTCGATGCAAAACATCGCATATCCAGCCTGCGGGGAACCACACAATGTAGTCTCCATGAGGTTCGGCTGGGTCAGATGGACGTGGTCAGTCTCGGAGGAATGCTGGTCAGCAGCCCACTACGTACCGCGGCGGACATCGCCCTCCACGTCGAACCCGATCGCGCGCTGCCGGCGTTGAAGCGCCTTCTTGAACGCGAGGAGCTTGGCATCAGGCTGCGGCTGCTCACCCTGGCCGTCGAGACGGCTCCCCGAGTGCCACATAAGAAGCGTGCCTTGGCAACACTGGGCCAGCTGGCTTCCTCAGATCCGGGCTAGCTGCGACGGCGGTTCCCCGTGGTGCGATACACGTCAAAAACGCCATCAATGCGGCGAACCGCGTTCAAGACGTGATGCAGGTACTTCGGATCGCCCATTTCGAAGGCAAACTTCGAGATCGCCACTCTGTCACTCGACGTATGAACCGACGCGGCCAGGATGTTCACATGGTTCTCGGACAAGATACGGGTCACGTCGGACAGCAGGGACTTCCTGTCCAAAGCTTCCACCTGAATCTCCACCAGGAACACGCTCGACTGGGTGGGTGCCCACTCAACTTCAACAATTCTGTCCGGCTGGTCACGAAGACCCGAGACATTGGTGCAGTCAGTCCGGTGGACAGAAACTCCTGATCCACGCGTTACGAAGCCCAGGATGGGGTCCGGTGGTACCGGGGTGCAACACCGGGCCAGCTTGACCCACACATCACCCACGCCGCGCACGATGACGCCCGAATCCGAGAACTTCGACTTCGCAACCTGGGTAGGAATACTGACTTCATCGAGGTCTTCGTCGGGTGTTTCATGACCACCCAAGTGCTCCACGAGCTTTTCCATGACGGACTGGGCCGAGGTGTGCCCGTCGCCAACGCCCGCATACAGCCCGGAGATGTCTACATAGTGGAAGTCCTCCGCCACCGCGGACAAAGCGTCGTGCGTCATCAGGCGTTGCAAGGGCAGGTTCTGCTTCCGCATCGCCCGCGTCAGCATGTCCTTGCCGCGTTCAATGGCTTCTTCGCGGCGTTCCTTGGTGAACCATTGGCGGATCTTATTGCGTGCCCGCGCCGACTTGACGAAGTGCTGCCAGTCCTGGCTGGGCCCGGCGCCTTCCGCCTTGGAGGTGAAGATCTCTACCCAGTCGCCATGGTTCAGCTCGCTGTTGAGCGGAACCAATTTGCCATTGACGCGGGCACCAATGGTTCGGTGGCCCACCTCCGTGTGCACGGCGTAGGCGAAGTCCACAGGGGTTGATCCGGCCGGAAGGGCCATGACCTCACCCTTTGGCGTGAAAACAAACACTTCCCGGGCGTTGATCTCGTAGCGGAGCGAATCCAGGAATTCTCCGGGATCCGACGTCTCCTGCTGCCAGTCCACCAGCGACCGCAGCCAGCCCATGTCGCCGTCACGAGGGCTGCCCGGGCCTTGCGCGGTGCGGTTGGGCTGGTCCTTGTACTTCCAGTGGGCTGCCACACCGTATTCTGCACGGCGGTGCATCTCGTGGGTGCGGATCTGGATTTCCACAGGCTTGCCACCCGGGCCAATCACCGTCGTATGCAGTGATTGGTACATGTTGAACTTGGGCATCGCGATGTAGTCCTTGAACCGGCCCGGGAGGGGGTTCCACCGCGAATGCAGCGTCCCCAAGGCGGCGTAGCAATCACGAACCGAATCAACCAGGACACGCACGCCCATGAGGTCGTTGATGTCGTCGAAGTCTTTGTCCCGGACGATCATCTTCTGATAAATCGAGTAGTAGTGCTTGGGCCGGCCAGTGATGGTCGCCTTGATTCGTGCCGTTCGAAGGTCATCCGCTATCTGGTTGCGGATGACGCTGAGGCTCTTTTCCCGCTCCGGTGTGCGGTCGCCCACCATGCGCACGATTTCCTCGTACACCTTGGGATACAGCGCAGCGAAGGAGAGATCTTCCAGCTCCCACTTGATGGTGTTCATACCCAGGCGATGAGCCAGGGGTGCGAAGATCTCCAGGGTCTCACGGGCTTTGCGCGATGAAGACTCCGCGGAAACGAACCGCCAAGTGCGCGCATTGTGGAGGCGGTCTGCAAGCTTGATCATCAGGACACGGATGTCCTTGGCCATCGCGACCACCATCTTGCGAACGGTTTCCGACTGCGCAGCCTCGCCAAAACTGACTTTATCCAGCTTGGTGACGCCATCCACCAACATGGCAACTTCGGGTCCGAAGTCCCGCGTAAGGTCAGCCAGTGTGTAGGGGGTGTCCTCTACTGTGTCGTGAAGCAACGCTGCTGCCAGAGTAGTCCCGGTCATGCCGAGTTCAGCCAGGATGGTGGCCACGGCCACCGGATGGGTGATGTACGGATCACCGCTCTTGCGCTTCTGACCCTGGTGGCTCTGCTCTGCCACTGCGAAGGCGCGTTGGATCAGGTCGAAGTCCTCTTTAGGATTGTTCGCCCGGACCGTCCGCAGCAGTGGCTCCAGGATCGGCGAGTACGGAGCGATTCCCCGTCCCGTCAGGCGGGCAAGCCGGGAACGCGTACGCTCCCGCCGTCCCGGGAAGGTGGGACGCGCGCCGGGAGCATCGACCGGAACCGCAGCTGCAGTCCGTCCGGGCACACTCGTTGCCGGAACTGCCACAGTCTTGCGGCCGTCATTCCCGCCCGCCGGTGGTGCCGACGTCGCACGTTCTTCCACAGAAGTACCCCTCACAACCGATTTAATTCTCCCAGTCTATTCCCGCAGGTGAATGCTTCTGCAACCGGGCAGCACATGACGATGACGCAGGCAAGTCAAAGAGCCGGCCTCCGCAGTCATGCGGAGGCCGGCTCCCGGCCAAACAACGGTACTGAAAACCCCTAGACTGTGGCTTCAGTCCTGCGGTGGGCAACCTTCTTGGCTTGCTTGACGAGGTCGGGCTCGCTCTGGCGGAGCCACGCGTACAGCGGTGCCGCAATGAAGATCGTGGCCGCGGTACCAATGAGGATACCCACGAACAACGCCAGGGAAAGATCGCGCAGGGTGCCCGCGCCCAGAAGCCCGGCACCAATGAAGAGGATTGCCGCCACCGGGAGGACGGCCACCATCATGGTGTTGATGGAGCGGACCAAGGTTTGGTTGACGGCCAGGTTGACCTCTTCACTGAACGTCCGGCGGGTGGAGGTGGAGATGTCCGAGGTGTTCTCACGGATCTTGTCGAAGACCACCACGGTGTCATACAACGAGTAGCTGAGGACCGTCAGGAAGCCGATGATCGCCGAAGGCGTCACTTCGAAGTCGCTCAGGGCGTAGACGCCCGCCGTGGTGAACATGGTGACCAGCATGCCGACGAGTGCCGACAAGGACATCTTCCAGGTCCTGAAGTACAGCGCCATCAGGACAGCGGCCAAGGCAACAAAGACCACCAGGCCGATGAGGGCCTGGCGAGTGACATCCTGACCCCAGGTTGGGCCCACGAAGTTGGATGTCACTTCGTTTTCCGTCACGCCGTAGGCGCTGGTGAGGCCATCCTTGATCCGGTTCGTCTCGTCATCGGTCAGCTGATCCGTTTGGATCCGCATGGTGTTGCCTGCCACGTTGGCAACGCGGGGAATGGCATCGGGCACGATGTCGTGGACGGCCTTTTCGCCCAGGCTTGCATCAGTGGTGCTGACATTTGAAACAGTGAACTCGGAGCCGCCACGGAATTCGATTCCAAGGTTGAAACCGCCCTTGACCACCGGAATCAGGATGGAGAGTGCCACGGCGACCGCCGCAATGATGAACCAGATTTTCTTGGAATTGACGAAGTTGTACGAGCGCTTGCCCGTGTATAGCTCGTGGCCGAAGGTTGCGAAGCTCGTGGTCATTACTTCTCCTCCTTGGTGCCGTTGGAAGTACCAGTGAGCTGGCCCTTCTCGGCAAGGCGCCTCTCGGCAATGGTCATGCGTCGTTCGGCTTCGGCTGCCGCGCCGGTGTTGCGTGCGCGAACCACGGCAGGCTTTTCCTCAGGCGTACGGAGGCGGCCCGCGCCCCGGTAAAGGGGAACTGCGCCGAGACGGTCCGGGGAAAGCCCTGAGAAACGGTGCCCTTCGCCAAAGAACTTGGTGCGGGCAAGGACCTGCAGCATGGGGTGCGTAAACATGAACACCACCAGGAGGTCAGCCAGGGCCGTCAGGCCGAGGGTGAAGGCAAAGCCACGTACGTTGCCGACAGCTACGAAATAGAGGACCAGAGCGGCAAGGAGGTTGACGGCCTTGGAAGCCAGCACGGTGCGCTTGGCCCGCTTCCAACCATTCTCGACGGCGGACACCAGGCCACGGCCCTCGCGCAGCTCATCCCTGATGCGTTCGAAGTAGACGATAAACGAGTCAGCAGTCTGGCCAATGGCCACGATCAGGCCCGCCACACCTGCCAGGGAGAGACGATAGTTTTCCGTCCACCCAAGGATGGCAATGGCGAGATAGGTCAGCACACCAGCCACCACAAGGGACGCGATGGTGACAAGGCCCAAAGCGCGGTACTGGAACAGGGAGTACACAACCACCAGCAACAGACCGATCATGCCTGCCAGCAAGCCGAGGCGAAGTTGGTCGCCACCGAGGGTGGCCGAAATCTGCTCTTGTGATTGGATCTCGAAGCTGATGGGCAGCGCGCCGTAGCGCAACTGGTCAGACAAAGCCTTCGCAGACGCCTGGGTGAAGTTACCCGTGATCTGCGGCTTGCCATCGGTGATGACAGCCAGGGCTCGCGGGGCTGAAAGTACCTTGTCGTCCAGGACAATGGCGAACTGTGACTTGGGATCGTCAGTACCCTGGGTCTGCGCTGCAGCATAGAACTGGTTGAGGCGTTCGGTTACGGCTTTGAACTTTGCCGTTGCATCCGAGTTGAAGACAATGTTGACGCCCCAGGAATTCGTCACGGAGCCCTGGGCACCCTGCACCTGGGTAAAGGTGGAATCGCTGATGTCCTGGCCCTTGACCTCAACGGGCCCGAGGATGTACTTGATTGCCGGAGTCGTGGCAGTGGCCGCCTCGCAGGTTACCAGCGGTTTGGCAGGATCCGACCGGTCGCGCTTTTCCGGTGACGGATTAACACAGTCGAGCGCTTCAAATTCCTTCTGGACTTCCGGGGTGATCCAGTTGACATCACTCGCGTTGGCCGGCTCCGCCGTCGGCTTGTTCAGCTGGTCCTCAGGAGTGCGCTGCTCGGCCGGTATAGCTGCCGGGTCGCCATAGGTGATGACCGGACGGAAGTTCATGTCGGCCGAAGCCTGGATCAGGTCGCGGGTTTCCTTCGATGGTGTTCCCGGAAGGCTGACCACCACGTTGCGGCCGGACTGCGTGCTGATTTCGGCTTCAGCAACACCGGAGCCATCCACTCGCTGCCGGATGATGGCGACTGCCTGGTTGAGTTGCTCCTCATTGATCTCGCTGGAACCCTCCACGCGGGGTGCCAGGATCATCTGGGTTCCGCCTTCAAGGTCCAGAGCAAGCTTGGGAGCCCAACTGGCATTGCCAGTCACCACTCCGCCAGCAAGGACAGCGGTTAATACAACGAAAATTGCTCCAAGCCAGGTCAGCACCCTGCGGGCTGAGTTTTTGGGGCCGGTCCGTGCCATTATCGATCTTCCTGTTATCGCCGGACAGCCGCCGGCCGACGCTGGTGAGCGTCTGCCGGCGGCTCTCCGCTGCCGTAGAAGTTGCCTTGCGCGGTGTCGCCGCGACTGACGGTGCTAGTTGTCCTTCTTGTCCTCTTTGTTGAGGCGTGCGATGGTTTCTTCCGGTGTCTCGACGGCGGCAGGAGCCTCAGCCTCCGCGGCGGTCAGGGAAGAAGCGTCATCCGGGACAACCGGTGCTTCCTCGGGGGTGGTTTCGACCACCTTGGTGACTGCCTGGCGGTGAACCGTGGCCTGGTTACCCGGGGAAAGTTCGATGACGACCTTGTTCTCGGCTTCGTCGATGGACACGATGCGGCCAAAGAGACCGAAGCTGGTCATGACGTCGACACCAGGAGCGAACTTGGACTGCATTTCAGCCTGCTGCTGCTGGGTCTTCTTGTTGCGGCGGAACATCATGAAGACAAAGAGTCCAAGCATGACGAACAGCAATATGGTCATTGGATCCACAGGGAAGTTCCGTTCTGTACTTACGTTTTGGTTCACGGCAACGTCCCTGGCAGATCCGCATAGCGGGCATGGATCAAGGACTCGAACGTGCCGAGCGTCATACCAGTCTAGTGGGAAAAGCTGAACAGAGCGTGTTAACCGACTGTATCTATGCTTTCGGCGTGGTTTTCGTCCTCACCGAACAAGGCGAGGGTCTCTTGACCAAAGACTCCGGCCGGTACGGCGTAACCAAGGTGGGTCCAAGCCGACGCCATCGCAATTCGACCCCGCGGAGTACGTCCCAGAAGTCCCTCGCGTACCAGGAACGGTTCAGCAACGGTCTCCACCGTTTCCGGTTCTTCACCGACGGCAATGGCCAACGTGGACAAGCCAACAGGGCCACCGTTGAACTTGGTGATGAGGGCTTCCAGGACGGATCTGTCCAGCCTGTCCAAGCCACGCTCGTCTACTTCGTACATATCCAAGGCAGCTGACGCCGAACGGGCATCGATTTGATCGATGCCATGAACAAGCGCCCAGTCACGGACACGGCGCAGCAGCCGGTTGGCTATACGCGGCGTTCCCCGGGAGCGACCTGCGATCTCGGTGAAACCCGCGGAGTTTACCTTCAGGTCCAGAAGCCCGGCAGAACGGCGGAGGACGAGTTCGAGTTCGGCCACCGAATAAAACTCGAGATGCCCGGTGAAACCGAATCGGTCCCTCAAGGGCCCCGGAAGAAGTCCCGCGCGGGTGGTGGCACCTACCAGGGTGAAAGGCGGAAGCTCCAGGGGAATTGCAGTTGCGCCTGCTCCCTTGCCCACCACGATGTCCACGCGGAAGTCCTCCATGGCCATGTACAGCATTTCTTCTGCAGGCCTGGACATGCGGTGTATTTCGTCAAGGAACAGGACCTCGCCCTCCGAGAGCGAGGAAAGGATGGCAGCGAGATCCCCGGCATGCTGGATGGCCGGTCCGCTGCTGATACGCAACGGCGCGTTCATCTCCGCTGCAATGATCATGGCAAGTGTGGTCTTACCGAGTCCGGGAGGTCCGGACATCAGCACGTGGTCGGCGCTGCGGCCACGCATCTTCGAAGCCTCAAGCACCAGGGCAAGTTGCTTGCGGACCCGATGCTGTCCTACGAAGTCGTGCAGGTTCTTGGGGCGGAGAGCAGCCTCAATGACCCGCTCTTCCGGTTCCTCTCCCCCGTTGACGAGTGACTGCTCAACCACGGCTGCCTACACGGTTGCCGGCGCGCGCCCCGTCCTGGCCAAGCCAGCGCAACGTAGCCCGAAGTATTTGGGCCACGTTTCCTGCGTCTACGAGTTCCGGCGAGTCGGCCATTGCTTTGTCGATACTGCCGTTGGCGTCTTTCTCGGACCATCCCAAACTGGTCATGGCTGCGACTACCTGTGGCTTCCATTCTGCGTTCGGGGCCGCGGCGGGAGCAGCACCAGTGCCGGTTCCATGCGGAACCAACTTCCCGGCCAGCTCGAGGACAATACGGCCGGCCACCTTGGGGCCGATGCCCGGCACCTTGGTGAATGCCTTGCTGTCACCAGTGTGAGCCGCCACCCGGATGGCTTCCGGTTCGTGCACGGCGAGGACGGCCAAGGCCAAACGGGGCCCAACCCCGCTGACACTGAGCAGGACGTCGAAAACTTCGCGTTCGTCGTCGTCGGCAAATCCGAACAGCGTGAGTGAATCTTCACGGACGATCATGGAAGTGAAAAGCTTGGCTTCGGTTCCTGTTTTGAGGTGGCTCAAGGTCTGCGGTGTGGCGAAGACACTCATTCCCGCACCGTTGAGGTCGATAACAGCGGTGGACAAACCAACGTGGGCTACGGTTCCACGGAGAAAACTGATCAAGACCCGGCTCCTGAAATACTGCCTGCTCCGTTACCGTGAAAACTGCGGCCAAAGCGGACTATCCGAACATATCTACGAATACCCTAGCAAGAGCGGCCGACAATCACCGTTTGCGGCGCGCTTTTGCTTCGGCTTCGGCCCACGCTTTCTGCGCGGGAGTAAGTCCGGCCTTGCCGCTGGCACCACCGGCTGAGCCCATGCCACTGCCTGCGCGCCACGCGTGGGTGAGGGCCAGGGCCAGGGCGTCGGCAGCATCAGCCGGCTTGGGTGGAGCATCCAGACGCAGAATCTTGGTCACCAATTTGGTGACCGCATCCTTGTTGGCAGTGCCGCTGCCGGTAACTGCGGCTTTCACCTCGGAGGGTGTATGCATGGCGACCGGGATACCCCGGCGTGCCGCCGCCACGATGACGACGCCCGAAGCCTGGGCTACGCCCATCACCGTGCTCACGTTCATTTGCGAGAAAACACGTTCGACGGCGACGACATCCGGCTTGTGCAGGTCCAACCATTCGTCGATTGCCTGGGCGATGACCAGCAAACGCTTGTCCAAGGTCAACTCGGCGGACGTGCCCACCACTCCGACGGCCACCATGGTTGCCCGGCGGTTCCGCTCAATGTCCACCACACCGATGCCGCAACGGGTGAGGCCCGGATCGACTCCCAATACGCGAAGAGTCAAGTCCGGGCCTTCCTGATGGCTGTAAGCCTGCTGGTTGTCAAAATTGATGCGCTGCGCCCACCCGATTACTCGGCGTCGAGGGCAGCCTGCACTTCCTCGCTGAGGTCCGCATTGCTGTACACGTTCTGGACATCGTCCAGGTCTTCCAGCGCATCCACGAGCTTCATGAACTTCTTGGCGCCGTCAACGTCCAAGTCGACCTGCATGGACGGAACGAATTCGGCTTCGTCAGTTTCATAGTCGATGCCGGCTTCCTTCAAGGCGTCACGGATGGCCTGGAGATCGGAGGGCTCGGAGTGGATTTCCCAGTTTTCACCGCTGTCCTTGACTTCCTCGGCTCCGGCATCAAGGACAGCCATCAGGATGTCGTCTTCGCTAAGGCCGTTCTTGGGCAGGACAACAACACCCTTGCGGGCGAAGAGGTAGCTCACGGAACCGGGATCGGCGATGGTGCCGCCGTTGCGCGAAATCGCCAGTCGCACCTCGGAAGCGGCACGGTTCTTGTTGTCGGTCAGACATTCAATCAACAACGCCGAACCCTGGGGACCGCGGGCTTCGTACATGATCTCGGTGTAGTCCACCACTTCACCGGTGAGGCCCGCACCACGCTTGATGGCGCGGTCGATGTTGTCGTTGGGTACCGAAGTCTTCTTTGCCTTCGTGACTGCGAGCTCAAGGCCCGGGTTGCCGGCAAGGTCCGGTCCACCCATGCGGGCAGCAACTTCGATGTTCTTGATCAGTTTCGCGAACGACTTTGCACGCCTGCCGTCAATGATGGCTTTCTTGTGCTTGGTGGTCGCCCATTTGGAGTGGCCTGACATGCTTTACGCTTCTCCTCTGATCATTCGAATAAAGAGTTCATGCACGCGTTTCTCTCCCGTCACTTCCGGGTGGAAGGAGGTGGCCAGCAGTTGGCCGGAACGCACTGCAACAATTCTAGCCACTCCATGCAAAGTAGCCGTGTGGCTGGCGTGGTCGGGATCAACCTGGGCAAGGACTTCCACGCCCGGACCAACACGTTCCACCCAGGGGCCGCGGATGAATACCGCGTGAACGGGATCCACACCGGATTCACCGGCACTGAAATCCAAGCCCTTGAAATCGAGGTCGGTTTCGAAGGATTCGCGTTGTCGTCCGAAAGCGTTGCGGCGGACCGTAATATCCAGGCCGCCGAAAGTCTGCTGGGGGTTTCCGTCAAGGTCCGTAGCCGGGTCTGCAATTTCATTGGCCAGCAGGATCATACCGGCGCAGGAACCGTAGACGGGAAGGCCCTCCGCGATGCGCTTTTGAAGGGGGTCACGGACTTCGAAGATCCGGGAAAGCTTGTCTATGGTGGTGGACTCGCCGCCGGGGATAATCAGGCCGTCGATGTTGTCGAGCTCTGACGGGCGGCGAATACCCACGCCGGTGGCTCCAGCGGCCTCAACAGCGTGGATATGCTCGCGGAAGTCGCCCTGGAGAGCCAGCACGCCTATTCGGAGTCCTGCACCCACGCGTGACGAAGCGTCGGAAAGGGGGTTGGTCATTGGTCCATCATAGTGGCCCAAGCCCTCAGTAACCTTGTGTCCGGCCGTCGGGCGCTGCCGTCAGTCAGGGTTCCATGCTCCGACTGGGATATATTACAGAGCATGCTTTCCTTCAGCGTTCCCCTCGGCAAGCTGGTCCGCACACTGTCCCGACTCCGGGGCGGAGGGTCAGCTTTTCCCGGCTTGGTGGTCGAGAAGATCGACCCCGGCTTCATGCAGCGAACGCTCGCGTCGCTCCCCCTCGGCGTAGCTGTGGTCAGTGGTACCAACGGTAAAACCACCACCACCAAAATGGTGGTGGAACTCCTTGAAAGCCAGGGTTTAAAGGTCTTCACCAACCGCAGCGGCAGCAACTTCACCCGAGGTGTGGCCGCTTCGCTCCTGGGCGATGTGGATTGGCGTGGACGACTCGATGCGGACATCGCCATCCTGGAACTCGACGAAGCCCACGCCGTGCACTTCGTCAACAAAGTGGAGCCACGCTTCAGCCTCCTGCTCAATGTCCTGCGCGACCAACTGGACCGCTTTGGAGAAATCGACAAGACCGCCCGCTTACTGGAGCACATCGCCTCCAAGACGACGGACACCGTGGTCCTCAACCGGGAAGACCCGCGCGTTGCCCGGATTGCCGCCGCCCTCAACACCCTAGACGCTGTTCACCACCCCGAAATCCGGTACTTCGGACTCGACGAATCGTTGCGCAGCACTTTCCCCAACGACGACGAAATGCGCACAGGCATTGGTCCATCCCCGTCAGGCACCTCTGTTGCTGCGGAAACCGGTGACGATGTAGAACTGCCGGCTGCCGACGTCGTACTCCGCCGGGTAGGCGCCCAGGACGCTGACTTTGAGTTCGACGACGAAACCGTCACCACATCGATGAAACTGCGTGGCGTCTACAACATCTTCAATGCGGCGGCAGCTTTGTCGCTGGCGCGCGCCATCCTGGGAACCGGGCCGGTGGACACGCCCAAACTCGTCAAGGCCTTGGGAAAAGTTGCTCCCGCGTTCGGCCGCGGCGAAAGCCTCACGGTGGACGGCCAGCCCCTGGAGCTGGTGCTTGTGAAGAACCCGAGCGGTTTCCGACTCGGACTGAAGTCCTTCCCCGCCGGCGGATACGCCACCATGATTGCCATCAACGACAACTACGCCGACGGCAGGGACATGTCCTGGCTCTGGGACGTCGAGTTCGAATCCCTGCGGGAAGACGGCGTGGAAGTCCTCACCGGCGTCCGCGCCTACGACATGGCCCTCCGCCTCCAGTACGACGATGTGCCGTTCGGAACAGTGGAACCGGACATCACCGCTGCCCTGCGGACTTTCATAGACGGCTCGCGAGGCAAGCCCAAGCGCGTCTTCTGCACTTACACCTCCATGCTCGCCATTCGCCGTGAACTGGCCAAAATCACCATAGTTGAGGTGGTCTCATGACCTCGGAAACACAGCCCCACCCGGAAACACAGCCCCACTCAGACGCACAGCCCAGCAAGGGAACAATCCGCGTCCTCCAGCTCTACCCGCGGGAAATGAACATCTACGGCGACTGGGGCAACGCCCTGGTACTGAAGCAACGCATCAAGTGGCACGGTTATACGCCCGAGTTGCTCGAATACAACGTGGGTGACGAGTTCCCGGACGACGTCGACATCATTGTGGGCGGAGGCGGGCAGGACAGTGGACAACTGGTCATCCAGGACGATCTCCAGGCGCGTGCCACGCAGTTGAAGCAACTCGCGGATGAAGGTGCCCCCATGTTGGTGATTTGTGGGCTGTACCAGCTTTTCGGCAAGTTCTTCAAGACCAGCACCGGGCCCGTCATTCCCGGCATCGGCATTCTTGACGTCGAAACCCACGGTACTGACGAGCGACTCATCGGCAACGTAACCATGAAATCAGCCGAGTTCGGCGACATTCTGGGCTACGAGAACCACAGCGGGCAGACAACTTTGGGTCCCGGCGTCGAGCCCCTCGGCACCGTCACGAAAGGCGCCGGCAACAACAGCAAGGACGGACATGAAGGCGCCCGCTACAACAACGTCGTAGCGAGCTACCTGCACGGTTCACTGCTCCCGAAGAATCCGGCCATTGCGGACTTCCTGATCCGAATGGCAGCCGAACGCAAGTTCGGAACGTTCGTGCCGGGAACGCCCGACGACGGTTACGCCCGCCTTGCGCGCGAACACGCCGCACGCCGGCCGCGGTAGGCGCTACTTTTCCTTGGTGATCAGCAGTTCGTGCGCGCCTGCTGTTGCTGCGCCCATGGACTCAACCACCGCTTTGGTCCGCTGGTAGGTCTCAGCATCGGCCGCGGGTGTAGCGCAGACTCCCTGTGGTGCATCGCTGGCCACGGAGCACCAACGATAGGGATCCCGAACGATCACTGACGGGGCCCAGGCGAGATCCGACGCAGTCCAAACACCTGCTGCGTTTTGGCTGAACTGTGCCCGGACTAGAAGCCCCTCATTGTTCAGGACGTACCACGGGGACAGCTCGGTGACGCCGTTGCCCAGCCCATAGACGATCCAGGTGCCTTTGTAATTCTCGATCGGCAGCACCGAGTGGGTGTGGTGCCCGTAGATCATGGTGAACTGGCCGCTGTCCACCAACGCGTGCGCAACTTCCTGCTGCTGGGCATTGGCTTCGCTGGCGTACTCGTCACCGGCGTGCATGACGCCCAGGACAATGTCGGCTCCCAACGCCTTTGCCTGTTTCGCCTTAGCGATCATGGCCATTGGGTCCAGCTCGTCAACCAACCACGGGTATTCAGGGATTTGCCCGTTGTGGCCATACGTTCCAATGATGACCGCCACCTTGGCAGCGTCCGTTTGGAGCATGAGTATCTCTTTGGACTCCGCTTCCGTCCGGTAGGACCCCGTGTGCTTCAGGCCCGCCGCGTCCAACGCGTCCAGTGTCCGGAGCAAACCTTCAGTACCGCGATCAATGGTGTGGTTGCTGGCCGTGGTGCAGGCCTGGTAGCCGACATCCTTGGATGCTGTGATGATCTGCGGTGGCACGTTGAAGGATGGATAGGCAGAGAACGGCCCTTCCGGGGTTGCAACGGGAGTTTCCTGGTGGCAAATGGCGAGATCGCTGTTACGAATGTAGCGACGCTGCCCCTCGAGAAGCTGAACGAACGTGTAGCCGGGCTGACCAGCTGCCGCAGCGTCAGCTCTCGCTTGTTGCCAGAGCTGCGTATGGACCAACATGTCGCCTGTCACCGTGATGGAGGTGCAGCGTAACTCCGGGCAGGCGGGCCCCTTACCTGGGGTGGGGTTCGGTGCGGGGGTGCGGGTTGGGCTTGGGCTCACGTTTGCCGGGGCGGAAGTGGCGCTGCTGCGGTTCCCGTCATCATTTTCCGCGATGACACCGCAGGCGTTCACCGATAGGGACACGACCACGGCACTCAGCACGAGTACCGCCTTGCGAGGACCGAACCATCCCCCGGAAAATGTGATTTTGCCCATGGGTTTCATCCTACGGCGGGAGCTTTGCGGAAGCGGGCGTGCCGCCCTTGAGGACACGATTCTTACGTGAAAGAGTCACTTCATGACTAATCCACTCTTGAGCCCCAGCCCCCTGCCCTATGGGCTGCCGCCCTTTGCCGGCATCTCAGCAGAGCACTATGCGGAGGCTATAGAGGCAGGATTGGCATCGCACCTCCAGGAGATTTCCCGGATCGTGGCCAATCAGGAGCCAGCTACCTTGGAAAACACGGCACTGGCCATGGAGCGGTCGGGGCTTCTCCTCAACAGGGCGGCTGCGGCATTCTTCACCTTGGTTTCCGCGGATGCTTCCGACGCCATCAAGGCGCTGGAGACAGAGCTGTCACCTAAGTTGTCGGCACACCAGGATGCTGTTTACATGAACCGCGCGCTCTACCACCGATTCGCGGCCATCGATACAACAGACTTGGAAGCAGAATCGTCCCGACTAGTACGGGAGTACCTCAAGGAGTTCCGGCAGTCCGGAATTCAACTGGATGACACCGGGCAACAACGCTTGCGTGAAGTTAACTCCGAACTGTCCCGATTGGGCACCGAGTTTGGCCAGCGCGTCAAGGAAGGCATGAAGTCCGCCGCCCTGCTTCTTGACGACGCCGATGATCTTGCCGGGCTGCAGCCCGAAGTGGTCACCGGCGCCGCGGAAGCAGCCAAGCTTGCCGGGCATGACGGCAAGTACTTACTGACCTTGATCCAACCCAGCAACCAACCTGCCATGGCGTCCTTGGAGAACCGGACCATCCGCCGTCGTCTGTTCGAAGCGTCTCTGGCACGCGGCACCGAGGGCGGCGACTTGGATGTCCGTGAACTTGTGAAGGCTACCGCGCGTTTGCGGGCCGAGAAAGCAACGCTGCTGGGGTTTGCCAACTTCGCTGAGTTGGTCGTGGACCAACAGACTGCTCCCGGTTTCAGCGAGGTGGCGGCGATGCTGGGCCAGTTGGCACCTGCTGCTGTGCGTAACGCCCGGAAGGAGGCAGACGCCTTAGCGGAATCCGCCGGACACCAACTCGAGCCATGGGATTGGGCGTACTACTCTGCACTTGTCCGAAAGGAAAAGTTCCAGGTGGACGAGCAGGCACTCCTGCCCTACTTCAGCCTTGAAACCGTGCTCAACGACGGTGTCTTCCATGCGGCAACGCAGCTTTACGGGGTCACTTTCCATGAGCGCGAAGACTTGGACGGCTATCACCCCGACGTCCGAATCTGGGAGGTCCGGAATGAAGACGGCAGCGGCCTCGGCCTCTTCCTGGGCGACTACTACACGCGGGAATCAAAGCGCGGAGGTGCCTGGATGAATTCCCTGGTCGAACAGTCCAGCCTCCTGGGAACGCGCTCCGTGGTCATTAACAACCTCAACATCACCAAGCCGGCGCCCGGCGAGCCTACACTGTTGTCCTTGGACGAGGTCCGTACCGTTTTCCATGAATTCGGCCACGCCCTGCACGGCCTCTTTTCCGATGTCACCTATCCGCGGTTCTCCGGCACGTCCGTGCCGCGCGACTTCGTGGAGTACCCGTCCCAGGTCAACGAAATGTGGATCATGTGGCCGGAGGTACTGGCCAACTACGCACGTCACTACTCCACCGGGGAAGCTCTCCCCCAGGACACGGTGGACAAACTCAATGAGTCGTTGTTGTGGGGAGAAGGTTTCGCAACCACCGAATACCTCGGCGCGGCCCTCCTTGACCTGGCGTGGCACGTGCTGTCAGAGTCCGAAGTTCCGGACGACATTCCCGCCTTCGAAGCCAGGGCTTTGGCCGACGCGGGAGTCGCGCATCCACTGATCCCGCCGCGGTATCGCACCGGCTACTTCCAGCACATCTTCGCCGGCGCGGGCTACGCAGCCGGCTATTACTCCTACATCTGGAGCGAGGTGCTGGACGCGGCCACCGTGGAGTGGTTCAAGGAAAACGGCGGCCTTACCCGATCCAACGGGGACCGGTTCAGATCCGAGCTGCTATCGAGGGGTAACAGCCGCGATCCGCTGGAATCCTTCCGCTCATTCCGAGGCCATGACGCCGACCTGGCCCCCCTACTAAAGCGCCGAGGCCTCAACTAAACACAACGACGCCGGACGCTCACCTCATAAGGCGACCGTCCGGCGTCGTTCATAACCTCAAGCACCTCAAGCTGAGGGCAGGGGCGATCCGGCAGTGTGCGTAAAAGGGGCCCCGCGCCCTGAGCAGCTACTTAGCTGCCAACGGGGCGCGGGGAATAGCACGCAGAGGATTGCCGCTGTCCGAGACTTAAGTGCGGCTTACCAGCCGCGCTCAGCCAGGCGGTGCGGCTGCGGGATGTCGTCGACGTTGATGCCGACCATGGCTTCACCGAGGCCGCGGGAGACCTTTGCGATGACATCGGGGTCGTCGTGGAACGTGGTGGCCTTGACGACGGCGGCGGCGCGCTCTGCCGGGTTGCCGGACTTGAAGATCCCCGAGCCGACGAACACGCCGTCGGCGCCGAGCTGCATCATCATCGCAGCGTCAGCCGGAGTAGCGATGCCACCGGCGGTGAACAACACCACGGGGAGCTTGCCGGTGGCGGCAACTTCCTTGACCAGCTCGTACGGGGCCTGCAGTTCCTTGGCCGCAACGTACAGCTCGTCCTCGGGAAGGGCGGCGAGCTTGGCGATCTCGGAGCGGATCTTGCGCATGTGCCCGGTGGCGTTGGAAACATCGCCGGTGCCGGCTTCGCCCTTGGAACGGATCATCGCCGCGCCCTCGTTGATGCGGCGCAGGGCCTCACCAAGGTTGGTGGCACCGCAAACGAAGGGGACGGTGAAGTTCCACTTGTCGATGTGGTTGATGTAGTCCGCCGGGGTCAGGACCTCGGACTCGTCGATGTAGTCAACACCGAGGGACTGCAGGACCTGGGCTTCGACGAAGTGGCCGATGCGGGCCTTGGCCATGACCGGGATGGACACGGCGGCGATGATCGCGTCGATCATGTCCGGATCGGACATGCGGGACACTCCGCCCTGGGCGCGGATATCGGCCGGGACACGCTCGAGCGCCATGACAGCGACGGCACCGGCATCCTCGGCGATGCGGGCCTGCTCGACGTTAACGACGTCCATGATGACGCCGCCCTTGAGCATCTCCGCCATGCCCCGCTTGACGCGGCTGCTGCCCGTGACGCTGTTCGCGGACGAACCGGCTTCGTTGCTTACATCTGGTGTAGACACAAAAACCCCTATGGGTAGATAAACGACCTTCTTGCCGGGGGCGCACGCAGCCACAGACCGCTATCAGCGCACACCGGGTTTCAGGTCAAGGTGACCAAGTACTAGTAATAGTAGTCGCACCTTGCATGGTGGCTGTACATTCATTACTGCCTGAGCGGGCAACAAAGCGGGCTCCAGTAGGGCAGGTGCACAACTTCGGAGGAGCCACATTGGTCGCTTGCCAGTTCCTTTGGCAAGCATTGCCTGCTGGTCGTTTACGCTGCAGCGGTTCCATCGGCTTCAGCCATGGCCTGCCGCCGCACTGCCGACATTCGCTGGACGATCGTCACCAAGCTGGCCAGGGCAAGAAGAATCAGGGTCCCGAACAACACAACCGGCGGGAGCCCCAATCCCGTGAGCCCCGTGATGAGCAGCACGGAAGCCAAGCGTTCTGCGCGCTCTGCGATCCCCACGCTGGCCTGGTAGCCCAAGGACTCCGCTTTGGCCCGGGCGTAGGAAACAACCATGCCAAGAACCAGGCAGACGACGGCGGCGGTGCCTATTGCCGGATCCTCACCGCCGGTGAAAAACCAGATGGTGAGGCCGGCAAAAATCGCGCCATCGGCGAGACGGTCCAAGGTAGAGTCCAGGAAATTACCCCAACCACCGCTCCGCCCCTGCAGCCTTGCCATGATTCCGTCTACGACATCCGAGAACGCAAAAAAGGCGACCACGACTGAACCCCACCATAAGAAGCCCAGCGGGTAGAGGACGAGTCCCCCCAGGATGACGCCGGCGGTCCCTGCAATGGTCACTGCGTCCGGAGACACACCGATCCTGAGGAGCCAACGCGCTAAAGGTGTAAAAAGTGAAGTGAAAAAGCCGCGCGCATGCCTATTGAGCATTCGACTCCCCCGGCCAGGCTTCAGCCACAAGCTTGCGGACCTCATCAAGGGTCTGCGTAATGGCCTTGGTCTGAGCGATGATCGGGAAAAAGTTTCCATCCCCGCCCCAGCGCGGAACCACGTGCTGATGGAGATGCGCGGCGATGCCTGCACCGCCGGTAACGCCTTGGTTCATGCCCAGATTAAAGCCGCTGGGATTCGAAACCTTCCGCAGCACGCGCATTGCCGTCTGGGTAAGATCGGCGAACTCCGCCGTTTCCTCCGCCGTGATGTCCGTGTAGTCGGGAACGTGCCGGTAGGGACAGATCAACAGATGCCCGGGGTTGTACGGGAACAAATTCAGGACCACATAGCAGGTCCTTCCCCTATGGACGATGAGGGATTCCTCATCCGAGCGCGTGGGTCCTACACAGAACGGGCAGTCATCCTTGTTCTTGAATTGATCCTGCCCGCCCTTGATGTAGGCCATACGGTGCGGAGTCCACAGGCGCTGAAACGCGTCCGGTACGCCCGCCAATCCGAAGTCATCGGTTACGTCTGCGTCGCCTGGAAGGTCAGCTGCCGCGCCTGTGTTCTCCTGCACCGTCTATGTGTCCGTTCCGTCAGCTCTCGCGGTTCTTGACGGCGTCAACGATCCTGCGGACCGCCTCGGCCACGGGAACCCCGTTATCCTGGCTGCCGTCCCGGAAGCGGAACGACACCGCACCGGCTTCTGCGTCCTCACCACCGGCAATCAGGACGAAGGGGATCTTGTCTTTGCTGGCCGTGCGGATCTTCTTCGGGAACCGGTCCGAGGAGATATCAACCTCGGCACGGATTCCTGCAGCTTTGAGCTGGCCAACGACGTCGAACATGTAGTCGTTGAAAGTTTCCGCCACGGGGATTCCCACCACCTGGACAGGAGCCAGCCAGGCCGGGAACGCCCCGGCGTAGTGCTCGGTGAGTACACCCATGAAGCGTTCCACGGAACCGAAAAGGGCTCGGTGGATCATGACCGGCCGCTGGCGCGTGCCGTCGGCTGCCTGGTACTCCAGTTCGAAACGCTCAGGCAGGTTGAAGTCCAGCTGGATGGTGGACATCTGCCAGGTCCTGCCGAGTGCGTCCTTTGCCTGGACGGAGATTTTAGGTCCGTAGAATGCTGCTCCACCCGGGTCCGGTACCAGCTCCAAACCGGAAGCCGCAGCAACCTCGGAAAGAGTGCGGGTGGCTTCCTCCCAAGCGGCATCGTCACCAACGAACTTCTCTTCGTTCTTGGTAGAGAGTTCCAGGTAGAAGTCGTCCAGGCCGTAATCCTTGAGCAGGCCCAGGACGAAGTTCAGCGTGGTGGTGAGCTCGTCCTTCATCTGTTCGCGGGTGCAGTAGATGTGGGCGTCGTCCTGTGTCATGCCACGGACGCGGGTCAGACCGTGCACAACCCCGGACTTTTCGTAGCGGTACACAGAGCCGAATTCGAAGAGGCGCAGCGGAAGTTCGCGGTAGGACCGGCCCCGTGAACGGAAGATCAGGTTGTGCATGGGGCAGTTCATCGGCTTCAGGTAGTAATCCTGGGCCGGCTTCCGAACAGTGCCGTCTTCGTTGAATTCAGCGTCTACCTGCATCGCCGGGAACATGCCGTCCTTGTACCAGTCAAGGTGGCCGGAGACCTCGTAGAGGTGTCCCTTGGTGATGTGCGGGGTGTAGACGAACTCGTAACCTGCGTCCACGTGGCGTTGGCGGGAGTAGTCCTCCATTGCCTTGCGGATGATGCCACCCTTGGGGTGGAACACAGGGAGGCCTGAGCCCAGCTCATCCGGGAAGGAGAAGAGGTCAAGTTCGACGCCGAGCTTGCGGTGGTCCCGTCGCTCAGCTTCAGCAATGCGCTCCTGGTAAGCCTTGAGGGCTTCCTTGGTGGGCCACGCGGTGCCGTAGATGCGCTGCAACTGCTGGTTGTTCTGGTTGCCGAGCCAGTACGCGGCGGAAGAGCGGGTCAACGCGAAGGCGTTGGCGATGATTTTGGTGTTCTGCAGGTGGGGACCGCGGCAAAGATCGCACCAGATGCTCTCGCCGCTCTTTCGATCCACATTGTCGTAGATCGTGATGTCGCCCGCACCTACCTCGACATTGACGCCTTCCACCGCATCGCTTGCGTCGTTCTTCTTGCCCAGCAGCTCGAGCTTGTAGGGCTCGTTGGCCATCGCTTCGCGGGCTTCTTCTTCGGTGACCACACGGCGAACGAATTTCTGGTTCTGGTTGATGATCTTTTGCATCATCTTTTCCAGCGTGCGGAGGTCTTCCGGGGTGAAGGGCTCAGCGACGTCGAAGTCGAAGTAGAAGCCGTCGGTGATGTACGGGCCGATGCCGAGCTTGGCGTCGGGGCGCAACTGCTGAACAGCCTGTGCCATGACGTGGGCTGTTGAGTGGCGGAGAACGTTGAGCCCATCGGGGGAATCGATGGTGACGCCCTGGACGTCTGCGCCTTCGGTGAGGATCTGGTCAAGGTCTTTCAGCACACCATCCACACGGGCTACAACGACGTCGCGGCGCTCGAAGAAGAGTTCCGCGCCGGTAGTCCCTTCCGTCACCTTGGTCTCTTCGCCATCGACGATGAGGGTGATCTGTTGGGCATCTGACACGGGTGTCTCCTATTCATAGTTAAGGCTTCATAGCTTGTGGCGTACGGGGACCACAGCCAGCCACCGACAATCGTATCCGCTTCAGCGAAGGCGGCCAAAGCAGCGCGCCGGGACCGAATTGGGCTGGCCGGGGCAAGATTCAGCCGCGGGTTCAGCTTCCCAGACCAGTGATGGCAAGGTTCCTGGAGATGCCGTGGAGCGGCCCATGGTGGGTGTAACCCTCCGGTAGCCCCATTTCGGCAGGCAGGAGTTCGGCATATGGCAATGCTTCGGGCCGGCTGAGGTCCCAGGCTTTGCTTGCGCTCAGGCTGATTCCCTTGGGACCGGTCCTTCTGGTGGTTCCACGGATCAGTAGCAATCGGGTACCAAACAGCAGTGGCCCGGATTCTTCCTGGGCTTCATGGAAGAAGACTGAATCCACGCAACCGGTCCCGTCGTCGATGCTGATGAAGACGACGCGCCGCCCGCCTCGCATGGGTGGGGTCTGGGTCGCTATTCGGACCCCTGCCACCAGGACTTCGGTCCCGTTGCGCAGGCCCAGGAGTTTGTCTGCCGTTGTAACTCCCAGTTTGTCCAACAGTGGCCTGTGGCTATCCATCAGATGCTCGCTGACATCCACAGCCATGAGATCAAGTTCCGCCCTGACGTTGTCCACCATGGAAGGTTCGGGAAGTTCAGGAGCCAGGTTCCTCAATTCAATATCGCCCAAGGCAAATGACAGTTGACCTTCGATGACATCTGCAGATTTTTTCGAAGGGCTGCTTTGGAGTGCCTGCAAATGGTGCACAAGATCGGCCCGGTTAGCTTTTCCGCCAGAATCTTTATGCAAAGCATCGAAGGCGCCAAGTTGGGCAAGTCTTTTGATGTTCGGCTTGCTCACCCTTGCCCGCGCACGCAGGTCCGCCAGGGAGTCGTAAGGTTGCCCGGCCACGATCCGCTTCAATTCCGCGCCTGAAAGTCCGTAGATTCCTGTGAGGCTCAAGCGGATGCCGAGCTTGCCCTCATCGGGGCCCTGTTGGATTTTCTCCACCCGATATTCGGTTTGGCTCCTGTTGATATCCAAAGGAAGGATGGGAATGCCGAGTCGGCGGGCTTCCGCTACCAGAAGGCGTTTGGGATACATCCCGGGGTCATGTTCCCACAGACCGGCAAGAAAAGCCTCGGGATGATGGGCCTTGAGCCAGGCGGACTGATAAGTGGGCACCGCAAAGGCAGCACCGTGGGCTTTGCAGAAACCAAAACTGCCGAAGGCTTTCAGGGTTCCCCAGACCTTGTCCACCACTTCGGGAGAGTAGTTCTTGATTGCTTCCCTGCGGAAGTACTTCTCCACTCCCGGCTCATGCACTTCGTCGCCCAGGGCCCTGCGAAACTCATCAGCCCTGTCCAAACCGCAGCCAGTCATGACGCGGAAGGTCTTCAGGATCTGTTCATGGAACACGGTAACGCCATGGGTCTCTTCCAACACGGGCTTCAGGTCCTGATGGGGATAAATCTCAGGAGCAAAGCCATGCCGATGTTCCAGGAAGGGTCGCACCATGTCGGATTTCATGGGTCCGGGCCTGAAAAGTGAGATGTCGATGATGAGGTCGTTGAATTCCCGGGGCGCCATCTTTCCAATGAGCTCACGCTGTCCCGGTGATTCGATCTGGAAGCAACCGAGTGTGTGGGTGCTCCGGATCAGCTCATAGGTGGGCTCATCGTCGAACGGTACGGCGTTGAGGTCAATCCGGCCGTCAGGGGCGATGTAGTCGGGACCTGCGCCACCTGGCTCCACTGGATGCCGCCCGGCTGCGACAACTTCAGCCTTGGAAGGATGCAGCCTGATTACTTCCCGAACCGCGAATGCCATGGCGCTCTGCATGCGCACTCCCAGGACATCCAGTTTGAGCATGCCCATGGGGTCCATGTCGTGTTTGTCGAACTGGCTCATGGGCAGGCCCAAACCGCTGGGCTGAACGGGAGTTCGGTCCAGGAGTGTTGCATCTCCCAAAATCACTCCACAGGGATGCATGGAGATATGCCGGGGCAGCCGATCCAGCCTTTCGGTGAGATCCACCAACAAATCCAACTGCTGGTTCTCCTCCATGGCACCCCTCTCCACGCGCCCGGCAAAATCGCGCAACTCGGGCTTCTCCACCAGGGCTTCGCGGAACTTACGTGCAGAGAATCTCCACAGCTGCTTGGCAATCTCACCCACTTCTTCGTCAGGCATTCCCAGGGCCATGCCTGCATCCCGAACGGCACCACGTGCCCTATAGCCGTTTTGCATGCTCATCAGGGTGACGCGTTCGGCACCGAAGCGGTCAAAAATCTTTCGGTAGACGTTATGCCTTTCAGCACTTTCCACATCAATATCAATGTCAGGAAGCGTGGATCTGCGGCCGGAGAGGAAGCGCTCGAAGATGAGGTCATGGCGGATCGGGTCAACCTGGCTGATATCGATCAAGTAATTGACCAGGCTTGAGGCACCGGATCCCCTCGCAGCTGCCCTGACACCCATATCGAGGATCATCCTTGAAACTTCTGCCACTGTAAGGAAGTACGAGGCAAAGCCGAGCCTGCCGATGATCCCCAGCTCGTGCTCCAACCGCGAGCGCAGATGTTCTTCTGCATCTCCATTGATGCCCGGGAACCGTCGGGTGATTCCGGCTTCGCAGCGTTGGTTGAGTTCAATCATGGGGTCAGCGTCGATGCCGATGATGGAGGCCTCGGGAACTACCGGCTTCTTCCATCCCATATCAAGGACAGGATTGATGCGGCATTTGTCTGCGAGCACTTCAGTGTTTGCGAGGAGTTTGGTGAGGTCGGCTTTCCCCAGGCCTGCTGCGCTCATGATTTCTTTGCCGAGTTGGAGCATTTGGTGCGGGGTCTTAAGCCAGCCCTGCCCTGTTGGTTGGAGCATCCCTGTTGGTTGGAGCGGGGGTGCCGTTGAGAGTTCAGGGAGGGATTTGAGGGTTCGTGCGGAGTCGAGGACGTCTGCGGTGGCGGCGCCGTCCTGGGCACAGTAGCGGACGGCGTTGCTGAGGATTGCGGGAATGTTGTATTCGAGTGCGAGCTTGAGCATGCGCACGGCATGGGCTGTGCTTAGTGGTTCTCCGGGGGCGCTGAGGTGGGATACGACTTCAGCGACCATGGTGCCGGGTGGCATGGCGTCTATCCATTGTTTGAAGAGGGTTCTGGGCCTGAGGTATTTGCGGCCTCCCATGGCTTGGCCGACGTCTGAGTCGGGTCCTATCAGCACGGTCAGGACTGGTTTGAGGGTTTTGGGGTCGAGGGTCCTTGAGGCGAGTTCGCCGCGGGTGACTGCAGCGGGGACCGCTCCCCCGGCTTTGCCTGAAGTGCGTGCGTGGGCGTCGGATATAAGGCGGCACAGTGCCCTGTACCCTGCGCCGTTGTTGTTTCCGTGGGCGAGTACGACGACGCGGCCCGCGACTTGGGTGCGGTGGTCGTCGTCGAATACCGCTAGGTCCACCCCTACGATGGGGTCGATGCCTGCGTCCATGCATGCTTTGAGGTGTTTGATGGTGCCGTACAGGCCGTCCCGGTCTGTGCAGGCGAGCGCTGTGGCTCTGTCTGCTGCGGCTGTTTGGGCCAGCTCATCCGGCCAGGAGACGCCGTAGTGAGCGCTGAATGCCGTGGAGACGTGCAGGTGGGTGAAGCTCAACGTTTACGCCGCTTCTTCGGGTTCTACGGCGCGTGCTGGTGCGGCGTCGTGGATGCGCAGGAGTCTCCAGCGTCCGCTTCCTACGTGCCGGACCAGGTCGAGGGTGATGGGGTGGCTGTTTTCTGCGTCAGCTGAGGTTGGCAGGAGTTGGACACGCCAGATCTCGTGGTCAACCAGGCCAGCTCCGCTGCCAAGGGGGGCGCGGCTTTCTTCAAGCCACCATTGGCGCCGTTCGTACCATCGAACAGGTTCGTTGGTGACCGTGTATTGCGTTCCTTTCCATTGGACTTCCCGCGGCTGGCCTGCGTCAGTGCAGCTAACTCCGACAGATTCACTGAACAGCCCCATGCCCTCACCTCTTTACGCCAGGAAACCATATTCGAAAGTATGTTCGAATAAATCAAGTTTACGCCGACGTACCGACAAAACCTACTTCGAAGTTTCAGCGCCCTCCCGGGCTCCGGCCACACGTTTTCCCACCTGCTTCAACAAGGCGTCGCGCCATGGTTGTGCGCCCTGGGCAAGAGCAACGCTCCCCATGGCGGAAGAAGCCGAGCGGAGTAGCTGGGTGCGAATGACCCGCCTCCTGTTGTAGGTGGCGAGTGCCTGGTCCATGGGTTGGTCGTTCAGCAGTTTGCCCAGGGTCACAGCATCGATGAGGGCTTCGCAGGCGCCACGCCCCAGGTTTGGGGTCATGGCGTGCGCGGCATCCCCTACCAGCGCAACGCTCCCTCGCGTGTATCGGCCCATGGGTGGAGTGGTCCAGATGCGTTGCGCCAGTGACGTCTCCGGATTTGCCTGCGAGAGTACAACCCGCACAGCGGACGAGTAGTTGGCATAGCGTTGACGTGTCACTTCGAGTGCCTCTGCGACGTCTACCTTGTCCGGGCCCAACTCGGAGCGGAAGGAGGCGTACCAGTTGCTTCCCCCTACGGCAGGGGCCAAGCCGAAAATTTCACCGCGTCCCCAGTATTCTCCAACGTCGCGTGGGGACGGGGTTCCGGGAACGACTCCCCTGACTGCCAGGAAGGGCGTGGGCTTTGCCGCACTTCGCTTGCCCCACGAATCCCTCCGAACAATGCTGTTGACTCCATCGGCTCCCACGGTCAACGCGGCTGCGCCCGAAGGGTGATCCACCCTCCCCGCTACCCGGCGTACCGAAACGGGCACCGCGGTGTCCAGCAGCCTCAGCAGTTCGGGTCGGGATACTCCCAACAAACCCTCACCCTCCATGGACAGCAGGGCTTCTCCGGAGGGCCGTCGAAGTGCGCCGGCTTTGATAATGGCTCCATGATTCCGCACGGCCCCGAGTATCCCCAGTCTGGATAACGCCTGCTGGGCTTCCGGCCACATGGCCAGGGTTGTTCCGACTGTTGGGAGTTCGGTCCGCTGTTCATGGACAGTGACGTCGAACCTGCCGGGGTTGAGCATTCCTGCGAGCGCAAGCCCGGCGATTCCTCCACCAATGATGTCCACTTTTTCCATGGCCACACTGTACTACTACATTTGTAGTACCGATAGGGTTTGAAGCTAGACTTTCGCCATGCCGGACCGCCGAACCGAACTTGCCGACGCAGCGCTCGCAGTCGTTGCTGCCAAGGGCCTCAAGGGACTCACCCACCGGGCCGTCGACGCCCAAGCAGGCGTCGCCGTCGGAACTACCTCGAACTATTTCCGCAGCCGTGCAGCGCTGATAGGGGCCGCCGTCGACCGCGTTGAAGAACGGGACCGCCTCCTGCTCCAGCAGGGTGGAAGGGAAATCCCGACGTCGGTAGCCGCCTTGGCAGAGCAGATCGCCGGAGCGGTCATGGGACTCGCGCATGAGAACGCGGAACTGACCCGGGCCCGTTTCGCCTTTGCCCTTGACCAGCCCGATGTTGTGGCTGCCGGGCACGAGCGGCTGGTATCGGCCTTGGCGCAACTGCTCGGAGCCATGGGCATACCAGAAGCCAGGGCCCGGGCGGAAGCAATATCCGACTACAGCGACGGCTTGGCCATGCACCTGCTGACCGCCCGCAAAGGGCAGCACACGGACAGCGCTACGGTGGCACGGAACGTCCGGCGCTTGCTGGAAGGGTGAAAGTCAAGGGGTGGACGGCAGCCGGTCCACAGAGCAGGATTGTGGCATGAGCACCAATGACGCACTCCTGAAGCAGGTCAACATCTCCGCCGAAGACGACAACCTCGTGGCACGGTTCGAAATCGATGGCAACATACCAGGCTCCGGCGCTTACGTCGTGGGCCTTGTTGCTGCCAGCGAGGACTATTCCTCACAGCGCAGGCTCGGAATCGAGTTCATGAACGGCGAGGCAATCTCGTTCTACTCCTTCAACCACTCCCTCAGTGCCGAGGAGAACTACGACATCAAGGGCGTGGAGCACTCCGGCAACGTCATCACGGGGAACTTCCCGATGTCGGCCATCCACGGCCTCAGCAAAGGCCACGTCATGACGGGCTTCAGCGAAGCCGATGGCCGGGAGTTCCAATCCGGCGTGCCGGTGAACGAAGCCCTCTGACTCCTAGAAGAGACCCTCCACCGGTTCGATGAGTTCCGGTGAGTTGTTACGGACATTGCCCACTGCGGCCCCCACCGGGTCCAGCGTCCAGTCAGCGGCGGCGTCGTGCGCCCTGGACCGGACCATGTCCACCAAACCCTGGGCGTCTTTCTCGCGCGGATCCAACCACGCTTCCATCGTCTCCGTGCTCATGGGCAACGGAACCCTGTCATGGAGGGCGGTCAGTTCGTCAAACACCGAAGCACTGCGCCGGGTTCGCGCCTCCTCCACCGTGGGGGTGTCGGCGGTCAGGATGGACATGGACAGCAACCAGCGGCCCGGGTCATCAGGGGAAGCTGACTGGTCCCGCCACCACTCGTACAAGCCCGCAAAGACCAGACCGTGGCCGTCCGCCGGATGCACATAGTACGGTTGCTTGTTCTTGCCCTCGCCCTTCTTCCACTCGTAGTAGCCGTCCGCGGGAACCGCACAACGCCTGGCCACCGCAGCTTTCTTGAAGGACGGCTTCTCCAACAACGTTTCGCTGCGGGCGTTGATAAGCCTCGCGCCGCCCTTGGGGTCCTTCGCCCATGAGGGCACCAGCCCCCACTTCGCGACGTGGAGCTGCCGCTTAACGTCGTCGTCAATCAACCTCTCCAACACAATGGGAACAGCGTCCGTAGGAGCCACATTCCACGATTTCCCAAGGGCAATCTCGTTCTCAAGCTCGGCGTCGAAATCGGCAAGCAGGTCCCCCACCGCACGGGCCATCACATAACGTCCACACATGGCAACAGTCTGCCTCCTCCCCGCCAAACGCACCAGCGCAGGCATGTGACGTAACCCGGCTTCGCGACCGAACGGGAATTATTTGATCGCGGGTTACCGTTGATATCAACGAACCATCCCGTGCAAACGATCAATACTGAGGAGAGCTCTGTGGACTTCACTCCCGACTCCGGCACCATCACCATGTTCTCGACTACCTGGTGCGGTTACTGCAACCGCCTGAAGAAGCAGCTGGACGCCAAGGGCATCGGCTACACCGAGATCAACATTGAAGAAGTGGATGGCACTGCCGAACTCGTCGAGCAGCTCAACGGCGGAAACCGTACGGTCCCCACCGTGCTGTTCCCCGACGGAACCGCGGCCACCAACCCCTCCGCTTCCGAGGTTGAGAAGCGCCTGGTCGCCGTCTAACCGCCGGCTCCACGCGTAACCCCTCCAGGGCCCGCACGGAACAATCCACACGCTGTCTGTCACCTGTGATAGACAGATTGGGAATCCGTAGCGGGCCCTGCTGCATTTAAGGGCCCCCGCTACCCGCGAGCCCGAAAGGAACATCTCCATGGTCCACGCAGTCAAAGGTGTCGTCGTCCGCTCCAAAGGCGCACCCGCAACCCTGGAAACCATCATGGTTCCCGAGCCCGGTCCCGGCGAAGCCTTGGTGGACATCCTCACCAGCGGCGTCTGCCACACCGACCTCCACTACAAACTGGGCGGCATCAGCGACGATTTTCCGTTCCTGCTCGGCCACGAAGCCACCGGCGTTGTCAGCGCGGTGGGCCCCGATGTCACCGATGTAGCCCCCGGCGACCGCGTCGTCCTCAACTGGCGGGCAGTCTGCGGTAACTGTCGTGCTTGCAACCGCGGCCAAGCCCAGTACTGCTTCAACACCCACAACGCCACCCAAAAAATGACCCTCGAAGACGGCACGGAACTCTCGCCCGCCCTGGGCATCGGCGCGTTCACCGAAAAGACCCTGGTCGCCGCCGGACAATGCACCAAGGTAGACCCCGACGCCGATGCCGCCGCTGTCGGGCTGCTCGGCTGCGGCGTCATGGCAGGCTTGGGTGCGGCACTGAACACCGGCGGCGTCAAGCGTGGCGACTCGGTGGCCGTCATTGGTTGCGGCGGCGTGGGCGTAGCAGCCATCGCCGGTGCCGCGCTCGCAGGCGCCACCACCATCATCGCCGTCGACATCGACGCAAAGAAGCTCGAGCGCGCCAAAGAACTCGGCGCGACACACACCGTGGATTCATCCGCAGGAGACCCTGTCGAAGAAATCCGCGCCCTGACAGGCGGCTTCGGCGCAGACGTGGTGATTGACGCCGTCGGACGTCCCGAAACCTACAAGCAGGCGTTCTACGCCCGCGACCTCGCAGGCACCGTGGTCCTGGTTGGTGTCCCCACTCCGGAGATGACCCTGGAACTACCACTTCTAGACGTCTTCGGCCGAGGCGGATCACTCAAGTCATCCTGGTACGGCGACTGCCTGCCCTCCAGGGACTTCCCCATGCTCGTGGACCTCTACAAGCAGGGCAAGCTGGACCTGGACGCATTCGTGACCGAGCGCATCACCATTAACCAGGTCGAAGAAGCGTTCGACAAGATGCATCAAGGCGCCGTCCTGCGATCGGTGGTTGAGCTGTGAGCGCCGGCAACCTCTCAATCGATCACGTCATTACTTCCGGGACATTCTCCCTTGACGGCGGAACCTGGGACGTTGACAACAACGTCTGGATCATCGGCGACGACTCCGAATGCATCGTCATCGACCCCGCCCACAACGCCGAAGCGATTCGTGAGGCCGTGGGCGGCCGCACCGTCAAAGCCATTTTGCTGACCCACGGCCATGACGACCACATCAGTTCCGCCGGCGCGTTTTGGGAGCTCGTCAAAGCTCCCATCCACCTGCACCAGGACGACTGGATGCTATGGCGGGCAGTGTTCCCCGAAATTGATCCCGATGTGGCAATCGTGGACGGCGACGAGTTCACCATTGCCGGTGCAACACTGAAAGCGATCCACACTCCCGGACACTCGCCCGGGTCTGTCTCGTTCCACCTGCCCAGCGAAGAAACACTCTTCAGCGGAGACACACTCTTCCAAGGCGGACCCGGTGCGACGGGACGCTCATACAGCGACTTCCCCACCATCATCGAGTCCATCCGGACCAAGCTCCTCCCGCTGCCCGAGGCAACCGTGGTCCGCACCGGACACGGCGATTCCACCACCATCGGCGCGGAAAAGCCGCACCTGGATGAGTGGATCGCAAGGGGTCACTAGCTCCAGCGCTAGCGAGCTTCACGGTTTCGTTCGCGTCAGCCGGCTGCCGACCCGTATACCGGGGCGGCGGCCGGCTCAAGCCTGATAATCACCGACTTCGAGGCCGGAGTATTGCTCTCCTCCGCCGTCGAATCCAACGGCACCAGGACGTTCGCCTCCGGATAGTAAGCCGCTGCGCATCCCCGCGCACTGGGGTACGCGACCAAACGCAACTGAGGCAGGACACGGTCAACGCCGTCGTCGGCCTCGCTGTGTACATCCACGTAGCCCCCGTCCTCGAAACCCAATTCGGCCAGGTCCGATGAATTCACCAAGAGGACCATGCGGCCTTTCTTTATGCCCCGGTACCGATCGTTCATGGCATACGTGGTGGTGTTGAACTGATCATGTGACCGGATTGTTTGCAGGAGCAGGCGGCCCTTGGGAATCGTAATTGTCTCCAGCTCGTTAACGGAGAACATGGCCTTGCCCGTTGCTGTCGGGAATGTCCTGCTGTCTCTTGGCCCGTGCGGCAAGACGAAGCCATCCTCCTCACGGATGCGGGCATTGAAATCCTCAAACCCCGGCACGACGCGGGATATGTGATCCCGGATGGCGTCATAGTTGCGTTCCAGCCCGACCCAGTCAACCGGCACTTTATCGCCTAGGACAGCTTGGGCCATGCGGCTGACGATGGCCACCTCGGACAACACATTCGGGGCTATTGGCTCAAGCGGACCCACCGAGCGATGTACCGCGCAGACCGTGTCCTCCACGGTGACAAACTGCGCCACGCCGCCCTGCCTGTCGATCTCTGTGCGACCCAACGTCGGCAAGATCAGGGCCTGCTCACCTACCACCACATGGGAGCGGTTGAGTTTGGTTGAGATTTGTACAGACAGACGCGTTTTCCGCACCGCCGCTTCAGCAACCTTGGTGTCTGAAATTGCGTGGATCAGGTTACCTCCCAACGCGATCAGGACTTTGATCCTGCCATCCCGCATGCCCCTAATGCTGTCCACTGCATCGACGCCGGGATTCTGTGGCGGGGCAAAGCCGAACTCCCGCTTGATTGCCTCCAGGAACCGTGGCGGCATCTTCTCCCAAATGCCCATGGTCCGGTCGCCTTGGACGTTGCTGTGTCCACGGATCGGGCCCGGCCCTGCGCCGGGCTTTCCGATGTTGCCGCGTAACAGGAGCAGGTTGATGATCTCCTTGATGGTGGGCACGGCCTTCTTGTGCTGGGTAATGCCCATGGCCCACGTAATGATGACTTTATCGGCACGGACGTACCTTGCGGCCAGTTCATCAATATCGGCGCTGCCAAGCCCAGTGGCAATGAGGACATCGCGTTCATTCAACGTGGCGAGGTGGGCTGCCAAACCGACGAAGCCCTGGCAATGCTCATCTATGAACGTGCGGTCCAGCACCGTTCCGGGGGCAGCCCTCTCGGCATCGAGGACACGCTTCGATAGTGCCTGCAACAATGCCATATCCCCGGCAATGCGGATTTGCAGGAACTGGTCTGCCAGATCTGTGCCCTTGCCTACCAATCCCCGAGGCCGTTGCGGGTTCCGAAAGTTGATCAGACCAGCCTCGGGCAACGGATTCACGGCCACAATCTCCGCGCCCGCTTCTTTCGCTTCCTCCAGGGCCGTAAGCATCCGCGGATGGCAGGTTCCCGGGTTCTGGCCCATGATGATGATCAGGTCAGCCTTGGCAAAGTCCGCATAGGTGATGGCAGACTTCCCCACCCCGATGGTTTCCCCCATGGCGACCCCTGTGGATTCGTGGCACATGTTGGAGCAGTCGGGGAGATTATTGGTTCCGAATGCCCGAACGAAAAGTTGATAGAGGAACGCTGCCTCGTTGCTCGTGCGTCCGCTGGTATAGAACGTCGCCTGGTCAGGGGTCCCAAGCCCGTTCAGCTCCTGGGCGATGACCTCAAACGCCCGGTCCCAACTCACAGGTTCATAATGATCAGAGCCCGCAGCCTTATAGACCGGTTCCACCAACCTTCCTTGCTGTCCCAGCCAGTACTCGGATTTGGACTCCAAGGCACTCAAGGTGTTGTCCGCCCAGAACTGCGTGGGAATCCTGAGTGGCTCCGCCTCCCACCCGATTGCCTTGGCGCCGTTCTCGCAAAATTCAGCAGCCTTACGTTCCGGCGGGTCAGGCCAGGCGCAACTCATGCAATCGAAACCGTCCTTTTGGTTGACGGCCCGTAGTGTCTTCCACGCCCGGGACGGCCCCATATCGGCCATGGCGTGCGGAAGTGTTTCGCTCAGACTGGGCAATCCCGCGGCGGATCTCTTGGGCGGGCTGACGCTGATGCCTACGTCAGAATCCTCAATAGGGTGCTTCTTCCGGCCCATTGTTCCACCGCGATCCGCGTGCTTGGGAAACCCTGTCTAATTCAGACTAGACCCGGGCACCAACACGCTCAACGGACCTGCGGCGACTAGGCCAGCAAAGTCTGGAAGTCGCCGTCGATGATGTCTGCGTAACCGCGGTAAGCCTCAATCACGGCGTCCTCCACGGTTGCTACGTCCAGATGCGGCAGCAGGTCATTCGCAGCCCCGGCAGTGGCGGTGTCCCATTCGAGGCCGAGCGCAGCATAACTCGCGGCCAGTACCTCGCGAATGGGTTTGGAGTCCTCCACCACGATCACGGAGCTGAACAACCAACCTCCGGAGACGACGCGTTGGGCAGTGCCGATGAGCTTGATGCGGTGAGCAGGAAAATCGGGGTCCTCACCGTGGACGCTAAACTCCCCCGGACAGTACTCCCCCGGAATTTCGCCGACGGCGGCATGGACGCCGACGCTGCGAAGCGCACCGGCCAGCAGCTCACCAAACTCCGAGAAACGGGCTTTGGCACGCACGATCGCGTCGGGATGCGGCTCAATATGATCTATCACCAGGGTCCCTTGGTGATACGCGGCGGCGCGGCCCCCGGCTTTGCGTATCAGGGGCTCAAAACCGAGTTCCCGGCATGCCTCCTCCGCTGCGTGAAAACCAGGAAGGTTGGCATCGCGCTGGCCGAAAGCCACGGTAGGTTGCGGACGATACAGGCGGAGGGACGGACCGAGCTTGCCGTTGCGGGCACGCTGAAGCAGCTCCAAGGCGAAATCGAGGTCTCCCGCCGCCCCCATCGAATCCTTCTGGCGATAAACCGTAAGCTGGCGGGTCCCTGCTTCCGAGCCGCCCATCAACTCTTCCTCAACGTCAGGATCTGTTCAGCCCGCCCGAAAGGTCCGTTGGCATCATGGAGCACAGTGGATGTCAGGCCGATGCCGTCAGCCCCGAAAGAGACCTTGTTGTCCAGCCCCAACCATTCACCCGACGGAGCACGGTACATGTGGATCTGAAGATCGACATTGGGAAAAATGTAGCTGTTTTCACCAGGTGGAACACGGGCCGCGATGCCGTTCGCGGTATCCACCAAGCCCATGAGGCGGGCGAGATCGGTGCTGTCGTGTTGGTCGGTCAGCGGATGGGATGTCCGGATCCACACCTTGCCCGAACCAGGCCGGTGTCCTTCGGCAATGCGCATCTCCAAGGACCGGATGTATCCCCCGGGCCACACGCTGGCGCCATCCCATGGCTTGCATTCGTCCGGGGCCGGCATGGACTCATCTTCCACTGCGGCTACAGCGCTGGTGTCGCTGGTGACCATACGCCACGCGGCAGCACGGATTGCCACACGGCCTCCCGCCGAAAGCTCTGCCTGGATGAGTTCGATGGTCCGTCCCGGCCTCAACGTCGAGGTGGTGACCTGGAACTCGCCACCGGGAATCAGACCGAGGATTTCGTAGCTGATCCGCGCCAGGCGGACGTCGTTTCGTGGCTCATGGCGAACCAGGGCATCGGCGATGATGCCCGAGGCGGGGGCCATGTGTTGTTCGTGGGGATTCCACGCGCCTTGGGCATGGATGGTGGACCGGTAGCGGCCCTCGCCCAATGATTCGTAGTAAAAATCGCCGTCCGCCAGTTCCGGTAATGCAGTAGTCAACCCAGGCCTTTCGCCGATCCAGCTGTAGAACTCAGACCACTGTATCCGCTGATTTGGTCCTCGCCCGACGCCGACGGAACACGACAACCCAGACGACGATGGCCGCCAAGGCTGCGATTCCCACCGCAGCACCAACTGGCGACGCCGCCGCTACCGCCAGCCACGCCTCCAAAGCAGCAAGACCAATGGTCGCGTAAAGCAGTGCCCAGATGACAGAACCCGCCACGGCGGCGGGCAAGTACCGTCGGAGCGGCATGCGGGCTGCGCCCGCTGCAAGGTTGATGGCCGTCTGGAGGCCGATGGTCAGGAAAGAGAGTACGACGGCGTACGGTCCCCAGCGCTGAATCAGGGCCTGGGCACGCGCTGCTTTGGGCCGCTCCAAAGAATCACCGAAGCGGGTGTGCGCGAGTCCGGCCACCGCTCCCCGCCCAATCCAGTAGGTGACGTTGACGCGGATCATGACGATCGCGAAGAGCGCCGCGAGTGCGACGCCGAAAGGCAAACTCATGATCTGGTCCACTCGACTTAGGCTACCCTAAGCAGCGGGTCAATGAAGACTCGCGCTCATGGACTGCACGGCGGAAACTCTGGACGAGTCCAAACCGAAGGACCAGTGCGAACCCTAGGATGAGTGGATGGACCTCCGCGATGCCGCCCAGGAGCTGTACGCCGTGACACCCCGTGATTTCACGGCCGAACGAACTGCGCTTGTCCGCAAAGCGAAGGATGCCGGCCAGAAGGACCTGGCTAAAGAGATTGGCAACCTCCCAAAGCCGGCCGCCGGCGCCTGGGCCATCAACATGCTGGCCGTTCACAAGCCCGAGGTGATTGACGGCGTCGTACGCTTTGGTGTTTCGCTGCGAACCGCCCAGGAGGAGGGCGACGCAGAAGTGTTTCGCGAACTCGGGCAGCAGCGCCAGGGCCAACTGACATCTGCTGTGCATGCGGCCAAAGATCTTGCCTCCGAGCTTGGCGCTCCTCTTAGTGCTGCCGCGGCATCCGACGTTGAGCAAACGCTCAGGGCCGCCATGGCCGATGCCGGGGCCGCCGCCGCGGTAGGAACCGGGCGGCTGGTGCGGGGACTCAGCGGGAGCGGCTTTGAGACAGTGGACCTTACAGGTGCCATCGCTGCGACCGGTCCGGACGACGAAGCTGGCCCCGTATCTGCGAAGGCGCCTGCAAAGCGCGCGGCCAAGACGGAACCGGCGTCACCTTCCAAGGACAAGCCCTCTAAAGAGAAGCCGTCCAAAGAGAAGGAACCAAAGGACGAGGCGACGTCCCTCGCCGATCGGCGTGCCGCCAAACAACAAGCCGCACTGGAAGAGGCCCGCCGCGACTTCGAAGCCGCCGACAAGGACGCCAAGGAAGCAGAAGCGGCAGCATCCGAGGCGTGGGACACCGTCAAAGAGCTGGCCGGCCGTCGAACAGACCTCAAATCCGAGATCGAAGACATCAATAAGCGTCTGGCCACTCTTGAAGCCGAACTCATTGGGATTACCCGTGATGCGGAATCCGCGGAATCAGACAAGAAGCGTGCGGTCCGGGCCGCAACGCAGCAACGACGCGCCGCGGACCAAGCCCAGCGGCGCGTCGAGCGGCTGAGCTAGTCCTTCTTCTTGACCGGCGACTTCTGCAGGTGGTGCGTGGCCGGGCCTTCCAGGTACTTTCCTTCCGGGGTGAAACGCGAACCGTGCAAGGGGCAGTCCCACGATTTTTCAGCGTCGTTCCAGGTCAATAATCCGCCCAAGTGCGCGCAGCTGGCGGACACCATGCAGACCTTCCCGTCCACGGTGGACACCGCCGCGGGCTCGCCCTTGTAGAGCCCGACGACGCCACTGCCTTCCGGTGGGCGCGTTGCGTCAGTGATTTCAGGGTTGCTCCTGACCTTGGCCTTGTCCTCGATCATCCGTTTGGCGGTGCTGGCATTGAGGCGAATGGATTGGATGGCACCTTGGGGTGATGTGACCCGGTGATGGATCGCCGTGGCCCAGTCGGACTGGCCACCCAGGATGTCCGAGGTGATGGACAGGGCAGCAGCCACTCCGTTGCTCATCCCCCATTTGTTGTAGCCGGTGCCAAAGAAGATCCGTCCGTGGCCACGGGGAAGTTTGCCGAAGAACGGCATCAGGTTAGTGGCTTGGTAGTCCTGTGCTGACCACGTGTGGGTGACCTCAGCTCCAGGGTAGTGCTCATGGGCCCATCCCAGCAGGTCATTCAGATGCTGTTGCGGCGAAGTGGCGCGGCCACCGGTATGCCCGTAGCCGCCAACCAAGAGCAACTCGCCCTCGGGAGTGGGATAGGTCCGCTGGGATCGGGTTGGCGCGTCGATGGACAGGTACATTCCCTTCGGAATGTCCCCTGCCACGCGAAGGGCGGCGGCGTAGGAACGGTTCGGTTCGAGCTTCGCGAAGTACAAACCGCGGTCCAGGATGGGCGTTCCTGTGGCAACCACCACAGTGTCCGCGGTGAACGTTCCTTTGCGGGTGGCCACTTCCAACGGCAGATCTGAGCCCACGTTCTGGACCTGCACGCCCTCAACGATCAGGCCGCCGTGCTCCCGGACATCGCTGGCGAGGGTCTCAAGGACATCCATGGGGTGAATCTGCGCTTGGTCTTCGAGCTCCAGCGCCTCCACAACAGGGAACGGCAATCCAGGATCACGGCTGAAATGGACATCCAAACCCGCGTCCCGCGAAACGGCAGCTTCCTTGCGGAGCCGCTGCCCGCCGTCGTCGGTGGTTGCGAAGGTGACCGCGGTCCTGCGCTGGAAGGGGACGCCTTGCTGCTCCATGTACTGCGCAAGCCAGGCTTGTCCGGTCTTGTTGGCTTCCACATAGGCCTGGACCACCTTCAGCGAGTACTGGCTGCGCAACGCGGAAAGCACACCGCCCTGCAGGAGGCTCAGCTTGCCAGTTGTGTTTCCCGTAGTCACAGCGCCTAGTGTCCGGGCCTCGAAAACCACCACGCGCTGGCCGGAGCGGGACAAGAGCAAAGCTGCGACCATTCCGGTGAGGCCGGCGCCCACCACAATCGTGTCAAAGTGCTTCTCAGCGGGGATTGCGTCAGACGTGAAGTGAGATTTGCGGTCAAGCCATAGCGATTTCATCGAACAATCCGCCTCTCAAACTCAGTGGCATGTGTTGAGGGAAACGCTAGGCGGGTCGCTGGTGCTTATCAAGGGGTGGCGGCGTCTCTCGCCAGGGCAGCTGCATGCTGTAGTTCGGCGTCCGGATCAGTCGCCCAACGTTCCAGGACGCGTTCTGCGCGTTCCTTCGCGAGTCCTTCCAGCCGCGCAATGAGAGGCCTCACAACGTCTCTGGCCAGCGGGTCCACCAGCTCCCGGGTTCCTGCATGCCTGATGAATCCCTCGATGCGCGTCAGATCCGTGTTGACGAGAAGCCCGACCTTGGCCTGCAGCAGAACCACCGCCGCGAGGCGGCGTTCGAAGACCGGCTCCTCCCAAAGTTCCGAGCTCAGGGCGGTGATGTCGTCATGGTTGAGGTTCTTGTACCGCTTCAGCGCATCCCGGACCGTGCCACGCACCGCGCCCACGGACGCGCCGTATACCTTCAGGCTCCCGCCCAGACGTTCACTGGCCTCTGCCGCCTTCTCCCAGGTCGATTCCATCTGCAGGGTGTAGTCCACGAATTCACCGGCTTCACTCACCTGTCTATTTTGTCAGTGCCTCCCCCTATCGTGATGACAACAGCAACCGACAGGAGCAACATGCCGTCCCAAGAGCTCGCCACCGAGGCATCCTTTCCGGGTGTCCCCGCTGCTTCGTCCATGCCCGACTGGTACCCGACACTGCTCAACACCGTGGCTCAAGAGGTCCGTGTCGGCAGGACCCGGGCGCTGGCAGCCGCCAATAGCGAGTTGTTGAATTCTTACTGGAGTATCGGCCGGCAGCTCGCCGAGCGTGAATCCGAGCAAGGCTGGGGAGCCAAGGTGGTCACCCGTTTGTCCGCCGACATCCGGACACGGTTCCCGGAAGCAAAAGGCTTCTCCCCCAGGAACCTGAGGTACATGAAGAGCTTCGCCCAAGCATGGCCGGACTTTCCAATGTTGCAAGCGCCGCTTGCAACATTGCCCTGGTACCACCAGATCGCACTGCTGGAAAAGCTCGACGACGCCGCCACGCGCCTTTGGTACGCCGCGGCGGCTGCCCAACACGGATGGTCGCGCAACGTGCTGACCCACCAGATCTCAACGCGTCTGCACGAACGCTCAGGGCAGGCCATCACCAACTTCAAAACCACCATGATCCCTGCCGATTCGGACCTCGCGCAGCAGGCGACCAAGGACCCCTACGTCTTTGACTTTCTGTCCATGAGTGATCGGCACACCGAACGGGACCTGGAGCTGCAGTTGGTGAAACACGTGGAGAAATTCCTGCTGGAGCTGGGCCAGGGTTTCGCTTTCGTTGGTGAGCAGGTGCGGCTGGAGATTGCCGGGGACGAGTTCTTCGCGGATCTGCTCTTCTATCATCTGAAGTTGCGCTGCTACATGGTCATCGAACTCAAGGCCGTGAAGTTCGAACCTGGGTTCCTCGGGCAATTGGGTATGTATATGGCGGCCGTGGACGACCTCATGGCGCATCCTGACGACAAGCCCACCATCGGCCTGCTGTTGTGCAAGGAGAAGAACAGCGTGGTGGCCGAGTACGCACTGCGTGGATTCAACGCTCCTGTGGGCATCGCGGAGTGGAAAACCTCCGTTGCTGACTCCTTGCCCGATGAGTTGGTGGCGAGCCTGCCGAGTATCGAGACCTTGGAGGCCGAGCTGGCGAGCGAGGCTGCGCGTTTGCAGGGCTAGGGGTGTTTAGACGTTGTCCTTGAACCATGTCAGGGTGTCGTTCCACGCTGCCGTTGCCTGGGCCTCCACGTAGCGCTCGCCCGTGTCATTGTGGAACGCGTGGTCCACGCCGGGGTACACCTTGAGCTGGTGCTTGACCGCTGAGGCATCCAAGGCTGCCTGCAGCTGGGGCATTGCCCCGGTGATACGTGCATCGTTCTCCGCGTAGACGCCAAGGACCGCCGGCTTGATGGTGGGCACCTTGGCCAGGTCCGGCGCGGGACCGTAGAAGGCGGATGTTGCTTTGAGTCCTTGGATCTCGGTGCTTGCCTGCCATGTGATGCCGCCACCGAAGCAGAAACCCACCATGGCGATCCGGCCCTCTTCGACGAAATCCTGGCCGTTGATGTACTCCAAGGCTGCTTTGAAATCGTCCACGTGCCTTTGGGCGCCCGCCTGCGTCAGAGCGCCGGGGACAGCGTCCGGATCCATATTCGCGGTGCCGCCCTCCCTGCTGAGGAGGTCCAGCGCCAGCGCCGCGTACCCTTCCTTGGCGAAACGTCGGGCAACGTCCTGGATGTGCTGCGTGAGCCCGCGGTTTTCGTGGCAGATCAAGACGCCGGGACCCTTTTGGCTCCCCTCGGGCCTGGCCAGGTACGCGCTGATTTCCGTCCCGTTTGCGGGGAACGTCACTGTTGCCGTCGTCAGGCCCGCAGCACCTTCCGGGACAGATAACGGACTCTTGGCGTTGGGAACTGCAGTAGTCGCGGTCCCTGTTCTTGCCGCCTCGGATGTCGGTGAAGGCGTGGGCATGGGGTCGGTGGTTTGAGGAACCTCGTCCGGTGTACAGCCCACCAAAGTCATGGCTGCCGCGGCCGCAGTCATGCTTCCCATGATGAACGCCACCCGCCTGGTGAATGTCTTGTGCGACATGTCCCCCGACCGGAAGTCGTCGTAAAACTCTTCAATCAAGTACTTTTCGAACTTCTCAAGCTGCACCATGGTGAACCTCCCGAAGATGGCACTTATCCTCCCCTGATGTGAAGACGCGGACAAGGGCGGGATGGTTCAACTCCGTCGCGGATGAAGCGTCTAATAATGTCAGTGCCTCCTGCGAGAGTAGGGACATGAAGCAGATCCGGGAAAGGCAAACGAAGACAGCGGTGTCCGCTGCGCCTCTTCTTGCCACATCCCGAGGCGTGCCTCAGCCCGGCGCGGTTCCGGCCGGCTCCGTGAGTGGGGACCTGATCGAGCAGTTGCGGGTTTTGGAGGAGATGAAGTCGGCCATCACGGCTTTGCAGGCGCGGGTTGCTGTGGCTTTTGATCTTGCCCAGCGTGCAGAGCAGGCCGAGGCGGGTGTTCCTGTTTCGGAGCGTGGCAGTGGGGTGGGTGCTCAGGTGGCGTTGGCCCGGCGGGAGTCGCCGAATCGTGGGTCCCGGTTGCTGGGTTTGGCGAAGGCCCTTGTGCTGGAGATGCCGCGGACGTTGGCGGCTTTGAAGTCGGGGCAGTTGAATGAGTGGCGGGCCACGCTGCTGGTGAAAGAGACCGCGTGTTTGTCTGTTGAGGACCGGTGCGCGGTGGATGAGGAACTCGCTGCCGATACCGGGACTTTTGAGGGGAAGGGCGATAAGGCGATTGTTGCGGCGGCGAAGGCTGCTGCGTATCGGCGTGATCCGCGGTCGGTGGTCGGGCGTGCGAGCCGTGCCGCAGCCGAGCGGATGGTGAGCCTGCGCCCTGCTCCGGACACCATGACGTACCTGACGGCGCTGCTTCCGGTCGCGCAAGGGGTGGCTGTTTACGCTGCTCTTTGCCAGGCTGCTGATTCGGCCCGTTCCAGCGATGATGCGGGCTCTGGTGTTGTCCCGACCCGTGGTCAGGTCACGGCCGATACCTTGGTCGAGCGCGTCACCGGTACACCTGGCGGGATTTCAGGGATCAACCTGGACCTCGTCATGACCGACCGCACCCTGTTCCAAGGCGACAGCGAACCGGCCCGGCTCAAGGGCTACGGAATCGTCCCGGCAGAATGGGGGAGGGAAATAGTCGGTTCGGGGCAAGCCGGCCAGGTCCACGCGACAACGCCGGATACAGAGCTCACTGTCTGGCTTCGCCGGCTCTACACCGCACCAGCCAGTGGTGAGCTGTTGAGCATGGACTCCAAAGCCCGGCTCTTCCCGGCGAGGCTTCGGCGCTTCATTGAAACCCGCGACGATACCTGCCGGATGCCGTACTGCGATGCGCCGATCCGGCATATCGACCATGTGGTTCCTTGGCGTTCCGGAGGGAAAACGAACCTCGCCAACGGTGCAGGTCTATGCGAGGCGTGCAACCACACCAAGGAAAACCCCGGCTGGACCACCAAAACCGTGCATGCCGGCGTGCACGGGGGTACGCACACCCAGGAAATCAGCACCCCCACCGGACACAGCTATCAATCGAAAGCCCCACCCCTACCCGGACACCGCCCCTCCAGAACATAACCACCCGCCGACGGAGCTGCGTTGCCTCAAGCTGCGCACAAAAAAGGCGGACAGCGATCGCTCGCTGTCCGCCTTCTAAAGTCGACTAATAGACGACGTCTTAGAACTCCCAGTCCTCATCCTCCGTGTTGACAGCTTTGCCAATCACGTAGGAGGAGCCCGAGCCGGAGAAGAAGTCGTGGTTCTCGTCGGCGTTCGGGGACAGGGCCGACAGGATGGCCGGGTTCACGTCGGTGACGGAAGCGGGGAACATGGCCTCGTAGCCGAGGTTCATGAGGGCTTTGTTGGCGTTGTAGTGCAGGAACTTTTTGACGTCCTCGGCAAGGCCGACACCGTCGTAGAGGTCGTGCGTGTACTGAACTTCGTTTTCGTACAGCTCGAAGAGCAGCTCGAACGTGTAGTCCTTGATTTCCTGCTTGCGGGCCTCGGAAACCTTCTCCAAGCCCTTCTGGAACTTGTAGCCGATGTAGTAACCGTGCACGGCCTCGTCGCGAATGATGAGGCGAATGAGGTCAGCCGTGTTCGTGAGCTTGGCGCGCGAGGACCAGTACATGGGCAGGTAGAAGCCCGAGTAGAAGAGGAAGCTCTCCAGCAGCGTGGAGGCCACCTTCCGCTTCAGGGGGTCGTCGCCCTGGTAGTAGTCCATGACGATCTGGGCCTTCTTCTGCAGGTTCTCGTTTTCGAGGGACCAGCGGAAAGCGTCGTCAATCTCCTTGGTAGAACACAGGGTGGAGAAGATGGACGAGTAGGACTTGGCGTGCACCGACTCCATGAAGGCAATGTTGGTGTACACAGCTTCTTCGTGGGGGGTGATCGCGTCCGGAATCAGCGAAACGGCGCCGACGGTGCCCTGGATGGTGTCCAGGAGAGTGAGGCCGGTGAAAACGCGCATGGTGAGCTGCTGCTCGTCCGGCGTCAGTGTGTGCCACGACTGGACGTCGTTGGACAGCGGCACCTTCTCCGGGAGCCAGAAGTTATTGACCAGGCGGTTCCAGACTTCCACGTCCTTGTCGTCCTGGATCTTGTTCCAGTTGATGGCCTCGACGTGTGTCAGCAGCTTGACCTTTTCGGTCATTTCATCCCCTTAAAGCGATGGTTTTCTTGAGATAAGCCTACGACGGCGGGTGGTAACCCGCCGTCGTAATCTTTAGTTTTCAGCGCGGTTGATCAGAGCGCACAGCTGACGCAGCCCTCAACCTCGGTCCCTTCGAGGGCCATCTGGCGGAGACGGATGTAGTAGAGGGTCTTGATGCCCTTGCGCCATGCGTAGATCTGCGCCTTGTTGATGTCACGCGTGGTGGCGGTGTCCTTGAAGAACAGCGTCAGGGACAGGCCCTGGTCCACGTGCTGCGTGGCAGCGGCGTAGGTGTCGATGATCTTCTCGTAGCCGATTTCGTAGGCATCCTGGTAGTACTCCAGGTTGTCATTGGTTAGGTACGGAGCCGGGTAGTAAACGCGGCCGATCTTGCCTTCCTTGCGGATTTCGATCTTGGCGGCCACCGGGTGGATCGAGGACGTGGAGTTGTTGATGTAGCTGATGGAACCGGTGGGCGGCACGGCCTGCAGGTTCTGGTTGTAGATACCGTGCTCCATGACCGAAGCCTTCAGCTCGCGCCAGTCATCCTGGGTGGGGATGTGGTGGCCGGCGAAGAGCTCGCTGACGCGCTCAGTTGCCGGAACCCATTCCTGCTCGGTGTACTTGTCGAAGAACTCACCGGAAGCGTAGGTGGACTTCTCGAATCCGCCGAACTTCTGGCCGGTCTCGATGGCCAGACGGTTGGAAGCGCGCAGAGCATGGAACAGCACCGTGTAGAAGTAGATGTTGGTGAAGTCCAGGCCCTCTTCGGAACCGTAGTGGACGTGCTCGCGGGCAAGGTAGCCGTGGAGGTTCATCTGGCCGAGGCCAATCGCGTGGCTCTGGGCATTGCCTTGGGCGATGGAAGGCACGGAGTTGATGTACGACATGTCCGAAACAGCGCTGAGGGCGCGGATGGAGGTCTCAATGGAGAGTCCAAAGTCCGGCGAATCCATGGTCTTGGCGATATTCATGGAACCGAGGTTGCAGGAAATGTCCTTGCCCACGGTCTCGTAGCTGAGGTCCTCGGCGTAGATGGACGGCGAAGAAACCTGCAGGATCTCCGAGCACAGGTTGCTCATGGTGATCTTGCCGTCGATCGGGTTGGCCCGGTTCACGGTGTCCTCGAACATGATGTACGGGTAGCCGGACTCGAACTGGATCTCCGCGAGGGTCTGGAAGAACTCGCGGGCGCTGATCTTGGTCTTCTTGATCCGGGAATCGTCAACCATCTCGTAGTACTTCTCAGTCACCGAAATATCGGAGAACGGAACGCCGTAGACCTTCTCGACGTCGTACGGGGAGAAGAGGTACATGTCCTCGTTCTTCTTGGCGAGCTCGAACGTGATGTCCGGAACCACGACGCCCAAGGAGAGCGTCTTGATGCGGATTTTCTCGTCAGCGTTCTCGCGCTTGGTGTCCAGGAAGCGGTGGATGTCCGGGTGGTGGGCGTGCAGGTACACTGCACCTGCGCCCTGGCGGGCACCGAGCTGGTTGGCGTAGGAGAAGCTGTCTTCGAGGAGCTTCATCACGGGGATAACACCGGAGGACTGGTTCTCGATCTGCTTGATCGGGGCGCCGTGCTCGCGGATGTTGGTGAGCGAAAGAGCTACACCGCCGCCGCGCTTGGAGAGCTGGAGGGCTGAGTTGATGGCGCGGGCAATCGACTCCATGTTGTCCTCGATGCGGAGCAGGAAGCAGGAGACGAGCTCACCGCGCTGAGCCTTGCCGGCATTGAGGAACGTGGGAGTGGCCGGCTGGAAGCGGCCGTCAATGATTTCGTCGACGAGGCGGTTGGCCAGCTCTTCGTCACCGCGGGCCAGGTGGAGGGCCACCATGCAGACGCGGTCTTCGTAGCGCTCAAGGAAACGCTTGCCGTCAAAAGTCTTCAGCGTGTAAGACGTGTAGAACTTGAAGGCGCCGAGGAAGGTCTCGAAGCGGAACTTCTTTTTGTACGCGCGGTTGAAGAGGTCGCGGATGAAGTTCATCGTGTACTGGTCGAGGGTTTCGCGCTCGTAGTACTGGTTCTTCACCAAGTAGTCGAGCTTCTCTTCCAGGTCGTGGAAGAACACCGTGTTGTTGTTCACGTGCTGCAGGAAGTACTGGTGCGCAGCTTCACGGTCGGCTTCGAACTGGATCTCACCGTTGGGGCCATACAGGTTCAGCATGGCGTTGAGCTCGTGATAACCCAAGCCCTTGAAAGCCTCAGGCAGCGGCTTCTTGACCGTGTCCACAGCGCCCCCGGTTACTTCTGTTTCTGCGACAGTTGTGTCCAAAACTTTTCCAGCCCTTCGTTGACCCGTTGAACGTCTTCCGGCGTCCCCATGAGTTCAAATTTGTAAAGATGCGGCACCTTGCACTTGACGGAGATGATGTCCCCCGCTGCGCAGTAGTTATCCGCGAAATTGGTGTTCCCTGCTCCAATAACACCCCGGATCAGTTTCCTGTTCCGGGGATCGTTCAAAAACCTGATGACCTGTTTCGGCACAGAACCTTCGCCGTTTGTTCCGCCGTAAGTGGGCAGCACAAGGACGAAAGGTTCAAGGGCCTGAAGCGGGGCATCCTGGGCATAGAGCGGGATGCGTGCTGCATCCCTGCCCAATTTTTGGACGAATCGTTTGGTGTTCTCGGAGGTCGAGGAAAAGTAGATGAGGTGACTCCTGGTGGTGACCGCTTCCGCAGCTTCGCGTACGGTTGCCGTTGCCAGCGGTGCCATGGGAGTCACCTCCACTACATAGGAATTCTGAGTTTGCCGTGGTGGCGAAGTTTGAATGGAAACTTAGGCCACGGAGGAAACAGCCTGGGCCAGTTCCTCGATCTTGTCCGGGCGGAAACCAGACCAGTGGTCCTGCTCGGTCACGACAACCGGCGCCTGCATGTAGCCCAAGGCCTTGAGGCGCTCGAGGGCCTCGGCGTCCTGGGAGATGTCGACACTCTGGTAGGCAATGCCCTTCTTGTCGAGTGCACGGTAGGTTGCGTTGCACTGAACACAGGCCGGCTTCGTGTAAACCGTAACGGTCATGATCCCTGTCCCCTTAGTTGAAGTCTGTCGCTCTTCGTATCTGGCGGGCTCAACCGGAACTAGTTTCTGAATCCGATACCGGCCCGCGGGCTGCTGTGGCAGCCAACACGCTTATTTAGTCTTGTGCTGGTTTCCCGCTCAATCCGTAAATCGATACTACATGTAGTGCAAGCGCCTCGCCGGAACCCCAAGATGATGTATTACAAGTATGTCATTCAATCCACCGCTCGTCCACAGGCGGGGGCCCTCAAAATGTCCGTGATTCCGCCGAATTGAGAGATGTCATCCACACCCTGTGGACTACTTAGCCACATTTAATCTTCAGCGTGTCGCCCGGATACGGCGTGTCGTGACACTTTGAAAATGTGGCGTGGCGAACAGCTAAAATCGGCTGATGGTCAACCTTCTCCATCTCCGCACCTTGATGGAGGTCACCCGGTTGGGTTCCTTCGCAGCCGCTGCCGCCCAACTCGGCTACACAGCTTCTGCAGTCTCCCAACAGATGGCTGCGCTGGAACGCGATACCGGCGTCGAGCTCTTCCAGCGGTCAGCCCGCAGCGTTGTCCCAACGGAGGCCGCGTTGACCATGACCCGGCACGCGTCGAAAGTGCTGACCGACGTCGAGGCCCTCATGGCAGCAGCCTCAAGGACCAATGACTCCCCCGCGCAGGAACTGAGGCTGGGCATTTTCCCCAGCCTCGCAACCTACGTACTGCCGGACATCCTCAGGAATGAGCGATGGAGCGGACTGGGTATTGAGCTGCGGGTCTCCGTAGCCGAGCCGGCACAAACCATTCAAGGCCTGCGCAGCGGCGGTGAACTGGATGTGGCACTTGTGTACCAGGTGGGGCAGTCCGGCCTGGCGTGGCCGCATTCACTGGAACGCCAGTGGATTGGCGACGACGACTTCCGTGTAGTGCTGCCCGCATCCTGGAAGATCCGCGAGGACGCCGAGATCGAAGCAGCACATCTCTCCGACATGCCATGGATCATCCACCACCCGGGCACCAGCGATGCCCTGGTGATCGAACGCCTGTTCGCCAGCTGCAACCTGCACCCCCGGGTGGTGGCCTACAGCGACGATTTCCACGCGAGCCTGGAGATGACAGCCGCCGGCCTTGGTGCCTCGCTGGTACCGGAACTGGCCCTGCGGCACCGGCCACCCGGCGTCGTGGTCCTTGACGTACCGGACATCCGGCTGGCCCGGAACGTGTTCGCCCTTCTCATCAACGAAAAGCGCACAGCCCAAGTGCAGTTGTTCACACAGCTGCTTGCGGACACTCTCAGGGACACCTCGGGAAAGAGTGGTCTTCACCCCCTGAAATCCGCTCCTGTCAAGGGCCGCAAGCTCCAGAGGTGAATTGCTGCGAAGTGCTGGAACCCGCCGGTTGATGGGGTTAGATTGATCACATGGGCAAGGTAGCGAGCAAACATTTTGGGGAGATCGAGCTCAATCACGGGCGTGAACATTGCTTCGTCGCGAGACACGAACTTGGCGGCAACCAGCTGGAGCTGGACCTCAATGTCACCGCGCACGACCACTTCGATGAGGCGGCCATGCGCAAGGTGGACTATAGATTGCGCTTCCTGCCGGAACTAGTGGATCAGGTCAGGGAGATGATCGCCGATGAACTCGACCAGGACGGCACTAATCCCCAACAGTTCCTGCACTTCCACAGCTCGCAGCTCAAGGAAGAGCAACTCGAATCGGTCTTTGGTGTCAGCGACAAGGGCCAGCTCACTAACGACGTTTTCCTGAAAGCCCTGAAACTCGGCCACGTGGCCATCTATCCGGGTCAGCCGGAGCGGTACTTCGTGTTGGACTTCACCCTCGGCTCGCACTTCACCGACGAGCTGCTGGTAGTAGCCGCTGATGAGGACGGCGTGGTGGACGACGAAATCCTGTGGGAGTCATAAACAGCTTTTAACCGCGAACGACGGCGGCCGGTCACCTTTCGGGTGACCGGCCGCCCGTCGTTATGGCTGGCTTGACGAGGTTGCGCGGGACGCGATCACAGCAGATGCTTCGTCAAGTCACCATGGCCTATCCATACCCGGGGCTTTGTCCGGTCCTCGCAGGTACTCGCCGCGTTCCTGACCTTCCGAACGCTCCCGCTGGGCCTGTTGCGCGTTCTCTTCAAGTTGCTGAAGCTGTTCCTGTTTGGGGGGCGACGGCGCTTCCTGGTTGGGCGCGGATGCACCGTCGTTCCGCGACTCGCCCTCGGTGATTTTGCCGGCCAGCCGGTCCTGGGCCGCGTCCAGGCTGCCACCCTCTCCGGCGGCGTTTGCCGGACCTTCCGCGTGGCACTGCGGCGGTGCGCTTTTTGCTGCCCCCATGGCTTCCCTGAACAGTTGGGCGGCGGCATCCCGATCCCCGGCGGCGTCCCCCAACTTCTCAATGCTGAGGACCAGATTGACGCGCACTTTGCACTCATCGACGCCGGAGCCGGCTTTGAGGGCTGACTCAAAGTCCTTCCGCGCAGCTGTGAAGTCGCCCGCCAAAACGTGGGCATCCCCGGAGGCGAAATGTGCCTTGTGCGGCTCAAGGATGTTGGCTATCTGCAACCACGACGCCGCGCTGGCGACACCCTGCTGCTCCCCGGAATCGAAGGACTGCCCGGCAGAGACACCCAACACCCCAACACTCAGGAGCTTCGCGGCAACTGCGAGCGCCACGAGCGCAGGTGGCGCTGACCAGAGTGCAAGGCTGCTTCGCCGTCGTCGTGCGTTGTCCCCGTTCATGGGGTGGGCTCCTTCCGCATGGTGGGCCGAAGCGCTTGAAGTGCGGTGAAGTGCCGCAACGGCTCGTGGATTGCCAGGAGGAAAGCGGCCAGGGCGAGCAACCAGTAGATCTCTACGCGCCCCGGGCCGTCGTGTGTCATGGCGGTCATGGCGCCGGGGCGGGCTTGGCCCAACATGTCCTGTGTTGGCTCGGCGCCTGTTCTGTGGGCGTAGGGGACGTGGAGTTGCTCTGCGATGGTTTGCAACTGCGATTCGTCAATTCGTGAGACGGCATCCTGTGGGGTGTTGGAGGTTTTGTCCTTCACGTATCCAGCGTCAGGGTCCGCGGTTTCCTTCATCGGGCCGCCCCCGCCGGTGCCGTACCCCAGTACCGCTCCCCCGGCCACATGGGTGGCATCCATGGGGGCCGGGGCCTCGGCACTGGTGTTCTCGCCGTCGCCGGCGTAGAAGACCAGTGCCGGGCGACCCGGACGTTGCTGGTTAGCGGCTGCGAGCCTTTCTTTCAGGAGTTGTGCCGCACCCGTGACGCTGCTCCCCTTGGCGTATCTGCTGTTTTGGGGTTGCAAGGTGGTCATGGCGGTTTTGAGGGCTGTTGCGTCCTGTGTGAGCGGCATGCGGACGGTTGCTTTGTTGTCGAAGGTGATGAGGGAGAACTTGGCTCCCGCGAGTTCCTTTGCAATGGCCATGACGTCCTGTTTGACCCCTGAAAGCCGGGTGCCGGTTCCGTTGTAGTCTTCGGCTGCCATGCTGGTGCTGGTGTCTACGACGAAGTAGACGTCGAGGTCAGCGGTGGCGGTTTGGGCTTGGCCACCTGCCCAACCGGGACGCAAAGCGGCGAGCAGAAGAAGTACGACGGCGGCGCTCCGCAGGGCTGCGGGCCTCCAGGTTCGAAGCGGCTGGCTTCGAACACGCCTCGTGTAGGTCCAGGCAGTGAAGCCCAGCACGGCGACGAATGCCAAGGCCAGTAGGGGCCACGGAATGATGGGGGCGAAGGTCATGGTTCCAGCCGCCATCCGAGCAGCAGCATTCCCGAGCCGGCAAGCAAGGCGATACCCAGAGGCCAAGCGGGTGTATCGGCGACTACTGCCTGCGGTGCCGCGAGGTAGCTTGTGGCCTCGGTTTCCTGCACTTTTTGGACAATGCCCGGCACGGCGGTGGGGCTGTCCAAGGTGAAGTAGGAGCCGCCGGTCCTTTCTGCTGCGGCCCTGAGCTGGGCACCGGGCTGCTCAGGTTGCTCGCCGTAGTCCATGTCGCCGGGGTTCAGGGCGTACACCTTCACGTTTTTTCCGGCGGCCAGGGCTGCGGCCTCGTCCAAGGTAAAGATCGGTTCCCCGGAGAGGAAGTTGTCCGTGGCCAGCACCACGGACCGTGAGCGCTGGTTGTCTCCTGGCTGATTGTCCCCTTGCTTGGTATCTACTGCGGCCGTGTCGGGGAAGCTCTGTATGCAGGATGCCAGTCCGTCACCAATGAGCGAGGAGCCTTCCCCGTTCCAGGTGCCGTCGAAGAAGGACCCGGTGCCGCTGTCCAAGGCTTCCTTCGCTTGCGTGAGTTGTTCGGCGGCGAACTGGTAGTCGTCGGTGAGCGGGAAGAGTTGCACACTGCTGCTGTCGAAGATGACCATGCCGATTCTTTCGCCGTCGAACTCCTTGGCGAGGTCTTCGAATACCGCAGCGAGGGCGGCATCCGTGCTGGTCATGGACCCAGAGACGTCCAAGCACAGCACGATGTCCCTGTTCCTGACTTCCGGCTGCTCTGTTGTGCGTTGGATGGGCCTTGCCGCTGCCGTGGCGGTCGCAGCGAGGAACACTGCGCCCAACACCACCGCGAGCGCCAAGCGGGTGCGGTGCCGGCGTAGGGCCCTTTGGTATTCGGGGAGTTCAGTGAGCCGCCCACCGTGCGCGATTGGCTTGGTTTTTTGCGGACGACGGCGGCGGTACAGCCACGCTGTGACTGTCACGGCTGCTGCGGCCAGGGGAAGAATCCACCAGTAGCTTAGTTCCATGCCAAGACCACCTGACGCGCGGTCTCCGCGGATTGCCTGACCGTATGGACGGGTAGCGGCGCGAACTCGTTGGGATAGATGCCGGCCACAACTGCCGCAAGTTCCTTGAGGTCGTGGCGGTGGAGATCCTCGAGGGTCATGGAGGTCACTGGCAGGCTGGTGGCCGCTCCGGCGAACTCCCGCACGAGGAAGCTGAGCCGCTGGTGCGCGTCGCGCTCGGGTAGGCGGCCGGCGTCGGCGTCTGAAGCTGTGGCGTTGATTGCGGCCAGGCAGGCGGCCCGAAGTGTCTCAAGGTCCGGCACCACCGTCACCTGACGGGCTGGATCTTCGTGGACCGCCACCATTTTGCGGGCTGGCCGGAAGATCCATGCGTACCAAGCCCCGATGATGAGCACCAGAACGAGCCCAAGCCACAACCATTGTGGCTGATACTGCAGGGGCGAATAGAAGCCGGCTTCATCCTGCACGAGTGCCACCCCGGGCAAAGGTTCTTGTGGTGAAAGTTCCGGAGCGGTGCTTTTCCAGGAGTGAGAAGACTGCGGTCAGGACGTTCTCATTGCCGGTTGTGTGTTCCTCGGCGATTCCCAGCCTGTGGAACACGTCCCGCCGCCCTTGGTCGCGTTTAAGCATTGCCGCAGCGTAGGCGGCACGTACTTTACCGTCCACGGCCACGGACCGGGGAATTCCACGTCCCGTGCCCACGTCCGTGCTGTCTTGCATTTGGCTCCCTAGCTCAGCAGCGAGCTCGGCGTCCCGAACGGTCAGCCACAGGACTTCGTGCCGGCCGCGCAACCTCCGCATCAGGCCCTCCGTGCGGGCATCGGGCAGGAACTCGTCCGCAATGACGACAATGAGCAGGCGCCCCTTCAGGTACCTCAGCACATAATCCAGCTGCGCTGCGATGCCACTGGCTGGGCCGTCAAGGGAAGCACTCGCATCCACTTCACGGAGCAGCCGCTCCAAATGCTCCTCGCCACTGCGGGGCGGGAGGTACTTGGACGCAACGGCGTTCCCGTGAAGGAGACCCACGTCGTCACCGTGCCGGGAAGCAAGGTACCCCAGGACCCCGGCCGCATGAACGGCGATGTCCTTCTTGGACTCCCCCGAGAACGCCTGTGCCGCCATGTTCCTTCCGGTATCCACCAGTAACAGGACCGCGTGGCGGCGCACTGCGACGTAGCGCTTGACCAGGGGTGATCCGTGCCGTGCCGTGGCTTTCCAATCGATGTCACGGACCTCGTCGCCGGGGACATACGCCCGGAGTTCGTCGAAGTCCAGGCTGCGTCCTTTGAAGACCGAACCGTATTCGCCGTCAAGAAGGGTCAGTGTCCTACGGTGGGCGAAGATGAACATCTTCGACTTGACGCGTCGGAGGAGGCTGGGCACGTGCAGGCCCCGCTACGGCGTCTGGACGGACGCCAGCACGGCATCGATCACGGTTTCCACGGAAATTTCCTCAACCACGGCATCGAATCCGAGAATGATCCGGTGACGCAGGATCCGATGTGCGAGGTTTTTGACGTCCTCAGGTATGACGTGGTCACGTCCCTTGAGCAATGCCATGGCGCGGGCTGCCTGGCTGAAGGCGATGCTCGCCCGCGGGCTGGCACCGAATTCCACGACGTTGGCCAGCCGGGGCTCCAGATACTTTGAAGCGTTGCGGGTGACGTAGGCGAGTCCCACGATGTAGCGGACGATCGCCGGATCAATGTAGACCCGCCGTACCAATTCCTGGACTTGGACTACGGCGTCAAGGGAAGCGGCCGCCGGAGGCTTCTGGTCCGCGTTGAACACGCCGGCGTCAATCCGCCGGATGACTTCCGCTTCCTCCGCAGGACTTGGATAGTCCAGTACGTCCTTGAGCATGAACCGGTCCATCTGCGCTTCGGGAAGACGATACGTTCCTTCTTGCTCTATGGGGTTCTGCGTAGCGAGCACCAGGAAGGGCTGGGGCAAAGGGTAGGACTCGCCGCCGATGGACGTCTGCCGCTCCTGCATCGCTTCCAGCATGGCGCTCTGGGTCTTGGCACTGGATCGGTTGATCTCGTCCAGCAGGACGATGTTGGCGTGGACCGGGCCCAATTGGGTGACAAACGTGCCTTTGACGGCGTCGAAAATCTGCGTACCGGCGATGTCGCTGGGCAGGAGGTCCGGCGTGCACTGGATCCGGCGGAACTCTGCGCTCACCGACTCCGCGATTGCTTGGGCCGCAGTGGTCTTGGCCAGGCCGGGCACACTTTCCAACAGGACGTGGCCACCGGTCAACAGGCCGATAACCAACGTCTCGCGCAGCCGTGCCTGGCCCACCACCTTGTTTTCGAAGCTTCGTACGATGCTCCCGACGAGTTGCTGGGCACGGGCCATGTCCGGCGCATCGATTCCGGCCATGGCTGTCATCTGTTGCACTCGTGGTCCCCTTGCTTGCTGGCGTTGATGTGAAACGGCCACTTCATCCAAGCCTTCCTGGAGCGGCGCCGCAATGGGGACCCCTCCCCATGTGGTCTTCCTGGGTCTATTCTTTTGCCATGCATCCGCTACCAGCCGCCTATCAGAAGTACCTCGCCTCCCAGGACCAGCACGTCATCGACGCCGTACGGCCGGTTCTCCTCCAGTCTGCAGCAGACCAACGCCACGGCGTCCGCATCACCTTCAACAGGGGCCCAACCGGTCACCAAGCCCATCTGGACGATTCCATACCGTACGGGGAGATCATCGAGGACATCGACTGACACCGAACTAACCCTTCATAGCGCCAGACAGGGCAAACGAATTTCCCATGCCACGCGATACCAGCGCATAGAGCACCAGCACAGGGACCGAATACAAGATGGAGAACGCGGCCAACTGGCCGTAGGCGATAGCGCCGTGCTGGCCAAAGAAGCTGAAGATGGAAACGGCGGCTGGTTGCTTGCCTGTGGACAGCAGCAGGATGAAGGGGACGAAGAAGTTCCCCCACGCCTGGATGAAAACAAAAATAAACACCACTCCCAGTCCCTGCCTCATCAGAGGCAGGACGATGCTCCGCAGGGCCGCCATCGTGGAGGCCCCATCCACCCACGCCGCTTCCTCCAACTCTAGAGGAACGGAATCCATGAAGTTCTTGGTCATCCAGATCGCCATGGGCAACGTGGTAGTTGCCATGAAGAAGATGGTGGCAGCCATGGAATCCAAAAACTGAAGCTGAACAAACAAGCCATAGACAGGCACCATGATGGCCGTCACGGGCAACGACGTCCCAAACAGGACCGTGTACATGAAGGGCCTGTTGAACCGTGATTGATATCTGGACAACGGGTAGGCGGCAAGCACAGCTGCAAGCACATTCACCACAGCCGTGCCCGCTGACAACAGAAAGCTGTTTGCCAAGGGTTGAAACAACAGCTCGGGAGTCATCACCGCACGGAAGTTCTCGGTGGAAGGCGCCAAGGGGACCTTGGTCTGGTACCCGGCTTGGGGGTCGACGGCGGCCAGCAGCAACCAGAGCAACGGCGCGACAAAACAAATCCCGATGACCGCCAAGGCGATGTCCGCGCCCAACTTGGCCTTGGTGGTCATGGCCGTTGCTCCCGTAGCAACCGCACGTACACGCCACCGAAAATCATTCCCAACAGAATCAGCACCGATGCCACGGCTGTGCCGTAACCAATGTCACCGAACTTGAACGCTTCCTGGTAAGCCAACACCGGCAAGGTGGTGCTGGCATTGGCGGGGCCTCCGGCAGTCATCACCCAGATGAGGGTGAACACAGCCAACGTCTGAAGCGTGATCAGCATCAGGTTGGTGGCGATACTGCTCCGGATGAGCGGCAGCGTGATGAAGGCCAGCCGCTGCCAGCCTCGTGCCCCATCCATGAGCGCCGCCTCTGCGATATCCCTGGGAACGTCAGCAAGCGCTGCCCGGTAAACCAGCATGGAGAAGGCAGTTCCACGCCAGGTGTTCGCCAAGACGATCGCCACCAGGGGAAACGAGTACAGCCAATCCGGGCCCACACCACCGAAGGCTCCCACTATCTGGTTGAGCGTTCCCTCACGGTTGAAGTAGGCGTATGCGGCAAACGCAGCCACGATCTCCGGAAGCACCCAGGCCGCCACCACAGCGGTCCCCACCCAGGATGCCATTGCCCTGCGCGAACGCGTCATCAACAGGGCAATCAGCAAGCCCAACACATTCTGTCCCAGCACCGCCGACGCTGCGACGAACACTATCGTGAGCCACGCGGCCAAAGGGAAAGAGTCGTCGCTGAACATCCGGACGTAATTGTCCACACCCACCCACTGCGGGTCTTTGGCCGCCCGCCCTGACAACGCGGCGTCGGTGAACGAGGCGTAGAAGGACCACGCCACAGGAGCCAGCAGGAACAACAGGAGCAGGAGAACAGACGGGACTACGGGGAGCAGCCGCAGGAAGCGGCGCATTCTCATTTCTCCAGAACCTTGTCCTCACCTACCAGCTTGCGGACGGTGGCATCGTATTCAGCCGCGGCATCCTCAGGACTCTGCTTACCCGTGATAACGGACTCAGTAGCTACTTGGACGGCCGTGGAGATCCTCGGGTAATCGGCAGTTGCCGGCCGGTAATGCGTTACCTTCACCAAGTCTGAAACGTCCTTCACGAACGGGTTGGCTCCCAGATATTCAGGCTCCGATGCAACATCCGTGCGGACAGCGATCTGGGAGTTGTTGATGTCATAGGCCAGGGCGTTCTTCTTGTTCAGCGCTGTGGTGAGGAACTGGAAGGCCAGTTCAGGGTTCTTAGTCTTCGCCCCCACAGCCAGGGTCCAACCACCGGACATGCTCACACCACCGGGGTCCTGTCCCTTCTGGGTGGGGAACATTGCTACGCCCATCTCCTGCTCATAGCCGGCCCACTCATACGCGCCGCCTTTCTGCCAGAACGACGGCGTGTAGGAACCTTCCACAGTTGCCCCGAGTTTGCCCTGCGGGAACCACTCGCCAAAGACCTTCTTCCAGACGTTCGCGTCCAGGGCTTCGGCAGGGCTCACGGCGAGCTTCTCGTCATACAGGGTTTTCAAGAACGCCAACGAGTCGGTGAACCCTTGGGAGCCCACCACCCACTTCTTTTCGTTCTCGTCATACAGGCTGCTGTCTGTGCCATAGAGCAGTTCATAGAAGCCCTGCATGACCGTTCCCTCTCCGGTCCCCTTGCCTGCATACATGTTGAACGGGATCACATTGGGATCCGCAGCTTTCATGGCGCGCGCGGCGGTCAGGATCTCGTCCCACGTTTTAGGCTGCCACGGAACGGAAATTCCCGCCTTCTGCAGGACGGACTTGTTATACCAAATGCCCCGCGTATCAGTGCCCAACGGCACCGCATAAATGCCGCCGTCATCCGCGCGGCCGGCTGCCTTGGCAGCTTCGTTAAACGCCCCCCAGTCGTCCCACTTCTCAAGGTAGCTGTCCAGTTTGAGGAGGTAACCGGCGTCGACGTCGGACCGCACCTTGAAGGTGTCCTCATAGAAAACATCCGGCGCCGTATCAGCGGAACGCTGAGCCAGGGCGAGCTTTGTCCCATAGTCGTCGTCATTGGCCTGGATGGGCTGAAGGTCCACGGTCACACCGGAGTTGGAAGCTTCGAATTCCTTCTTGGCGTCCTGCATGACGGTGTCCAAGGCCGTGAACGAGTCCGTTTTCTGATAGACGATCTTGAGCGTTTTGCTCTCAGCAGCCTCAGGTGTGGGCGAACAAGACGTCGCTGCCGTAAGAACGGCAGCGACGGAGACAACGGCAGCGAACTTAACAGCGGCAGATTTCACCGACATTTTAATCATTGCCTTGTTTTTCACAGGGCGGCGCATGATGCTCCATTCTGTCGAACGTGGCTACAGCCCCCATACTTCACCGTGACACCCATGCGACGTGGCCGAGCCTTGTGGATATTCAGTTGTCCTGCTTCGAACTAGCCTTCCAGCAGGAGCCTTTGCGCGCGCGGAGCCAGCATGTGCTCCAGAACCAGGCAGGCGGCACCAATGGCGCCAACGTCTTCACCTACACCGGTTCCCACGACTTCCAGGTCATGGATCATGCGGGCTGCGTTGTTCTTGTCCAGCAAATCCGGAACGCGTTCCAGGAAGTAAGGGGACATCCGCCCCCAGAACGGACCACCAAAGACGACGCGCTCCACGTCCAGTGTGTTGGTCACGATGGAAACGGCGCGTGCCACCAGTGTGGCGGACTTGTCCAGGATGGCAATCGCTTTGGCGTCACCTGCATCTGCTTTGTCGCACAACGCGGCATAGCGTTCCTGGACTTCAGGGCCGTCAGCACCCTCCCGGTGCCCTTCAAGCAAACCGGCGGCTTCGGCCTCGGCCACCAGCACCTGCGGAATGCAGGAAGACTTGACGCAGCCGTGCAATCCACAATCACACTGCGGACCGTTGGGGTCCACCACGATGTGGCCGATTTCACCGGCATTGCCGGAAGTGCCGCGCACTACTTCGTCATTGAGCACAATGCCGCAGCCGATACCGGTTCCCATGTACATGAACACGAAGCTGCCGGCCCCACTCGCGCCACCGGCCCAGGTTTCCGCCACCGCGGCACTTGTCACGTCCTTGTCCACCAACGTTTCCATGCCGGTGGCTTCGGCCAAGGCCTCGCGGATGCGCACGCGGTTCCATCGCGTCAGAAGGGGCGGCTCCACCACAGAGCCCTCGTCGAGGTCGATCGGGCCCGGAACCGCAACACCGAGCCCGGCGATCTTGGAAGCATCGACGCCTGACTCTTCGATCAGGACATTGATCTGTTCGGCGATGCTGGTAATCACGTCGGCAGGGTCACCACCGGGGGTTGCCATCCGCGAATGCCTTACGACGTCGCCCAGCAAGTCGAGGACCACAAAGGTGATGACGGCCGGGTCCAGATGAACGCCCACCGCGTACATACCCGCCGGGTTGAGGCGCAGGATGGTCCTCGGCTTGCCGGGGCCCGAGCCTTCCTTACCGGCCTCCACTATCAGCTGCTGGTCCAGGAGGCGTCGGGAGATATTCGAAATCGTCTGTGGGGAAAGGCCCACGATCTGAGCCAGCTCAACACGGCTGAGACCGCCCGATGACCGCCGGATCGCCTCCAGAATTACGGTCAGGTTGAAGTCCCCCATGCGGGGAAGGTTGGTTCCGCGCCTCGGTGTCGGCTGCCGGATCTCAGTCACTGATGCCCCTCGTCATTGGGATGAACTTCGTCGAAGATGGTCTTTGTCTGAATCGTACGATACCGCCGCCGCTTCGGATACGAGCACACGCTGACGCAGGTGTCAGGGCTTGGTAACGATGCCACTGCATTCCATGCCACCGCCGTTGCGGCAGTCGCTTGATGGCCAGGCTCAGGACTTCCGGCTTCGAGTCACAGTGAACTTCGGATTCCGGCCTTCCTCCACCGTTGGCCCGATGTTCCGTTCCAGGGCGGCCCGGTACTGCAAATGGCTGTTGTAGACGGTCCACAACTCTCCCCCGGGGGCAAGAACACGGGCGGCCGCTTGAAACATCTTGAGCGCAGCGCCGGCATGCACACTGGCACCCAGATGGAACGGCGGGTTCAGCAAGATGAGGTCAACACTGCCAGGCTCAAGGGTGGACATGGCATCATCGTGGATCACTGCCACCCGCTCCCCCAACCCGTTTGCAGCGGCCGTAGCCCTGGCTGAAGCAACGGCTGCAGCTGACTGGTCGGTGGCTACGACGCGGGCATCCGGGTGGCGAAGCGCATACATTGTGGCGAGAATACCGGTCCCGCAACCCAGATCCACAACCTGCTTCGATGCCGGCATACGATCCAGGAACGTCAGAAGGTAGCGCGTGCCTATGTCCAGACGGGCGCCGGAGAACGCAGCACCATGCGCGCACACTGTGATTCCCAACTCCGGCAGCGATTCCACCACAGGAAAGGGACGCTTTCCGGGCGTCGCTTTGGGGTTCCGTGCCACCAGGACACGGGATTTCTGCCGGGCAAGTTGCGGCTGGACCGATGAGAAGTAGCGTTCCAGGACCTCATTCATGCCGAGTGACATGTGCTTCACGCGACCCCCGGCCAGCAGGACCGCATCCGGCGCCGCAAACCGCGCTACGGCGTCGGCGATTTCCTCCAACTCAGCCAGAGACTTAGGCAACTGCAGAAGCACAACGCCTGCACCGTCCAGCAAGTCCCGGTTCAGTTCGTATTCGGTGAAACGTCCCTCCAAGCCAGCCACCGCGGCATTGCGTTTCAGCGCAAGCCTTCCAGTGAAAAGGTCCTGGCTGACGCGTACATGCCCGACGCCGAGCCCAGCCACGGCGCCCAATGTCAGCGCACCATAGCGGTCGCCGATGACAACCACCTTCGTGTCGGGCCCCAGCAGATCCGCCGCCGTGTCCAACAGGAGCCTGTCTGTGGCATCGAAGGCCTGCAGGTTGTCCGCTTCGACGTCGGGAAGCCTGCTCAACGTACCCAAGAGCGATTCAACATCCATTGCCGTCACGGTGCGGTTCTCGCTTTCATACTTAACTGTCTCGACTTAAGGGCGGCTTGGGAGGAACCTAGTGCTTGCACCACGCAAACACCTGTCATGCCTTCGGCTGGAGACCACCAAGGCGGCAGGCACAGGTCACGGCGACCCTTGGAGCCAGGCACCGGGATCCACTCATCATTGGGCTCCCCTTTCCCTGCGAGAAGCCATGAGTGTCAATGTTGTCACGAACCTTGAAGTAAAGTCCCACAACTCTCCCGACGAAACGCGACGCCCCGATAAGACGGTCCTGGACCTCGTCACCGTGGGAGATTACACAATCGGCCGTATGACCTTTGAACCAGGCTGGACCTGGGCCGACTGCATCAAGCCAGTAGTTGGCACCGACTCCTGCGAATTGAGCCACGTCGGGTTCTGCCTTTCCGGCAACCTGGAGGTAGAAACCAATGACGGCGGCAAGATCAGCATTTCAGCCGGCGACTCCTACACCATCCCACCGGGTCACAACGCCCATGTAGTGGGCGATCAACCCTTCCAAGGCGTCGAGTTCGTCAGCGGCGCCGAATTCGCGCGTCCTGCGGAGTAGCCTCCAGGGATCGGGAGGTGAACAACAGAAAGACCCCGCTCAGTGAGCGGGGTCTTTCTTCCGAAGTGGAGCTGAGGGGACTCGAACCCCTGACCCCCTGCATGCCATGCAGGTGCGCTACCAGCTGCGCCACAGCCCCGGAATTTTGTTGACCGCAAACGGTTCAATTTCTCTTCCCGCCGAAGCAACTCGTCAATACTAACCACAATCCCACGAGAAGCGAAATCGCCGGAACATGAGCTGCATCACGCCGCCCTTGCGGTCCGACGGAGGGCGATCCGCAGCCGAGGTGCGCTGGATTACTCCACCGCACCTCCCCCCAAACCGGCCGCGAAGGAGCCATCCGCCAAAACTGCGCGGCTCCACTTGAAGTCTAGATTTTCCTCGGAACAAAACCAAACCGTTCAGTCGGTTTATGTTCCGGTGAGGCCGTGGTCGGCCGATGGTAGCGTTGTGGAGTCTCGACGGCGGCCCGCTCCTCCGTCTCCTGCCTGACCTGAGAGGCTACCCACCACCCATGCAGCAACGTGCGAAAGACACCCGGCTTTCCGTCATCGAAGGCGCTGCCCGGGTCTTCGCGGAAATCGGCTACGGAAATGCCAGCCTGACCGACATCACCAAGCGCGCAGGCGTGACGAAGGGTGCGCTCTACTTCCACTTCACATCAAAGCGGGACCTGGCTTTAGCTGTCATCGAGGAGCAGCACGCCATCGTCTTGGCCGCGGGGTCTGAAATCGTCGCCTCAGGCGCACCCGCCTTGGACAGGCTCATAGGACTCTGCAGGATGTTCGGCCAACAGCTGCTGGATGAGCCGGTTGTCCAAGGAGGCATTCGGCTCACGTTTGAAGCCTCCGCTTTCGACGCCGACGTCTCAGGTCCCTACCAGGACTGGATCAGCACGGCAGAGCAACTGCTGCGGCAGGCTGCAGAGGATGGCGCCGTACGTCCCGAGCTGGACGCTGCAGCGTTCGCCCGGTACTTGGTTGCGTCGTTCACCGGCGTTCAGATGGTCTCTGAAGTACTGACCTCACGTGAAGACATGCTGCCAAGGATCGAACAGATGTGGGAGTTCATGCTGCCGGCGTTACGCCCGGCACCGGCCAAATAGCCACGAGTTCTGCAAGCGGCTGCCTCCGGGTACGAAAAAGGTCCTGCCTTCTCCATACAATTCATGAAGAAGACAGGACCTTGGTGGTGGAGCTGAGGGGACTCGAACCCCTGACCCCCTGCATGCCATGCAGGTGCGCTACCAGCTGCGCCACAGCCCCATATTCTTGCTGCTTCGCAACTGGTTTTTTGGACCATCCGCGCCGAAGCAACTCAAATATCTTAGAACAGCATTTCCGAAAATTCCAAATCGGACATATTTCTGCTCATTGCTGTTCCTAGTGTTCGGAATCTTCCGCCGAAACAGCCTTCGCGGAAGCGTCGTCGCCCAATTCGAGGTCCACTACAGGGCAGTCCTTCCAGAGGCGTTCCAAAGCATAGAAGACACGATCTTCAGCGTGCTGGACATGGATCACGATGTCCGCATAGTCCAAGAGAACCCAACGGCCTTCAGAGCGGCCCTCGCGGCGCACGGGACGAAGGTCCTGCTTCATCAGTTCTTCCTCGATGCCGTCAACAATGGCGTTGACCTGGCGCTCGGTGGGAGCGGACGCAATGAGGAAAACGTCGGTGAGCGCCAAACGCTCACTCACGTCCAGGGCGACAATGTCCTCGGCAAGCTTGTCTGCCGCGGCACGCGCAGCGTGACGGGCGAGGGTAATGGATTGTTCATGTGCAGACACGGGTACTCCTTGTTGTGGCCAGTGGCCTGTGTTGGCGTGAGCCGTTGTTCAGCGGAATTAGCCGCTGGTGATCATGATGATGCCGACGATTAGCGCCACGATGCCCAACCCCAGGACGCCGAATTGCAGCAGCCTGTTCCGTTGCGCCCGGGCCAAACCGGCGGTGTTGGCATCCAGGGGGTCAAGGCCATACGCGGCGCTGGCCGAAACCGGTGGGCGCTGGGTCTCTTGGCTGGGCTCCGCGGCGGCGACAGGACGTTTCCCGACCGACTTCGCGACTGCTTCTGCGCGGGCAAGAACGCCGGCACGGCCGCGTGCTGCCGGCTTTTTTCCCTGGGCTTGTTCTGCGTCGAGCTTTGGCCCCGCAGAAGTGATCAGCGGTACAAAGGTGGTGCTCGGGCGCTTCATGACAGGGCGTTCGATCCCCGGCATCTTAACGAACTCCAAGGGAGTCACCATCGCCAGGTTGTTAGCCGTGGAAGGACCCACCGTAGCGGCCGGCGACTTTCCGTCAACCCCGGAACCCGACGCATTCTTGGCGGGTTCCGACGTGTTTTTGGCGGATTCTCCCTGCGTCTTCTCGGCAAGCTTCTGCTTAGCGGCGGCGCGCTTGTTCAGGACGGCAGCACGCTCGGCAAGGGCGATCTGCTGGGCCAGGACCTCAGGATCTACAGCCAAAGGGTCCTGTTCGGCAATGTGTTCCAGCTTGGACGTCTGGTTTTCCACCTGCGCGGCGATCAGCTGCCGAACCGCAAGCGCCTGCTCCACGGACATTTCGGACTCAGCAGGAGCCTTGCCGCTTCCCGCACCACCCGTTGTGGCCTTGGGAGCTCCTTGGGTCTTCTCGTTGGGAGCTTTGCTGGCAGGCTCCGGCTTGGAAGAATCCGGTTTGGAAGACTTGGCACCCCCCGACTGACCCGTGTCCTTTGCCGCTGGGGCGGGAACAATGGGATTCATTGAGGTAGCAACTTCGGCCTGAAGTTGCTGGAGGCGCAACTGGCGACGAGTAGGCGGTCCCCCGCCGGAGAGCTGCTCCTCTTTGTCCGCCAGCTCCTTGATGGTGCGCAAAGCGGCACGATCCCGGGCACGGATCTGCGATGACCGTTCCTGGGCTGCCGGTCCCACTGCGTCCACAGGGACGTCGGCGGCACGACGATTGCGGCCGTTCGGGCGATCGGATTGAGGAAGGTTTTCCACGTCCGCAGGCGCGGACGTATCCACTTGCTCAGCCTCGGGGTTTTCCTCCCGGGCACGTCGAAGCTCGCGCCTGCTACGGATGGGTCGCTGGTCCTGGCTGCTCATTCAAAACTCATTCAGTACGTGCTTGGTCGTCTGATCCGGACAGTGCTGGTGTCAGATCCGCTGCGTTCGCCGGCGCCGCATACAGTCCATATTTTGCGATGTACTGCACAACTCCATCAGGCACGAGGTACCAGACAGGGTTTCCGGCCCCAACGCGGGTCCGGCAATCCGTGGAGGAGATGGCCATGGCGGGAACTTCCAACAGGCTGACGTCGTCCCTGCCCATGTCGTGCAGTTCATGGCCGGGACGGGTCACGCCGACGAAATGGGCCAAGGACCACAATTCGTCAACGTCCTTCCACGAAAGGATCTGCGCCAAGGCATCTGCACCCGTGATGAAGAACAGGTCAGCGTCAGGACGCTCTGCACGGAGATCGCGGAGGGTGTCGATAGTGAACGTCGGCCCCGGCCGATCAACATCCACACGGCTTACTGTGAACCTTGGATTGGAGGCCGTGGCGATGACGGTCATCAGGTAGCGGTGTTCAGGCCTGCTGACCAGCTTGTGTGACTTCTGCCAAGGCTGGCCGGTGGGCACGAAAACCACTTCGTCAAGGCCGAACTTGGCTGCGACTTCGCTGGCAGCCACAAGGTGGCCGTGATGAATGGGATCAAATGTTCCACCCATCACGCCCAGCCGGAGCCTGCGCCCCGCCTCCCCACGCGGTGTTGCGGCGATAATGTTAGTGGCCTTGGCCGTGGGTGTGCTTGTTCGGGTGCTGGCGGTGCGGATCGGCGTGCTCTTCAACGGCCTCGTGACGGTTGCCGAGGTTGGTGTAGGAGAGGGTAACGAACAGGAGAACCAGCATGAGGGCGAACATCACGACGCCGAAAACCCACGGCTCGGCCCACAGTGGAGCGAGTTCCTCGTGGCCGCCTTCAGTTTGGGCGGCAATGGACGTGGCGATCTGCTGAAACAGCATCTTCTCCCCTATTGGTTCTCAAAGGATTTTCGACGGCGGGACTCCCCACCGTTCCGGACTTCTGTTCTATGTTACCGCGTTGCTAGGCGCGGATCTGGCCCTCGCCCTGGACGATCCACTTGGTGGTGGTCAGCTCCGTGAGGCCCATGGGACCCCGGGCGTGCAACTTCTGGGTGGAAATACCCACTTCGGCTCCGAGGCCGAGCTCCCCTCCGTCAGTGAACCGGGTGGAGGCATTGACGATCACGGCAGCAGAATCAATGTCCGCAATGAACTTCTCAGCGTTGGCTAGGTTATTGGTGAGGATCGCTTCCGTGTGACCGGTGGTCCAGGTGCGGATGTGGTTGACCGCTTCATCCAGGCTGTCCACCATGGCAACCGCGAGATCAAGGTCCATGTATTCGGTGGCCCAATCGTCATCGTCGGCGGGAACGGTTTCAACGTCCTTGCCCAAGGCAGAAGCGATCCGCTCATCAACGTGGAGGGTGACGCCGGCTGAACGCAGTGCTTTGGCAACTGCAGGCAGCACAGTGGCGCCCGAGTGCACCAGCAGGGTTTCAACGGTGTTGCAGACGCTGGGGCGTTGCGTTTTGGCGTTGAGGAGGATTTCCACGGCCATCTCTTCATTCGCGGACTCGTCAATGAAGATATGGACATTGCCTTCGCCGGTTTCGATGACGGGTACAGCGGAGTTGGTCACAACAGTCTGGATGAGATCCCGTCCACCGCGGGGAATCAGGACATCCACCCGGCCGCGGGCGCGCATCAGTACGTTGGCTCCTTCGCGACCATACTGGTCCACAGTCTGCACGGCATCCGCGGGCAGGCCGACGGAATCCAGCGCTTCGCGAAGGATCTGAACCAGTGCCTCGTTGGTGTTCGCAGCGGCGGAACCTCCCCTGAGGATTACTGCGTTCCCGCTTTTCAATGCCAGGCCTGCGATATCCACCGTAACGTTCGGACGGGCCTCATAAATGGCAGCGACAACACCCATGGGGACGTTCACTTGGCGCAAGCGCAGTCCATTGGGCAGCGTTTGTCCACGGACCACGTTTCCCACGGGATCGGGCAAGCCAGCCAGGTTCTCCAAGGCAGCGACCAAACCGTCGATGCGGGCAGGAGTCAGGGTCAAACGGTCCAGCAAAGCCGCTGACGTACCGTTGGCACGGCCCAGGGCTACATCCTTGGCGTTGGCCTCCAGCACGCGCTTCCGGTTCTCCACCAAGGCAGTTCCGATGGCACGCAACGCGCGGTCCTTCCATGCACGGTTGGCCTGTCCCATGCGGCGTGCAGCTTTACGGGAACGGTCCGCGATGGCGTGAACAGCTGCCTGGACATCTTCCGGTGACAACGGGACGCCTGCCGCAGGGTTCTCCGGCGTCTGGCCGGTGGTACCGGATACGTCGGAGATCACAGGGGCGTCAGGGGTCAGCGCTTCAGTCATGCTCCAAGTTTAGATGAGCGCGACGCCCTCAGGAGCACCAGATCGTCAACATGAACAACTTCGCGGTCATAGCCGCGACCCATGGCCTGGCCGAGCTCCTGCGTTGTACGGCCCAACATGCGCGGGAGTTCCTCCGAAGAGTAGTTCACCAGGCCGCGTGCCACCACGGTTCCGTCATGGGCAACCATCTCAACGGGATCTCCTGCTTCGAAATCACCGCTAATGTCCGAAATGCCTGCGGGAAGGAGTGACCTGTGCCGGTCGCGCACGGCCTTCACGGCGCCGTCGTCGAGTATTAAACGGCCGTGAACGGTGGCCAGGTGTGCCAGCCAGAGGAGTCGGACCGGCTTGCGATTGCCGTTAACGGCAAACCACGTTCCAACGTCCTCGCCAGCCAAAGCCGCCGCAGCATTGGCCGTGGACGTGACCAGGGCATGTATACCCGAACCGGCAGCGATGGACGCTGCTTCCACCTTGGTCATCATGCCGCCGGTTCCGACGCCGGCTTTGCCCGCCTTGCCTATGGTCACGTCCTCGAGGTCCTGCGGACCACGGACCAGAGGAATACGCTGGGCGCCCTGGGACGGCGGGCCGTCGTAGAGGGCGTCGACGTCGGACAGCAGCACGAGCGCATCGGCGCGAACCAAGTGGGCCACCAAGGCAGCGAGACGATCGTTGTCACCGAAACGGATTTCATGCGTGGCCACGGTGTCGTTCTCATTAACTACCGGAACGACACCAAGGTTTAGCAGCCTGTCCAATGCCCGGAAGGCATTAGTGTGCTGCGTCCGGCGCATCAGGTCATCGGCGGTCAACAGGACCTGGCTGACTGTTACACCGTGGGCGCTGAAAGCCTGGGTATACCGTGCCATCAGGAGTCCCTGCCCCACACTGGCGGCAGCTTGCTGCGTGGCGAGGTCCTTGGGTCGCTTGGCCAGGCCTAAAGGGGCAAGCCCGGCGGCGATGGCACCCGAGGACACCAGGATGATCTCTGTCCCCGCATTGCGCTTTTCAGCCAAGGCATTGACGAGCCCCGTGAGGGACTTTTCGGAGATGCCCCCCTTGATGCTGGTCAGTGAGGACGACCCCACTTTGACAACAATCCGCTTGGCGGTGGCAAGGGCCTGGCGCTCAAGTCCCTCAGCTATGTCCGGAGCGTCGACAGTCTTAGTCGTCATCACCGGAATCCAGGTGGCTTTCCTTCACTGCCTGGGCACGGCGGCCACTGACGGATTCAGTCCAGATGCCAGCCTTGCGTTCAGCTTCAAGCTCAGCCCTCGCGGCAGCCTTGGCTTCGCGGCGCTCGATCTGCTCGTCGCGCTTTTGTGAACGCGTGGGGCGGTCGCCGATGTCCGCGACTCGAATGTCGGTTCCGCGGGGCGTCGCCAGGAGCTCGGCGCCTGCCATCATGGTGGGCTCCCAATCGAACACCACGCCATCGTCTTCACCGATAACCACGGTGTCGCCGGGCTTGGCGCCAACCTTGAAGAGCTCGGTTTCAACACCGAGCTTGGCGAGGCGGTCGGCGAGGTAGCCAATCGCTTCCTCGTTGGTGAAGTCGGTTTGCTTGACCCAGCGCACGGGCTTTTCGCCCAGGACGCGGAACAGCGGCTCGAGGTTTTTCTCCTCGCGGCGGATCTTGAAGCCGGACTCGTTGACGGCGCGCGGCCTGAGGACGGGAGCAGTCACCTTGGGAGGCGTGGCCTGAACGGCGTCACGGGCTGCCTGGACGATCTCAGCCATGGCAAAGCCGAGCTGACGCAAACCCTCGTGGCTCGTTGCAGATACCTCAAAAACGCGGTAGCCACGCGCTTCGAGGTCAGGACGGACGAACTCGGCCATGTCCTTGCCGTCAGGAAGATCCACCTTGTTGAGGACTACCAGCTTCGGGCGCTCGTTAAGGGGCACCACTTCACCGTCAACACCGGCGTAGCTCATGTCAACTGCATACTTCTCAAGTTCGGCCTCGATGATGGCGAGGTCGGACAGGGGATCCCGGTCAGATTCAAGGGTTCCGCAATCAAGGACGTGAACCAGTGCAGCACAACGCTCTACGTGACGCAGGAAGTTGTGGCCCAGGCCCTTGCCTTCGCTGGCGCCCTCGATCAGGCCGGGAACGTCGGCGATAGTGAAGCGGACATCGCCGGCCTGCACCACGCCGAGGTTGGGAATGAGGGTAGTAAACGGGTAGTCGGCAATCTTGGGCCGGGCAGCAGACATGGCTGCAATGAGGCTCGACTTACCGGCAGAAGGGAAACCAACAAGGGCGATATCTGCGATGGACTTCAGTTCCAGGACGATATCGCTGGATTCACCTTCGATACCAAGCAGGGCAAAGCCCGGAGCCCGACGCTTCTGCGATGAAAGGGATGCGTTGCCGAGGCCGCCCTGGCCGCCGGCAGCTGCAATGTACTCAGCACCCTCGCCGACGAGGTCGGCCAGAACGTCGCCGTCCTTGGTCTTGACCACGGTGCCATCGGGCACGGGAAGAATCAGGGTTTCACCGTTCTTGCCGCCACGCCAGTCACCCATGCCGGGGCCACCGTTGGTGGCGTGGCGGTGGGGAGCGTGGTGGTAATCAAGCAGGGTTGTGGTCTGGGCGGATACGCGCAGGATGACATCGCCGCCGTTGCCGCCGTTGCCGCCGTCGGGGCCGCCGAGCGGCTTGAACTTTTCCCGCTTGACAGAGACACAGCCGTGGCCGCCGGTTCCGCCGGATACGTGCAGGACTACCCGGTCTACAAAGCTCGCCACGTGAATCTCCTCAGTTGCTGTCTTACAGCGCTTGTTGCTGTTCCCAGCGTTGTTGCAAAAACCAGTGCGCTAAAGCGCCCTAGTCGATTGTAATGCGGTTAAAAGAACGGTGGAGCGGGCCGTTTGGCCCGCTCCACCGGTTCAGAACTTGTAGTTACTCTGCAGCTGCAGCAGCAACAATGTTCACTACGCGACGGCCGCGGCGAGTACCAAACTCAACCGCACCGGCCTGCAGTGCGAACAGGGTGTCGTCGCCACCGCGACCGACGCCTGCACCGGGGTGGAAGTGGGTTCCACGCTGGCGAACGATGATCTCGCCAGCGGAAACTACCTGACCACCGAAACGCTTGACGCCCAGGTACTGAGCGTTGGAGTCACGACCGTTGCGAGTGGAACTCGCGCCTTTTTTGTGTGCCATGTGAAATGCCTGCCTCTAAATTTCTGGGGAAACTGAAAAACCTGAACAGCGGGTAACGAAAGTTACGCGATGCTGGTGATCTTGATCTTGGTCAGTTCCTGACGGTGACCCTGACGCTTCCGGTAGCCGGTCTTGTTCTTGAACTTCTGGATGACGATCTTCGGACCACGGAGGTCCTCGAGGATCTCAGCCGTGACCTTGACGTTGGCCAGTTCCGCAGCTGCGGAGGTGACCTTCTCGCCGTCAACCAGGAGCAATGCGGGCAGCTCAAGCGTGCTACCGGCTCCACCGGGGACGCGGTTCAGCGTTACGTAGTCTCCAACGGAAACTTTTTCTTGGCGGCCGCCTGCGCGGACAATCGCGTACACCACTTGGGTACTCACTTCTCTCGACGTTTATTACAAAATTTGCGTGCGGAACCTTGAACCGGAATCAGCCCTGGTTCGCGCTGTGCCTCAACGCCGTGGACTTCTGAATCGAAGTCCGCGAGTCATCCCATGAACAATTCCAAGGGGCATAACCCAAGTGTTGGCGTAAGCACCGAAGATCAAGATTACGCTAGTTTGACCTTCAGCTGCAAATGAGGCCGGGTCCGGAGGCTACCTCGTGACTTGCATCACCAGTTGTAACGGACTCTCCCGGCACCGTGCCCATACAGCCTACAGGGTTTGAGCGAGATTAACGCGATCCGGCCAGCGACGCGCGGACGTGTCGCCGCAATTGGCCTCAAGTGCGTGCCCGGAAAGCTACTCAGCGCACGTGAACGAAGCCTGGGCAAACAGCCTGGGAGCATCGAAAAACGCCGTCTCGTAGCGGCAGGACTGAGTGAAAGCATCCATCATCGCAGTCCGCTCCGTGCCAGAAGCCGCGACGGCCGCGGCAGCAGTGAAGTTGATCGCTTTCCGCGTTGCCGCCGCGAAATCCTCGTCGGCATAGGTCTTCAACCAGTCCGCATATGCGTGGTCCGCCGGCGCGCCGGCGTCTACGTATGCCGTATGAAGCTGCTGCCCCACCTCCGCGTACAACCAATAACAGGGCAGGATCGCCGCCAGCACCACGGCGTAGCTGCCGGCGGCGGATGTTGCCAGTAAATGGTCCACGTAGGACTTGGTAACCGGTCCGGTTGCCGTGGAGGCTTCGCGCGTGCTCAACCAGTTCCTGTGCAACTCCGATTCAACCTCCAGGCACTGCTGTGATGCCTTTGCCCAGAACAGTTGTTCTTCCTCCGTGGGCGCCAAGGCGCCCGCACGTGCCAGGACCCTCGAATACCCATTGAGATAGATGGCGTCCTGGGCAAGGTAGTAATTGAAGTCACGTTCCGGCAGCTCGCCGGATTGAAGTCCTTGAATAAACGGGAGCCCGTAAATCGCTTCGAGTTCGGGGACGGCTTCGTTCCACATCGCCGCAGCGAAAGCGCCCGGCGTGGATGCCTGCTGGAAGTGGTGGAAGTGGTTCACGGGCCCGTTGCCTTGACCCACGTGCAGGCTGTCAGAGGCCTGCAATGCCCCTAGCAACCACGGCTTGACTTCCCGCAATGAAACTTCCCAGTCACCGGTTCGTGCCTGGACTGTGGCCAAGGCGGAAGACAGAGAGCACCCGGTACCGTGGCTATTCCGCGTTGCAACCCGGGGACCTGCCACTTCGACCACGTCCTGGGACAGCAGCCCGCTCGTGTTCACCAGCGCGTCCGGGCACTCCGGCCCTGGCAGGTGGCCACCTTTGACCAGGACCGTGTTTCCGTACTCCGCTGCCAGCCGTTTGCCCTGGTCCAGCGCCGAAGCCCAGTCAGTTGCCTCGGGCTCCCCCAGCAACATGGCCAGTTCAGGAAGGTTCGGCGTAATGAGGTGGGCCAAAGGCAGCAGCGAGCGCAATGCCTTCTCAGCAGACTCCCGCAGCAGCCGGTCACCGCTGGTGGCCACCATCACCGGATCAAGGACCACGACGGCGGGACTCACCTCTTCGAGCCAGCCCCGGACCTGGTTGATGACGGCTGCGTCGCCGAGCATTCCGATCTTGACGGCGTCAATGGTGATGTCGGCACTAATGGCTTCCAGTTGCTGACGCAGGAAGTGCGCGGGAGGGACGTGGACGGCACTGACCTCCCTGGTGTTTTGCGCGGTGAGGGCCGTGATGGCAGCCATGCCATACCCGCCAAAAGCGGCGATGCTCTTCAGGTCCGCCTGGATTCCGGCACCACCTGAAGGGTCCGAGCCGGCAATGCTCAGAATGCGCGGGGTTGGACGGCCCGAAGCCGGAGCGTCGAGGGGGTACACCGATGAATATGATGATGCAGTCATGAGACATCCCTTCGCCGGTGCTAACCGGACAGGTTCAACGGGTTTGGATCTCAGCCTGGCCCAACGCCCGGCACCCCGTGTCAGTCCCCAAGCGTAGCCGGGAAGCAACGCGCCGCGGGAACCGGGCCACACCGACGCCCGGATGTGACTCTGAACGCAGCCTGTGCGTGGCTTGCAGAGCGGACGCAAAAGGACCCCGCGCTACCCGCCGTTTGGCAGTTAGCGCAGGGCCCTCTTCAACTTATTCGCCGCGATTAGAGCTCGGAAGCAGGAACTCCAACGCCGAGGATGATGGGCTCATCCTTTGGTGCCTTCTTGGCCGGTTCCACAGGCGCCTTGGCCTCATGGGCCGAACCCCGGGTGGCCGACGCTGTCGCCTCATGGTGTTCAACGCTGGTTTCATTGGCCGCGCCCTGGGCCCTGCTGGCGCTCCGGTTACGGCGACCACGACGACCACGCGAGGCTGAAGCAGCCTCCGGATCTTCCTCGGCAGTCCGTGCCGGAGAAGCAGCCTTCGGGGCTGAAATCGGAGCGGCTTCCTGCTCGGGTGCCGGAGCCGCACCGAGGTGCGAAAACGCTTCGGCCAGCAGATCCAGGCTCATGGCAGGCTTGGCTGCCTGCGGTTCCTCGTGGTGCTCAACGAACGGCAAGGCAACTTCTTCCCCGCCGAAGCGCAGCACGGGAGTAGATCTTGCTTCCTGGACTGCTGCTTCCCTGCTTGCAGCATCGCGGGCTGAAGTCCCTGCTTCGCCGCTGCCTGCTTCACTACTGGCGGCGGTGCCGGCTGTAGGGCTTGCGTCCGGCTCGTGCCGGCCTGCCGCCCGCGCTTCCTCCTCTGCACGGTGAACTTCGTCGTCGTGCAGGTGTGCGGCGTGCGCTGCAGCGGCAATCGTCGCCAGGGCGGCCCTGGTTGCCTCGGCTTTGGCTATCCGGGCAGGATCCTGCGGTTCAGCCGTGGTGGATGCTGCGGCCGGGGCGGACGTGGTGGTGTGGACCTGCGCGGGAGCTTCGGCAACAGCCGGTCCCCCGCCCTTGCCGCGGCGGCGTTTGCGTTCGGTCCGCGCAGCAGGCTGCTGCGCTTCCGTATGCGGGCGGTGATGTTCAGCAGCCACCACGTTGGCGCGTCGGTGCTCAACGGGCTCGTCGTGCGTGACGACACCTCGGCCAGCGCAGTGCTCGCACTGCTCACCGAAGACCTCAAGGAGGCCGGTACCCATGCGCTTGCGCGTCATCTGGACCAGGCCCAGCGACGTTACTTCGGCCACCTGGTGCTTGGTGCGGTCCCGGCCGAGGCACTCCACCATGCGGCGGAGGACGAGGTCGCGGTTGGATTCAAGGACCATGTCAATGAAGTCAATGACGATAATGCCGCCGATATCGCGCAGACGAAGCTGGCGAACAACTTCCTCGGCCGCTTCCAGGTTGTTCTTGGTGACGGTTTCTTCAAGGTTTCCGCCACTGCCGGTGAACTTGCCGGTGTTGACGTCCACCACAGTCATGGCCTCGGTGCGGTCGATGACCAACGAACCGCCGGACGGCAGGAAGACCTTCCGCTCCAGGGCCTTGTGGATCTGCTCATCAATGCGCCAGGCGGCGAAGATGTCCTGATCCTTGGTCCACTTTTCGAGGCGGCCCACCAGATCAGGGGCAACGTATGTCACGTAAGCCTCGATGGTGTCCCAGGCGTCGTCGCCGGAGACGATCAGTTTGGAGAAGTCCTCGTTGAAGACGTCACGGACCACCTTGATGGTGAGGTCAGGTTCGCCGTAGAGCAGTTCCGGAGCCAGGACCTTGGTGGACGAGGCCTGTCCTTCAATGCCTTCCCACTGCGCACGCAGACGGTTGATGTCGTGGGTGAGCTCTTCCTCCGAAGCGCCCTCGGCTGCTGTCCGAACAATGACACCGGCGTTCTCCGGCAGGCGGTCCTTCAGGATGCGCTTGAGGCGGTTGCGCTCGACGTCGGGCAGCTTGCGTGAGATGCCGGTCATGGAACCACCGGGTACGTACACCAGGTAGCGGCCCGGCAAGGAGATCTGGCTGGTAAGGCGGGCACCCTTGTGTCCCACGGGGTCCTTGGTGACCTGGACCAGGACGGAGTCGCCGGACTTCAGGGCGTTCTCGATCCGGCGCGGCTGGCCTTCAAGGTTGACTGCGTCCCAGTTGACTTCACCGGCGTACAGGACCGCGTTACGGCCCCGTCCGATGTCCACGAACGCAGCTTCCATGGACGGCAGCACGTTCTGGACCTTGCCCAAGTACACGTTGCCGATCAGGGAGTCCTGCTGGGTCTTGGACACGAAGTGCTCAGCAAGCACGCCGTCTTCCAGGACACCAATCTGTATTCTGTCGTCGCGCTGGCGGACGATCATCTGGCGGTCCACCGACTCGCGGCGGGCAAGGAACTCAGCCTCGGTGATGACCTGGCGGCGGCGTCCGGTTTCACGGGACTCGCGTCGGCGCTGCTTCTTGGCCTCCAGCCTGGTGGAGCCCTTGACGCCGGTAACGCGGTTGGAGGGTGCTGTCTCCGTGATGGGGCGCGGCGCGCGGACACGGGTGACTGTGTTGGGCGGGTCATCATCCGAGCCGCCGGTCAGTTCAAGATCCTGGTCTCCACGGCGGCGACGACGCCTGCGCCGAGACGTGACACCTTCTTCGAGGGCTTCTACTACCGGCGCTTCCTCGTCCTCGGACTCGGTGCCGTCCTCGGCCTCGTTCTCGTCCCGCTCGTTTCCACGGCGGCCACGGCGGCCGCGGCTCCTGCGACGCCGGCGACTACCTGCGTCTTCCAGCTCGCCTTCAGCGGTAGTTTCGGTTTCCTCTTCGGGCTCCTCAGCCTTCTCCTCCACCGCGGCGACGCGGGGAACTGTGGTGAGGTCCGGGGCCTGGAAGATCATGGAGGTGATGGAAACCGGCTCCATGAACAGGGAGGTGGACGCAGCAGAGGCAGCTTCTTCGGCAGCTTCCTCCGCGGCGGCTTCCGCTTCCGGGTTTTGGGCAGCAACATCGGCGGCTACCTCAGCGACCGGTACTTCCGGCTGGGAGCCTTTTTCCGGCGTCGTGGTTTCCTGCGCGGCTTCCGCGGCAACCGGTGCCTCTACGGCTTCAGTTTTGGGCTTGGTAACACGACGACGACGGACCGGCTTTTCGGGGGCCGGCTCAGCGGCCGCTTCGGGCTTGGCTTCGGCAGCTGCCGGGGCGGCAGCGGCGTCTTCGCCCACAGCAGTGGCTTCGTCGTCCAAACCGGGCAGGGTTTCGGCGGGCTCTGCCTTCTTGCGGGAACGCGTGCGACGCACTGGTGCTGCGGCGGCCTCAGGGGCGGCTTCCGAGGCGGGGGCCTCGGCCGCAGGTGCCTCTACGTCAGCGGCGACTTTGGGCGCTGCCTTGCGCCGGGTCCTGGTGGCTTTCTTGGGCGCTTCCGCAGTTTCCGCGGGAGCTGCCTCGTCATTAACGGCTACAACCTGGTCATTATCCATATGTGGCAACACTCCTGCCCCAGCGACGCCGCCACATCCGGCGCCCAGTGGAGCAAATATTGTCAAAACCCGCAGGCGTTGACAGAAGTCGGCAGTATGCCTTCCGGTTCGCACCAGCATTGGGGTGCGGCAGCCCTGGAAGGCCGGCGGCTTTATTCTGAAACCCGTTGTTCTGCTGCCACAACCAGGTGCCGTCCATTGTCATGGCGGGCCTACCGAGGATCACACGATCCGGGCATGCCCAGCTCATACTGGCGGTCTTGGGAACAAAGTCACCGGACCGGAATTCGAATGTGGATCGACTCCCGGCCATGTTCATTCTCTCACACCCCTGCACATTCCCAGGGTAGGTCGCTGTGTCGTGGAGCTCCGTGCACAAGCTGGGGCCGGCGCCCAGCCTTCGGAGTTACAATCCTCCCAAGAGCCCTTCCCGGCTTGCCGGGCCATTTGTCGAAAAGGATCACATCCGCGATGCCAAGCACCGCCAGGGAAAACCTGGCCAACAAAGCCACAAGCCATGTGGAGGACATGTCCACCCAGCAGGATTCCCTCCCCAACACGGTCCGTGACAAGCCTTTCGCGTGGCTGCTGTTGATCACCGGCGTCGTTGGCTGGCTGGCTTCCGGAATCCTGGTGCTGGAGAAACTTGAGGTCCTCAAGGATCCCAACCACGTGACAGTGTGCGATGTAAATCCGTTTGTCTCCTGCGGTGAAGTGATGCAGACACCGCAAAGCTCGGTGTTCGGCTTTCCCAACATGTTCATCGGCATCGTTGCCTTCGCTGTCATCATCACTACAGCCATGGGCATTCTTGCGGGAGCCAGGTATTCACGGGGCTACTGGCTGGGCCTGCAAACCGGTGTGACCCTTGGTTTCGCGTTCGTTGTGTGGCTATGGTCGCAGGCACTCTACGTCATTCACGTGCTGTGCCCGTTCTGCATGGTGGTGTGGGCCGCCATGATCCCCCTGTTTGTCTGGGTAACCATCCGCAACGTCACCAGCGGGGTCATCAAGGCGCCGCCGGCACTGGTCAAGCTTTTGTCCGGATCGGGATGGATCATCGTTGCCCTGCTGTACATCGCCGTGATCGCCACGATCTTCTTCTCGTTCATCCACCTCTTCGTGGCGTCCACAGCGTAGAACCACCACTCGCGAGATAACAGTTAAGGCCAATGTTCACGAAGAACATTGGCCTTAACTGTTATCTCGGCGGGGGTGTTTAGCCCTCGAACCAGATCTTGATCTCACGCTCTGCGGAGTCGACTGAATCTGAGCCGTGAACGAGGTTCTGCTGGACTGCCAGGCCCCAGTCGCGGCCGAAGTCGCCGCGGATGGTGCCCGGTGCCGCCGTCGTCGGATCCGTTGTTCCGGCCAGCGAGCGGAAGCCTTCGATCACGCGGTGGCCTTCGAAGACTGCAGCGATAACCGGTCCGCTGAGCATGAACTCAACCAGCGGCTCGTAGAACGGCTTGCCAACGTGTTCCTCGTAGTGCTGCTCCAGCAGCTCGCGGGTCGCGTTGACCTTCTTCAACTCCGCCAGGGTGTACCCCTTGGCTTCGATCCGGGCGAGGATGCTTCCACCCAGGTTGCGGGCGACGCCGTCGGGCTTGACCAGGACAAGTGTCCGTTCAATGCTCACAGTTGCTCCAATGTGGTTGTTTGGTGGTTTTCCCAGCCAGTTTACGGGGTTTGCGGGCCAGCCTGGTCACCGTGGGCTGCATCCCATTCCGCCTGCTCGCGGTCGCGCTGGGCCACCTCGCGGTCAATCCGCATACCGGCCCTGATCCCGTACCACCAGCAGATGGCAAACAGGATCCCCACAATGAACATGGTGGGCTCGGCGAAGCCCGTCAGGATCAGCACAAGCTGCAGTGCCCAGCCAACCCCGATGCCCCATGGCTTGGACAGTACGGCGCACGCCAACACCAGCACCACCGTCAGTGCGATGCCGACCCCAAGAATGATGCCGGGGTCAACTTCTCCACGCCTCAGGCCGAAGACTGCCAACGTGCCGAAGAACGCGACGAAGGCTTCAAGCAGGAGCACGGTAGACGCGAACATCACCTTGGTGGATCGGCGCTTCTTGGGCATGCCGGGCCGCCATTCACGCTGCGCCTTGGTCATTTTCGCCATGCTAGGCACTCGCCTTTCCGAGCAGGATCCTCGCCTCGGCCACCACAGTGATGGAACCCGTTACCAGGACACCGCCGGCCAGGTCATCGTTGGATTCGGCGCGCTCCACAGCCCATTCCAAGGCGTCGTCCAGCTTCTCCGCGATGTGGACGTTGTCCTCGCCGAAGCCGAGGTCGACGGCGAGTTCGGCCAGTTCCGCTGCCGGAACGGCACGCGCCGAGTTGGATTGGGTGAAGCAGAATTCCTCGGCCAGGCCACCCAGTGATTCCTTGAGGGTCTTGAGGATCTCCTCGGCGTCCTTCTCCCGAAGAACGCCAACCACAACCACCAGCTTGCTGAAGCTGAAGGCCTCCTGGATGGCTTCCGACGAGACGCGGATGCCGTCCGGGTTGTGTGCAGCATCCACCACAACTGTGGGCGCAGTGCGCACAACTTCCAGCCTGCCGGGCGAAGTCACGTTGCCAAAGGCTTCTTTGAGCACCTCGGCATCGAGCTCTTTCTCTCCCCCACCGAAGAACGCTTCCAAAGCCGCGACGGCTACGGCGGCGTTTTCGGCTTGGTGGGCACCATGCAGTGGCAGCAGCAGGTCTTCGTAGCGGCCGGCGAGACCCTGAATGGTCAGGACCTGGCCGCCCACAGCGACGCTGCGGGACTCGACACCGAATTCGACGCCCTCAAATCGGAACGGCACGTCAACTTCACGGGCTTTCTCCAACAGGACCTGCGCAGCGTCAACGGGTTGAGCTGCACTGACCAGGAAGCCGCCCGGTTTGATGATGCCGGATTTCTCGTAGGCGATGTCCTCGGTGGTGTCCCCCAGAAGATCCGTGTGGTCCAGCGAAATCGGTGTGATGACTGAGACTTGGCCATCGCCAACGTTGGTGGCATCGGTGATGCCTCCCAAGCCGACTTCCATGACGGCAACATCAACAGGCTGATCAGCGAACACCGCGAAGCCAAGAATAGTCAGGCACTCGAAGTAGGTCAGTCGCGGCTGGTCTTCGGCAACGAGCTCGCTGTCCACGATCTCCAGGTAGGGGCGAATTTCGTCCCAGATACGCACGAACGTCGCATCCGGTACAGGCTCTCCGTCAATGCTGATGCGCTCAGTCACTTTGGACAGGTGCGGGCTGGTGTAACGGCCCGTGCTCAGGCCGTGGGCACGCAGTCCGGCCTCGATCATGCGTGCCGTGGACGTTTTGCCGTTGGTGCCGGTGATGTGGATGATCGGGAAGGCCTTGTTCGGCTCCCCCAGCACATCCATCGCCCGGAACAGCGGAGCCAGGCGAGGTTCCATCTTGTTTTCCGGGGCACGGCCCAGAAGTTCGGCGTAGACACTTTCAACCGAGAATTCGTCAGTCATGGATCAGGCCCCTGCCTTTGCGACGGTGACCTGCGGTTCGTCGACACTGGCCAACAGAACCTCCAGTTCCAACGTCAGAGTTTCGGTCTTGACGAGTTCCGAGTTGGCTTCCAGGGCGTCAACCACATCCTGTGCGGCCTCCACGGAAGTGTGGATGCGGTCGCTGACGTTCAGTCCTGCGTCCTTGCGCGCCTGCTGGATGGCGCGGACCATGTCGCGGGCCAGTCCCTCGGCTGCAAGTTCAGGAGTGACCTCGGTGTTGAGGACAACGAAACCGCCGCCCGGCAGGACAGCTACTGCCGAGCTACCGCCGTCGGCCGTTTCTGCCACGACAGTTTCAAGCGTGTATTCCTGGGGCTCGAGCTCCAAGCCACCGGCCACCACCACGCCGGAGTCATTGACAGACCAATCGCCGGACTTGGATCCCTTGATGGCCTGCTGCACGTTCTTGCCAAGGCGCGGACCCGCGGCCCGGGCGTTGACCACGAGCTTCTGCTCAATGCCGAACTCCTCAGGCGAGGCAGTTGCAGCGTCCAGGAGCCGGACGGAACGCAGGTTCAGTTCATCGGCGACGACGGCGGCAAAGCCTTCCAGCGCATCTGCACCAGGTGCCACCACGGTCAACTCCTGCAACGGCAAGCGGACGCGCAGGTTTGCTGCCTTCCGGAGGCTTGAGCCGGTGGAGCAGATTTGCTGGACGCGGTCCATTGCTTCAACCAAGTGCGGGTTGGACGGGAACAGCGAAGCGTCAGGCCAGTCGGCGAGGTGAACAGAGCGGCCACCGGTCAGCCCACGCCAGATCTCTTCCGTCACCAGCGGCAGCAAGGACGCCGATACACGGCACACCGCTTCGAGCGCGGTGTAAAGCGCGTCAAAGGCGTCAACGCTTTCATCGAAGAAGCGCTGGCGGCTGCGGCGCACGTACCAGTTGGTGAGCATGTCCAGGTAGCTGCGCAGCTCATCGCAGGCACCGGAGATGTCATAGCTGTCCAGGCTTGCGGTGACATTGCGGACCAGGTCCCCGGTGTTGGCCAGGAGGTACTGGTCGAGGGTGTCGGCGTAGCCGTCGTAGCGCAGCTTCGCCTCGTAGCCCGAGCCGCCATTAGCAGCGTTGGTGTACAGCGTGAAGAAGCTGTAAACGTTCCACAGCGGCAGGATGACCTGGCGTACGCCGTCGCGGATGCCCTGCTCGGTGACCACAAGGTTGCCGCCGCGCAGGATGGGGCTGGACATGAGGAACCAGCGCATGGCGTCGGAACCGTCGCGATCCAGGACCTCGGACACGTCGGGGTAATTGCGCAGGCTCTTGGACATCTTCTGGCCGTCAGAGCCCAGCACGATGCCGTGACTGATCACATTTCGGAACGCAGGACGGTCAAACAGTGCGGTGGACAGGATGTGCAGCATGTAGAACCAGCCGCGGGTCTGTCCGATGTACTCGACGATGAAGTCCGCCGGGTTGTGGGTGTCGAACCACTCCTCGTTCTGGAACGGGTAGTGCACCTGGCCGTACGGCATGGAACCGGAGTCGAACCAGACGTCCAGGACGTCTTCGACGCGGCGCATGGTGGACTTACCCGTGGGATCGTCCGGGTTGGGACGCGTCAGTTCATCGATGAACGGCCGGTGCAGGTCTACCTGCCCCTCATTGTTCATCGGAAGACGGCCGAAGTCGGCTTCGAGATCGGCCAGGGAACCGTAGACGTCGGTGCGCGGGTATTCGGGGTCATCAGACTGCCACACGGGGATGGGCGAACCCCAATACCGGTTGCGGCTGATGGACCAGTCGCGGGCGTTATCCAGCCATTTGCCGAACTGGCCGTCCTTGACGTTGCCCGGGATCCAGTTGATCTCCTGGTTCAGCTCGGACATACGGTCCTTGAACTTGGTGACTTCCACGTACCAGGACGACACGGCACGGTAGATCAGCGGGTTCCGGCAACGCCAGCAGTGCGGGTAGCTGTGCTCGTAGCTGGCTTGGCGGACCAAGCGGCCGTCGGCACGGAGTACCTGGGTGATGGGCTTGTTGGCGTCGAAGACCTGGAGGCCGACGATCGGGGCCAGCTCGCCGTGCGCGAACAGCGGCAGGAACTTGGCGCCTTCGTCGACGGACAGGACCACGGGGATGCCGGCGTCTTCACAGACCTTCTGGTCATCCTCACCGTAGGCCGGAGCCTGGTGGACGATGCCCGTACCGTCGGTGGTGGTGACGTAGTCGGCTACGAGGAAACGCCAGGCGTTCTGGGTGCCGTACTTCTCAGCATCGGCAAAGTCGTTCCAGAGCGGTTCGTACTCAAGACCGGCCAACTCGGTGCCGGAGTGAGTGGACACGACAGCGGCAGCCGCGGCAGCAGCGTCGTCGTACCCCAGATCCTTGGCGTACGCCCCCACAAGGTCAGCTGCCAGCAGGAAACTGCCCGTGACGGGCGCTTCAGCTGAAGCGGCCTTGACGCCGTTGGGTCCGGCGGGCAGGACTGCGTAAGAGATGTCCGGCCCGACGGCGAGCGCCAGGTTGGTGGGCAACGTCCAGGGCGTGGTGGTCCAGGCGAGTGCCTGAACACCGGCGAGTGCCTTGGAGAGCTCGGACTCCCCTGCCTTGACGGGGAACGTTACAGTGACCGTTTGGTCCTGGCGGTTCTTGTAGACGTCGTCGTCCATGCGGAGTTCGTGGTTGGACAGCGGTGTCTCGTCCTTCCAGCAGTATGGGAGGACGCGGTAGCCGTTGTAGGTGAGCCCCTTCTCGTGCAGCTGTTTGAAGGCCCAGAGCACCGACTCCATGTACTCGACGTTGAGCGTCTTGTAGTCGTTCTCGAAGTCCACCCAGCGTGCCTGGCGGGTGACGTAGGCCTTCCACTCGTTGGCGTACTTCATGACCGAAGCGCGGCAGGCGTCGTTGAATTTGTCGATGCCCATGGCTTCGATCTGGGTCTTGTCCGTCATGCCCAGTTGCTTCATGGCTTCGAGCTCTGCCGGGAGGCCGTGGGTGTCCCAGCCGAAGCGGCGCTCCACGCGCTTGCCGCGCTGGGTCTGGTAGCGGCCCACAAGGTCCTTGGCGTAGCCGGTCAGGAGGTGGCCATAGTGCGGGAGTCCGTTGGCGAAGGGAGGGCCATCGTAGAAGACGAACTCGTTGCTGCCGTCCTTGCCTGCATCACGTTGGTCGATGCTGGCTTGGAAGGTGCCGTCTTCGTCCCAGTATTTGAGGATGCGCTCTTCGATTTCCGGGAACTTCACGGAAGCGGACACGCCGTGCGTGCCGGACGAAGACGCTGAGGCCTTGGGGTAGTGGGTCATCTCATATCCTGTGATAGCTGGTTGACTGTCAGGATGCGAGGACGGCTTCTGTGCTGCCTGTCGGCTGCGCAGGTACCGCGGTACCACCTCACTTACCGGAACGCGAAGTTCCGGCCTCTCATTACTGCTGTGACGGGCTTACCCGTCCGGTTCTACTGGGCGCTTGCCGCCTTTGCAGGTGGTCAGTGCTGTTCTTCCGGAAGCTCACCGGTGATGGCCGGGTCAAAGCTGCTCTTCCAAGTCTAGCGGCAGCGGAGGGCCCCGCTCTACTTGTGAGTTCATCCTGTGGATGGAGTCCGGTTCGCTGGGCGATGCATAGACTCAAGCCCATGACACACCCCGGGACTGCCGTGATGGAAACCCGCCCTGCGCCGCGCCACGCTTCTTTGGCGTGGTCGGTGATGGCGTTGCTTGCTGCGCTGCCCGTGGCTGGGGTATCGATGTTCCGCGCGATCCCCGCGGAATGGCCCTTGATCGTGGTGCAGCTGTTGTCCTTCACCCCGTGGATGGTTCTGCCGGCGGCGCTTGCCCTGGTGCTTGCCTCGGTAGGGCGGCGGCGTTGGGTCATCATCACGACGGCGGTCCTCTTGGCGGCCCAGTTGTTCTGGCTGTTCCCGTTGGACGCCGGAAAGCCGGATTCTTTGCCTGCCGGTACTGCAACAATCCCTTTGAGAGTGATGAGCCTCAACTCCGAATACGGAGAGGCGGACGCCGCCACCATCGTGAATTTGGTCCGGGACAACGGGATTCAGCTGCTGACCATCCAGGAACATACGCAGGGACTCGAGGATCGCCTAACCTCCGCGGGCATGGAGGATGTACTGCCGAACCGGGTCAGTGAACCCAATGACGACGCATCCGCCGGCGCCGTGTATTCGGTGTTCCCGCTTGAGCCCGACGGCCTCCTGCCTGACACGCCCTTCCGGATTGACGTCACGCGAGTACTCGTCTCACACCCGGAGTCCGGTGCCAAGGCCTCCTTGAACCTCAGCAACGTGCACGCCCTCCCACCGGTGGATGAGCGGATTGACCAATGGCGGAGCGACCTCGGCAAGATCGCCCGCCAAGCATCAGAATCCGGGAATCACCTGCTGATGGGTGACTACAACGCCACGTACGATCACTCCGAATTCCGGGCTTTGCTGGACACCGCGTTGGGTGGGGGGCCGCAGGCTGATACTCCGGACGGCAAAAAGCTCGTCGACGTCGGGATGGCCGCTGGTGCGCGGTTCTCCCCCACGTGGCCCATGGAAGGGCCACTGCTTCCGGGCATCGTGATCGATCACATGGTCACCTCGACAGGGATCAGCAGCAGCGACTACGCCGTCCATCGGGTTCCCGGTTCGGACCACGCGGCAATCATGGCCAGGCTGATCATTCCAGCTGGTTGAGCGTCTCAGCCTTCTTTGCGGACAAGCTTGTGGTTCGCCGCCTGGGCCACCGGGCGGATGACGATCTGGTCGAGGTTGATGTGGTGCGGCAAAGAGACTGAGTACGCCACGACGCCTGCCACGTCCTCGGCGGTCAGGGGCTTCTCCACACCGGCATAGACCTTGGCGGCTGCGTCTTTGTCACCGAGGCGGTTCAGGGCGAACTCCTCAGTCTGCACCAAGCCCGGGGCAACCTCGATGACCCGGATGTTGTTGCCCACCTCTTCCAGGCGCAGGGCATTGGTCATGGCATGCTGGGCAAACTTGGCTGCGTTGTAGCCCGCGCCGCCTTCATAGGCGGACAGCCCTGCCGTGGACGTGAGGTTGAGGACGGTTCCCTCGCCGTTGTCCCGCAGCATGGGCAGGAAGGCCCGGGTGATTTTCATGGTGCCCAGGACGTTCACCTGGTACATCCAATCCCAGTCTTCAGTGTCAGCGTTCGCGATGGTGTCCGCGCCGCGTGCCCCACCGGCGATGTTGATGAGCGTGTCGGCACCCCCGGCTTTGGTGACGGCCGCGAGCAAGGCCGAGACGTCGTCGTCGTCCGTGATGTCAGCCGGGAACGGCACGGCGCCGGTTTCGGCTCCCAAGGCGTCCAGCCTGTCCGCCCGGCGGGCCACTGCGAAGACCTTCCATCCGGTGCTAGCCAGCGCCTTCACCGTGGCCTCGCCGATGCCGGTACTCGCACCGGTTACGACTGCCGTCTTGTTGTTGTCTACATTCTGTCCGGAAGGCGTGTTGTGCGCAGCCAAAGTCATGGCACCACCTTATCGGGGGTGCAGGCTGCACGGAGGGCGGGCGGTAACGCCAGGCCATGAAACAATTGACCCATGGCTGAATCAACGCAGGGTACAGACACGCCCGCCACCGCCCCCATCAACGTTCCCGACAAGCCGGCCCTTGAAGGCCTCGAGGCTGCCTTGACGCAGCGCTGGCTGAAGGAAGGAACCTACAAGTTCAACCCGGACACCACCCGGGAGCAGGTCTACTCGATCGACACTCCCCCGCCCACGGCATCCGGCTCGCTCCACGTGGGCCACATGTTCTCCTTCACCCAGACTGACGTCCAGGCCCGCTACATGCGCATGACCGGCAAGAACGTCTTCTACCCCATGGGATGGGACGACAACGGCCTGCCCACCGAGCGCCGCGTCCAGAACTACTACGGTGTGCGTTGCGATCCCGCCATCCCCTACAAGGCCGACTACACGCCCCCGGCGCAGCCTGCCAAGAACCAGCGCGATTTCGACGTCGTTTCGCGCCAGAACTTCATCGAACTGTGTGAAGAACTCGCCGTTGAGGACGAGAAGGTCTTCGAGAACCTGTTCCAGACCCTTGGTTTGTCGGTGGACTGGGACCTCACCTACCGCACCATTGACGACACTTCGCGTGCGGTGTCCCAGCGTGCCTTCCTCGCGAACCTCTCGGCCGGTGACGCGTACATGGCCGAAGCACCCACACTCTGGGATGTCACGTTCCGCACCGCTGTTGCCCAAGCCGAGCTTGAGGACCGCGAAGTTGCCGGCGCCTACTACCGCTACCCCTTCTTCACGGAAGACGGCGAAAAGATCTTCATCGAAACCACGCGCCCGGAACTTCTTGCTGCTTGCGCGGCCCTGGTGGCGAACCCCGACGACGAACGGTACCAGCCGCTCTTCGGCAAGACTGTAAAGTCGCCCCTGTTCGACGTGGAGCTCGAGGTTAAGGCACACCCGCTCGCCAAAGCCGACAAGGGTTCCGGCATCGCCATGGTGTGTACCTTTGGTGACCTGACCGACGTCACCTGGTGGCGCGAACTGCAGTTGCCCACCCGCGCCATCATGGGCCGCGACGGCCGCATCATTGCCGAGACCCCCGAATGGATCACCACCGACGCCGGCAAGGAAGCCTACGCTGCGATTGCCGGCAAGACCGCCTTCTCCGCCAAGGAAGCCGTGGTTGAACTGCTCAAGGCAGCGGAGCTGCTGGACGGCGAACCAAAGAAGATCACCCACCCGGTGAACTTCTTCGAGAAGGGCGACAAGCCCCTCGAGGTTGTTACCTCCCGTCAGTGGTACATCCGCAACGGTGGGCGCGATGAGGAACGCCGCGAACGCCTGATCGGCCGTGGGCAGGAAATCACCTTCCACCCAGCGTTCATGCGTTCCCGTTATGAGAACTGGATCGCGGGCCTGAACGGTGACTGGCTCGTATCCCGCCAGCGCTTCTTCGGCGTGCCCATCCCTGTCTGGTACCCGCTGGATGCCCAGGGCAACCCGGACTACGACAACCCCATCCTGCCTTCGGACGAGATGCTCCCTGTGGACCCGGCCGCAGACGCTGCTCCCGGCTTCGAGGAATCCCAGCGCGACCAGGCCAACGGCTTCACAGGTGACGCCGATGTGCTGGACACCTGGGCAACGTCATCGCTGACCCCGCAAATCGTGGGTGGGTGGAGCCGTGACGAGGAATTGTTCTCCAAGGTCTACCCCTTCGACCTCCGTCCACAGGGACACGACATCATCCGAACCTGGCTGTTCTCCTCTGCCGTTCGCGCAGATGCCCTGCAGAAGAACGCCCCGTGGAAGCACGCGGCCATCTCCGGCTGGATCCTGGACCCGGACCGCAAGAAGATGTCCAAGTCCAAGGGCAACGTTGTTGTGCCTACGGACGTGCTGAACGAGTACGGTTCGGACGCGGTCCGCTATTGGGCAGCCTCGGCCAAGCTCGGTGCTGACACGGCCTACGAGATCGCCCAGATGAAGATCGGCCGCCGCCTGGCCATCAAATTGCTGAACGCTTCGAAGTTCGTGCTGAACCTCGGCGCCACCGAGAACTCAGTGGTGACATCTGACCTGTCGGTGCTTTCCAACCCCTTGGACCGTGCGCTGTTGGCGCAGCTGTCCGACGTCGTTGCCCAGTCCACCAAGGCGTTCGAGAACTACGACTACGCCCGCGCGCTCCAGATCACTGAGTCGTTCTTCTGGCAATTCACGGACGACTACGTGGAGCTCATCAAGGACCGTGCCTACGGTGCCGCCGGCGAAACAGAGCAGGCATCCGTCCTGGCAGCCCTGGCAACAACACTGGACTCGCTCCTGCGCCTGTTCGCACCGTTCCTGCCCTTCGCAACCGAAGAGGTCTGGGGCTGGTGGCGCACAGGATCAGTTCACCGTGCCCAGTGGCCTGCAGCCTTGGAAATCACCGATGGCGACACCACGATGCTTGGCACCGTGGGCATAGCACTCAGCGGTATCCGCAAGGCCAAGTCTGAGGCGAAGGTGAAGCAGCGCACCGAGGTGTTGTCGGCATCCATTACGGCTTCGGAAGTACTCGTCGCCCAGCTGAAGGCCGGCCTTGGCGACCTGAAGGCAGCCGCAAACGCTCAGGAGATCACTCTCCAGTCCGGTGAAGGCGAACTGACGGTCAGCGATGTTGTCCTGGCGCCCGCCGAGGAACAGCCTGCGTCCTAGTAAGTAGTGAGCCGCCCGTTTTAGGGCAAAGGGGAAGCCCCATCAGCGTTTTGCCGTTGGTGGGGCTTCGACTTTTCGGCTGTCTGGTGATGTCTTGACAGTCTGGCGGAATCCTTGGAATTTCAGGTCTTCCTACCTCATCACTGGTAGGTTACTTCCAACTTTGCCAAAGGCTGCGTTGGTTGCAATCACTGAATCTTTGGTTTCCGTATCCCTCTTCTTTCGAAGTGGGTAAGAACCATTGTTGTCCCGCTGAGGACGATGCACAAGGGGTTCGAAAGAACTACAAACCTGTAGTTTTCCTGCCGGAAGATGGCTACCTGTGGCAGAGTATTGACCATGCCGGAACTCCCCGAAGTGCACGGCCTGTGCATGTACTTGGACACCCAACTCCATGGAGCCGTGCTGACCGAGGTCCGCATCAACTCCATCTCTGCACTCAAGACGGCGGACCCTCCCTACACAGCCCTTGAGGGCCGGACCATACTTGGCGCAAAGCGCATCGGGAAGTTCGTGTGCGTTGACGCTGACGGACTGTTCTTCGTGTTCCACCTGGCGAAAGCCGGCTGGGTCAGGTACACCGAGCACCCGTCCTCGGCCGGGCTGCGCCTGGGCAAAAGCAACATCTCAGCACGACTCTTACTCCACCGTCCCGCCGACGATGCCCACATTGGGGTAGACCTGACCGAAGCCGGAACGAAAAAGAGCCTGGCCATCTACGTGGTGAAAGATCCACAGGACGTCCCGGGAATAGCAACCCTTGGACCAGAACCCCTCAGTCCCGATTTTGATCTCGAAGCGTTGGCCGCAATCGTCGGCTCAAGTTCCCAACAAATCAAAGGTCTGCTCCGCAGCCAGAGCGTGATCGCTGGAATCGGCAATGCCTACAGCGACGAGATTCTCCACGCCGCGAAAATTTCACCTTTTGCCACCGCTAAGTCCTTGGACCAGGCAACGGTGGCCCGGCTCTATGAAGCCATGCAGGAAGTTCTGGTGGGCGCCGTCAACGCAGCTGCGGGCAAGCCTTCAAGCGAACTCAAGGACACTAAGCGCAGCAATTTCCGGGTGCATGCCAGGACGGGCCAGCCTTGCCCTGTGTGTGGAGATACCGTCCGTGAGGTGTCCTTCGCGGACACCTCACTTCAGTACTGCCCTACATGCCAGACCAACGGGAAGATCCTCGCCGACCGCAGGACCTCACGGTTCTTGAAGTAGCGCTGCGCCGCTAGTTGAACTCAGGGCTTTCAGTTCGGCTGCGCTTCAGCTCGAAGAAGTGGGGGTAGCCAGCCAAAGTCACCGTGGCGTCCCAGAGCTTTCCTGCTTCTTCGCCCCGGGGAATCCGTGTAAGGACAGGACCGAAGAACGCCGTGCCATTGACGGCTACCACGGGAGTTCCGACGTCTTGCCCCACCAGCGAGATACCGGCTTCGTGGCTGGCGCGCAGCTGGGCATCGTATTCATCTGAGCCGGCAAAGCGTGCCAGGTCAGCGGGCAGTCCGGTGTCGGCGAGGGCCTTCTGGATCACGGAAGCCCGGTCCTTGTTACCCTCGTGGTGGATCTGCTCCCCCATGGCGTCATACAAAGGCTTGACGTACCTGCTGCCGTGGAGCTCCTGGGCTGCGATGATCACTCGAACAGGCCCCCAGCTATCGTCCATCATGGCCCGGTAGTTATCGGGAAGGTCACGGCCCTCGTTGAGCACCGAGAGGCTCATGACGTGCCATTCGGTCTCGATGCCCCGTACCTGCTCCACCTCGCCGATCCAGCGCGACGTGATCCACGCGAAGGGGCATACGGGGTCGAACCAGAAATCGGCCTTGTTGACGTTCTCTTCGGACATAAGCTGTTCGGTCGAAGTCTGCTCGGGCACAGGGAACTCCTCTAAAAGGTGCGAAAGTGGCATGACCAAGGTCCCAGCGGAACCATGTCTTGTTTAGGCCAACAGGAGGCTAAGCCGACTTATTCCGGCGCTTGGCCACGACGTCGTGGGCGATCATGGTGGGCTGGGCCTTCTTGGCCACCACGTCCGCCGTGATCACCACAGTTGCGATGTCATCCCTGCTGGGGAGATCGAACATAACGGGCAGCAGCACATCTTCCATGATGGCCCGCAGGCCACGTGCACCAGTGCCACGTTCAAGGGCCTGGTCCGCTATGGCGTCCAAGGCGTCGTCGTCGAACTGCAGCTCTACGCCGTCCAACTGGAACATCTTCTGGTACTGCTTCACCAAAGCGTTCTTTGGGGTAGAGAGGATCTGGATCAGCGCCGGCCGATCGAGGCTGGACACCGTGGTGATGACAGGGAGCCGCCCGATGAATTCCGGGATGAGGCCGAACTTGAGCAAATCCTCCGGCATGACTTCGCCGTAAGTATCCACGTTGTCCCGGGCCTCGTTGAGCGGCGCACCAAAGCCGATGCCCTTTCGTCCGGAGCGCGAACCGATGATGTCTTCCAGCCCGGCGAACGCGCCGGCCACAATGAAGAGAACATTGGTGGTGTCGATCTGGATGAATTCCTGGTGCGGGTGCTTCCGGCCGCCTTGGGGTGGAACGGAGGCGACTGTGCCCTCCAGGATTTTCAAGAGTGCTTGCTGTACACCTTCGCCCGAGACATCGCGGGTGATCGACGGGTTCTCACTCTTGCGGGAAATTTTGTCGATCTCGTCGATGTAGATGATGCCTTGCTCGGCCTTCTTGACGTCGTAGTCAGCAGCCTGGATGAGCTTGAGCAGGATGTTCTCGACGTCCTCGCCAACATAGCCGGCTTCCGTCAACGCAGTGGCGTCAGCTACGGCAAACGGCACATTAAGGCGACGAGCCAGTGTCTGCGCCAAGTAAGTCTTGCCGCAACCCGTAGGCCCGATCAGCAGGATATTGGACTTGGCGATCTCAACGTCCTCATGGTGCGAACCCTCGCCGAGGCTGCCCGCCTTGGGCGCGTGACCGGCCTGAATGCGCTTGTAGTGGTTATAGACCGCTACCGCCAGGGAACGCTTGGCGGGCTCCTGGCCGATGACGTATTCCTGCAGGAAGTCGAAGATCTCACGAGGCTTGGGCAGCTCGAAACTACCGAGATCGGAGACTTCAGCGAGTTCCTCTTCGATGATCTCGTTGCAAAGCTCGATGCACTCATCGCAGATGTAGACACCGGGCCCGGCAATCAGCTTCCGTACCTGCTTCTGGCTCTTTCCGCAGAAAGAACACTTCAGCAGATCCGTGCTCTCGCCAATCCGAGCCATGTGGGAATCCCTTCGTTGCATACGGGTGATGCGGCTCCGCGCCGTACCCAGGTGTGCGGCCACGCCGCGGTTGGCACCACCGTGACAACATCCACTCTAGGTCACAATGGGCTGCTTGGGTGGAAACAGAACGCCGGTGCGGTCCATATTTCGTGAACCGCACCGGCGTCGAAATCCGTGCTCTACCGGGCGATTGCCTGGGGCTTGATCTTACGGGAGTCCAGAACCTGGTCGATGAGACCGTAGCTCAGGGCGTCCGCCGCAGTGAGGATCTTGTCTCGCTCGATGTCGTTGTTTACCTGCTCGGACGTACGGCCTGAGTGGTGCGCCAGCGTGTCCTCGAGCCAGGTGCGCATACGCATGACTTCGGCCGCCTGAATCTCGAGGTCCGAGGCCTGTCCGCCTTGACCGCCGGAAAGAGCCGGCTGGTGAATCAGGACGCGGGCGTTCGGCAGGGCCAGGCGCTTCCCGGGTGTACCAGCAGCCAGCAGGACCGCAGCGGCGCTGGCTGCCTGTCCAAGGCACACCGTCTGGATCTCCGGACGAATGTACTGCATGGTGTCGTAGATGGCCGTCATGGCAGTGAACGAGCCACCCGGCGAATTGATGTACAGGGTGATGTCACGGTCCGGATCAGTCGACTCAAGGACCAGCAACTGCGCCATGATGTCGTCAGCGGACGCATCGTCGACCTGGACACCAAGGAAGATGATGCGGTCCTCGAACAGCTTGGTGTACGGGTCCTGGCGCTTGAAGCCGTAAGGCGTGCGCTCCTCGAACTGGGGCAGGACGTAACGGCTGGACGGGAGATTGCCGGCAGACCATCCGAAGTTGTAGTTCATGTTCTTTACTCCTGGGGTTTCAGTGGTTCTTTGTGCCGGTTAGTTTTCGGAGTTCGACTGGTTGGCCGTTCCGCCGCCACCGGCAACAGAACCGGCGTGCGCCGAGATCTTGTCGAAGAAGCCGTACTCCAGGGCCTCAGGAGCCGTAAACCACTTGTCGCGGTCGTTGTCCTTGAGGATGGTCTCCACGGACTGCCCGGTCTGCTCTGCCGTGAGTTCGGCCATGACCTTCTTCATGTGCAGGATCAGTTCTGCCTGAATCTTGATGTCCGACGCCGTGCCGCCGATGCCGCCCGAGGGCTGGTGCATCAGGATGCGTGCGTTGGGCGTTGCGTAACGCTTGCCCTTGGTGCCGGAGGAAAGAAGGAACTGACCCATCGACGCTGCCAGGCCGGTTGCCACGGTGACGACGTCGTTCGGGATGAACTGCATGGTGTCGTAGATGGCCATGCCGGCCGTCACGGATCCACCCGGTGAGTTGATGTACAGGTAGATGTCCTTCTCCGGGTCTTCGGCCGAGAGGAGGAGGAGCTGCGAGCAGATGGCGTTGGCGTTCTCGTCACGGACCTCAGAGCCGAGCCAGATGATGCGCTCTTTCAGCAGGCGGTTGTAGATGTAGTTGTCCTGGGCTGCGGGATCGACAGTTGCCATCCGGGGAGCCTCTGATTGCTGTGACATAAGTACTTACCTCTCGCTGGTGCCAGTGACCTCACTGAACTTCACTACTTGGACACTAACCGTTTTCGCGGGTGATTTGTTCGCCGAAATCGCACTGTTCGCTGACGGCGCACGTCTGCGTTCAGCACCAATGTTCAGCCTTAAAGCAAACCGGCCCCGGATCAAGAGATCCGGGGCCGGTTGAAGTCGTTGACTAGAACTTCACTGCTGCGGGGTCGTCGCTTGCGACAACGTCGCCTTCTTCGTTTGCCTCAACCGCTGCAGCCTCTTCGGCTGCTGCTTCGCCGGCGGGGCGTACGAAGTCAGTGAGGTCGACCTTGTTGCCCTCGGAGTCGACTACCTCAGCCTGACCCAGCACAACGGCAAGGGCCTTGCGGCGGCGAACCTCGGAAACCATCATGGGAACCTGGCCGCTCTGATCAATGATCTGGGCGAACTGGTTGGGATCCATGCCGTACTGGCTTGCGGTGGTAACGATGTAGTCGATCAGCTCGTTCTGGCTGACGTCTACTTCTTCCTTGTCCGCAATGGCGTCCAGGATGATCTCGTTCTGGAAGGCACGCTCGGTGTTGGCCTTGACCTCGGCGCGGTGTTCCTCGGTGTCGTGTTCACCTTCGCCGTGTGCGTTCTCCGGGTTGAAGTGAGCTTCGATCTGCTCCTCAACGACGGAATCCGGAACGGGAACTTCAACGAGCTCAACGAGCTTGTCCAAGACCTTGTCGCGTGCTTCAACGCCCTGCTCGACTACCTTGGAGTCCGCAGCCTGCTTGGCGAGGTCCTCACGGAGCTCAGTAAGGGTGTCGAACTCCGAGGCGAGCTGAGCGAAGTCGTCGTTTGCCTCGGGGAGCTCGCGCTCCTTGACAGCCTTGACAACAACCTTCACCTGAGCGGACTCGCCGGCGTGGTCGCCGCCAACCAGCGTGGTCTCGAAAATTGCTTCTTCGTCGGCGGAGAGGCCTGTCACGGCTTCGTCGAGGCCTTCGAGCATGGTGCCGGCACCAACCTGGTAAGAAAGGCCGGAAGCGGAATCGATGTCTTCGCCGTCAATCGTGGCGGTGATGTCGATGGTCAGGAAGTCGTCGTTCTTGGCCGGACGCTCAACGGACTTCAGCGTGCCGAAGCGGCCGCGCAGTTCGTCCAGCGCCTTATCAACGTCAGCTTCGGAAGACTCAGCAGCCGCAACCTCAACCTTGATGCCGGCGTAGTCCGGCAGCTCGATCTCGGGGCGGACGTCGATCTCCACCTGGAACTTGAGTTCGCCATCGGTTGCGGACGGGTCCGGAACCTCGGTGATTTCAACTTCGGGACGGCTCAGGGGGCGAACACCCGTTTCCTGAACTGCAGCCTGGTACCAGCCGTTGAGGCCATCGTTGATGGCAGTCTCCAGAACATAGCCACGGCCAACGCGCTGGTCGATCAGCTTGGAGGGAACTTTGCCCTTGCGGAATCCGGGAACCTGGATCTGCGAAGCAACGGTCTTGTACGCGGCATCGATGCTCGGCTTCAGTTCCTCAAAGGGAACCTCAACGTTGAGCTTGACCCGCGTTGCGGTGAGGTTCTCGACAGCGCTCTTCACAGTCTAAGTACTCCTGATTTTGTGGGTATGGGTTTCTGTCGTGCCCCTGAAGCGGACACAAACACAGAGTCGGGGTGACAGGATTTGAACCTGCGACTTCCTGCTCCCAAAGCAGGCGCTCTAGCCAAGCTGAGCTACACCCCGAACGCACAGGACAGTCTACGGGCAAGCGAGCCCAGAATGCACATTTGACACTGCCGCCGGAATTAGGTTTAGTAGTACCCGGCTTCAACAGCCACCAGGAAGATGTCCTGAACAAGGATATCCGTCCTGGGGACGTAGCTTAATGGTAAAGCCTCAGTCTTCCAAACTGATTACGCGGGTTCGATTCCCGTCGTCCCCTCCACGCAAAAGGGCCCCGATCAACGGATCGGGGCCCTTTTTCTCTTATTCAAAGATGAACTTCTACACCTGGCAGCCGGGACACCAATACAGCTTGCGCGCACCGATTTCCGTCATCCCCACGAGCGTCCCGCACGCCCGGCAGGGCATGCCGTCCCGCTTATAGACGAAGTGGGCATCGGCGTCGGGCGCTACAGCACCACCGCCGGTCCACAGCGTCGGGGGCGTCGTAACAATACGTCCGTCACGGACGCCGTCGGACATGGTGTCCACGGTGTCGTCCCAGAGACGGCCAGCGGTTTCCGCATCAATGCTGCTCCCCGGTGTCCACGGATCGACCGCTTGCCGGAACAAAACCTCGGCCCTGTAGATGTTGCCGACGCCGGCCAGGACGGACTGATCCATCAAAAGCAGGGCCACCGCAGTCTTGCGGCGGCGAAGGCGGCGGATGAACTCCTCACGGTCACCCCGGCGATTGTGCAGCGGATCCGGGCCCAGCCGCGCCAACACGGCGGCTGCCTCGGCCGCAGTGATGGCGGCACAGGTGGTGGCACCACGGAGATCAGCCCAGCCGTGCCCGGACACCAGCCGGACACGCACCGCGCCCACGGGAGGAGGCGGGCCGGCGTAATCGCCGTCGTCGGAAGACGGACCTGCCTCCCGTTCGCCGATACGACGCGGAGCCCCTATGCTGGATGCGCCCGTGAAGGAACTATCTCCGCCAAAGCTCCAGGCCCCATAGAGGCCCAGGTGGACGTGCAGGAACAGCTCGTGGTCAAACCTGAGAAAGAGCTGCTTGCCATGGGCAGTGGCTTCAACCATGGCGTGCCCGGTGAGTAGCTCCGCGCCGACGGCAAACCTCCCTTGCGGGCTGGAGACATCCAAACACCGGCCGCCAAAAACATCCTGGAACTGGCGGGCCAGCCTATGGACCGAATGCCCCTCAGGCACTACTCGACGATCTCGCCGGTGGTTTCGTACACCGCAATTTTTCCGATCCGGCGAACGTGGCGTTCGTCGTTGCTGAAGGGTTCCTGAAGGAAGGCTTCGATGAGTTCCGTGGCCTCTTCAACGGTGTGCTGGCGTCCGCCAACGGCCACAACGTTGGCATCGTTGTGTTCGCGGGCCAACTTCGCGGTGGAGAGGTTCCAGGCCAGGGCCGCGCGGACGCCGTTGACCTTGTTGGCAGCAATTTGTTCCCCATTGCCCGAGCCGCCCAGCACGATGCCGAGAGCGTGCACACCGGCTTTCTGGTCTGCCACCACAGCAAGGCCGGCATTGATGCAGAAGGAGGGGTAGTCATCCAGGGCGTCATACTCCTTGGGCCCGTGATCCACCACTTCGTAGCCTTTGGCCGTGAGGTGGCTGACCAGGTGGGCGCTAAGTTCCATGCCGGCGTGGTCCGTGGCGATGTGGACGCGGGGTGTAGTCACAGGAAGTCCATTCTTTCTGGCGCGCGGGTACGGCATATGGCCGGGCGCGGCGTTGAGGGATGCGCTACCTAGGGTACCGCTACCCGGGTTGTTGGGCCTGCCCGTCGCCATGGGCGCGATGCGCCGCCCTGTTGAGAACACCGGCCAGCTTGTCTGCGGAAGCCTGGGTCCCTGCGCTAAGTGCCACGCGGCCTCCGTTGAGTTTCCTTACGACGACGGCCGGGCCACTGCTGACGAGCATCGCTGTCGCGTCGTCATGGTGCCGCCAGCCCCACCCACCATAATCTGCCGCCTTTACGTCCGCAGGGGCTGCCCCAGCGATGTCGACGGCGGGGACGGTCAGGACGCGGACGATCCCGCCGGCGAATACCTGCAACCCTCCCCTGTCCGCCCGCACCCGTGCGAACAGGAAACCTGCGCCGATGAGGGCCGCCGCTGCTACCAAGGCACCCAACCACGGAACTGCCACCGCTATCAGCGCAGCGGGGAACAGTGCCGAGACTATGATCATGACGAAAACGGAACTCCGGGCATGCACCCACAGCCGGAGCGTGTCGCGGGCGAGATCGGGATCTTCGAGAAGTCGCAACTCTTCTTCCAGCGCAACGTCATCTTCCCTGGTCCAACGAGGGTCCGGCTTAAAGGCGAACATCATGACGACGCCCAGCGCAACAGCGGCTCCGCTGCCCATGGCCAGCACGATCGGATCAACGTGGGACTCGCGCGCGTCCGCCAGCCCGGACTGGCCGACCAAACCTGCAGCCAACACTGTGGTGATGAAAAGGCTGACCATGAGGCCCACACCCATCATGACGCGGCGCATGACCACCGGCCGGGAAATCGACACCGCTTGGAGGAAGACTGCCCAACCGCAGAAGGTGATAAGGGCAGCGCCGCCTGCCACGTAGGCGCCGAAAGGAGCGAAGGAAGAGCCGCCGTCGGCGCTCCACATAACGGCGACCGGGTTTGGGAGGTCGTTGCGCAGCATCTGGGCGCACACGACAAACCCGACGGCGAGCAGCAACGGAAAGGCGACCGCAAACCTCAGTGCGCGGAAATCGAGGGTGTCCCGGAACGATGCCATAATCCAACGCTACTCCGTGGCGCGACACTGTGGTGCCCGCTCCTTGCCTTCACGGCGTGGAGTGAAAGAATGACTTCACACCAGCGACCGGCCATGACGGGCCGGCCATCCCAAATCTCCGGAGGCACCACTTGCCAGGCCTGAATCTTACGCGCGATGAAGCCGCCACGCGCGCCGAACTACTCAACGTCGAGTCGTACAACGTCACCCTGGACCTGACCCAGGGAGCAGAGACCTTCGGCTCCACCACTGTTGTGAAGTTTTCCGCGGAGCCCGGATCGTCCACGTTCATCGATGCCATCACCGCAGCGGTCCACAGCGTGACGCTCAACGGCACCGAGCTGAACCCCGCTGAGGCCTCTGACGGCGTCCGCATCCAGCTCCCGGATCTGTCAGCGGACAACGAACTCGTGGTGGTGGCAGACGCTCCCTACATGAACACCGGTGAGGGACTCCACAGATTCGTTGACCCTGTTGATGGTGAGGTTTACCTCTACACGCAGTTCGAAGTTCCTGACTCCAGGCGCATGTTCGCCGTCTTTGAACAGCCCGACCTGAAAGCCAGCTTCACGTTTACCGTCACTGCTCCTTCGCATTGGGACGTGATCTCCAACTCCCCCACGCCGGTTCCCGTTGAAGCCCCTGGCGCCGATGACGGCACCGCACGTTCGGTGTGGAAATTTGCCCCCACGCCCCGACTGTCTTCCTATGTCACCGCCTTGATCGCCGGACCGTACCAGTCGGTCCGCTCCGAGGTCACCAGCTCAGATGGCCGCGTCATCCCGCTGGGAGTATTTGCCCGCAAGTCACTCATGCAGTACCTCGACGCGGACAACATCTTTGAACTGACCCGCCAAGGCTTCGAGTTCTTCGAGGCACAATTCGGGTTCCCGTACCCGTTCGAGAAGTACGACCAGCTCTTCGTCCCGGAGTTCAATGCCGGAGCCATGGAGAATGCCGGTGCCGTGACCATCCTGGAGGGCTACGTTTTCCGTGGAAAGGTCACGGGTGCACAGATTGAGCGGCGCGCCATCACGGTCCTGCACGAGCTGGCGCACATGTGGTTCGGGGACCTGGTAACCATGCGTTGGTGGAACGACCTCTGGCTCAACGAATCCTTTGCCGAATACATGTCTCACCTGGCCGCCGTAGAGAACACCGAATTTGACCGGGCCTGGACCACGTTCGCCTCCGTGGAAAAGTCCTGGGCCTACAAGCAGGACCAGTTGCCCACCACGCATCCGATCTTCGCCGAGATCAACAACCTCGAAGACGTCGAGGTGAACTTCGACGGCATCACCTACGCCAAGGGCGCCTCTGTCCTACGACAGTTGGTGGCTTGGGTGGGACCTGAACAGTTCATGGCAGGCGTCCGCACGTACTTCGCCAAGCACGCTTGGAAAAACACCGAGCTCGCGGACCTCATGGTGGAGCTCGAAGCTGCGTCCGGCCGCGACCTGGACGCGTGGGGCAAGCTCTGGCTCGAAACTGCAGGTGTGAACACCCTCGCCCCGGAGCTGACCGTTGCCGCGGACGGCAACATTACCGATTTCGCGATCCTGCAGACCGCGATCGACGAACAGCCCACGCTCCGCCCGCACCGCCTGGCCGTTGGCTTCTACTCGCTTTCGGGCGAAGGCAAGCTGGAGCGGACCCACCGCGAGGAACTCGACGTCGATGGCCCCCGTACCGACGTACCTGCCTTGGTTGGCAAAGCCCGGCCGGACCTGATCCTTTTGAACGACGATGACCTCGCGTATGCCAAGGTCCGCCTCGATGAGCACTCCCTTGCCACCGCCAAAGCCCACCTGAAGGACTTCGCCACCAGCCTGCCCCGCACATTGGTGTGGGGTTCGGCCTGGGACGCCGCCCGCGACGGCGAAACCCCGGCCCGCGGCTACGTAGAACTGATCCTGGCGAACATCGCCTCGGAAACAGATTCCTCCGTGATCCTGGTCCAGCTGCGCCAGCTCGCCACCACCTTGACCTATTTCGTGGCCGCCGATCACAAGCTTGACTCAACGACCGCGGCTGCGGACAAGTTGTGGGAGCTCGCATCGGCAGCTGTCGCAGGTTCGGATGCCCAGCTGCAGTTCGCCAAGTCGTATGCCCAGCTGGCCCGCAGTGGCGGACAGTTCGACCGTCTTCAGGCCCTTTTGGACGGTACGGAGACCCTCGAAGGACTCAGCATCGACCAAGACATGCGTTGGGAACTGCTGACGGCCCTTGTTGCCGGCGGCCGGCAGGGCCAAGCCCGGATCGACGAGGAGCTTTCCCGGGACAACACTTCCAACGGCCAAAATGCAGCAGCCCAGGCGACAGCAGCCATCCCCACGCCGGAGGCCAAGGCAGCAGCCTGGGACTCGATCGTGGTCAAAGGAGAACTCTCCAACGCCTTGCAAGCCTCAGCCGTGGCTGGCTTCATGCGAGTCGTGGACACTGGCTTGTTGGAACCTTTCGCGGAGAAGTACTTCGAGGCCGTACCTGGAATCGTTGAGGACCGAACGCACGCCCTGGCCCAGCAGATTGTGGTGGGTCTCTACCCGGCACAGCTCACCACGCAGGCCACAGTGGATCGCACGGACCAGTTCCTGGCCGGTCTTCCGGAGGAGAGCGCAGCACTGCGCCGCATGATGCTGGAAAACCGGGACAGCGTAGCCCGGGCACTGCGCGCACGGGCAGCAGACGTCTAAGCCCGCAGAATCGTGAGGCCCGTGCGGACGGTAGTGGCCCCAAGGCTAAACTGTCCGCATGGGCCTCCACGAACACCATTACGCACTGACCGTCCGCTGGACCGGAAACCTCGGCGAAGGCACGGCCAGCTACCGGGGATATTCAAGGGATCACGACGTCGAAATCAGTGGCTTGCCCACCTTGAAGGGCTCAGCAGATCCGACGTTCCACGGCGACCGGACACGCTACAACCCGGAACAGTTGTTACTTGCGGCCCTCTCGCAATGCCACATGTTGTCCTTCCTGCACGTGGCCGTCAAACACGGAGTGGTAGTGACCGGCTACGAGGACAACGCCGAAGGCCTCATGAAGCTCAACCGGGACGGCAGCGGGCAGTTCGAAAGCGTCACCCTGAAGCCTCACGTCATCATTGCCGATCCCGCCCACGAAAGCTTGGTCCCGCAGCTTCACCACGAAGCCAACCAGGTCTGCTTCATCGCCCGCAGCGTCAACTTCCCGGTACTCCACGAACCGATCACGACGGCGGCAGCAGCCTAACGCTGTTCGAGCTGCCAGAGTGCCACCAGCCTTTGTTCCGTTTCACGGCTCAGGCCGGCTTTTCGTTCCCTGTCCAGGCCTCGCGCCCGTTCATCCTCGAGCGTGGCCGCCAGGGTTTCCTGCCACGGCCGCAGGACCATTCCGCGCTCACGTGCCGCCCGGTTGCTCCGCGCCTGAAAGCCGTCATGGCCTGACGGGAGCCACAGAGGCAGGGAATCCGGGCCGGACCAGTACTCGACACCGTGCTGCACGAGCCAATCCACGTCAGGCACGACGACGTCCGGGGTTCCAACCGCCCGCTGCGACTCGGCGATGTAGTCCTCGAACCGCACTACCTCTCCCAACGCGTTGTAAATTCCCGTCAGCCCTTCCTCCGCGGACTGCAGGATCCACGCCGCGAGGTCCCGGACATCAATGATCTGGGTGGCGTCGTCCGGGATGTCCGGGACCAGTACCGTGTCAGTGTTCGCAGCGAATCGGGCAGGCCAATAACCGTATCTGTCGGTGCCGTCTCCGGGTCCGCCAATGAGTCCCGCCCGGACGATATGCGCCTTTTCCCCCACAGCGGCAAGCGTCATTTGCTCGATCGCCGACTTGGACTCCCCATACGTTTCCGGGGTCCCTGCCTGGCCTTCAGGCAAGGGCTCCAAGAGGGCCGCATTCTCATCCGCGTCAGGCATTGAGTGGTCCGCGTACACGGAGCAACTTGAAACAAAGGTCCAATGAGCGGCAGAAGGGCCCAGCACGTCCAGTGCCACACGCGCCTGTACCGGATCCCGGGAGACATCCACCACTTCGTCCCAGCGTCCGCCGATCTCCGCGAAGGCCGTTGCACCCGCCGCGCGGTCGCTCCTGACCCAAGTGACGCCGTCGGGCGGGCTTGTTGAACTGCCGCGCGCCAAACAGGTGACCTCATGCCCGGCTTCAACAGCCTGCCGGGCGATTTCTGCTGACAAGAAGGCGGTACCGCCCAAGACCAGGATGCGCATACCGTCACGCTACGGCGCTAGGGTTGTAGGTGGACAGAGTGTTCCGCGCCCGGCGAACACGGGCCGACGACAAGGAGCTATTCCACCTTGACCTCCATCCCCCTGGCGGAAACCATCAACATCGAACCCGAAAAAATCGACCTCATGTCGATCCTCATCACAGTGGGCGTAGGCCTGGCTGTGTGGATCGTGGCGCGGTTCATCATCCTGCGCATTACGCGACGAGTCTCGGCGGGCAGTTCTTTCTTCAAGAAGCCACACTTCAAGTGGGTGCAACCCGCAATCCGTGCATTGGACCATGAACGACGCTCCCAGCGCGCCGAGACCATCGGCTCGTTGCTGACAAGCCTTGTAAGCGTTGTGGTGGTGGTGATCGTGATCATCTACGTCCTCAAATACATGAACGTGGACGTCGCACCGCTCCTGACCAGCGTGGGCATCCTCGGTGTTGCCATCGGTTTCGGCGCCCAGCAGTTGATCCGCGACTTCCTCGCGGGAATCTTCATCACCATTGAGGACCAATACGGAATCGGCGACGTGATCGTTACCAGCGAAGTCATTGGTACCGTTGAATCGGTGGGCCTGCGCATTACCCGGGTCCGCGCTGAAGACGGCGCCATCTGGTACCTTCGCAACGGCGAAATCCTCCGCGTGGGCAACCGTTCGCAGGGCGACTACGTACCGCTGGAGACACCTGACACCAGCGACGAACCAGGCGCTGCAGCTGCGCCCGTCACAGCAGGCGCACCGCGCGTCACCAAAGCCGAGGAGAAGTCCAATGAGTAACACTGCAGGTGGGCAACCGCCAGCACCGCAGGCGGGCCCCCGACGCCAGCTGATGCAGAACGACCCGTTCAGCCAGCCCGCCTACACGGACAGCTTCTACGCGGCAGTCGGCGGCCATGAGACGTTCGTCAAGCTCATCGACGTCTTTTACGACGGCGTAGCCACGGACCCGTTGCTTCGACCCATGTACCCCGAAGAGGACCTCGAACCGGCAAAGCGCCGCTTCCTCATGTTCCTGGAGCAATACTGGGGCGGTCCAACCACCTATGGCGAAGAACGCGGCCACCCACGGTTGCGCATGCGCCATATGCCGTTCCGGGTGACCCCCGAAGCCAAGGACCGCTGGTTGTTTCATATGCGCACGGCCGTGGACTCTTTGGAGCTCTCGCCGTTGCATGAGGGCACGCTGTGGGACTACATGGAGCGCGCAGCGCTGACCATGGTCAATAGCCCTTCGGCCGGCCCTGAGGCCTAGGTCCTAGAAACCGAGCCCCAGGCCTGCTCCGGTCCGGACCAGCACATGGCCGCGAGGGCCGCTCAGGCGGAACCAGCGGCCATTGCGGAAGACCTTCTGCTCAGACCCGCCCAGGAAACCCAAAGCGAAAGCGGCGAAAGCCGCACCTGCCGGCAACCCGTCCAGACCGGGTAGTTCCCGGCCCCACACTGCGGCCCTGGCTGTGTTGACCACTGCGGCACCCGCCAAAGCGGGAATGACGCCCGCCACCTCCGCAATGCCGGCCTCCGCCGCAGACTTGAGGTCGGCGTCGGGAACAGTTCCTTGGGCTTCCCAGCCGGTCCGCGGCGCGCCAACGCCCGCCCAGGATTCAGAAACTGTCGACGGCGGGATGGGCAGTTCCACATCCTCGGCCCCTGAGCGGGCCAGCCGGTCCATAACGGACGCGAGCGTCACCGTCACGTCGGCTTGCGCAGGCTCTGCCAGGGCCATGGTTCGCAGGCCAAGAATTGTAGGGGTTGATTCGCCCAGGATGCGGGGCCTCAGCACACACACGTAGGCAGCCAGGACATTGCCCGTGGCCTGAAGGCGGATAGCGCCGTCGTCGATGCTCTTTGCCCGCGTAACGAAGGTTCGCAGGTCAGCGAGGTCGCGGGGATCGGCGAAGCGGAAGGACTGGGTCAAGACGTCTGTCACATCATCGACTCTACCGGCATGTCCCCGGTTGAGAGGGGTTGGGGTGCCGTCTAAAGTCGAACCATGACTGACACGAACGCTGGCCTCGAGGTGGACGCACCCGTAGAAGACCCCATGGAAGTGCTGATTGGCCTGCTGGATCTTGGTGACTTTGACGGAGCCCGCACCAACGAGGACATTTTCCTGGGGCCGTCCCAAAAGCAACCCAGGCACCGCGTTTTTGGTGGCCAGGTGCTGGCGCAGTCCATGATGGCCGGCATGAGGACCGTTGAGCCGGACAGGGTGGCGCACTCCATGCACGGATACTTTCTCCGTCCGGGTGATGCCAACAAACCCATCACCTTCGGTGTTGAGAGGCTGCGGGATGGCCGGTCCTTCTCGGCCCGCCGCGTACATGCCTACCAGGACGGCGTACCGATTCTCTCAATGATCGCTTCCTTCCAGGTGGAAGACAGCGGCCTGGACCATCAGGCACAGATGCCCGAGGGCATCCCTGATCCGGAAACCCTGCCCAGCACCGCCGAGCTGTTGTCCCACTACGATCACCCCATGGCACGGCACATGTCTTCAGAGCGGCCCTTCGACGTCCGCCACATCGACCCCGCGCTCTATGTGTCCCCACCCACCGATCATGTAGCTACTAATGCTGTCTGGATGAAGACCATGGGCCCCCTTCCCGATGACCCCAACCTTCACCGGGCCGCCTTGGCGTACGCGAGCGACTACACGCTGCTGGAACCCATCCTCCGAAAGCACGGCCTGGCCTGGATGACGCCGGGCATGAGCGTTGCCAGCCTCGATCACGCCATGTGGTGGCACCGTCCCGTGCGGGTGGACGAGTGGATGCTGTATGTGCAGGAATCCCCCAGTGCCCAGGGTGCCAGGGGACTCGCCACGGGACGCATCTTCAACCGGGATGGGCAGCATGTTGCCACGGTGGCCCAAGAAGGCATGGTCCGGATTCCGTAGCCTTGCCTTAAAGCCAAGAGGCCGATCCCTGCTGGGACCGGCCTCTTGTGTTTGCGGCTTACTACTAGTCGCGGGTCAGGCGGCGGTGGGTCACCCGGTGCGGCTTTGCGGCATCGGGGCCGAGGCGCTCCACCTTGTTCTCCTCGTAGGAGTCGAAGTTGCCCTCGAACCAGTACCACTTGGAGGGGTTCTCGTCGTCACCTTCATAGGCGAGGATGTGGGTCGCAACCCGGTCCAGGAACCAACGGTCGTGCGATACCACTACGGCGCAGCCCGGGAACTCGAGAAGGGCGTTCTCAAGGCTGCTCAGGGTTTCGACGTCGAGGTCGTTAGTAGGTTCGTCAAGGAGCAGGAGGTTGCCACCCTGCTTGAGCGTCAGGGCCAGGTTCAGGCGGTTGCGCTCACCACCGGAGAGGACACCCGCCTTTTTCTGCTGGTCCGGTCCCTTGAAACCAAACGCCGAAACGTAGGCACGCGAAGGCATTTCAACCTGGCCGACCTGGATGAAGTCATGGCCTTCGGAGACAACTTCCCACAGGGACTTGTTGGGATCGATGCCGCCACGGGACTGGTCCACGTAGGAGATCTTCACGGACTCGCCGATTTTGAGCTCACCATCGTCCAAAGGCTCCATACCGACGATCGTCTTGAACAGCGTGGACTTACCCACACCGTTGGGTCCAATGACGCCGACGATGCCGTTGCGGGGCAGCGAGAAGGAAAGGTCTTCGATCAGCACCCGATCGTCGAAGCCCTTCTTCAGGTTCTTGGCCTCGATGACCAAAGAACCCAGGCGCGGTCCAGGCGGAATCTGGATCTCTTCGAAGTCCAGCTTGCGGGTGCGCTCGGCCTCGGCAGCCATTTCCTCGTAGCGGGCCAGACGGGCCTTGGACTTGGTCTGGCGGCCCTTGGCGTTGGAGCGCACCCACTCAAGTTCCTCGGTAAGGCGCTTGGAAAGCTTCGCGTCTTTCTTGCCCTGGACCTCCAGGCGGGCTTTCTTCTTCTCCAGGTAGGTGGAGTAGTTGCCCTCATACGGATAGAGGTGGCCGCGGTCGACTTCTGCGATCCATTCAGCCACGTGGTCAAGGAAGTAACGGTCGTGGGTCACGGCAAGGACAGCGCCGGGGTACTGAGCCAGGTGCTGCTCAAGCCAAAGTACGCTCTCGGCGTCCAAGTGGTTGGTGGGCTCGTCAAGGAGCAGGAGGTCGGGCTTCTGCAGGAGAAGCTTGCACAGTGCTACGCGGCGGCGCTCACCACCGGAGAGGACTGTGACATCGGAATCAGCCGGCGGGCAGCGCAGTGCGTCCATGGCCTGCTCGAGCTGGGAATCGATGTCCCAGGCATCAGCAGCATCAATGGCTTCCTGAAGCTTGCCCATCTCGTCCAGGAGCGTCTCGTAGTCCGCATCCGGGTTGGCCATTTCTTCGGAGATCTCGTTGAAGCGCTGGATCTTGCCGTAGATCTCGCCAACACCCTCCTGGACATTGCCCAGGACGGTCTTTTCCTCGTTCAGCGGCGGTTCCTGCAGGAGGATGCCCACGGTGTAGCCGGGGCTCAGGCGGGCCTCGCCGTTTGACGGGGTGTCCAGTCCGGCCATGATCTTCAGGATGGTGGACTTACCAGCACCGTTCGGTCCCACGACGCCGATCTTCGCGCCAGGGATGAACGACATGCTGACGTCGTCCAGAATAAGTTTGTCGCCAACGGCCTTGCGAGCCTTGGTCATCGTGTAAATGAATTCCGCCATGCCCTTAAATCTAATGGGTAGGCGTACATAACTCACATTCGAGCCCTGCGGTGGAGCTAGCGGGCGTCTCCCACGAAGCATTTTCCGGTGGCCAGCACCGGCAGCACCGTAACCACTACCCCGCCGTCGCGGATCTGCCCCATGATGCAGCTCTCCCCCGTCAGCGCTGCGGCTTCCATTGCATCCACATCAAGGCCCGTGGGCGTACGGCTCACGGACACCTCTACGTTGGCGTTGGGGATGCCTGCAGCAACCAGGGCCGCACGCAGGGTTTCGCGGTCGGGCTTGGGGTTGCTGGCTACCAGGGTTTTCAGCGTTGACTCCACGGCAGAGGTGGTTGCTGCAACAGCCGGATCAATGGTGGCCGTGGCCACCGGACTCGCGGACGGTGAGGGAGTAACCGCGGGCTGAACGGTGGATGACGGGGGCGTTGCCGTGCAAGCGGTGATCGTCAATGCCGCCACGACCATCAGCGACAACCCGGCTACGCGGACTTTCGATGCGTCTGCTGCCCTGCCATATGCCTGTGCGGTTCGCCTGCTTATCACCTAGCCATTCTGCCATCCACAAACGAGTGCGCCATTCACCTGCGAGCGCCATTCACAGGGCGTGCTGACGGGCGTAGCGTTTTCCCAGTTAGGGTTTAGCGCTTCCAAGTTACGTTTCAGGGCAGAACGAAGCGGTACCAGGACAGAGGCACCATCCTTGTTTTCGATCCTCCGAAGTTGCTGAAGACCACTCATTACAGTCCATCCTCGGGGCTCCCTGACGTTCCCGAGAACCACCACACTGTGGAATACAACGTGACTGACGAATCTGACGGAACAAGAGTGACCATCATTCAGGGCAACAATTCGAGTGTGGAGGCAGTGGAGCAGTCCACCGCGACTTGGGAGTTGGTGCTCCGAAACATCAAGGAATTTCTCGAGTAAGGGCGCTAACGAGTGAGTGCCTTTTAACGCGGACATCCCCCTTGGACGCTGTTCCAAGGGGGATGTTTCGGTGCCCCAGGAGGGAATCGAACCCCCGACCGGCGGATTAGAAGGCCGCTGCTCTATCCCCTGAGCTACTGGGGCGCACTCGCGCCAAGACCACATGGGCCGCTGGCGCCACAAAGAGTTTACAGTGCGATCAGCCAACTGCTTGCCATCCCATGCAAGGTGCCTCTGCTCCTCCACAGCCGCCGTTATCCACATAGGCGCATGAGGCACTGCCCTCCCTGACTTCCCTGGATGAAGCTGAAGGAGCCGGACAGGCACTTCACCAAACCGAGAAGGACCACCATGAATGACATGATCACCGTTCGGGGCTTCGTGGCCTCGGAGGTCAAGAGCTCCACCACAACACGGGGCACGTCCACGGCATCGTTCCGCCTGGGCACCACGGAACGCCGCTACGACCGCGCCACCAACACCTGGGTGGACGGGAACACCAATTGGTACACGGTTCAGTCATTCCGCTACCTCGCCGGACACGTTGGATGCAGCGTGAAAAAGGGACAGCGCGTCCTCGTCGTTGGGAAGCTCCGGTTGCGGCAATGGGAACATGAGGGCCGTGTCTACCACGTAGCCGAAATCGACGCCGAATCAGTGGGACATGACCTAATGTGGGGCTCTGCCAACTTCACCCGAATGACCGGCGCCTCAGCCCCTGCCGATGCAGCACCTGCTGTTGAGGCACCCGGCACCCCTGACCGCAGCAATGACTGGGACTCGGACGACCACGAACAAGTTCCACCGGAAGAAGAGTCCATCGTGAGGGACGTTGACGGTCCTGATGGCACCGGTCCCCTACTGGTCAACACCACAACAGGCGAACTGGTGGGTGCCGGCGTGTGATCGTTGCACCACGCTTCCGGCGTCCACGGGACCAGCAACGCGGGCCCGGCCTATTGTGGGTCCATGGAACACGGCCATCCTGCTTCGAAGATCGAGACAGCTCCTGCCACCTGGGCGGCTGTTGAGGAATTGTTCGGAACCAAGGGCGAACCCTCCCGGTGCTGGTGCCGGTGGTTCGCCCTTACCGGCAATGATTGGGCCGGAACATCGCCCGGAGACCGCAGGGAATTGTTGAAGTCATCGTTCCAAACAGGTCCTGCGCCCGGCGTACTGGCGTTCCGGGATGGACGTCCGGTCGGCTGGTGCGCAGTGGAACCACGAGCCAAGTATCCGCGCCTGAAACGCTCCCAGGTCCTCAGAGAGGCAGGTCTCCGGTCGGAGGAAGGCCTCGATCTTTGGGCCGTCAGTTGCTTTGTTGTAGCACCGAACCACAGGCGCACCGGAGTGTCGTTCGCTCTGCTTTCTGCCGCGATGGATCACGCTTTCAACAACGGTGCGAACGTCATCGAGGCCTATCCGGTGGATACGGATCAAAGGACCAAAGTGACGGCCTCGGACCTCTTCCACGGCACGCTTTCTCTTTTCAAGGCTGCCGGCTTCAGTTCCGTGTCCGAATCAGTTCCCGGCCGGCCGGTGGTACGCCTCAAAAAGCGTGGTGCGGCTCGATAAGGAGGCCCGGCAAACTACGGCAAAGTGAGGATCATCGGCCCGTCAGCCGTGACGGCCACAGTGTGTTCGCTATGGGCGGCGCGTCGCCCGTTTGCCGAACGAAGAGTCCATTCGTCCTCGTCGTGGTAGTAGTCGTCCTTGCCGCCCAGGATCAACATGGGCTCAATGGCAATGACCAGGCCTTCTTCGAGCTTCATGCCCCGGCCAGGTCGTCCCAGGTTAGGGACAGGAGGTTCGGCGTGCATTGTCCGTCCTATGCCATGCCCTCCATGATCAGCCAACAGCCCATATCCGGCACGTTTCGCCTCGCCACCAATCGCATAGGCAAGGTCACCCATCTTGTTTCCTATGCGGGCAGCGTCGATACCGCGGGCAAGTGCGGCTTCCGTTGCTTTCACCAATTCATGATCCGCCGGGTCTCCGTCCCCTACGACGAAGCTGACGGCGGCATCACCGCACCAGCCTTCCACGAAGGCACCACAATCGACGCTGAGCAGATCGCCGTCCTCCAGGACGTATCCATTGGGGATCCCGTGCACCACGGCGTCGTTGACGCTGGTACAAATGACGCCGGGGAACGGCACAGCCGCCCAGCGTGGGTGGTAATCCAGGAAGGCAGGTTTTGCGCCGGCATCGGAGATTACGGCGGCAGCGACGTCGTCGAGTTCCTTAAGCGAAACACCCACTTCAGCTTGCTCCCGGACTGCGGACAGTGCATTGGCCACTACGCGCCCGGCCTCGCGCATCATCGCGATTTGGTCCGGTGATTTCAGCATTGACATCAAGGTTCCTTCGTTGTGGCCGATGTGAAGTTGGTTGTTGCTGGCGGGAGTTCGTTGTTGCCGATATGAGTTCGGGAGCCGATGGCCGCGAAAAGGAACAGCGGGCCGAATATGCCCACTCTACGGTGGCCGAACAGCGGGGACCACAGTTATCGCGCAGCGGCTCACACCCCGTCGTCCGTCACCGACCTAGAGTTATGGCATGAGCCCCAATGTCCTCGTGGAGTCGATTCGATCAACGCTCCGATCAGCCGCTGATGCCGAACGCGGCGCCGGAGCCCAGGCTTACTTGAAGTCCGACATGCCTTCTTGGGGTGTCCGGGTTCCCGAGGTTCGCAGGATAGCGAAGGTTGCAGTAAAGCAGTTCCCGGTGACCTCGCCAGCTGAGCTGCAAAAAGCCGTTCTTGAGCTGTGGCGCAACGCGGAGGCCCGCGAAGAGCGATACGCAGCCATCGACCTGACAGGCCTGCGAATGGTCAAAGAAGACCTGCAGATGCTCCCCATATATGAGGAAATTATCCGGACGGGTGCATGGTGGGACCTCGTCGATGGGGTCTCACATCGGATCTGCGCGCTTCTTCTTGCGCACCGGCCCACGATGACGCCGGTACTGCTGCAGTGGTCCACTGACCACGACATGTGGATTCGCCGGGCGGCGATCACCGCACAGCTAGGGGCCAAGTCAGAGACTGATACCGGCCTCCTGTCAGCGGTCATCTCCGCGAACCTCGCCGACAATGAATTCTTCATCCGCAAGGCCATCGGGTGGGCGCTCCGTGAGTACAGCAAAACAGATCCAGCATGGGTCAAGGCGTTCGCTGCCAACAACTCAGCCGCGTTGAGTCCGCTGTCCACCCGCGAGGCATTGCGGCTGTTGCCGTCCGACTGACGCGGAACGCAGCAGGCCGGATAGGGCCGGGACTTCAGATAATCGGACGCAGTCCGGATTCGTCCCGCACCCGGAACAAGCTCTTGGTCTTCGGATCCATGAAAATCAGGTAAATGGCGAAGAACAACGCAATAACAGCCGCCCCGATCCGGGCCAGCAACAGTGCCAAGCCCAGGTCTTCACTCTGAAGGTACGGGAAGACGTCCAACTGGTCGGAGATGGCGTAGACCATGAAGAATGACACAACGAAGTACAGTGCCTTGACCTGCCAGTCGTTGCGGATGCCGGTCACGGCAAACAGGGGGATCAACCACACCACGTACCAGGATTGGATCATTGGTGCCAGCAGGACAATGGCAGCAAATGCCAACGTAAGCCGCCGCATGAGCCGGTCGTAGTCTCCCCGGAAGATCATCCAGGCAACAGCAGCAACCATGAGGACCTTGCCGGCGTCATAAACCACCTTGGCCATGACCTGGCCGTCCAATCCCAAAACGCTGGAAATCGATCCGACAGCCAACCCGATAAGACCAACGGGCGCATACCAGATTGCTACGCTCCCGGGCGCCGACAAGCCGTTGATCCATCCGAACCCGAAGCCGTTGACCAGGCTGAGTGCATAGAGGAGCCCGAAGCTCAGAGCCGCTGTCAGGAACCAGTAGAGGAATCTGCGCGGCCATGAGGCATGCTTGCCGGCCCACAGAAGTCCAATGAAAGGAAGGAATACCACCGTGATCGGTTTGACTGAGATGGAGAGCGTGACCAGCACCAGTCCGCGAATGACGCGGTGGGTTGCGCAGTAGTACAGGCCTGCCAGTGCCAGCCCGATCATCAAGGCGTCGTTATGGACGCTGGCAATGAAGTTAGTGAGAAAGAGCGGATTGGCAGCTGTCAGCCATAGTGCCCTGTGGGGATTTACACCGTGGAGTTCGGCCAGCTTCGGCACATAGATGATGCAGAGAACCACACCCACTGCAGCGACGAGGCGGAAGAGCATGATGCTTGCTTCCGGTTGGACGTTGGTCACCCACACCACAAACTGTTCAATCCAAAGAAACAGCTGTCCGTACGGTACCGGCGCCTCTGTCCATTGCTTGTCAGCTCCCAACTGGAAGTAGTTGGGCAGCGCCGATATGCCGTTCTCATAAGGATTGATGCCCTCCACCATCAACCGGCCTTGGCCGATATACGCGTAAACGTCCCTGCTGAAGAGGGGAACAGTGAACATCATGGGCAGACCCCAGGCCACCACCGCCTGCAGCGTGGCTTTTCGGGCTTCCATTCCCCAGACCCGGACCCGCTGGCCCAGACGAAGCCAGGCGCGGACGAGCAGCATGCCGCCGATGGCCAGTAAAACAATGGAAAGTCCGACGCCCACACCTTCGGTGCGCATCCAGATGAAAAGCGGGAGTCGGCGAAGTTCCGAGACCGGAGCAAGCCAGCCAACCCCCAGTGAGCCAAACACCATGAACATGGAACCAACGAAGCCGGCGATCAGCGGCGAACGTGCGTTATCTACCTCGCCGGCAACGGCGTCAGCCGACGGCGTCGCTGTCCCTGCCAACTGGGCGGCGGGTACTGGCACCGTCATGTAGTCGTCATCCAATCGTTCACCCGCTGTGTTCGGGTCAAAATTCTGCGTCATGGGGGCTTTCGGCAACAGGAAGAAACGACACTGCCGCGCTCAAAAATCGTACCATCGGAGCACTTGTAAGCCACTGAGGGATAGGCTTGGCGCGTGCCTATTACTAATGAACGCATCGTCTGGATCGACTGCGAAATGACCGGCCTGGACCTCACGAACGACGCCTTGATCGAGGTTGCAGCGTTGGTGACGGATTCCGAGCTCAACATTCTGGGGGACGGCGTTGACGTCGTCATCAAGCCGGATGACGCAGCGCTGGAACAAATGAATGACTTCGTGCGGGACATGCACACCCGCTCCAAGCTCCTGGACGAGCTCCCCCACGGGAAGACCATGGCAGAGGCAGAAGCACAGGTCCTTGAATACATTGAGAAGTGGGTCCCGGATCCCCGCAAAGCTCCCCTGGGTGGAAACTCTGTGGGAACAGACCGTATGTTCCTTGCCAGGGACATGCCCAACATCGTAGAGCACCTCCATTACCGCGTGATCGATGTCAGCACCATCAAAGAGCTCTCACGCCGTTGGTTCCCGCGCGCGTACTTCCAGTCCCCGGCCAAGCATGGCGGTCACCGCGCCCTGGGCGACATCAAGGACTCCATCGACGAGCTCCGCTACTACCGCCAGGCTGTCTTTGTGCCGGCGCCGGGACCGGACACGGCAACGGCACAGCGCATTTCCAAGGACATCATGGCTACCGCAGAGACCTTGGGGTCCAGCGAAAAAGTGTGATCTGCACCATTTTTTGAGGTTTTTTCGCCAAAACCGGCAAAAGTGGACTTTGCACCCCAAAACAGCAGGTAAGCTATTTGTCGTTGCCTTGAAGGAAAGCCGGTCAAAGGGTTCAGTCCAAAAAGGCACATGGTGGGCTTAGCTCAGTTGGCAGAGCGCCTGGTTGTGGTCCAGGAGGTCGCGGGTTCAACCCCCGTAGCTCACCCCACCGAGATTGGCTCCAGAGCCGGTTTCCACAAAGGCCGCACCGGTTATCCGGTGCGGCTTTTGCTTTTAACCCAAAAGCGGACCAAGGCCGCTTCCGGACCGCAGCGCTAGACGAAGGAAAAACTGAGATGACCGTCCTGCCAGTCACCATTTGGGGCGAACCTGTATTGCACCGCCGGGCAAGTGAAGTCGAGGTTTTCGACGACGAACTCCGCGCCTTGATCGCGGACATGTTCGAGACTAATGACGCTGCCAACGGCGTAGGGCTGGCCGCGCCCCAGATCGGCGTGGGCAAACGCCTTTTTGTCTACAAGTACGCCAACGATGACGACGTCCCCGAACAGGGTGTCGTAGTCAACCCCGTCCTGACGCTGTCCAAGGTCTCCGGCGCACTTCCGGATCCCGATGAACACGTTGAGGGCTGCTTGTCCTTCCCCGGCGAGTACTACCCGCTACAGCGCGCTGAATGGACACGGGTTCAGGGCTTTGACGGCGACGGCAAACCCCTGGATTTCGAAGCGACAGGCTGGTTCGCCAGAATCCTGCAGCACGAGTTCGACCATTTGGACGGCAAGCTTTACGTCAATCGTCTCGTGGACCGGTACTCGAAGAAGGCCCTCAAGCAAGCAAAGAAAAACGGCTGGGGTGTGCCGGGCCTGACCTGGATGCCTGGCGTCGACCCAGATCCGTTCGGGCACTAAGCCATGGCCGCCAGCCCTCACGCAGAGCTTTTTGAGCTCTTGGACATCACCGGCGAAGACGCCACAGGATGTGCGCACCTTCTGGGGACGCCCCCGGACGAGCCTGTTCTGACGGCAATGAAGACCATGCAGGAACGGCTTGGGACCTTTCCAGTAGACAGCATTCGGGCCGACGGCGCTGTGGAGACGGTGTGGATCGAAGCACTCCTCCGCTTCGCGCCCTCAGTTCACGCCTACCATCTGGAGCTGGGAATCAGTCCCGCTGTCTCGGCCGCATCCTTGGCAGACATGGGCTTGCAGCTTCGTATCAACAGGCGGGTCCATGGCCGTTTTGGCCTGGATACCTGGAGTTGGCTGACGTTGCACATGGCCGGCAATTTGTTCCGGCTTGGCCGACTGCAGTTTCATTTGGTTCCGGCCGATGGTCGGGGCTCAGGCTGGGTTCTTGGCGTCCATATACCCGAAGATGGAGGCCTCTCCCCTGCGCTGGTGGATGCCAGTTTTGCGGAGGCGGGATCCTTCTTCCCCCGGTATTTTCCTGACAAGCCTGCGCGCAAAGCCACGTGTGATTCATGGATGTTGGACCCGTATCTCGTCGAGCGCCTGCCGGACAGCAACATCGCGTCGTTTGCCGGACGTTTCACGCTCGACCGCTGCACTGATGCTCCTACGGATGCCATCTACTTCACTTTCAGGCAGCGGGGACTCCATGACTTGGATAAGCTCCCGCGGGAAACCTCTCTCCAGCGTGTGGTCCTGGAGCGGATCGACGACGGCGGCATCTGGCAACTGGGGCACGGTCACCTGGCATTGTAGATGGTTTGCTGTTCCGGGCACGAGGACAAAACCCGCTTCATGGCGTCCTTTTCAGCCTGCGTAATCCAGAGCTTATAGGCCGCTTTCACGGAGACCTGCCGGGCGACGTAGTGGCAGCGAAAATTCTTGTTAGCCGGCAGCCACGTGGCCGCGTCACCTGCGCCCTTCTTAACATTGGCGGGACCGTCGGCGGCGATCAGGTTCAGCGGATCGTTCGCGAATATTTGCCGCTGCTGCACAGTGAGTTGCTGGGCGCCCTTTTGCCAGGCGTCGGCGAGGGCCACCACGTGATCGATTTGAACTGCGGCACTGGTGTCCTGGCCCCTCCGGAAAGTCACCTGCGACCCCGTGTATGGTTCGTGAAAGCTACCACCGGCAACCTTGCACGAGGAGCCTTCCGTGAATTCGACCGCCGAGAGGTCCCGCCGGAGAATGTCGTTTCTGGTGTCGCATCCATTGCGGTCAGCGTCCGCCCAGGCTTGCCCGAATGCGGCCCTATCGTAGTCCGATTTGGCCGCGCGCCCTTTTACCGGGAGTCGCTCCAAGGCGTCGCTCGCCTTTTCCGGGGCAACGGGCACCCCACCGCGAAGGGGTTTCATCCAGCCGGGATTGTAGACGGGCGCTTCACTAGGGCCGGCGGCCCATGGTTCAGCGGCCGTGAATTGTCCTGTGGTGAAATACCATGAAAGCCCTGCCACCACGGTTGCGGCGGCCAGTCCCAGAATGGCCCACGCCTGACGTGACCGTCGCCGCGCGCGTTTGTAGGCAGACCAAGTGATACTCAAGGGACTCCATCCAGTGGGGAAACAGCAATGTCCTACGAGCGTAGGACAAGGCCCCGACAGTCAGAGTCGTTATCCACAGTGTGCAGGAGATGTCACACTTCGGAGATGGGATGCTTCAGTGGGTTATTGCTCACGCATTACGCGCTGCAGGTCCTCTGTTGCCAGCGCGAGGAGGCCTCGCAGTTGCTCCACGCGCTGATCCGGAACATCGCCGGAAGCGTTGGCTGCGATAGCTTGATCCAGAAGTTTTTGGGCCTGTTTGTGGTTGGCCTTTGCGACGTCCAGGGCGTGCTCCAGAGTGGTCTCATGTTCCAACGTTGATTCGTTTTCCATGAACCCATTTTGGTCAGGTTTCCCGGCTGATACCAGTGACTCAGCCGGGAAACCCGTGAATACTTCGGCGTGCTTAGGCTCCAGCGCCTTCAAGCACTGCGATGGGAGCAACCACGTCGCGTGCCGGGAACGACGGCGGGTTCACGCCGGCCATTTCTTCCATGACACGGACTACCTGGCAGGAGTAGCCGAACTCGTTGTCGTACCAGACGTACAGAACGAGGTTCTTGTCGTTGGAAATCGTTGCGAGGCCATCAACAATGCCCGCGCGGCGTGAGCCAACGAAGTCAGTGGAGACAACATCGGGAGAGTCGATGTAGTCGATCTGCTTGCGAAGATCGGAGTGCAGGGACATCTCACGGAGGAAGTCGTTGACTTCGTCGCGGGTGGTTCCCTTTTCAAGGTTGAGGTTCAGGATGGCCATGGAAACATCCGGAGTAGGAACGCGGATGGCATTGCCCGTGAGCTTGCCCTGCAGTTCCGGAAGTGCCTTGGCTACGGCCTTGGCGGCACCAGTCTCCGTGATGACCATGTTCAGGGCCGCGGAACGGCCGCGGCGATCGCCCTTGTGGAAGTTGTCGATCAGGTTCTGGTCATTTGTGAAGGAGTGCACAGTCTCAACGTGGCCGTGGATGATGCCGAACTTGTCGTTGATGGCTTTCAGCACCGGCGTAATGGCGTTGGTAGTGCAGGATGCCGCGGTGACGATCTTGTCATCATCGGAGATGTCCCGGTGGTTGATGCCGTGGACGATGTTCTTCAGCTCACCCTTGCCCGGTGCAGTGAGCAGCACACGGGAAGCACCCTTGCTCTGCAGGTGCTGGGAGAGACCCTCGGCGTCGCGCCAGCGGCCCGTGTTGTCCACCACCAGGGCGTCCTTGATACCGAAGGCCGTGTAGTCCACAGTGGCCGGGTTGTCCGAGTAGATGACTTGGATTTGCACGCCGTTGGCGGTGATGGTGTTGGCTTCCTCGTCCACGCGGATGGTGCCTTCGAAGGAACCGTGTACCGAGTCACGACGCAGCAGGCTGGCGCGCTTCACAAGATCGTTCTCGGCGCCCTTGCGCACTACGATCGCGCGGAGTCGCAGGCCGTGCCCGCCACCGGCCTTCTCAATGAGGATGCGGGCCAGGAGGCGGCCAATGCGGCCAAAGCCGTAAAGAACGACGTCGGTGCTGGTGCGGTCGTCTGCGCCACGCTTTCCCACGATTTCGGCGAGCTCGGCACGCAGGTACTCATCCAGCGAGGCGCCGTTGCCTTCGGCCCGGAACTTCTCTGTCAAACGTGCGATATCAATGGCGGCTGCGCCGAGTTCCAGCTCGGACAGGGCGTTCAGCAGCGGTGCGGTCTCTTCGAGCAGCAGCTCGTGGTTGCTCATCCGGCGCGCAAAGCGGTGGGCCTTCAGGATGTTCATGGTGGACTTGTTGATCAGGCTCCGGCCGTGGATGCTCGTGACCACGTTGTTTTCCCGGTACAACCGGCCGATCACCGGAATCATGGCCTCGGCGAGAGCCTCCCGGCCCATCCACTTATCAAGACAAGAATCTGACGTCTGGCTCACAGAACTACCTTCCTTGGGTCAACCACATACGTCTTCGTATGCAGATGGCAGCGGCCGCCCGGAGTAGTCCTGCGGCTCATGCGCCGGCGGGCTTCGGTCCACCCACAGCGCCTTGAACGAGAGCAAAGAAAATCCGCCGGCTGCGAACGCAGTCCCGGCGGCAGAACATCTACGTTCAGTAACCATTCTAGGGCGGAAGGAAGCGGTGAAGGCCGCCCCGCGGCGTGAAATCACTCACACGGCGGAAATTCGGGAGTAATAAATGGATGGGTCGACCGATACGCCGGGTTCTGTCATCCCCTGCCGTTACCGGAAAGGGAGTGGCGGCCATCCATCTACGAACGCCGTTGCCGACGCCCTCCAGCAGCCTACCCGGACACTCGGGCGAGCAGCCCTCAAGCGTGTCCTGTCTGGCCTTGCTCCGGGTGGGGTTTACCTAGCCTCCCCGGTCACCCAGGGAGCTGGTGGTCTCTTACACCACCGTTTCACCCTTACCTGCTGCGCTGCGATGCAAACATCACGACGCGCAAGCGGTCTCTTCTCTGTGGCACTGGCCTGCGGGTTACCCCGAGTGGGCGTTACCCACCACCCTGCTCTACGGAGCCCGGACGTTCCTCGAGCCACTTTCGTGACGCGCGACCGCCTGGTCGACCCATCCGCCGTCCAGTCTACCGGCGTTGGGACCACCCAAAGACCCCGGTAATATCGACGGGTGCTGATTCTGCTGCCGCCTTCCGAAGGCAAGACCCCCGCTGCCAACGGTCCCTCCATCAACTGGGAATCGCTCAGCTTCCCTGAGCTGAACCCGCACCGGGCAAAAGTACTCGAAGCGTTGGGCACGGTGAGCGCGCACGAGGATGCCCTTGCGCTGTTGGGGGTCGGCGCCTCGCTGCGGGACGACGTCGAACGTAATACGCGGCTGCACGCCGAACCGGCCGCTCCCGCACATCAGGTCTATTCAGGGGTTCTGTATGACGCCCTTGGCTACAACAGCATGACCCCGACGCAGCGCCGGAAGGCGAACGAATCCATCCTGGTGGTTTCCGCACTGTGGGGAGCCATCGGCTTTGGCGACCATGTGCCCGCCTACCGGTTGTCCATGGGAACTGCACTGCCCGACGTCGGACGCCTCGCCTCCTACTGGAAGCCGCAGCTTAACGCCGCCCTCGCCTCACGTGCCGAAGGTGAGCTCCTGGTCGATTGCCGCTCCAGCACCTACGCCGCGGCCTGGGCTCCCCCGGCGACGCAGACAGTCAATGTCAACGTCTTCAACGAGGCGAACGGCAAGCGCACGGTTGTCAGCCACTTCGCCAAACACACCCGCGGGGAACTTGCGCGACACTTGCTGACCCGGCGTGGCAAGGCGCCGGCAACCCCGGATCAGCTCCTGAAGGCCGCACGGGAAATCTGGAGAACAGAACTTGTTGAGGGAACGGCCCGAAAGCCGCACGCGCTTAACATCATCCTGTCCAACTGACTGCTCCTGCCCAGCTGAGGTTGGGCTACGTCAGTTCCACTCCGCCGAACGGACCAGGATGACACCTGAGTCCGGGCAAAAAACAATGTCGTCCTCTGCGGCTGCTTTGACTTCGGCAAGGTCGCCGGGGCTGAGCATCATGCCGGAGCCTTCGGATTTACCGTGGAACAGCCGGGCTGCACCGACTCCCCGCTTGGTAATGGTCTTTTCGTAGATGGCAAGCACTCCCGCGTCCAGTGATTCCGCGAAAGCGGCACGTTGCCCGCGGACCACGGTTTCTTCAGCGGCAATCTCTGCAATAGCCTCGTCCAGCTCAGCCCGGATGCTGCCGAACGAGCCCTGGATGTCGTCCACGATCGCTTGCTGGGCAGCCTGACGCTCCCGCAACGTATCCAGGCGCTCCAGGATTTCGAGCTCCACGTCTTCCAGGTCCGAACGGCGCTTATTGAGTGAGGCAATGTCGCTCTGCAGCGCCACCAGGTCCTTGGACAGGCCGGTGCCGCTGTTGAGCCGGGTCTCGTCGCGTTCAATGCGGGTGGCTACCTGCTCAACGTCGGCTTCCGCACGGCGAAGTTCGGCCTCGGCGTCGTGGACGGCAACCTTGGCAGCGCCAAGTTCGCCGTTGGCCACGTTCAACGCATCCGTGAGGTCCGTGATGCGTGGATCTGTTTCCAGAACCTTCCGTCGGCCGGCAAGCGACCTGAGCTTGGCATCGAGCCCCTGCAGTTCAAGCAATTTCAATTGTTCTGCCGGTGCTGCTTTCGCCACGCTTACCTCCGCTAATCGCCACCGGTCCTGGGGATCAGGTCCGGCCGGACCGCCACTATCTGTCAGGGCTGCCCGTATCTTTCTAGACTCTAGTCCCCGCCGGGAGTGAGTATGAAGTCCCATGGGTCGCTGTTGGTGCCGCTGACGCGGATCTCGACGTCGTAGCCCTGGTCTGCGAGCACGTTACCCAGCGCTTCGGCGGCTGCAGGCAGCCACAGCCACTCACTGGCAAAGTGCGAAACATCGATCAGGTAGGGCCTGCCGTTTGTGGCACCTTCGCGGGCCTCCGATGCCGGGTGGTGACGCATGTCTGCCGTGACGTACACATCCGCATGGCTGGCCCGAACGGCGTCGAACAGGCTGTCCCCGGCTCCACCGCAAACTGCGACACGCCGGACCAGGCCGTCTTTATCGCCAGCCACCCGGACTCCCCCGGCGACAGCGGGCAGCATCTCAAAGACGCGCGCTGCGAAATCACCGAGCGTCTCAAGTTCAGGGAGGTCCCCCACCCTGCCGATGCCCTCCTCCGGAAGGCCGTTGCTAGCAGCAGTCAGCGGAGTGACATTCTCCAATCCGAAAGCGTCGGCCAGGACATCGGAAACCCCGCCCACTGCTGAATCACCATTGGTGTGCACGGTCAAAAGGCCCGTACCGGCCTCTATCAACCGGTGGACAGCGAGGCCCTTTGCGGACGTGGCTGCCACAGAGTTCACCCCTTTGAGAAGCAGGGGGTGGTGGGTGATGAGCAGTTCGGCTCCCCACTCCACGGCCTCATCGATCACGGCCAGCGTGGGATCCACAGCAAAGAGGATTTTGGTGACGGGGGCGTTGGGTCGGCCGACAACAAGGCCCACCTCATCCCAGTCTTCAGCCAGGGACTCCGGCCAGAGTTCCTCGACAGCCAGCAACACCTGACCGAGCGTAGGATCACCGCTGGCGTCAACTGTTTCGTCTTCTTCGACGGAATCCGCATCAGAAATGTCGGTGTTTACTGCTTCCATGCTCTTATTCTTCCCTACTGGGCCCGATCGGGCGGTTGCCGCACCGGCAGCACCTCCCTGGTGCCGTAATTCTCCCGTAAGGTGAAGCGGGAATCATCAGGCCCTCCGATCCATTGAAGAGAACATGAAAACTTTCGTACTTGGCGGCGGCTGCTTCTGGTGCCTTGATGCCGTATACCAGAAGACCCGCGGCGTCAGCTCGGTTGTATCCGGTTACACCGGCGGCCACGTCCGCAATCCCGATTACTACGAAGTGTGCTCCGGTACTACGGGCCATGCAGAAGTTGTCGCGGTGACATTCGATGAAACCGTGGTTCCGGAGGAAGTCATCCTGGACATGTTCTTCGCCCTGCACGACCCCACCACGCTGAACCGTCAGGGCTATGACGTGGGAACCCAGTACCGGTCCTCGATGTTCTACACAACGACGGAAGAGAAGGTGCTGTTCGAGGAAGCCATCGAGCGCGCCCAGGCCCTATGGTCCGATCCGATTGTGACCGAGGTCAGCCGTCTTCCCGAGTTCCATGAGGCCGAGGAAGTCCACCAGAATTACTATGCGAAGTTCCCGTATCAGGGGTACTGCCAGGTGATCATTAACCCGAAATTGGCTAAGGCCCGGAAATATTACTCTGCGTGGCTTACTGCTTAGCAGGGTTTCGATCCTGCTGGTTAGGCTGACCTCAGCAATCCCTCTTCAGAGATAGGCGTAATTTTCATGGCAAGGATCTACGACGACGTCACGCAGCTTGTCGGCCGCACCCCGCTGGTCCGTCTGAACCGGCTGACCGAAGGCCTCGACGCCACCGTTGCAGTCAAGCTTGAGTTCTACAACCCGGCCAACAGCGTCAAGGACCGTATCGGCGTGGCCATCATTGATGCCGCCGAGAAGTCCGGCGCCCTGAAGCCCGGTGGAACCATCGTCGAAGGTACCTCCGGCAACACCGGCATCGCACTGGCCCTGGTGGGTGCAGCCCGCGGTTACAAGGTCATCCTGACCATGCCTGAGACCATGTCCACTGAGCGCCGGGTCATGCTGCGTGCGTACGGTGCGGAAATTGTCCTGACGCCCGGTTCCGAGGGCATGCGTGGCGCCGTCGAGAAGGCACAGGAAATCGTCGCCAACACGGAGAACTCCATCTGGGCTCAGCAGTTCGCCAACGAGGCCAACCCGGCGATCCACCGCACCACGACCGCCGAGGAAGTCTGGGAAGACACCGATGGCGAAGTAGACATTTTTGTTGCTGGCGTAGGCACCGGCGGCACCATCACAGGTGTTGGCCAGGTCCTCAAGGAGCGCAAGCCCGGCGTGCAGATTGTCGCTATCGAGCCCAAGGACTCCGCGATCCTCAACGGTGGAGCGCCCGGTCCGCACAAGATCCAGGGAATCGGCGCCAACTTTGTTCCGGAAATCCTGGACACCAACGTTTACGACGAAGTCCTGGACGCGACTCTGGAGGACTCGGTCCGCGTAGCCCGTGAACTCGGCGCTCGTGAAGGTATCCTCGGCGGCATTTCCTCCGGCGCCATCGTATGGGGTGCACTGGAACTGGCCAAGCGTCCCGAGAACGCCGGCAAGCTGATCGTCGCCGTCGTGTGTGACTTTGGAGAGCGTTACATCTCCACGGTGCTGTTCGACGACATCCGCGGCTAACACTTCGCCCGCACGCCTTCATTTCCTGTAGAAAGGTCTTTGTGAGCTTCTTCGCAAGGCTTAAGGAAGACCTCGATGCCGCCCGGTCCCACGACCCGGCGGCTCGAGGCTCTTTTGAGAACTTTTTCGCATACTCCGGCCTGCACGCCATTTGGGCCCACCGTGTGACGCACCGGCTGTGGCAGAATCCGGCGCTCCGTTTTCCCGCGCGCCTGATCTCCCAGCTGGCCAGGTTCCTTACCGGAATCGAAATCCATCCCGGTGCCACCATCGGCCGCCGATTCTTCATCGACCACGGCATGGGGGTGGTGATCGGTGAGACCGCAGAGATCGGCGAGGACGTGATGATTTATCATGGAGTAACGCTCGGCGGACGTTCGCTGGCCAAGGTCAAGCGGCACCCCACCATCGGTGACGGCGTGACCATCGGCGCAGGCGCAAAGGTCCTTGGGCCCATCACCATCGGTGCCGGCAGCGCAATCGGCGCCAATGCCGTGGTGGTCAAGGACGCGCCAGCGGAATCCATCATCACAGGCATTCCGGCCACATGGCGACACCGCGATGCACGGTCGGAAACCAAACCCGCTGTGGATCCGGCGGAGTACTACATCGAATACCGGATCTAGCCGGCGAGCCTTCTGTAAAAATTCCAGAAGACAGCGTCGAAGGCGCGGTCCGGAAGAACCCTTCGCAATGCCAGGACGCTCCAGGCTCCCCTGCCCACCGGGTAGCGGGTCCTGGGGCGTTTTGCCGTTGCGGCCCGTACTATCGTTTTCGCCACAACCCGCGCCGGGGTCGACAACACATGACCGGTTCCGGATGTTGATGCCAGTGCGGCAGCCACTATGTGGGCCTGCTCGCTGTAGGGCCCTCCGCCGGAGGCAGCCAACAGGCCCTCGCCCGCGATGGTGCCCCATTCACTGTCCGTTCCCGACGGTTCAATAATGACGACGTCGATGCCGTGCGGCCCCAGCTCCAGGCGCAGAGAATCACTCATTCCCTCAACGGCAAATTTGGTGCCGTGGTACCACGCTCCCAGGGGCTCATGGATCTTGCCGCCAATCGACGCCACATTGATGATCCTGCCTGAACGCGAGCGGCGCATCCCGGGTATGACGAGTTGGGTCATCCTCGCCAGGCCCATGACGTTGACCTCGAACTGGCGCCTGCCCTCAGCTAGTGGAACTTCCTCGAGTGAGCCGTAGGAGCCGTAGCCGGCGTTGTTGACGAGCAGGTCGATTCGCCCATGTGCCGCTTCAACCAGGCCAACAGCAGACGCCATCGATTCCTCCGAAGTGACGTCCAAGGACAGCACCGTGATGCCATGCTGCTTCAACGGCTCCATCTTGTCCACACGGCGTGCCCCTGCGTAGACGGTGAAACCGGCGGACCTGAGGGCGACGGCAGTTTCGAAACCGATTCCCGTTGAAGCCCCGGTGACAAAAGCGATACGGGGTGCCATGGCTGGTCTCCTTCAGTTGGGTACGGCAAAGGCCGGTCTCCACAGCGTAACTGGGAGGAACCGGCCTTTGACGGGAAGCTGCTGCTAGTGGGTGTCGACTGCCGAGATCTCGGACTTGTCTTCTCCCCACAAGGTGTGGAACGTGCCCTCGGTGTCCACGCGACCGTAAGTGTGTGCACCGAAGAGGTCGCGCTGGCCCTGGATCAGGGCAGCGGCAACGCGCTTGCGGCGCAGGCCATCGTAGTAGGCCAGCGAGGAGGAGAACACCGGTACCGGGATGCCCAGCTGAACTGCGGTGGCTACCACGCGGCGCCATGCCGGGAGGGCCTCGGCGATGGCCTTGGTGAAGGCCGGCGCGAACAGCAGGTTGGCTGGCTTCTCTTCGGCGGCGTAGGCCTTGGTGATGTCCTTGAGCAGTTCTGCCCGGATGATGCAGCCAGCGCGCCAGAGCGAAGCGATCTCGTCCAGCTTGAGGTCCCAGCCGTATTCCTTGGCAGCGGAGGTCAGCATGTCCAGGCCCTGGGCGTAGGAGACCAGCTTGGAGGCGTACAGTGCCTGGCGGACGTCCTCGACGAAGGTCTCGGGGATTTCCACGGAGGCTTCTTCGCCGGCCAGCAGTTCCTGGCCAAGCTTGCGCTGCTCGGCCTGGGAGGAGAGGCCGCGGGCAAAGACAGATTCGGCGATGCCGGAGATCGGAGAACCGAGCTCCAGGGCGGAGATGACCGTCCAGCGGCCTGTGCCCTTCTGGCCCGCAGCGTCCACAACCACATCCACGAACGGCTTGCCCGTCTTGGCGTCAACGTGGCCCAGGACCTCGGCGGAGATTTCGATCAGGAAGGAGGACAGGTCGCCCTTGTTCCATTCAGCAAAGATCTTGGACTGCTCGGCGGGCTCGATGCCGGCGCCGGAGCGGAGGAGGTCGAATGCTTCGCCGATGACCTGCATGTCGGCATATTCGATGCCGTTGTGGACCATCTTGACGAAGTGGCCCGCGCCATCGGTGCCGATCCATGCACAGCACGGTTCGCCGTCGACCTTCGCGGAGATCTTCTCCAGCAGCGGGCCGAGGGCGTCGTAGGACTCACGCGAGCCGCCGGGCATGATGGACGGGCCGTTCAGTGCGCCCTCTTCGCCACCGGATACGCCGACGCCTACGAAGTGGAGGTCCTTCTTGGCCAGCGCGGCTTCACGGCGGCGGGTGTCCTCGTAGTGCGAGTTACCGGCGTCGATGATGATGTCACCGGCTTCGAGAAGCGGTTCGAGCTGCTCGATCACGTTGTCAACGGGAGCGCCTGCCTTGACCATGATGAGGACGCGGCGGGGCTTTTCGAGGGAGTCGACGAGTTCCTGCAGGGTTTCCGTGCGGATGAAGTCGCCGTCCGTGCCATGCTTTTCGAGCAGGGCGTCAGTCTTATCCACGGAGCGGTTGTGGAGAGCCACGGTGAAGCCGTTGCGGGCGAGGTTGCGGGCCAGGTTGGCGCCCATCACCGCAAGGCCGGTGACACCGATGTGTGCTGACATCAAAACTCCAATTCGTTCGTGTGCAAACAGTCCCACCTACCCCCCTGGGGGCACGCAGGAAGCGAATTCAAAACCAGGGGCTGTAATAAACCATACGTATTAAAACCGTGGGCCGGAAAGCGGCGCCCACGTTTTGGAACGGCGCCGCGTCATAAACAGTCTATGATGCCGACCCGGATCCGACTGCGCACGGGACGTCCCCGCGCCACTATGCTTACCTCTATGTCAACCAGCCTCCACCACCGCGCCGTAGAGCATTTGGGCACCAGGATTGTCGGTGGCGCCCTTCCTACAGGCCACGTCATGCTGGCCGAGCATTTGGAAGACGAGCTCAAAGTATCGCGCTCCGTTGTCCGTGAAGCTGTCCGTGTACTGCAGTCGCTGGGGCTGGTGGAGACCATTAAGCGAGTGGGCATCCGGGTCCTCCCGGCCCACCGTTGGAATCCCTTCGATCCGCTGGTGATCCGTTGGCGGCTTGCCGGCGAAGGGCGTGGCGCCCAGTTGAGGTCGCTGGCCGAACTCCGTTCCGCCGTCGAACCTGTTGCAGCAGAGCTGGCCGCAGGAAACGCACCCGAAAGTCTCCGGCGGGAGCTGGTGGGCATCTCCCTTGCCATGAAGGAAGCCGGTGATGCCGGCGATATGGCCCGCTTCCTTGACCTCGATATCCGGTTCCATGCGCTGGTCCTCTCCGGCTCCGGGAACGAAATGTTTGCCAACCTTATTGGGCAGGTCACTGAAACCCTCACCGGCCGCACCGTCCATGGGCTCATGCCGGAACACCCCCAAAAGCAGGCGCTTCAGTGGCACATGGATGTTGCACACGCGATCGACGCCGGCGACGGTTCCGTCGCACGCGATGCCGCCGCCAAGATCATGCGGCAGACCATCGCGGAGTTGGCACCCAGCTGGAATGACCAGCCCCGCGTCTTCGTCCCCATCGCGCAGAACTGACTGTCGCCAAGAGCCAGCTACCGCTGGAAGTTCAGCAGCACCTTGCCGGATTCGGCTGAGTTCTTCGCCACCTGAAAGGCTTCCAGGGCTTGGGCGAGGTCGAACTCGTGTGTCACCACAGGATCGACAAACAGCGAGCCATCAGCCAGGGCATCAATGACCTCATCGATCTCGTTGTTGAAGCGGAACGAGCCAAGCAGTTCCAACTCGCGGGTGATGGCCAGTGAGATGAACACCGGCTGCGGTCCTGACGGCAGGAGCCCCACCATCACCACTTTGCCGCCGCGGGTAGCACCCTTGATAGCCGAGGCCAGCCCGAAATGGCTTCCAGAGGATTCAATAACGACATCGGCATCCACGGCGGCGATGGCATCCGCATCATCACCCTTAAGGACGTCATCGGCGCCAACGGCCCGGGCGATTTCCAAGGGCTTGTCATGCATGTCGACAGCGACGATCCTGGCCGCACCGGCACGCTTGAGAACGGCGACCACAAGCGCACCAATAGGGCCGCTGCCGATCACAAGCGTGGTCTTTCCCTTGACGTCTCCTGCGCGTCCTACCGCGTGCCAGGCAACACTGGCAGGTTCAACCAGGGCAGCGGTGCGAAGATCCAGGTTTTCCGGCAGCGGTCGCAGCATTCGCGTGGGCAGGTTGGCGTAGCGGCTGAACGCGCCGTCCGTGTGCGGGTACCGGGCAGCACTGCCCAGGTACGTACAGCCCGGGGACAGATTTGGCCGGTCCTCCGGGTACCTGACGTCACCTGAGGCAGGGGTAGCCGGATGGACAGCCACACGTGTGCCAACCCCGGGGCCGGCACCATCAACAGCTTGCCGGACCACCACGCCTACGATTTCGTGCCCGAGGACCAGGGGTTCTTTGAGGACGGACTCCCCCGCTGCACCATGCAGCCAATAATGCAGGTCTGACCCGCAGATCCCACCGTAGGCGATCTCCACCACCGCCTCATCGGGAGCAGGTGCCGTCAAGGGAATGTCTTCAATCCTGAGATCGCCCTTGCCGTGGGCGACTACGGCGGGGCCGAAGGCCGGGAGATTGATGCCCATCAGACCACCACCGTCATTCCGCCGTCGACGAAGATCGTCTGGCCGTTCACGAAATTGGATGCCTGCGAGGCGAGCCACACAGTTGGCCCGGCAAGATCGGCTACTGTCCCCCACCGGTTGGCCGGCGTCCGGCCCAGGATCCACGAGTTGAAATCGTCATCATCCACCAGGTTCTGGGTCATTTCCGTGTGGATATACCCGGGCGCTATGCCATTGATCTGCAAGCCGGAGGCAGCCCACTCTGCAGTCATGGCGCGGGTCAGGTTGCGAAGTCCACCCTTGGCCGCCACATAGGGTGCAATGGTGGGACGGGCCAGGTCCGTCTGGACAGAGCAGACATTGATGATCTTCCCCTGTCCCCGGGGGATCATGTGCCGGGCCGCTTCCCGGCCCACAAGGAAGGCGCTGGTGAGATTGGTGGTAATCACACGCTCCCAGTCCTTCACATCAAGGTCCAGCATGGGAACACGGTGCTGGATTCCGGCATTGTTCACCAGGATGTCAAGAGGACCCACGTTCTCCTCCACCCAGGCCATTCCTTCAGCGGCGGCCGTGGCGTCGGTGACGTCGAAGGCCAGGCTGTGGACCCATCCCTCCGGGTAGTCAGCAGCCATGGCCTGCCGGGCTGCTTCCAGCCTTTCGGCATTGATGCCATTGAGCACCACGGTTGCTCCGGCATCCGCAAGCCCCCTGGCCAGGGCGTTACCGATCCCCCGGCTTGAACCAGTGACCAACGCAACCCGGTCGGTCAGATCAAAAAGTCCATTCATAGTTTGTACGTCATTTCTTCTTCGGTTGGGCCGTCTCTTCTTCAGTTGCCCCGGTCAGTTGCTGTTCGACGCCGCGGCTGCCACACTCAGGTTTGCGATGGCCTGGCGAACCACGGCGAGGTCTTGGTCTCCGAGTCCTTGGCGCTTGAGTTCGTCATATAAATCGATTGCCGCCGAAGCCATGGGGACGGCGGAGCCAACCGCTTCAGCGCTGGTGAGCACGAAGCCCAAGTCCTTATGCATGAACTTGGCCGGCCCTGTCGGGGCATAGTCCTTGGCAGCCAGGCGGGGGCCTACGTTGTCCAGCACCCGACTTCCGGCCAGCCCTCCCGAGAGGACCTCGTAAAGCGCCACCACATCCATGCCGGAGCGTTCCGCGAGTTCGGCCGCTTCGGCCAGCGCCGCCGTCGTGGTTCCTACAATGAGTTGATTGCAGGCTTTGGCGAGCGACCCCGATCCAAGAGGACCCATGCGGCGCACCGTGGTCCCCATGGTTCCCAGGAGCGGCTCGAGCGCTTCGAACTGGCTTTCGGTCGCGCCCACCATGATGGCCAGGCTTCCGCTTTGTGCCCCGGAGGTGCCGCCGCTGACCGGCGCATCAACCACCGCGGCGTTGCCGCCGGATGCCTGGTGAACAGTCTCGCCGAACAGCCGGACTGCGGTTGGTGAGACGCTGCTCATGATGACGACGGCGGTGCCCGGCTCGGGTGGATCGTTCCGCCATGACTCGAGCAATTCCGTGGCCGCTTCCTCAATGAAGGGCAGGTCAGGGAGCATGAAGATGATGGTGTTTTCGTTGCGCAGCTCTGCAACGCTGGCTGCGCGGCGGACGCCGGAGAGGTCCTCAAAAACGGTTTCGGAGCGGTTCCAGGCGATGACATTCCATCCTGCGCCGGCGATGTTGGAAGCCATGGACGCTCCCATGAGTCCTAGGCCGACGAAGCCCACGCGTTTGCTGGTCACGGTAGGTAACACCTCACTTCTTTGTGGTCATCCAAGAGATTTCTGTTCAATATCCTAGCCTCCATTCAGTATGATGAACACCATGACGACTGACGAACTTACCATCGCAATCGCTGTGCCGCTCGAAGCAGAGCACGTAGAGCTGATCCGCGCTGTAGATCCCTCTGTAACAGTTTTTTACGATCCCGAACTTCTTCCGCCGGAAAGGTTCCCCGCCGATCACGCCGGCGATCCGGAGTTCAAACGCACGCCGGAGCAGGAGGAACGCTACTGGGCCATGCTAAACAGGGCCCAGGTCCTGTACGGCTTCCCTAACGAGAGCCCGGCCGGACTGGCGCGCATAGCAAACAGCAACCCGCACCTGCAATGGATCCACGCCATGGCGGCCGGAGCGGGTGGCGCCGTCAAGGCATCCGGCCTGGACACGGAAACCCTTCAAAAGTTCCGCGTGACGACATCCGCGGGTGTCCATGCGCTGCCCCTGGCAGAGTTCTCAGCCTTCGGCATCCTCAACGGGTTCAAGCGCAGCGCCGAAATGGCGCAGGACCAGGCCACCAAAAACTGGCCCGAGCTGAGGACGCCCACCAAGCTGGTCAACGGCTCCAAAGTGGTCATCGCAGGCCTCGGCGAGATTGGCATGGAGACGGCTCGAATCGCCCGGGCCTTGGGGATGAAGGTCAGTGGAACGAAGCGCACTGTGGAACCGATGGAGGGGATCGACGAGGTCACCACCAATGAGGGCCTCCCCGGCCTGCTGGCGGACGCCGACGCAGTGGTGAACACACTGCCCGGCACCCCATACACGGAGAAGCTGTTCAACAAGGACATTTTCTCCGCCATGAAGCCGGGAACCGTATTCGTCAACGTCGGCCGCGGCACCGTAGTGGATGAGGCCGCTTTGCTGGAAGCCCTGAACAACGGCCAGGTCTCATACGCCTGCCTCGATGTATTCGCGGTGGAGCCACTTCCGCAGGACAGCCCTTTGTGGAATCATCCCAAAGTTCTGGTGTCACCGCACACCTCGGCATTAAGCACAGCGGAAAACCGGCTCATCACGGAACGCTTCTGCAGCAACCTGCGCACATTCCTGGACGGTGGCGAACTCCCCCACCTGGTTGATCCGGTCCACTTCTACTAGGCCGGAAACTACCATCCTGTGGCGTCAAACCACCTCTCGGACAACGTCTCGGTCATGGTCCTGACGTAGGTACTCGAGAGGTGGTTGTCGTCGAGGTAGACATACACGTTGCCAACGATTCCCGGGCATGAAGATCCGTCGCAGATCAGGTCCGTCATGTCCAGGATGGACAAACCCGTGAAAGTACCCTCCAACTGATCCAAGGGATTGCTTTCGGCAAGCACCGACGACTGGGCTGGACGGCAGCGTGGGTCCTCTACGCCGGACGCCATTGCACACTCACTCGGGCTGAATGAGAAGCGCGGGTTGTCCCTCATGGCGATGACCTCAATGCCCTGGTCAGTGATCTCGCCAACCAGTTCGTCAAGACCCCAAGTGAGGTCCTCATCCGGCGAGTCTGTAACTGCTGCCGTCCCCACAAGGAAGACAGCATCGGGCTGATGGATACGGATGTGTTCCCGGACGTTTCGGTTGAAGGCGTTGCATTCGTCCCCTACCTCGTCCGTTTCGGTCATGAACGGGCAGGCCCCGAACGTGATGGCTTGGACACGCCACTGGTGCTCCTTGGCCAGGGGGCCGATGGCTCCAAGCCACTGCAGCGAATGGGACTGACCCACCACAAAGACGGTCCTCTCGGCGTCAGCACCGACGTCGTTCTGCTGGCACTCTGCAATCAGCACCGGATCCGTTGGACGAAGATCTCCGGTACATGTGCCGTCGAGCCTTCCCCAATCTTCCGGCAGCTGCTCAGGGGTGGGCAGCGTCCGCGCGCCTTCGCTAACAAGGTCGACATATCCGGGTAGCAACGCCCGCGCCCCCGGGTTATCGTCGGCATTCTGCGAAGCGATAATGTTCTTCGCCATTTGTTGCTGGTATCCGAACTGCACCATCGGAGCGGCAGCGACCGCAAGACAAACAAATACAGCCAACGCCAGACGCCGGCGCTTGGCCTCCGGCCATCGCCATGCACGCAAGGGTTGCTCCACAAACCGGGTAGTCAGGAACGCCAACAGCAGCGACGCACCCACGATCAAGGTGCCGGTGATCGCATCTGCATGGTCTTGGCCGATCCACACCAAAGTAATCACCAACAACGGCCAATGCCACAAGTAGAGCGCATAGGAGGTAGATCCCAGACCCACCAACAGCTTGGACGTAAGGATCCTGTCAACTCCGAAGCGACTGCCCGATTGCCCCGCGACAATGACAGCCACGGCCGCAAGGGTCGGCCACAAAGCCACAAAACCAGGAAACGCGGTCTGCACCTGAAGAAGGGCGCCACAGCTCAGCATGGCGGCCACCCCTGCCCAGCCAAGCACGCTTCGCAGTCCCCGCCCGGGCCGAAGATACGGAAGCAACAGCGCCACCAGCGTGCCCAAGGCAAACTCCCACAACCGGGCAAAGGTATCGAAGTAGGCCAATTCCTGATTGGCCGCCGTGAAATAGATCGAATACGCCAGCGATACTGCGAAGATCAGCCCGAAGACCCCAAGCAGCACGGCCCGGTACCGCAGATTCAGGCGGCGGCACACCCAGGCCGTGGCAACAAAGATGGCCGGCCAGAGAATAAAGACCTGCCCCTGGATGGACAGCGACCAGAAATGCTGAAACGGACTCGCCAAGCTATGGTCTGCCGCGTAGTAATTGACCACCTGGCGCTGGAGCAGCCAATTTTCGACGTAGAACAGCGAAGCCCATCCCTGGCTGACTATTTCGATCCAGCGTGTGCGGGGAATGAACACATACGTGGCCGCGAGAGTGCCAAGCAGGACCACGACGACGGCAGGCAGCAGCCGCCAGAACAGGTGCAGCCAGTGCCTCACCAGTGATACCGGCCGCGCGTCCTCGTAGCGGCTGACGAATTGCAACGTCATCAGGAACGCCGAAATTAGCAGGAAGACGTCCACTCCACCGGAAACCCGGCCGAACCAAATGTGGTAGGAGACGACCATGAGTACGGCCAAGGAACGCAGGCCCTGGATCTCAGGCCGAAACGTAGCCTTCCCTGCCCCGGCCCGGACCTGCCCGGTACTCTCCGGTGACGCAAGGCCCTTGGTTGCCGTCATCGACACGCTCCTCTTTCGCTGCACCAATTCTGCACTGCCACCCGCGAATTTCCACCACAGTCTGAGCCACTCATTTTTGTGTTCAGTCGCAAAACAGCGCGGCACCCTCTTGAAGGAGGTGCCGCGCTGTTTTGAGTATTCCTGGTGCAGGTGCTTCTGCGGAACCTACTTTGCGTCTTCGGTACTGACGAGGTCCCTGCCAGCCGTCTCAGGGGTAAAGAATGTGGTCACGAAGGAGATGAGCGCCAGGACCAGGGAGTAGATGGCCAGGACCAGCCATGAGTGGTTGGTGGCGGCCAACATCAGCGCGCCGAGCAGCGGTGCAAGTCCGCCAGCCAGGACCGCCGAGATTTCGCGACTCATGGCGACGCCGGTGAAGCGGTACTGCGAGCCGAACAATTCTGGAAGGAGGGGGCACTGGGGGCCAAGCATCGACTGGACGCCGATTGCAATGCCTACCGCCATGACTACCCATACCAACGTGACGTTCCCCAAAGTGACCAGGTAGAAGGCAGGAACCGCGATGATCGCCTGGAAGAGTGCGCCGTAGCGGTACACAGGAACACGGCCGAACCTGTCGGACAAGGCACCGAAAGTTACCACCATGACGGCGGCGAAACCGGCCGCGATCAGCAAACCCACAGGACCGATGGAGTTGTTACCAGCGAACACGCCCGCCGGCATGCTCATGAAGGACACCAGCAGCGCGGAGTAGATCGAAGAGTTGCCGTTCTCACCCATGCGAAGACCGATGCCGAGCAACACGTTCTTCTTGGAGTGCTTCCAGAGAGCGCCAATGGGGTTCTTGACCACGTTCTTGTGCTTCTCCAACTCCTGAAACGCGGGCGTTTCCTTGAGCTTGAGACGGATGAAAATGGCCACGGCGATCAGAATGAAACTGGCCAGGAAAGGCACCCGCCACAGCCACCCCTGAAGGACAGCCTTGTCCGCCATGGCAATGAGCGCGAAGGTGCCGGCACCGAGGAGCGTGCCCAACTGAATGCCGACAAACGGCAATGAAGCGAAGAACCCACGACGACGGCGCGGAGCCACTTCTGAAATCAGGGTCGTAGCGCCGGCTTGCTCGGCTCCGGCCCCCAACCCCTGGATGATTCTCAGCGTGACCAGCAATACAGCGCCGAGCATTCCGGCTTGTTCGAAGGTGGGCAGAAGGCCAATGGCAAAGCTTGCTGTTCCCATGAGCGCGATGGTGAGGATCAGCACCATCTTCCTGCCAAACCTGTCGCCGATGTAGCCGAAGATCAAACCGCCAAACGGACGGGCAGCAAAGCCAACGCCGTAGGTGGCGAACGACGCAATCAACGCACCGTCAGGGCCCAGCGGAGAAAAGAACAGCGGACCGAAGATCAGCGCCGAAGCCAAGCCATAAATGTAGAAGTCGTAGTACTCCAGCGCGGAGCCGACAGAGCTGGCCAGCGTAGCCCGCCGGAGCTGTTCCGGCTCAACTACAGCGTCCCCGGCCTCGGCCGCGAGCTTTTCATTTGCACGAGTTATCACAAGCACTCCCTCAAAATCACCCCGGGCCCCCGTTGGCCCAGCGAGATAGTGATGGCATCACCGCCAAGATCACTATGATGAACAGCGTACAGCTTGTTGAACGCACTGCCAAGGTTGTAATCAGATTTATTTAGAGCGTTTGAAAAGAACTAACCCATGGGGTTACCCAGGGAACGCGCCAATTCCTTAAGTTCCTTGACCATGAGGGCGCCCTGCTCCTCCGAGTAGGTGGCCTTGAGCGCTGTCACCGACAGGCCAAGGCTTGGGCCATGTGCCCCGTGGGTAGGGACCGGCACGGCCAGGCAGACTACGCCTACCGTGGACTCCTCATCCTCGAAGGCGTACCCCTGCTTGCGGATGGTGGAAATCTGGGCCTTGAGCTCCTCCGCGGTCTTGAGGGAGTTCGCGGTCATGGTGGGCAACTCCATGCCATCCGGGAACATCGCGTCCATATCGTGATCGTGAAGCTGTGCAATCAGGGCCTTGCCGACGCTGCAGAGCGAGACAGGCATCTTGTCGCCGATGTTGGACGTCAGCCTGACCGCTGGATGGCCCTCGTACCGTGCCAAATAGATGACATGGTCGCCATCGAGCATCGCAATTCTCACAGTCTCTCCCGAGAGCGTAGGCGCTTGCTCGCAGTACTTGTAGAACTCCTGCACCTCGTCCAGGCGACTGAGGTATGCAGCTCCCAGTTCCACAAGCTTCCTCCCCAAGGCAAAGTCGGCACCTTGGCGGGTAATGAGCCGCGCTTCTTCCAGCGCCAATAGCAGGTTGGACGTGGAGGACTTGGGAATTCCGAGTTCACGCGAGAGATCGCTCAGCGTCAGTCGGCCCGTAGGCGACTCGGCCAGCACCTCCAACACGGCTGCAGCGCGGGTGACGGCAGGCGCCGGCGACGAAGCGCCCAGCCCTTCGGAACGGGAGGTGCGGGAATCAGCCATGATTCTCCTTCGACATCGCAATTCGACTGTTCATTCTGCTGAACAATACTCATCATAGTGGAATGGGGGCGTCTCAGCAGGGTGAGTTGGGCCCAACGCGGCGTCTCCGGTGAGACCGTACTTTCCAAACCAAAAAGTTCTCTGTATATTCATCTTCGAGCTCTCCACCGCGGCATCCCCCAATAGTCGTGGTGGAGAGCTCATCCATTTCCGGCGTCAGCCTAAGCAGCAGCGAGTTCCTCGCCCCGGAGGCGCCAGCCCCCACCAGTTCCGTCCCTCACCAGTTCCCAGGTAGCGATGCCGGACCGCGGGTTGCTCCCCAGGCGGACCTGGACCTGCCAGACTTCAATATCAACCCGCCCTTGCCCCCTGGGCATCCGGCGGGACTGCTCCCACCAGGCAACCCGCTCAAACCACCGCACTGGTTCCACCACCATGCGCCACTCCCGGCCGCCCCTCATGATGACCGCCGGGGCGCCTGGCTCAACTGTGACGATGTGTACGTGCTCCATGGAAGAAACCGTAGGGTGCAGGTCTGACATTCAAGATCGCGGGCAGCTGGAAGGAGGCAAACAAAAAACCCCGCCCTCCAAGCCTTTCGACTTGAATGACGGGGTTTTCCTGGTGGGTCCTACCGGGATCGAACCGATGACATCCACGGTGTAAACGTGGCGCTCTACCAGCTGAGCTAAAGACCCAAACCGCGGCTTCCGTGCTTCGTAACTTCCTCCGCGCTTCAACCAACGAACAATGACTCTACATGATCAACCGCCCGAAACACCAATCGACGCAGGAGCTTGTGGAAGATCCGGCAAAGAGCGCGCAAGGTAGTCCAATGCGCCGCTGACTCCCAGTTCCAATTTCACTTGAGCAAAGTTGTCGCCGCGGGTAGTTCCCCGGTTGATGATGACCACTGGTTTTCCCGATTTTGCGGCGTGGCGCACGAACCGCAGTCCGCTCTGAACCGTCAGCGACGATCCCGCCACCAAGAGGGCGTCCGCGTTATCCACCATCTCGTAGGCGCGGGCCACCCTATCCTTGGGGACGTTCTCACCGAAGTAGACGAAGTCCGGCTTCAACGTCCCACCGCAAATGGGACAGACCGCCATCACAAACGAGGTAATGAGCTCGTGGTCCTCAACTGTTGCGTCAGCGTCCGGAGCCATCTCTACTACACCGGACTCCAGTGCCGCCTCCAGGAAACCAGGATTGATTTCTTCAAGGATCGCTGCGATCAAGCGCCGGGTGAAGGTGTGTCTATTGCTGAGGCAAACCACTTGGTCGAATCGACCGTGCAAGTCCACCACGTTGATGCTTCCGGCGTCCTCATGGAGCCTGTCAACATTTTGTGTAATGAGACCGGACAACAGGCCGCGACGTTCCAGAACCGCGACTGCCTTATGGCCGGCATTAGGATCGGCCTGCCTGAGGTGGGACCATCCGATGTGGTTCCGCGCCCAATAGCGCCGCCGGTTTGCCTCACTTCCCACGAACTCCTGGTAGGTCATGGGGTTCCGGGGCGCAGAACCGGGCCCCCGGTAGTCAGGAATCCCTGAATCGGTGCTCAGTCCGGCTCCGGTGAGTACAGCTAAGCGCTTCCCGCTTAGGAGATTCCCGGTAACCTCGAGTGCCTGCAACTCTTCGGGGTCAAGTTGCCCCACGGGCGCGGAGGGCATGCTGGCAAATCCAGTCATACCGACTCCGGGCCTGGGATGGTTCATGACTGCTGGTCCGCCAAAGACGACAACGCCCGGCGATACTCGGCAAAGTCCCTCGCTTGGCCGCGGGGATTGACAACGACATAGCGGATGACGCCTGTAGCGTCGATGATGAACGTCCCCCTTAGGGCCATTCCACTCGCCTCATCGAAGACGCCGTAGTCCCGTGCCACGGCCCCATGCGGCCAGAAATCCGCCAAGAGGTCGAAGCCAAAGTTCTCATGCTCCGCGTAGGCCCGTTGTGCGAACTTACTATCTACGGACAACGCCAGAACCGTGGCATTCGAATCCTTGAAGTCCGCGATGTTGTCGCGAATCTCACAGAGTTCGCCGGTGCAAATGCCGGAGAAAGCAAAGGGAAAGAACACGAGGACAACGTTGCGGCCCCGGTAGTCGGCCAAACGGACAGGCTCGCCGTACTGATTCAGCAGTTCAAAATCCGGCGCAAGCTGCCCCGCTTCAGGAACGAGCACCTGGGCCGGAGCCTGTTGGACTGCTGTCACTTGTTCTTCTTGGGCACCAAACGCGTGGCGCTCCAGTCCTTTGAGACCCCTGCCGATGTAGTCAGGTGTAGTCCTGAAGTGGGGGCGGCATCCTGGATGTCTGCAGGAGAAACGTAGTTGTCACGGCCTGACTTTGGCGTCAGTACCCAAACAACCCCGCCTTCCTTCAGGTTGGTGAGCGAATCCATCAGGGCATCAACAAGGTCACCGTCGCCATCCCGCCACCAGAAAACAACAGCATCCACGACGTCATGATCATCTTCATCCAACAACTCGGAGCCTGTGACATCTTCGATGTCGTCACGCAAGTCGAAATCGACGTCGTCGTCGTAGCCGCGTTCCTGAATCAGATCCCCATCTTTGAAACCCATTCTTTCCGCCACATTTACCGATGTGGCGGCGTCGGCCTCGCTCACGTTTCCTCCTTTTGCAGTGACTTCCATTACTAACAGCCAACACCCTTTGGGCGTGTGCTTCAAGCTATTGTCCCAGCCAGCGGCCATATTCCGCATTCCACACGGTGTTTGGACGCCAAGAGGATTGCGTGCTTTGCGTCACGGAGGCAGCGGGAGTGTGACATACAACGCCCCCAGGCGCCCACGGCTACGCATCGCGACGCCGCGAAAGCTAGAGTGGCCATGAGCGCTACGGCTGCAGGGCGACCGCCCCGAGAAGTTCCACAGGCAGCCAAGCGCTCACAAGACCTGCCCGGCGCATCCGACCGGGCTGTTGAAACAGAGATGTCGCACACGACGCGTTCACGACGGGCAGTTACCCTGCCGGACTTGAGGCGCCGATGCATGCGCCTAAAGGAAGGTTGGACGTGGCTGCAGGAGAAGAGACCTCACACATCCTCAGCGGGTTGACTGCCCAGCTGCCTGATCGTGATCCGGAAGAGACCGCGGAGTGGATTGAGTCCCTTGATGCGTTGATCGCGGAGCAGGGTACCGAGCGTGCCCAGTACATTATGCGTTCGTTGTTGCAGCGTGCTGGTGCCAGGTCGGTGGGTGTGCCGATGGTGACGACCACGGATTATGTGAACACGATCCCGGTGGACCAGGAAGCGGCGTTCCCGGGGAACGAGGAGTTCGAGCGCCGGTACCGGGCGTACATGCGGTGGAACGCCGCGGTGATGGTTCATCGTGCGCAGCGTTCGGATATTGGTGTCGGCGGGCATATCTCCACGTATGCCGGTGCTGCGACGTTGTATGAGGTGGGTTTCAACCACTTCTTCCGCGGCAAGGACCACCCCTCGGGTGGGGATCAGGTGTTCTTCCAAGGCCACGCCTCGCCGGGCATGTACGCCCGGGCGTTCATGGAAGGCCGTCTCACGGAAGAGGATCTGGACGGGTTCCGTCAGGAAAAGTCCAAGGCCGGTCATGCCCTGTCCTCGTACCCGCACCCGCGCCTGATGCCTGATTTCTGGGAGTTCCCGACCGTGTCGATGGGTATCGGCCCGATGAACGCGATCTACCAGGCCCAGTCCAACCGGTACCTGCAGAACCGTGGCATCAAAGACACCTCCGACCAGCAGGTCTGGGCGTTCCTGGGCGACGGGGAAATGGACGAACCCGAGTCCCGTGGCCTGCTCCAGCTCGCCGCGAACGAGAACCTGGACAACCTTAACTTCGTGATCAACTGCAACCTCCAGCGCCTGGACGGACCGGTCCGTGGTAACGGCAAGATCATGCAGGAATTGGAGGCGTTCTTCCGCGGTGCGGGCTGGAACGTGATCAAGGTCGTCTGGGGCCGGGAGTGGGACTCCCTCCTGGAAGCCGATAAGGACGGGGCGTTGGTGAAGATCATGAACGAAACCCCCGATGGTGACTACCAGACCTACAAGGCCGAGTCCGGCGGGTTCGTTCGGGAACACTTCTTCGGCAAATCCCCGCAGACCAAGGACATGGTCGCGGACCTGGACGACGAGCAGATCTGGGGCCTCAAACGCGGCGGCCACGACTACCGCAAGGTCTACGCCGCCTACAAGGCAGCGACCGAGTTCAAGGGCAAACCCACCGTGATCCTGGCCAAAACGGTCAAGGGCTACGGCCTGGGCCCGCACTTCGAAGGCCGTAACGCCACGCACCAGATGAAGAAGCTGACCATGGACGACCTCAAAGCCTTCCGTGACCACCTCCGCATCCCCATCAGCGATGACCAGCTCGACGCTGACCTTTACCGGCCCCCGTACTACCACCCCGGCATGGACGCCCCGGAAATCAAATACCTGATGGAACGCCGCGCCGAACTCGGCGGGTTCGTGCCCGAACGACGCCGCACCCACACCCCCGTGACCCTCCCGGACGCCAAATCCTACGAAGTGGCCAAACGCGGGTCCGGGAAACAACAAGCCGCGACCACCATGGCCTTCGTCCGTTTGTTGAAGGACCTGATGCGGGACAAGAACTTCGGTGCCCGGTTCGTGCCCGTCGTCCCCGACGAATCCCGGACCTTCGGCATGGACGCGTTCTTCCCGACCGCGAAAATCTACAACCCCAAAGGCCAGAATTACCTCTCCGTGGACCGCGACCTCGTCCTGGCCTACAAAGAATCACCCGCAGGCCAACTGATCCACCCCGGCATCAACGAAGCCGGCGCCGTCGCAGCGTTCACCGCCGCCGGCACCGCGTACGCCACCCACGGCGAACCCCTGGTCCCGATCTACGTGTTCTACTCCATGTTCGGCTTCCAACGCACCGGCGATTCCTTCTGGGCCGCCGCGGACCAAATGACCCGCGGCTTCATCATCGGCGCCACCGCAGGACGAACCACCCTCACCGGCGAAGGACTCCAACACGCCGACGGACACTCCCCCATCCTGGCCTCCACCAACCCCGCCGTGAAAACCTACGACCCCGCCTACGGCTACGAAATCGGCCACATCATCCGCCACGGCCTCGAAGAAATGTACGGCGAGAACAACACCGACGGCACCGGTGAAGACCGTAACGTGATGTACTACCTCACCGTCTACAACGAACCCATCACCCAACCCGCCGAACCCGAAAACCTCGACATCAACGGGCTCCTCAAAGGCATCTACCACCTCGCCCCCGCCCCCGCAGCGGACGGCACCACCGGGAACCGGCCCACCGCGAACATCCTCGCCTCCGGCGTGTCCGTACCCTGGGCCCTCGAAGCCCAACGGATCCTCGCCGAAGACTGGAACGTCGCCGCCGACATCTACTCCGTAACCTCCTGGAACGAACTCCGACGCGACGGACTCGCCGCCGAAGAACACGCCTTCCTCAACCCCGGCCAACCCGCCCGCACCCCGTTCATCACCGAACAACTCGCCGGCACCACCGGACCCGTCATCGCCGTGTCCGACTACATGAAAGCCGTCCCCGACCAAATCCGCCAATTCATCCCCAACGACTTCGCCTCCCTCGGAGCAGACGGCTTCGGCTTCTCCGACACCCGCCAAGCCGCACGCCGCTACTTCAAAAACGACACCCACTCCATCGTCGCCAAAACCCTCCAACTCCTCGCCGCCAAGGGAGAAGTTGAAGCAGGTGCGCTGGAAAAGGCGATCGAAAAGTACCGGCTTCTGGATGTGAACGCCGGCACCACCGGCGGAGCAGGCGGCGACGCCTAACTGTTCGTCGGGTAATTCGCGGCAAAAGCAGCGACAGCAATATCCGCGACGGCGGCTTTCACCGAAAGGTGGGGGCCGCCGTCGGGCGTTAAGCGGGTTAGGACATACATGCCAAGGACGTGACCAGCAACAACACGAGTTGTAGCCTTCTCACAAATGGAGCTTGTCCGTGATGGGCCGTATGCTCGTTCCATGGCAGAGCCGAGCAAAACAACCACCAAGCGCAAGGCAGCATCCCAGGCATTGTCACCCGAAAAGGCTGAAACCCTTCGGCAACTCCGCGCCAACGTGGGCCAGCTGTCCACCAGCACCATGCGCCAGCTCGAGAAATCGCTGCCCTGGTATGGCCGCCTGAGCTCCGATGAACGCTCGGCCTTGGGCCTGGTGGCCCAGAACGGCATCGCGGCCTTCGTGACGTGGTACGAACGGCCCAGTTCGCCGTCGTGGATCCTCACAGACGTCTTTGGCAACGCCCCCACGGAACTGACTCGTTCCATCAGCCTGCAAAAGGCCCTGCAGCTGATCCGCATCGTGGTGGAAGTCGTCGAGGACCAGGTGCCCGTAATCGCCCCGGAATCGGACCAGCCGTCACTCCGGGAAGCCGTATTGCGCTATTCACGGGAAGTAGCTTTCGCGGCCGCTGATGTCTATGCGCGGGCCGCGGAATCCCGCGGGTCCTGGGATACGCGGTTGGAAGCGTTGATCGTTGACGCCATTTTGCGAGGCGAGAACACCGATGCGTTAAGGTCCAGGATCGCAGCCCTTGGCTGGAAAGCGCAGGAGCGATTCACCGTGATGGTGGGAAATTCGCCGTCGGAGCCCAGCGCCAGCTATGTCAGTGAGCTTCGCCGTACCGCTGGCCGCTTCGCCGAGGATGCACTGGTGGGAATCCAGGGCGACCGGCTCATCTTGATCCTTGGCGGGGTGCAGGACCGCGACACAGCCTATGTCAAGCTCAGTGAGCTCTTTGCACCAGGGGCTGTGGTTTACGGCCCGGAAGCAGGCTCGTTGCTTGAGGCGAGCAGTTCCGCCCAAGCGGCATTCGCAGGGCTGACCGCAGCCCGTGCATGGCCGTCCGCGCCACGGCCTGTTGCTGCGGACGACCTCCTCCCCGAGCGTGTCGTTTCCGGTGATGACGCCGCGCGCAGGTCACTGATCAAGAACATTTACAGGCCCCTGCTGGCGGCCTCAAACGGGCTCGTGGAGACCCTGGGCACGTACTTGGAGCTCGGCCACTCGCTGGAAGCCACGGCACGCGAACTATTCGTCCATGCCAACACCGTGCGCTACCGTTTGAAGCGTGTCTGCGATGTGACAGGCTGGGATCCGCTCCTCCCCAGGGAGGCGTTTGTGCTGCAAACGGCGTTGGTGGTGGGGCGCCTTTCGGCCCAACCGAAAGCCGCTGCCGAACGTCACGCGTCACGTTCACAGAACTGAACCGTTGTAGACTTCCTACAAACTGACCCAGTGAGCTTGGTGTACCAAAACACCAGTGGATCACGTGGCAATTTGGAAAGCTGGATACGTGCTTGCAATCGTCTGCCCTGGACAGGGCTCCCAGACCCCCGGATTTTTGGCCCCTTGGCTGGAACTCCCCTCCGTCGAAGGCCAATTGGCCGTACTGAGCGAAATCGCAGGCATTGACCTCAAGGCCCACGGAACCACGTCGGATGAAGAGACCATCAAGGACACTGCCGTAGCGCAGCCATTGATCGTCGCCGCCGGTCTGGTTGCTGCCAAGTCCTTGTTCGATGTCGAACTCAGCACCCTTCCCGTCATCCTCGCCGGGCACTCGGTGGGCGAAATCACGGCCTCAGCCCTGGCTGGCGTCCTCACCGAGGCCGAGGCCATGAGCTTCGTTCGGGAGCGGGCCAACAGCATGGCTGCAGCAGCCGCAGTGACCCCCACGGGCATGAGCGCCGTTGTGGGCGGAGACCCGGCCGAGGTCCTGTCGGCAATTACTGCTGCGGGTGCCACACCAGCCAATGTCAACGGCGCGGGACAAACAGTCGCTGCAGGTACCTTCGAGCAACTCAAGGCTTTGGCGGACAACCCGCCAGCGAAGGCCCGCGTAATTCCCCTCAAGGTCGCCGGCGCTTTCCATACTCCCCACATGGCACCGGCAGTCAGCGCCCTTGAGGCCCTCAAGCCGTCCCTGTCGCCGCGAAACCCGGCAGTTCCGCTGTTGTCGAACTACGATGGCAAGGAAGTCACAGAAGGGTCTGCCGCCGTCGAAAGCCTGATCGCGCAGGTCTCACGCCCGGTCCGCTGGGATCAGTGCATGGAAACCCTCGTTGAACGCGGCGTCACCGGTGTGATCGAACTTGCGCCTGCCGGCACGCTCGCAGGGCTAGCCAAGCGCGGCATGCCCGGCGTCAAGACGGTTGCTGTCAAAACCCCGGAGGATCTCTCCGCGGCTCTCGCACTCTTTGCTGAATTGGAGGGGCAGGCATGAGCACTCCAGTACTCAACAAGGCTGCTGTCAACGAGAATGCACGCATTCTGGGCATCGGTGCCTACCGGCCGGACGTCATCGTCACAAACGACGACGTGTGCCAGTGGATTGACTCCTCGGACGAGTGGATCCGCCAGCGCACCGGCATCATCACCCGTCATCGTGCAGCCGCGGATGTCAGCGTGATCGACATGGCCGAAGGCGCCGCACGTGAGGCCCTCAAGCAGGCAGGAATTGAACCGTCCCAGCTGGGTGCCGTCATCGTGTCCACCGTGACACACCCGTACGCGACTCCCTCCGCTGCCGCTGCGCTTACCGACCGATTGGGCGCGACGCCGGCACCGGCCTTCGACATCTCGGCCGCCTGCGCAGGGTACTGCTACGGCGTGGCCCAGGCTGATGCCCTTGTCCGTTCCGGCGCTGCCGAGTACGTACTCGTGGTCGGCGCCGAGAAACTCTCAGACGTCATCGACAACCACGAACGGACCATCTCGTTCCTCCTCGGCGACGGCGCCGGCGCTGTGGTGGTCGGCCCGTCCGACACCCCTGGCATCGGACCTTCGGTCTGGGGCTCCGATGGCAGCAAGTGGGACGCGATCGGGATGACCCACTCCTTGGAAGATGTCAAGAAACTCGGCGAATCTGCCCGCCACTCGGACGAAATCGACGACCCCGCCATCCTCTCCGCGACTCAGGACGTTTGGCCCACCCTGCGCCAGGACGGCCAGACCGTTTTCCGCTGGGCAGTCTGGGAAATGGCCAAGGTAGCCCAGCAGGCTTTGGATGCCGCCGGCATCGAAGCCAGCGACCTCGCTGCTTTCGTTCCCCACCAAGCCAACATGCGCATCATCGACGAGATGGTCAAGAAGCTCAAGCTTCCCGAATCTGTTGTCATCGGCCGCGACATCGCCCAGGCGGGAAACACGTCGGCGGCATCCATCCCCTTGGCAACGCACCGCTTGCTTCAGGAGAACCCTGAGCTGAGCGGCGGCCTGGCACTGCAAATCGGTTTCGGTGCCGGACTGGTCTTCGGCGCCCAGGTAGTGGTTCTGCCGTAGACCAGGACACGTCCCGGCTACCACCAGCCAACTGAATACGACTTACATACCCAAGCCGCAACCCGCGGTTTGCCCCCCTTTCCGGCAGTAGCCGGTACAACAAGAAAAGGAGCCAACAATGGCTAGCAACGAAGAGATCCTGGCCGGCCTGGCTGAAATCGTCAACGAAGAAACGGGCCTTGCAACCGAAGCCGTGGAGCTGGACAAGTCCTTCACCGAGGACCTGGACATCGACTCCATCTCGATGATGACCATCGTCGTCAACGCTGAAGAGAAGTTCGGCGTTCGCATCCCGGACGAAGAGGTCAAGAACCTCAAGACCGTCGGCGACGCCGTCAGCTTCATCGCCAACGCACAGGCCTAGTCCTGACACCAGCTGTGCCGGGCCAGGATTCCTATCCTTGCCCGGCACAGCCGCAGTAACACCCATAGATTTTCATGCCTCCCCCTGTGAACCGCGCATGCGGGATGGCTATCCGACAGAGAGTGATCGCATGGCACGCAAAGTAGTCATAACCGGTCTGGGGGCCACCACTCCCATCGGCGGCGACGTACCCACAATGTGGCAGAACGCGCTGAAAGGGGTCTCCGGCGCCCGCACGCTCGGCGACGAGTGGGTGGCCAAGTACGACCTCCCCGTCCACTTTGCTGCCCGGGCCTCGACGCCGGCACTTGAGGTCCTGAGCCGCGTTGAGGCAAAGCGCATGGACCCCTCCACCCAGTTTGGTGTCATTGCAGCCCGTGAGGCCTGGTCCGACTCGGGGATTCAAGAAATCGACCACGACCGCCTCGCCGTGGCATTCGCCACAGGCATCGGCGGTGTCTGGACGCTCCTCGATGCTTGGGACACGCTCCGGGACAAGGGACCCCGCAGGGTCCTGCCGATGACCGTCCCCATGCTCATGCCCAACGGTGTGGCAGCGGCAGTCAGCCTCGACCTCGGCGCCCGGGCCGGCGCGCACACTCCGGTCTCGGCCTGCGCTTCCGGCACAGAGGCCCTCCACCTTGGCTTGGACCTGATCCGGTCCGGCAAAGCAGACGTTGTGGTTTGCGGTGGCGCTGAAGCTGCCATCCACCCGATGCCGCTGGCCGCCTTCTCTTCCATGCAGGCCTTGTCCCGTCGCAATGACGAGCCGGAGCGCGCCTCGCGCCCCTACGACATTGATCGCGACGGTTTCGTCATGGGCGAAGGTGCCGGTGCTCTGGTACTGGAAGCCGAGGAGCACGCCATCGCCCGCGGCGCACGCATTTATGCCGAGCTTGCCGGAACGTCCGTGACAGCAGACGCTTACCACATCACAGCACCGGACCCTGAGGGTCTGGGCGCTACCCGCGCACTGAAGGCCGCTATGTTCGATGGGCGGATCCAGGCGGAGGACGTGGTCCACGTCAACGCGCACGCTACCTCGACTCCTGTTGGAGATAAGCCCGAGTACACGGCCCTGCGCGCCGCCCTGGGGACCCACGTGGACAACGTGGCAGTCTCCGCTACGAAGTCGCAAATGGGCCACCTCCTGGGCGCTTCAGGGGCCGTTGAAGCGGTTCTGACCGTACTTGCCGTCTACGAACGTAAGGCACCGGTCACAATCAACCTCGAAAACCAGGATCCCGAGATCCCACTCGATGTTGTGACGTCTGCCCGTGACTTGCCCAGTGGCGACATCGTGGCATTGAGCAACTCCTTCGGCTTCGGTGGCCACAACGCCGTCATCGCAGTCCGGAACGTCTAAGTCCGGCTTTCACCATTGCCTCGATGAGACATGAGAAGGGCCCCACCAACAGGTGGGGCCCTTCTCATTGCTATGGGAGACGCTTGTGAGTCAGTGCTCTGGATCGATTGCTGTTAACCGACTTGGTGCAACCAGCGCACGGGAGCACCTTCAGCTGCATGGCGGAAGGGCTCGAGTTCCTCATCCCACGCTTCACCGAGCGCTAACGAGAGCTCGTGGTAAACCGCGGAGGGATCCCCTGCACCGGACTCATAGGCGTAGCGGATGCGGTCCTCCGTCACCATGATATTGCCGTGCACGTCGGTGACAGCATGGAAAATACCCAGCTCGGGGGTGTGCGACCAGCGCGCTCCATCCACCCCTTGGCTGGGTTCTTCGGTCACCTCGTAGCGCAAATGGGCCCAACCCCTCAGGGCTGATGCCAATTGCGCTCCCGTACCGGGCGCCCCGGTCCACGACAACTCCGCCCGGAACATTCCTGGCGCAGCTGGTTGAGGGGTCCACTCAAGATCGGTTCGCTTATCCACGACCGATCCGATGGCCCATTCAACGTGCGGGCAAAGCGCCGTTGGGGCCGAGTGCACGAACAAGACACCGCGGGTTGTTGCAACAGACATTCCATCCTCCATAGCTGTAGGTACGTCTTCCCCAACGACCTCTGCCTGGATGTTTTGCTGTTGCTGCCGGATGCCATGAAACTCATGCGGGCCCTGACAGGCTATTCAGTTTTAGTAGTACAGACGATATTGGCACAGATGTAACCCTCAACCGTGAATTGAAGGTTTCCCCGTGGTGCTTTCATTTTGCCGTACGCTGCCCTTTTCCGCCAGTGGCGCCCTTGAGGGGCATACTCAGGCCCTCGGGTGCGCTTGTTGGTAGCTCTTCCGGAGTCGGTCCACGGACACGTGGGTATAGATCTGTGTGGTTGCCAGGCTGCTGTGACCAAGGATCTCCTGAACAGCCCGCAAATCTGCTCCTCCATCCAGCAAGTGGGTGGCCGCGCTGTGCCTGAGTGCGTGCGGCCCTGTGGCGGATGTGTCGCCCAGCGCCTGCAGCAATTGGCTGACCACTGCCCGGATTTGGCGGGGATCAACACGGTTGCCACGCACGCCCAGGAACAAGGCAGGTCCGCTCGTGGCTGTGACCACTGCCTGTCGACCCCGCCTGAGCCAATCGTCCACAGCAACAGCCGCTGGTACGCCGAACGGAACAGTGCGTTCCTTGTTACCCTTGCCCAGCACGCGGAGCGTACGACGATCAGGATCAAGGTCATCTATATCGAGCCCCGCTAGTTCCCCAACGCGGACTCCCGTCGCATACAAGAGTTCCACCATGGCCCTGTTGCGCAAAGCCATGGCGTCCCCGTCGGCGGCTGCAGAGTTCAGGTCATCCACCATCCGGGAGACCTGCTGTTGCTGGAGGACTCCGGGCAGGGACTTGTCCCGCTTGGGTGCCTGCAGACGGACCGCAGGGTCCGTCTGGATAAGTTCCTCCCGGAGCGCCCAGCCCGTGAACGACCTCGCGGTTGCGGCTCGGCGCGCCAACGTGGCCCGGGCCATGCCGGCCTCACTCTGCGCGCCAAGCCACCGACGCAGGGAGCCCAACTCCAATTCCCCAAGTTCCTTGACTCCTTCCTGCACGGCGAAGCCAAGGAGACTCTCGACATCGGCAAGGTAGGCACGGACTGTGTGCGCAGACCTGGCACGTTCGCCCTCCAAATACCGCCGAAAGCCATCGACTGCATCTTGAAGGGGTGCTGGTAGCGATTGTCCGTCCACCCTTCACACTGTGCCAGTTACCAGTACAAAGAAGGTGCATCAACATGCATCTCCTTGACGGACTAAGCATTTTTGACCCGTTTCCACCCTCCCCCTTCCGATCCGGCCAAACCCAGCAACCCCAACCGACCCAGGCCGGCCCGCACGGAATCCGCGCTCAGTCCTGCCACCACAGTCAGCTTTTCCACCGAGCTGGTGGACCGGAGAGGAAGTGCGTCCAGAAGAATGAGGTCCTCCAAGGACAGGCCATCGTGCACCGCTGCCCCTGAGTCCTTTTCCTCGCTTGTGGCTTCTCCTATGGCGCCGGCAAGCTCGGCAATTTCGCCGACGTCGGTAACACAGATTGCTCCCCCATCCCGGAGTAGGCGGTGACAGCCTGCCGAATTGGCACTGTGGATGGAACCCGGGACAGCAGCAACAACCCTTCCAATGGTTTCAGCATGGTGGGCTGTGTTGAGGGCGCCCGATCTCCAGCGTGCCTCCACTACCACCGTCACTGATGCCAAGGCGGCAATGATCCGGTTCCGTTGAAGGAACCTGTAACGGGTTGGAGCCGATCCAGGTGGTACCTCAGAGATGACGGAACCTTGAATGGACACTGCGCGAAGAAGGTCCTCGTTACCCGATGGGTAGAAACGGTCCACACCTCCTGCCATGACTGCGATGGTGGGCACGCTGGCGACTCCGCCGCTCAAGGCTCCACGATGTGCGTGAGCGTCGATGCCATAGGCACCACCGGAAACCACGGTATAACCGCGTTGCGCCAAGCCGTAAGCGAGATCACCTGTGACGGATGCTCCGTAATTGGTGCTGTCCCTGGAACCCACCAGGGCGATGGTTTGACGGGCGGAGGGCAACTGCTGCTCCTGTCCCCGCCACCACAAACAAAGCGGCTCCTGGAGTCCCAGGTCTGCCAACTGCCCGGGCCACAAGTCATCACCGGGGATGATCAATCTCCCACCCAAACGACGCATGGTCTCCAAATCGCGGTCCGGCGCAAGGTCGGCGACGCGCGGTGCCCATCGCCGAAGGCTGGCCGGAAGTCCTGCCCACGACGATGCTCCTCCTCCGTCAACAAGCAATGACGAGATCTCCTGTTCCAGGGTTTGACCTGTTCTCAGCTCGCCGCTTGCAACACCCAAAGCCTCCACGGCGCCTACTGCCCTCACCAATGCGAGGCCTACGGAGTCCTGAGGTTCCATGAGCCGGGCCAATGCTGCCCTGGCTATGCGTTCTTTGTCTTGCTTCCCCAATTCGGCCACTGATGTGAATCCCTTCGTGTCGGTATTTCTCATGTCGCAGCTGCAGCTTGGCGCAGGCCCAGTGCTTGGCCTATGTGATCCACGTCCGGCGTATCGCTGTGCGCGAGATCTGCCAGCGTCCATGCCAGCCGGAGTACGCGGTCGTAGCCGCGCGCAGTGAGGGTGCCCCGTTCCAGCGCAGTGTCCAGAATCCGGGTGGTCCCGGGAGGCAGCCGCAATTCACCCCGCAAGGTTCGCCCCGGCACTTGGGAATTCGTTTCAAGCCCCATGGCCAGCAGTCGCTCAAGCTGGCGTTCCCTGGCTGCCAATACACGTTCCGCGACGATGCGGGTATCTTCTTCTTCACCCGCATGGCCGAAATCGGCCAAGGACACCCGTTCAACCTGCAATTGAATATCCACGCGGTCCAACAGCGGTCCTGAGATTCGTCCGAAATACCTTCGCCGCATCATTGCCGTGCACGTGCAGTCCATGCCTTTGCCGGAGGCTTTTCCGCAGGGGCAGGGATTTGCGGCAAGTATGAGCTGAAACCGTGCCGGGTATGCCGCAGTTCCCGCTGAGCGATGGATGACCAGCTCTCCGCTCTCCAGCGGTTGACGGAGGGCATCCAGTACCCGGCGCTCATACTCCGGGGCCTCGTCCAGGAACAACACGCCCCGATGTGCACGCGAGGCCGCCCCGGGCCGGGGAAGCCCTGAGCCTCCACCGATGATGGCAGCGGCGGTGGCACTGTGGTGGGGATTTTCGAAGGGCGGCCTGCGGACGAGCCGCACCGTAGACGACTGGACAGCGGCCAACGATCGGATAGCCGTAACTTCCATTGCCGCTGTATCGGCCAAATCCGGGAGCAAGCCCGGCAAACGCTCAGCCAGCATGGTCTTGCCGGCCCCCGGGGGACTGCACACTTAAGTATGCATGCGCGCTGACCTGCGGTTATGTCCGAAAACGGACATCGCAGCGTGGGAGTTTTTGGAGGCTCAGCTCTCGTCGAACGGCAGGCCGACGACCTCATCGCCCGGGTCTTCCGGACCTGCTGGCGGAGCCGCGCTCGGGTGGTCCTGGTACAGCGCGTCGGAGGCGCTCTGGTCGTAGGCGTCGGAGAGGTCTGCACCCTTGGTCCCGAGGACCTGCTCCCAGTTGAATCCCATACACACGACTTTATCGGCCGGTATCGAACTCGCGAAGGATCGCCTCGACGCGCGCGGTGAGTTCGTCGGCGCGTTTGAGGATCTGCTCTTCCTCCTCATGTGACATCTGCCGCCGGGGGCTGGCCGGCATCGCAGCTGCAGCAGGCACCGGCGCAGGTGCGGGCTCCGGACCGTCGAGCAGCAGGGCCGCGGCACTGATGACCGCCGACAGCGAGGATGGGTGCATGGAGCGGTAGGCATCGATCCATCCCCAGCGGTCCATGGCTGGCAGCAAGCCGATGGAGAGGTGCCAATCCGGATTGGGATCCGGCCGCAGGTGCCGGTGCGCGGAGCCTACTTCGTCGCGGCGGTGTCCCAGGACCCGGACGGAACTGTGCGACCACCCGCTGTTGGTGCCGATCACATCAAGCCACGACCAGGTGGCGCACGCCGGGCAGGCGCTCGGGTCCTCGGCGATGCCAATCCACTGGCGCAGCTCGCGCATGCTGTCCGACCGCAGTCCCAGCGCACCTGACCTGTCCAGTCCGAGGCCTCCGTGGGAGCGCGGTGCGAGTAGCACCGCAGCGAACAGAATCCTACGCAGCCGCAGCCGGAAGACCCAGTGCGTGCCGGGGTGCTGGATGATCGCCGTCCCACGCCGGATCAGCCGCTGCAGTGAGCCGGCGTCCTCCCTGTGCCCGCGCGGCCACGCCGGGGCTGGTGGATCTTTGGGAGCCAGCCGCCGGCGCAGTGTCATGAGGACAGCCCGGGACGGCTGTACTTGCTGCACAAAGCGAGAGACTGTGGCCTCGTCGATTCTTCCGGCAGGCACGCCCGTGACCGAGCACCAGTCGGTCCAGAGGTCGGGAAGCGCCGTCGTCATCCTAACGATTCTCCTACCGCGGCTTGGTTCGACACGAGCGTCGCCTCAGGCGAGGGTCAGGCCTGCTATTCGCGACCGCTATTGTCCGCATAACTCTCGATGGGCCATCCGCCGATGCTCAGCTATCAAGCCCGAAAGCAGCGGTGACGTGCTCGATCGTGAACTGGTTTCGCAGCCTTGTAGCCGTGTTCTGGTTGGCGAAAAGACCCGTTTTCCGCACGGCCTCCGCTTGCGGAACGGCCCGTATCCATTCGACCGGAACAACCCATTCAGCATTGTCGTCGTTCTCATCACCCTCGTGGCGATAATTCCCGGAGAGGTCGAGTTCACGCAGCTGTCGCTCGGCCCCGTTCACGAGAAGCGTGCTTTGGTCGTATCGCTGGGCTTCGCCGGCGACGGTACCAACTCCTACATACCCAATCTTGGGAATGTAGGCGAAGACTCTGGCACCAATCGGCAGATTCTTGAGCGTCTGAGAGTACCTCTTGCCGCCACCGCCCGAGACGAAACCGTACTTCATGCCGTCGACCCATTGCCGGCCTGTTGGCTCTTCACCAAATGAGACGTACCAGTCAGACCCGTTCCAAGGCTCACGTGTCTTATTCTTCCGCGAGATCGCGGAAATGGACGACTTGGCTTGTTCGCTCTGATCGACCAGCCAGCTGCGGGCAAGGTACGAAGATCCGTTGTCCTGAAAATGTCTGAAGAAGACGACGTTGATGGGAACATCGAAGTCTTCATTGAGGAACCGCACGATGCGCTCGGTAGCGTTGTCAACGCTGGCGGCAACGATTGTAAATTCTTGTGCAGTGTTGACCTCTTCAGGAAGAGTGTCGCCGAAGCGATCGGCAAACGCTTCTTCAAGAGCAAGGCCTGGACGGTAGGTGGCGAAGATATTGTCGATATCGCTTCGGCCAAGGGTTGCTGCCCAGGAGCCGTAATCGAGGGTTTGAGCGGCAACATCGCGTGGAGTTTTGTCGCGTTTGAGTTCGATTACGTGCAGCGACGCCGTTTCGTCCAGGGCGAGCAGATCTACGAATCCCCCGTGCGCGGTCGGAACCTGCCGGCCAATGACGAGAAGCGGCTCGCCAAGCACTGACGGGTCAGACTCGATGTAGCCCTCCAACTGGGATTCCAAGCCGATTGATGTCGGCACTATCCGGCTGAGTTGGCCGCCCTCTGCCCGCCACAAGCCCATCTCAACAGCCATTCGTCATTCCCATCCTGCCTGTTGTCGTTCGACGAGTTTCTTGAGCTGAGCGTCGTAGACATAGTCGGTGATCTCGCCGGACATGATCATTGCGACGGCTTTGTTGATGGTTTCCAGCGGCACCACGAACCACTCCGATGGGTCGTAGTCGCGTCCCTTCCGGTCGACCTGCGTCAGGTCCAGACGCACCTCGGCGAACACCCGGTGCAAGAGGTGCTCCAGCCACGACGCACGCACATTGTAGAGGCGGTAGTCTGCCAGCACCTTCACGGGTGCCATCAGGTAGGTCGGCGACTTCGCCGCGTTTTTGATGCGGGTCTCGACTTTGGTAGTCGAGAAGCCGATCTTGTGGAGATCCTTCATCCCAGCGACAACAGGATCCTTGCTGAGCGACTGCAATACGTAGATGTGGCCGCTCTCCACGTCGGCGTCGAGGGCTTCGGTAGCATCGTGGCCTGTCCGCGCCAGGACCTGGCCCTGTGCTTCGTACATGCGGGTCATGAGGCTCTGTTTGTACATCGCCGATTCAGTGCCGTTTTCGAAGACGAGGCGGAGCCGCTGCTTCTGCCTGGGCTTGCCGCCGACAATCAGGTCCACGTCTTCACCGACCTCAGCGACAAAGCACATAACGCCACTGAGAACGAAGAACGCACCCTCACGGATAAGATCCATGCCGGTGAAAGGCACCAGACTATATGTGCCTTCGGCCAGCTCGGCGTGCTTCGCTTTGAACAAAGGTTCGAACAGGTCGAAGTCCTCGGCCTTTACCCGCTGAGCGACCGAGTCCGGAGACTCGGGCCGTTTGATCACGGGAAGATCCGATACGTCGAGGATGCCACTGTCGTCGCCGAGCAGATCGTCCAGGTCATCGCTGTCAAGAAGCTCGTCCAATGACTCTGGCGCTGCCTCTACAGCCAGGAGTTCGAACTCCGTGTCGAGGTGTTTGAGCGCTGCGATCTTTTCGTCGTTGGCCAGGATGCCCTCCAGGCGGGCCCCAAGCTTCCGCTCGGCGATCTCCCTCGTCGCCGAGCTCGGCAGACGCTCGTGTGTCCGGCGGAACTCCACGATCTCTAGGAAAGCCCGCTCAAGGCGGTCAGACGAGGTTACCTTCTTGGCTTTCTCAGGCACGTTGAGCAGGCCATCGAGGTCGTTGTCGATGAGGTCTTGCAGGGAAGCCGGCGCTTCCTCGAAAATTTCGTCGTTATCGATCATTCGTCCGTTGCCATTTCAGTCGCACGCTTTTGGGCTTCAAGTTTCTGCTTGGCCCGCTGGAGCCAGAGCAGCGCGTCGGCGTATCGTTTCTCAGTCGGTTCCTCGGCACGGGAGTCTGGCCGTCGATTGTTGACCTTGATCCAGTTCTTGATCCGGGGAACAAGAGCCAGAGCCTCTTCCTCAGTGAACTCGACGCGGGTAGCCGTGATCTGGTCCTGGATGATCCGCAGTACGGAGGGAGTCACCGACTTGGACATGACCTCGAAGGCGCGCTGGAAGGGGTTCACCGAGTCGATGAGGTTGATGGAGAGTTCATCGATGTTGACGAACTTCTCTGCCATCTTGATGAAGCGTTTGTCTCCGACTTCGCGGACCTCACCGTTCTTGACCACTGAGTCCACGACGACCTGCTGCCGCACCTCCTCAACCTGCGAGTCGCTGAGGTCCGGGTACTTTTCCCGGATGATCTTCGGGATCAGGAGCTTGTTGGCGGTCTCAGCGTCGATTGAGCCGGCAGCTGCGCGAGCGAAGGTGTCGTCTTGCAAGATCGTAGCTTTCAGGTCGTTCAGGTCCGTCTCGACGATCTGCCTGACACGCTCCGTCGAGGGCTCCTTGAAGCCCTTGATCTTCAGCTGACCGGGGATCTTCGAGTCGTCACCATCGAACTTCTTAGTTTTGAAGGTGAAATTCTGTGCGAGTACCTGCTCCATAAGCAACGATGCCGTAATGGCCTTCAGCATGTTGTTCACCGAGACCTTCACTTCACCCTGAGTGGCGTCGGGCTCAGCGATCAGGTTCGTGAACTGGGCATGCTCCTTGCCGGGGCTGTCGCGGGTAACGCGGCCGATGATCTGGATGACCTCGGTCAGCGAGGCACGGTACCCGACGGTCAGGGCGTGCTCGGCAAAAGGCCAGTCGAAGCCTTCCTTCGCCATGCCCAGGGCGATGATGATGTCCACAGCGTCGCGCTCTTTCGAGGCGACATGGGAGAGATAGTGGAGCGTGTCAGCACGTTTTTTCTGGTCAGTGTCATCCACGAGGTCGGCGACGCGAAGAATTTCACCGGTATCTTTGTGGCGAATGCTGATGATTCCGGTATCGGGGTCAGTGGCTTCGACATGGCCGATCGCATCGATGATGAACCCGACTTCTTCGATCTTGTCCTTGGTGGACTCCCCCGAGTTGACGTTCGGAATATGAACGATGGTCTTCTTATCCAGGTGCAGGACTTCACCTATAGCGTCCGTATAGCGGCCCTGGTAGAAGTGATGGCCGATGCCGAGCGAGTGCAAGTGCTCATAACCGTTGAGCTGGTCGTAGTAGTTGAACGTGACCGGCGTGAACTGTGCCTCGTCTTCAGCGGACAGAACCGGCACTGAGTCTCCGCGGAAGTACGAGCCGGTCATTGCCACGATGTGCACGTCCGAGCCGTTCATGACTTCACGCAGGAGCGCGCCGAGGCGGTTGGCTTCAGTATCAGCGGAGACATGGTGGAACTCATCAATCGCCAGCACGATGCCGTTGAACGCTTCCGGTGCGAGTTTCTCAAAGGCGAACCGTAGCGTCGCGTGCGTGCAGACCAGTGTGGCGTCGGGGCCTTTGAGAAAGTCGATGAATGCTCCGACCTTGCCCTGCGAGGAACCGGCGTCGCAGAGGTTGTGCTCGGCTTTGATTTCCCAGTCTGCGAAGAATCCGTGCGAGGTGAGCTTCGTCGAGGAGAAGGAGGCTCCGATGGATCGCTCGGGGACGGCGACGATGACCTTTTTCCGGCCCTGGTTATAGAGCTTGTCGAGCGCAACAAACATCAAAGCCCGCGACTTGCCTGAGGCCGGCGGGGCCTTGACCAGAAGGTGCTGGGCATCTCTCTTGGCGAAGACGCGCTGCTGCATCTCTCGCATACCTAAGGCATCGGTGTTAACCGACGCCTTGGTGCGGGCATAGGTCACGTCGACGATGTTGATCGGCTTGTTCACTTCTTCTTGCTCCCCTTTGCAGATTCCGCTGCCATCTCTTCATACATAGCAAAGAGGTCCGACAGTCTTTGCTCATCGGTCTCGTATCCGCGCTTGGAGTAGATCGAATCCACCAACACATCAATCTCGGCATGCGCCGTCCGCAGGTCCTCCGGCATAAAGTCCGGATCGTACAAATCGGCGAAGTTGCTCTCGCAGTGGTACTCACGTACGTCAAGCACACGCAATGCCGTAATGGTCAGCTTCTCCTTCATCGCATCCGACAGGGGCGGCAGCGGGAAATTGTTGTAGACGATCGTATTCGAGTAGCGGATTCGGGTTTCCAGTTGCCCGCCAACAGCTCGGGTCCAAACCATGTGCATCCGAGACATTAACAAAGCGAAGACCCAAGGCTTCGCGTCATACACAGCGTTCGCCGAATCTCCGACAACGGTCTCTGGCCCCAGATAGCCAAAGGGTATGTACTTGCGTCGCTCGGAAGAGTGCCGAGGGACAATGATGGATTCCGTCGGCTTGTAGCTAATTTGTACAAATCTATGAGGTTGAGAGGCGTACGCGGCCGTGCTGGCCGCTTTGCTCTTGCTTCGTTCCTCCGCTACGCGGGCCAGTCGGCTGGCGATTGGTGCGATGGATAAGGCAGTCGCAGCGAAGCCGTCAGGAATCCAGAGGCAGTAGCGTTCTCCATCGTTGATCACTTCGGATGTTCCCATGAATCGCTTGATGAACTGACCGCTCTGCGGGTCGTTGTCGATCATCTGCTGGCGCTCATCCGGAGACAGTAGGAGACCACCACCGTCACGCGGCATCGAGCCGAAAACCATGTCGGGCAGCTGAGCACTGAGTGGCTTCTTGCGCCGTTCCATGACGACATTGGGTCCATCAGCGAGATAGCCGTTGATGTTGTCCGCTGTAATCTGAAGGTCCTCGGTATAGAGGTACTTCGGCTCCGTCCGAGCCATTCGCAGGCTGATTACTGCGACGGTGACGCCGGCGTTGCGTTTGGCGTTGTTCTCCCACTTGAAGGACGTGTAGGCGAACCCGATTTCTATACCCTTGGTGAAGATCATCGGGAACATCAGGCCAACGTGTTCGCCCTGAGACACCGAGTTCGTAGTGACGAACGCGAGCTCGGCTCGCGTGCCCTCGATATAGTCCGCACCCTTCAGGAACCAGAGCGCGATGTAGTCCAGGTTCTTCGAGTATGGACGGCGTCCGAACACGAAGTCGTAGTCCGCCTTTTGATCCTTGGTCTGGGTCTTCGCCCCGACGTACGGAGGGTTTCCGATGAGATAGATCTCCGCCTGTCCGTTGTTCGAGCAGACCGTGTTCCAGTCGGTACGTGCGGCGTTGCCAGCCTGGATCTGTCCGGTCTCCTTGAGCGGGATCAGCGGGATAGAGATGTTGAACTTATCTTTGAACTCTGCATTCATCTGGTGCTTGGCGATCCAGAGGGAGAGGATCGCCACCTCGACTGCGAAATCGTCGATCTCAATACCGTAAAAACTCTCGATGTTGATCTTCGACTCGGCATACAGCATCTGGTGCTTCGGATCGATCTCGAAAAGGCGTTCAAGGATCGCGTGTTCCAGCCGGCGCAGTTCCTTGTACGCAATGATGAGGAAGTTGCCGGACCCACAGGCAGGATCGAAAACTTTGATCGCGCTGATTCGCTCGAGCAGTGCTTCAAGCTTTTTGACTGAGTCGAACCCTGCATCGAGCTGTTCCTTCAAATCATCCAGGAACAGCGGCTCGATGGTCTTGAGGATGTTCGGCACTGACGTGTAGTGCTGGCCCAGGTCGCTGCGCTTGCCCGGGGTGACAATGGCCTGGAACATCGAGCCGAAAATGTCCGGGTTGATGTCACGCCAGATCAATGTGCCCAACTCAATCAGCAGGTCGCGGGCCTTTTTCGTGAAGACCGGAACGATGTGCTCAGATGACATCGTGAACAGTCGGCCGTTGACATACGGGAACCCTGCCAGGTGTGTGGGCTTCTCGGCGGCATCTTCAGTATCCAGTGCCAGAAAGACCTCGGTGAGGAACTCCGCGACGTCGGATCCATCAAGCTGAGTATGAGAGCCGACTGCATTGACGAAGACACCCTCTTCGAAGATGCCGGTGTCTTCGGCGAAGAAGCAGAATAGGAGCCGGGTGAAGAACACGTTGAGCGCGTGACGCCCGTGCGCCATGTCGAACATTCCGGGGTTCGCCGCCAGCAGTTCGTCGAACAATTTGCCCATTTTCTCGGCAGCTTTGACGTCAGCGTGCGCCTCAGCGACATATTGTGCCTTCTCCATGCCGGCCCAGGGCAGGAAGAACGTGAAGTACTGGTCGATGTCCCGGATCGGGATCATCAGGTTCTCGCCGGTCTTCGTATCGATGGCCAGCAGTTCCGTGTAGTCGGTGACGATCACGAAGCGGGTGTTGTATCGGACGACCAGCGGTGAAGTCTTCAGCTCGTCGATGACGGCGAGAGGATCACCGGTCGTCTCCTTGAAGTAGACGACGTTCTTTTGTGCCACTTCAGTGGACGGGTCATGGGCAACGTTGAGCGAACCATTCCGCAACCTGGTCACGTTGCCTTGCGGCTTGCCGTAGGCCAGCAGCAGGCTGAAAATGAACTCGCGATCGTAGGATTCACGGCCCCCGAGCGGGGCAACGCGTTCCTCGACGGCTTTCAGGTTGAGCTTCACCATGAACGAGTTTCCTTCGCGAACATGATCCCATCATGGGCCGCGGTGCAATTGGTGATGAGGCCCTTGTCCCTGGCACTAGCTGAAATACCGTCGGCAGACGACCACGGTTCACACACGTTGTTACTCCTTACATGGCAGGGCGGGACGCTCTACCTCCCCGTGATCTTATCCGGGACGGTGCGGCGGTTGTTTTTCCCTCACCGCGTCACGCGAGGGCAGTCTTCCTCCATGCCCCGATAAGCGCCCTTACCAGAGACCCGGTTCGAAGCCGCCCCGTCGATCGCGGGTATGGGGAATCGCCACTGACAGACCATTGCGACTTGGATTCTCCGGCCAGTGAGTCGAGACTGGAGTCATGGCAGTACAGGTGAGGCTCGCAGCGCTCAGCGCTCCCACCGTCCCACCTGAACCGGAGGTGGACGACGAGCTGCGCGAGCTCGAAGAAATTTCGCGGTCTTTGGAAGGACACACGCTGTCTGCTGCCACCCGGCGCGCCTATGCCACGGCGTGGCGTGCCTTTGATGACTTCTGTACCGGCCACGGACTGGAGGCGCTGCCTGCGCATCCGGAGACCGTGCGCTGGTACGTCGCCTGGATGTCCACGCAGCTCGATGACGACGGGCTCCCCCGGTTCTCCGTCGCGACGATCCGCCAGCGCCTGGCCGGTATCGGCGAGAGGCACCTGCGCGGCGGGCTTCTGGATCCCACGGCCCACCGCGGCGTGGTGGATCTCGTGCGCGGGCTGGCCAAGCTGCGGGCCACCAGGCCCCGGCGCAAGCGCCCTCTGCTTCTGGACGACGTGGTCCGGATCATCGCGGTGATGGAGCACGACACATATCCGGCAGGCGTGTCAGCCACCAGGGACGCCCTGGCGGTGTGGCTCGGGTTCGCAGGGGCCCTGCGCAGGAGCGAGGCGGCGGCCCTGACGCTGAACCGGCTCGAGCTGCACCCGGTCGATGGTGTCCACGTTCATGTGGGGGCCTCGAAGGCCGACCCGGAGAACGCGCTGCCGGACGTGGTCGTGCTGCCGTTCGGGAGCTCGCCGGCATCCTGTCCCCCGTGTGCGGTGCACCGTTGGGTCGTGCTGCTCGGGCTCGCCCGGCAGGACGATGCGCGCACACGGCGTCGCGGGATCATGCAGCAGCTGTTCTCGTACGGTCTCGAGGAGCACGTCTGCGGAGCCGCCGGCTCAACGGCGCTCATCAGCAGCGCCGACCTGGCCTCGGGCGCGCCCCTGCTCCGGGCAACGTACCGCAACAGGAAGGACGCCCGGATCCATGCACGGGCGGTGAGCGGCGACGCGCTGCACACGATGCTGCTCTCGCGCATGGTCGAGGCGGGGATGAACCCTGCTGCCTACGGCTTCCACTCGCTGCGGGCCGGGCACGTCACCCAGGCGCGGCGCAACGGTGCGAGCACGGAGGAGATCATGCGCGCCGGCCGGTGGAGCCGGGCAGCGACGGTAGACGTTTACGACCGCGAGTTCAATCCTGCGGCACGCAACAGCGTCATGCGTCTGGGGTTGTAGACCCCTCGATGCCGGGGGCAAGCCGGTGCCCGTACTGGTCGTCCTCCTCGACCGGGACGCGGGCGTCGATGCTTTCCATGAGGCGGAAGTCGACGACACCTTTGAGTTGAGCGCCGCCGCCGAGCACTTGAATGGCCTTGGAGAGCCGCAGCACCTCCAGCCTGTTCTTCTCCCACTCGCGCTGGGCCGCTGCCAGGTCGGCGAGGTACTGCTGCAGCTGGGCCTCGCTCTCTGCCTCCGGATCCTCGGCGACCAGGATCGCCAGGGGGACGTCCAGGGCCTTGGAGGCGGCGACCGCCTCGTCCAGGCGGACGGCGCGGATTTGCTGCTCTATCCGGGTCACCGCCGAAGGGTCGACGTTCGTTCCAAGGATCTCGGCAATCCTGCGGGCCAGCTCAGCCTGGCTGATGCCCAGGCGTTCCCTCTCCTGTCGCAGTCGGCGGGCGAAGAGGTCTCCGGGCAAGGCGTTCATCTGGTTTGGGCTCCTGGTCGGGTACATGGGCGCGAAGGGCTCAGCAAGAAGCGTATGCCGAGCCGTGCCGGAGCCGCACACCGCGCGCCCCGTCATGTGAAATCTACACGTTTTTGAGCAGAACGTCAGTCCTCCCGCCGACACCTCGTTTGCGCTGGTCTTCGAGCACATTTTGGACTCGTATCCGACTCGTCACGGATACGACTATGACTGATGACTCGAATGATGTAGATTGGTCACTGAAGATGTGCACGTATACGAGTCCCTAGAGAGGGGTCGGCCGCATGATTGCAGGCATGTCGTCCCGCTCAACGGGGAGTCACGTCGCATCGGGAGAGACCATTGATAGGGCGCTGTGCTCTGTCTAGGCGAATCGGTTGTGCCAGTCGCCTCGTGACACATGTCATGCAAGCGACCATTCGATAGGCGAGAGGAAAGAACCATGACGAAGATTTACGAGGCGGCACTCGAGCGGGTCGCCCTGCCCACCGCGGCCTGGGACCTGACGAGCTTCCTGGAGAACGCGAAGTCCCAGATCCAGCTCTGGGGCGGGCTGCTGCTCATGCTCCTGGGTGCGGTCGGACTGGTCTGGGGCGGCGTGCTCCTGATCAAGAAGCTGATGGCCACCCCGCAGTCCGCGGGCCAGCAGCAGGGCTGGGGCACCATCGCCCTGCTCATCCTGGTCGGCGGCGCGCTCGGCACCGGTGGGTGGTCGCTGATCAACACCATCGGCTCCGGCGGCCAGAAGACCCTCGAGGACCTCGGCGGCGGCTCTGTCCTCGTGCAGACGGTCAGCCACGTACTGACCAGCGGCGTCCTGGGCTAAGCCCGGCGCGGCAGGAATCAACGGCCGGGCACACAAAGCGTCGACGGACCGCACCGGGTCGGTTGAGGTCACCAGGCCTCAACCGGCCCGGTGCGTCGTTTCCGGGGTCGGACGACGGCGCTGACGACGAGCAGGACAGGCAGAGCAAGGAACAGGACGAACGGGAACGGACATGGGGATCAAGGACAAGGCGCTGGCCTTCGGCAAGCGGTTCAAGCTCGACTCGCACCACGCAATCGAGCGCTTCGGGGTGTTCTTCGGCATCTTCGCTGTGATGGGGCTGGTCGTGGTGGCCGGCTCGGGTGCCGCCGCCTTCAAGGCGGGCAGCGACGCGGTGTCGCACACCGCGCTCTACAACACCGAGTTCACCTCCTCGAAGACCCAGCTCAAGGGCACGGTCGACGGGGTCTACACCAATCACACCGGCAACAGGGCACTGGTCATGATGCACTTCCCCGCCAGCGCGGCGATCTCGTACAACGCGGCGGACTACCAGGCCTTCCTGCTGGGCACCAACGACAAGCTGCAGACCGAGAAGGTCAGTACCAGCGGAATCAGGGGCACCTTCCACGTTTTCGGCTCGACCGGTTACGTCGGGGTCCTCCTGGACGCGGACCGGCCCTTCGACCGGCAGGTGCTCAACCTGACCGTCCGCGCGAACGCCGAGCTGACCTACGACGAGCGGCAGCAGAGCAGGGATGACCAGGTCGTGGGCGACTCGAGCTTCAAGAAGTACGACCAGTGGCGCGTGATCATCAACCCGGGTGCGTCGGGCACCACCGACATCCCGGCCCTGGACGCGGCCAGCTTCGACCCGGCCCGGGCCTATTACGACGTCGTGCTGAAGACCCAGGAGCAGCAGACGCGGGACAAGCTCGACCAGAAGCTGCTCGCGATGCGCACGAGCCTGAAGCAGGTCGAGTCGTACACCTCCGACCTGGCGACCACCAAGGTCGATGGGCTCTTCCTCCGTCCGCCGGCCGTTCCGACCTCCATCGCAGGTGATCAGGTGGCTGGTGTCTCGGCGGCCGAGGCCAAGGACGGGAAGGCGACGCTGGAGCTGAAGACGGGCCATGTCGTGCCCGGCGGATTCGACTTCAACTGGCGCGCGGGCAACGTCTATGCCGGCTACCTCGACACGCTCGTGCCCGCCGGTAAGGGCTATGTGCAGTTCCTCGCCGACAAGCGCGCCGAGGGCAGCGACAGCACGAGCCAGCAGGTCTCGGACATGAAGTGGGTCCTCTCCGACGGCACCGACCTGAAGAAGGACTACCGGTCCTCCGAGGTGACGATGCGCCCGCTCACGAACGTGATGAACAACCTCTCTCAGGCCTACCAGGACTACGGCAAGGCCAAGTCGGAGTACCAGTCCGGGCTTCTGCTCGAGCTGCTCGGCCTGGACGTGAAGCTGCGCGATGTGCAGTCCAACAGCACTGCGAACTCGGCCGGGGACTTCCTGACCGTCTATCACTGAGCGCGCTCCACGGAGCGGGCAGTCACCACCCAGGCATCGAGCCGGAAAGGACAAGCTTATGGCCATCGACCAGCCGACGCGGCGGGATGACCCGGCCCGGCGCGCTGCATCGCCCCGCGGGGACCGCAGGTCCGCCGACGGGGGTGCGAAGGAGGAGTCGCAGCCCCCTCGTCGTGAGGGGTCCGGCGTACGCCGCGCCGGGCCCCGTACCGGAGCGGCCTCCGCTCCTTCCCCGTCCGGGGATGCAGCCAAGGGTCTGCCGAAAACCCCGGGGGCCGCCCCCGCGCCGCAGCCCGTGGACCCGACGCCTGCGGGCCGCGGGTCGAAGCACCTGGGAGCCGCACCGGCCCCGGACGCAGCGGCTGCCGCTGGCAAGGCCACAGGTGCGGCCGACACAGCCAGCAAGACCAGCAAGGCCGCCAAGGCTGCCAAGAGCCTCGACGGTGTCGCCGCCGGGGCGGCCGGGGGAGCTGCCCGCAAGGCGGTCGAGGGTGACGGCAGCAGCGCGGTCCGCCGCGGTGCCGGCCGGTACGCGGGAGCGGCTGCCTCGGGAGCTGTCGCCGGGGCGCAGGCCGGAGCCGCCGCCGGTGGTGTCGGCGCGCTGCCCGGGGCAGCGGTCGGCGCTGCCAAGAATGTGGGCCTGGAGACCGGCAAGGATGTTGTCGACGGTGCGTCCAAGGTCACCGGCGGAGGTCCGGACGCCGAGCCTGCCGACAAGCGGCTCGGTGCCGGGGGCACCGGCTACGAGCGGACCTCGCAGAAGGAGAAGGACGGCCAGCTGCTGTCCAAGACCGCCAGGGGTGTCGCCGTCGGCGGCACCGCGGCGGCCGCTCCCCCGGCTGCGGGGCTTCTCATGGTCATGGCCTTCCTGAAGTGGCTCAAGACCATGTTCTTCGCGATGCTCGCGATGGCCGCCAACGCGGCCAGCATGATCTGGGGTTTCATCCTTGGGATCGCCAAGGCGGTCGGGCACACGATCGCCGCACCGTTCATCGCACTGGGCGGGCTGGTCGGCAAGGCGGCAGGAGCCGTGTTCGGGGTCACCGTGACGGCCACCGTCGCCCCGGTGGCCACGGCCGCATCCGGGGTGGCTGCGACCGTTGCCGCGGTGGCTGTGCTCAGCACGGTCCTCACGGGTGTGCTCGACCAGGCCGGCCTCGATGGCGGCCGCGGCTCGACCATGACCAACTGCATCGTCAATGTCAGCCGCAACGGCCCCGGCGCTGACGTCCCGGCGAATACCGAGGCGAACGCCCGGGCGGTCTACTCCGTGCTGAAGACCTGGGGTATGCCCGAGGAGAACATCGCGGGCATCCTGGGCAACTGGTCGCAGGAGTCGGGCGTGGACCCCACCAGCGTGGAGGGCATCTACAACGAGCCCTACCAGATCGGCCCGCGCAAGCAGACCGCCTGGGACGGGAACTTCACCCACATCCCCGGCCAGTCGCACGGCGGCATCGGTCTGGGCCAGTGGTCGAACGGGCGCACCACGATGCTCCTGGATTATGCCAAGTCCAAGAACCTGGACTGGTACACCATCAAGGCCCAGCTGGCATTCATGGCGGAGGGCGACAGCCCGGGGGACGTGGCCGTGTTCAAGGACATGATCAAGACCTCGCAGGGCTCTCCCTCTGCTGCTGCACTGCACTTCCACGACAAGTGGGAGCGCTCGGCCGACAACGCTTCACAGCTGCAGGAGCGTAAGGCCGACGCCGAGATGTGGTTCGGCAAGATGAGCGGCTGGACCGTCGACACCTCGGTCGTGGGCGGGGTCCAGGACATCGTGGGCGGCATTGTCGACACGGTCGGCAGCGGGATCCGCTCCATCTTCGGCAACTGCGACAGCGACACCAAGGTGCGCCCGGGCAGCCTCGTCGACGGCGGCATGAACGAGGAGCAGGCCCGGCAGCTGATCGACCTGTACAACCAGGAGGGCGACAAGTTCCTGGACGACAAGTACGGCGCTGGCGGACCGGGCTCCTGCGGCGACAACCACGCCATGAACTGCGTGTCGTTCTCGGTCTACTTCATGAACAAGTACACCTCGTTCCAGCAGTACCCGCCGGGCGACGGCATCCAGACAGCCCACGCGATCGCGTCCATGACGGGCAAGCAGGTCTCGAGTACGCCGACGGCGTACTCGGTCGGTTCCGGGCCGGGTACGGGGTCCGAGGGCCACACCCTCGTGGTGCTGGGCGTGCAGGGCGACAAGGTCATCCTCGGTGAGGCCGGCTACTGCGCGTTCATGGGCCGCGTTCGCGTTGACAGTGCGGAGCGGATGAAGTCCGAGGGGTGGGTGTTCGTCGACGTCACGGACCTCATCACCACGGGCGGCAACCTGCCGGCGTAGCCGGCGGAAGCAGGGCCGGTGTCCGGACGATCCGGGCACCGGCCCTTTCTGCGTCCCGATCCGTGCGCAGTGACCTGTCGAATGGGGCAGACTCGTTATTGAATGACCATTACAGATAGACTTGGAGTCATATATGAGGACAACACGAGAAAGGGCGGGCATCGTGACGAGTGCGGACGATGATGCGCATGGCAGGGCCGGGGACACGGTCAAGGACGAGGACGGCGCGCCGAAGAAGCTGAAGGCCCCCGCCACCCGCAGGCGGGTCAGCGGGGTCGAACTCGAGGCCCGCTTCGAGGGCTGGCGCTCCGAGCGGCGCGGAGAGCGGCAGGCACGCACTCCGGAGGAGTCGGCGCGGCGGACGCGCCTGGTTTTGAGCGCCGCAATGGGCGTGGCGATCCTCGGGCTCGCGGCGGCCGCGGGAGTGAGCGGCAAGGGATTCGAGGTGGAGCACGCGGCCAACGCCGACCGGATCTCCGCGCTCCAGGTCCAGATCGAGGATGCCAGGAGCACTCCGGTCGCCCCGGATCTGCCCGGAAAGATGACGCGGCTGATGGAGGCAGCCGCAAAGGACGCCCAGAAGGTCGCGGAGGCCCAGCAGCGCTTCGCGCAGCTGCACCACGAGGCGGCGACACAGCCCAATGCGGGCAACGGTACGCCGAACGCGGCGACACTGCAGATCGCCGAGCACCGCCGGACGCTGGCACCCCTGTTCAGCCCGCGCTCGTTCCTGGCCGACGAGAAGGGGGCCTACTCCTGGACCTCTGTGACGCCGTTCGACCCGAGCACGCAGATCGACCCGCGGTTCCCCTGGTACGTGCGCTACGAGGGTTTGAAGGCTTCCTCGCCCGGAGCGTACGCCTGGTCGGTCGAGTCGGTAATGCCGGACCTCGCCACCCAGGACGCCACGGGCACCACGCGCACGGCGCGGGTGATCTGGCTGTGCCGGGACACCGCGGGTGGACAGGTGCTGGCGTGGGCGAACGCGGCCTACTCCTACGACGGGAAGGCCGGGACTTTCGCGGATCTCAAGGTCGTGGTGACCGCCGCCGGCGCGGAGCACCAGCAGGGCGCATCGACGACGGGTAACGGAAGCGGAGAGGGCTGATGATGCAGGAGCAGCAGATTGACGGCACGGACGAAACGGCAGCGCCGGAACCGGGCTTCATGCGGCGCAACGCCCTGGTGGTCGGGGTCACGGTACTGCTGGTTACCGCCGTGACGGTGACCGGCCTGACATGGGGGTCCCAGCGCAGTGCACTGGATCAGCAGCAGCAGACGATCACGGGCCTTCAGGGCCAGCTTGCCTCGGTCGGGACCGCGAAGTCCGAGCAGGTCGAGCAGGATGTCATGCAGTCGCTCGGCGTGAGCCAGAGCCGGATCCACGACGACACGCAGATCGTGGACCGCCTGGTGAAGACGGCATTCACCTGGGACTCCGGCCAGGCCTACGAGGCCGCTCGCCGGGACCTGAAAGAGCGCTACCACCTGTCCGAGGACGAGCAGTTCCTGAAGCAGTTCATGCCGCCGGCGCGCTTCAACGAAGACGCCGCGGGCAAGCGCTACTACTACATCGACACCCAAGGGCTGAACTCGGCGGTCAATGCCGACGCGGACCTCGAGGTCGTGAAGGTCACCGCGGACGAGTACACGTATGCCGTGCAGATCGAGGTGGCGGCTACCTCCGATGCGGTGTCCCAGAACAAGGTGGCACCGGACCGGGTCAAGTCGTACCGGACCGTGCTGGTGTACCTCACCGTCGACGCGCAAGGGAAGGTCTCTGGCCTGTCCGCCATTCCCGCTGGCGGTTCGACTCGTCATTCCAGATGATCCGACTCCCTTTCGACTCATCTTCTTGATAGAGTTGTACTGGTATTCGAGACGAAGAGCGAGTTGAGGGGCAATGGCATCGACAAAGATCGGCCAGTCGGGTGTGCAGGCTGACAAGCCTGTCCGCAAGACCCGCTTCGTGGCCGCGCCGGACGCCGGTGCGGCACCGGGCGACGCCGACCCCACTGGGGACGGAAATGTCCCGGGTGCGCTGATGAGCCGCCGGGCGGCCATCGGCGGGGTGTGCACGGGGGCAGCTGCGCTGCTCTGCTTCCTGGTCGGCGCAGGTCTCTCTGGTGGCGAGGCCACCGTCAGCCAAGACAAGGCTCAGCAGATCGTCTCCCTGCGCGAGCAGATCCGCACCGCCGAGGTGCGCACCGACGCCCTCCCGGAGGCCAAGGACGCTGACCGCGCCCTGGTCACGGCACAGGGAGCTGCGGAACAGATCGCCCGGTTGCAGAACGAGTACCGCTACCTGACACCCTCGGTGGCGGACTCGGGCGGGACGCTGGACCAGGCTGCCGCCGAGCCGACGCGCCGGAACCTCACCCCGTACTTCGCCCCCGACGTCGGGACCACTCTCCAACCCTGGTACCTGCTGGCCGCCGACAAGGACGTCGCCGCGGGCAACGAGATTCCGATGAGCTTCGACTCCGGCTTCAAGTGGGTCGCCCAGCGCCCTTACTCGGTCGAGGTGGACGGCACGATCCGGGTCACCTGGTTGGCGGTGCAGACCCGCCCGGCGGCCGGGCAGGCCCCGGCGGTACTGGCCTGGGCCCGGGCTGACTACGACATGACCCGCAAGAGCTTCTCCGGGGTCCAGACCGGAACGACGACCACGGGCGAGGCCCTGCGGCAGGAGGTGAAGGCACCGTGATCGAGGACGTGAAGGACTGGGTGCGCGCGAGGGCCGGGAAGGTCCTGGTCTGCAGCACCGGAACGCTGCTGGCGCTGTCGCTGCTCTCTCTGGCCCCGGCGCTGCTGGCCGACGGTTCGGCGGACGCCGACGCCAAGGCCGACCAGCTCATCGTCCAGCTCCAGGGCAAGCAGGAGGACGCGCAGGCGGCACTTGAGACCAAGCATGCCCGGTTGCTGGCTGCCCTGCCGGGGATGGATGCCGAGCGGGCCGACCGGGACCGGGCCGCAGCGCGCTCGGTGCTGCTGAGCCTGACGGATTCTTCGGCCGCCTCGCGGACCGTCAAGGAGACGCAGGCCGCCCTCGACGCCCGGTACGGGTTTCTCGGGACCTCGTCCCGGGCCCTCACCGAGTTCATCCCGGAGTGGATGGCAGCGACCGGTGCCGGAAAGGGCGCGGGGACGGCGTACCAGCTGGCCGACTTCGACGTCGACGTTGCCGCGGTGAAGGGCCTGGACTACTCCGTCATCGGAGTGGCGCGCCTGGACCCGGTGTCCGCCGACGGCAAGTCCACGGCCAAAAGTGAGTACGTGGTCTTCACCTTCGCCACCGGACAGGACGGCACGGTCGCCTCGTTCGAAGCGTACCGGGCCTCGGGCCGGACGCGGGACCAGCTTGCCGCGCAGAGGCCACCTGCCTCTGCTTCACCGGTCGATACCGCCAGCCCCGGACCCAGCCACAGCGGCTGACCGGCGGGACACCCGCACAGACACGACACGACACGACAACCACGAAGGACGAGACGAATGACGATCCAGACTCTGGACAAGACCGGCAGCGCGACCGAGCACGAAGCCCGGGTGGAGGCTGCCACTGCAGTCCCCGTCGAGAAGGCCCCGGTCAAGCCGAAGGCCGGGCGTGGCCCTTCGAAGCTGGCCGGCGCGCTGCGCCGCCTGGCCCCCGGGAAGGGCTTCGGCGGATCGCCGGTGCTGATCTGGGCGGTGTTCTTCCGCTCGGTCGTGCTCATCGCCGACTACGTGCTGGCCTCGATGACTGCGATGGTCGTGATCCCGATGCTCGGCGCGTGGCTGCACCGGCAGTCGGGCGCAGCAAGCGGCGACCTGACCATGGCCGGGACCGTCGCGATGTGGATCGCCCCGCTGCTGTTTGTGGTCCTGTTGCTGGCCGCCGCGGAGATCGCCGCGATGCGCGGGATGTGGCGCTGGTCCACCCGCCGGATCCGGGCTGTACGCGACGCCCGCACCCCGGCGCTGGCCCCGGCCACCTCCGCCCCCAGGACCACCCGCCCGAGCAAGAAGACCAACCGGAAGAGGAGCAACTGATGCGCACTGCTGGACTGATGATGAATGACGTGTGGGCCGACCGGGCCCTGCGGGAGCGTGGCGTGCAGGCGCACCGCTACGACGGCCTCGATGCCCAGATCGGGGTGCTGGTCGACTCTGTCGAGCTCAAGCACCGCGGCAAGGAGGAGAACTACCGGCCCTACCTGCACGTCGTGGGCGAGCTGCGCTCGATCACTCCCGCCGAGCCGCTTCCGTACGGGATCACCCAGGTGACCTACTCGCACGGCCAGGGCGAGAAGGTCGACGCCTTCTACGAGTTCGACGACGAGCAGCTGGTCGCACTGGCGGCCAAGGGCTACTTCAGCCCTTCGTTCACTGTGCCCGACCAGCTCACGGGGATCGAGTGGGAGCTGCCCGCCAGGGCGGATGCCCTCGTGCTCACCCCGTCCGGGGACCAGGCCGATGCCCCCGTGGTCTTCATGAACGTGCACCGCATCGCCGATCTCGAGATCGACCTGGCCTCCACCGAGTACGACCTGGCGGCCTACTTCGCTGACCGCTCCAAAGATGGTCATGGTCCGGTCGAGTCCGTCGTCGACCAGCGGGGCCTGCGGGCCCGCTCCGACGCGATCAACTCGCTGTTCAGCGAGGACGAACTCGACTTGGTCGCGCAGGCGGAGAACCTCCAGCGGCCCGAGGAGCAGCAGCCGGCTGCCGAGGGCGTCACCGCGCAGTTGCTGGCGGTCGAGGCTGAGATCACCGCGGAGCGCGAGCGGTATCAGGCTGAGCTGGAGCGCACTGAGGGCACGCCCGAGCACCTGTACCACCAGCGTGTGGCCCCGGCCCTGCACCTGGACGGACCGGAGGATGCTGCCGTCCCTGCGGACGCGGAGCCGGATGCCAGCGCGACCCACGATCTGGACTTTGGTCTGGATGAGGAGGCCACCGGGCAGGAGGTGCCCGCGCCGACGCTCGAGGAGCGCAAGCGCGAGGCCTCCCGCCGCGCCGCCGACCTCGACTTCGGCGAGGAAGACGGGCACGGCCTGGGCCACTGAGGCCGAGGCGGGCAGAGCAGTCAGGACGGGCCCCGGTCGCTGGAGGACAGCGGCCGGGGTTCTGTGCATTCACACGACGGAGGGATGAGGCGGGATGGGCCTGAAGCAGTCAGTGGTCATCGTCAACGAGTTCAGTGTGCCGCTGCCCGGCGGCAAGGGGTCCCGGGGCGGCACCCCCGGCGACTACGTCACCCGGTACATGGCGCGCGAGCAGGCGACTGAGTCGCTCGCGCCGATCCAGCGGCTGCGCACGGACGACTTCATCCTGCGCTACATGGCCCGCGAGAGCGCGGTCGAGCGCGCCGGGACGAGCAGGGTCGAGGCCAAGACGATAATGCGCCAGGCCCAGGGCGATGGCGGCGTGGCCTTCGGCTACGGCTCAGTGTCGCTCTCCGACGAGCAGCTGCGGGCTGCATCCCGGGACATCCAGAAACACTTCGAGAGCGGCAAGACGGTGCTGAAGACCGTGCTCTCCTTCGATGAGGAATACCTGAAACGGCACCGCATCGTCGGCGAGGACTTTCACTGCGAAGGCCGCGGGGACTACCGCGGCCACATCGACCAGATGAAGCTGCGGATGGCGATCATGCACGGGCTGGAGCGGATGAGCTCGGGCACGAGCGGTTTCGACGACCTGCGCTACGTCGGCGTGATCCAGGTCGACACCGAGCACGTCCACTGCCACCTGGCGATGGTCGACGCCGGACACGGCCACCTGGCCAAGGACGGCACCCAGCGGGGCAAGCTTCTGGACCGGCACAAGTCCCGGTTGCGGCGCGGCGTGGACGCCTGGCTGGACGAGAAGCAGGCCGTCGCGCACCTGTCCAGCGCCGTCGGTTACGAGCGCAGGAACGTGACGACCTTCATCAAGCGCTGGGCACACGAGCGCATGCGCTCAGAGGCCCTCCCCCAGTTCCTGTTGGCCTGCCTGCCCGCCGACCGCTCGCTGTGGCGCGCCGGAACCAACGATCTGCGGATGCGCAAAGCCAACCGTCTGGTCTCCGAGCTGGTGGCCGAGCAGCTGGAGCGGCCGGGCTCTCCGCTGCCGGCGGCAATGGAGAGGGTCGTGGAGTACGCCAATCAGCGCCGGGAGGCCGAGGGCCTGCCCACCGACGCGTGGCAGCGCCTGGTCGACGCGGGCCGCAACCAGATCACCGAGCGGGCGGTCAACGGGGTCTACCAGATGCTGCGCGCCCTGCCCGAGGAGGAGCTGCGGGTGCGTACGCCGATGCTTGAGGTGATGGGTATGGACTACGCCGAGATGGCCGCCCTGGCCGCAGAGCGCCAGCAGCAGCACGGCAGCTCGGAGGACGACGTCGTCTCCTTCGGCTTCCGGCTGCGCAGCTATGCCTCCCGCCTGCAGCATCACAAGTCCAAGGCCAGCGCCTACCGCGACCTGGCCCGGCAATGGGAGCGTGCCGAGAAGGCCGAAGTGGCCGTAGAGGACTCCCGGCCGCTCTACGACTTCTACCGCTACGAAGAGGACTGGCACCGGCGGGTGATGAGCAAGTACCAGCACTTCCTGCCGTTTGTCGGCGACGCCAGCCAGTGGTACGCCCAGCAGCAGGAGGTCGCCGCGTACGGCCAGCGCCTGCTCTCGCTGATGGCGCTGCGCCAGGACGCCTCGCTGCAGCGGATGAAGGACGCCGACCAGGCCGAGGAGATGGGCCGCGAGATCTACGGCCAGCCCGGCGGACGGCACCTGACCGCGGGCAAGGCCGGACGGGCGGTGCTGGACGCGCGCATCGAGACGATGAAGCAGGTCTACGACGAACGGCTCCAGGAGCTGCGCACCGACCTGGCCGACTCGGGGCTGGTGCTCGTCGCCGGTCCTGCTGACCAGCGCAGCGCCGTCGCCGGCGGGGATCCGGAGGTCTCCACCCAGCTGTCGATCGAGACCGGGACGGCGCACCCCTTCGACGACGTCAAGGCACTGGACCTGCATCACCTGGGCTACGACTTCGTGGCCGATGTCGAGATCGGCGAGCGGGCCCGGCGGGAGTTCACCGCAGCCGCGGCCGAACGCCGCCGGCTGCTGCTGGCGGCCATGGAGTACCTCGACCAGTCAGGCCAGTCTGAGGCGATCGCCGACCTCCCTGTCGACGACATCGCCGCGATGACCCGGGTCTCGCGGGAACTGGTTCCGGTGGAGGACGGCTCCATGCGGCCGCTTCTGCGTTCGAGGATCGCGGCGCTGCGCGAAGAGCAGGAACAGGCGGCCCGGATGCGCCGTTCGAAGGCCTCCTCGCTCGACGCCGGCCTGGTGGTGCGTGTCCAGCAGCGGGTCGACGCCGCGGTGGCTGGTGCCGGGGTCCTCCCCGGCCCCGAGCAGGAGCCGGCAGGCCGGTCCGACGGTATCCAGCACGAGTAGGGACACGAGTCGAAAGATCATTCGAATGGTTGCGGAATGCTCTATAGGAGTATTAGTGTATAGAGCAGTTCGGCACTGCACTTCGGGGCTTTGCTCGGACGACGTGAATGATCAAGGCCGTTCTGCCGAGTGGCGGACGGAACGACGAAAGGACGAGATCATGGCACTTCTCAAGGGCAAGGGCGCAATGACCGGGGTCAACCTCATCGCCAAGGTCTATGACAACGGCGCGACCAAGGACGGCAAGTCGCACTACGCCGACATCCAGGTCGACGCCCGCGACTCGCGCGGACCGGAGCAGAGCAACCTGCACCTGAAGTCCGAGCGCGTGAAGGGCCCGGACGGCAAGGAGCGCTTCGCCAACACCGCCCCCTACTCGGTGGGCCAGCTGGAGGAGATCGTCAAGGCCGCGGGCCCGAATACGGAGCCGCTGCTCAACAAGGACGGCGAGAAGGTCGGCACCGTCTACGGCTTCAAGGGCAACGTGATGCCGGCCTCGCGCGGCACCGGTCTGGTGGTCAACACCAAGTCCGTGGAGGCCAGCGACTTCAAGGTCGACGCCAAGACCCTGGACAACCAGTTCGCCTCCATGAAGGCGGCCAAGGAGACCCAGGCGGCTGCCAAGCAGAGCCAGGCCGGTCCGGAGCAGACCGCCCAGGCCGAGCAGGTCGTCGAGGCCGAGGCCCCCGCGGTCGGCTGACACCGATCCACGGCTCAGCAGAACTCATTGAAAGGCCCCCGGAGAAACCTCTCCGGGGGCCTTTCGCATAGAGAGGAACGAATCATCATGGCAGATCTCAGTAAAGGTTCCCAGGGCCGACCGGAGCACGGCCAGCGCCCGACGTCGTACACGCCCGAGCAGCTGGCGGCGATCCGCGGGGCCACCCCCGATACCGGAGAGCAGCGGGGCCCGAGCTCGCAGGCGGGCCTCGGCGCGGTGCGGGGTCCCCGATACAGCTTGCCCTCCTCCCCCGCTCCCGGCCAGCCGGGCTCGAGGTTCAACCCCAACGTGGTCGAGCGGCGGCCGCGCCCGCAGGCTGAGCCGGCACCGGGGATGATCACTTCAGCGGATGTGCCGAAGCCGGAATCGTCCCGGCAGGAGCAGCCCCAGGCGAAGCAGGCCCATGCCGGCGGCACGGTTCAGGGTCCGGTGAAGGTCCCGCTCACCCAGCGGGCCGCCGGGTCGAAGGTCGGACAGGCCGTGCAGTCCGCGGGCCTCCGCGAGGGAGCCAGGCGGCTCGGCACCGAGGCCATGCAGGATGCCGCGGCCCACGCCCAACGTGCCCAGCAGTCTGGTGCATCGACCAGGGGCGTCGCCGCCAGCGCCGCCAGGGGAGCTGCCGTGGGTGCAGCCCGCGGGCTGCACACGGAGCTGGCCGGACATGGCGGACAGAAGGCCCCCCAGGGCTCCGCTGCCGGGGCGGACCTGGTCGGGCGGATGGGCTCGGTTGTCGGCCGTGGTGCTCAGGAGCAGCTGCCGGGCACCTCGCCGCAGGGACGGAAGCCGGTCAGCGAGAGGTACGACTATCAGTTCGAGGGCCAGGGCGGGCCCGAGGGCACCGAGCAGCAGCGCGGGGCCTGAGACAGGCACGGAGGAGGAGAAGGCTATGGCGACGAACGATCCCAGCCCACTGAGCGGCACGAGCCTGCTGGAGCTGGGCCTGGACGAGATCACGGCCCCGGACGAGGGCAAGGACATGTGGGCGGAGGCCGGGCGCGCACTGGTCGACCGCGTGGGTGCCTCGATGCGTCAGCAGCGGGAGGCGAACGAGCGGGCACGGCGCGACCGGGAGTCCAGCAGGCCGCTGAGCGAGCGGTACGACTACCAGTTCGAGCAGGATGGGGCTTCGTCCCAGGAGGACCGCCAGCCGGGGCTGTGACAGCACCCCTACGGAGTGAATGGCCAGGAGGCCCCCGGATATGAGTCCGGGGGCCTTTCGCTGTCCTATCACAGTCGAGCCGAATGGTGCCATGATAGACTTTTGACTGATCTATCAGATGAATTCAAGTCTTGGCGAGAGGTCTTCCACGGCATGTTCCATGAAGTGCACCTGAATGAGGGCTATCCGCTCCTGTCGAAGCTGTCGGACCCGCTCAAGAGGGCCGAGCGCGAGATCGTCGGCCGCGAGCACGAGAAGCTCCAGCTGCTGGCCTCGATGAGCAGGCCGGAGCTCTGCAACGCCCTGCTCCTGGCCGAGGCAGGTACGGGTAAGACCGCTCTCGTCCAGGCCACGATGGCCGCTGACGCCGAGCGGCTCTATCTCGAGGTCGATCCGTCCCGGATGATCTCCGAGGCCGGCGACTCGGACCGCATGGCCGCCATGCTCAAGGGCTTCTTCGACGAGGCCGAGCACTTCGTGGCGGACGAGAAGCAGGAGCTGGTCCTGTTCATCGACGAGTTCCACCAGATCATCCAGCTTTCCGATGCTGCGGTTGAGGCGATCAAGCCGGTGCTGGCGGCTTCCGGGGCACGCGGCATCCGAATCATCGCCGCGACGACCTATGACGAGTTCCACAGGCACATTGCGCCGAATCAGCCGCTGGTTGAACGGCTGCAGCGCATCAACCTGACGCCGCCGGACCAGGAGACGACGATCCGGATTCTGCAGGGCATGGCCGAGCACTACGACGTCGCCGACCAGTTCTACGACGACCACATCTACCGGCAGATCTATGAGTACACCACGCGCTACATGCCGGCGAGCTCGCAGCCGCGCAAGTCGATCCTGGTGCTGGACAGCATGGTTGGCTGGCACCGCCTCACCAAGCGGGCGCTGGACCGCGATCTGCTCTCGGACGTGCTCCAGGAGTCTCTGGGCGTCAACGTTGCCTTCAAGGTCGACGGCGCGAAGATCAAGGAGCAGCTGGACTCGAAGGTGTTCAGCCAGGACCTGGCCACGCGTGCGGTCGCGCGGCGGCTGCAGCTGTCGGTCGCGGACCTGAACGACAAGGGCCGGCCGGAGGCCTCGCTGCTGTTCACGGGGTCGACCGGTGTGGGTAAGACCGAGCTTGCCAAGCAGCTGGCACGGCTGCTCTTCGGTGACGACCAGCGCCACCTGATCCGATTCGACATGTCCGAGTACGCCCAGGACTCCTCGATGGACCTGTTCCGCTCCGAGCTGACGAAGCGGGTCTGGGACCTCTCGCACGCCGTACTGCTGTTCGACGAGGTCGAGAAGGCCTCGGCGATGGTCACCCGCCTGCTGCTGCAGGTGCTCGACGACGGCCGGCTCTCCGACGACAACAATCGCGAGGTCAGCTTCCTGAACACCTACATCGTCATGACGACGAACGCAGGCTCGGAGATTTACAAGACCATCGCGCAGTACGCGGCCGACGACACGGGCTCGGGCGAGCAGCTGCTGAAGTACGACAAGCTCATCCGCCGCTCGATCACCGAGACCTCGGCGGATAACCGCTTCCCGCCCGAGCTGCTGGGCCGTATCGACGCCATCGTCCCGTTCCAGCCGCTCTCTGAGGACACGCAGCGCAAGATCGTGCGCAACAAGCTGCGCCACATGGTGCAGGAGGTCCTCATCAAGCACAACGTGCGGGTAGACATCGACCAGAGGGTCCTGCAGTACCTCATCGACGACAAGGGCGACACCGACTCCAATGCCGGCGGTGCCCGTGGCGCGGTGGCGAAGATGACCGACGAGGTCACCACCGGAGTGGCGACGTTCATCAACGAGCATCCCTCTGAGCGGCGGATCCGGATCGACGTCGTCGGCGAGCTGGCGAGCGACCACAAGGACATGCTCACCTCCGATGCGTGCATCGAGGTGAGCGCCGTGCGCTGATCTGCGCCAGCGGCCATTGTGGGTCATTCGGCGTCGTGTCGAATTGTCTATCATTGCACCTATCGACTCATAAGCGATAGGATACTCATAAACCAGGCGAACTGCGTTTCATCATCGAAGGGATCGACACCAATGGGCATTCTGGGCACGGCTGCGGGAAGCCGGAACAAGGATCGGAAGAAGAAGCCTGACGAGCTGCTGTCGTCCGTGGTCAGGGAGACGGCGATCCCCGCAGCAGTCGAACTGCTGCGGTCGAACGCGAAGTTCGTCTTCCCCAGCGGCACGGCGTGGGTCATGCTCGTGCTGGCCGCCGAGTCCATCGGCGGGCTGAGCAAGCGGCACGGCCGCGACGAGGCGAAGGGCTCGCTCATCGAGCTCATTGACTCCGACCAGATCAAGACCGTCGCCACGGCAGAGATGTTGGGCGAAGAGGTCTTCGGCATCATCCCCAACACGGAGACGCTTGCGCGCATGGAGGAGTACTCGCTCCTGGCTGGCGCGGAGTACTCCTGGGCCGTCGTCTGGCAGAAGCCCAGCGGCGAGCTGCTGGTGGACCTGGTCGCCGAGGCCACGTTCAAGCAGGCCCAGGAGGTCGCTTCCGGCACGCTGAGCCTCGAGGAGGCTGTCGGAGCGCAGGCCTGGCGCGAGCACAGCGGCGTCACCACCGACGAGCCCGGGACCCGTCCCGCGGCGGACGCGGACGCTGTTGCTGCCGTGGATACCGCCGACGAGGGTGACCCGATCTTCGACTCGATCTCCGGCGGGGACGAGGGTGCCGGTGACGAGCCGGTCTTCGACGCTGCGGGCGATGAGCCCGTGTTCGACGACGAAGCCGTCGACTTCGGAGACGAGGACGCGGCCCCGGTTGCGGTGGAGCCGGAGCCCGGCTTCGACGGCACGGCCGGCTTCGAGGAGTTCGACGAGGAGTCCGGTCCCGTGACCGCCGACGATACGGCGTACGCCCCGGCCGAGGAGGAAGCCGTCCTGCTGGAGAACCAGGAGCAGGTGCGTGAGGTCATTGCACGCCGCTTCCTCTCCGAGGACCTGGACCTCGACGTGCGCCTGGACGAGTTCAATGCGACCTTCGCCATCGGCGCGCCGGTCGTGCAGATCGAGGTGCCGCAGGGTGCGACCGAATGGCTCGGCGACCAGGTCGCCCAGCTCAACCGGCAGGCCAACGCCGACCTTGCCCAGCTGCGGTGGGCGCACGAGGACGAACTGCGCACGCTGTACGTGAACCTCATGTCGGCCCACGTCGAGCAGGTCATCCGTGACGTGGCCACCGACCGCGAGGGCTCGCGCTACAAGGCACTCAAGGACGGCACCGAGGCGGCGCACCGCGAGCGGGAGTCCGAGAAGGAACAGCGGATCCGCACCCGCAAGGCCGAGATCGTCCAGGACTACGAGGCCCAGGCGAAGAAGCTCGCCGAGCAGGCCGCCCTCCAGGCGGAGATCCAGTACAAGGAGCGCAACCGCTCCCGCATGGAGCGCGAGCAGGCCGACGCCGTCGCCGAGATCGAGCGGGTGCTCGAGAACTCCTACTCGCACGACCGCCAGGAGATCCTGCGCGTGCGCCGCTCCGACGCCGCCCTGAAGATGCAGGTCGGCACTACGCGGATCTTCGAGGTCCTGGCCGAGAAGCAGAAGGCCTACCTCGAGGCCGAGGAGCAGCGTCTGGGGCAGTGGAAGGCCGAGATCCAGCGGATCGTCGACGACAACCGCAAGGCGGACATCGCCCAGGCCGAGGCTCTGGCAGAGCACCAGCGCACCACCGACGAGATCGGCGTCCTGCGCCGCGAGCAGGAGGCGCTGCTGGAGTCGATCCGCAACGAGCACGCCGACCGCATCCGCCGGATGGAGGACGAGCTCGACCGCAACCGCAAGGACGCGATCACGCAGATGCAGGCCCGCGAGACGGAATGGCAGCACAGCCTGTCCCTCGAGAAGGAGAAGACCGACTCGGCCACGCAGCGCAACACGGACCTGCTGCAGCAGATGGAGGTTGTCGAGGACTCGGTCAAGCGCCGTTACGAGGCGCGGCTGGAGGAAATGGCTGCGGACAAGGAGTCCTACGCCAGCGAGCTGGCAAGGGCTTCGGAGATCCAGAGCCGCTACAACAAGATGCTCATCGCCCTGATCGTCGCGCTGCCCGTGCTCGGCGGCCTCGCCGGCTTCATCGGCGGGGCGGCCATGGGCGGCTGATCCGACTCGGAGATCGACGGGGGTCTGACGGCGCATGGGGCTCGCACCCCGTGCGCCGTCGGCGTCTTCCGGATCACAACAGGCGCAGGACACACAGACACACGCGGAAACAGGCAGGGAGAACCATGGCAGGCAGCAAGCGCAGGGCGGCACGGCCCAAGGCCAGCGGCTGGGAGAAGATCTCGGCGCGTCGGCCGGAGGAGACGCTGACGAACCGGGACGTCTATGAAGACCAGCAGCTGGACCGCGGCGAGCGGCTGAGCAAGAAGTCGAACACGTCGGGCCTCGCGCTCGCCGGCGTCGCCGGCCTGCTGGTCGCGATCGTGGCGTGGGTGCTGTACTCGGTCATTGCTACGGCAGTGCTCACGCTCGGGGCGACGATGGGCGGTGGCCTGGGCGGAAACAGCAGCGGAAAGCCGGACTCGTACTACGTGGAGGACACTACGACAGGCCAGGGCGGGGCCCCGATGACGTGCTACCGCGCCGTCAACGAGAAGGGTAACCCCGAGATCGGCTCGAAGTGCTACCCGGATCTCAAGGACGTCCCGGTGCCAGCGTGGTGGACCCACGCAGGCAGCGCCGCCCAGGACGCCCCGGAGGCTGACCAGGGGGCCACGCCCACGGCGACGAACGTGGGCGGGCAGCTGGGGTCCGTCACCGGGTTCAAGCTCTTCCTGACGCTGGGATCGGGCGCGCTGGTCATGATCATGATCTCCACCTGGACCGGACGCCAGGTCGCCAAGCACAACGCGACGGTCGACCACACGGACATCAACGACCACCGCAACGACCAGCACATCGCGCTGCCGGAGGAGGTCCAGCAGAACTACGACTGGTTCCCGGACGCCGGTGCGCACTCGGGGGTGCAGGTCAGCTCCATGATCAGTCACATGATGCTCAGCAAGAAGGGGCTGGGCACGGTCAAGGTCTCCCGGCGCGCAGAGTCCGACGTGATTGACCAGGACGGCAACGTCGTCTACTACAAGGGTGAGGTCATGGACGGCGACGACGGCGAGCCGCTGGTCGAGACCCTGCCGCTGATCGACGAGGAGTTCGGCGAGGCGCTCTTCGACGCCTCGGGCCTGCCCCGGGACAAGCGGCTGCGCCGGAAGTATGACGCAACGGTGATCCCGTACAACCCGCCGACCGAGGAGAGCCGGCGCAAGGCCAAAGAGGCGATGGACCCTGGGAAGCTCCAGGGCGCGAACCGTGACAAGCTCGGGCCCTACCGTACGGTGTCGGACCTGATCACTGATGATTGGGAGTTCCCGGCGTACGAAGTCCAGCGCCCTGCCGGTGCCTACATCGTCGACACTGCTCCCGTGAACACGATGGTGCTGGCCATCACCCGGGCGGGCAAGGGCCAGACCTACATCGAGCCGATGATCGACATGTGGTCGAGGGAGAAGGAGCCCTCGAACATGGTCATCAACGACCCCAAGGGCGAGCTGCTCGTCAAGAACTACATCCCGCTGGTCACGCGCGGCTTCGAGCCGGTGCAGTTCAACCTGATCAACGCGATGAAGACCGACATCTACAACCCGCTGGGCATGGCCGCCGACGCCGCCCGCGAGGGCGACTCGACCAAGTGCGCGCTCTACATCGAGAACATCGGCGAGGTTTTCTTCCCGCTGGACGGCGGTGAGGACCCGGTCTGGCCGAACGCGGCGAACAACGCCTTCAAACGGGCCGCCTACGGTCTCATCGACTACTACCTCGAGGAGGAGCGTGAGCTGCGCGAGTACGCAGCAGCCACCGGCATGGACCCGGGCACGCTGGAGCAGCGGCTGGACGACATGTGGGGAAAGGTCACGCTGTACAACTGCTACCAGCTCTTCGTGCAGCTGACCTCGAAGAAGTGGAAGAACCCCGCTGCCGAGCTGGAGAAGCGCATCAAGAACGGCGAGTTCGAAGAGGACGAGGACGCCCTGGCCGAGGAGCAGGCCAAGGTCGCCGAGAAGGATTTCCTGTGGGAGGGCAAGGCCGAGCAGGACCTGCTCACGCTCTACTTCAACGCCACCCAGGCCCTGCCGCGCAACTCGATGCGCACGCTCGTCGGCAACGCCCACAACGCCCTGGTCGCCATGGCCGGTGCGGAGAAGATGATGTCCTCGGTCTACGGCATCGCGATCACGGGCATGAGCTTCTTCACCGACCCGACGATCTCGACCCTGACCTCGGGTAAGCCGAGCCAGAACACTGACCTGGCGGGCCTGTCCTTCCCGCGGCGGCTGGGCGTGCGGTTCTCGCCGAACTTCATGAAGCGCGACCACCTGCTCGGCCAGATGGCGAGCTGGTCGGCGTACGCGGACCCGATGTTCATCCAGAACCTTGGCAAGGACTTCGAGCACTCGGAGATTGTCGGCCGCGTGGGCTGGGCGCGCTACAACTTCAAGGGAATCTTCCCCGGCGACGAGGCCTGGCTGAAGCTGGAGCTGAAGAACCCGCAGAGCGGCATGCTCGTGCGCACTTTCTACTTCCACTTCCGCAAGAGCTACCAGCTCTCCCTCAACGGCCGGCACTTCGTGGTCGAGCCGGTCACCGGCAAGAAGATCGTGAAGAACGGCGTGCTGCGCGAGCTGCGGCCGGTGCGCGAGGGCGGCACCCGCGACAGGAAGATCCTCTCGTTCCAGCCCGGCGACACGACCTTCCCGAGCCGCAAGCTGGACTTCTCCGGTGGCGGGCACCCCGAGGAGGTCGAGGTCCGGGCGCGCGCGATCACGCAGACGATGGCGCGGTACTCGGAGTCGCCCAAGGCGGTCTTTCTCGTCACTCCCCCGCACCTGATGAAGTACGCCAAGCTGATCCTGATCCTGGTCAAGCAGCTGGTGGACGTCTCGTTTGACCAGTCGTACATGACCAAGTCGAACCAGAAGCCGCTCTACCGCACCCGGTTCATGCTCGACGAGCTCGGCAACCTGCAGTCCGACGGCAACGGCATCGCCGGCTTCGAGACCATGCTCTCCATCGGCCTCGGCCAGGAGCAGCAGTTCACGCTTATCCTGCAGACGCTGCAGCAGCTGCGCGACGTCTACGGCGAGTCGGTCGACAAGATTGTGCAGGGAAACACGAGCAACATCGTCTTCCTCAAGTCGACCGACGACTCGATGATCGAGACGCTGGAGAAGATGAGCGGCAAGACCCACCGTACCCACGCCAGCTCGAAGCAGATCACGCAGAACTTGGACAAGGTGGTCGGCGGGAAGACGGACGGAGCGATTTCGCGCACCTGGTCGACGGAGGAGGAGCCGCTGATCAAGTACAACGATTTCGCCTTCCTCTCGCCGCGCAACTCGATCGTGCTGCGCGCCGGCGACGCGCCGGTCTGGAACCGCAACGAGACGATCCTGCCGATGTCATTCAAGCTGCTCGGCAACACGATCACCCACCCGGGGCACGAGTACTCGCTGCAGACGATCCCCACGCTCAGCTCCGCGATGGAGTTCGACGTGCGCATGAACCAGCCGGACTTCGTCAAGATGCTCGACAAGCGCATGGCCCAGGCGGTCAGGGCGGCCGACGCCAAGACGCTCTACCAGGAGACGTACGACTACAAGGACATCGACATCGAGCGCCTTGACCCGGACGTCTACTCGGACGAGGTCATGGAGGTCATCACGCGCATGGTTTTCACCGACGAGAGTGGCGACCCCAACGCCCCGGTGGTCGTGGACCCGGACGACTACGAGGCCATGATGCTGGGCAACGACGAGGAGTTCCTGGAGGACGTGGAGGTGGCCGCGACCGTGGCTGCCCACCAGGCGACGCAGAAGGACCACAAGCGCCTGGTCTACGCCGAGGGCACGGTCAGCAAGGAGATGCTGATCAATCTCGACGGCTCGGCGAAGGTTAAGGCCCTGGACCTTGAGATCGGTGAGGCGTACAAGACCGCGCTGGTGGAGATGCAGCGGGACCGCGAGCACTTCTCAGTCGGCGGGGACGGCGAGCTGCGCAGCGCCGACGGGTCGAAGACCTACATCAGCCAGGTCCGCTCCGATGCCTACACCGACGCCGCCCGCAGGATCAACGGCCAGATCAGCGACGAGGGCTCGCGCGTGTTCGCCGAGCAGGACGTGACCGAGGAGGATCTGCGGTCGCTGGCCACGGTCAAGGTGCACGCCGCCTTTTACACTTACCTGGCCTCGCTGCCCAGCTGGGAGGTCCTGGCCGATGGGGCTTTCGACCGGGCCATGGCCGTTGAGATGAAGTCCCGGGGGTAGTGCCGGCGGGTCTATTCGCTCCGTGCCGGGACGGTCGATGCAATTCGACTGTCCCGGCATTCGTCTTTTGGCTCGCTTCTGACTCATCTATCGCTTCCATTCGAATCATCTGCGTATGATCTATACATAGTTATGTCCCCGAGCGTCCACAGGAGGCTGAGTAGCAATGAAGAAGGCACACGGACTGAGGCGGTACTTCTACGAGTACGTCTTCTACAAGGCAGTCGAGCAGGCCCGGGAGCAGAGCGGGGAGATCATTCCGATCTCCCAGGCGAAGGCCATCCGTGCACGGGTCGACCAGATCCTCGGCCAGCGCGGAACCGCCCTGGCTGATCCCGGACTCGGCGTCACCGCGTGTCTGACTGCGATCGACACGGCCTTCTCCGAGCGCGTCCCGGACTACGAGCCGCAGTTCGGCGACCACTCCCCCGCCAACGAGCGCTACCAGACGCTGCAGCGCGAGTTCACCCGTGCCACGGGCGTCGGAGCGGAGATCGACCCGCGTTCGGCGCGGCTGCCGATCAGCCCTTACGACCCGGCCTGGTCCGAGCGCGCGACGGTGAAGCGCGCAGGTACCGAGCTGCTGTACATTCCCGACGAGACGATCGTGAAGAACGCCGGCGGCGAGGTGGAGTCCTTGTCTGAGCCGCGCCGCGGGAACATGACGCTCTGGCGGCTCGACGAGGACAGTAAGCCGTACGAGGCCGGCCGTGCCATGACCAACGACGACGCCGCAGGCCTCACGGCGCTCATGGACAAGATGAGCCGCCAGGAGTACGACCAGGTCCGCGAGTGGGTCATCGACGGCGGACGCGACCCGCAGACCGGCCGCGTTGACCGCAACCGTTTCATGTCCCAGCGGGCGGTGGCACGCTCGGCGGCGTTGCTCGAGGAGCTGAAGTCCCAGGGCGTGGCCTACGAGGTCCTGCGCGACCGTGAGCCCGGACAGATCAAGGCCCGGATCTCCGGGACCGGCATGGAGATCCGTCTCACTGACACGCGCCAGGAGGAGTACGCCGGGGCGCGCATCTACGACAACGGAACGGTGCTGCGCTACAGCACCAATCACCGGGTGCCCGGCGGCATGGCCGTGCCCGCCCCGACTCCCGAGGACGCCGTGCGGCTGCTGCGTTTCGCCCAAGGCCTGCCCATCGAACGCGAGGACCGTCCCGGCACGGTGGTTGGCGTCGTCGGCTCCAGCCACCCCGAGCATGGCCGCGGCCGCTCCCTCATCGACGTGCCGGACAGCTATCACGTCGACCGCGAGAGCATGTTCGTCGTCGCGGACTATGTCGTCCCCGGTGAGAGCGCCCCGCGCCCCGGGTCCAAGGTCATGCTGCGCCGGGATGCCAAGAACCGCTCCCTGCCGACCTTCTTCGTGGACGCAGAGCCGGCCGAGGCCTACGGTCGCGAGGCCGTGGACACCGCGCGGGAGAACCTGCGCGCCGCCCTGGGCGTCGAGGAGCTGATCCTGCGCGCGGAGTCTGAGCTGCAGCGCACCGAGGGCGCGCTCGACGAGATCGAGCCCCCGGAGTATGCCTCTGACCCCGAGGTCGCGGCGATCCAGCGCTCTTACTGGGACGTGCTCACCGGAGCACGCAGCGAGCTGCTGCGTCCGGGCGCGACCGAGGAGATGTACCAGGAGCGCCTGGAGGAGATCGGCGAGCTGCAGGCCGGTGAGCTTCCGGACCTGGGCAACCTCGTCTATGGTGGCACGGCCGCCGACAAGGTCCGTGCGCACGCTGATGACGTTCCGTTCGAGCTGGTCGGCACCTGGGATGCCGAGCCGCACCTGATCGACGGTGAGTGGCTCGACCAGCGCTTCGACCCCGCCCGCGTCGCCAAGTACATGACCAGCCCGACCGGCCAGTGGTCTAACCTGGACAACCTCGCCTCGGCGCTGCGCCGCTGCGGGGTGCCTCCCACCGAGCTCATGGGTACCAGCTTCCAGGCGACCCGCTTCAAGGACCGGATCGTCTCCTTCCATGCGGCCACCGCCGCCCCCATCGCCGAGCATCCCTCGGAGTTCATGCGCCGGATCGGTCAGACCGTCCGGGAGAGCATCGAGCGCAACGCCGCGACGCCGGGTGAGATCCTGGTCGACGCGCAGGGCGTCATCAGCTGGACCGCCGAAAAGCTGCGTCGTGACGGCAAGGCCACGCCGGTCTCCGGTGAGATCGGCCAGGTCTTCGATGTCGGCAGCCATGGGGAGATTGTCACGCGCTTCGCCAGTGGCGAGAACGCGCTGATCGTCCCCGGCTACGAGGCGCGGATCAAGGCCCAGACCCCGGGCGAGGCCCCCAAGTCGGTCGAGGAGCGCACGGTGCTGCGCGGCTACGAACAGCTGATGCACGAGCGCATCCAGTACCAGCTTGCCGGTGACCTCGTCTCCGGCCGCAGCCGGACCGGCGTGCCGGCCTCGCTGAACGCGGTGTACTCGCAGCTCTACGGCACCAAGCACCCGGTTGACTTCATCGAACGGGCCACGACGTATGAGGTCGACCCTGCCACCGGCAAGGCCACCGCACGGCTGGACGAGTGGACGGCCTCGATCCTCGAGACCGAGGCCAAGCGCGTGCGCTACTCCAACGAGATCAAGCAGGGCTCGACGATCTACGCTGAGTACCGCGCCGAACGCGATCGCACCGACCCGGCCGACGACAACGTCTTCGACGCCTGGCGGCTCACCGGTGGACGGAACATGACGGTGCTCACGGGAACCGACCGTAACCATGTGACGGCTCCCGGCGGCTTCTTCGATCCGGTGATGACCGGCGGCGCGACCAACCAGGGCATCGTGCGCTACCTCACCGAGGACGCCGCCGTGCGCCCCGACGGCACGATTGAGCCGGGTGACCCGGAGACCGTGACCGGCTCCCGCGCCCCGCTGATGAGCCGGCCGGAGCTGGAGACGCTGCGCTATGACCCGTTCGACCGCCAGCAGATGACGGCCTCGACGATCATGCAGTCTTCCGAGGTGACGAAGCCGACCGGCACCGCTCTGATGACCTTCGGCGGCTGGACGGCCGACGACCCGATCGTGGTGTCGACGGAGTTCTCCGAGCGGCACCGCATCCGCGGGGCCGGTGGCCAGCTGCGCGACCTCGTCGTGGGCGACAAGATCAGCGATCTGCACGGCAACAAGGGTGTCGTCTCTCTGGTGGTCGACCGCCACATGGACCCGGACGAGGCGCGTGCCCAGGGCCTGGAGCAGGAGGTGGCCTGGTTCAGGGAGAACCCGGGCATCGACGTGGTGATGAGCCCGTTCTCGCTGATCTCCCGCCGCAACGCCGGATCGGCGCGCGAGCTGATGGGTGGTGCCGTGGGCGACATCCGCCGCCCGGCCGTCCAGGGCCCCGATGCCGGGCCGGTCGACGGAGGGTTGGGCGAGATGCGGTTCGTGGTCACCCACATGGCTGTCGACGAGAAGACCAAGATCTACGACGACGAACAAGTGCGCGCCGGCAAGGGGCGCAAGGCCTCCTCGCAGCTGGCCTGGGCGCTGCAGTCCCAGGACTGCCCGGCGATCATGCGCGAGTTCTACGGCCACAACTCCGGTGCCGAGTCGAACCTGCGCGAGTATCTGCTGGTGGCGGGACTGGACATGGAGGCCGACGGCACCCTGCGTGTCGTGGGCCAGGCCGAGAGTGTCGACGAGCGGCCCGAGCGCCGTCTGATCCCGATGCCGGAGCTGATGCGCACGCAGCCGCGCAGCGAAGGCGCGACGCCGGGGCTGAACACCACGGCCATGCGCAAGTCCTTCGGCGACCTGATCGGCGATCGTGGCGGCGACATGGAAATCCCCTTTCCGCTGACCTACCCGACGAGTCAGCTGACCGAGACGGTCAGCGCGACTTCGTGGAAGCTGCCGGTGCTCTCTTCGCACCTGCGCAGCGGCCAGGAGTTCGACGACGGCACGTCCGTCACGCACGACTACACGCGCAGCTATCAGGACGTCTTCGTCGAAGCCTGCCGCTACCGGTACATGGCCGAGCAGCTGGATGACCACGGCCTGTCGCCGGACAAGCGCGCCGAGGTGCGCCGGGGCATGAGCGAGTCTGTCTCGCGGGCCCAGCGTGCCTTCGAGGCGATCACCACGGACGTGCAGAACCGCGTGCTGACCGGCAAGAACAACATCTTCAAGACCGGGCTGATGAGCTCGCGCCTGTCGGACTCGGCCACGATGGTCTGGACCGCCGACCCTCGGCTGGACATCGATCAGATCGCTCTGAGCTCGGTCAAGGCCGAGCAGCTGGGCCTGGCCGAAGGCGATCACGCGCTGGTCTGGCGCGACCCGGTCCTGCGCGACGCCGGCGTGCGCTACATGCGCGTGGCGATCGACGACCGGCTCACCGGCGCGGCGATCAACCCGGTGATGGACCAGTGCTTCGACGGCGACTTCGACGGTGACGCGGTCGCCGTCGTGAGGCTGCACAGCGAAGCCGCCAAGGCCGAGGCGATGGCCAGGCTCTCGGTCGGAGCGAACCTCCTGGACACCGGCGTGGTGAAGGCCGACGGCTCGCACCCGCTGGCCATGCAGGTCTCGCTGGACACCCAGGTGGCAATGTCCAAGAGCCCGGAGCTGGCGGAGAGCCTTGAGAGTGCCGTCAGGGAGGCGAACCGCCTGCGGTTCGTCAGCGATCCGCACGAGGTTGCCGCCGGCCACGAGGTCCTCGTCGAGGAGCTCAGCGATCTCTATCGCTCAGCACAGCGCGGCGAGTTCGGCTCGGCGCTGACCTTCAGCAGCCGCGAGGCGCACCTGCAGAGCGTGCGTGAAGTCTGCGTCGAGACCGGGGCCAAGGGCAGCGAGAAAAAGCTCGCGGACTACTCCCGCAACCTCGGCGACGAGCAGGGCACGCCGGGCATCACGCAGGAGGACCAGGAGGCCTCGATGTTCGCCACGGCGATCAAGGCCCACGGCACGGGACTGGGTGGCTCGTTCTCCCAGCGTGCGGTGCGCGCCCTGCGTGGCGCTGACCTGAAGGCGGTGCTTGAGGTGACCTATCCGGTGACCCAGTCGATCCTGCAGGCCAAGCACGACGCTGCGGAGGCACGGCACAAGTACGAGATGCTGCAGGGTCCCGGGCGCGATCTGTGGCGCGGCCGCAAGCTCGAGCACCCCGGCCCCGGCCAGTGGCGTCCCGAGTTCGCCGACGGCGAGGCTGTCCAGGCCACGGCCGAGGAGTGGGAGGCCCAGTTCGTCGAGTTCTACGAGGCCAAGGACGGGTTCAACGTTTCGGTCAACCCGGACTGCGTCGCCCGTGTGGCCCGCGCGCTGGAGGACCCGAAGTCGGGCCTGGTGCGCAACCTCGAGGAGGACCCGTCCCTGGCGGGCACGGTGATGGACCGTATGGCCTACGGCGGCGACTTCGAGGCGCTGGTGCAGGTCGCGAAGAACCGCGAGAGCGTCTTCGACGGCGAGAAGAACGAGCAGTTCGCCTCAGCGGGCACCCGCCGTGCCCGGGCCGCGGCGGCGCGCGAGCTCGACGCGTTCGCGGCGCACGGCCTCGACGGGCTGGACGGCCTGGACTCCGCGGAGGCCGCGGTGGATGCCTCGGTCCTCAAGCGTGACGTGCTCGCGCAGACCGGGGACGGGGCCGCCAGGGCGCGCGGTGCCAGCCGGCGCTCGGCACACGCCGTCGGCGTGGGCGGCCGTCGCCCGGCCTGGACGCCGAGCTACGAGACCGGGCAGCAGCAGAATGACGACGACTATGGACTGGGAGGCTGACATGACACAGGACACGGAGCAGGAAATGGGTCCGGGCGGCAGGGGCCGGGGGCGCAAGGCACTGCCTGTCGACCCCTTGGGCCACGTCCATCCTGTGTACGGGATGGACGCCGGGGAGGAGGACATCATCGACGCGGAGATTGTCGACGAGCCGGACACGCAGGCCGGACACGACACCTCACGCGGGCAGCGCGAGCGGCTGCGCGACCGTGCCCGCGGCTTCTTCGGGGCCACGACGCGGGAGCGGACCGAGGAGCGGGAGCGCCAGCGTGCACGCGACCAGGAGCGCGCTGCGGCCGACGATGACGGCCTCGACGACCGGGAGCGGCTGCTGAAGCTCCGGGCGGAGACGCGGCTGGCGGGCGAGGCGTACATGCAGACGCTGCGCGATTCGAAGCTGCTCGTGCCCGGCTTCAACGACGGGGAGCGCACGAAGGAGTTCGACGCGATGCACGCGGTCTACATGCAGATGATGATGCAGGGCTGCCTGCGTCCGCTCACCCGCGGCGTGAACCCGAACTCGGTCATCCAGGCCGCCGGCATGATGATGGCAATGCGGATGCTCGCTCCTGACTTCAGGAAGGAGATGGACTCCTACCTGCAGCCGTTCAAGGACAAGGTCCAGGACCGGATCGACGCGAAGACCCGGCACATCGGCGAGAGGGCCGAGCGCCAGGCGGCCCTGGTCGGAGATCTGTTCGGGGGCGCGCCGGAGGCGCAGGAGGCCTCCGGCGACGACGGCGGGAAGCAGTCCGGGAAGTCGGGCGGGCGGTGGGGCACCAGCAGGGACGACTTCCTTTCCCGGCGCTGGCGTACCCGCCTGGAGGACCTGGAGCGCCGCGAGCGGGGCAACCGTGAGTTGTTTACTCCCGAGTCGGCGGCCATGACCGAGGTCGCACTCATGGAGAACGCCTTCTGGAAGATGCGTGACCCCGAGCAGGACGCGAAGCAGATCAACGCCAGCTACAAGGCCCTGCGCAAGCGCCTGCGCCAGCAGATGGAGGACGACGGGCTCGACCGTGCCGAGGTGGTCAAGCGCGCCCGGACGATCATCGGCGAGCGGATGGAGTCCGAGCCGGAGCTGCGCCTGATGTTCAACGGCGTCGCGCACGGCCGCATCGTCAAGGCCCCGCCGCACGAGGCCCGCCTCCCGGGCACCGACAGGGTACGCGAGGTCTGGACCGGGGAGTTCGACGACCACCTGGGCCGGCGGATCCCCGACGAGGGCATGTTCACGCTGCGCCTGCCGATGGAGCCGGACGAGCACCAGGTGCAGCTGGCGGAAACCATGAAGGCGGCGATGCTGGACGGCGTCCAGCGTGGCGACGGACAGGCCCTCGGCGGCAGTGTCATGGGCTACATGATCGGTTTCGCGGCCAAGAAGCAGGGCCTGGACACCCGCGGGCTGCCCGAGGACCTCCAGCAGCGCCTCGACCAGTCCGAGAGCATGCTCGCAAGCATGGAGATCGATGGTCTCTCGGACGAGGAGCAGCAGCGTGTCTACTCGAACGCCTACGTGGACGCCATCGAGGAGCTGAACAAGGAGGACCCGGATTTTGAGCACGAGCTCAAGCTGGCCCTCGGCGAGGACTGGCAGGACACGATGCGGGCCGCGGTCGACGATCCCGCTACTTTCCTGGCGGCGCAGCGCACGCGGCCCCAGCCCTTCCGACAGGGGCCCGGCCCCTCGGCCCGGCCGGGGCCGGAGGGCCAGTGGAGCCGCGACCGCGGAGCCGAGGACTACCAGCCGGCATAGTCCGGAAACGAACGAGAAGGAGACAGGACCATGAGCGACGACCAGCAGGTAGAGCAGCAGGAGCGGTACGGTTCCCGGCTCGCCCAGATGTTCGGGTACGTCACGTCCGAGGACCGCGGTCGCTGGGAGCAGCAGCGTGCGCAGAACAAGAAGAACGTCAACGTAACCAAGCAGGGTGCGAAGTCCTCCGTGAGCTCGATGATGGAGTTCGGCGACAAGAACATCAACGCCAAGCTCAACGCGGCCCACCGGATCGCCGACCAGCAGCGGTTCGACGAGTCCCACGACAAGATCGTCAGCACACGGCGCGATCCGAAGACTCGGTCGATTATTGAGTCAGTTGACTACGAGTACAAGGACGACCGCCAGTCCATTGATCCGGATTTCGAGCTTTAGTTGAATGAATACCGACAGGTCTGTGGATCGCTTTTCGACAGGCCTGTCGGATAAACTGGTTTTCAAGCAGGAAGCGGACGACGAGGGATGATAGGACAAAGGTGTGGGCATGAAGACGACGGTTCATCCGCGGATCAGCAAGCGTGGATTCATCTCGAAGGTGGCCGGCCGCAGCGGACAGCCGATAAGGGTGGTGAGTGAGGTGTACGAGTCGCTCATCGCGGAGCTCACCGACGCCGTGCGCCGTGGAGACACCGTCGTGCTCACCGGCTTTGGCCGCTTCGCCCGGCAGACGCACAAAGGCCACAAGGTCCGGTTCGGCAAGAAGGACGTGGATGACTACTCGGTGCTGAAGTTCTCAGCGTCACGCAGCATCAATCGACGGCTCGATCCGGACACTGACCTGGGCGGCCAGGAGACCTTGAGGCTGATCGATGAATTTGACGAGGCTGAGGAGGTCCTTGCCCGGGTGGCGGGATAGACGACGGGCAGCTGCTGACAGAAAAAAAGAAGAACCCCGGCGATGCGGAAGCATCACCGGGGTTCTTCTGTCCGTAAGGGGCTGCAGGTGCCAAGACCGGTCCCTGTGCACGGCGCATCGTCAGGGGTCGCTTATGATCGCTCGGTGATCTCGTCTGAATTCCTCACCTGTACCTCCCATGTGCCATTGCTCCAGTCAGTGGTGCAATGCGATCCATTCAGTGTGATTGTCAGGTCGGCGGAAAAGGACTGGGACCCGAGCACTTTGTTGTCCGCCCTCAGCCAGGCGTCGGCCGTTCTGGTCGCCATCATTGGTGGTTTCCTGGTCAGCCGGCTTGTCGCGATCTCCAGCGAACGCGAGGGTATCAGGAGGTTAGTGGAAGCAGCCACCGGCCGTATTCAGCACATTGAGTCGGACCTGGACCAGGCCCATCAGACGCGATTGAACAGGGCAAAGAGCTATCTCTACGAAGAAGCAGTGGAGAAAATACTCGAAGATCCGGCTTTGGATCTCGACTCCTTGATCCAAGGCCGCTTGCTAGGGGGAACGGCAGTGGATGAGCTCAAACCGTATGCGCTTTCGCTTCGGCAACGCGTGCAGGACGCGGTGAAGGCTATCAACGGGAAGCTCAGGAAGGGTGACACCAAGGCGTTGGAGCTTGAAGCTCTTGTCGAGCGGGGTCTGGTGATTGCTGACGCCGATCAGGATATTTACGAACAGGCCTTCAAGCATCGGCGACGCAGCCTTCCCTCTCCGGCGGGTCTGGCGATGTTTGGACCGAGCAGCTATGCGGATTTATCTTCGGTACTTCGACCGGGGATCATTTCAGATGCGGCACACGCGGCAAGCCTGCGACGGCAGGACGAGGAAATCAAGGCTGAGGCAGATCTGCGGACGCAACTCCGGGCGGCTGTGGCCGAGCGGGACCGCTTGGATGAAGAGCTGGCCCGCGTCGGCAAGCCTGTGGGTGTGGCTGCGGCCATGTGGATGCTGGGCCTCCTCTCGCTGGGAATCCTCGTACCGTTGATCATGATGGCCTTTGAGCCCAAGGGCCTGGACGTCGTGTCCAAGATTCTGCTGCTTGGCAGCTTTGTCATCGGACTGGTGGCGATTCTTTGGTATGTCGGTTGGTTCTGGCTAAAGATCGGCAAAGACAAAACACAAGCCACGCCAGGAAGGTCCTCGGAAGCCCCGCCCCGGTAAAGGCCAGTAGTCACGCAATCTTGATGGCCGCCTTTGCCGACGTTTTGCCGTTGCATTGCGAACCTCGGCGGCAATGCTCCAGGCAGCCGTTTCCGCAGTTCCGTTGGCCGGATGCACGAGAACACCGTGTGGGCCCGTGAGGCTTTCACCTGTACGGGTGCTGGCGTGCACGCAGTACCTGCGCTGGTTGTGCACGGTGTAGGTGAGTTCCAACTCCAGTTCGACATCCCAGATGTGCTGCTGGTCCCGCAGAGCTTTCCTTGTCGCCGCCAGGAACATCAGGGCCGCGGCATCTTCAATCTGCTGTGAGGTGGGTTCCTTGTAGCGCCGGCCACCGGCAGTCCCGGCAGACCCAGCGGGGTTTGTAACAGCTTCAGTGGACATGACGACTCCTGTTTCGAATGTGGTTGGTTTCCCTGATCGAAGAAGGACCCGGTCACAGCTTTGCTGTGACGCTTCCCGGTGCTTGGTGCTGTATCCAGCCGGGAGGAAGCCTTGTTTCCACCCCTGCTTCGCTGGGCTTACGCTGTGCCCACGATGTTCGAAGGTTTGCCGGCCGCCCTGCATCCTCCTGTTGCCCTTGCTTTGGCCAAGGCCGTGGAGTCGATACCACGCGGTGACGCACTGTCCGGCGGCTCAGTCTTTGAGATGAAGTTCGACGGTTTCCGGGCAGTGTGCCTGGTCGGTTCGGATGGGGCGTGGCTCTACAGCAGACAGGGCAAGGATCTGAGCAGGTACTTTCCGGACGTGTTGGCTTCCGTGCGTGAGCAGATCCCTCCGGGCTGTGTTGTCGATGGCGAAGTTGTGGTGTGGTCCGAAGGGCGGCTGGATTTCGATGCGCTGCAGATGCGCCTGGTGAGCTCAAAGGCGGCTCTTGCGGAGCTCGTGATGAAAAGCCCTGCCTCGCTGATCGCCTTCGACGTCCTGGCAGTGGCGGGGCAGGATACCCGCGGGCTTCAATTCCGGGACCGCCGGGCTCTGCTCGAGGAGCTGGCGCGCGGGTGGGTTCCGCCACTGCATCTGTCACCGGTGACCAGCGACCAGGCCCTGGCGGCCACGTGGTTCAGTGACATGACCGCCACGGGCGTGGAAGGAATTGTGATCAAGGGTGAAGGGCAGACGTACGAGCCCCGGCGAATCTGGCTGAAGGTCAAGAGCAGAAGCGCCCTTGATGTGGTTCTTGCGGCGGTCATAGGTCCCATGGCGCACCCGCGGGCAGCGGTGGTGGGTTTGCCGGTACACGGACGGCTGCGGATTGTCGGCCGGTCCACGTCCTTGACGGCTCGTGCGGGAAGGGATCTGGCCACATATCTTCGTCCTCCCCGGGGAAGGCATCCATGGCCGGAGGAAATCAGCGAACGGGTGCTGGACCGCTTCACCAAGGAGGGCGGCACCACTCGCTTGACTTTGGTGGAGCCGTTGGTGGTTGAAGTCTCGGCCGACATAGCCTGGTCGGGTCAGGCATTCCGGCATTCAGTCCGCCTCATGCGGGTCAGGCCTGAGTTGTCGCCGACGGAAGTATCCCTCCCGGAAGGCTTCCAGCGTGCCTGGCGATAAAGAATGTAGCCATGTGAAGAATGGAGTCATGCGACGAGAAGATGAACCTGAAGAGTTCGAGATTGCCGACTCGTATTTTCAGGAGCTGAGGACCTGGCTGGGCTTCCGGGATTCCCACGAGGCATGGATCCCGGAAGCCGGAAGCCGTCTGGCGCAGGACGATGGGCTCATCAAACCCCACCAGGCGTCGCACAACATCGCCAATGCGGTAGTCAGCGCGATCGATCATTTGCACGCGCTGGACAGCATCATGCTTGGTGCCGGAGCATCACATACTCTTGCCCCGTTCTCGCTGGTCAGGGCAGCCATTGAGTGCGCCGCACAGGCCGCCTGGATTTCAGCGCCAGAAGAACAGGCGACCAGGATAGTTCGTTCGCTGTCTCTGTCGCTGAAGGTAGCCAAAGACCGCGAGACTGCGTACAGCGAACTGGCACGTCGCCATCCGAATCTTCAGGGAACGCTTCCGGACTTCGACAGCGACAAGGCGCAACTGCAGGCTATTCTCGATGCCTCCGGGGCCGCTGGAAAGTTGATTCTCCCCAGCAGCACGCACATACTCACGCAGGTCCGCGACCTGGTGCCCAGGACGTCCGCCTTGTCCGTATGGCAGCTGTGCTCGGGTTTTGCCCACGGCAGGCGCTGAGCCGCGGATGCCGTGCTGAAGCCGGCGCAGTCAACTTCTCTGCCGGATGATGTCATCGCCAAGGAAAACCGGCCGACCATGAGGCTGCTTGTCTGGGCCCTTACCCCGGCTATGGATTTGATCCGGTACAGCCTCGAGCGGCATTCCGAGCTGTCGCGGGCCTAAGCAGCCAATTTGTACCCGCTGAAGCAAGAATCGGCGGCCGGAGCGGGTACTGCAAAAGATGCCGCGCGACTCAGTTATCCGCGATGGCGAAGATCACGACAATGATGATGATCGGGATGAGCAGCACGCCCGCGCCGGCGGCGAGGTGCTCCCAGCTGAACGGCGAGTTGAGGAAGGCGATGAAGCCATCCCACAGGCTACGGACGGAGCCCACGGCCCAGGCGAAGAAGCCGGTAGCCCAGCCGATGACGGCGGTGACCGAGACTCCGCTGAGCGCGCACAGCCCCACGATCGTTCTGGTGTTCCTGAGCATGGCCAGTCCCCTCATTTCCGGTCCTCGAACAGCAGGTAGTAGAGCCCGATGTGCGGGATGACGAGCACGGCGAAGGCCAGCCAGGCCCGCTTCGGATCCTCGATCACCCATGTGATCCCCTCTTTGACGGGTTCGGCGTACGCGAGCACCGGCGCAAGAACATCGGTGCGGAAGACCACATGGAAGATGCCGTAGGCCATTCCCAGGGCGATCGCCAGGGCAAGGCTCCGGCGGATTGTCAGCTGCGCCCGCGGGCTCATCCCCCGGCGTGGTTCCGCGACTGCCGGATCCCAGGTCTGGTGGTCCGTGTCGTAGTCGTGCATCACTTCATCCCGTCTCCATCGAATCATCATTCATGTCCATTCTATGAGAAAGGCTGAATGACGAACAGAAACGAGGCCCAATGGTCAGTCGAACTCGAGGTCTGCACCGACTGGTGCGGGTGTGTCGAGCCCCCTGCCCGCCTGCGGGGCATGATTCTTCGCCGCGGATGCGCGGCGCTGGGCGGCGAGCTGGTCGAGGGTGACCCCGACGGGCCGCCCGAGGCGCTGGCCGGCTGTCCGGTAGACCTCGCTGTCGCGGCGTGCGCCGATGGCGACGATCTCGCGCCGGGTGATGCCGCCGGGCGGCTCGGGCCTGACGTCGCGTGAGACGATGCGCAGCGGCGGCTTCTCATGGGGGTCCGCACCGACGTAGGTTGTGTCGCAGTCGGAGAGGTCGGCAAAGCGGGAGTCGTAGTCCAGCGGCTTAGTCGGGTGGCGGCGGCCGTTGAGCCGGTGGAGCATGACGATGGTGGCCTCAAGGAGCGCCTCGTCCCGGCTGTGCGGATTCTTCAGGGCGCGCTGGTTGAGCCGTTCGATGTCCTGGCGGGCCCCGGGGCTGAGATGGACCTTGATCCGCAGCCCCTCAGTCATCGTCGAGCACCTTGCGGATCATTGACCGGGCAGGCTCGCCCAGCTCATCGCCGAGCTCATCGAGGGTCAGGCCGGGCTCCTCGGAGGCGTCGGAGGCACGGATGCGGCGGGAGAGCTCGGCCTGGAAGGCAGTCTCGTCGGCATGGACCCGCCGGAGCAGGTCGACGAAGTCGGCGAACGGGATTACGGCGGCCTCGGGGACGTTCCCGTCACCGAAGATCAGGGGCTCGGCATCCCCGGCGCGGAAGCGCTCGAGCAGGGTGCCCAGGTCGGCGGCGGTAATCTTCTGGGTCGGGGCGACGTTCACGGAGAACTTCGGCAGGGAGCCCTCGCGCGGGGCCTGGGGGGTCTTGTCGTCAGTCATGGTTCCAGTCTATTCGTGGTCGACTGGGATGCCAGTGCCTCATATCCCACCATTCCTGATGGACACTGAGTCGCTGGGGAATGGCGTAGCGGGGCAGTTGAAGAGAAGCAGGCCCGCGCCCTGCGGCCCACTGCGGGTCGAGGGCGCGGGCCATGCATCAGAACTCGCCCGAGCCGGGCTGGACGTCGAACACCGGCACGCCGAGGGCCTGCCAGGCGCGGATCACCCTGGGCCGGTCATCCAGCGCGAGCCGGACGTCCCACCGCCCGCGGATGAAGGCCTCGTAGATCTCGGGCTTGACGATGTCGTCCGGCCGGCGGTCGCCCTGTCCGCGCATGAACAGAGGGCAGCTGGCGGTCCACTCCCCCACATGTTCGATGAGCCAGGCGTAGGTCGCGCGGCCGACGTCCCAGCCGTTGTCGTCCAGGACCGGCCTGCCGGAGCAGAACACGATCTCAAGTCCGGCAGCGTACAGGGCGCGCACGGTTTCGATCACTGGCGGGTTGGGCAGGTCCCAGGGGACGAGCCGGTACTCGTGGTGTCCCCTGATGAAGCGTCCGTCGGGAAGTGTGTGCGTGGCGACTGTCCCGTCGATGTCGACGATCACGGCCGGCGAGAGGACCGCGGTCGTGGCAGTGCTGATTTCTGTCATGGTGGGTCCCTCCTTCCGGGCGGTGAGGCTATTCAGTGGACGGACGCTCGGCCTCGACGTCGAGCGGGACGATCGTCCCGAAAAGTCCTGCAGCATGCTGTGGCCCGTGCGGGACTGCCAGCGGGTCGGGACCATCGGGCATGACCCCGGACTCTCCGCATGTGGGACACGTCCATGTCCAGGTGACAGGCGCGTGCACGACGCGCCTGTCGATGATCATCCAGTCGAAGCGGTCAACCCAGTCCTCGCGGCCGAGAGGCTGGCAGAGATCGGCGTCGAAGAGGGCATCGGGCACTGGTGTCCGGCTGCTCATCGCACTCCTTCTTCGGCCGGTGCGGGACCGGGCTGGGCCACCCAGTACTCCCCGAGGGGCTGGATGGTCCCGTCTTCATGGCCATGGCAGGTCAGTTCGAGAGAGCCGGCCCATTCGTGGGGACCCTGGGTGATCGCGGTGCCAGCCGGCACCTGCAGCGGAGCGTGGTCGTGGCCGTGGTAGTCGCGGCAGGCCGACTCGTCGTCGTTCGCGAGCTTGAGGGCGCAGCACGCGCAGAGGATGAAAACACCACTGGCCAAGGTCAGTCCCCGCCTTCCTGGTTGTCGTACTGGCTGACATAGCCGATGAGAAAGTTGTCGTCGACCGGATCGAAGCCGTGCTGCTCCGTGAACTCCGCGTGGTACTCGGCAGGGTCCCGGTCTCCCGGGTGCGGCCGGACGGAGCCGATCGCGTTGGCGATCCACTCCAGTTCGTCGGCACCGGACCACTCCGGCTTGGTGCCGAGGCCGAGGGCATTGGCGTCGACGATGTCGGTGTCGGTCACAGGTCCGGGGTTGCCGTTGGTCCGGGACAGCGGCCTGCGGCAGTCGGGGATGAATCCCATGGCAAGCAGGACGGTCACCGGCAGGTGGTGGGCGTGCCAGATCGCGTCGGCGGCGTCGGTGGGGGAATCGCCCGAGGAGAGTCCGCCGGAGAGGTACAGCCGGTAGCCGGCGACCTCGATGGTGTCCGTCTCGCTGGAGTCCAGCACCTCTTCGAGCTCGTCGATGATCCTGCGGCCGACGCGCTTGATGACCTCCGGGGTCGGCTCGCCCTCGGCGTCCAGGTGCATGTCGGGGTCGAAGTCCTCGACCAGCTCCTCGAGCTGGGACTCGGGGTCGTCGAACCGGAACGATTCAGGGTCCGCGGTCTCCTCGACCATCAGGCGGCCGCGTTCGAAGTCGATCGGCTTGGTGCGGTTGGCCGGGACGGCGATGGCCGCGGTGAGCATATCGGCGCTCATGGGTTCTCCTTGGGTCGGGATGTGGGTGGGGTCGGCTCAGGCGGCGGATTGCTGTGTCTTCGCGGCGGCGTGCTCGCGGTAGAGGCGCACAGCCAGGTCGACGCAGTAGCAGGTGAACAGGAAGTGGATGTCCCAGTCGCGCAGGTCCCACTCCCAGGTGTCGGAGCCGACGGTGTCCTCGTGCTCAGCCAGCCATTTGTGGGCCTCCGACTCGCTGTCGGCGTGCCAGCGGGCGTCTTCGATGATTTCCATGCGCCGCTCGGCAGGGGAATGTCGTGGGACCTCGATGTCGGCGATCTCCATCCAGTTGTGTTCCTCTGTGAGCCGGTCGAACTTCTCGTCGGGGATGCCGTCGGTGCTCCAGAGGGCAGCACGCGCCGCAGCGGCCGCGTTCCGGCGCTCGTGGTTCAGCACGGTGTCGGTGGCCGCTCGGTGCTCCTGGGCGGTCCAGTGGGCCTCGAAGAGCGCCAACTGTGCGTCCCCGTCAAGGCCGCGCAGTTCGTGCAGGCGCGCCAGCAGCGCCAACTGCTGATGGTGGACCTCCTGGGCCTCGGTGCCGAGTCCCTCGCTTTCTTCGAGGTGCTCCCGCACCAGCTGGATGAAGAGATCCGGGTCGTACTGCTTTACTTCGCGGGAGCGGCCGCCGCAGAGCTTCTCGGCCCAGTAGCGGAAGTCGATGCTTGGCGCACCGTCGGAGTAGTAGCCCTCGCTCTTGCCGGCCGACGCGAAGAACCCGATCATGTCTGGTTCTCGGGTGAACATGTAGCCGTCGGCGATGTCGCCGCTGGTGGCCAGGTGGCCGGGCCAGGTGGTGACGTCCCAGGACCACATGCGGGTCCCTGGGGCCTGGATCCTGAAGTGGCGGTAGAGATCCTCGTCGTGCAGAACGACGAGGACGTGCTCCCGGGTCTGGACGAGAAAGTCGGCGTACGTACGGGCGTACGGGTTCTCGGGCTTGACGGTGTCAGGTGCGGACATGGCGGGTCCCTTCCGGGTCTGCTGGTCAGGGTTGTGGTCGGGGCCGTCCGCTCGGGCGGTGCTCAGAGGATCGGCAGTGGCCGGCCGGAGGGCTTGTAGTGGCCGTCGGCCTCGTCGAGCACGGCCTCGGTGAGGAGCACGGTGGCGGGCATGAGGAACGCACCCACGAGCGCGGCGAGGCGCTGCTCGTCGGCCAGCACCCGCTCGGGGATGCTGCCGCGGGAGCTGAAGAACATGTCGGCACGCTCGATGAGGCTGGCCCGGCGGGCCTCTCTGGAGGTGAAGTGCTCGGCGATGGTCTGTCCGGGGCCGTACTCGGTGATCACCGAATAGAGCGCGGCGGGAACCTCGGTCTTCTTGCGGGTTGTGCTCACGTAGACCTGGACGCCCCATCGGCGGCAGAGCTTGGCGATGGCGTTGACCACGCTGTCCGGGGCGCTCTCCCACTGCCCGGAGCTGGACTGGTACAGCTCGTGCACTTCGTTCGCGGCGGAGGCGTCGATTGCGCCCAGGACGACGTCCGAGGCGGTCAGCAGCTGCGCGCACATGCGCAGCCGGAATGCTGGCGAGGGGTAGTGGTTGTGGAAGACGATCCGGTCGTCGTGGCAGATGACCAGGTCGTAGGCACTGTCGGGGCCCGGCACGAGCTCCTCTGAGCCGGCCTGGATTCCAGTGGCGGTCATGGCGTGCTCCTTCGAAGCTGCATTGGCTGTGTTTATAGGATGGGAAGCAGGAGGCGCGGGCGCTCCGACCTCTCGTGGAGGTGGAGCGCCCGCGCCGGTGCCGTCGGTCAGACGGCTTCTGCGACCTGCTGCTGGTCGCCGGCGGTACCGGCGTCCTCGTCGTCGACCAGAAGGGTCGGGTCGATGCCCGCAGCGCGCTGCGCGTTCTTCTCGTCACGCTCGGTGAGGGCGTTGACGATCTGTTCGTAGCTGCTCTGGATCGGCGGGTTCTTCGCCGTGCCGTAGGAGAGCACGTACTGGCTCTTCATGGCGCGCGTGAACGCGACGTAGAACATCCGCTTGGTGTCCTGGGTCATCTTCGCGTCCTCCTTGTAGAGGACGACGACGTTGTCGAACTCGAGGCCTTTGGCACCGTGGATCGTCGAGACGACGAGGTCGGCCTTGGACTCGAGGTTCTTCCGCTTGCGCTCCTGGTTCTTCTGCTTGTTCACGTTCAGCTTCTGCTGGTTGCGCGTGATCTCGAAGGACAGGAGGTTGTCGCGGAGCCGGTCGAAGAACACGTTCGCAGGCAGGCTGCCCTGGTTGCACAGGGCCACCCAGCCGTTGATCGCGGCGCTGTTCTCGACCCACCACTCGGAGATGGTGCGCAGGATTGCCTTCTCGACGTTGACGTTTCCGGCATTCTTCGTCAGCTTGCCCATGTTGTCCTTGATCCCCTGGGAGACCACGAACGAGGCGTTGGCCGGCTGCACCTGCAGGACGTCGTTCCAGAAGAACTTGATGTACTTCGAGAAGATGTCCGTGGCGTAGACGCGGTCGCTGACGAGCGAGGCCACGTGCTTATTCGGGTAGGCCTTCTCGAGCACTTCCTGGATCAGCGCCACCTCACGGCGGGCGTAGGCCAGGAAGGCCACCTGCTCGCCGCGGTCCAGGCAGGCCTGAACGTACTCCGGGATCACCGTGTTGCGCACGAGCGGCTGCAGGTCTTTGGCGATGAAGCTGGTCAGGCGGGCCACCTCGTGGTAGTTGAGGGTGACCTTCTCCTGGAAGGAGTCGACCGTGGGCACCGCCAGCGAGTTGGCCTGCAGCTGGATGTTGGCGAACTGGTTGGTCTCCAGACCGCCAAGCACGACGTTCGCGAAGTCGAGAATCTCCTGGTTGCTCCGGTAATTCGTCGTGAGCCGGAAGGTCGCGAAGACCCCCGAGCCCTCCAGCGTGTTGAGCGCCCTCGGGTTGGCCGAGCGGAACTCGTACAGCGTCTGGCTGGCGTCGCCGACGATGAACAGCGACTGGGCGTGCTTGGTGATGTACTTCAGCACGTAGATGAACTCGAAGACCGAGTTGTCCTGGACCTCGTCGATGATCAGGTACTTGCTCTGCACGTGGGCAGGCTCGGACATGTCATCGATCTTCTGGTAGCAGATGATGATCTGCAGCTCCAGCGAGGTCTGCTCGATGCGGTCGAGCAGCGCGATCACCTCGTCGAAGTGGTTCTCGACGAAGGTGTTCAGGGCCGTGAACGCGCCGGTCTTGTTCTGGTCGACCTCCAGCAGGCGGTGTCGGAACGTCGCCGCGAACTGGCTGTTCGGGTAGAAGATGTCGATCGAGTTGATGATCGTGTCGATGGCCGAGACCTTGTGGGTCGGGTGGTTCATCGAATAGATGTCGATGATCATCTTGGCGATCGTCATCGAGCCGACGTTCGGGTTCTTCTCCGTGATGTTGTCGGCCGCGGCGTTGGTGAACGACAGGACGGTGATGTCGCTGGCGGGCACCCCGCAGGTCTCGAGGTACTTGATGCGCTCGAGGATCACGGTCGACTTGCCTGTGCCCGCGCCTGCCTGCGTCATCACGAGCGGCTCGTGCGTGCTGAGCGCGTCGAGCTGCTGCTTGGACAGGTGCGGCGGGAAGACCGGGGCCGTGGCCGGCTGGGGCGGCGTGATGAGCTGGCCCTTCATGCGCTCCAGGTGGTCGAGGGTGTGGTTCATCAGCAGGCTGAGGTTCTGCTTGGACAGCTTCGCCGCGATCGGCGCGGAGAACGTGGTGTCCAGCTGCTGGTGGATCCGGCGGTAGGCCTCCAGCGGGACGTTGTAGTTCTCCAGGTAGCGCAGCTGCACCGCGAGCATGTTCAGCTGCTCCTCGGTGGGGCTGGCCGGCATGTCCTGCACGTACTGGCAGACGGTGTCCGAGATGGCCTCGGAGTCCCAGATCTGGGCCAGGCGCGTGATGCGCTCGTAGATCGGGTACTCGTCCATCCAGTCGGCGAGCTTGTCGAGGTTGGTGGCACTCAACCCTGCGGCCGAGAGCACATCCTCGATGACGTCGCGGGCATTCTCTGCGGGGCTGGTGTCCCACTGCAGGAACACCGCCGCGTCGTGGTTACCGTAGCCGATGGAGCGGGATACCGATACGGCACGCTCGGGCTCGGCCAAGCCCTGCTTGAGGAAGTAGAGCTCCAGGCGGTACTGGATCACCAGGTCACGGCGGATCTTGTCGCCGGACTTGTCCTCGTACACGGTCAGGGCCTGGGGGGTCATGTCGAAGTGCACGTCCCAGGAGTTGGTCGGCGTGGCGATGTCGAGCTCGAAGCGGTCATCGACATGCGGTACCGGCAGCGTGAACGACCCGCCCGAGAGCAGGGAGCGGCGCGTGATCGGGGCCAGCGGCACCAGCGCGGTGGTGATGTCGTGGTGGGTCGAGCTCTGCTTGACCTCGATGTCGCGGTCAACCGCGTAGGCGGTGTTGGTCGCAGTGTTGATCGGCCGCAGGCTCTCATTGAGCAGGCCGGTCTTCTTGCCGGACCCGGTCAGGCGCGAGGAGAAGAACTTCGGGTCGACGGTCTTCTGGGCAGCGACGGCGGCTGCGGAAAGGTCGATGTCGTCAAGCAGAATAGGCATGGTGTCGTCTTTCTTCGAACGAATCAGTAGGCGGGTCGAGAGGGTTTGTCGAATGGAAGCCGCATAGACCATGCTCACAGGAGACGAATGGTCAGTCGAATGCTCGTAGACGAGCGCTTGGGTCACGGGCGCGGGCATGAGAGCGGGAGGGCTCGCCTCTGGCGACGAGCCCTCCCGCGCTCCTCTCAACCCACCCGTCAGGGGCCGTGAGGCCCCTGAATCCGGGCGCGGCGGCGTCAGCCCCGCGGACCCGGACACCGCGCACTACCCATGCGCGCGGCGGTCAATCGCAGGCTCACCTCTTGGGTAGGCCCGGCGGGAAGCACCTTCAGTCGGCGTTCCAGGGATTGGCCTTGGTGACGGACCCGGAGGGGTCCACCTCGACAAGGCCGAGCATGAGTGCGAGATCACGGCAGTCGGCCGCGTCCGCCGAGTGGGCGGAGACCAGCAGCAGTGCGTCGCCGCAGATCTGCTCGCTCCTGTCTTCGGGCTGTGCCGAACGGACTGTGCCGACGGCGGTGGTGGTCGTGGTGGTCATGGCAGTGACGTCCTTCTTCCTGTGTTCGAACGCGGTGCGCGCACGCACGAGCGCCCCCACCCCAGGTATCCGGGACAGGGGCGCTCGAACGCAGTGTGGTGCCGGATCAATCGACGGCCAGCGGCTCCGGCTCGTCGGAGACGGCGGCTGCGGGTGGGATGAACGCAGTCGACGCAGCCGACGCAGCCTGGGCGGCGAGCAGCCGGTCCTCGATCCACACGCGCACGGCCTTGCCGGCCGGACGCGCACCCTGGGAGTCGACGTAGGTTTCCTCGGCGACGGCACGCAGCTCGTCGTCGGGGATCGACGCGGGCAGCGTCTGGCCCAGGCGGGGCCTGGCGTCCAGGATCCGTTCGCGCTGGCGGCTGTACTCCGCCGCGAGGATTTCCCGGTAGGCCTGCTCGTCGACCGGGTTGAAACCCACGACGAGTGAGAACCGCCCGAGCAGCTCTGCGTCGAAGAACTGAGCCAGCTCCTTGGTCAGGGACCGGTGGGAGACCGCCGGCGGGGCCGAGCCGAAGCCGACCGGCTTGCGGTTCAGGGCTTCCCGCGCGGCGTTGGTCGTGCAGATCACCAGCGCCTTGGAGAAGTCCAGCACCTTGCCGTGGGCGTTGCGGATGTAGCCCTCGTCGAAGGCCGAGAGGAATAGCCGCTGCACGGCTTTGTCCGCCTTCTCGAACTCGTCGAGCAGGATCACCCGGTGGGGGTTGGACTCGAGCGTGTCGAACGGCAGCTCGCGGTTGGAGTCCGAGCCCACGTAGCCGGGAGGTGCCCCGACGATCTTCGCGGTGTCCGAGGGAGTGTGGAACTCCGTCATGTTCAGAATGATCGGCTCGGTGCCGGTCATCTGCTCCGCAATGATCTTCGCGGTCTCGGTCTTGCCCACGCCCGAGGCTCCGGCGAGCATCCAGGTTGTCGGGGTCGACGTCGGGAACAGGTCCAGCTCCTCGCGGGCCAGGCGGTCCACGAGCTTCTCGAGCACGTCGTCCTGTCCGCGCAGGCGGCCCAGCAGGGTCGCCCGGAGGGTTGCGACGTCGAAATCCGGACGCTGGGCGTTTCCGGTCATCAGACGCTTGGCCACGTCCAGGACGCGTTTGGTAGTCAGCGGCACCTGCGGGATCGACCGCAGGGTGTTCACGAGTGCCGTGTCTCCGGCTGCCTCGGCCTGGACGATGAGCTTCTTCTGCTCCAGCACACGGTCGGCCATCGCCCGGTCCAGCAGCGTGATGGCGCTGTCGGGGCGGTGCTGCCCGGCACGGGAGTTCTCCTCCGCGATCCGGACCGTCTCCGCCAGGACATCGTCGGAAACCGCGATCTGGTGGCGGTAGTGCGCCACCAGGCCCGGACGGACACTGCCGAGCACCGTGAGGGTTTGCTCGACGGTCAGTTCGTCGACGATGAGCGGGGTGAAGCGCCGCGCGAAGGCAGGGTCGTCGTCGAAGGCCCGGGACTCCGTGGAGGTGGTGGCACCGATGACGCGCATGTCGCCGCGGGCCAGGGCAGGTTTGAGCACCTGCGAGACCTTTCGCAGCACCGAGTCGGTGTGGGAGGTGGATCCACCGGTGATTTGGTGGATCTCGTCCATGAACAGGATGACCTTGTTCTTGGGGTCTGAGGCGAAGTCGATGACGGCCTGGACCTTCTCCTCCAGCTGCCCGACGATGCCGGAGCCGGCGACGAGGTTGGTGATGGGCAGCTCGTAGACGGTGAAGCCCTTGAGCTGGTCGGGGATGAGGGTGTCGCCCAGGGCGATCCGGCGGGCGATGTCCTCGACGATCCGGGTCTTACCAACGCCGGCGGAGCCCTTCAGGAGCACGTTCGGCTTGTTCCGGCTGATCAGGACGGAGAGGACCTGCTCGATGAGCGCGTCGCGGAACATCGTCGGGTCGGCGTTCTTGAACTTCTCGTTGTAGTCGACGAGGAGCTCCTTGACGGCGTCGTCGGACTGGCCGCCCTGGCTGGGGATGCCGCCCATGGGCGGGAAGCTCGGAGGCGTGCCGCCGCTGTTCGTGTCGTCGTCGGAGCCCGACGTGAAGTTGTTGAGGCCCATCGCGGGTCCCTCCTTCGGTGGGGTTCGCCGGGCGGCGCGCTGGGTGGGCGCGCCGGGATGCCCGGCAGGGTTACGGGTAGGTCTGAGGGAGGAGGAGACGCCGGCCGGTTCGGCCGGTCGGCGTCTCCCCTGTGGCCGGGAGCAGGATCAGAGGACCATGCCCAGCAGCTTCTGCCGGATGCTCGGGTCGATGTGCTGCATGCCGTTCGCGTACGCCTCGGCGGAACGGACCATGTACTTCCAGTCCATGGCCGAGCACGGGGCGTAGTAGAGGTTCGGCGGGTGCTCCTCGCGTCTCGAGGGCGGAGACCACTCGAAGTCGGTGATCATCAGCGACAGCCGGCGCTTGCGCACCGGGGAGGCGTTGATGTAGTCCCACACCTGCTTGAACTCGGTGCCGCCGGTGACCTTGGGCACCTTCCGGAACTCCTGCCAGATCTGCCGCGTCGACTTGTTCTCGACCTTCAGCAGCGTCTCCTGGGAGAGCATGTGGCTGAAGGAGTTGAAGTACAGGTTGACGTTGAGCTTCTTGGCGATCCGGATGAGCATCAGCACCGCCTCCTGGTAGTTCTCCTCGGAGATCGACCCGGAGGTGTCGATGAAGACGTGCAGGTCGGGCATGTACTGCACCGAGGTGATCCGGCCCGGCTTGTTGAAGTCGTCCGGGTTGCGGCGGTTGGCCTTGAGGAAGGTCGTCTTCGTCGTCCGGTAGACGTTCTGGGACTTGTTGACCTTGCCCATGCGCTTGAGCACCCGGGTGATGTCCTTGAACAGGTCCAGCTTCGTGGGCGGGGCCTTGCGGAACTTCACCTGGGCCGAGCGCGAGCCCGGCTGTCCCGGCTGCTGCCGTGCGCCCATGGCAGCGGCCCTGGCAGCTGCTCGCGGGAGCGAGGTCAGCTTGGACAGCGCGGCGTTGGAGACGACTTTCACGGGTGAGGCGAGGGACTGGTTGATGAGGTTCCACTCCCCCGTTACCTTTGCGGCGGTGGCGCGGGCGTGGGCCTCGACGTTGACCAGGACCAGCGACCGCGGGCAGAACAGCTCCCCGACGGTAAACGGCATGATGCCGGTGTCGAGGGCGGCCGCGCCTGTTGAGGCGGCCTTGCGCTGCTGGTCGACGTAAGTCATCAGCATGCGGATGACCAGCCGGGCGAAAGAGAACTCGTCGTTGCCGTCGGAGTCGTCCTTGCGCAGCAGCAGCGATTCGGTCAGCCCCTTGAGCGAGAGGTTCGCGAAGTCGTTCAGCAGCCGGAGGGTGTCCGCCGGCATCGCGTTCGCGCCGGCCATCGTCTGCACCTGCTGGTTCAGCCAGATCTTGAAGCCGTCGAACGCGGCAGAGGACTGGAACCAGAACCCGAGGGTATTCGGGTGGTAGGTGTAGGCGACGGAGGCGAAGAAGGCGCTCTCGTCGGCGGAGCCTGCGAGCAGGCCCTTGGCCGCGGGGATGACATCGTTCTGGGCTGAGTAAAGGACCCGGGCTGACGGCGCGGGCCACTTGTTCTGCTGCCCGGCCTGGACAGCGAACAGTTCGCCCACCGGCAGGGGCGTGCCCTGGTCATAGCTGACCATGGTCTGCCCGAGCAGCGCCTTGGCGTTCTTCTCGGCGGCCGGGTCCATCGTCTCGCCGAGGCAGCGCATGACGATGTCCAGGACGTCGCCGGTGATGTCGTGGCCCGAGCCGTCGACGATGCTCGCCGGAGCGCTGGGGTTCAGCGGCTCCAGCAGCGGGTCGACCAGGACCTTCTGGATGGCCGGCATGGGGTCGTAGTCGCCCGTGCACGAGATCGTGTGCAGGGCGTCGAGCACCGCCGGCTTCTGGTTCGTGACGGTGATCGTCATCGTGGTCTCCTAATGCGGTCTGAGGCGACGGGTGTCGTGGGATGGCGGGGGACGCTCCGGAACGGAGCCGGTGGCGTCCCCCGCCGCCCGGTGCCGGGTCGGCTCAGAGGAAGGCCGACAGGGACGGCTTGACCGCGGCCACGATCGGCGAGTCGACCTCGAGGAAGGCCTCCAGGTTCTGCCGGTCGAACTGCCCGGTGGTCACCAGCTCGAACAGGGTGCGCGTGTGCTCCGGCTCAATCTGGACGGCGGCCTGCGCCAGCTGCTCGATGAGGCGCGAGTTGTCATCCTTCTCCTTCATCGCGTAGAGCAGCGAGCCGGAGACCTCGTTCTGGGTCAGGCCCGAGATCTGCGCGGCGAGGTCGGTGACCGTGCCCGCGGACTTGAGGGTCGCGTAGCAGTTCGGCTTTGGCACGTTGACTCGGTTGTGTGCCGGGCCGCCCGAGTTCGATGCGAGGTCTTCGGCGATGACCGCCACGAGCTGGGTGGTGAACATGGTGTCGCCGGTGAAGGCCTCGATCGCCTCGTTGAGCAGCGAGGTGTCGCGGCCGCCGATCTGGACCGGGGTCGCCAGGTGGCTTGCCAGCTCCTGGCGGTCGACGCGGTTCAGCCACCGGGAGAGGTGGTCGATGGTGCGCGGCGTGGTGAGCTGGTTCATCTCCTCGCCGCCGTCGAACAGCTCGGCCATGGTGACGTTGCCGTCGTCATCGTCGTCATCGCGGCCGTCGGCCACGATGGAGTTCGGCGTCGACTTCTGGAAGATGAGTCCGGGGTGCTGGGTGAGGACTTTCTTCACCCAGGGGTTGAGCGCGTCACCGAGGACGGACATGAGGGTCGTCGCATCGGGCTCGACGTGGAAGATCGCGAAGCGCGACAGCGAGGCCTCGTCGAGAGTCGTGACGTTACCCTTGTCGTTGCCCGCCACGATGAGGCGCACGTTCTCCGGCAGTTCGATGTGGCCCATGCGCCGCAGGGTCACCAGGGTGAGCGCGCCGGAGGTCACGTCCGAGGTCGTGCGGTTGATCTCGTCGAGGAAGAGGATCGGCCACTCGCGCGGGTTCTCCAGCGCGTAGTCGATGCACTCCTGAATGACCTGGTGCGGGTAAAAGACCTGCTTGTAGGACTGTGTCCCGTCGGTCTTCTCGTAGGGCACCAGGCGCGCGCCGGTGAGGTCGGCCTTGTCGGCGAGCTGGTTGCAGGGCAGGACGAAGGCTTTGGTGCCCATCGAGTAGGCGAGAGCCTCGACGAAGGAGGACTTGCCGATACCGGGCTCGCCCATGAGCGCGGGCGTGGCCCCGACCTCGAGGGACTGCTGGATCAGAGTCGTCAGGGTGTCGTTGAACTTCATGGGAATGTCTTTCTGGTCGTGGGTGAGCTGTGAGCAGGTGAGACGGGAGACGGACCCACGGCAGGGCTGAGCGCCGTACGGGACATGTCGGAAGCAGGGCCACAAGGCCCGGTGACGGGGGCGGTCGGGCTCAGAAGCCCACCGCCTCCCCATCCCCGATCGGGCTCCGCCCGATCCAGTCCTTGTTCCACCGCCAAACCGATGGGCAACCCCCAAAGGTTCACCCCGCCTCGGCGGAGGCTTCCCGTGCCGCCACCAGGGCAGCGGCACGGTCCAGCAGGAACGGCCTGCCGTTGCGCATCTGGGCGTGCTTGGGCCGAGGCTCGATCACCGCCAGCGAGGTCTTGTACAGCAGCCAGGCCTCGTCACCGGAGGAGAACTGCGCGCCGAAGGACCGGTAGGTGCGCAACGGCAGCTGCATGCCGGTGTAGAGGACACCCAGGACGGAGAACTCCCAGCGGGAGCGGTCGTTGTCGAAGTCCTCGGGCGTCTTCAGCCGGTCGCGGGAGCCGGCGAGTGTCTGCTCGACGATGGCCTCGGCGTACGGGATGTCGGGCATTTCGCCGTCCGTGCCGACGGCGGTCGAGGGGATGCTGATGCTTGGCTTGGCCTTGGCGGCGAGGTCTGCATACAGGTCCGCCACCGAAGAGAACCGGTCGGAGGCTGGTCGCGCCGCAACGTGTTCGACGATCCGCTGCGGCACCGGGTTGCGGGTGAACGTGCACCAATGGTCCAGGAGGACCTCGTACCAGCCGTGCTCCTCGCGCAGGACGCGCTTGTCAGCGGCGATCGGGAAGTCGTGGAGGTTGGCAGGCAGCGGGGCGACCAGGTGGAAGCCCCGGCCCGACATCGACAGCTCCGAGTACAGGATTCCGGGCAGGCGCAGGATGTCTGCGGCCACGTCCGGCGGGCAACCGGGCTCGACGTCGATCACGATCAGACCGTCGGAGGGGGCCTGCAGGTAGAAGGCAGCGTTCGCCGCGTTCGGCAGTGTGGCGGCCAGCTGGTCGAGAGTGAGCAGGCAGGTCGCGTCCAGGGCGAAAGCTCCGCGCAGGGGGCCTGCGTGGCGGCAGCCCGGATTGCAGCCGTCGAGCAGGTGCCGCACATCGATCGGTGCCTTGCGGCCGGAGTCCTCGTCGTCGAGCTCGCCGAGCCGGCCGGAGATGGTCCAGCGGCAGGCGGTCGCCAGGGCGCGAATCGCGGGGTTGTCATAGAAGCTGGGGAAGATCGCGCGGGGATCGACGGCGGTCACATCAATGCCTTCTTGTCGGGAGCGGATGAAAACAGGGCCGGGTTGCACTCCGGCCCTGAAAGACGAGACCCCCGTACGGCATGGATGCCTGCACGGGGGTCTCGTCTGGGGGTTCGGTCGGTCGGATCGGCCTTGGATCAGCCCTGGTAGGTGATTCCGGCCTGCTGGGCATCGCCGGAGCCGCCCCACGGGCCCTGGCCGGCGGGAGCACCCACGGCCGAACCCGCGTTCTTCAACTCGGCGTTCTCACGCTCGAGGCGGGCGAGCTTCTGCTCGGGCGTCTCCTGCTGCGGCTGCACCGCGGGGACCGGGGCGGCAACCGGAGCCACGGCAGGGGCCGCCTGCGGAGTCACCGCGACCGGTTCGGTCAGGACCTGCGCGTGGGCCTGGGCGGGGACCGGAGCCGCGACTGAAGCCGCGACGGCGGGCTGCGGGGCCGGGAAGGACAAGCCGTCCTCGACCTCGGTGGCGACCGGCTCCTCGCCGTTGCCGACGGCGGAGCCCGAGCCCGGCTGGGCCTGGACCGCGCGGGGCGGGGCGTTGAAGACGATGCCGCGGGCCGCGAGCTCCCCGCTGGCGACGCCGCCGGCGTTGTAGTAGCGCGGGGTCTCGTGCACAATCACCTGGTCGAGCGACAGGCCGCGGTTGGCGAAGTTCTTCGGCTTGTAGACGCGGAGCACGAGCGTCACGTCCAGTCCCTGTGCCAGCTCCTGGCCGGAGGTGTCCTGGTCGTAGGTGCCATCACCCTTCTCGGACGGGATCGCGATGATCGGCAGGTTCGTGCCCTTGGAGTCGATCGAGTAGTTCGCGCCCGAGGCTGGGTTCTTCTTCGAGGTGTAGCGGCGCTCGGAGACGAACTGCTCCTCGACCGTGGGGTTCGCCGGGTCGGCGAACTGCACCTCGGCCTCGGTGATCGTCGCCGTGGTGTGCGGCTTGCCCACGGGGCTCATGCCGTTCTGGACCTTGCGCTGGTCGCTGGCGGCGAGGGCAGCACCCTCGATGAGGCTGGTCAGCCGGGCGAAGGCGAGCTTGCCGCGGATGAAGACGCTGGTGCCCTCGGTGAGCTGGTTGGCGGAGATGGAGTAGTTGGCCATGGTGGTGGGTTCCTTCTGTTGAGTGATTCGGTGGTTCGTGGCGGCCCGTCGGACTGGTCTATGACTCGTCTATTCCTTCTCCTATTCTATCAAGAGGCACTGGACTACGAGTAGAATGTGCATGAGGACTCGAATGGTCACAAATGGTGAGCTGGATAGAGAGGGACAGGGATGACGGATACGATGCACAGGCCCGAGGAGAAGGTCGCTGATGCGGCTCCCCCGGCCCGGGTGGCGGTGCAGCGGCGGGACCGGCTTGGGCCCCTGGGCTATGGCGGTGGACCGGTGCTGGCGGCCGGGATCATGGCCGGTGGCGCGCTGCTGTTCGCCGGCTGGGGCGCGACGCAGCTCCTCACTGCTGACCGGAGCCCGGCGAGCGATGCGGCGGCAGCTTCCCAGCACGAGGAGGGCACCGTGACGGTGACCTTGCCGGACCGGGACCGCAACGGGGTCCCGGACGCCTTCGAGGCCAAGGCCGGTAACGGCAGCTCTGCGGACGGCCAGGGTTCGGGCACCTCGGCGTCGGGCAAGGGCGACGAGGACAAGCCGGCGCAGGTCCCCGAGCCGAAGCCACAGCCGCGGGTGTATGTGATCCAGTGGGGTGACACCCTCACGGAGATCTCGGCGGAGACCGGAGTGCCGATCGGGGCCCTGGTCGAGAAGAACCGGATCCAGGATCCGAATCTCATCTACGCCGGGGCCTCGCTGCTCATCCCGCCCACGGCGTGAGAGCAGGCCTGGGGCCCGGACTGCGCCGACCTTCAGCGCAGTCCAGGCCTCTTGCTGTGTCCGGAAACGGTCAGTCGGCGGGTCCTGCAAGCATCTGCTGCAGCGATCGCAGCCGCGTCAGCTCGGCCTGCATGCGGGCGACGTCGTCCGGCGCGTAGTCCTGGGGGTAGTCGAGCTTGTACTCGGCGAGCAGCTCGATCTTGGCGGCGAGGAGGTCCGGCACGCCGAGTTCGTCGATCAGGGCCCGGGTGAAGGCCCGGAACGCGTCCTCGTGGGTGATCGCCGCGCCCTGGGCCCAGCCGAGGGCTGCGAGGGCGGATTCCCCGTCCTCATGGGTGAGGCCCCGGGAGGTGACGACAGCGGCTGCGGCCTTCTCGGTGAGGCTTGCAATCGTTCCGGTCAGGTCAGTCATCGGCACCGCCGCCTTGCCCTGCGGCGCTGTCGCCGGCCGGGGGCGACGGGGTCTGGATGTCCAGCCAGATCTGCATGGCCTCCAGGACGTTCGAGACCCCGTCGCCTTCGTCGAGCGTGATCAGCTCCGTCCATCCCGACTGCGTGAGTGTCGAGACGGCGAACTCTTCCCTGGCCGCAGTCACCTGGTAGAGCCCGGAGCCGGCGACTTCGTAGATGGTCCGGCCGTGCCGGGCGGAGCCTTCGGCCCGTTCGTACTTGACGGGCAGCTGGGCTGCGCGGAGAGGGACGGTCATGGGCTACTCCTGTGGGTCGTGGCTCTCAAGAACAGACGATTCGGTAACGGTGGCCGCGCCGCGCACCGCGCGGCTGCGACCACCACGGAACGACCCCCGGGACCGGCGTGAGCCGGTCCACGGTCTTTTCCACCGGTTCCCCAGGGAAGCAAAAGACCCCGCCTCGGCCGAAGCCGGGCGGGGTCGATCGAGCGCCGGAAGAAGTGCTGCGCCGCGCTCAGGCGGCGTCTGTGTCGGCCTCACCGGGATCCTCGGCAGCGTCGTGCTTGTCAAACAGGAAACCCCGGGCCTGGCCGCTGGCCATCATGTCTCCGAGGTGCGCCAGGAGCACCGCGCGCTGCGTGGTCCGGCGGTCCTCCAACGGGTCGTAGTCGCGCAGGGCATCCAGGTTGACCACCCAGCCGTTCTCGCGTTCGACGGCTTCCTCAAGTTCGGAGCCAGCGGCGACGGTCATATCGGTGAAGTCGTGGTCGAACTCGGGTGTGACGTCGAGCCGCCGTGTCGGGTCGTCGATGTAAAGCGTGTCGCCGAACAGCAGCCCGCCGGAGCGGTCGAAGGCGGTGAGAAAGACGCGGTCGGCGCGGGAGGTGTTCTCGACATGCACGGCGGCCACGGCGTCGTTGGCGAGAAAGTCCGTCTCGCTCAGACGGGCATAGATGCGTGAGCGGGCTTCGTAGCACCACATGATCGACCGGGCCTCGTCGAATCCGCGGAACTCGTCGGAGGGGGGCTGCATATCGACCATCTGATGCTCCTTCACGGGCGTGATCACCTTAGTCCGGCGGGACATCACGATGTACGGAATCGCCGGGCTGTGGTTCCCATCCTGCCACAGGAGTGGAAAAGATTCCACTCAAATACCAAACGCCGGCACGAGGAAGACGTCCGCAGGGTGGTGGGACCCCGCGGCGGGATCAGTCTTGAGCGGAATCAGGGCTCTTGGGCGGGTCGTCGAGCTGTTCGCTCTTGCGCGCCAGCTCCACAATGGCCCGGATGCTGGCCAGTGCGCCGTCGCTGAGCCCGTGCACACGCAGGGCGATGGTGCGCTCCTGCGGGGTCAGCTCCTGCTCGGTGGCGCTGTCTGGCTCGTTCTCCTCCAGGAAGTAGGACAGGGGGACGTCGAAGGCGTCGGCCAGGGCTCGGAGGTGCTGCAGGCGGGGATTGTGGGCCTCCCCCTTGCGCAGTTGCTGCAGGTAGCTGAGCGACATCGAGGAGATGCCGCGCTGCTCCATTCTCTGGACGATTTCCTGCAGGGTGACGGGGCGACCGTGTGGTCCCGCCGTCTCCGCGAACAAGCGTTCTAGTCGCTGGGCGATGGTCACGGAGCTGGATCCTCCTCGTGATTTCAGACATGAAGTCATCGAGGCGAACGGTGCACGCGACGACACCTTCATACTAGTGGAAGATCTTCCAATGCGGTGGCATCGGCACATTTCCCGCTGCGCCGGAGCGGCGGGCAGTCCTAGCCGGCGGTGGGCATGTACGCACTGGCTCCGAGCATCACGGCGGCCGCCAGGCCGGATCCGAGTGCGAGCTCGAGGCGTGTGTGGTGCTTTAGCTTCAGCCGGGCGAAGGCGACCACGGGCAGCAGGGTTGGGAGGGCAAGCAGCCACCAGGGCGAGAGCCGCATCGCCGCGAGGACGACGAGGGAGGTGAAGCAGAACGCGTGCATGGAGACTTTTGGTCCCAGGAGGGTCACTCCCCCGGCAAGGACGAGCCCGGCGACCATCGTCGGCAGGATCCACAGCAGCGGGCGCGGTGCGTCCAGCAGCACCGCCGTTGCCATGCCTCCAAGCACAGACGCCACGCAAACCAGGAAGACCCACCAGCGCTGATCGCGCCGGGTGACGTGTCGATCGGTGAGCTGCTCGCGCCGCACGGCGACATGGATGGTTGCTGTCGGGATCACTGCGCAGAAAGAGCCGATCAGGATGCCCCATCCGAGACCAACCCATGTATGCGGGTGGCCTGTGACGCCGCAGAGGACGCAGATGAGGAACACGGACACAGCGGGCGCGAACACGTCACTGAGGATCCGGGCGGCCCGGGTCGCAGGATCGCCGGCCGCGGGGATGCGGATATTCGTCCCGTTCCCGGTCATCGCCCGTCCGCCCCATTCATGGCACTCATCGCAACACGGATTTCGTAGAGGCTCTGCACAGAGGCGGCCAGGGTTTCGTCGTCTTTCAGCTTGAGCGTGCGGAGCCGGCTCAGGGCGAGTGTGAACCACCCGAGGCTGGGAACGGCGTTCTCGCCGCTGAGATGGCGCACCAGCCCCGCCGACAGGTGCGGATCCTCGGGGTGCTGCCTGTGCAGGGGTTCCAGTGCGGGGTCGTGGTCCTCGCGGATGAGTCTGAGCGCGTCGTGGGTTTCGATGGTGAGCCTTGAGAGCGTCATCAGCTGATCGAACCCCTGCCTGTCTTCGGGCGGAAGCTTTACGTCGGGGTGAAGAGTGGTGGTCGTTCGCCACAGAGGTACGACGACCTCGTGCGCGAGGCGGAGCGCGAGCCTCACCTGCGTTTCTATGCTGATGCGGCGGATGACCCCTGTTGCGAGTCCCAGGAAGAAGAAGCTGACAACGGTGACGAGGAGTTGTGTCCTCAGTTCAGTTCCGCCGACGACCGGACTGCCAAAGAGGTCCAGGAGTGATGAGCCGATGAACAGGGCAGATCCGATGGCCCCCGTAAAGACGAATGCAACCGGAAGGCGGGCGGAGAAGGGTTGGTTCTTCTGCGTCATGGTCCGCCAACAGCCGACGGCAACTACGGCAGTTGCCGCGGCGAATGCAGAGAGGTACAGGAAGTTGTAGGAGATCAGTGCCCAGGCCTGGCCGCGGGCAAGGGCGGCGTCGATGTCGACCCGGTCGTAGATGGTGCCGTCGGCATGGACGGGGATGAACCACACCAGCACGGCCTCGCCCAGGGCGATGATCCCGGCGAAGAGGTAGATGAACCGGGTTGCACGTCGTGAAAGCGGAGTCGCGCGGAACGTGAGGATGAGCAGCGCCACGGATACCTGGGCGGTCAGGATGGCAAGGCGCTTGAGGAGGTCGACGGCAGGTCCGTCTAAGGGCGGCTCCACGCCACGGCAGACCGTGGCCACGAAGAGGGCGGCACAGGTGACCCTGAGAAGGTTAACCCGGCGTCGGCGTCCTTGATACAGGGCAGAGACGATGATGATCAGGCCCATGGTGATACCGACAATGATGATCTCAGTCATCAGATCTCACCGTCCTCGTTTGATCCGGACAGGAAGGCGAGGACCTCGCTGCGTTCTTCCGATGCCCGCCGCTTCCGGTGCAGAGCATCCATCAGCCGCATGCCGGTGGTCTCGGCGCGCTTCTCCACCGGATCGTCGAACATGCTGCGCAGATGGGTGCAGTCGGTGTCGGCCCGGACGTCGCCGTGCAGGATATGGGCGAACTCGTGGAGGATTGTCTGCTCAATGTTGAGGGGCGGGAGCTCAGGGTCGTAGAAGACGTGGGCCACTCGTCCGATCACAGTAGTGAGGCCGCTGACCTCATGATGGCGCATCTCATCCGGGATGGGCCGTATCACGATCTCGAGTCCGCAAGCTGAGGCGATGGCTTTCCCGAGTGCTTCGAGGCTCAACTCGTTCGGCCAGTCGAAGAGGTCGAGCTGAGCGGGCTTCGGGGTGCAGCTGGTGGGACCGATCTTGGCAGCGCCTTTGCGCATCAGTCGGGCGAACAGGGGGTGACGGGGCTGGCCGTTCCGAGGCGTATCGGCGGTCGCAGCGGATGGAATGAAGGCAGGCATCAGCGTTCCTCTAAATAGCGAGAAGAGCGGACACCGCCTGTCGTTTGTCAACGAAGGGGTACAAGTCCAGTAAAGTTCCGTGTCACAACTTTACAACCTGGGAGGGTAAGAAAAAAATGAGCGACATGGGGAGAACTGCCCTGGTGATCGGTGCAACCCGTGGGATCGGGGCGGCCACGGCTCGAGCCCTGCTCTCCGCCGGCTACCGGACGGCGGGTACGCATCGTACCGGGGGGACCGTGCCCGAGGGGGTGCTCCCCCTCGAGATGGATGTGCGTGACGGTAATTCGATCGCAGCTGGCGTCAAGGCGGCTGCCGCCGACCTGGGTGGTCTGGATGTGCTCGTCGTCGCAGCAGGGATCACCCGCGACAAGCTGCTCATGCGGATGAGCGAGGAGGACCTGAGCGAGGTCATGCAGGTCAATGCGATCGGGCCGATGCTGGCCTGCAAGGCGGCCCTGGGGCCGATGCTGCGGCAGCGCGGCGGATCGATCGTGCTGGTTTCATCCATGTCCGTGAAGTACGGCGTTGTCGGCCAGTGCAATTACACTGCCTCCAAGGGGGCATTGGAAGCGTTTGCACGATCGATGGCCAGGGAGTACGCAGCCCGGAACATCCGGGTGAACGTTGTTGCTCCCGGCGCAACTGATACGGACATGATGGCTGATGTTGCTGAGGAGGCACGGATGGCAATGCTGGAAGGAATCCCGCTGGGTCGGTTCGGGACGGCAGATGAAGTCGCTTCGGCGATCATTCACACCGCGGAGAATACCTACATGTCGGGGGCCACTGTGCAGGTCTCAGGCGGTATTTGATCATGCAGGTCCAGCTGGATGTAGGTTCCTGGGGCCTTTTCTGCGGAAGCGACGGCAAGCAGCTGGTTCTGGTGGACGATAAGCCCTGTGGTCCGGTCTCCGCTCGGAAGCCCACGCGTGCAATTCCCAGGCGTCTTCTACTTGATGAGAACCGCATCGCCCAGGTGATGCGCAGTGGCAATGTAATTTCCGAGACAGTCCCCCATGCGGACGAGCAGTGGGCAGTTGAGGTACGGCCCGTCTTCTCTCCACGTACCTCCACGGTGATCGGTGTCCTCGCCGGCGTGGCCAAAGCGGCTGATCCGCTTCCGGAACTACCGCTGGTCGGTGGCTGGGAATGGGAGATCGAGCGTGACGCCGACGGTCAACCAACACTGCGCCGGCGCACGTACTGGGACCGGAACCTGTTTCGTATCTATGACGTCGACACAAGCGTCGCCCAGCAGCGCAGTGGCTATTGGGAAGCCGGGGAATGGGCGAGCGAGCTCATCGACCAGTCCGACCGGATGCGCGTGAACAGCCTCATCCGCGACGGCATCCAGGACGGGCTGATGGGCGTAACGGGCAAGGTCCGGTGCCTGACCTACAACATCGTCACAGGTTACGGCACGGCTTCACAGGACCGTCGGCACATGCGCCTGGTCGGCGTGATTCCGCCGATCGAGCCCGATCACGACAAGATCTATCTGCAGGGCTTCAGTTACGAGGCCCCGGAGACTTTTCACGATATGGCCTTCGAGCAAGACGCCAATGCGGGGCGCGTGGACGACGTGCTTCGCGGAGTCATGGCCCTGGCCAAGGAACCGATGGCCGTCGTCGACTCTGCAACGCTGGATGTTCTTATGACGTCGCCATCGTGGCGTCGGGAAGACTTCGGGTATGTCGGCGGCCTTGGTGAATTTGCCATTGACGCTTCAGGTGAGTTGCACAGGTTCATCGCGGCTGCGGCGAGGGATACCGCTCGTTCTCAATCGATGGGTCTGGCGCTTCGCCGGGTCGACGGTTCCGTGCAGAATGTGCGCATCACCGCCACCGGAGTCAGGTCTGGGGCTGAAGGGCGGGATGCAGTCATCAGGCTCGACTTTTAGTCGAGTCCACCTGCCCCGCCGTTTCGCAACGGGTTTCGTGCACTGAACACCGCCACGGTACCGATGACGTCGACCTTCACTTGGTCGAAGCTTCGCCGCAGTGCAGCCTCAAGTCCTGCGGCGTCGTCTTCGCGGTTGTGAAAGATGCCCAGGCGGTTGTACAGGGCCATGAAGCCGCGGCCGATGAGGTTGTGGCTCACGCCACTGCCCAGGATGGTACTGCCGAACAGCACACCGTCAGCAGCGAGCCGCTCCCCTAGGTGTTTGAAAGCTACGCCCTTGTCCGCCCAGGAGCCGGGAACGCAGTGGAAGACGTAGTTCGCCGCGATGGAATCGAATTGGCCGAGAGCCTCGGGGATCGGTTCGAGGACGTTCGCGGTCACACCTCTGGTGCTTACGTGGGTGTGGGCGAGTCTGGACGCTGCGTGCTCCACGCTGTTTTCGTTGAGGTCCATGAGTGTGATCTCAGCAGATTCGGGGAGGTCGGCATTGGCGAGGTACCAACCAGTGCCGGGACCGACATCGAGATGGCGGGTGCCGATGCAACGGTTGTACTGGTCTAGCATGAGCTGGCTGGGGCATCGCCAGGCCAGCGAATTGGAGAACTTCACGACGAGCAGGTCGTAGAAGCCCAGCACCGGCTTGCTGTAGATACCTGCGCCGCGGCGCACTTCCTGGTCGTTCATGTGATCGGAGCCTATCGGTCGAGGTCGGCGAAGTGAGGGTGAGCAGGGTGGTTTCACGAAGGAGCAAGGACGGCTGTGCTGGGGTCCGTGTCCACTGGGTAGCTCTGAGATTGCATCCTAGTGGAAGTAGTTCCACTGGTGAAGTCGAGCCGGTGCGGCGTCAGCCGAAGACCAGCTCGCCGTAGCAAGCGGTCTGAAGGATGATGTCAAGGTCTTGGACGCAGCCGAATCCGAGCTGTTCGGACTCGATGGCGGCAGAGCAGCAGAGGTGGTACCCCTTCTGCTTGGCCTTTCGAAAGGCTTCCTTGATTTGGGCGGCCGACAGCTCGTAGTCCTTGGTCTTGGACTCGTCATCAGACTCTGGATCGTCAAGTGTGATGCTCACGTGCAAGCCGTCCTCTGTCAGCTTGCTCCCGTGGTACCAGGGAAGCGCGCCACCGAAGTAGAACTCTTCGACGTCCTGCAGGACTGAAGTTGCTGATTGGGTGAAGATACCGGTGTTGGTCATGTTTCCATTCCTTCGCGATTCCGTGCGATCAGGGCAAAATGACTTCGCGGGAGGCGAGGTCGGAGAGCACGGCCGGATCCGGGACCCGTGCATCGACGCTGTCCTCCTCACAGAGGGCATCGATCAAAGGGTGGCCTTCCAGCGCGCTGCGGGCTTCTGTGGGAGATGCGAAGACGACAGCTGTGCGGGGATGGAACTCCCGGTCGATGAGCACGTAGCCTAGTTCGCCGGGCTCGCGGCGCTGCATGCGCAGCAGGTCGAGATGCAACCGTGCCTGCGCTTCGACGGCGGCGACGTCGATACCAAGATCTGCTGAGAGTCGGTCGTCCACAGTCCTGGGCTTGTCGGACTCCGGGGTCTGCCTCGCGCGTTCAGTGTTGTCGTTGATCATGCTCATCCCCTCTCGTAGGTCTTGTGGAAGCCGACGACTTTGCTGGTGATTTTCCATGCAGCGACGATCCAGGATGATGCGGCCACGGTTCTACCTCTGGTCCGCGATCTAGTCGAGGGGGTTCCTGTCCTCCACGGTCATCTGATCGATCGCAGCCAACCGTCTGGCGATGGTTTGTTCGAAGCCATTGCCGGTAGGACGGTAATACTGTGTGCCGCGGACGGCATCGGGTAGGTATTGCTGCAAGACAACTCCGTGTTCGAAGTCGTGAGGGTAGAAGTAGCCTTCTCCGTGCCCGAGGCCCTTCGCGCCCGGGTAGTGCGCGTCGCGCAGGTGCACTGGCACGCTCCCGGTCCGGCCGCGCCGGACGTCTTCCAGCGCTTGGTCGATGCCGCGGATGACGGCCGGCGACTTGGGGGCCGTGGCGATTGCGACCGTTGCCTGAGCGAGGTTGAGCCGCGCCTCGGGCATACCGATCAGCTGGACGGCCTGGGCGGCGGCCACTGCGATGCCCAGCACCGAGGGGTCGGCCATGCCGACGTCCTCGGAGGCGTGCACCACCAAGCGCCGTGCGATGAACCTCGGGTCCTCCCCCGCCTCGATCATCCGGGCCAGCCAGTGCAGGGCCGCATCCGGGTCGCTGCCTCTCATGCTCTTGATGAATGCGCTGACGACGTCGTAGTGCTGGTCGCCATCGCGGTCGTAACGCTGCAGCGCAGCGCCGGTGACCTGCTCCAGCACCTCGCGGTCGACGACGCTCTTGCCTGCGGCCTGCGCAGTTGCGACAGCGGTCTCCAGCCGGTTCAGCGCCTGGCGGACGTCGCCGCTGGACAGCCCTGCAATGATCTGCAGCGCGGGGTCGGCGAACCCGATCCCGGTGGCTGAGAGGACCGGGTCCTCCTCTAGGGCACGCGAGAGCAGGTTCACGACCTCGCCGTCCTCCACAGGGCGTAGGACCAGCAGGATTGAGCGCGAGACCAGTGCCGAGTTGACCGAGAAGCTCGGGTTCTCGGTGGTCGCGCCGATGAGCGAGATGACCCCGGCCTCCACGGCGGGCAGGAGGACGTCCTGCTGCGCCTTGGAGAAGCGGTGGATCTCGTCAATGAACACGAACGTCTGGAGGTCGTCGTCGAGGGCCTTCTGGGCTCCGGCGAGCGTTTTGCGGACATCGGCTACGCCGGCGCTGGTCGCAGAGAGCTCGACGAAGCGGCGGCTGGTCTGGCGGGCGATCACCGAGGCGATGGTGGTCTTGCCGACGCCGGGCGGACCCCAGAGCAGGACCGAGGTCGCACCCTCGCCCTGGGCGAGCAGCTCGAGCGGCGAGCCGGGAAAGACCAGGTGCTCCTGGCCCACGATCTGGTCGAGGGAGGTGGGCCGCATGCGGGCGGCCAGGGGTTGGATGGCACTCATGGTCTACTCCTTGTTTGGTTCGAGGCGGGCGATCTCGGCCTCGACCCGGGCTTCTTCGCTCTGTGCCGCGGCGGTGCGCGCCCTGGCCTCGGCGAGCCGGGCACGCGCCTCGCGCAGCGCCTGCGCGTCCGACATGGCCTCGACGGCGTGGATCGCTTTGAGCACCGGTGCGGCTGCGTACGAGGGCACCCGGACGCCGATCTGCAAGTAGAAGTCGTCACCGTCAGATGCGTGACCGACGCTGGGCGGCCGGCCGAACGCTGTCGTGCACTCCTCGTTCTTGCGCGTGTGGATCCGGCCGGCGAAGACCTGGGCGGCGGTCACGCTGCAGTCCGCGACGGCGGCGTGGATGGCCCGGAGCACCGGCTCGACGAGCTGGGTGTCGGTGCGCTGCTGTGGATTGACGGTCGGCAGGAGTCCGGGGTCGAGGTGGCTGTCTTCGATGCGGGGGTGCATGATTGCTCCTTTTGCGGCGGGGGTGGCCATCAGCTCTCGATGCGCGTGAACGGGCCGGAGTTGTGGACGAACAAGGCGATGATCGGCGCGTACCGGGCGTCGCGGTGTACGCCGCCGGCGTCGGTCCAGCCGCCTTGGGCGTCGAGCGTCCAGCGGTCGCCCGTTGTGTCGAGGTACTCTCCCGGCTCGGCCGGGAGCCGATGCTGTTTCACCATCCGGCGGAGCTTGCGGTCAATGGCGGCGCGTTTCCTGGCCGGCATGGGCGCGCCTGTAGTCCGTTCAGGGGGATAGGCGTCCCCGGGCAGCATGTTCTGCTGCCTGAAGCGGCGCGGGAACAGTGGCATGGCGGTCCTTTCAATTGACGGTGCTGCGCTCAGGCGGAGACGGCGACCTCCCGCTCCTTGTGCCGGGCGAGCACCCGGTAGACGGTGCGGTCGGTGACCTCGGCCATGTCGGCGATGGTCCGGGGGTCGATCCCTCTGCCGGCCATCGCGACGATGAGGGTGTCGCGTTCCTGCTTTTGCGCCTGGGCGGCGCTACGGTGTGCCACCGGTGAAGTCTTGATAAGGCGGTCGCGTTCGGCGGTGCTGAGTCCGCCCCAGATGCCGAAGCGCTCGTCGGCGCTCAACGCGTAATCCAGGCACTGTGCGCGCACCCCGCACTGGGCACAGACCTTCTTGGCGTCGGTGGTGTTGCCGCCCTTCTCCGGGAAAAACGCGTCGGGGTCTGTTTCTGCGCACAGGGCATCCCTGCGCCACTTCTCGTCGGGGTCCTCGCCGCTCATGACGGTGCGGCCGGGAGGCGGGTGTTCTGCTGTGCGTGCACCGTGGCTCCTCCTAGAAGTTGTCGTGCGTGTGTCGGTACTTCGTTCTCGGGGTGTGCGGGCACAGAGCCCCGGAGGATCCCATTCCTCCGGGGCTCTGTGCGCGAGGCTTCCGTCCTGTACTCCGGGGCGGCTGCGCCGCGCGCTGCTCCCGCTGTTCCTTTTAGTCACTGAAAAGGTGCGCGAAGTGTTCGTCGCTGAGGTCAATCTCGACACGCTGGCCCCCACGAGAGATCGTGAAGACGCAGCCCTCGTCAGCACTGGGCTGCCATGGTCCGCGCTGGAAGACCTCCCGCCAGACCTTGCTGGCGGCCTCAGCGGGCGATGCAGCATCCTGGTCGATCGTCCATCCGACGAGGTACTCCTCGCTGCCGGTGCCCTCAAACGGGTCGAGCTGATCCCGGGGGAAGACCTGGTCGAGCGCACGCTCGAAGTCTTCCCGGGTGGTGTCGCCGCCGGACACAGCTCCGCGGATGAGGTCGGCAAGGCTGTCGATGTGCAGGCTCATGGGGTTGCTCCCTGGGTTTTGGTTCGGGTGGGGTCTGCTGCGACCAGCGCGGCGATGAGCTCGAGGTCGTCTCCGCTGTCGGGGTCGATGAGGGTCCCGGCGGATCCGATGTCGGCCAGCGGCTGCTCGTGCGTCTTGCCTGCCGTGTCCCGGTAGACGAGCGTCACGCCGGACAGGTCCACGGCCGTGGTGCTTACCGGGGAGGACCCGGAGGCCTCGAACGCCGGCCGGATCGCCTCGATGAGCGCGATGAGGTGCTGTACCTCTGATTTCCGTTCGAGCAGCGCCTTGCGCTGGAGTGCGCGCTGCTCGAACCGGGCCAGGTGCGCGTCGCAGCAGGTGTCGGTCTTGTCGGGCTCGTCCTTGGGATAGGACAGCAGGTAGTGGTCCGTCTCGACGGATTTGTCGACGAGCGTGTCGAGCAGGATGTCGGCCTGCCGGGCGGTGATGCTGAGGCCGAGGCGCTGCTGCGCCGCTGCCATCAGGACGCCGCCTTCCGGTCCTCCGGGACGATGCCCTTGGTGCACAGCCGGACGAGGGCGGTGAGCATGTCCTGGCGGTGCCCGCCCCAGTGGACAGTGCGGCCGGAGGCCAGCTTGACGACGATCACGGGTGCCTGGGCGTATCCGAGGTCTTCGGTGATGTGGCGGTGGTTTTCATCGCCCTGCTCGATGTCGATTTTGGTGTACTGCATCGCGGGCTGCTGCCGATCGAACAGGCTCTTGGCCTTGTCGCAGTTGGGGCACTCCGCCGGCCCGTAGATGGTGATTTTCGGCGCGGTGTGGGCGGTCCGGGGCAGGTCGCCGATCGTGGTGGGGGTCATGGGACTTGGTTTCCTTCTCTCCCCTGCTGGGGTCGTTGTGGTGTGGAGGCCCTGGCTCTCAGACGTCGGGCTCCAGGTCGAACAGCCCGGGCTGGGCCACACGCTCGCGCAGCTGCCGGGCGGGTTCCTCGCCGAGGCGCTCGACGGCCTTGTCCAGGTCGCGGTAGGCCTCGGACTCGCCGAGTCCACCCATGGCCTCGATCTGGAAGTACAGCTCGGCGAGCTCCCGCTCGCTCAGGCGGTGGCCGAGCACTTCGGGGGCAGCGAGGTCGGTGTACGAGGCGCTGTAGCCCAGCTCCCAGTCGGACTCGGTCTGCTGCTCGGCTGTAAAGGCCACGAGGATGCCGTGGTCGGGCACGAGCGCGCCGACGAGCAGGTCCGCCAGCTGGTCCGGTGTCGGGCTCCACGGCTGCGCCTGCTGGAGGACTGCGCGGACCTTGGTCCGCAGCACTGAGTCGGCGTACAGCCCGGGCTTCCCGCACGGGCACCCGCCGCGAGGGGGCCGCGATCGATGGGCACCCAGAGCCCGTGGTCGTGCTCGAGGTGTTGGTCGGCGTCGTGCCGGGCGATGGCTGCTGGTGTCGACATGACCGTGCTGTGCTGCCAGCTGCACCCGATGCACGCCATGCCGTCTGCGCGCTGCTGGCCGTAGACGTAGACCTCGTGCTTGCCGGGGTGCTTGGCGCGCTTGCCGTCCGGCGTCGCGTCGACCCACCAGTCGGGCAGGGGCGCGTTCACGGCTTCACGTCCTTGGCTGTGCTGTGCATCTCGGCGAGATGGGCGATGGTGCGCCGGCGGAGCCCGTCGTAAAGCGCCCAGAAGGCGTCGTCGCGCGCGGCGAGCTCGTGTATCCAGCTGTTGATCTGTCCGTCCGGGAGCGCTGCGATCTCCGCCGCCTGCTCCGGATCGAGGCCGTGGGCCTCCGGGGCCTCCCGCAGCTCGGCGCGCAGTGACTCTGCGTCGAGCGCGATTCCGGTTGCGGGCCCTCGGTTGTTGTCGGTCATGGGTGGTCTCCTCGGTGTCGCTGCTGGTCGCGGATCGCCTGTCGCTCCCGCTCGCGGCGGGTGCCCTTGCGGGGCTTGGGGGTGTGCCGCTGCGTCGCACTGGACTTGCGGAGTTCCCGCATCCAGTGCGCCTGTTCGGGATTCGCCGACGGCCGGAAGCCCTCGGTGGAGTAGTGCTGCCTGCGCTTTCGGCTCATGGGTTCTTCTCCTCCGCCACGCGGGCGATGTGGCGGGCGCAGCCAGCCGCCCACGTGCGGGCATCGGCGGTCTGCGCGGCGGCCACCGCCTTCGCGGCGCGGTCGGCATCGATGGGCAGCCGATGCCGGATGAGCAGCGCCAGGGTGACGTCGAGCATCACGGTGCGCTCGTGGTCGCTCAGCTCCGTCTGCTCGGAGTGCTCGTGCACCCCACGGCGTTCGTGCAGGGCACGGTCCGCCCGCGAATCGAGCAGGGTCTGCTCGATCTCAGGGACGAGCTCTTCTGCGGTGGTCGTGGTGGTCTGGGGCGTCATGCGGTTCTTTCCGCCGGGCCGCTTGGCCCGGGATCGAGGAGCCCCGTCGCGACGCCGTCCCACAGGGACCCGGCCGCGGCGAGGCTGCGGTCGTGTGGTCTGGGTCAGTCCTTCGAGCCGTCGCGGAACTGGAGGTACTCCCGCAGGGTCGGCGCGTCCGCGCCGGGAAGCGAGATCCGGTCGAGGGCTCCGTACAGGTCCTCGTCTCCGATCAGCTCGCCCTCGTGGGCGACGACGGCTTGCGCCAGGCGGACCAGCAGGACCTTCATCTCCTCGGCGCGCTCCTCGTCGGCGGTCCGCAGGCGCTTGATGTCGATGAGGCGCTTCTCGCAGAGGCTCTTGAGGTAGAGCGCGCCCTTGCGCCACTCGAGGAACTCGATCAGCTGTGTGCTGTGATCCAGCGGGGACAGCCGCCAGATCTCGGCGTCGTCCTGGCGGAATGAGAGCTGCTGGTCGATGCTTGAGGCGGTGGTCTTCAGCCAGTGCTCGGTTTGGTTGAGGCCGGCCGGCGTGGTGGTGACCTCGGCCCAGACTGCGTCATCGCGCAGGCAGCTGCGCATCACGGCGTCGAGCGGGTCCTGCAGGCGTGGAGGTGCGGGGCGGGCGGTGGTCGTCATGGTCATGGCGGATGTCCTCGTCGGTCGTGTCGTTGATGGTCTGCGGAGCGTCGGCCCCGACAGCGCGCCCGTGGCGCTGGTTGTGGAATTAGGTCTCAGTTCCTGGTGCCGAAGCGCAGGTCGGGCCAGATGGGCTCGACCGAGACGCCCAGCAGCTGGATACGGGGGTCGCGGTCCTTGGCGCGTTTCCAGGCGCGGCGAACGGCTGCGGCCTTGTTCCGGGCCTTCTTCTGGTCGTCGAACGGCCCAATCAGGCGCGAGTAGGTCTGGGGGCTGGCGGACTTCAGGCTCTTGGCCTGCATCATCACCACGACGCCGTAGCCGTTGGCCTCCTCGGCCACCAGGTCCTCCCAGGAATCGTAGGTGCGTTCGGTCTGCGTGCTGTACGCCTTCATGGCGAGACCTCCTGGTCGTCGTGACGGATGTCGATGGGCCGCTCCCAGAGCGGCATCCCGTCCTCGCCGGTCTCGGCCGAGAACTCGAGGCGGACCTCCGGCTGGTCTATGTGTGCGCCGAAGTCCGACCAGCCCGCAGGCGGGAGCCGGTAGATGGGCTGCTCAGCCATGGGACTCGCTCCTTCTCGTTGTGGTGTCGTGGCAATGAGGGGGGACCGGGCCGGGACCCGACCCCCGGCATCACTGCCCCGGCACCCGGGTCGGCCCTGCCGACCCCGACGCTGTGCCCTCCGGTGACCAGCACCCGCAGGGTGCCGGTCACCGGTCGGTCATGAACCAGCTGCGATGCGTCCCGTCCCGGTCATCCTGGTCTCAGCCATAGGGCTGTTCTCCTGCGTTTCCGGGTTGGGTCTGCCGACGTTCGGCGGCCCAGGGGAGGCGGGAGTCCTGGTCAGCGGAGCACCAGAGCCCGCCAAGCGAGGCGCTGCGGTGGGTGTGGGGCAGGTGGTCCTCCCGGTCTCCGCACAGCCCGACGGGCAGACCGGCCGGGTCTCCAGTCAGCTCGGCGAAGCGCAGGCGGTACTCGAGCTCGGCAGCATCCGGGCTCCAGGCCTGGATCTCGATCCCGAAGGGCTGACCTGGAACCTCCCAGTCCCCCGCCGGCTCGCCCAGCAGCGCCGCGCGCTCGTCGAGCAGGATCCGCGAGTCGGCGTGCTTCACCTCGGCGGGCATGGCGGGGTCGATGCTGAACTTCTGGGCGATGGCGACCATGACGCCGTCCTCGACGGCCCGGTACTCCGGCATGTGAAGCTTCAGCGGGCGGACCATGTCGCCCACGTATGCCTCTGTCGCGTCGTGCAGCAACGCCCAGAGCGCATGCTCCGGGGCGACGAGTCGCGAGAGGAGTACGCAGTGCTCGGCGACGGACATGAACCGGCGGACGTGGCCGTTGTAGCGGCACTGCATGGACAGCGCGTGTGCGATGTCGGCGATGTCCACGTCCTCGGGCCGCGGGTCCAGCGGGTAGAACCGGCGACCCGTGTAGGTCTGCATCCAGTTGCCGCGCGGAACTACGGTCGTGGCGGGCCGGGCTCCGGCTGTGGCCATCCCTGCTCCGTGATGGCGAGTGACGCTCCTTGTCCCCCGGGCGGGGTCGAAGCTGGCCGGCAGCTCGCGGTCGAAGAGCTCCTCGAGCAGCGCGACGTCGGGGTCGACGGGTTCGTGCTCTGCGCTCTGGAGCCAGAGCACGCCGTAGCGTTCCCCGGTCTCGCGCAGCACGACGTCGTGCAGGCCGTCGTCGGTGTTGTCGATCGTGTAGTCCGTGTTCGGCCCGAGGGCCGGTGCGCGCAGCGGCTTCGTTCCGGGCCGCGCCTGCATGGCTTCCCTGGCCTCGGCGGTGAAGCGCACGCGCGCTCCGTCGGGCCAGGCCTGGTGCTTCGGGTCATTCATGGATCAGTCCTCCTCGGGCCGGGTGGCACTGGGGTCGGGGTGGTGCGCCGCGGAGCGCCGGCGTGTGGCTGGCGCTCCGCGGCGTCGGAATGGGTTGGTCAGACCCGTTCGGAGACCCACAGGTCGTTGAGGTCGTCCTGGATCTCCTCCTCGAGGGCGACGAGGATCGCCTCCTCGCCGGACACAGCCGAGATGAGGTCGTCCTGGACCTGCTGCTTCTCTGCCAGGACTCCGGGCATCCGCTCGTCCTGAGTGCCCTTGGTGATAATCCGGTGGATCACCACGGGCTTGGTCTGCCCCGTGCGGTAGAGACGGCCGTTGGTCTGCAGGTAGTGCTCGAGCGAGAACGGCAGCGTGTACCAGATCATCGTCGAGCCGCCGTCCTGCAGGTTCAGGCCGTGGCCGGCCGCCGCGGGGTGCAGCAGCATCACCTGGATCTGCTTGGCGTTCCACCGGCGGACCATCTCCCGCGAGCCGTCAAAGACCTGCGCGTCGATGCCCGCCTTCTTGAAGCGCGCCATCAGCTGCTCCAGGTCAGAGCGGAAGTGGTACGCGACCAGCACGGGGTCTCCCCCGCTGTTGCGCACCAGGTACTCGGCCATTTCGAGCTTCTTGTCGTGGATAACCTCGTACTGGCCCTTGGTCGCCGGGTCCTCCGGGTCGGCCGTGTAGAGCGTCCCCGAGGCGAACTGCATCAGTTTGCTGGTGAGGACCGCCTGGTTCTCGGCGACGATCGACTCAACGCTCTGGGTGAGCTTTCCGTCCTCGTCCTGGTAGGTCTTCACGACGTCGAGCACGAGGTCGCGCCTGAACTCCTTGTAGGCCTGCATGAGGTCCGGCGGGAGGGTGACGTTGGCGTCCTGGATCGTCAGGCCCGGCAGGTTGAGGTTGGTGTTCTGCGCGCTCATCACCAGGTGCCTGATGGCCTCATGGATCTCGGCCTCGGCGTTCGGGGTCGGGATCCACTTCGCCGGGGTGGTGGTGCCAGGCACCATCTTCGGGATGAACCACCGGTTGCGGAACTCCGTGATGGTCCGGCCCAGGGCCTCGCCCTGGTCGAGCAGGTAGATCTGGCTCCACAAGTCGTGCAGCCCGTTCGGGCTCGGCGTGCCGGTCAGCTCGATGAGCCGCGTGATGGCCGGGCGGACCGCCTTCAAGGCCTTGAACCGGGCGCTGCTGTGGGACTTGAAGCCCTGCGACTCGTCGATGATCACCGTCTGAAACGGCCAGATGAGGGTGTCCTGTCCGTTGATGGACTGGATCGGCATCTGGTCGACCAGGCCGTAGCGGCACTGCGCGCAGCCGTCGCCGCCGCAGCTGCGACAGTCGTGGCTCTCGCGCTCCAGCGCGCCGCGGGTGACGAGCTCGCTGATCGCCTCCTTGACCGCGGTCTTGGTGGGGGCTTTGGTTCCGGACTGCCCGGCAGCCAGCTGCAGGAAGTGTCCGATCAGCTGCTCCTGGGCCATTGGTCCGATCGTCTCGATGAGCCCGCGCAGCCGCACGGCCTCCGGTGAGATCCCGGCGGCGATGGCATCGCCGGTAGGGTCGCCGGTCAGCTGGAGCAGACGCGCACCCTGGGAGGGCTGGGTCAGCAACTCCTGGTTGACGAAGTACATCGTCGGCGGGTCGGAGAAGACTTCCCGAAAGCGTTCCAGTCGCTTCTCCTTGGGCAGCTTCCGGTCGTTCTCGTTGACGATGAGCGACTTGGTTCGGATCGGGAATCCCCATTTGTCGATCTCGTCGAGCCAGGTCGAGCGAGCGATCGCGATCGGTGCGACGACGAGGATGTGGCCCATCGGCCGGACTGTCTGCAGGACGCTGAGGGTCGAAAGCGTCTTCCCGGCTCCGACACCAAGCCAGGCTCCGGCGAAGGGGCGGCTGACGAGGAAGTCGTGGATCTGCTGCTGGTAGGGCTTGAGCACGATGGGCGCGGGTGACGGCTGCGGTGGTGCGATGGTCGTGGTCATGGTGTGCGGCCTCCTCTCGTGGGTTGTCGGCAGTCGGGATCAGGCATGGAATGCCTCGCGTATAAGGCCCAGGCGGACCTCGGCGTCATCGGCCCGGCGTGTCTGGGCGGCGAGCTCTGCCTCCAGCCCGACGATCCTGCGCTGCAGGGCGGTGACACGCGGGTCCTCACCCAGCGCGGTGCGTACGCGCTCAAGCACCGCTTCGGCAGAGGCATCCCCGACGGCCGCATCGGGTATGGGCGTCGCAAACGGCAAATCTTCCTTGGCCTCGGCGGTCATGTCGTCCTCTGCTTCCTGCCCGGGCTCGGGCGCGATCATCAGGTGTCCCCGGCGGCGGGTGGGCCGGGCCGTCGCGGGCTCCGGCTGGTCTTGTTCCGGTGCATCGGGCTGTGCGGGCGCGTCGACGGGCACGGCCTGGAAGGCCGGCTCCCCGGCCCCGTCGAACGAGACCTCGATGAGCTGGTCCGCAGGCAGGCCCTCGGGCTGGGCGTCGAACCAGCGGGAGAAGGCGGCTGGGTGCTCCACGAAGGCCACCGCGACGGTCATCTGCCGTTTCCCGCGTGGCCTGCGGTCTGCGGCGGATACTGCATGATCGGCCCGGTGCCCGCCGAGCAGCCGTTTCATGTCGGCACGGGCGTTCTGCGCCGTGCGGTTGGGTGAGGTCATGTTGCGCGGCACCGAGACGGATCCGCCGGCATTGTTGCGCAGGATGGCGTGGCCCCGGGACGAGACACGCCCAACGCAGCCGGCCCGCATCGCTTCGAGCACGAGCTCCGTGGCCTCGCGATCGAAGGTGCCCAGGTCGGCCCGGGTGAGCTGGCGGAAGGCCGAGGTGGCCTGGCCGTTGCCCTTGGTGACGCGGCCGCTCATCGGGCGGCCTCCGGGGTTCCGGCGTCACCGCGGGCGATCACCGTCCGGGTGCTTTCCGCGGCCAGGAGGTTGAACACCACGGCAGCCGCGTGGTCCTCATCGTCTTCGCCGCACATCCACTGCATGAAGTGGCGGAAGGCGCTGGCGCGGAACTCCTCCATCTCTGCGGCAGTGCTGGCCTGCTCCCAGTCGCGCGAGTCGTACTTGCGCGCTCCACGCTCCACGAGCGCGGCCGTCCTTGTGAGCAGCTGGTCCTGGTAGGGCACCTGAAGCGGTACGAGCAGGTCGAAGCGGGGCTGGCCTGTCTTCACCTCGCGCTGCATGCCGGAGGCGGTGACCCTGCGTGATCCCGAGTCTTTCGTTTCGTAGTCGCGGGCGGCTGTCTCCGGGCCCGCGGCCGTGGCTGTTGCGGTCATGATGCTGCTTTCTGCTGGCTCTCGATCCGGCGGTAACCGAGCACGTGGGTGATGAAGGCGTCGACGGCCTGCTCGTCATCCACGACGTGGATCTCGGCACCGAAACGGCGCATCTTGGCGTGCATGACGCGCTGGCGCTTCTCGAGGTCTCCGCCGGGTCGCTTGACCTCGACGAAGACCGTGCCGGTGGGCGTGAGGACGATTCGGTCGGGGACGCCCCCGCGGGCCGGGGACACGAACTTCAGGCAGAACAGACCGTGCCGGCGGCACTGCGTGAGCAGGTACTGCTCGACGGCCTTCTCCCGCTGGTTCTTCTTCCTCGGCATGGGGCCTCAGTCCTCGTCGGTCCCGGCAGCGTCGGAGGCGTCGCCGTCAAGGAAGTGCCCGAAGCCGACGATGTCCTCGTCGTCGATGTAGGCAGCGATGGCGTCCGGGTCGTAGACGAAGCTCGGGTCGTCAGGGTCGACTACGACCCAGCGCTTGGCCGCATTGCCGTAGTTGGAGAAGCCGTCGATGTCGGCGACGGTCACCAGGCCCTGGTGGGCGAGCTCCTTGAGCCGGGTGCGGATGACGGAGTCCGAGGAGCGCGGCACCTCGCCGAGGCTGGTGACGACGCGGTCGTGGTAAGCGGCGATGAGCTCGTCGTGGGTGAGCGGGCCCTTCTCGCGGACGATGTCGAGCACGATGGGACGGACGCGGGATGCGCCGAGCGCGGCCTTCACGGCGGCGGCGTAGGAGGTCTCCGGGTCAGTGGAGCGGACAGGGAGTGTTGACTGGGACATGATGGCCTCTCGTGGTCGTGTCGTGTCGAGCCTGAATTGCCTTTCGTACTCAATTATGACTCGAAGTGAATGATCTGTACGGAACCATTCGCAATGGTGCACAGAGTTGAACAAGGGGCCGCGGCGTCCGCGGCCCCCTTGTGCGGGCTGTGGTCGATCGGCTCAGGCGGCCTCGTTCATCCAGTTCTTGGTGAACGTCTCCTCGAGCATCCGGACGTAGGTGTCCAGGTCCAGCGAGGCGATGAGCCGCTCGATCCGGTCGGCCGGCAGCTGGTGCAGGTCGTCGTTGACGACGACCATCGACCAGGTTGGGTCGATGGCGTTAATGCGCCGCACCACGACGTCCTGGTCGTCCGGGAGCACGGCGAGCCCGTCCGACATGCTGGCCTCGGCGCGGGAGCGGGCCCAGCCGTGATGGCGCAGCACCTCCAGCGCGACCGGGTCGCGCTTGGTCCGGCCGATGTCCTCCTCGCGGCGCTTGGCCTGGCTGGCCGCGGTGACCTTCCAGGCACCGGCGTTGAGCAGGCTCCGGGCGTTCTCAGTGCCCTCGCGGACGATGAACACCCGGTTGACCATCTGCAGCACCTGCGGGTCGCGGACGTTGGTCACGTGACCCTGCTCGCTGTACTTCACACCCACGGCGGGGTCGATGGGTGCAGCCGAGAAGGGGTAGGTGATCGAGCCGCGGGAGGCCGCGATGACGTTCTGGAACAGCAGGAGCGACCGGATCGGGTCGTCCTCCAGGACCGCCTCCTCGATCACCTTCCGGCCCAGCATCAGGTCGAAGGGCTCCGCGATCGCCGACTCTCCCCTGCTCGCCACCGTCTGCAGGTAGCGGGCCAGGGCGAAGTCGATCACGGCCGGGTGGGCCAGCGACTTCGTCGGAGTCGGGCCCGCGTGGCAGGCCAGCGTGCCGCCACCGGCGGCGATGATCGGACTGTCTGCCACGGACCGCCCCGGCTCCGGGGCCTCCAGCTCCAGGCGGTTGTTCGAGTCCTTGCTGATGAGGAACATCAGCTCAGGCTCGATGTCGACGCCGATGGCCTCCTGCTGCTCGGCGAGCACCCGGTTGTTGGTCGCTTCGTCGAATCCGTTCTCGCCGCCGACGACCGAGTAGAGGCCGTCGGTGTTGGTGGAGATGATCCGCGCCCCGGCCAGGGTCTGGGCCTGTCCGATCCGCCAGCTGAACAGCTGGCCAAGGATGCGCATCGAGATGATGCGGTTGTTCATCCGGATCGGCGTGCGGTGACTTGCGTCGCCTGCGCCCGAGGCCGAGTTGAGGATCAGCTTCGTGCCGTTGCGCAGCACGCCGAGCCCGGCGATCTGAGCCTTCAGCCGCGCAGCTTCAGGGCTGTCGCCCGGAAGCTGGGCCAGCTGCTTCTTCAGCCCCTTGATCTCCTGGCCGTAGCGCTCCTTGTCGAAGAAGATCTTCGCGTAGCGGTCCTCACCCAGCTCGGGGTTCCAGAACGCCCGCATGTTGCGCAGCAGGTTCGGGTAGTAGCTGGTGAAGTCCTCGTGGATCACCAGGCCAGCCGAGGTGCGTGCGAACTTCGGGTGCAGCTTGTCGGAGCCGTCTTCCTTGGCGATGAACAGCTCTGGCTTCTTCTTGGCCGGCTCATCGCGGTAGGCGGCATTGGTGGCCGTGCTGTTGGCGAGTACCACCTTGCCTTCCAGGACACCGCCGTCGGGCAGGACGACGTTCAGCGCCTCCGCCTCGGGCCGCTGGGTGGTCAACAGGTCCGCCGGGTCAGGCACCTGGGCCTGGGCGCGGGCGAGCTGCCCGGCCTGGTCAGGGTCGTCCTTCTTCGGCTTGCGGTACTTGACCTTCTCCGGGTCCGAACCCAGCAGGACCAGCCGCTTGTCGACGAAGGTGCCGTCGGGCAGGCGGAGCATGGCGTGCTGACGCTTGGCCTCTGCTACGAAGTCCTTTGCGTCCGGGAAGGCCTGCGCTGCCCGGATGAGCATCATGGTCTGATCGTTGTGCTCGACCTTCTCGGCGTTGAACACCGACAGGTCGGCTTCGGCCCCATGGATGCCGCCGGTGGAGAACGTGGCGAAGCAGGACGACGGCGAGGCGTCCGCCCGGAAATACGGCACGTTGTTCGGGGTCTTGGGCACATCGCGCAGAGACCGGGCCGGAAGGCTGAACTTGTCGCGGTACTCCTCGGAGTCGTTGAAGTTCTGCCCCTCGATCGAGCGGTAGTACGCCACGACTTGCAGGAATTGCCGGTGGGCCTCGCGCTGGGCTGCAGTCACTTCGGAGTGGGTGGCCGGGTCGGGCGCGACGTTCTCCTCGAAGAAGCGCACGCACTCGTCGAGCACGTTGACCGGCTCGATCCCGCGTTCTTTAGCGACCTCGGGGTGCGGATATACGAAGGACACCGCCTCGATGTCATCCAGTGAGGCGTAGGGTGCGAGGATGCGGCCCACGAACTTTGCCGATGAGGAGTCGACTGCCAGCCGGTCCTTGCGCACCGCACCGTTCTTGGTGAACACCGTTTCGGTGAACTGGGTGAGCAGAGCGGCCTTGAGATCGAAGTTGCTCGCGTACGCCGGGTGCCGGAACAGCTGGGCCAGACCAAGGCAGTCCGAGACGTTGTAGGCCAGCAGCTCATAGAGATCCTCTACCGCCTCGATGCTCGTGTCATGGCTGAGCTTCTCGGATTCCTTGATCTGGCGGCCGAGCATCCCGAGCAGGCGCTTGAGGCTGACCTTGGACTGCAGTTCGTTCAGCCGGGCCACGTCCAGGTGCCGGCCCGAGTGAAGCATGGCGCGGCGGATCTTCGCAGCCGCCCCGTCCCAGCCGAGGTAGCCAGGCATGTACTCGATGTGCTGGGACGAGAAGAGCTGGTCGTTGTGGTCGCGCAGAGTACGGGCCGTGGTCGGCTGAAACGGCCGACCGCTGCCCGGGGCCGGAAACGCCTCGTTGAGGTAGAGCGCGACCATGGTCGTGTCATAGTTCATTGAGTTGTAGCCAGCAAGGAACGGATGCAGTGCCGGGTCGTATTCGGGGTCTGTGTCGCAGACCGGACGCAGCGCCGCGGGGTACCCGCCTGGGTCGGAGTGGTTGCACACCTGGTCGGCGTTCGAGAGGCCCATCAGTTCGGCGAGCCGGAGGCTGCCCCGTTCGCTGCCGAGGTTCCAAAGCTGGACGCTGACCGCGGGCAGCCCCGGGTTGGAGCGGATCACGGTGTCGTAGAGGGCCTGGGGGTCGACGGAGGCGACCAGCGCCGGGTCGTCGGCCAGGAAGAAGATCTCCAGGTCGTGGACGGCGCGGCCCGGCCGCGGGGTGTAGGCGCACAGCGTGAAGACGTTCGACAGCGATTCGATGTCGTAGAACGTGAAGAGCGCGGTCTCAGCTGTGACGGGGGTGCGCTGGGTGGTCATGGGTCTGGCCTTTCGGTCGTCACCGGCCGTCACGGCCGGGGTATGCAGTTATCTGGTCGGGGTGCCGGGCGCTGCCGCGGATGGCCTTAGGCGGCGCTTCTTCCTTGTGACGGGCGCGGGGACCGGCCGGGCACCGCGGGCCCATCGACCTCCCACCAGGGAGTAGCCGAAGTGCTCACGCTGGCCGGTGCAGTCGGCGCATTCCTTTCCGGGCGAGACTCCCTCTCCTGCACATCCGTCTTTCCAGTTCGGTTCGTTCGGGTGCGGCTGCGTCATGTCCTGTTTTCCGTTCTTGTCTTCAGTCGATCGGGTTGTGTGGAGAGCGGCGGCGCGGGGCGTCCATCCGGCTGGAGGCCTCAGCCACGAGCCGCCGCTTCTCCTCCGGGTCGGCACTGATCTGCGAGCGGACGATCAGGTTGGTGATCCGCTGTTCGCGGGCGACATCGGCCAGCGCGGTGCTTGCCCTGCCTTGTTGCTTGGCGAGGTCGGTCACCGCCCGGGCGAGCTCGGTGATGGCCCTGGCGATTGTGGGCATGGTCGGATCAGTCCTCTCCTGTGGTGTCCTCGTCGTCGGCGTCCACCTGGGCGGCGGGACCTGTGTGCCGGAGCAGGCCGCGGTAGTTGGCCTGAAGGACCGGCTGCGACTTCTTTTTCGGGTCCGAGCCGCTGTAGTGCGGGTTCATCCACTTCTTCAGCTCGTACTCGGCGATGGTCGTCTCGGGGGTGGCCATCATCTGGCCGGGGCGGATCTTCTTGTTCTTGTCCGGGCAGTGCCACAGCGGGTCAGGCCGCACGATCGCAACCAGGTCCGTGATGAACTGCTTGTTGCTCACCGGCGACCCCGAGGGCGAGACGTCTGCGAACCAGGCCTTGTAGAGGTCATAGGTGAAGGTGAAAGGCACCAGGTCCCACACCAGCCGCTCGCGGAACTCTTCCCAGAAGGCGCGCACGGGGTCGTTGGCCTCCTTGTACTCGGCCAGGACCACCTTGGTCGCCACCGGCTCGGAGAGCTGGTAGTAGTTGCCCGGGTCGGCTGCGCCGGCGCGGTTGAGCACGTACCAGAGGGCGTACTCCAGGACCTCGCGGCGCTGGAGGTAGTCGTCCTTGATGTACTTGCGCTCCATGCCGGTGAAGCTCTTGTTGAACGGTACGAACAGCTGCCGGCGGTAGAAGCTTTCGGACTTGTCCTTCACGCGCGGGAACTCGTTGAGGCACTGGACCATGAAGCCGAAGAACTGGTAGGCGATCGGCATCCGGTACTTCCGGTTGATCTGGATGACGTCGTTGGTGACGATCGCCTTCAGGTTGGCCGCTTTGTCGATGAAGGTGCCCACGTCGTTCTCGTCGACGATGATCGCGTTGGCGCGCACGAGCGGCTCGAGCGCGAAGTCCTTGCCGAAGTCGCTCAGCGGGATCGAGGTGTGCGAGCGTGGCCCGCACAGGTTGCGCATGAGCGAGCACAGCGTGCCCTTGCCGTTGTTGCCCTGTTCTGAATAGAACCAGGCAGTCTTGCCCCAACTGACGTGCGGCCGAATGATCGCGCCGATGACCTCCCAGAGCAGCTCGGGGATACCCTCCTCGTCGGAGAGCTCGCGGATCCAGGACTCGATGTCCCAGACCGAGCCGTCGACAGGGTGGACGATCACCGGATTGTCCGGGTCTTCGACGTAGTCGATTTGGCACTTGGCCAGGAACACCAGTGCCGGGTCGAAGGGCACGAGCGACTTGGGTTCGAAGTGGAAGGCCTTGCCGCCCTCATGGATGTCCCGGGCCTCGCGGCCGTAGTGGAACACGCCGTTGTTCACGGCGATGAGGTCTCTGTGGCTGCACTGGTGCCGGCGCGGGCTGTCCTCGCGGAGTACTGCCAGGACCTCGGCGAACTCCTTGAGTGTCAGCTGCGTGTTGTAACGGCGTGCCGTGGTGCGGATGTCGTCCTCGCTGGTGGTGTACGTGCCGCGGCCCGGACCGGTGGCCTGGTACATCGCCAGCAGGTCGTACTCGCGGTCAGTGTCCTTGGCGCTGGGGGCGATGCGGATCACGTGGTGCAGGCTCAACAGGATTTGCGCCACTTGCCAGTAGGTCAGGTGCCGGGCCAGGGGCAGCTTCTCGGCAGCCACCTTGGTCTTGCTGTTCTCGGCCTTGGAGACGCCGTTCACGATCGCGAGCAGCTGCTTCTCGAGCAGGCGCGGTGCGGGCGGGTCCGACGGGTCGATCAGCTGGAGGTAGACCTCGGTCGCGCGCGTGACTATTTCGTTTTGCGGGGCGATGTCGCCGCCGTCGGCGAAGTACGTCATGACCTCGGTGAAGGCGTCGGCGACAGGGTTGGTCGAGGGGGTGTCGAAGTCCTCGTCGAAGACGGGCGTTGGGTCGTCAGGAGTCGTCATGCTGCTGTCTTTCTCGATCGCGTCGAGTACCTGCCGGCAGTGAGTGGGAAGCCGATTGGTCTCGTAATCGAATAGGAACGTGCTCACGACTCTATGCCATCCGAATGGTCTTTCGCAACGAGTCGACTGATAGTCGACTCATGGTCCGACAGAGGTCCCGGGTGGTACCCGGGTGGGGCTCGGAGGGGTCGCGCGCGAGACCCGGAGGCCACGGCGACACGACGAGAGCGTGCGGTCTGGAATGAGAAACAGCGGCTCCGGGGGCGTATGCCCCACGGAGCCGCTGGCTTCTCGTGCTCGAGCACTCCCCCGCGGGCGGCGTGAGCCGCCCGACCCCTGGTCGGGGTTCGGGGAGTTCTTCCGACCGGCCGGCCGGGAACCTCCAGAGCTGGGATCCGGCTGCAGCAGCGAGCCGGTATACCCCCAATGGGTATCGGAAGGTGTACCACTTGACGTGGTACACCTGTTTCCCCTGGTCAGTCGGGGATTTCAGGACTTCTCCAAACGGGGTGTACCACATGGAGATTTGCACGTGGTACAGGCGTTTGCCCTGGTCAGACGGGCTTTATATACCCCCTGTACCACTTGTACCACTAAATAAAGACTAGATATACGCGCATGGGGATAAGAGCTCTTACTGGCTGGATGACCGATCGGAGGCGTCCTTCGCGCACATATGTAAACGCTCGGAATCTGGTGGTACTCGTGGTACACCCGCCGAAAACGCTGATCTGCCAAGGCAATACGGCGTACCACGTCCGCTCGGGCACGTGGTACAGACTCCCTCGGCCGCGGTCGCCTGACCCGCCGTTTGAGCAGGCCAGCACTGGGATCGGGAGGTGTACCACGACACGTGGTACACCTCGGCGCTGCGTCCTCCCGTGCAGCGGAGCATCAGGCCCTGACGGCCCTGACGGGAGCGATCGCGATGGGTCCCGCGTCCTGGTCGACCGGGCTTCCGAGTTATTCCGAGTGATTCGAGACAGACCTTCGAATGGTCGCCGGAATGGGACGCCGACTGCATTGCACATGATGAATCGACACTGATATAGTGGGCATCGGTGTTAGGGCCAGGAACCGTCACCAGGTGTTGTTGTCACAGGAACGTGAAAACAGAAAGGCCGGAGAAGCATCCCCGTGGGAAGGGAGCTCTCCGGCCTTTCTGCGCGTTCACGCTGGTGCGAGGCCCTGGGTGCGCCGGCCGCCTAGAAGGCGGCCGCGCTGCGGCCTCGCCGGTATCCCGCATTGGGGGACTCGGGTATGTGGGCACGGACCCGGTGGCCGTCCTCGACGGCGTACAGGATCTCGTAGGTGATGGAGACGTTGCGGTTGCAGGGCATCACACCCTGCCTCCGGCGCATCTCGAGCTTGCGGAAGCCAGCGACGGACTCGGCGCGTTCGAAGAAGCGGGCAAGCATCTCGCGGGCGCGTTCGTGCGCCTGCTCCGCCGTGCGGCCGCTGGTGCTCATGGTGAAGAAGTGCATGGACCCTCGATCGAAGGTCGGCCTCTCACCGGTGTCGAAGTCGCTGGCGAACCGCGCGCGGCGCACTTCGCTGCCGCTGGGGCGCACGAGCCGGCCTTGCGCGTCATACGCGCACTTGTTGACGACTGCCATGGTGGATCCACCTCCTCTCAGGTCTGGCTGACGAAAATCCTTCAGCCAATCCCCCGGTGACCGGATCACCCCGGTCACCCAAGAGCAGGCCCTCCGGAGCGACCGTCGGCCCACGGCCGAAAGGTCGCCCGGAGGGCACCAGCGTCAGTCCTGCACATTGAGCCCGGCCGCTATGCGGCCTGTGGCTCGCTTTCCCTGCCTTCTTCCCCGCCGGCTTCCCTGTCGTCTTGTGCAGGCCCGGGCGCGGGTGCCGCCATGCGGTACACCGCCAGGGCGCACGCGAGGAACGCCGCGGTCATCAGCAGCGCTGAGACGGGGTTCGCCAATGCGCCCAGCAGCTGGGCGGGGACAAGGACGGCCGCGAGGTTGAAGGCCAGGTGGAGCAGCACGCACGGCCACAGGACGCGGGCGCGTTCGTAGACCAGCGCCAGCAGCACCGCCAGGGGCAGCGTGGCAGCAAACTGGACGACGTTGGCGTGCAGCAGGCTGAAGCCCGCGGCGGTGACGAGCACCGCCGCGACGATGCCGACCCTGCGCCGCAGCAGCGGGTAGAGCAGGCCGCGGAAAAGCATCTCCTCGGCCACCGGCGCTGCCACCAGTGCTAGCAGGAGGGCCACGACGGGACCGGCGTCTGTCCTGGCTCGGGTCGATTCATCGAATCCCGCCGAGCCGCCCAGGGTATAGAGCCACAGGGCCAGGGACTGGCCGGCGAAGAACGCCAGAGCCAGGCACCCAAGCACCGTTCGGGTAAAGCGCGGTGTTCCGGACATCGGTCGGACCGTTGGCGCGTTGGCGAACCACCGGGGCCGGAAGAGCCTGGCAGCGCCGACGAGCAGCGCCACCAGGCCTCCGAGCACCGCCGTACCCAGGACGGGCTCGCCGACCACGGAAACTACGGCAAGGCCAAGTCCCAGGTAGGCGGCGAGCACGCCGAGGGGCACGAGGACACACCACGCGATGGAGACGAGCCGGGACTTGATGGGTGGAGCGGGCATCCCCGCCTCCTTTCCGTGGTCAGACAGACGCGGGGATCTGCTCTTCGATGACGGCCTGGACGCGGGTCTCGCCGCGGAAGGTGTTCAGCTGCAGCTTCGCGATGAAACGCAGCGTTCCGACCTCGGTGCGGCTGGCCGACCGCGTCAGAGCCGAAATCTCCGGCTCCTTCTCCTCGGCGACGTTCCACCACAGGCAGGACAGCCCGGACCTGGTGACCAGCCGCAGATGCTTCTTGCACAGGCGGCACACGCGGTAGCCGCGGGCGTTGGTCATCAGGTTGGCGTCGGTGCGCTCATGGCCGCAGTCAGTATCGGAACCGATCCGGTCCACCCGCAGCCCAAGGGGCTCGACAGCGATTTCGACCACCGGCTCGACGAAGCCGTGGCCGAAGGGCCGCAGCGCTTCCACACGCCGGACGAAGCCGACCAGAGGCTCCAGGTCGTCCAGGCCAGCATCGCAGTCCCGGTCCGGGCCCAGGACCAGGTCGGCCCGGCGCTCATCCTGGACGACAGCCAGCAGGGCAACCTGCGTGGCCTCCCGCAATGCTTCGACCAGACCGTCGAGCAGTTCCGCCCGGTCGACCTTGACGCCGCAGGCCTGCTGGTGGCCGATGGCACGCATGCCGTCCTGGTGCTCGAGCGTGTCGATGATGCCGAACCACGACGGTGCCCGGCCGGAGCCTCCGACGTAGTCATCCGGCCCGACGGGACGGTTGAGCACGACGACCGGGTGGCCGTGGCGCTCCATCAGCCGGTTGGCGAGCAGACCGTACATGCCCGGGTAGGCCTCGGAGAAGTAGACCCAGGGGGCCAGCGGCTGATCACCCTCCTCGAGCTCCTGGGTGTGGACCTCGACAAGCTCCTTGCGGCTCTCGTTGGTCGCGATGACCTGGTGTGCCGCCTCGAGCATCAAGTCCTGGTCAGGCGCGGTGAACACACCGAAGCACGGTGCGAGCGGGTCGCCCGTGCGGCGCGGGGAGTTCATCGCCGGCGCGAGGTAGAACCCGTAGAAGCCCTCGTCGATACTGTCGATGTCGCGGACCTTGCCTGCCTGGCCGAAGGCCTTCAGCAGGACCGCGAAGCCCTCGAAGGCCCGGACGAAGGCCGGGTGGTGCGGGTCGACGCGCAGCAGCTGCATCAGCGTCGACTGCCCGACGTCGATCGCCTCGGGGTCCGGGTCGAAGCCCCAGGGGGTCGGGACGGTGCGCGGCGCGGGCGCGTACAGCAGCCGTGCGATGGACAGCGAGTCGCGCACCAGCTGCCGGTTCTCGTACAGCACTGGCATGACGTCGGAGACGGTGCCCAGGCCGGCGAACAGGCGCAGCAGGCGGATCTCCCAGAGCTTCTCCGGCCGGTGGACGCGGGCATAGGCCTCCAACACCTGGTAGAGCACGTGTGCGCCGCAGATGCCGGTGTTGGCGTAGGTCTCGTCCATCCGACAGGGGTCGACGGTGACGTCGGCGCTCGAACCGGGTTCGAGCTCCTCGTGGTGGTCGGTGACCAGGGTCTTCCATCCCAGAGCCCGGGCGGCGGCGATCCCGCGGTGGGAGTTCACTCCCCCGTCGCAGGTCAGCAGGACCTTGGTGTCCGGCCACGTCGCGGCGATCTCTGCGATGTCCTCGGCCGTGAGGTCGTGGCCGCGGCGGTAGTCGGGCACGTGCAGCTCGACGTCGAAGCCGAGCTCTGACAGTCCGGCGTAGCCGAGCACACCGGAGGAGATCCCGTCCATGTCGAAGTCAGGGGCGATGGTGACCTTGTGGCCGGCGGCGCGGGCGTCTTCCAGGGCCTCGACCATCTCGGCCAGGCCCAGGAGCTCGTCGTGTTCAGCTGATTCGATCTCGCGGAAGTACTCGTCGGTCCAGCCGCGGCGCTGGCACATCAGGGCGAACAGGTCGACGCCGTCGTCCGTCAGTGGATGGTCGTCGACGGTCTGGAGAATGGTCATGGTGGGGGGCCTCTCGATCGTGTCGAATGGTCGGTTTACAGGGGTGGGGAAAGGCACCCGCTGGCAGTGTGATTTTAGCAGTGCTGCGGGTTTATTATGCTGGTATAGCAGCGTTTTCGGCCTATGATGAAGGCATTCGAAAGATCTGTCGTTCTGGCGTGCCCAAAGACTTCTCTAAGGTGGTTCGGATCGTCTACCATTCAAGACATGGCTATTCGAAATATTGTGGAGTCGGACATCAGTGGCAAGCCGGATGCTGCCACAGTCACCTTCGGACTGGGCGACACCTGGTTCGAGATAGACCTGACCGACGAAGAGCGCAAAGAGCTTGAGAAGAATCTCAAGGAATACATCAGTAAGGGTCGAAAGGCCACTAAGAAGGGCGAGAAGAAGCGACTCGTGCCCGAGACGACGCCCGAGGAACGTGAGGAGATCCGTAAGTGGGCGCGCGAGAACGGTCATGAAGTGCCCGAGTTTGGTCGCATTCCGAAAGCTGTCATGAAGGCCCACGATGAGGCACACGGCATCGAGCGGACTCTCTAGCCCCACCCTTTCCGCAGTCTTTCGGGCCATACCGGAGAGATTTCCGGCCACCTATTCGAATCAAGGATCAACAGCCCTGCAGCACCAGCTGCAGGGCTGTTGTCATCTCCGGGGTGTGCACTTGTCAGAACGGAGGCAGGCGCGGGTGGATGATGTCTTCGACCTCGATGCTTGCAGCCAGGGCGCGGGAGCGGGCGTGCACGGTGCCATGTGAGAAGTGCCCTGGCGTTCCGGGCATCAGCTGCTGCTGGCCGGTGCGTTGGTCGCACTTGCTGCAAAGGTCCAGGAAGGCGGCGACACGGACCTCCGCTCCCCCGGCGCGCATGGCGACGAGGGCATCGACCATCCGTTGGTTCCGGGTGAAGCCCGCCGCCTTGGGCTCAGCGCTCCAGTCGGCCGGGAACTCAATTACTTCGAAGCCGGCAGCCCGCCACAGCCGCTCGGCCATGGCGTCAGCACCCTTGGGACAGTGCCCTGAGAGGAGCACGGGTCGGGCGACCGCAGACGGTCCCCAGGCTCTCCAGGCCTCGTTCAAAGCCGCCTTCATGGCCTCCGCGGCGTCCCAGGTCCGGGAACCGGTCACGAGCAGGGCATGGCTGAATCCACTGGTCATCGTGATGCCTCCCGGCTGGTCATCTTGGTCATCGGCATAGATCCCGCCGAGGCCGCCGCGGTGGCAGTCCGGATTGTGATACTCGTCTGTCGCTGCATCATTCGCGTCCTCTTTCGCCGCAATGTTTTCCGGAATGATTCCCGGTGTTCCTTCTCAGTCGGCAGGTCACTACGCGGCAGCTGCCGACGCCTGGGCACTGTTGACCCTGGCACCGCCGCGTTCGTAATGGATTGCCACCCGGACCTTCCGGTCCTCGCTGAGCGGTGCGACGTGAAGGGTGTATCCACCGTCCTTGTCGCGCTCGAGGTAGGCGACGCAGACCGTGCCGCTCTCTTCATCGTCGAAGTCGACCTTGCCAAAGCTCTCCGCCGGAGTCGCCTCAGTGACTCGCTCTCCGTAGGGGATCCACGGCTTGGCCTCGCACCTTGCTCCGGTGTCGTAGGGCGAGAGCTGCGGCTGTGGCCGGCGTGCGGACCTGGATGCCTTCCGGGCGTGTGTCATGACGATGCCTCTTCTGTTTCTCGGGATGCAGGTGTCGGGCATCGAGTGCAGGTCCCGCCAGGGGTCCGCGGAGACTCGATGTACGGTCCAGCTCCCGTGCCAGCTCCGCTGGCCTGACGGCCTACTGGTGAACCGTGTCGGGAACTGCTCCGACTGGGCCGCGCAGCGGGCCGGCCGACGGGCCGTCCTCCTCGGACAAACCTGGTGCGCAGCGCCAGGTGATCCACCGCCTGGCTGCACCCTTTGCCGCGTCGTCCACCTGTGGACAAATGCGGCGGGGCAGGCGGGGTGTCCTCCACTCAAGCGCAGCGCTGGGCATAGCCGGAGGGAGCGCAGCGACTGACGGACCGGCGAGCGAAGCGAGCGGTGGAACCTGTCGGCTATGCCGACCAACAGCGTCTCGAAGCGCAGCGAGAGACCGGAGCGAAGCGGAGGGTCCGCAGGACCGCTGTTGCCAGGTTCCCTTATGCCCTTTTCCTCTCTTGCCGCCATTTCGCCATTCCACGGCTGGAGCGTTAGCGGAAGCCCGGAATATCAGGGGAAACGCCCCGTACACCCTTGACCCGTACACCCCCTCTCCATCCGCGCAGCGGGTGTACGGGTCATGTCGTTTCCGCTGGATTTACGGGCTTTTGGTTGTACAGCCCTTTTGCCGTCCGCTGCAACGCCGTACGGATGCATCTTCCGCACCACCGCAAGGCACGAGCGGGTACCCGTACGGGTCCTCACATGTAGCGTCAGCGACGTCGGGCGCAGCCCGGTCCGCACCCCCTGGTGGATCCTGCTGCCGCAGGCGCATCAGGCCCGGCGCGCAGCGGTCCACCACTCCTCGCGACCTGTCGCGTCAGGCTGTGGAAAACTCTGCTGTCACAGCACTGCACTGATCTGTCGGTGCGCTCGTCGCACCGGTGTGCGGGCGCTCACTCCGGCTCTGTTTCGCGGTCGCGCCAGCACCTGTCGCACCGCGTCCGAGGCGGGCCCACACCGCTTCCTTGCCGGGGTCCGTTCCGGGCCGGCCGACTGCCCCTCCTGGTGGCAGCTGCACCCCCGGATGAGCGACAGCGAGTCCTCGACGGCCACCGCCCGGCCTGCCCCTCGTGGACGCATCAGAAGAGGAGCTTTCCCGGGAAGCATGAAGCCTCCCTGGATCCAACGGCAGCCCCCGCTTCCACAGCGTCACCGAGCCGTCCGGGTCTCCCACCAGGTGCAGCTTCCTGAAGAGGCTCACGGGTTCTTACCTTCTAGACCCCCACCGCCCGTGAGCCTCTTCAGGAAGCGGAGTTTTTGCCCTTTCGCTCCATGCGGGGCCCTACTACCCAGTTCGCCTTTTCCCTCCGCTCTCCTTGCGGCCCCCCCGGGCGGGTCGGTGACGCCACAGGCGCAACCACAGCTGCTCCACCCTGCTCCGATAGCTCCTCCGCTCGCTCCAGGACTGCCTCGAGGTGTCGCAGGCGGGTGTTCCAGGTACCGGTCCGGGCCCGCATCGCTGGACCCCTTCTGGTCCCGGAGTGGACAGATCATTGCACCGGCATGGACAGACAGGGACACAGACCAGACCTACACAAGCCCCGAGAGAGTCCAGAAAGGCCATTCAGACACCATTAAGTGCCGGATGGCGCTCCTCGGGGCCGCTTCGGGCGCACTGCTGGTCTCATGATGGTCTCTCACAGGTCTGCTCTGGTCCGGCTCGCGACGGTGGACTGTTGCTGGTCTCTTCGAGGGCGCTTCTGTGCTTTGTGTGGGACCACCGAGCGCCCTCCAATGTGCCGTGGCCTGATCGAGGTCTTCTGCTGGTCCGCAGCGGACCGCGTGCCGGTCCCGGGTGAGCCCTTGATGAGTCCTGTGTCTTCTGGTTCCCCGGCTGACCCGTGGCCTTCTGCGGGTCCTGCCGGCGGCTCCCACGGGTCCCGCCGCGGCCATGGTCGCTCACGGTGACGCAGGCCTGATCTGCTGGTGGCCTTTTGCTGGTCTTGGCGTGGTCCTTGCAGAGACCATTGAAAGACCAGTAGAATGATGACTGGTAAATGAGTCGAAAGGTCCCCGACTGGCAGTAGCGCCTCGGGGACCGCGCATGAGAGGGGGCCGCGATGACCGAGGACAGTGTCCATCAGCACGAGGGCGCAAGGGGGTGCTCGCAATGACCGATAAGGCCGAGCCGCGCCGTCTGCGCTGGAGCGTCCCGCGGGCCGACGAGTCGACGAACCGGTGGCTCGACGAGCAGTACGACATCTCGCGCTCGCTCCAGCTGTTGATCCGCGAGTCCATCCAGCGCGACGGCTACATCGACGTGGTCAACCGTCCCGTCGAGCAGCTTCCCCGGCGCGGCCGCCCGCCGCAGGGCGAGCAGGACCCTGGGCGCAGCGAGGCCCTTGACGGAGAGGAACGCGGCGATGACCGCCGTGACGGGAGTGAAAGCCAGCACGAGAGTCGCGAAGGCCGTGACGAGGCTGCCGTGCCTGTTGCTGTTTCTTCAGAGCCCGTGCAGCGCGTCGAGGCAGCCCAGGCTGTTCAGCCGCCGCCCACGCCTCCTGTCCGCGAGCCCCACCCTGTTCCCGCCGAGGAGCCTTCTGTCCCTTCGGGGCTGGACGCCTTCCTCACCCGCTGATCCGCACCGCACTTCCTGAGACACCGACTTCCTGACCGAGAGGGACACAACCATGAGCAACACCCGCACCGCCGAGAAGACCATCCAGCTCACCGGCGGCATCGACGTCGGCAACGGATACGTCAAGGGCGTCATCCGCGGCGAGGTCCACGGCAAGGAGGTCTTTGACACGATCGACCTTCCTTCTGCCGTGGTGAGCACCTCGCGCTCCACGCCCAAGGTGCCCGAGGCTGACTCGGATGCCTTCAAGATCGTGGTGGAGGACGACTTCTACAACCGCGTCGCCGCCTCGTTCACCACTCCCCTGATCGGGCACTCGGACCTGCGCACCTTCGGCCGCGCGGCACTGAGCACCCCTGGGTCGAAGTTCACGCAGTTCGAGGTCGTCGGATCCCGCTCGAAGGCCGACCAGGAACTGAGCTCGGTGCTCGTCCTGGGCGTCTTCGCCGCCAAGGCCCTGCGCGACTATGTCCGCGAGCACGGCGCGCTGCCGGACCGCGAGCTGCGCGCCACGGTGCGCGCAGGCCTGGCTCTGCCGATTGCCGAGTACGTGCAGCGCCGCAGCGCCTACGCTGCCCAGTTCGTGGGACTCCTGGGCGCGGCCGACCCCACGGTGCACCTGGTGACCGTGAAGAACTTCTCCACGCCGGTCACCGTGCGCCTGCAGTTCGAGGATGTGCAGGTCCTGCCCGAGGGCGCGTCCGCGCAGTTCGCGATCACCGACAAGGGCGCGCCGCTGGCGCAGGCTCTGCTGGACGATCTTCGGGCCTCGGACCCCGAGGAGGCCGCGCGCCTGCAGGGTGTCACCGCCGAGCTGCTGGTCGGTGTGCGCAACACCGTCGGCGTCGACGTCGGCGAGGGCACCGTGAACTTCCCCGTCTTCACCGACGGCGCGTTCAACTCCGAAGCGGCCAGCACGCTGGACCAGGGCTACGGCACCGCGCTGACGAACGCGCTGGACCGGATGAGCACCAGCGGAGACAAGGACCTGAGGTTCAAGAACCGCAAGGCGCTGGCCGACTTCCTGCAGCAGGAGCCCAGCGTATTCCTCCAGGGCAGGTTTGACCGCGCCAAGGGCTACGTCGACGAGGAGGCCGAGTACCTGGCCGAGGAGATCGGCGCACGCTTCGAGGACGTCCTCGCCGAGGTCGGCGGCACCACCGAGGTGGTGTACGTCTACGGCGGCGGTTCGGGCCCGATCAAGGAGATCCTGCGCCCTGTCCTGCAGAAGGCCGCCGGCGGCATCCCGGTGCTCTACCTCGACGCCGCGTACTCGCGCCACTTGAACCGCGAGGGCCTGTACCTGGCGGCGAAGGCCGTCGAGGTCCAGAAGCCCGAGGGCAAGCGCAGCAAGGCCGCGGCGTGACGATCATGCATTCGTGGCCCGGTCCTGAGAGGCTTGCGGTCGGCATCGAGATGATGCGTGCAGGCTGCCGATCGCGAACTGCTTCCTGTGGTACCGCTCACAGTGCTGAGCGGTACCACAGGAAGCCCCGAAAGAGACCACTGATCGACCAACAACAGACCACAGCCCACCCCAGGAGGGATCAATACCATGACCGACCACGACGAGACCCACGACGGACCCAAGAAGGACCAGCGTCAGACCTATGAGAAGCCCTCGGGCATCGTCGCACGGCTCCAGCAGCTGCACGAGGACCGACCTGTAGTCTTCGCCGTGCTCGTGATGGTGGTCTCCGGGCTGGTGTTCCTGCTCGGCGGAGTCCTCACCGGAGCTGTGGACCTCATCGGCATCTCTTTGCTGCCGATGGACAACATGCCGTAGCGCCCGGCAGGCACAGCGCGGGCGAAAAAGAGACCTCCCCGGCGGCAGCTGATGCTGCGCCAGGGAGGTCTTTGCGGTGCTGGTGATCCAGGTCAACAGGATGGTCAATCGATGCCATGCTCGGCCGACAGGGCTGCGAGATCGTGGCTGAGATCTTCCATCGCGGCGATGGCGGCCATGGTGCACTGCTGGGTCGCAGGGCAGCAGAGCGAACGGCGCAGACCTGCTCCGACGATCTCGACGGCCGGCATGTACTTGAAGAGCATGCGGTACATGCGCGAATCCTGGCCGTGGCCGAGCTGGTGCCGGATCGAACCGGCGTTGTCCTTCAGGTCGCTGGCCTTGATGAGCAGCGCCCGGGAACCGGAGTTGGCAAGCCGCGTGAGGTGCTCCTCATAGGAGGTGCTCCCGCCAGGAGTGGTCACCGCCCCAACGAGCACCGAGACGCGCCGGCCGTACAGCCGCGCCAGACAGCCCAGGGGATCCTCACCCGGCTGGCCGAAAGCAGCAAGCAGCTCTTTGCTGCAGTCCTCGACGACATCATGCAGCAGTGCTGCGGCAATCAGTTCAGCGTCGGTGACGCCCCAGCGCAGGAGGCGCAACGCCACGCGCAGCGGATGCTCGATGTACGGCACGCGAGGCATGTCTCCCCTGATGAAGCGGGTCTGCTTCCGGTGCAGGAACGAGGCCGTCGCAGCTGCGCGGGTCACGAGCTCCGTGTTCGTGGGCATGAGGTGTTGGATCTCCCGCTCGAGTTCGAACACGAGCATCGCAGGGTCCATTTGCTTGAGCGGGACACGCGTCGTGGTCAGGGTGGTCATGGCTCTTCCTTTGTTCGGGATGGTTCTCTTGCTGTTGCAAAACACCAGGCGCTGCCCCGCAGCGCGTGGACCCGCCTCAGAGACAGAGCGAGAGCCCCGGCCCCGCGCCGGAGCGCAGGAGCCGGGGCTCTGGTGGGATCAGGCAGGGCGACTGGTCATTGGTGCTGGCTGGGCTGGGTGTCGTTGTGACGGCGTAGCCGGGCAGCCCAGGTCTTCAGGCCCGGAAGTCCAGCAGCCCAGACAGCACCGGACAGGACCACGAGCACCACGCTCGCCGTCCAGTGGCCGGTCCAGGCGCTGGCTGCGATCGCGGGCAGCAGGGCGAGGACGTTCAGCACGATCCCCGTGACGAGGAGCGCCCTGCCGACACTCCGGAGGATCCGCTCGCGGCGGCCGGTGGTCTGCATCGTGTCAGGCATGGTGGTTCACGCTCCTTCGTCGTGGGATGTGTTCTCTCAGAGCTCGATCCGCTTGCCGCGGGCGAGCTCGGCAGCGGGGATGCTCAGCCGGTAACCGCCGACCGGGTAGCTGGGGTGGTCGCTGGCGACGACCGCGCAGTTCCACCAACCAGCGTGGCGCTTGCGAGGACGGGGTTCTTCCTCGCCCTCGGTGCGGGCCTCGCCGCGGTATTCGATGGGCACCACGACGACGCGGTGGCCTGAGCCCCGCTCGGTGGCGTGCCAGGGCAGCTCGATGAGCAGGTCCTGGGGCCACTGCTCGATGGTGACCGGCAGCTTGGACAGTTCGTGGTTGGCCGAGCCCTCGGGCGACTGCGCGAGGCGCTGGGCCTCCTGCTCGGCGGTCTCGACGAATCCGATCTTCTCGAGGAAGGACATGGTGATCAGTGCTCCTGGTTCATGGGTTGGGAAGTCGACGGGTCAGCCTCAACGCTGGACTCGCCGCGGACGAGATCAGCCAGCGCCTGGGCGTAGGCGTCTTTGGCCCGTTCGATTGCAGCCTGCTCGTAGAGTGAGTGGATCTTCTCGCCGGCGGCGATGCGGTCCTCGACCTCGTCCATTGCTATGACGGCGGCGGCGAGCTGGACCCGGGCCTGAGCCTCGGCACGCCGCAGCTCCGGGTAGAAGGCCTTGCTCGTGGCGAGCCGGTGGACGGCGGTAACGCGTTGGGCTTCAGCGTCGAGGTCGGGCTCGGAAGTGGTGGCAATGGACACGGTGATCCCCTCCTGTTTGATGAAGTCGTTTGTTCGATGCCGGACCTGGATCAGCTGCGCTGGTTCCTCAGCCCTCTGCCAGACGGCGGGCGGCCGCCTGGAAATCCGCGAAGGTGGTCTCGGCGCGTTCTGCCCGTGTGCCGTCCGCCGTGAACGCCGTGCCGCACCATCCCGTGACGTAGCGCTGGCACAGCTCGCGGTCGGCCTGGCGGGCCTGCTCGTCGTAGACGGGCGCGCTGACGACCAGCACATCAGAGCCGAAGTCGAATGGCAGCGCGTCCTGCATGGGTGCGGCGATGGTGCTCATGGCGGTTCTCCTCGGAATCCTGTGGGGCACGGCGCTGCACTGCAGGCCGTCCTTCGTCGATGACTCCTCCGTGACAGCTCCGCTGTCACCACCACTGGCTGCACCTGAGAATCGAAGATGAAGAAGAACAACAAGAAGGTTCCAACCCCGCGCCGGCAAAACGCGGATGATCCGCAGCATCGGCACAACCCCTCCACGCACCCTGGGATAGGCTTTCGGCGGAGTTCAAAATTCAACAAAGGGAGAGATTCGTGGCGGGAAGCGCGGTCTATGGCAAGGGCTACCACGCAGGCAAGCAGGATGCCCGTACAGAGGACCTGATCGCCGCGGGGGTCTTGGCGGCTGCAGGTCTGGTCATTGCAGGTGGCGTCAAGGTTTACCGGAAAGTCAAAGAGGCCCACGCAACCCGGCTGGAACAGCGGCTGAAGGACATCGACGACGGAGGTAACTCCGAAGATTCCGGCCAGCAGTAAACCACGGACACAAAAAAGAGACCCCACCGCCGGAGCACGCGCTCTGACGGTGGGGTCTTCTTCAGGCGAACGTCCTGTCCGCAGCGAAGTGCTCGTGCACGGCCTCGCGGGCGGCGGGGTATTCGTCGTAGGGATCCGGGTAAGCAGCATCGAACCGGGCAGCGGTGGTGATGCCCTGGAATCGGAGCAATTCCAGGAGATCCGGCAGGTCCTGTGCACGGCCGGAGAACTCCGCGGTGTCCGCGGCGATGATCTTGGCGCGGGTCAGCGTGGGGACACTGGCCAGCTGAAGCCTGATGCACTCGTACGCTGTGTCGTCGTCGATCCAGCGCGCCTGGTATATCGAGGCCACGAGCTCAGCGTCGTCACCGTCCATCACGTTGTCGTTGTTGATCCAGTCGCGCTCCAGGTTCATTTCGTCGGCCACCTCATGGATTGCCGCCATGACCTCTGGCGCGAAATCGCCGGTGACGCTGTCGATGTCGACGGTGAATGCCCGGTCCGCAGCACGGATGCCGTACTTCATGAGCGCGAAGCCGCCGATCGCACGGATCTGCACCGGGGCGTTCAGCCCCAGGCGCTTCAGCTTTCCGTTGAGCACCTCGAGCGCCCGCTCCAGCTGGGCCAGGCTGCACTTGTGGTCGTCGTGGCTCATCGTGCTGCTCCTTCTGGTCAGGAAGGAGCGGGTGTCTCCTTCGAGTCCAGATCCGGATCGGCTGTGCCGATCTGACGAGCCGCCAGGAAAGAGACGAGCCCGGCACCAGGGGCTCTCCCCCGTGCCGGGCTCTGTTCAGGCTCAGTGCATGCGTTCGATGCGCGTGGATCCGGACCCGTCCTGCAGGCCGGTGGCGCAGTCGTACCAGAAGCCGTTGGGCAGGCGGACCAGCGTGTGCGCCTCACGTCCTGGCCAGTTGCCGGCAGCTGCGATCGCGGGTACCGCCCGGCGGTCCATCACGCAGCTCACCCCCAGCTCCTCCACGACCTGCGGGTCGCGGACGTACTTCGCGGTGGAGCCATTGCGGGGATCGCACGGGACCTGCTTCATCCAGGCGGGGTGGTCGAGGACCCTCTTGACGAGGACCTTGTCGCCGACCTGGAGTTCGTCCAGCTCAGAGGGTGCTGTAGGGATGGGCATGTGGTTCTCCTGGTTCGTAGTCTGTAAGTGCAGCAGCTCAGCCGCGGCCGATGGAGGAGCACTGTGAGTGCGCACCGGCATGCAGTGCCACGGCGTTGTCAGCCGCCGTGCGGTACTCGGGGATCCGCTGGGGCTCCGGCTCGCCCTTGGGGAACCAGGGCATGGCGTAGCCGTCGGTGACCTGCTGTCGCGCGGCATCGTTGTGGGCCGGTGTGATGACGTAGGCGAGAGAACGGCCATAACGGTCAGTTCTGTCTGCCCCGGGGTCGTACTCGATGGTCACTGGCATGCCCTGCGGCAGGATGCCGCCAAGATGATCAGTGGCGGCCCTAGCGCCGCACTCGGGCTCGGCATCCTTGTGATAGTTCATTTCGGGCGCGTCGATGCCCAGGAGCCTGACTGTGTGCTCGGGGATCCCGATATGCTTGTCGGTCGCCTCGAGCAGGCCGGCCACCGGCAGCACGGCGACGGTGTCGCCGTCGATGACACGGATGACTTTGGTCTCCACGCTCGCCGGTTTGCCAGAGGACACCTGTCCCGGGTCCTGGGCTGCCGCAGTGCTGGTGGACGGCGTACCCGGGACGCCGGGGGCCTTCGGCAGGTCCTCGCAGCCGGTCAGCGTGACGATACAGAGCACGGCGGCGATGAGGCCGCCGAAGACAGATCCGGAGGGGGTGCGCTTCATGGTGGGGTTTCCTTGCTGGAGTGGTCGTCGGGCGCTCTGGCCGGGGTGGCAGGCGTGCTTCTCCACGGGCACGCCCGAGCCAGCTGTGCTGGCTGTTCCGGAAAGAGAAAGACAGGACCCCCGGCCCTGAGCGATGCGCTCGGTGCCAGGGGTCCAGTGAGAGAGATCAGTTGCCTGCCGCGACGGATCCGGAGTCGATGGGTTCGACGATGAAGACGCCGTCGGGCTCGCCCGTGAGCTCAGCAGCGAGCCGGCTCAGTGACTGGGCGTGGTCGAGCCTGTTACCGGCCCAGACACGCCGGCCAGCGTCGAAGTGCTCTGCGGCTTTCCTGGTCTCCTGTTCGGCACCGAGCGAGGCGATGTGTGCGAGCTTGCGGCGCACGTCCGGGCTGAGCTCGCGGATCAATGCGCTGCGTCCCTTGTGCGTCATGCCGAGCAGCATGCCGTTGCTGATGGGTCCGGTGTACATGGCGGTTTCCTTGCTGGTCAGGGTTGTTCCGGTCCGCGGGCGACGAGCACGAGGCGCGAGCCGCGGACGAGGTGGGCCTCACCGCCGACGGTGAGGATGTGGACAGTGCTGCCCACCGAGGGCCGCACCTGCTGGACGACGGCTGTGCCGCCATCCAGATCAGGGTTCAGGTCGCGCAGCGCGACCCGGTCGCCCCGGCGCAGCATCCGGGCGCTCTTGCCGCCGAGGATGCGGTGGCGCTCGGTCGAGCGCAACAGAGCCTCCTGGACCGCAGGACCGCCGTCTTTGACGATGTCAAGGAAGGCGGGGGTGATGGTGTCGGTCATGGCATTGCCCTCCTGGCTGGTGCAGCTGATGGATCGCGCGGGCCTGTACGACCCTGGGTCTGTGGCGCTCACGGGGATCGAACCCGTGACCTCTCGTGCGTCGCCCTGCAACGGGCCTGTAGCCTGGGTCTGCCTGACCAGGGATTGATGCGGAATCGAACCGCGGGCAGTCAGAACGCCGAGTGCTCTGCCGCTGAGCTAGAGCGCCGTGGGCCGGTTCCGGGAAGGAGCCGGCGAGGGGTTGTGAGGAAAGGGACGAGGAGCCGTTCGCCACTCACTTCCAGGTCGGTGCCCGCAGGGAGTCCGGAGCCGTGCAGCCGTCGCACGGCCTGGCCGCTGGCGCGAGGTGGTGCTCGACGAGATGGGACAGGAACCGGACTCCGACCTCGACGTCCGTCGTGAACGACTCGTCATCGGCCGTGCCGACGATCTGCGCGGAGGCGACCGTCGAGTCGATGTCCAGGTCGATGACCAGCTGCAGGGCGAGGCCCGGCGCGGGGCCGATCAGCTCGACGAGCACCTGGTAGTCCGGCTCGCACGAGTGCGAGACCCAGCCGACGTGGCGCTCGAGCTCGTCGGCGTCGTCGGCGGCGTTCAGCTCCTGGAAGACCGCTGCGACGGCGGACAGGAAGCCGGTGAGGGTGTGGTCGTGGTTGCGGTGATGACGGTGCTGCACGGAGGTCGACATGGCCCCTCCTCGGTCGATGGGTGGTGATCAGCGGATCTCGGAGTAGCCGCACTCCGGGCAGGTGTGGGTGCAGGCGCAACCGCGCCGGCCGGCCCGTTCGCGGGCCGTGGCGGGGGCGTCGGACTCCATCGGCACGCCATCGTTGGGGCAGCTGAGACCAGACATGGCGGACCTCCAGTGAAGTGTGGCAGGACGGGGACGTTGTCCTTCGTCGTCAGATCCGGATCGGCTGTGCCGATCCCCTCCACACAGGCCACGAACGAAACCTGAACGAAAAGACAGCGCCCCGCCACGCCGCTGCTGCCGGGAGGGCAGGGCAGGGCGCGCGGGGCGCTGGTGGGGCCGGAGCCACGGAGGGATCGAACCGCTCTGCACGGAAGCTCTCAGCGCCGGATCCCGACGGCGGCCTTGCACCGCTTGGTGAGGACCAGGAACTGGAAGAAGGCGACGGCAGCCGACTCACCGAGGAAGTAGTGCACTTCTTCGATCGTCATCCCACTGGGGTCGAAGTCGACGATCCGGGGATACGTCTCGGCGAGGATCCGCGCCGCCGCGGGAAGCCCGGCAGCCGGCTGGACCTCGGCGGCGGGCTCGAGCTGCTGGACCAGGCTCATTCGTCCTCCAGGTCCATCCGCCCGGTGACGGTGCGGAAGCGCTCCACGGGGCGGGTGCCGCCGTGATCGGCGACGAAGACCTGGCTGGCGTGAAGGCGCAGCTTCTGGATGACGGCGGTGACGACGTCGTCGACCATGGCCTCGACATCCGGTCCGGGGTGGTCGGTGATCACCGAGCCGACGACGGCGGTGAGCCCTGCGTGCAGGGCCTGGTCGTGATCGGTGGCCTCGACGGTCGCGTCGGCGACGATCTGCATGGCGGAACTCCTTCTCTTGGCTGATGACGTTGGGGGCAGGGCAGGACGGCGGCCAGCGAAAGCAGATCCCCGTCCGAGCAGCGCGAGGCTCCTCGGACGGGGACTGTCGGCGTGCGTGAGCCGCCTATTCGGTTGTTATTCAGTTGTGGGTTGTGCTGGGTGCGGGGCGCGCTTCTCAGGAGAAGGGCAGCTCCTCGCTGTGGACGGCGCTGGCGACGGCCGGCTGCGGTGCGGCAGCGGCTGCGACGGGAGCCGGAGCCGGCTGGGTCTGCAGGGCCTGGTTCTGCGCCTCGGCGGCAGCGACGCGCTCGTTCACGCGGGCCTGGGTCACCGAGCGGGGCTCGAGGAACGTGATGTCCTCGACGACTGCCTTGAGCTCGAAGACCTCGACACCGTTCTTGGTGTAGCGGTCCTGGCGCAGCTTGAGGTTCACGGCCACGAGGTCACCCTTGTGGATGCTCGCGAACGGGCCGATGCCGTTGGTGGTCGCGCGCACGAAGGCCTCGACCGGCACAGCGTCAGCGCCGCGGTTGCCATGGCTGTCGGTGTAGTTGTGGTCGGCCATCAGGGTGAACGCGACCTTCTTGGAGCCGTCCTGGTTGTTGAAGACGACCGGGTCCTTGGTCAGGCGGCCTATGACGGTGGCGGAGTTGCGGGGGTTCGACATGAGTATTTCTCCTCGTTGTGCACGAAACGCGCGGGCAGTGTCCCTGCTCCGCGCGCGATGGTGAGTTGAAGTGTTCGGTTGTCTCTCAGACCCCCATCCGGATCAGCTGTGCTGATCAGACGATGATCTTTCGAATGAAGACTCGGATCAGCTGTGCTGATCGAGCGCTCCTCAGTGCTCCTTCCGGATCAACTGCGTTGATCCCAGATGCCCTTGCATCACGGGTCCCGCATCAGCTGCGCTGATCGAACCCGGTACGCCCGGCCCAAGGCCAGCCCGGTGCTGCCCCCAGATCCCAGAGTTCAGCCTCGATCTGATCGGCCGCGGCCACGTCTCCGCTCTCGCAGGCCCGCCGGTAGTCCTCCTCCAGGTACGCGATCTGCCCGTCCCGGTTCGGGAACCGTCTCCGGAACAGCAACCAGCCCAGCCACGCGAGGCAGATCATGAAGGCAAGAGTGGCGATGAGGACTCCGGTGCTCTCGATGATGTTGTCCATGGCGTTTCTCCTGTCTGCTTCAGATCCGCAGCCGCCGGCGGACCAGGTCCACGAGCGTCGGGTCGGGTGCATGCCCCTGGGCCTGCTGCAGCTGCAGCCAGGCGAGGACGTTCTGCGTGTCCTGGGCCTCGAGCTGGCGGCGCTCGACCTCCAGCTGTTCCTCGCCGAGGGCGAGCATCCGTCCCTGGAGCTGCTCGATCTTCTCGAGGTGGCCGGTGCTCAGCTTCAGGACGCTCAGCGCATGGGTGTCCGCGGCCATCAGAGCGTGACCTCGACCTCGTGGGCGGTGGAGGCGAACGGACCGACGGTCACGGAGCGCATGATGCGCACGAGCCCCGCCTCCTGCAGGCGCTCGGCCAGGCCAGCGTGTTCCGACCAGTCCTTGATGAACACTCGCCCCGGGCCGGCTACGAGGCCATATGCCTCGAGGTTCACCGAGATGCGCTCGGGGGCCTCGTCGGTCAGGAGTACGAGGCTGCGCTGGGCGTCGGCGTGCTGCAGGGTGCCCGTGAGCTCGATGACGCCGAAGTCGACGGCGACGCTGTGCTTGATGACGGGCGGTGCGATGGTCTGGTCCATGGTTCTTCTCGCTTTCGATGCCTGCACAGGCAGGTGAATGGTTGTTGACCCCGGGCCGCCGTGGCTTCGTTGCCGGGCTGCGGCAGGAACGGTGTGTCCGGCGCTTCTCGCGACGGCCCGGGGCTGTTCGTGGTGCGGCAGTGGGCCGCATGAAGTCTTGACCCAGCCCCGCAGGAGGCCAGGGGGGCCGGAAGGGGTCTCTTTAGATTCCCCGGCGGGCCCAGTCGTAGACCTCGGCGGGACCGCGACGGGACCTCGCGGAGCCCTGGTGGCCCTGCCCCTGGATGAGACGAAGGGTCGGGCGGGCGGTGGGTACAGGAATGGGAACGAGCGAGCTGTCTGCCTCCTCGGCCTGCGGCTGCTGTGCTGCCGCCTTGTCTGTATGTCTGCGCCGGAGCGCAGCCTCGGCCTCGGCGTAGAGCCAGATGAGCCCGAGCACAAAGACGGCGAGCAGCACGATGAGGGCCCAGCTCTGTAGTGGTGTCATGGGCATGAGCGGGACGCTCCTTCGCTGGTCGGTGGTTCAGTCGATGAGTCCCCCGGCGCAGCTGCGCTGCGTCGCTGCATCCCTGCCCCGGGTCAGGAGGCCCGGCGGGCAACGGTGTGCCCACAGGCGAGGTACGCGATGTCGTAGAGCGGGGCCGGGCCCCAGGCGGCCTTCCAGGCCGCGGGCAGCGGCAGCGGCTCCGTCGTACGCAGGACGACGTCCTGCGGCATGCCAGGGATGCCGCCCTCGACATCGGGCACCGGATCGTCCCCGGGGGTGCAGCCGCCGCACCACTCCTGTTCGGGCAGGAGCGCAGCGGCGGCCTGCAGTTGGATCTGCTGTGCGATGGCGTCCGACGGCCGTGCGTCGTCGATGACGTCATGGAGGGGGCGGGCGATCGTCATGATGGAGTCCTTCGGTCTGTGTGCGGTCAGTGGGATGAGCGGGATGGCAGCCACCCGCGTCAGGGCCGCCGGCTCATCCCACGGCGAGCTGCGTGGCCCGCGACCAGCTGCCCATCCGGAACCGGATGGTGGCCGCCGGCGGGACATGGGTCCGGCAAATGCCGTCGGTGCCGCCGGTGCGCCAGGCCTCGTAGGCGAGCACGGCGATGGAGCCGGTCTTGATCCAGCACTCGCGCAGGGCGTCGAGGATCATCTCCTCGGTCCACTTCGTGGTCGCGCCCTGGAAGTGCAGCGGCTGCTCGGTGGTGTTCAGGCCCGCTCTCTCCAGGGCTGCATTCCAGGAGCCGAACCGGCGCTCCAGCAGCGGCGCGGATGGTTCGTCGTCGTGTCTGCGGCGGATGTAGTCGTTGCGCGGGAGGCTGTCCTGATCCGCGGCGCAGCGCAGGAGCGCGTCGACCATCTGCTGTTCGGTGTAGGTCTGGACAGGCCCTTGGAAGGCTCGGGCCGGCTCTGCGGGGTCGAACGCCGTGCAGGCGTAGCCGTTTCCGGCCAGCGCGTGGGAAATTGTGTGCTCCGAGATCCAGTGATCGTCCGTGTGTGGATCGGGGTTCTCGCACTGCACGCCGCCGCTCTCGTGGTGCTGGCACGGCAGGTGCTCCTGCACCTGCGGGTCTGCGATCTGGCAGCGCGGCATCAGGTCCGTCGGCACAGTCGTCCGGGTCATTGGCAGTCCCTCTCTCGCTCGGCGTCGTCCGGGCGCAGCAAGCCGTCCCGACCCGGCCCACCCAGGGACCGGGTGACGCGCTCGGGACGCGTCGAGCACCCGTCCGGATCAACTCCGTTGATCCCTCCCAGCCCAGCTGCCCCCTGGCGATACCAGGCATCGCCAGGGCCTGGCGCAGACCTTCTGTCAGCCGTCTTTTGTGTCGCTCTTCGCGCATCAACCGATAGACCATTCGATTGACCTATCGGATAAGATGTACTGGAAGACCAGTCGGATGCGGGCTCTGTGCCATCCGGCGCAGACATCGACCCGACAGGAGAGGCCATGGCGATGAAGACCCCGATGACGAGGAAGGCGGCATTGTCCGCCGCCGCACTGGCGGTGCTGGGCAGCCTGCTCGCCGGATGCTCCGCCGGTTCAGAGACGGCGCAGCCATCGCCGAGCCCGAGCACCAGCGCGGCGAAGGTGACCAGCGAGAACCTCGGCAAGGCGCTGGACCGGCTCGTGTTCCAGGGCACCGGGGCCAAGAGCGCCGACGGCGGCGCGTGCCTGGTCCGCGCCGTAGAGGACAAGAAGCTCTCGGACGCCGCGCAGGCTTACATCGTGGGCAAGGGCAGCGACGACATCGCCGCGGTGGCAAATGGCCTGCGCGAGGTCAGCGCGATGGACGCCGCGATCATGCTCTCCCCCGAGCTGCGCGACAAGTTCGACGCTTGCGTCGACGCGGTGATCCCGCCGACCCCGGCCCCGTTTGCCACGACCAGCAAGGACGGCAAGGACGGCAAGGATCAGGTCTACGTGCCGCCGAAGCAGGGACAGGAGCTCCCCCAGGCCCGGCAGCCGGATCTTACGCCGAAGTTCCCGGTGCCGCAGGGCGCGAGCATCAACTCCTCCTCACAGCTGACCGCGGGGCTCGTTTCGACGTTCTCCTCCTATGCGCTGAACGAGGATCAGAAGAAGACCTACGCAGCCTCGGGCGCTTGCCTGGCGGGCGTCGTCTTCCAGGCAGGGTTCTCGCAGGAGACGCTGCGCTTCCTCGCCGGCGGCGCACCAATAGGGACCGGATCGATCTCGGACTTCCTGCCGAAGGACGAGGACAAGAAGATCTGGAAGTCGAAGGACTTCACCTCGGCACTCGTGGACTGCACGGCCAGCGCAAAGGTCTGAGGCTCATCCATCGCGGGTTTTCGTCCTGCCGTTGATTGGCTTCTACCGATCAAAAAGAAGAACCGGTGCATACTCGCACCGGTTCTTCTTTTCCTGTTCACAAGGCTGCCGAAGTCATAGCAAGCCCCAGATGGCAGCATTCCAGAGCGGAGTCCGCGTCACAGCACTTCGATGGCGACGTCGGCACTAGAGCCGTTTTGGCTGCGCATTGCCGAGGTGCGCGCGCACCACGGCAATGTCCCTCGTCGGGTCGCGCCGGATCCGCTTCGACTTGACGATGAACGCGGACTTCTCGATCACAACGAGCTTCAATCCATGTTCGGGGATAAGAAGGCGCTTGCGTTCGTCGTAGAGGCGACGTTGCTCGCCGCGACCGACACCAGAGACGGTCTGCCGCCGATCGAAGAACGGCGACGGCTTCGAATGCTGCTCCTCCTGGAACTCGACGACGAGCTTGAGATCGGACCAAAAGCCGTCCACGGGTAGCTTGGTGCCGAGGGGTCGCAAAGGGGACGGGTCGCCGCGGAGCCAATCGAACGTCGCTTGGCGACAGCTGCTCATGCCGAGGACGCCATCGCACAGGTCAAGCACGTAGTGCTCATCGGACGCAGTGCGGTCGACCATGCCGTGATTCTTGCAGAGTTCAGCCGAGAGGCCCATGCTTCATAGGTTCAAGAACGACGTTTGGTCCGCTCTGAGAGCTTAGGATCTCGGAACCAGGCTGATTCGGTCAGTGCCGGCGGCGGCCTGATACGGCCCGGTGCCAGTAAGCCGCTTCTGCACTTGTCAGAATCTCGTAGATCTCCTCGACCACGAACTTGCCCAAATAAGGGCGTTCCTCGGCGCTCAAAGTTCCCAGAGACACCAGTGCAGCCGCCAACAGCACATCGTCTTCAATCGAAGGCTCAACCCATTCCCGCACACCATCGTCGGTAAGGTCCTCCCAGACATATGGCGAGGTTGCTATGGCCTCCCTAACCGCGGCGAGTCGCACCCTTACGTCTCCGCTGCGGGACCGCGCGTAGAGACGGATCTGATATTCATCCGAGGCCGGGGGCACAAGGGGTGCCCCGCCGGCTAACGGATGATGAGCAGCAATGACCTGGTAGCGGGCCCGGGCAGGGTGTCGGTCATGGAGGTCCTGGCGTATTTCCCTGATGCGGTGCCCGGGGCGCAATGTTGCAATTCCAGGGATGCGGTTGTCCCGCCTATTCGCGTTGTGTGGTGCCATGACCTGTCCCGACAAGCGGCCAATAGGTGTCCCCCTCCCTCATGATAGGCCCGGTTCGGACGGAGGTTGAAGGGCACCGGATCGAGGCGGCTGGGCATACCGGAACGAGCTTGATCGTCCCTGCGGTTTTCCACATACGCCAGGACTCCCCTACCGGCAGTCGGCAACCGATGCTGCACTGGAGGCATGCTCAGCTACGAAGACATCATTCTGCTCGGCGAGGAACGGGTCTTGGTCATCCAGGAACACAAAGAGGGCCGTTGCTGGTGTGGCCAGACCTGGCAATGACCAACCTTGACGGGCGCTGTCTTGGTTGTATGGCTGGTGCTTCCTGATGCCGGACTGCTTGCTTCAGGCCGGACCAGGACCTTGCTGGGAATTCAGCAGGGTATCCGGGCGGAGGAGCATACTGAAACGGTTACACCTCACGGTCCGGAACGCGAATGATGATCATCCGGGATCCTTCCGGGATTTTGGCCTTCGCAGCAGCCAGGGTGGTGCCATAGTCGGGGCCCGTCGCGCTGACGCGCATCATTTCGCCCTGGGCATCTTCAATGGTCAATTCAACCTCCATAGCTCTGAGCATAGAGCCCTGCCCGGCCGTCCTCTGTCCGTTGGAGAAGAGAAAGTTGTCAAGTAACAGCATGCGCAGTGAGTAGCCTGCCTAAGACCGGAGCGAGACTGGGATTGCCGGTAAAGGATAGACTGCCTGAGTGCCCGGTCATGATCAAGAAGGCCCGTTCGATCGGGCGCAGCCGCTCAATCCATCACGTCTTCAGCAGCCCAAGGACAAGTCAGTCCAGTCTGAGCCCATTGAAGTGCCCAACCCTGAGGCCGCCGGAGCCTGCGAGCAGGATATGAGCCAGGGCCCGACCCGCTGGCAGCGGATCAAGGAGCATCCGGCTTTCAAGACAGGTCTCGCCGTTGGCGCTCTTGCGGCTGCTGGCGCGGTCACGTTGTTGACACTGAAGTCGCCCGAAGTATTCAAGCAGGTCAGCGCGGCGGTCTGGGAGAAAATCCCTGAGTTCACGGAGGCGGCTTTCGAGGGCATCGGCGAGGAGGCCAGCAGAAAGTCTCCGACCGAGCATAATGTCAGCGGGCACCAGCGCGTGCAGCACTACGGTCCCGGCGGCACCGAAACAAAGTTCGTCCAGGTATCGCCTTACTCGCGTGGAGGTAGTACCTAACAGGCGCATGCGATACTGACCGTGTCGAAAATTGCGGTTGTGCTTGTCGTCAGCGGTTTATGTCATATCAGAAACGGCTTCGGCGGGACGTATTGGGACGGTAGGGCCTTTGGGTATCTTTGATTTCCTTGCGAAGAAGGAAAAAAGCTGGGACGAGATCGATGTCTACGAGGGTGAAACGCCCCCGTGCCCCAACTGTGGGACGCCCCTGGTGAAAAAGTTTGTTTACTCCGAGATGTACTGCCTTGAGTGTCGCTACGGTCTAGATGACGATGACGATGACGATGACGACAGCGAGGCGCTGAGTGTTTACGATGCAGCTCAGATCTGGGCCTCACACGGTAAGGATGAGGATTACATGTTCGGGTATTCCTCGGAGGAACTCGAAGCCGCGCTTTAATGTGGCAGGTCGCTGCTCGAGTTTGCTGCCGGCGCGGGTGCTGTTGAGGTCCTGCGCTTCCCTTACCCCGCTATGCCACAGCGACCGGCAGCTCGTCCCAGTGGGTCGTGCAGCGCTTCGAGAGCATGGCGCGCTTCATCTCCCACGCCGGCGGGGTCTTCATGCCACCCAGGCCCACACCCACTGCCTGCGCGCCGAGCTTTCTCGTGATTTCGTCAAGTACCTTCCCTACTCCCCGATCTTCGAATTCGGATTGGAACACAGGTAGGAACTGAACGCCGTCACCCGCGCGCAGTCCCGTGAGTACAACTCCTGCACGGGCGTAGCGGATACCGGCGGTCGGAAACAGATCAGGCAGGATCACACTGGCAGCTTTCGTAAGCGCGATCGGGTCATCGGTCGGCATGGCCAGCGGAACAGCCCGGTGGGCTGAATGCGGGACGGTTCCTTCGTCGGCCCAGCCGGTCGAAGCCCACACCGAGAGCACGCCGGCGACGGACCCCTGGGCCCGAAGACGTGCTGAGACCCGCTGGGCGTAGATCGACAGAACCTGATGCATCTCGTCAGGGTCCGTAAGCTTGCGCGAGAAGCTCCTGGAATAGATCAGCTGGTCCTTGGCAGCCGGCGGCTGGGTCTCCAGCTCGATGCATTTTTGCCCGCGCAGCTCCAGGATGGTTCTTTCCATGACGACGGAGAACCGTTTGCGGAGCCATTTGGCATCAGCGTCGCGCAGTTCTCTGGCCGTGTGGATGCCGAGCGCAGCCAGGCGCTTGCCGTTACGCCCGGCGACGCCCCAGAGGTCAGTCACATGGAGGGAGTCAAGGATCCGGTCAAGCTGCTCCTCCGAAAACCGCCGGAGATCGAGAACACCATTGAACGCGGGGTTTTTCTTGATGCCGAGAGCCGCTACCTTGGCGAGGGTCTTCGTGGGACCGATCGCGACGCGGACAGGAATTCCGGTCAGCTGGAGGACAGTCCGTCGGATCTCCTGTCCCCGTGATTCGAGTTCTTCAGGAGCCCCCCGCAGCTTCAGCCAGCTTTCGTCGATCGAATACACTTCCTGCCACGCACTGAAGCGGCCCAGAATGGTGGCAACCCGTGCACTCAGCGAGCCATAGAGCTCATAGTTCGATGACCTGGCTTCGACGCCCTTGGCCTGGCACCAGCCGCGGATCTTGAACCACGGCTTGCCCATGATGTCAGGATCGAGCTCCTTCACCAGCGGGCACGCGGCAACCACACAGCCGTCATTGTTCGAGAGGACAAGGGTCGGCCGGTCATGCAGCGTGGGGTCGAAGACACGCTCCGCGTTGGCGTAAAAGGAGACGCAGTCTACGAGAGCGATTTGATCGGGTGCTGGGGTCAGAGTCGTCATTGCCACGGCTGGAGACTATAGGCGGGGTCTGACACCACGTTTGATTTTCGCAGGAGACAGAATCCATGTGACCACGCCCCAGACTGACATCTCCGTGTGTTCGTGGAGAACGATGTCCGCATAGTCGAGGTTCTCTGCCACGAGAACGGTACGTCCTTGGATGACGTCCAGCCGCTTGACGGTGTATTCGCCGTCAACGACGGCGATCACAATCTTGCCCGGAACGGGATCGATCCCCCGGTCCACGAGCAGCAGGTCGCCGTCATTGATTCCGGCTCCGGTCATGGAATGGCCGGCTGCACGCCAGACGAATGTGCAGGTTGGGTCCCGGACCAGGTGCTGGACAAGATCGAGGTCCCCCGACCAATATCCCTCTGCAGGGCTGGGGAAGCCGCAGGCGACGGCTTCCGGCGCAAACGGGAGTATCAGCGGCTCGTCGAGCGCCAACGGTTCTGGCTGCGAGGCCTGCATGTCCACTTCCTTTTCGAACATATGTTCGATGGAATCGTACGCCCGGGCGGGAACGGCGCGCAACGTGGAGCAAAATGCCGGGCGGACTGGACAGGCCTGGGCTCTGGGACGGCAGCCAGGAATAAAGGCCCCGGTGCGCTTCATGCGCGTCGGGGCCTTCTCTTTTTCCCACGAACGGGAGGTGCGAACCAACGTCCAGCGGCCCCGGCCTTGGGGTCGAGGAACCGAGGCCGCCTGGGACACGCGATCAGGCGCTGACCGGGTGACGCAGATGACCCTACCTCTCTGCCCGACCTCTCCCAAAGGTCTGTCACAAGTCATTGCCCAATCATTCGTGACAGGCATTCGAATGACGTTAGAATGGACTCGTACATCAGTCGAATATGACAGGAGAGGCCAGACATGACCGTCGTCGACGAGCCGAAGGCTGCGCCTCCCGCTGCGCGGGCTGCGACCAGGTCCGGTGGACCGAGCACCGACCAGAACGGCAGCGACCGCAGGGAGCGGGTCTTTACCCGCCTGTCCTCGGACGAGAAGCAGCGGGCGGAGTACTGGGCGCAGCGGCGCGGCTACCCCTCCGCCAACGAGTACTACGCCGAGGCGATCGCCGAGAAGATCCGGCGCGAGAATCTCGACTTCGACATCCCTGATCTGCTCACCGCGCGCATCAACCAGGTCGTCGACGAGCTCAAGGCGCTTTCGACGAACAACGCCAACCTCGAGCGGGTCGTGACCATGGGCTTCGATTCCCTGCTCGGGCTGACCAGGGGCGACAACTATCTGCTGGACGAGGAGAACGGGGAGCTGACGTGAGCCAGGGGCTGAACGAGATCATGCCGTCCACCGACGAGCTGATGGACGTCGACACGTCCTTCCTCGATGCGTACCGGACCGGCGGGAGCGAGGGCCTGAAGCGGGCCCAGGAACGGGCACAGCCGGCGGAGCCGGAGCAGGACACGCCGGAGAAGGATGAGGCCCCGCAGCAGAGCGCCGAGAACCTTGACCGGGAAACCGGTGCCGGCCAGCGGGGAGGCTCGGGAGCAGGCAGCGCCACTCCCCCGGCCCAGAGCGACGCCGTCGTCGTGGACACAGCAGCGATGCCGCAGGTGCACGACGACGCAGACGCCGAAGCACACCCCGCGGCCCTCCCGGTGTCGCCGCCGGAAGATGCCAACCTCCTCCCGCCCGTCCCGCTCCAGCACACCGACCATCAGGAGGCCGTGCAGTCTGCGGCGGCCAGGGGCGGCTCCGGCGGAGGGGACGAGGGCAGCGAGTCGTTGCCACAGAGCGGCTTCCGGCTCGACGGCGTGAAGAGCCAGCCTGCCGTCCGGGCCCTGCCCGAGGCCATCGTCGGCGCGCTGCGGGAGCAGCTGCGCTCAGCGGCCGTCCGTGAGCTCGGCGTCGGCGACACGGCGGCCCGCGAGTTCACCGAGCGGTTGAGCCAGGCAAGCCTGGTCACGGCCTTTCTGCTGGCCCAGCTCGACCTTGGACTGGCGACCGATGCTGCCACCCGGCGCGCGGCGCAGCTGTTCCGCTCCCGTGATCCGCTGCTGGGCAGCATCGCGGCGCGCATGGAAGCCCTGGAGCAGATGGGCCGTGAGCAGACCCAAGGCCTGGCCGCGCTGCACGGGCAGCTGGGTGAGGTAAAGGAGACCAGCGCGGCGATCGAGCAGGCACTCGCGTACTCGATCGCGGACCGCACGAGCAACTTCCTGCGCGGCTCGCACAATGTCCACGAGGCTCCGATCACGCACAAGGACGCGGTCTTCGTCCGGGACCGGGTGCGGGAGGCGACGAAGAAGCAGGCGAAGCTCGAGCGCGAGCGGGAAGGGCGGCCGATCCGGTGAGCACCGCCACGCACAGGAGTACAGCGACCGACGCCGAGCGGTTCCGGGAGAAGGTCGATAAGGAGGCGGGCAGGCTCGACGGCACAGGCTGCTGGGTCTGGACCGCCTCGGGCCGCTTCGGCCTGTCGAACGGCCGATCCTCGGCCACGCCGCGCCGATACGCCTGGGAGGCCCTGCAGCAGGAGCTCGGGCTCGGGTCCCTGACGCAGGACGAGATCCTGCGGATGGCCTGTGGTCGCAGTGCCTGCGTCAACCCCGGGCACATGCAGAAGGGGGCCAAGCCGCTGCGCCGGCCGGGCAGCCGTACCTGTGCCCGCGGGCACACGATGGACGCCGACAACGGCTACTGGGCCAAGGACGGCACCTGGGTGTGCCGTCCCTGCAAGCGCGACCACTCCCGCCGGTACCGCCAGGACCCGCAGTTCCGGGCCGACCAGGCTGCTGCCAGCGCCAGGTACATCGCCGCGGACCCGCAGCGGGCCGAGCGCAAGAAGCAGCGGCAGCGGCAGCGGTACCGCGATGACCCCGATTACCGCGCCCGGATCCGGGCGGCGGCGCGCGAGAGGCGCGCCAGGAAGAAGGCTGAGGAGGGCCGCGACGACCGGTCCGGCAACGCAGAAATGAAGGAGGCCGGGCGTGGCTGAGGTGCTGTTCCCGAAGAGACAGCGGTGCAAGGGGTGTGGCAAGGGTCTGGCGCTGCGTCCCCAGGACCCGGTGCTGCTCGGGCTGTACTGCGCTCCCCGGTGCGCGGGGATGTCCAACCCCGCCTCCCGGGCCGAGGACGCCCCGCGCGAGTGCACGACCATGCGCGAAGGGAAGAAGGTCTTCAAGCGCCGCTACCGCAGCGAGGGCGAGATTCCGGACCGGCTCCGCGAGGATCCCTCGACGAGCTGGTACAGCTGTGGACACTGTGGCCACTGGCACCTGGGTCATACCCGCATGGGGGCCGCCGAGAAGTTCCGCATGTTCGAGGACCTTGACGAGGACCTGCCGGACCTGTTGGTCAAGCTCCGGGGGAAGGCCTCCCACAAGCAGGTCGCCGAGGTCGCCGGCGTCCGTCCGATCCGGATCAGGGAGCTGGAGTCCGGTGTAGACCATCCGGAGAACCTGAAGACGCTCGGCAAGGTCCTGAAGGCCTACCGGGTTCGTCTGGGCGTCGCGCTGCCGCCCGGACGGTGATCAGCGCCGTACAGCATCAGCGATGCATGGACAGACGATCCGTGCTACTTTATAGCCATCACGATCAGCCCGTTGCCGCAAGGCGCGGGCTGATTTTCTTTTCAGGGGGAGGAACGTGGCGGAGTACGCGAAGCCATGGCTGTCGGTCGACGCGCAGATCGACCGGCTGGCGTGGCACGGGGCCGACGTCGGGGACCGGGCAGCCGTGCTGCTGGGTGCCGTCGGCTACTACCGCCTCACCGGCTACCTCTACCCCTTCCGCGAGTCCGAGCGCTACGCCGACGAGGACGGGCGCTCCCGCATCCGGGTGCTCAGCGGCTACCGGCCGGGCACGACGTTGCGCCACGCTGAGGAGATCATCGACTTCGACCGGCAGCTGCGCATGCTCGTCATGGACGGCGTCGAACGCATCGAGGTCGCCGCGCGGATGCGGATCGGCTATGTCCTCGGCCGCCGGTCCCCTTTCGCCTACGAGGACCCGGAGTGCTTCACCGAGGCCTTCACAGCCGAGAGCACCGATGTGCGGGATCCCGCGCCGAGCCCGCATGTGCGTTGGCTCCAGCGCGTCAACGAGCGGCGGGCCAGCTCCGACGAGCAGTTCGTGGAGCACTTCAGGCAGAAGTACGACGACAGGATGCCGGTGTGGGCGCTGACGGAGATCCTTGAGCTGGGACACCTGTGCGTGCTTTACCGCGGCATGCACCAGCAGGATGCCGAGGAGATTGCCCGTGAGTTCGGCGTGCCGACGAAGAAGGTCATGATCAGCTGGCTCGCCAGCCTGAACTACGTGCGGAACGTCGCTGCCCACCATGCCCGACTGTTCAACCGCAAGCTCCAGAACGCGCCGTCGCGGCCGAAGGTCGGAGTGGTGCCGGTGCTGGACCACCTGCGCGATGAGCAGACCGCCAAGGGTGTCTTCGGCACGTACAACGCCCTGGCCGTAATCGCGTACCTGCTGCGCGCCATCGACCCGGACACCGGTTGGTCCGGTCGGCTGGCGGCTCTGCTTCGCCAATTCCCGGTCTCACACGCCCTGACCATCGAGTCGATGGGCGCGCCTGTGGGCTGGGAGTCGCTCGAGCTCTGGCGCGGCTGAGGCGGAGCTAGGACCGGACGGTGAGCCGGCCTTCCTTCATGTCGTCACGCAGCTGCGACAGCATGTACCAGTGCGCGCCCTTGGGCTTGAGTGAGATGTAGTGCTCGTGCTGCTTACCATCCTGCTCCCAATCCAGGACCATCTCCGGACGGCGCAGCAGGCCCTGGTATTCGTCGACGTCGGCACGGATTTCCACGCGCACACGTTCGTCCGCAGGCGGCACCAGCAGCACCGCGACGTCGCCCTCGTAGCTCAGTGAGACCTCCTGGGCGAGGAGCCGCCGTACGTCGGCCGTGCAGATCTCTCCGCGGGCGACGTCGAAGACGTTCTTGCCGTGCGTGGCGCTCTCCCAGGCATCGATGCACTCGATCAGCATCGAGCACCCCTGGGCGATACGGATGATGTCCGCCTCGTCCGGCGGCCAGCTGCCCTCCTGCATCTCGATGAGCATGCTGCTGAAGTCCTGTGGTGTGCGCAGGAAAGCGTGGTCGAGGGCCATGGGATTCGTGCTCCTGGGTCGGGCGTGAGCGGGTGGCGACTCTATAGACGTTACCTCGATCCGGGGTCGCCGTGAATGATCCAGGCCCTCTCTGACCGGCGTGCCGGCGCGGGTCTCGCCGCTCCCATTCGACTCGCTGTGCGACTCGCTTAGACTCGCCATTCAACTCATTCTATCGATAGACTTGTGACTGATTTATGAGTCGACTGGTTTATGAGTCACCGACGAAAGGGAGTCATGATGGTTGTCGGGATCCTCACCGAGAAGCCGAGCGCGGCGCGGCACTTCGCTGCAGCCCTCGGCGGCATGAACGGCACGTACAACGGGGAGCAGTTCGTCATCGCCCACGCCCGGGGGCACCTGTACGAGTTCGTCGATCCGCACCGGATGGTGGCGGATCCGGACGTGGCCGGGAAGTACCGGACCTGGGACCTGGGCAACCTGCCCTGGGACCCTCAGCAGCTGGACTGGAGCCTGGAGGTGATCAAGAACGCGAGCGCTGTCGCCGCGGACGTGAAGCGGACCCTGGGCAAGTGCGACGAGATCGCGATCGCCACCGACGTCGACCCCACGGGCGAGGGCGGCATGATCGCGGTCAATGCCTTCCTCGAGTTGGGGCTGAAGCCGGGCAAGTGGTCGCGCATGTACTTCACTGATGAGGCTCCGGCCTCGCTGCAGAAGGCCTTCGCCGCGCGCAAGGTCATTCCGTCACTCCTGGACTTCGACGAGTACCGCAAGGCGCGCTACCGCTCACAGTTCGACCTGCTCTCGATGCAGTTCACCCGCATCGCCACGAACATGGCCCGCCAGTCCGGGCAGGACATGGTGCTGCGCCAGGGCCGGCTGAAGTCGGCGATGGTCAAGCTCGTCGGCGACCAGCTGAAGGCGTATAACGACTACGTCAAGAAGCCGTTCTTCCAGAACCGGTTCCGTGACGAGAACGACGTGATGTACACGAACCCGGAGGAGCCGCGGTTCGACCAGAAGGACCAGGTGCCGAACCAGTACGACCCCTCCCCCGTCGTGCTCGACGGCAAGGCGACGAAACAGACCCCGCCACCGAAGCTGCTGGACCTGGCCGCACTCTCGTCCATCCTGGTCGGCAAGGGAATCAGGGCCCAGCTGGTGCTCTCGACCTACCAGTCCATGTACGAGGCCCAGGTCGTGAGCTACCCGCGCACCGAGGACAAAACGATCACGCCTGAGCAGTTCAACGAGCTTGCGCCTCTGGTGGACAAGATCGCCGGCGTGGTCGGGGTGGATCGCAAGCATCTGACGCACCGCGAGCCGCGCAAGGCCCACGTGAAGCCGCAGGGGGCGCACGGTGCGAACCGTCCCGGCCCGAAGGTGCCGTCCTCGCTGGACGACGTCGAGCAGCGTTTCGGCAAGGCCGGCCGCCTGATCTACGAGACCCTAGGCAAGAACTACCTGGCGATGATTGCCGAGGACTACGTCTACGAGCAGCAGAAGGGCCACGTCAAGGACTATCCGGACTTCGTGGGCATCGCCAACGTGCCCATGTCGGCGGGCTGGAAGGCGGTGTTCGATCCGGACGCCGGCGACGACACCGCCGAGGGCGACGAGAACGAGTCGGCCAAGGGCCTGGGCACCAACGCTGAGCCCTTCGTCTTCGAGGGTGCGAACAAGCGCCCCGAGCACCCGAGCATGAAGTGGCTGATGAAGCAGCTGGAGAAGCGCGACGTGGGCACGGGTGCCACCCGGACCTCGACGTACTCCGAGGTGACCTCGACGAAGACGAAGTACCCGCTGCTGCTGGAGAAGGGCCGCAAGCTCACCCTCGCCGAGGCCGGGGACATGAGCTGGCGGCTGCTTCCGGGCACCCGGATCGGCGACCTGGCGCTGACCGAGAAGGTCTATGCCGATATGAAGGAGATTGCCGTAGGCACCGGCCCGAGCGCAGAGGAGCGCCTCGCGGTCGTGGCCGACTGGGTGCGCGAGGACATCGCGACCATGCAGAAGAACGCCGCGACGATGCGCTCCGCACTGGGGCTCAAGGAGGAGGCCGTCACCCGGAAGGAGCGGGCGCAGGGCACCTGGGCCAAGACGGGCAAGGATGTGGTGTTCGCGCGTGAGTGGGGCGGCCACCGCTTCACCGACGACGAGGTCGCCCGGCTGCTGGCCGGGGAGACGATCGAGTTTTCGGCGAAGAGCACCACGGGCAAGGCCTATGAGGTCTTCGGCGAGCTTGGCGAGGGCACCTTCAAGGGCCGGACTTTCGTCGGGTTCCAGAAGCTCGGCTTCGGCCGGCGCGACGCCAGCGGCAACGCGCTGCCGCCGGCGTCCTGGTGCCACTACACCTTTACGCCCGAGGAGATCGACCGCCTCATGGTTGGCGAGGGCGTCGAGTCAAGCGACTTCGTCTCAAAGAAGGGCAACCGCTTCCAGTGCAAGGTCTTCTTCCGCGAGGAGAAGAAGGGTGAGGGTAAGAAGATCGTGCCTGACTTCGAGGCCTCCCTGGACTCCCCGCCGAAGAGCTGGTGCGGGGTTGCCTTCACCGACGACCAGCTCGCGGCACTGGCCGCGGGCAAGACGATCAAGGGTACGGGCTTCACCTCGAGCAAGGGAAAGAAGTTCGACGCCGAGCTTCAGTGGAGGAACGAGGGCGGCAAGAAGAAGCTCGTCCCCTCCTTCGGCTGAGGTTGCGCGGACTCGTTCCTGAATGATTATTCGGATGCCAGTCCGATAGACTGCCCGTCCACTTAAATCAGCACGCCACGGTACCGCCCGACGGCATCGGATCGCACGTCCGAGTCGCTGGGCGGTGCCATTCTTGCGTCAGTCGCGCTCGATTCGATAGGTCTATCTAAGGTAGAGTGGTCATGTATCCCTCATCTATGAGGGCATTCGGACAGGCGCAGACAAATCAGTGGTGGCAGCAGGGAGAGATTCATGGCGAAGATGTCGTACAAGGTGCCGACGAGCCTCAACAGGTCGTTCCTCGACCACGAGATCACGCTCAGCAAGGGCGGCTGGGCGGCCAAGCCCTCCCCCATCAAGCAGCTGTTCTTCTTCGGCGGGGGCGCGCTGGCGCTGCTGTGGGCGGTGACGCAGACCTTCGTGGCGAGCTCGGGTCCGGTGTTCATCACGCTCTTCGTCATCTGGGGCCTGGCACTGATCGTCTACTTCGGCGGCATGACCAAGACCAAGGAGCTGCGGGCGATGAACGTGCCCGCCCTGCTGGCATACGCCCCGTCCCGGGCACGCAACGTCTTCACCCGCCGCAGCTCGGACCCGAGCGACTTCCACTCGATCGTCGGTATCGACGGCATCGAGGAGGACGGCCGGATCCACTTCTCCGACGGCGGTGAGGGGCAGGTCTACTTGGTCGTCGGTTCAGCGTCGTACCTGCTCTTCGACGAGGACCGCATCGGCATCCTGGACCGGGTCGACGCCTTCTGGCGCAAGATCGACACGAACTGCGAGTGGGCCTTCGTCACCACGAAGGAGCCGCAGCGGATCTACCACCAGGTGGCCTCGCTCGAGCACCGCAACCACGCCCTCGCGGTCCGCGACCCTGACCTGATCGAGCTGCAGAACGAGCAGTATGACATCCTCACGCAGCACGTCGGTGGCAAGTTCACCTCGATCCACCAGTACCTGCTGCTCAAGGGCAAGAGCGCTGACGCTCTGCGCCGGGCGCACATGGTGCTGCAGTCCGAGGTCGAGGGGTCCGCGCTGATGATCAAGGAGGCTACGGTCCTCGACCGCGAGGAGACCGAGCCCATGCTGCGGGTCTTCTACCAGGGCATCGAGGACGACCTGCACTCTCTCAAGGCCTCACTGAACTGACCGGGCCGAGCTGGACGAACAAAGGAAGGACGAAGGGTGACATGGCGCTGATGACGAAGGCCCGCGCGCAGCTGGGCATTCCGGGGAAGAAGCCCCGGGGCGGGGACGCGACGGCCGTGCCGGGCGTGGATGAACTGGAGGCCGCTCTCGACGGCGATCCCGCCACGGGCGGGACGGCGGAGCCGTCCGAGGTGACCGCGCCGGCGGTCGCCGCTGAGCCGGCCGAGGTGGCCGAGCCGAACAAGAACTGGTGGCAGCGCCGCCAGGAGATGAAGAAGCTGGAGGGGCGGTTCGACTCGTATCCGCACCTGCTGGCGCTCAAGCCTCGGGAGAAGTACGTCTTCCGCTCCGACTACTTCGAGGTCGACGGTTCCGTGGCGTGCGTGCTCGCGTTCTTCCACGACGACGCCGCGCACGACAACTTCGCCGCGTTCTGGGGCATCGACCGGATCCCGGACGGGCTCGACGAGCGCGTCACCGCGGTCGTCCTGGAGCAGGTGCGCCGGATGGACGAGAAGTGGGTGGATTCGTTCACCAAGCAGTCGGAGAAGCTCGACCGCCTTGACGCGAACGAGCAGGAGGAGACCGGCACGACCTCTTCCAAGCGCAAGGCCGCCAAGATCTCCTCCGACCTTGAGGTCACCATCGGCGAGATCCAGGACGGCGCGAGCTACCTGTCGGTGCACAACCGCCTGTTTCTCAAGGCTCCGGACCTGGAGACGCTGGACGACTCGGTCGACCGCGTCACGCGGCTGTACATCGACCGCTTCGGCACGCTGAAGGCTGCGGCGTACGCCGGCGAGCAGCGCCAGGAACTCTCGGGCCTGTTCAAGAACAACGAGAAGAAGCGCGGCAAGGGCTTCCACTTCACCTCGACCGAGCTCGCGGGTTCGTACTCGCTGGTGACTAACGGCCTGAACGACCGGGGCGGCGAGTACGTCGGCTACATGGTCGGCGACGTCAACAACTCGGCCGTACTCATGGACGTGAACCGGTACGAGCACCACGTTGTCGTGGCAGACGCGACCCTGAGCGAGTACCTGGACCGCCAGCGTGTGTCGAACATGTGGTGCTCGAAGATCTCGCAGGCCTGCATGCTCGGCAACGGCTCGGTGGTCCACCTCGTGCTGGACGGGGCGGACCTGGACAAGCTCGGCCCGAACTTCGAGCGGCTGACCTCGCGCGTGGACCTGAACCGCGGTGACGTCAACCCCTTCGAGCTGTTCGGCGACGAGGACGACGAACTGACGGTCTTCGCCGCGCAGATGGAGAAGCTCAAGCTGATGTTTGAGCAGCTCTACGAGACCACGGACGGGGCAATCGGCTCGATCATCCGCTCCGCGCTGGAGGACACGGCGACCGACTTCTACGTCGAGCAGGGCATGTGGCGGCACAACGCCAAGGACCAGCGGCACCGCCTGCGCGTGGTCAACATCCCGCACCAGCAGGTGCCGCGGCTGCAGATGTTCGTCTCGTACCTCGACACCGCGCACAAGGCCCTGCTGAACTCAAGCAAGACCGACCCCGACCAGCTGCGCGCGTACAACGTGCTGCGCGGCATCGCGAACACGATGCTCAGCACGAATGGCGACCTGTTCAACAACCACACGGCATCGGCCGTGGACGGGGTCCGGGATGCCCGGCGCGTGGTCTACGACTTCTCGCGGCTGATGCGCCGCGGCAAGGGCGTGGCCATGGCCCAGCTGGTCAACATCGTCGGCTTCGCCGTCGGCAAGCTCGGGCTCGGGGACACCGTGGTGATCCACGGCACCGAGCAGATTGACGACCGCGTCAAGAAGTACCTGCACGACCAGTTCGACCACATGCACGAGCGCGGCGGCCGCGTGGTCTACAGCTACAACGACGTGGACAAGATGCTCGCGGACTCGGACTTCAACAAGTTCGACGCCGCGGACTACACGCTCTTCGGGCCGATGCGCGACCGCACGGTGGCGGAGTACCAGAAGCAGCTGCACCAGCAGATCCCGCCGGACCTCGCCCAGCTCATCACGACCAAGGGCGAGAACCTTACCTACCTGCGCCGGGACGTGTCGAACGTGGTCTTCCACCTCGACCTCGCGCTGGGGATCAACCCCTTCCGCGAGGCCCAGCGCAGGCAGGTTCGTCTGGAGGCCGCCAAGGCCGACGAGGCGGCCCGGATGGACCAGCTGATGAAGGACGAGCCGGCACCCGGCGCGAAGCTCACCAGTGCCCGCCAGAGCGTCGAGTCCGAGGAGGACCGCTCCGAGGACCATGTGGGGCGGGCCGACCGCAGGAAGGCCATGAAGAAGGCCGGGACGGCCCCGTGGAAGCTGGGTAAGTCATGACGGCCATCACGGACACGACAGACAGGAAGGGAAAGATGAACGGGACCATCACGCTCGCGGCGCGGGCCCGGGCCGCGGCGACTGCCCGGGGCGGGCTGGTGCGCGTCCTGGCTCTGTCGCTGCTCGTGGCACTGGTTGTGCCGCTGCTGATGACGGTGTTCGCGCCATCGGCGCACGCTGCCGACGACGAGGACCGCGACAATTACTCGCTGTACCAGCTGGCGTCGAATGCCTCGACGTACTTCAGTCAGGAGAACTCTCCCGAAGGCAAGGACAAGCCCGAGGATCGGATGAACGAGGACTGGCGGGCGATCACCGCCGACCCGGCGACGGGCGGCGACATGCTCGGCTACGCCGACTCCGAATTCAGCCTCTTCAACGTAGTCGGTTGGCTCTTCGCCGAGGCGACGGGCTCCACGCAGACCATCGGGTACGACACGCTGAATGCGACAGCCAGCGGCAGCGGAAAGAACGTCTACTCCGGCATGGTGGACTACGCCCACTTCGGCGCGGCCAACGCCGACCTCGGCCTGGACACGATGTCCTCGGGCATCGGTGGACAGATCCTGTCGCTCATCGGCGGCGGCGCGATCTGGCTGCTCTACGCGATGGCGCTGGCCGTGGGCACGCTGTTCTATCTCATCATCCAGCTGTTGAAGGTGCTGAACCCGTTCATGTGGTTCTACCAGGCGGTCGCCGGCGTCGCGGACTCCGGCGGCAATACGAACAGCGCGCACCAGCAGGACCTCGCCGACGGGATGACCGGTGGCCAGGCCGGCGGCGGTGCCCTCGCGGGCCTGCAGCACTGGATCGCAAGCTGGTACGGCCTGCTGCAGTCCATCGCCTGGGAGGCGCTGGTCCCGCTCTTCATCGGGTTCCTGATTATTGGCCTGGTGCTGTTCAAGAAGATGGACCGCGGCTCGGCGATCAAGAAGCTCGTCGTGCGCGTCGTCTTCATTGGCGTGGGCCTTCCGCTGATGGGTTCGATGTACACCGGCGTCCTGGACAAGTTCGATGACTCGCTGCTGGGCCAGCACGCCGGCCCGACCCGCGTGGTGCTCTCCACGTACGTGGACTTCGAGGCCTGGATGATGAACGACCGCCTCGGCGTTCCTGATGAGGCCGTTATCGCCTGGGACAACGGCCAGGCCAGCAACAACGCGATGATGTCGGTGCGCACGACGGCACTGGCGATCAACAAGCAGGCGCACGGTTCGACCTTCCGCGACATCAGCGTGGGCCCCGGTGCGACCAATGCCGAGACGGCCTGGAAGAACAGCCTGGTCGGCATGGAGGGCAGCCCGGCGGGTGACTTCAACGCCGTGGGCGAGACCTTCGGCATGCTCAACAGCTACATCTCGGGCCAAATTACATCGGCGTCGGACTTCGAGTCGGGCATCAAGAGCGCGATCACCAACCTGCCGGTCAACAGCGACGTGAAGAAGGAGTGGTTCATCGACAAGAAGTCCTACGGTGACAGCGACAACTTCGGCGGGCACGGCGAGTCGGACTACATCCCGACCAACCACCCGGTGCTGGCGGTCGGCGGCAAGGGCCTGACCTCCTCGAACCCGGGCGGGAACACGACGAGCTTCTCGACCCAGGGCACCAAGCACGGCTGTGGGTTCTCGGTCTGGGCGGACAACGCCCCGGTTTCCTGCAACATGTCGGCGCTGTCGGCGTACAACTACCTGAACACCGGCTTCGGCCCCGACTCGATGACGATGTACAGCTCGAACAACGTCACCAGCGGCCTGACCCGCGAGGACCACATGGCGGTCAGCCAGGTCGGCACGGGCCCGGCGAAGTTCATGTACTGGCAGAACGCCGGCGTCGTCCTGGGCAGCATGGTCCTGCTCGGCTTCTGGTACGCCATCGGCATGCTGGTGGGCGCGGTCAAGCGCACCTTCAGCCTCGTGGCCGCGGTGCCGTTCGCCACGCTGGGCGCGATCGCCGCGATCAGCAAGGTGATCGTCTACTCCGTCGCACTGATCCTCGAGGTGCTGGTGACGCTGTTCATCTACCAGTTCGTCTCGGAGCTGCTGATCTCCATCCCGGACATCATCTCCGGACCGGTGTCGGCCTGGATGTCCCAGGACGGCCTGTGGGGCTCAGGCATGCTCGGCGGGATCATCGTGGTCATCCTGACCCTGATCTCCTCGCTGCTGATCATCGGCATCACCTTGGCGCTCCTGCGGGTGCGCAAGGTCGTGCTGCAGGCGATGGACGAGGTGTTCACCAAGCTGGTGGACAAGTTCCTCGAGACCAACACCGCACCGAAGCCGGACAAGAGCAGCATGCTCCCCGCGCTGGCTGCGGGAGCCGGGGCCGGAGCGGGCATGGCCATGGGTAACAAGCTCGCCTCCGGCGTCGGCGGCAAACTCGGCGGCAGCGGGGCCACGAAGCCCGGCGGCACCCCCGGTGGCGGCAAGGGCTCGTCGACCAACGCCGGCGGCCTGAACGGTGAGCAGAAGTCGCTTGCTGCCGGGAAGGGCGCACTGGCCCTGGCCGCCGGTCCGAACGACGGTCCGGAAGCCGGCCCCGACGGCGGCAGCCCCGCCGGTCCCGGTCCGGTTCCCGGCGGTGGTGGTGACAGCGGCGGCCGCGGCCCGTCCGCTGGTGGTCCCGAGGGTCCGGGCGACAAGGGCGGTCCTCTGCAGCTCACGGGCGGCAAGGCGGGGAGCTCCCGCTCCGACAAGGAGACTGCTCAGACCTTGAGCGGCAAGGGCGGCCTGTCGAACCTCGGCTACAGCACCGGCCAGGGTCCCTCCTCGCGGGGCGGCCAGGCCACCGGCGGCCAGACGAGCTTCGGGCTCGGCGGCGCGCAGGGTGCTCCTGGTACCGGGCAGCAGGGCCATGGCCAGGGTCAGGGCCAGAAGCGCGACGGGCTCACGGGCGGCACCGATAGCGGTGCGCACACCAGCGGTGGCCGCAAGGCGGACGCCGGCCAGTCGGCACCGACGCAGTTCGGCACCGGACAGCAGGCGGCTCCGGCCTCCTCGGGCCAGGGCCCGCGCTTCACCGCTGGTACCGGCGGGCCCGCGCAGGTGAACCCCGTCATCGCAGCGGTCCCGGGGATTCCGGGCACCCGGGCGACGCGGGCCGCCGAAGGCCAGCAGCCGCAGGCCAACGCGGGTTCCGGCTCCCGTGCTGTGCAGGCGGGACCCGGTATCCCGCAGGCCAACGGCAGTCAGCGCCGCAGCCCGCAGGCTCCGATCCAGCCCCGCACCGGCGCTCCGGCGCAGGCGCAGGGCCAGTCCGGTCAGCGTCTGCAGGCCCCGGCTCCTGCTCCTGCTTCTACCCAGCCCCGTGTCGGTGGCCGGGTTACCGGAGGCACTCAGGGCAGCCAGGGTGTCCAGCCGACTCCACGCAGCGGACGTCGATCGGCACCGGCGGCTCAGGCTCCGAAGGCCCCGGCCCCGAAGCCGTCGCAGCCGGCTCCGGCCCAGCCGCGGCGGACGGCGGATCCGGCTCCGAAGCGCACGGACGGTCCCGTGTCGCGGAGGAAGCCGGCTGAGGACCCGAAGAACTGATCGTTGGTGATGAGGGCGGCGCACTCCGACAAGGGGTGCGCCGCCCTTTGCCTGCCACGGGGGAAAGGATGGAACGGATGAATCTGCGAGGCAAGGCGCGCGACGAGTTTCCGCTGGGCTGGTGGCACTCGGGGCGCTGGTGGCTCGAGGGAGCGCGCGAGCTGGCGGTGAACTGCCTGGCCGCGTTGGCTGCTGTGTTCTTCCTGCGCGAGGCGCTGCGGCTGGTCCGCCATCGCGACAGCCCCGCTGATCTGGCGCGCCGGCGGGTGCCGACGGAGGGTTGGGTGGCCGGGCTCCTGCTCGGGTGCATGGCTTTGGGTAGTTCAACGGCCCTGGCGGCCCTGGCAGCACAGACGGGCTCCTCTGAACGGAGACTGGTCCAGGCTGCGGTCCTCATCGCCATCTTGTGGTGGCTGGCCAACGTGGTCGTTTCAGTAACCGCGCTTGCCGTGCTGGCCAGGTCGCGGGTCCGGCACCGGGACACCTGGGCCGAGATCGATTTCGTCGAGACACATGCGCCAAAGTACGGACGGCCGCCGGAGACGATCGAGGAGTACCGGGCGCTGCGCCTGAAGGGCGGACGGCTGTAGGGCTCATACGGGACTGCCAGCCAGTCAGACACAAGAAGACCCCGTGGACGTGATGTCCACGGGGTCTTCCTTTCCCGTCGGGCGGCAGTCGTACTGCAGCACCGGCCTCAATCCCTCCGGGGGCCCTTGTCGAAGATCCGCGAGATGCGGTCGATTCCCTCGGCGCTGAAGATGTCCGAGACGGCACCGGCGGTCCCGCTGCGCGGCAGCTCCGAGCGCAGGGTGAGCTTGGCGTACCCCCTGGTCGGCCGGGACTCGATGACGTAGACGATCTCGTGCGAAACGAAGGCCGAAGTGGCCGAGTCCGGCTTCTTCTGGTGGGTGAGCACCCGGAAGCCGGCCCGGGTGCCGATGTAGTCGAAGAAGCGTGTGAGTTTCTCCTCCTCGAGCTGCCGCCGCTCCCCCGCGTTGCGGCCGGAGACTTCGATCAGCTGGATGTGCGTGCAGTCCACATCGTCCGTCGGCCGGCGGATGTCGTCGAAATCCCAGGTGGCTCTTGCCGTGCGCAGCTGCTCGTCGCTGGGGTACGCCACCCGCCCCTTGTAGTACCTGATCGGTCCGATGAGCGTCATGCCCGACCTCCTGCATCCTGTCTGGCGCGCGGGCGCATCCCGGGAGAGAAAAGGCAGAGCCCCGCGGACGCGTGGTCCACGGGGCTCCGGTGCTGCAGGTCGATCGGGGCAGCAAAGGGGTCAGCCTCCTCAGCCGCAGTACTTGGTCTTGACGGCCTTGCCCTGCTCGCTGTCGACTGGCACGAGCACGACGTCGTTGACGCCGTTGGAGAAGACGAACTCCATGGTCGACTTGTCCTTGCCGAAGCTGATCGAGCCGGTCTCGGTGGTGCTGCGGCCAGCCTCGGTCCAGTCCACGGAGGACTTGGACTCGTTGATCTTGCCGGTGCCGCGGACGGTGTAGGCGTCCTTGAGCTCGCCCTTCGCCGCGGCCGCCTTCGGGTCGTCGAGGACGGAGTTGATGGAGTGGCAGGCGAGGTCCTGGCGGCTGGCGGTGTCGAAGTAGGTGATCTGGTCACCGTCCACGACGACGATGTCGCCGTTCTGTCCTTCCGAGGTGGCGAAGTACCGCCCGTCCCCGCCGGAGCTGCTGCAGCCGCTGAGCACGAGCGCGGCGCATGCCAGGGCTGCAGCGGTCGCGGCCAGCTTCGTCCGCGTCACGTGTGCGGTCCTGGTGATGTCCATGGTCTTCTCGTCCTTCTGGTCGGTCCTGTCGTCCTGGCTCTGTGTCCAGGCAATGAGTGTTCGGAAGGTCCAGCGTCTCGGCTCCACAGTTCAGAACTGTTTCCCCGAGCCCCCGTTCCCAGGCCATGCCCGGGAGCCGAAGCTGGACTATCCACGCCCGCCTGGACGGACGATCTGCTCAGCCGGGGCTGAGCAGGATTTCCACTCGTATACCTGTTTTCTCTACCAGTATGGCAGACCACGTACCACCTGTACCACCTTGCACATGTCAGTCAGGAGATGACAGGGACAACTCCAGACACAGAGAGCAGCACGCGGATCCCTGCGCGGAGAACGCCTGCAGGACCCCGGCGTCGTGTCCGGTGTGCCACTCGGACCCGTCGGGGCCGGGGGTTACACCGCACGCGGGGAGGAGGTGACCGGGTGTGGAGTAGAGGTGGTGGACGGTGCAGGGGGCAGAAGCAGCTGGCATGTCCCCATTGTCGGACACTGCGCCGCTTTGTGCCGAACCGGCAGCGGACCAGGATCAGTCCGTTCCGGACGTTGTCGGAGCCCTTTTATAGCTTGGTGCCCAGGGGATCGAAAAACAGGACCAAAGGTGATTCCCGGGAGAGAGGCGGCCGGCCGTAGCCGCCATCTTTGTGGGTCGCCTATTCGAATATGTGTTCTAAGGTTGTGTTATGTCCTCCGAAGAGTTCGCCGCTGCACTGCAAGCGCAGTATGCGCGGCGGGCCGGCCCGATCGGGCTGACCGTGGAGGAGCTCGACTTCGAACATTTCCCGGCCAAGAACGGGTATCCCGGAATCCCCGTCAAGGCATGGATCCGGTTCCCGAACTGCGCAGAACTGGTGGACGGCGAGGTCTTCGCCTGGACAGCGAAAGCGGTCGAAGTGACATGGAAGGACGGGCCGGTGACGTACCGGACCTGGGTGTGGAGTTCGGCGGTTACCCGCCGGGAAGAAATGATTAACAGGAATCTTGGAGAGCGGACCCGTGGCAGCAACAGCATCAAATAGCAAACCTCTGGACGCTCCAGTGGAGGTCCGCTTCACGGCGAAGGGGGTTCCCCTGGCCGTCAGGCATGACGGCAGGATCTGGGCCGTGGCCGCGGAACCTGTGCACTGGTTCACCCGTGCCGACTGGTGGAACACCGCCAAGCGGGCACCGGTGGGCAGCGGCGACCTGATCAGCGTCGAACACTGGCAGGTTCAGGTCCGGTTGACGTCCACTTCGGCGCTGCGAACCTTCGAGCTGCGCCGCGACCCTTTGTCCGAGCAGTGGCTGCTGGCCGGGATCAGCGACACCGGGGCTGCCGCGGCCTGAGCCCGCTCCATCTCGTCGACTCATCCCCGAGTGTGACGATTCGACTCGTATCAGATTCCATTCGATTGATCCTCTGACTCATTAGTTGATAGAGTGCCGATAGGCATTCAAAGCACAGCTATCTGAGGCAGGCAGTCATGACAGGACAGGTCACCACCGCTGAACGCGGTGTGGCTTCGTCTGCATCTGCCTCCCCGCGCAGGCCAGTGCAGATCTCGGCGGCAGCTGCAGCCGCGATCGCCGTCCGCCCGATCCCGGTGGAGGCCATCAAGGCCGGAGCCGCCGTGGCGGCCTCGGTGGCCATCCGGCGGGCGGAGGCAGCTGAGGCTGCCAAGCCTGCGCACTTGGGTCGCCGTCGGGCCGCCTAGTCCCCGAGAGTCAGCTCCACGACTGGCGTGAGCCCTTGACCCCGTGCTTGTTGCGGCGGTGGCTGGGCAGCCCGGGCAAAGGGAATTCCTGGCCGCACTCAGGACACGGCACTGGCTGCGGGTGCGCGTAGTTCATGTGGTGGCGCAGGTTGTTCCGGTAGCGGAACGTCCGGGGTTCTTCGCACTTGGGGCACTGGTAGCTGCCGTTCGAGGGCATGAGCGAGTACCCGCCCCCGCGGCGCGGCTCCTGGTCGTCAGCTTCGCCGAGATACCAGAAGCCGATCCGGCTCAGGTTCGTGCCCTGGGAGCCGAACATCCCCTTGACCGACCCGCGCTTTCCGTCGTCGGCGTAGACCACGACCTTGCGGAGGAAGGCCCTGATGATCGACTTCTGCTCCGTCTCGGAGAGCTCGAGGAACTCGGCCCCGCTGATGTCGGGGATCGCCCTCGGTCGCCCCTCGGTCTTCTCCGAGATCCGCATCTCGATCTGGCCCTTGAGGGCCTCCTCCTCACCGATGCGGTTCAGCAGTGCCGACATCGCGCTGGCCGGCGCGGTGTTGATCTGGGCCCGCAGGATCAGGATGGAGTCCCCCAGGGCATCAGCCTGTTCGTGGAGCTCGGACAACTCCGAGCTCGCGCTCCCTTCCGCGGCCTGGTTCAGCCTCTCGGCCTGCAGCTCCATCACCTCGGGGCTGTCGAGCGATCCGGCGACGACGTCGCGGATGAAGCGCTCCAGGGCTTCCCTGTTGATTGCAACGCCGGGGCAGTCAGCGCCGCGCATCCGTCCGTTGCACACGTACGATCCCGACTCACCCATCGACCTGTTGCTGGTCATCTTGGTGCCGCAGCCGGCGCAGTAGACGAGGCCGACCAGGGGAAGGCCTCCGGCGCGGGCCCGGGTCCGCTTGAGCGGTTGGGGCTTCATCAGCAGGCGCAGGGTTTCCCACTCGGCCTCCGTGCAGACCGCCTCATGACTCTTGACCGGACGCCCATCCTTGTCGATGACGATCTTGCGCGTGTCGCGGAAGTCCGGACCTGGGCCGCCGCCGCGTCCATCGGCCTTGGCCGTGAGCGAGTTGTATCCGGCCAGGAGCGGATGGCGCAGTAGCGAGGCGACGGCGCGGTATTGGAACGGCCGGCCCTCGCGGTTGGTCAGACCCTTCTGGTTGAGCTCCCGGACGATCTCGGCGACGGAGAGTCCGTCGAGCCGCCATTCGACGATTCGGCGGACGGTCTTGCTCTCCTCCGGGTGCAGCTTCAGCGTCTTCACGCCGTCGGCGTTGCGCTGCTCGGGCCGCATCCAGCCGTACGGCGCAGGGCCGTTCCAGCCGCCCTTCTGGCGGATGTTCTCGGCGGTGCGCTTCAGCCGCTTGCTCGTGGTCGCCGCCTCGGTCTCCGCCAGGCCGCCGAGGACGGAGATCAGCAGGATGGTGTCGGGCGATCGAGGGGCGAACACGCGGTCATGGGTGTAGATCGTGACGTTGTGGCGGTTGCAGGTGTCGACGATGCGGGCGGTGTCCATCAACCGACGTGCCAGCCGGTCAAGGTCCCGGACGTAGAGCGCCTTGACGTCGCCTTCGGCGAGGACCCCTTCGAGGCGGTCGCGCTCTGGGCGGTGCCGGTCGCGGTAGGCACTGACGACTTCTTCGAAGATGTCGTGCTTGGCGACCGTGTGGTGGTGCTTCCGGCTTTCCGCCATAATCCAGGCACGCTGGTCGACGAGCGACGCGTTGCCCTCGGTGGGATCTTTGGATCTGCGGATATAGGCAACGGCTCGCACCCGTAAAGCATACATTTTTAAGGGTGGTGACCCTCGTGGTCTGTGTATCGGTGTGATGATGGCCTCTGCAAGTGCTGCATTCCGCAAGGCTCGGCTTGGCCGACCACGTGGGTCGGACTCGTCAGCCGCCAAAATATCGCGAAGCGTAGAACGTGCGCCTCGGAACATGGAAGGCATCCTTGTTCCTAACTATCAGCGAGTTTCATCGTTCCTTTGCAGGTCGGGTACCCGGTGCAGCCGAAGAACCGGCCGTAGCGCCCTTTGCGTTCCCTCATCGTGTGTTTCTTGCATTTCGGGCAGACCACGGGGGTGATGTCGTCGCCTGTCGCGGATCGGATCTTGACGACACGATCTCCGACCAACTCGAGGAGGAACGCTGATTCCCTACCGGCGCGCGTCACCAAGAGCGCTGAGCGCTTGGCACGGGTCAGTGCGACATAGAACAGGCGTCGTTCTTCTGCGTGTGGGTAGGAGTCGGGGGCGGCCATGGCCAGTTGCAGGAGAGCATCATCCTCGACAATGCTGGGGAATCCGTTCCTCTCAAGGCCGAGCACAACGACGTAGTCTGCCTCCTTTCCTTTCGAGGCGTGCACGGTGTTGAACTCGATGGTCAGGTTGGCGTATCTGGCTTCCAGCGCCGAGGTGACATCGTCCTTGGACCGGGAGTACCGGCCGAGCAGCAGCACAGTGGCTGGCTCAGTGAGCTCTGAGTCAAGGGTTGTCAGGTGCTGCCGAACGGCCGATCCGTAGTGGCTGCGCTCCCGTACACTGACGGCGCATACGGTCTCGTCAGCCTCCGGCGCTGAAGATCGGACGTTCTTGGAGATTTGATTGGGGTTTTTCATCACGAATCCACCCGCGACATCGCACAGGGACTGCGGGGACCGGAAGGTGCGGTCCAGCCAGATGGTGGACGCTGTCCCGAACCAATTATCGAAGCGGGTCATCACACTGAGGTCTGAGCCCGCGAACCTGTTGATCGACTGCCAGTCATCACCGACCGCGTAAAGGTAGTTTCCAGGAGTCTTCATCAGCGCCCTCACCAGCGCCGCACGGGCAGAGCTGGTGTCCTGCATCTCGTCGACCATGACGAGCCGGTAAGGGCTCATCCAACGGCCCGACTCGACGTGATCGGTTGCGAGATTCAGCATGTCCTCGAAATCGATCTGGCCCGCGGCTCGGAGCTGACGGTCCCATTCGGCGAGGATGACGCCGTACAGGCGTGTGAAGAGCCTGGCCCGCAAGGTTCGGCTGGCCCGCTGCGTCAGCACGTCAGGGGTGAGGCGGTTGCCCTTCGCGTGGGCCATGAACGACCGCATCAGCGTCATCATGGCTGGTTCGGTGATCGGAGGCTCCCCTACCGCCTCCCGGTAGGGGTCTTCCTCGAGTTGGATTCCGTGTCGGCGGAGCTCCTGTTCGAGGTGCTCGAACCCGGACCCGTCCCGGATGGTTGCCGAGGTTGTCTCGATAAGTCTTGTGCTGTATCGAGTGTGGGTCTGACGCCGCCACGCCACACTCTCGGCATACCCGTCAAAATTTGGCGGCGGGTTGCCGTCTGAACCGAGCGCCCAGTGCTCATGCCAGACGTCGATGTCCGGATAGTAGAAGTCCGGCTGATACTGACGGTGGTGCGCGTCCGCAACGTCGTGCGCGTAGGGTCGCTCGTATTCATATCGGACGCCGTTCAGGAAGAGCCAGTTTGCGATCATCACCTCTTCCTGGCTCTTGACGACCTCCCCTGCGAGAGTGCCGAAGCCGTTAATACCTTTGTTCCTGTCCCACGTCTCAGGCTCGTCTTCGTCCCCGAGGTCCGGCAGTTGCCTGCCGAACACGAGCCGGAAAAGGTCCCAGTCACGCCGGAAGGCCGGGTCCCGGTCACGGAGCCCATCAACGATCGCCGCGAGCCGCCCGATCCCGTTGCCATTGGTGATGTCATCGGGGACTGAAGGTTTTCGACCGGTGGCTTCACCGACGACTCGCAGTCCGAAGGCGTGAAAAGTGCTCGACGCTACCGACGCACCGTCATCGCCGAGGCGAGAGACAAGCCGCTCCGAGAGCTCACCGGCTGCCTTCTTGTTGAATGCGAGGGCAAGGATCTCCGTCGGCTGGGCGATGCCACGCCGGATCGCATACCCGGCGCGGGCTACCATCGTCGACGTCTTCCCGGAGCCCGCGGCCGCGATAACACGCACCCGGTTGTCGAAGCAGACCGTCGCCCTCGTCTGCTCTTCCGTCAACGGCGACTTCTCGACCTTGCGGAAGAAGTCGGCAAGGTCGTTTTTCTCCCACTCCAGGAACGCCTCGTTGCGCTGGGCAGCCCACCTTGACAAGTCAGTGGTGCAGCAGGCGTCGACTGCGGCACGCTGGTCCTCACGTTTGCCCTTGGGAAGCCCGGAGAGCCTCGGATCGCTGTCGGCAGCCAGCCACACAGCGACGTCCGGACGGGAGTCCGCGAGCGCGGCGATCGTGTCCTGGTCCGCCCACCGTAGTCGGTCCATCACATCCCGGACCCGGGACCACCACAGGCTGGCCGCCTCGCCCTGCTCCTCAGCCTTTGAGAGCAGGGCGGCGAGATGCCGTCGCTCATCGAGCTCGGAGTGGTACGAAGCGGCAACCTCACGCACCGCGCGACGAGACAGCCCATTGAGCACCGTCTCCGTCCCGTGGACGAGAGTGACGATGAGCTGCCCTGAGCCTTCATCGACTGCGAGTCCGAGGACGTCGATGACATCAGCGTCCACCTCCCGGGGGATTCCGCAGACGCGCAGGCGGCCCTCACGGATCGACAGCACCCATGACCCGGCACCTCTGAACGCGCGTGCCCACCAACCCGGCTTCCACTCCGTCATGCTTCCCCCGACTCACACACGTCTTCAAAAGGAGACTATTTGCCCTCTTTCCACGGTATCAGCGAGGAATTGTGTGTCGTCGAGTGCGTTCACCGCGTTCGTGCTGATCCGCAGGTACTGGACTCGGCGGGCTTGCCCGTCAACCCTTCGATGGCATGGTGGAGGCGGGCCTCCCCATCATGGAAGGATATGGCAGAGGTCTTGGGAGAAGGAACGGGTTGTGAGCACCACACACGAAGAAGTGAAAGCCGACCACGGGGCGCAAAAGAAACGTCCGCTCGTCCGCGTTGAGCCGCAAAGCCACCGTGACGACGGGTCGCCCATCGCAGGTGAAGGTCAGGCGTATGTGACCCGGTCGGGCAAGCTGTTCCACACTCAATGGTGTGGGATCATGGACGGCCACTGGCGCGCCACCAATGGAGGCATCTACTTGACCATGCTTGCGGATGTGGGCCTGCGGGGACGTTGCCCGCAATGCGACCAGGACCCTGAAGAGAAGAAGCGCTCCAAATTGGAGCGTGCGGAGAAGCGGGCAGAGAGGCTGCGACTCAAAGAAGAAGCGAAAGCTGAGCACCGGGCAAAGGAACGGCCGCTCGTTCGCGTTGAGGCGCAAAGCCACCGTGACGACGGGTCACCTGTGGCAGGTTACGGACAGGTGTACGTCACACGAACCGGGAAACTGTTCCACACTCAGTGGTGCTCGATCATGGATGGTCAGTGGCGATCCGGCCAAAGAGGCATCTATGTGACCATGATGGCTGATGTGGGCCCGAGGGGACGCTGCACGCAATGCGACAGGGACCCTGAAGTGATGAAGCGCTCCAAATTCGAGCAGGCAGAATTGCGGCGACTCAACCAGGAACTGGATCAACTGGGCAGGACCATAGCGCGAACCCTCGTGGTGAAGGGACCGGAGGGGGTCAACACATTGGGCCCTCAAGTGATCCGGTTCAGGGAAACCGAGGCAGAGCTGACTGCATTGTCCGGTCGCGTCGGGGGCTCGTACTCATACGAAGCTCCGAACTCGTAGTTACTCCTTCATCGGACGACATCGGCCGGCTGCGAAGCTGGCGCGGACGGTTGCGAGATTCGACCAAGTTTGTCGTGGCTTCGCTGTGCTTCAGCCGGCGATTCCGAGTTTGCCGGCTCGCCCGCCCTTGATGCCATGGTCCTTGCCGTAGCGCCACAGGATGGCGTCGATGATGCGCAGTTCGGAAATGGGTGTCTGGACCGTAGAAAGCTTGTGAATGCGCCCCAATCGTCCAGCAAGGTCGGGGTCTTCCATGAAGAGGTTGTGCCAATTCAGCCATTGGCCTTCAGAGGTGTCTTTGCCCACGACTGCCCCAATTACTTTGTCCCAGATGGGGATGAGATGCGGTCGCTTCCTCGCCATGATCTTGCTGGCTGTGGTGGCCCCGACATCCCAGCGCGTTTTGGGTGTGCGTCTCAGCTCCTGCCAGAGCAGCCATGGGGGGCTGCCCTCCCCGAGAGTGGCTTCTGCTTCGGCGACCGTGAGGTCGCTCATCTTCACGTCGGTGGGTATATCAGCCAGGAGATCTCGTATTTTCCCCGCCAACAGCTCCTCCTGCAGTCCGATGATGGCCTGGGCCGGCACTTTGACGCTGAGCATGGACACGGCGACGGCGTCGCTGTCGGTGATCCTGTCCCTCACCTTCGGGTTGTCGCCGCGGTTCGCCCATTCATCAAAGTAACTGCCGGTACTGAGCAACCCCGTCTTTGTGGACGGTTCAAGGTAGTAGCGCCGGAGCAGTTCGGCTGCGGCTTCGACGTTATCTTCTTTCAGGATGGCTGGTAGTTCCATGAATCCCCCTATGGCTCCAATGCGCGGACTATGACCCTGACTGACCCTGCGACGTCGCTGGGTAGTCAGTCTGTATGGCGAACCTCAATTCCGGGGTGGTTCTCCATGACCCAGGCGGCCATCCGACGGCTCCGTGCCGAGATGAACTCCAGCGTGGCCTCCCGGTACGTTACGTACTCGTCTTTTGTGGCCGGCATCCCGGAACGCTTGAAGTTGTCGAAGGGCAGGTAGAACCGAACCTCTTCGTAGTCGGGTGTCACGAGGTCTTGAAAGTGGAAGAACTCCACAAACTCCTTGAACCCGTCGAAGAGCGCAAAGAAGTCCGCGTACGCGTTGATGACATCGGCCAGAGGGCTCTCCGGCTCTCCTGCGTAATGACGCCGGATGCACTCCAGGGTCAGATCCATCCGGTCGGCGATGAGCGACCTGAACCCCCGGGCCTGGTTCATCGTGGGTCGGTCCTTCTTCCTGACGGGCCAGATCATCGCGCTGCCGATGGTATACGGCGGATTCAGGTAGCGGGACCGCTCGTCTTCGTTCAGCGAGGCGATGGCGTTCGCCAGAGACCTCGTACGTGCCCGGTCGGTGTAGGAGTGCGTGATGGCATCACTGCCGTACCAATGCCTCGCCTCGGAGGGGTCAGTGAAGATGAGGTAGCCGTCCCCACGCTTCGGCGGCGCGGTCGGTTCGAAGACGACGCCGGGTCGCAGCTCCTTGGTCCACAGCAGCTCGTGGTCCGCCCGGAGATTCGGACTGCCACTGTCCGGGTCAGTCCCTGGAGGGGTGTCGGTCATGTAATTGAACGAAGTATCGAAGACGCGCGGCTGTTGCTGCTGCGGGTATTCCGGATCACTCAAGGTTCCCCCAAAGACCAGAGTTATAAGACGAACGAACCGGTGGTTGGGTCCGCAAATGTCTCGGCCATCGGCTCTGTCCCAGACTAGGTGTCACTTCCTGATATTGAAACCCCAAGTGGCCGACTGACTCTCGGCAACGCCCATGTTCCCTGGGGTTCTGATTGTGTGCCCATGCAGCACTGCACTTTCAGGGAATTCTTCCCATGTCCTGTACGTTGCAGGATCGGTAATACCCCCTCAACAGAGAAGAGATGCACCTCCGTGGCAACCGATTACGATGAGCTGCGCACCGACGTCAAGGAATCCCAGGAAAACTCCCTGGAGGCCCTGAAGTCCGCCAAAGCCCCGGATGCGAAATCCGTGGTTCAGGAGCTCGACGAGGCTGACGCCCTGGACGGCCTGACCCCTGGCGGGGAGTTCATTGCCGAAGAGCTGGTCGTCCAGGTCATTCCGCAGGCTGATGATGAGTTCACTTGCTGGTCCTGCTTCCTGGTCCGCCACCGTTCGCAGAAGGCCCGCGAGAAGGACGGCCATGCCTACTGCGTCGAATGCGAAGACTGAGCGGTTTTGGCCGGCTGTCCCGGAGCATATCTGGAACAGCATCCGCGAAGAATTCACCCTGCCGACAGCGGCAGACCTGGAGACGCATTTCCAATCCCTCGGCGACCCGGAGGCCATGCGCCGGGCAGTTCGGGTATTCATCGGCGAGGGAACCTTCTGCCCGGGCTTCCAGCTCAAAGATGGGCTCTTCCACGAAGCGGTGCTGCGCCTCTTTGACCAGGCGATGAGCCTGAAGATTCCTCATAACGTGTTCGCCGCCTGGATGGTCAGCCCACTGCCGGCAGAAACCCGTTCCCGGCCAGTGGACATACTGGGCAGCATGACGCTGCTCCAGAGCTCCTTGGTCGCCTTTGGTGACAGGTACCGGCCGGCCGAAAAGCGTAACTAGCGGCTTGGCTCTGCCGTATCCTAAGTCAGATGGCTTCGTGGAGGGCATGAATAAATGGCTGCACATGTACCCGACCTAGCGGGCATCCTGCCCGCGGTCCAGAATCTGACGAACCTCGCGAAAAGCTTCGAAACGGCGGTTGGCACGGGCTTCCCGAACTGTGACGACGTCGAGGGGGCCCATGCTTCATCATGGGAGCCTGGGCAGGCGGCCGGACTGCAAATTCACTACCGATCGATGCCTGACTTCGTTCCCGCAAGCTATCCCCTCGGTGTGGTTCCGAGCGGCCTGGAACGTGGGCACCTGACTCAAGCAGGTTTAAACCGGGAGGCAACCGTCTCACGCATCCTCGCCACCGCAACGTCGCCGGCTGGCTCTTCTACAAGCACTTTGGCCAGCCGTTTCGGCCAGAGTACATGAATGCCATGGGTCGAGAATGCGCCTCCGATCAAGGGCCAGTCGGCTTCAACAAAGCACAGCGCCCCGGTGACCGGAACATCCCCGACGAGGTCTCGCACGACGTCGACCTGTTTGAGCACCCCATCGACCAATTTCGTGCAATCCCGTCGGCCGACGAGGAGCTTCTCGACGCGGGGGCGAAGGATGCCACCCTCGATCTTCAGTTCAGGCCGTCCCTTGTAGCGTTTGGCGTCGATGACCCAGATTCCACTGGAAGTGATGGCTATGTGGTCGATGTTGGCCTTAGATCCGGGGATGCGTCGGTCGTGAAGGACGGCCAGGCCATCGGCGGCTAGGGCATCCAGCCGAGCGCCGAGGCGTTCCTCGCCAATCGCGCCTCGATCCCAGGCCTTGGTGCTTTGGCGTTCGTCGGAGACGGCGACTGCGATGCCGCCGAATGGCCCCCACTTCTCGCGGAGCTTTTCCTCGTCTTTCGCTTGGCGACGCTCATACTCGCGTCGGGCTGACGAGCCAGCGATTCCGGACTCAGTGGACAACGAGTTATCACCAACTCGTTCCAGGTGGGGGGTTGTTTCCGGGGTCTCGGTGGCACACTCCAAGCATCGGACGGTCTTCGTCTCGCTCTCGTAGATCGCTTCCGTCCCGGCCGGAAGAGATGCACCGCACAGCCGACACGCTCCGGCGTACCGGAGCCGCATCTTCTTCATGAGGACACAGGGTGGAGCATCGACACGGACCCAATCTGCTTGTAGATCACGGCGGTTAAAATGCGGATACGTTTACCATGGCTCAATCCTCGCCCACCGCATGTCAATTCCCTGCAAACCGTCCCAGGAGCTGAGTGGAAATCTTGACCGCCGGCCTTCCGGCGAGCTGTGATGACCTCGGGTGAACGCCCCGTAGGTCACTACGTTGTCTGCTGGCTGTCTGTATCCGGGAATTCACGGAGTGTGGCCGCTATGGCTCTGACTGCCGCCGGGTCCTCGGTCCAGTGCCGGGCCGTACGTGTGCAGGCGTGGAAGTTTTTCACTTTCGATGCCTTGGCGGCCTCAGTTAGTTCTGCCCACGCTTCCCGCAGTTCCGCTTGGAGCTCAGGTGACATGGGCGCGCCGGGGACGCGTTCCGCCGCCACGACTGGACTTATGGGTGCCGCGGTTGCGCCTCTTCGCCGAAAAAGACTTCTAAGACCCATTTCTGTTCCCCCTTTCCCCTCTGCCCAGAGTATCAATGTCCTCTCAATGCGTCCGGGACACTACGACCGAGCGCCCAGCCCCATGGCCAAGCGGATAGCAGCAGCCGAACAGACGCGTTATTCCCGTGCGGCGGGCGGCGTTCCAACGCCGGAAACAACCCCGATCCATGCCCCAGACAAAGAGAAGAACGACAACTAGGAACTCGTTCGTTTGACCTCTTAGTCCAGTCGATGTTCCATGCGCTCTGCTGTACCGTGGCGGCTGAAGGCCTGCCGGTCCCCCATCGGTGGGCCTTCTTTTTCCCTCACTGCGGGGCACGATGGGCGAATTCGTGGCCGAAGTTGCCCCTGAAGTCGCTAAGAGACTGACGAAGCAGCCGCTGGATATCAGTCCGCAAGGGTACGGAGCTTGGCGGCGCTGAATTCCTCGTCAGAGAGTGCACCCTTCGCGTGGAGTTCTGCAAGGAGAGCCAGTTCTGCCGCCAGGGACCTTCTGCCCCGCATTTTGCCAAGTAACATCCGATGCCCGCCCGTGCGGGCTTGGGCTGCCGCTGGTTCCTGCGTCTGCCGTCGTGATGAACCTTTGATGCCAAATGCGATGAGTAGGGTTATCGCGAGGACGCCTAGCGCGATTCCCAAGGGGGCTCGGAACGGCTCCGTTGCGTTTGCCACGACGGCGATAACCACCCCAGCAACTGAAAACGTCCCAGCTATCCGAAGCCACCCTCGGCTGAGGCTGAACGCAAATATGTATTGGCCTGGTTCGGTCGGTACTGCATGTTGGTTCATCTGCCGAGGATAGCCCTACGAATACTCATAGAACATCCCCTGATGTGAACGCGATGAACTGCCGAACGCTGAACTCGTCATAGGCGTCCTTGGTCCACTTCCCGTTCCCATCGGGGGAGTAATTCTTGCGACCCTTCCCAAAATACGAAGTCAAGATCGCGTCGTTGTGAATTCAAGCGTTGCCTGGGTTGTCGAGTTGCTTGCGCAGCCGCTGGACTTCAGCCTCCGCCGCGGCGAGTCGAGCCTCGATCTTCTCCCGATCGAGGTTCGTCGACGGACGCGGTGCCGGCCTCGTCCTCGTCCTCGTAACGAGCCAGCCGATCCGCTGATAGCCAGTGATCCGCCGCACCTGCGTACACGTGAAGCAGTCCCTCTCGGGCTCAGGGCGCGGCCAGCGCAGATCGATCATCTTCCGGATGTGGTCTCGCTCGAAACCCTTTTCAGGCCATCCAGGGTTATCCGCTGCCGCCCAGCTTTCCTCGAAATCACGGCGGATTTCCACGATGCGCTCCTCGGACACCAGCTTGGGCCCGTCCTCGGGCTTCCAATCCACATCAGTGCAGACTTGCTCATAGTGCCCGCAGGAGAGCTTGACCCGCCAGAACGCCGACGAGTGTGGCTTGGGTTTCCGGATCTTCGCCCAGTCCTCGGCGTCCATCCAGTCGTATTCCGGCTCCACAGGGTCCGCCGGGAACTCCGTGACCTTGCGATCGACCCACTCGACGATGTCCCGATACGGCTTCTGAGCAGGTCCGTGGTCAGTCGTACACCAGAACTCCCCGGAGGGAAGCCTGCACTGACTGATGAGGTCGGGGAAGCGGCGATCGTCCGGATACTTGTCCTCTCCGTGCGTGTAGACCTCGTGCGTACATCCGCACTCCAACTCGACGCGCCAGCGAAACATGTTCTTGGCTTCCGGGACGAAGAGCGGCCAGAATACCGGGTCGTAATGCTGACGCAACTGGGCGACACCCTCCTCGAACTCCCGGAGGGCCTCCTTCTGAGGCCGCGCCCGCCCAGGTACTCGCTTCAGCAGTCTTGCGGATTCACGTGTCTGGTCATCGACCGGGGCAGTGTCGGCGGCGCTCACTATTCAATGCTCGTCCACAGCGTCACCCAAGTCTAGGAACAAGACGGACATCATCCCGAAAACGTAGCTTTGAACAAAAGCCAGGTCCTGCGCAGTTCCAGCTGATGGTTTCTCGTTCGGCTAATTGTTGGCACCAATCTGCTAGGAGACAGCAGCCTGGTGTGGACGGATAATGAGCGGCTATGGAACCAAATGCTGAGGTTTCCCGTGGTCCCTGCCCGGGGGAAGAGTGGGCCTACAGGCTGCGTGACGATGCGCGGTCCGAGCGGGTGCACATCGTGGCGGTGCACCAGGAGGGTCGAAGATTCCGGGTCGACATCCGTCACATGCACGGCCATCCACCGGGCAGGGAAGAGAACGTCCCTCGTTCCCGGCTCAAGGTACCGTGGGAAGACGTAGTCCCGTACGATGCCGCAATGGATGGCTGGAGGCGGCTCAAGGCCGAGGCCATCGACGAACATGAGGCGTCGGCCCTTTGGGCGGCCCTTGAGCTGCTTGTACCTTCGGAGGTCGCCGAGCTGTCTGTCGCTTCAAGCGACGATACGTTGACGGTCCACGATCACGTCGCCTTCGAAGCGCTCACCGGACAGACCGTGGCTGCCTTCCAAGCCCGATTTTCCTGGCTGGTTCACGACGGCGAGGTGTTCCTATCGCCGCGTGCGGCGCTGGCTATCGTGGAGCTGGCCTGTCGCAGGAACCCGGCCCCGGTCCTGGACCTCGTCATGGCCGAGGAAGCGGTGGCTCGAGAAAAATCCAAGCGGGGCGGAACAATTGAAAACTGGGAAACCCGAGAACCGGTAACGACTTCAGCCGAGTTTGAATACGACTATTACCTGCGCCGCCAAAAGCCCGTTCATGAGATCCTCCGCCAATGGTGTGGTTATGGCTCGGTGACGGCCCATGAACGGCTCTTGGCTGCAGAAGCGGAAGTCAATCGCCTCGACGTCCTCCTGGCCTGGGCAGTGGACCACATCCGCAGGACTGACAAGAGCGCCGCAGAATTGATCGAGAGGGAGCACGAGGAGGACCGCATCACCCCTTATACCATCCGCCCGGTTCCCCAACGTCCACTGAAACCTCACGAAATCCCGCGGATTGAAGTCCCCACCCGCCGCGGCTGGTACCGCTGACACGTACCCACTAACCGCAGACGACGTGGACACTGCTTGCGTCTGCGGATCCCGACTCACTTCTGGAGCCAAGCGGGATACAGCACATGAAGACTTCCATCAAGCCATGGCTCGACAAGAGGAACCAGGCCTTCACCGCCGGAGCGAGGAGCGCAGAGCATGTCGACCCGTGGAGACATGCTCTGGGCCGGCAGCCCGAGTTGGGAGCGGCATTAGGCTCCGGTTCGCATGTAAGTGATGGGTACCGTAATAAGGCTTAAGCGGACTGAGCGGTCCGGGTCACTGGTCGAGCGAAGCACGTAGTCTGGTTCGTCCGGATGCTCCAGATTCTCTCGCAGGTTAAGGAAGAGTTTGTGCTCACGAATCGCTGTCTGCGCCTTCGCCATAGCCTCGGACATGTACTTCCTGTCACGGATGAAGATGATCAGGGCTGCTCTGGTGTTCCGCCAGACCACGTAACGGCCCATGAGCTGGTCGATCGCTGCCTGTAGCCCTTTTTCCCCTTCCCAGAGCTTGCACTCGGCGATGAAAGCGTCCCTATCTTTCCATCTCAGGAGGATGTCGCTCTTCCCGATGCCGATGAAGGTCTCGCCCGTGGCGGTACCGTCCCAGTTGGCATTGAGAATGAACAGCAGAAAATCACGGAGTGTCTGCTCGTCGCTTGTCAGCAGCGCGTCGGCTGATTCAGGGAGCCGTTCCAGCGCTGTTGCGAAGGAGCGAATGGTTCCCAGTAATTGCGCCGCTATCTTCTCCTGGAGCTCATATTCGGGTACGCCGCTGGCTGCCGATCGGTCCACGTGGCTAAGGGTCAGCGATGCCGGTCGAAGAGCTATCTCGATTCCACCTTCCACAGGGACCAAGTTAATTCCGGCCCTCCGCATCGATTGTCGAACCATTCGCGAGGCGCGTTGCTTGTGCTCCAGGATGGAGGAGAGCTGGGCTCGCATTCGTTCCTGGTGCTCCATGATCACATTGTTGGCCTTCCCAACAGCCTCGTTGACCTTCTCCACCCACTGCCGCTTCAAGTTGGCTATGGTTTCATCGAATTGCTGCTGGGTGACTTGGTCCAGCCCTTTGCTGGTCAGCGTCAGATGGATTTCATATCGTTCGCCCCGCAAACCAGTGTTTCCGCAGCTGCCGATCACCCCCGGATCGGAGACACGGATCAAAAGATCTGCCGCGCCCGTACATGGAATGGTGAGCTGCACCTGCACGACCCTTTCCCCTGGCGGCGGGATCTCAGCCATCGTGGTCTTAGGCCAGGATGGGGTTGCGTGCATCCTATCGACATGGATTTCAATGGGTAAGGCCGCCCACATCTTGACGATCTCACCAATCACAACGTCGACGTCCGTGTCCTCGAGTGTCTCGTCGTCGACGAGCTCGGCCGTTTTCCTGGCACCGTCTTCCCGGAAACCGAAGTCCGACTCAAACTCTCGTTTCGTGTTGCGAGGAGGCTGTTGCATTAATCTTTGTCTCCAAAAGGGCGCGAGGAAAATCCAAAGGGATAAGGCTGTTGAAGCCCAGCCTACGGCACGCAAGAGCGCCTTCCGCGGCACACCGCTCCGCGTCGAGGACTATGGATGAAGAGGCGACGGGGGCTTCCTTGCACTGACGGCATTCTGTAGTCTCTGGAGCTTCGGACCAACCCCGCGCCTTGAGGAGGACAGAACGCGGCGACCCCTGATGACGTCCAAGGCGGTCTGCATTGGTGGTCTCCGTCCAGACGTTGTGGAGTCGTTGGTACGATCCGGTCATGGTCGATTGGCTGGAGGACCCTCGAAACCTCGAGCTCCTCATGAATGCTTCTGCCGTGGTGCTGAGCGTGCTCGGGATACACCTGACAGCCCGCGGCGCGGCCAGGATATTGTGGGACCTCATCCGGAAGCGGACGGTTGTGTCCCCCGCCGGGATTCCCTCCGGCGCGAGGCTTGGCGACGCATCCATTATCAGGGATACAGTGTCGGCTGAGCTGACAAGCCCCGAGCTCGAGCGCCGATTGGAAATCCTCGAGCAACAGATGCATGACTCGTACAAGCAGATTCAAAACCTGCAGTCCGTCCAGAACCTCATTCGGACAGCGCTGGACGAGCTTCGCAGAAGCCACGCCGAGCTGAGTGCAGACATCACGCGGAAGATCGATCGCGCATCCCAGGAAAGCATCGAGATCAACGCGATCGGGATCCCGTTCGTCGTCGCTGGGATCGTGCTCGGGACATGGCCGTCTCTGTGGATGAATCCTTGGGCCGTGCTGGTCATGATCCTCGTCGCCGCGCTGATCCCGACGGCGATCTGGAGGAGGGACCGGAAGCTCCGGGCCAGGCGAGCGAGCAGTTAGAGGCGGCCACAGCCGGGTTCCCGCCCTTGCCGCGGGAACCGCCGGGCGGCGCGGCGGGGTCGTAGTGGCTCTCCTCGTGAAGAGACATCTTACCCATCCTCTGGTGTGGGGTGGTCTGCCATGCGGCGAGCGCATCGTCAACGTCCAGGCGGGCCTCGTCCGCGAGCGACTGGACACCATGGTCGACCTGTTCTAAGCGTCTCGGGGATGCAAGCGCGGCAGGCCCGTACAGCGGGGCTTTTATCGGATGAAGGTGGCGGCACGGGTCGATTCATAGGTGGAGAAGAGCGATCTGATCAGCACCAATACAGCCCGAACACCTAGGGTTCTGGGGCACGGTGAGTCAGGAAAGATGATCCGTACGAGCCACGCCGGCACTGCACCACCGAGATGTCGTTGGTGGCCTCTAGAGTCTGCCTATGACTCAGTACATCTATGCGACATCTGGCCAGGCCGTGGGCTTCGTTCGAGGCCGATATATCCACTCGCTCCACGGCGCTGCCATCGGTCAACTCCATGGAACCCATGTCCATCGGCTTAGCGGTCAGTACGTCGGAGAGCTCCACGACGACCAAGTCGTGGACAAACATCTCGGCAATTTAGGTAATATCGGCAATCCAGGAAATCCGGGGAACCCTGGCAATCCAGGAAACCCCGGTAATCGAGGCAACCGGGGCTGCCCCTACCCCGATGTCTTCCAAAAGCTCCTTTAGCTGCCGAATGGCAAACCTGTGACATAGCGGCACGCACGCCCGGAATGATGGAACGGTCGAGCGACCGGCACGGGCTTGCTGACGGTCGATGGGTGGTTCGCCTCCGCGATCTCGAGGCTCAACGAGAAGCTCTCCGCGGTTGACCACATCTGATCGCCCGAAGTGTTCGGAGTGCCCGTTGCTGACCACTAGCGCGTGATAAATGCGCACTCACCTCTCGACAGGCTGGTCGTTCTGGCCGAACTCCCGAGCCTCATCTTGCCAGCCCTTCAGGACTTCAAAGTTGTGCAGTACGAGGTTGGGGGCGTAGTCATAGGTCACCAGCAGCCGCGACATCCGCTCGAGCACCTCCTCGTCGTTCAACTGGGCCAACCACGCCGCGATCTGCGGGCTGCTCGGGGACCCGCCCATCTGGCCGATCATGTCGACCAGATCAACCCGTGCCGATGCCGCAACGAGGCGCTGCTTGTGGCGTTCCCCTGCGGACGTCGCCGATCCCACCGAGATCGCTCGACGCTCGTCCCCATGCCCGACGGCGATCTCGTAGCGCGTCGGAAGCGCAGGCTCGGGCGGTTCTGTCCCCGTGATCAGGCGCGGCACCGCCTGCGTGCGGACCCAATGGGCGATCTCATCGAGTTCCTGCGTCAGGACCGGCCACCGGTCCGTGTCTGGTCGGTTGATCCCGACCGTAGGAAACATGGTGACAGGGACCCTGGTGCCCATCGGGGTCTCCGCGATGATGTCGCCAACGCGCAGCGGTTCCTCGGGCCGGGGAGCAAGGTCGCGCACTGAGCGAGGCATCTGGTCGTCCTGGTACATGGCAGCCAGACGCACCGCCGTGATCGCCGGCGTCCTGTGCTTGGCGTGGTTCGTGTGAAGCACAAGCCGGGCCAAAGGGTGTAATTGAGGCTCGTTCCGACGGTGGAATGGCTGCAGGCCGTCGATCCGTCGTACGAGCTCACTGCCGGCACGCAGTGACGGCGGGCCATTGCGTGCTCGCTTCTTCTTCCACTCCTCGAACTTCTCGTAGCTGTCTGACGCGGGCATCTCAACCAGCTTGGCGGCCTTCTCGTCGAGTGGCGCGCCGTCCACGAACTCGACCTCGGCAAAGAGCGTGTGCTCGAGTGCGGCCCGGAGCGCCACGAGCGCGTCGGCAACGAGCAGCGGCACCTTGCGCGGGATCGGATCTACGCGCTCTACAACGGTTCGGCTGAACCTGCCCGCAGGCACCTCGCGCAGGCCGATCACGCCGTCTGGCTGCGTCTGGTAGTCGAAGAGGAGATCCGCGACCTGCCCGATCAGCTCGTCGGCGTGGGAAATTGTCGCGGCGACGCCGAGATGGCGCTCAGGGAGCCAGGTATACGTCTGATCGGTCATGACGATACTCTAGGGGTCGCTGCCCGTAAGCCGGCTTATCGTCACCGTGGGTCACATGATGTGGTCGTGCTCATGAGGGTCGAGCCATTCGCTTAGTTTCCGGGTGAGAGCTGACGACGAATTGTGGAGCGTGTTTCGGCATTGAGCGTGCTATCCGCGGCGACCAGCAGGCCGGTATCATTTTCGTTCGAGCAATCCGGCCACCCGTCACAAACAGCGATCACGAAAGCGCACTGGGATGCGCTGACTGGACGCAGCGTTTTCTCGGAAGAAGGAATCCTGCTGCGCTCGATGCACACGTCCGCCGCTCATCTGCTGCGGGGTGTCTGTGCGATGTATGTCCCTACTTCCACTAACCCCAACCGTCAATGATCTTCTGTTCCTCAGGAGTCGGACGAGGAGCTGCGGGTATGTGCCCGGACCACCATCGATTGACCACACGGACGGGTGCATCGTGCTGGCCCTCCCATCTTCGCGGCGTCCAGAATCGAAATAGGGATTCGTCCGAATTGGGTAAGTCGATCAGCTGAGACCGGATGCTGACCGGCTGCGAGGGAAGGTATAGCCTCTCCGCAATGCTGTCTCCCGCGCAAGCGATCGCGAAGCTATGCGCATTCGCGAGGATCGAACTGTTTAGGTCGATCGCTTCGCTCGTCGTTAGCATCGAACCAGGCTCCAAGGGAGGCTCCAGATCACGTCGGTACATAGCAAGCACAGAATAGGGGCCCAGAGGGAAGGCCAAAATCGGAGCGCCCCACACCCCACCCCCTATCGCGGGATTGGCCATGTACTCATGTAGCTCGATGACAGGCTCATCACAAGTAATTAGCGCCCTTCGAGTCCCATAAAGCGTTACATGGCGTGTCATGAGGATGCCGGCGATATGTGTCGCTGCTTTTGCTGAAGACTCCAGGTCTTCTTTCCGTGGGAGCGGCAGTTGCGACGGATCGGTGCGGAAACGTTCGACATCCGCAACAAGCTTTTCGAGGTCCTCGGAGGCGAACGACTGGTCACCGGCGGACAATTCGCGAGCTAGTTCGCCAGGTCCGCCGATCTCCAGGACCCGGGCCATCTGCTCGGCAATCATTGCACGCCGCCGCAGACGCGCAGAGCGGCTGCGCGTCATCTGCACAGCCAGAAAGAGACATAGCCACTGATGTGCTTCGTCGTCCATGGCCCCCGGGCCGGCAGCATCGATGCGTGCGATCGATGCCGCGGCCTTCCTCTCGACCTCCGAAAGCCACGCTTCCCAATAGACCGGCGACGTCTCATCGTCCGGCTCATCAAGTCGATAGAAGTCAGTCTCCAACGCGGCCTGGGCCGGAGAGAGTTCGTAGGCGTTCCGCCCGCGCAGTAGGTCAACGACTCTTACTCGCCCATCGACAGCCCAGCGATCGATGTAGAACCGGGGGACGAGATGATGGCGTCTTGGCTCCTGCCCCGCCGCTGTCATTGCAGCAGCCCGCGCAGCTGCCGTAGCCCATAGGTCATACGTAAGTTCCGCTCCCATCTCAGGAGCGTATCCAAAGAGGACAGCATTGGCGGAACTGTGTCTGGCCACGCGTCATTCCTTAACCTGCGCAAACCTTCGGAACCGGGACTCCCCATTGCGGAACCAGAGGCTCGTTTCGGTCGAGCCCGACTGCAAGGCTGACTTGATGGCGGCCGTGGTAGCGCCACATGCTCATGCTGTCGCCGTCAGATAAGGCGGAAAGCACAAATGAAAGCCGCGATCTCTCCCTTACTTCGGGAATGTATCTTTCCAACCCCTCGACTTCCGTCGGCAGCGCTGCCCGCTGATCCTCAAAATGCTTTCGAAGCTGATCCTGACACACAGTAGTTCGTTCGTATCTTTCATGAACGCCGCCGAACCGCCCACAGCTCGTTCTTCGTAAGGATATTCATCAAGGCGGCACCATCGGTGCAGTGCCCAACCAGTGCCGGCGCATTCTTCTCATGCCCCGAGCCCACGCTGCTCATGGTGTTGGGCGTTCACGCTTCGCCGGGAGCATCAGCCAACACGAGCCAGCGGAAGCAGCTCGGAGTCCGACTCAACATTCGGCTGGGTCTGCACCATCTTGAAGAATATGTCTGACTGCGCTGCGGTCAGATACTGGAAGCTCTGCGGGGGACGAAGGGTCGTGCCCAGTTCAGACAGGGGGACTGGTTCAAGGAATCGGCCAGCGGTCTCGACAAGGATCCCTGTTCCGTGCTCCCGCTGGTCGTAGTAGTCAAAGAACCTGCTCTTTGAGATCCCACCAACTGCACGGAATGTGGACCAGAGCCTCTTCGGGGACATGGTCTTCTGCCCGCGGACAGCAAACCACCCAAGAAGTGAGCCAACAGGCATGGTGGCATAGATCAGAACGTGGCTGACGTCATCGGCGACGGGCCGCTTGCGGAACTCCACAATCTTCTCGCCGGCGAGAATCGCATTGGCAAACTCCGGCCTGATAGACATCAGGGCTACCCTTCCTGGAGTGTTCTTGCCCACTGAATTCCTCCCTCTGATTTGATTTGGGCGATGGATTGCGGGGACTCTTCCATGACTCCCAGCATTTTGAGGTTTTCGCGCGACACTGGCGCGTCGAGCACTTGGTCAAGCCTGAATTTGACCGCCAGTACTTCCTTTGCGCACATCTTCTGGAGTTCCTCGGCACGGTATACGGTGCGTGCTCCGGCGAAACTCAGCACGTCGGCCAGGACGCTGGTGCGTCGTGTTTCTTCAACGACGCCAACAGCGTGCACAGCCCGCCTTTCGTGCGTCCGGAGAAAGAAAAGAGTGTCGCCCGGCTCCAACGTTTTTATACCCGAGTGGCAGATGTATACCTTACGGATTGCGTTTCCATAGGTCGAATCGAAGAAAGACTGCTGTGGTTCGGACGCAGGGAAGAGCATGCTGTGGAATACCGGAATGATAGGGACGAGGAATGCCCTGTTCACACGTCGCTTTCCAGGGCCGTAGCGCCTGTTGTACTCGAGGGGGTGCTCAGGCGGCTCTTGGTCGACGCTGGGCTCCAGGATCTTGCCAAGCATAATTTGTCCGGACGCCCCCGGTTTGGGCCCCAAATCGAAGAAGCCGAATTCCTTCAGCATCGCGAGCAACGGCTCTTTGTCCAAAGAAGCCTCGATGAAGCAGGTGTCAGCCCGCATCGACCGGATGCGGGCTATGACGGCTTCCAGCAGTGTCTCTCCCAGTTTCTTGCCCTGGTTGGCTTCGGCAATCTTGAATGTACAGATCTTCACGCTGTTTCCGGTCAATCCGGACACTTCCGGTTCCTGACGATCGAGGACCGCCAGGCCACGGATGTCCCTGCCGCCCCCTATGACCAGACAGGCCCGTCTTTCGGCAACCACTTTCTCCCACCAGCTGGAAAAGTCCCCATAATCAGCTCGGAGTGAATCAAAGAACGGTTGGACTGGATCTATGGTGTGAGGCTGGACGTCATCGACAGAATAATGAACTGGCAGCTGCCCCGACAGTGCCGTCAACACCCCTTGGGCGTCATCGAGCATCATCACGCGGTCTTGAAGTCCCGCATGACGGGCATGCGCGTGGAGCTTCCGGTCCTCAGTTATCAGCCAGGTGGCGGCGTTACGTTGCAGTGCAAGAAGCAGCGCGGCGTCCACGCCATCGTTACTGCGGGCCCCAAGATCCGGTGCATAACGTGCCTCATTCAGGAACCCTGTGGTGAGTTCAACACGTCCCAACCGCGGATACTTCTCCAACTGACGGCGCCGGCGGTCCCTTAGGTGGCGATCCTGAATCCGCGAGATGTCGTCAAATTGATTCTCCATGATGGAGATCTTGCCGCCGGTGTCCAGAACAAGGCGATAAACATTCGACGCCGACTGGTGGTTGACGTGATCTGCATCCTCATCACCCTCGATGGCGAGAACAATATTTGTGTCCATCAGGACTCGCAGGTCCCCCATATGCCCCGCGTGGCTTCCCATTTTCTCCCCAAGCTCTCGAATGCGGCAGACCATCCGCGTTGTCCCTGCTGCCTACGCTACCGACCTGAGCTCACGCTGGCCCTTTGCCACGGCGGCGGTGCAGAAAGTGACTCTAGAAGCCGCCGGCGGCCAGCTGGGCCGCCTTAGGGCCGAAGACAAGACCTATGAACTGGCCAAAGCAGCCTCCGAAGCCATGACCCCCGAGGGCTCGAAGGCAATCGCGATCCGGCCTGCCTTCCGCACAAGACCCTGCCACTGGATATTCAAAGTGAGCTACGCATCAGATACTCACTGAGCAGCCTGATAAGACGAGGACCAAGGTGTCGAGTGAAGTCGTCGACAACGCTACGGTCATCAAAGCTGTCCAACACGCCCCCGTACCGCCGGATGACCTGCTCTCGACGAGGCGTCGGAGCGAAGAGCGCACCGTAGAAGGCTCGTTCCGCTCCGCGGGAGGAGCTGTCGCGGCACCGCGCCGGGCGAGGTCGAACAGGTGAATGCGCTCGAAGTCCCTCAGCCGCACCCAGCCGAGCGCGACGTTCGTCTTCGAGAACTGCGCGCTGCATGGCAGGCGGTCCCAAGACCACTCATGAGCACCCAGACTCCGAGGGCGACGGCCGCTGATCACTCGTTCCAGGACGTCTCCGGCGACCGTGTCGACACCAGATAAGCCTGGTATACGAGTGCATCATCATATCTATGGTTAAGAGCAATGACCCGGAGGTGCAGGAAAGCGTAAAGACCATGTGTGCGCGCCCTGCTGACACCGAAATTCTGGCTGATTTGTGGACGGTAGCCAGGATCGGTCCGACCAACTCTGGGGTTCTCGTGGGTACCTGAAGACCTACAAATTCCGATGGCATGTCCTCCAGAATGGGGATACACCAGGGCTAGGCTGGCGGAACAAAGTCGGATTGGGGGATCCCCTGAAGCGCAGAACCGGGTTGTTAGCGGCCAGGAAAACTGCCCATAGGGGCGGGGAAGCCCGGGCCAACCGCCGCTTCGAAGCGTTCCGCGAGGTCCGCCGGCTATTGAACGGTGACCCGGTGGTATCTAGGCGAGGCTCTAGCTGCGCTTTTCGAGCGGACGATACCTGTCACCAAGCATGCGCGCCCCGGCACCGGGGCGCGCATGCTGTACCTTCTCGTCGCCGGAGACAGTCCCTGTCCGGGTCCGCCTAATGAATTCCGGCCGCAGCGGGGGCGTTGGCCTGTGCCGCGGTTCGGGAAGGCAAGGTAGCTGCAGCCAGTATTCCTGCAGCCACCAGCAGCCCAGCCGCGACGGCAAGTGCGCTGCCGTATCCGGCGACCAGTTGGCCTGCCTCGGTGACGGCCGAATGCTGGCTGCTGTTGCTGACCGTTGCAGCAACGCCTGCCAAAACGGCCAGTCCGAGGGCAACGCCGATTTGCTGGGCCGAGTTCAGCAGCGCAGAGGCAATTCCGGCCTCCGTTTCCTTCGTGTAATATACGGCGGCCTGGGTCAGGGCGATAATGCCGAGGCCGAACCCAAGGGCGAGGATGAACATGGCCGGTGCCAGGTACAGCCAGTAGTTCGTGTTTACCTGGATGAAGGAGAACCAGAAGGCAGCCCCGGCACTGAGCAGTGCCCCCGCTGCTGCGATGAGGCGCGCGGCCATCTTCAGCAGCAGCTTAGGCGCGGCCCCTGCCCCGAGCACCAGCCCTGCCGCGAACGGCAGCCAGCTGGCACCGGTCCGCAGAGGGCTGTAATGCTGAACCTGCTGGAGATAAAGGGTGATCACGTAGAAGCTGCCCATGGGACCAATGGCGAGCAGCAGCATGGAGGCGTATGCGCCAGCGCGGCCACGGTCCCGGAACAGCCCCAGTGGGACCAGCGGCGTGCTGCTGCGGGATTGCAGGGCGATAAAGGCAGCCAGCAGCAGGGCTGCAGCGGCTACCAGACCAAGGCCCAGAGGATCCGCGAAACCCTCCTCGCCAAAGCGGGTAATTGCGTACACCAGGGCGACCATGCCGCTGGTTCCCAATACGGCGCCCCTGACATCGAGACTCCCGGCGCGCCGTCCTGCGCTCACCAAGGTCCGGCTGCCCAGGAGCACGAGGATGGCGATGGGTACGTTGATGAAAAAGACCCACCGCCAGCCGAGGGTGTCGGTCAGGACGCCACCAAGAAGCAATCCCACCACAATTCCGAGAGCGGACATCGCGCCGTACAGCGACAGGGCTGCATCACGGGTCTTGCGTTCGGAGAAGGTTGTCGCAATGAGGGCCAGGGCGTTGGGCGCAACCAGTGCTGCTCCCAGTCCCTGAATCGCGCGAGCAGCGATGAGCGTATCGCTGTTGGGACTGAGGCCACCGGCCAGGGAAGCCACAACAAAGAGGGTGAGGCCTGCCTGCAGGATGCGGCGCCGGCCGTAGAGGTCGCCAAGCCGGCCGCCCAGGAGCAGCAGAGCGCCAAATGCGAGGATATATGCATTCACAATCCAGGGTAGATGCACGGCGCTCACCCGGAGTTCCTGCTGGATGCTTGGCAACGCGATGTTCACAATGGAGTCATCGAGCACCAACATCAGCTGGGCGGTCGCGATCACCAGCAGCGGTACCAATCCGCGCTGCTGGCCTGGCTTTCCGGTCATAACATCTCCTCTTAGATTGGCGGGCAGCGGCCCGCAGAAGCTTTGGAAACCCCGAGGGGGCATCACTCTGTTGAATTTGGGGCGTCGCCAACAGGACCCCGCGAAAGTCGAATCCTCCCCGTTGCCGGTTCAGTCCGTTTGTGGTGGACCTGCCGGGGGAATCGTTCGCTGCTGGCTGCACGTGCCCTTCCTCGCGTCTCCTTTTTCGGGAGGGGCGCCGGATTTGAGTGCAACCAGCAGGGGCTCGGGAAGTTGCAGGGGCTCAGTCGCCTACAACTGTGTAATCGGCGGACATGACGGCCTGACGCACAGCGGCTCCGGCGGCCTTACCACCTACAAGGAGGTGGGAAGGGCCGCCGGGAACGAGCTCAATAGCCACAGACTCCACGCCCTCAAGGGCTGAGACGGCCTTCTCAACAGTGCGGGCGCAGTGCCCGCAGGTTAGGCCCTCGAGAGTGAGCTCAGCAGCAGCCGGGGTGAAGGCGGGTGGCGAAAAGGGTTCTGATGAGCAGCAACTGCACGCCGCGCCCGATGGGGCCAGGAGCAGTTGAGTGCGGTTTGCAGATTCAAACATGCCAGTTTCCATTCCTTGACGAAGCATCAATGGCGCTGGGGTTGACGGGCTGTGAGGGGCGGTGCAGGGCACACGCCGGGACATACCATGTCACTGACAACAGTTGAAAGCATACCCCCCAGGGGTATAGGAAGCAAAGTGTGGCCCGGCTGGAACGGCCCTCCGTAACGACGCCAACAGAGGCTCGGTCAGCGTCGCCACAGCGCCAATCTTCGCTTTGTGTCATGGTCCACCGTGTGCACGATGGACAACCTTCGGATGGTCCGCCGGTCAGGCCTCGATGAGAGATGGTTTTACGGATCTTTCGGGTGCCGGCACGATTCCTCAACACACCGGTTATGACGAAGCGCCCGGCTGGCTTTCCCAGCCGGGCGCTTGCCCATTCCTTAGTTCATCGAAGAAGGTCCCCCTGCTTCGGCACATCTGACCCGATGCGGGGGCCAGTCATAAGGACAGTGTCACCGTACTTTCTTCACGGGGAGGATCGTCAGTGCCCCCAACAGGGCGATCCCGGCCGCTACGGCGAGCAGGAGGTCGTAACGGCCACCACCCATGGTAACCAGGGCTGCCGAGACCGCCGGGGCGAGTGTCTGCGGACCTGTCATGGCGATGTTGAATACGCCGAGGTCCTTCGCTGTGTCATCAGGATTCGGAAGGACATCGATGACGAGGGCGAGGTCAACAGCGATGTAGATGCCAAAGCCAATGCCGATGACCAGTTCCGCCCAGTAGAACCCACTGGTGGAGTCGGCCGCAGTGAGCATCCAGGTGCCGATGCCGAAGATTATGGCCGAGGTCCAAATGAAGACTTTCCGCCGCCCTAGCCTGTCGGAGATCCATCCGGCAATCTGGCCGGCCGTAACCAAGGCGAGCGTGTAGATGAGAACGCCGGTTGCCAGTGCGCCGGCCGCATCCTGTTTGGACAGGCCCAGATCCTGCTGTAGGTACAGGAGGCGGAAGGTGACGAACATAAACATCGCCAGGACGACGAGGAAGCGGGAGACCCAGGCGAACGCGAAGTCGGGGTTCTTGCGGGGGTTTACCCAGAAGGTCTTCAGGGCGGTCCGCAACCCGCCTTCTGAGGCAGGGCGGCGCTCCATTGGCCGGTCCGGCAGTACGAAGGCGAAGACAAGGACCAGCACCAGGGCGAGGACGCCGGGGACCAGGAAGAGTAGGAGCATGTTCTGCCCGAAAAGGCTTGCCGAATAGGCTGCGCCGAGGGAGGCTGCCTGGGAAGCAATGCCGATCATGCCGCTTACTTTGCCTCGCTGCCACTGGGGTACCTGGTCTGCCAGGGTCGCCGTATGTGCAGCGACCGCCGCGTTGCCGAGAGCCTGCGCGAAGAACCAGCCGATGCCCAGCACTACGGCATTCGGGGCCGTGGCGATGACGGCCAGGCATGCCAGGAGTCCCAAAGCTCCGGCAACCAGCCAGGGACGGCGGCGGCCGAAACGTCCGACGGTGCGGTCGCTAAGGCGGCCAAAAACGGGGTCGAAGAGGAGGGCTGCGAACGCGCCCATGGAGATGACGGTGCCCAGTGTGGCGGCAACGTCCGGTCCCGGAACCAGAGACTGCACCTTGAGTGTCATGCCGACGACGATGGGCATAAAAAGGGCAATCATCAGTCCCAGCCGCGCGAGCACCATCGTTGTGATGACACTGGCCTGGGCCTTTTCGACGGGGACGGGAGCGTAGGACAACGAGTTGGGCGCTTCGGGTCCTGCAGCAGAATCAGACACAACCATGGGTCTCATTGCTTTCTATTGGGAGAGGGGAGGCGGGCCAGACGTAGCCCGTGTGATAGGAACCACAGTACCGCAGACCGACCGAGTATGCGGTCGGTTTATCAAATCGTTACTTTTTCGTCGCGCAAAGCTTGCGTTACCGACCGTGTAGTCGGTCGGCGTGCTATCGTTGTGATTCGAAGCACAACAGAAGGGGCACCAGTCCCGAAATTCGCCACTTTCCTGACGAAGGAGTCTTCCGATGAGCGTTCCTGCCACTGATCTTCCTGTCGTGTCCGGCGTGCAGTCGGACTTCATAGATGAAGCGGTGCAGTCCCTTGACCTGACAGGAAAGATCCGGCTGCTTTCCGGTGCAAAGATGTTCAGCCTCTGGGGTGATGCTTCCATTGGCTTGGACGAGATTGTCATGTCTGATGGCCCGACCGGTGTGCGTGGTGAAGAAGTTGTCGGTGGTCGCGAGAGCTGCCTGCTGCCGAACGCCACACTGCTGGCGCAGACGTGGAACTCTGGCGTGCTCGACGAGGTCGGCGCACTTCTGGCAGAGGAAGCCATGGACCAGCAGACCCACATCGTCCTGGGCCCCACGATCAACCTCCACCGCACTCCCCTGGGTGGTCGCCTCTTCGAGTGCTTCAGTGAGGACCCGTACCTCACCGGTGTCCTCGCGGCCGCCTATGTCCGCTCCCTCCAGAGCCGGGGCATCGGAGCGTCCCCGAAACATTTCCTCGCCAACGAATCCGAAATACAGCGCACCACTGTTGACTGCGTCGTTGACGAACAGACCCTGCGGGAGCTTTACCTGCTGCCGTTCGAAATCGTGAATCACGACGCGCAGCCGTGGACCGTGATGGCCTCCTACAACGGCGTAAACGGCGTCACCGCCACGGAGCACGATGAGCTCCTCAATGACATTCTGAAAAAAGAGTGGGGCTTTGACGGGCTTGTCATGTCCGACTGGTTCGCCACAAAGACGGCCGCGGAAAGCGCGAACGCCGGCCTGGACCTGGTGATGCCCGGGCCCGAAACGGTCTGGAGCACATCCCTGGAGAAAGCCGTGCGTTCCGGCGACGTCCCCGAAGAAGCCATCGATGACCACGTTCGCCGGTTACTGATTCTTGCCGCCCGGGTCGGCGCCTTCGGCACACGGCGTGACTGGCCCGCTGACATTGCCCGGCCCGACAGCGGAGTCCGCCGCGAACAGCTGCGAAGGATCGCTGCCCAGGGCATGGCAGTGCTCAAGAATGACAACGCCACCCTTCCGCTCGCCAACGAAACGGGGACCGTGGCCGTGATCGGTCGCCACGCTACTGACACCGTCGCCCAGGGCGGCGGCTCCGCCCGGGTCCGCCCGCCGCACATTGTGAGCATCGCAGATGGCCTTACGTCCGCGCTCGGCCCGGGGGCCACGATCGTGGACGGGGTGGAAACCAGGACGCGAATGGTGGCCGCGCCTGCCTCGACTGTGCGCGATCCCGAAAACGGCACTCCCGGGATGCGGGTCCGCGCTCTCGACGAGCAGGGCAACGTCATTGAGTCCCGCCACTTTGACGTAGCCGAACTTGAAGTAGCTGACGATGGTTGGCTCGCAAATGCGGTCAGGATCGAGCTCTCGGCCGACGTCGCCATGTCGTCACCGGCCCGGATGCGCGTCGGCGTGATCGGACCCGGCCAATGGACCGTGACGGCGCCCGGCCACCACGAGACGTTCGCCGTAACCCCGCATGATGGTCCCGGCGGCGGCCTTCACCGGCCCAAGAGCCACGTCGCAGTGGTGCCCTTGGAAGCCGGCGCCAGGATTACCGCCACCACCGGGCCCCACTTCGAAATGAGAATCATCGGGCTCGTCGTCACAGCGGCCGCCCGCCCCGCCGCCGCCGCGATCCGTGAGGCCGTGGTGGCAGCGGCATCGGCTGACACTGCCATTGTCGTCGTCGGCAACACCCAGGAACAGGAAACCGAAGGCCAGGACAAGAAAACGCTGGCATTGCCCGGCGACCAGGACGCCCTCGTGGCCGCCGTCGCCGCCGTCGCACGGCGTACTGTCGTCATCGTGAACGCCGCCACACCGGTCCTCATGCCCTGGCTTGATAATGTCGACGCCGTGCTCTTCGCCGGGCTCCCCGGGCAGGAAGCAGGAGACGCAGTCGCTGCAGCGCTGACCGGTGACATCGAACCGTCGGGGCGACTCGTTACCACCTTCCCCGCCCGTGACGGCGAAGGGCCGGCCTGGGGGACCATGCCCACCGACGGGCGTCTCGAGTACGCGGAAGGGCCGCGAGTAGGCTACCGAGGATGGCACCAATCCGGGACACAGCCCTTGTTCTGGTTCGGCCACGGCCTCGGCTACACTTCCTGGGACTACACCTCAGCGCACATCACCGGGCAGGACGGGACGGGGGTTAAAGCCGTTGCCGTGGCCCTGACCAACACAGGTCAGCGTTCCGGCAGGGAAACCGTGCAGGTCTACCGCGTCCCCGCCGGCGAGGATCAGCCTGCACGTCTTATCGGATGGGCACAGGTTTCCCTCGATCCCGGGCAGAGCGCTACTGTTCAGGTTGAGTGTGATCTCCGAACCCAGCGGATCTGGGACGTGGAAGAACACATATGGCTGCCGCTCTCCGGCGGTTCAATCGTGATTGCGCGTGGCCTCGGCGATCCCCGCATCACGGTTCCGCTCGAAAACGGACAGGAGTCCTAAGGCATGTCTTACCCACCCGGCTACCGCATTGAACGCGAGCGGAACCGCACGGAAAAGGCCGGCGACATCGCCCGGGCCAAGGCCATCCAGGCGGCGATTGAGCTGTTCTCGACCAGCGGGTACAACAAGTCCTCCATCGCCGAGGTAGCACTCCGGACCGGGCTGTCCCAGTCAGGCCTCCTCCACCATTTCCCCAACAAGACCGCCCTGCTCACTGCGGTGCTCGAACAGCGGGAAAAGGAAGACAGCGAATTCCTCTTCGGAGAAGGCGCGGCACCCATGGGATGGGCGGCCTTCGACTCGCTCGTCGCCCTCGTTGCCCGCAACTCCACCCGGCCGGAGTGGATCGGCCTGTTCGTCCGGATCTCGGCAGAAGCCACCGAAGCCAAACACCCGGCAAACCAATGGATGCTCGATCACTACCGCAGCACCCGGGAATGGCTCACCCAAGCCATCGAGGACGGCAAGCGAACGGGCGAGATCCTCCCGGACGCCCCCGTTGAAGCCATCGTCCGCAACACCATCGCCGTGCTTGACGGGCTCCAGCAGCAATGGGTGGCCGAACCGCACAGCATGTCAATGGTCGCGGAGCTCCGGGTGTACCTTGACCAGCTTCGTGCTACCTGGGGAAACTCTCAGCAGTAACCACAGCACCTGCCAGGCCCAGTTGCCCGCCGCGCGTACCAGTCGAGCGTGCGGGGCATTCTGGCGTACCCGTTCCCACCCTGAAAGGCGCCCCCTCATGCCCGCTCTCCCCCAGCACATGTACGACTTCATCTCCCAACCCAATCCTGCAGTCATGTCCACGGTCGCCTCCGACGGGCGCCCTGTCAGCGTCCAGATCGTCTATCTCGCCGAAGATGCCGGGCACATCCTCCTGAGCATCGCTTCCGGAAATTCCCGCGGCGGCCGGCTCCAGCACCTGCGAGAAGACCCCCGCATGTCCCTCACCGTGCTCAAGAACGACGACTGGACAGAGGCCGTCACCGTTCTGGGAACCGCCGTTGAATTCTTCGACGACAAGGACCTCCAGATCATCGATGCCATGACCACCCACTACTTCGGTGCGCCCTACGCGATCCGCAACCCGCGCACGGCAGTGAGGGTCCGCATCGACGAATGGACCGAACACTCCAACGCGATGTTCCGCATCAACAAAGCCGGAGAAGGCGAGACAGTTGGCTGAGCTCAATCGCTTTCCCAAAAGAGTCTTCAGCCAGGGAGATGAACCGGACCCACGGTTCAGCCTCGCTAATGAACGCACCTTCCTGGCGTGGATCCGCACCGCACTGGCTTTACTCGCCGGCGGGGTCGCTCTCGAGGCACTGGGCCTCGGCATCCATCCCGGGTACCGGCTCTCTGCGTCCATCCTGCTGATCCTCAGCGGGATCATGTCGGCCATCCAGGCCTGGGGCGGGTGGACGAGGACGGAACAGGCCCTGCGGAAGAGTTCACCCCTTCCCCCGACGATCCTCTCGCTCCCCCTGACTGTTCTGCTGGTAGCGGTTGCGGTCCTGGTTCTGATTGGAATCGTTCTGAAGTGACCGGGCTCTTCGATCCCGGTCTCCAACCGGAGCGCACGGGTCTGGCCTGGCAACGGACCTGTCTTGCGTTCCTCGCAGGCTCCCTCGTCGCCATGAAGGTCCTTCCGCCCATCCTGGGGCCCTGGTCACTGCTGTTGGGTGTGGCGGGCGTTCTGGAGTCCGTGCTCTTACTGTTTGTGGTCCGTCGGCGATACCTCCAGCACCATCAAATTCTCACAGCCCCGGACGGGCCACCTGCCCGGGCCGCCGACGGCTTCCTTCCGGCCGCTCTTGGCGCCTCGACATTGGTTGCAGGGTTTGTTTCGCTGGCTCTGGTCCTGACAATCCGGCTTTAGGGACGTCGTCGGATATTCCGCCCTGGAGAGGGCAACTGCGTGGAACAGTGTGTTCAGTATCGGGGGCGGTACAGCTTTCGTACTTGTCCGGTCTACAGAGCAGGGCGCTGAATTGAAGCAAGGCGTCACTGCTGACGCCTTAAACCACGAAGGAGTAGACGAAGAACTATGACTACAGACCTCTCGCGCATGCAGAAGGCCAATTTTGTCGACGAGGACAATTACGAACTCATCACTATCGGGCGGATCACGAAGAGGATGGTGACCCTTGACGGGGCCAGCGCCGTTCTCGTCCGCTTTCCGGTGGGGGCATCAGTGACGGAGGATGCGGTCAAGACCGGAATTCTCGACACGGATATGTGTCCTATGCCGCATGTCGCCTACATCCTGGAAGGCAGTTTGGGGGTGCGCCAGCGTACCGGATCCGAGGAGGAATTCTCAGCCGGAGATCTTATGATGCTGCCGCCGGAGCATGAAGCATGGACCGTCGGGGACAGGGACTGCGTCTTTATCGAATTCATGCGTGGGACCAGTGACGTCTACGACTACTGGCCGGAGCACTGAGCGGGCGCGTAGGCGCCATGTGAAGTGATGGCACGATGAGCGCTGAAGATAGCGCTCATCATGCCACGTCTCCCGTTGGGCAAGTCGCCGCGCCTAACGGGAGGCGTGCCAGAAGTCATCATCTAACTGTTCGCCGGCTTCGTCCCAGAGGGGATGGCGGCGCTGTAACATCGAGGGTGTTGACGACAGCCAGGCTGCCTACTTCCGTCGCCGGCGGTCTGCCTGTTCGACCAGTTCCGTAATCCATGGCCGATGTCCGCGTCGAAATTCCATCCACTCAGGCAGGCCCTGAATAGAGGGGCCGGACCTATCGATGTCGATGGTGATCCGGCCGCCACCAACAGGTGCGTTGGTGATGTGCAGATCACCATAGGCTTCCGGAAGCACAGGATCCATCCACAGTCCCCGACGGGAGACATGAACGTCGTACCGCATCAGGTTCGTCACCAGGAGGATCGGGGCCGTTGCTGCCCAAGCCTGGGGCGAACACGCCGTTGGATAAGGTACGGGTTCGGCGAACTGATCACGGCTGAAGCCGCAGAAGAGCTCGGGCAAGCGCCCGCCCGAGAATTCGGCGGCTTCCAATATCGCAGTGGTAATGCGCTGTGCTTCCGCCACGAAGCCGTATCGCAACAGACCGGCAGCGATGATTGCATTGTCGTGGGGCCATACCGAGCCGTTGTGATAGCTGGCCGGGTTATATGCGCCCATGTTGCTGGCCAAGGTCCGTATACCCCAGCCGCTGAACATCTCCGGAGACATAAGCCGCTCGGCAACCTGCGGAGCCTTGTCCTCGTCTACGAGTCCGTAGACCAGACAGTGGCCCATGTTGGAAGCACACGCGTCCACCTGTCGCTTCCTGCCGTCGAGTGCGATTGCATAGTACCCCCGGTCCGGCATCCAGAACTGCTCGTTAAATCTCCGCTTCAGTTCCGCCGCCCGATCGGCGAGATCATCTCCCCGTGCCGTGTCGCCCGCGTCGTATGCCATCCAGGCACGCGCGGTATACGCAGCATAGACATAGGCCTGGACTTCACAGAGCGCGATCGGGGGCTCCGCAAGTGTTCCATCGGCAAAATTGATGCCGTCCCAGGAGTCTTTCCAGCCTTGGTTTATCAGGCCCTGGTCGTTGAGCCGTTCATACTCGACGAAACCGTCGCCGTCCTTGTCCCCGTAGTGACGTATCCATTCCAGGGCGCGGTCCGCGTGGGGCAGCAAACCGGCGATAATATCCGCACCGAATCCCCACCGGCTGACGGCTCCGAGCACATCCACAAATAACGGAGTCGCGTCGACGCTCCCGTAGTAGGCTGATTTGCCTCCAAGGGCCAAACCGGCATTGAGGCTAAGCCTTACTTCGTGCAGGATCTTGCCGGGCTCCTCCTCCGTCAGTGGGTCCACGACGCTTCCTTGCCGGTCCGCCAGCGTCTGCAGCGTCCCCAAAGCCAGTGAGGGATCCACCGGTAACGCCATTTCCGAGGCCCACAGGGAATCCCGGCCAAAGAGCGTCATGAACCACGGCGCACCTGCCGCCACCACAACGCGTTCGGGATGATCCGGATCCTCGATCCGGAGGGCACCCAAGTCGTCGTAGCTCCGCCGTAACGTCCGCTCAATGGATCGGTTACCCATGCGAACGACGGGAATCCTGGCAACCCATTCCTTGCGGCGCCGGTCACTGGGGGACAACTCCTCCCCCTCAGGGTGGACAAGGGTGGCGCTCCGGCCAGAGCCTTCAACCTCAACCCGGGCACTGACGACAGCGCTCCAGTCCCCTTGCGGTGGGACAGATACCAGAAAGGTGACCCCCTCCGGCTTCACCTCTGCTCCCGGAGCCTGAATAACCACCCGTTTTCGCATGCCTTGCCAGACACCGGAAATGGTCAGCTGGTCCCCATCCACGTACCGGGTTGCGTCCCACGCACGCTGGATCCGGGCTTCCTTCACTTCAAAAAGGTCCGCGAAGTCAGCTTCAACCTCGAGGGAAATCGCGCATTCGACGGGTTTGGTTGAATAATTGCGTACGGTAAGTCGCTCCTGAATACCCGCGCCGACTTCCCGCAGGCGCTCCACGATCAGCGGGCTGTCCGCATATCCGTCGGAACGGGGAACGCGACCTGCAAACAGGGCCCGGAACGGCTCGCGCGTCTCGGCAGCCAGGGACTCAAGCGGATGACTGTTAACTGTCAGGTTCCAGCGGGACAGGAATCGGGTGTCCTGCACGAACAGGCCATGCGGGTGCTCGGGATGAATGTCGCCATTGGGCAAAGAAATGCAGAACGAGGTTTCCTCGACCAGGGTGACGGTCCCTGCCCCTACTGGGCCGGCAGCCGTGTCAGCATTCCATCCAGCCATCCTGGTTCCTCCAAGAAAGCAGCGCCGGCACAACGTGGTCTCTTAGACACGCTTGGGCGACGGCACCTCTGTTTACTTGACCCTACTCTCCCCCGGCTAAGGGGTGTAGACCCTGTTTCATATCCCTGCATGGCATCCAGAAACAGGACCCAGTGCAACGTACCTGTATAGCAGGAAGCCGGGAAAAGGCGGGCCTGTCAACCGCGGGGCACCGTATGGTGGGCGCTGACCGTTAGGAAGCTGCCCGAGGGGCGAACCAGCCGGAGAAGTCCGCAGCCCACTCTTGCGGGCCAACAAACCCGATGGAGCCCAGCTGCCGCGCCTCCTCACAGCGGCGCAGACCCCACCAGAGGTCGTAGAGCACCCGCGGGGCGACATGAACCTGAAGATCCGGGACACGTTCTGCGCGGCCGATGCTCGCGGTTGTCTTGCTGTTCTCTGTGCAGATCCAGCCATGAAGGGGAGCTCCCCTGACGTTGTCGAACTCGAACCCCAGGACAATCGACTTCCTGGGCAGGGAATCTGTCACAAGGCCGCGGCCCATGTGTTCGAGCAGCGTGCCAAGCCCTGTCCGCAGGTCATTCTCAAAGGGCGCATGCCAATGACTCGCCCAGAGGCCCAGCGACTCCAAGGTCTGCCGCAGCGCGTAGCCGACCGGCGTCAGTCTGTAGCGTCGTGAGCCGCGGGGGCCGGTTTCATCGTTGCGAACGACAAGCTCCAGCTGGACCAGGCGCTTGAGCCGCTGGGAAAGCAGTGTCCGCGAAAGGTCAGGCAGGGCCCGGGACATATCGTTGAACCCCATTTCACCGCAGAGGAGTTCGCGCACGATCAATAGGGACCAGCGGTCACCCAGCAGCCGCAGCCCTTGTGATATCGACCAATAATCGGCACTCGGGCGCCCTGCTGTTTTCGCCAGGTCGTCTTGTTCCCGGGTGAACTGCTCCGCAATGGTCGTCATCGTCCCTGAACTCCAAGCGATCCGTGAGTTGTGCTGCCACCATTCTTCCCGACCCTTCGAGGTGCTGTGTGTGCGCCACGCACATAAGTTGATGCCCGCCTGTCCGTCGCAGGCCTTCACCGGTTCTGCCTTTAAGCAAGAATCGAAGGTTGGCCGATAACCGTCCAACCTTCGATTCTGCGGTCCGTTTGCTAGAGCCGGATGTCTGCAGACTCCCCCGGTTTCAAGGCGATGAGGAGTTCGCTGAGCCCGGCATCTGCGAAAAGCTTGCTGATCTGGTCAGCATTCTGGCTGAAATGTTCCCACGAATCCTCGTGCACTGGAACGACCTTCTTGACACCCATGATCTTGGCCGCCTCCAGGGCCCGGTCATTGCTGAGGGTGATGTACGCGCCATCTGCGATCACATCGAATTTTGCGCCGCCGACGAAGAGCACAGCGATATCAATGGCTGGAAAACGATCCGCAATTTCGCGCACGATATCCAGCTCGGAGTTATCACCGCTGATGTAAATCGTCGGCATGCCCTCTGCTTCGAGGACAAAGCCAATAACGGGCCCGAGTGCGTCCCACACGCCCTCCGGGCCATGATGCGCCGGCACTGCCGTGATTTTCATCTGCCTGCCATCGGGAAGCGTAACGGTATGAGTCTCGTAGTCGCTGGTCCCGCGGACGTTGGGGCCGAAGTTCTTCGCAGCCTCCGTCGTGGTGAGGGCAAGCGGCACCATCGTCAGAAAACCCCGGCCGGCCACGTCCAGATTGTCGATGTGCTCGTGGGAGGCGAGTGCCAGGTCAACGTGGCCAAGCTCCTCGGGGGTGGCGCTGGGGGCGAGCTTCTTGATGACGGGTCCGGCGATTGGGTGGTGGTAGACCTGGGGGGAATCGAAGGTGGGGTCAGTGATCATCCGGTAGCCGGCGATCTCGAGGAGCAGGGTCGGTCCTCCAATGAGGGTTACTTTGACGTCGTCCATAATTTCAGTCCTTATCGGGTCGGTGGGGGCCGGGGTTCAGCTCTTGCTCGTCATTTGAGCCGTGATGTCTTCCGCCCCGTGCAGGACATAGACGAGCTTGCCGTCACCATCGAAAGCCGGAGCGTTCAGGGGCTGGAACCACCGGGGCTCGAAAATCCCGTCTGAGTTCTCGATGTCATACCGAACAGGCGGAAGAATATCGATCTTGCCGGTTTCGACAACACGCTCGATGGAGCTGCGCAGAATCTCTGTTCCCTTGGCGTCAGGGTTGTCCGGGTTGTCCGGAAAAGCCTCGAGGATGTCCATGCCGACGATTCCCTCGCGGCTCTTTCCCGTAGATGCAAGGAACGAGTCAGTGGCAGCGACGATCGTTCTGTCGGGGGTGACGATGATGTATTGGTTCGGCAGACTTTCGAAGATTTTCTGAAAGTCGGGGTTACGTGCATCTGAGGATGACACTTCGACTCCTTTCCCTGATGAGCGACTCTTTCGCGTCTCGTATTGCCATTGCAGCAGGTGGGGCCGTCCCGCACTAGTGCAATACATGGACTGGAAGGAGTCAGCGTCCCTGCTGTTTCGCCGACCAGGGCCTGCCGCAGATGCCGGGAAAAACGGGGATGCCCTTTGGCTTGGGCCATCGGCGGCATTTGTCCCAGATCCCTAGAGTCCGAAGGCGGTTCCGTGGCCATGCTCGAACACGAGGTTGGTCTGGGTGCCTGCGACGGCAGGATTCGATGACAGATGGTCCAGTACGAATTGACGGATGTGCTCGGTATTCCTGGCCGTGATGTGGATCAGGAAATCATCTGCACCGCCAAGAACGAAGAATTGCTTGATCTCGGGCAGGTCCCGCAACTCATTTCCGAAGGCATTCATCAGGTGCCGGGCCCCAGGCCTAAGCCGCACGCTGACCAGGGCCTGGAGGGGCAGGCCCATTGCTTCGGGTGCGACTTCGACGGTGAACCGCTTGATTACCCCCGACTCTTTGAGCGCCTTGAGGCGGGCAAGACAGGTTGACGGCGCAAGTCCGAGGGCCTCCGACAACGACTGATTGGTACGCCTTGAATTATTGGACAGCAGGCCTAGAAGCTTGTGGTCCACTTCGTCCAATGGCACCTGTTGCAGTTTCTGCGAGTCCGACACTCTGTAACGCTCCTCACAATGCAGGAATTAATCAGCTGCTTCCATTCTGCCGCAGATCCTGCGAGCAACGCGCAGCTCTCCGCATTTTCTGTCATTCTCTTCCCCACAAGCATCAATCTCGTCAGAAAGCATGAGTCATGATCATCTCCGTCCCCAAGGAAATCAAGAACAACGAGTTCCGCGTCGCCATCACGGCCGCCGGCGTGTATGAATTCAAAGCAAACGGCCACGACGTGCTCGTGGAAACCGGTGCCGGCGCTGGTTCCGGCATCAGCGATCAGGTGTACGCACTCGCCGGAGCCGAGATCGTACAGAGTGCAGAAGAGGCCTGGGCGCGGGCCGACATGGTGATGAAGGTCAAGGAACCCGTGGCATCCGAATACCGCCACTTCCGCGAGGGCCTGCTACTTTTCACCTACCTTCACCTCGCAGCGGAACCCGCACTGACCCAGGCGCTTGTCGACTCCGGCGTCACGGCCATCGCCTACGAGACCGTCCAGGAAGGCCGAACGCTGCCGCTGCTCGCACCCATGTCCGAGGTGGCCGGCAGGCTCTCCGTCCAGGTCGGTGCGACCTCGCTCATGGCGCCGGCAGGGGGCAAGGGTGTGCTGCTCGGTGGCGTTCCGGGCGTCCGTCCCGCCAAGGTTGTCGTCCTCGGTGCAGGTGTCGCAGGCACCAACGCCGCGGCCATGGCGCTCGGCCTCGGCGCCGACGTCACCATCCTGGACATCAACATCAACCGGCTGCGCGAACTCGACGCCCAGTACCAGGGCCGGCTCAAGACCGTGGCGTCGAACTCGTACGAGATCGAAAAGTCAGTTATCGATGCAGATCTCGTCATCGGCTCCGTCCTGATTCCGGGAGCGAAGGCACCCAAGCTCGTCACCAACGACCTCGTGGCCCGGATGAAGCCCGGCTCGGTCCTGGTGGACATCGCGGTGGACCAGGGCGGCTGCTTCGAGGACACGCACCCCACCACGCATCAGGAACCCACGTACAAGGTTCACGAGACGATCTTCTACTGCGTGGCCAACATGCCCGGCGCTGTCCCGAACACCTCCACCTACGCGCTGACCAACGTCACGCTCCGCTACGCGGTGGCTTTGGCCAACTACGGCGTCAAAGGTGCTTTCGACCGGCTCCCCGCTCTGGCCGGCGGTCTGAACGTGGCGGCGGGAAAGGTCACTCACAAGTCTGTCAGCGATGCCCATGGACATAACCTCGCCGACTGGCAGGACCTCGTAACGGTTTAGGACATCGGCTGTGCCTGCCCGATAGAAGGCAGGCACAGCCCGCTCCATAGGAAGGGCACGGCATCAAATGGCATTTCATCTGCAACCCAAATGGCAGCCGCTGGTCGGTCAACTGGTCATCGTGAAACTTCTGGATAAGGAGATCCGCCGCGGAGTTGTCGATGCAGTCACCGATGATGATCAAATCCTATGGCTCGACAGTCACGGCGCCGAGCCCCGCCGTCTCTTTCACCGGGCAGACGGTTTCAAGGTGTGGGTCGACTATAGATGGGAAACCGACAGGTCCAGCCTCTGCCCTGGCTTCCAGCATGCTGCTGCACCATGACGTGCCAACACTCCGCTGCCCCTGGACGCGTACAGCTTCTGGAACAGCTGCATGATGATAATGAGTTAGCAAGAGCCATTACCCGACTGCGCTCTGAAACAGTCCCGGATGAAGCGTCAGGCGTTCTTGTCACCTGGTACGGCCCTTGGTCCTACACCCTTGAACTCAGCCATCAGATTCCTCCTGGTCTCGTCTACGAGTGCGTCGCCCCTGAACAACTGAACTTCTCAGACTGATTCAGGACCGCCGGTCTGACTGGTCGAGCCCATCAGCGCCCCTCCCTCCAACGGCGGCGCGCTGGCGGCGCCCTTCCAGCAGGCTGTCGACCTCACGAGCCGACCGCGGGTCCACCGTCCTCACGGATAGGCACCAGGCACACAGCCGATGCGAACGCTGTGCCCGCAGTACATATCGATCATCTGAGCCGGCACGAAAATGGTCGAATATGAAGAGTCGGTAAGCCACTCCCATTCCTGGTGAGTCGGGAGCGGGAGCCCCACCGGCCGTGTGCAACCTGGCAACGAGAAGGAACCCTGATGTCCGAACTTCCTGTGGAAAGAGCAGATCTCGGCATGGCCTGGGCGGTGAAAGAGAGCTTTGTACAGTACGTGCAGTCTATGCGCGATGGACGCATACTCCTGCGCGAGGGTGCTGCCGTGACAAATACCCGACAGTTCTATTTCCCGTTCAGAAGCCTGGATCAATCCGACGGGAACAACTTTGTGCTCCAGTTCGGTGGAGAGGCCCGCTTCCTCGCCCATCACGGGCTAATGTCGGTCTCAATTTGCAACCCAAGAATTAAAGTCGGGCCCGACGGGGCATGCCTGTCCATCGAACAAGGAAACGAGATCGTGCACCTCGCCCATCTCAACTTGCCGGCGGTGTCGGTGGAAGAAGGCATCAATATGTGGGCAAATGTCCCGGTAGCTCTGACCAGCGCAGGAGCGGCTGTTTTCGCAGATAGCTACTCAGCCGGAGAAACACTGGCTCCACTGACCGTGAGAGCACCATCCATTGTGGAAGTATCCTGACCGCGTTCTGCGGGGGACTGGCGGCACCACTTGGGACACGGTGCTGGGCCAGGCATGAACACGCCGTGCCTTGCCCCGCTCCCGACGACTCGGTGGATCCGGGCACGAGAGACTGGCAAGGACCTGTTCCTGCCCGCAGACTCAATGGGTCCAGAGGCAGGAATCGCTGCATCGACTAGTGTGTCCAACCCGCGGCCGCAGCACCACCACGCACTGTTGGTTACTGAGTAGCCACTGTTGCGGTCGTTCGGACCAGGTGGGCGAAGCGTCGCGCCATCGCCTCGGTATGCTCCCTCACGATCTGGTCTTGATTCTCGAATGCTTTCATTCCGCGGCCGGCCCGCTCTACGGCATCCGTGTCATTCTCCTTGACCAGGGACAACCACTGGCGGTAGACCACCGGCGAGATTTCCGGGTGAAACTGAACTCCCCATGACATCTCGCCTACTCGAAAAGCTTGGTGCGGATACTGGGCCGTCATCCCGAGCCATACCGCTGACGGCGGGAGTTGTTCGATCATGTCCCCATGCATGGCGCCTGCGAAGAATGGACCCGGCAATCCGGCCATCAAGGGATCCTTGGCAGCATCGGGCCGTAATGCCACCTCTACGACCCCCGCCTCGAGGCCCTGGTCTCCCCTAGCCACGGTCCCGCCGAACGTCTGTGCCATCAGCTGAGCTCCAAGGCAGATCCCTAGCGTGGGCTTTCTATGTCTGTCGGCGGCCGCCATAAGGCGCCGGATGTCGGAAAGCCAGTGATAGGCATCGTCGTCCAAGGAGCTCATGTCTCCACCAAGAACCACCAAGGCGTCCTCCTGGATCACGTCCGGGATCACGTCGCCAATGAAAGGCTGGATAATTCTGGTGGTTATTCCCTCGTCATGCAGCCAAACACCGAGACGGTCCAGCGGGCAGTGGAAATCTGGCTGTATGACGAGTGCCTGCAGGGTACCGGTACCTCGGGGCAGGTTTGGCTGATTGGTCATGCTCGAATTCCTTATCGGGCGATCGGGGTTTCAGCGTTCGAAACCCCCGGTTGTGAAGGGACGGTGGCATCCCGTGCGGTTAACCCGGACACCAAGGCCCCATGGCCTTTAATCCCCGACCCCCGCGGACAACTTCAACGTAGCGAACAGCATCGCCGGGACCGCAGTGCCGTTTGCACATTAAGATCCAAATGTGTGTGCCACACCCTGGTGCTCTTGGGATCACGCGAATATTCCTCAGCGAACTCCGGCCGCTGTTGCCGTCATTGAAGAACCGCGCGGTGGCCTTCGCGCATCGCCAGTCGCGCTGCAATGCCCGTGGGAAGCCAGTCGCCGGCTTCTTCGAATGAATGACCGATGAGCTGCTCTACACGCTGGAGCCGTTGCCGGAGTGTGTTGCGGTGGATGTGCAGTTTTGAGACCGTGTCGGCAATGGATCCTTTGTTGGATAGGAGCATGGCGACTGTTTCGGCCAGCTGGGTTCCATTTTCCGCGTCGTAGTGCGTGAGGGACCTGAGTTCCGCGAGCACGTCCCTGATCTCCGCAGACATCCCTTCCCCAACAAGCGGCAGTTCCTGCAGGTGTTCTATGTCGCTGAAAGAGGTTACCCGTCTCCCGGATGTCCTGCCGACCAGTTCTGTCCATGCCAGTGCGGTTTCGGCGTCTGAAAGCGCTGGCTGCAGAGAGGCGACGTCCCGCGCCAGTGGACCTACGCCGGCGAAAGCTGAGACGCCACGGTGTTCGTCGAGGTCAGAAAGAGTTGTCTCCAACTTCGCCTTGATCTCTTCTCCGGAGCCGGAGGCGGTATCGATAAAGAGCAGGCTGAGGGGGCCTTCAGTGAAGACCAGGGATCGGGAGCCAGCCAGCTCCTGAAGATAGGGGGCGATGCGCCTGGACACCGCGTCAGAGTCGAATTTCAGCCGTTTCACTCGCACCAGAACCGGCAGAGTGCGGCCCTTGGACCAACCTGACTCCTCGAGAATCCGGGCGAATGTGCTCGTGCCGACGCTTCGGAGCAAGCGTGAAGCATGGGATGAACCGACGGACTCCAGTTCTACTGCTTCAAACAGAGCGGCCAGCTGAGAGCAAATGGCGCTCAGCCGATCGAGCTCTCTGGCGGAATAGCGGCGTGGACGATAGCACGTGACAATGCCCCGGGTGCTCGTCAGGCCAAAGGAGACAGATATCCGCTCGTGTCCAGCGACGTTGGATTCAATGAACTCGGACGTTGCCGTTCGTGAATGAGTGGTTCGAACCATGATTCCGCTCCGCTCGCCCTTGTCCATTGCAATGGCGGTGGGCGGCGACGTGGCTGGACCACGCCCGAAATATTCAATGACGCAGGCGTCCGAGCTCATGTGCTTAAGAATCGACCGGGCGGCCACCTGGGCGCACTGCAGGACGGAAGTGGCGGAGTTGATCGGGAAATCGACAAGGAAATGCGCTGCTGCGGATTGGCGCCGCAAGTCATCAACAGTCTCAGCCTGCAGCAGGCCGCTGGCAAGCAGCACGCCCACCTCGTCAGCAATCAGCTTCGACTCCCAGGTGAAGGTTTCCTCCTCATATGACCAGAGGCTAAACACGCCTAGCAGGGTCCCGGTCGGTGCCACGATCGGGACAACCAGCATCGAATTGAAATCTTCTTCTTGCAGTTCGCTGATGCTGACGAACCGCGGGTCCTGCTGAATGTTCTTGTTAAGGACAACCGACTGCCTAGTAAGCCCTACCCAGCCAGTTACACCTTCGCCGAGGCGAAGGGTGACTCTTCCCACTTGCTGGCTTTGCACTCCAGCGGTGCCTGCGCGCATGACAAGGACTTGTTCCTGTTCATCCCACAGGTAGACGAAAACCCCTGCTGAGTTTGTTGCCCTGGCTACCAAGTCCACTGCTCTTTGAGCAAGCGCGAGTGGATCCGGTCCTTCCATCATTAGCTGCGTGAGCTCGGACAAGGTATCTGCGCGAAGCTCTGCTATTTGGAGTTTATGGCGATAGTCAGCGGGCAGGGCCTCATTCGGTTGCGAGGCCGCGGGCTCAGCAGGGGGTTTCATGGTTTCAGCTTAGAAGGCTCATGCCCATGGACGCCCGGCTGAACTGCCGTGGCGCGTTGACGCCTATCCAAGCCACGTCCTCCTCCGCAGATCCAATCCGGTACAAGGCGGCGTTGCGTTCCTCTGCAGCGTATACCTGTACGAGTTCGCCTGCCGACGGAAGCATTCCGTGTACCTGTACCTTTCGGCCGAACTGCTCCGTCCACCCGTACGGAGCCTGTTCCAGTTCCGTGGAGTCGAAACCGGCAAAGTATTCAGCCAGGGCTGCGCCATGCCGTTGGGCCTGGGTCCAACTCTCGAACCGCCGAAAGGTTCCGTCCTCCGCCTGCCGGGCCGAAACGTCTCCGATAGCGAAGATCCCGTCGGCGATTTCACCGCTGGCCCGCAGGGCTTTCCCGTCCGCAGTGCAACGGACTCCGTTGGAAACGTCAAGCTCGCTATAGGTCAGCCATTCGGTATTGGGCCGCGCACCGATAGCGCTGATAACCAGGTCGGCGTGCAGGTCCAGGCCGCTGACCCGGACCGTCCAGTGCGCATTCGTTTTCTGAATGGATTCCACAGCAACCCCAAAATGAGTGACAACACCGGCCTGGTGCATCCATGCCTTCGCTTCCTCCCCAAGATGCCCCGAAAAGAAGCGCTGCATTGGTTGCGGAGCCAAATCCACTACCGTGACGGCAAGCCCACGTTGGGCGAGAGTAGACGCCAGTTCCGCACCAATGGTTCCGGCGCCGATGATGATCGCACTGGCAGCTCCTGCATCCACAGCGTTGCGCAGGGCCAGGGCGTCCTGGGCGGTTCTTAGGCTTAGAACGCCCGCTGGCTCGTTCGGCAGCCGGATTGAACCGGCTCCTGTTGAGATGACGACCGCGTCAGCAGCTACCTCTCCGAGCTTGTCCAGCAGGACAGTTCGCTTGTCGGTGAGCAGCCCGATCGCCTTTGCGTTGAGGATCGGTGTAGCCTCCGGCCACCACTCGGCCGGTTCAACGGGACCAGTGCCTAGAAGGAATTGCTTGGACAGCGGGGGCCTGTCGTAGGGCGCGTTCGGGTCTGAATCAATGACGATAAATTCGCCTGCAAAGCCCAGCTCGCGACTGCGTTCAATCAGCATTGCTGATGCAACCGAAGCGCCAATGACCGCAACCCGCTCTGGCAGATGTGTCACGACGCCGAAACCTCTGATGCTTTCTCGCTGGCCTCGTTCGTTTCCCGTTCCAGGATTGCCCGTTCGGGGCAGTTCCGGATGGCCTTTCGGACGTTGGGTTCATCGCCGCTGTTTTCGCGGCCAGGAATGACGTGCGCGTAGCCTTCCTCGTCGATCTCAAAGGTTTCGGGTGCCAGAGCCCAGCACCGGGCGTGGCCTTGGCAGCGCCCTCCGTCGACCCAAAGTTCTCCCATGGTGATCAAGCTCCAATCTTGAGGGTAAGCGGGCCGACGCCGTGCCACGGTTCGTCGTCATTCGCCCGTTCGAAGTGAGGGACAGCCTTCAGGAATTCCTCCATGGCGATAACCATTTCGGCGCGGCCAAGGTTCGAGCCAAGGCACCGGTGGATCCCTCCGCCGAAGGCCAGGTGGCGGTTGTCTTCGCGGTCAATCTTGATGTCATTGGGTTCTTCGTAGACCTCTGGGTCACGGTTGCCCGCGCCGAAGACGAGCACGACGCGTTCACCGGCCTTGATCTCCTGGCCCCGGACGACTGTGTCCTTCTTCGCGGTGCGGGCCATGGCCTGGACCGGGGAAAGCGTCCGCAGGAATTCTTCTGCAGCTGTGGGGATCAGGTCGGGGTTTTCACGCAACTGCTGCTGGGCCTGCGGGTTGCCGGCCAGGTACCAAAGGGCGGAACGGATCGCCCAGGCGGTCGTGTCCAGCCCGGCCAAGAAGAGCAGGTAGCAGTACGACAGCAGCTCTTCACGCGTGAGCTTCCGGCCTTTCACTTCCGCTTTCAGAAGCTGGGTGATCAGGTCATTGCCGGCTTCTGCTTCCGGTCCGGCCTTTTCCCGTTCGTCGAGAAGACGGTCGAAGTAGTCGTTGAGCTCGCGTCCGGCCGCGTATGCCTTTTCCGGATGAGCGGTCCGCTCATAGATGATCTCGTCAATCCACCGGTCGAAGATTGGCCAGTCCTGTTCCGGATATCCGGCCAGGCGGCTGAAGATAATGGTCGGCATCGGGCGGGCAAGCTTCGCCGAAACATCAACGACGTCGCCGGCTGCAAGGACTTCCTGGCACAGCTGCTTAGCGGTCTCCCGCATGCCGGGTGTCAGCTTTGAGATGTTCATGGGTGTGAACATCGGTAGCAGGATTTTGCGGAAGTCAGCGTGGGTCGGCGGATCGATGTCGATCGGAATCAGGGGGACGTCAGTGCCGAACGCCGGGAGGAGCATTGAGGGACCGACAGCGAAGGTGTCGGGGTCCTGCTCGGCGTTGAAGATATCCTCGCTTTTGGTGATGTACCAAAAGCCTCCATACTTGTTGCTGTGTCCAACAGGGCCGTTGGCCAGTATGTCCTGGTATTCGTCGAAAATGTTGTCGAGCGACCGTCCGTGGAAGTCAAAGTCTGACTTGTTGTGGCTGAGTCCCCGCTCAGTTTCTGTGCTCATGAGAATTGCTCCTGAAGTGGTTTCTGTGACTGTGCGTACGCTGCGGCCTTCTCCACGAGATCAACGAAGAGGGCCTTCTGGGCTTCGTGATAGTCGACCATGTGCTCGGGATGCCATTGGACTCCGATGAGGCGGGCATCATCGGCTTCAATTGCTTCGATGACGTCGCCTTCCCGTCCCACGACACGAAGACCTGTTCCGAGCTTTCCCAAGCCCTGATGGTGGTAGCTGTTCACGGGAATGCTCAGGCCTTTGGCGATCCGGGCAAGTTCGGAACCGGGCTCCAGCTGTACCTTGTGCCATGGTTCGTGTGAGGGGTGGTCCTGCCAGTGCCCCCTGTCCGGGCTCACTTCCTGGACGAGGTTTCCGCCGCGGATGACGTTGACAAGCTGCATCCCCCGGCAAGTGGCCAGGATGGGCAGGCCGCGAAGCATGGCCTCGTTGTAAAGTTCTATTTCGAAGTCGTCCCTGATGTCGCAGACGTCATAGACCGTGTCGATCGGGTCCTCGCCGTACAGCCGGGGGCTGATGTCGCCGCCGCCGGTGAGGAGGAGCCCGTCAAATCCTTCAAGAGCCGCATCCGGGATTGTTGCCGTGGACGGAAGAATGGCGGGACGGCCGCCCGCGGCAAGAACGCCGTTGGCGTAGGCCATGTTCTGGACCGTTGAAGGCATCGGGCCGAAGGCGGTATCGACGGTTTGCCGGGCCGCGGAAATGGCAATAAGGGGCGCCCGCATGTCAGTAAACCAGCCAACCACCGTCGACGTGGATGGTGGTACCGGTCACCCAGCTGGCCTCGTCGCTGGCCAGGAACGCGACGGCGTTGGCAACGTCAGAGGGCCGTCCGATTCGTCCGAGCGGCGTACGGTCGAGGAGGAACTTCACGGCCTCCTGGTTTTCCAGCACGGACTTGGTGAATGGGGTCTCGATGAAGCCGGGGGCGACAGCGTTGACGCGGATTTTGGAAGCTGCGGTTTCGATGGCCAAAGCCTTCGTGAACATAAGGAGTGCACCCTTGGATGCGTTGTAGTGGACCTGGGGGTGTCCGCTGCTGGCGATGACGATGTGGGCCTCGACAGAGGTGATGTTGACGATGGCACTGGTTGAATCGTCGCCCCGGGCGGCAGCGCCCTTCTCCAGCAGCGGCCGTGCGGCCTGGCTGACCAGGAACGGTCCGGTGGAGTTCACGGCGAAGACCTGGTCCCATTCCGCTACGCTCACGTCGTCGAAGTTGCTGCCCTTGACGATGCCTGCGTTGTTGACGAGGGTGTCGAGCCGGCCGAATTTTGCGTCGATCTCGGCCATGCCGCTGCGGACCGAGGCTTCGTCGGCGACGTCCATAACAACAGGCACCATTTCCGGGTGCTGGGCAATCAGACGCTCGAGCGCGGCCTCGTCACGGTCCAGGGCTACGACGGTGGCGCCCTCCTTGAGCAGCTTTTCTGCGATGGCAAGGCCGTTTCCGGACGCGGCTCCGGTGACTGCAGCGATCTTTCCGGGGTGAGTAGTCATTGGGTGCTTCTTTCTGAGTATTGAAAAATGGAAATGGAGCTCTTAGCGCGGTGTTGGGCGCTAGATTCGTTCCAGGTAACGTGCGATTTCGAAGTCGGTGACACTGGTCTGAAGCTTGCGGAGCTCCCAGCGCCTCGTCTGGACGTAGTGGGTAACGAACGTTTCGCCGAAGTACGCCTTGGCGACCTCGCTTTTCTCGAACTGTTCGATGGCCTGGTCGAGTGTTCCGGGCAGCTGCTTTACCTGGTGTCCTTCCTCCAGGGCGTAAGCGTTTCCTACCACCCGCTCCGGGGCAGTCAGTTCCTGCTCCACGCCGTGCAGGCCGGCGGCGATGCTTGCGGCGATGACCAGGTAGGGATTGGCGTCAGCGCCCGGTACCCGGTTTTCGATGCGTGCAGCACTGCCCTTTGACGGAATGGACCTGATTGCGACCGTACGGTTGTCGAGCCCCCAGGTGGCGCTGGATCCGGCCCACTGACCACCTTCGGTCCGCTTGTAAGAGTTGATGGTGGGCAGGTAGACGGCCGTGAGCTCCGGCGCCGTCTCGACGACGCCCGCCAGGTAGTTGTACCCGATGGCGCTCAGTTCGCCGGGCTCGTCGGCATTGGCGAAAGCTGACTTGCCAGATTCCGGATCCCAAAGGCTCTGGTGCATGTGTCCGGAAGAACCGGCCCACTCCGGGTTGATCTTGGCCATGAACGATGCCGTGTAGCCGGCTTCAGCTGCAGCCTCCTTGACGGTGGCTTTAAGCCGGAGGGCGTTGTCCGCGGCTGCGAGAGCATCCGAATAGTGGATGTTCATCTCGAACTGGCCTGGACCGTTTTCACTGTTGCTGGCCTCGATGAAAATGCCCTGCTCAGACAGGCGGCGTCGGATCTCACCGATGAGGAACTCGGTGCCTGTGTCCCTGACAAGGCTGTAGGTATGGCTGCCCGCCGTGATGGGGGTCAGGTCGCGCCAGTCCTTGGCGGCCAGGTCCGTCGGAGTGCCTTTGAGCAGGTAGAACTCGAACTCGTAGGCGCAGACTGGCGAGTATCCAAGGTCTTCGGCTTTCTGCACGACCCGCTTGAGAATGCTCCGGGGACAGATTGCCGCAGGCTCGCCCGACATCTCGTAAGCGTCGCAGATGACGGAAGCCACGCCGGGTTCCCCGGGAACGACCTTCAGGGTACTGAGATCGGGGAGGAGCGTCACGTCAGGGTAACCCGTGTCCCACCCCGTGTAGCTGAGATCAGAAATGATTTCGTCCTGAATGTCCCAGCCGAAGATGATGTTGCAGATATTCGTTCCGCTCTCAGCGACACTTTCCAGGAAGTACCTGGCAGGGATGCGCTTGCCGCGCCAAACACCGTCGAGGTCCACCACGCCCACTTTGAACGTTTTGATGTCGTTGTCGGAGACGAACTTTTGCAGTTCGTCATGCGCTGACGCCGCTGCGGATTGATCCTGCATGTCGATTGCCTCGAGTTCTTGGAGATCCTCCGGGACCTGTGTGATGGGATTCACTGTGTACCTCTTATCCTCATTGATATTGCTTACTAAAAACACTAAGAGCGGGATCCTATTGGCGTATGTGCAAGCTGCACATCATGATTGCCGGCTACATGCATGCGGTAAGGCAGATCACATCCAGAGCCGTACGTAGGCCAAGACTTTTTTCGAGTCCTGCCGAGTATCCGGGACACGAAAGCCCTGGTACTGGGCAGGGTTCAGATGGGGCCTAGTAGACGTCCTTGACGTAACGGCCCTCAGTCTTCATGGACTGCACGTAGTCGTACGCCTTTTCGCGGGTCATTGCGCCGTGGCTGCCCAGCACCGCCAATAGGGCTTCGTCGATATCAGGTGCTATCTGTTTCCCACCGCACACATAGACGGAAGCTCCGTCCGATAGCCAGGCAAAGATGTCTTCACCTTCTTCGCGGATCCGGTCCTGGACGTAGACCTTGCCCTGTTGATCCCGGGAGAAAGCCAGGCTGAGGCGGTCCAGCACACCGTTGCTCTGCAGTTCTTCCATTTCCGCCTGATAGAGCCAGGAAGGCCTTTCATGGCGGTCCCCGAAGAACAGCCAGTTCCGGCCCCGGGCTTGTGAGACTTCACGGTCACGGAGGAATCCGCGGAACGGGGCAACTCCGACACCTGGACCGATCATGATCACATCAGCTGAGCTGTCCTTGGGCAGGTGGAACTCGTGCGCGGGCAGCGGGAACACTTTCATAGCTTTTTTGGTGCGTGCGGCGGACTGGAGGAAAGCGCTGCACGCCCCCGAGTGCCGGCGCCCGGCGGTCTCGTATCGCACAGAGGAGACCGTCAAGTGGACGCGGTTGCCGTCGGCGAGGGGACTGGAGGCGATGGAGTACGACCGGTGCTGCAGAGGCCTCAGCTTTGAGAGGAACTCGCCGGGGTCGACATCTGTTGTCCGGGTTTCCTGCAGCACGTCCAGCATGTCCCGTCCCCACAGCCAGTTCTCCAGCGCGTTCCGGTCACCGGACTCGACCAGGTTCCGCACGGGATGATCCGGTGCGAGATCTTCAACGAGCCAGGCAACGATGCCCAGGTGGGGCAGCCGAAGCTCATAGTCGTTTTGAAGCGTCTCGCGTACAGTCTTGCCGTCCTCACCGAACGCCTCGCTGCCCTCGAGGCCAAGGAATTCGAGGAGGTTTTCCACGAGCTCGATGGAGTTGGTGGGGATTACGGCAAGTGAGTCACCTGGCCGGTAGTTGCGGCTGTCGCCGCTGACCTCAAGCTCATAGTGCCAGACCTCTTTTTCGGACTCTGGAGCGCTTAGGAGGCGGGCCTCGACGACGGTGGCAGTGTCAGGTTCCCGGCGTGTGCTTTTGGGCTGCTCGGCGGGGTTTGCTCCTGGAACAGTGGAGTCTTGCGGGCTGTTGTCCCGCTTCTTGGGAACAACTGTCGTGAAGGTCTCGAGCATGCCCTTGATCCACTTGCCTGACGTCAGGTCATAGTCGACATCGCAGTCGAGGCGGTCGAGGATTCTCTTGCCGCCGAGTTCGCCAAGGCGCTCGTCAAGGTCGATGCCGGCTTTGCAGAAGTCTTCGTACATGGAGTCGCCAATGGCAAGGACTGCGAAGGGAACGTCCCTGAAGAGGTCTGAGCCGGCGCTTTGAAGCTGATCCCAAAACGGTTGCGCGTTGTCCGGCATGTGGCCGTTGTCGTGTGTGGCGGTAACGATCAACAGGCGGTCCTTGCGTGCCGCATCTTGCGGGGTCAGCATGTCCAGGCTCATAAGCTCGGCTGAGTAACCCTGGCCGTTTGCCTTGTCCACGATCTTGGACGCAAGGAACTCAGCGTTCCCGGTCTGGCTGCCGTAGAGGACGCTGAGGGTCTGCACGGCGGTGTCTGTCTCACTGGATACTCCGGATGAGGTGCCTTGGTTGGTCCGAACCAGCTCCCCTGTGTCAGTTGTCACGGTTCTGTCCTTACAAATACGGTCTTGAGTTCTGTGTATGCCTCGATGGCAGCTTGGCCCAGTCCGCGGCCGATGCCTGACTGTTTGAAGCCGCCATAAGGTGTCTGGATTCGAATTGATGAGTTTGAGTTGACCGAGAGAGTCCCGGACTCGAGTGCCCGCGCCGTCCGCAGGGCCTGGCCGACGTCGTTGGTCCAGATGGAGCCGCTCAGGCCGTAGATTGAGCTGTTGGACAGCGCGATGGCTTCCTCTTCGGTGTCGAAGGGAATCACCGAGGCGATGGGGCCGAAAATTTCCTCGGTTGCCACCCGGCTCTTGGGGTCGGGGGCGATGACGATTCTGGGTGCCATCCAGAAGCCGGGGCCATCCGGTGCTTCACCGGCGGTGACGACGTTGAGCCCGTTTTCGAGGAAGCTGGAAACGGTGTCGCGGTGGGCAGCCGATACCAGCGGTCCGAGGTTGGTCTTGTCGTCCAGCGGGTTACCGATTTTCAGTGCCCGCGTAGTTTCGATGAATCCCTCAACGAACTCGTCGAAGATTCCCCGCTGCACGAGAAAGCGGCTGCGTGCACAGCAGTCCTGGCCCGTGTTGTCGAAGACCGACATCGGGGCTGCCCGCAGACACTTGGCGAGGTCGACGTCGTTGTAGACAATACTGGCGGACTTCCCGCCGAGCTCAAGAGAGACTCTTTTCATCGTCGTTGAAGCCGCTTGGACGATGGACCGGCCGACCTCGGTGGAACCAGTAAAACTTACTTTGTTAACATCCGGGTGTTCAGCGAGGGCATTGCCGATCCGGGCGCCCGAACCTGTGAGAACCTGAAGCGCGTCTCCGACGACGCCCAGTTCCTTCACGATTTCACCAAATCGGACAGTTGACAGGGGGGTAAGGGCGGCGGGTTTCACAATCACGGAATTGCCGCTGGCCAGTGCCGGCGCGATACTCCAGGATGCGATAGGCAGAGGGAAGTTCCAGGGGGCAATTACGGCCACCACGCCCAGCGGCTCGCGGAAAGTCATGCTGACGCCGCCGTCGACGGGAATGGTGTCTCCGAGGATCTTGTCCACCGTTCCGGCGTAGTACTTGAAGCACTCGGCGACACCAAGAACTTCCTGTCGGGCCGCCGCCAATGGCTTACCAACGTCGGTGGATTCGAGTAAGGCCAGTTCGTCGCTGTGAGCGATGACAGCATCGGCAATAGCCCAGAGGGCATCACGGCGTTCAGCCAGTGGCTTGCGGACCCAGGCGCGCTGGGCGGCCCGTGCGCGTTCTACCGCTGCATTCACGTCCGGCAGGTCGTAGGCGGGCACCTCGCCTATCTGTTCTTCTGTAGCGGGGTTGTAGACCGAAATAACGCTGCTCATAATCGGGTGCTCCTTCAGGAGAAGTGGGTTTTGTCGAAAATTTCCTAGTCCCGTGTGGAGTCTGGGAAGCTCCGTTAGTTCCGACAATGCCTGAGGAAACTGCGGCCAGCGAGTGCTGGGAGCACCACGATAACTAGCTGTATGTGCGTGGTGCACATTCCAGAAACTCTTCGGTCATCGGACCGCGTCCATTCTTTTGCCAGCCGGTAGCTGTGCATCAAGACCATGCGCAGGACGGATGTATGTGCAGGCTCAACACCGCAAACCCTGGGGTAACTCCTACGCTGTAATCCAATTCACAGTGACGTTCGGCAAGGGGGCCGGCCCCACTTGTGGGTTCCGCGATGCCGTTCAATTCCGCCTTGTCGAAGGCATCGCGATGACACTCAGCTTCTACGTCCAGGAGGGACGAATGGCAATTAAAGATGTTAAATTTGAGCCGGTGGATGCGGGACCGAACAGCATATTGAGCCCGGACCGATTGCTCAGCAGGGGCCTTGGAGTCCGGTCGATCGTGTTCATGGTTGTGGCGGGAGCTGCGCCCATGACAGCTGTCGTGGCTGGTTGGCCTGTTGTCGTTTCTGCATCGGGAAGCACGGGCGGTCCGCTGTTCTTCCTTATCGCGACCGCTATTCTGTTTCTGTTTGCCGTTGGCTTTACGAGGATGACGCCCTTTGTAAAAAATGCTGGAGCGTTCTATTCCTACATCCAAACGGGGCTGGGCCGGGGTGTTGGCATGGGGGCTGCCACTTTTGCGCTCGGAACATACTTGCTGCTGTTTCTTGCGTTGTGTTCATACCTGGGATCAGCGGCCCAGACCACGGTTCACGATCTGGGCGGTCCGGATCTTCCCTGGTGGCTGTTCAGTCTGGTGCTGATGGCAACCTGCGGTGCTCTTGCTTACCGGGACGTCGAGCTCTCCGCCAAGGTGCTGGGCGTGGTCCTGGTCATCGAAACAGTCGTTCTGCTGGCAGTAAACATCGGGGTGATTGTCCACGGCGGCGCGGAAGGTTTGAGTGGTGACTCGCTGTCCCCCGCGCGTTTGGGCGAAGGTGTCCCGCCTCTGGGCGTCATGTTTGCCTTCTTCTCGTTCCTCGGTTTTGAGGCCACCGCCGTCTTCCGGAACGAAGCACGTGACCCCGATCGCACTATCCCTCGGGCAACCTACATCGCCGTTATCGGCGTCGGCATTTTCTACACTTTCACTGCCTGGGCCTTGCAGGCGGGAGTCGGAAGCAGCCAGATCGTCGAAGCCGCGACGAATGATCCCACCAGCATTGTGGTAGGGCTCGCGGGACAGTACGTGTCCCCGCTCCTTGCCACCCTGCTCCAGGTTTTCCTCATCACCAGCCTTTTCGCCTGTATCCTCACCTTCCAGAACGTACTGACCCGGTACCTCTTTACCCTTGGTACTCAAGGTGTTCTTCCGTCTGGACTTGGTGCAATCCACCCACGTCACCACGCTCCGTCCAGGGCAGCCTTGATCGTCTCGGTAGTTGCGATAGCACTGCTTGGTGTCGAGGCGATCATCGGGCTCGACCCGGTAACGCAGGCCTACACCTGGTTCTCAGGCTCGGCCACATTGGGCATCGTTGTTCTGATGGCTCTCACGTCACTCGCGGTGATCGTGTTCTTCCGGAGGAATGCACACAACAAGAAGGTCTGGGGCACGTTGCTGGCCCCCGCGCTTGCCCTTCTCGGACTCGGGGGAATTGTCTTTCTGGTCCTTCAGAACTTCGGGCTTCTCGTCGGCGGCGACTTGGCGGCGGGAATACTGTTGGCGCTCATGGCCGCACTCTTCCTGGGAGGCGTGACTACCGCGCTGGTTATGCGATCCAAGCGGCCGGCGACGTATGCCGCACTGATTCCGGCAAGTTCCAGCAGCGAGGAAAGATCTACAGCGAGCTAAGAAAAGAAGATCTATCTCCGTAGCTTCCGTCGCACAGGTCTTCTTGGGGCGATCGTAACGGTGTCCGGTCGCGCAAAGCGCGGCCGGACACTCGCGCCCATGGACAAAAGGATCTTCCAGAGATTTCTCTACCCGTCACTGCATTTAGTGAGCTGCTAGAGCAGCTGCCGATATTTAGGAGCTTCCCATTTCCGACAGCGCACTGTTAAAGCAAATCATCGACAGGAAGTACCCGACAGTTGCCTACGGCGAAGGCGTCTTCCTGTATGACACGGAAGGGCGCCAGTATCTGGATGGTTCAAGCGGCGCCATGACCGCCAGCATTGGCCACGGTGTGGAGGAGATTGCTGAGGCGGTGAAAGAACAGTGCCGCCGCGTGGCTTTTACGTATAGAACCCAGTTCACCAACCTGCCCGCTGAAGAACTTGCCCGCCGGCTCACCGACATTGCTCCCGGGGACCTCGATATGGCTTTTTTCGTCAATAGCGGGTCAGAAGCATCCGAATACGCCATCCGCACCGCAGTGAGCTACTGGCGCGAAAGGGGGCTCCCAGGCAAAGTCAAAATCCTTGGCAGGACCATCAGCTATCACGGCATGACAATGGGCGCCCTGTCGATGTCCGGGCATGCAGCACGTCGCCCCGACTACGGATCCTTGCTGCATGCGTTCTCCTTCGCCCCGCCGGCCTACGCATACCGCTTCGCCCTGCCAGGCGAGAGCGAGGAAGCGTACGCTGCGCGGGCTGCGAAAGCCTTCGAAGATGCCATTCAGAAGGAGGACCCCGGCACAGTCGCGGCAGTCATCGTCGAACCAATCGTAGGAGCCGCCGGCGGAGTCCTCACACCTCCAGCGGGCTACTTCGCCCGGCTTCGGAAAATCTGTGATCGGCTGGACGTGCTGATGATCATCGATGAGGTCATTACCGGAATGGGGCGCACGGGCGACTGGTTCGCGAGTTCCTACGAGGACGTCGTGCCGGACCTTCTTCTTATCGGCAAAGGAATGAGTGCCGGTTACTCCCCTGTTGCTGCCGTCTTGCTGCGGAGCCACATCGTTGAGTCGTTCAGAGAGGGCAGCGGCGTCGCGCCGTTCGGCCACACCTTCTCGGGGAACCCCCTGGGGGCAGCAACCTGCCTGGCGGTCCTGGACTTTATGGAACGCGAGGATATCCTAGCGAACGTCCGGCAACGGGGGAAGCAGCTCGAGGAGGGTCTGCTCTCCCTGGCAACAAGGTACCGCTGCATGGCAGATGTCCGTGGGCGGGGCCTGCTCTGGGGCTTCGAGTTCGTTATGGACCAGGAAAGCAAGCAGGCACCCGATCCTGCGCTGGGAGCGGCCAACGCATTCGTGCAGGAATGCCTGGCCCAAGGGCTCATTGTCTATCCGGCCGGTATCGCCCCGCTGAACAACGCCGTGATCCTGTCCCCGCCCTTGGTGATCACCGAAGAGGAGACACGCGTACTGCTGGCGAAGCTGGAGAAAGCCCTCCGCGCCATGGAACGCCACGTTAAGCGCTGGGCAACCGTGGGTGACGACCGGCATGGATCCCGAGTTGGAACCGGAAGCTGACTCTCATCCCGGCCGTTCCACAGTGGAGCCGGAGGTCAGGTTGCACATAGTGGTCGTAAAGGCTGTTCCCTCCACACACTTTTGAAACTCGACCAGGGCTGAAGATGGTCGAAGCGACCCATCTGCCAGCACCTCAACCATCAAGGAAGCCAAGTGACTACACCGATTCTTGCCGCCGTGCTGGAAAAGCCCGGAGCCCCTCTTCAGATCCGCGAACTGCTGCTTGACGATCCGGAGGACAATGAGGTTCTCATCCGGACTGAGCGAGTGGGCCTTTGCCACAGCGATCTGCACTATATAAAGGGGTCGCTGGATATCTCCCTGCCGGTAGTCCTCGGGCATGAAGTCGCAGGCATTGTCGAGCGCGTCGGTTCTGCGGTCACAAGAATTAAGACCGGTGACCGGGTCGTGGCAACGGTCACCCCCTCCTGTGGGGCATGCCGCAACTGCATAAGCGGGCGCCCGACCCAGTGCGAACGGGTCGACTCGATGCGTGAGCGGCATCGACCCAGGCTGCTCGCACCTGATGGATCAAGCGTTGAGTCGCTCGGCGGTATCGGCGCATTTGCAGAAGCCTTCCTTGTGAAGGAGGCATCCGTTGCAGTGGTCGGCTCGTATCTGCCTCCCCAGGTGGCGTGTCTTCTCGGTTGCTGCATTAGTACAGGAGTAGGCGCGGTTATTCACGGCGCAAAGGTAGGGCCAGAGGATACTGTTGCCGTAATCGGTTGCGGCGGTGTCGGCATAGCAGCCATTCAAGGTGCCAGGTTGGCTGGGGCACGACGAATCATTGCCATTGACGCCGTGCCGGCGAAGCTGGAGCTCGCCCGCAACTTCGGTGCCACGGACACTGTTGTCTCATCACCCGACCCGACAGAAACACTCATCCAGGTCCGATCACTACTTCCCCAAGGTGTCAGCCATGCAATCGAGGCCGTGGGCCGCAGCCAGACAGCGGAACTCGCCTTTTCGCTCCTGAGCCCGAACGGAACCGCCACCATCCTCGGTCTCATGCCCACAGGGTCCGAACTGCGTATCCCCGCAGATGCACTCGTCTACGGCGACCGACACCTGCAAGGCGCCTACATGGGCGCGAACAGGTTCCTCAGCGACGTCGACATGTTCACGGACCACTACCTGAACAACCGACTGGATCTCGATGCAATGGTCACCAAGGAACTGCCCTTCGAACGTATCAACGAGGGATTCGAAGCGATGGCAGAAGCCTCGACGATCCGAGTTGTGCTGAACATGACCGACAGGCAATCGTGATCCGGGCAACCTGAAGACCATTCAACAGCTGACTATTACGCCGATCATGATCTGATTTTCCGCCACGGCCAGCGTCGGAACGAAAGCTGCGCAACATGGCGCTGCAAATCCTCCCGAACATAAACGGTCAACGTCAAGGCTCAGCCCCTGCCGTCGCTGGTCCCGGACGACAAAGACAACAACGAAAACCAGAGGAGCACCTTGAATGACTGCTGAAGGACTAACACAACTGACCGCTATCACCCCCGACCTTGTCGAGCAACGCTCCTTTGTCGATGGCGCATGGCTGCAGCTCGACGAAAACGGCCGCTACCTTACCAACCCAAATACGGGCGAACCTCGGCAGCCGATGCGAAAGACCGGAAAGGCTGACGTCGAGTGCGCACTCGCCGCAGCGGCGACACTGCACGAGTCCGGGACGCTTGAAGACATCAAACTCCGGGACCGTCTTAAGCTCCTGACGAAGGTAGCCGCATCTCTCGATGCTCAGAGCGAAGAAATCGCGCTGCAGGACAGCATCAACACGGGAGTCCCTATCCGGACCACTCGCCTGATTGCCGGTGCACTCGGGGACAGAGTCCGGGGTACTATCGCTGAAGCGGAGCAGCTTGGCGAGTCGGAGACCCTGGACGGCGGTGACCGGTCTGTGGTCATCCTGCGCAAGCCCCTCGGCCCGGCCCTCATCGTTGGCCCCTGGAATGCTCCAACCTTCACCGTGGTAGGCAAGGTGGCGGCAGCAATGGCGGCTGGCTGCCCGGTCATCCTCAAACCCTCCGAGAACGCCCCCGGAGGTTGCCAGCTCTTCGCCGAATCGATCGTCGCCGCCATGACCGAACTCGATTACCCGAGCGCCGCGTTTCAACTGGTTCATGGGAATTCGGAGACAGGATCACTGCTGACTTCGGATCCCCGCATCGAGGCTCTTTCGTTTACCGGCGGCGATTCGGCAGGCCGCACAGTCGCGCAGGCTGCAGCGTCCAATCTCGCTGTCATGCAGATGGAGCTCGGATCCAACAATCCCGTGATCATTCTGGATGATGCCGATGTCAGCTCAGCGGCACAGTCCATTGTGCAGGGCATGACCCGTCTCAATGGCCAGTGGTGCGAGGCGCCCGGCAAGGTACTGGTTGACGGGTCGATTCACGACCGTTTCGTTGAAGCTATGAAGTTCGAACTCAGTAAGCTTCGGGTAGGAAATGCCTTGGATGAGACAACGCAAGTGGGTCCCCTGGCGTTTGAGCGGCAGCGTGATGGTTTGAAAGCCGCAGTGAATCGACTCCTCGAACTGGGGGGAACGCTGGTCACTGGCGGCGACCTACCGGATCTAGACGGCTGGTTCCTGGCACCGGGGATGATTGTCGGATGTCCCGCCGGAGCCGCCACGGAAGAACTCTTCGGGCCGCTGGTCACGGTACATTCCGTGCATTCCGTTGAAGAGGCGCTTAGCCATGCAAACGGACCGGCAACCGGTCTTGATGCCTACGTATTCGGTGGCGACGAAACACGGGCCATCGACGTTGCATCCCGTATCCGTGCCGGGGAGGTCCGCATCAACGGCACGTTCATGAGCGACCTGGCCGGCAATTCGCGCCAGAGTTTCTGGGGTACCAGCGGTATCGGAGGCCACGGTCCCCAGTACGGCGTACGCTTCTTCACCGGCGACCGCGTGGTTGGCGTGGACAGGACGGATTTCCCGCTCTAGGGGCCATATCCGACCCCAAAAGCGTAGGCGAGGCTGCACTGGGCCTGGGACAAAGATTCCGGGAACGTGACGCGTGGCTCAGACGGGGGCTCCGCGTCCTCTCGGGAAAGCAGCAGGCCAAGGCCTTGGCAACATGAGACGAGAAAGTCCTTCAATGACAGATACTTCAACGACAGATACGGTGCGGCTTTCAACGCTGAGCTTCCTTGAGGGCGCCGCAGCGGCGATCCCGGCCCTTGAAACCGACCTGGTCGATTTCCGTAGGGAAATGCACGCCGATCCTGAAGTCGGCCTGTATCTGCCCCGCAGCCAAGCCCGGGTCCTTGAGGCACTCAAGGGACTCGATCTCGAAATAAGCCTGGGAAAAGCAGCCTCGTCCGTGGTAGCGGTACTACGTGGCGGGGCCACCCAGGCCCCCGTCGGGAGCCGCCCCACTGTACTACTCAGAGGCGACATGGACGCCCTTCCTCTGGCTGAAAAGACGGGGATATCCTTTGCCTCGACCAATGGAGCGATGCATGCCTGCGGCCATGACCTGCATACAGCGGGCCTGATTGGTGCCGCCCGCCTGCTCTCGTCCGTACGTGACAGCCTGACCGGCGACATCATCTTCATGTTCCAACCGGGGGAGGAAGGACATGACGGGGCCCGCATCATGCTGGAGGAAGGCGTTCTTAACGCAGCCGGGAGGCGGCCGGATGCTGCCTACGCCCTGCATGTCGTTTCGGACATCCCGTCAGGCGTGTTCACGACCCGGGCCGGCTCCTACATGGCAGCCTTCGGAGATCTGTCCGTCAAGGTTATCGGGCGTGGTGGGCACGGTTCGCGCCCCTTCCAAGCTCTGGATCCCATACAGGTAGCTGCTGAAATGCTTGGCGCGCTACAAACGTACATCACCCGGCGATTCAACGTTTTTGATCCCGTGGTACTGTCCGTGGGCCAATTCCATGGCGGTTCCGCCTCTAATGTCATACCTGATTCGGCGGAATTCAGGGCCAGCGTCAGGTCTTTCAGCCCCGGTGTCGAAGCGCGGCTCGCACAGGAGTTGCCGGATCTTATCCGGCAACTGGCGACCGCTCATCAGCTGACAGCCGAGGCAACGTTCACTCCGGTTATGCCGGCCACCGTCAATCACGACAGTGACGCCGAACTCTGGGGCAGGACCGCACGGACGTTCTTCGGAGAGCACCGGTTCGTGCCCAGCCCGTCCCCCAGGACCGGCTCTGACGATTTCTCCCGTGTCCTCGTGGAGGTCCCAGGAGCGTACGGGCACCTCGGAGCTGGGTCTCCAGATATCGACCCCATGGAGTGGGCTCCCATGCACTCGCCCAGGGCAGTGTTTGACGACAGTATCCTCGTCGACCAGACACAATTTATGGCGGGCGTGGCGCTTGGAAAGCTCCAGGAGTTGGAGGTCCTGGGGTAGCGCAGTACCGGTCTCGAAGCCCCGAATGGATGGCAGTTCAACCACTATCAGATTGGCGTACAACCCAACCGGACGTCAGACGATCCGCAAAAAATGCGTCAAGATGGGCTCAAAGTGCTCTTCCTTGACACCCAGCGGCTGAATTCTGAGATCTCAATCTGACACCTAGTGGTGGGCAGCACCGCTGTTCTTGTCGGACCTCCTGGTTAGCGTTAAGCCCGACGACACAATTAGGGGGACACATGTTTGACCGAGACACCGACTACCCAACAGCCGTAGCGAGCTACGACGACGAGGGCGTCAGCGCGGCGATCGACTGGTGCGTCGAACACATGCAGACGGATGACACGCTCTCTGTCTGGACGGCACTACAGTCGAACCTCAGCAACTGCGACGCTTTGGAGCGCCTCGTGCAGCGACACAGCAATGTGTCGCATATCACCGGTCGTGGTGGCGGTACGCCACAAGGTACCGGTCCGGTGCTGATGGCTTGGCCGGACATGGACGACATCGGGAAGCTGGTGCGCTACGGCCACGGGATCCGCGCCATCTGCGTCATCACCTGGAACGCCGACCGAATCCGCTCGTGGGTCACGGCGATGAAACCGGACATTCTTGGCGACGGCTCAGACTGGAAGACTCCCTCCGCCGAACTCGACCCGATCATTATGGAGGCTCTGAGAAGCCTGACGCTTACGGTGAACCACAACAACACGATATCGGCCGGCTTTGAGAAGGATCAGGTCGTCGGCGTACTCCTGGCGCTGCGCGACGCCAGAATCCCGATGGACGCCGACGCCATGCAGGGCTGGGCCCTTGCTCACGGGTGGGCCGGCAAGAATCCGGAGCGGCTGGCGCAGTACGTCCGGGACATCAACGGCGGGAAGCGCCCGCGAGCCCGGCACGTGCTCCGTACGGACTATATCGACTACCTGCGGCAGAAGCTGGCATCGGGTGACGATCCTGACGCTGAGGATTAGGAATCGCAGTCGGGTAGTTTCACTACCCCATCTTCTGGCTCCTCTGCGAGTCCGAAGAGCACGGCGATGTCGCTGAGTCGTCATCCCAGCTTTCGTGCATGACGGGCAGGAGCTCGGAAAGGGCTCTGTCTACCCGAGGAGCACCGCTCCGCATGGTGAGAAATGCCCGTCATTACAGGGAACACATCACATCATTACTTAAGGACATACCCCCGGCGGCCCGGTCAGCAACATGTGATGACCCCCGGCGGCAGCTACCTCCAGGGCACGTCGCGCCTCGCCCTGCCCCGACACATCGCAAAGGTCCGGCATCGTGGCTGCAACATCGTCGTCCTCGTCCAGAGCATCGGCGTCCAAGGGATTGTAATCGAGGGCGAGGTCCTTGGGATCGGCGCCAAAGTCGAAGGCAAGCCGAGCCAGCGTTTTATAACCGCGGACCTTTGCCCCGGGAACAAGGGCGGCCTCCACGGCGTTGGAGTCGGCCACCACAATATCCGGATAGCCAGCCTGAACAGCGGCCATTACGGCAGGAAGTATGCCCCGTACCGGCCTCAACCTGCCGTCCAAGCCAAGCTCCGCGATGAAGACGGTTCCACCAATTTCACGGATGTCGTTGGCGGCGCGGAGCACGGCCATAGTGATGGCGAGATCGAATCCAGAGCCCCGCTTGGGGAGGGAAGCCGGAATCAAGTTGGCCGTGATCTTCCGTCTGCTCAGCGGAATCCCGGAATTCTGCGCCGCAGATCGAATGCGTTCCTTAGCCTCATTCAAGGAAGCATCAGGGAGCCCAAGGATCACAAAGTTCGGAAGAGTTTGGCCAATGTCAGCTTCGACCTCCACGATGTAGCCGTTGAGCCCTACCAGGGCAACGCAGTAGCTGCGTCCGACCCCCATCAGCCGACACCCCGCAGATGCTCCAGCTGCGGCTCACCGACGCCGCTATCAATCACGGACACGACATCGATGCGCCTCCGCGGGGCGTTGAGGTCGTGCTCCCGGCACCACGCCGATGAGAGCCGGTGGAGACGGGCCAGCTTGGCCGCGTCCACAGCCTCAAAAGGATGTCCGAAATCCAGGCTCTTCCGGGTCTTCACCTCGGCAATTACCAAGGTGTCGCCCTCCAACGCCACAATGTCGATCTCGCCGTCCGGACACCGCCAATTGCGATCGACGATCCGCATTCCCTGGTTCTCCAGAAAACCGGCCGCCAGTGCTTCGCCGTTTCGACCAAGCAGGTCTTTTGCTCTCATGACCACCACCTCCGCTCACCAGCTTTCAGGCTGGTGGAAAGCGGCGGCAGAGGCCTATGAAGCTATGTGGGTAAACCTGGCCAAAAGGTGGTTGTGGAGGACTACTCCAGGCAGAGGCAGGCGCTAGTTACCGAGATCTCCCAAATCCCCAAGTCCGCCATCCTTCGGCAGGGCCAGCTCCTCATTTCGCGGCAACTCTTCCACGTTGACGTCCTTGAACGTGATTACCCGGACGTTCTTCACGAAGCGCGCCGAGCGGTAAACGTCCCAAACCCAGGCATCCTGCAGGGTCAGGTCAAAATAGACTTCACCGTCCGCGCTGCGCGCCTGCAGGTCCACATGGTTGGCCAAGTAGAACCGCCGTTCGGTTTCCACTACATAACTGAACAGACCGACAACGTCCCGGTACTCGCGGTAGAGCTGAAGCTCCATGTCGGTTTCATAGTTCTCAAGGTCCTCGGCGCTCATAGTTCCATCTTGCACTATCAGCCGGGCGGCCCGCGCCATGGAAGCCGGCAGCGCCGCTCAAGGTGACGTCAGAGGAGTTCCGGCCCAGTGAGGTTCCAGCTCGTCCGGTGGTACGCGCTTGGGCCCTGCAGCCGGATCATCTCCCGGTGGGCAGAGGTGGCGTAGCCTTTGTTCTCGTTCCAGCCGTAGGCAGGAAGTTCCGAATGCAGGCCCACCATGATGCGGTCCCGGGCCACTTTGGCCAGGACGCTGGCTGCGGCAACACTGAGGCAACTCATATCGGCCTTGACCTTGGTATGGACAGGCGCTTCGCACCACGGTCCCGAGTCGGGCGTATCGAAGAGAGAGGCCTGAACCTCGGCCGACAACCAGTTGTGGCTGCCATCAAGCAGCACCGCATCAGGCGTAACGCCGCCAGCCAGGATCTCGAACCAGGCGCGGGTTCCGGCCAAACGGAGCGCCGCGATGATGCCGATCCGGTCAATCTCCCGGGACGATGCGTGCCCAACGGCGGAGGCCACGGCCCATTCCCGAACCAGTGGTTCCAGCCTGTCGCGATCCTCAGGCTTGAGCAGTTTGCTGTCCCGGACGTCTGCCAACAAGCCGTGGTTCTCGAGGTTGACCACGGCAATTCCCACACTCACAGGACCAGCCAATGCTCCCCGCCCAACCTCATCCACGCCGGCCAACAAGCGCACTCCGGAGGACAAGAAGGATCGTTCGACGTCAAGGGTAGGGAAACCCACCGGGTTCTTGGCCTTGGTGGTGGATTTCGCCGTCGTCTTGGACGCGGCTTTGACCTTCGCCTTGCCCTTCGTGCCGCTAGCCGTTGTTGCCATTACTTTGCCGGGATGCCTTACTTTGACGAGGTGCCTTCAGGGACGTCACGGAAAACGTCCTGATAGTTATCGAGGATGGTCCAGCGGTTGATCGGCCAAGCGATGACCGTGGCCTTGCCTTCGACGTCCTCAATGTTAATGAAGCCGCCATTTACTTCCTGGTGCGCCCGGGAGTCCTCTGAGTGGTTTCGGTTATCGCCCATCACCCATACCTTTCCTTCCGGAACGACGACGTCGAACGTCATGGGCGAAGGCACTTCTGCCGGGTTGATATAGGTCTCGTTGACAGGCACACCGTTGATCGAAAGACGGCCCTCTGCATCGCAGCAGGAAACTCTGTCACCCGGGAGTCCGATGATGCGCTTAACAAGGTGTTGCTCGTTGTCATCAGGAGCCAAACCTACGAACTCCAGACCGTCTCCCACCCAGTCCATGGGTCCGGCCGGCTTCTTGGCCACAGGCGGCAACCAAGCCTGGGCATCCTTGAAGACCACAACATCCCCGCGCTCAAGATCGAATGGCCCGGGAACCAGGAGATTAATGAAGATGCGATCGTTGACGTCCAAGGTGCTTTCCATGGACTCGGAAGGAATGTAAAACGCCCTGAACAGGAAAGTTTTGAGAAGGAAGGACAGCACCAGCGCAATCGCCACCACGGTGACGATCTCCTTGACCCACACGAGCAGGGGGTTTTTGCGCGGCTTCTCTGCAGCGTGGGCGCCGCCTTCAGAATCACGGGAACGGGGCTCGTCCGCGGCGTCGCGCGAGCCGGATGTGACGCCGTCGACCTGGCGCGGCTCAGCCACACCGGCGGCGGCACTTGCCGTTCCGTCCGAGAGCCGGGCGTCGTCGTCGTACCGCTCGGGATTCTCAGGAGCTTTGTCCGGCATTTACTGTCCGTTCTTCGATGATGTTTCAGCCTGCGCTGAGCGAGGCATCCCTGCAAATCTATCAAGTGGCCAAACAATCTGGACCGGTCGCCCGATAACACGCTCGACCGGGACCATGCCGCCACCCGGCGCCCCCAGTAGTCCACGGGAATCAGCAGAACGCGAACGGTGGTCACCCATGAGCCATAGTCGGCCATCGGGAACTACGACGTCGAATTTCTGCGTGCTGGGTTCATCCCCCACATACAGATATGGTTCCTCAAGAATCTGACCATTGACCGTGAGATGCCCTGCTGCGTCACAGCACTGGACGTGGTCGCCCCCGACCCCAATGACCCGCTTGACGTATGTCGTGTCACTGCCGGTGAGCCCGAACCATTGGCTTGCAGCCGACACCGCGTCAACGAATGGGCTCTGACCGCTGCTCAAGGGTGCGAAGGAACCGCGGCCGTCGAAGACCACAACGTCCCCGCGGCGGATCGGATCGGCGCTGAAGGCCGTCCGCGAAACCAGGATCCTGTCCCCTTCAACGAGGAGGGGCTCCATGGACTCGGACGGAATGTAGTAGACATCCAGCCACAAGGACCGGACCAGGCCGCTGATCGCGACGGCCAGCACCAGTGCGAGCAAAACAAAACGCCAGCCCTGTTTACGGGGCTGGCGTTCTGTTGTGTCCATGACTCGTATCCCTGTTGCGTTGCGGATTGCTCCGGAACTACCGGGCACGAATCCTGGACCCGTTGCGTAAGTCGCGGGACTTACTTGGCGAAGTCGCGCTTTTCCTTGATCTTCGCAGCCTTACCGCGCAATGCGCGCATGTAGTAAAGCTTCGCGCGGCGGACGTCACCCTTGGTGACGACCTCGATCTTGTCGATGATCGGGGAGTGTACCGGGAAGGTACGCTCTACGCCGACACCGAAGGAAACCTTGCGCACGGTGAAGGTTTCGCGAACGCCGTCACCCTGGCGGCCCAGGACGAAGCCCTGGAATACCTGGACACGGGAGTTCTTGCCTTCGATGATGTTGACGTGAACCTTGAGGGTGTCGCCCGCGCGGAACTCCGGAACATCGTTACGCAGCGAGGCTGCATCTACGCTATCGAGGATATGCATTAATCCACTCCTGGTGAACGCCACAGGTCATTCACTTTGGGTTACGGCAGACAAGCCCGGGCATGAAAGCAACCGGAAATCCCTGCCGAAGTTTCTTAGTGTCCAGCTCCGCCACTGATTGGCGTCGCCGGGTTGTCCGACTGTTGGCTGAACTCCCCCTGTGGCAGGTGTCAGCCCAGCAGACACAAGGGTTAATTCTGCCATAGTCGCCACCATCCGGCCAACTGCCATGACTCCCGCAACGTTCGACGGCGGAAAGTGGACTTAGTTTTCGGCGTCGCCGGCCGGCCTGGCACGGAGGCGGCCGTCAACGACGTCGTACCCAAGGTCCGCGAGGGCCGTACGGTCCGCGCGACTCAACACACCGGCGTCGAACCCCTCCATCAGATCAGGCCTGCGCTCAGCCGTCCGGCGGAACTGCTCGTGGCGCCGCCACTGGGCAATTTTGCCGTGGTTACCGCTGAGGAGGATCGGGGGGACGTCGTGTTCCCGCCACGCCGACGGTTTGGTGTACACGGGATACTCCAGGAGGCCATCGGAGTGGGACTCCTCTACCAAGGACTCGGGGTTACCAACCACGCCGGGAAGAAGGCGGCCAATGGCCTCGACCATGGCCAACACGGCCACTTCTCCGCCGTTGAGGACGTAGTCACCGAGACTTACGGGCCGGACCGTGAAGCGTTCCTGCGCCCAATCGATGACGCGCTCGTCGATGCCTTCGTAACGTCCGCAGGCGAAGACCAGCTGCTCTTCTTCGGCTAGCTCATAGGCCAAGGCCTGGTTGAACTTCTCCCCTGCCGGCGAAGGGACAATCAGCACCGGCTTGGAGCCTTCGCGGGCTGCGGCAACCGATTCGAGGGCCTGCGCCCATGGCTCCGGTTTCATGACCATCCCAGCGCCGCCACCGTACGGCGTGTCATCTACAGTCCGGTGCTTGTCCGTGGTGAAGGTGCGTAGATCGTGGACGTTGAGCTCCAACAACCCGTCCTGGCGGGCCTTGCCGATGAGCGAAAGCTCGAGCGGGGCGAGGTACTCAGGAAATATGCTGACGACATCGATCCTCATTCAGGCATCATCCCCGGCGTCGTCCGTGGGCTCCTTGGGGTTCTCGTCGTTGATCTCAAAGAGCCCCGTCGGCGGGGTGATAAGTATGTACCCACCCTCGACGTTGACTTCCGGAACAATTTCCTCGACGAAGGGAACCAGGATTTCCTTGCCGTTGTCGGCCTTGACCGTCAATAGATCCTGAACGGGCAGCGTGGTGAGAGCGGCAACCTTGCCCACCACTTGCGAACCTACCCGGGCCTCCAAGCCAACGAGCTCGTGCTCGTACCAGCCCTCATCATCGTCTTCGTCGTCGAGTTCCTCGGTTTCGATGAAGAGCTTCGCTCCGCGAATGACCTCGGCGGCATTGCGGTCGGCAATTTCTTCGAAGCCAAGCAGGAGGATGTCCTTGTTCCACCTGGCACTGCGGATGGTCAAAGGTCCAGCGGAGGCGGGCTCAACGACGAACTCCGTTCCGGCGACGAAGCGCTCGGAGGGGGCATCGGTGAGAACCTGCACCGTAACCTCGCCGCGGATGCCATGGGGTTTGCCGATCCGGGCCACCTGGAGCTGCATGGGTTCCTCTGAATTCTTGTAATGTCCGCGCCACCGGGCGGCAACGGACAGGAAAATGTGGATAAAGCAATCCGGCCCCTCCACCATATTCGGTGAAGGGGCCGGATCTAAGACAAGTATTGCTGAGCGCGTTACCGGCGACGGTCGGTGTCGACGACGTCGACCCTGACCTGCTCGCCACCAGCCAAGGCTGCAACCACAGTGCGCAATGCGCGTGCGGTGCGTCCCTGACGGCCGATCACCCGTCCGAGGTCCTCCTGGTGAACACGCACCTCGAGGGATTCCCCGCGGCGGTTGTTCTTGGCACTGACCTTGACATCCTCAGGGCTGTCAACGATCCCACGGACCAAGTGCTCGAGCGCTTCTGCCAGCAACTTACTCAGCCTCGGTGGTCTCTGCTTCAGCCTCGGCCGGAGCTTCGGCTTCGTCCTTCTTGGCCTTCTTGGTGATGGCTTCCGGAATGATGACGGAACCCTTCTCCGGGGCTACGAAGGCTTCCTTCGGAGCTTTGGTCTTCAGGGTGCCTTCCTGGCCCGGCAGGCCCTTGAACTTCTGCCAGTCACCGGTGATCTTGAGGATCGCGGCAACCTGCTCGGTGGGCTGGGCGCCAACGGAAAGCCAGTACTGGGCGCGCTCGGAAGCGACCTCGATGTACGACGGCTCTTCGGTGGGGTGGTACTTGCCGATTTCTTCAATGGCACGGCCATCGCGCTTGGCGCGGGCATCCATGACGACAATGCGGTAGTACGGTGCGCGCATCTTACCGAAGCGCTTAAGGCGAATCTTTACGGCCACTTTTGTGGTCACTCCTGTTTCTGAAACGAGGTGAACCCGACGTTTTGCACCCGTGGGGCGGGCCATACTTGACGGTTCGAAGGACAAGATACGAGCACGGAGAGAGGGGCCGCACCGATCGAGTACCTGTCTATTGTGCCAGATGCCCGGAGCAAATACGACTCAGCCCACGTCGAGCGGCGTGTTCTTGCCCACTCCCCCGAATAAAACGTGCCGCATGGTCCGCGTCAATGCATCATTCAGACCAGACGAAGAGTCCGGAGCGTTCCGCCTTTTCGACATCCGTGGCGAGGGCGGCCAACTGCTGGACATACTGGCGCGATCGGGCTGCATCAAACGGCATATCGTCCTGCGCGGCCCAGGCAGCAGCCACGTCATCGAGGACGTTCGCGTCGCCTTCGCTTTCATAGGTGAGCAGTTCGGCCAACGCCCTCACCATGGCTTCAGGAACCCCAAGAAGGGCATCACTGGTGACATCAACCAGGGCAAGCTCATAGTCAGCTCCGGCGGCGTGGACAGCTTGTCCTGCGAGGTCGCCCAACTGCTCCACCTCGAAGTCGGTGATTCCCTCAATCCTCACGGCAGGGCCGGTTACATCGGCACCCTTTTCAAGGGCAGCTGCCCGCTTGAGTGCTTCATCGTGGGTGGCTACAAAAATTTCGGCAAAGCCCATGGAGAGTACTCTCATTCCTTCGTGCTGACGGGGCGGCGGCACGAATCCGAATGGCTCCGTGCCGTCACTGCCCAGCCTAGTGCAGGAGAAGCGGCAAGCTGCTAGCGGACGGCAACCCGCAGCTTGTTCCGCCAAGGGTCCTCAAACTGAAGCTCGGCCCCGGTGTGCTGATGCTGCACTCCTGCAACCTTCAGGCGATCCGCCAACGCTGCGACGTCGTCACTTCCGGGCACTTCGATCAGAACCTCCCCGAGTCCGAGAGTGTCCTTTCGGGGGCCGGCTCCGCGGCTGTTCCAGACGTTCATGGCCATGTGATGGTGGTAGCCGCCGGCGGAAACGAACAACGCCTGGCCATGCCAGCCTGCGGTCCGCTCGAAGCCGAGGGTCTCCACATAGAACTTTTGCGCAGTTTCGACGTCACCCACCTGCAGGTGCACGTGCCCGATCCCGGCAGCGGCCTCGCGTTGACCCGTCACTGCAGCTTCACTCAGGTGCTGCTGGAGGAAGCGCTGCGGAGGCAAGGCCACATTGTCCATCACAACATTGCTGCCGTCCCACTGCCAGAGCTCACGCGGCTTGTCGTAGTAAAGCTCAATTCCGTTGCCTTCGGGGTCAGTGAAGTAGAACGCTTCGCTCACCAGGTGGTCGGCGCTGCCTGCGAAAGCACGAGGTTCGTACTCCGCCGCCGTAGCAATAGTCGCGGCCAGCGACGGCTGATCCTGGAACAGGATTGCCGTGTGGAACAGACCGGCCTCTCCCCGCCCGGGAATCTGCAGTCCCGCAGCGGGGGCAAGGTGGACAACGGGCTTGGCTACGCGTCCGAGGTACAGGCCACCATCCTGCTCAGCCACGACTTCCAGGCCAAGTGCTCGCTGATAGTAGTCGCTCATGACCTTCATGTCGCCCACCTTGAGCATGACGGTGCCCATGGTGAGTTCGGCAGGCAGAAGATCCTGGCTGAATGATGAGGTCATGTGAAGCTCCCGGTTCTGAGGTGGCCGCGCATCGGCACCTTCTTACCTATCTAAATTACTTGAAGCTTCAATTTATTCCTAACGAACGACATTACCCCTGAGCACGACATGTTTGAGCGCCGCGATGGTACCCGGATGACGGCGTGGATCGTCACTGCACAGCACGACGTCGGCACTTGCGCCTTCGCTGATGCCCTCGACTCCCAGCCACTCACGGGCGCCCCAGGCGGCGGCGTGCAGGACCGCCGCCGGCGGAAGGCCGGCGTCGTGCAGTTCCATCATTTCGTCCGCAATCCTGCCGTGTTTGATCACGCTACCGGCGTCGGTACCGGCATAGACGGAAACCCCCGCTTCGAAGGCCTCCAGCACACGCTCGCGACGACGCTCCCAGAGACGCATCATGTGGTCCGCGTACTCCGGAAACTTCGGCGCTGCCTGGGCTGCGATATCCGGGAAGGTAGCGATGTTGACCAGGGTGGGGACGATGGGCACTGACTGTTCCACCAAACGGGGAAGGTGCCGCGGAAGGAGTCCGGTGGCGTGCTCTATGCAGTCGATGTTGGCGTCGAGCATGTCATCGATGGTGTCCTCGCCGAAACAATGCGCGGTGACCCTTGCTCCCTCATCGTGGGCCGCGGAAATGGCTTCCTTGACGGTCTTCGCGGGGAACGAGGCAGCGAGGTCTCCAACGCCGCGATCGATCCAGTCGCCCACAAGTTTCACCCAGCCATCTCCGTCACGGGCTTCCTTTCGGACCGTTTCCACTAGTTCCCGCGGCTCAATTTCATGACCCAAACCGCGAAGATAACGCCGACTCCGGGCGATATGCCGACCCGACCTGATCAGTCGCGGCAGGTCCGTTCGTTGCTGCACCCAGCGGGTGTCGGCGGGCGATCCGCAATCGCGGATCAGCAGCGTTCCGGCGTTGAGGTCTGCTTGGGCCTGGGCGAGCGTTGCCTGTTCATCCACCGCTCCTCCAAGGCCGAGTCCGATGTGACAGTGGGCATCAACCAAACCTGGCAGGACCCAGCCATCCAATATCCTGTCCGGCGTCGCACCGGGACGCTCAAACGTCAGTATGCCGTCTACGGACCACAGCCCCTGGCGCTCTTCGTCTGCCGATACGAGCGCAGGTCCGCTGAATTCGATGATGTTGGCCATGGCAAAAGCGTAACGGGAGCGGCGTGTTGGAGCCTGGTGCCTGCATGTGACTGGGAGCCCGTCGGGAGCTGTGGTAGCTTCGTCTACGACCACACGGGGGCCCCTGCAGGGGCTGAGATCGGACTGACGCAGTCTGCGACCGTTGAACCTGTCCGGGTAATGCCGGCGAAGGAAGTGAGTATTCCCTTGAGCACCACAGAAACACAGCACAGCCCTGCCCAAAACCAGACGAATACTGTCCAAAATACGGCGGAAACTGTAACGCAATCCCTGAAGTCCCATTCGTTGGCTTGGCTGGAAGACCCAGGTAACGGCATACGGGTCCCCGTCACGGAGATCGCCTTGGAGCCATCTCCCAATGGGCAAGCAAACAAGCCTCTGCAGGTATACCGAACAGCGGGACCCGGAAGCGATCCCGTGGTGGGCCTGGATCCTTTCCGTGCACCATGGATCGAATCCCGCGGAGATACGGAGGCTTATTCGGGGCGGGAAAGGAACCTGCTCGACGACGGTAAGTCCGCGGTTCGGCGTGGAGCCGCGTCAGCGGAGTGGAAGGGTGCGCAACCGGTGCCGCGCCGCGCCGTCGCGGGTAAGACCGTCACGCAAATGCACTACGCGAAACAAGGCGTCGTGACTCCGGAGATGCAGTTCGTTGCGTTGCGGGAGAACTGTGACGTTGAGCTGGTCCGCAGCGAAGTCGCCGCGGGAAGGGCAATTATTCCGAACAACATCAACCACCCTGAATCCGAGCCGATGATCATTGGCAAGGCATTCTTGGTCAAGATCAACGCCAACATCGGCAACTCGGCAGTCACCAGCTCCATTGCAGAGGAAGTGGACAAACTGCAGTGGGCAGCCCAGTGGGGCGCTGACACGGTGATGGACCTCTCCACCGGAGATGACATCCACACCACTCGCGAGTGGATCATCCGCAACTCGCCCGTTCCGATCGGAACAGTGCCTATTTACCAGGCACTTGAGAAGGTAAACGGGGAGGCCAACCAGCTGACGTGGGAGATCTTCCGCGATACCGTGATCGAGCAATGCGAGCAGGGTGTGGACTATATGACCATTCACGCTGGCGTTCTGCTGAGGTACGTGCCCTTGACCGCCAACCGCGTCACGGGCATCGTTTCCCGCGGCGGATCGATTATGGCCGGGTGGTGCCTGGCACACCACCAGGAGAACTTCCTTTACACGCACTTTGATGAGTTGTGCGAAATCTTCGCCAAATACGATGTCGCGTTCTCCCTGGGTGACGGTCTCCGCCCGGGTTCCATCGCCGACGCCAACGACGCCGCGCAGTTCGCCGAGCTTGATACGCTCGCGGAGCTGACCCAGCGGGCGTGGGAATTCGACGTGCAGGTCATGGTGGAGGGACCCGGGCACATTCCCTTCCATCTGGTGCGGGAAAATGTGGAGCGTCAGCAGGAACTCTGCAACGGTGCGCCGTTCTACACGTTGGGGCCGTTGGTTACCGATATCGCCCCCGGCTATGACCACATCACGTCAGCAATCGGCGCCACGGAGATTGCCCGCTACGGCACGGCGATGCTCTGCTACGTGACCCCCAAGGAGCATCTGGGGCTTCCCAACAAGGACGACGTCAAGACCGGTGTCATCACGTATAAGATCGCGGCTCACGCAGCGGACCTCGCCAAGGGACATCCGGGGGCCCATGAGCGTGATGATGCTCTTTCCAAGGCACGGTTCGAGTTCCGCTGGAGGGACCAGTTCGCTTTGTCCCTTGACCCGGTCACGGCAGAATCCTTCCACGACGAGACCCTGCCCGCCGAGCCGGCGAAGACCGCGCATTTCTGCTCCATGTGCGGCCCCAAGTTCTGTTCGATGCGCATCAGCCAGGACATCCGTGACGAGTATGGTTCGGCAGAGTCGCAGGCCGCAATCGCCGGGATGTACAGCGGGATGCGGGAAAAGAGCGAGGAGTTCCTGGCCTCCGGCGGAAAGGTCTACCTGCCGGAACTTCAGGTCCCAACGAACTTAAACGGAAGCAGTTCAGGAAGCCTGAGCTGACATGGCTCGTCCGACGTCCGCGATGAATGAGCGGATTGCCTGATCGCCATCAACTGAATCCTGGGGCCGGTGTCCACCCGCTGCCACGCGGCGGAGGGCGCCGGTCTCCTGGAGATAGCCGGCGATTTCCTCGTACAAGGGCTCCCAACCGCCAGTGAGAACCAGCGTGGGAACGCCCGGCACAATGTGAAGCGGAGCCTCCCATGGCGGTGCTTGGAGCCGGAGCCTGTGTGCTGACCGTCGCGCCTCCGGAGTGTCCAGTCCGCCGGTCTCGGCGGAGAAAGCACGCCGGTAAAACTCACGCTGGTAATCGGCGTCGTTGAGCTGGTTTCGCACGTCGAACAGCGGTTCCATGAGGGCCCGATAGGAAGCAGTCGCCGGAAGCTCAGCGGTCAGGGACAAACAGGACGGCTCTACCAAGCAAAGTGAGTGCACCAAGTCCGGGCGCTCGACGGCTGCCAGCATGGCGGAAATTGCACCTTGTTCATGGGCAACGATGTGACCGCCACCGGAATCGACCAACGCATTGATCAGTATTGCGACGTCCGCCGCCACGTTGGATTCCACCGGTTCGGCCATAGCGTCAAAGCCGTGCCGCCGAAGGAAGAGTGCATCATAAGCAAGGGCCATGCCATGCTGCTTCGGCCATGCCGCAGCACCGAAACTTCCCAGGCCATGGACGAAGACTACGCGCTGCTTATGCATTGGTTCAGCCTATTCCACGGCTCTGACATCCCAACTGCGACGCGGTTGGGATGTCAGCCACGGACTACTTGCCCAGGAACTTGTCGAAGCCCTTGGGGAGGTTGAGCGATGAGGGATCGAAGTCTGCTGCGCCTTGGCCGAAAGCCGCGCCTGTGGGGGCTGCCGAGGCTGCATTCGCCCGCTTGGCTTCGGCATCCCGCAGCTCTTGGGCTGCCTTGGCAGGGTTGCCCGAGCGCGCCTTCTTCTTGGGCGCGTTCTTGCCGCCCTTGCGTCCGCCGCCGGGGCCGCCAAGGCCAGGCATCCCGGGCATACCCGGCATGCCACCGCCCTGAGCGAGCTTCTTCATCATCTTCTGGGCCTGGGCGAACCGCTCCAGCAGGCCGTTGACCTCAGACACGTGTACACCGGAACCCTTGGCGATACGTGCGCGGCGGGAACCGTTGATGATCTTCGGAGCCACACGCTCGTGCGGAGTCATGGAGCGGACAATCGCCTCGACGCGGTCGATCTCTTTTTCGTCGAAGTTCTCCAGTTGCTGCCGGATGTTTTGCGCACCCGGCATCATCATGAGCATCTTCTTCATGGAGCCCATGTTGCGGATCTGCTGCATCTGGGCGAGGAAGTCGTCCAGGGTGAAGTCTTCCTGGTCAGCGAACTTCTTCGCCATCCGGGCGGCTTCGTCTTTGTCCCACGCCTTCTCAGCCTGTTCGATCAGGGTGAGGACGTCACCCATGTCCAGGATGCGGGAGGCCATGCGGTCCGGGTGGAACAGTTCGAAATCGTCCAGGCCTTCACCGGTGGACGCGAACATGACCGGCTTACCGGTCACGGACGCTACCGAAAGCGCGGCACCACCGCGGGCGTCGCCGTCGAGCTTGGAGAGCACGATACCCGTGAAGTTGACGCCTTCATCAAACGCCATCGCCGTGTTGACGGCATCCTGGCCAATCATTGAGTCGATGACGAAAAGGACTTCGTTGGGGATGATCGCCTGACGGATGCGGCGGGCCTGATCCATCATCTCGGCGTCGACGCCAAGGCGGCCGGCGGTATCAACGATCACGACGTCGTGCAGCTTCTGGCGCGCTTCCTCGACGCCGGCCTTGGCTACGGCTACCGGGTCACCGGCAGGGTGCTCGAGCTCGGACGTAGCACCGGGGTGCGGAGCGAACACGGGGACGCCCGCGCGCTGACCAACAACCTGGAGCTGGGTCACTGCATTGGGTCGCTGAAGGTCACAGGCCACCAGCATGGGGCTGTGCCCTTGGGCCTTGAGCCACTTGGACAGCTTGCCGGCGAGGGTGGTCTTACCGGCACCTTGGAGGCCGGCAAGCATGATGATGGTGGGGCCGGTCTTGGCCAGGCGGATGCGGCGGGTTTCGCCACCGAGGATCTCCTTGAGTTCCTCGTTGACGATCTTCACGATCTGCTGGCTCGGGTTCAGTGCTCCCGAGACTTCAGCACCCAAAGCGCGTTCGCGGATACGGCCAGTGAACTCGCGGACCACGGATACGGCAACGTCCGCATCCAACAAGGCACGGCGAATCTCGCGAACGGTGGCATCGACATCAGCCTCGGTGAGGCGGCCCTTGCCACGAAGGTTCTTGAAGGTTGCTGTCAACCGGTCAGAGAGTGAATTGAACACGCGCCGTGCACTTCTTTCGATGGTCTACGAATGGCGGCCAATGCGGCACGCCATAGTCTTGACGATTCTTGCCCCGGCAAATATGTCTCAACTACGGGACTCGACTATCTAGGGTACCAAGTCGCACCTGCAAGATGGCATGCTGGCACAGTGACCAGCAAAACAACTGTAAAAACGTTGCTCATCCTCGGCGCGTCCGGGGACCTGACAGGCAGGCTGCTCCTGCCCGGGCTTGCCGGACTCCTGGCTTCCGGCCGGGCGCCCGGACTTCGGCTGGTCGGGGCGGGTTCCGACCCTTGGTCCCCTGAACAGTGGCAGGAACGGGTTCATGGCGCCTTTGCTGCGGCGTCGGATGCAGCCGACGCAGGAGGCCGCGCTGCACTGGCTGCTGTAGCCGCAGCAACCGAATACCATCAGCTCGATGTCACGGCAGACGGGCCTTTGGCGGAGCTGCTGGCCAGGTTGGAAGGCCCGGTAGCCATTTACTTCGCCCTGCCGCCGCACATCAGCCAGAAGGCTTGCGAGGTTCTCCATGAGGATCAGCTACCAGCGGGAACACGCTTGGTGATGGAAAAGCCATTCGGTTCGGGAACAGAATCTGCGCACGCGCTGAACAAGACGCTGGCCGCACTGGTGCCCGAGGACCACATCCACCGCGTGGACCATTTCCTGGGCAAAGCCACGGTGCTGAACATCCTGGGACTTCGTTTCGCCAATACGTTCCTGGAACCGGTGTGGAACCGCCACCACATCGAAAAAGTAGAAGTCATCTTTGACGAGGACCTGGCACTTGAGGGCCGCGCCCGGTACTACGACACCGCCGGGGCGCTCCGCGACATGATCCAAAGCCACCTCCTGCACATCATGGCTTTCCTGGCCATCGACGCGCCGGCCACCATCGAAGAACGGGACCTGCGCGACGCCGTGGCGACGGTCCTGCGGGCCAGCAGCATCAAAGCCCCGTACGCCGATTCCACACGCCGGGCCCGATACACCACGGGAACCCTCGGAGAACGAACGGTGCCGGATTACGCTGCCGAGGAAGGCGTGGACCCGGCCCGCAACACTGAAACCCTTGCAGAGGTCCGGGTGGACATCGACAACTGGCGTTGGAAGGGTGTCCCGTTCATCCTTCGCTCCGGCAAAGCCATGGGACGCCGACGCAAGGAGGCCGTGATCACCTTCCGTCCTGTCCCCCACCTGCCCAAAGGATTTTCGGGCGTGGACTCCCCCAACCAGCTGCGGATCGGTTTCGGTCCGGACGTGCTCCAACTCGACGTCGACGTGAACGGCCCCGGCGACATCTTCACGCTGGACCGCGCTAGTTTGGTGGCCGAGCTCAACGCAGCCGGAATGCTGCCTTATGGAGAGGTGCTGGAGGGCATCCTCAACGGCGACCCGTTGTTGTCCGTTCGGGGCGATACCGCCGAAGACTGCTGGCGGATCATCGAGCCTGTTCTTCGCGCCTGGGAGGGCGGCGACGTCCCGCTTCAGGAGTACGACGCCGGCAGCGCCGGGCCGGCGGACTAGCCCACCGTCGTCGAGGACTAAAGAAGGTGTGACGGATAGACACCGCCAACACGGCAAGCGGGCCGGGTACCTTGAACTGGTACCCGGCCCGCTGTGTGTGACTGAAGGACTTAGATTGCGGCTGCGCCGCGCTCCCCGGTCCTGACCCGGACTGCTTCGTAGACATCCACGGTCCACACCTTGCCGTCACCGGCGCGGCCTGTGTTTGAGCTGGCGATGAGGACATCCAGGATGTCGTCTGCCTGCTCATCCGTGGCGAGGACCTCGATGCGGATCTTGGGCAGCAGGTCCACGTTGTACTCGGCTCCGCGATACACCTCCGTGTAGCCGCGCTGACGGCCGTAGCCACTGGCCGCGCTGACCGTCAGGCCCTGGACCCCGTATGACTCGAGGCCTTCCCGGACTGCTTCAAGCTTTTCGGGACGGACGATCGCTGTAATGAGCTTCATGCCTGGACACTCTCCTTGCCTTCTGCGGGGGTCTTGGCTGCTTCGGGGTCGGACTTTCCAGTCACTGCATTGTGCAGCGGCTGGAAGCTGCCACCGTGGCCATTGACGCCGAACTCGTATGCCGTCTCAGCGTGGAGGCTGAGGTCGACGCCAACATTCTCCTGCTCCGTGGAGACCCTGAAGCCCATGGTCTTGTGGATGGCGAAGGCAATGATGGCGGTCATGATGGCGGAGAAAGCGATGGCGATGCCGGCCGCTGCGAGCTGTGCCCACATCTGCGTCATGCCGCCGCCGTAGAACAGTCCGCCACCGACTCCGTCAGTGGACTTGGCGATGAAGCCAAGGGCCACGGTGCCGATAATGCCGGAGACGAGGTGGACGCCTACTACGTCCAAGGAGTCATCGAAGCCCCAACGGAACTTCAGGCCAACTGCCAGGGCAGAGGCAACGCCTGCAACTACGCCCAGGCCGAGGGCGCCAACGGGGTCTACGTTTGCGCAGGCCGGGGTGATGGCTACAAGCCCGGCTACAACACCGGACGCTGCGCCGAGCGACGTCGGGTGGCCGTCACGAATGCGTTCGGTGATGAGCCATCCGATCATGGCTGCTGCAGGGGCTGCCAGGGTGTTGATCCAGATCAGGCCCGCCTGTTCTGCGGTGGTTGCTGCGCCGCCGTTGAAACCGAACCAGCCGAACCAGAGAATCGCAGCGCCGAGCATCACGAACGGGATGTTGTGGGGGCGGTGGTTCGGGTCCTTGCCGAACCCGCGGCGGTTACCGATGATGAGGACCAGAACGAGTGCCGCGACACCCGCGTTGATGTGGACTACGGTGCCGCCGGCAAAGTCGATGGCCGGGCCGAGGGCCTTGCCAATGGCGCCTTCGGGACCGAACAAGCCGCCGCCCCAGACCATGTAGGCCAGCGGGCAGTAGACCAGGGTGACCCAGACCGGAACGAAAATGCTCCAGGCGCCGAACTTTGCGCGGTCTGCGATTGCGCCGCTGATAAGGGCGACGGTGATGATGGCGAAGGTGGCTGCGTAGCCGATCTTGATCATCGCGTCCGGCGTGGTTTCAACTCCGGCAAGACCGAAGGCAGCAAAGGGGTTGCCCACGATCTGCATGAAACCTTCACCGGAGCTCATGGAAGCGCCCCACAGCACCCAGACGACGCCCACGATACCGATGGAGATGAAGCTCATCATCATCATGTTCAGTGCTGCTTTGGCGCGTGTCATGCCGCCGTAGAAAAATGCCAGACCAGGTGTCATGAACAGCACAAGCGCCGCCGCCACCATGACCCATACGTGACCTGCGGTAAGTTCCATGGTGCACGTTCCTCTCTTGCTAGATCTGCGGTTCAACCGCTGTCCTGACGCCGTTTGCGTCCTGCTTAAGAGTTTTGTGCCGCCGTGTTTCACCTGCGCAGGTTTTACATTGCGGGCTCGTTACAACAACCTCCCCAACGTAAATGGTGCATATCCCCGGTGTTACGGATATGTTTCAGGCGTCGGACTTCACCGGAAATACCCGGTTTTGGACCACATACACCTCAGCAGCCCCAGAGATCCCACCAGAAGGACCAGCACCGTATGACCGAGTCGCCCAGATCCGTCAAAGCCCCAAGGATCAGGCCGGAGAAAGCTCCCCTTCCGCGCGATATCAAGGTGATGTTGGTCGCAGCGTTCCTGATCGCCCTGGGCTTCGGCTTGGTGGCCCCCGTACTGCCGCAGTTCGCTACGACGTTCGATGTTGGTGCCACGGCCGCCGCGGTGATCGTCAGCATCTTCGCGTTCATGCGGTTGGTCTTCGCACCTGCAGGCGGCGCCTTGATTGGACGGTTCGGTGAGCGGAACGTCTACGTCACCGGTTTGTTGATCGTGGCCGTCTCCACCGCGGCATGCGCTTTCGCGCAGGACTATTGGCAACTACTGATCTTCCGGGGCCTCGGAGGGGCCGGCTCTGTGATGTTCACCGTTGCCGCCATGGGACTGCTCATCCGCCTCGCACCGCCCGAACGTCGGGGCCGCGTGTCCGGGGCTTACGCCTCCGCATTCCTGATCGGAAGCGTCCTGGGTCCGGTCGTGGGCGGTTTGCTGGCAGGCTTCGGCCTCCGGGTACCGTTCCTTGCCTACGCAGGAGCGTTGTTGGTGGCGGCCTTGGTGGTGCGCACCATGCTCAGCGGAGAAGGCAACGCGGCCGAGAACGCCACACCTGCCCCGGCCATGACGCTCAAGGAAGCCCTGGCGGACTCCGCTTACCGCGCCGCCATATTTTCGAGCTTTGGCAACGGCTGGGTGACCTTCGGCGTCCGAATGGCCACCATCCCGCTGTTCGCCGTGGCCGTCCTGCAGTCAGCGCCCGAGACCGCTGCCTGGGCACTGGCCATTTTTGCTGTGGGCAACGCCCTTGCCCTGACATTCAGCGGTCGGCTCGCAGACGCTTGGGGACGTAAGCCCCTGCTCATCCCAGGCTTGCTCATCACGGGCGCAGCCACCGGCGTTATAGGACTCACCACCGACCTGACTGCATTCCTCATCGCATCCGCAGTGGCGGGTTTCGGCTCCGGATTGCTGGGCCCGGCGCAACAAGCCGCCGTCGCGGATGTCATCGGTCGCGGACGCTCGGGAGGGAAAGTACTCGCCATCTTCCAGATGGCGGCCGACACGGGCGCGATTGTCGGTCCGATTGTGGCCGGTCTGCTCGCTGACCGCCTCGGCTACGGATGGGCGTTCGGCATCACCGGAGGAGTGCTCATCCTCACCGCAGTGGCATGGCTGCCGGCGCGCGAACCCTCAAAGCACTCCCCCTCCGGTGACGACGTTAGTTGAGCAGTGCGTCCACGAAGCTCTCGGCGTCAAACGGTGCGAGGTCGTCCGGGCCTTCACCCAAGCCAATGAGCTTCACCGGGACGCCCAGTGACTTCTGAATGGCCACCACGATGCCGCCCTTGGCGGTTCCATCCAGCTTGGTCAGCACGATGCCGGTGATGTTCACCACCTCCGCGAAGACGCGGGCCTGGTTGAGGCCGTTCTGTCCGGTGGTGGCGTCCAGGACCAGCAGGACTTCATCAACTTCGGCCAGCTTCTCAATAACGCGCTTGACCTTGCCAAGCTCATCCATCAAACCGGTCTTGTTCTGCAGGCGTCCTGCAGTGTCAACCATGACCACATCGACTTCCTGATCGATACCGGCCTTCACGGCTTCGTAGGCCACAGACGCGGGATCGGCGCCGTCGATGTCGGACTTGACCGTGGGCACGCCCACGCGCTGTCCCCAAGTGGCCAACTGCTCCGCAGCAGCTGCGCGGAAAGTGTCAGCGGCGCCCAACAAGACATCCTTGTCTTCGGCCACCAGCACACGTGCCAGCTTGCCTACTGTGGTGGTCTTGCCAACGCCGTTCACGCCAACAACCAGCACGACGGCGGGACGGTCAGCTTTGCGCTCGACGTTCAAGGAGCGGTCCATGGAGGGATCGACCAGCTTGATGAGCTCCTCACGGAGCATTGCCTTGACGTCCTCGGGGCTGCGCGTGCCCAGCACCTTGACGCGCTCACGCAGTGCATCGACCAGCTGCATGGTGGGTTCGGTGCCAAGATCGGCCAGGAGGAGGGTCTCCTCCACCTCGTCCCAGACGTTTTCATCGATCTTGTCGCCCGACAGCAGAGCCAGGAGGCCCTTGCCCAGGATGTTGTTGGACTTGATCAATCGGGCGCGGAGGCGGGTGAGCCTGCCTTCCACCGGCGCCGGAGTATCAATCGCGATGGTTTCGAGCCCGGCGGCGTCATCCGGGACATCCGTATCCTCCACGGTCCCGTCGAAGGTCGGGGCCGGAGCGGTCACCGCATCCGGGCGGTCCTCCACAAGAGTTCCGCCGCCTGCTGCTGATGACTGGACGGGATCGTTCGCGTCGCGTGTTCCGGGGTACTTGGCTCCGGTCTTCCGGGCTTTCATCAGTACCGGCACGAGTCCGCCGACCACTACGAGCGCAGCGAGAATGGACAGAATTATGGGTAGGAAATCGTTCACTCCCCTACCTTCTCATAAAGCTATGCCCCGGCACCGAGCCTCTGGCTGATGACCGTAGAGACGCCGTCGCCCCTCATGGTGACTCCGTAAAGCGCATCCGCCACTTCCATGGTGCGCTTCTGGTGGGTGATCACGATCAACTGGCTGGACTCGCGTAGTTCCTCGAAGATGGTGATGAGCCTGCCCAGGTTGGTATCGTCCAACGCCGCCTCCACCTCGTCCATGACATAGAACGGTGAGGGGCGGGCTTTGAAGATGGCCACCAGCAGCGCCACTGCCGTGAGTGAGCGCTCCCCGCCGGAGAGCAGCGAAAGCCGCTTGATTTTCTTTCCCGCAGGCCGGGCTTCTACTTCAATTCCCGTGTTCAGCATGTCGTCAGGGTCCGTGAGCACCAACCTGCCCTCACCACCGGGAAAGAGCCGGGCAAAGACGTGGTCGAACTGGGCTGAAGTATCAGCAAAAGCCTCAGTGAATACCTGCTGGACACGGTTGTCCACCTCTTTGATGATGTCCAGCAGGTCTTTGCGGCTGGATTTCAAGTCCTCGAGTTGCGAGCTAAGGAACTGATGCCGTTCTTCCAGGGCGGCGAACTCTTCCAACGCGAGCGGGTTTACTTTGCCCAGCGCCGCGAGTTCCCGCTCGGCCTTCTTGAGCCTCTTCTCCTGTTCCGCCCGGACGAACGGAACTCCCTCAATGATGGCCTCGCCATTCTCATCAACGGGCGCCCGCAGTTCAGCCCACTTATCGGTGGTGGTTCCAGGAGGCAACGGAACCGGTTGATCGGGACCGTAATCTGCGATGAGTTGTTCAGCGGAGAGGCCCAGTTCTTCGATGGACCGCGTCTCCAGGGCCTCGATACGGAGACGCTGCTGTGTCCGGGCCATCTCGTCCCGGTGGACGGAGTCGGTAAGTTGGGCAAGCTCCCGGGCCAAGGCATCGTTACCAGTGCGGACCTCGGTGAGTTCCTTCTCCAGCTGCTCCCGCTTTTGCTCGGCAAGGTCACGATCATGGCCCGCCAAATCCACCGAAATATCGATGAACCGGAGGGTCTGCTCCACCGCTGACGCGACTGCCGCGGCACGCTGGGCCTGGGCGCGTCGGCGTTGGGCGCGGCGAGCGGCTTCTTCACGGGCGCGGCGTTCTATCGCTGCTGCCCGCTCCAGCGATGCAGCCCTGTTGCTGATGGCCCCCACTTGCTCCTCGGACGTGCGGAGGGCAAGGCGGGCCTCCGTTTCTTGTGCCCGGGCGGTTCTGGCCTTGGCAGCGAGTTCGTCCCGTTGGTCGGTGGACGGTTCCTCGTCCGGAGCTTCCTGGGCCGCGGCGAGGCGCTCCGCCGCAACTTCGAGGTCCAGTTGAGCATCGGCGATGTTGGCTTCAGCCTTGGCCATGGAAGCAGCGAGCCGTTCGCTTTCTCCAACAGCACTGCGAAGAATCGAATTAAGGTGACCCAAGCGCTCGGCTACCGCCGCAAGCCGGGCGTCCGATTCGTGCAGCCGCTCCAAAGCGGCATCGGCGCGGTCCTGCGCCTCAGCGCGGCGGGACTGGGCCCCGGCCAGGGCGAAGCGTCCACGTTCCAGACGGGCCGTGACCTCCTGAAGCCGGGCATCGGCGTCGTCAACTGCTGCCTGGACCTCCAGCAGCGACGGCGCGTTGGCCGATCCTCCTGTGATGGTCAGGGAGGTCAGGATGTCACCTTCCCGGGTGACGGCCCTGAGGTCGGGATGTTCCGCGATGAAGGCTGCCGCCGCCTCCAGATCATCGACGACGGCGGTCCGGGCCAGGAGCCCGAGCGCGCCTTGGGCAGCGGGATCAGCAATCTTGACAACATCCGCGGCCCAGCGGCTGCCACCGGGAAGCGCGGGGTTGGCACGGCTTTCTGCATCGACAGCGGTACCGCCGGCTAGAAGCAATGCTGCCCGCCCGCCGTCGTTATCCTTCAACAATCCAATGGCTGCTAACGCAATATCCGTATCGGCAACCACCAAGGCATCGGAGGCACTCCCCAAGGCGGCAGCTATGGCGGCCTCGTATCCCGGCTCGATGGAAACCAGCGCGGCCAAAGGTCCAAGCACGCCGTCGGCCGTGAGGAGACTTCCGGACCCGTCCTTGCGGTTGAGCCCAAGCTGAAGGGCATCGCGACGTGCCGTCAGCGCGTCCCGCTCACGGACAGCTTCCCGCTCAGAAGCTTTGAGCTCCTCGATTTCCGCGAGGACTGCGTCCAAGACGTCACTGGCATCCTCATAGTCAGCGTCAAGGCTCTCTTCGCCGTCCTCAACACCGGCCACTTGCGACTCGAGGGCAGTGAACTCGCTCTGGGCCTTGCGGCGCCGTTCATCACCTGCAGCGAGGGATTCCCTGAGGCGACCACGTTCGGCCTCGGCAGCTTCAGCCCGGGACCTGGCCGCGGCAACCTGGCCTGCCAATCTGGCCAGCCCTTCCCGACGGTCGGCGGCTGCCCTCAGCATGGCCGTCAAGCGTTTGTCTTCCGCAGCTGCGAGCGCTTCGGCCGAGTCCTTGGCAACTGTGGCTTCCAGAAGTGCCGCTTGCTTTGCAAGGATGTCGTGCTCAAGGGCAGCCTGTTCCTCACGGACCCTGGCGGCTTGGCGTTCGAGTTGCTCGGGGTCGCGTCCTGTGTCCGGGCTGACCTCCGAGGAACCCAAGAGCCTCCTGCGCTCGGTGGCCAGTGATCCGAGCGAGCGGAGTCGTTCCCTGTTTGCTGAGAGCTGGTACCAATGGTCGCGTGCTGCGTTGAGTCGCGGTGTGGCTTCGGTGGCCTGTTGCTCCAAGGCAGCTTGGCGCCGCCTCCCCGCACCCAGCTCCGCTTCAACCACCTGGCGGCGCTCCTTGAGCGCTGCTTCGTCGGCGACGTCCTTTTCAAGGGTTGTGGTCAGTTGCACGAGGTCGTCCGCTAAAAGTCGTGCGCGGGCATCACGGACATCGAACTGGACTGTTTGGGCACGGCGGGCTATTTCTGCCTGCTTGCCCAAGGGGGTTAGTTGCCGCCGTATCTCTGCCGTGAGGTCACCGAGCCGTGCGAGGTTGGCCTGCATGGCTTCCAGCTTGCGGACAGTCTTTTCCTTGCGGCGGCGGTGCTTAAGGATGCCTGCGGCTTCTTCGATGAAGCCGCGGCGGTCCTCAGGGGTGGCATGCAGTACGCGGTCCAGCTGGCCTTGTCCGACGATGACGTGCATCTCGCGGCCGAGGCCGGAATCGGAGAGGAGTTCCTGGATGTCCAGGAGCCTGCAGGGTGCGCCGTTAATGGCGTACTCGGACCCACCCGTACGGAAGAGGGTCCGGGAGATGGTGACTTCGCTGTACTCGATGGGGAGCGCGTTGTCCGCATTGTCGATTGTCAGGGCTACATGGGCTCGGCCCAGCGGAGGCCGGCCTGAGGTACCTGCGAAGATGACGTCTTCCATCTTGCCGCCGCGGAGGGTTTTTGCGCCCTGCTCTCCCATGACCCAGGCCAAGGCATCCACCACATTGGATTTGCCCGAGCCGTTGGGACCGACGACGGCAGTGACGCCCGGCTCAAAGTCGAAGGTCGTGGCCGATGCAAAGGACTTGAATCCTCGGACAGTCAAACTTTTCAGGTGCAAGGCGCTTCGGTTCTCCTGGGTGGCCCGGGTGTCTGTATCCACTAAATCTACTGCGGTTTGTGCGAAATCCGCGGATCTGAAGGCGTAAGCCCTTGCGGGCGGCAAGCCACGCCCCTACACTCCTGCCAAGGGTTACTTGGCGGATTCGTTCCTGTGATCCGGCTTCGGCTTGAACTTCTGTTCGGTCTTTGCCGGATCCGGTCCCGATCTTCGGAACATCCATCCGTGATAATCCTGTGTTTCATAACTGAAGATCTTGGTTTGACCCTGGCTGGGGAGCGGCAAGCAGGGGCTGTGCTTAATGCGTGGCCCCGTCTTAGCAATCGGCGTACCACTCCAGGAGTTCTCATGCCCGGTCCTTCAGCTACCCAACCGCAGCGGGTCTTCAAAGGGTTTCTTGTGCCCTTGGTGCTTGCCATGGTGGCAGCCCTGCTGCCTCTTACAGCACCAGCAGCCGTTGCGGCAGGGCCCTGCGACCCCGTGGTAAACCCTGTGGTCTGCGAGAACTCCAAACCAGGCAGCCCCCCATCGGAGTGGGACATCCTTGGAGCCGGGGATGACAGCATTCAAGGCTTCTCGACCGAGATCAGCGTCAATGCCGGCCAGCCCATCCGCTTTAAGGTGGCCACGAATGCGCCGAGCTACACCATAGCGATCTACCGCACAGGCTGGTACGGCGGCAACGGAGCGCGCAAGATCGCGGATGTTGTGCCATCGGTCTTGCGCCAGAACCAACCTGCCTGCCGAAGCGACCTCGCCACGGAGCTGTACGACTGCGGCACGTGGGGTGTGTCGGCAACGTGGCAAGTACCGGCAACAGCAGTATCCGGTGTTTACGTTGCCCTGCTGACAAGGCCTGATACTGGCGGCCAAAGCCACATAACGTTCGTTGTCCGCCAAGACGCCAGCCGCTCGGACGTGGTCTTCCAAACCAGTGACACCACATGGCAGGCCTACAACACTTACGGAGGCTCCAGCTTCTATGAGGGCGGTGACAATGGCAGGGCCTACAAGATCAGTTATAACCGGCCCATGAACAGCCGCGGCGGGCCCGATGGCAGGGACTTTTACTTCGCCAACGAGTACCCGATGGTCCGCTTCCTGGAGCAAAACGGCTATGACGTCAGCTACATCAGCGGGCTCGACACCGACCGCAGCGGGAGTTTACTGCTCAATCACAAAGTGTTCCTGTCCGTGGGGCACGATGAATACTGGTCCGGCCCACAGCGCGCCAACGTCGCAGCGGCACGCGATGCGGGCGTCAACCTGCAGTTCTTGTCCGGCAACGAGATGTATTGGAGAACCCGTTTCGAACCCTCAATCGTGGATGGCGCAGCCGGGCGCACGCTGACCTCCTACAAGGAGACGTGGTCCAACGGCAAGATCGACCCCAGCCCGCAGTGGACAGGCACCTGGCGGGACCCGCGTTTCGCATCACAGGCCAATGGCGGCGGACTCCCGGAGAACGGGCTGACTGGAACCCTGTACATGTCCAACTACTCCGACCTTCCCGTGACCGTCAGCTCCGAGGAAGGCAAGACGCGGCTATGGCGTAATACCACTCTGGCTTCCCTGCCGGCAGGCTCGTCGGCGGCATTGGCTCCGCACACCGTGGGGTATGAGTCGAACGAGGACATCGACAACGGCTTCCGTCCGGCGGGCCTCATCCGCCTGTCCACAACGGTAGGCAGCGTAGCTGAATATCTGCAGGACTACGGGAACACGGTGAAGCCCGGAACCACCACCCATAACGTCACGCTGTATCGCGCTGCGAGCGGGGCCCTGGTGTTCTCAGCCGGCAGCGTGCAGTGGACCTGGGGCCTGGATCAGGAACACGACGGCAACGGGGCTCCGGCTGACCCGAGGATGCGCCAAGCCCAAGTCAACCTTCTTGCCGACATGGGGGCGCAGCCGGCTTCGCGGGCAGCAGGCCTTGTGGCCGCGGCCGCCAGCAGCGATCGGACAGCGCCGACGGTTGCTGTTACCGCCCCGGCCAATGGGGCCACCATCCCCCATGGCAGCAAAGTCACAGTAAGCGGCACCGCAGCCGACACCGGCGGCGTGGTTGCCGGCGTCGAGGTTTCCACGGACGGCGGCAGCACTTGGCACCCCGCCGCGGGCAAGCAGAACTGGACCTACAGTTACATCCAACAGGGCCTGGCGAATGCCACCATCCAGGTTCGGGCGATTGACGACAGCGCCAACATTGGAACTCCGACCACCCGCAACCTCCTACTGAGCGGACCCTACAGTGTGTTCGGCCAAACGGTTCCCGCGATCCAGGACTCCGGTGATGGGGGCGCCTACGAAATGGGACTGCGTTTCACTCCCACAGTGGATGGCTTCATCAGCGGCGTCCGCTTCTACAAGAGCACCGCAAACACAGGAACGCATACGGGCTCACTCTGGAGCTCCTCCGGCGAGCGCCTGGCCACCGCCACATTCAGCAATGAGACTGCCAGCGGTTGGCAGAGCACGCTGTTCAGCCAACCTGTAGCGGTCGCCGCCGGGCAGAAGTACACGGTCTCGTATTGGGCTCCACGGGGGCACTATGCCACCAAGGACTTCCAGTGGGTGAGCTTCGGGTCCACCGCTGCCCCACTGACGGTTGCGGGGGGCTTTGGCGCTGAACCTGCGGGTGTGTACAGCACCTCCCAGAGCTTCCCGACCACCAGCTTCAACGGGGGCAACTACTTCGCCGACGCCATCTTCAGCACCGTTGACAATTCCCCAATGACGGTGTCCGGGCACTCCCCGATCCCGTCGTCGTCAAGCGTCGCGGTCTCCACGAAGGTCAGCGCGGTGTTCTCCAAGCCCGTCACCGCCGCCAGCGTCCAGTTGACGCTGCGGTCTGCTGCCGGTCCCATGGCCGGCACCACGACCTACGACGCTGCTACCCGCCGCGCCACGTTCACTCCGACGTCGCAGTTGGCCTTCAGTACGCAGTACACGGCGACTCTTGCCGGTACCGACACGGTAGGCGGCCAGGTAACCTCAGGCGGCACTTGGACGTTCACCACAGCGTCCACGGTGCCGGTTCCCGGTTCCTGCCCCTGCAGTCTTTACGATGACAGCGTGACGCCAGGGATTGCCGAGATCCGTGATGGCGTTCCGCTGACATTGGGTGTGCGGTTCTCGAGTGTTTCGGCAGGCGAGGTCACCGGCATCCGTTTCTACAAGTCAGCCGGCAACACGGGCACGCACACGGGCGCCCTCTACACGGCCACGGGCCAGCAGCTGGCAACAGTTACCTTCGCCAACGAGAGCAGCTCCGGATGGCAGACCGCAATGTTCAGCCAGCCCGTCCAGATGGCGGCGAACACGGAATATATTGCGTCCTACAAGTCACCCACGGGCGCCTACTCGGCCACGTCCAACGGCTTTGGGTCCGGCATGAGCGTTGGACCCCTGCGGACTGTGTCGGATGCGGGCGCGTACACGTACAGTGGCGATTTCCCGGGTTCGCGGTCGTCCGCCAGCTACTTGGTGGACGTGGTGGTCATGGTTTCGGCGCCACCGTTCACGGTCGGCGGTCATAACCCGATCCCGAACGCCTCCAGCGTCCCCCTAAACTCGACCGTGAGCGCAGTCCTTTCCGAGGCCGCAGTTGCCTCAAGCGTTACTCTGTCCCTCAAGACCGCCGCCGGCGTTGCGGTTTCAGGAACCACCGCCTACGACACGGCAACGCGCAAGGTCACGTTCACTCCGGCGGCCCCCTTGGCGGCCGGTACAACGTACACGGCAACGGTGACTGCGACGGCGACGTCCGGACAACCGATGTCGTCCGGTGGTACCTGGCAGTTCACCACTGTCCCGCCCGCCGGCACGCCTGGTTCGTGCCCCTGCACCCTGTACGAGGACACGGTGACGCCGACCACTGTCGAAGTCAATGATGGAGTGCCTTTGACGTTGGGCGTCCGGTTCAGCAGTGACACCGCCGGCCAGGTGACCGGCGTGCGCTTCTACAAGTCCGCCGGGAACACCGGAACCCACACCGGATACTTGTACACGGCGGCCGGCCAGGTTTTGGCTACCGTCACCTTCACCAATGAATCCAGCACCGGCTGGCAGACGGCCACCTTCAGCCAACCGGTGAACATCCAGGCTGACACGGAGTACGTGGCCGCCTACAAGACGCCTACAGGTAAGTACTCGTACACGGCCGGAGGATTCGGAGAAGGCTTCACCAGGGGACCGCTGAAGACCGAGCCGGATTCCGGGTCTTACTCCTACAGCGGGGATTTCCCGAATACAGCATCCACGGCAAGCTACCTCGTGGATTTGGTATTTACCGTAGCGGCACCGCCACTGAGCATGGTGGCGCAGGTGCCGGCACCCGGCGCAACGGCCATTCCGACTGACGTGAAACCGTCCATCACGTTCTCCACAGCCATAAAACCCGGTGCCTCGTTCACCTTGACCGCGAACGGCTCGTCCGTCGCCGGGACGGCTGCCTTGTCCGCCGATGCGAAGACCATTACCTTCACGCCGACGGCTGCACTGCCGGCCAACACTGCGATTTCCGCCAGCGTCTCGGGTGTGGCAACTCCACAAGGGCAGACGCTGCCCCCGAGCAATTGGCAATTCACCACGGCCGCCCCAACAATGCAACAATCCACCATCTTTGGATCGCTGGTGCCACAGGTGGCCGCAAACTCCGACTTCCTATCTGTGGAACTCGGTACTGCCTTCACAGTCTCCCAAGCGGGACATGTGACCGGCATCCGCTTCTACAAGGGGACCGGTAACACCGGAACCCATGTGGGCTCACTCTGGAATGCGGCCGGCACCCGCCTGGCTCAAGTAACCTTCACCAACGAGACGGCAACGGGCTGGCAAACCGCCACCCTGGCCACACCAGTGGCGCTGGCGACAGGCCAAACCTACGTCGTGTCCTACCGGGCGCCGAACGGCCGCTACTCCTCAACGCAGGGCTTCTTCAACCAGACGTGGACGAGCGGAGTATTTACGGCCACTAGCCCGAACAATGGCCGTTACCGGTACGGATCCGGCGGTGTAATGCCAACCAACTCCTGGAACGCCACGAACTACTTCGTTGACGTCGTGTACTCCACGGCGGCGCCGGCCCAGCAGCAGGCTGCACCTTCAGCCACAGCTACTCCGACTGCCACCGCCACGGCAACGCCGTCACCAACAGCGACGGCGACGGCGACTCCTACGGCGACGGCCACACCCAGTCCGACCCCGAGTCCGACGCCCAGTCCCACGCAAACCGGCGGGCTTCTCTGCGGGTTGCTGCGGGCCTGCTGACGGCCGGCCGTAAACGGCGACTTCCGCTGGTGCCCGCCCCCCGAACTCCGGGCCGGGCGCCAGCGGTTCCACGTACCAGCGGTTCCATGTGCCAGCCGATTTTGAGCCCACTACCTTCAGCGGACGACTACCTTCAGCGGACGACGCTGGGAGACCACCCATGGGCGATGAACAGGCTTGGCTGTGAGGTCGGGTCCGTGCCGAGTTTCCATATGTTGCTGTCACCGTTACCGTCATCGGCTGCCAAGCCATAGAGCAGGTTCCGGTTATCCAGCCACTCGATCTGGTCATCAACACTGCGCTTCTCGGAGAGCACGGTTTGTTGTCCCGTAGCGAGCTCAAGCACTGCGACTTTCCAGTGTGCGGCCAGCGCCCCGCCGTCGTTCTTCTTAAACGCGATCCTCGTGCCGTCAGGCGAAATGGACGGACACTCCACATTGTCGTGAATGGCAGTCAGGGTCTTCGCGGACAGGCTCCCCCGAACCAGCCAGATGCGCCCGGAGGAAGCGGCCGTTGCGTAGAAAACATCGCTCTGGCCAGGCGCGAACGTCACACCCCAAATATTCCTGTCCGTAGCCAGAAGCCTTTCGCCGTTCACCATCAAAGCAAAGTCCTCGAGGTTGCCTGATGTGCCTTCCGGAAGGCTGATCTCGGTGGCCGTGGAAAAGCCTGCCGTGGCGTAGGAGTGGCCCGAGACGAACACGGTGGTGGCAATCATGGATCCGTCGGGGCTGATGCGGGTCCTGCTGGGTATTCCCGGGACCGGCCATGCCCTTTGCTGCTCCCAGTTGCGGTTCAGGACAGCAGCTTCAAACGCCGTCACCAGTCCACGGTTTGTCTTCAGGCACACCACCTTCTCAGACGTTCCGTACACGCGGTCGCACTCCTGCCCACTGACGGCCCGGTTGCCATCGGGAGATGCCAACGGCACAGTGGCCGCGTTGCCATAGCCTTGGCCCGATGCTGTGTTGCGAAAAAGGATGAAGGGCGCTGCTGGAAGCGGCTGGCTCGCTGTGGTGCCCACGGACGAAGCCGCAGTGCGACTTTCTTCAAAACGCTGGTAGGCCGCCACCGCGTATATACCGGCCGCCACCAGGACGAGTGCCGTGACGGCCAGGAGTGCACCCCACCGCAGCTTGCCTTCAGCGAGCGCGCCGCTCATGCCTCGTTGCTCGAGTCATCCGGGTCCCCTGCCGGCGCAACCCCTGCGCCACGCAGGATAAAGGCCACAGCCACAACAGCACAAGCGAGCAATCCACCCGCCACCACCATGGCCGTTGGGGCACCAACCGCATACCAGAGAACACCAAAACCTGCCGATGCCAACATCCGGGTTAGCGCCACTACGGTCTGCGCGGACGCGATGCCCGTAGCAAGTTTTCCCGGAGGTGTCAGCTGGCTGGCCAAGGCGGCCAGCACGCCGTCGGTGGCTGCATAGAACGCCCCCAGAAGGATGAGGCAACCGACGGTCGCCCACAGCCCACCAAAAGGTGCCGCCGCGAGAAGGTACGTTGCCAGCAGTGCAATATGCCCACCCACGAACACCGGGATTTTTCCCACCCGGTCAGCCAGCCGTCCCAGCGGAATGGCGAAAGCCAGGAACACCACGTTTGTGCCTACGAACAACAGCGGAAACCACTGGACTGCGAAAGAATCCCGTGCCTGCAGCACCAGATAGATGAAGCCGTCGCCGATGGTCACCAAGCCCAGCAAACCGGCAGCGATCAGCAGCTTGCCGAGGCCCGGTTCCTTCAGGTGGGACCAGGAGAAAGCGAAAAGACGGCGGCCTTCACGCTCCTCCATGCCCTTAACGCCATGTGCCTTAATGTCAGGCACCACCAAGGCGAGGACGGCAACACCGATCACGGCGAACGCCAGCGACACCACAAAAACCGTGCTGAAACCGTTGGGAATCATCAACAACACGAAGAAGGCAATCAACGGCCCGGCTGCGGCGCCGATGTTGTCCAGCATGCGATGAGCGCCGAACGAACGGGCCAGGTGTTCAGGCTGTGCTGAAACTGAAATGAGGGCGTCCCGCGGTGCCGTGCGGATGCCCTTGCCGATCCGGTCCCCGGTAACTATCGCCGCAATTGCCCAGAACCCGCCCGCGAAGAGGAAACCGATCCGGGCAAGCATTGATAATCCGTAGCCGGCCAAAGCTATCCGTTTGGGGTGTCCGCTGCGGTCGGCAGCCCAGCCGGCCGCGATCCTGACGATTGCACTGGCACCCTGGTTGATTCCGTCGATGAACCCGAAGGCAATGGTGGACAGCCCCAGGAAGCCGGTCACGTACAAAGGGAGGATTGCTGTGACTGACTCCGAAGAAACGTCGGTGACCATACTCACAATGCCCAGCCACAGAATGACCGGAGACAAACGGAACGGCACTTCGCTCGATAGTGCCGTTCTTGTTCCCTCCGGCTTGTCCCGTTTACCCCGGTCCGAAAGTGAAATGTACATCGCTGCCCCTAGTCCGCCGCCGTGTGCAGGCTGCCCAAAAGCTGGAAGCGTGAGTTGCCTGTGCCTGTCGTCGACACTGAAACCGTGACCGTGTCTGCGCCTCGCACGAATCGTTCGGCCAGTGCGCCCTCTGCGGCCGGCGCAGCCTCAGACCAGAACCCGTGGGCAACCAACGACTGACGGAAGGACGCCAAGACCTCTGCCTGTGGCTTGGCGATGATGCCATCAGCAGCCACCTGGAGGACATCACCCGACGTCGACACTGACGTGGAACCGATCGTTGTTCCTTCGGGCAACGTCAGAATGTCGGCAGGCCACCCGTCAACCACTTCGCCGGCTGCGCTGCCGGGGTCAGGCAAGGTGGTGACCAATGGTGCGGGGGCAGATGGTTGAGGCAGCCCTGTTGGGGTGGCAGTCACCGGCGGCAGGACTTCGAGCGGCTTGGCAGTGGACGGACCATCATCACCCTCACCGCTGCCGTCACCAATGCCGCTGCCTTCAGTCCCCGACGCCGGGCTGCCGGGCTGAGGATCGCCGGTGGGATCTCCCGTGCCGCCAGGGGTTGCTCCCCCGGACGGGGTGATGCTGGAGCCAGTACTCGGAGCGGAAGAGGATGTGCTTTGGGCAGCAGACGGCCCTGGCTTCCCGGCCATCTGGTCCAGAACTATGGCGACGGCGGCGATCAGCACAGCAAGGCAAATGCCCGCGATGACCAACCGCCGCGCCATCATGGCGTACCCGGGGTGACTGGGTTGCCGAAAGGTTGGGAGGCGCTTTCACGAAGGTGAGCGGATAGAACTGACGCCACCCGCATCGTGGTGGCGTTGATCCTTGCGATGGCGATTCGAAGCGCCAAGCTGTTCATGGGGACAGTCTGCCATTGCGATCCCGATTCCGGAACAGTTTTGGGCCTACCAACGTCCATTCCGGGGCCGCGGTTGGCACACAGGGCAGGTATAGGAAGAACGGTTCATAAACTGTTCCCGCTTTATGATGCTGTGCAGGCCTGTCGCCGCGCAGCGGCCGCACATTTCACCAGCACGCCCGTAGGCATTCAGCGACCGGGCGAAGTATCCGGAATCGCCGTTGACATTGACATACAGAGAGTCGAAACTAGTCCCTCCCGCGGCAAGTGCAGCGTTCATGACCTCTCTCACGGCTTCAACCAGCCGTCCAGCATCCGCGCGGCGAAGCGTGTCCGTGGCCCTGGCGTAATGGAGGCGGGCGCGCCACAACGCTTCGTCCGCGTAGATGTTGCCGATGCCGGAAATAACCGCCTGGTCCAGCAGCGCCCGCTTCAGCCCTGTCTTGCGACTCTTGATCTTCCGATAAAACGCGTCGAACGAAAAGTACGGGTCAAGCGGATCCCTGGCGATGTGCGATGCTTCTTCTGCGATCTCCGGCAGGGGTGTTTCGCCCAAGCCGCCAGGGCCGCCGTCGACAGTCGGCACCAGGGACGTCACGAACAGGCCGCCAAAAATTCTCTGGTCCACGAAACGCAGCTGCTCCGGCATACCATCCGCGGAACTGAGCCTGATCCTGACTTTGAGGTGCTTTTCATCCGGTACTTCGGGGTCCTGCATCAGCAGTTGGCCGCTCATTCCCAGATGCGCCATCAGCGCCACTTTAGGGAGATCTGCTGTGAGGACCGGCGCTATTCCGGGGTCGGATTCGGACGAGCCGGACATGGCCAAGGGCATCCAGAGGAATTTCCCTCGCCGCACGACGTCCAGCACAGTGGCTTGCTCAAGATTCCCGATGAAGTCTTCGGTTCCGAGTGTGTGTCGCCGGATGGAGCGCGGATCGACGACGTCCACTCCGGTGATTGTTCGGCCACGGACCCAACGGGCCAAGCCGCGGCGGACTACCTCTACTTCGGGAAGTTCAGGCATTTTGGGTTCAAGAGGAAGAAGGACCGGCAGTAGTGGGGTCCAGGGCGGTCAGGGCACGCCAGGCATCAGCGGCGGCTTCCTGCTCCGCTTCTTTCTTGGAGTGGCCCGAGCCCCGACCGTAGGGAGTTCCGCCGATGTTCAGAACTGCCTCGAACGTCCGGGCATGGTCCGGCCCTGAACCTTCGACGGCATAGTGAATGGCGCCCAGCTGCCGGCTGGCCGTAAGTTCCTGGATGCTCGTCTTCCAGTCAGTTCCCGCCCCCAGTGCGCCTGCATCCTTGAGGAGCGGTCCTACCAGGCGCATGACCAGTTGCCGCGCGGTCTCGATATCGTTCGAGAGATACGTGGCCCCGATCAGGGCTTCCATGGTGTCAGCCAGGATGGAGGCCTTGTTCTTGCCATCGGTAAGCTTCTCGCCTTGCCCGAGGTATATAAACTCGCCCACGCCGATTTGCCGGCCAATCCCGGCCAGCGCGCGCGTACTGACGACGGCCGAGCGTCGCTTTGCGAGCTCACCTTCGGGCAGCGAGGGGTTCTCACGGTAAAGGGAATCGGTCACGGAGAAGCCCAGGATGGAGTCGCCGAGGAACTCGAGGCGCTCGTTGGTGGGAATCCCGCCGTTCTCATACGCGTATGAGCGATGTGTCAGAGCAAGACGAAGCGTCTCGGTGTCAATCGAGACACCGAGACGCTTCAGAAGCTCTTCAGTTGAAGACATCCTTAGTCAGCCTGTACGGCAGATTAGGCGTCTGCGACCTTGCGGCCCTTGTATTCAAGGAACAGCGCGGTGCCGGCAGAGTCAGTGACGACCTTTGCCTGGTGCGGCAGGCTGTAGGTAACCTGACCGTTTTCGATGGTCTTGACCAAGTTGGGGGCAGTTGCCTTCCACTGGGCACGGCGGGCGCGTGTATTTGCGCGAGACATTTTCCGCTTGGGAACAGCCACGGCTATCTCATTTCTCTCTTAGACGAACACTTACTAATCGGTTTGCCGGTCAGTCTTAGCCAGATCAGCTAGGGCAGCCCAGCGAGGGTCAATGACCTCGTGGTGGTGCCCCGGCTCGTCTTCCAGGCGCGCTCCACATTCGGAACACAGGCCCTGGCAGTCTTCCCGGCACACCGGCTGGAACGGCAGCATAGTGACAACTGCGTCCCGCAACACCGGCTCAAGATCGATCAGATCGTACTCGACTCGATGTTGCTCTTCATCGTCTTCTTCGCCTGAAAGCTCAACACCTTCATAGAAGAAAAGTTCTTGCACATTGACCTCAAGGTCATACGCAAGGGGATCCAGGCATCGACCACATTCGCCGGTTACTTCGACGACTACGGTTCCGGATACCAGAATTCCTTCGTGTACGGCCTCAAGACGAAGATCCAGCTCGATATCCGAGCCTTCCTTTACGCCAATGAGCGCCACACCAAGGTCACTTGGCGCAGGTACATGCTCGTTGAGTGTCCGCATGGTCCCTGGACTGCGTCCAAGGTCCTTGACTACCAGCGCCAAGGGCGAACTTGCATCTCGCTTAATGAGAACTCCTGTAGAACATATGACCGACGTACCATCTTAGCCTGATCACGCTTGAGGACTCAAACCGACGCCGGGCGCGCGTGAACGCGCAGTGGTTTCAGCTTGGGGAACTCTGCGCGATGGCGCAAGGTACCCGACAAGCCTACCCCTTGCGCGGCGGTTCTGTTGGCGGCTCGCCAGCAAGGAGCCTCTTCAGTACCGATTTGGGGACGAAATCGGAGATATCGCCCCCAAGGACATTGACCTCTTTGATCAAGGTGGAGGAAAGGTGCACGTAATGCGCTTCAGCAGGCAGGAAGACCGTTTCGACGCCGGCCAACTGGCGGTTCATGGTGGCCATCGGCAACTCGTAGTCAAAGTCCGACGATGAACGAAGGCCCTTGACTATGGCTGAGACACCGCGGTGGCGGCAGTACTCCGCCAGCAGCCCTTCACCCATCGGCTCAACGATGATGCCGCGCAAAGAGGCCAAAGTTTCCCGCGCCATCTCCATTCGGTCCTCAAGACTGAACCTGTACTTCTTGGCGTAGTTGGTGGACACGGCCACGATGACTTCGTCGAACAGGCCGGCGGCCCGGGCGATGACTTCGAGATGTCCATTGTGGATAGGGTCAAAGGATCCAGGGCATACCGCGCGTCTCATGAGACGAACCTACCCCATGGCTTTGCCGGGATACCATGTCTGACATGGCATCCGCAGGCAGCAATTCTTCCCTTGATATGAGCGCGGGCACCACCGCAGGTACCATCGCAACACCATGGCAGCGGGCGGCCACGGGAGCCAACCTGCTCTCCCCCGAAGGAACGCTGGGAGTGACCATTTTTGAGGAAATGACCACCTTGGCACTGTCCACCGGCGCCATCAACCTCGGCCAAGGTTTTCCCGATGAAGACGGCCCCGCGGAAATCAAAGCGGCAGCCCAGTCCGCCATCGCCGCGGGAGCCAACCAGTATGCGCCCGGCAAAGGCGTTCCCGCGTTGAGGGAAGCCATCGCCTCCCACCAGCAGCGCTTTTACGGGCTGAACCCGGATCCTGATACTGAAGTCCTTGTCACGACGGGCGCAACAGAAGCGATCGCAGCGACGCTGCTCGCGTTCATCCAGCCCGGGGACGAAGTCCTGACCTTCGAACCCTTCTACGACTCCTACGGGGCCATCATCGGCATGGCCGGCGCCAAACACGTCACCGCTCCCCTGCTGGCCCCGGATTTCCTTCCCGACCTCGCGATGTTGGAAAGCTCCTTCAGCACCCGCACCAGAGTTGTCCTCCTGAACAACCCGCACAACCCCACGGGTGCGGTCTTTCCGGAATCCGTCCTGTCCATGATTGTGGAACTGGCCGCAAAGTACGGCGCCATCATCGTCAGCGACGAAGTCTACGAGCACCTCACCTTCGGCGTACCGCACCTACCGATTACTTCGCTGCCCGGCGCCGCCGAACGTACCATCACCATTTCATCCGCGGGAAAGACGTTTTCCTTCACCGGCTGGAAAATCGGCTGGCTCAGCGGACCGGAACACTTGGTGGCTGCAGTTCGCACGGTGAAGCAGTTCCTGACCTACAGTTCAGGCACCCCCTTCCAGAGCGCCATCGCAGTGGGCCTTGGCCTTCCCGATGAGTTCTATACAGGAATCGCCGATCAACTGCGCCGCAAACGGGACATTCTCGCCCAAGGCCTCCGGGCAGCCGGCTTCGGCGTCTACAACCCGAGCGGCACCTACTTCATCAACGTGGACACGGCACCGCTGGGCATTCGCGACTCCGTTGACCTCGCAAGGCGGCTGCCAGGGCTCGTCGGCGTGGCAGCCATCCCGGTCCCGGTGTTCTGCCATCCGGAGGGAGCCGAGCGTACGCGAAGCCTGCTGCGTTTCGCCTTCTGCAAGAAGACCGGCGTCCTGCAGGAAGCCGCCGAACGCCTCGCCACCCTGAAGGACCGGCTCTGAACGCCAGAGGCTCCGGCCAGCCCCAGGCATCGCGCTTCCTCCGAACCACGGGACAGCACGCCACCATCGAGAACGACACCCTCGTTGAGGGCGGCTTCATACTCAGCATCGGCGGAGCCGAACAATCGCACGTGAACCTGGCCGATCCCTCGGAGATCTTCTACGAGTACCTCCGCAGGATCGGGCATGTGGTGGACTTGGCTGCAGCCCCCGGAATGCCCATCAGCGCCCTGCATTTGGGCGCCGGTGCCCTCACCTTGGCGCGGTACATCCAAGCAACCCGTCCGGGCTCGGAGCAATACGCTGTTGAGCTTGAGCGTGAGCTGTTGGACTTCGTACTTCAGAAGCTGCCCATGCCTGACGGCGCTACGTTGACCACTCACATCGGCGACGCCCGCGACGCCCTGGCGGAGCTTCCCGCGCAGGTGATGTTCGACGTCGTGATTCTCGATATCTTCTCCGGGCCGGAGGCCCCAGCCCATATTGCCTGCCGGGAATTCTATGAGGAAGCAGCAAGCAGGCTCCGGCCGGATGGGGTGTTGATCGTTAATGTGGGTGACGAACCTGCGCTGACGCTCGTCCGTAGCCAGGTGGCAGCGCTGCGCCAAGCCATGCCGGACGTCGCAGCCTTCGCTGAGACGGGAATGTTCGCCGGCCGCTACCCGGGCAACATCGTCCTGGTAGGCACATGCAAACCGTGGTCCCCGGACTGGACGGCGCAACTGCTGGCACGTGGCCCCCACCCCGCCACCGTCCTCACGGGCGTAGAACTCGACAGTATTACGGGCTGAAGAGAGGGTCCGCTAGGCCGGCTCAGCGAACCACAGCTTGGTCTCGCCGTACTTCTTGTCGGCGAAACATTCCATGGCGTCGGGCCACTCAGGCTCAGGGCTTCGCGAACTCCGCTCCACCACCACAACGGCCGCATCGTCCAAATGCGGCCCCAACTTTGTCAGCACAGCACTTAAGGCAGGCTCGTCCAATGGATAGGGCGGATCAAGGAAGACGAGATCCCACAGATCCCCTTCACCCGCACGCTCCAGGAATGACTCCACCTTGGATCGATGGACTGAGACCCTTTTCCCCCCCAGGAGTTGGTTCACCAAATCCGCATTGCGCTGGCAGACATCGCTTGCCTTGGCATCGAACTCCACCAGATCCACAGTCCGGGCCCCTCGGCTGGCACTTTCGATGCCCAAGGATCCAGAGCCTGCATAAAGGTCCAGTACCCGGGCATCGTCAATGACCGCCAAGGATTCCAGGCGGGAAAAGAGCGCCTCCTTGACCCTGTCCGTGGTGGGACGCGTGGCCGTTCCGGGGACGCTGGCCAGCGGGTTCCCGCCACCAACCCCGGCGATGATCCGGCTCACAGGGATTCTCCATGAACGCGCTTCCATGGATCTCTAACCGCGTTCAAGGAACGCCTCCTTCTCGGGGTTCAGATAATCATCTATTGCGGCGGCAAGTGCCGGCTGTTGTTGCAGGGCAGGATCTTCCGACACCAGGCCTTGGGCGTCGGTACGTGCCCGGGCAATGATGTCTTCGTGTTCAAGTACACGGAGCAACTTCAGGGTGGAGCGTCCGCCGGATTGCGAAGCACCTAGAATGTCGCCTTCACGGCGGAGTTTCAAGTCTTCCTGGGACAGCTCAAATCCATCCGTCGTTGAAGCAACGGCATCAAGCCGGCGACGACTCGGGTGTCCGGGTTCCAGCGTGGTCACCAGCAGGCAAGTGCCGGGCAAACCTCCACGGCCAACCCGCCCACGCAGCTGGTGGAGCTGTGAGATTCCAAAGCGGTCGGCATCGAGAATCACCATGAGGGTGGCGTTGTGGACATCGACGCCCACCTCAATGACAGTGGTGGACACCAGCACTTTGGTGTTGTTGGAGGCGAACGAAGCCATCGTCTCCGACTTCACCTGCGGATCCTGCCGCCCATGGAGCGGCGCTACCGGGACGCCAGCCAGTGAAGGCTCCTGCAGGAGGCTTTCGACGACGGCGGTCACCGATGCGAGTTCCCGCGCCGGGCCTTCGTCCGCCAGGTCGACATCGCTGGGTTCCGCTTCGCCCGGACTGAAGTCACCGTCGTCGTCGGAGCCGATCTTGGGGCACACCACATAAACCTGGTGACCCGAATCGACTTCTTCGCGGGAACGTTTCCATATTCGGTCCACCCAGCCCGGATTCTCCGCGAGCCCCACGACGTGAGTGGAAATCGGCGCACGCCCGGCCGGAAGCTCATCAAGGATGGAGGTCTCGAGGTCACCGAATACCGTCATGGCCACCGTGCGGGGAATCGGCGTGGCTGTCATGACCAGCAAATGTGGAGGCCGCTGCGCCTTGGCCCGGAGGGCATCGCGCTGTTCCACACCAAAGCGGTGCTGCTCATCCACCACGATCAGCCCGAGGTCTTGGAAGCTGGTCTTGTCGCTCAGCAAAGCGTGCGTGCCAATGACAATTCCCGCATTTCCTGAGGCCGCGTCCAGCATTGCCTGTTTCCGCGCAGCAGTGGGCATGGAACCGGTCAGGAGCGTCACTTGAACGGCTTCTTGGGTGGAGTCGCCGCCAAGCATGCCGGCACCGCCAAAGATGTGGTCGCGGGCGAGCGCACCCAACGTCTTGCGGATGGAGTGGAAATGCTGGGCCGCCAGGACCTCCGTGGGCGCCAGGAGTGCTGCCTGGCCACCTGCATCCACTACCTGCAACATGGCCCGCAAGGCCACGATCGTCTTTCCCGAGCCCACTTCGCCCTGCAGCAGCCGGTTCATGGGAGTGTCGCGCCCGAGCTCTTCAGCCAGCGTCTTTCCGACGGCGGATTGGCCGGCAGTCAGGGTAAAGGGCAGGTTTTGATCGAACTTAGTGAGCAAACCTCCCACGCGCGGACGGCGCGCAGTGGCTTCTTCTGCAGCCAGCTGGGCACGCCGGCGTGCGAGGGCCGTTTGCAGCACCAGGGCTTCCTGGTATCGGAAGCGTTCCTGAGCGCGTTGCCAGTCCTTGGCAATCCCGGGTGAATGGATCAAGCGGTAGGCCTCAGCGACACTGAGCAGGCCGTCCCTTTGGACGATGCTTGCCGGAAGCGGATCTTCCAGGGAATCAAGGTCCATGGTTTGGAGCAGGGCAGTGATCACTTTGTGAATGGACCAACTGGTCAGCTTGGCCGTTGCCGGATAAATGGGGATGGGCATGGCTGCGAGTTTTTCGGGGTCTACAGACCCTTCCGCTTCCGGGTCCTCGTCCAGCAGAAGGAAGTCCGGGTTGGTCAGGCCGAGGGCTCCACCGTAACGGGTCACCTTGCCTGAAAACATGGCCCGACGACCGGCCAGGAGTTCAGCTTTTGCCCGGAACCCGTTGAAGAAGCTGACCTTCAACGTACCTGGAACACCGCTACCACCGGCTTCGTCCGTCACCACCACATCGGTGATCGAACCACGGCGGGCCCTCATCTGGCGGGTACTGTTGGACAGCACCCGGGCAATCAGCGTGACCTCTTCATCCAGCGGGAGCTTGCTGATGGGCGTCAACTCACCGCGGTTCAAGTATCTGCGAGGAAAGTAATTCAGCAAGGCTCCGGCCGTTTTTAGGCCCAAATGCTTGTCTATGACGGCCGCAGACCGCTTGCCAATCCTGCGTTCGAGGGGCAGGTCCAGCTCAGTATTCATGCCGTGACTGGCCTGATTCGCTGCCGACTGGTTCTTGTGTGAGAGCCGGGCGCTGCACGTCATCACGGGGTATTGCCAACTGGCTTACTGCTATATCAGTCGGTTCTCCCAGCGAACGAATGAATGCGACGGCCGGTTCCGGGTCGGCGACGTGCACATGGACGCGCCAACGGTAACTGATCTCCACACTGGATTCGTCGTCGTCATCATCTGCGCCTTGGGCACCGCCGACTTGGCTCATGATGACGGAATCGCCCATCTCGTCCAGGCGTTGCCGAAGGATGGCCGCATTCAGGGGCGAGAGGTTGATGGTGCACATGACTTCCACGCCGTCGTCGGCCGGCATGTGCTCGTGGATGTGGGGATCCTGCAATTTGTAGCCGTGGAGGCCGTCGAGCAGCTCCTCCTGGAGTTCCTCCCCAAGGACGGCGGCTCGGAGGCAATCAAGCACCAGCAGCATCCCCACGCCGCCTGCGTCCACAACATGTGCTTCATGGAGTTGTGCGAGCTCATCCTCCGTCCGGACGACGGCTTGGTAGGCGGCCTCCACCACGGCGTCGAGCGAGAACCCCAATGCATGGTTGCTGTCGTCGCCACTTTGGGATGCGTCCACGGCTTGAGCAGCATGGGCGGCCGCTTCCAAAACCGAAAGCATGGTGCCTGCCACAGGTTCACTCAGGGCAGACCAGGCACGGATCTGTGCCCTGTTCAGCGCAGTGGCAAGCAGGGGCGCGCTGAGGCGGGTTTTCCCAGCCAGGGGCTCGGCAGCGGCGCAGAGGAACACTGCAAAGAGTGTGCCCGAATTGCCTCGGGCTTGCTCCATGGCTGCCTGCCCGGCACGGGACAGTATGGCGCCGACGTCGTTGCCGGTTTCAGTGGAGTCCGGCGCATTTCCGCCAAGGGCAGCCACAGCTGCCCGGACAGTGAGATAAAGGTTGGTTCCGGTATCTCCGTCAGCGACGGGGAAGATGTTGATCGCATTGAGACGGTCACTGTGGTTGCCGAGGACCACCTCCGCCTTGCCGAGCCAACGTTTCATGGCGTGTGCATTCGCGGCGATCTTAGTCTGCAAAGTGATCCCATCCAACGGTGTCAGCAGTTTGCCCGGCAATCCGGACGCCACTGCCTGGCGGCTCGACAACGGCTTGCACCGAGCCTATCGCAGTGAAGCCCTGCGGCAGCTGAATTCCTGCCGGGAACGTAGCGAGCAAACCATGGTCTTCTCCCCCGCCAAGCACCCATCGCATGGCTTCCCTTCCCAGAACGGCCGCTGCTGGTTCCAGTGAGGCTGCATAAGTTTTCAAAGCAACGGGATCGAAATCAAGGATCACGTTGCTCGCTCCGGCCAGGCGGCTACCATCCCGCAGCAGGCCATCGGAAATGTCCATCATGGCCGTGGCACCCGTACGCGCGGCCAGCGGTCCGGCGGCCAGCGGTGGCATCGGCCGGCATTGGTTGTCCACCAGGCTCCGCAATTCAGAAGACAGCTTGTCGAACGGAATGTCGCTTTCCAGCAGCGCCCAGCCCGCAGCGGCCCTTCCCAGGGTCCCTGAAACCGCCACGACGTCCCCGGCTTTGGCACCGGACCTCAGCACTGGCGCAACACCGGCAAGCGTCCCGACGACGGCGACAGTTACCGCCAGCTCGCGGCCCCTTCCAAGGTCTCCGCCTGCCACCGAGCAATCCGAAGCGCCCAAGCCAACAATTGCCGCCGTGAGCCCATCAGCAAAAGCTTCAACCCATTCGACAGGCGTTTCCGGCGGCATGGTGAGGCTTACCACGAGACTCGTGGCGCTGCCGCCCATGGCGTTGATGTCGCTGAGGTTTTGCGCTGCGGCCTTCCAGCCGACGTCGAATCCTGTGGTCCGGTAGCCGTTACGCCACTCAAGCCTGAAGTCCTGGTCCTGCGTTTGGGTGTCGATGGAGATGAGCGCCCTGCCATCCGGCGCTGCTATCAGGGCGGCGTCGTCGCCGGGTCCCAGCAGAACGCCTGGGCTATGGTGCAGGCGCGGAAAAATCCGCGCGAGGAGCTCTGACTCCGACAGGTGTTGGACGGTCAACGGTTCTTCTGGCACTGCTGTCAACTCTTCTCTTGGCACGGCGCCTGCGTCTTCTCATGGCACCGCTCTACGCTATCGCGATCCACCGACAGAATAATGCGGCTCTCCGGACGGCAGTTCCAGCGGGAATGTGACCCGGGCAACGCGAATCTGCCTGCCGGCGCTTGCGGGATAGGCTGGATAAATGCACCGAAAGACCCTTCCCCGGACCGCCCTGGCCATCGCCTTGGCTTCCGCATCCGTCACCGCTTTGTCGGCCTGTGCGCCTACGGTGGACGTCACGGCAGCCTCCGACGCCGCCAATCCTGCCTGCGCGCCAATGATGGTTGCTCTGCCGGACCAGATCGGTGATGCTGCCCTCCGCAAAACCAACAGCCAGGCGACAGCTGCCTGGGGAGATCCTTCGCAGGTCATTCTCCGATGCGGAGTGAACGTTCCCGGACCCACCACGGACCGTTGTGTGAGCGTCAATGACATCGACTGGGTCATCAAGGAAGGCGATCCCGTTTACACCCTGACCACGTTCGGCCGCGAACCAGCCACGGAGATCTTGATAGATCCAGTCAAGCTGGAGGCGGCAAACATCAGTTCAGCAACTGTCCTGACTGAGTTGGCAGCCGCGGTTGGCAAGATCAAGGCGACCGGAAAGTGCGTGGGCCAGGAAGATCTGCAGAACCTGCCATCCCCGCAGTAGTGCTTTAGCGCAGCCCCGTCTTGCGGGTCAGAGCCAAGTGGATCAGTTCGTCGATCAAGTCCCCGTAATCCAGCCCGGATGCCGCCCACATCTGCGGGTACATGCTCTTGGGCGTGAAGCCCGGCATGGTGTTGATCTCGTTGATGATCAGTTCACCGGCCGGGGTGTAGAAGAAATCCACACGGCTAAGGCCTTCCGCCCCCACGGCGTCGAAAGCGACGGCGGCGAGTTCGCGCACGCGTGCGATTGCCTCGTCCGGCATGTCAGCCGGGCAACTCAGGGCTGCGGCACCGTCCTCAACGTACTTGGCAGCAAAGTCGTAGAACTGGTGCTCACCGGTTGCCACCGCAATCTCACCAGGCATGGAAGTTCGGGGCGCATCCGTGCCACGACCCTGTAGGACAGCACACTCGATCTCGCGGCCCACGATGCCGGCTTCGATGACCAGCTTCAGGTCATGGCGGCGGGCTTCCTCGATGGCAGCGTCGAGCCCTTCCATTGAGTCGACCTTGGAGATGCCCATGGACGAACCCGCGCGGGCAGGCTTAACGAACACGGGGTACCCGAGCTTGTCCACGCGCTTACGGACGGCCTCGGCGTCCGTGGTCCATTCGCGGTCCGTGACAGCCACGTACGGTCCTACGCTCAGTCCGGCGGATTCAAAAACCACCTTCATGAAATGCTTGTCCATCCCCACGGCCGAGGCCAGCACACCGGCGCCTACATAGCGCGTGTCCGAAAGCTCCAGGAGGCCTTGGATGGTCCCATCTTCGCCCCACGGCCCATGAAGCAGGGGGAAGACAACGTCCACGGAACCCAGTTCCTGGGGAACCGCGTTGGGCTCGGTAACGATGAGCTGATGCTCACCACCCACTTCGGCCAAGGTCACGGTCCTGCCTGAGGGCGCCACCTCGGGAAGCGCTGCCGAAGCCAAGGACCAGTCGCTGGTGTCACCCGAGGCAAGTACCCACTGCCCCGATTTAGCGATGCCAATCGGTATGACCTCGTACTTGTTCTTGTCGATCGCTCCCATGACGCCAGCCGCTGTCACGCAGCTGACGGCATGTTCGCTGGAGCGACCCCCAAAGAGAATCGCTACGCGGGGGCGGCCCGTCAAGGGGGTGGATTGGTCAGTCACCATCAGTAGTCGCCTTCGGACTTCAGTGCCCGGGCCAACAGTCGTGGTCCCAGGTCATCAACGGACATTCTGCCTTCCAGCACTGCCACGACGGCAGCCGTAATGGGCATTTCAACATTCAATTTGCCGGCCAGCTCGTGCACAGCGGGGCCGGATTTGATGCCCTCTGCTGTCTGCGTCATCTGTTCGGCCACTTGCTCGAGGCTGAGGCCTTCACCAAGCAACCTGCCGGCGGTGTGATTCCGGGACAGGGCTGAAGAGCAAGTGGCAACAAGATCGCCGAGTCCGGCAAGACCGGCCATGGTGTGGGCTTCTCCGCCAAGGGCCAAGGCAAGCCGGGACGTCTCAGCGAGTCCGCGCGTGATCACCGAGGCTTTGGTGTTGTCGCCCATCTGCCGGCCTTCGCAAATGCCCACAGCAAGCGCAATCACATTTTTTACGATCCCGCCGATTTCCACGCCCACAACGTCAGTGCTGGTGTATGGCCGGAAGTACGGCGCCGTGCAGCACAGCGCAATGGCAGCAGCAGTGTCTGCGTCACTGCAGGCAACAACTGACGCTGTTGGTTGTTCCCTGGCAATCTCCATGGCCAGATTGGGGCCTGAGACTACTGCTACGCGCGGTGCGGGAAGACCCAATTCCTGGGCAATGACTTCGCTCATCCGGGCGTCCGTGCCCAGTTCCAGGCCCTTCATCAGGGAGACAACCACGGCGTCAGGCGCAAGGAAGGCTTTCCACTCCCCGAGCTGCGGCCGAAGTGACTGGGCGGGTACGGCGAGGACCACCAGGGTGGCATCCTTGAGAACCTTCTCCACATCCGTAGATGCTGTTACGGATGGTGGAAGCTCAATGTCTTTGAGGTACTGCTCGTTTCGGTGCGAAGAGTTGATCTGCTCCACGACCTCCGCCCGACGACCCCAGATCCGGATACTACGCTCAGATCCGGTAGCCGCAGCGGCATCGGCCAGGACCTTGGCAAACGTGGTTCCCCACGAACCCGCGCCCAAAACAGCCACGATGTCCGGCGTGGAGACATTCGTTTCCACCGCGGTCATTTGCCGTCCTCGCCTTCGTGGGCATCAGGAGAACCACCCTGAATGAAGCGGCCGTGCTTGGACTGCTTGTGCACAGCCGGATCCCAGCGTTCAGCCGGGGCCTGTTCGCCTCGAAGAGTTTCAAGGAGTTCGGTAATGGCATCCATGATGACTTCAGTGGCCGCTGTCAGCGTTGTGCGATCCAGCGGCCGTTCGCTGAAGGCACTGAGATCAACGGGCTTCCCAATAAGCACTCGGACGGTTTTCCGCGGGAAGATATGGAACCGCTTGGCATACCGGGGGAAAACCTCTTGTGCACCCCAGTGCGCCATGGGCACCACAGGGGCTCCGGTCTGCAGGGCTAGCCTGGCGGCCCCGGTATGGCCCTTCATGGGCCACAAATCGGGATCGCGGGTGAGAGTGCCCTCGGGGTAGATGATGATGGCACCACCGGCGTCCACCACTTCTTTGGCGACTTGAAGCGAGCGGTTCGCTCCCGCCGTCGAGCGTTCAACCGGTATCTGCTTGGTGGCGTGCAGCAGGGCACCCAGGACAGGCACTTTGAAGAGGCCCGTCTTCGCGAGGAAATGCGGTGGCCGCTTCTGGTTGTACACCATGTGTCCGATGACGATGGGGTCGATCTCGGTGCAATGGTTTGGTACTGCGATAAAGCCACCGGGTGGAAGGTTCTCCACGCCTTCCCACTTCCTGGCCATCAGGACATTCATCAACGGACGCGCGAGACCCGCCAGCAGCATGAACGTTGCACGGCTCTTGGCCGATTCCTTCAAAGGAGCCCCCGCTACTTGGTGGTGGTGATATCGAAATCGGCGCCCAGGCCGGCGAGCTTCTCGGTAAAGCGCTCGTAACCGCGGTTGATGATGTCGATGCCCGTAACGCGTGACGTGCCTGTAGCTGCCAGCGCTGCGATGAGGTGGCTGAAACCACCCCGGAGGTCTGGGATGTCAATGTCTGTGCCCCTGAGCGGAGTGGGGCCTGAAATCACTGCTGAGTGCAGGAAGTTCCGCTGTCCGAACCGGCAGGGAACGCTACCCAGGCACTCGCGGTGTACCTGGATATTCGCACCCATCCGGGCAAGGGCTTCCGTGAATCCGAAGCGGTTCTCATAAACAGTCTCGTGGACGATGGAAACACCCTCGGCCTGTGTCAGGGCAACCACCAGCGGCTGCTGCCAGTCCGTCATGAAGCCCGGGTGGACATCCGTCTCCAGGACGAGCGGGGAGAGCTTACCGCCTTGGTGGTAGAAGCGGATACCGTCGTCGCCGATGTCCATGCCGCCACCAACTTTGCGGTACGTATTCAGGAACGTCATCATGTCGCGCTGCGAAGCACCCTCAACATAAATGTCGCCGCGGGTAACCAATGCAGCAGAGGCCCAGGATGCGGATTCGTTCCGGTCCGGGAGCGCACGGTGGTTGTAACCCCGAAGGTCCTTGACGCCCTCGATCCGGATGGTCCGGTCAGTCTGGACGCTGATGATGGCGCCCATCTTCTGCAGGACCGCGATGAGGTCGATGATCTCGGGTTCCGTGGCCGCGCCAATGAGTTCAGTGATGCCCTCGGCACGCGTTGCGCTCAGGAGCACCTGCTCGGTGGCGCCAACCGATGGGTACGGCAGCGAAATTTTGGCTCCATGCAGGCCATTCGGGGCAGAAATGTGGATGCCGCCCGGGCGCTTCTCCACCACCGCGCCGAACTGCCGCAGGACATTCAGGTGATAGTCGATGGGCCTGTCGCCGATCTTGCAGCCACCCAGATCCGGGATGAAGGCCTCGCCGATCGCGTGAATCAGCGGTCCGCACAGAAGGATGGGAATCCGCGAATCGCCGGCGTGCGCATCAATTGCCGTGCTGGAGGCCGTCTTTGCATCTTTGGGATCCAGGGTGAGGTCGCCCGATACCGGATCCTTCACAACGGTCACGCCGTGCAGCTGCAGCAGGCTGGTGACAACCTCGACGTCCTTGATTTCCGGCACGTTCCTCAGCACCGATGGCTCGCTGCCCAGCAACGCCGCCACCATGGCCTTGGGCACCAGGTTCTTGGCACCGCGAACGGTCACTCGCCCGGTCAACGGGACGCCACCGCGGATTGTCAGAACACTACTCATCTATACCGGTTTCCTCACGACTACTCGCCCCCCAAACTTACAAAGGCTCCAGCTAAGCATAGAAGCTCGCTTTACCGATCCGAAATGGAACCGCCCGACACACCCCGTATCCGGCTTCAGCCGCACACCGACGAAAAAGGACCGGCAGACGCTCCCGAGGGAGGCCTGCCGGTCCGTTTATCCGCAGGTTGCGGCCTAAGACAAGGGGCTACCGGGCATCAACTTTCGCCGGGAGTGTCTTCGGCTTGAAAGCCGGGCGGGTGGCCTCGTACGCCGTGATGTCCGACTCATGCTGAAGGGTCAGGCCGATGTCATCGAGGCCTTCCAGGAGGCGCCAACGGGTGTAGTCGTCAATGTCGAACGGCGCCACCACGTTGCCGCACTCAACCGTTTTGGACACCAGGTCAACCTTGACCTCAGTTCCCGGGTGGTTTTCCAGGACCTTCCAGATCAGTTCGATGTCATCCTGTGCCACCTGGGCTGCCAGCAGCCCCTGCTTTCCGGAGTTTCCGCGGAAAATGTCGGCGAACCGGGAAGACAGGACGGCTTTGAAACCATAGTCCTTCAACGCCCAGACAGCGTGCTCACGGGATGACCCCGTACCGAAGTCAGGGCCTGCCACCAGCACTGAGCCCGCATTGAACGGGGCCTGGTTAAGGATGAAGGACTCGTCCTTCCGCCAAGCAGCGAACAAAGCGTCCTCGAAGCCAGTGCGCGTGATGCGCTTGAGGTACACAGCGGGGATGATCTGATCGGTGTCTACGTTGCTCTGGCGCAGCGGAACGCCGATGCCGGTGTGGGTAGTAAAAGCTTCCATGGGATCCTCCTAGACTGCGATTCCGGTCAGTGTGCCTGCGGCAGCGGACTCGAGGTCCGACGGCGAACTCAGCGTGCCCCGGACAGCAGTGGCGGCAGCCACGACAGGCGAGACCAGGTGCGTGCGGCCGCCCTTGCCCTGGCGACCCTCAAAGTTGCGGTTGGATGTTGAGGCGCAGCGCTCCCCCGGCTCCAACTGGTCCGGGTTCATGCCCAAGCACATGGAACAACCGGCAAAACGCCATTCTGCACCGAATTCCTTGAAGACCTTGTCCAAGCCTTCCGCCTCTGCCTCCAGGCGGACACGGGCGGAACCCGGTACCACCAGCATGCGGACCTTGGGGTCCTTTTCGCGGCCACGAATGATGTCCGCAGCAGCGCGCAGGTCCTCGATGCGTGAGTTAGTGCAGGATCCCAGGAAGACGGTGTCCACGCGGATGTCCTTCATGGGAGTGCCGGCTTCCAAGCCCATGTACTGCAGGGCGCGCTCGGCAGCTGCCTTGGCATTCTCGTCACCGAAATCTTCCGGCGACGGTACCTTTGCGGACAGCGACACGCCCTGGCCCGGGTTGGTTCCCCAGGTCACGAACGGTTCGAGCGTATCGGCGTCCAGGTCAACCTCGACGTCGAAAGTTGCGTCCGCGTCCGTGTTGAGCGTGTTCCAGTACTCGACGGCGGCATCCCAGTCGGCGCCTTCCGGCGCGTGGGGGCGGCCCTGCATGTAGTCGTACGTGGTCTGGTCCGGAGCCACCATGCCGGCGCGGGCACCGGCTTCGATGGACATGTTGCAAATGGTCATCCGGGCATCCATCGACAATGCACGGATGGCCGAGCCGCGGTATTCGAGCACATAACCCTGACCGCCGCCTGTCCCGATCTTGGCGATGACGGCAAGAATGATGTCCTTGGCGGTGACGCCGGGACGCAGGGTGCCTTCAACATTGATGGCCATGGTCTTGAATGGCTTCAAAGACAGGGTTTGGGTGGCCATGACGTGCTCCACCTCGGACGTGCCGATTCCCATGGCCAACGCACCAAAGGCGCCATGTGTTGAGGTGTGCGAGTCGCCGCAGACCACTGTCATGCCCGGCTGGGTCAGTCCCAGCTGCGGCCCCACGACGTGCACGATCCCCTGTTCCTTGTCACCCAGGGAATGCAGTCGGACGCCGAATTCCTTGCAGTTGGCGCGCAGGGTCTCAATCTGCGTGCGGCTGGTCAGGTCCGCGATTGGCTTGTCGATGTCCAGCGTGGGAGTGTTGTGGTCCTCCGTGGCGATAGTCAGGTCGACGCGTCGCAGGGGCCGGCCAGCCAGGCGCAGGCCCTCAAACGCCTGCGGGGACGTCACTTCGTGGACCAGGTGCAGGTCGATGAAGAGAAGGTCTGGCTGGGCATTGGCTCCTTCGCCCTCACCCTTGCGCACTACGTGCGCGTCCCAGACTTTCTCGGCCAGTGTCTTTCCCACGGCCTTGCTCCCTTCACTGCGGTTGGCTTGTTGCGTTGTTCTTGTTCCACTGAAGCAGCACCGCCGCAAAATAGGCCAGCGAAACAACTTGCATCTCAGATATTGAGACGGCAATATCATTACATGGACAATTCTAGTGGAGTCGGTGTCATTGATAAAGCGGCCCAAGTACTCGATGCCCTTGAGGCAGGGCCCACGACTCTCGCGCAACTCGTAGCGGCCACGGGGCTTGCCCGGCCCACAGTTCACCGCCTTGCGCTGGCTCTGGTTCACCATCGTCTGGTGAGCCGGGACATCCAAGGACGCTTCGTCCTGGGCAGCCGGTTGGTGGAGCTCGCATCCGCTGCCGGTGAGGACCGGCTCATTGCCTCCGCAGGACCCGTTCTCATTCAGCTCCGGGACGCCACAGGCGAAAGCGCGCAGATCTTCCGCCGCCAGGGCGACTGGCGTGTCTGCGTGGCATCCGCGGAACGTCCCATCGGCCTGCGTGACACCATTCCGGTGGGAACCCAGCTCTCCATGAAGGCCGGCTCCGCCGCCCAGGTCCTGCTGGCGTGGGAAGACCACGACCGCCTCCTCGAAGGGCTGCAAAACGCCCGCTTTACGCCCACCGTCCTTGCAGGCGTACGACGCCGGGGCTGGGGTCAGAGCCTTGGCGAACGCGAGCCCGGGGTTGCCTCGGTTTCAGCCCCCGTTCGCGGACCGTCAGGCCGGGTCATCGCGGCCGTGTCCATTTCAGGTCCGATTGAACGCCTTACCCGCCAGCCGGGCCGCCTTCACGCCGAGGTAGTTTGTAACGCCGCCCGGGTTTTGACCGAAGCCCTGCGCAAGAACAATGACTAGCCTGAGTAACTACGCCGTATTCCTCCGCGGCATCAATGTGGGCGGCATCAACATCAAGATGGCCGATCTCACATCAGCCCTCAAGGACTACCCGTTTAGCAAGGTCAAGACGCTGCTGGCCAGCGGAAATGTGGTGCTTCAGAGTGAACTCAGCGCCAAGGACGTCAAGGCGCAGTTCGAGAAGTGCCTACGGGAAACCTTTGGTTACGATGCCTGGGTGGTTGTCCTTACTGCCGCACGGGTAGCGGAATTGGTGGACGCGTGCCCGTACTCGGCGGACGACAAAACCACGCACAGCTACATCACCCTCACCTCCGATACAGCCATGCTCGATGAACTTTTTCAGGCAGGCGAAGCGGTGGACGGCGTGGAACAAGTGCGGCTGGGCCCGGAAGCCTCCGCGTGGCTGGCTCCCGCCGGCGGGACGCTGGACAGCCCCTTCAGCAAGCTCTCGGCCAAGGCACGCTACAAAGCAAGCACGACTACAAGGAACCTGCGCACGCTCATCAAAGTCAGGGACGCCGCTTCGGCCCTCTAAGCTGCATGGCCTTAGCCGGAGCGCGCGGCCTTCAGCGCCGCGTTGAACGCTTTCAAGCGCGTAATTTCCACCCCGACAGGCTCCACGATCCGTTGCTCGGCAACTGCCGCCACGGCGGCCTTCAAACGCTTCGCTGCTCCCGATGCCCTGACCCGGGCAGCCCAGCCTCCAAGAATCCTTCCAGTGATGGCAAGGACGATGCCCAGCACCACTCCCCCGGCGACCATCAGCGTAGGCCACGGCCACCCTTCAGTCCGCGGGACCTGCGGCACTGGCATTTGGAAGTAGCCGAGTACGGCCAACACACCCAGCCACCCAAGGCCGCCTACTGCGAGCAGAAGCGCAATCCATTGAAGGGTATTGAAAAGGATCCACCACAGGGGACGTTTGCCCGCCTTCAAGTCGGTGCCTGCAATAGCTTGATCCAACGCGTCAGGCAGCTGTTCCCTCCCCTCCCTGGCCACGCTGCGAATTGCTGCACGCCAAGGACCGGGGGCGCCGGCGGAAGCCTCATCGGCAAAATCCCTGACGGCGGCGTCCGTCCGTGCCCGTTCCGGCGCCCCTGCAGGAGGCAGCGATGTCCGGCTCAATTCCGGCTTGGTGTCATCCCTGCCCAGGTTCAGCCTCCGCAATGGGTCGGGTCGGAAACGCAACAGCCATCGGGTGACGGGCCACCCGGTCCTCTTGGCTGACTCCCTCGTGAAAGATCGCTGCACGGCGTCCACCACCACCGGTACGTTTGCCGCCGTCGAGAGTTCAGAGGCCAGGCGGGCCTTCGCGCTTCCTTTGATGCCTCGGGCTTCGCCCTCGCCGGAGGCCCGGGCAAGTTCCGCCGCGGCCTTGGTGACGTCTGCTGACAGGCGCTGTGTTGTTGCCTGCCGCTGGACCACGACGTTCCGGATGGACGCGCGGAGAGTCGGGACGCCGTCGCCGTTTAGCGCCGAGGCACTGAGGACCCTGACTTTTCCTAGACCGTCCCGCGCCAGGATCCCTTCCAAGGACTCCATCACGGCGGCTGCATCGGCTGCATTGAGTTTGTCCACTTGGTTCAGGACAACCAGTGTGACGGCACCGTGGGAGGCCATGGGTCGAAGGAAGTCGTTATGCACCGCAGCGTCGGCGTACTTTTGCGGGTCCAGGACCCACACCAGCACATCCACCATGCCCACCATGCGCTGAACAATCTCCCGGTTTTCCACCCTGGTGGAATCGAAGTCGGGCAGGTCCAGCAACACCAGGCCGCTGTTCTCGTCTGCGAGCCCTGGAACAGGCGGTAGGGTATGCCGCTCCTTGACGTCCAGCCAATCAAGCAAAGGGCCGCTGCCTTCTTCGCCCCAGATGCCCGCCAAAGGTGCAGACGTTGTGGGACGCCGCGCAGTGGCAGTCGCGAGATCGCTGCCGGATACAGCATTGAACAACGACGATTTTCCGCTGCCCGTCGCCCCGAAAAACCCCACCACAGTATGCCCTGCAGACAATGACCGACGCGAGGTTGCACGCTCCAAAACGTCATAAACTGACTGCAGATCGGGGTCTGGGAGGACGCCCTCAGCCAGTTCCCTGGCAGTGTTGAGCGATTCAAGCCTGCGCTGTAGTTGGGACGACTCGCGGACCTGGCCGTGGCGGCTCATGCGACCCCTGCCAGGCGGCGCAAGGCCTGGGCATGCCGGGCGAGGTTGTCTCCGGAGTTGGGATGGGCCGCTTCAAGACGATCCAGGAACCGTTGCCTCTCGTCGTCCAGGAGTCGTTGGCACTGTGTGTGCAGATCATCCCTGGCCTGCTGGGCCAAGCGACGTACTGCGTCCTCACCGAACACGGCTTCCAGCAGCTTCTGTCCAACAACAGCCGTTCCGCCTGCGATACCGATCTCCAAGCCGCTCAGGCCGGCGGTCATGGAGAACACCACCACCATGAGCGCGGCGCCGAGCCCGTTGACGCCGAAGGACAACCACCGGGCCTGCGTGCGTTTTCCCTGGCCCTGCGTGCGGATCATCTCCATCAGTCCTTCCTGCCAGGAACGAATAGCTGCTGCAGCCTTTGCATCGAAACCCTCGCTGGTGCCCGAAAGATCTTCGGAGCCAAGAAGTTCCCGACCAGCGGGGTCCGAGCGCCAGCGCCTGTCCACGTTTTCGGCCGCGTTCGCGGCCTCGTCCAGGATCACCGCCTGCAACCCGGTCTCGATCGCGGTTTCAACCTTCACCGCGGGAGCCGGCTCGCCCCGGAAGAAGGCCCCTACACGGTCCCGCATCCGGCCGATGTTCTGCTCGAGTGCCCGGAAGAATTCCCCTGTTCCCACGAAGTCCTGCCACCGCGCCAACACTTCGCCGCGAAGCAGCGCTCCGTCCTTCGTGGCTTCCAGAATGCGCGAGAGAGCTTGCTCATACTCGGTGACGCACGTTGACTGGAGATCGTGGGCGGCGGCATCCTGGGCCGCAGCAGCACCCGCGATTCCCTCCAACCGGACGCTGACAGCTTTAACTGCGCCATTCAGTGTCCGCCTGGCCACTTCCGCCCGTCCGGCCGCATTGGCCGCCAAGGCCCCCAGCCACTGACGCAAGCCGACCACGGAGTCCTCCGGGAGCATCCCCAGCCCATCCAAGGCACTCTCCGGAACGACGAAGAGCTTCGCGTCAGCCAGGCCCTGCCGGTCCAGCATTGCCTGGAGGTCAGTCCTGACTTCATCCTCCGCAGCTGCGGGCACGCGGTCCAGGACCACCGCTACGGTGATATCCCGCGAAGCTGCGTCCAAGAGCAGGCGCCACGGTACGGCGTCGGCATAGCGGTTAGCCGTGGTGACAAACACCCAGAGGTCAGCGGCAGCAAGCAGTTGTCCGGCGAGCCGACGGTTGTCATCGGAGATGGAGTCGACGTCGGGTGCATCCAGAAGGGCGATTCCCTGGGGCACTGACTCGTGTCCCACCAGTACCAAAGACGTGATGGCCTGTGCGTCCGGAGCGGCCCCTGCCTGATGCGCCGGGAGAGGACTCGCAGAGACTGTGCCGCGGATACGGTCCAGGCTGGGAAGTATCCGGTGGCCTTCAAACCACCCGGCGTCCAGAGGATGGTGCAGGAGGATGGGCTGGCGGGTGGTGGGCCTGATAGCGCCTGCACGGGTCACCGGGTAGCCGATCAGCGCGTTGACCAACGTGGATTTCCCTGCGCCGGTGGAACCACCTACGACGGCCAGCAGCGGAGCGTCGAGGCTGCGGTAGCGGGGAATCACGTAGTCGTCGAGCTGGGCCAGGGATTCACGGATCCACTGACGGGCTTCGCGGACCTCCGGCACCGCGAGCGGAAGGGTTGTGGCCGCGAGTTCCGCACGGGCAGCTTCCAAGGCCTCGACGGCGGTTGCCGCACCTTGGGCAGCTTGGGTAGCCCGGGGTGTTGTCTCATCATCATTTGCGGTCACAGCATCATCATGCCAGCCCGATCTCCGTCACAGGAGCGGCGCAAGCACCGTGGCCGAAATTGGGGAAAAAGAAATCCCCCGGAACCGTGGTTCCGGGGGATTTGTTTGTGACCCCAGCGGGATTCGAACCCGCGTTACCGCCGTGAGAGGGCGGCGTACTAGGCCGCTATACGATGGGGCCTTGCACTTTTTGTCACCGTTTCCGGCGATCAAGCTGAATGAGTATTTCATACTTTCAGCTACGCTCCAAATCGACTAATCGACTTGAAACTTCTGAATTTCCAGCGTGTTTACGCGGATTTTCAGAGCTGGGATACCAGGACTCGAACCTAGAATGACGGTACCAGAAACCGTAGTGTTGCCAATTACACCATATCCCAAAGTGGCTTTTGGACCGGAGTTCAGCGCTTTGGTTTCCCTCAGCTTTTCCCTCCGTGCCCCTCAGCACGAGTAATGACTCTACCGGAGTCTTGCCACCTGCACAAATCGTAAAGCCGTTACCTGCATCACACGGCCCTCATGCCGGAGTAGCCGCCTTCACCAGTAGCCGCGACAGTGAGTCCACTTGGCGGCCGGCAAACTCTTCCACCACTTCCCCCGTCCTGTTAAGCCACACGCCAACCAAGCCCGCCGCCGTTGCACCGTCAGCATCAAGCAACCTGTTATCGCCCACATAGAGGGTCTCCCCCGGACGGGTACCCAGCAGGCGCACGCCTTCGAGGTAGATCGCAGGATCCGGCTTCGGCACACCTACAGTGTCCGTACCCACGAGGACCTTGATCCTTGCAAGGCCGGCACCATCCAGCTTGGCCCGCTGGTAATCATGCACGTTATTGCTGACGGCGCCGTAGGGGATGCCTGCAGCATCAAGTGCGTCCAGTACGCCTTCTACATCGTCAAAAGCCCGGACGTACGCCGTCTGGCGTTGGTGATAGTCGGCTACCCACGCCTGCGACTCCTCGCCGTCCTGAAGCTCCACACCAAAGTGGCCCAAAGCGGCCCTGCCACGCAGCAGCCGCTGCTCGTTGAACGTCAACTCTCCGGCCAGGTAGCGGTCGTAAAAGTGCGTGGTTTCGTGGGTAAAGATGCGCCCGAACTTCACCCACCCGGCCTGGTCCAGGCCGGGCAGGAGATGCTCGCTGACATCGCGGAGTGCTGTTGTCATGGCGTACTCAAGGTCCACCAAGGTGTCATCAATGTCGAAGAGGACACCGCGAATGGTGCCGAAAGTACTTGAGATAGCCATGACTGCTTCCGTTGCTAGCCGCGGAAGGCGCGGACGCGGGCGAGCGAGGAATCCTTGCCGAGGATCACCATCGACTCGAAAAGCGGCGGCGAAATGCGTCGTCCTGAGATGGCAGTGCGCACAGGCCCGAACGCCGCACGCGGTTTGATACCCAAGTCCTCAACCAGAGCCTGCTTGAGCGCGGCCTGGATGTTCTCTGCCGTCCACTCCCCGATGGGCTCCAACGCCGCCACGGCGGCATCCAGTACTTCTTCCAGGTTCTGCGGGAGACCCTTGCGGGCATCGTCCGCAACATCGATCGCGTCATCGGCCTTGAAGAGGAAAGCCAGCATCTCGGGAGCTTCACCCAGGAGGGTGATTCGTTCCTGGACCAGAGGAGCTGCTTCAGCGAGGATCTCCTCCTGCCGTGGAGTCAGGATTTCCCCAACGAAACCAGCAGCGCGGAGGTATGGAACCAGGCGCTCCTTGAAGTCCTCCGGCGCGAGCATCCGCACGTGCGTTCCGTTGATGGCTTCGGCCTTCTTGATGTCGAAACGGGCGGGGTTGCCCAGGACATCATGAATGTCGAAGTTAGCAACAAGCTGCTCCACGGTGAAGATGTCCTCGTCCGCGCTCAAGGACCAGCCAAGCAGCGAGAGGTAGTTGAGCAGGCCTTCGGGGATGAATCCTCGTTCGCGGTGCAGGAAGAGGCTCGACTCCGGGTCGCGCTTGGAAAGCTTCTTGTTGCCTTGGCCCATGACATAGGGAAGGTGTCCGAATTCCGGCATGTACTCGGCCACGCCAATGGCGTAGAGCGCACGGTACAACGCAATCTGACGCGGAGTGGAGCTCAGGAGGTCCTCGCCACGCAGGACATGGGTGATTCCCATGAGGGCATCGTCAACGGGGTTCACCAACGTATAGAGCGGAGCACCGTTGGCGCGGACAACGGCAAAGTCGGGAACCGAGCCTGCCTTGAAAGTAATCTCGCCCCTGACGAGGTCGTTGAATGTCAGGTCCTCGTCCGGCATGCGGAGACGCAGGACGGCCTCGCGGCCCTCGGCCTTGAACTGTGCCAGCTGCTCATCCGTCAGGTGCCGGTCGAAACCGTCATAGCCCAGCTTCGGGTCGCGGCCGGCCGCCTTATGGCGGGCTTCAATCTCATCGGGTGTGGAGTAGGACTCGTAAACGTGTCCCCCTGCCTTGAGCTTGGCGATAACATCCTGGTAGATGTCGCCGCGCTGCGACTGCCGGTAAGGCTCGTGCGGTCCGCCAACCTCTACGCCCTCATCCCAATTGATGCCGAGCCACTTGAGGGCGTCCAGCAGCTGGTGGTAACTCTCTTCGCTGTCGCGGGCTGAGTCCGTGTCCTCGATGCGGAAGATCAGCTTGCCGCCGGTATGGCGTGCATAGGCCCAGTTGAACAGGGCGGTGCGGATCAGGCCAACGTGCGGCGTTCCCGTGGGTGACGGGCAAAAACGGACGCGGACCGGAGTCTCGGCGTTGACGGCAGGAATGGCGCTGGAGGCAGCGTTCGACGCAGAAGCAGTAGTCATAGTGGTTCCAACTTTACCGCTTGGCGATGCCTCGGATTCCCGTACGGAAACGCTCGACGGCGGCACGCGCCTTTCGTGTGAAAGGTGCGTGCCGCCGTCGAGGTTTAAGGCCTGGCTGGGAGCCTAGCGGCGAACCACCGGGTTGGAGAGCCGGCCGATGCCTTCGATTTCCACTTCAAAGCGGTCGCCTTCACTGACCAGGCCTACGCCGGCCGGAGTGCCGGTCATGATGACGTCGCCCGGAAGCAAGGTGAACGCGTGCGAAACGATCGAGACGAGCTCGCGTACACCACGGATCATCTGGTTGGTGCTGCCGTCCTGGCGGAGTTCGCCGTTGAGCCGGCCCTGGATGGACAGGTCCTCATGGTCGAGTTCGGTTTCGATCCACGGACCCAGCGGTGCGGAGGTATCGAACCCCTTGGCCCGCGCCCACTGAAGATCGGTCTTCTGGACATCACGGGCGGTGAGGTCGTTACCGCAGGTGTAGCCGAAGATAACATCGTCCGCACGCTCCTCGGGAACGTCCTTGCAGATCCGGCCGATCACTACACAGAGCTCAGCTTCGAAGGAAACTTCCTCGGAGAACTCGGGAAGGATGATGGGATCGTTCGGGCCGATCACCGATGTGTTGGGCTTCAGGAACAGCAGCGGTTGCTGGGGAACCTCGTTGCCGAGTTCAGCGGCGTGCTCGGCGAAGTTCCGGCCAACGCCGATGACTTTGCTGCGGGGAATGATCGGGGCGAGGAGCCGCACGTCCTCCAGCTTGTGCTTCACATGGGTACGTTCGACGCCATTGAAGAAGGGGTCGCCGTTGATGACAGTGATTTCCTCACTGCCGGGCTCGCCTTCAACAACGCCGTAAAGGGGATCAGAATCAACTACAAACCGGGCGATACGCATGGGCTCAAGCCTACAGTCCGGGTTTAGCTTCGGAGGTAATCCAACTGGGCCGCAACGGAAGTCTCTGCCGCCCACCTGACGGAAGGGTCGACGTCGGGATAAACGGCATCCGTGACCGCAGCGACGGATGCATGAGTACCGAGGTGTTTCAACGCCGTCCGGATTTGGTCGAGCCGCTGCTCGCGATGATGACGGTACTCACGGCACTTTTCGTCCAAGGCCGGCAGAACAGGCCCATGTGCGGGCAGCAGTGTTGCGGGTCCTAGCGCTTCCAGCCTTTCCAAGCTTGCAAGGTAGTCTCCCAACCGGCCATCCGGGTAATCCAACACAGTGGTTCCGCGGCCCAGAATTGTATCGCCGGTGAGAACGGATCCGTTGGGCCCGTCATCAGGGAGATGGAAGCAGAGGGAGTCCGACGTGTGACCCGGGGTGGCCACCACACGGATCTCCACGCCACCCGCCGTCAGGACTTCGCCGTCCATCAGCGGCTCGCCGCCGTGGCAATGCTCCGGCAATGCAGCACGGACAGGCGCCCCGGTGACCTGATGAAAACGTGCTGACGCCTCCGTGTGATCTGCATGCCGATGCGTAATGAGGACTACGTCCACAACACCTGCCGATGCCAACACAGCCAAATGCTGTTCGTCTTCAGGGCCCGGGTCTACCACCGCCACATAACGGGATCCCGGGGCGCCGATGACGTAGGAGTTGGTACCGTCCAGGCTCATCGGCCCCGGATTGGGGGCCAATCGGAAGCGGGTGAGTTCGCTGCTGCGTTGCAGGGAACTGTCATGGGAGGTCGCCGTTGATTCTGGAGTCACTGTCCCATCTTGGCACTGAACGGATGCTCTCTCACATCCCTAACCCTTCCCACCAACCCCCACTCACATCCCTAACCCTTCCCACCAACGCCCGCTCACATCCCTAACCCTTCCCACCAACGCCCGCTCACATCCCCAACCCTTCCCACCAACGCCCGCTCACATCCCTAGACCTTCCGCCGGGAGGTGATAGAGCTGCGGTCGTCAAGTTTTTGAGACAGGTTTCGTTGTCGTTGTTGGTTAGGCGGCCAGGGGTTTCCGGGTGCTGGTTTTGTAGGCGGTGTGGGCGGTTAGTGGTGCTGTGCCGCCGGCTCGTTTGTTGGGTCGGCGGCGGTTGTACCAGCCTTCGATGTATTCCATCACTCCGGTTCGGGCAGCGAGCCGGGAACCGTAGCGTTGGTGGTGGTAGAACTCGGTTTTCAGGTGCGAGAAGAAGTTCTCCGCGACTGCGTTATCCCAGCACACCCCGATCTTGCCCATGGACTGGGTGACGCTGTTGCTGCCGCACCAGTTCTGGAATTCGTCGGAGGTGTACTGGGTTCCCCGGTCGGAGTGGAAGATGATCGAGGATCCGCTGAGGTGTCCGTGGTTCCGGGCCATCTGCAGTGCGGCGGTGCACAGGCTCGCGCGCATGTGGGCGGCCATGGCCCAGCCGATGACCATGCCGGAAAACAGGTCGATGACGGTGGCTAGGTAGAGCCAGCCCTCACCGGTGCGCAGGTACGTGATGTCACCTACCAGACGGGTCCCGGGCACTGATGAGGTGAAGTCCCGTTTGCCCTCTGAGTCGAGCATGTGGTTCTCAATATGTGCTGTCCTGGCCTGCGGGTCCTGAACAGTGGTGGTTTTCCAGGCTTGGGTGCGCACCGCCCGCAACCCGTTCGCCCGCATGATCGAACCGACGGTCGGGGCCGAGACCTTCACGCCCTTCTCATTGAGAATCAGAGTCAGCTGGTCCCGCCCGGCACGGCCTTCCTCATCTGTGTACAAGCTGGTGACAGCGGTGACCAGTTCCTGATGCCGGACCGCCCGCGGTGATGGCGCCGAGGGTTTGCGCCACCGGTAATACGAGGCCCGGGATACCTTTAGAGCCCGACACAGCCACACCACGGAATGGTTGGCCTTCTCCGCTTCGATGAATTCGTAGAAGTCCTCTACTTTTGCTTCGCGGCAAAGAAGGCGCTGACTTTTCCCAAGAACTCAACCTCAGCCTTCAACCGCGCGTTCTCGGCCAAAGCCTTCTGATGCTCTTCCCATTCCACGGGCCCACGATCGGGCACCGGGACCAGTGCCGGACCACCAGGGGAACGCTGACGGGCCCGCGCGAGCCAGTTGCCCAACGTGCTTTCCTTCACCCCGATCTCCTCAGCTACCTGTTTCACCGACCGATCAGTGGACAAAACCAGCTGCACTGCTTCCTCGCGGAACGCAGCATCATATTTTCTTCTGGGCGTGGTCATCTGAAGCGAATCTCCCATCAAGCTGTCTCAGAAAACCATACGACCGCAAGCGTCCGCCCCAAACCCGAGGGATCTGAAAGAACGTCCGCCCCAAACCCGAGGGAGGTGATAGAGCGTCCGGCTCAAACCCGAGGGAGGTGATAGAGCGTCGGGGAAGCAGAACGGCGGCCCATCCGCTTGTTGCCAAGTGGAAGGGCCGCCGTCGTGCGTGCTGTTGAGCCGAAAACCTAGACCAGGCGGGTCAGCCAGCCGTGGGTGTCCTCGACGGTTCCGGTTTGGATGCCCAGGAGCTGCTGGCGGATGGCCATAGTGGTTTCCCCGGCCTTCGCGTCCTCGGAGCCGATGAATTCGGTGGCGTCCTTGAGCACACCGATCGGCGTGATCACGGCTGCGGTGCCACAAGCGAAGACTTCGGTGATCTCACCTGAGGCCACGCCGTCGCGCCACTCGTCCAGGGTGATCTTGCGCTCGGTGACTTCACGGCCCATGTCCTTGGCCACCTGGATAACGGACATGCGGGTGACGCCTTCAAGGATGGTGCCGCTAAGGGCCGGAGTGACCAGGGAGCCGTCCTTCATGACGAAGAACACGTTCATGCCGCCGAGTTCTTCCACGGCGTCGTCGTTGAAGTGGTCCAGGAAAAGCACCTGCTTGCAACCGTTCGCTTCGGCTTCCTGCTGCGCGATCAGGGAAGCTGCGTAGTTGCCTCCGCACTTGGCGGCACCGGTTCCGCCGCGGCCGGCACGGGCATATTCGCGGGAGATCCAGATGGAGACGGGCTTGAGCTCGCCGCCGAAGTAGTTGCCGGCAGGAGAGGCGATGACGCGGAAGGACACTTTGCGGGCGGCACGAACACCAAGGAACGCCTCCGTGGCGATCATGAACGGACGCAGGTAGAGGGCTTCACCGTCGCCGGAAGGAACCCATTCCCTATCAGCCTGAACGAGTTCCCGGATGGCGCCGAGGAAGTACTCCTCGGGCAGCTCCGGAAGGGCGAGGCGACGGGCGGACTTGTTCAAGCGCGCGGCGTTGGCTTCGGGCCGGAAAGTCCAAACGGAGCCGTCAGCGTGGCGGTAAGCCTTAAGGCCTTCGAAGATTTCCTGGCCGTAGTGCAGAACCGCAGCCGACGGGTCCAGGGAGATGGGTCCGTAAGGCTCGATCCGGGCATTCTGCCAACCGCCATTTCCGTCGGCGTCAACCTTGTAGTCGACGACGGCAGTGTGGTCGGTGAAGTAGTCGCCGAAGCCTGGGTTCGCCAGGACGGCTGCACGCTCCTCAGCAGACTTCGGGGTATCCGAAAGCTGCTGGCTGAAGTCGACGCCATGGGCAGTCTGAGTCATGTTTCCTCCACAGTCAGCTACCTGGCAGGGCGAACCGGGCCCCAAAAAAGGGTGTGGTTCAGCGATGGACCAGGGAAGCAGGTAAATAATTCAACACAAGCTTACGCCTGAGAAATGGGCCTAAAGTGCGGCCGCAATGGCATCGCCAATAGCAGCCGTGCTGCGCGGCTCGCCGGTGCGGGTTTCGACGTCGGCGACTACTGCCGCTTCGATCTTGCGGGCCGCCGTGGTGTAGCCAAGGTGGTCCAGGAGGAGCACTGCGGAGAGGATGGCCGCGGTGGGATCGGCTTTCTGCTGTCCGGCGATGTCCGGGGCTGAGCCGTGGACGGGCTCGAACATGGACGGTGCGGTGCGGTCCATGTTGATGTTGCCCGATGCCGCCAGGCCGATGCCGCCTGTGATGGCAGCGGCGAGGTCGGTGAGGATGTCGCCGAACAGGTTGTCGGTGACGATGACATCGAAACGGGAGGGGTCGGTCACCATGAAGATGGTGGCGGCGTCAATGTGCAGGTAGTCGTGGGTGACCTCAGGGAATTCCAGGGCCACAGCCTCAACCGTGCGCTTCCACAAGTGCCCGGCGAAGACCAGCACATTGTGCTTGTGGACGAGCGTGACGTGCTTGCGCGGACGCTCGTTGGCGCGGCGGAAGGCATCACGGACGACTCGCTCCACACCGTGAGCTGTGTTGAGGGAAACTTCCGTGGCCACTTCGTGGGGTGTTCCGCCGCGCAGGGTGCCACCGTTGCCCACATAGGGACCTTCAGTACCTTCGCGGACGACGATGAAATCGATGGTGCCGGGGTTCGCCAGGGGGCTGCCGACGGTGCCGTACAAGCGGGACGGGCGCAGGTTCACGTAGTGGTCCAGGCTGAAGCGGAGCTTGAGCAGCATCTCGCGTTCGATTATGCCGGAAGGGATGCGGGTATCCCCCGGGGCTGCGCCCACTGCTCCGAAGAGGATGGCGTCACGCGTGCGCAGGTCTTCCAGGACCTCGTCCGGGAGGGTCTCGCCAGTCTCAAGCCAGTGCTGGGCGCCGAGCTTGTAGTTGGTCAGCTCGAGGGCCACGCCTTCGGCGGCGACAGCCTTTTCGAGGACCTTGACGGCTTCGGCGATGACCTCAGGGCCAATGCCGTCGCCAGGGATGACAGCGAGATTGATGGACGTTGCACTCATAGCTCTATCTAGCCAAGCAATCCACATGCTGGTCAAAATCGTCTCACTCTTTGAACACTGGCCGTGCCCCGGACTTGGGTAAGAATCAGACCACGGCATGATGCCCGGGCCGGTCGAGGGCACATAGAGTCATAGCGTGGATAGAAGGCACGAGATATACGAATGGTTCCGGATCAACCGCTTCAAAGTTGATATGACGGCCACGTGCCTCCTCATCCTCCTCTTTGGTCCCGTATATCTGGTCGCGGACCGCCCTTGGCTGTTCCTTTTGTCCTGCAGCCTCCTGCTGCCCCTCGCATGGCGACGCACCCGCCCGGCCGTGGCGGCCGGCGTCGTCATCCTGGTGTGCCTCATCCAGTGGGCAGCGGGCGTCGAACCCGTAGCTGGCCAAATTGCCGTCCCGCTGGTCATCTACGCTACGGCGGCTTATGGGCCCGCGTGGGCGAGCCGGACGGTTCTTCTGGCCGGACTGCTGGGTGGAGTCATGCTCACTACCCGGCTCTTTTCAACCACAGCTGAGTCCGGCATCCTGGGTCTCACCATCGGTGCGCTTTACACCGTGCTGATATGGATGCTGGTGCTGGTGAGCTGGACATTGGGCGACCTCACACGCGTACGCCGGTTACAGCTTCAGGCTCTTGAGGATCGCACGCGGAGGCTTGAAGTGGAGCAGATGCAGGAGCGCAAGCTGGCTGCCGCCGACGAACGATCCCACATTGCCCGGGAAATGCACGACATCGTGGCGCACTCCCTGTCCGTCATCATCACCCAGGCCGACGGAGCCCGATACGCTGCCGCCGCGAAACCCGAACTCGCGACCGAGGCACTGGCCACTATTGCGGCTACGGGCCGGGATTCGCTGGGCGAGATGCGAAGACTGCTGGGCGTACTCCGCTCCGACGACGACTCCCCTACCCGCCCTCAACCCCGGCTTTCCGATCTTGACGAACTCCTCCTCGGCTTCCGCGCCGCAACACTGCAGGTGGCGTTCGAGCAGACCGGTGTACCCCGCAGGGCCCTACCCGCCGGCGCGGAACTCACGGCTTATCGAATCATCCAGGAAGCCTTGACCAACGTGATGAAACACGCAGGACCGAAGGCGACGGCGAGTGTCACCCTGACGTGGCAGGCCCGCGGCCTGCAACTGGAGATCATCGACGACGGCCGGGGCGCCGCTGCTGATCCGCCCTCGGCAGGGGGCGGTAACGGACTATTGGGAATGGGTGAGCGTGTCTCCCTCTACGATGGTTCCTTGACCGCGGGACCTGAACAGGGCGGCGGTTTCCGTGTGTCCGCATTTATCCCGTATTCGGAGGCCTGATCCATGCCTGAAGTTTCCGCACCCATCCGGGTGGCTCTCGTTGATGACCAGCAGTTGGTCCGATCGGGTTTTGGCATGCTCATCAATTCGCAGCCGGACCTTGAAGTAGTTGCTGAGGCCGGCAACGGGATCGAGGCGGTCCAAGCCCTGAGCGCCACCGCTGCCGACGTGGTCCTGATGGATGTTCGAATGCCTGGTATGGACGGGATTGAAGCGACCCGTCGCATCCTGGAACAGGCAGCGGCACAGCCCATCGGATCGCAGCGGGCCGATGTCAAAATTGTGGTCCTCACCACCTTTGACCTTGACGAGTACGCCCTTGCAGCCATTCAGGCCGGTGCCAGCGGATTCCTCCTGAAGGATGCGCCGCCGGAGGAACTGCTGGAGGCCATCCGCACTGTCTACCGCGGGGACGCCGTGATTGCACCCTCCACAACACGACGCCTGCTTGACCACGTGGCGCCACTCCTGAGGACGCAGACACCGGAGCAGACTGAACATGCTGCAGCCGTCGAGCGCCTCACAGCCCGCGAGCGCGAGGTTTTCCAGCTGATCGCGCAGGGACAATCAAACCCGGAAATCGCGGCGGGGCTGTTCTTGTCCGAGGCTACGGTCAAGACCCACGTGGGGCATATCCTGGCGAAGCTTGGCGCACGGGACCGCGTTCAAGTAGTGGTCATCGCCTATGAGACCGGCGTTGTAGCCCCGGGTACCTAGCAACTCAGACCAGGGTATGAGCAAGCCTCCGGGATAATGGGCCTGCGGCCCGATCCGGCAGGGCCGGCCGGAAACATAGCGTGGAACCATGACAACATTCACGCCTCTCCCCCACCCGTCAGGAACCGACCGTCCCGCAGGCCCGGAAGACGCCCACGCTCGTCCCGCCGTGGAGGCGCATGAGCTGACCAAGAGCTACGGCCGTGCTGATACCACCGTCACTGCCTTGAACAAAGTGTCAGTGAGCTTTAATGCCGGAAAATTCACTGCCATCATGGGACCGTCCGGCTCCGGCAAGTCCACCTTGATGCATTGCCTTGCCGGCTTGGACACGGCCGACTCCGGGCGGATCTTGTTGGGCGGCACCGAATTGACGGGGCTCAGTGACCGTCAGCTCACCGCTTTGCGCCGCGAGCGGATCGGTTTCGTTTTCCAGGCGTTCAACCTGGTGCCCACCTTGACCGCCGAACAGAACATCACGCTTCCGCTCGCCTTGGCGGGAACCACCGCCGACGCCGGGTGGCTGGATACGGTTGTCACAACGCTAGGGCTCAAGGACCGTTTGAAGCACCGGCCCCATGAGCTCTCGGGTGGCCAACAGCAGCGCGTGGCGGTTGCCCGGGCGTTGCTGACGCGTCCCGACGTCGTCTTCGGCGACGAACCCACTGGAAACCTGGACTCACGGGCGGGCGGGGAAGTCCTGGCGTTGCTGCGCAGGAGCAGCCAGGAGATGGGGCAAACCATCATCATGGTCACCCATGATCCCGTGGCGGCGAGTTACGCGGACCGCGTGGTGCTGATGAGTGATGGAGGCCTGGTGGGTGAGATCCACGATCCCACTGCCGATTCTGTGCTGGCTGCGCTCGGCAAGCTGGGGGCCTAGAGCATGTTGCGTGTTGCCCTTTCCCAATTGACCACCCATTTCCGGCGTTTCGTGGCCATCGGGCTTGCAGTTATGTTGTCTGTCATGTTCCTCTCCGCCACGCTGATGGTGGGCGCGAGCACCAATGCATCACTGGGCGCGAGCATCGGCGAGGCGTACCGCAACGCCGATGTTGTGGCTACGTCCAAGAACGGGGAGCCGTTCACCCAGGCAGCGGTGGACGCAGCGGTTACCGCGCCCTCAGTGCAGGACAGCTATCCCGAGCGTTCCACCTACGTGACGTTCGAGGCTGGTGGCGGTGAACAATACGGCCGGTTGCGCAATGCGGCACCGGCTTCCCTGGAGGGCGCAGTGCTTTCCTCCGGGTCCATGCCATCGGGCGCCTCGGAAGCGGTCATTGACGTCAAGTCGGCCGGGCATTTAGGCCTCACAGTGGGCAGCACCTTGGAGCTGCGGGGGTCAGGACCCGTCAAGACTGCAAGAGTGACTATCTCGGGCCTGACGAAGGCAACCAATGATCCCTTCTCGTCGTCGGCTGCCCAGCTGGTGGGTTCTGAGTCAGTATTGAATGCGGTCCAGGACGCGGGCGCCGGATACTCGGGGCTACAGTTTGCACTCAAGCCCGGGGAAGACGTCACAGCAGCCAAGGACTTCATCGCACACCGCATGGAAGCAGCGGGTGCATTTGAGCCAGTGCTGGAAACGGCGCAGGAGAAAGTCACCTCCACAGTGGCCATGCTCAGTGCAGGCCAGGACCAGCTGACCGTTGTCCTGCTCGCCTTCGCAGGGGTGGCCATCCTCGTTTCCACGTTGGTGGTGGCCAATACGTTCTCAGTGCTGGTAGCTCAACGGACCAGGGAGTTGGCGTTGCTCCGATGCTTGGGCGCCGGCCGGGCACAGATCCGCGGGTCGGTGATGCTGGAGGCGGTCGTGGTTGGTTTCATCTCTTCAGTGTCGGGTGTCCTCGCTGCCACGGGACTGATGACCGGCTTGATCGCCTGGGCCAAATCCCAGCCCGAGCAGGCGTTCGCTACGTTGGCGGTGCCGCCGTCGGCCATCATTGCCGGCTTGGTGGCCGGAACGCTCCTGACCGTAGTTGCCGCGCTGGTGCCCGCGAAGGCGGCCACCGCCGTCGCACCACTCGCCGCCCTCCGCCCGGCCGACGACGCCTCCGTAAGCAACCGACGCGGCAGGATTCGCCTTGTCCTGGGCCTGTTGGCCCTGCTGGGCGGAACGGCCCTGCTGGTGTACGGCAGCATGACTGTTTCCTTGCTCGTGGCGCTGCTGGGTGGAGCTGCCTCGTTTGTGGGCATCCTGTTGTGCTCCACCCTCTTCATTCCCTCCGTGGTGGCCCTGGCCGGACGCCTGGCCGCACCGGCCGGTGTGCCAGGCAAGCTTGCCGCCGTCAACGCGACCCGGAACCCGGCACGTACCTCCGCTACTGCCGCCGCGCTGCTGATCGGCGTCACCTTGGTTTCCCTCATGATGACGGGGGCGGCTACCTCCAGGCACGCCTTCAACGACACCTTGGCTGAAAACTACCCGGTGGACCTGTCCGCCCAGACCGCGGTGGACGCCAGCGATCCCGCCCAGGCTGTATCCCGGATCAAACCGCTCGACGGCGTCAGCGCTGCAGTGCTGCTGCAGCCGGTGGGAACGCTGAATGACAATGCGACGCCCGACGGCGGCATGACCATCTATGGTCTCTCCGCCTCAGACGCTGCATCCGTGGTGCGTGATAACCACCTGAAGCCGTCCGCGGGCACCGTGTACCTGCCTGAGGACTCCCCCGAAGGCCCGGCAAGCATCACGACGGCGGCCGGAACCATTTCGCTCGATGCCAAAGTCCTGCGTACCCGCCATGTGCCTGCCTTCGTGGAAAGCTCCAGCATCTCTTCCGGTACGCTGCCGGAAATGCCCGGGATGGTGTGGGTGAAACTGGATGATTCCGTATCCGCAGATCGGGTTCAGGCCATCCAGAAGGAGATCGCCGCAGAGCTGGGCGTGCATGAGCGCACTGTCAGCGGTGCCGCGATTGAGCGGGTGACGTTCAACAGCATCATCGATGTCCTGTTGCTGGTAGTCACGGGGCTCCTTGGTGTCGCGGTGGTGATCGCGTTGATCGGTGTGGCCAACACGTTGTCACTTTCGGTCCTGGAACGGACGCGCGAGAACTCCTTGCTCCGTGCTTTGGGGCTGACCAGGGGCCAACTCCGCGGCATGCTGGCCATCGAGGCCGTGCTCGTCGCAGGTGTGGCAGCGATCATGGGGGCAGGTTTGGGCATCGTTTATGGCTGGCTTGGCGCGCAGGCAAGCCTGGGAGGCGTAGCCACTGTTGTTCCGGCCGTGCCGTGGCTTCAGCTGACGGCTGTCTTTGGGGTCGCCGTGGTGGCCGGACTCCTGGCTTCGGTGGTCCCTGCCAGGCGCGCGGCACGCTTGTCACCGGTGGAGGGACTAGCCACAGCCTAGACCCTCTCCCACCTCATCGCCCTATAACAGGAAACGCTCTCTCACTAACCCGGACGGACCGGAAGGAAGTGAGAGAGCGTTTCCTGTTTATGGCTGTTATGTGAAAGAGGGTCTACGCTTCGACGGGTTCTTCGTAGCGTGGGAAGACGGGCGCCGGGGCGGGCAATTCCGTGCCGGCAACAATCGGGGTGGCGACGGCGGCGAACCGGCGCGACTCGCCTTCAGGCTGCCCGAGCACCTCAAGGAGCTTCGCGGACGACGACGGCATGACCGGCTGGGCGAGGATCGCCACGATGCGGACAACCTCCAAGGTGACGTACAGGACCGTATTCATACGCTCCGGGTCAGTCTTGCGCAGCACCCACGGAGCCTGCTCCGCGAAGTAAGCGTTGGTGTCGCCGAGGACAGTCCAGATCGCTTCAAGGGCCCTGCTGAATTCCTGCTTATCGAAGGCAGCACGTGCAGTGCCCAACAATTCGCCGGCCTGGGCCAACAAAGCGCTGTCCTCGGCCGTATACGCGCCGGGAACCGGAACCTTGCCTTCACAGTTCTTCGCCACCATGGACAGCGAACGCTGCGCGAGGTTGCCGAAGTTGTTGGCCAGATCCGAGTTCATGCGGCCCACGATGGCTTCGTGGTTGTAGTTGCCGTCCGCCCCGAAAGGAACTTCACGGAGGAAGAAGTAGCGGCACTGGTCCAGGCCGTACTGCGCCACAAAATCCTGGGGTGCCACAACATTCCCCAAGGACTTGGACATCTTCACACCGTTGTTGGTGAGGAAGCCATGGATCATGACGCGCTTGGGCAGTTCCAGCCCTGCGCTCATGAGGAACGCGGGCCAGTAGATGGCGTGGAAGCGTGAGATGTCCTTGCCGATGACGTGCACGTCAGCGGGCCAGAACTTCTTGAAGGATTCCGACTCGATGTCCGGGTAGCCCACGCCGGTCAGGTAGTTGGTGAGCGCGTCAACCCAGACGTACATGACGTGCTTCTCGTCGCCAGGGACCGGGACACCCCAGTCGAAGGTGGTGCGGCTGATGGACAGGTCCTCCAGACCACGTCGCACAAAGCTGATGACCTCATTGAAACGGGATTGCGGCGCACCGAATTCAGGCTGTTCCTCATACAGGGCAAGGAGTTTGTCCTGGTAGTTGGAGAGCCGGAAGAAGTAGCTTTCCTCGGCAGTCCAGGTGACAAGGGTGTCCGTCTCCTTGGAGTAGCGGAGCCCGTCCTCCTTCACCACGGTGTCGTCCTCGACGTAGTAGGCCTCGTCGCGGACCGAGTACCAGCCCTCGTACTTGGACAGGTAGATATCACCGTTGGCTTCCATCTTCTTCCAGATGGCCTGGGAAGCCGCGTAGTGGTCCTTATCCGTGGTGCGGATGAAGCGGTCGTGGGAGATCCCCAAGTCCTGGCTCATCTGCTTGAAGGCTGCCGAGTTGCGGTCAGCGAGCTGCTTGGCAGTCATGCCTTCCTTCTCGGCTGATTGCTGCATCTTGAGTCCGTGCTCGTCCGTTCCGGTCATGAAGAACACCTCATGGCCGTCAAGGCGCTTGAACCGCGCCATGGCATCAGTCGCGATGACCTCGTAGGCGTGGCCGATGTGCGGCACGCCATTGGGGTAGCTGATTGCGGTGGTGATGTAGAACGGGGATTTCTCTGGAGACGTCACTCTAAGAAGTTACCTTTTTTTGGGATGAAATAGCTTAGTTAAGTTCGGTCAGCGTATCGCTGAGCCGGACCAGTTCATGGTCGTGGGAAGCAACCAGGACGGCAATGCCATCGCTGGTGGTGTCCTTGAGAATGCCGATGATGCGGTTGGCCGCTGCGCGGTCGAGGCTGGCCGTGGGCTCGTCCACCACCAGTACGCGGGTGCCCAGAATCAGGGCGCGGGCAATGGCGACACGCTGGCGTTCACCACCGGAGAGCTGCGCGGGACGGTGGCGCATACGGCGTCCGAGGCCCACCAGGTCCAGGAGGTCCTTTGCCATCTCGGTACGCTGTTCCACTTCGCCGTCGGGTACGGCGGGGAGCAGGACGTTCTCCAAGGCGCTCATGCCATCGATCAAGGCGCCGCCCTGGTCCACGTAACCAATCAGGGCCCGTCGGCGGTCCGCGATCTCGTCGTCGCCCATGGTGTCCAACGGCTGGCCTTCCCACAAGACCTTGCCCGACGTCGGGAGCGTAAGTCCCGCGCTCACCGTCAGGATGCTGGTCTTACCGGAACCGCTTCGTCCGGCGATGCAGTGCATCTCACCAGCGTGAAGGGTGAGGTTGAAGTCGTCCACGACGTCCACTTCCTCGGCACCGCCCTTGTCTCCACCGTAATGAATGGTCACCCGGCTCAGTTCCAAGGGAGTTGCGTGGTCCGTGGCCCTCACGATGGTGTTGGCACGGGTCTGCAGCGACTCGTCCGCGGATTCCGGGGTGGCCGTCAGCTCGGGGTTGAGGTTGTCAGTCATTTGACTACTTTCGTTGCAATCGGAATCCAGCAAATTACGGCCAGCAGACCGGCCAAACCGGCCCAAAGAGCCGCGTAGGGAGCCAGGAGCAGTCCCAGCCCCAGGGCACCTAGGACACCCAAGGGAAGTGCCACGGTGCCCACAAGTGCGTTTTCGAAGAAGCGGACCTGGCCAAGCATGTCCGGGTTCCAGCCCATGGCACGCAAAGTACCGAGGTACTCCCGTTTGGCGTGGAGCTCGAAGCGGCCGGTGACCAAGGTCAGGAGAAGGCCAACAACCACACCGAACACAGCGAGGATGATGCTCGGCAAGGTGATGCTGGCAGCGGCCAGACCGCTCAAAGCGCTTGCGCCGGCTGCTCGGGGAATGTCGATCAGGAGCGCGATCAGGGCACCCACTGCTGCACCGAACACACCCACTGCCACGGCCAGGGAGATCGAGTTGAAGCGGTTGGTGGTGAGCTGCCTGTTGGCGAACGTCAGGGGCGAGTCAACAGTCACCAGGCGTTCATCGTGCTGCGGTTCCTGATCAATCACCACGCGGTGGCGCAACTGCTGGGCGGCGAGCAACGCGGCAGCGCTGTAGATGACCAGCATGGTGACTGAGACGATCACGGTGGCAACGTTCCAGCTCAGCAAGCTGAGGACGACTCCCGCCGCCGCGAGTGCGGCAGCTCCCACAGCGAATTCCTCCAGGACCCAGGAGCGGATCCGTTTCTGGGTCCAACCCATGGCGCGGAGGATGCCGGCTTCGCTTCGGCGTTGTCGGATGTAGCTGACTGTGGAGGCGCCCGTCAGGAGCGTTGCACCAAGCAGCGTCAGGAACAGCAGGGTGATGTTGGTTCCGGTGAGGGAACCTGAGACGGCATCGGCCGCGTCCTGGCGCACCCACGACTGCTGGATAGTACCCAGGGGTGATTCCTTGCCGGCGTCGTCCTTGCTGTAGCCGGGGACGAAAATATTGGCATCTTCACGGGCGGAACCCGCCACGACCGTAGCCTCAAGGCCGAGCTCACGGATCTGGGTGGCCAGCTTCTCAACCTCGGGCTGTGCCGTCTTCCAGTTTCCGGTTGCCGACGCCTTGACACGGATAGCGTCAATGACGTCCGCGTTGGTGTCGTAACCACGGGCGGCTGCCAGACCGTAGTAATCGGTGATGGCGCCGGCGGACTGGCTGACCAAGCCCGTAGCACTCAACGATGGCTTCAGTTCCGTGCCCTCAACCTCTTTGCCCTCAGCGTCCTTGGTGAGGGTCATCGGCGTGGGGTCGTAGCCGCCCAAGGGCAGCTTGTTGACGTCCCCGGCAGCTGACTTCACCGCGGCAGGGTCGAAGGTGCCGTACACCATGGGCAGCGGCGTTGCCGGCTTCTTGCCTGTTTCCAGGTCTTCCCGGTATGAGCGCTCCTCCACCGGCTTACGCTGCGTCTGGTCCACGGGCGCACCGAAGGACGACTTCTCGGGCAGACGGTTCACCGTAACCCAGTCCCCCGGTGTGGCGCTCTTATCCGACGCGCCGTTGGAAGCTTCGTCGCCGTCCTTGTACTGGGGCGCTGCGGCAAATGCCGTGCTCCACGTGGCGGGATTGTACAAACCCTGGCTGAAGGAGGCCGTGCTGCCCAGCAATTTACTGTGGTCGGTTGATCCAGGCCACTCGAGGGCGAACGGGGACTTCGACACGAACGGAAGGTAGTCCTTGTCCAGTGAACGCGTTACCGTGCCCACCTCATTGACTACCTTGCCGCTGGCGTCAAGTTCCTCGATCTTCACCGAGTACTGCAGGTCAAGGGATGTGCCTGAACGGACAATCAGCGGAATGGCTTGGGAGTCCGCAGTCAGCAGGCCGTCGCGCTTGGCCTGCTGGTACTGCGTCATCAGCGGCGCCCAATGCTTGAGCTTGACGCCCAGGAAATCGGGACCTTCTTCCAACTGGTCCATGCTGAGGCCGGTGGTGAAAAGACTCTCGAAGTGGCGTCCGATAGCGCCCGCGTCACGGGCATCCGCCGGAGGAGCCTTCTCCAAAGGGGCCAGGAAGTCTCCTGCCGAGCCCAGCAGCGCCCGCTCAGCGGCAGGGTCGACGGCGACGACGGACTCTGTCACCTCAGGCGCCAGGGGAAGCGCCACGGAGAGATTAAAGAGATTGTGCTCCGAGCCCAGAGCGGGAGCGGGGAACTTAACACCTGTCTCGCCCTCAGGGCCGGCGATCCGGACATTGGTGCCGCCAGCAGTCTGTTCCTGGATCAGTCGGCCTTTGCCCAGGGTGCCTTCAGCGCTGGTCTTGAAAAGGGTCTTCTCGTTAGCTCCGTCCGAGCTCGTGGCCGAAGCGGTCAGGCGGTACTTCTTGGGAGAATCAGGCAGAACGGATTCCGCGGCAGGCCACTTGTTGGAATCCATCGCGGATGGATCCCCCGCCGTCACTGCCCCGGCAAGGCCCGCGTTATAGCCGAGGTAGTCCATGGCGTTGAGCCGCGGAGCTTCAAGGTTCTGCGATACACGCGAGACCAGGCTGATGGGCGCGGCCACGGCCGTTTGGCCCATGGTCCGGATCTTCTCCAGCTGCTCAAAGCTGATGCCGCCTTGGCCGTTGGCGATTTCCGGCTGAATCAATGCACCGCCGTCGCCATCTTGTGATTGGTCAGGCTTTGCCTGGACCAGGATGTCGTAGAGTCCCCGCGAGTTCTCGTCCACTGTCCTGTTCAGAGCCGCCTGCGACTGGCTCTGGACGAGGACGGACAAGCACATGGCGACGATCAAAATGGCCGCGGTCAGCAGCAGCACACGGCTTCTGATGAACCTTTGGACGGCGTTCATTGGGCTCCCTGAGACCTTGATTGCGGGCGCGCACACACGCACCGTGATTCCTCAAAAGACACAGAGGAAGACCGGGCTGTATGTGCAAAAAGTTGTGGCCGGCCTGCTGCCGGGTCCGAATCCCGGACCCAGCCATTGTAAGCAGACCGGCCACTCCTGCGTGCCATGGTGTGTCGCCGGCACGCGAACCTAGCTGATGAAGATCAGTGCTAGTCCTCCAGGTCCACTTCGCGAACCATCTCTGCGCCGATACCGGCCTTGATGGCTTCCAGCACCTGCTGCGGAACCGAGCTGTCGATGGTCAGGAGCGCAAGAACCTGGCCGCCTTCGGTCTGGCGCGCAACCTGCATCCCGCCGATATTGATGTTATTCATGCCCAAAATGTGTCCGATGGTGCCAATCACGCCCGGACGGTCGGCGTAGGCCACAACAACCAAGTGCTCGCTGATGGGAATTTCGACGTCGTATCCGTTGACGCCTACGAGCTTCTCCACCTGCTTGGGACCCGTGAGGGTACCGGCAACAGAGATCTGAGACCCATCGCTGAGGGCACCACGGATGGTCAGGACATTGCGGTAGTCCTCGGCGTCGGGGGTGGTGATCAACCGGGTATTGATGCCACGCTGTTCTGCGATTACCGGAGCATTCACGTAGGAGACCTGCTCCGTGACCACATCAGCGAAGACGCCCTTCAGCGCAGCCAGTTCGAGTACCTTGACGTCCAGCGCGGCAATTTCACCGGCCACCTCAACGTCGATCTGGGTGAGGGACGCATGGGTAAGCGCCGTGAAGATCCGGCCCAGCTTTTCGATCAGCGGGATACCCGGGCGAACATCGGGAGCGATGACGCCTCCGGCAACGTTCACGGCATCGGGAACCAGTTCGCCTGCAAGGGCAAGGCGAACCGACTTGGCCACTGACACGCCGGCCTTCTCCTGGGCCTCATCCGTGGACGCTCCAAGGTGCGGGGTGACAACCACGTTGTCGAGCTCGAAGAACGGCAGGTCGGTGCTGGGTTCCTTGACGAAGACGTCCACGCCGGCGCCCGCGATCTGGCCTTCCTTCAAAGCCGTGTACAGGGCTTCTTCGTCCACCAGGCCGCCACGTGCCACGTTGATGACGTACGCCGTTTCCTTCATCTTGCGGAAGGCGTCGGCGCCCAGCATGCCTACCGTCTCCGGCGTCTTGGGCATGTGGATGGTGATGAAATCGGCGTTTTCCAACAGTTCATCCAAAGTTACAAGCTTGACGCCCAACTGGGCCGCGCGTGCAGCCGTGATGTAGGGGTCATAGGCGAGGATTTCGGTTTCGAATCCCTGCAGGCGTGCTGCTACCAGTGCGCCGATACGGCCAAGGCCGATGATGCCGATCTTCTTCTCGAAGAGTTCAATGCCGGTGTACTTTGAGCGCTTCCACTCGCCGTTCTTCAGCGCAGAGCTGGCCTGCGGAATGTGGCGGGCGAGGCTCAGGATGTGGCCCACGGTGAGCTCTGCGGCAGAAACGATGTTGGACGTGGGTGCGTTGACCACCATGACGCCTGCTTGCGTTGCGGACTTGATATCCACGTTGTCCAGCCCCACGCCGGCGCGGGCGATGACCTTAAGGTTCTTGGCCGCAGCGATGGCTTCGGCATCCACTTGGGTGGCCGAACGGACCAGGATGGCGTCGACGTCGGCAATGGCGGACAGCAGCTGGGAACGGTCGGCGCCGTCGGTCTGTCGGATTTCAAAGTCCGGGCCCAATGCCTCGACTGTGGCGGGCGAAAGTTCCTCGGCGAGGAGGACGACGGGTTTGCTGACTGACACGGGGTGGCACCTTACTTTGGACAACTTTGGACAGAACTGGACAAGGAGCGGATGCGTGGCCCGGGACACGGCGCCGGGACCAGCCCAGAATATCGAATCCGGGCAGAGTTTCCGGTGCCGGGGAGGGATGTTACGGCCGGGCCGGTAGTTGTTGTGAAGAAGTTCACAGCCCATGAGGCTGGGCAATTCACTGGAGAAACTGGTGTCGATGGAGAAACGACGACGCCCGCCCGGCTATGTTCTCCGGACGGGCGTCGTAGTGCGCCGGCCGTTAGGCCAGCACCGAAGGATCAGCGGGCTGCGGAACCTTCAACATAGTCAGCGTCCTGCTGCTGCCAGGAGAACAGGGAGCGCAGTTCGCGGCCGACCTCTTCGATCGGGTGCTGCTCTGCCTTGGCACGCAGTTCCTTGAACTCGGTGCCACCGTTGTCCTGGTCGTCGATGAAGCGCTTGGCGAACGCACCGCTCTGGATGTCGGCGAGGACAGCCTTCATGTTTTCCTTCACCTCGGGGGTGATGACGCGCGGGCCGGAGACGTAGTCGCCGTACTCTGCGGTGTCGGAAACGCTCCAGCGCTGCTTGGCAATGCCGCCTTCCCACATGAGGTCAACGATGAGCTTGAGCTCGTGGAGAACCTCGAAGTAGGCGATCTGCGGCTGGTAGCCGGCTTCGGTCAGGGTTTCGAAGCCGTACTGGACGAGCTGGGAAACGCCGCCGCAAAGAACGGCCTGCTCGCCGAAGAGGTCGGTCTCGGTCTCTTCGGTGAAGGTGGTCTTGATGACGCCGGCGCGGGTTCCGCCGATTGCCTTGGCGTAGGACTTCGCCAGGTCCCATGCGGAACCCGATGCGTCCTGCTCAACAGCAATGATGTCCGGGATACCGCGGCCGGCTTCGAATTCGCGGCGCACAGTGTGGCCCGGAGCCTTCGGGGCAATCAGGATGACGTCGACGCCTGCCGGAGCTTCGATGTAGCCGAAGCGGATGTTGAAGCCGTGAGCGAAGGCGAGTGCCTTGCCCTCGGTCAGCTTGTCCTTGATGGAGTCGTTGTAGATGGAGCGCTGGTGCTGGTCCGGTGCCAGGATCATGATGACGTCTGCCCATTCGGCGGCATCCGCAACGTTCTTGACAGTGAAGCCTGCGTCCTCTGCCTTGGCGGCCGACTTGGAGCCGTCCTTCAGCGCGATAACAACCTCGACGCCGGAATCGCGCAGGTTCAGTGCGTGGGCGTGGCCCTGGGAGCCATAGCCAACGATGGCTACCTTGCGGCCCTGGATGATCGACAGGTCTGCGTCGTCGTCGTAGAACATTTCAGTCACTTGCGTAACTCCTCTTGAGTGGTTTTCGTAGATATTGATAGTGGTGCTGCGGTACTGGACGCAACGCTCACGCGGAGCGGAGCGCCCTGTCACTCATGGAGCGGGATCCCCGTCCAACGGCCAAGGTGCCGGACTGCACGATTTCACGGATGCCGAACGGCTCGAGCACTGACAGCAGCGCAGCGAGCTTCTCGGGGGTACCGGTTGCCTCAATCACCAATGAGTCTGTGGACACGTCGACGACAGCGGCACGGAACAGGTCTGCAGCCTGGGTAACCTGCAGACGTGTCGCGGCATCCGCACGTACTTTGACCAGGATGTGGTCACGTTGTACGGAAGATTCGGAAGTCAGCTCAACAATCTTGATGACGTTGACCAACTTGTTGAGCTGCTTGGTGACCTGCTCGATGAGGTCGCCGTCGGCGTCGACGACAACCGTCATGCGGGACATGCCAGGAACCTCGGTGGGTCCCACAGCCAGGGAATTGATGTTGAACGCGCGCCGGGCGAAGAGGCTGGCCACGCGGGTCAGCACGCCGGGCTTGTCTTCTACCAGAACGGACAGTGTGTGGCGGCTCATGCCTAGTCCTCCTCTTCCCATTCCGGGGTCATGTTGCGGGCAACCTGGATCTGGTCGTTGCTGACGCCCGAAGGCACCATCGGCCACACCATCGAGTTGGGGCTGACGACAAAGTCGATGACCACGGGACGGTCATTGATTTCGAGTGCCTTCTGGATGGTGGCATCGATGTCTTCGTCGCGCTCACAACGCAGTGCAGCACAACCGTAGGCATCGGCCAGTTTCACGAAGTCCGGAATCCGGATAGTGTCGTGGCCTGTATTCAGATCCGTGTTCGAGTAGCGGCCCTCGTAGAACAGCGTCTGCCATTGGCGGACCATGCCCAGCGAGGAGTTGTTGATGATGGCGACCTTGATCGGGATGTTGTTGATGGCACAAGTGGCCAGCTCCTGATTGGTCATTTGGAAGCAGCCGTCACCGTCGATGGCCCAGACCACGCGGTCCGGTTCACCGACCTTGGCGCCCATGGCCGCCGGAACCGAGTATCCCATGGTTCCTGCACCGCCTGAGTTCAGCCAGGCGTGGGGCCGTTCGTACTTGATGAACTGGGCGGCCCACATCTGGTGCTGGCCAACGCCGGCAACGTAGATGCCTTCGGGACCCGTGAGCTCGCCGATCCGCTTGATCACGCGCTGCGGGGCGGTGAGCCCGTCCTCGGGCTCGGTCCATCCCAGCGGGTACGTGTCGCGAAGGTTGCCCAGGAAGGCCCACCACGAGTCCAGGTCCGGGGTCCCGCTCAGTTCGAACTGCGTTTTCACGGCCTCGGTGAGTTCCGGGATGATTTCCTTGACCGAGCCAACGATCGGGACATCGGCCGTGCGGTTCTTGGAGATTTCCGCGGGGTCGATGTCAGCGTGGATGACCTTGGCAAACGGGGCAAAGGTCTTCAGCACGCCGGTGACGCGGTCATCAAACCTGGCACCGAGGGTGATCAGGAGGTCAGCCTGCTGAAGCGCAGTCACGGCGGAGACAGAGCCATGCATGCCCGGCATGCCAACGTGCTGCGGATGCGAATCAGGGAATGCACCGCGCGCCATCAGGGTGGTGACCACGGGAGCGCCGGTAGCCAGCGCGAGCTCCATGAGCTCTGCGGACGCATGGCCCTTGACCACACCGCCGCCCACGTAGAGGACCGGTTTGCTGGCGGCAGCGATCAACTTGGCAGCTTCGCGGACCTGCTTGTTGTGGCCGCGCACTACGGGGCGATAGCCCGGCAAATCAACCTTCGGCGGCCAGGAGAAGGTCATCTGGCCAACCTGGGCGTCCTTGGCGATATCCACCAGGACGGGGCCCGGACGGCCAGTGGACGCGAGGTGGAAAGCCTCAGCCATGACATGCGGGATGTCGTTGGGGTCAGTCACCAGGAACGAATGCTTGGTAATGGGCATCGTGATACCCACGATGTCCGCTTCCTGGAAGGCATCGGTGCCGATGACACCGCTGGAAACCTGGCCGGTGATGGCCACCATGGGCACGGAATCCATGTGGGCGTCCATGATGGCGGTAACGAGGTTGGTGGCACCGGGTCCCGAGGTGGCGATGCAAACGCCAACCCGTCCGGTAACCATGGCGTAGCCTTGCGCGGCGTGGCCGGCTCCCTGTTCGTGACGGACCAGGATGTGATTCATGCTGGAGGCCATCAAGGGGTCGTAGGTGGGCAGGATCGCGCCACCGGGCAAACCGAAAATATCGTCCACGCCGAGTTCTTCGAGCGAACGGACAATTGCTTGCGAGCCGGACATCACCGTTGGGGGTACAACGGTGTTCGGCCCAAGTACAGGAGAGAGAGGTGCAGCAGCGTCGACGACGACGGCCTCAGCCGTACGGTCGACCTTTTCCGGAGCTTTGTGGGCTCCAGCGGACTTTGCAGCCATCAGCGAGGGGCTGATCGGCGATCCTTTGCTCATCGGACTCTTCCTTAGTGGATCTTCAATAGGTGGGTCTTGCTTCGGGGAATAAAAAAACCCCTCAGCCTTCCGGCTCTTCGAGGGGTTTGCGCGTGACGGTTCGTTACCAGTCGGGCTAAGCCACGCGCTTGGTAAGGACGACGATGCCGACGGTAACGAATGTGATCATGCGTTCAGTGTTCCCTCAAAGTGAGATACGTGTCAATCGGGCACTATCGTATCTCACTATTTGGACAGCAATGTCCGCCTGCCGGACTCCGGCCGCCGCAAGGCAGCCGGAGTCCGAAGCAGGAACTACCCGCAGTACGCTCCCGTGGAGGCACTGTGGACAAGCTTGGCGTACTTGGCAAGCACGCCCTTGGTGAACTTGGCTGGCAGTGGCTCCCAGCCCTCCTTGCGGGCCTCGAGCTCGGCTTCGTCGACCAAGAGGTCAAAGGAGCGGGCAGCGATGTCAACACGGATGCGGTCCCCGTCCTTCACGAAGGCGATGGGGCCGCCGTCGACGGCTTCCGGCGCAACGTGGCCGATGCACAGGCCCGTGGTGCCTCCGGAGAAGCGGCCATCGGTCAGCAGCAGGACATCCTTGCCAAGCCCTGCACCCTTGATGGCTCCGGTAATGGCCAACATCTCGCGCATGCCGGGGCCGCCCTTGGGGCCTTCATAGCGGATGACCACGACGTCACCCTTGTTGATTTCGCCATTGTCCAACGCGCTGAGGGCGCCCTGTTCGCGCTCGAAGACACGCGCAGTTCCTTCGAAGACGTCAGCATCGAAGCCTGCACTCTTCACTACGGCACCTTCCGGAGCCATGGACCCGTGCAGGATGGTGATGCCACCGGTCTTGTGGATGGGGTTGTCCAAGGCACGGAGGATCTTGCCGTCAAGGTCCGGCGGATTGATCGAGGCGAGGTTTTCGGCAAGCGTCTTGCCGGTAACGGTGAGGCAGTCACCATGCAGCAGTCCGGCGTCGAGGAGTGCCTTCATGATGACCGGCACGCCACCAATCTTGTCCACGTCGGTCATAACGTAGCGGCCGAAAGGCTTGAGGTCCCCCAGGTGGGGAATTTTGTCGCCGATGCGGTTGAAGTCATCCAACGTCAGTTCGACTTCGGCTTCGCGGGCGATCGCGAGCAGGTGGAGCACGGCATTGGTGGAGCCGCCGAATGCCATGGTGACGGCGATGGCGTTCTCGAAGGCCTTTTTGGTCATGATGTCGCGGGCCGTGATGCCCAGGCGCAACAGGTTCACCACCGCTTCGCCGGACTTGCGGGCGAAATCATCACGACGGCGGTCGGCCGACGGCGGAGCGGCCGAACCCGGCAGGGACATACCCAAGGCCTCGCCGATGCAAGCCATGGTGTTGGCCGTGTACATGCCGCCACAAGCGCCTTCGCCGGGACAGATGGCTTTTTCGATGCGGGTGAGGTCTTCCATGCTCATTTTGCCGGCGGCACAGGCGCCCACGGCCTCGAAGGCGTCAATGAGCGTGACTTCCTTCTCCGAGCCGTCTTCCAGCTTGACCCAGCCCGGCATGATGGAACCTGCGTAAAGGAACACCGATGCGAGGTCCAGGCGGGCAGCAGCCATGAGCATCCCGGGAAGGGACTTGTCACAGCCGGCCAGCAGCACAGAGCCATCTATGCGCTCGGCCTGCATCACCGTTTCCACGGAGTCGGCGATGACCTCACGGGAAACCAACGAGAAGTGCATTCCCTCGTGGCCCATGGAAATACCGTCCGAGACGGAGATGGTGCCGAACTGCATCGGGAAGCCACCGCCCGCATGGACGCCTTCTTTGGCGCCCTGCGCTAGGCGGTTAAGGGAAAGGTTGCAGGGGGTAATTTCGTTCCACGAACTGGCAACACCAATTTGGGGTTTGGCGAAGTCGTCGTCTCCCATGCCCACCGCACGGAACATGCCACGGGCAGGCGCCGCGTGAATGCCGTCGGTCACCACCCGGCTGCGGGGTTTGATGTCCGGCGTGTTGTCTGTCGCAATTCGGGTGGTGTCACTCATGGTCCAAAGTCTATGTGTACCGGGCGGCTGCGAACGTTGATGCACGCCGGGTTAAGCCCAAACTGCCGAATGTTGCGATTTTGCGGCCACCCTGCCCCAAACGAAGGTCCGTGCCTCGAATGGCCTGCGCCTCAAACGTTGGGGCGTGTCTCATTGAGTTCCTTGGCAATGGATTCAGCTTCGCTCTTGAGCATATCCAGGACACTTGCAATGGTGGCCCGAGCGGCAACTTCCTGCCGCGACAAAGCCACGATGCTTCTGCTTGCTTTGACCCCTGTAAGTGGCCGGAGAACGAGTCCCCGCCGCGCACTTGCCCGGGCAGTGTATCGAGGCAGAAGGCAGATGCCATGGCCCGCGCCCACCAGAGCCTCAAGCACCCTCAAATCCGGATACCGCTGACCCCTCAGGGCCTGTCTGCCTGCATGGAGTTCGATCTGGCGAAGCACCGTGTCGAACGGGAAGCCCTCCGGGACCCCGATCCACGGGTAATCAACAACGTCCTGGGGGCTGAGCCGGACTTTTGCGGCCAAGGGATGACCGGCCGGCATGGCGACGTCCAGGGCTTCCTCCAGGAGCGGCACCACGGTCAGGCCCCGCCGGGCGAAAACTTCCGGCCCGTCCACGCTGTGCGCCAGCACGATGTCGTAGTCCGCCACCAAGGGAGCGAAATGGGCGGTTCCCGGATCCTCGAAATGTGCATCGAAAGTCAGACCATCCACGGAGGAGACCCGGTGCAGGACACCTGGGAGGAGCATTTCCGCAGCGCTGGGAAAGAAAGCAGCAGAAACACGTGTTTGCCAGCCCTTCCGGTAGGTGTCAATGGTGGACTCCGCCCGGGCCATGGCTGTGGCTATATCCGCTGCTGCTGCCGCCATGGACAGCCCTGCTTCGGTCAACTGAACGCCCCGGCCCACTTTCTCCACCAGGACAACACCGATCTCGGCCTGTAGCGTTTTCAGCTGCTGTGATACCGCCGAGGCTGTGACATTCATGGCCTCGGCGGTGGCGCCAACACTTTGCCGGTCCGCCAATTCGCGCAGAATCTGCAGCCTTTTGAAGTCCATGGAGCCAGACTAGGCGACTCCCGGAGAATTGCCTGCCCACGAATTATCCCGGCCTGCAATTAGTAAGGCAACTGATATTTCGGACAAACCGGCAGGTCAAACGCTGGACAGCCCATAAGCAGGCACGTAACGTCGGCATTACCACGAGCTTCACCCCAGTGAGCAGAAGGGCTTCCACCATGGATTGGTTAATTTGGGTCATTGTCATTGTTTTGGTCGTCGCAATTGTTTGGTGGCTAATGAACCGCAACAAGGCAGGAAACGTCGATACCACCCCAAGCCAAGCTCCCGCCGATGATCGCCTTTCCGGGACAACCAGCACCACGGCCCCGGCAGCGATGGAGCCCAGTAACACAGCTTCCATGCCTGACCCTGGTGCAACGGCAGCAGGTGTGGCCGGCCTGGCCGGGGTAACCAACCTGGGCAAGACCGCCGCCGAAGGCAGCGGCCCGACTGTCGACGAACCAAGGGTTGCCGAACCCGACATTGCCGAACCCGACATTGCCGAACCGGACGTTGCCGAACCCGGACCTTCCGAAGAAATCCACGGCGCCTCCCCTGTCACCGATGACAAACAAGCCGTGCCCCGCACCGCCGTCGACGACTCACCACCTGTTGTAGCCTCAGACGCTCAGCCGGCCACCACACCCGGATTGACCGTGGCCGAACCAGTCATCGCACCCCCCGCGGTGGCCGAACCCGTGATTGACGAACCGGTGGTGGCCGAACCCGTGGTGGACACGGACGCGAAGGTCCACGCCGCAGACGCCGGTGACATGGACGCCGGTGACGTGGACGACTGGGACACAGGTGCTTCCGCTGCCGCCTCCAAGGAGGCAGCAGATAAGGCTGAGTGGGAGTCTTCCTGGACAGACGAAAGCGGCACCCCTGTCCATCATCACGAGTACACCGATGCCCACTCACCCACCCTGCCGGGAGCAGAGTCCGCAGCGGCCGAAGATTCGGCGGCCTCTGGTCACCTGGCCGTCGAGCATCCCTACGGCACCGGATCATCCAGCGCACCAGGGAATGCGTATCCGGTCAAGGCTGACGCCTCGGCCATGACCTACCACGACGAGGACACGGCAGGGTACGACGACGCTGCTGCCGATGTGTGGTTTGAGTCTTCCGCGCACGCAGAGGCTGCCGGCTTCCGTCCACCCCGCCGCAGCAGGCACTGAGAAGAACACACGCTGGGAAGAACGCGCGCGGCCAGACATACAGGCAGGCAGGAACATGGGCAGGCTCTCTCCGGAACGGCGTGATCGCCTCATGCGCGCCTCTGCGCTTGTCCTGCTCTTGTCGCTAACGGGATGCACGGGCAGTCCGTCGTCGCCGGGCACCGCGGAAACACCCAACGCGTCGGCGACCCAGGAGGGGACAACCACTTCAGGGACAACCGCTTCAGGGACATCCGCCCCCGGAAGCAGCCAAACGACGCCCGCGTCGCCACGGATCCCGGAAGTCGCTCAAAAGCTCGACGTCGGACTGCAACTGCCATGGTCGGTCGTCTTCCTGCCAAACGGCACAGCTGTGGTTTCCGAGCGCGACTCCGCCCAGGTCAAGAGCATCCGAAACGGCGAGGCCACCACCATAGGCGAGGTGTCCGGCGTCGACCCCGGCGGAGAAGGCGGATTGCTCGGACTGGCCCTCTCACCTGACTTCGCAACGGACCGGTGGCTGTACGCATACTTCACTTCGCCGAGCGACAACCGGATTGCGCGGATGAAGTTGACTGAGGACTCTGGTGGTCAATTGGCCTTGGGCGAGGCTGAAGTGATCTTCTCCGGGATGTCCAAGGCCTCAACCCATAACGGTGGTCGAATCCGTTTTGGCCCGGATGGGTTCCTGTACGTGGGCACCGGCGATTCCCAGCGCCGGGAGCAACCCCAGGATACAAACGCCCTGGGAGGCAAAATCCTTAGGCTTACTGCGGAAGGACGCCCGGCGCCGGGTAATCCCTTCGGCGATAACCCTGTCTACAGCTATGGGCACCGTAACGTGCAGGGCCTGGCGTGGGACAGTGACGGACGCCTCTGGGCCAGCGAATTCGGGCCGGACGTGGATGACGAACTGAACCTGATCACCCCGGGCGGCAACTACGGTTGGCCTACCGTGACCGGCGCGCCTGGCAGAAGCGGGCTGATCGATGCGAAGGTCGTCTGGCCCTCAACGTCGGACGCCTCACCGAGCGGACTCGAAATCGTGGATGGCATTGCCTACACCGGCGCGCTTCGTGGTCAAAGACTGTGGGCGGTTCCCCTTGAGGGTGAAAACGCGGGCACTCCTGTGGCCTATTTCACAGGACAATACGGGCGGCTCAGGGACGTAGCCCGAGCTCCAGACGGCACCCTCTGGGTTATCAGCAACAACAGAAACCCTGATTTCGCGGTGATTCTGAAGGTTGGGCCGTGACACCGCAGGCGACGAGGTGCCGATTTCCCTCTTCGGCGGAAGTCGTGTAGAGTTACATGTCGTTGCGGAGATCGCCGGGGAAAGAAAAGCTTCCGGGTTTGATCAGAATCAACAGCTGCACCTCTAGCTCAACTGGCAGAGCAATTGACTCTTAATCAATGGGTTCCGGGTTCGAGTCCCGGGGGGTGCACCAAGCAAAAGGCCTTGGAGTGAATCTCACTCCAAGGCCTTTTTTGTTGTTCAATACTCTTTTCGGGTCAATCAAATGGCGTTCATCACGCATTGCGCCTTTTGGTCTCCAGCAGTCAAATAGTGGTGTAGAGTTATTTGTCGTTGCGGAGGTCAACGGGGAATGTGAATTTCCCGGATAAGCCGAAACAATAGCTGCACCTCTAGCTCAACTGGCAGAGCAATTGACTCTTAATCAATGGGTTCCGGGTTCGAGTCCCGGGGGGTGCACCACAGAGGAAAGGCTCCGGATCGTAGATACGATCCGGAGCCTTTCTGTATTCCATCTGTTTCCATGCCGGGGCTTCGCAACTTAAACCCCGGCCACAGGCTTCGGTCAGACTTGAGGCAGGTCGGTGTCAACCTGGTGCGATTCCGGCGCCGGAAGCCCGGCAAGGCCCCTGACAACAATCCGAAGTTCCTCGCGGAGGCGGGCGGTGTCCACGGCGACGGGCGACAAGACATCCTGCTCAAGCTTTACTGCTTCTGCAAGCGCTGCAATACCGGCGTCGGTAAGGGTCACCACGTGACTTCTGCGGTCGGAATCACTGCGTTGTCGGGTGACATGCCCGTGCAGCTCAAGCCTCGCCAGGGTGGTCCCCATTGTTTGGGCCTTGACCCGCGCAACTTCGGCCAAAGCCGCCTGCGTAATGGCACCCTTGGCGGCCAATACCTGCATGGCAATGACACCGGCGTGGGTCAGGCCGATGGACTTCAATTTTTCGTTCCACGAGATTTCCACCAGGCGTGCAGCTGTCGAAAGCAATCGGGTGGTGGGCCATCTCTCCATATCTGGCATGCCGACAGTATATGCGCGGAAGGGGTGAGGACGCGGCTTCTCCTACTAAACTGGGAAATCGCGATCACTGGCAAGGAGCACATTTTGGCTGAACGACTTATCCCGGGAGACATCGCCCCGGACTTCACACTTCAGGACGAAACCGGCAAAAGCATGAGCTTGGGGGACCTCCGGGGACGGAAAACCATCCTCTATTTCTACCCGGCCGCTTCCACTCCCGGATGCACCAAGGAAGCCTGCGATTTCCGCGACACGCTCGGGTCACTGCAGGCTGCAGGGTACGAAGTGGTGGGAATCTCCCCCGACCCCGTCAAGGCGCTTGCCAAGTTCAGTGAGGAAGAACAACTGACCTTCCGCCTCCTCTCGGACGAGAACCACTCCGTTGCCGAAGCGTATGGGGCCTGGGGCGAGAAGAAGAACTACGGCCGCAGCTATATGGGGCTGATCCGATCCACCTTTGTGGTCGATCCCGATGGAAAGCTCTCCCTGGCGCAATACAACGTACGCGCTACGGGGCACGTGGCCAAGCTCCGGCGGGATCTCAAGCTGGACAAGTAGCGGGTACACTGGAGGCCGGTATATGGCATCGACCGTCCAACCAGGCGGTTCGGTAGCCAGCCAGCGCGAGTGGTGAAATTGGCAGACACGCAGGATTTAGGTTCCTGTGCCTTCGGGCGTGGGGGTTCAAGTCCCCCCTTGCGCACAGATACATGAATACCCCCGGTTGCACGACCGGGGGTATTTTTCTCCTCAAGCAGCGGGGGGCATCCTGACGGTGCGCTGGGAAGTGCACTCAGGACGTTCAACTAGACTGGAATGCGGTCTGGCCGAAGCCGGCCACAGCACTTCCAACCGGCTTGAGGGGACAAGAGTGGCAAGCAGCAAAATGCGGCACCTAAGCATTCAGTTCGGAGCTGCCGTACTGGCTTTGGGACTGGCAGGGTGCACAGGAACACCCGGCCCCGCGCTGTCTACATCCACCAGCAACTCCCCCGCCGTTGAACCTTCGGCAACCTTCAATTTCGGCACGGCGTCCATGCCCTTGGGCCTCGATCCTGCAGTCACCGCCGATTCCGAGTCCTACCGTGTCACCCGTCAAGTCCTCGAAGGGCTCGTAGGGGTAGACGGTGAGACAGGGCAGACCACTCCCCTCCTCGCCACTGAGTGGAAAGACAGCAACAACGGGCTGAGCTACGACTTCACGCTCCGCTCCGACGTGACATTTCACGACGGCACTCCACTGGACGCAACCGCAGTATGCGCCAATTTCAACCGCTGGTTCACCTTCCCCGAGGACCTCCGAAAGCAGGCGCCCGGGATTTCGTTCCAAAGCGTATTCAAGGCTTACTCGGACCAGCCGGTGTTCTCCATCTTCAAAGACTGCAAAGTGGTCTCGGCCAGCGACGTCCAGATCAATCTGACGCGTCCCTTCACGGGATTCCTCCAGGCGTTGACACTGCCGGCCTTCGCAATATCCTCCCCGACCGCTCTGCAGGCACAGAAAGCCAACGTCCTTGACCAGGTCCGGAATGGCCAGGCCATGTCCAGCTACGCCGGCCAGCCCGTGGGTACGGGCCCGTACGAGTTCACTGGCTGGGACGAGAAGAAACTCACCCTGTCCAGCTACAAGGGCTACTGGGGCAACAGGGGACAAATAGCAACCATCAACTTCGTCCCCTACGATCGCGCCGAAACCCGTCAGCAGGCCCTGCTGGACGGCAAGATCGACGCCTATGATCTTGTGACCTCCGGAACCTTTGACCAGTTGGTCAAGAAGGGTGTCCAGATCATCCAGCGCGACCCGTTCTCGGTGATGTACCTCGGCATCAACCAGGCTGTGGCACCGTTGGAAAAGCCAGAGGTCCGCCAAGCGATAGAAATGGCGATCGACAAGGAAGCGTTGATCCGAAAGTTCTTCATCGACAACACCGCGCAGGCGTCCCAGTTCGTGCCGCCCAAACTAAGTGGCTTCAACAACAATGCTCCCTCGTTGGGATACAACCCGGAGAAGGCTAAAGAGCTCTTGAAGAAGGCCGGCTATAAGGGCGAAGAACTGAAGTTCTACTACCCGCTCAACGCCACACGGGCCTACATGCCCACGCCGGAAAAGATCTACGCCGAACTCAGCCGCCAACTCGTGGCTGTCGGCTTCAACATCAAGCCGGTTCCCATCGATTGGGAAGACGGCTACCTCCAGCGGGTCCAATCGGCCGGTGACCGCGGCCTGCACCTGCTCGGTTGGAATGGCTCCTACGCTGACGCGGACAACTTTCTGGGACCCTTGTTCGGCGAATCACGCGCCGAGTTCGGCTACGCAGACTCGGAAGTCTTCCACAAGATAGAACGCGCGCGGGCCATGCCCGAAGGCGACGACCGCAACACCCAGTATCAAGCCATCAACGCAGAGATCGCGGCGTCGGTACCGGCTGTGCCCATCGCCTTCCCCATCTCTGCCCTGGCACTGTCCAACAAGGTGGAAAGCTACCCGGCTTCCCCCGTCCTCAACGAAGTTTTCACAAACGTCCGCCTAAAGCCTTGACGATTCCCCGCAATTTCAGTATTGAGTCTGCGCGGGGATATTCTGTGACAGCCAGTGCCGCCGCTAACGGAGATTGATCGTGACCTTCATTTCCAAGACTCAACATGCCGACGTCGTCCTTATTGGCGGTGGAATCATGAGTGCCACCCTTGGTGCGTTCATCAAGCAACTTGAACCCACCTGGACCATCTCCCTCTTCGAAAGACTCGACGAAGCAGGGCTCGAGAGTTCCGGACCATGGAACAACGCCGGCACCGGCCATGCTGCGCTGTGTGAGCTTAACTACTCTCCCGCTGCAAAAGACGGTTCCGTAGACCCCTCCAAGGCCCTGCACATCAACGAGCAGTTCCAGCTTTCCCGCCAGTTCTGGTCCCACTTGGTGGACAGCAACGTGATCGGGTCCCCCAAAGGTTTCATCAACACCGTCCCGCACATGAGCTTCGTCATTGGCGATGACCACGCAAACTTCCTGAAGACCCGGTACGAGGCCCTGAAGCCCAACACGCTGTTCCGCAGCATGGAGTACACCGAGGACCAGGACAAAATCGCCAAGTGGGCCCCCTTGATCGTCAAGGGCCGCGACCGCAAGCAGCGCGTTGCCGCAACCCGTGCTTCGGAAGGCACCGACGTCGATTTCGGCGCCTTGACCCGCGAACTGACCGGCTACCTGCAAAGCAGCGGCGCCGAGGTCAACTACGGACACGACGTCACCAACATCCACCGCGCAGCAGGTGGTGGATGGGACCTCTCCATCAAACACCCCAAGTCCGGCGAGCACGGCCGCATCCACGCGAAGTTCGTCTTCGTTGGAGCAGGCGGCGGTGCCCTCCACCTGCTACAGGCCTCGGGGATCCCCGAGAGCAAGGGATACGGCGGCTTCCCCGTGTCCGGCCAGTTCTTCCGCTGCACGGATGACGCCATTACCTCCCAGCACAGCGCCAAGGTCTACGGCCAGGCGTCCGTTGGCGCTCCGCCCATGTCCGTTCCGCACCTGGACACCCGCTACGTGGACGGCAAGCGTTCCCTCCTCTTTGGCCCGTATGCGGGTTTCTCCACCAACTTCCTGAAGACCTCCAGCTACCTGGACCTTCCGCTGTCCATCCGGCCGGGAAACATCATTCCCATGTTGGCAGTAGCCAAAGACAACATGGACCTCACCGCCTACCTCATCAAGGAGGTTGCCAAGCGGCATGAGGCCAAGGTGGAGGCACTGCGTGAGTACTACCCCGAAGCAGCCGGGAGCAATTGGGAACTGATCACCGCCGGCCAGCGTGTACAAATCATCAAGAAACACCCTCAAAAGGGTGGCGTCCTGCAGTTCGGCACTGAAGTCATCGCTTCCCGCGATGGTTCCATCGGCGCCCTGCTGGGCGCTTCTCCGGGTGCTTCAACCGCCGTGCCCATCATGATCGAACTGTTGCAAAAGTCGTTCCCCAAGAACTTCAAGGGATGGCAGTCCAAGCTCAAGGACATGATGCCGGGCTACGGCGTCAAGCTCAACGAGAATCCGGACCTGGCCGCGGAACTGGAAGCAAGCACCGCCAGGTCGCTGCAATTGGAAGTGGCCAACGCCATCCAGAGCTAGGCCACACCCGGGGCTGCGGCCGGTTCCCGTCAGTCGAATCGTTACGTAGACCGCAGGAGTCAATGCAATGTTCCGCTTGGCCAAACTGTCCCTGGGAAACCGGGCCCTGATCGCGCTGATCACCGTCTTTGCGGCGGTGTTCGGCGTGATCACCATGGGGTCGCTCAAGCAGGAACTCATTCCTTCCATCGAGTTCCCGCAGATCACCGTGGTGACCTCCATGCCTGGTGCCTCCCCGGAGGTGGTGGACAAGCAGTTGAGCCAGCCGTTGGAAACAGCCCTGAACAGTGTCGAGGGTCTGGAATCCACCACATCGACGTCCCGCAACGGCGTTTCGCAGATCACCATGGTGTTCACGTACGGCTCCAACCTGGACCGGGCGCGCAACCAGATTGACCGGGCGATCTCCAACGCCAAGCGGGTGCTGCCGGCCGACGTCGAACCCCAGTCCATCGCCGGCAACATCAGCGACTTCCCGATCGTCTATTTGGCGGTGTCCTCGGACAAACCCCTGAGCGAGCTCAACGCTGACCTCCTGCGACTCAGCGTGCCCCGGTTGCAGAAGATCGACGGCGTCCGCGGCGCCGATGTGACCGGCGGTTCCAGCCAACACATCCTGATTCAGCCCCGCCCCGCGGACCTCGCAACTACAGGGGCGTCGGTCCAGTCCATCAGCAATGCGTTGAAAAACAACGGCACCCTGGTTCCCGTCGGCACCATCGAGGATCAAGGCAAGACCCTGTCCCTCCAGCTCGGCAGCCCCGTGGATTCCCTCGACATCATCAAGGGACTTCCTTTGGCGGGCGCCAAGGGTGCTGCAACCATCGGAGCCGTGGCCGACGTCAGCATCGAGGACGACGCCGCTACTTCCATCACCCGCACCAACGGCAAGCCCACCCTGGCGCTGTCTGTCACCAAGAAGCCCGAGGGCGATACGGTGGCGATTTCGCATGCGGTGCGGGACGCCGTCGGCCCCATGGAAGACGAGCTCGGCAACAACGCGACCTTCACACCGGTATTCGACCAGGCACCTTTCATTGAGAAGTCCATCAAGGACCTCACTACGGAAGGGCTCCTTGGTCTGGGCTTCGCTGTCGCCGTCATCCTGGTTTTCCTGATGTCCGTGCGCTCCACCCTGGTCACGGCCGTTTCCATCCCGTTGTCCCTGCTGATCACCTTCATCGGCATCTCCGCCACAGGCTATTCGCTGAACATCCTTACCTTGGGCGCCCTCACCATTGCGATCGGGCGCGTGGTGGACGATTCCATCGTGGTCATCGAGAACATCAAGCGGCACCTCAGCTACGGCGAACACAAGCTGACAGCCATCCTGACGTCCATCCGGGAGGTGGCCGGGGCCATCACGGCTTCCACGCTGACCACTGTGGCCGTGTTCCTCCCCATCGCTTTCGTGGGCGACCTCGCCGGTGAGCTGTTCCGTCCCTTCGCCTTGACTGTGACCATCGCGCTGTTGTCGTCACTCTTGGTTTCCCTGACGATCGTTCCGGTCCTGGCCTACTGGTTCCTGTCCTCCCCCGGGAAAGGCCCTGAAGCACAGGCATCTGCCAAGGAAGCTGCCGAGAAGGCCAAAGAAGCCGAACAGCGGAGTCGCCTCCAGCGCGGCTACCTTCCCATTCTTGCGAAGACGCAAAAGCACCCGGTCATCACCCTGTCCGCGGCAGCGCTGGTGCTGGTGGCGACCGTCGCCGTCTCGCCACTTCTGGCCACCGACCTGCTGGGCCGTTCCGGAGAGAACAGCATGACGGTGCGCCAGGTCCTTCCGCCCGGCACCAGCCTGCAGGCCACCAGCGATGAGGCGTCCAAGATTGAGGAATCCCTCAAGGGCATTGAGGGTATCAAGGACGTGCAGGTCACTTCAGGGAATGCCCAAACGGGTTTCGCTGCCCTGACGTCAACCGGGTCCTCCAACTCAACGTTCACCATTGTCACCGACGAGAAAATAAATCAAGGCAAACTCCAGGACGAGGTCCGATCCAGGCTGGAGGGGGCCGCCGGAAAAGTCACTGTGGGATCCCAGCAAGGTGGATTCGGGACTTCCTCTACTGTGGACATCACCATCAGGGCAGCGAACTCCGCAGACCTGCAGACAGCAAGCGATGCCATGGTGAAGGCCATGGAAGGCGTCCCGGGCAGCTCGGAAGTCGCCACGAACCTCGCTTCAAAGCAGTCGGTGGTCCAAGTTCGCGTTGACCGGGCAAAGGCTGTCGCAGCCGGCCTGACGGAAGAGCAGGTAGGTGCCTTCCTCGCATCCACGGTAAGCCCCATTCCGGCGGGTACCGTCCGTATCGAAACCAACGACTACCCGGTGCAAATCGGCGAGGGCACGCGCTTCACCAGCATTGCCGCAGTACGTGCGCTCCAGCTCCCAACGGCCCGCGGTGGCGTCGCGCTGGAGACGATTGCCGCCGTCGAACAGGTTGATACCCCCGTATCCATCACCAGCAGCAATGGGCAGAGGACCGCGAGGGTGACTGTGACGCCTTCCGGTTCCAACCTTGGCAGCGTCAGCACCGCAGTGCAGGAAAGGCTGGCAGCTGTGGAACTGCCCGCGGGGGTCACGGCAACTATCGGCGGTGCCACCACACAACAGGCCGAGTCCTTCCGCCAGCTGGGCCTGGCCCTCCTGGCAGCCATCGCGATCGTCTACGTGATTATGGTGGCCGCGTTCAAATCACTCGTGCAACCGCTCATCCTGTTGGTCTCGGTACCCTTCGCTGCCACAGGCGCAGTGGGTCTGCTGTTGGTGACAGGCGTTCCGTTGGGCCTGCCGTCACTGATCGGCATGCTGATGCTGGTGGGCATCGTGGTCACCAACGCCATCGTGTTGATCGACCTCATCAACCAATACCGCAAACCACATGACGGCAGTCAGGGCATGAACGTTGCCGATGCCATCACACACGGTGCACGGCAGCGCCTGCGTCCCATCCTCATGACCGCATTGGCCACCGTTTTCGCCCTGACTCCCATGGCGCTGGGCCTCACGGGTGGCGGCGGGTTCATCTCGCAACCACTGGCCATCGTGGTGATCGGTGGACTGGTTTCATCCACTGCCTTGACGCTGGTTCTGGTCCCGGTTCTTTACAAACTTGTGGAGGGCCGCCGGGAGAAGAAAGAGTTGCTGAAGGCCCTGCAGGACAAGCCGACGACGAAACGTGACGACGGACCCGGCGGCACTGACAGCAGCGGTGCCTCCAGCAACGGCTCGGGCGAGTTCCAGGACTGGACCACTGGAATGATTCCCCGCGTTACGGGCCGCCGCGCGGCGCACAATCCCGGAGAATAGCAAGCTCCCCAGCACACTAACCTTCGATGGGCAGGGCCGGGAACAATTCCCGGCCCTGCCCTGTTACAGGTATCGATACATGCAAATGCATCTAGTTTGAGGTACACTGTTTACAGAGCCCGGGACCTCGGGCAGGGAGAAAGGCACATCATGCAGATCGGCGTATTCAGCGTCAGCGATATCACCACTGACCCCACCACGGGCCGCACGCCCACGGAAAACGAACGCATCAAGGCCTCCGTTGCCATTGCCAAGAAGGTCGAAGAAATCGGCATGGACGTCTACGCCCTTGGCGAGCACCACAACCGGCCCTTCTTCTCCTCCTCGCCCACCACCACCCTGGCTTACATCGCAGCCCAGACCGAGCGCATCACGCTGTCCACGGCCACCACCTTGATCACCACCAATGACCCGGTCAAGATCGCCGAAGACTTCGCCATGCTCCAGCACCTCTCCGATGGCCGCGTGGATCTGGTCCTCGGCCGTGGCAACACAGCGCCGGTGTACCCCTGGTTCGGCAAGAACATCCAGGACGGCATCGAACTCGCCATTGAGAACTACAGCCTGCTCCGCAAACTGTGGGATGAGGACACGGTCAACTGGTCCGGAAAGTTCCGCACACCCCTGCAGAACTTCACGTCTACACCGCGGCCTCTCGACGGCGTGGCCCCCTTCGTGTGGCACGGCTCCATCCGGACGCCGCAGATCGCAGAAGTTGCCGCTTACTACGGCGACGGTTTCTTCGCCAACAACATCTTCTGGCCCAAGGAGCACTACCAGCAGCTGATCGGCCTGTACCGGGAGCGCTACGAGCACTACGGACACGGCAAGGCAGACCAGGCAATTGTTGGCCTTGGTGGTCAGTTCTTCATGAGGAAGAACTCGCAGGACGCCGTCAAGGAGTTCCGCCCGTACTTCGACAACGCGCCGGTCTACGGGCACGGACCGTCCCTGGAGGACTTCACCTCGCAGACTCCGCTGACAGTGGGCAGCCCGCAGGAAGTCATCGAGAAGACGCTGACATTCCGCGAGGCCTTCGGTGACTACCAGCGGCAACTGTTCCTGATCGACCACGCCGGCCTGCCGCTGAAGACCGTGCTGGAACAGTTGGACCTCTTCGGCGAAGAAGTCCTGCCGGTACTCCGCAAGGAATACGCCGCCATGAAGCCAGCGCACGTGCCTGACGCACCGACGCACGCCTCACGCGCCGCCGCCGCCCTGGAAGCCACGGTCAGCGAATCCGCTACCGCTGGTGCTGCGGGGCAGGACGCCTGATGTCCAGCCCCTCGGCGTCCTCCGCCGTTCGCCTCGCCGCCGAAACCTGGGAGTCGTTGTTCCGCTCCCAGGTGGCGGTGATGCGGAAGCTGCAGTCGGGACCGGCCTTCAAGACACTGCCCGTCAAGGAATACGATGTCCTCTTCACGTTGTCCAAATGCCCTTCGGGCCAACTCCGGCTCAATGAGATCAACGACAAAGTCCTGCTGAGCCAGTCCAGCTTGAGCCGCTTGGTGGACCGTTTGGAGAAGCGCGGCTTGGTGGAAAGAACAACAGCGCCCGAAGACGGCCGCGGAGTCCTGCTCTCACTCACCGAAGCGGGCAGTGAACTTCAAAAGACCATCGGCCGCGAACATGTCCGGGACATCGCGCACCTGGTGGCACCTGCGCTCACAGCTGAGGAACAGCGGGAGCTTTTGCGGCTGACCGAGAAGCTCCGTGCTTCGGTTGCGGGACACTAACGCAAGCTGATGAGCTCCCGGGGGTCCTCCACCGGGAGCTCTCCGTTTACCGACGCACTGACCTTGAGTGTTTTCAAGGTCAGGCTGCCGCCCACGGTGGACAGGAACGCGGTATCCGATGAATCGCGTCCGGCAGTGATGCGGAGCATGGATTGGCGGGGAGCCAGTCCGGTGGGGTCGATGATGTGCCAGGCACCGTTGATATGTGCCTCGGCAACAGCATGGAAATCCATGGGACTCAGCCCTGGAGCGTACACCGCCGCCAGGCGCGCAGGAACGTCCTTTGACCTCAACAGGGCGATGGCGAGGTGGGCGAAGTCCCGGCACACACCTTTGCGGTGAAGCAAGGTTTCCACGGCTCCGTCAGTTCCCCGCGACGAACCGCTGACGTAGCGCAATTCCCCGTTCACCCAGTCGCGTACCGCTTGGAGCAGTTCGGGACCTTGCAGGCTGCCGAACTCGGCATAGGAAGTAGGCAGCAGCCTGTCTGACTCCGCGTACCGGCTGGGCCTGACGTACCTGATGAGCTCCATCGGGCTGGACGTATCGGGCTCTCCATAGCCATGAACCGTTGCCCGGTAGTCCACCGTCACCTCACCGGGCTCAGTGAACTCCAGGTAGTGGAAGCGGCCGCCATGGTGGTCGCTGAGTTCGGCAAAGGGAACCTCGGCACCATCCTTGGTGATGGACAGGGTTTCCTCCACTGCGTCGTAGCCATGGTTGTTGGCCACGGCTACGGCCATGGCCACCTTGGTGTTGGCTGCAGTCTTGAAAACGAGCGAGGCAGCAACATTGCGTTCCATTGATCTCCGGGGTGGGTTGCGGCGGGCATCCCCATCGCCGCCGTATGTGTGAATCAGCCAATCGCAGGGCTACAGATTGACCTTCAGAGACAGTAGCATCCGCTGGACATTGGCGAATTCAGACCCGTGGACCGCGTACTTCGCGGCCAGGTCCAGAGTATCGAAAGCCTTGGCCGGGGCCACCTTCTCGTCTGCGGCGAAGGCATGGATCGCCAGGACGTCGCCAAAGGAGATATCGCCCTTTCCGGCAGGGCCGAGCACCCTGTTCCTCAGTTCGCAGGACTGCCCGTCCACACCAGCCACCATATTGGTGATGCCGTAGGAGCCGAAAAATTTGTAGCCTTGGACCACACGGAAAACCACGCGCGGGTCAATGGTGTCCGGGCCATCCGAGTGCGGGACGTCCAAGGGCACGCTGCTGATTACTACGTACGGGCGGGCCTGTCCGGCGGGGCATGCAACGGGCGCAGCCGAAGGCAGGCCTGTCTGGAGGGTGGCGATGTAGCGTCCTTCAGCATCCTTGACCTCCACCTTCACGGCATGGGCCAGCGAGCCTGCCTCCGGCGTCACCGACTGCGCTATCCACTCCTGCGGTAGCTCAAAGCTGACGGTTTTGGCGGAGTCCGTGTACGTCTTCCAGGACACCGCCGTTGCGGCCGGACTGGGTTCCGCGCTGGCCGAGGCGCTGCCGCCTTCGCTGGGGGCTTCGGAAGGCGAGCCTGCCGCGGAGGCCGTTGCCGGCGTCGCGCTTTCCGCAGTACCGGTCCCTGATTCCGAGGTGTTGGGCTGGGAGCTGGCCGTCGAGGTTACTTGCGGGCCTTTGTTCTCAGCGGAGCAGGATGATGTGGCCGCGAGTACGGAACCAGCCAGTACCACGGCTGCGACCCGCATCGGAATGCGGTGCAGGTTCAGGATGCCCTTCATGAGCCCAGCCTAGCTGCGGCGATCCCGCGACACGCACAGGACTAGGCTGAGGGTATGGCTCCCGATCAGCAGGACTATTTCGAGGACGACATCCCCACTATGTCAGCGGTTGATATTGCCGACTGGCGCCTGCGGACGTTCGCTCTCTACGACAAGGTGCGTCAGCTCGCAGCCACCAACCCGTTCGACGCGCATGTCTTCTGGCGGCAGGAACGGGACCTGATGTTCGCTACCCATCCTGCTTCAGCGCTGACCGCGGAAATGAAAGCCTCATTTTCCGGGCTGCGAACCGCTGATTACGATCCCTCCTTCCGAATGTACGCCGCCTTGTCCCCCGACGGAGCCGGCCAGGAGATGAACGTCGAAACAGGGACTGACGGCGTAGTGCCTTTTACAAGGATCGGCACCCTTGAGCTACCCGGGCTGGGCTCCTTGGCGGCCTGGCGGCTACGCAGCTATGGTGGCGGCATCTTCGTGCCCTTCCGTGACTCGACTGCCGGCAAAGAGGGCGGAAGCTACGGAGCAGGAAGATATCTGCTGGACACAGTCAAAGGCTCGTTCCATGGGACGCGGGAAACCGGCGCCGGGCAAGAGCTCGTGCTGGACTTCAACTTTGCGTACAACCCGTCGTGCGCCTACAACGAAGCTTGGGCGTGCCCGCTGGCTGGACCAGCCAACCGATTGGCGGCAGAAGTACCTGTGGGAGAACTTTACCTGGGCTAGCCGAACAGCCCACCCGGGCCAAAAACCGCGAGCGCCGCAACGGCGGCCAGTATTGTCAGGGGCGCCACGATCAGGCCGAAGAGCGCGTATCCCCTCCACTTGACCAGCACGTTCATGCGCACCAACCGGTCGTGCCATAACAGGGTGGCCAGTGATGCCCACGGCGTGATCAAGGGCCCCGCGTTGACTCCCACAAGAAGGGCAGCCATCCTCTCAGGGTTTCCTGCCAGTGGTTCGGCCAGCAGGTAGGCGGGGAGGTTGTTGACCACATTGGAGCCCAGGGCACCCGTCATGGCCAGTCTCAATAGTTCAAGGAACCCATCCCCTTGCCCCGCCACTTGGCCAAGAAGCACTGACCCTCCAAGGTATTGACCTGCCTCGACCACCAGGAAGAGTCCGCACGTGAACAGCAACAGGGACCACGGAATCAACGTCACCCTGAGCACCTTGGGCCTACGGACTGCGAACGCCACCCCAAGGGTGGCCGCGGCCGCTGCAGCAGGAATCCAGATGGCAACTCCGGATACCAGCGCCGGCAACAGCAACAACAGGACCACCGCACTGACCAACAGCAGGACCCTGTCGGTGGTTGCTTTGGACGAAATTCCTTGGGCTGGACGGGTGGAATCGCGTGCATAGGTCTTGCGCAGTTCGCGCCTGAAAACGATGGCTATGAACGCCAAAGGGACCAGGACGGCGGCCACCGACGGCGCCCACATCAGTTGGGCGAACTGTGCGGGACTGATACCGCCCAGGTTGTGTTGCGCCAAGAGATTGGTCAGGTTGGAGATGGGAAGCAACAAGCTGGCGGTGTTCGCGAGCCACACGGTTGTCAGAGCAAAGGGCAGGACGGGTAGGCCCGCTTGGCGGGCAACGGTGACCACCACCGGGGTGAGGAGAACCGCCGTCGTATCCAGCGACAGGAAGATAGTGCTCAAGGTGGCGAACAACGCCAAAAGCAACCACAGAAGGATGCTGCGTCCGCGCCCCCAACCGCGCAGATGGCGGGCTATCCATTGGAAGGCGCCGGCCTCACTGACGAGTTCTGTCACCACCGTCATGGCAACCACGAAGCCGAGGATGAGTGCCACCCGGTCCACCAGGACCGCCACTTCCTGCCACGGCAGGACACCCGTGGCCACGGTGATCCCACCAGCCACAAGGAGGACCAACCCAATGATTGCCAGACGCATGGAACGGATTCTAAGCCCGGCCCCTGTGTCCTTCCTCCGCGCCACGAGGACAACGCGTCATCGAACCGTAAGCCTTGGAGCACCCGCACCGGTCCTGCGAAGCCTAGCCTTGGAGCATGAACACACTGTGGAGCATGACCCGATTCCGGAGACTGGTCCGGGCCCACAGGATCCTTGCGGCCGTGGCAGGTTTGGTGATCCTTTCAGCGGTGGTGGCGGGAGCCGCGTTGTTCCAGCCGTGGCGCCTCTTCACCAGCAGCACCCTCAATGAAGCGCTGCCCGCTGCACCGTTTTCTGCGGGCTCGGGACCTGCCGACAGGTCCGCCGCCCCAGGCTCACCACCGCCCGCGTCCTCCGGTCCCGCAGCACCGGCTCCCACCCCGCCCGTCCCCGCAGCTCCGCTGGTTCTTAGCTCGGGTGCTTTCCAATCCCAGGAGCATGAGACCACTGGCACGGCCCAGCTGGTGAAACTCGCCGATGGGAGCCATCTGCTGCGACTTGAGAACCTGGCCAGCAGCGACGGTCCGGACGTCAAAGTCTGGTTGAGCAGCCTGGAAGCCGGTGGCGACTGGTTCAAGTACCGTTCAGGACGATACGTGGATCTGGGAGCGATCAAAGCCACTCACGGCAACCACAACTACGCCATCCCCGCCGGGACCGACGTCGCCGGCCTGACGTCTGTGGTTCTGTGGTGTGACCGCTTCAGCGTTGCGTTCGGATCGGCCCCACTCTCCTGACGCGTTGCGGGGCCCGCTCTGCGCGCTAAGGGCGTGTCATGGGGTGTAAAACGGGCCTCGCAACGCAGGGCGAAGCTCAGGGAGGACGTAGGATGTCATCATGACCTCGCTGCTTCCCCGTCGCATCGCCCGCGTCCGGCCCGTCCCCGACCAGTGAGTCCTTGAGCGGCCTGCCTTCGACGAGCCCGTATCCGGACGAGCAGTTCTTCGTAGCCAACAACGCCACGGATTTCGATTCGCCCGCAGGAACCCAGTGGACCGTGGTGGACTCCCCTTTCCCGGGATCGAGGGCGAACGCCAACAGTCCGGCCAGGGAGGGCTGGGAGCTTGGCGATGTGGTCAGCCAAGATTCGTTTAACTTCCTGGCACCATCGGCACCTGTCAACGTCTTCGGTATGGCCCACAACACCGGGCAGCCTGGCCGGGACCTGCCGCCCCAGGCCTTCCACAAAGCAGCATCCAGCGTCATCGGACCCGGCGAAGCAATCCAACTGAGCTCAAACGTGGGTTATGTGGACCCGGAAGCTGAACTGACCGTCGTCGTCGGCCGTGCCGCGCGAGGTTTGACCTTGGAGACGGCGAGGTCGGCAATCCTTGGATACACCATCGGCAACGACGTCTCCGCCCGAGACCTCCAGAAGTCCGACGAACTCTGGATCAGCGCCAAAAGCCAGGACACGTTCACGCCCGTCGGCCCGTGGATAGTCACGGACCTGGATGACTCGAACCTTGAAATCGGCATTGTCCACAATGGCCACGCCCTCAGGACCGCCGGTACAGCTGATCTCGGCTGGAAAGTCGACGAGATCATGGTTTATCTGACTTCGTTCATGACCCTCCAAGCCGGCGACCTCGTGCTCTCAGGGTTCCCCGCAGAGTGCGCGCGAATCCAGCCTGGCGACACCGTAGTGTGCCGTGTGGAAGGAATCGGAGAGCTCCACAACCCTGTAACCGGCGCTTCCTGGGAACAGTAGCCCGCATAGTGTGTCAGGCTTAACTTCATGGAGATAGCTGCGGGGGCCACTGAGCTACGCCCATCTCCCTCCCCTAAGCTCCCACGCAAGCGGCATCGCGGCGTCCTGAAGTACCCGGTGGTCCGGCAGTTGATCCGCTTCACCGGGGTTGGTGTCGTCTGCACGGCGAGTTCCCTGGCCATCTATGCCTTGCTGCGTCCGTGGATTGATCCCCAACTGGCCAACGCTGTGGCACTGATCCTGACGTCGCTGATGAACACGGCCCTGAACCGCCGCCTGACGTTCAAGATCACGGGCCGCAAGAAGCGCACGCAGGATCACCTGAGTGGAGTGATCGTGATCGGCATTGCACTGATCATCACCGGGGGGAGCCTTGGCATGCTGCATCTCCTCCGGCCCGAAGCCACGGTGGCGGAGGAGCTCTGGACCACTACATTGTCCGGGTTCGTGGCCACGGCCGTTCGGTTTACCCTGTTGCGGCACTGGATTTTCCGGCGGGCCCGGCACGTATAGCCGGCCCGGCCGCCGGTTCTAGCCTGGCTGCGGTGCCGCCAGATTCCGGACACGTCCGACGGCGGTTTCCACGGCAACGGCTGCCTGTTCCAGTTCGGCGTCAGTGACAGTTGACGTGAAGCTGAAACGCACCGCAGTCTGTGCCGTTTCAGGGGCGATGCCGAGGGCAACCAGCACCGGCGAGGGCGCGTCCGATCCTGCCGCGCAGGCCGAGCCACTGGAACACACAACCCCAAGCCGCTCGAGCTCAAGCAGCACCGACTCGCCGCTGGTGCCCGGGAAGCAGAAAGAGGCTACTGAAGGCAGCCGTTGGCTTCGGTGGCCCGTGAGCAAGGCGTCCGGAACGGTGGCGAGGATCTGATCGATGAACTGATTCCTCAGAGCGGAAACCCGCGCAGCCTGTTCGGGTTGCTCGGCGTGGGAGAGCCTTAGTGCCGTGGAAAGTGCCACAGCTCCAGCCACGTTCTCCGTGCCCGAGCGCCTTGCCCTCTCCTGGCCCCCACCGTGAACCAGTGGTTCTACGCGGAGACGCCCCTTGGTGAACAGGACGCCGGATCCTTTGGGCGCACCAAGTTTGTGTCCGGAAATACTCAATGCATCCACGCCAAGCGCTTTGACGTCCAGCGGCAACCATCCGGCGGCCTGCACCGCGTCGGTATGGAAAGGCACGCCGTGTTCCCGTGACACTGTCGCCAAGGCAGCGATCGGCTGGATGGTTCCGATCTCATTGTTCGCGTACATGATGCTCACCAACGCCGTTTCGGGCCTTATTGCCGCCCGGAGGTCGTCGATCGACACCAGACCTTCTCCATCGACCGCAAGCACATCCACGGCGAACCCGTGCACTCGTTCCAGGTAGCGGGCCGACTCTTCCACCGCGGGATGCTCGATTGCGCTGATGACCACCCTGTTCAGCGAAGGGTCGGCCGCCTGACGGGCCAGAGCAATGCCCTTCACGGCAAGATTGTCCGCTTCCGTGCCTCCGGAGGTGAAGGTCACCTCGCCGGCACGGCAGTTCAGGACCTTCGCGACGCCGGAACGGGCCCCTGCGAGCGCAGCTGCTGCCGCTTCGCCCAGGCTGTGATGGCTGGACGGGTTGCCGAACTCGCCGCTCAGATAAGGCCACATGGCTTCGAGAGCCTCGCGGCGGACCGGAGTGGTGGCTGCGGCATCAAGGAAGATCATGGCGGAAACGCCTTCAGTCCTGTGTGGCTTTGAGTTCGATGTCGAGGCCGAGGTCGAGCGCGCTTACGCTGTGCGTCAGGCCTCCGATGGAGATGACGTCCACTCCCGTCGAAGCGATTTCGGTGACAGTGTTGATGTTCACGTTGCCGCTCGCTTCCACGATAGCCCGCCCGTCCACCTGCTTGACACCGGCCCGGAGCTCGTCGACGGAGAAGTTGTCCAGCATGATGGTGTCCACACCGGCCGCCAGCACCGGTTCAATCTGCTCGGCCCTGTCCACTTCAACTTCGAAGTGGGTGGTGTGGCCCAGATGGGCTTTGGCGGCAACCAGCAATTCGGTCAGCTTGCTGGAGTCGCCTCCGGTCATGACGGCCAGGTGGTTGTCCTTGGCCAGAACGGCATCTGAAAGGCTGTAGCGGTGGTTCGCTCCCCCACCGCAGCGCACGGCGTAACGTTCCAGGACACGAAGGCCGGGCGTGGTCTTGCGGGTATCAGTGATCCGCGCACGCGTCCCTTCCACGAGCTTTACGAATTCTGCGGTCTTGGTGGCGATGGCACTCATCCGCTGCACCAGGTTCAGGCCCACCCTTTCGGCAAGCAGCACTGAGCGGGCCCTGCCACTGACCCGCGCCAGGTGGGTTCCGGCGTCGAACGCTTCACCGTCAGCGAGCAGTAGCTCCACCTCGGTGTCCGGGTCCACAAGCTTCATGGCGTCGCGGAAGACGGTACCGCCGCTGAAGACTCCGGGGACGCGCGCGTTCAGCACGGCGGTGGCCCGGGCATCGGCAGGGATCAGTAGTTGCGAGGTGATGTCGCCGCTGGGTGCGTCCTCCGCGAATGCCCGTTCCAGGATGTCCCGGACGGGGGCTGCGGGGAGGGTCAGGTTAGTCATTGACGAGGCTCGCTTTCCGGCTCATGGTGTAACGCTTATCAAATTCCTCGACGGCGGCTGGTTCCCTCACGCTGTCATTGCGGTAATGCGCTCCCAGCGACTCCCGCCGCTCCCGGGCCGCGTGGACGAGCAACTGGGCCGCCAACAGCAGATTGGCGTCCTCATGCTCCCGGACATCAAGGGAATCCGGAACATTCAACGGCAGAACATCCCCCGCCCACGCAGCCAATGCCACGCCGGCCTCTCGAAGCAATCCGCCATCACGCAAAACCCCGGCCTTCGCAGTCATCAAACGCCGCAAAGCCCCCCGCGAAAACGCCCCCGCCTGCCCAAACGACGTCTCAAGAGCACCCGGCCCCGGCAAAGACTCAAACTCCCAGGAAACCGGAGCAGGCACCGGACCCAACTCCAACTCCCAAGCGTCCGGCGAGTGGGTGGAGGTAACACTTTCCAGCAGCGGCGCCGAAGGCCCCGACAGCGGACGGGCGCGGTCAACAACCGGTAGTTCCAGAGGTCCCGACAGCGCCGTTGTCGCGTGAGAGCCCGAACCGGCCGCCGAGCTTGCGAGGCGATCGCCGGTACGAGGCTCGAGCGCAGGCGCCAAGGGACCTGTGGAACTACCCCCGAGGAACCCCTCAACAGCCCTGCGCCCGAACACGAGGCCTTCGAGCAGGGAGTTGCTGGCCAGCCGGTTGGCACCTTGTACACCGGTGCAAGCGACTTCGCCGGCAGCGAGCAAACCAGGAACAGACGTGCGGCCGTACAGGTCGGTCACCACCCCGCCCATCCAGTAGTGGGCCGCTGGTGCAACGGGAACAAGTTGCCGGGTCCAGTCGACGCCGGCCTGGCGCGTCCGCTTGCTGAGGGTGGGGAAGCGCTTGGCCAGGAAGCCTTGGCCTCGTTGTTCTTCGATCACGGTGGCGTCGAGGAAGACGTGGCCGTTGGGGTCGCCGAGTTTTGCCAGGTGCAGGGCGATGCTGCGGGAGACGACGTCCCGTGGCGCGAGTTCTGCGTCAGGGTGGTAATCGGGCATGAACCGGAGCCCGGTGGTATCGACCAGGATGGCCCCTTCGCCGCGCACTGCTTCAGAGATGAGCAGGGGGTCGTTGTTCCCTTCTGCTTCCCTGGCCGCTGCCGGGAGCACCATGCATGTTGGGTGGAACTGGAAGAACTCGAGGTCTGCAACCGCGGCTCCAACACGCCATGCGAGCGCCAAACCATCTGCTGTGGCAACCGCCGGGTTGGTGGTTTGGGCGAAAAGCTGTCCGGCTCCGCCCGTGGCGAGGAGGACGGAGTCGCCGTGGACGCCGAGGTGGCGTCCGTCGTGGAGGAAATTGGCCCCCACCACGCGGCCACCCTGCGGTCCGCCCAATGAGAGCGAAGTGACCTGGGCGTGCCCGATGACCTGGATCCTGCCCGCCGCTTGGAAATCCAGGACTGTCCTGATCAGCGCTGCCGCCACTCCCGCACCGGTGGCGTCGCCGCCGGCGTGCAGGATACGCGGAGCCGAGTGGGCAGCTTCAAGACCCAAGGCGGGGTCGCCGTCGTCGTCGAGGTCGAACTGCACGCCGAACCGTCCTAGCCCGGCAATGTCCAGCCGCGCCTCGGTACACAACACCCGTACTGCTTCTTCGTTACAGTGGCCTGCCCCGGCTTTGAGGGTGTCAGCGATGTGCGCAGCCACCGTGTCACCGGGGGCTGGCTCGTCCAGCACGGCGGAGATCCCACCCTGGGCGTAGTAGGTGTTGCTGTCCGCGAGCGCACCCTTGGTCAGCAGTACCACTTCCGCACCGGCTTCCGCGGCAAGCAGCGCGGAGTACAGTCCTGCAATTCCGCTTCCGACGACGATCAGCCGCTTGGGGGCAGGCCCTTCAGCAACGCTCGCTGTAGTCATGTGAGGCTCGATTCGGCTAGTCCGGAGTGAAGTGCCAGATGGGGTGTGCCGACTGGCTTAGGCCGGCTTGGCTGCCAGCATGCGCTCCAGCGCAATCTTGGCGTTTTCCTGCACGGAGTCGTCCACCGTGATCCGGTTGACAATGCGTCCTTCCACGAGCTCCTCAAGGACCCAGGCGAGATAGCCGGGGTGGATGCGGTACATGGTGGAGCACGGGCAGATGACGGGATCGAGGCAGAAGATGGTGTGCTGCGGGTTTTCGGCGGCGAGCCGGTTCACCATGTTGATCTCGGTGCCGATAGCGAACGTGGTGGGTTCAGTTGCGGCAGCGATGGCCTTCTTGATGAAGTCGGTGGAACCGGCGGAGTCGGCGGCGTCCACTACCTCCATGGGGCACTCGGGGTGGACGATCACGTTGACGCCAGGGAAGTCCAGCCGGGCTTTTTCGATCTGGCCTACGTTGAAGCGCTTGTGGACTGAGCAGAAGCCATGCCAGAGGATGACGCGGGAGTCCAGGAGCGCTTGTTCGTCGTTGCCGCCGAGTTCCTTGCGCGGGTTCCACATGGGCATCTGTTCCAGCGGGACGCCCAGTGCCTTGGCGGTGTTGCGGCCCAAGTGCTGATCGGGGAAGAACAGGACCCGCTGACCGCGCTCGAAGGCCCATTCCAGGACCACTTTGGCGTTGGACGAGGTGCAGACGATTCCACCGTTGCGCCCACAGAACGCCTTGAGCGCAGCGGAAGAGTTCATGTACGTGACGGGGATGACGGGTACACGCCCTGATGCGTCCGGCTCCGTGCCGAATATTTCCTCCAACTGCTCCCAGCATTCCTCAACGGAGTCTTCGTCCGCCATGTCCGCCATGGAGCAACCCGCAGCGAGGTTCGGCAGGATCACGGCCTGTTCAGGCGTTGAGAGGATGTCCGCTGTTTCGGCCATGAAGTGCACACCACAGAAGATGATGGCTTCGGCGTCCGGCTTGGTCAGTGCTGCGTTGGCGAGCTGGAACGAGTCGCCGACGAAGTCTGCGTACTGGATGACTTCGTCACGCTGGTAGAAGTGGCCCAGAATTACGGCGCGGTCCCCGAGCGTCGCCTTGGCGGCCCGGATGCGGGCGTCAAGTTCGGCGTCGGTGGCCTTCTTGTACTCTTCCGGCAGCTGGCCTTGGCGCGGCGTGGCTTGGGGCGCAACGTCGTCGCTTGAGGCTCCCGGGCCGTAGGCGGGCTCGCCGGCGAGGGCCTCGGCAAGGTCGTACTCCCATGGGCCCCTGGCCAAGGCCGGGCTGCACGTGGACCCTGCGCGGGAGAGGCCCTTCTCGGCTTCCTCGCGAGTGATCAGCTGGACGGCAGTGTTGACGCTGCTCATGGTGTACTCCTGTTATCTGGCCCGAGGCCGGGCGTGCCGGTAAAGCGGTAGAGGCGTGGTGGGCGGTGTTTTCCGCCTTGGAGGTATTCACCGGTTTCTTCGATTTCCGGTGTTGCCTTGACGTGCCTGCGGAAGTTCGCGGGATCGAGCTGGCGATCCAGCACGGCCTCGTAGACTTCGCGGACCTGGGCGAGGGTGAAGAACTCTCCCAGCAGGTGGTAAGCGATGGACCCGTACGCCATCTTGTTGCGGAGCCGCCAGAGGGCGTAGTCAACGATTGCGTTGTGGTCAAAGGCCAGTTCGCCTAGCCGGTCTGCCCGGAACCAGCGCACATTCTCGGATTCGTCGGCGAGGGCAGCTTCGGTGGGTTGAACCAAAGCCCAGTACACAATGGAGACGACCCGCTGGGTGGGTGACCTGTGGAGGCCTCCAAACGCGTAGAGCTGCTCCAGGTAGTGGGGCGCGAGGCCGGTGGTTTCGCGGAGGTTCCGCGAAGCCGCGTCCTGGAGCGATTCGTCGTGGGCCAACGGCCCACCGGGGAGGGCCCACATGTCTTTGTAGGGTTCGCGGATGCGGCGGACCAGCGGCAGCCACAGCGTGGGGCGCCCGGACTTCTCGCTGGGACGGAGGGCGAAAATCACCGTAGAAATAGCCAACGACGGCGGCGCGAGCCGCCTCTCGGCGACGTTTGCTGAGTTGGTGTTCACGGCGTTCACCTCGCTTCATCGCCGTCCCAAACGCTCCCACCAAGGCGGAGTGTTAGTTAAAGTCATGTTGACTAGAACTAATGGTACGACTCGACCGGTGGTTAGCAAAATGCCTTGCGTCACACTGCCTTCACGGCCGCTTCCAGCAGCGGCAAAGTGCGACCTTGGATGTGGCTGTTCAGGACAATGACCGACGAGCACCGGACCACCGATTTGGTTGCGATCATGGCATCGAGGACGCGCTGCATATCCGGGTTGGACCGCGCCGCGATCCTCACCATGAGGTCCGAGTTTCCCGTGACTGTGTGGACCTCAATAATCTCCGGGATGGCACTCAGGCTTTCGATGATTGCGTCGTGGCCTATCTCCTGCGTGATGGTCACCGAGCAGAACGCCACCACCGGGAAACCGAAATTGGCGGGATCAGGCTGTGGAACCCAGGAACCAATAACACCGTTCTCAATCATTCGGTCGATCCTGGACTGCACCGTTGCCCGGGCAACCTTGAGCACGCGGGAGGCCTCCAGCACTGAGGATCGCGGTGAATCGGTGAAGAAACGTACAATTTTTGCATCAAGCGCATCGACCAGCATCAAAGTTCCTGTCCCCGGGGATCCGTACCCATCACATCGCTAAAACAAAAAGTGATGTATCTTACAAACTGCGAGAATTATTCCACGGCTCTTGCTGCGTCGTCGACGCCTGCGTGCCAAGCCCATGAGGCCAGCACGCCAAACCAGCATGTAATCCATAGAAGGTAGACACGTATGACAACGAAGTCCATCGCGGCTCCTGCCCCAACATCCGGCCTCGGCCATTCACTCAAACCGCGCCAGCTCACCATGATGGGGCTCGGAAGTGCGATCGGCGCAGGCCTCTTCCTCGGCTCCGGAGCGGGCGTCCAGGCCGCCGGCCCGGCAGTGCTTATTTCCTACCTCGTGGCCGGGACGCTGATCATCCTGGTCATGTGGGCCCTCGGCGAGATGGCAGCCGCCAACCCGAACAGCGGCGCGTTCTCCGTATACGCGGAGAAAGCCATGGGCAAGACCGCCGGCGGAACCATCGGCTGGCTGTGGTGGCTCCAGCTGGTGGTGGTCATTGCCGCCGAAGCCATCGGCGCAGCCGGACTCCTGTTCTCCATCTGGCCGGTCATCCCCGTTTGGGTCCTTGCACTGGTCTTCATGGTGGTCTTCACCGGAATCAACCTGGTGGGCGTCCGCAACTTCGGCGAGTTCGAATTCTGGTTCGCCATCCTCAAGGTGGCAGCAATCGTCATCTTCCTGCTGATCGGCGCAGCCCTGCTGTTCGGTTGGCTCCCGAACGTCCCCTCCCCCGGATTCTCAGCTTTTGGCGACTTTGCACCCAACGGCATCGGTGGCATCGCCGCCGCCCTGTTCGTCGTGATCTTCGCGTTCGGTGGAACCGAGATCGTCAGCGTTGCTGCTGCCGAAACAGAGAACCCTGCCCATAGCGTTGGCAAGGCCATCCGCACGGTGGTCTGGCGCATCCTGGTCTTCTACATCGGCTCCGTGTTTGTCATCGCAGCCGTTCTCCCCGTGGGCTCGGAGGGCCTGAAGTCCCCGTTCGCCGGCGTGCTGGACCTCGCGGGAATCCCCGGCGCCGGCGCAGCCATCACCCTGGTGGCTGTCGTTGCCCTGCTGTCCGCGCTCAACGCCAATCTCTACGGCGCCTCCCGCATGATTTTCTCCCTTTCAGAGCGGGGGGAAGCTCCCCGCTTCCTGTCCCGCCTCAGCGGCTCAAAGGTTCCCGTTGCCGCCGTCGGAATTTCGGTTGCCTTCGGCTTCATCGCAACGGTCCTTGAACTGCTGTTCCCGGAAAAAATCCTGCCCGCCTTGCTGAACCTTGTGGGCTCCACTTGCCTGGTGGTCTGGGGTACGGCGCTGGTGTCGCAATTTATCCTGCGCCGCAGAGCGGATCGGGACGGCACAGAGCTACCGCTGCGCATGAAGGGATTCCCCTTCCTCACCATCGTCGGCCTCGTCCTGCTGGGCCTGATCCTGGTGGTGGGCTTCGCCAACCCGGAAAGTGCCGGACAGCTGATCGGAACATTCATTTTGATCCTGGTCATAGCCGCCGGTTGCTTCATCAACGCCAAGTCAAAGGCCGCCAAACACTCCACATCCGTCGAGTAACCAACTGCTCATCACCGCAAGAAAGCCCTGCACAGTTTGTACTGTGCAGGGCTTCTTTGTGTACCCAAATTGTACAAAGTGTTTCGTTTGAACTGAGCTGATTGCGCACACCCCCACTGGGTGACTAGGGTCACAGCCATGACTACACATCCTGTGCTGGCCGCCGTCGATGATGACGCGGCCCCGCTCACCCACCAGCAACTACGTGAGCTGTACACCCTGATGGCAGCCGTCCGGCACCTGGACACTTCGGCCGTGGCTTGGCAGCGCCAAGGGATCATCCCGGGCTACGCACCGGAGCTCGGCCAGGAGGCCGCGCAGGTGGGCAGCGGCTACGCCGTTGACCGGACCAGGGACTTCGTCTTCCCCACCTACCGCGAGATGGGTGTTGCACGGGCGATGGGCCTGGACATGGTGGGCTACATGTCCACACACAAGGCCACATGGCACGGCGGAATGTACAACCCGTTGGAATCCAGGTTCGCACCCATCCAGGCCGTGGTGGCAGGGTCAGTGCTGCACGCTGTGGGTTGGGCCCACGGCCAAACCCTGGCCGGCCATGCCACAGGTGAAACGGGCGTAGCCATGACGTACTTTGGCGACGGAGCTTCCTCCCAGGGCGACGTCCACGAAGCCATGAACTTCGCCGCAGTCATGAAAGCCCCTGTGGTCTTCTTCATCCAAAACAACGGCTGGGCCATCTCCGTCCCTACGGAACGCCAAGTTGCCGGAGGCTCCGTCGCAGCTCGCGCCGCAGGGTACGGAATCCCGTCCGTGCAAGTGGACGGCAATGACGTCGTGGCAGTCTACGAAGCCACTCGTTCTGCTTTCGCGCATTGCCGTGCGGGCAACGGACCCGTGGTCATCGAGGCCATGACCTACCGCCGCGGTCCGCACTCCACCGCGGACGATCCCGGCCGCTACCGCACGCTGGAGGAGGAACGCCTCGACGCCGGCGAGGATCCGCTGGAGCGGTTCAAGCAGCGCCTCCTCGCCGAAGGAGTGGCCGACGAGGCCTTCTTCGCGGATGCACAACGATTGGCCGTAGAGGAAGAAGAGGCCGTCCGGGCGGGCATAGCGGACCTGGGCCCAAGGCCCGGCGCCGAAATGTTCAGCCTGGTCTTCCAGGAACCAACGCCAGCCCTTCAATCCCAGGCCACCGCGTGGCGCGAGGAGTCAGAACATGCCTGAGACCATCACCGATCTGCGAATAAAAGACAACAGCACGGAAACCGCCACAGCCGGCGTTCAACAGCTGTCCATGCAGCAAGCACTCAACCGTGCACTCGACGAAATCCTGGCTGAGAACCCCAAGGCCGTCATCTTTGGCGAGGACTGCGGACAGCTGGGCGGCGTCTTCCGCATCACCGACGGCCTCCAGGCGAAACATGGCGAGGCACGCGTCTTCGACACCCCGCTTGCCGAGTCCGGCATCCTCGGCATGTCCGTGGGCCTGGCAATGGCAGGCTTCCACCCCATCCCGGAAGTCCAGTTCGACGGTTTCGCCTACCCGGCCATCAACCAGATCGTCTGCCAAATCGCGAGGATGAACTACCGCAGCCGCGGCACCCTGCCCATGCCCATCACCTTGCGCGTACCCAGCTTCGGCGGCATTCGCGCACCGGAACACCACGGCGAGAGCCTGGAGGCGCTCTTCGCCCACGTTCCCGGGCTCAAGGTGGTCTCCCCCTCCAACCCGCACGACGCCTACCACCTGCTGAAGTACGCTGCCACCCGGCCGGACCCGGTGATCTTCATGGAGCCCAAATCGCGCTACTGGCAAAAGGGGCCGGTGGACGTCACCACCGCGGTGCCCGGCGAGGCAGCCCACGACGGCGACACGCCCTACGGCGGCAGCCTCACCGGCGCCCGGGTGGCCAGGGAAGGCCGTCACCTCACCCTGGTTGCCTGGGGTGCCATGGTCTCGCGCTGCCTGCAGGTTGCCGAGCTGGCGGCCGAGGACGGCATCGACGTCGAGGTCCTGGACCTGCGCTGGCTGAAACCGATCGACGCAGAAGCCCTGGCGAGGTCCGTCGGGAAGACGCGCCGCGCCGTCGTCGTCCATGAAGCGCCGCTGACCTCAGGTTTGGGTGCGGAGGTGGCCCAGCTCATCACGCAGAGCTGCTTCGCTACACTCAAGGCGCCGGTTGAACGCGTGACCGGCTTCGACGTGCCCTACCCCTCCGGAGACCTGGAGGACGAGTACATCCCCAACATCGACCGCATCCTCTTTGGGATCCAACGCGTACTGGAGTACCGCCGTGGCTGAAATTTCCTTCCCGCTCCCCGACCTCGGCGAGGGCCTCATTGAGGCGACCGTGCTGGACTGGCTCGTGGAGCCCGGCCAGCAGGTGGAACGCAACCAACCGATCGTGGAGCTCGAAACCACAAAATCGGCCCTCGAATTGCCGAGCCCGCAGGCGGGTAAAGTGGTGCGTATTCACGGGGCGCCCGGTGACACCATCAACGTTGGCGAACCGCTGATTGTGTTCGAGGTTCCGGACGACACCGCCGGGATCGTGGGCACTGTTCCGAAGGACGAAGCACCCAAGCGCCGGGTCCGCCTGAGCGCCGTACTCGATGAGGACTGACATGATGACCGGCAGGCACACCATGGAACAGCACAGGCACACGGTAGAGGGAACGGACCCCGGGTTGTTCGTGGAAGTTCACGAGCCGGCCGCCGACGCCGGCCTGCGCCCCGTCCTGCTGATTCACGGCTTCTCTTCTTCCACGAAACTGAACTGGGTGGACAGCGGATGGATCACCACCCTTCAGGATGCCGGCCGCCGGGTCATCACTGTGGACCTTCCGGGTCACGGCCGGAGCCACTCCCCCGAGGACCTGGATTCGTACACGCCCAGCCGCATCCGCGCTGACCTTCTCCAAATAGTGACCGACGCCGGCGCGCGGCCCTTGCGCGACGGCGACCCGTCCACGGGACTGGACGTCATCGGCTACTCGCTGGGATCGCGGCTGGCTTGGGAGTTTGGCGCCACCCAGCCGGACCTGGTTCACCGCATTGTCCTGGGTGGGCCGAGTTCAGCAGATCCGTTGGCAGCTTTCGACCTCGTCGCTGCGCAGCGGCACCTGGCAGACGGCACACCTATTGAAGACGCCTCCACCGCCGGGCTGCTGAAGATGGCCCAGATGCTTCCTAGCAACAACCTGTTCGCCATGTTGTCGCTCATAGAGGCCATCAAGGGCGAGCCCTTTGATCCCGCGGAGGCCGCCCCGCACATGCCCCTCTTGCTCGTAGCCGGGGAGAAAGACGAACGGGCGGCCACCATGCCCGAGTTGGCCTCGATCGCCGGCAAGCGTGGAGGCATGGTGGAGACCCTGGTGATTCCGGGGCGCACCCATACCAATGTGATAACCAGCCGGGCGTTCAAGGAAGCCGCCGTCGAATTCCTCGGGGTATAGAAGGTCAGCGGGCCAGCCGCTCAGCATTAAGGCTCATGCGTTCCAGCACGCTGAGGGCCATTGCGTACTCGTCGATGCCGATGCCCATGGACAGGTCCTGACGCGCATCTTCCACCATCCGCTGGGCCTCGTGGTATTTTTCCCGACCGCGTTCGCTCAGTGCCAGCCTGTCATCGATCATGGTGATCATTCCCCGCCCCACCAAGGCTGCAAGTTCCCGCTCGCGCAGCCGGACGTCGCCGCCCCACAGCGGCTGGAGGATGTCCTCCAGCTGATCAGGCAGCAGGGCACCCTCCGAAAGAGTGCCCAAGGTGTGCCATTGGCGCTTAGTGAGCTTGATCCTGGCCAAGGTGGCGTCCAGCTGGACTTCCAATGCGGCGTCCAGCCTTTTGATCCAATATCCGATGGGCTTGTTCACAAGGCCATGCTTTCAGCGGGGGCGCCACCGGGCAAGGTCTGGACGGTAGGCTTGGGAGTGCAACGAATTACGTGGAAGTGGAGCAGATGGGCATGCGTTTCAAGGACCGCGCGGAAGCCGGTCGACGCCTGGCTGAAGGACTGCCCCAGCTGAGGGAACGGCCGGATACCATCGTCCTTGGTCTGGCCCGTGGCGGGGTCCCGGTAGCCGCAGCCGCAGCTGCAGAACTGTACTTGCCGTTTGGCGCTGTGCTGGTCCGCAAGCTGGGCATTCCGGGGCGTGACGAGACCGCTTTCGGGGCATTGGCTTGGTCCCGGGGGGACGTCCTGCGGATCGTCAACAGGCCCCTGAAGGAGCTCGTCCTCGCCCACGGCATTTCCCAGTCCGCCTTGGATGCAGTGGAAGCGCATGAGCGTGCCGAACTTATCCGACGCGCCAACCGCTACCCGGGTATCGGCCACGATCTCCGGGGGAAGACCGTGGTGCTGGCCGACGACGGACTGGCTACGGGAGCCACCATGCGGGCAGCCGTGGAGGCGGTCCGGGCGGGCGGTGCCAGCACCATCGTCGCCGCGGTACCGGTTGCCTCGCTGGAAGCCTCGACGTCGCTGGGTCGGGTTTGCGACTTTGTGATGGCATTGCACACGCCCGGAAAGTTCCATGCTGTTGGCGCCTTCTACGAACGCTTCGAGCAGTTGTCGGACGACGACGTCGTAGCTCAACTTGAAGCTGCAGAGGCCAGCGGCCGCAAGTAGTCGCCGTCGTCCATAAACGCGAAGAGTCCTGCATGGACGCAAAGACGGGCGCGGTCCCCTGGACCGCGCCCGTCTTTTTGGACTCTGTTGGAGCGTCTAGTGATGGACGCTGTAGCCCAACGGCCGGCCGCGGGTTTCCTTGGCCAGGATCACGCCTATGGCAGAGATGACGCACAGCACCATGATGTAGATGCCTACTGAGCCGGACCACTTGGTGGTGTCCAGGAGTGCTTGGGCAATGAGCGGAGCGAAAGCGCCGCCCAGAATTGCACCCAACGCGTACCCGATGGAAATTCCCGAATAGCGGACCTGCGCCGGGAACATTTCGGCATACATGGCAGACATCGGACCGTAGGACAGACCCAACCCAATGGTGAGGACGAACAATGCCGTTCCGTAGAGCACGATGTCCTTGGAATCGATCAGCACGAACATCGGAATCATCCAGGCAAAGACCAGGCCGTAGCCGATGAGGAAAGTCTTGACGCGGCCTATCTTGTCCGACAACCAGCCGCCCACCATAGTGAAGATGAGCCAGCCGAAGGACGCGATGGTGGTGGCCAGCAAAACCTGGGGCGTGGGCATCTTCAACGTACGTGTGGCGTAGGAGATGAAGAAGGCAATCAACAAGTAACCAGCGGCGTTGTTGGCGATGAAGATCAGCGCGGCCAGGACTACTTCCTTCTTGTTCTTCCGGAACAGTTCGCCCAAGGGTGCCTTGCTTTCAGCCTTTCGCTGGGCGATCTCCTTGAAGACAGGGCTTTCGCCAACTGCGCGTCGAATCAGGTAGCCCACCACAATGAGGACCACGGACAGCAGGAACGGAACGCGCCATCCCCAAGACGCGAAATCTTCCTTGGACATGCCCGACTGCAGCAGGAACAACAGCCCGGTGGCCAGGATCATGCCGATCGGAACACCGATCTGCGGGTAGGCGCCGAAAAGTCCGCGCTTTTTGAGGGGCGCGTGCTCCACAGCCATCAGCGCAGCACCACCCCATTCGCCGCCGGCCGAGAATCCTTGGACAACGCGCAGGGTGATCAGCAGGATAGGAGCCCAGACGCCGATGGTGGCATAGGTGGGCAGCATCCCGATCAACGCGGTGGCAGCACCCATCATGACCAACGTCATAACCAGCACGGCCTTGCGGCCGAGGCGGTCACCGAGGTGCCCGGCTACGAACGCACCCAGAGGCCTGAACAAGAAGCTGATGCCGATCGTGGCGAACGACAGGAGCTGAGCGACGCCCGGGTTGGACTTCTCCAAAGGAGAAAGGAACAACGGGGCCAACAGCGTGGCCGTCAGCTGGGCAAAGATGAAGAAGTCGTACCACTCAATGGTGGTGCCCACCAGCGTCCCGGCCAGAACCCGGCGCTCTTCGCGCTTGGTGCTGGGCCCTGACGGTGAATCGACAGTGGAAGTTTCGGTCATTGGAACTCCATGGGGTGAGAGTGACTGGTCGGCGCGGGACTTGCATTAACCGACAGAACGGTCAGTTAGGAAAGAATACTACAACCTGTGACTCAAAGCACAGACCCCTGTCGTGTCGGCCACCATAGAATGGTTCGCATGAATCCCCGCAGCGACGTCAAAGGTCCGCCGGAAACGGCAACGCAGGTTCCGCCGTCGCAAACGCTCTCCCGCGGAATCCGTGCGCTGGAAATTCTGGCGGCAGCCGAACGCCCCCTCAGCATCGCCGAACTCACGGAGGCCCTCGGCGTCCATCGGTCCGTGGCCTACCGAATTCTGCGGACGCTGGAGGACCATTCGCTGCTGGTGCGTGACGACTCCGGCCGCGTGCAGCCTGGCCCCGGGCTGTCGGTCCTGGCCCGCGGAGTCTCGCGGAACCTGCAATCGGCAGCACTACCCGAGCTCACCCAGTTGGCGAACACACTGCACATGACTGCATTCGTGGCGGTGTGGGACCACCAGGAATGCATCAACCTGGTCACCGTTGAGCCGCGACACTCAGGTGCCGCCCTCGCCCAGCACCCGGGCAACCGCCACCCCATCGCCACCGGCGCTCCCGGGATCGCCATCCAATCAACCATGACCGAGGACCGCTGGCAGCAGGTAGGAGCAGGAAACCCCTACCGCGCCGAAGCGCACGAGGCCCGCCGCCTGGGATACGCAACCAGCCACGACGAAGTCATCGCCGGCCTGTCCTCCATCGCTGCCCCCATCCGGGTTCCTGGCGGCCGGCCGGCGGCGATCGCCGTCGTCTATATCCGCTTGGACCAGGACGCTGACGCCGTGGGCAAGGCGCTGGCCGCCAGTGCCGCGCGGATCGAAAGCCAGCTGGCCTGAAACCTCCTCCCTGAACCATTCCTTTCAGGTCAAGTGACGTGCCCCACAGCACAAGACGGCAGCTTGGGGAAAGCGAATACTCGAACAAGGACCGGACACACCGTCCGGTCCTTCTTTCGAGCACGAGAAGGAACCCATGAGCCTGAATCTCCTTGATACCTCCAACTGGCTGCCACTGGACGGCCTGGCCCCCGGCTTCGACGCCAACAAGGCCCCTACCGTGCAAGACCTGGCAGGACAACAGTTTTCCGTCAGCGGCGACGGCGGACCCATGACTTTCAGCTTCGACGACGAAGAAGTCCAATGGGCTGCCGCCAGTCACGCCGGAACATCCACCTACGAGGCCTTCCTGGTGGCCGAGGAGTTGTATTACGCCCAATGGCAGAGCCCCCAGGACCCGGAACTCGCCGTTTCCCTGGTGTTGGACCTTTTACACGGCCGCGCACTCTACATTGGCGCCACGCTCGGCAGGGCAACCCCCTCCAGCGTGGCCGTCAATCACGATTTCCGCCCAGGGACGCTCGATGGATACCGCGCCACGGGCACGGAAATCTCCGAAAGCCGTGCACTCATCGGCCGCCGCGTCGAATGGGTCTACAGCGAAACGCATGCCTACGAACACATCTACCTCAGCCCAACCTGGTACACGTGGCAGTGCCTGGCAGGTCCGGAGCGCGGATTGGCAGACACGGACTCCAACACCGTATTTCAGGTCCGCCCCGGGATTTTCGTCTTCACTTGGCGCGAGAAGGTCATACCCTGCGGCTCGGTCACCGTCGCCGACCACCGTGATCCCAACGCCATCAGGTCCCATGGCAGCCTCTTCGGCTGGGACGAGGCAGGAACGGAACCCGTGCACTTCACCTTCGGTGCACACGGCCGCCTGATCAGCATCACCCAGCACAGCCCGGCATTGAACCCCGCCCTGGACCCGGCCATGCGGGATTAGCCCAAGCAAAGAGGACAACAATGAAGCCCCGGCGAGCGCAACGCCCGCCGGGGCTTCATCTTTGTTGCGCGGGTTATCAGTCCTCCGAGCCGTGGCCGATCCGAGCGTACAAGGCAGGCTGCGAGCGCCGGAGGCGCAAGCCCCAGATGACGCCCGCAACCCCGGGCAGCAGCACCAGCAACGGCAAGACGAACGTAGCGGCCGTTGACTCGGTCTGTCCCAGCAGGACGTTGAAGTTCGCCATGATGAGCACAAAGACAACGGCAAGAAGCACGAAACCCAGGCTTGGAGCGATCACCCTTACCCACAGGTTTGCCCCGTGCTGCTGCCGCCGGAAGAAACCGATTACAGCTACCGACACCACGGTCATCAGCAGCACCAGCCCCATGGCACCGCTGTTGGTCAGCCAAGTGAACATGGTCAGCACGGGATACAGTTCACCGAGTTCGGAACTTGCACCGGCAATCGCAAAGCCAAGCGTTACGACGACGGCGATCACCGTTTGCGCCAGCGAACCGGCGAACGGCGCCCCACTTTCCGCCCGCACCTTGGCGAGCGCCGACGGCAGGACGCGCTCGCGGCCGAGGGAGAAGAAATAGCGTGCTACGGCATTGTGGAAACTAACGAGTGCGGCGAAAAGGCTGGTGACAAAGAGAACCTGGGCGATGTCGCTGAGCAGTAGGCCCCCGTGGGCGCCAAGGAAAGCGAACATCATATCTGGTCCGTTGGTAGTTGCCGCCTCGACAACGGCGGACGGTCCTGCCCCTACGGTCATTGCCCAGGCGGAGACGGCATAGAACACGGCAATGATTCCCACAGCTGCAAACGTTGCCCTTGCGACCGTTCGTTTGGGGTCCTTGGATTCCTCACCATAGATTGCAGCGGATTCGAAGCCCATGAAGGCGGCTATTCCAAAGGAGAGGACTGCGCCGATCCCGGGAACAAAGAGGCTTTCGGGGCTGAAAGTCACTGCGCTGATGCCTTCCGGAGCCACAGCCAGGCTGACGATGTCGTACACGATCACCACCAGGAATTCGAGGGCCACCAGGACACCAAGCACCTTTGCGGACAGGTCCACCCTGTTCACACCCAGCCATCCGACGACGGCAATGCAGACGAGCACCGGGATCCACCAGGGAACGCTGATGCCAAGCCGCGCGGACAGGAGCGAGGAGACCGTGAAGCCGAACAACCCGTAAATGCCCACCTGCATCAGGTTGTAGGCCATGAGTGCAATCAGCGATGCCCCCACACCGGCGGGCCTGGAGATGCCCTGCGCTATGTAGGCGTAGAAGGCGCCGGCGTTGGTGACGTAGCGGCTCATTGCCGCATAGCCCACGGCGAACAGCGCCAGGATTCCGCCCAGAATCAGGAATGACAACGGCACCCCGGTCACGCCGGTGACCGCGAAGGTGGTGGTCACGCCTCCCGCCAGCACGGTCAGCGGTGCGGAGGCCGCGATAATCATGAAGGTCACTGCCGGTACGCCGAGCCGCCTTTTGGTACCGACTGTTCCAGCGGTCCTGCCCTTGACGGGGTTATCCACGCTCATAGTGTGCTCCTGCCTCGGTGCCGCGGGAGATTGCACGGCACGGTGTCTGTCATTCCGCAATCTTCCACCGCAGGGAGCGTGCGTGACTTGTCTCACACGGCAGGGTATTTGTCGCTGCACGCAAGCACGGCGGCACGTGTGCCCCGGTGTAGAATCGTGGGCAAGCTCACGTCCGCGTTATCGGCATACCGGCCCCGGAGGCGGCGTCGCCCGCGGGCCATTGAAAGGGAGTTTGATGACCGTCGCGGCTGATACGGGCCCCGCAACCGTGGAAACCACCGTGGCGGAGTCGTTCCAGGAGTGGAGCAAAGCAATATCCACCTCCTTCGTGCCTCTGTTGGCAACGGGGCCGCGCAGTTCTTCCCTCCACGGGGCAACCTTCCACGGAACCATGCGAGCCCGGGTGCTGGGGCAGATCTCCGTGGTGGAGATTACTGCCGGACCCCATACCGTCCTGCGCACGCCGGAGCTGATTGCAAAGTCCACAGGGCGCTTCTTCAAACTCAGCATCCAACTCGCTGGTTCGGGCCGCCTGGTTCAGGACGAACGCGAAGCCGTGTTGCGTCCCGGTGATCTCTCCATCTATGACACCTCCCGGCCCTATCAATTAACTTTCGACGACGACTTCCGCACTCTGGTGCTCATGTTCCCGCACGTGCTGCTGGACCTGCCAGCCGAAGCCATGGGCCATGTCACTGCCTTGCGCATTCCGGGCGACGAGGGCCTCGGCGAATTAATCAGCCCCTTTCTGGTAAAACTGGCCGACAACCTCGAGGCCCTCTCCGGCACGAATGGGCTCCGCTTGGTCCACAACGCCCTGGACCTGGTGACCACACTCTTCAACGGTGAACTCGATCAGCTGATCGAGACGGGCCGGGATCCGCACCTCCTGCTGCTGGGCCGCATCCACGATTACATTGAAGCCAACCTCGGCGACCCGGAGCTCTCCCCCGGAACCATCGCCGCTGCCCACTACATCTCCACGCGGCACCTGCACGATCTCTTCCAGGAAATCGGGACGACCGTGGCTTCTTCCATACGACAACGACGACTCGAACGATGCCGGCGCGACCTCAGGGATCCGGTCCTGGCCGATCGACCGGTCACTGCCATCGCAGCCCGGTGGGGGTTCACCGACGCCGCCCATTTCAGCAGGATCTTCCGGGCAGCATTCGGGAACTCCCCCACCGGTTACCGCAACAGCCACTAACGGTTCCCCGCAACGGGAACCCAGCGGTCGCCGTCGAACACTGGCTATGCGGCCGCCGTCGGAGCCGTCCCCCGGTCCGTGAGGGCAGCCATCTCATCCAGCATTGCTCGCAGCAGGCGATCTTCCAGCGGGGCGAATTCAGGATCGCCCGCACGGTTGACCAGTTCCCCTGGATCGGTGTTGTGATCGTAGAGTTCGGCAATCTCCGTGCCGAAATAGCGGGTCAACCTGCCCTCAGCAGTGATGACGCTTCGCATTCGGACCGGACCTGGCAGCCCTTCCAAGCCAAAGGGTTGTTCTTCCTCCACCAGCAGCGCTTCCCGATGATGTTCAGTGTCCCCTAGCAGTAGTGGCACGAGCGAGCGGCCTTGGATTCCCCGATATCCCTTGGAGCCAGTGAGCTCAATAAGCGTTGGGGCCAAATCCGCGCTGGAAACCAAGGCCCCGGTGCGCCGCGGCGGGCTGCCGGGAAGGTGCACCAGCAAGGGAACATTGGTCACTGCGCGGTAGTGGACAAAGTGCTTCAGCATGAGGCCATGGTCCCCGAACAAGTCCCCGTGATCGCTTGTGAACACCACAATGGTGTCCTCGGCAAGGCCCTGATGATCCAATTCGTCGAGTATCCGCCCAATGTGCTCGTCCATCATCGTGATCAGGCCATACTGGGCGGCAGCGGCAAACCTGTACTGTTCCTCAGTAGCCGCCCACGTCATGGTTGGGTCCGCGTTTGGCTCACCACGGTGTTCCATCATGTCCCTCACATGGGCCGGCGAAGCCGAGTGGTCCTGCTCAAAGCCAAGCGGGAGTGGCAAGTCCAAGGGATCGTAGAGGTCCGAGTAGCCTTCCGGGGGCGAGAACGGGTGGTGAGGGTCCGGGAAGGACACAAACATGAAGAATGGCTGGTCCTGCCCGGCGGCATCCTTCAGGTGCTCGATTGCTTTCTCGCTGACATAGCTTGTGGGGTGCACATCAGCGGGGATAGCCGTCTGGTACACCTGATCCCACCCGCTGTACTTGCTGGACGAATTTCCTGGACCTCCCAGCGTTTCCGGGTCGACGCCCCGTTCGCGGGCCCAGTGTACGTAGTGGCCGCCTGGCCGGTCCCCGTGGCCGATTACGAGGTCTACGTGCTGGTAGCCGTAGTAGTCGGAGGGGAGCGCAATGAAGCGGTCATCGTGCGCGTCGCGGTTCTCCCATTGGTCCCACCCCGGGGGAAAGCCCTGACGGCGGGCGTCGCCTACTCCGGTGTCCAACAGCAGCGGGTCGGTGGCCCGGATCTCCTCGGCCTGGTGCGGCTCAAATTCCCACCCCATATTTTGGTGGTGCAACTTTCCCACGCCCACGGTGCGGTAGCCGCCCGCTCCCAAGGACCCCGGAACGGTCTGCGTCAGCGGATCCAAAGTAATGCCATTGCACCGCGTCCCGTGTGCGGAGGGCCACCTGCCGGTCATCAGGCTGGCACGATTGGGCATGCACGTGGGATTCGCCACGGTCGCATTCTCGAAAACAATGCTTTTGGCGGCGAGCGCGTCCAGGTTTGGCGTCTTGACGGTGGCGTTGCCACCGAAACCCAGGTGGTCGGCCCGGAGCTGGTCGGCGATGATGAAGAGGACGTTGGGCCGCCGGCTGCCGGCTGCCCGGTGCTGCCCCGTCATGCGGGCCTCTTGATGAGGGACAGAACTTCGGTGCGTTGCCGGGCGAAGTCCGGCAAGGAACGTGTAGTTATTTGGTCACGCGGAGCAGGCAGGTCCACGTCCACCACCTTGAGGACGCGGGCGGGCCTGGAACCCAGGACCACCACGCGATCTGCCAGGTAGACCGCTTCGTCGATGTCGTGGGTCACCACCAAAATGGTCATGTTGAAGTCCTTCCGGATCTTCAGGCACAGATCCTCCAGGTCAAACCGGGTCTGCGCGTCCACTGAGGCGAAGGGCTCGTCCATGATGAGGATCTCCGGGCGGTACGCCAGCGCCCGGGCGATCGCCACGCGCTGCTGCATTCCGCCTGACAACTGCCAGGGATATTGATTGTCGGCATGGAACAGGCCGACGGCGGACAGGGCACTATCGCAGCGCTCCTTGAGTTCAGCCGCCGGCAGCTTGAGGTGCCGCAGGGGAAGGATCAGGTTCTTCCGGACAGTGAGCCAGGGCATCAGGGAGCGGTTGTAGTCCTGAAAGACCAAGGCCATTTCCGGAGGTGGGCCGCTAATGGTTCGTCCGTCAATGGCCGCCCGTCCGCTACTGGCCGGATGAAGCCCGGCCAAGCACTTCAGAAGTGTCGTCTTGCCAACACCTGAAGGACCTACGATGCACACAACTTCGCCGGCATCGACGGTGAAGGTGAGATCTTCAATAACTGTGTGTGATTTTTCGCCGCTGCCATAGGTCTTGGCAAGATGGGCCACGTCCAGCCGCGGAGTGGTCGCACTGATGCGGGTTTCTGGTTGCTGTGCCATGGTGGACTTTCTGTTTCGGATGGGAAGAGTCGGGGCCTGCCGGGCGCTCATGCTGCACGCGCCATGCGACGGGACCCGATGTACCAGGACAAGACCTTGTGCTTAAGCAGGCTGAACAGGATGTTGACCAGGAATCCGATGACACCCAGGAGCAGGATCCCGGCCCACATGTCAGCAGTCATGAAGCTCTGCTGTGCAAGCAAGGTCATGGCTCCGATACCCTGCGAACTACCCAGCATCTCGCTCGCGATCATCACAATGAATGCCACCTGGAGGCTCACCTGCAGACCGGAGAAGATTTGGGGCATCGCCGCCGGCAGCAGGACATTGAGCACCCGTTCCTTTCGGCTGAGCCGGTACACCTTGGCGACGTCCATGAGGTCGTTGCTGACGCTGCGGATGCCGTCCACGGTGGCGATCATGGTCGGAAACAATGCCGCCAGGGCAATGCTGGTCACGCGCATCTGGGTTCCGAAGCCGATGAGGGAGATAAAGATCGGGACCAGAGCCACAGGAGGGATGCCGCGGAGGAAGTGGATCAACGGATCGATCATCCACCGGACGGGAGGAACCAGCGCCGTGGCAAACCCGAGGCCAATTCCGGCCACCGCTGCGATGGCAAAGCCAATAAACAAGTTCCCCAGGCTCAGAAGGACGTCAGACTGGAAGTGCTCAAAGAGCCAAAGCTCCTGAAAACGGACAAGGATGCTCTCGAGCGGCGGGAAGAAGGGATCAATGGAGTTCGCGGACAGGAACCACCACGAGGCCAGCAACAGGACGGGCGTGCCTGCACCGATCACCCAGTTTCGTATTTTGACGTTTCTCATCAGGGCACCACTTCCCGGTAGGACTCATGCCAGTGCAGGACCCGGCGCTCGGCCAGCCGGGTGGCACCTTGGAACAACAGACCCAGGACACCGAGGACAATCACCAATGCGTAGAGACTGGCGTAGTCACCTGCCGCTTGGGCTTGGTAAATGCTTTGGCCGAGGCCCGGACCCCCGCCTAGGAGTCCGGCAACGACCGTCACCACCAAGGCGGCAGGAGCTGCCACCCGCATCGCCGTACCGATGTACGGCATAGCGCTGGGCAGTACCACCCGGGCCAGGATTTCCCCCTCGCCCATGCCATAGGAGCGGGCCGTATCGCGTGCCACGGGATCGGTGCCCTGCACCCCATCGACCGTTTGCATGACGATGGGGAGCAAGCACCCGAACACCACCAGGAAGAGCGACATCTCAGCGGTAGGACCCAGTACCAGCACCGCGAGGGGGAGGATGACGATGGGCGGGACGGGCTTCAGGAATTCCAAGACTGCCAAGGTGGCGTATCGTACGGATTCGAAACTGCCCACGAGTAATCCGATAACCACTCCTGCCAAGGCCGCTACAGCCAACGCGAGCAACGCGATGCCAATGGTGGCACCCAGTGCGGACCAGAACGTGCCGGTCCCCAGAATGCCTGCAAGGGTGGTGAACACCGTGGTGGCCGTTGGCAGGGCGTTTCCTGCTACGTTTGCCGCGGCGAGAACCTGCCAGATGACCAGGGCTCCGGCGATACCCAAGGCACTGAACACATAAGGGCGGATGGATGCCTTCATGATGAATCTCCCATGTCGCTTACGGCCTACTTACCGAAAATTATGTCGGCCGGCAGTTTCACGGGTTCACTCAGGAAGCCAAGGTCAGCGAGGTTCTTGTTGGCGCGCTCAATGTCTTCCAGGCGTACATCTTCCGGCCAGTAGTTGACTGCGCCGGACTTCACGACCTCCAGCGGAGTCTTGGTGATTTCGGCGCTGAGCTGCTGTGCTTCATCGATGTGGCCGTTGGCGTAGGCGTTCGCCTTGTACATGGCCGCTTTGAAACCCTCCAACGCCTTCTCCTTGGACTTCACCGTGTTCGCCCCTGACACCCAGAGGCCAATCGCGCCCTGTTCAAAGAACTCGACGCCGGGCGAGGCCAGCAGCCTGTTGCCCTCCGACGCGGCCTTGGACGTGAACGGGGCAACCAGGGATGCGGCATCGACTCGTCCGGAATTCAGTGATTGGAGTGCCGATGACGGATCGAGGACCATCCAGTTCACCTTGGCGGGGTCGCCGCCGTCGTCCTTGACGAGCTTGCTGACCGTAACCTCCAGCTGTGCCTTGCGGGCTGGAACACTGACGCTCTTTCCTTCCAGGTCCTTCGGCCGGTTGATGGCGGACGCCTGCTGCACCAGGAGTCCGGTGTCATCTACGCGGTTGAGGTCCGCCCCCTCACTAGCCCCGTCCTTGTAGCCATCGGCCGCTGCGATGATCTTGAGCGGTACGTTCTGGCTCAGTGCATTCAAAAGTGGGATGGATGGCGTGTAGGTGACGTCAATCTGGCCGCTCTGGGCAGCTGCAATACCGGCCGGCGGATTAGCTATGACCGAAATCTCGACGTTGAGACCCTGCTCCTTGAAGTAGCCTTTGTCAGCCGCGAGGCGGATACCGGCATCGGAACCGATGCCGATGGTTCCCACCTTGAGCGTGGTGGTCCCGTCGGCGGCGGGGGCGGCGGCCGGGCCCGTCCCGCCGCCGCAGGCTGCCAACGTCATGGACAAAACTGCGGCCAGGGCCAAGGGAATAGTGCGTCGCATGGTGCTCCTTGAATCACAAATGGTTGGAACGGAAGGGAATGGTTCTAGCTGGTGGATTGGTGGACTGTGCGGCCACCGCTCAGTGTGAGCCTGACCTCTGTGTCGAGGAGCTTTTCGATCTCCTCGTCCACGGGCCAAGGGATGGAGAGAAGGCACAGATCTGCTGCCATGCCTGGTGTCAGGGCACCTTTGAAGTGCTCGGCGTGGTCCTGCCACGCGGCGTGGATGGTCATTGCAGCCAATGCCTGTAGGCCGGTGATCCGCTCCGGATCCCGCGGTTCGCCCGGTCTGGAACGTGTGGCCCGGCGGACGGCTGCCACCACGGTGCGCCGCCAATCGGTACTGGTGACGGGGGCGTCCGAGGCAAGGTTGACATGAACTCCGGCTCCCACCGCTGACTTCAGGGGCTGGTGCCGGGAGAAACGCTCCTCACCAAGAACTTGGCGCATGATGTCACCGGCCTCTTGGCGGATGAGGGGGTTGGTGCTGTAACCAATGCCGTGGGACGCCATGGTTCGCAGTGTCCCGTGATCACCGAAGGCCCCGTGGATAATGTAATGGCGGTTCCCGGATGACGTTGGACGGCCCTCGGCACTGTCATCCGCAGCGATGATCGCCTCAACGGCTGCGGCGGTGGCCGCGTCCCCCGTGGCATGGACCCCTGCCTGCAACCCGGCTTCGTTGATCAGCCCCAGGATTTTGTGCAGCTCCGCAACCCGCTGGGCGTCGGTGGCCCCTTGGATCACCAGGCTGCCGTGCGTACAGGCTTTGCCATACGGCTTACTCATCCACGCGGTGCCGCTGCGCGGAATGCCATCGGCGAAGATCTTGACGCCCGCGATCCGCAACTGCTCCGGATTGATGCCGCGGTTCAGGTAGGTAGCGGCCAGTCCGCTGCGCAGGCCTGCTTTAACCGCGTCGGCATTGGCTCCCCCGGTTCCCGCGAAGAGCATCAGGACGTTGATTCTCAACGTCAGTTCATCCTCCGCGGCGAGGTCGCCCAGCAACTCAAGTGCCGCCGTCGAACCGGTACCGTCCATGAGCCCAGCACTTGCAGGGCCCAGGCCAGGATCCGTGAGGGAAGTGATACCGAGCGAGTGCAGGTGCTCCTGCAATGCCAACAAGGCGGGCCGCAATGTGGACGCCGGAACCGGCGGCATTGCCCTCGAGAGAAGTTCCATGGCTCCGTCCTGGAGCAGGCCTGTGGGGTTGCCGTCGGCGGTTCTCGCCACGACGCCGCCGTGCACGTCCGGTGTTGCGGCGTCAATTCCGGCCCTTCTCAGGGCTTCCCTGTTGGCTATCAACTGATGCCCTGTGCTGTCGAACGCCACCACGGGCGTGTCCGGCCTGGCGTCGAGCAGGAATCCCTGCGCCGGGCCCAGCAGCGCTTCGTCCCAGCCATGGGCACGCACCCAGCCGTCATCCCCCGCCGGCGCTGCCTCCACGACGTCGACGACGGCCGCCCAGTCAGGGGCCACAGCCGGCTCCAGTCGGACATAGCCGAAGGCGGCCATGGCCGCCGAAACGAAGTGCAGGTGGGCATCGTTGATGCCTGGAATGACAGCACCACCCGCGGCATCGATAACGCGCGTGGAGGGGCCGATCAACTGGCTCACATCGTTGTTGCCCAGTGCGGCCACGCGGCCGTCTTTGACGGCCACGGCATCGCTCCCGTGATGAGAAGCCGCCGGGTCCATGGTGTGGACCGAAGCATTCATGATCACCAGATCAGCGAAATCAACCATCAGTTCTCCTCAGTTCACCGCATCTGAATGTGATGCAGACAACGTTCCTGAAAGAAGTATGTCGCTTGACTGGGTCACTTGACTAGGTTTTGGCGTAAAATTTCTTTCAGAGGACTTTTCCACCTCCCCGGCACGGCCAAAACGACGTCACGGCGGTTAACGCCTACGATCGATGAGACCGCCTGAAAGAGAAGAAGGTGCATGAATGGCCAGGGTTCCCGCTGAGGAAAGGCGGCTGCAGTTCGTTGAAGCCGCAGCAAGGGTGATCGCCCAGGACGGCCTCGCCTCTGCAACCACGCGACGAATCGCCAGTGAAGCTGAAGCACCGCTTGCGGCACTGCACTACTGTTTCCGGAGCAAGGACGAACTCCTTGAAGAGGTCTACAACTTCCTCAGCAGGGACTACGCCAAGGCACTGGAACCTGTGGCCGATCCGGGAATGGGATTGCGCCACATGGTGGGCGCCCATGCCAGACGCATCTGGAGCCGCATGTCAGAGAACCCGCACGAACAGGTCACGACCTTCGAACTGCTGCTCCGGCGCTTCCGGGTAGAGGCCGAAGACCAGCCACAGGCGTTGCTCATGAACCGTTCGATGTACGACGGCTGGGTTAACTCGACGCTGGAGCTGTTCCGTTCGGCCGCAGAAGCCGCCGGAGAACCTGTCCCCGCCAACCTGGAGGACATCACGCGCTTGTTCATTTCCGGGATCGACGGCATCAGCATGCAGCATTTGGCCGACCCCGACGACGAACGGTCCCTCCGGTTGGTGGAACTCATGGCCTCGTCCCTCGCCGGGGCGCTCCACTAAGCCTGAGGCTGGCGCTTCATCACCAACCACGTGAGAACGCCCAGCAGCAAAAGGCCGGCTGCAGCGGCCATCGACACGACGAAGGCCGCACCCGGGCCCTGCGTTTGCGCCAATTGCCCGGCCAGGTAGGAGCCCAAAGCTGTTCCCGCCACGATTCCGCTGGCCAGTGCCGTCATCACTGTGGCCATGCGGCCGGCCGGCGCCACCACGCCGCCGATGCTGAAGACAGTGACCATCACCGGCCCCACGGGGATGCCCAGTACCAGCAAGACAAAGATCATGGGCCAAATACCCGCCGGGAGAAGCAGCAAGAGCGACAAAACGGACATCGCCAGCGCTGCCGCTACCCAGCGGGAAGCGAGGCTGAACCGTTGCGGCCAGAATGCGACGGATAGCGCTGCTACAGCTGAGCTGAGGCCCATTACTGCGTATAGAAGTCCAGCGATTTCGGCTGTGGCGTACTCTGCGGAAAAGGCACTCAGGGCGTTTTGGGTTGCCCCAAAAAAGGTACCCATGCACACCATCGCGACAACCGGCACAGCTACCACCGCGCCTGCCCAACGGTTGCGGCTCGCAGGACTCACCGGGGCCGCTTGCTCTCCTGGAGGCACGGCGCCGGCACTCGGCTTCCGAGGTGCCGGTACAACCGTCAGCTGGCTGGGATGGATCGCAAAAGCAGGAACCAACGTGATGGTCATGACGGCTGCCAAGGCGAGCGGCAACCAGGGTGCCACCATGCTGGCCAGGACACCCACCAGGGCAGGGCCCAGGACGAAGGTGATCTCGTCCGCGGTCCCTTCATAGGACAGCGCGGTGTCCAGGTCAGCCCGGTTGGCCGCGACGCTTCGGCCTCCGTTGGCTGAGGACTGGGATAGGTTGCGGGTTGTCAGTGCCATCCATCGGACACGGGCCATGGGACCCACCTGGGGGCAGCTGGCTCCCGCGAGGAAAGCTGCAATGAGGACGCCAACTGCGTCGGCCACCGAGCCGTACGCGGGAGTGAGGTAAGCCGCAGCAAGGAGCCCCGCGACGGCGATTGTGTTGATGACCGCTGCCACGAGGAGCACGATCCGTTGTCCTGCCCTGTCAGCCAGGGTGCCGAGGACGGGGGCGCCCAGGGCCGAGCCGATGCCAACCGCTCCGGCCGCCATGCCGCCGATCGCGTAGGAGTGGCTGACGGCGGTGACCAGCGTCAGGGTGCCGACTGTCAGCATGGCCAGGGGAAGCCTGGCGAAAAGGCCCAGCGGAAGGAAACCGGGTCCGGCCAATTCGGGAAGCCGCGCGAAGCGGCCCGGAAGGCGTGAAGGGCGTGCGGGAGCCGATGATAGAGGCTGTGAAGCTAGAGAAGATTTTTCCATTAATCCGGGTTCGCTAAAGAGTGCGCATCGTCCCTCCTCCCGATGCGCGCGACCCGGTGTAACGGGTTAAGTCTATCGGATAGCTGTCAGACGGGCACGGCGTCGGCAATCCGCACGCTGGAACCGTGCCTGCCCTTGACCACCTGTAGCTGGCTGGTGATGCGTTGCTTCATCTCCCCGACGTGACTGACCAACCCAACTACCCGGCCGCCGTCGCGCAGTCCCTCCAAGGCATCCATCACTTGTTCCAGGGCTTGTTCATCGAGACTGCCGAAGCCTTCATCAACAAACAGCGTCTCGATGTCCACGCCGCCGGCCTCCTGCTGGACGACATCGGCAAGGCCAAGTGCCAATGACAACGACGCCATGAAGGATTCGCCGCCAGAGAGGGTGGAAGTGTCCCGGCGCTGGCCAGTCCATTCGTCTACGACTTCAAGCCCGAGGCCGGACTTCGCTCCCCTGGCGGCCTTGGCGTCCGTATGTTGCAACGTATATCTGCCGTCGCTCATGGCCACGAGCCGCTCGGAGGCGGCGGTTGCCACTTGTTCCAGCCGCGCAGCGAGGACATAGGTGTTCAGGCTCATCCGGTAGCTGTTGTCGCCCGATCCCCTCAAGGTGTCGGCCAGCTCAGCAAGCATGTGCGCCCTGTTCCGCGGTTCGCTTCCCGATTGTGACAAGGTTTGATACTCCCTCCGCAACCGGGCAACAGCGGCCGCCGATTTTCCGGCCATGCCCGCAGACAAAGCCTCAGCCCGCGCAGTATCTGCGGCATTGGAAGCAATCAGCTTCGATTCAGCAAGTTCAGCTTCTCCCAAGGGAAGCTCGCCTATGTTCGCTTCCTTGGCGGCAAGGACCAGGTCCTCGCTGGCAAACAACTCATCCAAGCGGGATGATTCAGCGTCGAAATCAGCCAGGTCTTTCTCAAGGCCCACAACATCGGCCGGTGAGAGTATCTCCCGGCGAGCGTCGTCAGCGGAGGTGAAACCGGATTCCGGCAAGGCCTTTTCAAGCGACGCGGCGGCGTCTGCCAGGGCTTGCTCCGCCCGTTCCAGTTCCACATCTGCGTCCGCGACGGCTTGCAAGAGCCCGCGCTCAGCCATGAGTGCATCCAGCCGTTCACGCAGGCTCGGGAAGTCCCCCCTTAAGCCGGCCAGATCCGTTTCAAGGGCAACACATTGCTCCTGAAGCAGGTGAACAGCGGACGACGCCTGTGCCGTCTCGCTCACGGAAGCGTCGTGTTCTTCCTGCACCAGAGAGATCCGCTTGGTGAGGGCTTCCTGCCGGCCGCGAAGCTTCTCCAGCAAGCCTGCCGCCTTTCGTGCCGCCGAGGCAGCGTCCTGCGCGGATATCCGGTTGGCCTCTGCTTCAGCAGCATCGGTTGCACCCCCTTGGGCAACCAGGCCGGCAAGCACCTGGGCTGCGGAGGAAACTTGTTCGGTGAGGAGCCCCAGGGCTTTTTCACTGGCCTCGAACTGTTCCTTGGCTTCTTCCTCTTCCTGGGCCAGGGAGAGTGCTGATCGCACTGCTTCGGCAGGATTGGGGTGCTCTTGGCTGCCGCAAACAGCGCACGGCTTACCGCTTTCCAGTGCCGCGGCCAGCTCCCCTGCTGCGTTGGCCAAACGCAGCTCGCGGACGTCGAGCCACTGTTGCCGGAGGTCCTGTGACGCCGACCGGGCCTGGAGCTGCTTTCCGGTAACCTCGGCCAACTCGCTGGCAGCCGTTTCATGGCGGGCTACGATTCGAACCAGCTCAGCCGCAGCCTCAGCATTCCGTTCCAGTTCTGTCAGTTGGCCGGCCAAAGGCTCGAGGGGCTGGATTTGCGACTCCACAGTGGACACGTCTTCGCGCAGCTGTTCCAGCACGCCCGCCGAAGCCTCGGCAGCGGCTTGATGTTCCGCCGTTTGACTACGCCTGGCTGCAAGGCGCGCCGTGATCTCTTCCAATCGCTGCTCATCGGGCAGCCGGGCCTCAAGGACTGCGCTGCTTGCCTTGACGCCTTCCAAGGCAGCGGCAGTGTTTGTTGTCTCCAAGCCGACCGCGGCAAGCTTCCCTCGCAGGCCTTCCGTCCGCGCAGCCGCGGCTTCGAGTTTGCGCGCTGCAGTATCGACCGCTTCCAGATGGCCGCCGAGAACAGCGGCACGTCGGTGCTTTCCGAGCATCTCCTTGTTCTCCAGAGCCCGGGGCGCTGCCAGCTCCAGCAGGACCCGCCGCTGCATCGCAGCGCCGAGCCGCCCATGCCGTAACGACTTCTCCTGAGCTTCTTGGAATTGTTCCATCAGGCGGGTAGCCAGGGATTCTGCCTCAGCGGCCTCGTCCTGCCGCCGCTTCCATTCAGCACTGACTTCCGCTTCCACAGCGGCAAGCCAGGCCTCAGGTTCCTGTCCTGGCTCCTTGCCGGCGGTTGGAGCGACTGCGGCAAGGCCCAGCTGTTCCTGCTCCGACGCAACCCGGTCAAGCAGCAACTTGAGATCTGACGCGTTCTCCTGCACGGCCCGGGTGGCCTCAGCTGCTTGCTGAACAAGTTGGCGTTCAACAGCTTCAAAACGGTGCGTGCCGAACAACTTTTGCAGCAGTTCCAACCGGTCGTTGGCCTTGGACCTCAGGAAAGCCGCGAAGTCGCCCTGGGGCAGCATCACCACCCGGGTGAACTGCTCCCGGTCCATCCCAAGGACGTCCGAGAGCTCGGCACCTACCTCATCGTTCCTGGAAGATTTCTCTTCCCAGCTTCCTGCCACCCGTTCCCGGAGGAGGGTCTTGGCCTGCTGGGTGGTGAATCCGTTGCGTCCGCGGGCGCTGGGCCGTTCCCACGCCGGCGATCGCGTCACTTCAAAACGCCGCCCGCGTGCTGAGAACTCACAGACCACGCGCGGCTCCGCGCCTGGCGCCGCATGGTCGCTTCGTAGCCGTTTCCCTTCCTGGCGGGCACCCGGAACGGACCCGTACAGGGCGAAACAGATCGCATCCAGAATGCTGGTCTTGCCGGCACCCGTAGCGCCGTTGAGGAGGAAAAGGCCCTGTGCGCTCACATGGTCGAAGTCAATGTGTTGGGGCGTCGCAAACGGACCGAAGGCTTCGATCTCCAAACGATGGATTCTCACAGCTCAGCCTCCTGCAACCGGACAGCTTCAAGTGCTTCCTGCAGCGCCGCTTCCTCTGCATCGCTGGCACCGCGATCCCTGACGTGTTCCAGGAATCCACAGCAGACTCCAAGGTCGTCTTCGGCAGCGGCGAGCCGATTGCTGTAACTGGTGGAAGTCCGCGCCTCTGCACCTTGGGGATCGAAGGAGAGAACCAGGGTGTCAGGGAAGCGGGTGCGCACCTTTTCCATGGCCTGCGCAGGCCGTTGCGCATCCGTCAACGTGATCTGGCAGTAAGCACTCTCTGCCCAGGCATGCTCTTCGGCGCCGAGCAGATCATCCAGCGTTCCACGCAAGGTGGCAAGGGATTTGGGGGCATCCCACACAACTTCCTCAACAGCGATCACTCCATGGGCGTCAAGGTCCACCAGCCAGGCGCCTTTATGGTGCTTGGCCTCCGAGAATGAATAGGCCAAGGGAGAACCGGAGTACCGGACATTGGGTGCCAGCTCCTGCCGCCCATGGAGGTGTCCCAGTGCGGTGTAGGTGAAGTCTTCAAAGAGATCCAGTGGAACTGCTCCCAGGCCGCCGATGCTCAGGTCCCGTTCGCTTTCCGAGGTAATGCCGCCGCTGGCAAAGGTATGCGCTAGAACCACCGGATAAACGGGTCCGGATGCGCGGCGGGCTTCAATATCCTGCCGGATCCGATCCACTGCCGCCAAGGTGACATCAAAGTGGTTGGCGTTTTCAGCGCCCAGACGCTCAGCCACAAGCCGGGGTTCAAGATAGGGAATGCCGTAAATGGCAACGTGGCCGTTTCCGGTGCCGTCCTTGCCATGCCCATCGGCGCCACGTCCATCGGCTCCGAGGGGCAAGAGGATTGGCACATCAAGATCTTCCACGCGCGTCCTCAGGTGCACTCCCCCGCGTTCCAACAGGCGGGAGGCAAAGCCCAGCCTGATGGCGGAGTCGTGGTTGCCACTGGTCAGGACAACCCCGGCCCCTGCCTGAGTAATGCGCACAAGGGCATCATCCAGCAGTTTGACCACATCCAGCCCGGGCAAGGCACGATCGTAGACGTCTCCTGCTATGAGCACCACGTCAACGGACTTGGATTCAACCAGCGATACCAACTGGTCCACGAAGTTGCGTTGGGCTTCAAGCATGCCAACGCCGTGGAATGATCGGCCAAGGTGCCAATCGGAAGTATGAAGTAACCGCATATTCTCAAGTTAACCGGGGGCACCGACAATAAAGCGCAGGCGAGCCGTCCGCCGTCGACCCCGTGCGGTTATTTGCCCTTTTTCCCGTCGAAGAAGTCACGGGCGTCATCATTGACAGGCGCAGCCGGCGCACGTCGGGAAGCGTTCCCGTCAGATTTCACAGGAGCTTCGCTGACCTGAACATCCTCAACCGGCTCGTCATTGGCGTCGAAGGAGTCGTTCACCCCATCGCTTCCGCCCTGGACGTCGTCGGTCACGGCGACGGTGGCCTGTGACAGGCCTTGGAAACCACGGAAAGCGAGACCCGCAAGCGCGGCACCCATCAGCGGGGCCACCCAGAAGAGCCATAGACCCTCAATCGCCCAAGGCGAGCTGAAGAATGCCTGGGCCGTTGCCCGAGCGGGGTTGAAGGGAAGGTTTCCCAGGACCTGCCCCAGCTGAAGCAGGACAGCCATTGCAAGGCCTACTGCGAAGGGGGCCATGGCCGGAAGAGCGCGTCGTCCAGCGGTCGCACCAAGGAATACGGCCACAATAAGGGCCGAACCGAGGACTTCGACCAGCAGAACTCCTGCCATCTGCGTTTGCGCGGAAGCATGCTCACCGAACCCCGGGGCAACGACGTCGAACGCCGCCCTGGCGTCCGTGAGGACAGGCACGGTGGTCACTACGAAATAGATCAAGGCAGCACCAACGACGCTGCCAATGATTTGGGCCGCCACATAGGCTAAGGCCGCCACGGCACGGATGCGGCCGGCAATCAAATTGCCTAAGGTGATCACCGGATTGAAGTGCCCGCCGGAGACATAGCCGAAAGCCAGCATTGCCACTGTCACCGCCAGGCCCGTGGCAAGAGCCACCGGCAAGGGCGCCCCACCAGGATTCGAAAATATCCCGACTCCCACCGCGGCAACCACAACGAACATCGAACCCAAAGCTTCAGCCGACAGCCGGGCAAGTAGTCCCGGTTGGTGTTCAGGCGTCGCTTGTACAGGAGAGGTCATGTCGAAGGGGTCCTTACGGTTGGTATGGATGCCGGATTGACCGGCCGCGTGCTGGTATTGGCAGGGGTAACGCAAGCTCAAAGCCACTGAGTATCCTGCCATCAGAGTCTGGGCGGTTGCTGAATCCCGCCTCCAAGCTTATCCACCCAGGGCAATGGCAGCGATGGCAGTGGCACCAAGGCCCATCACAGCCAGCGTGCTGACCAGGACGAGCCGGGCTGATGCCGCCTCGTTTCCAACTTGGAGTTGGCGTGAGCGAACCCACACCACGGACGCCAGCACGATGGTGGCAAGTGCCGCCATGAGTGCACAGATCCCTTGGTAATCAAGTCCGGGGAGACCGGCGACGAGGTTGCCCGTGGAGGGCTCAGACGTCAGCCAGCTCCGCCAGATAAACAAGTCCACTACTACCAACGAGATCAGCGTCCGGCGCCATGCCAAGGTGGTGCGCTCGGGCTGCAACCCGGGGTCGCGGACTTCCATGCTTACCGCGCCACCAATATCAGCACAGCGAAGGCGAACGCCGCTACGGCCACCACAATGGTCATGAACAGCATGACCCTGGAGAACGGGAGCGCCTGATCGTTGCGCATCGCCGCTTCCATCTGCCCCCAACGGCGGTAGGAAAGTGCCGCCAGGCCCGCCCCGACCAGAGCCAGCAAGACGCAAAGGACCAGCCGGACGGGTGTGGGCGCGATGTTCGGAGCCAGCTGGTCAACGGCAACCGCGCCGGCGAGCAATGCCAGGGACGTGCGGATCCACGCGAGGAAAGTGCGTTCGTTGGCAAGGGAAAACCTGTAGTCGGGCGTCTTGCCTGTCCGTCGCCAAGCAGGTTCACGCAAAATGTCACTCCAAGTTTTGTCAGTGCCGTGCAGCTTCCCCACCATATCAGCGGCGGTTCACGGGCACGGTAAATTACAGGCATGAGTGTTGAGCCTAAATCCCCCGCTGTTCCTTCCTTCGAATCCCGAGTGCACGGGTCACTTCTGGGAGGAGCCCTGGGTGATTCCCTTGGTTATGCCGTGGAGTTCGACTCCATTGCCGCGATCCGTGCCCGCTATGGTTCCGGCGGCCTGACGTCCTTCGCGCAACTCGACGGCGGCAGCCACTTCTCGGATGACACGCAGATGACGTTATACACCGTTGACGGCCTTGTGGAAGCGCTCGAATGGGCCAACGACGGCCTAGCGGCGGACGAAATCGCCTGCCTTTGGTTGGCCTACCTCCGCTGGCTCGCTACCCAGGATGTTGCTGTTGCCTCCTCCGCTCCCGTGCCGCAACCGCGCTGGATCGACTCCCAGGAGGTCCTGCGTCACCGCCGGGCACCCGGAAATGCCTGCCTCAGTGGTTTGGCAACGGGGGAAATGGGAACAGTTGCACGACCCGTCAATGCCGACTCCAAAGGGTGCGGCACTGTGATGCGTTCAGCCCCGTTCGGACTCATCCCCCACATTTCAAGGGAAGCCGTCTACAAACTCAGCTCGGACGCCGCCTCGTTGACGCACGGACACCCTTCGGCGCGACTCAGCGCAGCAGCATTCAGCCTGCTGATCCACAACATCGTGGCCGGAAGCGACATCCGCACCTCCGCTATCGAGGCCCTCAGCTATGTCAACGGTGTCCCCACCAAAGCACCCGAGCTGGCGAAACGACTGGAAGCCGCCCTGCAGTCGTCGTTGCAACCTGCCCCACTGGACCCGGAAGGACTGACCACAGCGCTCGGTGAGGGCTGGATTGCTGAGGAGGCACTCGCCGTCGGGCTCTACGCTGTGCTGGCCACCAGCGGCGGCACGCCAGCAGAACACTTCCGCAATGCAATATCCGTGGCCATCAACCACAGTGGCGACAGCGACTCCACAGGCTCCATTGCGGGAAACATCCTGGGGGCCTACTACGGCGAAGACGGCCTGCCGTCCGACTGGCTCGAGTCCCTGGAAGCGCCGGACGTCATTCGTGGCATGGCGGACAGGTTGCTTGCCGTCACCACCGGCTAAACAATAGCTAGATCCGGCGGAGCGTCACGTTGTTGCAGGCCTCGCACACGTCCTCGGGGATGAGGCCCCTGCGCTGAAGGAACCCGAAGATCGCGCAGCCGAGGCAGAAACCCACAAACGCTTCCAGCGAAGCCGCCACGATCAGCAGTGCCAGCAGAATCCAGGCGGCCGGCTGGAAGCCGGTGAAAAACAGCACGACGGCGGCACTCGTCAGTGCGGCGCCGATCCCTTGGGCGAACCGCTTGGGAGGACCGGCCACAAGCTTGGCGTGCCCGATCCTTGGTGCCAACACCTTGACTGACAGAAGAGCCATCGGGGAGACCCGTGGTCCAAACAGCACGCGAAGCCAGAATCCGACAGCAAGTACCACCAAGCCCCAACCCCAGCCGGTCAGCAAGGTGGCGACGGCCACCACCACAACCAGTCCGGCCGTGATCCGGGCAGCATATTCATTAACGGGATTGGGGAAAGCGAAAAAAGTCCGCCAACCAGCCCCACCGTTTGTTGCAGCGCCAGAAGGAGCGGGACCGCTGGCAGGACGGCGCTCGGGAGCTTGGGGAAGGGCTGACTTGGTCACCCCCCAAGGCTAGGAGTGCCGCTCTTCCGGCGGGAAGGATTATTGCGCAGTATGACCGGATGACCCGGCGGCCGGAAGGTTACGCGCCGCCCACCATCTGCAGGAACTCGCCCTCAGACACAACCTCGATTTGCTGGCCCTTGGCGTGCAGTTCCAGGACCCGTTTGGCTTTGCCAGTGAGTCGGCCGGCGCGAAGGTCGCCTGCCACGAAGCCATCACCGACGATCAGCACAGTAGTGCGTGCTGTGACCCGGCTTTCCGGACGTGCACCCATGTCCGCGGCGCGGGATTTCGCGTCCGGCCTGGTGATGGCGAGGTCGCCCGTGAAGACCACTGTCTGGCCGAAGAGCGGATGTCCGGGTTCCGCAGCCGGGTTCGGCAAGGGGTTTGGGCCCTCCTCCGGCCAGCTCTGAAAACCGCTGGGGACGCCAAGTGCTCGCTCCAGTGTTCGTTCTGCGAAGCTTCCGGCTCTGGCAGCGAGTGCGGACATGGTCGCTTTGGACAGACCTTGGGCTGGATCGAAGGCCGGTTGCTTCGGCAGGTTGAGGCCAAGGGAGAGGTAGAGCTCGGCGATGCTGTTGGCGTTGTTCCGCCGGGCGATGTCCACAAGGATTCCGGCGCAGGCACGGGCGTCTTCCGCGGCGTCGTGGTGGTTGACCAAGGGAACGCCTGCCTCCTCGGCGGCATAGGGCAAAGAGTTGGACACCAAGGAGTAGCAGCGGCGGGACAGCATCACAGTGCACACATAGTCGTAGGCTGGCCCGGCAAGACCGGAGACTTCCAGGCCTGACCGGATAACGCCGAGGTCGAAGGCTGCGTTGTGCGCAGCGAGTACGTCGTCACCGATGAAGGCGCCAATTTCCGGGAAGAGCTCCCCGAACCGCGGGCGATCAGCGACGTCTTCCGCGCGGATGCCGTGGATGCGCGTGTTATGGAACTCGAAATGATCGTGGTTTTTGGGCGGGCGCATGAGCCAGGAGGCTTCCTCCACGACTACTCCGCCACGGACTTTACTGAGGCCTACCGAACACGGCGACCCCCGGAAGCCGTTGGCTGTTTCAAAGTCGATCGCCGTAAAGTCCAATGCCACTGGACAAGATTACAGGTGGAAAAGGCCGCCCTTGCCGATTTCCGCGGCGGGGCGGCCCTTCCGTCCTGCATTGTGGCCAACGCTACATTTGGATGCCTATGGGGTGGCCCTGCGAAGGGTTGTGTAGGAACCGGCCGCCAGGATGATGCACAGCAGCGCAGCCCATCCGCTGATGCTGAGCGGCGTCTGCTGGGCGAACCAGCTTCCAACAAGTCCCCATCCCTGCAAGAACGTCGTGAGGGCGGCGGCACCGATCAGGGCAACTGCTGTGCCCAGGGTTGAAACCAGCGTTCCAGTGGTGCCCCAACGCTTGAAGATGGTGGCGAACCAGAACCCGATGATGAACATGAACATCATCAGCACAAAGAAGAATGCTGCTGTCGAGTACCAAGGACCATCCGTTACCCAGGGGATATTGAAGAAGTAGCCATAGACACCCCAGCCGTTGGTTGCCCGTTCGACGACGCCACCCAGCATGTAGAGCACTGTCATCCCGACCGCGATCAGTGAGAAGAGGCCCAGGGTTCCCAGGTAGAACGCACGTCGGCTGATGCTGAGGCCCTGAGAGAAGGGAAAGACCAAGGTCATACTCTGGATTCCAAGGACCAGGAAGTACCACAAGGGCGCCTGGCTGCCGCCACCATTTTTCCCCTCGGTGACGGGAATGAGCGCGAAGATAGCCAGCGACATCAGGAAGGATGCCGCCAGGATGGTCAATGGCCATCCGATGTACGTCCACTTATTAATCAGCTGCATCCGGGCAACTGCCAGCGTCCTGCTCATCGCTTTGCCTCCATCGTGTCATCGGCGAAGTCTCCGGTAGTTGATGAGAGGCCGGCTTCGGTGCCGGCCATGGTCTTCCGCACCACCAACTGCTGCAAGGAAACCGGCGACAGCTCAAGGCCCAACTCCTGGGCTTCGGTGCGTTCGGGGCCGCTGAGAACCTCGTCCACCGTGACGGAGGCCAAGGAGCCCAATGTTTCGCGGTGCAGGATCCTGCGGCCAGCCAGGAAGGCGTCCACTTTTTCTGCGGAACCTGAAACAGTGAGAGCCGAACCCCGGATCTCGTCGGCATCGGCGTCCATGATGATCCGCCCCCGGTCGATCACGATGACGTGTTCAAGGAGGTTCGCTACCTCGTCGATCAGGTGTGAGGAAAGGATGATGGTGCGGGGGTGTTCGGCGTAGTCCTCCACCAGACGGTCATAGAACAGTTGCCGGGCGACGGCGTCGAGACCCAGGTACGGCTCATCGAAGAACGTCAGTTCTGCGCGCGAGGCGAGGCCAATGATGACTCCGACGGCGGACAGCTGACCACGTGAGAGCTTCTTGATCCGGCGCTTGACGGGAAGCTGGAAGTCTTCGGCGAGGCGGTCAGCGAATCCTTGGTCCCAGTTCTTGTAGAAGAGCGCCGCGGATCGGAAGGCGTGGTGCGGCTGGAAGTCGTCCGGGTATTTCTGCGATTCACGGATGAAGCAGATCCGGGACAAGACGGCATCGTTCTCGTAGGCGCTGGCGCCAAAAACCAGTGCTTCGCCGGAAGTGGCGAAGGCTTGGGCGGTGAGGATTGACATCAACGTGGTCTTGCCCGCACCGTTGCGTCCCAGCAAGCCGTAAATGCGGTTCGCAGAGAGGCTGAGGTTAATGTTGTCCAGAGCGTTGAGGTCTTTGTAATGCTTGATCAGGTTACGGGCCTCGACGATGGTGTCGTTCACAGGGCCGCGCTCCTTTCCTTGTCTGTCCCGGTTTCCGGTGCAAGCCCGGAGCTGCGTTCAATCATCGTATTCAGCTGCTCTGGTGAGATGCCCAACTTTCGGGCCTCCATGGCGAGCGGCTTGACGTACTGCTCGAAGAATTCCTCGGTGCGGCGTGCTACCAACTGGGCGCGCGCTCCTGTGGCGACGAACATCCCTATCCCCCTGCGTTTATAGAGAATTCCTGAATCCACCAGCAGATTGACGCCCTTGGCGGCAGTCGCCGGGTTGATGCGGTGGAAAGCGGCGAACTCATTGGTGGAAGGAACCTGCGACTCTTCAGCCATGGTGCCGTCCACGATTCCGTTTTCGATCAGTTCGGCGATCTGCATGAAGATCGGCTTGCTGTCATCGATCACGAGCAACACCGCCTCACTGGTTCATTACTCATGTAACTAACCATACAACCAGCAAACCAGCAGTCAAGGGATAACCGGGAAATATTCGACGACGGCCGTCAAGTAGGCTTGATGGGTGATCTTTTCTGCGATAAGCGACCTTGCCGTATCCACCTTCGGAGGCGCGGGACCGGTTTCGCCGCCTATGGCTTCGTTCCTGCCGGACTGGCTGAACCCCGACGTCTTCCTCCGCGATTCACCTTTGGGACCGTGGGTGGTCCTCCTGGTCTGCGCCATTGTGTTCGCGGAAACAGGCCTCTTGGTGGGGTTCTTCCTGCCCGGTGACTCCATGCTGTTTACGGCGGGACTCCTGGTCTCCACCGGCGCCATCGAGTTCAATCTGTGGGCCATGTGCGCCATGATCATCGTGGCTGCCATCATCGGCAACCAAACCGGCTACCTCATCGGGTCCAAGGCCGGCCCGGCAATCTTCAATAAGCCGGATTCACGGCTGTTCAAGAAGGAAAACGTGGAGAGCGCCCACGCGTTCTTCGAAAAGCACGGCGGCAAGGCTTTGATCCTGGCTCGGTTCGTTCCCATCATCCGCACTTTCGTGCCGGTAATCGTGGGTGTTGCGCAGATGGACAAGCGCAAATTCTTCCTCTTCAACGTCATTGGCGCAGTCCTCTGGGGCGGCGGCGTTACCTTGCTCGGTGCATGGCTTGGCCAGTTTGAGTGGGTTGGCAACAACATCGACATCATCTTCATCGTCATCGTCCTGATCTCCGTCATCCCGATCTTCATTGAGATCGGCCGGGGATTCATGGCAAAGCGCAGGGCCGCGGCCGAAGGCACCGACCCCGTGGAAGAGTTCATCGAGGAGCACGAGGGCGGCAAGCACAGCGAGCACTAAGGCTCAGACAACCTCCCAAAGCGCAGCAAAAAGGCACCCCGCACAGCGGGGTGCCTTTTGCGTTCACGAAGGAACTAGTTCGAACCGGCCTCGGACAACGCCGACACAATGGCGGGAAGCAACGCGCGGAACGCCTGCCCCCGGTGGCTGATGGCGTTCTTCTCCTCAGAGCTAAGCTCTGCACAGCTCCGATCCATCCCGGCAGGTTGCAGCACGGGGTCGTAGCCGAAGCCGCCCTCCCCGCGCGGCTCGCGCAGAAGCGCCCCTTCCAACTGGCCATACTCCACGGTCTCGCGGGCAATGCCGTCGGGACCCGGGACCGCCAGCGCAGCCGCACAGACGAACGCAGCGCCGCGGAACGAGTCCGGAACGTCAGAGAGCTGCGCCAGCAACAGGTTCAGGTTGGCGACGTCATCGCCGTGCCTGCCGGACCAGCGTGCCGAAAAAATACCGGGGGCCCCGCCCAGCACATCAACGGCCAATCCGGAGTCGTCAGCGATGGCCGGGAGGCCAGTCGCTTCCGCCACGGCCCTGGCCTTGAGGAGGGAGTTCTCAGCAAAGGTGACACCGGTTTCGGCAACATCCGGGGCGCCTGCCGCAGCGGCGTCCACCACCTGGGTGTCGACGTCGAGCCCTGGAACCTGACCCCGGAGAAGTTCGCGGAGCTCCTTCAGCTTGCCCTTATTGTGTGTTGCCAGGACGAGGCGTGGAGCTCCGGGAATCGGCGTGCCGCTCACGGAGCTTCCGCCAGCGTCTCGCGCTGGATTGCGGACAGCTGGGTGGTGCCGAGGAGGGCAAGATCAAGCAGCGCATTGAGTTCGTCGCGGTCGAACGGGGCACCTTCTGCAGTTCCCTGAACTTCCACAAATTTGCCCGAACCGGTGACCACCACATTCATATCGGTCTCCGCGCGGACGTCTTCCACGTACGGCAGGTCCAGCATCGGAACGCCATCGATGATGCCCACGGAAACTGCCGCGATGGTATCCACCAAGGGCTCTGCGTTGCGGGCGATCAGCTTGTTCTCACGGGCAAAGCGGATGGCTTCCGCCAGCGCCACATAGGCGCCGGTGATCGCGGCAGTGCGTGTACCGCCGTCGGCCTGGAGGACATCGCAGTCCAAAACGATTGTGTTTTCACCCAGCGCCTTAGTGTCGATGATGGAGCGCAGCGAGCGGCCAATGAGGCGCGAGATCTCGTGGGTGCGGCCACCAATCTTGCCCTTGACGGACTCGCGGTCGGACCGGGTGTTCGTGGCCCGGGGAAGCATGGCGTACTCGGCCGTTACCCAGCCGCGGCCTTCGCCCTTGAGCCAACGGGGCACACCCTCGGTCAGCGAAGCTGTGCACAGAACCCGGGTGTTCCCGAACTCGATCAGCGCCGAGCCCTCTGCCTGCTTGGACCAGCCGCGGGTAATGCTGATGGGTCGCAGTTGGTCAGGGGTCCGGCCATCGGCGCGGATGACGGGAGTGGCTGTAGCTTCAGAAGTCATGGTTCAAGCTTAGCCAAGCTGAGGGCCCCAACCCGACGCCCTGCAAAGTTGGATCGAAGCGAACAGCTGGGTCAAGCGGACAGCTAAATTGTGTAGTGGACCCCGGCTACGGCAACAGCCACGTCACCGGTGAAGACCGGTTTGGCCTCGGACAGCACTTTGGTCTGTGAAGTCCATACCGGGATGTGCGTCAGGAGGAGGCGCTTGGCACCTGCATTCATGGCGGCCTCGCCCGCACGCTTACCGGTGAGGTGGACGTCCTTGATGCCGTCGTCGCGGCCTTCCTCGAAGGCCGCCTCACAAAGGAACAGGTCTGAGCCCCTCGCGGCATCTTCAAGTCCCTCGCAGGAATCGGTGTCCCCCGAATACGTCAGGATCTTGGTCACGGATACGCCGTCCTTGCCCGGTTCCGTAGCCGTGACCCGCAAGGCATAAGCCTCTTCAACGGGGTGATTAACAGCGAAGGGGGTCACTGTGAACGGCCCCACTGTGACCGGCTTGAGCTCGGTCCAGTTGGTGAAGTCGAATTCCTCGTGCATGCCGGGATCCAGGTCCAGCCCATAGGCCGTGGCCATTCTGTCTGCAGTAGCTGCAGGACCCCAAACCGGCAGGCGATCCCGGCCCCACCCACCGGGCTTCCACCGGACCGCGACATGCAGGCCGCAGAGGTCCATGCAGTGATCGGGGTGCAGGTGGGTGAGGAAGATCGCGTCGATGTCTTCCAAGTCCGTGTAGCGCTGGATGGCGCCCAAGGCACCGCTGCCCAGGTCCATCACGATCTTCCACTCGCGCTCACCGTCGTGGGCCGTCACCAGATAGCACGACGCCGGCGAACCCGGACCGGGGAACGAGCCTGTGCAGCCCACGATGGTCAGCTTCACAGGCCACGCCCCATGGTTGTGCCGGTGCCGCCGGCGAGCGCGTCCCCGGGCTGGACGAAGTACGAGCGGCGGGACAGCCCCGCTCCCGATCGTGCCGCTTCCAGCATCTCGGGAGTAATGCGGGCAAGGCTGCCTGTGGGGTACTGGGCCGCAACGTGGTCCACGTGCTTCACGGAGAGGACTTCCGGGCCCAGGAAGCGGCGGGCCAGGGTCTCGAACTGGGTGGCATCGCCAGTGGCTATGAATTCGTGGCTGGGTGCTTGGGACTCTGTCCGCTGGATGCCGTGGTTGGCCAAGGCGCGGTAGACGTCCTTGGCGGTCTCTTCGGCGCTGGAGACAAGCGTGACGTCCTCGCCCATGACGAATGAGATGACGCCGGTCAGCAGTGGGTAGTGGGTGCAACCCAGGACCACAGTGTCCACTCCGGCGTCCTTAAGTGGCTCCAGGTATTCATTGGCGGCGGCCAGGAGATCCGGACCGGTGGTGATTCCGGCTTCCACGAAGTTCACGAACGCCGGGCAGGCCACGGACGTAATCGTCAGGTCCGGAGCGGCAGCGAACGTGTCCTCATAAGCCCTGGACCCTACAGTGGCCGAGGTTCCGATGACACCGATCCTGCCGGAACGGGTAGCAGAGACCGCCCGCCGGACTGCCGGCTGGATAACCTCGATGACAGGTATGCCATACCGGGCCGTATAGCGTTCCCTCGCATCACGGAGCACCGCGGCGGAGGCCGAGTTACAGGCGATGGTCAGCAACTTCACCCCTGAATCCACCAGCTCGTCCATAACGCCAAGCGCATTCGCCCGGACCTCGGCAATGGGAAGTGGACCATAAGGGCCGTTTGCGGTGTCGCCCACATAGAGGATTGATTCGTTCGGGAGTTGGTCGATGATGGAACGCGCCACCGTCAATCCACCCACACCTGAGTCAAAAATGCCGATTGGCCGTGCCCCTATGAGTTCCCCGTTGCCGATGGGGGCGTCATTGCCCAACGCGCCGCTTGTGGAACCCGATGATGAAGTCATAATTATTCGAGAATAAGGCTTCCCGTGGTGTGCGGCCATTACCTGTGCTCTCCGCCTCGTGTCTGATTTGTCACAGGGCAGTCGCATTTGTTTCAGGGCCGAAGCAGCAACCCGCCATCCGGATCAGGATTTCGCCTGCCTTGCGGCCATCATCGCCTGCACCAAAGACTCCTGGAGCCACGTAGTGAAGTTGTAGACAAGGGCCAGGTAACTCTCCACGTCCTCCGCCTGGCTCCAATCCTGCATGCTGTGGATGTGCTCGGCATCCGCTTCATCACGGATGTCCAGGCGTTCGGCCAGTACAAGCCGGACGTCGTTCAACGCCATAGACCAGCGGGTAGCGTCCTCCGGCGTCAGAACGAGCTCGTTCTTGTCCAGGCCTAAAGCTGCAGCCCTCAAGGCGCCGATCTTGTTTTCCCGCACAGAGCGTTCGGTGAGCTGGCGGAACTCCAGCGAGCCGCCGTCGTCGTCCTTCATGACGTTCGGCAGGAGACGCAACAGGGCGCGGTCGCTGGGCTGCTTGACGTCCATATCCAAGCCGATCAGCGCTGCCAGCGGGTCTTCGTTTTCCCGGACATCCGATTCCAGCATGGAAATGACGTCGTCAAGCAAACCGCGCAGGAGGTCACGCTCCGCCGGCTCCAGGTATCCGCTGATGCCCTTGAGGCCGTACTTGAATGCCTTAGCCACGCTGGCGGCCGCCCTTTCCAGGTGTTTCGTTGCCGCTCGCGGCCTTTTCCACAGTGGCCCAGAGACCAAAACCGTGCATGGCCACCGCGTGCTGTTCCACTTGTTCCTTACTGCCGTGGGCCACAATGGACCGGCCCTTCTTATGGACCTCCATCATCAGCTTGTGGGCTTTGGACTCGGAGTAGCCGAAGTAACTCTGGAACACATAGCTCACGTAGCTCATCAGATTCACGGGATCATTCCAGATCACAAGGTTCCACGGGATATCAGGGGCTGTCAGGACATCGGTGGACGATTGCTCTGCAGCTTTCGTCCGCTCATCGATGTCCGTGCCATACGCAACGCTAGGGCTCATCTGTCCATTCTATGGCGGCTCGCACTAGAGTGAATCCGTGAGTAGAGCCTCGTCGTGGGACCACCCCGCAACTTCCTTGTACACAGACCACTACGAACTGACCATGCTTCAGGCAGCCTTACACTCGGGCGCCGCGCACCGCCGATCAGTGTTCGAAGCATTCGCCCGGCGGCTGCCGGACGGCCGCCGCTATGGCGTGGTGGGCGGCACGGGACGCCTGTTGGAAGGCATTGCCGACTTCCGGTTCGGCAACGACGAACTTGCCTTCCTCGAGCAGAACAAAGTGGTCAACCAGGAAACGCTGGACTACCTCGCCGACTACAAATTCAGCGGCGACATCTGGGGCTACGCAGAAGGTGACGCCTACTTCCCCAACTCCCCGATCCTCATCGTCGAATCGACGTTCGCCGAGGCCTGCATCCTGGAAACCTTCGTCCTCTCGGTCCTCAACCACGACAGCGCCATTGCTTCCGCGGCTTCAAGGATGACCTCGGCGGCCGGCACACGCCCCTGCATCGAGATGGGTTCCCGGCGCACCCAGGAGGAATCAGCGACGGCGGCAGCCCGCGCCGCCGCGATTGCCGGCTTCGCCAGCACCTCCAACCTGGAAGCCGGACGGCGCTACGGCATCAAGACCGTCGGCACAGCAGCGCACTCCTTCACGCTCCTTCATGACACCGAGCGCGAGGCCTTCGAGGCACAGATCGCCGCATTCGGTCCGGGCACTTCCCTGCTGGTGGATACCTATGACGTCGAGACGGCTGTGCGCACCGCCGTCGAGCTGGCCGGTGACAAACTCGGCGCAGTCCGGCTGGACTCCGGCGACCTCATTGCCCAGGCGCAGTGGGTACGCCAAATGCTGGATGACCTGGGCAACGTCAACACCCGCATCGTGGTCACCTCGGACCTCGACGAATTCGCCATTGCGGCCCTCCAGTCCGCGCCGGTGGACTCCTACGGCGTTGGCACTTCCCTGGTCACCGGTTCCGGGGCACCAACGGCCAGCGTGGTGTACAAGCTGGTCAGCCGCACGAACGACGCCGGCGAATTCATTTCGGTTGCCAAGGCCGCAAAAAACAAGGCCAGCGTGGGTGGACGCAAATACGCCCTCCGCAAGCTCAACGAACGAGGCCGGGCCACCCAGGAAATCGTTGGGATCGGCCACCGCCCCGAAGACGACGGCAACGACCGCGTCCTGCTCCACCAGTTCGTCAAGAACGGCGAAGTGCTGCCGGGATGGACCGGACCTGAAGGCGTCATCCGTGCCCGTGAACGGCACGCGGCCACCATGGCCGAGCTGCCCGCCGTCGTAAACCGCCTGCAGCGCGGCGAGGCTGCCATCCCCACCATCTACGAGGAGAACTGATGTCCAGGGCCCTGATCATCGTCGATGTACAAAATGACTTCTGCGAGGGTGGAACGCTCGCAGTCGAAGGTGGCGCCGCCGTAGCAGGTGCCATCACCGAGTACGTGGACGCCAACCAGCAACACTTTGACCACATCGTGGCCACCCAGGATTGGCACATCGAGCCCGGCGACCACTTTTCAGAGGCCCCGGACATGGTTGACTCCTGGCCTCCGCACTGCAGGGCAAGGAGCAAAGGTGCAGAACTCCACGAAGACCTTGATCCCGAGTACATCCAGGCGTACTTCCGAAAAGGACAGTTCACTGCGGCTTACTCAGGCTTCGAGGGAGTCCTGGCTCCTGAAGACGATGTACCCACCGGCGACCTGAAGGCAGGCACCGCCGTAGCGGAGGTCCTCGATGAAGACGCGATAGGGCTCGATGACTGGCTGCAGAGCCACGACGTCGAAGAAGTGGTGGTGGTAGGGCTGGCTACGGACTACTGCGTCAAGGCCACGGCACTGGATGCCGTCCAGGCCGGTTACACCACGACGGTCATCGCTGAACTTACAGCCGGAATCGCCGAGGACCTTTCGGGCGCCTACGACGAAATGGAAGCCGCCGGCGTCGAAGTCGAACGGGACTGAAACCGCCCTTATCAAGCTCAAAACCAGGGAGGGCGCCGCAACCGCGGCGCCCTCCGGTGTTTTTCGTTTCTGCTGATTTTGGAGCCAGCTACTTCCTGCCGATAAACCAGTCCTGGAGCTTTCGCAGGCGCGCCTGCAGCTGCTCCTCGTTCGCTTGGGCCACAGCGGGACCCCCACACACTTCACGCAGTTTGGTATGAACCACCCCATGCGGAGTGCCGGTGCGGGCGGACCAGGCGGCCACGTTCTTAGCCAGCTCGTTGCGCAAGTCCATCAGCATGCGGTGGTCAGGCACCGCAGGCGCAGCAGCAGCTGCCAAGGGCGACTGGCGCTTCTTGCGCGATTGCTGTTCATGCTGGCGCTGACGCAACAACGTGCCTACCTGTTCGGCGTCGAGTAGCCCCGGGATTCCCAGGAAGTCCAGCTCTTCATCCGAACCGATGTCGGCACCCGTGCCAAACTCGCCGCCGTCGAAAAGGACACGGTCAAAGGAGGCCTGGGAGTCCAAGGCCTCAAACTTGCCCTTGGTGAGCTCGTCGGAGGCCTTGTCCTCGCGGTTGGCCTCCGCCATGAGGTTTTCTTCCGGGCTGAAGAGGCCGTCGTCGTCCTTTTCAGGGCGGTCCAATGCGTGATCGCGCTCGGCCTCCATGGTGTTGGCCAGCACCATCAGCGGAGGTACGGACGGAAGGAATACCGACGCCGTCTCGCCCCTCTTGCGGGCACGCACAAAGCGGCCCACGGCCTGAGCGAAGAACAGCGGCGTTGAGGTTGAGGTGGCATAGACGCCCACTGATAGACGTGGAACGTCCACGCCTTCGGACACCATGCGGACAGCCACCATCCACCGCTGATCCCCCGCGGAGAACTCCTCGATCTTGCTGGAAGCCTTGGAATCATCAGAGAGAATGACCGTGGGCGATTGGCCCGTTATTTTCTTCAGCTGACCGGCGTAGGCGCGTGCATCATCATGGTCCGTGGCAATCACCAGCCCGCCGGCGTCCGGCACGGTCCTCCGAACCTCGCCGAGCCGTTTGTCTGCGGCCGCCAGGACGGCAGGAATCCACTCACCGGTGGGGTTCAAGGCAGTCCGCCAAGCCTGCGAGGTGATGTCCTTGGTTACAGCCGCTTCCCCTAGGGACGCCGCCATCTCGTCGCCGGCACTGGTGCGCCAGCGCATCTGGCCTGAATAGGCCATGAACAGAACAGGACGAACCACGTGGTCCCGCAGTGCGTTTCCGTAGCCGTAGGTGTAATCAGCCTTCGAACGGCGAATGCCGTCCCGGTCCTCGGCGTATTCGACGAAGGGAATTGGCGAGGTGTCCGAACGGAAAGGGGTACCCGTCAGGGACAGGCGCCGCGCAGCAGGATCAAAGGCCTCCCGGAGGCCGTCTCCCCACGAAAGCGCCTCGCCGCCGTGGTGGATTTCATCCAGGATCACCAAGGTGCGGGCTGCTTCGGTCTTCGCGCGATGCAACATGGGCTTGCTCGCCACCTGCGCGTACGTGACGGCAACACCCACGAATCCCCGGCCGTGTTGGCCATCGGAGTTCTTAAAGTTGGGATCAATGGCGACTCCCACTTTTGCTGCGGCGTCTGCCCACTGCCGCTTCAAGTGGTCAGTGGGCGCCACGATGGTGATGCGGTTGACCACACCGCTGTCCAGCAGGGTGGTGGCGATGCGCAGCGCAAAAGTGGTCTTACCAGCGCCAGGCGTTGCCACAGCGAGGAAGTCCTTCGGATTGCGGGTCATGTAGAGGTCAAGCGCCTCTTGCTGCCACGCACGGAGCTTGGGCGCCGTACCCCAGGCTGCGCGTTCCGGATACGCCGGAGGCAGGGATGGTCCACCAAAAAGTGTTTCTGTCATGCTGACTCCCCCGGCCTGATGGCAGAGACGGTGTTCTCCGGCTTCCCGGGCACGCCAAAGCGGACCGTAGGCCGGTGAAGATCAGAAAGGGCCGGAGTTCTCTTCCCACCCACTACTTGGAGTTGCCCGGGCCGCCGTTTTTTCCACCGTCATTGCCGGGGCGGAGGCCTTCGTAAATCTCCTTGCACTCCGGGCAGACCGGGAACTTCTGGGGATCGCGCCCCGGCGTCCAGACTTTGCCGCACAGGGCAATGACGGGCTCGCCGGTCAGGGCCGACTCCATGATCTTTTCCTTGCGGACGTAGTGCGAAAACCGCTCGCGGTCGCCGGGCTCCACTTCCTGGCGCGTTTCTTCGCGCTCAATGGTGGCAGTGGACGTTCCGGCTCCGGAAAGCTCGCGCATGGGGTCGTTTTCGAATGGATCCGGAGGAAGCGTAGTCATGCCAAACATCTTACCGTCTACAGGCCCTGCCACTCCGGCTTGTTGTCATAGGTGTGCCGATAATAATCGGCTAGTTTCAGCGATGACGCGGCCGCCTCATCCACCAAAATCGTGGCGTGCGGGTGCATCTGAAGGATGGATGCCGCACAAATGGCAGCCACCGGCCCCTCCACGAAATCCCGGACAGCCTGGGCCTTCTGGGCCCCCGTTGCGACCAAGACCACATGCCGGGCATCCATGATGGTTCCGAGGCCCTGGGTGACAACGTGGTGAGGAACATCGTCGATGCTCTCGAAGAAGCGGGCGTTGTCCTTCCGGGTCTGCTCGATCAATGTCTTGATGCGCGTCCGGGATGCCAAAGATGAGCCAGGCTCATTGAAGCCGATATGCCCGTCTGTTCCTACGCCCAAAATCTGGAGATCGACTCCACCTACCGCCTTAATGGCGTCTTCGTAGCCCTGGCATGCAGCCTCAAGATCCTCCGCCGCGCCATCCGGCCCATGGACGTTCTCGGGCTTGATATTTACCCGGTTGGTGAACTCGCGCCGGATGACCTCGCGGTAGGACTCTGGATGTCCTGCTTGGAGCCCTACATATTCATCCAAAGCGAACCCATGCGCCTCGCTGAAGTCCAATCCCCCTGCCTCGTACCGCCTGGCCAATTCGTCATAGATGGGCAGTGGTGACGACCCCGTCGCCAAGCCCAGGACTGCATTGGGCTTACGGCGTACCAGCGCTTCGATGGCATCGGCTGCAAGCGCACCGATCTGCTTGGTGCCAGGGAGAATGACAACTTCCATCGTCACGGCCTTTCTTAGTTATGAGCTATCTGACAAAGACGTTATCCCATGTCCCACCTACGGGCACGGTTGTTACGCAGGCTAGCGGTTCACGCTCAGTTGGGCGAACATTTCCGGACCGCGCGCATCCAACCATTTTCCCCCGAGCCGAACGCCAACCACGAAGAGGATGACACCGAGCAAAGGTCCAACAGCCAGGTTGATCCAACCGGCCTCAGTACCCCCGCTGAAGGCCTGGACAGCCACCAATGCAAGCTCCGGAACGAGCAGGAGGGCCAAAACGCCCATACCGACGGCTTGCACTGCCAGCGTCTGGGCGACATTTCCCGGCGGTTTCTTGAACGGACTGTCTCCCGGCAAAGGTACTGCGATGTTATAGCGGGCCGAAATCACCGATGAGAGCCCCAGACCGGTAAAGAGAGTTCCCAGCGACAACCCCAGAAGGTTGGGGAGCCATTGCCAGTCCCCAGTGACGAAAAGTGGCCCAATAGTAAAAGCGAGCACCACTGGAAGTGAGATGGCCAAGCAGGCCAGGGCACGGCCCAAGCGATCGTCAATGCCCTTGACGCCCGCCGCGAGGTGGAGCGCAAAAGCTGTGTTGTCATACGAGACATCGGCACAGATGGACCAAGCCATCATGAACGCTGTCAACGGTCCCAGGATCATGAGCAGGCCGTAGCTGCCACTCTGAGATCCGCTGAAGAAAAAGATGACGGGAAACAAGGGAACAATCACCAAAGAGGCCGCATACCTTGGATCCTTCATCCAATAGATCAAAGCCCTGGCAGCAACTGCGCCCGCAGGAGTCCCGGGAAGAAGGGCAAACAATCCGAGCTTCCCACCCTTCCTGGCGGAGCCTCCCGAGTACGGGGGCGTCACCAAAGCACGCTGCAGCAGAAGATGCCAGCCCAGGAGGAGGCCGGCAATGGTTGCTGCAGAGATCAGAAATTTCAGCGCTGCGGCGCCGGTGTTGCCGGACTCCAGGTCTCCGCCCAAGGACCAGGCCGCACCCAGCGGCGTCCAGGACACAGTGCGGGCCAACAGGGGCAGGTAATCAGCACTGCCGCGAACGCCGTCCACAATTCCCACCATGATGGGGCCCAGCAGCATCAGCGGGATGAAGACAATAATGCTGCTCACGTCCTTGAAGCGTCGCGAGGAGGCAAGGCCGGCCGTCGCCGTCGTTACCACCTTGGACAGAACGATGCATGTAAGGGCACCCAGAATGGCACCCAAAAAGGCGCCGGCAGCAGCCGGAACGCTACGCCACCAGGTTCCCACCGTGCCCAAGGCGGCGAGCAAGGTAGCCAAACCCGGAATACCGATGAACCCCGCCAAGGCGAGTCCGGCCAGTAGTTGCCTCGGGGGAATCGCGAACGTGGTGAAGCGAGCGGGGTCCAACGTCATGTCCGCAGCGGAAGCGAGGAGCGGAATAATGGCCCATCCCAGCACCGTGGCCGCACCGCCCAGCACTACTACCGTGTGGGCAATCTCAGCATCAGCCCAACGCAAAGCAATGAGTCCGCCAATCAGAAGGGAAAGGACGCCCAAGGCATAGAGCAACCCGAGTGCCATCCCCACCAACTGCCATGGGCTGCGTTTGAATCCGTTCAGGAGCAGGCGCCATTTCAGGCTCAGAAGGTGCGCAACCATTCGAGCCCCTCCGTCCGGTGTCCGCCGCCCACCAATTGCACAAACCGTTCTTCGAGGGTGGAACCGTTCCGAACCTCGTCCACAGATCCAGCCGCCAGCACCCGACCGCCTGCAACCACGGCGACATGGCTGCACATGCGCTGCACGAGGTCCATGACGTGGCTGGAAACAATGACGGTGCCGCCGGAAGCGACGTAGCTCTCCAATATGCCCCGGATGTTAGACGCCGAAACAGGGTCCACCGACTCAAAGGGCTCATCCAGGACAAGGAGGCGGGGCGCATGAATCAGTGCAGAGGCCAAGGCGATCTTCTTGGTCATACCGGCCGAGTAATCAACAACCAAAGTGCCGGCGTCTGCCTGGAGATCGAGGGCGGCCAGCAATTCAGAAACCCGGGAACCCACAACATCACGATCCATGCCGCGGAGCAGTCCGGAATAGGTGACCAGCTGTTCGCCCGTCAGCCTGTCAAAAAGGCGCACGCCATCCGGCAGGACGCCCATAAGCTTCTTGGCTTCCAAGGGCCGGGCCCAAACATCAACGCCGTGGACCAGAGCCGTGCCAAAATCGGGCCGCAACAGGCCGGTAGCCATGGACAGTGTTGTGGTCTTGCCGGCACCGTTGGGGCCAACCATCCCGTAGAAGGAACCCGCGGGGACCTCCAGGCTTACGCCATCGACGGCGATCTTCTCACCGAAACGCTTGGCCAGGCCGCGGATGGACAGTGCGGCCATCGGCGCGCCCTCAGCCGGGCCACTGGCAGCCAGCGGCAGGGTGCCAGCCGGTAATTGGTTGACCGGCTGCGTTGCCGAAGCTTGTGGCGGCGCGGACGCTTGTGGCGGCGCGGAAGTGGGCGTGGGTTCATGGCGTGGTTCCGTCATGGACCCAGCCTAGCCTTGCCAACACGAACCTGAGGAGGTCCTAGAAGCCGTGGCGGGGAACGGCCCGCTGGTACTGCGGAACCCACGGAATATCGTGGCCCAGTTCGTATGCAGCCCTGAGCCACCAGTGCGGATCCCGCAAAGCGGCCCGGGCCATGAAAACCGCATCCGCCCTGCCGTTCGCCACAATATCCTCCGCTTGCGTGGCACTCGTGAGCAAGCCCACCGCGCCGGTGGGGACACCGGCGTCATTCTTTACCTGCTGTGCAAATCCAGCCTGGTATCCGGGCACAGCCCTGATCTGCTGATGCGCTACTGCGCCGCCGCTGGAGACGTCCACAAGGTCAACGCCACGTTCGGCAGCGGCGCGGGCCAGGCGAACAGAAGCCTCGACGTCAACCCCGCCGTCAGCCCAGTCCGTCGCGGAAATGCGGAGCAGCAGCGGCATGGAGTCCGGAATGACTTCCCTGACCGCATCCACCACGGCGAGCATGAGCCGATTGCGCCCCTCCTCATTTCCGCCCCAGCCATCGGTCCGGGTGTTGATGAGCGGGCTTTGAAACTGGTGCAGGAGGTACCCGTGGGCTCCGTGGATTTCCACAGTGTCGAAACCCGCCGCAACTGCCCGGCTGGCAGCGGCGGCAAAGTCGGCCACCACGCCATGTATATCCGCGTCGCTCATGACCTCCGGTGCGGCGTAGCCGTCAAACGGATCGCTGCTCGGCCCGGAGGTGACCCATCCGCCGTCGGACTCCGGAACAGAGCCGGAGCGATCGGAAAATGGCCAATACGTAGATGCCTTGCGCCCGGCGTGGGCAAGTTGCGCCCCTATTTTGGCGTCGACGGCGCCATGCCGGTGAACGAACGCCACTACGCGCTCCCATCCGGCCGCCTGCTCATCGGAGTACAAGCCAGCGTCCAAGGGGCTGATTCTGCCTGCAGCGTTCACCGCCGCCGCCTCACTCAGGATGAGCGCGGCGCCGCCGGCTGCAAAAGAACCCAAGTGCATCAAGTGCCAGTCGTTGGGGACGCCTTCGCCGGTCTCCGGGTGGCAGCTGTACTGGCACATGGGCGATACCCAACCACGGTGGGGGACGGTAAGCGAGCGCAGCTGAAGCGGAGTGAACAGCGCGGACGGCACTAGAAGAGAACCCTCGCGAGCCCTTGGCGCGCTTTTGCAACCCGTTCGTCCTGGGTTCCCACAACCTCGAAGAGCTCAAGGAGGCGCACGCGGGCGGTCTCACGCTCGGGACCGAAATTCCTGCCAATAAATGTGATGATGCGATTGAAGGCGTCATCGATGTGGCCGCCGGAGACGTCAAGGTCGGCCACGGTCAACTGGGCCTGCACGTTGTCCGGCTCTTCGGCGGCGAGCTCGCGGAGGCTTTCAGCCTCGGGGGCCGAGAGCTGGTCTAATCTGGCCATCAGCTCAACCTGAGCCAAACCGGCCTTGGCGTCGGTGTCTGCCGGCTGTTCGAGGAGCGCCTGCTTGTAAGCTGCGGCTGCACCGGCGTAATCGCCGACCTCGATCGCGTCAATGGCTGCCTGATGCAGTGGCGGCAGTGGTGCGGGTTCCGCGTCCTCCCCCGGTGCGGCATCACCTATGCTGCCGGTGACCCCGTTCGCTGCAGCAACCTTGAGAAGTTCCTCAACCAGGTTTCGGATCTGCTCGTCATCCGCTGGTCCTTGGAAGAGCGGGACGGGCTGCCCCTTGACCACGGCAACTGCTGTGGGAACAGCCTGAACTTGGAAGGCCTGTGCCAGTTGCGGGAAGGTGTCCACATCGGCGGCTGCAAGCACCAAGCGACCACCGTAAGTCTCAACAACACGTTCGGCGGCATCGAGGACGGCGGGTGACTCGGGCGCATAGCGCGACCAAAGAAGGAAAAGCACGGGGATCTGTGCGGACAATTGCACCAGATCCTGGAAATTTGATTCGGTTGCATCCACTCGAAGTGGTGCTTTGCCGGTTTCGCCCCCTTGGGGCGTGCCATCCGCCGGCGATCCGCCCTCTGCCGAAGCAGAGGGGGCCGGCACTGGCGGGGCGGCCGGGCGGCGCAGCGACGACAAGTCAACGGCACCGCGAAGATTGAGCTGGCTGGCAGCGGCTGGAGTGGGTCGGTATCCGGGCGAACTCATACCGTCCACTCTAGCCGCTGCCCTGCCATGGGTACGCCTTACTTGAAGCTGGCTCCGACCAGCCCGCGGGTAGCCGCCACGAGCTTCATGGGGTCGGCAGAACCTGCCGGCGGAATGTATACGGCCACGGATTCGGCGAAGTTCAGAACCATGCCCGTGGTGGTTTCCTTACCACCGGCGAATACTGCGGAATCGTCTTCAAGCACCAGCTTGTCGCCTGCAGCCTTGGGCGTGCCTTCGAAAGCGAAATCCAAACGCCCCACAACCACGGCGCCGCCGTCAGCTGTCTTCAGGACCACAGTCTGGTTGGTGACCGGCGTGTGCGTGAACTTGAAGTTTGCGCTGGTTCCGTTCTTCACAGTGTCCGCCTGGTAGGCCAGTGCCCCTGCAATGTAAGGGGATGACTGCCCATCGGCCAACTTGCTTCGGTTGGGCGACTCCGGATTCGTCAGCATTTCACTCAAGATTTCCAAGGCCTCATTACCGCTGTAGGCCAGGCCGGTGCTGTCGCTCGCCGGTACGGGCTCAGTTCCGTTGCGCGGAATGGGGAAGGACGGGAAGTTAGTGCCAGGCTGTAGCGGCGCACTGCCCCAAAGCTTGTAGTTTTCACGAGGCGAAAGCTGCACAAGGGTCAGGACCTGCGGCACCACGTTTCCTTCACCCTGGGTGAGGGCGAAGACCGTTCGGGGCCAGTCCCGCTTGGTGCTGATAACGCTACTCTGAAGCTTGGTGGCCCGCACCGGCATACGCGGCTCGTAGGCAGACACTGCGGACCGGATCTTGTAGTTCTGGGTCCGGATCTGGAATTCCATCTTGTCTACTCGCGGGGCGAGTTTAGCCGCGTCCTTGGCTGCGTCCGCCGCATCCACAGTGCTCGCTACCTGCTCAAGGATCCGCTGCAGCTGGGATTCCAGCATGACAGGCGTGGCGGCCTCAGCGTCGGCCGCAGCTGATGAGGTCGTGGTGGCCTCGGGGGTCGTGGTGGCTTGGGCGGCGACTGCCGTCCCTCCGACCAGGACGGCGGCCATCGTAGCGGCGAGAGCCGTGATGCGGAGGGTTGGACCTTCGGCGCCGGCACCAGGACGACGACCTTTGTTGCCAGCAGGCGGCTGAACAGTGGGCGACTGAACAGTGGGCGACTGGGTAGTAGGTGCCTCAACGCCCGGCGACTTGGCAGTAGAGGACTGAACCGGGAGCGTGGTGGTCTCTCCGCCATCGCGCGGCTCGTCGTCGTCGTGCTTGCGGCGGTTGCTGAGCGCTTTGGCGATGAACGGCAGCGCCGCTCCGATCAGGATGATGATGATGCCCAAGACAATCAGCGGCACTGCCCAGGGGGTGGTGGCGTTGTTCGGGAACGTCATGGAAATCGACGACGGCGCGGGCTGGGTACCGTCGCCGGCAACCAACAGGGACCACTCACCATCGGCGGGAGGGTTCCAGGTGTAGTCCAAATCGCCGCTGGCGTCCTCGGTGCTGACCCACAGATCGGATCCAGCCGGGGAAGGCGCCGTGGCCTCGCCGTCAGCAGAGGACACGTCCAGCGATTTCTGGTCCGCAGAGACTCCGGTCAAGGTGTTGTGGGCCGTCTCGCCGACCCAGGCTTCGACGTCGTCCGGGCGTCCCGTAGCGACCATGAAGTTGCCTTCACCCTGGATCTTGATCTTCACCGGCCCGTCATGGAGGGCGATCAACTTTTGGTCGATCACGGTCAGCGGGGCAGCTTTGGTATCGCTGGGAACCGAAGCCGTCACGGTCTCGGAGGGGGCCCAAAAAGTCAGCTGGCCAATACCGGCCAGCATCGTCAGCAGGCCCAGCAGCACCAGCAAGGCTGCAGTCTTCAAACGCACAGGATCACCTATCATCAGCGGTCGTTGAACTTCAAGGGTAACCGTTTTGTTATCAGAGAGTCAGATCGAGGTGATCTCCCCGACATCCCGAAAAGCCCGCCAACGCGCCGCTGCAGCGCCAATCCGCGCTCCTGATAGTGTGGCGATGATCATGATATACGGGCCTTCCAGCGCCTAAGTCCACCCTGTACCACCACTGAAAAGGCAGCCAAACCGCGTGAAAGACCACATGGAGCCCCGTCCCGTCGATGAGCCCGGGTCAAGTGCGGTGGATACCCCCTCCGAGGGCACTGCCGCGACGGTTCCGGCTGCGACGGTTCCAGTCCGCACCGGACGCCTGGCTGCAATCAGCCGCAGGCTGAGGCAACCCATCCCCGGCGCCCGGAACCGCGTACGTTTCGAGATGCCCCCGGAAGCTGAATCGGATGAAGGCCGCGAAGGCTTCCGCCCCGAGGACGACCACGGCTTCGGAGCACCTGGCCCGCGGATGTCTTCCCAGCACCCTGTATATGTCGGATTCATGGGTACTGCAGGTGTAGGAATTGCTTTGGCCGTGTTCTACATCGCCAGCAACACCACCCAGCTCATCTTGTGGATCGTGGCGGCACTCTTCATCGCCCTCGGACTTGATCCCGTGGTCCGCTGGCTGGAAGGCCGCAAAGTGCCCCGGCCCGCCGGCATCCTCATATCCGTCTCAGCCCTTGTGCTCGCGGTGGCCGGATTCTTTGCAACGCTGATTCCCACCATCGTCGAACAGGTATCGGAAATCGTCCGCCAAGCCCCGGACTGGATCCGCAGCTTCCTGGACTCGGACTTCTTCCGCAACGCAGACAGCCAATTTGGCGTACGTGACCGCATCACCACCGAACTGGACAAGTTCGTCAAGGATCCCGAAGCGATGGGCGGAATCTTCGGCGGTGTGGTCGGTTTCGGGTCCACGGTTGCCAACGGCCTGTTCGGTTCCCTGATCGTACTGGTCCTCAGCCTCTACTTCCTGGCAGCCCTGCCATCGATGAAGAAGTGGGCCTACCGCCTCGCTCCCCGGTCCCGCCGTCCACGTGTTGAGGCGCTTTCCGAAGCGATTACCGACTCCGTGGGCAACTACGTCATAGGCCAGGTTTGCGTTGCCCTGCTGAACGCCATTTTTGCCTTCATCCTGATGACCATCCTGGGCATCCCCTTCAGCGTCCTGCTTGCCTTCGTAGTTGCCCTGCTGGCGTTCATTCCCCTGGTAGGCGGCATGATCGCCGCCGTCGTGGTCATCCTGGTAGCATTCACCGCCGGCTGGCAGACAGCCGTGATCTATGCGATCGCCTACTTCGCCTACCTGCAGTTCGAGGCGTACTTCATCTCACCGCGCATCATGCAGCGTGCAGTAGCTGTACCGGGGGCGGTGGCGGTGATCTCGGTGATTGCCGGCGGCAGCCTGCTCGGCGTCCTTGGCGCACTGATCGCCATTCCGACGGCGGCAGCCATCATGCTGCTGATCAAGGAAGTATTCATCGTCCGCCAAGATCGGCACTGAGTACCCCGCCCTCCACAGGTTCTTCAGACAGATAATGCCCCTGAACACGATGTGTTCTTAGGGGCATTATCTGCACACAGGCTCAGCGGTTCGCGACAGGGTCAAGCACTAGCGACCGTACTAGGCACTCGCAACCGTACTAGGCACTCGCGACCGTACTAGGCACTCGCGACCGTACTAGGCACTCGCGACCGGCCCCGCCCACTCGCGTGGCAGGCCGTCCGCTCCGGCACCCGCCGGAGTGACGTCGTCGACGATTTCATCCAAGACGCGGGCCGCGTACTTCTCGCCCACCCAAAGGTGTTTTGCACCGTCGACGCCGACAAGCCGGGCCTGCGGCACCAGGCTGAACCGCTGGGCTGCTTCGGCAGGCTGCAGGTAGTCGTCATGCTCCGGCACCAGGACCGTGAGCGGCATGCCGGAGGCGGCCCACTCCTTGAGGTGCACATCAGTGGCGCGGTGCAAGGGTGGGGACAGCAGCACTGCACCTTCGATTTCCGGGGCCACCGGCTCCACCGCCCCGTACATGAGGGCGAGCTCGGTACCGAAGGACCACCCGACGAGCCAGCGGTTCGGGAGCCCGCGTTCCACGGCGAAACGGACGGCAGCCTCGACGTCGTAGCGCTCCCCAATGCCCTCCTCGAACTGGCCGTCGCTGGTGCCACGCGGTGATGCCGTGCCCCGCGTGTTGAAGCGCAGGACTGCAACTCCCGACAGCGCGGGCAGCCGGTAGGAGGCCTTCCGGTAGACGTGGGAATCCATGAACCCGCCGTGCGTGGGCAGCGGGTGGAGGGTGATCAACGTCGCGGTGACCTCCCCTGATTCCGGCATTGCCAGTTCGCCCAGCAATACCTTGCCGTCCTCGGTGGTGAACTCCACGTTCTCGCGGCGGGCGGGAAGGACCGTGGAAGCGCGGATCTCCGATGGCGCGTCCTGCGGGGTAAACACGAACGAGGCGGGGTCGAAAGTCATGCAACCAAGCCTAAGGGAATCAGCGGTAGCGGTACGTCCTGCCCGTCCAGCAGTTGGTGTGCCAGTGCCTGCGTTCGGCCAGGCCTGCGGCTTGTCCAAACAGGTGACTGTCGGACCACACCACCAGATGCGCGATGCCGGGGACGATGGCGGTGGAGCAACCAGGGCAGATGTATTGCTTTTCCGCCTTCTTGGCCGTCATGGTCCGCACCATCCAGTCCCCGTCCGGTGCACTTTCGCGCCGGGCGATACCACCGCGCGCCCGCTCAAGGTCGAGCTCCGGCGTCGGTTCCGTCCATTTGCTGCCGCCGGCGCTGCCGGAGCGTGTGCTGGACGCGTTGCGACGAGGACGGTTGGAGCGGGGCATGCTTCCATTCTGCCCCAGCCACCCTGTTGTAGATGGTGAGACGGTAATGTGGGGCGGGTGCGACTCGTCATAGCCCGTTGTTCTGTTGATTACGTTGGCCGCCTCAAGGCCCATCTTCCCCTCGCTACCCGGCTCCTGCTGGTCAAAGCGGATGGTTCGGTGTTGGTGCATTCCGACGGCGGTTCCTACAAGCCGCTGAACTGGATGAGCCCCCCTGCAACACTTCGTGTGACCACGCCTGAGGAAACCGAAGTGGAAGAAGGGGTGGTGGAACAGTGGACTGTCCAGTCCGCTAAGACGGATGACCGCCTCATCATCAACATCTACGAGCAACTGCATGACACCTCGCACGAGCTCGGCACTGATCCCGGCCTGATCAAGGACGGCGTCGAAGCAGATCTCCAGAGGCTGCTGGCCGAGCAAATCGAGCTTCTGGGATCCGGTTACTCCCTCATACGCCGCGAGTACTTCACCGCTATCGGCCCTGTGGACATCCTGGCCAGGGATGCTGACGGCGCCACAGTTGCTATTGAGCTGAAACGGCGCGGAGACATCGACGGCGTCGAACAACTCACGCGGTATCTCGAACTGCTCAACCGCGACCCCCTGTTGGCTCCCGTGAGGGGGATTTTCGCCGCTCAACAAATCAAGCCCCAAGCGAAAGTACTGGCCAACGACCGCGGAATCGATTGCGTCACGCTGGATTATGACGCCATGCGCGGCGTGGATGACAGCGAGTCACGGCTCTTCTGAGTTTTCCCCTTCGGGAGACTGTGCCGCAGGCCACTAGAATCAGAATTATGACTGTCGCATCCGGATTTCCCTCTTCCTCCGCTCCGAGCCACCAGATCATCCGAGGAACGCTTGTCAGCGACGGGGAGGTAGTGGAAGACGGCCTGGTTGCCGTCGACGGGGACAGAATTGCCTACGCGGGGCCGGCCAAAGGCTTCGATCCCGAAGAATTTGAGGGTTTCCAAAGCGCAATCCGCTTGGGGATTCCCAGCGGCAGCTACCTCTTCCCAGGACTCGTGGACGTTCACTGCCATGGTGGCAACGGCGGCGATTTCCCTGGCGGCGAAGAAGGCTCGGCGCGCAGGGCAGTGGAGTTCCTTCATCGCTCAGGGACCACCACTTTCCTCGCCAGCATGGTCACCGCTCCCCGGGCAGATCTCCTTCGAGGCATCGAGCTTTACGTGAAGCTAGTGGATGAAGGCCTCGTGGCCGGCATTCATTTGGAAGGCCCCTTCCTGTCCCATGCCCGCTGCGGGGCCCAGAATCCGGAATACCTGCTGGAGCCCGACCTGGAGCTCATGGACGAACTGGTGGGAGCCGCGGCCGGTAAGCTCGCCACCATGACTTACGCCCCGGAGCTTCCGGGGGCAGCTGCCTTGGTGGACTTGATGACTTCCCATGGAGTCACTCCCTCCTTGGGGCACACGGACTGCGACGACGCCACAGCCGCCGCGTCCCTGGCTGCGGCCCGCGAGGGACTCGAGTCAGCAGGATTCGACGGCGTCAGCTCGCTTCCCACGGTCACGCACCTTTTCAACGGAATGCCTCCCCTGCATCACCGCGCCCCTGGTCCCGTTGCGGCATGCCTGCGCATGGCCCAGGAAGGGAAGGCGGTTGTTGAACTCATTGCTGACGGAACGCATTTGGACCCCAGCACCGTGGCCACCGTCTTCCAGTTAGTGGGAGCGGGCAACATCGTGCTGGTAACGGATTCCATGGCGGCGGCAGGACTGTCCGATGGCAACTACATGCTTGGCCCGTCGCCGGTCACTGTCAGCGACGGCGTGGCCACGCTGGATGCCACCGGCTCCATCGCCGGAGGCACCTCCACGCTCCTGGAAGTCGTCAGCAAAACGGTGGCAGCCGGCGTCGCGCTTCCCGACGCCATTTGCTCGGCAACGGCGGTCCCGGCCGCTGTCCTGGGACTTTCCGACGAAATAGGCGGGCTCCGTCGGGGACTGCGGGCTGATGTCGTTGTAACAAACGAGGATCTGGAACTGACAGGCGTAATGCGCAATGGCCAGTGGTTGTCTTAGTTGAGCGACTGCCCTGGTTGCAGGAAAAGGACTTTGGTAATTGCAGAAGCCGACGTTACCTTCTTTTTACCGAAAATTTTCCTGAATTGCCCAAAACACCGTTGACCTCCGGCAGAGCTCATGAAAGTGTTGTAGCAGTCTTTGTGTAGGTGGTTTTCATGCTCGCAAGACCAGTTGCGAGCGTGAAGCTCCTGCGAATCAACCAAGCCCCGGCTTGTGCGGTATTCAGGTCTTCTCGCGGAGTAACAAACCCGGTACGAGGTGTATCGGACTGATGTTCCACAATGAGGAGAAATACATGGCACTGGGAACCGTCAAGTGGTTCAACGCTGAAAAGGGCTTCGGCTTCATCACCCCGGATGACGCGGATGGGGACGTTTTCGTTCACTACTCCGAGATCCAGACCGGTGGCTTCAAGACCCTCGATGAGAACCAGCGCGTTCAGTTCGAGATCGGTCAGGGAGCCAAGGGCCCCCAGGCAACCGGCGTTACGGTCGTCTAGTCTTACCCGTTGATCTCTGCTTGTTGCAGATACAACAAACACGTTGACCCTGGCTTCCGAGCCGGGGTCAACGCGTCTTAACCTAAAGAATGCCCGCCACAATAAGCGGCTTGTCAACAAGACTTGTTACTAACCATGAAGAAATACCAAAAGGGTCCTTCCGATAAGTGTTGACAATTCAACCAACCAAGCTTCGAAGCAGCCGCGCGGAATGCCGGACTGACAATCCCGGAAGATAGGCCCTGCTGAGCGCACGCCCAATTGCAGGAAGATGCAGCGGGTCTTGGTAATACATGTACAAGGTTCTGTACTCGGGCTGGAACCTCGACTTAAAGGACGCCAGCGACCTGAATCCGTAAACAGGTTCCAAGGCGTGCCCCACCACCTCCAGTAGTCCTGCCAGACCTTTGGCCCGCTGCTCGATTTCGCCCTTTTCCCGGGCTAAAGGCGAACCGGACAAAGAAATCAGCTCCACCGAATCCCGCAGGTGCAAAACAGCCGAAGCTATCAGGAACTCCATGACCCCCGGGAAAGCATCGCCCCGCCGCCGCATGAAGTCCAGTGTCCAACTGACAATCACACCTTCCTCATAGACGGGAAGCCAACTGGTGACGCCATAGACAAAACCCTTGTCGTCCAAAGCGACGCAGCACAGGACGTCGTCGTCATCCAACTCGTCCAGGCCTCCCATGGTGAAGCCCATTTCCGGGATTTTTTTCTGGGCAGCCCATTCCTCGGAAACCTCACTCACTTGGGCACGCACTCCATGCGGGAGTTCGGAGTATCGGCCCCATCTGGCCGTGATCCCCATCTTCGCGGCACGGTTGAGGGATGTTCTGACGTTTTGCCACTCCTTGCCCTTGAACTCCAGGCCCCTGATCCGCAGTCGAGTCTCTTGGGCAACCGGCACCCGGCGGAATCCGCGCGATTGCAGCATGGGCCAGAGCTCGTCCGTGCAGGAGTAGAGGCATGGCGTCAACGCATGCTGCGAGCAATACTCCAGGAAGCCTTTGGCGGTAGCCGCGTGATGCTGCCTTGCTCCGAAAGGACCGGCCAGCGTCAACGCCACGTGGCTGTGCTGCTGGTAGGCGACTCCCCCGGTACCTTCGGGAGTGAACCAGTATTTGTTTGGCTCCCAAAGAGCCATCCATGACAAGGAATCTCCGCCCCGCTTCACCAGGGCACGTGCACCCTGACGCGCCTGACGGTCAAGTCCACCCGTGTGGTGTCCGCGGATCAGCAGCACCCATACGCCTATCAAGGCAACGAGCCAAAAGACCGTGCCGGAGTAGGAAAAGAGGATAACTTCCAGCACATCGCGGTCAGCAAAAACCTTACGGTAAACACCTGGAAGCGGAACGGGGAGATACTGCCTGGCGAGCTCAGCCACCAGACCCAGCAGCCCGCCGTCGCGAACCAAGCCACCGGAAGCCAGCCATACCGCTGCGTAGGCCACGCCCAGCCCTCCCCCAGTTAATCCGACCACCCAGAACACCTTCCGGCGCAGGTGGTCGGAGGTCACCACCCGGAAGTGGCCCCGATAGGCGAACAGGAGAAGTGCCAAAGCCAAGGGGACCAGCACAAGTGGGATGATGTGAACCACGGCCGAGTTGAGCATTCCCGCATGGGGGCGTCCTTCCGGCCTCGGCATACCGGCAAAAAGGCCAAGATAGATCGTGGACAAGACGACCACCACCAACTGCACGCCGATGGCAATTCCCAACGCGAGGCGGCGTCCGCGCCTCATGCCGTCGGCACAGATCAAGAGCAGGACAACCGGCACAACTGCCAAGGCCAAACCGAACGGTCCTGTGTAACCCTGGCGTGCAATTTCGAGGCAAGCGACGTCGATGGTGCCCCCGCAGTTGCTTTCCAGTTGGCTCAGGGTTGGCAGCGGGTTAAGGATGACGTCACGCAACAAGGCCAACGGCCCCGATGGACTCTTGGCTGCCGCGGTCACGATGGGACCCACGGCGAAAATTGCCATGGTCAGCGACAGGAGGTTCCGGATTTCACGGCTGGTGGACCTATGCAGGTGGAGATGGCCTTGGCTGCTTTGCATCCACCAGCCGGCGAGCAAGCCAATCAGCGCGCCCAGAAAACCAACAACTGTCTCCGCATGACCTACGTAGAGCACCAGCAACAGGGAAAGGGAAAGCACCACTGTGCGCAGGCGACGCTGCCACAATGTGGGCAGGAGCGCACTCGCGGCCAAAGCCGTAGCAAGAATTGCGCCGTATGGTCCGATCAGGCGGGTATCAGCCATCTCGGAAAGCCACCCGTCATCGACGTATTGCGCCACCTGGGTCACCAAGAGGAAGGCCGATATACAGCCGAACTGGCTCCCGAAGAACACTCCAGCCGTTTTAGGGGAGCCCAACTGCCGCTCTGCGAGTCCGAGCAGGAGCAATATCATGAGGACGGCAGTGGCATAGGCCAACGGATTGGTGGTGAAGAACAGCGACGTCCAGATGGACCACCATTCCCCCGAGCGCAACCCATCCAGGGACACACTGGCCACCGCAAGCCACGGCCGGGGTGGTCCAGTCAGGAAGCTCCCGGAGGCCAACGACAGGCCCACAAAAACGGCAAGCACGAGCAGGGTGAACGGCGTTGACCGCAAATGCCGGCTCGCCTGCCTCAGCGCAGGCTCCGCCACACCTCTGAGGGTAAGGCTCACCGCGGCAACCCCCACCGGGTGGCAAGGAAGTCGAGTCCGCCGGGCATTCCACGAATCACTGCATCCCAGGAGTGTCCGGCCTGAGGAATTGAATGATCTTCGGTTTCAAAACCAGCGTTTCGTGCCGCGTCAGCAAGCTCATGCATGTAGTCAGTGAACTCGTGGTCAGCTTCGCCCGAAACCAGATACACCCCGCTGCCGGCAAAGTTGCGCTGCTGCATCATCACCAGAGGTGTCCGGGATTCGAAAGCTTCAACATCGCCGTCGAACGAGTCCGAAATCGTCTTGCTTCGATCTTTGGCCAGGGCCGGTTCCCTTTCTGCGGCGAAAGGCAGAATGGATGCGAACAGATCCGGGTGCAAAGTTCCCATTTGCATGGCGCATGTGCCGCCAAAAGAGAAACCGCCAACGGCCCACTGCTTGTGATCAGTCGCCACATCCAAAGTCTCAGTGATCCAGGCCGGGACATCCTTCGAAAGATAGGTGTCCACCGAGGCGATGTTGCTGTCCATGCACATGGTGTTGGCGTTGGCTGATCCGTTGGGGTCGACCACCACTGTGACAGGGGCAATCCCGTGATGATTTTCAGCGAACTGGTCCAGTACGGAACGGAGCTGGCCACCAGTCAGCCAATCCGCCGGACCACCCGGCTGCCCGGCGAAGAGCACCAACACAGGCAGGCTGGGACGGGATGCGGTCTGATAGGCGGGTGGCAAGTAAACATATGCTTCCCGTGCGTTAAAGCCGGATACCGTACCGGGAATGTCAGCTCTGCGCAGGACGCCGTTTCGGGGCATGGAGTCCGGGGCTTTCCATGCGGAGGGGGCCTGACCGGGCTTCGCGTCTACAGCGCGTTTGAGGCTCGATTCCAGTGGCTGTATGCGCGCCACCGCAGTACCCAGCAGGTCCGAGACCGTGTTATTCAATCCGAAATAGAGATTAATCTGGACCACGCATAAGAGCACGACGCCGAGCATCGCCACCACACTGAACGAGCGGCCGCGCCAGGAGTTTCGGGGGAAGCGCGCAGCGCACAGGAGAAGGGCTGCGACAGCGGGGACCGCCCAGGCCACAGTCTGAAAGGGAAGGTTCTCCGAAAACGTGGCCATAAGATCCACCAGGATCCAGTGAATCAGCGCCACGACACCTACGGCGAGCAGTAGGCTGCTGGCGACGAACAGAAGCCAGGAACGTCGTCGACGCCATAGGAGGTAGGCCCCGCCTGCTGCACCACAGGCGATGCTGAACCAGAGGAACGGCCCATCAACCAGACTGACGTCCGAAAGAAAGTCCATGGCGCCTAACGCCAGGTTCCGACGCCAATGACCGGCCCAGCTTCAAGCCAGGACGACAAACCCGCATAGGCATCGAAATTCATGGCGAGCATGAACTTCTTGCCTTCGTACTGCAGTTCAACCACAACCACACCAGGTTGTATCCTGACGAGTTCTTCTTCCGTGGGCTGGCGGCGGCCAAGCAGTTCAAGTGAGCTGCGCGTGAACTTGTGCTTGGGGATGATGCTCAGGGACATCAAGCGGAACCACTCGAGCTCATTGTCCTGATAACGACAAACCCCCATTTGCCAGCTGTTTCCAGCCATGCAAATGGAGGCGTCGACCGTGCCCAGGGCGCGCCGCAGATTGAAGCGGCGCACCCCGAAAAGGCACAGTGAAATGATCAGCAACGTAAACGCTGTTGCCAAGGCGATGAACGGAATAAGGGAATCGTCCATCAAGGTCGTGCTATCGGATCCCCGCTGTAGCCGCTTCGCCCAATTTGGCGTTGTCAGCAACAATGACCACGCGATCGTTGTCGACGGAGAAGAATCCGCCGTCAACAACTACTGCAATGCGATCACCGGAAACCGGCTGGATTGCCAGCTCGCCCGCGGCCATGATGGCCAGAAGGGGCGAGTGGCCCGGCAGGATTCCGATTTCACCATCACTGGTGCGGGCCTTCACCATCTTGGCCGCACCGGACCACACGAAGTGGTCCGCTGCGACAATCTCAACCTCGAGCTCAGCCATACTACTTGGTCTGTTCCTGGATCTTGGCCCACTGACGCTCGACGTCATCCAGGCCGCCGACGTTGAAGAACGCCTGCTCTGCGATGTGGTCCAGCTCGCCGTCACAGATGGCCGTGAAGCCTTCAACAGTGTCCTTGATGGACACAGTGGAGCCCTCGACGCCGGTGAACTGCTTGGCGGTGTAGGTGTTCTGGGAGAGGAACTGCTGGATACGACGTGCACGCGACACGACGATCTTGTCCTCTTCAGACAGTTCGTCAACACCGAGGATGGCGATGATGTCCTGGAGTTCCTTGTTCTTCTGCAGGATCTGCTTAACACGAACAGCCGTGTTGTAGTGATCCTTGCCGATGTACTGGGGATCCAGAATACGGGACGTGGACGTCAGCGGGTCAACGGCCGGGTACAAACCACGGGAGGCGATTTCACGGGAAAGTTCCGTGGTCGCGTCGAGGTGTGCGAAGGTCGTTGCCGGAGCCGGGTCGGTGTAGTCATCAGCCGGCACGTAGATGGCCTGCATCGACGTGATGGAGTGGCCCTTGGTGGAGGTGATGCGCTCCTGGAGCAGACCCATCTCGTCAGCAAGGTTGGGCTGGTAGCCCACAGCGGACGGCATGCGGCCGAGCAGTGTGGAAACTTCCGAGCCTGCCTGCGTGAAGCGGAAGATGTTGTCGATGAAGAGCAACACGTCCTGGTTCTGAACATCGCGGAAGTACTCCGCCATGGTCAGGGCGGACAGGGCCACGCGAAGACGCGTTCCCGGCGGCTCATCCATCTGGCCGAATACAAGGGCGGTGTCCTTAAGAACGCCTGCCTCTTCCATTTCAACCCAGAGGTCGTTACCTTCACGGGTACGCTCGCCAACACCGGCGAATACGGAAGTACCACCGAAGTTGCGGGCAACACGGGTGATCATTTCCTGGATCAGAACGGTCTTGCCAACGCCGGCGCCGCCGAACAGGCCGATCTTTCCACCCTTGATGTACGGGGTGAGAAGGTCGATGACCTTGATGCCGGTCTCGAGCATCTCGGTGGAGCCCTCGAGGGAAGCGAAGGACGGAGCCTTGCGGTGGATCGGCCAGTAGGCGTCCGCCTTGATCTCGGACTCTTCGACGTCCAGCGGCTTGCCGAGAACGTTGAAGATGTGGCCCTTGACGCCGTCGCCGACGGGCACGGAGATGGGAGAACCGGAGTCCCGCACAGTGGTGCCGCGGACGAGGCCGTCGGTTGCCTGCAGGGAGATGGCGCGAACGAGGTTGTCACCCAGGTGCTGGGAAGTCTCGAACGTGATGGTTTTCGTCTGGCCGTTGAGAGTGATCTCAGTGGTCAGAGCGTTGTAAATCGAGGGGATTGCGTCAGCCGGGAATTCGACGTCGACAACCGGACCAATAACACGGGCAATGCGGCCGGTAGCACCGGCCGTAGCTACGTGTTCGGTAGCAGTGGCAGTCATCTCTCTCACTTCACTCAGTAGATGGCGTGGGTTTAAGTTTATCTGTTTGGTGCAGGTGCGGCTTCGAGCCGAATTCGTTGAGGCTAAGACGCGAGGGCGTCTGCGCCGGCCACGATTTCGGAAAGCTCCTGCGTAATCTCGGCCTGGCGGGCCGTGTTGCGAAGGCGCGTGTACTTCTTGATCAAGTCGGTAGCGTTGTCACCGGCCGACTTCATAGCACGCTGGCGGGCTGCGAGCTCGGAAGCTGCTGCCTGCAGCATGGCTGCGAAGATGCGGGACTCGATGTAACGCGGCAGCAGTGCGTCAAGCACCTGCTCTGTTTCCGGCTCAAACTCGTACAACGGCAACAGCTCGGATTCCGAGGCTGCTTCCTCTTCGACGACCTCCAACGGGAGCAAACGGATGACCGTCGGCTCCTGCGTCACCATGGACTTGAAGCGGGTGTATACAACGTGGATCTCGTCCACGCCGCCCTCTTCGAAGTCTGTGGAGAAGTCTTCAAGAAGTGCAGCTCCGACTTCCTGCGCGGTTTCGAATTCCGGTGCGTCGGTGCCGCCAGTCCATACGCGGGCGTAGGACCGGTTGCGGAAATCGAAGTACGCCTGCGCCTTACGGCCAACCAGGTATGCCTTGACTTCCTTGCCTTCTGCGTGAAGAAGCTCGGTGAGACCTTCAGCCTGCTTGAGCACGCTCGCGGAGTACGATCCTGCAAGGCCACGGTCCGATGTAATGATCAGGACTGCGGCGCGGCGGATCTGCTCCGGCTCGGTGGTCAGCGGGTGGTCGATTTCGCTCTGAGTTGCGACAGCAGAAACGGCGCGGGTAATCGCGTTCGCGTAAGGCAGTGAAGCTGCTACGCGGGCGCGGGCCTTACCGATGCGCGAGGTAGCGATCAGTTCCATCGCCTTGAAGATCTTGCGCATCGACGTCGTCGAGCTGATCTTCTGACGGTAGACCCGAATCTGGGCTCCCATACTTATCCTTTCCTAAGTTTCCGATGTGCTGCCCTGCCGGGGCCCTTGCGGACCCCGGCAGGGCAGGTGATCGGAACTAGCGCTTCTGCTTGACGATCTTTTCCTGGTCGACGTCGCCGCCGGAGATCGCTGCGTGCTCCTCGTGTCCAGCGCCAACCAAGTGGTTGTCGCCCTCGCCGAAGAAGCCCTTCTTGAAGGAAACAATGGCTTCCTTCAGAGCTGCAGCGGTGTCGTCATCCAGGACGTTGGTCTGAGCCAGCGTTGTCAGGATGGAGGACTTGTGCGTGAGGTGCTCCAGGAACTCGGACTCGAAGCGGCTGATGTCCTCAACCGGAACGTCGTCCAGGTAACCGTTGGTGCCGGCCCAGATGGAAACAACCTGGTTCTCAACGGGGAACGGTGAGTACTGGCCCTGCTTCAGCAGTTCCATCAGGCGTGCACCACGGGTCAGCTGCTGACGTGATGCAGCATCCAGGTCAGAGGCGAACATAGCGAATGCCTGCATGTCGCGGTACTGGGCCAGGTCCAGCTTCAAGGTACCGGAGACCTTCTTCATGGACTTGACCTGTGCAGCGCCACCAACGCGGGAGACGGACACACCAACGTCAACAGCGGGACGCTGGTTGGCGTTGAAGAGATCCGACTGGAGGAAGATCTGACCATCGGTAATGGAGATCACGTTGGTCGGGATGTACGCGGAGACGTCGTTTGCCTTGGTCTCGACGATCGGAAGACCGGTCATCGAGCCGGCACCGAGCTCGTCGGAGAGCTTGGCACAACGCTCCAGCAGGCGGGAGTGCAAGTAGAAAACGTCACCCGGGTATGCTTCGCGTCCCGGCGGACGGCGCAGCAGCAGGGAGACGGCGCGGTAGGCTTCGGCCTGCTTGGACAGGTCATCGAAGATCACCAGAACGTGCTTGCCGCCGTACATCCAGTGCTGGCCGATGGCCGAACCTGCATACGGTGCCAAGTACTTGAAGCCGGCAGGGTCAGATGCCGGGGACGCCACGATGGTGGTGTACTCCAGCGCGCCGTGGTCCTCAAGGGTCTGGCGAACGGCTGCAATGGTGGAAGCCTTCTGGCCGACACCAACGTAGACGCAGCGAACCTGCTTGGTGACATCTCCCGAAGCCCAGTTGGCCTTCTGGTTGATGATGGTGTCCACAGCGATTGCGGTCTTGCCGGTCTGGCGGTCACCAATGATCAGCTGACGCTGGCCGCGGCCGATCGGGATCATGGCGTCGATAGCCTTGAGGCCGGTCTGCATCGGTTCGTGAACCGACTTGCGTTCGGTAACGCCCGGAGCCTGAAGTTCCAGTGCACGGGTGGCTTCGGCCTTGATCTCGCCGAGGTCATCGATGGGCTGGCCCAGGGGGTCGACAACGCGACCCAGGAAGGCGTCGCCAACCGGAACGGACAGGATCTCACCGGTACGGTGAACTTCCTGGCCTTCTTCAATACCGGTGAAGTCACCGAGGATAATGACACCGATCTCGCGGACGTCAAGGTTCTGGGCCAGGCCCAGCGTGCCATCTTCGAAGCGAAGCAGCTCGTTCGCCATGACCGAGGGAAGACCCTCAACACGGGCGATGCCGTCACTTGCGGTGGTCACACGACCAACCTCTACGCGCTCTGCGTTACCGGGTTCGTAGGACGCCGCGAACTCGTTCAACGCATTACGGACGTCGTCGGCGTTGATGGTCAATTCGGCCATCTGCAGTCCCTGCTCTCCTGTTTTCGTGATCATCGTTGCTCACGATGACCGGGTTTTATATCAGTTAAGTTGTGCTTTGTCTTCGCTAGCCAACGAGCTGGCGGCGGAGTTCGGACAGGCGGGCGATGACCGAAGCGTCGAGCACTTCGTCACCCACCTGAACGCGAATTCCACCGATCAGTGCGGGGTCAACATTGACGTTGACCTTCAGTTCGCGGCCGTACAGGGCATCAAGCCCGGCCTGCAGACGGCTGGCCTGCGTTTCCGTCAACGGACGGGTAACGCTGACAGTTGCAATCCAGCGCTGCTGGCGCTTGGCTGCAAGCTTGGCGAATGACTCGACGAGCTTGCTCGGCTTGACACCGCGTGGCTGCGTAACTGCCTGGCGGATGAGAACCTTTGATTCCTCGCTGCTGCCAGGAACAAGTTTCTCGGCCAGTGCAATCTTCGCCGCAGGAGATGCCTGCGGTTCAGACAGAGCACGTTGTACTTCGTGGCTGGAGGCGACGGCCTGGTTGAAGGCAAACAGATCGTTTTCCAGCTCTTCCAGCCCCGTGATACCGGAGGCAGAAACGGCCGACTTGTTTTCAGCTACGGCAATGACAACCGTGGCGGCAAGCGTCTCGAGTGCATCGCCGATATCGCGGGCCGATGCCCAGCGCGAGCTGGCCAATCCGCCTGCAATTTCAGCAGCATCAGCGGAGACTTTTCCGCCAACCAGCTGCTTGACCAGCGCCGACTTCTCGTCACCGGAACGGGACGGGTCAGTCAGGGCGCGGCGCAAGCCAGCCGAGCTGTCCACCGTTCCCAGGATTCCGAAGAGGTCCTTAGCCAACTGCAGCGAGGCGAAGGGAAGCTTGGCTTCCAGCTGCGCCAGCGCTGTGGTCAGCGATTCGCTCGATATACCTGCCATTACTTAGCTGCACCTGCGCTCTGGGTCTCCAGATCTGCAAGGAAGCGGTCCACAACACGTGCGGCGCGCTGGTCGTCGGTGAGTGCTTCCCCAACGATGCGGCCGGCCAGTGTGGTGGCCAAAGTGCCAACCTCGGAACGAAGCGAGACAACAGCTGCCTGGCGCTCCGACTCGATGGCAGCGTGTGCCTGCTCGGTGATGCGTGCAGACTCTGCTGCAGCCTTTGCCTTCAGGTCCGCGAGGATCTGGGCGCCTTCGGCGCGTGCTTCTTCACGGATTCGGTTGGCTTCGGCACGGGCATCAGTGAGCTGCTGCTTGTACTCTTCGAGAGCAGCAGAAGCTTCTGCCTGTGCCGCTTCGGCCTTTGCAATGCCACCTTCAATTGCTTCGGCGCGCTCTGCGAAGGTCTTCTCGAACATCGGAACAATGAACTTGATCACGATGTACAGGAGGACCGCAAAGCCGACGAGGACGACGCCCATTTCCCAAACATTGGGAACGAGAGGGTTAGCGGCCTCTTCGCCTTCAGTGGCGGCTGAGATGATCAGCTGATTCATATTTCACCCGTCCTATCTACTCGGTTGCGGAATTCGCTTGTTCTGAATCCGAAGACTAGAGAACGAACGCGAAGACGAGGCCGAGGATGGCGAGAGCTTCGGTCAGTGCCAGACCAAGGAACGCGATCGGCTGCAGCACACGCTGAGCTTCCGGCTGACGAGCAACACCGTTGATGTAAGCCGCGAACACGAGACCCACACCGATACCACCGCCGATTGCGGACAGACCGTAACCTACGAGGTTGAGATTGCCTTCCATTTTTTTCCTTTCAAGATGCCACCCATGTGGCAGGTTGTTTGGTTTACTTCAATCCCCACAAGGGGAAGTTTGGGAGCCTAGTGGCTGTCGGCGTGCAGTGCGCCTTCGATGTAAATCGCGGTCAACAGAGTGAACACGTAAGCCTGCAGGGCCATGATCAATGCTTCGAGCATGTACATGGCGATTGCCCCAACCAGGACCAGGACCGAGGTGCCCTTCAAGAGGACGTTCTCCTGCATGACGAGATACTCGATACCGGAACCGGCAAGCATGACGATCAAGTGACCGGCCAGCATTGTTGCGAACAGACGGAGGCTGTGCGTGACAGGGCGGACCAGGAAGTTGGAGATGATCTCGATCGGTACGACGATCGGGAGGATGTACCAAGGAACACCGGACGGAACGGTGGCGAGCTTGAAGTACTTCAGGCCGTTCTTCTTGATACCGATGATGATCCACGTGAAGTACACGATGCCGGCCAGCACGTAGGCGCCGCCAACGTGCGAGAAGCTCGGGAGCTGGATCACCGGGATGGCGCCGTAAATGTTGTTCACCAAGATAAAGAAGAACAGGCTGAACAACAGCGGGACGTACTTGATGAAGTCCTTGCCGCCGATGATGTCCTTGGCGATGCTGTTGCGGACGAAGCCGTAGGCCATCTCGCCTGCGAACTGCAGCTTGCCGGGAACCAGCTGCTGCTTACGTGCAGCGAGGATGAAGAATGTAGCGATAATGACGACCGAAAGGATCACCAGCAGCATCTGCTTGGAGAATCCGTCGTGTGCACCCCAAGGCAGGATTGCCGGCAGGTGCATTTCGTCGATTCCGGGTGGGGTGAATGACCCCGAATCCTGGGCGGGGAGCGCAAGCGCGATCAACGCGTTTCCTCTCTGCTGTGTCCATCATTGGGCATTGGTTGGAATCCGAACGCGTTGGACGCATTCACAATCCATGTGAAATTATTTGGCATTACTGTCCCCGTCCGTGGACGGACCGCTGTCTGCGTTGCTCTCGCCAGAAGGATTGGAGCTTTGCCTGGTGAGGCCGTGCATATGGGAAAGATAGAACCCTCCTGCGGCTCCCAGCAGAGCGCCAAGGAGCACAATCCAGCGGGTCCCCCACAGATTATCCAGACCCCAGCCTATCAAACTCCAGACAATGATCCCGCCAATGATGTAGCTGAAGACAGCGATGCCGGCGTTGTATCCGCCGTCGTTTCCTGCTTCGGCGGATTCATTGTGGTTGGCGGGTTGCTGAGCAGTGGCAGCCGGGCGTGAATAACGCTTACGCGGAGACATCCGGGCCACCCTTCGGTTCTGCGGGATCGTTGTAGATCTGGAGACGGGCCTTGCTGAAAGCGTAGATCTCTGCGGCCTGCCAGAAGACGACTGAAACAACCGCCCCAATGAGGAACCACCGGCCCTGGAGCCAGTCCGGCTTACCAAGCACAAAAAGCACTACGGCGAATCCGATGACTTTGATGAAGTAAGTCGCAACAAAGAGTCCGATTGCGCCGGAAGGATTGTTCCGGCCAACGAAATGGCCAATCAGGAGACTGATGCCAAAGAAGAGCATGACCAGCAGGGCGCCGAGAGCAGCCGAGAGTGCGCTCTGCCCGCCGGCAACGAGGGCCGCAATGACGCACGTGACGGCGGTGGCTGCCAGTGCAGCAACGACGCTGAAATAAAGCAGCCGGAGCCAGAGATTGGTGGTCGCACCGGAAACTCCAACACCACGTTTACCGGACGGGCGTCCGGTTTCGGCGTTGGATGTCATGGGGATACCAATCCTCGTGGCACAGGTGCCATATTCTCAAAGTGGGGTTACGGGCGAGTGACTGTCCGCAGAAAGAATTCTACATGAGATAGAACTGTGACCATAACCAGCCGTCACAACTACTCCCCCGGCCGCGGCGAGTTCCGGGTGAAGTAGGGCCATGCCGTCACAGCGGCCATGACGAGCGCTGCCACAATGATGACGATGAGCACGATTTGCCAGGGGAACACGGCAAAGGCGACGCCACCGAAGGCAAGAATGCACGTCCACACATAGAGCATGACGACGGCGCTGCGGTGCGAGTATCCAAGGTCCACCAGCTTGTGGTGGAGGTGCCCGCGGTCAGCCGACCACGGCGATTGGCCCCTGGCTGTCCTGCGGACAACGGCCATCCCCAAATCAAGAAGGGGAAGGGACAACACCGCGAAGGGCAGCAGGATGGGAACGATGGTGGGGATACCGTTGGCGCGGTCGTAGAGACCGGAGCCGATCTGCCCCGTGGCCACGACGCCGGCGGAAGCCATCAGCAAACCAATAAGCATGGCTCCCGAATCGCCCATGAAGATCTTTGCCGGAAACCAGTTGTGCGGCAGGAACCCGATGCAGCTGCCCACGAGGATGGCCATCAGGAGTGTTGCGAGGTCTGAGTTGTCAGTGGATGGGTTGTTCCTGTGAACCCAATAGGCGGTGAGGAAGAACGCTCCCCCACCAATGATGGCGACTCCTGCTGCCAAACCGTCCAGTCCGTCAATGAAGTTGACGGCATTCATGGTGGTGACAATGAGCCCTGCGGTGAGCACAATCTGCACGACTTCGGACTCAAGGAAGATCGGTTCGGGAATAAAGGGCACCACAGACATCCGCACACCCCAGATAGCCACGATGAAGGCGGCTGCGGCCTGGCCCAGGAGCTTGATCCACCAACGGATGTCCAGGATGTCGTCCGCGACCCCCACCGCGACAATCACAACGGCACCAGCGAGGATGCCCCAAGGGGCATCGTTGTGCCTGAAGATGTCCTTGACGAAGAAGGAATTGCTCGCGACCACCAACGCAGCGAAGAAGCCCACAAAGATGCCCAGTCCCCCGAGTTTGGAGATCAGGGCTGAATGCATGTCGCGGCTTCGGATGGGTTGGTATAAGCGCAGCTTGTTTCCCACGACGCGTGCACCCCACGTCCCCGCGTACGACACAACGGCCGCTGTAAGGGCCATCAGCATGTACATGATCATGACGCGGCCCCGGACAGCAGCCTGCACACCACACCGGAAGAATGAATCATCGAATGCAGCCGGCGGGTTTGATTGCCGTCTGGTTGTGGGCAGCTCAAGGTGTGGAATTCTGTCTTTGGATAAATGGAACTACTCCGTCGCCATGCCTGCACCGGCTGTGCCGAATGTTGCGGGATTACTGTGGACTCTAGTCACGATACTAATGCCAATGGCCGTGACCACCCTGTGATGCAGCCACCAAGCCCCAGCGTGTTCAGCTGGGAACTCAAGCGGCGTAGCTTCTACCTGACGGGCCCCTGGACGTTACGCAATGCGTAGATCCCATCGAGCACCTGGGCGTTGGACCGCGGAGCTTTCAGGCTGTGGCGCAGGCCTTTCAAGAGCCCGGCCAAAAGCACTTTGCGGTTCGGAGAGGCGGCCATGGTGCGGGTCCAATTGCGCAGCGAAGCGCCGGTAAACAGGACCTTTTCCCACGGCGCCAAGGCGTTCGATCGGGTATAAACCCAGAGCTTGTTCCGCACTTCATAATAGAAGCGCGGGCCGGGATCCGCTCCCGCATCACCAAATACTTTCGTGTGGTGGTTGGCCACCGATGCGTTGGTAGTCAAAGCGGTACCGTGGCGGGAAATCCTCGCGGTGTACTCAAGGTCATCGTTCCAGATGAAATAGTCCGCAATCGGCAGGCCATGCTGCTTGATCTCTCCAGCGCGTATCAGCACCGACACGAAGGAAGCACTCCGAATCTGGGTGGCGCCCAGACGGGCAGCAACGCTGCGTTGGTCCTCGCTCGCTCCCATCCGCGGACGCATACCGTTCATTGGGTGGTCACGGCCATCAGTCCACACAACACGGCTTGCGATGAAGGCCGGGGCCTCGCCCGTTTCCTGTTGGTAGGATTCCGAGACCTCCAATGCTTCGCGAAGGGCATTCGCCTGCGGTTCCGTGTCGTCGTCCATGATCCATACGTGGTCGGCACCGTGGTCCAGCACGGCCCGTTCCATACCGACAACGAACCCACCGGCACCGCCCACATTCGTGTTCAACGAGACCACATCAATGGTCACCGGGCTTTGATACTGCTGGAGGAACTCTGCGGTCCCATCCGTGGAGGCATTGTCCACGATGACCACGGCGTCCGGTACCCGGGTACCTGCAACAATGCCTTCCAAGGTCGTCTGGAGGAGTTCACGCCGGTTATAGGTCACCACAACAGCGACCACGACAGGGTGGGACGTCATTTACTTGCCTTTGGTCTTGGATGGTTGGAAACGGCGCCGAATCAGCAGGCCTGCCAGCTTCCAAGGTTCAACGAAAACTCTGTAGGCCACACGGCCGGGGTGAAGGACCAACCGCCAGGCCCATTCGAGCCCCAAGCGGCCGAGCCAACGTGGCGCTAGTTTTTGGATGCCAGCGACCTGTTCAATGGCACCGCCGACGGCGCAATAGAGGGCAGGCGGCAACTCTGCGAGCCGGCGGTGCAGGACTGTTTCCTGCAGCGGCATCCCAAGTCCGAACAGGACCAGTTGCGGACGAAATTCCGTCAGCCAGTTCACCACCGCGTCCTCCAGGGTGCTGTCCCAACCCTCACCGGGCATTCCATCCACCGTTGCACCGGGGATGATGGAGCGCAGCCGGGCGACCGCCTTCGTATTGGCCGCCCGTCCGGCGCCAACCACGGCTACACGCTCCAGACCGTTGACCTTTCCGAGCTCCGGGATCCAATCCATGGAACCGAGCCGGTAGGCCATGGGTCCCTCACCCAGCGCCTGGAGTTGACGTTTGTGGGCGAGTCCCCAAAGCATCGCAACGGGAGCACCATCCAGTAGGACGATCGAGCTGTCCTCGTATAAGGAACGGACATCCGGGCGCGAATGAAGCAGCGTGATGCTGTGAAGATTATGTCCAAGGGCGGTGGCGGTTGTTCCGGCTGCGATGAGTCCGGCCATCGCTTCAATTAGCTCGTTGACGCGCATGGGAGTGGCGTCGACGTCGAAGACGGGGACGCGTTGGCGCTCCGGAATCATTCGGGTTTGGCTTCGCTCGGGGCCCCTGGTTTCACTGATTCTTGGGTTGAATCCACGAAGGCGGCCGTTTCCGTTACTTCGATCGGCGCGTCATCCGCTGCTGGGGTCGCGTCTTCCACAGGAGGCACCTCCGCAGGAATGGTTTCACCGATGCCCAGAATCGAGGGAACGATCTCGCGGAGTCGCTCCAGCTCGATGGCTCCTTGGCGCACTACCCGGAACGGCGTGGAAGTGGCATCCACAATCGTGGAGGGCAGGGCAGCAGTCCCCTTGACGGGACGGAAACCGCCCTCGAGGTAGACCTCTACGGACTCTGCCAGTTGGAGTCGTGCTTCCGAGGCCGTCTGTGCGGCTTCCTGGCCAGTCCTGTTGGCGGAGGAAACGGCCAACGGACCTGTGAGCCCCAGGAGTTCCAGGGCGATCTGGTCATCGGGCATCCTGAGGGCGACGGTGCCCTTGGTTTCGCCGAGGTCCCAGTCCAAGGACGGCTGTGCATGCAGGATCAGTGTCAGGCCACCAGGCCAGAAGGCCTGCGCCAGCGCCCTGGCATCGGCAGGGACATCGGTGGCCAGCCCGTCCAGGGCATTGACCCGGGGTATCAGGACCGGAGGGGGCATCTGCCGGCTACGCCCCTTGGAGGCCAGCAACATGGTCACGGCCAACGGCGAAAAGGCATCAGCGGCAATGCCGTAGACGGTGTCCGTTGGCATCACGATGCACTTCTTTTCACTGATGGCGCGCTGGGCATGCTGAAGGCCTTCAGTCCGCTGGTCATCGGAAGTGCAGTTATAGGTTGTGGTCACAGCGCTATTCTTTCACTCATCGGGAGACGGGCTTGCCAGGACGGCACTGGTGGCACGTTCCTTGCCGTTCAGGTCACAGTGCGTGGTGACGTCTTTCCAACGCCCCGTTCGTTGCAGCATGCCGGCGATCCAGGCCGCTTGGACTTCCGCATGTTCCATCACGAAGTAACCACCGGGTTTAAGGAGGCGGGCCGCTGAGGCCGCTGCCGCCGTCGGAAGTTCCATGCCGTCCGATCCCCCACCGTACAGTGCCTCCGGCGGATCGTGGAGGGCGACTTCCGGCTCCGTGGGGATCGCTTCGGCCGGGATGTACGGAGGGTTGGATACGACGACGTCGAAAGTTCCGTTGTGCTCAGGGAGCGCATCCCGCAGATCGCCTTCAATGAGCATGACCCCCAAGGGTTCCAGGTTCCTGGCCGCCCAGGCATGCGCGAACGTACTGTATTCCACGGCATGAACCTCAGCGCCCGGAACCTCATGGGCGATGGAACCGGCAATTGCACCGGATCCTGTGCCGAGGTCCACCACCTTGGGTTTCGGCATTCCAGCGAGGTGGTCAATGACCAATTGCACTACCGATTCCGTTTCAGGACGCGGAATGAAGACGCCGGGACCTACACGCAACGCCAAGTGACGGAAATACGCGACGCCGGTGATGTGCTGCAGCGGGACCCGTCCGGCGCGCTCCTCCACCAGTTCCCGGTAGCCGTCGGGAGCTGGTGTGTCGCCGAGCATCATGGCGCGTAGGCGGCCAAGGCCGACACCGAGCAAGTGTTCGGCAAGCAACTCAGCGTCGACACGCGGGCTGGGCACACCGGCGTCGGATAAGACGGCAGTAGCCTCGCGAACAGCGTCCGCGAGGCTCTGGCCTTGGTAAAACGTCATGGATGAACTCTGCTGTGGTTGTTGTCCGGCAGCGCTATTCGCCGATGGCGTCCAGGCGTGCCTGCTCGTCAGCTTCAATGGCTGACTGGATCACGGGTTCAAGATCGCCGTTCATGACGGCATCGAGGTTGTAGGCCTTGTAGCCGGTGCGGTGGTCCGCAATACGGTTTTCCGGGAAGTTGTATGTGCGGATGCGCTCTGAACGGTCCATGGTGCGGATCTGGGACTTGCGCTGTTCAGAGTTGGCAGCATCAATTTGTTCCTGCTGGTGGGCCAGAAGGCGCGCGCGGAGAACGCGCATACCGGCTTCACGGTTCTGCAGCTGCGATTTTTCGTTTTGCATTGCCACAACAATGCCCGTAGGCAAGTGGGTAATGCGGACGGCGGAGTCGGTGGTGTTCACGGACTGGCCACCCGGTCCGGATGAACGGTAAACATCGATCTTGAGGTCGTTCTGGTTAATCTCAAGTTCTTCGGGCTCATCAACTTCGGGGAGCACCAGCACGCCGGCAGCCGACGTGTGGATGCGGCCCTGCGACTCAGTCACAGGAACCCGCTGGACGCGGTGCACGCCGCCTTCAAATTTCAAGCGGGCAAAAACGCCCTGTGCGGGGTCGTTCGAATTGCCCTTAATGGCCACGGCGACGTCTTTGTATCCACCAAGATCGGATTCGGTGGCGGAGATCATTTCAGTCTTCCAGCCCCGCGACTCGGCGTATCGCATGTACATCCGCAGAAGGTCGCCAGCGAACAGTGCAGCTTCGTCGCCACCTTCGCCGCCCTTGACTTCGAGAATCACGTTGCGGGCGTCGTCCGGATCACGAGGGATCAGCAGACGGCGCAGCCGCTCCTGTGCCGCAGGAATCTGCTCCTCCAACTGCACAACTTCTGCAGCGAATTCGGGATCTTCGTCTGCCATCTCTTTGGCAGCTTCCAGATCATCATTGAGCCCGCGCCATTTGTTGTACGCCTCCACAATGCCCTGGAGCTGAGCAGACCGACGCCCCAACTTCCGGGCAGCAGACTGATCGGCATAAACGGCAGGATCACTCAACTGCGCCTGAATAGCAGCATGCTCATCCAGCAATCCCTGTACGGACTCAAACATTTTCAAACCTCTTTCGTGTCGCACCCTATGTTAGTCGGGTGCAGAAATCCGTTCCCCGTCAGGCCCGGCGTTAGGTGAGCCGGGCGCCGGCCGCGCGGATTTCCCGCCCCGGGAGTGGCATCGGGCCTGCCGAAGCGTGGCGGCTCAGGTCCGTTAGGACAGAGCCGCCACGCGAAGGGGCGGGGGCGGGAAATCCGCGCGGCACCAACCGCACAAACACCCGACACCCCGCCCCGATTACAGCTATTTGTCGTTGTCCGACTTCGCTCCGAGCGTCGTCTTCTGAACCTGCATGAGGAACTCGACGTTGCTCTGCGTCTCCCGGATCTTGTTGGTCAGCAGCTCAAGGCTCTGCTGCTGCTCCAGGCCGGAAAGGACGCGGCGCAGCTTCCACATGATCTTGACTTCTTCAGGCGAGAGCAGGTTCTCTTCGCGGCGCGTACCGGACGCGTTGACGTCCACTGCCGGGAAGATGCGCTTGTCTGCCAACTGGCGGGACAGGCGGAGCTCCATGTTGCCGGTGCCCTTGAACTCTTCGAAGATGACTTCGTCCATCTTGGAGCCGGTCTCGACGAGCGCGGTTGCAAGGATGGTGAGCGAGCCACCGTTTTCGATGTTACGGGCTGCACCGAAGAAGCGCTTGGGCGGGTACAGAGCTGCGGAGTCCACGCCACCGGACAGGATGCGGCCTGAGGCCGGTGCGGCCAGGTTGTAGGCGCGGCCCAGACGGGTCATTGAGTCCAGGAGGACCACCACATCCATGCCCATTTCCACGAGGCGCTTGGCGCGTTCAATGGAGAGCTCGGCAACGGTGGTGTGGTCGTCTGCGGGACGGTCGAAGGTGGAGGCGATGACCTCACCCTTGACGGTGCGCTGCATGTCCGTGACTTCTTCGGGACGTTCGTCCACCAGCACCATCATGAGGTGAACCTCAGGGTTGTTGGTGGTGATCGCGTTCGCGATGGACTGCAGGATGAGCGTCTTGCCGGCCTTCGGCGGGGAGACGATCAGGCCACGCTGGCCCTTGCCGATCGGGGCCACGAGGTCGATGACACGCGGACCGATCTTCTTGGGATCCGTCTCGAGGCGCAGGCGCTCGGACGGGTACAGCGGTACGAGCTTGGCGAACTCGACGCGATCCTTGAGTTCTTCCGGCGTCTTGCCGTTGACCGAGGTGACGCGGACGAGCGCGTTGAACTTCTGGCGGGCAGACTGCTGGCTGCGGTCTTCACCGTCCCGCGGTGCCCGGATGGCCCCGACGACGGCGTCGCCCTTGCGAAGGTTGTACTTCTTGACCTGTGCCAGGGAAACGTAGACGTCGTTTGCACCGGGGAGGTATCCGGAGGTCCGAATGAACGCGTAGTTCTCCAGAACGTCCAGGATGCCGGCTACAGGAAGAAGGACGTCGTCCTCCGTGACCTCGACGTCGTCAACGTCCGGTCCCTGCGCGCGGCCACGGCGGCGCTCGTTGCGGTCGCGGAAGCGGTCGCTGCGGGTGTTTCCATCACGGCTGTCCTGACCGCCACGGCGGTCGCTCCGGTCGTTCTGTTCGTTGCGGTCACGACGGTTGCGGCGGTTGCGGCGGTTGCCGGTGTCGTCGCCGTCGTTGTTGTCTTCACGGCGTCCGCGGGTGTTGTCGCGACGTTCGCGCTGCTGGTCGCCCGAGTCAGACTGTTCGCGCTGCTCACGCTGTTCCGTGCGGTCAGCACGCTGCTCACGCTGTTCCGTACGGTCGGCACGCTGCTCACGCTGTTCCGTACGGTCGGCACGCTGCTCGGTGCGATCAGCACGCTGCTCACGCTGTTCCGTACGCTGCTCGGCTGCTGGCGCTTCTGCTGCTTCGGCAGGTGCCGCGGCAGCTTCGCCACGGCGGCGGTTACGCGTTCGCGGCTGGCGACGCTCAGTTGCGGCCTCGCCGGTCTCGACGGCCGCCGGAGCTTCAACAGCCGGTGCGGCTGTGGTCTCGGCAGGCGCAGCAGCGGCTTCAGCGGCTGCTACTACTCCGTCACTTGTAGCCCGACGGCTGCGACCACGACCACGACCGCGGGGTGCTTCCTGGGCCGGGGCCTCGACAGCTGCATCAGCAGGTGCGCTGCTTTCAGCAGCGGCCTTCGGCTCTGCAGCCCGGGCTTCCTTGGCCGCAGTTGCTTTCGCCGTGCTGGCCTTGGCGGGCGCCTTGGTAGTTGAGGTGCCGGCACGGTGGGCGGAGATGGCCGTGACCAAATCCCCCTTGCGCATACGGGATCCCCCGGAAATGCCCAGCTGGCTCGCGAGAGCCTGGAGCTGGGCGAGCTTAAGGCCTGCGAGGCCGCTGCTCTTGGTGGTTGCTGCAGTTGACGACTCAGCAGCAGAAGATGTTGTGTCCACAGCTGAAGCCAGCTCAGTGGTTTCTGTCACGAAGGATCCTTCCCCCTCGACGGCGTCCAGAGCGAGAGCTGGACGCGATGATTTGTTCTGGGCTGCAGTTCAGATCTGCAGCCGGTGATTTGGGCCGTGCCTGATGGATTGTGGCCAACAGGGCCGGATACTGATCGTCATCACTGGATCCAGTTGCCCGGACAGCCGGCGTAGATTCAGGAAACAGAGAGATTTCTGCGGCACCTGAGACAGGCCGGAAAGAGACGACACCACCAACGTTGGCACAGTTGACGAAAGGTACGGCAAAACACCGAGATCCAAAATCAGGGAACTGCCCGCGGCTTTACCGGCGGTGCACTTCCACTCTAGCACCTTGATCGTCCACAGCCAGCGTCATCACGCGCCAACCGACGTCGGGTGTGTTGTCCGCCGTGAATGTGCCGATGAATCCGGCGACACTTACTGCTTCCTCAGCGCCATTGGCCAGCACCATCACGGTGGGGCCTGCACCGGAGACAACCGCTGCATGGCCGGCCGACCGAAGAGCAGCGATGAGGTCGGCACTGGGGCGCATTGCCTGAGCGCGATAGCTCTGGTGGAGATAGTCTTCCGTGCCGGGCAACAGCAACGTGGGATCCGCGGTGAGTGCGTGAATCAACAAGGCTGCACGTCCGGAATTCATTGCTGCCGCGTGATGTCCAACGGATGCCGGAAGCAATCCGCGTGCAGTCTCCGTTGACAGTTCGTAGTCCGGGACTGCCACCACGGGGACCACCGACCGTGCGACGTCAGCGCGTGTGGTGCTGTACTGCTCGCTGTCCTGCCACGACAGCGCCAGTCCGCCGAAAATGGCGGGTGCGACGTTGTCCGGGTGGCCTTCCATCTCGCTGGTCAACTGCAGGATCCAATCGCGGTCCTGCCGGAATTCGGCAGGGACCAATGCGTTGGCGGCAGATACGGCGGCAACCACAGCCGAGGCTGAAGACCCCAGCCCCCGGCCATGTGGATTGACGTTGTCCGCAATGATCTTCAGACCTGAGTGCCGGAATCCAAGCCGATTCAGCGCAAGGTCAATGGCACGAACAACCAGATGGCTGGCGTCACGTGGGAGGGAGTCAGCGCCCTCACCGGAGAGCTCGAACTCGAGCTCTCCGGTACTGAGGGTTTCCACCGTCAAGGTGTCGTAAATCGACAAGGCCAAGCCGAGGCTGTCGTAACCGGGTCCCAGGTTGGCACTCGTACCGGGGACCTTGACGGTCAGCCGCTGACCTGCCGCGACAAGTGCGCGATCGGTCGCGGTGGGCTGCGTTGATTCCACTCTTAGTTTTCTTCCAGTCCCAGTTCTGCGGCAACGGTGACGACATCGTTCGGCACCTTGACGGGCTGGACATCGCTGCCGTCCTCAGTGCGGAGGGCCCACTGCGGGTCCTTGAGCCCGTGCCCGGTGACCGTGATGACGATGGTTTTGCCGGACGGAACCTCGCCTGCAGCGTGCTTCTTGATCAAGCCCGCGACACCGGCAGCGGAACCGGGCTCTACGAACACGCCTTCCTTTGCGGAAAGCCAGCGGTGGGCGGCCAGGATCTCGTCATCGGTCACAGCCTCAATCAATCCACCCGATTCGTCACGGGCCGCAACGGCGGTCTCCCACGAGGCCGGATTGCCGATGCGGATGGCAGTGGCGATCGTGTCGGGCTCGGTGATGGGATGCCCTGCAACGAACGGTGCGGCACCTGCAGCTTGGAAGCCCCACATGACGGGCGTCTTGGTGGAAACAGCCGGAAGTGTTCCGTTAGCCGTCTCGAACGGCGCGGAATACTCCTTGTAGCCCTTCCAGTAGGCGCTGATGTTGCCTGCGTTGCCCACTGGCAATACGTGGATGTCGGGGGCGTCGCCCAGCGTGTCCACAACTTCGAAGGCGCCGGTCTTCTGGCCCTGGATGCGCGCCGGGTTGACTGAGTTCACCAGGAACACCGGGTAGGCTTCGCCGAGCTTCCGAGCAATGTCCAGGCAGTTGTCGAAGTTACCGTCAACCTGGAGCAGGGTGGCACCGTGGGCGATGGCCTGGCTCAGCTTGCCCATGGAGATCTTGCCTTCAGGTACCAGCACCGCGCACTTGAGGCCTGCGGCCGTCGCGTACGCAGCAGCAGAGGCGGAGGTGTTGCCGGTGGAGGCGCAAACCACGGCCTTCGCACCGGCCTCCACAGCAGCCGTCATGGCCATTGTCATGCCACGGTCCTTGAACGAACCCGTGGGGTTCATGCCTTCGACCTTAAGGTAAACCTCGGAGCCGGTCAGCTCTGAAAGCTTCTGCGCGTGGACCAGAGGCGTGCCGCCCTCGCCCAGGGTGATGACCTTGGTGGCTTCCGTTACAGGCAAACGATCAGCGTATTCGCGGATTACTCCGCGCCATTGGTGAGCCACTTAGACCCCTTCTACCCGGAGTACGGATGTTACAGAATTGATGACGTCCAGGCCCTTCACGGCCTCGACGGTTGCCGCGAGTGCAGCTTCGGATGCACGGTGCGTCACGATTTTCAGCTCGGCCGACTCAACGTTCGAGGCAGAGTCGCGGTGGATCGTTTGGCGCATTATTTCGATGGAAACGCCGTTCTCCGCAAAGATGTGCGCGATCCGGGCCAGAACGCCGGCTTGGTCAGCGACGTCCAGGCCGATGTAATAGCTCGTGGTGGACGCATCGATGGCCAGCGCCGGGACGTGGCCAGTGGTGGTCTCCGTCCGGCCCGGGCCGCCCAGGACCAAACGCCGCGCGGCAGACACGAGGTCACCCAGCACAGCGGATGCGGTGGGCGTTCCACCTGCACCTTGGCCATAGAACATTAGTTCGCCGGCGTTCTCCGCTTCGATGAAGACGGCGTTGAAGGCACCACGGACAGCAGCCAACGGGTGTTCGCGCGGCAGGAGCGTGGGGTGGACGCGCACAGAAATGCCGCTGCCGTTGTCCGATGAGTCGATCTTCTCGGCGATTGCGAGCAACTTGATGACAAAGCCGGCTTCCTTGGCGGAGGCAATGTCCGCAGCGCTGACCTTGGTGATGCCTTCGCAATAGACATCGTCCAGGGAGAAGCGCGTGTGGAAGGACAACGATGCAAGGATCGCAGCCTTCGCTGCAGCGTCGTGACCTTCGACATCGGCTGTGGGGTCGGCTTCCGCGTAGCCAAGGCGCTGGGCTTCGGCCAAGGCGTCGGAGAACTGCGCACCGGTGGTGTCCATCTGGTCAAGGATGAAGTTGGTGGTGCCGTTAACGATGCCCAGGACGCGGGTGATGCGGTCGCCGGACAGGCTGTCGCGGATAGGGCGCAGGATGGGGATCGCACCGGCAACGGCGGCCTCGTAGGACAGCTGGACGCCGGCCTTGTCTGCCTCTTCGTAGAGTGTGGGGCCGTCCTGTGCGAGCAGTGCCTTGTTGCCGGTGACAACGCATGCGCCGTTCTGGATGGCCGTCAGGATCAGCGAACGGGCAGGCTCGATGCCGCCCATGAGTTCAATGACGAGGTCTGCGTCCTTCACCAAGGTTTCGGCATCCGTGGTGAATAGTTCGCGCGGCAGTTCGACGTCGCGTGGGGAGTCGATATTGCGCACGGCGATGCCGGCAAGTTCCAAGCGGGCTCCGCTGCGGGCTGCGAGGGCCTCGGCGTCGTCAATCAGAATCCGCGCAACCTGGGCCCCAACGTTGCCACAGCCCAGCAGGGCCACCTTCAAGGTTTGCACTTCAGACATTCGCCACTCCCATGTCGCGGTTCAAGAGATCTTCTTCGGTTTCCCCGCGGACAATCAGCCGGGCGGCTCCGTCGCGTACTGCGACAACGCCAGGCCTGGCCAGGTAGTTGTAGTTGCTGGAGAGGGCCCAGCAGTAGGCGCCGGTACCCGGTACTGCGAGCAAATCACCGGCTGCCACGTCCGCGGGCAGATATACATCTCTAACAACTATGTCGCCGCTCTCGCAATGTTTGCCCACTACGCGGGACAGCTGAGGATCCGCCGAAGAGTTCCGGGAAGCCAAAATTGCCGAATAATCCGCGTCGTAAAGCACCGGGCGCGCGTTGTCGCTCATCCCGCCGTCCACCGACACATAGCGGCGGGGATACGTAACGTTGTTGTCCCCGTCTTCCCCCTCAGTAGCGTCAACACGAACGGTTTTGAGCGTTCCGACTTCGTAGAGCGTGAACGTAGTGCTGCCCACGATGGCGCGTCCGGGTTCAATCGAGATACGCGGTGGAGTGATGTCCAGTTCCGCGCACTTGGAACGCACGACGGCGGCCATCGCCTGCGCAATTTCGGCTGGCGGCCGGGGTGTATCCACCGGGGTGTAGGCGATTCCGTAGCCGCCGCCCAGGTCCAGTTCGGGCATGACGATGGAGTACTTGGCCTGCATGGAAGCCAGGAAGCCCAGCAGCTTCTCCGCTGCAAGGGCAAAGCCGTCGGGCTCAAAGATCTGTGAGCCGATATGGCAGTGCAGGCCCAAGAGCTCGATGCTGGCGTAGGAGGTTGCTGCAGCCACCGCTTCCTCGGCTGCTGACAGGCCTGCTTCATCGGTGGTGTCTCCGGCCATGGAGAGGCCAAACTTCTGGTCCTCGTGTGCCGTGGCAATGAACTCATGGGTGTGGGCGTGTACGCCGGGGGTCAGCCGGAGCATGACCTTGGCAGTTTCGCCACGGCTGGAGGCAATCTTGGCCACCCGCTCCAGTTCATCGAGGCTGTCCACCACGATTCGGCCGACCTTCATATCCAACGCGCGCTTGATCTCGGCGTCGGACTTGTTGTTGCCGTGCAGGCCAAGATTGGGCCCTTCGATTCCCGCACGGGCGGCAACAGCCAGCTCGCCGCCCGAACAGGTGTCCAAGCGAAGGCCTTCCTCGGAAACCCAACTGGCTACTGCAGTGCACAGGAACGACTTCCCGGCGTAGTAGACGTCCACTCCCCCGCAAATATCGGCGAAGGCGGAATCAAACGCGTCTTTGAACGCCCGTGCACGGGACCGGAAGTCCGATTCACTCATCACGAACAGCGGAGTTCCGTACTGTTCCTTGAGCTTACTGACGGACATGCCGTCAATGGTGACCTCACCGGCGTCGTTCTTCTCAACCCCGGCAGCCCACATGGGTGCCTGCAAGGCGTTGAGGTCTTCGGGAACAGCCAACCATGCGGGTGCGAGCGGAGAAGCGTGTGTAGCGTTGATGGTCATTTCCCCTACATCCGTTCCGGCGCGGAAACGCCCAGCAGTTCGAGTCCGTTGGCCAGCACCTGGCTGGTGGCGTCATTCAGCCACAGGCGCGTGCGGTTAACGTCCTGTACGGGTTCATCGCCTTGCGGCGAGACGCGGCAAGCGTCGTACCAGCGGTGGTAGGCACCGGCTATGACTTCGAGGTGGCGGGCCACGCGGTGCGGCTCACGCAGTTCGGCGGCCTTCGCCACAATAGACGGGTAGCTGCCCAGGTAGGAGAGCAACTCGTTTTCAGTGGCGTGGTCCAGGAGCGATGCGTCAAAGACGGAACGCTCCACGCCGGCCTCCGCAGCATTGCGTGCTGTGCCGCGGGAGCGGGCGTGCGCATATTGCACGTAGAACACCGGGTTCTCGTTGCTGTGTTTCTTCAGCAGTTCCGGATCCAGCGTCAGAGGTGAGTCAGCCGGGAATCGAGCCAGGGAATACCTGACGGCATCCTTGCCGAGCCAGGAAATAAGGTCCTTGAGCTCGATGATGTTACCGGCACGCTTGGAAAGCTTGGCGCCATTGACGGACACAAGCTGGCCGATGAGGACCTCGATGTTGACCTCGGGATCATCTCCCGCGCATGCGGCGATGGCCTTCAAGCGGTTGATGTATCCGTGGTGGTCCGCGCCGAGCAGGTAGATCTTCTCCGTGAAGCCGCGGTCCTTCTTAGAGAGGTAGTACGCGGCGTCCGCAGCGAAGTAGGTAGGTTCGCCATTGGCGCGGATCATCACACGGTCTTTGTCGTCACCGAAGTCTGTGGTGCGCAACCATACGGCACCGCCATCGTCGAAAACGTGGCCTTGCTCGCGAAGGCGGGCGACGGCGGATTCGATCGCACCGGCGTCGTGCAGTTCCTTTTCCGAGAAGAAGACGTCAAACTCGACGCCAAACTCCGCCAACGTGGTCTCGATGTCTGCCATCTGTGCCTGGTACGCAGCGGCGCGGATAACGGGCAGGGCTGCCTCGTCAGTCAACTCGCGGATATCCGGATGGGCCTTCAGTACTTCGTCGCCAAGCTCGCGGATGTACTCACCCGGGTAGCCACCCTCAGGCACGCCACGTCCGTGAAGACGGGAGAGGACCGAGTTGGCGAAGACGTTCATCTGCGAGCCGGCGTCGTTGATGTAGTACTCGGCGGTGACGTTGGCGCCCGAGGCACGCAGAACACGGGCAATGGCATCGCCCAGAGCAGCCCAGCGTGTGTGCCCGATGTGCAACGGACCGGTTGGATTCGCGGAAACAAACTCCATATTAACCACTCGCCCTGCGAGCGCCTGGTTGGTGCCATAGCTGGTTCCGGCCTCAACAATGGCCTTGGCGAGCGCGCCGGCTGTGGCAGCATCGACGGTGATGTTCAGGAAGCCCGGACCGGCGATTTCCACTCCGGTAACGCCGGGAATGCCCTGCAGATGGTTGCTGAGGATTCCAGCAAATTCGCGGGGATTCATGCCTGCCTGCTTGGAGAGTTGCAGGGCAATGTTGGTGGCCCAGTCTCCATGATCCCGGTTCTTGGGTCGCTCCACTCTTACGGCGTCGGGCACGGCAGATTCCGTCAGGGCGATTTCGCCGGTGGAAACGGCGTCCTTAAGGCAGGCGGATATGGCAGCTGAGAGTTCTTCGGGAGTCACTCTCCTAGCCTACCGGGGGCCCGCAAAGTCGCGGAATTGAGGGTCTCGTATGTGGATAATCCGCTCACAGCCCACTCACAGGAGCGGCTGCCCGACGCCACAGACTGAACCATTACGCTGAATTCAACGTTGTGAACACGTAGGAGGTGGCCTCGTTGGTCATCCCGGTACGCGCAGTATCCCTTGACGTAAATGACCATTGACGAATTCTTGTCCAGTTGAAACGAGCAGAACCATGACTACGCCACTCCGCAAGAGCCTCTACGTTGGTTTCGCCGGCCTCTCCATCATTGGAACAGCCGCGGCCTGCGCCCCCACAACCGAAGCCCCCTCAACCCAAGCCCCCGCTACCCAGGAGGGGGGCCAGGCAGCTTCCAGCAGTCCTTCATCAGCGGGCACGTCATCGTCAACAGCTGTCGCTTCCACCGGCGCTTCCACCTACAAGGACGGGACCTACAGCTCCGACGGCACGTACACTTCGCCCAATGGCCAGGAGACGGTGGGCGTCGAGCTGACGCTTGCAGCCGACAAGGTTTCTGCGGTCAACATCACGGTCCACCCCTCCAATCCCAATACCAAAAAGTTCCAGGGTGAGTTTGCCAGTGGCATCGCCGCACAGATCGTGGGCAAGGATATCGATGAGCTCAACGTCTCCAAGGTGGCTGGCTCTTCACTGACCTCCGGTGGCTTCAACGAAGCCGTGGAACAGATCAAGTCCCAGGCCAAGTAGCAGCCATGCCCCACCCTGGCTGGAGCACCTTCCGCTTCGAAGGGATCGGTACGCAGTGGGAGATTTCGACGCCGGACAGCTTAGTACCCGCCGTCCGAAGCGAACTGCTTGAAACAGTAGCGGCATACGACAAGACGTGGTCACGGTTCAGGACGGATTCTCTGGTGTCCGGCCTTTCCCGTAGTGCAGGCAAGATCACCCTGCCGGGGCACGCCGTCGTCCTGCAAGAGGTCTATTCCGCGCTGTATCGCCTCACCGGTGGTGCCATGACCCCACTCGTCGGCAGCAGCCTGGAGCGGCTGGGTTATGGCGCCACTTATGCCCTCACACCGTCGGGCACTCCCCTCCCTCCGCCCCGCTGGGAAGACGTCCTTGATTGGGCAGGAACCGGGATAACAGTGAAGGAGCCGGTGGTTTTGGACATTGGAGCTGCCGGCAAGGGCCAGCTCGTGGACCTCTTGGGTGAAGTCCTGCGGGAAGCGGGCTGCACCGACTTCCTGGTGGACGGCAGCGGCGACATGCTGCACTCCGGAAACCGCCCGGTCACCGTTGCGTTGGAGCACCCTTATAACCCGCGGCAGGCCGTAGGCACGGTGGAGCTGGATAACTTCGCGCTGTGTGCCTCGGCCTCGAATCGTCGCACGTGGGGTGACGGCCTGCACCATGTCCTGGATGGAACCACGGGCAAGCCAATACACACCACAGTGGCAACCTGGACCATGGCTGCGAGCGCCCTGATGGCGGACGGCCTGGCCACGGCATTGTTCATGCAGGAACCTGCTCCGCTGGAGAAGGAATTCGAATTCTCATGGCTTACGGTGTCGTCGAGCGGTGCTGCCGCATTTTCGAAGGGTTTTGAGGGGAGACTGTTCACATGATTGCCGCTAAGTCCCGCGTGGACACCTGGTTGGGCCGCTTCACCATGTACCGCTTGATTCTCTGGGTGCTTGGAGTACTGGCGGCCTACAGCATGGTCCTCAACATCCTGGGATGGCTGACCTTTGGCTTACCTGAGATGTTGGTCCATTTGGTGCTCTGCCTGGGCGCAACCTATGCCTCCGGCCGACTCCTGGCTTTGCTCTTTGGTGTCAAGCAGCATACGGAGTCGTCACTGATCACCGGACTGCTGCTGTATTTCCTCTTCTGGCCCGCCTTTGGAACGATGGATATGGCGGGCGTTGCTTTGGCTTGCGTGCTTGCCAGCGTGTCCAAGTACGCTCTGGCCTTCCGCGGGCGTCATATCTTCAACCCGGCCGCCGCAGGTGCGTTCATTACGGGCCTGACGGGGCTCAATATCGCCACGTGGTGGGCCGCCACCCCGGCCATGCTCTGGCTCCTGGTTCCCGGAGTGGTGATTGTCCTGTATCGCACACGGAAAATGCTGATGGGCACCGTTTTCCTGGTGGCTGCCACAAGCATCATCACCGTGGAGCTGCTGAGCCGCGATATGACGCTGGGACAGGCTTTATGGCAGGCCTTGGCCCAACGGCCGTTGCTGTTTTTCGTCGGCTTCATGCTTTCGGAACCTCTCACCCTGCCTCCCCGCCGCTGGCAGCAGTTGGCGCTTGCCGCCGTCGTGGGTGTCGTTTTCGCAGTCCCCTATAATTTCGGCTTCATTGCCAACTCCCCGGAGCTCGCATTGCTGCTGGGCAACCTCATTGCGTTCTTCCTTGGACAGCGCGGCGGCGTCCATCTGACGTTTAAGGGCTCGCGGCCCCTCACCCCCGCCAGTACTGAATTCAGGTTCGAACCGCAGCGGCCTGTGCGTTTTGAGCCCGGACAGTTCATGGAGCTCAACCTGCCGCATTCCGGATCCGACGGCAAGGGCCGTCGCCGCGTCTTCAGCATTACCAGCCCACCTGGCGCGGCTGAGGTTACCTTCGGCGTGGGTACGGCCGAGCCGCTGTCTGCAGCGAAGAAGGCACTGCTTGCTCTTCGACCCGGGGACAGCGTTTCCGCAACAGCCGTGGGTGGAGACTTTGTTTTACCGCACGACGCCGGGAAGCCGGTCCTGCTGATCGCCGCAGGAATCGGCATCACGCCGTTCCTGTCACAGCTGTCCGCCGACGACGCCGCACGCGACACGGTGGTGGTGTACCTCGCGAAAGGTCGCGAGGAGCTGGCCTGCGTGGAACAGCTGGAAGCCTCCGGGGCCAAGGTCGTCGCCCGCCTTGCGGACGGTTCCACTCCCCCGGAGTACATGGTCGACGCCGGTACCTCCAGAATCGATGCAGCGCGCCTTAAAGAGCTGGTTCCGGACATTGGGGATCGGGAAGTCTTTGTCTCGGGCTCCCCGGCGAGTGTGGATTCCCTTCGAGCTGCAGCACGTGGCGCAGGAGCGCGTCGGGTCCACGTGGACTCGTTTGCGGGTTACTGATTCGAAGAGTTCGGGGCCGGGCTTGCTGGTCCGGCGCCGTGACTTTCGTCTGCTTTGGCGGGTTTTCATTTGCGGCGCAGGGACTGCTAAGCTCTAGGACGTCCCACCGGCAACGGAGGGAACCCTGGATGCCCTCGTAGCTCAGGGGATAGAGCGTCTGCCTCCGGAGCAGAAGGCCGTAGGTTCGAATCCTATCGAGGGCACAACGAATACCCCGCCAGCGTTGCTGGCGGGGTATTTTTGTGTGCCGGATATGGACTATCAGTTGGGGGCTTGCCGGGCTTGGACCGCAATATTGTCAGCCCCTGCTCCTAGGCTGATTTCAGTTGGTCATACCGATAGCCAAAGGGGTTTTGCCGTGATGTGTTCAATCGTCCCGCCGTATATGCTGCGCAGGATTGCTGCCCGGAACGAACCACGACTCCGGGCAGTTGCCAGGGCCGCGAAAGAGTCGTTGCTGCATATCAAGGATCTGCAGGCCATCCGGACAGCCCCCATCCCTGCTGCACCGCCGAGCGCACGTCAAGCCAAACCCGGTCCGCCCAAGCGGACAATCTTCGATGCCGAGTCCTCCGAGGCCTTGCCCGGCCGCATTGTCCGCAAGGAAGGAACCCCACCCGTCGGTGACGTTGCTGCGGACGAGGCCTACGACGGCCTCGGGAGCACACACCGGCTGTACGGGGAGATCTTCGGGAGGGACTCCATTGACGGTGCAGGGCTCGCCCTGGATGCAACGGTTCATTACGGGAAGCTCTACGACAACGCCTTTTGGGACGGGAGCCAAATGGTCTTCGGTGACGGCGATGGCCAGATTTTTCAGCGCTTCACCAAGTCCGTGAGTGTCATAGGCCACGAACTTGCGCACGGGGTCACCCAATACACAGCCAATTTGGCCTATCGGAACCAGGCCGGCGCGCTGAACGAGTCCATGTCGGACGTTTTCGGGGTCCTCGTCGAGCAGTATCTGAAGCAGGAGTCCGCCCGGGATGCCAGTTGGCTCATCGGGGAGGGCCTCTTTACAGATCAGGTCCAAGGCGCCGCCCTGCGCTCAATGAAAGCGCCGGGGACGGCTTATGACGACGACGTTTTGGGTAAAGACCCGCAACCGGATTCCATGGATACGTACGTACGGACGAGTGCTGACAATGGCGGAGTGCATATCAACTCCGGCATCCCCAATAAGGCCTTCTACGTGGTTGCCTCGGAACTCGGAGGCAATGCGTGGGAGGCGCCCGGCCAGATTTGGTACGACACCTTGACCAGTGGATCCTTGCCGGCAACCTGCACGTTTGGAAAGTTTGCCAAGACCACAGTTGCAACTGCTGTGGAACTTTTCGGGACCGGATCAGCTGAGCATGACGCCGTCCTGAAGGCGTGGGAGACTGTGAAGGTCAAGGTTTAGTCAGGTGGCGGGACCGGACAGTTTGGTTCGGTCCCTGCCGGTTGGCTGACAACGGAACGTCGAACGAGAAGCAGCCGGCCATGAAGATCACCGTCCAACGCAGTGGGGGAATCGCCGCGATGACACGCGTCTGGAGCGTAGATGCTGTGTCTCCCGATGAGAAGGAACGATGGGTGCTGATCGTTGAGGCCTGCCCGTGGGACGAAGCCAAGAGTCAGTCCCGGACACCTAATGAGCCGGACCGGTTTATGTACTCCATCCGTGCGGGGCAGCGGCGGGCAACTCTTCCCGACCGCGCCGTAACAGGCCCCTGGCAGGAACTGGTGGAATGCGCCAAGGCCGAAGGTGCAGAGTCGCGGGGCGGGTTCGGAAACCGCCGCTAAGAGGAGCCGCACTCATAGCCCGACGCGGTTTCGGTCGGCTTCTGGTTGGGCGCGATTTCAGATGGCTTCCGCCAACTGCCCCCGGAATGCCCGCCTGTAGCTTTGCGGACTTGTGTCCAACACTTTGGTGAAGTGGTGACGCAGCAGGACGGAATGCCCGAACCCTGCAACACGGGCGATCTCGTCGATGTTCAACTCAGTGGTTTCCAACAGTTCCTGCGCACGCAGCACACGTTGCGAGTTCAGCCAGGCTGCGGGCGTCGCTCCGGTTTCGGCCCGGAAACGGCGGGCAAACGTCCTGGGAGACATGTGGAGCCGTGCAGCCAACTCGTTCACGCTGTGCTCTTCGTCGAGGTGTTCAACCATCCAGCGCAGCAACGCCTCCATGGGCGCTGAGCCACAGCGGGGCATGGGCCTGTCGATGAACTGGGCCTGGCCGCCGTCGCGATGCGGCGGTACCACCATGTCGCGCGCGATCGCGGCTGCTACGTTCGCTCCCAGCTCCTCACGAACGAGATGGAGGCATGCGTCGATTCCGGCGGCGGTGCCAGCGCTGGTGATGATGGTCCCGTCCTGAACGTAGAGGACGTTCTCGTCCACGATAGCGTTCGGGTACCGGCTGGCCAGGTCCTGTGAATAGTGCCAGTGCGTGGTGCAGCGACGCCCGTCCAGCAAACCTGCCCGGGCCAGGGCATAGGCACCGGAGCAAATGGACATCACCCACGCGCCCCTGGCATGCGCTGCGCGCAAGGCAGCCATAACGGACTCGGGTACGTCCTGGTCACGGCCAAACGGCGCCATGATGACGAGATCCGCGTCGGCTGCTGCTTCGAGGCCGAGGTTTACATGAAGGGACAAGCCGGATTTCATGCGGATATCACCCGGTTCCGGGGCAACCACGCGGAAGTCAAAAGCCGGTACTCCGGCACCCCGGTCCGATCGATCAATGCCGAAGACCTCAAAGGCTGTACCGAATTCAAAGATCGAGAAGTTGGGAACCACGATCACCGCCACTGATTTCAACATATCTCCAGTGTGGCAGAAAATTATCTAAATGGGGCATTTCTGCCACTGTTTCTTCAGCTGCCGTGAGAGCAGGCTTGAGGCATGGAAATCTTTGGAATCATCCTCTTCATCGTCCTCATCACCGCCGTCGCTGCCACCGTTTCAGCCCTGTTGAAGGATGGACGCGGGCACAACCCGCCCATCAACTCCAAGGAGCCCTGGAGCGCTTTCGACGCTCCGAGCAGCCCGTATTGGAACCCCCGTATCTACTAGGGGGATGCCAAGCCGCCGCGAGGTACACCAGGCCACATCCATATGACGCCCGCCCGTTCACGGAATTCTGCAGGATTCCTCCCGAACGGCGGGCGTCCCTATGTTGCCCATGGTCCCGCCAATGGACCCATGCGGATGTCCCATGGGCTAGATTCACTTGCATGATCCAAACGTCTGCGCGGCTCCTCCAGCTGTTATCACTGCTGCAGGTGCGCCGCGAGTGGACGGGACCAGCCTTGGCCCATCGCATGGGTGTGACGGAGCGGACCGTGCGCCGGGACATCGACAAGCTGCGCAACCTGGGATATCCCATACACGCCTCCCCCGGCATAGCCGGTGGTTATCAGCTTGGTGCCGGTGCGCAGCTTCCGCCGCTGCTGCTTGATGACAACGAAGCCCTGGCTGTCGCCTTAGGTTTGAATTCCGTAGCCGCAGGCCCCGTAGCAGGCATCGGTGAAGCATCCGTCCGCGCCTTGGCAAAGCTGGAGCAGGTCTTGCCGTCCCGCCTGCGTCCCAAGTTCGCCATGCTGAAAGCGGCCGTCACCACCCTCCCCAGCAACGCGGGGACCGTTGATCCCCAGCAACTGACCGTCGTCTCCGCCGCCATATCGGACCGGCGCCAAATCTCCTTCGACTACGTGAAATCCGACGGCGAATCAGCACGCCGGCTGGTGGAGCCCTACAGATTGGTGGACACCGGACGCCGCTGGTATCTGGTGGCGTGGGACGTTGAACGGGAAGATTGGCGAACCTTCAGGGCTGACCGTCTTGCTTCCCTGCCGTCGGAACGGAAGAGGTACACGCCAAGGCCCCTGCCTGCGGAAGACCTCGCCGCTTACGTGCAGCAGTCCATCACCCGTTCGCCGTACAGGTTCGACGTCGTGGTGCGGCTCCGCGCTCCACTGGCCGAGGTAGCCGCCACCATTAGTTCCCAATATGCGACACTGACTGCCGACGGCCTGAATGCCACCATCCTGCGCTCCGGATGGGACAACCTTGCCGCCCCGGCGGCGTATTTGGCTGCGATGGACCTGGACTTCGAGATCCTCGAGCCTGCTGAATTCAAGGCTTACGCCATGGAACTATCCAGCCGGCTAAGTGCTGCGGCCGGGACTGTGACGGACACAGCGGACGTGGAACCCCACTCACAGTAGACTGACAGCAGCCATGACACTTCATATTTCCTACCCCGCAGAGCTGCCCGTATCCGAGCGCCGCGAGGATCTGATGGCGGCCATCGCCGCAAACCAGGTGACCATCATTGCCGGCGAGACCGGTTCGGGTAAGACCACCCAGATCCCCAAAATGTGCCTCGAACTTGGCCTTGGAGACAAGGGCCTGATCGGGCACACCCAGCCACGCCGGCTGGCGGCCCGCACGGTGGCTGAACGCATCGCTTCCGAACTCGACGTGGAAATTGGCCAGGAAGTGGGCTTCCAGGTCCGATTCACCGGCGAGGTCAGCGCGTCCACCAAAGTCAAGCTGATGACCGACGGCATCCTCCTCGCAGAGATCCAGCGGGACAAACTGCTGCGGAAATACAGCACTATCATCATCGACGAAGCCCACGAGCGCAGCCTCAACATCGACTTCATCCTGGGCTACCTCAAGCGCATCCTCCCCCAGCGTCCGGACCTCAAGGTCATCATCACCTCGGCTACCATCGATCCCCAACGGTTCGCCAAACACTTCGGCACAGAAGAAGATCCGGCTCCGATCATCGAGGTCTCCGGACGAACGTATCCCGTGGAGATCCGGTACAGGCCTTTGTCGCAGCCGGCGGGCGGGGACGAAGACACCTCGGACGATGAACTCGAAGAGGACCGCGATCCCCTGGACGCTGTGTGCGACGCCGTGGACGAGCTCGCCAAGGAAGCGCCCGGCGACATCCTCATTTTCTTCTCCGGCGAGCGCGAAATCAGGGATGCTGCTGAAGCCATCAACGGCCGCATCCAAACGAACAGGCGCCTGGCCGGGACGGAAGTTCTGCCCCTGTTTGCCCGATTGAGCCTGCAAGAGCAGCACAGGGTATTCAACCCCGGCGGTAAACGGCGCATCATCCTGGCCACCAACGTTGCCGAAACGTCGCTGACCGTGCCGGGCATCAAGTACGTGATCGATACCGGAACCGCTCGTATTTCCCGGTACTCACACCGTACTAAAGTCCAGCGCCTTCCCATTGAGCGCGTCTCACAGGCCTCGGCCAACCAACGCTCGGGCCGCTGTGGGCGCGTTTCCGAGGGCATTGCCATCCGTTTGTACTCGGAAGAGGACTTCGAATCGCGTCCGCTGTTCACCGACCCGGAGATTCTCCGGACCAACCTCGCTGCCGTTATCCTGCAGATGACCGCGATGGGAGTTGCCCGCGGACCCAAAGACGTAGAGAATTTCCCGTTCGTGGAACCGCCCGACTCCCGGGCCATCAACGACGGCGTCACGCTCCTGCGCGAACTCGGCGCCTTGACGTCGCCCAAGTCCGGTGACGCGGGTGGCAACGGTCGCAGCGGCAGTGGACTGACCGCCGTCGGGCAGAAATTGGCTCAGCTGCCTGTGGATCCACGGCTGGGCCGGATGATCGTGGAGGCGGGAAAGCGCGGCTGTGTCCGCGAGGTCATGATCCTGGCGGCCGCCCTCACTATCCAGGACCCCCGTGAACGGCCAACAGACAAGCAACAGTTGGCTGCGGAGAAGCATGCACGATTCCGGGACGAACTCTCGGACTTCACCGGCTTCCTCAATCTGTGGAACTACATCCAGGAAAAGCAACGCGAGCTGTCCTCCACCCAGTTCCGCAAGCTATGCCGCAACGAATTCATCAATTACCTGCGCGTGCGTGAGTGGCAGGACCTCTTCACCCAGCTCCGGCAGATGGCCAAACCCCTTGGCATATCGCTGGACAACAAACGGGAAGCGGATCCCGTAGGCAACTACGAGGGCGTCCACATCAGCCTGCTTTCCGGCTTGCTAAGCCATATCGGCCTGCTGGATGAGCGCAAGCGTGAATACGCCGGCGCCCGCGGAAGCCGGTTTGCGATCTTCCCAGGTTCAGCACTATTCAAGAAATCGCCTACGTTCGTTATGGCGGCGGAATTGGTGGAAACCAGCCGCCTCTGGGCACGTGTCGCCGCCAAGTTCGATCCCCTGTGGGCCGAGCAGGTAGCTCCGGACCTGGTAAAGCGGTCCTACAGTGAGCCGCACTGGTCTTCACGGCAAGGGGCCGTCATGGCTCACGAGAAAGTGACGCTCTACGGCGTCCCGATCATTCCCAACCGCCGCGTCAACTACGGACGGGTCGATCCCGAACTCTCACGTGAACTGTTCATCCGCCACGCTCTGGTAGAAGGCGAGTGGAAGACCCATCACAAGTTCTTCCACCGTAACCGCGCCCTCCTGCAGGAAATCGAAGAACTCGAAACCCGTATGCGGCGCCGCGACATCCTGGTGGACGATCAGACGCTCTTCGAGTTCTACGACGCACGCGTGGGCAAGGAAGTGGTTTCCGAGAGGCACTTTGATAAGTGGTGGAAGGATGCCCGCCAGTCAGACCCCGATCTCCTGGACTTCGACCAATCGTTGCTGATGAGCGAAGATGCCGAGGCACTGGACGACTCCGCATATCCGAAGAGTTGGCTGCACAAGGGATTCGAACTGCCCCTGAGCTACGAATTCCATCCTGTGGCTCCAGGCTCGGCCCCCAATCCGTCCGACGGCGTCACCGCCGAAGTTCCGGTGTTGTTCCTCAACCAATTGGACGACGCCCCCTTCCGTTGGCAAATCCCGGGCCAACGGGTGGAGCTGGTCACTGCCCTCATCAAATCGCTGCCCAAGCAAGTACGGAAGAATTTCGTGCCTGCCCCTGACGTTGCGAGGCAAGCAACCGCAGCACTGGAAGCAGACTTCGATCCCGCCACCGATGAGCTCGAGCCGTCTTTGGAACTTGTCCTTCGACGGCTCCGCGGGCACGTCATTCCCCCTGGATCCTGGAATTGGGACGCAGTACCGCCGCATCTGCGTGTGAGCTTCAAGGTGGTGGACAGCAGTGGCAAGGTGCTCGACGAAGGAAAAGACCTCGCTGGACTCCAGGAAAAGCTGGCACCGGCCACGCGCCGCGCCATTGCCGAATCACTCGGAGCAACACCTGCGACGACGTCACGCGCCAAAGGCGTCAAGGCAACCGGCCCGCTGAGCGCACCCAACGGCGGAACGCCGGCTTCAGGGCCGGCTCCTGCCGGTGGCGGAGCGGTTGCCGAACGCGAAGGTATCACCGCCTGGGACTTCGGCGCAGTGGAACGCCAAGTGACGCGCACCGTGAAGGGTCACGCCGTGACGGGCTTCCCTGCAGTCGTCGATGAGGGCAAGTCTGTCGCCCTTCGTGTTTTCCAGACCCGGCCGGAACAGGAAGCCGCCATGCGGGGCGGTGTTATCCGGCTGCTGGCCCTCCGGATCCCACCACCCGACCGTTACGTGCTGGAACACCTCAGTAATACGGAGAAGCTGACGTTCAGCCAAAACCCGCATGGATCCGTGAGTGCCCTCATCGCTGACTGTGCACTGGCAGCCATCGACAAACTGGTTCCGCAGGATCTGCCGTGGGACAAGGAGGCCTTCGATGCGTTGTACGAAGTGGTCAGGGCAGAACTGATCGACACCGTGTTCACGGTGACCGCCGTCGTCGAACGCATCCTGGCCAGTACGCGGCGCATCCAGAAGCAGCTGAAGTCCAACACCAGCCTGCCACTGATCAGCGCCCTCAACGACATGAAGAGCCAGCTGGAGCAACTGGTGTTCCCGGGCTTTGTGGCACAGACGGGTTATGCGCAGCTCAGCCAACTGCCACGCTATCTGCAGGCGATCGAGAAGCGGCTGGAAAAGCTCCCGGGCAACGTTCAACGGGACAGCCTCAACATGGCAATAGTGCAGGCACTGGAGGACGACTACGACGACGCTGTGTCGGCGCTCCTTCCGGGACGCAGGGCGGGCACCGAGTTAACCCGGGTGCGCTGGATGATCGAAGAGCTCCGGGTGAGCCTCTTCGCCGTCGAGCTTGGTACTGCCTACTCAGTGTCGGAAAAGCGCATCCGCACGGTGCTGAACCAAGCCTTGGCACCCGCATAGCCGCGGTGCAATGCCATGAAAAAACCCGGCGGCGCTTAATAAGCACCGCCGGGTTAAGTCGTGCAGGACTCAGTCCTGAGGGACTGCGTCGCCGTGGCCTGCTTCCCGAAGCGCAGCACGGAGCTTTACAGCCGTGGCCTCCATGACCGCGGGATCGGGGTTGTGGTCCACGTTGTGGATTTCAAAGTCTGCCGTGGAGTAGGCGGGCCACACGTGGACATGCAAATGGTCTACCTCGAAACCTTCCATCAGCACGCCAACGCGCTTGGCGTCAAACAAAGCCTCCTGCACCTTGCCGATGCGCTGGGCCACGTCCATGACCTTGGCCAGCAGTTCAGGGCTGGCTTGCGTCCACGAATCCACTTCTTCACGCGGAACCACCAAGGTGTGTCCCTGGGTAATGGGCGAGATGGTCAGGAAAGCGACCACGTCCTCGTCTTTCCAGACAAAACGGCCCGGGATCTCCCCATTGATGATCTTGGTGAACAGTGTGCTCATGCGTCTGACCTTTCGGATGGTTCCTGAAGTGTTGCGGTGTCCAGTACGAAACGGTACTTCACGTCCCCGGCCACCATGCGGTCGTAAGCTTCATTGAGTTGTCCGGCTCCCACTATCTCGATGTCGCTCACAACCCCGTGTTCGGCGCAGAAGTCCAACATTTCCTGCGTTTCCTCAATGCCGCCGATCAGTGAACCCGCATAGGCGAGTCGTCGGCGGATGAGCAGTCCCGGGCTGACCGGCGGCATGTCGTCCGCGGGGAGGCCCAATTGGAAGAGGGCCCCATCCAGGCGAAGGGTCCGGAAGTACGGGTTGAGATCATGCGGCGCTGCGACGGTATCGATGATGACGTCGATGCTCCGGTTGGCGGCCTCCATGGCGTCCGCGTCCTTGGAGAGGACCACGTGGTCAGCGCCCAGTTCCCGGGCAGCCTCGAACTTGGATTCCGACGTCGTGAAAACGGTGACGTCGGCACCCATGGCTTTGGCGATCTTCACTGCCATATGGCCAAGGCCACCCAAGCCTACGACACCTACGGAGTCGCCTTCCTCCACATCGAAATAACGCAGCGGAGAGTATGTGGTGATTCCGGCACACAGCAAGGGAGCGGCCGCTGCCGGATCAAGGGCCTCCGGGATGCGCAGCACGAAGCGCCTGTCCACCACTACCGACGTCGAGTATCCCCCTTGCGTAATGTCGTCCCCATGACGCGGGTCCGCAGCTCCATAAGTACCAACGTTGCCCCGCTCGCAGTACTGTTCCAGTCCTTCAAGGCAGCTCTCGCATTCGCGGCAGGAGTCCACCATGCAACCCACACCAACACGATCGCCGGGGGCAAATTCCTGCACCCCGGCACCCACACGTGTCACACGGCCTACGATCTCGTGGCCTGGAACCAACGGGTAGGGAGGAATCCGCCATTCACCGCGCGTTGCATGCACGTCCGAGTGGCACAAACCACAGAATTCAATCGCGATTTCGACGTCGTCCGCTGTAGGGGTCCGGCGCGCAACAGTCAGCGGCACCAAACCACTGTCCGGGGAAGTGGCCCCGTACGCTGCAGCCAGCGTTCCGGACCGGTGTTCACTGCTATCCAGGGTGACGGGCTTGGCGAGGGGCGGGGGCACAGGGCGTCCGGGAGTCATGCTCCGACGCTACTCCCGGCAGCCGTGCTTGTGCCACTTGGGGCCGCGGAGTCCTCGTCAAACGGCACGCTGCCCACAGCCACGTCATTCGCAGCATTGTTTGACCACTGCGAGAATGAACCCGGATAGAGCGCCGCACGGTATCCGGCGATCTCCAAGGCAGCAATCTCATGGGAAGCTGTCACGCCGGATCCGCAATAAACAGCAACGTTGGACGACTGATCCAGACCCAACTCCTCAAAACGCCTCCGCAGCTCTTCCTCTGGAAGAAACGTGCCGGCAGCTGAGACGTTCCCCGTGGTCGGCGCGCTCACCGCACCCGGAATGTGCCCGGCCCTGGGGTCTATCGGTTCCACCTCGCCCCTGTATCTCTCCCCTGCCCGGGCATCCAGCAAGACACCATTGCGATGCCACTGTGCCGCCTCCTGCTCCGTGATGGCCGGCATGAGGCCTTCGCCCAAAGTGACATTTCCCACGGCGGGACTCACCTCACCGGACTCCACCGGGTAACCAGCCGAACGCCAAGCGGCGAGGCCGCCGTCGAGCAGGTACACAGAGACAAATCCAGCGTTCCGCAGCATCCACCAAACGCGTGCCGCGGCCATGCTGCCGCTGTCGTCGTACGCGACCACGGTGTCGCTGTCGTTAATCCCCCACTTTCGAGCCGACTCCTGAAAGCGGTCCTTGGTTGGCAACGGGTGGCGGCCCAGCCCGGTCTGTGCGTGGTCGGCCAGCTCTGTGGGCAGGTCCACGAAAACGGCGCCCGGAAGATGGGCGCCCAGATATTCAAGGTGCCCGTCAGTGCGGCCTAGGACCCATCGGACGTCGAGAAGCACAGTCCGCCGCCCGGTTTCGAGTCGCTGGTGCAGTTCTGACGCACTCATCAACGTGGCCATGGGATCTCCTTCGTTCTGGCGGCTGGTCTTCCGCAGAGGTTTCGTTGCTGCCGGTGTCCGAATTCCAGCCTAGGCTTATCCGGTGAGCAATTCGTGTATTCAGGACAGGGCATGGGCCAGCGAGGCCATCCGTAAGATCGAGGCCGAGAATAACCGCTCCGCCGACACCCACCTTTATGCGGTTCCACTCCCGGACCACTGGGGAGTCCAGTTGTACCTGAAGGACGAGTCAACCCACAGATCCGGCAGCCTCAAGCACCGTTTGGCGCGGTCCCTGTTCCTGTATGGCCTGGTCAACGGCTGGATCACCGAGGGCACCACCATCGTGGAAGCCTCCAGCGGCAGCACGGCCGTTTCAGAGGCCTACTTCGCCCGGCTCATCGGCTTGCCCTTCATCGCAGTCATGACTAAGACCACCAGCCCCGAGAAGATCGCCCTGATCGAGGATTTCGGCGGCGCCTGCCTGTTGGTGGACCACGCCTCGGAAGTTTACGCCGTGGCCGAAGAGACGGCCAGGACGTCCGGTGGCTACTACATGGACCAATTTACGTTTGCCGAGCGGGCAACGGACTGGCGGGGCAACAACAACATCGCCGAGTCGATTTTCGAACAGCTTTCCTTGGAAGAGCACCCGGTTCCGGAATGGATCGTTGTGGGCGCCGGCACCGGCGGTACCAGCGCCACCATCGGCCGTTATCTGAGGTACAACCGATACAACACCCGCCTGGCCGTTGTTGATCCCGAAAACTCGGCTTTCTACCCGGCGTGGCGGGACGGAAACGCAGCCGCAGCCACTGGCCTGCCGTCCAGGATTGAGGGCATCGGCAGGCCTCGGTCTGAGCCCAGCTTCGTGCCGGCGGTCATCGACCATATGATCCAAGTGCCCGACGCCGCGTCCGTTGCCGCCATGCTGCACCTCCGGAAACTCACCGGTCTGCATGCAGGGCCTTCAACCGGGACCAACCTCTGGGGCGTTTGGCAATTGGTTGCCGGGATGGTGGCTGAGGGCCGCAGGGGCAGCGTCGTTTCCCTGATGTGCGACGCCGGCGACCGCTATGCGGGAAGCTACAACGACGCCGGATGGTTGGCCGCGCACGGCCTGGACCCCGCACCGCATGAAGCAGTTTTGGAAAACTTCCACAGCACAGGAGTTTGGACCGGCTAGACCTCCACGGACTCCTTGGGCGCCAATCGCGCGTAAGTGGTTCCGTAGCGGGCCCCTATCCGGGTGACGTGTCCCTCGACAATCCCCCGGCCCAGTTCGTTGAGCAGCCCGTCATGGACAGGGAATGCCTTTGGAGCTCGTACGGAAATGACGAAGTCCACTACCTCGCCCACCTTGGACCACGGCGCATGAATGGGGACAAGAAGGGTTTGGACGCTGATTCCGTCAGGGACCACGAACGAATCCCCGGGGTGGAATACGTTGTCGTCCACCAAGTAGCCGATGTTCGCTACCACCGGGATCTGGGCGTGGATGACGGCATGTTGACCACCGTAAGTCCGGACGTTGAATCCTGCCGCGTCAAAGCCGGAGTCGGGTTCCACAGTATGCACGCGGGCGGCGACATCCCCGTTTTCCTTCAACGCAGCTGCCACCCCGGCTGGCGCGTGGACCTCCAGCATGGTGTTGCTCCGCAGGGCTGCCGTTACTGCCGGGCGGTCAATGTGGTCATTGTGCTCGTGCGTGACAAGTACAGCGTGGGCTCCGCTTAACGCTTCCTCTGACTCGGAGAAAGTCCCGGGATCAATCACCAGGACCTTTCCTTCCTTCTCCAACCGAACACAGGCATGGGTGTACTTGGTGAGCTTCATGGAGACAGCCTAGGGCCGCCCGCTGACAGTTTCCAAGGTTCCCCTACTGGTAAAATTGGGGTTTGCCAGCATCCCCAGGGAAGTGAGTCTTTCAATGCCACAAGGCACCAGTCCCGCCACGACCGGCCATGACGCGCCGGCCACCAGCGGCGTCAAGGAGCAGCGCGTCACCAAGCAGCGCTTGGCCGTCAGCGCTGCCCTGGATGAATTGGATGACTTCGTCAGCACCCAGGAGCTGTACCGGCTGCTGCAGAACAAGGGCATCTCGGTGTCATTGGCTACTGCGTACCGCATTCTGCAGTCCTTGGCGGACGACGGACTCATTGACGTCCTCCGAAACGGAGACGGCGAAGCCGTCTATCGTCGTTGTGCAGTCACCGGGCACCACCACCACCTGCTTTGCCGCAACTGCGGCAAGGCAGAAGAAGTGGAAGCACCCGCCGTCGAGACCTGGGCTGCCCGCACGGCAACTGAACATGGCTTCACCGAGGTAGCCCACACAGTGGAAATCTTCGGGCTATGCCCCGAATGCACGGCCAAGAAGGCAGCCGGCAAGCTCTAGAGGGCACCTGCCGGCTGGTCCCGCGACACCCGGCCGTTGATGCCTCTGTTGGCGCGGACCCTGCCAATGACCCGGCACACCACGTAGATCAGGAAGGACAGCGTGGTGACGTAAGGGCTGATGGGAATACGGCTACCCAAGGCCAGGAGAATACCGCCCACGGTGGCCGTCATCGCGAAGAGAACACTCAGCAGCACCACCAAACGGGGCGATGTGGTGACCCGCAGTGCAGCGGCTGCAGGGGTAATCAGCAAGGCAAGTACCAACAGCGCGCCGACAATCTGGATGGACAGTGCCACGCTGACACCCAGGAGAACCATGAAGCCGATGGCCAGGCCGCGAACCGGAACCCCTCTGGCCTCAGCCATCTCCGGGTCAACGCTGGCAAAGCTCAGTGGCCGCCAGATCGCCGCCAGCGCCGCCATCACCACCACTGCGGTGCCGGCCAAAACCTGCAGTTGCACCGTATCCACGGACACAATCTGACCGGTCAGCAGGCCGAACTTGTTCGCCGCGCGCCCCTCATAAAGGGCGAGGAACAGGATCCCCAAGCCCAGCCCGAACGGCATGATCACACCGATGATCGAGTTCTTGTCCCGGGCCCGGACTCCCATGAAACCCAGGAGCACTGCCGCAGCCACCGAGCCGATCAAGGAACCAAAAATGATGTCGGTGCCAATCAGGAGAGCAAACGCCGCACCGGCGAAGGACAGCTCGGAAATGCCGTGAACAGCGAAAGCAAGGTCGCGCTTCATCACGAAGGTGCCAACCAGTCCGCCCAGCAATCCGAGGACAGCTCCCGCCCAGATGGAATTTTGGACAAGTACCAGCAACTCACCGTAATTCTCGAAGTTGAAAATGGTCTGCAGGATGCTCTCGAGATCCATCTAGAACTCCTCCCCCGCGGTGGCGTGGGCATCGTCATGGAAGTGCGTGGTTGCGTCTGGAAGACCGACGACGACGATCCTTCCGTTGGTGTGGATGACCTCCACATGACTGTCGTACAGTTCGGAAAGAACTTCCGTGGTCATGACTTCCTGAGGCGTCCCTACACGGAACTGGCCGCCGGCAAGGTAGAGGACCCTGTCTACATAGTCGATAACCGGGTTGATTTCGTGGGTCACGAAGACCACGGCACTGTTCCGATCGTGGCATTGCTTGTTGATCAGTGAACTGACGCCCTGCTGATGATGCAGGTCCAGGGAGAGCAGCGGCTCATCACACAGGAGAACCTGAGGCTCAGTGGCCAGTGCCTGAGCCACCCTGAGACGTTGTTGCTCGCCACCCGATAACTGCCCCACCGGCACCTTGGCGTAGTCTGACGCGCCCACTTGCTCCAACAACTCGTCGATCCGCTGGTTGACCTTGCCGGATGCGAACCGCATTCCCCAGCGGTGCCCATCGATCCCCAGCCCAACCAGGTCGCGTGCCCTCAACGGCGTATCCGCTGCAAAGGACTTTTGCTGCGGTATGTATCCAATACGTTTACTGCCGCGTTCCACTGCGTGGCCGCCCAGCGACACAGTTCCGGAATGCAGTTCCTGCAGCCCCAGAAGAACTTTCAGGAAGCTTGTTTTTCCGCTGCCATTGGGCCCAAGAACGGCAAAGAACTCTCCGGGGTGGATGTCCAGGTCCAGATCCCGCCACAGTGTCCTCTTGCCGAACTGCAGGCTCGCTCCGCGGAGGCTCACTACCGGTGTCAAAAGTTGTCCTCGATCCATGCGCCCCGGAGGAGCGCAATAGTTATGCCGCTGGTATCCGCGGCTGTGCTGATGGCAGGAAAAGGCCCCGCAGCCATCCTGAATATCTTAGGACGCCAACGGGGCTCTCCCCTGCACGTTGTTATGCGGGGACGGCTACTTCTTGAGTGCTGCCGAAATGGATTCCACGTTATCCGCCATCCACTGAAGGTAGTCCTTGCCGTCCGGAAGTGTTTCGGTGAAGTTCACAACCGGCACCCCGGCACTTTCAGCGACGCGCTTGACGGACTCGGTCTGTGGCCCCTCCGTCTGCTGGTTGTAGGCGAGGAGACGCACAGATTTGGCGCTGACGAGGTCTGTGGTTTCCTTCAGGACGGCGGGAGGGACATCTGTTTCCTCTTCGATCGCGGCGCTGTAAGCTTCCGGCGTCTTATTTTCCAGGCCGGCCGCCTCCAGGAGGTACAGGGGAACGGGTTCGGTAACAGCAACGGGTGCGTGCTCGTTGCCGGCCTTGATCTCACCGAGTTTGCCGGTCAGTTCGGATATTTTCGTTTTGAAGGAGTCCGCGTTCGCAGTGAAAGTAGGGGCAGATTCGGGATCGAGGCTGCTCAACTTACCGGCAACAGCATCGGCAAGCTTGCCCATGGCGTCAAAGTTATACCAGACGTGCTCATTGAACTCGCCGTGACCATGCTCCTCTTCGCCGGGGACCTCGGCGCTCTTGGATTCGGCACCGTGGGTTTCTTCTTCGGAGGCAAGGCCTGAGATCTCTACGGCACTGATAAAGTACTCACCCGCGACATTGGTTTCATCAGCGATTTTGTGAAGGAATTCGTCGTACCCGCCCCCGTTCTCCACCACCAGCTTGGCTTTGGAGATCAGCAGCTTGTCCTGGGCCGTGGCTTCATAGGAGTGCGGATCCTGGCTGGTCTTGGTGATGATCGCACTCACGTTGACCTTGTCACCACCGATTGCCTTGACCACATCCCCATAGACGTTGGTAGAGGTCACTACCTCGATGGCATCAGATGAAGACGGAGTATTGCCGCCGGCCGGGCCAGCACAGGAGGACAACAGGAGGGCAGCAAGACCTGCAGAAGCGGCCAGGGAAAGACGGGCGGCGGCACGGCGCACGGAGACCTCGGATCTAGTCAAAATGAGAATCAAACACAATTAGGGGCTCCACCCAGTGTACCCCTAAATAGGAATGATTCCAGTTTAGACGGATCTGGCGCCGATGGAGATCCATCGACGCCAGACTCACTTTCTCCTGCTATTGCGCTTGCTGACCACCGTAACGGCGAATGCCGGTCGCCTGTGTGGCGTCACGGATTTCGCCTACCAACTGCTCAATGACGTCCTCCAGGAACAGGACACCCTGAGTCTCGCCGCCCGCACCAACAACACGGGCCAAGTGTGAACCCGTGCGTTGCATGACGGACATTGCCTGTTCGATCTCGTCATCCGGGGAGAGGTTTGCCAGTGACCGGATGCGACCCTCTGCGATGGGGTACCTCCGGCCCTCGTCGGGAATGGACAGGATGTCCTTCACGTGCAGGTATCCGGCGAGTTCGCCGTCGTCGTCAACCATCGGGAACCGGGAGAATCCGGTGCGGCTGACCGCCCTCTCGAGGTCCACGGGCGTGGACGCTGTCTTCAGTACCACCAGCTTGTCCAGGGGAACCATGATGTGCGAGGCAGTATGTTCCGAGAACTCCAAAGCACCGCTGAGCAAGCCCGCTTCGTCGTCCACAAGGCCGTGGCGCGTGGACTCCTGGACAATCGACTGCACCTCCTCCAGCGTGAACGTAGAGGAGACTTCGTCCTTGGGTTCAATTTTCATCAACCTAAGGATGTGGTTGGCCAGCCAGTTCAGCGTCCAGATGATCGGATTGACCACCTTGGCTATGAACATCAGCGGCGGGGCCAGCAGCAGGGCAGCCTTGTCCGCAACGGAGACCGAAATGTTCTTAGGCACCATCTCACCAAAGGTGACGTGCAGGAACGTGACGAACAGCAACGCAATGGCAAAAGCGATGATGTCTGCCAGTTCAACCGGAACACCGACCAGCTCCAAGGGCTCCGCCAACAAGTGGTGGATTGCGGGCTCGGCAACCTGAAGAATCAGGAGGGAGCAGACAGTGATACCCAACTGCGCACAGGCGAGCATCAGCGAAACGTTTTCCATGGCGCGCAGCGTTGTTTGCGCGCGCTTGGATCCCGCTTCGGCAAGCGGCTCGATCTGGCTGCGACGCGCAGACATGACTGCGAACTCTGCACCCACAAAGAAGGCGTTGCCGATCAAAAGGACCACGAGCCAGACGATTCCTGCCCAGTCGCTCATACGGCACCTGCTTCGTGACGCGTGCTTCCGGAGGCAGCGGATGATGATTCGCCCGTCTCCACGTGATGGAAACAGATCCGGTCGATCCTTCGGCCATCCATCCTGGTCACCGTCAGCGTCCCGCCAACGGTGCCCACCACATCGCCTGTCCTGGCAATTCGGCCCAGCTGGCTCATGACGTAACCACCCACAGTCTCGTAGGCGGATTCATCAGGAACAGTGAGGTTGGGGATCTGCTCGGACACTTCGTCCGGCCTCAGCAAGCCCGGGAAATACCAGTCACCGGATGCGCTCTGCAGCACTCCCGGCCGAACTTTGTCATGCTCGTCGGATACTTCGCCGACGATCTCTTCCACAAGGTCTTCGAGGGTGGTGATTCCCGCGGTGCCGCCGTATTCATCCAGCACGACGGCTAGCTGAAGGTTGCCTTCGCGCAGCTCAGACAGGAGTGCGTCCAGATGGATAGTCTCCGGGACCTGCAGGACGTCAGTCATGATCGCGCCCGCCTCAAGCTTGGCCCGACGCTCCGCAGGGACAGCAACTGCCTTCTTGACGTGAACAACCCCGCGGATATCGTCCGTCGAATCCCCAATGACAGGGAAACGGGAGTATCCGGTTCGCCGCGCGGCGTCCAGGACGTCTGAGACCGGCTGATCGGCGTCGATGGTTTCCATGCGGATGCGGGGGGTCATGACGTCCGCCGCCGTGCGCCCGGAAAAGTTCAGGGTGCGGGCAACGAAGTTGGCTGTCCCGGCATCCAGCGTCCCCAGCTCGGCCGAGCGCCGCACCAAGGACGCAAGCTCTGCGGGGGTCCTTGCCCCCGAGATCTCTTCCTTTGCTTCGAGGCCGAACAGGTTCAGCACCTTGTTCGAGAAACCATTGAGCACCACGATCGCCGGTTTGAAAACGGCGGTAAACATCAACTGGGGCCGCGCGAGGCGCTTACCCAAAGGGAAAGCGAGGGCAATGGCCATGTTCTTGGGGACCAGCTCGCCCAGAAGCATCGACAGCAGCGTGGCAAACGCCATGGCAACAATCAGCGCGACCGAATGCGCGACCTCAGGGGCGAGGCCAAGCAAGCCGAGGGGCCCAACGAGCAACTGCCCCACAGAGGGCTCCATCACGAAACCTGTCAAGAGAGTCGTCAATGTGATGCCGAGTTGGCAACTGGAGAGCTGCGTGGAGAGCGATTTGAGGCACTTGAGCAGCGGCGCGGCAGCGTGGTCGCCGTTATCCACCGCCCGCTGAACGCTTGCCTGGTCCAGGGCAACAAGGGAAAACTCAACTGCTACAAAGAAGCCGGTGCCAAGAATCAGGGCAAAGCCGGCAAGGAGAAGAATCCATTCCACTTAGCGCATCACTCCAAGAGTGGGCACGTGCAATGGCGGTAACGCCTCTGGCGCGGGGATTCGCCCCGGCGGAGGCTGGTCGGGTCCCGCGGACGCATGGTCTGCGGCACCACCGGCTGTGAGCGCCGGCGCGTGATGGGCATGTGAACGGGTGTTGCCGGCTCGACGGGCGCGCTGTGCGGAGTTACCAGATTGGCTCCCCCGACAGTTCCCAGGCCGGCACCTAGATTTACTGTCCATAAGAATTTCAGTCTACAGTCCACCCGGCCAGGGCGCCTCGCTGGCGTCACGTGCGCTTACATGAATGAAGGACATGCTCATTAAGTCAGCCGCAACATGATTTAGGTCACCACTATTGGCAGTTAACCAACGATCCTAACTAGACTGACATGGGTCTGAGTTCGCGGGACCCGGACCCTGGCCCATCGTTGTGGAGAGCATCTGTGGCCAGCGGGAAAACAACACTCATGGAAGAGGCGTATTTCAAGTGCCAGAGCAGCCCAGCCACCGTCTACCAGAGGAATTTGGCGGAAACGAGTGGCTCGTTGACGAACTGTACGAGCGGTACCAACAGGACAAGAATTCGGTCGACGCCAAGTGGTGGCCGCTCTTCGAGTCCTTTGCTTCCGGTGACGGCACTTCTTCCAACGGATCCTCCGCAGCCGCAACGGCTGCCAATCCCCCAACCCAAGTACTTCCCGTGGTAGCTCCGTCTGCAGCGGCACCGGCACCGGCGCCGGCCGCTCCGGCAGCTGCCCCCGAGGCTGCACCGGCGGCACCCGCCCCGGCGAAAAAGGCACCCGCCACGGTTGCCCGGGACGGAGCAAAGAAGCCCGCCGCCGGCACCACGGCCCAGCCCATCCCGGCACAGCTGCCCAAGAGCACCAAGGCTCCCACGGCACCTGAGGAAGACGTCGTTTCCGTCCTCCGCGGCCCGGCCAAGGCTATTGCCACCAACATGGTGACCAGCCTTGAAGTTCCCACTGCCACGAGCGTCAGGGCAGTTCCTGCCAAGCTGCTCATCGATAACCGGGTGGTCATCAACTCCAACCTTGCCCGCGCCCGCGGTGGCAAGGTCTCCTTCACCCACCTCATCGGTTATGCCGTTGTCCGTGCGCTCTCCCAGTTCCCCTCGATGAACGTCTACTACGACGAAATCGATGGCAAGCCGAGCGCGGTGCAGCCGGCTCACGTCAACTTCGGCATCGCCATTGACATGCCCAAGCCCGATGGCACCCGCCTCTTGATGGTTCCGAACATCAAGAAGGCAGAGACCATGGACTTCGCCGAGTTCTGGCACACCTACGAGGACCTCATCAAGCGCGCCCGCAACGGCAAACTGACCGCTGATGACCACGCTGGCACCACCGTCTCGCTGACCAACCCCGGTGGAATTGGTACGGTCCACTCGGTGCCGCGTCTTTCCAAGGGCCAGGCTGCCATCATCGGCGTCGGTGCCCTTGACTACCCGGCTGAGTTCCAGGGCGCCAGCGAGAAGATCATCGCCCAGAACGCCATCAGCAAGATCCTGACCCTGACCTCCACCTATGACCACCGCGTCATTCAGGGCGCAGGCAGCGGCGAGTTCCTCAAGCTTGTTCACCAGCTCCTCCTCGGCGCGCAGAACTTCTACGACGAAATCTTCGAAGCCCTGCGCATTCCGTACGAGCCGGTGCGTTGGAGCCCGGATCTCCAGGTTGACCCCGCTGACGAGATCAACAAGGTTGCGCGCATCCAGCAGTTGATCCACTCCTACCGTGTGCGTGGCCACCTGATGGCTGACACCGATCCCCTGGAATACGTCCAGCGCAAACACCCGGACCTTGACGTCCTGACCTATGGCTTGACCCTCTGGGACCTGGACCGGGAATGGCCCACCGGCGGTTTCGGCGGCAAGCCGCAGCTCAAGTTCCGTGACATCCTTGGCGTACTGCGTGACGCCTACTGCCGCACCACCGGCATCGAGTACATGCACATCCAGGAGCCCGCCGAGCGCAAGTGGTTCCAGGACCAGTTGGAGCACCCGTACTCCAAGCCCAGCCGCGAAGAGCAGTTGCGCATCGTCTCCAAGCTCAACGCTGCTGAGGCATTCGAGACCTTCCTGCAGACCAAATTCGTCGGCCAGAAGCGCTTCTCCCTTGAGGGTGGCGAGTCGCTTATTCCGCTGCTCGACGCCGTCATTTCAGACGCAGCCGACGACGGCCTGGACGAAGTTGCCATCGGCATGGCCCACCGTGGCCGCCTTAACGTGCTGACCAACATTGCAGGCAAGACCTACGCGCAGGTCTTCCGCGAATTCGAGGGCACCCAGGACCCCCGCTCGGTCCAGGGATCCGGTGACGTCAAGTACCACCTCGGCACCGAAGGCACCTTCACATCGGACAACGGCAAGCAGACCAAGGTTTACCTCGCCGCCAACCCGTCCCACCTCGAGGCAGTCGACTCCGTGCTGGAAGGCATCGTCCGCGCCAAGCAGGATCGCCTTGACCAGGGCGAATCCTTCCCGGTTCTGCCCATCATGGTCCACGGCGACGCAGCCTTCGCAGGCCAGGGTGTTGTGGCTGAAACCCTCAACCTCTCGCAGCTGCGCGGTTACCGCACCGGCGGTACCATCCACGTGATCGTCAACAACCAGGTGGGCTTCACCACTGCTCCGTCGTCTTCGCGTTCGTCCACATACTCCACGGACGTTGCCAAGATGATCCAGGCCCCTGTGTTCCACGTGAACGGCGATGACCCCGAGGCCGTGGTGCGCGTTGCACAGCTCGCCTACGAGTTCCGCCAGCGTTTCCACAAGGACGTCGTCATCGACATGGTCTGCTACCGCCGTCGCGGCCACAACGAAGGCGACGACCCCTCGATGACCCAGCCGCTCATGTACAACCTGATCGAAGCCAAGCGCTCCGTTCGCAAGTTGTACACCGAGTCGCTCATCGGCCGTGGGGACATCACCGAGGAAGAAGCAGAGCAGCTGCTCCGCGACTACCAGGAGCGCCTCGAGCGCGTCTTCGCCGAAACGCACGCTGCGCAGACGTCGCCGATCCCGATCATCACGGCTGACTCCGCGGCGGTCTCGGACATCGAGCGTCCCATTGCCCAGCAGTCGGACTTCGGCACCAATTCGCCCGCGTCCACGGCGATTTCCGCAGAGACCCTTGCCCGCATCGGCAAGGCGCACCTGGAAATTCCGGACGGCTTCACCGTTCACTCCAAGCTCAAGCAACTCCTGGAGAAGCGTGAGCAGATGTCCCGTGAAGGCGGCATCGACTGGGGCTTTGGCGAGATCGCAGCCTTTGGCTCGCTGATCATGGAAGGCGTACCCGTTCGCCTGGCCGGACAGGACTCCCGTCGCGGGACGTTCGTCCAGCGTCACGCTGTGTTCCACGACCGCGCCAACGGCAACGAATGGCTGCCACTGGGCAACCTTTCCGACGACCAGGCCAAGTTGTGGATCTACGACTCCCTGTTGTCCGAATACGCTGCCATGGGCTTCGAATACGGCTACTCGGTTGAGCGCCCCGATGCCTTGGTCCTCTGGGAAGCCCAGTTCGGTGACTTCGTCAACGGTGCGCAAACCATTATTGACGAGTTCATTTCCTCGGCCGAACAGAAATGGGGCCAGCGCTCCTCGCTGGTGCTCATGCTCCCGCACGGCTACGAAGGCCAGGGGCCGGACCACTCGTCTGCACGCATCGAACGCTTCCTGCAGATGTGCGCCGAGGACAACATGATCGTGGCCAACCCAACCACGGCTGCCTCTCACTTCCACCTGTTGCGCCGCCAGGCTTACAGCCGTCCACGGAAGCCGTTGATCATCTTCACGCCTAAGCAGCTGCTCCGCCTCAAGGGTGCCGCCTCGGCTGTCGAGGACTTCACCACCGGCGGATTCAAGACGGTTATCGGCGATCCAGAAGTGCAGCCCGCCAATGTGGACCGCGTCATCCTGGTCTCCGGACGCTTGTACTATGACCTCCTGTCCAACCGCCAGAAGTCCGGGGATACGTCCACGGCGATCATCCGCGTAGAGCAGCTGTACCCGCTGCCCAAGGCTGAGATCGACGCCGAGCTCGCCAAGTACCCGAACGCTGACATCGTGTGGGCACAGGACGAGCCCGCCAACCAGGGTCCGTGGCCGTTCATGGGCCTGAATCTGGCACCGGAGCTCGACCGCAAGCTCCGCCTCGTTTCACGTCCGGCTTCAGCATCCACTGCTGCCGGTTCCATGAAGCGCCACGCCGCTGAACAGGACGCCCTGATCAAGCAGGCGTTCGAACGCAAGTAAGCGAAACTGCCCGGCCTGAGGAGCGATGAGCGCGCCTTAGGCCGGGCAGTTCTGTTTAATGGGACAGGTACCCGGTTCCCAAACCGGCCGGTGATCCGGAAACCGTGCAAGGACCGTAACGAGTGTGAAGAGGTAACCGTGGAAGACAGGAAGCTGCGCATCGCAGCTGTAGGAGATGAACTGCTCGCGGGCCTGGGGGATCCCCGCGCCTTGGGTTGGCTCGGAAGAGTCCTGGCCCGCACACCCCAGGATTCCGTCGTGGTGGAAAGTTTCCCGCTCCCCTGCCCCATGGAAGGTACTGAGGGCCTTGCCGCCCGCTGGCAGGATGAAGCCGGCAGGCGTTTCAGTGATACGCATGAGAATCGATTGGTGATCGGCCTTTCGGGGCGGGATCTTGAGTTTGGGCTGTCCACCGCGCGCAGCCGCTTGAATCTTGCCAACATCCTTGATGGCGCTTCGCACAGCAGCGTGGAAGTCTTTGTGGTGGGCCCGCCTCCCACGCTTGATCCCACACGCAATAAGCGGCTTGCTGAACTGAACACTGCGTTTGCCGATGTCACCACCCGCCGAAATCACCATTACGTTGACACCTTCTCCCCCTTGCTCAATCATGAGCAGTGGAGGACGGACCTCGCAGCCAATGGGGGAACACCGGGCCAGGCCGGCTACGGATTGATTGCGTGGCTTGTTCTGCACCGCGGCTGGTTCCAGTGGCTTAATATCGCTCAACCGGAGTAGCCATGACGCGGAACGTGCAGGTTTCTGTCAGAGCAGCATTCACAGCGGCCGTTGTTGCCGGGGTGGTAGCCACAGTTTCCTGCAGTTCCGGTCCACCGGCTCCTTCAGCGACGTCGTCTACGGCTACGCCTGCGTCGTCACCATCACCCACTTCGCCATCACCCACTTCGCCATCGCCGTCGACGCCCTCGGCTGCATTGCAGCCCTTCGATGCCGGAACCCTCCGCGCAGACTTCGAGCGGACGGCAAAGGAAGTCCTCGTACCCGGGGCCATGATGCTGTTGGTTACCCCTGAAGGAACCCTCACAGCTTCGTACGGCACCGGAGTCCGCGACGCCCAGCGCGCAGTATCCACCGAGGACCATATCCGGGTGGGCTCCGTCACCAAGACCTGGACCACAACTGCCATTCTGCAGATGGTCCAGGAGGGCAAGCTTTCCTTGGATGATCCGGTGTCCCGGCACCGGCCCGACGTTCCCAACGGGGACAACATCACTATCGATCAGCTGCTGACCATGCGGAGCGGGCTGTTCAACTACACGGAAACCCTCGAGCTCAATTCGGCCATGGACACGGACCCGCAAAGGGCTTGGCAACCGGACGAACTTCTTGCCCTGGCCTACAAACACCCACCGTACTTTGCGCCTGGCCAGGGTTTCCATTACTCCAACACCAACACGGTCCTGCTGGGCCTCATCGCCGAAAAGATCGACGGGAAACCGTTGGGGCAACTGTTCAAGGAACGCATCTTCGAGCCGCTGGGGATGAAGGGAACAGTGTTCCCCGACATCGCGTCGAACAGTATTCCCGAACCCCATCCCCAGGGCTACTTCTTCGGGGACAACGTCCTGACCATGACGAATCCCGCACTCCCGGAGGCCATGCAGCAGGAAGCCATCGCTGGCACGCTCGCACCCAACGACGTCACTGACGTCAATCCATCGTGGGCTTGGGCAGCGGGTTCGGGGATCTCCACGGCCACTGATCTGAAGACTCTTGGTGAGGCCCTCGTCAACGGAAAGCTCCTGGACGCTGAATTGCAACAAAAGCGGCTTGAGACCGTCACGCCCACGAACCCGGACAAACCGGACGGCGCCTCGTATGGTTTGGGGATTGCGAAGTTCGGTAATCTCTTCGGCCACACCGGAGAACTTCCAGGCTTCAACACCTTTATGGGCAGTGACCCCATAAACTCCGTCACGCTGGTGGTGTGGACTAATTTGGCGCCCACTGCCGACGGCCGCGATCCCGCAGTAATCATTGCCCGCTCGCTCATCGGCAAGATTTACCGGCCTTAGCGTTAGGCCTGCCGTCCCGCATTAGCCAACAAACCATTGCCCCTGGACCAGACGCGATATATCGTGTTCCTAAGCAACGCGATATATCGCAACTTGGAGGGATCATGTCTGACGAACTATGGACCGTGACGGGCCCGCAAACACTAGATGTAGAGGAGGTCCGCTCTCTCAAACTGGGCATCGTTAGGGGCCGCTTTGACGTGGTGACACACGACGAGCCATACGTCCGTATCGAAATCAGTGAGATCACTGGCGACCCCCTGACGGTCACGCTTGTTGACGGCAGACTGGAAGTCCGCCACCAACTCCAAGGACCTCAGGGCTGGTTCCGCAACCTGATGGGGACCGTCAACAACACAAGCACCAACTCTGTGATCGTCGGCATTGCGCTGCCGTCCGGCGTCGACGTTGAAGCAGGTACCGTGAGCGGTGACGGCATGGTGTCCGGCATCAGCGGGCGCATCCGCCTGAACACCGTCTCCGGTTCCGTCCTGGCGGACAACACAAGCGGCGAACTGCACGTGAACACAGTCAGTGGCGAGGTCATCGCCAGAAACCACGACGGCGTCCTCACCGCCAAAAGCGTCTCCGGTGAAGTTACCGCCTCGGGCAAGTTCAAGAATGTCCGTGCGAGCACCGTGAGCGGCGACCTCAGCTTCGATCTCCAGGACTACACCAACGACCTTGGCGCCAACTCCGTCTCCGGCGACCTGACCATCCGGCTGCCGCACGACGTCGGCCTGGACATCGTAGCGAAATCGGCCAGCGGAACCGTGGTGATCGACGACCAAATGTACGCCCAGCCTGGCAGCAACGTTCACACCATTGTGGGCCCGGACGAAAGGCTGATGCTGGTTCGGACCAACACGATGTCCGGGAAGACCTACATCATGCACGGATCGGCGCCCACACCGGAAAACGGCCACCCGGCCCCCGGGGAAGCGGGCCTCTGATGCCGCCGGTTTTTGCCCACGGCGCCCTGCGACTGTACCTGCTTGCCTTGCTGGAGGCAGGTCCGAAGCACGGCTATGAGCTGATCAAGGAGTTGGGCGAGCGCTTCGGCGGCACCTACTCCCCCAGCGCCGGAACCATCTACCCGCGCTTGGGAAAGCTGGAGGCGGAAGGCCTCGTTGCCACGGAGACCGAAGGGCGTCGCACCAAATACCTCATTACCGATTCCGGCCGTGCTGAGCTGGACAGCCGCCGGCAGGAGTTGGCCGCCGTCGAGGACACCATATCGGCCTCCGTCAGGAGGCTGGCAGACGACCTGCGGGAGGACATCCGGGCAAATATGCGTGGCCTGCGGGCAGATCTTGCGGCAACAGCGGAGGCTGCGCGCACCAGCGCCTCTTCGGCTGCTTTTCGGAGCAGGACGGCGGGCTACACTCCCGAAGGCCAGCGCATCCTCAAGGAAGCGGAACTATTGGTTCAGTCCTTCAGGGACGACATTCGTGTCGAATTGCGCCAGCATGGCGCCTCGCATCCGCTGACTCCCATTGCCCTTGAAACCGTGCGCACTGTGTTGGACCAGGCCCGCATCTCGATCAGGAACTCGCTGCGAAACTGACTAAGAGGCTGCTCCGAGGCAGCACAACACCCGCCCGGTTCGCGGCGCAGCGCTCTGATGTGCGAAACTGGAGGGCAGCTTTATTGAGTATCAATCCTTGAAGGAGGCCAGCTATGAGCAAGCGTGCACGTAAGCGTCGTGACCGTAAGCGCGGCGGCGCGAACCACGGCAAGCGTCCCAACACCTAAGCCATCGGCTTAGCGTCACAGGCTTAAAAGCGAAGGCCCCGGAAACCATGCGGTTTCCGGGGCCTTCGATGTTAAACCCTAATGAGTGGAATGAGAGCCGAATCAGGCGTCCACAGGCTTGATGGAGTGAATCCTGTCAAGGATGGAGTTTTTCAAGTTCTCCGGCGCGGACTCAGTGCATGATCGCTTGACCATGGTGCGAATGAGGCACTCAAGGTCATACTGCTCGGCACACTCCTCGCAGGAGTCCAGGTGCTGCTTGATCTCAGTTAAGTCCTCGCGGGTCAACGCACCGTCGAGGTACTCGTAGATCCGCTGCATTCGCGTATCGTCGCAATCGCCCAATCCCTGGCAGTCGCTCATTTCTCTTTCTCCTGATTGTTGCTTCCGGCCGCGGCCTGATCTTCGGTTTGGGCCCTGAAGCCCCGTTCGGCGGCGTAATCCGCCAGCATGTCCCGCAGCATCTTCCTGCCGCGGTGCAACCGTGACATGACCGTGCCGATCGGGGTATTCATAATTTCTGAAATTTGCTTGTACGCATACCCCTCAACATCCGCGAAGTAGACGGCCAGCCGGAATTCCTCAGGGATCGACTGTAATGCGTTCTTCACGTCGGAATCAGGGAGGTGGTCAAGGGCCTCAGTCTCCGCGGACCTTAAACCAGCCGAAGTATGCGACTCTGCCTTGGCCAACTGCCAATCCTCAATCGTGTCCGAGTTGGACTGCAGCGGCTCACGCTGCCGCTTCCGATAAAGGTTGATGTACGTGTTGGTCAGGATGCGATACAACCAGGCCTTGAGGTTGGTCCCCGGCTTGTACTGGTGAAAAGCAGAAAACGCCTTGGTGTAAGCCTCTTGAACCAGGTCTTCAGCATCGGATGGGTTGCGTGCCATCCGCATGGCTGCCGAATACAGCTGGTCCACGTACTGCATGGCGTCGCGCTCAAAGCGCGCCCGCCGCTGTTCTGGAGTTTCCGTAGCAGGATCGACGTCGGTTACAGCCGCCGCGTCGTCCGCGCCGGTTGCCTGGTACATGGCCGCTGCGGCCGGTTCAGTGGTGCTCATCGTTGCCAAGTCTACTGTCAGCTGCCGGGATTCCGGCTGCATCCCATACGCAGGCTCCGTCAGAACCAACCGGTCCTTAACCAAAGTCAAAAAACCAACTCCGTTCAACAGGCGGCAAACACGATGCCGCAGTCCGGTCTCCACCGCACCTGAAGTTCACAACGGCTGCTGCTGGGTAAATATTCCGCAAAAGTGCAAGACTAGAGCAGACTGCACCCCTTGAACACAACACTTATCAAACTAATGTGGCAAGCCATCCAGGAGGCAAGACATGTCTGTTATCCGTTTTCTCGCACGTCCCATGCTCGCGTCGAGCTTCGTCGTCGCAGGGCTGGATAAGCTCAGGAACGCGGACGACACTGCGAAGCAACTCTCGCCAGTCCTTCGCCGTGCCTCGGAATCCCTTCCCTTCAAAACTGATGAAAAGACCTTGGCGCGCGTCATCGGCGGGGCGCAACTGGGCGCCGGAGCCTTGCTCGGGCTCGGCAAGCTCTCCCGTTTTGCCGCCACGGTCCTGGCTGTGACGTCGGCTTTGAACTCCTACGTGGAGTGGCGGTCCGCCGATATCAGCACCAAGGAAGGCCGAAGTGCCCGCAAGGCCCAGCTGCTGAAGAACATTTCCCTCACGGGTGGTGTGCTTCTGGCCTCTGTTGATACCGCGGGCCAGCCGAGCATCGCCTGGAGGGCGGAGCACCTGGCTGCCGATGCCAAAAAGGTGACGGGCAAGCAGATCAAGCGTGCAGACAAAGCAGTTCGCAAGGCCGTTGACAACGCAGTTGGAGCATAAGGAAGCATGACCGGTACCACCGCCGCAAACACCGAATCAACCAAAGCCGCCACCATGCTGCCACTGTGGCCGGCCCCGTACGCCAAGGGGCCCGTGGACGCAACCGTGACGGTCCCTGGTTCAAAGTCGCTGACCAACCGGTTCCTGGTGTTGGCCGCACTGGCGGATGGTCCTTCACGGCTGCGGGCTCCCCTTCATTCCCGCGACTCTGCGCTCATGATCCAGGCCCTCCGGCAATTGGGGGCAAGCGTCACCGAGGTACCGGGGGACGGATCCTTCGGGCCGGACCTGGAAATTACGCCCATGGATCCCGCCGCAACAGGGGCTGAAACGGCAATTGACTGCGGGCTGGCCGGAACTGTCATGCGGTTCGTCCCCCCGTTGGCTGCGTTGCGTACGGGCGTCACCGTCTTCGACGGCGATCCCCACGCCCGCAAGAGGCCCATGGGAACCATCATCGAAGCGTTGATCGCCCTCGGCGTGCCAGTGGCAGCAGACGGCGGCAGGACGCCGTCGTCCCTTCCCTTCGCCGTAGAGGGAACCGGCCAGGTCCGGGGCGGCCACCTTGTCATCGACGCCAGCGCCTCATCGCAGTTCGTTTCCGCGTTATTGCTGGTGGGTGCCCGCTTCGTTGATGGCCTGCATCTGGAACACGTGGGCAAGCCCGTCCCCAGCTTGGACCACATCACCATGACCGTGGAAGTCCTCCGCAGCGTGGGCGTCGTCGTGGACGATTCCGTGCCCAACCACTGGCGGGTCTCTCCGGGACCCATCCGCGCTTTTGACCAGAGGATCGAACAGGACCTCTCAAATGCAGGACCTTTCCTCGCCGCTGCGCTGGCCACACGCGGCACCGTCCGCATCCCCAATTGGCCGGCCGGGACCACACAAGTGGGCGACCAGTGGCGCACCATCCTGACCACCATGGGAGCAGAAGTAACTTTCGAAAACGGGACACTGACGGTGACCGGCGGGGCAGAAATCAAGGGTGCCGACTTCGACGAAACAAGCGAATTGGCACCCACTGTGGCCGCCCTGTGCGCATTGGCCAGCGGCCCCTCCCGGCTGACCGGTATTGCCCACCTCCGCGGACACGAAACGGACCGGCTCGCCGCGCTGGTTGCCGAAATCAACGGCCTCGGGGGCGACGCGGAAGAGACCGCCGATGGCCTGGTTATCCGCCCGTCGGCCCTTCACAGCGGCGTGGTCCACAGCTACGCAGACCACCGCATGGCCACTGCCGGGGCCATCCTGGGGCTCGCCGTCGAAGGCGTACAGGTTGAGGACATCGCCACGACATCGAAGACCATGCCGGATTTTCCAAAGATGTGGGAAGCAATGCTGCAGCCAACTGATGCCGACACCGATCTTGATGAGGCCAGCAACTAACCATGGGCCGTGACGCACGCTCCTGGGACGAATCCGACGTCCGGATCCGTCCCAGCAAAAAAGGATCCAGGCCACGCACCAAGGATCGCCCCAGCCACGATGACGCCGTAATAGGCAGGATCATCACCGTGGACCGCGGACGGTACAGGGCAATTGTTGGCGAAGATTCCGCCGACGAACGGATCGTTATCGCAGCCCGCGCCCGCGAACTGCGACGCAACCCCGTTGTCCCCGGCGACTTCGTCGCATTGGTGGGTGACGTCTCCGGGTCTCCCGATACCTTGGCGCGCCTGGTCCGGGTGGAAGAGCGGAAGACCCTCCTTCGCCGGAGTGCCGACGATACGGACCCCATCGAACGGGTGGTCGTGGCCAACGCCGATCAGCTCGTGGTGGTTGTTGCGGCGGCCAACCCGGAGCCACGCACCGGATTCATTGATCGCGCCTTGGTCGCAGCGTACGACGCCGGCATCGAGCCGTTGCTGCTCATCACCAAGGCGGATGTGAAGGACCCGGCGGAACTCCTGGCCAATTACCTGAGCTTGGATTTTCCCGTAATCATCAGCCGGACCGCTGACTCCGAGGCCGGCGGCATCGATGCCCGTTCCGATGACGGACTATCAGCCCGGCTGGACAAGGTCGCCGTATCCCAACTCCGCTCGCACTTGGGTGGAAAAGTCACCGTCATGCTCGGTCACTCCGGCGTTGGCAAATCCACCATGGTCAACGCGCTGACAGGCGCAGAGCGCGCCACTGGAGGCGTCAACGCGGTTACGGGCCGTGGCAGGCACACATCATCCTCGGCTTTGGCGTTGAAGCTGGACGATGCACCGTCCGGCAGCTGGATCATCGATACTCCCGGAATCCGCTCCTTCGGCTTGGCGCATGTGGATCCGGACCGGATACTGCACTCGTTCCCGGACCTTGAGCCCGGCACCGAGACCTGCGACCGCGGCTGCAAGCACGGTGCCACAGCCACCAATTGCGGGCTGGATGCATGGGTGAACGATGGCCATGCCGGGCCATCGGGAGTGGCCCGGTTGGCCTCCTTGCGCCGCTTGCTGGGTGCAGACCCAAGGCTCGAAGCGAAAGAGACCAAGGAACTGGGCACCGTCAACTGATTCGTTGTCTGCTTCACGTCCCCAATGCAGCGAACGATTCAGGATAGTTTGGTGGCATGACCCATCCCGTTTCCACCTACAACGATGACCTGCGCCTGGCCCACGTCCTCGCCGATTCAGTCGACGCCCAGACCATGGATCGCTTCAAGGCACTGGACCTGCAGATCGAAACCAAGCCCGACCTCACACCTGTCACTGACGCTGACAAGGCCGCAGAGGAAGCAATCCGCGGTCAACTGTCCCGCTCCCGTCCGCGGGACGCGGTCCTGGGCGAGGAGTTCGGCAGCAGCGGTCACGGTTCACGTCGCTGGATCATAGACCCCATCGACGGGACCAAGAACTTTGTCCGTGGTGTCCCGGTGTGGGCAACGTTGATCGCCCTCGTGGATGAGGGGGAACCTGTGGTGGGCGTAGTCAGTGCGCCTGCGCTGGGCAAGCGATGGTGGGCTGCGAAGGACATGGGCGCCTACATGGGCCGCTCCCTGGCCTCGGCAACGCGGCTCAAGGTGTCCAACGTTTCCCGCCTGGCTGACGCCTCCATGTCATATTCCAGCCTTTCGGGGTGGAAGGAACGCGGCAACCTGGATGAATTCCTGGGGCTGACGGAAGACATCTGGCGGACACGCGCCTATGGTGATTTCTGGTCGTATTGCCTCGTGGCCGAGGGGGCAGTGGATATCGCTTGCGAGCCTGAACTGAACCTCTACGACATGGCAGCACTCGTCCCGATCGTCACCGAGGCAGGCGGCCGTTTCACATCCTTGGAAGGCGAAGACGGTCCGTTTGGCGGTAACGCCCTGGCCACCAACTCGATCCTGCACTCCGAGGTCCTCAAGCGCCTCAACCCCGGATTGGACGACCTTCTCTAAACTTATCCACGCCTGGCCACCCAGCGGCAGGCGGAATTTTCGACGGCGGATGGCCCCCGCAGGGGGTCTCCGCCGTTTTTTATTCGGCGAAGAAGGGATTTCGCATTCGACGTAACAAAGGGCTTAACAAAAGGAAGCGGCTTTGGAAGCCTCCCCGGACGTGCCTTAGCCTTTTTTACAGGTCACGAGTGCCAGCGCTAAACCCCGGTTTGCTGGCCGGCAACCCTCCATTCGCGGTGGGGTGCCCCGGGTGACGACCCGGCCGGTCCGGAACGGATGCGGCAAGCGCGGATCCCCCTATGGGGGTCCCTCTTGAGTGAGGTTCCATGAGTACTGTCACGTTCAACTCCACCACCATTCCGTCCTTTGTTGAAGAATCCACAGCGGAGACGATAACCGCTCTGCGTCCGCTTGCCGCGGTCACTGGCGCTGAGCTTCAGGCTCCCCTGATTCAGGGTGGCCACGTCCGCTACGCAAACTTGGACTACGGCGCATCGGCCCCGGCCCTGACCATCGTTTCGGCCTACCTCAACGAGGTCCTGCCCTACTACGCCAGCGTTCACCGGGGCGCCGGGTACGCCTCCCAAATCAGCACGTCGGTGTACGAGAACTCGCGGAACATCGTCCGTGATTTCGTCGGCGGGCGTGCCGATGACTCAGTGATCTTCACACGGAACACCACTGACTCGTTGAACCTCCTGGCCGGATGCCTCCCGCAGGTGGATGGCCAATTTGCGGGCGAGGTCCTGTACTTGGACATCGAGCACCACGCCAACTTGCTTCCGTGGCAGGGAGTCCCCCACCGCAGCGTCGTCGCGGCACCAACCCTGGCCGAAACGGTGGACAAGCTCGAGGCCGAACTTGCCCAGGGCGGGGTCAGCCTGCTGGCTGTTACCGGCGCCTCGAACGTGACGGGGGAAATTCTTCCCATCGCGCGCCTTGCTTCGCTTGCCCACGAACACGGCGCAAGGATCGTGGTGGACGCTGCGCAGCTCGCACCTCATCGCCGGATCAACATCACCGAGGCGGACGTCGACTACATCGTCTTCTCCGGACACAAGCTTTATGCCCCCTTCGGCGCGGGTGTCGTGGTGGGTCGTCCGGACTGGCTCGACGCCGGCATACCGCACCTGGCCGGAGGCGGCGCGGTACGTGAAGCGCGCCTGGACTCAGTGAGCTGGGCCGCGGGCCCGGCGCGCCACGAGGGCGGCTCCCCCAACGTGCTGGGCGCCGCGACACTTGCCCGCGCCACCCAAGTCCTCGCAGGGCTCGATCAGGACGCGTGGCATGCCCACGAGTCCGCCATCCGCTCGTACCTGGTGCAGGGCCTGGAGGCCATCGATGGCGTGACCGTCCACAAGATCTTCGCTGACTCCCTGGACACCATCGGTGTGGTCAACTTCTCCGTAGAAGGATTCGACGCCGGGCTGGTTGCGGCTTACCTGGCGGCCGAGCACGGGGTTGGCCTCCGTGATGGCCGGTTCTGCGCCCACCCGCTCCTCAAACGCCTCGGGCTCCCCTCCGGATCCCTGCGCGCCAGCTTCGGCGTCGGCTCCCGGTTGGAGGACGCCACCAGGCTGCTCGCAGGCATCGAAGGACTCAAGCGCGACGGACTGGGATGGGACTACGTGGTGGACGAGGGCCGTTGGGTTCCTGCAAATGACCATCGCAGCTACCCCGAATGGGCCCCGAACACTCCCGGCACTGCGGGCGCAGCTCCCTGCACTGTTGACTAGGAACACTGCGGACCAGGAACACTGCGGTAAATTCATAGGGTACTTTTAGCGACCCTGTGAAGGAGCTTTCGTGGCCCTGCGTTCACCGGCTGCCTCCAGCGGACAGCCACGTACTCCCGGACCAGCCGGGCCGCGTGGTCCAAGGCTGCATGCTTCCCGCCGGCATGAACTCGGTCAGAGCTTCCAGGACGGCGGCGAACACTATGACCGCGTGCGACCCGGCTACCCCGCCGATTCCGTGGACTGGCTGGTTCCTCCGGGGGCAAGGTCAGCGGCGGACCTCGGAGCCGGCACAGGAAAGTTCACGGCACTCCTCGTAGAACGCGGCTTGGCGGTTACCGCGGTCGATCCTTCCACGGACATGTTGGAGCAATTGCGAAAAGCCTACCCCCACGTCAGTGCGCTGGAGGGAACGGCCGAGGCAACTGGACTGACGGACTCAGCATTCGACGTCGTCAGCGTTGCCCAGGCCTGGCACTGGTGCGAGCCCCTCGCAGCGAGCACGGAGATCGCCCGGATCCTGCGGCCTCATGGGATCTTGGGACTGATCTGGAATCAACTGGACACTTCAATCCCGTGGGTTCACCGCCTTTCACGCATCATGCATGCAGGCGATGTCCACAAGCCCGGATTCCGGCCAGTCATCGGCCCGGAGTTTGAAGGTTTGGAAAGTCATCTGACCCGGTGGGAGGATGCCCTGACGCCGGAGGACATCATGGAACTGACCAAGTCGCGCAGCTACTACCTCCGCGCCAACGACGCCACCCGTGCGAAGGTCATGGGCAACCTGGAGTGGTACCTCTACGACCACCTCGGCCATGTCCCTGGTGAAACCATCGGGTTGCCCTACATGACGCAGACCTGGCGGGCAGTCAAGGTTCAAGGTACAACGCCACGGTAGGCTTGGGGTGTGAAGACCAGTACGCCCTCATCCTCGATCGAGGACTACGTCAAGGTCATCTACTCCTACACGGAGTGGCAGGACAAACCAATTACGTCGTCCCAACTTGCCCAGCGCCTGGGAGTGGCTAACTCCTCGGTGTCTGAGATGGTGCGCAAGCTCAAGGACCAAGGCCTGGTCGATCACCAGCCTTACAGCGCCATCAGGCTGACCACTCAGGGAATGCGGCTCGCGCTGTCCATGGTGCGCCGGCACCGGCTGATTGAGACGTACTTGGTGGATGAACTCGGCTACAGCTGGGACGAGGTCCACGACGAAGCCGAAATGTTGGAACACGCTGTGTCCGATACGTTCATTGAGCGGATGTCGGCCAAGCTTGGACATCCTGTCCGGGACCCACACGGAGACCCGATTCCCTCGGCAGATGGTTCGGTCGACTTGCCGCACGCTTACCGAATGATTGAACTGGATCAGGGCCACTCAGGCAGGATCACGCGAATCAGCGATGAGAATCCGGACCTCTTGCGATACCTTGCCTCTGAAGAAATTTCCTTGGACGCGCCCGTTGAAGTGGTGGGCCGCAAACCCTTCGGCGGAGCTTTGGTGGTGCGCATCGGCAGCGGCGCAAAAGGCCGCGAGTTCGACCTCGCTGACGAGGTCACTTCAGCTCTCTGGGTTCAAAGCGCGGAGACGCACGAAGGCTGCATCCTTCCAGCCCGGTAAGCCCGATCCTGACAAGCCCAGGCCCCATTGAGCCCAGGCGCGCCTTAGGTCAGCTTGGCTGCCCGCTCGCACCGCCGTCGTCGGACGCGGTATGAGGTTCGCTGACGGCGGCCGCCGCAGCTTCCTGCACAGGATTCCGGATTCCGACGGCGGAGGCCAGCGCCCCGAACAGGAACAGGCCCGCGGTCACCAGCAAAGCGTTGTACAGTCCGTCCCGGGTGAAGGCCGGCCCCACAATCACCCCAGCGAAGGCGATGGAGATCAGACCCGCAATACGGGCAACCGCGTTGTTCACGGCTGAACCGATCCCGGCCTCCTCCGAGGGAACAGCGCCTAGAATGGCAGCCGTGAGGGGCGCAACCAACGTCGCCAGGCCAAGGCCAAAGACAATCTGCCCCGGCAACACCTGCGTCCAGTAGTTGAGCGGCTCTTGGACAGTCAATGACATCAGGAAGCCCGCACCGCACAGTAGAGGGCCTACCGTCATGAACCATCTGGGGCCGTATTTTCCGGCGAGACCACCAAAGTAGGACGCACCCAGCATCAGGATGACTGTGCCGGGAAGCAGCGCCAGGCCCGCCGCGGTGGCGCCCATGCCTCCTACCTGCTGCAGGTAAATGCCCAACACGAAGAAACCCAGGGAGATCGCGGCATAGATGGCCAGAGTGGCGAGATTACCCCAGGCAAAATTTCGGATACTGAAGAGTCGCAACGGCAACATGGGCTCAGCAGTCCGGGCCTCGTGGATGAGGAACAGCACCATCGCAACCACACCCACCACCAGTGGGACCCATACCTGGGCGCTCCCCCACCCCATCCTCCCCTGTTCGATGAAGGCATACACTGGCCCGCCCAAGCCAACCATGGCCAGGAAAGCTCCCAGGTAGTCGATGCTTTTGCTCTTGTCCCTCGCCGCATCCGACGACCGCAGGCTTGCAAGCATCGGCCAGATGGCAACAGCAGGGATGACATTGATGAAAAAGATCACCCGCCATGAGAGCAGGTCGACAGCGATGCCGCCGATCAGCGGACCCACAATAGCCGCAGCGCTCGTCCAACCCGACCACTGCCCGATGGCTTTTGACTGCGCCGGGCCGGTGAACGACGAGATGATCATGGCGAGCGAACTCGGAACAAGGAGGGCGCCGGCTATCCCTTGCAGTGCCCGGGAGACTACCAACACTTCGCCCGTCCACGCGAGCCCGCACATCACCGAGGTCACGGCAAAACCGGCCAGCCCCCATTCAAGAATTCTTGCCCTGCCGAAATGGTCAGATAGTGAACCGGCAACCAGGATCAAGGCCCCCAGTGTGAGCAGGTAAGCATCCACCACCCACTGTTGGATGACCAGGCCGCCACCCAGTTCCCTTCCAATGGCTGGCAATGCGAGATTCACCACAAATCCATCGAGGATAGCGATGAACGACGCCACAACTGCCACCACCAGCACGCGTTTCTGGAGAGGTGTGCTCGGCGGAAGGACCGCAGCGTCAGTCATGTGCACAGCCTACGCCCGGGAAGTCCCGTATCGTTGAATGGTGATTAGCAGACGTGATGCCGCATTGGCCCTTGATATTTCGATGGAAATGGCCCAACGCCACGGCATTCCGTCCCGCCTCTCCGAGGCCGAACTCCGGGACATCCAGGACAATCCCCCGGCGTGGTTGGTTCAGTCCAGGGCCAACCGCACCGGCAAGCGACCCGTCTGGGTACACCTGACGTGTGCTGTCTGCGGATACACCGAGGCCGTTCGCCCCAAGAAATGGTGGCCGGACTTTTCCTTCGTCTTCTGTGGCACCCACCGGAACAGCGAACTTCCCGAACTGTTCCTCGGCGATGTCCGCAGCGAATATGAAGGCGTGGGAAGCCGTTTCATCGGCGTTGTCGACGTTCGCGAGGGCTAGGCCAGCTGGCTCATTTCGGATGGGACGGCAGTCAACTTCACTATTGTGCCTTCCCGGAGCACCGTCAGCGGGAACGGCTGGCCGATAGCCTCGGCAAACAGCAATTTCTGCAAACTTTCAGCACTGGACACCGCACGATCCTGCGCACGCAGCACCACATCCCCCGCTTGGAGCCCGGACAATTCCGCCGGCGAGCCCGGAATGACCTCCACTACTCGCAGGCCTTCTTTCTGGCCGGTCCGAACCACCGAACTTGCATCCAGTGGTATCGGAGTGCTCACCAGGCCAAGATAAGCGCGGCGCACGCGGCCGTCCCTCAGCAGCGCGGCGATGATGCGCTGGGTTGTGGTGTTTATGGGTACTGCCAGCCCCAGCCCGAGACCCGCGACGGCGGTGTTGATGCCCACGATGCGTCCCCTCGTATCCGCCAGTGCACCCCCGGAGTTCCCTGGGTTGAGCGCAGCATCGGTTTGAATGACGTCCTCAATCACCCGCCTGTGTTCGCCCGCTCGTACGGGGATGGAACGCCCCAACCCGCTCACCACGCCAGCAGTTACCGAACCGGCCAAACCGAGCGGGTTCCCCACAGCAATCACCAGCTGGCCCACCCGTAAGGTTTCAGCGTTGCCCAGCAAAGCCGGAGGCGGGGTTGACTTCACTCCACGGACCACGGCCAGGTCGGAGAGGGGGTCTGCGCCCACCAGCTCCACATCAGTTTGCTTGCCATCCGCGAAAACGGCCCGACCGGACTGGATGCCTGCCACCACGTGGGCGTTGGTCAGCATGTATCCGTCGCCGGTGAAGACCACAGCTGAACCGCTTCCTCCGCGGACCCGCCCGCGGCGGTCTGTACTCGTCATTTCGATTGCAGCAACGTGGGGCGTCACCGACTCGGCAACCCGTATGACAATCTGTGAGTACGCGTCCAAGGCTCCGTCGTCGTCTGACGCCTGTTCTTCGAAAGCCTGGTTTGTCGTCATCTCGTGCCTCCTGCCAAGGTCCGCCGCGCTTCACCGCTAACCTTCGGCGACGCGTCTACCCTGTACAACTGCCATGCAGTTGCCGGTAGTCCGGAAGTTGCTACGCCGTGGGTGAACGATGGCGCGTGGCAAAAGAAAACCCCCGGATCACGAGGATCCGAGGGCTTTCCGGGGTGGAGATGGGGGGAATTGAACCCCCGTCCGATGTCGTTTTGTCAGGGCTTCTCCGGGCGCAGTTCGCGTCGGATTTTCTCGGCCCCAGCCATCCTGCGAACAGGTGGCTGATCCGGGCCCAGTCATCTAAGAGTCCCGTTTACCTCAATGACGAAGGCAAACAGCAGTGGCTATCTAAATGACGCCAGGAACCGGGGCGATAGCAACCCCGGGCTGACGGACTGTCTTACTGCTTAGGCAGCGAGAGCGAAGTCAGTGCGCTTAGATTCGGCACTTATTGGTTTGCAGACAGCGTTTACGAGATAATTCTGCATCCTCGGCCCGCTTCACCTGTCGCGACTAACATCGTCGAAACCGATCATCCCCGTATTTTGTTACCAAACCCGGCAAGAGTCTTTGAACTCCCGTCGGACTACCTATCATAACGCATCCATCCGGCGAATCATTCCCGGAGACCCGCTGCCTAGCGTCGGTTGCGTTCCCGCAACTCACGCAGCGACTCACGCTTGTCCTGCTGCTCACGGAGTGTCTGGCGCTTGTCGTAATCCTTCTTGCCTCGGGCGATAGCGATTTCCACCTTGGCCCGGCCGTCCAGGAAGTAGAGCTGGAGCGGCACAACGGTAAAGCCGGACTCGCGAATTTTCTGCGAGATCTTGTCCAGTTCATCGCGGTGCAGCAGGAGCTTACGACGCCGGCGTGCAGCATGGTTTGTCCAGCTCCCCTGGTGATACTCAGGGATGTGGATGCCCTCCATCCACAGTTCGTCGTTGTAGAAGGTGCAGAAGCCATCAACCATGGAGGCATGGCCTTCACGGAGGGACTTCACCTCTGTTCCCATGAGGGCAATGCCTGCCTCATAGGTGTCCAGGACATGGTAGTTATGCCGGGCCTTCCGATTGGTGGCCACTACCTTACGGCCACTTTCCTTGGGCACGGTAGAACTCCTTGTTAGATGCGGATTTCAACTAGTGTACGCCAGCGCGGCATAGCCTTTGCGCGCTATCGGCACGCTAGAGAAGAGTCATGGGGTCCACTGCGGCACTGTTGAGCCAGGTTTCGAAGTGCGCGTGGCAACCAGTCGAGTTACCCGTGCTGCCCGAGTATGCGATGAGTTGCCCCGCCGATACTTGCTGGCCGTTTGCTACAACAATGCTGCTGTTGTGGTAATAAATGGTGGTCAGCGAGTTGCCTTGCACCACACCATGGGACAGTTTTACCCGCCATCCGCCGCCGTCGGCCGAGTTCCAGCCCGAGTTGAAGACCTCCCCCGCCGCCGCTGCGTAGACGGGCGTGCCACATGCCGCACCGAAGTCGATGCCGGTGTGCATGTAACCACCGGTGCCATAGAAGTCAATGGTGCCTGGTGGCGTTGCACGCCAGCCAAATCCGGAGGTGATGGGGACAGCACTTGCGAAGGGGTGCCGAAGGCCGAACGCCGACGGCGAACCAGCTGGCGGAGGAGAATACGGCGGTTCCGGAGGTGCAGGCCTACCTTGCGCTGCTGCTGCAGCAGCAGCCGCGGCCGCAGCCTCTTCGGCAATCCGGCGCTGTTCCGCTTCCCATGCTTCCCTCAGCTTCCGGTCACGCTCCACGATCTCGGCGGCCACCGTATTTTGTTCGGCTTTCACCCGGGCAAGATTGGCTTCGATGCCCGGCTTGGCGGCCTGCAGTTGTCCGTTGAGGCGGGTGGTGTCTTCAATGAGCTTGTCGACTTCGGCTTTCTTGCTCGCCGCTTCGTCCCTCGCCGACTTTTCCCGGTCAAGTGCGGCGTCCGCCTTGGCCTTCAGGTCCTGGATTTCTTCCTCGACAGCAACAAGCCTCGCTTGGGAGTTCACGTTGGTGGCGTTCTGCTGGGTGAGTTTGGTCATCGCCGCGTTTTGGCTGCGCATGGCCTGGTCAGCCAAATCCATGGACTCGGTCAAGCTTCCGGATTCACTGGAGCCGAACAAAAGTGCAATGTTAGTGGGAACTCCACCGGACTTGTAGGCCTGCGAGGCGATCTGTCCGATCAGCTTCTTGGTGTCCGTGATCTTCTGCTTATCGCTCTCCAGCTGCTCCGTAATCTTGGCCTTGTTCTGCTGGGCAAGCTCAACCCTGGCAGCAAGTGCCTCGACTTCCTTGACCGCACTCGCCACCCGACCCTGCGCCTCAAGCAGAGCCTGCTGTGCGCCAGGAAGCCGTCCCTGGTAGATCACCAGGTCACCGGCAGCCTTTGCGATGTTTGAGTCAACAAACTCGAGCGAAGCCTGGACCCGGGCCGCTTCTGCTTCCAGCGCAGCCTGCTGGTCCTCGAGGCTGTCTGCCTGGGCTGATGGAGCGCCTGAAAGGAGACTGACAGCCAGGCCAACTGCAAGAACCGCCCCCAGAAACCGAGCATGGCCCGACGCAAGGCGCCTGCGCAGGGGGTTCGGGTCCAACGTGGTCATCAGGATTCCTTTTCGCTTGTCAGCATGGCCGTTGTTTCAGTCAGGGCGTTCACGGTTAGACCTTCAGGTAACGCCGGAGAGTCAGGAGGGAAGAGATGCCGGCAAGACCGGCGCCAAGGGCAATCAACACCGGCGCGATCACCAGGACCTGCGTGGAGGAGATGAACGGGGTGTTGAGGAACTGCCTCGACAAGTCGCCGTTTAGCCAGAAGTGGGCCATAAGCCAGAGCGTGACGGAGGCCAGCAGCGCTCCCACAACGGCAGCTATTACACCTTCCAGGATGAACGGCAGTTGGATCACCGTCTTTGACGCACCCACCAGCCGCATGATTCCTGTCTCCCGGCGTCGACTGAAGGCCGACAGCCGGATGGTGGTGGTGATCAGGAGGACCGCACAGAAAATCATCACGGCTGCCACGCCAATGGCCGCAACCGATGCCCCATTCATCCAGGAAAAAATGCGCTCGAGCACCTGCCGTTGGTCACTGACCGTTTCAACACCCGGTTGCGAGGAAAACGTCTCACTGATGATTTCGTATTTTTCGGGGTTCTTCATGTTGATCCGGAACGAGGCCGGCAACTGGTCCTCGGATACGGAATCCACTATCGGCGAGTTGGAGAACTGCTCCTTGAAGTGCGTGTACGCCTCGGCTTGGGACTCAAACTGGAAGTCGTTGATGTACGGCTTGATTGCCGGGGATTCGAGCATTGCCTGGAGGTTGTCCTGCTGTTCCTTGGTGGCCGACCCCGAAGCGCAACCGACCGCCGTCGAACCATCATTACAGAGGAAAACTGCTACCTGGACTTTGTCGTACCAGTAGCCCTTCATCTGGTTGATCTGCATCTGCAGCATTCCCGCCGCCCCCACGAACGTCAGGGAAACAAAAGTCACCAAGACCACGGAAATCACCATGGAGAGGTTCCGACGCAGGCCACCACCGATTTCCCCGAGGATAAACAAAAGCCTCACAGCTGTGCCCCCTGCGCACGGTTGAGCTCTTCCCCGCTGGCGTCCCGCAGCCGGCGCGATTCCCCAACCACGGGAATCATCGAGGTGTACAGCGCCTTGGCTTCGTCGCGAATGACCTTGCCGTTCTTGAGTTCCACCACGCGGCGGCGCATTTCATTGACGATGTCGTCGTCGTGGGTTGCCATCACTACCGTGGTGCCGTTCTGATTGATCTTGTCCAGGACTCCCATGATTCCCATCGACGTGATGGGGTCAAGGTTTCCGGTCGGTTCGTCCGCCAGCAAAATGCCGGGGCGGTTTACGACGGCGCGGGCGATCGCCACGCGCTGCTGCTCACCACCGGAAAGTTCATGAGGCATGCGACGTTCCTTGCCCTCAAGTCCAACCGTCTTCAGGACCTCAGGTACTGTCTCCCTGATAATCGAGCGGCTTTTGCCGATCACCTGCATCGCGAATGCTACGTTGGCGAAGACGTTCTTCTGAGGGAGCAACCGGAAGTCCTGGAAGACAACGCCGATTCCGCGCCGGAGCTTCGGGACGCGCCAAGTCGAAATGTTGGCAACATTCTGGCCAGCGACATAAACGGATCCGGACGAGGCTTTGTCCTCTTTCAGGATCAACCGCAGGAACGTGGACTTGCCTGATCCAGAAGCGCCCACCAGGAAGGTGAATTCGCCGCGGTTGATCTCAAGGCTCACAGAATCGAGCGCCGGTCGGGCATTCTGCTCGTAGACCTTGGTGACATTCTCAAATCTGATCATGGCCCTTTAGAACCCCGCCGGACATGACATAGTCGCCCAGTCCAACAGCCGGAGCGCGGGCTTTCGATGGGGGAAGTGAGAGCACCGGCCACTCGACTATACGCACGGTTCAGCCGCTATTCCGCGGCTTTCAAGGGCGTGTCGCGGAATCCAAAGCCCTGGGTGACCCGGGCCGCCTTACACGGTTCCTAGTTGGCCGCTGCATTTCGGTTGCCGGTACGCCAGCGAATGCCGGCGTCGATGAAATCATCTATATCTCCATCAAGCACCGCCGAGGTGTTGCCCACCTCGTGTTCCGTCCGCAGGTCCTTGACCATCTGGTAGGGATTGAGGACGTAGGAACGCATCTGGTCACCCCAGGACGCTTTAACGTCTCCGGCCAAAGCCTTCTTTTCCGCGTCTTGCTGTTCCTTCTTCACCAGAAGCAATCGGGACTGGAGCACACGCATGGCGGCCGCCCGGTTCTGAAGCTGCGATTTCTCGTTCTGCATCGAAACCACAATGCCCGTGGGGATGTGAGTCAGCCTCACTGCGGAGTCAGTAGTATTGACCGACTGGCCGCCCGGGCCCGAGGACCGGAAGACGTCCACGCGGATTTCGTTGTCCGGGATCTCGATGGAGTCTGTTTGCTCGATCAAGGGGATGACTTCTACCGCTGCGAAGGATGTCTGACGGCGCCCTTGATTATCAAAAGGACTGATGCGGACCAACCGGTGGGTTCCGGCTTCAACACTTAACGTGCCAAAGGCGTATGGTGCCTTGACTTCGAAGGTGGCGGATTTCAGACCGGCTTCTTCGGCATAGGACGTGTCCATCACAGTGGTCGGGTAGCCATGGCGTTCCGCCCAACGCAGGTACATCCTCATGAGCATCTCTGCGAAGTCGGCAGCATCAACGCCGCCGGCTCCTGCCCTGATGGTCACTACAGCTTCGCGTTCGTCATACTCGCCCGACAAAAGGGTTGTAATCTCGAGTTCCGCCAGCGCCTTGCGGATAGAGGAAAGTTCTTTGGCCGCTTCCGCCATCGAATCCTCATCGCCCTCGTCCTGGCCCAGTTCCACCAGGACTTCGAGGTCGTCAATCCGGGATGCGAGCTTGGACAGGCGCTCAACTTCGGACTGCCGGTGCGACAACCGGGAGGTGATCACCTGAGCAGAAGCGGGATCATCCCAAAGGTCCGGAGCCCCTGCCTGCTCGCTCAGCTCAGCGATCTCAGCCTTGAGGGCATCGATATCGGTGACGTTCTCGATTGAGCTGTACGTTGCTCGAAGTGCGCGGATTTCCGCGGGAAAATCAATTTCAGCCATGATCTTCCCAGCGTACGCTATCCGTCGGCCTCCCTCATGGCGTCCTCGCCCTGGCCGTGGAAGATGCACTTACTGGGTCAGCCGGGAACGGGCCGTTGACCTCGCCTCAATGAGAATCCCTTCGGGGAGTAGAAAGCTGATCACCGGCGGATGCGCCATGGCTGTGAGGACTACCACCGCTGTACCCCCCGGCTCGCTACCCGTCCCCGCTGCCACAGCCAGCTGGTCATGGCGGGAAAAAGCGTTGCTGGCCTCGAGGTAGGAGACGGTCGCGGCCAGGACCCTCGCATCCACCAGCGAGGTAGAAGGAGTAGTACTTCCCCCAATATCCCCCACTGTGTAGGAATCCGCGGCCGCGAGAGCCGCTCCGTCAGCCAGGGACAAGAGCTTCTTGCGCTCCAGATAGATAGCTGAAGCTCCCATGACCACCGAGGCCAGGAGAAGCGACAACAGCACGAACCCCAGGATGAGAACCGTTACCTGGCCATCCTCCCGAGAGTGTCCACTCGATGTCACCACTGTCATTGGTAACGCCCTACAACCTGCGATGCCGAGGCACTGAGTCGACTCGCGTGCAATTGCAGGACGTCCCCGAATGGCATCAAGGGCAAAGACACCTCCAGACGCACTGTCACGGTTACGGTCGCACCGGCCGCCAAACAACTCCCACGATCACAAACGATGGTGATGCTGGCCTTCTCGGGTCCATGGCCGTGGTCCTTGAGGGCCAGAAGAACACTGCGCTCCGCTGCGATCCGTGCGCTGGTGGGATCCCCTTGCGTCACGAAGACTTTAGCTGCCTGGTCAGCAGCACCCACCACAGCAAACGATCCGCCCTGAATCTGGCCTATGGTCACCACGAAATAGACCACGGGGACCATGAGCAACAACGCCAGGAAGGTGAATTCCACCGTGGCGTTGCCCCCTTGGACTTCCTGTTCCTGATGGGGAGCGTAAGTCGTTGCTGTCCCAAGCGGCTCCGCCCGTAAGCACAAGGCCGCCCGCAGCCTAAGCCGGAAAGGGACGAGTAATGATCGTGGCGTGTCACCCCGGGAGGTCTGCATGACCCTTGACCTCCAAGGTTTGGGCGGGGCCGATCAGGCCAACCACCGGCAGGGGTGCCCTCACTGTCACTTCCAAGGTTCGGATCCCATCCATCGTGATTTCAGTCGACGTGACATCGCGGGCAAAATCACCGCTCAATGCGGCACCAATCAACTCGGCAGTCCGGGAACGGGCGTCCGCGGACGTTCGATCCGACAACGCCCCGTACCGCGCTCCGGAAGCGGCAGCATCAATAAGCGTGTTCCGAACGTGCAGCACCAGCATTAGTTGAACAATCGCCATGAAAAACAGGGTCAGCAATGCGCCAACCAACACGAAGTCAACAACCGCTGATCCGCGCTCATTCACCTGTCCGACACTTGCCGGCTTGAAACAATCACCCACGGGGCCCTTGTTGTTGTCCATCCCGCGCCCTACTTGCCCACCTTGCTCATTGCTTGATTGAAGAGATCGCCCAACGCCGGTGTGGCGATGGCAAGTAGTCCAGCCACGAGGATCGCTGACATCAGGGTGATCATCACCCAACCAGGGACATCACCGCGCTCGCGATTTTCCTTGTAGGGCAGTGCCCTCAAAGCAATGGCCACGAACACCCATGGGGGGCAAAGCAGAGGGAGAGAGACAGCGGACAGTTTGTTTGTAACTCGTTTCATGGTTTCCCCAATGTGTTTCCAGCAGGCACTGACGTAGCGTCGCTGGTTGAATGTACGGATAGGACAGATTGATGGCTGTGCGTTAGAGGCTCATTTCCAGAGCCGCGATGGCCGGGAAAGCAGCGAAGACTACGGTCAGAGGAAGCACGCCAAAGACAAGCGGCACCATCATGGCAATCTCTTGTCGGCCTGCAGACTCCATAAGTTCCCGTTGTGCGGCGTCGCGGACGTCTGCCGCTTGCGCCCGTAGGACGTCCGCCAAGGGCGTTCCGCGTTCGACAGCAACCACCAGACCGTCGATGAACCTAACGAGGGGCGGCAATTCCGCCCTTGATGAAAAGGCCTGAAGTGCTTCCGTCAGTGGTTTCCCCGACCGTGTATCCGCCAGGATTGTGGCAAATTCCCCGGAAAGTTCACCATTCGAGCTACGGCTCACCCTGTCCATTGCGCCCATCGCGCTCTCTCCCGCAGCAACAGCGAGCGCCATGAGCTCCGCGAGACTGGGAAACTCGGACAACATCCTTGATTCCCTCCGTTTGATCCTCAGTCCCAACACAAAATCGCGGAGCAGGTAACCTCCTAGCGCGCTTCCCAGGACTGCGATACAAGAGCCGGCCGGACTGGATCGCCCGGAGGTCGCGCCCGCGATAACCACGAGGACAGCGAGCACGAAAGCGGCGCTGGCCCACAGAAGCTGCTCAGCCCGGAAATCCAAGGTGGATTTTGTCGATCCGGCACGGGCAAGCCTCTTGCCCAGGGCTGTTAAACCGGGATTGAAGCTGGACATAGCGATGATTGCATCGCGAATGACTGGACGGAGAATCCGTTCCACCGGGCCGAAGGGCGTGAGATTCTGTGTTGGCGCGCGGAGCAGGCGCGAATCGAGATTTTGCGACTTCAACTGCGCTTCAATGCGGTCAGAGAATCTCGGTGGCCGCATGAACGGGAGCCGCACCAGCATTAGCCAGCATCCGGCTCCGAGAATCAGGCCGCACAACATGGCGATAGCAACCGAGGTGTTCATTGAAAAACCCGCTCATCCTCTGGCAAGGCACCAACGCGAAGCATCACGGAGTAGCAAAAAACTGAGATCAGCAGCCCTCCCAGTAACACCACCGCGCCCATGCCGGAGTTGAAAGCCATCATGGCTTCCGGCCGGCTTGCCATGACCACCAAAACTATCCAGGGAGCAGCTACAGCAAGCCGGGCAGCATTGATGGTCCAGGACTGCCGGGCCTCAAGCTCACTGCGGGTCCGGGCGCTGTCACGCAGGAACACCGAGAGGGTACCCAGCATGCGCCCAAGGTCTGAACCGCCCACTTCGCGGGTCATTCGCAGGGCCTCTATGATGCGGTCGGCCACAGGGTCTGCCAGCCGACCTTTGAGTCTGTTCACCGCCGCCTCAAAATTCCCGGCAGCTCTATAGTCGGCTCCAAAGTCCAGGAACAATTCCCTTAGCTCTTCCGGTCCATTGTGTCCCAGCTGGATCAACGCCTCCGGCAGTGCAAGACCCGCACGAATCGCGGACCGCAAGTGGTCCACAACATCCGGCCACAGTTGCCGGAGCGCAGTCCTGCGCTTCCGGGCCCGCCAGCGTACAGCCGCAAACGGAATCCAGGAACCGAATATCGCAAAACACGAGGCAACCGGCGGCGACCCTGTCAGAACGTAAAACGCCAGCAGGGCAAACAAGCCGAAGCCGGCGCAGGTGGCAAGGAGTCCGCCGCCCGTTACTTTTTCGATCCCTGCTGACATCAGAAGGAGGTCCAAGCGACGGGGCCTGCTTCTTCTGGATTCAACCGGTGGCTCGACCCATGCGGACCACCAAACGAGGAACACTCCCAAACCACCCACGATCCCAAGCAACGGGGCCATCAGTTCAACTCCAAGAGGGCAGCCACGTCAAAGCCTGCCCTGGCAAACTTTTCCGCTGCCGGCATGGAGTTTGCCCTGGGCTGCAATTGACCTGCAACCAAGCCAAAGACACCAGTGGATTCGATGATCCCGTTTTCCACCCTGCGCCCCAGGGAGAGAATTTCGGTTACCTGCCTACGCCCGGTTGAATGTCGGCCGCAGTGCACCACGAGGTCGATGCAGGATGCCACTGTGGGTACTACGAAAGCGCTGGAGATATTCGCTCCTGCCAGGAGTGGTAGCGTGCAGATCTTAGTGACGGCATCATGTGCAGAATTGGCATGCACAGTGCACATCCCAGGCAACCCGGAATTCAGGGCGATCAGCATATCGAGGCTTTCGGCTTCGCGGACCTCTCCCACCACCAAGCGATCCGGACGCATCCGAAGCGCTTCCTTAACCAGCCGCCGCAACGGAATTTCCCCTCCCCCTTCGAGATTCGCCTGGCGGCATTGCAGCCCGACTACGTCGCGCAGCGGGAGCTGCAATTCAAAGATCTCCTCGACCGTGATGACACGCTCACGTGAACCGATGCTTGCGGCAAGGCAGTTCAGCATGGTTGTCTTCCCCGCCTGGGTGGCTCCCGACACCAGGATGTTGAGCCCGCTGGCTACTGCCGCGCCAAGGAACCTGGCAGCTTGGGGCGTCAGACTTCCAAGCTCAACGAGGTGTTCGAGTCGGTTTGCCCGCGCGATAAATTTCCGGATGTTGACAGCCCAGTGCTGACGGGTGATGTCCGGGATCGCTACGTGCAACCTGGATCCGTCGGGAAGTGCCGCATCCACGAAAGGGGATGAGAGATCCAAACGGCGCCCCGAGCTCTTGAGCATCCTTTCCACGAGATCCCGCACCTGCTGATCGCTGAGTGTTACGGTCGTCAGCTCGGATTCCCCATTGCGGGCCACATAGATCTCGTGCGGCGCATTGATCCATACCTCTTCGATTCCGGCATCATCCAAGAGCGGCTGCAGCGGCCCAAACCCTGCTACGGCATCGAAGATGTGTTGTCGGGCGGCCTCGAGGTGTCCGAGTGACGGCAGGGGGCCCAGGAGTGCCCGCTCGTCGTAATCGTTGACGGCCTCATCCACGAGGAGCCGAACGTCCTTTGTTTGTTCCAGCGGATCCAGCCCGCGGCGTCGTATGAGTTCCCGGACTTCTCCTTCGACGATTTTTACAGCATCCACATCTCTCCCCATGATCACGAACCGTAAATGAGAGGCGCATCTCGAGTCATTCACGCTAGGCGAGCCAGTCGCTTCGCCCAAGTCACCGAGGAAACACGTGTGGATAAGTGCCATCATCTGTCACACAAGCAACCTGAATCCCACTAGTCACTCCAGTTTCGGAATGTTAGGGTAAAGCCCGTTAGGAGCTGGCCTTTGGTCTCATGCGCAGGCGCCCGCCCTGGAGCTTGTCCGCAAGCCACACCATGCGCCGCTAAGCCGCGGTACAGGGCCGGATGTGAAAATGAAAACTAATTCGATGGACCCGGTCCACCGCATCCCTCTTGCACGTGCCGGCCTGGCGCTAACTGTCGCATTGCTGGCGGCTTGCAGCCTTGGAGTTCCCGCATGGGCGCAGCCTTCCGGACCTCAAACGGCCCCGCATTCCAACACTCAGGAAAGCCCGCCGCCGCAAGGCCCCCGGCCGGCCGGTGACGGCTCCGGGTCCGCGCCGGACAGCGAGTTGCCAACGGATGCGCAGGTGCCCGAGCAGCAAGAGCGGCCGGCCGCCGTCGAACCCTCACCCGTGGTGACAAGCCCAACCGCCTCCGGTCAGCCCGAAGCACCTGTCGCAACACCCAAATCCATGCCCGGCAACGCCCCGGACGCCGAAGCCATGAAAACGGCCATGCGAGCCGCCATTCCAGCCGGTGGTGCAGAAATGGGGCAGCGCTCGCCGAGAGTAATGGCCAAGCAGCAGAAGGCGGCTTCGCAGCCTTCTGGAGCGAAAGCAATCGGCGGAGCCGTGGACTCAGCGTTCCCCATGGCGGCTGACCCGGGACACTGGCGCCCCTCCATCGGCATTGCCGGACAGGACGTCAGTGCCCACCAGGGCAACGTCAACTGGCAGAACCAATGGAATCAAGGTTCCCGATGGGCATACGTCAAGGCTTCTGAGGGCAACTACTACCTCAATGAGAACTACACACAGCAGTACAACGGCTCCCGCAGCGTAGGCATGGTCCGGGGCGCCTACCACTTCGCCATACCCAACTGGTCATCAGGTGCTGACCAGGCCCGGTATTTCGTGGCAAACGGTGGCGGCTGGACAGCCGACGGTTACACGTTGCCTCCCGTCCTGGACATTGAGTACAACCCCTATGCCGGACGGACCATCAACGGGTTTTACTTCGGCAACACGTGCTATGACATGTCCAAGGCGCAGCTCGGACAGTGGGCGGCCGACTTTGGTAACACAGTCAAGGCCCTGACCGGCCGTTTCCCGGTGATCTACAGCACCACCGACTGGTGGAACACCTGCGTGGGAAACTCCACATTCGGAAGCTACCCCCTGTGGATCGCGTCCTACTGGAACAACCCAACCAACTCCCCGGGCAACCTGCCGGTCAGTTGGGGCAACTACACCATGTGGCAGTACAGCAGCACCGGCCCCTTTGAGGGTGATTCAAACATTTTCAACGGCACCTATGACCAGCTTCGGACATTTGCGCGCGGAGTCCCCCGCCCATCCAGCCCCTCCATCCGGTCCGGGGCTGACGTGCTCGCTGCCATGCCCTCCGGACGCTTGGACAATTTCCCCGCAGACGGCCAAGGCCGCATCACGGGCCCGGTAACGATTGGGTCCGGTTGGGGCACTGCGCAGTCCGTCCATGTCGTTGACTGGAACCAGGACGGAGTCCAGGACATCCTCGCCCAGTGGCGGGACGGCTCGCTCCAAGTGTTCCGCGGCGCCTCCGGCGGCGGATTCCTTTCGCCTTTGCTGGTGGGAACAGGGTGGCAGGAGATGTCACTCACGGCTGGGTGGTGGAACTCGAGGGACGGTTATCCGGGTGTCATCGGCCAGGATGGCAAAGGAAACCTTTACCGCTATACGAATGCGGCAGGAGGCGCCCTCAACGGAGGCGTGCTTATCGGGACCGGCTTCGGCGGGCACCAATTCAACCAACTGGACTTCGACGGTGACGGCAACCAGGACATCGTCTCCCGGACAGCCGACGGCATCATGCGTCTATACCGCTCCAACGGTGTGGGATCGTTCCTCTCCGAGTCGAGCCGGGTGATTGGCAACGGCTGGTCCGGCATGACATCGGTGAGCTCCGCGGCGGGTTTCAACGGATCCGGTTCGCAGGGGCTCCACGCCCGGACTGCCAATGGTGACCTGTACTACTATCCGGCAGTCTCCGGGTCCTGGGGCAACCGCTTCCTCATCGGTGTGGGATGGAATGACGCGAACGTGATCAGCGGCGCACCGGTCAACGTTGAGAGGACTCTCGGCGTCGACGCGCAGGACGTCGTGGCCGCACGTCAAGACGGCAACCTGTACCGTTACGCCGGGTCCGGGTCTACTTCCTTGATGCCAGCCGAGCTTATCGGCACGCAGTGGACCGGCCTCAAGGCGGGTTTCCTCGCAGACTGGAACAACGACGACGCTTTGGACATCGTTGCGCAGTGGACCGATGGTCGGCTTAGTGTCTACCCAGGATTCGCGGGCCGGGGCTACGGGGCGCCGATCAGCCTCGGGACCGGTTGGAAGGACTGGACTCTTACAGTTGGTTCGTGGCGGAAGTCTGATGCACGACCGAGCATCGTTGGCTACGATCCCGCTGGTCGCTTGTTCCATATCAGCAATCCATCCGGAACCTCATTAGGCGCCCGGGTTCAGATTGGTACAGGTTGGGCCGGATTGGACATCGCCCAGATGGACTTCGACAGGGACTCCAACATGGACCTCCTGGCCAAGAATTCCGCCGGTGACCTGTTGCTATACCGGTCAAACGGCAGTGGAGCCCTGGTCCAGGAAGCGCCGGGCATAGTGGGAACCGGTTGGAACGTGGTCAACAGCTACGGAGCCATCCGTGGTTTCGCAGGAGCCGGATCTACCGGAATCCTGGCGCGGACCACCGGCGGCGATCTGCGCTACTACCCTGTAGGACAGAATCGCAGCTGGGGCTCACCCACCAAGGTTGGCACTGGTTGGGGCGGGCTGAGAATCCTCGCACCCGCCTGAAGGTAGACCCCGGCACGCTCCGAGTCCGAAATTCTCCAAGGGCCTGCACACTCCGAAAAGGAGTGCGCAGGCCCTTTCGTATTTGGAAAAACTACGTAAAGGAAACAAATAATGTTTAGGCCAACGGACAGGTCTAAATCCCGGGATTGCGTGATCTAATGAAGGTGGTCTCACGTATTGGCTGTTCAGCGCATTCGGGAAACGGGCTTTGTTTGGGGGCAAGCGAAGGTCACCAATGCGCACAATCAAGGAGTGATCTTTCATGGCGTTTACCGTTTCAACGGCCAAGGTCAGCATTTCGCCGCCGCTTTCCGTCAATCCCTACATGGCGGGGTACGGGACCCTCGACGGCGGCCGGGAGGCCACCAGCAGTGCACCCTACGAATCACTGTGGGTTCGGGCGATCATCCTTTGGGAAAACGGCTCCCCCAACCTGATCATGAGCGTGGATATTCTTGCCCTGCCCAGATCCATCCATCAGCGGGCCCGGCAACGGATCCTGGAGTTGGCAAGCTGGTCCAACGGCGACATCCTGATCCAGTCCACCCACACCCATAACGGGCCGGCCATAGTTGACACCCTCCACCCGTTCATGTGCTATGGGCTGTCAGATTTGTCAATGGTGGAGACCTACAGCCAGCACTTGGAGAACGACCTCGTGGACGCTGCCAGTGAGGCGCTCAACGCCTCGCAAACCGCCGTCACTCTGGACTACAAGGTCACTACGGCCAGCATTGCGTACAACAGGGTGGGCCTTCCCTACCTTGAGAACACAGTCCCCGTCATCGTGGCACGCAAGCCAAACGGCAACGCCGCGGCGGTGATCTTCAATTACGCATGCCATCCGGTCGCGGCAGGTATGCGGACACTCTTCGACGGCGATTTTCCCGCCGGGGCGTGCAACTACATCGAAAACACCAACCCCGAGTGTTTTGCCTTGTTCCTGCAGGGAGCGGCCGGAGATCAGAACCCCATGGGAGTACCCAGTTGGGAGTTAAGGGACGAGTACGCCACCAGGCTCGGGGCTGCTGTTGATGTGGCCATGCAGACCCCGGGAAGGATCATTGGCAGCCCCCTTCAGACCAGCTACCGGGAAGTGGATATACCCTTGGATATCACGCCCACGGCAGGCAACATGGCCGCGGTCCGGGCCGCATATGCATCCCGGCTACCCAACCTCGATGGCAATCCCGCTTGGTATGGACGCCACGCCCAGGTCATGATGGGTCGAATTGATAGCGGCAGTTATGAAACGTCAGTCGTTTGTCCCTTCCAGGTGTGGAAGTTCGGAGGCAGCCCTCAACTGAGGATCGGGATCGTCGGTGGCGAGCTGGTGAGCGGCTATGCCGCATATTTCAGGGCAAGGTTCGGCGGTGCAAACGGCGTGATCGTTGGGGGCTACGGAAACGAATCGTGCTACTACGTGCCTAGCGCACAGTTCCTACCGCCCTACTCATCCGGCGGCAGCTATGAGGGCGGCTGGGACCCGGACCATCCCGGGATCGCTGGCGGCTCCATGACCGTTTACGGACACATCGGCCACTTCCGTGGCGGAACAACGGGCGTAGAAGCAACTGTCATCAACACGCTGAACTCGATGTTCGCCTAAGCACCGTATCGTCGAAGGCCTTGGTCCCCGGGGCAAGGCCTTCGGCGAACACGGATCGCCTTTTCGTAGCGGTATCGATACCCGATTCGCAGCCAAATTCATTGACCGGCCTTCGGGTTATGGCAACCATGGAGGTGGAGGTCACCATGCGAACCCTGTACCCGGCCGCTGCGGCGCTGCTACTGCTTGTGGCTGGTTGCTCAGGCGCAACGACACCAACGACGACGCCTTCGGCCGGGGCATCGTCCGGTTCTTCTGCATCGGCACCTCCCACCACAACACCCTCATCATCAGCAGCCTCGAGTCCCGAACCGACGGAACCAGGCGAAGGCAGCGGACAGGGTGTCGGCGCGCCTGATGATTCAGGCCGGTTCTCGTACTTATGTTCAAGCCTGAACGAGGCCGTTCCAGACGTTGCGTACACAAGCCTCGCCGAGGTTTGGGCTTCCTCGGAATATGTCCGGCTGGCTTCCTGCTCGGCAAACTACGAGGGGCCTGTCCCGTTCGAACCCACCGAAGATGAAGCGAGGATCATCTCCATAGCTGAGCCCGGCGTGCCGCCATCCGAAGGACTCGAAGCCTACCTAACTGCATTGTCGCTTTGTAGCCGCGTTAGCGACGAAGCAGCTTCCGAGCTCTTCGGACGCAGCAGCCGGCAGATGCTGCAGGCAGCCAGCGAACTATGTCCCAGGGCGCCGCAAGGAAGAATCATTGGATTTTGGGCGTCCGGCGAAAGAGCCGCGGACGGCGAGTATGCGGTGACGAACGACGGCCTGGTTCCCGGAAAGTTCCATCTCCGAAAGACCCCGCCGGAGGGCTGCACGTGGTCGGTGACGGCCTCTGACGGCAGCACGAAGGCCAGCGGCGGCGCAGCTGAAGGCCAATCGGGAATACTCCTGAAAGAAAAAGACGTACTAACTAGTGACAAATGCGGAATTTGGGAGAAGATAGAGTAATGCAGCCGGCAACGGCTGGGGCGAAAATCCAACTGCATGCGGAGCTGGGGAGCATCCGAATGAAGTGGGGATCCCTCGGTGGACATGCCAAGACGCGCTATCGTCCAGCTTGGCCTAGCCGGTCTCGTTCTTACAGGCTGCTCGGTCAAGGTCGTTGAAAATGCTGAGCCATTCAGGCTGGGCGTGACGAATGCCGGCGATGCCGACAAACCACGCGTCGAAAGACCCGAACCAGTAAAGCGCTATCAATTTGAGTGCCGCGGAATAAATGGAAATCCGCTCATCATCTTGTCGAGCCTTGAAGAGGTCTGGGCCAACACTCAATACAAGAAATTCGCAGATGTCGTGGTGACATATGTGGGCCCTCAACCCCAGGTTTTGGTGGCGGAAGAAAATGCCGCGGTAAATGTCGCTCTGGAAACGGGCGCCGTTGGCACCCGCAATGACATTTGCCTTTTGATTATCAAAGCCTGCACCAGAAACAATCCGCCAACCATAAGTACGGCACTCTATGGGCTTGGCGGCGTTCCCATCGTCAAGGGAGCGCTCACCCTGGCACCCATGGCACCACAGGCCGCAGTCCTGACCAAGTGGCTGAAGGAAGTGGCGTGATGGAACGGCAGATAAGGCGCGACGGCGGTTGGCGGCTTCGCGGCCACAAGCTCACCACAGCATTGGCTGCGGTTCTTCTGACGGTGGCAGGTATGACAGCGGTGGTCTCCAGTACCCCAGCGCACGCCGACCAACAGAAACAAATTATAGGAATCGGGCTCACCAAGCCGGCTGGAACGGTTCTGGACCCCATCGGCAGGATGTGGGTTTCAGACAGCGTGGCCGGATTCTGCCGGATGTCCGAACCAGTTAATGGCAACGCGGGCACCATTGAGGAAGACACATGCTTGGGCGGAAGTCTGCCTGGAGCCGGACCGGGCCCCAAAGTACCCGGGGTTTCAATCGTGCTCGACCCGACGCCAGGCTCCATCGGTAACGGCGACGAAACCGTCTTCATCCCGGACTCAGCCGTTGGGAGTTCGCATCTTGTACGGGCTGTATGGAATCCGCCGCTGGACCTCTTTGAATACAGCAGTACACTGACGGTCCTCGACGGCGACGTCCGCCCGAACGCAGTATCGGACGGCCCGGACGGCAACATCTATCTGTCGTTCGCCAACGCCCGATCAATCATCAAGATCGTTGATCCGACCATCATGCACCCAAGCATCGAATCCATTGCGTCGGTCAGCAACCGGGCACTGGGCCTTGTGGCGGCAGGTTATGACAGCAATGGATATGTCAGTGTGTATGTTCTGGAAACCACTGGCCTACGGGCGTTCTCTGCCCCGGGCAATGGAGAGATGACAGATTACGTACCCCTGGCTTCCTACAACGTCGGCGTCGCGGCGTCGATCTTCTACGACTACGACGCCCACGTCATCTACACGGGGACGAGCAGCGGCACGACCGCAGGCACAGACAAGGTGTCCCGCCTCAACCTCGCCACCGGTGCAGTAGACAACCAATGGGCCCTGGGCTTCAGCAAGATCAGCGGTTTGGGTATGCGCGCTGGCCAACTGCTGGTCCTGGACGATCCCGGACAGTTGAGCTCCCCAACGGGAACCGGCAGGGGGAGCATCAGCATCCTTGGTGGCGCTGTGGCCAAAATTACTTCCGGCCCCACACTGGCGAGTGGTGCACAAGCGCCCAACCCCGAATTCACCAACGACACCACTCCAACGTTCGGTGTGGCAGCGGAACCAGCAGGCAGCGCTTTGGAGTGCTCCATGGGCGGCGCTTGGGTGGCCTGCACTGGCGGAACGTACACGTCAACTGCACTGAACAACGGACCGCAGACGTTCTCCGTCAGGCCGGCCCCCGGCGGGGTTCCGGTTTCACGGACCTTCACAGTGGACACGGTCGCCCCGGCTGCGCCGGTCTTCACTGCCCCGAACAGTGGTCAAGTGGTCAACGGCAAACCGGTCCTCGGTGCCACTTTCGAGCCAGGAACAACACTCTCCTGTTCTGTTGACTCCACTGCCGATACCGCTTTCCAGGCCTGTGTACCTGGCGACACCTTCACGCTCACAACTGCGGGCACCCATACCTTGAGGATCCGCAGCACAGACTCAGCCGGGAATGTCAGCCTTGCTGCTGCACAGACCGTGACGGCTGATCTGACGGCCCCCCAGGTAGCCATCACGGCTCCGGCCAGCGGGGCCACAGTGGGAGCCGGGTACCAGTTCCAGTTCGCCTCCACTTCTCCGGATGTGGCGGGATTCCGCTGCCGCTTGGGAACCGATGCCTTCACCGCATGCACCTCACCCAAGGTCTATGCAGACATCGCAAACGGACCTAACAGGTTCGAGGTAGAGGCCCGGGATGTTGCCGGCAACACCACCGTCGCAGGCGTCAACTTCACTGTCTTCGTGGCGGACACGACACCACCTACAGTGACAGCCAGTCCCTTGGGCGGAACGTACGGTCCTGCAACCAAGGTCACGCTGACCGCGAATGAGGCCGACGCCAAAATCTACTACACGGAAAATGGCACGACTCCTACCACGGCCAGTACGCTCTACACCGGTCCAATCACGATGGGAAGCAAGACCATCAAGTACATGGCCGTCGACGCATCCAACAACGCCTCCGCACCCCAAACCCAGGTATACGTGTTGGACAATATAGCGCCTACGGTGACCGCCAGCCCACAAGGTGGCAACCTCACCCTCGGGCAAAAGGTCACACTGACCACAGAGACCGGCGCGAAGATCTACTACACCACGAACAACTCCACTCCGACGGTTTCCAGCCCTAGCGGGACCACAACAGTAACGGTGACCCCAACGGCAACCACTACGGTCAAGTACTTCGCCGTTGATGCTGCAGGAAACCAATCCGCAGTAGCCTCGCAGACGTACACGTTGCCTGCGGCGCCAACCAACACCTGGAAGGACTACAACTCCGACGCCAAGAACGACGTCTTGGCCAGGGACGCCGCCGGTACTTTGTGGCTCTACCCGGGCAACGGCACAGGCGGATGGCTGGGCAAGGTCAACACGGGTACTTCGTGGAACAACTACAACCTGATTGTCCCGACGCGGGACTTCAGCGGGGACGGACGAAGTGATGTCCTGGCCAGGGACGCGTCCGGGCAGATGTGGCTCTTCAAAGGAAACGGCGTGGGCGGCTGGCAACCCCCTGAGGCAGCGGGCGCAGGCTGGAGCGGTATGACGTCCGTGATCGTCCCCGGGGATTTCAGCGGGGACGGCAAATCCGATGTCCTGGCGAGGGACTCCTCTGGAGTCCTGTGGCTCTACAAGGGCGACGGCCTGGGTAAGTTCAGCGCTGGCCGCACTCAAGTAGGAGCAGGGTGGAACGTCATGAATGCCATCTTCAGCACGGGCGATTTCAACGGCGACGCGAAGACTGATGTGCTGGCCCGGGATACTGCAGGCGCCCTGTGGCTCTACCCTGGCAATGGCAGCAGTGGCTGGGGCAGCCGCTCCCAAATCGGAAGCGGATGGAACGGCATGACAGCGCTGCTCGGCCCGGGAGACTTCAACGGGAATGGCAAAGCTGATGTACTTGCCCGGGACGCCAACGGCAACTTGTGGCTCTACCCAGGCAACGGTTCCGGGGGCTGGCTGGCTTGGGGCCAGGTAGGCAACGGATGGCAAGGATTCACGTCGCTCCCCTGATAGGGACCGGACATAGCTTGCCGTTTTGAGGGGTGCATCGGAGAATATCCGGTGCACCCCTTTCGTCTGCTGCCAGCGGTGAGGCGGTTCCCTTCCACAGAAGGTATCCAACAATGAACTAGACTGAGGGTTTGCAAGGAACTCGTGACAACAGCGTTGCGGGCTGCGGCTGGCGTTCAAGAATTCGTCGGCACGAACTACCGAGGAGAGTCTTGACTTTCGACCAGGCAGGCCAACCGGATCTCTCCGTTGTGATCCCGGTCTATAACGGAGAACGGATTTTGGCGGCAACAATGGCCCGTCTTTCCGGCTACTTGACCAGTGGCACCTCCGAGATCATCATCGTGGAGAACGGTTCTTCCGACAACACACTCGAGGTCGCCCTCAAGAATGCGGTGGACACTCCCAACGTGACGTTCCAGGTTCTCCAGAGCCAAAAGGGCATGGGCAATGCATATCGCCGGGGCATCGAAGCCAGCTCCGGCCGTAGAGTGCTTCTCACCGCCGACGATCTGCCGTTCGGCACAGATGATCTCGACGAAGACAAGAAGCTGGAAACCAAACCACACATCGTCATCGGTTCGAAAGCCCATAAGGACTCGATCACCGAGCGCAGTGTCATTCGCGGCATTACCACTTTTGGTTTCAAGACGCTGCGACAGGTAATACTCGGGTCAAAGATTGGTGACTCCCAAGGAACGTTGATCGTCGACGGCGACTGGCTTCGAAGCATGGTTGACCGCTTCGATGACCCCGGGTTTCTTTTCAGCACCCAAGTTGTGTACGCCGCTGAGAAGCAAGGTTTCAGGATTGTTGAAGTGCCCGTCACGCTGGCTCCCGACGACGAACCAGGCGAAACCACCATCCGGACTGCCGACGTCGTAAAGATGTTCAAAGGGCTGGTAGCCATGCGCCGCCGTCGGAGTGAGTTTGCCGTGGCGCCAAGCGCGGGAACGCATGCCTCATGACGGGTTCAATCGCGGAGACACCTTCAAATGACAACGATCTGAATCCGGAACAGCCCGCTGCAAAGAGCACCAAGGCAAAGCTGGTCGACTTCGCCCGGCGAGCCTTGGTAGTGATCGTGTTCGCCGCCGCGGTGTATTTCATTGCAGTCCAATGGCCGCAAGTCCAAGCCACTGTCTTCGCCCTGCAATGGTGGCAGGTCCTGCTGTCCCTGTTGGCGCTCATCCCTGGTGTTCTCCTCGGGATGTACATGTGGCGGGTTGTCATGGCGAGTCTGCTCAGGTCAGTAGACATTGAACCCCAAGGTTTGGTGCTCAACCAGATCTACCTGGTCGGCCAGATCGGCAAGTACCTGCCCGGCTCTGTGTGGGCATTCGTGCTTCAGATGGAGCTGGGCCGTAAAAACGGCATTGCGCGCGCACAGGTTTTCGTAGCATCCCTGGTGAGCACCGGAATCACCATTGGCGCAGCATTGGTGGTTGGAGCTTCAGCTCTTCCAATCCTGGTGCAGCGGCAGCCCAATCTGCAGTGGCTTTACGTCATACTCCCGGTGGTGATCCTGGCGATGAACCCGAACGTCGTGACGTTCCTGGTCAACATCGTTCTGCGAGTGTTCCGCCGGCCACCGCTCCCCGAACGAATTCAAGCCAACACCATGGTGAAGGCCTTCATTCTTGGCGTTCTGATGTACCTGTGCTTCGGCCTGCACCTGTGGATCCTGGTTGGTCATGAGGCCACCCTCGACCTCGCAACGTTCCTGGTACTGACTGGTGCATTGGCTCTTGGAATGACGCTCGGAGTGCTGGCATTCCTGCTTCCCGCCGGCGTAGGTGCCCGCGAAGCCATCTTGATCCTTGCCCTGGCCGGAATGATGAGCGCCGGTGCCGCGACGGCAATCGCTGCCCTTTCGCGAATTATGTTCACGATCGCCGATCTGCTGTGCGTCGGTATCGCCTTCGTTCACTTCCGGTGGCGGCAACAATCCGCTTCCAAGACCTCCGTAGACTCCGCCTCCGAGGCCAAGTAGCAGGTGGTAACGGACGCCCTCCGGCTTTCCGTTACCACGGTAGTCTTTCTGGCCCATATCCAAACTTATGCCGCGCGCTAAGGAGCAAGCTAAGACCATGACAGCAGGAACCTCCGGGGCTACTGCCCAGCGCCCCCCGGTCACTCGGCGGCGCTACTTCATGCAGCACGACTGGCATTGGGGAATTGTTACTGCCGCTATAGCGGCCGTTGCCTCCATTATTCCGCGACTGTTCAACCCCACGTTCTACTACTGGGATGACATGATGCAGTCGTTCCTCCCCTTGTGGCGGCATATGGGCGAGGAGATACGGTCCGGTCGATTCCCATTGATGGAACCAGGCGGCTGGGTCGGCGGCAACATCGTGGCCGAGGTGGGCTACGGCATTTTCAACCCGGTCAACATCGTCAACTCAGTTATCGTCTCGAACTTCGAGAACTTGTCTCTGGCCAGCTATTTCATCATCGTGCAATTCATCGCGTTGCTGGCGTTCGGGACGTTCATGCTCGCCCGCGACTACGGCTCCAACAGGCCGCTCGCCCTGGCTGCCGGTGTAGCCATTCCCTTCAGCGGATTCACGCTCTTCTACGAGGCCGCCCGCTGGCCAGGCGGCCTGATGGCTTTCGCTTGGATTACCGTTTTCTGGTGGTCTGTTCGCCGCTACGCGCGTCGCAACACCTCACCGTTCCTGCCGTTCTTCTTGGGTTTCCTCACGATGACAGCAGGAAACCCCTACGGTGCCATTGGCGTCATCCTGGTTCTCGCGGCAGTCGCTGTCGAGCTGATGCTCATGAGGCACTGGCGTCGGCTGATTCCCATCGTCATCGTGGGTGCGCTGGTGGGTTTGACCGCCGTCCTGGTCTACTTCCCCTTGCCCCTCAGCTCGGCCGTCACCGTAAGGCAGCAGAGCGAAATCCTTAATGACCTCTTCCTTTCCCCGGATATGTCCTCGCTGCTGACCATGAGCACCTCGTCCATGAGGCCCCGGATCAACAACTTCTGGGCCCCCATAGACAACGTCCCCTCCAGCTATTTGGCGTGGTTTGTCCTACCGTTGCTTCCGTGGCTTGATTTCCGCAGTTTCAGGAACCGCTCGCGTCAAATATTCAGTATCTACATCATTACGGGAATCTACTTCCTGCTGACCTTCGCTCCCTCCCAGGTGCTTGTCTTCCGCTGGCCCATTCGGCTCATCGAGTACGTATACCTCGGAGTCATCGTCCTCGTCGCAGTCGTGGCCTCAGCGGGCCTGAAGACCACGTCATGGAAAAAGCGGCTATTCATTACCGTGGCCATCCTTGGTTTTGGAACCTATCGGGCGTGGTCCATGGTGCCTGAGGGCGGCAAATGGCAGGTCTTCACCCTGGGCGTGACTTTGGGTCTGGTGGGGCTGGCGGTCCTTGGCTGGAAGCGATTCGGCTACCGCGGCCTCGCAGCCGTCATGGTGGTCGGAACAATCGCTACGCTTGGAATGCAGTCCAGGCAGTTCGTTCCCAACAACGCTGTTGCCGGGATCGGTTCCCCTGTGGATGCAGACACGCTCCGTGACTCAACCAGTAGTTACAGGGGTAACACCATTCAGATCTTCAACACCATGAAGATCACGGGAGAGGAATTCACTGAGGGCCGCCTTCTGTACGGCAACCAGATCCTCAATGCAGACGTCAACAACAGCATGGGGCGGTACAGCGGGATCAGCTTCACCACCTATGTGAACGCCTTGTGCATGAACTACCGCGGCGAGACTTGCCCACTGGCCTACACTGAGTTGTTCAAGCAGGCATCAGGTGAAATTGACGTTACTTTGGCAGATGTCCTCCAAGTGGAGACTGTAGCCGTCCAAAAAACGTTGATCGCCCCGGACCAACTGAACGTAGCCCCGGGCTGGAGCATCGTGGCCTCGGATGAGACCAGGACAATCCTCCAGCGGGAGAACCCGCTACCCTATCCTGGCACCGTTTCCTGGGCTTCCGACGGTATCTCCGTGCAGGATGCTGTCAAGAACGGCAACGACGAACACATCACGCTGTCCGGCGACGGCAGCGCTGGAAAGCTGACCCTCGCCCGTCTCGCTTGGCCCGGTTACACCGTCACGGTCGACGGTGAACCACAGAAGCTCACACAGGGCCCGGCGGGAGTAATACTGGTGGACGTTCCGGCCGGCGCAAGCTCTGTGGACGTTACCTTCACGACGCCGGGTCTCACCATGGGCCTTGCTGCTCAAGCAGCCGCGTGGTTCGGGATATTGGTGTTCACTGTCTTCCATTACGTTCGTCGGCATCGCCGGGCTAAGTCGGAAGAGCATGTCATCCAGGCGCCGGCTGAAAAGGTTTCTGTCTAGCCGCTGGGCATGGGCCCAGAGGCACCTGCGACTCAGAAGAGCGTCCTTCCCTCACAGGGAAGGACGCTCTTCTTTTGTGTCCTTCCAAGGCCCTCTGGAACCATCACGGGAGGTGGGGGTGTGCTGATGGAATGGGTGCCTCCGGCACGTCAGAGCCTATCCGTCTCCGATGCACCTACTAGTGTGCTGCTGACGCTTCCAATGCTGCTCCGACCTTCTGATTGCTGCTCCGGGATACGGCAAAGGCCACCTCCCATCTTTTGAGAAGATGGGAGGTGGCCTTCAATCCACCCTATAGCGTGGTCACATAAGGAGTATCGGCTAGTTGCTATCCCGCAGCCAAGCTACAGCTTCCTTGGCGGGGCCTTCGAATTGCACCGTGCCGGAGGCAAGGACAACTCCCCTGTCGCATATGCGCGAGATCATGTCGAGGTCGTGGCTGACAACCACCAGAGTCCGGCCTTCCGCCGAAAGTTGTTTGATCTTGGCCAAACACTTTTTCTGGAATGGTTCATCGCCCACGGCCAGGATCTCATCCACCAGGAAGATGTCCGGTTGCGTGTGGACCGCTACGGCGAAAGCCAGCCGCAGAAACATGCCGGAGGAATAGAACTTCACTTCAGTGTCGATGAACTGCTCTATCTCAGAGAACGCAACGATCTCGTCGAACTTCTCGTTGATTTCCTGCTCGCTCATTCCCAGAATGGCGGCATTGAGGAAGACGTTTTCACGCCCGGACAAGTCCGGGTGGAATCCTGCGCCGACCTCGATGAGCCCAGCTACGCGACCCTTTGTGCGGACCGTTCCCTTATCGGGCAGGATAACGCCCGATATCAGTTTGAGCAGTGTGGACTTTCCCGAGCCGTTGAACCCCAAAAGTGCCACGGTCTCCCCCGGCTGAATCTCAAAGCTCACATCGTGGAGAGCATCGAACTTCCTGCTGAGGTCGCCTTTCCGACCCTTGACCAACCAAACGAGAGTCTCCTTGAGGGAGTGCGAATGGCGGAGGTTGAACGTCTTCTTAAGGCCCTTGACGATTATTGCGGCGCCCATCTAGACCTCCTGCGCAAAGTGGCCCTCAAGTCGTCGGAAGACGAGTTGGCCGATGATAAGGAACAGGGCTGCCATCCCGAGACCAATCAATCCCGTCCACATGAGGTGCGGAGGCAGTTCGACTGGGCGGTCAACAGTGGGAAACCAGAAGGCCCAGTGGAACAATTCGACAGCGACTGTGATCGGGTTGAGCTGATAGATGACCAACACCCAAGGGGGCGCCAGCCGACGGATCATTGTCCAGTCATAGAGCACCGGCGACGTCCACGTCACGATCATCATCAACATATCCACGATGTTTTCAGCGTCGCGGAAGAACACATTGATGGCGCCAGCCAACAGGCCCAAACCCGTTGCCGTAATGGCCACAATGACGAAGCCCAAAGCAGCTCCAATAAGCTGCATGATGTCTGGTTTCCACCCGTTCAGCAGCGCAGCTGCCAACAAGACCACCAGTTGTGGGAGGAAGTGAACTGCTGCCACCCACACTGACGCAACGGGGAACAGCTCCCTCGGCAGATAGATCTTTTTGACCAAAGCAGCATTCGACACGATGGATCTCGTGGCATTCGAAAACGCTTCGGAGAAAAAGTTGATGACAATGACGCCGGAGAACATGTACAACGCGTAGTTGGGAATCTGATCCCCGACGCGCAGGACAATTCCCAAAGCGAAGAACAGCACAACGTACTGAACCAACGGCTTGACGTAGGACCAGGCAAGTCCCAGGACAGAGCCCCGGTACCTTACACGGAGCTCCTTACGGACTATCAATTTGAGGAGGTACCGGCGCCGGTAAACGTCCAGCAGCCCGGCCCCTACCCCGGGAACAGCATAAGTATCTGTGGAAGTCGTCATTGCTACTTGCTGGGCTCCGAAGCTTCGAATGTTTCCCGCCACGACTCCATGGAGGTGATCTCGGGAAGAGCTTCACGGTACTGAGCCCGGAGGGTCTCCCAGTTGGAGAAGAGCTGGGCATGGAGTTTGGCCGATTCGACCACCAATTGACGGGCCATCCTGGGGTTACGCAAGTGCCATGAAGCACCTGTGCCGTCGGCATTGGACACCACTGCGCTATCCAAGTGCGCCAAGCTCCACCATTTGCCGTCCTGGTGGGCCACATGAGCCTCAGGGTTGGCTTTCGCGGTATCGCGGACAGGGGCCAGCGTCTGCTTGAGGACAGTCTTAACCGCCCAGGGAAGCAGGCCCAAAGCACCTGGCTGCTTGTAGGACTGGGGCTTCTTGGGGGGACGCTTGAGGAAGACCTCCGGGAAAGCTGCAGGGTCGGTCTTGACCTGCGAGTCCGGGAACTCCTCACGCATGGCACGGAGTTTCGGCATCATGGTCGGCAGTTGCTCGTGCAAATTGCCTGGTCCGGCGAGAACGTCGCGGAGAGCCATGACACGGGCCTGCTCCGGGTAGTACTGCATTGACACCAGGTGCTTTACGTCCGTGTTCAAGCTTTCCCGCAGGATGCGTCCGCCCTTGGGGAACGGGGAGTGCAAGAGGGTCGCGATAAGTCGGTTTCGCTCGTGATAGTAGGCTTGCCAGTCCACCGAATCGTCCTTGTCAGCCCAGGAGACGTGCCAGACTGCTGCCCCGGGAAGGGTCACGGTGGGGAAGCCCGCTGCGCGGCCGCGAAGGGAGTACTCAGCGTCGTCCCACTTGATGAACACAGGAAGGGACAGGCCGATGGTTTCCACAACGGTTTTGGGAATGAGGCACATCCACCAGCCGTTGTAGTCTGCGTCCCAGCGACGGTGGAGTTGCGGAGTGGAGCGCAAACCTGCGGTGGAGAAGTCGTGATTACCGAGTCCTTCCACAGGACCCCAGAGGAAGCGGTAGAAGTTGACTACCTCTGAGTAGGCGTGCAGGACGGACTTGTTGTACATATCGAACATGTGGCCGCCAACAATGGTCGGCTTCCGGCAGAGGTCGGCAAACGCCACTGCACGCATGACGCCCTCTGTTTCCAGCTCGATGTCGTCGTCCAAAAGCATGACGTAATCGCTCTTGTCAGAAACGACCATCTCATACATGTTTCGGGCAAAACCGCCCGAACCGCCCAAGTTGCCCTGGTTGATGATCCGCAGTTGATCGCCCATGGACTCCGCAACTGCATCGAAGCCAGCTTCGTCGGCAACTTTCTTGTTGCCTTGGTCCACGATGATGAGTTCAGCCAGGATTTCCCGTAGACCAGCGTCACCATCAATGGATTTGATGGTCTCGAGGCAGTAGTCGGCGCGATTGAACGTTGTTACGCCCAGCGTCACGCGGCCTTGGGGCCGGCCTTCATCGGGGACGGCCCAGTGAGCGCTTTTCAGCGTCATGCCATCGCCGCCCGCGATGAGGTCGAACCAGTACCAGCCGCCGTCACCAAACGGCGCCAAGGTCAGTTCGAAATCATTGACGGAAGTGCCCTCAACCAGGATCGAGTCGACGCGCTGAGATGCGCCACGAGCGTTGGAGCGGTAAACGATGACCGTCCCCTCACCCTCGGTTTCAATGTGAAGAACGGTTTTGGTGGCAATGGTCCACTTGCGCCAGTAACTTGCAGGGAAGGCGTTGAAGTAGGAGCCGAATGAAAGACGCTCACCCCGGCGCACCTGAACGGAGCCGCGGTTCAAGATATCCTCCGGGTGGAGTTTCCTCGCCATGCCAATCGCCTGAACATCGGCGCTGCTGTCGCTCCTGTGGACCTTGTTGGTGTCAGGATCCACATACAGGGGCAGCGTGTCGAGGTCACGGTTGGCCGGGAAAACCACGCGTTGGACAATCCGCAGGCTCTGTTCCGTCGAAGCGGGGATTTCAGCGGCAGTTGTGGCCGTCATGGCGATCTCCTGGCTTTCGTTTGTTGTAGCGGTCATGCGTCTACTCCCCCACTTTCAAGCTTGGCGCCACCGGTGAAGTGCGGCTTGATCTTGTTGTCGAACATGGACAAGGCGGAACCAATTGCCATGTGCATGTCGAGGTACTTGTAGGTTCCAAGGCGGCCACCAAACAGAACAGACTTCTCGCCCTTGGCAAGGTCGCGGTAGGCCAGCAGTTTCTGACGGTCATCAGAGGTGTTGACGGGGTAGTAGGGCTCGTCCCCCTTCTCAGCAAAACGCGAGAACTCGCGCATGATGACGGTGGCGTCCTTGGTGTAGTCCCGTTCGGGGTGGAAGTGACGGAACTCATGGATGCGCGTGAAAGCTGCATCTGCATCCGGGTAGTTCATAACCGAACAGCCCTGGAAGTCCTCAATGGGCAGGACTTCTTCTTCGAGATCGATCGTGCGCCAGGACAGATCGCCTTCTGCGTAATCGAAGTAGCGGTCAACCGGACCCGTGTAGATGACGGGTACCTGTCCGAGGACAGAAGACCGGCCGTACTCACCGTCGTCGAAGAAGTCCGAGTTCAAGACGACCTCGATGTTCGGGTGATCCGCCATGCGTTCAATCCAAGCCGTGTAACCGTCCACCGGGAGACCTTCGTAGGTGTCGTTGAAGTAACGGTTGTCATAGTTGTAGCGCACGGGAAGCCGCGAGATGATTTCAGCCGGCAGGTCCTTCGGGTCCGTCTGCCACTGTTTGCCCGTGTAGTGCTTGATGAAGGCCTCGTAAAGAGGACGGCCGATGAGCTGGATGCCTTTGTCGTTGAGGTTCTGGGGGTCTGTTCCCGCCAGTTCGCCAGCCTGCTCGGCAATGAGTGCCTTTGCTTCGGTGGGGCTCATAGCCGAACGGAAGAACTGGTTGATGGTACCCAGGTTGATGGGCATTGGGTACACCTCGCCCTTATGGCTGGTGTAAACCTTGTGCTGGTAGCTCGTGAACTTGGTAAACCTGTTCACGTAGTCCCACACTCGCTCATTCGAGGTGTGGAAGAGGTGGGCACCGTAGCGGTGCACCTCAATTCCGGTCTGCGCCTCATTCTCGCTGTAGGCGTTTCCACCAATATGGTGGCGGCGATCAAGCACCGCAACCTTCAGCCCCAACTCGGTAGCGGCGCGTTCTGCAATGGTCAGGCCAAAGAAACCCGAGCCGACGACGACGAGATCAGCGTTCACAAACTCTCCTGTGTATTGGCGTGCGGGCACAGAGATGCCCACGTCTACTGGTCAAGGCTACCCGACGTTGCGATCGTTCCCCGATTCGGCGGCGCCTGGCAGCAAGGCAGCATTTGTTCCGGAAAAAACGAACGGGAGGCGTGGCCCATAGCCAGCCTCCCGTTCAATACTGCAAAAAGAACAATGCCTAGAGCGAGACCACGGAGCCTGTCCCTGCGGACTCGAGCACTGCTTCGGCAACGCGAAGGGTCTCAAGCCCCTCCGCCATTGTGACAATGTTCATGGACTTTCCGAGTACAGCATCACGGAAGGCCTCGTGTTCCATCTTCAGCGGTTCGCGCTTTGCCAGGGCAAAGCGTGTGGATGACCCCTCGGACACGCCACGGAATGCGGCTATGGAATCCCAGTCTGTCTGGAAAGTGCCGTTTTCAATAAACGTCAGATCCGCCGAGATAGTGTCCGCGATGTATGCACCGCGCTCACCCAGAACAACCGTGGTGCGCTCCTTCATGGGGGACAGCCAGTTGACGATGTGGTTGGTGACTACGCCGCTCTTGAGGTGGCCAATTGCGGTGACCATGTCCTCGTGCTCGCGCCCGCTTCGGGAGGTGGTGTGCGCAACTACATTCACGAAATTGCTCTGTGCAAGCCATGCAGTCAGGTCGATGTCGTGAGTTGCCAGGTCCTTGACCACGCCAACGTCCGCAATGCGGGAAGGGAATGGCCCCTGGCGGCGGGTCGAGATCTGGTAGACCTCTCCCAGGTCGCCGTTGCCGAGCCGTTCGCGGAGGCTTTGCAATGAGGGGTTGAAGCGCTCGATGTGGCCTACCGCCCCGATCAATCCCCGCGAATCGAACGCTTCGGCGATCCTGCGGCCCGAAACGGAATCGTTGGCAATGGGCTTTTCCACCAGGCAGTGCACGCCGGCTTCGGCCAATCGCAGTGCCACTTCCTCATGAAGCACGGTGGGCACAGCGGCCACGGCCATGTCAATGCCCTGTTCGATGAGCTGTTCAACCGAACTGCACACCTCGAGGCCGCTGGCTACGTTGTGAGGGTCACCGAAGGAGTCAGCGACGGCAACGAGGTCCACGCCCTCCAGCTCGCGAATAACGCGGGCGTGGTGGCGACCCATCATCCCCAGTCCGATGAGGCCTGCACGCAGATTTGCCACTAGCTTCCTGCCTTCGCAATGGCGTTGACCGCAGCTACGATGCGATCAAGGTCGTCCTGGCTCAGCGACGGGTGTACAGGCAGCGACAAGACGCTGGCCGCAGCTTCCTCCGTGACGGGAAGGTCATCAGAAGTCTGGAAAGGAGCCAAACGGTGGTTCGGGATGGGGTAGTACACGCCACAGCCCACGTTGTATTCCTCACGCAGCGCCTTGGCGAAGCCGTCGCGGTCCTCAGCGATGCGAATGGTGTACTGGTGGTATACGTGCTCGTAGCCTTCAGAAACCTTGGGAGTGACAACGCCTTCGATGTTTGCATCGAAGAAGGCCGCGTTCTCCTGCCGGGTCTTCGTCCAAGCGTTGATTTTGGTCAGCTGCACGCGGCCAATGGCAGCATGGATGTTCGTCATTCGGGCATTGAAGCCGACAAGCTCATTCTCGTACTGGCGCTCCATGCCCTGGTTACGAAGCAACCGGAGCCGACGCTCGACGTCGGCCAAACCGGTGCTGACCATGCCGCCTTCGCCGGACGTCATGTTCTTGGTGGGGTACAAGCTAAACATTGCGAAGTCACCGAACGTGCCCACCTTCCGACCGTTGACGGCGGCACCGTGCGCTTGGGCTGCATCTTCGAAGACCTTCACGCCGTGCTTGGATGCGACTGCGCCGATGCCGTCCACGTCGAACGGGTGGCCATAAAGGTGCACCGGCATGATGGCGGCCGTACGGTCCGTGATTTTTGATTCGACGGAGGCCGGGTCAAGCGTGTAGTGGTCCAGGTCCACGTCAGCGAAGATGGGCGTCGCCCCCGTCAAAGCTACGGAGTTGGCCGTGGCGGCGAACGTGAACGACGGAACGATGACCTCGTCACCAGGACCAATCCCCGCAGCCAACAGGCCAAGGTGCAGGCCGGAAGTACCGGAGTTGACCGCTACAGCAGCCCGGCCGTCGAGGAGCACCTGAGAGAACTCCTGCTCAAAGGACGCAACCTCCGAACCCTGTGCGAGTTGGCCGGAGGCCAGGACGGCCTCTACTGCCTTGCGCTCGTCATCACCGATGATGGGCTTGGCGGGGGGAATGAATTCGGGGCTCATGCCTCTACCTCTCGAAGGGTCTCGTTCTGTTCAACATATGTGGCGCCGGTCTCCGGGCATACCCAGTTCTCGCCGCTGCGCTGCAACGGGAAACCAGCTTTACCGACCCAACCATGGCGTTTGGCCGGCACTCCGACCATCAGGGCAAAATCAGGGACGTCTTTAGCCACAACAGCTCCTGCAGCTACTGTGGCCCATCGTCCGATGGTCACTGGGGCCACGCAGACGGCGCGGGCACCGATTGATGCACCTTCACGAATGGTGACGCCAACCGGCTCCCAGTCGTGAGCGCTCTTTAGACCGCCATCCGGGCTGACCGCCCGGGGGTAAGTATCGTTCGTGAGTACTACGGCCGGGCCGATGAACACTCCAGCCTCCAGCACTGCGGGCTCGTAGACAAGAGCATAATTCTGAACTTTGCAGTTGTCCCCCATCTTGACTCCGGTGCCAATATAGGCCCCGCGTCCTACGATGCAATTAACACCCAACTCGGCCTGCTCGCGGACTTGGGCCAGATGCCAAATCTTTGATCCATCACCAATAATCGCCTTGTCTGAAACATCGGCGCTCTCCGCAACCACTATCACCGGTGAAGGTCCTTCCTCATTGAGCACACGCGACAACGTGATTCATCTTAGCTGAGACACCATGCCCCGGTGTCAAGGCGGCGTCTGCATGAGCCTTGGCGAGAGTTTTCCACATAGGGCATTACGGCCGCAGCGCCTAAATTCGGACGGCCGTAGCGTGATTCTTGTCAATCCGATGTTCAATGCCCTACGAAATGCGGAGGAAGAGCCCATGGCCTTGGAGTGCACATTGGTCTGCGCCCCCGGAGCCGCTGGAACAAAGGGCCCGGAAGAACTCAGCATCACCGTCCCGGAAGGCACGTCCGGCGCCCACGTACAGCAACTTCTCAGCAAAACGCGTGGAACTGGCGTGCTCTCGGTGGGTGGACAGTTCTTGGCTACTCTCACGGTGGGAATATCGCCGCTTGTTTCTGGCGCTGTCATTGTGGATGGTCCTCCGCATCGAGACACGGAGAACATGTCCATGCCCCTAATGTTGCTTACCCATTCAGGCCCCGGCGCAGGCTCCGCCTTCCGGATTCAACGGGGCAGGTACTGCATTGGCAGGGGTCCGTTCGATATTTCATTGCCGGATCCAGGGATGTCCAGGGAACAGGCTTTCTTAGAGGTTTCCAGCACGGCGCTGATGTTGAAGGCGGTCGAGGGCGCGAACCCGGTTCTCGTCGATGGTCAGCCCGTTCATCGAAAATTCATCACGTCATCGTCATTGGTGCAGTGTGGGAACTCCACCTTCACCGTCGTCACGGGCAGCGCTCCCCTTACGGAGATTTCAGTTGATGCAGGTCGTTCGGTTGACGTACCACTCGAAGTACCTCATGTCAGTCGCGCCGGAAACCGTCTGACAATGGCCTTGGCTGCCGGGCTGCCATTAGTTGCCGGTATCGGCCTGGCAGTTGCCACAGGAATCTGGATGTACTTGGGATTTACAGCCATCTCAGCGATCACCCTTCTCGTCCCGCTGATCGCTGGGCAAAAGGGCCGCCGGGAACGCAGGCTGGCCGTTGCGCGCGCGGTGCAGCAAGACATTGAACGACGCCGGCAGTGCTCGCCTTCAGCTGCAGAGCTGATTGTGGCAGCTCACCGCGGTTCCAAGGTGGGACAGGTGACGATGGAGCCCATCACGGACCACGCCGTTGTCACTACAGTTGCGGTGTCGCCGGCAGGGACCATAAGGCCGACCGGGATCAGTAGTCCGGGCTGTGATGTGTGGCTCCGGCTCGGCACCACGCAGGCGGCAGCAAACATGCGCCTTGTTCCCGACGATCCCCAGTTCCGGCCGCCGTCCATTGGCAGCGCGGCAATGACTTTGGATCCCAAACATTCCGTGGTGACACTCTGCGGCCACCCGGATCACACGGAGGCAATGCTTCGATTCGTGTTGATGCAACTAGCCAGCTTTTCGGGCTCGGCGGAGACGCCCGTCATTATTTTTGGCAGGACAGGAAGGTTGCCATTGAGCGCCCGGTTCCTACCCCGGGTCACGCTCACAAGCACGCTGGCCACCGTCCTCGCTGCCCTGCAGCGCGCGAACGGCACGCTGAAGGGGATGCTCATCATGCTCGATGATCCACCGCACGATCAAGAATCCGTGTCCGAGCTCTTGAAGACTGCTCAAGCCGCCGCGTGGCGGGTCATCAGGTGCTCCGTACAGTTTGAGCTTTCCGGGGGCGTCATCGAAATATCGCCATCCGGAACAACAGGCTATCTGGAGACGGACGGCGAGCGCCGGCACTTCATCCCGGATCTCGTGCCAGCCGAAGTTTTCGATAGGTTCTGCCGTAGGGCGCGGGGTACAGCTTTCGGTGAAGGACTTGGAATCAGCAACGCGATTCCGGAGGAATGTTCGCTCGCTGATTTGCTTCCTTACGGCCAGCGCAGAGTGCTCCGGCGGTGGGCAGAGTCATCCAAGCAAGACGGCCTCACTGCGGTCTTGGGCAAAGGCCACCGCGGGCAGTTGACCTTCGACTTTAAGCTCGACGGTCCGCATCTGTTGGTAGCCGGAACCACTGGTTCCGGTAAGTCCGAACTTCTTCGGACACTAGTAGCTTCGCTTGCACTGCGTGACTCACCCGATCGCACAACATTCTTGTTCTTTGATTTCAAGGGCGGATCGGGGTTGCGGCCACTAGCGGGCCTACCTCACTGCGTTGGAATGCTGACGGACTTGAGCAAGCACCATTTGGACCGCGCTCTTGTTTCCCTCCGTGGGGAGATACGGCGCCGAGAAGAGCTATTCGTTGCGGCCGGCGTGTCAGATCTCGCCGGATATCGGCGATTAGCGTTGGCAAGCGATCCGAAAATCCCGTATCTGGTCTTGGTTATTGATGAGTTTCGCATGCTGGTTGACGAAGCCCCGAGCTCTCTCCGCGAGCTCATGCGTGTCGCCACCATCGGGCGCTCCCTGGGTATTCATTTGGTCATGGCTACCCAGCGGCCCCAAGGAGCCTTGTCAGCCGATATCCGGGCGAACGTGACATCAAGCATTGCCCTGCGGGTGCAGTCTGAGGCGGAGTCCACGGACATCATCAATACGAAGGCTGCTGCCTCTATAAGCGTGGGAGCGCCGGGACGGGCCTACCTAGCCAAGGCTTCATGCAGCCCCGAAGAATTCCAGACAGCGTCCCTATCGGTTTCCCCGAACATGACTACGGCTGGCGTCTGGCGTAACAGTTCCTTGCCGGCCGTGCAGTCAGCTTTGCAGGCGTTGGAGCCCCTTTCTACCGCAGCCAATACGTCCGCCAAACAGGACTCCCTCCAGGATGCTGGCGCCGAATGGGTGGTTTCAGCAGTCGACGAGGCATGGCAGCGCCTCTGCAAACCCGTTCCCAAACGTCCAGTAGCCCCACCACTGCCCTCAACGATCCTTTGGCATGATGAGCTACCTGGAGTGGCGGGCCCCAAGTCCACGACGGAAGGACAGTGGGCGGTGGGACCATTGGCGATGCTCGACAGACCGACTCATCAAGTTGTGGAACCGCTGCTATGGTCACCTTCCAAAGACGGACATCTGGCAATGATCGGCAGCGACTCGAGTGGCATACGGGACTGCTTCAGGGCTGCGTCCGCGATGCTCGCGACCCAGAAGCCCCAACCGGACCTCTATATCCTGGATGCAAGGGGCATCCTTGGCCATGTCATCGAGGGAGGCCGAATCGGTGCCAGCGTGGGCCTGCACCAGCTGCACCTCGCAGTGCGGGTCTTAAAGCGCCTCGCTGCGGAGATGGAGTGTCGACGAAGTGCCGGCGAAGCCGGGACGGCCAATTCACCCCTGGTCCTCATCGTGGCCGGGTGGTGCTCGTGGGCCACAGCGCTCCGGAGTGGGCCGTTTGGCTATGCAGAAGCAATTCTGCAGGACATCGTCAGGGACGGTTGTTCCGTCGGCGTCACTGTTTTGATCTCGGGCGAGCGGGAACTCGTCAGCTCACGGTTTTTTGCCTCGATACAGAATCGCGCCTACTTTCCTTCGGGATCTACTGAAGAGTCGCGGTTCCACTGGCCACGCCTCCCGGATATGGAATCCCTCCCTGGGCGCGCCGTCGTCATGGGAAATCTTGCCAGCCAACACGCAACGGTCGCTCAGTTTCGTGTGGCTCCGGACAATGGACGCTGGCCGTTCGGTGATCTAGCTCCATCTGAACCGCCGTTCCGTGTACGACCACTCCCAGAGCTTCTGGGAGGTGAGGAATTCCTTGACCTTGTGGCGGAATTCCAGGAACAAGGACTGCCGTCGGGATCAGGTTCAGGCCCGGCCCCCGGCAACGTAGCGCGAGCCTGCACCGCGGAAAGCAGCGCGTTGGCTCCACTGTGGATCGGCGTCGGAGGAGACGAAGCCCTCCCGGTAGCCATGCCGCTGCGGGAACATGGGGTCAGCGTCATCCTGGGCAGTCCTCGCTCCGGAAAGAGCTCGCTCCTGGCATCGCTGCACGCGATGAATCCTTTGGTCCCATGGGTTTACCCGCCGGATATAGCTTCTGCCAGCCCATTCTGGGCCCTGGTGGCAGCCCAAGCCGCGGCGAAGACCCTTGCCTCCAACAGCATCCTGCTGGTGGACGACGCCGATTTGCTTGATCCCCAAGGACGCCAAGCCTTGGCGGGCTTGGTCGGTAAAGTGCGTGGCATCGTCCTGGCAGCAACAACGAGACCGGCCTTGCTACATCATCTGCCGCTGGCAAAGGAAGCACAGGCGTCCGGTATGGGGTTGGTTTTAGCCCCTGGAACACCCCACGATGGCGAACTGCTCGGCGTGAGGCTGGAGTCCGATCGGGGCGGACGCCCGGGCCGCGGCTTTCTCATCAGCGGAGCGGAAGTAAAGCCCTTTCAAGGCGTACTCGCCACAAGCTTTCCATCGCAAGCCAAAGGGCACTGAACGGGTGCCAGGCTCGGTCCATGCTGCCGTGCGTCTGGAGCAGCCGATGGCTAGAGCGCCCCGGTAGCTCCCCCAGTACGTGAGGCAAAAGCCACGACGTCCTTCTGAAAAAGAAAAACAATCGCAGCGAACGCCGGAATCAGCATCGCCGCTCCCTGCAGCACCAGTCCCCCGGTTATGGTGGGGAAACCAATGGTGAGAACAAACAATTGGGCCACCAAGGCCGCGGCACGCGTCCACCTATAGCCGCGGAACAAGAAGTGGCCTACGGCGAATAGCCACGCAGAGAAGGCCAGCAGCAGCCCAAGCGTGAAGATTGCCCCCCAAAAGGTCAGCACTGGGGCACCCGTCAACAGTTCGAATGCGTACCAAGCAGCTGCCCCGAGGAGGGCGAGGGCTTCAAGCGCTACAACCACTGAGATGATGACGATTCCCAGGGGACGGCGACCAGCACCAAGTCTGTTGGCTGCGAGGCTCGCTGACGCATCAGGATCATCGCTTCCGTCCGGGCCGGACTCGGGTTGGGCAGGGTTCACGGGAGGTCTTGACACACTGGCACACTACCGGACATAGTCATCTAGCAGTGAGGGCACTGGCGGCTGATGTGATGCATCGCTCACGGATTCCGGGCATTTCGACCACTAACACCCCTTGTTTACAAGGCGTTAACATGAAACGCTTGACTCAGACGACCAAGGGGGCCCATGCGGGCCCCTTTCCTTTGGAGCCTCTCGTGAATGTTTTCACAAAAGGCCCTTCTAGTTCTCACGAATGGAGTGACTGATCAGCATGGATTGGCGTAATCGCGCAGCCTGCCTCGAAAAGGACCCGGAGCTCTTCTTCCCAGTAGGCAACACGGGACCAGCACTTCTGCAAATCGAGGAAGCCAAAAGCGTCTGCCGCCGCTGCCCCGTCGTAGACACCTGCCTTCAGTGGGCGTTGGAGTCCGGACAAGACGCAGGTGTTTGGGGCGGCATGAGTGAAGATGAACGACGGGCACTTAAGCGTCGCGCTGCACGCGCACGCCGCGCTTCCTAGCCCAAGGACAGTGAAGGCCGCGGACCCTTGGTCCGCGGCCTTCTTCGTTAAGTGCTGCTCGTGAGATTCGCGAAGCCTGGCTTTGGGAGCTACGCCCGAGCGAGGTTGAGGACGATCTCGACAGCGGTCCCCCCGCCTTCGCGCGGGCTCCACTGAATGGACCCCCCGAGCTCGCTGGTCACGAGTGTACGAACAATTTGCAGGCCCAGCCCTTCGGCGTATTGGCCATCCGGCAGGCCCACGCCATCGTCGGCTATGGTCACCGTCAGGAATTCGTCGTTGCCGTCGCCATCTGCCCGATCGGCCAGCAACCACACCGTTCCTGTGCGTCCCTCGAGTCCATGCTCAACGGCGTTGGTGACAAGTTCGTTGATGACCAAGGCCAGTGGGGTGGCAAAATCGCTGGGCAACTCGCCGAACAAACCTGAGCGTTCTGTTCGCACTTGCTGGGACGGTGAAGCTACTTCAGCTGACAGCCTGAATTGCCGCCCAATCAGTTCGTCAAAGTCGACACTCTGAGTCAGGCCTTGGGAAAGGGTCTCGTGTACGAGCGCGATCGTGGCCACCCGCCGCATCGCCTGTTCCAGACCCTGCTTGGCTTCGTCGCTGACCATTCGCCGAGATTGCATACGCAGGAGAGCTGCAACGGTTTGAAGATTGTTCTTTACCCGGTGGTGGATCTCCCGGATGGTGGCGTCCTTGGTAACAAGTTCCATTTCCCTGCGACGCAGTTCCGAAACGTCACGGCAAAGGACAAGTGCTCCGAAACGCTGCTGCTCATCGCGCAGTGGAATGGCCCGAAGTGACAGACTGACACCCCTGGACTCAATCTCGCTGCGCCAAGGCATCCGCCCTGTCACAACCAAAGGCAGCGTCTCGTCCACCATCCGCCGGTCCTTCAGAAGGCCGGCAGTCACCTCTGCCAGCGAACGCCCCTCCAGGGATTCCACTTCCCCCAGTCGACGGAAGGCAGACACGCCATTGGGGCTGGCATACTGCACAATGCCTTCCGCGTCTAGCCTGATGAGCCCGTCGCCCACTCGGGGGGCGCCACGTCGGGAGCCTGTCGGAGATGCGAAGTCGGGCCACAGACCCAGGGTTCCCATCCGCAAGAGATCATAGGCGCACTGACGATACGTGAGTTCCAGCCTGGATGGCATGCGCGAACTGGACAAGTCCATATGCGATGTCACGACAGCGAGTGTTCTGCCGTTGCGCACCATGGGGACAGCCTCAACACGGAGTGCCATCTCGCTGCTCCAGCTTGTTTCACTTGATCGCTCGATAGAGCGACTGTTCCACGCCTTATCCACAATCGGGCGGAGATCCGAGCGGATGCCCTCCCCCACGAAGTCCGCATGGAACACCGTATGCGATGTCGACGGACGGACGTGGGCGAGGGCAATATAGCCGAACTCCGGATGCGGGAACCACAAAGCGAGGTCCGCGAAAGCCAAGTCAGCGACCATCTGCCAGTCACCGACGAGGAGGTGCAGCCATTCGGCATCTCCAGGCCCGAAATCAGCGTGTTCCCTGATGGGGTCTGTAAAGATTGCCACTGCACCTCCATTTGCGACGCCGGGACGGACCCTAGCGTCGAACGATTGACCTCAAGAGCCTTAATGCTACCGACAGTGAAGCCATGTCGTCGGCTTCGAGCGCGTTGACCTCATCAAACATCGTCTTGGCACGTCCCAGCTGTTCGGCATTCTGCCCTTCCCACGCCTTCAGGCGATCCTCAGCCGAGGCGCCGGACTCTGTGGACTCAAGGACCGACGTCGTCATATCCGCCACCGTGGAGTATAAGTCATCACGGAGAGCTGCACGCGCCAATGCCTGCCAGCGGTCATCGCGAGGCAAGGAACTGATTCGTTCCAGCAGCGAATCAACATGGAAGCGGTTGAATACTGTGTAGTAGACGTGTGCAACGTCCTCGACGCCCTCGCTTCCGGTCTGGGCAATCCGCGCGATGTCCAAGAGTGCGTAGCTCTCGAACAGCTCAGCCCACCTGTGCGCAAGATGCTCCGGCAGTCCCCAGGTTCTGGCTTTGTCCAACCAGCCGGAAATTCGGATCTTGTCCTCACCCCGGAGGTAGTCCAGAAGCTTGGCCCTCAGCGGGGCCAACATGGGTTTGAAGGATTTAACGACATCGGAAATAGGCTGTGACCCCATCCCCTGGCCCAGCACCCAGCGTACTGCCCGGTCGAGCAACCGCCGGATGTCCAGATGGACTTCACTCCAGTGTTCGGTGGGGAAGGAAGCCGGAAGTGCATTCAGCTCGGCAACCATAGGATCGAGATCATAGATTTCACGCAGAGCCACGAAAGCCTTGGCAACGGCCACCTCATTGGCCGACGTTTCTTCAATGGCCCGGAAGGCGAAGGTGATGCCCCCAAGATTGATGATGTCATTGGCGACCACAGTGGCGATGATCTCGCGCCGCAGCGGGTGAGTGTCCAATTCAGCGTCAAACTTTTCCCGCAGTTGCTTCGGGAAGTACTCACGGATTGTGTCCGCAAACCACGGATCGTCGGCGAGGTTGCTGTCCCGCAACGCGCCAGCCAGCTCGATCTTTGCGTATGCAGCCAGAACCGCCAGCTCGGGAGAGGTAAGTCCCTGGCCCTGTTCCAACCTCGACCGCAGGGTTTCCGTGGTGGGGAGTGCTTCAAGATCACGCTTGAGGTCGGCAGACTTCTCCAGCCAGTCCATGAGGCGCTCGTAACTTGGGCTCCAGTCCGCGACTCGGGTCCGGTCGTTGAGCAGCAGAATGTTCTGGTCGATGTTGTCCTGCAGGACAAGCCGTCCCACTTCATCGGTCATGTCGGCGAGGAAGCTGGCTCGTTCGGCGGAGTCTAGTTTGCCGGCCGCGACCATCCGATCCACAAAGATCTTGATGTTGACCTCATGGTCAGAGCAGTCAACACCGGCGGAGTTATCGATTGCGTCCGTATTCAGAATGACACCTTGCAAAGCGGCCTCGATACGTCCCCGCTGCGTCAATCCCAGGTTTCCGCCTTCGCCCACAACCTTGACCCGCAAATCCCGGCCGTCCACGCGGATAGCGTCGTTGGCTTTGTCGCCCACGGCTGCATGGGTTTCAGTACTAGCCTTGACATACGTGCCAATACCGCCGTTATAGAGAAGATCTGCCGGGGCCAGCAAAATCGCGCGAAGAAGCTCCGGCGGGCTTAGCTGCGTCGTTCCATCCGGCAGGCCCAATGCCTTGCGTACTTGCTCCGAGACCGGGATGGTCTTGGCTTGACGTGGATAGACGCCGCCACCTTCGCTGATAAGGGTGCGGTCATAGTCGTCCCACGAGGATCGGGGCAGTTCGAAGAGCCTCTGCCGCTCGGCAAACGATGCAGCAGCATCAGGCGAGGGATCAAGGAAGATGTGGCGGTGGTCGAAGGCGGCCAGCAGCCGGATATGCCGGGAAAGCAGCATGCCGTTGCCGAAGACGTCACCAGACATGTCGCCCACGCCAACCACCGTGAATTCCTCAGTCTGGGTGTCCAGGTCGAGCTCACTGAAGTGCCTCTTGACTGATTCCCAGGCTCCGCGGGCAGTGATGCCCATGGCTTTGTGGTCATAACCGACTGACCCACCCGAGGCAAACGCGTCACCGAGCCAGAAACCGTATTCGGCCGCAAGCCCGTTGGCGGTGTCGGAGAACGTTGCGGTGCCTTTGTCCGCTGCAACTACAAGGTACGAGTCGTCATCGTCGTGCCGAACAACGTCCGACGGCGGCACCAGCCTCTCGCCGTCTGCTGACGTAACGAGGTTGTCTGTGATGTCCAGAAGGCCTCGAATAAAAGTCTTGTAGCTCTCAATTCCTTCGGCCATCCAAGCAGCCCTGTCTACTGCCGGGTTGGGGAGCTTCTTGGCAAAGAAACCTCCCTTGGCGCCCGTTGGGACAATGACCGCGTTCTTGACGGTCTGCGCCTTTACGAGGCCCAGAATCTCCGTCCGGAAGTCCTCCCGTCGGTCAGACCAGCGAAGGCCACCGCGGGCTACCTTCCCGAATCGCAAGTGCACGCCTTCAACTCTCGGAGAGTAAACCCAGATCTCGAACATTGGGCGTGGGAAAGGAAGACCCTCAATGGACGTGGGATCCAGCTTGAAGCTGACGTATTCCTTGTTCTGGTAGTAATTAGTCCGCAGAGTCGACTCAATAAGGTTCACGAAGGTACGCAGAACGCGATCGGCATCCAACGTGGCCACCTGCTCGATCGACTCAGCAAGCGCTGCCCGCGCTACGGCTTGGCGTTCGGGCCGCTGTCCTTCCGGAACGGCGGGGTCGAAGCGTGCAGAGAAGAGCTCATTGAGTCCACGTGCAACATCGGGGTTGCCCAGCAGGGTATCCGCAATAAATCCGAAGGAATTGGTGTTGCCCATTTGCCGCATGTACTTGGCGTAGGCACGGAGTACCACCACTTGACGCCAATGTATGCCTTCACGCAGAACCAGCCGGTCAAAGTTATCGGATTCGACAGCGCCCGTGATGGCTGCACCGAAGGAGGCGCCCAGCAGGTCTCCCGTAGCCAGGGGGTCGACGCCCGCGGGGTACTTGAGTCCGAGGTCGTAAAGGAAGAAATCGCGATGATCCGAGGTTTCGATCTCGAACGGCCGCTCATCCAAGACCTCAAGGCCGAGGTTGTGGAAGTAGGGAAGGATTTGGCTAAGGCTCTTGGGCTCCATCAGGTAGAGCTTGACTCGGGCATCCTCCTCCAAGGCCTCACCGGCACCTTCCGGAAGATACACATGGACACCGGGCTTGATTTGCTTGGTGACCCGTCCTGCCCGCTCCGCCTCCGCGCCGTATTTCTCGAAGCGTTCAATGTCCTCAAGAGCGTCTTCCACTTCGTAGTCCACGCGGTACCCCGCGGGAAACGCCTCAGCCCACAGCGCAGACAGAACATCAGCGTCCTCGGCAGACCGGTGCTCACGGAGCACCTCTGCGATACCTTCGCTCCAAGACCGGGACGCACGCATCAGGCGTTGTTCCAGTTCTTTTACGTCAACTTCCGCCAGTTCAGCCGTGCGGGGCAACCTGATCCTGAAGAAGACACGAGCCAATGCGGATTCAGTGATCCGGGCCTCGTAGTCAATGCTTTCGGCGTGGAACGTCTCGCGGAGTTCCTGCTCGATCCGGAGTCTGACGCTGGTGGTGTATCGGTCACGGGGCAGGTAGACCACGGCGGACATGAACCGGCCGTAGATGTCCGGGCGCAGGAACAGCTTGGTCCGTCGTCGCTCCTGGAGACGCTGGATGCCGGTGGCAGTGGCGGCAAGATCCGGTATCTCGATCTGGAACAGTTCGTCGCGGGGGTACGTCTCAAGGATTCCCAAAAGATCCTTGCCCGAGTGGGAGTCAATGGGGAACCCCGCGTTGCGCAGGACAGCATCCACCTTGTCCCGAACGATTGGGATGTTGCGCACCGATCCGGTGTAGGCACTAGTGGCGAAAAGGCCGATGAACCGCCGTTCACCGTTAACGTTGCCCAACGCGTCGAAGCTCTTGACGCCGATGTAATCAAGGTAGGCGGGCCGATGCACAGTGGAACGCGAGTTCGCCTTGGTAATCACCAAGGCACGCTTCTCCCGCGCGCGCTTGCGGCCGGCATCCGTGAGGTGCTGGACTTGACGCGTGGTGTCGCCGGCACGCAGGAGGCCGAGGCCGCTGTCTTCACGGAGTTGAAGAACGTCCTCGCCGTTCTCGTCCACGAGGTCGTATTCGCGGTAACCCAGGAAAGTGAAGTTTCCGTTGTCCAGCCATCGCAAAAGGTCTTGTGCCTGCCGGAGTTCAGCGACTTGCTCCGGGTGCGTGATGCCGGACAACGCCTCGGCTAGCTCGAGAGCTTTGCTGCGCATCTTGGGCCAGTCCTCCACCGCCGCCCTGACGTCGCCAAGGACGCGTTGCAGCCCGGCGATCAACTCTTCCCGCGCATCGTCACCTACACGGTCAATTTCAACAGCGATCCATGACTCCATATGCGACGCGTTATCGCCATCGCCCAAGAGGTGGGCCACGCTGGGGAGTGCGGCGGTGTCGCCGCTGGAGATGCCAACGTTGGACGGGACCCTGGAAATACCGCTCAGCTCACCGGACACACGGTCGCGGGTGACCACGAACAACGGGTGCATCACCAAACGGATCGCGCAGTTCTGGCGAACAAGTTCTGCATTGACAGAGTCGACGAGGAACGGCATATCGTCCGTGACGATATATACAACGTTTCGCTCGGGTTCGGCGGCGATCTGGACGACGGCATTTCCGGGCCGTCGGGACTGGGCAACGTCCTTGTGCTTTGTGGCCCGCGCAATCAGAAGTTCAGGTGAATACGCACGTGAGTCTTCCTCTGCGAGGTGTTCATAGTAGTCACCGAAGAACCCTTCACGGACAACTGTTGCATCGGACCGATCCTCCACGCTGGATCCTGACGACATCTACAAACGCCTCCATCACATGTTCATTGCTGCGACTCTGCAGCCCACATGGCGAGCCTAGCGCTTAAAGAGGCGCAAAGCTCTGATAGTTCGACCAAACGAATTGCGATTTTGCTGGACGGGTGCACAGACCAAGCTGGCTATCGCCATCCTAAGAGGCGAGTCAGGCGCCACTTCCAGAAGGACTGCACCAGCCAGCAAAGCTGCATCACACGCCACGGAGTCTGCCGGAAGGTAGGCGTCCACGCCCGCTCCCGGACCATAGCGGTCCCAGGCGTCACCCAGTTGCTGCCTGGGCGAATGACCCACTGCCGAACGCTTCACCTTGTTCAGCACGACACGGGGAGATACTTCCGGAACCGCGGACTCAAGCTCCGCCAGCCCTCTCACCAATCGCGGCACTCCAATGGCATCCGCCGCTCCTACGGCGAACACAACATCAGCCATTTCCAAACTTCGAAGCGTCGCGGCGTTCCGCCGCGGAGCCATGGTGTCAAAGCTGAGCTCTTCATCGGATTCAAGGCAAAAACCTGTATCCACCACCACATGGTCCGCAACTTGCCTTGCCCTTTCGAGGACCATCGAGACAGCCCCCGCCCTTAACTCCGTCCACCGGTCCGCCCTGGTAGTTCCCGTGAGTACCCGAAAGGTACCGGCCTTCGTGTAAACAGGAATGGCCGCCGACTTGAGTGCCTCGATATCGAGCAAACCCTGGTCCGCCAGCCTGCAGGCCTGGGCAAGACCCGCGGACTCGTCCAGCAGCCCAAGCACCGCTGACACACTTGCCCCATAGCTGTCAGCATCCACGAGGATGACGGACTCGCCGGCCGCGGCCAGCTCCGCCGCGATGTTGACCGCCAGAAGAGTCCTGCCAGGTGCGCCGACCGGTCCCCACACGGCAGTTATCTGGCCTGACCCCCTTGGTGTGTCGTCGACGGATTCCGCCGCAGCCTCCAAAAGCACACCTGCCCCGGGGTCTGCGAATCCTGCGTCCCGACCAGCCAAAGGCTGGCTACGTGGCCCTACGCGGTCCACGGCCTCCGATATTTTGGCCGCCAGGTCCGCGGCATCAATGCCGGTCGAAGCTGTCACGGCGCCTATGGAGTGCAGGCGGTTGGCCTCAGCGGGATCATCGGTCAAGGCAACGATGGAGACGCCGACTGCTCCGAGGCGATCAACCAGTGTGGTGGTGAGTTCCTCGCAACCTTCCGCTACCACAGCCGCCACTGCGAGGCCGCTTTGGCAAGCAGCAATCAGTTCAGCTAGCTCTGAACACCGGCGCACCACCGTCACCGGTCCGTGCAGGCGTTCCAACCCGCCGACTACAGCTTCCTGTGCGGAACCAACGGTAACGACAGGAATGCTCACCGAACCACGCCCGCAGGATTCCAAACAACCGACACCTTGGCCTTGTTTGCTTGGGCACCCAGCAATTTTGGCATTTGCTCATCAGTTACCAGCACCATCACCACGGTTGTTTTCGCAGCACCCAACGCAGAAGAGCCGCTGGTCATTCCGGCAATCTCCGCACTGGGCAGAAGTAGCCGCGGTTCCTCAAACGCTTGATTCGAACCCGGCATGGCAACCCAGACATCAACCCTGGTGCCTGGAACGGCCTGCGCGGGCAGCTCTTCCTCCATGGCAATGGCTACCGGCTTACGGTCGACGGCATCGGCAGACCCCAGGCTCGCCTGTGGGACCAGCTGATTCTTTGCTACCCGCTGCAGCGCAACCTTGCCCTCAGCGAAGCCGTGTTCGACTGTGACATAGCTGGGCTCGACCTCATCCAAACGGACCTTGACAATGGATAAGTCCGCTTCCGTAACCACCTGTCCTACGGCTATGTCTTCCCGGGCCGAGTAGACCTGCGTAGTCCTGTCGGCCGAACCAAGCAACGCAATGACTCCGGCCACAGACCCCAAAACCAGCAATACGCCGATGAGCAGCCGGGGATCCTTCCACGATGGCTTCTGTAGCCTTGGAGCTGCAACGCCCTCACTCTGACCCATTTTCCTGCTCCCCCACTTTGAGTACGGCACGGCGGATGGCACCTGCCTCCTCATTCTTACCGGCGTCTTCCACAGCGCCAAAGCCATTGGCCGTAAACAGGCCGAAACTGTGGATAACTACCCCAAAAGCGGACAAGGGTGGCAAAATGAGGCCATGCCCCGATTCCTGACTCTTGCGGATGTCGCCGAACAACTCCAAATCAATTCGCCTCAGGCCTATGCTCTGGCTAGAAGCGGCGAACTGAAGGCCATACAGGTAGGAGGGCGGGGACAATGGCGCATCGAGGAAAAGATGCTTGAGCAGTACATCGAGGATCGCTACACAGAGGCCGGCCGCATGATCGAAGAGGCGAAGAACAAGGTTCATCAGCCTTAGTTGCCGCTACCCCCTGAAGTCTTGGCTCGCCCCAGAGCAAAGCGCTGCCAATGAGCTGAAAGGGATGGTCAGGACTGCGGCTACATTGCCGGCCCGGCGTACTTCACCTTGCGGAACAACCGTGAGGTCGAAATGGTCACGCCCCACCCTGTCTATGACTCCATGCAACTTGTACCCATCGCCCGTCCGCACCTTCAGATGAACTACCAGTTCAGAGCGGTCCTTTGACAGTGCCCTCAGTGCTGAGGCGATCCCTAATGACTGCTGTATCCGTGACGAGGTCTTCAGTGCCAGCCGCCCCAATCCTTGATACGAGAGCACAGACGCGTAAGGCACCAGCCACTGTCGCGCACCCTCGGTCAGGACCAGCCACTCGCTGCCCGCATGACCTAGCACTCCTCGGATAACGTTGCCGTCAACCAGAACGATCTTGATTTCGGCACCGTCGGCCCCGCGGAGGCGATCGGCCAGATCGATTCCCGCGAGCTCTACCCTGGCCCGATCTGTTATCTCAGATTCCTTCTCCAGGGCACGCCCTGCAGAGAATTGTGCTTCCAGATCACCAAAAAGAGAGTCCCATCTCATGTAATCAGACTAGGCTGCAGGAAGAAGCAAGGGCAACCCGTCGGTTCGGGAAACATCGCGATTGGACAAGAAGGGGCAAGTATGGTCAAAATATGTCCGGTAGGGCAAACTGCATCAAATTGCGTCAACTAGAGCTTGGGGGCTTTTGAATGGCACGAACATTGCGTAGTGACTTCACCCTCGCAGCGTCTGTTCTTGGTCTGGGACTGCTCCTGGTTCTTGTAGGAAACCTGCTCCTTGCACAATGGCAAGCTGCTGAGCGACTTAATCACAGATCCACGTTTGAACATCTTCTCGGTTTTGTTGCCTGCGCTGCCGGGATTGCGATAGTAGCTTGGTGGGCACTCTCCTTCTTCATCGCCTTCATGGCGTCGCTACTGCACCATGCAGGGCACAGGAAGCGTGCCGACTCGCTTTCAAAGTTCAGCCCTGGCTTCATGTTGCGAATCGCCGTGGCGCTCATGAGCCTGAGCCTTCTGGGCACAGGGGTCGTTCAAGCGGATACCAGCCCGCCTGAACCAGGTTGGCATCATGCTTCCTCCGGCAACACGGCCAAGGCGCAGCCGGCGTGGAAGCCCTCTTCCGTGGAGCGCGCATTCTCCACCCCGGCACCTGTAGACGAAAACGAAAAGGCCGGCAGTCCCGCCACTGAACCGCGCTGGCAGCCTCAACCTCCCGTGGTTGATCCAGGACTTCTGAGCCGCCAGTCCTCACGTTCATCGGCACCAGCCGGCGATGCCAGCGTTGTCGTCAAGGGCGGTGACTCGCTGTGGTCTATTGCGGCGTCCAGGCTGGGACCCTTCGCAACTGACGTGGACGTCGCACTGGCCTGGCCCAAGTGGTACGCCGCCAACCGTGAAACCATCGGAAGTGACCCAGCAGTGCTGCTTGCCGGGCAGGTTCTGCAGCCGCCCTCGCCGGGCTAGCAGTAAAGGGCTCGTGCCCGCCATTTCCACACACGCGCCCACTCAGGGGCAGCCTCCACCTATCAAAACCGATTCCTAGCGTCATCCCAGCAGAAGCCACCGAGCAAAGCGTCCCCACGCTGAAGCTCATGTAGTGAATGCCTGAGGTATGACCATGACCGTTGCAACAGCGAACCGACCATCAAGCCGTCGGAGCACAAAACGAACAACCCCGGCTTACGTCCCGGCGGGCCCGGACATCGATGTCCGGCTTGTGGCCAGGAGCATCGCGCAGGCAGCCTTGGAGGTGCTGGCCGGCACCCGTCCACTGCAACAACTCTCCCGTTTACTGGATTCGGAGTGCTACCTGTCCCTCCAGCATCGGGCAGCCCTCACACGAAAGCACGCAGCCAGGACCAGGGGCAATCCGCAGCCGCACCTGAGCCCCATGGTCCGCTCTGTTCGGGTCTGTTCAATATCCGAAGCCATTTGTGAGGCAAGCATCGTAGTGGCGGAAGAGCAACGTTGCCGTGCCGTAGCCATGAGGCTGGAGCGGTTGGACGGAGTTTGGCAGGTTACCGTACTGGAAATTGGATAACTTCAACGGCAATATTGCGCCGAGGCAGACAAAAGCCGAGGCAGACAAAAAGGGTGAACCCTGGACCATTAGCCAAGGTTCACCCTTTTCATTGCTGCTTTGCGAGATCGGTTCAGCGGCGCTTCTTCTTGGCCTGCTTGCGCTGGTCCTGGCTTGCCGCTTTCGCAGGATTGCCGGAGCGGCCTGAAGCCCGCCCCTCGATGCGCGTCTGGGTTGCTCCGTCTTCACCTGGCGCGGTGTACTGCAGCTGCGCCGGCTTTTCCGGCGCTTGGAGGCCTGCCGCACGGATTTGCGGGTCGTGGTGTTCGGTGTGCGTGCCAGCGGCGTCCGCCACCACCACGTCTTCGGCCGGTGTTACCTCAACTTCGAGGTTGTAGAGAAAACCGATGCTCTCCTCACGGATGGCTTCCATCATGCTTTGGAACATCACGAACCCCTCGCGCTGGTATTCCACCAGGGGATCACGTTGGGCCATTGCACGAAGACCGATGCCCTCCTTGAGATAGTCCATCTCGTAGAGGTGTTCCTGCCACTTGCGTCCGAGGACCGAAAGCACAACCCGGCGCTCGAGCTCACGCATGCTCTCAGAGCCGATTGCCTCTTCACGTGCCTGGTAAACGAGCCGGGCATCAGAGAGGATTTCCTCCTTGAGGAATTCCGCAGTGACCCTGGACTTGCCGCCGGCTTCGTCAATGATCTCCTGGGCAGTCACTGTTGCCGGGTACAACGTCTTGAGGTTCGCCCACAGCTGGTTGTAGTCCCAGTCGTCGCCCGATCCTTCAGCAGTAGCGGCGTCAATGAGTGCGTTGATGGTGTCTTCCAGGAAGTACTGGACTTTTTCGTGCAAGTCATCGCCCTCAAGGATCCGACGCCGGTCGCCATAAATGGCTTCACGCTGACGATTGAGGACGTCATCGTACTTGAGGACGTTCTTACGCTGCTCGGCGTTGCGGCCCTCCACCTGGCCTTGCGCAGATGCGATCGCACGGGAAACCAGCTTCGACTCAAGGGCAACATCGTCAGGCACCGAACTGTTCATCAGTCGTTCGGCCGCACCTGAGTTGAACAACCTCATGAGGTCATCTGTTAGCGAGAGGTAGAACCGGGATTCGCCAGGGTCACCTTGCCGTCCGGAACGTCCACGCAACTGGTTGTCGATCCGGCGGGATTCGTGGCGCTCGGTTCCAAGCACGTAAAGTCCGCCAAGGTCCAGAACTTCTTCATGCTCGTCCTTGACTGCCTGTTTGGCTGCGGCAAGTGCCGCCGGCCATGCGGCCTCGTACTCTTCGGAGTTTTCCTCTGGATCAAGGCCGCGCTTGGCAAGTTCGGCAATGGCAGTAAATTCGGCATTGCCGCCGAGCATGATGTCAGTACCGCGGCCAGCCATGTTGGTTGCTACTGTAACCGCGCCCTTTCGCCCGGCCTGCGCCACGATGGACGCCTCCCTTGCGTGGTTCTTGGCGTTCAGTACTTCGTGGCGGATGCCTTCTTTCGCCAAGAGTTTGGAGAGGTACTCACTCTTTTCGACGCTGGTAGTACCTACCAGCACAGGCTGGCCGTGCTCGTGACGTTCGGCGATGTCTTGAACAACAGCATCGAACTTAACCACCTCGTTCTTGTAGACGAGGTCCGGCTGGTCGATACGCTGCATGTCGCGGTTAGTGGGAATGGGAACGACACCGAGCTTGTAGGTGCTCATGAACTCAGCGGCTTCGGTCTCAGCCGTACCCGTCATGCCGGCCAGCTTCGAATACATGCGGAAGTAGTTCTGCAGCGTCACCGTGGCGAGAGTCTGGTTCTCCGCCTTGATCTCGACGTTTTCCTTGGCTTCAATAGCCTGGTGCATGCCTTCGTTGTAGCGCCGCCCGGCAAGGATGCGGCCGGTGTGCTCGTCAACGATCAGGACCTCGCCGTCGAGGATGACGTAGTCCTTGTCCCGCTTGAACAGTTCTTTGGCCTTGATGGCATTGTTGAGGAAGCCAATCAGCGGGGTGTTGGCAGATTCGTAGAGGTTTTGTATTCCCAGGTAGTCCTCAACCTTTTCAATACCGGCTTCCAGCACGCCCACGGTTCGCTTCTTCTCATCGACCTCATAATCGACGTCAGGCTGCAAACGGAGCACGACTTTGGCAAATTCGCTGTACCACCGGTTGGTGTCGCCTTGCGCGGGACCCGAAATGATTAGCGGAGTACGCGCTTCGTCGATCAGGATGGAGTCGACCTCATCCACGATCGCGAAGTTATGGCCGCGCTGGACGAGCTCACTCGAGTCCCAAGCCATGTTGTCGCGCAGGTAATCGAAGCCGAATTCGTTGTTGGTGCCGTACGTGATGTCAGCGGCGTATTGTTCGCGGCGGACGGTGGGATCCTGGTTGGACAGAATGCAACCACTGGAGAGACCAAGGAACCTGTAGACGCGGCCCATGAGTTCGGACTGGTACTCGGCAAGGTAGTCGTTCACCGTGACAACGTGGACACCCTTGCCCGAAAGAGCGTTAAGGTAGGCAGGCGCTGTAGCAACGAGGGTCTTGCCTTCACCTGTTTTCATTTCCGCGATGTTGCCCAGGTGCAGGGCGGCGCCACCCATCAGCTGCACGTCGAAGTGCCGCATCCCCAAGGTCCTGGACGAGGCTTCGCGCACAGCGGCGAAGGCTTCCGGAAGGAGGGATTCCAGGGATTCGCCGTCTTGGTGACGGGACCTGAGGCGGTCCGTTTCCTCGCGGATTTCAGCGTCCGAGAAGGACTTGAAAGTGTCTTCCAGGGCATTGATGGAATCGGCATAGTTCCGCAGTGTCTTGAGTGTCTTTTTGTCACCCGTGCGGAGAAGTTTTTCGATTAGTGATGCCACGTGAAATTGCTCCCAGTCTCATGCTGCCGAATTCTGGCTGTTTCAGTCTACGGGAGAGACCAGCGCCACGTTGCCGGGTTCCCCTCTGAGCGGACTGCCCGGTTGGACGCCTTCTTCCGGCGCAGCATGACCTTTTGCCACCGCCTCGGAAAGCTCTCCGGCAAGGTCCCCGACCGGCCACACCACCACTTCCTGAAGGCCGAGCCATGTAGCCATGAGCCTAAGTTCCTGGGCTAGTTCGACGGCGGTGTCCACCGGCGCGTTCATCTCACCAAAAGCGGAGCGCACCAGGAGCTGACCGGATGCCCGGTCCGCTTTAAGGTCCACTCTGGCTACGATGGCGTCCCTGAGCAGGAACGGTAGAACATAGTAGCCAAACCGTCGCTTGGCGGCAGGGGTGTAAATCTCAATCCGGTAATGGAATCCGAACAGTTCCTCGAGTCGCCGTCTTTCGAAGACCAAGGAATCGAAAGGACTCAGCAGCGCCCGGCCCGCGGCCTGTCGTGGCAGCTTGGCATCAACATGCTTGTAGGTTTCCCGGTCCCATCCACGAACCACAACAGGCTCAAGGCGGCCGGCCCGGACCAAGCGTTGTACAGAGCCTGCACCTGCTTTCAGGGGTGTCCGGAAGTAGTCTGAGAAGCACCTCACCGTGCCTATGCCGTGGGCTTGGGCGGCTGCTTCCATCAGACGATCCAGGGACGCTTCGGCGTCGACTGCGGACGGAGTGACGTGTGGAATGACCCGTGAGGTCAGGGCATACTTGCGTTCAAATTGCGATGTTCGCGACGCAGCGGAAATCCGCCCTTCTTCGAACAGGTGCTCCAGCACACGCTTGACGATGTTCCAGTTCCAGCCCCAGTTGTCACGTTCCGGGTCTTCATCGTGTCCGAGCTTTACAGTCAGTTCGGATGCTGTCATCGGGCGTCCTACGGTGAGGGCGTCGAGGATTCGATCCTCCATATCCTGACGTACGGCCGGATCCAGGCCATGGGCACCCACCCAGGCCCGCTTTTGCCATACGAGCAAGTCCTGAAAGTGCTCCGGTCGGATAAAGCTTGCCTCGTGTGCCCAGTACTCCATCATTTTGCGTGGGTGGCGGCTTGCCATTGATTGGAGGATGAGGGGATCGTAATTACCCAGTCGGGAAAAGAACGGAAGGTAGTGGCTACGTGCCACGACATTAACAGAATCGATCTGGACAAGCTGTAATTGGGCAAAGGTCCGGCCCACCGCCCGTGAAGTCACGGAGCCGGCGGGCCGGAGCTTTGCCAATCCTTGAGCTGCCAATGCGATCCGCCGTGCCTGTGACAGGCTCAGCGAAGCGGTCATTGAAGTCCCTTCGTGCTTAAAGTGGGGCTTTACTTGGCTGTGGCGGCCTGATCATCGGATCGGTAGGCGTGGATCTTCTCTTCCACTGCTTCCTCGCCGGGCTCGCACGTGGAGTCGAGGGTGATGACACCGTAGGTCCAGCCACTACGCCGATAAACAACCGACGGTGCGTTGGTTTCCTTGTCCAGGAACAGGTAGAAGTTGTGTCCGACGAGCTCCATGTTGTCCACAGCGTCATCAAGGGTCAGCGATGCTGCAGGGAAGACTTTCCGGCGGATCAAGACGGGAGAGTCACCGGCCGGGATGTCGTTCTCGATGTCATAGGGTGAGCGCTCGTCTGCCTGCGGCGCGGACTCCTGGTGGTTGCTTGCCTCTACATAAAGCGGCTCACTCGCACTGGCTGGCTCAAGTGTTGCCGTGGCTTCCCGCACAGCCTTAGGCGTGTGGCGGCCGTGGTGCACCTTCTTGCGGTCCTTAGCACGACGAAGCCTCTCAAGCAGCTTGTTGTACGCGAGATCGAATGCAGCAAACTTGTCAGCGGCTGTGGCCTCGGCACGGATAACGGGGCCTCTGCCCAGGACGGTCACTTCAACGGTGAGTTCGCCAGGCGTCTGCCTGGGATTGGTTTCCTTGGAAACCTTGGCGTCAACCCGCTGGACCTTATCCCCCAGCGATTCAATCTTTGAGATTTTTTCGCCGGCATATTCGCGAAAGCGGTCAGAAACTGTGAGATTTCGTCCGCTGATCATGAACTCCATGGTGCCCTCCAATAACTCAGGTGACACGACAACGACGCTGTTGGGGGCTTGTCTGACGGACAGTCGAGCCCCTTTCCGAGCCGCTATCGACAGGTACATCTGTTCTTGGTACCCACAACCGACGTTAGTTCATCGGCACCCGTTATTCATCCTTTAGCCACTTAATTTTTGATTGAGTCTTAATGCCTGCATCAGGTGGTCCTCTGCAGCGACGGAGGCGTAGGCTGGTGGCCTCGTGGCCGCGAGCACAACAGCGCCGGAGACTACCCCGCCGGCAAGGGTAACCGCCCGCGCTGCCTCAGCAAGCGTTGCCCCGGTGGTGAGGACATCGTCAACGAGGATGCATCTCCTGCCCCTCAATTCTTTGCCTCTTCCCCTGCGTACCCTCATGGATCCCCGGACCCGGCGAGCACGTTCGCCTCTTCCCAGCCCCTTTTGACCACCGCTTCCACGTTCCACGGCGATACGTCCCGACACTTCCCCAAAAAGCCGGGCTGCCGCTTCCCGGACGGCTTGTGGGGCAGCCTTAATCACTGACGGATCCCCCCGCCGCTCCAACACGTCAATGACTGGGCAAAAGGGCAGCATCCGGCGCATGCGTATGAAAAAGAGCAGAAGATGCAGAGGGCTGAATCCGCGCCTGCGGTAGGCCTTTCCGCTACTGGGGACAGGGATGAGGCAATAACCGGACCGGCCACCGATGGCAGTCACCACGGCTTTGCCAAGGCAAGGACCCAGAACAGCCGCCAGCCGCCATTGACCGTGATGCTTGAAAGAGAGGAGGCACTGCGCCAGCTCATCCCGGTATACCCCCGCTGCTACCACTTCGATCTTTGCCGTGCCGTCGACGTCAACCAATGCCGGCGACTGCTGCTCAGCCCTGAACGGCTGCTTGCATAGGTGACGGACCTTCCTTGCACAGCTGCCACAAAGTACCGCGTCTTCCATCTCACAGCAGACACAGTCGACGGGAACCAGCACAGCCAGAAGGTCAACCAGTGCCCCCTGCAGAGCGGCAAGGGCCCTACCCGTTCTTCGTTGGTCCGGGCCACGACGACGCGAACTGCCAGGTTCGGGCGGATCAAGGTCAGGGTCGACATATTGCCGGGTCTGCCGTGCACGGAACCATGAGCTAAGGACGGTAAAGGTCACTCTTCAGCTTTACCGTCTGGTCTTTCCCGCAGAAGGCACACAGCACGCTATGTGCATAAATAATCGGGTTGCATCCATGGAGCGGAGCCCCTGATACAGAAGTCAGCCTGGAAACGCCGGTTCTGTTGGCCCTTTTAACTGAAGCTCCCAGCCGTTTCCGACGCGTTGGAAGATGCCGGCAGCCGACTGTCCATAGATTTGCTCAGCTCCGTTTCCGACGCTGAGGCTGGTCAATCCGTCCCACGGTGCCAACTGCTGCGGTTCACCCGATGCCAGCGACAGCAACTCCGGAACCACGGTCGAAGAGGCCGAACCGGACATCACGGCTACCGTAGAGCCATTGACCCAGGCGCCTTGGTCCGCGGCTGTATTGCTCAGCAGTGTGATGGGAAGCGTGAGGTCCTTCGGGACGCCGTCGGGGTTCCGGACTATGCCCGTAATCTGCACAGCGGACTTACCGTTTGCCTCGGAAATGACCAGCGCCCTGGTCCCCTCCCTGGAGACCCGGAAGTCCTTGACTGTTCGTCCCGTGAGCCAGGCCGGCGTCATGGTGACGCTGGGAACGCCGGTACCCGGGGCTGTGCCTGTGGGCTTGTAAGCTACAACTTCGGCTGCCCCGTTGGCACCAGGGCCCGCTGTCCACACCCAATCATTCGGGCTGAAGGAAGGACCAGTGAGGGTACTTCTGGTGGTTAGTTGTCGCGCAGGTTGCCCCGGTTCGATGGAGTAAAGCGTGGTCTTATCGCCGTTGAGGAAAGCGGCTGTCTGGGACACCGGCGACTCAGCGGGCGAGTGCGGCCCCAGACCGGCCACCGATTGAATGTCCGGCAACGGAGTAATCCTGTTGTTCTCGTACCGCACCAGATCGCCGTTGTTTACTGCGATCTGGCGGGCAGGAACGCTCTTGTCCAGCACTGGCGGCAAAACGGTACCGTTGTCTTCCACGCGTACCAGGTCCTGATCGGCGCGAAGTTGAACGTTGATGACATCGGGCTGGCTACGGAAGGTCAGCGCCAATTGGTTTTGCATCCTCTGACGGTCCTCCGCAGAGGCGTCGAATAGCTCCTTCGCAGAGAGGTCCACCTGGGCTGCACCGGAGACAACCGGAACAGATTCGCGGGCGAGCTTCATTCCCGATGGGAAGGCACTGACCACTGCCCCGCGCAGGTAGGGGGCGGGGCCGGCAAGCAGGGCACTGGTCATGGACTTCACAGTGTTCTTTTTAATGAACCACCGGTAGTCCGGCACTGCGTAAGTGAACGTCGGGTCATAGAAGTAGATGGGATTTGCCCCGTAAATAACCTTGAATGTCTCCTCCGGAATGGCCGTACCGTCAGGGACCTTGGAGATCCGCCATTCGCCTTCCACCTGCTCAACCGTTAGCAGAATGGTCTCTTTGGTACCCGGCGGGAACTGGGTCGCAACGCCGTCTGCATCCACCGAATATGCGAGATCGAGTTCGTAGAGGTATTCGTTTTCACCCGCTGCTTTGACTACCTGTGCCTCGCGGAAAACGATCGCACGTTTGTCCGGTTTCCACGTTACAGACTGCGCTTGCGTCAGGTACTGACGAGCCACGGGATAGTCATCCTCGTAGCCGCTGCCAGCCATGTAGAAATCCTCGATCACAGTCTCCGGACTGGAACCGGCGCGCGGTGCTGCAGGGAAAAATACCGGTGCGTTGGGGTTACCGGCGCCTTCGTCTTTGCTCTTGCCGACGGGGCCGGAGCGTGGAATCTGCGCGCAGGAAGCCAGCATGACCATCAGCACAACCAACAGCGCGACGATTGCCCTGATACGCCCGGGACGCAACGTTCTCACGACTTCTCCCCTGTTCCATCGTCGTCAAGCGCCGGCATCCCGCCGACAGATGGAGTCGGCTGCGGAGTCTCGCCGGAATCCTGGCCCAGTACCAGCATTTGCCGTTCGCTTGCCGTCCCGGGGAATCCTATGTCCGCAGGTTCCAGCTGAAGCGGAGACTTCACAATGGTGCCTCCTTGCCGCAGTGGAAGCGTCAGTCGGAAGTTGGAACCGGAACCCTTTCGGCCCCAGGCCTGAAGCCAACCGTTATGAAGCTTGGTGTCCTCGGCTGCGATGGAAAGGCCCAAGCCACTTCCTCCGGTGGTCCTGGCGCGTGCAGGATCTGCCCGCCAGAAGCGGTCGAAGACCCTGGCAGCCTCAGCCTGGGTCATTCCGATGCCGTGGTCCCTTACTGACACCGCTACAGCTTCATGATTGGCCGCGACAGATATATGGACAGGCTTGCCTTCACCGTGTTCGAGGGCATTGAGCAGCAAGTTGCGGAGAATGCGGTCGATCCTGCGGGAGTCCATCTCCACGATGATGCTCTTTTGCCGGGCGTTCAGCCGGACTTCCGAGCCGTACTCCGCGGCCACCGGTGCGGCACCTTCCATAACGTGAGAGATCACTTGGAAAATGTCCTGCGGTTCTGCATCCAGCACGGCGGCGCCAGCGTCGAATCGTGAAATCTCCAGCAGGTCCGAAAGCAGCGATTGAAAGCGCTCAACCTGGTGGTACAGCAACTCCGCCGATCTCTTGTTCATGGGATCGAAATCGTCCCGTGCATCGAACAGGACTTCGGCCGCCATTCGTACCGTGGTGAGCGGGGTACGCAGTTCGTGGGAAACATCAGAGACAAAGCGCTGTTGCATCTGCGACAACGTGGCCAACTGGGTGATCTGTTCCTGGAGGCTTGCGGCCATGTGGTTGAAGGAAGCGCCCAATCTCGCGACTTCGTCTTCTCCCTTAACCACCATTCGTTCCTGTAGTTGGCCGGCAGCAAGCTTTTCCGATACGACGGCAGCATGGCTGACCGGACTGACTACGTTACGGGTCACGTACCAGGCAATGGCACCGATCATGAGGACGAGAGCCGCACCGCCTGCCCACAGTACGTTCTGAATCTCGTCCAGTGTTTGCTGGGCAGTATTGAGGTCGTAGATCAGGTATAGCTCGTAAGCCGTTCCGTTGAACGTGACCATGTTTCCGACGGCGATGCCGGGCCTGTCCTCGTTCCCCACCGGAAACTGCGTGGAGGCCCAGAATTGCTGCTTGCCACCGCTTTGAACAGCCTTACGCAGCTCGGGGGGAATGACGCGAACCGTCAGCTGGTCCGAAGCGCGCGATTCAACCCAACGGTTACGTGGTTTGGTTTGTTCCGGAGCAGCTTCGAAGACATATCTACGCTGGATGACCGAGCCCCGGCCTTCCACGGCTGTCAAGGTGTCGTAAACCAAGGTGATGACGCTTGACTGGTCGGTGACTTGGGCGCCGTCGAACGTGTCCTGGACTTGCTTGACGTTAAAGCGCGACTCGGATTCCGCCTGTGCCAGCCTCTCCTGGAAGAGGTTGTTGGCGATTTGGTTGGATAAGTACGCGCCAACAATGGCGAACGACGTCACAGCGAGCAGCAATGTGGTCAGGACCGTGCGGAACTCCAACGACCGCCGCCATCGCCTCAACAAGGAACGCCAAACGAAGCGCAGCCCCGGTCTTATTTGGCGCACGCCAATGGCGACGAGTCGCGAAACCCGCAGAACCAGGATCAATCCGCGCCGTGTCCAGATCCGCCCCCGGGTCAGGACCCAGGAAAGGTCCCTGGCCTCCCGAGCGGACTGATCAGGGGACTTATCGGGTTGCTCAGGGGACGTTTCCGGGGTCTCAGACTCAGCCGGGGTCACCTGCTGGACACCGGCCCGATCGGGAGTTTTGGGGCCCGGCCCCCCGCCTGCCCCGCCGGTCTTGCCGACCGGGGACTCAGGAACCTGCTTTATATCCGACACCACGCACCGTCAAAACGACCTCGGGCGCTTCCGGATCACGTTCAATCTTTGAGCGCAGACGCTGGACGTGAACATTGACCAGCCGGGTGTCAGCCGCGTGGCGGTATCCCCACACCTGCTCGAGAAGCAATTCGCGGGTGAATACTTGCCACGGCTTGCGTGCCAGCGCTACCAAGAGATCAAACTCCAGGGGCGTCAAGGAGATCCGCTCGCCGCCACGGGTCACCAAATGACCGGCGACGTCGATGGTCACGTCTGCGATACGCAAGGTCTCGGGGGCCTTCTGGTCACCCGGCCGCAACCGGGCCCGGACGCGTGCTACAAGTTCAGCAGGTTTGAACGGCTTGGGCACGTAATCATCGGCGCCGGATTCAAGCCCGCGAACAACGTCTGAAGTATCGGACTTGGCGGTGAGCATGACGATGGGCACATCCGACTCGCCACGGATCTGCCGGCAAACCTCAATTCCATCCGAGCCCGGCAACATCAGGTCAAGCAGCACCAGATCCGGCTTTGAGGAGCGGAAGACCTCCAAAGCCTGGCCGCCGTCTGCGCAGAACACCGGCTCGAAGCCATCGTTGCGCAGAACGATTCCAATCATCTCTGCGAGTGCTTCGTCGTCGTCAACTACCAGAATGCGTGCCTTCATAGTTATATATTCCCTTATCACCAAGTCTTTGTCCCGTTGGGCGCGGCGCACGGCATGGCGCCCCTAAGGCACTTCCACCGTACTGCACCCTGCCGTTATGCCCCGGTGGCAGCATGGGCTACAGGCTATGAGGGACGACGGCGGGACTATAGGCTGGGTGCGAAGGTCCGTGTGGGGGACGTCGGGAGTCGGCGGGCCGGATCTTATGGGGAGGGAATCGTGTCACAACCAGAGCACGGCCAGAATCCGCCGGGCGGTCAGCCCGCATGGGGAAACCAGCCGCAATGGGGAAATCAACCACAGTGGGGAAACCAACCACAATGGGGAGGCCCTCCAGGCTGGGCGCCACCGCAGAGCAGCGGGCAGAACCATCCAAGCCGAGCTGCCCCGGGATGGCCCCCAGGGCCTCCGTATGGGCAGCCCCTCTATGTCGCTCCCCCAAAGCCAGGAGTCATTCCCCTGCGTCCGCTGCAGTTCGGCGAGATTCTGGATGGCTCCTTCCAAACAATCCGCCGCAATGCTGCCTCGATGTTTGGTTCCGCACTGATCGTCCAAGCCATTGGAGCAGTCTTCATCGGCATCGTCACCGTTGGGATGTTCCAGCTGTCGACTTCCCTTGAGTCTGTCAGTTCAGAAGCTGAGCTGGCCGATGCAATGGGCCCGTTCCTCGCTTTCATGGCCGGCACCATGGGCGTTTCCGTGTTGATCGGTTTCCTGGGTTCCGTCCTCCAAGGAGTTCTGGTTGTCCCGGTCTCCCGCTCGGTTCTCAACCGCCGGACAGGTTTCAAACAAATGTGGAAGCTTGCGGGCCCGGGAATCCTGCCGCTCCTGGGCGTTGCCGCGCTGCTGACGCTGGGCGGGCTGCTTGTAGCTGCCGCAGTGATCGGGGTAGCGATCTTGTTATTCACTGCGATGGGACCCGCGGCCCTGCTTATCGTCCTGCCCTTGGGCCTGGGTTTCTTTGTGGCCTTCGTTTGGATCGGCCTGAAGTTGATGCTGGCTCCCGCCGCCATCGTGGTGGAGAAGACCGGCGTTTTCCAAGGATTGCTCCGATCCTGGCGATTGACGAAGAACAATTGGTGGCGGATCTTCGGCATCACCCTGGTGGTAGCCATCATGGTGGGAATCATCGCGCAGATCGTCCAAATTCCTGTGTCCTTGGCCTCCGCGGCCATTGGTGGAGTAGTTTCACCCCACCCTGATCCCGACTCGATGACCTCAACGTTGGTTCTGACCACTGTCATCTCCACTGCGATTGGGGCGTTGGTGGGGTCCGTGACATTCGCCTTTCAAGCGTCCGTGTCGGGCTTGATCTACATGGATCTTCGGATGCGTCGCGATGGCCTGGATGTTGAATTGATGCGGCTCATGGAAACTGGTTCCGATCCTGACGGTATTCCAGGCGGGCCATCCACGTTGACACGAAACACCACCTGGCCACCTGATGGCGGGCAGTTTCCTTCCGCTCCCCCCGGGCAGCGGCCTCCCGCATGAAGGTCGCCGCCATTGACATTGCACCGTTGGCATTCATGGAACCACCGGTGGAACCGGACCGTGACGAAGCCCGGCGTTGGGCTGCTGAGGAGCTATCGAATCCCCGATATCCGGATGCAAGGCCCGGCTGGCTGGACCAGTTGTGGCGGGATTTCCTGGACTGGCTGGCATCGTTGGAAGGTGATGGACCTGGCACCGGACCCAACCTTGCTGTCCCGTTGATTGTGGTTTTGGCGCTGGCACTCATCATCGCTGCCGTCGTCGTCGTTCGGCCAAGACTCAACGCCCGACGACGGAAAGAACCCGGAGATCTCTATGGAGAAGACCAGAGCGTCGACGCCGGGGGCTACCGAAGCAGGGCGGCGACTGCAGCAGACAGTGGCAACTGGCCGGCCGCCGTCGTCGATCAATTTCGCGCTCTTGTCCGATCTGCCGAAGAACGGGACATCATTGAGGCTCGAGCGGGCAGGACGGCAGACGAAGCAGCCGGTCAACTGGGCCAGGTTTTTGGTTCGGCCCAAGCCAGGCTGCTCGCCGCTGCGGGTGTTTTCGACGCCGTGCGGTACGGCGAACAAGCCGCAACACGGGCGGACTATGAGTCCGTCCGCCAGCTGGACGCTGATCTTCTTGAGCTGAAGCCCGACTTCACAGGACAAGCCCACGCCGGATTCGCGGTACCACGATGACCACCATCTTGGAGGATAGCACCCCGGGTACCGACAATGCCGCTGCCGAAAAACTTCCCGCGGGTCAACGTTTCAGGGCCTGGTTCCGGAAACACCTGGTATGGATTGCCCTCGGCACCCTGCTTGCAGGCTTGGTCACTTTCCTGGCCATCAACAGCGTCTCCGGCGCAACTGATTCCCGGCGGCTCTCCGCACGGAATCCAGCGCCGGACGGAGCCATGGCTGCAGCCGAAATCCTCGCACGCCACGGAGTTTCCGTCACTCGGACAGACACGTTTGAAGACACTATGGATACGTTGTCAGCCAAGGACGAAGCCACGGTTCTCCTCTTTGACGCGCAGGGCTTTCTTGACCGGTCCCAACTGGAGGAGATCACTGCCGCAGCAGACCGCGTTGTGGTAGTTGCTCCACGGCTGAGGACACTCAATGGCCTGAACCAGGGGATCCGGCCCGGCGGTGTGGTTCCAGAAGCAACACAGGTGACCGAACCCGGATGTGAACAGGAAGATGCCAGGGCGGCGGGCCGGGTGTCCGCACAAGGATCTGTCCTGTCCGGGCCCGTGGTTTGTTATCCCACCCGCGAGGACGGACCAGGCTTGTATGCGGCGTCAGCCGATGGGCGGGTCATCGTCCTGGGCAGTAGGGAACTCATGGACAATCAACACCTAGCCTTGGAGGGCAATGCTGCCCTTGCCCTGCGTACCTTGGGGAACAACGCGGACCTCGTGTGGTACATCCCGGGCGTCGGCGATATCTCCGCCTCCAATTCAAACCCCACACTGAACGAGCTGGCACCGCGATGGCTGGCCTTCGCCGGCCCGTGGCTGGGCTTGGTAGCCCTGTTGGCCATCGCTTGGCGGGGCCGGCGCATGGGTCCTCTCGTATTCGAGCCGCTGCCCGTGGTGGTCAAGGCCGTCGAAACAGCAGAAGGCCGGGCACGCCTTTACCAGGATTCACGGGCTGTGGGGCGGGCAGCCAACAACTTGAGGGCAGGAACCCTCTCACGGTTGGCCCGGCACTTCAACCTCGGCGCTGACACCACCGCCGAAGCAATAGTCGACGCAACAGCCCGCCATGCGGAGCAATCAATCCAGGAAGTCCGATTTGTCCTGATCGACTTCATGCCGGAAAGCGAAGGACAACTGGTGCAGTGGGCACAACAAATCGAACGAATCGAACAGGAGGCGACCGCCCGATGAGCAGCCAGCCAAACAGCTATACGGACAGCACCAGCCACTCCGCGGGAGGTGACGCCAGCCCGCAGGGTGCGCCTCGGGGAACCGGACCCGCAGAAAACGGACAGCGCCGGCCCGGTGAGGATCCGGCCCGGCAGTCTCTGCTGAATGTCAGGGCAGAGGTGGGCAAGGCCGTGGTCGGTCAGGACCCCACCGTAACGGGTATGCTGATCGCCCTGCTCTGTGGCGGACATGTTCTCCTGGAAGGTGTACCCGGCGTAGCCAAGACCCTGTTGGTCAGGGCGTTGTCCACCGCGCTGAGCCTGGACACAAAGCGCGTCCAGTTCACTCCGGACCTCATGCCCGGCGACGTCACGGGTTCACTGGTATATGACTCGCACACCTCTGAGTTCACTTTCCGCGAGGGCCCGGTTTTCACCAACATCATGCTGGCCGATGAGATCAACCGGACCCCGCCCAAGACCCAGGCCTCGCTCCTGGAAGCAATGGAGGAACGCCAGGTTTCGGTAGATGGTGTGTCGCGTCCGCTTCCAAGCCCGTTCATTGTGGCGGCAACCCAGAACCCGGTGGAATACGAAGGCACCTACCCCTTGCCGGAAGCACAACTGGATCGGTTCCTCCTCAAGCTGACCATGCCACTGCCTGGACGGGCAGAGGAAATCGAGGTTATCCGTCGCCACGCCAACGGCTTTGATCCCCGGAACCTGTCTGCAGCGGGCGTACGGCCAGTGGCGGGCGCCGTCGAGCTTTCCAGTGCCCAAGCGGCTGTCGCGCAAGTGGCCGTGGCTCCGGAAATCCTCGCGTACATAGTTGACGTGGTGCGCGCAACACGGTCTGCTCCTTCTTTCCAACTCGGCGTTTCTCCCCGTGGAGCCACCGCCCTACTCAACACTTCAAAGGCATGGGCATGGTTGTCCGGCAGGTCTTTCGTGACTCCGGACGATGTCAAGGCTTTGTCGTTGCCGTGCCTGAGGCACAGGGTGGGTCTGCGTCCGGAGGCTCAAATGGACGGCATCCAAGTGGACGCCGTCCTGGGCAGTATCCTGGCATCCGTCCCGGTGCCGCGGTGATCTTCCGACCGGCATTGGCCGAGGGGGTTTGAGTGGCCATTACGGGTCGTTTCGTGTTGCTGGCCCTTCTGGGTTTGGTGCCCTTGGTGGTTTTTCCCGCGTGGACCACCGTCCTGTTCGTGGCCGTGGGGCTGCTGCTCTTACTGGTTGCGGACCTTGTCTTGGCAGCCTCGCCCGCGAGGCTTGCCCTGGAACGCAGGCAACCTGGAAACGTGACGCTTGAGGGCGAGACAGACTCCGTTGTCACTGTCACCAATGGCACGCGGCGCAAGCTGCGTGCCGAGGTAAGAGACACATGGCAGCCCTCCGCCGGCGCAGTGAACCCTTCACAGTCCTTGGTAGTCCCGTCCGGAGAGCGGCGCCGCATGACCGTGACCCTGATTCCTCGTCGTCGCGGCGACCTCAAAAGCCCCCACGTGACCATCCGATCGTTCGGCCCCATGGCTTTGGCCGCAAGGCAGCGGACCCGCGCCCTGCCTGGTCAACTGCGGGTCCTCCCCCCGTTCCATTCAAAACGTCATCTGCCTTCCAAACTCCGGAAGCTTAGGGAGTTGGATGGCAGGGCCGCCGTACAGATCCGTGGGGCCGGCACCGAATTCGACTCACTGCGGGACTACGTCCGCGGTGACGATGTCCGGTCCATCGACTGGCGGGCCACCGCGCGGCGGACTTCAGTGGTGGTACGGACGTGGCGCCCGGAGCGCGACCGGCGAGTGGTCATCGTGCTTGATACTTCGCGCACAGCAGCCGCCCGAATCGAGGATGAACCCCGGCTCGACACCGGAATTGAGGCGGCGCTGCTGCTCGCGGTGCTGGCCGAGCGCGGAGGCGACCGCGTGGACTTCCTCGCTTACGATCGGCGAATTCGCGCACGCGTTGAATCGGCCTCAAAAGGCAATCTGCTGGGTCAACTCGTCCAAGCCATGGCCCCCTTGGAAGCTGAACTGATCGAACTCGATTGGCAGCAGGTTCCGGCTCAGGTACGGGCAGTTTCGGCGCACCGATCCATGGTGGTCCTCTTGACAGCGCTCGACGGCGGCGCCCCCGAAGAGGGGCTCCTCCCCACTGTGGCGCAATTGTCGCGCCAACACGTTGTGGTGGTGGCCTCGGTCCGGGATCCCCTGCTGTCTGCCATGAAAGAAGAAAGAACGACGGCCAGCCAGGTTTTCCGTGCAGCCGCCGCCGAGCGCGCATTGTTGGAGCGTTCCGCGGTGACGGCGCAACTCCGGCAACTCGGAGCCGAAGTGGTTGACGCCGAACCCCACGATGTTCCTCCCTTACTCGCTGACACCTACATACGGCTCAAAGCAGCCGGGAGGCTCTAGTTCCAAGGTTTAGTTCCACGTACAAGGAAGGACCGCAATGAATACCCCCATCTACCAGCTGGCACTCGGCGATGAGTTCAGCCGGCTAACCCCGGAGCTCCAGGAGTATTTTTCGTTGGCTGCCGGCTCCGGATCGTATGGAATCGGAGAGGGAGTCTTTGACGTTGTCGGGTGCCGTCAAAAGTGGTTGCGGCCGCTGCTCGCCCTGACGGGGAGCGAGGAGGTTTTCTTTCCTGATTACGGTGAGGGCATTCCGTTCCGGATCGAAAACCACGCCCATCTGGATCCTTTCGGACGACCGGCCCTGACGGCCCGTCGGGAGATCTATTTCCCTTCGGGTACACGGCTGTTCCACGATACGACGAGCGCGGTCCTGACTGGCTCCGACCATCGAAATGCCCATTTGGTGGACCATGTGGGACGTTATCGCCGTCTTGTCACGGACCTGGATGTCAGCGTTACCTCAGAGGGCCGCCTTCGTGGCGTGTCCAAAGCAAGCAGACTATTCCTCGGCCCCTTGCGAGTACCCTTGCCAACCGCACTTGATGCGCGTGCTTACGCGGAGCAGTGGTGGGACAGCGCAGAGCGCAAGCACCGCATCCAAGTCAAAGTCATCCAGCCCCAGATCGGCTTGGTCCTTGTATACGCAGGACGCTTCGACTACCGCTTGGCACCATATCTGCCAGGAGCTGCCCCCGGTACTTCTCTCCCCCGCTATGCGGAACCAGACCGCTGGGAAGAGAGAATCTGACGCTTTCGCAGTTAGCCCTGAGCCAGCTGGTCCAGTCCGTCGGCCACTTGGGTCAGTTTAGATAGCACAGCCTTGGCCCTTGAAGGCTTGAAGTCAGCCAGCCCCGTAGAGGGCGTAACCCGGAGTCCCGACAAGCCCGAGGCAGGAAGCCCGAGCTGCCGCCACGGCTTCGCGATGCTTTCAACAACCTCGGCGGTGCGTGGCAGTTGCGCCTGTGGCTCGCCTGTTGACAGTGCGCCCGCCCACAGGCGTTTTCCGTCCTCCACTGCTACAGCCAGCTGCTCCCATTGGCGTGTCGTCAGGGCTTTCAGGGGCACCGCGACGCCGTCGGCTCCCGCTGCAAGGATACGCTCGATGGGAGCTTCGATTTCCGGCACTGAGACCACGGCCTCGACGACTCCCGCACTCTTGAGAGCGTCGATCACCACTCGCCACGCGCCTGTCACTTCCTCGCCGGATATGGACCGCAACGTTCGGTAGCCACTCGCCGTCGGGATCGTGCCTGCCATGACGGAGGCGATGTCCGGCTCGTCAATTTGAACCACCAGCCGGGCACCCGGGACAGCCGAGGCGATGCGCCTGAGGTGCTCTGCGATGCCGGCGGCCAAGGATTCCGCAATATCCCTGCGGGCGCCATGATCCAGAAGTGCCCGTTCGCCGTTGTGCAGGTAAAGATTGGCAGCAAGACTCATGGGGCCCAACAGCTGGATTTTGAGCTCCGTTGCAGCGACATCCTCGGCACCAGCTATGTCGGCCAATATATTGAGGTCGGTCGAGAGCGCAGAGCGGGCGCGCCGGGCATCCTTCCCGGGCTTGTCCACCAGACGCCAGCCGTGCGGTTGGACGTCGATTGCCAGGTCGACCAACAGTGAGCCGGTCCTCCCGACAGCATCCGAGCCCACCCCTCGATCAGGCAACTCGGGCAGGAAAGGAAGATGGGGGTCCCCCAATTCGCCCCGAATGATCCGGTTTGCTTCCGCGGGGTCGCTTCCGGGCCACGGGCCCAGTGCGGTGGCGCTGGCGCGCAAATTAGCCATTTCCGCCACGGCTTAGGCCTGCTGGCTGGAAATCTGGTGATCCTCGGCGATTGCCTCGTGATGGCGGATCACTTCGCTGATGATGAAGTTGAGGAATTTCTCTGCGAAGGCTGGATCAAGGTGCGCATCCTCGGCCAGCCGTCGCAAGCGGGCGATCTGGGCCGATTCGCGGCCCGGATCTCCGGCGGGAAGCTTGTGGGTGGCCTTTAGGATTCCTACCTTCTGGGTGGCCTTGAAGCGTTCCGCGAGCAGGAAGACAAGTGTTGCGTCAATGTTGTCGATGCTGGACCGGATGGACAACAGCTCGTCCATGACTGCACGGTCCACTTGGCCGGCCAGGGAGCTCGCTGCCGGGTTGAAGGAATCGGCGTCATCAGGAAGGGCGTTGTTCTGCTCGGTCATGCACCCCAGTCTATGGTGTGGGGCGGTCCAGCCGCGGGTGTTACCTGCGGGCCAGGACAGGCACGTTACAGCAACCATGGCCTCAGCTATTGGCGTATCCCTTAACGCGGAGAAGGTACGCCCGCCACAGTGGGGGGCGTACCTTCTCTACATTGCGTGGATTCTCCGGGGACGGTCTAGTCGCCAAGCAACGATCTAGCCGCCCAACAGAGTGCGGTGCGCTTCCCGCCGTCGTGCTTGTTCGTCGGGGTCCGGCACCGGCAGCGAGGCGATGAGCCTCTTGGTGTACTCATGCTGCGGTGAGCCCATCACATGGTTTCCGATCCCCTGCTCCACCAACTGGCCTTTGTACAGCACGCCAACCCAGTGGGACAACATGTCCACTACTGCGAGGTCGTGGCTGATGAACAGAGCCGCGAAACCGTACTGCTCCTGTATGTCCTTGAACAGGTCCAACACTTTGGCCTGCACCGAGACATCCAAGGCGGAGGTGGGTTCGTCGGCGATCAGGAGGCGCGGGTTGAGTGCCAGCGACCTCGCCAAGGATGCGCGCTGCCGCTGCCCACCGGACAGCTCGTGCGGGTAGCGCTCCGCGTACGACGCCGGCAGCTGGACTGATTCGAGCAGCTCACCTACCTTTTTCCTCGCCTCAGCGGCACCGGGCTTGGTGTGGATAAGCAGCGGTTCTGCGACGCACTCGCCGATCGTGAGGTGCGGATTGAAAGACGCCGCCGGATCCTGGAAAACGAAGCCGATCTCCTTGCGGAGCGGACGGAAGGTACGCTCTTTGAAGTCCAGCATCTCGTACCCAAGAACCTTCAGGCTGCCTCCCGTGGTTCGGGTCAGGCCTGCTATGGCCCGTCCAATGGTGGATTTTCCGGAACCGGATTCACCGACCAGTCCGAAAACCTCATTCTCCGAGACCGTAAAGCTGACGTCGTCCACGGCCTTGAACCCGTGCCTGCCGAAACGGCCGGGGTATTCGATGGTGAGGTTCTTTGCTTCCACCAGGATTTTGCCTCCCTGGTGGAGCCGGCCACGGGCACCCTCGGAGGCCGAGTTTCGTCCGAGGTGCGGTACTGCGGCCAGCAGTTTCCTGGTGTACTCCTGCCGGGGTTCGGCAAACAGGACCCGTGAAGGAGCCTCCTCCACAACGTCGCCCTGGTACATGACCACAACGCGGTCGGCCAAATCTGCCACTACACCCATGTTGTGCGTGATGAGCACGATTGAGGTGCCATAGTTGTCCCTCAGGTCGCGGAGGAGCTGCAGGATTTCAGCCTGGACTGTAACATCCAGCGCGGTGGTGGGCTCATCCGCCACGATCAGTCCCGGGTTGAGGGCCAAGGCCGCAGCGATTACCACGCGTTGCTTCTGACCACCTGAGAACTGGTGCGGGTAGTAGTTGACCCGCGTCTCAGGATCCGGGATGCCCACCTTGCGGAGCGCCTCGGTTGCCCGGTGCTTGGCTTCCTTGGCGGAGATGCGACGGCCGTCCGAGGCGTGTGCCCGGATACCTTCGGCAATCTGCCAGCCCACGGTGAAGACCGGGTTCAGGGCCGTGGAAGGCTCTTGGAACACCATGGCAACATCCCGGCCACGGATTTTGCGAAGCGTCGATTTGCTGACGCTGATGACGTTGTTGCCGTTGATCACCACGGCACCGGAGCTGATGGCAGTTTCCGGAAGCAGGCCCAGGATGGTTTTGGCTGTCACGGTTTTGCCGGAACCCGATTCCCCTACGATGGCCACTACTTCACCGGCTCCAACTTCCAGGCTGACGTCCTTTACAGCGTGAACGTCCCCGCCATCAGTGGCGAAGGTGACTTGGAGCCGATCGATGGTTAGTACAGGCGGCTCGGTGCTGACGTGATCTGACTCATTTCCCAAGTTGGTGGTCATGGCTTGCCTGCCTCTGTCGGGTTTGAAGGCGTTCCTGCCGTTGTTGGTGTTGGCGTCCTGCCCGCGCGTTTGCGTCCACGGATCCGGGGGTCATTGAGGTCGTTGATGCTCTCGCCCACGAGGGTCAGCCCCAGGACCGTGAGTACGATCGCGATCCCGGGGAAGACGCCCGTCCACCAAATACCGGACGAAGTGTCCGCCAGTGCCTTGTTGAGGTCAAACCCCCATTCAGCGGCTGATGTGGGCTCGATGCCGAAGCCAAGGAAGCCCAGGCCGGCGAGCGTCAGGATCGCCTCGGAAGCGTTCAGGGTGAACATGAGCGGCAGGGTCCGGGTGGCGTTCTTGAAAATGTGCCTCCCAATGATGCGCACGCTGGAAGCCCCGAGCACTTTGGCCGACTCGACGAACGGCTCGGCCTTGAGACGAATGGTCTCTGCCCGGATGACCCGGAAGTACTGCGGGACAAAGACCACCGTGATGGAGAAAGCACAAGAGAAGATGCCGCCCCAGAAACTGGATTGTCCCCGGCTGATCACGATGGAAATTACGATTGCCAGGAGCAGGGTAGGAAACGCATAGATGGCATCCGCCACTACCACCAGAATCCTGTCCAGCCACCCTCCGAAATATCCACTGAGCAGACCAAGGGCGACACCGAGGAACAAGGACATCGCCACTGACACAACGATGACTGTCACCGCTGTTTGGGAACCCCAAACCACCCGTGACAAGACGTCGTAGCCGCCAACAGTTGTTCCCAGCATGTGCTTGGAGTTCGGAGCTTCCTGGGTGGGAAACGAACCGGATGCGTCGCTGAGTTGGGAGTAGCCATAGGGAGCAAGGAGGGGTGCAAAGATGCTCGTAAGGATGAAGAGTCCACTGAGGACAACGCCCACAATGAGCATGCCTCGCTGAAGTCCGACGCTTTTCTTCAAGTGGCTTACCACGGGAAGCCTTGAGAACAAGGGCTGCTTGGGTCGGGTCAATGGGGAAGTGCTCATGGTCAGTACCTCACTCGAGGGTCGATGAGTGCGGCAATAATATCCACCACGAAGTTGGTGACGGCCACAATGATGGCCAGCAATACAACGATTCCCTGGACGGCCACAAAGTCGCGCGCGTTCAGGTACTGCACCAGTTGATAGCCCAGGCCCTTCCACTCAAAGGTGGTTTCGGTCAGAATGGCGCCGCCCAGCATCAGCGCAATTTGCAGGCCCATGACAGTAATGATGGGAATCAGTGCCGGTTTGTAGGCATGCTTGGTCACCAGGCGGAACTCACTGACACCGCGGGAACGCCCGGCCTCAACGTAGTCCTTTCCCAGCGTGCCGATGACGTTGGTGCGCACCAGTCGCAGGAAGACGCCGGCGGTCAACAATCCGAGGGCTACTGCGGGGAGCACCGCGTGGGCCACGATGTCCCCCAGGGCTGCGAAGTTGCCGCTGCGCAATGCGTCCAGCCAGTAAATGCCTGACGGTGCAGCCAGGCCGCTCATGGTCAGTTCCGTTCGCGTAGAGGCTCGACCAGCTACGGGGAACCATCCAAGCCACACGGAAAACGTCAGTTTGAGGAGGAGCCCGGAGAAGAAAACAGGTGTGGCGTAGCAGAGGATGGCGAAGAACCTCAGAAACGCATCAGGAGTCTTGTCCCGGTGCTGTGCGGCAATGAGACCGAAGGGGATGCCGACTGCAAGCGCGACGATCAGTGCGTTGATCGACAGCTCGAGTGTGGCTGCACCGAAAGTGGTGAGTACTTCCACCACTGGCCGCCGGTCGGTGATGGTGCTGCCAAAATTGCCGGTGATGAGTTGGCCCAGGTATTCGAAGTACTGGACCAGGACGGGCCGATCGTAGCCGGCCTCTTGTATTCGCTGGGCCAGGACGTCCGGGGGCAGGCGTCCGCCTTGCGATGCCGTGATGGGGTCTCCAATGACCCGCATCAGGAAGAAGACGAGAGTCACCAAGATGAAGACGGTGGGGATGATCAGGAAAAACCTGACCACGATGTATCTGCCCAGACCTCCCCCGGCTTTGGACTTGCTCTTGGGAGCAACGATGCCGGGCTCAGCCTCGGGAACCTCAATAAGTGTTGTCATTGTTACCTGCATTTCCTGCCCGTGGATTGCGCGGGGTTGTCTCATGCGAGCCGGCCACCTGGGTGGTCAGCAAAGGAGGCGGGACACCGGATCAGTGTCCCGCCTCCCTTTCTTCACATAGGTGCGGTTACTTGGAAATTACTCCGAGGCGGAACTTGAACGATGGGTCCAGTGTCTTCTCGACGCCATTCACGCCGCTTCCGGCAACCGCCACCTGGGCGCCCTGGAGCAGGGGCAGGGTGGAAATGTCCTTGGCCAAGGCGTTCTGGACATCCTTGATGGCAGCCTCGCGGCTGGTCTTGTCCGCATCCGTCAGCTGCTTGGCGATCAGCCCATTGACTTCGGGATTGTTGTAATGGTTCTTCAGGAAGCCGCCTTCCGGGAAGAACGGCGTCAGGTAGTTATCGGAATCGCTGAAGTCCGGGAACCAGCCAAACTGGAACAACGGGTACTCGTCGGCACGGCTGGCCTTGCTGTAAGTGACCCATTCTGTGGACTGCAGGTTCACGGTGAAGAGACCGGACTTCTCCAGCTGCTCCTTGACCATGGCGTATTCATCGCCGGAGGATCCGCCGTAGTGATCCGGGTTGTACTGCAGGTTCAGTGCGACGGGTTCCGTGATGCCGGCATCCGTCAGGACCTTCTTTGCCTTGTCCAGGCTTGGCTTTCCGGCATCGCCATAGGCGTCCTTGAACGACTCGTTGGCGCCGAGGAATCCGCTCGGAACGTTGGAGTACAGGGGCAGGTAGGTGCCCTTGTATACCTGGTCAGCGATAGCCTGGCGGTCAACGAGGTTGGCCACGGCCTGGCGAACTGCGAGTGCCTTCGCAGGGTCTGCGCCGGCTGCCTTGGTTCCGTACGGCATGGTGTCGAAGTTGAAGGTGATGTAGCGGATCTCGCCACCCGGTCCGGTGAGGACCTTGACCTTGGAGTCCTTGCGCAGGTCGTCGATATCCGTGGCGCTCAGGCTGCGGAAGGCAACGTCAATGGCACCTTGCTGGATTTCCAGCTTCAGGTTGGTGGGGCTGGCGTAGTACTTAATGGTGGCAGCATCATTGGCGGGCTTCCCAAGAACGCCTTGGTAGTCAGCGAGGGCCTTAAAGCTGACCAGTTCGTTCTTCTTGTAGCTGTCAATCGTGTACTGGCCGTAGAACGCGTTCGCTTTGATGATCTCGTCGTCCGAAAGAATCTTGTCGGCCGGGAAGACTTCATCGTCCACGATCGGCGCGGCAGGGCTGCTCAGGATCTGGCTGAACGTCTGGTCGTTGGCGTTCTTCAACTTGAATACCACGGTGGTGGCATCGGGCGTACTTACGCTTTCGATGTTGGTCAGCAGCGAGGCAGGTCCGGCGGGATCGTTGATTGCCACCTGCCGATCGAAGGAGTGTTTGACGTCCTTGGAATCCAAAGTGTGCCCGTTGGCCCACTTGAGCCCCGACTTGAGCTTGACGGTGTATTCCGACGGCGCCGTGAACGACGACGATTCGGCGAGGTCGGGAACGGGCTCCGCACCGCCGGGCTTCGAATTCAGGAGAAATGAGTAGACCTGGTTCATCACCATAAACGAACCGTTGTCATAGGACCCGGCGGGATCCAGCGACGTGACTTTGTCAGTAGTGCCGTAGGCGATGGGGCCTGCGGCGGCCGGGGCGGATGATGAACCGCCGCCGGAGGGACCCGTGCATGCCGTCAGGGCGAGCGCGGAAATGCCCGCCAGCGCGATAACGCCGTGCAGGGCCTTCTTGTTCAGTGCCATCTGGTGAACCTTCTGTTCGATGGATTCGGCGCGCCGCCGTGGGATATTTGTGACGGCGCGCACTCTTGATTCCACGATTCAATCAGACTTCGAAGGCCGCGAACCCTTCATTTTGTGATTCGAGACACAAAATTTACTTTCCAGTAGGTTTCACCGGGAAGGTGCCGGCTCCTAGAGGACTTCCCGCTGGAGTGAGCGGGCGGCGTCAATGGTTGCCTGTCCCAGGACGCGGCTGCCTTGGTAGAGAACGACGGTCTGGCCCGGCGCCACGCCTCTCAAGGGATCCGTCAGCGTGACAACGATCTGGGCACGCTCCACTCCGGATTCGTCAGCAACGGATTCCACACGGGCGATTGCCGGAACAGGATCGCCGTGCGCCCGGACCTGGGCGTGGCAGTCGAACTCAGCGCCGGTGGCGACTTCGGAAATGGGCACGCCCGCCCAGGAAACCTTGATACCGCGAATCTCGTCGATCGCCAGCAGGGCTTCCGGTCCCACGACCACCTTGTTTTCCTTGGGGCGGATCTCCAGGACGAACCGGGGCTTACCGTCTGCCGCGGGGGTTCCCAGCTTCAGGCCGCGCCGCTGCCCCACCGTGAACGCGTTGGCACCGGGATGTTCGCCAACCTTGACACCGGTTTCGTCAACGATGTCGCCGGTTGTCATGTCAATCTTCTCGGCCAACCATCCGCGGGTGTCACCGTCGGAAATAAAGCAAATGTCGTGGCTGTCCGGCTTGTTGGCCACGGACAGCCCGCGACGCTCGGCCTCGGCACGCACCTCAGCCTTGGAAGGGGTGTCCGCCAGCGGGAACATGGAGTGCTTGAGTTGCTCGTGGGTCAGCACACCGAGAACGTAGCTCTGGTCCTTGGCCCAATCGGCGGCGCGGTGGAGTTCCCGGTTGCCGTCGGCGTCTTCAATGACTTTGGCATAGTGACCGGTGCACACGGCGTCGAAGCCCAGCGCAATGGCCTTTTCCAGAAGGGCGGCGAACTTGATCCGCTCGTTACACCGCATACAAGGGTTGGGCGTCCTGCCCGCAGCGTACTCATCAATGAAGTCCTGGACCACATCTTCCTTGAAACGCTCCGAGAAGTCCCACACGTAGTAGGGAATGCCCAGGACGTCGCAGGCACGCCAAGCATCGCGCGAGTCTTCGATGGTGCAGCAGCCCCTGCTTCCTGTGCGCAGGGTGCCGGGCATGCGCGACAACGCAAGGTGGACTCCGACGACGTCGTGTCCGGCCTCCACGGCCCGGGCTGCGGCCACGGCGGAGTCTACTCCGCCGCTCATTGCTGCAAGTACTCGCATGCTGGCTTTCTGTGTCTGTGGGATTTGGAGCAACTGATCCGGCTGGGAAGAGTCGGCGTGCCCATCCATTCTAGCCCGTAGTGCCACGCCCGCCCTAAAACCCCTTGACTGGCCACACCCCTGCTTCTAAAGTCAAAACTAGTGGTTTTAGAATCGAGCTGACATGGCAAACGAACACATCGTTATTGCGGGCGGCGGGCTCGCCGGGGCTAATGCGGCCAAAACCCTCCGGGCCGAGGGCTACGGAGGGGACGTCACCGTGGTGGGCGCCGAGCACCGGACACCCTACATACGCCCACCCCTGTCCAAGGAATTCCTCCTGAGTAAAGCTGACGCAGATTCTGCCCTCGTAGTACCCGGGGACTGGTACGGGGAGAACGACGTCGAGCTTCTTCTTGGCAGCCCCGTCAGCCGGATCTACCCTGATGGACATCAGGTAACTCTGGCCGACGGCCGACGCCTCGGCTACTCCAAACTGCTTCTGGCTACGGGTGCCCGGCCTCGTACTCTCCCGCTTCCCGGCGTAGACCTTGACGGAGTCATGACGTTCCGGACACTGGATGACAGCCTACGACTTCGTTCCCTCCTGAAAGGCGGAGGACGGAGGGTGGTCATGATAGGGTCCGGATGGATCGGCATGGAACTGGCCGCTGCAGCCCGCACGTACGGCAACGACGTCACGCTGCTGGGGCTGGAAGACATACCTTTGAGTGCCGCTATCGGCCCTGAACTCGGCCTATACTTCCAACGTCTCCATGAAGACCAAGGCGTCAGTTTCCGTCTCCCGGCAAGCGCCGTCGGGATTGATGGACAGGACGGCAAGGCGACGGCGGTTCGCACCAATACCGGCGAAATGCTGCCTGCTGACGTCGTCATCGTTGCCGTCGGCGTCGTACCGGACACAGCACTTGCCGAAGCCGCCGGGCTTGAAATACGCAATGGAATACTGGTGGATGCCGGACTGAGGTCCAGCGCTCCGGATGTGCTGGCCGCCGGAGACGTCGCCAACGCACTGCATCCCTTTACCGGCGAGCACCATCGCAGCGAGCATTGGGCCAACGCACTCAACGGCGGCAAAGTGGCGCCAAAGTCCATGATGGGCCAGGACGCCAGATTGGATGTGGTGCCCTACTTCTATACGGACCAGTTCAGCCTGAGCATGGAGTACTCGGGCTTTCCCTCGTTGACATTCGGAATCCCACCGGTGATTCGCGGCTCGTTGGATGAGGGCAGCTTCATTGCTTTCTGGTTGAGGGAGGGCAATGTAGTGGCCGGAATGAGCGTCAACCAGAGCCGCGTCCAGAAACCCATCAAGGCATTGATTTCGAACCGCGTCCCGGTAGATGTAGCGAAACTGACGGATCCCGGAGTACCGCTGGACGAACTGGTGCCTGGCTAGCAGGAGTCTCTACAAAGTTTCTGCCGAGGCTTGCCGGGCTACCGTCGCCGCTGTCTGAATGCTGGATTCATGACCAGCCATTCCTGCCTGCCTGGCCCTGAGGCATGCCTCGGGAAGTGCCTTCAGGAGCGCGTCCACATCCGCCTCGGTGGAACTGTGGCCCAGGGTAAATCGCTGGGCGCCGCGGGCAGTATCCTCGTCCAAGCCCATGGCCAGGAGGACGTGTGATGGCCTGGGCACCCCAGCGGTGCACGCCGAACCCGTAGAAGATTCAACACCCGCCAGGTCCAGGAGAAAGAGCAGTGAGTCGCCTTCACAACCAGGGAAGGTGAAGTGGGCGTTTCCCGGCAGCCGACCGTCCCCGGGAGCACCCCTCAGCACCGCGTCGGGAATCAATTCGAGTACCCCGCGGATGAGGCGGTCGCGCAACGAGCTGAGGCGTTCACGTTCACGCTCCAGGTTTGCCGCCACAGCCTCGGCGGCTGCGGCAAAGGCAGCAATTGCGGGAGTGTCCAACGTCCCGGACCGTACATCGCGCTCCTGGCCGCCCCCGTGCTGCACCGGCGTCAATTTCACAGCCCTCCCCAGGAAAAGGGCGCCAACCCCTACGGGACCACCAAGCTTGTGCCCTGAGACGGACATTGCGGAGAGCCCGGAACCACGAAAATCCACAGGAACGGAACCGAACGCCTGGACAGCGTCGGAGTGGACCGGAATGCCATGCGGCTTCGCCAGCTCCACGATCTCCGGAACCGGTTGGAGGGTGCCTACTTCATTGTTGGCCCACATGACGGTGATCAGGGCTACCGATTCGGGCTCCCGTTCGATTTCGTGCTTGATGACGTCCATCCGGACCTTCCCGTCAGCGTCCACGGGAAGCCATACAACGTGCGCGCCTTCGTGCTTTTCAAGCCACTCCACGGTATCCATGACCGCATGATGCTCGACGGCGGAGCAGAGGATGCGCGTGCGGCGCGGGTTCTCGTCCCGCCTGGCCCAAAACAGCCCCTTGACTGCCAGGTTGTCCGCTTCGGTCCCGCCTGAGGTGAAAATAACCTCAGATGGATGTGCCCCGGCAGCCGCGGCGAGCGTCTCCCGTGCGTCCTCTACCGCCCGCCTCGCGCGGCGCCCTGCGCCGTGCAGCGACGAAGGGTTCCCCGTCCGCGCGAGCTCGCGCGTCATGACGGCCAGCGCTTGGGCCGACAGGGGCGTGGTTGCAGCATGGTCAAGGTAAACAGGCACCCTGCAATTCTACCGACGACGAGCCTTCAGGAGCCGCCCGCTCAGGAATCGCCCTCAAGAGTGGTGATGCGCGCACAGCAGTGTCCCGGTCCATGGTCCGGATCCGGCACGACGACGTCGGCGCTGAGTCCGGAGGCCGTCGCAGCACCGCTGAGGAAGGCGCCGTTCATGGCGCACACTACCTCCTTGTGGTCCAGCGACAGGCGATGGAAGGGACAGTTCAGCAGGCGGTATCCCCCGGATGCATCGGGGGTGGGATGGTACCCAAGCTCCGAGATCGCACCCAGGAAATCGCCAGGCCTTCCCAACTCTCTTCCCCTGGCTGAAGCGACCTCACGCAGGGCAGCCTCAACGGGAGCGCCATCGGACTCAGCCCGCTGGATGGCTGCAGCCATGAGGTGGCCGGCGAGGTCATAGTGCCGCTCCGGGATGGAGACGCTAATCTCATCCACCACGGGCCTGTAGAGCTTGGATGGCCGCCCCGAGCCTGGACCCGTCCTGTCGGGCGACTTCCTGAACTCGACTTGCAAAAGTCCTTCGCGAACCAGGCGGTCCAAATGGAAAGACACCGAACTGCGGGGCAAGCCCAGAGTCAAGGCCGCCTCATCCCGCCCCACCGCGCTGCCGGCATTCAGAACGTATTCATACAACTTGCGGCGGTTCTCATCGCCCAACGCAGCGATAGCTGCGATTTTGCGGATCCACGGGAGGTCGAAAGTGCCCATGCATTACGTTAACTCTAAAAACAAGAATTGCTGCTTTATGCGCTGCCCGGATCAGGACGGCGGTACCACGACGAGCTGGGCCATGATCTCAGCACGCGCCGGGGCCAAGGTCTTGTCATCCGGGCATGCCAGGGAGACATACACCGAGGACGCGGGGGCGCTGAACAACCTGGCCAAGACAACAGCTGACTGGCCGCCGGATGCTGAAGAGGATTCCAAACTGAGGAACTCGACGTTGTGTTGCGGTTTGTCAGAGTCTTCCCCCCAACGCAACGACGCCGGCTTCAAGCTGTCCACCGCAGCGCCGGCATTCAAGTAATCGAACAGTGCCTTGGTTGACGCGACGTCGTCGCCAGCCACCACCAACGGCCCCTGGTTCACGCTGACCCGGACCGCGAGAATGCATCCGTCCGTCTTCTTGTATCTGGTCTCACCCTGCAGGGCGGAGTGAACCACGGACCAGCCTGGCACTTCCTCCAACCGCGTGGAGACAGTCACCGGCTCCCCCGGTGCCAAGGTTCCACCTGCTGCCAGCGGCAAATCCTTGGCGGCCACCGCGGCCGCATCGTGTCCAGGAGTGATAGTCGGAGTAGCCAGCGTGGATACCGATGGCGAAGGCTTCGGGGCTGCCGGATCCGGAACGTTGACAGTGCAGCCGGCCAGCAGGACGCCTGCGGCTCCGCCGGCAACCAAGCCGGCCAGTCGTCGTCGAACGTTGTTCGCCACTATTTCTCCCTGTCTGCTCCCTAAGCCCTGCCGTCCGGGCCGTGCCGCCTGATATCCGGCAACCGCGGCTTGTCGCCGCGATCGAGTCTAGCCGCCTGCCGCAACGAGGCCCCGCCAGCACCGCGCACGCACTAGGCAAGCACCCATAAGCCTGCGGGAACAAGATCGACGACGACCGGCAACTCGGCGATGCGCTCCCCGTCGGCGTAGGCCACCACGCTTTCGGCGTCCAACTGCACTTTCCGGACGCGCTTGATCTCCACGGCAGGATGGCTGGTGTGCTTCCCGGCGAAAACCTTGGGAAACACTGCAAGGAAGCTGAGCCGCGACAAGGGCTTCACCACAAACATGTCCAGCCACCCGTCATCGGGAACCGCGTCAGGTGTAATCTGCATGCCCCCGCCTATGAACTGACCGTTGGCCACTGAAATGAGCAAGGCAGGCTGCCGCCAGGTCACGTCATCGGCGGTCACGGTGTAGGTGATTCGCCGGAAGGAAACCAGTTCCGTGAGCATCGCAAGGTTGTACCGGCTCTTCCCGCGGGGCCACCGCCAGGAATTGGCCCGCTCGTTGACGGCCGCATCAAAGCCGGCGGACAGGACGCCCGCGAAGTAGCTGGTCTCACCGCCTGCGGCGACCCGTCCGACGTCGATCCTGCGCCCGCCCGTTTCCAGGGCAGCCAGCAGCCTGCGGCACGCGGCCCCAGTGTCGTTCAGCGGCAAAGCCAACAGCCGCGCGACGTCGTTGCCTGTTCCGGCAGGAACAATGCCGAGGGGAATGTCCATCCCGGCAACCGCATTGACACCCAGATGGACCATGCCGTCGCCACCTACCACTACCAACGCCTCCACACCAGCTGCCAAGGTCACATCCACTGCACTCCGCAGGGCGTCGTAGTCGTCGGCTTCAAGTACGACGACGTCCAGGCCGGCGGCGCGGAGGAGACCTACGGCTTGGTGCCCGGCATTGCGCCCGCGGCCGAATGAGGCAGCAGGGTTGATGGCGACAGCGATTTTCTTCGGCATGCTCAGGTGTTATCGGTTGCCGAAGGGTTCACAGCGTGAATTATGCCAGCGGGAACCACGGGGCCCGTTACCGACGTTCACATAGTGGCTGGATAAACTTGCCAGTACCGCGCTTCCCCGGAGGCGCACCACCATCACAGAGAAGGGCCCGTGCTTGGCCGAGGGCAACAGCTCGCACTATCAGGTTCTCCGCGTTTCCGTCACAGCTACGGACAAGGAGATCAAAGTGGCGTACCGAAAGGCTGCCAGGAAGGCACACCCTGACCACGGTGGAGAAGCCGAGATGTTCCGGCGTGTCACCCTCGCTTACGAAACCCTGATTGATCCCAAACGACGGGCCGAGTACGACCGAAGGTACGCCCGTGGAGCCTCAAGCGTCAGTCAGCCCCGGCCCGGGGACTACACCGGCACTGCCACGCCGGGTCCCTCCGCCACCACAAACGTCAAGCGACCCCAGGCCCAGCGCAATACGGCGGGCGACCCCCCGGTCTATGTCCCTGCGTTTGACGATCCCACCGAGGTTCCGCTCATTTCAGCGGCCGAAGCGGCCCAGCAGGTCCACGGGCTCCCCCGCAAACGCGGCATATTTGGAGCCGAGGCCCGCATTCAACGCGAGATGCGCACTGTGCAGCTCATCAGCCGGCAGGTCCTGACTGCCATACCCGCCGCCCGGCTGATCAACGGGTTGCGCTCGCCGTCGGACAACAATCACATCGATCACGCCGTCCTTTCCGGCTACCGGCTGGCGTTGATCGGTTCGATGCTCCTGCCCAAAGGTGCCTATGCCTGGGATGGCCACTCGCTGCGGCACGGCGGGCGTTCGGTAGCTCCACCGCAGCTCGCGCACATCGTCCGCCACATGCAGGACCTCTTTCCCGAACTCAATGTCACCGGCTGGGTGGTTCTGCACAGCCCTGACGGCAACCTCCACGAACCAGTTATCGACCAATACGGCAAGGGCCAGTCGAGCCACAACGCTGTGGAAGTAGTCAACGCGGCAGGGCTGGTGAGGGGGCTCAAGCAATTTCTCAGTTCAGGGCCAGCGCCGAACACTGTGGTGATACCAGTTCTGGCACGTCTGCTTCGCGGGATGCACTAGGCGCAGCCGACTTCTACGGGGCTGACTAAGATGGGACCGTGTTCCGCATCCTCTTCCACACTCCAGAAATCCCGGGCAATACGGGCAACGCCATCCGTTTGGCCGCCATCACGGGGGCCGAGCTTCACTTGGTGGAGCCCCTCGGCTTCGATTTTTCCGATGCCAAGCTGCGCCGCGCCGGCCTCGACTACCACGATCTCGCCGTAGTTACTGTCCACAAGGACATCGATGCCGCGTGGGCCGCACTCAAGCCGGAACGGGTTTTCGCCTACACCTCCGACGGTGAAACGTCCTATACGGACATCAGTTACCGCGAGGGCGACGTCCTCATGTTCGGTCCGGAGTCCGTGGGCCTGCCGGATTGGCTCAAACAGGATCCGCACGTTACAGCGCGTGTTCGCCTTCCCATGAAGCCGTCGCTTCGTTCGCTCAACCTGGCCAACGCTGCTTCGATCGCCGTCTTTGAAGCTTGGCGGCAGAACGGATTTGCCGGCGCCAAGGTGTAGCCCATCCAACGGCCCCGCAGCACCGAATACCTTATGCAGGACAACTCCTGCCTTGGACATTCGTTGAGGGAGCCTTCGTGAGTGCGCTGCAGACCAGGGTGATGACGGCAAGCCGCTGCACCGCCGCGCCGTCGACGCAATCCCGTTATGCTGCCGGTTTCAAACGGGACGACATATGCTGGACGGTGATGGACATCCCCAACAACCCCGGCCCCCCGGTCTCCGAAGCTACCGGCTCTGCGACTGATCTGAACTCGCAGCTGGCTGGCTTGCTCGAACTCGTGGCAGCACGCGACCAGCAGGCTTTCGCCGAGTTCTATAGCCTCACCTCGCGGCGTGTGTTCGGTATGGCCAGGCGCGTCCTGATAGACCCTGACCTCAGCGAGGACGCCACCCAAGAGGTCTATATCCAGGTTTGGCAGGGTGCTGCCAAATTCGACCGTGCCGCCGGGACTCCACTGGCCTGGCTGATGACCATCGCCCACCGGCGGGCCATTGACCGTGTCCGCGCCGTGCAAGCGGCAACCGACCGCGAAGCCAAGTACGGCGCAGCGAGCCTCGATCCGGACCGCGACCTGGTGGCAGAGGAAGCCGACACGAACCTGGAGGCCGAAGCTGTCAGCCGCTGCCTCGGTACGCTCACGGACACGCAGCGCGAATCCGTCCGCCTCGCATACTATGGCGGACTGACCTACCGGGAAGTAGCCGAGCATCTCGGTGCCGCTGTCCCCACCATCAAATCCCGCATCCGTGATGGACTACTACGTCTGAAGACCTGCCTGGGGGTGGGTTGATATGAGTGAAAACACCAGTGGAGGCTTTATCCGCAGAATGTTTGCCAACGACATCGCCACCGACCTCGCCGAGGGCCGCGTTCTGGAACTGGCGGAAATCTATGCCCTGGACGCCGTGAACGACGACGAACGGGCCATGATCGACGACTACATCAAGGACGCTCCTGAACGTCCTGAGTTCCTTGATCGGGTCCGCGAAGCCCGCGAGGCACTGTCAGTCAGCTTCGCGCCGGAAGAGGCACCCCCGGCCGGACTCTTCGACAACATCATGGAACGCATCACCACGGATGCCGCTACCCGCCCCCCTGCCGAGCCAGCGGCCCCAGCTGTAGCGGATCCCGCCGTCGACGACCTTTCGGCTGCAAGGGCCAGGCGCGCAGAACGCACTCGCGCCGGCGGCGCACGCAGATGGATCGTCGGAGCTGCCGCAGCAGCTGTGATTGCACTGGGCGGCATCGGAGTGGGCGCCTACGTTTCTGCGCAGAATGACCCGGTCAACCAGGTTCTGCAGGCACAGGATGTCCAGAAGAAGTCCGCGCCTGTTCCCGGCGGTGGTACGGCCACCATCTCTGCATCATCGGCCAAAGATTCCTTCGTGGTTCTGATGGACGGGGTTGCACCGGCGCCGGAAGGCAAGGTCTACCAGTTGTGGACCTTGCCCAAGGACGGCTCCGCCCCTGTACCGCAGGGAACCATGGATGCGGAGACGCTCTCCAAGCCAGCCGTCGTAAAGGGCCTGTCCTCAGCCTCGTCCGTAGCCATCACCGTGGAACCCACTGGCGGATCCAGCGCCCCCACCACGGACCCGGTCCTGGTGGTGGGGCTCAGCGCCTGACGCATGACCAAACAGCGCACGACGCCGGCCGCCCCACCTAAGGGGACGGCCGGCGTCGTGCGTTTGTCGGCTGCTTTCGCAGCTACAACACGAGCGATAGAAGCATCACGAAGCCGAAGCCCACCACGGAGATCAGCGTCTCCATCACGGACCAGGTTTTGAACGTCTGCCCAACGGTAAGGCCGAACAATTCCTTGACCAGCCAGAATCCAGCGTCGTTGACGTGGGACAGGAACAGGGACCCTGCTCCGATGGCCAAGGCCAGCAAGGCTGCGTGCGTCGGGCTAAGGCTGCTGGCGAGGGGTGCCACAATACCCGCTGCAGTCACGGTCGCCACTGTCGCCGAGCCCGTGGCCAGGCGGAGAGCCACCGCCACGATGAAGCCGAGCACCAGGACCGACATGTTGGCGCCTTCTGCCCATTTCTTGACGGCATCGCCTACACCGGCACCGATCAAGGTCTGCTTGAAACCACCACCGGCGCCCACAATGAGGAGGATGGCAGCGATGGGCCCCAGGCTTTCACCCAATTTGGCTGTGATCCTGCTGCCGGTGAAGCCTACGGCGTATCCGAACGTCACGATTGCCAAAAGGACCGCCAACGTCATGGCCACCAGAGGCTGGCCCACGAAGTCGAAGAAGATCCTGATTGCCGGTGCCGTTTCAGGGTTTGGCCAGATGATGCCGCCCAAAGCCTTCAGCAACATGAGGACCACGGGGAAGATAATGGTCAGCAGTGTCACAAGGAACGACGGCTGGCGCTTCACTTCGCTCAGATCGGCTGCGTGCTGGGTGTCGATGCCTCCGGCTACGGCCGGAGCGTCAACAGGTACCCAACGGGCAGCCAACCGCGAGAAGAGCGGGCCACAGATAATAACCGTGGGGATCGCCACGAGGATGCCCAAGCCGAGCGTTGTTCCCAGTTCCGCTTTGACTGCGCTGATCGCAATCAACGGACCCGGGTGCGGTGGCACCAGTCCGTGAAGCACGGACAGGCCTGCCAACGCCGGAATAGCGATACGCATCAGCTTCATCTTGGACCGCTGGGTAACCAGGACAATCACCGGAAGCAGCAGAACGAGTCCGATTTCGAAGAACATTGGCAAGCCGATGATCACAGCCACGAGCGTGATCATCCACACGAGCTTGTTGCCGCTGGCTTTAGCCAACAGGGTGTCCACCACGCGGTTGGCTCCGCCGGAATCAGCCAGCAACTTCCCCAGCATGGCTCCGAGCGCAATGAGCAGGCCGACTTCCTTGAGGACACCCCCGACGCCGTCCTCGAAGTTGGTGATGACCTTGCCCAGTTCCACGCCTGACGCCAAGCCAACAAAGGCCGAGCCCAAGACCAGCGCCAGGAACGGATGCAGTTTCAGTTTTGCGATCAGAACCACAATCAGGGCAATGCCAAGCGCTGCCACCACAAGAAGTTGGGTGTCGTGCGCTGTCCATTCCTGCACCTGGGTCGCTGTTTCCAGGACCCTCACGAGGCGGTCACTTCGGCACCGGCGCCCAGGGTCCGGAGGCCGAGCCGTTCAATGACTTCGTCGGCTTCCTCGGCCGGCGACGCGGAAACGCACAAGGAGATGTGGTTTTCGTCCTCCGTGGGTTCCTCAAGAGCGTCGAACTGGGATTCCAGGAGCGACGGCGGCATGAAGTGCCCATGCCTGGAGGCTAGGCGATCCGAGATCTTGTCCTTGCTCCCCTGCAGGAAGACGAAGACAACGCCTTCACCCCTGAGTACGTCGCGGTATTTCTTTTTCAGTGCCGAGCAGGTGATGATCGCCGGGGTTCCGGAATCCACGTGCGCCCTGATCCAATCCGAGATGATACCCAGCCAAGGCCAGCGGTCCTCATCGCTGAGGGCCTGTCCCGAGTGCATCTTTGCCACGTTCGCTTCAGGATGGAGGTCATCGCCTTCAGCAAGGTCCCATCCAAGCTTCCCTGCCAATACGCCGGCTACAGTCGATTTGCCCGAACCGGAGACTCCCATAATCACCAGTACAGGTTGCTGCGCAGTCTTCGCCATCAAAGTCTGCCTTCCTCGAATAAATATGATTTAACCGAGATCAAGCATATGACACGGGTTACACCACAGCAACGTCAGAAGCCGGCGATGGTGCTTGACCCGTTAACGGACACTACGTGGAAAGCCTCCGCGCTGGTCCCGGCGGGCAGGCCGGCACGCTCCCCGTTGGCCAACATCATGCTCCGGACCACGCGCTCCATACCTTCGATATCCGGGTGCTGGCTCGCATGGACGCGGATGGCGTCAAGCTTTGCCTCCACGTGGTCCGAGACATCCACAAAGTAGTTCTCCCTGGCATCCGGGCTGGAGATAAACCACAACCACGGCAGCTTGTAGGCAGTAAGTCCTTCCGCGGCCAGCTCGGGGTAGGCAAAGGGATTTTCCACTGCCGGGTAGACCGCCCGGGTAACGGCTTCGCCTGCTGCGAGGTGGTCAGGGTGGCTCTTCTGCAGGCGATCCCAGTTCCTTTCCGGGTGCATGGTGAGCACGATGTCGGGACGGATCTCGCGAATCAGCTTCACTACTTGCTTGATGACGCCATGTGTCGGCTCAAGGTAGCCGTCATGCTCATGCAGGTAATGGATGTCGGTGACTCCCACCAGGGCTGCTGCCCGCTGTTGCTCCTCTGCGCGGAGTTCGGTGATTCGTTCCCTATCCACCGGATCAAAGCCGCCGGCGTCGCCGTCGGTCATGATGCAATAGCTGACCTCGACGCCGGCCGCCGTCCAGGCCGCGATGGTCCCGGCAGCGCCAAAGTCGATGTCGTCAGGATGGGCAGTAAAACAAAGCACCCGCTCAACGCGCTCCGTAGAGGCGTCGAACGGGCTCTTCGCTGACATGGCGTCAGTGGACAAAGGGATCAGCCTTTCCGCTTCTTGATCTCCGCAGTTGCCTGCGGGAGAACCTTGAAGAGGTCACCGATGATGCCGTAGTCGGCAATCTCGAACACCGGCGATTCTGCGTCCTTATTGATGGCCACAATGACCTTGGAAGTCTGCATCCCGGCCTTTTGCTGAATGGCCCCTGAGATGCCGGCAGAAATGTAGAGCTGCGGTGACACCGTGACGCCGGTCTGGCCAACCTGTGCGTCGTGGCCGATCCACCCTGCATCGGTAGCGGCGCGGGACGCACCAACTGCCGCGCCCAGGGCATCGGCAAGCTCTTCGAGCGGGCCGAAGTCGCCGTCAACGCCACGACCACCGGCAACGACGATCCTTGCTTCGCTGAGGTCCGGCCGGCCGCTGACGGGCTTCTCGGTCCGCGCCGCGATGCGTGCGGAGTTCGCGATGGCGTCTGCCGGAACGTCTACCGTGGAGGTTGACGGGGCTGCCGCAGTACCAGCCGGTGCAGGCTCTACGTTGTTGGCTTTGACCGAAAGAACCGTCACCGGAGTGGTGGCCTTAGCGGTGGTGTTGTAGGAGCCCGCCAAAACCGACTTGTGCGCGGTGCCGTCAGCCTCAACGCCCACGACGTCGGTGATGACGCCGGCGTTGAGCTTGATGCCGAGCCTGCCCGCGATTTCCTTGCCCTCAGGCGAGTTGTCCAGGAGTACCGTCGTAGCTCCGGACGCTGCCACGGCAGCGGCGAGGTAAGCGGCCTTGGGTCCCACCAAATAGTTGTCGAGGTTGTCCACCGACGGCTGGTAGACCGTGGTGGCACCGTATGCACCCAAGGTGGCGGCGACGTCGTCGTGCAGCTGCCCGGTGAACGCGACGGCGGTCTCCCCCAGGGAACGGGCGATGGTCAGGAGCTCCAGGCTGCTCTTCTTGAGCGCTGCTCCCGGGTTATCAATGAAAACAAGTGCATTTGCCATGGTTGGAGTCCCCTTTAGAGCAGCTTCTGTGCGGCGAGGAAGTCGACCAGCTTGATGCCGGCGTCGCCGTCGTCTGTGATGATGGTTCCTGCTGTCCGCGGTGGGCGTGCCTCTGCAGACTCGACCACTGTCCACGAGCCGGCCAAGCCGACCTGTGAGGCGTCCACGCCGATGTCGGCCAGCGTCAGGGAGGCAATCTTCTTCTTCTTGGCAGCCAGGATGCCCTTGAAATTGGGATAGCGCGGTTCGTTGATCTGGTCGGTCACCGAGACCACTGCAGGGAGTTGCGCTTCAACCGTCTCGGAGAAGGCGCCGGCGTCGCGGCGGGCCGTGACCTGGCCGCCCGCGACCTCAAGGCTGGAGGCAAAGGTGACCTGCGGGAACGACAAACGTTCGGCAAGCTGGGCGGGGATGAGCGACGTCTCGCCGTCCGTGGAGGCCATGCCCGTCAGAACCAGGTCCACCGGTCGGCCGTCGGCTGAGATGTGGCGGATGGCGGCGGAAAGTGCCAGAGATGTAGCAGCAGCATCCGAACCAGCCAAAGCGTCATCGCTGAGGTGGACGCCGGAATACGCGCCGATCTGGAGGGACTTCTTCACAGCATTGACCGCACCGGACGGGCCCATGCTCAAGGCAATAACCTCGTTTCCGGCCTTCGGGCCGCCGCGTTCCTCTGCCAGTTGGAGCGCTGCCTCGAGGGCGTATTCGTCCAGTTCGGACAAAATGCTCTCTTCACGGTCGGTTGTGTTGCCAGGTCCGGTGATGTGCCGGTCGAACTGGGCGTCCGGGACGTGCTTGACCAGAACGACAATCTTCAATGTCTCTTCCACTGTCTTCGAAGCAGCCTTCCATGCTTGTGGACGGCCAAACGCAGCAGCGTGGCCGTAAATTGCCCATCGCGTGGGCTCGTCCTAGCTAAGCATATTGCCCGCAGAAAACCACTCCCCGCGTTAAGTCCTGTTTCAGCTACGCGCGATGCGTTTGTTGCGGTTGACTGCTTGGCCACAGCAAAACGGCGGGCGACACCAGGGAGGTGCCGTCCGCCGTCGTACGTTGTTCTTGCCTGCTAATGGGCCGCCTACTGCTGGGCGGCGTCGAGGGTGACCTCTACCTCTTGTGTCTGGCCACCACGCTGAATGGTGACCTTCACCTTGGCACCGGCCGGCTGCTCGCGGACAGCGGCGGTCAACTGGTTGGGATCGCTCACGGTGTAGTCGCCGAACTTGGTAACGACATCACCGACCTTGAGCCCAGCCTTGGCAGCTGCCGAACCCGACGTCACCGAGGCAACCTCAGCCCCCACGGAGAAGCCTGAATCGCTGCCTGAAGAGGACTTCGAACGAACGGACACACCAAACTGACCATGGCTGGCCTTGCCGGTATCGATGATCTCCTGCGCGACGCGCTTGGCGTGGTTGATCGGGACACTGAAGCCGACGCCGATGTTCCCGGCCGAAGAATCGGATGATCCGCTGCCCGCCGAGGCGATCGCAACGTTGACGCCGATGACCTCGCCCTTGCTGTTCACCAGGGCACCGCCGGAGTTGCCGGGATTGATCGCTGCATCAGTCTGGATCACGTTAATGGCGATGGAACCCTCATTGGCAGTCCGCTGGCTCTGGCCACCGTTCGGCGGCGCGAACTGGAAGCCCTCATCATCGCCCTGGCTCTCATCCGGAGTCCCCTCTGGCACAGCCGACGACGCAACACTAATGGTGCGGTTGAGCGTGGACACGATGCCGTCCGTCACCGTGCCGGTGAGGCCCAACGGCGAGCCAATAGCGACGGCGGTGTCCCCCACGTTGATCTTGGACGAGTCACCCAGAGTCGCCGGGACAAGGCCCGATGCATCGCTCACCTTGATCACGGCGAGGTCTGACAACGGGTCCGTGCCAACCACTGTGGCCTTCAGGACCCTTCCGTCACTCGTCCGGACCTCGATGGCAGCGTTGGCGGTAGCACCGTCCAACGTTACGACGTGGGTGTTCGTGAGGATGTGGCCTTGGTCGTCGAGGATGATGCCGGAACCCGTTCCGCCCTCGTTGCCGCTGGTCGCCTTGATGGTCACCACGCTGGGCGATGCCTTGGCTGCCGCAGCGGTAATGACGTTGACGTCGTCTTTGTTGTTCACGATGACCGTGCTGGACTGCCCGCCCGTTGAAGCAGCCGGGGCGGGGTTATCCCACAGGGCGTTACTGCCGGCCACAACACCGCCACCGATCAAACCTGCCGCAAGCATGCTTGCCACAAGGGTGCCGACACCGAATGCCGGCTTACGCTTGTTGGCTACCGCCGAAGAGTGGTTTGGGGTGTGCTGCATTCCGGGGCCATTCTGGCCTTGGGCATTCTGGAATCCCGGTGCGTTGTGGAACTGGCTGCCGGTATTTCCATTTGTTCCGGGGTTTGAACCCCCGTAGAACGGCTGGTGCTGGGGGTAGCTAGGGCGGTGAGCCGGATCATTCTGCTGCGGAGCGCCGTAGTACTGCGGCTGCTGCGGTTGCTGGGACTGATGCTGGGCTGCCGGCCGCTGGAAGGCAGGCAGCGGAGTGGTGTGCTGTGCAGTGCCGTCCGTAGCGGCCGCTTGTCCCGACGTCCAGGCAGGCTGCTGCTGGGTGGCGGCTGCATCGCCCTGCTCCCCCGTCGTATTCCGCGGCTCGGATGGCTCGCGGTCCTCTGGTGCGGTGCCCTGCGCTGGGTTCTCCGTCATGGGTCTTCCTTTCGTCCTCGTCTCCAATAACTATGTACCCAATAACTGGAACAAAAGCGGACGTTCGCTGGGAGCTTCCTGAAAGACCCCAGCCCCTGTTCCCGCAGCCGGTGCGAACCTTTCAAAAAGACCCTCAACGGATCAACATTGCAGCTCTCTCCTATATTTCGCTGGTGGCATATTCACCCCTGTGGACGGGCCATGGGGTGCACCATAGAATCAAGAGGAATTGCCACAGCGACCTGCGGCTTTACACCATGCGTGGGGGCGCTGAGCATTCTGTGACGATTGGTACGCCTTGTTCCAGTCGCAGACGTGCTGAAGGGTTGCACATGCGGTCAATAGTTAAACGCGTACTCGCCGTTATCGGCCTGGCTGGAATGTTGGCCCTGCCGGCCGGCGCAGCCTGGGCTGCCGATCCGGTGACCATTCCGTCCGGCCAAAACATCGTGGACGACGCAAACGTCCTAGGTAGCCGAAAAGGCGAAGTCCAGGAAGCCATCCAAAAGACGCTCAAGGACCACAAGTACAACCTGTACGTGGTCACGGTGGACAAGTTCGAGAATCCAAGCGATCCTGCTGCATGGGTTGCGGCCGTTGCCAAGGATAGGGGCATGGGCAAGGCCGACGCCGTTCTGGCGATCTCTACGGCCGGCCAGTACAACTTCACCCTTAACTCGGGCAGCTCCATCTATTCCAAACAATCTGCCATCGCGCAGAACGCCGTCGTTGCCAATCTGGCCGGTGGCAAGAAGGACTACGCCCAGGCAGCCATTGACACTGCTGCTGCCATTGGCGACGCCGCAGGTGGAGGCAGCGGAACAGTGCCCAGCGGCAACGCCGGCGTTGGCGTCCTTGTCGGGGTGGGCGTGGTCGCAGCAGGCGGCGCCGGTACGTACCTCTATCTCCGAAACCGCCGCAAGAAGGGCAGCACCAAGGCCGTCAGCGCCAGCTACGGGCCGCAGGGTGAGGAACTTGACCCTCTAGCGGGCCTCACCATTCCGGAACTGCGCCAGAAGAGCGGTTCGCTGTTGATCGAGGCGGACGACGCCATCAAGTCCAGCGAACAGGAACTTGGTTTCGCCCAGGCGCAGTATGGTGACTCTGCTATTGGCAACTTCACCAAAGCCTTGGAAGAGGCGAAGGGCCACATGACGGAGTCGTTCAAGCTGCAGCAGCAGCTGGACGACCACATTCCTGATACCGAAGAGCAGCAGCGGAGCTGGCTTGGCGAAATCATCCGCCGCTCAGAGGCCGCCCTGGCGTCACTGCGTGATCAGAAGGCTGACTTCGACTCTTTGCGCGAGCTTGAGAAGAACGCCCCTCAGGCTTTGGCAGCAGTAACTGCGGGAGCCAAGGAAGCCGATGCCAAGATCGCCAGCGCAGAGCAGTCCCTAGAGGGATTGCGCGCCAAGTACGCCGAGTCCGCCTTGGCTCAGGTCTCAGACAACATCCTGCAGGCCAAGGAGCGACTCGCATTCGTGCAGAACGCCGCCACCGCCGCCCAGGAAAAATTGGCAACCGGCGAGAACAGCCTGGCTGCTGTGGCAGTTCGTGCCGCAGAAGAAAGCCTGCACCAGACCAACGTGCTGATCGATGCCATCTCCAAGACGGCAGGCAGCCTTGATGAGGCACGCTCCTCCTTGGAAGGCGCCGTGGCGGAGACCAGCCAGGACCTTGCCCAGGCCCGTGCGATGATCCAGTCCGGCGAACACCCGGAACTCGCCGGGCCCGTGGCCGGCGTGGAAGCCGCCCTGGCACAGGTGAAGACCGAGATCCAAGGCGGAAAGATCGATCCCATTGCGACGCTGAGCCGCGTAGAGTCAGCCCACCAGGCGCTCGATCAGTCGTTGTCCGGCATCCGCGACCAGCAGGAGCAGGCCCGCCGAGCACAGGCCTCCCTGCAGCAAACAATCATGGCCGCCCAGGCGCAGATCAGCGCAACATCGGACTACATCACAGCCCGCCGCGGTGGCGTGGGCACAGAGGCCCGGACAAGGCTGGCGGAAGCGCAGCGCAACCTCGATTACGCGCTTTCGATTTCGCGCAACGACCCCGTGACCGCTCTTACTTATGCACAGCAGGCGCATTCGCTGGCAGCCCAGGCGGCGCAACTCGCGCAGTCTGACGTCGACCAGTTCGGTTACGCCGACCAAGGCTACGGCCGCGGCGGGATGTTCGGCGGGGGCGGCGGAGGCGGCGGCCTCGGCGGAGCAATACTCGGCGGCATCCTCATCAACTCCATCCTGAACGGTGGAGGAGGCGGCTGGGGCGGCGGGAATGACGGCGGAGGCGGTGGCTTCTTCGGCGGCGATTCCGGCGGCGGTGACTTCGGCGGCGGTGGGGGCGACTTTGGCGGTGGAGACTCCGGCAGCTTCTAGCCAGACAGACTAGGCGGGGTCCACGCCCCGCATAGAAGCGGTACAACAACTGATCACTGATTTCAGTGTCACCACTGAGCAGGACGAAAGGCAACACCATGGTTAAGCAGTCCATTTTCGGTCGGATCTCACAGCTCGCCAAGGCAAACATCAACGCCTTGCTGGACCAGGCTGAGGACCCGCAGAAGATGCTGGACCAGATGGTCCGCGACTACACGAACAACATTGCCGAGGCCGAATCAGCCGTGGCCCAGACCATCGGCAACCTGCGGATGCTTCAGGCGGACTACAACGAGGACGTCAAGAACGCTCAGGATTGGGGCAACAAGGCCCTGGCAGCATCCCGGAAAGCCGACGAGTACCGCGCTTCCGGTGATTCCGTTGATGCCCAAAAGTTCGACAACCTTGCCAAGGTAGCCATCCAGCGCCAGATGACGGCGGAGTCCGAGGCAAAGGGAGCAGAGCCGAGCATCGCGTCCCAGACCGAGGTGGTGGACAAGCTCAAGACCGGGCTTGACCAGATGAAGAACAAGCTGAACCAACTCACCGCCAAGCGCAACGAGTTGGTGGCACGCTCCAAGACCGCTGCCGCGCAGTCCCAGGTGCACGATGCCCTTAAGAGCATCGACATCATGGATCCCACCAGCGAGGTGGGCCGCTTCGAAGAGAAGATCCGCCGCGAAGAGGCCAAGGTCCTGGGCCAGCAGGAACTCGCCAGCTCCAGCCTCGATGCGCAGTTCAACCAGCTCGAAGATCTCGGAGAGCAGACCGAGATCGAAGCCCGTCTTGCGGCCCTGAAGTCGGGCGGTTCCAAGCCTGCCATCGGCGCGGGAGCTCCGGCGTCAACCGGCGCAACTGTCGACGAAGCTGACTTCGACAAGCTCTAGGAACTAAACGGGCTGCAACTCCACTGGGCGGATTGCCTCAACATACCGCTGAACCAGGAAATGGGCCGGATCCTCGCAGGGATCCGGCCCATTTTTCGGTTTTCACCTAACCTGCCGAAGGAACTGGCGAATCCTGGCCGGGGCTGACGTCGGTTGCCACTTCAGCGCGGATTTCAAATCCCTTGGGGTGGAAGTAGGTCACCGTGCACTCCAGAACCTCTCCATGCGGGCCTAAAGTAGTCCGCTCCAAGCGTGGCACCATAGCAAACCCGCGGACGTTCAGAGCGTCTGCCAGGTGCTCGGGCGGTGCATGCATTGTCACAGTGATTTCCGCCCGATGGAGGGGCTTCAGTGTCCTGTCTTGGATAACTTGATAGATGGAGTTCCGTTCGGCATCGGCGAGGCTGATGTGGCGTCCAATGTGCGAGGGGATGAAAATCTCGGCTATGGCATAAGGCCAACCCGCGCTTGAGTAGGAGCGGCGGATGACCAGAACTAGATTGTCATCGGAAACCAGCTTGGCTGGCACCGATTTGTCCTTCTCCATCCACTTGTATTCGATGAGTCCCTTGACAGTCTTCATGCCGGCCGCCGTGAACGTCTCCATGAACGGTGCCAGACGATTCAGCATCTTGACGGGGCGCTGAGCCATCACGAACGTCCCTTTGCCCTGCCTACGGACCAACAGGCCCTTCACAACCAGTGTTTCGATCGCCTTCCGGACGGTGGTCCGGCTAATGCCGTAGGCATCCATCAGGGACTCTTCCGTGGGAATCCGCGACCCCGGCTCCAGGCGGCTGACTTGATCCGTGAGCACGTCCGCCACCTGCTGATACACGGCAACAGGGCTGTCCCTCTGGAGGACTTCACGCTCTAGGCCAAACTCGTAGTCGTCGTTGACCATTGGGCCTTCCCATCCATTTCTTGCCTCAGCAAATCCGGGTTTGATGCTAGCACCGGTGTACCGGTTACCCCTTAAACAAAAGATCCGGACCAGTTGTCACTGATCCGGATCTTTTCTCCAGTTGCGGGGACAGGATTTGAACCTGTGACCTCTGGGTTATGAGCCCAGCGAGCTACCGAACTGCTCCACCCCGCGTCGCAAGAACAACTCTACCCCACCGCCCAGGGTGCTTCTGACCATATGGCACCCAAGGTGCCGCAGATCACTCCCTCAACCCTGAACATTTTGCGGTCACCGTGGCCAGCGGCCAAAAGGCGCTTCGCCGTCGGCCTGCCAATGCCTTCCGAGCGCCGGGCTTAAGCCCAGGGACGTGAGAGAAGGTGGGGCTCAAACCCGAGGGGCGTGAGAGAGCGTCGGAGCAGGGAAGATGCCGGGTTGGGACCTTCAGGGCAAAACAAAAGGTCCGGATCAGTGTTTACTGATCCGGACCTTTTCTCCAGTTGCGGGGACAGGATTTGAACCTGTGACCTCTGGGTTATGAGCCCAGCGAGCTACCGAACTGCTCCACCCCGCGTCGCAAGAACAACATTACCGTCCGGTGAATGGCAGACCAAATCGAGGCGACGTGATGTGTGTCTCGCCAACGGAAAAGGCCGGCGCCCGCCCCCGGAAGGGAGCAGGCGCCGGCCTTTCAACCGCCTACAGAACTAGCTGCTTGGTGAGGGCGACGGCGTCGCACTGGAAGTAGCTCCCGGCGTCGCTGTTGGAGCCGGAGTGGCGTCCAAACGGGCCTGAGCGTCGATCGCCTTCTTGAGTGCGTCAGACAATTTGGTTTGCTGCGCACCGTAGCCGGCGAAGTCACCCTTGGCCAATGCCGCCTGGCCATCCTGGATGGCCTTGTTGGCCTCATCCAGGGCTGCCTTGAGGTCAGCCTTGGCGTCAGTGGGGCCAGCAGGCGGCGGCGTGGTGCCAGGAGGCGAGGTGGGCGTCTGGCCGTTGTTATCCGAGTCGCCGGCAGTAGCACCGGAGTCGCCGCCGAACAACTGGTCAAGAGCTTCATCCAGGGTAGCCGCGAAGCCGATCTTGTCACCAAATGCCACAAGCACACGCTGCAATGTGGGGTACGACGTCTCACCTGTGGACTTCAGGTAGACAGGCTGTACGTAGAGCAGGCCACCACCCACGGGAAGAGTCAACAGGTTGCCATTCAGCACATCTGATGCGCCCTGTCGCAGTAGGTTCAGCGCCTGAGACACAGTGGGGTCAGAGTTGAACTTGTTTTGCGCCTGTCCGGGACCAGGGACCTGGGTATCGGTGGGGAGCTCCAGGAGCCGCAGCTTTCCGTAACTCTCCCCCTTAACGCCCTTGACGTTCCCGGCGTCGGAGTCAGCCGCGAGGAAGCCGTACAGGATGTTTCGGGCGCTGCCGTTGACCGTTTGAGGAATGAAGGATGAGGTCAACTGGAACGCCGGCTTCTCCTGGTCAGGCATCTGCAGTGACATGTAGAACGGAGGCTGTTTGACGGCTTCCGAAACGGTGGGATCGTTCGGAACGCTCCAAGCATCGTTGTTCTGGTAGAAGCTGTCCGGGTCGGTCACGTGGTACCGCCCGAGCAGTTCACGCTGAACCTTGAACAGGTCCTCGGGGTAACGTACGTGGCTCATGAGGTCGCCGGACATTTCCGAGTAGGGCTTGATGACCGTTGGGAAGACCTTTTGCCATGCCTTCAGGATGGGGTCCTGGTCGTCCCATGCGTAGAGATTGACGGAACCGTCGTAAGCATCCACAGTGGCCTTGACCGAGTTGCGGATGTAGTTCACCGAGCTGTTCGGCAGAGCCACGGTACGTCCGGCACTGGTTTGCGAGTCAACAGTGGCGTTCTGCAACTGTTGAGGCTGGGAGTACGGGAAATACTGGCTGGTGGTGTAGCCGTCAACGATCCACTTGACCCGGCCGTCAACGACCGCCGGGTATGCATTGCCATCGACAGTCAGGTACGGGGCCAGCTTCTCTACGCGTTCGCGCGGATTGCGTTCGTAGAGAATCTGGGATTCGGCATTGACGCCGTCCGAAAGCAACAGATCCGAAGATTGGAACTTGATGGAGTAGAGGATTCTGTTGAGCCAGTTACCGACGTTTGGTCCGCCATTACCGCTGAATGTGTACTGCGTCTCCCCGCCACCTTCACGTCCCGCTGGCCGGTCCTGCTCTCGGTTCGGAGCACCCTCCGGCGCGCCGACGATGGAGTATTCCGGAGAGTTCTCGCCGAAGTAGATGCGGGGTTCGTATGAATTGTCGTTGCCGAGGACGCCGTTGGACGGAATGCCCGACTGCAGGAACTCCGGCTTGCCGTCGGCCGTGAACTTGTTGCCCTTGGCGGCGACGACGCCATAACCATGGGTGTAAACGATGTGCCTGTTAACCCACGTCTGCTGGTTTGCGCTCAGGCCATCCGGGTTCAGTTCGCGAACCGCAATAACGGTGTCCTGGACTTTGCCATCAACCATGTAGCGGTCAACATTCAGGGTTTGCGGGAACTGGTAGTACGGGCGGTACTGCTCAAGCTGAGCGAATGCCGAGGAAATGAGGTTCGGGTCAAGGAGGCGGATATTGGCAGTAGTCTGCGCGTCCGCCGCCAAGGCACCGGTAGTCGCCGTGGTGGTGGCGTTGTAAGCAGATACGTCGATCTTGTCCAGACCGTAAGCAGCCCGCGTCATCTTGATATTTCGATCAATGAACTCCTTTTCCAAGGTGTTCTCAGACGGACGAACCTGGAACTGCTGAATAACCCACGGGTAGACACCGCCGGCCAGAATGGCCGTGATGACCAGCATGGCCGTGCCGATCACCGGAAGGCGCCAACGACCAATGATCGCGGCAATAATGAACAGGATGGCAACAAGGCCCGCGGCTACGGCAAGGATCGCCTTGGTGGGTACAACGGCATTAACATCCGTGTAAAGTGCGCCGGCCCAGCGGCCGGAGTTGCTCTGGACAGTTGTGTACCTGTCCAACCAGAAATTGATGCCCAGCAGGCCCAGGAAAAGAGCGCCGGTGACGGCGATATGGATTTGCGCTGCCCTGCTTGTGAAGATGCCGCGTTCCATGAGGCGGATGCTGCCATAGAGGTAGTGCGTCAGGATGCCTGCGATACCAGCAACAACGGCGATGCTGATCAGGAACCCGGTGACAAAGCCCAGGAACGGCAGCGTCATCAGATAGAAGCTGATATCCATGTTGAACAACGGGTCTGTCTGTCCGAACGGCTCCTGGTTGAAGAACAACAGGGCCTTCTGCCACTGGCTGGCTGCCGCACTGCCGGCGAAGAGCCCGAACAGGAGGGGGAGGCCGATCATGACAACCCGACGGACAGGCTCAAGCTGCGCCTGGTAACGGTTGAGGTTGTCCCGGGCCTCAGCATCCGGAGCGTAGACGGGCCGGGAGCGGTAGGCGATCCTGATGGCGAAGAAAACAGCGGCAAACATCATGGCGAAACCGATGAGGAACGTAATGATCCTTGCGAGGTTTTCGCGGATATAAACTTCGAAAAAGCCAAGCTGCTGGTACCACAGGACGTCAGTCCACACATTGGCGAAGAAAATGAACCCGACGACGGCCACTGCCACGACAATGAGCGTCGGAGTCAGGGCACCTCGTCTCAGCGGTGATCTTCCGGGCGGGTTGGAGCTGGCGGGACGGGACAAACTCTGTACCTCATTGGTGTCAGTGAACAGTCGGTGTGCGAGTGCTGACTTTCCCTGCCGCTGGGATGTGGCAGGGGCCGTCATCTATGCCACGAGTGGCGGTGAAGCTAAGTTCCACCGTCAGTCTAGTTGTTTGTGCAGGTGGGAAGGCTCCCCGTGTCCTGACCGGATCCGAGCCGCTCTACGGCGGAGGTGGCATCAGCCAGTGTTTCCACTTTGACAACCTGAAGCCCGTCCGGAATGTGGCCCACGACGTCGGCACAGTTCGATGCCGGCGCGAGGAACATGGTGGCACCCTGGTGACGGGCGCCTATCATCTTTTGGGCAATGCCGCCGATGGGGCCCACGGCGCCATCGGCGGTGATCGTGCCGGTGCCCGCCACGTGTTTGCCGCCAGTAAGGTCCCCCGGCGTGAGGTTGTCCACGATCCCCAAGGCGAACATCATGCCTGCGCTCGGTCCGCCAACATTGTCCAAGGAAATGCTGACGTCGAACGGAAACGTGAAATCGCTGGCCAGCAGCACACCCAGAACGTAACGGTCCGCCTGGTTCTTGGTAGGCGTTATTGTTTCGGAAACCGAAGTGCCGTTCCGGTCCACTCCGACGACGGCAGGGGCACCGGCGCCCGCGGCCAGTTCGGCTTGGACCACGCTCATGGACGTGATTGCCTTGCCATTGATGGAGACCAGCCGGTCACCTTCCTGGATCTTCCCGGCGGATGGCGAAGGGTCTGATAGACCTGCGACGTTGAGCCGCTGCTCAAAGGGGATCTCGAGCTCACGCAAGGCTGCTGCCACCGCGTTCTCCTGCGAAGTTTCCATGGCTATCTCACCTTGTTGAACGGTCTGCTCGGCGGTGGTGCCCTTGGGATAGATGAGTTCTTCGGGATAAATGGCCCTGGAGGGATCCAACCAGGCGCGGAAGACATCGAAGATGGAGGCCGGACTCTTGGGACCGCCGGTCATGACAACGGTGGTCAGGTCAAGGTTGCCATTTGCTGGAAATGACTCACGGCCGGAAATGTTGATGACAGGCTTGTCGCCGTCTTTGCCCAGAGTATTGAAGGTGGGACCCGCTGACTCAATGACATATGGAACCGGCAACGCTGCCGCCCCGATGCCGAGGCCGAGCGCGAGGAGACCGGAGATCACCATGATCATGTAGCGACCGTCACGGGACGGTGCCGGCGGCGTGGAGGTGGAATCGGCGTCGGGCGTTCGACGCGGGTCCAATGAGCCCTCGGGGCTGGGCGAAGTAAGCATTGAGGCCTCTCTATGCCGGCATTTGCGTGACCGGATCCATGGCTCCTGCCGCCGAAGGCGGCGGCGGCACATACCAAACATCAACACTACGCGGTCTGACGTTGCAGGGCTGCTTTGCCTACAGCGAACGGCACCGCCTCCGGGCAGACAGCCTTCCGGCCGCGCGGTACGGTGAAAGAGATCACCAGCCAGTTCGACGATCGGCGGCACCATGACTTCCAACCCCAACAATCCGTCCAACGACGACGAAACCCCTAAGGATCCGCTGGCAGAAATGCTCCAGAACCTGATGGGCGGCCAGGGCATGGGCAACATCGATCCCGCTGAGCTGGCCAAGGCCGCAGGCCTGCCCAACGATCCTCAGCTCCTTCAGCAGATGTTCGCTCAGGTACAGGCGATGATGAGTTCTACCTCCGAAGGCCCCGTGAATTGGCAGCTCGCCCACGAGAATGCGCGGCGCGTCGCCGCTGCCGGCAGCGACCCCTCGGTCAACGCCCAACAGGCCAGGGAGATCGACGAAGCGCTGAGGCTTGCAGAACTTTGGCTGGACCCGGTTACTGATCTCTCGGCGACCGGCCTGATTGGTAGGGCATGGTCAAGGGCCGAATGGGTTGAAGCGACCTTGGGGACGTGGAAGCGCCTGACTGAGCCCGTGGCCAACAGCATCGCCAATGCCTTGTCCAACGCTCTCACTCAGCAAATGCCCGAAGAAATGAAGTCCATGATGGGCGGTGCCTCGTCCATGCTGCAGAACATGGGCGGAGCGATCTTCGGCATGCAACTGGGACAGGCCATCGGCGCACTCTCGGCCGAGGTTGTCAGCTCCACCGATATCGGTGTCCCCCTTGCAGACCTGGAAATGGCGCTGCTGCCGGCAAACGTAGCCAAATTCGGGGAAGGCCTCAGCCTCCCCGAGAACGACGTTCGGCTCTTCCTTGCCGTCCGTGAAGCCGCTCACGCGCGCCTGTTTGTCCAGGTCCCATGGTTGCGTGGCCACCTCCTCGGAGCCATCGAGGCATATGCCCGCGGCATTCACATTGACATGTCCCGCATCGAAGACCTCGCCCGCGACCTCGACCCGAGCAACCCCGAGGGTATCCAGGAAGCACTGTCCCAGGGGGTCTTCACACCGGAACGCACGCCGGTCCAGACGGCCGCGTTGGAGAAGCTCGAAACAGCTCTTGCCTTAGTTGAGGGCTGGGTAGACGAGCTCACCGCCGAAGCCACCGACAAGGTGCTGCCATCGGCGACGGCGCTGCGCGAGACCGTGCGTCGTCGTCGGGCCACAGGCGGACCGGCCGAGCACGCGTTCTCGTCCCTCGTCGGCCTGGAGCTTCGCCCCCGCAGGCTCCGGGAAGCAGCAACATTGTGGGCAACTCTGAAGGAAGAAAGGGGCATCGCCGGCCGCGACGCCATTTGGCACCACCCGGATCTTCTCCCCACCGGTGAGGACCTCGATGATCCCAAGGGCTTCTCCGAACGGCGACGCCTTGCCGAGGCAAGTGACAGCGAGGTTGACGACGCCCTGCAGAAGCTTCTGAGCGGCGGTTACGACTCCACCAAGGCCGATGAAGCTGGAACGGAAGCGTCCAAGGCTGATTCCGCGGAGAACGAGTCCGGCAATGAAACACCATCGGACGACAATGACCCCGAGGCGCCGACCAAGTAGGCCAGCCTCGGAATAAACACTGCAGCAAAGCGGCCGCCATCTCATGGCGGCCGCTTTGCTGTTAAGGAACGGTGCAGTGCAGGTGCGGCTGAGAGAAGCCGAGCGGCCGAGCCTCTGACGTCTTTAGTCAGTCAGTTCCGCGGCCGACTCGCCGGGATCCCGGACCCGGAATCTGCCGGGAGTCCCCGGGACGTAGCGAAGGCAACGCCCTCCAAAAAGGCCTTTGCCCGTTGCGTATCAGGGTAGGCCTCAACCAATCTCCAGAACTCGGCATTGTGGCTCGCCACCAGCAAGTGCGCGAGCTCGTGGACCAGAACGTAGTCAATAACCCATTGCGGCATGGGCTGAAGCTTGTTGGACAGCCGGATGGTGCCGTCCCCAGGAGTTGCCGAACCCCAGCGGGCGTTCTGGTTGGCTACCCAGCGGACCGACGTCGGGACCGCCCGCCCGCCGAGATACGTCTTTGAAAGGTGCTCGGCGTGCTTGGCGAGGGCTTGATCCGTCGCAGGACGACGCCTGCCCGCACCCGTTTGCCGCTCCCCCTGCTTCTTCAGCTTGACCAGCATCCGCCGGACCCACTCCTGTTCCTGGGACTTGGTGAAGCTGGCAGGGATGGCGACCACGGCATTTCCGTCTTCCCAGAAAGCGGCAACGGTTCGCCGCCGTCTGGCTGATCTACGCACCACAACGGGAGCGCCGTCGTCGGTGAGGTGCGGGATGGCGGTATCGGAGGAAGATCTGCCCGTCATCAGAGTTCACTGCTCTCGGCGAGCACTGCCAGGACAGCCTCGCCGTAGCGTTCGAGCTTGGACGGGCCGATCCCCGCCAGGCCGGCAAGTTCCTCAAGCGATGAAGGCTTAGCCTCGGCGATGGCAGTCAGCGTAGCGTCCGTAAAGACTACGTACGCGGGAACGTCGGCCGATTGGGCCTCGTCCCTGCGCCACTGCCTTAACGCATCGAAGGTCTGTTCCTCGTAGGTAGGCGGGCACTGGTTGCAACGTCCCACCTTCCGTTCGGCTCCACTCGCGAGCATGCTTCCGCATACCTTGCACGACGCCGGGGCGGCAGCTTTCCGCCGCGTGGGACCTGTCTTGCTGCGCGCGTTGGCGGAAGCCACGGAATTGGGACGAAGTCCGTCGAGGAACCGGGACGGCTTGCGGTTGGCCCGGCCACCCGGTGTTCGGGCTGTGGACCATGAGAGATTCAGGTGCTCCCTTGCCCGGGTGATGCCGACATAAAGCAGCCTGCGTTCTTCGTCCACATCCTCCGGGGTATCTGCGAACGAAATAGGCATTAGGCCCTCGCTGAGGCCCACCAGGAACACCGCATCCCATTCCAAGCCCTTGGCGGCGTGGAGGGAAGCAAGAGTGACACCTTGAACGGTGGGTGCGTGTTGCGCGACCGAACGCTCTTGAAGCTCGTTGACGAACTCAGCCAAGGTGAAGGACTCCCCGCGGCTGACAGCAAGCTCATCGGCCAAGGCGACCAGGGCTGCCAGGGATTCCCAACGCTCACGCAGTGCTCCGCCGTTGTGGGGGGCGGCCTCCGTGTAACCAAGTGAGGCAACGATGTCCCGCACGATCTGGCCCAGGGGTTCCTGGGGCCCCTCCGCCACGGCGCGGGTGGCCGCGCGTAACTGGAGGATCGCATCGCGGACTTCCTTGCGCGCGAAGAACCGCTCGCCTCCCCGGAGCTGGTAGCCGATCCCGGCAGAGGCCAGGGCTTGCTCGTACGCTTCAGACTGGCCGTTGGTGCGGAACAGGATGGCTATCTCACTGGCTTTGACACCGCTGTTGAGCAGCTCCTGAATTCTGCCTGCCACCACAGCTGCCTCGGCTTCGTCGTCCGGGCACTCCATGAACCGCGGTTCCGGACCAGAGGGCCGCTGGGCGACGAGCTTGAGGGGCGAAGCCCACGCGGCATCCGCCACCGGCCCACCGCTTCGGCGGGAACCCAGGAGGTCGTTGGCCAACTTCACCACTTGCGGGGTGGACCTATAGTCACGAATGAGCTTGACGACGGTCGCTCCGGGGAACTGCCCTTTGAACCCGAGGAGATGCTTGGGTGAGGCGCCGGTGAAGGAGTAAATGGTTTGGCTGGCATCGCCCACCACGCACAACTCGTTCCGGCCACCGAGCCACAAATCCAAAAGCCGCTGTTGCAGGGGTGAAACGTCCTGGTACTCGTCCACCACGAAATGGCGGTATTGCTCCCGGACTGTTGCCGCTACTTTCGGGTCCTCCTGGAGGATACCCACTGTTATGAGCAGGACGTCTTCGAAGTCGATGACGTTGCGGTCGGTTTTGATGTCCTCATAGGCCTGGAACACCCGGGAGACCGCGGTGAGGTCGAAGCCTCCGGGAGTTCCGCGGCCTTGTGCATTCTCCAGGTAATTGGCGGGCGTCAGCATGGACACTTTGGCCCATTCAATCTCGGCTGCCAGGTCCCTGATGGATGCACGGTCAGTGCTCAGTCGAAGCCTGCGGGAGGCCTCAGCGATCATGTTGGCTTTGTGGTCCAGGAGATTGGGCAAAGTGCCGCCGATTGCCTGCGGCCAAAAGAACTGCAATTGCCTCAATGCGGCCGCGTGGAATGTGCGGGCTTGAACGTTGGCAACCCCAAGATCGCGGAGCCTGCTGCGCATCTCAGCTGCGGCCCGGGCAGTGAAGGTCACGGCCAGCAGTCTCTGCGGACTGTAAACCCCGGAGTGAACACCGTAAGCAATGCGATGAGTGATGGCGCGTGTCTTTCCCGTGCCTGCCCCTGCGAGGACGCACATGGGACCTGTCAAGGTACTGGCTACTTCCCGCTGCTCTTCGTCCAGCCCGCCGAGGATGCGCTCCTCAAGTGAGCCACCGCCGTCGAAAATCCCTTCGGTCACGGCTGCAGGTCTTCGATGACGCCGCCGTACCAATGCTCAATCAATGAACGCGCGATGGACAGGCGCGTTGAGATGGTGATTTCACCGCTCAACACCGCTTCCTGCAGCTCCTCACGGCTGAACCACCTCGCCCGTGTGACCTCGACGCCGTCGGGCCGGGCAACGGCGTCGTCTGTTTTGGCGGTGAATCCCAACATGAGGGAAGCGGGGAACGGCCAGGACTGCGAGCCGAGATACTGGCAGGCCGTCACACGGACACCCACTTCTTCGCCGATTTCCCGGACGACAGCCTGCTCCAGCGATTCCCCGGGCTCAACGAATCCTGCCAGCGTGGAGTAATTCCTGGCGTCGACGGGCCCCCCGCCGCCGAGCAGGAGCCGGCCATCCGGGCCGATCACCGTGACAATGATGGCGGGATCCGTCCGCGGGTAATGCTCTGAGTTGTCCTTGGGACAACGCCTGACCCAGCCACCGGCCTCGATGTCCGTAGGCGTGCCGCACTGAGGGCAATGTGTGTGGGTTGCATGCCAGTTGGAGATTGCGCTGGCCTCGATGAACAAAGCGGTGTCCTTGGCGTCAAGACGCGCCGCGACATCCCGAAAACCGGCCCACTCAGCATCCAACGGCACCGTGGCGATGCCGGGCGCCGGCGGTTCAGTAACTGTGAACAGCACAACGGACGTACCCTCCGGCAAGGAGGACGACGTCAACGTGGCACCCAGGTAGATGGCAGCAACAGCGCCGCCTTCGGACCCACTTAGAGCGTTCCAGAGCGGCGCAGCGTCTCCGAACCACAGGCCGTCAGCGGTCACCAACGCTTTGCGCTGTGAAATGACCATGGCCTTGGCGGTGCCGGAGGCAATGAGATCCTCAACCATGCCCGGCTTCATCCGCACGCCCGAGCCGCGATCCACCATGGCAGGACGGACGGGAAGAACAGTCTCCATCAGGTGATTGGCAAGCGCCGGCGACTCCGTTTGACTCATGTATCTACCGTACTGACTCGTACCGACAAAAAACATTTGGAAAGGTCCACTGTTGTGGACAGCACCCCGCACAGTTGCCCGCTTGGGCACTTGAGCAATGTTTTGCTCCACATTTCCTGCGCATTTGCTGCGGATCTGAAGACTCGCCGTACTGCATCATGGCCACAGGCCGCACTCAATCTACCGTGGAGAACGTGAGAAGAACACCGCTCGAACTGGCCGCCATAGCAACAGCGGCGGTGCCTGGCCTTTCGCCAACGGCCGCAGCCTATTCCCCCGACGACGACGCCGACTTCGACTCCGCGCTGCTGTTGGACGCGGAAGGCAAACGCTGGCGAGTCCGTTCACCGCGCCATCCGGAAGCCAGCACGCGACTGGAAACCGAGTTTATGGTCCTGCGGGCCTTCGCGCCCGCCATCCGCGCTGAACTGCCTTTTCATGTGCCCACCATCGCCGGCACGGTAAGGCAAGGTGCTTTGACGACGTTCGTGTACGCCCATCTGCAAGGCTCCATGCTCTCCATCGACGAACTGTCAGCCGGAAGCCCCGCCTTGGCCAAGGAAGTCGGCGCAGCACTGGCAGCCATTCATGACTTGCCACTGACCCTGGTCACCAATGCGGACCTTCCCAGTTACTCGGCCAATGAGTTCCGGCAACGCAAACTCAACGAACTGGACCAAGCAGCAACCACCGGGAAGATTCCGGCCACCCTGCTGCGTCGTTGGGAGCACGCCCTCGAAGACGTTGCCCTTTGGCGTTTCAATCCATCAGTGGTCCACGGCGACCTTCATGAAGACAACCTCATGGTGCAGGATGACACGGTGACCGCCCTAACGGGTTGGACCGATCTCCGGATCGGTGATCCTGCAGACGACTTCGCCTGGCTGGTTGCATCCAACGAAGCCTCGTTTGTTGAGGCCGTTTTGAGCCACTACACCCAAGCACGCCGCGAGATCCCTGACACGCACCTTCTCCGCCGGTCCGCCCTGCTGGCCGAGTTCGCCCTCGCCCAATATCTGGTCAAGGCAATGGCGGCAGGGCACCAGAGCATGACGGCAGAAGCAGAGTCCATGCTCCAGGCACTCGCCGATGACATCGACGAGCAGGTGCGTCGCGACGAAGAGGCCGCACAGGCAGCTGAGGACGAGACCGCCGAGAACGAAGCTGCTCAGCACGCGGCCAATCACTTGGGAGCAGCGGATTCACGGGCCGACAAGCCTGCAGTCAGTGTGGCGGCGATTCCCGACGCCGAAGAGTCGGAGGGCTCCGAAGATAGGGGCCCCGGCACGACATCACACGACGACACGTCCACTGCCGCTATCAGTGTTGTCAGCGTAACGCCGCTTCACGCAGCCGAACGTTCCTAGAAGGCAGAACCCTGGAACCCCAGTGCCTTCCCGGGTTCCAGGGCGTTCCTACCCATCAGCGCTGGTCTTCAGTGCCTTCGCCACGATCAGCTCCAGTTCCTCGGCCCTGCCAAGATCGTGCGGACGCACAACGGCGTCGTCAGCCACATAGTAAAACGCGGCACTGACGTCCTCGAGGGGTACATCCTTAAGCCGTGCCCAAGCCAGCCTGTAAACGGCCAGCTGCACCGCCCGGGTCGCCAGCTGCTGCCCCGCGGGGCGTCGCCCGGTTTTCCAGTCAATGAGTTGCCAGCGGCCGTCAGCATCGCGGAACACGGCGTCGATGCGCCCACGGACCACGACGTCGCCGATCCGCGTTTCCACAGGCACTTCGACGAAAGCCGGAGCGCGCTGGGACCACTCGGACTGTTTGAACGCCGCCACCATGTCATCCAAGCCGTAGGCCTCGTCGATGTGGGAGTCCGAACCCGGAGCTTCATCAAGGTCCAGCATGCCGGTTGTGCCAAAGTACTCCTCCACCCATGCATGGAATGCCGTGCCTTTGCGAGCCGAGATGCCCGGTTCGCGGGGAACGGGCCTGCGCAGCTGGGTCAGGACGGCCGCGGGGTCAGCACCGAGGTCAACGAAAAGTGAGGCAGAGATGTGGCTTGGCAGGTGGACATCCTGAACGGTCTTTAGCTGCCGTTGGCGATCCAGCAGTAGTTCGGCCTCCTGGGACCATTTCCCGGCGGGACCACTCAATTCATCTGAAGAGGCCGGGCGGGGTTCCTCAATGTATCCCCGGACCATGGCTGCGGCGCGGTCCATTGCAAGCCGCCTGCCCGGAGTCAGCCTCAGCCGGGCGCCGGTCCGTGGGTCTGACGGTCCTTCCAAAGGATCGTAGGGGAATTGGGCAACCTCGAGCGCTGCCGTCAAGGGGCTTTCCCCAGGCAAGGCCTCTTCGGCCACCGATTCCGCATGGACCACCGCCCCTCCGACCGACCGCGAACCGCCAACCGACTGCGTCCGGCCGGCGTCATTATCCTCTCCAGCAACACCGGCAAGAGGCGCCAGTTCGGAGAGGAAGGCAGACATGCCGGCCATTCCTGATCGAGAGCCATTCCAAGCAGCGCTGGAAGCCCACAGGACGAACTTCGCCCGGGTGTAAGCGACGTAGGCGAGTCTTCTCTCTTCGGCCTCACCGTGATGCTGGACCTCGGATTTGAATTCCTTCTCTGCGTCCAACCATCCCTTTTGGTCAGGCTGATCGAGATCCCACTGGGGAAGGTCGGCGCGATCGCCCCGCAAGGGCCACGGCAAGGCCGCGGCGCCGGTGCTCCAGCGCGAATCCCTGTTGCTGGGGAACGAACCAGCATTGAGGCCCGGGACAAAAACAACGTCCCATTCCAATCCTTTCGAAGCGTGAACGGTCAGCAATTGCACCGCTTCCCGATTGGCCTCAACGGGGGCAACATCCAAGCCGCCTTCCTCGGAGGCTGCAGCTTCCAGCCACGACAAGAACGCCAGCAGGTCAATGCGTTGCGACGTCTGCAGGAACCCTGCTGCCGCATCCTGGAAAGCATCCAAGTTGCGGCGCGCCTGGTGGATGCTGATTCCCGGCTTGGCCGCTACTTCGATGTCCAGGAACATCGCACGTTCCACTTCGCCAAGGAGTGTGGTGAGGTCGTCGCCGATGTAGCTCCTCAGGGAGCGCAGTTCCGAAGCAAGGCGGGTCAGCCGATCCAAGGCAGCAGCGCTCAGGCTCCTCCCATGTCCGGACGTCCAGCCTGGACGGGGAAGGAAGTCAAGGGCCTCCACGAGGCTTGCTGCATCGGTGATGTCGCTTTCGATCACGGCCCCGGACGGTTCTTCGTCGTGGTCAAAGGATTCAGGGTGTGCTTCGGGAGCCGACCGTCGGCGGGCCAGGAAGCGGGACCAGTCACTGAAGGCCATCAAGTCTGCCGGACCAATCCTCCACCGTGCCCCGGCCAACAACCTCATCAGGGCATCGGAACGTCCTGGATCGGCAAGGACCCGCAAGGTCGCCACCAGATCCACGATCTCCGGTGTGTCCAGCAAGCCGCCAAGTCCAACGATCTCATAGGGAATCCCCTGGAGTTCGAACTCGCGGCGGAGGCACTCCATCTGCGCCCGTCGGCGGCAGAGGACCGCCATGGTGGGCTTGACCGGAGTGCCGTCCTTCTCTTCTTCGAAGACAGTCCGTTGGTACCGACGGACATCGCGGGCTATCACTGCGGCTTCGTCCTCATCCGTGCCGAAGCGACCGATCACCACGCTTCCATCCACCGCAGCAGGGCTTGGAACCAACGCGGGGACTGAGACATTACCCGCTGTTTCCCGCTCCCCCGCCGGACCATTCAGTGCCGCCGACCTGTTGAGGGGCGCTGCGATGGTGTTGGCGGCCCGGAGGATGTTCCTGCCGTTCCGCCAAGCGGTGGTCAGATACGAAGTGGGGGCGACGGAATAGGATTCAGGGCCGCCGGAGGGGTCCCCATGCCGGACGGGAAACTCCTGCACAAAGTGGAAGAGCTGGCCGGCGGAAGCGCCTCGGAAGCCGTATATCGATTGGTTGGGGTCGCCCACCGCAGTAACTGCGTGGCCCTGACCGAAAAGACGGGAGAACAGAACAAGCTGGGCGTGGGAGGTGTCCTGGAACTCATCCAGGAGCACTACTTTGTAGCGGGCACGTTCAGTGGAGGCGGCGAGCGGAATATCGCTCGCAATTCGGGCTGCGAGCGCCACGAGGTCGCCGAAATCAAGGACACCGCGATGGCGCTTCGCTTCCTGGTAACGGACCACCATGTCGGCAACGCTGGCGCGTGTCCTGAGCATGGCCGCAAGTTCTCCTGCGGCCTGCGTTGGATTCTTCTTGGCACCGGCCACGTAGGGAAGCTGCTCAAAGGCGTGAGCGCGCTCCAGGACCCATTCCCGCACTTCCCCCGGATTCTGAAGGTGCTCTGCGCACTCCCCGGCCAGCTGGATGACTGCATTGACGAGCGTGGATTTGGCGGCAGTGAAGTGCTCGTAGTCACCGTCATATGCTTCCACGACTTGGCTGGCCAGCTGCCAGGACTGTGCGCCTCCCAGCAAGACGACGTCCCGCTCGATGCCCAACCGCAGGCCGTAGTCAGACACGATGCCGCTTGCATAGGAGTGGTACGTGGACACTTTGGGTTCGAGGTCGTCTGCCCCGAGAAGTCCCTCCGGGAAGCCTATGCTGCCATCGTCCGCCACCGCTATCCGCTGGAGCGTGGCCAGCTTGGACCGTATCCGGCTCGCCAGCTCTCCGGCAGCCTTGCGGGTAAATGTCACGCCGAGGACTTCTTCAGGGCGCACCCAGCCGTTGGCCACCAGCCACACCACACGGTCCGCCATGGTGGCCGTCTTCCCCGAACCTGCCCCGGCAATCACCAGGCGCGGAGAAAGCGGGGAGGCAATGATGGCCGCCTGCTCAGGCGTAGGGTGGTTCTTTTCGCCAAGGATGTTGGCCAGCTCAGAAGGAGAGAACCTTGGCTCCGGGACTGCCTCGACGCCCGGGGTGCTGGTGGCAAAGCCGTCCAGGAGTTCGGTTGTCATTCGGTGACCTGCTTTCCTCTGGCGCACAACGGGCAAACGTCCGGTAGGCGGCATCCATGGCCGCCATACCCGCCCTTGCCGGGGTCGTGCCGTGCTTCGAACGTTGCACCGGCCATCAGCGCAGCCGCCTCATTCACCAGCCCCTCGGCCCAGTTGTCCGAGGGATCCAACGGATCCTGCTGCTGTACCGCCGGGCTCTTGGTCTTGGTCCCAAGTTGGGCCAGCACGGCGCCGCCGGGGACTAAGCCGTCCGCGGACGCTGCAAGAGAGCCGGCGTCGGGTGTTTCGTCCCCTTCCCCGGCGTCCCGGAAGGCACCTTTGAGGACGGCGGCCTGGTAGGCACCCAGTTGTGGGTGCCTGGCAACCTCCGCTTTGCCTGGTTGCCGTTTGCCGGTCTTGAGGTCAACGATCACGAGCCTGCCCTCCGGATCGATCTCAAGCCGGTCCACTTGGCCGCGGAGTACTGCGTGGCGAGTGGCCTCCCCTTCAGGAGCAGGGAAACCACTTACAGCGCCGTCGTCCAGGGTGACATCAGGTAGCTGAACTTCAAAGTCGTGCTCCACGGCCAGCAAGCTTCTTCCGTCGCCGCGCATGATGAGCACATAGTGGGCCAACTTCCGAACCATCAGTTCCGCCCGCTGGAAATCGAGCTTTCCTTCCCAGTTGTCCTTCATGCCCAAAGCAGGCCACCGGCGTACGAGCTCAGCCACGTACTCGGCTCCTGAAGCATCGGGAAGCTCTTGGGCAATGCTGTGGACCAAAGTGCCCAGGCTGCGTGCGAAGTCGGTGGCAGCTTCCCCTCCGGCGGCTTGGACGAACCAGTCAAGCGGCGACTTGTGGACAGCTTCCACTTTGGAAGGCGAGACGGAAACGGTACCGCCGGGTGGCACCACGGGTTCCTGGGAACTCAGCGCCGCCAAACCCCACCACGTGTCCGGATGTGCACCCGGAACGGGTGGTTCCGTGCTGGCGAGCCTGGCCAATATCCGGGCGGCCTCGTGCGAGGTATGGGCTTCGCCGCTACCGGCGTCTTCCAACTGGGCGTGCTGCCGCAGTTCTGCGACCAGGGCCCGCAAGGTCATGGGACGGTCAACGGGAGTGTAATCACGCTTGTACTCACCGGCCTCCAGGGGCGCCACGTAGTCCAGGAAAGCCGAGGGTTGCTCGTCCTCGGAAGACACCGCGGTGCAGATCAATACTTCTCGAGCTCGGGAAACGGCGGTCGAAAAACTCCTGAGTTCGTCATAACGAATATCCCGGAGCCTGCTCAGGGGCCCGCGCCGAAGGGCGTAGTCCACTCCATGCTCCACTGCGTCGGCGTAGACAGTGCTTCCCAGCAGCTCTCCACGCAAACGCGTGTTGGGCCATACGCCTTCCTGGAGACCCGCAACGATCACCACCGGCCATTCCCGCCCGGCTGCGCTTGCGGGGGTCATGATCTCCACGCAGGCCTCCAGCTGTGCCCGCGCGGCAAGGGTGTCCATGGGAAGTTCCTGGTTCAGCAAATAGTCCAGGAACTGTTCAGGACCCGAACCGGGCAGTTGGTCCACGAACCGTTCGGCTGTATGGAACAACGCCATCATGGCGTCAAGGTCCCTATCGGCACGTGCACCGGCATTGCCTCCCTCAAGTGCCATTTCTGCCCAACGGGAAGACAAGCCGGTGGCGTGCCACAACGCCCACAGCACAGATTCCGCGTTGGCACCGGGTTCCGCCGCGGCGGCGGAACCGGCTGCGATCATGCGGGCGAGCCGACGGGCAGAACTGCCTTCAATACCCAGCGACGCCAGGGCACCGGGCTGAAGGAGTGCCTCAACCAGCAAAGCGTCGCTGGACCGGCCGCCACCGCCCAGAAGCTCCTCGCGGCGCAGGGACTGTCGGAGCCTGCGCAGTTCGATGGCCGTAGCTCCGCCGATGCGGGATGTAAGGAGGGAAACCGCAGTTTCCGGCGTCAGCTTTGCCGGGTCCAGGACAATGGCAAAGGCCTCCAACAACGGACGCACCGCGACTTCGTCACGGACGGCCGAGTCTGCCACTGGAACACGAACCGGGATCCCCTGCCCGCTCAGGTAACGCTGCAACTGGGAAATTTGCCCGCCGTTCCGGACGATCACCGCGATGTCGCTGAACTCCCGAGATTCCCGCAGCTGAGCCTCGAGGATGCGCTGTGAAACGTATCTCAACTCGTGGACAGCTGACGGCAGCACGTGACCCTCCACGCGACCATTCCGCGCAGATGCAGGATGCATGCCTTCCGGATGCTGCGGTTGTTCCATTTGCCTGGCCAACTGGCCACCCGAGCGCTGCGAGATGTGGCTCGCGACCCGGGTCCACGCCTCAGCTACCTCAGGCGCATGCCTGTGGGTAACCGACAGCGGGCGCTCAAGAACGTTTTGCTGTGTGCCGCCCAGCAGTGTTGGCAGCTCTGACACCAGGTCCGGGCGTGCGCCGCGGAATCCTTGCACGACGGTATCCGGTGAGTAGGTCACCACGACGTCTTTGCCTTCGCCGATGTCGGCAAGGAGCTCGAACACGGCAGGATTCGATTCCTGGGCGTCGTCCACGAGGATGAGTTGGAGTCTTTCCCTCTCGGCAGCCAGGAAGGCCGGCGAGTCTTGGAAAATCTGCCGCGCCGTGGTGATGATTCCAGCAGGGTCAAAGGCCTCAGGCATACGGAGGTCCAAGACATCCCGGTACTCGCTGTAAAGTTCGGCAGCCGCCATCCAATCAGGCCGTCCGCACTCGTAGGCCAGCCCAACCAGGTCCTCTGCGGTGCGCCCCGATTCGATGATGCGGTCGAACAACTGCCGGATCTCGTGACGGAAGCCGCGGGTGGGAAGTGCCGCTGCTAGATCCTCCGGCCAAGGCAGCTGGAATCCCGGACGGGAGTGGCCTTCCAGCAACTCCTTGATGATGAGGTCCTGTTCGGGGCCTGACAGAAGCTTCGGTGGCCGCGTCAGCGGCAATATGCCTTCTGCCTTGGCCCGCCGGATAACGTCGAAGGCGTAGGACGCCCAGGTTCGTGCCGGCGTCGTACTGAGGCTGCGGTCCAACCGCCCCGTGAAGGTATCGCGCAGAGCCGCTGCGGCGTGGCGCCCGGGAGCAAGAACGAGAATCTGTTCCGGGTCCAGGCCATCCTCGCGGACGCGGCGGACTGCGGCTTCCACCAGCACAGTTGATTTACCCGTTCCCGGGCCCCCGGGCACGAGGACAGGGCCGCTCCCCTGTGGGAGGGCAACGACCGCACCTTGGTCCGGAGACAAAACAGGAGCCGCATAGTGGGTCTCACGCGGCGGGAGCAGCCGGAGGGCTGCCGGTGCTTGGCGGGTTTTGGCAGGAGTTGCGGTCACACAGTCATTTCATCATCGGGCACCGACAATTTATGGAGTTGACGCTCCAACTGGTCCGAGATCACATCCAGTTGGTCGAAATCGGAGTCGGCAGGCGTCCATCGGGCCGCTGTCAGGTCGACGCGCCAACGGCCTTCACCCGTCCTCAGGAAGGCCTCGTATGCGCCATGCAGCGGGGTGGCTTCCTCCAAGTAATGCTGCAGGGCGGCGACTTCGTGACCTGGTGGCGCTTCCCCGCTGGCCCTAAGGACGCGCCACCAGGCGACCGAGCTGCCATAATGGCTCATCACTGCGCCGACCTGCCGCGGCCCGCCGGCTCCCAAAAGCTCTGCGACGTCACCGTAGGAAACCGCCGAACCCGACGGAACAAGGTCCACAACGGCCAGAACCGCTGTCACATACTCCATCCGCATGTGTTCAGCGTAACGGCAGGAGTGTCGTGCCCGAATAGTGTCGGACCTAGCCGGTAGCTTGAAGACATGAGCTCCTGGAACACCCTCTCCCGCGCCGCATTCGACCTCGAGACCACCGGGAAAAACTCACGGTCAGCGCGGATCGTCACAGCTTCCATCACGGTCGTGGATGCCCACGGGGAGCTCATCGCAGAGCACGAGTGGCTGGCAGATCCCGGTGTCGAAATCCCGCTCGAAGCCAGCGAGGTGCACGGTGTCACTACAGAGAAAGCCCGTGCAGAGGGCCGCCCGGCGGCCGAGGTCACGCGCGAGGTGGCCGGTGTACTCCAAGGGCTGTTCGACGACGGCACTCCCGTCATTGCTTTCAACGCCAGCTACGATTTCACCGTGTTGGCGGCCGAGTCCGCCCGCTACGGGGTCCCCCAACTCAGCCGCTTCCCCGTGCTGGATCCCTATGTGATGAACAAGCAGGTGGACCGTTACCGCAAGGGAAAGCGCACGCTTACCGCTTTGTGCGAGGAGTACGGTGTGGACCTGACAAACGCGCACACCTCAGCTGCGGACGCTCTCGCTACGCTCCGGGTATTGGATGCAATGGCCGGCAAATTCCCCAAGTTGCAGATGCCGGCGCCGGCTTTGCATCAGCTGCAAGTAGACTGGGCGGCATCCCAGGCCGCTGATTTCCAGCAGTACTTGCGGCGCAGTAAGCCCACTGCAGTCATCGAGGGTGAGTGGCCGGTCCTCCCGCCCGAAGACGCAAGCCGGGGCGGCTTCTAGCCCCGGAGAGCAGGCGACCGCCTCCTTTTGCGACGCAAGTCACAGCAATTTCGGGAACCCGTTTTTCAGGGTTGTCCGCCCGCGGATTCCACGCGAGCCTCCGCTGCCGGAATAGTCCGGAGCCAGAAGGTCTGTTGACGGAACTTTGTTCGGCTAAATCGACTGTAGGCAATCATTTCTTCGATTCACCGCGCGCCAGCGGGCTGGTGACATAATTAAGTTTGGCGGGTTGAAGTCTGCTAGAGCAGCCAACCTTCGTATTGCTGCCGCATTCCCCGCCCACCGCGAAACGTCCCCGTGACTCGATGAAAGTGATTTCTTCATGAAATTCAAAGCCCCTAAGTGGCTGTCTGTTGCCCCCGTGGCCGCAGCCCTGGTGATTTCCCTGGCAGCATGCGGCGGAGGAACCTCCGAGCCCAGCGGCTCGCCGACCGACGCTTTGGCCGGCAGCGACCAGAAGTCGCTGGACACGTTTACTACCGCTGAAGTGACTCCGCTGGACAAGATCGACAAGTCCAAACTGGGCCTTATCACCGACGGCACCCTGCGCGTGGGCACCCTTTCCGACGCACCGCCGAACATCTTTATTGATCCTTCCGGTAAGTTCACCGGCTACGACAACGAACTCCTGCGCGCCATTGGTGACAAGCTTGGCCTCAAGGTGGAGTTTGCCTCCACCGACTTCTCGGCGCTCCTGTCCCAGGTGGGCAACAAGCAGTTCGACGTCGGATCCTCCTCGATCTCCACCACGGACGCCCGCCGCAAGACTGTTGGTTTCACCAATGGCTACGACTTCGGCTACATGGCAATCGTGACCAAGAGCGACTCCAAGGTCACCGGCTTCGCGGACGTCAAGGAAGGCCTGCGCATCGGCGTTGTCCAGGGCACCGTCCAGGATGACTACATGACCAACACGCTGAAGATCGAGCCGGTCCGTTTCCCTGATTACAACACCGTTTACGGCAACGTAAAGAACGGCCAGATCGATGCTTGGGTTGCACCGTCCCAGCAGGCCGAAGGCCAGGTCAAGGAAGGCGACAACACCAAGATCGCAGAGAAGGTTGTCAACACCCAGAACTTCACCGCGTATGCCGTGAACAAGGACAACCAGCCGCTGATTGATGCCCTGAACTCCGGTCTGGACGCTGTCATCGCTGATGGAACCTGGGCCAAGCTCACGGCCGAGTGGTACAAGGACCGTCCGACTGCCGCCGAGCAGACCCCCCAGGGCTGGAAGCCGGGCAGCAAGGCCGTCCAGCTCCCCGCCAAGTAACCAAGGCGTTCCATGGATATCCTCAATCAATTAGCCGACACCTTCTTTGACTGGGAGGCGATGGGCGAAGTCATCCCCAAGATGTTCGCCGTCGGTCTGCCCAACACCATCGTCCTGGCTGTCGTCTCGGGCATCATCGGGACCGCGCTCGGGATGTTGCTCGCCCTGATGGGGATCTCCCGGAATGCAGCAGCACGGTGGGTGGCCCGCATTTACACGGACATTCTCCGCGGGCTCCCTCCGGTGCTGACCATCCTGGTGATCGGATTCGGCTTTGGCCCGATCATTCGTGAACTAACCGGCTCCACCAGCCCTTACCCCATGGCGATCGCTGCCTTGTCCTTGATGTCCGGCGCGTATATCGGCGAGATTTTCCGCTCGGGCATCCAGAGCGTGGATAAAGGACAGCTCGAAGCGACCCGTGCCCTCGGGTTCAGCTACGGCTCGTCCATGCGCCTGGTGGTAGTGCCGCAAGGCATCCGCCGCGTTCTTCCTGCGTTGGTCAACCAGTTCATCGCGTTGATCAAGGAATCGTCACTGGTCTTCATGCTTGGCCTCCTGGCAACAGAGCGTGAAATCTTCCAGATTGGTAAGGATGCAGCTGCCAACAGTGGCAACCTGTCCCCCTACGTGGCAGCAGCCATCTTCTATCTGGCGTTGACCATCCCGCTCACGCACTTCGTGAACTTTATTGACGCCCGGATGCGCGCTGGACGCCCGGAGAAGAAGGAACCGGACGAGGCAGCCGCCGTCGTAGGAAAAGGAGCGCAGGCATGAGTGAATTCGCATCAGGGACGTTGACGGCGAAGAACATCCACCTGTCGTTCGGCAGCAACCATGTGTTGCGGGGCATCGACCTGCACGTCGAGAAGGGCACCACGGCCTCCGTTATCGGCCCGTCCGGCTCAGGCAAGTCAACGCTGCTTCGAGTAATGAACCGGCTTATCGAGCCGGATCAGGGCGACATCCTGCTGGATGGACGTTCGGTCCTTAAGGACAACCCGGACGAACTGCGTCGCCGCATCGGCATGGTCTTCCAGCAGTTCAACCTTTTTCCGCACAAGACGGTGGCGGAGAACATCTCGCTGGCACTGCGCAAACTCCGTGGCATGTCCAAGGAACAGGCGCGCGACGAGGCATTGGCCCAGCTGGACCTGGTGGGTTTGAAGCATAAGGCGGATTCCCGTCCGGCAAACCTCTCGGGCGGACAGCAGCAGCGTGTGGCGATTGCCCGCGCGCTGGCCATGAAGCCTGAGGTGATGTTCTTTGACGAAGCTACCTCCGCGCTGGACCCGGAACTCGTCAAGGGTGTCCTTGCGCTCATGACGGACCTGGCCCAGGGAGGCATGACCATGGTGGTGGTAACCCACGAAATGGGCTTCTCACGCAACGTCTCGGACATCGTGACCTTCATGGACGCCGGCGTGGTGGTTGAATCCGGGCCTCCGGAGCAGCTGTTCACGAATCCGCAAACGGAACGCCTCCAGGGTTTCCTTTCGGACGTCCTCTAAGGACCCTTAGCAGGGTTACACCCGCCACAAAGAACCCCGCCTTCCAAGCGAAGGCGGGGTTCTTTGCCGTTCACACTGCTTGGGGCCGCTACTGATTGGCCTTGACGCGCAGCACCGTGAGCGCGGCGGCATCCACCTTGGCTCGGAAGGCAGGATCGGACGTGGCCTTCTGCACCACCGCCTGGTGCATCGCCGGAATGCTCGCGGGATCGGCGCATACCAGCATGGTTCCCCCAGCGCCGAAGAAGTTCAGGGCACGCTCGGCATCGGACCATGCTTCCAGCTGGGCCGCACTGCAGAGGTCATCGGAGAGAACTATCCCCTTGAAGCCGGCGTCATTACGCAGCATCGTGTCCATTACGGTCGAGGAGAATGGTGCGATGTTGGCGGCGTCAATCTTGTCGTAGTAGGCATTCGAAACCATGACCCACCGGGCGCCTGATTTGATGGCCGCGTGGAACGGCCCCAGTGCGGGATCGTTCCGGGTGGTGGCCGTGTCACGGACATCGCTGGTGACGTCCGTGTTGGGAACTACCCTGCCAAGCCCTGGGAAGTGCTTCACTACCGGGGCCACGCCGGCATCCTTCATGCCATCGGCAAAGGCATTGCCCAGCAGCGAGACGTTGGCTGGGTCGTAGCCGTACTCCCGCTGGAAATGGCCAATGGGGGCATTGGAGGGTGCAAACTGTGGGCTGGTCACTGTATCCAAGACCGGCGCGAGGTTCACGTTGACGCCTACGCTGCTAAGTTCCTTCCCCCACGTTGCAGCATCCGCGCGAAGTTTTGCCGCCCCGGAGGACGCCTGGACCAGGGCCGTGGGAATGGTGGAGAAACCCGGACCGGAGAGAACCTGGACATATCCACCCTCTTGGTCGGTGGCCACAAAAAGGGGTACCCCGCCGGTTGTGGCGGCAGAGACCGTGCCTGTCAGCGAAGACACAAGGGACGCCGTCGGGGCAGTTCCGGCCTTGCTGCGTCCGCTGAGGTAAACGTTCCCGGCGTGATACTTCGTCAGCGCTTCCATGGTTCCCGGTTCGGGGCCGCTGGCCTTGGCTGCCACCATGAACAGTTGTCCCACCCGCTGCTCAAGGCTTAGAGCGGCGAGCTGCTGCTCCGCAGCTGACGGCGTGCTCGGCGCCGGCACAGGCGCTACGGAGGGAGCCGGGGAAGGAACCGCTGGTTTGGTAACTGACGCCGGCGGGGACGAGGGAGCCTGCGTGCCTGACGGCGAAGAAGGAGCCACCGATGGTGTCCCCTCCGCCGAATTTTGGCCGGAGTTCGTTGGGCCAGTGGAACATCCGGCCGCCGAGACCAGAAGCACTCCGGCGGTGGCGATGCTGACGCTCAGTGATGCAATGGAAGGGGACTTGCGCATGGTAAACCGTGAATTCGTTGGGGGTGGGTTTCCACCTACGAGCCTACCCCGATCGGACGCAACATTGCCCCGGACAATTGCGTCAAGCAGTCGCCCGGGGCATCACCAAAGATCAGGCCGAGGCGCCCGCTGCGGCCTTCGCTGCTGCCGGAAGGGCATCGATGATCCGGTTCATCGCTGCGTCGTCATGGGCAGCGGAGAGGAACCAGGCTTCGAAGACGGACGGCGGAAGGTAAACGCCGGAGTCCAGCATGGAGTGGAAGAACGGGGCGTATCGGAAGCTATCCTGCCGCTGGGCGTCGTCGTAGTTGTGCACGCCGTGGGCAGAGGTTCCAAACGCAACCGAGAAGAGGTTGCCCGCCCGCTGGATGGAGTGGTCCACGCCGGCGTCATCAAGGGCGGAGGAGAGCGCAGCTGAGAGTTCCAGCGAACGGGCATCAACATAGGCGTAGACCTCAGGAGTTGCATTGGTCAACGTCGCTACACCTGCGGCCATGGCCACGGGGTTTCCGGACAGCGTACCGGCCTGGTAAACCGGGCCCACGGGAGCGAGGTAGTCCATGACGTCGGCACGGCCGCCGAGTGCCGCCGTCGGCAGTCCGCCGCCGATGACCTTGCCGAAGGTGAGCAGGTCCGGAGCCCAGCCTTCCTGGCGACCGGTCAATCCCCAGTAGCCGGCGTAGCCGGTACGGAAGCCGGTAAGGACTTCGTCGAGGATGAGGAGTGCACCGTGTTCCTTGGTGATGCGGGACAAGCCCGCGTTGAAGCCTTCGCCCGGAGTGACGACGCCCATGTTCGCCGGAGCCGCTTCCGTGATGACGGCAGCGATGTTTTGGCCGTGGGCAGCGAAGGCAGCCTCAACGGCAGCAAGATCGTTGTAAGGCAGAACCAGAGTCTCAGCTGCGGTGGCCTCTGTGACACCGGCAGAGCCGGGCAGCGCCAACGTGGCCAGGCCGGATCCTGCGGCTGCCAGCAGTCCGTCAAGGTGCCCGTGGTAGCAACCGGCGAACTTGATGATCAGGTTGCGGCCGGTGAAACCGCGGGCCAGGCGAACGGCCGTCATGGTGGCTTCGGTTCCGGTGGATACCATCCTCAAACGTTCCACGGCGGACACCCGGTCCTTGACGATCGCGGCAAGGTTGGCTTCATCCGGCGTGGAGGCTCCGAAGGAAAGGCCGCGGTCCACAGCTGCGTGAACGGCGTCGAGCACGGCGGGGTGGGCGTGGCCCAGCAGCGCCGGCCCCCAGGAGCACACCAGGTCTACGTATTCCTTACCGTCTGCGTCCGTCAGGTAGGCGCCCTTGGCGGACACCATGAACTTCGGAGTGCCGCCCACTGACCCGAAGGCGCGTACCGGCGAGTTCACGCCGCCGGGCATCAGGGACCGGGCACGGTCGAACAGTTGATCGGACACGGGGGTGTTTGACGTCATGGTACCTATTCTTTCAGTGATTCAGGGAGTGCATGGCTGCCACCTAGGATGCTGCGGCCAGCAACTCAGCAACCCTCGGGGCTACCTCGGTGCCGTAGAGCTCGATGCAGCGCATCATGGATTGATGCGGCAATGTTCCATTGCTGTATTTGAGGTCGAAGCGGTCCACGCCAAGGTTCCGCTTGAGCAGGGCGATTTTCTGCGCCACGGTTTCCGGTGAGCCGACGTAGAGAGCACCTTCGGGGCCGCACATGGCATCAAACTCGCCACGGTTCCCTGGACCCCAGCCGCGTTCGGAACCGATCCTGTTACGTTGCTCCAGCCAATGCGGGAAGAGTTCCTCGCGGGCAGCATCGTCCGTGTCAGCGATGAAACCGGGTGAGTGCGTTGCGATCTGACGCATCGGATGGCCGTACTTGGCCATCGCCTCACGGTACAGGTTGACCAGCGGTGCGAAGCGGCGGGGCTCACCCCCGATGATGGCGAAAATAATGGGGTACCCATATTCGGCACAGCGCAGCACCGACTCAGGTGTACCTCCGACGCCAATCCAGGCCGGCAACAAGTGGTGCTGCAATTTCGGGTATACCTGCAGCCCGTTGAAGTTGGGCCGCGTGCGGCCCTCCCAATGAACCGGTTTCTGGGCCCGAACCTTGTCGAACAGCTCCAGTTTTTCCTCGAACAGGACTTCGTAGTCCGCCAGGTCCAAGCCAAACAGCGGGAACGACTCCACGAACGAACCCCTGCCGAGCATTACCTCAGCCCTGCCGTTGGACAACGCGTCCACTGTGGCGAAGCGCTGGAAAACCCGGATCGGATCATCTGAGCTGAGCACGGTAACGGCCGACCCCAAGCGAATCCGTGAGGTAACTGCGGCTGCCGCTGCAAGGAAGACCTCGGGCGCGGACACAGCGAAATCGCGGCGATGGTGTTCGCCCACACCAAAGGCATGGATTCCGACGGCGTCAGCCAGCTTCGCTTCCTGCAGCAACTCACGCAGGACGCGCGCATGCTCCTTCGGGTTCCCATCGGCATCCACACCGGCGTCGCCAAAAGTGTTCAGGCCGAGCAGGATCTCGTTGGCCCCTACCGGAGCGGTGGGGTCGGAGGAAACGGATGTCATCAGGACTCCTTCAGCCAGCCTGCCAGTTCGGAGGCCCAGTAGGTCAGGACGGTGTCTGCTCCGGCACGCTTGATGCCGAGCACGGATTCGGTGATGGCACCGCGCCTGTCGATCCAGCCGTTGGCCGCGGCCGCTTCGATCATGGCGTACTCGCCAGAGATTTGGTAGGCCGACACCGGCACAGGGCTCATGGCTGCAACGTCAGCCAGGATGTCCAGGTAACTCATTGCGGGCTTGACCATGACCATGTCGGCGCCCTCTTCGAGGTCCAGCTCAACTTCCAGGATGGCCTCCCGACGGTTGGCAGCGTCCATCTGGTAGGTCCGGCGATCGCCCTTGAGCTGGGAATCCACGGCCTCACGGAAGGGGCCGTAGAACGCTGACGCGTACTTGGCAGCATAGGCAAGTACGGCCGTGTTCTTGTGTCCGGATTCTTCCAGTGCCTGACGGATCACCGCGATCTGGCCGTCCATCATTCCCGAGGGGCCCAAGACGTGGGCTCCGGCGTCGGCCTGGGCGACTGCCATCCGGCCATAGATCTCCAGCGTGGCGTCGTTGTCCACATAGCCATCGGAATCAAGGACGCCGCAGTGGCCGTGGTCCGTGAATTCGTCGAGGCAAACGTCGCCCATGATGACCAGGTCATCGCCGACCTCGGCCTTGACGTCACGAATGGCCTTGTTCAGGACGCCTTCAGGGTCCAGCGAGGCGGTGCCTTGCGCGTCACGTACCGCGGGCACGCCGAACAGCATGATGCCGCCGACGCCCAACTCCACGGCTTCCGCGGCCGCCCGCTTCAGGGACTCGGTGGTGTGCTGGACGACCCCCGGCATGGAACTGATGGGGCTCGGCTCGGTAAGTCCCTCCCGGATGAACGCTGGAAGGATCAGGTCCGCGGGCGCCAGACGGGTCTCGGCGGTGAGCCTGCGCATGGCGGGAGTTGTGCGCAAGCGGCGGGGACGATGGTTCGGAAAGCTCATTGCGGGTTCCCTTCGTTGGCGAAAATAGACTCCAGGGCGGCCACAATGCCGTCCGGGGTTGGTTCTTTGGCTGTGACTGCAACGGCGAGGCCGATCCGCGAGGCCTCTGCCGCCGTCGGACGCCCGATGGCGACTAAGCGGCAGGTGCCCAAAGCAGGAAATAATTGGGCGATACGACGTGCAGCGCTGGGAGAAGCAGCCACTATTGCGTCCAGGGTTCCGGCATCGAGTGCGGTTCGTGCCTCTTCAGGGCTGAGCGTTGCCGGAACGTCTGGTGCGGAAAGCGCGACGCCGGACGGTAGTTCCGCTGTGAGGCGGAGTTCCGCACGGGCAGGGTAATCGACCGTGTGGTAGGCGACAACGGACGTCACGTCCGCGCCGGTGGCGGCCAGGCCGTCCCGCAGGCCGGGCGAAGCTATGTCAGCCTGAGGCAGGAAAACCCTTCCATTGGACGCCTCCCATACAGCAAGCAAACCCTCGGCCGACTGGACTTCCGCCGGCGCCAAGGCGACAGTAAGGCCGACGGATTCAAGGACCTGACGGGAGGAGGGACCGATGGTGGCCACCTTCGTATCGGCTGGGACAAGGTCAGCGAGGGCGATGCCGCGCTGAGAAGCTTTCTCCAACAGAACCCGCACGGTAGTGATGCTGCTGATCACCATCCAGTCGAAGTCGCCGGCCACCAAACGGTCCAAGGTGGCGTCAAGGGGAACCTGGTTTCCCGCCTTCTCAAAATCGATGAGCGGCAGCACCAGTGGCTCCGCTCCCAAACCTGTCAAAAGCGACGCCAGCGGACGCGCACGGTCGGCGGTCCTGGTAATCAGGACGCGCCGACCGGTCAGCCCGTTCAATTCATGCGTCTCAGGACGCCGCAAGGTCCGCGATCTCCGCGGCGCCGGCAGCGAGCAGGAGCTCCGCCACTTCGATGCCGAGCAACGTGGCTCCGACTTCCGTGAGGCCGTCGGTGGCTTTCTTCTCGCGCACAGTCTTGGTGCCATCCACGGCACAGACCACTGCTTCAAGGTGCAGCATGCTGCCCTTGCGGAAGGCGTAGGCGCCCACGGGAGCTGCACAACCGGCTTCAAGCCTGGCCAGGACTGCACGCTCGGCCGTGACGGCGAGGCGGGTGTCGTCGTCGTTCAGCGCCGCAAGGGCCTGTGCGAGCACGCCGTTTGACCCTTCGGTGGAACCCGCTGTACGCGGGGCGTCGTTGGTCCGGCATTCGATGGCCAACGCACCCTGTCCGGGCGCGGGAAGCATGACGTCGGATTCGAAGAACTCGCTGACAGTGTCCAGGCGGTCCATGCGCTCCAAGCCCGCAGCAGCCAACACCACGGCGTCGAGGTCACAGGACTTGCCCGGCACAACTTCCTCGGTGAGGTTTCCGGGCAATCCCGGGACACGACCGAGGCGAGTGTCCACATTCCCACGGATATCGAGTACCTCGATATCCGGACGTGCAGCCCGAAGCTGAGCGGCACGCCGTGGCGAGCCTGTGCCTACTTTGGCACCGCCCGGCAGTTCGGCAAGAGTCATACCGTCGCGTGCACAGAGAACGTCACGTACATCCACCCGCTTGGGAGTTGCTGCGATGCTCAGGCCAAGTGCGGCTCCCGTGGGCAGGTCCTTCAGGGAGTGCACGGCGACATCACAGGTATCAGCGAGAAGGGCATCACGCAGGGCAGCAACGAATACGCCTGTGCCGCCCATCTGGGAAAGGGATCCGGTTTTGACGTCGCCCTCGGTCTTGATGTGCACGAGCTCTACGGGGAAGCCGCCGACGGCAGCCAACTGGTCCGCTGTTTGCTGCGTCTGCGTCAGGGCAAGTTTGCTCGCCCTGGTGCCGATGCGAACAGTCACTTGGCAGCCTCCGGAGCCGGGTAGGCGTCGTGGCCGATACCGATTCCGGCGCCAACTTCGGAGATGACGGGTTTTGCCCCGCGGAAGTTCTCGCAGCAGTTGGGACGGCAGACGTCGTACCAAGGGCCCAGGTCGGTGACGTGGGGACGTTCGGCGATGTTGTTGTCCACTGTGCGTTCGCAGATCAGGTCCACGAGGCCGGACACGAAAGCCGCGTGCGTACCCGGTGTGGGCACACGGGTGGCCTCGATGTCCAGGTTCTTGCAGGTTTCCAGTGCCTCGGTGTCCAGATCCCAGGCAACTTCCATATGGTCGCTGACAAAGCCAAGGGGAACGATGACCACACCGCGGACGCCCTCGGGGGCGATCTCCTCAAGGTGGTCATTGATGTCCGGTTCCAGCCAGGGAATGTGCGGCGCGCCCGAGCGGGACTGGTACACGAGGTCCCAAGCCACGTTCGGCGCCACAGCGTCCATGATGGCTTTGGCATTGGCAAGGTGCTGTGCAGCGTAGGCGGAACCTTCCGCAAATTCGCGCGGCTCGTCTTCGGACCTGCCTGCGGCCTCTGCATCCCGGGTAGGAATGGAGTGGGTGGCGAACAGCACTCGAATTTTCGAATCCGGGTCCGCTTCGCCTGCGGCGGCGAGCTTCCCACGGATCTCCTCCAGGCCGGCGGCAGTTCCCTCAAGGAAGGGCTGGACTACGCCGGGGTGATCGAAGTACTGACGGATCTTGTCCACTTCAAGTTTGCCGTCCAAACCGGTTTCGGTCAGCGCAATACCAATGTCTTCGCGGTACTGGCGGCAGCTGGAGTAACAGGAGTAGATGCTGGTGGTGAGCATCAGGATCCGGCGGTGTCCGGCGTCGTAAGCGTCCTGCAGGACCGGAGCGATGTACGGGTCCCAGTTCCGGTTGCCCCAAAGGACCGGCAATTCGATCCCCCGCTGTGCCAGTTCGGCCTCGATCGCGGCCTTCAGCTCACGGTTCTGCTGGTTGATGGGGCTGATTCCACCAAAAGCCCGGTAGTGGTGCGAGACCTCTTCGAGGCGCTCGTCCGGGATCCCGCGGCCACGGGTGACGTTGCGCAGGAAGGGAATGACGTCATCCTGGCCTTCAGGACCACCAAATGATGCGAGCAGCACGGCGTCGTACCGCTTGGGTTCCTGCCGCCCACGCTCAGTGACGGCGTTCGGTGCTGTGGAGATAACGGGCTGGGTCATGCCAGGACCTCGGCAATCTCGGCAGCCGTGACGCGGCGGCCGGTATAGAAGGGGATTTCTTCGCGGACGTGGTGTCGCGCTTCCGTGGACCGCAGGTGGCGCATCAGGTCCACCAGGTCCACCAGTTCAGGTGCTTCGAGGCCGAGGATCCATTCCCAGTCGCCCAGGGCAAACGAGGAGACAGTGTTGGAAATGACCTGCGGGAATTCGCGCCCAAGAAGGCCATGGTCGCGGAGCATCTTGCCGCGCTCGTCCGTGGGCAATAGGTACCACTCGTAGGAACGCACAAACGGGTAGACGCAGAGCCAGGTGCTGGGCTCTACGCCGCGTGCGTAGGCGGGCACGTGGCTCTTGGAGAACTCAGCTTCGCGGTGCACGCCCATGGCGGACCAGACGATGTCGGTTCCTGCGAAGAGCTTGCTGCGGCGGATGGACCGAACAGCTGCCTGCAGGTCCTCCGGCTTGGGCCCATGGAGCCACACCATGATGTCAGCGTCCGAGCGCATAGCCGAGACGTCGTAGCTGCCCCGGAGGATCACGCCGCCCTCCGCGAGCTTCTCCGCAAGGGCTTCGAATTCCTGTGCAGCATCGCCGCTGCGCAGGACGTCGGCCGAGCGCTTGAAGACCGTCCACAGGGTGTAGAACTGTTCTTCGGTTTCAGCAGTTTTAGTGACAGATTCGGCAGAAGTGTGGCTCATGGTTCAAGTTTGCCCCGTGCCAGCCCCTAAGTCGAAACGGATCAGTTCTACAAGCCGTAGAAGTGATGCAAATCACAAATCTGACAGTCAGCCGGCCCGCACGGCGGCGAGTTGCGCCCGCGTGTCAGCCACAACTGCGGCAAGGCCGTTTCCGGCCAACCAGCCGCCCACCACGCTAAGTCCGTCCGCTGCGGCGCACACCTGGCGGACTTGCGCCACGCGCTGTTTATGACCGACGGCGGCGAACGGCAAGGCGCCCGCCCACCGCACCACATCCCAGTCAACGATGTCCGCCTGCGAAATGGGAACGGTCAGCAGCGTGGAAGCATCCTCCAACGCCGCCGCCAGCAGAGAATCGTCATCGAGGACAACATCCCCGCCCCCGCCAGCTTCTTCACGCCGGCCGTAGGAAAGGCGCAAAACGTGCGTGCCGGGACCAGCTTCGTCGGCCAGCCAATCCCACTTGGCCGTTGCATGAGTCAGCGCCTTGGCCCTGATCCCCGGGGTTTCAGGCGCGACCAGGATCCCTGTCCCCCGCGGCCTGCCATCGAGCTGGGGCAAGTCCACCACCATCGTCACCAGGCTCACCAGCGGTCCGGGAGCCGGGCGGAGGCTGGACAGCTCAGGCAAGGACTTCTCCAGCAACCCAACAGCGGCCGGGCCGTCAAGCGCGACCACCAGGCGGCCGGCGTCGTACGTGGCATTCCCGGCGGTGACCCGCCAGCCCTCCGGTGCCTTAACGACGTCGTCGGCGTGTTGACCCGTGAGCAACTCGGCTCCACGTTCCCGGAGGTCCGCCACGAGCGCGTACACCAGGGTGTTCATTCCACCCCTCAAGCCCGCGACGGCGGAACCCGCCTTGGCCGGACCAGACGCACCGCCGGAACCCTTGGCGGCTTTGCGTTGAGCCGCCACAGCGGCGGCGAGTGAGCCCTGGGCGCGAATCCCAGCGCGCAGCCCCGGGGCCACCATGTCAACATCCAAGAGGGCAGGGTCGGCCGAGTGAACGCCGCCCACTACGGGTGAAACAAGCCGTTCAAGAACTTTTTTGCCCATGCGGGCGCGGACCAAAGAGGAAACGCTGGTGACGTCCGAAGACGTGCCAACAGAAGCCGGGAGCCAGCGGTCCAAGGAGGCCCTGATGGCTCCGGCGAGGCCCAGGGAACGCCGTACCTCCGGGTCCCACGGGTTCGCCGGAATCCCAAGCACTCCCGTTTTTGGGAGCTCCTGCGGGCCGTCCGGCAGCTGCACCCAAGCACCGCCCGGGTGCGGAGCTACGATCCTGTCCGCCAGTCCAAGTTCACGTGCGAGGTCGGCTACAGCTGTGGACCGGGTGGCGAACGATTCCGCCCCGCTGTCCAGGTGCAGCCCGGCAACAACATGGCTACCCACGCAGCCGCCCCAGCCCTGGCTTGCCTCAAGGACAGTAACCGCAGAACCGGCCAGGGCCAGTTCCCGTGCGGCGATCAGGCCCGAGATGCCACCGCCCACTACGACGGCGGCTGGTCCTGCGACTGTTGCCTTGGGCGTTGGGTGTCCCCCGCGCATTGTTCCTACTCCGCGGGGATGGAGTGAATGAGCTCCACGACGCGCGTCAGGACTGTGGGGTCCGTTTCGGGAGGAACTCCGTGGCCGAGGTTCAGTACGTGGCCCGGGGCGTGGGAACCGGCGGCGATGACTTCGCGGACGTGGGCTTCAAGGACCTCCCACGGGGCAGACAGAAGAGCGGGGTCGATGTTGCCCTGCAGCGGCACGGTGCCACCGAGACGACGGTTGGCCTCGTCCAGGGGCAGCCTGTAGTCCACGCCCACGACGTCCACTCCGACGTCGCGCATGGCAACCAGCAGTTCGGAGGTACCGGTGCCGAAGTGGATCAGCGGTGCCCCGAGTCCACGGACATGGTCAAGCGCGCGGGTAGATGCCGGCGCCACGTACTTGGTGTAGTCAGCCAGGCCCAGGGATCCGGCCCACGAGTCAAAGAGCTGCGCTGCCGAAGCGCCTGCCTCAAGTTGGGCTTGGAGGAACATGCCTGAGGTGTCGGCAGCCCAGTTGGCCAGCGCGGCCCAGGTCTCGGGATCCGCATGCATCATGGTCCGCGGGCCGAGGTGGTCACGCGAGGGCTTCCCTTCAACCATGTAGGCGGCAAGGGTGAACGGTGCACCGGCGAAGCCAATAAGCGGCGTCTTTCCCAGCTCGGCAACCGTCAGGCGGACGGCTTCACGGATGGGCTCCAGCGCTTCCCACGTCAGCGTGGGCAGGGCAGCAACGTCGGCTGCTGTCCGGACCGGCTTATCCAGGACGGGTCCCACGCCGGGGACGATGTCCACACCGACACCGGCGAGCTTCAGCGGAATGACGATGTCCGAGAAGAAGATGGCGGCGTCCACATCGTGGCGGCGAACAGGTTGGAGGGTAATCTCGGCGGCGAGTTCCGGGCGGAGGCAAGAGTCCAGCATGGCCACGCCCTCGCGCACCTTCAGGTACTCCGGAAGGGAACGGCCAGCCTGGCGCATGAACCACACCGGCCTGCGGGAAGGGGTGCCACCGCGGTATGCCGTGATCAGCGGCGAGTCCGAGGTCCGACCGTCCTTCAGCGGGTGGTTGGCGTCGAGGGTTCCCGCCGGGGCGTTGGAGGCCGTACTGTTGGATGCTGCCGCGCTAGAAGTCATGCCTTCGATTGTGCCGAAAATCCGGGGCAAAAGATAACGACAAGCTGTCACGTCGCGCCCCGCCCGGGCCGTTGTGGCCGGGATCACCCGCCTTCGTGTGGATCACCACGGCGCCACATTGTTCTACCGGGCTACGAAAAAGCTATGATTGGGGTGCTGTGGTTCTTTTCTCATTGGTGGCTACACACGCCGACATCGACCTCGAAACCGTCGCTCAGTTGAGCAACGGTTCCTCTGAGCTTGCCTCGGCAGCCCTGACAGATTCCTCTGTGGTCTCCGGAGCCGTGGTTCTGGCCACGTGCAACCGCTACGAGGTTTACGGCGAAACTGCCAACGGCGCTGACCTTGAGGCAGCCCGTTCCGCCCTCGTTTCGCAGATCAGCGAACTCAGCGGCCTCAATGAGCAACTCGTCTCCCGCTCTTTTGCCACACACACCGGCCCGGACGTTACCCGGCACCTCTTCGCTGTGAGCGCCGGACTGGATTCAGCCGTAGTGGGTGAGCGTGAAATCGCCGGCCAGGTCCGCCGTGCATTGATCACCGCCCAGCAGGAAGGCACGGCCAGCTCCGGCCTCGTGCGTCTTTTCCAGGCAGCATCCAAGACCGCCAAGGATGTAGGCGCGCAGACTGCCCTCGGCTCGCGTGGTCTTTCGATCGTGTCTGTTGCGTTGGACCTGGCCACCGACCTCGCCGAGAACGACGATTGGTCCACCAAGAAAGTGGTGGTCTTCGGAACCGGTGCCTACGCCGGCGCCACTATGTCGCTGCTCCGTGAGCGTGGCTGCACGGATGTTGCCGTCTATTCGTCTTCCGGCCGCGCCGAAGGTTTCGTCGCGACCCGCGGTGGAACAGCACTCGACGCCGACACCCTTCCCGCTGCTGTTGCCGCAGCTGACGTCATGATCGGCTGCAGCGGTTCCGACAACCGGGTGGAGGCCGCGGACCTTGCCCGTGTCCGGGCAAGTTCGGGCAAACCCTTGATCGCAATCGACCTCGCCCTCACCCATGATTTCGACCCCGCAGTAGGCGAACTCGACGGCGTTGAACTCCTGACGCTCGAATCCGTTCGGCTCGCGGCCCCCCAGGAACAGGCAGAGTCACTCTCGCAGGCCAGCGCAATCGTCAACGGTGCCGCAACGTCATTCGAGTCAGAACGCGAAGCCCGCTCCGTGGACACCGCCATCGTGGCGCTCCGCCGCCACACCATGAACGTCCTGGACGCGGAAATGGAAAAAGTCCGCGCCCGTCACGGCTGTACTGCCGCTGCCGAAGAGGTGGAGTTCGCTTTGCGCCGGATGGTCAAGCAGCTCCTGCACATCCCCACCGTCCGGGCGCGTGAACTCGCGGCAAACGGCCAGCAGGACGACTACGTTGCCGCGCTCGAGGCCCTCTACGGCATCCAGGTGGAACAGCCCCGGGCCGTTGCCCCGTCCGCTGAGTGCCCGGTTGACCACGAGCAACTCCGCTCCGAAAGCGCCTAGCCGCCAGATTGCCGCCCGCCGCTCAGCTGGCCTGCGTTAGCTGGGCGCCCACCTCTCCGCCTAGTAGACGGGCTTCTGCGGCTCCACATCCCGCACCCAGGCGAGAATACCGCCGTCGAGATGGCTGATGCGGGTGTAACCCGCCTTTTGTGCCGCTTCCAGGACTGCAGCCGAGCGCGTCCCCGCCTTGCAGTGGAACACTATGTCTTTGTCCTGCGGCAGCTCTACCCACGCCTCGCCGGAGAGAATGCGGCCCTGCGGAATGAGCCGCGAGCCATCGATGCTGACGATGCTGTGCTCGCCGGACTCACGGACATCCACGAGTTCGAAGTCCCGCTCCCCCAGCTCCCGTTCGGCAAGCATCCCGGCGAGGTCCTTGGCGGTAACAGTGTGAGCCTGGTCCGTGGCTGCCGGCGGCGTCACGCCGCAGAAGGCTTCGTAGTCGGTCAGTTCAGTGATGGGTTCGGCTTCCGGATCCTTGGAGACCTTGATCTCGCGCCAGCTGCCGCCAAGAGCGTCGAAGAGCGCCACACGGCCGAGCAAGGAACGTCCGACGCCGGTGATCAGCTTCACGGCCTCAGTCACCATGAGCGATCCAACCGCTGCGCACAACATGCCGAACACCCCGCCCTCGCCACAGGACGGCACAGACCCCGCGGGAGGCGCTTCAGGGTAGAGATCCCTGTATGTGGGCCCGTGTTCGGCCCAGAAGACGCTCACCTGGCCGTCAAAACGGAAGATGGAGCCCCAGACATAAGGCTTACCGAGGATGGCAGCGGCGTCGTTCACGAGGTATCGCGTGGCGAAGTTGTCGGCGCCGTCCAGGATGAGGTCATATTGCGCAAACAGCTCCAGCGCGTTTGAAGAGTCGAGCCGGATGTCATGCAGGACCACGTTGACCAAGGGGTTGAGCTCTGCAATGGCATTGCGCGCGGATTCGATCTTGGGCGTACCCACGTCCTTCACACCATGGATGACCTGTCGCTGCAGGTTGCTGAGGTCCACCACGTCGTCGTCCACAATGCCAAGAGTGCCCACGCCTGCGGCGGCCAGGTAAAGCAGAGCCGGGGACCCGAGGCCTCCGGCGCCGATGACGAGGACTCTGGCATTCTTAAGCCTGCGTTGGCCCAGGGCGCCAATTTCGGGAATGATGAGATGCCGGGAGTACCGCTCCACCTCGGCCGGAGTGAGTTCGGCGGCAGGTTCGACGAGGGGCGGCAGGACAGCGGGCGCAGCCGTGTGGGCAGCAACAATTGAGGCCATACCCCAATGTATGCCTGCAGATGCCGCGTGGTCATATTACCCCCCGGTAGAGTAGTCATAACTGCAAAGGAAAGGCGGCAGACTGTGGCTGACGGCACACGGGCAAACGATGGAGCACCGGCCAAGCTGGAACGGGCAGGTACAACGCGTTCACCAAGGTTGCCGCGGGACGAGCGCCGCGCACAGTTACTGAACGCGGCATTGGAAGTTTTCGTCTCCAACGGTTTCCACGGCGCGGCCATGGACGAAATCGCGGAAGCCGCACATGTGAGCAAACCAGTGCTTTACCAGCACTTCCCGTCCAAGCGCGAGCTTTATATGGCTCTCTTGGACAGCCACCTGGCAACCTTGACGCAACTGATGCTCGACGCCTTGAACTCCACCACGGACAACAAGGAACGCGTCAAGGCCGTCATGCGCGCCTACTACAGGTTCATCGCCGACGACGACCAAGCCCACCGCCTGGTGTTCGAGTCCGACCTCATCAACGACCCCGACGTCAGTTCGCGTTTGGAGACTTTCAACAAAACGTTCGCGGACGCCGTGGCCCACGTGATTGCGGAGGACACCAAGCTGCCCCCGCTTGAAGCGCAGCTGCTTGGGCGTGGTTTGGCCGGAATGGCGCAGGTCAGCGCCCGGTACTGGCTTGAAACGGATGGAAACCTGGACCTCGATGTGGCCAGCGATCTGATCTATCGTTTAGCTTGGCGCGGAATCAGTCGTTTCCCCAAAGAGTCCTAGGCTACAAATAGAGGACTGACTTAACCCTTGATTGGCTTGGAGGCCTTGCTGTGGAAGTAAAGATCGGCATTCAGAATGTTGGCCGTGAGATCGTGCTCGAATCCTCTTTGGATGCCGATGCTGTTGCCAAGATCGTGGCCGAGGCCGTGACCAAGGGCTCCGAACTTCGCCTGACGGACGAGAAGGGCCGCCAGATCATCGTTCCGGGCAACGTCCTGGGCTACGTGGAGATCGGCGCGGAGGAAGTCCGCCGCGTAGGCTTCGGCGCCCTCTAGCCCAATCCCCGCGTCTCGTCGTCCGCTAAGGAGTTTTCATGCTTTCTCTCGTCGTGGTGGTTTTGGCCACCATTGCCACCGGATTCATCGTGTGGGCCAACGACAAGCGGCACGGCAAATACGGGATCGCGCTGCCGGCCGGCGTCTCAGCAGCTGTCGGCACGCTGAGCTGGATCGCTTTCATCAGCGCCGGATTGGGCTACCAGCCGGGCGCCATATGGATTCCGTGGGTCCTGCCCATTGTGCTCGGGACCGCCGCTGCGGTTGCCGTGGTGCTCTTCCTGGGCCGGACCCGAACGAAACACGACACTGCGGCGCTCACCAAGGCCCTGCGGCTTTAGGGCCTTAAGCCCGCGAGGTGGCAGTTAACACCAATGGCCAAGCTTGGGATTGGTGTTAACTGCCATCTCGGCTCTTTACGACGCCGGATACCGCTCAGGCTGCGCAGCTGCGCCTACCCTTGCGGCCGCATCGCTCACAGCGGTGGCAGCGGCAACGTCACGTTTGGTCACTTGGCCGCCCGCATCGTGGGATACGTAGCGGAGAAAAACCCTGTTGTAGCGCCACTCCAGATCCGGATGATGATTTTGATCCTCGGCGATCTCTCCAACCGCGGCGATGAGCGCTAGCGCGTCCGCCGCCGTCGAGGTTTTATATACAGTCACCAGGCCACCTTGGTACTTCCAGTCCGGAAGGTCCCCGAGGGCATCATTGATGGCTGCTTCAGTCAGTTGGTCTTCCGTGCCTGCCATGACTGCTCCTTCATCAGAGGAACTCTGCCCGGCCCTCCATCGCTGAGGATGCGAGCGCGTGCTCCCGCCGCGGGATCCGGCCCGCCTGCTTGGCCAGCCTACCGGCGATCACAGCGTGTTTGAAGGCCTCGCCCATCTGCACCGGGTTCTGCGCCCGCGTTACGGCGGTGGCAAGCAGGACGGCGTCGCAGCCCAGTTCCATGGCAAGGGCAGCATCGGAGGCCGTCCCGATCCCGGCATCCAGGACCACGGGTACGGAGGCCCGGGACACGATGAGCTCAATGTTGTGGGGGTTCAGGATGCCAAGGCCGGTCCCGATGGGCGATCCCAAGGGCATCACGGCTGTTGCACCCAGGTTCTCGACCCTGAGCGCGAGTACGGGATCGTCATTGGTGTAAGCGAATACCTTGAAGCCTCGGTTCACCAGCTGCTCCGTTGCATCCACCAGTTCCACGGCGTCTGGAAGGAGCGTGTGTTCGTCCGCGATGACTTCCAGCTTCACCCAATCGGTCTCAAGTGCTTCCCGGGCCAGTTCAGCAGTCATTACGGCGTCCTTGGCCGTGAAACAACCAGCAGTATTGGGCAGCACGCGGATGTCATGGTCCACCAGCAGCTGAAACAGCGAGCCCGTTTCGGCGGGCGAATAGCGACGCATCGCCACCGTGGTGAGCTCGGTCCCCGAAGCGAGGAGCGCTGCTCCCAAGCCATCGAGGCTCGGCGCGCCTCCGGTACCCATGATGAGGCGGGAACCGAATTCGACGCCGTCGATCACCAGTGCGTCGGTGCGAACGTCAACGTTTGCTGTTGTCATGATTAGCCTCCCTGGACTGCTGTTACGAGTTCAAGTTCGTCTCCGTCGGAGAGCGCTGTCACGGCCCATTGGCTGCGCGGCACCACCTCGGAATTGCGTGCGACAGCGACTCCCAGCTTGCCGCCGTCGGCCGCTTGTCCGCGAGGGTCCAAGGCGCGACCGGTGACGGCGGTGACGAGGGTACTGACGGATGCGCCGTCAGAGACTGCGTGGTCGGTTCCGTTCACTGTGATGTTCATGCTGTTTCCTTGGTGGTGGTTCGTGCTGCTGGTGTGAGTGTTCGGGCAACAGGGGCGTTGCCCACGAAACGATGGGGCAGGAAGGGGGCCCACCGGGAGTCCGTGGAGCCTTTGAGGAGTTCCCCCACGATCTTGGCGGCCACCGGAGTCAGGAGGACTCCGTGGCGGAAGAATCCTGTGGCAATCACCAGGCCGTCGATGCCACCGTTGGAAACACCGACCCGTCCGAGCAGTGGAGCGTTGTCCGGAGTTCCGGGCCGGGCGCGGGCGGTTGCTTCAAGGAGTTCCAGTTCAGCCACTGCGGGGACCAATACTTGGGCGTCCCTCAGCAATTGGTAAACGCCACCCGCCGAGACCGCGTTGGAAGAGGCTGACAACCCGTCTTCGCGTTGCGTGGCTCCAATCACCACAGTTCCGTCGTCCCGGGGCACGATGTAAACCGGCACCCCGCGAACCATCCCGCGAATCGTTGATGTGACCAAGGGCCGCAGGTGATCGGGGACGCGAAGCCGGAGGATGTCCCCGTAGACCGGCCTTACGGGAAGCCTGAGGCCTTCAGGGAGACCGGAGAGTTGGGACGCCCCGAGCCCGTTGGCCACCACCGTTTCTCCGGCGTGAACGGTGACTCCTGAGTCCAGCGCCACGCCTGTGACACGCCCGCCTTCCCACAGCAAACCGCGCGCCCTGGAAGCAATGGCGAATCCGTCATCGGCTCCCGACACCCAGGAACTGTCATTGGGCGAATGGGCTGCCAGTCCTGCCAGGAGGCATGCCGCGAGTTTCCTTGGATCGACTTGGTGGTCGGCAGGTATATCGAAAGCACAGGAGATCTGCGGGCTGAGGAGCGGCTCCCGTTGCCTCGCGTCCCGCAGAGCGATAGGTTCGACTTCCAGGCCAGCCGCAAGCTGGACCGACCTTAAGTCCGCGAGCGCCCGGCGGTCGGCTGCGTCGGCACCCACGGCGAGGGTCGGCGTCGTGCGATATCCGTTGTCCTCCGCGCCTTGATGCAGGCCGTCCACGAAGGAGGGCCAGAGCTGGGAAGACTCAAGCATTAACTCAAGAAGGTCTTCTTCCTGGTAATGGAGTTCGCTGACGGGTGCAAGCATGCCTGCCGCTGCGAAGGACGCGCCGGAAGCGGGAGCGGGGTCGATCAGCGCAACTGAACGGCCCAATCGCCGGGCTTCGTGAGCGATGCCGAGGCCGATGACGCCACCACCAATGACGGCAACGTCTGCCTGGAGGCGGGTATGGCGGGAATCTGCCATTCGTTTCCTTCCCTACGCCGGTACTAGCCGGATCAGGTCAAGCGGTCGGCGCTGAAGCCCTCTCAGCCGGACAGTCATATGACGAATGTCGCGGCTCCCGCAGTACGAGCCCAGTTTAGAGGAACTACTCTGGTTCCCATGACTCAGCCTGACGCTCTTGCCTCCGCCCGCCTTTACCTGTGCACCGATGCCCGTAAGGAGCAGGGCGATTTTGAGGACTTTGTGGACGCCGCTTTCGAAGGCGGCGTGGACATCATCCAACTCCGCGACAAGACGCTGGAAGCTGCCGAGGAACTGGAGATGTTGGCCGTCCTGCGGAGCGTCGCACAACGGCACGGACGGCTTTGGGCGGTCAACGACCGGGCCGATGTTGCCAGCATTTCAGGGGCTCCCGTGTTCCACATCGGGCAAAAGGACCTGCCCCTGACTGCAGCCCGGACCCTCCTGCCGAACGCCACCGGCATCGGCCTCTCCACCCACACAACCGAACAAATCGATGCCGCTGTGGCCACCTCCCAAGGGCCCCTGGGACTGGACTATTTCTGCGTGGGTCCGGTCTGGGCAACACCCACCAAACCCGGTCGCGCTGCTGTCGGTTTGGACCTGGTCACATATGCCGCAGAAGCGGTCAAGCGCTCGGGCGACGGTGTGACCCTCCCATGGTTCGCCATTGGTGGCATCGATCTCAGCAACGTTGAACAGGTTGTGAAAGCGGGCGCCGGCCGGATCGTGGTGGTCCGCGCCATCACAGCGGCACCGGACCCGACGGCGGCGGCCAAGTCGCTGCTGGAAGCCTTGGATTCCGTCTAGGGAAGCCGGAGGTTCCGCGCGATCCGCGGGCTAGGCGGTCAGGCCGAGGCCAGTCATCCGGCGGGCGTGCTTTTCGGCGAGCTCCGTCGTCAGCCTTTTCGCCGCGGCACGCGCGTCCCCGCCGCTTTTCAGCATCGGCCCCAGCAGGGGGTGTTCCATGCCCACGCGTTGCGCCTGCGTCAGCGCTTCCCCCACCAAGCGGCGGCCCCACAGCGCCAATCGCGAAGCGAGGCGCGGGTCATCTGCCAAGGCCCGCCTGAGCAGGACGCGAAGGACTTCCGTGGCCTGATCGGGTGAAGCAACGCGCTCAACGAAATGCTGCGTTGTCGGGTCGAGGAACATCGAGACAGCCCTATAGAAATCCGATGACACAGTATCGATGACATAGGCCTTCATCACGGATTCGAACCAGTCCCCCGGCTTGGTGCGCTCGTGGAAGTGATCGAAGGAGCGCTGAAACGGCAGCATGGCACGTTCGGGATCCAGACCCATCTCCGACAGGCGGTCGTTGAGGAGGGCGAAGTTTCCGTAGGCCCCCACTGCGATCTTCGCGAGCACGGACCTGTCGTGAAGCGTGGGTGCATAGCGGGAATCCAGGGAGAGCCGCCCGAAGGCGGACAGTTCGCCATACGCCATGGCTCCAAGCAACTCCGCTGAGAGTTGCCCGGCATAGGCTGCGGCGTCCGGGGAAGTGCCCATGATCCAAGACTATCGGCCCATTTCGGGCTAACCTGATTTTCGTGTCACATCATCGGATTGCGCCCAACGTCGACGACTCGTCGGACCAGCTCGCCTCGGCCCTCGCCGCCCTGAGGACGGAGCTGGAACTCCCCGGCGAATACCCGGCAGAAGCTGTGGACGAGGCCCGGGAAGCGGTGGAGGCCCTTGAGCTGCCAGCCCAGGACCTGCGGGATATCCCTTTTGTGACCATCGACCCCGCGACGTCCACCGACCTGGACCAGGCTCTGTTCATTGAAAGGGCCGGTGATGGGTACAAGGTCCTCTATGCCATCGCCGATGTGCCTTCCTTCGTGGCTCCCGGCGGCGCGCTGGATACCGAAACGCGTCAACGCGGGCAGACGTTCTACGCCCCTGACGGGCGGATCCCGCTGCATCCGGAGGTCATCAGTGAGAACGCGGGAAGCCTGCTGGCCGACCAGGATTGCAGCGCGTTCGTTTGGGATTTCGACCTGGACGGGAAAGCTGAAATTTTGGCCGTCACCGTTGCCCGTGCGACTGTGCGCAGCAGGGCAAAGCTGAGCTACAAGGGCGCACAACAGCAGATCGACGACGGTACTGCCCCGCCGGTTCTCCAGCTACTCAAAGAAGTGGGACTGAAGCGCGTTGAACTGGAACGTCAACGCGGCGGCGCAAGCCTCAACATGCCGGAACAGGAAATAGTCCAGGCGACTGACGGCGGCGGGTACAGAATCGCAGCGGCACCGTCCCTGCCGGTTGAGGATTGGAACGCGCAGATCTCCCTCATGACCGGCATGGCCGCCGCGCAGATGATGCTCGATGGAAAAGTGGGCATCCTGCGCACCATGCCCGCACCTGATGATCGGTCACTGCTCCATTTCAAGCGGCAGACCACTGCCCTCGGCAAACCCTGGGACGGAGAGGTCAGCTACGGCGAATACCTGCGGACCCTGGATGCATCCGATCCCAAACAGCTGGCCATCCTGCATTCAGCCGGAACGTTGTTCCGCGGTGCAGGCTACACGCCCTTTGACGGTGATGTTCCGGCCAATGTGATCCAAGCAGCTATCGGGGCTCCCTATGCCCACACCACAGCACCCTTGCGGCGCCTCATTGATCGCTTTGTCCTGGTGATCTGCGAAGCCCTCAGCAATAACCAGGACATTCCGGCGTGGGCGCGTGAAGCCCTCCCGTCGTTACCCGAGATCATGGCATCCTCTGATCAGTTGGCCGGACGCCTTGAGCGGGCGGCATTGGACACAGTGGAAGCGGCTCTCGTTGCCAACCACATCGGCCAGGAATTCGAGGCTGTTGTCATTTCCGGGTCCAAACCCTCCAACGGAGCCGCCCGTGGAAACGGCAACGGCAATGGAAACGGCAACGGACCCTTTGGCGTCGTGCAAATCGCGGAACCCGCTGTCACGGCCCGGTGCGACGGAGAAATGGAGTCCGGAACCAAGGTTCGGGTGCGCCTGCTGAAGGCTGATATCGCCAGCCGGGAGATCCGATTCCAGTTGCTGCCCTGAAGCCGCTCATCCGGCGATCCGGGCTTTCCGGCCCCCAGAGGATAGACTGGGCTTGTAGTAATGGATGCCCGGTCGTTGATTCAGTTAATTTTTGAACTCAACAAGCCCGCCCCTACGCGATCTTGAGATGTACCAACTGGTCACCAGTGCCAGTACTTAGATAGCCCGCGATCGGCTTCCACTGGACTTGCTTGCGCGCCCGTTCGTGCTCCGGTACGGCTCCGCCGCCGCCGTTGAGCATGCAGCGCCAATGCCCAAATGAATAAGGAAACTCCCTGTGAGTGAATTGCATACCCACGAAGTCCTGACGGACTCCACCGGAACCGAATCAATCGAACCCGAGGAAACGATCATCTCGGATGAGACGCCCCACGAGATCGAAGAGAAGTCGTTCGCTGATTTTAACGTGCGCGCCGACATCGTTGAGTCCTTGGCCGACGCTGGCATCACGCACCCCTTCCCCATCCAGGCCATGACCCTGCCGGTCGCCTTGAGCGGCCACGACATCATCGGCCAGGCCAAGACGGGAACCGGAAAGACGCTTGGGTTCGGCATTCCCGCCCTCCAGCGCGTAGCCGGCCGCGACGACGCCGGTTACGAAAAGCTTGCTGTCCCGGGCGCACCCCAGGCCCTGGTTATCGTCCCCACCCGTGAACTCGCGGTGCAGGTTGCCAACGATCTCCAGACCGCGTCGCGCAAGCGCAACGCGCGCATCGCCACCATCTACGGCGGCCGTGCGTACGAGCCGCAGGTTGATGCCCTGCAGAAGGGCGTCGAAATCGTAGTGGGCACGCCCGGCCGGCTGATCGATCTCTACAAGCAGAAGCACCTCAGCCTCAAGAACGTCAAGATGGTCATCCTTGACGAAGCCGATGAAATGCTGGACCTCGGCTTCCTGCCCGACGTCGAAACGCTGATCGCCGGCACCCCCGCCGTTCGGCAGACGCTTCTCTTCTCGGCAACGATGCCCGGCCCCGTCATCGCCATGGCCCGCCGCTACATGACACAGCCCACCCACATCCGTGCGGCTGACCCGAATGATGAAGGCCTCACCAAGCGCGACATCCGCCAGCTCATCTACCGTGCCCACAGCATGGACAAGACCGAGGTTGTGGCCCGCATCCTGCAGGCCCGCGGACGTGGCCGCACCATCATCTTCACCAAGACCAAGCGCACCGCCGCGAAGGTTGCCGAGGAACTCGTAGACCGCGGCTTCGCAGCTGCAGCCATTCACGGCGACCTGGGCCAAGGCGCCCGCGAGCAGGCGCTCCGCGCTTTCCGCAACAACAAGGTTGACGTCCTGGTGGCCACCGACGTCGCAGCCCGCGGCATCGACGTCGATGACGTCACCCACGTCATCAACTACCAGTGCGTGGAAGACGAAAAGATCTACCTGCACCGCGTTGGCCGTACCGGTCGCGCGGGCAACAAGGGCACGGCCGTCACGTTTGTTGACTGGGACGACATGCCTCGCTGGGGCCTGATCAACAAGGCCCTGGGACTCAGCGTTCCCGAGCCCGTTGAGACGTACTCCTCTTCGCCGCACCTGTTCTCCGATCTCGACATCCCCGAGGGCACCAAGGGCCGCCTGCCGCGCAACAAGCGCGTCCTCGCCGGCGTCGACGCCGAGGTCCTTGAGGACCTGGGCGAGACGGGCAAGAAGAACGCCCGCTCCGGCGGCTCCGGCCGGGATGGCGGACGAGACGGCAAGCGCGACGGCGGTCGTGACGGCGGCCGTGGCCGCTCCGGCAGGTCCGGTGACGCCGAGTCCAGCGAATCCAAGGGCGAGGGTGGTCGTAACCGTACGCGCCGCCGTCGTACTTCTGATGGTGAGGCAGCCCCGGCTGCCGGCGCCTCGGAGACCCGCACCGCCACTGCGGACAATGCGGAGAAGCCGTCACGTACGCGTCGGACCCGCACGCGTCGTCGCAACGGCGAAGTGGTTTCCGGAGAGACCGCAGCTGCCCAGTCCGGCAGCACCGAGGCCTAAAAACCTCAATGACTGAATCTGTTTGGGCGCCGGACGGCGGCAACTTGGTGGTGCACGCGGACAACGCGGAATTCCTCCCTACGCTGCCGGACGGCGCCTTCACACTCATTTACGTGGACCCGCCCTTCAACACGGGCAGGGTCCAACGCCGCCAGGAAACCCGTATGGTCCGCAATGCGGACGGCGACGGCGACCGCGTCGGCTTCAAGGGCCGTTCTTACGACACCATCAAGGGCGCCCTCCATAGCTACGACGACGCCTTCAGCGATTACTGGTCTTTCCTGGAACCAAAGCTCGTGGAGGCCTGGCGACTGCTGGCAGACGACGGCACCCTGTACCTGCATTTGGATTACCGGGAAGTCCACTACGCCAAGGTGATGCTGGACTCGATCTTCGGCAGGGAATGCTTCCTGAACGAGATCATCTGGGCCTACGATTACGGCGCCCGCGCCAAGAACCGCTGGCCCACCAAGCACGACAACATCCTGGTGTACGTCAAGAACCCCACCAAATATCACTTCGACAACGCCGAAGTGGACCGGGAACCGTATATGGCGCCTGGCCTGGTCACTCCGGCCAAACGCGAGCTCGGCAAGCTTCCCACGGATGTCTGGTGGCACACCATCGTCTCGCCCACGGGCCGCGAAAAGACCGGCTACCCCACTCAAAAACCTGAAGGCCTGGTTCGCAGGATTGTCTCTGCATCAAGCCGCGAGGGCGATTGGTGCCTTGATTTCTTCGCCGGTTCAGGCACCCTGGGCGCAGTTGCAGCCAAGCTGGGCCGCAACTTCGTGTGCGTAGACCAGAACGAACAGGCCATCGAGGTCATGCGGAAACGGCTGGGCAGCAAGGCAGGTTTCCACCGGAGCGGGTCCTTGCCGGTCGCCGGCCTGGATCAGGCAGCACCCTTCACGAAGGCCTGAACGGCGTCCGCGATCATCTGGACGGCAATGGCTGACAGCAGCAAGCCGGCGATCCGGGTCACCAGCTCCACTCCGTTTTCACCGAGCACGCGCTGTACGACGCCAGCGAAGCGCATCGCAAGGTAAAGCGAGCCCAGCACCACGGCAATGCCAAGGCCAACCGCCAAGTACTCCGAGAGCTGGCTGGACTGCTGCACGAACACCATGACGGCGACGATCGCCCCGGGCCCGGCCATCAGCGGTGTTCCCAGCGGCACAAACGCCACGTTTTTGTACTTGGCAGCATTCTCTTCGCCACTGGTGGACCCCGTCAGCAGCTGCAGCGCAATGAGCACCAGAAGCAGACCGCCGGCGCCCTGCAAGGCCGCCAGCGAGATGTGCATGTAGTTCAGGATGGACTGCCCGAAGATCGCGAACACAACGATCACACCGGTGGCCACCAAAAGAGCCTGGAACGCGGACCGGTTTCGGTCCTTGGCCGACATCTGAGCCGTAAGTGACATGAAAATCGGCACGGTACCCGGGGGATCCATGATCACGAACAAGGTGACGATCACGGAGGCAAGCAGTTGAAGATCCATCAGCGAATGACCGTGCTCCCTGTTGCCAACTCCTCAATGCGTGCCAAGACCTCGGGCGAGGTAGTGTTTTCGCCCAACAGGTTGGGCTTGCCCGCTCCGTGATAGTCAGATGACCCTGTCATGAGCAAACCGTGTTCGGCTGCCAGGCCCCGCAGGAACGTGCGGCCCTCCTCCGGGTTGTCCCGATGTTGAACCTCAAGTCCCAGCAGTCCGGCATCAATCATGTCCCGGTATGTCTGCTCCCCCACAATGCGTCCCCTCGACGAGGCCACAGGATGGGCAAAGACTGGAACGCCGCCGGCTGCACGGACAAGCTCGACGGCGACTGCCGGGTTGGGCGCATAGTGCTGCACGAAGTACCGCGAATGAGAAGTAAGGATGGAAGTGAAGGCCTCCGTTCGATCCGCGACAACGCCAGCCGCGACCAAGGCATCGGCGATGTGAGGGCGACCCACCGTGGCACCGGGAGCCACGTGGTGGATGACGTCATCCCAAGTCAACGGGTAATCCTCGGACAACAAGGTGACCATGTGCTCGGCACGGGTGAGTCGGGCGTCCTTGGACTTGGTGATTTCCTCCAGCAAACCCGCATGGGTGGGGTCGTGGAGGTAACTCAGCAAGTGAACGCTGATTCCCTTCTCGGTCCGGCAGGAAATCTCCATTCCGGGAACGAAGGCAATGCCATGTTCCCGGGCCGCCGCGGCAGCAGATTCCCAGCCGTCCGTCGAATCGTGGTCCGTCAACGCCACGGCGTCCAGGCCGGCCGAGACGGCGGAGATGATCACGCCGGCCGGTGTCTCGGTTCCGTCGGAAACATTTGAGTGCGCATGCAGGTCTATCCTCACTTTCCCAGCCTATGGGATACGGGCATGCTTGGAGCGTTGCGCCGTTGGCCTCCTCACGTAACTGGTGGGACGATGTAACGGTGAACGATGCCGAAAACACCCAGAACTCGTCCTCCCAGCCACTGCAAGAGCGTGTCAACAACCGCTCGCAACGGCCCACATCCGATGCCTTCAAGGCATTCATGGCCAGCAACTGGGCGCCCGCCCCGCAGGTGACCCCCGCGCGAGACGCCGTTGCAGACCACGCTGCCCGCCGCCGTCGTACTATCTCCGAACTGTTCAAGGGCGAACGGCTCGTCATCCCCGCCGGTCCATTGAAGGTCCGTTCCAACGACTGCGACTACCGCTTCCGCCCGCATTCCGGCTTCGCCCACCTCACCGGCCTGGGCCTCGACCACGAGCCCGACGCCGTGCTGATCCTTGAGCCTGTTGCTGAAGGAAAGGGCGACGACGGCGGTCACCACACTGCCACCCTCTACTTCCGTCCGTTGGCCGGCCGGGATACAGAGCAGTTCTACGCGGACTCGCGCGCCGGCGAGTTCTGGATCGGTGCGCGTCCCACACTGGCCGAATTCGAAGCCCGCCTCGGCCTCCCCACCGCGCACATCTCCGAGCTCGAGATGGCCATCACCAAGAACGTGGGCGCCCCGGAAATCGGCGGCATCTCCATTCGCCTGGTCCGCAAGGTGGACGAGAACATTGATGCGCTGGTTGACACCGCCCGCTACAACACGGCCAAAGACCCCGAGAACCTGGACCTCGGCGAACTCGACGCCCTGGATGAGAAGCTCAGCGAAGCATTGTCCGAGCTGCGCCTCATCAAGGACGAGTGGGAAATCGAGCAGATGAAGATCGCTGTGGCGGCAACCGTGGAAGGCTTCGCCGACGTGGTGCGGGCACTCCCGCGCGCGCTGACCCACAAGCGCGGCGAACGTGTAGTTGAGGGCGCTTTCTTTGCCCGGGCCCGCGAGGAAGGCAACGAACTCGGTTACGACACCATTGCCGCGTCCGGCAACAACGCCACCGTGCTGCACTGGAACCGCAACTCCGGGACCGTCAATGCGGGCGAACTCCTTCTCCTCGATGCCGGTGTGGAGGCAGACTCCCTCTACACAGCGGACATCACCCGCACACTGCCGGCTACAGGGACGTTCACCGATGTCCAGCGCAAAGTCTATGAGGCCGTGCTCGACGCCGCCGATGCCGGTTTTGCTGCCGCCCAGCCGGGCGTGAGGTTCCGGGATATCCACACCGCTGCAACCACGGTGCTGGCCGAACGCCTCGCCGAGTGGGGTCTGTTGCCTGTTTCCGTGGAGGAAGCCATCAGCCCGGAGGGCCAGCAGCACCGCCGCTGGATGCCGCACGGCACCAGCCACCACCTTGGCCTGGACGTCCACGACTGCGCGCAGGCAAAGCGCGAGCTCTACCTCGATGGCATCCTCACCGAGGGCATGGTTTTCACCATCGAACCCGGGCTCTACTTCAAGAATGAAGACCTCGCCATTCCCGAGGAGTACCGCGGGATCGGCGTCCGCATCGAAGACGACATCCTCATGACCGCAGACGGCCCCCTGAACCTCAGCGCAGCGTTGCCGCGCAAGGCCGACGACGTCGAGTCCTGGATGGCCGGCATCTACCAGGAAGCCCAAGGCTAAGCGCACGCCGTTGGGCTGACACAGGCAGTTGGGCCAAACCAAGGGAAGGCCACCGGAGATCCGGTGGCCTTCCCTTGGTGCATTGCGGAGGCTAGTGCTTTGCGGAAGCTGGTGCCTGCGGAGGCTGGTGCCTGCGGAGGCGACTACTGCTTGGGCGAACCCTCGGCGCTGGAGTGATCTCCGTCTTCCTGTGGCGCATTCCGTGTCCGGTCCTGGCTGTCGGCCACCCGGACACCGTACTGCGGGCGACCGTCCGGGAGGTCCGGGTAACGGACAGCTGCCGGCGCCGGGTTCGGAGCCGGCTGGGTCTCCGACGCAGCTGCGCCCTGTCCCTCCGGAGCCGACCCATTGGCCTCAGGACCACGCTGGCCGTAGGGGTCGTTCCAGGTGGAAGGCCGCTCAGGAGCCTGGCCCGGCTGCTGGAACGGCGCATTCGGCTGGTTGTAGTTGGCCTGCGGCGCGGCTGCCTGCGCCGGGTTCATCGGCAGCTGGTGAAGCAAACGGCGGGCCTCGTGGGCTGCCTCTACAGAGACGATGACGTCGTAGTTGGTGGCCACTACCTGGCTGGTTGAGGTGAAGTCACGCTTCCCGCGCTGCATGGCATAGGTGACGATGCCGAACAGCATGAAGAAAGCCGCACCCATGAGCACAGATGTGATGATGGAGAACGGTCCCCCGGCGGGAGTAAAGAAGGACAGCATGACGCCTACGAAGAGGCCGAACCACATGCCGCTCAAGGCACCGGACAATGCCACCCTCGGGTAGCTCAGGCGGCCTGTTACCCGTTCCACCATTTTGAGGTCGTTGCCCACGATGGACACCAGCTGTACTGGGAACTGCTGGTCTGCGAGGTAGTCCACCGCCTTCTGGGCATCCAAATACGAGGTGTACGAGCCTACGGTGTCACCTTGGGGGACACTGCGGGATTCCTCAACGGCTTTGGGAGCACCAAAAATGTTTGACATAGCCCCATTGTGTCTCATGGACATGTGTAGCGGCTGTAATTCAGCTAAAAGAGAGCAGACTCGGTAGCCTGTAAACATGAGCACACATCCCTCACGCGTCTTTGTCGCGCGCTTGCTCGGCTTGGACGTCTTCGACCCCCTGGGCGATCGTCTGGGCCGGTTGCGCGACGTCGTGGTGCTCTCCCGCGGCACCCGTGGTGCGCCCCATGTGGTGGGCATCGTGGTTGAAGTTCCGGGCAAGAAGCGGGTTTTTGTTCCCATGACGCGCATCACGTCCATAGACCAGACGCAAATCATTTGCACCGGCCTGGTCAACCTGCGCCGCTTCGAGCAGCGCGGCGCCGAGACCCTGGTGGTCGCTGAGATGTTCGACCGCCGCGTGACGCTGGCCGATGGCAGTGGCGACGCCACGATCGAAGACATCGCCATGGACCAGCACAGGTCCAAAGACTGGTTTGTCAGCAAGCTCTTCGTCCGCCGTGGGCACTCCCTGTCCCCCTTTGGCAGGCTTCGCCGCAACGAGACCCTGATCATCGATTGGGCCGATGCACAGACCGGCGCCCATAACGAGCCCCAGGCTGCCACGCAGTTCGTTGCCACGCACGAAGACCTTAAACCTGCCGACTTCGCTGAGGCCCTCCAGGAAATGAGCGACAAGCGACGTTTCGAGGTGGCCAGTGAGCTTCAGGACGAGCGCCTCGCCGATGTCCTCCAGGAACTCCCGGAAGACGACCAGGTGGAGATCCTCTCAGCGCTGGATGTGGAACGAGCCGCTGACGTCCTCGAAGAAATGGATCCGGACGACGCCGCCGACCTCTTGGCCGAGCTGCCTTCCGCTCAGGCGGAAGAGCTGCTTCAACTCATGGAACCCCAGGAAGCCGAGGACGTCCGCCGTCTCCTGGAATACGACGAAGACACCGCCGGTGGCCTCATGACTCCGGTTCCGGTCATCCTGCCGCCGGAAGCAACCGTGGCCGAGGCCCTGGCACACGTTCGCCGCGAGGAGCTCTCGCCTGCACTGGCCTCATCCATTTTTATCGCCCGCCCTCCCTTGGAGACGCCGACAGGCCGTTTCCTGGGGGTGGTGCACATACAGCAACTGCTGCGCTTCCCACCGCCGGAACCGCTGGGCAACCTCGTGGACAAGAACCTCGAGCCGCTCTCGGACCAAGCCCACATCAGCGAGGTGGCCCGCACCTTGGCCACGTACAACCTGAACTCGCTTCCAGTCGTTGACGACGACGGCCGCCTTGTGGGGGCGGTGACTGTTGATGACGTGCTGGATCACCTGTTGCCGGATGACTGGCGCGCCCATGAGGACGACGCCCCTATAAGGAAACTTGGAGGCCGCATTGGCTGATAACAACGCCGCCCGATCCCCCAAGTCCGCAGGACGCTCGAGCAGTAGCCTTGACACGCCCCTGAGCGGTCGCCAACGCATCCTGCCCAAGTTCTCCCCGAACCCGGACGCGTTCGGAAACGCAACGGAGGGCTTCGCCCGGTTCATGGGCACGCCGACGTTCCTCGTCTACATGACGGTGTTCTGTGTCTTCTGGCTTGCCTGGAACACCTTCGCGCCCACGGACTGGCAGTTCGACCGCGTGGAGCTGGGCTTCACCCTGCTGACCCTGATGTTGTCCCTTCAGGCTTCTTATGCGGCACCGCTGCTGCTGCTCGCCCAAAACCGGCAGGATGACCGCGACCGTGTCTCGCTCCAGCAGGACCGCCAGCGTGCCGAACGCAATCTCTCCGACACCGAATACCTGACCCGGGAACTGGCGTCACTGCGCATCGCCTTGCGCGAAGTAGCCACCCGTGACTACGTCCGGACCGAGCTCCGAAGCCTTCTGGAAGACATCATCGACGCCCAGGAGGAACTCCGCGAGAGCGAAGGCGCCACTGATGGCACGGAATCGCCGGGTGAGAAGGTCAAGGAGAAGCTGAAGGAGAAGCGCGACAAATCGCGTGGGCCCCGCACACAGCAGATTCCGAAGGTTCGCCCACCGCGGGCCGCAGGTCCACAACATTCCACCGGCAAGCCATCGCCTGAAAATCCCGAAAGCCGAGCCTGAACGTATGAGCATCGCATCTGCCGAGGCGCTGCATGCTGCCTTGGCCACCGTCATTGATCCCGAGCTCCGGCGCCCCATCACGGAACTGGGAATGGTGGAATCGGTGTCGGCCGATGATGACGGCGCAGTACACGTCGCAGTTCTGCTGACCATCGCCGGTTGCCCCCTGCGAGAGACCATCACCAAGGACGCCACCGACGCCCTGATCCGGGTGGAAGGCGTCACGGGCGTAGATGTTGAACTGAAGGTCATGACCCAGGCCCAGCGGGAAGCCCTCAAGGAACAACTCCGCGGGCCCGGTGGACAGCGCGGCATACCCTTCACCAAGCCTGGCTCCCTGACCAAGGTGTACGCCGTAGCCAGCGGAAAAGGCGGTGTTGGCAAGTCATCCGTCACCGTCAACCTGGCGTGTGCACTTGCCGCCCAAGGCCTCCGGGTTGGCATCGTGGACGCCGATGTGCACGGCTTCTCCGTGCCCGCCCTGATGGGGATCGACCAGAAACCCACGCAGGTAGACGACATGATCCTGCCGCCTGTCGCCTACGGCGTGAAGGTCATCTCCATCGGCATGTTCGTTGCGGGCAACCAGCCGGTGGCCTGGCGCGGTCCCATGCTGCACCGGGCCCTGGAGCAATTCCTCACCGATGTCTACTTCGGTGACCTCGATGCGCTCTTCCTGGACCTGCCCCCGGGCACGGGCGACATCGCCATTTCCGTGGCGCAGCTCCTGCCCAACGCAGAAATTTTGGTTGTCACCACACCGCAGGCAGCTGCTGCCGATGTCGCAGAACGAGCCGGTACCATCGCCACCCAGACAGGGCAGAAAGTGGCCGGCGTCATCGAGAACATGTCCTACCTGGAAATGCCCGACGGCGGACGTATGGAACTGTTCGGAAGTGGCGGAGGTGCCATCCTGGCTGAGCGCTTGAGCGCTGCCGTGGGCAGCGACGTTCCGCTCCTCGGGCAGATTCCCTTGGACATCCGTTTGCGGGAGGGCGGCGACGCCGGAAAACCCGTGGTCCTGGCAGCACCTGAAACGGCTGCCGCAAAAGCGATGGAAGGTATTGCTTCCGCTTTGGCCACGCGACCCCGCGGACTGTCCGGCATGTCCTTGGGAATCCAGCCGCGCTAGGCCGGCACCCTTCACTCCGAGCCGGCACCCACAACGTGCTTCACTGCTTCGAATCAGGTCGCTTCGGTATCGAACGGGGCAGCTTCGCCCTCGGCGAGCCGCTCAATGACCCGCACAGGGGCCTTGGGCTTGGTATCTACAGCAGTGGCAGCAGCTGCTGGAGCTCCAGCGCTGACTGGCTTGGTGTCGTCATCCAGGAGCGCGTCCTTGATGATTCGACGGGGATCATACTGGCGGGGATCATACTTCTTCCAGTCGACGTCATCGATGTCGATGCCGACTTCTTCTTTGATCTGCTCGCGGGCGCCGGAAGCCATCCGACGGACTTCCTTGACCAGGTTGGCGAGCTTTTGAGTGTATTCGGGCAAACGGCTGGGACCGATGACGAGTACGCCGATAATCAGAAGGAGTATGAACTCCGGGCCGTTGATTCCAAGCACGCTACGAAGATTACCTTGTCTGTGGTGCCGCTCATAAACCGGCGGGACGGAGTAGGGTCTGAAGGCCGCGAAGCAGCCTCTGGTACCAGGCTTCCGGATCTTCATCGGCGGACATTAACGCCATGGACTCCCCGGCCCGGACGATTTCAGGGACGGCGTCGTCCGCGCTGTCCGCCGGGAGGTCGGAGGCATAGCTGATGACTGCGGCGGGCATGGTGTAGACAGCCTTCCACGGGGTTCCCTGCGTGACAGAAAGCTGCGCAGACGTAGACCGTCCAGTTCCGGATCGATCCGCTGGCAGATGTTCCTCCACGATAGTGGCGTAGTGACCGTTGCTTTCGAGCCTGATCTCCACAGCCGGATTCCCGTTATGCATGGTGGCCTGGGCGGACACGACGTGGAAGCCCATTCCGGATAGTTCGGGACACGCCCACCCGTCTTCACGCAGTGACTCCAGCTGGGCAGCGCTCAAGCTGACCGTGCTGCCGGCCCGAAATGCGGGTCCAACCATGGCTTCTGCGGGGTTACCCGTCCAGGCACCGGCAAGTGGGCCAACATCGCTGGTTCCCGCAAGGGCCTGTGGTCTTTCGTCGCCGGCGATCACGTAGGCGGACAGTGCCAAGGCTCCTGCGCTCACCGCCAAGGTGCCGGCAGCAATGCCCGCAATGCCAAGGCCGCGCAACCGACGGTTCGGATATTGCGGTGGTGAGTACATTGGTGCCGGTTCGTTGGCCAAGCGTTCGGTGTGCTGAATTAATCGCGCCGCAAGATCCTGGCTGGCTTCGGGCACGGCTGCCGCACGGAGGCGTTCAAGGTACTGCCGTTCCCGGCGGAGCGCGCTCCGGCAGTCCGGGCAGTCCTCCAGGTGTTCGGGGCTGCGTGTATGGCGAAGCGCAGCCAATTTGCGCCGGGACAGGGCTCCCGGACGAAGTGAACGTCGAGGCATCGACTACCTAAAGAATGCTGGCGATGCGGGGCATCTTCAGCCGCGGCTTGCGGGCCTCCGCCGGTCGGGGGTCACGGTGGGCAAGCTTCTCGCGCAGCATGGTCCGGCCGCGGTGGATACGGGACCTGACGGTTCCGAGCTTCACACCGAGCGCCTCCGCCACTTCGTCATAGGAAAGGCCCTCAAGGTCGCACAGCACGACGGCGGCGCGGAAGTCCGGCGGGAGTTCTTCCAAGGCCCTTTGGACATCAAGGTCAAGGTTGTTGTGCTCGAAGCTCTGCTCAGGGCCTGGCTCGCGGCCGGGCAAGCGGGATTCGGCATCCTCGGCAAGCGCGTCGAAGCGGATCCGGCTCTTGCGCCGGGCCTGGTCCAGGAACAGGTTGGTGGTAATGCGGTGCAACCAGCCGTCCAGGGTTCCCGGCTTGAAGTTTTCCAGGGACCGGAAAACCCTGACGAAGACCTCCTGGGTGAGGTCTTCGGCGTCGAACTTGTTGCCGGTCAGGCGATAGGCGAGGCGATATACCTTGGCGGAGTGGTTCGAAACCACTTCCTCCCAGCTGGGCATGACCCAATCTGTAACGGCCTCAAGGCTTTCCGATGTTTGGACTGGCGCAGCATGCGATGCCGGCATCGTCCACTCCCCTCAAACTGTGGTTCACCGAGTCTTCGGCGCCGCCCACCTCATGGATGACCGGAGCATTATCATCCCAAGTTTGTCTGGGAATTTCCTGACTGGCAGAGGATTTCCCCGCGAGGCTGAAATCGGCCGTGGACACAGGTGCGGGGAGGCTTCCCTGCGACGGGTTTACGGGGGCGGACACAGTAGTCTTGGTACAAACACCCCTACCCGCGGAAAGCGAACCCCTTCATGAGTGCCGACAAGTCAAGCAGCTGGTCCTACGCAGAAGATCTGCCGGCTGAGGATGACGTATTGTTGCGTGCCCGGGAGCGGTCATTCGAACTTGGTGTTACTCCCATCAGTCCCGGTGTGGGCGCCGTGCTGACCGTACTCGCTGCCGCCTCCAAAGCGCAGACAGTGGTGGAAGTCGGCTCAGGTGCCGGGGTATCCGGGGTTTGCCTGCTGCGTGGATTGAGTCCTCACGCGGTGCTGACCACTATCGATGTGGACGTCGAACACCTCAAGGCGGCCAGGGAAGCGTTCTTGGAATCGGGTAGCCCGGCCAACCGCACCCGTACCATCTCGGGCCGCGCAGCCGACGTGTTGCCGCGCCTGACCGACTCTGCCTACGACCTCGTCTTCATCGACGCCGACAAGCCCAACTTCCCCAAGTATGTAGAACAGGCAATCCGCCTCCTGAAATCCGGCGGCACCCTGGTCATCAACGATGCGTTGGACAAAGACCGCGTCTCAAATCCCGCAGCTCGGGATGCCACCACGGTGGTTCTGCGTCAGATCGGCAAGGCCATTCGCGACGACGAGCGGCTGGCTTCGGCGATGCTGCCCACCGGCGATGGACTTCTGGTGGCCGTCAAGAAGTAGGGCGGTTCAACAAACCCGGGACCAGAACCGGTAGCAAGAGCTTAAACAAAAGCAGGGCCCCGGCTCTGAAATGCTCGCCAGGCCCTGCTTTGTAACTCTAGTCAAAAATGCCTATTCAGTGACGCCTACGAGGCATTCCTTGAGGTTGGCCGCTTCCGCGGCATTGAGCTCGACAACGAGTCGTCCTCCGCCTTCGAGCGGCACACGCATGATCAAGCTGCGTCCCTCTTTGGTAACTTCCATAGGGCCGTCGCCGGTACGTGGTTTCATAGCCGCCATTAGGAAAATCCCCTCCATTTGTCCCAAGTCACGCCAACCCGGCCGGGCTGGTTCCGCGTCGCAATTGCAGCCGGCGGCACCGCTTGGGAGGCCGCCTTGGCCGGGCACTTTTCGGTGCTTTGTCCTTGCTCTTAGTCCATTATCCCGTAATTACCCGTCCGTAGCGAATCAAACGCCTATTTGTCCGGGCTTTGTACATACTCGCCTTGCCCGGCAAAGGTCCACGTCAGGGCGGGTAGTCTCCGCCCCCGGGGAGCGGGGCCCACGCCCACAGCCACACCACCCACACGATCTGGAGGAGGACGAACATCAGCACGACGGTTCCCCGGTACGCCTTGGACTTGGACAGCAACGCCACCCCCAGCGCCAGCGGGAAAAGGGGCAGCAGCATTCTGAATGTACTGGTCTGCGGATGCAGGAAAACCAGCAGGTATCCCATGTAGCAGGCGCACCAGAGCCTTAACTCGGTTCCGAGCGCCCGAACGGGCTTTGACACCATGACCAGCACGAAAAGTGCCGTGAAGACGAAGGGGGCCAGCACACCCAGCACGGGACCGAACAGCATCCTGCCCGTATCGAACCATGGCTTGAAAGGAACAAGATCGTGCCCCCGCCAGGCTGTTTCGGTACGTGTGTAGGCCGTTAGTTCACCGGTAGTGGCCCACGCAATCGCCGGCCACGCCAGAGCCCCGGCTCCCGCTGCCAACACCAATGCGGCCAGCGATAACAGGCTGCGCACCGGCGTCGGCCCGTCGTCGTTGGAAGCTGAAGCCGGAGCTGGAGCCGGCAGTGTCCTGGATGGCCCGAAGTGCTGCCATAAACGCCACAGCAACAGCAACCCCACCATGGCTGCAAAAGGAACCCCCGTGGGCCTGGAAAGGCACATCAGGAGCACTACGGGAATAGCTGCCAGGTACTGGCGCCGAACCACCAGCAGCAAGGAACCCGACAACAACAACAGATTCAGCGACTCGGCATAAGGGACCTGGAGAATAGGTGATACCGGGAAAGTAGAGACGAAGATGACGCCCCACAGGGCGGCCCGCTTGCCTGCGAACTCGCGGAAGAGCTTGTAGATCACCAAAGCAGCGCCCACACCTGCCAGCATCGCGATGATCGTGAGCGAAGGGAGGGTTCCTATCCCGGTGACCGCCGAGAGACCCCTGGCGAGGAAAGGAAAGAGCGCGTAGAACGCCCAGGCGTTTTGCTGCACCACGCCGTTCGTGTCCAGGGGAAGGACCGAGGGGTATCCCTTGTCAGCAGCTTCCTGGTACCAGCGCCCATCCCAGATGGTGATGAAGTTCCAGTAGTCAGGAGCCGGCGGGAACCAGGGATTCGTTCCCTGGTGAATGGCGGCCGCCATGAAGATGCAGGCGCTGACCAGCCTGGCAGCCACAAAAACCAAGGAAACCTGTACCCACCACGGCCATCCAGCCATTCTGGCGGCCGCGGCTGACAACCCCAGGGAAAGCCGCGCGGTGGGCCCTCGCTGCACCTGTGTCTTCGGGGCAGCAGTTCCCTTCGGCGCCGGGACCCGGGAACTCACTGCCCGGTCCGGCCGGTTTCGCCGTCCTGGAGGCGCGGCTGGACCAAGGCGCCAAGCCGTTCGATCTCGCGATCCTTTGCCTGCAGCTGGTCCCTCAGCTCATCCAGGACCTGGTCAACCTGATCCATGCGATACCCGCGAAGCCCCAAGGCAAAGCGCAAGGAGTCGACGTCGGAGGGCTTGGCATCCTCCGGCAGCAGAACAGCGGGCAAGTTGGGGACCGGTTGGTCAAGTCCCGAACCGATCGAGCGCCCCCGTACGATCCCGGCGCCGAGATACAGCGCCGCGCCGATGAGGACTATCGCGAGAAAAACCAGGAAAAAGCTCACAGGGTCCATCGTGCCAGAAACAGCCGCCTATTCCGGGCGCTGGTTTCCATTGGTGGTAGGGGGTAGCGGTGCACCGTGCAGGACACGGTGCACGGCATCGGCGGGGTCATCCACCAGCTGGATCAGGTCAAGGTCCTTCTCGGAAACCATGCCTTCTGCCACCAGAGTGTCCTTGATCCACTCGATCATGGGTCCCCAGAACCGAATACCGAGCAGCACGATGGGGAACGACGTCACTTTGCGGGTTTGGACAAGCACCATGGCCTCGAACAACTCATCGAGGGTGCCGAGTCCTCCCGGAAGCACCACGAAGCCCTGCGCGTACTTAACGAACATGGTTTTGCGGGCGAAGAAGTACCGGAAGTTGATGCCCAGGTCCACCCACTGGTTGAGTCCCTGCTCGAAAGGCAGTTCGATGCCCAGGCCCACGGAGACTCCGTTGCCTTCCACGGCGCCCTTGTTGGCGGCTTCCATCGATCCGGGTCCGCCACCGGTGATCACGGCAACTCCGGCTTCAGCGAGCTTGCGTCCTACATCGACGGCCATCTCGTAGTACTCGGTTCCCGGTTTGGTTCGTGCCGATCCGAACACGCTGACGGCAGGCCCCAAGTCAGCCAGGGCTCCGAAGCCCTCCACGAATTCGCTTTGGATCCTCAGGACACGCCAAGGATCGGTGTGGATGAACTGCCCGGCACCGCTGGTATCCAACAAATGCTGGTCCGACATCCCCGTATCCGCTTGTTTGCGACGGAGCTCGAGGGAGCCTTTGTGCTTGGCGGGAGCGATCTCCGAGGGGAGTGGCACATGGGTGCCCGTGACGCGACCGTTGGCATCCGGGTGGGGAACTGGGTGCTGGCTGATGCTCATTGCCCAAGGCTAGCGCGTACGAAGGCCTGCTCCGTCGCTGCGACCCGCTTCTTGCATTGCAGTCTGGTATATCGCTGTGGGGCAGGTTTCTGTTCAGTCACGATCTTCAGGAAGTTGCCGTGACCGTGGTCATATTTGCTTCTTTGTTCGCTAGATTCGTCGTATGACTACTCAAGCGTCCGGCGATGCCCTCGTCTCCCTGAACGGCGTCAATAAGCACTACGGTCAATTGCACGTCCTCAAAGACATCAACCTCCAGGTTCAGAAGGGTGAAGTCGTGGTGGTTATCGGGCCTTCCGGTTCCGGTAAATCCACTCTCTGCCGTGCGATCAACCGTTTGGAAACGATCGACGACGGCGACATCGCCATCGACGGGAAGAAGCTTCCCGAAGAAGGCAAGGACCTCGCGCACTTGCGTGCCGACGTCGGCATGGTGTTCCAGTCCTTCAACCTGTTCGCCCACAAGACGATTCTTGAGAACGTCACGCTGGGCCCCATCAAGGTTAAGAAGGTGGCCAAGGGCACGGCTGATAAGGAGGCCATGGCCCTCCTTGAGCGTGTAGGCGTCGGGCATCAGGCCCCGAAACTTCCCGCCCAGCTCTCCGGCGGCCAGCAGCAGCGTGTGGCCATTGCCCGCGCTCTCGCCATGAAGCCGAAGGTAATGCTGTTCGACGAGCCCACATCCGCGTTGGACCCCGAGATGATCAACGAAGTACTGGACGTCATGATCCAGCTGGCCAAGGAAGGCATGACCATGATCGTGGTCACCCACGAGATGGGCTTCGCCCGCAAGGCCGCTGACCGAGTGGTGTTCATGGCTGACGGTCAGATCGTGGAAGACGCAACTCCCGAGGAATTCTTCACCAACCCGAAGAGCACCCGTGCCAAGGACTTCTTGTCCAAGCTCTTGACCCACTAGCTCCTTACCGCCAGCACCCCCGGCCGTAAGGCGGCCACCCAATGAAAGGAACATCATGAAGTCTCTTATTACCCGGAGGAAGTCACTCCTGGTGGCCGCATCGGCTGCGCTTGCTCTCTCCCTGAGCGCTTGCGGCGGCGGCAGCAGCACCACCACTCCCCCCGTTGCCTCGGCGAGCTTCGAAGCCGGCACCACCATGGAGAAGCTGAACAAGGCCGGGACGATCAAGATCGGTACCAAGTTCGACCAGCCGTTGTTCGGCCAGAAGGGCCTGGACGGCAAGCCTGTCGGTTTCGACGTCGAAATGGGCAAGGCAATCGCCGCCAAGCTTGGAATTCAGGCTGACAAGATCGAGTGGGTAGAAACTGTCTCCCAGAACCGTGAGTCGTTCATCGAGCAGGGTCGCGTCGATCTCGTGATCGCCACGTACACCATCAACGATGCCCGTAAGGAAAAGGTCGCCTTCGCCGGACCGTACTACGAAGCAGGCCAGGCGCTGTTGGTGAACAAGGACGACACCTCCATCACCAAGCCCGAAGATGTCGCCGGCAAGAAGGTCTGCTCCGTCACGGGTTCCACCCCGGCCAAGACCATCGCCGAGAAGTACGGCGCTGAGGTAGTCCCTGCGGCCACCTACACCGCTTGCCTGGAGCCGCTTCGCAACAAGCAGGTTGTCGCCGTCACCACTGACAACGTCATCCTCGCCGGCTACGTGGACAAGGAACCGGACGCCTTCAAGCTCGCCTCGGATGAAACCTTCACCAAGGAGCCTTACGGCATCGGCCTGAAGAAGGACGACACCGTTTTCCGCAACTGGATCAATGACCAGCTTGAGGAATTCGCCAAGGACGACACCTACAAGAAGGCTTGGGAAGCCACTGCAGGCAAGGTCATCAAGACCGCTCCTGAACTTCCTACGATCAACCGCTACTAGTCGGGACCCGTCAACTGCCGCCGCCCACCCGGACGGCGGCAGTTGACGAATCCAGGACCCTGTTCCCTGATTAGCTGCAGCCAAAGGAAGCCATGGACGCCGTCATAGCAAGCCTCCCCGAGTATTGGGACGGATTTCTCCGAACCCTTTATCTCTCCATAATTTCAGGAATCATTGCCCTCCTTGTCGGCACACTCCTGGCAGCCATGAGGGTTTCCCCCGTGGCAGCACTTCGCGGTTTCAGCATGTTCTATGTTGAAGTGGCGCGTAACACCCCCCTCACCATCATTTTCTTCTTCGCCGCCATTGTTCTGCCGCGGTTGGGCGTTAAGTTTGAACAATTCGAAGTCGCGGCCATTATCGCGTTGAGCAGTTACACGGCGGCCTTCATCGCCGAAGCCGTCCGTTCCGGCGTCAACAGCGTGCCTGTGGGCCAAGCAGAAGCTGCCCGCAGCGTCGGCATGACCTTCACCCAGGTGTTGGGCTTCATCGTCCTCCCCCAAGCCGTGCGCACCGTCATACCTCCGTTGATCAACATTCTGATAGCACTGGTCAAGAACTCCTCGGTGGCCGGCGCGTTCTTCGTCCTGGAGCTTTTCGGCTACGGCCGCCAGCTCTCCAACGACTACGGCAACCAAGTCCTCTGGATCCTCCTCGGGGTGGCTTTCTTCTACCTCCTGATCACAGTTCCGCTGGGACTTCTGGCGCACTTTGTTGAACGAAAGGTGGCGATTGCCCGATGACATCGGTCCTGTACGACGTCCCCGGGCCCAAGGCCCGCCTCTATTCGCTCCTGGGCTCTGCCGCTGGAATCCTGATCATCCTCGGCATCCTCGCCATTGCTGTCGTAACGCTGGCACAGCAGGGCATTTTCGACGCCGATCGTTGGGAGATTTTCTACGGTCCCATGGCTCCGGACGTCTGGAACCTGATCGGCCAAGGCATTCTCTCCACGTTGGCCGCAGCCGCCGTGGCAGCCGTAATCGCCTTCCCCCTGGGCATCGCGCTCTGCCTGCTGCGTATTTCCCTGATTCCTTGGATCCGGATTCCCACGCAGGTAGTGCTTGAGTTCCTCCGCGGCATGCCCGTGGTCCTCATGATGTTGTTTGTCCTGTTGGTTTTCGCCACGGGTCAGTTCCAAGCCGTGGTTGTTGGCCTGGTTCTCTACAACGCCGCCATCTTTGCTGAGATCCTGCGTGCAGGCATCCAGTCCCTCCCCAAGGGACAGCGCGAGGCGGGTCTGGCCATCGGCCTCCGAAGCTTCCAGTCACGGATGTCCATCGAGTTCCCCCAGGCTGTTCGCCGGATGCTTCCGTCCTTGGTGGCCCAGCTGGTGGTTCTGCTCAAGGACACCTCGCTCGGCTACATTGTGGGCTACGAGGAACTCCTGCGGAAGATCCAGATCATGGCCGACTTCCTGGGTCCGGACTTCCTGTTCCCCGCGTTCTTCGTGGGCGCTGCGATCTACATCCTGATCAACCTGACGGTGTCGCGGATTGCGATCATGATTGAGCGTCGCGGTTCCAAGAAGGCCGCCGGCGGCGTGGCCTCGGCCATCAAGACGGTGGATCTCGAAGTCAACGTACCGGGTACCGATAAGAAGTAGCTCTGTAGCAAAGAAGGTCCGCAGCCACGGTGACCAGTTCACCAGGCTGCGGACCTTCTTCATTTGCTGAGCGGGAAGCCCTGGGACTACGGCGTTAGCCACGTCCTCAGTGCCCGGAGGCACTCACGGACGGCGTCGGCGTCGACGTGTTCGTTGTCTTTGTGCGCCAGCAGAGGATCGCCGGGGCCGAAGTTCACTGCCGGGATGCCCAGTTCACTGAAGCGCGCGACGTCGGTCCAGCCGTATTTGGGCTTGGGCTCGGCACCCACTGCGGCAACGAAGGACGCGGCGGCGGGATGGTTGAGTCCGGGGCGCGCGCCTGCAGCATCGTCGGTACGTACGACGTCGAATCCTTCCAGCAATTCCCTGACGACGGCCTCAGCCTGGTCCGGTGTCTTGTCCGGGGCGAAACGGTAGTTGATCTCCACCACGCAGCGGTCCGGGATGACGTTGCCCGCAGTTCCACCGTTGATCTTTACGGCATTGAGGCTCTCGCGGTAATCGAGGCCGTCCACGTTGATGGTCTGCGGCTCATAGTCGGCGAGCCGGGCCAGGATGGGTGCTGCGGCGTGGATCGCGTTGATGCCCATCCATGCCCGCGCAGAGTGTGCTGTTTCGCCGATGGTGGTTGCTTCGAAACGGCTGGTTCCGTTGCAGCCGCCTTCCACTGTGCCATGCGTTGGCTCCAACAGGATTGCGAAGTCGCCCTTCAGCAGGTCGCCGTGGTTGCGGACCAGTCTTCCGAGCCCGCTCTTCACCGCTTCCACTTCCTCATGGTCATAAAAGACGAAGGTGACGTCCTTGTCCGGCTGCCTGCCGTCGTCGAACAATGTTGCCGCCAGCGCGAGCTGCACCGCAACGCCGCCCTTCATGTCAGTAGTCCCGCGTCCGTAAAGCACGCCTTCGCCGGGAACGCCGGACTCCCACGTGGCCGGGACGGTGCCGAGCGAGCCCGCCACGGTGGGCAGGGGCACGGTGTCCAGGTGTCCGGCCAGGATGACTCGCTCCGGGCGGCCAAGTTCGGTGCGGGCGATGATGGCGTCTCCGTCCCGGGTCACGGTATAGGCGGGGATGGCGCGCAGGGCGGTCTCGACGGCGTCGGCAAGCTCGGTCTCATTGCCGGAAACGCTGTTGAAGTCGATGATCGCGGCCGTCAGCAAAGCAACGTCCTGGCGCAGGTCAAGGAGGGCGGGAGCAGGGTTCAGGGTCACCCGTCCAGCCTAATGCCCGCAAATGCGACTTCTATGGCATGAGACGGGTTTTAACCGACCTCTGCCTGCTGGATAGACTTGGCCCATGACTGAAACTGCTTCCTCTGCTGTGCCTGCAAACGCGACCGAAAACCACCGATCCGCCTACGGCTTCGGCCTCGCCACCATCGCCACCTCGGCTTCCGGGGAAGCAACCGTGCTGGATGTCTGGTACCCCGCACCCGCATTGGGCGTTGCCGCCGAGTCCTTGCGCGACGTCGAGAACGCCGATCCCGCGCTCACTGCACTTGCCGAGGAAGGCAAGGACGCCGACCGCGCCACCGAGCAGAAGGTCGTCTTCGCGCAGATAGACCTCGACGCCGCCCCGGCAGACACCGCCGACGCCTACCTGCGTCTGCACCTCCTCTCGCACCGCCTGGTCAAGCCGAACAGCATCAACCTGGACGGTGTCTTCGGCAAGCTGCCCAACGTCGTGTGGACCAACTTTGGCCCCGCAGCGGTTGACGGCTTCGAACTGACCCGCGCCCGCCTGCGCAAGCGCGGCAACGTTGTGGTCTTCGGCGTGGACAAGTTCCCGCGGATGGTTGACTACGTCGTTCCCACCGGTGTGCGCATTGCCGACGCCGACCGCGTCCGTTTGGGTGCCCACCTCGCCGAAGGCACCACGGTCATGCACGAAGGCTTCGTGAACTTCAACGCAGGAACCCTGGGAACCTCCATGGTGGAAGGCCGGATCTCCGCTGGCGTTGTTGCCGGCGACGGCACGGACGTTGGAGGCGGAGCGTCCATCATGGGCACGCTCTCCGGCGGCGGCAAGGAAAAGATCGCCCTGGGCGAGCGGGTTCTGCTCGGCGCCAACTCCGGCGTGGGCATCAGCATCGGCGACGACTCCGTTGTGGAGGCCGGCCTCTACGTTACCGCCGGCACCCGCGTGCGCGTTCCGGGCCCCAAGGACGAGAACGGCGAGGACACCAGCAAGATCATCAAGGCCGTGGAACTCTCCGGCGTCCCGAACCTCCTCTTCCGTCGCAACTCCACCACCGGCGGCGTGGAAGTCCTGCCGCGCAAGGGCCAGACGGTGGAGCTGAACGAGGCTCTCCACGCCAACTAGCAGGAGACACCCAATGCGCCGGTTCCGCCGCGCCATCGTTGCGGTGCTGGCTTTGGCCCTCGTAGCAGGTGCCATTTACGCGATAGTTGCCGTGCTGCAGCGCTCCGAGACCTTGGTCACGGAGCGCTGCTTTGCCGTGGTCGGCTCTGAAAACCATGAGCTTGCCACGGACCAGACTGCCAACGCGTCGCTCATCTCGGCGATCTCCGTCCGGCGTGGGCTGCCGCCCCGGGCGGCGAGTATCGCTCTTGCCACAGCCATGCAGGAATCCAGGCTGCGCAACATCAACTACGGCGACGACGCCGGACCGGACTCCCGCGGTTTGTTCCAGCAACGCCCCTCGCAAGGCTGGGGAACCGAGGAACAGGTGATGGACCCCATCTATGCAAGCAATGCTTTCTTTGACGGACTGGTCAAAGTGCCCGGCTACGAGGCCATGGAGATCACCCAAGCTGCCCAAGCGGTCCAGCGTTCCGCTTTCCCCCGCGCGTACGCCCAGCATGAGGGAATGGCACGGGCTTTTGCTTCCGCCCTCACCGGGCATTCCACCTCGTCATTGAATTGCGAATTGCGCATGCCGGAGGCGGCGGGTGACCCTGCCGTCGTCGTCGATGAACTCACGACGGCGTTCGGCCCCCAGGCGGCCACCGTTCAGGGCCGCTCGGTTCAGTTGCAGATCGGCGGAACGCAGGCTTGGGCTGTGGCTCACTGGGCGGTGGCAAACGCAAAAACTTTGTCCATCACGCAAGTGGACCTTGCAGGCCAGACGTGGAACCGGGAGAAACGCGACGGATGGCAACCCTCCGCCGCTCCCACTGAGACGGTCACCATCACTGTTTCAGCGCCAGCAACCTGAGTTTTTTGTGCAGCCCATCAGGCCAGCATCTCCACCACGGGCTGGACGTAACTACGGAACACATCGGGCTCGGACAGCAGCCGATGGCTCATGATCATGGTGCTCGGTTCCAGGTACCAGGCCCGGGGTTCATTGAGGGGCAGCTCAATAATAGTGAGTTCGAAGTCCCGGGAACTGCGACCGACCTCGAGGAGCCTGTCCTCGACCATTTCGTTCAGCACGTGTGTCACCCCGTTGGCTTCACGCGCGGCCTCAAGATGGGCATACTCGTCAATCCTGTCGGTGGCCCATCCCAGCGCAGAGCCAAAGTGTGCCTGCAGGACGCGCTGGAGTGCCGGTGAGTTGCCAAAAGCTTTGAAGCTGGGCGGCGATAGCTCGGGAGCCGGATTGGGATAAGACTTCACCAGGCTCTCCCACCAGGCCTCCCACTCGGTCTTTAGCGCCGGGAGACCCCCCACATCAGAGGTGAGGTGTTGGTGGTCTGCATGCCTGACTTTTGGAGCTGCGTGGGAGAGGATGGGTTTTCCAGCACCATCCAATCCGGCTACGTCGCGCAAGTACAGGGCAATGAGCATAGGCCCGGACGTATCCATGGTGATGCGCCATCCCGGGCCGCCTGACTCGTGCATGCGAATTCCTCCCTTTGGCAGGTCCCCGACATGTTCCAGTCTATTCCCGATGACTCCGGACGGTAATGGCGTTGTCCGGCTCTTGTAGGCTGGGCAGCCGCAACAACCCTCAGCGGCTGGTTGGCACTGCCCCCAAGGATCGCAGGTGGGCCGTGAGGACGTCGCTGCACATCTCTGCGGTCATCCACTCGGGCTGCAGCAGCGCATGCATGCACAGCCCGTCCATGGTGGCCAAGAGCCTCTCCGCTTCCGTCACAAGGGTTTGCTGCGCGTCAGCTTCACCCGGATTCAGGAGCATGATGAGGCGACCGACGACGGCGGCCACGGTACGGTGGCTGCGCTCGGCTTCGTCGGCCAGAACGGGCTTGATCCGGGCAGCGTGCCGGAATGCCATCCACACGCAGGCATCTACTGCGAGTTCCTCGTCCAAGGGCAGGAACTGGCCGAGGAGATTAAGCACCGCGTTGTGCTGCTCGGGGCTTTCAGGTGGGGCGTCCTCGACGGACACGAGTGCCGCCTCAAGACGCCATGAAATGCGATCGATGACGGCCGCGAAGGAGAAGACCAGAAGTTCATCACTGCTGGCGAAGTAGTGCCGCACCGAACCAACAGCCAGGCCTGCTTCGTCAGCTACTTCCCTGAGGGATGCCCGCTCCAAGCCATCGCTGGCGATAATCCGGAAGACGGCTTGGACAACTTCATGGCGCCGGGCTTCGGCATCAACAATTTTGGGCACCAGTAGTTTTTAGCACGAACGTGCTTCAACACCGCTCAACACAGAGCGGCGTGGCTCCGATTTCCGATAGCGTAGGAACCATGAAAATTCTTGTCACGGGTGGCACCGGCTACATCGGTTCCCACACCGTTTTGTCCCTTCAGGAAGCCGGCCACGACGTCGTTGTGCTCGACAACCTCGTGAACTCCAGCGAGGAATCCCTCCGCAGGGTTTCGGAGCTCACCGGCAAGACTGCCGCCTTCCACAAGGTGGACCTGGTGGATGAGCCCGCCGTTGAGGCCGTCTTCGACCAGCACCAGATCGACGCAGTCATCCACTTCGCGGGGCTGAAGGCCGTAGGCGAGTCCGTCCAGGAACCCCTCGCCTACTACTACAACAACATCGTGGGCACCCTGAACCTGCTCCGCGCCATGGACAAGCACAACGTGCGCTCCATCGTCTTCAGCTCCTCGGCCACGGTGTACGGCGAGCACAACCCGATTCCTTACATCGAGAAGATGGAAATCGGGGCCAACAACCCTTACGGCCGCACCAAGGAACAGATCGAGGACATCCTCTCAGACCTGGGTAACGCGGATGACCGCTGGCATATCGCACTCCTGCGCTATTTCAACCCGGTTGGAGCGCACCCGTCCGGCCGCATCGGCGAGGACCCCCAGGGCATCCCGAACAACCTCGTCCCCTTCATCGCACAGGTAGCCGTAGGACGCCGCGAGAAGCTCATGGTCTTCGGCGGCGACTACGACACTCCCGATGGCACTGCGCAGCGCGACTACATCCACGTAGTCGATCTAGCCGATGGCCATGTAGCAGCCCTGAACTACATCGCCGAGCGTGCCGGTGTCCGTCGCTGGAACCTGGGCTCCGGCCGCGGTTCGTCCGTTCTGGAGGTCCTGCGTTCCTTCGAGAAGGCCGTGGGCCGGCCGATCCCGTACGAGATCACCGACCGCCGTGCCGGCGATCTCCCCGCCTTCTGGGCCGACGCTTCTTCCGCCCTTGCTGACCTTGGATGGTCCACCACGAAGACCGTGGACCAGATGTGCGAGGACCACTGGCGCTGGCAGAAGAACAACCCCTACGGCTACAACGCAGCTGAGGCTGCCGCGACGAGCAACGCTTAGACGAGCACTGCTTCGGCAACTAACGACGGCGGCCGCCCACCTCGCGCGAGGTGGGCGGCCGCCGTCGTTATTGACGCTGTTGCCGTATCAGTTGGCCGGGTAGTTGCGCTCCGGCTCCCCTGTGTAGAGCTGCCGCGGACGGCCGATCTTGGTCTGGGGATCGTTGATCATTTCGCGCCACTGGGCAATCCAGCCCGGGAGGCGTCCAATGGCGAACAATACAGTGAACATCTTCTCCGGGAAGCCCATGGCCTTGTAGATGAGGCCGGTGTAGAAGTCGACGTTCGGGTACAGCTTGCGCTGGATGAAGTAGTCGTCAGCCAGTGCTTTCTCTTCGAGGCGCATGGCAATGTCCAGCAGTTCGTCATTGCCGCCGAGCTTGCCCAGAACTTCGTGTGCCGTTGCCTTGATGATCTTGGCGCGGGGATCGTAGTTCTTGTAGACGCGGTGTCCGAAGCCCATGAGGCGGACGCCGTCTTCCTTGTTCTTGACCTTCTCCATGTAGTCCTCGGGCTTGATGCCGTCGGCCTGGATCTGGCGCAGCATCTTCAGCACGGCCTCGTTGGCGCCACCGTGAGCGGGGCCGAAGAGGGCATTGATGCCGGCGGACACCGACGCGAAGAGGTTCGCATTGGACGAGCCCACCAGTCGCACGGTGGACGTGGAACAGTTCTGCTCGTGATCCGCATGCAGGATGAGCAGGAGGTCCAGGGCCTTCACGACCACAGGATCCATTTCGTACTGCTCGGCGGGCAGGCCGAAGCTAAGGCGCAGGAAGTTCTCCACCAGGTTCTGGGAGTTATCCGGGTAGAGCATCGGCTGGCCGATGGACTTCTTGTGCGCGTAAGCAGCGATGACCGGCAGCTTTGCCATCAGGCGGATGGTGGAAACTTCCACGTGTTCCGCGTTGAAGGGATCCAGCGAGTCCTGGTAGAAGGTGGACAGCGCAGAAACAGCCGAGGAAAGCACCGGCATGGGGTGGGCGTCACGCGGGAACCCACCGAAGAAGCCCTTAAGCTCTTCGTGCAGGAGCGTGTGACGGCGGATCTTCTGATCAAACTCTTCCAACTCTGTGGGAGAAGGGAGGTTGCCGTAGATCAGCAGGTAGGAAACTTCGAGGAAGCTCGAGTGCTGCGCGAGCTGCTCAATGGGGTAACCGCGGTAACGCAGTACGCCTGCGTCGCCGTCGATGTAGGTGATGGCCGAGGTGGTGGCCGCTGTGTTCATGAAGCCGGGGTCATAGGCGACGGCGCCCGTCTGCTTCAGCAGCTTGGAAACGTCATAACCTTCGTTTCCTTCTACAACCTTGATGCGCGGCAGTTCGAGTTCGCCGCCGGCATGGCGCAGTGTCGCGCTGGTGGTCTCAGTCATGGAGTCCCCTTCATGAGGCCTCAGGGCCTCTATCGAACGCTTGTCCAACAACCTTCTGGTGTCGCCGCCTTCGGCCCTACTGTTGCAGGGCTCCAACGGCCGAAGTGCTTTCTTAGAGAAGGCCACCATTGATAGTCAGTTAAAAAGCTACCGCCAGTAACCCTACGGAACTAATCCGTATCGTCCGGTTACTGGCGGAATAACGCTATTAGTGGTGCAAGTCACAGCATTGTTATGAGGCCGTGCCAAGCCGCTCTACGGCGGCATCAATTCGTTCGTCGGTGCCGGTGAGCGCCACGCGGATGAAGCCATTGCCGGCATCGCCATAGAAAACGCCCGGGCCAACCACGATGCCGAGTTCCGCGAAGCGCGCCACCGTATCCCACGTGGCTTCGCCGGCCGTGGACCACAGGTACAGGCCGGCCTTGGATTCGTGGATCTTCAGTCCGAAGTTCTCCAGCGCCGGCACGATCCTTTCGCGGCGTCCGCGGTACAGGTCCTTCTGGGCCAGGACATGGCCGGCATCGCCCAAAGCGACGCGCATGGCTTCCTGCACAGGGTAGGGAACGATCATGCCCGCATGTTTGCGGCTGTTGACCAGATTGGCCATGATCGCCGAATCTCCGGCCACGAACGCGGCACGGTACCCGGCAAGGTTGGACTGCTTGCTGAGCGAGTAGACGCACAGCAAGCCATCGGTGGAACCTCCGGTAACTCGGGGATCCAAGATGCTGGGGACAGCTTCGCCGCCACGCTGGGCATCCCATTCGTCCCAGCCCAGCTCCGCGTAGCACTCGTCGGAGGCCACTACTGCTCCGAGCTCACGGGCCTGGCCGACGATCCGTTGCAGCGACTCGATGTCACGGACGCTTCCTGTGGGATTGCCCGGCGAGTTGATCCAGATCAACCGAACCTTCGCGCGGGTGGCGGGATCGAGCTCATCCAGATCGTCAGCGGCAACTGCCGTGGCACCTGCCAATGAGGCGCCGATGTCGTAGGTCGGGTACGCAACGGTGGGACGCACAACGACGTCGCCTGCGCTCAAGCCCAGCAGGAACGGCAACCACGCCACGAGCTCCTTTGAACCCACGGTAGGCATGACGTCCTTGGGGTCCAGCCCCGGGACACCGCGACGGCTGGCGAACCAGTGGACAACCGCCTCCCGCAAGGCCTCCGTACCGTGAACCGTGGGATAGCCGTGGGCATCGGCAGCGTTGGCCAGAGCCTCGCGGATCAACCCGGGGGTGGGATCCACCGGAGTTCCGATGGAGAGATTCACTGCGCCACCGGGGTGCGTGGAAGCCGTGGCGACATACGGCGCCATGGCCTCCCAAGGGTAGTCAGGCAGGTTCAGGCCGAAAGCCGGCGCCGCTGAAATCACCGAAACTACCGCCTAGTGGTCTTGGTTCTGCGGGGGCAGCGCGGAAATGAACGGGTGGTCCTTACCTGTGTTGCCGATCTTGGCTGCTCCACCTGGGGAACCGAGGTCGTCGAAGAATTCAACATTGGCCTTGTAGTAGTCGGCCCATTCCTCCGGGGTGTCATCCTCGTAGTAGATGGCCTCAACCGGGCACACGGGTTCGCAGGCTCCACAGTCGACACATTCATCGGGGTGGATGTAGAGGGAACGCTCACCTTCGTAAATGCAGTCGACAGGGCATTCTTCAATACATGCCTTGTCCTTGACATCTACACACGGCTGCGCGATTACGTACGTCACGTCCCAGACCTCTCCACGGTTTGTCCCGGCGATGGCCGGGGTAATACGGCCGGCATCATGCCGGGCACTCAACTTCCGAGCCTATTATCCAACAGTGCGCTGACGCCAACCTAGCCCGCGTCTTAGTATGAAACGGTGACTCCCCCGAACTTGCCGCCCCGACAATTCCTCCTCGCCGCAGAACCAGGCATCCGGGTGGTGGTCAGGTACAGGATTGAGGACGGGTTGACGGACGCCTTGGGCTATCTGGTGGGAACTACGGAAGGTTCCTGCACCATCAGGACCCGTACGGCCGACGTCGAGATTCCGTTGGCAATGGTTATCGCGGCGAAAGAGGTTCCACCGCCACCGCCGCGTCGGCAGTCCGTCCGCGTCGCAGCCGACTGACAACCAGCCGCTTAACAACCATAAGCATGATTAACGTCACTACGCCGATGCCGAAGACCCACACGTTGCCCACGAGATCGCCGAGTATCAACTGCTTGGCGGAGCCGGCTGAAGACAGGACGCCTACGACGGCATAGCTCACCACGCCTGCCACCGCCGTCGGTAGCACCGAGCGGGACCATGCAGCGAGCCACAACTGCACGGACGCCAGCAGCAGCAGGGCTGCGGCCACGCCCCAAGGGAGTTCGACGCCGGACCAGAGTACGGTCTGCCGGTGCAATGCGGTGCCCGCCAGGGCAACGAAAAGAGCCGCCAGCACGGCCGTGGCAATTCCACGGACCGAACCGGCGGCTCCTCTCTTCATTCAGCTGTTCCGAACTGGTTCAGGCCAGTTAGGACTAGGACTTGGCGCGGGCGCGGTTGGCCTTGGCGCGCTCGTTGGAGTCCAGGATGACCTTACGGATACGGATGGCATCCGGGGTTACCTCGACGCACTCGTCTTCGCGGGCGAATTCGAGGGACTCTTCGAGGGTGAGATCGCGCGGCGGCGTCAGGTTCTCGAAGGTGTCGGAGGAAGCGGCACGCATGTTGGTGAGCTTCTTTTCCTTGGTGATGTTGACGTCCATGTCATCAGCGCGGGAGTTCTCGCCAACAATCATGCCTTCGTAAACCTCGGAGGTGGGCTTAACGAAGAAGGAACCGCGCTCCTGCAGGTTGATCATGGCGAACGGCGTAACAACACCGGCGCGGTCGGCAATCATCGAACCGTTGGTACGGTATTCGATCGGTCCTGCCCACGGCTCGTAACCTTCCGAGATGGAGGCAGCGATACCGGCGCCACGGGTGTCCGTCAGGAACCGGGTACGGAAACCAATCAGGCCACGCGCAGGGACGATGAACTCCATGCGGCACCAGCCGGTGCCATGGTTGGCCATATTGGTCATGCGGCCCTTGCGGGCAGCCATGAGCTGCGTGACGGCGCCGAGGTATTCCTCGGGCACGTCGATGGTCATGTGTTCCATCGGCTCGTGCAGCTTGCCGTCGATGGTCTTGGTGACAACCTGCGGCTTGCCCACGGTCAGCTCGAAGCCTTCGCGGCGCATCTGCTCAACGAGGATGGCCAGCGCGAGCTCGCCACGACCCTGGACTTCCCAAGCGTCAGGACGCTCGGTGGGGAGCACCTTGATGGAGACGTTACCGATCAGTTCCTTGTCCAGGCGATCCTTCACCTGGCGGGCCGTGACCTTGGCACCCTTGACCTTGCCGGCCAGCGGCGAGGTGTTGATACCGATGGTCATGGAGATCGCGGGATCGTCCACGGTGATCAACGGCAACGGCTGCGGGTTCTCGGCGTCCGTGAGGGTTTCACCGATGGTGATTTCCTCGATGCCGGCAACAGCAACGATTTCACCCGGGCCAGCGGACTCGGCAGGAACACGGGTCAGGGCCTTGGTAGCAAGCAGCTCGGTGATCTTGACGTTCTTGAGTTCGCCGTTAGCACGCGCCCAGGCAACGGTCTGGCCCTTGCGGAGCGTGCCGTTGTAGATGCGAAGCAGTGCGAGGCGGCCAAGGAACGGCGATGCGTCCAGGTTGGTCACGTGTGCCTGCAGCACGCCGTCCGGGTTGTACATCGGAGCGGGGATGTGCTCGATGATGGTCTTGAAGAGAGGCTCAAGGTCCTCGTTCTCCGGAGCAGAGCCGTTGGCCGGCTGATCCAGGGACGCGCGGCCAACCTTGGCAGCGGCGTAGACGACGGGAACTTCGAGAACCTTGTCCAGGTCCAGATCCGGAACTTCGTCGGCGAGGTCCGAAGCGAGGCCCAGGAGCAGGTCCATGGACTCGTGGACAACTTCGTCGATGCGGGCGTCGGGACGGTCGGTCTTGTTGACCAGGAGGATGACCGGAAGGTGCGCGGCAAGGGCCTTGCGGAGCACGAAGCGGGTCTGGGGCAGGGGGCCCTCGGAGGAGTCGACCAGCAGGACGACGCCGTCAACCATGGAGAGACCGCGCTCTACCTCGCCACCGAAGTCGGCGTGGCCGGGGGTGTCGATGACGTTGATGGTGATGGTCTCACCGTTGGACGACGGGCCGTTGTAGGCAACCGTGGTGTTCTTCGCGAGGATGGTGATGCCCTTTTCGCGCTCCAGGTCACCGGAGTCCATGACACGGTCCTCAACCTCACCATGGGAAGCGAAGGAGTTGGTCTGCTTGAGCATGGCGTCGACCAAGGTGGTCTTACCGTGGTCAACGTGTGCGACGATCGCGACGTTGCGCAGATCGCTCCGCGACGCAGTGTTGGTGATGGTTTCAGACATGCGTTAATGACTCGATTCAGTGGTGAAGTCAGCTGTTTGTATCCGCGCGCATACCTGATCGACTTGATCGGAACACACAGCGAAAAGACCCCGGGACACAGGGCACCTGCATCCAGTCTAAACGCAGTTGCATTTCTGAGCCTAAAAAGCAAGCTATTCAGTGCTCGGATGTGGCCCTGCTCACACTGTTGTGTTGTTACGTAAACGCAAGTCCAGATGCTGGATTTTCCCCGCGCTGTGCACCATGATGGGCTGCAGAACCAGTGCCACGTGGAGAACAACGATGCGACAAGCTCCGGCCGTGTTCCGTATGCTCGCACCATTGATCGCCATTGGCGTTCTAGCGGTAGGCTGCGGACCAAGCCCAGCACCAATGACCGCCCCCTCTGGATCGACCGCGCCCGGGCCTGCGCAGACAGCCGCCGCAGACAAACCGCTCAGGATTGCACCTGCCCCCAGTTCACTCAACCTGCCCGTGGGATCCCTGTATAAGAACCCCGCGAACAACCGCAGCGAACTGGTTCTCGCCGACGTGCGGCACACCGCGGTTCTTATTGGCGATTCCCAGTCCATGCCGAAGGATTCCTGGCCGCAGCAGGGCATCGCAGCCATGGGCTACAAATTGCACGTAGTCGGTATGGGCGGCACCGGGTACGTGGCCACCAACGGAAAGACCGGCAACTACATGGACGCGTTGCAGCGCGGCGACTGGGTATTGCCCTTCGGGGATCCACCGCTGATCGTGGTCCAGGGGGGCGGCAACGATGCCACCCAACGCGCCACCGACGCCCAGATCACCAGCAACGCCGAGCGGCTTCTCGCAGCCCTGAAGAAACGCTACCCGGGCACCACCCTGGCCATGATTGGAACCCTTGCCAGGGGCGTGAGCAACGGAGGCGGACGCCGCACTGAAATCGATGCCCTTCTAGGCCGTATTGCCGCCAAGCACGGCATACCTTTCGTCAGCGCGGGCGACTGGCTCACCCGCTATAACGCAATCGGGGATCTCCAGGACGGCGTGCATTTGAAGCCGGCCGGGCATGCAAAGTTAGGCGCAGCACTGGCTCGCGAATTCACTTCGCTTGGTCTCACTGCCCGCCCGGACAGCTCCGCCTCCGCACCTGAATCTGCACCTGCACCTGCACCTGCACCTGCGCAGTAGAGCGTGCGTTGTGAGGCCCGCTCTGCACGCTTCGCGAGCTTTATGACGTGCAAAGCAGGCCTCACAACACGAAGTTAACGGCAAGAGCCGGTGGTTCCTTTCTCGGGAACCACCGGCTCTTCTGCTAAACAGCCGTCAAACGCTCGACGCCGGTCAGGCCACCGCGGGTGGCAACAACAGCGAACCGCCCGGAATGGCATCCAAGAGTGCTTGCGTGTAGGCCTCGCGCGGGTTGTCGAAGACGTCATCCGTGCTGCCCGTCTCCACGAGCTTGCCCTTCTGCATGACGCAGACGTGATCCGCGATCTGCCGCACCACCGCGAGGTCGTGGGTGATGAACAGGTACGTCAGGCCCAGGTTGTCCTGCAGATCAGCCAGCAGGTTCAGCACCTGCGCTTGGACGAGGACGTCCAATGCTGAGACCGCTTCATCGCAAATGATGACTTCCGGATCCAAGGCCAAGGCACGCGCAATGGCAATGCGCTGGCGCTGGCCACCGGAAAGTTCGTTGGGGTACCGGCGCATGGTGGACTGCGGCAGGGCTACCTGGTCCAGAAGCTCCCGGACCTTCTTTTCACGGCTGGCCTTGTTGCCGATCTTGTGGGTCCTCAACGGTTCTTCGATGGTGCGGAAGATGTTGTACATCGGATCCAAGGAACCGTAGGGGTCCTGGAAGATAGGCTGCACCCGGCGACGGAACTTGAACAGGTCCCTGCTGCTGAGCGTGGACGTGTCTACGCCGTCAAAGATGATCTTTCCGGACGTCGGTTCCAGCAGGTTGAGGACCATTTGCGCCACGGTTGACTTGCCGGATCCCGACTCACCGACAATAGCCGTGGTGGTTCCGCGCTTGACGGCAAAAGAGACAGAGTCCACGGCCGTGAAATCCGTGGACTTGCCGATGCCACCGCGAAGCTTGAAGACTTTAGTCAAGTCCTCAACCTTCAGCACCTCCTCAGGTAAAGCCTTCTCGATAACCACTGGCTCAGTGGGAGCCAGCAGGTCCTCGGACTCGATGCCCTGCTCCTTGGCCACCTGGATACGACGTGAGGCCAGCGACGGCGCCGAAGCAACCAGTCGCTTCGTGTACGGGTGCCGCGGATTGCGGAGCAGCTCAAGTGATGGGCCGGACTCCACAACCTGGCCCTTGTACATGACCACCACCTTGTCCGCGCGCTCGGCTGCGAGGCCGAGGTCATGAGTGATGAGCAGCACGGCCGTTCCCAGCTCGGAGGTCATCTTGTCCAAGTGATCCAGAATCTGGCGCTGGACCGTGACATCAAGGGCAGAAGTCGGTTCGTCCGCGATCAGGAGACGCGGCTGGCACGAAAGCCCGATCGCAATCAGGGCACGCTGGCGCATGCCGCCGGAGAACTCATGCGGGTACTGTTTGGCCCTGCGGGAAGCATCGGGCAGGCCTGCCTCCGAGAGGACCATCGCAACATCGTCAGGTCCGGAAGGAAGCCCGTTCGCTTTCAAGGTCTCCTTGACCTGAAAGCCGATCTTCCACACGGGGTTCAGGTTGGACATGGGGTCCTGCGGAACCATGCCGATCGAATTGCCCCGTAGCTCGATCATTCGCTTTTCGCTAGCGTGGGCAATGTCCTCGCCGTCAAAGAGAATCTCGCCGGCCGCAACCCGGCCGTTCGCCGGAAGCAGCCCGATGGCAGCAAGTGCAGATGTCGATTTGCCTGAGCCCGACTCCCCCACGATAGCGACCGTCTCTCCCGGCATGACCGTGAGATGGGCGTTCCTCACCGCGTTAACTTCACCGTTGCTCGTGGCGAAGTTGATTGCGAGGTTTTTGATCTCCAGCAGCGGACGCTCGGAGCCAGCGACTTCTTCCTTGATATGAACTGAAGAGTTCATGGCTTCGCCTTTCATCGTTTGCGGGCCTTGGGATCCAAGGCATCACGGAGGGCATCGCCGAGCATGATGAAGCTCAGGACTGTAATCGACAGCGCGATAGCCGGGTAGAGCAGTGGCATCGGGTTGGAACGCAGAGAGGCCTGTGCAGCCTGAATGTCGTTACCCCATGACATAACGCTCGGTGGCAGGCCAATGCCCAGGAAGGACAGTGTCGACTCAGCCACGATGAACGTGCCCAGGGAGATTGTTGCCACCACGATGATCGGCGCCAGGGAGTTGGGCAGGACGTGACGCAGCAGTGAGCGGAAGCGCGAAACACCAAGGGACCGTGCGGCCACGACGAAGTCGGCATTCCTGACCTCTATGACGGCGCCCCGCGTAATGCGCGCGATTTGCGGCCAGCCGAAGACAATCAGAATTAACACCAGCGTCCACACCGTGCGGTTCGCACGGAAAACGGGGAGCTGCATCATCACAATTGCGCCGAGGATCAGGGGCAATGCGAAGAAGATGTCCGTCAGGCGGGCCAGGAGCGCGTCAGCCCAGCCGCCGTAGTAACCGGCAAGGGCACCGACTACGCCGCCGAAGAGAACGACTCCGATGGTGGTGAAGAGGCCAACGGTCACCGACGAACGGGTACCGAAGATGACACGGGCGTAAACGTCGCAGCCCTGCTGGGTAAACCCGAGCGGGTGTCCATTGGTCGGTCCACCATCCGAGTTGGCCAGTTGGCAGGCCTCATTGGAGGGATCGATCTGTGAGAACAGGCCTGGGAAGAGAGATACCACCACAACGGCCAGGATCATGATCGCCGAGATAATGAACAACGGCTGTTTGCGGAGATTCTTCCATGCTTCGCCCCACAGACTTGAGGGGGCACTGTCTTCCTTGACCTTGTCTGTGGCCTGAAGCGGCGTCTCGTCAAGATCAGCAACGAAGTGCTCGATGTGTCGCCGGGCGATGTCCTGCCCGGTCAGATTATTTTCAGGCGTCATAACGGATCCTCGGGTCAAGCCAGGCGTATAGGAGGTCAACGAGCAGGTTGGAGAGGCAGTAGATCAACACCAACACCGTGACAATGGAGACCACGGTGGGTCCCTCACCGGACAAGACGGCCCGATATAGCCTGTTGCCCACGCCGGGAACGTTGAAGATACCTTCTGTGACAATCGCGCCACCCATGAGGGTGCCAAGGTCGGCGCCTAGGAACGTCACTACTGGAATGAGCGAGTTCCGCAGAATGTGGACGTTGACAACCCTGAAACGAGACAAGCCCTTGGCCGTCGCTGTCCGGACATAGTCGGCGTTCATGTTCTCGATAACGCTTGTGCGCGTGAGACGCAAAACGTAGGCGAACGATGCCAGGCCAAGAACGATCGCCGGCAGGATAAGGTCCTGTACTGTCGCGGCTGAACTCACCGTTGGTTTCGCCCAGCCCAGCTGCACACCAATGAAGAACTGAAGGATGAAGCCCAGGACAAAGATCGGGATGCCAATGACGATCAGCGAGGCGATCAAAACGGTTCCGTCGAAGAACTTGCCCTTGCGAAGACCTGCGATGAGGCCGAAGGCGATGCCAAAGACGGCTTCAAATATTAGAGCCATCACTGCAAGCCGGGCCGTGACGGGGAAAACCTCGCCGAGAACGGCGGCAATCGGCCGGCCGGAGAAGTCCTGGCCGAGGTCAAAAGTGAAGATGCTCTTGAGATAGAGCAAGTACTGGATGATGAAGGGCTGGTCCAGGTTGTACTGAGCCCTCAGCTTCGCAGCAACAGCTTCGTTAACAGGCTTATCGCCAAACAGAGCGGCAATGGGATCGCCGGGAAGACTGAAAACCAGGAAATAGACCAGCAGTGTAGCTCCCAGGAAAACGGGAATCAGCTGGAGGAATCGCTTAAGGATGTATGTCGCCATCAGCGCATCACACCCCGATCAGTAGGCACCCGGTCCAAGGGTGCAGCAGAGTCGTTCATTGAAGAACCTTTTCGTCTGATGTGCAAACGTTCCCTGCCAAGGCAAAGTAAGCCTGCACAAGGACGCCCAACCGGAGTTGGGCGTCATTGATTTGCAACGTGATACGGCGACGAAGGCACTCAACTGAGCGCCCTCGCCGCCGTTTCGCTTACTTGCCAGTGATGTTGTAGTACAGCGGGACGCCGTCCCAACCGTAGTCAACATTCGTGACGCCAGTGCTCCAGCCACCCTGTGATACCTGGTACCACAGCGGAATGGCGGGAAGATCCTGCAGCAGGATTTCCTGGGCCTTGTTCATTGCCTTGTTACCTTCAGCAACAGAAGGTGCAGAGAGTCCGTCAGAGATCGCCTTGTCGAAAGTCGGGTTCTCATAGCGGGCGTCGTTCGAGCCAGCTCCGGTCTTGTAGATCGGACCGAGGAAGTTGTACAGCGACGGGTAGTCTGCCTGCCAGCCGGCACGGATTGCACCAGTCAACTTACCGGTCGTAGCAAGATCGCGGGCTTCTTTGAACGTTGCGAACGGAAGTCCCTCTGCCTTGATGCCTAGGTTGTTCTTCAGCTGGTTGGTAAGAGCCTCAACCCAAGCCTTGTGACCACCCTTGTCAGCGTTGTACGCAATGGTGAAGGCCGTATTCGGGTCCCACTTTTGGATGGCATCTGCCTTGGCCCAGAGGTCCTTGGCCTTGGTCGCATCGAATTTCAGGTTGTCCGAGCCCGGAATGCTGTCGCTGTAGCCGTCCAGGACGGGAGCAGTGAAGTCCTTGGCCGGCTGGCGGCCGCCGCTGAAGATCACCTTGGTGATTTCTTCCCGGTTGATGGCCATGGAGATTGCCTGGCGACGGAGCTTGCCGGCCTCTCCACTCCACTCCGGGAGGTATTCCGGAATAGCGATGGTCTGGTTGCCAGCGTAAGGCTTCTCAATGAAGCGGTCACCCAGATCCGTCTTGAAGTTCTTCAGGGCGCTTGTGGGAATGACTTGCAGGATGTCCAGGTTGTTGGACAGGAGATCCTGGTACGCAGCGTCATCGTTCTGGAAGATCTTGAACGTCACGCCGCCGTTCTTTGCCTTGCGGGGACCGTTGTAGTCAGGGTTCGGGACGAGCTGGATCTGCACATTGTGCTGCCAGCCGTTCTCAGCCATCTTGTACGGGCCGTTGCCTACGGGCTTTTCGCCGTAAGTCTTGGGATCAGCAAGTGCCGCCGCCGGAACAGGCATGAACGCGGTGTAGCCGAGACGCAGCGGCCAGTCAGATTCAGGCTGCTTAAGTTCTACCGTGAAGGTGGTGTCGTCCACGACCTTGAGGCCGGACAATGTGTCCACCGTGGAACCCTCTGCACTGGCTTCGTCGTAACCCTTGATGCTCTCAAAGAAGGTAGCGCTCAGGTTCCCGTTCTTTGCTGCTGCTCCGTAGTTCCAAGAGTCAACGAACGTCTTAGCCGTGATGGTGTCACCGTTGGTGAACTTCTGATCCTTCTTGATCTTGATGGTGAAGTTCTGGGCGTCCGGCGCCTCGATGGACTCCGCCAGCTCGTTAACCGGCTTACCTGATGGGTCGTAGCTAACAAGGCCAGAGAAGATCAGCGTGGCAATCTTGCCGCCGCCGACCTCGTTAATGTCTGCAGGCATGAGCGGGCGCTGAGGTTCTGAACCGTCAGCAATGATGACCTTATTCGGGTCGCCTGCGGACGTGCCGGAGTCATTGCCGCCGCCGCCGCCGCAACCGGTCGCTGCGAGGGCGATGATCGCCGCTACGCCTAGAGCTTTGGAAGTGCGCGAGAAACGCATTCCGCCTCCTATGAGTCGTGGAGTTGAGCAGGGGAAATTCGTGATTTCCCCCAGGCACAGGCACAGTTTCCTACTGTGACGTTGCCTACATGTGTGTGTAAGCCTACCCACATTGTGTCCAGATGTTGGGACATGCTGGCCAAACTGTAACCGTTCCGCAACCTCCACATGCCTAAACTGGCGCGGATTTCAAGTCAAACCCTACTCGGTGGTAATATCCGCTGTCTGACAGCAGGACAGGACCTCTCTTCTCCGGGAACAGCCCGGTTCACCTCACCCTCACCGGCTGGATCACGACGGCATCCAACGCCATCTCTTGGCACCTTCAGGGGCCTCTGGTGGCTTACGAACCAGTGCCGGCGAGATCCCGCTCTAGGACTTCCGCGCGGAACCCTGGCGCATCATGAAGTTGCCGTCTAGAAGGTGTCCGGAGTCTTCGGCTGGAACAGTGTTCGACGGCGGCCACCGCGTCAGCGCCGCACTCTAGGATGAGTAGGGTCGGGACTTGGAAAACTGATTAAGCCAGCACAAGCCGAGGCGCTTGCCGCCCGGTGCGGCGTGTTGCTCTAAGAGGGGCAGTTCCCGCCTCCCGGCGGCGAATCGTCAGCTGTTCCGTGGCCGCTTTTCAGATGCGCCGTCCATAAAACCCCCAAGATCTTCATAAAGCTGAGGCCCTTACCGGGTCGCCGGGAAGGGCCTCAACTTTATGGATTCTGATGTCAGCGAAACTTCGGTAGTGTCAGAGACCCCGCCAGAGTGCCACGGGTCCTAGTAGCTGTTGAAAGACAGCTTCACTTTGCCATCCTCCACGCTGATATTGGCGCTCAGGGACACTGAGGTGGTGTCCGTTGTAGTTTTCCAATCAGAAGTCCCGAATCCATATGAGTTGTCCTTCTCATAGGTGACGGTCGCTTTACCGGGAGTCTCCGTGCGGACACGCCAAGGGGAAGTGCCGTAACCCTTGCTCACAACGAACGTGGGCTTGGTGGTGAGTGCCCAGCGGAAGTTCTTTGTATAGCGCGACGAACTGTAGCTGTTCAACGGGCAGTTGGCCGGCCTGGCCTCGGTGGACTTCACACATTCAGCTAGGTAGGCGTCGATTTGGGCCATCGCCTCCGACTTCAAGGTCTCGGAAGCTTCCACCTCAAGGCTGGCCACGGGGGAAGTTGAAACAGTTCCGATGTTCACCATCGCCGTCAGCTTCGGGGCCGTCAGGTATTTCTCCGAGGACGGCAACTCCACCGTGTACTCGCCGGGCAAGGCAGGGTAGGTCACGGAGCGATTGTCGGCAAGGTTAACGTCAACTGGCTGTCCGTTGATCAGGACCGTCTTCACCGGGGTGTCCGAGGAGATACGCAGGTTCCGGGGAGGCGCAGACTCCATGACCCAGTGGTCATCCAAAAACTCCGGGTTGGACTTACGCAAACTATAGGTCGTTTGCTGTTTCCGGCCGTCCTGATACATATCGGCAACCACGTTGGCTTTGTCGTTGGAGATATTCGTCGACACGATGTCGAACCTGTCGATGCGCTTGGCCGCCTTGGAATAGACCTCGTCAGAGAGAAGAACCCGCTGATCATTGGCAACGCCGGGATCGGCGATGGCCATCGCTTTGGACGCCTCGCCATTCTGCAGCGCCTGGAGGTAGCTGGCAACGGCCTTGTCGGGTCCATTGTTTCCCTTGATCACATCGACAGCGATAAACCCACCGACAACCAGTACGACGACGAGACCGGCTGCCCCCAAAATCAGGCCAAGCTTGCGCTTTGCCTGGGCAGTCATGGGCTCTCTCGGTGACAGTGCCGGGTAGGCTCCAGCGGCAGCCGTCCCGTTTGGATCGTCAACGGCCGCAGTGGCAACCTGTTCCGCGACGACTGGCTGGGCAGGAGCGATCTTGTACGCCAAGGGCAAAGGCACGTACCTGCTCAACTGGGGCGCCAGATAGCGTGCTGAAACTTCCGTTGCGCCGCCCCACAGCAGCAGGAAGAACGGCGTCCACCACGCCAGCGTCATGCTGACGGCGCCCGAAGCCAACGACCCGGCGTCGAAAGTCCCCGTCACGCCGCTGAGCCACGTCATCAGCGTCCCGACAACGAGGAAGGCTGCAGGGAGCATTACCCAGTCGGCGATCTTGTTGCTCACCACCGGCCCCCGGCGGAGGTACCAGAAGACGGAAGCCACCACGACGGAAATTAGCGCCAGGAGAAGCATCAACCACCCTGCCCAACCCGGGACACCGAACTGGGTGAGCGCGTTTCCAAATCCAACGCTGATGTCTGAACCTGAAGAATTGGACGATGAAGACATGCTTGAACCGGAATTCCAGGTGCGGCTGACGGCACTCAGGTGGCCCAGGCCGAACATGAAAAAGCCTGCCGTTGGCGCCCACAAGGGCGATGAGAGTGAGGCCTGCCATCCGGACTTTATGCCGATGGCAATCACCAGGACGGGAATCGCAATGGCAAGGAATACACCATAGTGAACCGCCACAGTTTCAAAGGCCCGGCCAATTGCAGCACGCAGCCCGCTGCGGACGGAGAAACGTGGCGTACCTGACACGCGCCCCAAATATGCGGCGAGAGTTCCGAGGATCAATGCAAACGCCACAGAGCCAAAAGTCACTGCCCCGATCGGGCTGATCTTCACATTGGGAATCGGCAGGCTTACAGCAAAGATCGCCCCGATGATGTTGACCAAGAGAGTGAAAACGAGGCCTGCTGTCGCTGCCTCGATCCAGAATCCGGCTGTGGATTGGGCCGCGGACCGCCTGGCGGCAAACCGTGCGGCAAAAAACAGGACAGCAACCGAGATGGCAGTCAGCAACAGTGGAACAGCAAAGAATGACGCCGAACCGTGCACGCTACCGACGAACGGAATGGTTGCGTCGATGCTTGAGCCAAGCGCGCCAAGCTGGCTCATGACCACCAACTGAACAGCGAACTGGCCTAGCAGGGACCACGGAGACGGCATTGTGCTGTCGCCGGACACCATTGAATTGGACGGTATCTCGGTGTTGCCGCCGTTGCTGACAGCTACACCTATCAAAGCCAGAATCAGAAAGAGAAGTGCCGTGATGAGAACGGCCATATAGGAAACGGCCCCCACTAGGGCCCCGGGAATCAGCGATTTGAAGTCAAAGGAACTGAAAAGAGTGGACACCTGTGTACTTTTTGCCCCGGCTTCGTTGTGGCCGGCGTTCTCCGTGCCAGCGGCCGGTGGGCTGTCCGGCGCAGCATTGTGCGGGCCGGTATTTTGCGGCGGGCCGCCGGGCGTGGCAGGTGGTTGATGTGGTTCGGTCATAACAATTTCCCCCTTATTGTTCTTTATCCTGCTCATGGTGTCATAGCCCGATACATCCCACGCGGTTGTCATATCGCGTGGAATGCTTCGGCCTTCACACTACGAAAAATGCCGCCCTCCGTTCTGCAGGTGCGGCATTCTTCCATCAAACAAAAATCTAGACGTTGAAGCGGAACGTACCTTATATACCTGTGTGGTGTCATGAGTTGTTGGGATCGTTGATTTCTAGGGTTTCTTGCGGTTGGCTGTTCCGGCCAGAGATCGCCCCTTTGCGGACCTGTTGCGGACTCGCTGCGGACTGCGGTCACTCTTTCAGCCCGTTACGGATGTTGTACGACCGCGAGTAAGCGCGGCTTCGAGCGGTTCCGATCTTGGTGCTTCTGGCCTGCTTCTTAGGTGGAACAATCTCATTCATCGCATGAATGGCCGCGATATGAGCCAAGGAGAATCGAATCTCATTGCCCATCTCGATGTGCGGCCAGCCCTGGCGCTCCCTCAGGCGGTAGATCGTAGAACGGCTGACCTGGAACAGTTCGGTCAGATCCTTCACCGTGAACAACTGGTACGTTCGGTCGATTGAGGTGCTCATGTCGGGGAGCATAGACACACTCTGACACTGCGGAGCAACATTCCGCGTAAGAAGCCCCGCAGGGTGGGACACATATACCTGAACCTGCCACAACATACTTGATTAGACAGCAGAAAGGCCCGTAGCCACCACAGCTACGGGCCTTTCGAAAAGCTTCATCAATTACCAAGTTGATCTGGTATTAGATTAACAGAAATGCAGACTAGCGCAAGTCCGTCGCGTGCTGATCTGCAAAAATGTGCATCAGGTCTTCTGCGGCAGGTACTCCGGATCTGGTTCCAAGTCCTCATATAGGGACCGTGCAATTACACCGCCGCTGTCCTCCGCGTTGAGTTCAGCCATCATCTTTGGGAACCATCACGGTCAAGCTTCGCCATACTGTCGGACGGTACATGCAAGGTACGACAGCCAAGCCCTGCGACCATTCCAAACGTGAACTACAGCTTCTAAGATGTGCCTAAACTCCATCTCCGACGCCGGGAGCAGATCATGAGTCGGGTACAAGCCGTAATACTGAGCGCTTCGCTAATCGTGCTGACCGCCTGCTCCCCACCAGTTAATCAGGGTGAGTCAGCCTCGTCCCAACCGCAACCAGCGGCTTCATCACCGGCGCAGCCCGTGCCCTCCGCCACGCGGACTGTGATGCCTCAAGGACGCTACTCGGCTATTGCAAGGACCGGAGCCCTCATCCAATTTGAATTACCGGCCTCGATCAATGATCCGGCCGTGTCGGAGATTGAAGCATTCCGCGTAAAAGCAGGGGCAGCGCCTGTCAGTTACGTCGTGGCTGACGTAGACAATCGCGCAGGCAGAGGCTCGATCAACATGTTCAAGGTAACGGCGTTCGACCCAGAGGGGAAGAAGTACGAATTTAGTCGCGCGTATCAGTTCGTGAGCGCCTGGGGACCGTCGTATGGCTCCGATTTCGTCTACCGTCTGCCTGATGGAACAGCCCTCGATGAGGCAGCCGGAAGATCGCTTAACGATCAGGAAGTCGAACTTCACAACTCACTGCTTGATGATGTTGCCCCCGCGGAACACGCCAGCATAGTGCTTGTGTCGGAGTCGCCTGAGCTGCCCAAGGAATTCACTCGGGTAGCAGTGAATCCTAACGGAGCCGGCGAGCAGGTCGAGGCGCTACCAACCTCGGCTGGAGGACACGACTAGCCTCGCCCTGTAATCATGGGTTATTGATTTCTAGGTATGTCTCGTACAGGAACCCCGAGATCCCGGCATGTGTCAGCGAGGGAGTCTTTCACCGTGTAGTCAGGGAGTGCTTCAAGACCTGCTGGCTTGTCAGCCTTTTCGATGCCGTCCAAAATTGCTTGAGTGTTGGCCTGTGCCGCGCGTTCCCCAACTGTGAAGATTGCGAGTTCGAGTCGTTCATCTACGTTCACCGACTTGTCTCGGGATCGGTCGAGCATTATGCATGCCTCGTAGCCAGCTGGATCAGTGTCCTTCAAGGTCTGTGAGCAGGCGGTCAGAAACATCGCCGTGACTATGAGCGGCGGTAAGAGTTTACGCATTAGTCCCCCTGAGTCGTGTAGTGAGCCGACCATACCCCCTTATCCAACGCTATGGGCGTTAGCTGTGGCTGTTACTCCGCGCAATCGTGATTAGATCAGCCCATGACAAACAAAATGGGGAAAACAGGGAAAGCCGCCAAACTTCCGGGTGAGAACGTAGTGTCAGTGGGTTTGGCGTTCTGCTGCATCAGTGCCGTAATTTATCTCATCACAGCATTCAACGGACTGGGCAATGGTCTTATCCTTTTCGGAGGCGGCGTACTAGGTCTGCTCATGATCGCGGTCGGCTACCTAAAACGCATCGCAGCAGCTTTGACGAGCCGCTAGTACGACAAAGAAGGTCTCGAACTGGGTTAGCATCTTGCCATGACTAGTGACCCGGTGCATGATCGCTTGTTTGCTGCTGAGAAGGACTCCAAGGAGCATCTCGAATCGCTACTGAAAGAGAAGGGCGATCAACTCGGGATCGACTCTTCCGTCGAGCCTGTGCCGGTGGAACCTAGTGACACGGAAATCATCGACACAACCGATGAACACCATGAGGCAAAGCTACAGACCCAGGCGCATGACGCGACGGAGTGGGGTGTCAGCCCTACAGAAGACCGCGACTAAAGTCCATGCTCCGTCAATGCCTAGATATATAGTGACTTGGTGAATCGTGAATCCGCTCAAGCTACTGCCGTATCCCCTAAGGTCAGGGCACGAAAACTGACTCTTGCCCTAACAGGTGTTGGCGTTTTTATCTTCTTCTGGACCTTGTTTCCGAACGGGCATTGGCCTGCTGCTTCGGGCAACTTCATCGGCGCGCTGCTAGTGGCGGCGGGTGGTCTGCTGGCAACGCTGAATGCGCTGGAAGTTGGTAGGGAGAAAATTAATCCATGGTCCTATAGCTTCATCGTGGTAGGGGGATTTGCCATCGCCGGCGCGGCTCTTCAATCGATTATTTGGCCCCCAACATGCGCTTGTTGAGGTCAGGCGGTAAATAGGGCGATCATCGTAGCGGCGAAGCCCAATGCTGCACCGCTAATCCCAAACCAGGTCCCTCTGTGAGCCTGCCAACGGTTGCCCGGGGTTTCAATCAGTAGAGCATGCTCGTCGTCAGGATGTTCGCGGACGCTCGGCTTATTGCTCCACACAATGCCCACAACTGTCACAATGACAGCCAAGACAGACAGCGCAACTATCACGGTGATCTTCACCGCCCAATCCTTACACGTTTTGTGCCCGTAGCTGCCTTAACACGGCTACGGGCACAACGGCTTGGTAGCACTCTCGGAAAGAATGAGGCTATGACTCCCGCTGAAATCGCTAACCAAAGTGCTGAGATAAATTGGTCTACCCTCTGGGTACCAATCCTTGCAGGATCCTTCGCCCTTATCGGCGCGATTATTGGTGCTGCACTCACGAGGAACAACGAACATCGTCAGTGGCTCCGTAACGAAAAGGCTGACGCGTACAGGCACTACTTGGAGACAGTAGCTCTTCCTGCCCCTAGAGTTTTTTTCGACATCCTGGGCAGGGACGAGTCTGACGAGAAACCCGAAGTGGACCGAATACTGGACTTTGTCGCCGCCAATTACTCTGCTGCCATGAGAGTCATGTTGATAACACCTGCGAACATCAACGATGAAATCAACGCACATCTCGGTCGTATGGGCAGCCTCGCAGACTGGAGCAATAGCCTTCCTGAAATTCTTGGAGAGAAGCACTTCCACATAGATCAGAGCGACGAAGAGCGCGAGGCTGCCAGCGCAATGCTTTCAGTTGAAGCCTTTCAACTGTTGCAAGAAAAACTGAGCGAGTACGTGAGTGAAAGTATCGAACACACCAACAAGGTTGCATCCGATATGCGACAGGACCTCCGCGTGCGCGACTACCTCCCGTGGGGACGCACCAATTGGGTGCTCCGACGCAGGCGGAAGCCCAGCCGGCCCCTGCGTTGATGATGCTCCGGCAGTGCCCAGGCGTCTTATTGCGGTGGCCAGTAGTCCGTTTCTTGGAAACTGAGGGGTGTTGTTGCGATAGCCACAAAGGACTCCTGTCTTGGTTCTGGGCATGAAAAAACCCGCCATGAGCGGGCTTGCCATATGTGCCGAAATCAGCCGGCATGAATCAATCGGTGGCGCTAAGCGCCGGTCAATCCGTGGGAGACTGACCGAGAACTTTTAGCCATGGGGGTAAAAATGGAACCAGCCGTTTACTGGACAATGTTTGCGGCGATTGCAACCGCGTCGTCTGCCGTTGTCATAGCCGTCCAAGCCGTGTTGACGCTGAAGGCCCTCGGTGCGGCAAATCGGTCAGCAGACGCAGCCGAACGTGCAGCAGCGGTCGCCAACGAATCACTAGAACTGTCCCGCAAGCAGGCACACCAGTCAGAAGTGATGACAGCTGAGGCAATCCGCTCCCGCATGGAAGCAAACGGGCCTGCTATCTTCTTTACCTTCAGCGATACCGACGAAAACGGCCCGAAAGCCTGCGCCTACGCGCGGTCGGACAGTTATGACGTTCCCGTGCTCGATGTCATTCAGCCAGGAACAGTGTTCCAGAAGGGGCCAGATGATGGCTCATGGCTTTTTGCGATCTTCAGGGTCAGATTTGAAAACTCTGGCACCCAGCCACTTGTAATTAATCCTGGGATTGGCTTCGGCCACCTGAGCGATGGCGCCGCGACTCGGCGCCAACGTCAAATAGAAATCTCCGTTAGCAATGCGACTCCTTCCTACCTTGCGGTCGGATGCCGTGTTTCTGAGTGGATCCGAGCAACACACGCGCCCGATAGAGACCGCATCGTAGTTGCCACTTCGGGTTGGTCGGTTGAGGTTGACAGTGAAACTGGCGTGCTTGTGCGTCAGCCTCTGCGGATAGAAGGAACCCTCTTGGAAAGCGGTCCTGGCGAGGGGAATTACTCGCTACGTGCATTAGGGCCTGACCCGATGCAAAACTACCTTTCAAAGCTGGTCGTAGATAAGCAAAAGCGCGACTACGTAGTGGGCTGGGACGAAACTGGCCAACCACGGCTCCTACCAACGCCGATTGTTCCCGGCTCTGCCCGATCCACACATTAGGATCAGTCGATGGATATGTTCATGATTGAGCTTGCTAATGATCCGAAGCCGTACCGCGTGAGGGCGGCCAACTGGGGCCACGACGATGACTACGTGCTGACCTCATACGATGCCGATGAGAATGTCATTGACGTGTGGGGGCAGAACGATTGGTTCCGTGTCATTGGGACTAATGAGAAGGGGTTGCCGATGGATCTTTTCGTCAACCCTTACGTGCCGAACCCGAAGTACGCATAGGTGCAGGATGGAAGGTTCTTCCTTGAAACGCTAAGCGAGTTGCGTGAGCGAACGTTGAGCACTGCTAGTGAATATGACGTATTGAAGGCTTCTGGTCTTTTACGTCTGCTTCTCGTGGAGCGGTTCGCGCAGAAGGTCAGCCAGGACGTTGGCATGCCGTTGATCTTCCGAGCTGCCCAACAGGCTGAGATCGAAAGACCAGCTGAAGGCGTTTTAATGGATGTAAATTGGCTAGAGCTAGACCCTCGGCATATCTCGCCTGGACACGAACGGGTGGAGCTGACGTTGGAGCAGTTCCTTACGCGCCCGTTGATGCGTCTTTTTGACGAAGACTTCACCGTTCAGAATGTCATTCGAGTGGCAGCCAATGGCTTAGGTGGCGTACATCGCGGCAAAATAACAATTTCGTTCGACAAGAGGCTTGCCAAACGAACCGAAGGTTCAATTGTCTCTGACGCTTTGAACGACGAGCTTCATTTAGTCGTGAGCCAAATCCGCCAAATAGCTATGGCCACACGAGAGGCTTGTGACCCCCTTCGCGCGGTCCTGTCCAATCGCAGCTTGTAGGGGCACCGTTGTGCCGTAGCTGCCTTAACACGGCTACGGGCACAACGGTTATGAGTGCCTTCTGCTGCCCCGATTCAGCGGAAAGCAACCACCACACTAAACACTTACGCGCATCTGTGGCCGACTGCCGAGGACCGCACGAGGACCGCTGCCAGCGCTATGATGGATGACGCTCTCGGCATTTCTGCGGACTCCTTGCGGACTCAACAAGCCTGACCCCAGCAAACAAGCGGGAAAACGGCACTAATCACACGTTGAAGCGGAACTCCACCACGTCGCCGTCGGCCATCACGTACTCTTTACCTTCGATGCGGACCTTGCCACGGGACTTCGCCTCGGCCATGGAACCGGCGTCGATGAGGTCGTCGAAGGAGACAACCTCGGCCTTGATGAAGCCGCGCTGGAAGTCAGAGTGGATCACGCCGGCAGCCTGCGGTGCCGTGTCGCCCTGGCGGATGGTCCAGGCGCGGGTTTCTTTGGGACCGGCCGTGAGGTAGGTCTGCAGGCCAAGGGTGTGGAAACCGACGCGCGCCAGCTGATCCAGGCCGGATTCGCTCTGGCCGTTCATTTCCAACATCTCGCGGGCTTCTTCCTCGTCCAGTTCGACGAGGTCGGCTTCGAGCTTGGCGTCGAGGAATACGGCATCGGCGGGAGCAACCAGGGCACGCAACTCGTCCTGCTTTTCCTGGTCGCCGAGGATGCCTTCATCGGCGTTGAAGACATAGATGAAGGGCTTTGCGGTGAGAAGTCCGAGCTCCTTAAGATGCCCCATCTCCAACTTGTCGCTCTTGATGGAGGAGAAGATGGTGTCGCCGCGTTCCAGAACTGCCTGGGCTGCCTTGATGGCGGCGAGTTCGGCTGCTTCGCGCTTCTTGATCTTGACTTCTTTTTCGATGCGCGGGATCGCGTTTTCGATGGTCTGAAGGTCTGCCAGGATCAGCTCGGTGTTGATGGTCTCCATGTCGGAGCGCGGATCAACCTTGCCGTCGACGTGAATCACGTCGGGGTCGTCAAATACGCGGACGACCTGCGCGATAGCCTCTGCCTCGCGGATGTTGGCAAGGAACTTGTTGCCCAGGCCTTCGCCCTCGGAGGCGCCCTTCACGATGCCGGCGATGTCCACGAAGGACACGGGAGCGGGAAGCAACTTCTGCGAACCGAAGATCTCCGCCAGCCTCGCCAAGCGGGGGTCCGGGAGGTTGACCACTCCGACGTTCGGTTCAATCGTTGCGAACGGATAGTTCGCCGCGAGCACCTGATTACGGGTCAGTGCGTTGAAAAGAGTTGATTTGCCGACGTTGGGCAGTCCGACGATGCCAATAGTAAGAGCCACGAGCATTGATTCTACCCGTTGCAACCGTGTCCGGGGTTGTTCACTCCCCCATTCGACGCCCCCAGCGGCAACCTCGCTAAAACTGTCGTACCCCTGTGACAGGGTTGCCACATGGATGGATTTGGATTGGTATTGGCCCTGCTCATGCTGCTGATTGGCGCTGCGGTTGGCCTCGCGGCCGGCTATGTTGTCTTCCGACGCCGGGGCGCCGGCTTGGAAGAAGACTTCGACGCCGTTTCGTCACGGCTTTCGGAGGTGACGGCACAGCTGGCAGCGGCCGACGCCGAACGCCGGCTCTTGTTTACACAGAACCGTGAGCTGAACGCAGCAAGGAATTCTGACGGCAGCGTCCTGCGTGCGCTCGCTCCCGTGGCGGAAAAGCTGACGGCCGTCCAGCAACAGGTTTCGCTCCTCGAACGGGACAGGGTGGAGCAATACGGGCAACTCGCCCAGCAACTTCAGGATGCGCGTTCGTCCGACGAACAGCTCTTGCGGTCAACCCATGCTTTGGCCTCAGCGCTCCGTTCCAATAGCGCCCGCGGCCAGTGGGGCGAGGTGCAGCTGCGCAGGGTGGTGGAGGCCTCCGGGATGCTCCGGCACGTGGATTTCCATGAGCAGGTTCATTCCGGACGTAGTGACAACACCCTGCGGCCGGACCTGGTGGTCCAGCTTCCCGGAGGCAAGCAACTGGTGGTGGATGCCAAGGTACCGCTGGCTTCCTACCTCGCCGCGCAGGAACAACTCCACGGAGACGGCTCGTTCGGCGAGTCGGTGGGACCTACCGTCAACCATGACTCCAAGACCCTGCTGGCACAGCATGCCAAGGCGCTCAAGGCCCACATCGACGCTTTGGCGGCCAAGAAATACTGGGACATTCCGGGGAACTCGCCTGAGCTGGTGATCTGCTTCCTTCCGGCGGAATCCATTCTGGCGTCAGCCCTCGAAGCCGATCCGGCCTTGCTTGAACATGCCTTGTCCAGGAACGTGGTTCTGGCGTCGCCCGGGACTTTGCTGGCGGTCCTCAAGTCGGTTGCCTTCACCTGGCGACAGGACGTCCTAACGGACAGCGCCCACGAGCTGTTCGAGCTCGCCAAGCAACTGTACGAGCGCATGGGCACACTTGGCGAGAACGTCGGTAAGTTGGGAAGCTCACTGAAGACATCCGTGGATCGCTACAACGCCATGGTGGGCACGCTGGAGGCTCGGGTACTTCCGACCGCGCGCAAGCTCAACACCATGAACGATGCGGGTCTTGCCGCTCCCATGTCTGTGGAGGCTGTCCCCCGCGCCTTGGCAGCCCCTGAACTGCTCGCCGTCGACACCCTCGGGCACCAGGACACGACCAGCGAACACGAGGACAGCGAAGACCAGGAGTCAGCCGCTTAGGACTTAACCCCTCCTAACGAAACTGGCCCGTCGTGGAAGCCTTCCCGGAAGGCGACCATGGCGGGCCAGTTTTGTAAGGAGAAAGAGCTAGGAGGTCTGACGGTTTCCACGGCCGCCAAGGGCACGTGTCACGTCGCCGGCCTTCTTCAAGGTGGCCCGCAGTTCCTTTGGAAGCGAGAAAAGCAGGTCTTCCTCTGCTGTCACCACTTCCTGGACCTCGCCGTAACCGTAGTCAGCCAGAAGCCGCAGAACATCTTTGACGAGCACTTCAGGGACAGAAGCGCCGGACGTCACGCCCACAGTGGCGACGCCCTCGAACCAGGACTCGTCCACTTCATTGGCGAAGTCCACTCGGTACGAGCTCTTAGCACCATATTCGAGGGCTACCTCAACCAATCGCACAGAATTGGACGAGTTGGCCGAACCCACAACGATCACGAGGTCAGCCTGCGGTGCGATCTTCTTAATGGCCACCTGACGGTTTGTGGTGGCGTAGCAAATGTCATCGCTGGGCGGATCCTGCAGCGTGGGGAACCGGTCCTTAAGGAGGCGAACCGTCTCCATGGTTTCGTCCACACTGAGAGTGGTCTGCGAAAGCCAGATGGTCTTCTCCGGATCCCGCACGGTGACCTTGTCTACCTCGTGCGGTCCGTTGATGATCTGGATATGCTCCGGGGCCTCACCGGCGGTTCCTTCGACTTCCTCATGGCCCTCGTGGCCGATGAGCAGGATGTCGTAGTCTTCCTTGGCGAAGCGCACGGCCTCCTTGTGGACTTTAGTCACCAGTGGGCACGTTGCGTCGATGGTGCGCAGACCGCGGTCTTCGGCTGATTGGACCACTGCAGGAGAGACACCGTGTGCTGAGAAGATGACCAGGGCACCTTCGGGCACCTCGTCGGTCTCCTCGACGAAGATGGCTCCTTGTTCCTCCAGGGAGCTGACCACATGCACATTGTGAACGATCTGCTTGCGCACATAAACGGGAGGGCCGTAGTGCTCCAGGGCCTTCTCCACAGCAATGACAGCCCGGTCCACGCCAGCGCAATAACCGCGGGGAGCCGCCAACAGAACCTTCTTGGGGCCCGTGACGGGCGCCGCTGCCTGAACCTCTTCCGGGGAACGGCGTCTACGGGGCACCGTGGGCATAGGAATGGAAACTGCTGTGCTGGTCATTCCTCCATGCTACCGGGCCGGACTTTGCCTCCCTGCTATCGGGCAGGACTTTAGCTGCTGGCCGAACGTGACCCTCGTCGCCCTGACACAACGGAAGCTATGATGCCGGCCACAAAGACTCCACCGGACGCCACCGCTGCGATGAGGATCCATTCCCCGAAGCCTGCCTTGGCTGCCGTGAGGAACTCCTGCTTGAACAGCTCAGCCACGCCGTTTGCGCTGGACAGACTGCCAACCACTCCCCCGGCAAGATCCGCCCCGGCCGTCCAGAGAGCAGCAAGCGCCAAGCCGCCCAGTCCGAGGAAGACCAACACCAAGGACCGCCGGCGCGCGGCGACAAGCGCCAGGAGCATGGATATCAGGGCACCGAGTGCGGCCACCCACCACAGGGGTGCGAATGCCGCCACCCGCTCCACCAGTTGGCGGTGGGAGGGCTCCCCCAGGGACACCAGACTTTCCGCAGGAACATCAATCCGAATCCGGGTGGCCTCGGCAAAATGATCACGAATGAGCCGAACCAAAGGGCTGATATCAAGGACCAGGGCAGTGGTGGTGGCGGCCTCCTCCGGTTGGTTCGCTGCGCCGAAGTTCAACCTGTGGCTGTTGCGTACTGTCTCTTCCCACGCTTGAGGGTAGTCGCTCCACGATTGCATGCCCGATGCAGCGCTGCGGAGCGCGTCGGCCGCCAAGGACTGGATAGGTCCTGGAAGATCCACGGAGGACTCGAAGGTTCCAACAGCGGCCGTGGCCAGGCGGTCTTGGAATTCCGGATCGTTGCCTAATTCACCTGCTATGCGTACAAAGCCCTCTTCTTTGACGATGTTCTGGTCAATCCACGCCGTTGGAACGGCCACAGCCGTAAGGATTAAGGCGAGGATAACTCCCAATGCTGAAACAAAAGTACGCAAGGTCATCCTCAGGCTCGGGGGCTATGGCACCATCCTAGGTCTGTCCACATGGCAGAAAAAATGTCGGAGGCGTCGCCCAAGCTATGGATAGAGTTGGAAGGCCGGTTGGCAACCACAGCCGCACCCCTGAGCGAGGACTATGACAATGCAGGAAAAAACACGGCGACTGAACCAGCCATGGACCCACCATGTCCGCTGAAGCGACACCGGAATCCACGCTGCCGGGGACTGCCGCCGAAACCAGCCCGGACAACCCCTGGCCCCTGCAATTGCTGTCCCGCAAGCTCAAGGCACACATAGAGCGGGCTCCGGCTGCATGGATCGAAGGTCAGGTCATTGAACTGAACCGCCGGGGCGGTAACGCTTTCCTGACCCTGCGTGATGTTGACGCAGGAATTTCACTTCCGGCATCGGTCTGGTCAACGGTGCTTGACCGCCAGAAGATACCCCTGGAACGGGGTTCCCGGGTGGTTGCCTTGGTCAAGGCGGACTTCTGGGTCAAGACCGGCCGCTTGAACATGTCCGTCAAGGACATTCGTCCGGTAGGCCTGGGCGATCTACTGGCAAGGATCGAACGACTTCGCCAGGCTTTGGCAGCCGAGGGACTATTCGCGGATTCGCGGAAGCGCAAACTCCCGTTGCTCCCCCACCGCATCGGCCTCATCACGGGTCGGGATTCCGATGCCAAGAAGGACGTCCTTCGCAATGCAGCGTTGCGTTGGCCAGCAGTTGAGTTTGACGTTCGCGAAGTGGCTGTCCAAGGCAACACCGCCGTTTCGCAGATCATCGCGGCCCTAAAGAAACTGGATGCCGACCCCCACGTGGATGTCATTGTCCTCGCCCGCGGTGGCGGCGCGCTGGAGGATCTCCTGCCGTTCAGCAATGAAGACCTCATTCGAGCCGTCTCGGCCGCGACCACTCCGATTGTTAGTGCAATCGGCCATGAAGCTGATCGTCCGATCCTGGACGACGTAGCGGACTTACGTGCGTCAACACCCACAGACGCGGCCAAGCGCATAGTTCCGGATGTGGCCGAAGAACTGGCCATGGTTCGCCAGGCGCGGGACCATCTCCGCCGAAGTATCAGCCGCATGGTGGACCGCGAGACTGATCGTCTCCATGCACTGAGGTCCCGGCCCGTATTGGCCACTCCTGCTTCGATGGTGGATGCCCGCTCCGAAGACATCCACCGCTTGCAGCGCAGGACCCATTCTGCGGTCAGCACCGCGGTACTCAGGGCATTGGACCAAGTCCACCACTTGCGTGCGCAGGTCCGTGCCCTCTCACCCCAAAAAACACTGGACCGCGGTTATGCCGTTGTCCAGCTCCTCGGCGAGGACCAGACGGGGCACCACGTGGTGAGCAGCCCCGAGGAAGCACCGGAGGGGACGCCGCTAAGCGTCCGCGTAGCTGAGGGCCGTTTCAGGGCTGTTTCCGCCGGCCAAGGACAACTCGTCGAACACTAAGACTGCTGAAACCACCGTCACCACCACATCAAAGGACACCATGACTGAGAACAATCCAACGGCACCGGAATCCTTGGACAGCTTGAGCTATGAGGAAGCCCGCGAACAACTCGTGGCCGTCGTAGGGCGCTTGGAAGCAGGCGGAGCCAGCTTGGAAGAATCGCTAGCGCTTTGGGAGCGCGGCGAGGCACTGGCCAAACGCTGCGAGGACTGGCTTGAGGGCGCACGCAAGCGTCTGGCCACCGCCCGTGATGCAAGCAGCGACGGCGGAGCCCCGGCCAGCGGCAGTCCTACGGCCTAGGACTCCACCACGAGGGCTCGCTCCGCGGCGACGTCAAAGTCAGCCTTGGGCCAATCCAATTGCAAACCACCCAGGGCATCCAACAGCAGTTGCTGGACGGCGATGCGGGCGTACCACTTCTTGTTGGCGGGCACCACGTGCCAAGGTGCGATATCGGTTGACGTTTTCTCGAACGCCGTGCTGTACGCGTCCATGTAGTCATCCCAGTACGCACGTTCCGCGAGGTCGCCGCGACTGTATTTCCAGTGCTTACCGGGATCGTCCAAGCGGGCGATGAGGCGCTTTTTCTGCTCGTCCTTGCTGATGTTGAGCATGACCTTGACGATGGTGGTTCCCTGCTCGTGCAGGCGTGACTCGAAGTCGTTGATGGCTGCGTAACGGCGCTCCAGTTCGCCAGCGTCAGCCCAGCCATGGACGCGATGAATCAAGACGTCCTCATATTGTGAACGGTCAAAAACACCCACCATTCCGGCCGCAGGGGCTTGTTTTTCGATCCGCCAGAGGAAGTCGTGCGATTTTTCCTCGTCCGTCGGCGCCTTGAAAGCGGTCAGCTGCACACCTTGCGGGTCCATCGCTCCCACAACATGGCTGACAATGCCGCCTTTGCCCGCAGTATCCATGGCCTGAAGAATGAGCAGGAGCCTCTTGGGGCTACCGAACTTCCCTTCGGCAAAGAGCTTTTCCTGCAGTTCCGCAAGTCGATCATCCTGGGCGGCCAGCAGCGCCGTGCCATCAGCTTTCACACCGGTGTAGCCCGGGGTGGATTCAGGGTCCACGCCTGCCAGCGTAAACCCCGAGCCCACCCTGAGTACTTCGGCCGGACTTTTGGCGAACTCAACTGCAGCAGCCATTGGCATGCCTTTCTGCCCGGCCGCGCCCCCGTGGCGCGGCTATGGACCTCAGGCTAGTTGCCCGGGTACCTCGACAGGAAGTCCGCCATGCGACCAATGGCTTCTTCGATGTCCTTGACGTTGGGCAAGGTGACCATTCGGAAGTGATCCGGACGAACCCAGTTGAACGCGCGCCCATGGGAGACCAGGATTTTCTGTTCTTTCAACAGGTCCAGGACGAACTTCTCGTCGTCCCTGATGTGATAAACCTCGGGGTCCAACTTCGGGAACAGATAAAGGGCGCCCCTGGCCTGCTGGGTACTGACACCGGGGATGGCGTTCAGGAGGTCGTACGCCTTGTTGCGCTGCTCCAGGAGCCTGCCGCCGGGAAGGATGAGATCGTTGATGCTCTGGTAGCCGCCGAGCGCGGTTTGGATAGCGTGCTGTGCAGGTACGTTGGCGCACAAGCGCATGTTGGCCAGCAGGTTGATGCCCTCAAGATAATCGGCAGCATCCTTCTTGGGCCCGGAAATTGCCATCCAGCCCGCGCGGTAGCCACAGACGCGGTAGGCCTTGGACAGGCCGCTGAACGTCAGGCACAGAACGTCATCACCGGTAAGCCCGGCGAGGTTAACGTGAACTGCGTCTTCGTAGAGGATCTTCTCGTAGATTTCGTCAGCGAAGAGAACCAGTCCATGCTTCTCTGCCAACGCGACGATCTTCTTGAGGGTCTCCTCCGGGTAGACGGCGCCGGTGGGGTTGTTGGGGTTGATCACCACAATGCCCTTGGTCCGCGGCGTGATCTTGGATTCCATGTCCTCAAGATCGGGCTGCCATCCGGACTCTTCGTCGCAGAGGTAGTGCACGGGACGGCCGCCGGCAAGTGCCACGGAAGCCGTCCACAGGGGGTAGTCCGGCGTGGGAATCAGCACTTCGTCACCGTCGTCCAGCAGTGCCATGAGGGACATGGTGATGAGCTCGCTGACACCGTTGCCGAGGTAGATGTCGTCAACGTGGATGTTCTGAATGCCGCGCGTTTGGTAGTACTGCGAGACGGCGGTCCTGGCCGAGAAGATGCCTCGGGAATCGCTGTAGCCCTGAGCGTTAGGCAGGTGGCGGATCATGTCCACCAAGATGGCGTCAGGCGCTTCAAAACCAAAAGGGGCCGGGTTTCCGATGTTCAGTTTGAGGATCCGGTGACCCTCCGCTTCCATTTGCTGGGCGGCCTGAAGAATCGGTCCACGGATGTCGTAGAGGACATTATGAAGCTTGGTGGACTGCTTGAAATTCGCCATCCCTCAAATATGCCACACGGGTGATGGAGTTCAGCTGAGACTTGACTCACACATACGACGACGGCGGTGACGGTCCCGCGCGGGTCCGTCACCGCCGTCGTACGCGGTTTTGTTCAGGTACTACTTGACGATGCCTTTGTCCTTCAGCCATGCGGCTGCGGCATCCTTAGGCGACTGCTTCTGGTCGCCGCTTACTGCGCGGTTCAGGTTGATCAGGTCGTCGGTGGTAAGGATCTTGGAAACGTTGTTGAGCGCTTCCTTGGCCTTGTCCGTCATCTTGGCTTCCTTGACCAACGGCAGGACCTGCTGTGCCTTGAAGTTGTTCTTCGGATCTTCCAGGACGACGAGGTCGTTATCTGCGATGGACGGCGTGGTGGTGTAGATGTCCGCCACCTGAACCTTGTCCTCCAGGAGAGCCTGGAGAGTCAGGTTGCCACCGCCGTCGTTGAAGGGCTGCAGGCCCTTGAGCTCGCAACCATAGTTGGCCTTCAGCCCCGGGAAGCCGTAGGCACGGGTCTCGAACGTGGCCGGTGCAGCCATGGTGAAGTCCTTGCAGACCTTGGCCAGGTCCTCGATGGACTTCAGCTGGTACTTCTCCGCCGTAGCCTTGGTGACCACCATGGCGTCCTTGGACTCGGCCTTGGCTGGCTCCAGGACCGCGAGGCCTTCCGGAAGCTTGCCCGGGAGCGCCTTGTAGACGTCCTCGGCAGATACCTCAGCGGCCTCCGTGTCCACATAGGAGAGAAGGTTGCCGGAGTAGTCCGGCACGAGGTCCACGGAGCCGTCCTGGACAGCCTTGAAGTAGATCTCGCGCGACCCGATGTTCGGCTTGGACGTGGCAGTGAGACCAGCCGCGTTGAGGGCACCCACATAGATCTCTGCGATGACCTGGCTCTCCGGGAAGTCTGCCGAACCGACTACCAGTGAGCCTCCGGCGGAGGAACCGCTGGGCGCCGAGGTGGAAGGCGTGGCCAAGGGACTGCCGCCGCAGGCGCTCAACGCGAGGGCCACACCCAGTCCAGCGGCAAGGCCGCCCAGACCACGGCGCGTAAGAGTCATGGGGACGGGGTTTTTCATGATGTACCTCCTTGAACGGCAGCCCCGGCGGGAACCGTGGCTGTGAGATCGTCGGCTGCCTTCTGGCGGCCGCTTGAGTCGAGGGTCAGGCCGGGCGAGATGACGAGCCTTTGTATGCCGGCCAGGATCAGGTCCACAGCGATGGCCAACCCCGCGATGAGCAGGGAGCCTCCGAGCATCCTGGGGAAATCCTGCAGCACGAGGCCGTCGAACAGATACCGGCCAAGCCCACCCAACGGAAGGTAGGCAACCACAGAGACTGTCGCGATGACCTGCAGAACCGCGGTGCGGATGCCGCCGAACATCACCTGCAGTCCGTTGGGCAGTTCCACGCGGAACAGGATCTGAAGTTCGGTCATGCCCATGGCCCGGGCAGCGTCCACCACCGTGGCATCAACACTGGAAATGCCGGCATAGGTCCCGGCCAGAAGCGGCGGCACTGTGAGGATGACCAGCGCCCACACTGGAGGCATCAAGCCACTGCCGGCGAGCAACGCGAAGAGGACCAGCAAACCGAGCGTCGGGAGGGCACGCAATGCTCCGGCGACAGCCACTGCGACAACGCGGCCGCGCCCGGTGTGCCCGATGTAGAGACCGATTGGCACTGCAATGGCGGCGGCGATGAGTAGCACCAGTGCGCTGTACTGCAGGTGCTCCAGCAAGCGGGTGGGGATTCCACCGCTTCCGGCCCAGTTCTTGGGGTTTGTCAGCCAGGCAATGGTTTCAGCAAAGATGTTCATGCGGACGCTCCCGGGTCCGGGCGGAGGGCCGCGTGCGGCTTCGCGGGTCCCGCTTTGGGCTCGGTGAGCACGGCGTTTCCATCCGGACGCGACGAACTTCCACCTGCCGCGCGGGTCCATGGCGTCAAGAGCCGCTCCAACACCACCAGAACCGCATCCATCAACAGCGCCAACACCAGGATCGCGATGATGCCCACCACAACTTCGGTGATGAACGTGCGCTGCAGGCCGTCAGTGAACAGGACCCCAAGGTTGCCCACACCAAGCAGGGCCGCCACGCTCACCAGGGAGATATTGCTGACTGACACCACTCGAAGTCCTGCGAACAGCACAGGCAAAGACAACGGAAGGTCTACCTGGAAGAACCGGGCCAGGGGCTTGAAACCCATGGCAACGGCAGCGTTTCGGAGGTCATCATCCACGGAGTCGAAGGCGTCCATCGCGGCACGGACCAGCAATGCCACGGCATAGATGGTCAGTGCCACCACCACGTTCAGCGGATCCAGGATCCGCGTGCCGAGGATGGTGGGAAGAATGATGAAGAGGGCCAGTGAGGGAATGGTGTACAGCAATGAGGTGGCTGTTGCCACCACTGACCTGAGCGTGCTGTTGCGCCTGGCCAGCTGGGCCAGGGGGACCGAAATCAGCAATCCAAAGATCATGGGAATGATCGCCAGCACCATGTGCTGACCGGCCAACCCCAGGACCATGCCACTGTTGGCAAGGAACCACTCCATCAGGTGGCGTCCTCCCTGTGGTGCCGGACTTCTTCGATAAGAGCCAGGACTTCCGGCGCCTTCAGGACTCCGGCCACCCGGCCGTCGTCGTCAACCGCGACGCCCAGGCCCGACGGCGACGACAACGCCGCATCCAGCGCGCGCCGCAGCGTATCTCCCTTGCGGAAGAGCGAACCTCCGGGGATCAGCCCGGCGCCGTCCCGCGGTGAAGACCATCCGAGCGGCCGCGAATCGTCGTCGACAACCAGTGCCCACTCCCCCGATTGGCGGCCCGCGTGGTGGCCATCGGAAGGACTCACCATGGTGACAGGGTGCAGCGTCACGGCGTCTGCGGCGTTGAAGGCAAGGTGGCGGAAGCCGCGGTCGCGCCCCACGAAGGAGGCCACGAAGTCATTCGCAGGTGCCCGAAGGATCTCTTCAGGAGCCGCGTATTGCGCGAGCTTGCCCCCGACGGCGAAGACAGCCACCTTGTCACCAAGAACAGTGGCTTCGTCGATGTCGTGCGTGACAAACACAATGGTCTTGGCCAATTCCCGCTGCAGACGCAGAAGTTCCTGTTGCAGTTCGTCACGGACCACAGGATCCACTGCGCTGAAAGGTTCGTCCATCAGCAGGACCGGCGGATCAGCAGCGAGCGCCCTGGCAACTCCAACGCGCTGCTGCTGACCACCCGAGAGTTGTGACGGGTATCGCTTGCCCAGGACGGAAGCCAGCCCGACGACGTCGAGCAGTTCCTCCGCGCGTTTCCGCGCAGCCGCCTTGGGTACGCCGTTGAGCCGTGGAACGGTGGCGATGTTATCCAGCACGGATCGGTGCGGAAGCAAGCCGGATGACTGCATGACATAGCCCATGGAGCGGCGGAGCTTGGCCGCGGGAACCTGGGAGACATCTTCCCCTGCAACAGTGATGGTTCCGCTGGTGGGCTCCACCATTCGGTTGATCATGCGCAGGGAAGTGGTCTTTCCGCAGCCCGAAGGGCCAACAAACACGGTTATGGCGCCCTTGTCGATGGACATGGTGAGAGAATCCACCGCCGGTTGCCCGCCCTGGTATTGCTTGGTGACGCTCTTGAAATCAATCATGGCTTCGGCCATACCCGGGCTTACCTATCTGTGGTAGAGAACATCGGTAGAGCCAGATGATCATATGCACTCTTATTACTTGGCTGCAAAGCAATCTTCACCCAGCGTAGCCAGCACCACCGACGATGTCAGCGTCGCCACGAGTTCCGTAATGAATCGGCAATGTTCAGCGTTTTCGTCGCTTGCCGCCCTTTCCGGTCCGTTCCTCGGCTTGGTCGTGCTTGTAACGTTCCGCTGCACGCTGGCCTCGGTCCGCTGACATCACCCTTTGGTGCCATTCGCGCTGGTAGGCACGGCGGGCCGCAGCGTCATGCTTCCTGGCCAAGGCCGCCAGTTCGCGTTGCAGCTTCAGGTAGCTGGCCCAGCGCCGGGGATCCAGGATTTCCTCCGCGAGCGCCTCTTGGACTGCGCATCCCGGCTCCGCTTGGTGGGCGCAGTCCGTGAAGCGGCACCGGGAGAAAAGTTCCTCCAGATCGCCGAACATCTCGTCCATGCCCTCGTCGGCGTCGAAGAGCCCGAACCCGCGGACTCCCGGCGTATCCATCAGCACGGAGCCGCCCGCCAGAGGTACCAACTCCCGCGAGGTGGTGGTGTGTTTGCCCTTGCCGTCGCCTGCCCGGACCTCGCCTGTCTGCTGGAGCTCACGCCCCGCGAGGGCGTTGATAAGCGTCGATTTCCCGGCACCGGAAGGACCCAGGAGAACCAAGGTGGCGCCTTGAGGAATTCGCTGCATCAATTCGTCGAGGCCATCGCCCTGCTCCGCAGACGTGGTAACGACGTCAACGCCCGCGGCCTGAAGGATGACTTCCCCCACGACGTCGTCCGCGAGGTGGGCGAGGTCAGCCTTGGTGATGACCACCAGCGGCGTGGCGCCGGAGTCCCACGCAGCCACCAACGTCCGTTCAAGTCGGTTATGTGTCAGCGGACGGTCCACAGGGACAACCACCGCAACAATGTCGATGTTGCTGCCCAGTATCTGTTCTTCCGACGAGGCTTCAAAGGCCCGCTTGCGGCTCAGCGCCGAATGGCGGGGAAGGACCTCGACGACGGCGGGCTCGCCAGCGTTGTTGTGGCCTAGCCATACCCAGTCTCCGGTGGCCGGAACAAACCCATGCGTGGGATAGGGCAAATGCAGGAGACCTTGGGCCGATGCGACGAGCACCCGGTTCCTGTCAAGGCGCACTACGCGACCGGGTGTGGCCGTTTCCTGGTTCCCGGGGGCGCTGTGGGCGCGGAAAAGCTCCGCGGTTTTGTCGGTGAAGCCGTACTCCACTGGTCCGTTTAATGGGTGAGTGGGCAGCTGCTTGATGGAACTAAAAGAAGGGTCGCTTGAAGCGTAAGTGTTCAATGTAATGCCTCTGAGGAGGCCCGGCCGCCTAGTTTTGGCAGGCTGATGCCGGGGCAGGAATGGTGGGCTGATGACGGCGCGCCGCAACGTAGTGCGGGGCGCGCAAGATCGTGGCAATCATCAAATCCACCTCCTCGGCATCCAGGCCGGCAGCTGATGGGCCGGCAACGATGTTCAGCGTAGCCAACATCGGAATCTTTTGGCTAGGCCTTATGGCCCACCTTCCGGTTGGCTTAGCTCAGCTTCCCGTCCGCCGGGCGCTCCCGGTGCAGGCGCAGTGCCGTGTCCACCAACGACACCCGGTTGAGTTTCCCAATGTCCTTCAGGGGGATCCACGCGGCGTGCGTGGTGCTCCCGTCCACCTCATGGGTCAGTTCTCCGCCCACCACCGTTGCCTCGTAGACCAGTCGGATGGCCTGAAAATCCTTGACCGAACCGTCGGGAAGGACATCAGCAGGCCAATGGCCGACGTCGATACCCAGCATGCGATCGATGCGCGCTTCATACCCGGTTTCCTCGAAGACTTCACGCCTGCAACCGTCCACCGGATGTTCCGCCAGATCCAGGCCTCCGCCCGGTAGCGTCCAGCCTTCCTTGCCGTCCTGCTTCCAGTAAGCAAGCAGGATCTTGTCCTCTTGGACAATCACGGCGTAAGCGGCTGGGCGGGTATCGAACTGGAGGGTCATGGAGTCAGCATAAATCCTCGGGCTGGACTCTACGGAAGCTCGGCCGCCGAGATCGGACCTGCTTCTTCCGGACCCAAGTCAGGCGCTTCGCGAAGTTCGACGACGGTCCCTGGTTTCCCGAGTTCCAGCACCTTGATGCTGTTTCGGCCGGTTTTAAGCAAAGGAGCCGGTGCGTAGAGCGTCACCTGTGGGCCCTTATCCCAGTACCTGCCCAGGAGGAAGCCATTGAGCCAGACGAAGCCCTTCCCCGAGTCGGGCAAGGCAATGTAAGTGTCGGCCGGTTCCCGGACCTCGAAGTCGACGCCTGCCAACCCCTCAAGGTCTTCCTGCGTCCAGTCTGCGAGTGCAACAGGTGTCTGCGTCCAGTGGAAGGTGTAGCGCTGGTTGACGAGGACGCCGCCCAGAATTCCCTTCCCATGACCCGTCAGAGGTCCGTAGTTGATGCGGCCGAGGTTCTCGACCAGGATCTCAAGCTTGGCGGGGATGCCCGTGCCGCTGACGGGCAACCCCTCGGAACCGTTGACGTCGTCCAGGACACCAGCAAAGGTGCCGTCCACCCACACGTAGGCACGGTCATTCAGGCCAGTGATCTTCAGCCGGCTCTCCGAGGGAGCGTCTGGGCGGCCAGGAAGGATGGCTTCGGCGGCGTAGAGGATCATGCCCGCGTCGAGTCCCAGCTGCTCGAAGCTAAGTGGCCTCACGCTGCTGACAGGTTTGCCGGCTTCCCGCACAAGCTCCAGCAGGTCCGGGCCCGCGGTCAAAGGCAGGGACTGCGCCGGAAGTACCGGTGCGTCAGCCAGCAACTCCTGAGGGAGGTCGGGTAGCTTCTCTACGCCCTGCGCCCGGAAGAACTCCCTGCGGAAAGCATGGAACTTGGGCGTCAGGGCCCCGTTCTCTGCGATGGGCGCGTCTGAGTCGTAGCTGGTAACCGTCGGCTGCAGCATGGTGCCATCGTGATTGCTGCCGGAAGTGAGGCCGAAGTTAGTCCCGCCGTGGGCCATATAGGCGCAGAGTGAGCCACCGAGATCGAGCATCTTGCGTGCTTCCAACGCGGCGTCCTCGGCGTCCCGGCGGTGATGGTGTTCGCCCCAGTGGTCGAACCAGCCGCCCCAGAACTCAACGTTGAAGAACGGCTCGCCGGGCCGGCGTCGCTGCCATGTGGCCACCGCTTCGTCGCCCCGGCTTCCCAGCGTTGCCGTCGCCCAGGTTCCCCCGATGGAACCGCCGTCAAGGAAATAGTCCGTGCCGCCGTCGGCCGTGAACAGGAGCTCAGTGATGCCGCGATCCTCCAGGACGCGTCGGTTCCAGCGGATGTACTCGTGATCGTCGCCGTAGCTGCCGTATTCGTTTTCAATCTGAACGGCCACCACAGGACCGCCCGCTGACGCCTGCCGTGAGGCGATGATCGGGAGGAGCTGATCGAACCACTCCTCGATGGCACCCGTGAATTCCGGGTCCATGCAGCGCAGGCCGATGCCGGGAACGCCGGTCAGCCAGGCGGGGAAGCCACCGTTGTCCCACTCGGCGCAGATATACGGGCCAGGGCGGACAATGACGTCGAGCCCCTCCTCGGCCGCGAGGTCAATGAAATGGCCCAAGTCCCGCCAGCCACTGAAGTCCGGCGCCTCATCGCGCGTAGGCTGGTGGAAGTTCCAGGCAACATATGTGTCCACCGTGTTAGCGCCCATCGCTTTAAGTCGACGCAGCCGGTCCTGCCACAGGTCCGGGTGTACACGGAAGTAGTGGATGGCTCCGGCGAGGATGCGATACGGTTCACCCGAACGGTAAAGGACGGCGTCTCGGTAGCTCAGGAGGGCGTTGTTCACGTGGAACAGATTAGCTCAATTTCCAACATTTATGCACAGGTGATGATCACATGACCAATCTTGATACTTCCCCCGCACAGGAAGTGTGCCCCGCGGCGCCGGAAGGTCAAGGTCCTTGCGTTCAGCTGTGGCCCGAGCGTGAGGTTCCCCTGGGTGGCGTGCGCGCCATGAACGTCATGCGGACGCTGCCCCAGCGAGGTCTACCGACTGTGGGTGCCTGGTGTTTCCTGGACAGTTTCGGGCCCGACCGGGTGGCCATGAGCGTACTCCCCCACCCACACTGCGGACTTCAAACTGTCACATGGCCCCTGGAAGGCGCCGTACGGCACCGCGACAGCGTAGGCAGCGATGTAGTGGTCCGGCCCGGCGAGCTGAACATCATGACGGCAGGCCATGGCATCTCCCATTCCGAGTTCTCCGTCCTTCCGGCCACTACCGAGACCGGGTCCAGTCCACTGGTGGAAGAAATTCCGATGTCCCGAGGACTCCAGCTGTGGGTTGCCCTTCCGGACGAGCACAGGCACCGTGCGCCGTCATTTGAACAGGTGAGGGACCTGCCGGTAGCGGTGGGCGAAGGCTTTACGGCCACCGTGATGGTGGGCGAATTTGCCGGACAGCGCTCCCCCGCCACGATGTTCAGCCCGATTGTTGGAGCCGACATCACGGGCACGGGGTCCCTCGAATTGCCCTTGCGGCCCGATTTTGAGCACGCCGTACTGGTCCTGGATGGCCACGTCGTGATCGATGGCCAGGACATCGAGGCTGGTCCCCTGGCCTACTTGGGGGCCGGCAGGTCCAGCCTTGCCGTCCAAGCGCAACCGGACACCCGCTTCATGCTCCTCGGCGGCGAACCGTTCGGCGAAGACCTGCTCATGTGGTGGAACTTCGTGGGCAGGACGCATGAGGAAGTGGAAAAGGCCCGTGAGGAGTGGGAAACCGAAGGATCGCTCGACGACGACGCTGCCGCCAGCTCACGCTTCGGCTTCGTCCCCGGGCATGGTCCTGACGCAGGACCGGAGGCTGGCCGCATTCCCGCCCCGCCGCTCCCGGGCGTCAAGCTACGGCCACGAACCCGCGGCTAAGTTTTGTACGGTTAACCCCGCTGCTCCGCTACGAGCCGCGGGACGCCGAACACGGGATCCTGTTGAAGAATGCGCACATCAGTAATGCCGTTTTGGGCCAGCCTGGCCTTGAACGCTTCCTGGAGCCGCGGGACGTTCATGCCGAGTCCGCTGCCGAGGATCACTGGACCGTCCAGGCCCAATTGGCGAACGGCCTGTTCGGCGAGTTCAGCCAGGTCGCGGCCTGCTTGCTCCACTAGTGCCTGACTTGTTTCGTCACCGGCGTCGGCGGCTTCCACTACCAACCGGGCCTGCTGCGCCCAGTAGCGGCGGCCGGTGTCCGGGGAGTGGAACAGTGCGATCAGCTTGCCGGGTTCCTCCACACCGACGGAGTCCAACAGTGCACGGCTGAGCCGGTCAGGCTCCAGGCCCTGGTTCATCCGGCGCAGGCTGTGCCGGACGGCCTCGCGCCCCAGCCAGTAGCCGCTTCCTTCGTCGCCCAGGAGATAGCCCCAGCCACCTGCCCGGGCTTCCTCGCCGGCGTCGTTCTTTCCCCACGCGGCCGAGCCGGTCCCGGCAATGACCGCGACGCCCGTGCCCGCTCCCCCAGCCGCCAGCAACAGCCGTGAATCGTGAACCACCGTGATGCGGGCGCCTGGGGCGTGCGGTGCGATGAGGTCGGCGAGCGCCTGGGCGTCTTCGTCCGTATCGATCCCCCCTGCACCGGCGTACACCTGGTCAATGTGGCCCCCACCGATTTTCCCGAACAACTCAGCGAGGTTCGCTGCGGCCACGTCCCGGCTAACATTTTGGACGTTGGAGCTGCCTGCGCTCTCATCCCGGACCGGCGATCCGTTGTGGAACCGCACGCCGCGGGTTTTCGTGCCGCCGATGTCGAGGCCGATGACAGTGCCGCTCACGGCTTCCGGGGCGGCGTGGGAATGCGTGGCAGAGTCAGGATTGTTCACCGTGAAAGACTAGCTTGGAGCGTCCGGAGGAGAAACCGCACATGCCTGAATCCCTGATTGGTACACCGTTTGTTGCAGCTCCCATGGCCGGGGGAACGTCCACGCCGGCGTTGGTGAAAGCAGTTCATGAGGGTGGTGGACTGGGTTTCATCGCTGCCGGCTACAAGAGCCCCGAAGCCATGACGGCTGAAATTGCTGCCACGCGGGAACTTAATATTCCGTTTGGCATGAACGTGTTCGTACCGGACCCAAGCCAGCTCCCGCCCGGTCCTGAAGCACGGGCGGAACTTGAGGCATACCGGGCGGAGCTGAAACCCGAAGCGGCCCGTTACGGCGTGACGCTACCTCCCCTCCGGCTCGATGACGACGACGCCTGGCAGGACAAGATCGATGCCCTGCTGGCCGACCCCGTGGAGTTCGTGAGCTTCGCTTTCGGCCTGCCGGGAAAGCCGGTGGTCCAGGCCCTGCAAAAAGCAGGCAGCCGGGTCATTTCCAGTGTTACCAGTGTGGACGAGGCTCTTGCGGCTGCAGAAGAGGGCCCCGATGCCATCGCAGTGCAGCACAGCTCCGCGGGCGGACACACGGCAGCCTTCCTGCCTGGCCCGCAGGGACCAGCAGCCCGTACGACGGCGGAGCTGGTGGCCCAGGTGCGCGCCGCCGTCGGACTTCCCCTCATCGCTGCCGGAGCCATCATGAATACCGCAGTGCTGCGCGACGTGCTGGCCGCTGGCGCGGTAGCAGCGCAAGTCGGGACCGCCCTGGTTCGGACTGACGAGAGCGGTGCACGGAAACCGCACAAGGACGCGCTGGGTGACCCCGGATTTACGGAGACAGCAATGACCCGGGCATTCACGGGGCGATGGGCACGGTCGCTGGTCAATGAATTCATCCGCGACCATCAGGACGCGCCGGAGGGTTATCCGGCCATCCACCACCTCACCAGCCCTGTCCGGGCTGCATCATCCGCGGCAGGTGATCCCCATCGCCTCAACCTGTGGGCAGGGACCGGCTGGCAGCAGGCCAGGGAAGGATCTGCGAAAGACGTGGTCAGGGAGTTCCTGAACGGGCTCTGACAAGTTCGGCGAGCAAGTCGCCGCCCTCGGTGACCACGAGTTCCCGGAACAGCCTGACGGCGTCCGGTTCGAAACTCCGCTCCCTCCAGGCGATACCGATCTGCCGGAATGCCAGGTCCGATTCGATAGCCACTTCCACGAGCCCAAGTTCGGCCTCGGGAAGGAACTGGCCGGTCCCTGAACCGGGTCCCGCTGGCGGAAGGATGCTAAAGCCCAGCCCGGCCGAGACCAATCCACGGGCAGAGGTGGACTCCTGGACTTCAAAAGCAATCCGCGGCCTGAATCCGGCTTCGCGCAGGAGCGCTTCACCCAAAGCTCGAAGGCCCACCCCCTCCGGGAGGGTGATGTACGGTTCGTGCCGGAGTTCGGAGAGGCGGACGCTGGACCTTCCGGCCAGAGGGTGCCGGTAGTGCAGCACCGCACGCAATGGCTCGCGGTACAAAGGCAGAGCACGAATACCCCGCCCCTCCGGCGCGATGGGTGCCGTCAACGCGAAATCCATGTCCCCGTTAGCCAGCTGCCTCAGGCAATCGTCGCGTGGACCCTGCCAGAGTTCGAACACAGTGTGCGGGTGGTGTGCGCGGAAGGCGCTGATGAGCAAGGGAAGGGTGGCTTCACCGAAGGTGTGTTGGAACGAAACCCCGATCCTGCCCCTCACAACGTCAGATTCGTGCCGCACCCTGTCCAGCCCGGCTTGGAAGTCCTCCAGCGCTGCTTCGATGTAGGGCAGCAGCGTCCGCGCGGCCGGTGTCAGGCGAATGCCACGACCCTCGCGGATCAGCAGGTCCATCCCCACGATGGCGCTGGCCCGTGCAACGGCCCTGCTCACTGTCGACTGTGGAACGCCGAGGATCTCGGCTGTTTCAGTCATGTGTTCCGTCCGGCCAAGTTCCGCCAAGACAGGTAGCAGAGGGAGCAGTTGAACGAGCTGTTGGTGATCGGGTTCCATAAAGCTCCATTATTGGCAGGATCAATTCATGCACTATTGCATCAATCCTAAGTGACCTATGCATTGGAACATGGTGTCCACCCAGCCCTAATCTGGCTCGGTGAGCAACGCAACCTCCAAGCCCAGCACCGACTCCTGGGACGGACACGTCAAAGGTTCCCGCGGTTATAGTCGCGTCCTGGCCGCTTTGGCGCTTGCCGGGGTTGCGACCTTCGCGCAGTTGTACTCCACGCAGGCCATACTTCCACTCATGGCCGCGGACCTCCGGATCACGGCGGCCGAAGCGGCCTTGAGCATTTCCCTCGCCACTGTGGGCTTGGCAGTCACTGTGCTGCCGTGGTCCTTTGTGGCCGACAGGATTGGCCGGGTCCGCGCCATGGCCATCGGCGTCGCCGTCGCCACGCTCTTAGGGTTGCTGGTGCCTCTGGCACCCACAGTGCCCTGGCTGTTGGGGCTCCGAACTCTGGAAGGTATGGCCCTGGGCGGAATCCCGGCCATCGCCATCGCCTACCTCAATGAGGAAGTTACTAAAATCCATACCGCCCTCGCCGCTGGAACCTACGTTGCCGGAACTACCTTGGGTGGTTTGGCCGGGCGTTTGGTCGCCGGACCTGTTGGAGAACTTTGGGGGTGGCGCGCCGCGGCGCTGGCTGTTTCCCTGCTGGCCACCGTTTCAGCAGTCTTGTTCCTGGTTCTTGTTCGCAAGCAACGCCGGTTCAGTCCCGCCCCGCCCATGGGATTTCGTGGCGCCCTGCGAACCCTCGGTCGGCACTCGAGTAATCCCAAGTTGGTGTCGCTGTATCTGCAGGCCTTCCTGCTCATGGGTGGCTTTGTTGCCGTTTACAACTACCTCGGATTCCGATTGCATGCCGAACCTTTTGGACTTCCTGCCACCGTAGTCAGCCTAATTTTCCTGGCGTACCTATCCGGGACCATCAGCTCACGATGGGCCGCGGGGCTGACCACCAGGTTCGGTCGGCGGAACGTCCTGGTGGCAGGTATTGCCATCATGTCGGCAGGTTTGGCAATGACATTGGTGGAGAACCTCGCAGCCACCCTTGCCGGGCTGGTGATCTTCACTGGCGGCTTCTTCGCCGCCCATAGCGTTGGGTCCGGATGGACGGGAGCTATTGCCACCACTGGCCGGGCGCAGGCAGCGTCCCTGTACAACCTGTCCTACTACCTGGGTTCCAGCGTCATCGGTTGGGCCGGCGGGCTTGCCTTTCAGGCGTTTGGCTGGCCGGCTTTGGCGTTGAGCGTCATCGCACTGTCATGTACGACGGCGGCAGTCACCTTGATAGTGCACCGCCCACGGCTAAACTCCCGCTGATTTCAGCCGGGCTGCCCCTACAATCGGAGGCATGACACAGGTCACGAAAAGCCGGGAACTGTCGTCGCCGGAGCGTTTGCAGGCGTTTACGGATGCCGTGGTGGCGATTGCTTTGACGTTGTTGATCCTGCCCCTCATGGAGAGTGTGGGTGAACTGGCGGACCACGATGGCACAACGGCCGAGTGGTTGGCGGAAGAACAGTACGCCCTGCTCGGGTTTGTCCTAAGCTTCATCCTGATTGCCGTTTTTTGGGTGCACCACCACAAGCTGTTCCGCAGCGTCAAGCGCGTGGACCCGGGCTTGTTGTGGCTGACGGTGGCATGGATGTTCACCATTGTGGTGATGCCCGTGGCCACATCACTGTCCACCCAGATGCAGTCTGACTGGGCGCAGCCCCTTGTCTACATTGGAACCCTGTTCGCCACCAGCCTCATGCTCCTTCTGGCCCGTGCCTATTTGCGGACCCACCCCGATCTCCACACCATGGATGACGCTGATGCGGTGTCAGGAATTCGAGCGAGCGGCATCGTTTCCGGACTTTTCCTGTTGGCGCTTGTTTTGGCCCTTGTCATTCCGGGCGTAGGAAACTGGCCGCTGCTGGTGATGCTGCTTAGTGAGCCTCTCCAGCGGCTTGATCGGAGATGGGCCCGCCGACGCCCCGCCAAACGATAGTCACCTGAAGATTTCACGGATTAGGATGGACAAAAGGCAATTTCAGGAGGATCCGTGAGCAACCCCACGAAGAATGTTCGGTCAAGCACGGGCAGCGCAGAGCCGCTCGACGCGATCGACGAACGAATCCTCGCCGCGTTGGTGGACGACGCCCGGATCTCCAACAAGCAGCTGGCTGAACTTGTAGGAATCGCCCCCTCCACTGCCCTCATGCGCACCAGGGCGCTCTCCGAACGGGGAATCATTGAGGGATTTGAAGCGGTCTTGAGCCTGCCGGCCATCGGCCGTTCTGTTCAGGCCCTCATTGCGGTTCGCCTCCGCGCCCATGACCGTGACCAAATCGACCGCTTTACGGCGCGGGTTCCCAATCTCCCGGCCGTCATTTCCACTTTCCACACCACCGGTTCAGTGGACTACCTGCTGCACATCGCCGTCGCCAATACGGACGACCTCCGCAACTGGCTCCTGGACAACCTCGCCACCGATCCCGTGGTGGGTCACACGGAAACCACCATGGTGTTCCAGCACATTCCCGGCAACCGGGGACCGCTGCCCGAATAAACGGAGCAGCTCAGGAACGCAAGGCGCTTCGAAGGGACACCGCCGCAAGCGACAAGGCAGCCAGGCCGCACAAAGCAGTGAAACCCACGACGGCGGGCTGCAGTCCGAGCGCCGAGACAGCCAGCCCCAGCCCAATTACCGGAACAGCACTCCCCAGATAAGTGATGACGTAGACGGTGCTGATGACCTGGGCGTGGCGGGCGGCTTCCACTTTCCCAGCCACTTCGTTGAATACTTGCCGAAAAGCAATCCCTTGCCCCACTCCGGCGGTGATGCTTGCTGCCACCAGCAACCAGGGGCTGGACCATGCTGCGGCGGCTCCCACCAAAACAACCGAGACCCCCAGCACGGCAAGCGCCACGGGGACCACGAAGCGTCCGCGTGCACCCAGCAGTTGGCTCAGTGCTGAAGCGCCCAAAGTGACGCCGGCAAGCAGTCCGATCAGCGGCCTGGAATCGGCGTGGACAACGCTGGCGAAATACCCGGGCGCCAAGGACAGACAGAAGCCGAAGACCGCGAAACTCAGGAACCCGGTAGCCGAAGCCATCCAGAATGCTCCGCGCGCATCATGCGATATGGACGGTTTCCGGGGGGCAAGGACCTTCAGCGGCTTCGGTCCTTCCGCCGGCGCGATGGCTGGCCTGGCTTTCAGCAGCCACAAGGGAATGAGGGCAGCTACCAATACCGCGGAGTGCACATAGTACGGAGTGCGCGTCGGGTCCGGCAGGAGCGACAAGAGACCACCGATTGCGGGGCCCGCGGCCACGCCGCCGGCAGAAGAAAGCAACGTAAAGCGGGACGCCCAATCGGGCCGCTGGGGCAGTAATTCGCGCAGTGCAGCGGAACTGGCTCCCGTGGCTAGTCCAACCGCCACGCCTTGCAGCGCCCGGCCCAGGGACAAGGTGATGAGAGTGTCCGCGTTCGCGAAGATGACGCCTCCCGCCAAACCGACGAGGACAGCGAGCACCAGCGCTGCCCTCCGCCCGATGTGGTCCGACCAATGGCCCGCCACCATGAGAACGGCTACTAGTGCGAGGACGTAGCTGGAGAACGCAACCGTCACGCCGAGCGAAGACATGCCGATCCTGGCTTGCAGCAACGGGTACAAGGGCGTAGCCAGGTTGGCGCCGACCAGCAGCGTAAAGATTACAACCCCGGCCAGGACCAACCTGGCAGTGGTGGAGGCATCCCATCCCCAGCGTTCGGCGGTAACCGGACGCATGCGGAGTTCGCTCAAGACAGTCATTTTCCATGCCTTCGGACTCGGTGGCCGGACTGTTTGTTTCCTTGTGAGAATTGCAGCCCAGCTATGTAGTGATGGCAATAGAATGCAGTAGCACTGATCTTTGAGGACTATCAGAATGCAAGAATTGAGCAGAATACTCAAAGTAGTACGAGCCAAGTGAGCTGGAGTGACCATTTGAACACCCTTGACCCCCTGGACCTGAAGATCCTCTTGGAACTGATCAAAGACCCCCGCATCCAGATCGCGGAGTTAAGCGACGAACTGGGCATAGCACGCAATACAGCCCAAAGCAGGGTCAAGCGCCTTCTCCGTTCAGGCGTGCTGCAAGCCGCTGGGCGGGAAGTGGACCTCGAAAAGGTGGGCTACGACGTCGTCGCTTTCGTCACGATTGAAGTCACCCACCGGGAACTCGACGGCGTCATCGGCGCCTTGCGCCTGATCCCCCAAGTGTTGGAGGTCCATGAAATCTCCGGCCGCGGCGATCTCTGGTGCCGCGTGGTGGCAACGGATACACACAACCTCCAGTCAGCTTTGCGGTCAGTACTCCGTACCAAGGGAGTCATCAGGACCGAAACAGTGTTAGCCCTGCACACCCACATCCCGTACCGTACTGAGCCCCTCATCGGGAGAATGGCTGCAACACCAACACGGTCCAGGCAAGAAGGCCGGAGCGCAAGCCCAGAGGCCTGAACGCACTAGGCTTTTAGGCATGGATTGGCTCTCACACATCTCCCAGATCAACTGGCTCGCCGTACTTCTGGCCTTCGTTTCAAGCATGGTGATCGGCTTCGTCTGGTACATGCCGGCTGTGCTTGGCCGGAAGTGGATGCAGGCAATCGGCAAAACCGAAGACGACCTCAAGAACATTGAAGGCGGCGCAGGCATCTGGGTTCCCATGATGGTGGCAGCTGCCGTGACCAGCATTCTCCTCGCTGTCCTCATCAGCGCCCTGGACCTCAACACTTTCCTTGCCGGCGGTTTCTTCGCGCTGATCCTTGCCTTGGTATTCCGCGCCGGCGGCCATGTCATTCATAACGGCTTCGCCGGGCGCCCATGGGCAGTGACCCTCATCGACTCCGGCCACGACATCGTGGCAATGACCGTCGCGGGCGCCATCATCGGGGCCATGCAGTAGCGTTCAACCAGTGACCATTATCGACAACGCCGTATATGTAGACGGCGTACGCACTGCCACCCCGCAAAACCTCGAACAGACATTTGAGACACTCGCGGAACACGGCGGCATGGCTTGGATTGGCCTCTACCGTCCCACCAAAGACGAAATGGCCGCCGTCGCCGAAGAGTTCGGGCTTCACGAACTCGCCGTGGAAGATGCCGTCTCCGCGCACCAGCGACCCAAGCTGGAGCGCTACGACCACAATCTGTTTACCGTCCTCCGTCCGGCGCGGTATCTGGACGAAACCGAAACTGTGGAGTTCGGCGAGCTCCACGTCTTCACGGGACCGAACTTTGTGGTGACCATCCGGCATGCCGAAACCGGTGGCGTGGCCCGGGTGCGCAAGCGGCTGGAGGAACGCCCGGATCTCCTCCGCCACGGCCCGGAGGCAGTGCTGTACGCCCTCCTGGACCAAGTAGTGGACGACTACGCCCCTGTGGTTGCAGGTCTTGAAAACGACATTGACGAGATTGAGGACCAGCTCTTCAGCGGCGACAGCGCCGTATCCCGCCGTATCTATGAGCTCGCCCGCGAAGTCATCCAGTTCCAGCGTGCCATTCATCCCCTGCCGGACATGATGGTGCTCCTGGAGAAGGGCTTCGAAAAGTACGGCGTGGACATCGAGCTGCAGCGCTCCCTCCGGGACGTGGAGGACCACGTCCAACGCGTGATCTCCAGGGCAAACTCGTTCCGGGATCTCCTCCAGAACGCCCTCACCCTTGACGGCACGCTGACCGCCAACCGCCAGAACGAGGCCAGTGCTGCCCAAAACGAGCAGGTCAAGAAGATCTCCTCGTGGGCTGCCATCCTCTTCGCTCCATCCTTCGTGGCAGGCGTCTACGGAATGAACTTCGACCATATGCCTGAGCTGCATTGGGACTTTGGCTATCCACTGGCTGTTGGGCTCATGTTCGGCGCCGCATTGCTCATGTATGTCATCTTCAAACGCAAAGGCTGGTTGTGACGCCGCCGCTGAGGCCTGATCCGCGCACTCCGCGGGACGTCATGAGGACTTTGGTGGAGGGCATGGCGCACGACGCCGCGCGGTCGGGTTTTGAGCTCGAATCCAGCCAGCGGCAAGCAGCCGGGCGACTGGCGGCATTTGGCGCCCAAGTAACCCGCCGCCGTCGGGCGCTTCCCCGGAAGCCGCCTCGAAGCCTATACATCCACGGACCCGTCGGCCGCGGTAAAACTTGGCTGATGGACAGCTACGGACGACTTACTGCCCAATCCCCTATGGCATGACCATTTCCTGCCCACCATCGAGGCGATCAAGGAGATGATGGATACCGTGGAAATCAGTGGCGCCTCGGATTTTCGTCGCTATCCGGTTGCTGGAACCGACCCCGCTGCCGATAGTGGTGCGTTCCGCTCAGGCCGCATTATTTCCCCCGGCACACCCCGACAGCTGGGGCGCTTGGGCTTGTTCCGGCCAACGCCCCCGCAAAGCCGCGTTTTGACCCCCACCGCCCAACCGATCGTGGTCAAGAACTCCGATCCTGATCTCCTGTGGGTTGGATTTGAGGAACTGTGCGGTGGGTTGACCTCGACATCGGACTTTCTCGCCTTGGCTGAAACATTCAGGACATGGGTCATCGACGATGTTCCCTCGCCGGCCGATGATGCTGCGTCCGCGCCTGCTTGGCAGCGGTTCAGCAACGTGGTGGATGTCCTTTACGACCAGGACATCACGCTGTTCCTGGTGGGCGCTGGACCTCTCGACTGGGACGTTGAGCCTAGCGGCACTGCCCTGCCGGTAGACCTTGCGCGCATCGCCAGCCGATTGTCCTTATTGAGCCGCTCCCATCCGGACAAGGACATGGACAGCGAAGAGGCCGCCGGAAGCTAAGCATCCAGCGGCCCCTTGAGGCACTTAACCGAGGCAGCTACCTAGATGACCCCGCCGGCGGCCGATGGCGCGCTGGTGTCGTGTCCGCCGTCGCCTACGGTTTCGCGCGCGACGTAGTTCTCGATGTCGAAGAGGTTCTCGGCACGTTCCGTGATGTTCAGCAACGTGGTCATTGAGGCAACTTCCTCGACCTGTTCCTTCAGGAACCACAGCATGAACTGCTCACCCAAAGCATCGCCCTCTGCACGGGCAACGCGGAACATCTCCTCAATGCTCCGGGTAACTTCCTTTTCCTGCTCCAAGGCGAGGGCGATGGGCTCCTTGGCGTTGCTGAAGTTGTTGCGCACCGGGGCGATACCCGGGATCTCCACGTGCACGTTGCGGTCCAGCATGTATTGGACCATCATCATGGCGTGATTGCGCTCTTCGAGGGACTGGCGATAGAAGTGACGGGCCAGCTGCGGCAAGTCTTCGCCATCAAAATACACAGCTACTGCGATGTATTGCTGGGAGGCCGCAAACTCATTGGCGACCTGGGCGGACAACAGCTCATTGAAAGTCTTCTTAGCCATGGCTCGATCCTACAGCCGGGCCATGACACTTTTGTGGGTGAGCTTCGCCACTGCTGGAGCCATCAACCGCTCAAGCGAGCAACAGGCCGAACCCCACTCCTGCCGCTGCAGCAAGAACGCTTGCCGCCATGGATCCCAAGCTGTTAAGGAGCGCCAGGCCCGTCCTGCCACTTTGAATCAGCCGGATGGTCTCCAGGCTTGCCGTACTGAACGTGGTGTATCCACCGAGGAAGCCTGTTCCCACGATTAAGAACAGCGGCTCAGGTGCTTGGCCCCGCATCAGCAGTCCGGCAAGGAACCCTAGCGCCAAGGAACCTGAGACATTGATCAGGATGGTTCCCCACGGGAGGGCCGTCTTGAAGCGCTGCCTCATGAAACCGTCAACCATGAACCTGACAGCTGCGCCGATTCCGCCCGCGAGCGCAAGGAGTACCACCGTCATTGTTGGCGTCCGGTTGCACGCCGATGGTGCCAGGCACCCAACCAGATGCCCGCAGTCGTGGCCGCGGCTCCACCGAGCAGGCTCACAGCCAAGTATCCGATAGCTCCAGGTGCCTCACTCACCGTAAACAAGTGAACTGCGTCCAAAGCGAGGGTGCTGTAGGTGGTGTATGCCCCCAAGAACCCCGTACCCAAGGCGAGCCGCAAAACCTGGCGATTACCGACGTCGGACCCTCTGCGGGAAAGTCCTTCCAGAAGGGCGCCCAGTGCCAACGCGCCGGAGAGATTAATGACCAGGGTGGGAAGCGGCCAAGCATTTGGCGCCGGTATCACCAGTCCCAAGCCGTACCGGGCGAGCGCTCCGAACACCCCGCCCGCTGCAACTATGCCGATGAAGCCCCACTGACGGTGGAGTGCCTTTGTTGCCTCAGTCGTCGTCATCGTCGTCCGGGACCCTGGGGTTCACGGGGACAACGAGCACTGGCAGGTCTTGACGATGGAACAGATGCCGGGCCACCGAACCGGCCGTCAGCTCTTTGAGGGCGGCCGTCAGTTTGTGCTCACGCGTACCCACCACGATCATGGAGGCGCCGATATCCCCGGCCTCGCGTGCCAGGGCACGCGCGGGCTCCCCCGCGAGCGGCACGATGGACCACTCGATGTCCAGGCCATCAAGCTGGTGGGCAATGGTCGCCGTCACTGATTCCGGAATGCCTTGGGCTCCGGCAACCCCATCCGGATCAATGGGGGCGGCCGGACCGCCCGCTGTTCCGTCCACGGGGTACACCGTGACATCCGCATAGGCGCAGACCAGTGGAACACCCGCGCTGGCGGCAACCTGTGCTGCCCGCTCCACAACGATGGCATGTTGCCCGGGCATCACCCCCACCAGGATGGGGCCGGACATGTTGCCGGAGGCCTCGGGACGTGGGGTGGGGGTCTCAGTCACAGGGCAATTCTACGACGACGACGGCTGGCTTACAGATGACCCCGGCCCGGCCACAACCCGTAGAGCAGCGGAACCACCGACCCGATCATCAGCACATTGCCGAGCACTAGGTCGTCGGCCCTCATCACGGATCCAGCCACCAGCATTGCTCCGAAGATCAGCGCACCCACTGCTCGCTTTAGCAAGACGATAATGCGGGCCATTTGTTGTTCCAGCCGCCGGTTGGATACCTGCAGTGAGCCGTCCTCAAGCTTGGTGACCAGCCCGTCGAGCCTTTTCGGCAGGCGCAAGGCGACCGCAGCGGCGTCGAACGCCTGTGCAGCGACGTCATTGACGAGATTGCTGCGCTCATCCCGCAGCAATTGTGCCGCATACGGTTCCACCGAATCCCAAAGATTGAAACGGGCGTCCAGCGAACTGCATACCCCCGACGTGAGCGACATTGCGCGGATGATGAGCAGGAAATTCTCCGGCAACTGAAACGGAAGCGATCTGATCACGTTGCCGAACTCCGCACCAAAATCACGGAATTCCCGCGGATCCACATCGCGAAGTTCAGCGAAACCCATCCCGCCAAAACGCGCGAACAGCTGCGTCATTGCCCGCTCCAACTCGGCAGTATCAGCCGAGGGCATCAAGACGCCGACGTCGCTGATGGCGGCGACGAGGCCCTTTCCATCCCGCGAGGCAGCCGCGATCAGGAGTTTACGCAGTCCGCTCCTGGTCTTCGCAGGGACCTCGCCCATCATCCCGAAATCGATGAACGTCAGCTTCCAAGGATGTTCCGCTGATCCGGCATTGGGTGTGACAAAGATATTGCCAGGGTGCGGATCGGCATGGAAGAAGCCGTTGGTGAACAACTGGTCAAACATCACGGAAGCGAAAACAGGGGCAACGGAGGCAGGGTCGATCCCCGCCATTCGCAGGGACTCCGCATCAGTGATCTTGATGGCTGTGACATCTTCCAAAGTGAGCACGCGGCGCGTGGTCCGTTCCCACACCACCCCCGGCACGGTTACCCGGGCGTCGTCGACGAAGTCAGCAGCAAAACGCTCTGAATTTGCCGCCTCATTCAGGTAGTCGATTTCCTCCAGACTGGTCTGGGCGAACTCTTTGATGAGGGCGGGCACATCAGCACGGTTTGAGACGATACGAATGCGGCTAAGCCAGCCACCCACTCTCCTCAGGGCAGCGAGATCTACATCCACGATGGTATCGATGCCCGGTCTCTGCACTTTGAAGACCACGCTGCTGAGGCCAGTGTCTTCGGCGTTGCCGGGGAGCAATTTCGCCCGGTGGGCCTGGCCGAGTGACGCGGCTGCGATCGGCGTCTCCTCGATCGAAGCGAACACTGCTTCCAAAGGCGCACCCAGTTCGGCTTCAGCAAGCGCGCGAATGGCCGGGAAGGGGACCGGCGGGACTTCGTCCTGAAGGCCCTCCAGCTCGGCAGTGATCTCCGGCGGGAGTACATCGAGCCTGGACGACATGAACTGGCCCACCTTGATCATGAGGCCGCCAAGCTCCACCGCAAGGCCATGGAAGCGTTGCGCGAAGCGCCGCATCCTTTGAGCCCGGTTGCGCTCAGTCAGTCGGCGCAGCCCGACTCGAGGCAGAAACAACTCGAACCACCAGGTGACCAGTAAATGCCATGCGGCAAAGCGCAGGATTCGGCGATAACGGGCTCTGGCTTCACCGGCCAAGGGATCCGTCCGGTTACGTCGAACCGACGTCACCCCTTCAGTCCTGGGCGAGGATCGAGTACAGCCGACGGCGTGCGTCTTCCAGCACCGTCACAGCTTCCTGCACCTGTTTTGGCGTTCCGGTGCGCCCCACCTGGGCCGCCGCCTGAGCAAGCTCGACCCCAGCCTTGGGCAGTGCGCCGAAGCCGGGAGTGTTGCCGGCGGACTCCCAAGGCGCTGCTGTTTCGGCACTTGCAACGTCCTCGCGGCCCGCTTCGGTGAGGGAGTAGATCTTGCGGCCATTTGATTCCTCAGTGCTGACAAACCCCTCATCTGCCAGCAACTGCAGGGTCGGATAAACGGAGCCAGCGCTTGGCTTCCAGCTTCCACCGCTCCGCTCTTCGATTTCACGGATGATCTGATAACCGTGCATTGGACGCTCAGCGAGGAGGGCCAGAATGGCTGTCCTCAGCTCGCCCCGCCCAGCCCGGGTGCCTGAACGCTTCTCGAAGCGTGACCGGAACTCCTCCACGGCTTGCCACATGCCGTCCAGGTTGTTTCCCATAAATCCGTTTGCGGGGAATGAATTATGCATCAGGCTCACCTCGGTATGTCGCGAACGATACTGAACGATAGTTAACGATATACACGGTTTGTCCCTGAGACAATGGCAGGGCCCTTTGCGCAGGGCCGGACAGCACTTCTGGGTGATGCCGTCCGGCCCCTGCCGCGGATCCTTGGGCAGCCCCGGCCAACGAGGGGGGTCACTGGCCGTTGCGGGGATCCGCTGGGTCCAGTAAAGACGAGCCGCCAAGCCGGCACACGAGTAGTTGGTACTCGTCTTTTGCTGCTTCCGGAGGGGCCACTACCTGCCCTGAGCGCTTGCTCCGCGCAAAGCCGTTAGTTGATGATTTCGCCGCGTTCGTCCGCAACAATTGCCGCCAGCCGTTCCCGCCACTCTCGCAGCGCTTGGGGAGTCAGCCGAGTCCAGTCAGTCACTTCACCAGTGACCTTGAGCGGGGAGCTGCTGCGGAATGATCGGGTGGGGTTGCCCGGGAACTTCTTGTCGGTCACGTTCGGGTCGTCCTCGAATGCTCCGGTGGGTTCAACGGCATAGACGCGCGGTTCCCCTTCGCCGGCCGCCAGCTCGGCAGCCAGCCCCGCACCGTCCCGAAGAGCCGTGAAGTAAATATGGTTCATCACCACATCAAGACGGTAGTTCGACCTGAAGCCTGGCCTCAGGAGATCGCCCTCCCGAAGATGGGCTTTGGTGCCGTGAAAGAACGGACCCTCGTCCAACGGTTGACTCACAGGTACAGCCTACATACCAGCTCATCCAGGCAGCGCGGAAGTCTTGAGGTTTTCCTGAGGAACTGTTGACCAAACACAGGATTTGTTCTTGATCCGGGCCCTGCACAGTAGTTCTTGTCAGCCAGACGCAGCAACAGCAGGAGCCCCAGAGGTTCCACCAAAGTCCCCGGGGGCCGGCCCGTTTGCTCTTCAGGCCGGTCCCCGGTCCACTTTCCTGGTCCAGTCTCAGGGGGTACTTTCATTCTTGAGCAGACCTTGAGTGTTCACCGAGGCCATTCCTGAGACCGCCCGGGCACACTTTTGGAGGGAGAGATCACCACGCTACGGGAACGAGGACCACACGCATGCAATGCAAGGGCATCATCTGGCAAGTACCGGCCATCATCCTGGCCGCGGTACTCCTCTTGATGGGTGCCCAGGTTCCACCCGCACACGCCCAATTCAACGACACCGATGCCGGCGCAATGGCGCTTACTGCCGCACGTATTCCGGCACCAGCAGCAAACACCGTGGCCGTGACCAAGAGCTGCGATTCCTTCCTCTGGTTCGCCCAGGCCAAAATCAGTGTCGGCAGCTTCCCGGCTGTTCCGTTCGCCAACTACCACGAGCTCAAGGTCATCGACCCGGATGGCCTCGTGCAGTTCACCGGCGACATGAGCAAGAGCTCCGGACGTTCCTATAGTTCGGGCATCCACAGCATAGGTGACTTGTCCGGTACCTGGACGTACCAGATCCGTGGCTACTACAAGGTTCCCAACTCCACCAACTTCTGGGCCGGGCAGCCCCTCAGCGGCACGCTGAATTGCCCCTAAAGCGATAGATGGGAACGTTCTTCGGCGTTGCGGACCACCGAAGGCCAGAAAATCTGTGGAGCTAAGGAGATTCGAACTCCTGACCTCTTCGATGCGAACGAAGCGCTCTACCAACTGAGCTATAGCCCCTGAACCAAGCTCAACTGCCCGGCCAGTGACCTTAGGCTACAAACTTTCCCTGTGCTTTTCCAACCACGACACGAACGTCTCCGTGCCATACGGCTGCTCGGAGCTCAGGTTGTGTCCGGCGCGAAGAAAATCACCCATCGGTCCGGGCAAAGGCAACTCAATAATCCTGCCCCTCGAGCCCACTACCGATTTCCATGACTCTGCCATCTCCCTCATTGCCAGGGTTTCCGGGCCTGCAATTGTCACCACTAGATGCTCGGCATGCGAGTTATCCCGCGATTCACCCACCGCTGCCTCAAGCAACGCCGCTGCAACATCTGCCGGCGCGATCGACTGGAGTCTGACGGCTTTGAAGGTGGGAATCAGCCTTACCTTTGCACCGGCCGCGAAAATCCTTGCCACCAAGCCATGGAACTGCGTTGACCGGACCACCACGGTCTTCAATGGCGACTCCGCGTACTTCCGTTCCTTGGCGGCTTTGGAGGCGTAGTAGGAAAAGGAGCTGAGATCACAGTTGATGATGGACAGAGCCACAGCTTTGCGGACGCCAGCCAGGTGCGCTGCAGCAAGAAGCCTGCCGCCGCCGTCGGCGAACTGCTTTTGGGCTTTGCCGAACTGCCCTTCAAGGCAATCGATGACGACGTCGGCACCCGCCACCGCGGCTGCCAGGCCATCCCCTGAGGTGACGTCGCCCGCAAAGTATGTGGCGCCGTCGTGGTGCTTCGCTGAGCCGACAGGCGGCACATTGCGGCTCAGGACCGAAACCTGGTACCCCGCTAGAAGGGCGAGTCGGACAAGCTCATGACCTACCTGGCCCGTGCCACCCGCAACGCACAGCGTTGTCACGTGTGGTTAGGCGCGTCGACGCTGCAGGACATCGTCCAGGTTGCTCAGAGCACTGTGGCCCTTGGCGGATGCGACTACGGCGGCCGCAACCTCAGCCTGTTCAACGTTCTGCTTCAGGACAGGTTTGCCCACAGGCTTTGGTGCTTCGGGCAGATCCAAAGGCTCTGGAGCCGGACGCGGTGCTTTGGCAGCAGCCACGTACGTGGGCTTCGGGACCTCGACTGGCTGCCAGGAGGCACCCTTCGAATCCTTCGTATTCTGAGCAGATTTGTCTCCCGCGGCAATAGCCACGGCCAGCGCTGCCTGCCGCAGTTCCACCGCGGATAAGCGAGCAGCCTCACGGCTGGTGGCTTCGGCGTCGAAAACCGTGGTTTCCTTCGACTCCACAGCCGGTTCCTTCGGCAGGTATCGCGCAGGCGTCGGGATGGGAGAGGCCTGAGCAGCACGACGGGCCCGGCGTTCGCGAAGATCACGCAGGGCCAGCTTCCGCAACGTTACGACGGCGAGCACCGCACCGATGAGCGACACCAGCGGCAACCAGACAGAACCGATCCCAAGAATTCGTAGGACTCCGGACACCGCAGCTGTCACCAGCAGGGCAAGACCTGCCAGGGCCAGCGTTAGCCGGGCGTAGCGGATAGTGAATGGAGTAGTGGGTACCTTCCCGAGGGCGGGCTCGGCCGCGCGGGATTCCTGGGGCGACGCCGGTGCTTCGCTATGCATGGTCTCCATCGGTTTCTCCTGCTGAGGTGCCAAAGTCAGTACCACCCCTGCCTGCGTTTCGTCTGGTTCGTCATCAAAAGCCTCTGCTGGAACACCGGCCGTTTGGACTTGTTGCCGCCTGTTCCGCAGAACATAGGGCGCCACCCAGACCATCCACAGCGCAACAGTGACCACGAGTATCACTGAGCTGCTGAGAGGGAAGTCCACATTCAAAACCGTAGAAGCAAATCTTCGGGTGCGGCGGCATTGCGGCCGGTGTGTCGCCCGCAAGTCCGCAAATGATTGGAGATATGGGCAAAAAGGCCGATGACCTGCCCGTTTATCTTCTGAGCCACCGGCGCAGGAGTCCCTCTGGAACTTCCTCGGAGGTCAGTGCAAAGGAGCGGTGGTCAGCCCATTCGCCGTTGATGTGCAGGTAGCGCTCCCTGTACCCCTCGTCGCGGAATCCAAGCTTCTCCACCACCCGCAAACTCGCTGAGTTCTCGGGGCGGATGTTGATTTCCATACGGTGCAGTCCCAGCACCCTGAAACAGTGGTCTGTGGCCATCGCAACCGCTGTGGGAGCGATGCCGTGCCCGGCACGGTCCTTATCAACCCAATATCCGAGGGTGGCCATCATGGCCGACCCCCAAACGATCGATGAAACCGTCAGTTGCCCGACGATTTTCGGCTCACCAAAGCCATCGGTTCGCTCAACAATGAGGAATGGCAGGGCGGTTGACTGACGGGCTTGTTCATTCAAGGAACCCACCATTTGGCGGTAGCTGGGGAGGCGCCCACCCGGTGCCGGGTTGGACGCCTCCCATGGCGCGAGCCACTCGCTGTTCCGCGAACGGACTTCGGACCATTCCCGCTTATCGCGGTAACGGATAGGCCGAAGCAGCAGGTCTCCGCTTTCCAGCGTCACCGGCCAGATCGCGGAGCCGTACATCATGAGTTTGTTTATTTGGGAAGAGCGGCTGTGAAGTTGGGCAGCCACTCGCGAAGCTCAGGACCGAGGTCTTCACGCTCGCAGGCAAGCTCGATGCAGGCCTTGAGGTAGCTGAGCTTGTCACCGGTATCGTAGCGACGGCCGCGGAAGACAACGCCGTAGACGCCATAGCCTTCGCCCTCGCCGGCAGCGAGAACCTCGAGGGCGTCTGTCAGCTGGATCTCTCCACCGCGTCCGGGTGCAGTCTTCTCCAGGACGTCGAACACAGCCGGGTGCAGGACGTAGCGCCCGATCACAGCAAGGTTGGACGGGGCCTCTTCCGGAGAAGGCTTCTCGACGAGCTGCTTGATGCGCACGTAGCCGTCCTCGCCATTGTCCTCAACATCAGCGCAACCATAAGCACTGATCTTGGACGGCTCCACCTCAATAAGGGCAACCACGGAACCGCCGGTCTTCTGCTGGACAGCGATCATTTCGCTTAGCAGGTCCTCGCGGGCATCGATCAGGTCATCGCCCAGCAGAACGGCGAAGGGCTCATAGCCAACATGCTGCTTTGCACGAAGGACTGCGTGGCCCAGGCCGTTCGGGTCACCCTGGCGGACGTAATGAATGTCGCCGAGGTTGGTGGCGGATTGGATGGCCTCAAGCTTGGCGGTGTCGCCCTTTTCAGCCAAGGTGGCCTCCAGAGCGGGCACGCGGTCAAAATGGTCTTCCAGCGCGCGCTTGCTGCGCCCCGTGATCATCAGGACGTCGTGCAGGCCCACCTTGACTGCTTCTTCGACCACATACTGGATGGCGGGCTTGTCCACCACGGGCAGCATTTCCTTCGGCATCGCCTTGGTGGCGGGAAGGAACCGGGTGCCAAGGCCCGCTGCGGGGATGACGGCCTTACGGACAGCGTTGTTTTCTAGAGTCACCGGACTAATGTAACGGAAGGAACACATCATCGGCTAAACCCCTCGCCGCGGCGGGACGCACATTTCGTCTTGGTAGCGGACAGCCCCTGCTCTTCAGCGGGCAGGGAGAACCTCAGATTGGACATACATGGCATCCAAGGAAGACATCCGCAGCAGTCGGCGGCTGCACCGGCGGACACTCACTCCGGAGCACATAGCAACTGCAGGCGAGTCGCTTGCACGGCATGGGACAGCCTGGGCAGCGGAGCTCTCCCCCGGCGGCGCCGCCACCTTTGCTGTGTACCTTGGCGTCGCCTTCGAGCCGCCCACTATCCCCCTCATCGAGTCCCTGCACGGGGCCGGGCATCAAGTGCTGCTGCCTGTTTGCGAGCCTGGGCGGTTGCTGAGTTGGGTGTATTGGACGCCTTCCACGGCCTTTGTCAGGTCCGCCTATGCGCCCATAGACGAACCGGAGGGTGAACGCTTGGAAAGCACCGTGATTGCCAAAGCTGCAGGGATCTTCATGCCCGCCACAGCCGTGGATCGGGACGGAAACCGCATTGGCCAGGGCGGTGGCTACTACGACCGACTTCTCCAAGGCCTCGATGCTGCCGGCCAGCGGCCGCCCACCATCGCAGTGGTGTACGACGACGATTTGTTGCCTTCAGGCTCGATTCCCGCCGAGGCATTTGATCGCCCGGTACGCCAGGTGCTGACCCCGTCGGGCGTCGTCCAACTCCACGACGGACCGGAGCCCGTCTGACAGCCTTGTCCCGGCAAGTGAGGTCCGGCACATCCGCTGGTACACCAGACAGGGACCAATGATAGAATTAGCACTCAGGCCCTGCGACTGCTAAGGCGGACATTCTCCGCCGGTGTTGCACAGGACCTGAACTTTGTCCTGAAGGAGGAACTCAGTGCCCACATACGCATACGCCTGCAAAGACTGTGACCATGCCTTTGACATCGTCCAGTCCTTTTCTGACAGCTCCTTGACGGAGTGCCCCGAATGCAAGGGCGCGCTTCGCAAGAAGTTCAACAGCGTTGGCGTCGTTTTCAAGGGCTCCGGGTTCTACCGGACTGATTCCCGCGATGCCAAGGGCAGCACGGTTTCGGCCGCACCAGCTTCACCGTCGTCCCCGGCGGCCCCTGCAGCAGCACCCGCAACTGCAGCCGCAGCCAGCTAAAAGGTTTTCCACATAAGGCACCGGACCGCTGTTTGCGGCCCGGTGCGACTGGCTAACGTGGCGGGATGTCATCTTCCTCCCGCAGAGCCCTCATGGCCCGCGCCGAGCGTTCAGCAGCAGCAGCCGCCGGTGACTGGCCGCCGCTGAACCGCTCTCCTGCCCGACCATCCCGTTCCCGAGCCGGAGACACCTCACGGTTCAGCCGCCGTCCAAGAGGTCATGTCGGTCAGCGGGGCGGATTTGGATCATGGATTTCACGCAACCGCCGCTTGGCCGTTGCGCTCCTGCTGTGCGTGGCTGCCGGCATCGCCGTCCAGCAACTTACTCCTGCGTCTGAGCAGCGCGTGAGCATCGTGGTAGCAGCCCGCGACCTGCCGACAGGTAGCAGCCTCACAGAATCTGATTTCACCAGCGTTGGAGTGCCGTCCGATCTCGCGATTACCGGATCGGTGCATAGTATCGGCACCCTTGTTGGCCGTCAGCTTGCTTCCCCCCTCCGCAGAGGGCAGATACCTACGGAGGCCAGCCTGCTGGGCCCGGGACTCCTGACGGGCGCACCCGTGGGCTCGGCAGCGGTCCCCCTCAGGATGGCTGATCCCTCATCCATCCAGCTTCTCTCCCCCGGCCAGCTGGTTACAGTGGTCATTACCGCGGCGGGCTCCTATGACGAGGCCCGGCAAAGCCAGGTTCTTGCGGGCCCGGTGCCCGTTCTCTGGACATCAGCCCAAGGCGGCAAGCCCGGCGAATGGCTGGGGACAAGTGATACCGACGGCTTGGTAGTGGTGGCGGCCGATCCCCAACAAGCAGAAAAGCTTGCCGGCGCATCCACGCAAGGCAAGCTCTTCTTTGTTTTAGTCAGCCCATAGTGCGCCGGTCTGCTGCCGGATGGAGCTCAGCCCCAATGCGGGGGCTTCTGTTCCTTCAGCCACTGCTCATGGTCGTAGCCGGACTCGTCGCCCCATCGCCGGGGATCATCCTCTGCAGCCTTCGTAGGAAGAATTCCGTTGGAGGCTGTCTTAGCTGCCGTGGCCTTGGCATCCGCAGCTTCTTCAGTGGCATCGTTGACCGGCTCGCCGGAGTCCTGCGCGGCGCGGTCTTCTGTGCCTGTTTCCTGATCCATCAGTGGTGCTTCTTTCCCATTCTCCGCGTAGCCTTTGGTCGCGGCGACGCCATGTTCTTCACGAGCAACGGCCTGAGCTTCGCCGTCTGCATGGACGGCGGGGCCCTGGTCCACCCTCTGGTCTTCATTGCCCGGATTCAATTGTTCACCATCCGAATGCAGGAAGCCATGGTGGGCAGAAGCGGACTGGGCGATGTGGTTCTCAAGCCCCAGGTACGAACCAATCCGGTCAGCGCAGGAGGACGGATCCGTGAACACTTCGATCGTCCAAAGCGACATGTAGCGCCAGCCCATACGCTCAAGCAACTGCGGCCGCAACCGGCTCCGTTCACGGACGCTCATCCGCCGGTACCGTTCAGTGCCATCCGATTCGATGGCGACAGGGGTGGGGATTTCCGCACCCTCGCGGCCAATGGTGTGGACGGGGTCCGCGGCCGCCGCGATATCCAGCACACCATCGTAAAGATGCCAGACCCGGGCTCCACGTGCACGCAGGCGTTCGCCAAGATCGGCCACCAACGGATCCTCACCCAGCGCCTGCTCACTGGCTACAGCGCGGGAGGCAGGTGTTCCAAGGTTGCTGTTACCGGAGAGTTCCCGGTCCAGCAGTTCATAGAAATCCACTGCACCATGGGCCAGACGATCAAGGTCGAGATCCTCAGGCCGGAAGCACGTCAGGACGTGCATGGAGCGTCGAGCGCGCGTCATTGCCAGGGCAAAACGGTTTCGCCCGCCTTCGGTGGACAACGGGCCGAAGGAATGGAGCGCACGGCCGTGCGGAGTGCGGCCATAGCCCAGCGAGAAGATCACGTGGTCACGCACCAGCCCCTGGGCGCGCTCAAGGTCCACCACCCGGAAGGACTCGGGGCCCGCTCCGAAGAAGCTGGACAAAAGAGTGTGGTTAGGCAATTGGAGCCTGATGGCCTCGCCGATCCTGGCAGCATGGCGCAGGCTTGCGGTCACCACGGCCAAGGAAGTACGGGGCCGGAGCCTGGCATGTTCGAAGACAAGGTCCACCACGCGGTTCACTTCTGCAGTGACAGACTCAACGCCCTCATGGTCCGCACCGGGCAGCCCGGTGCCGTCGGGTATGTACTCCACGTGAATCGATCGATCCAGGCCAGTGACCGAATTGCCGTCCGGCAGGCGTCGCAGACCGCCGTCGTAGTAGTTCTTGCTCAGCTGGAGGATCAAGTCCTCGTCCACCGCGCGATAGACCCAGTTCAATTGCCAGGTGGGCAGGACCCGGGCCAGAGCCTTGAATGCACTGTCCACGTTTTCATGGCTGGCAACCCCGGCAACGGGAGGTTCCACGGCCACGCTGAAAGTACGCGCATTGGCGATTTTTGCATCACCGAAGGCAACTACCTGTCGTGCTCGGGCGATCGCGGGAAGAACCGCCTGCAGAGAGGTGGATTCGGCGTCGATGACCACCACGGCGTCGAACTTTTGCTCGGCCGGGAGAACGCCCGTGAGCAAATAAGGGCTGACGGACCACACAGGAACCAACAGAGGCACAAGATCCGGTGCTTGGGCGCTCAAGGCGGGCAACGTCACACGGCCGTCCTTCAACAAGGCACGGAGCAACTCCGCCTGCCTCGGGTGCTCAAGAAGGCCCTGACGCCACTTCTGGGCCAGCTGCCAACGAAGGCGGGCGGCGCCACTGGCAATATGTGCTTGGTCGGCCAGGCGATATTCAGCTTCGAGGCGCCGCAACGAATCACCGTCGGACATGGCGAGGTAGTCATCACCACTGATCATGGCTTCCAAAGCGGACTGCCACCAGGCAAGGTCCAGCTCGGCCGCTACCGACGACGCCGGGACTTCCCGGGCAGCAAGGTCGGCAAGCAGTTCGCCGAGCCCGTGCTCCCGCATTTCCTCGATGAGGAGTGTTCGCTCAGGAAGGGTTTCCAAGGTGGCCGTGTCCGCGACGAGACGCTCGAGGCGTTCCATCAGTTGCAGATACGGCGTCTCCTGCAACGAACCGCCATCGGACGTGTGCTTGAGCGAATCACCAAGACGGCGCAGCTCGGCGTCGAGTTCGCGGTAGAGGGCCCCGAGATCGGCAAGGCCGGATGGCACCGCCGGGTGTCGCTGGGTTGTGGCATAGCCTGCCCACAGGGCACGCTGCTCCTGGACAAGGACCAGGGAGCTGTGGAGGTCCGCGATGTGGACACCGGGGCGTACGTATTCCTTGGCGACCCGGCGCAGGCGTGATCGCTGCATGGAAGGCATCTCAAGATTGCGCTCACGGCGCCAGGCGGAACTGGCAGTGGCTGAGATGAGGTCATGCACCGGCCGGTCGAAGATGTCCGGAGTGAACTTATCCAAGCTCTCGCGGACAGCGATCAGCAGTTCAAGCTGCGCACCCCACTCGGTAAAGGTTTCGCCCAGACGAATCTCAGCGTGATCGGAAACCTGCTTCATGCGATCCCGCAGGACGGGGAGCTTCTCCTCGGCCAAGCGTGCGAGCTGCTGGGCTTCCTCGGTCTCCTTACGGGTGACCAAACGGGCGCCATACCAAGGGCTGGAAGTGGAGGCCCGGCTGAAGCTACCAAGTTCGGCAGCGCGACGAAGGCGCCCCGCGAGCTCTTCACGGTCCTTGATATTGTCCAGGACGCTTCGCTTCAAGCGCACAGTAGTGGAGGGTGCCGGATGGATGGACGTCAGCTCGGCGAGTGATTGCATCGCTTGATAGGGCGAGCACCCCCAGCGCTCACGGACGTTGTGCAGCGAGGCAACATGATCCATCAGGGCATGACGGTGGCCTGTCAGTGTCTGGTGAAGGTTGCCAAGCTGTGGTTCAAGCGCTTTCTCATTGCGCATGATGGCCCTGACCAGCTGACCCTTGAGTTGCTGCGGCGTGGTCCCGTTACCAGGCCTGAAGAGCACCGATTCGAGGCCCAACGATTCAAGGTGCGCGGAAAGACCCGCGAGGCTGGCTTGCCTGTCTCCTACCACCAACACGGACTTGCCTTCGCTGACCAAGGCACCGATGGCGTTGATTGCCGTCTGCGTCTGCCCACTTCCAGGAGGAGTGGAGACAACCAGGGAGTCTCCCGCGCGAACGGCGTCCACCACGTACTGCTGGTCCGTATCGGCGTCGAGCAAGAGAAGTTCGTCGGCCGGGTCCCGAAGATCCAAGCTGGGGAACCTGCCCGCTTTAATGGGCTCCGGCTCAATGTCGCCGCCATTGGCTGCGGTCGAGAGGGCCGCAACCGTGGGGTTGTTCATGTTGATCCAGGGATCATCCAGGTTGCCCGAAAGGTCAGCCAGGGTAGTGACCAGCAGGTTGAACTCCACCTCTGCACCATGGATAGGCTTAATGAGCGTGGACAACCGGTCCAGAACCGGCTGGGGATCCAGCCGGGCCGTGTTGTAAGCCATGCGTGCTACAGCGTTGACGTCGAAAACGATGCCGTGGACTGTCTTCAGGTGACGCACCAGCGCGGGGTTCATGCGTGCTTGTTCAGTGAGCTGAAGTTCGAAGTCGTCTTCGCCCGGCCTGACTGTAAGGACGATGGACGTGAGCATCACAGGCGCGGAGACGCGCTGCGGCTTACCACCAACGGCCGAGGTCCACACCACGGTCCCGGCGGACAAGTACCCGGCCTCGATGCCGCGGTCGTTGCTGAGCTCGAAGATCTTGGACCGGATGTTGCGGGCCGCCCTGGCCGCCACCAAGTACTGTTGGCGGTCCCTGATGAGAGTGGACAGCCGTGTTCTGCGACCGGCGAGCAACTGAGCCAGCCCGGAAGGATGGGCATTGCTGAGATCGATCGCGCCTTCGGGTGTCTTGACGAAGCGCAGCATCGTATCTGCCCCGGTGACGGGTTTGAGACCAGACAGCCATTTGCGGAGCTCTTCGGAGCCCTCTTCCTGGCCTTGACCTACTGACACGACTTCTGCCTTCTTTTCTGTACTAGCTTTAGACGCCTTGGACCATACCGGCATACGTTCGAGGGTAGCGGGAATCCTCGGTCAGCCCGCTCCGCAACGCTGTTCCAACGTGAAATTCGCCGTCATTTCACAGTAGGAAGCATTTCCTGGGGCAAAGACGTACCCCGGATGACGTTGCCCGGTTCAAGCACAGTGGCCGGCCTCCCAACGGAAGCCGGCCACTCAGAATGCTATTCCCACTCGATGGTTCCCGGTGGCTTGCTGGTGACATCCAGTACCACGCGGTTAACGCCGTCCACCTCGTTGGTGATCCTGTTGGAGATACGTGCGAGCAGGTCATACGGCAGGCGCGACCAGTCTGCCGTCATGGCGTCTTCGGAAGACACCGGACGCAGCACGATCGGGTGGCCATAGGTCCGGCCGTCGCCCTGAACTCCAACGCTGCGGACATCGGCCAGGAGGACCACCGGCATCTGCCATACGTCATTGTCGAGGCCGGCAGCTGTCAGCTCGGCGCGGGCGATGGCATCAGCCTTACGCAGAAGGTCCAGGCGTTCCTTGGTCACTTCGCCCACAATGCGGATTCCCAGGCCGGGACCGGGGAACGGCTGGCGGCCGACGATTTCCTGCGGGAGGCCGAGCTGGGCGCCAACGGCACGGACTTCGTCCTTGAACAGGGCCCGCAGTGGCTCGACCAGCTCAAACTGCAGGTCCTCCGGAAGCCCACCAACGTTGTGGTGGCTCTTGATGTTGGCAGCACCCTCGCCACCGCCGGATTCGACGACGTCCGGGTACAGTGTGCCTTGGACGAGGAACTTGATCTTTTCACCCTCGGCAGCGGCCTGGGCAATGATGGCCCGTTCCGCTTCCTCGAAGGCCCGAATGAACTCCCGGCCAATGATCTTGCGCTTGGTCTCGGGATCACTGACACCGGCCAATGCCGACTGGAAGCGCTCCTGCTCGTTGGCAACGTACAGGTTGACACCCGTTGCGGCCACGAAGTCGCGTTCAACCTGCTCTGCTTCGCCTTCACGCAGCAGGCCGTGGTCAACGAACACACAGGTCAACTGGTCGCCGACAGCGCGCTGGACGAGAGCGGCAGCCACTGCAGAGTCGACACCACCGGAGAGGCCACAGATGACCTTCGAGTCGCCGATCTGCTGGCGGATACGGTCCACCTGCTCTTCGAGGATGTTGCCCGTGGTCCAGTTGGGGCTCAGGCCCGCGCCCTTGAACAGGAAGTTCTCCAGGACGTGCTGTCCAAGGACGGAGTGCTTCACTTCCGGGTGCCACTGCACACCGTAAAGGCGCTTCTCATCGTTGGCGAAGGCAGCCACTGGGGCTCCGGCCGTAGTTGCCAGCACCTCGAAGCCTTCGGGGGCTTCGTGAACGGAATCGCCGTGGCTCATCCACGTGTTCTGGGACGCCGGGACTCCGTCGAGGATGGAGCGTGCGTCACCCACCAGGAGTGCTTCGGTGGCACCGTACTCCCGCAAACCGGTCTGGGCCACCTTGCCACCCAGGGCATTCGCCATGGCCTGGAAGCCGTAGCAGATACCGAAAACGGGAACGCCGGCCTCGAAGAGGTCAGCACCCACGAACGGGGCGCCCTCGGCGTAGACGCTGGAAGGCCCTCCGGAGAGAATGATGGCTGCCGGGTTCTTGGCCAGAAGCTGCTCGGTGGTGAAGGTATGCGGAACGATTTCCGAATACACATTCGCTTCGCGGACGCGGCGGGCAATCAGCTGCGCGTACTGGGCACCGTAGTCAACAACCAGCACCGGCTTCTGGGAAGTTTGGGGTGCGGTGGGAGTAGTCACCAGACAAGACTACTTTGCCGGGCCGCCCCGGTGCACGTTGACAAGGGCGGCCAAGGCCCAAAACAGGGCCTGCCGTTAGGCATCTCACACCGGGACGCCGTGAAGTCCTAGTAGCGCTTGGACGCCTGCGGGTTGGCTGCGAGTTCCGCTTCCACCTGCGCGTGGAATTTCTTCTCCACGATGAAGGACAGCAGCGGGATGACTCCGCCCAGCGCCAGAAGGACCATTTTGGAGAAAGGCCAGCGCATGAGCGACCACAGGCGGAAGTTTGAAACCAGATACACCACGTACATCCAACCGTGCACGATCAGCACGGAGGTGGAGATGTTGAAGCCACCGATGACGCCCTTGGGTTCTGACTCAGCAAAGCCAAAGCCAAAGGGTTGGCCCGTAATCGCATTCGTGCCGCCCGCGAAGAGCGAGACACCAAAGCCGTAGCGGGCAATCAACTCGGCGCATAGCAGGAGCAGCATGGCACCTGTCAGGTATGCCATGACTTTGTAGAACTTCAACGCCGAACGGATCTGCGCTTCCGTGCCGCCGAAGCGTCGCTTCTTGGGCTTGGGTCCGGAATGTTCGGGCTGGATAGCCGGTTTTGGCTCAATCATTGCTGCACCTTATGTTCTGGCTCTGGGCTTGTGGGTTCTGTGGCTGCTTCGGGATGGCCCGTTTCGTCGAAGTCATCATCCTCGTCTTCGTCTTCTTCGAGGTCGCGCCGGTAGTCGTCCTTCACCAGACGCCACCAAATGAAGATCGAGAACCCGGCAAAGACAACCCATTCCACCGCATAGAAGAGGTTTAGCCAGTTGACTTGTTCTGCAGGGGGCTGCGGCGGGATATTAAGTGCTTTGACGTCACCGTCAAGGGGAATGGTCACTCCGCCTGAGGCCTCGGATGTCGCGGCGACGAAACCCTGATAGCTGGAGACTTCCCACTTGTTGATGAGCTCCGCCGTTGAGACTGCAGACGCCCGGTCTGGACCGGCGTCGACGTTTGGAAGCGGCGCTTCGGATGGGATGAGGCGACCCGTCAACGTGATGGTTCCCGACGGCGGCGGGCCAGCTTGGGCGGGGTCCGCCACCCAGCCGCGGGCCACCGGGATCCAGGTCTGGGGCGAGGCGCCTGCGCCTTTGATTGTGGGAGCGTTGTTGACGGCAAAGGCTGAGACTATCCAGAAGCCTTTTTGGTTGTTGTAAAGGCGGCCTTCAACGAGGACCTGCTTGCCGGGATCGTACGATCCCGTAGCGGTGACCATCTGGTCCGAGACAGAGCCGGGGAAGAACTGGCCCGGCTGGAGGACGTCCACCAGCGGTTTCACTTCTTCGATGCTGGACGGAGCGGGGGGCTCGTGCTGGGCGGACCGGCTGAGCTGCCATTGGCTGAGCAGCACAAACACCCCGGACAACAGAAGCGCAAAGACCAGTCCTGCGATCCAGCGGGGTTTCAACGCGGTTTTCAACACCCCTTAACCGTACTTCGTCCGGCTGTAGAACAACGAAACGAGGTTGGCTAGATGGGGCAGCAGGGTCCCTACGTGGCGACGAAGTCGACACGAAAGGGCCTGCCCCAATCTTTAGTGGTCGAAGAACACCAGGCTGGAGTTGATGAGTTCGGAGATGACCTCGGTATCGTGTGCCCGGCGCAGGGACTCCCGGAATGACTCCTTGGAGAGGGAACGCGCGAGCGTGGCAAGAACCTCCAGGTGGTCGGAGAAGGAACTGGCCGGGGTGGCGATAAGGAGGACCAGGTTTGCCGGACCGTCAGTGGCGCCGAAGTCCAAGGCATGGCCAAACTTGGTCACGCCTACCGCAATGGAGATCCTGTCCACGAATTCGCTTCGGGCATGCGGCAGTCCTATGCCACCCGGAAGCCCGGTGGCAAGCTGGTGCTCACGCGAATGCACTTGCTCCAGGAAGCCTTCAAGATTGGAGATCCTGCCTGCTGCGTGGAGCCTGTGAGCCAGTTGCGCTGCGGCATCGATCTTGTCTTTGGCAACAAGTTCAAGGATGACCGTATCCGGGGTGGTCAGTTCCGCGTCGTAACGGTCAAGTGGTTCAGCCAAGTTATGTTCCCTCCATGTGGCCTCCCGGCCTCAATTCCTTGAGCTGGTCAGCGAAGGGGAACGATGTCATCCACTCCCATGCGCGCGGCATCGGCCGATTCGTCATCGGGTTGCTGCTGACTAAGTCGTTCAGCTTCCACGCGCGCCAGGTAGTGCTTGATTTCGCTCTCACGCTGGGTCTCGCTCCAGCCAAGGATTTCTCCCATCAGCTTAGCTACAACGGGCGCGGCAGACACACCCCGGTCCCACGCTTCGATGGAGATCCGGGTGCGGCGGGTCAGAACGTCGTCAACGTGGCGCGCGCCCTCGTGGGTTGTTGCATAGACAACTTCGGCAGCCAAGTAGTCATCCGCTCCGGGAAGGGGCTCGCCCAGTTCCGGCCGTCCAGCGATAATGTCCAGGACTTCGGGGGTCATGGATCCGAAACGGTTGAGCAGGTGCTCCACGCGTGCCACATGCACGCCCGCCTGCTCGGCGGACCTGCCGCGACGGTTCCACGCGGCTTTGAATCCCTCGGCGCCCAGGAGCGGAATTGTCTCAGTGCAGCTGGAGGGAACACGTTCGTCCATGGCCCTGGTTGCCTCGTCCACGGCGTCTTTGGCCATGACACGGTACGTTGTGTACTTCCCGCCGGCTACCACCACGAGTCCGGGCACGGGGTGCGCCACCACATGCTCCCTGGACAGTTTGGCAGTGGAGTCATTGTCACCAGCGAGCAGGGGGCGGAGCCCTGCGTACACGCCTTCCACGTCCTCGCGGGTCAGGGGACGCTTGAGAACCTTGTTGACATGTTCCAGCACATAATCGATGTCCTTGCTGGAAGCTGCCGGGTGTGCCTTGTCCAACGTCCAATCGGTATCTGTTGTGCCGATGATCCAGTGCCTGCCCCAAGGGATCACAAAGAGCACAGATTTTTCGGTGCGGAGGATCAACCCGACCGTGGATTGGAAGCGGTCGCGCGGCACCACAAGGTGGATTCCCTTGGAGGCCCGCACCTTGAGTTGCCCACGGTCCGTCACCATTGCCTGGGTTTCATCGGTCCATACGCCTGTAGCGTTGACCACCTGCTTGGCCCGGACCTCGAAGACTGTGCCATCCTCCTGGTTTTCCACCTTGGCACCGACCACGCGTTCCCCCTCGCGCAGGAAATCAACCACGCGGACGCGGTTCGCTGCGTGGGCGCCATAGTGCGCCGCAGTTCTTACAAGGTTGACCACCAGACGGGCATCATCCACCTGGGCGTCGTAGTAGCGGATGGATCCGACGAAGGCATCTTCTTTGAGGCTCGGAGCTGCGCGCAGGGTTCCGCGCCGGAAGAGGTGCTTGTGCATGGGGACGCCCCGGCTGTGGCCGGACGTCAGACCCAAGGTGTCGTAGAGCATGATGCCCGCACCGACGTAAGGGCGCTCCCAGATGCGGCGCGTCAGCGGGTAGAGGAAGGGGACGGGGCGCACCAGGTGCGGCGCGATCTGCTGGATCAACAGCCCCCGTTCCTGAAGGGCTTCCTGGACGAGGCCAAAATCCAGCATCTCCAAGTACCGCAGGCCGCCATGGATGAGCTTGGACGATCGGGAGGAGGTTCCGGACGCCCAATCCCGCGCCTCGACGATGCCTACCGTGAGGCCACGAGTCACTGCGTCCAGCGCTGCACCGGCTCCTACTACTCCGCCGCCAACAATCAGGATGTCGAGCTCTTTGCCCGGCTGGGCAGTGGCTTTCAGGACTTCGATCGATGCGGCACGGGATTCCGGGCTCAGTGCTCCCGGGGAATTCACCTGCGGACCGCCTGCGACATTGCTCATCGGACCCCTCCTCAAACGCAACAGCTGGTAGTCCCCTACCCTACTTGTTGCTCGCCTCCTTGGGCAGGGCACGGGTGCAGCCGCGATCGGAAGAACCGCCCCAACGAAGAAGGCCCGTGTTGGCTCCGATGGTGATCGGAGCCAACACGGGCCTTCAGCGACTAGTTTCAGTTGCCTGCGTAAGGAGAAACCACGACGTCGACGCGCTGGAACTCCTTGAGGTCCGAATAGCCGGTGGTCGCCATGGAGCGGCGCAGGGCGCCGATAAGGTTCGACGTCCCGTTCGTGTGGTGGCCGGGTCCGAAGAGGACCTCTTCCAACGGACCAACCGTTCCGACGTTGACGCGATCGCCGCGGGGAGATTCGAGGTGGTGTGCTTCAGGACCCCAGTGCCAGCCCCGGCCCGGTGCCTCTTCGGCGCGAGCGAGTGCACTGCCAAGCATGACGGCGTCGGCACCCATGGCGATGGCCTTGACGATGTCTCCGGAGCTGCCCATGCCACCGTCGGCAATGACGTGGACGTAACGTCCACCGGACTCATCCATGTAATCGCGGCGGGCGGCAGCGACATCGGAAATGGCTGAAGCCATGGGTGAGTGGATACCGAGGGCGCGACGAGTGGTGGTGGTGGCTCCGCCGCCGAAACCGACCAGGACGCCGGCAGCGCCGGTGCGCATGAGGTGCAGGGCAGGCGTGTAGCCGGCTGCTCCGCCAACAATCACCGGAACATCGAGTTCATAGATGAACTGCTTGAGGTTCAGGGGCTCGTGATTCTTGGAGACGTGCTCAGCCGAAACCGTGGTCCCGCGGATGACAAAGATGTCGACGCCGGCAGCCACCACGGTCTTGTAGTGCTCCTGGGTGCGCTGGGGGGTCAAGGACCCTGCAACAGTCACGCCGGCGGCGCGGATCTCCGCCAAGCGGGAGCTGATGAGTTCAGGCTGGATGGGTGCCTGGTAAAGGTCCTGCATGCGACGGGTGACGGCTGGGCTGTTGGTCTCGTCGGCCAAGTCCGCGATCTCGTCAAGCACCTTCTGGGGATCCTCATAGCGCGTCCAGAGACCTTCGAGGTCAAGGACGCCCAAGCCGCCGAGGCGACCAAAAGCGATGGCAGTATCCGGGGACATGACGGAGTCCATGGGAGCCGCAATAACGGGGGTGTCGAACTTGTAGGCGTCGATCTGCCAGGAGACAGAGACGTCCTTCGGGTCACGCGTCCGGCGGTTCGGGACGATCGCGATGTCATCCAGGGAGTAGGCACGACGCCCACGCTTGCCACGGCCAATCTCAATCTCATAAGTCACTGCTCGAGTTTATCCCACCAAAACGAAGGCCCCGTTTTCCCCCTAGGTGTTCCGGCTGGTTTCATCCACCGAGAGCTGGGATTCGAACATCCGGAAGTAGCGTCCCCTCAATGCCACCAGTTCCTTGTGGGTTCCCTGCTCGGCAATGCGGCCGTCCTCCAGCATGTACACGATATCTGCCTTCTCGATGGTGGCGAGGCGATGACTGATGGCAATGATGGTGCTGCTCCGGTCTGCGAAAAGCCGGGTGAAAATGCGATGTTCCGCCAAAGCGTCGATGGCTGACGTGGGCTCGTCCATGACCATGAACGAGGCATCGCGGTAGAAGTTGCGTGCCATGGCCAGGCGCTGCCATTGGCCACCCGACAGCCCGCTTCCCTTGCGTCCCCGGGGGTCCTCCATCCAGTTGCTGACGTGGTTCTCCAGGCCGTTGGGCAACTTGTTGATGAACTCCATGGCTTCGGCGTCCGAGGCCGCCCGCCGGATCCGGTCGTCGTCCCGGGGCTGGTCCACGTCGCCGAGATAGATGTTCTCCGCCGCGGTGGCGAACTCGTATTTCAGGAACTCCTGGCTCAGCACTGCAAGGTGCCGGTGCCAACTGGTGACGTCGATCCCGGCAAGGTCCACGCCGTCAAGCAGCACTTGGCCGGAGTCGGGGCGGTACAGTCCAGCCAGGATTCGGATCAGCGTTGATTTGCCTGCACCGTTCTCCCCCACAATGGCGATGTGCTGACCTGCCCTGATGGTCATGGAGATGCCCTTGATGACCTCGATGTCGCTCCCCGTGTAGCTGAACCGGATGTCCCGCAGCTCCACAGTTGCGGGCGACGAAGACAGCGGCTTTTCTTTCCCGCTTGGGATAGGGAGGGCCATGAAAAGCTCATAGTCCTTGAGGTTGGCGAGGTCCTCGTCAATGGAGCTCAGCGAAGAGACAAGGCTGTTGGCGGTAGACAGCGCGCGGCTCACAATCTGCTGCACGTACAGGAACTGTCCAACTGGCTGCGCCCTGGCGATGATCTGGCCAACAACCCAGATCAGGGACACAACCTCGGCCCCGTACTGCAGGGAATCGGCGGCAAGCTGCTTGGGAATGTACCGCTTTTGGAAGTCCAGGCGCCTGCGTTCGTCAGCATCCCGCAGCCTCGATCGCAGATCCATGAGGTATCCGACGATCCCGTACAGCCGCATCTCGGCAATGTGTTGGGGCCGGAGCAGGTTTTGTTCGATCATCCGGCGTTGCCGCCTCGAATCCACCTGCGTATTCCAGTGCGCGATCTGTTCGCGGGACAGTTTGAACTGCAGGTAGACGCTGGGCACGATGGCCACCAGTACGATGACTGCGATCCACCAGCTGACCAGGAGCAAAGCACCGATAGCCAGGACCACGGAAACGAACTGTGTGAAGATGGCGGCTATCCGGTCCAGGACGCGGGCATACGAATCGGAGAACCGCTTGGCGCGGTCGTAAAGATCCACCGTTTCTTTGTCGTCATAGCGCCAGAATTCCAGTGCGAGGAAGCGCTGGTACATCATGTCGCCCACGATGGCGCCCACCTTGAAGCTCATCAGCTGCTGGATGTAGCGGTCAACGCTGCTGAAGGCGCCCCAGAACAATCCCAGCGCTGCGGTGATGATGACGTACAGAATGGCCCGGGGACCGGCGTCGGGGTCTCCCGCGTACCCGGCCGCCAGTGCTGTGGTGGTCAGTGCAGCGAAATACGTGGTGACCAGCGGCAGAGTGGCCGAAATCAGGGACCCTGCCACCTTCATGATGACTGCGCCGGGTGAAGCTTTGAAGCTCACCTTGAGGACCTGCCCAACGGCGCGCGCGTATGGCCGCAAGGCGAGCTTGCGGGGCGGCGCCCCCGGTGGGACCGAGTTCAGCCGGACCGACTCCGGGTGCCGCGATTGTGCGGGCTTTTCTGACATGTGCCCAGCCTATTCTTCGGGACCGACATTTATGTCGCGTCCTGTTAAACAGCTGTTCCCCGTGGAAACTTCCACGGGGAACAGCTGTTGAGCAGATGGGTGATCAGCGGGAACCGTAGTTCGGCGCTTCGACGGTCATCTGAATGTCATGCGGGTGCGATTCCTTCAGGCCTGCGGGCGTGATGCGGACGAACTTGCCGCGTGCCTTCAGCTCCGGGATGGTGGGGGCGCCCGTGTAGAACATGGTCTGGCGGAGACCACCCACCAACTGGTAAGCCACGGAGGCCAGCGGACCGCGGAAGGCAACGCGGCCTTCGATGCCTTCGGGGATGAGCTTGTCGTCGCCCGAGACGTCGGCCTGGAAGTAGCGGTCCTTGGAGTAGGACGTGTTCTTGCCGCGCGACTGCATGGCGCCAAGGGAGCCCATGCCACGGTAGCTCTTGAACTGCTTGCCGTTGACGAAGATGAGCTCGCCCGGGGACTCTTCACAGCCGGCGAGGAGGGAGCCCAGCATCACGGTGTCGGCTCCGGCAACCAGTGCCTTGCCGATATCGCCCGAGTACTGGAGGCCGCCGTCGGCAATCAGGGGAACACCGGCGGGGATTGCTGCCTTGGCGGATTCGTAGATGGCGGTGATCTGCGGCACGCCCACGCCGGCGACGACGCGGGTGGTGCAGATGGATCCCGGCCCCACGCCCACCTTGATGCCATCAGCACCGGCGTCGATCAGTGCCTGGGCACCTTCACGAGTGGCTGCCTGGCCGCCGATGATGTCCACATGCGCCGCAATGGGATCCGACTTCAGGCGGCGGATCATGTCCAGCACACCTTGGGAGTGGCCGTTGGCGGTATCAACGAACAGTGCGTCTACGCCGGCGTCGACGAGCTTCATGGCGCGTTCCCAGCCGTCACCGAAGAATCCGATGGCGGCACCTACGCGGAGGCGGCCTTCGTCGTCCTTGGTGGCCAACGGGTACTGCTCAGCCTTGGTGAAGTCCTTGGTAGTGATGAGGCCCATCAGGCGGCCTTGCTCATCAACGAGCGGGAGCTTCTCGATCTTGTTGGTGGCCAGCTTGTGGGAGGCTTCCTCACGGCTGATACCCACATGACCGGTGATGAGCGGCATCTTGGTCATGGCATCGCTAACGCTGCGCAGCGGAAATTCAGATTCGGGAATGAAGCGGGTATCGCGGTTGGTGACGATACCCAGCAGGCGTCCGTCCGTGTCCACGACGGGAAGCCCGGAAACGCGGTAGCGGGAACACAGCTCGTCCAGCTCCTGCAGCGTGGCCTGCGGGCCGATGGTCAGCGGGTTGGTGATCATGCCGGATTCGCTGCGCTTGACGCGGTCTACGTGCTCGGCCTGGTCATCGATGGACAGGTTACGGTGAACCACGCCCAAACCACCCTGCCGGGCCATGGCGATGGCCATGCGGGATTCGGTCACGGTGTCCATTGCTGCTGAAAGCAAAGGAGTCTGTACAGAGATGCGCTTGGAAATGCGGGAGGACGTGTCAGCGTCGGACGGGATGACGTCCGTGTGGCCGGGCAGCAACAGGACGTCGTCGTAGGTCAGGCCTACAAAGCCAAAGGGATCGTGTTCGGGCTGGGTCATGAGTGTGCGCCTCTTACCTGGGTTCCGGGGGCTTAACTGGTAGGGGTTGCAACTGATGACCAGCCCGTCATTACGGGACTGGCCTGTGCAGAGAGTACCTGTGCAAAAGTTACCTGTGCAGAAGGTATTGGATAAATACTAGAACCTCCGCGCCGATCGCCATATTCCGCGACGCCTGACTGTGAGCAACAGCACTGGCGGCAGGCCGCCGTCGTACGTTTGAAACCGCCGGCGAGCGCGGAACCTAGCTTGCGGACCAACCGGTAGCGGCCAGCAGCCGCTGTTCAAACATGGGGATCATGGTTTGAACATAGGTCTTGGTGAGGTGGTTGTCGTCCTTATACACGTAGACGTTACCAACCACCGCGGGACAGGTCCCTTGCTCGCAGATGAAGTCGCTCATGTCCATCAGGTAGAGCCGCTCCACCTTGCCTACATAGTCGTCCAAAGGTGATGACGCCGCCAAGGACTCTTCAAGGGGCACATTGCAGTCGGGCGAATCCTTGCCCTTCTTCTGCACGCACTCGGGCATATTGAAGCTGAACCGCGGGTTGTCCCGGACACCCACCACATCGATTCCCAGGTCCGTGAACGGCTTGATGCCTTCGAGGTATCCGGGCACTTCGGTTTCAAATGGAGCATCGACGTGCGTCTTGGATGCCACGGTGAAAACTGCGTCGGGCTTGTGCTCCATCACGTAGGCGGAACTTGCCTTGTTGAACTCGTTGCAGAAATCGGGGCGCTCCGGCGACTGGGCACCGAACCGGCAGCCACCTTTAAGCAGCGTCACCACTTCCCAGCCGTGCTTTTTGGCAATCGGGCCAAGAGCAGCCGTGTACTGCTGGGAATGGGAATCACCGAGCACCACGATCCTCTTGGTGACCACCGCCGGTTCCTCATTTTGCAGGCAGTCCTGCAGCAACGGATCGCTGGGTACGTTGTCGCCGGTGCACTTGCCGTCGACGTTTGCCCACTCGTCCTTCATGGCTGCGGGCGCGGGGATGATGAGGGCTTCTTCGCTCGGCTCACCGGCGTACTCCGGGGACAACGCGGCAGCACCCGGCGTCAGTTCGTGGGGCTGATCCGCAATCGCTGCAGCTTCAGCGGTGATGGCGCTTTGCCACACCGTGACCGGCAACGCCAACAGCGCACCGCACGTGGCAATCACGACGGCGGCCCGCCAGGACCGCACGTCCGGCCACTTCCAGCGGCGCAGGGGAACTTCCACATACCTTGTGGTGGCTACCGCCAACAGCATGGAAACCGTCATGATTCCCAGGCCTTGGAGGAGGCTGGGCGCGGTAGTGCCGGTGGCCAGGAGGAAGAACACCAAAACCGGCCAGTGCCACAGGTACAGGGCGTACGAGTTGTCACCCACCATGACCAGTGGGCGTGAGCCCAGGAGACGGTCGGCACCGAAGGGGCTACCGCTCTGACCCGCGATGATGACTGCTGCAGCCGCAAGGGTGGGCCAAAGGGCTACGAATCCAGGGAAGGAGCGGTCCACCGTGAGCATCAGCCCGCAGGCGAGCATCGCTGCAATTCCTGCCCATCCCAGGAAAACACGGAACCGGCGTCCCGGTTTCAGGTATGGGATCGCCAGGGCGAGAAGGGAACCCAGCGCGAATTCCCATAGGCGTGCACGGGTGTCAAAGTAAGCGTGGGCTTGGTTGTTGGCGGTCTGCTCGATGGAGAACACGAGTGATGCCAGGAAGACCGCGCCGAAGGCGATGAACAGCAACTGCCTGTGGGTTGCGGCCTTCCGCTGCGGAGACAGCTTAGCCAGCTGCGGTTGCAGAAGCGCGACTCCGGCGAAGATCAACGGCCACAGAATAAACACCTGGCCTTGCACGGATAGCGACCAAAAGTGTTGCAGGGGGCTGGCATGAACGTGCTGCTGGGCGTAGTAGTCCACCGCGAAAGCGGCCAACTGCCAGTTTTGCCGGTACATGAGGGATGCCCAGGCCTCGGTGAGGATATCGGGCCACCGGCTCTGCGGTATGAGTGCCCAGGTGCCTGCCAGGGCGGCCAGCAAGACAACGACGACGGCGGGCAGCAACCGCTTGAACACGTGCAGCCAATGCCGCAGGAGTCGAAGTGGCTTATGACTTTCGAGCTTGCGCGTGAAGGACAGCGTCAGCAGGAAAGCCGAGATCAGCAGGAAAACGTCCACGCCGCCCGAGACCTTGCCGAGCCAGATATGGTAGGCCGCGACCATGAGCACTGCCAGGGCACGCAGGCCCTGGACTTCCGGGCGGAAGCCGGGTTTCGACGTCGTGGATTCCTTGCTTGGCGGGGCAGCCGTTCTTGCGCGAGTGTCCATCATCGTTGCCACCCTGTCGCGGCAAACCACCTTTCATCGAGCATGCCCGACATGCTCTTGACGTACGTTTTGGTCAGGTGGTTGTCATCCAGGTACACGAAGGTGTTACCGATGATGGGCGGGCAGTAGATCCCCAGGCACACAAGGTCGGTCATATCCAGCAGGATCAGGTCCTGGTATTTACCCGCCACGGCGTCAAAAGGACTGGGTTCGGCCAGGACGTCCGACTTCAGCGGACGGCAATCAGGGCTGTCCACCCCTTTGGCGAGGGCGCAGTCCGTCAGGCTGTAAGTGAACCTTGGGTTATCCCGCACTGCCACCATTTGGATGCCCAGTGCCGTGACCTCGGGAACGAGGTCCTCAAAGCCGTGGGTCAGTCTTTCGTCAGGCAAGGACGACACAGCCGCTGTGCCCACCATGAAGATGGCATCCGGCGTATGGTCCCGGATGTGGCTGCGCACTTCACGGTTGAACTCGTTACAGCCAGGCTCCGACTCGGGGTCTTCAGTCATGAAGGGGCACGCCCCGTACAGCAGCGAGTAGAGACGCCAATGATGCTGCTCCGCCAATACTTCCATGGCGGCAAGCCACTGCTGGGAGTGCGAGTTGCCTACCACCAGGACTGTCTTGGTGGCGTCGGAACCCACACCGTTCTGCCGGCAGTTATCCCGCAGCAACTGCGACTCGGGTTTCGTGTCTCCGGAGCACCCCTCGGGCAGTTGGGCCCAGTCACGCCCGATCCTTTCCGCGGTGGGCTGAGTGAGCGCATTTGGAGCCGCTTCATTCACGTACGTTGGCAGGAGTGCCTTTGCCCCGGGATTGTCGAAGACCATTCGCGCCTCTGCAGCTTGCTGGTCCAAGTCCAGCTTGTACTGGAAAGCGAGCAGGGGTGCGGAAACGACTGCCAGGCACGTCGCGATTGCGATGACCGAGCGGCGGCGCTTCATCTCGGGCCATTTCCATTCCCGGAACGGCTTCTCCACGAACTTGGTGGTCAGGAACGCCAAAACGAGTGACAGCGCAATGATGGCCGTGCCGGAAAGCCAACCGGCCTGACCCTTGCCGCTCCAGGCCAGGGCAATCACCAGGATGGGCCAGTGCCAGAGGTATAGGGCGTAGGAGTTGTCACCGAGCCGGACCAGGAATTTGGAACTCAGGATCCGGTCCACCCCGAAACGGCTCCCGGTCTGACCGGCTGCGATCACCGCGACCGCGGCCAGCGTGGGCCACAAGGCGACGAATCCCGGGAACGCAGTCTGTACCTGCAACAGGATTCCGCAAGTGAGCATCGCTGCCACCCCCACCCATCCCAAGATCACACGGACGGGTTTGGAGAAGTCCAGGCCCGGTAGCACCAACGCCACCAGCGTGCCCAAGGCGAACTCCCACAAACGGGCAAAGGTATCGAAGTATGCCACGGCCTGGTTGTTGGCTGTGAAGATGATGGAGTAGATGAACGAGACCAGGAAAATGATGGCGAAAACATACACCAGAGTGGCGCGGTAGCGGAGGGCAAAGCGGCGGCACACCAGCGCAACCGTCGCAAAGATGATGGGCCACACAATGAATACCTGGCCCTGGATGGACAAGGACCAGAAGTGCTGAACGGGGCTCGCCATGCTGTGGTCGGTGGCATAGTAATCAACCGCCAGCTCCTGCAGCAGCCGGTTCTCAAAGTAAAACAGCGAAGCCCAGGTTTGCTGGACAATTTCAACCCAACGCGTGGCTGGCAGGAAAACGAAGGTTGCTGCGAGAGTGCCCACCAGAACAACGACGACGGCGGGCAGCAGCCGCCTGAACAGGTGCAGCCAGTGGCGCACAAGGTCCATGGGGCGGCCCTGTTTGTAACGTCCCGTGAACTGGAGGGTCATGAGGAACGCTGAAATGAGGAGGAAGACATCAACGCCTCCGGAGACCCTGCCGATCCAGATGTGGTAGCTGACCACCATCAGGACTGCGAGGGACCTAAGGCCCTGAATTTCGGGGCGGAACTTAGACTTTGCAACGGGTCCGGCAGCCCGCTTACCGTGGTGGGCAGGGGCTGGAATCGTTGGCGTCGTCACGTTAGGCAGTTCCTCAAAGCTCTGGCACAAAGCATCAATATTACGCGGTTTCAGTCGCGCAACCGATGTGGAAGGGTGTCCCTGGCCGCCATCCGAAGCCCCATCAGCACAGGTCCAGCCATACATTGTGCCACCCGAACCTGTGCGTGACCTGTGCTGATACTCCCCGCTCTCGTTAACACTGCAGCCGGCCACGCCCCTCACTAACGTGACCCATTACACGTTCACCAGTCCGCTGGAACGCGGTGCGGCCACCCGACGGGCAAGGTAGCGCGCGTCCCGTCCGACCCCCGGAAGGGTCGCCGAAGCCGCAGCGAACAGGAATTCCTGGCCGATGAAGAACACACCTGGAACATCGGCCACCACTCCCCGCTTTTGCAGCAGCCTGCCGGCCCCGTCCACCACGGGCACCCGGACCCACGAGTAGTCGTCCCGGTAACCCGTGCACCAGATAACGTTGGCAGGTTTGACCGTTTGGGTGTCTCCGCCAACTTCCGGATACCCGTCCCGGACACCGGTGACCCTGGGCAGCAATTCAACACCTGCAGCGCGCAGTTCCTTGGTCCTGGTCCGGATCAGCGGCGCAGCCTTCTGCATGAACTTTGGAGCAACCTTGCGGCCAACAGGGGTGTCGAGTGTGAGCACGTGCAGGCCCGCGAAACGAATGACCGGAAGCACGAAGCGCGCTGCTGCACGTCCGTGGCGCACGGGGAGCTCGCCACCGGGTGCTCCCGCCACAGCGGTCGGATGGCTCCCGCTGACCTCCATGGCAATCTCCGCCCCTGAGTTCCCCAGTCCCACCACCAGGACAGGGCCGGGCTGGAGCTGGGAAGGATTCTTGTAGTCCTGGGAATGGAGTTGGAGTATGTCCGCCGACAGCTCCCCGGCGAAGGCCGGGGTCTTGGGCACGCGGTATCCCCCCGTGGCAATAACCACGTTCCTGGCATGCCATGATCGCTGCCCCGAGGTGACTTGGAATCCATCCCCGTCGCTCACAAGGCCGTCGACACGCACATTGTGTTCGATCGGCAGGTCGAAGCGACGCTTGTAGTCCTCAAGGTAGTCAGCCAGCTCATCCTTGGTGGGGAAACTCAACCTGTCGCCGGGGAACGGCGCCCCGGGAAGGCCGTCGTACTTGCCGGGAGTGAACAGCCGCAGGGAATCCCATCGCTGCCGCCAAGAGTCTCCCGTCCTGGCATTTTCATCCACTATCAGGAAGCTGCTGCCTTCTTGTGCCAGCCAATATCCAATCGCCAAGCCTGCCTGTCCACCTCCTACTATGAGCGTGTCTACTGCTGGGTTCTGGCTCCAGTTCATGACTTTTTCCCTTCAATTACTGGCTCTCCGATGGGTTCTTTGTGTGTGTCTTCAGGAACCTTCCGGTAGCGCAGGCACCACAGGAGCATGAGGGCAGACGCCACAACGTAGAAGGAGTGCAGCAGCCATACGGGGCCTGCCGGAAGATCAAAGACATAGAACGAATGCACTGCGTTGGCCACGTTGGTGGTGGCGATGTTGCCGACGCTGTATGACTCAAGGTCCTTGGTGCGCACGGCCTTCAGAAGCATGGGGAGCATGCTGGCGGCGAAGAGCACGGTGGACACGGTGCCGGCAAGCAGTGGAATGTTCATACAGCCAAGCTATGAGTCCAGCCCCATCCACCGCGTCGGCAAAATGACCCATTCCCACCCACGCTGCATGGGTACTTATGCGCACAGGCGAACGGGCGTTACCTCAACAGATGGCGTTAGCTCAACAGATGGTGATCGAACGCATACCGGCTCGCAGCCACGCGCGATGGCACAGCGAGTTTGGTGAGGATATTGCTCACGTGCCGCGCAACGGTCTTTTCGCTGAGGTAAAGGGATCGGGCAATGGTTTTGTTCGCGTTGCCCTCCGCCACCAGACGCAGGACCTCCAGTTCGCGGACAGTAAGCGGCGAGCTGGTGCCTTGATCGCGTTCTCCACTGTTGCCCACTACTTCTGAGGCCGCGGGAGCGGCACCCAGCTCCACGAATTCCGCCCGGGCCGCTTCGAATTCCATGGTCGCCGAATCAGGGTCGCCCAGCGCCGCGCAGGCCCTGCCCGCGAGCACGCGGCAACGGGCTGCCTCATACGGTGCTTCAAGGGAGAACCACAGCCTCCATGCCGTCCGTGCCGCCATCAGGGCAGCTTCCGCGCTGCCTTCAGCCAAGAGCACGCTCGCCTCCGCGTGGGCAGCGAGGGCAGCTTCCAGAGGGCGCTTTTCCGGGTTAACGAGGGACGCAAATTCATTGGCAGCGGACCTTGCCGCTGCCAGCTCACCGGAGGCGAGTTCCACCTCAACAAGAGCCGGAAGAAGTCTTCGCCGGTTGGCAGGATCCGATGCTGCCACTGCCCGACGCATCATGGACTGGGCCTGGGGGCCGTTCTGCTGGGCCAATCGCACCAGGGCCATACCGGGAAGAGGCTCGAAACCTGTCTCCCCTGCCCTTGCATAGGCAGCTTCGGCTTCGGCCAGGCTTCCCCTGAGACGGAGAATTTCCCCTTGCTGGTACCAAGCGCCGTAAGTGGCTTCCGGATCGCCCCGCCGCGCACGGTCTTGGGCAATCCGCGCCGCGGCAAGGGCGTCATCCCATGCGCCATGGAGGAGAAACAACTCCGCCCGGTGGGACTGGCACTGCCCGCTGAACATGACCATGTCCGGCCTGGCCCCGCACCATTTCTCCAACGCGGCCGTCCACTCCTGGGCACGGCCGACATCCAACACCAAACGGCAGTTGCCGATCACCGCACAGTAGATGATCCCGGACGGGATGGGCGAAACTTCGCCCGCGATGACCGAGACCATCACTTCATCAAGAAGTTGAAGGCCCTCATCAGGGAATCCGAGGGTGAGCCTGGCGGTTCCGACGCCGAGCTGGCCCAGCGCCATGAGGTCCTTGTCCTGGAAGTGCCGGCCGATCTCCAACGCCCGGCTGAAAATCGCAAAGCTCGCCTCCGGAGCTCCTCCGTACAGGGCACCAAGTGCCTCCGGAACCAACAGGTAGCCCTCCGCTGCAGTAGGGCTATCCAGCCCTTCCACCAGATGCTTGGCCCGGGACATCCAGCCGCTGCTGCGGGCGGGCTCACCGAGATCCATCAAGTACAGCACCAGCCACGCTGCGCAGCGTGCGGCACTATCCGTGTCGCCCAGCGTGATGAATTCGTCGTGCGCCCGGGTCAAGTAGGCCACGCCCTCGGTGTCTTTGCCCAACAGCATCGCTACGGAGGCCACCAACTCGATGTCTTGAGCAGGCAGTCCCCCTGCGGTGTCGGCGCGTGCGAGGCATTCGAAGGCATCGCTCCAGCGGTGCTCGGAGAATGCCGAGCGTCCCAGGTCCAAAGCTGTGGCAGGCATCGTCATGGCTTACCCGTCGGCGTCGATGCGCCCCGTTGACGCACCCAAGCCGCCGTATTAGCGTCAGGTTACCGCCGCCGTCGTGCGCTCACAATAGCTGAGCGACACAGGCCACGACACCACCCCGGAAACAACAGAAGCCCCGGTCAAGGTGACCGGGGCTTCTGTATAACAGGCTTTTAGTGCTGGTGGCCTGCGTGTGCGTCTTCTTCCTCAGCCGGCTTCTCGGCAACCAGGGTCTCGGTGGTGAGAACCAGGGCAGCGATGGAAGCGGCGTTGCGGAGAGCCGAACGGGTGACCTTGACGGGGTCGATCACGCCAGCGGCGATCAGGTCCTCGTACTCGCCGGACTTGGCGTTGAAGCCGTGGTTGGCTTCCAGCTCGGAAACCTTGGCAACAACCACGAAGCCATCGAAGCCGGCGTTCTGGGCGATCCAGCGCAAAGGCTGAACCAAGGCGCGGCGGACGATGCCCACAGCAGCTGCCGCGTCACCCTCCAGGGCCTTGACGGCCGGGGACTCGTCCAGCGCCTTGAGGGCGTGGATGAGAGCGGAACCGCCACCGGAAACAATGCCTTCTTCCAGGGCTGCACGCGTGGAGGAAACAGCGTCCTCGATGCGGTGCTTCTTTTCCTTCAGCTCAACCTCGGTGGCTGCGCCAACCTTGATCACGCCGATGCCGCCGGCCAGCTTGGCCAGGCGTTCCTGCAGCTTTTCCTTGTCCCAGTCGGAGTCCGTCCGGGTGAGCTCAGCACGCAGCTGCGCCACGCGGTCGGCAACGTCCTGGGCCGTGCCGGCGCCGTCAACGATGGTGGTGTTGTCCTTGGTCACCGTGATACGGCGAGCGGTACCAAGTACCTCGAGGCCAACGCTGTCCAGGGTCAGGCCGAGGTCCGGGGAAACAACCTGGGCGCCCGTGAGCGTCGCGATGTCCTGGAGCATGGCCTTGCGGCGGTCGCCGAAGCCCGGAGCCTTGACGGCAACAACGTTGAGCGTGCCGCGGATACGGTTGACGATCAGCGTGGAGAGGGCTTCGCCTTCGATGTCTTCAGCAATGATGAAGAGCGGCTTGTTGGCCTGCAGGGCCTTTTCCAGCAGCGGCAGGAAGTCCTGCAGCGAGGAGATCTTGCCCTGGTTGATCAGGATGAGGGCGTCTTCAAGAACTGCTTCCTGGCGCTCTGCGTCGGTGACGAAGTACGGGGAAAGGTAGCCCTTGTCGAACTGCATGCCCTCGGTGAGCACCAGTTCGGTCTGGGTGGTGGAAGACTCTTCAATGGTGATGACACCATCCTTGCCAACCTTGCCGAACGCTTCGGCCAGCAGTTCGCCAACCTCGTCGCTCTGCGCGGAGATGGCTGCGACGCTGGCAACCTGGGTGCCTTCGACTTCGCGGGCGTTCTCCAGGAGGCGGGCTGCGATCGCTTCGACGGAAACCTCGATGCCGCGCTTGATCTCGCCAGGAGCGGCGCCGGCAGCAACGTTGCGGAGGCCCTCCTTGACCAGGGCCTGTGCCAGCACGGTGGCCGTGGTGGTGCCGTCGCCGGCGACATCGTTGGTCTTGGTTGCTACTTCCTTGGCCAGCTGTGCGCCAAGGTTCTCGTAGGGGTCGTCAAGCTCAACTTCGCGGGCGATGGTCACACCGTCGTTGGTGATCGTGGGAGCGCCCCACTTCTTGTCCAGCACGACGTTGCGGCCGCGCGGGCCAAGCGTCACCTTGACAGTGTTGGCGAGCTTGTCGATACCGGCCTCAAGAGACCGGCGGGCAGCATCGTTAAAAGCAAGCTGCTTTGCCATGGTTGTGTCCTTTCAAGACAGAAAACCCGCACCGCTGACGGTCGGAATGATTCCAACGCGGCGGCGGTGCGGGGCTCCAGGAAGTTACTTTACGACGATCGCAAGGACGTCGCGGGCGGACAGAACGAGGTACTCGTTGCCGCCGGTCTTGACTTCGGTTCCACCGTACTTGGAGTAGATGACGACGTCGCCAACAGCTACGTCAACCGGTACGCGGTTGCCGTTGTCATCGAAACGGCCGGGGCCGATTGCAACAACTTCGCCTTCCTGCGGCTTCTCCTGTGCGGAGTCCGGAATTACCAGGCCGGAAGCCGTGGTCTGCTCTGCTTCGAGCGGGCGAACAACAATACGATCCTCAAGAGGCTTAATCGAGACCGACACTCGGACTCTCCTTTTCATGAGCTGATTCATGGACTAAGAACTAGGGTGCCGGAGCGTACAACCGTCGTCGCGGTGCCGGAAGACGCTTGGCGTGATTAGCACCCTCCGGGGGAGAGTGCTAACAAGACTCTATGTAAGCGTTAGCACTCGGTCAAGGCGAGTGCCAGAATTTCGTCATGAGTGAACCTCCGTCACCGGCCGGTGAGGTCGTCCAGATCGTAGTCCTCGCCGTCGTCATCCTCGTCCAGCGGAGCGTTGCCGCGGTTCAGATACAGCACTACGGCAGCGGCAATAGCAACGACGCCGGAGATCACCAAGGTGATGATTCCACCGGTTCTGGCGCCGCTGTAGAGTTCGCGGATGCCCCGCGCTTCCTCGGTGGCGTCGTTAACGCTCTTGCCGGCGACGGAGTAGGTGGCGGCATTGAAGGAATCCAGCGCGAAGATAATGATTAGCAGGCCGACGCAAACCACCGCGATCACTGCCCCCGCTATCAGGGCCGGACGAGCGAACTTTGTCATGGTGGAGTGATGCGGGGCTGCGTTGTCTTCCATGAAAACAACCCTATCGGGCTGATTCGCCGGTCACGTTGTCAAGCACCGCGCCGTTAGGCTTGATCCCATGCCTCACGCACCGCAGGAACAGATCGCGCCCTTGCTGACAACTGAAGGATGGGAACTTCTTGCCTCCTTGGGGCCCTACCGGGAAGCCGACTCGTTCAGCGTCAATGCCGAGCTCCGGAAAGCGGGCCACTCCCCCGAACTCGTGGCCGCGGTCCTCACGCAATCCCGCCTGCGGACACGTGCCGAGGCCAAGTTCGGCGAGTTCGCCCGGCAGATGCTTTTCACTCAAGCGGGACTGGAGCAGGCAACGCGCTTGAACGTCGCGGCCCGGCACGCCGAGCGTTTCGCGAAGGCGGGCATCCCGCACGTTGCCGACCTCGGCTGCGGCCTTGGTGCCGATTCCATGGCGATGGCTTCCATGGACATTTCGGTGACCGCCGTTGAGATGGATGAAACCACTGCCGCCTGCGCCACGATCAACCTCATGCCATTCCCGCACGCCACTGTGGTGCACTCGGATGCCACGTCCGTGGAACTGGACGGGATCGACGGTGTATGGCTGGATCCTGCCCGGCGAACCACGTCCACTTCCGGAACCAAGCGGATCTGGGACCCTGAAGCGTTCTCTCCCCCGTTGTCCTTCGTTGAACGCCTGGCAGCCACCGGCCGCGCAATCGGCGTCAAAATGGGTCCCGGCATCCCCCATGATTCCGTGCCGTCAGGCTGCGAGGCCCAATGGGTCTCAGTGGGCGGCGATGTTACCGAAGTGACCTTATGGTTCAACGCAGTGGCCCGCGCCGGCGTGCGTCGCGCAGCGCTGGTTATCGGCAGCCAAGGCGCCGCTGAAATCACCAGCGGTGCGGATTTCGACGGCGGCCCGGTAGCCGCCGTCGGACCTGTCGGGGGCTTCCTCTACGAACCCGATGGGGCGGTGATCCGGGCAGGGCTGGTGGCCGACGTCGCAGAACGCCTCGGTGGGCATCTGGTGGACGAGCACATCGCCTACATATGCGCCCCCGAGCTGCATGACACCCCGTTCGCCCGTGCCTACAAAGTGCTTGAAGTGATGCCCTACAACGTCAAGGCGCTCAAGGCATGGGTGAAGAACAACGGCGTCACGGTGCTGGATATCAAGAAGCGCGGCACGGCAGTGACCCCGGAGGAGCTGCGGAAGCAACTGCTTCCCGCCAAACCCATCAAGGGCAAGGATGCGAAAACAGCCACCTTGGTCCTCACCCGGATCGGCGAGGAAAGAGTGGCTGTTGTCGTGGAGCCAGTGACGGCCTGATGTGTCACAAGAGCTAGCGGCGGGAGAACTCCGAAGCTTCACGCACCTGCTCGGCGCTCGGACGCACGCCCGTGTATAGGACAAACTGCTCCTCGGCTTGGATAGCGATGACTTCGGCGCCCGTGATCACCTTCTTGTCGGCTCGCCGGGCAGCGGTGATGAGCGGCGTCTCCGACGGCAATGCCACGACGTCGAACACCACCTGGGCAGCGGAAATAGTGGCGTCATCGAAGGACTGGGCGGTTTCATCCGCACCTGCCATTCCCAAGGGAGTGACGTTGATGATGAGGTCCGCGGTTGAGCCGTTGACGTCGTCCTGCCATCCGAAGCCGTAGAGGTCTGCGAGCGCACGGCCGGTGCCCTCATTGCGTGCCACGATGGTCACAGCGGTGAACCCGGCGTCCCGAAGGGCTGCGGCTACGGCCTTGGCCATGCCGCCGGCACCGCGGAGCAGCACCGTGTGGCTGCTGGGAACCTGGTGGTCCTTCAGGAGCCGGGCGATCGCGATGTAGTCCGTGTTGTAGGCGGTGAGGACACCGTGGTTATTGACGATGGTATTCACCGAATCAATGGCTTTGGCCGACGGGTCCATGACGTCAACCAGCGGGATGACGGCTTCCTTGTACGGCATGGACACCGCGGCGCCCCGGATCGGGAGGCCGCGGATGCCCGCTACCGCAAGGGTGATGTCCGCGGGGGCGAATGCCTTGTAGACAAAGTTCAGGCCGAGCAGATCGTACAGATAGTTGTGGAACCTGGTCCCGATATTGCTGGGCCGGGCCGCAAGCGAAATGCACAGGGACATGTCTTTGTTCAGGATTGGCATTCCCCCATTAAACAACGCCGTGCTGTTAGCCCTGCCGCGCCTTCATCCGCGGGTTGTTCTTGTTGATGACGAAGGTGCGCCCCCGCCTGCGCACGATCTGGGCGCCGGGGATCTTCTTGAGGGCACGCAGCGAATTCCTGACTTTCATGGTGTTTCTCCTTTGTGTGGGTGTTCGGTTTAGAGGGCGTCGCTGAGTTCCAGGGGGTCGTCCCAGACGCCGAAATCCTGCTCCATCTCCGCCTCCGTTAGTTGGCAGCCGTCCAGCAGATCGCTGATTTCCTGGGGATCAATGTCCTCCGACCTTCCGGTGATGGCCAGCACAGTTCCGCGGTCGCCATGGCTGGGGTGCCAGTCAAGGAGGGAGTCGACGTCGGCGCCTGCCTTCCCCGGGCGCGCGAGGCCGGGCGCTGATTCAACAGTGTCAGCCAGCCACTTTCCGGTGCTTTCCAGCCACACGCGCGGCCCGATTCCCTGGACGGCGATCCGCGTTTTAGGCGCCGATGCGATCCAGAGCCGGCCACGCAGCCAGTGCGTGCCGGCCGCCAGCTGTGGCAGCGCATCACGGAAGCGCCCAGGATGCAGTGGTCGACCCGCTTTCCGGAGCACCGTCCGGAAGGAACCTTTGGCTTCGCTGACGGGCACACGCACGACGCCGGGCCGGTTACGGGCCGCGGCTTCGGCGTCGTCGAAGCATCCCGGCCGGTAGTCGTCAGCCGCGCCAACAACTCCGGCATGGGACGCCAACTGGCCGAGTAATTCGACACCCAGCAGCCACTGTGCGGAGCCCTCGCGGGGCTCGCCGGTCAGCACGGCCCCCAGTCCGGGGTGCACCATCACGGTGTCCACCTGCCCGAACTCGCCGATCAGAAATTCTCCACTGGTGCGATCATCAGTGGGCATGGACGTGAATCCTGATTCAAACAACGTGTGACGATCCCAGATATGGTCGTCCAGGTCCACGGGGTCCAAGGCCAGGACGGCGTTGTCGATCACCGCCGGGCGGCTCAATCCACGTCGAAGCCCGGCAACAGCCATCCCTGCTGCGACGCCGGGTGGGAGGCCCAGGACAACGTGGTCGAAGCCGCATGAGCCGAGGCGTTCCGCCGTCGGGACAACGTCCAACCTGACGGTGCAGCTAAGGCAACCATGCTCCAACACCGTGGTTTCGCGTTCGAACAACTGGCCGTTCCGATAGACGCGCCGCAGGACCAGTGAACCATCCAGAAGATCGTGAAGGACCACTACGGAATTGGCGTGGGTCTGGCCGAGCCTGGCGGCGGCTGACTCCCGGCATTGGCTGTCCAGGGAACTGAGGACTGTAAGATGCATGCGTTGATTCTATTGCGAATCATTCTCATTAGCAAATGACGGTCTTTGTCTCCCGCTAGTCCCCAGCAGCCACCTGTGTTCCGGCTGCATTAGACTTGATCCGACCGCTGGCGGCCCCACAGCGGGGAACCGTGTCCGGCTGAGACAGACTATGAGGGGACTACGTGCAGATTGATTTTGCGCCATCCAGGCAATCGACACTGGGTGTGGAATGGGAGTTGGCGCTCGTCAATGCACGCACCGGGGAATTGGTATCAGTGGCCAACGATGTCCTGAAGGGCGTCGCCGCGAACCACCCCGACCTCAATGAGGACGACGAACACCCCCATATCAAGCGCGAACTGCTCCTCAACACTGTGGAACTGGTCACCGGCATTTGCGAGACCGTCAAGGATGCCAAGGAAGACCTCAGCCGATCCCTGGCCGCCGTCCGTGAAGTCACCGACCCCATGGGCGTGGAGGTGTTCTGCGCAGGCAGCCACCCGTTCAGCCCTCCCCTGCTCCAGCCCGTCACGGACAAGGAACGCTACGCCAAGCTGATCGAGCGGACCCAATGGTGGGGACGCCAGATGGTGATCTACGGTGTTCACGTCCATGTGGGCATCGACCGCCGGGACAAGGTCCTCCCCATCCTGGACGGCCTGGTCAACTACTTCCCGCACTTCCAGGCGTTGTCCGCCTCCAGCCCGTACTGGGCCGGCGAAGAAACCGGCTACGCTTCCCAACGTGCGCTCATGTTCCAGCAGCTTCCCACCGCCGGGCTGCCCTTCCAGTTCGAAACATGGGAGGCCTACGAGTCCTACGTCCAGGACATGTTCACCACAGGTGTCATTGACGCGACCTCCGAAATCCGCTGGGACATCCGCCCCGTGTCGAACCTGGGCACCATCGAGATGCGCATCTGCGACGGCTTGGCCACACTTGAAGAAGTAGGCGCCATTGCTGCGCTGACCCAATGCCTCGTGGACGAGTTCTCCTCCATCCTTGATGCCGGCGGCAGCATCCCCACCATGCCGCCGTGGCATGTGCAGGAGAACAAATGGCGCGCCGCACGGTACGGCATGGAAGCCATCATCATTCTCGACGCCGAGGGCAACGAGCAGTTGGTCACAGAGCACCTCGCTGAAACCGTCGCCCGGCTGGAACCTGTAGCGGCCAAGCTCGGTTGCTCCGAAGAACTCTCGGACGTCCTGAAGATTATCGAGCGCGGAGCAAGCTACCAACGCCAGCGCCGGGTGGCCGCTGAACACAACGGCGACCTGCAGGCAGTGGTCATGGACCTCGTCCAGCAGATGCGCAAGGGTCCGGACGCCTAGCTGTACTAGCCCGCGGAGCGCTAGGCGGGCACTGAGACCGTAGTCACCGGCATGGAAGAATCCGGCGCGAAGGAAACTCCGCTGGGAGCAATGCCGGCCATGATCAGCTGCGCTCCGAGCGCGGCAACCATGGCTCCGTTATCCGTGCAAAGATCCAGCGGCGGAACATGCAATTTGATACCTGCGGAGGTACAGCGCTGCCCAGTCAGTTCCCGCAGCCTTGAGTTCGCTGCAACGCCCCCACCCAGCAGGACGTCAGTGATGCCGTGCTCTTTGCAGGCCAGGACCGCCTTTGAACTGATGACGTCCACCACGGCCTCCTGGAACGCTGCCGCGATATCTGCCACGGGAACTTCCTCGCCCCGGGCTTCGAACTGCTCGACGCACCGGGCCACGGCTGTTTTCAGGCCGCTGAAGGACCAGTCGTAACGGTGCGGTCCCTTATCCTCCGCGGTGCCCATGTATTTGGGCTGCGTGAGTCCACGGGGGAAACGGATGGACTTGGAGTTGCCCTGGCGTGCCAGTCTGTCGATGGCAGGCCCGCCCGGGTACCCGAGACCAAGGATGCGGGCCACTTTGTCGTACGCTTCGCCGGCGGCATCGTCGATGGTTGAACCCAGCAGCTCCACGTCGTCCGTGATGCTCCGGATGCGCAGGATTTCCGTATGTCCACCCGATACCAGCAATGCTCCGAGGTTCTCCGGAAGCTTTCCGGCACCCAGGCCGGCGGCAGCAACGGCGTCGGACGCTCTTTCCGAAGGTGCCCCACTATCCAGCAACCCCACGCCAACGTGCGCCACCAAGTGGTTGATGGCGTAGAGCGGCTTGCCGGTAGCAACGGCAAGGGCTTTGGCAGCGCAAACACCCACCATCAGCGCCCCTGCAAGGCCCGGACCGGACGTGACGGCAATGGCATCGATGTCATCCAAGGTGACGCCGGCCTCGTGGAGCGACTCCTGCAAGGTGGGCACAAAGGCGTCCAAGTGTGCGCGTGACGCGATCTCCGGGATAACGCCGCCAAAGCGAACATGCTCATCCATGGACGATGACACCGTGTTGGTCAGCAGGGTGGTCCCCCGCACGATTCCCACACCGGTCTCGTCGCAGGATGACTCAATGCCAAGCACCAGCGGCTGCTTTGGCTGTTCCGGATTCGGCCCGCTCACGCTGTGGCTCCTTTTTGGGGTTTGTTCAGTTCAAGGCGCATAATCAGGGCGTCCGTGCCGTCCCGGTAGTAGCGGGGACGGACGTGGATCTGCTCGAAACCGAACCGCAAGTACAGTTGCTGGGCGCGGGGATTGTCCGCCCGCACTTCCAGCAGGACGTCCTCGGCACGGCGGCGCCGCGCTTCGTCAATCAGTTCTGTCAGGACAGCAGAGCCAATACCCTTGCCCTCGAATTCAGGCACGACGGCGATCGTCTGGACGTCCGCGATCGGCTCGATGCACATCAATCCGGCGTAAGCCACGATCTCCCCTGCAACCTCTGCCACCACGTAGCGCCGGGTCTCAGGCTGGGCCAACTCGTCGAAGAACATTTGCAAGGGCCACGCGTCCACGGGGAACAGCCGGCGCTCCAGCGTCTCCACGGCCGGGACATCGGCCTCGGTCATGTCGCGCAGGGAAACTCCTGCGAGTTCCAGCTTGGGTGACAGTTTCACAGTGTCCCTCCCATCACAGTGCACGCTTCCTGGGGCCAGGCACCTGGGCGTCCGATTCCCGCAAATACAAGGGTGTTGAGTCAAGCAAAGCCTGCCCGGCAGTGAGCTTGGCCAAGGCGAATTGGCCCAACGAGGCCGCATCCGGCTGGGTGGTGGCAAAATCTTCATCCGCCTTGAGGACATCGGCGTAGAGGCCTGCCCCTGCTCCAAACACCGGCAAGTCCGGAAGCTCCGAGGCGAAACCAACGTGGGGGCCGTCCACGAGCTCCGGAAGCTGGCCGTCGGCCAGGCTGTATCGAGCCCAGTAGACCTCCTTGCGTCGGGCATCCGTAGCCACCAGGAACTCGGGGGTCGCCGCGGTGGACTCCGCCACTTCCAAGGCGATGGCATCCAGGCTCATGAGCCCATACAGCGGCTTGTCCCACACGAAGGCGAGAGTGCGGGCGGTGGCGATACCGGAGCGGAGCCCGGTGAACGGGCCGGGTCCCACACCGGTGACAATCGCATCGATGTCCGCGCCGGTGACCCCGGCACCAGCCAGGAGTTTTTCAATCCCGGGAGCCAGCACTTCCGCGTGGCTTCGGGTGTCCTCCGTAGCGAAAGAGTCCACCACACTTTCCATGGCATCATCCGAGATCAGGGCCGCACTGGCAACCGCTGAGGTATCAATGGCCAGTATCAGCATCAGTAGCCTCCGTTTTCGCTGGTCTCCAAGAGCTTCGGTGCCTCGGCCCAGCGGGGACCAAATCCACGGAAAACGATGGTGCGGGGTTCGTCGTCGTCATCGGTATCGAAGTCCATGACATCGCCGTCCGTTGTGGCTGCCGTGTTATCCCCGCCAACAGACCTGAGAAGGTCAACCTCCAAGCGGCTGTCCGAGAGGTGCTCCACCCGGTCCCGGCCCCATTCCACCACGGTGACCGCTGTATCCATGGTGTTCTCCAGATCGATATCGTCAATCTCCGCTGCCGAGTCCAGCCGGTAAGCGTCAACATGGACCAGGTCCGGGCCCCCGGGCCTGGGTCCATCAGCGAGATTGGGGTGGATCCGTACCAGGACAAACGTCGGCGAAATGATGCCGGCACGGACTCCCAGGCCCTCGCCAAGTCCTTGGGTGAACGTCGTCTTGCCCGCACCCAGTTCGCCGGTCAGGACCAGAAGATCCCCGGCCTCAAGCACCCCACCCAAAGCTGCCGCGAGCGCATGGGTCTGCTCCGCCGTCGTGACCGTCAGCGTGCGCTCCCACTGGGCTTCGCTCACAGCGCGGCCGTATCTGCTGCATTGTTGAGTTCGATCCGGGCGGGCAGCTCATTGACGTAACTGCGCGGAACCCTGGGGCTGATGCGCGTCACGATTTCGTAGTTGTTGGTTCCCGCGGCGGCCGCCCAATCATCGGCGGTGGGCCCGCCGTCGGCACCGTTGCCGAACATAACAGCCTCGGCGCCCTTGAGATTTGCCGCCTCTTCAGGGGACAGCGGCCCCAGGTCAATGACCATTTGGTCCATGGCAATCCTGCCAACCACAGGGTAGTTGATGCCGTCCACCCGAACAGGACCTCCCGTGGCGATCCGCGGGACACCGTCTGCATAGCCCAGCGGCACCAGGCCCAGCGTGCTTTCCTGGCTGGTCCGGTAATTGAGTCCGTAGGAAACGCCCTGGCCTTCGGGCACCTTCTTGCAGTTGGACAGGAGGGTCCGGACCGTCATGGCGGGATGCAGGCCAAGTTCCGCAGACGTAGCCCCGTCGAAGGGCGACAATCCGTAGATGCCCAGGCCCACTCGGACGAGGTCGAAGTGTGAATCCGGGCGGGACAACGCCGCCGGCGTGTTGGCAATGTGCCGGACCTCGGTATCCACGCCCGCGTCCTCGGCCATGGCGATGGCTTCCCGGAAGACAGCCAGTTGATCATCGGTTTCAGGGCGATGGGGTTCGTCAGCAACGGCGAGGTGAGAGAAGATGCCCACCACCCGCAAGAGGCCTTGATCCTGGTACTCCATGGCCTGGCCCAACAACTGGTCCCAGTCAGCGATGGGGCAGCCGTTCCGGCCCAGTCCCGTGTCCACCTTGAGGTGCACACGCGCCGGCCGCTCCTGCTCCCGGGCGGCAGCCACCACGGCTTCGAGTTCCCAACCGGAAATTCCGACGTCGATGCCGGCGGCCACTGCCGCTTGGAAGTTGCTTTCACGGGTGTGCAGCCAGGCGAGTAGCGGGGCATCAACCCCGGCGGCACGCAGGGCGAGCGCCTCGGAGATGTGGGCGACACCCAGCCAGGCCGCTCCGGCGTCGAGGGCTGCCCGGGCAACCTGCACGGCACCGTGGCCATAAGCGTCTGCCTTCACCACGGCCATCACAGCGGCCGGGGAGGCGATGCCGACGAACTGACGAACGTTGTGCCGCACGGCGTCGAGGTCGATCACGGCGGAGCGTTCCAGCACCGCTGACTTTGCTATGGAGGCCTTCGACCCGATACCGATATCTGCAGCTGCTTCGTAAGTCACCCTAGAGATTCTAGTGCTGTCAGTGAACTCGGGTTAACTGCGCGGTTAGCTGTGGGGCTCTCACGGCTACTGCGCGTCCGACAAATGCGCGATGGTCGCCCGGGCCCGACGCTGTGCTTCCGCCGGAATGTCCTTGACGATCGGTTCCAGGAAGGCGAAGCGCCTCAACCACTGACTTGACTGACGCTCCTTCCTCGCATTCGCCCGTTGCCACCAGTCGGCGATGTCACCCCAACCCGGTGCTGCCAGTGAGCCGCCCACTTCCTGGACCGCCAAGGAGGCGCAAAGGTTCGCGAACCGGAGCCGGTCCCCCAACCTCCACCCTGCCAGGCATCCCACAATGAAGGCCGCCCCGAAACAGTCCCCGGCGCCCGTGGGATCGGAAGCTGATACGGGCAGGGACGGCACCCACTCCTCTTCACCCGTTTCCGAATCCACTGCCACCGCGCCTTGGGGGCCAAGGGTTACCACTGCCACGGGAACCCGGTCAGCCAAGGAGTACAGGGCCGCCCAGGGGTCGGCCTTCCCGGTAAACGCCATCGCTTCCGGGGCATTGGGCAGGAAGGCGTAGAAGTTCCCCAGCTGGTTCAGCCGGCGCTCCGACCACTCCCCTGTCGGGTCCCAGCCCACCACGCCGAAGAGTTTGGTTCCGGCCTCCTTCGCTGCGAGCATCCACGGTTCCAGCTCCTCCCCCAGGTCAGCGACGGCGGCGAGCGCCTTGGGTGGCTTCCCGATCAGCTCGGAGGAACTGATCGGGGCGGGGTGGCCGTGGGTCACCATTGACCGGTCCTGGTTCACGCACATGGATACCGTGACCGGTGAGTGCCAGCCGGGAACCTTCTGCGAGAGCGAAAGGTCGACGTGTTCCTGGCTTTCCAGGATCTGCCAGTTGTAGTCACCGTAGCCGTCGTCCCCGAAGGTTGCCGCGAGATTGGTCCGCAAGCCGAGGCGCGCGGCGGCAATGGCCTGGTTGGCGACACCACCGGGGCAGCTGCCCATGCCCTCACTCCAGACCTCCGTGCCGGGTTCCGGGGCGTGCGGGAGCCCGGTGAAGATGATGTCCTGGAAAACCGTTCCAGTGAGGAGGAGGTCGCACTGGTGGTCCCCATCCGACCGCAGCGCAGCCAGGGGATCGAAGCGTCGCTGGGGTTTAGCGTCCATGCACGGCAGACTACGCTGCACGTACTGGGCTGCATAGACTTGCGGGCCTGCATAGACTCGGACCATGCGGCTCATGATTGCCGGTGGCGGCGGATTCCGGGTTCCCCTTGTATACCGGGCTTTGTGCGCCGGTCCGTTCGCCGGACTGGTGGATGAACTCGTCCTTTTTGACGTGGACGGCTCGCGGCTGGCGGCCATTGAGGCGGTACTCCGCGACATGCCGGCGGACAGAGGTTCCGCACCCGCCGTCGTGGTTTCCACAGACCTCGAGCAGGCACTCACGGGAACAGACATGGTGTTCGCCGCAATCCGCCCAGGCGGTACTGCGGGGAGGATCGCGGACGAGCAGATTCCCTTGAGGCTGGGGTTGCTTGGACAGGAGACCACCGGCGCCGGCGGCATCTCGTATGCGCTCCGCTCGATCCCCCACATGCTGCAGCTCGCTGAGGCGATGCGTCGCCATTGCCCCGACGCGTGGCTCATCAACTTCACCAATCCTGCCGGCATGGTCACCGAAGCGCTGGTTCCCGTCCTGGGACGCAAGGTGATCGGCATCTGCGACTCCGCCGATGGTTTGGTCCAGCGTGCCGCCCGGGCTGCGGGGGCGCCCCTCAAAGAAGGAACGCTCGACGGCGTGGGCTACTACGGGCTGAACCACCTCGGCTGGCTTTACCGGCTGGCTCCTCGTGGAACGGATCTGCTACCTGCTCTGCTGTCCGATCACGCTGCCCTCGAAACCATGGAGGAGGGGCGGTTGTTCGGCCAGCACACCCTGCTGCAACTTGGCTGCCTGCCCAACGAATACCTGTACTACTACTACCAAACGTCACAGGCCACTGAAGCCATTGGACAGCAACGCGAAACGCGCGGGGCGTCCATCCACGACCAGCAACAGTCGCTCTACCCCTCGCTTCTTCAGGCCCCACATCCTTATAAGGTCTGGGATGCTGCCCGGCGCTCCCGCGAGGAAGGCTACCTGGCCGAAGCGCGGACGCATGGGGAGCAGCGCGACGAGTCTGATCTGGCAGGGGGCGGCTACGAACGCGTTGCCCTGTCCGTTATGCGCGCACTGTCCGGGGGCGGGACCGCCCAGCTGATCCTCAACGTGCCCAACTCGCCGGTGTTGCACGCCTCGTCTACCGCAGAGGTGGCCGTTCCGGGGTTGCCGGCAGACGCCGTCGTCGAGGTTCCTTGCGAGGTAACGCCCGACGGCGCGTCGCCACTTCCGCAGGACCGGCCGGACGGGCAGTTCCTCACCCTGATGCAGCATGTGAAAGAGGTTGAGCGGCTGACCATCAGGGCCGTAGTCGCCGGCGAGCGCGAGGCCGCCGTCCAAGCCTTTACCGCTCACCCGTTGGTAGGTTCGGCCCCCCTGGGCCGGCAGCTGCTGGAAGGGTACGAGGCAGCTTTTCCCGGGCTAAGCCAGTTGTGGGCCTAGAGCTTTCTGTACATGACGTGGAGGCCCACGTAGCCGATCTCCGGGTGGTTGAAGGCTTCGGGAACCGTGGCCAAAATCTTGAACCCCATGGATTGCCACAACCACACAGCCCTGACGTTGCTCTCCACCACGGCGTTGTACTGCATGGACAGGAACCCGGCTGCCTTGGCTTCGGTCAGGGAGTAGGCACAGAGCGCCCGGGCGATGCCCTGGCCCGAGTTGTTGGCCCCCACCATGTACCCTGCGTTGGCAACATGGCTGCCGCCGCCGGCTTGGTTGGCGTGGAACTCCCCCGTTCCCAGTATCTCGCCCGTGTCTTGGCGCGCCGCCACGAACGTTTGAGCGGGAGCTTCCTTGATCCACTTGGTCCTGGCTGCTTCCTCCGTGGTGTCACGGTCCCAGGTGAAGGTCTCGCCGCTGCGGATCACAGGCTCCAGGATGGACCACATTCCGGGCCAGTCTTCAGGCGTTGCTTTGCGGATCTGGAAGTTTTGTTCTTGGCTCACAGCCGCCACGCTAGCAGCCTTGTCCACATAGCGGGGCTTGCTCGGCCCGGGACTCGAACGCAGGAGTAGTGTTTTCTGCAGGGCAAAGCTGATTATTGCCGTGATCGTGAGGAGGACCGGGTGCCGTTGATCCGTCGTGTGGCGTTCCTGTCGTTGCATACCTCCCCCATGGAGCAGCCCGGCGCGGGAGATGCCGGCGGAATGAACGTCTACGTCCGCGCCCTGGCCATGGCACTGGCCGAGTCCGGTGTGGAGGTGGAGATCTTCACCCGTTCCACGAAAACCGGACAGCCCGCCGTCGAGCATCCCGGGCCGGGCGTCTGTGTCCATAACGTCATGGCTGGACCGCGCCGCAAGCTGCCCAAGGAAGAACTACCGGCGCTCTTGCACCACATGGTGGAAGAAATCGACAAGATCCGCCACCGACAGCTCCATGGGCGTTACGACGCGATCCATTCCCACTACTGGGTTTCCGGGGTGGCAGGGCTTGAGTTGTCAGAACTCTGGGGTGTCCCGCTGGTCCACACCATGCACACCATGGCAAAGGTCAAGAATCTCGTCCTGGAGTCCGGCGAACGGCCTGAGCCACGGCGCCGCGAAGAAGGCGAACAACGGATTGTTGACGGTGCTTCGCGGCTGGTTGCCAACACTCCTGCCGAGGCGGACGAACTGGTTTCCCATTACGGAGCAGACCTTGACCGGATCGACGTCGCGCCACCCGGGGTGGACCTGAAGGTGTTCACCCCGTCATTCCGGAGGAAGTCCCGTTCCTTGCGGGGAGTCAGGCCCGACAGCTTCCATATCCTCTTCGCCGGAAGGATCCAGCGGCTCAAGGGCCCGCAGGTTTTCGTCAAGGCGGCCGGGATCCTGCGTCAACGCAGGCCTGATATCGATCTGGAAATGACTATTCTGGGTTCCCTTAGCGGCGCCAAGGACTTCAACCTCCAGCACTTCATCGAAGACGCCGGACTGGCCGACGTCGTCACTCACCGGCCGCCTGTCGTGGCACCGGAGCTGGCCAGTTGGTTCCGGTCCGCTGACGTGGTGGTGATGCCGTCCTTCAGCGAATCCTTCGGCTTGGTGGCGTTGGAAGCACAGGCGTGCGGTACACCCGTGGTGGCAACCAACGTTGGTGGCCTCTCCCGAGCCATTTCGGACGGAAGAACCGGCCTGCTGGTGGACGGGCACGACCCCTCCGACTGGGCCGACGCCCTTGAGGATCTTTACGACGACGTCCAAACCCGGGAGGACATGGGCCGGCTCGCTGCCACCCATGCCGAGTCCTTTGGATGGCAGCGCACTGCAGCGATCACCTTGGAAAGTTATCGGGAGGCCGTCGGCGGCCTGCTGCTACCCCGGCGCTGAGTCTCCACTCGTATCCGCTCCCGGGCTGATAGATTGTCGCGCACAGCGAAAGAACCCCAGCAGCCGCATCCCCGCTGCGGGCAGAGCCGAAGGACAAGGATGTCTGAAAACAAGGTCCTGAGTGATCTTGAAATTGCCCACCACGCAACCATGCTCCCCATTGAAGACATCGCCGAACGCGCAGGCATCAATGTGGACGCCCTCGAGCTGTATGGGCCCTACAAGGCCAAGATCAACCGGGCCAAGCTGGTGCTCCCCCAGGGAAAGGCCCCCGGCAAGGTGGTGCTGGTCTCTGCCATGTCTCCCACCCCGGCAGGCGAAGGCAAATCCACCACCACAGTGGGACTCGCAGACTCCTTGGCCCGTGCAGGGCACAAAGTGATGATCGCCCTGCGTGAACCCTCTCTAGGCCCCATCCTGGGCATGAAGGGAGGGGCTACCGGCGGCGGGTACTCCCAGGTGTTGCCCATGGATGACATCAACCTGCACTTCACCGGGGACTTCCACGCCATCACGTCTGCGAACAACGCCCTCATGGCACTCGTGGACAACCACATATTCCAAGGCAACCAACTCGGAATCGATCCCCGGCGCATGACGTTCAAACGCGTCCTGGACATGAACGACCGCTCGCTACGGGAAGTTGTCATTGGTCTCGGCGGACCCATGCAAGGAGTACCTCGGCAGGACGGCTTCGACATCACCGTCGCCTCGGAAATCATGGCGGTCTTCTGCCTCGCAACGGACCTCGACGACCTTCGGTCCCGGCTGGGGCGCATCACCTTCGGGTACACCTACGATCGCACCCCTGTCACCGTCTCAGACCTCGGCGTGGAGGGTGCACTGACAATGCTCCTGAAAGACGCCATCAAGCCGAACCTCGTCCAAACCATCGCGGGCACCCCTGCGTTGGTGCACGGCGGACCCTTCGCGAACATTGCCCACGGCTGCAATTCCCTGATCGCTACCGTCACCGCCATGCAGCTTGCGGACATCGTGGTGACTGAAGCCGGCTTCGGCGCAGACCTCGGCGCTGAGAAGTACATGGACATCAAGGCGCGCATCGCCGACGTGGCGCCATCCGCCGTCGTGGTGGTTGCAACAATCCGCGCCCTCAAAATGCAGGGCGGGGTTCCCAAGGAGAAGCTCAGCGAGCCAAACGTCGAGGCCATGGCAGCAGGCGTCGAGAACTTGAAAAGGCACGTGGGCAACGTTGCGAAGTTCGGCATTTCGCCCGTTGTATCCATCAACAAGTTTGGAACCGACACTCCTGAGGAACTTGAGTGGCTCCTCGCCTGGTGTGCAGCAGAAGGCGTGGAAGCCGCCGTCGCTGATGTTTGGGGCCGCGGAGGCGGAGGCGACGGCGGTGACGAGCTCGCAGCCAAAGTGGCGGCGGCTTTGGATGCGCCGTCCAACTTCCGTCACCTGTACCCGCTGGAACTGAGCGTCGAGGACAAGATCCAAACGATTGTGCAGGAGATCTACGGGGCCGATGGCGTGGAGTTCTCAGTTCCGGCACTCAGGCGCCTCGCCGAGATCGAGAAAAATGGCTGGTCAGGGTTCCCTGTGTGCATGGCCAAGACCCAGTATTCCTTCACCGACGATGCCTCCAGGCTTGGTGCGCCCAAGGGATTCCGGGTGCACGTCCGCGAACTGATTCCCAAGACGGGTGCCGGGTTCATTGTTGCGTTGACCGGCGCGGTGATGACCATGCCTGGCCTGCCCAAGGAACCCGCCGCGATGCGCATGGACGTCGACTCGGACGGTAACCCCACGGGCCTTTTCTAACCATCTCTCACATCCCACCCCCTCCAACCCGACCATCTCTCGCTCTTCTGAAGAAAGTGATAGAGCGTCCGGCCCAAGCCCGAGGGATCTGGTAGAGCGTCCGGGGTACGACAAACGCCCCCGCATCGGAATACGGGGGCGTTTGGTGTAACGGGGTGTTTAGCGTTCGATGTCGCCGCGGATGAAGGCTTCAACCTTGTCGCGGGCGAGGTCGTCGTTGAACTGCTCCGGCGGCGACTTCATGAAGTAGCTGGAAGCTGAAAGCAGCGGGCCGCCGATGCCACGGTCCAGGCCGATCTTCGCAGCGCGGATGGCGTCGATGATCACGCCGGCAGAGTTCGGCGAGTCCCACACTTCGAGCTTGTACTCAAGGGAAACGGGAGCGTCACCGAAGTTGCGGCCCTCAAGGCGGACGAAGGCCCACTTGCGGTCGTCGAGCCATGCAACGTAGTCGGACGGTCCAATGTGGACATCGTCGGCGTGCAGCTCAGCTTCGACGTTGGAGGTAACGGCCTGGGTCTTGGAGATCTTCTTGGACTCCAGGCGGTCGCGTTCCAGCATGTTCTTGAAGTCCATGTTGCCGCCGACGTTCAGCTGGTACGTGCGGTCCAAAGTGACACCGCGATCCTCGAACAGCTTGGCCATGACGCGGTGCGTGATAGTGGCACCGATCTGGCTCTTGATGTCGTCACCAACGATCGGGACACCAGCCTCAGTGAACTTGTCCGCCCACTCCTTGGTGCCTGCGATGAAGACGGGCAGCGCGTTGACGAAAGCAACACCGGCATCGATAGCGCACTGGGCGTAGAACTTGGCGGCCTGGTCCGAACCGACGGGCAGGTAGCAGACCATGACGTCGGCCTTGGCCTCGCGGAGCGCGGCAACAATGTCAACGGCTTCTTCCGAGGCCTCGACGATGGTCTCGCGGTAGTACTTGCCGAGGCCGTCCAGGGTGTGGCCGCGCTGCACGGTCACACCAGTGGCCGGAACGTCGGCGATCTTGATGGTGTTGTTTTCGCTGGCACCGATGGCGTCTGCGAGGTCAAGTCCAACCTTTTTGCTATCGACGTCGAAAGCAGCAACGAACTGGACGTCGTTGACGTGGTACTGACCGAACTCAACGTGCATCAGACCCGGGATCGTGGCCTTGGGGTCAGCGTCGCGATAGTACTGAACACCTTGGACCAGCGATGCGGCGCAGTTACCTACGCCGACAATGGCAACACGAATCGGATGTGAAGACACGGAACTCCTTTTGAGAAATAACCTCAGGTGCCAGGCGTATCCCTGACTGAGTCCAGGGCACGGCTGATTGGCACGGCGCCATTCGGCGCACACTTGCATTGTAACCAACACAGCGGAAGCCGGTTTTGTTCCCTACCGGCTTCCGCTGTTTATGTCAGTTCTTGAATGTTACTTCTGCGCCCACAGATTGATGTCCGATTCGACGGCGAACTCGTCAATCGCGGCCAGCTCGTCTGTAGTGAACTTCAGGTTGTTGATTGCGCTGAGAGTGTCCTCAAGCTGGCCCACGCTGGAAGCACCAATAAGTGCGGATGTCACCGGCGAACCCTTTGGCTGATCGCGAAGGATCCACGCAATGGCCATCTGTGCGAGGGTCTGCCCACGCCCCTCGGCAATGGCGTTCAATCCGCGCACGCGGTCCAGCTTGTCTTCAGTCAATGCGGACTCGGACAGGAAGCGTTCCTTGGCTGCTCGGGAGTCGGCCGGCACACCGTTGAGGTACCGGTTGGTGAGCATGCCCTGGGCGAGCGGTGAGAAGGCAATTGAACCGGCGCCCACTTGATCCAGCGCTTCATATAGGTTGGGCGAGCCGTTTTCCGTCCACCTGTTCAGCATGGAGTAGCTGGGCTGGTGGATGAGCAGCGGGGTTCCGAGCTCCTTCAGAATCCGGGCAGCTTCGAGGGTCTGCTCCGGGGTATAGGAGGAGATGCCCGCGTAGAGTGCCTTGCCCGACCGGACCGCGTAGTCCAGCGCACCCATGGTCTCTTCCAGCGGCGTTTCGGGGTCGGGACGGTGGCTGTAGAAAATGTCCACATAGTCCAGGCCCATACGCTCCAGCGACTGGTCGAGGCTGGAAATCAGGTACTTACGGGATCCCCATTCCCCGTACGGCCCGGGCCACATGTAGTAGCCGGCTTTGGTGGAGATGACCAGTTCATCGCGGTACGGCTTGAAGTCGTCCTTCAAGTGACGTCCGAAGTTGGTCTCGGCCGATCCGTCCGGCGGTCCGTAGTTGTTGGCGAGGTCAAAATGGTTCACGCCGAGGTCGAATGCCCGGCGCAGGATGGCGCGCTGTTCGTCGAAGCGTTTGTCGTCGCCGAAGTTGTGCCAGAGTCCCAGCGAGATGGCGGGGAGCTTGAGTCCGCTGCGTCCGACGCGGCGGTAGGGCATGGTTTCGTAGCGGTTTTCCGCAGCCGAATAAGTCATACGTACCATCCTGCCACTGCACAAACCGGGGTGACGGCGCTGTCCGCAATGTGGGCGCCGTCACCCTCGATCGGCGGGGCTCAGTGGACGCGCACGACGGCGGCGCTACCGCCGGGAAGCGTCAGGGTCCCTTCTTCCAGTGCTGCTTCGCTGTCAGTGGCCAGCAGCACGGAACCGGTCAGCGGCGTCCCCAGTGCTTCGTTCCCGAAGTTGCAAACCACCCGGACTGAGCCGCGGGAGAACTGCAGCCAGTGTTCGTCGTCGTCGAACTCAACGGAGGTCTCACCGAATCCACCGTCCGCCAGCTCCGGAGTGTTCCGGCGCAGCTGTGCTAAATCCTTGTACAGCTGCAGCAAGCGTGCGTGGTCGCCTTCTCCTGCTTCGTCCCACTTGAGCTTGGAACGCTGGAACGTTTCCGGGTCCTGCGGATCAGGGACCACGGCAGGGTCCCAACCCATACGTTCGAACTCCTTGATCCGCCCCTCCGCTGTGGCCTTCCCAAGCTCAGGTTCCGGGTGGGAGGTGAAGAACTGCCACGGCGTTGAGGCCCCAAATTCCTCGCCCATGAACAACATGGGGGTGAACGGGGACGTCATGGTCAGCACCGCCCCTATGGCCAGCTTTCCATACGACAACGAAGCTGTGAGCCGGTCGCCAGTTGCCCGGTTGCCGATTTGGTCGTGGTTCTGCAAGCAGACCACCAGCGCAGACGGCTGCGCCAAATCGTGCCTGATGGGCCGGCCGTGATGCCGTTCCCGGAAGCTGGAGTAGCTGCCATCGTGAAGGAAGCCATGTTGCAGGACCTTCGCCAGGACTGCCAGGGAGTCAAAGTCAGCGTAGTAGCCGGTAGTCTCCCCGCTGAGGTTGACGTGCACTGCGTGATGGAAGTCGTCGCTCCACTGGCCTTCCAACCCGTAGCCGTTGTCCTTGCGCGGATAGATGAGCCGCGGGTTGTTCAGGTCAGATTCAGCAATCATGGTCCGGGGAATTCCCGTCTCCGCCTCAATCTCATCTCCCAGCGCGCCGAACTCCTCAAGGATGTGCACGGCACGCTCGTCACGCAAGGCATGCACGGCATCGAGACGAAGTCCGTCCACATGGTAGTCCCGGAGCCACATCGCCGCATTTTCCAGGATGTAGCGGCGAACGTCATCCGAGCCGGGTCCGTCCAGGTTGACCGAATCACCCCACGTGTTGCCCTCTCCCGCTTTCAGGTAGGGACCGTACTTGGGCAGATAGTTGCCGCTTGGCCCGAGGTGGTTGTAAACAACGTCCTGAATGACACCCAAACCGGCAGCATGAGCAGCATCCACAAAGCGCTGGTATGCCTCAGGTCCGCCATAGGGTTCGTGGACGGCATACCAAAGGACACCGTCGTAGCCCCAGTTGTGGACACCGTTGAAGCCGTTGACCGGCAGCAGCTCGACGAAGTCGACACCAAGCTCCACCAAGTAGTCCAGCTTCCCGGCGGCGGCATCCAACGTTCCTTCGGGTGTGAAGGTGCCCAGATGCATCTCGTAGATCACGGAACCTTTGAGATTCCGGCCCTTCCATCCGCCGTCCTTCCACTCGTAAGTGGAGGGATCGAAGGTCGCAGATAAACCGTGGACCCCGTCCGGCTGCCTCCGCGAGCGGGGGTCGGGAAACGGCCCCTCCCCGTCAACGATGTAGCCGTACCGCACCCCGTCGGCTTGCTGCGCCGCCACATCAGCCGGCGCGCGCCACCAACCGCGGGCGCCGCCGTCGTGGTGGTGTTCCATGCCGTACTCCCGGTCCTCGACCAGCAATCGAACAGAATTGGCGTTCGGCGCCCAGACGTCGTAACGGTTTTTTCCAGCAGCGTTTTCCAGCATCAAGTTCCCCTGTACGTGTTCAAGCGTGCTTGCAGTGACGATGTTGACGGTCAGCTCATCAGGACCGTCCAACGTTCAGTCCGTGGGTACCAGTAGGGCCACCGGGTATTGCTCCAGCAAAGTGGCCACAGGCACAGCACCGGCACCGTACGTAGCGCCAGTGAGTTCATCGCGGCATTCCACTGTCAGTTCGATTGACGTGTCCCGCCAGCCGCCTTCCCTGGCCAGGCGCTTGGGCAAGCGCGTGGCAACGGTGAGAGCTCCCCGACGGTCAGCCCCTCGATCGAAAGCCACCACGTGTGCGGCGGCCGCGCCGTGGGCCGCGACGGGGAGGTAGCCGGCGAACAGCCCGGGCCTGTCGCGACGCAGCCGCAGCGCACGGGAAATCACCAGCAGTTTGGCAGCTTCCTCCGTGAATGCGGGCTTGGAACCATCATCCAGCTCCGCCAAGGCAGCGATGCGGGCTTGGAAGTCCACTGGCCGCCGGTTGTCGGGGTCAGTCAGCGAGCCGTCCCTGAATTCCGTCCCTTGGTAGACGTCGGGGACGCCGGGCATGGTCAGCTGGATCAGTTTGGCGGACAGCGAGTTGGACGTTCCATAAGGTTCGAGCTCGTCCACGAAGTTCGTCAGGGCGGCGGTTACCTCCGGGACGTCGAATACGGCGTCGACGGCGGCAGCCAACTTGCGCTCGAACTCCTGGTTGGGGTCGGTCCAGTTAGTGGAATTACCGGCCTCGCGGGCTGCTTTCAAGGCATAGGACTGTAAACGCTGGCGATCCGCGGGCCATGCGCCGACGATCGATTGCCAGATCAATGCCGAGAGGGGTCCATCGGGGATGGGGGCGAGTTCCTGGACGGTGCCGAGGAAAAGCTCCCATTCAGGTACTGCCTCGGAGATGACCGAGATCCTGGCCCTTGCGTCCTCGCTCCGCTTGGTGTCGTGGGTACTCAGCGTTGTCATGGAGAGCGGCAAGAGCTGCTGCCTGCGGGCCATTCGCTCATGGAAGACCCCACTGGGGATGGAGAATTCCGTGGGATCCGCGCCCACTTCCGTCAGTGATCCTAGCCGTGTATAGCGGAAGAACGCAGTGTCCTCCACACCCTTGGCCATCACCATGCCGGACGTCTGCTGGAAACGCCGGGCCAGCAAACTGGTCTCATCCAGCAAGAGCGGCTGAAGCTGGCCGAGGACGTTTGCCAGGTCGGGTCGCTCCTTGGCGGCATTTTCCACGGACTCTACGAGCGTCTTCCCGCCGTAGGGCAGATATGTCCTGTAGATGGGGAAGCAGCAAATTACTTCAGCCAGTGCGTCGGCTACCTTGGCGAACGGCAGCTCCAAGGTTTCGGGCACCAGGCGGGCCAGCCGCAGGATTTCCGAGCGCAAAATGCCATCGGCGATGCGGCGCTTGGTGGCATGAATCATGGCGTGGTAATCCGCCGGAGCGTCCGCATTCCGCAGACGGGCATCGAGGGAGTTCAGGTACTCCTCCGCAGCCGGGTCCACAAAAAGGCGGTCAACGTCGGCCAAGGCGTCGTATCCTGTGGTCCCTTCGCAGTCGAAGGTCTCGGGCAGCCGCTCCCCCGGTTCCAGGATCTTCTCCACCAACAGGTAAGCGCCCCCCGTCACCTCGCGTAGCCTGGCGAGGTAACCCTCGGGGTCGGCGAGCCCATCCGGGTGGTCGATCCTCAGGCCGTCCACCAGACCTTCGCGGAACCAGCGGACAATCTCTTCATGGGACTCGTCAAAGACCCAGGGAACCTCGACGCGCACTCCGGCCAAGGTGTTCACTGCGAAGAACCGCCGGTAGTTCAGGTCTGCGTCAGCCCGGCGCCAGCCAACCAACTCATAGTGCTGCCGGGCATGGACCTCACGCGGGTTGTCCCCGGACGTGTACGTCCCCTCGGCCAACGGGAAACTGTGGTCGTAGTAGCGAAGTTCGTCGTCCACGACCTTCAGCTCGTCAAGGTCGTCGTCACTTCCCAGGACGGGGATGCGGATCTTCCCCCCGCCGAACTCCCAGTCGACGTCGAAGGCCTCGGCATACTTTGAGCCGCGGCCTTCCCTCAGCAGCTGCCACCACCATGCATTCTGCTTGGGCGAAGCAACGCCCATGTGGTTCGGAACGATGTCGGCCAGGATGCCCAGGCCCTTGTCCTTCGCTGCCTTGGACAGGGCGGAGAGCCCTTCCGGGCCTCCCCTGGAGGGATCCACAGTGGAGGGATCGGTCACGTCATAGCCGTGGTCCGAGCCCTTTTCTGCAGTCAGGATCGGTGACACATAGACCCAGTCGATACCCAGGGACTGCAGGTATCCCGTGAGCTCAGCTGCATCCTGAAGAGTGAAGCTCGGGCGAATTTGGAGCCGATATGTGGAGACAGGGGTCCTCATGCGTTCGGCTCCTTCGTTTCACCTTCATCGTCATTGCCCTCGGGCGCAGCGCCCTTGTAATCGAACGGCAATGACGTCACCGCAGGGGCGGTGATGGATGCCGTTTCCGGAGTGCTCGTATGGGTCAGCGCGGCAAGGGAAGCTGCAACAGAGTGATCCGGTTCAATTTCCGGGGTGCTGTGGGCACGGAGTACCACCAGTGACTTACCGCCGACCATCAGGATCTGGTCGGGCTTGATGACGCCTGCTTCAGCGCCTTCTCCAGCGGTGTCGATCATGACATCCCAAGCGGGCGCATACTCGTCGGAAGGAATCCGGAAGCCTACTTCGTCCTGGTCGGCATTGAAGTACAACAGGAAGTTGACGTCAGTGATACGTCGGCCCTGTGTGTCCCGGCCATGAATACCGTCGCCGTTAAGGAACACGCCCACGGAGCGTCCCAGGGCTTCGTCCCAATCGGACGGCGTCATGGTGCTCGCGTCGGCATCCAGCCATACGATGTCCGGGAGCCGCTCGCCTTCACCACGCAATACCGGACGACCATCGAAGAATCGACTGCGCCGCAGGCTCGGGTGTTTGGCCCGGAGTGCGCTGACCGCCGCCGTGAACTCGATCAGGGGCTGGTCCACGTTGTCCCAGTTGATCCACGTGAGCTCGGAGTCCTGGCAGTAGCCGTTGTTGTTGCCGTTCTGCGTCCTGCCGAGTTCGTCGCCGTGCAGAAGCATGGGAACACCTTGGGACAGGAACAGCGAGGCAATGAAGTTGCGCTGCTGGCGTGCCCGCAGACCAAGGACGGTGGGATCATCCGTGGGCCCTTCCGCACCGCAATTCCAGGAACGGTTGTGGGATTCGCCGTCGTTGTTGCCCTCGCCGTTGGCTTCGTTGTGCTTCTCGTTGTAGGACACAAGGTCAGCCAGCGTGAAGCCATCGTGGGCGGTGACGAAGTTGATCGAGGCAACCGGGCGACGCCCGGAGTGCTCGTAAAGGTCCGCCGACCCTGTCAACCGGGATGCGAACTCGCCCAAGGTGGAAGGTTCGCCGCGCCAGAAGTCGCGGACGGTGTCGCGGTATTGGCCGTTCCACTCTGTCCACTGGGGAGGGAAGTTGCCCACTTGGTAGCCGCCGGGCCCAACGTCCCAAGGCTCGGCAATGAGCTTCACCTGGGAGACCACCGGGTCCTGTTGGATGAGTTCGAAGAAGGTGGACAGCTTGTCCACATCGTAGAACTCCCGGGCCAACGTGGAGGCGAGGTCAAAGCGGAATCCGTCTACGTGCATCTCGGTCACCCAGTAGCGCAGGGAATCCATGAGCAGCTGGAGGGAGTGCGGGCTGCGGACATTGAGCGAGTTGCCCGTGCCGGTGTAGTCCATGTAGTACTTCTGGTCGTCTTCCACCAGGCGGTAGTACGCGGAGTTATCAATGCCCTTGAAGGACAGCGTGGGTCCAAGGTGGTTTCCCTCGGCCGTGTGGTTGTACACGACGTCGAGGATGACCTCGATACCAGCTGTGTGCAGCGCCCGCACCATGGCCTTGAAGTCCTGGACCTGCTGTCCGGTATCACCCTTGGAGCTGTAGCTGTTGTGGGGCGCAAAGAAACCAATGGTGTTGTAGCCCCAGTAGTTGTTCAGGCCCTTGTCCTGCAGGATGCCGTCATTGACGAACTGGTGCACCGGCATGAGTTCGATCGCCGTGATCCCCAGCTTCTGCAGGTGGGAAATAACCGCCGGGTGGGCGACGCCGGCATATGTGCCGCGCTGCTCCTCGGGCACTTCCGGATGCATCTGGGTGAGGCCCTTGACGTGCGCTTCATAGATTACGGACTTGTGATACGGAATGCGCAGGAGCTTGTCACCGTCCCAGTCGAAGAACGGGTTGATGACCACGCCCAGCATCATGTGCGGTGCAGAGTCCTCGTCGTTGCGCGAATCCGGGTCACCCATGTTGTATGAGAACAGGGCCGGGTCCCAGTCGATCTGACGGTGGATGGCCTTGGCGTAAGGATCCAGCAGCAGCTTGTTGGGATTAAAGCGTTGGCCCTCGTCAGGGTTGTAGGGGCCGTGCACCCTGTAGCCGTACTTCTGTCCCGGTTGGGCCTGCGGCAGATAGCAGTGCCATACGTAACCATCCACTTCGGTAACGTCTACGCGGACTTCCCCGCCGTCGTCGTCGAAGAGACACAATTCCACTTTTTCGGCCTTCTCGCTAAAAAGCGCGAAGTTGGTGCCGGTGCCGTCAAAGGTGGCACCTAGCGGATAAGCCGATCCAGGCCAGACTTCCATGCGTTCTCCTCTTGATGATGCGAACAACTGTTGCAAGCCTACTCAAGCCCCCAGACACCGACAGCAACCTTACGGTCTTGTTGGGTCGTATTCCGCGCTGAGCGAACCAATAACGCGGGGTACAGCCTCCGCGATCACCGAGGCTGTAAGGGGTCCTCCGTCGAAATCTGCCGATGCCAGAGCACCAGCCCGGCCGTGAACGCTTGCAGCAACCGCGGCCAGGGCAGCCCAGCGGTCGGCTGGGTCCACGCACAAGGCGGCATATGCGCCGTCGTCGTGCCGGATGGACTCCGCAGCCTGCGCCAGCAGGGCGCCCAGAACGCCGGCCAGGACATCGCCGCTGCCTGCGGTGGCCATCCACGCGGTGCCTTCGGATTGGCTGAACACCACGCCCGACGGCGACGACACCAGCGTGGTGGCACCCTTCAGGAGCACTGTGGCACCGGTCTGCTCGGCGGCCTGCCGCACGAAGTGGAGGGGTCGGGATTCGACGTCGTCGCGGGTCACCTTCACTTCCCCCGTGGAAGGAAGCGAGTTCAGCAAGGTAGCCAGCTCGCCGGCATGGGGTGTCAGTATCCAATGAGCGGGGCAGCGTTCCGGCAGGAGGCTCAAGGCTCCGGCATCGACGACCACCGGCAAATCGTCAGCGAGGGCCAACGCGCCGGCTTCCTTCGCCCGTTGCAGCTGTTCCTCGCCGTCAACCCCGGACCCCAGCAACCACGCTTGGACGCGGCCGGAGTGATCCGCCTCCCACAAGGCTTCCGGAGTTCGGGCAAGCACCAGTTCGGCCGCGGATTGAGGCCCGAGATAGCGCACCATGCCCACTCCGGCGAGAGCCGCGGCGTGAACGGTCAGAGCAGCAGCTCCCGCGAAACGCGCCGAACCTGCTACTACTCCCAGGACGCCCCGCGAGTATTTATGCGCGCGTCGGCCTGGCTTGGGCAGCAAAGTGCCAAGGTCCGAGTCAGTGAGGCGGCGAAGCTCGGGGCTGATACTTTCCAAGGATCGCTCAATCCCGATCGCCACCAGCTCCACGCGCCCGGCGCAGCCCTCACCCGGGTCGGCCATGAGTCCGGCTTTGATGCCGCCAAACGTCACGGTGATATCCGCATCCAGGACGGGCCAATGCACTTCCCCGCTGTTGGCGTCCAGTCCGCTGGGGAGGTCGCATGCCACCACCAGCCGGGGACGCAGTTCTTGAAGTGAAGCCACCAACTCCGCCGGGGCTTCCCTCAATCCCCCGCGGGCACCGGTCCCGAGCAGCGCGTCGATAATGCAGTCACTGCCCGCGCTGAGGACCGCAAGCTCCTCTGCGTTCCCGGCCTCCAGCTGGACAACGCGCCCGCCTGCTGCGACGAAAGCAGCCAAGGCCTCCTGGTGCACCTCAGGTGCGGCGAGTACCGCCGTCGTGCGCATTCCGCGACGGGCCAACAATGCCGCAGCGAAAAGGCCGTCGCCGCCATTGTTGCCCTTGCCGGCCAGCACCGTGACACTGGCGCCTGCAAGCTTTCGCCTGCTTTTGACCTCGCGAGCCACGGCTTGCGCCAAGCCATAAGCTGCCCGTTGCATCAGAACAGCGCCCTCACCGGAGTCCAGGAGCGCTTGTTCCGCATCCCTGATCTGTTGTCCGGTGAAGGCGCTGATCATTGTTTTTATGAAGTTCGCTTAGCCCTCGGCGAGGACAGTCGCCGTGGCTATGCCGCCGTCGTGGCTCATGGACAAGTGCCAGCGCTTGACGCCCTTGGCCTCAGCCACAGCAAGCACTGTCCCCTTGACTTGAACGGTGGGTCCGTTCTCGTCGAGGCCAATCCAGCAATCCTGCCAGTTCATGCCCGCCGGAGCGCCCAGCACCTTGGCTACGGCTTCCTTGGCAGCAAAACGTGCAGCCAGCGACCGGGTGTTGAGTTCCCGCTCGGCAGGAACGAACAAGCGGTCCCGCAGTCCCGGTGTCCGTTCCAACTGCCGGCCGAACCGCTCGATGTCTACGACGTCTACGCCAATGCCAACAATCATGGCGTTATTCTACGGTCACGCTCTTGGCCAGGTTACGCGGCTGATCGACGTCGTAACCCTTGGCACCCGCGAGTTCAGCAGCGAAGATCTGCAGCGGAACGGTGGTGAGCAGCGGCATCAGCAGAGTGGGGGTCTCCGGGACGTAGAAGACGTGCTCTGCGTAATCCTTGACCGATTCGTCGCCCTCTTCAGCGATCACCAGGGTACGGGCACCACGTGCGCGGACTTCCTGGATGTTGCTGACTACCTTGGCGTGCAGGGAATCGCGGCCACGCGGGGACGGGACAACAACGAAGACCGGCTGGCCGTCGTCGATCAGGGCGATCGGACCGTGCTTGAGCTCGCCGGCGGCGAAGCCTTCAGCATGGATGTAGGCGATTTCCTTGAGCTTCAAGGCACCTTCCAGGGCTACCGGGTAGCCCACGTGGCGGCCCAGGAACAGGACGGACTTCTCGTCCTTCATGCTGCGGGCGAGCTCGCGCAGGGGCCCTGCGTTGTCAAGGATTTTCTGGATCTTGGCCGGGATCTTGTTGAGGTCCGCGAGGACATCCTTGATCTGGCCGGAGAAGATGTTGCCCCGCAGCTGGGCCAGGTACAGGCCCAGTAGGTACGCCGCTGTGATCTGCGCCAGGAATGCCTTTGTGGATGCAACGGCAATTTCAGGACCTGCGTGCGTGTAGAGCACGGCGTCGGATTCACGAGGGATGGTTGAACCGTTGGTGTTGCAGATGGAGATCGTCTTGGCGCCCTGCTCGCGGGCGTAGCGGACAGCCATCAGCGTGTCCATGGTCTCGCCCGACTGGCTGATGGAGACCACCAGCGTGTTGGAGTCAACGATGGGGTCACGGTAGCGGAACTCGTGTGCGAGCTCCACCTCGGTGGGGATCCGGCACCAGTTTTCGATTGCGTACTTGGCTACGAGACCGGCGTACGCTGCGGTACCGCAAGCCAACACGATGATCTTGTCCACCTGCTTGAGGAGCTCAGGATCGATGCGGACTTCGTCAAGGGTGAGCTTGCCGTTGAGGTCCGAGCGGCCCAGGAGGGTCTGCGCTACGGCGTCCGGCTGGTCGTTGATTTCCTTCTCCATGAAGGAGCTGAATCCACCCTTTTCAGCCGAAGCCGGGTCCCAGTCAACGTGGTATTCCTTGCCCTCGGCGGGAGCGCCGAAGAAATCGGTGATCTCTACGGTGTCCGCGGTGATGGTGACAATTTGATCCTGTCCCAGTTCCACAGCGCGGCGGGTGTAGTCGATGAAGCCGGAAACGTCGGAGCCGAGGAAGTTCTCGCCATCGCCCAGGCCCACCACCAACGGGGAGTTGCGACGGGCGGCCACGACGACGTCGGGCTGGTCCGCGTGGACTGCGAGAAGGGTGAAAGCGCCTTCGAGTCGCTGGCAAGCCAGGCGCATCGCCTCGGTGAGGTTGCCGCCGTCGCCATTGAGCCGGGTGCGGAAGATGTCACCGATAAGGGCGGCTGCAACTTCGGTGTCGGTTTCCGACTCGAAGGTGACGCCCTTGCCCAGCAGTTCCTGCTTAAGCTCAGCGAAGTTCTCAATGATGCCGTTGTGAATGACTGCCAGCTTGCCGCCGTCGGAAAGATGCGGGTGTGCGTTACGGTCGGTGGGCCCGCCGTGCGTAGCCCAACGGGTATGGCCGATGCCGGTCATGGACTCGGGAACGGGATTTGCTTCCAGTTCCGCGATCAGGTTGCTCAGCTTGCCGGACTTTTTACGGGACGAAATGGTCCCATCAGCGACTACTGCGACGCCGGCGGAGTCATAGCCGCGGTATTCCAGACGGCGCAGCCCTTCCACCACAACGTCAAGAGCGCTGTATCCAGCTGCCTTGCGAGACGAATTGCCAACATAGCCTACGATTCCACACATGGGTACAAGCCTAGCGGCTAGGTCAAACAACTGATGTGGGACATCCTCCCTCCGCCCCCTCTCCGCGCGGGATCCACCACTCACAATTCACCTGCCCGTCGTCGCGCATTTCCTGATCCGCCCCGCGGAGGGCAGAATCATGAGCGTGACTTTGCAACGCACCGAAGCTAATGGCGACGGCGCTTCCCCGTTTGTAGAGCTGGACCGTCAAACGTGGTCCAGGCTTGCAGCGCAGATGGAGCAGCCCCTCAACGAAGAGGACATTTTCCGTCTCCGCGGCCTCGGCGATCCCTTGGATATGAAGGAAGTCCGGGAGGTTTACCTCCCGCTGTCACGCCTCCTGCACCTGTACGTCGAGGCGTCCCACCAGCTGCACGCAGCCACCACCACCTTCCTGGGCGAGCAAACCCAGCGGACGCCGTTCGTGATCGGCGTGGCCGGTTCAGTTGCTGTTGGTAAGTCCACCATCGCCCGCGTGCTCCGGGAAATGCTCAGGCGCTGGCCCGGAACTCCCAACGTGGAACTCATCACCACAGATGGCTTTCTCTACCCCTTGGCCGAGCTGAAGCGTCGGCATCTGCTGGAGCGCAAGGGTTTTCCGGAGTCCTACGACCGCCGCGGCCTTCTTCGCTTCGTCTCGGAAGTCAAAGGCGGTGCCGAGGAAGTCCGCGCCCCTTGGTACTCCCACGTCACTTACGACATCGTGCCGGGCAAGGAAGTCGTGGTGCGGCGACCCGACGTCCTGATCGTTGAAGGCCTCAACGTCCTGGCCCCCGCCCGTCCCCGCATGGACGGCAAACAAGGACTGGCCGTCAGCGACTTCTTTGATTTCTCCATCTATGTCGACGCCAAAACTTCCTATATTGAGGAGTGGTACGTAGACCGCTTCCGGAAGCTGCGGACCACAGCCTTCGCCCAGCCCGAGTCCTACTTCCACCGCTACGCCACGTTGTCCGACGACGACGCCGAATCCACCGCACGCGGCATTTGGAAACGCATTAACGAGCCAAACCTTGAGGAGAACGTGCTGCCTACCCGCGGACGCGCACAGCTGGTCCTTACCAAGGACGCAGACCACTCCATCCGCCGCATGCTGCTGAGGAAGGTCTAGCTTGCAGAACAATCCTCAACCACTGCCCAGCCGGCGGGTTTTCGCGAGCCTCCTGACCGCTGGTGCCGGAATGGCAGCCCTGGCCGCCTGCACGCCGGACAGCACCACTCCCTCCCCTGTCGCAGCCAACGCCGCCAGCGACGTCCCCTCGGCCTCTGCAACATCCTCCGTGGCTACGCCCAGCGCCGCTACCACCGAGCCTGCACCCGTTGAGCCTGCACCCTCCAGCGACATACCTGCCAGCACCGCTCCCTCGCATTCCGTAGCCCCTCAGCACTCGCTGACGGATCCGGCGAGCCCCTGGGTTGTAGTCAACAAGCACCGGCCATTGGCTCCCCAGGATTTCGTTCCGACAGATTTGGTGCAGCCGGGCGTACGGCTCGCCGTCAGCGGCGAAGCGGCTCTGCTTAACAGCACGACGGCGGCCGCCGCGGAAAAGATGTTCGACGCCGCAGCCGCAGAGGGCGTCATCATGACATTGGCCTCTGGTTACCGTTCTTATTCCACCCAAGTGACCACGTACAACGGGTACGTAGCCAGCACCGGTCAGGCTGCAGCGGACCGCGCGTCCGCCCGCCCAGGGCACTCCGAGCACCAGACTGGTTGGTCTTTCGACATTGGCGACGGCGCGGGTGCCTGCAGCTTCCAACCGTGCTTTGCCGAACAACCTGCCGCTGTGTGGGCGAAAGCCAATGCCCACAAGTTCGGCTTTGTGGTCCGCTATCCGTGGATGTTCCACGACACCACCGGGTACTTTTACGAGTCCTGGCACCTGCGTTACATCGGCGTGGAAGCAGCCACGGACATGGTCACGAGCGGCATTGCGACCGTGGAAGAGTATTTTGGGCTCGAAGCAGCGCCGGAGTACCTCTAGTACATGATGCTTAGGCTCTAGTCCTTAAACACTGAGGCCCGCTCCCCTGCTTCAATTCAAGCAAGGGAGCGGGCCAAAAAGTGTGCTTTCCTAGACTGCCATTTCGCTGGGGGCGCCCAAACGGTCCTTGACCACGGCAGCAAGACCCTTGCAGATGCGCTCTGCTGTTTCCATGTCAGCGGCTTCCACCATGACTCGGACCAACGCCTCGGTGCCTGAGGGGCGGAGCAGCACACGGCCGGTTTCACCCAGTTCAAGCTCAGCTGCTGCAACGGCCTGGGCAACGCCCTCGTCCGTGGCGGCACGGGCCTTGTCCACGTCCTTGACGTTGATCATGAGCTGCGGAAGCTTGGTCATGGCGCTGGACAGGTCTTTGAGGCTGCGGCCCGTCAGCGCAACCTGCGCGGCAAGCTGGAGACCAGTCAGAACACCATCACCCGTGGTGGCGAAGTCCGAGAAGATCACGTGGCCGGACTGTTCGCCACCAAGGTTGTACCCGCCGTCGCGCATTTCCTCCAGAACATAGCGGTCACCAACTCCGGTCTCGCGAATGGTAATACCGGCATCGCGAAGGGCGATCTTGAGGCCAAGGTTGCTCATGACCGTGGCTACAAGGATGTTGTCCTTGAGCTTTCCGGCTTCCTTGAGTGCCAGCGCCAGGATCGCCATGATCTGGTCGCCGTCCACTTCATTGCCTTCATGGTCAACGGCCAGGCAGCGGTCGGCGTCGCCGTCGTGCGCTACCCCAAGGTCCGCGCCGTGCTTGACCACCGCTTCCTTCAGCGGGCCCAGGTGAGTGGAACCCACGCCGTCGTTGATGTTCAGGCCGTCCGGCTCTGCGCCGATCACCACGACGTCAGCCCCGGCGTCCTTAAACACCTGGGGCGAACAGCCACTAGCTGCGCCGTGGGCGCAGTCCAGGACCACCTTCAGGCCTTCCAAACGCTTGGGGAGCGTGCCCAGCAGGTGCACGATGTACCTGTCCTCGGCGTCTGAGAACCGCTGGATGCGTCCGACGTCGGCGCCTACCGGCCGCTGGGGCTCTTTGCCCAGCTGCGCCTCGATGGCGTCCTCAACATCGTCCGGAAGCTTTTGACCGCCCCGGGCGAAGAACTTAATACCGTTGTCCGGAGCCGGGTTGTGGGAGGCCGAGAGCATGACGCCGAAGTCGGCGTCGAGATCTGCCACCAAGTAAGCCGCTGCGGGCGTGGGGAGCACACCGGCGTCGTACACGTCGATGCCAGAGCTTGAAAGCCCGGCTTCAACGGCAGCGGCAAGGAATTCTCCGCTGGCCCGGGGGTCCCTGGCGACGACGGCGCGCGGCCGTCTCCCATCGCTTGTGCGGTCATGGCCGAGTACGACGGCGGCTGCCTGCGCGAGCTGCATAGCCAGTTCGGCGGTGAGCAATCCGTTCGCGAGACCGCGGACGCCATCTGTTCCAAATAATCTAGACATCGGGTCAAGTTTAGACGACGCCGGGACAGCACTGGTTCAAGGGGCCGCCGGAGGGTCACAAGCGGCGCTCCTCTTGACTCCCCTGTCCGGGTTCTGAAACGACGAAAGCCCGCCCCGCCGAAACGGCGGAACGGGCTTTCGATACCCCGAACGGGGTGAAGCGGATTAGCGCTTGGAGTACTGCTGAGCCTTACGTGCCTTCTTGAGACCAGCCTTCTTGCGCTCGATGACGCGGGCGTCACGGCTCAAGTAACCGGCCTTCTTGAGGGTTGCGCGGTTGTTGTCGACGTCGATCTCGTTCAGCGAGCGAGCAACACCGAGACGCAGCGCACCGGCCTGGCCGGAGATGCCACCGCCGTGGATACGGGCGATGACGTCGTAGGCACCTTCGAGATCAAGGATCTTGAAGGGCTCGTTGACGTCCTGCTGGTGCAGCTTGTTCGGGAAGTAGTTGTCCAGCGTGCGGCCGTTGATGGTCCACTTGCCGGAACCCGGAACAACGCGAACGCGTGCAACGGCTTCCTTGCGGCGGCCAACAGCTGCACCGGCAACGGTCAGTGCCGGGCGCTCCTTCTTGGGCGCATCTTCACCAGATGTGCTTTCAGAGGTGTAGCTGGTGAGGGTTTCCTCAGCCTCGACGGCTTCGGCGGTCAGTTCTTCGTTCTGAGCCACGGTTCTCCTTGTAATGAAAAGTTGGTTGGTGGCCAGGACTACTGGGCGACCTGGGTGATTTCGAAAGTCTTCGGCTGCTGTGCAGCGTGGGGGTGCTCAGCGCCACGGTAGACCTTGAGCTTGCCCAACTGCTGTGCAGCGAGGGAGTTCTTGGGGAGCATGCCCTTGATGGCCTTCTCAACAGCGCGAACCGGGTTGGATTCCAACAGCTCGGCGTAGTTGACGGAGGTCAGGCCGCCCGGGTAACCGGAGTGGCGGTATGCGCGCTTCTGCTCCAGCTTGGCGCCGGTGAGGGCAACCTTTTCAGCGTTGATGATGATGACGAAGTCGCCCATGTCCATGTGGGACGCAAAGGTCGGCTTGTGCTTTCCGCGCAGCAGTGTTGCGGTCTGGCTGGCAAGACGACCAAGGACAACGTCGGTGGCGTCAATGACGTGCCACTGGCGGTTGATATCGCCGGGCTTCGGGGTGTACGTACGCACGGTTTTGCCTCGTTCTTGTTCTGGCGTTCATGTATTAGGCGGCACGCAATAAGGCGTGCACCTATCTATGTATGCGCTACCGGAGCAGAGGTGAGGGCTCTATGTACCAGTTATCCCAAGATCTCGAAATGCCTTAGGAGTTAGCGATCCTGCAACTGGATCCCCCGGAAGGCATGTGTCATCGAGATAGGACACGCACAACGACTCTAAACAATACCGTCACTAGGGCGTCCGGGTCAAAATGGGGTAACCGCCCCTAGGGGTAGCGCACCTTTACTAAGGGAGAAACATGACCGATGGCCCCGGCGTCCCGCTCATCATTGCGCTCCTCGGGTTGCTGCTCAGCCCTACTGCCGAGCTAGTGATCGCCCGCACGCTGCCGCGACTCGGCGGCGCGCCTGCCCTCAAGGTCCGGATCACGACGGCGGCGGTCACCGCGCTGCTTTTTGGCTTACTTGCGTGGCGTTTTGGGTTTTCTCCCGAGTTGCCGGCATTTCTTTTGTTGGCACTCCTAGGGGTGCAGCTTTCGCGGATTGATTTTACCCTCCACTTGCTGCCCAACGCCCTGGTTTTATTTTTGCTTGGGGGCGGTTTGGTTCTGCTCCTTACCTCCGCCGCCCTCACGCCAGGATGGGCGGACTTGATTCGAGCTCTCGCCGGAGGAGCGATCCTGTTCGCCGGCTACTTAATTCTGGGACTTATTTCGCCGGGAAGCCTCGGAATGGGCGATGTGAAGCTTGCAGCGCCCCTGGGGCTGTACTTGGGGTACTTGGGTTGGGGCCAAGTACTCTTCGGGGGGCTTCTGGGATTCGTGGTGGGCGGGGTGCTCACGGTCCTGATGTTGCGCCTGCGATCAGCCGAAAAACCCGTGGAGACGGCCCACGGCCCTGCAATGGTAGTTGCTGCCCTGGGCGTGGCCCTGCTCATGAACTAACCAAGGGTAAGTACGCCCTTACTCAGGCCCCACTGTGCACCGCAATTAATAAGACTGCTTCGCAAACCAAGTAGTTTCCGCCTGTTATGGCTTCGAAACTGAGTACTCACTGCCTCCGCAGTGCGCCACCAAGTAATGAGTGGCCTATGAAATCGAGTACGACTACGCATTGTGGCTTCTGCCTGCCCTGGTGAATTCTTATCTCATCGAATTCCGAACCGCTTAAGGCTACATGGGGCAGTTCGAAAGTCGGACGAATTTCAATTTGGAGTTCGTCATTCATCATTCGCCAATTTTATTCTGGGAAGGATTTTCCAATGTCATCTCTCATGGTTTCCGTCATTTCGTTCATCGCCGGCGTCAAAGACCGCTTCACCTCCGAGGAGAAGGGTGCGACGGCGACGGAGTACTCGCTGCTTGTTGGCCTTATTGCCCTCATCATCGTTGCAGGCGTCGGCCTCTTCGGCACGGCTCTGAACAACTTCTTCACCGGTTTGGCTGGCACCGTCAACGGCTGGTAGTCCCCTAGCCACAACACTCAGTGCCGCGTCCGCGCAACGCGGACGCGGCACTGTCGTTTTATCCAACTGCCCAAACCCCTGGGAGGGTACCGTGAGGCGGAGCAAAATCAGGCCCGAGCGAGACCGCGGAGCCGTTGCAGTGGAGTTTGCATTAGTAGCACCTCTCCTCCTGCTTGTCCTTGTGGCCATTGTCGAATTTTCCTTCTTTTTCAATCTCCAGATCTCGGTTACCCAGGCAGCCCGCGAGGCAGCCAGGACCATGGCTGTCACGAACGATACAGGACAGGCCCAGGCCGCTGCGGTGGCAGGTGCTCCGAGCATCAATCTAGCTCCCGGAAACGTGAGTTTTTCAGGGGCGTGCAGCCCCGGGAACACAGTGCAGGCAACAGTCTCCTTCAGCTCGCCATCGCTCACGGGACTCTTCACTCCCTCACTTGCCGTGTCAGGACAGGGGGCCATGCGATGTGGTGGCTAGAGCGCAGATTCAAGGGTCAAGACAACCAACGTGGTGCCTCCGGCGTGCTGGTTGCGGTAATGGTGCTAGTACTTATTGGTGCCGGCGCCATGGCCGTTGACGTAGGACAGATCTACGCCGAACGTGCAGAGCTCCAGAACGGCGCGGATGCGGGTGCCTTGGCTGCGGCCCAGTTGTGCGCGTCAAGTGCAGGCTGCAGTCAAAGCAGTGCGAATGATGCAGCAAAGGCACTGGCCGACGATAATGCGCGGGATGGCATCTCCAACCTCCGATTCGTCGATCTCAGTGTCGCTAACAAGGTCACCGTCAGCACGTCAACCATTGACGGCACCAGCAACGCAGGCTTCCTCACAAAGATGTTCGCCAGCGCTTTGAATACAGGCCCTGCCACAGTGGGAGCCACTGCCACCGCAGCATTAGTACCCCCCGTAGCAGGTGGAGGGTTTCCTCTCGCTTTTTCAAATAAGTGCTGGGATCTGACCGGAACAAGTCCTACTGGAACTCTGCAGAAGATCTCGTGGAAGCCCGGCATCACTTGCACTAACCCGTCGGGGCACACAATTCCTGGGGGCTGGGGGTGGCTGGACGATCCAGATGGCGACTGCGAAGCGGTCACATCGATTGGGAACGTTGCCGGCTCGGATCCCGGCAATAATAAGCCGACTCAATGTGCTTCTGTTCTGCAGGGCTGGATCAGCACTCTTGCCAGCGGTGAAGACCTGGAAGTGCCATTCCCGGTTTTCGACACGGCCACCGGCTCAGGAAATAACGGCTCGTTCCACCTCATCGGCTATGCAACATTCAGCATCGAAGGCTGGAAATTCGGCCAAAACGGCGTCTATGAATACCGCAACACCACAGCAGCTCTAGGAAACTCCAAGCTCGCGTGCTCTGGGGGACCTGATCGCTGCATCATCGGGAAATTCGTCAAGTATGTGTCCATCGACGATTTCGAAGGCGGTGGGACCGGGTCTGGTGTGAATCTCGGCACCGTCGTCGTGAAACTCATCAAATAGCGGCCTGAATCCAAGACTGCATTTCGAAAGGGAAAGTAATGAAAGCTCGCCTACTGGGAGGCATCGCTGCGCTTGTCGTAGCCATCATTGGGACAGTGATGCTTGTGTTCTACGTCCAGGGCGCCGACAAGCGCGCTCTGGCCAACACAGAGACCGAAGACGTCTACGTTGTTCAGAAAGAGATCCCTGCCGGCACTTCTGCCGCAGAGTTTGGGGACTCAGTGATAAAAAAGTCTGTCCCCAAGTCAGCCGTTGCCAGCGACAGCGTCAGCAGCTTGGCGGGTCTTGGATCCAAAGTCTCGTCCATCGAATTTATCCCCGGTGAACAATTGCTTGCCTCACGATTGGTCGATCGCGACGCTCTGGTCGGCCGAGGCCGCGTAGAAGTACCCACCGGACTTCAGGAAATCACTCTAAAACTGCCCATTGAACGCGTCGTCGGGGGCAAATTGATCGCCGGCGACACCGTCGGTGTCATGCTGTCGGTCAAAGAGCACGAAAAGTCCAACAGTCCTGACCAGACCCAGTTAACGTTCCACAAGGTCCTTGTCACAGCTGTACAGGATGCCATGGGAACGGTCTCTGACGGTAGCAGTTCCGAGAGTGAGAACAGCGGCGGGCCCCTTAATGCAAACAAGAACTCCGGGCAAAACGGAGGGTATCTTGTGACCTTGGCCCGTCCGGACGTCGACGTCGAGAAAATCGTCTATGCCGCCGAATTCGGCACCATCTATCTGTCGAAGGAGCCTTCCGAAGCATCTGAAGGCACTTCAGGCGTCCTGGACCGGGGGAGGTTGTTCAAATGAGCCGGTTCGTATTGATCACAGCAGATCACGACTTTGAAAAGCTGGTACGCACAGCCACGGCAGGCATGAGTGGAAGCCTTCAGTGGTTCAAAGCAGACTATCTTCCGGAAGGGCCCCGGGACATCCTCGACCAGCTCTTGGGGGAGCCACCCGAAGTCTTCATCCTGGGACCCGGATTGAACCTCGGCGAGTCCCTGAAACTCGCGTCCCTGATGGACTTACAGTTCCCCGAAATCAGTGTTGTCCTCGCAGCTACGCAAACCGCTGAACTGGTGTTGGGCGCCATGCGGTCAGGCGTCCGCGACATCCTCTCGCCCAGCGCAGACGTCGATGACATCCGGGTGATGGTGGAGAGGGCAAGCTTGGCGGCAGCTGGAAGGCGGCGCGGACTTGCCCCGAGCTCCGCAGAGGGTGCCGGTCACGGATCCGGCGGCCGCATTATCGCTGTAATGTCCCCGAAGGGTGGCGTCGGCAAGACGACTGTGGCGACCAACCTGGCAGTTGGACTTGGCCTGGTTGCTCCGATGGGCGTTGTGATCGTCGATCTTGATTTGCAATTCGGCGATGTCGGCAGTGGATTGCTTTTGGATCCGGAGAGAACCATCACTGACGCCGTTTTGGGGCCAGCAAGCCAGGACGCAATGGTTCTGAAAACGTACCTAAGTGTCCACCCAGCAAGCATCTATGCTCTATGTGCCCCCCGCAATCCCGTCGAGATGGACAAAATCAACGCAGGCCACGTAACTCGCCTTCTGGAACAATTGCGTCACGAGTTCCAGTATGTGGTGATCGATACGGCCCCCGGCCTTGGTGAACACGTCTTAGCGGCTTTGGAATGTGCTACAGACGCGGTATGGGTTTGCGGGATGGATATTCCGAGCATTCGCGGATTAAGGACCGGTCTGCAGGTCCTCGACGAGCTGCAACTTCTCCCCCAGCATCGCCACGTCATTCTCAACATGGCTGACCATAAGAGCGGCCTGGCACTCAAGGATGTTGAGTCCACGATCGGCGTGCCGGTTGACATAGTTATCCCCCGTTCACGCACGCTGCCGTACTCGACCAACAAGGGTGTGCCGCTACTACAGGATGGTTCCCGGGATGCGGCAATCAAGGGCCTGCGCCTACTCGTCAACCGGTTCAAACCGAACTGGGATGAGAGATCACGCAAGCAGGTTCACAGAAGGGCGGTTGTCAGATGAGCCTCTCCCGCAGACTCGAAAACCACCGCAACCCAGGCAACTCCGGAACCGGGCCGAACCAACCACAAAGCTCACCCGCCGCTCCGGAGGTAGCCGCAACGCTTGGTCATATCCAGGAAGTCCGCACAGCCGAGGCAGCCAATAGCTCCCTCCAAGAAGACGCGGTACCTTCCACGATTTTGGCGAGTGGGGCGCTCACAGGTCTTAAGGAGCGAGCAGTTGCCGCACTCTATGAGCGTTTGGGCTCGAGACTGACCGACTCCACCCTCAACGAGACAGAGCTTAACCAATACGTCCGAGACGAACTCCGACTCGTCGTTGACGAGGAACAAGTTCCTCTGAGTTCTTCTGAAAGGCAGCGTCTGACATCAGAAATTCTGGATGACGTCATGGGACATGGGGCTATCCAACGATTCTTGAATGACCCTGCCGTCACAGAAGTCATGGTTAATCGCTATGACAGCATCTATGTGGAACGTGGCGGACGGCTTTACAAGACGGAAGCCCGCTTCACTTCGGATGAAGCCCTTCGAAGAGTCATCGAGCGCATTGTTTCCCGAGTGGGACGGCGCATTGACGAATCGTCGCCACTTGTGGACGCTCGTTTGGCCGATGGTTCCCGCGTCAACGCAATTATCCCGCCGTTGGCGGTCAATGGGCCCTCTTTGACGATCCGTAAGTTCGGACGGGAGGCCTTGACTGTCGCGAAGCTCATCGAGTTCGGCAGCATGTCACTGGAAATGGCTGAGCTCCTTAATGCTTGCGTGCTGGCACGCATGAACATCATCGTCTCTGGCGGTACAGGTACAGGGAAGACCACGCTCTTGAATGTTCTGTCTTCCTTCATTCCGGCTGAGGACCGCATCGTCACCATCGAGGATGCGGTGGAACTTCAACTCCAGCAAGAGCACGTGGTCCGGCTTGAGAGCAGGCCGCCCAATATTGAGGGCGAAGGCGAGGTGACCATCCGTGATCTAGTGCGCAACTCGCTTCGCATGCGACCAGACCGCATCGTGGTCGGAGAAGTTCGCGGTGGCGAGTCCTTGGACATGCTGCAGGCCATGAACACAGGGCATGATGGCTCTATCTCAACGGTTCATGCGAATTCTCCGCGCGACGCCGTCGCGAGGCTCGAGACACTGGTGTTGATGTCCGGCATGGACTTGCCACTCCGTGCAGTCCGCGAGCAGATAGCGTCCGCTGTGAACCTCATAGTTCATATCAGCCGCTTAAGGGACGGTACTCGACGCATAACCCACATCACGGAAGTGCAGGGCATGGAAGGAGACATTGTTACCCTACAGGACGCCTTCGTCTTCGATTATTCGGCTGGCCTGGATGCGAATGGACGCTTCTTGGGTAGAACAATTCCAACCGGTGTCAGACCGCGATTTACCGAACGGTTTGCAGACCTTGGTATCCCCATTTCTCCTGCAATCTTCGGCTCTCTGATTCCCGGAGGTCCACGATGAGCGTGATCTGGAACTCACCCATAGTCATGGTGATCGGACTCGGACTGGTCTACCTCTCCTTGATGCTGCTAGTGGGGGTTGTCCTGAAATCACGGCGGACCATCGACTTGGAGCGCAGACAGCCGAAGACGCAGTCCAGCCAGTCAGCTCTGGCTGTACTCACCGACTCCACAAAGGGAATGATTGAGTCAAGGCTTAGGACTCATCCGGGCGGGCTGCTGTCACAGGCCACCTTGGACGCCGCCGGCCTCAAAAAACAGGCTTCCGACTACGTTGTTATCTCCGGGGTTGTTGTCCTCATTACCGGAGTGCTCGGCCTTTCGCTAGGCGGTCCCGTCATGGGTTTGCTCTTCTGCCTCCTTGCCGTAATCGGGTTATTCGCAACCCTTCGGCTCCTGACCTCGCGACGCAGATCAAAGTTCGAAGTACAGGTGCCCGACATGCTGCAGCTCCTGACCGGCGGGATGAGGGCGGGACACAGTCTCTTGCGCGCAGTGGACGCCGCTGCGCGGGAGTCCGAATCACCTATGGCTGAAGAACTCAGCAGGGTCGTGAACGAAAATCGTATCGGACGGGATCTGGGCGGGTCGTTGAACGACGTTGCCCAGAGAACCCAGAGCGAGGATTTCGCCTGGATTGCCCAAGCCATTGAAATTCACCGTGAAGTCGGCGGCGATCTCGCCGAGGTGTTGGACCATGTAGGGGAAACAATCCGGGACCGCAATCAGATACGGCGGCAGGTAAGGGCGCTTAGTGCAGAAGGCCGTATGTCAGCACTGGTACTGCTGGCTCTGCCAGTGGTGATGTTCTTTGCACTGATGCTGATTAATCCAACTTACGCCCAAACCTTCACGTCAACACTGCCCGGCTACCTGATGATTGCCGCGTCTGTGGTGATGCTGGGTCTGGGATCCCTATGGCTCAGCCGTCTCATCAAACCTCAGTATTAGGAGCTGTCCATGAACTTGTTCGGTTATGCAGCAGTGCTTTGCATCATTGCGCCCATCTCATGGATGGTGTGGCTCGCGGTTACCAGCGATCGCGCCGGGATCCGGAGCATCCGTGCAAATCTCTCCCAAAGGTCGGCCACCGCTTCCGGCAAACCTGCCACGTCGGCCCAATGGATCACGTTGACCGCTCGACGAGTAACACCCGACGGCTACGTGGCATGGCTTGACAAGCAGCTTGCCGGAGCCGGTCGGCCCAAAGAGTGGCCGCTCCCACGCGTCTTGGTTGTTAAGCCCTTACTCGCTTTGGCTGGTGCTGGCCTGGGCGTCCTCCTGTATCTGGGCGATCCCTCCACGGGTAAGTTCCTTCTTGGTCTGGCTATCGTGGTCCTCTCCTATTTCGTACCGGACCTCCTGATCCGTTCGAACGCCGATAAGCGCCGCAACGCCATTCAAATGGAGCTTCCCAACACTCTTGATCAAATGCTGATTTCAGTTCAGGCTGGCTTAGGATTCGAGGCATCCATGGCAAGGACCGCGGCCAACAGTTCCGGACCATTGGCAGACGAACTAACCAGAACTCTCCAAGACATCCAAGTGGGCCGTAGCCGGAAGGAAGCCTATTTGGATATGTCATCCCGCATCGATGTACCGGACGTCCGTAGCTTCGTCCGGGCTATTGTCCAAGCTGATGCCTATGGGATTGCCATCGCAAAGGTACTCAAAGCACAGGCGCAAGAGATGCGTACCAAGAGGCGGCAGAGGGCGGAGGAACATGCCATGAAGATCCCCGTCAAAATTCTGTTCCCTTTGATCTTTTGTATCTTCCCGACGCTGTTCATCATCCTGCTAGGCCCAGCAGTGATGAGCATCATCAAGGCTTTCTCTTAGTAGCGGAGAGCGAGCAATCATGTCGAAAAGGCTGAGTCGCATTGTCCTTGGATTAAATGCCGAGGACGGTGCGACAGCCACGGAGTACTCGATCCTTGCAGGCTTCATGGCTGCAGTGATCGTCGCCGGAGCCAGGCTATTGGGGTTGGCGGTTGGTGGATACTTCAACGACCTCACCAATGGTGTCAAAGCCGCGCTCGGGCTGCCCTAAAAACCGGCCGTTCGCGGATCCCAGACCACGGGCGGCCACAACGGCCCCCTTCCGGTACCCAGAGCCGGGAGGGGGTCCTCCAACAGGCCCACCACCAGTAACTACTCCCGCGCAAACGAGTACCTGCTGCAGGTTTCAGGTATCACTCCTACCGGAAGTCGAGTACGCCCTACTCGTGTCAAGACGAGAGCCACTCTTTTACACTCCATGTACAGCCTGGGATCCGCCCAACGTCTGCCCACATCAAAGCCTAGGAATGATCATGAAAAGGTCAGAGACGGTCAAGAAGCCGGAAAAGAAGCTGACGGTACCGGCTGCGTTGGCGGCACTGGTAGCTGCACCACTCCTGGTCGCGTCACCTGCCGCAGCCGACATCAATGCGGACACCATAGACAAGTCCATTGTGTGGGTCGACAGTGCGTGGAGCGCCTCCGTCCAGGTTCCGTTCAAAGACGGCACCACCGAAACATTCAAGACCACCGTCTACGCCTATTGCACGGGATGGTTCGTTAGTGACACCGGGCATGTGGCAACTGCCGGCCACTGTGTGGAAGCTGATGACGGACTTCGCGTCAGCGTCTACTCCAACATCATAGAAGAGCAGGGCCTGACCGGAGTCAAGGCTGCGGACGTTGACTGGCCAATGACCTTGGGCGATCCTTCAATCAAAATTGACCAACCCTCTGGCATCGACGGTGGAGTCCTTAGCGGAAAGACTGCCATCACGGCGCAATTGATCGCAAAACAGGGATTTGAGAAAGGTGACAACGCCCTCCTGCGCATCGCGGATATGAAAGACACCCCTGCGTTGTCGATCGGTTCGGAAGCGCCAAAGGTCCGCGAGAAGGTTACCTCCATCGGCTTTCCTGATCTCGTAGGCTCCACCTCGGATGTGGAAAGGCAAAAGCCGTCCTATCGATCCGGTGCGGTCAGCTCACGCAGTTATTCAACTCAAGGCGTTCCCCGTACCGAAATCGATACCGACATCACTCCCGGCATGTCGGGTGGGCCCTCGATGAATGAAGAGGGGCAGGTTATTGGCATCAATTCCGCCTACGTATACCAAGGGGCGGGGCAGGCCAACTACATCACCGACACGCAAACGCTCCGTGACTTCCTGACCGCCAACGGAGTCAAATTGGTTGAGTCGGCATCGCAGTCCGCTACCCCTGCGGCTGCCATTGAGAACCCGACTGCAGTCACATCAAGCGGACCTGAGATTCCGCTGTGGATGATCGTGACAGTGGTAGGCCTCGTGCTCGCACTTGCCGTCATGGCAGTTTTCCTGTCCCGAGCAATGCGCAAACAACCACGGACAGCACCTGCAGCTGCTTTGCCCGCCGGAGCACAGCTGCCCTGGGTACAAGAACCAACTCGCCCGGAGGATGGACCGCGTCGTGAAGGCGGGCAACCCCTATAGCTCATCGACAGAAAGGGCTACTCCCGGCGCGCCCGAGTCAGCTCCGCGCGAGCCAGCAACTCGCTGTCGGACGGGTAAGCAACTTCCTCCAGCACCAAGGGATGCGGCGCAGCGAGAACAGACTTGGCATCGCGCTTCCGTTCCAGGAGCCGCGAGTGCAGCCAACCAGGAGTTTCCAATCCCTCCCCCACGCGGAGCGCAGAACCAACCAGGGACCGCACCATGTTGTGGCAGAACGCATCGGCCTGCACCGTGGCAACAATAACGTCGTCGCTTCCACGCGCAAACGAGAACTGCTGCAGCTCGCGGATGGTCGTGGCTCCCTCGCGGGGTTTGCAATAGGAACGGAAATCCTGGAGGCCCAGCAACGAACTGGCCCCTTCGTTCATGAGCGCAACGTCCAACGGCGCCTTATGCCACAAAGTAATCCCGCGCAGAACCGGGTCCCAGCCTTCCGGACCGTCGGCTATGCGGTAACTGTATCTCCGCCACAACGCTGAGAAGCGGGCGTCGAAGCCCTCGGGCGCCAGACCGGCGTCGTGCACTTCAATAGCACCCGTCAGGTCACCGAGAATTCGGCTCAAGGCGCCACGGAGGCGGCGCAAGAGCGCAGCGCCGGGATCAAGTTCGTGCCCCCGCGGCAGCGACAGCCACTCGGCTTCGCTCAGGTCCAGGTGAACCACTTGGCCCCGGGCGTGGACTCCGGCGTCGGTCCTGCCGGCAACCGTCACGCGGATCGGGCGCTGCAGGAGAAGCGCCAAGGCCTCTTCCACGGATCCTTGAACGGTGCGAAGACCGGGCTGCAGGGCCCACCCATTGAAAGGGCCGCCGTCGTAGGAAAGATCCAGCCGGACACGCAAAAACCCGCCGCCCCCCATGACGGGGGCAGCGGGTTTTCGTTCGTTCATAGACTTAAGTCTACTGTGAAGAATTCAGTGAATTACTTCTTGTCCTCAGCGGCCGGAGCCTCTTCGGTCTCAGCAGCTTCAGCTTCAGCAGCTTCTGCCTCAGCGGCCGGAGCCTCTTCGGTTTCAGCAGCTTCGGTTTCTGCGGTTTCGGTCTCAACGACCTCTTCCTCGGCAGCCGGAGCAGCCTTGGCAGCGGCAGCGGTTGCTTCAGCAACAACGGCCTGCTTCGGGGAAACCGGCTCGAGAACGAGCTCGATGACAGCCATGGGAGCGTTGTCGCCCTTGCGGTTGCCGATCTTGGTGATGCGGGTGTAGCCACCATCGCGGTTAGCAACGGCGCCGGCGATGTCGGTGAACAGCTCGTGGACAACGCCCTTGTCGCTGATCAGGCCGAGAACGCGGCGGCGGGAAGCGAGGTCGCCACGCTTGGCGAAGGTGACCAGACGCTCTGCGTACGGCTTGAGGCGCTTGGCCTTGGTGACCGTGGTGGTGATGCGCTTGTGCTCAAAAAGAGCAGCTGCCAGGTTCGCGAGCATCAGGCGCTCGTGAGCCGGGCCGCCTCCGAGGCGCGGACCCTTAGTGGGGGTAGGCATAGTTATTTCTCCTGTTATGTAAGCCGGTCAGGTCCATCGCTGGACCTGGCGGCCAAGATCTGCTGTTTAGAGCTCGTCGTCGCTGAACGCGGCGTCGTCCTCTTCGATGGCTGCGGCGCGGGCTGCGAGATCGAAACCGGGAGGGGAGTCTTTGAGGGACAGACCCAGTTCCACGAGCTTTGCCTTGACCTCGTCAATGGACTTCGCACCGAAGTTACGAATGTCCATCAGGTCAGCCTCGGAGCGGGCAACGAGTTCACCCACGGTGTGGATGCCCTCACGCTTGAGGCAGTTGTAGGAACGGACGGTGAGGTCCAGATCCTCGATCGGCAGAGCCATGTCCGCTGCCAGGGCAGCGTCCGTCGGCGACGGGCCAATCTCGATACCTTCAGCTGCGGTGTTCAGCTCACGAGCCAGACCGAACAGTTCCACCAAGGTGGTGCCTGCGGAAGCGACAGCATCGCGCGGGGCGATGGCCTGCTTGGTCTCGACGTCGACAATGAGCTTGTCGAAGTCGGTGCGCTGCTCAACACGGGTAGCTTCCACGCGGAAAGTTACCTTCATGACCGGCGAGTAGATCGAGTCAACCGGAATACGGCCGATCTCGGAGTCGCCGGACTTGTTCTGAGCTGCCGAAACGTAGCCACGGCCGCGCTCGATGGTCAGTTCGAGTTCGAACTTGCCCTTCGAGTTCAGAGTGGCAATGTGCAGATCCGGGTTGTGGAATTCGACGCCGGCCGGCGGAGCGATGTCCGCGGCGGTGACGACTCCGGGGCCCTGCTTGCGCAGGTAAGCAACAACCGGCTCATCGTGCTCGGAGGAAACCGAAAGGTTCTTGATGTTCAGGATGATCTCGGTGACATCTTCCTTGACACCCGGAACCGTGGTGAACTCGTGCAGCACGCCATCGATCCGGATGCTGGTTACAGCGGCACCGGGGATGGAGGAGAGCAGGGTACGGCGGAGGGAGTTTCCGAGGGTGTAGCCGAAGCCCGGCTCCAGCGGTTCAATGATGAAACGGGAGCGGTTCTCGGATACAACTTCTTCAGACAGGGTGGGGCGCTGTGCAATGAGCACTTAGGTTTCCTTTCGGCGAGCATCCGCTATATGACGCAACACAGGTGGTGGAAATCGGCTTCGGTTTCCAGCCTGACCAGCCGGGCCATGCTGATGGATGATCGAAACCATCCATAGCAGGCCCGGCCGGTCAGGCGGGGAAGACCTAATTAGACGCGGCGGCGCTTCGGCGGGCGGCAACCGTTGTGGGCGCTGGGGGTGACGTCCTGGATGGAGCCAACCTCGAGGCCAGCGGCCTGAAGCGAACGGATTGCGGTTTCGCGTCCGGATCCCGGGCCCTTGACGAATACGTCAACCTTGCGCAGACCGTGCTCCTGAGCGCGCTTTGCAGCAGCTTCGGCAGCCATCTGGGCAGCGAACGGGGTGGACTTACGGGAGCCCTTGAAGCCAACCTCACCGGCGGAAGCCCATGAGATTACAGCACCGTTCGGGTCCGTGATGGACACGATGGTGTTGTTAAAGGTGCTCTTGATGTGCGCCTGGCCAAGCGCAATATTCTTCTTATCCTTGCGACGCGGCTTACGAACCGCTCCACGAGTCTTCGGGGGCATTGTTTCTCCTACAGAAAGTTATCGGGGGAAAACCGGATCAATCCCGAGGGATTAACGTCCGGCCTTCTTCTTGCCGGCGACGGTGCGCTTCGGGCCCTTACGGGTACGAGCGTTGGTCTTCGTACGCTGTCCGCGTACGGGCAGGCCCTTGCGGTGGCGCAGGCCTTCGTAGCTGCCGATCTCTACCTTGCGGCGGATGTCAGCGGCTACCTCGCGGCGAAGGTCACCCTCAACCTTGTAGTTGCCTTCAATGTAGTCACGCAGCTGGACCAGCTCGGCGTCAGTCAGGTCCTTGACGCGAACGTCAGCGCTGATGCCGGTGGCAGCCAGGGTTTCGTGTGCACGGGTCTTGCCCACGCCGTAGATGTAAGTAAGCGCAATTTCCAACCGCTTTTCGCGGGGAATGTCTACGCCAGCGAGACGAGCCATAGTGGCAGTACTCCTTGAATAAACCGGAGGTCGTAGGCAGTACACCCACACGTTCAGTGTGGCCCCAGCCTCCGACCGGGGGTTCGCTGACCAGGCTCTGTAATGCAGTCCTGGCACAGCTTGTGCTGCCTTTATTTACTTGCGTGGGCTAGCAGCCCAGGTTTGTCCTCGCGGACGCTGATTCCCGAAAGGGGAATTAGCCCTGGCGCTGCTTGTGGCGCGGGTTCTCGCAGATCACCATGACCCGGCCGTTACGGCGGATCACTTTGCACTTGTCGCAGATCTGCTTGACGCTCGGCTTGACCTTCATGGCGTTCCTTTGCGTGTTTTGCAGTTGATCTGCTGGAGCGGCTTAGGCACTATTGCCTTGCCGCCCAGCAATTTACTTGTAGCGGTAGACGATACGACCACGTGTGAGGTCGTATGGGCTCAGCTCCACCACTACCCGGTCCTCGGGGAGGATTCGAATGTAGTGCTGTCGCATCTTCCCAGAGATGTGTGCGAGAACGACGTGCTTATTGGTGAGCTCAACACGAAACATCGCATTGGGCAGCGCCTCAGTCACAACGCCCTCGATCTCAATGACCCCGTCCTTCTTGGCCATATCCTCCGCTAACTGTTGTTTGCCGCCGTCCTCCAGTTAGGCACCGAAGATCCAGCGGACGTTTTTTGTTTGCTTGGCCCTCTTGGAACCACGACACTAAAAAGGGCGTGGCTGCACAGACAACCAACAAATAACTCTACGCCAATGAGGCCGGAAAGTTAAATCCGTCTATGGTAGCGCACCTGCCTCCAGCCGTCACTCCCCCGCTTGCCGATACCGGGGGAAGTCACCCGCCGCCGTCGAAACGCTTTCGGCTGCCAGGACGGCGTCGAGAATCGCCAGCCGAACAGCTTCCGCAGCGGCGCTTTGGAGCGTTATCAGCGACACCTGCCGCGCCTGTTCAGTGCTGCGGTCAAGCCCGACGGCGCCAGTCGCCAGCGCGAACACGGTGTCACCGTCCGCCAAAGTATGGGACGGATCCAACGCCCGGGCCAAGCCCGCATGCCCGGCAGAAGCAGTCCGCTTGCACTCAGCCACATCGAGTACGGCATTCGTCGCAATCACCACCAACGTGGTGTTGAGCCCCTGCGGCGGGGCCGTGAAGGGCGCACCCGGCTGATCCTGCGGGCCTGGGGCCCGGCGGCGCGCGTCTAAGGGAGGCACGACCGAGCGCGCAGAGGGCTGCAGGTCCGCAGGGCCAAACACAGGCACACCCAGCGCGTTCACCACCGCAATGGCTCCAACGATCACCCCGCCTTCAAGAGTGATGGACGACGTACCGATCCCGCCCTTGAACTGGCCGCGCGCAACGACGGCCCCGGCCCCGGCACCCACGTTTCCACGCTCGACGGCGGCATGGTCGCCTGAGGCGAAGGCTGCGGCGGCTGCCTGGTAGCCCATGTCGGCGCCGGGTCGCGCTTTGACGTCGCCACCGCGCCCGAGGTCGAAAATGGCGGCTGCCGGCACAATCGGCACCACAGTCCCGGGAACAGCGAAACCTCTGCCCTGCTCCTCACACCACAGCTGCGCCCCACCCGCGGAGGCCAGTCCAAACGCGCTACCCCCGGTCAGCACTACGGCATCCACGGTGGAAACCAGCGTTGTCGGATCCAGGGCATCTGTCTCGTGAGTCCCCGGACCCCCGCCGCGCACATCCACGGACCCCACCGTCCCCACAGGCGGAAGCACCACAGTAACCCCGGACAACCACCCCTCCCCCACCCTCTGCACATGCCCAACCCGTATGCCAGCAACATCGGTGATCGAATTCATGGCTCCATTCTCCACCTGGAAAGGCGCCCAACGCTGCGGGCGGGCTGGGCCCCGGCAGCGCGCGTCTAAGGGAGGCACGACCGAGCGCGCAGAGGGGCTCAGCCCGCCCGCAGGGCAAGGACACATGGAAAGTGGGAGCCGGGCCTCGAATTCGAACACGCGAGTAACGCCGCGTAAACGGCTCTGGAAGTGTCAGCCAACTATCGGTACGGGGCACCCTTTTCGTCCGGTCGGTGACTTTCGGTGTGGTGAGCTAGGCCTGTCTTCGCCGCCCCGGTCCGGGAGCTGGCGCCCGCCTTGGCCCAAAACCGTTAGTGACTCATGACTACCCGACAGATTCAAAGCAGCAGTGCTGCACCTGCTGGCAGGCCGGATTCCACGCCGCCGGTCGACGCCGCCCGGCCCCGTCCGGGGAGACGGCGCTGGTCCGGCCGCAGCCGCAAGGACTTCCTGGTCTTCCTGGCCATGGCCCTGCCCAACCTCGTGCTGATCGGCACGTTCACCTATTGGCCGCTGATCAATAACATCTACTATTCAACGTTGGATTGGACGCTCGGCTCGGCTTCGGCCACGGTTGTTGGGCTGCAGAACTACGTCACGTTCTTCACCAGTGAGGATGCGTCCAAGGTCCTGGGGACTACGGCTATCTTCACCCTGGTGACGGTGGGCGGTTCGATGGTCCTCGGCCTATTGGTTGCCCTTGCTTTGAACTCCAAAGTCCGCGGCACCACGTTCGCCCGTTCCGCGGTGTTCGCGCCCTATGTGCTGTCCGGTGTGGGTGTTGGCTTGGTGTGGTTGTTTATCTTCGATCCCGGCTACGGAGTGCTCGCCTGGGTCCTGCGCGGCCTTGGACAACAGAGCCCGCAGTGGATCAACGATCCCCAGCTCTCGTTGGTGATGGTCATCATCGTGTACATCTGGAAGAACCTGGGCTACTGTGCCGTGGTCTATCTGGCGGGCCTGCAGTCCTTGCCCCGCGACGTGATGGAAGCTGCGGCGTTGGACGGCGCCAACAGCGCGCGGAGATTTTTCAACATTTCCATGCCTTTGCTCTCCCCCACCACGTTCTTCCTGCTGATCACCACGATGCTGAGTTCATTGCAGGCCTTCGACCTCATCCGGATCATGACTCCGTTGGGCAACGGCACCAGCACGCTGATTTACGAGGCGTACTTGCAGGCGTTCGGCGCCTACAACCGGGCAGGCTACTCTGCGGCGATTTCGGTGATCCTTTTCGCGATCCTACTGATCATTACTGTTCTTCAACTGCGGCTCGTTGAGCGAAAGGTCCACTACTCATGAGCGCTCCCTCACCCGCCGTCGTCGTTGATCCCCCGCAAGAGGCCGCACAGCCAGCCGCACAGCATGAGCGTCCGCGCCCCTTCTCCAGCGCAAACCTCCTCCAGACAGTGGCTACCGGCTACATTCCATTGATCATTGCCACGCTTGTGGTGTTCCTGCCGTTGCTCTGGATGTTGTTGAGTTCCTTCAAGCAACCGGGCGAGATCGTCGCCATGGATCTGAAGATCCTGCCTGAGTCCCTGAACCTGGAGAACTATGCCACGGCCATGACCACGGTCCCGTTCGCACAGTTCTTCGCCAACAGCCTGATTGTTACGGTGGTGGGTTCGAGCATCAAGGTCGTCCTGGCGATTCTGACGGCTTACGCGCTGGTGTTTGTTCGCTTCCCGTTCAAGAACGTGATCTTCGTGCTGATCCTTGTGGCCCTCATGGTCCCTGCGCAGGTCTCCATCCTGCCCAACTACATCCTGATCGCGGGGATGGGCGGCAAAAACACTCTGTGGGGCATCATCCTTCCAGGCCTGGGGACGGCGTTCGGTACCTTCCTGCTCCGACAACACTTCCTGACCCTGCCACCATCGATCCTCGAAGCAGCTGAAATCGACGGTGCGGGTCACTGGCGCCGGCTGTGGCAGATCATCGTCCCGGTCTCGGTGCCATCGATCGCGACGGTTGCGCTGGTAACCGTGGTCAGCGAATGGAACGACTACATCTGGCCTCTCATCATCACTGACCGCCCCGAAACCATGACGCTCCCTGTGGGCCTGACCCTGCTGCAGAACTCGGAAGGCAATGGGGCCGGTTGGGGAATCCTCATGGCCGGCGCCGTACTGGTTATCGTTCCCATTCTGCTGGTGTTCGCAGCGCTCCAGCGCTACATCGTTGCCGGCCTGACCCAAGGCAGTGTCACCGGCTGATTTTCTCCCACCGCACCATCCGCATCGAAGTACGTTATTGAGAGGAAGCACCATGCACACCACCCTTGACCGCCGACATTTCCTTGGACTGGCAGGCCTCGGCGCCGGAGCTGCGGCCCTCGCCGCATGCGGCGGACCGTCGACGGCGGGTACGGCAGACGCCGTCGACACCGCCACGATCGACTTCAGCGGAGTAAAGCCCGCAGCCTCCATCGACTTCTGGACCAACCACCCGGGTAAGTCACAGGACGTGGAGAAGGCGATTATCGAGAAGTTCCACGCCAAATTCCCAGACATCAAGGTCAACCTGGTGACGGCGGGCGCCAACTACGAAGAGATCGCCCAGAAATTCCAGACGTCGCAGGCAGCTAAGACGGGCCTGCCGGGACTGGTAGTCCTTTCTGACGTCTGGTGGTTCCGCTACTACTCCAACGGCAGCATCATTCCCATCGATAGCTTGGTGAAGCAGCTGGATATCAAAATCGACGACTTCCAAAAGTCGCTGGTGGACGACTACAAATACGAGGACAAGCAGTGGGCGCTCCCCTACGGCCGTTCCACGCCGCTGTTCTACTACAACAAGGACCATTTCAAGGCCGCCGGACTTCCCGACAGGGCGCCGGCCACCTGGCAAGAGTTCGCAGAGTGGGCGCCGAAACTCAAGGCCACCTCGGGTGCGCAATACGCCTACATCTACCCTGCCCTGGCCGGCTACGCAGGGTGGACCCTGCAGAACAACCTGTGGGGGTGGGGAGGCAGCTGGTCAAAGGACTGGGACATCACCTGCGATTCGCCGCAGTCCGTGGCCGCACTTCAGTGGGCCCAGGACTCCATCTATAAGGACGGATGGGCCGGCGTTTCGTCCAAAGAGGCAGCAGACGACTTCGCCGCCGGGATCACCTCGTCAACTATCTCTTCCACAGGTTCCTTGCTCGGCGTCCTGAAGGCCGCCAAATTCAACGTTGGCGTCGGCTTCCTGCCCGGCGGCCCTGAGGCGCCCAGCGGCGTTTGCCCCACGGGCGGCGCGGGCCTCGGCATCCCCAGCGGCATCAGCAAGGAAGAGCAGCTGGCCGCGGCGACGTTCCTCAAGTTCATGACCGAACCTGAGAACACTGCCGCCTTCTCGGCCGCCACCGGCTACATGCCCACCAGGCTCTCAGCTGACATGACAGCGGTTCTTGCGGCAACGCCACAGATCAAGACCGCCATGGATCAACTCGCCGCCACCAAAGTTCAGGACAACGCCCGCGTATTCTTGCCGGGCGCTGATCAGGAGATGGCCAAATCGGCGGCCAGGATCCTGACGCAACAAGGTGACGTCCAAACAACCATGACCGAGCTCAAGAAGACCCTCGAGGGCATCTACACCAAGGATGTAAAGCCCAAACTGAAGGCATAACTGCCTTCCTGGATATGCGAAGAGCTGGGCTACTTGAGTAGCCCAGCTCTTCATTTGCAGGTGTTACGGGATGGGAACAGGCACGACGCCGAGCGGTGCCAACTGCGCGGCGCCCCCATCCGGGGCGGACAGGACCCAGATGCCCTTTTCGTGAACAGCTACCGAATGCTCCCACTGGCAGGAACGCTTGCCGTCCGTGGTGACGACGGTCCAGTCGTCGTCGAGGGTAGCAGTCTCGATGCCACCACGTACCAGCATGGGTTCAATGGCCAGGCATAGGCCGGGCCGGATCTTGGGGCCGCGGTGGCTGGTCCGGTAGTTCAGAACGTCCGGGGCCATGTGCATCTCCGAGCCAATGCCGTGGCCGACGTAATCCTCCAGGATGCCCAACGGCTTTCCAGGGACGGATGACACATAGTCATCGATCGCGTTGCCGATGTCTCCCACAAACTTGCCTTGGGCGAGGGCTGCGATGCCCCGCCACATGGCTGCCTCGGTGACATCGGAAAGACGCTGGTCTTCGGGATCAACGTTGCCAACAATTACTGTCCTGGCAGAGTCGGAATGCCAGCCGTCAACGATGCAGCCGCCGTCGATGGAGATAATGTCGCCGTCGTTGAGGACCTTGCCGCCCGGGATGCCATGCACCACTTCCTCATTGACCGAGGTGCAGATGGTGGCCGGGAAGCCGTGATAACCAAGAAAGTTCGACTTTGCTCCGGCATCGTTGAGGACTGCGGCGAAGACATCGTCCAGGTCCTTGGTGGTGACGCCCGGCTTGGCCGCTCCAACGGCAGCGTCGAGTGCACGGCTCAGGACAAGGCCTGCCTGGTGCATGGTGCGCATCTGCTCGTTGGTTTTGTATTCAATGCGGGGCTGACCGAACGCCATGATCTCCTCTGGAAGGTTTGCTGTCGAGGCCGACCAGGCCCCGTGCTTCAACCATTTTCCCGTACCCGGGAGCATGGCCGAAATTGGAATGCAGCGTGAAAAAGAAAAAGGGGCGTGTCCCGCACTCACCGTACGGGACACGCCCCTCGCTCCACTGCCGTTTTACCGGCTATGTGGAGAACCAGCTAAACGGCCTTGGCCGACTCGATCGCCGTCAGCACACGGTCGGTAACTTCGTCGATACCACCGATGCCATCAACCTGCGTGAGGATGCCACGCTCGGCGTACTTGGCCACAACTGCCTCAGTCTGCTCGTGGTAGAGATCCAGGCGGTGCCGGATGACGGTTTCGTTGTCATCCGAACGGCCCGTTTCCTTGGCGCGGCCAAGGAGGCGGGTTACCAGCTCTTCATCGTCGGCGGTCAGCTGGAGCACGACGTCGAGCTCCTGCTCACCCTCAGCGAGGATCTGGTCAAGGTAGTCCACCTGCGCGGTGGTGCGCGGGTAGCCATCCAGGAGGAAGCCGTTTTCGACGTCGCTCTGGCTCAGGCGATCGCGAACCATGTCGTTCGTGACGCTGTCCGGAACGAAGTCCCCGGCGTCCATGTACTTCTTTGCTTCGATGCCCAAAGGGGTTTCGCCCTTTACGTTGGCACGGAAGATGTCGCCGGTGGAGATGGCGACTACGCTGAGGCGCTCGGAAATCCGCTCAGCCTGCGTACCCTTGCCCGAACCGGGAGGTCCAATGATCAGCATTCTCGTCATCGCAAAAGCCCTTCGTAGTGACGTTGTTGTAGCTGCGCATCAATCTGCTTGACGGTCTCCAGGCCAACACCCACCATGATCAGGATTGACGTGCCACCGAACGGGAAGTTCTGGTTGGCGTTGATCAGGACGAGTGCAACCAAAGGAATCAACGCCACGAAGCCCAGGTAAAGGGCTCCAGGCAAGGTGATCCTGGAAAGCACGTACTGCAGGTAGTCCGCGGTCGGTTTACCCGCCCGGATGCCCGGAATAAACCCGCCGTACTTCTTCATGTTGTCCGACACTTCTTCAGGGTTGAAGGTGATGGCAACGTAGAAGTAGGTGAAGAAAACAATCATGGCGAAATACAGCGCCATGTAGATGGGGTGGTCGCCACGGGTGAGGTTGTTGTTGATCCACTCAACCCACGGGGCCATCTGCTCCCCTGGCGCCGGCTGGTTGAACTGTGAAATCAGCCCGGGCAGGTAGAGCATGGAGGAGGCGAAGATGACAGGCACGACGCCGGCCATGTTCACCTTGATGGGGATGTAGGTGCTGGTGCCACCCACTGTGCGGCGGCCGATCATACGCTTGGCGTACTGAACGGGAACGCGGCGCTGAGACTGCTCCACGAAGACCACCAAGGCCACCGTCAGCAAGCCGACGGCCAGGACCATGAAGAAGGTGCCCGGGCCCTTCGACTCCCAGATGGAGCCCAGCGAGCCGGGGAAGCTTGCAGCGATGGAGGTGAAGATGAGCAGCGACATGCCGTTGCCCACACCCTTTTCGGTGACCAGTTCGCCCATCCACATGATGAGGCCTGTACCGGCCGTCAACGTGATGATGATGAGGATGGTGGTCATGATGCTCTCATCAGGAATGATGGGCAGGTTGCAGCCTGGCAGCAGCTGGCCGGACCGGGCGAGCGACACCAACGTGGTGGCGTTCAGCAGTCCGAGAGCGATGGTGAGGTACCGGGTGTACTGCGTCAACTTTGACTGACCGGAGGAGCCCTCTTCGTAGAGTTGCTGGAACCGGGGAATGACCACCCGGAGCAGCTGCACGATGATGCTCGCCGTGATGTAGGGCATGATGCCCAAGGCAAACACTGAAACCTGCAGCAACGCGCCGCCGCTGAACAAGTTCACCAGCTGGTAGATGCCCTGCGAGGTGTCACCGGTGTTCAAGCATTGCTGGACATTCTGGTAGTTCACACCAGGCGAGGGGATAAAAGCTCCCAAGCGGAAGATTGTGATGATTCCCAGCGTGAACAACAACTTGCGTCGCAAATCAGGCGTCCGAAACGCCCGGCCGAATGCGCTTAGCAAGCGTCCTCCTGAGTAGAAAGTACAAGGATGTGGATGGGATCAATGAAACCCAACAACCGAGTCTAACCGCTTGTGACGCCGTCGGAATAATCGAGAGTCCACAATCACGCAAAAAATCCCGGTATACAGGGCCGAAGCCCCGCATACCGGGATCCTTTTACAACGGGCATTCGCCCCACTGGCTCTTAGAGAGCAGTGGTGCTTCCGCCTGCTGCAGCAATCTTTTCCGCAGCGCTGGAAGAGAATGCGTGGGCGGTGACGTCAACCTTGACGGTGATGTCGCCGGTGCCCAGCACCTTGACGGGCTGGTTCTTGCGAACGGCACCCTTCTCAACCAGGGACTCGACGGTGACAACGCCACCTTCCGGGAACAGCTCGTTGAGCTTCTCCAGGTTAACAACCTGGAACTCAACCCGGAACGGGTTCTTGAAGCCGCGCAGCTTCGGCAGGCGCATGTGCAGCGGCAGCTGGCCGCCGGCAAAGCCAGCCTTTACCTGGTAGCGGGCCTTCGTACCCTTGGTACCGCGACCAGCGGTCTTACCCTTGGAGCCTTCACCACGACCAACACGGGTCTTGGCGGTCTTGGCACCCGGGGCGGGGCGCAGGTGGTGGACCTTCAGAGCGTGCTGCTTCTCAGCAGTCTCTTCGGCGGTCTTGTTCTCTGCCATTACTTCGCCTCCTCTACATTCACGAGGTGCGGAACCGTGTTCAGCATTCCAACGGTCACAGCGTCAGCGTTACGGACAACGGTGTGTCCGATGCGCTTCAGGCCGAGGGACCGAAGGGTGGCCTTCTGGTTCTGCTTGGCGCCAATGACGCCCTTGATCTGGGTGATCTCCAACTTGGCGTCGGAGGGAGTCAGGTTCTTAGCCATGACTAAACACCTGCCTTCTGGTTCTGGAGCGCGCGCACCAGAGCAGCAGGAGCAACCTCGTCCAGCGGCAGGCCACGGCGGGCAGCCACGGAAGCGGGCTCTTCGAGCTGCTTCAGAGCGGCAACAGTCGCGTGAACGATGTTGATCGCGTTTGAGGAACCGAGCGACTTGGAGAGGATGTCGTGGATACCCACGCACTCCAATACCGCGCGGACCGGACCACCGGCGATAACACCGGTACCGGCGGAAGCCGGACGCAGCAGGACTACACCTGCAGCGGCCTCACCCTGCACACGGTGCGGGATGGTGCTGCCAACGCGGGGAACGCGGAAGAAGGACTTCTTGGCCTCTTCAACGCCCTTTGCGATAGCCGCGGGAACTTCCTTGGCCTTGCCGTAGCCGACGCCGACCATACCGTTGCCGTCACCGACGACGACGAGAGCGGTGAAGCTGAAGCGACGACCACCCTTGACGACCTTGGCAACGCGGTTGATGGTGACAACGCGCTCTACGAACTGGCTCTTCTCAGCCTCACGACCGCCGTCGCGGCCACCACGGCCACCACGGTCGCCGCGGCCCTGGCCACGGTCGCCGCGCTCGCCACGACGTCCGCCGCGGCGGTCATCGGTAGCGGGTGCGGTCTCAGTTGCTTCAGCAGCTACAGCTTCAGTCACCTGGGTGTCCTTTTCGTTATTTTCAACGGTCACAGTGCCAGCCCACCTTCGCGAGCACCGTCAGCGACGGCGGCGATGCGGCCGTGGTACTTGTTACCGCCACGGTCGAAGACAACAGCTTCGACGCCTGCAGCCTTGGCACGCTCGGCAACGAGCTCGCCGACGCGCTTGGCCTTGGCAGTCTTGTCTCCGTCAAATGCGCGGAGGTCAGCTTCCAGAGTGGAAGCGTAAGCCACGGTTACACCCTTGCTGTCATCGACAACCTGGACGAATACGTGACGTGCCGAACGGTTGACGACCAGACGAGGACGTACAGCCGTACCGGTGATGCGCTTGCGGATACGAAGCTGGCGACGGCTGCGTGCAGCAGACTTGCTCTTGTTCGAACGCTTCTTGTTAATTGCGATGGCCATGGTTTACTTACCAGCCTTTCCGACCTTGCGGCGGATGACTTCGCCGGCGTAACGGACACCCTTGCCCTTGTAGGGGTCGGGCTTGCGCAGCTTGCGAATGTTGGCAGCAACCTCGCCGACCTGCTGCTTGTTGATACCCGCAACAGAGAGCTTGGTCGGACCCTCTACTACGAAGGTGATGCCTTCGGGTGCAGAGACGTTGACCGGGTGGCTGTAGCCCAGAGCGAACTCCAGGTCAGAACCCTTGGCCTGAACGCGGTAACCAGTACCAACGATTTCAAGCTTCTTCTCGTAGCCCTCGGTAACGCCCTGGATCATGTTGGCGATCAGGGTGCGGGTCAGGCCGTGCAGCGAACGCGAGTTGCGCTCGTCGTTCGGGCGGGTGACCGTGAGAGTGTTCTCTTCCTGGGTAACCTCGATCGGGCTGGCCACAGTGTGGCTCAGCTCGCCTTTGGCACCTTTGACGCTGATGACGGAGCCATCGAGCTTGACCTCAACTCCGGCAGGAACGGTGATGGGGAGACGTCCAATACGTGACATTATTCTCTTCCTTTCCCGTTACCAGACGTACGCGAGGACTTCGCCGCCCACGCCCTTCTTGCCGGCCTGCTTGTCAGTCAGGAGGCCGGAAGAGGTGGACAGGATTGCGATACCCAGGCCACCCAGCACGTGCGGCAGGTTGGTGGACTTCGCGTAAACGCGGAGGCCCGGCTTGGAGATGCGGCGGACGCCAGCGATGGAACGCTCGCGGTTCGGACCGAACTTCAGGTCGATGGTCAGCTTCTTGCCAACCTCGGCGTCTTCTTCCTTCCAGCCGGCAATGTAGCCTTCTGCCTTCAGGATGTCAGCAACGCGTGCCTTCAGTTTGCTGTACGGCATGGACACGGTGTCGTGGTATGCCGAGTTTGCATTGCGCAGACGCGTGAGCATGTCTGCGACAGGATCTGTCATAGTCATTTGGGCTATAGCCCTTCCTCGTACCGGTTTCCGCTGCGCTTGCTCCTAAGAGCCTGCGCGGACGGACCTGTCACGTAGTTAGTTTTCGGTCTTGAACGGGAAACCAAGCGCCTTGAGCAGCGCGCGGCCTTCGTCATCGGTCTTGGCGGTGGTGACGACCGTGATGTCCATACCGCGAACGCGGTCAATGGAGTCCTGGTCGATTTCGTGGAACATAACCTGCTCGGTCAGACCGAAGGTGTAGTTGCCGTTGCCATCAAACTGCTTGCCGTTGAGGCCGCGGAAGTCGCGGATACGCGGCAGTGCCAGCGAAACCAGACGGTCCACGAATTCCCACATGCGGTCTCCACGCAGAGTTGCGTGTGCACCGATGGGCATGCCTTCGCGCAGCTTGAACTGTGCGATCGACTTGCGGGCCTTGGTTACCTGCGGCTTCTGGCCGGTGATCAGGGTGAGGTCGCGGACAGCGCCGTCGATCAGCTTGGAGTCCTTGGCGGCATCTCCAACACCCATGTTCACTACAACCTTCACCAGGCGGGGAACCTGGTTGACGTTCGCGTAGCTGAATTCGTCCTGCAGTGACTTCTTGATGGTCTCTGCGTACTTCGTCTTCAGACGCGGAACGATCTTTACCGGAGTCTCGAGAGTCTCAGTCATTAGATGTCCTTCCCGGTGGCCTTGGACACGCGGATACGGACGGTCTTGGTAGCGCCATCCTTCTCAACGGTGTCGAGACGGAAACCAACACGGGTCGGCTTCTTGGTGGACGGGTCAACCAAAGCAACGTTGGAAACGTGGATCGGGGCTTCAACAACCTCGATGCCACCGGTCTTGGTGCCGCGCTGCGACTGACCGACCTTGGAGTGCTTGGTGACGCGGTTGATTCCCTCTACCAGCACGCGGTTGGTGTCGGGGAATACGCGCAGGACCTTGCCCTGCTTGCCGCGGTCGCCGCCACGTTCCTGCTTGGCGCCAGTGATGACCTGAACGAGGTCACCCTTCTTGATCTTAGCCATGGACTAAAGCACCTCCGGGGCCAGCGAAACGATCTTCATGAACTTCTTGTCGCGAAGTTCACGACCAACCGGGCCGAAGATACGGGTACCGCGGGGGTCACCGTCGTTCTTCAGGATCACAGCTGCGTTTTCGTCAAACTTGATGTAGGAACCATCCGCACGGCGGCGTTCCTTCTTGGTACGAACGATGACAGCCTTGACGACGTCACCCTTCTTTACGTTGCCGCCAGGGATAGCGTCCTTGACGGTGGCGACGATGACGTCGCCGATGCCTGCGTAGCGACGACCGGATCCACCGAGAACGCGAATGGTAAGGATTTCCTTAGCACCCGTGTTGTCGGCGACCTTGAGTCGCGACTCCTGCTGAATCAATTTTTACTCCTTGCGTCGCGCCGGTTCTCAGACCGAAATCATGCATACGGAATGAGCCTTGCGGAACGGTTGATCGGGGTGTCTCTTGACCTGCCTGGATTTTGCCAGTACAGGCCTAAACGCCCGTGCCACAAGCATCAGCTTCCCTTGCAGAAAACTCTGCGCGGGGCAGTATGCAGCGGCACGATTGTTTACGAGGTAGTGGACGACGCACAAGTGGCGCCATACAAACTCAATATCCTAGCACGTTTACAGCCTGTAACCGAAACGGCGGGAGAAGCGGAAAGGCCCGCATTCCCAAAGGAATGCGGGCCTTTCCAGTGAATCACTACCAGGCGTGCCCGGCGTCGGATTTACTTGGCCTTTTCGAGGATCTCCACCAGACGCCACCGCTTGGTAGCGGACAGCGGGCGGGTCTCAGAGATGAGAACGAGGTCGCCGATGCCGGCGGTGTTCTCTTCGTCGTGAGCCTTGATCTTCGAGGTGCGGCGAATAACCTTGCCGTACAGAGCGTGCTTCACGCGGTCTTCAACCTGAACAACGATGGTCTTTTCCATCTTGTCAGAGACAACGTAGCCGCGACGCGTCTTACGGTAACCGCGCTGTTCAGCGCTGGCTGCTGCTTCCGTCACAGTTTCCTTCTCGCTCACTTGGCGTCCTCTCCAGCTTCAACCTCGGCCTTTTCAGCCTTGGCAGCCTTCTTGGACTTCTTTTCTTCCTTGGCTTCCACAACCGGTGCGGCAACCTCGGCACGAATGCCCAGCTCGCGCTCACGGAGAACGGTGTAGATGCGTGCGATGTCCTTCTTTACCGCACGCAGGCGACCGTGGTTCTCCAGCTGTCCGGTGGCGGACTGGAAACGCAGGTTGAACAGCTCTTCCTTGGACTTGCGGAGTTCTTCAACGAGACGCTCGTTGTCGAAACCGTCCAGCTGTGCGGGTGCGAGATCCTTCGACCCTACTGCCATTTCTATTCACCACCTTCGCGACGCACAATGCGTGCCTTCAACGGGAGCTTGTGGATTGCCAGGCGCAGGGCCTCGCGAGCTACCTCTTCATTGACACCGGAGAGTTCGAAGAGAACCCGGCCCGGCTTGACGTTTGCGACCCACCATTCCGGAGAACCCTTACCGGAACCCATACGGGTTTCAGCAGGCTTCTTCGTCAGCGGACGGTCCGGGTAGATGTTGATCCAGACCTTGCCGCCACGCTTGATGTGGCGGGTCATCGCGATACGAGCGGACTCAATCTGACGGTTGGTTACGTATGCCGGGCTGAGAGCCTGGATACCGTACTCACCGAAGCTGACCTTGGTGCCGCCCGTTGCAGCGCCGGAACGACCCGGGTGGTGCTGCTTACGGTGCTTGACTCGACGTGGGATAAGCATTTAAGCCTGTCCTCCTTCTGCTGCCGGAGCAGCAGCTTCAGCGGCCGGTGCTTCAACGGCAGCGGGTGCTGCCTCAGCTGCCGGACGGTCGTTACGACGACGGCGGTCGCCACCCGGACGGCCCGGACGGTCTCCTGCACGGCCACGGGACGGAGCAGCAGCTGCCTGCTGAGCCAGTTCCTTGGCAGTTACGTCACCCTTGTAGATCCAAACCTTCACACCGATACGGCCGAAGGTGGTCTTGGCTTCGTAGAAGCCGTAGTCGATGTTCGCGCGGAGGGTGTGCAGGGGCACACGGCCTTCGCGGTAGAACTCCGAGCGGGACATTTCTGCGCCACCCAGACGACCCGAGCAAGCAACACGGATACCCTTGGCACCCGCACGCTGTGCGGACTGCATGGCCTTCTTCATCGCACGGCGGAAAGCCACGCGGGAAGTCAGCTGCTCAGCGATGCCCTGGGCAACAAGCTGTGCTTCCATCTCGGGGTTCTTGACCTCGAGGATGTTCAGCTGAACCTGCTTGCCGGTGAGCTTTTCGAGCTCGCCGCGGATGCGGTCTGCTTCAGCGCCGCGGCGGCCGATAACGATACCCGGGCGTGCCGTGTGGATATCCACGCGGACACGGTCACGGGTGCGCTCGATCTCGACCTTGGCGATGCCGGCGCGCTCCATGCCGGTGGACATGAGCTGACGGATCTTGATGTCCTCGCGGACAAAATCCTTGTAGCGCTGTCCGGGCTTGGTGCTGTCAGCGAACCAGTGCGAAACGTGGTCGGTGGTGATGCCGAGTCGGAACCCGTGCGGGTTTACTTTCTGTCCCACTTAGCGAGCCTCCTCTTTCTCCGGGGTTGCGACAACCAGCGTGATGTGGCTGGTCCGCTTCCTAATGCGGTAGGCGCGGCCCTGGGCACGCGGCTGGAACCGCTTCATGGTCGGGCCTTCATCAACAAATGCTTCGGTGATGAAGAGGTCGCTGTCGTCGAATGCAACGCCGTCACGGTCCGCGAGGACACGTGCGTTGGCCATTGCCGACTGAAGTACCTTGAATACCGGCTCCGAAGCTGCCTGGGGGGCAAACTTCAGAATTGCCAGAGCCTCATTCGCTTGCTTACCACGAACAAGGTTGACGACGCGCCGGGCCTTCATAGGCGTTACGCGGATGTGACGCGCAATAGCCTTGGCTTCCATTGCTTTCCTTCTCTCGTCTAAGACGTAAAGTCAGGCGCCTAGCGGCGCTTGCCCTTACGGTCGTCCTTAACATGGCCGCGGAATGTCCGCGTGGGAGCGAATTCGCCGAGCTTGTGCCCGACCATCGACTCTGTGACAAACACCGGGATGTGCTTGCGTCCGTCGTGTACGGCGATCGTGTGCCCGAGCATGTCGGGGATGATCATCGAACGGCGGGACCAGGTCTTGATGACGTTCTTGGTGCCCTTATCGTTTTCCCGTGCGACCTTCACAAAGAGGTGCTGGTCAACGAAAGGACCTTTTTTCAGGCTGCGTGGCATGTGTCCAGGCTCCTATCGCTTGTTCTTGCCAGTACGGCGGCGACGAACAATAAGCTTGTCGCTCTCTTTGTTCGGACGGCGGGTACGGCCCTCGGGCTTGCCGTTCGGGTTAACCGGGTGACGTCCACCGGAAGTCTTACCTTCACCACCACCGTGCGGGTGGTCAACCGGGTTCATGGCTACACCACGGACGGTCGGGCGAACGCCCTTCCAGCGCATACGGCCGGCCTTGCCCCAGTTGATGTTCGACTGCTCGGCGTTGCCGACCTCGCCGACGGTTGCGCGGCAGCGCACGTCAACGTTGCGGATTTCGCCGGAGGGCAGACGCAACTGTGCGAAGCGGCCTTCCTTGGCAACGAGCTGTACCGAAGCACCTGCGGAACGTGCCATCTTGGCGCCGCCACCCGGACGCAGTTCAACTGCGTGGATTACGGTACCAACCGGGATGTTGCGCAGCGGCAGGTTGTTGCCCGGCTTGATGTCAGCGTCAGGACCAGCCTCGACGAAGTCACCCTGGGACAGCTTGTTAGGAGCGATGATGTAACGCTTGGTGCCATCAACGTAGTGCAGGAGTGCGATGCGAGCCGTGCGGTTCGGGTCGTACTCGATTTCGGCAACGCGGGCGTTGATGCCGTCCTTGTCGTGACGACGGAAGTCGATCAGACGGTACTGGCGCTTGTGCCCACCACCCTTGTGACGGGTGGTGATCTTACCGGAGTTGTTACGGCCGCCTGTTTTGTGCAGCGGACGCAGCAACGACTTTTCCGGAGTCGATCGCGTGATTTCAGCGAAGTCGGCTACGCTCGAGCCACGACGGCCCGGGGTAGTCGGCTTGTATTTACGGATTCCCATAATTTATTTCCTCGTTAAAGTGGTCTCCGCTACGCGAGCGGACCGCCGAAGATGTCGATTGTGCCTTCTTTGAGGGTGACAATTGCACGCTTGGTGCTCTTGCGCTGTCCCCAGCCGAATTTGGTGCGCTTGCGCTTACCGGCACGGTTGATGGTGTTGATCGAGTCAACCTTGACCGAGAAGATCTTCTCAACGGCCAATTTGATCTCGGTCTTGTTCGAGCGAGGGTCCACCAGGAAGGTGTACTTGCCTTCGTCGATCAGACCGTAGCTCTTTTCCGAAACGACGGGTGCAAGCACGACGTCGCGCGGGTCCTTGATGGTGGTTACGCTCACTTGGAGGCCTCCTCGTTCTTGGCCTTGTCAGCGACGAACGCCTCGAAAGCAGCCTTGGTGAAGACCACGTCGTCGGAGACAAGCACGTCGTAGGTGTTCAACTGGTCTGCGTACAGAACGTGAATACCTTCGAGGTTGCGCACGGAGAGTGCAGCAACATCGTTGGCGCGCTCGATTACGACGAGCAGGTTCTTGCGCTCGGAGACTGCACGCAGCGAAGCCAGTGCTTCCTTGGCGGACGGCTTGGTGCCGGCTACCAGTTCAGCGATGACGTGGATGCGGCCGTTGCGGGCGCGGTCAGACAGGGCGCCGCGGAGTGCAGCAGCCTTCATCTTCTTGGGGGTGCGCTGGCTGTAGTCACGAGGAGTCGGACCGTGGACAACGCCACCGCCGGTCATGTGAGGAGCACGGATGGAACCCTGACGGGCGCGGCCGGTACCCTTCTGCTTGAACGGCTTGCGACCTGCACCGGAAACCTCGGCGCGGGTCTTCGTCTTGTGGGTACCCTGGCGTGCAGCAGCGAGCTGTGCGACGACGACCTGGTGCAGCAACGGCACGTTGGTCTGGACGTCGAAGATCTCTGCAGGCAGGTCTACCTTGACAGTGCTAGTCATTTAACTAGGCTCCCTTCACGGCGGTGCGTACGAGTACGACCTGGCCGCGGGCACCGGGAACGGCACCCTTGATAAGGAGCAGCGACTTCTCAGCGTCAATGGCGTGAACCGTGAGGTTCAGCGTGGTGTGACGCTCGGCGCCCATGCGGCCGGCCATTTTCAGGCCCTTGAAGACGCGGCTCGGGGTGGATGCGCCACCGATGGAGCCAGGCTTACGGTGGTTCTTGTGGGCACCGTGGGAAGCGCCAACGCCGTGGAAGCCGTGACGCTTCATAACACCGGCAAAGCCCTTACCCTTGGAGGTGCCGACGACGTCGATCTTCTGGCCGGCTTCGAAGATCTCAACAGAGAGCTCCTGGCCCAGCTCGTAGGATGCGGCGTCTGCGGTACGCAGTTCGACGACGTGGCGACGAGGAGTCACGCCAGCCTTTTCAAAGTGACCAGCCAGCGGCTTGGTGACCTTGCGGGGGTCGATCTGGCCGTAGCCGATCTGTACGGCGACGTAGCCATCTACCTCTGCGTTGCGCAGCTGGGTGATGACGTTCGAGTCAGCCTGGACAACAGTTACCGGGATGAGCTTGTTGTTCTCGTCCCAGACCTGGGTCATGCCGAGCTTCGTGCCCAGCAGGCCCTTTACGTTACGGGTTGCGGTCATAGTCTCTCAGCACCTCCCTAGAGCTTGATTTCGATGTTCACGTCGGCGGGCAGGTCGAGACGCATAAGCGAGTCAACAGCCTTCGGCGTGGGGTCGATGATGTCGATCAGACGCTTGTGAGTACGCATTTCGAAGTGCTCACGGCTGTCCTTGTACTTGTGAGGAGAGCGAATAACGCAGTAAACGTTCTTCTCCGTCGGCAGCGGCACCGGGCCGACTACCGTTGCGCCTGCGCGCGTGACCGTCTCAACGATCTTCCGCGCTGAAACATCAATGACCTCGTGGTCATATGACTTCAGCCGGATGCGGATTTTTTGTCCCGCCATGTCGCCTGACTCTCTTTCAGCTAGTGCTGCTCTAGTTAGGGCTGCTCTGTTTACTTACCTGTTGATGTGGCCGCCGAAGCGTTTGAGGATTTACCACCACACGCCGCACAAGCTGAATCCGGAGTAATCCGGGTTCCTCACCTTGTCGGCGCACCGACCCCCGCGGTCGGGCGTGTCGCGATTTCCACGCAAACTCGACCGCAATCATGGGGTTCAGGGTTATGTTTGGGCTTCAGCCTGGACCCTGACACCCGGCATTATCCGGATCGGGACACGAAGAAGCGCTTGAACAACTCATCCAGTATGGCGGAAATATGGTGTAAAGGCCAATCGACGCTGAGGAGCCATTGCCCGGCCCCCATCCGGTGAGGATGATGGGGTCATGAACGCCCAGGATTCAGGCTCCGTGGAAGATCTCGCCGCCCGACTCCGCCCGGGGTTCACGCTGGGTGTCGCGGCCGCAGCCTTCCAGATAGAAGGTTCGCTGACCGCTGATGGGCGGGGACCGTCCGGCTGGGATGCGTTCTGTGAAAAGCCTGGAGCAATAGTCGACGGCGGCTCCCCCACCGTGGCCTGCGATCACTATAACCGTTCGGACGAAGACATCGCCTTGATGCAGGAGCTCGGAGTCGACTCCTACCGTTTCTCACTCTCGTGGCCGCGCATCCAGCCCGGAGGCAAGGGCGCGGTCAACCAGCGGGGGTTGGACTTCTATGATCGCCTGATCGATAAACTCCTTGCCGCAGGCATCTCCCCCATGGCCACCTTGTACCACTGGGACACCCCGCTGGAGTTGGAACATGCCGGGGGGTGGATGAACAGGGACACAGCCGAACGCTTCGCTGTCTACTGCCAAGCCGCAGCCGAGCGCTTCGGGGATCGCGTTGAGCACTGGGTGACCATGAACGAGCCCGTGTCAGTCACCGTGCAGGGATACTCGTTGGGAGTGCACGCACCAGGCCGGCAGTTGCTGTTCGACTCACTGCCTGCCGCACATCATCAATTGCTGGGCCATGGAATGGCGGTCCAGGCCCTCCGAGGCGCAGGAGTGAAGGGGCAGATCGGCGTGTCCAACATGCACTGCCCCGTCGAACCAGCCAGCACCAGTCTCGGCGATCGATTGATGGCGCAGGCCCTGGACCTGATCCTCAACCGCATCTATGCCGATGCGATCCTGCTGGGCCAATACCCCAAGCCACCCCTGCCCATGAAACCGTGGTTCCGCTCGCTGGGTACAGTTCACGACGGCGACCTTGAACTGATCAGCCAACCGCTGGACTTCTATGGGCTCAACTACTACTACCCCGTGAAGGCCGCGGCAGGCCCCGGTCCGGCGGAGATACCCACCGGAAGGTCGCAGGAGATGACCAAGGTTCCATTCCATCTGGCCGCCTACCAGGAGTATGAGACCACCGGGTTCGGCTGGCCGGTTGCGCCTGAGTACCTGGCCCTGCTGCTACGCGAAATGAAGGACCGGTACGGTGATGCACTTCCTCCCATTTACATCACCGAAGGCGGAGCCAGCTTTCCCGAACCTGCCCACGTCGATGGACCTGTCCAGGACCACAACCGCATCACATACCTGGCTGAACATCTAGGCCACGCACTGACGGCAACCGGGCCTGGAGGCATAGCCGAGGATGTGGATCTTCGCGGATACTACGTCTGGACCTTGTTGGACAATTTCGAGTGGGCGGCGGGCTACTCGCAGCGATTCGGCCTGATCCATGTGGACTTCGAAACCTTGGAAAGGACGCCCAAGGATTCGTTCTACTGGTACCGGGCGCTGGGCCGTGCACGTCACCGTCACTTATAGGCCGCGGAAATTATCGTCATGTAGCCCGCCCGGGTTAACTCCCGCACTACGGAACGTTGCCCTACTTGTTTTTGTTGGCGCGCCGAATCCTCTTGGCGCGTTCAATCTCGGTCTTGAAGTTCTTTCGACCCCACAACACGCCGCCGCCGATAGCTGCAATGACTGCCAGGAAAATCAAAAATTCCATGGTGCGCTCCTCTCCGTAGACTGCAACATTATCGGATTCCGTCACGGGTCCGCGCAGGCGGGGCGTCACTCGGAGCTCCACCCTCTCCCGGTCCGCCTGTATTGCCTGGCGGCTTCCGGTTCAAGCGCCACACCGCCAGCACAATCAGGCCCAAAGCGACGAGGGCAAGCATCGCAAAGGCATAGGAGCGCAACGCCCACATGATGCTCAGCGCAACGGCAATGGCCCCCCACCAGACAAGCACCCGCTCCGCCAGCAGCAGGCCGGCGGCCAGTAGCAGGACATGTGCCACGAGTACGTACAGTTGCTGCGATGAAGTACCGCTGAAGATGGTCCCCACGGATGTCAGCGACAGAGCTCCGGCTGCAATGCACAGCCGAAGCAGGCCATCCGCCCGCTGCCCCTTCATGTAGCGCAGCCCTGCTATAACGGCGCCGGCTATCACGTACCACTGCGCGGCCCAGAACCAATCAGGCCTGGATGCGTCCACAAACAGGACTGCCCGTTGGAGGGCTGCGACAGAGACCAGTCCCGCAACCTCAGCGGCCACCCATTTACCGTGCGGAACCTCAGCCACCACCAGCACCCCGGTTGCGACCACCAGGATAAACCCGACCATGGATGTTTCGTCGCTTCCCAGTCCCACCGCCGCGGATGATGCAACAGCCAAGGCCGCGGCCGCAACCAGGGAGTTCCGCCGCCAGTCCTCGTCCCTCATTGCCGGTCCGCCAAAGGTCTTTAGCGAATAAAGGAGCACAGCGGTCCCGACTCCGCCAATGAGCCAAACAGCGTAATCGCTCCAGACGCCCGCAGGCAGGCCTTGCAGCAGCCCGTCGACGGCGGGAATCGCCCCTACCAGCACGGCTGGAGCGGCTGCCGCATAAAGAGCCGGCATTCGTTCAAAGTGTGAGGCTGAGAACAGAACACAAGCCAGGACCAACACGGAAAGTCCGGTCAGGGAGTAGGACACACCTAAGGTCAGAAGGCCGCCCACAACAGTGAACGCGATGGCAGAGATGAGCCAGAACCACCGCTCTGTAACACCCTCGATTGCACCGGCAGGCGTCTTTTCCGGCCGGAACGCGGCCCTGGCTCCAATCATGGCGACAGCCAGTGCGAGCAAGACTACGGGTACTTGGGACTTGTCCAGCAGTGGTTGCTGCAGCCACGTCGATACAGGGAACGTGAGCGCGGGCCCGGCTGCGATGACTCCCGCTCCTATGGCCGCGACACCGAAGTATTGGGACCCGCGTGCACCGAGGACACGCCAGGCGACCGCAGCGGAAGCCGGGACCAAGGCCAACTGAAGCAACAGTACCCAGCGGCCACCGCCGTCGTAATCTCCTGCAAGCAAGTAGGCGAACGGCAGCAAGAGTTGGGCACCCAGGGTGAGCTGAACGGTTGCCTGTTGGAAGGCGACATCCACGCCACGCCTGCGCAGGACCAAGGTGAACACATGCTGCAACGCAAGCACCAGGGCCAGGCTGATGGACACCGCTGCGGGCGAGTCCGTGACATCACCGACCGTTACAGCGATCAAGGCGCCCGCAAGCACCCGGACGCCAAGCAGGTAACCACCCCGGATCAACCGGTCGCCTACCACGCCCATCATGAAACCGCTGTAGCTCGCGAAGATGGCAAGCAAGATTTCGACGTCCCGGATATTCCCCAGCCGAAGAGCCAGGAGGAGCACAAATGCCAAGGGAGCGAAGATCCACGCTGCGGAGTGACTTCGGAGAACCGAACTGACCAGGACGGCAGCGACGGCAGTTGTTACCGCGGCAACACCCGGCTGCCAGCTGTCCCTGACGCTCCAAGCTCCCCACGCGGTGGTGACAGTAAGGAAGGTGGTAGCCGCGGCCATGACGACAACCACAGCGCCGGCATCGAACACGGAAGCACGGGGGTAACGGCGTCGGTTGCCGGCATTCAGGGGAAGGAACAACTGGAGCGCAGCAGCCATGACGAGTACAAGCCCAATCGCGGGAACTTCACCTACGAGGCGAATGCTCCAGCCATCGCGCGTTGCATCTCCGTAGGCCGATGCCGCCAACACCGTGCCGGTTGCCCGGGCCAGCCACCAATAGCACTGCCTGTGGAAGGACGGGTGGATTCGAAGGGCCGTGACCACAAGGTAGGCAAGCAAAGCCAGCAGGACAGCATGTCCCAGCGTCCAGGACACGAATGATGCTGCCATGCCGCCAGCAAGAACCGCAGTTGCCGGAGCGATCACCTCAGCCACCGTTGGGCGCCACGCAACCGTTGCACTCGGCGCCCGATGAGTTCCCGGAAACATCAGGAGGCCCGAGACCAGGCCCGCCGACAAGAGGAGCAGAACAGCTGCGGCCACTACCGGGCGTCCGGCGCCGTCATCGAACACCGGGAGGACAAGGAGCCCAGCCGCGGCGGCACCGCCGAAGCCAGCCACAGACGCTTGCGGAGCCAACAGGCGGACTCCCCCTCGTTCAAGCCCGGCGCTCACAACTTGCTGCACAGCAGCCACGGCTACTAGCGCTATCAGGGAGTAAGCAGTCCTGTCCTGATTTCCGGTCATCATGCCTGCCACACCGGCGGGCACTGCCAGGGTGAGCGCGATCCGTCCCGCAAGAATCAAGTACCGGCGCGAAGAAACCGGCCCAACCGTTGCGCGCACGAACCAGTAAAGTGCCGCTGAAGCCAAGAGTGCCGCGACGGTCCATGCACCCAGCAGGCCTCCGAGCGCACCTCCCACCCCGAGCACCACGGCCGGGGCGAACTCCATGCCTTGGCCCAGTTTCCAACCAACCACCATGGCAGTCAGCATTGTCAGGGACAGCGGAACATAGTTGGGAAGGTCGAACGCCCCGAACTCCAGCACAACAGTGAGTACGGCCGCGGTGACCAATTGCAAGGCCAGACAGGAAATGGCGTCGTTCCACCAGAAGCGCGGCAACAACTTCCTGCCGCCGAAGGCAACTGCCAGGGACTGAACACTGAGGCAGACTATTGCTGCCAACATCACCGAGCTCACGTCACCGGTGATATCCCACACCACCCCGAGGACAGCCAGTGTCAGCGCAGCCCTGGCAGCATAAAGATGCTGCCTCCTGTACCGCGCCCGCGGCACGAAGAACATGACAGCGAAGTAGATGCCGCACATCAACATCACCCAGGCGTACTCCCCCTTCGACAAGAGATGCGGAGTGAAAGTCACGACAACGGCCACGAGGGGAACCAGGGAGGGGTGCAGCAGCATCAGCGGACGGACATACAACGGAGGAAGCCACTTGGGACGCAGCAAGGAAACAACAGTCAGGAGAATGGCCACGCCGATGAGTGCCGTGAAGTACCAGACCAAGGCGCCCCCAAGAACGGAGACACCGGACCACGCCGTTGAGACGACGAAACTCAGGGAAAGGAAGGCCAGGACTTTGTTGTCCAGTTTTACTGCTGTATATGCATAAACGGCCGTGCCCAGCAACGATGTGACCAGCCAGGCAGCAGGACCGTTGTGGAGAACGAAGTTGTACATGGCCAAGCCGGTGACGGGGATGAGTGCCAGGCCGGTTCCGACGAAGGCAACCGCAGCTGGTCGCAGGCGGGGAACCCGGGAATGGATCACCATGCCCGACACGTAGAACAAAGCAGTGATGAACCAAATACCCACGAAGCGGAAGAGTGCAGGAAGGCTCGTGCCCACGAACAAGGCCCCTGCAGCTACCAGCAGTAGGCTGGCCACATAGAGGGTGACGTTGATGTTTTGCTGGTCACGCTTCGCCTTGCGGGCAGCGGCGGCTTCGGGAGTTTCCCGCACGACCGGCGGCTGCTGAGCAAGGAAAGCCGCCCGCGACTGAGGGACAGGTTGCCGTGGTATGGCCTGCTGCGGAACGGCCTGCCGCGATGAATACGGGGCTGCCGGGCCTACGGGCTGCGGGCTAGGCGGCTGGAAATACTCCGCTTGGTTCGGCAAGGGGTGCCGGACAGCTGGTGCTGGCATGGAGGGCTGGGCCGGCAACCCCGTGGACGACTGCGTGTACAGCGGAGCCACTGGCGGGCTCACAGGGGAAGGAGGGACTGTCATGGTCGAGGGTCCGTCCTTACCCTGGCCCTTGGCCTCAGCATCCCGCCAACCGGCCAGGTGGCCGGCGAGGTAGCCCGCTTGATAGGCGGCTTGGTCCGGCGTGGAAAAAGCATCGGACGAAGTACCTCGGCGCCCCATAGCCAAACCGACCGCAAAGCCAACCCCGCCAACGACGACGATGAGCAGCAGTATGAGGAATGCAGTCATGGAAGCTCCTAGGTTGCGCCGGACGCAGCAGCTGGCCTGCCTTTATCCATTCGATAGAGTAACTATAGCAAAAAGAACCCCACCGCCGTAGCGGTGGGGTTCTCTTAGCTAACTACCGGCTGGGCCGGAGTGTCACCGATCTACAAGTAGAGACTACTTGATGATGCTGGTTACACGTCCCGAACCAACGGTGCGGCCGCCTTCGCGGATAGCGAAGCCGAGGCCCTCTTCCATAGCGATCGGCTGGATGAGCGCAACGGTCATCTCAGTGTTGTCGCCAGGCATAACCATTTCCGTGCCTTCCGGCAGGGTGATAACGCCGGTTACGTCCGTGGTACGGAAGTAGAACTGCGGGCGGTAGTTGGAGTAGAACGGGTTGTGACGTCCGCCTTCGTCCTTCGAAAGGATGTAGACGTTAGCCTCGAAGTCGGTGTGCGGGGTGATGGAACCCGGCTTGACGACAACCTGGCCACGCTCGACATCGTCGCGCTTCAGACCGCGGAGCAGGAGGCCACAGTTCTCGCCGGCCCATGCTTCGTCGAGCTGCTTGTGGAACATCTCGATACCGGTAACCGTGGTCTTCTGGATCGGGCGGATGCCGACGATCTCAACCTCGGAGTTGATGGCGAGGGTTCCACGCTCGGCGCGGCCCGTAACAACGGTGCCACGACCGGTGATCGTGAAGACGTCTTCGATCGGCATCAGGAACGGCTTGTCGCGGTCACGTACGGGGTCCGGAACGGACTCGTCGACAGCTGCCATCAGGTCCTGGACGGACTTGACCCAAACCGGGTCGCCTTCCAGAGCCTTGAGACCGGAAACGCGAACAACCGGAGCCTCATCGCCATCGAAGCCCTGCGAGCTCAGGAGCTCACGAACTTCCATTTCGACGAGGTCGAGGAGTTCTTCGTCATCAACCATGTCGGACTTGTTCAGTGCGACCAGCAGGTAGGGAACACCAACCTGGCGGGCGAGCAGAACGTGCTCACGGGTCTGAGCCATCGGACCATCGGTTGCAGCAACCACGAGGATTGCGCCGTCCATCTGGGCAGCACCGGTGATCATGTTCTTGATGTAGTCAGCGTGACCCGGGGCGTCTACGTGTGCGTAGTGGCGCTTCTCGGTCTGGTACTCCACGTGGGAGATGTTGATGGTAATACCGCGCTGGCGCTCTTCCGGAGCAGAGTCGATCGACGCGAAGTCGCGCTGCTCGTTGAGATCCGGGTACTGGTCGTACAGCACCTTGGAAATGGCGGCAGTCAGCGTCGTCTTACCGTGGTCAACGTGACCAATGGTGCCGATGTTGACGTGCGGCTTAGTCCGCTCGAACTTTGCCTTTGCCACAGGTTCCTCCTAGAACGATTTCAAGTGAAGTGCTCCTCGGCCGCGCTTTTCGCGGCAGAAACTTTAGCAAGTCTACTTGGGGGCTTGGTTTTGGTGAAATTGCAGATTCAGGAACCAATGGTAGTTCCTCGAGCCTGTTTGCGCAGGGGCCGGGCCGCGGCTGTCGCCGCAGCCCCGCCTCAAGCGCTCAGATGCCTTCCCGATACCGGAATTGCATCCGTTACCGGGAGATTACTCGCCGCGGGTTTTCTGGATGATCTCGTCGGCTACTGCCTTGGGGACCTCCGCGTAGCTGTTGAACGTCATGGAGTACACAGCGCGACCCTGGGTCTTGGACCGCAGGTCACCGATGTAGCCGAACATGCCGGACAGCGGAACGTGTGCACGGATAACCTTCACACCTGCTGCGTCTTCCATGGACTGCATCTGGCCACGACGGGCGTTCAGGTCACCAATAACATCACCCATGTATTCCTCAGGTGTGCGGACCTCAACATCCATCAGCGGTTCAAGCAGAACAGGGTTCGCCTTGCGTGCAGCTTCCTTGAAAGCCATACGCCCGGCGATCTTGAACGCCATTTCCGAGGAGTCAACGTCGTGGGACGCGCCATCAATCAGCGTGGCCTTGATGCCGACAACCGGGTAGCCGGCCAGGACGCCGTCGTTCAGTGCATCCTGGATACCAGCGTCAACGGACGGGATGTATTCGCGCGGAACGCGGCCACCAGTGACCTTGTTTTCGAACGAGTACAGCTCGCCGGAAGCGGTGTCCATGGGCTCGATCGCAATCTGGATCTTTGCGAACTGACCCGAACCACCGGTCTGCTTCTTGTGCGTGTAGTCAAGGCGCTCAACGGCGCGCTTGATGGTTTCGCGGTAAGCAACCTGCGGCTTGCCAACGTTTGCCTCGACCTTGAATTCGCGGCGCATGCGGTCCACCAGGATATCCAGGTGAAGCTCGCCCATGCCGGCGATGATGGTCTGGCCCGTGTCTTCGTTGAGGGAGACCTGGAAGGTCGGGTCCTCAGCGGAGAGCTTCTGGATGGCCGTGGAGAGCTTCTCCTGGTCACCCTTGGTGTTGGGCTCGATGGCAACCGAGATCACGGGCTCCGGGAAGCTCATGGACTCGAGGACGATCTGGTTGTTGGCATCGCACAGGGTGTCGCCCGTGGTGGTGTCCTTCAGACCGATGGCGGCGTAGATGTGGCCGGCGGTAGCGCCCTCGACAGGCATTTCCTTGTTGGCGTGCATCTGGAACAGCTTGCCGATGCGTTCCTTCTTGCCCTTGGTGGAGTTAACCACCTGGGCGCCTGCCTCGACGTGACCGGAGTACACGCGGACGAAGGTCAGCTGACCGAAGAACGGGTGCGCGGCAATCTTGAAGGCGAGGGCCGAGAACGGCTCGTCTGCAGACGGCTTGCGGGTGAGTTCCTTCTCTTCGTCGCGGGGATCGTGACCGATCATCGGCGGGACGTCGAGCGGGTTCGGCAGGAAGTCAACAACAGCGTCAAGCATCGGCTGGACACCGCGGTTCTTGAAGGCAGAACCACAGAAGACCGGGTAGAGCTCAGAGTTGATGGTCATCTTGCGGATGCCGGCTTTGATCTCTTCGAGGGTGAGTTCTTCACCTTCGAGGTACTTCTCCATGAGCTCTTCGGAAGCCTCGGCCACAGTCTCAACGAGCTGTGCACGGTACTCTTCGGCCTTCGCCTGGAGGTCCGCCGGGATTTCCTGCACTTCGTAGGAAGCGCCCATGGTGACGTCACCCTTAGCGTCGCCAGGCCAAACCAGGGCACGCATTTCGAGGAGGTCAACAACACCGATGAAGTCGTTCTCAGCACCAATGGGCAGCTGCATGACCAGCGGCTTGGCACCAAGGCGGGAGATGATGGTGTCTACGGTGAAGTAGAAGTCAGCGCCCAGCTTGTCCATCTTGTTGACGAAGCAGATACGCGGAACGTTGTACTTGTCAGCCTGGCGCCAAACAGTCTCGGACTGCGGCTCCACGCCTTCCTTGCCATCGAACACTGCGACTGCACCGTCGAGGACGCGCAAGGAGCGCTCAACCTCAACCGTGAAGTCAACGTGGCCCGGGGTGTCAATGATGTTGATCTGGTTCTTGTCCCAGAAGCAAGTCACGGCGGCAGACGTGATGGTGATGCCGCGTTCCTTTTCCTGTTCCATCCAGTCAGTCGTCGAAGCGCCGTCGTGCGTCTCGCCGATCTTGTGGTTCACACCCGTGTAGAACAGGATGCGCTCGGTAGTGGTGGTCTTGCCGGCATCGATGTGGGCCATGATGCCGATGTTGCGGACCTTATTAAGGTCGGTAAGCACGTCCTGTGCCACGGGGTCTCCCTTTCGGATGGACTACACGTTCGCCGCCGGCTCAGTGAGCCGGCGGCGTCCGGAAAGTTTTTACCAGCGGTAGTGTGCGAAGGCCTTGTTGGACTCGGCCATCTTGTGGGTGTCTTCGCGACGCTTCACAGCGGCACCAAGACCATTGGAGGCATCCAGGATTTCGTTCTGGAGGCGCTCGGTCATGGTCTTCTCACGGCGGGCCTTGGAGTAGCCCACGAGCCAACGCAGAGCGAGGGCGGTGGAGCGACCCGGCTTGACCTCAACCGGAACCTGGTAGGTAGCGCCACCAACACGGCGTGAACGCACCTCGAGGGAAGGCTTGACGTTGTCCATGGCCTTCTTGAGAGCGGCAACGGGGTCGCCGCCGGACTTGGCACGTGCACCTTCGAGTGCGCCGTAAACGATGCGCTCTGCGGTGGACTTCTTGCCGTCGACAAGAACCTTGTTGATCAGCTGCGTGACCAACGGGGAGCCGTAAACGGGATCGGAAACTAGCGGCCGCTTCGGGGCCGGACCCTTGCGAGGCATATTACTTCTTCTCCATCTTTGCGCCGTAACGGCTGCGAGCCTGCTTGCGGTTCTTTACACCCTGGGTGTCGAGTGCGCCGCGGACGATCTTGTAGCGGACACCCGGAAGGTCCTTAACACGACCACCACGAACGAGCACGATGGAGTGCTCCTGGAGGTTGTGGCCAACACCGGGGATGTAGGCGGTAACTTCTACGCCGCCGTTGAGACGCACACGTGCCACCTTACGGAGAGCCGAGTTCGGCTTCTTGGGGGTGGTGGTGTAAACGCGGGTGCAAACACCGCGGCGCATCGGGCTGCCCTTCAGCGCGGGAGCCTTGGTCTTGGAGACCTTCGGCGTGCGGCCCTTGCGGACCAGCTGGTTAATCGTAGGCACTTTCGTGTTCTCCGTTGTTTGATCTCTGCCCCCACACACAGGCGCCAGCCGGTGTAAACGTGGGAACTTTGGCGTTGCTCGTGCAGCCGGCCGAAACTCCGGTAGGCGTGCAAAAGTGCGGCATTCGTTGCGCATGTTGCCCGCAACCCGGAAACAGGCTCCACCCAGCACCATGAGAACAAAACCAAAATGATGCTGCGGCGGCCTTCATCCACTGCCACACAGAACAATTACCAAAAGTCTAGCACGGCTTGATCTGGCGCCTTAATCGGGTGTATGGAGGACGACGGCGCAGGCCGGCTGCCGCCGTCGTCCTCCGCTCCCCCGCCTCGCCGGGCAAAAAGCCGCCGTTAACGGGGCCGGCCCCGCACTCATCGAGTACGGGGCCGGACCTTACAGCGTCAACTTTGCGGTGACGGCGTGAGCCGGTTTAGCGGAAGTCGTTGCCGAGGTCGTAGTCATCCAGCGGGATGGCGTGGAACTCGGGAGCGCCGTCGCCACCCAGGGCGTCATAGGAGAAGTCGGTGAAAGCGCTGGGGCCCGTGAACAGGCTTGCCTTCGCTTCTTCCGTCGGCTCCACAGTGACCTCTGTGTAGCGGGGCAGACCCGTACCAGCCGGGATGAGCTTACCGATGATGACGTTTTCCTTGAGGCCGAGCAGAGGATCGCTCTTACCTTCCATGGCCGCCTGCGTCAGGACGCGGGTGGTTTCCTGGAAGGAAGCTGCCGACAGCCAGGACTCGGTAGCCAAGGAAGCCTTGGTGATACCCATGAGTTCCGGACGGCCCGAAGCCGGGGCCTTGCCCTCGGACACGACGCGGCGGTTCTCGTCCTCGAAGCGGGCGCGCTCTGCAAGCTCACCGGGGAGCAGGTCGGAGTCGCCGGATTCGATGACGGTCACGCGGCGCAGCATCTGGCGGACGATAACCTCGACGTGCTTGTCGTGGATACCAATACCCTGGCTGCGGTAAACGCCCTGAACCTCGTCCACAAGGAACTTCTGTGCGGCACGGGGGCCCATGATGCGCAGAACCTGCTTCGGGTCCACCGGACCGTTGATCAGCTTCTGGCCGACGCTGACGTGCTCGCCATCCTCGATGAGGAGACGTGAACGGCGCAGCACCGGGTAGGCAATCTCTTCGGAACCATCGTCCGGAGTGATGACCAGGCGCATCTGGCGCTCGGACTCTTCGATGGTGATGCGGCCGGCTGCTTCAGCAATCGGTGCAACACCCTTCGGAGTACGGGCTTCGAAGAGCTCCTGGATACGGGGCAGACCCTGGGTGATGTCGTCGCCACCACCGGCGGAAACAGCACCACCGGTGTGGAACGTACGCATCGTCAGCTGGGTACCCGGCTCACCGATGGACTGTGCGGCAATAATGCCCACGGCCTCGCCGATGTCCACGGTCTTGCCAGTGGCCAGCGAACGGCCGTAGCAAAGTGCACAGGTGCCGACCTTGGACTCACAAGTGAGCACGGAGCGGACCTTGACCTCGGTGATGCCTGCAGCCAGCAGCTGGTCGATGACGACGTCGCCGCAGTCGGTGCCGCCGGCAGCCAGGACGTTGCCCTGGGCATCGACGACGTCGACGGCCAGCGTACGGGCGTAGGCGCTGTTCTCGACGTTCTCGTCCAGCACGAGCTCACCGTTGGAATCCGGCACGGCGATCGGGGTGACCAGACCGCGTTCGGTACCACAGTCCTCTTCGCGGACGATGACGTCCTGCGAAACGTCCACCAGACGACGGGTCAGGTAACCCGAGTTGGCGGTACGGAGAGCGGTATCGGCCAGACCCTTACGGGCACCGTGCGTGGCGATGAAGTATTCCAGAACCGACAGGCCCTCGCGGTAGGAGGACTTGATCGGGCGAGGAATGATCTCACCCTTCGGGTTGGCCACAAGACCACGGATACCCGCGATCTGGCGGACCTGCATCCAGTTACCACGTGCACCGGAGGACACCATGCGGTTGATGGTGTTCATCGGGGACAGGCTGTCACGCATCGCCTGGGCGATTTCGTTGGTTGCCTTGTTCCAGATTTCGATCAGTTCCTGGCGACGCTCGTCGTCGTCGATCAGGCCCTTGTCGTACTGGCCCTGGATCTTGGCAGCCATGTTCTCGTAACCGGCCAGAATGGCAGGCTTGGAAGTAGGCACCTCGATGTCGGAGATGGCAACCGTGACACCCGAACGGGTGGCCCAGTAGAAACCGGCATCCTTCAGGTTATCCAGCGTTGCCGCCGTAACAACCTTCGGGTAGCGCTCGGCGAGGTCATTGACGATCCGGGAGAGTTCGCCCTTATCCGCAACAGCCTCAACCCACGGGTAATCCTCGGGCAGCGTCTGGTTGAAGATGACCTGGCCCAGGGAGGTTTCAACGAGCGCCGGCTGACCGGGCTCCCAACCTTCCGGAGCTTCCCATCCTGCGTAAGGCACAAAGTCGTCCAGACGGATCTTCACCTGGGAGTTCAGGTGCAGGTCACGGGCGTCGTACGCCATGATGGCTTCCGAAACCGAGGAGAAGATGCGGCCTTCGCCGGCGGAGCCGACGCGCTTGGTGGTCAGGTGGTACAGGCCGATGATCATATCCTGCGAAGGAAGGGTCACCGGACGGCCATCGGACGGCTTCAGGATGTTGTTCGAGGACAGCATCAGGATGCGGGCTTCGGCCTGGGCTTCCGGGCTCAGCGGCAGGTGTACTGCCATCTGGTCGCCGTCGAAGTCAGCGTTGAAGGCGCCACAAACCAGCGGGTGAAGCTGGATTGCCTTGCCTTCCACAAGCTGCGGTTCGAAGGCCTGGATGCCTAGGCGGTGCAGGGTAGGTGCACGGTTGAGCAGCACCGGGTGTTCGGTGATGATCTCTTCCAGCACGTCCCAGACCTGCGGACGGTAACGCTCGACCATGCGCTTTGCCGACTTGATGTTCTGTGCGTGGTTGAGGTCAACCAGGCGCTTCATCACGAACGGCTTGAAGAGCTCCAGGGCCATCTGCTTGGGCAGACCACACTGGTGCAGCTTCAGCTGCGGGCCGACGACGATCACCGAACGGCCGGAGTAGTCAACGCGCTTGCCGAGGAGGTTCTGGCGGAAACGACCCTGCTTGCCCTTGAGCATGTCGCTCAGGGACTTCAGCGGACGGTTGCCCGGACCCGTAACGGGGCGGCCACGACGACCGTTGTCGAACAGGCTGTCAACAGCTTCCTGAAGCATGCGCTTCTCGTTGTTGACGATGATCTCCGGAGCACCGAGGTCAAGCAGTCGCTTGAGTCGGTTGTTGCGGTTGATCACACGGCGGTAGAGGTCGTTGAGGTCGGAGGTCGCGAAGCGGCCACCGTCCAACTGGACCATCGGGCGCAATTCCGGCGGGATCACCGGAACGGCGTCGAGAACCATGCCGAGCGGGCTGTTGTTGGTGGTCAGGAACGCGTTGACAACCTTCAGGCGCTTCAGGGCACGCGTCTTGCGCTGGCCCTTGCCGTTCTGAATGGTGTCGCGCAGTGACTCAGCTTCAGCCTGCATATCAAAGGTCTCGAGGCGCTTTTTGATGGCCTCGGCACCCATGGAGCCTTCGAAGTACAGCCCGTAACGGTCGCGCAGTTCGCGGTAGAGGCCTTCGTCACCTTCAAGGTCAGCGACCTTGAGGTTCTTGAAGCGGTCCCAAACCTGCTCAAGGCGCTCGATGTCGGCGTCGGCACGCTTGCGGACGTTCGCCATCTGGCGGTCAGCAGAGTCGCGGGCCTTCTTCTTGTCGGCAGCCTTGGCGCCTTCGCCTTCAAGACGGGCAAGCTCGTCTTCAAGGTCGCGGGCGATCGTGGCGATGTCGCTGTCGCGGTTGTCCACCATCTGCTTCTTCTCGAGGTCGTGCTCGACCTGGAGGTTCGGCAGTTCAGCGTGACGGCTTTCGGTGTCAACGCTGGTGATCATGTAGGCAGCGAAGTAGATGACCTTTTCAAGGTCCTTCGGTGCCAGGTCCAAAAGGTAGCCCAAGCGCGAGGGAACGCCCTTGAAGTACCAGATGTGGGTTACAGGCGCGGCCAGCTCGATGTGGCCCATGCGCTCACGACGCACCTTGGCGCGGGTGACTTCAACGCCACAACGCTCGCAGATGATGCCCTTGAAGCGGACGCGCTTGTACTTACCGCAGTAGCATTCCCAGTCGCGGGACGGGCCGAAGATCTTCTCGCAGAAGAGGCCGTCCTTCTCGGGCTTGAGCGTGCGGTAGTTGATGGTTTCCGGCTTCTTGACCTCACCGTAAGACCATCCGCGGATGTCTTCCGCGGTGGCGAGGCCGATCTGCATGAGGCCGAAGGAGGATTCGCTGGACATATGGTCCCTGTTCTCTCTTGTTCTCTAAATTCTGAAGTCTTGGTTACGGGAAGAGGGAGTTGTTCCGACGGACAGTTGTGAGGCTGCCCGCCGGAACAGCTGCTAGACCTCTTCTACGGAACTGGGCTCTGCGCGAGACAGATCGATGCCCAGTTCTTCCGCAGCCGTGAAGACTGCGTCATCAGAGTCACGCATTTCGATCGTGGTTCCATCGGTGGAAAGAACTTCCACGTTCAGGCACAACGACTGCATTTCCTTGATCAAGACCTTGAAGGACTCGGGAACGCCAGGCTCAGGGATGTTCTCGCCCTTGACGATGGCTTCGTAGACCTTCACACGACCATGGATGTCATCCGACTTGATCGTGAGGAGTTCCTGAAGGGTGTAAGCGGCACCGTAAGCTTCGAGCGCCCACACTTCCATTTCACCGAAGCGCTGGCCACCGAACTGAGCCTTACCACCCAGCGGCTGCTGCGTGATCATGGAGTACGGGCCGGTGGAACGCGCGTGGATCTTGTCGTCCACCAGGTGGTGGAGCTTCAGGATGTACATGTAACCGACGGAGATCGGATCCGGGAACGGCTCGCCGGAGCGGCCGTCGAACAGACGGGTCTTGCCGGAGGAGTCGATCAGGCGGTCGCCATCGCGGGTCACGTTGGTGGAGTCAAGCAGGCCCGTGATTTCTTCTTCGCGGGCGCCATCGAACACCGGGGTGGCAACGGTGGTCTGGCCGGTTTCACGGGGCAGGTTCGGGAGGTTCTTGACCCACTCCGGCTCGCCTTCGATCTTCCAACCGGTCTTGGCAACCCAACCGAGGTGGGTTTCCAAAACCTGGCCAACGTTCATTCGACCCGGAACACCCAGCGGGTTCAGGACGATGTCCACCGGGGTACCGTCTGCAAGGAAGGGCATGTCCTCGATCGGAAGGATCTTGGAGATAACACCCTTGTTGCCGTGACGGCCGGCGAGCTTGTCGCCGTCGGTGATCTTGCGCTTGGCTGCAACGTAGACGCGGACCAGCTGGTTCACGCCCGGGGGCAGTTCGTCGTCGTTGTCGCGGTCGAAGACGCGCACGCCGATGACTGTACCGGACTCGCCGTGGGGCACCTTCAGGGAGGTGTCGCGGACTTCGCGGGACTTCTCACCGAAGATTGCGCGGAGGAGGCGCTCTTCCGGGGTCAGTTCGGTTTCACCCTTAGGGGTGACCTTTCCGACCAGGATGTCGCCGGCTTCAACCTCTGCACCGATGTGGATGATGCCACGCTCGTCCAGGCCTGCAAGGACTTCCTCGGACACGTTGGGGATATCACGAGTGATTTCCTCGGCACCAAGCTTGGTGTCGCGGGCGTCAATTTCGTGTTCCTCGATGTGGATGGAGGAGAGTACATCCTCAGCAACAATGCGCTGGGAGAGGATGATGGCGTCCTCGAAGTTGTGGCCTTCCCATGACATGAATGCCACGAGCAGGTTCTTACCAAGGGCGAGCTCGCCCTGGTCCGTTGCGGGACCATCTGCGATGATGCCGCCAACTTCCAGGCGCTGGCCTTCGCTGACCAAAACGCGGTGGTTGTAGCAGTTGCCCTGGTTGGAACGGGCGAACTTGTTGATGCGGTAGTTGGTCTCGGTACCGTCGTCGTTGATCATGACAACCAGCTCGGCGGAAACCTCGGTGACCACACCTGCCTTCTTCGCGATGACAACGTCACCGGCGTCGACGGCTGCTGCGCGCTCCATGCCGGTGCCCACGAAAGGAGCCTCGGAACGGACCAGCGGCACGGCCTGGCGCTGCATGTTGGCACCCATGAGTGCACGGTTGGCATCGTCATGCTCAAGGAACGGGATCAGGGCGGTTGCCACGGATACCATCTGGCGCGGGGAAACGTCCATGAACTGAACGTCGGCAGCGGGAACCAGGACAGGTTCGCCTCCACCACCACGGGCACGGACAAGAACGGTCTCTTCCGAGAACTTCTTGTCAACATCCAGCGGTGCGTTGGCCTGTGCGATCAGGACCTCGGCTTCGTCGTCAGCCGTCAGGTACTGGACTTCGTCGGAAACGACGCCCTCGGAAACCAAGCGGTACGGCGTCTCGATGAAGCCGAACGGGTTGATGCGGCCGTAGGATGCCAACGAACCAATCAGACCAATGTTCGGGCCTTCAGGAGTTTCGATGGGGCACATACGTCCGTAGTGGGACGGGTGAACGTCTCGAACTTCCATGCCTGCACGGTCACGGGACAGACCACCCGGGCCAAGCGCGGACAAGCGGCGCTTGTGGGTCAGACCCGAGAGCGGGTTGTTCTGGTCCATGAACTGCGACAGCTGCGAAGTTCCGAAGAACTCCTTGATGGCTGCCACGACGGGACGGATGTTGATCAGTGTCTGCGGCGTGATGGCCTCGACGTCCTGCGTGGTCATGCGTTCGCGGACGACGCGTTCCATGCGGGAGAGGCCGGTGCGGACCTGGTTCTCGATCAGTTCGCCTACGGCGCGGATGCGACGGTTGCCGAAGTGGTCGATGTCATCGACGTCGACGCGAAGCTCGTGGTCTTCGCCGTCGCGCTTGCCCATGAGGGTCTTCTCGCCGGCGTGAAGCGCAACGAGGAACTTGATCATGGCAACGATGTCTTCAACGTGCAGGACCGATGCTTCCTTGTCACCAAGGGAGCGGTCGATGCCGAGCTTGCGGTTGATCTTGTAACGGCCAACCTTGGCAAGATCGTAGCGCTTGGCGTTGAAGTACAGGTTGTCCAGCAGGGACTGGGCAGCCTCAACTGTGGGCGGCTCGCCTGGACGCAGCTTGCGGTAGATGTCCAGAAGCGCGTCTTCGCGGGTCTCGGTGGCGTCCTTCTCCAGCGTTGCACGCATGGAGTCGTACTGGCCGAACTCTTCCAGGATCTGGCCTTCGGTCCAGCCAAGGGCCTTCAGGAGAACCGTGACCGACTGCTTGCGCTTGCGGTCGAGGCGAACGCCGACCTGATCGCGCTTGTCGATTTCGAGTTCGAACCATGCGCCACGCGACGGGATGATCTTCGCAGTGAAGATGTCCTTGTCACTGGTCTTGTCAGCGGTGCGCTCAAAGTAGGCGCCCGGCGAACGGACCAGCTGGGAGACAACGACACGCTCGGTGCCGTTGACGACGAACGTTCCCTTTTCAGTCATGAGGGGGAAGTCGCCCATGAACACGGTCTGCTGCTTGATTTCGCCCGTGTTGTTGTTCATGAACTCAGCCTTGACGTACAGCGGGGCCGAGTAGGTGGCGTCACGGTCTTTACATTCGGCCATGGTGTACTTCGGGTCAGCGAACTCCGGCTCGGAGAAGCTCAGGGACATAGTGCCCTGGAAGTCCTCGATGGGGGAGATCTCTTCGAAGATGTCGGCAAGTCCGGAGGTGGTGGCGACGCTGAGGTCGCCCTCCTCGACAGCCTTCGCTACCCGCGCCTGCCAGCGTTCGTTTCCGACCAGCCAGTCAAAGCTGTCTGTCTGCAGGGCGAGAAGATTCGGAACATCAAGTGGTTCGTGAATCTTTGCGAATGAGAGGCGGCGGGTGGCACCATCGGTGCTTGCCGTGTTAGCGGTTTCGTTATTAGAGGTGCTCGAGGCGACCAAGAGGGATCCTTCCACAGACCTTCAGGCGTTTTCAGATCTCCCCCGTTTGCATCCTGCAGAGTGCTCCGCAGGATACTTGTTCCGGTTCCGCTATATGACCCGGACCCAGTCCGCTTATGACAGTGCACGTTTCGGAACGGCACGTCAATGACGCAGCTGAGAGGTAAAGCCCACCGCTATATGAAGGCTGAAGGTTAACAGGGAAGACGCAAATATCTACGATACGGCAAAGCAGCCTTTCTGTCTACCCCAGATCGGCCGTGATTGCAAGCACGGTTGCTGCAGGCACCAATGCCCGGGCACGTACTTGGGGAAGCCGACAAGGAATGGGAGGAACGGCACAATTGTTGAAGAGATTGGCTGGCGCGCGCTCCGCGATAGCCTTGCTACACCACTCCCGGATCGGAAGAGAGACCATGACCAACTCCGCTGACGACAATGACGTTGTCATCCTTGCTGCTGCCCGCACACCACAGGGTCGGCTCAACGGGCAATTGGCGGGCTTCACCGCTGTCGACCTCGGTGCTCATGCCATAACCGCCGCGCTGGCGGCCAGCGGTGTCAAAGCCGAGCAGGTGGACGCTGTCATCATGGGCCAGGTTCTTCAGGCCGGCGCAGGCCAGAATCCCGCCCGGCAGAGCGCAATCGCCGCAGGTGTCGGCTGGAACATCCCTGCCGTCACCATCAACAAGGTGTGCCTATCCGGCCTCACAGCCGTCATTGATGCCGCACGCATGATCCGCAGCGGCGACGCCACAGTGGTAGTTGCCGGAGGCCAGGAATCCATGACCCGGGCGCCACACCTCCTCCCGGGATCCCGGCAGGGGTGGACGTACGGAGCCATCCAGGCGCTGGACGTCGCCGCCCATGACGGCCTCACCGATGCTTTCGACGGACAGTCCATGGGCTTGTCCACCGAAACGAAGAACGTCACGCTCGGCATCGATCGCAAGGCCCAGGATGAAGTTGCGGCAGCCTCGCACCGACGGGCTGCCGCCGCCATCGCAGCCGGAACCTTCGACGTCGAAATCGCTCCGGTCAGCGTCAAGCAGCGCAAGGGCGATCCCCTGGTGCTCACCACGGATGAAGGCATCCGCCCCAACACAACAGTGGAGACGCTGGCACCGCTCAAGGCTGCATTCGCCACCGACGGCACCATCACGGCCGGCAACTCCTCTCCCCTGTCCGACGGCGCCTCCGCACTGGTACTGACCAGTCGCCGCTTCGCCAAGGTCAACGGGCTGGACTACCTGGCTGTGGTGGGCAAGCCCGGGCAGGTTGCAGGACCTGACAACTCGCTCCATTCACAGCCTTCGAACGCCATAGCGCAGGCATTGAAGCGCGCCGGTTGGACGGCGGAGGACCTGGACTTCATCGAAATCAATGAGGCTTTCGGTTCCGTGGCCGTCCAGTCCCTCAAGGACCTCCGCTATCCCTTGGAGAAGTGCAACATCCATGGCGGCGCCATTGCCTTGGGCCACCCCATCGGGGCATCCGGAGCACGGCTCGCGCTGCATGCCGCACACGAGCTCAAGCGCAGGGGAACCGGAAAAGCGGCTGTCTCCTTGTGTGGAGGCGGAGGCCAGGGTGAAGCCCTCCTCCTTTACCGCGACTGATGACTGACGCAGTGCCTGTGCCCGGGGTGGAGGGTGCCGAACGATTCCTGTCAGACGCCGCCGCGCGCGGTCTGGACGTCGACGTCGTCGAGCGTCCAGCTGCCCGCAGTTTGGAAGAGGCTGCCGACATCCTGGGCATCAGGCCCGCGGACATTGTGAAGTCGTTGGTGGTCAAACACCGCGACGGCAGTTTCCTCTTCGCACTCATTCCCGGGGACCGCCAGATCTCCTGGCCCAAGCTGCGAGCCTTGGTAGGCGTCAATAAGCTCTCGCTCCCCCACGCCGACGTCGCCTTGGCCGCCACCGGCTACGAGCGTGGAACCATCACTCCGCTGGGCAGCACCACACCGTGGCCTGTTTATGCCGACGCCACCATTGCCGGGCGACGCATCTCGATGGGTGCCGGGGCGCATGGCCGGAGTGCTTTCGTGGACGCGGACGCACTCACCGCAGCACTGGGCGCGGTAGTAGCGGACATCAGCGAACCCAACTAAGTCGCAGCTGAGCGCGTTTTGAGAGCCCAAAACGCGCTTAACTGCGACCTACTTGGGTGCCCGAAACCTTGGTGCATTAAACGCAGGAAGCCCCGCCCGGCGAACCGGACGGGGCTTCCACAAGCAAGACGAGTTACTTGAGGGTAACCGTTGCGCCAGCTTCTTCGAGCTGAGCCTTTGCCTTCTCGGCAGCTTCCTTGGTGGCGCCTTCGAGAACAGCCTTCGGTGCGCTGTCAACCAGGTCCTTGGCTTCCTTGAGGCCGAGGGAGGTGATGGCGCGAACTTCCTTGATCACTGCGATCTTCTTGTCGCCAGCAGCTTCGAGAACGACGTCGAATTCGGTCTTCTCTTCAGCAGCTTCAGCAGCACCGCCGGCAGCGGGGCCAGCAACTGCAACAGCAGCAGCCGTAACTTCGAAGGTCTCTTCGAAGAGCTTGACGAACTCGGAGAGCTCGATGATGGTCAGTTCCTTGAAAGCTTCAATGAGCTCTTCGTTGCTGAGCTTCGCCATGGTGGCGTCCTTCCATTAGTTGGTGCAGATCCGGGCTAAGCCTGTCCATGCACCAGAGTTTGATTGAGGGGAGAACTTAGTTCTCTTCGGTTGCAGCTTCAGCGGCTTCGGCCGGAGCCGCAACCTCTTCAGCAGCAGCCTCTTCAGCGGCCGGGGCTTCTTCAGCGGCCGGTGCAGATGCGCCGCCCTCTTCTTCAAGCTTGAGGCGCAGGGCGTCGATGATGCGTGCAGCAGCGGATGCGGGAGCCTTGAGGACACCAGCAACACGTGCAAGCTGCAGCTCGCGGGACTCGAGGGCTGCCAGTGCGGCAACTCCTGCTGCGTCCAATGCCTTGCCTTCGAAGACGCCGGTCTTGATAACCAGCTGCTTGTTGGCCTTGGCAAAGTCCGTCAGGCTCTTGGCAGCAGCAACAGCGTCACCCTTGATGAAGGCGATTGCAGTAGGGCCGGCGAGCTGATCGTTGAATGCTTCAACTCCAGCTTCCTTGGCTGCAATGGCACTCAGGGTGTTCTTGACGACCGAGAACTTGGTGTCCTGGCCGAGCGCAACACGCAGTTCCTTGAGCTGTGCAACAGTGAGCCCGCGGTATTCGGTCAGGACAGCCGCGTTCGATTCCTTGAAATCGTTGGTGATCTCTGCAACTGCTGAGATCTTGCTAGGCGTTGTCATAACCCTCCTTCCGGGGAATAAAGCCGGTCTTCCGGGTCCCCGCTCACGAGAGCTAAAACTAAAAACGCCCCGCGCAGATGCACGGGGCTTGGCTCAACACAGTTTGATCCGTGGAGACTTGCTTCGTTCACCTGCGCCGGCCGCCCTATGTTCAGGGTCCTTCGTCAAGGAATTCACTTTTACCTCAAGGGCACAGCTACAGAATTGAGCTTTGCTCGAAAGAGTGAATTCCCATCAACCGACGGTCTTTGGTACTTCAAGGTTACGGGAGAGTGTTCGGCAAACCAAATCGGTCTGCCTAGTCTGACGATGTAGCCCCTGCGAGCCTGCCCGGAAGTTCCTTCTGCCACAGTCCGGTGACGCCCGCGGTGGTAAATCCCAACTGCTTGTTCACGGTCAGGAGGTACCTGTTCTCGGGCGCGTTCCAGGTATAGATGACCCGGGCGTCCGGAAACTGCTCACTCAGCCGTTCCATGTTGGCGATCTTGATCAACAGACCGAGCTTGTTGCCCCGGTGCTCCTGCAGGACCAACGTGTCGTCCTGGAAAACCACGTCCTGGCGGTGCGCCAGGACGCTGATGGTGGTCAGGCCCACCAGCCGCCCGCTCTCCACATGCTCGACGGCGGTCACCACCGTTCGCCGGCCCTGCGCCAAGGCCGCATCCTCGGTTTCGCGAAGTACCGTTGCGTCGAAGACCATTCCGCTCGCCTCCACTTCAGGGGCGTCTTCGTCGCCAGCGTCACGGACTACCTCGCCAGCGGCGTTCTCCAGTGCGGCCACGGCTTCCAGCCAGGGCTCGGGGCAACGGTCAGTCCAGTGGTGCAGGGTGTACCGGCCGCCGTTGGCTTCTTCAGCTTCAAGCTGCAGATCCCCCACCAGCTTGGAATCCAGGGGCAGCACGCATGAACTGAACTGTTCGATGTGTTGAAGGGTGTACCCGGCACGCTTGGCGAAGTCCACCTCCCTGCTGCTCTCAGGAACAAACCCGGCCCCGCTGCCCGGGATCAACTGGTCCTCGGGTACCTCAGTGAGCGACGTTGCCGGGTGGTTGGTATCCACCAACGCCATGGTGCGTCCCTCCGCCCGGGCGAGCTGCTCCGCTGCCTCCAGCAACTGACGGCCAACCCCTTGGCCCTGGAACTCAGGAAGGATGTCCAGGGTGAACTCGGCCAGGTCCAGGTTATCCGCCAAGGGCAGGGCAATATCTACCGTGCCCACAATGACGCCCTCTACTTTTGCCACCAAAATAATCTGGCGCTCATAGGGATCGGAAAACTCCAACAGCTTTTCCAAAGGCGTATAGGCGAGGTCGTCACTCCCCCATGTCTCCATACGTACCCGGCGCCCAACTTCAACGGCGTCCAGGAAATCAGCGGCGTCGGGGCTGTCCAGGGTGTCAGGCACCCACAGCTGCTCGACTTGAACGGTCTTCGCCTCGTCTACAGTCATTCCAGCCGTTTCTGCCATTCGCCGTCAAAGCCGGAGGGCTTGAATCCTAATGCGATATTTATGGCCAGCATATGCCGGTTTTCATCGGCGTTCCATGTCATCACGGACGTGGCGCTGGGCCATAGCTCGTGGATACGGCGAAGATTGGCAATCTTGATCAGCATGCCAAGGCGGTGTCCGCGGTGCCCTGGGGCAACCAACGTGTCCTCTTGGTAGACCATGCCCGGGGTAGCCTCGCGGTGGGTGAGTATGGTGTAGGCCGCCAACTCCCCCGTGGCGTCGTGCCGGGCAACAGCCGCCATGGAAGCAACGCCGCCTGCCAGCCACGTGGATTCCTCGAGACGGACGCGGTTGGCATCCCAGTCCTCGCCCTCCCAGCCAAGGCCTGCGATGGGCACCTCGGTGCTCATGAGGCTTTTGAGCTTCGCGAACACATCCACAAGCTCATCTGGGCAGCGGTCCTGCCACCCGATGAGGCTGTAGCCTGCGGCCCGGTTTGTTGCCTGCTCTTCAAGGTCCTGCAGGAGCGCTTCTTCGACCGGGAGGGGCAGCGTGCTGTTGGTTTCGACCTGCTCCAGGGAATATCCGTGATGGAGGGCAAAGCGGGTAGAGGCGGAATCCAGTGGGACGCCACCCGTTCCTGACTTTGCCTCCAGCAACTCAACGCCCGGGATAAGGAACCGGATTGGCTCGGCGCAAAACGCGTCAAAGGACGTGCGGTCCCGCTCACGCGCCACTTGCTCCAGCACCCCGAGGACCCTCGTCCCAATGCCGTGCCGACGAAAGGCAGCGTCCACCAGGACGTCCACGCCCGCCGTCGTCGTGTTTTCGCTAAGGGGCAGAGTCAGTGTGCCGCTGCCCACTACGGTTCCGTCGAGGCGTGCCAGGAAAACATGCCGTTCTTCGTATTCATTGCCCTGCCAGAACAGGACAGCTTCGGCCAGCGTGGAGCAACGGTCCAGGTTCCCCCAGAGATCCATGTGGCGGGCAACGTCCAGGTCATGGAAGGCGCGGAAATCGGGCTCCCCCTTCGCGTCGGGGCTTTTCGGCACCGGGATCCGCTGCACGGACAACCCGGCGATGGCGGAAGAGTTCGACGTCGGCACGCACCACAGCCTACGGCTCTCCCCCGGTGGTGAACAGGGAAAAGGGCAAAAAAGGACCGCCCGGCAAAGCCGGACGGTCCTTTTATCAGAGCAAGTGCCCGCGAAGCTTACGCGTCGACGAGGACCTTGGTGACGTTCGGGTCAACGGTGATGCCCGGACCGAACGTGGTGGCAACGGTAGCCTTCTGGATGTAGCGGCCCTTGGAAGCGGACGGCTTCAAGCGAAGCACCTCTTCCAGAGCAGCTGCGTAGTTCTCAGCCAGCTTGTTGACGTCGAAGGACACCTTGCCGATGATGAAGTGCAGGTTGGAGTGCTTGTCGACGCGGAAGTCGATCTTGCCACCCTTGATGTCGTTGACAGCCTTGGTGACATCCGGGGTAACCGTACCGGTCTTCGGGTTCGGCATCAGGTTACGCGGGCCGAGGACCTTACCGAGGCGGCCAACCTTGCCCATGAGGTCAGGGGTTGCCACTGCGGCGTCGAAGTCGGTCCAGCCGGCTGCGATCTTTTCGATCAGGTCATCGGAACCAACGAAGTCGGCGCCGGCAGCGATAGCTGCTTCAGCCTTGTCGCCGGTTGCGAAAACGAGGACGCGGGCGGTCTTACCGGTGCCGTGGGGCAGGTTGACGGTGCCACGAACCATCTGGTCAGCCTTACGCGGGTCAACGCCCAAACGGAAAGCGACCTCAACGGTTGCGTCGAACTTGGAAGGATTGGTGTCCTTCGCGAGGGTGATGGCCTCGATCGGGGCGTAGACCTTGTCTGCCTCGATCTTGGCTACGGCTGCCTCATATGCTTTGCTGCGCTTTGCCATGCTGCTATTTCTCCTTGTGCAGTTGTGGTCTGCGGACCGCGCTGGGCCCTGCCACAAGTCGCGGATCCGGCAAGGATCCTGCGACATTTCAATGTTTCAGATGCCGGTTGCCCGGCGGGTGAAGGCCACAAGGGCCTTCGAAGGTTACTAGCCTTCTACGGTGATGCCCATGGAGCGGGCGGTGCCTGCGATGATCAGGGCAGCTGCCTTGATGTCGTTGGCGTTGAGGTCTTCCATCTTGGTGGAAGCAATTTCCTCAACCTGTGCCTGGGTCAGCTTTGCAACCTTGACGGTGTGCGGGGTAGCCGAACCCTTGGCGACGCCTGCAGCCTTCTTGATGAGCTCTGCAGCCGGCGGGGTCTTGGTGATGAAGGTGAAGGAACGGTCTTCGTAAACCGTGATTTCAACCGGGATAACGTTTCCGCGCTGGGATTCCGTTGCAGCGTTGTACGCCTTGCAGAATTCCATGATGTTGACACCGTGCTGGCCAAGCGCAGGACCGATCGGCGGAGCCGGGTTAGCGGCACCTGCCTGGATCTGCAGCTTGATGAGGCCGGTGACCTTCTTCTTGGGAGCCAATGTAGGGTCCTTCTCTCAATAGCTTCCTGGGACACAGGAGCGCGTCCCAGGTTGGTGGCCGCCATGGCGAGGCGGCCGGCCGCTCCCGAACTGCTAAGCAGGCAGGACTGGAGCGAAATTTTGGAATCAGCTAGATCTTGGTGACCTGGTTGAATGCGAGCGTCACCGGGGTTTCGCGCTCGAAGATCGAGACCAGGACCACCAGGGTCTGGGACTCGGGCTTGATCTCGGAGATCGTTGCCGGGAGGGTCTCGAACGGACCTTCCTTGACGATGACCGACTCGCCGACCTCGAAGTCGACGGCCACGGGAGCCTGGTTCTGCTTGTTGACGGGCTTGCCCTGCTCTGCCTGCTCTTCTTCGAAGACCGGGGCGAGCATGGAGAAGACCTCATCGAGCCGCAGCGGGACGGGGTTGTGGGCGTTGCCCACGAAGCCGGTGACGCCCGGCGTGTGGCGAACGGCGCCCCAGGAAGCGTCGGTCAGGTCCATGCGGACAAGGACATAGCCGGGAATGCGCACGCGGTTGATGACCTTGCGCTGCGCGTTCTTGATCTCGACGACCTCTTCCATGGGCACCTGGATCTCGAAGATGTAATCTTCCATGTCCAGGGTCTGGATGCGGGTCTCAAGGTTGGCCTTCACGCGGTTTTCGTAACCGGCGTAGGAGTGGATGACGTACCAGTCACCTTCCTGGCGGCGCAGCTTGCCCTTGAATTCTTCAGCCGGATCGGCCGGCGCTGCAGCAGCAGCGGCTGCCAGGTCGTCGCCGTCGGACTCTTCCTCGTCGCCTGCAGCGTCGTCCGACGCGTCATCAGACTCGGAGTCCACGTCAGCTTCGAAGTCCTCTTCGGAATCGTCGGCGTCGGCAGATTCGGGCGCAGCGGAATCAACCTCGGACTCTTCCACAGCCTCAGCTGCGGCGCCCTCAGTTTCTTCCAGCTCAGTCTCGTTTACCTCGAGCTCCTGCTCAGACACTTGGTCTCCTGCTTCCTCATTGCCTAACATGCCTATTTAAATGGCTCAATTCCGCAAACCCTGCAAAATCCCTGAGCTAACAAGGAATTTCACACAGTTTGCGGACAGATCCGCTTAGCGGTCCGTGACGCCTGTCCCACCGAAGACCCAGCTGGCTCCCGTCCCGAAGGCGATGTCCAGCAGGCTGACGATGAGCATCATGATGGCCACGAACACCAGCACCACGAGCGTGTAATTGATCAGTTCCTTGCGGGTGGGTGCAACGACCTTCTTCAGTTCACCAATGACCTGGCGGACGAAGAGTGCAATACGGGCGAAGAAGCCGCGATCGGCTTTCTTGGCGGGACGGCCCTTCGAGCTGCTGGCAGCTGTTTCGGTCACCTGGTCCTCACTCACCTTGCAAAGTCGTTGACCCGACTCTGATCAGAGCCATGGTTGCTGCGCGTGCCCCGGCGTTTCCGCCGGAACAGCTTGCGCAGGGCAGACAGGACTCGAACCTGCAACCTGCGGTTTTGGAGACCGCTGCGCTACCAATTGCGCCACTACCCTATGGATCGAATCCATGTTTCAGGCCGCACTTCAGCCTGCGGTGCTTTTCAACACCGGTGAACCAGTCTACGCAAGAATTTCGCGTTAGTCGAACCGGCCCGATTCCGGACCTCCCAGCCCTAAAAGCCTGTGACCAGCATTATCAGTCACAAAGTTCTGTAGGCACCCGGGAGCTCCGCAGAACAGCATAAGGTAGTTTACGTCGAATCCCATCATCCAGCCCTCGAGCTGCCTGCGTAGAACGGTACATAGATGTCTGCCGGAACAACTACCGCCCGCATTTCACAGCGAATCTCCGCCATTGCAGAATCCGCCACCCTTGCCGTTGACGCCAAGGCCAAGGCACTGAAGGCCGCGGGACGTCCCGTGATCGGTTTCGGTGCCGGCGAACCTGATTTTCCAACCCCGGACTACATCGTCCAGGCCGCCATTGAGGCGGCAGGCCAACCGAAGTACCACCGCTACTCCCCCGCAGGTGGGCTCCCCGAGCTGAAGAAGGCTATCGCCGAGAAGACCCTGCGGGACTCCGGTTACCAGGTTGATCCTTCCCAGGTCCTGGTGACCAACGGGGGTAAGCAGGCCGTCTACAACACGTTCGCGACCCTCGTGGACCCGGGCGACGAAGTCATCATCCCCACCCCTTTCTGGACCACGTACCCGGAAGCCATCCGGCTCGCCGGCGGCGTGCCCGTTGAGGTCTTCGCCGGCCCGGAACAGGGCTACTTGGTAACTGTCGAGCAGCTCGAAGCCGCTGTCACGGACAGGACCAAGATCCTGTTGTTCGTTTCCCCGTCCAACCCCACCGGCGCTGTTTACAGCCCGGAGCAGGTTGCGGAGATCGGCAAGTGGGCCGCGTCCAAGGGCCTCTGGGTTGTCACTGACGAGATCTACGAGCACCTGACCTACGACGGCGTCGAGTTCACGTCCATCGCCACTGCTGCACCGGAACTGGGCGACAAGGTTGTCATCCTCAACGGTGTTGCCAAGACCTACGCGATGACTGGTTGGCGCGTGGGATGGATGATCGGCCCTGCCGACGTCATCAAGGCCGCCACCAACCTGCAGTCCCACGCGACGTCCAACGTCTCCAACATCATGCAGATCGCAGCCGCAGCAGCCCTCACGGGTCCGCTGACCGCCGTCGACGAAATGAAAGTTGCGTTCGACCGACGCCGCAAGGCGATTGTCGCCGGCCTGAACGCGATCGAAGGTGTTGAATGCCCGACGCCGACCGGCGCCTTCTACGTCTACGCGGACGTGCGCGGCCTGTTGGGTAAGGAATTTGAGACCTCCAATGGTCCCGTCCGCCCGTCCACCTCTGCGGAACTCGCCACCCTCATCCTCGACGAAGTTGAAGTTGCCGTCGTTCCGGGCGAAGCCTTCGGTCCTTCCGGCTACGTGCGGTTGTCCTACGCACTCGGCGATGACGACCTCGCAGAGGGTGTCCGCCGCATCCAGGAGTTCCTGGGCAAGGCCAAGTAGCAACCAGCCAACGCAAACGCTCTTCCACCTGTGACAGGTGGAAGAGCGTTTCCGTTTAAGGCGCGGGACGTGAGAGACCGATCGGGAAAACCCGACGGGACGTGAGGGAGCGTTACAGGAGGCGACGCTCGGCCGCCCACTTGGTAAGTTCGTGGCGGCTGGACAGCTGGAGCTTCCTCAGTACTGCCGACACATGTGTTTCCACCGTCTTGATGGAGATGAACAGCTCCTTGGCCACCTCCTTGTAGCTGTAACCCCGGGCAATGAGCCGCATGACTTCGAGTTCGCGGGCAGAAAGCTTGTCCAATTCGTCGTCTGCGATGTCAGCGGGAGCGGTCCCGAAAGCGTCCAGCACAAAGCCTGCCAAACGGGGAGAGAAGACGGCATCGCCATCGGCCACGCGGATGACGGCGTCGGAAATCTCCTTGCCCGAGATGGTTTTGGTGACGTATCCACGTGCTCCGGCCCGGATCACCGACACCACGTCCTCGGCGGCGTCGGACACGCTCAAGGCAAGGAAGCTGGTGGTGCCGAGCAAAGCGCCGGAGCCGGCAATGACTTCACGTCCGCCACCGCCCAATCCGCCCGGGAGGTGCACGTCCAGGAGCACAACTTCAGGGCGGGTCCCGGCTATGACGGCAATGGCCTGTTCCACGGTGCCGGCCTCGCCCACCACATCCATGCGTTCATCGAGGTCCGCTTTCAAACCGGAACGGAAGATGGTGTGGTCGTCCACGATGACCACGCGCACCCTGCGTCCGACACCACTTTCAGGGCTGTTGTTCATTGCTTTATTTCTCCATTCCGATGTTCGGCATTCCGCAGGTCGCCATTCCGCTGCTCACCATTCCGCTGCTCGCCGGCGTCCGGACTTATTGATGGAAGGGACAATCGGACTTCCGTTCCATCGCTGCTGCTGTTGATGACCGCCGTGCCGCCGTGCCGCTTCATCCGGCCGATGATCGACTCCTTAACGCCCAGCCTGTCGTCCGGGACAGCATCAGGGTCGAAGCCCGGGCCGCGGTCCTTGATGAAGATCTCCGTACTACCGGCAGTGCTCTCCAAGTAAACGGACACTGTCCCGCCACCATGGCGGGCAGCATTAAGCATGGCTTCCCTGGCCGCCTGGACCAAGGCCTCGTGCCGGTCCGTCATGTCGGTGTCCCCTACAGTGACTACCTCCACGGCATGCCCATGGGAGTCCTCCACTTCTGCCGCCACGGCCTTGATCCTGTCTGCCAGAAGGCCCGATTCCTTGGCGGGATCACTGAACAGCCAGGAGCGGAGTTCGCGTTCCTGGGCCCTCGCGAGCCGGATGACGTCCTGCTCGGATCCCGCACGTCGCTGGATGAGTGCCAGGGTCTGAAGGACGGAGTCGTGCAAGTGGGCAGCGATCTCTGCGCGTTCAGTTTCACGGACCCTGCCGGCCCGTTCCGCTTCAAGGTCCTTCCAGAACTTCAGCCCCCACGGCAGCAATACCAAGGCAACACCGCCCAGGACAGCGACAGAGGCAAGGAGCGCCAGCCACGTCTGCTCCCACGACCCCGAACCGGACACCATCACCAGGACGCCGGCAACCACTAGGGCCAATCCCGCTGCCAAGCGCGTCCATCCGCCGGCCTGGTCGGCCTTCGTCTTGTCCACCAGGCCGGCCCTGCGGGTCTCATCGAGCTGCATCCAGGCAATCGCTGCGCCACCGAGGATGGCGGCCGCCGGAATCAGTGTGCCCAAAGGGACGTCGACGCCGAACTGGCGGGCGATCAGGATCGCAGCAACCAAGAGCAAGGCTGCGCCGAGCAGGATTTCCTTGCCGTATTGGATCTTGCGGAACGTGAACCAGGACGACAACGTACTTCCGGTGCCGTTGGCTGCTTCGCCCCTGAATCCTGCCCAATCCCACGATGACGCGGCACTGCCAAAGGCCGCAGGTTCGGCGACGGACCCGGCGCCTGCCTGCCCGAGGACAGAACCATTACCCGGGACAGAACCGTTGCCTGGAACACGACTGCTCCCTGTGACTGAACCGGATACCGGAGGCGCGCCGGCCACGGTCGGCGAGGGGCCGGCGTCGTACGTTGGCGCCACGGAAGGGCCGGGGGCCCCGAAGGTGGGCGGGAGGCTCACCGCAGGAGCAATGGGCGACGCCGGGCGGCGGGCGTTGCGCTTGGCGTTCTCGTCCGCGGTGGGAACCATGGTCCACAGCCACGCGTAGAAGGCCACGCCTGCTCCACCGGCGAAGCAGGCCAGAATCATCCCCAGCCGGACGAACTTGACCGGCCAGCCCAAATGATCGGCCAAACCGCTGCAAACGCCCGCGATCATGCGGTCGCTGCTGCGGACCAGCGTGGGGCGTTGCACAACGGTTGTCATGTACCAATCCAAACACGGATCAGGGTGCCCCGGACCGGAAACCGGCGTTGTTCGGGGGTCCCTCAGGGATCAATCAGGGTATCCCCCAGTAGAGGGAAGGATGGCCCGGGCGGCAGGATCGAAGTATGAACGCGAACAGCATGAACCCAGAGGAACCCGGAACGCCAGGCACCGCCGGCGAATCCGGCTCCAGCGCCAACACCGGCGCTTCCACCGGCGCCCCTGGCGCTACGTCCGGGGCACCCTCCGGGGCACCTTCGGGGGCACCATCCGCGGCACCCGATGAAGCCGGCGTGCCCTCGGGAACCGGTGCCGCCAGCGGCGGTTATCCGCAGGCCGGCAGCGCTCCTGCAACCTCCCAGCAGAACTTCTTCGACTGGATCCGTGACCAAGGCATCCGCCGGGGACCGGACCGTTGGATCGGCGGCGTCTCCAGCGGAGTGGCCCACCGGTTCGGCATCGACCCCCTGATTGTGAGGGGCATCTTCATTGTCCTGGCACTGTTCGCGGGCGTCGGCGTGCTGCTGTACGGCGTAGCCTGGGCGCTCCTCCCGGAGCCTGACGGCCGCATCCACGTGCAGGAAGCAGCCGCGGGCCGATGGTCAGGGGGCATGACCGGTGCGTTGATCACCACCATTATCGGCCTGCCCAGCCTGGGCCGCGGCTTCTGGGGCTGGGGTTGGGATGGACTGCCCGGACTGTTCTGGACGCTCTTCTGGATGGGCGGCGTCTTCTACCTCATCTACTTCCTGGTTCAACGCAACAAAGCTTCGAAGGGAACTCCACCTGTGGGCCATCAGAATTACTCCGCGACGCCGTACTCTACCGGCAGCACAGCTGCCTACGGTATGCCAACGTCCTTCGCGTCCACCACGACCACCGGCACTAACACCGGTGTGCCTGTCTACGGCAGTGGCCAGCCCGGCAGCAAAACCTACGGAGCTCCTTCCACAGGCGGTGCCTACGTCCCGGCAGGTGGCCACGGTTCCGCCGGTAGTTACGGTTCCGGTCATGGCCACGGCTCCGGGCCGGTTCCCCCGTCAGGGCCGTTCGGCCCCTCAGGACCGTCCACGCCTTCGGGCCCGCGTCCTCCTTACGGTTCCACTCCCCCGCAAGGCTGGCAGCCAAAGCCCGCCGTTCCCAAGCGCAGGGGACCCGGGGCTGCGATCGTTTCGGTCTCAGCCGGTGCGGCACTTCTAGCCGGCGGCACGTTGAAAGCGCTCGACGCCGGAAACGTCATTGATTTGGGCAACTCGGGCAACGCCGTGGTGTGGGCTGCCGGTGCCGCCGTACTCGGGTTGGGCATCCTCATCGCGGGACTTCGTGGGCGGACGTCAGGCTTCCTTGGCTTCCTCGCCGTGGCCGCCCTGATCATCGGCGGAATCTTCAATGTGGTCCCCAGGGACGGCGACCGCTTCACCTTCCATGACGTGAACTGGGCGCCCACCAGTCTGGAGCAGGCACGGCAAGGCATCGATGTCACCGGGGCACAAGGTGTGGTGGACCTGAGCGAAATCACCATGACGCCCCCGCTGGTTTCCGAGGTCCTGATTCCGGTTGATGCCACAGCCAGCAACGTCACCGTGGTCATTCCCGATGACGTCCCCGTTGAGGTCCGGGCAGACATGACATTCGGCAACCTCAACGAACGCGGCACGGACCGGGGCGGCTGGCTGCAGGACGAGAGGACCCTCTACAACACAGAAAAGCCCGGAGCCAACCTCGTGGTGGAAATTGACGGCACGTTCAGCAACGTGACCATCCAGGAAGGAAACTGATATGAGCACCAACGAGCCAGGCAAGGCACGCGAAGCCCAAGCAACCGAGCCACTGCCCAAGGAAGCCCGCCCCACGGAGGCCCTTCCAAAGCCGAGCCTTCAGCAGATCCCGCTCACGCCACCGTTGGAGCCCAGCTTCAAGGTGGAGGACGCGGACGACGACGAACCCCACCAGGCACGGATCGGCACAGTGGTGTGGGGATTGTTTGTGATCGCCCTGGCGGCCCTAATCGTCATCTCGACACTCGGTTGGGTCACGCTGAACGGTACGTATGTCCTGATCGGCCTGATGATCGGCGCCGGCGCAGCCCTGGTGGTCGGTGGTCTCGTCTCGGCCCGTAAGAGTTCCGGCAGCACGAAGAGCCCGGCGAAGTGACTCGAAGCAGCAACGTGACAAAGCAACCGCAACAGGGAAGGGTGTAGCCATGGACAAGTTCTTCAGCATCGTCAGGGGCTTCGGCCTGAAGCGTGGTCCGCAACGCTGGCTCGGCGGAGTCTGTGGCGGAATCGCAGCAAAGCTCAGGGTCGACGTAGCGTACGTCCGGGTCGCTTTCCTGCTCTTCTGCCTGCTGCCCGGCCCCGCATTCGTGGCCTATATCCTGGGCTGGCTCATCTTGCCTGACCAGAACAACAAGATCGCGCTCGAATCCTTCATCAGCCAGCGTTCCCGGTAGTTGCCGGTTACGGCAAGCCGAAACAATGGAACGCCCCGCCAGTTGGCGGGGCGTTTCGTTGTTTTCAGCCAGGTTTCCAATACCGCACGGCCAAGGTCAAAAGTAACCGTTTGTGTCCCACCCCACATGCGCGTCTACAATCATTGGGAGCTCAGCGTGGCGCTCTGCACGTATTCCTCCAAGCCATGAGTGAGCAAACATGAAAATTGGCATTCTTACCAGCGGTGGCGACTGCCCCGGCCTCAACGCAGTGATCCGGGGATCAGTCCTTAAGGGCATTGCCATCCACGGCCAGGAGTTTGTGGGCTTCCGCGACGGCTGGCGCGGTGTAGTTGAAGGTGATGTCATCGACATCCCCCGCACCATGGTCCGCGGCATCGCTAAGCAGGGTGGCACCATTCTGGGCACCTCCCGCACCAACCCGTTTGAAAACGGCGGTGGCCCGGACGTCATCAAGGCACACATGGAACGCCTTGGCATCGACGCCATCATCGCTATCGGGGGCGAGGGAACACTGGCAGCTGCCAAGCGCCTCACCGACGCGGGCCTGAAGATTGTTGGCGTCCCCAAGACCGTGGACAACGACCTTGATGCCACTGATTACACTTTCGGTTTCGATACCGCTGTCCAGATCGCCACTGAGGCCATCGACCGGCTGCGCACCACCGGCGAATCCCATCACCGCTGCATGATCGCCGAAGTCATGGGCCGCCACGTCGGTTGGATCGCCTTGCACGCCGGCATGGCAGCCGGGGCCCACGCCATCCTGATTCCGGAGCAGAAGGCAAGCATCGAACAGATCACCGAATGGGTCCAGGAAGCCCACGACCGTGGCCGTGCGCCGCTGGTAGTGGTTGCCGAGGGCTTCGTTCCGGACCACATGGAGTCCCCGCACTCCGAGCGCGGCCTGGATACGTTCGGCCGTCCCCGCCTTGGCGGCATCGCTGACCAGCTCGCCCCCGAAATCGAAGCGCGCACGGGCATCGAAACGCGGGCCACCATCCTCGGCCACATCCAACGTGGTGGCGTCCCCACGGCCTACGACCGCGTCCTGGCCACGCGCCTGGGCATGGCAGCCATCGACTCCGTGGTGGAAGGTCGCTGGGGCACCATGGTGGCCCTGAAGGGGACGGACATCTCCCACGTGGGCTTCGAGGAAGCTCTCGGCAAGCTCAAGACCGTGCCGCAACACCGCTACGACGAAGCGTCTGTGCTGTTCGGCTAGTCCGCTAGGCTGAATCCATGACTCTAGAGCCCACGTCTGCTGCCATTATCCAGCTGGCGTGGGCTCGCCGTTTGGGGCTCGACGACGACGCTTTCGCCAGCGCTGCTGCCCGGCTCACCGCTTCTGCGGTAGACCCAGAGGAACCCGGCAACCGCATTACCCGTGTGGATGATTCCGCGCGGGCCTTGGTTTTCCTGCGCCTCTTTGGCGTCTCGGCGCTCGTGGGGCCGCAGTGGGCGCTGGATGCGGCGGCGCCAATTCCTGACACCGAGCTCGCTCAGCACGTGACGCTGCTGACCATCACCCGGTCACACGGCGGACACGGCCTCGGGTCATCCGCCTTGTTCTTTGCGGACGATCTACCGCTCAAGCAGCCGTCCGACGAACTCACGGTTTCGCAGAGCAACCCCGAAGCAATCAGCCTGGAGGGATTATGCCCGCCCGATGACGTCAATGAAGTCGGGTTGCAAGGGCTCGAGCGTCGCTTCACTATCATGCACCCCGAAGAGGACCAGCCTACGCCCGTGGCCTGCGGAGCCTATGCCGAGTGGGAAGGCATCCTGGCCAACATGGGCGTCCTGGTTGCGCCTCCCTGGCGACGACGCGGCGTGGGCACCCTGGCCGCGTCCATCGCTGCGCACGAGGCCCTGGCATCCGGGCTGACCCTCCAATGGAAGGCCGATGTCAGCAACACCGGAGCGCTCGCGATGGCCCGCAGCCTTGGCTTTGCCACCGGTGGGCTCCACGCGAGCGTGCTCCTCGGCTAACAAAGCGCCGACCCGGCCCTGCATTGGGCAAGTAAAGGGCGGGAACAGCGCTTAAACAGGGCAGGACCAGCCCAAAAGCGGGCTGGTCCCGACACCGAACAAATGCTACTTCCGGACAGTTTCCTGTACGGCCGGCTCTCCAGCCGCTTCCCCACCCCAACCGCTGACCAACTTCGGCTTGCCAAAGAACAACGCCACCACGGCACCCAGCAGAATCGCGCAGGCGGGCAACCAGATGGACTGGCTCATCGCCGTCGAGAATCCCGCGTGGAGCGCTTCCGGCAACACTCCGCCCAGGGAGGCTTCGCCAACAGGAGCCCCGGCGGGAGCTGCGGGCAACTCCGCTGCGAGCCGCGACTGGATAAGGGCGGCGATGGCAGCCGAACCGAGGACAGCACCGATTTGGCGCGTGGTGTTGAAGACGCCGGAACCGGCCCCTGCCTGGCGTGGTTCCAGGTTGCGGGTGGTCGCGTTGGACACCGGCCCCCAGATGAAGGCATTGGCAACACCTTGCAGTGCGCTGGGCAGCAGGAACATCCAGATGGGAGTATCCGGCCTCAGCAGGGACGCCGTCCAGAACAGGGCCCCGGCCAGGCAGACGAGGCCGAAGGATGCGAACCAGCGCGGGTTGGCACGGTCTATGAGCTTGCCCACGAACGGGGCCAGCGCACCTGAAATAACGGCCATGGGAATCATCAGCAACGCAGACTGCGTCGGCGTCAGGCCCCGGACGGTTTGGTAGTAGAAAATGGTGGGCAGCGGGAAGGCGGTCACCGTGAAGCCAACCGCCATGATGGTGGTGTTGCCCAGGGAGAAGTTGCGGTCCTTGAACAGGCCAAGCGGCAGCAGGGGTTCCCCGCCCCGGCGTTCAAGGAGCCATTGCCAGGCGACAAACAGCACCAGGACCACAAGTCCTGTAATGATCAGTCCCCACACGGAAACGAAGCCTGTGACTGTTCCCCACTTGTACGTTTGACCCTCTTGGATGCCGAAGACCAGCAGGAACATGCCGACGGCGGAAAGCACCACGCCCACGACGTCGAACGTATGGCTGTGCGTGGTCAGTTTCGGCACGAAACGCATCACCAGGATGAAGGCCACGATCCCGATGGGGACATTGACGAAGAAGATCCACTCCCAGCCGAGGCTGTCCACGAGCAAGCCACCGAGGATCGGTCCGATCAGCACAGCCATGCCGGCTGTGGCTCCCCACAACCCCATGGCTGCACCACGGCGGTCCGGAGGGAAAATGCGCGTAATTACGGCCATGGTTTGGGGAGTCATCATGGCCGCACCCAAGCCTTGGACTGCCCGGGCCGCGATCAACATGGTGACGTCGCCGGAGAGTCCGCACCACAGCGAAGCGAGCGTAAAGACAACCAAGCCGATCAGGTACAGGTTCTTGGGCCCGAAGCGGTCACCCAGCCTGCCAGTGATCAGCAACGGCACGGCATAGGCCAGCAAGTAGGCGCTGGTAACCCAAATGACGGCATTGATGTCCGTGTTGAGGCCCTCCATGATCCGAGGGTTGGCCACCGACACGATAGTGGTGTCGATGAGGATCATGAAGAAGCCCACCACCAGTGACCACAGGGCGGGCCACGGCTTAGCTACGTTTTCCAAGGGATTCCTTTGGCTTGTATGAAAGTTCGGTTGGAGTTGGCCGGGGTTCATCCCAGGGCAGGCGCCCATTGCGCAACTCCTCGAGGAGTTCGCGGATCCACGCGATCTCCGTTCGGCGCATTGCTTGTTGATACGTAATGTCGATCCAGTACTTGCGATCCAGCCCCTTGGCCGTCACGGTTGCCTCGGCATGAACGAGGAAGTCGAGATCGGTTCCGAGGGCTACCAGGCGCTCCGCCAGCAGTTCCATCACCACAGCCGCGGGAAGGTTATGGGCTTCGGCGATTGCGTGGGGAAACACGGGGTATTCGTTGACGGGCGTGGAGAGCATGTCTTGAATCCGCGCATCGAGGGCCTCATGTCCGGCGGCGGTAATCCTGTAGGTGGTCCGTTCGGGACGGTTGCCTTCGCGTTCCGTTCCTGCGGTCTCCACAAGCCCGCTTTCCGCCAGCCGGCCCACTGCGTGATAAAGCGTGCCGGGGCGGACTTTGACGAGGCGGTCCTCATGGCGTGCCATCAACAATTGGTACATCTCGTACGGATGCATGGGTTGCTCTGCCAGGAGCGCCAGTGAAGCGACACCGAGCGGCGTCAGTTCTGCGATTTTCGGCACGATGACCTTCTTCCCCATCAAATATTCCACAACAACTATTCCACGTGGAGTATCCGGCACGCAAGAAAGCCCGCACGCAGGAAAGCCCGGCCGCACAGCGACCGGGCTCCCCTCGTGATACGTGCTTTAGCCCAGGAGGGCTTGGATCTCCGATCGGGCGAACATCGAGGCGGCCTCGCGCGCGGTGGGTGTTCCGGCGTCGGGATCTGCTCCCGCGTCCAGCAGGACCCGCGCCACATCCGTGTATCCCTTGAAGACAGCTCCGGCGAGTGGGGTCTGTCCTCGATCATTCGCGGCGTTGACGTCAGCACCGTGATGGAGGATCAGCTGCACGGCTTCCGCATGCCCGTGGTAGGCCGCCAGCATCAGCAGGGAGTCACCAGCGGCATTCGTCAACGTGGCAGGAGCGCCGGCGTTCAAGTAGCCACGCAGCAGTTCTGCGTCACCTTCGCGGGCAGCATCGAACAAGGCATGGGCCAAGGCCAACGTTTCGTCGTCGGGGCCTGTAGCTTGGGTCATCGGTGGGGTCCCTTCAGGAATCCGGTCTGGCGCCCGACAACCTGGCCGGCGTCGGGGGCGACGATCACTTCCTGGGCTGCGATGTAAGGCTCCTCGCCGTCCATCACCGTCAGGGTTTCTTCCGCCGAAACGGACCGTTTGATCACGGCCAGAGCAACGGGTCCCATTTCAAAGTGCTGCGCCACCGATGTCAGAGTACCTACCTTGCGCTCCCCGACAAATACGACGCTGCCAACGGCCGGCAACGTGTGCTGTGACCCATCAAGCTGGAGGAACACGAGGCGCCGGGGCGGGTGGCCAAGGTTGTGGACACGCGCTATGGTCTCCTGGCCCTTGTAGCAGCCCTTGTTTAGGTGCACCGAGGTCCTCAAGAGATCCAGCTCGTGGGGAATCGTCTTTTCATCAGTCTCAGCGCCAAGGCGGGGCCGCCACGCTGCAATCCTCAAGGCATCTGCCGCCATGGCGCCTGCCAGGGGAAGGCCTTCAACGACTTCATCCAACTCGCTGGCCGGTACAAGGTACTCGAACCAAGGGCGTTCAAGTCCGGGATGCGATTCTTCCGGGACGATGCTGTATGCGTAACCCCCAGGGCTCACGTGCGGCCACGGATCCTCCCACACGAGGCGGCCGGACAGTTGCTCCACCGGCTTGGTGGCGCCCAGCACGGCCCAATGCTCCGAGACGTCGTTGATCTCGACGCGGAGCATGAACTTCATCCGGTTCAACCACTCAGCAAGCGGCGCGGCCTCGGCGGTCTCTACGATCAGCCACGTGGTGCTGCCGTCGTCAATAACGCGGGCATCGAACTCGATGCGGCCTTGGACGCTGAGCAGCAGCAGTTCGCTGGCGACGCCCGGCTGGAGATTCGTGAGCTGCTGGGAGGAGAGTGTGTTCAGCCAGCTGAGCCGGTCCGGGCCGCTCACGGTCACCACGCCACGGTGCGAAAGATCGACGACGGCGGTACCGGTTGCCAGGGCGCGCTGCTCACGCAGTGGTTCACCGTAGTGGGCCGCGACGCCGGCATCGAGGCCGGTATCTTCAACGGCGCCAGGGCGCGACAACAGGGGGCTCTTGTAAGTCATATGTAGTAGAAGTCCTTGCGGGTCAGCGGTATTCCGGGTTTTCGAAATCGAATCGGGTGCCCGCTTTCCATTCCTCCGGCAAGTTGCCGTAGGCGGGAATTCCCCCGGCATCCCGCAGGAGCTTGGCCATGTGGAGCAGGTTCCACGTCATGAAGGTGGCATTCCTGTTAGTAAAATCACTCTCAGGCCCGCCCGATCCTTCATCAAGATAGCTGGGTCCCGGTCCCACCGGGCCGATCCATCCGGCGTCGGCCTGGGGCGGAATGGTGAAGCCGATGTGCTGAAGGCTGTACAGCACGTTCATGGAACAGTGTTTGATGCCGTCTTCATTGCCGGTGATGAGGCAGCCACCCACCTTGGGGTAGAAAGCCCATTGGCCCTTGTTGTTCAGTTCGCCGGAGTGGGCATACAAGCGCTCGATGAGTTTCTTGGTCATGGATGAGTTGTCGCCCAACCAGATGGGCCCTGCAATCACAACGATGTCGGCGTCGCGGACATGCGGGTAGATCTCAGGCCACTCGTCGGTCTTCCAGCCGTGCTCGCGCATGTCCGGGTAGACACCACTGGCGATGTCGTGGTCCACGGTCCGGATGAGGCGGGTACTGACGCCCTGCTTCTCCATGATGTCCCGGCTGATTTTGATCAGGCCGTCGGTATTGCTGAGCTGCGGCGAGGGCTTCAGCGTGCCATTGAAGAAGACAGCCTTAAGCCCGCTGTAGCCCTCCGGTTTGAGGTTGTTCACTATCTGCTCCTTCTGCTGGTTGCCGTGGAACGTACAGTGAGGCCTCGGGTCAGGACACCTTGTGGAGGAATGCCGAGGCGTGCGCTTCGAGAGCCTTGCCGCTGGCAGCGACGTCCCAGCGCCAAAGGAGGTTGCCATCAACCAAACCGAAGATGCGGGTGGCCGCCGTGTACTCCTTGGAGTGGCTTCCACGCATCACCATGTCGGTGCTCAGCTGGATCTGGGGTCCCTTGATCTGGCCGTAGTAAAGCTCGGTGATTCCGCCGGGGTGGGCGATCGACACTGAGATGTCGAAGCCGCCCTCCTTGTTTCGACGCTCCTCGACTTCGTCAGCTGTCTTGAGGACGGGGACGATGTCGGCCGGGATCAGGCCGGGGCCGCCGTCGCCCTCTTCAAGCTTCCGCTCCAACGCCCAGAACCCTGTCTCAACGGTCAACGGGCGCAACTTCTCGCCGGCGTCGTCACTGAGCCAGGTCTCGGCCCGGTACTGCAAGTACGGAAGCCCGTTGTGGGTGAAGGACACGTGCTGGACGAAATGCTCGGAATCCTCGTCTCCGCTGCCGAGCCGGCCGCGGCCTTCCCACTCACCAATGAGCCAGGAAAGAGGGACGAGTTCGGGCGTCAGATCTGTTGGGATCTCAATAGGCACAACGATTACCTCTGTCGAGCTGCAGGATCAGAAGGTTACTTCTGGCCCTTGAAAAGGCGGTAAACGACAAATCCCGCAAACCATGCCATGGCGACGCTGGCCAGACCAAGGAGAACGAGGAAGAAGATTTCAAATGCGAGTACAGACATGATGCAATCCTAACCGTTAGTAGATGAGTAGTTTGTCTATGAAGTAAGCCAAGGCCCCCACAGCCCAAACGGGCGCTACGCCCATTCCTATTGCTGCCGGGATGTTGAGGCGCCCCCGCCGGAGGGTGGTCATCCGCCGGAAGCAAACGAGGACGGAACCCACCACCACGCCAACCAAAGCGGCCGGAAGCACGGCGATATCGGAGAAAACAAGCCCTGCCAGCGGCCCCATCAGGCCAGCCATCACAACGCCGAGCGGAGCCACGATCCGGTCCGGCCAACGGATGATTCCCACCAGCAGGGCCACCGCGGCACTGAGTCCGGCCACGAGGACCATCTCCTTGACGCCGTTGAACCGTGCACTGGCGATCCATCCCGCGCCAAGGCAGTTCAGCAGCACACCGGCAGAGCAGCCGAGGGTGGATTCCAAGCGTTGGGCCTGCCCGGTGCCCCTGACCAGTTGGACGACGAACACTGCCATCACGCCCAGAGCCACGAACGCGGGTGTACCGTCCAGGAATCCGGGCGCCGGCATATAGGCAGCGGTGACAGCAGATCCCGCGCCGGCGAGACCAATGACGGCGGCCAGCGTTTTCTTGGCCGGGACAGCCAGAAAGTGCGGCCACCCGATCCCGACAGCCGCTGATGCCGCGATGCCTGCGCCCACCATGGCTTCCCGGGAAACGAAGGTGCTGGCCACGATGGCTGCGAGCGCCACGAGTCCGAATACCCCGATGCTCCAAGACTTCACTGTGTGCCGACCTCAATCCGATGCGCCTTACGACCTCTCGACAATCCTGCCTTAAGCTGACCCAATATGTCGTAATTCCAGCGCTTGCCCGTCACGAATCCATGTGTCGCAAGGCACTGATGGGTATACTCAGACTTCAACAGCGCACTGTGTTGGCCGCGATCCCGTTACAACGGGAGAGGCTGCCAATGCGTTGTGACCGACCGGTGAGACTCCGGTTTCGACGCCCGATGATGCGCGTACAGCCCATTGGAGGAACTATGTCGCACATCCTGCTCCTAACGAACAGCACCGGCTCTTCGGTGGACATTTTGCCTGCCTTGGAGTTGCTGAACCACCGCGTGCACATCCTCCCGGCAGAACCCACAGCACTACTGGAAACCGACCCCACGGATATCGTCTTCCTGGATGCCCGGAAGGATCTGGTGGGTGCCCGCTCACTGACCCAGTTGCTGAAAGCCACCGGCCTCAGTGCGCCGCTCATGTTGATCCTCACGGAGGGCGGCATGGCTGCTGTCTCCTCGGCCTGGGCAGTGGATGACATTGTGCTGGACTCCGCCGGGCCTGCGGAGGTAGAGGCCCGCATCAGGCTTGCCATGGCGCGTGCCGTCCCCGGCGAAGAGGAAACCCAGACCGAAATCCGGGCCGCCGGCGTCGTGATTGACGAGGCAAGCTATACCGCCCGTGTCAGCGGCCAGCCACTCAACCTGACGTTCAAGGAGTTCGAACTCCTGAAGTACCTGGCCCAGCACCCGGGCCGCGTATTCACCCGCCAGCAATTGCTGACCGAAGTGTGGGGCTACGACTACTACGGAGGCACCAGGACAGTGGACGTCCACATCCGGCGGCTTCGGGCCAAGCTCGGCGTGGATCACGAGAACCTGATCAGTACAGTCCGCAACGTGGGCTACCGGCTCACCCTTGTCCGCCTCCCGGACGATGAGTTGTCCGAAGCCTGAGCGGCAACCCGGACAGATGAAGCAGACCAAAAAAGAGGCCAGGATCCACACGGATCCTGGCCTCTTTTTCATTTCCTGGTGGAGGACATACGGGTCGAACGTATCGAGGCCACCCCACTGGTGGATCCCCCCTGTGCTGACTCGCGGACAAACCGCAAAGCCGAACGAGATATTGAGACTACCTCCCATTTCCAGTGACATCAAATCATCAGGGTTGCACCGGACGTATAGCCTTGCATCATGAGTCACGCGCACCCGGAAAACTGGCCCGTACTGATCATTGCCGGAGCTTTGGACACTGAACTCCTCAGGGACGTCAAGACCCTCGCCGCAGCCGCCGGGGAGTCCGACGGGAATCCGCCCTTCTCCGAACAGACGTTTGTCATGCTGCGCGGTGCGGACTCGGGCGAGCATTCAGTCCTGTCCTTCGTCTTGTATGCACCGGACGAAGATTCTGATCCGGCCACCGGAGAGGATCTGGCGGGTATCGCCGTCGTCGTTGAAAGTGAAGACGGAAGCGGTGTCCTGGAGTTGGCCGTCCACCCCAGCTACCGCAACCAGGGCGTTGCTGGAAGACTGCTGGGCGCGCTGCAGGGCAAGCGGGGCCTCGACGGATTAAGCGCCTGGTCCCACGGCAACCATGAGGCCGCCGCCGAGCTGGCCACGCAGTTCGATTACGGTCCGATGCGTGAACTGTGGAAGATGCGGTTGATGTCTTCAACCGCGGCACTGCCCGACGCCGGACTTCCGGACGGTGTTTCGCTCCGCGCCTTCGTGCCGGGCCAGGATGAGCAGGCGTGGCTGGCAGCCAATAGGGCTGCGTTCTCCCACCACCCCGAACAGGGGTCCATGACACTGGCGGACCTCGAGGCACGCAAGGCTGAGGATTGGTTCGATCCCGAAGGCTTCCTGTTGGCTGTGAACGCTGAAGGTGAGCTGCTGGGTTTCCACTGGACCAAGGTCCATCCCCGGCAAGGTCCCCATCCGGCCATCGGCGAGGTCTATGTGGTGGGCGTGACTCCAGCGGCGCAGGGTTTGGGGCTTGGCAAGGCGCTCACGGTTGCGGGCATCAAGCACCTCCAGGACCAGGACCTGCACGCCGTCATGCTCTACGTCGATGCTGACAATGAGGCAGCAGTAGCTCTATATCAGAAGCTTGGCTTTGTTCGCTGGGACACCGACGTGATGTACGGGCCTTTAACCAAAAATTAACCTGAGGGGATCAGTTGCCGGAAAGCCGGTGACATCTTGGATTCGAGCACCGAAATTGCTTGTAATGTGGGAGGAAACCCCGTCCTGAGCTTAGGAGAACCCATGCAGCCGGACCCCGTCGGCACCGCCGGATCCACCTCGAAGGGCGCAACCCTGCCCCCACGCTTCGGATCATCGGAAGTGCCGGCCTCGCGAGCCACCCAGGACCGCATCGATATTCCGGAATTCGCTCCGAGCCTGGAGCCCGAAGGCGACATCTCCCCGGACCGCTTCCTGGACCGCGAGCTGAGCTGGCTGGCCTTCAACTCCCGTGTGCTGGAGCTCGCCGAAGATCCTGACCTTTTCCTGTTGGAACGTGTCGGTTTCCTGTCGATTTTTGCCTCCAACCTCGACGAGTTCTTCATGGTCCGTGTTGCCGGCCTCAAGCGGCGCATAGCCACAGGCCTTGCTGTGCCTTCCCCGGCCGGGCTGAGCCCCATTGAGGTGCTGGAACAGATCAGCGAAGAGGCCCACAGGCTTCAGGAACGTCATGCCAGGGTCTTCGCTGAGCAGATCCGCCCGGCGCTGGCCTACGAACACATCCACATCATGCACTGGAATGAACTGGATGAGGATGCCCGCCACCGGATCAGCATCATGTTCCAGGAGAAGGTCTTCCCCATCCTGACGCCGCTGGCTGTGGACCCCGCACATCCCTTCCCGTACATCTCCGGCCTCTCCCTCAACCTTGCCGTGATCGTCAGCAACCCGATCAGCGACAAGGAGCTCTTCGCCCGCGTCAAGGTTCCGGACCAGCTCCCCCGCCTCATTTCCGTGGACGGACCGCGCGCCGGCGCCATCCCGGGCCGCGTAGCCCGTTTCATCGCCTTGGAAGAAGTCATCGCTGTCCACTTGGACAAGCTTTTCCCCGGGATGGAAGTCCTGGAACACCACACCTTCCGCGTCACCCGCAATGAGGACCTGGAAGTAGAAGAAGACGACGCCGAGAACCTCCTGCAGGCCCTGGAGAAGGAACTCCTGCGCCGCCGCTTCGGCCCGCCGGTGCGGCTCGAAGTTACCACGGACATCAACCCGAACATCAAGGCTTTGCTGATCCGTGAGCTCGGGGTTGAAGAGTCCGAGGTCTACTCGGTTCCCGCGCCGTTGGACCTCCGGGGACTGTCAGCTATCAGCGCCATTGACCGCGCTGACCTGCACTACCCCAAGCATGTCCCGCACACGTCCCGCTACCTCAACGAGTCCGAGACTTCGAAGGCCGCCAACGTCTTTGCAGCGATGCGCCGCAGGGACATCCTGCTCCACCACCCGTATGACTCGTTCTCCACCTCCGTTCAGGCCTTCCTGGAGCAGGCTGCAGCGGATCCCAAGGTGCAGGCCATCAAGCAGACCCTGTACCGGACATCAGGTGACTCCCCCATCGTTGACGCCCTCATCGATGCCGCTGAGGCAGGCAAACAGGTCCTGGCCCTCGTGGAGATCAAGGCCCGCTTCGACGAGCAAGCCAACATTTCCTGGGCGCGAAAGCTCGAACAAGCGGGCGTTCACGTGGTGTACGGCATCGTCGGCCTGAAGACCCACTGCAAGTTGTCCCTGGTGGTCCGCCAGGAAGTGGACGGACTGCGGCGCTACTGCCACATCGGCACAGGCAACTACCACCCGCGCACAGCCCGCTATTACGAAGACCTTGGCTTGCTGACCGCCAACGAACAAGTGGGAGAAGACCTCTCCAAGCTGTTCAACCAACTCTCCGGCTACGCCCCAAAGTCCACGTTCAAGAGGTTGCTCGTTGCGCCGCGATCGGTGCGGGCCGGCTTGATGGACAGGATTGAAGCCGAAATCCGCCATGCCCAGGCCGGCGCTCCCGGATTGGTACAGATCAAGGTCAACTCCATGGTGGACGAAGCCATCATCGATGCCCTCTACCGGGCCTCGCAGGCCGGCGTGAAGGTTGACGTCGTGGTGCGCGGTATCTGCTCCCTGCGCCCGGGCGTGCCGGGACTCAGCGAAAACATCAGGGTCCGCTCCGTCCTGGGTCGCTTCCTTGAACACTCACGCGTCTTTGCCTTCGGTAACGGTGGCGATCCGTTGGTGTACATCGGCTCCGCAGACATGATGCACCGCAACCTGGACCGCCGCGTAGAGGCACTGGTGCAGCTCGCCAGCAAAGAAGACACGGCGACTGTCATGGACCTGCTGCGCCGCTATGTTGACGACGGGACCGCCAGCTGGCACCTGGACGATCACGGACATTGGACCAGGCACCACTTGGACGAAGACGGCAAGCCGTTGTTGGACATGCAGTCCTGGCTCCTGGCTTCCCGTTCACGCCAGCGCGCTGCGGCCCGGCGGTAAGGACCCAGTTGAACAGCGATACCCCCGTGGCAGATCAAACAGATCACCCCGGCGAGCCGGTGGCCGTTGTAGCCGCCGGAGCGATTCCATGGCGCGTCACCAAAGGTGCCCTTGAGGTTCTCCTGATCCACCGCCCCCGTTACGACGATTGGTCATGGCCCAAAGGAAAGCTCGACGCCGGCGAAACAGTTCCCGAATGCGCCGCCCGCGAAGTGTGGGAAGAGATAGGCCTACAGGCACCGCTGGGCATACCTCTTCCAGCTATTCACTACCATGTAGCTGCCGGCTTGAAGGTGGTCCGGTACTGGGCGGTCAAGGTCAATGGAGCGCAGCTCCGGCCCGACGGCAAAGAAGTGGACAGCGTCATGTGGTGCAGCCCGGACCGGGCGGCCAGCTTCCTGAGCAACCCTACGGACGTGGAACCGCTCGAATACCTCGAAAAGGCCCACGTCCGCGGGGAATTGGACACATGGCCGTTGGTTTTGATCCGCCATGCCAAAGCGAAGCCGCGCTCCTCATGGACAAAAGCCGAGGGCGACCGCCCCTTGGCAGCAACGGGCCAACGGCAGGCAGTGGCTGTCCAGCGCCTTTTGGAGGTGTGGAAACCGCAACGTGTGGTGACCAGCCCTTGGGCGCGTTGTGTCGCCACTATCGCCCCCTATGCCAAGGCCAGCGGAGCCAAGGTGAAACTGGTGGAAGCACTCACCGAGCACACCCACCAACGCTCCCCCAAGAAAACCGCAGCCGCTGTTGAGGCCCTGTTCGACAAGCAAGTGCCGATCGCTGTGTGTACGCATCGCCCCGCCCTGCCCACGGCACTAAAGCAGCTTGGCCAGCACATGTCACAGGCCCTGCGGAACCTGCTTCCTTCCTCTGACCCCTACCTGTCGCCGGGTGAGGTCATTGTTTGCCAGGTAGCGAGGGGATCTGAACGGAAAGTTGTGTCAGTGGAGCAGGTCAAGCCGTTTGACGACTAAGGCGCTCGTGGACCTGCTCCGCGGGCGCCTGGCCGAACCCAGTAAGCTGGACTCGTGAGCATCCCCACCCCTTATGAAGACCTCCTGCGTGACGTCATGGCCAACGGCACGCACAAGTCGGACCGCACCGGAACCGGAACGCGCAGCGTTTTCGGCCGCCAGTTGAGGTTCGATCTCGCCGAAAGCTTCCCGCTCATCACCACCAAGCGGGTTCACTTCAAATCCGTGGCAGTAGAACTCCTGTGGTTCCTGCGCGGTGACTCGAACGTGAAGTGGATGCAGGATCAGGGCGTCTCCATCTGGGACGAATGGGCGGATGCCGAAGGCGGATTGGGCCCTGTGTACGGTGTGCAGTGGCGCAGTTGGCCAACTCCCGACGGCGGGCACATCGACCAGATCTCTGAGCTGATGACCAATCTGGCGGCCAACCCCGATTCCCGGCGCCACATTGTGTCGGCTTGGAACGTGTCCGAGCTCAAGGACATGGCGTTGCCGCCGTGCCATGCGTTCTTCCAGTTCTATGTGGCGGACGGCAAGTTGTCCTGCCAGCTGTACCAGCGCTCCGCGGACACGTTCCTGGGCGTCCCCTTCAATATTGCCTCCTACGCCCTGCTGACGCGCATGGTGGCGCAGCAGCTTGGACTCGAGCCCGGCGAATTCGTCTGGACCGGCGGCGATGTCCACGTCTACGACAATCACGTTGACCAGGTTGCCGAGCAGCTCAGCCGCGAGCCGTACGAGTACCCGCAGTTGAAGATCCTGCGCAAGCCGGACTCCATCTTCGATTACACGCTGGATGACTTCGAGGTTGTGGATTACCGCCACCACCCCACCATCAAGGCGCCGATTGCGGTATGAGCGTGCCTACCCCTGAGACTCCATCCCAGCTTCCCGGCGTCATCTTCACCCAGGAGACCGCGGCCCGAATGACGGGCATCGGACTGGTCTGGGCCCAAACCAAGTCCGGCGTGATCGGTAAGGACGGCTCCATGCCGTGGCACCTGCCCGAGGACTTGAAGCACTTCAGCCAGCTCACCTCTGGGCACCCCGTCATCATGGGCCGCAAGACCTGGCTGTCGTTCCCCGAAAAGTACCGTCCACTCCCCGGCCGCACCAACATTGTGGTGACCCGGAACGCTGACTGGGCCTCCACGCCCGAGGCCCAGGGCGCCGTCGTGGTTTCGTCCCTTGATGCGGCACTGCTGGAATCGCAGTTCGCGCCCGGTGGCCAGAAAGTGTGGATTATCGGCGGCGGCGAAATCTTTGAACAGTCCATGGGCATCGCTAACTTGGCCGTAGTCACCATTATTGATGCCGAGCTGGAAGGCGACACCTTCGCACCGGAACTCGGTGAGGATTGGACCTTCGACGCGGTAGCCCCGCCCGAAGGCTGGCTCACTGCTAAAAACGGCACCAACTACCGGTTCACCACATGGCGCCGGAACGCTAGCCAGGAAACCCAGGAAGACTAAGCATGCTGAAAAAACCTGAAACCTTGTTCGTGCTGGGCTATATGCTGCTGCCGCTCTTCGCCCTGATATCTGCCATTGTGGGCCTCACCATGATCTTGGGCGGCAACAGGATTGCCGGGATTATCGTGCTGATCGTTGTCACGCAGGTCTTTACGTTTGGTGCTTTCTTTGCCTTGCGGAAGCGCAAAGCCCTCCTTCTCCAGGAACCCGACGCCGGCAGCCTCTAGCCACGCGCGTCAGCCTCCTGGTTCCGCCACAGCGAGTGCCGTCGTCGTGCAGCGTGTGCGTGACGTAACCAACAGCGGCAGTTCGCTCGGAAAGTTTAGACTTGGTGAATGACTACAGCAGCTAATCCGTCCGTTGGACTGGTCGGTTGGCGTGGCATGGTCGGCTCCGTCCTGATGCAGCGCATGCAGGAAGAGAACGACTTCGCCAACATCAACCCGGTATTTTTCTCCACCTCGAACGCAGGAGGTGCCGCCCCATCCTTTGCTGAGGGGGCCGGCAAGCTCGAGGATGCGTTCGATATTGAGACGCTGGCCAAGCTGCCGATTATTGTCACCGCCCAGGGTGGCGACTACACCAAGCAGGTCCACGGCGAACTCCGCAACCGCGGCTGGGATGGCCTGTGGATCGATGCTGCTTCCACCCTGCGCATGAACGACGACTCGATCATCGTGTTGGACCCCATCAACCGCGATGTCATCGACGCCGGCCTGTCCGGTGGGGTGAAGGACTTCATCGGCGGCAACTGCACGGTTTCCTGCATGCTGATGGGCCTCGGCGGTCTCTTCAAGAACAACCTGGTCGAGTGGGGCACCTCCATGACGTACCAGGCAGCTTCAGGTGGCGGCGCCCGGCACATGCGTGAACTCCTCAACCAGTTCGGCACCCTCAACAACGAGGTCAGCAGCGAACTGGACGATCCTGCGTCGGCCATCCTCGAAATCGACCACAAGGTCCTCGCTGCCCAGCGCACCGGCGTTGACGCCACCCAGTTCGGCGTGCCGCTGGCGGGCTCCCTCATTCCGTGGATCGACGCCGATCTCGGCAACGGCCAGTCCAAGGAAGAGTGGAAGGCCGGGGTGGAGACCAACAAGATCCTCGGCACCGGCAATGGCACCGCAGGCAAGGACCACATCGCCATGGACGGCCTGTGCGTCCGCATCGGCGCCATGCGTTCCCACTCCCAGGCCCTTACGCTCAAGCTGCGCGAAGACCTGTCCGTGACCGAAATCGAGAATCTCCTGGCCAAGGACAACGAATGGGCCAAGGTTGTTCCCAACACCAAGGAAGCCTCCATGGCTGACCTAACGCCCGTGGCCGCTTCGGGCACTCTGGACATCCCTGTGGGCCGTATCCGCAAGCTCGAAATGGGCCCGGAATACATCAGCGCCTTCACCGTGGGAGACCAGCTCCTGTGGGGTGCAGCCGAGCCGCTCCGCCGCATGCTCAACATTGTGACAGGCAAGCTCTAACCCTGCCCGGCTTAGCACGTCGCTAACCCGCTGTTCCGTTGCTGCCCAGCAACGGAACAGCGGGTTTTCGACGTCTTAGGGGTTCTGCCTGGCACTCTTCCGGCGGGTTCAGCCGGCCATGAACTTCAGGTAGGCACGGCCCTGGGCTTGGAACGAACGCTCAGCGGCCGGACCCAGATGCCCCGTGAATGGTTCAGGCACCACACCTATGGTCTTCCCGCTCACGGCCCTTGCCCACGTTCCCACCACTTCCCCGCCGGACACCATGATTCTTTTGAAGACTCCATTCTTGCCAGGCACCACCAATTCCGCATGCTCGGGAGCCAGCACGAGGTCCCGGTCCTGATACCCGAGCAAGAATTCATCGAACCCCGGGAGCGCCAGGAACGAGCGCGAGCCGGGGACGCCGTCGTCGAGCATTTCTGCTGTCTCCGGCGAGAGCCAGTAACTAGTGCCACCGAACTGCAGCTCAAACAGGCGGCCATGTACCTCGTTCAGGGCTTTGCGTGCTTCCGTCAGGGGCACTTGGCTCCACCACGAAAAATCCTTGATGGTTGCGGGGCCGTGACTCTGGAAGTAGCGGAACAGCAGCTCGGCAATTCCGTCCTCGCGTCCCAGCTCCCTGGACTCCGGAATCCACTCGTCGAACGGCGCGAACAGCTGCTGCACGCCCACTTTGCCGTTGGTCCCCGCCATTGGCCCCTGGACCAGCCACGCACGTTGGCAGAGGCTCCCCAGCAAGTGAATGCCACGTTGCGCCTTGGTGAGCTGGCCGGCTTCCTCGAACGCTTGGAACAACTGCTCCCGTGTGGCTCCTGGCGCACCCCCTGCTTTAAGGACCTCAGTGGTTTTGAACGCGATGTCCCGGCAATGGCTGATGTCATCGGGCGTGATGCCGAGTTCACGGTGGCGAGCTGCCAGTGAATTCATCAGTCGGTCGCTGGTAATGCCCAGAATCCAGCGGAGGTCCTCGGGGGCAACCAGGTGCAGTGTCCCGCGCATGGGCCACGAACGGACCACTGTCCCGGCGTCGAGGGCGGCCCGGATATCCGACGCAACCGTGCCCGCAACACGCTGGCCTACTGCCCACAAAGCTGAGCCGAGGTCCTGCGCCTGCATGGCCGTCATCCACCGGACCGCGTCCGAAACTGTAGTGAAGCCGCTACCCAACAGGCCTTGGCTGGCGAGCCGCAACCGACCCATGACGCGCGGAGTGGGAGTGGTTCTCTCTGCAGGCATGCTTCATCCTAAAAGGACCGGCCAGCACAGGGAACCTTGCCGCGCCTCCCAGCCGTCACCCAGCAGTAGATCCTAGGATGGGTTCATGCTTTTTGGTGATCTTGCTCCGTTCGTGCGGCCGATGAGCCGGTGGTTGGCTACCGCCGGCTGGTTCTGCACGCTCGCCGGGCTCGGCGCCGGGCTGATCGTGGCGGTGGGTACCGGGGTGAGCCTCTCCCCTTCAATGCAGGCCATTCAGACGGTCAGCCTGGTGGCAACTGCGGCAGCCGCGCTACTCATCGGAACCGCTGCCGCCACCCAGCCCGTAGCCGACCGCGACGACGACGCCCCCGAACCCTGGTTCTACCCGGCAGCCGCAGCCCAAGTCCGCAGCTTCCTGCTCGGAGCGATCGTCCTGCTCCTGGGTTTAGTCGGCTTCGCCACAGCCGGGCTGTTCATGCCCAGCGGCCCGTCGCCGCAAAGTATCGCGTTCAGCCAGATCTTCCTGTTGGGAGCGGTCAGCTGCGGCCTCACATTCCTGCTGCTCAACAAGGTTCTGCCGATAGCCGAACGCCGCACTCGCTAGAGGTTGACGCCGATCAGCAATGGTTCCGGGTGCAGTTCAATGCCAAAACGCTCGACGACGCCGGAACGCACCTCACGCGCGATGGCCACCATGTCCGTAGCCGTTGCTGAACCCCTGTTGGTAATGGCAAGTGTGTGCTTGGTGGACAGGGAAGCCCGCCCACCGGAGACGCTGGATTCCTCGAGACCGAAGCCTTTACCAAATCCGGCCTGATCTATGAGCCACGCAGCGGAGAGCTTCACGAGTCCGTCGTCCCCAGCGGGATACCTTGGCGCGTTCTCCGGCAGGGCTGAGGCACGCTCCGCCGGCACGATCGGGTTGGTGAAGAATGAGCCCGTGGAATAGGTGTCGCGGTCTGCTGAGTCAAGGACCATGCCCTTGGACGCGCGGAGCCGGAGGACTTCCCTGCGCACATCATTGGAGTAGGCGCGCTTACCTGCCTCGACGCCCAACACACGGGCCAACTCGGCGTACTTGATGGGGGCACTCATCCGTCCCAGCGGCAACTGGAATTCCACGGTCAGCACAACATAGCGGGGCGAGCCCTCGACTGTGGTCTGCTTCAGGATGGAATCGCGGTATCCGAACTTGAGCTCGGAGTTGGTGAATGTCTGCACTGCGTTGCGTTCGCGGTCCCAGGTGCGGACAGCTGCAATGGTCTGTGAAACATCGGCGCCGTAGGCTCCTACGTTCTGCACGGGGGTGGCTCCGGTCGCTCCCGGAATACCGGACAATGCTTCCAGGCCTGACCAGGCGTGAAGCACCGTGTGTTCCACCAGGGCGTCCCAGTTGTGGCCTGCCTGCACTACGACGGACACGCCTCCACAGCTGTCTTCGGAGTTCACGGTGAATCCTTCGGAGGCGATTCGGAGAACGGTACCGGGGTAGCCTTCGTCGGAAATCAGGAGGTTGGAGCCACCGCCGATGATCAGGAGTTTTTCACCGGCAGCGTCGGCCGACCGGACGGCGTCGATAATTTCTGCCTCGGTGCGGGCCTCAACATAGTTGCCCGCGGGGCCGCCAACGGCAGCAGTGGTCAGTTCGGAAAGCAGCGTTAGGGTCACCAATCAAGCCTAACGGGCTTAGCTGGCGTGCGCTGACTTCGCCTTCTGTTGACCGGCCAATGGTGCCAGGAAGAAGCTGACCACCAGCAGTACCAAGGGTGCCAGCAGCGAATGCAGGATGCCGAAATGTTCGGCCAACAGCCCCAGGAGCGGAGGTCCGCACAAGAAAGCGCCGTAACCAATGGTGGACACCACTGACACGCGGGCCGCCGCGTGCACAGGATCGTCGGCAGCGGCAGACATCCCCACGGGGAATCCGAGTGAGGCACCAAGGCCCCACACCGCCAAGGCTACAAACGCGAGCCATGGAACCGGAGCAAAAACAAACAGCGCAAGGCCCACGACGGCGGTGGCCGAGCACCAGCGCATCACCACTACACGTCCAAATCGATCCAGGATGACAGTGCCAGTGAAACGCCCGATGGTCATGAAGGTGACGAAGAGCCCATAACCGACAGCCCCAGCGGCATCGGTCTGCCCGTAACCGTCAGCGAGTGCCAGTGCCACCCAGTCCCCCGCGGCTCCTTCGGCTAACGCCAAGCCGAGGACCAGGACGCCGATCAGCAAAGTCCTTCGGTCACGCCAGGCAAGGGCCACGAGCCGCTTGTTATCCAGTGGAGCGGCGGCTTTGCCGGCGTCCGTCTGAGGGCCGGCCGCGTCTCCGGAGATGATGGGCAGCGGGCCCGTGGACGGATCCTGGAAAGTATCGGTTTCTTCGGCGCGGTACGTGTGCGTGGCTGCAGCGGTCTTTTCCGCACGGAACCAGAAGGTTGCGGTAACCACGGATGACGCTACAACCACACCCGAGATCAGGAAATGCCAGAACACCGGCATATGGATGGCAGCGGCCCAGGCACCGAACCCCGCAGCGGCGACGGTTCCGAGGCTGAAAGCGCCGTGCAAGTGCGGCATGATGTGCCGTTGCAATTCGCGTTCAAGCGAGGCCCCTTCCACATTGGACGCAGTGTTCCAACTGACCGTACCCAGACCCAGGACTACCAAGCCTGCGGCCACCACCAGTGGATTGGCTGCAATAGAGGTGCCCACACCCACGATGACAAGGCCCGCACCCACCATGCTGCTGCCGCTCCTCGTGGTCAGCTTGGGACCGATCCGCAGCACAATAAGCCCCGAGGCGGAGATCGAAATGAACGAGGCCACCGTCATGCACATGAGCAAGAGTCCAATGCCGCCCGGCGTGAGATTCAGCCCGTCGCGGATGGCAGGGAGGCGGGAAACCCAGGTGGCGAACGCGATACCGCTGGCCCCATATGAAGCAAGAACAGCGGCGCGCCACCGCGACATGTCAGTCGAAGTAGCGCGCCGTTGAGTGGTGTTCGGTTGGTTCAAGAGACCTTCACAACCGCCTGCGACTTCATGAGGACCTTCTGTCCGCCCGCAACGACGGTGAGATCAATGCGCGCCGTGCGGGCATCGGCGTCGAGCGCTCCCACCACGCCAGTGACGTCGATGACAGCACCGGCCTCATCGGTCCCGGTGGTGTCGGTGACGAGGACGGGCTTGGTGAAGCGGGTCTGGTAATCAACGACGGCGGCGGGGTCGACTGCCCAGTCGCTCACCAACTGCACTGCGGCACCCATGGTGAACATGCCGTGCGCGATGACACCCGGCAGTTCCACGGAGGTTGCGAACGATTCGTTCCAGTGGATGGGGTTGAAGTCGCCCGATGCTCCGGCGTACTTGACCAGGTCCTGACGGGTGACGTCAATGCTGCGGGTGCCGATTTCCTGTCCGACCGTCAGTTCTTCGAATGTTGGGCTCATGGTTACTGTCCCTCTCCGCGGACCAGGATGGACGAGGTTGTGGTGGCGACCTTTTCGCCGGCTTCGGTGGAAATCTCGGAGCGGGTGGTGATCATCGCTCCCCCGCCCATGGCCCGGACGCCGTCAACATGCAATTCGGCAACAAGGCGGTCGCCGGCAACGATGGCTCGGTGGTGCGTGAAACGCTGGTCGGCGTGGACCACACGGGAAAAGTCGATGCCCGACTCCGGGTCCTGGACCAACTGGGCGTCAGCCCGCTGGGCGACGATGATGGCGAAAGTCGGCGGGGCTACGAGGTCGCTGTGGCCCAGGGCCTTGGCTGCCTCAACATCAAAATGCGCCGGGTTGCTGGCTTTTACAGCCTTTGCGAACTCGCGGATCTTTTCACGGCCGACGTCATATACCTCTGCGGCAGGGTAGCTTCGGCCCTGCAAGTCCGGATTGATACTCATGCTCCAACCCTATCGGCCCCGGGAGCCCGGACGCAGCGCGTTGCTTGGGTGAAGAGGTTACTTCTTGTAGCTCTTGCGGATCTTCTGGCCCCGAACCACCAGTCCGGCGACGTGGAGCACCAGGCCAACGCCAATGACGGGCAACGAAGCAATGGCCAGACCTTGGTTGCCGGAGGTATTCCCCACAATGGACAGGATGAGCCCGACGGCGATCAGCCCCATGGCGCTGAAAACCAGCACTTTGTAAGACGTAGAGGCCGTAGCCCAAAATTGTTCCAGCACCGTCCAAGTCTACGGGGTGCGTTGCGAGGCCTACTCTGCACCCCAAAACCCCGAAATACCCTGCATAGCGGGCCTCACAACGAAAAGGGGGGGGTGCGTTGCGAGGCCTGCTCTGCACCCTAAAACCCCGAAATACCCCGCAAAGCGGGCCTCACAACGCAAAGGGGGGCGATGCGAGGCCCACAGCGCATTAGAACAAGGAGTCCTGCAGCGCCGGGATTTCCGTGGTGTGCGGGCCGAACTCGATCTTGCGGCCCTTCAAAGCACCCAGGTCCGCCACAAAACTGCCCTCTACCTCGTTACCCGAAGCATCCGGGAGGCCCGCCAAGGCGATCGCCCCCGACAGGGAGCGGATCCGCAAACCGTGCCCGCCGCCGTCGAACGTTGCCGGGTAGGCGTGGCGACGGACCCCTTCGGCAGCAGGAACACAGAGCCGCTCCGCAAAGGCGGGCCGCTCCCACTCTTCCTCCACAACGGAATAGCCGGTCATCGCCAAACCACCTAGAAGCTCGCGCACCCGGCCAGCGTGCTGACGGTTCAGCGTCAAAAGCTCGACGCCGGCACGCGGCTCCACGAGGCCCGCTGCCTTGGAAGCGGAGCGGACTTGCTGGACGAGGCCAAGCTCGCGCGTCACCAAGTCCTCGAGAACACGAACGACGCGGCCGTCCTCGGTGTGCGCCACATAGGCAGCGTGGACAGCGCCCTGTTCGGCGAGCCGGTTCCACTTGCGCGGAGCAGAGGCCGTACCCACTTTGCTGGCACCGTTGGCGAACGTCGCCACATAAAGCCAGTGCGGTTGCATTAGGTAGGCACGGAGGCCGGTGGGAACGGACGTGCCGCGGTGGAAGTCGTGCATCAGCCGGGAGTCGTCCCGCGCGAAGCAGGCTCCGCATTGCTTCCCACGCTCGGCTGGAGAACCGCTGCGGCACGGGACATGCGTCCGATCCCCGGGGCCGTGGACTTTGGTGTGGCCAAGGCACCACAATCCGGGGATTACGCGAAGGCCCAGGGCTGAACCCTGGACCAACGCAACGTCACTGAACTCCGCGTCCGGCGTGAACATTCGCAGCGAAGGGGACGAAGTGTCCCAAGCGACCCCGTGGACAAGCATGCTTACAGGGAAGGCTGGACTCCGAAGGCCACTGCGAGCTTCATGATCTTCTCAGCACGGCCCAGGCGCGGGAGGTCGGAACCATCGCGGATGACGCGGCCGTTGGCCTCGAAGTCGTTCATGAAGTCCGTGGCCCAGGCGACGTCCGAAGGCGTGGGGCTGATGACCTCGTTGATCACGGTGGTCTGGTCGATGGCCAGGCAGAGCTTGCCGGTCATGCCCATGGTCACGGTGATGCCCGTCTGCTCACGCAGGATGGGGTGGTTGGTGCCGACGGTGGGGCCGTCGATGGGGCCCGGCAGGTTACCAACGCGGCTGGCAACGACGAGCTTTGCGCGCGGGTAGGCCATGGCCTCCGGGGTGGCCGCCATGCCGGTGTCGCGGCGGAAGTCGCCGGAACCGAAGGCAAGCCGGAAAGCACCCTGTGCACGGGCGATGTGGTTTGCTTCCTCGATGCCGAGGGCGGACTCAACCAGTGCGACTACGGGAGTCTTGCCGTCCATGCGGTGGTAGGACTCTGTGACCTGGTCAGCGGACTCGGTCTTGGCGAGCATGACGCCGAGCAGGCCCGGGGTGCCACGCAATCCAGCAAGGTCGTCGGCCCAGAATGGGCTGGTGGCGTCATTGATGCGGACCCACGCCTTGCCGCCGGAGGTCAGCCAGTTGACCACGTTCTCGCGGGCAATGTCCTTCTGGGAAGGATCAACGGCGTCTTCGATGTCAAGGATGATGGCGTCTGCCCGTGAACCCGCGGATTCGTCAAAAAGCTCCGTCTTCATGGCATTCACAAGGAGCCATGAACGGGCAATGTCGGCGGGAATATTGCGGGTAGGCCGAACTGATTCGGCGGCGATGCTAGACGTCATGTATCTACCGTATCCGTCCGGCACCCCGCACAGCGAAGAATTCCGCCCGGTTGTGAGGATCAATACGAACTAAACCCCATATGACTGTGGGGTCCCGCAGTATGAACGCCCGACGGCGGGACGCGCCAGTCATATCCGGCCCACCTGTCGCTGTTGTTCACAGGGCTCAACGCGGCGTCTTTGTGTCCCAGGGTTGCCGGGAATGGCCCCGGATTTCGTTCCATTTCGGGCTGTTTCGCAGGGTTTCCGGGAGTTACCGCCGCACTTCCCAGTCGGCGTCGGGATGGGTTTACATCGTTCCCAAGCCGTTGCAAGGCTCCCAAGCACTTGCCTAAGCCGGCCACCCAACAGATCACAAACCATCGAAAGTAGCTCCCATGAAACTGCATCTGCCCCTGCTGAGCGTCGCGGCCGCCGTCGTACTAGCGCTGACGGTGTCCGGCTGCGGCGGTGCAGCCGAAGCCGGGCAAGGCGCTCAAACCGGCAACGAAATCACGGAACTCCGGTACCAGGGCTGGGCCAATCAGGTCACCTTCCCGGAATTGGCGGAAGACCTTGGATACCTGGGTGACGTCAAGCTGAAGTGGGTGGGAAACACCACCAGCGGCCCCCAGGACATCCAGTCAGCGGCCACAAACCAGACCGATTTTGGTGGCGCGTTCACCGGCGCCGTCACCAAACTCATCGAAGCCGGGGCGCCCGTGAAAGGCGTCATCAACTACTACGGCGCCGACGAGAAGAACTTCAGCGGCTACTACGTGAAAGCGGACAGCGCCATCAAGGAACCGCGGGACCTGATCGGCAAGAAGATCGCCGTCAACACACTCGGCGCCCACCATGAGGCCGTCATCAACACGTACCTGACCAAGAACGGGCTCAGCCAGGACGAGATCAAGCAAGTCCAACTGGTACCCCTCGCGCCGAATGACACCGAAGAAGCCATCCGCCGCGGACAAGTGGACGTGGGAACCTTGGGTGGCGTCCTGCAGGACCGGACCATCGAGGCCGGTGGGTTGAGGTCCCTGTTCAACGACTACGAGCTGTTCGGCACGTTCGCCGGCGGCCAGATTGTGCTCCGCAACGACTTCATCGAGAAGAACCCCACCACTACCCGGACCTTCACCACGGCCATCGCAAAAGCACTCAAGTGGGCCACTGAAACGCCCCGCGATGAGGTCATTGCCCGCTACACCAAGATCATCGAGAGCCGTGGCCGCAATGAGAGCACAGCCAACCTGAAGTTCTGGAAGAGCCCCGGCGTTCCGGAAAACGGTGTGGTCAAGGATGAGGACTTCACCCGCTGGGAGGCCTGGCTGAACTCGTCGGGAATCGTCAAGGACAAGCTCACGCCGTCCAAGTACTACACGAACGAGTTCAACGAGCTCGCTGCACCGAAGGGACAGCCATGACCGCCAAAATCAGCCTCCGGAACGTCACCAAGGAATTCACGGTCCGGGCCACCAAAACCACAAGCGCCACCCGCCTCACCGCCATAGATTCTTTGAGCCTGGACGTCCGCGACGGCGAGTTCCTCACCCTGGTAGGGCCCAGCGGCTCGGGCAAGACCACGCTCCTGGACCTCCTGGCCGGGCTCTCCACCCCGACTTCCGGTGAAGTCCTGGTGGATGGCAAAGCCGTCACAGGGCCGGGCAAGGACCGCGCCGTGGTGTTCCAGCAGTATGCGTTGTTCCCGTGGCGGACGGCATCGGCCAACGTCTCCATCGGGCTCGAAGGTGTGGGTCCGGATGGCAAGAAGCTGAATCGCCGCGAACGCGCCGCGAAAGCCAGCGAATACCTGGCTCTGGTGGGGCTCGCGGGCTTCGAGGACCGCTACCCTCACGAACTCTCCGGCGGTATGAAACAGCGTGTTGCCATCGCCCGAAGCCTGGCCTACGAGCCGGATGTGCTGCTGATGGACGAGCCGTTCGCAGCCTTGGACGCCCAGACCCGCGAGCAGCTTCAGGATGAGCTCCTCAGGATCTGGAAGGCCACCGGCAAGACCATCGTCTTCATCACGCACGGCATCGATGAAGCTGTGTACCTCGGCGAACGCGTTGCTGTGCTGAGCGCCCGCCCCGGCCGGCTCAAGGAAATCGTGGACATCAACATCCCGGACCGCGACGGCGACGAGGACATCCGTTCCAACCACGCCTTCGTGGAGCACCGCCACCAGGTGTGGACTCTTCTGCACGACGAAGTCCGCCGTGCCCAGGACGCCGGGCACCGCAAGATCCTGCCGGACGGCAGCGCACCGGACGAACCGGCAACCATCACCGAAAGGAGCGCCGCCTGATGACCACCACACTCACTCAAGCCGAAACTGCCGCCACAGCGCTCAAGGCGGGTACCGCGACTGACCCAAGTGCCGCCGTCGAACGTTCCGTTACTCAGGTGGCAACTGAAGAGCGTACGACGCCGGCACCCGGCATAGCGCGACGCGTCGCCGGAGCCGTGGGGTCGGGTCTGTGGAAGTCCGCAGCGGTCCTGGCTTTCCTGGCACTGTGGGAGCTTGGACCTACCTATTTGGCGAGCCCGTCCACCCGGGTGTTCCTCCCGCCGCTGCACGAAGTGCTGCTGGCCTGGGGCAAGCTCTTCGAAGCAGGCACCATCCAAGGCCATATCGCGGCCAGTCTCACCCGGTCCGTGGCCGGCTTCGGCGCAGCCCTGGTGGCGGGTGTCTCGCTGGGCTTGCTCATCGCTTGGTACGGACGCCTGAACTCGGTGCTGAACCCGTTGTTGGAGCTTTTCCGCAACACAGCGGCGCTGGCTCTTCTTCCCGTGTTCACGCTGCTGCTGGGCACCGGAGAAGAATCCAAGATCAGCATCGTGGCGTACGCGGCCTTCTTCCCGGTTCTCCTCAACACCATTGCCGGTGTGAAGACCGTGGACCCGCTCCTGATCAGGGCCGCCCGCTCCTTGGGGCTCAACAGCTTCAGGCTCTTCCAGAAGGTCATTCTCCCGTCGGCCGTACCAACGATCTTCACGGGCATTCGCATGGCCGGCACCGCCTCCATCCTGGTGCTGATTGCCGCTGAAATGGTGGGAGCCAAGGCTGGGCTGGGTTACTTGATCGTGAATGCGCAGAGCAGCTTCCTCATCCCGGATATGTACGCGGGCATCCTCACAGTGTCCTTGCTGGGACTCGGCGTGAACTTCCTGCTGGTTGCCCTTGAAAAGCACTTCTCCCGCTGGCGGACCGCTGTTGGCTCTGCCGCTTCCTGACCCACCCCGCGGCATCTGCCGCAACCCTCACAACAAGATCCATCTCAACAAGTAAGGAACACGTCATGACCGTCATTACCGAAACCAAACTCGAGTTCGCCAAACTCGGCTCCCGTATCGGCGCCGAAATCCGTGGCCTGGACATCAGCGGCGACCTGGGTGAAGAAACTATTGCGCAGATCCGGGCAGCCCTGAACGAGCACAAGGCACTTGTTTTCCGCGAGGCCAACGTTCTCACGGACGAAGCCCAGGTGAAGTTCGCCAGCCACTTCGGCCCGCTCACCAAGGCGCACCCGACGGTCGCTTCGGTGGACGGCGAAGAGAATGTCCTGCCCGTGGACAGCGAGAATGGCTCGGCCAACAATTGGCACACGGACGTCACTTTCGTGGTCAACCCGCCGCAGGCCTCCACACTGCGCAGCATCGATCTCCCCGCCTACGGTGGCGAGACCCTGATCGCGTCCTCGGCCGGGGCATACCAGGACCTTCCGGAGGAGTTGCGGAACTTCGCGGACACCCTGTGGGCCATCCACACCAACGACTACGACTACTCGGTGCCCAAGAACCTTGAGCACTCCAACGCGGAAGAACGACGCAAGGAATTCACCCGGCTGAAGTTCGAAACCGCCCACCCTGTGGTGCGGGTCCACCCTTTGACCGGCGAGCGCGGATTGTTTATTGGGGGCTTCGCGCAACGGCTCAGGATCGTGGGCCTGTCCAACACCGAATCCAAGGACATCATCCGCCTGCTGCAGGCCTACGTGACGCGTCCGGAGAACGTGGTCCGGGTGAACTGGGAGCCCAACCAGGTGGTCCTGTTCGATAACCGCATCACGCAGCACTACGCACCGGACAACTACGACGGCCAGCCCCGCAAGCTCAACCGCGTGACCATTGCGGGCGACATTCCCGTCAGCATCGATGGCAAACCCAGCCAGGCCATCCAGGGTGACTCGAGCACGTACTCCGTGGTCGCTCCGATCAGCCGCGCCTCGTAGTATGTGTTGCTGTTGTGACCCAACTGAGTCGCAGTTAAGCGCGTTTTGAGTCGTCATAACGCGCACAACTGCGACTCAGTTGGGTTAAAACCGGGGTTAGGGGATGTTGTTTCCCCGCGCTGCCACCCACAGTCCGTACCACTCGGCACGGGTCACGCCGGCAGCCACGGAGGCGGCATCGGCGCAGGCAGCGATCCGGGCAGGGTTGGTGGTTCCCACTACCGGCGAGATCCTGGCCGGGTGCTTCATGAGCCAACCCAGCAGTACTGACTCCGGCGTGGTGCTTTTCTCCCCCGCCAATTTTTCGAGCATATCCGCGGTAGCCGACTCGGCCGGCGAATGATCCGCGGACGGCGCACCTGTATAGCGCCCCTGGGCCAACGACCCGTATGCCTGCAGTTCAATTCCCTTGGCCATGCAGTGCTCAAGAGTCCCGTGCGGAAAGCTGTATTCCAGACTGTCCGCATGGTTGACCAGCACGGTACTCTCCAGCCAGCCCCGGCGAAGGAGGCTCATTTCCAGCTGGTTCGCCACGATGGGCGCCTCCATCCTGTCCTGCAGGAAGGCGATCTGAGCGCCGGACATGTTGGACACACCCAACTGCCGCACCTTGCCTTCCGCCATGAGCTGTCCGACGGCGTCCGCCACCTCGCGCGGGTCCATCAACGGATCGGGCCGGTGCAGGAGCAGTACGTCCACGTAGTCCGTTTGGAGCCGCTTCAGGCTTTCATGGACCCGTTCAAGGATGGCGTCACGGCTGAGGTCGTAATGCGTCTCCAGTCCGCGCTCCCCCAGCCTGATCCCGCATTTGGTCTGAAGCTGGATTTTGTCGCGCAGACCCTGCGAACGGGCAAGGACTTCACCAAAGACGGCCTCGGACTTTCCGCTGCGATAGATATCCGCATGGTCGAAAAGCTCAATGCCAATCCCTTGCGCAGCTTCAATCACCGCGGCTGCCTGATCGATCTCCGAAGCCCCGTAGGACGTGCCGTCCCAAGGGCCGCCGAGTCCCATGCAACCGTAAATGAGGCGTCCCCGCCCGTTCGCAACAGTCATGCTTTCAGTATCACCGCGGCCCTTAGGCTTTGCGGACAACCCAGGCAGTGGTGTCGGACGGCAGTTGACCGTCCTCCAACGGACCGCTTGTCACCACGATGTCACCTTCCGGAAGCTCCACAGGCTCGCTGCCGAAGTTGGTCACTGTGTGCCAGCCTCCGGGGCGGCTGAAGTGCAGCACATCCTGGTTGCCGGTTTCCACCCACTCGAGTTCCTCATCGGTTTGGAGTTCGCTGCGCAAGCCCAGTGCCTTGCGGTAGAGCTCAAGGGTGGAACCTTCCACGCCCTCCTGCCTGGAGACTGCGTAGTCCTTGAACCACTCCGGCTGCGGGAGGTGTGCTTTGCCCGCACCGAAACCGAAGGAAGCACCTTCTGCGGTCCACGGCAGCGGCACACGGCAACCGTCACGGCCAATCTCGACGCCGGGGTTCCGGAAGAAGGACGGGTCCTGGCGTTCAGAGTCAGGAATTTCCGAGACTTCACGCAGCCCAAGCTCTTCACCCTGGTAGAGGTAGGCAGAACCAGGGAGCGCAAGCAGCAAGAGCGTCGCGGCGCGTGCACGACGCAAGCCAAGTTCGACGTCGAGCTCTTCCGCCGGCGCGCCGGCCAGCAGCCACCCCTTGCCGTCCTGGCCCTTGGGCTTGCCGCCGGTGATGTCCTGCGCAGCGTTGGTTCCCTGCGCTACGGAACCGCCCTTAGGCAGGCCGTAACGGGTGGCGTGGCGGACGACGTCGTGGTTGGAGAAGACCCATGTGGAGGATGCTCCCGATTCCTTGGCCGCTACAAGGTTGTCGGTGATGATCTTCTTGAACGACCCGGCGTCGAAATCGGACTGCAGGAGGTCGAAGTTGAACGCCTGGCCCAGTCCTTCCGGGCTGGCGTAGCGGGCGCGGCGTGACTCGTGCACCCAAGCCTCGGCAACGGCGGTGCGGGGCGGGTTGTACTCGTTGAAGAGCTTCCGCCACTCGGCGTAGACCTCGTGGACTTCGTCGCGGTCCCAGAAGGGGTGCGAACCATCTGTGAAACCATCGGTGCCGTGGGCTTTGGCTTCCAAATCGGCCTTCATGGGCAGCGGCTCGGAAAGATCCTTGGCCATGCCGTGGGCCACGTCGATGCGGAAGCCGTCCACGCCACGGTCGGACCAGAAGCGCAGTGTCTTGAGGAAGTCCTCCCGGATCTCCGGGTTCTCCCAGTTGAAGTCCGGCTGCTCCTTGGCAAAAATGTGCAGGTACCACTGTCCCGGCGTGCCGTCGGGTTCGGTGATGCGGTCCCAGATAGGTCCGCCGAAGACGGAGTCCCAGTCCGACGGCGGCAACTCGCCGTTTTCGCCCCGGCCGTCGCGGAAGATGTAGCGGTCGCGAGCCGCAGAACCCTTGGGTGATGCCAGCGCTTCCTTGAACCACTCGTGGCGGTCGGAGGAGTGGTTGGGAACGATGTCCACCACGATCTTGATGCCTGCGGCGTGCAGGGCTGCTGCCATTTCGTCGAAGTCCTCAAGGGTCCCCAACTTCGGGTCCACGTTGCGGTAGTCGTCCACGTCATAGCCGCCGTCCGCGAGCGCCGACGGATAGAACGGGCTCAGCCAGACGGCGTCGATCCCCAGCTCCTTCAGGTACGGAACTTTGGCCGTGATGCCCTTGATGTCTCCGAGGCCGTCACCGTTGGCATCGTAGAAGCTGCGCGGGTAGATCTGGTAGACGGCCGCTTGGCGCCACCAGTTCGGATCAGACATGCGGTGGACGTCGGTACGGTGTGCCTGAGTGGCGGAAGTGCTCACGAAACTCCTTTGATTTAGAATCTAAATTTATCTTCCGGACCAGTATGGAATGCCCGGTCCGGGAAGGTCAACAACGGCTAGCCCTTTACGGCACCTTGTGTCACGCCGGCCATGACCCAGCGCTGCGTAAAGAGGTAGGCAATAATGGCCGGTGCCATCGCCATCAGGTAGGACGCGAAGGACACGTGATAGTTGTTGCTGAACTGCGTTTGGAAAAGGTTCTGCCGCACGGGCAGCGTCTGCATTGCCGGATCGGAAATAATCAGCGACGGCATCATGAAGTCGTTCCATGCATAAAGGAACGCGAAGATCCCCACGGTGGCACTCATTGGCGCCAGCAACGGGAAAATCAGTTTCCAGAAGGTCTGCCACGTGGTTGCGCCATCTATCCTGGCGCTCTCTTCCAGTTCCATCGGGATCGACCGGAGGAACGCGGTGAAGAGCAGGACGCTGAAGCTCAGTTGGAACATGGTGGCCAGCAGGATCACGCCGAACGGGTTGTCCAGGCCGAGCCGGCCCGTGAGCTGAATCTGCGGCAGCGCAACCACGGGGAAGGGAATGAACATTGCGCCCAGAAGATAGAAGAACGAATACCTGAAAAGCCGCCGTTCCCAGTTGCGCACGATCGCGTAGGAGGCGAAGGCGGCCAGGATGATCGTGGCAAAGACGGTCCCCGCTGTCACCAGCAGCGACATCGCGGCTCCCACCGGGAAGTTCGTCAGGGTCCAGGCCTGGACGAAGCCCTCGAGGCTAAAGGGTGCGGGGAAGGAGAAGGCATTGCCGTCCACCGCCTGTCCCTGGGTCTTGAAAGCCATGGAGACCGTGACATACAGGGGAAGAAGCACAGTCACTGCACAAAGAACCAGGACGGTGGTTGCCGGCCAGTTGACGCGTTCAACTTTGGAGCTGGTTTTTTTGGTCATCAGTTGGTTGGTCATTACAGTGCATTCCGTCCGCGAGTCAGCGAGAGCTGTACAAGAGAGATGAGGATGGCGACCACGAAGAAGATCGTTGCGTTGGCCATCTGATAGGCGTAATCGCCGCCGTTGAAGCCGGAAATGACAGTCATCGCGATGCTCCTGGTGGAGGTTCCCGGGCCTCCGTTCGTCAGCCCGACGATGATGTCGTAGGCATTGAGGAAGCCCTTGAACCCGAGAATGATGTTGATGACCACGTAACCGGCCACCAGCGGAAGCGTGATCTTCAGAAGCTGCTGGAATTTGCTCGCGCCGTCGATATCGGCGGCCTCATAGACATCTCCAGGGACGGCCACAAGGCCTGCAATATAGATGAGCAGTGCGCCGGGAACGGCCTGCCAGGCCGTAACCATCACGATCGCAATCCATGCCAGGTCCGGGTTGGCGAGCAGACTGCTTTCCAGCCAAGGAATCCCTGTCGCAGCTCCAAGCGACGGCAGGGAGTTCGAAAACAGGAAGTTGAAGACATAGGCGATGATGATGCCGGAAACCACCATGGGGATGACAAAGATGGTCCGGAGCGCCGACTTCATCCGGATGCGCGACGTGAGCCCGACGGCAAGGAGGAAAGCGACCACGTTGACCGCGATCACGGTGACGATGGAGAACCCGAAAGTGAAGAGGTAACTCTGCAGGATCGCCGGGTCGCTGAAGATCGCGATGTAGTTGGTGAGGCCGATGAACTCCCAGTCACCGATTCCAATGGAGTTCGTGAAACTGAAGAAAATGCCCATGATGCCGGGAATCGTGATGGCCAGCGTGAACAGGATGAGGCTGGGGACCAGGAAAAGGTAGAAGATCGGTTCAACGCGCCGCCTGCTGCGTGGGGCCGGGTGACCCTGCTTTTGAAGACCTTGCTTGGACGTGGATGGGGTGGTGATGGTGGACATGTAGCTGACTCCCTATGGTCTGCACTACTGGCGGAACGCCAGGCGCGCCCAATCTGCGTCGAGGGTGCGGAGGGTGGATGCAGGGGGTGCGCCGAACACGATTGCCTGCGTGTAGTTCATGATGGGGATGGTGCGGGGAACGAGCACCGAGGGACCCTGATAGACCTTGCCGTTGTCGTAGTACTCCACCATTCCCTCAATCCGGGGGTCCGGGACGTTTGCGGTCTCCTTGGTGGGCGTGAAACCCAGCTGCGATTTGTTGTAGGCATCAATCACCTCGGGCCGGTACAAATACTCGAGGAAGCCTCGGGCAGCGTCCTTGTGCTTGGACGCCTCCGGAATCCAGGCCGCGAGGTCCACATTGACGCGGACACGCAAGTCCTCGGGGTCCTCAGTCATCGGCAGCGGAAAGGTTCCGAGCTTCAGGTCGGGGGCGGTCTTGGCGATCTCGCTGAAGGCCCACGGGCCTTGCAAATACATAGCAGCCTTGCCCTGCGAGAACGCCAGGTTGCCGTCGCCGTACGCCCGGCTTGCAGCGTCCTTGTTTACGTAGCTCTTTGCCAGCGTCAACATCTTCTGGACGGGCTGGTCAAAATCCTTTTGGAATGACACCGAAGACTCCGGCCCGACGTCCACGCCTTCAGCTTCAAGCTTCTTGAAGAAGTCAAGGGTGTCCACCTGCCCGCCTACCGAGTAGTCAAACCACCCCTGGGCGATAGTCCAGTCATCCTTCCAAGTGGCATAAAACGGCGTTACTCCAGCAGCTTTCAGCGTTTCGCACGCCGCGATCAATTCGCTCCAGGTGGTGGGCACGGCAAGGTTGTTGGCAGCGAAGATTTCCTTGTTGTAGATCACGGAGGACGCCATGACCGAATACGGCAGGGCACTGGTACGTCCGGGATACGAACCGTACTGTTCCATGAGCGGCCGGAGGTCCTCGCGGATGCGGGATGCCGCCTCCGTCCCTGACAAGTCGCTCAACGCTCCGCGCTGGACGAATCGGGACGTCTCCATGTTGTAGTTGGCAAGGGCGATGTCCGGCGGATTGCCGCGAACGAAACTCGCAGACACGACGTCGACGCCGGAAGTGTCGAGTACCACCTCGGTTTCGTCCTGGGACGCGTTGTAGTCGGCAACAAGTTTGGTCATGAAGCCGATGGCTTCCCGTTTGCTGAACGTGAAGCGGATTGTCTCCTTGTCCGAATCCCCTGGGTCTCCGGCGCAGCCGGAGAGTAGGCCGGCGAGCAGTGCCAAGCCCAGGCCCATTGCTGCAAAGCGTTTCCTGCGTGTCGATTTCACAGACACCGTAGCCCTTTCGTCTTGCGGACCTCAGTGGCCGCATCTCCATCGTGCGGCGGACCATGCGCATCGCCACCCGAAGTTTAGATAGGAGCTAAATTTATGCCCTATCGCTAACTATGGTGAGTGATGCCCGCCACAGGGTCAAGAGTTTGCCGAAATGCGTCGTCATCTAAATTTATGTACTAAATTTAGAGAGACCGCTCTATCACTCCGATAGGGCGGCTGAGAAGTGGGAGCTCCGAATGCAGGCCGGGACCGCACCGTCAACGCAACTGGTACGCAGGGTCAATGCCAGCGCCATGCTCAAAGCCATGCGCGGTGCCGGCATCGTCACCGGCACCGAGCTGATGGCCGCCACGGGACTCTCACGGGCCACCGTCATTTCGATCTGCGACGAACTGGTCCGGCTCGGCTGGCTTCAGGAATTGGAGAACCAGCGAGGAGCCGGTGACTACGTCAAGGGCAGGCCTGCGCGGCGCTTCGCATTTGATGACAGTGCGGCCAGCGTGATCGGCATTGACATAGGTGCCAACAAGATCACAGCGATTGTGGCCGACATGGCCGGTACGCCCTTGTCCCAGGTCACGATGCCTTTCCGTGCCTACAACGTTCCGGCCAATGAACGCGCAGACGTGCTGGACAGCATAGCGGCAGAGGCCTTGGAGAAGGCGGGAGTATTTGCCGACTCTGTCCTAGCCGTGTCTGTTGGCGTGGCCGCGCCGGTCAGCCGCGCGGGCGAGGTCCTCAGGGCACAGGAATTCTGGAAATCGTTCGATGTCCGCAAGATCGTATCCGAGCGCCACGGTTGGCACGTACTTTTGGAAAACGACGCCAACCTCGCAGCCCTCGCGGAACGCTGGCAGGGCAGCGCACAGGGAGTCGACAACCTGGTAGTCATGCTCGCCGGCGACCGATTGGGGTCCGGAATCCTCGAATCCGGCCGCTTGCTCCACGGGCAGGTTGGTGGTTTTGGCGAGCTGGGATACCTGGACAACGTGGACGGTGTGGGCGACACCTACGGCATTGCCCACTACGCAACCCTATGGGGCCGGGAAGCCCTCGATTCCGGCGCGCAAACCAACCTGCGGGCACTGTGCGGTGGTGATCCCGAAGCCCTGACGGCAGAGATGGTTTTCAGGGCGGCAAAGGAAGGCGACCACGCAGCGCGCAAGGTCATGGACCGTATGGCGCACCGCATGGCCCGGGTGATTGGCTCCATCAGTACGTTGGTCAATCCCGAGCTGGTGGTTATCGCCGGAGCCGTCGCGGCCTCTGCCCAGACCTTGATCCCAGCCATGGAAAAGCAGGTGCCCGACTTCACCTTCACTCCCCCACGCCTGGCAACATCAGCTTTGGGAGATGGCATTGTGTCCCTCGGCGCGATCCGCCACGCGTTGGACTACGTAGAAGAGAATGCACTGGATCTCTACCCGGCTTCACTGTCAAAGCAGGTTGCCGCGGGCTGACCTGGTCCAACATCGGCCCTAGTCCGGCATTGACATCGTCCGCAGGTCAAGTTGCCGGAGGACCCTGTCAGCCACTTCCGGGTCGGTGCCTGGCTCGTTGCGGGCTGCCACCACTTCCTGGCGGGCGGCATCGAGGGCGATGGTCTGCACTGCGATGGACAGTTCCCGTCCACGCTTGCGCTTCTCAGCAACGGATTCGTTCTGCAGCGTGCCATCCAACAGCTCGGCATGGAGGCGGCGCATCTTTTCCTTGACCAGGGTCACCTTCTCGGCAGGAAGTTCCTTCATGAGGTCATGGTCTTTCAAAGCAGCCACCGCCGCCGACTGGGCCCGCTTGGCAAGGACCTTTGCTGCGTCCTGCTCATGTGATCCGTCCTCCGTCGCATCCAGGACGCGCATGAGCCACGGCAGAGTCAGGCCGGGGAGAACCAAAGTGGCCAGGAGCACCGCGCAGGCAATCACCAGGATCTCGTGACGGGCCGGGAAGTCGCTGCCATCCGGCAAGGTCATGGGGAGGGCCAAAGCGAGGGCCAGTGTGGCCAGGCCGCGCATGCCGCACCAGGTCAGGATCAGCACTTCCTTGGGCGACGTTGGTTGCAACAGGTTTCTGCGTTTACGTGCGGTGAGGGCGAGGAGGCCAAGCCAGAGGAAACGCACCACGAACACCAGGATGCAGATCACCACGGCCATACCGATCATCCCGAAAATGGCGGTGCCTTCATCCCGGATGACATGACGGATCTCCAGCCCCACCAGCCCAAAGGCCAGCCCTGTGGCCAGCAGCTCCACCACGTCCCAGAAGGCGGTGCGCGTGATCCGCTCTGCAGCGTCCTGCGGCCGCGTATGACGCTGCAGTTCCAAGGCGGTAACGACGACGGCCACCACACCTGAGGCGTGGAGCTCTTCCGCGAGGATGTAGGCGGCAAAAGGAACCACCAAGGTCACGGCGCTGCGGGCAACCATGGAGGTGACCAGCTTGGTGATGAACTTGGTCAGCCATCCCATCGCGATGCCAATCAGAACAGCCAGCGCTGCGCCAATGACGAACTGGGGAATAACTTCCGGGCCTACTTCCTTGCCCGACATTGTTGCTGCCACCGCTGCCTGGAAGATCACGATTGCCGCGGCGTCATTGAAGAGTCCTTCGCTCTGAAGGACCGTGATGAGCCGGCGCGGCATGTGCACTCGGCCGGCCACGGACTCCACGGCAACGGGGTCCGGCGGGGCCACCATGGCACCCAAGGCGATGGCAGCCGGGATGCCGATGCCCGGAATCATGAGCCACGCAGCGCCAGCCACCACTGCTGTGGACACGACCACCAGGGCCACAGCCATCAGCAGAAGTGTCCGCCAACGGACACGGAAAACAGCCCAGGAACTCTTCTGCGCTGTTGCGAAAAGCAAGGGCGGAAGGAAGATGGGCAGTATCAGTTCAGGCGAGATCTCAAACTCGGGAAAGCCCGGAATGAAGGTGAGGGCAACGGCCAGAAGCAGCATCAGGACAGGGTAGGGAAGCCGGAGCCTATCCCCCAGGCCCACTGCCACCACCGTTGCAAGCAGCAACCCGACAATGAGCGCCAACTGATCCATTTTCCTGCTTCCCCAGCGGTTGTACGGCACTTCCCCAGGCCAAGCCGAAAAAGTTCCCTACCAACATATCCCGGCGGAACAGGCAGCGCTGAGTCAGTCCTCCGTGAGGGCGTCTACAACATCGTCGGTACCATCCTTGAACGCGATGGTCCGGCGGATGGTCCCCGGGAGTTCCAGGACGGCCGCTGCCACCAAGGCAACATTGGCCCTGGAAGTCTCCGTGCCATTGCCGGGGTTGGCTGGATCCGTTTCGATCAGACCGGTGGCAGGTTCGTCCGTCAAAGTTCCCGGGCCCAGGACAGTCCAGTCGAGGTCAGTGCTGCGCAGGTAGTCGTCTGCCGCCGCTTTGGCCTCGGCATAGGCGAAGAACGGGTGGTCTTCCGGGACGCCATGATCCGTGGAGGCTCCGATGTAGGACACCATCACATATCGCTTGACGCCGGCTTCGGCCGCCGCGTCCATCGAGCGGATGGCTGCGTCACGATCAACGGCGTAGGTCCTGGCAGGATTGCCTCCGCCGGCCCCGGCCGACCAGACCACGGCGTCGTGGCCCTTGAACGCCTGGGCGAGTTCCGCCGTCGTCGAATTTTCCACGTCCAGCACCTCAGCAGTTGCACCGGTCTCCGTGACATCTGCCACATGATCGGGATTTCGGATGATGGACGTGACGTCGTGACCTTCGCCACTCAGAATGCGAGACAGATGCAGGGCCACTTTCCCGTGGCCGCCAATGATTGCGATTCGGCTCATGGACCCATTCTGTCCCACAGAACGAAAAAAGACCCCGCAGGCGAATGCTGCGGGGTCTTGCTCTGTAGCGGTGGGGAGGCTCGATCTCCCGACCTCACGATTATGAGTCGTGCGCTCTAACCAACTGAGCTACACCGCCACGAATGAGAAAAACCTGTGTCAAGCCGGTCAAAACCGCCTTGACACAGGCCCTCATCCAGAGCCCCCCACCGGAATCGATCCGGTGACCTCGTTCTTACCAAGAACGCGCTCTACCACTGAGCTAGGGGGGCAACGAGTAAATACTCTACCGGACGTTTTCGGAAGCTACAAATCGGCGAAAAAACGCGGAAAACCGGCGCCGACACAATTTGCGAAGACGCGGATTTCCTGATCCATTTTTCGCGCCGCTGGCAATCACCGTGGGCGCTTTGGGCGGATCGAATCAGGGCAGCCGGAGCACCTGCCCAGGGTAGATCCTGTCCGGATTGGGCACCGTATCTGCGTTGGTGGCGATGAGGGCTCCAAGGTCCACGCCGTACTGCGCAGCGATTCCGTCCATGGTGTCCCCCTGCTCCACCACGACCTCCGTGACCCGCGGCGCCACCGGACCCGGCTGACCGGTCCCTGCGGCGGCCTCTGAGGCGGCCTCCTGCGCCCGCAGCTGGACTTCCGGGGCCTCGGGTTCCAAGCCCTCCTGCTCGGCCTCCTGCGCTGCTGCGGCGTCCGCAGCCGCCTGCTGCTGGGTTGCCTGCACGGCAGCAGCCTCCGCAGCGGCCTTGTCCGTGGCGGAAACCTCGACGGCGGCAGCATCCTCTGCTGCCTGGCTCGCCGCACTCTGGTCTACTGGCACCGGGTTCGCCGCACCCTGGCCTACCCGAGCTGCGTCGCTTTCACCAGCGTCCTTGCCGCCGAAGCCCAGGTTCTTCTTCACGTTGTCCAGCAATCCCATGGAGCACCCTCCTGATTTCTGCTTGCGTTCAGCCGTGCCTCGATCGTACGGCCGAGCCCGGCCCCATGGAACCCGGTCCTGTTCGAAATCCGAGCCGCACAAGGGCGTGCACAGCGAACAAGAACCGGAGTGAAGCGTTAAACGCGTGAGGGGGCCGGCTCGAAAGCCGACCCCCTCACGGGAACTACTCAGTGATGATCACCAAGAGAGCGTTTACCACTTGCCCTTGCGGTTGAAGTCGCGGTTTGCGCCTTCTCCACCGGTGCGGGGCTTGCGGGCGCCGTCACCGTGACCGCCGAAGCGTGAACCGCTGGCCTGGCCGCGATCGCGGTCGCCGTAGCTGCCTGCGGTGCGCTCGGAACGGTCGCTGTAGGAGCGGCCGCCACGGTCAGCGGAGGTACGCTCGCCGTCGGACTTGCGGAAGTCCTTCTTGAAGCCACCGGCACCCTTGAAGTTTCCGCCACCACGGTTTTCGCGGTCGCCATAGCCACCACGTCCACCGGAGCCGCCACCTTGGTAGCTGCCACGGTCGCCGCTGGGCCTGCGGCCGTTATCCAGCTCGAGGTTGATCAGTTCGCCACCGATGCGGGTGCGGGACAGTGCGCGCAGCTGCTCGGGGCTCAGGTCTGCCGGGAGCTCCACCAGGGAGTGGTCCGAGCGGATGTCGATGCCGCCGATCTGTGCAGAGGAGATGCCGCCTTCGTTGGCAATGGCGCCAACGATCGAACCCGGCATGACGCGCTGGCGGCGTCCCACGGAGATCCGGTAGGTGGCGTTGCCCTCGGTCAGTGCACGGGTCGGGCCACGTGAGCCGAAGCCGTCCTTGGAGCGCTCGCGCTTCTGGTACTCAGGAGCGGCAGGCAGTTCCTTGACCAGCAGCGGCTGTCCACCCTGGGCCATGACGGCCAGGGCTGCAGCGATTTCCGACGCCGGAACGTTGTGCTCTTCTTCGTAGGAGGAGATGAGGTCGCGGAACGCTGCAACATCCTCGGACTCGAGGGTCTCGGTGATGCGCTCGGCGAACTTGCCCAGGCGAAGGGTGTTGACGGTCTCGGCGGTAGGCAGGTGCATCTGCTCCACCGGCTGACGCGTGGCCTTTTCGATGGAACGCAGCAGGTACTTTTCACGCGGCGTCATGAACAGGATGGCATCGCCGGAACGGCCTGCACGGCCCGTACGGCCAATGCGGTGCACGTAGGACTCGGTGTCGTGGGGGATGTCGTAGTTGATCACGTGGCTGATGCGCTCAACGTCAAGGCCACGGGCCGCGACGTCGGTAGCAACCAGGATGTCGATGCGGCCTTCCTTCAGCGCGTCCACAGTGCGTTCGCGCTGCTGCTGCGGGATGTCGCCGTTGATGGCGGCAGCCTGGAAACCGCGGGCCTTGAGCTTGTCAGCCAGGTCCTCGGTAGCCATCTTGGTGCGCACGAAGGCGATAACGCCGTCGAATTCTTCAACCTCGAGGATGCGGGTCAGGGCGTCCAGCTTGTGCGGGCCCATGACCTGAAGGTAGCGCTGCTTGGTGTTGGCGCCGGTGGTGGTCTTGGACTTCACCGAGATCTCGGCCGGGTTGTTCAGGTACTGCTTGGACATGCGGCGGATCTGGCCCGGCATGGTGGCAGAGAACAGCGCAACCTGGCGGGTTTCCGGAGTCTGCTGGAAGATCTGCTCTACGTCATCGGCAAAGCCCATGCGCAGCATTTCGTCAGCTTCGTCCAGTACCAGGTACTGGAGTTCCGAAAGGTCCAGGGAACCCTTGGCGATGTGGTCGATCACGCGGCCGGGGGTACCTACAACAACCTGTGCGCCTCGGCGAAGGCCTGCGAGCTGGGGACCGTAAGCCGAGCCACCGTAAACCGGGAGCACGGTGAAATCATCAATGTGCTTGGCGTAGGAGGTGAAAGCCTCGGCAACCTGGAGAGCCAGTTCACGCGTCGGAGCCAGGACCAGGGCCTGGGTCTTGCGGGACGGGCCGTTGAGGTCATGAAGTTCGGCCAGGCGGGACAGGGCAGGAACAGCGAAAGCTGCGGTCTTGCCGGTACCGGTCTGAGCGAGGCCAACTACGTCGCGGCCTTCGAGGAGCAGCGGGATGGTGGCTGCCTGGATGGGTGACGGCTTCTCGTAGCCGACGTCCTGCAGGGCGGCCAGAACGCGACCGTCGATGCCAAGATCGACGAAGCGGACGCCTTCTTCTTCCTCTTCTTCTGCCTTGGGGGCAGGAGCTTCAGTGAAGGTGGGGGCTGCAGTCTCGGCTGCAGCGGTCTCGACGGGGGCAGCGGCAGCAGCCGGTGCTTCAGCTTCGGCGGGTGCGGAGGTCTCTGCTACATCAGCGGACTCAGCAGTGTTGGCGTCGAAGTTTTCGTTGAGATTTTCGGTCATAGGGGGAAATTCCTCATCCATAGGGCAGTCGGCGCGGCCCGGTTGGGCTGGCCGCATTACTCGTCGCGAGAAACAGGAAAAGGTGCCCTGCTTTCGCAAGAAGTCCGGCGCTATCGCAATCCCATGGCAGGACTTCCCGCTGCATCTCTTGGCTGCTATCCCAGCAGTCTGTACAGCGTTTTCTTTAGCCGGCTCTCCCTATGAAAATGCCCGCACACATTTGCGGGCCCCAACACTTACCAGTCCTGCCTCAAGAATTGGGCAGGATAAAGGGATTTCCGGAGTGGGGGATATTTCAAGTGTAGGGCACAGAGGCCCATCACCGCGAGTTGAGAGTCCTCGAAGGCCGAGTGAGCTTGTTCACACCGGTTTGGAAGGCTCCCCCGCCAAGGTTCTAGAGCCCGTTTCTCCGGAGCACCTTTTCGAAGACCGGGTGGTAATCCTCCTGCAAACGGATCTCCCCATCGGCGTCCGCATCCAACAGGATCTGTACCAGTTCAGGAGTGGGCTCACTGAACCACTGACCCACCGTGATGCCGTGTTTAGGGATGAAGGTGCGGTGAATGTGGTCCCCTGCGGAAATCGTGCCTGTCTTGATCACCCGGAGGTACGTCCCAACCCGGCCGGCCTGGGTGAAGCGCTTCACCCATTGGGCTTCGCCGATCACCCGCTGAAAGGTAGCGCAGGGTACACGCGGGGACGTGACTTCCAGCTCCACATCCAAGCCAATCTTCCAACGTTCGCCGATGACCGCGCCGGTGGTTTCGATTCCAGCCACGCGAAGGTTCTCTCCGAAGACGCCGGCAGGCAACTCCCGCCGCAACTCGCCCGCCCAGTAGTCCGCATCCGCCTGCGAATATGCGTACAGGGCTTGGTCTTCACCGCCGTGGTCCACCCGATTCGCCTGCACGTCCCCGTGAAGCCCAAGTTTGTGAACCTTGACTTGCCCTTCTACCGGACGCTTGTCCATGCCGGTGACTCCCACACTCCCCTCGGGATCGGGCAGCAACTGGTGGACCCGGCAGACGGCAAGGAGGGATGCGGTGTTCATGATCACCAGTGTACGGACGGGCAGCTCCAAGATTAAGGATCGAATCGGTAGCCCATACCGGCTTCCGTGTGCAGATGCCGGGGCTCGGCAGGATCCCGCTCCAGCTTTCGCCTGAGCTGGGCTATATATACGCGCAGGTACTGTGTTTCCTTCGCATACGCCTGTCCCCATACCTGGGTGAGGATCTGCTGCTGGCTCACGAGCTTGCCCTTATTACGGACCAGCAACTCCAGGATGTTCCATTCCGTGGGCGTCAGGCGCACTTCCGAGCCATCCTTGAGAATCTTCTTGCCCGCCAGGTCAACCATGAAGTCCGTGGTGGCCAGCGTTGGTTCCTCATGTTCGGTCACAACCCGGCGCGAAGCGACCCTAAGCCGCGCAAGCAGCTCATCCAAACCGAAAGGCTTGGTCACGTAGTCGTCCGCACCGGCGTCGAGCGCTTCAACCTTGTCCTCCGAGGCATGCCGGGCGGACAGCACAATGATGGGCATACTGCTCCAGCCGCGGATGCGTCTGATGATCTCCACCCCGTCCATGTCCGGCAGGCCAAGGTCGAGCACCACGATCTCCACGGGCTGCTTGGCAGCGGCTTGCAGGGCGTCGGCGCCATTGCCCACCGTCAGTGCCTGGTAGCCATGGGCTTGAAGGGTGATCTGCATGGCCCTGGCGATGCGGGCTTCGTCCTCGACGATCAGCACCAGCGTCATTGCGGGCCCCCGGTCCACAGCGGCAAGGTGACCACCATGGTCAGCCCGCCACCCGGCGTCGGCTCCGCTGCGAGCCTGCCGCCCATGGCCTCGCTGAAACCCTTCGCCACGGCCAGTCCCAGTCCAATCCCGCCGCCGGCGGTGGTTCCGCCTCCGATCGCAGGCGACGGCGAATCACCAAAGCGCTGGAAAGGTTGGAAAATATCCACCACTTCCTTCTGCCCTACTCCGCTGCCGTGATCGATGATTCTCAGTTCGCTGGCGGGCCGGTCCCCCAGCGTGATGCCCGCACCCGCACGGGCGGTGAGGACGACGTCGGAGTCGGGCGCGTACTTCACGGCATTCTCCACGATGTTGGCCACCACCCTCTCAAGCATTCCGGCGTCGGCCTGCACCGGAGGAAGGTTGGGCGGGAGCTCGTTGCGCAGCCGCTCCCGGGGAATCCCCCTCAGCGCCTGCGGCAGCACCTCCGCCCACACAATCCCGCTCAAGAGCGGATTCACCGCGTCCGCCGTGATCCGCGACATGTCCAAGAGGTTGTCCACCAAATGGTCCAGTCGGTCCGCATAATCCTCGATGGTCTCCAGCAACTCGCGCTCAACATCCGGCGGAAAATGCACATCCTCCTGGCGCAAGCTGCTGACAGCGAGCTTGATTCCGGCCAAGGGAGTCCGAAGGTCATGCGACACAGCGCGCAGGATGGACGTCCGCATCTTGTTGCCCTCGGCCAATCGCACGTTATCCCGCCGGCTCTTCACCAGCTGCTGCCTCTCCCGGACAGCCACCACGAAAGCCCCGAACGCAGCCAACATCCGTTGGCGTTGCGCTGATAACGGTCCGCCGCGCAACAGCAGGGTGTAATGGGGATCGACGACGGCGGTGTGGTCGGCGGCGGCATGGGTCAACGGCGGATTTGGGCCGGCACTCGCCAGGACACGCAACTCGGGTTGGGTACCGGCTGACGCCGTACCCGAGGCTCCGGGCGTCTGACCTGATGAACCTTGGCCCCACGAACCCAGGAGCGTTACCGCCTCCATGCCCAGGTTGCTGCGTACTTTTTCAAGAAACGCTTCCAAGCTTCCATCCGAACTAAGGATTTGCAGGGCGAGCCCACTGAGCGCCGTTGCCTCGGCTCCGGAGCGAGCTGCCTCCTGGGCACGGCGGCTTGCGAGGCCCACGGCGAGGGCCACCCCACAGGCCACCGCAAGGAAAACCACCAGCGTGAACAACGTGGTGGGATCGGCGATGGACAGGGAACCAACGGGGTCGGCGGAGAAGTAGTTAAGGAGGAAGCTGCCCAGCACCGCGGCGACCACTGCCGGCCACAAACCACCGATGGCCGCCACCGCAACAGCTACTGCCAGTTGCAACAGCATGATCATGGCGAAGTTGCGGAACCCGAGGACAGTGACCATGAGTTCAATGCCGGGCGGTAACAGGACAGCCAACACCAGGCCAGTGATGACCCGGGCGGAGCCAATGCCGCGGACCGGCGGAAGCCGCAGCAGCACGCCGTCGTCGACGTTGCTGTGTGCTTCTGGTCCCGGCATGGCTACATCCTTACATGGTTCCGTAGATGGGGACTTCTTCCCATTTACGGCTGTCACCCGTGCCTGCACCGCGCACAAGGACTAGGCTTGCTCTGAGCATTCTGGTCCGGCGTGGCGCCGGACACTTCAACGGTCTATCCAGGGGGATACACATGGGCCCGAAAGACAGCCCTGACGCAGCCGGCAACAACGGCGGCGGCAGGGACAACAACGGCGACTTCGGAGCGGGCAACAACCAGCCCAAGCCTCCTCCCTGGCAGGTACCCAAACCCGAGCTGCATCCTGAGCTGTTCACGCCCGTGAAAAACGACCCGGCGCAAGGCGGCTCCGGCAACGGCGGCTCCGGCAACGGGGGCACAGGCAAGAGGAAGAAAACTCCCGCCGGGGCACCGCAGGGCGGGGCATTCCCGGCCGGGACGCCCCAGCCCGGCCAGCCCCTCCCCGTGGTCGACCCTTTCGCCAAAGAACGTGAACGCGGTGAAGCCGAGGCAGCAAAGAAGAAAAAGCGCTCGCAGCGCCGCACCGTCGTCGTGGGTCTGGGTGTAACTGCCCTCCTGGCCGGAACCATCACCGCGATCGTGGCCAGCAACGAGAAGGAAGCTGACTACGCGCAGGTCTGTTTCAATGAGGAAACCGGCGAGCGCGTCGACGACAACCAGTGCGACAACAGCAGCTCGGCGGGCCGCAGCTCAGGCGTCTACGCCTGGTACTTCTACTCACGCGGAGCCAGTGTGCCCGCCGTGGGCCAGAACCGCAGTTCCTACCCGAGCTATACCAAGAACGTGCCTACGGACGCCAAGACCTCCAAGGGTTACAGCACCAAGGGCGGCACGGTGAGCCGCGGCGGCTTCGGCAGCAGCTCCAAAAGCGGCGGAAGCTCGGGAGGCTAGGCGTGCGTCGACTGCTCTCCGAGCCCAGGCCGGACTGGAAGCAAAAGATCGAGGAACAGGGCTTGGTATTTTCCACAACCACCATGCCCGATGGCCGGAAAATCCAATACTGGAACGAATCGGCTTACTACGAATTCACCATGGACGAGGTGGAAACCCTCGAAAAGACGGCCGAGGACATGCACATCATGTGCTTGGAGGCCGCAAAGTACCTCGCCACCGGGGCCATGGGCGATATCGGCATCGGGCAGCAGGCGTTGGAACTCGCCGGCGAATCACTGCTGGCCGCCGACATGGACATTTACGGTCGCTTCGACTTCATCTATGACGGCAAGGGCGGCCCGGCAAAGATGCTGGAGTACAACGCCGATACCCCCACCGGCCTGATCGAGGCGTCCGTGGCCCAGTGGTTCTGGCTGCAGGATGTCTTCCCGGAGAAGGACCAGTGGAACGGAATCCATGAGGCCCTGATCCGCCAGTGGAAGAAGCTTCAGTTCCGCACCGGCATGAGCACCCTGCACGTTGCCCACTCGGAGGCGGAGGAATCCGGCGAGGACTGGATGACTGCGGCCTACATGCGCGATGTCGCAAGCCAAGGCGGGTGGACCACCATTGGCATCAACATGTCCGATATTGGCTGGGACCCCAACCTGAACCGGTTCGTGGACCTGGACAACTTCATGATCAGCACCATGTTCAAGCTGTACCCGTGGGAATTGATGATGAAGGAGCCCTTCGGACAGCGTCTCTTCCAGCGTGCCCACAACCCCCGCTGGGTTGAACCGGCGTGGAAGATGCTGCTGTCCAACAAAGCCTTGCTGGCTGCGCTGTGGCATCTGTACCCCAACCACGAGAATCTGCTTCCCGCCTACCTGGGCGATCCTGGACCCCTCAAAGAATGGGTAGCCAAGCCGCTGCACGGACGTGAGGGCGACAACATCCGCATCCACGCCCCGGGCATCGAGATCCAGCAGCCCGGTGGTTACGGGCGCGAAGGCTGGTGCTTCCAGCAGTACCATTCCCTCCCCGACTTCGACGGGAACCACCCGGTACTGGGTCTCTGGGTAGTGGATGGCGAATCCGTGGGGTGTGGCATCCGGGAATCCGACGGACCCATCACGGACTATTTCTGCCGCTTTGTCCCCAACACCATCGACTCCCCGGCGCCCATCGCGCCCCCTGCTACTTCCTACGGAGCTGCACTATGAGCACTGAAACCTCGACGCCGGGTGGCGGCTCAGCGGGCGGCGACCGTACCGCCGTCGTACCTTCCAAAGGCCTCCACGCCGGGATCCTGGACCTTGGCGACTCCGTCATGCTGGGCCTCGCATCCACCGCGCCCGTCTACTCGCTGGCCGCAACGCTGGGCCTCATTGTTGCCGTCAACGGCAACTACACTCCCCTGATCCTGATCCTCGGCTTCATCCCGGTGCTGTTCATCGCCTACGCGTTCCGTGAGCTCAACAGCGCCATGCCCGACTGCGGCACTACGTTCTTCTGGGCCCGGAAGGCCTTCGGGCCGTGGGCCGGTTGGCTGGGCGGCTGGGGCGTGGCACTCGCGGGAGTGGTGGTCCTGGCCAACCTGGCGCAAATCGCGGGCAAGTACCTGTGGCTGTTGATCGGCGACGGTTCCCTGGCCGATAACACGTGGCTCGTGACCGCTACCGGCGTGCTGTTCATCGTGTTCATGACGTACGTGAACCATCGCGGAATCCGGCTGGGCGAGCATGTCCAGCGCACCCTGACCTACATCCAGTACATCTCGTTGGGCATCTTCGCGGTGGCCATCGTCTTCCGGATCGCCGGTGGAGCGCCTGAAGGGCAGGCCTTCGACTTCGAGTGGTTCAACCCGGCCGGCGCCTTTGCCGATCCCGGTGCCGTGGTCCATGGTGTCCTGCTTGCCCTGTTCATCTACTGGGGCTGGGACACGTGCCTGGCGCTCAACGAGGAGACCGAAAATCCGGCCAAGACCCCCGGCCGCGGCGCCGTGATCTCGGCCTCGGTCCTGGTGGCGATCTACGTTTCCGTGGCCCTCCTGGTGATGATGTACGCCACGATCGGTACCGACGGTATCGGGCTGGGCAACGAAGCCAACCAGGACGACGTCTTCCTGGCCATGAAGGACGTCGTATTGGGTCCTTGGGGCTGGCTGATCATCGTGGCCGTGCTGGCGTCCGTCCTGTCCTCCACGCAGACCACCATCCTTCCGACTGCCCGCGGAACCCTGTCCATGGGTGTCCACGGCGCGCTGCCGCCCCGATTCGGGAAGGTCCACGAGCGCTTCATGACGCCGGGATTCTCCACTCAGGTGATGGGTGCGGTGGCCGTGGTGTACTACGTGGCCATGAGCTTCCTGAGCGAAAACCTGCTCTCGGACTCCATCAGCGCCATCAGCCTGTTCATCGCGTTCTACTACGCGCTGACCGGCTTCTCCTGTGTATGGTTCTTCCGCTCTACGCTCCGGGACTCGGCACGGAACCTGTGGTTCCGGGGCATCCTGCCGTTCCTCGGTGCGCTGTCCCTCACCGTGGCGTTCTTCATCTCCGCAGTCCAGATGTGGGATCCGGCCTATGGCGACACGCAGATCTTCGGGATTGGCGGAGCGTTCGTGAGCGGCGTGCTGCTGCTCGCTCTGGGCGTCGTTTTGGCCATCGTGTGCCGCTTCGCCCCCTCCACCAAGGGCTACTTCACGGGCGAACGCGCAGACGTCGGGGCGGTCCGCGGCGAGTAGGCTGTGCTGCCGGGCGGCGGGTTAGCCACCTAGGATGCTGGAATGAGCGATTCAACGACGAACACCTCCGACGTCCTTGCCCTCGATTCCCTGCTGGCTGTGGACGAGCTGGCCCTCCGCGACCGGGTCCGCGACTACACAGCGCAACGGATCCGTCCGAACATCGCACGCTGGTACGAGGACGCTCATTTCCCGCGCGAGCTCGCCCCGGAGTTGGGCGAGCTCGGTGTCCTGGGCATGCACTTGGAAGGCTACGGCTGTCCCGGGAGGACCGCCGTCGAGTATGGCCTTGCGGCAATGGAACTGGAGGCCGGCGATTCGGGGATCCGCACGTTCGTCTCGGTGCAGGGCTCCCTTGCCATGACGGCGATCCACAAGTGGGGTTCGGAGGCGCAGAAAGAGCAGTGGCTCCCGCGGATGGCTGCCGGCGAGCTGATCGGATGCTTCGCCCTGACGGAGCCGACGGCGGGGTCGGACCCGTCCTCCATGACAACGTTTGCCCGTGAAACCGCCGATGGCTGGGTCCTGGACGGTGCCAAGCGGTGGATCGGCCTCGCCTCGATCGCGGACGTCATGGTGGTGTGGGCAAACACCGTGGACGGAATCCGGGGGTTCCTTGTTCCCGCCGGAACGCAGGGTGTAACCGCGACGCCCATTGAGCCGAAACTCTCCATGCGCGCGTCCATTCAATGCGATGTGAAGTTCGACGGCGTGAGGCTGGGTGCCGAGGCCATCCTCCCGGGTGCGCTTGGACTTCGAGGACCGTTCTCCTGCTTGAACGAGGCGCGCTACGGTATCGCGTGGGGCGCCATGGGCGCTGCCCGGGACTCGTACGAAGCCGCGCTCGACTACGCCGGAAGCCGACTTCAGTTCGGCCGCCCGCTGGCCGGATACCAGTTGACGCAGGAGAAACTGGTGAACATGTTGGTGGAGATCCAGAAGGGCACCATGCTGGCCCTTCACCTGGGCCGGTTGAAGGATGCTGGCCACCTCCAGCCCCAGCAGATTTCCTTAGGCAAGCTGAACAACGTCCGCGAGGCCATCAAAATCGCCCGCGAGGCCCGCACCATCCTGGGCGGTAACGGAGTCACACTGGACTACTCACCGCTGCGCCACGCCAACAACCTGGAATCCGTGCGGACTTACGAGGGCACAGATGAGGTTCACACGCTGATCCTGGGTCAGCACATCACGGGCATCGGCGCCTTCCGCGGCTAGCCCCCCCAACTAAGTCGCAGTTGAGCGCGTTTAGAGGGCTCAAAACGCGCTCAGCTGCGACCTAGTTGGGTCAGGACTCGGGGAGCACCACCAGATCAAAGTAGCCACGCAGGCCCTTCACCACGTCCACCTCATCGGGGGCCAGCAGCCATTGCGTCTGCAGCCCGTCCCACAAGGCAACCAGGGACATGGCAGCCAATTCAGGATCGACGCCGGGGCGGAGCCTGCCCTGGGCAGCCAGTTCGGCGAACCGCCGGGCATAGCTCGTGCGGAGGCGTTCGAACCGTTCGGTGAAGTAAACCCGCCCCGGGTGCGAATCGGTGACCGACTCCGCGCACAGAACGCTGTACAGCTCAACCACGCCCGGAATGTTCTCGTTGAACAGCGCCGTCCGGATCACTGAGTCAACCAAGCCATCTTCCATGTCGTCCGGGAAGGCGTCGCCGGTGATTTCGTCTCGGCGCTCCAGGACTGCCATCAGGAGATCGCGTTTGGACGGGAAATAGTGCAGCAGGCTGGTTTGGCTCAGCCCCACCTTGTCGGCAACATCCTGGAGGGATCCACCACGATAGCCGTGGGCAGCAAACACCTCATGGGCAGCATCCAGGATGGTCCGGCGCCGTTCTTCGGATTTCGCGTAGGGGCCCCGCCGCGCTGCGCGACCCACGTCCTTTGTGGTCATGGCTAGCCAGTGTACATGCGTGTTACGGCTTCAATTCGAAATTCGAGTACCCACTCGAATTTTCTGTTACCGTGGTCACACTTGCCGCGGCGGGACCCACGAATCCAGCCCGCGTCATCGTCAACCTGACACGAAGAGGTGAAGGCTAATGACCCGATTCACGCGAAGACAACTCCTGGGCGCAGGCCTGGGAACAGCAGCCATGGGCCTGCTGACCGGGTGCGCTACACCAGGAACGCAGTCCGTCAACGCTGCGCCAACCATCCCCGCCGCAGGCGCACCCGTGCGACTGACCTATTGGGCCTGGCTCAAGGATTTCCAGAAAGTGGCCGACGTCTGGAATGCAGCCAACCCGAACATCCAAGTGGACGTGGTGTGGATCCCGGGCGGCAACAACGGCGGATATCAGAAGCTTTACTCGGCCTTGGCAGCAGGAGGCGGACCGGACCTGGCCCAGGTCGAGTTCCGCTCCATCCCGGAGTTCATGCTGGTAAATGGCCTGGTTGATGTATCCCGCTACGGTGCCAACGATCACGCCCACTTGTACGACCCCACCCTATGGAAGCAAGTCAGCTACACCGGGGGCGTCTATGGCATCCCCCAGGACGCGGGCCCCATGGGCATGTTCTACCAGCCGGCCATCCTGAACAAAGTAGGCGGCAGCACTCCGACGACCTGGGACGAATGGGCGGCGCTCGCCGCCGAACTTCGCTCCGTGGACAGCTACCTGGACTGCTTCCCCATCAGTGATGCCTCTCCTTTTGCCTCTTTCGCGGGGCAGGCCGGCGCGCAGTGGCTGCGCCCGGAGGAGGATGGCTGGGTCATCAACATGACCGACGACGCCACGCTCAACACCGCGCGTTTCTTCGACAAAGCGATCGACGACGACCTCGTCACCACCGCGTATGGAGCCTTCTCCCCGGGCTGGTTTGCGGCTGCCGCCAAGGGCGGGATTGCCTCGACCATAACCGGCAGCTGGGGTGATGCTTTGGTGCAGGGTGTCAGCGGTTCCGAAGGAAAGTGGCGCGCAGCACCGATGCCCACTTGGGGCGATACGGGCTTCGGCTCAAGCTACCTCGGCGGTTCCACGGCGGCCGTCCTGGCCAATAGTAAGCACCCCAGGGAAGCAGTCGAGTTCGCAGTGTGGCTGACTACGTCCAAAGAGGGAATCGACGCCCAGATCAAGAACAGCGGCATCGGCTGGTCACCCAACCCCGAGTTCATCGGCACGGAGCGGCAACAACCGTCGGCGTTCTTCGGCGGCCAGCGCTACAACGAGGAAGTCTTCGTCCCCGCCACCCAACAGCAGAACCCTGCCTGGTCATGGTGGCCGGTAACCCAGCAGTCCTTCAACATCCTCAGCGACGGTTTCCGCAAGAAAGCCTTCGGCACCTCATTGGTGGATTCCATTGCTGCCTCGGAGCAGCAGATCATGACCGTTTTCAAGAACAAGGGCCTCAGCATCCGGAAGGAAACGGCATGACCACCACCCGCACCGCACCCACCGCCCAGCGCCCCGCAGCACCAAGCCGTTCCGGCAAACGGGCCGGCAAACGGGCCGGCGCTGCCGCCCGCGCTCCCTGGCTCCTGCTGGCACCGTTCCTGGGACTCTTCGTCCTCACGTTCCTGCTGCCCATTGTTGTGGCCATCATTTCCAGCTTCACCAAAGTGACCCGCAGCGGACTCTTCGGCGAGGCAGGCGTGACCAGCGAGTTCGCCGGCTTCAGCAACTACGCTCAAGCCCTTGCCGACGGCAGCTTCGTCGCGTCCATCGGTCGAATGCTGCTGTTCGGCGTAGTCCAGGTGCCCGTCATGATCGTCTTGTGCACGGCGTTGGCCCTCATGCTGGAATCGGCCTCGGCAAAATGGCCGGGCTTCTTCCGTGCCGCCTACTTCCTCCCTTACGGCGTGCCGGGCGTGATCGCCACCATCCTGTGGTCCTTCCTGTACGTGCCCGGGCTCAGCCCGTTGTTTGACGTGGCCAAGATTGTTGGCCTGACCCCGGATTTCCTCGGCGCGAACAGCGTGCTGTGGTCCATCGCGAATATCGTCACGTGGAGCTACACGGGCTACAACATGCTGATCATCGTGGCGCAGCTGAAAGCCATTCCGGTGGAACTTTACGAGGCCGCAAAGGTGGATGGTGCCTCCACGTGGCGCGTTGCCCGGAGCATCCAGCTCCCCCTGATTCGTCCGGCCCTTATGCTCACCACCGTGTTTTCCATCATCGGAACCCTGCAGCTCTTCGCTGAGGCGCAAGTCCTCAAGACGGTGGCTCCGGCAATCGACAGCCAATACACGCCGAACCTCAGTGCCTACACAACGGCCTTTGCCTATAACGACTACAACGTCGCAGCAGCCCAGTCGGTCATCATCGCCGTGGCCGCTTTTGCCCTTTCCTTCGCCTTCCTCGCACTGACGAACAGGAAGTCCTCATGACCGCCACCGCCACGAAACCCACCACCACCGTCCGCAGCAAGGCTTCGGCAGGCCCGGACCGCTCAGCAGGACGACGGCGGTCATCCACCATCATCGTCACCGCACTTTTGGTGGTGGTGGCCTTGTACTTCCTGATTCCCGTGTACTGGGTGTTCGTCGCCTCCACGAAGTCCACCGCCGATCTCTTTTCCACCAACGGCTTCTGGTTCGCGCCCACATTCTCTTTGTGGGAAAACATCGCTCGCGTGGTCAGCTATGACAACGGCATCTTTGGCCGCTGGTTCCTGAACTCGGCGATCTACGCCGGCATCGGCGCACTCCTGGCCACGTACTTCGCTGCGGCCGGAGGCTACGCGCTGGCCAAGTACCAGTTCCGGGGCCGGAACCTGGTGTTCGGCACCATCCTGGGCGGCGTGCTGGTCCCCGGTACGGCCACTGCCTTGCCGCTCTTCCTGCTGTTTAGCCAGATGGGCCTGGCGAACACCTACTGGAGTGTCCTGCTGCCATCACTGGTCTCCCCTTTCGGGCTGTTCCTCTGCCGCATCTACGCCCAGGCCACTGTTGATACCTCGCTGATCGAGGCCGCCAGGATCGACGGCGCCGGCGAGCTCCGCATCTTCCACACCATCGGGTTGAAGGTACTCACCCCGGCCCTGGTCACCGTATTCCTGTTCCAGCTGGTGGGCATCTGGAACAACTACTTCCTGCCGCTGGTCATGCTGTCCGACTCCGAGCTGTACCCCATCACGCTCGGCCTGAATAGCTGGCTGAGCCAGGTTGACCGTCTGCCTGAATTCTATGAACTGACCACGGGCGGAGTGCTCCTTTCCATCATTCCGCTCAGCATCGCCATGGTTGTCCTGCAGCGTTTCTGGCGCGGCGGGCTGACAGAAGGAGCCGTTAAGTAATGACCGACACCGCCAACTACATCACTGATACCGGTCCCGGCACCGGCAAGAGACTCCCCGCCCGCTCCTGGCTGCACTCTGACGCGCCAACACTTTCCCTGAACGGCCAGTGGCGTTTCCGGCTTCTCCCCGGAGCACCCGGAACCCCCGGCGGACGGGGTGTCCTTCCCGCGGACGAGGCAATCGAAGGCTTCGCCGAGGAAGGTTTGGATGACTCCACATGGGACCAGATCCCGGTCCCGGCGCACTGGGTTTTGGAGGGCGGGGGCAGCTACGGGAACCCCATTTACACCAACGTCCAGTTCCCCTTCCCCACGGACGCACCCCACGTCCCGGATGAGAACCCCACCGGTGATTACCGTCGAACCTTCGATCTGCCGGCGGATTGGAGCGAATCCGAGCGCATCGTGCTGCGGTTCGACGGCGTCGAATCCCGTTACAAGGTGTGGCTCAACGGCAGCGAAATCGGCGTAGGGACAGGCAGCCGGCTGGCCCAGGAATTCGACGTCACCGACGCCGCGCGTCCAGGGCACAACGTGCTGGCTGTCCGGGTCCATCAATGGTCGGCTTCGAGCTACGTGGAGGACCAGGATCAGTGGTGGATGCCGGGCATCTTCCGCGACGTCACCCTCCAGGCCCGCCCCGGAAAGGGCATCGACGACGTCTGGTTGCGAACGTCCTACACCGTCGGCTCGGGCGTCATCGATCCCGAAATCACCGCGGACCAGGCCGCCTACCCGATTCGGCTGGCAGTCCCGGAACTGGACGTCGACGTCGTCTGGAACTCCCCTGCCGACGTCGCCCCGGTGGCGATCACCGGCGTCGAACCTTGGTCCGCAGAGGTTCCGCGCCTCTACAACGTAACGGTGGCAAGCGGAGGGGAGACCATTTCGCTGCGCATCGGTTTCCGTACGGTGGAGATCAAGGGCGATCAGTTCCTGGTGAACGGCCGCCGTGTGGTGTTCCACGGCGTGAACCGGCATGAAACGCATCCTGACCGCGGCCGCGTGTTCGACGAAGATTTTGCCCGCGCCGACCTTGCCTTGATGAAGCAGTTCAACGTCAACGCGATCCGCACCAGCCATTACCCGCCGCATCCTCGTTTGCTGGACATCGCCGACGAGATGGGCTTCTGGGTGATCCTGGAATGCGACCTCGAGACTCACGGCTTTGAACGGCACGGCTGGGTAGGCAACCCCAGTGACGACCCCGCCTGGCGGGAGGCGTACGTGGACCGCATGGAGCGGACGGTGGAGCGGGACAAGAACCACCCTTCAATCGTCATGTGGTCCCTGGGCAACGAGTCCGGAACGGGCTCAAACCTCGCCGCAATGTCCGCCTGGACGCATGCCCGCGATGCCAGCCGGCCCGTCCACTACGAAGGCGACTACAGCGGTGCTTACACAGACGTTTACTCACGCATGTATTCCTCGGTTCCTGAGACTGAGGCGATCGGCCGCGACGATTCCGGCTCACTGTTGCTGGGCTGCTCCACGGCGGAGTCCGCACGCCAACGCACCAAACCGTTCATCCTGTGCGAGTACGTCCACGCCATGGGCAACGGTCCCGGCGCGATCGACCAGTACGAGGACCTGGTGGACCGCTACCCGCGGCTGCACGGCGGATTCGTCTGGGAGTGGCGGGATCACGGAATCCGTACCACCACGGCCAGCGGCACTGAATTCTTCGCCTACGGCGGCGACTTCGACGAGGTTGTCCACGACGGCAACTTCGTCATGGACGGCATGGTCCTCTCCGACTCCACTCCCAGCCCCGGGCTCTATGAGTACAAGCAGATCGTCGCTCCCCTGCGCCTGGGCTTCAGCACCGAAACCCACGACGGCGGCACGCGCCTCTTCGTCTCGGTCGCCAACCTGCGGCACACGGCGGACGCGTCCGACGTCGTACTGCGCTGGCGCACGGAGGTGGACGGCGTGGTGACCACTTCCGGCGAGCTCGACGTCGTCACTGCATCGGGTGCGCCCCTCGCCGCCGGGGATTCGGCGCTTATCGGATTGCCTGATGTTGATGTTGCGGAAGTCGGCGAGCAGTGGCTGACCGTGGAGGTGGCGCTTCGCAAAGACACGGCCTGGGCAGAAGCCGGGCATGTCATCTCCGCCGCACAGCTGGAATTGGCCACAGCACGTCCGCGACTGGCGGCCCCTCGCCCCTTGGCATCAGCCGGCCGGGTAGCTTCGCAGGTTTCCGGGTCCGTCTCGCTGGGTCCTGGTGTCTTTGAGGATGGTCGCTTGGTCTCGCTCGCGGGGCTGCCGGTGTCCGGGCCGCGGCTGGAGCTGTGGCGTGCACCCACGGATAACGACGCCGGTGCCGGCCGCGGCAGCTACGACCTCGCCGATCCTTGGCTCAATAACGGTAACGGCGTTGCTGCACCTTCGATGGAAAAAGTGTGGCGCCATGCCGGTTTGGACAGGCTCACGGCCCGGGTAGAGAAGGTCTCAACCAGCGAAAGCAGCGTAGTGACCCGCACCCGGTACGCCGCAGCCGACGCCGCGCATTGGGTGTCTGTGGAGGAGAACTGGCAACTGTCCGACGGCGAGCTGTGGCTCCGCTTGGACATTGTTCCGAGCGCGGCATGGGACATCATCTGGCCGCGGATGGGGGTGCGCTTTGATCTGCCCGGGTCTGTGGACGGTGCGTCGTGGTTCGGCGCGGGACCTCGCGAGTCCTACCCGGACAGCATGCACGCGACGCTTGTGGGCAGCTACTCGGCGGGCATCGACGAGCTTTCGGTAAATTACGCCAAGCCGCAGGAAACGGGCCACCGCAGTGCTGTCCGGACGCTGGATCTCCAGAACCATGGGGCTTCCTGGCTGCAACTCGATGCCGTCCCGGACTCACGCGGCCGTCTGCCCGGCTTCACGCTATCCCGGCACACAGCGCAGGAGATCTCGTCCGCAGCACATCCGCACGAGTTGCCGGCAAGCAAGGGCAGCTACTTGTACCTCGATGCCGCCCAGCACGGGCTGGGTTCCAGGGCATGCGGACCGGATGTTTGGCCGGAGTACGCGTTGCGCCCGGAAGCACGGACTCTGACTTTCCGGATCACAGAAGCGCGCTAATCGTGCGTTGCGGGGCCTGCTCTGCTCGCTTTCGGGGGACGAATACCGCGCAGAGCGGGCCTCGCAACCAGCCTCAGGCAACCGGCACGGGTTCCTTCTTCACGGCGTCCTTGCGGATGGTGGCACTGATGACCGCGGCCACCGTGCACATGGCAGCAGCACCCAGCCAGGCGTAGTTGTAGTGCCCGGTGGCATCGCGGATGAACCCGGCCAGGAGGGCGGCCACTGCAGCGCCGAGCTGGTGGGCCGCGAACACCCAGCCGAACACCACGGAACCATCGGCACCGAACACCGAGCGGCAGATAGCTGCGGTGGGAGGCACGGTGGCAACCCAGTCGAGCCCGTACACCACGACGAAGATGATCATGCTCGGCTCCACGGATGAGCCCAGCAGCAGCGGCAGCACCAGCAGGCCGATCCCCCTGAACTGGTAGTAGACCGCCAGCAGGACCTTGGGGTTGAAGCGGTCGGTCAACCAGCCGGACGCGACGGTCCCCACGATGTCGAAGATGCCGACGACGGCCAACAAGCCTGCCGCCGTGGTTTCGGGCATGCCGTGATCGTGCGCCGACGGTATGAAGTGCGTGCCGATCAGTCCGTTGGTGGTGGCTCCACAAATCGCGAACCCGGCAGCCAAGGCCCAGAACGTGCGGACTTTAGTTGCGCGTTTGAGGACCTGCAGGGCACGGATCGCTGCATTGGGGGAATCCCCGGATCCGGACGACGCAACCACAGCGGCGGGCCGGCTTTGCGTCGTCGCGTTTGTCCCGGCGTCGGCGTCTTTAGCGTCAGGTTCTTCGGCACCCGCCTGCCCGCCGTCAGGCTTCTCCGCACCGTACGGTAAGACCCCGACGTCGGCGGGCGAGTTCCGCAGCCAGCGCAGGACCAGCGGGACGACTGCGAGCGCACCCGCAGCGATGAGCAAGGATGCGCCACGCCAGCCCGGGTTCTGGGCCAGCGCGGCGATGAACGGCAGGAACACCAACTGTCCGGCGGCACTTCCTGCGGTCAGGATGCCAATGACCAGGCCACGGCTCTTGGCGAACCAGGTGTTGGCGATGGTCGCAGCGAAAACCAGGGCCATGGAACCGGTGCCCAAGCCAATCAGGAGTCCCCACGTGAGCAGGATCTGCCAGGACTGGTTCACGAAGACGGTCAATGCTGAGCCGAGCCCGATGAGGCACAGCGCCAGCGAGGTGACCTTCCGGATGCCGAAGCGTTCCATGAGGGCCGCAGCGAACGGGGCCGTCAAGCCGAACAAGACCAGGTTGATGCTGACGGCCAAGGAGAGGACCGTGGTAGACCAGCCGAACTCCTCCTGCAACGGGACCATGAGCACCCCGGGCGCCGCACGGAAGCCTGCGGCTCCAACCAGCGCCAGGAAGGCAACCGCGGCCACGATCCAGGCGGGGTGGAGACGGCGGGGCTTGCCGGCAGGAGTCTTGCCGTTGCCGGTCTTGCCGGCAGGTGTCCCGGAATTTTCGGGCGGGGCCCCTGTGACGTCGGGAGCGGTCATGCGGGGATCTCCGTTTCAGGGGAAGCTGTGGTGGGAGCGGTGGCGAGTGGCAGAGGGTGGTCACTGCGTTTGAGGCTATGCCAGCTGGTGTTGCCTGCGGTCAACCGGGCCCCGCAGTTGGTGCACGTGTCCGCTGACAACGTGGCTTGCCCGCAGTCAGTGTGGATGACCTTCATATGGGACACCTCGTTGGGAGCGTCCAGGTGCTTCTCCGCCCAGATGATGATGGCGTTAAGCACTGGAAGTGCGTCCTCGCCTTTGGGGGTGAGGACGTATTCCTGCCGTGTGCGCGCGCCGTCTTGGTAGGGGCGCTGGGCGAGTAGCCCGGCGTCGAGGAGCCATCCCAGGCGCTTGCTGAGCACGTTGTCGGCTACCTCGAGGCGTTGCTTGATGGCGTCGAAACGTCCGTTGCCGAAGAAGATTTCGCGGAGGACCAGGCTCCCCCAAGGATCGCCCAGGACATCGAGGCCACGGGCGAGGCTGCACGTGCGTGCAGACCAGTCGGAACGAAGAGGCATGCGCACAAAACTAGCTGACTTCCCTAAAGAAAGCTAGGTTGCCAACGGATGCGAGCCGCTACGCACGACACACCCCGCCGGTTTGCCGCAGTTTCATCATCGGTTCACTCTCCATGCCTACGCTGGCCCAGTCGACTCCGACCACGAAAGGCACCCCTGAATGTCCTCGAATACCCCTGATATGGTGAATCGTTCAACCGAAGGAACCGGCGGACTTTCCCGTCGCGGCTTCCTCGGCACGGCAGCTGCAGCAACGGCGCTTGCTGCTGCGGGCTCCCTACTGCCTCCGTCAGTGCAGGCTGCCATGGCCAGGCCGGTCCCGCCCGGAAACTTGCAGTCCATCAAGCACGTGATTGTCCTGATGCAGGAGAACCGATCTTTCGATCACTACTTCGGCTCGCTGCGGGGCGTCCGAGGATACGGTGACAAGTCCGTGACCCGCTTGCCCAATGGCAAGTCCATGTTCGAGCAGCCCCGGGCCACCGGCGAAACTGTCCTGCCGTTCTCCCTCCGCAAGGCCGCGGAACTAGCTGGCCGGCCCGGTTCCGACATCCAGTACCTGGGCGATCTGGACCACTCGTTCAACGGGACCACGACGGCGTGGAACAACGGCTGGTGTGACAAATGGATTCCCGCGAAGAGCGCCTCCACCATGACTTTCTACGAGCGCCAGGACATCCCGCTGCAGTACGAACTCGCGGACACTTTCACCATCTGCGATGCCTACCACTGCTCGGTCAACGGCTCCACGAACCCCAACCGCAACTACCTCTGGAGCGGCACCACAGGCAATGAGCCCGGCAGCACCAAGCGTGCCGTGACCAACGCGGCCTACGGCTACGATCACGGCGGTTACGACTGGACCACCTACCCTGAGCGCCTGGAGAACTCCGGGGTGTCATGGAAGATCTACCAGGACTGGGACAACTTCACCGACAACGCCGTGGAGTACTTCCAAACGTTCAAGGCGATCGGCCGCAAAATGCTGGCATCAGTGGAGGGAAATTTTCGCACCACGGAAGAGTTCTACGACCACCTCGCCGGGAAGTCCACAGCCGAGCAGGACCGCCTCCTCGCCCAGCTGGAGCAAGGCCGCGCCGCCCTCACCGAAGCCGAGAGGTCCCTGTTCGACAAAGCCATGTGGCGCGGACGTCCCGACACTCTCCTGGAACGCCTCGGCGCAGACATCACAGGCGGCACCCTCCCGAAGGTCAGCTGGCTGGTACCGTCCGCAGCTGACTCCGAACACCCCGGCGCTTCCACACCGGTGGGCAGCGCCAACTTCGTCTACCGCCTCCTGGACACTGTGGCCAGCAACCCTGACACGTGGGACAGCACTGCCATCTTCCTGAACTTTGACGAGAACGATGGCTACTTCGACCACGTCCCGCCGCCTGTCCAGCCGCGACCAGCGTCAGGCGAGTCCACTGAGTGGACCACGGCACGGCCCATCGGCCTGGGACCTCGGGTGCCCATGACCGTGGTTTCACCGTGGACCGTGGGCGGTTACATCAGCTCCGAAGTCTTCGACCACACGTCGGTTCTCCGTTTCCTGGAGCGCTGGACCGGCGTAGAGGAACCGAACATCTCCCCGTGGCGCCGCGAAGTCTGCGGTGACCTGACAGGTGTCTTCAACTTCGCATCCCCCGGCACACCGCCAACTCTTGAGCACCCCGACGCTGTCCCCGCCAAGATCAGCCGCTGGCGCCCGAATCCCCCGGCTGTCCAGGTAGCGCCCATCCAGGAAACGGGCAGCCGGCCGGCCCGCCCGCTCCCCTACAGGCCTCGGGTTTCGGCTTCTGTGCAAGCCGGAAAGATCGCCCTGACGCTAGCTAACGCAGGCACCAGTTCAACCCACTTCACCGTGTACGGGTACGCAGGCGAAGTTACCGAACCCCGGCACGTGGACGTCCTCGGCCGGCAAAACGTGGACCTCCCCGTCGCGTCCGGCGCCTTCGACGTCGTCGTCACCGGCCCCAACCGGTACCAGTACGAACTGAAAGGCACGACGGCGGGCGCGGCGTTCGGCGTCGACGTCACCGTCAACGGCCGCCGCGGCAGGAAGGACGTTGAACTGGAGCTGCGCAACAACGGCACCGCAACGGTAAGCCTGGGGCTGAAGTCGCTGCAGTATGCGGACGAGGTCGAAACCGTGAAGCTCAAGCCGGGACACACCAGGAAGATCGGTTGGGAGACCCTGAACGGCTGGTACGACCTGGAAATCACCTCTGCCGAAGACACCACGTTCCGCCGCCGCCTGACGGGCCGTGAAGAAGACGGCCGCGAGGGAATCTCCGGCTAGCCGAAGAGCACCAACAAGAAATCCGGCTCTTGTTCGTCACCCCCGCCGTTGAACGGTGAGGAGTGCGAACAAGAGCCGGATTCGTGGGCTTAGCCGATTTTGGCGAAGGCCTGCTCAAGGTCTGCGATCAGGTCCTCGGCTTCTTCGATTCCGCAGGAAAGGCGGAGGAGGTTGACCGGGACAGCCAGTTCAGTACCCTTCACGGAAGCGTGGGTCATCTCCGAGGGGTAGTTCATCAGGGACTCGATGCCACCCAGGGATTCGGCAAGAGTGAACACCGACGTGGATTCGGCAACCGTCCGGGCAGCAGCCTCGCCACCCTTGAACTGTACGGAGACCATGCCGCCGAACTTCTTCATCTGCTTGGCCGCGAGCTCGTGTCCTGGGTGGTCCGGGAGGCCCGGGTAAAGGACGGCCTCAACTTCGGGACGCTGCAGCAACCATTCGGCCACGGCCTGGCCGTTCTCGCTGTGGCGGTCCATGCGGACACCCAGGGTCTTCAAGCCACGGGTTGTCAGGAAGGCATCCATGGGCCCCGAGACGGCACCGACGGCGAACTGGATGAAACCGATCTTCTCTGCCAGCTCATCGTCCTTGACCACGATCGCGCCACCCACAACGTCGGAGTGGCCGCCGATGTACTTGGTGGTGGAGTGGACCACCACATCGGCGCCCAAGGCGAGCGGGGTCTGCAAGTAGGGGGACGCGAAGGTGTTGTCCACCACCAGGAGGGCACCGGCGTCGTGCGCTACGGCGGCGAGTGCCTCGATGTCCGTGATCTTCATCATCGGGTTGGACGGCGTCTCCACCCACACCATGCGTGTCTTGTTCGCTGCAACAGCAGCAGCCACGGCGTCGAGATCGGACATGTCCACGGGGGTGTTGCCGATGCCCCAGTCTCCCAGCACTCGGTTGATGAGGCGGTACGTGCCACCGTAGGCGTCGTTGCCCAGGACGATGTGGTCACCGGGGCGAGCGATCGCGCGGATCAGTGAGTCCTCAGCGGCCAGGCCGGAGCCGAAGGAGAACGCCGCGGTGCCACCTTCGAGGGCGGCAAGCTGCTCTTGAAGGGCGTCGCGGGTGGGGTTCCCGCCGCGCCCGTATTCGTAGCCTGAGCGCAGGTTGCCAATACCGTCCTGGGCATAGGTGGTGCTGAAGTGCAGCGGAGGCACCACAGCACCGGTCACCGGTTCGAAGGCCTGTCCGGCGTGGACGGCGCGTGTGTTGAACCCGGCGTTGTTGCTGGCAGACATGGAAGCTCCTCTGGGTTTGAATTGATTGGATCAGCGCGGGGCGCCTAATTGCTCAGGTACGCCAAAAGGTCGTGGCGCGTCAGGATGCCCACCGGCGCGCCGACGAAAGTCACCATGACGGTATCGACGTCGGACAGCAGCTCACGCGCGGCGGAAATGGTCTCCAGTGATCCGATGACCGGGAGCCTGTCCCCCATATGTTCGGAGATCATGTCCGTCAGCTTCGCTTCCCCACGGAACAACTTGCTGGTGAGGCTGCGCTCGTCCACGGCACCCAAGACCTCGCCCATCACCACCGGTGGTTCCTGCGAGAGCACCGGGATGTGGGAGACGCCGAACTCGTTCATGATGTTGATGACGTCGCGCACCGTCTCATTCGGGTGGATGTGGACCAGGTCCGGCATCTCGCCCGTCTTGGATTTGAGCACCTCGCCCACGGAAGCTTCTTCGCCACCGGAGAGGAAGCCGTAGGAACGCATCCATTGGTCGTTGAAAATCTTGGCAAGGTAGCCGCGGCCGGAATCCGGGAGGATCACCACCACCACGGCGGACTCGTCCAGGTCCTTGGCAGCCTGGAGCGCCGCGACCACGGCCATGCCGGAGGAACCGCCCACCAAGAGGCCCTCTTCCCGGGCCAGCCGGCGGGTCATGGAGAAGGAGTCGGCGTCGGAGACAGCGATCACGTCATCCGGAACGGCGGGATCGTAGTTGCCGGGCCACATGTCCTCGCCCACGCCCTCCACGAAGTAGGGCCGGCCGGTTCCGCCTGAGTAGACCGAGCCTTCCGGATCAGCTCCGATGACCTTGACCGGGCCGCCGTCGGACTCCGAACGGTCCGCCGAGACCTGCTTGAGGTAGCGGCCGGTTCCAGTGATGGTGCCGCCGGTTCCGGCGCCGATGACTACGTGCGTGACCCGCCCGTCTGTGTCCTGCCAGATTTCCGGGCCCGTGGACTCGAAGTGGCTGCCGGGAGCAGCGGGGTTGGAGAACTGGTCCGGCTTGAAGGCGCCCGGGATCTCCTTGACCAGGCGGTCGGAGACGCCGTAATAGCTCTGCGGGCTGTCGGGCGCGACGGCGGTGGGCGTCACCACAACTTCGGCACCGTACGCCTGAAGCACGGCGCGCTTGTCTTCGCCTACTTTGTCCGGCACCACGAAAACGCACTTGTAGCCCTTTTGCTGGGCGACGAGCGCCAGTCCCACTCCGGTGTTGCCCGACGTCGGTTCAACGATGGTTCCACCCGGCTTGAGCCGGCCGTCCTTTTCCGCATCTTCGATCATCTTCACGGCGATCCGGTCCTTGATGGATCCGCCGGGATTGATGTATTCGAGCTTCACCAGGACGGTGGCTTTGATGCCCTCGGTGACGTGGTTGAGCTTGATGAGGGGCGTATTGCCGATGAGGTCCAACACGGACTGGGCGTACTTCATAGGTACAAAGTTACCGCCTGGTCGCCAGGGGGATTGACCCGACCCCTTCGCTAGGTGCCGGCAGAGGTGTCGGTCTGCCACACGCCCAGGACGTTGCCCTCCGTGTCCTTGAAGTAGGCGTACCAGCCCATGGTGGGTACGGCGTCCTTTGCCTGGACCACGCTGCCGCCTGCAGACTCAATCTGTCCCAGCGCGGCGTCGATATCGTCCACATCGATGGTGAGGATGGGCGTCTTCAGGGCATCAGTCCGCGGGAACAGGGCCCCGTTGATGGCTCCCGGCTCCGTCGGCGTGCCGGTCTGTTCGTCGGATGGCGCTGTGATTGCGATCGTGTAGTCCATCCCCTGCATGGGGCTCAGGTTCCAGCCGAAGGCACTCTCGTAGAAGGTGTTGGCTCTGTCTCTGTTGTCGGTCGGAATCTCGAAATGCACTATGGCGGCCATGGTCCGGGCTCCTCGTTCCTGGAAGTTTTTCCTCAGATATGGCGCGGCCCACCCACGCCACATCAGGGAGTCTAGCTGCGTGCGGTTGTTGCCGTAAGGGGTCGCCGGCTGCAGATTGTCAGCCGAGCGTGGGACCATGAAAACATGACCATCGCAGACGCCCCGCCCGTTGTTGCGGCAGCGGCAGATGCGGCCGTCCGGTGGCATCCGGGCGGTTCCTTCCGCTTGGACCAGACCATGTTTCCGCTCATGCGCGGCAACGCGGATCCGTCCTTCGCAGCGCACTCCAGCGGTTTTTGGATGGCCTTCACTGCACCGTCCGGCCCGGTGACGCTCCGCCTCTCGGGAGGCGGCGTGGGAGTCGATTCCTTCGTGGATGCCCAAGCCTGGGGACCCGGTGCGGACGACGCCATCGCGGGAGTTCCGCGGTTGCTCGGCGCCGATGACGATTGGTCGGCCTTCGATGAGCCCGCCTTCCATGCCACCCTTCCGCGGCTGGTGACAGAATCACGACGCCGGAACCTGGCCCTGCGGTTGCCCTCCACCGGGCGGATGGTTGACTCCCTTGTGCCCACCATTTTGGAGCAAAAGGTCACCACCCTGGAGGCAAGGCGAGGCTACCGGTACCTGACGTATCGCTACGGAACGCCGGCGCCGGGCAAGGCCCCTGCCGGACTCCTTGTTCCTCCTACCGCCAGGCAGTGGTTGGCCGTCCCTTCGTGGGAGTGGCACAAAGCCGGCGTTGGACCACAGCGATCGGCCACGGTGATGCGGGCGCTGCAGTCCGCCGTCGCGCTTGAACGCCTGGCGGACCTGAACTCAACGCAGGCCGGCGCCAAGCTGCAGACCATTCCGGGCATCGGCATCTGGACCGCAGCCGAAGTGGTCCAACGCACCCACGGCTGCCCGGACTCGATTTCCGTGGGCGACTACCATCTGGCCGCCTACGTGGGATACGCCCTGACAGGTCAAAAGACCGACGACGCCGGCATGCTCGAGCTGCTGGAACCATGGCGCGGACAACGGCAGCGACTGGTGCGGATGCTGTATTTGAGCGGCTTCCGCAAACCCACTTTCGGGCCGCGGATGACGGTCCAGGATCACCGCGGCCACTAAGTTTTGATTGCGGACGGGACCTGTCCGCAGGAGCATGGACGGCCTTCATCCCCGGGTATAGCGTGGCGCCTAGGAGCCATCACCTGCCATCCCTGGAGTGACCGTGATCCACACCAACAAGCTCACCAAGACCTTCACCGTGAAGAAGGAAACCGTCGAGGCCGTGAAGGGCGTGGACATCGACGTCGCGCCCGGCGAACTTGTCGCCTTCCTTGGCCCGAACGGCGCCGGCAAGTCCACGACCCTGCGGATGCTCACCACCCTGTTGAAACCCACCTCCGGGTCGGCCACTGTGGCGGGCGTTGATGTGGCCAAGGACCCGGCGGGGGTGCGCGCGCGGATCGGCTACATCGGCCAAGGCAATGGCGGCGGGCACAGCTACCGCGTGATCGATGAACTGATCATGCAAGGCCGCTTCTACGGAATGAACACCACAGATGCGAAAGCCCGTGCCGAGACACTCATGGCATCCTTGGACCTCAGCGAGCTCGCAAAGCGCACGGTGATCAAACTTTCCGGCGGGCAACGGCGCCGCATGGATGTGGCCCTCGGGTTGATGCACTCCCCCGGCCTGCTTTTCCTCGATGAGCCGTCCACCGGAATGGACCCCCAGAACCGCGCCAACCTCTGGGAGCACATCATGCGGATGCGCGAGGAGCACGGGACCACCATTGTGCTGACCACCCATTACATGGACGAGGCCGATTCCATGTCCGAGCGCGTCATTGTGATCGACCACGGGACCATCATTGCCGACGACACCGCGTCACGGCTCAAGGCGAACCTCGCCGGGGACCTCCTCGCTGTGGAAGTTGCCGCCGGTTCCGCATCCGAGGTGCGGGGACTGCTGGGCCGCGCCGCCGCGGAAGGCGACATGGAGGAAAACGCGTACGACGGCGTGGTCCGCTTCCGACTTCGGTTGGCGCAGGGTGCCCAGCTGGCGCCGGGGTTGCTGAAGGAAATGCACGACGCCGGCGCTCCCGCCCAGTCGCTCGAACTGAAACCACCCACGCTGGACGACGTTTTCCTGGAATTGACCGGCCGCAGCCTGCGGGAAGGAGCTGAAGTCTGATGATTGAACAAGCCGTTGCCCCGGGTGTTGCCCTGCAAAGGCGGGGACCGCGCAGCGTAGTCACTGACACGTGGTTCGTATTCTGGCGCGAGATGCTGCTGCCGCTGCGGGATCCTTTCTCGCTGATTTTCTCCCTGATCCAACCGCTGGTTTTCCTTGGGTTGTTCGGGCCGCTGCTGGGTTCAGCCGTTGGTTCCCCGGCCTTCGGTGGCCAGTCCACGCTGCAATGGTTCCTTCCCGGAGTGGTGGTGATGATCGCACTGTTCGGCACCTCCATGACCGGCTCCAACCTGCAGTACGAACTCATGACCGGTTCCTACGAACGAATCCTGGCCACGCCGCTCTCCCGGTCTTCGCTCATGATTGGCCGGGCATTGAAGGAGTGGGCTCCCCTGGTGTTGCAGGGTCTGCTGATCTCCGTGGTCTGCATTCCCTTTGGTTTCGTTTTCTACCCTTTGCATGTGGTGCTGGGCCTGGTCATTCTGGGCATCTTCGGCATCGGGCTCGGCGCGCTGTCCTATGCCCTTGCCCTGGTCTCGCAGAACAAGGAATGGATCTTCTGGGGCGTGCAGCAAACACTGCTGTTCCCGCTGATGATCCTTTCCGGCATCATGTTGCCCATAGAAGCCGGTCCGGGGTGGATGAAGGTGGCAAGCCTCTTCAATCCCCTGACCTACCTGGTAAACGCCGAACGGGAGTTGTTTGCCGGAAGCATTGGCATGGACACGATGTGGGGTCTCGTGGCCGCCGTGGTGACGGCCGCCGTCGGACTTGTCGTGGGAATCCGGACCATCAGCCGGAATACCAACTGACGGCCTGTTTCAGCTACAGGTGCAGCCGGGACACCGCCTCCTGGCGCATGTCCACCTTCCGCACCTTTCCGGACACTGTCATGGGGAAGGACTCACGGACGTCGATGTAACGCGGGATTTTGTAGTGGGCCAGCTTTCCGCGACAGTAATCGGCCAGGTCCCCGGCAGTCAGCGTCTCAGTACCGGGCTTGAGGATGATGCACGCCATCAGCTCTTCTCCATACTTCTCGTCGGGAACACCGATCACCTGTACATCCTGGATGGACGGGTGGAGATACAGGAATTCCTCGATCTCGCGTGGGTAGATGTTCTCTCCACCGCGGATCACCATGTCCTTGATCCGGCCCTCAATCACCACATAACCTTCCTCATCCATGCGGGCGAGGTCGCCGGTGTGCATCCACCCCTCAGCGTCGATTGCCTCCGCCGTTTTGTCCGGTTGGCCCCAGTAGCCCTGCATCACCGAGTAACCCCGCGTGCACAGCTCACCGATGACGCCGCGCTCCACCACTTCACCCGATCCTGGATCGACAATGCGGCTCTCAAGGTGCGGCATTGTCCTGCCCACCGTGCTGGTCCGCTGCTCCAGGGTGTCCCCCGCACGGGTCATGGTGGACACCGGCGAGGTCTCGGTCATGCCGTAGCAAATGGCGACGTCAACCATGTGCATCTCATCGATGACCCGGCGCATTACCTCCATGGGACATAAGGAACCGGCCATGACTCCGGTACGCAGCGTGGAGAGATCATAGGAGTTGAAATCTTCCAGTGCGAGCTCGGCAATGAACATGGTGGGCACGCCATACAGGGAAGTCCCGCCGAAGTCCTGAACTGCTTCCAACGCCGCCGACGGGTTGAAACCGCGGCCCGGAATGATGGTCGCCGCCCCAAAGCTCAGCGCATTCAAGTTCCCGATCACCATGCCGAAGCAGTGGTAGAACGGCACGGGGATCACCACACGATCGTGCTCGGTGTAGTTAAGGAGCCGGCCGATCGAGTGCCCGTTGTTGAGGATGTTGTGGTGCGTCAAGGTGGCGCCCTTGGGGAACCCCGTGGTGCCGGAGGTGTATTGCAGGTTGATGGGGTCGTGTGGGTCAAGGTCGGCCATGCGGTCCCGAAGCGCTGAAAGCCCGACGCCGTCTGCCCGGGTCAGGAGTTCACCGTAGGTGAGTTCGTGGTTGGCTTCCGGGACGCCCGCAGTGAGTCCCAATTCCGGCTCTCCCGGGAGGAAGACGATCTCCCGGAGGTCGGGACAGTTACGGGCCGCATCCCTGGCCATGCCCACGTAGTCACTGTGCTTATCCGATGGCGCTGCCACCAGCATTCGCATGCCATTCTGCTTCACCACGAACTCCAGCTCATGGCTCCGGTAGGCCGGGTTGACGTTGACCAGCACCGCACCGATCTTGGCGGTGGCGTACTGAAGAATGGTCCACTCGGCGCAGTTGGGACTCCAAATGCCGATCCGCTCGCCCTTGGCCACGCCCATGGCGAGCAGGGCGCGGGCGAGGCGATCGACGTCGTCGTTCAGCTTTTGGTAGCTCCAGCGGCGGGCGTCACCGCCCGGCACCACAGCCGCTTCGATAAGCGCGTCCCGCAGGGGAAACCGGGCCGCGATGCGCTCAAAATTGGCGCCAATGGTCTCTTCGAGCAGCGGGACGTCAGTGTCTCCGGCAGTGTAGGACAACATGACGGAACGCTACCAAGGGACGGCGCGCAACAGAACCGTAACCGCCTCCAGCAGCGCCGTGTCCTGCCGGTAGGGTTGGAGCCATGAGTGAACCCATTGACCTGCAGGCCACGTTCATCCCCAACGAAGGCGAATTTTTCCGCGTGAAGCTCGCCCTGGAAATCGCGATCGACGAGGTCGTCAACGAGCCTGGCTGCATCCGCTACGAACTGACCGAGGCCACAGAAGAGAAGCTAGTCCTGACTGAGCGATGGGAATCCGAGGAGCTTCTGGAGAAGCATTCCAAGGGCATCGCCGTCCAGGACCTGAACGAGTCCCTCAGCGCACTGCTCGCCGAGCCGGTCAAGCTGGAACGGCTCTAGGCTCTCCCTGCTTCAGTCCGGCGAAATCGCTGCAAGACTGCGAGAAAGCCTTAAACGCATGGAGGTCGCCGGAATTTTCCGGCGACCTCCATGCGTTCCGGCGAGCTCGATGTTTCGAGCCACCGCTTAGTCTTAGTTTTCCTGAGCCTCGGCACGCGCCTTGGCAACGTGGGCGTGGACCTCTTCCATGTCCAGGCCCTTCACGGCCTCGATGACCTGCTCCAACTGCGGACCGTTGAGGGCTCCCGGCTGCGAGAAGACAAGGACCTTTTCGCGGAATGCCATGAGCGTCGGGATGGATGTGATCCCGGCTTCGGCGGCGAGCTGTTGCTCAGCCTCGGTGTCTACCTTCGCAAACACGACGTCAGTGTGCTTTTCTGAAGCTGCCCCGTACGTGGGGGCGAACTGACGGCACGGGGCGCACCAGGCCGCCCAGAAATCCACCAGGACAATGTCGTTGTCCTCGATGGTCGATGCGAACTGTTCTCCAGTGATGTCAACTGTAGCCATGCTTCCACGGTACGCGACCCGGCCCGCTAAGTCCCGTTGAGGCGGGCCCTGTTCGCTTCCCGCGTCACCGGGAATAAAGGGACGAACCACATATCACAGCAACCCCTTGATCCAGATTGAACAGCTGTTTAGTGTATGAAACATGCGTTCAAGCGCAGAAGATCTCACCACCCGGGCGCGCATCCGCGACGCCGCCATCGGCCTCTTCGGCCGTGAAGGATTTGCCCGCGCCACCGTCAGGGCGGTAGCCGCTGCTGCGGGAGTCAGCCCAGGCCTGGTCATCCACCATTTCGGTAGCAAAGACGGGCTCCGCGACGCTTGCGACCAGCACGTCCTGGCCCAAACAGCAACGCAGGGTCGCGAGAAAACCCACCCGGAGTCCACGCGGCAACTCATCCAGGATTACCTCAACCACCCCGACCAATACTCGGACGAGATCGCCTACATCCGTCGTGTCCTCAGCGATGAGTCCGAGGCAGGTGACGCCTTCTTTGATGCCGTGGTCAGGCAGACCCAGGACATCATCCATGCCGGAATCGAAGCCGGCACCATCCGGAAGTTCGACGACGCCCGGTCCACCGCCGTCGTCATCGCCTCGAACAGCCTGTCGATCCTCATGCTGGGCAGGCACCTCTCACGGACGTTGGGGACAGTTGCCCCGGAGCCGCAAGGCATCGGCCCCGACCTTCTCCGGCAACTCACCCTGCCCGCCCTGGAGATTTACACACACGGCTTTTACACCGATTCGCGGTTCCTGGATGCGGCCCGCGACTCCTTGCAGCAAGACAGCACCAGCGCCGGGAGGGAGCATGCACTGTGACCCAGGCAATCGTCGTCGAGGGTTTGCGCAAGAGATTCGGAGCCCGGGAAGTCCTCCATGGGCTCGACTTCGCAGTGGAACGCGGGACGGTGTTCGGCGTCATCGGGCCGAACGGAGCGGGCAAGACCACCACCATGCGCTGCCTTCTGGACATCATCAGGCCCAGCGCGGGGTCCATCTCGGTGCTGGGCCAGGACCCGCGACAGGCAGGCACTGCCCTTCGCCGCAGGATCGGCTACCTGCCCGGCGAACTGCATTTGGAAAACAGGACCACGGGCCGGCGCATGCTGGAGCACATCGCAGCCATCAGCGGACCCGTTGAGCAACGGCACGTCAACGAACTCGCCGAGCGGCTGAACCTTGACCTCGATCGCCAAACCCGGAAGCTCTCCAAAGGCAACAAACAGAAGCTCGGACTGTTGCAGGCCTTTATGCACAAGCCGGAACTACTGGTCCTCGACGAACCCACCAGCGGCCTGGATCCCTTGGTTCAGCAGGTATTCCATGCGTTGGTTCGCGAAGCCCTGGATGACGGCGCCACGGTATTCCTCAGCTCGCACGTCCTCAGCGAAGTACAGCAGGCCGCCGACGCCGTCGCCATCCTCCGCGACGGCGAAATCGTCACCGTTTCCACCGTGGAGACGCTCAGGACGGCAGCAGTCCGGCAGCTTCGGTTCAGTAGCACCGGAACGGAACCGCACGACGTCGGCGCGCTGCTGGCCAGGGTGCCCGGCGTCGCCAACGTGGCAGTACGGGAGCTCAAGGCCGACGGTCACGCCGCCGGAACAGTTGAGGCTACGGCAACGCTCTCCGGCCACGTCCAGCCCTTGATCCAGGAGTTGTCCAAGTTGAACGTGACGGATCTGGTCCTCGAAGAACCCGATCTGGAAGAAGCCGTATTGACTCTCTACACGGGCCAATCCGTGGGGAATGACCACGCTTCCGGGAAGCTTCATGCTTCGGGACGCCGCGCGGAAGGAGCGCACCGTGCCTAGGGTTCTCCCGTTGTTCACGAAGGCCCTGACTGACTCGTGGCGTTCAACGCTGGCATGGGCACTGGGCTTGTCGGCGGCGTGCATGCTCTACCTGCCGCTGTATCCCTCGATCGGGGGCAGTGCGCAGATGCAGGACCTGATCAACGCGCTTCCCCCCGAAATGACCAAAGCCCTGAACTACGATCAAATCGCTTCAGGCCCCGGCTACACCCAAGCCACCATGTTCGGGCTCATCGGCTTCCTGCTGATGTCCATGGCCTCGGTCGGCTGGGGCGCCGCGGCCGTGGGTGGCGACGAGGAATCCGGATTGCTGGAACTGACGCTCGCCCACAGTGTCACCCGGGTGCAGGTAGTCCTCGAGCGTGCACTGGCCATCGTGGTTCGTGTCGCGCTGCTTTCCGTTCTCGTTTTCCTGCTGGTGCTGGGACTGAACGGGCCCTCGCAACTGAGCATCGACGTCGGACATCTCGCCGGAGCGGTGCTGCTGTTCGCCGCCCTGGCGCTGCTCAGCGGGACAGCTGCGCTTTGCGCCGGAGCGCTGAGCGGCCGGAAAGTGTATGGGATCGCGGCGGGCGCCGCCGTGGCCGTCCTCGGATATGTGTTCAACGCAGTGGGGCGGCAAAGTCCCGACGTCGAATGGTTGCTGAACCTTTCGCCCTATCACTGGGCGTACGGCAACTCCCCTGTGGCAAACGGGGCCGATTGGGGAGCTGCCGCGGGACTGTATGGCATCTCCGCCGCCCTGATCGTGCTCGGGGCGGTGGCACTGCAGCAACGCGACGTGGGGGTTTAGCTCCACACGTGCGGGGCGGGCCGACGCGCCCCGGGAAGTGCATTGTTTTCGCGCCACTCGTGGATCCACTCGGGCAGTTCCAGGTCAGCCGGCGGCGCACCGAACTCGGCAATGATTTCTTCCTGAGAGACAGGCCTGCCCTTATGCACCAGGCGGGTGGCGATGTGTGCCCGTGCGTAGATTTCACCGTCCACCACCATGCGTTGTTCGAAGTAGATGGCTTTGCTGTCCAAGCCAATGATGCGGGTCTCGATGGTGTATTGCTGCCAGAGCTGCAGCGATTTGCGGAAAGCGATGGTCTCACCGGCTGCCACCGGGTTCCAACCCCGCTTGCGCATTCTTGTCCAGATGCCGCTGCGGACCATGAGGTCGAAACGGCCGAGGTCCATGAGCGAGAAATACATACCGTTGTTAACGTGCATCGCGATGTCGATGTCAGTGGGCAGAACCCGCAAAGGCAGCGAGGATTCTTCCCAGACACCCAGGGGCGAACGCTTGGATGACGTGAACAGCAGCATGAGGGTACGAAGAAGCAAGTGCATGGCTCAATGTTACCCGTCGGTAACATCATGGGGAATATGGAGACCACATCGCGGACCCGGCTCATAGCCCAAAGACCGTTTATGTACAACGATTGCACTAACGTTTACCGCCGGTTCATGAAAGACGTGCACAATATCTGAAACTCATATTGATCGAACACATAAGGGGGACCCTTTGAGCACGCTGCAAACCGCCAGGCCGCAAGGCGACGTTTGGCCGGAACTCTCCCGCCACCAGAACGTGGTCCTCCAGGATGCCCGCGGCAACCGCATCGAGGGAACCATCGATGGCATGACCAATGATCGCAGCACGCTGTGGATCCAACTGAAGGGCGGCCTGGGCCGCCAACTGATTCACCACTTGGACGGCTACTGGCTGGAGACACCGGCCGCCTGAAGCTGTTGAGTACTTCCGCGGTGGCTAGTATTCCCGTATGACTCAAGCGCGATACAGGGACCTCGTTGAATGGCCCCTCATGGCCACGGCACTGATTTTTCTCACGGCTTACGCGTGGCAGGTCATCGGTCGCGTCACCGGAGCCGAGGCAATACCTTTCGAGGTTGTTCTCTGGATCACTTGGGGAATTTTCGCCTTGGACTACTTCGTCAATCTCTGGCTTGCCGAAGACCGGATGGGCTGGTTCCTGTGGAATCTGCACGAACTCCTGATCGTGGTACTCCCGTTCTTCCGGCCACTCCGGTTGCTGCGGCTGGTCACGTTGCTCTCCGTCCTGCAACGCACCGTAGGTGAAACCCTGCGCGGACGCGTCGCCACGTACGTAGCAGGAGCAGCCGCGATGCTCATCCTCATCGGAGCACTGGCCGTGCTGGATGTCGAACAGAACGCACCCGACGCCAAGATCGTCACCTTCGGCGACGCCGCGTGGTGGGCCATCACCACCATCACCACTGTGGGCTACGGCGACCTCTACCCGGTAACCCCCATCGGCAGGATCGTCGCTGCGGCCCTCATGATGAGTGGAATCGCGGTCCTTGGTATCGTGACAGCCTCCATTGCTTCCTGGCTGCTTCAACGAATCGAGGAGAACGCCGAGGGCGTAGCAGCGGCTGCGGAAGTCAAGGCCGCCGCAGCCGAGGAACCCGTCCGCGCCGAGATGGCCGACCTGGTGACGGAGATCGCGGCCCTGCGGATGGAGATCGCGGAGCTCCGGCAAGCGACGGAGCGCCACTGACGGACCCCGGGGTTCTTCGGATACCCCGCCGGTCAACGCACTGTCAGGCGGACAACCCCGGGATTGGGCGGGCCGTGCTTTCATCACCAACTTTGAACACTAATGTCACGTGACGCGCCGTGGCTTGCGGTGTGTCACCCGGGTTGCAGGTCCAAAGTGGGTGGTAGCCGCACACCCCTGCGTTCGTCCTGACCCGCTGGCGCCACCCACATTCGCCAAGGACCCGGATCCCGACTAGCGCCACCCACACTCCCCAGGGACCCGGATCCCCGCTGGCGACACGCGGAATCGAGTGTCGCCGCCACATTTGCGCGGCACGAACGGATATGAGTGTCCTCAGGCGGCGCGAGGGCACACGAAAAAATCCCCGGAACCAGTGGTTCCGGGGATTCTCCTTGGGTGGCAGATGAGGGATTCGAACCCCCGTAGGCGTTGCCAGCTGATTTACAGTCAGCCCCCTTTGGCCGCTCGGGTAATCTGCCGAACTTCAAAAGAAGATCACTTCCGGAGACCGTTTCTTTTAGATCCGGTAACCGAAGGCAGAGACAACCTTACAGAACTTTCTGCGAAGAATCTAATCGGCCGCAGACACCCGGGAATTCGCGCTATTTCAGGCTTCCCCGAGGATCCGGCCGGCCAGTTTCGCTTCGAACTTTTCGGCTTGCTCGGCGGTGATCTGGTTGAGCTGCACTGCGCGCAACAAGTCCGCGTGCACTCCGTCCATCCGGGACGTAGCGTCGGGCACCGGGCTCAGGACAATCGATGCCGCCACGGCCGCGGCGGCTACGGCACTGGCTGCGGCGACCGCGGCTGTGCCAATGGAGCCTGCTGCTGCGGATGCAGATTTGCTGATGGACTGGACGGCCTTGCTGCTCATGCTGATCCTCCGTGGATGCGTTCTTCCAACTGGTACAACTCTCAACCAGCAGCCTCTGTTCCAACCCTGCATGTGCTGTGAGCGAACTGTGAAAGAAGTCCACGGCCCTAACCCACGGCTTCCGTACTAGGCTGGATGCCAGACCAACCCGCCCTCACAGGGCCCCCAACCTAAGGAGAGTCATGGCAGGCGAATCCACATTCGACGTCGTAAGCAAGGTAGACAAGCAAGAGGTCGCCAACGCGCTCAACCAGTCCCAGAAGGAAATCGCGCAGCGATACGACTTCAAGGGCGTCGGCGCTGAGATTGATTTCAGTGGCGAAAAGATCCTCATGAAGGCCAATTCCGAGGACCGCGTCCTGGCTGTCCTGGACGTCTTCCAGTCCAAGCTCATCAAGCGCGGCATTTCCCTGAAGTCCCTGGACCAGGGCGAGCCTTTCCCCTCCGGCAAGGAATTCCGCCTGGAGTGCACCATCAAGGAAGGCATTGCCCAGGACATCGCCAAGAAGATCAACAAGATCATCCGCGACGAAGCCCCGAAGTCCGTCAAGTCCCAGATCCAGGGCGACGAACTCCGTGTCACCTCCAAGTCCCGTGATGACTTGCAGGAGACCATGAACATCCTCAAGAAATTCGAAGAGGCCGACCTGCAGTTCGTGAACTTCCGCAGCTAGCTTCCGCTGACACGTCGATGGCCCGCTGTCCCGTTGTTGGCCAACAACGGAACAGCGGGCCAGCGACGTGTTTGGCGGGATTCAGGAAAGCGGGCGCCCGGCCATCCGTTCCAGTCGGCTGATCCGTTCCTTCATGGGCGGGTGCGTGGAGAACATGCGCCGCATGCCGCCGCCACGGAACGGGTTGGCGATCATGAGGTGTGAGGCATTGACCAGCCGCTGGTCCTGCGGGAGCGGCAACTGGGTGACACCGGATTCGATCTTGCGCAGGGCTGAGGCGAGCGCCAGTGGATCGCCGGTCAGCTCCGCACCGTCCTCATCGGCGTCGAACTCACGTGTACGGGAGATAGCCATCTGAATCAGTGACGCCGCGAAAGGCGCGAGCAGGGCCATCGCGATAGTAGCCAGCGGGTTGGCGTTGCGCCGGTCCCCACTACCAAAGATCAGCAGCATCTGACCCGCTGAAGTGATGACGCCGGCCACGGCAGCAGCAACCGATGAGGTAAGGATGTCGCGGTTGTACACGTGCATCAGCTCATGCCCCAGTACTCCCCTGAGTTCGCGGGCGTCGAGCAGGTGGAGTATCCCCTCGGTGCAGCACACGGCAGCGTTCTTGGGATTGCGTCCGGTGGCGAAGGCGTTGGGCGTCATGGTGGGCGAGAGGTAGATCCGCGGCATGGGTTTGTTGGCACGCACGGACAGCTCTCGAACAATCTGGTACAGCTGCGGTGCCTGTGCCTCGGTGACGGGGTAGGCGGCCATGGAACGGATAGCGATCTTGTCGCTGTTCCAGTAACCATAGGCCGTGGTGGCCACACCGATCAGTGCCATGATCCAGATGGGCGTGGTGCTGCGCGTCCCTGCCGCGATGATGGCGCCCAAACCCAACAACACCGCCCACAGCACACCGAAGAGCGCCGCGGTCTTGAGTCCATTGTTGTGTTTATGCACGGTTGTTCTTGTCGCTTTCGTTGTCGCAAGGTTTCTGTTCGGATTAACGCCGACGCCGCCCCTCGTGTTCCGTTGTCAGCCTACGTGGGCGCACGGGTGGCCTGCCGTGTGGGCGCACGGCTCAGCGTCAGGGCACGGGGTGTTTGGCGTCGTACGCGACGAATCCGGGCTGCATGCGCGAAGCGAACCATGCAACAAGGATGCAGAGTAGCCCGCCCAGCAGCAACACTCCGCCTTCGCTCAGGAACTGGGTGACACCGCCAGCCAGCATGTCCCCTACCCGGGGCCCTCCGGCCACCACCACGATGAACACGCCCTGGAGTCGCCCCCGCAAGTGGTCCGGTGTGGCTGCTTGCAGGATGGTGGTGCGGAAAACGGCGCTGACGGAGTCCGAGATTCCGGCAAGGGCGCAACAGAATGCTGCCGGGATCAGCCACGGCGTGACACCGTCGCGGCCGGCATCCCCTGCCAGCAGCACCACCAAACCGAAGCCGGCAATGGAGGCGCCCCAACCAATCACGGACCACACCACGGCACTGCCCTGCTTGCGGACCCGCCCCAAGGGCCCCGAAAACAGGCCGGCCAGGAATGCGCCCACGGCCGTTGACGCGAGCAGCACTCCAACAGTGGTCTCGCCCCCGCCGATCATTACTGCACCGATGGCCGGCATCAGCGCGCGGGGCTGGGCGCAGATCATGGCGATGAGGTCGATGATGAAGGTCATGCGGACGTTGGGCCGTGTCCCGAGGAACCTAAAGCCTTCCACCACGGAGCGAAGCCCTGGTCGCACGGCATCCTTGGACGGCGGAAGGGGCGGGAGTTTGAAGAGCCCCCACAGTGCGAAAGTGAAGCTGATGACGTCGATGGTATAGGTCCAGCCAAAGCCGATGGTGGCCACGAGCACGCCCGCCAGGAGTGGTCCAGCGGTCATGGACAAGCCGAACGTCAGCATGCTCAGGGCATTGGCAGCGGGAAGGAGGTCCTTGCGGACCAGGAGCGGGATGATGGCGCTCCGGGCGGGGCCGTTGATGCCTTGGGCACCACTTTGGATGGCCACCAGCGCGTAAAGGAGCCAGATGTTGCCGATCTCCAGCCACGCCTGCAAGGCCAATCCGGCCGTCGTTACCCAGAGGACAAGGGAGGCAATGAGGGCTACTTTGCGGCGATCGTAGGCGTCCGAAACGGAACCCCCGTAGAGCCCGGCGATCACCAACGGAACCAGCGCAAAGATTCCCAGGAGGCCCACATAGAAACTCTCCTGCGTGAGCCGATAGACCTCCAGGCTGACAGCCACCAAGGTCAACTGGGTTCCGATGGCAGCTACTGAAGCCCCCAGCCAGAGCCGCCGAAAAGCGGGACTCTCCTTCAGGGGAGTGATGTCTGCCAGTAGTTTCGCCACCGTCCCACCTTAACGAGCATTGCAGCAACCGCCCGCAACTCTCCCTGGCTGCGGGAGGTGCTTGGTAGGCTCACCCCGGGGAGGGAGTTGACATGGGCTTGGAGCGACGTTTGCTGTACCGTTCGGGGTTTTGGGAAATCGCCCGGCCGCGCCATCCGCTCACGGCCGGGCACATCTTGATCAGGCTGTCCGATCCGTCCACCGAATTCGCGCAGGCTTCAGCGTCCGATTGGCTCTTCTGCCACAACCTGGTACGCGCCGCACTCCAGGACGTACTGGGGGCAACACGCTTCTCCGTGATGTTCGCCCACCGCTGGCACCCGCTCGGTTCCGCCATAGGCGAGCCCGTGGCCGAGTCTTCAACCCCCACGTTCCACCTGTTCGGGCGATGGGACGGAGAAACCACGACGCCGGGCGCTCAGCTTTCGTTGCCGGCCCACCGTCGTGTCGGGGAGCCCGAGCACACCTTGGAAGCCACCGACACGGCGGTCCGTGAGGCGCTGCGGCTGAGCCGACCTGAGACCTCCGTAAGTTCCGAAACCGGGGCGGGCGCCGCCGTCGAGCGCTCTTCTGAAGTCGTGCCCGTTTCTGACGCTGGTCCGCTGGTGCGGACCATGGAAACGGGGCCCCGCCATACGGTGATCGAACCTGTCCGGGCTGTGGCGAACGTTCGTGACATCCTGCCGGCGGAACTGCTGGCCATGGCGGGGGCCTTGGCCGCTCTTCCCCTCACCGGAGGTCTCAGTGGTTTCAGTTGCCTGGCATTGGAATCAGAGACAGCGGGCGCGCCTCTACGGGTGCATGCGCTGGGTCGATCCGCAGCTGAGGACGCGAATCCCATGGAGGATCTGTTCCGTTCACCAGAAGTTAGCCTTGCCTTATTGTGAACTGATCAAAATAAGTGTTTCAATGAATGCATGACAGATCACACAGTCGAGCAAGCAGAATGGGCCGCCGCCCTGCATGCCCACGGCCGGCGTGTGACCAAACAGCGGCTGGCCGTGCTTGCCGCAGTCCAGCACCATCCGCATTCTCCGGCAGAAGGCATTCTTGCCGCTGCCCGCAAAGAGCTTCCTGAACTGACGGCGCAGTCCGTTTACGTAGTGCTCAGCGACCTCACGGACCTGCAGATGCTGCGCCGCTTCGAACCCCCACACTCCCCGGCGCTGTACGAAACGCGGGTGGGTGACAACCACCATCACGCCGTGTGTATCAGTTGCGGCAAGGTGGAGGACGTGGATTGCGCCGTGGGACACGCACCGTGCCTCACCCCGCACTGGGATGAAAATTCCAAGCCCATGACCATCCAGATCGCAGACGTCCTTTACCAAGGCATCTGCCAGGACTGCCAGTCCAAACAACAGCTTCCCGTAACTTCCGTAACTCAGAAATAAAGAAAAAGGAGAACAATGACTGCCATTTCAACAACCCAGTCAGGTGCCCCCGTTACCTCCGACGCGCACTCGAAGTCCGTCGGCGCCGACGGTGCCATCATCCTCACCGACCACTACCTGGTGGAAAAGCTCGCTCAGTTCAACCGCGAGCGGGTCCCGGAGCGTGTAGTGCACGCCAAGGGTGGCGGCGCATTCGGTACGTTCAAGACCACCTCGGACGTTTCGGCTTACACCAAGGCAGCCTTCCTGCAGCCGGGCGTTGAGACGGACATGCTGATCCGCTTCTCCTCCGTTGCAGGCGAGAACGGTTCTCCCGACACCTGGCGCGACCCCCGCGGTTTCGCTGTGAAGTTCTACACCTCCGAGGGCAACTACGACCTCGTTGGCAACAACACCCCCGTCTTCTTCATCCGCGACGGCATCAAGTTCCCGGACTTCATCCACTCCCAGAAGCGCCTCCCGGGCAGCCACCTGCGCGACGCTGACATGCAGTGGGACTTCTGGACCCTCTCCCCCGAGTCCGCACACCAGGTCACCTGGCTCATGGGCGACCGCGGCCTCCCGGCTTCCTGGCGTGAAATGCAGGGCTACGGCTCGCACACCTACCAGTGGATCAACGCCGCCGGCGAGCGTTTCTGGGTCAAGTACCACTTCAAGTCCAACCAGGGCGTCAAGACCATCACGGGCGACCAGGCTGAACAGCTTGCCGGTTCGGATGCAGACTTCTACATCCGCGACCTCCAGGAGAACATTGCCGATGGCAACTTCCCCTCCTGGGAACTGCACGTCCAGGTCATGCCGTACGAGGACGCCAAGACGTACCGCTTCAACCCGTTCGACCTCACCAAGGTTTGGCCGCACTCCGACTACCCGCTGATCCACGTGGGCACCATGGAGCTGAACAAGAACCCGGAGAACTACTTCGCGCAGATCGAGCAGGCCACCTTCGCGCCGTCGAACTTCGTACCGGGCATCGCCGCTTCCCCGGACAAGATGCTGCAGGCCCGCATCTTCTCCTACGCAGACGCACACCGCTACCGCGTGGGCACCAACCACGCACAGATCCCGGTGAACCAGCCCAAGAACCAGGTCAACAACTACAGCCAGGACGGCCAGGGTCGTTTCCTGTTCAACTCCCCCTCCACCCCGGTATACGCACCGAACTCGGTGGGTGGCCCGGCTGCTGTTGAGCCGACTTCACCTGCCGGTGGCTGGGAGAACGACGGTGAGCTCACCCTCTCCGCCCACACCCTGCACGCTGAGGACGACGACTTCGGCCAGGCCGGCACCTTGTACCGCGAGGTCTACGATGACGCTGCCAAGGCCCGCCTCCTGGACACCATCACCGGTGCCGTCGGCGGCGTGAAGCACGCCGACATCAAGGAACGCGCCATCCAGTACTGGACCAACGTTGATTCCGAGCTCGGCGCCAAGCTCCGCGCCAACCTCGGTGCAGGCCAGACCGAGTCCGACGCCGAAGCAGCCAACAAGCTCTAAGCGTCGCCGTTCTACTGCATTTCAAGGAACACCCCGTTGCGGATCTTCTCCGCGGCGGGGTGTTCCTTTTGTTTTCCACATAGCATTCGTTGGCTATGGCTGGGCCGGCATCAGCGTCCCTAGGATCCTTCTATGAGCACATTCGAAGGCATCCCTACTGCCGCATTCCGTTTCTACGCCGAGCTTGAAGAGAACAACAACCGCGAGTGGTGGCTGGAGCATAAAACAACGTACGACGCCGAGGTGAAGGGACCGCTGACAGCCCTCCTTTCGGAGCTGGAGCCGAAGTTCGGGCCGGCAAAGATCTTCCGGCCCAACCGGGACATCAGGTTCTCCCAGGACAAGTCACCGTACAAGACAGCGCAAGGCGCCTTCGCTGCCAGCCAGGAAGGCGTCGGCTTCTATCTTCAGATCAGTGCCGACGGTCTGCTGATCGGCGGCGGCTACCACTCCCACACGCCTGCCCAACTGGCACGTTTCCGGGCCGCAGTGGACGCTCCTGATAGTGGATTGGAGCTGCAGGGAATTGTCGATGCGGTGGCAGCGGCAGGCTTCGCCATTGAGGGTGAGACCCTCAAGACCGTTCCACGGGGTTTCGACAAAGACCATCCACGCGCAGAGCTGCTCAAACACAAGTCCTTGTCCGCCAGCGTTGAGGTGGGTCAGCCGGAGTGGTTGTCCACTCCCACAGCCCGGGACGAGATCGCCGGCCGTTGGGAAGTGCTGAGGCCGCTGGTGGAGTGGGTCGGTGAGCATGCTGCGCCGTAACGCGGGAACGCCCGGAAACCGATGGTCTCCGGGCGTCCCGTACTTCCATATCGCTCACCTGTCCGACAAGCTGCTCACATTGGTCTAAACCTTGGTGTAGCTGTCCTCGTCCTCGTCGCCCTTGGTCTGGCGGCTTTCGGCGGCACCATTGACGGAGGCCTTGGCTGCGGCGAATTTCTCATTCAACCGCGAGTGGCGCTGGCCGTAGGCGAAGTAGATGGCCATGCCGATGACCAGCCAGATCGCGAAGAAGATCCAGGTTTCCACGGCCAGGTTGGTCATGAGGTAGAAGCAGAGGACTGCGGAGACCCACGGCAGAACCTTCCCGAACGGGACCCGGAAGGCCGGCTTGAGGTCAGGCCGCTTCTTGCGCAATACCAGGATGCCCAGGCTGACCATCACAAACGCGGACAGCGTTCCGATGTTGATCATTTCCTCGAGCAGGTCCACCTTGGTTACGCCTGCTACCAGGGCCACGGCCGCACCACAAATGATCTGCAACCGGGCCGGCGTCGAGCGCTTTTCGCTCGTCTTGGACAGCGAGCGGGGCAGGAGGCCGTCGCGGCTCATGGCCAGGACCACGCGGGACAGGCCCATGAGCAGCACCATGATCACCGTGGTCAGGCCCACCAGGGAACCGAACGCGATGATCTTGGCAGCGTCGGTGTTGCCCACGGCCTCGAAAGCCGTGGTCAGGGTGGGGTTCTTCACCTCGGCCAACTGCGTGTAGGACACCATGCCGGTCAGTGCGAGGGACACCAGGATGTAGAGCAGCGTAACCACTGCAAGGCCACCGAAGATACCGCGGGGAAGGGTCTTCTGCGGGTTCTTGACCTCTTCTGCGGAGGTTGCCACCACGTCAAAGCCGATGAAGGCGAAGAACACCAAAGCTGCGCCGGCAAAGACGCCGAGTGTTCCGTACTGGGCCGGAGCAGCGCCGGTGAGGAAGCCGAAGAAGGACTGCTTCATGACGTCGGCGGCGCCGGAGTCGGTGGGCTCGGAGGCAGGAATGAAGGGGGTGTAGTTGGAGAACTTCACGTAGCTGAAGCCAACAACGATCACGAACAGCACCACGGCGATCTTGATCAGCGTGAAGACGTTGCCAACGCGGGCGGACAGCTTTGTCCCCAGCACCAGCAGGACGGTGAAGATCGCGACGATGAGGAAGGCTCCCCAGTAGAGATCAACACCAGCCACCTGGATTGACGGCGGCATTTCCACGCCCATCAGGCCGAAGACCGTACTGAGGTAAATGCCCCAATACTTTGCGATCACGGCTGCGGCGGTGAAGAGTTCAAGGATGAGGTTCCAGCCGATGATCCACGCGAGGACCTCGCCCATGGTGGCGTACGTGAACACGTAGGCGGAGCCTGCCACGGGGATCGCTGTGGCGAACTCCGCGTAGCACATGATGGCCAAAGCACACGTGACAGCGGCGATGGCGAAGGAGATGGTAACGGCAGGGCCGGCAAAGTTCGCGGCAGCCTTGGCGCCCACTGAGAAGATCCCGGCGCCGACAGCAACGGCGACGCCCATGATCATGAGGTCCCAGGTGCTCAGGCTGCGCTTAAGCTTGCGACCGGGTTCGTCGGCATCGGCGATCGACTGCTCGATTGACTTGGTCCTGAAAATGTTCATAAAAATGCCACATTCTGGATGGGAGTGGTATAGGACTCATCAAGAATAGTGTCCGGCCAATGGACGGCCATATTTATCCCAGATAGTGAGACGACCCCCAAATCAGCGTGACTGCTGTGGCCGGTGTGACAGGGACGCGTTGTCCCCGTCACACCAGCCATGGGCCCTTAAACGCTTGGAACGTCCCAGTCCATGAGGGTGGAACGGATCAGGAAACGTTTGCCCTCGGGTGACTCCACCGAAAATCCACTGCCGCGGCCGTTCACGACATCCACGGTCAGATGGGTGTGGGACCAGTAGTTGAACTGCTCCTTGGACATCCAAAACTCCAAGGGCTGCCGCTCTCCTCCGGCTCCGATATCGAAGCGGCCCAGAAGGACATCAGAGTCGCCGGTGAGGAACTCCCCCGCGGGATAGCACATAGGTGCAGAGCCGTCGCAGCAACCACCCGACTGATGGAACATGAGTGGCCCGTGCTGGTCCCAAAGTTTGCGGAGGAGTTCCAGGGACACCGCGGTGAGCGCCACCCGGGAGAAATCCTCCCCGGGCAGCGTCACCGCAGCTTCCAAGCTGGTGTTGTCCATCAGAACTTCAGGACCACTCGGCCGTCGATCTTGGCGTGCTTCATCTCGTCAAAGACCGCGTTGACTTCGGAGAGTTCCCGGGTGGAGACCGTTGGCTTGATCTTTCCCTGGGCGTAGAACTCCAGTGCTTCCTCCAGGTCCTGCCGTGTTCCCACGATCGAGCCGCGGACCGTAAGGCCCTTGAGGACGATCTCGAAGATCGGCGCAGGGAAGTCTCCCGGAGGCAACCCATTGAAAACGATCGTTCCACCACGGCGCGCCATACCGATCGCCTGGCCGAACGCCGAAGGGTGAACCGCTGTCACCAGGACACCATGGCAGCCACCCGTTTCACGTTGGATGACCTCTGCCGGATCCTCATGCAGGGCGTTGACGGTCAACTCGGCGCCGTGTTCGCGGGCCAGTGCCAACTTGTCATCGGCAATGTCCACCGCCGCGACCCGGAGCCCCATGGCCACCGCATACTGCACGGCGATGTGCCCCAGTCCCCCGATGCCGGAGATGGTGACCCACTGACCAGGCCTGGCCTCGGTCATCTTCAGGCCCTTGTAGACCGTGACCCCGGCACACAGAACCGGCGCGACTTCCACCGGGTCCGAGCCTTCCGGGATGCGGGCAGCAAAGCGCGTGTCAACCAGCATGTACTCGCCGAACGAGCCGTCAACGCTGTAACCACCGTTCTGCTGAGACTCGCACAGGGTTTCCCAACCGGTGCGACAGTACTGGCAGTCTCCGCAGGCGGACCACAGCCAGGCGTTCCCCACAAGATCGCCCACGGCAACGTCCGTGACACCCTCGCCCAGAGCCACCACTTCACCGACACCTTCGTGTCCGGGAATGAAGGGCGGTGTGGGCTTGACCGGCCAGTCGCCTTCGGCGGCATGGAGGTCGGTATGACATACCCCGGAGGTGATGAGGCGGACCAGCGCCTGGCCGGGACCCGGCGTCGGGCGTTCCACCTCCATGACCTTAAGGTCGGTTCCGAACTCTGTTACTACTGCAGCTTGCATGGTGCTGGTCATTGACGATCTCCTTTGATCGATAAACAGGACGGTTTAGAAGAAGCCGAGCTTGTTCTCGTTGTAGCTGACCAGGAGGTTCTTGGTCTGCTGGTAGTGGTCCAGCATCATGGCGTGGTTCTCACGGCCAATACCTGAGGACTTGTAGCCACCGAAGGCGGCGCCTGCCGGGTAGGCGTGGTAGTTGTTGACCCACACACGGCCGGCCTGGATTTCCCGGCCCGCGCGGTAGGCGACATTTCCGTTACGCGACCAGACTCCGGCACCCAGCCCATAGAGGGTGTCGTTGGCGATTCCGATGGCGTCGTTGTAGTCACTGAACTTGGTCACGGACACCACCGGACCGAAGATCTCCTCCTGGAAGATGCGCATCCGGTTGTGGCCTTCGAAAATGGTGGGCTGAACGTAGTAGCCACCGGCCAGGTCACCGGACAGCTCGGCCCGGGCACCACCGGTGAGGACCTTGGCGCCTTCCTGCTTTCCGATGTCGATGTAGGACAGGATCTTCTCCAGCTGGTCATTCGAGGCTTGGGCACCTACCTGGGTGTCGGTGTCCAGCGGGTTTCCCTGGATGATTTTGTTGGTCCGGGCCACGACATCCGTCATGAAGGAGTCGTAGATGCCTTCCTGGACCAGTGCACGGGACGGGCAGGTGCAGACCTCGCCCTGGTTGAAGGCAAAGAGTGTGAAGCCTTCCTGGGCCTTGTCGTAGAAAGCATCGTTCTGGGCGGCGACGTCATCGAAGAAGATGTTCGGGCTCTTGCCACCGAGTTCCAGGGTGACGGGGATGAGGTTGTTGGATGCGTACTGACTGATGAGGCGGCCGGTGGTGGTCTCACCCGTGAAGGCGATCTTACGGATCCGGGAGCTGGAAGCGAGAGGCTTTCCAGCCTCTACACCGAAGCCGTTGACGACGTTCACCACACCTGCTGGCAGGAGGTCTCCGATGAGTTCCATAAGGACCAGGATGGACGTGGGCGTCTGCTCGGCGGGCTTGAGAACCACGGCGTTGCCGGCTGCGAGCGCCGGCGCCAGCTTCCACACGGCCATGAGGATGGGGAAGTTCCACGGGATGATCTGGCCAACGACGCCCAACGGTTCCTTGAAGTGGTAGGCCGTGGTGTCCTCGTCCAGCTGCGAGAGATGACCTTCCTGCGCGCGGACTGCGGAGGCGAAATAACGGAAGTGGTCGGCAGCCAACGGGATATCGGCGTTCAGGGTTTCGCGGACGGGCTTGCCGTTGTCCCACGTTTCCGCCACCGCGAGAAGTTCCACGTTCTCGTCGATGCGGTCTGCGATCTTGTTCAGGATGGCCGCGCGTTCGGTGGCCGACGTCTTGCCCCAGGAGGGTGCAACCTTATGGGCGGCGTCCAGCGCCAGCTCGATGTCCTCCGAGGTACCACGGGCAACCTCGCAGAAGGCTTTGCCCGTGACGGGGGTGATGTTCTCGAAGTAGGCGCCCTTGACCGGGGCAACCCATTCGCCGCCGATCCAGTTCTCGTAGCGGTCCCTGAAGGTGACCTTCGAACCCTCGGCACCCGGCTGTGCATAAACAGTCATTGCTAGCTCCTTTGCTGCGAATCACGGTGGCTGTCGCCATTGATCCGAGCCTAGGAGCAGGGAGGTTGCAGCTACGTTGCAACCATGTGAATCAGCTCACGCTGTCATTTCCGTTTCGATCCGTTCAAGGTCTGCCACGACGGCGGCCCGCTTGGGTGAGCGCGGCGGCAGCAGCTTAAGGACGGCAAGGCGGAGGTCGACGTCGTACTTCGCCTCGGGCAGCTCAGCGTACTTCAGGAGCGAGTCAACGCTGCCGTCGCTGAGCAGCGCCTCGCGCAGCAGGTGCGAGACCCGTTCACGCAACTGCACGACGCCGGGCGCCTCCGAGCGTGGCAAGAGCCCGCCTTTGTAGATTTCCAGGGCGATGCGGTGGGCGCCGCGCTGGAGGCAACTGAGGACCTGGCCGGAGTCGGGTAACAGCTCAACCGGGAGACGATAAGGACGGGATTCCGGGACCGCCTCCGGGCTGAGTTCCTGCATGACCTTCCGGAGCCGCACCATTTCCGCGCGAAGCGTCACGGCAGAACCATCCCCGGGATACAGCTGGGTGCACAGGTCTTCAGCGCTGAGCCCGGCGGGGTTGTTACTCAGGATGGCAAGGATCTCGCTGTGCCGGGCAGATAGGGAAACCGTCCGTCCATTGATGCTGAGCAGGGCTTGGTCACGGCCCAACAGCTGGAGGCTGTTCCGGTACAGTGCATGGCCGGAGGCGGCAGCCGCGCTCCGGCGTCGGGGTTTGTCCTTGACGGCGGCGGCGAGCGTCAGCCGTTCAATACGGAGCTGCGCCTGGGCGGCGGCAACAGTAGCCTCCACCAACGAAAGAGTATGCGCGGCGACGGCGGTTTCCGTGCCCGTGATATCCACAACGCCCAGCACAGCGCCGGAATCGGGGTCGTGGAAGGGAACAGCCGTGCAGCTCCAAGGATGGACCGAGCGTTTGAAGTGTTCCGCCCCGGAAATCTGGATGCTGCGGTCCAGAGCCAGCGCAGTCCCGGGTGCGCTGGTGCCCACGGAAGCTTCGGACCAGTCCGCACCGGCCACGAACATCATGCCCTCGGCGCGGCGCTGCATCACGGGATCGCCATCCACCCACAGGAGCCGCCCGACGTCGTCACCCACTGCCACCAACAGGCCGCTGTCATGGCTAGGCTGAACCAGGAGCTTCTTGATCACCGGCATGATCGTCGCCAAGGGGTGCTGCCTGCGATACTCCTCAAGCTCATCGCGGTCCATTGCGAGGGGAGCCTCAGCGACGTCCGGGTTGGCCTGCAGTGTTGCCGAACGTTGCCAGGATTCACGCACCAGACGGCGCAATCCGACGATGTCCTCGGGCATCCCGAGACGCAAGGAGTCCAGACGCTCGTGGCCGGTAAGAGCACGCTTCTGCAACAGCTCCGCGGCATCGCTGCCTGGAACCGGCGGATGAACTGGATTCCTCATCGAACTCCCTGGTAGTCCGCAATGACAGTGCGCTGCACGTGTGGTGGGCGGGACAGTACCGTGAAGTCTAGTTCGGGTGGAGACGAATGTCAGCCGCGGGAGATCCGGATCATTTCCTCGCGCGGAACAACCTTGATGCGCTCGCGGACCACACCGTTACCTTCGCCGGCGGTCCACTCAGCACCAAGCGCGGCTTCGTGGGCATCAAGCCTGTTCCAGCCCTCCCACGTGGTGTATTCGACGCCGCGTTCCTCAAGGAGGTCGATGATGGCCTGCGGATCCGGGTTCTCAGCAGGGGGCAGGTTGAGCCTGTCCTCGAGGAGGAAGCCGATGGTCTCCAGGGCATCACCCTTGGTGTGGCCGATCAGCCCAACCGGTCCGCGCTTGATCCAGCCGGTGGCGTAAATTCCCGGCACGGGCTTGCCGTCGGCGTCCAGGACGCGACCGCCGTCGTTCGGTATGACGCCCCGGCGGGCGTCGTACTCAAGTTCCTCCAACGGGGAACCGTGGTAGCCGATGGCGCGGTAGACGGATTGGACCGGGTATTCAATGAACTCGCCGGTGCCTTTGACGTTGCCGGTTCCATCCAATTGCATGCGCTCGAATTTGATGCCCGAGACCTTGCCGGGCGTCTCAGGCGAGTCGAGGATCTCCACGGGACTGTGCAGGAAGTGCAGGTGCAGGCGCCGCGATGACGGCTGTTCCGATTCCGCGTGCTCCTCCACCAGCCAGTTGGTCATGGTGTTGACCATGGTCTTGATCTGGTTGTTTGTCCTGATGGCTTCATCCGAGGCTTCGTCGAACTCGAAGTCCTCCGGGTACAGGACGATGTCCACGTCCTTGCAGTGGGACAACTCGCGCAGCTCCAACGGCGTGAACTTCACCTGGGCCGGGCCACGGCGGCCGAAGACGTGAACGTCGGTGACCGGCGACTGCTTGAGCCCCGCGTAGACGTTGTCCGGGATCTCCGTAACCAGGAGTTCCTCGGGATGCTTGGCCAGCATGCGGGCCACATCCAAGGCCACGTTGCCGTTGCCGATCACGGCGATTTCCTTGGCATCCAGGGGCCAGTCCCGGGGAACGTCCGGGTGGCCGTCGTACCACGACACGAAGTCGGCTCCGCCGAAGGATCCCTCCAGTTCGACGCCGGGGATCCTCAAGTCGGCGTCTTTGATGGCACCCGTGGAGAAGATCACGGCGTCGTAGAACGCACGGAAATCGTGGAGTGTGAGGTCCTTCCCGTATGTCACGTTGCCGAGGAAGCGAATGTCGCCGCGGTCCAATACCTTGTGCAGCGCGTTCACGATGCCCTTGATCCGCGGGTGATCCGGCGCCACGCCGTAGCGGATCAGGCCGTACGGCGCCGGATATGCCTCGAAGAGATCGATGCTGACCTCCACATGCCCGTCTTTGACCTCGTTCGATTTCGTCAGGATGTCCGCGGCGTACACGCCCGCGGGTCCTGCACCAACGATCGCAACGCGAAGCGGACGATTGGGGGTTGTTGCGGCTGAGTTGGACACCGTTACCCTTCCGAAGCAGTGAGCCACGCCGTTGTTGGGGCGCGCAGATTCCAATTCTAGATGTCGACCCTACGCCGGACCGCCTATATGGCAGGAGTCACAGAAATTGATAAAGATTGCGGAATATTGCGCGTGCAGGCGGTGTTGGCGACAATGTGTCGACTCCGGATCAGATAGCTGCCAACTCCCCCTCTTCAAACCAGCCAACGACGACGACAGTCGGGGGCGGCGGTGGAGGTACCGGCGGTTCCGCTAAAACCGGCAGCAAGCCTGTGCGGAGCGAGTCGACGGCGGGAATCCTGTTCGGCATTGGCGCTTACGGTCTATGGGGCCTGCTTCCGCTGTACTTCTTCGTCCTCATGCCGGCCAGCGCAATCGAGATCGTGGCCAACCGGATCGTTTGGTCCTTGCTCTTCTGTGCACTGCTCATCACCATCACGCGCGCCTGGAAGACGTTCTGGGCGGCGGTGAAGGACAGCAGCGTGTTCGGTCCTTTGGCCCTGGCGGCAGTTCTGATTGCCATCAACTGGCTCACCTACACTTTCGGGGTCACCACGGGCCACGCCGTTGAGACGTCCCTGGGCTACTTCATCAACCCGTTGGTCTCGGTTTTGCTCGGCGTTTTCGTCCTCAAAGAAAAGCTGCGTCCCCTGCAGTGGGCAGCTGTGGGCATCGGCTTCGTGGCCGTGGGCGTCCTGACATTCTCCTACGGACAGCTCCCGTGGATTGCCCTGATCCTGGCCTTCAGCTTTGGGCTCTATGGCTTCGTGAAAAAGCGTGTCGGGCCCAAGGTGGACGCACTCACGAGCCTCAGCGTGGAAACGGTGGTGCTGGCTCCCTTTGCAGCCATCACCATGGTTGTCCTCGCGGTAACCGGCGTCGAAACCCTTACCACGCTGGGCGCGGGCCACTTCTGGCTGCTGGTGGCTTCCGGTGTCATCACGGCCGTACCCCTCCTGTTCTTCGGCGCCTCAGCCCGCCGTCTTCCCATGACCACCATCGGCCTGCTGCAGTACTTCGCTCCGGTCCTCCAATTCGTGGTGGCGCTGACCGTGTTCAACGAGACCATGACCACTGCCCGCTGGATCGGTTTCTGCGTGGTGTGGTTGGCGCTGGTGCTGCTGACCATCGACATGCTTCGCACCACTCGGAAAAACTCGGTGCTGAAGAAGAGGGCCCGGCTGGCGGCTGCTGGCTAGTAAGCCCCTCATTCCCGCCCTTGTTCGGTACTCCCTGCGTTGTAGGCCGGGGCTGGCGGACAACCGCGAGGCGAGCCGTAACACGGGCGGGAACAGCGAGAACGCTGGAACGGTGCCAGAACGCGGGAACGCTCCAGCGAACTCGGCGCATTCCCACGAACTCGGCGGTGGAGCCAGCTAAACAGAATCCGCTTAAACGCAGGAGGAGGGCCGGGGTGTCCCCGGCCCTCCTCCAAAAACAAGCGTGAAGTCTTACGCGTGAGCCTTGATGGCTGCTGCGAGGACCTCGAGGCCGTCAATGAGCAGTTCGTCGCTGATGACCAGCGGCGGGAGCAGGCGGATCACGTTGCCGTAGGTGCCACAGGTCAGGATGACGACGCCTTCCTTGAGGCAAGCGGCAGCAACAGCCTTGGTGAGCTCAGCATTCGGCTCCTTGGAACCGGGCTGGACGAGCTCGATTGCCAGCATGGCCCCGCGGCCACGGATGTCGCCAACCACGGAAACTTCGGCTGCCAGTTCGCGGAGCTTGCCCAGGGCGAGCTCTTCGATGTGGCGTGCACGGCCGTTGAGGTTGTGCTGTTCCATGGTGTCGATGGCTGCGAGTGCTGCGGCGCAAGCAACCGGGTTGCCACCGTAAGTGCCGCCGAGGCCGCCCGGGTGGACGGCGTCGAGCAGGTCTGCGCGGCCGGTGATAGCGGACAGCGGGAGGCCGCCGGCAATGCCCTTGGCCATGGTGATGATGTCGGGGACAACACCTTCGTGGTCAACAGCGAACCATTCGCCCGTGCGGCAGAAACCGGACTGGACCTCGTCAGCGATGAAGACGATGCCCTTTTCCTTGGCCCATGCGGACAGTGCCGGGAGGAAGCCTTCGGCCGGGACAATGAAGCCACCTTCACCCTGGATGGGTTCGATGATGATCGCGGCAACCTGGTCGCCGCCGATCTGCTTCTCGATCATGGTGATGGCGCGCTTGGCGGCCTCGGCACCGGTGATTTCCGGGTTCTCTTCACGGAACGGGTAGCTCATGGGCATGCGGTAGACCTCGGGCGCGAACGGGCCGAAGTTGGTCTTGTACGGCATGGCCTTGGCGGTCAGTGCCATGGTCAGGTTGGTGCGGCCGTGGTAGGCGTGGTCGAAAGCAACCACGGCGTCGCGGCCGGTGGCCAGGCGTGCAACCTTGACGGCGTTCTCTACGGCTTCAGCGCCGGAGTTGAACAGCACGGTGCGCTTGGCGTGGTCGCCCGGGGTGAGGCGGTTGAGCTGCTCGGCAACTGCAACGTAGCCCTCGTACGGGGTGACCATGAAGCAGGTGTGCGTGAAGTGCGCAGCAGCTTCCTGGACAGCGGCGACGACGGCGGGGTCGGACGCGCCGACGCTGGTCACGGCGATGCCGGAACCGAGGTCGATGAAGGAGTTGCCGTCGACGTCGCGGATGATGCCGCCGTCGGCGTCTTCAACGTAAACGGGGACGCCCGAGGCGACGCCTGCAGCAACGACGGCGGCGCGACGCTCGGCCAGTGCCTGCGACTTGGGGCCGGGGAAGGCGCCGTTGATGTTGCGCTTCTGCTCGATGCGGTACGAGAGTTCGTTCGCGGTGGTAGTCATGAGGTGGTTGCCTTTCTGGGAAGCTCTGGTGAAGGTACGGGTTACGCGTCGAGCGCAGACATCACGTGCTTGATGCGCGTGTAGTCCTCAACGCCGTACATGGAGAGGTCCTTGCCGTAGCCGGACTGCTTGAAGCCGCCGTGCGGCATCTCTGCCGTCAGGAGGATGTGGGTGTTGATCCAGACCGCGCCGAAGTCCAGGTCGCGGCTCATGCGCATGGCCGTGCCGTGGTCGGTGGTCCAGACGCTGGAAGCCAGGGCGTATTCGACGTCGTTGGCCAGTTCGAGCGCTTCTTCTTCGGTGCTGAACTTCTGGACGGTGATGACCGGTCCGAAGGTTTCCTTCTGCACGATGTCGTCAGTCTGCTTGGCGCCGGAGATGATGGTGGGCTCGAAGAAGAAGCCCTTCTCGCCTGCGCGGTGGCCACCAGTTTCGATCTTGCAGTTGGCCGGGAGGTTCTCCACCACGGAGGTCACAGCGTTGAAGTGGTTCACGTTGTTGAGCGGGCCGAAGTAGTTGTCTTCGTCGTTCTGCGAACCCGTGTGCAGGGTCTTGGTGTGCTCCACCATCGCTGCCACGACGTCGTCGTGGACGGAGTCCTCCACCAACACGCGGGTGATGGCCGTGCAGTCCTGGCCTGCGTTGAAGAACGCGAACTCGGCGATGGCCGCGGCACTCTTCTTGATGTCGGCATCCTTGAAGACGATGGCCGGAGCCTTGCCGCCAAGTTCCAGGTGGGCCCTCTTGAGGCCCTTGGCTGCGCCGCTTGCCACAGCAATGCCGGCACGGACGGAGCCCGTGATGGACACCAGGCCGGGGACCTTGTGGTCAACCATCATGGCGCCGGTTTCGCCGGTGCCCAGGACAACATTGAGGACACCGGCCGGGAAGATCTCGCCGGCCAGGCGTGCCAGCACCAAGGTTGACTCAGGGGTGGTGTCGGAAGGCTTCAGGACAATTGTGTTGCCTGCGGCCAGGGCGGGGCCGATCTTCCAGATGGCCATGAGGAACGGGTAGTTCCACGGAGCAACCTGGGCTACGACGCCGATCGGTTCGCGACGTACGTAGGAGGTGTGGCCCTCGAAGTATTCGCCTGCGGACTTGCCTTCGATGATGCGCGCTGCACCGGCGAAGAAGCGGAGCTGGTCAGCACCTGCGGCAACTTCCTCGGAGGCGATCAGGGAACGGACCTGACCGGTGTTGCGGTGCTGGGCTTCCACGAGTTCATCGCTATTGGCCTCGACGGCGTCTGCGAGCTTGAGGAGCATCAGCTGGCGCTGGCCGGGAGTGGCCTTCTTCCACGACTTGAAAGCCTGGTTGGCCGCGGTCATGGCGGCGTCCACATCGGCCTGAACCGAAATGGGCGACTTGGCAACGATTTCCCCGGTGGCGGGGTTCACGATGTCCAAGAGACCCGTACCTGCCGGCGTAACGAATTCGCCGTTGATGAAGTTCTGCAAGGTTTGAACCACGGTGTGCAACCCTCTTTCGGAGTCTGGGCATGGGTTTAGCTGATCAGAGCCTATGCCAGGGAGGGGGTCCAAGGAATAGCCAGCTGCACACACAAGGACCCCCCGCTTAGTGCGCTTGCCCAGTGCCGGGTTACGCTTGAAAGCATGGCAATGTCCCTCGCTTCGCTCGTCGCTGTCCCCTCCCTGAAACTCCGCCAAGCCGGCCTTGCCGAAACCACGTGGAACCAGGACATCAGTTGGGTTGCGGTGACGGAACTGGAAGACCCCCAGCGTTTCCTCAGCGGCGGAGAGTTGGTCCTCACCACCGGCCTGCGCCTCAAGAGCGCCGCCGACCAGCGACGATTCGTCCGCCAGGCCCAACGCGCTGGTGCCGTCGGGATCGGTTTTGGCATCGGCCTCACCCACGAGTCCGTCCCGGAAGCTCTCATCGCAGAAGCCAACCGCTGGGGCTTGCCCCTGGTGGAAGTCCCCTACGAGATCCCCTTCATCGCGATCGGCAAACTCGTGGCGGAATCGCACTCTGCCGACCATTACTCCAACTTGGAACGACTCCTCGCCGGACACCAGATCCTGGCACGCTCACTCCTCACCGGCGGAGGCCTGAACGAACTTCTCAAGCAACTGGGCAGCATGCTCCGCACTGATGTGGTGCTCACCCAGTTCAGCGCGCAGCTCTACAACAGCGTGGCGGGGAAGCCGGCCCCGACGGCGGATGGCTGGGCTTCGTATCCGATTCCCACCGGCCGCAGGGATGCCTGCACGCTCTGGTTGCGGCAGCCGTTCGTCGACTCCGGCATCGTCAGCTACGCGCAAAACCTGATCAGCGTGGAGCTCAACAACATGGTCAAGCAGCGCCAGGCCCAGCGCGCCATGGCCGGTCAGGTCTTGGACGACGTCATCCACGGCACCCTTGAGAGCATCGAGGCCGCCCGGCGCCTGGCAGGCGTGGGCATCAACAGCACCCGGAAGAACGTTGTGCTCGTGGCAGAGTCCACGGCACACCACAAACAACTGATCAGCATCTCCCTGCCCCAGGCGCTGGAAGCCGGCGTCAGCGCCGTCGTCGGGAAGGACCTTGTCACTGTCATCAGCGACGACGGCAGTTCGGCCACCGCTTTGGCCAAGAGCCTTAGCGATCACCTGCAGGAAGCCGGCATCCACGCCGTCATAGGTATCGGCGGCGCCTACACGAAGCCGAACGGCCTGCGTTGGAGCTACTTTGAAGCGCGCGACGCCGTGGCGCACGGCTTGCCGGTCAACGAGCCGGAGCGCCTGAGCCTGACATCCCTGCTGCTTGCCAGCGAGGATGTTCCGTTGGCGGATATGGCCAGCGAGTCCCTCACGCCGCTGCGGAAGTTCGACGCCGCCCACGGGGCCGAACTGGTGGCCACCTTGGAGAGCTACCTGAACCACAACGGGTCAGTGGCGGCCGTGGCCGAAGCCCTTACCCTGCACCGCAACACTGTGCGTTACCGCCTGGCACAGATCACCGAATTGACGGGCTACGACCCCTCCCAGACGCAGGACCGTGTGCAGCTGTGGCTGGCCTTGGCGGTCCAGCGCTTGGGCTCGCGCAACCCTCGCTAGGGCCCCTCAAGCTCGCGCGGAGAGCTTCGCCACAAAACCCTAGACATTAGACGTCAAACGTCTAACCTTTAGATATGGCCGCGACGACTCCTCTTACCCCCAGCACCGGAAACATCCCTACTGTGAGCCCCGCTCAGGCTGCCCCTGCGCTTTCGGCTAGTTCCGCAGTCCCCAAGACGCGCGTCGTCGCCGTCGTCGGCATTATTGCGGTGGTGCTCATCGGCCTGAACCTGCGCGCAGGCATCACCAGCGCCGCTGCCCTGTTCCACGACCTGCAGCAGGTGCTGGGTTACGGCGCCCTGGTGGCGTCCATTCTGCCTTCCATCCCGCTGCTGTGCTTTGCGGTTGCGGGCATGGGAACGTCCTGGCTGACCCGGCGTGTGGGTGTCGAGAAAGCCATCGCCATCGCCTTGGCCCTGCTGGCCGGCGGTTTGCTGGTGCGTGGCGTTCCGGTAACGGGCGCGCTCCTTGGAGGCACCGTCCTGGCGATGTCCGGCCTGGCCGTGTGCAACGTGGCCATGCCGTCGTTCATCCGTGAGCACTACTCAGAGCGCACCTCCATGATGACGGGTCTCTACACTTTCACCATGTCCGGGGGCGCTACCTTCGCTGCAGCCGTAAGCGTGCCTTTGGCTCAGGAACTCGGCTCGCCGTCCATGGGCCTGGCCGCTTGGGGAATCCTTGGCGTCGCGGCCCTGCTGGGCTTCCTGCCGGTTGTCCTCCACACCCACCGCAACTCCACCAAAACGGACCGTCCGCGGGTGTCCATGTGGCCGTTGCTGCGTACCCGCCTCGGCATCCTGATTACCGCGATCTTCACCTTCCAGGCGTTCCTTGCCTACGCAGTAATGAGCTGGTTCGCCTACATCCTGACCTCGCAAGGCCTCAGCGCCTCCGAAAGCGGCCTGCAGTTCGGCGTGATGCAGTTGGTCTCCGTCGCTGCCGGCATGATCCTTCTCGCGTTCGGCTCCCGCCCCCGCATGCTCCGCCCCGCACTGTATCTCGCCAGCAGCTCCACCTTGCTGGCCATCGCCGCGATGGTCTGGTTGCCGACGTCGCTGGCGGTTGTGCCCGCAGTGCTCTTCGGCTTCGGCTTGGGCATCTTCCCGCTGGTCCTGGTGATCATTAGCCGCAGCGGACGTTCGACGGCGGAAACCACCGCGCTCTCCACCATCGCCCAATCGCTGGGATACTTGATTGCGGCAATAGGCCCCTTTGGCATGGGGCTGCTCCACAGCGCCACCGGCGGCTGGGTGCTGCCGCTGAGCCTGCTGTCCATCGTGGCCGTGGCGCTCATGGTTACCTGCCACCTGCTCACGAGCAAGCGCACTGCCACCAAGACCGGACCGAGGACAGCATGACCCTGACCCCTTCGCATCGCCCGGCCCTTGCCGAGGAGATCACCGCCAAGCTGCGGGACATGATCAAGTCCGGTGAATGGCCGCTCCAGGAGCGAATCCCAGCCGAGCCAGAGCTCATGTCCACCTTAGGTGTTTCGCGGGCCTGCGCGAGGCCATCAAGGCGCTGGCCCACTCCGGCATGCTGGAAGTCCGGCGCGGGGATGGCACCTACGTGCGGGCCAATAGTGAGATGTCCGGCGCGGCGCAGCGCATGTACCTGGAGCACACTCAGGAACACATCGTGGAGGTCCGGCTCGGCCTGGACACCCAGGCTGCCCGATTGGCCACCAGGCACGCTACCGCCGAGGACCTGGCCGAGATGCGCCGCCTCCTCTCGCTCCGCCACGATGCCTGGCAAGCCGAGGACTACCCCACGTGGGCCAGTGCCGACTGGGAATTCCACGAACGCGTTGCCTTGGCTTCAGGGAATCCATTGCTCCATCAGCTGTACGTTTCGTTCGGCGGAGTGTTCCACAACGACCTCCTCCGGCAGCAACGCAAGGAAGGCTTCAACGGCATTCCGCGCGAAGGCCACGACGAACTGGTGGACGCCTTGGAGGCACACGACCCCGATGCCGCCGTCCAGAGCGTGTACCGGAACCTGGATTTCTGCGCAGACCAGGCCCCGCGTTAGCCAGGCTCCTTCACGGCTGAGTGGTTTCAATTCCGATCCCGGCCGCATCCCTGAATCTCGCATTGATCAGCACCACCTCGCGCCCGGCCCGGTCCAGCAGGCTGGCCGCGACACTCGCCCGATATCCCGTGGCACAGTGCACCCAGATCCTCGCGTCCGGCAGCTCAGTGATCTTCCCGAGGAGCTCGTAGACGGGAACGTTGAAGGCACCCACCACATGGGAGGCCTCAAATTCGTCCGGTCGGCGAACATCCAGCACCACGTCTGCCGGTTCCCGTTCCCTGAGCAACAAGCTCCAGTCCCCGTGCAGGTAGCTCGCCTGTGGGGACTCGGGCGCCAACGCACCAACGTTCAGAATCGCCGCTTCAGGCCCGACGGCGGCATCCGGGCTGTCGATACCGATCCTCGCCAAGTCACGGATCGCCTTTTCGACCTCGCTGAGTGGGCCCATTAGCGTGAGTGGCTGGTTCCACGGGATCACCCAGCCGAGGTAACTGGTGAAATTGTCCCCACGGCCGTACTCAAAACTCACGCTGCCCTGAAAGTGGCTTTCCGCGAAGGCCACGCGATGCCGGAGGTCCACCACCCACTCCCCTGCCCTCAAACGCCGGCCCAGTTCCTTTGCGTCCACGGAGTCCGGGACGTCAAGGATTGCAGGGTGCGGACCAGCGGCATTCAGAGGATTCATGTGGGCGTAGTACGCGGGGTAGGCCGTGATGTTCTGCAGCAACTGCGAGACAAAGTGGTCCTCGTCCCGATCTGTCAGGGCGTGGTTTGACGCGGCTTGCTCACTGATCGTCGAGGTCTCTTGATGGCTCGCCGGGCCGATGGAACAGAACGAGCCGAAGCCATGCGTCGGGTAGAGCGCCGCTTCGGGTGTCGCCGAATCCACCAGGCGCCGGACGGAGGAGTACTGGTCATGGGCCAGCTTCGCGGTGTCCCCCGGAGAGACCAGGTCCGTTCTCCCAACGGAACCGTAAAGCAAGCTGCCGCCGGAAAACACGGCCTCCGTGCCGCCGTCGTGCGTGTCATCCCGCACCACATAGGAAAGGTGTGTGTGGGTGTGGCCAGGCGTCGCAACTACCGAAACGGAAAGCCGGCCAACGCGAAGAACCTGGCCGTCCGTGACAGGGACGCGCGTGAAGGAGACCTCATCAGCGGCGTTCACCAAATAGTCAGCGCCATGCTTCTCCGCCAGAACGAGGCCGCCCGTGACGTAGTCGTTGTGCAGGTGCGTCTCGGCTACATGGGTGATCCGGACGCCAGCGTCACGAGCCGCAGCTTCCACCCGGTCAATGTCCCGCTGGGGGTCGATCACCAACGCAACTGAGCCGTCATGCACCAAGTAGCTGCGGTCGCCCAGCTGCGGAGTTTCAATGACGACGACGTCCATGACTCAGGGTACCGCCGGGCGGGACAGAGCGAGCTTAAAAGCAGGGCGGGGCCACTCGAACTGAGTGACCCCGCCAGCAAAGAACCGGAAGTACTAGACCTGTGCGGCTACGCCATCACGCGAAATGTTGACCATGTCCTCGCGCGGGACAACCTTGATGCGCTCACGCTTGACCTCAACGCCGTGGGAGGCGCCGGCCTCGGTGGCTGCTGCGCCGAGAGCGAGCTCGTGTGCATCAAGGGCCAGCCAGCCTTCCCAGCTGGTGAACTTCACGCCGCGGGCATCGAGCAGATCCACGACGGCGTCTGCCGCGGGAACCTCGGCGACCGGCAGGTTTTCGCGGTCCTCCAACAGGTAGGTGACAGTTTCGAGGGCATCGCCCTTGGTGTGGCCGATGAGGCCAACCGGCCCGCGCTTGATCCAGCCCGTTGCGTAGAGGCCGGGTACATGCTGGCCGTCGGCGTCCAGGACACGGCCGCCGTCGTTGGTGACGACGCCCTTCTTGTGGTCGAACTCGACGTCCGGCAGGGCCGAACCGAAGTAGCCGATGGAGCGGTACACGGCCTGGACCGGGTAGTCGATGAATTCGCCGGTGCCGCGGGCGTTGCCCGTGCCGTCAAGCTCGGTGCGCTCGAACTTGATGCCGGCAACCTTGCCCGGGGTTTCCGGGGAGTCGACGATTTCCACCGGGCTGTGCAGGAAGTGCAGGTGCAGGCGGCGGGAAGCCGTGAGCTCGGAAAGATCCTCGGGCTGCTCGGCGATCCAGTTGGTGAGCGTGCCCACCATGGTCTTGGTCTGGTTGTTCGTCTGGACCTGGCGATCGGACTCTTCGTCGAATTCGAAGTCCTCGGCGTAGAGGACGATGTCCACGTCCTTGGAGTGCGAAAGTTCGCGGAGTTCCAGCGGGGTGAACTTCACCTGTGCCGGGCCGCGACGGCCGAAGACGTGAACGTCGGTGACCGGGGAGTTCTTCAGGCCGGCGTAAACGTTGTCCGGGATTTCGGTGACCAGGAGGTCATCGGCGTGCTTGGAGAGAACACGGGCCACGTCAAGGGCCACGTTGCCGTTGCCGAGGACAGCGATTTCCTTTGCGTCAAGCGGCCATTCGCGGGAAACGTCCGGGTGACCGTCGTACCAGGAGACGAAGTCGGCGCCGCCGAAGGAACCCTCGAGTTCGATGCCCGGGATATTCAGGTCGGCGTCCTTGATGGCGCCGGTGGCGAAGATGACGGCGTCGTAATGCTTGCGGAGGTCCTCGATGGAGATGTCCGTACCGTAGTCAACGTTGCCGAAGAAGCGGATGTCGCCGCGGTCCAGGACCTTGTGCAGGGCGTTGACGATGCCCTTGATGCGGGGGTGGTCCGGCGCGACGCCGTAGCGGATCAGGCCGTACGGTGCCGGGTAGCGGTCGAAGAGGTCGATGCTGACGTTGAGTTCGCCGCTCTTGACGGCCTCGCTCTTGGTCAGGATGTCAGCTGCGTAAACGCCGGCCGGGCCGGAGCCGATGACGGCGACGCGAAGCGGACGGTCCGCAGAACCTACGGGGGTGCTAATTGACACGGCTGTGTTCCTTCTTCTGTTCAGTCATCCCAACTAGGTCGCAGTTGTGCGCGTTTTGAGGGCTCAAAACGCGCTCTGCTGCTACCTAGTTGGGCCGGGGGGCTAGTTACTGCGGACGCGGGGACGATTTGGGGTAATAGTGCTGTAGTCAGCGGTCTTGAAGTGCTGCGGTGCAAAGGGGCTGACACGGACCACGTCGCCGATCACAATGACCGCCGGGTTGGCCACGCCGACGGCTTCCGCCTGGTCCGCGATGGTACCCAGAGTGCCGATAGTGACGCGCTGGTCCGGCAAATACCCGTTCTCTACGATACCTACTGGTGTGTCCAAAGGCAGACCCGAGCCCGCCAGCTCAGCCGCGGAATCGCGCAATTGCGCCACTCCCATGAGCAACACCACAGTGTGATCGGGGCGTGCCGGGACTTCGGACAGCTCTTCGTGGCCGGTCACCACGCTGAAGCCCTTGGCCAGGCCGCGGTGTGTCACGGGGATACCCGCGGCCGCCGGAACGGAAATCGCAGACGTTACGCCGGACACCACTTCAACCTCGACGCCGTTCTGGCGGCAGAACTCCGCTTCTTCACCGCCGCGGCCCAGGACGTAGGGGTCGCCGCCTTTGAGGCGGACCACCCGGTTGCCCTTGAGGGCTTCCTCCACGAGGATCCTGTTGATCTCGAGCTGCGGCACGGGATGGTGGCCAGGCGTCTTGCCTACCTCGATCACCCGGACGTCCGGGGCAAGTTCCTTGAGCAGCTCGCGCGGGCCAAGACGGTCAGCAACCACGACGTCGGCCTGGCCCAGCAGTCGACGGCCGCGGACTGTGATGAGTCCCGAGTCGCCCGGACCGCCACCTACCAAAGCGACAGAGCCAACGGAGCCGCCGGTTCCCGGCTTGCGATGACGGCGTAGCGGCAGGTCACCGGTTTCAAGGGCAGTGGCTACAGCGTTGCGGAGGGCCATGGCACGGCGCGGGTCTCCCCCGGCGTTGATGGCGATCTTGACGTCGTCCACCACGGCAACGGCGGGTGTCCAGGCGGCTGATGCTTCGTGGTCCGAGGCGTTGACGCACCAGATGCGCTGCGCCTCAGCGTCGGCAGCTACCTGGGTGTCCACAGCGGCTGTGCCAGTGGCGGTTTGAGCGAACCAGACGCCGTCGAGGTCTGAGGTGCAGTACTCGCGCTGCTCCCAGGTGAGGAGACCGGCAGTGGCGAGACCGCGAAGTGTGTCGGTGGCAACGGGAGCGACCACGGTGACTTTAGCACCGGCGTCGAGCAGTCCCTTGGCGCGGCGCTCCGCAACGGGGCCGCCGCCAACCACCAGCACCGGGCGGCCGAGCAGCCGCAGCGCGGTGGGGTAAATGTCCTGTATTGCCATGAAAAAACTGTAGGGCTGCGCCGTAACATGCTTCAAAGGCTCGGAAACACCCGGTAACGCTGGGTAATCCAACGTCACATAGTTCCCCGCTTAGTTCGGGGAAACACTGTCTTTTAGCGTCAGGTAATACGCGCGCTGTTCCTTGCCCAAGTGCTCGATCGCGTAACGAAGCGCCGTCCGCGGCATGGTGGCTGCGTGTTCGTCGAGGAACGCCAGCAGACGCTCGCGGCTGCTGCGCCCGGCATCGCGGACCCAACCGCCCACCGCCTTGTGGAGGAGGTCTTCCTTGTCATGAAGGAGGATCCCAGCGATGGCGAATGTGTCATCCAACTGGCCTTCGCGGATGAACGCCGACGTGGCGACGATAGCCGTCCGGCGCTCCCACATATTCTCCGAACGGGCCAGGTCATACAGCGGATCCCGCGACTTATCCATGAGCCAACCGCCCACCACCCGCCCGGCGCCCAAGTCCACCAGGTCCCAGTTGTTAATGCGGTCATGCCTGCGCAGGTACAGCTCGTACAGCTCCTTGCGCCGCTCTTCCGTGGTCTTCTTTTTCTGCGTTTGCAGCGCCATGATCTTCACAGCTCCGGCGCGGGCCTCGTGGATATCCTCTTCCAAGAGCTTCTCGATCTCAGCCGGGGGCATGGCCGCGAATTCCTTGGCAAGCGTGAAGACCTCGCCCATGCGGACACCCATGAAGAAATCACCCTCGCCGTAGTCACCCTCGCCGGTCTTGAAATACCGCTGGTACTTGGCCTGCTCGACGTCGGATTGCCTCGCCTGGAGCCGCGCCAGGAACTCGACGGCGGTTGGTTCGGTTCCCGGCGCCAGTGCGGCTTTTGCGGACTTTCCCGGTTGAGGGGTCATCCATCAATAATGCGCCTAAAAGACCGACCAGCCAGTACGCGTAGTGAATTCGTCCAGCGCGGCCACGCCTGCCACGGAATTCCCGGACCGTCCCAGGCCAGGGCTCCACACGCTGATGGAGCACTTGTTGGGAACCACGGCCACGATCCCTCCGCCCACGCCGCTCTTCCCGGGAAGGCCCACGCGGTACGCGAATTCGCCCGCGGCGTCGTACGTTCCGCAGGTAAGCATGACGGCATTGATCCTCTTGGTCTGCGCCGGCGACAGCAAAAGGGTGCCGTCCGTTCCCAAACCGTTGGCCGCCAGGAAGCGGGTTGCGAGCGCCAGGTCTTCACACGTCATGGCCAGGGCGCACTGCTTCGCGTAGGAGTCCAGGACTTCGTCCACCGGGTTCTCCAGGTTGCCGCAGCTCGCCAGGAAATGGGCCAAGGAGGCATTTCGGTGGCTATTGGCCAGTTCGGACCCGGCAACGTGGTGATCGGTATCGATGCTTACCTTGGTGGTCTCCTGCCGCATCAAATCCCTCACTGCGTGCGCGGCATTGCCTGTGATGCTGAGGAGCCTGTCCGTCACCACGATTGCACCGGCGTTGATGAAGGGGTTCCGGGGAATCCCTTCCTCGCTTTCCAGCTGGATCAGCGAGTTGAACGGGTTACCCGAAGGCTCCCGAAAGACGCGTTTCCAGATTCCGTCGCCGTCAAAGGCCAACACCAGGGCGAGCGCGAAAACCTTGGAGATGCTTTGGATGGAGAAATCCACGTGGGCGTCTCCGGCTGAATAGACCTCGCCCTCCCGGGTTGCCACGGAAATCCCAAATTGTTGGGGATCCACGGCTCCGAGCTGGGGAATGTAGTCAGCAACGTTGCCCTGGCCGACATGCGGCTGCACAGCCCCGACGATGTCGTCGAGGAGATTCTGGATGTCCACGGTTCTAGCCCTTGGTCCCTGCGTAGGTCCAGAGCCTGATCTGAAGGTGCGCCAGGAGGCGTTCATCTGCGGATTGCAGGTCCAATCCCGCCACTTCGCAGGCGCGGCGGAGCCTGTAGTGGACTGTGTTGCGGTGGACGGCCAGTTCCTCGGCGCACCGGTTCACGTCGCCAAAGAACTCCAGGTACGTCAGGAGGGTCAGTGCGAATTCCGGGTAGCGGCTGCACAGCCGGGTGACTCCTGCATGACGCAAGGTGGTGCGTGATTCCAGCAGCTCCAGCAGCTCCCTGGTGAGGACTGTCGTTTCCACGTCGCTGTAGGAGGCCACGCGAACTTCGGGAGTCGCCTCCATGACTTTGAGGACGCTGCGCACGTGATCAAGGGTGGCGTGCAAGGCGTCCAAGCGCGGAACGATGGGACCCACGGCTGCCTGCACTTGGAAGTGAAGGTGGGTGGTGGCGTCACGAACGATCGTGTTGACCAGCCTGTTGATGGCCGGAAGGGATTTGAGCGGGTCCAGATCGGGAAGGATGATGGCCGTTTCCATCCCGAGTGCCCCCACCACCGCGCCTGGCCTGTACGCGGCGGCGTGAATTGATGCCACTTTGGAGAGTTCTCCCCTGCGTAGTTGGAGGCCTGCGGCGCTCTGGCTCAACCCGCCCGCGGAGATCAGGACCAACGCTGCTGGTTTTGACGGATCAATCCCTGCGGACTGGGCCTGCGAATGCACCTGAGCCGTGCCGCTCAGGAGGCTCGAGACCCGGTCCTCGCGCATGGATTGGGACTGTTCGTTGCGGTGCCGGACCAGTTCGATCGCTGCGTGGCGGGCGGCTCCCACCATGATGCGATCCGTGTTGGCCGCCAAGGGTTCCGCACCTTCCTGCAACCAGATGTACCCCATCACACGGCTGCCGGCATGAATACCGATTGCTACGCGCTCCCGAAGACCTGCATCGGGGTTGGCTTCCACATGCACAGGCGCTTCAGTAGCCTGCAGGTGCTTGTAAACCCCTGATTCCTTGAGCAGCTTTTGGTATTTTTCAGGCCCCCGCCGTGCCAGGATGGACAGCCTGCGGAGCTCATCAACATCATTGGACGCCGGCGAGTAGGCAAGCACCTTATTGCCTGGATCTTCGATGACCACATGGCCGTTGGTCAGCGTGGCGGTTGTTTGGGCGATCGCGAACAGGTCCCGATGCACTGACGTGGCGCTTTCGCCGGGCACATCGCTGAAGCGGCCGTCGTTTTCGAGGACATCGTTTTCGCGGACCCTGTCCAGGGCAATGCTTTCGAATTTGTCCCACCGCAAGCCCGGAGCCACCGCCACCAGTCCGATGCCCGTGGGTCGTAGTAACTCTGCTGCGGCTTCCAACTCGCGTTCGTTACCCTTCACCGCTACTGCCGTAGGACGGTCGGCAACGATCCTGCGAAGGGCGGGGAGCGCCGCGCGTCCCCGTACGCCGATGAGCATGACCAATGCCCCCGGGCGGATCGCATCGTCGTCTTCAGCGTCAACAATGATAGTTTCGCGGACGTTTCTGTTGTCCTCTGCCGGGGCCAGCAGCAACCGTGCGTTGTGGACGCCCAGGTCTTCAAGGACATCGCTCAATAAGGTGACGACACCGTCGTCGTCAATTTCCAGGGCTTTCAACGAAGCTATCGCTTCCTCTCCTCATCAGTTCACTTCAGCAGGACGCTCCCTCGCCATTGAGGGGCTCCGCCGGTACATGTACGCAGACATGCACAGCGAGAAACATTACCGGCCCTCCAGAACACCAGTGTTGTCCCCCCGGCACAAGAGCCGGGCCCTGAATTTGGTTCGCCAGCCAATTTGTCGACGGCGGAGGCCACCTAGAGTTAACGCCTGTCCCAAACACCACGAATACTGCCTGCAGCGCGGCCAATTTCGGCCGCACTTTTCCAACAGGCAGGCCCCACGTTTTGGAGTATTGAGCCACCTGACGTGGCACCGGAGTCAAAGGAGACCCCCGAAGTGATACCCGCCCCTGCGTCTACGCAGACCCTTCCCTCCCCAGCAGACTTAGCCGCCGAAACGTCGTCGGGCGCTTTCGCCCAAGAGGAAGCCGGTTACCGGAAAACCCTCAAGCCCCGGCAAATCCAGATGATCGCCATCGGCGGTGCGATCGGTACCGGGCTCTTCATGGGTGCCGGCGGCCGTCTCAACGGTTCCGGGCCCGCTCTGATCCTGGTCTACGCCGTGTGCGGATTCTTTGCCTTCCTGATCCTCCGGGCACTGGGCGAGTTGGTGCTGTATCGCCCCACGTCCGGGTCCTTCGTTTCCTACGCCCGGGAGTTCTACGGCGAGAAAATGGCATACACCGCCGGCTGGCTCTACTTCCTGAACTGGGCCATGACCTCCATTGTGGACGTCACTGCCGTTGCCCTTTATGTGAAGTTCTGGGGCCAATACTGGGCACCCATCAACGACATCCCGCAATGGTTGATTGCGCTCATCGCCTTAGTGGTGGTGCTCGCCCTGAATCTGGTGTCCGTGAAGATCTTCGGCGAGATGGAGTTCTGGTTCGCCATGATCAAGGTGGGTGCCTTGGTGACCTTCCTCGTCGTAGGGATCTGCTTTATTGTCTTTGGCGGCCGGACGGATGTAGGCGTTCCGGGCTTCAACGTCATTGCAGAGAACGGCGGCATGTTCCCCATGGGAGCTGTGGCACCGCTCCTGGCGATCAGCGGCGTGGTGTTTGCCTATGCTGCGGTGGAACTCGTAGGCACCGCCGCAGGAGAAACGGCCAACCCCCACAAGGTGATGCCCAAAGCGGTGAACACCGTGGTCATCCGCATCGGAGTCTTCTACGTGGGCTCCGTCCTGCTGCTCTCGCTTCTGCTTCCCTTCACGTCCTACAAATCCGGCGAATCGCCGTTTGTCACGTTCTTCTCGCATCTCGGAGATCCGCAGGCTGGAGCTATTTCCGCCTCTGTGATGAACTTCGTGGTCCTCACGGCGGCGCTTTCCAGCCTCAACGCCGGCCTCTACTCCACAGGCCGCATCCTCCGTTCCATGGCCGTGAACGGCTCGGCTCCGCAATTCACGGGACGGATCAGCGCGTCCGGCGTGCCCTACGGCGGCATCCTCCTCACGGCCGTCATTACCCTGGTGGGCGTTGGTTTGAACGCCGTCGTACCGTCACAGGTCTTTGAGATCGTGCTTGAAATCTCGGCGGTGGGCATCATCGGCGGTTGGGCCACCATCATGCTCTGCCACATCAAGCTCCAATCATGGGTCCGCAGCGGCAAAGTTGTCCGGCCGGCGTTCCGGCTGTTCGGAGCGCCTTTCACCTCCTACATCACGCTCGCGTTCCTGGCCTTTGTCCTGGTCACCATGGGGTTCTCGGAGACCGGCCGCTGGGTGCTGGCCTCGTTGCTGGTGCTGGCGCCGCTGCTGATAGCTGGCTGGTATGCGTATCGCGGCCGCATCCGCACTGCCCAGACGTCCTAGCCACATCTTCAGTTCGAAAGTGAAACACATGAGCAACCCTTCCCCGTCCCTGAAAATCGGCACACCCAGCCGGGCCTGGCGGTCCCGTGCCGATGCGTGGGAGTTTTTGGGATACGCACTCAGGCAGCTGGCCTCAGCCCGACACCGGGAGTCCGGGCTGCTGTCCCAGATCGACCGGACCCTTGCCCTTCTGATGTCGGTGGAACCGTATTGGGCTGAACCGGGAGTCGGCGCCGTGGTCCAGTTGCGCCAGTTGATCGACGACGGCGAACCCCAGGCCGCGCTCCAGCTTCTGGGCGGCTTGTCCAACCTTCCGCTCGCTTCTGCGGGGGAAACGGTTGCGGTGCCGCGCGGGGAGGTGTTGGACGAGGAAGTTGTTGACCAGCCCGAGCCGGCTGAGCGGCCGCGCTTTGAGGTAGTGGTGGTTGACACCGTTGACCCCGACGAAGCCGAAGCACTGAAGAACACCATGGCTGCCCAGAGGCGGCCGTCTGATGCTTTCACTTACACCGTCAATGTGGTTCCCAGCTATGAAGATGCCTTGGTAGCCGTCATGCTCAACCCCGCTATCCAGTCTGTTGTCCTTCGGCCGGGCTTCGCACTCCGCAGCTCACATCTGCTGGGCAGCGACCTCCGACGCTTCCTGGCCCGGCATACCCCGGCGGACCTGCAGGACTCGCGGCCCATCAGACGGATTCTTGGATTGGCCGACGCGATCTCAGGTCTTCGGCCCGAGCTGGACGTCTACCTGGTGGCAGGGGTTTCCATCGAATCGCTGGCGGGATCGCTCACCAGGAAGTTCAGGCGGATCTTCCGGAGGCAGGATCATTTGGACCTGCATCTGTCGCTTTTGTCCGGAGTGGCGGAACGGTACGAAACACCGTTCTTCACCGCCCTCCAGGAATACAGCCGTCGCCCCGCCAGCGTCTTCCACGCGCTGCCAATTTCCAGGGGAGCTTCCGTCGGGAGTTCGCCGTGGATCCGGGACATGGCCGATTTCTATGGGACGAACCTGCTGTTGGCCGAAACCTCTGCCACCTCCGGCGGGCTGGACTCACTGCTCGATCCCCACGGATCCATCAAGCGGGCACAGGAGCTGGCTGCCCGCGCGTTCGGGGCGCAGCGAACCTACTTCGTCACCAACGGCACGTCCACAGCCAACAAGATCGTGCATCAATCGCTGCTTGCTCCCGGCGACGTTGTCCTGGTGGACAGAAACTGCCACAAGTCGCACCACTACGCCTTCGTGCTCGCCGGTGCCCGCGTTTCCTACTTGGACGCCTACCCCTTGGACAAGTACGCCTTCTACGGCGCTGTTCCCCTGGCGAGCCTGAAACGCAGGCTCCTGGAGTACCGTCGGGCAGGCAGGCTCCATGAGGTGAAGATGGTGACCCTCACCAACTGCACTTTCGACGGCGTTGTCTACGACGTCGAAAGGGTCATGGAGGAATGCCTTGCCATCAAACCCGACTTGGTTTTCCTCTGGGACGAGGCGTGGTTTGCCTTCGCCCGCTCCCATCCCGTGTACCGCCGTCGAACCGGCATGGCAGCTGCTGCTGCTTTGGAGGCCTCGTTCCACAGCCCTGCCTACGCTGCCCGGTACGCCGAACAGGCGGCCGCCCTGCACGACCCGATCACCGGTGAACCCGTGGATGAGGACGCCTGGCTCAACACCCGGCTGATTCCCGATCCCGCGAAGGCGCGGATCCGCGTCTACGCCACGCAGTCCACCCACAAGACCCTCACGTCCTTGCGGCAGGGTTCCATGATCCACGTCTTTGATCAGGATTTCGCCGGCTCCAACCAGGAGTCGTTCCGCGAGGCTTACATGACCCACACGTCTACCTCACCCAACTACCAGATTCTGGCGTCCCTGGACATCGGAAGGCGACAGGTTGAGCTGGAAGGGTTCGGTCTGGTTCAACGGCAATCCGACCTTGCGGTTTCCGTGGCCCAGGCCGTTGCCAGGCATCCGCTGCTGAAGAAGTACTTCCGGGTGCTGACCTCGCGGGACCTCATCGGTTCGATTTATCGGGAAACCGGCTCCAGCATGCCGCTGCGGGACGGGCTGGCCGAACTGGAGGATGCCTGGCAGCGGGACGAGTTCGTCATCGATCCCAGCCGCCTCACGCTGGACATCAGCAAGACCGGGATCGACGGCGATACTTTCCGCCACAGCTACCTCATGGACGATCACGGTATCCAGGTGAACAAAACGTCCCGGAACACTGTGCTGTTCATGACCAACATCGGCACCTCCCGCAGCTCCGTGGCCTACCTGATCGAGGTCCTGGTGAAGCTAGCCGAGAGTTTTGAGAATCCACATCCTGCGGCGCGGCAGCGGACTCTTCCATCCCCATCCGATGCGCCCCGCCCGACTCCCCCGCTCCCCGACTTCAGCACGTTCGCCGCGCGCTTCCGGGTTGACGATGCCTGCGAGGACGGGGACATCCGGGCAGCCTACTTTGAGAGCTACAAGCCCGATTCCACTGTGTACCTGTCTGCAGCTGAGGTAGCTGCAGCGGTTTCCACGGGACAGGAAGTGGTCTCGGCCGGTTTCGTCACGCCGTATCCCCCGGGCTTCCCCATCCTTGTCCCGGGCCAAGTGATTACACGGCAGACGCTCGAATTTATGGATGCCCTGGACACCCGCGAAATTCACGGATTCGATCACGACCGCGGGTATCGGGTCTTCGTTGAGCCTGCATCGTTTTCGGCTGCCGGGCTGGCGGCGGTGGCGGCGGTGGCTTCCTAGGCCTTCGCGTTCCACCCGATCGTCGGGGCGATGTGCTTCGCGACGTTGCCCAAAAGCTTGGCGTTGTAATCCACGCCCAACTGGTTGGGTACCGTGAGCAGGACAGTGTCTGCCGCTTGGACTGCGGCGTCCCTGGCCAGCTCTTCAGCCAGGGCGTCCGGCTCGCCGATGTAGCTCTTCCCAAAACGGGACAACGCGCCGTCGAGAATTCCTACCTGGTCCTGGCTGTCCGCTTGGGCGCGGAGGCCGAAGTAGTGGTTGTCGACGTCGTCCACAATCGGTATCACGCTGCGGCTCACGGAAATCCTTGGTTCAAAGTCGTGTCCGGCTGCGGCCCACGCCTCGCGGAACATATGGATCTGCTCTGCCTGCAGCTCGTCGAAGGGCACCCCTGTGTCCTCGGTGAGGAGGGTGGAGCTCATGAGGTTCATGCCTTGCTCGGCTGCCCAAACGGCTGTTTTCCGTGTTCCGGCACCCCACCAGATTCTTTGCGGGAGGCCGGGCGACTGGGGCTGTATGGGCAGCAGACCTGTGGCTCCGCCGGCGTAATGGGGATCCGCTTCGGCAACGCCGTGCCCGGCAATCGCTTTGCGGAACAGTGCTGTGTGGCGCCGGGCCATGTCGCCGCCGTCTTCGCCGTCTTCAGGGACGTACCCGAAGTTCGCGGCCCCGTTCCGTGCGGGTTCGGGTGAACCACGGCTCACGCCGAGCTGCAGACGGCCGGCGCTGATGAGGTCCGTGGCCGCTGCTTCCTCGGCCATGTACAGCGGGTTCTCGTAGCGCATGTCGATAACCCCGGTGCCCATTTCAAGGCGGGTGGTCCGGGCTGCGATGGCTGCAAGCAACGGGAAGGGCGAGGCCTGCTGCCGGGCGAAGTGGTGGACACGGAAGAACGCGCCGTCTATACCCAGTTCCTCGGCGGCCACCGCCAGTTCGATTCCCTGCTTAAGTGCTTCTCCGGCCGTTGGTACGAGGGAGCCCGGGACACGTGCCCAATGTCCGAAGGAAAGAAAGCCGATCCGTTTGCTGTGCATGTTCGGGACAACACTTCGAGCGGTGTGGTAATTCCTCAATCAGCCCGTCGATAGTGCATGGCCACCGCACCGTTGCTGAGCGGATCGGCCGAGATCAGCTCCAGGCGCCGGGTGCCTGGCAGTCCGCCCTGATACAGGGTGGGGCCGTGGCCGGTGATCATGGGGTGGACGAGGAATTTGTACTCGTCGATCAGATCCAGTCGGTCCAGTTCTGTGGCAAGTTTGCCGCTGCCCACGAGCACCCCGCCTGGAGTCTTGTCCTTGAGTTCCTGCACCGCCGTTCGCAACTCACCAACCAGGTGATGGCTGTTGGTCCAGGGGAAGTCGCTCCGCGTTGCCGATACGACGTACTTGGGCTTGGTCTCCAGACTAAGCGCCCACTCGCGTAGGGCCGGTGGTGCGTCCACCTCGCCGCGGGCAACCAACGGCCAGTAGTCCTCCATCATTTCGTAAGTAGTACGGCCCCAGAGCATTGCCCCACTCTGGTCCAGGAGGCGGGTGAAGTGGGTGTGCGTCTCGTCATCGGCGATGCCCTCCCTATGATCGACGCAACCATCGAGCGTGACGTTGATGCTGAACGTAAGAAGGCCCATCCGACGATTCTAGGCTTCGACGGCAAATGAGCATAGAGTAGAAATTTGTCGAAATGTATACCCACCGGGGGTATGCTCGTACTGTCTGTATATGGTGGAAGCAGGACAGCGAAGGAGGTAGTGGAGCATCGTGAAAAAGCCGATCCCTCCTCAAACTCCTGCAGCCGTCCTCGGGCCTCTTACCTTCCTCGGGCGGGTCCCGCTCCTGCTTCTGGTGGCAGCCGTCATGGCGGGCATCTTCGGAATGCACGTGGTCAGCGGATCTCATGGCGCCCACTCTGCGAGCTCTGCGTCACCTATCATACCTGCCGAATCCGCGCTCCACGTTCACGACACCGCGCAGCTCCACGGAAGCCCGCCTGCTGATGCGGACAAGTGCACGTCTGGAAGCTGCTCCTGCACCCAGGCGACCACCACCAACTGCATCCCTTCGCTACAAACAGGTTCCTTGGCCGCTCCGCCTCCAGCCGTTGCTGTCGGAGCAATCCCCGTCTCGTGGGAACTTCACAATCTCCCCCGCTCCTGGTCCTACCAACCCCTCGGTCCTACACCCGTGCAGCTCTGTATCAGCCGTACGTAAGCACCGGCGCGGCCCGCGACAGCCGGGCCCGCTTATCTCATCACCATCTGCTTACCCCTCGGCGGTTTACAAACGGCCGCCTAAATTGGCAAAGGACCTTTTTCTGATGAACAGGACTCACTTCACTTTTACCGGAGCCGCTGTCGCAAGCCTGATTGCGCTGGCCGGTTGTGCCCCCAACTCCGGATCCGATTCCATGCCGGGCATGGACCACGGAGGTTCCAGCACTTCCGCCAGCCCTTCAGCGAACAGCAGCAACGCCGCAGACACGATGTTCGCCCGGATGATGATTCCCCACCACGCCCAAGCAGTGGAGATGTCCGACGCCATGCTCGCGAAGGCTGACATCCCGCCCGCAGTAACCGCCTTGGCCGTCAAGATCAAAGAAGCCCAGGCACCCGAGATCGAGAAGATGACGGCTTGGCTCAAGAGCTGGAACGAGAATGCCACCATGCCTGCGGACGGCCATGGCGGTCACGGCATGGACGGCATGCTGAGCGACGCCGACCTCCAGAAACTCAAGGATGCCCAAAGCATGGAAGCGGCCAAACTCTTCCTGACCCAGATGATCGCGCATCATGAAGGCGCCGTCAGCATGGCCAAAACCGAGACCAGCCAAGGCAAGAATCCCGAGGCCGTTCAGCTTGGCAAGGACATCATCGCTGCCCAGGAAGCTGAGATTCGGGAAATGCAGGACCTCCTGGCCGGACTCTAGCCCCACGGTGTGGTGATGCAGAGGCCCGACGGCGGAAGGTCGCCGTCGGGCCTTTGCGCTACGTCGGGTGTCCGCACCACTTACCGCCGATCGCCCCCGTAACCGCTGGTGCAAACGGCGCGAAAGGGTGCGGACTCGGCGAAGAAGTGGTGCGCGCGGCGCAAAGTGGTGCGCCCGCCGCCAGGACTTAGCGGCTGCTGCCCGCCAGCAAACCCCGGCGTTGCAGCAGACGCTTCTCGATGGGCCCGAACACTAGGATCTCGATCAGAATGCCCACGAACAGGATCAGCAGGATAGCGGACATCACGATGGTCATATCGGAGAGCAATCGGCCCTGATCCAGCAAGGAGCCCAGCCCGAAACCAATCGTGCCACCCACCGCGATGATTTCGGCGGCCATGAGTGAACGCCAGGAGAAGGCCCAGCCCTGCTTCAAACCGCCGATGTAGCCGGGAAGTGCGGCGGGCAGGACGATCTGCAGCGCCATCTGGAGCCGGTTCGCGCCAAGGACTGTGCCCACGCTGCGGTACTGCGGCGGGATCTGGTCCACACCGGAAATGAGCCCGTTGATGATGGACGGGATGGCGCCCATGAACACCACAAAGTACACGGTGGCGTCGGTCAGGCCGAACCAGATGATCGCTGCGGGAACCCAGGCCACGGAAGGGAGCACCTGCAACCCGGAAATCAGCGGCCCGAACCCACGCCGCAAGGGAGCTACCTGGGCCAGGATCAAACCCACGGGAGTAGCGATGACCACCGAAATCAGGAAGCCGACCACACCGCGTTGGAGAGATGTCCACACTGCTTCCTGGACTTTGCCTTCACCCCACATCGTCACGAATTGGGTGAGGACATCCAGCGGCCCGGGAACGAGGTCGCGGCGCTTGAACTCAAGCGAAACGTAGAACTGCCACGCGAGGATCAGGACCACCAGCGCGGCAACGGGCAGCAGCACCCGCTTCCAGTCGATACCAGTCTTGCGTCGGCTGTCCGATTGGAGGTTGTCCAGACCGGCTTCAAGGTCCCGGAGCTCGGAGGCGTTGCCCTTCAGCGACGGCGAAGTGATGTGCTCTTTGGATTCAGTCACGGGAAGGGTCCGCTCTTCGGTGGTAATGGGGTTACTTGGCATGGCGGCGGATCTCCTCGCGAAGACGGCGGGTAATAACTCCGGTCAGCTCCCCAGCGCGGCCGGCATCGGTACGGTGCTCCTCGGTGACATCCCATTCAGCCACCACACGGCCGGGACGCGAGGACAAGAGCAGTACGCGCTGACCCAGACGGACGGCCTCGCGCACGTTGTGGGTGACGAACACGATGGTCCGGCCCGTTTCCTTCCAGATCCGCTCGAGTTCGTCGTGGAGGAGGTCGCGGGTGATCGCATCGAGGGCAGCAAACGGCTCATCCATCAGCAGCAACTGCCGGTCTTGAGCCAAGGAACGGGCCAACGCAACGCGCTGCCTCATGCCACCGGACAGCTCGTGGGGACGCTTGTCCCCGGCGCCGCCCAGGTGCACCAGTTCCAACAGCTCGGTGGCACGGGCACGCCGGCTCGCCTTCGTGCTGGACTTGTCCGCCAACTGCAAAGCCAACTCGATGTTGCCCCTCGCCGTCAGCCACGGGAACAGGGCTGCGTCCTGGAACATGAAGGCAGCGCCGTCGCTGGGGACTTCAAGAGCGCCCGACGTCGGCGGTTCCAGTCCCGCCATGATGTTCAGGAGGGTGGACTTTCCGCAGCCGGACGCACCGAGGAGGGCGACGAACTCGCCTTGAGCGATGGTGGCGTTGACGTCGTCCAGCACCGGGGCGCCGTCGCCGAAGCGCTTGCCCAGGTTCTCGAGTACGACTGGCATGGTCCCGTCCTTCATGTTGATTGGTAGAGCTGATGTGGCCAAAGGCTGGTCCTCTTCCCCTGTGGATGAGGGGAAGCGGACCAGCCTGCTACTGCTTAGTCCTGGCCAAGTCCTGCGGCCGAGGTTTTCTTGCCTTCAACCTCGTTCAAGGTGCGGAGGTCGAAGATGCCGTTGATGTCGGCCTGCTTGGTGGTGCCGGCCTTGACGCCGTCTTCGAGGAGCTTGTTGTACGTTCCGGCCAGCGGGTCGGTGGTGAACTTGATGTTCTGCAGCGCCCGTTCAATCACGTTCGCCGGAAGCGGCTTGCCCGCGGTGTCCTTGAGGACCGCGTTGATGGTGGTCGCCTTCTCGGAAGCGGAAGCCGAGTTCAGCCAGTTCACGGATTCCACATGGCCCTTCAGAAGTGCTTTCACGGTTTCGGGGTGCTCTGCGGCGAACTTCTTGTTCACGATCAGGATAGTGGTGGTGAAGTCACCGTTCTCCCACAGGTCCTTCTCGTCAACCAAGACCTTCGCACCGGCTTCGAGCACCAGGCGGGAGGCCCACGGCTCCGGCAACCACGCGCCGTCGAGCTTTCCGTCGGTGAAGAGCTTCAGCGACTGGGCATTCTCGGTGGGGTTGATGTTCACGTCGCCGCTGCCATCGGTGTTGGTCTTGAAGCCCTGGTCACCGAGCCAGGCGCGGAGGGCCACGTCCTGGGTTCCGCCGAGCTGCGGGGAGCTGAGGATCTTGCCTTTGAGGTCGGCAGCGGAGTTGATCTCCGGCTTGACCACCAACTGCGCACCGCCCGAGGCTGCACCGGCGATGATGCTGATGGACTCGCCCTTGCTCTTGACATACGAGTTGATGGCAGGGTTCGGGCCGATATACGTGGCATCGATAGCGCCGGCGTTCAGGGCTTCGATCGCGGCGGGGCCGGCGTTGAAGACCTGGGTGCTGAGCTTGGTTTCGCCGAGTTCCTTGGCGATCAGGCCCTTGCTGGTTCCTACCAGCGCGGGGCCGTGGGTCACGTTGCTGAAGTAACCGAGCTTCAACTCAGCGGCAGGCGTCGCGGTGGGCGCCGGGGCGGCCTGGTTGTTCTGCGAAACAGCGGAGGCGACTGCGGCGCCCGCACCGATGAGGAGCACCAAGCCGACGGCCAGGGCGATCTCTACTGTGCGGCGGCGCTTGGGCTTGGATGCGGACTCACCGGCGACGATGCGGGTGGTGCCGGTGTTGGGCGACTCGGGGGTGTTAGCCATGGGGGTGGGTCCTTAGGGAGGTGGGATGCGAGCGGGGCGAAGATCAGGCCCCGTGACATCGCCCGTCGAGGGCAAGCAAGGACCATTCCGGAGAGGTCATGCCTTCACAGTAGGGACTGTCATATTTCCGCTTCAATCCCGCAGAAACCAAGGTTCACGCAGGTTCACGTGGCGTCATATTCGCCGCCAGGGCTTCAATGTCGCGCGGAGTTGTGCGGCAGCAGCCACCTATGAGATGGGCGCCCTTGCGCTGCCATTCCGTGGCCTTTCCAGCCAAGGTTCCGTTGCCCTGAAGACCCTCTGACGGACCCCACGTCTTGATCACGGCATCGTAGCTCTCCCCCGAATTCGGATACGCGACCAGTGGCTTGTTCGAGGACCGCTGCAGGGTGCCGAGAGCTTCCGTCACCAGTTCCAGCGGCACGCAATTTACGCCGACGGCGGCCACCCGCGGTTCCGCGCCGAGCAGCGCTGCCACGTCCGCAATCGGCGTGCCGTCACTGATGTGGCCGCTGTCCCGCAGCGTGAACGTAAACCAGGATTCGACGTCGAACTCCGCCACGAGCGCCAACAGCGCCTCCGCTTCGGCGAACGACGGCAGCGTCTCGCATGCCAGGAAATCCGCGCCGGCTTCCACCAGGGCGGCAATGCGGGGCCGGTGGAAGTCCCGGAATTCCGCGGCGGAAAGCGTGTAATCGCCCCGATACTCAGAGCCATCAGCCAGGTAGGCGCCGTAGGGACCCACGGATCCGGCTACCAAAAGCGGCCCACGGGCAGAACCATTAGCCAAGGCTTCCTGGCGGGCTTCATCGGCCAACTGGACGCTCAACGCCACCAGCTCCAAAGACTCATCAACGGACAACCCGCGCCGCGCAAAACCCTGCGGAGTCGCCTGGTAGCTGGCGGTGATGGCCACGGAGGCTCCGGCGTTGAAATAGTCGCGGTGGACCTGCTTGATCAAGTGCGGCTGCTCGAGCAGGACCTTGGCGGACCACAACGCGTCTTCCAGATCGCAGCCGTGAGCCTCCAATTCCGTGGCCAACGCACCGTCCAGGACCAGGTCCTTGCCGGCGTTGAGGAGCGTGCTGAGCGTTGTGTTCTGTGGCATGGGTCCTTCCCAAAAAAGAAAACCGCAGCCTGTTCGAAATTCCCGCCGTACAACGTGAGGAGTCGCGAACAAGCTGCGGTTTTGTGACTACGTATGACGCTAGATGACGTAACGTTCGTCTTCGTGGTCGCCCGGATGGTCCTTGACCAAACCGGCGGCGAGGGTGTTGCCGTCGATGGGGTCGATCACCAGGAAAGCGCCGGTGCGGCGGTGGTGCAGGTAGTTCTCCAGCGGCAGCGCGGCGGACAACCGGAGCTGTGCGTGTCCGATGTCGTTGAGCTCCAGGTTGGACGCGGGCTCTACGTTGAACGTGGCCAGGTCCAGCTTGCCCGTGACGTTCCGGACCAGGGCCTGGACCGTGCGTGTCCCGTGCTTCACCAGGACCTTCTGGCCTTCGCGGAGCGGCTTGGGTGAGAGCCATGCCAACGACGCGTACAGGTCAGCTGTGCTCTCACGGACAGTCCCGGCAGCAGCGATGGTGTCACCGCGGGCGATGTCGATCTCGTCAGCCAGGCGGACAGCCACCGACTGCGGCGCCGCGGCCTCCTCAAGCGACTGGCCGGCGAAGTCGATGCCGATCACCGTGGTGGTGCGCGGCTCGTGGCCCGGGCTGATGACGGATACTTCGTCGCCAACCTTGACGGAGCCCTCGGTGATCTGGCCGGCGTAGGCGCGGTAATCGCGGTACGCCTCCACATCGAGCCCGGCGGCAACAGCGTCCGGAGCCAGGGCACCCTGCGGACGGATCACCAGCTGGACCGGGAAGCGGAAGCTCTCCAGTTCTGCCTCGAGTTCGTCAGCAGCCGGGAGGGTTTCGAGGACCTCCAACAGTGCAGGACCGGTGTACCAGGGGGTGCGCTCGGAGCGGTCCACCACGTTGTCGCCATCAAGGGCCGAAACAGGAACCACCAACAGATCAGCAACGCCATCGGAACCCAGACCAAGCTCACGCGCAACCTTCTGCACGTCGGCTTCGATGTCGCGGAATACCTGCTCGCTGAAATCAACAAGGTCGATCTTGTTCACGGCAACAATCACGTGGGCAACGCGCAGCAGCTGCAACACGGACAGGTGACGGCGGGTCTGCTCCAGCACACCCTTACGGGCGTCGATAAGTACGACGACGGCATCCGCAGTGGACGCGCCGGTCACCGTGTTCTTGGTGTACTGAACGTGGCCGGGGCAGTCCGCCAGGATGAAGCTGCGGCGGTCCGTGGCGAAGTAGCGGTAAGCAACATCGATGGTGATGCCCTGCTCGCGCTCGGCGCGCAGTCCGTCGGTAAGGAGGGCGAGGTCAATCCCGCCCTTTTCTCCGCCGAAGCCGCGGTCCGCGGAGGTGCGGGCAACGGCGTCGAGCGTGTCAGCAAGAATCGCCTTGGAATCGTGAAGGAGGCGGCCCACCAAAGTGGATTTACCGTCGTCCACCGACCCGGCGGTAGCGAAGCGGAACAGGGTTGTGGGCAGGGCTGTTTCCAGCCCGGCAGCCAGTGTTTCGGTGCTCATTTAGAAGTAGCCGTCCTTCTTGCGGTCTTCCATGGCTGCCTCGGAGATGCGGTCATCTGCTCGGGTGGCGCCACGTTCGGTCAGGGTGGAGGCAGCGACTTCAACTACGACGTCGGCCACGGTGCGGGCATCGGACTCGACGGCACCGGTGCAGGACATGTCTCCCACGGTGCGGTAGCGCACGAGCTTGGTGATGACTTCCTCGTGCGGCAACGGTTCGGAAACCTCGCCTACCGCGCGCCACATGCCGTCGCGGGCGAAAACCTCACGCTCGTGGGCGTAGTACAGGCCGGGGAGCTCGATGTTCTCGCGTTCGATATAGCGCCAGATGTCCAACTCGGTCCAGTTGCTGATGGGGAACGCGCGAACGTGCTGGCCCACGGTGTGGCGGCCGTTGTACAGGTTCCACAACTCGGGGCGCTGGTTGCGCGGATCCCACTGGCCGAACTCGTCACGGAGGCTCAGGATGCGCTCCTTGGCGCGGGCCTTGTCCTCGTCACGACGGCCGCCGCCAAATACGGCGTCGAACTTGTTGCGCTGGATGGCATCCAGCAGCGGTACGGTCTGCAGCGGGTTGCGGGTACCGTCGGCGCGCTCGGCCAGCTCACCGCGGTCGATGAACTCCTGCACCGAGCCGACAACCAGCTTCAGGCCGAGGCGCTCAACCGTGCGGTCCCGGAAGTCGATGACCTCCGGGAAGTTGTGGCCCGTGTCCACGTGCAGGACGGGGAAGGGAACCTTGCCCGGCCAGAACGCCTTGGTGGCCAGATGCAGCATGACCACGGAATCCTTGCCGCCGGAGAACAGCAGCGCAGGCTTCTCGAACTCGGCAACAACTTCACGAATGATGTGAATCGCCTCGGACTCGAGGGTGTCCAGGCTGGAGAGGCGCCCAGCCGACGCAGCAGATGCCGCCCCGGGAGTGGAGGCAACGCCGAATGCCGCCCCCGCCCCTTCGCCGCGCGGCTGATCTTCGATCAGCCCAGCGCGCGGCTCCGACAGGCCCGATGCCACTCCCTGGGCGGCATCCGGCGTTGCGTTGGTTGTGTAGGTGCTCATGTGTGTAGTCCGCATTCTGTCTTGTCGGATCCTGCCCAGCGGCCGGCTCGGGGGTCTTCACCCGGGGCCACTTTGCGAGTGCAGGGCTGGCAGCCTATGGACGGGTAGCCCTGGCTCAGGAGGGGGTTGACGGGAAGGATGTTGTCCTCGGAGTACTCGATCAGCTGATCAAAGGTCCAGTCGACCATCGGGTTCACCTTGACCAGGCCGAAGCCCTCGTCCCAGGTGATCACCGGCGTGTTGGTGCGGGTGGGGCCCTCGTCGCGTCGGACACCGGTGAACCACACCTCGTAGCCGGCCAGCGAACGGCGCAGCGGCTGGACCTTGCGCAGCGCGCAGCACTGGGCGGGGTCGCGGGCGAACAGGTCCTTGCCGAGCAGGCGATCCTGTTGTTCCACGGTGTTCTCCGGAAGAACGTCCACTACGTTGACGCGCAGGTTCGCTGCAACTTCGTTGCGGGTCTCGTACGTTTCCTTGAAGTGGTAGCCGGTCTCCAGGAACAATACGTCAACGCCGGGCAGTTGGTCCGCGACCAAAGCCGGCAGGACGGCGTCGGCCATGGAGCAGGCCACCGTCACCGTGGGCAGCTCGAAGTTCCGGGCTACCCAGGCGATGACATCGCGGGCGGGGGCGTTCCAGCCGAGCTCAGCAGCGCCTTGTTCAGCCAGGGCCTTGAGCTCTTCATGGGAGCGCAGTGCCGGGCGGGCTGCTGCGCTGGCGAGGTTGGTGATGGTGACGGGATCTGTCATTGGAGATCTCCTTCATCTGCCGAGTGTGCCCACTCTGCGAAGGTCTGGCCCTCGGCGCCCACGGCGACGAATTTACGGACCACGCGCTCCACGTAATCGGGCAGGTCTTCCACCGTGACCTTGAGGCCGCGGACGGTACGTCCCAAACCGGCTTCCTCGCGCTCGTTGTTGGCCAGCCCGCCACCGAGGTGGACCTGGAAACCCGGGGTGGGGTCGCCGTCGGGCGTTGGCAACATCATGCCCTTCAGGCCGATATCGGCCGTCTGGATACGTGCGCAGGAGTTCGGGCAGCCGTTGATGTGGAGGGACAGTGCCGACGGCAGCTGCTTGGTCTCCACGAGGTCCACCAAGCGGCGCTCCAGCTCAGCGATGGCCGTAGCCGCCGTGACCTTGGTTTCCACGATTGCCAGCTTGCAGTATTCGATGCCCGTGCAGGCGATGGTGCCGCGGCGGAACACGGACGGACGAGCCGAGAGGCCCAAGGTGTCCAGCTCTGCGATGAGCGGTTCAACCTGTTCCTTGGCCACGTCCAGGATGACCAGCTTCTGGTGAGGGGTAGTGCGCAAGCGGTAGCTGCCGTGCTTCTCCAGGGTGTCCGCCAGCGTGACAAGTGCCTCGCCGGATGTGCGGCCCACGGTAGGGGTCACTCCGATGAAGAACTTGCCGTCCTTCTGCTCGTGAACGCCGATGTGATCGCCGGGGGCCGTGGGCTTGGGAGCAGCAGGGCCGTCGGGAAGCTTGAAACCGAGGTATTCGTCCTCCAGGATCTGGCGGAACTTGGCCGGTCCCCAGTCGTTCATGAGGAACTTCAGGCGTGCCTTGGTGCGCATGCGGCGGTACCCGTAGTCGCGGAAGATGCTGGTGACGCCGAGCCATACTTCGGCGGCAACGTCAGCGGAGACGAATACACCAAGGCGTTCGGCCAGGCGCGGGTTGGTGGACAGGCCGCCACCGACCCAGAGGTCGTATCCGGCACCGAGTTCAGGGTGGACAACGCCCACCAAGGCGAAGTCGTTGATCTCGTGCACCACGTCCTGGGACGGGTGGCCCGTGATGGCGGTCTTGTATTTGCGGGGCAGGTTGGCCAGCTCAGGGTCGCCGATGAAACGTTCGGCGAGTTCGTGGATCAGCGGGGTGGGATCGATGATCTCATCCTTGGCGATGCCCGCAACCGGGGAGCCGAGGATGACACGGGGAACGTCGCCGCAAGCCTCGGTGGTGGACAGGCCAATGCCTTCAAGGCGGCGCCAGATTTCCGGCACATCCTCAACGCGGATCCAGTGCAGCTGGATGTTCTGGCGGTCTGTGAGGTCGGCCGAGCCGCGGGCGAAGTCCACGGAAATCTGGCCGATGACGCGAAGCTGCTCGGTGGTCAGCGCACCGCCATCGATGCGCACGCGCAGCATGAAGTACTTGTCTTCGAGCTCATGCGGTTCAAGTGTTGCGGTCTTGCCGCCGTCGATCCCGGGTTTGCGCTGGGTGTAGAGGCCCCACCAACGGAAGCGACCGTGAAGGTCCGTGCCGTCGATCGAATCAAAGCCCTCTTTGGAGTAGACAGACTCAATCCGCTCACGGACGTTCAGCCCGTTGTCTTCCTGCTTCCAGGTTTCGTTGGCGTTCAGTGGAGCGGTGCCGTCAACCTTCCACTGGCCGTGGGGCTTGGCGGCAGGGCGGGTGCGTGCCGGACGCGAGGGGACTGCGGTGTCCGAGGACGCACCGGCTACAGCTGTATCTGTCATACATCGACTGTAGGTCTGGCTAGTTTTCGCCAGCAAAGGTCCGGAAACGCGAAGTCACCTAGGGAAACATTTCGTCACGAACACGCCAGCGGCCTTGTCCGAAGGACCTGTTTTGTGCAGGTCCATTTGGCGCTTTTCCCGCGTGAATAAAGGTTAGGAGAGCCTTTCCAACACTGCGTCGTAACGTTCCAGCGCGATCTCTGCCAGCACCGTCGACGGAAGCAAAGGAGCCGACACAATGTCCGCGCCGGCCTTTGCCAGTTGGTCGTGGAAATAACCGGTCGCCAGCAGGTAGGAGGCAATGAAGACCCTTCCGGTCCCACCGTCGGCGGCGAGTTCGGCACGCAAGGAGGCGACGCCGTCGGGCACTGTTGGCTGGGCGCTGGCGCCATAGGCGACCCGGACCTTGTTGGGCAGCAGCTCACCGAGGAGGCGCGCCTGCTCTTCCGAGTCCACCGAGCCGTCCGCAAGGGACGATCCCGCGGCGGCCAGCAGCACGCCGTCGTTCTCCTGCAGTCCAGCCGCACGCAGGTGCGTGGTCAACAGCTCAGCCAGACGGGGATCCGGTCCCAGCGGCTTGGCAGCCACTACCTCGGGGCGGCTCTTGATGGCTTTGGGAACGTCCACCTTGATGTGAAAGCCCGTTGAGAGCAAAAGCGGTACGACGACGGCGGCAGTCCCCTCGGGCAGGCCCTCCACCACACCGCCCAACTCGGGTTCCTGGACGTCAACGTACGCTTCAACAACGCGCAAACCGGGGCGGAGAGTTTCAATTTCAGCCATCACGCGTCGGATGGCAGCCTGGCCTTCGGCGTTGCGGGTTCCGTGGGCGCAAGCGATCAAAACGGGGCTGTTCATGGGAGCTAGCGTAACGTTGAGCCAGCACCTGTTGTGAAGCACGTTAAGAAAGAACCAGTCCACTTGATTTCCTTTGACATTGTTCTTCTTTGGCTTGACCTCATCGGCGTGTTCTTTTTTGCTGTGTCGGGCTCGTTGTTGGCCGCCCGGAAGCAGTTCGACTTTGTTGGTTCGGTGCTCCTCGCTTCCATCGCGGCGCTGGGCGGTGGGGTAATCCGCGACATCGTGATCAATGCCGGCCCCCCGATCGCCTTCACGAATCCTGCCTATCTGGCACCGCCCGTGCTGGCTGCCCTGCTGGTCTACTACCTTTTCTCGTCGGTGCAGCGTTTCACGTCCCTCTTAACGCTTTTCGACGCCGGCGGATTGGCGTTGTTTTGCATCACCGGCACCCTGAAAGCCATCAGTGCGGGGATGAACCCGGTGGCTGCAATCCTGTTGGGCGTCACCACGGGAGTGGGCGGCGGCCTGCTCCGTGACATCACCGCCAACGAAATCCCCACCCTGTTCAACAACCGCGATATCTATGCACTGCCTGCCTTCGTGGGCGCCGGTTTGACCACGTTGATGTGGCACCTTGGCCTGTTCAGCGGGCTTACGGCCTGTGTCATTGCCGGTGTTGTTTTCACTTTCCGGGTGACCGCCTGGCGCCGCGGCTGGTATGTGCCCCTGGCCGTGCGTGGTTGGCATCGCGCAGGCACCGGTGGGGGCGCAATTTCCGGTGCCCGGGATTAGCTAGGATAAGAGCATGACTGACATGTTCCTCGAGAAGTTCCGCGCGCTGGTCCCAAAGTATCTCGAGGATGAATGGCAGGAAGAAGACGGCCTCAGGCCCGACGAACTGGACGACGCCCTCTCCGATCACTCCTTCACCATCCCGCTGGTTCTGCGCGAGTTCTACCTTGCAATCGGCGGCTGCGAGGACCTCATGGAGGCCTACCACTACTTCTGGGATCCCGAGGAACTCGAGGTGGACGACGAAGGCTTCCTCATGTTCCTGGAGGACGAGGACGAACAGTTCACCTGGGGCTTCCGCACCGCCGACCTCAGCATCCCGGACCCTATCGTCTGGCGCCGCAACAACGCCCGCGGCCAGTGGAAGAGCGAAGAAGGCACGTTCTCCGAGTTCGTGTTCGACATGTTCGAGTGGGCATTCAACGACGACGAAGACTAACTTCCCGTTTTGGAGCAGCCCCTTCCCACCCATTCCGGGTTGGGAAGGGGCTGTTTTGCTTTGAGGGCCTGTGCGGCCACCACCTACTTTGATTATGGACCTGCCCCGACACGCCGCTTCAGGGGGTGTCGCCGGAAGTTTGTGGCCAAAGTTGGTGATGGCGGTACAGGCCCAGAGGGAACTTACGACGGCGGCACCCACCCAGGCGCGTACCTCGCCGGCGCGTAGCGGCCAACTTCCCTGTTGCGCAGAACTGCCATGACTTCGGCGACCATCCTCTCTGGGTGATGAACGACGTCGACGTAGTAGTAATGGAGGGTCAATAGGCCTCTGCGCATGGCTGCGTTGTTCCTATATTGATCCTTCTTGACCTGTTTTCCCTCAAGGTGCGTGCCGCCGTCGAGTTCTACAATCAGGCATTCGTTACCAAGCAGTCCACCTCCCCTACGCCCGGGACATCCACGTGCATCTGGACTTTAAGACCTGCTCTGGTGAAGTGGGTGTGCGCGAGTACTTCCAGGAGCGAGTCGGCCCGAGGCAAAACCAAGTCCAGGATTTCCCGAACCTTGCCATTCCTGTTGCCCGGAAGCTTTGATTTCAGGAAATCTATGGACAGCAGTGCTTGGCTGACGGCACTCTGCACCATGACGAGTGCTTCCAGTTCAGGCAAACATCGGAGGGCGTGGATTAGGACATCCGCTACCCCGGCGACTGGTAGATATGGATGAGCCGGGTGTAGGCAGCCTCCGTGGTGGACTACACCCCGCCTTGTTAGTCCAGTACTGCAGCTGAGATGGAGAGCGTCTACCCCTCCCAGGGTCCAGAGACCATAGAAGCGCGCCGCCGAGACGCAGGTAAGTAAGCCGTCGGCTCGAAAGGCGGCAACGACGTCGGGGTCCGATGCCCGGGACGTGTAGACGCCGCGATGAAGGCGGTTGACTACTCCGTCCCTCACCGCGTTTGCGAGCATGCGGCGAGTGAAGCCCGCGGTCATCAGAGTGGACGTTGTTGCTGCTCCGCGCCGGCTTCGGAGGAAATTGTCGATGTCCATGTAGCCATGCTGAGTTCGGCAGGGACCCTGCGGTTGCTGAGAAGTTCCCTATGTGGACAACTCCGTGTACCTCCACCACTTGGTTTGGCGGCCCTGAGGTTATGACACACACTAACTCCGGCGAGTCCCCCACCTCCGAAATTCAAAGTTGGTGGTGGAGGATCGGCGCTTGGCTGTAAATCGCGCTGCGGGAACGGGAAAACCATTGACGCAGGGAGTTGCATATGTGACAGGATTGTCATAAGCTTTTCACGGATCCACTAAATGCCTCCGGTGGGTCTGATGCGAACGGAGATTGTGGTCCCGGTTCGGTGCAGCGTATGACTCGTAACGTTGCAGCGAGCCGGGGCCATTCCGTTTTTCCGGGGACTAAACGTTCGGGCGCGTACGGCCAGCACCCACTTTGATTCCACCGAGGGCACAACACACCGCAACCACCGGCGTGTCACCACCCTCGCAGGATCAGAGTGGGTGGTGAAGGTACAGGATCCACCACGGCTGCGGGCCCAAAATGTGGGGAAACAAAAAGCAGGCGCCCGGCCTATGAAAAGTCCGCCAACCCAAAAAGAAAACTAGCTGCTGCGGTCCACCACTGCGTGGGCAAAGTTGGTCAGTGAGGCCTTCACTACACCCTCCGGCAGCGGCTCCAGGGCGGCAACTGCCTCGGCGGACCACTGGCGGGCGATCTTCCAGGACTCCTCGGTGACAGGATGCTCGCGCAGACCGGCAACAACCTCAGCCAGAGCCGAGTCGGAGGACAAGTCGCCGTCCACCAGTTCCAGAAGTGCACTGGCCGAGGCATCGCCCGCGGCAGCATCACGGCGAAGCAGCAGGACAGGCAACGTGGGAACACCTTCGCGGAGGTCGGTGCCCGGGGACTTGCCGGACTTGACCTTCACACCGGTGACATCGATGACGTCGTCGGCGAGCTGGAAGGCGACGCCGACCTTCTCGCCGTACTCCACCAGCAGGTCCTCGAAGGACTCGTCTGCACCGGCGAAGATCGCGCCGAGCTGGCCGGACGCTGCAACCAGTGAGCCGGTCTTGTCAGCAATGACGGACAGGTAGTGCTCTACGGGATCTTCGTCTTCGCGAGGGCCCACGGTTTCGTGGAGCTGGCCGAGGCACAAGCGCTCAAACGTGCGGGCCTGGATGCCAAGGGCACGCGAACCGAGCTCGGACACCAGGATGGAAGCGCGGGCGAAGATGAGGTCGCCAGTAAGGATGGCCACCGAGTTGCCCCATACCTCGTGGGCGGTGGGAGCACCGCGGCGGAACGGAGCTGAGTCCATCACGTCGTCGTGGTACAGCGTGGCAAGGTGCGTCAGTTCCACCACAACAGCGGCCTGGACAACCTCGGGACGTGAAGCATCGCCGAGGTGGGCACACAGCAGAGTAAGCAGCGGACGGATGCGCTTTCCGCCGGCCTCTACCAGGTGGCGCGACGTCGCGTCAGCCAATGGGTCCGAGTTGGAGATGGCTTCGCGGAGCTTCTTCTCCACCCGGGCAAGGTTGGTGGTGATGGCAGGGCCGAGCTCGGGATCGCCCGCAATGGCAGCGAATCCGGCGGGCAGCTGGAGTCCCGTTGCGATTGCAGTGGTGTTGGGAGCAGGCTCAACAGCCTGCGGCAAGCCGTGCCCGGCATGCGTCCAGCTGTGTTCGGCAGAGTTCGTCACGGGTTAACCCTAACTAGTTGTTGCGGAAACCGCGGAGTCGGTGCCTGCCGGCGTAAGGGCGCTGGCAGGGGAAGTGTTGGACGTAGCCGGAACCAGCATCTCGAGGACCCGGATTACGCGGTCTTCGAAGCCCTTGGCGGACGGATCCGTGAGGTTCGCGAGCATTCGAACCACAAAGCGCATGAGCACCGGAATTGGCATGCCCGTACGCAGTGCAAGTTTCATCACGGCAGGCTTCCCGATCAAGGAAGCAAACATCCGGCCCAGCGTGAAGTGCGATCCCCACTGGTCCCGCACATAGTCCGCGTACCGCGAAAGGTGGGCATCGGCGTCGTGCGTGGACCAACCGGCCGAAGCCGACCGCGAAGAAGCGTCAATCAAGAACTCGGCCGCGAACCGGGCCGATTCCATCGCGTAGGAAATGCCCTCGCCGTTGAACGGGGACACCATTCCCCCGGCGTCGCCCAGCAGGAGCAGCCCGGGTGAGTAGTGCGGCGTGCGGTTGAAGCCCATAGGCAGCGCGGCGCCGCGGATCTCGCCCACCTGGTTTTCCGGCGTGAAGCCCCAATCGGAGGGCATGCTGGCGGTCCATTCGCGGAGAACCTGCTTGTAGTCGAGCTTGCCGAATTCCTTGGACGAGTTCAGGATGCCGAGGCCCACGTTGGACGTCCCGTCGCCAACACCAAACACCCAGCCGTAGCCGGGCAGCGGCTTACCGGACTTGCCGGGAAGTTCCAGCCAGCCTTCCATCCAGTCGTCGTCGTGCCTGGGCGAGGTGAAGTACGTGCGCACCGCGACGCCCAGCGGACGGTCGTCACGCTTGTGCATACCCAGCGACACCGCGGTTCGTGTCGAGTTTCCGTCCGCGGCGAGTACGACGTCGGCGTGGAAGTCGCGCGTTTCGCCGGTCTTGCGTCCGGACTCGTCCAGGATGGAAGCCCGGGCGCCGATCACCCGGCCATCTTCAGCCGTCAACGCGGAGGTGACGCTGTGACGTTCAAGCACGACGGCGCCCGCGGACTGAGCGTGACGGGCCAGGTCCTCGTCAAAACCGAGGCGGGTCCGGATCAGGCCGTACGTGGGAAAGTCAGCTACCTCGGGCCAAGGAAGTTCAATGGTGCGGCCGCCGGCAATGAGGCGGAGGCCCTTGTTGCGCCTCCATCCTTCGGAGACCGCGTGGGGCAGCCCGAGCTTCTGGATCTCGCGGACGGCGCGCGGAGTCAGGCCATCGCCGCATACCTTTTCACGGGGAAAGGAAGTCTTTTCCAGCACCGTGACATCGATGCCCTGCTGGGCGAGGTAATACGCAGCGGTGGACCCGGCCGGGCCCGCGCCAACAATCAGTACTTTCACAACGTCCTAATTCAACAGGCAGTGCTGGTTAGCCGGCTTGGTGGCGCGGCTTTATCTGGCGGCGGAGCTTTGCCACGGGAACACTTTCGCGGTGCTCGCCGGGCTTCTGTGCACGGTGGACAGCAACGATGCCGCCGCTGAGGTTGCGGTACGTGATGTCCGTCCAGCCGGCATCACTGAGCCACTGGGCCAAGTGGTCCTGGTCCGGCCAGGCACGAATGGACTCGGCGAGGTACACGTAGGCGTCCGGGTTGGAGGAGACCTTGGTGGCGATCGCCGGGAGCGCACGCATCAGGTATTCGGTGTAGAGGTTGCGCCACAGCGGAACCACGGGGTGGGAGAACTCGGCGATGACCAGCCGGCCGCCGGGCTTGGTCACGCGCAGCATTTCCTCGAGGGCCTTGCGGGGTTCCACCACGTTGCGGAGGCCGAAGGAAATGGTGGAAGCGTCGAAGCTGTTGTCAGCGAACGGCAGGTTGGTGGCGTCGCCGGCGATGAAGTCAATGTCCGGGCGGCGGCGCTTGCCCACTTTGAGCATGCCCAAGGAGAAGTCGCAGGCCACTACGTCCACGCCTGCATCAGCGTAGGGTTCGCTGGAAGTTCCTGTGCCGGCAGCCAGGTCAAGGACCTTCTGGCCTACCTTCACATCCATGGCGTCAACCACGATCCGCCGCCAACGCCGCGTCTGCCCCATGGACAGGACATCATTGACGACGTCGTATTTTGGGGCGACATCATCAAACATCGTCGCAACTTCGTCCGGACGCTTTTCCAAGGATGCTCGGTTCACCCTGTAATTGTCTCAGACATTCAGCCGACTTTGCTGCGCTGTAGAAGTCGGCTCAGATTCTGGCTGCGCGCGGGAGTACTGTTGTTCCATCATGACGAGCACGCTCCGTACCTTGACAGTCCCCCTCGATGTTGAATCATCCTCCGGGGGGCTGCCGTCGTTTCTGGTGCGGGACGACGTCCTTTGCTGGTCCCGCCGCGAGGCCGGCCTGGTGGGCTACGGCGAGCTAACGCGCTTCAATGCCACCGGCCCCGAGAGATTCCTTGAGGCCGATATCTGGTGGCGGCACCTCATTCTTGAGGCGGAAATCACGGACCACGTTGAGGTCCCGGGCACGGGCCCTGTGGCTTTCGGCTCGTTCGCCTTCTCCAAAACCTCTCCGCACGTTTCCCGCCTGATTCTTCCCGAGCTGGTGGTTGGCATCCGCGACGGCCGCGCCTGGGCCACCCAGTTAACGTTCGACGACGGCCCCCTCACCGAGGCGGGCGTCCTCGCCTCGGTGGACCGCTGGCTCACTGAGCCGGAGCCCAACGGTGACGGTTCAGCGGCAGGAGGGTCCGACGTCGGGCTCTCACCGGAGGCGGTTGCTGCGGACGGTTCCGCGGGTCACCTTAGCCGTGGTTCCCTGAGCGAGGCTGCCTGGATGCAGGCAGTCTCCAACGGCGTGGAGGAGATCCGCGCCGGGAAGCTGGAGAAGCTTGTGCTGGCGCGCGACGTCGTGGCCAACCTCCCCGAGGGCGTGAACGCTGCGGAGGTGCTTCGTCAGCTCGCCGCAAGGTACCGGGAATGCTGGACGTATGGTGTGGATGGGCTCGTGGGTGCTACGCCGGAGATGCTGATTCAGGTGGAGGGCCGCACTGCACAGGCCCGCGTGCTGGCCGGAACCTTGGATCGCCGCGATGCCGACGGCATGGACGGCTCCCCCATGGAATATGCGGAACGGGTTCTGGCCGGTTCGGAAAAGCAGCGGCACGAACACGAGATCGCCATCGATTCGCTCACGCGGCAGTTGGCTCCTTTCTCGGAGGCGATGAATTCCCATAGCGAACCGTTCATTCTGGAGCTGCCCAATGTGTGGCATTTGGCCTCGGACGTGAAGGCTGAGCTGGCGGATATCGAGGGACACGTCCCCACTTGCCTTGCCCTGATCAACGCTTTGCATCCCACGGCGGCGGTCTGCGGGACGCCCACGCTGATAGCTGGCGCGCTGATCCGCAAACTCGAGCATCTGGACCGTGGCCCGTACGCCGGACCGGTGGGTTGGCTCGACGCTGCAGGGAACGGTGAATGGGGTATCGCGCTCCGCGGCGCGGTCATCGAAGATGCCAACACGGTGCGCCTGTACGCGGGCTGCGGGATCGTTGAGGGCTCCCAGCCGGAGGCCGAATTGGCCGAAACGTGGGCCAAGTTCCGGCCAATGCTTGAAGCGCTGGGCATCAGGCGCTGAATCTGGGATCCCAGACGCGGCTGCTGCTGGAGAGGTTGATAACTGGGTAAACTTGTTATCCAATAGTGAAACTTCGTTTCCTGTGATGCACATCTCACGTTCGGCGCTACACTAAAACCGACTCAGTTCAGCATCCACCGCAACAAAAGGTAAACAACATGCAGATCTCCCGTTCGGTTCTGTCCGGCACCAAGATTGCCGCCGTCCTGGCAGCCGGCGCCCTGGCCCTGACCGCCTGTGGTGGTTCCTCCACCCCCGCCGCCTCCTCCGAGTCGGGCCTCAAGCTCATCAACGCCGGCAAGCTCACGGTTTGCTCGGACGTTCCTTACGAGCCCTTCGAATTCCAGAAGGACGGCAAGATCGTCGGCTTCGACATGGACATCGCCGCTGAGCTCGCCAAGGATGTCAAGGCCGAGCTCAACGTGGTGGACAGCTCCTTCGAAGCCATCGAGACCGGCACCGCGCTGACCGGTTGCGACGTCTCCATCTCCTCGATCTCCATCACTGACGTCCGCAAGAACGTCATGGACTTCTCCACTCCTTACCTGGACGACGACCTGACCCTCGTGGCCACGTCGGCTTCCGGCATCGATAACCTCGATGGCGCAAAGGGCAAGAAGGTGGGCGTCCAGCAGGCCACCACCGGCGCCCAATACGCCAAGGACAAGGGAATTGACGCCCAGCAGTTCGAAGACTCCGGCCTCCTGGTCCAGGCCCTCAAGGCCGGCACCATCGACGCCGCCGTCGGCAACCAGTCCGTCCTCGGCTACGCCATCAAGGACGATTCCAACCTCAAGCGCGTTGAAGACTACGCAACGGGCGAGAAGCTGGGCATCTCCATCAAGAAGGGCAACACCGCCATGACGGATGCCGTGAACGCCACGCTGAAGCGCATCACCGACGACGGCACCCTGAAGAAGTTCGAGACCACCTGGTTCGGCGAAGCCACCAAGTAGTCCGAGCCCCGGCTCCCCGAGATCCACGCAGGCGGGCCCCGAAACGATCTGTTCAGGTCCTTTCGGGGCCCCACCTGCGCAACATGAATGCGAGAACCCCATGGCAATGACTGCACGTCAACGAGCCAAAGTCAGTTTGTACGTCCAGGCCGGAATCTTTGTTGTGGCCGTGGCCGCCGTAATTATTGCCGTGGACTGGAAGACGGTAGGCACCAGCGTCTTCAACTTCGCCAAGATCGGCCCGATGTTCCCGGATATCTTCCTGGTGGGCCTCAAGAACACCCTCATCTACACGGCCCTCGGCTTTATTGTGGGCCTGTCCGGCGGCCTCCTGCTCGCCTTGATGAAGCTCTCCTCGTTCCCCCTGTACCGCTGGCTTGCCACCGGCTACATCGAGTTCTTCCGCGGCGTTCCGGCCCTGCTGGTGTTCATCGCGTTCGGCTACGGCGTTCCGCTGGCCTTCGGAATCCAGTGGGACGTCAACATCATCGTGATGGTGTCGCTGGGTATGGTCGCTGCCGCATACATCGCTGAAACACTGCGCGCCGGCCTTCAGGCTGTGCCCAAGGGCCAGATGGAAGCCGCCCGTTCGCTGGGTATGCCGCACTGGCGGGCCATGGTTTCCATCGTCATCCCCCAGGCGTTCAAGATCGTCCTGCCGCCGCTGACCAACGAGATCATCCTGCTTACCAAGGACTCCTCGCTGATCTACGTCCTGGGCCTTACCGCTTCCCAGTACGAGCTCACCAAGTTTGGCCGCGACGGAATCTCCAGCCTCGGTGCCGGCCTCACGCCGCTGCTCGTGGCGGGAGCCTTCTACCTGGTCATCACCATCCCCTTGAGCCTCCTGGCACGGAAGTTCGAAAGCCGCTCCGCGCGGACCAAGCGATAGGCAGGACAGTCATGAATAACTCCACTGGGAGCACGGCCACCGTTCGCGCCGCCGGCGTAAATATCAAGGATCTGCGCAAGTCCTACGGCAGCAACGAGGTCCTCAAAGGCATCTCGTTGACGGTTGAACCGGGCCAGGTTGTTTGCCTGATCGGACCTTCGGGTTCCGGCAAGTCCACTCTCCTTCGCTGCGTCAACCTGCTTGAGCAGCCGAACGCGGGCACCATCAACGTGGGTTCGTTTGAAGCCACCGACCCCGATGTAGACCTCAACAAGATGCGCCGAAGCGTGGGAATGGTGTTCCAGCACTTCAACCTCTTCCCGCACCTCAGCGTCCTGGACAACTGCACCATCTCCCAGACCAAGGTCCTCAAGCGGTCCAAGTCCGAGGCTTCGGATGTGGCGCGCCGCAACCTGGAACGCGTTGGCCTGGGACACCTCGCCGTTCGCTTCCCGGACCAGCTCTCCGGTGGCCAGCAGCAGCGCGTCGCCATCGCACGTGCACTTTCCATGGACCCGCAGCTCATGCTCTTCGATGAGCCCACGTCTGCCCTGGACCCCGAGACCGTAGGCGACGTCCTTGCCGTCATGCGCAAACTGGCCCAGGAAGGCATGACCATGTTGGTGGTCACACACGAGATGGGCTTCGCCCGCGAAGTTGCCGACCGTGTGGTCTTCATGGACGCCGGCGTTGTGGTGGAAGAAGGGCCGGCGGAGAACGTCATCAGCGCCCCCACCCAACCGCGCACCAAGGAATTCCTGCGCCGCGTCCTCGATCCCACGCACATTGGAGTTGAGGAAGCCTAACTCGCTGGCGCCACGCATCTTCGTTCGCGCCACTGAAACGGGAGGGCGACACCCATATTTGGGCGTCACCCTCCCGTTCCCGTCTCGCCTATGAATTTGGGTGTCCTAATGAAGCACGACGGCGGCGGGGAACCCCGGCTGCCACAAGCTCGCGTTCCAGCTTGCCAACTGTCAAGTCACTCCACACCAACCGGAACACACTTCGGCCGGTGGCGCGGATGGCATTCTCGCGGTCCTTTTCTTCGATCACTGCTTGGGAAGGCGTACGTCCCTTCAAGTACTCCGCCTTCATGTACTTTTCGCGGCCATCGAATTCTCCCACCAACCTGACGTCCTTCCAGTAGTAGTCCGTGTAGACGACGCCTACTTTCGTTCGAACTTCATACTGCAACTCGGGAGCAGCGAAACCGGCGAGATGCATGAGTCCCCTGCAGTAGGACTCCCCCGGCGAACCTGAATTTTTAACAGCGAACTGAACAACCGCTGCCACGCGTTTGGCGGCAGCCTTCGAATACCGGGCATCGATAGCATTCAACAGTTCATCCTTCGTTACTGGTTTGCGACGACGTCCAGGGGATAAAAGGAAATCCATGGGAACAACGGCCTCGGCAAATGGCACGGAGGCTGCGATGTCCAATGCCGTCCTGATCCGGCTGGTCACCAGGAAACCGTTCGTTTCCGCAGCTTCCTGGTGACCATCGCTGACATAGTGCCGTCGAACACCTGCCCTGGACCTCCCTCCGCCGGCGTAGGAACTGAGCGCGTGAATGGGTTGTAGTCCGAGGATGGTCGGAATGCCATGAATGCTGGCCGCGGAATGGTGTGAGAACACGGTGGCGGACGTGAATGTCTCCGCCGCCGCCTCGACCCTCAGGGCGTAGCGATCCCAACTCTCCAACAGCGCCCACTTCTGTGCGTCGACATACACCCCATGCCTGATTCTCACGAGCCTTCCCGCCTTGGCTGCCTCTGACAGTTTCCGGGAATCCCCGCCGATGAGTGACAGGTCCTTGGCGAGGATCAATTTGGGTAGGCTCCGCATAGCACCAGCCTTCGGCTTTGCCGGTGCCTTGAGTAGGCTCTCTCGGCCGTATGTGGAAACTCCCGACCCACCGCCGCTGCTGACACGGACCAATGACACCCAGATTCGGACGCCGCGCAATCCGGTTCACGACGCTCAAAGTCTTAGCTGACACCCAAATTCACGGGGGATGCCCGAATCCGCGCAGCGTGGATCTGCATGCGCAGCGTTCGCGGATTTTGGAGGCGCAGGCGTATTTGGGTGTCGCAGGAGACTAGCCCGCTGTCAGGACTTGGCCCACTGCGGCCGAGATGGCGTCCTTGATCCGGGCATGGAGCTCGCGGAGGCCCGCCCGGTCCACGCGCACCTCCACAATGGTGCGACCCTTCAGCGGCGACTTCAGGGCCGCGGCGAGTTCCGCCGTCGTGCTCACCGCTTGGTGTCCGACGCCGTACGCCGCGGCGAGTGCCGCGATGTCCACTGAGTGCGGGGTGCCAAAGAGGCGCTCGACGGCGGTGCCGTAGGCGCCTGAGTCCTCAACCGCCCCGTGTTCGAGGAGGCTGAAGATCGCGCCCCCGAAGTCGTTGAGCACCACGATGCGGAGGTCCGGCACAGGTTCGCCATGGCCGAGGAGCAGCCCGCCGGCGTCATGGAGGAAGGTGACGTCGCCCAGGAGGACCGTGGTTTCGCGTCCGCTGCCCAAGGCGATTCCGGTGGCCGTGGCGATGGTGCCGTCGATGCCGGCGAGGCCACGGTTGGCGTACACCGTAGCGATGGGTTCAGTGTGAGGTTGCCCTGCGAGGTCCACGTCGCGGATGCCGTTGGAGGAACCGAGCACCAGCTGTCCGCGGGAATGCTCCCAGACGGTGGCCCCGACTGATGGTCCGTTGGCGAGGCTCTCCCCCGACAACACGCCATCGAGGCCATGCTGGGCGGCAGCGCCCGCGAGAAGCCAGGAAACGAGCCATTCGGCGGAGCCACGCCCGGCAAATTCGGCTAGCTCGGGCAGCGTTTCGATAGGGGTTTCACGCCGCCGGCCGGCCTCGTACCAGGCAACCGGGACGGGCTGGTAAATGGCGGACTCAACAGACTCACGTGCCAGGAGGGCGGCCACCGGGCGGGAGAGAGTGGCCCGGCCAAACAGGACCACGCGCTCGATCGGCGTCGGCGAATCAGGTCCGAAATGTGCCAACAGTACCCGGTACGGCCCCACCGCGTTCGGCCCGAAGCGTGCGTTCGATGAAGGTTCCGCCAGCAGCGGCAGGCCATGGGCGCGGGCAAAAGCCTCCGCGACAGGGCCTGCGTCGTGGCCCGCGAGGACCACAGTGCGTCGCTCGACGAGGTGGGTGGATGCTGCCGGAAGATCCAGCGCTTGGGGACCGGCGTCGTAATGGAACACCCCGTGTCCTGCGGCGACCGGAAGGGCGTCGCCGTCTGCCGGTACCAATGGATCGCGGAAGGCAAGGTTCACTTGGGCGGGGCCCGGAGGGGTGTCTTCGAGGGCCCCGGTGGCTGCGTAGAGTGCGGTGGCAACAGCCTTCTGTGGGTGGTCACCGGCCGGGACGTCGACGGCGAATCGCACGTGCTCGCCGAAGAGGTCCAGTTGGATGGTGGTCTGGTTCGCCCCGGTTCCGTGAAGTTCTTCGGGCCGGTCTGCCGAGATGACGATCACGGGGACAGCTGAATGGTTGGCTTCCATGACTGCAGGCAGGAGATTGCCCACCGCTGTGCCGGAGGTAGTGACCACAGCCACCGGCGCCTCGGTGGAGAGCGCCAGACCCAAGGCTGTGAACCCGGCGTCCCGTTCGTCGATGCGCACGTGGAGCCGCACGCGGCCTGCAGCTTCCGCTTCCGCCAAGGCATAGGCCATGGGCGCTGAACGCGAACCCGGCGCCACCACCACGTGCCGCACACCGCCGTCGAGCAGCGCTGTAACGGCGATCCGGGCGGCGCCGATGGATGTTAGAGAGTCCTGGGAAGTCACCGTTCCAGTCTATTGGCGCTCCCGGCCCCAAACGCTCGCTCACATCCCGGCCCCAAACCGGCAGGCCTCTCTCACTGGTGCTGGCGGGCTTGGGCGACAGGGAGCCGCGGGAAGTGAAAGAGCGACCAGGCCAAACACGAGGGATGTGCGAGAGCGACGGGTCCAAACACGAGGGATGTGAGAGAAGGTTCAGGGCGACAAAATGCTCCCCCACCCGGGGAGCCGGGAGGGGGAGCATTCGTCAGAATCGGGAACGACAGGGGTTACTTGCGGAAGACCTGCACCACGGAGGGACGCGGAGCCCTTGCCGCGCCCGGTGCGGGTGTAGCCCCGGCAGGCACGTAGTCCGGGAAGAAGGAGTTCTGTGCTGCGAAGGAGCCGTCCTCACCGGGGTGCTGCACGGCGACGAACACGGTGCGCTCTTCGTCGTGGATGATCGGACCACAGGTTTCGGCGTCGCGGGGAACGGCAAGGAACTGCTCCACCTTGCCGCGCTCAGGACCTTCGAGGGTGACCTTGAACAGGCCGTCCGCGTAGCCGATGGTGCCGGGAGCACCGTCGGTGGAGATCCAGAGGTTGCCCACGGAGTCGAAGGCCACGTTATCGGGGCAGGAGATGGGCGAAACCTTGTCGGCCGGGAATCCGGAGAAGTACGTGGAGGTGTTCTTGGCGGGATCGCCGGCCACCAACAGGAGGTTCCAGTTGAATTTGGTGCCCGTCTGCTCGCGTCCTTCGGTGATTTCCACGACGTGGCCATCGCGGTTCAGGTTGCGTGGGTTGACCTCGGTGGCGCCTTCCTTGCCGGCTTTGCCGCGATCGGTGTTGTTGGTGCAGGCAACGTAGACCTTACCCGTGCGCGGGTTGGGCTCAACATCTTCGCAACGGTCCATCTTGGTGGGCCCAACCTTGTCAGCGGCGATGCGGGTGTAGACAAGGACCTCAGGCACGGTCATGCCCGGCACAGCCGAGGTGCCGTTGACCACCAGCGGCAGCCATTCGCCGGTGCCGTCGAAGGCACCGTCTGCGGGAAGCTTGCCGGTACCGTCAATGTCCGCAGGAGAGTCACCCGTGAAGCGAGCCACGTAAAGGTCGCCCTCGGAGAGCAGGCCCATGTTGTTCTTGCGTGCTTCCTTGGAGTCACCGGCCTGGTACTTGCCCTTGGAAACGAACTTGTAGAGGTAGTCAAAGCGCTCGTCGTCGCCCATGTAAGCAACTACGTGACCGGAAGGGGCGACGATGACGTTGGCGCCCTCGTGCTTGAAGCGGCCCATGGCGGAGTGCTTCTTGGGGGTGGAGGTGGGGTCGAAGGGGTCCACTTCCACGATCCAGCCGAAGCGGTTGGTTTCGTTGGCGTAGCCCGAGTTGCGGGTATCGAAGCGCGGCTCATCAAGTTCCCACTGACGAGTGGTTGCCTTCGAGGAAATTCCGTAGCGCTTGTCACCGTCGCTGGTGCCAGGGGCAGCGAAGTAGCCGTTGAAGTTCTCCTCACCGGAGAGGATGGTTCCCCACGGGGTTGTTCCGCCGGCGCAGTTGCCCAGCGTGCCCTTGATCCAGCGGCCGGCGGGGTCGTCAATGGTCTTGACCAGGTTGGTGGCGGCTGCCGGTCCGGTCAGCTCGTAGACAGTGTCGGTAAGGAAACGTCGGTTCAGGGGTGCGCCTTGGACGTAGCTCCATGGCTTGTTCTTGTTCTTCCGCTCGAGTTCCACCACGGCCAGCCCGTGTCCGGCGCGGCCAATTGCCCGCGCCTCGGCCGGGTCGAAGCCTGCGGGGAGCATGATGTTCTCGTTGGTGTACTCGTGGTTGCTGAAGAGCACGGCACGGCGATCCTTGGATCCGGGGATCGGCAGGATATCCGTGTAGTCGTTGTTGTAGCCGAACTGGCGTGCTTGGGCGGCTGCAGTCTGCGCGTTGAGGTCAAAGGCCGGCGAGTCGGCGAAGAGGGGGTCGCCCCAGCGGATGATCGGCTTCCAGTCGAACCCCTCGGGCACGGTGAAGGCGTCTACTGCAGCGTCCACCGGCTTGATGGCAGTGAACTTGAGCTTGGACTTGTCGAAGCCCTTCTTGGCGGCATCAGAAAGTCCATTGCCGGAGTCGGCCACGGCGGCGTCACCACCAGTCACGGCGCCACCAAGGACGATGGCGAGCGCTCCTGCTGCGCCGAGCCCCAGGGCTGCGCGGCGGGACATGGCCGTTGAAGCGATATCGCGGAAGTATCCGTTGGCGCTTGTGTTGCAGACATCGCCCGAGCAGGCGTTGTCGCACTTCAACGCGCAGGTGACAGCGCTGCGCTTGCCTTTGGTGTGGCCGAGCATGGGGAGCAGCGGAAACGTGCGTCCGGTGGTTTCAGACATGGGGGAAGACCTTCCAGAGGATGTACGAGGTTCCCGCTGAGCTTTTCAGCGGAAACCGAAATTGAGAGGTCGCTCTGGTTAAGACCCGGTGAACAAACCGTGCTTGTTTCGCGCCAGTACCGAGTGCACCCGGCTGAGTCGATCCCGCCACCAGTCCTGGCGCTCCGCGGGTGCCGCATACTGCTCAAGCAGCCCGGGATCGGCCACCGTTTCGCGTAACTGGATGGCGCCGTCGTCGGCCACCAGCGGGTCCAACGTGATGTCCGAGGTGAACAGCGAAACGGTGCCAAGGCCGCAGGCATAGGGAAGGGACGGCAGGGCGGCTGCGAGCGCAAGCCCGGCACGTATGCCCACCGAGGTGTCCAACGCGGAACTCACGACGGCGGGCAGCCCTGCCTGCTCCACGATGTCCAGTGCCCGTGCTACTCCCCCAAGTGGCGCGACCTTTACCACGATGAGGTCAGCTGCCCCAGCCCGGGCGACACGCAGGGGATCGTCTTCCTTCCGTACGCTCTCGTCGGCAGCGATAAGGACTGGCGTACCGGCGGCAGCGAGGCGGCGACGGACCTCGGCCAGGCCCTCAATGGTGGGAACAGGTTGTTCGGCATACTCGAGTTCAACGGCGGAAAGCTTGCCCAGGGCTTCCACGGCCTGGGCAATGTCCCATCCCCCGTTGGCGTCCACGCGGATGGCGGCGTTGGGAAGGGCCTCACGCACCGCGCTGACCCGGGCGACGTCGTCCCCCAGACTCTGTCCCCGCTCAGCAACTTTGATCTTGACCGCATCCACCCTTCCAAAGCGCGCCAGCACTTCGGGGACGCGCTCCGCCGAAACGGCTGGAACCGTGGCATTGACCGGAATCTTGTCCCTGAGGGGCGTGGGGAAACCCAGCCAGCCCGCTTCCAAGGCGGCCGCGAGCCAGCGGGAGGATTCGTCGTCGTCGTATTCGGGGAAGGGACAGAACTCACCCCAACCGTGCGGTCCTTGCAAGAGGAGTGTCTCGCGCTCCATGATGCCCCGGAACTTCACGCGCATGGGCAGCGAGACTACGTGGGCGGAATCGAGGAGTTCTTCGAGGGAGGGAAGTTCAGGCATATTGCCACTGTACCGGCGGCCTCCCGCCCCCTCTGCAGGCCAATTCGGCTATGTGGAAAAGCTACTCGTTCCAGTAGTTCAGCAGGCGTCCCTGCGCTTCAGCCAACTGCTCGCCGGGCAGGACAAACGAGCTCTCTGGTATCCCCAACGCCTGCCAGCGCACCACCAGGGTGGTGTCCTCCTCCACCGGCAAGGGCCACAACCAATAACGACCGGTGAACTGGACATACTCGTCGTTGTTGCTCCCCCCACCGCCGCCCAAGGTTGTCAGAACAGGGCCAGTGACGTCGTCGGGCTCTTGGAAGGATGACGGCCCGTGGATGGCAGCGACAGCCTTGCGTCCGTCCGGAAAAGCGACTCCCAATTCGAGCCCCATCCTGGTGTCCAGGCTGGATCGAGGGTGGTTGTAGCTCTCCTCTACGATTTCCCGCCATTCCTGGTCCGATTCGTTGCCCCGCCGCACCGACCACACCAGGTCCAACAGGCAACCGGTGGAGTAAACCTCCACGAGTTTCAGCACCACCACCATCCGCGCGCTCTTGTGGACGAACCCGCCAACGCGCGCAATTCCGGGGAGTTCGTCCGACGGCGGCCCGTACCAACCGGGCTGGACAGGCTGCGGCTGGCGCGGCCGCGCGGGCTGCTCGGGGAGGTCGTCGAAGAAGCTCATGCTCCATCCTTACACCGCCACATGGTGACTGGGGAGAGGGTCCTGGCAAGCGAGAGCCGGCAATCGCGATATTCTCAGAACCACGACTCAAAGTGGGGGAAGAATGACTCAATCAATGCCCGGTTCGACTACTCCTGCCGGCTGGTACCCGGATCCTTCGGACCCTCGTTTCGTCCGGTGGTGGGATGGACGCGCCTGGACAGCGCACCAAGCGCCCGCTCAATTCCAGGCACCCGGTCAGTTTCAGGCACCGGTTCCGGTGCCACGTCCTGAGCTCCGCCCGGAGACGCCGGTGTACAACCCGTTCATCTGGGCAATCACTTTGATGCCGCTGGTCTCCATCCTGTTCCTTTTGACCTGGCAGCCGGAGTTCAAGATGATCACCACCCGGCAGGGGGTTACCACCATGGACCCCTTCTCCATGTACACCCCCGCTTATTTCCTGCTGATGGGTTCAAGCTTCCTGTTCTACGGACTCTCGGTGTTTTTCGCTTTCCTGGACCGTCAACGCCTGCTCAAGTCCGGCGTCGTACGTCCTTTCCACTGGGCTTGGGCCTTCCTTAGCGCGCTTGTATACGTGATCGGCCGCTCTGTGATCGTCAACAAAGTGGCGCCCAAGCGGGGGCTGTGGCCTGTGTGGGCCACAATCGCCGTGTTTGTTATCAGTATGGTGATCACCGGAATCTGGATGTCCAACTTCATGCAGTCGATGTACTCCCAACTTGGGTACTCGGTCTCGACATAACGCCCAAGGTGAACCCTCACACGCGTTAGGTAGACTGCTGACAATAGAGTACGGAAGGACTTTCCTATGAACCGCAAGGCCACCGCACTGGACGTCGCCAAAAGGGCGGGCGTCTCCAGAAGCGCGGTGTCGCTGGTTCTGAACGGGCGCGGCGATGGGAACGTGGCCAAGGAAAGCCAAGATCGAATCCGGCAAGCGGCTGAGGAGCTCAACTACTCCCCCAACGCCATCGCCCTGAGCCTGCGGAATCAACGGTCGCGGGTGATCGGCATCCTGGCCGATGAAGTAGTGGTCAGCCCCTTCGATGGCAACATCATCGGCGGTGCAGATGACGTGGCCCGAAGCCGCGGGTTCGTTACCGTCGTCATGGACACTGAGCGGGACACCGCCAGGGATGCGAGCGCCATCGAAACCCTCCTGGACCGACAGGTTGATGGGCTCATGTACGTGACCGTTGGCCTGAAACCCATCGACGTCCCGCACGGGATGCTCCGCGTCCCATCGGTCCTGGCCAACTGCTACGACAACCACGCCCAGCCTCAGTTGCATCACGTCATTCCGGACGAACTCACTGGCGGCAGGGAGGCCACGGAGCACCTTTTGGCGCTAGGCCACCGGGACATCGCGCTGCTGGGCGGGTCAGAGGATTCGCCCGCAGCCCGCTTGCGCGTTCAGGGTTACCGCGACGCGCACGCCGCGGACGACACCCCGATCCGTGAAGATCGGATCTTCATGGCCGGTTGGGACATCGACGCCGGTTACCGCGGCACCATGAAACTGCTCGACGGCGTGTCCCCGGCTGATCGGCCGACGGCCATCATGTGCGCGAACGACCGCCTGGCAGTCGGCGTCGCCCTCGCCGCAGCGCGCCTGGGACTCAGCGTTCCCGAGGACCTGTCCATCATGGGCTACGACGACGAAAACCGGATTGCCGACACCATGGTTCCTTCTCTCACCACCATGGCACTGCCCCTCCGGGAGATCGGCCGGGCAGCCATGACCAAGTTGTTGGACGCGATCGAGGGCACAGATGCAGGAAAGGGAACCACGGCCGAAACGATGGTCCCCTGCCGCCTGGTCACTCGCGAATCAACCGGCCCAGCGCCCACCCGCTAATACACACGGACACCCTCGTTGCGAGGCCCACTCTGCACCCCAAAACACACCCCAAGCATGCACAACAGGCCCCACAACACACGACACCCCTCGTTGCGAGGCCCACTCTGCACCCCAAAACACACCCCAAGCCTGCACAACGGGCCTCACAACACACGACACCCCCCGTTGCGAGGCCCCCTCTGCACCCCAAAACACACCCCAAGCATGCACAACGGGCCTCACAACACACGACACCCCCCGTTGCGAGGCCCACTCTGCACCCCAAAACACACCCCAAGCCTGCACAACGGGCCTCACAACACACGGACGACGCCGGCCTGCCGCCTACGCTGGGAGCGTCAACTCCCAGACGTCGGCAGTCGCGCCAGCGGGCAAGGTGAGCTGCCATTCCTCCCCCGGAGCCGGGTAGGCCCGAAGGGTGGTGGCGACGGAACCAGAACGGTACACCTCAACAAGGGATGCATCGACGAAGATCCGCAACTCTTCGCCCGCTGCCAGGGAACCTGAGTAGACCACCTGGGCATCGGCGCCCGAACCGAGCACCAGCCCCACTGAACCGGAACCGGAACCGGAACCAGCACCAGCACCAGCACCAGAAGAAGCACCGGAAACACCCCGAACCAGCACCTCTGCGAACCCCGGAACCACAACGGAACCAGCAGCACGCGTAGCCACGGAAGCACCCCGATACGCCTCAACCTCGGGCACTGGAGATACCACCAGCGCCCCGTCAACCACCGAGAAAACGCGGGGATGCGTCAACACACCCGACCACCCGGCGTCGTCGATTTCTTCCTGGGTGCGGCCACGGCGACCATCGCGCCCCGGACCTTCGTTGGCCCACCCCCACAGCAGCGCCGCAGGAGAAGAATCAGCTGAACCATAAGAGAGCTGCACGATCTGCGGCGCGTAGAAGTCGCGGCCAAGATCGGACTTCCCCCCGGAGGAAGGAGTAAACACCGGCAATCCGGACAAAGGGTCCGCAGTGAGGGACCCGACCAGGTGCCCCACCCCGTTGGCGTGTTCGTGGTCGTCACCCGAGAGCCACAGGGAGAACATCATGACCCACGCCGAGCCACCAGAGGAGACAGGTACCTGCACCAGCTGCGGGCATTCCCAGATTTCGGCCGGCGTATGAGCAGCAGCAACGGGATCGGCGGTGGTCAGCCAAATCCCCTGGTACTTCCAGTCGTCAAGGGACTCCACCGTGTACAGCAGCAAAGCCGCGCGACCATCGGCCAGGCCGGCACCTTGCATGGCGTAGCGGGCCCCGTTGAAGTGGAAGATGAAGGGATCGCGCACAGCGGTTACCAGCGGATCAGCAGGCATGGACGCAGCAACGTGCCCGTCCTGCTTCCAGGTCACCAGATCGGCCGAACCACGGGCAATCACCACCTGCGAATGACCGCCGTGGTCCTGGACACCCGAATAGCAAGCAGTCGGAACAAGACCATCCAATGTCACCACACCTGTCCAGCACCCGGCGGAGTCCGGACCGCCGGGCTGCGGTGAAAGGGCCACCGGGTATTCTTCCCAGTGCACTAAATCAGCAGAGCTCACATGCCCCCACTGGATTTGCGAGTGTCGCGCGGACAAAGGGTTGTACTGGAAGAACACGTGGTAGCGGCCGTTGATGTAGCTGATGCCGTTGGGGTCGTTGATCCAGCCCTGTGCCGGACGCGGGTGGAAGCGCGGGAACGCCGGGTCCGGGTGCGTCGCTGCCAAAGCCAGGGAGGAAGAGAGTGCAAGGTCCGTCAACGGAACCCCTTTCAAGGAAGTTACTTGCCCGTGCCTGCGGTGAGTCCGTCCTGCAGCGCGCGCTGACCGAACATGAACACCACCAGCGCGGGAATCATGGAGAGGACAACGCCGGCCAGGACCACGGAGATGCTTCCGGTGCCGAGGTTGCCTTGGAGGGAGACCAAGCCCAGTGGCAGTGTGAAGTTCTGCTCGGAGATGGTCATGATGAGTGGCCTGAAGAACTCGTTCCAGTGGAAGTTGAACGCCAGGATGCCCACGATCGCAAGTCCCGGCATGGCCAGCGGTGCGTACACGGAACGGAACGTCCGCCACGGCGAGGCGCCGTCGATCGCAGCCGCTTCAGCGAGCTCACCGGGCAACCCCATGAAGTACTGGCGCATCAGGAAGGTGCCGAACGCCGTCGGGATGGCCGGAATGATGAGTGCGAGCAATGTGTCCGAAAGCCCGACACCGCGGATCAGCATGAACACGGGAACGATCGTGACCTGCGCGGGCACCATCATGGTGGCCAGAACAATGGAGAACAGTGCGCCGCGACCCCGGAAGTTAAGGTGGGCAAAAGCGTAGCCCGCCAACGCTGCGGTGATCATCTGCCCTACGGCAATGAGGCCCGTAACGAGCGCGCTGTTCACCACCAGCGCCACGATGTTGAGCTGCTTGAACACTTGCTCGTATGAGGTCAGGTCCGGGTTCAGCGGCAGGAAGGCGGGCGGCAGCTGGAAGGATTCCGACGGCGGTCGCAGCGAGGTGGACAGCGTCCACAACACGGGGCCCAGGACAAAGACGGACGCGATCAGCAAGACGATGACGCGGACGGCCACTGACCAGTCGCGCTTCTTCCGCTTTACTACAGGCGCCGTGGTGGTGACACGTTCTTGGATGGTAGTCATGGCGGGCCTTACTGGTAGAAGACGAATCGTTTGCTGAGCCGGAACTGCGCGGCTGTGATGGCCATGATGATGAGCGTCAGGATCACGCCGATCGCCGAGGCCTGGCCGAACTCGAGGCGCTGGAATGCGGATTCGAAGATCACCATCACGGCCGTGCGTGTCGAGTCGCCGGGTCCACCGCGGGTGAGCACATAGGGCTGGTCGAACACCTGCAGTGCGTTGATTATCGCCATGACCGAGGCCACCAGGGTGGTGGGGCTGAGCAGCGGCAGGGTGACGAACCAGTGCTTGCGCCAGCCTGTCGCACCGTCGATCGACGCGGCCTCGTATGTCTCCACCGGAATCGAGGCAAGACCCCCGATGAACAGCAGGAACGAGAACCCGAAGTTCTGCCATACGTACACAAGAATCACGACGGCGGCCGACCCGCTTGGCGTCGTCAGCCACGGAACCGCTGGGATGCCGACTATGGACAGCAGCCAGTTCACGACGCCGAATTGTTCGTTGAAGAGGTACCGCATGAAGATCGATACCGACGCCGCGGACAGGATCAACGGGAAGAAGAAAGCCGAGCGGAAGAACACCCTGAGCCAGGCCGGGAGCTTCTCCTGCACCATGATGGCCAGGCCAAGAGCCAGTCCGAGTTGGAGGGCAACAGCCACCACCACGAACACGATGGTGTTGAGGAACGACACCCGGACGGTGGGGTCCTGGACCACCTCGGCGAAATTGTCGAAGCCAACGAACGTCGGTGCCGAGATGATGTCCCAGCGGAAGAATGCGAGCGCGATCGAGGCGACGATCGGCAGCAGGGTAAAGATACCCATGCCCACGATGGTCGGTGCCAGGAAGGCCCAGGGAAGCCAGCGTTGCTGCACGCGGCCGCGCTTGGAGCCTTGTTCGTTCTTGTGGGCGGCATGGCGGCGGCCCGGCTCGCTCCCCGTCCCCGTAGGTGTACTGGTTGCGGTGCTCATGGCTGCCTCCTTAGGGCCAGTTCAAGGTCGCGCTGCATGGAACTGAGGGCGTCCTTGAGTTGCCGCTCGTCACCACTGACAGCCAGGCTTACGTTTTTCATCAGGGCGGTTTCGACGGCGGCCTGCTGGGGTGGCGCTGGGATGGGACCTGTTGTGGGGAACTTGTCCAGGGTGTCGTAGAAGACCTTCCAGTTCCGCGGACCGGTTCCGGCGTAGAGCTGCTCGTTGACCATGGAGCGCCGGGCGGGTGTGGTGTTAGGCGTGGGGAACACGATCTGCATGGCTTCGCGGCTGGAGCTGAACTTCACCCATTCCCACGCGGCATCCTTATCCTTGGCGGTCTTCATGATCGCGTAGCCTGCCGTGCCGAACTGGTGGCGCTGGGTCCGCCATTTCGGGAAGAACTGGACGTCGAAGTCGTTCTCTGTCATCCCCGCCTCGTGGAGGCCTTGCACCCAGTAGCCGCCTGCCGGCGTCGTACCTATCCTGTTGGACGCGAAGAGGCCGATCAGGGCGCTGCCGCCGCCTTCCTCCGGCCGGACACCCAATCCGTCCTTGACGAGTCCGCGGAGGTAGTCGAAGGATTCGAAGACGCGGGGATCATCGGCGTTGGGCTCGAGCCACTGGTAGCCGCCGGAGCGGAGGCTGCGCGTGGGGTCGTTGGCGTAGAAGCCGTCCCACAGCCACTCGCCGCCCGGTGAGTTGGTTTCCTTGAGGAAGCTGGTGTCGTTCGCGTACAGCCACGGCACCACTCCGCCGAAGAGACGGTTGGTCCAGTAGTAAGGGGTGAAGTCAGCTGGCTTGGCCTTCTTCATCGCGGCGAGTGTGCTGCGGAAGTCCGTGTGCGTCCAGTTGTCGGAGGGCCGTTCAAGGCCCGCCGAGCGGAGCGATGCGGTGTTGTAGTACATGTTGGCTGCGTTCCAGTCGATGGGGAGCTGGAACAGGCTGCCTTTGTACATGAACGCTTCCACCAAGCTGGGGTGGACGTCCTGGAAGTATTCCTTCATATGGTCGGCGTCGCGGCGCAGGTACTCATCCAGCGGGTGGGCCAGCTTCTCGGCGAAGAGCTGGGCGCCTTCCGTTGCCACGTACACCACGTCCGGCGGCGTCCCTGCGGCAACCATGGTGAGGATCTTGGTGAAGAAGTCCTTCCAGTCCACGGCCTGGATCGCCTGGACCTTGACCTTGATTTCGGGGTGGACCTTCGCGAAAGCGTCAATGACTTTCTGGCGGGCTGCGGCGTCTGCGGCGGTGCCCATGATGGCGATGCTGAGGCTGTTGTCTCCCCGGCCTGGAATGTCTGCCCCCGTCAGGCGCGGCCACGACGCCGCGGTGACTCCAACAATTCCGGCGCCGAGGGCTGTGAGGGCACTTCTACGTGTGAATTCACGCAAAGCCCTATTGGTTCCCGACATGTGGATTTCCTTCCCTAACACGTGTTAGGAAGCTTAAACCTGTGACCTAACACGCGTCAAGCGTCACAGGAATGTTGCCGACGTCTCACCAGGACCCGCCACGCTCGAGGGGTGACTCACACGAGCCGTCCAGAGAACTGTGGCAGTCTAGTCAGAATGAGTTCTCAGCAATTCCGCACCAGCGGGAGGTCGAGCAAACGGCCGCTTCAAGGACGCGACGCAGGCGCCGGCCAAGGCTTCCTCTTTTGCCTCGCTACGATCGCCAGCGCCGTTGGCCTGGCCGCGACGTACTACTTCTTTGTGCGCACCACCGCGGGCCAGTTCATCGACGAGTCCGCACTAGTCGAAGCAACCGTACTGGGCGGAACAGCCGGCAGGGCCTCCACCGAATTCCTGGATATGCTTCCCATGCTCTCGCTGGCCATCGCTGCGATCATGGTCCTCTTCGTGACCGTCGCCCGCCGACGCTGGACCGCAGCCGGAATCGCAGTCGCAGCATGCATCGCCGCCAACGCCGCCACGCAGATCCTCAAGCTCCTCATCCCGGACAGGCCCGACCGCGGCGTCCAGACACTTGAACTGAACTCACTCCCCTCCGGGCACACCACGTTGGCCGCCTCCGCTGCAGCTGCGGTGTTCCTCATGGTCTCGCCCCGCTGGCGTCCACTGGCAGGCTTCCTCGGCAGCACGTTCGCAGTAGCCACGGGAGTCTCCACACTCATCAACCAGTGGCATCGCCCCGCCGACGTCGTCGCTGCTTTCCTGGTGGTAGCCGCCGTCATGCTCCCCGCGGGTTGGCTCATCCTCCGCACCGGCAACAGCTGGAATGTGTGGAAGGGGTACGGCGAGCACTGGGCCGCCTCGCGCCTGTGGGTCTGGCTCACTGTTGCGGCGCTTGTGATCGCCGGCTTTGTGGCGGTCTACTCGCTGCTGCAGGTGCCCGACCTCAGCACAGACAGCACCATCGACTACTTCTGGGCCGGCACCGCCTTCATTGTGATCGCCGGATACCTGTCTGCGCTCGGCGGCACGTGGCTGTTCGGCCTGGCGGCGCGCAAGGGCTAGCGCCTTTATTGCGACGGCGGCGCGCCCTTTCGCGCCCCGCGCACCAGTGGTAACGGGGGCGGCGCACCCTTTCGCGCCCCGCGCACCAGTGGTTATGGGGGCGGCCGGCGCTAAAGGGCGCGCAGTCCCAGGGTATTAATCCGCCGGCCCTACTGAGTCGAAGAACTTGGGCTCCTCCGCAGGAGCAGATCCAGCACGCGACCGCGCCTGCTCATGGATGAAGTGCCGATCCTCATCCGTGAGGTGCGTGCCACCGTGGGCGTCGACACCTTCGTTCTCTCCCGTTTCCCCGTTAATGATTGCTGTGACGGTCCTCGGCACAATCATGGTTCCCGGATTGTCGATGAGCCACTGCTGCGTGTCCGGTGAGAGCTGGTCCCAAAATTCTTTGATGTGCATAACAATCAGCACTGCCCTTCATTGGTGGGGGTGGATTCATGAAATGCGCCGCGTGAAACCTCGAGTGATCGTGAGTGCGGTCCTCTCCAAGGCTACGCCCGGCCATGCCTATCCTGACCCGTAAGTTCCAACGTTTCTGAGGATTACGTCGACTGGCCGCTCTTCATGGGTTACAGTTATTCCAATCGATGGACAAACAGCGGCTAATCCCAGGAGCTCCCATGTCATCTACCCTCAGATCCGCCTCGCACCGAAGTGATGCCCAAGATCTCGCCGTCCCGGCCTCCCGCGATTTGGTGGTCGACTTCATCCGCGTCGTCTGCATGTTTGCCGTTGTTGCCGTTCATTTGCTCATGATGGGGATCAGCGTGGACGAGTCCGGCATCGGCGTGGGCAATCCCCTTACATCCCTGAGCTGGTTTGCCCAAGGGACATGGTTCGGCCAGGTCATGCCGCTCTTCTTCGTGGTGGGCGGCTTTGCTTCGCTCACGTCGTGGCGCAGCCTGCAACGCAAGGGCGGTGACGCTGGCGACTACCTCAGAAACCGGGTGCTGCGGCTGGTCCGGCCCACTGTTGCCTTGTACATCTTCCTCGCCATTGCGCTGTGGAGTGCGACGGCGGCTGGTGTCCCCGCTGATCTGCTCACCGTTATCGCTGCGGGCGCCGGCGTGCAGCTGTGGTTCCTGGCCGCGTACCTGATCTGCCAGGCCATGGTGCCTACGATGGCCAGGTTTCACGAGGCAGCGCCCTACCGGACCATCGCAGCGCTGGCTGCGGGCGCCGTCGTCGTTGATGTTCTTCGTTTGGGCTTGGAGCGCAACCCGTGGGGCTTCGATTCGAACCCGATCGGCCTGCTGAACATGGTGTTCGTTTGGGGACTTCTGCAGCAGCTGGGGTTTTTTTACGCCGACGGCTTCTTTGATCGCTTCGCCAAGTGGAAGCTCGTTCTTGCCGCTGGCGGCTGCTACGCCGTGATGGTTCCGCTGACGCACGCCGGTCCCTATCCCGTGGACATGCTGACCAGCCAAAACCCGCCCATGTTCCCGCTGATCCTGGTGGGGCTGGCCCACATTCTTTTGGTGAAAGCCGTCTATCCGGTGCTGCAGCGATGCGTGGGCGTCGGCTGGGTGCAGAAGGTGATGTTCGTGGTGGGTAGCCGGGCAATGACCATTTACCTGTGGCACCTGCCGTTGATCATCGCAATGTTTGGGATTGCACTGGTCCTTCGTCTGCCGTTCCCCGAGCCCGCCGGCACCGAGTGGTGGCTCAGCCGGCCACTGTTTTATGTGGCCGCGTGGGCGATGGTGCTGCTGGTTTCCACCCCTCTGGTCCGGCTGGAGCTCGCAAGCACTGCACTGGCCCCCGGTGCGGTCCGCCCCGCCATGTGGCGCATCGTTGCCGGAACTGTCCTGGCCATCGTCCCGCCGTTCGTGGTGATGAGGTCGGCGCTTGACGTCGTGAATGCTACGTGGGGGCTCGTGCTGCTGGTGATCGCCGTGGCTCTGGTGTCCGGTAAGGTTCCGGACCGGGCGTGGAAGACTCCGAGGGTTCTCTCAACGGGATCCGTGGCTTCCTGACCTTCTTTGAAAGCCAAACGGCCGCCGAACAACCTGATCAGGTTGTTCGGCGGCCGTTGTTGGTCAAAGAGGGTCGCTAAGCAGCGACCTCAACGAGCAGCTATGGCATGCGGTACAGGAACGCTGCCATGGCATCGCGGTTGATGGGTGAAAGCGGTTTGTAGCTGCGTGAGCCATTGGCTTCCAGCCAGCCTGTGGAGATTTCCATCTCCAGCATCCAAGCCATTTCCTTGTAGAACTGCTGCGTGGTGAGCACATCGTGGAACGGTGATGTAGCGGGTTCCTGGAAGTCCGGCTTCTCAGCCAAGCGGTAGAGGAATGCCGCCATGGCATCGCGGTTGATCGGCGTCAGGGGCCTGTAGGTCTTGGAGCCGTCGCCCTCGGTCCAACCGGAGGAGATTCCCTTTTCTGCCAACCATGCCATCTCTTTGTAGAACTGCTGGGTGGTGGATACGTCCTTGAACGGGGACTGAGCCGGTGCGGTGTAATCCGGGGAACCGGCGATGCGGTACAGGAAGGCTGCCATGGCATCGCGGTTGATCGCGGTCAGTGGGCGGTAGGTGACAGAGTTGTCCGCCTCAACCCAACCCTTGGAGATTCCAGCGTCAGCCATCCATGCCATTTCCCGGTAGAACTGCTGAGTTGTCAGCACATCCTTGAAAGGCGATACAGCGGGAGGCACAAAGTCCGGGCCCTTGGCGCTGAAGCGTTCCGTCCACTCCACAGTCGAACCTGCTTTGAGCACGAAACCATCCTTGGCCGCTGCCGTGACCGTGATCCGGCCTGTTGCTGGATGGGTTCCCGGCATCGCCACTTCACCGGCGACGCGGTACTCAACACCGTCCGTTTCAGGGATGGTGTAGGTGTCCTGGTCAGTGAACGGGGCGTCCACGAACTCAACTGCCGCGGGGGTTACAGCCTTGTCAGCCGGCAGGACTGCAGCAGTCGCTTCGCTGGTCAAGGACACCGTGGTGTGACCAAGCTTGGTGCCGGTCACCGTCACGGTGATCGTCGCACCGATGTCAGTCTCCGTGATGCTGTACTCGGAACCTGTGGCTCCGGCTATCGGATCCTCGTTACGCTTCCATTCGTATGCGAGGGCTACCGGAGCCGGCCCCCAGGGCTGCACGTCTGCTTTCAAGACACTGCCGACATAGGCTGGGCCAGTGATCTTCGGGGCTACGGAGTAGATATCCGCAGGCGTGATGGGGGCAGTAGGGGCTGAGGTTGCCGGCACGCTCGCGGCATACGTCTTCGCTCCGGTTACCCTCACCGAGATGACTGCGTTTGAGTCTTCGGGGGCAAGCACGTACTGGTCAAGCCTCTGGTAGGGAATGGGCTCCCCGTTGCGCAGCCATTGGTAGCTCTTGAGTACCTGGCCTGGGCTCCAGTATCCCGGATTGGCGGTCAGCATCGCGCCCACCTTGGTCTGACCATAGATGGTGGGCGTTCCTGGAATGATGGGCGCTACATCTTCAGCGAGCATCTTGAGGGCCTTGCCAGCGTCCACAAAACCGGCCCCGCAGTTACAGTTGTAGACCGGCCGGGCTGTCTCCTTCATTCGCTGCTCGATGTCGGCGGGGGTCAGCGCGGGCAGCTTGGAGTACATCATTGCGGCCACCGCAGCTACATGCGGGGCAGCCATGGAGGTGCCTTCTTTGAGGAAGTAGTCCTCGGTTGTGGCAATGTCCTGGCCATTGTTCAGCGTTGACACGATGCCGTCGCCGTAGTTGTACCTCATGTCGCCACCCGGCGCAGCAACATCCACGTTCACGCCGAAGTTGGAGTAATAGGCCTTGTTGCCGTCCTTCTTAGTTGCTCCAACAACCAGAACGTTTTTGCAGTTGGCCGGCCTGACCTGCGATGCGTCAATGTTCTCGTTGCCCGCAGCGACTACTACGGAAGCACCCTTGCCGCGGGCAAAATCTGTTGCATTCTGGTACGAGGCCGGGCAAACTCCGCGGCCGCCGAGGCTGAGGTTGATAACGCGTGCGGGATTGGCATTTGCAGGGACTCCGGCAACAGTTCCGCCGGCGGCCCAGACGATCGCGTCGGCAATGTCTGAAATGTAGCCGCCGCAGATACCCAGTGCTCGAACCGGGACAATCTTTGCCTTGGGGGCCACCCCGGCAACTCCCTTGCCATTCCCGGCAACGGCACCAATAATTCCTGCTACATGCGTTCCGTGCCACGAGGACGCTTCAGAAGGCCAGCCCACGCCGCACTGTTCGTAGTACGACCCGTCGCCTTCATCACGTGGGTTTGAGTCACGGCCGTTACCGTCGCGGGCAATTTCCGGCTCGCTGATCATGTCGTAGCCGGGAAGGACGTTCGCGTTCAGGTCGCTGTGGTTCAGGATGCCGCTGTCGATAACCGCAACAACGCTCCCCTCACCTTGGCTTACATCCCACGCACCAAGTACGCCCATGCCACCGTTACCTGTGCCGTGCGCCCACTGGAGGTTGTAATAGGTGTCATTAGGCGAGGTAGCAAACGGCCTCATGATGGAGTCAGGCTCGGCGTACTCAACGCTCGGGTCAGCCGCCAAAGTGGAAACGAGCTCGCTGGCTTCTGCCGCACCGAGTTTCCGATCGGTCTTGACCACTTCTTCACCGGTGGCCATGGTGCGCACGGATTCAACAGGTACGCCCACGGCACTGGCCGCCCGGCCGAACGACGACTTCCGGTCGGCCGATTGAATGCCGTCCCGTTCTTTGAACTTCACGATGAACTGATCCGTGGGAATTTCCTCGGAGCTGGTGGACATCGTTTTAGGTGCGGCACTCGGCATAGGCGCCGGTGTTTCATCCGCTACGGCCGGGAGTGCCGGAAGGGCGGCACCAACCAGGGCGATAACGCCCGCAACAATTACTTGAGAGCGCACACTGGCTCTCCGTCGGATCTGCATAAAACAGCGCCCTCTACTATGACGCCCCCAAGAGCGCGAAAAAATGGCCGCGAGAGTGCGGCCAGCATGAGTTTAGCCACAGTTTGGACTTTCCTGCGAATTCCCTGTGAGTCTGGGAGGTCGCTTCAAAAAGGGCAGGGGCGAGCTGCAGAAGTTCTGCAACCCGCCCCGGTTGATTTTCGCTTGTTCTTCGCGATCGTGCGCTATGGCATCCGGTACAGGAAAGCAGCCATGGCATCGCGGTTGACGGGCGACAGCGGCTTGTAAAGGCTGACATACGCGTCCCTCCAGCCGGAAGAGATACCCGATTCGTACATCCAAGCCATCTCCTTGTAGAACTGCTGACTCGCGCTTACGTCGTTGAAGGGCAGCCACGGCGGGGCCACGTAGTCAGGCTTGTTTGCCAGGCGGTAGAGGAATGCTGCCATGGCGTCACGGTTGATAGGGGTCAACGGCTTGTACAAACGCGCACCGTTCTCCGTCCACCCGGACGAAATGCCGGTCTCAGCCAACCATGCCATTTCCTTGTAGAACTGCTGGGTGGTCAGCACGTCTTTGAATGGCGACTGGGCAGGCGGTGTGTACTCCGGCGAACCAGCCATGCGGTAGAGGAATGCTGCCATGGCGTCACGATTAATCTGTGCCAGAGGCCGGTACGTGACCGACTTGTCTGCCTCAACCCACCCCGTGGATATTTTGCGGTCAGCCATCCACGACATTTCCTTGTAGAACTGCTGTGTCGTCAGGACATCCTTGAAAGGTGAAACGGCTGGAGCCACGAATTCCGGGCCTTTGGTACTGAAGAATGTGATCCACTGGGCAGCTGCATCTCGTGCCAGGGCGTACCCGGCGTGCAGCATTGCTGTCACCTTCACCTGTCCCCGTGCCGGGTATGTGCCCGCAGGCACGGTCACGCCGTTAATCTGATAGTCCACGCCATCTGTGGCCGGAACGGTGTAGTTGTCATCAACCATGTACGGAGCCTCGGCGAAAACAACCGGTGCTGGAGAGACTGCTTTATCGGCGGTAACTACAACGGCAGTCGGCTTTGTGCTCTTGGAGACCGTACCGTAAGCCAGCTTCGTACCAGTGACCGTCGCGGTTAGCGTCTTTCCTGCATCTGGGTCGGAAGGGGTGTATATGGGCTCAGTGGCGTCGGCAATCAAAGTTCCCGCTCGATACCACTGATACGAGAGTTCCACCGGTTCCGGCCCCCACGTACCAGGGTCAACCGTCAAAGCGTTCCCGACATAAGCTGACCCGCTGAGAGTGGGCTCAACAGCCGACAGCAACCCGGGCTTGACCGCGGCCGTTGGGACGGACGTGGCAGAGGCCGTCGGTGTGAAATTCATCTTTGCGGTCACAGTCACAGTGATTGCCGTGCCCAGATCCTCCGGCGCCAACGTATATGAATAGTCCGTAGCAGACGGAATATCAATGCCGTTACGTTTCCATTGGCGGGACCATTGAGCCAGGGAGTTGTACGTCCAGTTCCCGTAGTCCACGGTGACAGTCCGGCCCACAACGGGCTCACCCTTAATGCTGGGTTTACCAGCGGTGATGACTAAAGCTTCCTCTTCAACGTTACGGAGTGCACCCGTCGCATTGATAAGCCCCGCGCCGCAGACATTGCAGCTGGGTGCCGATGCTGTTGCCTTCAGTTTTTGTTCCACCGCCGCGGGCGTCAGGGCAGGCAGTTCCGATAGCATCATGGCGGCAACACCGGCTACGTGCGGGGCCGCCATGGACGTTCCCGACTTGATGTAATAGTCCTCAGTTGTGGCACGGTCCGTGCCGTTGTTGAGGGTTGATACGATTCCGTCGAGCACGTCATAGCGCATGTCCCCGCCGGGCGCGGTGACATCGATGGCCGCTCCGTAGTTTGAGTAGTACGCCTTGGTGTTAGTCCGTGTGCTCGCACCAACGGCAATGACGTCCTGGCAATTTGCTGGGCTGGCTTGCGAGGCATCGATTCCCTCGTTGCCTGCGGCCACCACAACCACGGCTCCCTTGTCACGGGCAACCTGGAGCGCATCCTGAAAGACTGCCGGGCATGTGGCTACCGTACCGATACTGATGTTGACTGTCCGGGCAGGGTTGGCATTGGCCGGGACCCCAGGCACTGTTCCGCCAACGGCCCAAATCACGCTATCTGCAATGTCTGACGCATATCCTCCACAGGTGCCAATGGCGCGAACAGGTACAACCTTGGCTTTAGGGGCTACACCCGCCACCCCTTTTCCGTTTCCGGCCACGGCGGCAATGATCCCCGCCACATGAGTACCGTGCCAGGAAGAGGAAGAGGCGGGCTCACCCGCGGCACACTGGCCGGCGGTTGTCGCATCACCCTCGTCGCGAGGATTTGAGTCACGACCATTGCCGTCTCGTGCTACCCCGCTGTCACTGATCATGTCGTATCCGGGCAGGACGTTGGCGTTCAGATCGCTGTGGCTCAGAATTCCGCTGTCGATGACCGCCACGACACTTCCCTGCCCCTGGTTGATGTCCCAGGCGATGGGCATGAGTATGCCACCTTGGTTGTGGGCCAGACCCCACTGGTAAGTGAAGTAAGTGTCATTGAACCAAGTCTCTTGCGTGCGCATGATGACGTCCGGCTCCGCGTATTCCACGTTCGGATCCGTCGACATGGCGGCAACAAGCTGGTTGGCTTCCTCTGTGCCAAGCCTTCGCTCGGTCTTGATCACGTCTTCACCTGTGGCGGTGGTTCGGACGGCTTGAACAGGAACGCCCGCTGCCCTGGCTGCACGCCCGAAGGACGCTTGGCGGTCCGCCGACTGGATTCCGTCCCGATCCTTGAACTTAACAATGAACTGGTCTGTGGGAACAACACCGGTCCCCGTCGGCGTGGGTTCCGCCGCGGCACTCGGCAATGGAGCCGGTACCTCATCCGCGACGGCCGGGAGCGCCGGCAGGGCGGCTCCCACCATTGCGATAATGCCGGCAAAAATTACTTGAGAGCGCATGCGGGCTCTCCGTCGGATCTGCATAAGACAGCGCCCTCTGCTCAAACGCCCCCAAGAGCGCGGAAAATGGCCGCGAGACTGCGGCCAGCATGAGTTTAGCCACACTTGGACTTTCCTGCGAATTCCCTGGGAGTCTTCCGGCGCTTGGGGCTAGTCCACCCCAAAAAAGCTAATAGTTACGCCGGTGCTTCAGGCGTGGAATTGCGACGGCGAACACCACTGCCGCTGCGAAGCCCAGTACACCTGTGGCCCAGATACCCGCCGACAACGAGATTGCAGCCGTCAGCGCGGACAACAGCACAGGTCCACCCGTCGCACCGGAGTCGGCCATGAATCGCCAAATGCCCAGGAAGTGACTCCGCCCGTTATCCGGCGAGAAGTCAGCTCCCAGCGTCATGATGAGCCCTGAGCTGATCCCATTGCCGAAACCGATCAGCAAGGCAACCAGGAGAAGAGGGACGAACCCGGCCGACAACGGCACCAGGATTAAGGCAGTCCCCATGATCACAGTGGACGGGATGGCCACCCATTGCCGCCCCTTCTTATCCATGAGCTTCCCGGCAGGGTAGAACACCAGCATGTCGATTGCCCCGGACAAGCCGAAGATCAACGAAGCGTGGGTGGCATCCAGTCCCAGATGGTCGGCCCACAGCGGGATCACCACCTGTCGAGATGCACGCAACGCACTCAGCAGGAGGATGCCGAAGCCGACCGTCAGGAACACTCCGGCATGGGAAACCGCGACGCTCCGCAAGGTGGACGCGGGAGGTGGCGGACCGCCGTCGGCCGCTTTCGGGGCGACCAGATCCGGGATGGTGAGCGACAAGGCAGCGGCAGCCATCATGCCACCGAAGCCCACCCAGTACGCACCGCTGATCCCGGCGAACTGCATCACGCCGGCGCCCACGAATGGCCCGATGAAGAGGCCGATCCTGGTGACGCCGCCCAGGGTCGAGAGGGCTCGAGCGCGGAACATGACGGGGACGGCCTCGGTGAGAAATTTTTGCCGAGCGAGGTTGAAGACGCTGGCGGACATCCCCACCAGGGTCATGCAGGAGGCCAACAGCCAAAGTCCGTGTTCCATTTGCGGTGCAAAGGCTGCCGCTCCGAGGGCGATCGCGCCTACAGCACCGGCTCCGACGATCGACCATCGTTCGCCGAACTTCTCAGTGATGATCGACGCCGGAATGTTGAAGAACCAGGAACCCAGACCGATCAGCGTCACGATCAACGCCGATACCGCCACCGATGCGCCGAGGTCGCGGGCGGAGAGCGCGATGACCGGCAGGACAGCCCCCTCACCGAGACAGAAAAGCACAGCTGGCCCGAATGCCGGTAGCGCGACGCTGCGGAGGCTGAAGTTTTTGTCTGCTTGGGTGGTGGTCATCCCTTTCATCCTATGACCGTCGTTGGCGGGCCGAGGGGACACATTACGTTTCGCACTCCCGGTCGGGGGCTGCTGCGCACCCGTTGCCGCCCGGCGCTCCCCTTCGTGGTCAGCCCCGCACCACTTCACGCCAATCGCACCAGAGGTAGCAGGGGCGATCGGCGGGTACGGGTGCGATCGAGCCCGGCTGGCTGGCACGCACCGCTTTCCGCGCTGCGCACCCGTTGCCGCCCGGCGCTCCCCTTCGTGGTCAGCCCCGCACCACTTCACGCCAATCGCACCAGAGGCAACAGGGGCGATCGGCGGGTACGGGTGGGATCGAGCCCGGCTGGCTGGCTCGCACCGTTTTCCGCGCTGCGCACCCGTTGCCGCCCGGCGCTCCCGTTCGTGGTCAGCCCCGCACCACTTCACGCCAATCGCACTAGAGGTAGCAGGGGCGATCGGCGGGTACGGGTGCGCACAAGTCCGCTGCTTGGTCGCAGTTGTTGCGGCTCCGGGAATCCGGAGCCGCCACAACTACATGCGAAATGAGATTGCTTCCCTTGCTTAGCGGAGGTTAGCCACTGCCTTCCGGCGACCTGCTGCTGCGAGCACCAAGCCCATCAGGAGCATGGCACTTGCCCAGAGAACCCAAGTTCCGTTCAGTCCCGTCTTGGCCAAGGTGTTGGCGCTTCCGACGGCGGTTGAGACTGCCGCGGTCACTGCCCCCTGGGTGTTACCAGCGGTTACTGCGGTGCCGGCACGGGTGCCGACAGCTGTGCTGGCTTGTACTCCGACAGTCGTGCCGGTTGAGCCCGCCACCGGAGTGTTGAAGCCTGTTTCCCCACCGGCATTAAGGCCACCACCAGCAGGAGGGTTGACGGTAGGCGGGTTCACGACGGGAGGGTTCACAACGGGCGGGTTCACGGTACCGGCCGAGCCGCCGCCGATGCCCACCGAGGTGGAACCAACGGTGACAGGAGCAGTGATCGGGATGACCAGCTGAGTGCCTGAGAGAAGTCCTCCGTTGCCGGAAGTGGTGCTGCCAGGCGTCGTACCCGTCGGAGCAGTTCCGCCGGTGGTGCCGGCGTTCGTGGCCGAAGAGTCACCCAACAGACCAGCCGAGGTCGAACCAAGATTCACCGGAGCAGTAATCGGAGCAACCACCTGGGTCCCCGAACCAATGCCATCCGAACCCGACGTGGTGCTCCCGGAGGTGGTACCCGTCGGAGCAGTCCCAGCCGTGGTGCCGGTGTTCGTCGCCGAAGAGTCACCCAACAGACCAGCCGAGGTCGAACCAAGATTCACCGGAGCAGTAATCGGAGCAACCACCTGGGTCCCCGAAGCAACACCATCTGAACCGGAAGTGGAAGCGCCCGACGTAGCCGGAACCGAAGTCCCGGAAGTATCAGTGCCGATGTTCGTCGCGGAGGAGTCACCCAACAGACCGGCCGAGGTCGAACCAAGGTTCACCGGAGCGGTAATCGGGGCGACTACCTGAGTCCCCGAAGCGACACCATCCGAACCGGAAGTGGTGCTACCAGGCGTCGTACCCGTCGGAGCAGTTCCGCCGGTGGTACCGGTGTTCGTGGCGGAGGAGTCACCCAACAGACCAGCCGAGGTCGAACCAAGGTTCACCGGAGCAGTAATCGGGGCGACTACCTGAGTCCCCGAAGCAACACCATCCGAACCGGAAGTGGAAGCACCCGAAGTACCCGTCGGAGCAGTTCCGCCGCCGGTGCCGGTGTTCGTGGCCGAAGAGTCACCCAACAGACCAGCCGAGGTCGAATCAAGATTCACCGGAGCAGTAATCGGAGCGACTACCTGAGTCCCCGAAGCAACACCATCCGAACCGGAAGTGGAAGCACCCGAAGCACCCGACGTAGCCGGAGCCGAAGTCCCGGACGAGCCCGACGAACCCGAAGTTCCGGCCGAAGTTCCGGACGTGGCGGACGAGTCTCCGCCAACACCCACGGCAGTGGCTCCGATGTTAACAGGGACCGAAATCGGAGCCACTACCTGAGCGCCGGACGCGATACCCTCTCCCCCCGACGTCGTTGCCTGTGCCGGCGCTTGTGCCGGAGCAGGAGCTGGTGCTGGAGCTGGTGCTGCCGATGTGGCAGCTGAGTCGCCAAGTACACCGGCCGACGTCGACCCCACCGTGATGGGGATCGTCACCGGTGCCACAACCTGGGTTCCCGAAGCGATACCGTCGGAGCCGCTGGTGCTGGCTGCCGGCGTCGAACTTGCCGCTGGAGCAGGAGCGGCAGGTGTGGCTGAGCTCGCCTCAGTGGAGCCCCCCAGCAGACCCACTGACGACGAGCCCAGGTTTATGGGCACCGTTACCGGAGCAACTACCTGCGTTCCGGAGCCGATGCTGTTGGCGCCGTTGGTGCTGGCGGCCGGCGCTGTAGCGGACCCTGAACCTGCAGCAGGTGCCGGCGCGGACGTCGTAGCTGCTGAATCCCCCAACAGTCCAAGTGATGTTCCGCCGAGGCTGACCGGCGCTGTTACTGGCGCTACCACCTGCGTTCCGGAAAGGATTCCGTCCTTGCCGCTGGTGGTGTCCGCGGCGTTTGCCGCAGTAGCGCTGAGGACGATCATGCCCCCGGCAAAGCATGTGCCAATGAGGCACTTGCGTATGGTCGTGTTCATTTTGATTCTCTCCTGAAGGCCTTGTTCCCAAGGACGTCCGAGTGACGGATCGCCCGAATGACCGTCTGCCGCGAAGTGCTGCGCGGCCGGCTGGGGAACTAGTCAGGAGAGGAGCCGGGGTCGAAGCAGACCGGCTTTGGATGTTGTTCAGCATCGGCCGATTCCAGGCCGGGAAGAGCGTCTACGGGAATGATCAGTGCGTCGTGAAGGAAGGCGGCTGCCTGGCTGGGCGGACCGTTTTGGGAGTTGCCGGAACCGGCTCCCGTGAGGCCGGCGGGTGCGGTCGCAGGGTCCGTGGGCAACCTCGAGGGCGACGCGGGATCGGCGGCAGAGGAGGCGCCGCCGAGCACCGCGGTAATCCCTGTAGGACCAAAATTGCGGGTGGGTGTCAGCATCGCTGGAGCTTCAGCGACCACCCCTGAAGGGTTCGCGTGGACGTCCAGTTTGCTGGGCTCAGGAAGCGTTGCGTCCGTTGAACTTACGACGCCGGTCGTCGCCAAAGCGCCAGCGTCCGTCGTAGCGGGGACGTCTGAAACGGCGCTGCCTGGCGCACCCGGGATCCCGGCCACCGGCGAGGTCCCGGGGTCAACAACCGGCGGTGCCGTAACAGGCGGCACGACCAGGGGCGGGACAGTAACCGGCGAGACTGTAACCGGCGGGACGATGGCTTCGACGGGTGCCAAAACGGTATCCACCACGCCGACAATCGGTTCCACGATCGGGTTTACCGCGTCTGTAACGGGTTCCAAACGAGCGGGTTCCAGAACTTGATTTACCGGCGGAACAACAACGTTGACCGTGTGATCCACGGTGTCAGTGGCCGGAACCACAACAGTGTTCACCACGGTTCCGGCGGTGTTCGGAGGAACCACTTGGTTGACTACCGGAACCTCGGCAACCACATGATCAACAGTGCCCCCGACATGCTCCACGATGGGTGTCACCGCCGGCACATGAACGTTGATCTGTTGGGTCGGAACTATTCCTTTGACCAGGTTCGGCAGGGGCACGTTCGGCACCGGAACACTGACGGAACTGGAGGAGGCGACACTGCCCAGAAGGGTTTTATCGGAAGTTCCAGTGTCTGCACTCGCGGCCGAAGCGGAGAGGGCCATCCAGATTGCGGTACCGGCGCCCGCGACCATGACAGAGCGGAGAATGCTGGTAGCACGCGGGAAAACGCGTGAACCCTTCATCTCGACACCCCCAGGTAGTCGCGAACCAATGGTCGCCTTCATCCTAGGACGGGACTAAGCCATTAGTCCATGGCTGAGAGTAAACAAGATGACAAATTTGTAAGGAACCTTGTTTAAGAAGGGTAGGAACCGGTTATCCCGGGTCCAAAGTCCGGAGTACCTAATGACGAACGTCCTTGGGCATTGGTTTCCTGAAGCCGTTTGATAAACCAACGGGATTGTTCCGGACCGTAAGGCAGCACAGGAATTGCCTTGGTAGCGTCGGAAGGCATGTCGCGAATGGACTGTGTTGCCTGCCGGACTGCGGTGCTCATGGTGTCCGCCATCGTTTTCACGAACTCATCACTGACGGGCTTGCCGTGTCCCGGGACCAGGAACTCGTACCGGTGGCGCAAGGCCGAGATGTGCCGCAGCGCGTCCGCCCACTCCTCCGGATAGGAGTCCTCGAACGACGGATGCGCGCCCTGTTCAACCAAGTCCCCCACATACAGGGTGGAGCTGGTGCCAACAAGAAGGTCGCCGTCGGTGTGGGCTCGGCCCAGGTAGAAGAGGGTCGCGGTGATGCCGCCAAGGTCAACGAGGACAGGCTGGTCGTGGACCAGTGCGTTGGGGACAACGATGTCGACGGCGTCGCCCTCCCCCGCTGCCATCTCAGGTTCGTTGGTGGCTACGAAGCGTCGCTGGTTGTCGGCGTCGCGTTCTATGGTCGCCGCACAGTTGGCGTGCGCCCAAAACTCTGTGACGCCGTCGTCGGCAAATACTGCGTTGCCGAAGAAGTGGTCGTAGTGCGCGTGGGTGTTCACCACAACCAGCGGAAGCTGGGTCTTTTCGCGGACTGCAGCGAGGATCTCGCGGCCCTGGCGCGGACCGCAGCCGGTGTCGATGACCATGGCGAGCTCAGAGCCCACCACAAGTCCGGTGTTGAGTAACGATCCCTCGGTTTCCAAGACGTAGTTGTCCGGTCCGAGTTCTAGCCAAGCTGACAATTCGTGCTCCGTATCCACTGCAATCCGGCGATGTTCAGGCCTCTACTCTACCCACGGAACCCGTGCGAACGCTGGAAGGCTGGCGGATGTTCCTTAGCGCCGGAGCAGCCTGAGCTTTCGGCCAGCACGTACCAACAACGAGGACTTCAGCGACTGAAGCTCGTGTTGGAGTTGCTCGCGCTCGGACTCCCTTGCTGCGAGCGCTTCAGTAAGTCCGTTCAGTTCACCCCGCAGCTGGTCCCGCTCCGCTTCCACAGCGCCGAGGCTTCCACGGGTGTCTTCCAGGACGTGGGTCAGTCCAAAAAGCTCTACCGACTGGTGGCCGATGTGCAGTTCATTGTTGGCCGTCAGCTTGGCCACGGACGGACGCTCACCGGACGCGAGTTCAAGGAACGCCGGTTCCGGGCTGACAAGGACCGGCGCCTCCGGCTTGGCCCCCTTCAAAGTCTCGACGACGGCGTCCCACCAGGCGCGCTGGAAGTCACCTTGCGTCGGGCTGAGTTGCTTCAGGTAGGCACTGATGTCGTCGCGGCGGGTCCACAACTGATCGATGTAGGTATCGAATTCCGGAGTGGCCAGGTGCCGCAGGGAACGCATGGTGTGGCCCAGGCCCCAGTTGGCCAGTGCGCCGCCGATACGTACCTCGCCGTAGTAATCCACGGCGATGCCCAAGCAAGGAACGCCTGCTGACAGTGCGAAGACAATCGGGTGGTACCGGCTCGCCACCACAAAGTCGGCCTGCATTGTCAGCGACGCGGATTCCTCCGCGGACAGCTGGCCGCAGACCACCACGTTCTCCGTGTGCATCCTCCGCCGGATGTCCTGGTGGGTTTCGATGTCGATGTCCGCCTGGCCCGGGTGGGACATGTGGGGGATCATCACGACGTCCAGGTTCCCGGCGTCGGCGATTCTGTCCAGCACCTCAGCGATGCGCTGGTTGAAAGCGCCCTTATCCATGGCGCCGGTACCGGGCGCGAACGTGGTTACCAGGAAGGGTCGATCCGGTTGGGGCTTGTAGGTGGTCTGGTCCGATTCGATACCCGTTGCAGGGGCGTCGTCGACCTCAAGGAAGCTCGCGTCGTCGAGCGTCAAGCCTGCGGGCACGTCAGCGTTCCGCATTAGATCCCAGGAGGTTTGCTCGCGGACGCTGGTGAGCGTCGCTGAACGGAAAAGCTCGACCACAGTGTCGTAGTCGGGTCCCGTAAGGACGGGCCCTACAGTCTGTCCGGAAACGACAAGCGGCTTACCCAAGGCGTTGGCAATGGCTCCAACGGCCGCCCGCTCGTAGAGCAGCCAGCCGTAGGGCGAAGTCATGTTCCCGCCGCCGGCGATCACCACGCCGTCGCAAGTCTTCATGGTCTCGATGAGCGCATGGACCTGATCCTCAGCGGGGAGGGCAGTCATGTCGCCCGCGAGGATGGCACGGATTTCCCGCAGGTACGTCTCCCGCCTGTGCGGAGGCCACGGGAATTCCAGTGTCTTCACCGAGGAAGTCCCGAAAATTCGGGTGCTCTGCTCCGGATCCCGGGACAGCAGGACAATGTCGGAAACTCCCCTGGCGCGCAGTTCGTCCACCACGGCATGGGTCATAGCTTCGTCGCCCACGTGATAAACGGGCTGACCAATATCTCCAAGAACTACGACTCGCACGGCACTCCGGTGGTTGGACGCAAAAGGGAGCTTTCAGCCTACCGGGTTTGTTGTCGCGGACCGCTCGGCGCAACGGCTCCGTATGGACTCAGGTCAAGCGATCATCGACCGGAACACCCCAACTCCGGGCGGCTGGTCGGGAGGTAGCAGGTCCTGCCCGAACACGGAAAACACCACGAATCGCCCGTCGCCTGAGATCGATTGCATGATGTGCCACTCGTCGAGTGAAGCACCGGACGGCGTGACGCTCACCAGTTTCGTGATCCCTGTAGTCATGTCACGGACATAGACATCTTCTGCTTCGCGTTCCTCTCCCGTGATCATGTCGATTCCGAGCGAGATGAACGAGACAAAACGACCGTCCCCGGAGATGGATGGGCTATGAGACCAGCCATTACCTGATGGGGGAACTGAAACAAGGCTGGTAGTGCCGGAAGTCATGTCCCGCAACAAGACACCATTCGTCGCTCCAGGCTTTCCCGGGACGAGATTGGACGCGTACGAACCGAACGCGATGAATCGGCCGTCGGCGGACACCGAAGGGCTGTGTGAGAGGTCGTCCCCCGCGTGACCCTCAGCGGAGACGGAGACGAGCTGCGTGGTTTGGGCCGCCAGATTGCGCACAAACAGGTTGCCAATCTTGTTTGTTGCGTGGGGGGTGATGCCGGAAGCGGTTGAGCTAAACGCCACATAACGCCCGTCAGCCGAAATGTTTGCACCGGATGAGCTGCCAGTTCCGACCGTACCTGCCGAGGTGGCAGAAACCAGAACGGTGGAACCAAGGTTCATGTCGCGGACGAAAACATCCGCTGAATTGTTGGTGTCTCCGTTCACTAAAGATCCGACATTCGAAGTAAATGCAACAAACCGACCGTCAGCGGATACTGAACCTTGATAAGATCGCCCGCTCCCTGTTGCCCCATAAGGCGTCACAGATACCAGCGTCGTAATTCCAGCATCAAGATCACGGATGAATACGTCATCTACGCCATTGGCGTCTCCAGCTACCAGGTTGGACGCACTGGAAGTGAAGGCCACGAACCGTCCGTCAGCGGAAATCGAGGGTTCATGGGACCATCCGTTGGCTGCATTTCCTGCGGGCGTGGCTGAAATCAGCCGCACTGCCCCTGTCACCATGTCGCGAACAAACAAATCCTCTTGGTCATTGCTATCCATGCCGGGCACCAAATCGGCAGAAGCGGACACGAAGGCTACGTATCGACCGTCTGCTGAAACCACGGGAGCGAACGGCATACCAGAACCAGGCGTTCCCCCCGGAGTCAGATGTACGAGATCGATCGTCCCTGCGGTCGGCGTCGGGGTCGGAGTGGGAGTCGGGGTGGGCGTAGGTTCCGGGTCGGGTTCGGGGGCCACCACCGGTTTACCCTCACACGGGTTGGCGACATGAAGGGTCCAACCGGCCGTGGTGACGGCCGACCATTCGCCTAAGTCGATTCCCAGGACGTTGATTCCTGCTTTGACGCCAAGCCGGGCTGCGAAGCCCAGCTCTACGGGGCAAGACCATGTGAGACCTCCAGCGGAGGCCGCTACCTGAATCGCTGCCGAGACGAAAGGTCCTGCGCCGAAGGTGATGCCCGCGATGCCGTACAGCTTAATCGTGGCGTCAAAGTCCAATGACACCTTGGCGGTTAGGGACGCGGAGGCTTGGACTGTGTTTTCTACTCCGTTTGAGCTTGGCTTGGTGTTGATCAGGTTGTAGGAGCCTTCACGAAACTTGAAACCGTGATCACTGGACACAGTCTGGGATGAGCTGAACGCGATATTCGCTGTCCCCTCGACTGTGAACTTTGCGGAGACTTTCACTTGGTTGGTCACCACCACAGGGACCGGCCCAGCCATAAACGTGAACCCGGAGTTGAACTCACCGAGCGGGGCGGCGACCTCTCCTTTGAGGTTTCCTTCAACTTGAAACGTATGGGACGCCCCCGTGGACGGGGTCACTACTACCGAGACTTCCTTCAACTGCAGGAACCCCGTCTCCAATGTCATCCTGGCCTTCGAAGATGCTTTGATGGACGACTCGACACTCAGTGACCCTGTTCCGGTCAGCTTGGGTGACTTCGACTCCGACTTGAAAGTTTTCTTCAAGGAGAAAGAGCTGGAGAAAATATCGGCGGAGGCTTCCGCGAACGGTTGGGCCATGTCCGCTGGCTGTTCGGTGCCGGGTTTTGTTGCGGTCGGGGCCGCGTCGGGTTCAACCACGACGTCGGGCTCCGGGATGAACTCTGACCAGACGGGGGTGCCGCTCACCTCGAGCAGCCCACCCGTGGAGACCACGGCTTCGGGGAGGGTGGCGGGTTTGGTTTTGACAAGGGTGTTCCCGCCCGGGTCCCGTACTACCTGGACCACACGGACCAGCAACCCGTCCGGAGTGCCGGTGGTGACACCGGAGACGAGCACGTCATTGGGTTTGATCTCCAGCGCCTGATCCGAAGGAAGGATCACCGTGTCAGCACTCACCAGCGCTGTTTCCAGCTGGGATGGTTCCAGGACCTCAACGTCAGGGGCCACCGTGACCGTCCCCGCCGCCGGGTTCCCAGGGTCAGCAGGTGCTTTCTGGCCCGCGTACCGATACAGGAACGCGGCCATCGCATCACGGGCGATCCCGTTCAACGGCCGGTACTCACGCACCCCGTTACCGACATCCCAGCCCGTGGAAATGCCCGACGCCGCCAACCACGTGATCTCCGCATAGAACCCGCCACCAGCCGCAACATCCGCGAAGGGAGACACCGGCGGGGCCGTGAACGCTGGCTTGTCCGCGTACCGGTACAAGAACGCGGCCATCGCATCACGGGCGATCGGGGACAACGGCCGGTACTCACGCTTCCCGTTACCGATATCCCAGCCCGTGGAGATGCCCTCCGAGGCCAGCCAGGTGATCTCCTTATAGAACGCAGCCCCGGCCGGAACGTCCGTGAACGGAGACGTTGCGGGAGCGGTGAACGCAGGTGAGCCGGCATGACGGTACAGGAACGCGGCCATCGCATCCCGGGCAATGGACTCCAACGGACGATACTGCCGCACCCCGCCGACATCCCAGCCCGTGGAAATACCCGACGCCGCCAACCACGAAATCTCCGTAGCGAACTGCGACTCGGTTGGCACATCAGAGAACGTCACTACGTTCTCCACCACCGGATCCGCGGCCACCGCCGCCGGCAACACCAACAACCCCGGCGCTACCACCATCAACACCACAGCAATCAACCACGCCACACCACGACGAAACACCGCAACCCCCACACACCGGCGACACCCAGAAAACACTCAGAAAGCTAACTAAATGGCATTGCGCATTGACAAAGCAACAGGTTGAGGAATTGCGGACTCACATTACGCTTTCCAAAGCACTCATCACCGCAAACGGAAGGCTCCATCATGAGAGTTACACACAAAGGCGTGGCGGCTGCGGCTATGACACTGGCCATCGCTGCTTCGGGATTTGCCGCAGGACCAGCCTCCGCGCAGCCGGAATTCACATCAGCTGCCTCGAACTTGAACCGGTTCCAACCGACAACTACAGACGCCGAGAACCCACCGTTTTCGGACGTGGCGATTGATTCGCAGTTCTATACGGAAATCACGTGGCTGGCCGAGAACGGCATCTCCACAGGCTGGCTCCAACCCGATGGGACCAGCACTTTCCGGCCCCTGCAATCCATCAATCGCGACGCCATGGCAGCTTTTATCTACCGACTGATGGGCTCCCCCGATTACACGCCGCCCAGCAAATCGCCGTATGCGGACATTTATGCCGAGTCGATGTTTTACAAAGAAGTCTGCTGGGTGGCGAGCGAAGGCATTAGCCAGGGTTACGTCGGCTATGACGGGTCGTTGCTGTTCGGGCCCGCTGGCTCCGTCACCCGCGATGCAATGGCAGCGTTCTTGTACCGCCTCGCCGGATCGCCTGACTACACGCCACCGTCGAAATCCTCATTCGAGGACGTCCTGCCGGACAGGCAGTTCTACAAGGAAATCAGTTGGCTTGCCTCTACCGGGATTTCGACAGGTTGGACCGAAGACGACGGCACCAAAACGTATCGACCCAACGAATCTATCAACCGCGATGCGATGGCAGCATTCATGTATCGGTTCCATCATGAATTGATCGACGGCTGAGAACCTAGCGATCGAGGGCCAGCCGTTCCTCTACTTCAGCGGCTTTGTCGGGCTGGCCCGACACGACGTACAGCTCCGAGAGGATGTTCAGCGCTCGCTCCGGTTTGGGGGTCAGTGCCGCAGCTCGTTCGATATCTGCAATGGCACCCTCCATGTCCTGGCCGCTGGCTTTCGCGAGTCCCCTTAGAAGGTGGGGCTCCGACGTCCACGGCGAACGTTCGATCTGCGTGTCCAGCGTCTTCCGCGCGGCTTGAACGTCGCCGGTTCCCAGTTGTCCGATGGCAAGTGCAGTAAGTGCCTCCATGGAGGACGGGTTACGCTCGACGGCGGCCCTCGCCCAAGTGGTAGCGGCTGCTGCCGCTGTTGTATCGCCCGTGACGGCGCGGACAGCGAATGCTTGTGCGGCAAGAAGGTCGATGTCTTGGTCCCAGGGTCGTAGGGCCTTTGCCTGTTCGAACTCCTTAGTCGCTTTCGGGATGTCACCCGCGGCGGCCAAGTCAGTACCCGACTTCATGGGTACTTCCGCGGTTGCCGCTACACCAGCGACGATCGCAGCCACCAGCGCCAACCCAACTGCTGATAGGCGAACAGAGTCAAGAGCTTTACCCGGCCGACTCTTTGCGGGTCCCTCCAGCACGGGAGCATTTCCAAGAATGGCACCAGCCAGTACACAGACCAACGCGATAGTTCCCGGTGACGTGAAGTGAGTCATGAGTGCGGATCCGTAGCCGCATATGGCCACCAGCGCACCGATCAGGAACAGTTTGTGCTCGTTCAATGGTGCGGTGCGGATACGCCTGAAACCGATCACGATGACCATGCACACAGCCGCAGCTACGGAAAGAAGGAACAACAATCCTCCTGCGCTGACCAGCTGGAGAAGGACCATGTGCGGGCTGTCCGCCGGGAACTCAGTACCCACGTTCTTGGCGAAGGCATCGGATAGGTGAGAAGGCAATGCGTCCACGAATTGCCCCGCTCCAAGTCCCAGGAACGCGTCGCCGGACAGGGTCTGAAGAGATGCCTCCCAGAGGTATACGCGACCTGTAACGGTTGCTGTGCTGAACAAGCGTTCCGCAACGGAAGGGATGGACCATGACAAAACTGCAGCAACACCTACGAATCCCAGGAGGGCGACGATCGCGTGAACGGGCCTTCCCGATTTAAATAGCTGAAATGCCTTGAATCCGAAGAGCACAATTCCGCAAATAACCACAATGAGGATGCAGGCCCGGGAACCGGAAGTGACAGTTACTACCCCTGCCGCGGCCGCTCCTATTTGCGCCAATTTATTCTTTGACCATAAGGCCGTGGGCAGTAGCAGCAGGCAAGCGACCAATCCCGCCAAGCCCAGATCTGTGGCATTACCCAACGTCGCCCCCGGTCGTGTGCCGTCGGCACCACCAAGGGGTCGGAGACCAGCCGCCTCGGCCACTGCAATGGGCGCCAGAATGAGCATGCTGAAGCACAGTCCATGGACCAGATACTGCCTGCTTTTTGCTGCGGAGGAACCGCCCAATACACGCGCTCCCACCACCAGCAAACCCACGTATAAGAGCAGGGCAGGCAGGCCCTCATACCGCGGCCACCGTCCAAAAAAGGCAGCTGACAGATCCCCGGAACTCAGTGCTGCAATGACATATATCCCCACTATGGCTGCCAAAATCAGCACCGTAGGACGCCCAAGTCGTGACGTCGCGGGAGCAAGAAGACCCAGGCACAACGCGAGCAACAAAATGGCGAGTTTTGGCAAAACGAACCTGTAGAGACCACCCGGCAGCATGATCAAGGGTGTCGCGACCAATAAAGTCACACTAAGAAGCGCCATTCGGTGACTACCGAAAGTCGGCTCCCAAATGCGGCGTAATGATTGCACTATTTTCCCCCATGATCGACAGACCCGCCGTATAAGAAATAGCATGTGGCTGACGCAACAACTTGACTTGACTCGGCGTCGAAAATCAAATATATGGGGGCACTCTTGAAACAACCGAAACTTTTGCGGCAAATACTTGTGCCCGTGGCCGGTTTATCACTCCTCGCAGCATCCTTCTCCGGTGCGCCGGCCGCCGTCGCTGCGGGAACTGCAAGCATCAGCGGAAGCGTGCAGATGCAGGCTGGTCTCAATGCCAGCATGATCATTATCGACGCCTACAAAAACGACGCCTTCGTCGGCGAAACCCGCATTTGGAGCGGATCAGGAACTTACACTTTGGAGGGGCTGGAGCCCGGCACCTACAAGGTTAAGTTCAGCGCCTACGGGGACGGTGGTGGCGCACCAGTCAACGTCTCGGAATGGTATGACGACAAGGAACTGGCGTCCTCAGCCCAAACCATCTCGCTGACCACAGGGCAAGCACAGGCCAACGTCTCTGCCGTTCTGAACACAGGCGCGACCGTCAGCGGCAAGGCGGCGGTTCCGGCCGGCGTCGACCCCACGAAGATCACGGTGGACGCAACGCGGGACGGCGAATACAGCTCTTATAGGGCTTCCCTGAAAGCGGACGGTACGTACTCGCTCACCAACATGATTGCCGGCCAGTACCGGCTCAACTTCTATTGGAGTGACGAGGAAACTCCGAGCCCCATAATCTCCACCTACCTCGGCGGAGTTAACTGGCCTGCGGCCACCTTGGTAAACGTTCCCAAACAGGGCAACGTCACGGGCCAGAACATTACCTTGGCTGCTGCCGGCATCCTTACGGGCAAAGTGACAGTACCCGTGGGGGTGGATGTGACCAAAGTAGCCGTGTCCCTCACAAATCCCGCTAAACCAGCAGATTTCGGTGGATACACCACTCCAAAAGCAAACGGCGAATTCAGCTTGGGAGGACTGGTGCCGGCCTCCTACAGGATCTCCTTCGGATGGAGTGGCGATCAGTCCCCTGTCGTCTCGGCCTATTACGGACCTCCAGATGCTACGGCGGACACAGCAACCTTGGTAGCGGTTTCTTCCGCCCAGCCCACAGTGGGCATCAACCAAACGCTGATTGCCGCAGCGCAAATCAAGGGCAAAGTAACGGTACCCGCCGGCTTTTCCGCAGCCAACATCCTCGTAATGGCGAAGGACACCGCCGGGGTGAAATGGGTGGGCAGCGGTCAAACCGATGGCACAGGTGCATTCACCATCGGTGGACTTCCGGCAGGCTCCTACAAACTCGAGTACTCGCCGGGTAACCAGAACCTTCTCAACCAGTGGCACGGGCAAAAGCTGGATGCTGCCTCGTCTGAAGCCGTGAGTGTCACCACGGGGCAAATCCTCCCGATCGCAAATGAAGCTCTCCTCCCTGGAGCGGTGGTTTCCGGCACACTCGCCATCCCCGCAGGCTCCCAAAGCCAGTACAAGTACGCGACGGCGACTGGACCAGGCGGCGTTGGCAGTGCATCTGTCAATGACGACGGAACATTCTCGTTCACTAAGCTGCCCGCTGGCACTTACACCATTGAATTCAACCGCTCGAGCGGCCTCACCACCGACTTGGAAGCGTCCTTTTACAAGGACAAGGCCGAGTCATTGGGTGCCGCTTCGGCAACTCCGATCACAGTCGCTACAGGTGAAGCCAAGACCGGGCTGACGAGCACAGCGAAGGCGGGTGGCACGCTCACGGGCAAGATTGTGGGCACAGATGGCCAGCCGTTGAACAATGTTCCTGTCCGCGTTTACACCAAGGACGGTTCGCTGGTCACCCGCGGCGCAAACACCATCGCCGACGGCACTTTCAAGGTGACAGGGCTCAGCACAGGAAGCTACCTCGTCTCGGCCAACATGATCCCTACCCGGCCTTCGGGTTCCCTGGGGACCATTTTCTCCGGCAACGTGAAAACTGAAGGGGCTGCCTCGAATGTAACCACCACAGTGGGAACCAACACTGACATCGGCACGCTCAGCTTCGCCACGGCAGGCAACGCCGGAACCGGATTCGCCGACGTGCCCGCAGGTGGGCAATTCAGCACGGAAATTACCTGGATGGCCACGGCCGGCATCAGCACCGGCTGGACGGAAGCGGACGGCTCCAAGACGTTCCGACCTCTTACCCCCGTCAACCGTGACGCGATGGCAGCCTTCATGTACCGGCTGGCTGGCAAACCGGCATTCACGCCTCCGGCTACCTCACCCTTCGCGGACGTGCCCACAAACAGCCAGTTCTACAAGGAAATCACTTGGCTCGCTGACAAAGGTGTTTCCACCGGTTGGACGGAGGCCGACGGAAGCAAGACCTACCGCCCCGTTCAGGCGGTCAACCGTGACGCCATGGCAGCCTTCATGTACCGGTTGGCATTGAAACCGGCGTTCACTCCCCCGGCCACGTCGCCGTTCACCGATGTGCCAACAAACAGCCAGTTCTACAAGGAGATCACTTGGCTGGCAGCCCAAGGCATTAGCACTGGCTGGACAGAAGCGGACAACAGTAAGACGTTCCGCCCGGTGAACGCCGTCAACCGCGATGCGATGGCAGCGTTCATGTACCGCTACAACGCGAAGTTCAACGCAGGCTAGTCCCCATCAAGCGAAACGGCCGGCACCACATAGATGGTGCCGGCCGTTTCTGCGTGTACATGGAGGTTCAGTGTTCCCCTGGAAGGCCGGGCAGGAACTCTGCGGGCAAGGTGGAAACGGGAACCAAGACCATGTCCTTCGCCTTCCAGTCCAGATCAATACATGCTCGGCGGGCTGTTTCCAGCTGCTTCAGGGTTGGCATGTCCCCTGACGGGACAACGAACGTTTCGATGTGGAAGACGTGTCCTTCGTCCCTAATCCGGGATTTTGCCGTTTCCACCCAGTCGAGTCCGCTGAGGTAGTCGTCAATCTCATTGCCCAAGGGGTGAGGCTTGGCGTCGTCGTACGTTCTAGCGCGCTTGTCCATGAGGGCAGTGATGGCTGCCTTGGTGTTGCGTATGCCGTCGTGAAGGATGCTCGCGGAGATGATCAAGGCGGCGACTGCGTCCGCCCACCACCAACCGATACCGATGCCCGCAACGCCTGCAGCAGCGGCGACGGCGGTCTGCCAGTCTGCTTTGTTCATGTCGGCGTCCGCATAGAGGACCTTGTCGTGTAGGGTCTTCGCCAGTTTCATCTTCACGTGCCCCAAGTACACCGGCGGACCCGCGGTGAGGAGCATGGCAACGATCATTACCCAGCCAAGCCATATTGTCTGGCCGAAGAAGTCGAACCCTCCGATGGTGGGGTGTTCCGCCGTCAGAAGGCTGATGCCGGAATCCACAATCAAGTACGCGCCCATGACGGACAAGGCCACAGCCGCTACGACGTGGGCTACGCCAACAGCACGGTGGTAACCGTAAGGATGCTCCTCGGTGGGGCGCTTGCGGATCACGCGGGCGGCAATCAGGAAAGACAGGGGCGGCAGGAACGACAGGACGTCTTCAAGCCACGCGGCCTTCATAGCTTGGGAGTTTCCCAGCAGGAGATAGATCATGGCGGTCGAAACTGCCAGGAATGCCACGGTGATCCACTCGAAGCGGGTCGCTTTGCGTAGCGCCTGGTGCTGCTCTTCCGGCAATTCGGTATGGCCGAAACGTGAGTTCACTTTCGCGGGGAGGCTGGCGGTGTCTTTCACTTGGTGCCCTCCGACTCTTTGAGGAACGTATCCAGTTTTAGGAGGAAGCCGTTCTCCCCTTTGGCGACCAGCATCACGTGCTTATGCTTTTTCCCGGTGTCGTCCACGGATTCTGTATAGGGCTCCGTCAGCGCTGTGTGCTTTTCCCATGGCGTGTCTTCGCGCAGGCCGCCGATCATCAGGTCAAGTTCGCCGTGCTCTACGCGTTCGGCCAGGATATGTTCGCTGCCCGTGCTCCACTCCACCTTGGCATCCAGTTGCGCGGCGAACCTCCGTACCAGTTCGGCTTCGGTCCCAGTGGGCTCCCCGGAAGGTGGCAGCTTCACCCAGTCGCCATTGGGACTAGCACCTACCTTGAGCACGCCACCGCTGACGCGCTCGAGGGTGCCGTGGGGGTCGGCCGGGACGCTGACTCCGCAGCCCGTTAGCAAAATGACAGCCGCCGTCAGAATGGCCACTCTCCATCGCCGGTACATGTCTCCGTTTCCTCCTATGAGTCTTGCCACCACTATAGGCAGGTTCCTTACTATCCGGACGGGCGTTGGGTGCTTTCCCGTGACATCAGCCTTGGCGGAGTGCCACCTAGCCGCCATATTGAGCAATGTCCGCGACTTTTGGGCGCTTTCTGTTGCTTCGCTTGTGATGGATGCCGTGTAGTTAGCTTTCTGAGTGTTTTCTGGGTGTCGCCGGTGTGTGGGGGTTGCGGTGTTTCGTCGTGGTGTGGCGTGGTTGATTGCTGTGGTGTTGATGGTGGTAGCGCCGGGGTTGTTGGTGTTGCCGGCGGCGGTGGCCGCGGATCCGGTGGTGGAGAACGTAGTGACGTTCTCTGATGTGCCAACCGAGTCGCAGTTCGCTACGGAGATTTCGTGGTTGGCGGCGTCGGGTATTTCCACGGGCTGGGATGTCGGCGGGGTGCGGCAGTATCGTCCGTTGGAGTCCATTGCCCGGGACGCGATGGCCGCGTTCCTGTACCGTCACGCCGGGTCACCGGCGTTCAGCGCTCCCGCAGAATCTCCGTTCACGGACGTCCCGGCCGGGGCTGCGTTCTATAAGGAGATCACCTGGCTGGCTGCGGAGGGTATTTCCACGGGCTGGGATATCGGTAACGGGAAGCGTGAGTACCGTCCGTTGTCCCCGATCGCCCGTGATGCGATGGCAGCGTTCTTGTACCGGTACGCGGACAAGCCAGCGTTCACGGCCCCGCCGGTGTCGCCGTTCGTGGATGTTCCGGCTAGTGGCGGGTTCTATGCGGAGATCACGTGGTTGGCGGCGTCGGGGATTTCCACGGGCTGGGATGTCGGTAACGGGGTGCGGGAGTACCGGCCGTTGAACGGGATCGCCCGTGATGCGATGGCTGCGTTCCTGTACCGGTACGCGGGCCAAAAAGCACCTGCTGACCCGGGGAACCCTGCGGCGGGGACGGTCACGGTGGCCCCCGACGTCGAGGTCCTTGAACCAGCCCAACTGGAAACAGCTCTGGTAACGGCTGACACGGTGGTCCTTCCCTCGGATAAGGCACTAGAGATCAAACCCAATGACGTGCTCGTTTCCGGTGTCACTACCGGTACCCCGGACGGGTTGCTGGTCCGTGTGGTCCAGGTAGTGCGGGACCCGGGCGGAAACACCCTGGTCAAAACCAAACCCGCCACTCTCCCCGAAGCCGTCGTCTCCACCGGCGGGTTGCTCGAGGTGAGCGGCACCCCGGTGAGGTCCGAGTTCGTCCCGGAGCCCGACGTCGTGGTTGAACCAGACGCGGCCCCGACCGCAACAAAGCTGGACATGGCCCAACCGTTCGCGGAAGCCTCGGCGGATGTGTTCAACAAGTCGATGACGTTCAAGAAGACCGTGAAGGGCGAGTTCGGCAAACCCGACGCACCTTTGACCGGTAATGGCTCGGTGACGTTGAAGTCGTCCGTGACGGCGAAGGCCACGGCGAAGATGACGTTGGACGTCGGTTTTCTGCAGTTGAAGGAAGCCTCGGTTGTGGTGACGCCGTCGGTGAAGGCCGAGCATTCCGTCACCGCCGAGGGATCGTTGAAGGGCCAGGTGACGTCAAAGCTTGGTGAGCTCAATGCCTGGTTCACGTTCTGGGTTGGGCCGGTCCCCGTGGCGGTGACCGCCGATGCGGAGATGAATGCGAACTTCGCCCTGGACGGAGATGCGCAGGTGGTTTTCTCCTCGTCGCAGACTGTTTCCAGCGGGCACGGGTTCAAATACAAAAACGGCTCGTTCAATCTGGTCAATGACAAGCCCTCCACTGCCGGGATCCAGAATCAATACAAGGCATCCGCGTCTCTTACCGTGCGGGCGTCCCTGGATTTTGATGCCACGATCAAGCTCTACGGCGTCGCAGGGATCATGTTCGGAATGGGACCGTACGCGACCACCACCATCACCGTTACGGCGGCCACCGGGCAACAACTCAGCTGGACCTGCCCGCTGGAGCTCGGCGTCGAAGGGCGGCTAGGCGTAACTGCAGGCATCGAGATCATGGGCTTCGACCTGGGCGAGTGGGAAGCCACAGTAACCAAGTCATGGCCGCTGTTCACTGCAAACCCCTGCCAAGGCACCACCGTCATCCAGCCCCCACCAACAAACCCCACGCCGACGCCGACACCGACTAACACATCGACGCCGGACCCGGATTTGGTTCAGCGGTCCTTCACAGGGTCTTCAACAGTGGGCTACGAAGTTCAATCTGACGGCACTGTGCGGACTTGGGGTGGAGACGCCGAGGGAAGCCTGCCCGAACCAGTTCCTGGACTTAGCGGAGTGAAGCACGTAGCCGCCGGCAACGGAGCGTCCTACGCCGTCAAACTCGATGGAACCGTATGGGCATGGGGGGATAACTCCTCCCACCAGCTCGGGGACGGATCTACCGATTCCCGTTCTACTCCGGCGCCCATCCAAGGCCTGAGCGATGTGGTGGATGTTGCGGCCATGTACTACGGCGCTATAGCCCTGAAGAAGGATGGATCTGTCTGGGCATGGGGTCTGTACACCTTAGGACCTGACGCCATGCAACCGCAGGTTCGCCCGGTGCCGGCACGCCTGACAAGTCTTTCCAGCATCACGGCAATCTCGGCAGGTCCAGCTGCGGGCTACGCACTGAAAAGCGACGGAACTCTCTGGGCATGGGGAAGAAACGGCACGGGCGAACTGGGCGATGGCACCACAACCGAGCGGCTGGACCCGATCAAGGTCAACCTCGCCAACGTCAAGAGCATCTCCGCTGGAAACGGCACGGCGTACGCACTGAAAACGGACGGCACTGCGTGGGCTTGGGGTAACAACAGCTGGGGGCAACTCGGCGACGGAACTACAACCTGGCGTCACTTGCCAGTAGCAATTTCTGGGCTGTCCGGAGTCGCAACTCTGGAGGCCGGCGACGGAAATGGCTATGCCCTCATGAAAGACGGCACAGTCCGCGGATGGGGCTATAACGTGCTGGGTTCCGTAGGAAGTGGGGACACAAACGAGCGACACCTCCCTACCCCAGTAGTCGGTGTCACCGGAGCAGTCGCAGTCTTCGGCGGAGTCGGTTACGCCTTCGTCGTGCTGGGCAACGGTGATGCTTTGGCTTGGGGCTGGAACGAATATGGACAACTCGGTGATGGGACCAACCAGAACAGACCGTCTCCGGTTCCTTTCGGAGTACATGGCACACCGCTGTAGTCCGGCCTGATCGCTTGGGTCATCCCCACCGGTCCTGAGATTAAGACAACGACGCCGGAGGTGAGGTTGAAATCCAACCTGACCTCCGGCGTCGTTATTGTCATGTGAAGAGACGGCTACCGCCGCTTATCCGCCGTCGCTAGTTCAGCTCGGGCTTGGGAAAAACAGCGTCCGTCCACGGCGCAGGGCTCTCGCCAACTGATCAACAGCGCGCGCCGACTCGGCCGTTCCGACGTCAGAGAAGGATCCGTTCCCGCCGTACAACGAGAGTGCAACGGCCGCCGCCGAGCGGAGAGCATGAGCGTCCGTGACGTCAATGAACTGCTTGTCGAGCCAATCGGCGGTGTGCTGGCGCTGCACATCGTGCTCGAGTCGTGCGACTGACCGCACTTCGGCGATTGCGGACGTGATCTCAGCACGGACGGCGTCTACGGTTCGTTGGTGGTTCCCCATGGAGCCAGACTACGGAGGCATCCAAGGTAAAAGCGCTCGGCACAACATCCGGATAGGATTCGTGTGATGTTCAGCCAAGACAAGAAGTTCCGCAGGCCCGACGGAACCCCCTATGACCCCAGCAGCTTTAACGTGCGCCAGTACGAGGAGCAGTACGGCCCCGGCGGTGTGCCGGAGGGGTACTCCATGGACGCCATCACGCCCGTTCAGAGCCCTGGACTCATCACAGCTCTGGCGGTGTTCCTCACGCTCATCTCCGTGGGCATGCTCGCGCTGAGTTTCGTCGTTATAGCGTCCGGCGGTGAGCTTAAGGTGATCCTGCTTGCATGCGGGGTGGGCGTCGGCGGGCTGGTGATGTCCGTGTACGCGTTCCGGCTCGCGGCAAAACGACGGCGCTGGTTGCGGGAGCAGCGCGCCAAGGCCGCACACACGCAGTCGCCCAGAGGCTGAACAACGGACGAGGCAAGTTTCACAACCTAATTCTCCGGTCATTACGCCGAGCAGCACTGCGGGCCCGAAGCCACCGTTCGGCGTTGCCCATCGCGCGGGTTGCCAACGCCCAGTACGCCACTCCTGCCGCCAGGGATGCCGCCACAGCCAAGCCTTTGCTGAACTCGTCGAAATACGGATACACCAGCCAGTGGGTGACGTAGATGTAGAGGGATGAACTGGCGAGCAGCGCCGTGATGCGAGGAAGGCCGCGGGGAACGGGCAGGGTGGGGACCCACAGCAGAATGAGGAAACCAACCAGGATGGTGGCGCTACGGTATTCGTCTGGGAAGGATCCGGGAATCGTCAACAGGGCCAGGGCCGTCATGGCAGCTCGTTGCCACCATCGCCGGGATACCGCCGCGGCCCATCCGAAGGCGAAGAGCCACAGTACAGGCCCCTGACCGGGGTAGGGAAGTTGAACGACATCAAAGCGCTGCAAAAGATCAATACCAGCCAGGACCAGCGGAAAGCCCCAGGGCCACCTGCGCAGCGCCCTATCAACGCCAGGAATGACCAAGAGGATCGCCAAGCCGAGCATGATGTGGACCAGCACCTCAACGAACCAAAAACGCGACAGGTCAGTCCACCCTGGCGGGCCCACCAAGGAATTCAGTAAGAAGACGTTGTGCCAGCGATAGTCGTCGGTGACGACGAACGCGAGGCCGATCACTGCGATGCTGGGCACCACTATCCGCGCGACAGCCCGCAATTGCCGTCTAAGCCGCTCGCGCCTGGACCCCGTGAGCTGGAAACGCGCAAAGTTGTAGCCGGCCAAGGCCATGAGCACGTGCGCGGTGCCTTCCCAAGAGAAAAAGTCGATGTGCGTGGCCACGATGAAAACGATGGCCACAGCACGGAGAACGATCCCTGTTTCCATGCTCGCGAACAGCTTGCTTTGCCACTTCTGCACGGCACGGCCAACCGAGCCCGGAGCTCCCGCTTTCCCCAAGTCTCCCGACGGTGCTGAGTCCGGCGCGGGAACGAGCTCACAGATGGGCATCGTGTGCCATCCTTGTGGAATCCGGCCAAGAACCTTCTCCAGCCGCACCGACACCGCTACATAAGATAGCGAGTCTCCACCCAGGGAAACGAAACTGTCCGTGACAGCAATATCCTGGCGCTCCAACGCGTCTGCGAAGATTCTCTGCACGGAATCCGTCGTCGCGGGCGAATTGTCGTCGTCGGCGTGGAGAACGTCTTCCGGCTGGGCCGGCTCCGCACGGACGGACAGCGCCAGGATAGCGGGGTAGTCAGGTTTCCCGTTGGCCAGCCGCGGAATGGACGGTACAGAGTAAAGTTCGACGGCGGCACGCGGCACCCGCAGGTCCTGCGCCAATGTTTTGGCCGCCAAGGCGAAGTCACGGTCCCCTTCCACTGCCGCAACCACCATCTCATCCGAGCCGGCAGCGGCGGCACTAAGACCAAGGTCTCCAAGGAGCCGCTCTACTTGTCCCAGATCAATCCGGAGCCCTGCGATTTTGACGAACCTGCTGCGCCGGCCAACGATCTCATAGAGGCCGCCCGGGCCTTGACGAGCAAGGTCGCCGGTACGGAGCTCCGTAACTTCCCGGCCGAGAGCCAGATCCTCGGGTCGCTCCGCATAGCCCAGCATGACGTTGGGGCCGCTGAATACGAGTTCGCTGGCATCGAGCCCCGGAACGGGTTCAAGCCGGAACGCTCCGCCTGGTACTGGAATTCCGATTGCATGCGGGTGGACTACCGCCTGGTCGGGCGGCAAGTAGGCCATCCGGGCTGTCGCCTCCGTCTGCCCGTACATGACAAAAAGGTCCCAGCCACGTTTTTGGCCCAGTTCAGCGAATGAACGGACCTTTTCCGGGGCCAGTCGGCCTCCTGCCTGGGTGATGTAGCGCAGGCTCGGAAAGTCCATGTGCTCGAAGCCCACCCGGTCAAGAAGATCGAAGGTGTAGGGCACGGCGGCGAACGACGTCACGTGCCGGGACCGGACCAGTTCCCAAAAACAAGGGTCCACCACCGACAGGTCTGTCAGTGCGATCGAGGCACCCACCAGCATGTGGCTGTTGACCACGCTCATCCCGTAGCAGTATGAGAGGGGAAGCGTGGTGGCTGCGGTGTCACTTGGACGCAGGTGCAAGTATTCGGCGATAGCGGCCGCGTTGGCCTGAACGGAGGCACCGGAGAGACGAACAAGTTTTGGCGATCCGGTGGAACCGGAAGTGCTGACCAAGAGTGCCAGCTCAGGGTGTAAATCGTGCCGGGTCACATCCCTCCGGACATCCAGGACACAATCGCCCTGCGCTGAACGGGCAACAATGTCCGGGTCATAGGCGGCAATGAGCTTTTCGGAGGCATGGCCGCCACCCGGGGGCAAGATCAGCACTGGATGTCCGGATGCCAGCGCGGCGAGATAGACGGTAAGCGACGACAGGGTGTTCTCGGCCTCAAGGGCAATCAGGCATCGGGCAGGACCGAACGAGCGCGCCATGGCCTCGACGCGGCGGGCAAGTTCGAGGTAGCTGACTGAGCGTTCCCCGATACTGATGGCGGTACGGTCTCCGAACGCGGCCAGATTGGCGGCGAACGAAACTCCGGCCAAATCCGGCTGAATAGTCACATCCGAAATTGAACAAGGTAAAGCTAACCTAACTCAACTGGATAATGCCCCGTGCCCCGAATATGACAGCTAAGCGCTCACCGGGAACGCTACGCCCTCCCCAACCACCCGAAGGCAAAGCTCCGTTCCAGGTTTGGTGATGGATGCATTCCAATGCCTGATGGTGATGACTTCGCCGCCGCCAGGGTAGCGGTGTCCATAGCCGGAGCTTCCTCCGTCGGGAGCAGCATAAGCACCGAGTTTGATGCGCACGGTGGTTTCCGGGCCGAAGTAGTCGGTGTCCACGACGACGCCACGGATAGGGCCATCCGGGGCGATGCGGATTTGTTCCGGCCGCAGCATGAGTTGGACCTTGCCTTGTGCGGGCGGGCGCCTGACGGGGATACCGCCCAGCGAGCAAGTAGCCAGCGAGCCTTCCATCCACGCGTCCAGAATGACCGCCTCCCCCAGAAACTCCGCGGTGGCACGGTCCACGGGACGAGTGTAAACGACAAAAGGGTTGCCAATTTGGGCCAGCGTTCCATCACGCATGATGGCCACCTGATCCGCGAAGGACAACGCCTCGGCTTGATCGTGGGTAACCAGGATGGTGGTCACACCTGCTTCGTTCAGAACCTTGGCCACGGCCCTCCGCGTGGCGACGCGAAGCCCGGCATCGAGGGCGGAGAACGGCTCATCGAGGAGCATCAATTCGGGCTCCCGAGCCAGGGCACGTGCCAATGCAACCCTTTGTTGCTGACCGCCTGACAACTGGTGGGGGCGGCGCTTTGCCATGGACGCATCGAGCGAAACCATCGCGAGCAATTCCTCAACGCGTGCCCGCACGCCCCGCCGACCGCCGTCGAGCTTTCCAACGTCCAGACCGAAAGAGATGTTCTGCCCCACCGAAAGATGCGGGAAAAGGGCGCCGTCTTGGGCGACGTAGCCTACGTGCCGCTTGTGCGCGGGGACCCGGACCCCGTTTCCGGCAACCAAGGTTCCGTTGAGACTGATCGCGCCCTTGGTGGGATGTTCGAAACCGGCGATGAGCCTGAGCAACGTGGTCTTGCCCGAGCCTGACGGACCCACAATGGCCGTGGTGCCACCCTTGGCTACGGAAAGGTCTACGCCCTTTATCACTGTCTGCGCACCAAAATTTTTGGTGACACCGGCAATGTCCAGATGATTGTCCGTTGTTGGTGCAACAGTGGGCGCAACGCGCGGAGCCGCGAAGCCCGGGGAGGAATGAGTAGTCACTGTCCGGCCACTTTCTTGGACTGTTGGAAGAGGAGGTACGTCATGGGGGCCGAGAGCAGGATCATCAGCAGCGCATAGGGTGCCGCGCCGGTGTAGTCGATTTCGCTGCTCTTGCTCCAGAACTCTGTTGCGAGCGTTCGGGTGCCGTTGGGTGCGAGCAGGAGCGTGGCCGTGAGTTCATTGACGATGGCGAGGAAAACCAGGGCCGCTCCCCCGGCAGCGGCCGGGGCGGTGAGCCGCAGGGTGACTTTGAAGAATGACACCAGTGGAGCCTTACCCAGGGACTGGGCGGCCTCGTCGAGCTCCTTGGGCGCTTGGGCAAGACCGGAACGGAGGTTCACCAGGGCCCGCGGTACGAAAAGCAGCACGTAGGCAGCGATCAGGACGCCCGCGGTTTGGTAGACACCCGGAATGGCGCGGATGCTGACGGTGACGAACGCAAGGCCCACCACGATCCCGGGCATCGAGCTGGTCACGTAGTTGGAAAGCTCGAGCATTTTGCTGAACCAGCTAGGGTGCCGGACAGCCAGGTATGCCATGGGGAAGGCCACCACCGTGGTGACTGCGGCGCCCACTGCCCCGTACATGAGGGTTTGCAGGAGCGCCGGGACGAACTCGTCCGCTGCCCAAACCTCCGGCCCTCCAGCTACGGTCCAACGCAACACGAACCACACAGGAAGCCCGAACGCCAGGACGGTCAGGCTCAACAACCCCAGTTGCGCCGGCGCTTGATAGTGTCCGAGCGGAATTCGGGTGGCTTTGGCTTGGGCGCCGGAACCTATGCGTGCGTAGCGGGCGGTGCCGCGGCTCTTCACCTCGGCGAGCAACAGAATGAGGCAGAGGAACACCAACACGCTGGCCAACATATTGCCTGCCGTGCCGTTGAACGTCGACTGAAACTGGACCATGATCGCGGTAGTGAAGGTATCGAAACGGATCATGGCAAAGGCTCCATACTCCGCCAGGAGATGCAACGCCACCAGCAAAGCCCCGCCGGTCATCGCAATACGAAGTTGCGGCAGCACCACTCGGAAAAACACGGCCCACGGACCAAAGCCCATGGAGGCTGCCGATTGTTCGATAGCCGGGTCAAGCCTGCCAAGAGTAGCCGCTGCCGGGATGTAGACGAGCGGGAAATAAGACAACGTGGCGATCAGCACGCCGGACCAGATTCCCTCCAACGAAGGAACCGCAGACACCCATGAGTAGCTGTTCACAAACGCAGGGATCGCCAAAGGTGCTGCCAAGGCGACGGCCCACCAGCGGTGACCGCGGAGGTTGGTCCGTTCCACCAGCCAAGCGCCTCCAACCCCCAGCACCAGGCACAGCGGAACAGTCAAAACCATCAGCATGATCGTGTTCAGCAGCAGCTCGCCGACCCGCGGACGGACAATCAATTCGACGGCGGTGTCCCAACCTGTCGCTGCTGTCATATAGACGACATAGCCCAACGGCACCAATGAAAACAGTGCAATCAGCACAGCCAGCAAGGACACAGTGGAAACGCCGAAAGGCGGGCGGGGGCGCTTGCCCCCACCCGCCGTCGTCGTGCTTTCCGGTCTCTGAGAGCCGGGAGCCGAAAGTCGGACGCTCACTGAATTACAGCAGTCCTGCCTTGGTCATCAGATCGGTGACCTTGGTGGAATTCAGTTTCGCCGGGTCAACGGCAGGTGCCTGCAGATCCTTGATGGGAACCAGCTTCTGGTTCGCATCAACCTGCGACGCGATGGCGTACTCGAACGACGTACCGTTCTTGAGGATCTCCTGGCCCTGCTTGCCCGTGATGAACTTCAGGAATGCCTGGGCGTCGGCCGCCTTCTTGGAAGACTTCAGGACACCGCCGCCCGAGATGGAGAGGAATGCTCCCGGATCCTGGTTCTTGAAGTAGTACGGCGTGACGTTCTTGGAGTTCTCGCCGGTCTTGGCCTGATCGCCGTAATAGTAATAGTGGTAGATCAGTGCAGCATCGACTTCTCCGGCGTTGACAGCCTTCATGGCGGTGCCGTTGCCCTTGTAAGCCTTGAAGTTTTCCTTCATGCCCTTGAGCCAGGCTTCAGTAGCGGCCTCGCCCTTGAGTTCGAGCAGGGCGGCAACGATGGCCTGATAGTCAGCGCCGGTGGGCGAGGCAGCCCACTTGCCCTTCCATTCGGGGTTGGCCAGATCAAGCATGGACTTAGGCAGCTTGTCTTCGCTGATCTTGTTCTTGTCGTAGACCAGAACAGTGGAGCGAGCCGCAATGCCGGTCCACTTACCCGTGGAGGGGCGGAACTCTGCCGGGACCTGATCGGTTGTTGCCTTGTCGACATCAGCGAAGAGGCCTGCGTTTTCAACCTGCGCCATTGCGGGTGAGTTCTCAGTGAGGAAAACGTCGGCCGGGGAAGCTGCGCCCTCTTGGACGATCTGGTTGGACATCTCAGTGTCCGAGCCTTGGCGAAGGGTGACCTTGATGCCGGTCTCCTTGGTGAAGGCGTCGATCCATTCCTTGGTCAGGCTCTCGTGCTGGGCGTTGTACACCGTGATGCCATCGCCTGAAGCAGCGGATTCGGAGGCAGCGGGCGCAGTGCCGGCGTTGGAGCCACAGGCCGCGAGGCCGAGGGCTGCGGTGGCGGCGAGGGCGATTCCAGCCAGCGCGTTCTTGCGGAACTTCATGGGGGGCTACTTTCTTGGGGAAGAAAAGGATGTTGGGACTATCTCCTTCTAGAACTTTAGGTTAGCCAAGCCTAAGCTTCCAATCCTGAGCGGTTTGCCCGGCTTGAGTCAGGGCGATTGTTACGACGGCACTGGCGAATGACGCTACCCGAGGGACGTGAGCGAGCGACCCACCCAAACCCTCGGGACATGAGCGAGCGTCCCGCCCAAACCCTCGGGACATGAGCGAGCGTCCCGCCCAAACCCTAGGGACGTGAGCGAGCGTCCCGCCCAAACCCTAGGGACGTGAGCGAGCGACCCACTCAAGCCCTCGGGACGTGAGAGAGGGACCCGTTCAAGCCCGAGGGACATGAGCGAGCGTCCCGCTCAAGCCCGAGGGATGTGCGCCAGCGTCCGGCTCAAGCCCTAGGGATGTGAGCGAGCGTCGGGGGTTACATGTCTGCGAGCGCGCCGCCGGGGTTCTCGATTGCGTCGGCGACGTACCTGAGGAAGCCGGCAGCGGTTTCGCCGTCGCACACCCGGTGGTCGAAGGCCAGGGTCAGCTCGGTGACCTTGCGGACGGCCAGCTCACCGTTGACCACCCAGGGCTTGTCGATGATGCGGCCCACCCCGAGCATCGCAACTTCGGGGTAGTTGATGATCGCGGCCGAGCCATCCACACCGAACACACCGTAGTTGTTCAGCGTGAAAGTGCCGGAGCCCAGTTCGGTGGGGGTCGCCTTTCCGTCACGGGCGACGGCGGTGAGTCGGCGGATCTCTGCGTCCAGTTCGCGGGCACTCAGCTCATGCGCGTTCCGGACGGACGGGACAACGAGTCCGCGGTCGGTCTGGGCAGCGAAGCCGAGGTTGATGCCGTCGAAGCCAACGATTTCCTGCGAGCCATCCGAAGCAGTCTCAAAGCGCGTGTTCAGGGCCGGGTACTTTTTTAACCCAGCCGTGACAAAACGGGCGATGAAGGCCAGCAGGCCGGGGGTATCGTGCGGTGCGCGCTTCTTGAGCTCGGCCCGCATTTCCAGCAGTGCCGTTGCATCGACGTCCACCCAAACGGTGGCTTCCGGAATCTCCGAGCGGCTGCGGGTCATGTTCGCGGCGACGGCCTTGCGGACCCCACGGACAGGCGTCCGCGCGGAGACGGCCAAACCAGTCCGGCTGTCAACGGCACCAGCATCAGCAGAAGCGGGAGCAGCAACACCAGAAACAGCAGCAACGCGAGGAGCAGGAACAGCAGCAGGTGCCTCCGGCGCAGAAATAGCCGCCTCCACATCCTTGCGCATGATCAACCCGCTGGCACCCGAGCCCTCAATCGCGTCGAGGGAAACACCGTGGTCGCGCGCCATCTTGCGGACCAGCGGCGAGATGACAGCACTGAGCTTGCCGGGGATGCGCGTCCCAGCCACAGCCGGCTCCATCACCGGCTCGGCAACGGCAACCGGAGCAGAAACAGAATCAGCAGAAATACTCGCCTTCCGTGGGCGGGTCCGGCCACCGGTCGCTCCCCCGGGCGTTCCGTAGCCAATCAGCACGTTGCCCGAGCCGGCCTTCTCCTCGGTCCGGTACGTCTCGGCGGCAGCTTCCACGGCCGGCGAAGCGTCAAGACCCGAGGACACCGGCGAAGGATCCACAGAACCAGCAGGAACAGGAGGAGCGGCAGCGGGCGAACCCGTAGAAGAACCAGCGCGAGCAATGGAGATCAGCGGCTTGCCGACGTCGAGCGTTTGACCGGCCTCACCGTGCAGCTCGGCAACGGTGCCGGCGTAAGGCGAGGGCACCTCAACCATGGACTTGGCGGTCTCAACCTCGGCGATGGGCTGGTCAACCACAATCTCGTCGCCCACGGCAACGAGCCAGTTAACGAGTTCGGCCTCGGTGAGGCCCTCCCCCAGGTCGGGCAGTTTGAAGACCTGCATATCTGAGCTCATGGTCAGTCCTCCCATTGAAGGTCGTCGACGGCGTCGAGGATGCGGTCGACGCTTGGCAGGTAGTAGTGCTCCAGCTTGGGAGACGGGAACGGGACGTCGAAGCCGGTCACGCGGAGGATCGGCGCGGCGAGGTAGTGGAACGCGCGTTCCTGGACGCGGGCCACGATCTCGGATGACACGGACGCAAATCCGTGGGCTTCGGCGATCACGACGGCGCGTCCCGTCTTGCGTACGGACGCGCAGACGGTTTCGTCGTCGAAGGGGACGAGAGTGCGGACGTCGATGACTTCCAGCGATCGGCCTTCTTCGGCGGCGGCTGCGGCAGCCGCAAGCGCGGTGGGGACAGACGGGCCGTAGGCGATGAGCGTCGCGTCCGTGCCGGGACGGGCAACAGCTGCGCGGCCCTCGGTGGAGGTGCCGGCGTCGTGCTCTGCTCGCAGGGCGCCCAAGTCCACCTGGTCCTTGGACCAGTAGAGCTTCTTGGGTTCCATGAACATGACGGGGTCATCGGAGTCGATGGCTTCGCGGAGCATGCGGTAGCCGTCGGCCACGGTGGCCGGGGTGTAGACCTTCAGGCCAGCGGTGTGGGCGTAGTAGGACTCGGAGGAGTCGCAGTGGTGTTCTACTCCCCCGATGCCGCCGGCGTAGGGAACACGGATGACCATGGGCATTTTGAGCTTGCCCTTGGTGCGGTTGTGCATTTTGGCTACGTGGCTGACGATCTGTTCGAAGGCCGGGTAGGCGAAGGCATCGAACTGCATTTCGATGACGGGCCGCATGCCGTTGATGGCCATACCCACGGCCATGCCGACGATGCCGGATTCAGCGAGCGGGGTGTCGAAGCAGCGTTGTTCGCCGAATTCGGCCATGAGGCCGTCGGTGATGCGGAAGACGCCGCCCAACATGCCCACGTCCTCGCCGAATACCAGGACAGAGGAGTCGGCGCGCATTGCGTCGGCCATGGCGGTGTTGAGTGCTTTGGCCATGGTGAGGCTCTGCGGGCCGGTGGCTTCGGCAGTGGCCGCGGCGGAAGCGGCGGCGCTGGCGGTGGCTGCGCTGACGTTGCCGTTGGCAGTAGTGGTGACGGTCATTTTGCGCTCTCCGATCCGGTGTTGGCGCTTTCAGCGCGGGCGAGTTCGCTGGCCAGCAGTTCGGACTGCTCTTTCAGCTGCGGGGTTTGCTTGGCGAAGACGTACTTGAAGAGGTCCAGCGGCTGCACTGGAACGTCCTCCCCCAGGCCTTCGCGGAGCTGAGTGGCCACAGCCTCGGCATGCGAAGCGATGCGCTCGGAAGCGGAATCGTCCAGCAGGCCCTTGTCCGTAAGGTACGACTTCATGCGTGCCAGCGGATCCTTGGCCTGCCATTCGGCAACTTCACTGTCCGGACGGTAGCGGGTGGCGTCGTCGGCGTTGGTGTGTGCCTGCATGCGGTACGTGTGTGCCTCGATCAGCAGCGGCCCGGATCCTTCGCGGGCCAGCTTCACGGCCCGGTCCATCACGGCGAGCAGTGCCACGAGGTCGTTGCCGTCAACGCGTTCACCGGCCATGCCGTAGCCAACAGCCTTGTGGGCCAACGACGGCGCCACGGACTGGTGGCTGAGCGGTACGGAGATGGCGTACTTGTTGTTCTGCACGAAGAAGATGACGGGCAGGTGGAACACGGCGGCGAAGTTCAGTGCCTCGTGGAAGTCGCCTTCGCTGGTGGCGCCGTCGCCGCACATGGCCATCACTACGGTGTTCTCACCGCGCAGCTTGGCAGCGTGGGCAACACCCACGGCGTGCAGCAGCTGGGTGGTCAGCGGGGTGCACTGGATGCCGACGTTGTGCTCTTTGGGGTCGTACCCGCCGTGCCAGTCGCCGCGGAAGATGGTCATCACCTCAACGGGGTCCACCCCGCGGGTCATGACGGCGACGGCGTCACGGTAGGTGGGGAACAGCCAGTCACCTTCGCTGAGGCACATGGCAGCTGCAACCTGGCAGGCTTCCTGGCCGTGGCTTGAGGGGTAGACGGCCATGCGGCCCTGCCGGACGAGCGCAGAGTTCTGGTCGTTGACGCGACGTCCGACGACGAGCTGCTCATAGGCGGCCATCAGTTCAGCGTCGCTGGGCGTGGGGTACTCGTGGCCGGGTTCGGTGCCTTGCTCGTCATGGGAGCGGAGGGTGCCGTCCGGGTTCACCATTTGGATCTGGTGCCGGGCGGGGAGCATGTAGTCCTCAACGCTGATGCCGAATTTTGTCCGAACGTCAGCAGCTTGGTCCTCTACAGCCGTTTCCGGCGCAGAGTGGTCTGCGTGGATCGTCATTGGTCCGTCCTTCTCTAGCCACTATGTGCTTCCAGTATGTTCCCCGGCTCTGTTTCGTATCCAGCTTTCCGCCGAATCATGGAAGCCCTTGCCTAAACTGGGTATTCTGAAAGACGAATTGCAATTGTGAGCTGGGTAACGTACCTGTGCTGTGGACGAATTGGAGAGCCAGTGAGCGAAGCCGAGGCGGAGCAGACCGCCGTACCGCTGGACAGTGTGGACCGGGACATCATCCGCGAGCTGACCACCGACGGGCGCATGTCCATCACGCAGGTGGCGGAGAACGTCCACATCAGCCGCGCCCACGCGTACACCCGGATCGCCCGGCTCACGGGCGAGGGCGTGCTGACCAAGTTCACGGCGCTGGTGGATCCCATCAAGGCGGGCCTTCGGTCTTCGGCTTACGTGACGTTGAAAGTTCAGCAACATTCGTGGCGCGAACTTAAGGAACAGCTACGGGCCATCCCGGAGATCCACCACATTGCTTTGGTGGGCGGCGACTTCGACGTCATCCTCCTGGTCCGTGCCACAGACAACATCCACCTCCGCCGCGTCATCTTCGATCAATTGCAATCCATGGACGGCATCCTGGACACCCAAACCTTCCTGGTGTTCGAGGACGTAGATACCCGGTGACGTTCAAGAGAAAGCTCGCCTGGACGCTGGTGGCTTGCGTCCTGGCGGGTGTCCTGTGGCTCACCGCTGCTTTCCAGCTCTTTAATAACCCGACCCACGCCACTCCCCAGCGGACCGACGCGATTGTGGTCCTCGGCGGCATGAGCACCGAACGACTCCCGGTGGGCCTCGCCTTGCGGGACCAGTTAGGGATCCGCGACTTGGTGGTTGTCACCACCGGTCTGCCGGCCAACGCCGCTTCGGATGAGTTTTGCGAAGAGCACGACGGCGTCACCCACCTTGACTGCTTCCGTCCCGATCCGCTGAACACCAGAGGCGAGGCCGCCCAACTCCGCGATCTGGCCGCGGAACGAGGATGGACGTCGGTGACCGTGGTGACCTCCGACTATCACGTTCAACGAGCCGGCACCCTGATGAAGCAGTGCATCGCCGCCGACGTGCAGATGGTTGGTACCGAGCCGCAGCTCTCCCCCGCTGGCTGGGCGTGGCGATTCGTTGTGGAAACGGGCGGGCTGTTGGATGTGTGGTTGCGGCCTGAGTGCTAAGTGTTCTGCGCAATTCTTGGGTGTTCTGAACGATTGGGATTGCACAAGTTTCGAATGCCCCCTTGGGCCGGTCATTTGGGCAAGACGGGCACACCATCATGCCTATTTCTGGGACCCGGCCGGAAGCCATCAAAATGGCCCCTATTGTGCGCGCGTTGATGGAGTCGGACCTCTTCGAGTGCGTTGTCGCGGTTACCGGACAGCACCGCGAAATGCTGATCGGGTCAACGAACTGTTCGGCATTACTCCGGATCACGACCTCAACATTCTCCGGCCCGGCCAATCTGTCACGGACATCATGACCCGCGCCATGAGCGGGCTCGATACCTTGTTTGCTGCCTCCAAGCCGGACGCGGTGATCGTCTAGGACGACACCACTACCTCCACTACCGGGGCTATCACCGCTTTATACCACGGCATTCCAGTGATCCGCGTAGAAGCCGGGCATCGCAGCGGCAACCTGCTTTCCCCCTTCCCGGAAAAGGCGAATCGCAAGACCACCAGCCAGATCGTTTCTCCTGCACTTGGCGCCGACGAGCACCAGCCGGGCAAACCTGTTGACCGAAGGTGTGGCGGCCGAGAACATCGTGGTGACGGGCAGCTCCGTTAGTGATGCGCTTCTGACCATAGTTGAGAAGCAGGTCACGTTCTCCGACCTTCAGCTTGAGTCGCTCGCAGGCAGTGGTCTACGCATACTTCTGGTGACTACTCACCGCCGAGAAAACGAGGGGATGCCGTGCGCGGAGTTGGCCGGGCCCTCGCGCGCATCGCCGCCGCCTAGCCGGGCCTAGTCATCGTTCTTTCCGCGCACAAGAACCCCGTGGTCCGCGAATCCGTGCTTCCCGCTTTGGAGGGGGAGTCGAACGTTTTGGTCACCGAGCCTTTGGCTTACGGCGAGTTCACACGGATGCTGTCACTGGCTCACATCGTCCTGACTGACTCGGGCGGAGTCAAGGAAGAAGCACCCAGCTTGGGCAAGCATTTGCTGGTGATGCGGGACAACGCCGAACGCCCCGAAGCAGTAGAAGCCGGCACCGTGGCGCTGATCGGCACGGACGAGGAGCGGATCGTGGCGGAGGTGAGCCGGCTGCTCACGAAGAGTTGCACTTCGAGGCCACGGCGAATGCCGTGAATCCGTATGGTGAGGGGCTGGCGGCGGAGCGCACGATCGCGGCTATTGCGGAGCTGCTGGGTGTGGGGCGCAGGGTGGAGGAGTTCGGGATGGAGCGGGCTGTTTAAACGCAAGGCATGCCAGGACGCACAACTGTTGCGATAAGACCGCATATGGGTGCAGTTACTTCGCGTTATCGGTGCACATAATCAAGACGCAGGTTCATGTCAAACTGATTTTTTGTGAGACGAACGCAGAGCGTTAAGGACGTGTCGAGTGGCCTCAACGGCTACAATTGCCATATTCGCACACAGATTGCCGTCTGGTGGCATGCCCGCGGCAGGTCCCAGAGACCAATTCAGGGGGATCGGCTTGGAAATACACGACTACTTGCGCATTTTGCGTCGCAACTGGGTTCTGATTGTGGCAATCACCATGGCGGGGCTCCTTACAGGGGCTGGGGCTTCCGTTCTCGTGAAGCCTACATATACGGCCGAGACTCAGCTCTTCGTTGCAATTCAGAACTCCGGATCTGCTCAGGAGTTGCAACAGGGAAACACATTCAGCCAAGCTCGTGTGCAGTCCTACGTAAAGACAGTCACCACTCCTATCGTGCTCCAGCCCGTCATTGATGCGCTCGGTTTATCGACGACAGCAGAGCAGCTTGGCAGCCGTGTTAAGGCATCCACGGACCTTAACACGGTCATGATCAACATCGCAGTCTCGGACAATTCACCAGTTCAAGCAGCCGCACTGGCTCAAGCAGTAGCGGACAGCCTAGTCAAAGCCGTTGACCAGCTCGAAAGGCCCAAGTCTGGGGGAACTTCTCCCGTGGGACTTTCAGTCATAACACCAGCCTCGGTTCCCACATCCCCGTCGGCACCAAATACCCGATTGAACCTCATCGTGGGCTTGCTGTGTGGGCTTGGGCTTGGCCTAGGTGCTGCGGTGTTGCGCGCCACCTCCGACAGCCGCATCCGCGGCGAGGTAGACCTCAAAGCCGCCACCAGCCTGCCACTCTTGGGTGGTATCGCTTACTACAAAGATGCGCAGTCGTCTCCTTTGCTGACGCAGGAATCGTCGCAAAGCCAGCGAGCAGAGTCCTTTCGACAGCTTCGAACGAACCTTCAGTTCGCGAACTTGTCAGGACAAGCCAAAGTCATTCTGGTGACGTCGTCCTTGCCGGGCGAGGGAAAGAGCACAACCGCAACCAACCTAGCGATCTCTCTCGCCGAAACAGGTCAATCCGTATGCCTAGTGGACGCTGACTTGAGGCGGCCTATGGTCAGCGAGTACATGGGACTGGAGCGCGGTGCCGGGCTCACGACTGCCCTCGTTGGCCAGGCGCACATCAGCGACCTGCTACAGCCGTGGGGTGATGGGGGCCTCTACGTTCTAGCGTCTGGGCAAATTCCGCCCAATCCCAGTGAGCTTCTGGGATCAAATGAAATGGGACGGCTTCTCGCGGGGCTTCAAGAAATGTTCGATACTGTGATCATTGACGCTCCCCCTCTTCTGCCAGTGACAGACGCGGCAGTCCTTGCTCAGCACGTCAGCGGCGTTGTAATCGTTGTGGGCTGCGGTCGCACACGCCAACAGGAACTCACGAAGTCTCTGGCCGCCTTGGAACTAGTAGACGCAAAAGTTCTTGGCTTTGTCCTTAATAGGATGCCGGTCAAGGGTCCCGACGCCTACGCCTACGGTGGCTACAACTATGCGTCGAAATCGACCGATGCTTCCGACAATGTGAAGATGGACCGGCCGCGAAAGTCTGTCGGTCCAAACGCCGGGAACAGCCAAGAAACGGACTCCTCGGAGTTTGACCAACTCATCCTCCGATCGACAGCTGGCAGGGATTCACGCCGTTGGATCGACAAATCTTGATCTAAGTAGCTGTACAGTTACCGGCCCAGCCAGATCACTCATCAGGCAACCACGTCGGCTCGACGGTGGCACGTTTTGTTCTCCTGCTGTTTGAACTTTCGTGTCTCCCCTTTTCTGCGAAGCCTGCCATCTACGATCCTCACACGAAAGACCTAACCAAACATGCGCAGCGGATTCGCAAGCCAGGTCTCCTGGCTTTCTTTGGGCAGAATCTTTGCTTCGCTGGTCCAGGCGGCCGGATTGGTGCTCCTGGCACGAAGCTCCTCGCCCGAAACCGTTGGCATCGTCATGGTGTTCATTGCATTTTCGACAGTCCCTCAGGTAGTTTTCGATGCCGGAATTTCTACCTATGTAATCCGCGAACGAGCGCTGCAGAAAGACAGTGGAAGCGTTCCAGTCGCTCTGGCGCATGGATCACGACTGGCCATAGCATTGGCGGCTCTGACCCTGGTCGGCCTGCTACTTTTGGGATCGCTAGTAGATTCCACGTACTGGCTCATGTTGCCGCTATCTGTTTGGATAGCTTCAGAACGCAATGCGGACCTTTGGCTGGGACTTCTTGTCGCGGACGGAGACGCGGAACGTAATGTCCTGATACTCGTCGCACGTAGGCTAATGACTGTGCTCGTTTTCGAACTCTTCATCTTGCTGAGGATGGATCCGATTCTGGGATTCTCGACAGGAATGATGCTGTCTGCGGTTCTTGGCATCGTCCTCACGCGAGGGTACATACGTCCAAGCCTCGGATGTGTGGAACCCATTGGATTCCAAGAACTCCTGCACCGAACTCGTCACTTTTGGATGAATTCAGTATTTGCTCAAGCAAGAAATCTTGATGCCATCCTGGTGTCGAGTCTCTCTGGGCCTGTCCAAGCTGGCTTCTACTCGATGGGTACCCGTTTGATAAACCCCTTGAGGATACTTCCGGACTCTTTGGCTGGGGTCATGCTCCCTGCCGCCTCCCGAGGCGTCTATCGAGCAGCTGACTTCCGCAAGAAGATCTTCATAGTTCTCGGTGGAACGACCATTTTGTTCATATTGATTGCGCTGGCCTGCCCCATAGCCATTCCCCTGTTCCTTGGGCAGGCTTATCAATCCATGGTCCCGACTGTGCAAGTGATAGTCCTCGGGCTAGCTTTTGGATCTGTCGCTTCCATCTTCAACGCCCTGCTAATGGCAAGGGGCCACGAACATGCAGTCGCCGTAACAACCGGACTTACTACAGTTCTATGCATATTGGGTGTAATACTCGGCGCGTTCGCTGCACAGGCGCTAGGAGCCGCCCTAGGTGCAGCGCTTTCTTTCGTGATTCAGGCAGCAATCGTCGTCGGCCTCGGACGCCGTCATCGGCTTGTCTAGTAGAGATGGCAGGATAGTGGTTACCGGTGGTTGCAGCATTTCGCTCACAAGAAGGCTACAGTCCCGCCAGTGCAGCCAACCTTTGCATGGCGCGTCAACGTTAACGGTCCCCGGTACAACATTCGACACAGATTGGTACTACTCGTGAAATCTTCTACACGAAATCTGGCGGGATTTACAGGAGCGGGCTATGATAAGGGCCGCCCAAAAGCCATCCAAGCACTTTGGCTTTTAGCATCAACTCTTCTCTGTGACCGCATCTGGTGCCCGCCTAAACTGCGGGTAGCGATACTCCGACTATTTGGCGCATCCATAGGCGATAATGTTCTAATTCGGCACAATGTACGAATTCACTGGCCTTGGAAGCTTAGCGTCGGCAATAATGTATGGATCGGCGTTGATGCCTGGCTGCTAAATCTTGAAAAGATAACGATTGGTTCTGATGTTTGTATATCTCAGGGAGCCTTTTTGTGCACCGGGAGCCATGATGCAAACTCGCCTACATTCGAATTTGACAATGCGGAGATCGTATTAGACGACGGCGTCTGGATCGCAGCCAAGGCCACCGTGTTGAGGGGCGTAACCATTGGAGCCAACGCCGTTGTAGGGGCAACCGCGCTGGTTCACAAGGACGTGCCGGAAAACATGCGTGTGCTCGCAGCACCGGCAACGACGTCGGTGAGGCGGATGAGATGAAAATACTCCAGATTTGTACATTGATCACGCCTGATGCAGCCTACGGAGGGCCAGTCCGTGTGGCTGTCAATCAATCGAAGGCACTCATCGATGCGGGGCACGAAGTGACGTTGCTCGCTGGGGCAAGTGGCTTCGGCCGGACTCTGCCAACGGAATATGATGGCGTCCCCGTCAAGTTATTTAGGGCGCGGCAGGCTATACCCAAGACCGGTTTTGCTGGCCTCGTCTCCCCCGGACTGTTCACCAATTTACTAAAGCGGCCAAAGCCGGATGTGGTTCACGTTCACCTAGCCCGTGATCTGATTACGCTTCCTGCTGCCGTATGGGCTCGTGCTGGAAAAGTGCCGTATGTCCTACAAACACACGGAATGATCGACCCTTCGGGCAATCCATTGTCGGTTCCGTTGGACAGATGCTTAACGCGACCTTCACTGGCTGGAGCGGATAAAGTCTTTTACCTGACTGATGTTGAGAAGCTTGGCTTGCAGCAAGTCTCTCGCGGCAAGGTCAGCCTTGAAAAGCTTGTAAACGGCGTACCCCTCCCGTCCGTGGAATCTCAGAGCTCAGCCAGCGTCGAGGTCCTCTATCTGGCGCGTTTGCATTCCCGAAAGCGCCCTCTAGCATTTGTCGCCATGGCAAGTGCCCTGTCGGCCAAGCATCCAAGCGCAACGTTCAGGCTTGTCGGCCCAGATGAAGGCGAGGGTAAGGCGTGCGCCTCCGCCATCCAAACTGCTTCCAGAAGTGATGCCCTGTCATGGGAAGGGCCGATCGCACCGGAACGCGCCCTCGATCGCCTTTCTCGCGCAAGCATCTATGTCCTCCCCTCCATCAACGAGCCATTCCCAATGTCCGTCCTGGAAGCTATGTCTTTGGGAAAGCCAGTCGTCATTACTGATAGCTGCGGGTTGGCAGAGTCAGTCCGCGAGGCTGAAGCAGGGTTGGTTGTTGATGACTCTCAAGACGCCCTAGAGGCCGCTGTCGACACGATCTTGGCCGACCATGACTTGAGACGGCGAATGGGCCGGAATGCCTATCGTCTAGCCCAGGACAGGTTTGGCATGAAGCCAGTCGTGGACGCTCTTGTCAGTACCTACGAAAATGCCCTCCGCACAAGGACCTTGGATATCGAATGAGCACACCCACATACAAATTGGTAATCGTTCAGCCTTATGTTCCGGCCTACAGGTTGGCTTTTTTTGAAAAGCTGATATCTTCTCTCTCGACTTATGGAATCGACTGCCGTGTGGCAGCCTCGGATCCTGACCATGAGCAAAGCAAGCGAGGCGATGCCACGAAACCCAGCTGGGTCATACCAGTGCGACAGAGGCGGATAAAGGTTGGCAGCCGGAGCATCAACCTCGGAGGATCTCGCAAGGCTTGGTCAGCGGCGGATGCAGTGATTGTCGGCCTGGTCGGTTCCTCCTTGGACACGTACTTGGCGTTGATGGATAGCAGGTTCCGAAGACTCAAGATTGGTCTTTGGGGTCATGTAAAGCCCTATGTAAGCCCCGGGAACCGTCTAGATCTCTGGCTTGAGCGATTGCAAATGAAATTAGCCGACGAGATCTTCGCGTACACAAAAGGTGGCCGTGATTTCGCCGAGGCGGGAGGAATCGCCAGCGACAAAATTACAACCGTCATGAATGCAGTCGACACAGGTGCGCTGGAAGACGCAGTACTCTCAACCTCTGAAGAGGAGGCTGCTTCTTTCTCGGCTCTGCACAGTGTTGACCCGAGCAAGACACTGGCCTTCGTAGGCGGCTTGGACTCCAGCAAGCGCATCGAATTTCTCGCAGAATCGCTCGAAAGGATTTGGGAGCTAGACCCCAGCGTAAAATTCCTAATCGGGGGTCTCGGCCCAGATTCGCATCACCTGGCCCCCGCTGTCGCCAGAGGCCAAGCCATCACGCTCGGCTACGTGGACGCAAAGCAAATGGCCCTCTTGGCGCGCAGCGTAAAGGGAATCGTCATGCCGGGCCGAATCGGCCTCGTGGCAGTGGATGCCTTGGTTTTGGGCCTCCCCGTGATCACTACGGATTGGGCATTCCACGCGCCGGAGTCCGAATATCTCACTGAGGGATCGACCCGTTTCACGAGCCCAGACTCACCGGAAGCATACGCAGACGCCGTTGTGAGCTTCATAGCCCAGCCGGCAGTTGATCGCGTCGAAACACCTTGGTTCCCCACGATCGACGACATGGTGGCAAATTTCACAACAGGAATACTTCGGATGCTCAAAGTCGCCGAACGGGACTATGGGTCATTTGCCGACACAAAGTAAACCTCAGACACAGGCTTGTGTGCACATAACGGCACGGGAACTGCGCGTCCGCAGCAAGAAGCGCAACTTGTTTACACATCGGTGACAAAGTCGGCATATTCTATGACAGTGAACAATCCCAAGCTCCGAGTCACCATCATTGGACTCAACTACTCGCCTGAGCCAACGGGCAATGCGCCCTACACCACGAGCTTAGCCGAAGGGCTCGCCGCTTCAGGTCACAAAGTAACGGTGCTTACCGGATACCCACATTATCCGATGTGGGAGCGCAGCCCTGAATATACTGGCTGGATGCGGTCGGAGTTCATCAAGGGAGTGCGAATTAAGAGACTCCGGCACTATGTTCCGAGCAAACCAACTCTCATCAATCGCATGCACATGGAGTTGAGCTTTGGGCTACGTGTCATGTTCGCAAGGTGGGGTAGGCCGGACGCAGTACTCGTAGTCAGCCCGGCGCTTTTCTCCAGCGGTATGGCTATCGCACGAGCCAAGTTGAAGCCTAAACGACCTGCAGTCGGGCTCTGGGTACAGGATATTTACAGCAGGGGCATCGTTGAGACGAGGGCTGGAGGAAGTTTCGTGGCAAAGGCCATGGGAGCTTTCGAATCGTCCATTCTCCGCGGTGCCGACGGAGTGGCGGCGATCCATGATCGATTCAAAAGCTTCATCGTAGATTCACTTTCCGTGGCTCCAGAACGCGTGAAGGTCATCAGGAACTGGACGCATCTTCCGTCTGCCCCAGTGAGCGGACAAGAAGAAATGCGCGCCCGCTTGTCTTGGAAGCCGGACGACGTCGTCGTTTTGCATGCCGGCAACATGGGGATGAAGCAGGGTCTGGAAAACGTCGTAGATGCAGCTCGAATTGCAGAAGAGTCGGATAGCCGTCTGAGGTTTGTGCTAATGGGCGATGGAAACCAACGCCAGAAACTCGAGCAAATGGCCAAAGGGTTGCAGCGGATCGACTTCTTGGATCCCTTGCCTGGAGACGAATTTAACCTCGCGCTCTCAGCGGCCGATTTTTTGCTCGTCAATGAACTGCCTGGCGTAAAAGACATGGCTGTGCCGAGCAAACTTACGTCCTACTTCAATGCTGGAGTGCCAGTAGTCGCCGCAACCGACGATGGAAGTGTGACAGCTGCTGAAATTACCACTTCCGGCGGCGGTCTCCGTGTCGATGCAGCCTGTCCGGCTGAATTAGTCGCAGAACTCGAACGGTTATCGACTCAAACTCAGGAAAAACGTGACATGGCAGCCAACGGCCTGAGGTTTCGTCAAGTCACATTGTCAGAGGACACAGCCATCGCGCACTATGATGAGTTTCTGTCGAGCATCGTCTCGGCACGGAGCCGCTAGGCCCGCCCAACTTTCAACGCTCAAATTCTCTAATGGGGGGATCCATGGTAAAGCGCGCGCTTATTACTGGTATCACTGGTCAGGACGGTTCGTATCTGGCCGAGCTTCTACTCAAGAAGGGCTATGAAGTCCACGGTCTCATTCGACGGGCTTCAACATTCAACACGGCGCGAGTCGACCACCTCTATGTTGACCCTCACGATCCCAGTGCCAAGCTCTTCTTGCACTACGGGGACCTGAGCGACGGCGCCCGCCTAGTGACATTGATCGCGGAAATTAGGCCGGACGAGGTTTACAACCTTGCTGCCCAGTCCCACGTCAGGGTTTCCTTCGATGAGCCCGAGCATACTGGCGATACCACGGGCATCGGTTCCATCCGGCTGCTAGAAGCCGTGCGTATGTCTGGCATCGAGACCAGGTTTTATCAGGCCTCATCCTCGGAAATGTTCGGGGCGACACCTCCTCCCCAGAACGAGGAAACGCCCTTCTACCCGCGTTCCCCTTACGGAGCGGCTAAGGTCTATAGCTACTGGGTGACCAAGAACTATCGCGAAGCATATGGAATGTTCGCGGTGAACGGAATCTTGTTCAACCACGAATCGCCCCGCCGCGGTGAAACCTTTGTAACTCGAAAGATCACCCGCGCAGTGGCTGCGATCAAAGCCGGCCAGCAAGACCTGCTCTACATGGGTAACCTCGACGCCGTTCGTGACTGGGGTTATGCCGCGGAATACGTAGAAGGTATGTGGCGGATGCTTCAGGTTGACGAACCCGACGACTTTGTTCTGGCAACCGGCGGCAACTACACGGTTCGTGACTTCCTGCAGATTGCCTTCGAACATGCAGGTCTGGATTGGGAAGAGCACGTTCGTTTCGACGAGCGGTATTTGCGGCCCACTGAAGTCGATGCGCTGGTCGGAGATGCTTCGAAGGCTCACGAGAAACTTGGTTGGAAAGCCACGGTTGAAACTCCAGAGCTGGCACGAATCATGGTGGATGCCGACATCGAAGCGCGAAAGCACGCCGGGAACCACTGGATCGACACGGTGGACCTCGAGAGTTGGAAGAACTGATGACCGATTCAATAGAGTTCCGGCCTGGACCACTGGATAGGGAGGCCACTTTTTACGTGGCCGGCCATCGCGGACTCGTAGGGTCAGCAATCTGGCGCAAACTTGAATCAGAGGGCTTCGATCGGCTGCTCGGGCGCAAGTCCTCCGAACTTGATCTCAAGAATCGGGAAGATGTGTTTGCGTTCTTTGCAGAACACAAACCTCGCTATGTGGCACTGGCAGCAGCAAAAGTCGGTGGCATTTTGGCCAACAGCACTTACCCTGTTGACTTCCTTAGCGATAACTTGAGAATCCAAGTGAACGTGCTCGATGCCGCTCGCGAACACGGAACAGAGCGCCTGCTCTTCCTCGGATCGTCTTGCATCTATCCGAAATTTGCTGCTCAGCCGATCCGTGAGGATTCTCTTCTCACGGGACACTTAGAGCCGACAAATGATGCCTACGCGATTGCCAAGATCGCCGGAATCATGCACGTCCAGGCAATCCGCCGGCAGTATGGGCTGCCTTGGATATCAGCTATGCCCACGAATCTTTACGGGCCAGAGGATAACTTTTCCCCTAAAGGGTCACATGTCCTTCCTGCGCTAATCCGTCGCTACGATGAGGCAGTTAGCCTGGGGGCTTCCACAGTCACCAACTGGGGTTCGGGTTCACCTAGACGTGAATTCCTTCACGTCGACGACATGGCGTCTGCTTGCCTTCATCTCTTGGAGAACTACGACGGTCCTGAGCAAGTTAATGTAGGAACCGGTTCGGATGTGACTATTAAGGATCTCGCTGGAATTGTCGCCGACGCAGTGGGATACAAGGGCGACATCGAGTGGGATACCTCAAAGCCGGATGGTACGCCTCAGAAGCTCCTGGACGTCTCCAATCTCGCAAGGGCGGGATGGAAGGCATCCATTCAGCTCGAAGAAGGAATCCGATCAACTGTAGCCTGGTACCGATCAAAACACGGACAAGTCCGTAGCTAATTGTCGCTAGGTTCATGGTTCTTGATACCGGAAGTGGGGAGACTCTTTTGAGTCGCGACAAGGCATGGCAAGTACAGGCGTCCAGGAGACTCAGAGTCGCGGACGCGTTCGTCATCATATGGGCAGTCGTTGGCGCATACGTTATTCGTTTTGGGTTTGAACCAGACTTTGTAATCTCGGGCCAGGAACCTAATTACGTGTGGCTGTCCATTGCCCTTGCTGTCGTCTGGTGGTTCATGCTGGGCGCTTGGAACAGTAGACAAAGTCGGATCCTTGGCGCCGGGCCGGACGAATATAAGCGTGTTGCTGCCGCCTCTCTTTGGCTCTTCGGCCTCGTTGCAATCATTTCCTATTCACTCCGAATCGAAACAGCTCGGGGCTACGTAGGTATCGCTTTACCTGTGGGGTTGGTTGGGCTGCTGCTAGCCCGGTGGCTGCTCCGCCAACACCTAAGCGTCGCAAGACAAAAAGGACACAGCATGTCCCGCCTTCTTCTGCTGGGTGGCCCTAGCGCTGTTGCTCATCTCGCCGCCTCTCTTCACCGCGCCAAGCACTCCGGTTATCTTCCTGTCGCGGCATACACGCCAGGGGTCACTGGGACGCCGAGCATCGAACCAGATTCTGGGTTGCCAATACTGGGACACCTGCCCGACACGACCTCAGTTTTGGCCGCAATCGAGCAATGCAATGCAGACGCTGTCGCCGTCTCCGCTGGTGTACAGCTGCATCCCCAAACCATCCGTCATCTTGGATGGGAGCTCGCGGCTAGAAACGTCGGGCTGATCATGGCGCCAGCGCTTACCGATATTGCCGGACCGCGAATTCACACGCAGCAGGTTGCTGGTTTACCTCTCATCCATGTGACGACACCTACCCTCGAAGGTGGGCAACGAGTAGCAAAACGGTTATTCGACATACTTGTTTCAGGGCTTCTTATCCTTCTTGCTGCGTTACCCATGCTGGTCATCGCGGCGCTGGTGAAGCTGGACAGCAAAGGACCGGTTCTGTTCAGGCAAGACCGCGTGGGCATAGAAGGAAAGCACTTCCAGATGCTCAAGTTTCGGTCGATGGTTGTGGACGCTGAAGCTCGCCTGGCCGAACTGCAGCAGCGCAATGAGGGCAGCGGTTTGCTGTTCAAAATCAAGGACGACCCTCGAATCACTCGTGTGGGCGGCGTCCTTCGCAAATACAGCCTGGACGAGTTGCCGCAGTTATTCAACATCTTGGCTGGCTCAATGAGTCTCGTTGGACCCCGCCCCCCGTTGCCGCGCGAAGTCGAGGCGTATGAGCATGACGTCCGGCGCCGTCTTCTCGTTAAGCCCGGCCTAACAGGTCTTTGGCAAGTAAGTGGGCGTTCCAATCTTTCCTGGCAGGACTCTGTTCGGCTGGATCTCTACTACGTCGAAAATTGGTCGCTGGCCGGCGATCTCGTAATCATTCTCCGCACAGTCCGTGCTGTATTCCGCAGCACGGGCGCTTACTAGCTCATAATCGCGCAGAGAACTGCGGAAGGAATCAACTACATGCGTATTTCTGTTATTGGCTGCGGCTACCTAGGTGCTGTCCATGCGGCATGCATGGCAAAGCTGGGCCACGAGGTGGTCGGGATTGACGTTGACCCCAACAAGATCTCTGATCTCTCTGTCGCCAAAGCGCCTTTCTATGAGCCCGGCCTCGAGAACCTCTTGGAAGACGTTCAGGCGACGGGCCGTCTAACATTTTCTACTGACATGACGGCAGCCGCAGGCAGCGACGTCCATTTCATTTGTGTCGGAACTCCTCAGAAAAAGGGTGAGAACGGCGCCGATATGTCCTACGTGGACTCTGCCGTTGCTGGCTTGATACCTCATCTGAATCCTGGTGACATCGTAGTCGGCAAGTCAACGGTCCCGGTGGGAACTGCTGCGCGGCTTGCGGGGCTGGTCGCTGATCATGAACCAAACGCGCAGTTGCTCTGGAATCCTGAGTTCCTTCGCGAAGGTCATGCGGTTAGTGACACACTCCAACCGGATCGCCTTGTTTACGGAGTCAGCGACGGGTCAGAAGAGAACCCGGCAGTCGCGATACTCGACGAGGTTTACGCTGCACCGCTTGCCTCCGGCACCCCGAGACTCGTCACCGATCTTCCAACAGCGGAGCTCGTCAAAACGGCAGCAAATTCCTTCCTAGCCACGAAAATCTCCTTTATAAATGCGATGGCCGAACTCTGCGATGCAGCTGGCGCCGACGTTACAAGGCTTGCAGACGCTATCGGCCTGGACGAGCGCATCGGACGAAAGTTCCTAAACGCCGGGATAGGGTTCGGAGGTGGTTGCCTGCCTAAGGACATTCGGGCATTCATGGCAAGGGCCGGCGAACTAGGCGCCGACCAAGCACTTACATTCCTCCGCGAAGTTGACGCTATCAATATGCGCCGTCGCAGTAGAGTTGTTGAGCTGACTCGTGAGCTCTGCGGAGACGGACTTTTGGGAAAGCGAATAACTGTCTTGGGCGCGGCTTTTAAGCCAGAAAGCGATGACGTACGGGACTCCCCAGCCCTGAGTATCGCGGCCCAACTCCAACTGCAGGGTGCAGTCGTTACCGTGTCCGACCCCAAGGCCTTGGTGAATGCGGCCCGCCGCTTTCCAGAGCTGCACTATGTTCAGGACACGGAGACAGCCCTCCGACAGGCCGATGCCGTCTTGCTCCTCACAGAATGGCTGGAGTACCGAGATCTCGACCCGTATCTCCTGAAGTCCTTGGTTGCGAACCCGCGCATTCTGGACGGACGCAACGTTCTCGACCCCGCCAAATGGCGCGCTGCCGGTTGGCAGTATCGTGGGCTGGGACGGCCCTAGCCTGTGAGAAGCGCTAGCCAAGACACTCTTGACAGGAATGCCGTGAGAAGACGAGGAAATTCCAAGACAGTTCGCCGCAGGCGCCGTCAAATATTGGTGGCCGCCCTCTGGATAGCGGTTACGCTCATTTTGTTCGCTGGATTGGGTGCCTGGCTCAACTCAAAGGCAACAGTTATCAAGTCCGAGTTGCAGTCCGCAACAAAACTTCTCTCACCGCTTAAGGCACAAATTGCAGCCAATGATGCCACGGCGGCTGGGCAAACTGTTGACGCGCTCGTGGAGCACACCAGTTTGGCACGGGAAGCAGCCAACGATCCCGTATGGAGGGCCGCATCCATCTTGCCCTGGGTGGGACCAAACTTGCAGGCAGCCAGCGAGGTTGCAACTTCGGCGGACGATGTGGCGCGTCTGGGTGCAATGCCCTTAGTAAAGGCATTTCAGTCCTTGGACTGGAAGTCTTTGACTCCCACGCAGACCGGATCCGATCTTGAACCATTAAGAAAAGCGGCTCCACAAGTACAAGCAGCGGCACATGCAGTTCGTGAAACCTCTAATCGACTTAACAATATAAATGTCGAAGGTCTACTGCCGCAGATTGCAGAACCACTTGTCTCAGCGCGAAGCGAATTGAAGGGTCTCAGCGCGGGTCTAAACTCTGCGGCAGACGCTGCTCGACTGGCTCCAGGGATGCTTGGAGCGGACTCACCCCGACGCTATCTACTATTGATGCAAAATAATGCAGAGTCCCGAGCTAGCGGTGGGATCCCTGGTGCCTTGGCCGTCCTTACTGTCACAAAGGGCAAGATTGATCTGGAGGCACAGACAAGCGCTTCAGCGCTGGGCTCATTTGTCCCTCCAGTGACCATCAGCCCGGAAGAGCAGGCAATCTATTCCGGCCGTGTCGGGAAATTCATGCAAGACGTCAATCTGACACCGGATTTTGAAACAACTGCTAGTACCGCCCAAGCCATGTGGGAGAAAAATTCAGGCGAGCAGCTCAGCGGAGTGCTGTCGCTGGACCCTGTCGCCCTTAGCTTCATCCTGGAAGCTACCGGACCCGTAGAAATCACGGATCCTGTGGTTCAACGCATAGGTAGCGAACTCCCAGCCCAGTTGAATAGCAGCAACGTGGTTCAGACGCTGCTGTCTGATGCTTACGCCAAGATTGAGGAACCGAAGCTTCAAGACATTTACTTCGCAGGGGCAGCGCAAGAGATCTTCGCGGGGGTATCCTCCGGAAACACAGATCCGAAGAAGTTGATGGACGCGATTTCGAGGGGTGTGGATGATCGGCGAATTCTGCTGTGGTCCGCAGAGACCGAAGAACAAGCAGTCATCGGCAAGTATCCGATAGCGGGCTTGATTTCAGGCCCCAGCGTCTCACCAACTCAGTTCGGGGTCTATTTCAATGACGGAACTGGAGCCAAAATGGACTACTGGGTGAAGCGCAAGGTGCAGATTGTCAAAGACTGCACACGCGACGGATATCGTGAAGTCGCTGTGCGGGTGGTTAGTACCAATACAGCACCTTCCAACGCCGGTTCCACCCTGTCTCCATATGTGACTGGTGCTGGCGCCTACGGCGTGCCGGCCGGTTTCGTTCAAACGAATATCGTGGCCTACGGGCCAGCACAGTCGAATGTTGACACAGTTGTCAAGGATGGTGTGAAAATTCCGTTCGCCGCCCAGCGGCACAGCCAACGGCCAGTAGGCACGTCGACTATCCGGCTCGCCCCCGGCCAGAGCACTACGCTAGATTTCACCTTCGGTCATATCGTGCAACATGCGGAGCCTGACGTAGCTGTTACGCCAACAACACAGCCTGTAAACGAAGTCGTCCAAGCACCGACGACGACTCCTTGTGAATAACAAAAGGCACATAGGTTAACCCTTTGTAACGGGTGTGGATTTTCTTTGCAGCCTGCAAGCATTGAATGGTAAGTTCTATGTGGGCAGCACACTGAGATTTCGCTTACGGTCACGTAGGGTCTCGGAAATCTCCATACACCACGTAGCACCACCAAAGGTCTCAGGGGGGACACACATGAGGAAATCTCTTGCAGCACTTACGCTCGCAGGTTCTATCGCGCTTGTCGGTGCAGTACCGGCAGTAGCAAATAACGCCAATTACCCGGCTCCCAACACTAGCGTTGCCGTTTCCGATGCTTCAGTGGCACCGGGCGAAGCTTTTGTCTTCAGCGGCACCGGCTTCACGCCGGGTGAAGGCATTACCATCACGGTTACGCCAACGGGCACCCCGGCAGCTGCCGGCAGTGTTTCCGCAGGTAGCCTTTCAGTCGCCGCACGGATTCCGTTGGCACCGTCAACTCTGTCTGCTGTTGCAGATGGAAATGGCGCGTTCTCCGCTTCCATCGTCATCAACGAACCGGGTGCCTACTCAGTTACCGCTACGGGTAACTCTTCCGGCGTGACAGCTGGGCCTGTAACGGTAGTTGTCGGTGGCGCTGCTCTCTCGAACACAGGCAGCAACGCTGGCACGGGAACCAACCTGGCAAACACCGGAGGCGTTCCGCTTGCCAACACAGGCGCTGACTCCAGTCTCATCCTGTGGTCCCTCGTGGGCGCAGGCGCACTGGCAGCTGGAACGACGTCCGTCGTTGTAGCTCGCCGCCGTGCTAAGAGCACCGAGGTTTCTGCCTAACCTAGGCTCAAACCATTTGAGGGTGGATTGCAACAAGAGCCTTGTTGCAATCCACCCTCATTTTTTGATTTCGTTTCCTCGCGGAACTCGTATGTGGTATCCATATGAACTATGGGGCGACACTGGAGAAGACGTTGGTGGCATATGGAGCTGCGCGTCCCCGCAATAAAGGTGCCGTCACTGCCCCAACAGTTTGTTCAATATGCACTGCTAGGTTTGCTAACAGTAGCAGCCGTAACTGTCAGCGCGTGGGCTCTCATCCAAACTTCGTGAAGGTGTGCTTGAAAAATCAAAGCCCATGGCGAACTGCGCTAGGTATCTATCTTGTCGGTTTGGCCGTGGTCGGTTTTTGGCCAACCCCAGTGGATAGACCAGTTTATGGAACTCTCACTACGATGCTTGCATATCTCCACGGACTTGGCGTACCTGAATGGCTCGACTACAACTTCATTGAGGTCTCTGCCAACGTGGCATTGTTCGTTCCATTTGGTTTCTTAGCCGGTATGGCCATGCCACTACAACCCTGGTGGAAAGTTGCTGGTATCGGCGTGTTGGCATCAGTTTGCATGGAAATGGGACAGTTGCTGTTCATCGCAGCGCGCTTCTCAAGTCTTCTGGACTTTGTCACAAATACAATTGGGACTGTCATGGGTATAACGGCTGCCCGCGTCGTCCTGCGCGGCCAGGTAGCCACTCCTGACACTTCGAACTGAGCTTCAGCAGGTCAAGTCGCACGCAATTAGCAGATGAGCCCCAGTCATTGAAACCTACCTCCTTGCCAAACATTGGTTCCCCCGGAACACGGGACCGGACCGCGCAAAGAGGCGCGTCACGTCAGTGAGCTGGGTTCCCTGCCGACTCTGGACTCTGTTGGTGACGGGAACAAAGGCGGCATGGCGCAGAACGTAGTGTCCGTTCGGCTGCCAGGGTGGTAAAGGGAGTCGTCAGCCCTAAGGGATACTCTTCGACGTTTATCTCGAATAGCGGCAAACCCTCAATGCAACCATTCGCGGTGGTTTTGCGTCGGTCCGGACAATCACTTCTACAGGTTGTCGGGATGTCCAGAGTTAAGCTTTTGGACGTCCCCTCAGCGATGACAAAATCACTCAGAGCAGTAATGGCGGCGCTTACCCCATGAGTTGACAAGCACTGGCTACCGCAGTCCCGCACCCCGGGATTCGCCGTGGCGGACGTGACAGATCGCTTCCTGACGACATAACTCAACGTGCGCATCAAATGCGCTTGTCCCCATTCTTTGAACGGCCACCAAGAATCTGGTGCTCATGTCATAAGGCTTCCCGCTACGCCCCTACCAAGACTGGTAAGCATCAGAAAGTGGGCCCCGCCGTGACGGCTACTCACCAGCACAGGGGATTGACGGCACGTTCTTCGGGACTACTTTTTGCGTATAGCTGGAGTTCCTGGCGCTGGGCGAGAGCCACTTTTGGTAGCCCGCAGCCGCCCGAGGAGACTTTTCCCGTTAATCTTGATCAGTGAGAACCAGGTACCTGTTGCTTCAACTCGTAGTCAAACGTCAGCCAACACCTTGCCGAAGGCCATACGTGGCGCTCACCCCGCTGCCCCGGCTAAACTTCAGAATATGGATCTAGTCAACCGTCTTGTCAACAAACGTCATTTGCCTATCGTGCGGGAGTTGATAGCTTTGCTGGGAATGGAAATACCACGCGACGCTCAGATTGGCGATAACTTTCGGATCCTGCATAGAGGTTTTGGAACCGTCATACACCCGAACACTGTAATCGGTCGCGATGTCACCGTCTTTCATGGCGTCACCCTGGGCCGAGCAGACGCATGGAGACCGATGTCTGACAGTCACATGAGGGGGTTCTCCATCGGCGACGGAGCCGTTCTATGCACTGGCGCAAAAATTCTATGTAAGTCAGGCACGCTTAGCGTGGGACGCGGAACCATCATCGCCGCCAACGCGGTTCTCGTCGAGTCGACAGGTGAAAATGAGATATGGGCCGGTATTCCCGCCCGCAAGGTAGGTATGCGGGAAGACCCATATGCTCAATAATCCGACGCGACTCCCATCCTCGCGACGGTCTGGGCTCAGCCGTTTTGATTTGTTCAGATATCAGAAGCTGAGAACCTCGATAAAGCCGTCAATGCACCCAGCGACATCGTGACCTGCTCGCTGTATTCCTGTGAAGGCCAGTTTGCCCACACATGCTCGTGGGTCTGTCTCGATCATTGCCGTGTGGGTCGCGCAACTTGACCTTGAACTCACCGCCAGAAAATCGCAACAGTGCCGAACCTGCAGCAATTGAGGAACATAAGCTGTCATCATGGGTAGGGACAACTTGAGGCGCACTTATTGGGGGGGGAAATGGCTTTATATATAATTAACGAGGGATTGGGAACCGCGGAAGAGATTGTTGCAGCGTACGCAATCGAAGGAAATATCCAGTGGTGGTTCTACGACAGTGAGAGTCGGGCTCAAGAGACACGTTTGAAACAGCACGTCCAGACAATCCGCGAGGTTCTCTAGATCACCTGAAATCGTAGCCTGACGCAGTCTCCCTAATCCACTGTATTGACGACCTAAGGCGATTTGAGCAGCCAACTACATCGAGCTTTAAAACGTGCATATGCATTCTTCACGCACGATTACAGGCTATTCGTAGACGGAGCTAATTGACCGTCCGGACCACTGTGGGTTGCGTAGAGGCAAAATTCGAGCGGGTGGGCTTAATGGGTCGTGATAAGAACCAGTGTACGGCGAAGCAGAGAAGTACGGCATACAATGCCCACCAAATGGCGTGGACTGTATTCGTACGTGTAGCGACCAGGGCGAAGGCTGACGCGAGAGCGACGGTCGTCAGCTTCAACGTGCTCAGGTGTTGGTTGAATTTCCATGCGTTGGAAAGCCGGGCTGCGAGAATTCCGTATAAGAACGCACCAATAGCTACGAAGGCTAGCCCACCTTCAAAGTAGAGCACTCCAGCAGTGGACGCTACGGGACAGACCGGAGTCCCGCAGCCTCCTCCCCACACAGAAGTCAACACGGCATCCGAATACGGCGTCGTCTCAGAGATACCTGAAGGCAGCGGCCGCAGAAAGAACTCCAAGACCGTGCCACGCCCGAACCCATACGGGATTCCGTCACCAAGCGGTCTAGAAATTATAGCGATGTAGTCCAGCATTTCTGTGTCAAAGGAGGCGAAAACAGGTGTTAAGACTCCTTGTAAACCTTCGGTTTGAAAGTAGCGCCACGAGGCCTCTAGCAGCCCCTCTCCTTTCATTCTTGCTCCAGCCGATCGAACCATAGGGATAATCGCGAGCATAAGGAACGCAATGAACGCTACAACAACGTGGCTGAGCTTCACCCTTACAGGCTTGCGGATCAACGCCGCCACCACAGGTATCAAGATAGCCGGAATAAGGAATCGTCGGTTGCCTAGCTGCGAGAGAGCCATGACAGATACCAATGGGGCTACAGCCAGAACCAGCCATTCCCTCCGAGTGATGACTAGTCCACGGCGACTGATAATGAATAGGGCAGCCGTAATCGATCCTGCCATAGGTAAGATCATCACTAGTTCAGGGACGCCGCCCAGCCCTGCTTCAGAAGAACGACCTGCCGCCAGGCGGGCGAACACGGATGGACCGGAAAGGACAGTCAGGACCGCGATATACGCTACAAATGCCACCAGAGCGACAAGGGCGGTCTTGCTGGCCGTAATGCGGAGCTCTCGGCGTTCGATAACTTTTGCTTCACCAACGAGTTCGGAGCGCCTTCGGGGACGTACGCGGTTCAGGAATACCGCTGCAGTGAAGCTCACCATGAAAACAATGCCCACCAGTACGGCGGCGTCGACACTCGCTTCATCCGGCATAATGCCGTAAATCGTTCGGATTTCGAAGCGATTCTCAAACAATGGTCGGATTGAAAATATCGACACCATCGTCAACATCACCATCGTGTCGGGGGCGAGGAAGCGGCCGATGCCGCGAACGGGATTGGTGCAAAGAATATAGAGCAAGCAGACAGCGCCGATGAACAGTGAAAATAACGCCATAGGTTTCCATGCCCCCGCTAGTCTTGTTACATCGAACACGTGCCCTACCATGTGTCCTTGCCCTGCTGAATCCTAGCATTTCGAGCTTGCAACAGCGTTGTCGCTCAAGTTGGAAAAGGTCATTGCTGGATAAGTAATCCCCGATGCGTGACTACTGAGGACGGACGAAGTCACAGGACAACGGGGGCAACAAAGCGCCGTCTCGCGTGCGTCCGCGTGTGAGACTCCAGTTCGCCTGCGCGTCGACAACAGGCCGTACCCCTCAGTAGCGCATAGGACTAGTAGGTTCTCTACTCTCAGGATCACCCAGCCAGGTTCGAACGTCCGCCGCCAGACGGTCCGGGCGCTCCCATAGCACCAGATGGCCGGTCTGCTCGTAGATCTTCAACCGTGCACCCTGGATCCGCTCGCAGAGGGTCTCTTGGTGCCGTCGCGGCACCAAATGATCGTGGGCTCCCCAAAGGATGAGCGTGGGAACTGAAATGGTTCCCGCTTCCGTGGGCGGAACGGCCTCGTAGAAGCCACGCAGTGAAGCTTTCCAGATAGCCGCTGACATGGCGAGACCATCCCGCACACGGCCCTCTATGTAGGAGGGTGGCACGGTGTGCAGCAACCTGTACCAGGACAAAGACTCGCGGACCCAGTTCTCGGAAATCGGATCGCGCAATGAGTCCACTTCGTTCGCAAACGGCGGTTTGCCTTGGAGGCTTAGGGGTGCCCCTACCAGAATCAACGATGCCACGAGTTGCGAGTGCTTCAGCGCCAGTTGTTGCGCCACATATCCCCCACTAGACGATCCCAGAATATGTGCCCGCGTGATACCCAAAGCTTCCAGTAGGGCAACAACATCCTCAACAACGTCTTCGAGCGAGTATCCCGTCTCTGGCTTGTCTGCCCCACCATGTCCGCGCAAATCGGGCGCGACCAGGACCTGTGACGGAAGCGAGGCGATCAACCGATCAAAGCTCCCCCAAGATTCACTCCAGGCGTGCAACAGCAACAGCGGCATGCCGCCGTCGTACCTTTGATCAAGTTGTCCCTGGACGAAACAGGGCACGCTAATTCCTGTGCGCAAGGCGACAGTCCTGACCTCGGACTTCATAGGACAACGGTACGCCTGCGAGGCCTCCCCAACGAGGCTTCTGATCCATTACCGCTGAAATTCGTATGGCTTTCGTTCATGAAACATATTGGGATTTCCAAAAGTAGCCTTAGGATAATGCAGGCGGCACGCCTCACTTCAAATGTTGCCCAAACAGAGGCGTGCCGCTGCACCACCAACCCTGGATGCACTTGTGCAGACCCAAAATCACCCGCACCAGAATTAGCAATGTTGCTCTTTGAAGGGACCGAATCCTCTTGCCGTATGTTGACATCAACCCGCACAAAACGGGACCCAAATGGCCCGCTTATGTAGGGCTTGCGATACTTCTCGTCGCAACTATTGCAATCGTTACTCTTGCGCTAACAAGCCACTAGGCGTCTGTTTGTTCTCGGCGGCCTCGAACAGCAGCAGCGGCAAGTCCTTCGGGAAGCCCGTGGCCAGCGCGCGTTGGAAGTTGGTAAACAGGGCATTCGACGCGTCAAAAGTTGTTGCCTGCCATGCGTTCTTGCCCAGCTCGATCGCCAACAAATACGCCTCGAAGGAGCCGATGAATGGCAGGCCGCGCCGGCCGCTGGCGGGCGATGTATGTGACAAGGCCGTTGTTCCAGGGCTACCCTACCGCGGTTACAGTCCTCTTCTAGTTATGGTTGTCAGGTGATTGATGACCCGAAGCGCCCCAGATTCATGACGATCGAGCAGGTAGCCGAGGAGCTAGCCGTTGGGCTTCCTACTATCCGCCAGTTGTTGAAGTCTGGTGAGTTGCGTGGATTTCAGCTCGGTGGGCGGGGTATCTGGCGTATCGGTGTCAAGGATCTTGAGGACTACATTGAGCACGCTTACTTGATTACTGCTGAGCGGATAGCTGCCGGCGAGGTCGCCGAGGATCAGTAGTGTTGTTTTTGGAACCAAAGGGCCCTTGCTGCCACTGTGGAGCCTGAGTTCTCCCTTCACGAACCCGGACAACCGCCAACCGCCAAAGTTGGCGGCAGCAGCGCCGTCGTACGCTTTGTCCCTAATCGCGAGCGTGTTCCAGCGACGCGTCCGCCGTCCCGCCCCCAGTCCCTGAACCCGTCAACGATCTCCCCCGCGTGCGTGTGGTGGAGGTAGTGCTCGCCGGGCAGGGCACAACGGTGCCGTTCGTGACGCTCGCGGCCTGGCGATGGTGCAGCTCAAGCCACTCCGGCGTCTGTTTGTTCTCGGCGACCACGAACAGCAGCAGCGGCAAGTCCTTCGGCAAGCCCGTGCCCAGCGCGCGTTCGAAGTTGGTCTTGATGTTGCCCTTCTCGTTGAGGTAGGCGGGTGAGCGGGTGTTCCTGTTGGTGAGCATCTGTATCTGCTCACGTGCGAGGTCCGTGCAGTCGGAGGTGTCGTTAGCGTGGGAAGCAGCGGTCATCAGGCGGAGCAGGCCGAGATTCTTCGGAGCGGGGCGCAGATGTCTGGCACGTGAGAGAGTACGCGACCAGGGGTGGGCTTCGGCACAGGTATGCCTGTTGCTCTCGCTCCAGGAAATGAGGTTCTCGAAGGAAGAGCATTCTGGAGAAGGAACATAACCGGTCTTATGTTGCCCTTAGGCTTGGGCCATGACGACGACACAAGAAATTCGCCAACTACTTGACACTGTTGAGGAAAAGTTCGAGACACTGACCAAGCTGACGAGCGCACGCGCTGAAGAGCTGGGCATCGACAACACCACTACGCCCGTACCGATTGGACCCGAGCACGTGGAGATTATCCGGGCCGAGCGTGAATACGACGCTGCATGGAAAGACCTCTCGACTGGCATGGACACGTGGCTTGCCACTGACCCGAAGTAGTTACTGAGAAGTCCCGCAACGCTTTGGACGCGTTGCGGGACTTCTGTTGTAACGACGGCTCTGTGACTTGCAGGATGCTGGACTCATGCCTATGGTCACGCGCACGAGGCCATATACTTGGGCGTTGAAGTCAGGTGACTTCTCCAAATTCGATATTGGGGGAACGATGGGCCGGTCTCGTAGGTCTGGAAGCACGCTGGACGGCAAGAAAGTCCTCATGTTCGGCGGGCTTGGAGCTCTAGCAGTTGCGACGCTGGCTGTCGTAGGGATGGCGCTGACAACTACGCCGACGCCGCCCCCATCGACACTTGCTGTCCCTACTTCTACTTTTACCCCCAAGCCGGTGTTCCCCATGGTTTCCATCATTGGCGACTCTTACACCGCTGGATCCGAGATGGGCGGCCTCAAGGACAAGAGCTGGACCGCCCTGACCAACCAGGCTTTGATCGATGCCGGCAAGGAGTCTGTGCTGAGCGTCAGCGGCAAGGGAGGCTCCGGTTACGTTCAGGCTGGGCCACAGCAAACGACGTTTGGTTCCGAGGTTCCCAAGGTCGTCACACCTGAGTCCGATGTCATCGTGTTCTTTGGTTCCCGCAACGACATCAAGGCAACCCCAGTAGAGGTGAAGACCGCCGCGTCAGCCGCTTACGCGGAGGCCAAGGCAATAGCGCCTCAAGCTAAGCTCTTGGTGATCGGCGTGCCGTGGACCAACGAGGACGTTCCCACCAACGCCGTCGTAACGAACCGTGCCGTGTCTGCTGCCGCAGCAGAGGCAGGAGCGACGTTCATTGATCCGCAGGCCGAGGGCTGGTTCTACGGGGAGAACGCCGGCCTTATCGGCACTGACAAGGTGCACCCTGTCGATGAGGGGCACATCTACATGACGAAGCTCATAGAACCGCGCATACTCTCGGCACTCGGCTAAAGGCGCCACGCTCATGGAACTTGGCGAGAAGTTGCTCTCACTCACCGTCGAATACGCTGCTGCCGTCAGCGGGCCTGCCCTAATGGCGTCTGCTGCTCAGTCATACTCAGGCCGCACTCCCGCTGAGATAGGCGCGGAGTATGAAACCACACTCCGCACCCTACTCACGCCGCAGCAATAGTCTTCTGAACCGCCTGCGCCGAACGCGCAGCCCAGTAACGGTGGCCCGCCTTTGTGAGGTGGGCATTGTCCGTGTGCATGAACATGGAAGCGTTCGTGCCTTCCGTAGTCGGAGCTCCAGTGTTACCGGTGCCAGTGATCCACGCAGTTCCGGATGCGGCTTGGATTACTGCCCCCCCCGCCCGTAGATCGTGTCTGTGTTGGCGTCGATCATGCCGATGATGTTCGGGGCAGCGACCCCTGCTGCCAAGACGGCTGCACGCTTCGGCTCCTGATCGGCTGGCGGCGTCACGCCAAGGTTGGAGGACGGATTCAAGATCAGCTTGGCGTTGGGTGCCAAGCTGGCCAGTTGCGAGAACACTGATGCTGCCGCCGCACCCACATCACTAGCCGTGTAGCTGGTCCCTGGCGCGTAGTCGTTCTGCACACCGTGGATGTAAATGTAGTCCGGATTCGCTGCTGCCACGCGGGTGAGACGGTCAGCGTCGGTGAATGCCCGCTTGGTGCTCGTAGCAGGATTCATGTAGCCCGTACCGCCCTGCCCGCCGCGGAATCCTTCCATGCCAAGCAGCCGGGGGATGAGGTGGCCGGAGAGGTCCCAGTGTTCTACTCCTGCCGCACCGTCGATCCAGGAATCCCCGAGCATGAACATGCGGGGCGCGGACGCCACTACCGGCTGCATGTGGTTTCCGGGGGCGTAGCTGATGCGGCTGAAGTCTGAGTTGAACATCCAAATGCGGACACGCGCCACAGTCGCCGCAGCGAATACCACACGCAGCCAGTAGAGCTGCCCCGCGGTTGAGGAACCATCGGCATAGGCCACTGGCGCTGCTGTTGCGGGGATGCCGTCGATCCACACCCACAGACGCGTTGCCCCGGCAATGATGTTCCGGATGCCTAGTGCGAACTCAGTTCCGGCCCAATCGAACTCCACGGACACTTCCGGGCTTGTCACCGCGTTGTTGATCTTTGACTGCCAATAGCCCACCGAGTTCTGCGTGAGGGCGGCATAAGAGCCGCCGTTCCGCAGGGTCACGTGTTTAGTTGCCGCAGTCGAGGTTACGAATCCCGCCGTCGCCGGGTTAATCTCGCCAGTGATGGGCGAAGCTATGCTAGCCGCGCCGGTGCTAGTCGATACGGCAGTGATCGTAGGGGGACGGTCATCAGATTGGGGAAGACTGCTGACAGTGGAGCAATGGCCGTGGCAGCATCCCGCCGCGCATACTTCCTCTTAGCGTCGGCCTTCGCCATACCAAGGGTAACGACGTCCATCATGCGGCTCCCGTCACGTTACCATTGGCATCGTAGGTGAAGGTCTTTGTTACGCCGGCCCGAGTCTGCGTGTGCACGGTTCCGTCACTGGTGTAAGCGAACGTCGTGAGGACACCGTTCTCGGTGGTTGTGTCCACCGTTCCATCCGGGTTGTAAGTCACCGACAGCGTCGGATTACCAGGAACGTAAGTGGCATTATGTGCCCTGGCGTGCAGCTTGACAGATTGTGCAATCTGGTGCGTCGCTTCGTGAACCCCAGCAACCCGCCCACCGCCCCAAGTGGCGGCAGCACCGCCGTCGTACGCTTGATATCCAGCGAGCGCGTCCGCCCTACCGACGCCCCGCTCCTTGAACCCATCCACGACTTCCCTCGCGTGCGTGGTGGAGGTAGTGCTGGCCGAGTAGGGACACCACGGTGCCGCTCGCGACGCTCGCGGCCTGGCGCTGTAGCTCGAGCCACTCAGGAGTGTTCTTGTTCTCGGCTACCCCGAACAGCAGCATTGGCAGTTCCTTCGGGAAGGCAGTGCCCGGCGATGGAGTGACCCATCAGCGCGTAGCGCTCAACGTCCAGCGATTCGAGTGCCCCATAAACTTCTTGCGCGATGTTCTCCGTGGTCCGCTCCCTGTCCGTGCCATCGCTCAGGCCATAACCGAAACCTCTGCCCGTACGACTCGATCCGGTGGCTCTCCCGCGCTCGCCACCGCATGCACCACGGTGGTGGTCGCCAAGCCGAATACTTTCTATGTAATTTTGAGGTGCGCGGGAATCGTCCTCGCGATGAACCTCCTGGAATCAGATCAGGTCCTTGAAGATGTCCCAGCCGTTACCGATTTCGCCAACTTCGTAGAGGCCGGTCTCGTACGGGTAGGCGCCGGTGTACAGCCGCAGGTCGCCTTCTTGATCTATTGCGATGACGTCATTTCTAGGTCCCCGCCCGGCACTTGCCGGGTTGTAAGTGACCCAGTTTCGGCTGAACACGCCGGCGCCGCTGATCTCGCTCATGGCACCCCATCCAGAACCCACCACAGCGGGGGATCTCCAGCCGCCCTGCCCGTCTGCCGGGTACTGGTGGAGGACACCGCTGTTGTCGCGAGCGAAGATGTCCACTGCTCCGTCACCGTTGGTGTCCCCGGAGGCGATGATTTTGTTGAAGATCTGCCAGCCTGCGCCCACCTGCGAGGGTTCCAGCCAACCGCCTTGGCCGTCGCCGGGGTACAGGTGCAGCTTTCCATAGCGGTCACGGGCGAGGACGTCGTTGTTGCCGTCCCCGTTGAAGTCCCCTGGACCCACGATGGAATCGAACATGTTCCAGCCCGCGCCGACCTGGGAGGGCGCCAGCCAGCCCCCGTCTCCGTCGCCGGGATACAGGTGCAGCTTTCCAAAGCGGTCACGGGCGAGGACGTCGTTGTACCCGTCACCGTCGAAGTCCCCCGGGGAGAAGACAACATCAAAGATGTCCCAGCCCGTTCCGACTACCCTCGGTTCATCCCAGGAGCTGCTGTAATAGCGCCCCTCGAAGGACATGTCCCAGAATCTCCATGTTGACTCGTACGTGCGGGGGTACAGGACAAGGTCACCGTCGTAAGTTCGGCCCAGAAGCTCGAAGTTCCCGCGCCCTGTCCAACCCATGGCCCGGTTGGACGCGGCAATGGGCGGTGTTTCGGCGCTGTGATACACCTTTCCTTCCCTACAAGAGGATTGAGCAGTGAAGGAGATGCGGTTACCGCGATCCTCTGGGATGAGTTTCAGGAATTCGCCTTGACGTTCGGCGGGCAGGGGCACACCGTTACTGAGCCACTCCATGGTGAACCCATGCGGGGCCTCCTCCGTCACGGGGCAGGAACGGGTGAAGAACCTGCCTATTGTCAGCTCGGATCCCACGTTGGGCATTCCATGCATCAACGGCACAAACTCGCTTGTAGATGCTATGGCCCCGTCGCCCTCTTCAGCCGTGGCCGGGGCTATGCCCGCCACTGTCGAGCCCACCACCAACACGGCAAGTGCCGCTGATTTCAACGCAAATGCACGAAAAGTTCCCATGATTCCCCCAGCCCAGATACCCCAATTTGAGCTGAGCCTAACACTCGGCAAGACCAATCCGAAGGCGGGGGTTTGGTAGGGCGAGGGGCCGGACAACTGTATTTGGCTACCTTGTCCGGCCCCGGCCCGCGGTTCCTACAACCACCAAATGTTGGGGGTTTATTGGCGGTCGTTCCTGAGCCGCTGCATTCAGTAAAGACCTTGGGTACTCTCTGCGCACGAGTAGTCGGTACTTGTCTTTTGGCCCTATCCGAGAGCCCGCTACTTGCTGAGAAGCCTCTTTTCCTTGATTTTTCGCGGGCTGAATGTCGGAACAGTCTGTCGACGTTGCGATGGATAGACTTCGCTCATGCAGGCTCTGGTTCTGATGGGCTTAGTCCTTGTGACGGCCGTGATGTGGGTGGGAGTCATCATGATGATGCTCACTTGGCTGTACCGGGCAGAACACCGTGGTGGCGTAGAAGCCCCTGACCACGCGCAGGAGAAGGACCGGGAGAAAAGTGAGGCGGCCCCCAGGGGGCGCTCCTGAATTGCGGAGTGACCTCAGCGCTTCGTTTTTCCTTCTGAAAGTGTCACCCGATGATGGGCCGCTCTTCGGGTAGCTGGAACAACCTGGGCCGGGAGGCCAGGGCGATGGCTGACGCAACCGTGATGGTGCCGATGCGCCCGGTGAACATCAGCGCCATCAACACCCACTCTGCAGTGGGTGGCAAGTTGTAAGTGATACCGGTGCTCAGGCCGACGGTTCCGAATGCAGAGATGGTTTCGAAGAGTACCTTCTCAAGGCTGTAGTCAGTGGACATGAGGAGCAGCAGAGTCCCCAGGATGACCGCTCCGACGCCCAGCAAAGCGACAGTGAGAGCCTGGCGCTGGGTGGAAGAACTGATGGAACGGTGTCCGATGGTCACATGCTCGCGGCCACGGATCTCATTCCAAATCGCGAACCCCAGAACAAGGAACGTCGTGATCTTGATACCGCCGGCCGTTCCTGCGCTCCCGCCACCGATGAACATCAGCACGTTGGTGATCATCAGCGTTTCCGGGGTAGCCACCCCATAGTCGATGCTGTTGAAACCTGCCGTTCGCGGGAAAACGCCGCCCGCCAGCGAGCCCAGTATCTTCCCGCCAAAACTCAGCTGGCCGAGGGTCTCCGGACGGTTCCACTCGAAGGCGGCGAATAGAACAGTGCCCACTGTCAGCAGCAGCAAGGACCCGTAGACGGTCAGGCGGAGGTGAATGGTCCAGTTCTTGAAATTGAGGCGGTCCCTGAACAATTGGATGATCACCGGGAAACCGAGTCCACCGGCAATGATGGCGGCACAGATGGGGACGATGATCCAGGGGTCTTCCGCGAAGCTAATGAGGTTGTCGCTGTACAGGGCAAAGCCTGCGTTGTTGAACGCGGAGACGGCGTGGAACACTCCGTGCCAAAGGGCTGTACCGGGGTTGTCGTCATAGGCGATCCAGAAGCGTGCCGTCAGGAAGAGCGCTGTGATGGCCTCAAAGACAGCCATGATCTTCAGAACCCTGAACAGCACGGACTTTACGTCTCCGAAATTCAGGGTATGGGTTTCGGATTGCGCCACGAGTTGGCCTCGCAATCCGATGGTCTTCCGTACGAACAAGGCCAGCAGGGTGGCCAAGGACATGATCCCGAACCCTCCCACCTGGATGAGTCCCACGATCACCGCGTGCCCGAACGGTGTCCAGTACGTGGCAGTATCCACTGTGATCAGGCCGGTGACGCATACAGCTGAAACTGCAGTGAAGAATGCCGTGGTGACGACGTCCTCGCCCTCGCCGGTCCGCGATATTGGCAGCATCAGTGTTCCTGCACCGAGGATGATCACCGCCAGAAACGCCAAGGGTACCGAACGCACCGGGTGCAGGAGCGCTGCCTTCAGCCGCCCTCCCTGGTGGACAAGGGCCTGCAGCGCAGGGTTGCGAAGGATCACGGAACCTTCAGCCACGCCAAATTTTTCAGGGGCGCGAGTCATGCGGCAAGCACCCAAGGATGTCCGCTCACAGATCCCCATTCGCACAGCTCATTAGCATCCAGCACGTGCCGAAATTAGCACCGATAACCAACCACCAGTGGGGAAACGGAGATTTCTTGACGGATCCTTAACGCCATGACGTTAAGAGCGCGTCAAGATTTGCCGCTTCCGCATTAAGGATTCGTAAGGAACGCCTTTTCGCCACTTTTGCAGGAGTTGACTGACATCAGCCCTGCAAAAGGGGCACTGATGAAAGGACGTTCCAGTGGCCGACGTGGCTGTTGTGGTGATTCTTGTGGTGAGCATGGGAATCGTAATGTGGGTGGCCCACCTTCTGGGCAAGATGGTGGACGGCGACGGCCCGGTGAGCGGGCAATGAACGTGGATGCCAACATGTGGGTGGGCCTGTTCATCCTTGGTTTGGCCGTTGCCGGATACCTGCTGGCCGTGCTGCTCAACCCGGAAAAGTGGTGACGGCGGGTGGTTTTCAGCACTGCATCCTTCGTCACCCAGATAGCCGTACTGGTGCTTGTTCTGGCACTGCTGCACAAGCCCTTGGGTTTGTATATGGCGCGGGTCTTCTCAAGTACCAAACACGCCAAACCTGAAAGGGCCATCTACCGCCTGGCCGGGGTGGACTCCGGGACTGAACAAAGCTGGTCTGTGTACCTTCGCAGCGTCCTGCTCTTCTCGCTGATCTCCATCCTGGTGATCTTCGCTCTGCAGCGACTGCAAGGCGTGTTGCCGGGCAGCAATTCCCTTCCCGGCGTGGACCCGTGGGTTGCCATGAACACGGCCATCTCTTTTGTCACCAACACCAACTGGCAAACATATGCACCTGAGGCCACCCTAGGCATCTTCGTCCAGATGTGCCTGCTGGCCGTGCAGAATTTCCTGTCCGCCGCCGTCGGAATCGTGGTGGTAGTAGCCCTGGTCCGCGGCATAGTGCGGACCACTACAGACCGGCTGGGCAACTTCTGGGTGGACCTGACCCGCGCCTCCTTCCGCATCCTGTTGCCCATCGCCACCGTGGCGGCCATCGCCTTGGTGATTGGCGGCGTCGTGCAGAATTTCTGGTCCACGGAGGTCACCAATACGGCCACCGGCGCCAGCCAGCTGATTCCCGGTGGACCTGTCGCCTCCCAGGAAGCGATCAAGGTCCTGGGTACCAACGGTGGCGGGTACTTCAACGCCAACGCTGCCCATCCCTTTGAAAACCCGAGCGTCTTCACCAGCCTGTTCCAAGTGTTCCTCATCCTCCTGATCCCGTCCGCCCTGCCCTACATGTATGGGCGAATGGTGGGTGAATAAAACTGATGGCCGACGCCGGCTGCGCCGAGAAGATCGGACAGTTCACGGCCGAAACCGCGAGCCGGACCCTCGATACCCTGGCCGCCGAGGACGACAAGGTACCATCGACTTCACCCAGCACACCGAGAGCTTCTACTTCCAAGAGCTGGACCCGAAGATCTCCCTGGCCCGCCAGCTGCCATACGCACTCCGGCTGCGAGAGGCCGCCTCCGCCACACCAGACCCGGCGGTCCAGCTCAGCGCCCAACGGTTGGGCGAAGCGCTCGAGCAACTCGCCCAGAAGATAAAGACCGGTTTCCTGCGCACGGGCAACGACACCGAGGAGATACTCACCGCATACGCCCACGAGGATGGCCGCACCACCCCCTGAACCCGAACGAACAAATCCCGCAAGAGCACGACCAATGCCCTCTCCCGGACGCCTACCCAGCTTGAGTGGTGCCGGGGGGCTATAGGGGAGGTCGTGACGAGCTCGGGGACTATGAGGGTCTTTGGCAGGGAACAGATCATTGTCACCGCATGCGCAGTACTGTTGACCACGCTGGTGCTGCCGAGCCTGACCCTGCCGTGGCTGATGAAGAAACTGGCTCTGGCCGAATCGCCCGCGTGGAACGCGAGGCCGAGGAAGTCCTCGCCCAGCTGGCACAGGAAGCATCACTGTCAGCCCTGCGCAGCTCTCCGGTGATGGCCAGCCTCTCGCCGGCCCAAAGGGAAACCATCCGGTCAAGGCTTTCCCACCTTAGCTGGGACCGCTCGGAAGAGGACGCCGACAGTACCGACCAAACACACCGGCTCAACGCCCATGACATTCTGGTCGCCGCCCAGACAATCGCCTGGACGCCGCCCGCAGCACCCGATCCGGAATCGTGGACCGGGTGCTGCGGCGGCTGGACCTGCGAACCCTGCTGATCGAGGACTGAGAGGACGCCTTGGTTCGAGAGCCCACCACGCTGAACGAAGGACCGCGGACCCGAGCGCCGAACCCGGCCAGTTGCATGACTGTGAAGATGAAGCTAGATCAGATCGTCCATCAGCCGGGCCAGGATGTCGTTCATGGCGAGCAGCCCGACGAGCTGGTTGCCTTCTACCACGATCAGCCGGCTGAGGTGATAGCGGCTCATCAGGGCCGCCGCCTGACGCACCGACAGTTGCTCGTTCACGGTGATCGCGGGGATGGTGGCGGCGTCATAGACATTCAGGAGATCCACATCCCCCTCCTGCGCCACGACGGTGTCCAGGAGTTCTCTGTAGCTCAGCATGCCGTAGGCGTCATGGGCGTGCTGCCGCTCCACCACCAGGCTCTTCACCTGGCGTTCCTTCATCATGGACAGCGCCTCCCGCAGTGTGCTGTAGGGGGAGATCGTGACGACCTCGGGGACCATGACATCTTTGACAGTGAGCATCTTTTTCCTCCTCGTAACGAGCCCGGTCCGGCTTCAGCTGTCCTCGCGGCGCAGATGCTCCTCGAATCTGACCACCTGGCGCATGTCGATCCCGGTCAGGTGCTCGATCGGGATCGCGAAGGCAAGGCCACGGGATTCCGTCCCCTTGACCAGAATCTGGTGCAGTTCCTTCAGGATCGGAGCGGTCAGGTGTGTCCCCACGACCATCAGCAGCACGGACTGGGTCCCTTCGAAGGTGAGCCCGAAAAACGTCTTCCTGGCCTCGCCCCCGATGCCCTTGCCCGGCAAAATGGTCACACCCGTGGCCCCGGCCCGCTGCGCATGTTCAATGACCTTGTCTTCAAGCTCGTCCGGGGCGATCACGATGACTGCGGTGAATTTCATGCCGGTTCCCTCCTTAGGCGGGGAATTCTCTCCATCACCATGGCATACACCATGACGGAGATGACAGGGAAGATCGAGGCGTAGGCGATCAGGCCAAACCCGTCGATCAATACGTTTCGGCCCTCCACAGCGGCCGCGAGGCCGATCCCGAGGGCAGTTACCAGCGGTACGGTAACCTCCGACGTCGTCACTCCGCCGAGGTCGAAGGCCAGCGCGATGATGTATTTCGGGGCAAAGAACACCAGCACGATAGCGACCGCATAGGCGGCCATGATGAAGTAGTGGAAGGGTCCTCCCACGAGAATGCGGTAGACACCGAAGCCGATCCCGAGGCCTACACCGACGGCGACAATCACCCTGACGGCGAACGCACTGATCCTGCCCGGAGATGCCTCCTGCGCCTGTTCTCCGATGGCCACAAGGGCAGGTTCGGCCATGGTGACGGCAAAGCCGATGAGCAGCGCGAAGAGCAGGATCAGGGCCGGAACTCCCTGCTCAATCAGCTGCTCCGCCATGAGGGTCCCGAGCGGGAACAGCCCCAGCTTGAGTCCCACCACGAACGCATACAGTCCCACCAGGACCATGATGAAGCCAATGACGACCCGCAGGGGGTGGGGCAGCCTCCGCCGCAGGGCGACCCATTGGAAGAAGAGGACAACGGCAACAATAGGCAGGACCTCCCGGACCATTGAGGCGAGGCCAAGGATCATGCCGACCACCCAATCCGTTGGGTCATCCCCCGCGTTGATCAGCGGCAGAGCCGGCCCGGCACCGCCGAAAGTGTAGACCCAGATGCCGTAGAGCTGGACCCCGATCATGGGCACCATCACGCACAGCGCGACCAGGCCAAAGCCATCGGCGAGAAGGCTGCGTCCCCTGATGGAATTGGCCAGGCCAAGACCAATCGCCGCGATCAGCGGGACACTGACGATATTGGTGGTGACCCCGCCCGAATCGTAGGCAAGAGCAATGATCTCCGGCGGGGCAATATACGTCAGTCCCAGCGCCATCGCGTAGCCGGCGATCAGCAGTTTGTACACCGCCCAGCCCCGCAGGACACGCAGGACGCCCACGACCAGGACCAGCGCCACCGACGCAGCAATGACGAAGCGCAGCACCAGCGCATTGATACGACCATCGCTGACCAATTGGGCCTGCTCCGCGACAGCGATCACCGCCGGCTCCGCGACGGAGGCAGCGAAGCCAATGGCAAACCCAAAAGACAGTAATAACCCCAGGGCCCCGCTCCGGACGAACTGGTTAGCCAGGTTCTTGCCCACCGGGAAGATACTCAGATCCAGGCCATGGAGGAACAGGGCAATGCCCACAGCCACGATCAGGAGCCCCGCAACCAGCTCCAGCGGGTCATCGGGCATGGAGCGGAACACCAGCAGTTGGAACAGAACAACCACGACAACGATGGGCAGAAGGTTCCTGAGCGCCTTAAGGAATTCGCGGGCGAATCGGCTGAGGTGCTCCATCGGGTCCTCTCCCGGAATGGTCCTGCGAGTACCTGGCTTTTCAGTTCGCCGGGCAGGCCAAGTCGCGTCTACCAACCGAGCCTCCGGTGTGAATCGACGACACGGGCGGGTCCACGACCGTCATCGCCCGCTCTCTGCGAGCTGGGCGACCCGGCGTTCGAGTTCGGCGATGCGATCGGTGATCGGCTGGCTGTGCAGTAGCTCGGCGACCTGATCGGCTTCGTCCTCCTCGAGCACGATCCTTGCCACCACCCGGTCGGGTTCCGCCGGGTCGTAAACGAAGATTTCGCGCCCGCCCGGACGCGTGACGAGGACGCGGAATTGCTGGCCGTCGCGGGTCAGGCAGTCGTGCAGCACCCCGGAGCCGGGCACTGTGGAGTGGGTGGTCTCCATTAGGCCCTCCGTTCCGCCGGTTCTTGGGGTACATTCAGTCTCCCCTCGCGGGGATGGAGGTGCCATTGGGCCTGACACCCATTTCCGGTGCGCTGCGCGCACGGGACTCCGCCGCCCGTGGGTGCCAGCCCTCATGGACAAAGGACGCAGGCCGCGCAAGGCTAGTCACATGCGGACCGCGCTCGAAACCAGGGCCACCGGAATGATACGCGGCTTGCCTCTGAAAGGACCGGCACAGTTGCTGTTCTGGCGACTGTTCATCATCAACGGATTGCTCTTCGCGATGGGCACGCTCGTGTTGGCACTCTCGCCGGCGACGGTGTCCTCGCCCGTCCTGCTCACCGAGGTACCGGTCCTCCTCGTCGGACTGGCTCTCATCCTCGCCGCGAATGCTGCCTTGGTTCGGGCCAGCCTCGCACCGCTTGACGCTCTGACGGGTGTGATGCGCCGGGTGGGCCTGCTGCGACGCGGCGGCGATCGGGCGATCGAAGCCGGCAACGGCGACCTCAACGACCTCATCCGCACCTTCAATGAGATGCTTGACCGGCTGGAGGCGGAGAACAGCGCGAGCAGCGCCCTCGCGCTGGCCGCGCAGGAGGGGGAACGTCAGCGGATCTCGCGGGAACTGCACGACCAGATCGGCCAGAGCCTGACCGTTGCTCTCCTCAGTCTCAAGCGAGTTGTCGATAGATCTCCCGAGGATCTGCGCGAGGAGAGCCTCGTCGCCCAGGAGGCGGTCCGCGCCAGCCTGGAGGAGGTCCGCCAGGTGGCGCAGCGTCTGCGCCCGGGCGTGCTCGCGGACCTCGGCCTGCGGAGCGCGCTGAATTCGCTGGGCTCGGAGTTCTCCCGCTCGAGCGGGATCCCCGTGAACTGGGAGCTCGATGACGACCTGCCCGAGCTCAGCGGGGACGTCGAGCTCGTGCTTTACCGCATAGCGCAGGAGGCGCTCACCAATGTCGCCCGGCACGCGCACGCAACACGGGTCGATTTCGCGCTCACCTCGACGACGAAGGGGCTGACCCTGCGGATTCGCGACGACGGGCAGGGCGGTGACCTCCGAGAGGGCGCAGGCATCCGCGGGATGCGCGAACGCGCCCTGCTCATCGGTGCCGAGCTGACGGTCGCCGCACGGCAGAGCAGGGGGACCGACGTTCGCCTCGTCGTTCCCGGCGTCGCGGCGGGGAGCTGATCCGATGGGCGGACCCACGCGCATCCTGCTCGCTGACGACCACGCCCTGGTCCGCCGTGGCCTTCGCATGATTCTCGACGCGGAACCCGACCTCACCGTCGTGGCTGGAGCCGCCGACGGCACCGAGGCCGTCACCGCCGCGACCGCGGGCGGGGTTGACCTCGCTGTTCTCGACATCGCCATGCCCCAGATGACCGGCATCCAGGCGGCGCGGCAGATAGCGCGCAGCGCACCCGACGTGAGGATCCTCATCCTCTCGATGTACGACAACGAGCAGTACTTCTTCGAGGCACTGCGTGCCGGGGCCTCGGGTTACGTGCTCAAGTCGGTCGCCGACCGCGACCTCATCGAGGCGTGCCGCGCAGCGATGCGCGGGGAGTCATTCCTCTACCCCGGCGCGGTCACCGCGCTCATCCGCGACTATCTGGAGCGCGACCGCCGAGGCGACCGGATGCCGGACAGCATCCTCACGCCCCGCGAGGAGCAGATCACGAAACTCATCGCAGAAGGGAACTCCGCCAAGGAGATCGCCGAAATCCTCAGAATCAGCGTCAAGACCGTCGATCGCCACCGGGCCAACGTCCTTCAGAAACTAGGCTTGCGCGACCGGCTGGACCTCACAAGGTTCGCCATCCGCACGGGGCTCATCGAGCCGTAAGCGGTCCGACCTGAGGAGTGGACGGCTCATGACTGCACCATCACAACCTTTCGTTGAAACTCTCGGCCTTGGCCAAGATTTTGGCAGGACACGTGCACCGTGCAGACCTTACCCGAGAGTCGCCTGCGGTGAGTTCCACGATTTTCTGGGCCCCCACAGTGCAGGCAAATCCACCACGCTGAGGATTCTCCTGGGCCTCATCGGCCCCGCCGCCGGTACAGTCAGGTTGTTTGGCCTGGGCTCCTGGACCGATCCTGTCGGACCGCGCCGGGACGTTGCAGTCCTCCGGCTCACGGTTGTATGCAGGAGGGCGGGAAGCGGTCATGGCTCTGTCAGATGAAGAGCGCAGACGCCTTGAAAAGCTCGAACAGGAACTGGCCCTATCCGACCCGGGTCTGGACAGGCAGTTGCAATCGGGCCGGAACCCGGCTTCCCCTCGTACTATCTACGGTGTCCTGGCCGTTCTTGCCGGCTTCGCCTTGGTCATCGCCGGCATCATCACACAGCTTGCGGTCATCGGCGTCGCTGGCTTCCTGCTGATGGTCGCAGGAGCCAGCTGGTTCCTTAGCGGCCTCCGCGTAGGGGACGTGCCCGGGCGGCAGCCAGAACGCCGGGCGGACGGCGGGCCCTGGCCCCTTTGACCGCTGCCTGCTCGCGGGGTGTGGGCGTTCACCATCGCTACCTCACCTGACGGGAGACTTACCGATGCAGGTATTGATCACTCCCTGCAAGGAACATCTACAGTTCCTTGCGGCGGAACAGCATTTTGGCCAGACAGAGCGGCCTTCCGGGCCATTGGTGACCCACCGTGGTGGGAATTGGCATTTCTCCGCAGCTAGTGAAAGGTCGCATCGTCAAGATCCAGTCAGTCAAAGGTTAGGACGTCACCCCGGTTTTGTCCGAAATGCTTGAAACGCACCATGACAGGAGCAAGGCGCTCACGCCTGATTGAAGTCTTCCTCCTTAATTTCCTGCGGTTCCGGGCTACCGAACCACGGTTCGCCATCGAACTCCGCGTCCATGAATCCACCCGCACTCATGTTGATGAGGTTCGGCTCGGGGAGGCCATCCGGGACAAACTTTGTGTCTTCGGGATGGTGGTAAACGTATTCCCTTGCGGAGTGCGCCAAATGTTCGTTGAAGAGCTTCTCCATGGCTGTTGTGCCCGTTTGCATGCGGTCAGCTTCCCCGCGGAGTATAGCGCCTCTGAGTTCCTGGACTCGTGAGTCGTCTGATTCGAGTCCGTCAAGCATCACCATGGGGTCGCTCATGAGCAACCCGAGCTTCCGTGTGAGGGGAAACGTAATGCCCCATGCCGTCATGAAACCCATACCTTCCGACGCGGCATCCTTTGGATTGGGGATCAGATTCACTGGGGCGTCCGAGGTGATGAGGGACCGTTGCTCAAACTTCACTATGCTCCACGGTCTGGCTGCGAAGTAGGGCGTCAACTTTTCAGCCGTATCCACCATGTGCTGAATATGTGCAAAGTTTGAAAAGCTGATCGGTGGCCCGCCAGGCTGAGTCGCCTCGGCCCAGATCCGATCTTCCTGCTCCGGGGACGGATCGAAGCCCAGATTCTTCTTGGTCCAGTTACTAACGTTCTTACGCCCGCCGGCACCGATCTCGACGCGGACGAACTTAGCCCGAAGATGTTCCATGGTCTTACGAGTGTCCGGTCCGCGCACGCTCTGAAGCGCCATGTAGTAGGAGAACGTCCACCGATCGCTTTCTGACAGAGGGAACTTGCTCTCTTCGAGCTTCCCAATGATGCTGATGGCTTGGCCCTCCACGCCACTCAACGCTTTCTCGAACTCGTCAGGTTCCTCTAGGCCGTCTACCGTGTGGAAGTGCGTTTGCGCCGCTACGTTCTTAACTGATGAGGTGAACGATGTCCGGGAGCGATCGAGGGGCAAGGCAACGATTCGCCCCTTTTCGGTAGCGAATCCCCGAAGGTATCCTTGGGGCACGTAATGGTGAAGCTTTGCAGTATTGCCCTTGCCGGTCATGTCTGGCATCTTCCCACAGGCAGAGCGAGGAAGTGCTGGCGACCGCAGGGCTACAGGAGAAGCGATCGAGCAAGCACGATGCGACTTGGGCCCATACCGACCCACCTCGTACTTGAACGTTCGTCAGTCAATCTCCTCTCAGATGGTCTCTCGGAAGGTCGCTATCGTCCTCCGGAGAAGCTCTGCACGGTCGATTTGATCGCCGTACCGGGGCCCATTGAATGCCGAGAACCTCGCCTGAACAGGGGAAACACGGGCCTGAACCGACCCACCCCCTGTTTCAACATTCACTGGCACGAAGATTTGCAATTTTATATGGGTTCAAACAGAGGCAATTTCGCGCATTTCCGCAGTTCAAAGCCATTTCTGCTACCCATCTCAGGCTAATAGTTTGTGACCCGTAATGTTCACCCTTGAGGTACTCGATGCGCCGATGAGACTTCAACCGGCCGCGAACTTGAATTGACCGGCATCGGGCCGCGGCCCTGAGAGTCGCAGCTTGGGGGAGAGGAGCCACCGCCGGCGCAGAATGCTGTTCCGGAAGATACAGCAGCTCAGCGCTGACATCGGTCCGGCCGGACCCAAGGCTCCTGCGGGCCCTGAACAGGGAAAATCTCCCAAATGCGCATCGTTGAGATGCGTGGGGGATATGGTGCCAGCAAATGCTAGCGGAAGTGGTTTTGCGCCGGTCGGATCGGAGGCATTCGCGGGAGACGTACCCCAACGCAAGCCCGTTCGGCTCTAGAAAGCCGGTCCTTTTGAGGAATCCTCTGCGGCACGGTCCGCTACGGGTCCGGTCTACGGTGCGCCTCAGTCAGACGCCAGCGGCTCTGTCCATTCATTTGCTGGCAGCCTTTCTCGCAACAATGCGGATTGACCTGATCCAAGAATCATCTCGGTGTCGAGATGGGCTGGGTCGACTTGTCTGATGAGCTCGCGACAGCGTCAGCAGGGAGGTAAAACGCAGCGCAAGCCGTCACCGTCTCGCCAAACGGCGACGATCTTTGGCGACCTGGTACTCGCCGCTGTGAGCTGGCCAAGTCTCAACATCCCTGGTGGCTGCACCGTCGAGTTTCACGAGGCGCAGCCAGTCCCCGGATGGTGAGCCCACGCCACGGAGCTGCAGGATGCGCCGCCGATTCGGCTCCGCCTGCACTGCAGCTACGGGGCTCGGATCCCGTCCGGATCTACGACCCACCAGAGCCCCCCGTGGGTCGAGACGTTGTGGCACTTCACCTCGCCAGGCCCCTCGTGCGCGTAGAAGTAGAGCGGATGCCCGTTGTACGTAACCTGGGTCGAGCCGTCCCGCCGCTTCGTTGTCCCCAGCAGCGCTGACTTGACCTCGCCGCTAGCGGTCGGCGCTCCGTCGGTCAGCACGGGTGGCCACGCTTCAGCGCAGTCGTCGTAACACTCCGGCGTGATGCTCTCTTCACTCTCCCAGATATAGATGGCCTGCTTTTTGGCATCAAAGAGCATCTGGCCGAAGTCGCTCGCGGCTGTGGTGATCGTGGTGCCCGGCTCTGGCGCGCTGGATGGCTGGCTCGGCGGGGGTTGCGGGCTCTCCGGTGTCGTAGTGCTCGTACTCGGAGGCGGGGTGAAGTCCGGGGCCTCGCTCGAGGTGCTGCTTGCGCAAGACGACGCGACGAGTGCGAGGACCACCGCAGCCGCCGCTCGCAGTCCGGGTCTGGACACGCTGTGCTCCTATCGGCAGGAGCGGGCGCCCCGGCCAGGTCTTCGGGGTTGGTGATGATCAGATAGTGGGGCAGTTCGGTTCCCATTATCTCAGCCTTTGTCGAAAATCGGCGGGCGGAAGTCGGCGAGTCCGGTCGCGAGGGACTGCTACCCGACTCGCCTGGGTCAGTGAGCGGCTGTAGCCGTCAGGGTGCGGGGGCGACGGCGCTCGGCAAGCAGGGTTTGTCAGTGGCCACGTCCATCACTATTCCCTCCCTCTGATTCTGAATCAGAGGGATAGATGCGTCACACCGCTCGGCTTCGTGTTGTTCTTTGGCTTTCAAGATGAGGCGGCCCGCTCCTTGAACAGCGCGTGATACTCAGGCTGCCCCTCTCCGGCGGCCATGACGGAAATTCGGGAGAGCACCTGCTTCGTTCGCCAGCTTCCCGCGCCCTGCCGTTCATCAGCTAGCAATTCATCAGCATCATCACCGCGACCAGCGCGGAGCAGAAGGACGGTTTGGTTTACAGTGTTGCTGTCCATATGGAAAGGAGCCCATCCTCTGGGCACTAGAACCCCTAAAGCTAGGCAACTTAATGTCCATTCCCCAAAATACTTGAGGCGCAGTGAACAGGCCCCTGTTACTCGACTCTAGCCGGAGGAAGAACCTTCACCGAGCAATCGCCGCAATAGCTGCTGACGGGTCGCAGCAGTGACGGACATCCGTCTCCGGAGCACTCATCTTCATTGGGGCCCGGGCCGGGGAACGCACTTCCATGCGTAGCCCGGCCGCTGGCGGTTAGCTGGCTTCTTCCAGGTTCTGCGCCACTACTGCCAAAGTCCGTGCAAGTTCTTCCGTCGGGCTGAACTCCACCAGAACCGTCCCGGGATCAAGCTCATCGGTATGTCCCGGAGGTGTGTAATACGCCTCTCCGGCTTCTATGATCTCGTCTCCGGCAGGCATGTGCATGATGAGCCGGCCCTTCACAACGTACCCCCAGTGGTGGCTTTGGCACCGGTCATCCGGCAGGCCCTTATAAAACGGTGTGAAGTCGCCTCCGTCTTCGAACTTTTCGAAGGCGATTGTGTATCCGTCTTCCTCCCGGTAACGGCCCTCGTAGCCCGTCATGCGCTCGACGCGGGCGGTCTGATCGTCAATCGTTAGCTTTGCCATCGTCTTGTTCTTTCCTTGTTGTTGGCGCAGGCTCATCCTGCACCGCGGTTTCCGCTGCGGCGATGAGCCGCCGCAGTCCGGCTCTGCTTGCCAGTGCCCATTCAACCGAGGCGATTGACCGCAGGACCGGGATCCCGAACATTGCCATTAGGCCCGGCAGCCCAGTCGCTCGGACCAGTCGGCACGTGTAGGTGACGTTGCTCTGGTTTCCGTCCGTCTCAATTTCGTAGCGGTGCACCAGGATCCAGTCCGCCGTCGTCCCGTTCTTCTTCGACACTAAGGCGGACTCGGCGACGTGCTCAAACCTCAACGGCCGCACGGCTTCCGTCACCACAGACGAATTCCGGATTCGGCAGATTTGGTCTTCAGCTGTGGAGATGAACTCGGTTCCGGCGGATGCTTGTCCCTCCGGAGCATCTATGGACAGAAGCGTGGAAGCCTCGGCTCCTCCCCACTGGAGATGTCCAGGCAAATTGGTGAGAAGATCGAAGATTAAATAGGCAGAGGCTGTGGTGTGCTCACGGACGGTGACTGCCACTTCTTGTGTGAGGACGTTGCCCGCTGTTCGTTGCTGCTTCATTCCGCACCTCCCGGTGTGGTGACTTTGGTGACTTTCTGACACTCCAAGGATGTGACGACGCCGGGAGGAAAGGATGGGGGGCATCCCCCATTTACCGCCTTATTCAGGGCGGGAGTGCCGCAGGGCGAACCCTGTGGCTTCGCCTCGGCTGCGCAAGTGCAGCTTGGCGAGGATGTTGCTCACATGGTGCTCGGCCGTTTTGGCGCTGATGAACAGGCGGTCCGCGATTTCGGCGTTCGTCTTGGCTTCGGCGAGCAGTTCGAGCACCTCGCGTTCCCGCCGTGAGAGCAGGCCAAGAGCCTTGGGGCCCGTCCGGGCGGGGCCGCCCAGTGCGCGTCGAAGCGCCGCAGCCTTGTCAGCCATACCGGCGGCACCTGCCTCGTCGAACGCGGCCAGGGCCACACCTGCCTCGTGTACGGCGACTTCGGGGTCCGAATCACGCAGGGCTTCGGCCAGTGACAGCCGTGCACGGGCGGCCTCGAGCGGCATGTTGAGTTCATCGAAGATCGCGATTGCTGAGTCGAGTCGCTCTTGGGCCGCGGCAATATCCCCCAGATGGGCTGCGACGCGGCCAGCTGTCAGGTGCGAGGCCCCGATTGCCTTCGGCCAATGAGTTTCGGCAGCGACCTCGTCTAGACGCTTGGCCGTTTCCAATGCTTGGCCAGCGTCGCTTTGTGCCATCTGGACCTCGGCGAGCAGCGCGAGCAACGGGACGGCGAGAAGGCCGCCGACGACGTGACCGATGCGGCGATGCAGCAGCGCGGCCGCCACGGCTGTGTCACCGGCAGCCAGGCGGACTGCCGCCGTCGCGAGCAGTGCATCGGGGCGGTCTTCAAAGCCCGCGAGCAGTCGGCTTGCATCCTCCACGCGGCCCTGGAGCAGGCGTAATTCAGCTAATTTGGCTGCCGGGTGTACGCATCGTGCGCGGTGGCCGGCCTGATCCAGTTCGTGCAGTGTCTTGGTGAGCCAGTCCTCGGCGCTTGCGATGTCACCGGAGGCCAGGAAAATCTCAGCGCAGCAGGTGCCGCAGAATTGGAGCAGCGCAAGGTGGCCGGTGCGTTGCATGAACCGCAGGACGATCTTGTTCCACTGGCTCAGCCGGGAGGCATCACAGGCCTCTTCGCTGGCCCGCGTGACCATGCAGCACACATCGCCGAAAACCATCCTGTCGTGAAGTTCCCCGGCGGTAACCACCACCATCGCCTCGTCAACGAGCGTCATCCCGTCCGAGACCTCACCGGCCGAGATAGTCCCAAGTCCGAGGAGCGCCAGGGCCGTCGCCTCAAGATCCGGGTCACCCGAGATGCGCCCAACGCTCAGCGCCGCCCGGGCGTCCTCCCGGGCCATTGCCGGATCGGGCCGCAATAGGCCCCGCGTGACGGCCAACCAACCGACCTCGGCACCGTCGGGCAGCCGGGATGCGAGACCCTCCGCACGGGCAAACCAACCGCGGCTGACCGGCTCGCTGCCCAGTACCTCCGCGTACTCGCGTGCCAACCAAACTGCTGCCCGGAAGGCAGGCGCGTCCTGTCCGAGGCGGCGAAAACCGGCATAAGCCGCCGTGCGCTCAGCAATGGCCCGGTCAACATCGCGAAGCCACCACAACGCACGTCCCAAGCCATCATGTGCCGCCGGTTCGTCATGGATGGCCAGCACGGATTCAAACGCCGAAGCCGCAGCCACCCACTCGGTAGAAAAGAGAAGGCGCTCACCCTCCTTAAGGCCCTCAGACACCGCGGCATCAACCATGAATTCATTCTGCGCTCAGCGACGGTGCACTCATAGCCCCCTCGCTCGCGGCTTCGGTCCAACCCCATGTCAGCTGTGTGCTAGCTCTGAAATAACAGCAGGCCGAAGTCGCTGATGGCGGAGACGACGGCGGTGCAACCTTCGAGCGCTCCCAATGAGTCATCGTGGGTCCCGACGTTGCCGATGACTGCGTCAAGTGCGTCCAGACCAGCATCCATGAGTCTGGCCGCGCTGCACGAAGACCGCCTCAGGCGGGACTACGGTCCCTCAGGGCTACCGGCGCGCTCGTTCAGATGGCCACGTCTCTTTCCCTGATCAGACGGCTGCCGGCTGCCGCGGCAATAACGGCGATGGCGACCATCAGCAGGGCTCCTTCGGGGTTGAAGGCCTCAACGGGCATGGCTGAGGAATGCCGGAAGGGACTGAGGTCCTGAAGCCACACCGGCAGGCTGAGTAGCCCCCCGAACTGCCCCAGGACCAGCGCGACGGCCAGGGCACCCCAGCCCGCGGGGGTGCTCCAGCGGGGCGCGAGTGCGAACACCAGCACCGTTCCGGCAGGGAAGACAAGCGCTGCCGGAATGTGCGCCAGGGCGGCGGCAAACACCATTCCGGGGCTGCTTCCCCCTGTCTCACCCAGGGCGAGCACGACGGCGGCAGAGGCTCCGGCGGCAACGGCAACAGCCGTCGTCGTCATTGCCGCAACGGCGAGGGTGCTGCCCAGCCAGCGGAATCGCGACGCCGGCACAGACAGCAGCAGTTCGGCCCGGCCTTCCGTCTCTTCCGCCCTAAGCCGCAGCACCGCCTCGATGCCAGCGGCAGCGGCAAGGATCCCAGCCATGCCCAGCATGGCAGTAGTGAACAGGTCTACCAGTCCCGCGTCGCCTGGAACGATGCGGCTCATCAGTTCCGCAACGGATGGGTTTCCTTCCAGCGCGTCGCGGACCACCGGACCCAGGCCGCCGGCAACGGCCCCCAGCGCAGCGCTGGTAAAGCACCAGCTGGCCAGGCTTCCACGCTGCAGCCGCCATGCCAGGCCCAGCATTGATGCCAGGCCGGCTCCCGCCCGTTCCGCGCCCGCCTCATCCGCTGCAATGTAGCTAGCACCCAGGTCCCTGCCGCTCCGCAGCACCACGGCAAGCCCTGCCAGGACAACGGCACCGGCACCGATAGCCAGCAACGGCAGCGTGTCCGCCTCGGTGAAGGGCCGGATCCGCTGGCCCCAGCCGATGGGTGAGAACAGTGATGGCCACGCCGCGGAAACGTGCAGCAGTGATGAGTCGGCTGTGCCGAGGGCGTCGCCGGCACCGCGGATCAGGTAGGCGCCACCGATCAGGGCCGCAACTGTCCCGTTGGCGCTCCTGGCGGAGGGCATGACCTGGGCTACCAGCGCGGCGGCCGCCATAAAGAACAGACCCACGGAGCCAACAGCTGTCCCCGCCAGGAATGATCCTTGGAGCGGGAGGCCGGCACCGATGAATCCGGCGGCAACGGCCAAGGCAAGGACCACGTTTGCGCTGAAGCCGAGCAGCAGGGTTGCGTACAGGGACGTCACCCGGGTGACCTGGGTGGAACCGACCAGTTCAAACCTGCCCTGATCCTCGTCCGCGCGGGTGTGGCGGACCACCAGGAATGCGCTCATCAGCCCGGCCAGCACGGCAGTGAACGAATAGCCCTGGAAGAAGGTGACCGCCCCCGAACTGATGCCGTCGGGCAGCCCCCGGATGAAGAGGAACGCCGGGCTGGCTGCAGCCACGGAAATCAGGGCGGCCCGCTCATTGTCCTCGCCAAATTGTGTGGTCACGGCGGTGGCGGCCACGTAACCCAGACCGGCGATGCCCAAGATCCAGGCGGCCAGGGTACCGCGGTCCCTGCGAGCCTGGAGCAGGGTCAGCCGTAGAACGGCGCGCATCACAGCACCTGGCTCTTCTGGCTCTTGTGGCTGGCGTCCTGCGCGCCGTAGTAGCGCATGAACAGCTCCTCCAGGGAAGGGGGCGCGGCCGTGATGCCCGTAATACCTGCAGCAGCCAAAGCATCCAAGACGTAGTCCAGGTCGGCTGCGTCGGCGTCGAACTCTATGGCTGTCCCGTCAACTCGGAGGTCGTGGACGCCCCGCCACGTTGCCATAACCTCAGGTTTCACGGACGACGTGACACGGAAGCGAGTGCGCGTGAGGTGCCGGAGTTCGGCCAGGGTCCCGGATTCCACGGCCACGCCGGCCCGAATGATGGTCACTCTGTCGCAAAGCTGCTCCACCTCGGCCAGGATATGGCTGGACAGCAGCACGGCGGCGCCGTCCGCGGTCACCCGGCGGACATGACGGCGGAACACGGCATCCATAACCGGGTCCAGTCCTGAGCTTGGTTCGTCCAGCAGGTAGAGCCTGGCGGGGCGGGAAAAGGCCGCTATGAGGGCAGCCTTCTGCCTGTTGCCTTTGGAATAGGTCCGCGCCTTCTTCCGGGGATCGAAGTCGAACTCGTCTATGAGCTGCCGGCGCAGGTTTTCATCCGCGCCGCCGCGCAGCCCGGCGAGGAGATCGATGACCTCGCCGCCGGTCAGGTTGGGCCAGAGCGTCACGTCCCCGGGGACGTAGGCGACATCGCGGTGTGCGCACAGGCTCAGCCCACGGGTCGATACCGAACACGCGGGCTGTCCCTGATGTTGGCCGGATCAGTCCCAGGAGGATCCGAAGGGTGGTGGACTTCCCGGCCCCATTTGGCCCCAGGAAACCGTGAACCTCGCCCGGCAGAACCGACAGGTCCAGACCCGCAAGCGCGGCGGTATGCCCAAAGTTCTTTGCGAGGCGTGAGGTGTTGATGACAGGAGATGAGTCTGACTGCATGACGTGATCCGTTCCTTGGTCACAGCTATCACGCCAAGGCGGGTGCCATGGCATGCCGCAGGCCTTACCGCATGCGGGCCGACCAGGCTTCCCGGCTCTCCAGACCACATACTACAAGCGGCAAGAAAGGGGCGGAAGAGGCTGATGTTTGAACGGCGTAGCGTCCGTCTCCAGCCCGGGCAGGGATGACCTTCACGGCCTTCGCTAGTGCAACCTCTACCGGCGGGCGAAGCCCAACCGGGACTACTTCATCGATCGGTGGCATGCCCCACGAATAGGCCCCGACGGCGGGTAGGTGCCGTCAGTTCGTTGGCGGCAGCAACGCCGTCGTAGGTGTTACCTGTTCGCTCAAGGAAGCGGGGCCAGAAGGTCGCCGATAGCGTCGGCGAATGCCCGCGGCGCCTCCTGAGGCACGTTGTGGCCTATTCCCGGCAGCCTGCGGATTTCAAAAGGACCCACGAAATGCTGCCGGTCCCGCTCAGAGTCGTCTGGCCCGAACCCGTCGGCCAGAGCGTCCAGCGAAATGGTTGGTACCGAGATGGGCGGCGACTTCGCGAGAAACGCTTCGAGCTCGTTAAAGCGATCGTCACCAACCGCGGCACGATGGCGATGTCGATAGGAATGTACCGCGACATCAACGAAGTCGGCGTTGTGCAGGCTGGGACTGCTGGAGGTGAATGCATCGTTTGCCTCCGCCCATTCCGGTGACCACAACTGCCAGAGCAGGCGGCACAATTCGTCGCGGTTTGCCCGAAGCCCGGCGCGTCCGCGATCAGTGTTGAAGTACCACTGATACCAGTCCCGATATTCGTCTAACGGGGCCGCCGGCTCGACTGACGCGGCGATGTCCTGGATTGCGTAGCCCCCGACAGTCACGAGACCGGCTATGCCCTAGGGGCGCACGGCTGCGGCAATGCAGGCCGCCCGCCCGCCCCAGTCATACCCGGCGACCACTGGACGCTGCAGTTCCAGGGCATCGATAAGTTCGATCAGATCCTGTCCGATGGCCGCTTGTTGGCCGGAGCGAAGCGTCGTGGCCTTACGGAACCGGGTGGGACCGTAGCCGCGTAGGTACGGGATTATGGTGCGGATCCCGCGTTCCGCCAACAAGGGGACAACGGCCTCGAAGCTGAGCACGTCGTAGGGAAAGCCGTGGAGGAGCACCGCGACTGGTCCGTCCGCCGGGCCGTTGTCGTAGTATGCAATCTCGAGGTCATCGGTCATCGCGGTGCGCAGTTCGCCCATGGTCATAGTCCAGTGAACCATTCATGGCCTTGGGAATGGCGGCACAACCTTGATGCCACAAGTCCGCTTGAGGACCAAGGGTTGGCAGCTCATGGCGCGGACAACCTTAAGTGGAGATGCGCGCCTGAGGGCGACCCGTCCAGAAGATGGGGCCGCCCTCAGGTTTCGCGTTGCTGTCCTAGTGGGGGCAGCTGGGTTCTTTCCGGTTTTTGCGTCAGCTGCCAGTTACCTGAAGCGCTTCAGTTTCATTGAGCTCTACCTCCAGTGGCTGCGCCTGGCGGAATCGCTTCAGGACGTTCCCCGTCATTTTGGCGACGTTGTTGTCGTAGTTGTTATGGGAGAGAGACGCCGTGTAGGCGATGGACCCGACGGAGAAGAAACCTCCGCCTCCTTCCAGGGGGCAATAGACGATGTCTGACCTAACCCCTGGTTGTTCGGTCGCGCCGATGCCGGGAATGGATTCGTACACTTCTTCTGCGGCCAGGAGGTAAGCGTCCGACAGTGGGCCTGATGTTGCGAGGACCAGTGTTCCGGGGGGCGAGCCGAGGCCGGGCTGGTAGCAGTCGACTTCAGCGCCGGCGGCGCCGCCTCCCATGATCCCGAACTCGCCGATGCGTTCGTCTTCACCGATTCCTTCAAAGATGAATGCGGCTTCCGGAGCGTGGCTGTCTTCAAGCCGTTCGTAGTAGGTGCAGCGGTCAAAGCCCTGCGCGGCGAATCCCACTCCGGCGAGTTTCTGTGGCGGTAGGCCTTTGTTCCTCCAGATGCCGGCGAGTTCCCCGGACGTAGCGTGGCGTTTGTCCCCGTACGGGGACTGGTGGGGGCGTGTGCCGCCGTCGGAGCGGCGGAGTTCCATCAGGTGTGGCTGGTCGGGGTCGAAGGAGACGGTGGCGTAGAACCCGTTGCCGCCCAGGTACATCAGCCTTCCGCCGTTGGAGGTGAATTCATCAAGGGCGTTGAGTTCGTTGCGTGTGACGTACTCGGGGTGGCTGCCGGTGATGACTACTCGGTAGTCGCTGAGGAGGTTGTAGCCTTCTCGGTCGAGGTCTTCATCGGTGATGGCGTCGTAGTCGCAGTTCTCGGTTTCGAGCCAGTGAACGATGCACAGGTCTGCGGGCAGTCCCCATACGCCTTCGGCCTGGAACCAGGCCCGGTGTTTGGGCTGGAGCGTCAGGATGGGTTTGCGGACGCTGCCGAAGACAACTCCCGTCCCATCGTTGTGGATTTCATAGCAGGAGCGGCCGAATTCGGGATGATCCTGGAGGGTGAGGTCTTCGCGGTCCAGGATGGGCGTCCGGCTCACAATTATCTCGGCTCCGTCGGCTTCGAAGGCAATGCGGTCGTTGGCGTAGGCCAGGTATGTCGCTGTGGAGAACAGCACGGCGACGTCGTTCTTCTTTTCGCCTGCCCGGACGAAGAAGGGAAGGTACTGTTCTGCGCCCTCGGCGGTAAGTTTGGCTGCGTATACGCCGCTTGGCAGGTTGTGGGGCACGTCGAGTGTGAATGCTGCCGGCCAGCCGGCGTCGGTGATGTCGTCGTCGTGGAAATGGATTGCGTCGTATTCATCGGGGGCAATCCGGAAGTCGTCCACCAGTCCCGTGAACGAGTGTCCTGCGACAGCTCGGGTTGGTGCGTTGTGACATGTTCCGTGGAGCTGGTTTGGTGATTCGTCGATTACGTCCCACAGGAGCAGTCCGTCGCCGCGGCTGCTGCGTCCAAAGTGCCAGTCAGCAAGGGTCTCGGTTCTGGTGGGTGTGCGTCGTTGGATGGAGACGTCGCCGATCTTCCCGTTGAAGCCGTTGGCTGCCAGCCATCGTTCGCCGTCTCGACGCGCTCCCGCGCCGATTCGGAATGGGGCTTTAAGTGCGGCGGCTGCAGGGGCGGCGTCTGCGACCTTGTCTTCGGCTTCCAGGGGCAGTGCGTGGTCGGTGTACCGGTTCATGATGTTGGACAAAGGTGCCTGGGTCAGATGGATCTCGCCAGCAGCGGTGTCCACCTCGACCCGGAGGCTGTACCAGTGGTGTCCTTCCAGGTGGCTCTGTAGAGCCACGGACTTCACGGTGCCCTGTTCGCTCCAGAGGAAGGTGGGTCGGCCGGCGTCCAGGACAAGTGCGTAGCCACTGGAAGATTCTTCGTCCCAGTTGCCTAGGATGACCTGCCGGTCGCTGCCTCCTCCGAATGAGTTCTGAGTAACGTTGTAGGCACCGTAATTACCGGAGCGGGAGCTCAGCGGCAACGTGGGATACACCTTGGCTTTGATGACCAATCCGTCCGGGTTTGTCATCAGCGAGGACGGGTCTGGCACCTCGACATAGGATCCGGGCTGGCACGCATATTGCGTGCCTTGTTTTGGACCATCGAATTCTGACGCAACCGGCGTTTCCAGAAAGCCCGGACCGGCTTCCCCGGTGAACCCGTGCCGTAGGCGGACAAGTGAGGCTTGGTAAGAGGAGGGTCCCTCGCAGCTGACGTGGAAGGAAATGCTTTCGCCCGGGCGGGCGGCAAAACGGTCGGTGTATCCGAATATTTTCGGTTCGACGCGGATCTCGGTTGCGGCTTCGGCAGTCATGGTTTCAGCTCTCCAAAAAGTTCTTGCGACGCAACGCGAATACTCCGCGCAACGCGTTTTCATAGGTGTAGAAGGTTGCGGGCAGGAGAACCAGGTTTCCGGGAGCTCCCACAGTGATCCTGCCGATCCCCCATGGACCATTGGCCCCCAGGTTGAGGATGACCTCTTTACCGGTGACCGAGGCGTTGCCCAAGGCACGCACAACTCGTGCGGTCTTGTCGTCGTGAGGTCCCAGCGGGGAACGGTCGTACGCCGCTGTTACTTCATCGGTGAAGTCGCGGCGAAGCCGGGAGGAGAACCGCTGTTCAAAAATGCTCATAAGTTCGGATGAGCGGTCCGCGCTGGTACGCATCAGTTCGCTCCCGTCCGGCAACGATTTGCTTGGCCACTTGGTGGACTGGTCCGCGGATTCAAGAGGTTCTCGCTTTCATTCTGAGGTGGGATTGCTGTGGAGCGGGCTGGTTTGGGGAGCTCCCCCTTTACCAGCGCTGAAGCGTCTTGTGTTCTAGGTAACTTCAACGTTAGGACCGGGGTGTCGGGAAAAATATCGGTAGTTTTGCGTATGAGCCTCCCTATTGGAGGGTGAAGCCCTCTCCCGTCGGGGACTTTGGGGCAAAAGACCTCCTGACATGCCACGAAGGCACCGGCCCTGCCAAGAGGCAGGCCCGGTAACTTCACTACGTCGGTGAACGGCAAGGGGGGCGTGGCGGCCTAGAGACCGTCTTCGGTTTCGAGGGTGCGGCCGGTGCGCTTCAGAATGAGGGCGACGATCGTTCCTATGACCAGCCAGGAGATGCCAATAACTTTGGCCAGGACGTTGGTGCTGTAGAGGGCGTATCCGAGCACTGCAATGCCAAGGACGGGCGAGATCCAGTGGATGAAGTACTTCTTGCTGGACCGGCGGATTCCAAAGTGGATGATGACGCTGATATGCAGCAGGATGTAGGCCGTGAGCGCGCCGAAGGTGACCATCGTGACGATGAGTTCGATCTGGCCTACGGCCAGGACGCCGATCACAGCGGTGAGGATGGTCACCACGATCATGGCCGTGGCAGGAACCTGATGTTTCTGGCTCACGACGGCCAAACGTCGGGGCAGCTGCCCGTCGCGGGCCATGGCGAAGAGCATTTTTGACGTTGTGGCGTGGGATACCAGCACGTTGGCGAAGAGCGCTATCAGGGCTGTGATCAGTGTAAAGACGATTTTAAACCAAGGCGCCACCACGGTTTCGCTGATGTGGTAGAAAGCGTTGTTTACAGCGTCACCCTCGGCGAAGGGTTCATTACTCGGGACAAACAGAGCAGCGAAGTACACCTGCGCGACAAACATTGCGATGACGAGCCAGAGCACGATCATGGTCGCTTTCGACACCGCTTTCCCGCCACCCTTGGCTTCTTCGTTGAGCGTGGAGATCGCGTCGAAGCCGATGTAACTAAGGGCAGCGACGGGGATGGCCGTGAACACGAGCTCCCACGAGAAGAATTCAGGCTGATAGAAAGGTGCAAGGCTGAACTGCGCCCGCCCCTGGGTGATCGCTACCAAGGCTCCGCCCACGAACACGACGAGCGCGGCTCCTTGAATGATCAAAAAGATCATGTTCATTCGTGCCGTGACCACAATTCCGCGGAGATTGATGAAGGCCACCACGGAGATAAAGCCTATGACCCAGACCCAGCCTGGGACATCGGGTATGAGTGCTCCCATGGCGGAAGCCGCGAGGATGCACAGCAGCGCCGGCAGGAGAAGGTAGTCAAGAAGGATGGCCCATCCAGAGAGGAAGCCAACGAATTTGCTGGTGCCCAAGCGGACGTAGGAGTATACGGACCCTGCGACGGGGTATTCCTTGGCCATCTCCTTATAGCTGACAGCGCTGAAGAACATGGCGATACCTGCAACCAGGTAAACCAAGGCGGCCATGCCGTGCGAGAAGTTGAAGATGGTGCCAAAAACGGCCACGGGGGCCAGCGGCACCATGAAGATGAGCCCATAGACAACGACGTCAGTTAGGGTCATGGTGCGATTGAGCTCCTGCTTGTAGCCAAGAGCACCTAGTTTTTGCTGTTCGACGTCGTTGATTCCGGCATCGCTGGCCGGGGTAGCGTGACTGTCAGTTTTCATGGGCTATCTATGCCTCTCGGAAGAAATCCTAGCCGTGAGTTCGGCGCAGTGGATTCTGTAGATGAATTGTTGGGACGAGCGATCGATGTGCGCTCTGTGGTGTTATGCGGCCTCGTGGGCGGAGATTAGTGGGACATGGCTGTGATTGCTGCAGAGGGTCGTCCGGTTCCGTTGCGGGCGAGACGACAAAGGGAACGAATTCCTCCACGTTTGATGCCCTTAGTCGCACGGCGTAGAAACCTGCCCGCAATGTTTGCGGGACAGGGAGAACTATTCGCGATCTCCATCTCTCTGGATCTGGCCGTCTTTCGAGCAGGTGGATGGCACCGTAGCTCGCCGGTATCGTTCCGATCTCGCCGGTTTGGTTGTCGCGGTGGCCAGGAACGGCTCTCATGGGTGCATTGACGCAGTCAGCGTGGAACGAGCCGACGACATCCGGGACCTGATCGAGGCGGAGTCCGTCCGAGGAGAGGCATACAGAGAAATCCCATGCCGCCACAAGGTCGGGGACGTCGAGTCGCCGGGCGTGCATACCCCGGAGAGCAGTTGCCGGCGTGGATCTAGCACACACATAGGGTGACTCGATGGTTCCCTTGAACGACTCTTCCGCGGCCCTCCACCCTGAGACGTATTTAGCACTGGTGCCGAGCATTATCGGAACGGCCGGCAATTGCTCGAGTCTGCGATGACCGGTTAGTGCTTCCGTGAAACAGATGTCCTCGAGCGGCTTGACGTTGAAGCGATCCGCTTGCCCGTAGATCTCAAGAGAGGTCACTTGCTGTCCGGGTTTCAAGAAGAAGTTCGGCTCATTGCTTGTCACTTTGTTCTCTTTCACGGCTCAGGTGGCGCTCATCACTCCGTACAATCAAGCCTAGGAACACAGCGGTCGCAGCAACATCGGTATTTGTACGTACGCGCTGACAAAACCAAGCGGCCTCGGCGCCCTGCGGTGCGGGTCGGGTCCGCCGCGAAGGAGACGGCAGTATAATTGGCGCGTACCCGGAGGACAGGATCCTCCCGTCTTGGAGGCCTTCATGGTCAGCGGAAAGTCCCACATTCTGCTTAAGGCAGCTTTTGCTGCCGGCGCAGCCCAATATCAGCGCGACGGCGCTGACGAGATCCTGCACGTTCTGGCCGACGGAACCAAGCATGACGCCGCGGCCCTCATCTTCTGGAACCGCGCGCTGTCAAAACACGACGTACTGGCCAATGATGGCTACCTGCCAGAAACGCTCACCGCGCTGGGTGACCCCTACGCGTCAACCAAAGCCCATCGAAAGCTGCTAAAGCTGCACCAACCGCTACGGATCGACGACCTGAAGTACGACTACCGTGGGACACAGCTCTACCAGAACGCGCTGGCACCCGCAGGCTTCGCGGATGGCATGAGTGCCTGCCTTATCTCCGACGACGGCCAGTACGCAGGTATGCTCCACCTTTCCGCCTCTCACTTCCACAACTTCGACGATGACGCCCGCGACCTTATCGGCGCCCTATCCCCGATCGTCGCAGAGCTATGCCGAAGGCAATCATCCGGCTATCCAATTCTGAGACTCCGCGAAGACTGCAGAGCAGCGCTGTTTGACGGACAAGATGGACCCAAGCCCGTAATTTCCCGAGAGATGAGCAGCGTCGTATTCGACCCCCACTTCAAGGATTTCATCTCGCACTTCCTAGCCGGGCCAGCCGCCACCATGTCCGGGCTTTGGACCTCCGAGAAGGAAGCCGTAGCCCTGGAGATCACCCGCACCGCCGGAGTGAGATCCGGCAAGGGTGACGTCGCCTTGATCATTGAGACCCCCATGGAGCTTCCCTTCGGACTGACCTCACGTGAAGCCGAGGTTACCGATCGAATTGCGTGGGGCCGCTCAAACCAACAGATCGCATCTGAACTCGGCATTTCCATCCGCACCGTCACAACCCATGTGGAGAACATCTTCGTGAAAATGGCGCAGGAATCCCGGTCCGGGGTTGCTGCACTAGCCATTAGCGCCGGCCTCCGAAGACTCGACTCAACAATTACTCCACAGTGACCATCACCGACGGCCAGCCCGAGGCCCCGTCTGGCACAGGATCGGCGCGCTTGTCCGTCTGGGTTTCGCCGGTTCCGTCGGTGGCCCGGGCCTTGACGTAGTGGATGCCGGGCGTGGCGTCCCATTCGTAGGACCACTGGCGCCAAGTGATCACGGAGGCTTCGTCGGAAAGCGTTGCTTCCACCCAATCGCCGTCGTCGATCTGCACTTCCACCTTGGTGATGCCCCGAGTCTGAGCCCATGCGGTGCCGCCCACGGCGACCTTCCCCGCCGGCATTTTCGCGAACGACGCCGGTACGTCCACGCGTGCCATGGTCTTGATGGGGCCACGCTCCGACCAGCCGCGCTCGGTCCAGTAAGCCTTGCTGTCCGCGAAACGGGTGACCTCCAAATCCACCACCCACTTGGTGGCGGACACGAAGCCGTACAGCCCCGGAACCACCATCCGCACGGGGTATCCGTGCTCCACGGGAAGCGGCTCATCATTCATGCCAATGGCCAGCATGGCATCGCGGTCATCCTGCAGGACCTCCAGTGGAGTGGAGGCGCTGAAGCCGTCAATCGACCTTGAGAGCACCATGTCCGCGCCCTCCATGGGTTTCGCTCTGGCGAGGACGTCGCGGATGGGAAGGCCCAGCCACTTGGCATTTCCCACCAGCTTCCCGCTGACCGGGTTCGATACGCAGGTGAGGGTGACGTGCGATTCGATCAGCTCGGCGTCGAGCAGGTCCTGGAAGGTGAGGGTGACCTCCTGCTCAACCATTCCGTGCACCCGCAGTTCCCAATCATCGATGTTGATCTCAGGGACGCTTAGGGCCGTATCAATGCGGTAGAACTCACTGTTCGGCGTCAGCCAAGAGGTAACTCCCGGCACCGGGGACTGGACGCCCGCCGGTACCGCGGCCGCAGCCCTGGCCGGCGCCGGCAGCCGGAGAGCCTCGCGGGCCTGGGCTATATTGTTGCGCGCGACACCCAGCAGCCGGCCACCGGTCGCCGCGATTCCGGCGGCCACCGCCGTGATCCCGGCAGCAGCAAAGAAGCGACGGCGGCTGGTGCCGATGCCACCAACCTGATCTTCGACGTCGGCCGCTATGTCAGCGGGAGCTTCCGGCCATGCCTTCAACCCCCACAACGGCATCATGAGGCGTCGCAGGGCTACGAGGCCGGCGATGGTTCCCACCACGGAAGGGATCGCATCGGCGGGTCCCACCCCGGCGCGCGTCAGGACTGAGGCCACAATGACTACGCCCATGAACAGCACGCCCAGGACACCCAGAGCCCACTTCCGGTAAGCCACCACGCCCAACACGCAGGCAAGCACTGCAATGGTCAAGCCCATGCCTACGAACAGCGCAGCCTTGTCGTTGGTACCGAACGTGGCGATCGCGAAGTCCTTCATCCACGACGGCGTGAAGTCGATGAACGTGGATCCCAGCGCAAACACCGGGGTTGCCCTGGCAGTGAAGAATGCGCCGATCAGCTCTGCAACGGCAAGAACGACGGCGGCCGACACCACGCCTGCCAGTGCGGCCAAAATGGTGGGGCCTTTAGCCCGGGTTCCGAGGTTTGTCATGTGAATGGTTCGGAGCGACGGGGAGCAGGGATTGGTCATTCAGAAGAGCGCTGGCATTCAGCGCCGGAACCGCGTCACCTCCAGAGGCTTTGCACGCCGGCCGCGGCAGCCGATAACTGGCTCCCATCGATCACGATGGAGCACTCCTCGACGCCGAGCCCTTTCCACTGCGCCAGCAGCCGGATGTCTCCGTCAGCGGGCAGCGGCCACAGCCAGAGGTTTCCTGACGACGAGAGCTCATCGTCGCCGCCACCGCCTCCGCCACCGCGGAATGACAGGACCGGAGCTTCGGGTTGATTGTTGGGATCCAAGAAGCTGCCCATCCCAAAAACAGTTGTTCTGGCCTTGGTGCCATCAGGAAGTTCAACGCCGAACAGCAGCTGCAAGTCCTCGCTGCTTGGACCCCTCACAGGTCCATGCTGAAAAACTGACGAATGGAGGATGGACCATTCCTCGTCGTTCTCTTCATGCCGTCGAATAATCCACGACACTTCGAACAAACACCCGGTTCTGAAGACGTCCGCACTCTTGACCATCAAAACGAGGTTGGGGCTGCGGTGTAGAAACTGCCCGATGTGCATCACTGTGGGGAGCTCGTCCTGCGACGGGCCAGCCCACGGCGGTGGTACAAACTTCACACTCTTTGGGCGTTCTACCGGTTCAGGCTTGGGGAAGTCCTCGAAGAAGTTCATGCCGTGTCCTCAGTTCGCTGGCTGCTGGCTGCGACCGACCAGCGGAACGGCGACAACAGCTCGCACGGAATCCCCCAATCCGTCCTGATCCGCACAGTCTAGCTTCGTTGAAGCACGGAGTCCTTTGGAGCGATCGCTGAAGCCAGCCGGCCGCCGTCGTCGGCGTTTTGATCTCGGTCAGTGACGTGGCGCTGCCGTGACCAGGCGCGACAGCTCGGTGCCCGGTGCTGCGAGCCGGTCGACGGTGTCGAAGATGAACTGCTGCATAGCGGCGGCGGCCGCTGAAGGTCCGACGTCATTGCGGCGGGCCAGGTTGACGGTTCGCGTCAGAGAGGGACGCACTAAACGTGCGCTACGCAACCCAGGCCGGTCTATGACCACCATGGCCGGCACCACCGCTACACCCAGCCCGCGTTCCACGAACCGCAGCACGGCGTCCATCTCCCCACCCTCAACGGCAATCACGGGTTCCAGACCGGCGGCAGAGAACGCAGCATCGGTGGCCACGCGCAGCTCATAACTTCGGTTGAACGCAACCTGCGACACGTGCGCAAGTTCCTCGAGCGTGAACTCTTCCGGTGACCCTGATTTCGCAGCGGATATGACCACCAGCTCCTCGGATAGCAGCGGGACCAGCTCAGTGCCTGGCACGGAGGGGCCCGTTCCCCGAGTGACCACCAAGGCCAGGTCCAGCGCGCTTTCGTTGAGGGCCTCAACCAGAAAACGCGAACCGCCCTCAGTGATGTGCAACTCGACGCCGGGATAAGCGCTGCGGAAAGCGGCCAGCACATCGGCCACCAGCGAGACGCACAAAGTAGGTGGGGCGCCGAGGCGAACGCGGCCGCGGCGCAATCCTGCGAGTTCCTGGATCTGGTCTTGGGCGGCCTGTGCATCGCCGAGCATGCGCCGTGCGATGGGCAGGAGCAACTCCCCCGCGTTTGTCAGTGTCACCCCTGAAGGCCGACGGTGAAAGAGCTCCGTACCGAGATGAGCCTCAAGTGCTGCGATCTGCCGGCTCAATGACGGCTGGGCAAGATACAGTTCCTCGGCCGCGCGTGTGAAATGGCCTACTCGAGCCACCATCTCAAAGGAACGCAACTGCTCTAGCTTCATCGTCATAGCCTAAACGCATCGGGATGAGACAAATAATTCATTGGAGACATTGCGGCATTCCTCTTACGGTTGCTGATATGAACCTCTCTTCTGCTCCAGAACGTCTCTTGTCAACTTCGGTGCTGGTCATCGGCACCGGCGGCGCCGGGTTGCGCGCCTCAATTGAACTGGCCCAAAGAGGCGTCCAAGTGCTCGCTGTGGGCAAGCGCAGAAAGCATGATGCGCACACGAGCCTGGCCGCCGGTGGCATCAACGCTGCCTTGGGCACCATGGACCCGGAAGACAGCTGGGAGCAGCACGCCGCAGACACCTTGCGTGAGTCGTACTTCCTGGCCGACCCGACCATTGTGGAAACCGTAGCCCGGAACGCGGCCCGGGGTATCGAGGACCTTGAACAGTGGGGCATGCCGTTCGCGCGCGAGGAGGACGGGCGCATCTCCCAGCGCTTCTTCGGCGCTCACAAGTATCGCCGCACCGCCTATGCCGGGGACTACACCGGGCTGGAGATCCAGCGCACGCTCATGCGCCGCGCGGCAGAGTTGAACGTACCCATCATCGACACCGTGTACATCACCCGGCTACTAGTGTCCGACGGAACGATCTTCGGGGCCTATGGTTTCGACATAGTGGATGGCACCCCCGTCCAGATCCACGCCGATGCGGTCATTCTCGCCGCGGGCGGCCATACGCGCATCTGGCGCCACACGTCCTCACGACGCGATGAGAACACCGGCGACTCTTTCCGCCTGGCTGCCCTGGCCGGTGCCTGGATCCGCGACGCCGAGTTGGTCCAGTTCCACCCCTCCGGCCTGCTTGAGCCCGACGACGCCGCGGGCACCTTGGTGTCCGAAGCAGCACGCGGAGAAGGCGGGATCCTCACCAACGCACTCGGCGAGCGCTTCATGGAACGTTACGACCCCGAGCGGATGGAACTCTCCACGCGGGACCGGGTGGCTCTGGCCGGATTCACCGAGGTCGCCGAGGGTCGGGGGACTGAGAAGGGCGGTGTCTACCTGGACGTCTCCCATCTGCCTCAAGAGATCATCATGGAAAAGCTGCCCAGGGTCTATCGCACACTGATCGACCTCCAGATGCTGGACATCACCACGACCAAGATGGAGATCGCGCCCACCGCTCACTACTCGATGGGAGGGGTCTGGGTTGCACCGGAGGATCACGGAACGGGAGTGGACGGACTGTATGCCATCGGAGAGGCATCCTCTGGGTTGCACGGAGCCAATCGCCTCGGAGGCAACTCCTTGATTGAGCTGCTCGTCTACGGGCGTATTACCGGCGAGCATGTGGCCGAATACGTACGTTCGCTCAGCGATGTCCACCGGGATCCCGCAGCAGTCGGGCTTGCCCGCAACGAAATGCAGAGTCTGCTGAACGGGAAAGGTACCGAGTCGGCGCGTCGGCTGCAGCGTGAACTGCGGAATCTGATGACTGAGCACGCCGGAGTGGTGCGCACCGAGCAGGGGCTGCAGGCGGGGCTGGGCATTCTGGATGATTTGGAGGGGCGTGCGCAGTTCGTTACAGCGCATCCGGACATTGCGGGGTTCGACGATCTTGCCCACGCCTACGACCTTCTAGGTTCCCTCCTCGCCGCACGAGCCACCTTGGAGTGTGCTCTTGAACGCCGCGAAACGCGCGGAGCACACAACCGGGCCGACTTCCCAACGCTGGATCCGTCACTGCAGGGAAACTTTGTCTGGTCACCAGGTGAGGGTGTCAGCTTCGAAACGTCGGCCCCGGCCCCAGAGTCCTTCCGAGCCCTGGCTGAGGCATACGCCGAGGACTCGGTCGCCGGAAAGCTTGTGGAGTAGATAACGCGGCTTAGGCCGTGTCTGAAGGGAGCTGCTGCAGCCGCCACGCGATGATCTCGCTGATGAGCTCGGTGGGCAGCGGGGCGTTATGGCGCAGCTGGACGAGGTGCTCAGTGGTTCCGTATTCGCTCAGCTGCGCCGAGAAATGCGCGATTGCGTCCGGAGTCGGATAGAACCCGATGTGCTTCTTTGTTGCGGTGAAGAAGAACAGCGGCTCGGTTCCGAGTTTGAAGGTGGGCATACGCCAACTAATGGACTCTTCAGCTTCCTCGGGCACGGCTGACCGGATCAGTTGGTACAGCGCCAGCAGCCGTAGCCGCACATCGCCGTCGTACTGTTCTATGTACTCGCTAATCGATTCCGCTGCCATGTGGACTCCCTTATTCGCCGCAAGGCGATCGTATTACAAGTACTTACGGGGGCCATCCAGCGCTAGTCCCCCGAGCTTGACGTTGGCCACTTCCAGCGGCCATCCGGCGTGATCTTGTATGTCACTTGGCCGAACAGAAGGTCACTTGTGCCGGCGGGGTCGCCACCGTAAGCCCGGTACAAGGCTTTGGTCTTCACACCTCGCCGTTTCAGGAAGCGAAGGAGCCACCAGACCAAGGCCGCCGCGCAGAGCAATGGAATGAAGACCAGGGCCCATTGCCGCACGCCCAGCCAGTGCAGGCTGAATAGCGGAATCACATAGCCGAGTGCGCCGACGACGACCACTTGAAAACCGATCCAAAAACGGAGTTCTCGGTTTGATGGACGGTTATGAATGTCGTAGATGTAGTCGTCCAGGGATTTCATACTGCTCTTAGCCTTCGTTGGCTGCTGAGGTGGCTCCCAATAGTCTGCTCTGCCAGTCGAGTTTGGTTTCGGCGAACCCCGCAACTTACGGAGCTGCGTCGCCCGGTATTCCTGGCGGGACAGCGTGAGTGCGTAGAAGGTGAAGGCACCGCCTCCGGCAGTCAGAAACAGCGCACCCCACATAGGGCTTTGCCCCTGTCCCAGCGGCGCCAGCAACATCACCACCGAAAAGACCGTGAGTATCGCGGCAACGACCGCGAGAATTCCCATCCCCCACCATGTGCTGACCTGTGCCTGCCCGCTGCCTGGTGTAAAGCCAATTTCGTCTGCCGGGTAGCTGTGCAACTCGCCAGTGCTGGTGTTGCGGAGTATTCGCTTTTCCCCGGCGGCCACTGCAGCCTTGTGCTCTGCGTACACGGCATCATTGCGCCGCTCGCGATCGGAAATCATGGGCCGTTCTTTCTTTCAGGTCAGCTGGTCAGAGGTTCACAACGTGCTGGGGTCGGCAGTGATCAGCCCTATTAGGCCCAATATAGGTAACGCAGAAACAATTGGGCCGGCAATCAGGATCCAGGTCGTCCCCGGGTGCCGACGGTAACCTCTCCCGCGCAGCTTGCTGGCCCATAGAGCAGCGTAGATGATGCTGGCGATCACGTAAGGGAACGCCAGCAAAACTGTCCCCAAACCTAGCCAGATTGTCGCCTGTAAAACGCTCAGCCCGCCTTCGCTGTACATATCGGCCGATCCGGTTGTACCTGCGCCGAAAAGAAGCAGCAGAAGGAGCACCAGAAGACCTGCCAGGATCAGCAGGATCGTCCGAAATGTCCTTGCCCACGCCGGCAACGGCGGAGGTTGGACCTGTCCGGGGTGACTCGGGAAATAATTCGGGGAGTACGGGCTGTGAGGTTCCACGGAGTTCTTTCTAAAGACGCTGGTGCAGGGACTAGGCGGTGTGGACGTGCACAATTATGACTTGCACGTCCTTTGAACCGTCGTAGCGGAGGTCGTACGAGACCCGGAGGCCTGTTGAGGTGCCCGAAGCCAAGGAAAAGTCGCCTTCATCCTCTGGCCGGCTGGACATCGATTCGATCCAGCCCTCTGCTGACTCGCTGGGAATTCCGTACCGGTCGACGCCGTCGCGGATCAGGACTGTGAAGTCTTCGAACGATTCGGCCTTGAGGAAGTATGTGATTTCGCGGAAGTCGGACCTGTTGTTCATGCCGTTGAGCCTGAGCCGATCAGTCTTAGCGCTGATCAGGCCCGTCGGCGCTTCGATATTCAAGTCCATCAGCCCATCAGAAATCAGGACATCCGGAGCTTGGCTGGTGCCGTTTTCGAGGCCGACGCTCTCCTTTGTGAGCACGCCGGACGTCATGTCGAAAATTGCCATCCTCGACTTCTTGATCTGCTCGATGCCCGCCGAGTCCAACCTCGCGTAGGTCTTCGCGCCAGTTAGTGCGGAAGGCGCCGTTGACGCCGTCGCGGAGCCGTTAGGAACTGCAGCAGCACAGCCCGTGAGCACCAACGACGTGAGCAAAAAAGTGGCAACCAAGCCCTTCATAACTGTCCCCCTGCAGTATGTGACGGTCACGTCAGTAAATCACCTGCGGGGGTGACCAGCGAACTTCCTGCGGGGGCAGTTGTGCCCATTGCGCCGGCCGCTGAGCATCGGTCACCTTCCCTAATTCCGGACATAAGTCCGATCTCTGTACCACTCGTCACGGGTTCTCTGCCGGAGGAAACTTGAGGCTACGGCATCCCATTCCGGCCCGTCCGCGGGGCCACGTGGCTGCGGGGCCTCACAGTACGCTGTAGCGGCTTGGTGGAACGATGAGCTCCTTGACGCACCTCGAAAAGGCCGCTCAGCGGTCGCACCATCTCTTGCTTTTGGTGGCTATCGTCCTGCTTGGATGTCTCAGCGGGTGCGAGTCTAAGCCCGACGACATCTCCCCGTCCTCCAGGAAAGGACGACCCGGATCACCCGGGTGACATGGCCGTCTACCTGACTTTCTGGCCTTCGAACTACGTACCGACGGACGCATGCGCGTGGCAGGGCGCGCTGGTCGAGCTCGATCCGTCCGCTAAAGACTCTGTCGACGCAATGACGGCGCAGACCTCAACGGCGAGCACCCCTCCGGTCGAGGTCGTGGTGGGCGACTACCGCGGTTTCGAATTCGACCACTCCGTCGAAGGCATCGCAGACATCAAAGGCTGCGACGAAGACAAGATCTGTGTCCGCTCGGAGTTCTCGCCCATATGCACCCGCTGGTACTCCAGCGTCGCTGAGCGGGAAACCTACCGGGTGGTCAACCTGAACGGCGAACGCGCTGTCGTCGGCTTCACCACGTTCCACGAATCGATCAACCCGGAACTGACGAGAGAGGCACGGGGCGTCTTCGACTCGATCGTATTCAAATCCACCAAATGACTGGCCGCAGCAAGCATTGCTCCCATTCGCGACAACTTGCGGCGGGCCCAGAACGACACGGTGCCCACCACCAGGAACATGGAGCCCATGACCGGTGGGGCGAATATTGGGTCCATATCAGGCCCTCGGATTGCCCCACTTCAGCGTTTGGGGACCTTTGCAGCGCGGATATACCACCAAATGCACAAGCCCAAGAGGACGAGATTCAGCCCCACAACGATCCAAAAAGGGACTGTCGGAGAATGACCCTCTAACAACGAAAGGACCCTGCTCCCAAGCAGCATCAGAGCTAGAACACCAAAAAAGACCGCTTGCACCTTCGTGGGCTGCTGCTTCCTTGGCGTCATAGCTTGAGCCTATTGATGGCCGCGATATTCCTCGCGTCGGGCAGCGACCGGGCGAGGCGATCAAGCCTGGTCACCACGAGAGTGTCTCCGTTGCTGCATGCGGCCAGGGCTTTGCAAAGGCCGGGCGTTCCCGCTGGGTGCCTGTGAATCTGTGATCCACGTGGATAGCATCGGGACCCACGCCGGCCGCGAGAGCATCCCGATGGGCGGTCAAATCTTGAGTGTTTGTGGTAACCGATAAGCATGACGCCGAATGTAGCGTTTAGGGCCCCTTCACCGGGCAGTTTCGCGGCCGGGTCTTACGGGAATCCGGGGACCCGGAACGGCGGGAATTTCGACGCCCGCAAGGTGGGATAGAACGGCGGCCGATGGAGGACCGGCTTACGGACACCACCGAACTAGCCAATCGTTATGCGGATGGAGGTCACGGGTAATCTGAAGCGATGTCCTATGACTTGGCAGTTTTTGGTTCCGAGGCACTCCTAAGCGGAGATGTAACTACGCGCATCACGAACATCCGCGGCCTGACCGCTGACTTGGACCCCGACATGACGGCTTTTCCCTGGAGTTTCCGCGTCTTCAGAGGTCCCAAGCGTATTTACAGCTTCACGGTCGAAGGACCTTATGAAGATAGCGGCGAAGACACTCCCGAAACGTACGCCGAGATGGTCGTGTTTGGCATCAAGTATCGATACGACATTCTCATCGAAGGGGACGGAGATGCTTCGGGCGTCCCTTCTGCTCAGGCCTTCGCCAAGAAATTAGCCAAAGCTGTCAGCGGGTTCGCTATGGACCTACAGACCGACGAAGTATGGCCGAAGCCCAGGAAGCCTGCGCCCTCCACTGATTGGTATGACTCGCCCGATTGGAGCGATGAGGCAAAGTCGGAGTTCGAGGAAAAGCTCCTAAGCGTCCCTGGCACGAGTAGCGGATACCTGCACAGCAAAGCGATCCGACTCCAAATGGCGGGCGAGCTGAAAGGTGCCAGCGAACTTTGGTTACGGGTGCTGGATGACACGGACGAGTTCGTGGCCATGTCGTCCCACAATGCTGCCTTGGAACGCCTGGGTGATATTTACGCCAAAGAGAACCCCGAGTTGTCCGCGCACTACTACCGTCGATTGCTGGCAAAAGACAGTCACCAAATGACAACGGGAACGCAGGCCATCAAACTTGCTCAAGTCCTCATAACCCGAGGCGAGACCTCCGACCTCGAAGAGGCAGCAGTGCTGCTCGAACGCTGGGCCGAGGGGCCAGATGACCCCTTTGCCGTTAACAACTTCAGATGGAACATGGCCGTCATCCATTTGGCCCAAGCCATCGGCGACCAAGACGCTGCACGCAAGGCTGCACGACGTGGCTTGGACCTCCTTGGAGTGGGCCCTCAGTTCCCAGCTCAGATGTGCAGTCAGAGGTGCAGGGGTGTGCACGTGAACGACGAAACTCTGGATTGGCTGCAGCAAATAGCTGAATAGATCCCGTCCGGCAGTGGCGTAACCGCGTGGCGGGCGCGCCCGGTAAGGGATCCTTTACCGGACGCACTTCGGCACGTGAAATGGGGATGTTTACCGGGCGTCAGCCACCGCCTCTGCTTGTACGGCCGTTGCTTTCTATCTCTTGGTTTTGGTGCAGACTTGTCCAATGGCCATCCCCCGAAGCGTTGAGTCTGTAACAGATGGGTCAGCACCATGGGTGCACCACGTGACCGAATCACAGGCGGAAATGATCCGTGCAACTCTTACCGGTGCCGATGTTCTGATTATCGAATTGGACGGTTCTAAAATGCGGACGGTCGATGGCCTTTTTTCCGAGTACCAAAGGGGCTTCTTGTTTCCGGAGTACTTTGGCCGGAACTGGAACGCCTTCGATGAATGTATACGCGACCTGGAATGGCTGCCTGCCCGAAAGTACGTGACCATCATCAGCCGTGCGGATCAACTGCTGTCAAAAGATTGGGCAGAGATAACGACGTATCTGCGCAAAATCCAGTCTGCGGGGCAAACATGGCCCACGACTGCGGGCCTTGGCTACGAACGAGGACACTCGGATATCACCTTCAACACCGTGCATGTCGAAAGTGACGCTGCCCATCAACCTCAGGGAGTACTTGCCAAGATACGTTCGAGCGTGGCAAGTCGGCCCCCACTGATCGGAGATGCAACCAGCCCCATTGCTCGCCGCACCGCACGACAGGTCCAGAGCCAGCCACGTACCGCAACGTACTTGTTGGGAGCTGCCGACGAAATCGTATGGGCTGAAGGAACCGACGAATGGAGCGCGCTTATGACGGTGTTCCTTCAATATCTGGAGGAACTCCCTACGCCTCAGCCGCTTAGGCCGATCCTCTCCACGGCTAGCAGGTACTGGACGTCCGAGGCGCTGGATGCAGAGGTTCTAGAAGCAGCGAAGGCGGAATGCTGGACCGTCCTGAAAACCTTCAAGTTTGGACAGGACGTAGTCAGTCCGGAAGGTAGATACGCGAGAGCTCTACTATGCGTCCTGGATCCCGAAGATTACGACGGAGAGATGCGTGACACCGCAGAGTGGTTCGCCGCTATGGTTTGGAACATACGGTGAGGCCTCAGCTGACTCATCGCTTCCGTATAGAGCGCACGACAAGTGGTAGATCACCGGATGCGCTCGTGCCCGCTAGAGGATCCTCTATCGGACGTGGTTCGGCTACTCGGTATGTGCCTGGACAGCTCGGGACGTGCCGCCGATAGTCTGGCTTTCATGGAAGTGTTACACCCTGAGCCCCGAGACACGGATTTAGTCGACCTTTTGAATGCTCGTGATGGCATCGGAACCTTGGTGGACGTACAGGACGGGGACACTTTCACGGTTTTCAACATCGCTTGGGGATACGACCTTGGCGATGAATACGCGCATATAACAACTAACGCAAGCCCGTTCGTGGCTGGCCAGCCGATCGATTTCTTCTTTACCGACAAGGTCACCCACGTCCGAGACGCCTCGACGGGGAGAGTCCTGTACTCCCGGCCGTGAATAGGGCTCGTTCCGTCAAAATTCCCGCCGGCATGGCGGCCGGTTCAAAATCGGGGCCCGGCGCGCCCGCTAAGGGATCCCCTTGCAGGCGACCAAATCCGCCAAATAGTGCTGTTAAAACGCCGCCCTTTACTGCTGAAAGTCACAGCCGATCCCTAACCGGGTGCTTGAAGCGTCCGATAGACCCCGGCTTACGTCGGGTTCTAGGGCCCCGAGAAGGGATCGGCTTCCTCAGCCGGGATACCGTGAAGGCGACGTCCTCCCGTGGTTCGCGTTACCCCTACCCCGCGAAAGAAGCCTGATGAAAACGGACACTGAAGTACTGGCAACCGACTTTATGCGATTTGCGTCCCTGCTATGACACATGAACCTCTCCGTCGTGGCGCTCAAATACGAATCCCTTGCCAGAGCGCTTCAGACCGAACCATCGGCAGAGTCTGTGGAGGAAGTTCGCCTGTGGCTCCGCTCGTCACTGAAGGGCGGCAGCGGAAGCCTCAGTGACCGGTACGTGCAGAAGGACGGAGCAGTGGATGAACTCCTCAACGCCGAGTACGAAGAACTTCTCCAGAAGTTCACGGATTTCATGAATGCTGAGCCGGAATCGAAGGCGAGCGCGGCTGCTGCCATGTTCGCCAATGGAGGCACTTACTTCCGTCTGATCGAAACTCCCGTCCGCAATAGATGGTTCTCCATCAAAGGAACCTTCACTTACGAAGTAGCGACTGCGCCGGGAGTCACACGGCTGGTGACTTTGGATCAACTCGGTCAAGCTGTCGGTTATGGGCCGCAGAACTCCCGGAAGGACTGGCAGGAGTGCCGGATGGTTGCAGACCGCCTTTTCAGGGAGGGACGCAGGGACCATTGGGTTCACTACTCCAGCTCCTATGTCGTTCCGGACGATGCACTCCGAAAGGATCGGTAGGGATATGGTCGCAAAGGGGAGCGTCTACCTGATGCAGACGGCAATGGAGGTGTCTCGGTGAACGATCGTTTATCGGGCGTTAGGACTCATTGGACATCGCGATGAGACGTTCAATATCATCCGCCAGCTCTGGGACCGGCCGACGAGCATCGAGTTCGAGGGTCGCCCCGTTCCGAAGCAGTGGTTCGACTTCGAGAATGTTTTGCCGGATCGCGGACTGGTCCGCCTCTGAGTTGCCGTAGGGATTGTTCTTACGAACCGAGACGCGCTCGATGAGGACATCTACGGGTGCGCTCAGGAGAACAACAGCGGCGAAACGATCATAGAAGCATCCTTGATTCTCGACAGTCCCTGAGACAACCAGGGAAGAATCAGATGCCAGAAGTGCCGACATGCGCGGTTCATCCCATGTGCTGTCAGGAAGCACCCAGGAGTCATAGTCGGTGTCGATCGTTCGGTAGCCTCTCCGGGACAACTCGCGCAGCACCGTTGTCTTTCCCACGCCTGACATGCCGGTGATCAGAACTTGAGACATGCGAGTCAGCGTATACGGTGGGCCAGAGTGTCCGGTAGCCGTTCCCTGAACGGACAATCTCCGTTGGCCTCCGGTAGCCGATTGGCAAGGGCATATAGATCAGTCGTCTGGTGAGTCCGACTGAGAGCCCCGAGCAGACCCCGGCCCGCCCGATACACGATCCTTGGTGGAACGCCAGCAAGTCTGTGCGTCACATGACGGTGAGTCGCAGTGAACGCCTACCCCCTTAGGCAGAAATACGCCATCCCGAGTACGCCTCGATAGCCCTCTTCATATGCAGCGCGCTGTTCCTCATATTGCCGACGGACCTGCTCTGCGGCGGGATGGTCGGCATCATGTGCTTCTAGCCAACGGGTAAACCTGTCGCGATACCCGGCTTCGAAGACGTCCCATTCCTGAACGCTTGCCTGGTCGTCGTCCAGCACCTCGAAGCCAGCGGCGCTGATCTGCTCGCGTAACGCATCTTGTGTCAGGTACTCGTCATCACGTCCGGCCAGAGGGGCGGTGGCGGCCGGATGAGGTGTTGCTGACCAGATCGCCTCACCGTAGACGAGTCGGCCGCCGGGAAGCACCAGAGCTCGAAGGGCGCGCAGGGCTGCGGCGTAGTCGAGCGCCTGCGGGGCCGACGTCAAAACCCGAAGTAGTAGTTCACCCCACCCGCACCCCATGTCCAGAACCTCAGCCGGCGCCGGGTCGGACAGGAACGCCACAAGGTGTGCAGCACGTTCCTCGGAAAGCGGGGTAAGCCAGGTCAGGGACTCGTAGAGGGGCGGCAGTTCAAGCGAAGTACTGTCGGTCACTCAATGATGTTCTCACGACTCACAGAAGCGGCTGAGCGGCACCCTTCCAGATGGAAACGAAGCATGTTCTGAAAAGATTTTGGGAGCCGTTGTAAGTATTCGTTCCTACCCGGAAACAACATGTGTGAGCGGGCTGATCTGCCCGGCTCGACTAAGGGGGAAGGAACCCAGCCATGAAGTACCACCGATCCGACTACGCGAAGTACGCCATTCTCACATCGCTTGCACTTGCACTTGCTCTCACCGCGTGCACGTCGGCACCACTCGTGGCAGGGACGTCAACCACGGCTACAGTTTCAGAGGAAATCCCGACCCTCACGCCGCCATCTCCTGCTCCCATGGAAGAGGAGGGGCTTCCCTCCCCTGCAACCAGCGCCCTCACGCCGGCTGACGACTCCCTGCCCAATGTTCCGACATCTGCGGCAGAGACCCCGATTATTGGAACTTCCCCATGGCCAACACCGGTTTCAGTGCCTGCAACACCCCTTATTCCTGGCGAGCCCACGGTCCCCTCGTCTCCCGTGAGCACCCCACCGACAGTCATCGTAGAGGCGCCGATTACTCCCGTTATCCCCTCCGCCCCGCACGTCTCGCCCGACTACGGGAACGGCACGTTTACCTTCCCGGACGGCCACATCTCCTTCGATGTGCCCACCGGCTGGACTGTACAGGTGGAGCAGGCACCGTACAACGAAGAAGCAAATCATCCCGGCGGAAAGGAGAACTCACTGGCTGCCAATATCTTCGACAACAACGGTGACAAAGTTGCCCACATCACCAGCGGAGGCACCGGAGGTCTGGTCGGAGGGCCGGTCAACCGCACCATCCTCGACTCGCAGGAACTCAGTGCGTTCGACAGTCGCAACGGCGCCTCTCACTTCGCTTTCGTAAGGGATGACTATGCCGACTTCCCTGAATTTCCGGTCCGCTATTACATGGGCGTTGTGGCTGAGTACTTCATGACAGAAGGTCCCGACAGCACCTCCGTGAACAGCTTCATGATCATGCCGAACGGGGCAGCAACCGCGGTTGCGGAGATCGACGCGTCCATGACGCCTGAAACCGCTGCAGCGTGGATGAAAACTGATCAATACGTCAAGCTTCGGGCACTGCTGACCAGTCTCCGCTACGCTGCCTAACCACCAAACGCTCCAGATACCCGGCAAGCCCACCAGGAGGCTTGCCGGGTATCTCTCTTTAAGTTTTCAGCAGTTATGTAAGAAACAGCCGTCTCCGGGAAACTAAGTGTTTGAATCATCAAGCGCTAGCCCGGGGGAAAGAAATAAAGATGTTGGCTACTAGAGAGCAGGAACTGAGTGCTCTTCATGCTGAACACTTCAGCCGCATCTACCAATACATCGCGTATCGGATCAACGACCGGGAACGGGCCGAGGAGCTGGCTAATGATGTGTTCCGGATCGTTTGGGAAAAAATGCCTGCCGAACCGCCGGGCATCGGGTGGCTGATAGCCACAGCCCGGAACGTGCTGGGCAACGAATACAAAGGCCGACGACGGCGCGAACAGCTTATGGAGCGCCTCGCCGAAGAAGCCCGCATTAGGGCATCCGAAAGCGAGGATGACCAACAGGCCAACGTTGCCGACATTCTCTCCAAGCTGAAGGACAAGGACCGCGAGATCCTGATGCTCTCCTACTGGGACGACCTCACTACAGCCCAATTGGCCGAGAGCCTGGGGTGTTCCCCATCGGCTGCAGCCGTCAGGCTTCACCGGGCCCGCAAGGCCTTTGCGAAAGCCGCACCGACATACCTCATGACAGAACGGGAAGTCTAACCATGGACCGCATCGAACAACTCATGAAAAACTCAAAACCCCACGTCCCCGCACCAGGCACCACCCCGGGTGTCCTGACGGGACGGTCTCATGTCTTCTCCGACGATCCCAACGTCGTGTCTCTCGCCGAGCACAAGCGTCGGCGATCGGGGTGGGTAGGCACCGCAGGTGTGGTTCTCGCTGCGGCGGCCGTCGTCGGGGCAGTCGTTGTAGCAGGGAACCTGGCACCTCAGTCTGCGCCGGCACCTGCCACCACCGAAACCCCCACTGTGACGGCTACGCCGACGGCCACGCCTTCGCCCTCGCCTTCGTCAACGGCAACCCCAACGGCAATCCCGACGGCGGAGGCTACCCAAGTGCCGATGCCCACCATCCCGGCCGTGGCCACAACCGCGCCGGTAGCCCCGCCGATTCCCGCCCCCACCACTGTGCCGCCCACCATTGCAGCTCCTCCCGGCCCCGCCGCAGGTGCCTGCACCGTGGACAACATTGACATCCAACGTGCTGATCAAGTCAGGGCCATCAAACCCATCCCGACCAATGAACAGCAGTACTACACCGTCCTCGGCTGCGCCGAAGGCTGGCTCGCCTACTCCATCTCCGATGAAGGAATTAAGGCCATCGGTCTTGACGGCGGCAACGCCTGGTACGGCGTGGCCAGGCTGCAGGACAACGGTCGATACCTGAACGACCACGGACAGCTCTGGTCAAGCGTCTACAACTGGGAGTTCCAGACCTACGCGGTCCAAAACGGCCAGTACGCCACCGCGCAGGAAGGCATGGACAAAGAGTTCACCGACAAGGGCATCCCGGTCCGCCTGAGGGCTCAACTTGTTGGACCGGGACCCACCACCCCTGGCGGGACAAACCCCTAAAGCGCCTACCCATTAATGAACATCGAGGAGCCCTGTGCCAACTGACATCCCCTGGAGCCGCGGCGAGTGGACCAACCGGCCAGCCGCCGTCGTCGAGCAGGCCGGTGACCTTCTCGTGACTGCAGCCGAAAGCAGCGACGCTTGGCGCGTGACGTCCTACGGATTCATCCACGACACCGAGCACGCGCTGCTCGCACCCTTCCCGCAAGACAGTGCCATGGAGGTTGAGTTCACTGCCGCGTTCTCCCAACAGTTCGACCAAGCGGGCATCTTCGTGCGCATCAGCGCCGAGCATTGGATCAAGGCCGGTGTGGAATTCGCCGACGGCGCCGCTCAAGTGGGTGCGGTGGTGACGGACCGCTTCTCGGACTGGTCCTTGGCGCCTGTCCCGGACTGGAACGGCGGGCGGGTCCGCATTCGGATCAGCCGCTCGGGCGACGCCCTAACCATCCGCGCTGGTTCGGGCGGCGACGACCTCCAATTGGTACGTGTTGTGCCGTTGGCACCTGACGTGGTCGCACTCGCCGGGCCGTTCACCTGCGCACCAACACGCGCAGGGCTGACAGTCCCTTTCCACTCTTGGTGGGCTACTCCCCCGGACAGCCAACTCCACTGATGCCAGCGAGGCTGAGGCGAACTTGCGGGCCCAACCGTTCATGAGATCATGGAGGTTCCGGCAGCCTGCCATTGACAGTGCTGCGACTCAGTTGGCTCCGTAACAAGCCTATGGGGGGCACATCACGGTGGAAGATACTGCAAGTCTTTGGCGTACTGATCCTGCCACGTTTCGTGACGTGGTGATCGACCGTCAAGCCCTGGAAGCTGCGTTAGCAGGCGAGTGTCCTCCCGTGGAACGCATTAGGTATCTTGCGCTACTTGGCCGGGACACCGAGGCCTTGGACGAAGGCTTCAAACTACTCCCCCACACACCTGACCGCCGGGAGCTGTTGCTGGTCCTTGCCCAGATCAATCAGCGTCAGTACCGGTGGCACGAGGCCGCCGTGCTCCATGAAAAAGCGCTCCGAACAGTCCGGTCGCCGGAAGAGGAAGCCTACGTTCGCCACCACATAGGCAGGCGACTTTTCGACGAAGCCCGCTTCCGCGCTGCTGCCGATGAATTTCAGTGGGCAGCGGACCTCTACCGAGTCGCCGACCAACCTGAACTCGCAGAAGACAACCGCCAAGCCATGCGCCACGCCCTGCAGGTGCACGGCGCCGAGCGGGGCGCAGGACGTTCGGCTTTCGACCTTTCCTAGTCAGGCCTTCGGCGGAATGACTGGTGCTTTGGTCTGGTTCTTGTTGCTGGCGTTCCAGCTGGCCAGGAAGTCGAGTTGATCTTGGGCGTGACTTCCCGGTTCGGCGGAGTAGGCGATCAGGGTTAGCCCCTCGCCGGGGAGCTCCAGTGCGTCGCCGGTGAGTTCGATTTCCCCGACGAGCTGGTTGCGCATTGTTTTGCGGGCAGTGCGGTGGAAGCGGACGTTGTGACGTGCCCAACGCGTTGAGAATTCGCTGCTGCCGGCGGCCAGGTCGCCAATGAGACTGTTCAACGCGCGATCCCGTGGATTCTGGCCGGATTCTGTGCGCATCGCCGCCGCGAAGTCGTCGGCGAGAGTATCCCAGTCGACAAAGAAGTCCTTGGACCGGGAATCCAAAAACATGAAACGGGCAAGGTTCACCGGAAGCTTTTCGGGGCTGAGGATGTCGGTGTACAGAGCGAAACACAAACCGTTGGCGGCTACGACGTCCATGCGCGCGTTCCGGACGTAGGCGGGCGTCCCGGTCATCCCGGCCAAGACTCTTTCGATGCTTGGGCGTACTTCCGCACGGGGACGCCGCGAGGCTGCCGCTGGGGTGGGCACCGCCGCCTTGGCCAGATCAAACAAGTGGGCGCGTTCCGCTTCATCAAGCCGCAGGGCTCGGGCCAAAGAGTCAAGAACGGAGTCGGACACACCACGAAGATTTCCCCGCTCGAGCCGGGCGTAATACTCGGTGCTAACGCCCGTGAGCATAGCTACTTCTTCGCGCTTAAGACCGGCTACCCTCCTGACTCCCCCATAGGCGGGCAGCCCTGCCTGGGCCGGGGTGATGCGTGCCCGGCGGCTCATAAGGAACTCGCGGACGTCATTGGTGTTGTCCATGCCTCCTAGGCTACGGCGAAAGCGGAACGGCCTAACAGGAACTGCCAGTACACCGTACAACAGGCCCTCCCACCCCAGTAAAAGGGCTGGTTGTCTTGAATAGGACCCGTTCAAGGAAGGACACCGTCTCATCATGCGCCTCGCTATTCCAGGCCCAAGTACTAAAGGACCCACCGACAAATTCACGGGCGACGTGCATCTCAACACCGTGCATTCTGCTGAGAATCCCTCACGGCTGAACTCTGCCATGGTCCGCTTTGGTCCCGCAGCCCGCACCCATTGGCACTCCCACCCCCTTGGTCAGACGCTGCACTGCACAGATGGTCTGGGACTGGTAGCCACCCGCGACGGCAACGTCATCCTCATGCGGGCAGGGGACACCGTCTACACCCCGCCCGGTGAGGAACACTGGCATGGCGCAACACAGGACAGCCTCATGTGCCATCTTGCCCTTGTTGAACATGAGGACGGACATACGGCGACATGGCTTGAACCGGTCAGCGAGCACGATTATCAGGCGGCTAACACCGCCACCCATGAATAAAGCCCTCAACCAACAACATTAAGGAACACAAATGAAGAACGTCACCCTCAACAACGGCGTGGAAATGCCAATCCTGGGCTTCGGTGTATTCCAGATTCCCGAGGAGGATACGCAGGCAGCTGTCGAAGCAGCACTCGCCGCCGGATACCGACACTTGGACACAGCGGCCTCCTACGGCAACGAAAACGCCGTCGGCGCCGCCATCAAAGCAAGCGGAATCATTCGCGAGGAACTGTTCATCACCACCAAACTGTGGATCCAGCATGCACCAACGGGCAGCGTCTACGACGAGACCAAACGTTCCTTCCAGAACTCCCTGAACCGCCTTGGACTGGACTACCTCGACCTTTACCTGATCCACCAGCCACTTGGGGACTACTACAGCGAATGGCGGGCCATGCAGGACCTGAACAAGCAAGGACTTGCCCGCGCCATCGGTGTATCCAACTTCCACCCGGACCGCCTGGTTGATCTGATTGACCACAACGAGATCGTTCCGGCCGTAAACCAGATCGAGACTCACCCCTTCCACCAACGCGCCGCAGACCAGGAGTTGATGCAAGAGCGTGGCGTCCAAATCGAGTCTTGGGGGCCATTCGCTGAAGGCAAGAACAACATCTTCACCGATCCTGTGCTCAGTCTCATCGCTGATGCCCACGGTAAATCCGTGGCACAGGTGGTGCTCCGCTGGCTCATCCAGCGCGGCGTGGTGGTCATCCCCAAATCCGTCCGGCCTGAGCGGATGGCCCAGAACTTGGACGTCTTCGACTTCACCCTCGCCGAGGATCAGATGAGCACGATTGCAACCTTGGACACCGGGGCCAGCCTCTTCTTCGACCACCGCGACCCTGCCATGGTTGGCTGGCTCGGCGGGCGTCGCTACAACTAAAAGACGGGTATCCCATGGCCACGAGCCCTTTTAGCATCAGCCGTCGGTCCGCCCTTCGTGGGGCGGCCGCAGGGCTGACAGGCACCCTGCTGGCCACAGCCTCGGCGGGGTGCACAACCCAAGGAAGTGCCACAGTGCCGTCGTCATCCCCCCGCACCGGCCAGCCCGACCAAAGCAGTAAACGTGTCTTGACCGCCTACTTTTCCCGGGCAGGAGAAAACTACTACTACGGCGGCCGAACCAACATGGAGATCGGCAATACCGAGGTACTGGTCGGCATGATCAAAGACCTAATACCGTGCGAGGTACACCGCATCGAGGCAGCAGAGCCGTACCCGGAAAGCTATGACGCCACTGTGGCCCGGAACGTACGCGAGCAGGACGAAGGTTCCCGTCCTGCGATCAGCAACCCACTGCCCTCCATCGAGCAGTACGACACCGTGCTTCTAGCAAGCGGAATCTGGAACGTCAGGGCTCCACTGATCATGACCACCTTCACCGAAAGCTACGACTTCACCGGCAAGACCGTATACCCGGTCACCACCCATGCCATGAGCGGACTGGGCAACACCGCGCGCGACTACGGACAATCCTGCCGTGGCGCAACTATCGCAGATGGATTGGCAGTCAGAGGCGAGGAAGTCCGCGACGCTGGAGCCGACGTCGAGTCCTGGCTGAAACGCACTGGACTTCTCTCGGCATTTTAGGGCTGGCAGAAAAGCTGAGCACAAATCCACAGCACCAGGCATTCCCGAAAGGATCATTTATGAGCGAGTCACAGCAGACAAGGGCACAGCAACTCATCGGCGACTTCGCCCCGAAACTCGTCGAGCTCACAGACGGAGTTCTTTTCGGCGACATATGGGAAAGAGAAGAGCTTTCCCCCCGGGAGCGAAGCCTGGTCACCGTTGCCAGCTTGATCACCAGTGGCAGCACCGAGCAACTTCGCGGACACCTCTCCAAGGCACGGACCAACGGACTGACCGAGACCGAACTCAAAGAGGCAATCATCCATTTGGCCTTCTACGCCGGTTGGCCCAAAGCCATGTCTGCCATCAAAGTCGCGAAAGAGGTATTCGGCGAAGACTAAACCCGGTAGTTTGCAAGGCAAGTGGGGCCTCCCATAGGTCCTTCTTGGGTTCCAGCCAATCTGCGGTTCCAGCGACGCGTCGCCGGCTCGCCGCGTGGGGAATACAAAACGGGCAGCCCGAGTTACAACGTGCGCACATAACCAAACAGGCACTTTTACAAGGGGGTTTACCGCTTTGGCCACCGATTACGACGCACCGCGGGCGCTGCCCGAAGAGGAACTGGCATTGCCTCTGGCCGAGCTGGCACCTGCCAAGGGCGCTACACGTACGGACACGATTGACCTGGACGAAGGGGAGCTGGCTGACGCCTTCGAACTTCCCGGCGCTGACCTTTCCGGCGAGGAACTTCAGGTTGAGATCGTCCCCATTCAGAACGACGAGTTCACGTGTATGTCCTGCTTCCTGGTCCACCACCGCAGCCAACTCGCAAGGGAAACCAACGGGCAGAAGTACTGCACAGAATGTGAAGGCTAGCCGGAGCAGGCAATATTGACTCTCGGGAACGTGAAGTCTGTCCTATGTGTCGTGACCGTCTCCAGCTGACCGCTGACAGGTAGTGCGCTGGTGCCGAGCCATTCGGGGCTGGCGTGTTGGCCATAGGACCAGTGCCTAACCGGTTATGTGGTCGTTGCCGCGCATTCGGACGGCGACTACCAGGCCGGAGGTTGCTGTGAGTGCAGCGACGGTCGCGATGGCTGCGGGTATCCCATAAAGATCTGCGAGAAGACCTGACAGGAGTGCTCCTACGGCGAAGCCGCCGTCGCGCCAGAGCCGGTAGATCCCGACGGAGCGTGCACGCCAGGTGGGATGGGCGACGTCCCCGATGGCGGCCAGGAGGGCTGGGTAGACCATGGCCGTTCCGAATCCGAGGAGGACAGCGGCGATAAGCCAGGCCCCGAAACTGTGAGAGGCGGCGACTATGGCGAGTCCCGCGGCTTGGACGATCATGCCGGCCACAATGAACCATTTGCGGCCCCATCGGTCTGAGGCGGCACCGGTGAAGAGCTGCCCGGCGCCCCAGACCGCGGGGTAAACGGCGGCCAAGATCCCGACTTGGTTCAGGTTTAGCCCGGAAGTAACGAAGAGGACCGGAAAAGAGGCCCCAGGCGAGGCCGTCGTTGAGGTTGTTCACCAGTCCTGCCTGACTGGCCGCGGAGAGTGAGCGGTCTTTGAAGCTGGTGAGGGTGAAAACCTGTCCCGTGGTGAGGCCGGAGTCGGCACTCCTGTGTGCACTTACGTGCTGGGAGGCTTCCATCTTGGCATGGTGGTGGGTCTCGCGAATGGTCAGGACTGATAGGCCTAACCCGAGAGCGATGTAGGCCGCGCCGAGGAGGAACGGGCCAGGCCGGAGGCCATACGCGGAGGCAATGTACCCGGTCGCGAGGGCCGTGAAGGCGACTCCGAGGTAGCCCGCTGCTTCGTTCAGGCCCATGGCGAGGCCGCGCTGTTTCGGACCGGTCAGGTCCATTTTCATGATGACGGCAGTGGACCAAGTCAGGCCTTGACTGACTCCGAGGAACACGTTTGCGGCAACGATCCATTCCCATGACGGGCCGTAGATGAGCATGAGCGGCACGGGGATCGCTACCAGCCATCCTGTGATGAGGACGGGTTTGCGGCCGTACCGGTCAGAGAGTGTGCCCGCGAAGTAGTTCATCGCGGCCTTGGACAGACCGAACGCGAGGATGTAGGTCAGGGCGCTTGTGTAAAGGTCCAGGTGGAAGGTCTGCGAAGCGAGAAGGGGAAGCACGGTGCGCTCTTGGCCCAGCGTTCCACCCACCAGGGCGTTCACTGCCACCAGCAGCATGAACTGTGCCAGGTTCTGTCGCAGGCCCAGTGCGGCGCGGGTGGAGTGCATCGCGCTTTCCGCCTTTGTTCTGGCCATTCCTGGGTACTCGCTTTCGTGCCGGGAACATAAAGGTGCCCGGACGCATGGGGGACGCGTCCGGGCGGGCCCGGGCAGGAGGGGGGTCCTGCCCGGGCGGTCTTATGGCTACTTTGCTGAGACGGCGTTCTGTCGGGTCTGCTGGAAAGCGTCCCAGGCTGCGTAGCTGCCGTCGAGTTCGACGACGTCGTATCCGGCCCGGCGCAGGGCGCTGGCTGCGACGGAGTTCCGGACGCCGGACTGGCAGTAGGTCACGATGGTTCCGTCTGTGGGGAGCTTGTCCAGGTGCCACATGATCCGGCCGCCGCTGAGCTGGTACGAGCCGGGGATGTTACCGGCGGTGTGTTCGCTGCGGTTGCGGACGTCCACGACCATGGCGGCGTCGAAGCCCTGCAGCTCTTCTGGCTGGATCAGCTTCGGGGTAGTCATGGGGAGCCCCTCGATGCTGGTGACGTAGCCGGCGACGTTGTCGATGCCGACCCGGACCAGGTGGTCCCACATCTCCATGGCCTGTTCCTGTTCTGCTGCGAGCAGTACCAGAGGGTTCTTGTCGGTCTCGGGGTTTACTACCCATGCACCGTAGCTGGCCACGGACTTCCCGGCCGGTACGTTCAGGGATCGGGCTACCGTGCCTTCGTGGACTTCGCTGTTGGGGCGGGTGTCGATGAACGTGACTTTGTCCGCCGCCAGGTCCTTTGCGACGTCTGCAGTGTCCAGTTCCTCAAGCGGTGCGCGTTCTCCCATGACGGCGGGGCCTTCACGGTTTTCGCGCTTCATCCGTCCGAAGTAGGCGTGCGCGTCGGGCTGGCCGTCGAGGAGCTCGTCGATGAAGCCCTGTTCGTCGTTGGCTGCGAGGTAGGGGCCCCACCAGGAGTAGAGCCGCTCGTAACCCACGGTGGAGGAGGGGATGGCACCGAGGGCTTTGCCGCAGGCACTTCCGGCGCCGTGTGCGGGGTGGACCTGGACGTAGTCCGGCAGGGTCAGGAATTTGTCCCGCAGGCTGGCGAAGAGCTGCTTTGCGCCTTCGAAGCGGGTGTCGATCCCGCCGGCTGCCTCGTCCAGCAGGTCGGGACGTCCCAGGTCGCCGGAAAAGACGAAATCACCGGAGAGCAGGTAGCCGGGCTGGTCGCTGAACGCACCGTCAGTGACCAGAAAGGAAAGGTGCTCGGGTGTGTGGCCCGGAGTGTGCACGGCTTCGATGCTGATGTTGCCGATGGTGATCTTGTCGCCGTCGTAGAGGCGTTCGCCATCGAATTCGTACTGCCAGTCCGGTCCGCCTTCGCCGGAGACGTAGATCTTCGCGCCGGTGGCGGCGGCGAGTTCGCGGGTGCCGGAAAGGTAGTCCGCGTGGATGTGGGTTTCGGTGACGGCGATGATCTTCATGCCGTTCTTCTCAGCGAGTTCCTGGTAGACGGCGATGTCGCGGCGGCCGTCGACCACAACGGCGGTGCCGTTGGCCTGGCATCCGATCAGGTAGCTGGCCTGGGCGAGGTCTTCATCGTAAATGCGTTCGATAAGCATCTGGGGATCTCCTTCGGTTGAAAGGGGTTTGGGGGTTGTCCTGAATCCAGTATAGATACCCCCGGGGGTATCCTGCAACCAGGTTGCGGGCGATACGCATGGTCGCATGGCATTGCATCAGGCGTTCTGGGGTCCGGCCTGGGCGCGGAGTTCATTCATGTCCAGGTTCTTGACGGCCTGGATGACTTCTTCGAGGCCGGTGGCGTTGAGGGCCCCGGGCTGGGAGAAGACCAGGGTTTTGTCCTTGAAGGCCATCAGGGTGGGGATGGAAGTGATGCTCGCTGCTGCGGCGAGGGCCTGTTCGGCTTCGGTGTCGACTTTGGCGAAGGTGATGTCCGGGTGCCGTTCTGCGGCCTTGCCGTAGGTGGGGGCGAACATGCGGCACGGGCCGCACCATGCTGCCCAGAAGTCAACGAAGACGATTTCGTTGCTCTCCAGGGTCTGGGCGAAGCTCTTTTCGGTGATGTCGATGGTTGCCATCGTCTTTCTTGTCCTTTCGGGCGTTGTAGGTGGAAGGCGCCTTGGTGGTGGCGGGGACCGGAGGGGGTCAGATGGTGGGGAGGCCGGCGCGGGTCCAGGCGGTCATGCCGCCTGCCATGGTGTCGGCGGTGAAGCCGGCTCCGTTGAGGGCGTCGGCCACGCGGGCTGAACGGTTGCCGCTGCGGCAGACCGCAATGACGGGCACTGCCGGGTCCAGTTCTGACAGGCGTGCCTGCAGTTGGCCCATGGGGATGTGCAGGGCGCCGGGGATCATGCCTTCGGCGACTTCGAAGTCTTCGCGGACATCGAGGATGCGGGCGCTTGTGCGTCGCTGGTCGGTTTCGGTTATGGTGATTTCAGCCATGGGGTTCTCCTTCGAAATAGTGGGCTGTTGTTAGCGGATGGGTTCGCCGGCTGCGCGCCAGGCGCTCATGCCGCCGCGCAGGGAGTAGGCCTGGTACCCCTGGGAGGCAAGGAGCCGGGCGGCCGAGGCGGAGCGGACTCCGGATGCGCAGATGGCGATCACGGGTTTGTTCTTATTGATTCCGGCAGGGCTGGTTTGCAGTCGGTCCAGGGGGATGTGCTTGGCCTGTGGAGCCCGTCCGGAGCGCCATTCTTGGGCGGAGCGGACATCGATCAGGACGGCGCCTGAGGACAGGAGGTCCTTGGCCTCAGCAACCGAGAGCGTTGTGTAGGGCTTGCTGAAGGCTTTTTTCAGGGAACTGATGAGGCCCATGGTGTTCTCCTTGGTGGTGATGAGTTCAGGCGGGTGAGGGGATTTGGCTGCGGCGGCCGGTGCGGCTGCGCAGGGGGCACGAGCTGATGAAGAACCAGCAGATGCCCGCAGTGGCTGCGGCGAGGGCTGCGACTCCGGCGGCGATGAACCATTGCAGGTCGGCCGGGGCTTGCTGGATGAGGACGAAGGTTCCCATGGCCAGGACGAACCAGCCGAAGGCTTTGCGCAAGGCGTCTTCCGGGATGCGGCCGGCGAGTTTGGAGCCGATGAGCGAGCCAATGATGGCGGCAGCGGTCACGCCGAGGGTGAGGCCCCAGTCGAGCTGGACGGTGGTGAGGTATCCGGCGAGCCCGGCGAAGGACTTCATGGCGATGACCACCAGGGAGGTGCCTACGCCAACGGACATCGGCAGCCCGCCGAGCAGCGCCAGGGCCGGGACCACGAGGAATCCGCCGCCTGCGCCGACCAAGCCGGTGATGAGCCCCACGATGGCCCCGTCGAGCAGCACCCGCCCAATGGGCAGTTCGTGCTTGACCGGCGCGGCGCCGTCGTCGTTCTTCTTTTTCCGGCCGCGGAGCATGGCCACGGAGGTGGCCACCATCATGATGGCGAAGGCGATGAGCAGGATCTGGCCGGGGATATGCCCGCCCAGGAGACCGCCGACGAATGCGCCAGCCATGCCGGCCGCCCCGAAGATCAGGCCGGTTCGCCACATCACCCTGCCCCCGCGGGCATGGCTGATCACGCTCACGGCGGAGGTGACGCCGACGACGAACAGGGAGGCTGCGATCGCTTCCTTGGCTTCGAAACCGGCCACGTAGACCAGGATCGGGACTGTCAGGATGGATCCGCCGCCGCCCAGGACGCCGAGCGAGAGTCCGATCACCACCGAGAGGGCAAGAACCAGGAGCAGGGTAAAGGTCATGATGCCTTGGCCTCGGCATTAACCTCGGTGTTGATGGGCAGGGCAAGGATGGCGCTTTCGCGGGTGGGCTCCGTGGCGGCCTTGTTCCACGGCATGGCCGAGATGGCCTTGCCCATAGCGCAGGTGTTGGTGGCCGCGGAAAACGTAAGTCCGGTTCCGATGACCCCGGCAAGCATCCGGATTTTCGGGGAGATGAACTTGCCGCCGGCCAGGCCCAGGACCACGAGGGAACCGGCCACAAGGCGGACCTGCCGCTCAAGGTCCCAGCGATCCTTGCCCTTGACCACGTCACCGCCGGCGGCGGCGAAACCGGGCGCGCCGCCGGTCAGGACGTAGGCGGTGTCGATTCCGGCCTTGGCAAGACGCTGGCGGGCCTGCTCGGCTCGGACGCCGGACTGGCAGACCAGGACCACGCGGGAGCTCAGGCGGTAGGCGAGTTCATCCGTGTGCTCGGACAAAAGTGGCAGGGGCACGTTGTAGGAGCCACGGATATGCATGGATTCGAACTCAGCGGCGGAACGCACGTCAATCACCACGAGGTCCTGGTGCTCTTGGAACCAGGACTGGAGAGTTTCAGGGGCGAGTGCAGTAACGGTCGGTGCCGCGGAAGCGGAAGTCATGGTTGGCCTCTCGGAAGGGGTCGGGTGGATACCCCACCGAGTATTACAGATACCCCCAGGGGTAGTCAAAACACCCTAGGGGGTATAAGATTGGGGGAAGTTATCAATAGTTGGAGAAACCCATGGAACTCAATCCTTCAGAACTGACCCCTGTCATCAACCGGCTCAAGCGAGCCCAAGGGCAACTGTCCGCAGTCACCCGCATGCTTGAAGAAGGCCGGGACTGCAAGGACGTCGTCACGCAGCTCGCAGCTGTATCAAAGGCGCTGGACCGGGCAGGGTTCGCCATCATCGCAACGGGCCTTGAGCAGTGCATTGTGCAAGAAGACGCAACTATGGACAAGAAGGACCTGGAAAAGCTCTTCCTCTCGCTCGCCTAGCCAGACCGACTGTCGAGCAGCCCAGGGAGCACCGCCGCCTACAAACTCCCCCGCCGCTTAAGCTGTCACAAACGCCGGAAAACTTCACCGACGCCAACTAGCCGCCATCTAACGGACAAGTCCACAAGCTTCCACCACGGGTCAACTTTCAACGCAGCAGGCCTGATGTAGCCTTAGTAAGTAAGCTGACTATTCTTACAAGCGTGGGGGTGCCTGAATGCCTGATATGGAACTATGGCCAACCAGCCGACTGCTGTCCACGGCAGCGCGGCTCGTGGAGCTTGCATGGAACGACAAACTACGCCCGCTGGGGTTGACCTATCCGGCGGTACTTACTCTTGATGCCGTTGCCACGGCAGGGCCTATCACGCCTGGAGATCTGGCAAAAAGCGTCCGGGTGCAAGCCCAAACCATGGGCCCGCTGCTTACCAGGCTTGAATCGCGAGGCTTCATCCGTCGTGAACCCAATCGATTCGACCGACGCAGCCAGCTGATATCCATTACCGACCTAGGCCTGACGTTGCTGGAGCAGTCCCACCGCCAAGAAAACAATGTGCTCGCAGCCATCAACCTGGACTCCGAGGACCTCCGCGAAGAGCTTCTGGCAATCGTGCGCCACACAAATTTCAACTAAGTGTTAGGTAACCCCGCGTAGACGAAAGCTCGTCTATCTAGCAGTATGGAGTTATCCGCTGATGAAGTCCGGCGTCCCAAAGAGAAATCTCCAACGACAGTACCGGGCCGTAGACACTGAGAGTGACGCCCGGACGAGCAAAAAAGGGCATCATGAGTGAACTTCAAATAGGCGACAGCCTCCCCGTAGACCTCCTGAGTTTCAGGGCAGCAGAGTGCCTCGTATCAACAGGCGCCGCTGAATCCGAGGACGTGTGCGTTCTCGATGCAGGCCACACCGGCCACCATTTGGCTGCAGGCGCAGACATGGTGGTTCGGGCCGTCTGGAGCTAGAACACGCGAACAACAAGTTAAGGGCAAGCGACGCCGTTCGGGTCGCTTGCCCTTTGCTTTCCTCATGCAGCGTTCCTTAAGTTCCGCAGAACGTCCGGTAGGGGCCGAAGCTTTCCGGGGCAGGCTCGGCGTACTTCTCCATGCCCGGGCGTTCCCTGAACGGGTCGGACACGGCCGCCAGCAAGCGCTCCGTAGGGCCTGTGTCCCCCTCGCTTGCGGCGGCAAGGGCTTCCTCCACCAAGTGGTTCCGTGGAATATAGATCGGGTTGACCCTGTCCATGGCTTCGGCATCCGGATTGAGTGCCCGCCAGCGTTCCAACCATGCATCGAAGGCGGCCAGGTCCAGGATCTGCCGACGCGCGGGCTCAGCCTCCCCGCGGGCTGCCTTTCCAAGGCTCCGGAAGAACGAGGTGTAGTCCGCGCGCGCCTCCTGAACCAGCTGAAGGAGGTCATCCACCAAAGGTGAGGCCACGTCGTCGTCAATTTCCTCAGGCAGCCCAAGCTTGGCCTTCATGCCGTTGAACCACGTGGCGCTGTACTCCTGGCGGAATCCATTGAGCGCCTCGACAGCAAGGTGTACCGCTTGCTCCTCATCCTGGTGGATCAGGGCCGCAATCGATTCGGCGAAACGTGCAAGGTTCCACTCCGCCACCACCGGCTGGCTGCGGTAGGCGTAGCGTCCCATCTCATCAATCGAGCTGTACACCGCACCAGGATCGAAACCCTCCATGAAGGCGCACGGACCGTAGTCGATGGTTTCACCGGACACCGTCATGTTGTCCGTGTTCATGACACCGTGCACGAATCCGACCAGCATCCACTGCGCCACAAGTTTCGCCTGCACTGAAATGACGCCCTTGAGGAGTTCCAGGTAGCGGTTTGCTTCATCAGCCGACGACGGGTGGTGGCGTTCGATCGCATGATCAGCAAGCCGGCGCAGCAGATCCATGTCATTGGATGCCCTGGCATATTGGAAACTGCCCACACGCAGGTGACTGCTGGCGACCCTGGTCAGAACGGCCCCCGGCAGCAGAGTCTCCCGCTGAACCTGACGCCCTGTGGCCACCACCGCGAGGGACCGGGTGGTGGGAATGTTCAGGGCATGCATGGACTCACTCACGATGTACTCGCGCATCATGGGACCAATCGCCGCCTGGCCATCACCATTCCGGGCAAACGGGGTGCGCCCCGAACCCTTGAGATGAATGTCGCGGAGCGTCCCGTCTGCACCGGAAACCTCGCCGAGCAAGAGGGCGCGCCCATCCCCCAAACGCGGCGAGTACCAGCCGAACTGGTGACCGGCGTAGCCCTGGGCCACCGGAGTCGCTTCCTCCGGCAGGGCATTGCCGACCAGCAGCCGAACGCCCTCCGGGCTCCGGAGAAAGTCAGGATCAAAACCAAGCTCGACGGCGAGTGGCTGGTTGAGCACCAGCAGCTGCGGATCCGGGGCCTCCTCCGCATGCCAAGGAATAGCCAGCTCCGGGAGCTCCCGTGCGAAATGCCCTTCGAAGGCGATGGTGGAACGCGCTACGTCACTCATCACTTAAGGATATAGATGCTGTTCCCGGCGCGAAACGACGGGCCGGCCAGCAGGGCCCAGCCTGAACTTGCTCTGTACCAGTGCATCCAACGAGTGATTGGATATGGCCATGTCTGCTCCTCCCTCTGTAGCTGTCTGCGGCCCCGCGTCGTGGAATCAGCTCATCCTCCTCGACCACCTTCCGGAGCCTGTCCCCCACATGCAGTTTGCCCGCCGCTCGTGGCACACCATCGGTGGGACCTCCGCTGGCAAGGCACTACATCTGGCCGGCCTCGGCGTGAATGTGCGGTTGTGTTCGCCGCTTGGAACTGATGCCGAGGGCCAGCGGATCCGCAGCGCCCTTACGGCAGCCGGGATCGACGTCGAGCCCCTGGCGTCCGAGCAGACCGAACGCCACCTCAACTTAATGTCCGACGACGGCAAGCGGGTCTCGCTGTACCTTGCGGTTCCGTCGACGCCCACCGAGCACGAACTCAGCATCGCGGCTGAGGCGGTGGCTGCCGCCGACGTCGCCGTCGTTGACCTCAGCGAACTTGGTGCGCTCCTGTTGCAGCGCTTGGACGCTCAGGAGACTCCCATTTGGGCGGACCTTCACGACTACGACGGATCGTCAGAATTCCATGAACCGTTCCTTCGCGCTGCCACAACCGTGTTCATGAGTGCCGACAGTGCAGAAGACCCGTGGGACCTCATGCGCTCCTGCTTGGAACGCGGCCCCCGCTTGGCCGTTTGCACCCGCGGAGCAGAGGGTGCCATTGCGCTGGAGGCTTCCGGGGCACGGCACGAGGTCAGCGCTCTTCCCGCCGATGTTGTTGATACCAATGGTGCCGGTGATGCCTTCATGACCGGCTTCCTCGCCGCGACACTCCGCGGTGCCACCATTGACGGTGCCCTGACGGCAGGCGCGGCTCAGGCCCGCACGGCGGTTGAAAGTGACCATCTGCACCCGAAACTTTCGGAGCTGCTGATCTAGCTGTGGTGCAGCTCGATATCCAGGGTTTCCTTCTCGACGAAGTCCAGGGCACTTCTAACCGCGCCCATGGTCACCACGGAATCACCCAGGGGTGAAACAGCCAGCCGCGGAGGTGTAGCGGTGAAGTGGGGTAGTTGCTCAGCGATTGGGTCCAGCAGCGCGCCTGCAGACTTGGCAACTGCACCACCTATCACCACAAGCTCCGGGTTGTGGATGGTAGCGACGGCCCCGATGACCCGTGCCATACGATCGGCAAGTCGATCCAGAATCCGCCGTGCCACCGCGTCACCTTGGCGAGCGGCAGCGAAGACGTGTTCAGCTTCGATGGCCTCTGGAGGATATTCACGGAGTAGCGTTTCGTCATTCCCAGTGAGGGCCTCGGCAGCCCAGGTGCGTGCCATGAGAGCGATCCCAAAGGTGTCCCCCACCCCCTCAACCTGCTTGAGGAACGCCAGCTCGCCGGCGCCTCCGCCGCAACCATGCAGAAGCCGGCCGTCGTCGATCACTCCGGAACCAAAGCGCTCGCTGGCGAGGATAACCACGACGTCGTCCACCCCCACTGCTGAACCGCGCCAACGCTCGCCCAGGGCCGCCAGGTTTCCGTCATTAGCGAGCAACACCGTCCACCCGTGAAGCTCCTTCAGCGCCGATTTCAAGCCAACGTCCAGAAGTGCCCAGAAGGGTTGAGTCACCAATACATCGCCGTTACGGCCCACCGGTGCCGCAATTCCGGCACTGACTGCGAGAACCGCATCGGGGGTGACGCCGGCCTTGCGAAGGGCATCACATGCCGTACTGTCAATGGCCGATACACGCTCCCGGGGACTGATATCGGAGCCCGGAATGCTGTCATCAGCCGTGATCTGAACTCCACGGAACTGCTGGCTCGCCCTGCCCACCATTTCCCCACGAAGGTTGGACACCACCGCCGTGACCTTCGAGACTCCCACATCCAGGCCAACAACGTACCCTGCGTCCTCATTCAGAACGAACCGTCGGGCGGGACGTCCTTTGAGGTACTCACCAAACTCGCGTTGGTTTTCAAGCTCCGTGATCCAGCCCCGGTCCACGATCTCTTCACATACAGAGATGGCAGTTGCCCGCGCTAGCCCCGTCCCCTCCATGACATCCGAGATTGTCACGATGGTAGAGGCCCTCATGAAGTCCAAGACCGATCTGAGGCTTGCCCGCCTCAGCATCTGCGGCGTGGGCGAGGAGGAAGGGGCGCTCATTGGGTCTTGACCTCTCTGTAGCTCAGGTCACATAATACTTCAGGCACTAAATTTTGAGTCCAAATTAACTTCGGAGACACAATGAATGCAGCCCCGGACCATTCAGGAAGCCCCACCTCCAGCGAATCAGGCTTGGACCGCTGGCACACACTATGGGAGCCCGCCGCTCGCCGGTACCAGCCCGTCGTCGAACATCCGACGCCGGCCCCTCCTTCCGCAGCCCCCTCATCATCAGAGCCGACAGTACAGCTCTAGCTCGGCCCCTCGTCCTCGTCCCCACGTTTTGACCTGTCAAAACCAGTCCTTCCGCACGCGAGTTTTTTCGTGCCAAAGACGTGCTTTCTCCGACCTGCAAGCGCTTCCAATTTTTACTAAGTTGCTCTTGTTTATTGGCCAAACTCCGCCTACCTTGATGGGAGCCGTCATCGTGACGCGGCCGCCCGTTCCACATGGGCGGCGTCAACCGCTGCCAGGACTCCCGGCCTGCAGCGGCCACCTCATTGAGGAGACTCACCTCTATGCCAGCACACGACGAGGACGTCGCAGTCCGGTTTTCCAGCAATGGGAAACGCTTTCAGTTATTGGCCGCTTTGGTCCTCATGGCCTTCTTCGGCACCCTCTTTTCCTCCACAGCTTCTGCTCCATCGGCCCTCGCCGCAGCTCCCGGGCCCAAAGACGCCACAGCGGTGATGTTCTCCTGGACGTGGAATGCAATCGCTCGCGAATGCACAGAGAACCTCGGGCCAGCCGGATACGGATACGTACAGACATCTCCCCCGCAAGAACACGTTCAAGGCCCGGAATGGTGGACCCATTACCAGCCGGTCAGCTACAAGGTTGAGTCACGGCTGGGCACACGGGCCGAGTTCAAGCAGATGGTGGACACCTGCCACACCGCGGGTGTGAAAGTGATTGCGGATGCCGTGATCAACCACATGTCCGGGAAGAGCGCCGGGGGAACGGGTTGGGCAGGAACCTCATTCCAGCACTACGACTATCCCGGAAACTACCAAGGGCAGGACTTTCACTCGTGCCGAAGGGACATCGCCAACTACCAAAACCGATGGGAAGTTCAGGAGTGCAATCTGGTCAACCTCTCAGACCTCAACACGTCCTCCCCCTACGTTCAGGGAAGAATTGCCGGATACCTCAACGACCTGGTGGCCTTGGGAGTTGACGGGTTCCGGATTGACGCCGTCAAACATATTGCGGCCAACGACATGCAAGGAATTCTCTCCAGGGTCAATGACCGTGCCCGGCTCTACATAGTCCAGGAAGTTATCCGGGCTAACGAACCGATCCAGCCGGAGGAATACACCAGCAACGGTGATATCCACGAGTTTGCTTTCGCCCGCAAACTTAAAGAGGCCTTCAACGGCGGGAACATCAACTGGCTGATCACAGGTAGTGGCATTGGCTCCAGCTGGGCCGGTTTCCTTCCTCAACAGAACGCCGCGGTCTTCGTCGACAACCATGACACTGAGCGAAATGGTGAAACGCTCACTTATAAGGACGGGGCAAACTACGATCTTGCCCAGATCTTCACACTGGCTTGGAACTACGGGTCCCCGTCGATCCATTCAGGTTATTCCTTCTCCAACAATGAGACAGGACCGGCGGTTGCCTCCAACGGGGAAGTCATGGATCCCGTGTGCGGCCAGAATGGCTGGACGTGCAAGCATGCGCAGACCAACATCGAAAACATGGTGGGCTTTCGAAATACAAGCTATGGTGCGCCGATCGTCAACAAGTGGGATAACGGCTCGAATGCCCTCGCCTTTGGTCGTGGCGACAAAGGTTACGTGGCGATCAACCGTGGCAATGCCATCACCAGGAGCTTCCAGAGCTCCCTTCCCGCTGGCCGCTACTGCAACGTGATTGTGGGACTGCCCACCGCCACCGGCTGCTCGGCGGGTGACGTGGTAACCGTGGACGCATCCGGGACTTTCCAGGCCACCGTCGGCCAAAACGCCGCCCTCGCGCTGCACATCAACGCGAAAGCAGGCGGACAAACAGAACCGGGGGCCAGCAACCTCAAGGTGTATTACTCCACGGCCAAGGGCTGGAGTGACTACAAGATGCACTACCGGGTAGGCACAGGCTCATGGACAACTGCACCGGGCGTAACCATGACCGCCGCCTGCACTGGCTGGGTCGCCTACACCATCCCCTCCGGCTCAACCGGGGCAACGGCCGCGTTCAACAACGGAAGCGGCGTTTGGGACAACAACAACACCAACAACTATGCATTGAACGGTGGGATCGCAGCGGTGAATGGCAGCGTGGTTAGTCATGCCGATCCATGCAGCGGTGCATCTACCCCTGAGCCGACAGACACCGCAGTGCTGTTCTACTCGACCAACAAGAACTGGTCCGCCTATAACGCCCACTATCGGGTGGGCACCGGAGCGTGGACCACTGCGCCCGGCGTAGCCATGGCTGCCTCATGCCCTGGTTGGGTAACCACCTCCGTCCCCCTCAATGGAGCTTCCGGACTTACCGCAGCCTTCAACAATGGGGCCGGGACATGGGACAACAACGGAACAAACAACTACACCGCTGTTCCTGGCTACCAGCAGGTGAAAGACGGCATCGTCAGCCAAGGAAACCCCTGCGCCTGACGCACTAAGACCTCACGGGATGGGGCCTTCCGATCCCGTGAGCCGGGAAGGAGGCGGCGCCGGGTTCCGGCGTCGCCTCCGCTAACCAGACAGAGACCACTCGGCCATGAGGTCAACAGCCCTGGTGAAGGCGTCCAAGCGTGGTCGGTTCAGGAAGGCGTGTCGGGTACCTGGTAGCGTGTGCTGCTCGACGTCGGCTCCCGCACTTAGCAGTTCGGCAGCGAATCGGTCACCCGATGCACGCATGGCGTCGCGATCTGCATTGATCATCAGCGTCGGAGGGAAGCCGTCCAGCTCGTGGCCTCCCGGGAACGCATAACGGTCATTCAGCGCCGACCGTGTGCCCGCGTAGTTGCGGTTCACAGCGTTCAGGACCAACCGAGAGTGTGTCAGTCGGCGGTGATCACGAACCCGTCGTTGGATCTCGCGGGACACAGCGTGCGAGGAGTGAGAGAAGCCGTAGGCAAGGATTACACCCTTAGCTGCTGAGCCGATGTCGAGAGCTTGGAGTGCTGCTGCGGCTGCAAGGCACGCCCCTGCGCTGGCACCACCGAGAATTACCCGTCCTGCAGACTGGCTGCTGACACTTCGAAACCCTGTCAGAAGGTCTTCCACGGGAGGGGAAACCGTCCCCGGGGCAGCACGTCTCCTCTGCGGATCCAAGAGAGCCCGGAACCGGAGCAAGACGATAATCAACCGTGACCACCGGCAGCCCTCGACCCTAGCGTCAACCGCGCTCAAGGACGCACTCGCTCATGGGCGTTCACGTTCAGGCGCAAACCTAGGGCCTCTGCTCCCTCCCTTTGTCCGGTAGCGGTGGCCGGCTCAGAGACACTTGTTCGTCGTAGGGCGCGCGGGGCAGGGCAGGCAGTTCGTCGATGAGTTCATTTGCCGCGTGCGCCAGCAGATCCCTCTGCAGGGCAGGCAGGGAGTGGAGCGACTGAAGGTAGGCATCCACCTCGTATTCGCCAACCATCCCGCCAATGGAAAAGTAGCGCAGCCACAGATCCTCCTCGGGGATACCGGCGCTCGCCAAGGCTTTGCGTAGACCCTTGAGCTGGAGTTGTTCTTGAAGAGGTAATCCCTCGCAACGTTTCCGCTCAGGTCGCGTCATAAGAGTCCTCATTCCTCCCGCCGCTGAGGATCTCGGCGCTGACGGAAGCCAGGGACTGCTTCGACGCTTGGGACATGTTCAGCAGTTCCCGGACCGCATCCTCCTCGGTCATTCCCCGTTGGCCCATGAGGTACCCCTGTGCACGGCTGATAGCGTCCCGACTGATCAGCGCCTCGACCAGACCTTCACTGAAGCGCTTCGGTGTGTCAGAGCTCTGAATGTTGTCCAAGAGGATGGCGGCAGAGGCCGCAAGCTTCTCCAAGGGACGCGCTGTCGTCAGGTTGTAGGCGTCAGGGGCGGCCGCATAGAGCTTCATGGCTCCAAGACATTTGGTTCCGCGTATTAAGGGGACGCTGATGACTGAGGCAATCTGGAGTTCCCGCGCGGACTCGGTCCACAAAGGCCAACGATCATCTGCCTCTGCGTTGCCAACGATGACAGTGCGCTCGGTTGCCCACGCGGTCAGGCACGGCCCCTCCCCTAGGCGGTACTGCGACTGGTCACCCTGGATAACCAGGGGATCCGTTGCCCCCGCACTGGTTCGGTTGCCCTGCTCATCAATGAGGGATACTCCGGCTCCGGCACTGCCCGGAAAGGCATCGCGGACCCCTTCGGCAAGCAGCTGCACGGCCCGATCTACCTTTTCCTCTGTCAGGAGTAAGCCCTTGATCCGGGCCAGAGTAAGGGTCAGTTCGTCGAGGGGAAGTTGCTGGGACATGATGAAAAAAATGACCTTCCGCGGGATGCGAATCCCGCCGATAACTCCAGGCCGCTTGCTGGACCTGACTCATTCTCAGAATAGGCACAGCGGGATTCGCTTCTCAACGGACGCGCCACCGATAAGCGGAAAATGGCTGCGTCCTCACGAAGGAACAGCACTAAAATTGAAGCCAGAGGGTATGGCGATGTCTCTGGCTTTGGTAATTGCCCTGGTCCTGATGGGCATGATCTGCCTGGCCGCTGCGATAGGCGCAGTGGTCTTGGTAATCCGCGACGGCCGCGGGGAAATTCCGTTGGAGCCACCCGTCCGGCCATGGGTTGCAGGAACACTTCCGAGTCGCCCATACTCCACACTGCCGCGCATTTAACACGCACGCGCCACAAACCTACACCACGGCGACTCAAGGGTGGATGTGGCGCCGCAAAGCCTCCAGGGTGGTCTCCGGCGAGGTGTTGAAGCAGAACGGGATGCCGGGCGACTCTGCGCTACAAGTGTTGATCACCCGCTCGAAGAGTTCCGTGTAATCCGGGACCATCCTGATGCCACCGCCGACCATCACCAGACCAAAACGATCACGCGAGAACGCTGCACGGATCTCCGATTCGGCCTCGTCCGGTGAAGTTCCAATGAGGCAGGACACGGCATCAAAGCCGGCGGCGATGGTCGCCCCGAAGCCGGCCTCGATCCGCTCGGTCATGATGGCTTCATCGAGTCCGGGAGGGAGCTTGCTGTAGTCGAGGGCGCTTGCACGGATACCGATCATCAGGATTCGAGTCATGCCGCTCACTGTGCCATGCGGCGTTTCTGTCTTCAATAACGGTGAAATGAGATCGCCGACCTCAGACGATTCATCCACCAAGAAGCCCCACCCGGTTCATCCGGCTGGGGCTTCTCTTGTGCCAGCCTCAGCTGGCTACACGACGTCCTTGCTGCGACTGCGGCATGGTGTTGGAATACTGAACTCTTCCGCCCGATCGAGCCATGTCCACCTTGGAACTGTTCCTGGCTGGGGCAGAGACCGGCTTCGCAACCGGGGGCAGCTTCATTTCAGAAAGGCGCTTCACGGTAGGTGAGGTCTCCCGGTTCAGTTGCTGGTCGAGTGTGACCTTGAGACGTGCCGCGAGAATCTCGCGGCGCAACTTCTTGAACACCTGTTCTTTGCGTGCTCGGTTTCTATCTATCTGCGGAGCCATCTACCTCCCCTCGCTCGTTCCGGGATTGCAGTCGTAGACCGCATAGACTATTTCGCCCTGCAGGAGACCTGCCCTGATTTGCTCGAGTTGCTCGGGCTTGTCGTGAATGACGTTGCTCAAAGTTTTGCCTTCCCGCGTCAGTCGCGAAGGGGAACGCCCTTGGCGTCCCTCCTGAAGTACTCAGCACCGGCAAGGATCATAATGCCCTCCACGAGGCCCCAAAGACCCACCAATCCGAACGTGAAGATGCCCAGCACTACCGTGAGAACCAGTTGGATGACACCAATAGTGGTGTAGCCCAGGTAGAAGCGGTGGATGCCGAGGCCGCCCAGGAAGATTCCCAAAAGGCCGGCGGCGATCTTCGACTTCGGCTGCGGGTAACCGTAGGCCATGTTGGGCTGAGGCGGCTGCGCCCCGTACTGCGGTTGCTGGGGCACCTGCGGTTGGGCGTAGTACTGAGGCTGAGGCGGCTGGGCGCCGTACTGAGGCTGCGGTTGCTGGGGCACCTGCGGTTGCGCGTACTGCGGCGGCTGAGCGGAATAATCCGGCTGCTGCGGCGCCGGAGGCTGGTTGCCCTCCGGGGTATCAGGATTGTTGTCGGGGTGCGGCTGTGTCATGGGGATGCCTTTCGGAGAATGTTGATCCAGCCCAAGGTGGAGGGCATCCACAGTCTTCAACAAGATCCCCAACATCCATGTGCCGACCATCAGTCTGACGGACGTAGCCCCGCCACGCCACAACTAAACCATGTTCTTTAACTGTCGGTCCCCGCGGGTAGCATCCGAGAGAATGCGCTGCTCAGAGCGCACACAATCGAATATGGGGAACCCAGATGCCCAAGGCACTTTCGTGGTTGGCGGCACTTTCGCTGACCGCGTCGGCGGCTGTCTTTATGCCGCAAACCGCTATGGCCGCAGAAACGGCCAGCGTTTCAACACTTTTCTCGTCCTTGTCTGTCACCACTGAAACTAATACCGGCTACGACCGCGATCTCTTTCAGCATTGGATAGATGCCGACGGCGACGGCTGCGACACACGCTCCGAGGTGCTCCAACTGGAGTCATTGTCGCCGGTGACGTTCGGCTCGGGCTGCACCGTAGCCACAGGGCAGTGGACCTCCTGGTACGACGGCGGCACCTGGACTGTTGCGTCCGACGTCGACATCGACCACATGGTTCCCCTGGCGGAAGCCTGGGGTTCCGGCGCGAGCGCCTGGACGGCCGAGCAGCGGCGCGACTACGCCAACGACCTCACCTTGGACGTGGCCCTAGAAGCCGTGACAGACAACGTGAACCAGTCCAAGAGCGACCGCGATCCAGCAGAATGGATGCCACCGCTGGCCGGAACCGCCTGCGAATACGTCACGGACTGGGTGCTGGTGAAATACCGCTGGCAGTTGACCGTTGATGCAGCCGAATCCGCAGCAATTTCGTCCACCTTGCAAGGTGGCTGCGGAACCAGCCTGGTCCCTGTGCCAACCATCGCTGTTGAATCCACACCTGTTGATCCGGGCCCCATCACTTTCAGTGACGTCAACGGATCCACTCAATTCAACGTGGAAATTTCGTGGCTCGCTTCCCAAGGCATTTCCACCGGTTGGGTGGAAGCCGACGGTAGCCGGACCTATCGGCCGCTGAATGCCGTAAACCGTGACGCCATGGCGGCCTTCCTGTATCGCCTGGCCGGCAAACCTGCCTTCACTCCCCCGGCGACGTCGCCTTTCACCGACATCACGCCGTCGAGCCAGTTCTACAAGGAAATAACGTGGCTCGCGGCAAGCGGCATCTCCACAGGATGGACGGAGCAGGACGGTTCCAAGACCTACCGTCCACTTAGCCCGGTCAACCGCGACGCCATGGCTGCCTTCCTCTACCGGTTCGGGGGCAATCCCGCGTTCTCGGCACCGAGCACCTCACCGTTCGTGGACGTTCAAGTCGGCAGCCAGTTCTACCAACAGATCACCTGGCTGGCATCGCAGGGCATCTCCACAGGTTGGGACATTGGCTACGGCTGCCGCGCTTACAACCCGGTTCAGCCCGTGGCCCGTGACGCCATGGCCGCGTTCATGTACCGCTTCGTCAATGGTGGCACCGGCGGAATCACGGGGAACAACTGTTCCCCTCCGCCGCCGCCGGTTACGCCGCAGCCTCCGGCCAACCCGGGTGACACCAAGAACTGCACGAGTTTCAGTACTTGGCAGGCCGCCCAAGCCTGGTTCGACACCTACTACCCGTGGTACGGCGACGTCGCGCGGCTGGACTCCGACGGCGACCGCATCGCCTGCGAGTCCCTGCCCGGCCACCCGTAACAGAATGACGACGGCGGGTCCCGGCTCTTGATGCCAGGACCCGCCGTGCACTACACAAACGGGCAGTATTTCCCATCCATTTATGGCGTTCCAGCTGTCCGTTCAGGGCGCCATGCTAGATGCATGCCCCCTCTTGAGCTTGGATCAGACTCCCGGCGGAATCCTTTGCGGGATCCGCGGGATCGGCGCCTGAATCGTATTGCCGGGCCGTCGTCGTTGGTGTTCTTCGGAGTCACTGGTGATCTTGCCCGTAAGAAGCTGATGCCAGCGGTCTATGACCTTGCTAATCGTGGCCTGTTGCCTCCCAGCTTTGCTTTGGTGGGTTTCGGCCGTCGCGAGTGGGATAACGCGGATTTCGCGGCCGAGGTCAAGGAAAACGTCAAGGCCCACGCCCGGACGAAGTTCGATGAAGCAGTATGGGAACAGCTCGCTTCGGGTATCCGTTTTGTTCAGGGCGAGTTCGACGACGACGACGACGCTTTCGAGCGTCTCGGTGATGTTCTTGATGAGCTGGATGAGACCCGTGGCACCCGGGGGAACCATGGTTTCTATTTGTCGATCCCGCCCAAGGCGTTCGAGCAGGTCTGCCGGCAGTTGTCCAAGCACGGTCTGGCGCAGGCCAACCCGGGTCAGTGGCGTCGTGTGGTGATCGAGAAGCCGTTCGGGCATGACCTCGAGTCGGCCCGGCAGCTGAACGACATTGTCGAGTCGGTGTTCCCGGCTGATGCGGTGTTCCGGATTGACCATTATTTGGGGAAGGAGACGGTGCAGAACATTCTGGCGTTGCGTTTCGCGAACCAGTTGTTCGAACCGCTCTGGAACGCCAACTACGTGGATCATGTCCAGATCACCATGGCAGAGGACATCGGCACGGGCGGACGTGCAGGCTATTACGACGGTGTGGGTGCTGCCCGTGACGTGATCCAGAACCACTTGCTGCAGTTGCTGGCGTTGACGGCGATGGAAGAGCCGATCTCGTTTAATGCCGATGATTTGCGGGCGGAGAAGGAAAAGGTCCTCGCGGCGGTCAAACTGCCCGAGGACCTCTCCACCCATTCGGCCCGGGGTCAGTTCACCGGCGGGTGGCAGGGCGGGGAGGAAGTCCTCGGGTATTTGGATGAGGACGGGATCCCGGCCGATTCGAAGACCGAAACTTATGCTGCGATCCGGGTGGATATCAATACCCGCCGTTGGAATGGTGTGCCGTTCTACCTGCGGGCCGGTAAGCGCCTGGGCCGGCGGGTGACCGAGATCGCGGTGGTGTTCAAGCGGGCACCGAACCTGCTCTTCCGTGACCACAACGATGATGACTTCGGTCAGAACGCCGTGGTGATCCGTGTCCAGCCCGACGAGGGCGCCACGATCCGGTTCGGTTCCAAGGTCCCGGGCACGCAGATGGAAGTCCGTGATGTGACCATGGACTTCGGCTACGGGCACTCCTTTACCGAGTCCAGCCCCGAAGCCTACGAACGGCTCATCCTGGACGTGCTCCTGGGCGAACCCCCTTTGTTCCCGCGGCACCAGGAAGTGGAACTGTCCTGGAAGATCCTGGACCCGTTCGAGGAATACTGGGCCGGGCTCGATGAACAACCGCAACCCTACGCACCGGGCAGTTGGGGGCCGGCCTCGGCCGATGCCCTGCTGGCCCGTGACGGACGAACCTGGAGAAGGCCATGATCGTAGATCTTCCCGATACCACCACCTCCAAGATCTCCAAGAAGATCATGTCGCTGCGCGAACAAGGCGGCGTGATCGCTCTGGGGCGTGTGCTGACCCTGGTGGTGGTGACCAAGTCCGGGCAGGAAGAAGACGCCATCGAGGCAGCCAACGAAGCCAGCCGGGAACACCCCTGCCGGATCATCGTGCTGGCCGACGCAGGCGTGGAAGGCCCGGACCGGCTCGACGCGCAAATCCGTGTCGGTGGCGACGCCGGCGCTTCTGAAGTCATCGTCCTGCGCGGACACGGGCACATGGCCCACGAAAGCGAATCCCTCGTCGCGGCCCTGCTCCTCCCGGACGCACCGATCGTGGCCTGGTGGCCGCACGGCGCCCCGGAAAGCGCCTGCGAGACATCCATCGGCCGGATCGCCCACCGCCGCATCACCGACTCAGCCAACGAACCCGACCCCCGCCGGGCGCTGGAGAACATCCGGGCCACCTACAAAGCCGGCGACACCGACCTCGCCTGGACCCGCCTGACCAACTGGCGCATGCAACTCGCCGCAGTCTTCGACCACGTCGACGCCCAGTCCGTGACCGCCGTCGAGGTTCAAGGCGCCTACGATTCCGCCAGCACCCACCTGCTGGCAGCATGGCTACAGCACTCCCTGAACGCTCCCACCACCGTTGTGGAAGGAGAGACAGGGATGGGCATCCGCAGCATCAGGCTCCGCCGCGATAACGGGGATGTCCAACTGTCCCGGCCGGGTCAATCAGGGGTGATTCTGACCCAGCCGGGACAGCCCGCACAACGCATCACGCTCCCCCGCAGAAGCCTCAAAGACTGCCTCGCAGAAGAACTCCGGCGCCTCGACCCCGACGAGGTCTTCGGAGAAGTGATCGGCGTGAGGCGTGCTTAGATCATCCCGCCGCGCGCGCCGATGATCAGTTCCAAGGACCGGAGCACAGCGAACGGTACAACGCCGCTGGTGCGCGGGTTTTGTGGCGATACTTTATTGCAGATTTCAAAGCGGTAATTCCCGCTGTTTCCGGAAGCCTCGATCAAGTGCGTCGTCAGCTCAGCCGCCGGGTCGGCTCTCACAGAGACCGCCACAGCGTCCCAGTCGTCTACCGCGAGGGCGACGGCGGCAGCCACGTTGAGCGACTTGGGGAACAATTGAGTGGCTCGGGCGGCAGACCCGGCAAAGATCTCAATGGGGCCGGCAGTATTCCGAATGCGATCAGCCTCAACCTCGTCCATCCACGGCTGAATCAGGGAACCCGGCAGCTTGGTTGTGGTTATCCTGACGGCGTCGTACCCCGTTGCGCGGGCGCCCGACGCCAACAGATCCAGGCCACCAATGGAGCCCGGGGTCAAGAAGAGCCTGCCAGGGCCTGCGGCCGACAACCGCTGTGAGAGGTGTGGGTCCGCAAGCGCCCCGAGTGATGTAGCGAGCAGGTCTACGCCCGCTGAAAGCACAGCCTCGCCATGCTCAACCAAGACCTCCTGCCCAGCACATTCAACCAGGAGGTCACAGCGCTCCAGCGCTTGTTCCATCTCAAGCTGCGGTGCCGGCGCGTTGTCTATGGCGCTGCGGCAAATGACCCCCTCAAGGGTGGCCCCCTTGACTTTTCCAGCTGCAATGTCAGCAGCAACACGAGCCCCAATGGCTCCATGTCCGATGATTCCGATCCTGCGGGCTCCTGGCTTCATTCGATTCCTTGCTTGATGGAGTGGATGGACGAACCCGCGCCGTGATCTAGACGTTCAGCGTAAGTTCGTCCGCGGAGGAAGCCTTCGGGTCGTAGGCGACGATGGAGGCTTCAGTTTTTTTCAGTAGCAACGCCAGTTGTTCGATCTCCTTGGAGGTCAGGCCGGCGAGCATGTTGCGCTGCGTTTCCAGATGCTTTGAAATGACCTCGTCAATGAGCTCTTTGCCATGGTCCGTCATCTGGGCGTAGACCACCCGACGATCCTCCTTGGACCGAACCCGCTCAATGAGGTTTTGTTCCTCCATACGGTCCAGCCGGAAGGTGATGCCGCCCGTGGTCAGCATGGACGAGCTGGCCAGTTCACCAGCAGTCTTCCGGTGCGGAGGGCCGGATCGACGCAAGTTCGCCAGAACATCAAAGGATGCCAACGTGAGCCCGTACTCCTCATAGTTCACATCCTGCACAGCTCGCTGCCGTGCCACCAGGCTCTGCAAGCGGCCAAAGACGCCGATGGTCCTGGGATCAAGGTCCGGGCGTTCGCGGTGCCAGTCCTCAATGATGGCGTCCACGGCGTCCGTGTCAGTGTTCCGCGATTCGGTGGTCATGCGCACTCTCTCCTTCATTTGGTCTAAGCATCTTAACACTGAGCTTCCCAACGAAGGCAGTAATTATGAGCACTTTCCACCGGGGTCTTGCAGCGCGTCCTACTATATCTTAGTCTTGAGATAGTTAGAGTCGAGGGAGATTGAAACCATCCCGGCTTTTGCGAACTCAGGCAATTACCAATCCGAGAGAGGTCCATCATGAGCGACGTTATCGAAAGCAAGTTACCGGAACTTGAGGAGCTGATTGATTCGGCCATCGCCTCCCGTGAGAGCCGGGTTGTTGACTTCAATACCCTGAAATTCCAGACCAAAATGGGTGAAAAGTTCCGACGCGGACAGGTCCGCTACATCGGTTCCGGAGCTACCGGAGACCATTCGGACGACAACAACATCCTCCAGGCGGAGCACTTCACCTTTTCCAACATGGTGCTGCCCGCCGGATGCGTAGGTCCTGAGCACACGCACCCGGACGTCGAAGAGGTGTTCTTTGTCCTCGAAGGAGAGGTGGAGTTCAGCGTGCACGACGTGGAGGACGGCAACAAGAAAGCAAGCCGCGTGCTCGGCTACCGCGACCTGATCCGCGTCCCGGCAGGCGTTCCCCGGAGTTTGCGCACCGTCAGCGACGTTGACGCAATCATCTGCGTGATTATCGGCGCCAAGAAGCCGGAGATCCCGTTCTATCCGCCCACCTCGGAGATGTATGGCGTGACCCGCTAAATCTCCAAGAACCCGGGTACCGGCCGATGTGGCCAGTACCCGGGTTTTGTTGTGCTGAATTGGTTGGGACACGACAAGAAAGAGCCTGCAGCTCGAAGAGTTTCGAGCTGCAGGCTCTTTGGGCTAAACGACTCCCTCTGAGAGAATCGCGGCCTGTTTCTGGGCATCGGCATCATGGACCCTGCGGATCCTGGCTACTCCAAGATCATGCTGATACAGGTGCTCATCCCTGTCCGCATCTGCAGCCAGCGCCTCCAACAATTCCCGGTCCTGTTCCAAGACCACCCAGTGCTTTTCTTCAAGGGTTGTCTTGTACATGAATCGCCAAACGTCCCGTTCCCAGTCTGAAACGGTCCGGGTACGCCAGTGGAAAACGGCGGAGGTATGGGCATCAATAGGAGTGGACATTCCTACGATGCCGAACGAACCCCCGGGACCAGCCGAATCGGCATACGGGATCTCCAGGTCCACGTAGTCCATGGCTTCACGGCAGTACTCCACCCAGTCAAAATTCTTGCCACGCTGGTCCGTTTTCTCGAAGAAGAATCCACGATCGGTCTCGCGGATACGGAAGCGGGCACTGGTATCACCGCCAAACATGGAATGCGAGTCACGGTGGAGGAACGCGCCGTGCATCGGGTCCAGGACGTTGTCCATATAGAAACGCCACGGACTCTTCCATTCAGCGTAGTTTGAGAACCAGGAAACCTCGGGGTTGTCCAGGCGATCGGGCAGCTTGAACGCCGTCACCACGGAGTCCTCGGTCAATGGCATAAAGGCAAAGATCATGTCAGCGCCTTCCTCCACTGCCAGCGATGCTGTGACTGTCTTACCCTCAAGCGCGCAGCCGGGCATCCCCGGAACCGAAACCACGGTACCGCGGCCGTCCACCTGAACGCCGTGGTACTTGCATGCCACCCGGTCCCCCAGGTGTTGGCCCACGGATAACGGGGCGCTGCGGTGGGGACAGCGATCCTCCAACATTCGGATTTGCCCCCTGGCATCGCGGAACAGGAGCCAATCCACTCCCAGCCGTCGCACTTTGACCATGTCGCCGGGGCCTACGAACCGGGACGGGTAGATGGGGTACCAGCGATCCCTCAGTCCCGTCGCGGCCAGTTCTGCGGCATCGAGTTGGCGCCGGGTGCCGACGACAGTTTTGATCTTGGCCCTGCCGGCCCTGGCTCCGGCGGCGCTTGCCGTTGCAGTTGCAGTTGTCATGTCCTACTCTCCCAGTCGTCGCATTTCGGAACGGAATCGCGTTTCATCCCACGGTTCACCGTCCGGGGCGTTCAGGCCCAGATTGTTCAATCCCGAGATGATGGCCGGCAGCTCGTGGCTACCACTGGCGAAAATCTCGGACAGGGCTCCGGCGAGCTTCAGCTCATAAGGATTGGCAGGACCCACCCGGGACTGGTTGGCATCAAGATATTGCTCAGGCACTGTGTTCCTCCTGTGTTTCGGTGACGGTGTGCAGACCTTCAGCGATGTTCATGAATGACCTGCTCCACTCGTTGAATGAGTGGGATCGGCTCTGGTGTGCTGGAACGGCAGTGTTGTCGATGATGACAAAGACCCCGTTCCTGATTCCCCCGGCGATGCTTTGCGGTATGGAGATATCGGCGGCCAGGTCAGGGGCGGCGGCAATGACCAACGACGGCGCACGCACCCGCCGGAGCGTGGCCACGAACCCCTCAACCGACGTGTCCACCAGTGGGTCGCCCAGGATGACACTCTTGACCTGCTCCGGGTGCAGTGCCGCGAGCATGATGGCCCCGTACGCAGCTGTTCCGCTGGCAAGGATATGAGCTGGACCGGCTGTTGACTCGTAGAGGGCTGCCGACGCCGCTTCTACCCACTCATCCATTTGGCCGGGCGGTCCGGTGACGTCAAACGTGATGCCGATTCGAGGTTCCCAGGCACGGGCCCCCAAAGCGTCAAGCTGTTGGGTGAACCATTCGGCTGCTTCCTCGCCGCCGTGCAAGCACACGACGTCGTGCTGTGGCACCACCTCGTCTGGCTCATAGCCAAGGTGCAGATCTACTTCCGTACTTGATTTCATGTGCTCTCCTGCTCCTCTACTGATGTGGGGTTGGAATATGCACCGGCGGAACAAACGCACCCGGCACGGGATCCAAAGCAGTGACGTCGATCTCGATCACCGCGGGCCCCCGCACCGCGAGTGCTTCCACCAACGCCCCATCAAACGAGCCGGGGCCGCCCACCCGCCAGAACGGCAAGTTCAGTGACTGGGCGAGCAAAGCAAAGTCCGGTGTGTGCAGGTTGACTCCCGCCTCCGCAAAACCGTTGGCCTTCTGCATGTTGCGCAGAACTCCATAGCCGCCGTCATTGAACACGAGCACCACGCACCAGACCCCTGAGCCTGCAAGGGAGGCGAGTTCACCAAGATGAACGGCCAGGCCGCCGTCGCCGGCAATAACTACCGTGGGAACGTCCGGGCGGGCGCAGGCTGCCCCAATACCCATGGCCAGACCCTGGCCGATGCCGCCTCCCAGCGGAAAGATGTTTGTTTCGCGGGAATACATCTCCAGCAGGCGGTTGCCCCACTGGCTGGAGGGGATGGTCACATCACGTGCAACCACGGATTCCCGGTCAAGGCGCTCCCTGAGGCTGTGGCAGATTTCCGCATAGCCACCGATGTACTCAGTCAAGGTGGCCCGTACCTCAAGGCGTACATCGTGCACCCGCTGCGCCCACGCTGCGTCCACAGAATGGCTACCCAACTGGCTAACGATCGCCTCCAGAATTTCCCGGGAGTCGCCCACCAAACCCACAGTGGCCGGATAGACCCTGCCCACGGCCTCAGGATTTAGATCCAGCTGAATGTGAGTGGCAGGCAATTTGAGCGAATAGTGCTGCGTCTCGTTGGAACGGAAGTGCGTACCAACACTTAGCAACACATCAGACTCTTCGATCAGCCGGACAGCGGCGGGAGTGGTAGCAAAGTTCCCGATGACAAGATGGTCATCTTCCGGAACCACGCCCCGTCCCGAGTTGCTGGTCAGAAGTCCTGCGCCGAGGTGGTGGAGCAGAGCGGCAAGTTCCTTACCCGCGCCGGCCGCTCCTCCGCCAGCCCAGATGAGCGGGCGCTTGGCACCTGCCAGCAGCCGAACCGCTTCGGCGACGGAATCGGCGTCGTAATCCGGTAAAGGCTTCACCTGGGCGTCGATCGGGCGCTGATCATCCGGGTGGGCCAGGTACTGCAAATCTGTAGGCCATTCGATGCTGGCCGGTGTGTGAGGCGAGGAGAGCAGGTGCGCGATTGCCTCCTCCAGATCCGCTTCAGAGTCCTTGCCATTAAAAATGGTGCGTGCATAGCCGGAGACCGCATGGAGCATCTGCAATTGGCGTGGAACCTCATGGATCACTCCACGGTTGCTGCCCATGAATTCGCTGTCGATCTGGCCGGTAATGTGCAGCACGCGGCTTCCCGCAGTGAGCGCTTCCACCATGGAACCAGCGGCGTTGCCGGCTCCTGTACCGGTGCTGGTCAGGGCAATCCCGATTTTGCCGGAGGCCCGGGCATAGGCGTCAGCCGCGTTGACTGCGGCTGCCTCGTGGCGGACGGCCACAAAGTTCAGCTCCCTGTCCACTGCCTCGACGAGGGGAAGATTGTGGATGCTGATCACCCCGAAGGCCGTATCGATGCCGTGCCGACGCATGACGCGGACCAGGACGTCACCGCCTGTTGGCCCCCTCGGGACCGTTGCTGCTTGTGTCACTGACATATCTGGATCTCTTTCATGATGAAGTTCCGCTGGCTAGACATAGCGCCCCACGCCACCGCCGACGTCGATGGTTGCTCCTGTGGTGTATCCGCTGAGGGGCGAGAGCAGCGAGACAATATGGAAGGCCACCTCCTCAGCCGTGCCGAAACGGCCCAGCTTGATGCCGCGGTTGGCGGCGATTTCCGCGCTCCAGGCCTCGTAGTCGAGTTCCGAACCGGCTTCCTCGAAGCGTCGCCGCCACTGGCCGGTATCCACCAGTCCGAGCAAGACCGAATTCACCCGGGTTCCCTCTGTTGCCAGGTCTTCGGCAAGGGAATGGGTGAGGTTCAACAGCGCGGCGCGGGCAGCTGAGGTGGCAGCCAGGCGCAACTCCGGCTGCCGGGAGAGGATCGCGTTGACGTTGACCACCGAGCCGTGTGGTGAGGCATTCAGGGCAGACCTGGCGGAACGTACCATGTTCAAAACCCCGAAGATCTTCAGGCTGAACTCATCACGCAACTGCTGGTCCGTGGTGTCCTGGAGTGTAGCCATCAAGGAACGGCCGGCGTTGCAGACCAGGCCATCAACGGCGCCAAACCGATTCAAGGTGCCGGCGATGAAGCTGTTGGTGGCGTCTTGATCCGTGACGTCGCACGAAGCAAGGTAAATCGAGTCCTTGTCAGCCCAGGAGAATTCGTCGAACGCTGCGGCCAAGCGGCCGGCGTCACGTGCACAGGCAGCAACCCGGGCACCTTCGCTCAGCAAATATCGGGCAGTGGCAAGGCCGACGCCGGAACTCGCCCCGGTGACAACCACCGTGCGGTCCTTCAATTGCAGGTCCATGTGTGGGACTCCTTATTTTGTGTTTTCTCCGCTGCAGGGCGGTTCAGAGGCTTCAGCGGCTTCAGTGGCTCATGACGAAGCCGCCATCCACCACGATGGTCTGGCCGGTGATGAAGCTTGCAGCATCCGACAACAGGAACTGGACGGCGCCTGATACGTCCTTGGGTTGTTGATCCCTGGGCAGCACGCGGTTCTCTTCATAGAGGCGGTAGCGGGAGGCCGGCACTGACTCGGTGGCTTCCACCCGGGTCAGGCCCGGAGCAACCGCATTGACGCGGACACCGGCCGGTCCCGCGTCGCGGGCCATTGTCCGGGTCATCGCCAGGACCGCACCTTTTGATCCGACATAGTGGACCAGCCGCGGAGAACCGTAAAGCGCTGCGTCTGATGCGATGTTGACAATGGACCCTGCCTGGCTTTGTGCCAGCTGGGGGTAAAGGTGTTTGCTGACCAACCAGGTCCCGTAGGCGTTGACGGTCATCACCCTCTGGAAGAAGTCTTCGTCCAGCTCCCAAAAAGTGTCACCACCGACGCCGTCGGCCAGTGCCGCATTGTTGACCAGCGCATCGGCGCCGCCCAGCCGCTGGACAGCGGTGGCCAGGTCCGCCACCGAGGCTTTGTCGGCGATGTCGGTAACGATTGCCGTGGCGTCGAAGCCCTGTCCGCACAGTGTTGCGGCAGCTTGCCCGGCGAGGTCCGGGTTCTTCTCGGCAATGACTATCCGGTCTCCGCTACTTGCCAGCCGGTAGGCGATGTCGAAGCCAAGTCCCCGCCCGGATCCGGTAACTACCACGAGGCGCGTCACCGAAGGTCCTCCCAGAAAGCAAGGATGGCAGCGGACATCTCCATCGGCTTTTCCTGCACTGCGGCGTGCCCTGCACCGGGAATGATGCGCAGCGTGGCACCGGGGATGTTCTCTGCAAGGACCCTGGATTCCGCCACGCCCGTGATCACGTCGTCCTGGCCCACTAAGACCAGCGCCGGGACTTGGAGTCGAGGCAGCAGGTCCGTGGTGTCACACTGCGCCATCATGGTGGCGGCTGACGCAAATCCGGACAGCCGGACTGCAGCCATATCCGCGCGTACAGCTTCGGCCACCCATGCCGGGGCTGACGGGGAAACCAGTCTTGCTGCCCGTCGGGCCGCAAGGATTTCGGGACCGACGGCGGCCAGTTCCGGAACGCGCGCCAGCATGCGTTGCGCTGCGGTCCGGGTAATTCCCGAACCACGGGTGCTGTCCGCCAGCACAATGGAACGCACTGCCTCAGGTGCTTGAGCGGCTATCCGGGTGGCGATCACGCCTCCCCAGGACGTGCCGATCAGGTGGGCAGGGCCAACATTCAAGGTGGCCAGGATGTCCAACACCAAAGCAGGATGATCCAAGCCTTCCGGTGGAGCTGATGATTCGCCGTAACCGGGTGCATCCCAGCAAAACGTCTGGAATCCGTGTGCGCTCAGCAACTGAGACAGGGCACCACAGGATGACGCGGCGCCTCCGATGCCGTGCATGAGGAAGACAGGAGTGCCTTCCCCGCGAATAACCAGGGAGACCCCATGGACAGTTTTCCGGCGTTCGGCAACAGTCGACGCTGTGTCGGTGGCTGGCGGCAGCGAGGTGCTACGCATGGGCTTTTTCTGCGGCAGGAGTTTCCGGCATGGAGAAGTAGTCCTCACGTCCAGGGACCACCAGCGACTTGTACCCGCTGTCCGGAATGCCGGCCATGGCGCTTCGGACCGCGGTGGTGGGTGGACCTGCAGTTCCCCACTGGTCGGACAGTTCAGGTGTGCGCTCCCAAGTGCGGCACAACCAACTGTCCTCGTCCACTTGGGCTACTTCGGAGGTATATTCGCAAACCAGGCCCGCGGGGTCTGTGAAGTAGGAAAACGTATTGTCACCCGGACCGTGCCGGCCCGGCCCCCACTGGGGCGCGATGTTGTGCCGCTTCAGGTTGCCGATGCCGCGCATGAAGTGATCAATGCTCTGCATCTCGTAAGCCACATGATTGACCGAGGTCCAGGGAGCCTGGTTGAACGCGATGGCATGGTGCTCGCTGTTGCACCGCAGGAAGGCCATCTGGTGCTCGGACCAATCTGAAATCCGCATCCCCAGTACCTGCGTATAAAAGGCCGTTGCGCGGTCAATATCCACGGTATTGAGCACCACATGGGCGATCTTGCGTGGAAGCGCCCGCCGACCTGCGGGCTCCTGGCTGACAACCGCGTGGACGTCGGCCGAGAGCTCCACCAGCCTGCCTTCGGGGTCTACCAACTGGAGACCATAGCCGCCGGCAGCATCATCCAAAGGTCCGGGCTCACGGAAAAGCGGAATCCCCAAAGCGGTGAGCTTGGTGGCGGCACGGTCAACGTCCTGCGGCGTGGCCAGGGCGAAAGAGACCCCGCCCAAGGCATTCTGCTCGCCTCTTTCCAGCCTCAGGATGTGGTGTTCGGAACCGGTTCCGCGGAGCCAGAACTTGTCAGTGTCCTCCTCCACGGTGGAAAGGCCCCAGACTTCATGGTAGAAATCCCTGGCCGGCCGGGTGTCGGGCACTTTCAGGGACACAGAACGCAGCGACCGCAGATTGCAGACAGGCTCTGCTGAGAAATAGTTCATGGGAATCAACCTTCAGTCGAGTGATGTTCGTACTAGAGATCCAAAATCAGGTCCCGGGACCGGCAACGTGAGACGCAAACAAACATTGACTTGTTCTCGGCCCGTTCGGCCGGGGAAAGCAGGAAATCACGGTGCTCAACGTCCCCGTCGATGACTCCGGTTTCACAGGTTCCGCAGATGCCCTCTGCGCATGAGCTGGGAACGTTGATGCCGGCATCGTTGAGGGCCTCCAGAACCGAAACATCGGGTCCAACGGCGATCCGCTGACCAGTGCTGTGGCAGATGACGTCGAAACTTGTCGGGTCGAGTTCCGGTCCGGGCACGATGTCCGGTGCTTTGAACCGCTCAATTCTCAATTGCGAGTCGTCTGCCATGGCGCCGGCAACAGCCTGCATCAATGATTCCGGGCCGCAGGCATACACCAGCGCTTCAGGCGGGAGCGAGCCGACTGCCTTTGAGAGATCCGCGAATTTGCCGTCGGCTTCGTCGGCAGCGTGGATGCTTATCCGGTGCCGGGGCAGGCCTGAAACCTCCGATAGGAAGGCCATGGTTGAACGTGACCGGCCGGTATACAGCAGGGACCAGTCAGCTCCGACTGATTCCAACCGCCGCACCATGGAAATAATCGGGGTGATGCCAATACCGCCAGCTACCAGTGCATAGCGTTCGGCATGGTCAAGCTGGAAGTTGTTGCGCGGACCCTCAACCTTAATGAGCGTTCCCACGGGGAGCTCGTCGTGGATCAGCCTGCTGCCACCGCGGGAATCAGGGGTTCGCAGCACGGCCACGGTCCAGCTGGTGGAGTCTTCCGGGTCCGAACACAAGGAGTATTCGCGAGTAAGCCCATTGGGCAGATGCAGGCTCAGGTGGGCACCGGGAAGCCACTGCGGGAGCGCCGCCCCCGCAGGATCAACAAACATAATCCGGATGACGCCGTCGGCCTCCCAGGTTTTCTGGTGCACCCTGAGTGTCAGTATTTTCGGTTCGGGGACATCAAGGGTCACCGCCGCACGGTTCTGAATTTCCACGCTCATTGGTCCTCATTTCCTCCGGTGCGCGATTGCTTCGATTTCCACCGTGGCGCCATAGGGCAGGGCAGCGACCTCCACAAACGAACGTGCCGGACGCGGCTCCTCGAACAGCTGCTCGTAGTGACTGTTCGCTTCGTCCCGCAGCGTCACATCCGTGACGAAATAGGTGGTCTTAATGACGTCAGCCAAGGACATGCCGACGGTTTCCAGTCGTTCGGAGAGCCTCGCGGCTGCGGCAACCAGTGCTTCAGAGCGGCCGGGTACAGCAGTACCACTTTCATCAACCGACAAGGCGCCGGAGACAAAGCCGAATCCCCCGGCCACAAAGGCCGGGCTGTAGGGGTGAGCATTCATTGACGTACCTTTCGAAAGCAAGATGGTGGCAGCCTGTCCGGCCTAGTTACCGGCCCATGGGATGGATGCACCCGAGAGGTCGATGTAGATGCTCTTCTGGTGCATATAGGATCGGATGCCGTCCCGGCCCTTTTCGGTGCCCAGACCGCTTTCCTTAAGCCCGCTGAACGGGGTGGAGATACTGAATTGCTTATAGGTGTTGACCCAGACGGTGCCGGCCGAAACAGCCCTCGCTGTGCGCCAGGCCAGGCGGTAGTCAGCGGTCCAGATTCCGCAGGCCAAACCAAAGACACTGTCGTTGGCCTGAAGGATGAGGTCCGCTTCATCCTCAAACGGCAGGATCACGGCCACGGGCCCGAAGATTTCCTCCTGGCAAATGACGTCAGAGTTGCTCACACCGGCAATGATGGTGGGCTCATAAAAAGCACCGGCTTGAAGTCTGGGCTCCTTGGGCACGGCGCCACCGCAGAGGATCTGCGCACCAGCCAGCCTCGCGTCTTCAACCATCCTGGCCACGGCGTCCCGGTGGGCATGGGCAACCAATGGCCCAACTTGGGTGCTTGGGTCCGTTCCCGGTCCGATTCGCAGGGCTTCGGCACCCTTGATCAGTCTTTCGACGACGGCGTCGTAGACCGATCGCTGAATGAAGACGCGCGAGCCGGCAATGCAGCTCTGACCGCTCGAAGAGAAGATGCCATAAAGCACGCCGGCCACAGCCTGGTCCACGTCAGCATCAGCAAAAATAATGGTGGGCGATTTCCCGCCCAGTTCCAAGGTGATCGGCATGATTTTCTCCGCCGCAATATGGCCCAGCTGGCGCCCCGTGGAAGTGCCACCCGTGAAGGAAATCTTGCCAACGTCTGGGTGCCGGGCAATCGCATCGCCAATGACGCGGCCGGGGCCGGGGAGGACGGACAGCAGACCTGCCGGAAGTCCTGCCTCCTCACAAATCCGCGCCAACAGGAGCGAAACCCAGGGAGCCCAGACGGGTGGCTTCACCAGGACTGCGTTTCCCGCCGCGAGTGCCGGAGCAACTTTTTGTGCGTCACTGGCAATCGGCGAGTTCCATGGCGTGATGGCTCCTACTACGCCGATCGCCTCATAGGTGGACATGCTGAGGTAGTTCCCGCGAGGGGACGTCAGTGCGTCCTCCATGGTTTCCAGGGCGGAGGCAGTGAAGCGGAACGTGGCTGCCGCGCTCATGGCGAGCGCCTTGGTTTCCACAAGTGTCTTACCCGTATCCAGCGTCTGCAGTTCGGCAATGCGGTCAGCATTGGCCTCAATCGCTGAGCTGATGCGGTGGAGGACAGCGGCACGTTCGTGAGGGAGTTTTTTTGCCCATCCGGACTCTTCCACGGCTTTCAGGCCAGCAGCTACCGCGGCGTCCACATCCGCCGTCGTTGCTCCATGGAGGGTGGCGAATACCTCTGAGTTAGCGGGATTCACGGATTCGATCAGTGCGCCGCTGCCTCGGGTCCACACGCCGCCCACGTAAATTTCATCCCGCGTATCCACCAGGCTGTCCGTATTCATCATCGGCTTCCGTTCATCTCTCTGTCTTTCCCACGGCGTCAATTCATGCGTGCCGCTCAAGGGTGGTGCGTACCAATCCTGTGAACTACGTCATACAAAAAGAATATCAGTAGTAAGATACTTTCTGTCAAGATATTTAGGTTCAAAGTTAATGTGGCTTTGGATCTGCGTGCTCCAGCGCATCTCTATGGATCGGCTCGCTGGTGTGCGCCAAGGGCAGGCCTGAGCTCTGGCTCTTGGCAGCGATGATCTCCGCCATGATGGAGACCGCGGTTTCAGCGGGAGTGGAAGCGGAAAGGCCCAAGCCGATGGGCGAGCGGAGAGGTTCCACCGACCGATCAGTGTGGCCCAAGCCAATCAGCCGCTCCCGGCGGTCACTGGCAGTTCGGCGTGAGCCCATCGCGCCGATGTACGCAAAACCGTGTCTTAGGGCTACATCAAGGACCGGAACATCGAACTTGGCATCATGGGTCAACACACAGATAGCGGCATCAGGGGCGAGCCTGCCCAGAGCGATTTCTTCCTGCAGGTAGCGCGCCGGTTGATCGACCACGATCTCATGGGCTGCGGGAATACGCTCGGCTGTCGCGAACACAGATCGGGCATCGCAAACAGTGACGTGAAAGCCAAGGAAAGCCCCCAACTGGGCCAAGGAGGCGGAGAAATCGATGGCCCCGAAGATCAGCAGCCTACGGGCAGGACGGTAGACATCGATCAGCAAGGACAACGGCTTTTCGGTACCGGTATCCGCCAGGAGAGTGACCGACGTCGTACTTCCGGAGGCTATTGCCTCCTGGACTGCAACCCCGACGGCGCTGACGGCGTCGGGAGCAAGTGCGGTACCTTCAAACAGCTCTTCGACATCCGCAGTTTGCAGCACCACTTCGGATCGACCCACCAGGCCAGGTACGCCGTCGAAAATGGTGACCATGGCGCAGGGCAGATTTTCATTCAGCGCCCTCTGCAGTGAAGCAAACTGTGCGCAGGAGCCCGGAGCGTACTTTTGGATGAAGATCTCAACGCTGCCGCCGCACGTCAGCCCGATGCCGAACCCGTCGTCGTCTGAAATGCCAAATCGGTAAAGCTCCGGAACCCCGCTGGCGAGGACCCCGGCTGCTGCTTCGATCACACTTGCCTCAATGCATCCACCTGAAACGGAACCGACCGGCGATCCGTCTTCGGTGACAAGCATGGACGTTCCGACTGCCCGTGGCGCGGAGCCCTCCGTGCGGACCACCGTGGCCAAGGCGACATGTTGATCGCCCAGCAATGATTTCTCCAGCGCCTCCATCACCTCACGCATTTCCATCAGCCCCGCCTTGGCGCACACGCGCAGCGCGGATGCCGTTGTAGACGCGTTCAGGCGTCATGGGCAACGATGTCAGCTGTGCCCCGGTTGCGTCAGCGATGGCTTGGGCAATCGCTGGAGCAATGGGCAGCATGCCCCCTTCGCCCATCCCCTTGGTCCCAAAGGGTCCGGCCCCATGGCCCTGTTCCTGGGTAATGGAGGAAAAGCGCCGGGGAATGTCCTCAGCCAAAGGCACCCGATAGAGGAGCGCCTCACCATTCAGCAGCACACCGTCGTCGTAACGCAGTTCCTCGAAGAGTGCCTGCGCCAGCCCGAAGACCGCTGCGCCCTCGTCCTGGCCGCGGCAACCCAACTTGTTCACCACCTTGCCGGCGTCCCCACTGACCACCAGCTGCAAAAGCTCCACCCGACCGGTTTCCGGATCAACCTCCACTTCGGCAGCTGCCCAACCGATCTCCCAAAAAATGCAGGGTGCTTCCAGGGGTGCGCTGCTGGAGTTACGGACCTTGTAGTAGCCGTCCGCCGTAAACTCGAATCCCGTTCCGCCGAATCTGTCCATAATCAGCGGCGGGAGCTCATAGGTGATGCCTTCAGCATCGACGATGTGCCAGTTGTCCAAACGGATCGACTGCCGGTCCAGCATCAGGTGTTCGGCCGCCATGTCCAGAACGGAACACTTCACTCGCTCTGCAGCCTGCAGGACGGCATGACCCATGACTGCGATGCCCGAAGAGGCGTTGGTGCCTTGGTCGAAAGGGGTGTTGTCGGTGTCAATAGCGGCATACTTCACCCGCTTCGGATCGCATCCGAGCGTCTCCGCCACGATCTGGCACAACGCCGAATGACCGCCTTGGCCCATTTCCACCAGGGCGCAATTCAGGAACACATCGCCGTTGGTGGTCACCTTCACCCTGGCTTGGGCAGGCTTGTTGACGCCGCCACCATCTTTGATGCCGATGGCCACGCCCATGCCACGATTACTTGAGCGCGTACGGTCGCGATAACCGATGGCGTCCGCCACCAGGTTCAGGCCATGCCTAAGGTCCGAATCGATGGGCGTTTCTCCTGGTACGAACTCCTCCCCCAATTCCTTGGCGTTTTTTAGTCGAAGCTCAAGGGGATCAAAACCCAGCCGTTCGGCGATCAGGTCAACCTGGCGCTCACTGGCCCAGGTGGCCTGCGTTGCGCCGAAACCACGGTAGGCGCCGGCAGGAACGGAGTTGGTGATCACTGCTTGGCAAACGGAATCAATACGCTTCCAGCGGTAGGCCCCGGGCATCCGATAGCCCGCTTTCTCCGCCACCAGCGGGCTGGCATCCGCATAAGCCCCACCGTTGAGCAGCACACGCGACTTGCGCGCCATGAACTCGCCGTCAGCCTTGAGCCCCGATGTGACCGTGAGGATGGCGTCATGCTGGCTCAGTGTCAGGAAGACTTCCTCTGTGCTCATGCAGTAACGCACCGGCTGCCCACCCGACAACTGTGAGAGCCGGATGGCGATCGCCTCCGTTTTTGGGCCGTTCTTGGCGCCAAAGCCGCCGCCCAGGAGTGGGACGTTGACCCGAATGTCGTTTTCAGGCAGCCCAAAAACCCTCGCCAGTTCCTTGCGCATTGGGAAAGGGCTCTGAGTAGAGGTCCACACTTCGATTTCGTTCTCTGTCGCCTCGGCAACCGTGGCAAAGGGCTCCAGGTGCATGTGGTTCATGCGGGAGAAGGTAAAGGTGTCCTCGAAGATGTAGTCGCAATCCGCCCAGACGCTCTCCTCTCCCGTTTCGTAGCGGAATTCGTAGCTCACGTTGTGGGCAGTGTGTGCCGCTCCCGAGGCTCCATCGCCGTACTCGGGATAGGCGGCGAAGGGCTGGTCGGGAAAAATGGCGGGCGCGGAGGGCTCCATCGCTGCTCTCACATCAAAGACAGCCGGCAGTTGCCCGTACTCAACACGGATCAAATCCAGTGCTGCGAAAGCGGTGCGTTCGTCCACTGCGGCCACTGCAGCGACGACGTCGCCAACATAGCGGACCGACTCTGTGGCCACAATCGGCTGGTCTTTGACGTAGGTGCCGTACGAGTGCAGTCCGGTGATTTCCTCCCGGGTGACCACGGCAGTGACTCCTGGCAGGGAGCGGGCGGCCGAAGCATCGATGCTCAGAATCCGGGCATGCGCGTGCGGGCTTCGCAAGACCTTCGCGTGAAGCATCCCGGGCTTCACAATGTCCACCGTGTAGACGGCACGGCCGGTTACCTTCGCGGTGCTGTCCAGGCGTGGGTGGTCGCGTCCCACGATCGGCGCATCGTCCGGAGTGCAAGGATTCACGAACCCGGTCATTCGAAATCCTGATCCTGCTGCTTGTCTGAGGCCAGTTCTGCGGCACGCTCCACGGATTCCAAGATCATCTCGTAGCCCGTACAACGGCAGGTGTTCGAACTGATCCATTCCCGGATCAGGTCCCGGTCCGGTTGCGGATTCTGCCGCAGCAGCCCCGTGGTCAGCATCAGCATGCCGGATGTGCAGAAGCCGCACTGGAAGCCGCCACATTCCCTGAATGCCTGCTGTTGGGCACTCAACGTGCCGTCCTGGGCTGCCAAGCCCTCAACGGTTTCAACACGCGTACCGTCAACATCGAAGGCAAACGTGGAACACGCAGCTACAGGAAGGTCATCAACCAAAACAGTGCAGGCACCGCAGACACTGCGCTCACACGACGCACGGACCCCCTGTTTACCGCAGCTGTTGCGAAGCAGGTCCAAGACCGTGGCACTCGTAGGGACACGATGCCGTTCCGGGCTTCCGTTCAGCTCGAATTCAACCTTGTGGGTGAATGCTTGCTCGCTTGATTCCGGTGATTCAAGGTTCATGGCTGGCTATCCTTTCCTTTGGTTACCGGTTGCTTGGGCAAGGAGACGGCGGCAGAGAACGCCCACCAAGTGTCGGCGGTAGTCGATGGACCCCGCGTAGTCGCCCGCCTCGTCCGGAAGCTGAGCCGCCAAAACCCCGCCCACGGAGACCGGGTCAAGCTCGGCGATGTCAGTTGCCTCGGCAGTATGTGACAGCACGAAAGGCTGCCGGTATTCACTGCCACAGACAGCAGAAACGGTGAGGCCGGCCACAGGGTCCTTTCGTACAGCGAGGGACACGGTGCTCACCGGGCGCATTGACCGCTCGTAGCCGAACCACAACAGGGACGCAGTGTCGACGGCGACGGCGGTCAGAATGCCTGCGTTGCCAAGGTTCCGGTCCCGGAGTGAGTCCTGGTCCCACAGTGAGAAGACGGGCAGGGATTCAACGTCACCCCCTTGAAACTGCATCTGCCCACCCAGCGCCGCCAGAATGACAGGCATTTCGTATCTATATCGACGGGACAGGAGATTGCCTCCGAGGGTGCCGCGATAGCGGATTCGAACTGTGGCAATTGATCCCCAGGCTGCTGCCAGGGCAGGCAGGGTGGACAGTATTTCCGGGCTTCTGCTGCCTTCAGCGTGTCTCACCAAGGAACCAATGCGCAGAACCCCGGCATTATTCGATATGGCCCGCAATTCCTTGATCCGTCGCACGGAAATCAGCACCTCCGGCTCCAATCCCTCGCGGAATTGCGCCACCAGGTCCGAACAACCCGCCGCAATCACAGCCTCTGGATGCTGCCGGGCAAGAGCCACAGCAACTCCGAGCGAAGTGGGCTGATGCAATATAAAGGGTGGAAGGGCGGACTGGCTCTGGGCTATCAGCCCTGCCCCTAATTTCTGGCCTCGCATTGGTCAGCCTTCTTTCGCGTTCGCCCGGTAGGGGGCTTTTTGCCGGGCGGCCCGCAACAGGCCGCCCGGCACGGTTCGGGCCCGGACTATGCCGGGCGGTCGCCCTTCAGGGTGACCCGGTGCATCAGTCGGTAGTGCGGGTGGTAGTCCCCCACCGCGTAATGTTGGGTGGATCGGTTGTCCCAGATCACCAGGGAGTTCGGTTCCCAACGGAAACGAACCTGGTATTCCGGAGTCCTGGCGAGGTCGGTGAGCATGTTTCTCAGCGAGTCCCCCAGCTGGGTGGAAATGCCCGTAAGCCGGGTGGTGAACAACGCGTTGACGTAGACAAGCTTTCGACCGGTTTCCGGATGCTTACGCACAACAGGGTGCGTCATGGGTGGATACTTCCGCCGGGTCTCGTCGTAGCGCGCCTCGCCGTCGGGACCCTGGCGGACAACTCCGGTGAGTTCCTTTTCCCAGTCGTGCACCCCCTCAAGCCCGTCAATGACGCTTTTCACGTTCTCCGGCAGAGCGTCATACGCGGCAGTCATACTCGCCCAGAGCGTATCTCCGCCGCACGGAGGAATTTCCTGGGCGTGGAGGCAGGTAGCGGAATTCGGCGTCGCCTGCCAGGTCAAGTCCGAGTGCCAGACGTCGGTCCCCGCAGCCCGGCCACGCGACTCCAGCACCTCAATGTGCGGATATTCGGGGAGGGAGGGGAAGAACGCACTTACTTCCTGGGGGTCGCCGAAAACCTTGGCGAATTCGATTTGATCATCCGGCGTGATGTGCTGATCGCGGAGAAACAGTACTTGGTGCTCGAGGAAAGCTTCCCGTAGTTCCGTCCGGCATTCCGGGGTGATCTCTTCACGTAGATCCAATCCATGGATGTACGCCCCGATGGTGGGTGTTGCTCGTTCCAGGGTGAATGTTTTGAACTGTTGATCGTTGCCGCTCATGGTAGTTCCTTCCTTTGTTGGCGTTTGATACAGCGGAATGCCTTGTGTCACTCCGAATACGTGGATGAGGGGACCTCATCAGCCCCGATCGCATCGCTGCGTCTCCCAGCCCGCGATGCCTTCTTTCGTATGACCCGACCGAGCAAAACAGCGCAAGTGATGGACACCGTTCCAGCGACGAAGACGTAAAGCGACGTCGAGACAGACGCATTTGTCGCAGCAAACAGGGCACCGGCAATAAGGGGCGCAATGGCGCTGCCGAAGAGATTGCCAAGAGTAGTAGCCAAGGACAACCCGCTATAGCGGACCTTTGCGTCAAAGGCGGTTGAGAAGTATGCCGGTGACAGTGCCCATGGGATATAGACGGCCACCGTTGCCGCAACGTAGCACACGGCGATGAGGCCATAAGTGCCCCCATCAAGGGCAAAATACAAGGGGAAAGCAACGATGACGATGAGCGCAAGGCCCCACAAGTACACCCGCTGCCCGCCGAATTTGTCTGAGAGCGCACCGGCGATCGGGGTAACTACGAAGCCAATCGCGGAGGTGACGATCACCAGGACCAACATCGCCGTCGAGTCCAGATCTCCGGACTTCCCTGCGTAAACAAAGTTGTACACGGTGATCAGGTAGAAGAAGATTCCCGGTGCCAGACTGGCACCGGCTACAAGGAACACTTGCTTGGGGTGTGTCCGAAGCACCTCGACTACAGGCAGACGCACAACGCCGTGGTCAGCCTTGACTCGATCGAACTCCGGGCTCTCTGCGACCTTCACACGAATAACCAGGCCAGTGATAACCAGTACCGCGCTGAGAAGGAACGGGACCCGCCAGCCCCAGGCCATGAAGGCGTCCTCCGACATCGACTCCAAGGGTATGTACAACGTCATGGCCAGGATCAGCCCGACTGCAACGCCTGCCTGCGGCCAGCTGCCGAAATAGCCTCGCTTGCCCTCGGGGGAATGTTCGGTAGCCATCAGTACTGCACCGCCCCACTCTCCCCCGAGTGCGAATCCTTGGGTCAGCCGCAGTACAACCAGCAGAATTGGGGCGAACACGCCTATCGAGTCGTATGTGGGCAGTAGTCCAATGGCTACTGTGGCAATCCCCATGATCAGGATGGTGAGGACCATCATCGGCTTCCGGCCTGCCCTGTCACCGAAGTGGCCGAAGACGATGGCCCCAAGGGGACGGGCGACGAAGCCGGCCGCGAAAGTCGAGAACGCAAGCAGGGTCCCGGTTGTCGGGTCGAAGCCAGGAAAGAAGAGGTGGTGAAAAACGAGCACCGCTGCGGTGCTGTAGATAAAGAAGTCGTACCACTCGATAGTCGTGCCGATGAGGCTCGCGAAGGCGACCTTCCTCGGAGAACTCGCGCCCGATGGTTGTGCGACCACTGCACTCATATTGTGCCTCCAGGTAATTTTGCGAACAGTCGGCCCCGCTATGCGTGGACCCTGGTGATCAGGGCTGCCTTAGGCACCTGTCTCAGAATGAGCTTTGAAGTGATGCAGATTACTTCAGTAGTCATTATCTTATGACTGAGATGCTTTGTGCGCAAGATCTCATTTCTAATGGAATGCGGCCGGAAAACTCAGGCAGTAAGTGGACTGGAGGGCGCGCGGCCCCTCACTGCGGCGTGGGAGCGATGAGGCCCTTGGCAATCTGTTCAAGAATTTCCTGGATGCCGCGGATGTCCCGGAGGAACGGGGTGCGGACAACGCTGCTGATCACGTGCAACGCCGCTTTCACCCTGGTCCTCACCACTTCCTGATCGGCGCCGGGGTAAACGTCCTGGACCAGCGAGGCCACATCGGTGATGTAGTCACCCTGGGCCTCCATCAAGTTTCGCAACTCCCGTTCGGGAAGGTGCGGACGTTCGGACACTGCCAATTGCAGGAATTCAGGGCTTCCCAAGGAGAACGCAATGTATGAGGAAAGGATGCGCTCCAGCGCCTCGGCCGCATCGGCGGCTTCAGTGAGAGCCTGCGACATGTCCATCCACCGCACTTCCTTGGCGCGATGCAGTGCTGCGGCAAGCATTTCCGCCTTACTGTCGAAATGGCGGTAAATGCTGGGACCCGCCACTCCAACTTCAGCGCCGATGTCGTCAAGGCTGACGGCGTCAAACCCGTTCGCAGCGAACTGCCGGATTGAGGCTGCCAGCAACGCCTCGCGGCGGGTGCGCGGCAAGTCAAGGGGCCCGCTACGGTGATTCGCCGCCGCTTTGATCGGGGGCATTGGCATGACCAGTAGTGTGCGGGCGAGCGTGGTCAGCTGGGATTCTTCGTCCGCGCTGGAGAGCCGGTTTGGGTCGTGCGACACACTGATCATTGCCGCAAACATGGCCCACGCGCGCAGGTCCGCCTCGGCAGCGGGCAGAGCGGAGCTGCCGGACTGTAGCTTGCCACTGATGGCGAACTTGATACCGCTGGCAATATCGAAGCGGACGGCAGGCGGGAGATGGCGGGATTCCCGCTCCCACAGCACGCCGTTCTCCCGGTGCACCAGAATTGCCCGCCCCAGCGCCGTGATCAACTGTTCGAGGTCGCCGTCGGGCGTCTGGGTGATGCTATCCAAAACGGGCTCGAGGCTGGCCACCACTGCCTCGCGAAGAAGCTCACCCTTGCCCGGGAAATGTCTATAGAGGGCGGATGGCTGCACTGCCATCGCCTTGGCTACATCGGTCATGCTGACCTGGGGATATCCCTTCTGCGCGAAGAGGTCACCTGCAGCAGCAAGAATCAGGGCGCGCCGGTTCCGCGGCCTAGTGCCGCGCTCCGGGGCGGTGGAGGACTTTTTCATGTTCACAAGATTAGTCGCATTCACTTATTGCGCAATAGCCCGCTACGTGCCAAAGTTTAAGAACAACCTGCGGATCACAGAACTTCACTTAAGGAAACGCCAGCTGACGCGAGACAGCGATGCCTCACCCTGGCAGACACGCGAAGATTCCTCCGCAACACAAGCACCGGCCAAAAGTACTTCACAGCCGATGCCGATTCACTTACGGGACGCCAAGGTGGCTCGTAGACCAAGAGAAACAACGCAAGAACGAGACACCCCGATGGACAGGTTTTCCCGGGCGCCAGCGGCGCCCCTTCCGCGAGTTTCCATCCCACGCGATAACTCAAAGCACCGTCCCAACCCAAAGTTCAGTGCCGTGACAAAGGAGTCCCACATGAAACGCCGTGCACTAGTCGCTGTTGCCGCACTTTGCGGCTTCGCAGCCCTGACAGGCTGCAGCACCGGGAATGACGTCCCCAACGCCTACGCCGCCAAGACGGACATTCCGACGGCCGCAGCTATGGATCCGGCAATTCTGGATGCTGCCCGCAAGGAAGGCTCGCTTTTGGTTTACGGCGAGGCGAATGAGGCCACCATGAAACCGGTCCTGGCTGCTTTCCAAACCCAGTACCCCGATATCAAGACCAGCTACATCAGCCTTGGCGGCACCGAAAGCTTTCAGCGGTATCTCAACGAGAAAGCCACCGGTGGAAAGACGGCGGACGTCATCGTCAGCCTCCAAGGCGCGAACTTCCTGGATCTGGTCAAGCGTGGTGACATCCAGGACTTCACACCACCTGCTGCGGCGCCGCTGCCCGACTTCGCGAAACTCGCCCCCGGTGTCTTCGCAATGGAACTGAACCCGGTCATGGCGCTGATCAACACCACCCTCCTGCCCGAATCCGAACAGCCCGATTCCCTTGAAGCACTCGCCAAGATGTCCGGCGACCCCAAACTCACAGGGAAGATCGTCACCTACGACGGCACTACGGAGTTTGGCTACACGGTAAATCACGCCTACATAGCCAAGGCGGGAGAGGCCGGATGGGACGTCCTGGATCAACTCGGAAAGAACACCAAGGTGGAAGCCAGTGCAGGACCCATGTACAACAAACTCCTGCAGGGCGAGTACACCATGTCCTACTTCCAGTCCGGCGCTACCCGGCCACTACTCACAGGCGCTACCGCCAAGGTGCTGAACTACAAGTTCTTCAAGGATGGATCGCCCTTCATGCCCCGCGGTGCCGGAGCAACAACCGGGGGTAAGTCACCCAACGCGGCCAAAGTGTTCCTCAACTTCCTGATTGACAAGGCCGGCCAGACAGCCGGTTGCGCCGGCGGGTTCGCGCCCTACCTGGACGGGGTGGACTGCCCGGTGAACCTCGCGAAAGTAACAGAACAATTGGGTGCGGAGAACATCAACATCGCCAAGTGGGATGAGGCCCTGGTGAACGATGCACCGGCCTTCAAGAACCGCTGGAAAGAAGCATTCGGGCGATGAGCAGCTCCACACTGACAGACCCCAAGGCCCCGCCTCCGGCTCCGGCTGCAGGAAACATCAAACGGGCATGGCTGCCGGAGAAAGTCATCCACTACGGCGTCTGGATCCTCGCAGTCCTGCTGATCCTCGGCCCGATCGTGCCGATCATCTGGTCATCACTGTGGTCCACGCCGCTCTATGAGGGCGGCGGCAGCGGCACCCTGGACAACTTCCGTAAACTGGCGACCGATCCACTTTGGTGGTCAGCCGTCGCCAACAGTCTCCAGTTCGCCGTCTTCGCCACCATCGGCTCAGTTCTGGTTGGAACCACAGTGGCCTTGTTGGTAGCCCGCACCGACCTCCCGCTGCGGAAGCTCTACTCAGCCCTGATCGTCCTGCCCTTGGTCCTGCCTGGACTAGTGCTCATCGTGGGGTGGCAGTCAATGTGGTCGAAAAACGGATATGCCACACATTTACTGGAACAGTACACACCGTTCACTGTCCCGTTTGACCTCTACAGTGTTGCGGGAATGGTGGTCATGGGTACTGTCCTCGGCTCGCCTGTGGTCTATCTCTTTGCCCGCGGGACGCTGTCCTCAGGTGATTCCACACTCGAGGAAGCGGCCCGTTGCAGCGGCGCCGGTCCCTTCCGTGCCTTGATCACGGTGACTCTGCCGTTGCTGCGCCCGGCACTACTCAACTCCGGGCTGCTGGTCTTCGCGTTGGCGCTGGAAACGCTGGGAATTCCGCTCATCCTTGGTACTTCAAAGAACATCGACATGATGTCCACGTACCTGTACCGGCAGTGGACCGGAAGCGCCGACGGCGGTGGAGGAGTTCTGCCTGCAGGAGCGGTCATGTTGTTGCTCGCCGTCACTTTGCTGCTGTTGCTGCGCAACCGCCTGGCCGGCGACCTCGCCCGCTTCACCACCACCGGCGGCAAGTCATCCAGGCCGGCAAACGTCGTCAAATTAGGCGCCTTTGGCTGGTTGCTGTCCGCCGGCGTCGGAATTGTTCTGGGTTGCGCAACCCTGGTGCCGCTCAGCGGGGTGGTTCTCGCCTCCGTCACCGCTGTTCTGACCCCCGCGATCAACCCGTTCAGCCTGCTGACGCTTGACCACTTCTCCGCGATTTTGACCAACCCGCTCTACACCGGAGCTATTGGCAACAGCTTGCTGATTGCCACAGTCGGCGCTGCCATCGCGACGGCCTGCATCGCCGTCATCGCCTTGGTTGCCCACCGTTCCAGCTTCCGGTTCCGTGGATCCCTGGAGCACATCGTGCTTTATCCCCGTGCCGTCCCGGGCTTGATCACCGGCATGGCCTTCTTCTGGACGTTTGCCATCCTGGACCAGTCCGGAACATTCAGGGCCACACTTTGGGCGGTGGGTATCGCTTTCGGGGTGCGGGCGCTAGCCATGGGCTACGCCGCGTTCTATCCCTCACTTGCCGCACTGGGTGCGGACCTGGACCGCGCCGCGCGCTCGGCCGGGGCGGATTGGTGGACGGCGATGCGCACCATCATCCTCAGCCTCCTGAGGCCAGCCATGGGCATCTCATATGTCCTGCTGTTTGTAGCAATGCTCAACGAAGCCGACGCCGCAGTTTTCCTGGTAACCCCTGAAACCCAGGTTCTGGGACTGGCCATGCTTCAGATCGCAGCAAATGGCCTCGGCGGCACCGTGGCCGCCCTCGGAGTCATCCAACTCGTCATCACCGCAGCTGTCCTGGGCGCAGGACGCATTCTGTTTGGAGTTCGCCCTAATGTCTGATCTGGTCATCACCAATCTCACCAAGAAGCTTGGCCGTCTGACGGTCCTGGACAACGTTTCGGTGACAGCCACCGACGGACAGATACTGACGTTGCTTGGGCCAAGCGGCTGCGGCAAATCCACAACGCTCTGGTCCATCGCAGGACTGCTCAAGCCGGACGGCGGCAGCATTGTTGTGGGCGACCAGACCTTGTTCAACCACGATTCCTCCGCCTTCCTGCCGCCGGAACGCCGCGACTGCGGCGTGGTTTTCCAGTCCTATGCCGTGTGGCCGCATATGAAGGTCCGCGACAATGTGGGCTATCCGCTGCGGCTGCGACGCTACAAGCCCGAGGCCCTACGCAGACGCGTCGATGAAGTGCTCGAGCTGGTTGACCTCTCTGATCAGGCAGACCGCTATCCGCATCAGCTCTCCGGCGGTCAGCAGCAACGAGTGGCGCTGGCGCGCGCCTTGGCTTTCCCTCCGCGCTTGCTGCTCCTGGACGAGCCGTTTTCCAATCTTGATGCCAAGCTGCGGGAACGTACTCGCGATTGGTTGCTTCAGTTGCAACGCAAGATTGGCGTGACCACGGTGTTTGTGACCCACGATCAAGACGAAGCCCTGGCAATGAGCGACAAAATTGCTGTCATGTCGGCCGGAACCGTCCGGCAGATTGGTACGCCGGAGCAGATCTACAACGATCCTGCCGATCTCTTTGTTGCTGATTTTGTTGGCACCAGCAACTTGCTGGAGGGAACAGTGATTGGCCGCTCAAAGGGAATCCTGACGATCAAGATCGACGGGTTGGACCAAGCGATCCACGTACCATCCGCCATTGATTCCGACGGCGTCGTGGTTGCCGTTCGTCCGGAAGCGCTGGCGTTGTTGCCTGACGATGCGTCGTCTGACGGCTACGAAATGACTGTCAACGGGCCCGTCCTTGAGAGGTCCTATCACGGCCACCATTTCCGGTACAGGGTGGGCGTCGGCGAGCAGTCCTTGGTGGTCGAAACCCGTGAGCGCACGGATTCCCCGCACGTTCGCGTGGGCATTCCACGGGACGGGTACAAGTTGTTCCAGCCCCGCACTGCCAAGGCGCCCAAGGCCGCACAGTGATTCCCGTCGGATCAAGCTACCCCATCAGAATCGACCTTTTCAGCGACACTATTACCCGGCCAACAAAAGCCATGCGCCAGGCCATGGCCAACGCCGAAGTCGGGGACGAACAAAAGGGTGAAGACCCCTCCACCAACGAACTGGTTGCCCTGGCACGGGAGCTTCTGGGCAAGGAGGAAGCTGTCTTCCTGCCATCAGGAACGATGTGCAACCAGATCGCCTATGCTCTGCACTGCCGCCCTGGCGACGCGATTCTTGTTGACGAGACCGCGCATTCGCTGTGCCATGAGGAAACCGGGGCGCCCGCCCTGGCCGGTGCCCTGTACAGGCCGATCAAAGCAGACCACGGCGTGTTCTCGGTTGCCCAGCTTGAAGCGGCGCTCCGCCCCGAGGGGAGATCATTCGCCCGGAATGCGGTGCTCTCCATAGAGCAGCCGTCCAACCTCGGAGGCGGCACATGCTGGTCGCTGGAGGGCATCACGTCAGTGACGAATGTGGCACGGGCTCACCGGATAAAAACCCACATGGATGGCGCCCGCCTGCTCAATGCGGTGGTGTCCACTGGCGTATCTGCCCACGATTTTTGTGCCCCGTTCGACTCAGTCTGGCTGGACCTCAGCAAAGGACTGGGCGCCCCAATAGGAGCCGTGCTGGCAGGCGACGCTGATTTCATCAATGAGGCCTGGCGGCTCAAGCAACGGTGGGGTGGCTCCATGCGTCAATCAGGCATTGTGGCGGCAGCGGGTACGTTTGCCCTCCGCAACAACGTGGACAGGCTCGCAGATGACCATGGGAATGCCCGCCTGCTGGCTGAACTGCTTGCTGTCAACCCTCATATTTCGATCGATCCGCTAACAGTCCAAACAAATATTGTCCTCTTTGACCTGGTCGATTTCCCTGTCACCGCGCACGTGCTGGTGGATCGCCTGCTGCAGACCAGCGGGATCCGGATGGGCGCCTTTGGCCCGTCCACGATTCGTGCCGTCACCCATCTGGACGTTGACACGGAAGACGTACGCCTCGCCGCTGACGCGCTCAGGGAATTGCTGGACGAAACCTACTCGCTGCACGTAAGCCCAAGGAGCAACTAACATGACCATCACTTTTGATGTGGCCGACCGCCCCGTACCGTACAGCGTCAGCCGCGCGGCCCGGACAGGCGACGACGTCACCGTGCTGCTCAATGCACGTGTTGTTGATCCCGAGTCGGGGACGTCCGGTTCCCTGAGCGATGTGTGGCTAAAGGCAGGACAGATCTCCCGTATTGTTCCTGCCGGCAGTGAACCGGGCATGGGCAGCGTCCTGGATCTTAAGGGCAGGTTCGTGGCCCCCGGACTCATGGATGCCCATGTTCACTTGGCCTTCGATGGTGGTGATGACCCGAAGGGAACCTATCAGGGCAGCAGCGATGACGAGATCGTTGCGCAGGTGGTGGCGAATGCGCGGATTGCGCTTCGTGCCGGAATAACCACGGTACGGGACTGCGGGACACCCAGGCACCTGCTTGCTCCCATGAGGGCAGCCCTGGGCATGGTGTCAGATGTCGCCACCGTGGTTCATTGCGGTGCGCCGATCTGTCGCGTGGGCGGGCACGGTCACGACATGAACGGAGAGGTACGCACCCGTGAGGATATCGAGGCCATCATCGCCGAACAGCACGCGGCCGGCGCCACCTGGATCAAGCTCATGGCCAGCGGCGGCGGATTTACTCCCGGAACCAGTCCAAGCGTCTTTGAATTCGATCCCGTCCTGCTCCGGGAGGCGGTGGTCATCGCCGGCTCCTACGGCATGAGGACTGCAGCCCATGCCCATGCCAGTTCCTCAATGGCCGCGTGCATCGAGGCACGCGTGCACTCCCTGGAACATGCCTCGATGCTGGGGCCGGACGAGCAGTGCGCTCCCGATCGCGAGCTATTGCGAAGGGCGGCCGATGCCGGGATCCACATTGTGCCCACCGTCATTTCAGCGGACATCGTTTCCCGGCAGTTGCGAGAGGGCCACCCAGTACTATCCAACCCCCAGGACCGCAATGTGGTGGCGCGGTTGGAATCGCGGTTTACCAACGTGACCGAGTTCCTCCGCTCCGGCGTGTCAATCGTGGCAGGGACGGACGCCGGCCCTGCCCACGTCACCTTTGATCTTCTTGCCCGCGAGTTGGAACGCTATGTCGACGCCGGACTGGCAGCACAGCATGCACTGAAATCTGCCACGTGTGAAGCCGCCGACATGCTTGGGATGGAGACGCAAGTGGGTCGCATCCGGCCCGGTCTGTGGGCCGACCTCATCGTCACGGCGGAGGACCCCATGCAGGACATCAGCACTCTCGCAACACCCCTTGGAGTCCTCAAGCGAGGACTACTGATCTCCCAATAACTGCTCGCGCCACCCCTGGACCACCAACACACCCTTAAGGCATCCCATGAACCTGACCCCAGTCAATGATGACTTGGCGGCGAAGACCGTCCCGCCCCTCGACGACCCCCAGCTGGAAGCACTTGCTGTGATAGAACGCCGTGTCCTGTGGCTTGCGACGTCCATCATCCACCACGCAAACAAAGTGCGGCCCAACACATCCGGCATCAAGGTGGGCGGGCACCAGGCCTCGAGTGCCTCCATTGCCACGATCATGACCTCGCTCTGGTTCGGGCAGCTCCGCGCCGAGGACCGTGTCTCGGTGAAGCCCCACGCCTCGCCGGTGCTCCACAGCATCAACTACCTGTTGGGCAGCTTGGATGAAAAGTACCTCACGACGCTGCGTGAGTTCGGCGGGCTGCAGAGCTACCCCAGCCGTTCCAAGGATCCGGATCCCGTTGACTACTCCACTGGCTCTGTCGGTATCGGGGCCACCGCGCCGATCTGGGGTGCCATCTCGCGGCGTTACATCGAGACCGTAAGCGGCACACCGAACCGTGGGCGCCAGTACTCGCTGGTCGGCGACGCCGAACTGGACGAGGGCGCTGTCTGGGAAGCCGTGCTGGACTCGAATGTTGCGGATCTCGGCGAGGTCGTCTGGATCGTAGACCTGAACAGGCAGTCCCTTGACCGGGTGGTGCCAAACATTGCCGCGGGCAAGATTGAGCGCCTCTTCGCGGCCGCTGGTTGGCAGGTCATTACCGTGCGTTTCGGCCATCTTTTGGAAAGTCTCATGGCCAGGCCAGGAGGCGATGCACTCCGGGCACGCATTGTTGACATGTCCAATCCCGAATACCAGCGGCTTCTGCGTTGCTCCGCCGAGGAGCTGCGCCGCAGGCTCCCGGGTGAGGGCGCCGGGGGTGCGGCCATCGCGGAACTTATTGCCGGCGTCGAGGACCAGATCCTGACGCGGGCCATCAGGAACCTGGGCGGGCACGACCTTGCCGCGTTGCGCGAGGCCTACGCGCAGATCGATGACACCCGCCCCACCGTGATCATCGCCTACACCGTCAAGGGCAACGGGCTGCCCACCGAAGGCCATCCGCAGAACCACTCCTCGCTGCTTACTATCGATCAGTACCGACAACTCGCCCACGGAATGGGCGAGAACCCCGACGCGCCTTGGACGCGGTTCGACCCCGCAAGCACCGAGGGGCAACTGGTGGGAATGACGGCCGAAACCCTTCAGCGCTCCGCGCAGCCTGCTGTCGCCCCGCCCTCAGTACCGGCTGATTTCGGCAGGACGCCCTCGGGCACTGCAACCACACAGGCGGCTCTGGGCCGTACCCTGCTCGACGTCACCCGTGCGGCGCCCGAAGTGGCGCGCCGGTTGGTCACCGTCAGCCCGGACGTGAGCTCCAGCACCAACCTCGCCGGCTGGCTGAACAAGGTGGGCGTCTGGTCAGTGGAAGAGCGCCGGAACTGGTTCAGCGACGACAGCGAGACGGTCATGCACTGGCGGGAAAAGCCCACAGGGCAGCACATCGAACTCGGCATAGCCGAGGTCAACCTTGTCAGCCTCCTGGGCGAGCTTGGCGCAACCTGGAGCCGTTGGGGCCAGCCGTTGTTCCCGATCGGCGTGCTCTATGACCCGTTCGTTGAGCGAGCCTTGGAACCATGGTCCTACGGTATCTATGCCGGAGGGCAGTCGATCCTGGTAGGGACTCCGTCGGGCGTGACGCTGGCACCCGAAGGCGGTGCCCACCAGTCCATCAAGACGCCTTCCATCGGCTTGGAACAGCCCGGCTGCACCAGCTACGAACCGGCCTTCGCGATCGACGTCGAGTGGACGTTGCTCGCCTCCATGTCCCAACTCGGACGCTCGGACGGCAAATCCGCGTACCTGCGTCTTTCCACAAAACCCGTCGACCAGCAACTGGCCGCCGTCCCGGAGGATCCTGCCGCCCGTGAGCGTCGCCGTCGCCAAGCGGTGGCTGGCGGCTACATGCTGCGCGCGGCCGCGACGCCGTCGGCGACGATCGTCGCCATGGGCGCCCTGGTCCCGGAGGCGCTTGCGGCCTCCGAGCGGCTCGCCGCCCAAGGCACCACCGTGGACGTTGTCTGCGTTACGAGTCCCGGCCTTCTGTACGAGGCGCTGCAGGGTCGCAACGGACAGAACCAGGACGCACCGTCCTGGATCCTGGAGCAAATCCTGCCCTCCGAGCGCGCCGTCCCCATGGTCACGGTGCTGGACGGTCACCCCCACACACTGGCGTTCCTCGCCAACGTGCACCAAGTCAGAAGCCGCAACCTCGGCGTCGACACCTTCGGCCAGGCGGGCGGTATTGACGACGTCTATCGCTACCACGGGGTGGACACCGACAGCATCGTCCGCGCTGTCCTTGACCTGCTTTAGTGACAGCTAGTCAGGCATTGCCCGCACAGACGTGATGTGGTTGTCCCGCTTTGTTGACACTGCAACAGACAGGTGCCTTGCTTCATATTCGCGGTGTGTATGGACTTAATAACTAAAAGACCTTTATGATCACGGCAACAGCTAAATTTGCTTACACGCAAAGCCTGCTGGAGCAGTAAAGAAACGCCCACTTGGCGATAGCTCAGTATCGCAAATCAGCCATAAATGACTCGCAGTAATTCCGTTCGCACCCGGGTCTCCCGCCAATGAGGCAATTGGCGGGAGACCATTTTATGTTTTATGAGAGAGCGCCCCTTGAGCACGTCACCTGATACGCCTATGCCCAGCCCCAAAGCGGGGCACCCCCGAAGGTCCCTCTTTTCCCGATCCAGCCGAACCGCCATGGTCGGCATTTTTTGTGCCTCCTTGGTACTTACCGGCCAGACAGCAGCGACAGCCGCCGGCGAAACAGAAAATGCCGTGACATTCACCGACGTACCCGCAGGCATGATGTTTGCGAAAGAAATGTCCTGGCTGGCAAATGAAGGCATCTCCACCGGCTGGTCCGACGGAACATACCGTCCTTTGACCGCAATCAATCGTGATGCAATGGCCGCGTTCCTCTACCGGCTGGCAGGATCGCCGGAGTTCACAGCACCAAGCACCTCCCCGTTCCAGGATGTCAGCCCCGGCCAGCAGCACTACAAGGAAATGGCATGGCTTCACCAGGAGGACATCTCCACCGGGTGGGATGTGGGAAACGGTAAACGGGAGTACCGCCCTACGGCCCCGATCAACCGCGACGCCATGGCGGCCTTCCTCTACCGCTTTGAAAACAAGCCTGATTTCCAGGCACCAGCAACGCCACCCTTCTCTGACATCACCAGCACGACGCAGTTCTACACCGAGATTTCCTGGCTCCATGCGAAGGGAATCGCTACCGGTTGGGATAACGGAGACGGCACGGCTTCCTACCGCCCGCTCTCACCCATCAACCGTGACGCCATGGCGGCATACTTGTACCGCTTATCTTTGCCCCCTGCAGCGGATGGTGTTGTGACCTCGCCGGATACCCTGGTGATTGATACCAACACCTTGGCACAGGAATACATTCAGGGCGATACAACCATCACGTTCAACTCCGTGGGTGCGGGAGCACCGGATATCGACCCCGGCAACGTACTTGTTTCTGGTTTCTCGGAGTTTACTCCGGACGGAATGTTGGTTCGCGTCCAGCAGGTTACTAATGCTCCGGACGGAAAACAGACAGCTGTTGTCCAACAGGCCACCCTGCCGGACGCCATTTACGACACCAACGGTTTGGTCACCCCCACCACCACCATCGTGAAGCAGGAGTTCATTCCAGCGGATGGTGTGGACATTGTTGATAACGGGCAGGCCTCCGCGGCTCCCTTGAACCGTAACGGCGGTCGAATTCCAGCGGACGAGTTGGCCACCCCAAGTGACGTGTCCCTGCCTATCTTCGAGAAAACGTTCAAATTCTCTGACACCCTGAGCAAATCCGTCACAGGAACTGCGTGGAAGACCGTGGATGTGGAGGGCACCGGAACTCTGGCACTCAGCAGTGAAGTCGGTGTTGATTCTGCTGTCAACGCAGAAGTGGATATTCACTGGGCGTCACTGAAGGAAGCGAAGTTCACGCTGGACACTGGTTTGTCCGCCGAAACAACTGCACGCGCAACGGGAACGCTGACCGGAACCGCGGAAAAGAACCTTGGCACGGTCAATACCTGGGCGCATATCCAAGTTGGCCCAGTCCCTGTAGACATTCAGTTCATCTCCTCAATCGACCTCAAGGCGAAGAGCGAATGGACCGCAGATACCTACGTCACGGCTGCAGCATCTGCAACCACTACGGTTGGCATGTCCTACAAAGACGGCAATTTCCAGCCCGTCGCTGAGTATGGCGGCAACGCCGAAGCAACATTCCAAGGCCCTCAGCTGACCAGTGAATCTTCAGTAACCATCGGACCCACTCTGACCGCAAAGCTGTATGGAATCGCGGGACTTACGGGTGGATTCGACGCATACGCCAACTACGCCACCGGTCCGGAAACCTGTGCACACGAGGTAGGCCTGGCTGGCCGCATAGGCGTGATTGCCGGCGTCGAGGTCTTCGGCATGAAGCTGACAGACGAGTGGAAGAAGGAGATCACCAAGAACCTGGTTCTTTGGGAAGGTGACCTCTGCAAGCCCACACCGCCCGTTGGCGACGTCTCTGAGGAAGTATTCGGCGACGGCATCGCCGTGGAAGAAGACGGCGGAGCAGGTGACTCGTCCCAGTGGGGCAGGGCAACTGACTATGGTCCCGGTGGCGCCGCATGGATCCTGTCCACGGGCAACATGCAGAACTCCGTTGGCACACCCGAACAGCAGGCGTCCAGCGATCTGGGAACACCAGGAAACGCCACGCTGTCCAACTTCATCGGCGATCTGCCCACTTTTGATGCAGCCTCCTACTGGGCCAAAATCGTTCCTTCAGGCGACACCCTCCATGTGCGTTACTTCTTTGCCAGCGAGGAATACCCCGAATACGTGGGCAGCGCCTACAACGACGTCATGGGCGTCTTCGTCAACGGAACCAACTGCGCATTGGTACCCGGTACCCAGAGCCCAATCAGCGTGAACAACGTCAACGATCACACGAATGAAAGCTATTACATTGACAATGCCGCCGGAGCAAGCGGATTCAACACCGCCATGGACGGGATGACCACCGCCCTCACATGTTCGGTTCCCGTGCAACCGGGCGTACCAGTCACCGTGGAAATTGCCGTTGCTGATACCAGTGATGGCATCCTCGACAGCGCCGTAGCGCTGCTCGACGGAGGCATCTGGTCCGACTAGCGTTGAGAGAAGGAAAACAGGGCCCTCCGCCACATGGCGGAGGGCCCTTTTTCAGCGAAGTGAAATTCGACGACGACGGTCGGTTCCGCAGCGAAGGTCCCGGTTGAGCCTGCGGTCGCCGTGGTAGAGGATCGATTCCCAATCAACTTCCTCGGCCGTTTTGGGGACAACCAACGATTCGGGCTTTGCTTTCGGTTTGGGCGTCACGTAAAGCCAATTGACTGCTCCCAGGACAACATCCACCGCAGAGTTCCACAGGCCGATATACGACTGGATGCACATCATGGCCAGCACTGCATTCAGTGAGGCGAAGGCAACGTTGCCCCAATTCCCCTGTTGGGCGTCCCTCCAAACGGTCAGTACCGAGAACGCGACGATTGCGTAAGGAATCAGGACATAAATGGCGGGGGCGGCTGTCCGGTCCTTGACCTTGGGGGTTCGGACAAAGGGGATCTTGTCCCCCGTCAGTCCTTGCTGGAGGGATTTCAGGACGCCGGCGAGGTTGACCGGCAGCAGGATGAGGTTGAAACCGTATATCCGGAAGATGTCGCTGAAGCGATGGCCGCAATCGCGAAGGTCTGAACCCATGCATAGGAAGTACGGCAGGGCAGCTATAAAGACTGCAGGACTTAGGAGCCTGCTGTCATAGGGATAAGCCAGCAGGAAAAGAAGCCCGAAGCTGGCCCAGGTAATCGACGCCATATAGTTCACGCGCAGGAGAACTTCGCGGATGAGTATTCTTTGCCGCTGGTTCCGCCGCTGCGAAAGTTGGTTCCAGAGCTTGGGAAGGATCAGCAAGCCTCCGTTGGCCCAGCGTCGACGCTGCACCACCAGTGAACCGAAGTCCGGTGGCGTTGCACTGTAACTCAGGCGCTCCGGATAATTTACGAGCGTCCAACCATGAGTGCCCAGGTCAATGCTGGATTCAGTGTCCTCAATGACGGTGCGGTCCTGGATATAGGTGCGGATTTCGAACCCGCCAACCGTCTCAACTTCAACGATGTCCTCGAGGGCGCGCTTACGGATAATCGCATTGGCACCCACCCAGAAAGTGGCTCCATAGTACGTCATGCCTTGGTGCAGAATGTGCTGGATATCCGTGGTGGCACCGGCAATCCTCTCAATCCGGGTAGGTGCACCCCGGAATGAGGAATACGGTGTTTGCGTCACTGCCACACGCTCGTTACCCGCAGATTCCAGGAAGTACACCAAGCGCAGGCAATAGTCCCGCAGCAGCAGGGAATCAGCATCCAAGGTCAGCAAATAGGTACTGTCCGGAACCAACAGATCGTCATCACGTGGCACCAGGGATGGACGCAGAACCATGCCTCCAGCAGTCTCTTCCCGCCGCCAACGTTTTCCCATGAGGGAAATGTAGGCGTTGAGGTTCATGGCCTTGTTGGCTTCGTGGGACAGACTGGCATACCTTTTACGCTCAAAAGTCTCGGTTTGAACGTTGAAAATCCACGTGAGCCTCAGGTAAAGCTGTTCCATCCGCTCCGGGTTTGGAGCCGTGTTCTGCGCCTCCGCTGCATTCAGCGCCAACAAAACCAAGCGAAGTTCACGAGCCAGTCCCATGATGACCAGGTCCACGAAGAATTCGTCCACATGGTCTTCCACGGTTTCAGCCTCAGCCATCGCTTCCAGCCACTCCACCGCTGCCTCATACTCCGCAATCAGGAGTTGGAGCTCGTCCGCTTCAATCGTGGCAGGGGTTTCCGCTGCAAGGGGCGACGCGTGTCTCTCCCGGAAAGTAGCCAACGCCTTGTTTGCGCGCTCTGCCGGAGCAGATAACGCATCTGCAATTTGCCCCGCCAGCGCCCTGGTCTGTTCAAGGCGGTGGATCTTCTCCGGCTCGGTAGGATGCGGAGGATCGTCCAGCAGGAGCACCACCCGCAGATCCGGGAATTCCTGAAGGGCGGCCGACCACAGCGTACCCCGCACAACCTGGGGTTCTTCTGCGTAGGACGGTACCAACACCGTCACGGCCTCTTTGTAGTTGGCGAAGTGATTATCAAGTTCACCTCGAGGGACCCTGCGATGTTCCTTGAACCGGTACAGAGCACCTTGCCGCGCCATAAGGTACATCAGGGCGGAGAACGTCAGGAACGTGACAACAATAAGGTACGAAATCGACTCAAATCCGAAGCGGAATCCTGAGTTCGGATTGTCAACAAGCTGCCGAATGATGGTGGAGACAACGTAATACAGCCATGCCCCAACCGTCACGAGCATGGCAAGCCTGCCAAGAACGATCTTTCGCGACGACGGCGTTGGGTGAACAATGGCCAACGGTTCGGACCGCCGTTCCGACCCCCACTGCCTCTTTCGCCCTGTATTTTCCAGACGCTCCGCGGGAAGCTCTTTGGTGTCCCGCTCTACATCGGACAAATCAACCAACTGGTCCGTCATTATTCCCCATCAAAACTGTGAACCGCGCCCTTCCGGCCCTGTAGCCGGTTGAACGTCCACCTTCTGTAACAAAGGCGTCGCCGATTGCCCTTATAGTAATCGATAGCAGGAGCCTTACGATTCCCGTGTGGTCCACGGAATTTGTTGAAACAGTTTCTTGGCCTCATTCATGGGTTTTAACTCTGCTCACTCGAATTTTTGGGTCTCAATGTTGGGGGATTAATGTCCAAGCACTTTCCTGGGCGAAAGCTGTCCTGGATTCGGCTCTCCGTACTGCTGGCTGTCATAGCTGTGGTGGTGGGGGCCGGCGTCGTTTCCTGGCGTAACTACACTGATACCCGTGCCGCGGCAGCGTCACCTTCACTTTTCACTGGGTACGTCGACGTAACGGCGACACCTCGGTACGCGTTCGAGCAGCCAGTCAGCGACACCACCAAGTCCGTGGTTTTGGCCTTCATCGTGGCCGACGCCAAGGACGGGTGCACGCCATCCTGGGGCTCCTTCTACAGTCTGGATACGGCCGCCTCAGACCTTGATCTGGACCGACGCATTGCCAGGCTCCGGCAAACCGGCGGTGACATCGCCGTTTCCTTCGGTGGGCTATCGAACAAGGAACTCGCCACCGCGTGCACCGACGACAACCGGCTTCAGCAGGCCTACTCGAACGTGGTCGACCGCTACGACCTCAACACCGTTGACCTCGATATCGAGGGAACCGCCCTGACGGATAAGGAAGCCATCGCACGGCAAGCCAAAGCCATCGGCGCGGTGCAGCAAGGAAGGTGGGCCGAGGGCAAGGGCCTCTCCGTCTGGCTGACGCTACCCGTGGCTCCGTCGGGGCTGACTACAGACGGGTCGGCCGCCGTCGAGCAGTTTCTCTCATCCGGTGTGGAACTTGCCGGGGTGAACATCATGACCATGGACTACGGCGAAAGCCGAGTGGCCGGACAGTCCATGCTGCAGGCCTCAATCGCCGCAGCCGAGGCGACCCACTCCCAACTGGGTGAAATCTACTCCGCAGCGCAGCAGAACCTTGGGGCACAAACCCTGTGGCGCAAAATTGGCTTAACCCCCATGATCGGCCAGAACGACATTGTGGCTGACGTTTTCACCCTCGCCGACGCCCAAGGTTTGCACGACTTCGCGCAAGGCAAAAGCATTGGCAGGATGTCCATGTGGTCCTTGAACCGGGACGCCGAATGCGGCCCAAACTATCCCACTTTGACTGTGGTGTCCGACGCCTGCAGTGGCGTGCCGCAGCGTGACACACGTTTCTCCGATGTGCTGGGTGCTGACATTGACTCCAAACCCACGGACTCCCCCGCTCCGGTGCTGCCAACGGGCACAACCACCGCCACGGCAGTAGTGGACGACCCCGCTACCAGCCCTTACCCGATCTGGTCTCCCGTGGCCACGTATGTGCAGTCAGACAGGATCGTTTGGCACGGCAACGTCTACGAGGCCAAGTGGTGGACCAAAGACGACGTCCCCAACGATCCCGTACCGGACAAAGCTGCTGCGCCGTGGAAACTGATCGGCCCTGTCCTGCCCGGCGACCGGCCCAAGCCTGAAGTCACTGTTCCCGCCGGAACATATCCGGCGTGGTCAGCCACAAGCGTTTATCACAAGGGCGACCGCGTGATGCTGGGTCAGCACGTCTTCGAAGCCAAATGGTGGCTCCAGACACAGAGTCCGGAAGCCGCGCTGCAGGGGTCCAGAGATTCGGGCTGGATGAAACTCTCCAATGAGGAACTAACCAAGGTGCTATCTGGCGAAGCGGCAAAATAGGAGCAACACAGCATGAGGAAGTATCTGGCAGCTGCGGCATCGATTGCAGTGGCCACCCTGATCCTGAGCGGATGCGCCCAAGGGCACGATGATGCCAAAGCAAGTGACCTCGGAATCACCTTCGCCTACTCATTAGCTGGTCACGACGGCAAATTCTGCGACCTCCTGGACAGTTCCAACGAACAAACCGTGGATGAGTGCAAGAAAAGCGAAGCAGAAATGGCGGCGAAGCAGGACGCCGACCCCCAGCCAATAATCTGGGTTCCCAAGATCTACCAGATGGTGCCTGGGGAAGAAGAAGTGCTCGGAATAGTAGTGGAGTTCAACCGGGCAGGAAACCAGGAGTTTGTTGCCATTGAAGCAATTCGGCGGGGAGGCGAGTACAAGATCCTCCGGTGGGCATACCCGGATAAGGCCGACTACAAGACCGACCGTGCCATAACAGACACTTTCGGATGGTGAATTCGAGCCTCTCTCAGTGCATAAAGCCGCTACCGTCCCAGTCCCGGTCGTATTTGCCGCAGCGGGTGCATCGCCTGTACCGGCCGCTGCCATCCTCCGCGGATTCCACGTGCCAGTGGTGGTGAAGGTTTAGCTTGCACATGATCATCTTGAGCATGGCGCACTCCGTTCTCAGCACGCTGACCCGCTAAGCGCGTTTCATACGTGTGGCTAAGTTTAAGCCGCGCGCCTTGTATTCTCTATCTGAGCCACGTCTTGTTGGCCTTTTCTGGTTTGGAACTACGCCCTGCAGGTGCTGAACCATGGACGTTCCCGGGGGAACCATGATTCAGTCCCGATCCGCACCTACTATTCGTCGGCCCTGTTGGACGCCCGGACCGTCTAAGCGAGCCTCACGAAACCTGTCTTTGTTCGCACCCCTCGCCGTACAACGGTGAGGGGTGCGAACAAGGGCGGGACCCGTTGCGCGCAAGGAACCTAGCCCTTGAAAATCGGCGCCCGCTTCTCCTGGAAGGCACGGAAACCCTCGGCGTAGTCGTCGGTCTTGCAAAGCCGTGCCTGCTCTGTGTTTTCCTCGGCCATGGATGCCCACAAGCCCAGGCGCTGGTCTCGGATGTGTGCCACGAGTTCCTTGGACGCGTTGAACGCACCTGTCGCCCCCGTGGCTACCCGCGACACGATCTCCCGTGTCACCGGCAAGAGGGAATCGGCCGGCATCGCCCGGCTGAACATCCCCTGCTCCACGGCTTCCGCCCCGGAAATGAGGTCGGCGGTGTAGATCAGGTCCAGCGTGCGGTGCATGCCCAGGCGTTCCGTGAAGTACCAGTGCCCTCCCGAGTCCAACGTGGCACCGAGCTTGGCGAAGGGTGAACCGAACTTGGCGTTGTCCGCCACGTACACCACGTCCGTGGCCAACAACAGCCCCAGCCCGACCCCCAGGCAGGCCCCGTGGGCGGCAGCAAACGTGGGCGCCGGAAACGCTGCCATCTTCTTCAGCAATGGTTCCACGAGTCCGCCGAGGTAGGCCTCTGCGTCGTCGGTATCCGGGGTCACGCCTGAGATGTCGCGGCCGGCACAGAAGGCCCGGCCTTCTCCGCGAAGCAGCAGCGCCCGCACGTCACCGCGTGAGGCGGCGGCAGCAGCGTCGTCGTACGCTTTGTCCAGTTCGGCAAGCGCGTCCTCGTTGAGCGAGTTCAGCTTGTCCGGGTAATTAAGGACGATTTCGGCAATGCCGTTGGCAATGGAGAGCTCGATCATGGGGACTCCTTAGACGTCGAAGTCGACGGTAACTTCTTCGCTGGTGGGGTGGGACTGGCAGGTCAGGACGTAGCCCTTGTCCAGCTCGTCCTGCTCAAGGGCGTAGTTCTCATCCATGGTCACCGTACCGGTGATCAGCTTGGCGCGGCAGGTGCCGCAGACGCCACCGGCGCACGCGAACGGAACGTCCGGGCGAACACGCAAAGCGGCGTTGAGGATGGATTCGCGAGCATGGGTGGGACTGGCGACGTCGCCGGTGAGACCATCCAAGGTAAAGGTGATCTTGTACGTGTCCTGCGACTCGTCCTCCACAACCGGTCGGCCGGCGTTGCCCTCGGGACGGTCCGGACGGCCAGTGGTGAACAACTCGAAACGAACGTGCTCGGGCTCAACACCGCGGGCAGCAAGGGTGTCACGGCACAATTGAACGAGCTCGAACGGCCCGCACAGGAACCACTCGTCCACATCCTCGGCACGGATGGCACTGCTCAGCAGCGCCTGCAGCTTCTCCGAATCGATACGGCCCGTCATCAGCGGAGCGATCCGCTGCTCGCGGGACAACACGTGATGCAGCGCCAGGCGCGACGGGTACTTGTCCTTCAGGTCCGCCAGCTCTTCAAGGAACATGACGTCCATGGCAGCTTTGTTGGCATACACCAGGTCAAAGGTGGTCTCCGGATTGGCTGCCAGCAGAGTGCGCGCAATGGCGATGACCGGGGTAATGCCCGAACCAGCTGCGATTGCCACGAAGTTGCCCGGCTCCCCCGCCAGCTCCTCCGGGTGGTTCATGGAGTTCATGACGTTGTGCTGAACCGACGCGCCGTCCTTGCCGTGCCGCGAGATGAACGCACCCTGCGGGCTCATCACATCCAGGACATCACCGGCCTTCAGTTCGGCGTTCGCCCACGTGGAGAAGAGGCCGCCCAGGTCTTTCTTGATGGCCACGCGGATCTCGCTGCTGCCGTCCTCGAAGCTGCGCGGCTCTGCGCAAATCGAGTAACTGCGGCGGACCTCGTGCGGCTCGCCCTGCTCATCCGGCAACGTAGTGCGAAGGGCCACGTACTGGCCGGGCAGGTAGTCGTACTGCCCGGCAAGCTCGGCAGGAACACCGAACGTGACCTCAATGGCATCGTCCGTCAGGCGCCGGACCTCCGAGACAGTCAGGTTGTGGAAAGACGCACGACGGCGGCTGGCCGTCTGGGTTTCGGTGGTCATGGAATTCCTTAGAGGACTTTGAAGTAGTCGAACGGTTCCTTGCAGTCCTGGCAGACGAACAGCGCCTTGCAGGATGTGGAACCAAAGCGGGTGAGTTCCTTGGTGTTCAGCGATGAACACTGCGGGCATTTCACGGCCAGGCTCAGGCGGACGGGACCGGAATGGCCACCTGCAGCAGCCATGCCGCTGGGCGGGGCGATCCCGTACTCCTCCAGCTTGGCCTTGCCGGATTCGGTCATCCAGTCAGTGGTCCACGCCGGGGACAGCACCAGGTTGATGTGCACGCTGGCGTAGCCCTCCTTCTCGAAGGCCTTCCGCAGATCGTCACCAATGGCGTCCATTGCCGGGCAACCCGAGTACGTGGGCGTGATGGTGACCTCGACGGCGGAACTTGAGGCGCCGCCGTCGTGCTGGCTTGTTGTGTTGGTCGCCTCCGGGACAACCCGCACGCCGCGGAGGATCCCCAGGTCCTCAATGGTGAGGACCGGGATCTCCGGATCGCAGACCGTGGACGCAATGTCCCAGGCCCGCTGCTCAGCGGTCTTTTCCTGCGTCCGCGACAGCGTCGTCATGCTGCTCACCAGCTCGCGCCGGGGTGTTCGCGGGCCAGGACCTGCATTTCAGCAAGGATGTAGCCCAGGAATTCGGAATGCTTGCCGCTGCGGCCGCCGCCCAGTGCCTGCGGGACGCCGGGAATTTCCAGCTCCGCTTCGGCCATGATTTCTCCGGTGAGGCGATCGAATTCTGCGCGAAGGCTTGAAGGCTGAACAGTGACGCCAGCCTCGGCCAAGCGGGTGGTCAGTTCGTCGTCTTCGAAGAGTTCGTCCACATACGGCCACACGAGCTTGAGGCCCTGGATGATGCGTGCCCGGGACTCATCGGTGCCGCCAGCCAGGCGAAGCACCCACTGCGCGCTGTGGTCGCGGTGGTAATCGACTTCCTTCACGGCCTTCGCGGAGATGGCTGCGATGGTGGCGTCGGTGGACTCCATGAGCTTGGTGTAGAGCTCGTACTGGTAGAAGCTCACGATGAACTGCCGGGCGATGGTCACGGCGAAGTCGCCGTTGGGCTGCTCAAACAAGTGGGCAGAACGGAACTCGTGCTCCCTGCGGAAGTAGGCGAGGTCATCCTCGGACTTGTCCCAAGCGGCACCGGCATAGGTCAGGAACGAACGCGCGTGGCCCAACTGGTCCAGGGCGATATTGCCCAGGGCGATATCTTCCTCGAGCTCGGGAGCACGGGAAATCCAATGGCCCAGGCGCTGGGCCAGGATCAGGCCGTCGTCGCCGGTGCGCAGGGCGAACTCTGCAACGTCCTCAGTGGGCTTGACCTGCCCGCGGCTGATTTCGAGCGCGATGTCTTCGGGGCGCAGCGCGTTGCCCGGCGTGATGCGGGTGGCACTGGCCGAGCCGTCGCCGGACGCGCCGGCTCCATGGACGCCCACTGAGATGTCGCCGTGGCCCTCAATGGCGAAGTCAGTGTCTTTAGCAGTTTCTTGAGTGCTCACAGGTGCTTCACGCCTTCGCTCTTGGTGTAGTACGTTGCGTGGCGGTAATCCTTGCCCTGCGGGGACTCGAAGAAGGAACCCTTGGAGTCGGGATCGCTGGAGGAAATCGCCTCGGCCGGGACAACCCAAATGGAGACGCCTTCGTTGCGGCGCGTGTACAAATCGCGGGCGTTCCGGAGGGCCATGGCCGCATCCGGTGCATGCAAGGAACCGGCATGTACGTGGGACAGGCCGCGGCTCGAGCGGACGAAGACCTCCCAAAGGGACCAGGGGGTTTCTTCCTTGGCGCCATGCGAGGTGACGTCCGGGCCTGAGGCGGGCGCCGTCGTCGTGCTTTCAGCGTTGGTTGCCGCAACCTTGGGGGCCTCGCGGTTGATTTCGCTGGCGGCGCTGGCCGGTGCTTCCGGGTTACCGTGAGGAGCCATTATGCTGCGTTCTCTTTCTGTGCTTGCTTGCGGGCGTAGGCCACTGCGGCTTCGCGAACCCAGGCACCGTTTTCGTGTGCCTCACGGCGGCGCTCGACGCGCTGCGAGTTGCAGGGACCGCGGCCGGCCAGGACTTCCTTGAACTCGTTCCAGTCCAGGGGTCCGTGCTCCCACTTTTTGGTTTCTTCGTTGAAACGGATGTCCTTGTCAGGCAGGGTCAGGCCGAGGACACGGACCTGCTCCACCATCATGCCGACGAACCGGCTTCGCAGCTCGTCATTGCTGAACCGCTTGATGTTCCAAGCCATGGACTGCTTGGAGTTGGGTGAGTCGTCGTCCGGCGGGCCGAACATCATCAGCGACGGCGCATACCAGCGGTTCACTGCGTCCTGGGCCATCTGCTTCTGCGCAGGCGTGCCGTTGGACAGCTCCAGCAGGATCTCGAAACCCTGGCGCTGGTGGAATGATTCTTCCTTGCAGATGCGCACCATTGCGCGACCGTAAGGACCGTACGAGGCACGGCACAGGGGAACCTGGTTGCAGATGGCTGCACCATCAACAAGCCAGCCGATGGCCCCCATGTCAGCCCAGGAAATCGTGGGGTAGTTGAAGATGGACGAGTACCGGGCCTTGCCGGCAATGAGGTCTTCCATCATCTGGTCCCGGGACTGGCCCAGGGTCTCAGCGGCCGAGTAAAGGTACAAGCCGTGGCCGGCCTCGTCCTGGACCTTGGCCATGAGGATGGACTTGCGCTTCAGGCTCGGTGCCCTGGTGATCCAGTTGGCTTCCGGCTGCATGCCGATAATTTCCGAGTGCGCGTGCTGCGAGATCTGGCGCAGCAAAGTCTTGCGGTAAGCCGCCGGCATCCAGTCGCGCGGTTCGATGCGCGAGTCCTCCGAAATGATGCGATCAAAATACGCCTGTCCGGCTGCCTCCCGCTCCTGCTCTTCCGGGGACAGCTCAGCGGGCACTGACTGCAGATTCTGCGATGCCATGGTTGCTCCTAATAAATTACCGACCGTTCGTTCAGAATATGCGGAGCGGATGATTTCAGTCAAGCGTTCGAGCCTTTGGTGCGGCCGGCGCTTGGTCCTGTTTGCGTGGCCCTGCGTTGTTGACAAGGTCCTCGCTGCCCGCCGTGTTAACTTGGGGTGGGACCTCAGCTGTCCCAGTCACCGCTAGAAAAGAGCCTTACGTGGAATCGCCCCATCCCTTCAGGATTCTCACCGTCTGCACCGGGAACATCTGCCGCTCCCCCGTGGCCGAACGGTTGCTGCAGACCGGGCTCAACCAGGTCAGTCCCGGGTCCTTCGAAGTCCGCAGCGCCGGCACTCGCGCCATGGTTGGTGAGCCCATCCAGCCCCTCTCGGCCCGGATCATCAGCACTTTCCGCGGAAACCCTGACGGTTTTGCGGCCAGGCAGCTGACCCCCAAGATCCTCAAGGAAACCGACCTGGTGCTGGCCATGACGTCCAAGCACCGCGGCGAAGTCCTCCAGTTGGACGCGTCCTTGCTAAAGCGAACCTTCACCGTGCGGGAATTTGCCCGGATGCTGTCCGTGCTGGAGAACCGGGGCGATACGGCCCCGGCCGGGGACATCACGGAGTTCTGGCGTGCGCTTCCCACCCGGGCGGCCTCAGTCCGCCACCTCGCGCTACCGTCCGATCCTGCAGACAACGATGTGGTAGACCCCTACCGACGAGCGGAAGAGGTCTACCACCAGATGGAGGATGAGCTGGCCCCGGCCATCCTAGGCATCCTCCGTTTCGCGCGCCTGACGGCGCCGGCCTAGTTGGTTCTTGCTTAGTTGAGGGCGATCACCAGCATCTGGCTGGTGCCGGGGATGCAGGTCTGCAGGACAACTGCAGGGAATCCGCCGAAGACTGCTGCGACGTCGTTGGTGCTTCCCGGGTTGGGTACCTGGCCCCGGCCCGTGGCCGTGAACGTTCCGTAGCCTGGGATCGACACCGTTTCACCCACACCGATTCCCGAGAACCGTCCCCAACCTCCACAGAAATCGTGCTCCGTGATGAACGTCGCGTAAGCGTTGGTGGGCGTGTAGTGGATGGGCCCGATGCAGGCGTCCACCATCGACTGGCCACCGGCACCAGCTACGTAGATGGTCCGGACAGCGGGAGCCGGTGCGGGGGCCGGAGCTGCTGCGGGAGCTGGAGCAGCAGCTGCGGGAGCGGCCGGTGCTGGCGCGGGGGCAGCCTGCGCGGCGGGAGCGGCTGGAGCCGGTGCGGGAGCGGCTACCGCGATGGGCGGTCCGGTGAGCTTCAAAACCTGTCCCGGGACAATCACCGAATAGGCGCTGAGTCCGTTGGCAGCCAACATCGCAGTGACATCCACCCCGAAACGGGAGGCAATGGCACCTACTGTGTCCCCGGAAGCCACCGTGTAGAGGTTGGGGTCACCAGCTGGCGCAGCTGGGGCCACCTCGACAGGAGCGGGAGCTGGTGCGGCTGGCTCAGGGGCTGGAGCGGGTGCTGGGGCGGGTGCTTCGGCAGCGGGAGCTGCTGGCACTTCAGCTGCCGGAGCCGCTTGTACTTCCGGCGCTACCTCCTCTTCGGCATCCTGGACCGGCAAAGCTGCGGGTGCTTTTGCACTGTCGTCTTTTGAAAAAGGCGCTTGTTCCTGTGAAACATTTTGGTCGGTGTTACCCGCCGGTTGCGTCGCCCAGTTGACGACGCCAAAAAATAATGGGATCAACGCTAATATCGCGAGCACTGCGCCGGCAATCAACAGTTTGGATTTACTGGAGTGCGGCCGCCGAACATCGCCATTGCTCTTGGTTGACAGGGAAGTTTGAAGATCTAAGTCATTCATGTTCATGGGAAACCCCGGACTCCATGGCTCTGGACCGCGCAAGACAGGCCCCTGTGGACCTGGGTAGGAAAGCGCAGCTACGTATTGGGAGGGGCACCGCCCACAATTGTTGGGGGTGCGGTCCACCGCTGAGCCGGAGGAACGGAATTGCTATAACCCTAGGAATTTCAATGGTAGGAATAGGGCCATGCCCGCCGCACGAGTAGGAACTACTCGACTTTCCTTCTGATGGCCTGAATGGTTACTTGGGCATTACGCAGTTTCCGGAATTGGACTACTTGCTCCGGGGCACGCCGGCCGCCCAACTAACTGGCATTTGTGGCTCTCCCAGCGCTGGTAGCAGCCACAAAATGCGAGACAGTTGGGTTTCATCTCGCCCTCACCCTCCGTTCACGCTGGCCACGCACTGTGGAACCATGACTGACCTCTCGCGCCGCTCACTCGTCAAGACTTCCCTTGCCACGCTCGCCCTCGCCGGCGTTGCCACCGGCACCGCCGCACCCGCGTCTGCTACCCCTTCCGCCATCCCCCTGGTGCGCAAGCGGCTCACGCTTCCCACGGGGATTGCCACCGGCGACGTAACAACGAACTCCGCCGTCCTCTGGTCACGCGCTTCCGGCCCTGGCCGACTCACGGCACAGCTTCAGGCGGTGGACAGCGCGGGCGAGATCCTTCGCGGACGCTACGGTTTCAGCCGGACCATGCGCGGACCTTTGGCCACGGACGCCAGCGACTTCACCGCGAAAATCCATGCCAAGGGCCTTCCCGCAGGCACACGCTTCGCGTTGGAACTGACCTTCGAGGATGAGAATGGTCCAGGCGAGGCAGTGCGTGGCACCTTCAGCACAGCGCCGGGTTCCACCAACGGAAAGTACGACGACGGCACTGAAGACGCGCGCGGAGGCGGCAGTTCGTCGTCGAACGGGCAATCCTTTGTGTGGACCGGCGACACCGCGGGCCAAGGCTGGGGCATCAACGAGGAACTCGGCGGCATGCGGGGCTACAAAGCGATGCACGCTACGAAGCCAGACTTCTTCATCCACTCGGGCGACACCATTTACGCCGACGGCCCCATTGCCGCAAGCGTGACTGAGAAGGACGGGCGAGTATGGCGGAACATCGTCACCGAGGAAGTATCCAAGGTGGCCGAAACCCTGAAGGAGTACCGGGGCCGGCACCGCTACAACTCCCTGGACGCCAATATGCGGGCCATGTTCGCCGATGTCCCCGTGATTGCGCAGTGGGACGACCACGAAACCACCAACAACTGGTACCCCGGCGAAATCCTGGACGACTCCCGCTACACCGAACGGAACGTCAATGTCCTGGCAGCGCGAGGCCGGCAGGCATGGCAGGAGAACATGCCGATCGCCGATGCCGCCGCACTCTGGCGCCCCGGGACGTACGACGCCGGCCAGTACCAGCCCGCGCGCATCTACCGGAAAATCTCCCCCGGCCCGCAGTTGGACATCTTCTGCCTGGACATGAGGACCTTCAAGTCCCCCAACACCGACGGCAAGGAACCCTACGCCACCAACATCCTGGGCCAAGAGCAGGTGGACTGGCTGATCAAGGAAGTCCGCAAATCCAAAGCTACATGGAAGGTGATCGCCGCGGACCTGCCCCTGGGCATCATCGTTCCCGACGGAGCCGTGAACCAGGAAAGCCTGGCCAACCGTGACCCCGGCGCTCCTCTGGGACGCGAGCTGGAAATTGCCGGCGTGCTCAGCGCCTTCAAGAAATACGGGGTCAAGAACACCGTGTGGCTGACCGCTGACGTGCACTACTGCGCCGCCCACCACTATTCCCCCGAACGGGCGTCGTTCACCGATTTCGACCCCTTCTGGGAGTTCGTGGCCGGGCCCATCAACGCCGGCTCCTTCGGTCCGAGCGAGATGGACAAGACTTTCGGGCCCGAAGTCCTGTTTGCCAAGGCCGGGCGCTTTCCTGGAGAGTCACCGCGTGACGGTGAGAACCAGTACTTTGGCCACGTGGACCTCGCTGCGGACGGTTTGTTCACGGTGAGCCTGCGCAACGCTTTGGGAGCGGTGATCTACTCGAAAGCCCTCACCCCGCAGCGCTAAACCACGCAGCCTCACCCAACTGAGTCGCAGTAGATGCCGTTTTGAGCCCTCAAAACGGCATTAACTGCTACTTACTTGGGTTTCGGCGTATGCTCTCCTCAGCGCAGGCAAGACGCGTTGTTCGCTTTTGGGTGGGGCCACGTTCGAAGGCAGGGGTTCAGTGGCAGGAGTGAAGCACGGGGTTCTTCCAGTGCGCTCGTCGTTGCAGCAGGTTTGGCCACTCTTTCTGGTGCCCGCTGCGGTTTGTTTGGTGCTGCTGGCTTTCGGGCTGGCAAGCGGAGTAGGAACGACGACGGCGCAACTCGCCGGTGACTTGGCAATCCTTCTCGCCGCACTCACCGCGCTGACCACCCACACCCTCGCTGCCCGAAGGCGCCGGGACCACAAGGCAGCACGCTGGTTCGTAGTGGCGGGTCTGGCGCTCTGGTCCTGCGCCCAAGCATTCTGGGCGTTCAACGGAGTGGCACTGGACCACGCCTATCCCTTCCCCTCCGCCTCGGATATCGGGTTCGTTGGCTATGCGTTGCCCGTCGCCGTCGGGCTTGTCCTGCTCCCCAAGGGTGACGGGCCCCGGATGTCACTGTGGCGGGCGGTGCTGGATGTCGGGACGGTGGCGAGCGCCGTCTTGTTCATCGCCTGGGGCACCGTTCTTGGACCACTGATCGCAGCCGACAACACTGACACTCTGGCTTTCCTGACCACACTGGCCTACCCGTTTGTGGACGTAGTAATGGTCTCGCTGGTGATCGTCCTGACCATGAGGGCCGCCCGTGGCCGAAGACTTCCATGGCTTTGCCTGGGGCTCGGCTTCCTGGTTCTGGCGCTGACCGACCTCACGTATGTGAAGCTGACCAGCGAGGGTGTCACCGGCATCACAGGATCTCTCCTGGCGATCGGCTGGGTTCTCGCCTTCCTGCTGGTTGCACTCAGTCCGCTGGCAACGGAGACGCCCAGCACCCGTAAAGACGGCCGCAGCTACGCGGCCATCCTGGAACTTTTGCCGTACGTCCCGGTGTTCATGGCCGTGTTCTTCAACCGAAGCCAGGCCATCAACATCAACGACCCAATCCTGCTGGTCACCGGCCTGGCTGTCCTGGGTTTCGTCATCGTGCGGCAGGTGCTGATCGTCGTCGAAAATGTCACGCTGACCCGCGAGCTCGAGTCAAAGGTTGCTGAACGGACGGCCGAACTTGAGGGTCTCGGAGCAATCGTGAACTCCTCCGGCGACGCCATCATCGGCGAAACCCCGGATGGCGTCATCACCAGCTGGAACCCGGGCGCCGAGCGTATTTTCGGCTACCCGGCGTCGGAAGCCGTTGGCCGGAAAGGCGACTTCTTTGTTCCACAGGACTTGGTGGAGAACGAACGCCAGGCGTTGGAAGTTACTGCCCAAAGCGGCGGCGTGCAGAACTACGAAAGCCAGCGCCTACGCGGTGACGGAGACGTTATCCCGGTGTCCGTGACACTCTCGCCGGTTCGGGGTGACTCCGGCATTCGTGGCGTCGCCACCATCTCCCGCGACATCACCGAACGCAAAGCCGCCGAGAAGGAACTCCTCGCCGCCCGCGAAGCAGCATTAGAGGCCAGCCGTCTCAAATCCGAGTTCCTGGCCACCATGAGCCACGAGATCCGGACTCCCCTCAACGCGGTGATCGGCCTGACCTCGCTCATGATGGACACGCCCCTGAGCGAGGGCCAGCGGCAGTACGCCCAGGGAGTGAAGGGCGCCGGCGAAGTACTGCTGACCCTCATCAACGACATCCTCGACTTCTCTAAACTCGAAGCCGGGAAAGTGGACCTGGACATCAACGTCTTCGACCCCCGGGCGCTGGTGGAAGAAGTGGCGGGACTGGTTGTGGAAGCTGCGCAGGGGAAGAACCTGGAGCTCATCTCCTACTGCCACCCGGACGTTCCCGCTCGCCTGATGGGCGACGCCGGCCGCATCCGCCAGATCCTCCTGAACCTCTCTTCCAACGCGGTCAAGTTCACTCCCTCCGGTGAGGTGGAAGTCCAGGTCTCCGTTCTTGCCCAGGACGCCGGCAAGGCGTCGTTGCGCTTTGAGGTGAGGGACACCGGCATTGGCATCACCGCCGAAAATCACCAGAGACTTTTCGAATCCTTCGCCCAAGCGGACGCCTCCACCACACGCCGCTACGGAGGGACGGGACTGGGCTTGGCCATTTCCCGGCGCCTCACGGAAGTCATGGGTGGCAGGATCGGCCTGGACAGCGAGGTTGGAGTTGGCAGCAGGTTCTGGTTTGACCTTGATCTCCCCGTTGGCCCGGCAGCCTCGGACACGGAATCTTTGCCAGCCAGCCTCTCCGGACGCCGGGTATTGGTGGTGGACGACAACGCAACCAACCGCCTGGTGCTCGAAACACAACTGGCCAGCTGGGGAATGTTTCCCCTTTCGGTTGCCGACGCCGCGTCCGCACTGGACGAGTACAGGTCCGCGGCCCTGTCCAGCCACCCCTACGACATCGCGGTGGTGGACATGTGCATGCCCGATATCGACGGCCTCCAGCTTGCCCGCAACATCAGGGACGAGAGCAACGGCTCCGGCAGCCCGGGGATCATCCTGCTGACCTCCACCATGCAGGTGGAAAGGAGCGACCTCACCTCGGCGGGAATTCGCGAATACCTCACCAAACCCGTCCGCAGCTCCGAACTCTACAACCGTCTATTGCGTGTGCTGGCCACAAAGACAGCTGGCATGCCTACCCCGCCGCCAATGGCCCACCCGGTTGAATCGGCGGATCCTGTGCCGCGGCTCGGCAAGCTCCTGGTGGCCGAGGACAACGAAGTCAACCAGTTGGTGGCACGCGGCATGGCAAACCGCCTCGGCTATGAAGTGCACATAGTGGACGACGGCGAACAGGCCGTTTCCGCCGCGCTGACCGGCACATACGCAGCAGTGCTCATGGACTGCCACATGCCCGTCATGGACGGCTTCGATGCAACCCGGGCCATCCGAGCCCGCAACGGCCACTCCGCCCGAATACCCATCATCGCCATGACGGCCGGAGCGTTGGATGAGGACCGCGAGCGCTGCTTCGCTGCGGGCATGGACGACTACATCAGCAAGCCCGTGGATCTCGCCACACTCGCTGAAGTCCTCTCGCGCTGGGTACCGCAAACATCGACGGCGGACGTCGGAGTGGATGCCGCGGCTGCGGCGGACGTCCCGCAACAGCAGGCGGCAGCACCGGCGTCGAACTCCGTTGTTCTTGAACTCGAGCGGCTGCAGATCCTGCGCGAACTTGGACCCGCCGACGGTTTGGGCCTGTTGCCCGAAGCCGTCAGGGCTTTTCGGCAGGACTCCCAGGGAGCATTGGATACATTGCGTGCTGCACTGGAAAACGGACAAGCCGCGGAATTGGAAGCGGCAGCCCACAAACTCGCGGGCGCGTCCGCCAATATCGGAGCGGTGGGCGCTGCCGGCCTTTGCAAGGAACTGGAACGGCTCGGACGCGATGCTGGACCGGAACTGCGATCCACCGGAGCGCTGCTGCTGGACCAATTGCACACTGAACTTGCCCACGTGGACGAGGCACTCGAGCGCACACTTACTGAAGCACACTCACCTGGAGCACCGTGAAAATCCTCATCGCTGACGACGACCAGATCTCCCGGATGATCACCAAGGCCGCCGTCGAGCAGTCGGGCCACGAGTGCATCGTGGCCGTCGACGGCGACTCGGCGTGGCAACTCTATAAGGAGCACAGCCCGGAAGCTGTTGTGACCGACCTGATGATGCCCGGCCTCAACGGGCTGGATCTTTGCCGCGCCATCCGGGCAGCCGAAGAGGACCGGTATACCTACGTGATCCTGGTGACCTCGCACGGTTCCCGGAAAGACGTGCTGGCCGGAATGGAAGCCGGAGCAGACGACTATGTCACCAAGCCCCTGGATCCGTTCAGCCTGCACATCAGGCTCCTGGCTGCCCAACGCATTACCTCTTTGCATGCAGACCTGGCCCGGTACCGTTCCGCGCTGAGTGAGCAGGCTCGTACCGACCCCCTTACAAAACTCCACAACCGCCTGAAACTGGCCGAAGACCTGGGTGCCCTGCATAGCGGGGGCGTGACCGGGCACAACTACTGCCTGGCCATGGTGGACGTGGACAACTTCAAAAGCTACAACGACATCTATGGCCATCAGGCGGGCGACGCCGCATTGGTTGCCATCGCCTCGACGCTGGCTAGCGAGGTCAGGAAATCCGACGCCGTCTACAGGTTCGGCGGTGAGGAATTCCTGCTGGTCCTGCGGGATCAGGAGGCTCCCGGCGCTCGTATGGTCATGGAGCGTGTCCGCTCTGCAGTGCAGTCCCTGCGGATCGAGCACTCCGGCGATCCCGACGGCGTCCTGACCATCAGTGCGGGCATCTCGGCGTACACCGAGGGGCGCCGTGCAGGAACCGAGCAACTCCTGCGTGAAGCCGACCTTGCCCTGTACGCAGCGAAAGCCTCCGGCCGGAACCGGGTGACCCTGGCCGATGCCCTCCGCTCAGAGTGAGCTTGCCGCAGACTTCAGCTGCTGGATGACTTCTTTGTAGTCATCCGTGCTGACACCACTGGCTTCCTCCTCAAAAAGGTCCTCTTCGAAGCCAAACAGGAACATCGTCATCCCACATTCCAAGGCGTACCCCGGAGCCGTACGCAGTTGTTCGGCGAGGCTGTGTGACTGCGGTGAGCCGCCGGTGAAAGGTGCATCGGGAGGACCGGGGTTTTCACCGACCAGTCCCAGCCCGGCTCGCCGAGCCAAGGCGCTCGTGTACCTGTGGGAGGACCACTGTGATACGTCGTCCGTCAGCACGTTCTCGGTGTCAGTGGGAAGGCAGTGGTCCTGGCGCGGCACGGCAGCGGCCGCTCTCACGGCCGATACGTCATCCAAGCCGGTGAAGTCCACGTCTACGCCCGGCAACGTTGCGAGCACAGCGAACTGAGCAGAATAGTCCAAGCCGCGTTCCTGGGCGCCGTCCGGATTGGCCCGGCCGTCCAAGCCTCCTTCTATGGCTTTTGCTTTGTCATTCGGCAAGACTCCGCGGCCCGCTACCGGAACATGCACTCGCCCTTGATACCCAAGTTTCCGTAGCTCGCTTATCTGCCATACGGCTGCGTCCACCGTAGATCTGGAATACCAGTCCCACCACCGTTGGACCTGCTCGTCAGTTACGGACCGCCCATGCCATGAACTGGAGCCCGGAATCCACCCCGGCATGGGGGAAGGCGCAACGCCCTCAGCCAAGCCGATGCCGTACTGGGGGGCGTCACCAAATGCCCAGTACTCGCGTTCGTTTCCGCCGTCACTGGGCCCTGGGTACCCCAACTCCCCGCTGGCATTCGTCCCGACCCGTATTGCTGCTATGCCCTCAAACCCTAGGTCCGACGCAACAATGGCCAAGTACTTTTGCGCCGCATCCCTCGCCGCGGCACTGAATACTAGCTCGGCCCCCTCGTCCTCCGGGACGCCCCCACCGCTTCCCCTCAGCACACCTCCGGGCAGACCTCTTACCCAATCCGGTGGGTAATGCAGGCCAGGGGACAGAACCACAGCCATACCGGCCTCACGGCAACTGTTCAGGCGTTCACGAACCTCTGCAACGTAGTGATGGTCCACTCGTCCGGCTCCCGGCTGGTACCGATCCCAGGCCAAGGGTAGTTCCACTACGGAAACTCCGGCATCGTGAAGTGCAGCCAGGCGTGCAGAGGCGCATGTGGCGCCTAGGACACCGAAAGACATGTGCTCCGGTGCTGGCTGGGTCTCCGCACTGCAACCGACGATCACAGTTGCCATGAACAGCAAGGCAACACGAAGCAGGCCTTTCACGGGTATCCGCCGCTCACGGGAGGGAAATTCAGCCCTCCTGCGACTGCAGCGTCCAGCTTGATGCGGTCCAATTGCCACACAACGGTGTCGCCTGATGTCGGTCCCCTAAAGGTGAAAACCGGTTGGGCGTTGTCCTCCAGCCAGTCCAGGAACTCAGGTGCAGCGAAGCCGTATCCCTCGCTCAATTGCCTCCCCTGTGTCAGGACGTACTGGGCATCGCGGTCATGCAGGGACTGCAAGGATGGCAGGACCTCCCACCCCTCATGAGGCATGAGGGCGAACTCACCGGTTACTGACGTCAAACCCACTTTGGAGGACGGTGGCAACTCGGCGTTCATCCAGTCCCGGGCACGGATAAGTCCGTCATCGACTACTGATCTTGCCTGAACACCCAGAAAAAGACTGAGCATGGTCATGATTACTGCGGCAGCCATGACGACCCCCCGGAGGCGGGGCCGCCATTTCACCACCATCACAGCGGCTACAGGCACCGAGACCAGGGCAGCCAGCACCACGCAGTAGCCAAACTGCTCCTCTGCCGCCCCGAAGAAGACGGAGTAGATACCCACTAAGCCGGTAAAAAGCGAGAACAAACCAATAGCCCGCCGTTCCACCAGCGGAGACATAGCAGTCACTGCCCCCGCAACGACGGAAAGGCCCAGAAGCAGATAGCTGGTGCCGAAGCGTCCGGCCAGGTCAATGAGCCGGTCTATAAGGCTAACGCTGTGGACTGAATTGAAGCCTGTCATCTGAACGACGCCCATCATCCGTAGGACACCCACAGACTTTTGTTCAATGAACTGCGGAAACAGCCCGCTGCCAGCGATCAAGCCCAGATAAATCAGGTAGGGAACTGTGGAGCAGGCGAGGATCCGCAAGGCTGTTTGCGGGGGCACTGTCCTGCGCCAGACCACCGCGGCAAGCAACGGAACCACGGTGAACACGGCGGTCATGTCTTTCATGGCAATGGCCAGTCCGAAAACCAGCCCGGCGCTGATTTCAAGCCACAGACGGGTTCGCCCCGACTTACGGTCGAGCAGCAACAGGACCAATAACCATCCCGATAGGACCGCCAGGCCAGCTGGAGTCTCCATCATCAATCGCCCATCCATGCGAAGGACAAACGGGTCGCTGGCCAGGATGACGCCAGCCACAACAGCAGGTGCAACACCCACCAGACGGCGAACCAACAGGAAACAGACAACCACCGCAACTGCTCCGAGGACACTATTGACCCAGCGCAATTGCAACACCAAATCCGTGGAGTGGCCTTCCAATCCCAACACGCGGATGACCACAGCATTAAGGGCGTATGAGCCTGGGGGGTGCAGGAAAAACGGGGTGCCAAAGATTGATGGCATGTGCCCGTCCGCTATCTGCCTTGCAATGTCTGCGTAGGTTACTTCGTCAATGAAGACGTCATTGGCCCGTTGAACACCGAACACCCGGAAGACCGTGGCCAACAAGCCTACAAGGACTGCAACCCACAAGTGTCCCCGCAGCGCCCTCTGCGAGGCACGGGCAGACCTCCGCGCTCGATTCCTCGGCCGAGATACCTTGAGTGCAACAGAAGTCATCAGGCACTGCCGTTAGTAGGTCCGGGTACAAAGTACGTTTCCGGTTTCCGTGGGATTACTCCGCTGGGGAATAGGGCATCTGCCTGCGTGGAATACTGCCTGATTCGCCCGGGTTTTGCGTCGAGTCCGGTATCCCAGGTCCATGGCACAAAGCCCAACTTGGACATATGCGTTTCGTCCGGGCCGGCTGCCAGATCATAGGGGAAGTCTGAATACATCACAACGTTGTCCGGGTGTCCTTTGCCTACCTCCCGGGTGATCAGGTGGTCCACATGCTTCCCCACCCCCGCGGGGCAAAACAAAAGCTCAGCTTGGGTTTGTGCCATGAGTCCGGCGACGTCGGAGCGGAGTTGGCGGATGAGTGCTCGATCACCCTGGGCGATCCTTCCCAGCGCGATGTCAAACCGGTACGTGGGGTAGCGGTGGGTGAGCTCCGGGAGCAGCCTCTCCCACGCGCTGCTCCCCAGCACCGGTGGCTTGCGCCGTCGTCGAAACAGCGCGTCCACTTCACCGAGGTGGATGGATTGAACTCCCATGTCCTGCAGCACTGCGCGGTCCTCTGACTGCCTGGCTCGGAACAGTTCCCCCGCATCCGAAACGGTGCATTGGCGCATGAAGGAGCGGGCTGCACGCGTATGGGGTGATGGCACTGCCTCAGTGAACAGCGTGGCCACAATGATCTGCCGCCCTTGGGCCTGGGCTTCAATAAGCGCGCCGCATGACAGGACTGCATCATCAAGATGGGGTGACAGGAACAGCCAGGGGGCATCGCCCGCCATGGAATGTTCGACTCGTGATCGGAGCGGCATTCAAGCCCTTTCTGCGTCGCCGGCCTGTGGCCGCCGGATTTGAGGATTCTTCAGTTCAGTGAGAGCAGTGCGGTAAGCCTGCGCCTGCAAATCGGCGAGCGCATCCCAGTTGTAACCGGCGGCAAATTTCCGCCCTTGCTCAGCTACGTGCTCCAGTCCCGTTTGGGAGTAACGGGAGGCAATTTCATCAGCCAGTGCCAGAACATCGAAGGCCTCGACTATCCAGCCCGTACCCGGAGGAATGATCTCTCTCAGGCAAGGAATGTCGAAGGCAATAACCGGAGTGCCTGCCGCGAGTGCGTCGATGGCTACTAGCCCGAACGTCTCGTGCCGCGAGGGCACTACCAGCAACCGGGCGTCGGTGAGAGCCCGGAACTTTCTTTCCCCGGACAGCCACCCGAGCATCTGCACGCGCTCGGAGAGACCGGCCGCTTGAATTGATGTGCGCAACCGTTCCTCGTCCGGGCCTGTGCCCGCTATCAGAAGGTTGCCCTCAACCCTCTCGCAGGCATGTGCCCAGGCTTCCAGGAGGAGATCCAAGCCCTTGTGCCCGTACTCGAGGCGTCCGACGAAAAGGACGTCCTGCCCCAGTCGGGGCTCGTTGTTCCATACTGCGGGATCCACGCCGTTGCCGATGACGTCCACATGCACGTTGGGGTTCAGTCCCTTTAACCGATCTCCGATGCCTTGGGAAACCGAGATGAGCCTGCGGTGTTTCCGCACGCCCAGTCGCTCTATCCAGTGAAGAGGCAGCTTGTACTGCCGTGCTTTGTCCTTGGCATGCAGCCATTGGACAACACCGATGGTGGGGCGGTTGGTCCATAGCGGTGCGGCCATGGTGGAAAACGGGGCGAAGAAATCCTCCACCACCAGCTCAGCAGTTGACCGGCGCTTCCACACCTCGAAGGGCAGCCGGGCAACATAGGCCAACAGCCTGGTCAGGCGGTTACTGCCCGTTCCGAAGCCAATGGGCACATAGTGCACACCGTCTTCGATGCGTTCCTGCCAGCCCGGATAGCGCGTCGTCAGTACTGTGACATGGAAGCCCCTTCCCGCCAGGCGGCGATTGATTTCCTGGGTTCGCACGGATCCTCCGCCTGCCCCCGGCATGCGTGGATCTTCAAAGCCCAAATGCAAAACTCTCATCGCTGTCTTTCCGTCTCTGAATCTCTGAAGGGCATCCTGCCCGGTACACCTCCCCTGAATCAGGAGCAGTGGCATCGGCTTTGGGAAGCACGTCGGTGCGGTGCCTTATGCGACCGGCGGCCGGTAGATTTACTGCGCCTGCCAACCTGCCGACGTCGGGAAATCTTGAAGTCGTTCCTGTGCGGCAGCATGCCGCGCTGGTGAGCAAGAACGGTGGCACCGCTGAGGCCGGCGAGAAGCAACCAGAGCAAGGGCTGCAGGTGGGCGGCGACGGCAAGGACCACGATCAAGGCGAACGCCAGGATGGCGAACCTGCCTGCCCGCTTTCCCGGGTTGGCAGACGCCAACACGGGACGCGCCAATAGTGTCAGGACCAGGCCGGCGGTCACAGCCCGATGGCAGATCCCACAGCCATTCCCGAGACGGCGTTCAGCTGCCAGCCGATCCACAGCCCGCCAATAACCAGAAGACACGCACAAGCGAGGCCGATTTGGCAGCGGCGGTAGGCACGCATGGCAAGGAGTATGGTGGCGAGCACCATCAGGACGGCATAGCCGAGACCGGAAGCCGCCAGCCATGGCAGGAGTCCAAGGGAGCCGTGATACTTCTGCGGAACAATGACGCCGGACATCAGGGGCGGTGCCGTGGCGATGATGGCGAAGGCCACCACCACAAGCTGCCCGAACGAGGCGAAGGAAGCGCCCAGCACCTCGCCGACCTTGACCCCAGGGGTTCGAAGCAAGGGAAATGCAACCAGCGCGGTTCCCGCAGCTACGTAAACGGGCCCCTTTGCAATGGTGGCGAGCGCTTGGAAACCTGCCGCCTCAGCCGAGCCATTGTCCAGAACGCCGACCACTACGACGTCGATCCCCACCAGCACGGACACGACGCACAGAACCGACGCGATATCGCTCGTTTCGGCCCATCGCCACTTCTCGAGCAACACCCGCGGACGCCAGCGGAGATCCCGATAGAACGACCACGGCACCACCAGCGGCGCCAGGCACCCCACGACAAAACCGAGGACAGCTCCCCCGGCACCCCATGCCATCACGATCACCAGCAGGCTGAAGATCAACCGCAAGACAACCTCGCCGATGGTTGACACTGCGTACCACGTGAAGCGGAGTTCGCCCTGAAGCCACCCGGCAGGGGCATTCACAACGAAAATGACGAAGGCTGCCAGTGCCACCGCTGCTGCCAGAGCCGGGGTGGCAAGCGCGAGAGTCACACCGCCGGTGATGGCTGCTGCGGCAATACCCGCCAGGCAGGACACGAAGACCGAGAAGGCCACGCCGTTCCGTCGCTCTTCGGAACCTTCCGGATGCACCGCAACCACATGCGACAGCGGAAGCGGAACCATCGCATTGGCCACGATCCCCACAACTCCGAGGATCATTGCGGCAGCCGCGAACTGTGTGTAATCCGCTGTCCCCAGCATGTTGGCCATAAGCAGGGTGCACGCATAGCTCACCACGCCCACCAGGCCGGCGGACACAGCGAGGAAGCCACTGTTTTGAGCTATGTTGACGTCTTGATCAGGCGTCCTTTCCCTGCTTTCAGCCCTGGGCCTCAAGTTCACTGCGGTGGTTATGGCCTGTTCGGATAAATCCACTGATCAGCTACCGTTGCTGGCCATCGTTGGCTTCGGCCGGAGCAAAGACACTTCCCGGTCCGGCAAGCAGCGTGCTGCGGCCTGCCGATCGGATGTCTGCAGTGGCCACGCCGATCTTCTTCATCGCGGCGAAAGCCTCGAACTCGTCCCGGCCCTTCATGATGATTGAGACGTGACCGTCGGCCAGGGCATACTCGTCGGTCGGCCTCAGGGCGGCTGTGAAATCAATACCGTCAGGCACTTCAAACTGCGCAGGCACTTCAAACTGAACCAGGGTGGACAAGTCCGAGTGGAAGGCCCGTGGATCTCCGCCGTCGCGGCGCATCTTCGCTTCCTCCAAGAGCACCCCTGTGAGCAGCATGGTGCTGCGGTCCCAGGTAAAGCAGCGGGCCCATTCACGACACTCGCCGGAGACGATGATGGCTGCCTCCGGTTCGGTCAACTCAGTGATCGCATCAACCATGGCAGATCCGAAGTCCGTGGGATGATCCACCAGCCATCCCGTACGGCCGTCCACTACCGAATCCCTGATTCCGGGAACCCGCAGCGCCAAGCACGGCACGCCCCAGGCTGCGGCCTCGATTACTGAACAACCCCAGCCTTCTGATGCCGAGGTGGTGGCTGTCATCCATGCACGGCTCAACAGGTTGTCACGGACCTCGTTGGGCTGGTATCCGTGGAAAGTGATGGCATGGTCCAGGCCGAGGTCCATGGCCAGTTGCTGAAGCCGCGCCCGTTCGGGACCGTCCCCGACGATGTCCATCCGCAGGTTGGGAAGTCTCCGGGCGGCCACGGCGAACTGGCCCAGCAGCAGGTCCAATCGCTTGTGGGGCACCAGCCGGCTCACGACGGCGATAGTCGGCTCAGCGGCCCGCGCGGCGACTGTGGGCGGAATGTCGATGGTACCGTTCGGCACCACGTGGATGGGGCCCCCGAATCCAAGCTTTCGCAGTTCCATGCGCGTTGACGGCGATACCGCTACGATGGCGCGCTGCCCATACACGGTCTTGGCGCCACTGCTTTCGAGGAAGCGGCCTACGGCGGCCATGGGCGGGGAGAACCGAGTGCGGAACTGCTCTTGGTGAACGTGGTGGACCAGTTGGACGATCGGGATTTCCCCGCGCAGGAACAACGGAGAAAAGAAGGGTATTCCGTTTTGGCAATCCACCACGGCATCGAACTGACCGTTGGTGCGCAGGAGCCTGAGTGCGGCCTGCCCATAGATGGAGAGCGCTCCGCCACCGCGCAATATACGGATGCCGTCAATGGTCTCCTCGGCTGACTGGCCGATGTCCTGGCCGGTAAACCATGTGACACGAACTCCGCTGTTCACCCATCTACGGGAGATCTCATGCATGTACTGCTCGGCGCCGCCAGCCTGCGAGTGCTTGACGTCGCGCCAGTTGAGCACCAGTACGTGCTTCCCAGCGAGTTGGGTTGGGGAGTTCATGTCAGTTGAGCCGTCCGTCACGATGTTGCTTTCTGAAGTTGAATCACTGAGGCAAAGCTGGCCACTCCGTCCTGGAAGGGACGGAACGTGGACTCGGCTCCATCGGTCCAGGCCACGGGGAGTTCCACAATGCTGGCGTCGTTGTCCTGGAGCCGAAGAAGCAGTTCCACATCGAAGGCGAAGCCCGTGCTGCGGCACTGCACCATGGCAGCGGTGAGGGCATCACGTTCGAAAAACTTGAAGCCGCACTGGGTGTCCTGGATGCCTTTGACCTTTGATTTGGTCAGAGCCCGGAAGGCCGTGCCGCCCATTCGGCGCCCGATGTGCTGGGGCACAACAAAGGTGGATCCCGGGGCGTGACGGGAGGCGATAACCGCTGCAGCGCCACTCGCGAGTTGCGCCATGGCTTCAGTGAGCGTCGCCAGCGGCGTGGCGAGATCGGCGTCAAAGAAGCCCGTGTACCTGGACGTCCCGCTGAGGAGGCCACGGCGGACAGCTGCCCCTTTTCCGCGACGGGAACACCCCAGCACTGAGATCGGCACTGCATCTCCCTTTTCCCGGGAGATCCGGTGGACCACCGCAGCAGTCTCATCCACGCTGCCGTTATCCACCACCACAATGCGCGAAGACCACGGCTGAACGGCCAGGAAGTCCACTGTTTGTGTCAGTGTGCTGGCAATTCTTCCTGCCTCGTTGTAGGCAGGAATGATGACTTCGAGGTCTACGTGGGAGCGACGCAACGAGTCTGGATGTCGCCGTGCTTGAAGGCGACCCCTCTTGCCGACATGAACGCTGTGTGCGTGAAGCGGAACCATCAGAACCTCCAATATCCGGGAACGGGGACAAAATTCGTGCTCGCAATATATGCAGTGGGGTTACTACGCAAGTCATGACGCGAATCCGGGCGTTGTGCTCCACGTCATGGATTAATATGGCTGCCAAAGGTGTCCCGGGCGCTCTGAGCGAAATTGCTGGTTCTGTGTCAGAGCCCGTCTATAGAGTGGCCACATGAGCCACACTTCTTCCGCGCCTGCCGCTGCCAAGGAACCCACACTCCAGCCTCCTGTCGCCAAGCAGGTCCCCACCCGCCGCGAACACCATGGCGATGTCTTCGTGGACAACTACGAGTGGCTCAGGGACAAGGAATCGGCCGAGGTTGTTGACCATCTCAAGGCAGAGAACGCGTACCAGGAAGCGGTGACGGCGCACCAGGAACCGCTGCGCGAAGCGATGTTCCGGGAGATCAAGGGCCGCACCCAGGAAACGGATCTGTCGGTACCCAGCCGCAAGGATGGCTGGTGGTATTACAGCCGTTCGGTGGAGGGCAAGGAGTACAGCATCCAGTGCCGCGTCCTGGCCGCCAACACGGGCGATCCTGTGGCTGACTGGACTCCCCCGGCGGTTGAAGCAGGCGTTGAGCTTCCCGGCGAGCAGGTGCTCCTGGACGGCAATATTGAAGCAGAGGGCCAGCCGTTCTTCAGCGTGGGCGGTGCCGCGGTGACTATCGACGGCAACCTTTACGCCTACGCGGTGGACAACTCCGGAGACGAACGCTTCACCTTGCGGATCAAGGATCTGCGGACCGGCGAGCTTCTCCCGGACGTTATAGAAGACATCTTCTACGGGGTGGCTTTCTCCCCCGACGGCACCAGGCTCTTCTACACCGTGGTTGATGATTCGTGGCGTCCCTACCAAGTAAAGGCCCACGTCCTGGGCACGCCTGTGGCTGATGATGAGGTCCTCTACCAGGAGGACGACGTTGCCATGTGGCTCGGCTTCGACCTCTCCTCCGACCGCCGCCACCTGGTGCTCAGCATCGGCTGTTCCGAGTTCAGTGAAACGCGGCTGCTCCTCTTCGACGATTACGACGCCGGCCTCAGCACCGTCATTTCCCGCGACCACCGTGTCCTCTACGAGGCCGAGCCCTTCCTCCTTGACGGCAAGGAAACACTGCTCCTGACCCACAACAAGGGTGCCATCAATTCGATGGTGAGCCTGGTGGATCCGGCAGAGCTCTCCAGGCCGCTCGCCGAGCAGGACTGGCGGACCGTCGTCGAGCATTCCGACGACGTTCGCGTCAACGGCGCTGGCGTGACGTCCACCTACTTGGTGTTGTCCGTCCGCAAGGACACCATCGAGCGCGTGCAGGTGCTCCCGCTGGCGGGCCTGGGCACAGCTGCTCAAGGGGCGCCCGTGGAGCCCGCCTTCGATGAGGAGCTTTACACCGCGGGTGTATCCGGCTCCGACTACGAAGCTCCGGTGATCCGCATGGGCTATACCTCCTACTTCACGCCGTCGCGCGTCTACGACTTTGTCCTGCCTACCGCAGAACAGCCCGGCGGCGAGTTGCTGCTCCGAAAGGAAAGCCCGGTTCTGGGCGGCTACTCGGCTTCCGATTACGTCGCCACCCGTGAATGGGCCACGGCCGACGACGGCACACAGGTTCCGCTGTCAGTGCTGCGTCACGCATCGGTCCAGCAGGATGGCACGGCCGCCGGGCTGGTTTACGGTTATGGCTCCTACGAAATGAGCATGGATCCGGGCTTCGGAGTGGCCCGCTTGTCTCTTCTGGACCGCGGAATCGTCATGGTGATCGCCCACATTCGCGGCGGCGGTGAACTGGGACGCAAGTGGTACGAAGACGGCAAGAAACTCACCAAGAAGAACACCTTCACGGACTTCATCGCAGCCACGGACTGGCTGGCGGAGTCCGGTTGGGTCCACCCCGCGCGTATAGCTGCCATGGGCGGATCCGCTGGCGGCCTGCTCATGGGCGCGGTCGCCAATATGGCCCCGGAAAAGTACGCCGCCATAGTGGCGCAGGTGCCGTTCGTGGACGCCTTGACCACCATCCTGGATCCTGAGCTTCCGCTATCCGCCCTGGAATGGGAGGAATGGGGCAACCCCATTACGGACCCGGAGGCCTACGCGTACATGAAGTCCTACACTCCGTACGAGAATGTGGGGGCCGTGGCCTACCCCAAGATCGCAGCTGTGACCTCGTTCAACGACACACGAGTGCTTTATGTGGAGCCCGCCAAGTGGGTCCAGGCGCTGCGGTCCGTGTCCACGGGGAGTGAGCCGATCGTCATGAAGATCGAAATGGACGGCGGCCACGGCGGCGCCTCGGGCCGGTACGTGCAGTGGCGCGAGCGTGCCTGGGACTACGCTTTCGTCGCCGACTCCCTTGGTGCCACGGAACTGCTTCCGGGCGCCGGCCTCAAGTAGCTACGCCCGGCGTGCCCGGAGCAGTGCGTAGTAGCCAGGGATGACGTCCGGGGATGACGGGTTGCTCAGCGGGCGCGTCTCGATGCTCGCTGAGCCTTCCTCCACAAGGTTCCAGTCCGCCGTCGGGAAGGCCTTGGCCCGTTGCGCGGCACCAAAGCGGCCAGGCATCGGAAGTCCCCGGATTGCCCCCTCGAGCGGCGCAGGAATCGAGTTTCGGGTTGCCCCGAGGTGGCTGACGTAGTCCACAGGCGTGCCAGGGAAGTTGGTCTCGGCCAGGAAAACGCCGCCGCGGCTTCCGACGACGGGCAGAAGGTTCGCGGCCAAAGCGGACTGGCCGCTGCGGTCCAGTACGTGCAGGACACCTCGGATGAACACGTTTGCGTCCCCGGCCCAACCCGCAGCTTCAAGGGCCGTCGCCACCGTCTGTGCGGCGCCGGGTGCCGTCATGTCACACACGGCGAATGACGCCGTCGTGATCCCTGCCGCTTCCTGGCGCGCGCGGTCCACGGCATTGGCGGAGTAGTCGAGCCCGAGCGCGTGTGGAAAATGCTGCGCCAGCAGCCGGGTGAAGCTACCGTTCCCACACCCGACGTCAACTATCGGGAGCGTGGGGTCCAACTGCTTCAGCGTGGGGAGATAGCCATTGAGTTCATGGGCGCTTCCCGAATCCCACAGGACATCGCCCGTTGCACCGGTTGAACGAACGTTTCCCCAGTACTGGTCCCAAGCTGTGAGCGGGTCTTTCGGGGCTGCAGAGGACAGCCTGATGAGGCGAGGTATCAGCAGGTACTTCCTGAGCGCAGAGAACATTCTCCAAATATATGGGGCTCTATGCCTCCACCAGCCACTCCAACGCTTCTGTTTCGGAGGTGAAGAACTTGGTGGGGCACGGCGGCTTCATGATGCCCAGGAAGAAGTTGGCGATGACCCTGTCCACTGGGGACGAACCCCACAGGGCGATGCGGGAAGCCTGGCAAGGTTTGGCAAACACCGATCGGGCGCCCCTGGTGACGTCGTCCGTAGTTGCCATGTCAACAATCATGGGATGCCGGTCCGACCCGCAAATTTCGTTGACCCTGTCCATGGCCCTTTGGGCATCCGGTTCCTTAATCCGGGCGCCACGCGGCCATGTCAGGCGCAGGATCCCAGGCTCTTCGAGTTCCAACTCGAATGTCACCTGTTGGTGGTCTTGCGGTGTCGCTGGGTGGTCCACGATTCTCCTCGCACTGTTTCCAAACGGCTGCGGTGGAAATCCGAAATGGATCCCCCACACTCACTGCCTCAAGGCTGTCGAATCCGGGAGTCAAAGTAAAGGTGTGTCCCACGACTCAAAAAGCTTGTTTGGAGTTGGGCGGCCACTGGCCGCTATGCCGCTGATAGGGTGTTGCCAAATCGTCAAATATTGTGGACCAATGGTGGAACGGAAGGGGCTCAGTGGGCGAGACCGTTGCCGGTGAACAGCAGGCCTCCCGCTCGGCTGTCGTGGCGGACTCAGACCATGACCGTCTGGCGGCCACCACGTCCGTGCTTCGTGCAGCGGGCTTCCAGGTTTTCCCCGCCGCAGACACCGCCTCCATGGCCTTGCATCTCCAGCAACTCCGCCCCTCAGTGGTGGTGGCTGAGAACGCCCTTGCCCATGGACTTGGCAGTCCAGGGGTTCCTGTCCTGCTGCTTCTTGGTGCTCAGGAGTCTGTAGACCTTGGGGAAGTGGAGTCCTGGCGCGTAGCTGACTACCTCATAAACCCGGTCAGGCCCGGGGAACTCGTCCACCGGGTTGAAACCCTGATCGGTCGCGCAAAGGAGCGTGCACGCTCCCGTGGCGAAATCGAAGCACTGCGGGAAAGCCTCCGGAACGTCTCTTCGGCAATTCGGCAGACCAATGATCCGCAGCTGATCGCCGAGCACGTGGTTCGCGGTTTTGGCGAGGCCTTAGGCGCAGACCATGTTTGGTTCGCCACCTTCCGCGATGAACGGGTCCCCAGCATCCGGGCGCAATGGAACCGTCCGGGACTTCCGCTGCTGCCGGCAAGGCTGGGCGAGAGCGAAAACATCATCATCGAAACGGCAAACCGGCTCTGGGCCGAGGCGGACGTCCTCGCGGTAGCGGACCACCGGGAAGACCCTGACTCGAAGATCGCCAAATCACTTCAGGAGTGGTCCGGCGAACTTAAACCCATATCCACTGTGCTGCTTCCTGTCGGCGAAGGCGCTTCCGCCATGGGCATCATCCTGTTGTCCACTGTGCAGGAGCGTCACGACTGGACGCGTGCCGAGATCGCCTTGATGCAGCACGTCGCCGGGAACGTAGCCCACGGGCTCATCCAAGGCCACCTCATCAGTGCCCAGCAGCGCGTCCTGCACCAGTTGAGGCAACTGGACAAGGCTAAGACCGATTTCCTGGCCACCGTAAACCATGAGCTACGGACACCCCTCACCTCCATCACCGCCTACCTGGATATGATCCAGGACGGCTCCGGAGGCCCGGTTCCCGAGGGCATCAGGAAAATGCTGGACGTTATTGCCCGCAACTCGGACCGCTTGCGCAGGCTGATTGAGGACATGCTCACAGTCTCCATGCAGGACGGCAGCAACCTGGACCTCAAGCCGGTCGATCTCGACAAGCTCCTGCAGGTGGTGGTGGCAACTCTCCGGCCGTTGGCAGAGTCGCGCCATGTTTCCGTGTCCTTTACGGAGGCGACCGAAGACATTGAAGTCACTGCCGATGAAGCAAAGCTTGAACAGGTGTTTACCAACATCGTGGCCAACGCCATCAAGTTCACTCCCGAGGGCGGCCGTGTTGGCATCACCAGCGCCATGGCAGCTTCCGAGAATGGCGGGCGGGCAGCCCTTGTGCAGATCGAAGACAATGGCCTGGGCATCCCGGAACACGACCTCCCCCACATCCTGACGCGCTTCTACCGCGCGTCCAACGCCACCTCTGCGGCAGTACCGGGCAGCGGATTGGGGCTGGCGATCGCAAACGACATCATCAGCCGCCATATGGGCCGCATGGCCTTTGACTCCATTTTGGGATCCGGGACCACGGTATCCGTGGAGTTGCCGGTGGGAGGACCCTAGGCTGGCTAGCTGTAACCGGCCGCTTCAGTGACAGGTTTCGGCTGCGCCCTCCGGGACTGTGACAGCGGTGTCATTGCCAGGCCCGGAAGATGTGATCCGTGGTCACTAATGCTCGACATGCAAAGAAACAAAACTGATGCCCCGGGCAGCAGCCCAGGGCATCAATTTAGCTCGTATGGCCTTGAGAGGCGCTCCCCCAATGTTTAGTTCGGCCACCAACCGATGCTGGTGGTGTTCGTCTTACCTGTGGTGGTGCTGTTCGGCCACCAGCCGATTGCCGTACTGTCCTGCGTAGGCTCGGCATTAGCCGGAGCAGCGAATCCCGTTACTGCCAGAACTGCCGCCATGAGCAGGGTTGCCGCAAATTTTTTCATCCGCTATGCCCTTTCGTACTGATGCGAATTTATTGACTGTGACTTGAATAAAGTCACGGGGCAAACTATACGAGCTTTTCTTCCGCAATGACATGGATAATGGGCACATGCAAAGTCCTCACCTGGCCACCCACCTTGTTGCCGGACTCAATGCACGCGCCAAATGGAAGGCGCGGGACTTTGACGAGGCCTTCAAGATGGCTGCTGAGGCTGCGGAATTCGCCCGGGATGCCGGCGACGAACTGGCCTGGTGGAACATGCGTTACCTGCAGGCGGAGTGCCTCCGTGACCAAGGAACCATCGAGGAATACCTGGCACTGGCGACCTCCCTCAATGATCACAGCCTCACAGCTTCCTCAGCCGAGCTCGGTGCCAAGGCAGGAACAATGGTAGCCATCGGGCTGCAAGGCCTCGGCCGACTTGCCGAAGCCGCAACCATGGCGGCCGACGCCGCAAAACTTGCCGCCACGGACCCGGATCTCCTCTATGTTCAGGTCCTTGCCCAACGCGCCCTCATCGCCGCCTTGGCTGAGAGCCGGCTACTGGACGATGCGTGGCGGGAATGCCTTGTTCTTGAGACGTTGATTTCTGATGACATTGATGAAGACACCGCGGGCAAGGGTTACTGGGTCATCGGAAACGTTGCTTTCCTGGCTGATCGCGTTGCAGATGGGGGTCGGTACCACGATCTGGCCGCCGAAAGGCTTTCACCGTCAAAGGACGTTGATTTGTGGGCTCGCTTCAACCGCGCCTCCGCGGAAATGCGGTTGCAGGCAAAACTCGGTGACGCGGCGACCCTTCGCTGCATTGAAAGGGCAGAGCTCGCTACCGATATTGTGGGCGGTTCCGAGCGGGATCATCTGGAAATGTCCTTGGTCCGCGCCCATTGGAATTACCTCGCCGGCGATATGCAGGAAGCCCTGGCGATCCTTGAACCCCTTTGCTCGCGTTCCTCCATTTTGGCTACCCAAACGTCCGCCGAAGCCCATTTTCTGTTCGGACGGACCTTGCTGGCGTCCGAGCGACATGAAGAAGGCATGGCTGCTTTCGAAGAAGCAGCAAAGCTCTTCGACCAAGCGGCCCTGCCCGAGCGCAGCGCAGCCGTCCGCGAGCATCTTCGGCAAAGCGTCCGGGGCGGGCCGCACGGGGAGTGAGCATGTCTGACTCAGAAATGTACTCCGCGAACGACCCCCGTTTGGGGCTCCTCCTGGAAGGCATCGTCAGGTTGGCGGCCGGAGACCTGAACACCAGGATCCGGGTCTCCGAGGCACGCGACGAGATTGACGCCGTGATCATGGGCACCAACCTCTTGGCCGAAGATCTACAGATCGTCTATGAAGAGCTGGAGCAAAGGGTGCAAGCCCGGACGCAACAGCTCAACGAAGCGCACCTTGCGATGCAGCGCATGGCCATGACGGATCCCCTGACGGGCTTGAACAACCGCTCCGCTTTCGCCACCGCCCTGAGCGAGGCGCAAGCGAAAAGCGTGCAGGGCAACAAACGGCCGGGGATCCTCCTGCTGGATATGGATGGCTTCAAAGCCATCAATGATTCACTTGGCCACACCATCGGTGACAAAGTCCTGGAAACGGTGGCGAACCGTATCAGCGGTGCGGTCCGCGAGCAGGACATGGTTGCCCGCATGGGCGGCGACGAGTTCGCTGTCCTGCTTCCGGAGGTGACCCCTGCAGAGGCCAGCGCCATTGGCAGCCGAATCCTCGCCGCCGTGGTGGGGGCGATGGAGATTGAGGGCCAACACCTCCGCTGCGGGGTCAGCATGGGGCTCCGGATGGCCGATCCAGGCCAGCGTGCAGAAGAGCTCATGATGGAAGCGGACATCGCCATGTACGAGTCCAAGGCGGACGGGCGCGGCAAGCTCAAGGTGTTCGCCCCTGACATGCTGCTGGCCCGGCAAATGCGGAACCAACTGGTGGGCGAGCTCAAAGAGGCGATCACCGATTCTCAGCTGGTGCTCTATTACCAGCCCATCATCAGGCTGGATACCCGCGAGATTGAGGGGGTGGAAGCCCTGGTCCGCTGGAACCACCCCACCCGTGGAATCATCATGCCGGATGAGTTTATTCCCATTGCCGAGGAAACGGGAATGATCTCCGATCTGGGCGGCTGGGTGCTCCGCACCGCCGTCGAGCAGTTGAAGCAATGGCGAACCGACCCCCTGACGGCGGGCCACAACTTCAGCATGCGCATCAACGTTTCAGCAGCGGACCTGCAGCGTCTTGAGTTCATTGAAGACGTTCGCGAGGCGCTCGTTTCAGCCGACCTGGACCCGTCGCTACTGGTCCTGGAGCTGACCGAAAGCGCCGTGATCCAAGGCAACGACCTGGACCGCTACACGCTTAACAGCCTGCGCCGCCTTGGCGTGGGACTGGAGATTGACGATTTCGGCACCGGCTACTCCTCCATCAGCTACCTTCGCCAACTGCCCGTGGATACGGTCAAAGTGGATCGGACGCTGCTCTCCGCCCTGGGCAGCGACCCTTCGCAGCCAGCCCTTCTCGCCGCCGTACTGCAGCTCATCCGCGCCTGCGGCCTGGCTGCTGTGTGGGAGGGCGTGGAAACCGCCGAGCAGGCCGAGTACCTCCTGAGCATCGGGTGCACCAGCGGCCAAGGCTACTACTTCAGCCGTCCTTTGCCTGCAGCGCAATTGACCGAACAGCTGAAACACCACAAAACGTGGCCCGTCAGCTGATTTTCCGGGTCCACGGATGGTGCCGCGTGCGCCACTCCGAGTCCAGAATCGCGTAAATGTTCTCGGTGGCCCACTGGCCTTTGTAGTGCCAGTTGTCCACCAGGGTGGCTTCGAGCCGCATGCCCAGGCGTTTGCAGATACCAGCAGAACCGGCGTTGAGTGCATCCAGCTTTGCGTCGATGCGATGGAAGGCCAGTTTCTCGAATGCCAGCTTCATGACGGCTTCCGCTGCCTCCGTGGCAATGCCGTGGCCACGCGCCTCCGGATGCAGTATCCAGCCCAGCTCACCTTGTCCGGTACCCTCCAACCACTTCAGCACTACCTCGCCCATCAGGCCGGGGTGGTCCTTGCGCTCGATGGCAAGGCACACCCAGTCGCCTTCCTGGTTGAACTCGAAGTTGGCGTACCTGCCGAGGACCTCCATGGACTTGGTCTTGGTCAGCTCGTTGCGCAGGAGGTACCGGGCAGTTTCGGGAAGCGACTGATAACCGTGGAACCGTTCAAGGTCCTCGGCCTCGAACCGCCGCAGGATAAGTCGATCGGTGATGATGGGAAGCTCAATTTCGGGCATGACTCCGAGGCTACTAGGTACGGGCGAATCATGGTCCAGTCTTGACACGTGGCGCGATCTGGGATTACCTAATGAACATTCGGTAAATAAAGCTGGAGGCAATGACGCATGGTTGAAACAACCCTCTCCGGTGCACAGCACCACATCCTGACGAACGACTACGCGTCCGAATGGATGGGCATCGAGGTCCTCAAGCTCGACGACGGCCACGCCACCATCCGCATGCATCTCCGCCAGGAAATGCTCAATGGGTTCGGCATGGCACACGGCGGAATGATCTTCGCCTTCGGCGACACCGCCTTCGCACTGGCCTGCAACCCGGCCAACCCTACGCCCAAGCAAGCTGCCAACATCACGGTGGCGTCCGGCGTCGATATCAACTTCATCAAGCCGGCGTTCCAGGGCCAGGTGATCACCGCCGTCGCAAACCGCCGCGCGAGCACCGGCCGAAGCGGCCTTTACGACATCCAGATATATGCGGCTTCCCCGGACGAAGACGCCTCTGATCCCACAGCTTCCGATCCCGCCAGCGGGGAGCTCATCGCTGAGTTCCGTGGCCGCAGCCGCACCATCTCCAAGAAGTAGGAAACCCATGACGCAGAACACCGTGGCCGCACCCGCAGCATCCTCAACCAAGGAAACCGCCCCAGTGCTTGACCGTGAAGAAACCATCTCCCGCGACGAACTCGAGGCCTTGCAGCTCACTCGCCTCCAGCACACGGTGGCATACGCCTACGATCGCGTGCCGCTGTACAAGCGCAAGTTCGACGAAGCAGGCGTGCACCCCACGGATCTCCGCGAGTTGAGCGACCTCGGCAAGTTCCCCTACACCACCAAGGAAGACCTCCGGCTGGAGTACCCCTTTGGTATGTTCGCCGTCCCGCAGGATCAGGTGGCGCGAATTCATGCGAGCTCCGGCACCACCGGCCGCCCCACCGTTGTTGGCTACACCAAGAACGACCTCGCCAACTGGGCAACGCTGGTGGCGCGCTCCTTCCGCGCCTCCGGCGTCCGGCCCGGGATGAAGGTCCACAACGCCTACGGCTATGGCCTGTTCACCGGCGGCCTCGGCGCGCACGCGGGTGCTGAAGCGCTCGGCTGCACCGTCATCCCCATCTCCGGCGGTCAGACCGAACGCCAGATCCAGCTCATCCAGGACTTCAAACCGGACGCCATCCTGGCCACTCCCACCTACCTGCTCACCATCGCCGATGCCATGCAACACCAAGGCATCGACCCCACGTCCACCTCGCTCAAGTACGCCGTCCTGGGCGCCGAACCGTGGACCGAAGAAATGCGTCACGAGCTTGAAACCACCATGAACATCAAAGCCTCGGACATCTACGGGCTCTCCGAAGTCATGGGCCCGGGCGTCGCCGGCGAAGCTGTTGAAACGCAGGACGGCTGCCACATCTGGGAGGACCACTTCCGCCCCGAGATCATCGATCCGTTCGACCACTCGACCGTGCTGGCCGACGGCGAACCCGGCGAACTCGTCTTCACTTCCCTCACCAAGGAAGCGTTGCCGATCATCCGGTACCGCACCAAGGACCTCACCCGCCTGCTGCCGGGCACCGCACGGCCCGCGCACCGCCGCATGGGCCGTATCACCGGCCGCAGCGACGACATGATCATCCTGCGCGGCGTGAACCTGTTCCCGTCACAGATCGAGGAAATCGCGCTGCGCATCCCCGAGCTCAGCCCGCACTTCCAGCTCGAAATTACCCGCCCCGAAGGCAAACGCATGGATTCCCTGACCGTGAAGATCGAGCGCCGCGAGAACGTTCCGTCCGAGGCAGGTACGACGGCGGCACACACCTTGCGTGAACAGATCAAGATTCATGTCGGGTCATCTTGCGTGGTTGACGTTGTAGAGCCCGGTTCCCTTGAGCGGTCCAACGGTAAGCTCCGCCGGATTTACGACATGCGCCCCAAGGGCTGAACGCGTTCACCCGTAGAGATCGTGAGAAAATGCCAGCATGCCTACTGAGACCACCACCAAGCGCGGACGGCCCGGTTATGACCAGCAGTCGGTGCTCCGCATCGCCGTCGACGTCTTCAACCGCCACGGGTACGACGCTACGTCCATGGGCATCCTGGCCGAAAACCTCGGGATCTCGAAGTCAGCCATCTACCACCACGTGCCGTCCAAGGGCGATCTTCTGAAGCTCGCCCTTGACCACGCATTGGGAGGGCTGGAAGCCATCCTGGAGGAGCCAGCCGCTACGTCCGGGCCCGCCGATGCTCGGCTGGAGTTCGTGCTGCGGCAGACCATTGCGGTGCTGGTGGACAGGCTCCCGTTCGTGACCCTGCTGCTGCGCTTGCGGGGCAACACGGAGATCGAGCGTGATGCCCTGGAACGTCGTCGCGCCTTCGACCATAAGGTGGCCGAGCTGATTGCCGCTGCCCGCGAGGATGGCTCGCTGCGCCAGGACATCGATCCGCGCACCGTCACACGCCTCCTGTTCGGCACCATCAACTCGATCGTGGAGTGGTACAAGCCGGGCGGCTCGCTGTCCCCGGAGAAGCTCGCCGACGACGTCATCACCATGGCCTTCGACGGCCTCCACACGGCCGCCTGACCCTCTCTCACATCCCCCAGGGCTTCCCACCGGCCCTCTCTCACATCCCTAGGGCTTCCCACCGGCCCTCTCTCACATCCCGCGGCCTCCCGGCCGACCGTCTCTCACATCCCCCGGACTCCGGGCTTTCGGCCGATCGTCCAGGAGCCGGATCCGCCAGTGGACGCCCCTCCTGACCATTGGTCCCCCGAACGACGAAACGCCCTCCCACGTAACGTGGAAAGGCGTTTCGTCGTAGGTAGAGAGCGACCCCCTCAAACCCGCGGGATGTGGAAGACGGCTATTTCTCCACGAGGGTGAGGACGTCGTACGTGGCCACGATTTCGTCGTTCTGATTGGTCAGGACGGCGTCCCAAGCCACCTCACCGTATTCGTCGGTCTCGCGGGGGGTGATCTTCTTGGCCGTCAGCGTGACCCGGATGGAGTCGCCTGCTGCAACAGGAGTGATGAAGCGCAGGTTCTCCAAGCCGTAGTTGGCCAGCACGGGACCCGGAGCTGGCTCAACAAAGAGCCCTGCAGCCCAGCTCAAAAGCAAGTAACCGTGGGCCACAATACCGGGGAAGAACGGGTTGGCCTCGGCGGCTTCCTGGTTGGTGTGTGCGTAGAAGGTGTCACCCGTCGAGTTCGCGAAGGCAGTGATGTCCTCAAGCTTGACCTCGCGAAGGTCCGAGCGAACAGCGTCACCGATGCGGAGGGTGGAGAGGTGCTTCCGGAACGGGTGCTCCCCCTCGGTTTCTACGGTGAAGTTCCGGTCAGCGCCCGTATGCCAGAGGCCCGCAACGGCGGTCAGCATGTTCGGGGAACCCTGAATGGCCGTGCGCTGCATGTGGTGCAGGACGGATCGGATGCCGCCCAGCTCCTCGCCGCCACCTGCGCGGCCGGGACCGCCGTGAACCAAGTGTGGGACCGGGGAACCGTGGCCGGTGGACGAGCGCGCGTCTTCGCGGTTGAGCATGTGAACGCGGCCGTGGTGGGCAGCGATGCCCAGCACCAGTTCCTGCGCCACGGAAGGATCGTTGGTGCACACCGATGCCACCAGCGAGCCGGAGCCGCGGGCTGCCAGACGGATGGCGTCGGCGAGATCCGAGTACCCGATCACCGAGGACACTGGCCCGAAAGCTTCGAGTGAGTGGACCTCTTCGGCTTCGGCGTCTGCCCAGCTCAGGAGGACCGGCGACATGAAGGCACCGTCTTCCACCACGCCCACGCCGCCGCCAACGGAGGTGACCGACGGCGAATCGAGAGATCCGTACGCAAGCTCACCGCCGGCGTCGAGCATTGACTGAACCGCCGCACGGACGTCGGCGAGCTGTTCCAGCGACGCCAAGGCGCCCATGGTGACGCCATCGGCGCGCGGGTCGCCAACCACGACGCGTTCGTTGATTCGCGCACCGACGGCAGCAGCGACGTCGGCCGTCAGCTCCTGCGGGACGATAACGCGGCGGATCGCGGTGCACTTTTGGCCGGCCTTGACGGTCATCTCAGTGACCACCGCCTTGATGAAAGCGTCGAACTCCGGGGTGTCGGGGACCGCGTCGGGGCCGAGGATGGCTGCGTTGAGGGAGTCGGTCTCGGAGGTGAAGCGGATGCCGCCCTGCACCACATTCTTGTGGCCCTTAAGCGAGTTGGCAGTCGATGCCGAGCCGGTGAAGGAAACGAGGTCGCGGTAGTCGAGCTCATCAAGGATGGTCCGGGCAGAACCGGAGATCAGCTGAAGGGAGCCTGCCGGGAGAATTCCCGACTCAACGATTGCCTTGACCGCCGCAGCGGCAACGTAACCCGTGGGCGTGGCCGGCTTCACTATGGTGGGGACGCCGGCGAGGAACGCCGGAGCGAACTTTTCCAGCATGCCCCAGACCGGGAAGTTGAACGCGTTGATCTGGACTGCGACGCCGGGAATCCGGGTGTAGATGTGCTCGGCGACGAACGATCCGTCCTTGGACAACGTCTCCATGGGACCGTCCACCACAACCTGCGAGTTGGGCAGTTCGCGGCGACCCTTGGAGCCGAACGTGAAGAGCACACCGATCCCGCCATCGATATCGATCATGTTGTCGATCTTGGTGGCACCGCTCTGCGAAGAGGATTCGTACAGTTCTTCGCGGCGCCCGTTGAGGTACATGGCCAGCTCTTTGAGCTTGAGCGCACGCTGGTGGAACGTCAGCTTCCCAAGTTCAGTTTGCCCGGTGGTGCGGCCGTAATTCACGACGGCGGCAAGGTCCAGTCCGTCGGTGCTGACGTTGGCCAGCACTTCTCCGGTGCTGGCATCACGGACCGGGACTTTCCTGGCTTCGGCTGCCGGCGTCCACCAAGCATCCTGGACATAGCTGGGGACGGTTGCAACGGCTGTGGTTTCCGGGGCGACTGCGGTAGTGGTCATCGTCGACGGGTCCTTCCAAGGCACGTGAAATCGGCACGGTCCCTGCTGACGGGAACCAACATTACTGACCGGCCGTTCGGTAATATATACAGGGTACATGAATGCCCGGTGGAGTACAGCAGGAATTTTGCTGCTTGGTTGGAACACAACGAAGGGCCGGCTCCCTGGTGGGAGACCGACCCTTCGCGTGTCCTGGCTTGAGGCCGGTGACTCGGCTAGATAGCGCCGAACTTTGCGTCAAACCTGAACATGAATGCTGCCATCGCATCTCGGTTCACGGGCAGCAGCGGCTTGAAGGACTTGCCAGCTGATTCGGCCCAACCCGTTGAGATGCCCTGAGCTGCAAGCCAGGTGATCTCCTTATAAAACTGAGCGCCGACGGGCACATCGATGAACGGCGATTCCGTAGGTGGAGTGAACTCAGGCTCGCCAGCCAAGCGGTACATAAACGCCGCCATCGCATCGCGATTCACGGGCTGCAAGGGACGGTACGTCTTGGTCTTGTCAGCCTCTTCCCAGCCCGTGGAGATGCCCTTCTCCGCCAACCAGGTGATCTCCTTGTAGAACTTGGCGTCCGTGGGGAGGTCAGCGAAGGGAGAAACAGCAGGCGGCGTGAACTCAGGCTCACCCGACAACCTGTACATGAACGCAGCCATGGCGTCACGATTCACCGGGGTCAGGGGCTGGTAAGTCCTGGACCCATTGGCTTCCCAACCGGTAGAGATTCCTTCGTTGGCCAACCAGAGGATTTCATTCTGGAACTGGGCGCCTAGGGGAACATCGTCAAAGCCTCGGGTACCCTGCGTCGCAGTCGCGTAGCTCAGCGTGCCGAGATCCGTGTTCTGGCCTACGAACGAGGAAACGGACCTGGCGTTGGCTTCGGTGAGGACATTGCCGGAGTAGATCGGACCGGACTCACCGGCAGGTTCCACTGAGACAAAGTAGAGTCCCGTGGTCAGGCCGGTGACCTTGAAGGTCCCGTCCGCTGCGGTGTAGGAGAAACGGGTGACAAGAGACTCGTCCTTGGTGTAAACGTTGACCCGCACACCGTTCAGGGGAGTACCAGCAGAGCCCAGAACCTTCCCAGTCAGCGTTCCGCCCTGGCGAACGGTTGCGTTGACGCTGGAAACGGTCTGGCCGGCGGCTACAGTCACGGGAGTCGCGTTAGCCGCGCCCCCGGACTCCGAGAGGTTCTTATACAACTGGGCCTCGTAATTGGAGATGAATCCCTTGGTCCGGTTGAACTGAACCTTGTACGCACCCGGCAACAGGTTCTTCAGCGCGTAGGTGGTCTGCGACGTTTCCATGACCGTAGACGCTGCAACAGTGCCGTCTTGGGCAATGGCAGTAATACTCATGCCCGGACCACTCATCGTGGGGCCCGGAGCAGGTGCGCCCGCGATGGAACCCGCGATAGTGGCGGCCGCAACGGCAGAGTCCTGAATGCCCGCGAGCTGCTGCCCTTCAGTCACTGTCACCGACGGCGAACTGCCGGCAGAGGCCACACCGCCGTGCCACATGGTGGCCCACTTGTCGCTGTATGACGCGAAGCGAAGCTTGTAGGTTCCGGCTTCCAAACCGCCGATGGTGTAGTTCCCCAACTTGTCGGCACTAATCCACGCCGATCCCACGAACTCATTCTTGGTGTAGTCAGGCCCGGCCTCAAGGCTGACCTGCCCGGTGAAAGCGGGCATACCTGCAGGAACCGAGATATTGCCCGAGACCATCGCAGCGGGCTTCAGCGTCTGATTGATGCCAGAGGTAGTGGCACCCGCTGAAACGTTGACGAGCGTTCTTGAACCATCCGGAGAGGTTGAGTAATAGGCCCCGACTACCGGAGACGGGGATTCGAAGTAAGAGAAATTTACCCAGTGGTTAACCGCGGGAAGTCCAGTGACCGTGAACGTTCCATCCGAGGCCACACTGGCCGTTTGATAGCCACCGATTTCCGGGCCAGCGAAGACTGTTACCTTGGTGACATCCACGCCCGCAGGCACAGTGACCGTTCCTGAGATACTGCCCGTAGTTGCTGCAAACGCCGGGGATGCGATCCCGGCAGGCAAGGCACCCAAGATGATTGCTGCTAATAGAGTGAGTGCGAGCCGAAAACGGCCGCGAGAATAACCCCTCATGGGTCCCCCATGTTTCATGCGAACGAAGGGGCCGCAAATGGCGGCCCCTCGCGATCCTAGTGGAGAAAGCCAATTATTCTAAACGCCGATGTTATTTGAACCCGCCCAGCCAGAAAGGGTTGGCTTCCATCGAAATGGAACCAACCCTTTCCAATTGATTCGTCAGGCTAGATGGAGCCGAACTTTGTGTTGTAACGGAACATGAACGCCGCCATCGCGTCCCGGTTCACCGCCTGCAACGGCCGATACGTCTTGGACCCATCAGCCTCGGTCCACCCCGTGGAGATCCCCTGAGCTGCAAGCCAAGTGATCTCCTTGTAGAACTGCGCCCCGGCAGGCACATCCGCAAACGGCGACACCGCAGGAGCCGTAAACGCAGGCTTATCCGCCAACCGATACATGAACGCCGCCATCGCATCCCGGTTCACCGGCTGCAAAGGCCGATAGGTCTTGGACCCATCAGCCTCAACCCAGCCAGTGGAAATCCCCTGAGCTGCAAGCCAAGTGATCTCCTTGTAGAACTGCGCCCCGGCAGGCACATCCGCAAACGGCGACACCGCAGGAGCCGTAAAGGCAGGCTTACCCGCCAACCGATACATGAACGCCGCCATCGCATCACGGTTCACCGCCTGCAACGGCCTAAACGTCGTAGACCCGTTGGCCTCGGTCCAACCAGTGGAAATCCCCTTCTCAGCAAGCCACGAAATCTCAGCAGAGAACTGCGCATCCACCGGAACATCCGAGAACACCGGCGTCCCTTGAGAGGCCGTGGCATAGCTCAGCGTCCCAATGTCCGTATTCTGGCCGAGTGCAGCAGCAACAGTCGCGGCGTTGGCCTCCACTCTTGTGTTGCCGGAGAAAATCGGACCCAGCGGCCCGCCGAGCATGTTGGCTGCCACCAGGTAATTCCCGGCGCTGAGCCCAGTCACTTTGAACGTTCCGTCTACCGCTGTTCGGGCAGCCCGGGTGACCAGGGAACCATCCTTTGTGTATACGCGGACCGGGACATTCTCAAGAGGGGCGCCGTCAGCGCCCACAACCGTGCCCGAAGCCGTACCTCCGGTACGTGTGGTGGCATCAATATTCGCAGCGTTCTGCCCTGCCGAGACTGTCACCGATGTAGCACCTCCGGCGCCACTGGACTCGGGGAGGTCCTTGTAATACTGGGCTTCCTGGGTAGTAGTCACACCACTTGAGCGATTGAACTGGACTTTGTAGCTTCCAGGGAAGACGTTATTGACGGTGTACCCAGTGGCAGGATTAGAAGCGGATGCCCCTCCGACCACAGTTCCATCCGCGGCAACAGCAGTGACATATTGATTGGTGCCTCCAGCCACCGAACCCGATATTGAACCACCTGCAACAGCCGTGTCCTGGAGTCCGCCGAGCTGTTGCCCCTGGGTGACCGTCAGGGTCGGGGAGGTGCTGAATCCGGCAACGCCACCGTGCCACATTTGCGCCCAGGTGCCGCCGAACGGCCTGAAGTTGATTTTGTATGTCCCAGGCTCAAGCCCCCCGATTGCATATTCGCCGCTGGAGTCCACGTCGCCAATGTAATCGGACCCTGCCGAAGCGTTGAGCGAAAAGTCCGGACCCTTCATGACCATTACGTACCCAGAGAAGGCGGGCGAGTTGGCTGGTACCGAAATCTTTCCTGAGATGATGGCGGCAGGTTTGAGCGCCTGGTTTATTCCAGGTGTGGTCTTCCCCTCAGCAACCGCTACCAGTGAGGCCGTCTCGAATCCGCCACCCGGATAGTAGGCATCCACCACAGGCGATGCCGTGTAGTTGACGTATCGGAACGACACTTTGTAGTTGCCAGTCGCCAGCGCGGTGACCTTGAATGTCCCGTCCGCCTTAACAGCGCCGTAGCCGGAGCCCCCGTTGTCGCTGTACGCGTTGACGTAGACCTTGGTGGGATCCGCGCCAGCTGGAACGGTGACGCTCCCGGTGATGATGCCACCAGTCTTGAGCGACTGATTAATACCTGCGACGGCGGCACCTTCACCTACGGTGATAGGCGTCGCAAGGTTATAGTCAACGGAGCCGTAGTAGGAGCCATACACCAATGGCACTTCCGTGTCCTCCCGGAAATCAACCTTGTACTGGCCGGCCTCCAGCCCGGTAAGGCTGTACTGTCCACTGCTGTTGGCATACACGGATTTGTAGCTTGGTCCGCTGCTGCTCACCCGAATCTTAGTAACGTCCACGCCAGCGGGCACCGTGACGGTCCCTGAAATACTTGCTGGGGTTGCCGCCAGTGCCGGGGATGCGATTCCGGCCGGCAGCGTGGCAAGGATAATTCCTGCCACTAGTGTTAAAGCGAGCCGAAAACGGCTGCGTGAGTTGCCCCTCATTTGACCCCCATGTTCGATGCGAACGAAAAGGCCGCATAACTTGCGGCCTGATCGCGATATTAGGGTGCATCATTGGGGTTCGTCGATACGTTGTTCTTATATGAAGTGAAGATTCATGCCCAGGGCGTTCCCGCGTGGGAACCGCCTAACCCCGCCTGAGCAACTTCCGCACCAAAAGCATGGGCTTCTTCAAGAACTCCCCCACGCTGGTCCGCACAACCACGGTCTGGTTCAGCGCCTCCAGGCGTTCCAGGATGTGGTCGAGCTTGGCTGCGGACTCGTCCAGACGTCGCTGCTGGGCAACGATGAGTTCCTCTTGCTCAGAAAGTACGCGCGTCAGGTAAAGCATGGTGCCGAGTCCACCCTGCGCGGCTTGGTCGCGGAGGTAATCGTCGCGGACCAGGGCATCGTACTGGGCGTGCTCGGCAACCTTCGCGAAGATGCTGTTGCTGTGGTGCCCTGCGGATTCCGGCCGCTGCGACCAGAAGGCGAGAGGTTCGCCGTCGAGGAAGCCAACACGCGAGTGGCTCAGGACGCGAAGGTGGAATTCCCAGTCGCCCACCACCGGCAGGTTCTCGTTGTAGTAACCAACATGATCGTGAAGATTGCGTCGGTACAGGAAAGATATAGGCACCGCGCGGTTGATCTTGAGCATGTCTGCCAGCGTTATCTGCCGCATGTCGGCCCAGAAGATCTCACGGCGGATGGGCTCGATCTTGTCTTCCACAAGCTCCTCGATGACGATCTCGGTACGCACCATCACACCGCTTTCAGCAGCGTGCGCGGGATCGTCAAGGTAGGCCACTGTGCGGGCCAGGAACTCGGGGGCCCAGAAGTCGTCGTCGTCATGAATCACCACGAACTCGCCGGAACCGGCCTTGAGGCCAGCGTTCGATGCCCCCTCCATGCCGGCTGACTCAGCATGGTGAATGGTGGTGATGCGGGACCGTTCCGCTTCCGACCGCTGGGAGGTGAGGTGTTCGACGTCGGCCGGGTTACCGCCGTCGTTGACTATCACCAGCTCGAAGTCCTGGAAGGTCTGGGCGAAGATGTCATCCAAAGCACGTGCCAGGAAGATGGGTCGGTTCTTGGTTCGGGTCACGATGGTGACGCGGGCGCCGGAAGTCATGCGGATCCATCCATGTCAGAGATTAGTCAACTCTGCATCTTAGCAGCGCTGGCTACTCCGAGTTTTGCCCGGACGGCGGCCAACTCCCGTCCGGAAACACCGTTCTCTGCCAGGAACCCGGCCGCATCCAGCGACGCCAGGAATGCCCTCAGACTCGCCCGCCGCTCGGTCAACATGGCCTCCAGCGCGGTCTCGGACAGGTAGGGATCGTGGGCATGCGGCGCCCCGTGGGTGCGATGCCGTTCGTTGATCCCCCGCGCTGCGAGTTCGTATCCGTGCACGATTTCCTCATCACCAACCCCGGCCAATCGCTGCAGGATCAAAGCGATCACGCCGCTACGGTCCCTTCCCGCCGAGCAGTGAACCACCACCTTGCCGGGCGACGCCGCAATGGCTTTGAAGACCGCCGCGATCTTGTCAGCGAACAGCTCAAGATAATCACCGTACTGCGCAGGGTCCTTCAGGTACGGGCCGAAAAGCTCGCTGAAGTCCCGATGGTCCGGATCTTCCGTTGGGCAATGCACGACGTCGATACGCGCCTTCACGTCGTCCGGCACCTCGGGATCGGTGTCGCGTTGCCGCCGCTCGCGCGAGGCGCGGAGATCGATCACGGTGCGGACGCCGTCGTCGTACATCTGCTGCCACCCGGCTTCGGTGACCCATTCGTGGCGCCCCATCCGGTACACGTCCCCGGCGATCGGCCATGCGTTGACGGCACCGTCGCAGTGGACACCCTGGTGAGCTGAAGTCGTCCCATCCATAGGAGCCAGCTAAGCACAAAGTTTGGGAATGAGGTCTTGCGGAGGCTGAGTGACCCATGTCATACTCATTCTCGATGCGCATCGACGATACGTATCGACAAGCCACAGGAACTGTTCAGCAGAGAGCACAAGGAGGTCAAGGCATGCCCACCAGCAAGGACGTTGCCCAAGCCGCCGGAGTAGCTCAAAGCACGGTCTCCTACGTTTTGAGTGGCAAGCGGCCGATCTCCGAGAAGACCCGCAAGAAGGTTGAAGACGCTATTCAGCAGTTGACCTATCAACCCAATGCCGGCGCTCGTGCCCTTGCCAGCCGCAAGACCCGGGTCATCGGCCTGGTGATCCCCTTCATACCCGAACTGCACATGGCCTCGATCATGGAGTTCGTGTCCGTCATCGCCAACACCGCGAGACTCTATGACCACGACATTCTCCTGGTCACAGAGGACGAAGGCGCACCCGGACTGCAGCGCGTGGTGGGCCAGCAGATTTGCGATGGCCTGATCCTCATGCAGGTTGAAGGGGATGACGAACGCCTCCCCGTGGTTCGCAGCCTTAACGTACCCGTGGTGCTGATCGGAATCCCGCACGATCCCTCCGGCTTGGTCTGCATCGATGCGGACTTTGAAATGGCCGGGGAACAATGCGTCCAAGATCTGGCAGCGGCCGGACATAGTGTTATTTCCGTGATCGGTTGGCAACCGGAGGTGGTGGAGCGCCACGTAAATTACGTAGAACGCTTCATGTCCGGCACCGACAAGGCCGCCCAAGATGCCGGCGTCCGCGTACTGCACCTGCCGGGCGGCACCGACCGCGATGTCATCGCCACCTCTGTTGACAAGGCTCTTGCCGAAACCACCGGAGTTCCGGCGTTCATCGCACCGGACGGGACTGTCCAGGACGTACTCCGTCGGGTATTGAACAACCGCGGCCTGACTCCGGGGGTGGATGTCTCCGTCATTGGCAGTGCCTCCCCCACCCTGGCTGAACTCCAGCCCATTCCGCTTTCCACCATTGACCTCCGCCCGGCAGAGGTATCCCGCCGCGCGGTGAAGATTATTTGCGACCTCCTCGAAGCCGAGAACCAAGGACCACACGAATCCCTGGAACTGGTACCTACGGTCATTACGCACCGTTCAAGCACGCTCCGCCCACCCCACGGCAGCTAAGTCCCTCTCTGTAGCCCCCGATCCGCATCCCTTTCCGAACTCATCGATACGCATCGTCGATACGCATCGATAAATCGATCCCCAGAAGAAGGAACAGACAATGAAGTCAGCACAAAGGACATCCCGTCCGCTCGCACTGGCAGTGGCCGCCCTGGTCGGCCTGCCGCTGGTCATCTCCGGCTGCGGCACCTCCACCGCCGCTTCGTCCTCCGAGGCCGTCACGGAACTCTCCGTGATGGACTACTACAACAACGAGCCCGACAAGTCGTTCATCGGCGATGCCCTAACCAAGTGCGGCACCCAGCTGGGCGTTACAGTCAAGCGGGAAACTGTCCCCGGAAAATCACTCATTTCCAAAGTTCTCCAGCAGTCCTCCTCCAAGACCCTCCCTGACGTCCTCATGTTGGACAACCCGGATCTCCAGCAAATCGCGGCCACCGGCGCCCTGGCTCCCCTTGCCGATTTCAAAGTCAGCACGGAAAACTTCGCTGAAGGCGTGCTGAGCGCCGGCACGTACAAGGACAAGGTGTACGGCCTGGCACCCACTGTGAACACCATCGCCCTGTTCTACAACAAGGACATCCTGGCCAAGGCCGGCGTCACTCCGCCCACAACGTGGGATGAGCTCAAGGCAGCCTCCGCAAAGCTCACAGCTGGTGACCAGTACGGACTGGCGTTCAACGCCAACCCCACCTACGAGGGCACATGGCAGTTCCTTCCTGTCATGTGGTCCAACGGTGGCGATGAGAAGAAGATCGACACCAAGGAGACCGAGCAGGCCCTGCAGCTATGGACCGACCTGGTCAAGAGCGGTTCAGTCTCCTCCTCTGCCCTCAACTGGACCCAGGCTGATGTCAAAGACCAGTTCCTGGCAGGCAAGGCCGCCATGATGGTCAACGGACCGTGGCAGATCCCGGCGTTGGACAAGCAGCCCACGCTTCAGTACGGCGTAGTGAAAATTCCTGTGCGTGAAACCGGACAGACGTCCGTGGCTCCGCTCGGCGGCGAGGTATGGACTGTCCCGCAGACCGGGAACAAGGCCCGGCAAGCCAAGGCAGCAGAGATGGTTGCCTGCTTGAACAGCGACGAGAACCAGCTCGCCATGGCTACCGCCCGCAACACCATTCCCTCCAAGACCACGCTCTCGGACAAGTTCGCCAGCGACAACCCCAAGCTCGCCACGTTCACCGAGCTGATCAAAACAGCCCGCGCACGCACCGGCCAGCTCGGCGAGGAATGGCCGGCACAGGCCACCAAGATCTACACAGCCATCCAGACCTCACTGACGGGCAACGCCTCCCCAGCCGACGCCCTCAAGCAAGCCCAGGGTCAGTAGGCAGCCTGCCATGTCATTAGCTACCGATCTACCTCATTCAGAAGGGCAGGCCGCCGGCACAGCCGTGAAAAGCCACGGCTCCGCGACCGAAAAGCCGGCACCCAGGCGCCGCAACCGACAACGCCGCGAGCGCATCTTCCAGTGGCTCTTCCTGGTCCCCGCAGTGGTCTACATGACGTTGTTCTTCGGCTATCCGGTGGTCAAGAACGTGGTCATGAGTTTCCAGGAATACACCACCTCCACGTTCTTCACCGGAGAAGCCCCCTGGGTAGGGTTCACCAACTACGTGACTGTATTGTCGTCGTCGTTGTTCTCAACCTCGCTGCTGAACACCGTCCTGTTCACCATCGGCTCCATTATCGGCCAGTTCGTGATCGGGCTGGCGCTGGCCATCTTCTTCCAGCGCAAGTTCCCGCTCAACGGAATCCTCCGGTCCCTGCTCCTGCTTCCCTGGCTCCTTCCCCTGATCGTCTCGAGCGCTGTGTGGCGCTGGATCCTGGATAAGGACAGTGGCGCGCTGAACCGTTTCCTGGGTGACCTCGGCATCATCGATACCGGTATTCCGTGGCTCACCAGCACCTCGCTGGCCCTCATTGCCGTGGTGGGCGTGAACATTTGGATCGGCATCCCGTTCAACCTGACCATCCTCTACGGCGGTCTGCAGGAAATCCCGGACGAACTGTACGAGGCCGGATCACTGGACGGTGCCACCGGTTGGAAGGCCTTCCGGCACATCACCTGGCCCATGCTGCGGCCAGTGGTGAGCGTGGTCCTGGTGCTCGGCGTCGTCTACACGCTCAAGGTGCTGGACATCATCCTGGGCCTCACCAACGGCGGGCCCGCCAATTCCACCCAGACCATCGCGACGCAGTCCTACAACCTCTCCTTCCACGAATTCAAGTTCGGTGAAGGTGCGGCCCTGGGCAACGTGCTGGTGATCATCTCTCTGGTCTTCGCAGTCCTGTACTTGCGGGCCAGCCGACGCGCAGTGGACGAGTGAGGACAGCATGACAACCGTACTGAAAGCCCCCACACTCCGGCGTACCGTCCCAAAACCAACGGGACGCAAGAACTGGGGCTACACGGCACTTGCCATCTTCTTCCTGGCCATCATGCTGTTCCCGGTCTATTGGATGGTCAACGCCTCCCTGCAACCCAACGGCACCACCTTGGAAACCTCGTGGTTCCCCGTGAAGCCGGACTTCACGGGTTACGCCACAGCCATCAACGAGCAAGCAGGCAACCTGGGAACCAGCCTCATCATTTCGCTGGGCAGCGTAGCGCTGAGCCTTGCCATTGCAGCCCCGGCCGCCTATGCCTTGGCCTACTTCAAGGTCCGCGGCGCAGGAGTGGTCTTGTTCGCAATCCTCATCAGCCAGATGATCCCGGGAATTGTGGTGGCCAATGCCCTGTACACCGCTTACAACGATCTCGGTCTGCTCAACTCCATCCCCGGACTGATCCTGGCTGATTCGGCGCACGGCATCCCGTTCGCCATCCTGATCATCCGGGCCTTCATGAACGGCATGCCGGCCTCGGTGATCGAGGCCGCACGGGTTGACGGGGCGGGACACCTCCGGGCGTTCTGGTCGATCGTGCTTCCGCTGAGCCGGAACTCCCTGATCACCGCGGGGCTGTTCACGTTCCTGTTCGCGTGGAGCGACTTCCTGTTCGCGCTGACCCTGACCACAACCGAGGCCGTCCGACCCGTCACCCTGGGCATCTTTCAGTACATCGGCGCCTACGTGAACGACTGGAGTTCCGTCATGGCGACGGCGGTACTCGCCTCCATCCCGGCCATCGTCCTTTTGGTCGCGGCCCAAAAATACATCGCCGCCGGCACCACCGGCGGTGCGGTCAAGTAGACCGCTCCCACACCTTCAGAGGAGAAATCATGACTGAGAGCAAGCCCATCCGCGTGACCGTTTGGTCCGAGAATCGCCACGAGAAGCGCGACGAACTGGTAGCCCGCCTCTACCCGGACGGTATGCACGGCGCCGTCAAGGCGGGCATCGAGGAGAACCTGGGTACCGCCGTCGAAGTCCGGACCGCAACCCTGGACGAACCGGAACACGGCCTCACCGAGGAAGTCCTCGCCAACACCGACGTGCTTACGTGGTGGGGACACATGTCCCATGCAGACGTTGAGGACGAGATCGTGGAACGCGTCCACCGCCACGTCTTGGCCGGAATGGGCCTGATCGTGCTGCACTCCGGGCACTGGTCCAAGATCTTCACCAAGCTCATGGGAACCTCGTGCACGCTACGTTGGCGTTCCGAGCAGGACCGCGAACTTGTGTGGACCGTGGACCCCACGCACCCCATCGCCAAGGGCGTTTCCCACCCCATCGAGATCCCGCAGCAGGAAATGTACGGCGAGTTCTTCGACATCCCCACGCCCGAGGAACTGGTGTTCATCAGCTCGTTCAGCGGCGGCGAAGTCTTCCGTTCGGGCTGCACGTTCCGGCGCGGTCACGGCAAGATCTTCTTCTTCAGCCCCGGCGACCAGGATTACCCCGTCTACCACCACAAGGACGTCCGTCGCGTGATCGCCAACGCCGTGGAGTGGGCCGTTACCGACCGCCCCGAACGCGCTGTTCCGGAGCTGCTTCGCTACGAGACCAATGACTTCTTCAACGGCAAGAGCTACCAGGGAGCCAACGCGTGAGCACGCCCTTCGCTACCATTCCCGACGACGGAACTCCCCTCCGCGTCGTCGTAGTCGGTGCGGGAGGCATGGGACGCGCATGGCTCCGGACCGTGGAAGAGTCGCCGTTGGTTGAGCTGGCGGGCATCGTTGATCTTGACCTTACGGCTGCCTCTGAGGCGGCAGCGTCCTTGGGTCGCCCCGACCTTCCCATTGGTGCGGGTACCGCTCAGTTGGCGTCCGACGTCGGCGCTCAGGCGGTCATCAACGTCACCGTCCCTGCCGCGCATCATCCGGTGACCACCGAAGCACTTGCCGCGGGCTTGCCGGTCCTCGGTGAGAAACCAGTGGCTTCCACTGTGGCGCAAGGACTCTCGCTGGCCGCCGCCGCAGAGCTTCACGGCCAGCTGTTCATGGTCAGCCAGTCCCGGCGCTACAACCGCCAGCTATTTTCGGCCAAACGCCTGTCTTCCGCCCTGGGATCCGTTGGAATCGTGTCAGCCGAGTTCTTCAAGGCACCCCACTTCGGCGGTTTCCGGGACGCCATGGATCACCCGCTCCTGCTGGATATGGCCATCCACCAGTTCGACATGGCCCGCTTCCTGCTCGACGCCGATCCCGTCTCCGTATTCTGCGAGGAGTACAACCCCTCCTGGAGCTGGTATCGCGGAGATGCAGGTTCCACGGCCATCTTCGAGATGACCGGCGGCGAGCGCTTTGTGTTCACCGGCAGCTGGTGCAGCCCTGGCCAGGAGACCTCATGGAACGCCTCATGGCGGATCAGCGGTGAGCATGGCACCGTCCTGTGGGACGGCGACAATGAACCGGTCTCCTCCGTTCCCGTTTCCGGCGATGCTGCCAGTTCTGAAGATCCCGGCCAGGAAATCGCCGGGTCCTTGCGGGACTTCGTGGCCGCTGTGCGCACGGGAAGCACACCGATGGGACGGGTTCACCAGAACATCATGAGCTTGGCCATGGTGGAGGCCGCGATCCTCAGCGCTTCCACCGGCGCCCGCGTTTCCGTGGATTCCCTGCTTGAGGACTCGTACCAACAAGCCATCCTGGCCGAACGCGATCCCGCTGTGCTGGAGGTGCTGAAGTCCTGGACCTCAGTGCGGAGTGCGCTTGCGGGCGAGAGCGTGGCGTTGTGACGGGCACGTCTTTGTGAGCTCGCCGAGGGGTTAGCTCTCGGGGTTATCGCGGGCCTTTTGTCCCGAAAGCCCGCCCCTCGGCGAACGGGCTACTTCTTGGCTAGCTGGGTCAGCTTCACAGAAGACAGCAGGGCCGATGCGTAGGCCTGATGTCCGGCGTCGTTTGGATGGAAGTTCGCATCCAGAAGCGGCTGGGTCAGATCGAGCACGATCCACGGATTATCCGAGTTCACCGCGTGCCCGAGGAACCGTTTGGTCACATCGATAAACACAGCGTTGGTCCCGCTGCTTTCAACCGCTGCTGCAATGGTTGCATTAAGGGCATCAATGGCTTGATTGACAAGTATTTGGTTCTGGACGGGAACAATCGTGATCCCATTGATCACGATGTCGCCTTGGGACGGATCAAACAGGCGTGGATAACCCAAAACAGCGATGACAGCGTCCGGTGCGCTCGACTGGATGGCTTGGTATGTGGTCGCCAGGGCCGTCTGGAGAGTTCCCGACTGTAGGTTTTGAATAATCGCGGTCACTGTGTCCGTACAACGCTGCGTGTCCGGAGTAGCACACGCCTGCAACGCGAGCCCGCTTCCGGCATCCACGGCACCAGCTGTGATGCTGACCAGGTCAGCACCTGCCAAGGCCTGCTGGCCCGCGAAGATCTGTTCGCCGACAGTTGGCGTCACAAAGTCGTAGAACGGGCTGTTTTGGCTCAGCACAGAACCGTGGCACGCCAAATTAGCCACCAGGGTGACTTTTGGTGAGGCATCCACAAGGTCGACGTAACCACCGGGGCTTTGCCAACAAGCAACAGGGGGCCGGCTCAGATCCCCCGCACCAGTCCCCGCCGTGTACGAATCACCGAGTGCCACATACGTGACAGGTGGCGGCGGTGCGGCGGTCGCCGGACTGGCCGTGAATCCTAACGTTAGTGCCAGGGCGGCGAGTCCGCCTGCAAAAGCCAAGTTCCGGCGTCGTGCTCGATGAGTTGCCATGATGCTTCCCCTTCATGCTGCTCTTTGGGGCTCCGGTGATCCATCAAAAGGGTCACTTCGCGGCTCGCCCACCCGTCGGCCGCGTACGGGGCAATGTGTTGGCAAGGTTACGCCTGGCAGGCAACGCGGTACAGACGTCTGGCTACCCTACTTTTGGTAAGACCAGCTATGCGCCGTACTTCGCCAGCCGGAACTCCAGCCCGTTCCGGACCGCGGGCCATTCGTGGTCGAGGATGGAGAACACCACGGTGTCGCGGAGGGCGCCGTCCTTGCTGCGGGAGTGGCTTCGAAGCACGCCGTCCTGTTTGGCGCCAAGCCGGGCAATGGCTTCACGGGACTGCTGATTCATCCAGTGTGTGCGGAACTCCACGGCCGGGCAGCCCAGCGTTTCGAAAGCGTGCCGCAGGAGCAGCAACTTCGAATCGGGGTTGGTCCCCGTGCCGTGCGCCGACGCGGCGTTCCACGTGGATCCGATCTCCAAGCGAGGCGTCTCGGCGTCGATGTTCATGTACGTTGTCATACCGATCAGCTTGCCCGTCGCGTTGGAGCGCGTGGCAAAAGGCACCATGGACCCTTTTGCCTGTAGGTCCAGGCGGCGATCTATTTCCGCGGCCATGCCCTCCGGCGTCGGGACGGAGGTGTACCAAAGCTTCCAGAGATCGCCGTCCCGGGCTGCATCTGCCAAGCCGTCATGGTGTTCCTGGCTCAACGGTTCCAGCGTCACGAATTTTCCGGTCAGGGTGATGGGTTCGATAGAAGTCACCCGGTTAGCCTAACCGGCCCGGGGTTTCAGTCGTTCCAGTCGAAGAAGCCCTTGCCCGTCTTACGTCCCAGCTCGCCGCGCGCCACTTTGTCGCGGAGGATCTGCGGCGGAGCGAAACGGTCGCCCAGGGTGGAGTGAAGGTACTCGGCAATGCCCAACCTGACATCCAAGCCAACAATGTCAGTGGTCTTTAGCGGGCCTGTGGGGTGCTTGTATCCGAGGACCATGGCAGCATCGATGTCTTCCGCCGACGCCACTCCCTCTTCCACCATGCGCATCGCTTCAAGGGCAATGGCGACGCCGAGCCTTGAGGACGCAAAGCCCGGAGCGTCATTGACGACGACGGCGGTCTTGCCGAGTGCCTCAGTCCAGCTTTTCGCGGCCTCAGCCAGTTCGGGAGACGTTTCCTTGGCCAGCACCACCTCAATCAGGGTGGACGCGGGTACCGGGTTGAAGAAGTGCAGGCCGACGAAGTTGGCTGGACGGCGAAGTTCGTTGGCGAGCCCCGTGACCGAGAGCGAGGACGTGTTCGAGGCCAGGTAAGCATCCGCGGACAAGTGGTCCTCCACAGCCTTCAGGGCTGTCACCTTGAGGTCGTAGTCCTCAGGCACGGCCTCCACAACGAGGCCGCAGTGGATGAAGGACTCGTAGTCCGTGGAGGTGCTGAAGCGGGACATCGCTTCTTCGGGCGTTTCGCTTAAGGTGCCGCGGGCGGCGGACTTGGCTATGGCATCAGCAACGCGGCCCTGCGCTCCGGCCGCTGCCTCGTGATCGCGTTCCACCACGATGACGGTGGCGCCCTTAGTAAGGAACGCATGTGCAATACCAGCACCCATACGGCCACCGCCGAGGACTCCAACGACGTGCGGGATGGCGGGAACTTCGGTCATTTCTGTGTCCTGTCTTGCGTCGGAGCGGCAGTGGCGGGCACCTCGGCGTCGGGCATCTCGGCGTCGGGTGCGGCAGCATCGCTCGCGGCTGTGTCTTGCGGAGCCTTCGCCGATTTCTTGTCCAAGAACGCCTGCATGCGATCAAACTTGGCCTGGGACTCGAAAAGGATCCCCTGGGCGAGTGTGTCGATCAGCGGGTGGGCTTCAGCCGGGGCGTGGAACACCGACTTGGTAATTCGCACCGCCAGAGGGTCCTGGCGTCCAATCCTGTCGGCCAGTTTGTGGGCTGCATCCATCAGCTCAGGAGCTTCATGGATCTCCGTGATCAGGCTGATCCGTAGGGCTTCTTCCGCACGGAGCACGGCACCGGCCAGGAGGATCTCCTTGGCCTTGGGCTCCCCCACCAACTCCTTGAGCCGCCAGCTGGCTCCAGCTGCAGCCAGGATCCCAAGCCCGGTCTCCGGATTGCCGATGCGGACGCTCGGAGTGCCGATGCGGAAATCGGCGGCGTAGGCGAGCTCGGCTCCCCCGCCAAGGCAGTACCCGTCCAAGGCCGCGATAACGGGCATGGGCAATTTGGCGATGCGGACAAAGATCGTGGAGTTGATCCCCTGCAAGGCATCGTCGCGCCGACGTTCGCGGAGCTGTCCGATGTCCGCACCGGAGGCAAAAACGCCCTCGGTCCCGGCAATAATCAGCACTTTGGGATTCCGCTCAAGTTCGGCGCAGACAAGGTGGAGTTCGTCCACCATTGTCTGGTCGATCGCGTTACGGACCTCTGGACGATTCAGCAGAACAGTGAGCCGGTCTTCGCGTTCCTCGATGAGAAGTGTCGTGAAGTCTTTCGCATCCAGTGCCATTACACGCCTTCCAGCAGCATCGCGGTGCCCTGTCCGACACCGATGCACATGGTGGCCAACCCGAGCTTAGGTCCGGAAGATGAAGCGAGCTCGCGTTCCATGCGGCCCAGCAGCGTAATAGCTATACGCGAGCCGCTGGAACCCAGCGGGTGCCCCAAACTGATGGCACCGCCGTCGTTGTTCACGATGTCCGGGTTCAGCCCAAGGCGACGCATGCTCGCCAGCGATTGCGTAGCGAAAGCCTCATTGAGTTCCACGGCGCCCAACTGATCCACCGTGAGGCCGGACCGTGCCAGGACTTTTTGGGTGGCGGGGACCGGGCCGATGCCCATGATTTCCGGTTCGCATCCTGCCGAGGCGCCGTCGATGATACGGGCGCGGGGCGTCAGGCCGAACTTTTTGATGGCGGCCTCAGAAGCGACGATGATGGCCGAGGCGCCGTCGTTGAGCGTGGATGAGTTGCCGGCGGTGACCACGGAACCTCCAGGAACGACGGAACGCAACCCGGCCAAAACGTCCATGGTGGTGCCTTCGCGAGGGCCTTCATCAGTGTCCACCACGGTCTCCGACTTTCGGGTCTTCACCGTGACGGGGACAATTTCGTCCTTGAACCGGCCACCGGCGATGGCGGCCAGCGCAAGCTCGTGGGAGCGGACAGCAAAGGCGTCAGCATCCTCGCGGGAGATATTGTCCAGGCGGCCCACTTCCTCCGCCGTTTCAGGCATGGAGTAGGTCATTTTGCCGTCGCGGGAAAGCTCGCCCTTGGTGAAGAGCGGATTGGCGAAGCGCCAGCCGATGGACGTATCGAAGATTTGTCCGGGCTTGGCGAACGCCGTGGTCGGCTTCTCCTGCACCCAAGGCGCCCGGCTCATGGATTCAACGCCACCCGCCACCACGATGTCCGCAGCTCCGGACTTGATCATCTGGCTGGCCATGATGATCGCGCTGAGGCCTGAGGCGCACAGGCGGTTCACCGTGATGCCGGGGATGTGGAGGGGAAGTCCGGCCAGAAGGGTGGCCATGCGGGCCACGTTCCGGTTTTCCTCGCCCGCGCCGTTGGCATTGCCGAGGATTACCTCATCTATGGAGTCAGGGTCGACGCCGGCACGCGCCACTGCTTCCCGGACCACCAATGCTGCGAGATCGTCCGGGCGGACGGAGGACAGTGCCCCACCGTAGCGACCTACAGGCGTGCGCGCGCCGCCAACAAGAAAAGCCTCGACCATGAGAACATCCTTCGCGAAGTGAAAGGGACCGGCTCGGAATAATATACCGACCGTTCGTTCTATAAAGATTACACGGCCCAGCGGGCCGGTCAACAGCTGAGTCCTCAGTTACGGACCAGCGGAGACCGGCCCCAACCCGGATCAGACCACCCGGATTCCCAAGTGACCAGCCAGCAGCGGCGCCATAAGGCTCAGCTGATAGTCATCGATCACCACTCCTGCAAGCCCTGCCAGTCCGTTGATTCCCCGGAACTCCGAGGTGCGCAGATCCACGTCCTTCAGCTTGGCGCCCGTGACATCCAGCGTGCCGATAGTGCAGTTCTTCAGTGCCAATCGCGTTCCCGTGCAGCCCCCGAGGTCGAGCTCATTGATGATGCAGTCGGAGATCTGGATATCCATGAGCTTGGAGCCGCGCAGGTTTACATAGTCCAGCTTGCCGCCGTCAATACGGACGGAGCGCCAGTTCCCCTCATACAGTTCGGCAGACCCCCACCGTGGATTGGTGATCTCCACGTCATGCCAGGAAGTGCGGGCCGCCATGAAGACCGGAGCATACGGCTCGGAAAAGATGCACTCGCGGAAGGTTGCGCCCCGCAGCTGCGCTTCGTTGAAGGAGACACCGTTTAGCTCGCACTCAATGAAATCGGCGCCGCTCAGTTCCTCTCCGTCGGCAGAAACCCGGGTGAGCCGGACGCCGTCGTACCGTTCGCCACGCTGGAAGTCCGGGGCGTCGTCGTCACGCAATTCTTCCAACCGCACAGGCGAAATCTTAGGTGCCGCAACCTTCGCTGCCGCCATCAGAGCGATTCCGCTTTGGCTGCGATCTCAGCGAGGTCTTTGCTGAGGGCCTTGCGGGTCATGTTCATCCCGATTTTCCCGAACAGGGCCATGCCCACCTTGCTGAGAAGGCTGGGATTTATCATCTCTGCGCCGAAAGTCAGCGCCAGATCCGTGCCGCCGTCGCGCTCGTTCAAGGTGAATCGGCTGGTGTAATCCGCGCCGCCTTGGAGCGCCTTGATCGTGGTGCTGCGCGGAGGGTCGGTCTCGGAAACCCACATCTCGACAGTCTCCTGCCTACCCATCATGGTCCGGGTCTCTTTCCAGCGGGTGCCCTCACCATAGGGGCCCTCGCTGAGCATCTGGATTGAGTCGATGCCGGAGAGCGTGCCGGCCGAGCCGGGAATGTCCGAGATGACGGCCCAAACCTTCTCCGGGCTTGCGTTGACGTGCTGCGTCAGGGTGGTGGTGTGTTCCATACATCGAGCCTAGACCCGACCCCCGACACTCCCAACCGGGGTGTTCGTTGCGAGGCCCACACTGCACGACTCACCCCTTGAATAAGGCGCAAAGCAGGCCCCACAACGCCAGGGGTGCTCGTTGCGAGGCCCACTCTGCACGACTCACCCCTCCCATAAGGCGCAAAGCAGGCCCCACAACGCCAGGGGTGCTCGTTGCGAGGCCCACTCTGCACGACTCACCCCTCCCATAAGGCGCAAAGCAGGCCCCACAACGCGAACGGCGCGCGCCCCCAAAGGGAGGCACGCGCCGTCGGGCGTTTGAAGCGCTTGAAGCGTTTGAAGCGTTTAGAACTTGAGCCTTAGCTGAACAGCTCGCTCTTGGGTTCGTTGTTCTTGACCTTCTGCCATCCGAGCCACAGCACCAGGGCGAAGAACGGAATGGTCGCCAGGGTCCACAGGCCAAGCAGGAAGACCTCACCGGTTTCCTTGTCCGTCATGGAATCGAAGCCGATCAGCACTGTGATGGCCAGCAGGGCAATGAGGCCCACCCAGCTGGTCCACGGCGAACCGGGCATCGGCAGGCTCGAGACGTTGCCGCGCTTCTTCCGCAGTGCGATCTGGCTCGCGAAGATCGAGCCCCACGTGAAGATCACGCCGATGGATGCCGTGTTCAGCGCGAGGTCGAATGCGTGCGAGCCACCCAGCCAAATGTTGAGCAGGATACCTACGAGGTAGACGCCACCGATAGCCAGGATGGCCGCGTACGGCACGTGGCGGGTGGACATCTTGGTGAGCCACTGCGGGGCGTGGCCGTTGTTGGCCATGGTGCGGAAGATTCGGCCGATCGAGTACAGGCCTGAGTTGCAGGAGGACAACGCGGCGGTGATGACGATCATGTTCATGACGTCGCCCATCCAGCCGAGGCCCATCTGGCCGAACACAGTCACGAAGGGCGAGGTTCCGGCCACGTACTGGTCGGACGGCAGCAGCATCGCGAGCAGCGTCACCGAACCAACGTAGAAGACCACAATACGGACCACGACGGCGCGGATCGCCTTGGGAACTTCGCGTTCCGGGTTTTCCATCTCGCCGGCTGTAATACCGACAAGCTCAATGGCGTTGTAGGCGAAGATCACGGCGTTGAGGACCAGGATCATCACCAGGCCACCCTTGGGGAACATGCCGCCGTCTTCGTGGAAGAGGTTGGCCACGGACGCGTTGCCGTCGCCGACCTTGGCGTTGGTGACAACCATGAACGTGCCAACGGCCAGGAAGATCACGATGGCCGCGACCTTGAGGCAGGAGGCCCAGAATTCGAACTCGCCGAACGCCTTGACGCTGAACAGGTTCACGGCCACCAGCAGCACCAGCGCTGCGATGGCGGACAGTTCGATGGGAACGTTGGGGAAGAAGAACTGGAAGTACAGGCCGATCGCGATGAGCTCAGCAATGCCTGTCATGGCCCAGTTAATGAAGTACATCCACCCGGAAAGGAAGGCGCCCTTCTTGCCGAACATTTCACCGGCGTAGCTCACGAAGGAGCCGGAGGTCTGGCGGTACATGATGAGTTCGCCGAGGGCGCGCATCAGCAGGTAAGCGATGACGCCGGCAATGGCGTAGGAGAAGATCAGGGCCGGGCCGGTGGAGGCCAGACGGCCACCGGCACCCATGAACAGGCCGACGCCGATAGCGCCACCCATGGCGATCATGGTGACGTGGCGGCGGCTCAGGGTCTTCTGATATCCCTCGGCGCTGAGGTTGGAGTCCGAGGCTGCGGATGAGGCCTTGGAGCTCTGGAGATCTGTGGGAGTACTTTGCGGCACAGCTGTTCCTTGTGGGTTGGGGTGTTGCTGTAGGTGTTACACCCATGCCGGAACATGGGCGTCTTTGGCACACATAATTCGAGCTTTTCCCCGTTAGAGGGCCCGAAGTGTGACAAAGAACGCAGAACGCCGAAGCTTCGCGCAACCCGTCTATCTTACGGGATTAACCCCAATGCCCGTGACGCAGGCAACAAGGGGCTGTGGAAAAGCGCCTCTCAGGTCCACTTCAGCACGATGTTCCCGGCCTCATCTGCGAAGACTCTGTAAGAGCGCAACGGCTTGGTGCCCGTGGTGGAACACCCGGTTGCCAGCTCGAAGGCGTGCTGGTGCAGGGGACAGATGACCACGTTGTGGTCGATTGTGCCGTCGGCTATCGGGCCGCCTTTGTGCGGGCAGACGCCGGACACTCCCCGCAGCGATCCGTCCCGTAACCTGAACACCGCGACCTGCTCGCCGTCCACTCCGAAGGCTCTTCCCTCGCCGAACGGAATTTGGTCAACAGGCCCTAAGACGCGTTGAACGTTCGGTTCGACGGCGGGCACGGGCTGGGCGCTCATCGGACCGGCACCTGCGGCAGCACGGTCAGCGGCAAAGAAGTCCGGAACTGGCCTGGCGTGAGCGGATCATCGCGTTCGCTCCATGGATCGGCATAGGCATCCACCGAGGCCTGCATGGCGGCGTCCAAACGACTGGCGATGCCCTCGGAGTCCTCCAGGATGACGCTGCGAAGATGCTCGATGCCTACTCGGGGCACAAAGGCGTACGTCCGTTCGAGCCAGCTGGCGTTCTCCCTGTAGTACTGCATGAACCGGCCTGCCAGGAGGGTGACCTCTTCGGGTGTATCCACGGTGACCAGCAAGTCTCCTTTACGTATGTGGGCGCCTGCTGCTCCGCCCACATAGATCTCCCACCGGCCACCTTCCACCGCCACTACGCCGACGTCCTTGACCAGCGACTCCGCACAATTGCGGGGACAGCCGGAGACCGCAAGTTTCAGCTTGGCCGGTGCCTCAATTCCCTGGAAACGGGATTCCAGCCCAATGCCCAAGCCGGTTGAGTCACCAGTTCCAAACCGGCAATAGTCCTTGCCGACACAGGTCTTGACGGTCCTAAAGCTCTTGCCGTAGGCGTATCCGGACGGCATGTCCAGATCAGCCCAAACCTGAGGCAAGTCCTCTTTGGGCACCCCCAGCAGGTCGATCCGCTGTCCGCCGGTCAGCTTGATCATGGGAATGCTGTGTTTCTCAGCGACGTCGGCAATCCTCCGGAGTTGCTGCACCGACGTCACCCCGCCCTTCATCTGCGGGACCACGGAGAACGTGCCGTCGCGCTGGATGTTGGCGTGCACGCGGTCGTTGATGAACCGGGCGTCGCGTTCGTCAACGTACTGATCGGCGAGCATCATTTTCATGAGCGACGCAAGGGCCATCTTCGATTTAGCGTCCTCAAGCCGTCCCGGGGCGAGAGCGGCAAACACCTGGGAAACGGACCGCAGCCCCCTGGCCCGGATCTCAGCCATCAAGGCGGGCTTGTCCAGCGGAATCCCTGGAACGTAGTAGCTCGCTGCCCGATCCTCCTCCACAGCCCCACCCGCGGCCCATTCCACCACCTGGCTGATCATGAGCTTGCAGGAGCCGCAGCCTTTACCGGCCCGGGTAGCGTCCATGGCCGCGGACACCGAGGTGCAGCCACCCTTCACCGCAGCTACCAGCGCCCCCTTGGAAACCCCGTTGCAGTTGCAGACCTGCGCGCTGTCCGCCAGTTCGGCCACGGCCTCCTCTTCACCCGGTGCGCCGAGATCGAACATCAGCGAGAGCCGCTCCTCCGGGAGGGGCAAGCCCTGATCAAAAGCCTGGGTCAGGTAGGCCGCCTTCCGGCTATCCCCCAACAACGTGGCGCCCACCATCTTGTTGTCGCGAATGACGATCGATTTGAACACGCCCCGGCCGGGCTCCGAAAACACGATGTGTTCATCCCCCTCCCGTTCCGGGCCGGCAAGCCCCATGGAGGCAACATCGACGCCGGCGACCTTCAGTTTGGTGGCGGTCCGGGAGCCCAAGTACACCGATGAACGATCCACCCCCGTGACCTGATCGGCCAGCACGGCGGCCTGCTCCCACAGTGGCGCCACCAGTCCGTACACCTCGCCGCGATGCTGAACGCACTCCCCTACTGCGTAGATGTCCTCTTCATCCATGACGCGCAGATGGTCGTCCACCACAATGCCCCGCTCCACGGCCAGGCCACTCACGACGGCGACATCCACGTTGGGTCTGATGCCTGCGGTGACCACCACCATGTCGCAGTCAAGCTCGCGTTGATCGCGCAGGCTCACTCCGCTGATTCGCTCCTTACCGAGGATCGCCGTGGTCCGGCTTCCCGTGTGCACTTCGATGCCCAGCGCCTCGACGCTCCGCCGCAGTATTGCACCGCCGTCGGGCCCCATTTGGGCATTCATGAGATGCCCGCCCGAGTGGACCACCGCGACATCCAAACCGTAGGCCTGCAGGCCGTGGGCTGCTTCCAGCCCCAGCAAGCCGCCGCCGATCACCACTGCCCGGCTATGGTGCTCGTTGTTGGCGAACTGAATCATCTTCCGGGTATCGTCCAAGGTCCTGAACGTGAAGACACCGTGCCTGACAGCGCCACTGGGGGCATAGGCACCCTCCATGGGCGGCAAGTGCGAGCGGCTGCCGGTCGCGATGATCAGGTCGTCGTAGGGTTCCACGCGGCCGTCCGCGGCAAAGACGTGTTTGCTGAACTTGTCGATGCGGTCAACCCGGACACCCGCATGCAGGGTGATGTTGTTCTGCTGGTACCAGGTAAGAGCGTTGAGGAAGATGTCCGCATCGCTCTCCTCGCCGGACAGGACATGGCTGAGCATGATCCTGTTGTAATTCCCATAGGGTTCGTCGCCAAACATGGTGATGTCGAAGAGCTCCGCGCCACCCCTGGCGAGGATTTCCTCCACGGCCCGGGCGCCAGCCATTCCGTTGCCGATGACCACGAGCCGCCGGCGCATCAGTGCTCCACCATTCCGAGGTCGACCACAACGGAACCCCTGACGCCGGCAGGTGCCACGATATACAGCTCAATCATGGAACCCCCTTCAATGTCCTCCACTACCCTCAGCGGAACGTGGACGTCGCTTTTGGCTCCGATGGGGAAGTAGCGCATGGGCACGCCGTCGCGCATGAGGACCACGGTGATGAGCTCGGGACTGGAGTTGCCGCCGCGGAAGTACAGAGTCTGGTTCACGACGCCGTCCGGGACAAAGTGCGCCAGCTCGCTGTGCAACGGGACCGGCTTTTCCATGCCGATGCCTTCGAACGCGTAGATGCCCTGGAGGAAGAGGTTCTTGGAGATCACGGAAGTTCCTTTCGGCCGGCTTCCTTCCATGGTGCTCCGCCCGTGTTTCAAGACGCTCGCCGCTGTGTTTCGGCCTGCAGCATTGGGAGTAACGATCCCTTTGCGGGCGCCTCACGAGCTACAGCAATTCGCCGCCCTGCATCCCGTACCGCACCCAGTGTCCGCCCGTGCCGACGGGACCACTGCGGTGTTCGACGGCGACATCGGCACGTGCGCAGCGGTCAAACCACTCGCCCAGGGCACGGTCGTGGCTCACAATCACCAAGGTTCCCTCGAAGGAAGCGAGCGCTGCCTCCAGCTGCTCCACCAGCACCGGCGCCAAGTGGTTGGTGGGCTCGTCCACGATCATGGTGTCGTAGCCGCCCAGAAGGAGTCGGGCAAGGGCGAGCCTACGCTGCTGCCCGGCTGAAAGACCTCCGACGGGAACGTGGAACTCAGCGGGCCGGAACAGCCCCAGCCGCAGCAAACCCTCAGCGTGTTCGTCAATGTTCCCACCCAGCCCCGCAGCGAACGCAGGAAGCAGGCGCAGCCCCGGCCGGGAGGGCACCTCAAGTTCCTGCTGCAGGTAACCCACCCTGCCGTTCACCGTGACAGACCCGGTGGCTGGCTCCAGCGTCCCGGCAAGGATGGACAACAGCGTGGATTTGCCCGCACCGTTAGGACCGGTGATGAGCACTTTTTGTCCGGCTTCCACCCTGAGGTGGGTGGGCTGGAGCCGGCCGGATGCGCTGATGCCGTGAGCTTCCAGCGCGGGTTCGGACGCCGCCAAAGCTGTGACTCCCAGCGGTGCTGCCAGTTTCAGCGGCACGGGCGGCCGGTCCACCGGATTGTCCTCGAGCCTGCGGAGCCTCTCCTGGGCATTGCGAACCTTGCTGGCCGCAGCCCGCTGCCACGTTCCCGCTTTGAAGTCGAAACCCATTTTGTCGTTGTCGCGTTTGCGGCCGTAACCCATACCGTCTGCAACGGTGGCGGCTTGGAGTCGTTCGGCGGCCATGGCATCAAGCCATTGCTCGTACTCTTGGATCCACCGAGACCGTTCGGCGGCCTTCTCCCGCAGGTAGCCTTCGTAACCGTTGCCGTAGCGGTTCACGGACCGACGGTCAGCGTCCACCTCGATGATGGTGGTGGCGACCTTCCGCAGCAGGACACGGTCGTGCGATACCACCACCACCGTCCCGCGATGTGCGGCCAACCGCGACTCGAGCCAGGCTGTGCCGCTCGCGTCCAGATGGTTGGTGGGCTCATCCAGGAGCAACGCTTCGGCTGGATCGGCCAGCAGGCAGGCGAGCGCTACCCGCTCCTGCTCGCCTCCGGACAAAGATCCAAGCGTTCGACGGCGGTCCAGGCCTCCCAGCCCCAGCTTGTCCAGCGCTGCTTCCACCCGGGACTCGGCAGCGTAGCCCTCACGGAGTTGGTATTCGGTTTGAAGGCTTCCGTAGAGCTCGAGTTCTTCGGAGTCGGCGTCGGCAAGGCCGGATTCCAGTTCCAGGATGCGCGCCTCCAAGGAACGCAGGGAAGCCAAGGAAGTGTCTATGGCGTCTCCCACGGTCAGAGACTCGGAGAAACCGTGCGTTTGCGCGAGGTATCCCACGCGGTAGCCCGGGTTGCCTGATAAACCTGCCGTGCCGTCGTCGGGCGTTTCAACGCCGGCCATGAGCCGGAGCAGGGTGGATTTGCCGGCACCGTTTTCGCCGACGATCGCCACGTGTTCGCCGTGGTGGATGGCGAGGTCAACGGCGTGGAAAAGTTCGCGGTCCCCGTAGCCGTGGGAAACGCCGGAAAGGTGAAGGTGGTCAGTCAAGAGGAGTCCTCGCAGGTCCGCAGTGGGTGGCAGAAGGCCGGGTGTGTACTGGGGATGCAGCCGGGAAGAAGGGCTGCGCTCAAGACTTCATCGCTCCAGACTGCCCGGCATCAGGAGTTCCGTCAAGCTACGACACCACGGATGACACCAATAAGGTTCCGCATTCCATTGACCTGACACCATAGTGGCGTCAAAATGGTGTCATGCAGTTAAACCAGTACGTCGCCACTCTCAAGCACCAGCTGGAAACCGCGGCCGAGGCCGGCGGCCCGGAAGCGCGGGACCTCAGTGAGCGGCTCACCGCGGCGCTCGAATCCACCGTGCGACTGGTCCTCCTCGAGGCCCTTTCAGACGCCGCCAACGAAATCACCCTGGAGCTGGCGCCCGGCTCCGTGGAGGTCAGGCTCCGAGGCCGTGACCCCGAATTCGTGGTCAGCAACCCGCCCGGCGACAACGACTTCGAGGCAATGATCGAACAGTCCATACGGGGCACCATAGCGTCGGAAGACTTCGACGGCGCCAGTACTTCACGGACCACGCTACGCCTTCCGGACCAGCTCAAGCAGCAGGTCGAAGCAGCAGCAAGCCATGACGGCCTGTCCGTGAACTCCTGGCTGGTCCGGGCCGTCGCCGACGCCCTCAACGGACGCTCCCCAAGCAAACGCGCTACGCGGGGCGAACCCGGCGAGCAGAACTTCACAGGATGGGCACGCTAATGGCAACCTTCCAGACACCGCAGCCGATCGCCGTCGTCGTTGACGTTTCCGTACGTGCCGACATTTGGACAGTTGCGCGTGAAGGCAAAGACACCGTGGTCAACGTCCGGCCCCGTAAGGAAAAGCGAAGCCTGGACGTCAGGATGGCCGAGCAAACCACTGTGGACTATTCGGACGGCCGCTTGCAGGTCAGGCTTCACCCCGGCTTCCGCCACAGCTGGTTCAGCGACGGCGGCGCGGTGGAGATCACCCTGGAGGTTCCCGTAGGCAGCAGCCTGGAGCTGAAGTCCGCCATGGGAGACCTCCGCTGTGACGGCGAATTCGGCGCTGCTGACCTAAGGACCGACTTGGGCCACATAAGCATCGATCACTGCGGCGAGCTGCGGGCGCACACCGACATGGGCGACATCACGGTGGAGCGCGCCTCGGGGAGGTCCAGGATAAAGACCGGCTCAGGCAAAATCCGCATCCGTCATATCGACGGAGTTGCCACCGTAAAAAACGGCAACGGCAGCACGTACATCGCGCACGCTTCCGGCGAACTCAGCGTCAGCGCAGCCAATGGCGACATTTCGCTGGAGCGGGCCGGGCTTTCCACTACCGTCAAAACCTCCAGCGGTGACATCACGGTGGGCGAAGTGGCCGCCGGCAGCCTTACTGTTCAGACCGCTGCCGGCACTCTGGCCGTGGGCGTGCGTGACGGCACGGCCGCGTGGCTGGACCTCAACACCAAATACGGGCGCGTTCGCAATGCCCTTCAAGCCACCAACGGGCCGGGCGACACCACCGACAAGGTGGAGATCCGCGCCCGCAACGCCTATGGCGACATCGCAGTGACCCGATCACCCGTCAGCGCCCGGTAGGCATGGCTACACCGTGGCGACGGCCCGCTTCCGGCGGGCCTTGGCGAGTCGCGTACCGATCAACCCCTGCCGCGGACTGAATAGATATACCGCGCCGAACACCACGCCCTGGGTGAGGACCACCATGGCTCCCGACGCCGTGTCCAGGTAGTAGCTGAGATAGATCCCGGCCACGGAGCACACCACGGAGATCACCGGGGCAATGACCAGCATCCGGGAAAAACGGTCGGTCAGCAGGTAGGCCGTGGCGCCTGGAATGATCAGCATGGCCACCACCAGCACCACGCCCACAGTCTGCAGGGCCACCACCGACGTCAGTGCCAGCAGCCCCAGGAGCAGGGCCCCGAGCCGTTTGGGTGACAGTCCGATCGCGTGGGCATGCGTAGGGTCAAAGGCATAGAGCGTGAGGTCACGGCGTTTGAGGATCAGGATCGCAAAGGCCACGACACCCAGGACCACCACCTGGATAAGGTCAGGGAGACTGACCCCCAGCAGGTTTCCGAAGATGATGTGGTTAAGGTCGGTCTGGCTCGGGGTCACGGAGATCAGCACCAAGCCCAACGCGAAGAGCGACGTGAACACGATCCCGATCGCTGCGTCTTCTTTCACACGGCTTGTATTGCGAACTACCCCAATCAACGTCACCGCGATCAGGGCGAAGACCAACGCGCCGAGCGCGAACGGCGCCCCCACGATGTAGGCGAGCACGACGCCGGGAAGCACCGCATGCGAGACGGCGTCGCCCATGAGGGACCAGCCGATGAGGACGAGCCAGCAGCTCAGGACAGCACAGACCACGGCAGCGATGGCTGTTGTTGCCAGGGCACGGACCATGAAGTCGTAGCTGAGGGGTTCCAGTAGGAATTCCATGACTAATCCCTGTTCATGACGTCGAGGCCGAAAGCCATGGCCAGGTTTTCCGGTTGGAGCACTGTGTCCGGGCTTCCATGCATGAGCACTTTGCGCATCAACAACACAGCTTCGTCGCATAGTTGGGGCAGAGCATGGAGGTCGTGGGTGGAGATGAGGATGGTGGCGCCGTTGTCGGCCAGCTCGCGGAGGAGCCTGGTGATGGTGGCTTCAGAGCGTTTGTCCACGCCCGCGAACGGCTCGTCCAGCAGCATCATGGTGGCACCTTGGGCGATACCCCGGGCCACGAAGGCCCGCTTCTTTTGCCCTCCGGACAGCTGCCCGATTTGCCGATCCGCGTACTCGCTCAGCTCCACGCGTTCCAAGGCATGGTCGACGGCGTCCCGGTCCGCTTTGCGGGGCCGGCGCGTGAATCCCAAATGCCCGTAGCGGCCCATCATCACCACATCCCGGACCGACAGGGGGAAGGCCCAATCAACGTCTTCGCTTTGGGGAACGTAACCGATGCCGGCGTCCTTGCGCATCTTTACCGGGGGTTGGCCGTTGATGAGCACCTTGCCGGAATCGGGCTTCACCATGCCCATGATGACTTTAAACAGGGTGGACTTGCCGGAGCCGTTCATGCCCACCAGCCCGCAGATCCGCGAATGTTCGAGGCTCAGGGACGCAGAGTCCAAGGCCAGGACCTCGCCGTAATGGACGGTGACGTTCTCAACAGCGATCGCGGGAGTGCTCATGGCGTTCCTCCGGTGAGTGCAGTGGTGATGACTTTGGCGTCGTGACGTATGAGGTCAAGGTAGGTGGGAACGGGTCCGTCCGCTTCGGAGAGGGAATCGACGTAGAGAGTCCCGCCAAACTTGGCGTCGGTGGCACCAACTACCTGTTGCATCGGGGCGTCTGACACCGTGGATTCACAGAACACCGCCGGAACCTGATTGTCTCTAACGAATTCGATTGCCCGGGTGATCTGCTGTGGCGTTGCCTGTTGCTCCGCGTTGACGGCCCAGATGTAGACCTCTTTGAGGCCGGCGTCGCGGGCCAGGTAGGAGAACGCTCCTTCGCAGGTGACCAGCGCCCTCTGCTTCTCCGACAGTACGGACAGCTTGGACACCATCTCGTCCTGCACGGTCTGGAGTTGGGCGTTGTAGGCCTCGGCGTTTGCTTCGAATTCGGAAGCGTGCGAAGGGTCCAGCTTGGCGAAGGCCTTGGCCATGTTGCTTGCGTAAATCTGGACGTTCTTGGGCGACATCCAGGCGTGCGGGTTCGGCTTGCCTTGGTAGGAGTCCTCGGCGATGGGCATGACGTCCACGCCGTCGCTCACTACTGCGTGCGGTACATCGAGGTCCTCCACGAACTGGGAAAACCACGCTTCCAGATTGAGGCCATTGTCCAGGATGAGATCGGCTTGGGCAGCCTTCCGGATGTCACCCGGGGTTGGCTCATAGCCGTGGATCTCAGCTCCGGCTTTGGTGATGGATTCGACCCGGAGCTTATCTCCGGCAACATTCTTGGCGATGTCTGCCAGAACGGTGAAAGTAGTGAGGACCACGGGCTTGTCATCTTCTCCCGCAGAGGAGTTCCCACCACAGGCGGAGACTCCCAGGGCAAGGGCGATCGCGGTCAGGACAGCAGCGAAACGGCGGACATCTTTGGCGCGCCGAAACGGAAAGTTAGGCATACCGAAAAGTGTAGCCACGCATGGCCCACGCAGCAAAGCTAGGCTGGTCACATGGGCACTCTTTCCACCAAGGCTCCTTTGTACAAATTCACTGCCCTGGATGCCATCGCCGTGGCAGCATATGTGGGCTTCACCGCCTACTTCCTGCTGGCTGGGCAGACGCTCAACCGGCTGATGCTCGAGCTGTTTACTGACCCGGCAACAGCGTCCTATGCCGTCAACGCGATCTTTTATGCCGGCGTCGGAATATTTGCGGTGGCGTCTGCCTGGCGGGTGGTGGGCCGTGACCTCCGGATCCTGGGGACCCGGCCGTGGTTCACGCTGGGCATGGTCCCCTTGACCTTGGTGGTCATGCTGATTCTCACAGCCCTTCTGGTGGCGGCCTTCGGGACCGCCCAAAGCTCCGAGAACCAACTGGGCATCCAAGGCATGCTGCAACACGTGCCGGCGTGGCTGATGGTGCCATTACTGGTCATCCTTGGTCCGTTCGTGGAGGAATATCTCTTTCGGCACCTCCTGATCGGCAAGTTGTCGCGATACCTGAACATCTGGGTTTGCTGCGTGATCTCCGTGGTGGTCTTCTCGTCCATCCATGTAGTGGGTCGCGAAGGACTCGCTTTGTCTGCGCTGGCTCCGTACCTGGGAATGGCCGTGGTGCTGGTGGCTGTCTACGTTTGGACGGGCAAGAACCTGATGTTCTCCTACTTTGTCCACGCCGCCAAGAACCTCATGGCCGTCGTCCTGATCTACGCGGTGCCGCCCGAACTCCTCCCCAACTAGGTCGCACTTAAGCGCGTTTTGAGCGCCCAAAACGCGCTTAAATGCGACCTAGTTGGGAACCCGGACGGAAGGTGACCGCAACCCCCTACCCAGCCACCCGCCGTCGGAATAGCTTGTAGAGCATGACACTCAACATCCAGGTAGTAGTCGATTGCAAGAAGCCGCACGACCTCGCCGACTGGTGGGCTGAGACACTCGAGTGGAACGTCGAGCCGCAGGACGAGGCGTTCATCCGTTCCATGATCGAGCAGGGCTACGCCACCGAGGACCAGACCATCACGCACAACGGCAAGCTGGTGTGGGCGGAGGGCTGTGCGATCGTACCCGCCGAAGACACGGACCCCAAGACCGGCCGGCGGATCCTGTTCCAGACTGATCGCAACGAAAAATCGGTAAAGAACAGGGTGCACTGGGACGTCCGGTTAGACGGCCGGGACAAGGATGACGTGCGGAAACAGCTCGAAGCGCGCGGCGCCAAGCACCTGTGGACCGCCAATCAGGGACCCCACGAATGGCACACCATGGCCGACCCCGAGGGCAACGAGTTCTGCATCAGCTAAGGCCATTACTAGACTCGGACTGTGAACAACCAACTCCCTGCCAAGGTTTCCGACGTCTTTGACCCCTCACGCTGGCGCACAGTTTCCGGCTTCGACGACTTCAAGGACATGACCTACCACCGGCAGGTTGAGCGTTCAACGGACGGCACAGTCAAGGACCTCCCCACGGTCCGCATCGCCTTCAACCGGCCCGAGGTCCGCAACGCGTTCCGCCCGGGTACCGTGGACGAGCTCTACCGGGCAATGGATCACGCACGTATGACTCCTGACGTCGCCACGGTCCTCCTCACAGGTAACGGACCTTCTGAGAAGGACGGCGGACACTCGTTCTGCTCCGGCGGCGACCAGCGGATTCGTGGCAGGGACGGCTACCGCTACGCCGAGGGGGATACACAGGAAACCATCGACCCCGCCCGCGCCGGCCGCCTCCATATCCTGGAAGTCCAGCGGCTCATGCGGACCATGCCCAAGGTGGTTATCGCGGTGGTCAATGGTTGGGCTGCCGGCGGCGGCCACTCGCTGCACGTTGTCAGCGACCTCACCATCGCCTCGCGGGAGCACGGCAAATTCAAGCAGACGGACGCAACCGTAGGAAGTTTCGACGCCGGATACGGCTCTGCGCTGCTGGCCCGCCAGATCGGGCAGAAAGCCGCGCGGGAAATCTTCTTCCTGGCCCGCGAATATTCCGCGGAGGACATGGTCAGGATGGGCGCCGTGAACGAGGCAGTTGACCACTCCCGCCTCGAAGAAGTTGCTCTGGAGTACGCAGCGGACATCGCCCGCCAGTCCCCGCAGGCCATCCGTATGCTCAAATTCGCTTTCAACCTGGCCGACGACGGCCTGGCCGGCCAGCAGGTCTTCGCCGGTGAAGCCACCCGTCTCGCGTACATGACTGACGAAGCCGTCGAGGGCAAAGAAGCGTTCCTCCAGAAGCGCGACCCCGACTGGTCCAACTTCCCCTACTACTTCTAGGACCACCGTGAACATCGATCCCATTTTGAAAGCCCTGATGGCCGCCCTCCATGGCGAGGGACCCGCCGTCGAAATCGTGATGGATGAAAACGGCGAGCCGCAGGCTGTTCCCGTGGAGACCGGCGTCGAAGAGGCAGCTGTGCTGGTCCGCACCTCCGGTTCCACGGGGACGCCCAAGGCAACCGTACTGACCATCGATGCCCTCGCGGCTTCCTCTGTTTCCACCGCCGTGGCCCTGCGTGGCGAAGGACAGTGGTTGCTGGCACTCCCGCTGCAGTATGTTGCGGGTGTGCAGGTGCTGGTCCGCTCGCTCTACGCAGGCACGCGTCCGTGGGTCATGGATCAGTCGGACGGCTTCACGCCCGAAGCCTTCACGGCCGCCGCCGAGGAACTGACTGACAAGATCCGCTTTACCTCCCTGGTGCCCACGCAGCTGCGGCGGCTCCTCGACTCCCCCGCGCCGGAAACCCTGGCCGTGCTGCGCCGCTTCAACGCGATCCTGCTGGGTGGTGCGCCGGCCTCTGCTGAGCTCCTTGCCGCCGCCCACGCCGAGGGGCTGAAGGTGGTGACCACCTACGGCTCAGCCGAGACGTGCGGTGGGTGCGTTTACGACGGCGAGCCGTTGGACGGCGTCGAGGTCCGCATCGGTGAAGGCGAACTGGAAGGCCGCATCCTGCTGGGTGGCGACACCGTGGCGGCGGGCTACCTGGACGCCGCCCGCGCCTCAAGAGCAGCATTCTTCGAGGAAGACGGCGTCCGCTGGTACATCACCGGCGACCTTGGCGAGCTGTCCGACGACGGCAAGCTCACAGTGCTGGGCCGCGCCGATGACGTGATCATCACCGGCGGCGTCAAAGCCTCCGCCGCTTACATCCAGGGCAAGCTGGAAGAGCTCGACGGCGTCACCGCGGCTTTCGTAACCGGCGTCCCGTCACGGGAATGGGGCCAAGCTGTGGCGGCGTACGTTGCCGTCACTGATCCGTCGCCTGCGGGCCTCAAGGGATTCACGGCCCGCCGGGAGGAATCACTGGGTGTCCTGGCGCCCAAAACCGTGTTCGCTGACAAGGCTTTGCCGATGCTTCCCAACGGAAAGCCGGACCGTATGTCCATGATTGACCGGCTTTCCGAGCTGCATCAGGGACAATAGACAAGTTCTTCCCCCCCGCCCCCTGACTAAGATCAACCGCGAAATACACGAGGTACTACACGTGGCGACAGCTGCACAATGGATTCAAGGAGCCCGGCTCCGCACACTGCCCGCGGCCATCGCACCGGTCCTCATCGGTTCGGCAGCGGCGTACGAGCTCCACGCTTTCCGGCTGCCGAACGCGATCCTGGCAGCACTTGTGGCTCTCCTGCTTCAAATTGGCGTGAACTACGCCAACGACTACTCCGATGGCATCCGCGGAACGGATGAGGACCGCGTGGGCCCGCTCCGTTTGGTCGGTTCAGGCGCCGCAAAGCCGGAGCAGGTGAAGTGGGCTGCCTTTGCCCTCTTCGGGGCGGCGATGATTTGCGGCCTCATCCTGGTGATCATTACCCAGGCATGGTGGCTGATCCTGGTGGGTATCGGCTGCATCATGGCGGCTTGGGGCTACACCGGCGGCAAGAACCCCTACGGCTACCTGGGCCTGGGCGACGTCTTTGTCTTCGTGTTCTTCGGACTCGTGGCCACCCTGGGAACCACCTACACCCAGGCCGGGCAGGTCAGCCTCGCCGCGGTCATCGGTGCGATCGGCACCGGACTCATTGCCTGTGCACTGCTGATGGCCAACAACGTCAGGGACATCCCGACTGATGCGGCCGCAGGTAAGCGGACCTTGGCCGTCAGGCTGGGTGACCGGCACGCCCGCGAAAGCTACGTCCTGATGCTGGCCGTGGCCATCCTGCTCGTGATCGTCCTGGCACCCACCAAGCCGTGGATGCTGATCGTGCTGCTGCTGATTCCGGCCTGCCTGATGCCGGCCTGGCTCATGGTGAACGGCAAGAAGCGCAAGAGCCTGATCCCCGTTCTCAAGCAGACCGGCATGATCAACCTCGGCTACAGCCTGTTGTTCTCGCTGGGACTGATCCTGAGCCGCGGCTTCTGAGTCTTTGTACAAATGACGCCCCTAAGAAGCTTTCTTAGGGGCGTTAGCTGTAAACAAAAGTTCTAGGCAGTGCCAGGGCGTTTGTCGTTGTTCACGGCGATGTCCGGGTTCTTCTCCACCAAGCCGTCCTCGACGGCAGCGTCTTCAACCTCACCGGCAGTACGGATGGGCTTGGCCCGCCCGGAGAACCGCTCGCGCATGGCTGCCGTGGCGGCGTCGCGCTGTTTCTGGAAGAACAGGTAACTGATAGCGAAGGCAATCAGCCCGGCGAAGACCACAGCGAGGATCCAGCCCACCCCCAAAAAGGCGAACAGCACGAACAACGGCACGAACAGCGCCAGACGGATGAGGGAATACTTCAGGAAAGCCACCATCCAAGTTTAGCCGCCCGGATGGTTGCACTCTGATCACAGCCGGAACAGGGCGTCCAGTGATCGGCTTCAGGCGACTAGACTTGGTGCATGCTCCGGGTTGTAGGCGTCGTTATTGTTCTAGTCATCTTCGTCTATGCCCTGGTGGACGTCATCCGCACGGACGGCAACCAAACACGCGGGATATCCAAGCCCGCCTGGATCATTGTGATGATCCTCCTGCCGCTGCTGGGAGCAATCCTCTGGTTCATTTTCGGCCGGCCCTACGGCAAGCCCACTGCCAAGCCCGTACGCCGCCAGCCCACAGCCCCGGACGACGACCCCGAATTCCTGCGCAATCTGGAAACCCGACGCCGTAACCAGGCTGCAGAGGATCGCCTGAAGAAGCTCAAGGCAGACCATGACGCCAAGGACAGCGATACGGGCGACAAGCCAAACGATGGCAGCGGCGACGCCAAAAACAACGGCTTCAAACCCGGCGACGCCAAGCGCAGCGAGCCGGATCCCCATGACACGGACGAGCTGAAGTAGGCAAACATGGCCCAGCAAGCTGATGGATCACGGCAGTCACCCTCCTCCACACCATCAGTCAGCGGGCCCGCATCACCCTCCGCACCGCCCCCACGCCCAGGTATTTCCCTGTCCACGCCGCCGCCCATAGCGGCGGTTGTTCGTCCTCCCGGACCTGCACGCTTGTCCCGCACTCTCTGGGTGGCCAGCTTCGTGGCCGGAATCGCCGTCGTTGTAACAGGCTTTCTCGGCCGTGATGCCCACTTCGAACGCCTGAAAGGCGTCATCGGAGGAATGGTCCCCGACGGCGACGCCGACGCAGTGGAGGGAGCCACCGCCGTCGTGTTCCTGGGAAGCCTCACCATGCTCGCGCTGGTAGTAGCCATGGAAGCTGTCCTGCTGGCGGTCCTCTTCAAACGCCGTATCTGGGCTCGCTGGGCTCTTGCCCCGTTGGTCCTTCTCCATGCGGTGGTCACTGTCATTACCGCCGACTTCGTGGTGGCTCCCGGCGCGGACGGTGTCCTGACGATCGTGCTGTTGGCGGCCCAATTCATCCTGGCCGCAGCCGCCCTGATCCTGCTGTTTCTCCCCTCCACCACCACCTGGCTGCTCAGCGAACGGGCTGCTTAGCGAACGGGTTTCTTAATGAACGGCGGGAATAGCGGCCAGCATCCCCTCGCAACTGCGAAGGACTACACGGCACGCTTCAAGCGCGGCCGGCTCAGTGAGCGGGTTCTCCGCGATCAACCGCCAACGGTTCAGGCTGTTTCGCGCTGCCTCAGTGATCTGATCCGGGCTTGCCTCCGCATCCAGGCCCAACCTCAGCGGTGGCGTGCTGCCACGGCCGCCCACCAGCCGCTCAGCTTCTGCTGATTGCTCCGGGGTCAGGCTTAGGCCATCGGTCCGGAGCGTTGCCAGAAGTTTCACTTCCCGGAACTCGTGGGCTCCCGTTCGAAGTCTTTCCAAGTTGGCGTCCAGGAGCAGCGCGACATCTCTGCGCGAAGTGCGCAGCAGTGCTTCCAAACCCACGACGGCGGCACGCGCCTTGAGTGCCTCCGCCCGGGTTTGGAACAGAAAGGCTACGTTGTCGAGCAACTGGCCAAGGCCGCTGCGCCGTGCCAGCTCATGGGCCAGTTCGGTGGCATTGCTGATGCCACCCCGGATCAGGGCAACACCAAGGCGGATCCCGAACAGGCCGAATCTTTGCACGAGGACTGCTTTTGCTGCCCGGCTCAAACCTTCGGGCTCGGCGGACCGGACAAAGAGGTCCGCTGAGAGCATCAGCCTCTCCCTCTGGTTTCTGTCCATTTGTGCCAACAGTTTCATGGCTTCGAAATCGGTCTGGCGCATGGTCCTCGAACTTTGCGCCAGCAAACCGGCAACCGGGACAACACCCAGGGCAAGGGGCTTGAGGTTCTGGTCCCGGCTGTATCTATCGGCGATCACTGCTGCGGAAATAAGGGAATCAATTCTTCCCGCGCCGATCTCGTCAGCCCGGGACAGGACCGCCAAGGCGTTGACAGTCCCTGATTGACCCGCGGAGGTGTCCTTGAAGGACTCCAGGAACCGGACATCGGAGGAGTGGAGATGCCGCAGGAGATAGATGACGGCATCGGCGGCCATGGGGGCATCTTCGGGGAGGAGGAACTCCGTGGAGCGGCCTGACACATCCTGGGACAACGAGGCGATGCCCGGGGTATCAATCAGGGTAAGCTCCCGCAGGCTGGCAGATGGCCAGTCCACCACCAGCCGCTCCACGTCCTCGGCCCGGATATCCCCCATGTTGAAGACCAGCCGGCCGTCTTCGCGGGTGACAGGGAGCGCTAATGGCTCCCCGACGATCGGATGGAGCGTGATCCTTGGCGTGTGCCCGTAGCGGTACCACGTGACGATCCGGGTGCATTCCCCGGCGTCGGTGGGTGCGATTTCCTCCCCGATGATCGCGTTGAGGAGAGTGGACTTGCCAGCCTTAACCATGCCTGCCACTGCTATTCGCAAAGGCCCTTCCAGCCTGCCCTGGAGCTCATCCACCACTGCGAGCGCCGCTGCGTCGTCGTGGAAGGCCTCCCGTGCTTGCCGGAGCAGATCCGCGACTCCGGCGATCCCCGACTCGATCATCCTGCCGGCACCGAGGACGGTGCTGTTTTGGCCTGGGTGGCGGGTTTGGCCTGGGGCGTGGGGCCGGTCTGCGGGACGGACGGCTCTTCCTGCAGCTGCTGAGAAGCTTTGGCCAGGGCATCCACTACCTTGAGCTGGTTCCGTATTTCTTTGATTCTCGTGTCCCGCTCCACGGCGTAGGTAGCAGCCGCTTTCTGCGCGGCCGCCACTGATTCCGTCAGAGTACGGTGGTGTTCTTCGGCGATCTCCGTGAAGTGGTCCCGTGTGGCCCGTTGGACCAGCCGCAGCCTGTCCTTGAGCTGCTTGCCCACTTGGAACACAACATCGTCAACATGCTTGCGGACCAGGACCTTGGCTTCTGATTGCCGTTGCTTGAGCCTGGCTTCTTTGTCTTCCCGGTAGGCTTTCCGGCCCAGCATCAGGCCGGCTCCTACGGATAGCGGATTAATGAGGGCCATCCCGAAAATGCCGGTTAGCAGGCCAAACATCAGCACGCCACCGTAGGACCCGCGCATCCCGATCAGCACCTTCTGCAGAGGCCCGAGGCGCCCGTCTTCCATGTCCTGGATGTCAGCCACGGGGTCCAGCACGCCGCCGGTGTCGGCTACCTTCAACGCGGGGAGGGCCACCTCATCTTCGGAGAAGTGTTCCGCCACATGCGTGGCCAACCATTGGGCACGTTCGCTGGTCCACACGAAAGTATCCGAAACCGCTGCGGCCGTGCTCTGTTCCAGCCACTGTGTGAACTGCTCCCACGCTGGCCCGGGATCTCCTTGATCTATGGCAATTTCGGCCTCGCGCTGGATCCTGCGCAGCCTGTCCCTTAGGTCATATTCCAGGTCGGCGATGAGGTCGCCGATGCCATCGTTCAGGGTTATCTGCCAACGCGCGGAGCGTTTGCGCAGCGCGTCGGCGTCTTCCTTGGCCGCGTTCAGGCCAGCGATCATCTGCGGAGTTCCCGCCGGATTCTCAAGGGCTTCCAGCTCCGACTGCAGCGCCAGCCTGAGGTTTTCACTGACGGTCAACAGGTCGTTGCCTACGGATTTGCGTTGAATCCTTGCCGCCCCGCCCACAATGTTGTTCCGCAGGTGGGCGATCAACGCCGGAAACCCTGATTCGGTGTTCAGTTCGGGGTCCTGCAGCCGCGCTGCGTGGAGTCGCAGCTCCGAGGACACCGGAAACAGGGGAATATCAGGCCCGACATCGGCCAAGTGTCTCCTATCCAAGTCAGCAATCTGGCGCCAGCTCGGATAAAGGTCGGTCTTGGACAGCACGCACAGGACGTTGGGGTTGATGCGCATCGCCTGGCGAAGGAACCGCATCTCGGGCTCGGTGAATTCCTGGGAAGCATCGGTCACAAACACCATGGCGTGCGCCGATGGCAGGGCAGTCAGCGTGGTCAAAGTGTGTGTTGAGCCCAGACCTCCAACGCCTGGAGAGTCCACGATTGTCAGTCCGCCCGCCAGAAGCTTTCGTGGAAGGCAAACTTCGGCCGCAACGATGTTCTTCATGTTGCCCGGGTTGCCCTTTTCGGAGACGTATTCCGCAAGGTGCTCCAGCTGCACCGGTTGCCGTTCCAGTCCGCTTTCCGGCCCGCTTGCGTCCCGTTCCGGGTCCGTACCATGCTCGCCGGGGACAAGGACAACGGCCGACGCCGGGTCCCCCTGACGTACGACCGTTGGGACGGAGGTGGCAATGTCGTCATCAACCGGGCACACAGGTGCGTTAACCAAAGCGTTGATGAGCTGGCTCTTACCCTGTTTGAACTCACCCACCACCATCACGCGAACGCTGGGATCCCGCAAGCGGTTGAGGGTATTTTCCAGTCGGCGCCGAAGGTCGTTCCGGTCCCCCACCAGCGCCATGCCCTGCTCAACCAACGTGGTCATGTGTCCTGTTTCCGCCACCATTTGTCCTTTGCTCTGCCGCCTCGCCGTTGAGGCCACGAAGTGCCCGGCAGACGCTTGGCGCCTGCCGGGCACTGCTGGGGTGTTCGTAAACGTCGTGTCTTGGATCGTTACGACGTCTGGATTTTTTTGGTGCTAGTCGATTTCCACATCGTTCTTGGCCACGACGATCGAGTCGTCGATGTCGTTGTATTCGACGTCCACATCGAGCTCGTTGTCGGCGATGACCGTGTTGTCCTCCACGTTGGTGTATTCGACATCCACCTCGTTGTCCTGGATAACCGTGGAATCGTAATTGACCTGGACATCTTCGACGTCGATCTCCTTGGAGTTGTCGATCTCCAGCTCGTTGTCCTGGATGACAGTGGAGTCGTAGTTGACCTGGACATCTTCCAGTTCCACGTTGGTGGAGTGATCGTTGGTGTACTCCAGTTCCACCTCGTTGTCCTTGATGATCGTGGAGTTCTCGATGTTCGTGTACTCCACGTCCACGTCGCCGACTTCCAGCTCGGTCTCGTTGTTGTAGGAGTCCTTGTTGAAGGAATCCGTGTTGTGGATGTTGGTATGCGAATTGTCCGTGTTTGTGGAGTGGTCGTCATTGAAGGAATCCTCAATGTCAACGTCCACGTCTACATCGGTGTTGTAGGAGTCCTTGGTCACCGAGTGATCGTCGTTGAACGAATCCTTGACCTCGATGTCCGTGTTGCCAACCTCAACGTCACCGGGACCCGATTCACTGATATTCACCGAGTTGTCCGTTGAATGGTCATCAGTGTTGGTGGTCGTTGTGCTGGTGTTACCGGAATCCTTCACATCGTCGCCGGCAGCAATCGCACCGTCGCCCGAGGCAACCACAGCGTCCTGGTTGAAGAGCTGCGTAACATCGCCGTCTGCCCAGATGTTCTGGTTGACCGACTGGTCGGTGATCGTGTCGCGGTCGTCGATGGTGGTGGTGTACGAGTAGTTGTTCACCACATGGACCAGCTGCTGAACGGCATGTGCGTGGTCATCCCAGTCGCCGCCACCGTGTCCGCCGCCACCGTGTCCGCCGCCATCGTGGTCATCGTCGTCATGGCCATCCCAGCCACCGCCGCCGCCACCGTGTCCGCCGCCGCCGTGGTCATCGTCGTCATGGCCATCCCAGCCACCGCCGCCCCCACCGTGTCCGCCGCCGCCGTGGTCATCGCCGTCATGGCCATCCCAGCCACCGCCGCCCCCACCGTGCCCGCCACCGTCGTGGTCGCCGCCACCGTGTCCGCCGCCGCCGTGATCATCGTCGTCGTGTCCACCCCAGCTGCCGCCCCCGCCAGTGGAAGCGTTGTTGCCGCCGGTGCTGTATTCGCGGTCGAACGACGAACGGGCGTTGATGGGTGCGTAGTCGAGCACCACCGGGCGGACGGCGTCGACGTCGGCCGAAGAAACGTCGCGCAGACCCGCTGCGGCGAGGGCTGCTTCGGGATCCCGGACGAATTCTTCAGCGGCATCAGGATCGTTGAACAGGCTCATCAGGAACTGCACGAGCTGTTGTGCGAGTGTTGGCATTGGAGTGCTCCCTCAAATTCTGTGATGGAAAAGGATTCGCCCGGCGCCTTTGCCGGGCTTGCATTCAACGTATTGCCGGGGCTGGCCACCGGGCATCGGGTGTGGTCCCCCTACCGCTTCCCGCACCGTTAGGGGATGGTGTGGTTTTCCGTTAGGGGATGGAGGGGGTTACCGCTTATGGAGGCGGGTGCCCCTCCCCCAATGCCAACCGCAGGCGGACCAGGAGTTCGGAACGGTTTTCGGCCCCCAGGCGTCGTCGCATGCGTGCCACGTGGTGCTCCGCCGTGCGGGGTGAAATGTAGATGGCTTCGCCGATTTCCCGGTAGGTCTTGCCCTCCAGAATGAGTCGACCCACTTCACGCTCCCTGGCGCTGAGCCCGGAGGAGTCAGGAGCTCCGGGGCCACCCCCGTTGTCCATGACGGGATGAGCAGGAACGGCAGTGCGAGCATCCACCTGCCGCTCTGAAACCCCGGCCGACGGCGCCGCACCCTGCGGGTGGATGTCCCTGGCGCACGCCAGCAGTTTCACCATGTCACGTCGTTCATCCGCATGCGCAGCGGCATGGCCGGCCAGGCGGGCGCCCTCCCATGGCATGCCGACGGCGGCCAACCCGCGGGCCGCTGTTTCAACGTCGGACGCCTCAAAGCGGCTGGCCAGGACCGAGACCCAGGCCTTACCGCCAGCGGCGAGCACTGACGCCAGATGGCTGCGCTCCGATGCCCGCACCAGTGCTGCCGCGTGCGGTGCAAGCCCTGCGGGATCTTCGCTCAGCAAGGCCGCCTGCACCGCCGCCCAGTGCAACGGCACCGACCATAACGACGGATTGCCCAGCTTCGCCAGCAAATCCCAAGCGCCTTCCAGATAGTGCGAAACCCTCCTTGATTCCCGCAGTCGCGCAGCCGTGATCATCAGTTCGCCCCATGGCAGAAGGCTGTAGAGATCCACCGATACGTGCATCATGGTTTCGCGGGCCCTGTCCCAGGCCAGCACAAGCTCGTGTGCGTCGCTGCCCCGCCGGGCAAGGCCTACTTCCAAGGCCGACAACAAGAACTCGTCCCGTGGCGCGAGGGACCAGTGATTGGCTTTGACGGCCTCGTTGATGGCCAGGCGTGCGTCATCTGCGTTGTCCTGCTGCATCGAGGACCAGGCACGCAACAGAAACAGCCGTGGACGGGCTGCGTCGCCGCCTTGGCCCGCAGCCAGCGCTGCCTTGAGCACAGTGTCCGCCACCGCCGGCTCCCCGCTGTGGAGGGCGCATAAGGCGGCCAGGGCACCGGGCGTTTCCGGCAACGGGATGGATGTTCCCGCCGCGTTCATCATGTCGGAAGCCCTGATGAGCTCGGCCAGCGCCAGTTCCGGTGCAGGTCCCAAGGTTTGTCGGAGCCCTTGCTGGGTCAGTGACAACGCCACAGCCAGGAGCGTGGGCGAACCGCTCGGCGGAGCAGCTGCCAGAAGCTCCTCGGCACCCAACGGGTTTCCCGAACCGATCATGGCCACCGCAGCGAGCGGGGCCGAGGCATCGATCCTGTCCGACCCCAGCCAGTTGTACGTATCTGCGCTCCGGGCAAGCATTCCACGCTGGGCCCAGACGGCCGCGGCCACGTCCACTCCCAGCCGAAGGTCGGGCGCTTCAGGCACTGCCAGGAGGCGGTCCACGATCCTGCCGGCGGTGTCCAGGTCACCGGTTGCCGCTGTAGCCTTTGCACGTCTCGCGGCCTTGGCAACCTCGTCTCCCCCGGCCATGAGGGCTTCCGCGTACAGCTCGGCGGCCAAACGTGGGTCAGATTCCAAGGCCTCGTCAGCAGACCGTTCGAGCTCAGCCACCACATGGGGGTCCTGAAAGCCACTCCTCGCCAGCTCACGGGCCAAATCCCCTAAGGCCCGGCCCTCGTGGAGAGTCTTGTCCACCAGTTCCCTTTGCATCGCCCTGATGCGGGCAGTGGGAGTTCCTTTCAGCAGGGCGTACCGTGCAGTACCCACCACAGTCCCATCCGGCAAAAGCAAGCCGGTGTCCTTGGCAGCGGCAATGATCGAGTCCAAGCCGCCGGGGTGGCCCAGGCCGTCAGCGCCACCCAGGCTGTCAGCGCCACCCAGGCTGTCAGGAAGGGGCGATGGAAGGGAGAACCCCACGGACAGGGCCAGAAGCAGCTCGCGGACAGGGGCAGTCCCGCCCGTCAGCATGGGCGCCAGATCTGCGCGCATGGTGTCATCTGCGCCCGGGGTGTCGATAGCTTGGTTGATGGGGTGATCCTCTGCGCCGGGGCGGAAGTGCCCGGGCTTATGGTCGTGTCCCGTCATGGGTCAGACCGCCGATAGCAGCGCTGGATCCGGAGTAGGGCTGGTGTCGGTTGGTAGGGGGTCAGGGACGGCCGGCGGGGTGGTCTCTTGGGGCAGTACCGGGTCCGGCGACGCCGGTGGGTCCTGGACCACCGTGGGCTCGGGCTGCGGCACCGTTGGTTCCGGCGACGGCGGTGGCGGCGGTGGGGTGCCCGGGTCCGTAGGAGTGACGGGCGGCGTTGTTGGTTCCACTACCGGCGGAGTTGTTGGGTCCGTGGTTACCGGTGGTGGTGTTGTTGTTGCGGGAGGAGGCGTTGGTCCGCTCGCGGCACCCCCTGTGGGATCAGGTTCAGGGGTGGTTGGCGGCGTAATAGCCGGAGGCGGAGTCTGAGTGCCCGGAGCCTGAGTACCCGGAGTGGAAGTTCCCGTTCCGGGGGCAGCAGGCGTGGTGGTGCCTCCCGTCCCGCCGGCTGCTGTACCGGAGGAGGTGCCGACGGCACCCGACCCGGCCGTGTTGCCCGAACCATTGGCCGCGGCGCCTGTCCCCGCGTTAGCCGTACCCGGGTTCGTTGCATTCTGCCGGGCCGGAGCCCGTCCGTTGGACCCGGCCCTCGTGACGCCGGTCTTGGCGCTGGCTTCGAGTCCAGCCGCGGGTCCCCCGATGACGGGGGTCGAGCCAGCGCCAGCGCCGGATGCTTGGGCCGCGCCGGCCGCCTGCGCACCGCCGTCGCGCATGACGTCGGCCGCCTGGTTACCGAATACGGTCGCCAGCAGTCCGGTGCCTTCGGGGCTCTGTGCCGCGGTGGCAGTCGCGATGGTCAGCACCGTTGCGGCGGCAGCGGCTGCTGCGGCCATGCGAACGCGGGGCCGCAGGGCGTGGCGGCCTGGCTTGGCCGACGCAGCTTTGAGGTGGTTGAAAGCCGGAGCCCTGTCCGGGACGTGCGGCCTCCCCAATGCAGCGGCCGCACTTTTATCCGCGGCACTTGATTCCTCAGCCGCGGAGGCCAGAGCTGAAGCGGTTGACGCGGCATCCACTGCACTTGAACCGCTGGGGCGCAGGCCAGCCACGGCGGCGCCAAGGCAGATGGATGACTTGGGATCGGCGTCGACGGCGATCGGACGGTCCAGTTCCACGGAAATCAGCTCTGCCACGAGTGGAATCCGGGACGATCCGCCGATGAGCAGCACTGCGCTCAAGTCCTGCGCTTCAAGGTTGATGCTCCGCAGGCTGCGTTGGAGGGCGTCCACCGTATCCCGGACAGGGGCCTCGATCATTGCCTCGAATTCCGAACGGACCAGCCGCACGGACAGCTGGGTGCCGGGTAGGGATACGGCCACGCTGGCTTCGCTGTCCAGGGAAAGTGCTTCCTTGGCCTCGCGGCATTCGCGCCGTAACCGTGAGAGGGCCGCCAAAGTCTCAGGAGAGCTCGCATCCAAGGCCGCGCCCTCGCCAAGGTGACCCATCACATGACGCAGGACGGCGGCGTCGAAATCGGCGCCGCCAAGGGTCTCAATACCATCGGGACGGCCCAATAGTTCAAAGTTACCGGCGCTGGCTTTGCGGAGCACGGCGGTGTCGAAAGTGCCGCCGCCGAGGTCGTACACCGCGACGATGCTGCCGTCTTCCACCCGGGTTTGGGAGGCATAGTGCAGGGCTGCCGCTTCCGGCTCGCTGATCAGGGTGATGTCCTGCAGACCGGCCACGTTGAGCGCTGCAAGGACCAGTGAGGTGCGGTGCTGCCCCCACGCTGCGGGGTGCGTCATGATGATCGACGACGGCGCGCTGCCCTCGCGTTCTTCGGCCCTGTCCACCACCCAACGGGCCATTCGGGCATACACGTCCTCGGGGGCCAGCCAACTATCCCCGACAGCCAAGGGAACGGAATCACCTATCCGGCGCTTGAATTCCCGCACCATGCGCCGGGGGTCGTCCAAGCCACGGCGTTCGGCCGCTTCACCTACCAGGACACGGCCATCATCCGCATAGAACAAGACGGATGGCACGGCACTGCCGTGCAAGCCCAACGACAGAATCTCCGGGGCTGGAATGGGGCCTTGGCCAGGCTTGACAAGGGCTGCGGCGGTAAAACTCGTCCCGACGTCAATGGCGAGAACATAGCTCATGGTTACCTCGAAGAGAACACGGCGCGACGCTAGCGGGCTGCATCACAAGCGGGTTCTGAACAAGTTAGCACCTGCCCCGGACGGGCAAAAGGCTTCGTAGCAACACCAAGTTGTCATGGTTGCTACACCAATTTGTCATATTCCAAGACCGCTATACGCACACAGGAGCGAAGCCCCTGCTCAGGTGGGGGTCCCGGTCATGGGGTTACGGAGCTTAGAGCCCGGAGTAGGAATGCAGGCCGTTGAAAACTGTATTCACGAGTGTGAAGTTGATGATGACGCAGGCGTAGCCAACGATCGACAACCACGCTGCACGGGTTCCGGTCCAACCACGGGTGGCCCGGGCGTGCAGGTAGCCCGCATAGACCACCCAGATCACGAAGGTCCAGACTTCCTTGGGATCCCAGCCCCAGAAGCGGCCCCAGGCCTTTTCAGCCCAGATCGCCCCGAACATGAGGGTGAACGTCCAACCGATGAAGGCGATGGCATTGATGCGGTAGGAGAGATTCTCCAGGCTCAGCGCGTTGGGAACCAGGCGCATGAAGCCCAGGTTGTCTTTGCGGCCGGCAGCAAGGTTCTTCTGACGGTAGGACTGCAGCAACTGCAGCACCGACATGGCGAACGTCAGTGTGAACAATGCAGAGGAGAGCACGGCGATGGAGACGTGAATGATCAACCAGTAGCTTTGCAGCGCCGGAACCAGGTGCCCAACCGGAGTCCAGAAAGCAGCCGAAGCAGCAACCAGCATGATGATGGCCAGGCCGATCACGAACGTGCCCAGGAAGCGCAGATCCCTGCGGATGAGAACTACCAGGAAGACAGCTACGGCAACGAAAGCACCCGTGGTGAGGAACTCGTACATGTTTCCCCACGGCACGCGGCCTGCACCAAATGCACGGGTAACCACACCGGCGCCGTGGATCAGCACACCCAACACCGTCAGCGCAACGGCCACGCGGGCAGGCGCGCGGCGTTCGCCCGCATACTTCATGTCGCCGGCGGCGGTGCCGCCCTCAACGGTGAGGCCCGACGTCGGACGCTCGGCACGTCCAGCCGGCCCACCGGCGTCGGGACCTCCCAAGCCTGCCGCGACGCGGCCTGCAGAAACCGTGACCTTCTCGCCGGCGGTGCTGGCCGCGGCCTTCAGGTCCACGGCGCGGAGCATCTTGCTGCTCTTCGCCAGGTCCCAGGCAAAGGCGATGAACGCCACGGTATACGTGCCGGCGGCCAACAGCATGAACAGCTCGCTGTACTGGCCCAGGGTTTCGTTGATGACGGGCATTACTGGTCCTTCGAGGTTGAGGAGGATCCTGCTGTTGTTGTAGCCGTGTCCGGCGCCTCGGGGATGTTCCATTCCCGGGCAAAGATCTCGCGGAGTGCTGCGGCTTCGCCGGCCAATCGGTGGTCTTCACCGCGCGCCAGCAGGCCGTACTCCACCATGGTGCGGCCGTCCGCGTGGGTTCCGGTGCGAACCCAGACGCGGCGGCGGTTGATGTACAGCGACATGACCAGGCCTGCGACTGCGAGGAAACCGAAGATCAGCGCATAGAGCTGGCCGGGGTTGTGGTGGATGTCCACCCCGATGTACTTCTTCACGCCATCGAACGTGATGCTCCCCTTGCCTTCGGGCAGGTTGACTGTGGCACCCGGACTCAGGGTGATACCGCCGGCAGGGAGGTCGCGTCCGTTGAGCTGCTGGAGGTCCTTGACGTCCAGCTCGAACACGTTTTGGGGCACACCCTTGTCCAGGCCGAGGTCACCGTAGAACGAGTTCAGGCTCAGCTGCGGGTTGATGAGTTCGGGGGCGCCGCTGAAGGAAATTCCGTCCTCGGTGACGAAGGCCGTGGGCAGGAAGAAGCCAACAAAGCCCAGCTGTTCCGGCTTGGCGTCCGGGACCTTGATGACCACTGAGGAGTAGTAGTTGTCGCCCTGGACCTTGGCAGTTACGGGACCTTGGAAAGCGACGTTGCCCTCACCGTCCCGGACCGTGATCAGGGGTGCATAGCCGTTTCCGGTCAGGTAGAGGCTGGTATTCCCGAGGGAAACGGGGTCGTTGACCTTGAGGGTTTCCTTCTTGCCCGGAGAGTCCGGGGTTTCCTTGGTGGTCACTTCGGCGGTGTAGTCGATGGGCTGGCCGGCTTTGCCCGGCGATTCGCGGTCGAACCTGGCCTCGAACTTGTCCAGTTGCATCGAGTACGGCTGGAGCGAACTGCTCTGGAAGTTGGTGCCCGGCGTGAATTGGTCGTAGCCCACCAGGGTGTTGACGAAGGTATCGCCTTCCACCAGGATCCGCTGGCCGCTGTACCCGTACAAGCCACCAATGGCCACGGACACCAGCACCCCGATCAAGGAGGTGTGGAACACCAGGTTGCCCACTTCCTTCAGGAAGCCGCGCTCGGCACCCAAGGACGGCAGGGCGCCGTCGACATCCCTGACCTCCACCCGATAGCCGCGTTTCTTCAGCAGCCCGGCGGCATCGTTGATGGCTTTCGACGCCGGGATCCCGGCGTCGGCGGGCAAGGCCAGAGTGCCGTATTCCGGCAGGCGCGAAAGGCGTTTGGGGGTGCGCGGCGGCTGCGACTTCATGGCCTTGTAATGGGCGATGGCACGCGGAGTGACGCAGCCGATCAACGAGATGAACAGCAGGATGTAGATGGCCGAGAACCAGGCCGACGAGTAGACGTCGTAGAGCTGCAGGGCGTCGAGAAGCTCGCCGTAGGAAGGGTTGTCCTTGATGTACTGCGTGACCACTGAAGGATTGGCCGGCCGCTGCGGGAACAGGGAACCCGGCACAGCGCCAACGGCAAGCAGGAGGAGCAGGAAGAGGGCCGTGCGCATGCTGGTCAGCTGGGTCCAGGACCACCGGAGCATGCCCTTGAAACCCAGCGCGGGCAGGGCTGCCTCGGACTTGGCCTGCTGGAGTTTTCCGTCCGCTGTGTTTTCAGCGGCTGGTGACTTCTTCTTGGCTTTCACGGACTCGCTCATCAGATTGGCAACTTCACATCGTTTTGGAACCAGTACTGCAACTCGGTCACCCAGGTTCCCCACACACCGGTGGCCATCAGGATGCCGAGCAAAATCAGGATGCCTCCGCCGATCCGCTGGATGGCCAGCCGGTGCTTGCGGAAGAAGGACATCACTCCCATGCCCCGGCGCACGGCCAAGGCAATAAGGAGAAACGGAATGCCAAGGCCAAGGCTGTAAACGAACGCCAGGAGGGCGCCCTTGGCCGCCGATGAACCGCCGGACAAGCTCAGCAACTGTACCGCGGAGTACGTCGGACCAATGCAGGGCGCCCAGCCCAGCCCGAACGTCAGTCCCAGCAGGGGCGCGCCCCACAAGCCCGCCGGAGGTTTTGCGTGGATCTTGGCATCACGCTGCAACCAGCCGAAGCCGCCCATGAACACCACACCCATGATGATCACCAGGATGCCCAACAGCTGCGTGATCCAGGCGTTTTGGGGACCGGTCAGCAACGTACCCAGCTGCCCGAAGGCGCCGCCCAGCAGAACGAAAATCACCGAAAAGCCCAGGACGAACAACCCGATGCCGGCCAGCATGCGGCCCCGCCGCTGCTTTTGGAGGTCGACGCCGGTCAGTCCCGTGACGTAGCCAAGGTACCCCGGGACCAGCGGCAACACGCATGGCGAAAGGAACGAGACCAGCCCGGCCAGCAGTGCCACTGGCACAGCCAGCAGCAGTGATCCGTTGAGGATCGTCTCGGCAAAAGGACTGTTCATGGGTGCTACTCGGCCACTGCAGAGGTGATGAGGGCTTTCAGGGTGCTCTTCTCGATCTCGCCGAGGACGCGTGAGGCAACCTTGCCCTCCTTGTCCAGGACCAACGTTGTGGGAACTGCACCCGGAGGCACAATGCCGGACACGGACAGCAGCACTGCCCCATCCTTGTCATTGAAGCTCGGGTAGGTGATGTTGAAGGTCTTGTCGAAGGCCTCGGCGGTGGCTTGTTCGTCGCGCAGGTTGACGCCGAAGAACTGTACGCCCTGATCTTTGAAGTCCAAGTGCAGGGCTTCAAGCTGGGGGGCTTCGATGCGGCACGGAGCGCACGCGGCAAACCAGAAGTTCAGGACAGTGACTTTGCCCAGCAGATCCTCCGGCTTTACCGTCTGTCCGTTAAAGAGAGTGCCTTTGAGCGCGACGGGTGCGGCACGGTCCGCCTTGGCGAACTCCGTCACCGAACCATCACCTGCCACGTAGTTCTTGTTGTCGCCTGCCTTGGCTTGCTTGGCCAGGGAGTCTTCCTGAGCACACGCGGACAGGCCCATGGTCAGTCCTGCGAGGAGGACACCACCGGCGGTCAGCACTCCGCGGCGCGAAAGATTGTTGTCCATGCTTCTACGCTCCCGGGGTGCTCGCCGCGCCGGGAAGCAGGACGGCAGCGGGCTCGGTGTACTCAACGCGCACGATCTTGCCGTCGTCGTCGAGTGTTAGGGACGTCAACGACGTGAGGGTGCATTCGCGCTTACGGGGATCATGCGCCAGGCGGCGGCCCTCGGCAGTCAACCGGGTGGACCAAATGGGAAGTTGGTGGCTGACCAGAATGGCTTCGGCGCCGTCGCCGCCAAGTTCGATGGCCTTCACACGTGCGTCTTCAACCGCGGCCAGCACGCGGGCTGCCTGCTCCTTGTAGGGCTCACCCCATGAAGGGCGCAACGGATTCCGGAAGTAGATCCAGTGCTTGGGCTTCAGGAACTCGCTCTTGGTGGGGTGGAGTCCCTCGAAGTGGTTCTCTGCTTCGATAATGCGCGGCTCGGTGGTGATCTCCAGGTTCAGTGCCTCGGCCGTGGGCATGGCCGTTTCCTGGGCGCGCGTGAGCGGCGAGGCTACCAAATGAACAATCTTGGCGCCCTGGTTGACGCGGGCCGTGAAGTGGTCCGCCAGCATCCGAGCCATCTCCCGGCCACGTTCGGAGAGGTGGAATTCCGGCAGCCGGCCATAGAGGACGGCGTCGGGATTGTGGACCTCGCCATGGCGAAGCAGATGGACAGTTGCTTGGGGCATGTTTACCAGTTTCTCAAAGAAGCGGGGCGATCCGAAATCTTCTACCGCTAGTAGAACTCAAAGTTTTCCCGAAATGTTCCACGGAGTTGGAATAAAAGATGCATATGCATGTTTATACTGGATACGAAGCTCGGTTGACGCTTCAAGCAATGAGCTCGACCAGGCAAGCAAGCAGTACCTACCACTCGATATAGGAGCAACACCATGATGACTCTCCCCGCTTCCGTCACCACCGGCACCTGGGCCCTCGACGCCTCCCACAGCGAGATCGGCTTCACCGTCCGCCACGCAGGCATCAGCAAGGTCCGCGGCCAGTTCAAGGATGCTGCTGCCACCCTGGAAGTTGGCGAAACGCTGACCGATTCCAAGGTCACCGCCACCATCCAGACCGCCAGCTTCGACTCCGGAGACGTCAACCGCGACGGCCACGTCAAGGGCGAAGACTTCTTCGATGTGGAGAAGTTCCCGGAAATCACCTTCGTGTCCCGCCACGTCAAGGCCAACGGCAACAGCTTTGACCTCGTGGGCGATCTCACAATCAAGGGCGTGACCAAGGAAGTTTCCATCGAGACCGAATTCAACGGTGTGGCCGTGGATCCGTTCGGCAACACCCGCGCCGGCGTTTCCGGCGAAACCACCATCAGCCGCAAGGACTTCGGCCTCACGTGGAACGCCGTCCTCGAAGCCGGCGGCGTCCTGGTCAGCGACAAGGTAGTCATCAACCTCGAGCTCGCCTTCATTGCACCGGCTGCGGCGTAGCCCGCACGCCTCAGCAAACGGCGCCCTGCACAGTTCACGCTGTGAGGGGCGCCGTTTCGCGTAAAGGGAAGTCACCCCGCAATTGTTCGGCAAACAGCCTGTATTTAGCTGCGCGTTAGCTCCGAATTTCCTATGCATCCTTCAACCTGCGGTCTAAAGTGATGCCATGAGTACCCCAGACGAAACACCACAGCCACAGCAGCCCGGCTCCCAGCCTCCGCAGCCCGGCAATGTTCCTCCTGCGGGTCACCAGCCTCCGCAGGGCTACCAACCGCCCCAGGGTTACCAACCCCCGCAGGGCTACCAGCCGCCGTCGCAACCGGGGCAATACTCACAGCCCGGACCAGGCCAGCCTGCCCCCGGACAGTCCGGTTTCCACTTCGAAATGCCCACTGACGGACCGCGTAGCTTCAACGACGTCATGCCTCAAGGCGGCTTCTCGGGAATGTTCAAAACCCAGGGCCTGCCGACGGAGCTGAAAGTTTCCTACTTCATTTGGGTGATCTCGGGACTCCTGGGCCTGCTGTTTGGCCTCATCGCTTTCTTTGCCGTGATCGCTGCCTTCGCGTTCGCTCCGGCATTCGCCGCCATCGCCATGATCCTCCTCCTGCTCACTTTGGCGGTCGCCGCCGCCCAAGTGATCCTGGCCATGAAGATGAAGGAAGGTAAAGAGTGGGCACGCCTCGCCTTGACCATCCTGGCCGGCGTTTCCTTGCTACTGGCCATTTTCGGAGCGGTAAATGGTGGCGGCTCCGGGATGGGCCTGGGCGGCAACTGGTTCGGTTTCCTGGTGAGCGCAGTCGCCGTTGTCTTGATGTGGCTGCCCAATGCGCAGCTCTGGTTCAAGACTGTGAAGGGCCACGCTTAGCACTGACTCAACTGCCGTCGTCGTGCGATATCGGCGGTAGAGCGAGACTGAAGGCCGCGGTCAGATCCTTTCGGATCCCGCGGCCTTCATCATGAAGGCGTAAGCCGAGATGATGATTTTTCCATTGAGCTTGAAATACCTGCGTGTGATCATCTGCAGTGTCGGACGCTGGAGGTACGGTGGTACCAGAACCACGCTGGGGGCAGGGTCATTTTGCTGATCCCGGCGGCCGCACCAGCAGTCGAACAAGCAAAGGAATGCCATGAGCAACCCTCCGTACCCGCCCTCAAATCCGGGCGACGACAACAAGCCCGAGCAGCACGGCGCCCAGCCTTCCGCGCCGCAGCCTCCGGCACCCCAGTACGGTCAGCCCGCCGCGCCGCAGTACGGGCAGCAGTCCCCCGCCGCACCCCAGTACGGGCAGCAGTCCCCCGCCGCACCCCAGTACGGGCAGCAGTCTTCCCCGTATGGTCAGGCTCCCGGAGCTCCGCAGTATGGCCAGGGAAACAACTGGCCGAGCCAGCAGCCCGGTCCCACCACCATCCCTCCAATGGTGAACTACGCGTTCTGGATGATCATTGCGGCCGGCATCCTGTCTGCCATCAGCTCACTGCTCCTGGCCACCACCGGAGCCGATTCCTTCATCAACGTGATGAACCAGCAGGCCGCACAGCAGGGCACTGAGTTCCCCGCGGAATCAATTGAGGGGATGCGCGGTGCTATCGCAGTGGGCGCCATTGTCGGTGCCATCTTCTCATTGGGACTTTACGCGCTGGTCGCCTTCCCCGTCCGGAAGGGCAAGAACTGGGCCCGGATCCTGGGCACCGTGTTCGCTGCCATCTCTGTTCTAGGCCTCACCGGACTGTTCCAGTTCGGCGCAACCTACGGCATCATGCAGCTCATCGTGATCCTGCTGGGCGTTGCAGCGATCGTCATGCTGTACCTGCCGGCGTCGGCTCCGTACTTCCGTAAGGCCCAGCCTTTCGGAAACCCGTACCAGAACCCCTACGGTCGCTAAACCCTCACGTTTCCAAGCATTAAACGCGGGCGCGGACCCGGAAAAGGCTAAACAGCCTGGCCCGGTGTCTGCGCCCGTTGTGCGTGGTAGGCCAAGATCTGGAGTTCGGTTGCCATATCCACCTTGCGGAGGTTGACGTGCGGGGGGACCTGCAGGAGCACCGGGGCGAAGCTCAGGATGCTCCGGATTCCGGCAGCAATGACGCGGTCGCAGACAGCCTGGGCCACGGTCGCAGGCAACGCCAGCACCACCATGTTGGTATGGGTCCGTTCCAGGACGCGCTCCAGCTCGGCCGAATCACTCACCCGCAACCAGCCCACTTCGTTGCCGATCACCATGGGGTCCGCGTCAAAGATGGCCACAACGTCGAAGCCCCGGGACTCGAAGCCGCCATACCGCGCAAGGGCTTTGCCGAGGTTACCGGCACCCACAATCGCGACCTTCCAGTCGTGGGTCAGGCCGAGTGCGGCGGCTATGTGCCGGCTCAAGTACTGGACTTCATAGCCAACGCCCCGGGTCCCGTACGAGCCGACGTAGGAGAGGTCTTTGCGGAGCGTGGATGAACTGACGCCTGATGCCTCCGCCAACGCTTCCGAGGAAACGCGTTCCACACCTTCGGCCAAGAGAGAGTTGAGCGCGCGCAAATAGAGAGTCATCCGGGCCACAGCCGCGGGCGGGATCTGCTTGGTGGCAGGTTCGTTTTCCCCGGTTGTTGCGTCCGGGGACGGTTCCAGCGCAGTCACGGTATTCTCCATTGCGTCGCTTTGTTGTTCCACTCTATGACCCTCGGCGGGACTCAACAAAAGCCATTACCTGCGGGTAACCCCACCTCAGCCTTCCAGGACTTTCTTCAGTGTGCGGGTGAGCCGTTCCTCATCGATCTTCCAAAAATCCCGCTGGATGCCGTCAACCAGCACCACAGGAATTTCCTCTGCGAAGCGCTCCTGGAGTTGGGGGTCGCCGTCGATCTTCTGCTCGGTCCACTGCACGCCAAGGCTTTTCGTGACGCGCTCGACGGCGGCGCGCGCTTCCGTGCAGAGGTGGCAGTCAGCTTTGGTCAGAAGTACGACGTCGGGAATAGCCATGTCTCAAAGGTAACCGCCCCAACGCTCGCTCACACCCCACCCCCTTCCCACCAACGCTCGCTCACACCCCACCCCCTTCCCGCCAACGCTCGCTCACACCCCAACCCCTTCCCGCCAACGCTCGCTCACACCCCAACCCCTTCGGCGACTCCGCCTGTGCGCCCTCAACGCAGTTCCCGGCGATTGACTAGACTCAAGGCATGCCCGAGGAGAAGAACGCCGCCGTGGTCGCAGATGCCTTGGTGCAAAACACCGCGCAGAGGGACGCGGCAAAACAGGATCACGTGCGGAAGCACGCTGGCGAAGCCGCCTTCTTCGACGTCGACAATACGTTGATGAAGGGTGCAAGCCTCTTCCACGTGGCGCGCAAAATGTACGAACGCAAAGCGTTCACACTTTCCCAGGCCGCCGGATTCGCTTGGAAGCAGTTCAAGTTCGTCATGCGCGGCGAAAACATGGAAGACGTCCACTCTGTACGCGACTCCGCGCTGACCCTTGCTGCCGGCATCACTGTTGATGACATCAAGGCCTTGGGCGAAGAGGTCTATGACGAAATGATCGAGTCACGGATCTGGCCGGGAACCAAGGCGCTGGCAGAACAGCACCTTCGGGTCGGCCGGAAGGTGTGGCTCGTGACGGCTACGCCCATTGAGGTGGCCACTGTCATTTCCACCCGGCTCGGCCTAACCGGCGCCTTGGGCACAGTGGGTGAGGTGGACGAAGGTGTGTACACGGGGAAGCTCGTGGGGGACATCCTCCACGGACCTGCCAAGGCGATCGCGGTCCAACTCGTTGCCGATCGCGAGGGATTGGATCTGGACCATTGCTGGGCCTACAGCGACTCCGCCAACGACATTCCTTTGCTCACCATGGTGGGTCACCCCGTGGTGATCAACCCCGATGCGAAGCTTCGGCGGCACGCTCGTGAGAATAATTGGCCCGTTTACGATTTCCGCTCCGGACGCCGCGCGGCCACGCTCGGCCTCAAAGCCGCGACCGTCGGCGGAGCTGTGTATGGGCTGTGGCGCGGGTTCTCAAAGTTCCGTGGTCCCCGCATTTAACGCTCTCTCACATCCCTCGCGCTCAAACCCGTCCCTCTCTCACATCCCTCGCGCATAAACCCAACGCTCTCTCACATCCCTCGCGCTTAAACCCGTCCCTCTCTCACATCCTGCGTGGACCTCGATCAGCCTGTGGATAACTTCCGACGGCTCAAGGGTTTCTGGGCAAGAATGCCGGTATGCAGAAAGCCGCGCCACTTCCTCCCCGACTGACCGCCGCACCCTTCACCCTCGACGAGGCCGAGGCTGCAGGCCTAAAACGGTCGCGCTTATGGAATCGCGCCAAAATCGACGGGGTCAGCCGTGGCGTTTATCGGCCTTCCGATTGGGATTTCGAGCTGTCGGCGGCTGCAAGATCGCTGTCAGCTGCAACTCCCGGGGCATGGATTTCCCATGTAACCGCTGCCCGGATTCATGGCACATTTCTCCCACCCTGGTTATCAGATTCCAACGAATTGCACCTCAGTAAGCCCAGGCATCTCCCCTCAGTGCGGCGTAAGGGAGTGATCGGACATACGGTAGTAGCCTCCGCGGATGAGATCGAGTACGTACAAGGCATCTGGATGAGCACTCGGTCGCGGACCTGGTTGGATCTCGCACGACGCCTGCCGCTTCCCGACCTCGTCTGCATGGGCGACCAGCTCATTCGCACTCCCAGGCCGGAGTTCGAAGAACGCGAGACTGCTTTCACCACGCTTGAAGCTCTTCGCGATTTGGTGGGCCGACACAAGAATCTGCAGGGCGTTGTTCGGGCAAGAGAAGCACTCGACCTCATGCGGGTGGGCGCCGATTCCGCACCCGAGTCGCTGCTCCGCTTGGCGATGTTGGACGCGGGAATTCCCGAACCGGAACTGCAGGTGCAGCTCCGACAGAATGATCCGTTCTCCCCGTCCGCGGACCTGGGCTTTCGTGCTCGGCGAGTGGCCCTCCAGTACGACGGCGGTCATCACCACGAGCGGGAACAAATATTCAGCGATCGGCGGCGCGACAAAGCATTCGAAGCAGCAGGCTGGACGGTCCTCAAATTTGGCAAGAACGACTTGGCAGACAACTTTTCGGCAGCCACGCAGAAGATCAAAAGCGCTCTGCGATCAGCATGGCAGGATCCCGCGGTCAGTGCGGGCTTTTCCCGAGGGACGTGAAAGAGCATCCCCACCAAACCCGAGGGACATGAAAGAGCATCCCCACCAAACCCGAGGGACATGAAAGAGCATCCCCACCAAACCCGAGGGACGTGAGAGAGCATCCCCACCAAACCCGAAGTGAACTGCTCCCCTGAAGTTGGACTGAGATTTTCAGTTCCGATTTGAGGGGAGCAGTTTTTTGAGTTCGCGTAGTTCTTTGTCTGTGGTGCAGCGCGTGTCGGCTGTAGCGTGTTTTGAGAGGGGTCTTGGGTATCGGACGACTGCACGGTACCTAGATGCGCCCCCTGTGCCGGTGAGGTCGTTGTATGGGCTTTGGAGGATTCATGGGCGAGGAGCGCTGGTGACAAAGACACCGAAGTCATACTCTTTCGAGGTCAAACTGGCGTTGGTGCAGCGGTTCCTTGCGGGCGAAACCGGCTCTGAGCTGGCCGTTGAAGCGGGCCTGTCTTCGCGTCAACTGTTGCAGACATGGGTCAGGGCTTATCGATTGGAGGGCGAGGACGGTTTGCGGTCTAAATCGAAAGGCAGGTCGGCTAAAGGGCAGGGTGCGCCTTCCCTGAAGTCCGGGACCACGCCATCCGCGAGGTCCGAGGCCTTGCCTTCGGTGAGGTCCAAGGCTGTGCCGCCAGGGAAGTCCGAGACCGCGCCTCCGGTGAAGTCCAGGGCCACGTTACGGGCTGAGGAAAGCTCGGAACTTGAGCAACTGCGTCGGGAGAATGAGCTGTTACGGGCTGAGGTGGCCTACTTGGGAAAATTGCGGGCCTTGAGGGCTCAGGAACGACGGTGAAGGTTCAAGCCCTCGTTGCCCTCAAGGCTGATTACCCGCTCCCGGTTCTGCTGCAGGTCGCGGGCCTGGCACGCTCGACGTTCTTCTATCATCAGGCCCGGCTCCTGTCCCCGGACCCGAAGGAAGCTCTCAAGACTGCCATCACAACGATCTTCACGACCAACCACGGCCGTTACGGACATCGCCGCATCCACACCGAGCTGGTGAAGCAAGGATGGACGGTGGCGAAGAAGACCGTGCTGAAACTGATGCGCGCCCTGGCCCTGCGCTGCAAGGTCCGGCGGCGGAAACGCTACAACTCCTACCAAGGCGAGCAGGGTGTGATTGCACCGAACCTGCTGAACCGGGAGTTCGACGCAGATGCCCCGAACCAGAAGTGGGTCACTGACGTCACCGAGTTCCGCGTCGGGGACCGGAAGCTCTACCTTTCACCCGTCATGGACCTTTTCGACCGGCAAATCATCTCCTATTCCATCGGTAACTCCCCGAACCTGGAACTGGCCAACGCCTCGCTGCGTCAGGCCATCACCTGCCTGGAACCGGGTCAAAAACCGTTGGTGCACTCGGACCAAGGCTTCCAATACCAGCACCTGTTCTGGCGCCAGCTACTCAGCGAAGCCGGCGCCACCCAGTCAATGTCCCGCAAGGGCAACTGCTACGACAACGCGGTCATGGAGAACTTCTTCGGACACCTCAAAGAAGAACTCTTCCACCACGTCCGGTTCCTCAGCACCGACGCCCTGGCAACAGCACTGCACGAGTACATCCACTGGTACAACAACGAAAGGATCTCCACCAAACTCGACGGTCAGAGCCCGGTCCAATACCGGACCCAGACCCTCGCAGCCTAAAATCCCAATTAGCCAGTCCAACAATCGGGGACCAGTTCAAAGGACATGAGAGAGCGTTGGGATGCAAAAATGCCCGCCACCTCGAGAGGCAACGGGCATTCACGCTTGATGAAGTATCTCTACTTCTTATTGCGGCGCTGGTGGCGAGTCTTACGAAGCAGCTTGCGGTGCTTCTTCTTGGCCATACGCTTGCGGCGCTTCTTAATAACTGAACCCACGAAAGTTCCTTACAAACTAGAAGTTCCTGTCTGTTGGAACAGATCCGCGGAAGCAGACAAGTACAACTGACAGATTCTTACATTGACGTAAAACGTTCCTTAACAGAGTACCGCTTCAAAGGGGCACCCTATGACCACGGTCCGCGGGACGGACTCATGAAACCCTCAGGCGGTCTCGGATTGCCCGTCCACTACGGCACCTTTAAGGTACTGGGCGACGGCCTCTTCAGGAACCCGGAAGGAACGGCCGAACCTTACGGCGGGCATTTCCCCTGAGTGGACCAGGCGATACACGGTCATTTTGGAAACACGCAGGACATCGGCCACCTCGGCCACCGTCATGAAACGCGCATTCGAGAAGTTAGTCTCCGCGGACATTTCCCATATTCCTTTGCTCTCAGACAGTAGGACACCCCCAGTGGAACGGTGTGCCGATGCTGAGCCATCAAACAACCATGTGCTAGATACTCTAGAGGCTGATGGTGCCAATGTGAAAGAGCTTCCAGTAACTTGGGGACAACCTCCACCCGGCGCCCGGATCTACGCCGCAACCACCGCACGACGCTTCCGTGCCGACGCTGCGAGCTGCTCCAACACAGAGGCCGTGACATCCCATTCCATGCAGGCATCCGTGACGCTCTGGCCGTAAACAAGCTCCTGCTCCCCCGCGAGCTGCTTGGCCACATCCAGGTTCTGCGCGCCTCCCATCAGGAAGCTCTCCAGCATGACGCCGGCAATCGGCGAGGTTTCCCCCGCTTCGAGCTGCGCCCCGATTTCCAGTGCAACCTCGGCCTGCCGGTGATGGCTCTTGCCACTGTTGGCGTGGCTGGCATCCACGATCAAGCGCGGGTTCAGCCCCTTCGCTGCAAGCTTGGATGACGCAGCTGCCACATCGGCAGCGGAGTAGTTGGGACCCTTGCGTCCGCCGCGGAGGATCACGTGGGTGTCAGGGTTGCCTGAGGTCGCTACGAGAGCCGCGCGGCCGTCGTCGTCGATTCCCAGGAAGGCCTGCTCAGCGGCGGAGGCACCGCAAGCGTCAATGGCCACCTGGAGATCGCCGTCGGTTCCGTTCTTGAAGCCGATAGGCATGGACAGCCCGGATGCGAGCTGGCGATGGATCTGGCTCTCCGTGGTGCGGGCGCCGATCGCGCCCCAGGAGACGAGGTCAGCCATGTACTGCGGGCTGATGGGCTCCAGGAATTCGGTGGCAGTGGGCAAACCCAATGCGGTGACCTGCTTCAGGAATCCGCGGGCTGCGCGCAGGCCCGCGGCGATGTCGTGGCTGCCGTCCAGGTGGGGATCGTTGATGAGCCCCTTCCAGCCAACAGTGGTGCGCGGCTTTTCGAAGTAGGTCCGCATGACGATCAGCAGGTCTTCTTTGTGCTTCTCGGCCTGGCTGACCAACCGGCGGGCGTATTCGAGACCAGCCTTGGGATCGTGGATGGAGCACGGGCCAACGATCACCAGGAGGCGATCGTCCACGCCGTCCATGATGGCGCGGACCTGGTCGCGGCCACGGTCGACGACGGCAGCCGAGCGGCCGTCGAGCGGCAACTCGGCGATGAGGTCCTGCGGGGCGGGAAGCGGCTCGAATCGGGCAACCCGCAGATTGGAGGTAGCGGGCTGAGCAGCGGCTCCGGATTCAGCGGAGTCGAGCGATGCGGTGGGTTCTGCGGCGATGCTGGTCATTTCTGGGTCCTGTTCCGGGATGCGGAGCGGGCCCCTTTTCAGAACCCGCCGGATATGGCGAAGGGCAGAGAATAATCTCTGCCCTGTTGGCTCTGAAGGAAAGTTGGATGCGTGTCAGTTAGACGCGGGCCCCTCCAGAGCCAACGAAAAATACGCATACCAACGCTTAGTCATAGCCACACCATAACTGCGGTTCTTCACAGCAGGCAAATCGCGCCCATCAAGATGACAGCAGTTTGCGCAGGAACTGCAACTGCTTGATCCAGTGGTGCTCCTGCCCGCCCTCGTGGTTGTTGAAACGGTAGACCTCAATGTCCTTCTCAGGCGCACCGCCGTGTCCTCGTGAGCCGGTGCCGTAGCTGTTGAAGCTGGCGAACACCGTTGACGGAGGGCAGATATCGTCCATCTGCGCAGCGGAGAACAGCGCCGGGACCGTGGCCGCGCGGCCGAGGTGGACGCCGTCGAAGTAGTTCAGCACGGCCAGCATGGGCTCGTACTTTTCGCGGTGCCGCCCCAAAAATCCCGCGATCTCGGGGTACGGGCCACGGGGAGTGATGTCGATCGCGCGGGGGAAGTCCTGCAGGAACGGGACGTCGGGCAGCGCGGCGATAACGCCGTCGAGCCTTCCGGCCGTCAGCCCGGCAGCAGCAACAGTGATGCCGCCACCCTGGCTGACGCCGGTCAGCACCACCTTGGAAGGGTCGACGGCGGGATGGTTCTGTGCCGCTTCTACCGCGCGGAAGGCGTCCACGTAGACCCGACGGAAGTAGTAGTTGTCCTGGTGATCGGCACCCCGGGTCATGAGTCCGGCGTAGTTGATGCCACCGGCGGACGGGTGCGGATCCGGAGTGTCGCCGGCAACGCCACCGTAGCCTTGTCCGCGCGTGTCCATGATGAAGTGCACGTAGCCTGCCTGCGCCCACCGGGTGTTCTGGTTGACCAGGCCCCTGCCACCGGAGTAGCCGATGTACTCCACAACCACGGGAAGCTGCTCCCCTGGCTCGAGCTGCGCGGGTACGTGTAGCCAGCCCTTGATGCGGTCTCCCCCAAAGCCGGAGAAAGTGACATCAAACGTGTTGATCACACTGAGGTAGTTGTCCACCGGCTCAAATACCGCATCAAGCGGGAGTGCGCGGGCATCTGCGATGGTGCGGTCCCAGAACTCCTCGAAGTCGCCTGGTGGCGTTGCTGTGGAGGTGTAGGTGCGGAGCTGATCTAGGGGAATGTCAAAGAGGGGCATGGTCCATTCCGGTTCAGGTGGGTCTGACTGGGCAGATTCAGGCTGGGGGCTGTTGCGTCCACTAGAGGACATCCTACGTCATCTGAATCCAACAATTTGTAGCTGCTTGAATCGTTACATTTTGAGGGTGATCGAGCTAAACTGAACATAGCCAATCGCGGGAAAGCGCTTGCTGAGGTGTAGCCTAATCCCGCCCCAACACTTTTGTGAAGACCTAGGCGACGGCGTCACGCGCCATCGTTGCCGCCAGCCGAGGAGAGCCATGGACACCCAGTCCGCCAGTAGTCCAACAACGTTCGGGACTCGCGCTGCCACCGGGACCGCCCCTGCCAGGATCGCCCTCGTGGGAGTTCACGGTTTCGGTACGCACCATTTACGGAACCTCGAACGGCTCAGCGACCAGGGCAAGGTGGACCTTGTTGCCGTGGCCGACCCCAATCCCCCGGCACCCGGAGATCTGCCAGCGACAACAGCCGTCCATACGAACCTGGACGAGCTGCTGGCCGGCGAGCATCGTCCGGATGTCATCATCGTGGCAACCCCCATTCAGACACATGCTCCGTTAGCCCTATCTGTGCTCGCCTCTCAGGCGGATCTGTATCTGGAGAAGCCCCCGGTTGCCTCCATGGGCGACTTCCTCCGTCTCCAGGAAGCGGCGGGACAGGCTGGCCGAAGTGTCCAAATCGGTTTCCAAAGCCTCGGATCCCACGCCCTCGCGGCCTTGGAAAAGTTGGCCGGCGGTGAAGCCACGGAAGCGCTGCCAAGCATCGGCAACCTGAAGGGCATCTCTGCGACGGGCCGTTGGGTCCGGGATCGTGCCTACTACAAGCGCTCCCGATGGGCAGGCAAACGCAGCCTCGACGGCGTGGATGTGGTTGATGGCGTCGCCACCAATCCGTTGGCCCACGCAATCGCCACGGCGCTCCGCATCGCCGGAGCGCGGGAAGCGAAAGACCTCGCGACTGTGGAAACGGACCTTTACCGCGCGAACGATATCGAAGCGGATGACACCTCCGTGATCCGCTTGCGCACCATTGGCGGTTTGCCCATCACGTGCGCCCTCACCCTCTGCGCCACCGAATCCGTGGAACCCTACGTCACACTCCACGGAACGGAAGGTTCGGCGGTATTCCACTACACAGAAGACCGCGTAACAGTCCACACGGAGGCGGGCGAAACCTCTCACACCTTCGGACGGGACGACCTCACGGAGAACCTTCTCCAGCACCTGTCCAAGGGCACGCCGCTGCTAAGCCCCCTCGATCACAGCGGCGCGTTCATGCGGGTTTTGGAAGCTATCCGCACAGCCGAGGCACCCGCGTTGATTCCCGGGGAATACGTCGAATGGGTAGGAACGGGCGAGCAAGCCCACGCGGTGATCCCGAACATCGAGGACATCCTGGAACGCGCCACCCGATCCCATGCCACCTTCTCCGAACTGGGGCTTCCTTGGGCGCGGCCGACCACCGCAGGCGCCGAAGCACTCTTCTCCCCCGACGCCACCCCGACCGACGCCGCTGCACTTCCCACCGCAGTCCTCCGCTCTGGAAGCAACCTCGAGCCCGGCCTCTCCCCGCGGCCTTACTTGCACCCGGTGTCCACACCAGCCGGCATCGTGGTCACGGACCACCTGCCCTCGGACCATGTGTGGCACCTCGGTGCGGGCTTCGCACTGCAGGACGTCAACGGGACCAACTTCTGGGGCGGTCGCAGCTACCGCAGGACGGCCGGAAAATACGTGGATTTGAAGGACCACGGCAGGATCGAGATAGCGAGTGTCGCCCGGGAAGAAGACGCCACCACGCTTGACCTCAACTGGCTCGCATCCGACGGCAGCCTCGTCCTCAACGAACGGCGCTCCCTGAGCCGCAAGCTCCTGGATGCGCGCACATGGCGACTCGAGATCGAGACCCGGCTCACCGCCGTCGTGGATGTTTCCCTGGGCAGTCCCGGCTCCCATGGCGCGGCCGGGAGCGGTTACGGCGGCTTCTTCTGGCGTCTTCCAGTCAATGCTTCCTCGCGCGTCTTCTCCTCCACAGCCGAGGGCGAGCCTTCTGTTCACGGTTCCGTAGCGCCGTGGCTGGCTTGGGCGGGAAAGTTCGACGGCGGCCCTGCCACTCTGGTGTTTGGCGCACCTTCGGAGTCGGCGGACCCGTGGTTCGTCCGGTGCAGCGACTACCCGGCGGTGGGTTCTGCCTTGGCATGGGATGCCGCGGTGGAACTGGCGGCAGGGGATTCCCTCACCCGTACCAACACTGTGTGGATCAGCGACGGAATCTTGGATGTAGCGGAGATCGAGGGCTTGGTTTCAGGCAGATGAGTGCTCGCTGACGCGTTGTGAGGCCCGCCCTGCATGGTATTTGCCATGAATAGCCTGCAGAACGGGCCCCGCAACGCGAAGGCACGGTGTTCGGCAATTACCGGCGGCCCGCTAGGCGCGGCGGCGGGTCGAAAAGCGCCAGAGCAGGAAGCCAATCACGGCCGCGGACAGCATGCCCAACGCTCCCGTGACCACAAGCCCCGTGCGGACGCCGAAGTCCTCCGTGAGCCACCCGGCCAGCAAGCCACCCAAGGCATGGCCACCCAGCAGAAGCGGGAAGTACAGCGCCAGGACCCTGCCGCGCACGCTTGCCCCGGCCTCGAGCTGTACCGCAGTGGCTGCGCTCGTGAGGAACACCAGGGTCATGAAGCCCACGATTATGAGCATCACCACAAACCACTCCTGCGTGGGCATCAAGGCAGCGAGCGCTTGCGTCAGGCCGAAGAGCCCTGCACTGGCCACGATCCCCTTCCGCCCAAAGCGCTTAATCCGTGTTGCCACCAAGGCCCCTGCAAGAGCTCCCAGAGCGCTGACGGTGTTGAAGAGCCCAAAGCCGGCCGGTCCGCTATGCCACACTCCGTCCGCGAACGCCGCGAGAACAACCGGCCCGTTCATGCCGAAGGCACCCAATAAGCCCGCGAGCAGCATGGTCAACAGCAGGGGTGGGCGCGCTCGAACGAAGCGAAAACCCGCGAGGATCTGGCCTTTCCGGGCAGTGGGACCAGGCGCTTCCAAAGAATGGTGCAGCTCCCCCGGCCTGATGGACGCGATCATGACCAAGACAGATACGCCTATCAAAGCGTTGGCAGCGAAGGCCGCCGCCGGACCCGCTTGGGCAATGACCACGCCTGCCAGCGCAGGGCCAGCCATGGCTCCCAGCTGGCCTATTGCACTGTTCAGCCCGATGGCGGCGGGCAATCCTTGGTCGCCCACCACTTCGTTGACGAAAACTTGCCGCGCCGGTCCATCGATGGCGCTGGTGATGCCCAAGGCAATACAGGACGCATAGACCACCCAGACATCCGTGCCACCCATCGCATTCCACACGGCAAGGCCGGCAGCCAGCAGCGCGGCAACGGACTGGCAGACCAGGAGGATGCGCCGCTTGGGGAAGAGGTCCACCAGCACGCCGCTGATGGGTCCCACCACCAGCATGGGCAGGAACTGCAGTGCAACGGCGAGGCCTACTGCGGCCGGACTGCCCGTTAGCTGTAGCACCAGCCAGTCCTGAGCAAGACGCTGCATCCAGACGCCGCCACTCCCCACAAGGGAGAGGGTGACGAAGATCCGGTAGTTGTGGTGCCTCAGCGGGTAATGCCAGCTTTCCGTGGAACGGGCTCGCGGTGCAGTGGATTTGGGGCGCGGTGGGAACGGGCGCGGCGACACGGAGGGTTCTGCTCGATTCAGCGGGTTGGGTCGGATCTCAACGATGGGAGCGGATTTTGATCGCAGCTGCGGCAAGGACCAGTGTCCCGGGAACGATGACGAACAGAGCCTGCAGCATCCAAACGAAGACGACAGTCATGAAAACTGCAGCAAGCAATAGCAGCGAACCTGTCCAGTCCCGCAATCCATCAGCCTTGGCCTGCGAGTGGGCAAGCGCCCATCGCTCCGGGCCGGGAACGTCGGCGGGTTGCTGGTCAGCATCGCCACTCCAGTTGACGCCACCGCTCCAATTGGCAGCGATCCGCAGGAAGAGCACTGCGCCTGCTGCAGCCAAAATCAGCGTAGCGGGCAGGATCACCGCCCGGCCGGGCAGTTGACCCACCAGGGCGAGCAACAGGTTAAGGACGATAACGACGGCGGCTACCGCCGTCGTGATTCCCATCTTCCAGCTGCCGGGAAGCGCGCGGCGGAAATTCCCCCACAGGCTCCGGAGGGAATCGTCCCTTCCGCTGAGGTGCCTTTCCAGGTGCGCGACGCCGGCCGCATAGGCAGCCGGCGCCGTCACCAAGGGGACGGAGAGGAGGAGCACGATGACTCCCGCCAGGATGGTCTCGGCGAAGAGGGCAAAGCGGTTTACCGGAATCCCGGGGTTTCCCGAAGCTTTGCCTGTCGCGTTCATGGTGCTCATTCTCTGTTGTCCTTAGCCCTTGAGGCCCTGCGTCGAAACGCCTTCGACGATGTAGCGCTGGAACACCAGGAAAAAGACCAGCACAGGCAGGAGCGCCAGGACGGACATGGCGATCATGGCACCGTAGTCCGAAGACTGCGTCTGGTCTACGAAGAGCCGCAGCGCGAGCGGGAGCGGGTATTTTTCGGGGGTGTTGAGGTAGAGCAGCGGGCCGAGGAAGTCGTTCCAGCTCCAGATGAAGGAGAAAATGGAGGTGGAAATCAGGGCCGGCTTCATCAGTGGGAGCATGATGGATCCGAAGATCCGCACGTGTCCGGCGCCGTCGATGCGGGCTGCTTCGTCGAGTTCGGCCGGGAGGCCGCGCATGAACTGGACCATGAGGAAGACGAAGAACGCATCCGCGGCAAGGAACTTGCCGATCAGCAGCGGCACGTAGGTATCCACCAGGCCAAGCTGCTGGAACACGATGTACTGCGGAATGATCACCACGTGGAACGGCAGGAGCAAGGTGGCGATCATCATGCCGAAGAACAGGCCTCTGCCGGGGAAGTTGATCCGGGCGAAGGCGTAGGCGGAAATGGACGCCGAGAGGACGGTTCCCACCACGGCGCCGACGGCCAGGATCAGCGAGTTGGTAAAGAACGTCAGCGTGGAGACGCCGCCGATTCCTTCCATGGCCGTAACGAAGTTGTCGAAGCTGAAGTTGTTCGACCACAACGCGTTGTTGGCGCCGCCAATCTCGGAGTTCGGTTTGAAGGACGCGGAGATCATCCAGATGGCCGGGTAGAGGACCATCGCCACCAGTCCCAAGGCAACAATGTGGAAGATTGTGCTCTTGATGCGCTTGGCCGTGGTGGACTCGGACTTCGGGTTGTACACCGGTGCCGCTGATGGTTTCGTGGGAGCGGGCTGGGTGGGTGTTGCCATGGTTGTCATTTCGAATCACCGCTGTAGTGGACCCAGGACTTGGAGGTCTTGAAGAAGATCAGCGTGATGACGCCGACCACGATCACCAGGAGCCAGGCCATTGCCGAGGCGTAGCCCATCCGGAAGTCGCTGAAACCGCGCAAGTACAGGTAGAGGGTGTAGAAGAGGGTGGAACCTGCCGGGCCGCCTTCACCGTTGGAGATGATGTAGGCCGAGGCGAAGATCTGGAATGCGTGGATGGTTTCCATCAGCAGGTTGAAGAAGATCACCGGGGAAAGCATGGGCCAGGTGATGTTCATGAACTTCCGCACTGGACCGGCACCGTCCATCGAGGCTGCTTCATAGAGGTCCGCCGGAATCTGCTTGAGGCCAGCTAGGAAGATCACCATGGGGGCACCGAACTGCCAAACGGTCAGCAGGATCATCATGGGCATGGTCATGGAAGGGTTGCCCACCCAACCACCGAGGTTGATCCCGAAGAACGACAAGCCCTGGTCCACGGGGCCGGCGTCACCGAACATCGCCTTCCAGACAATGGCGATGGACACGGACGCGCCGATCAAGGACGGTGCGTAGAACGCGGACCGGTAGAAGCCCTGGCCCTTGCGCTTGCTGTTGAGCAACATGGCAATCGCCAAAGCGGCGGCGAGTTTCAGCGGGGTACCGAAGATGACGTAGTTCAGGGTCACGCCCACCGACTGCAGGAAACGCTCGTCCTGGAAGAGGGTGGTGTAGTTGTCCAGGCCGATCCACTTGGGAGCTTCGAAGAGGTTGTAGTTGGTGAAGGAGAGGTACAGCGAGGAAATCATCGGGCCTACGGTCAGGGCGATGAATCCGAGCAGCCAGGGCAACAGGAAGGTGTAGCCGGCGCGGGCATCCGCGCCCCGCCGCCGCGACTTGCGCGGCTGCGGGGAGGCGGACGACGACGAGCGCCTGCTCAGGGTTGGGCTTTGAGTCACGAGATCAGTCCGTCAGTCGGGAAAGCCTGGATCAGACGCATGGGTCTGATCAGGCGTTCTGCTTGATGAGGTCTTCGGCTTCCTTGAACCAGGCATCGGCTGCACCGTCCAGGGTCAGCTTGCCGTAGTTCAGTTCGGAACTGACCCGCTTGAAGGAGGCTTCAAGCGTGCCGAAACCGACGATGGGGGGCTCGGGGGCGTCCTTGAGGTACTTCTCGATGGACTTCTCGTAGTCCACCACCAGCTTGTCCGTGCCCTCGAAGGTGGTGCCGTCGCGCTGGGTCTTCGACGCCGGTACACCGCGGGAGGTCTTGAAGATCTGGCCAACCTCGGGATCGTTGACCATGAAGTCGATGAAACGGGCAGCAGCATCCTTGTACTTGGTCTTGGCGCTGGCAACCATGAGCATGGAGGGCTTGAGGAACAGGCCCAGATTGTCCGGATCGTCAGACGGGACCGGCACCAGCTTGAGTTCCTTGGCACCGCTGTCGCCCAGGTAGCCGGCCATGAAGTTGTCCCACGTGACTTCACTGGCAGTGACGTTGGAACCCATGGCGGACTTGGGGGCGAGCTGGGTGACCCGCTCTTCAGGAACGAGTGCGGGGGTGCCGCGAAGCTCGGCGGTAGTGTTCCACCACTTCTTGAGGTCGTCCTTGGTGAAGCCCAGCTTGCCATCGTCCGTGAATGCCTGGATGTTGTTCTGGCGCAGCCAGATGTTGAACATCCACCACACCCCGGTGTAGTCAGTGCCGCCGTAGAACGCTCCGTTGCCCTTCTGTCCTACCTCGAGCATGAATTCGTTGAACTCTTTGTAGGTCCACTGTCCATCCGGCTCGGCGATGCCCAGGCTCTGGAGCTTGGCGGGATCGTAGTAAACCGCGAAGGCGTTCGTGCTGGTGGGGATGCCGTAGGTCTTGCCCCGGATCTGCCCCGAGGGGAGCAGAGACTTATCGAAGGCTTCCGTGTTGATTTTCACGGTGCCCAGATCAAGAAGCTGGTTCCGCTGGCCGTAGTCGCGCAGGTAGGAAAGGTCCCACTGCATGACGTCCGGCAGGCCGCCGCCGGCAGCTTCGGTAGCGCGCTTTTGCCAATATCCAGCGAAGTCTGTGAAGTTTCCATTCACCTTGATATCCGGGTTCTTGGACTCGAACAAGGCAATCGCCTTGCGGGTACGCTCCGCCCGGTCGTCGTTGCCCCACCAGGTGTAGTTGATGGTGACGGGGTTCTCCGCGGAGCCCGTCTGTCCCGCGGATGAGGACGGGCCACAAGCAGAGAGGAACGCGGCAGATGCAGTGCCGAGAGCCACCGTGGTGAGGAATTTCCTTCTATCGATCATGAGAGCCTCCTTGCTCAGTTGGTGCAAGCATCCAAGTTCTCTACAACGTGGCAGTGATCTCGCTTACACTCGTTCTGAATCGATACAATATCCCTAATCGCGAATCTGGGCAAGCGTTTTCCAAAGATCGCATTTTCACCGATGCGCTGCACTCATACCTTCAGTAGCATCAGTACCAGCACTGCCAACCTGACGAAGGAGTCTCCTTGACCTCCCCCGAAATCCCCCGCAGTCCGTCCTTCTGGAACAGTCTCGACGGCATCGCTTACGGCGGCGACTACAACCCGGAGCAGTGGCCGGAAGACATCCGGCACGAGGACATCGAGCTCATGAAAGAGGCCGGCGTCAACTTTCTCAGCGTCGGCATTTTCTCGTGGGGCCTCCTGGAGCCCACTGAAGGACACTACGATTTCGGCTGGTTGGACGAGGTCATGGACAACCTTCACGGGGCCGGCATCAAAGTGGCCCTAGCAACAGCCACTGCTTCTCCCCCTGCTTGGCTGGCCCGCAAATACCCTGAGATTCTCCCCATCACCGCGGAAGGAATCAGGCTGGAGCGGGGCTCACGACGCCACTACACGCCGTCGTCGGCTGTGTACCGCAGGTACTCCACCGCCATGACCCGCGTGCTCGCCGAACGATACAAAAATCACCCGGCCCTGGCGCTCTGGCACGTGGACAACGAACTTGGCTGCCACGTTGGCGAGTTCCACGGCCAGGAGGACGCAGCCGCTTTCCGGTCGTGGCTGGAACGACGATACGGCTCCGTCGAAGCCCTCAACGAGGCCTGGGGTACGGCGTTTTGGTCGCAGCACTACGCTTCCTTCGACGAAATCATCCCACCGGGGGCCGCGCCCACCACCCTCAATCCCGGGCAGCAGCTGGACTTCGCACGCTTCAACTCCTGGGCCTTCATCGACTACTACCGCGAGCTGCTGGCCGTCATTCGCGAGGTCACCCCCAACATCCCGGCAACCACCAACTTCATGGTCTCCAGCGCCACCAAAGCCTTGGACTACTTCGATTGGTCCAAGGATATGGACGTGATCGCCAACGACCACTACCTCGTGGCTGCGGACCCGGAGCGCGAAATCGAGCTCGCTTTCAGCGCCGACCTCACCCGCGGGGTGGCGGGCGGTGCGCCATGGATCCTCATGGAGCATTCGACGTCGGCGGTGAACTGGCAGCCGCACAACCAGCCCAAGATGCCCGGCGAAATGCTCCGCAACTCGCTGACGCACGTAGCCCGCGGCGCCGACGCCGTCATGTTCTTCCAGTGGCGGCAAAGCAAGGCCGGCTCGGAGAAGTTCCACTCGGCCATGGTGCCCCACGGCGGCCGTGACACGCAGGTGTGGCGGAACGTGGTGGATCTCGGTGATGCGTTGTCCAAACTGGAACCAGTCAAGGGCTCCCGCGTGGAATCCCGGGTTGCGATCGTGTTCGATTACGAAGCCTGGTGGGCCTCGGAGTTGGATTCGCACCCGAACAACTCGCTGAAATACCTCGATACCATGCGCGCCTTCCACCGCTCCTTGTACCTGCGCGGGATCACTGCGGACTTCGTGCACCCGTCGTCGGATCTGTCCGGCTATGACCTCATTTTGGTGTGCACCTTGTACTCCGTGACGGACACCGCGGCTACCTCGATTGCTGCCGCGGCTGAGGCCGGTGCCACGGTGCTCATCAGCTACTTCAGTGGCATCGTCGACGAGCGGGACCACGTGCGGCTTGGCGGCTACCCGGGCGCCTTCCGCGAACTATTGGGGGTGCGGAGCGAGGAATTCCACCCGCTCTTCCCCGGCACGTCGGTCACGTTGAGCGACGGAACAGTATTTGAACCCGGAACAGCCGGAACCGTGTGGAGCGAGCACGTACACGCCTCCCCGGGCACGGAGGTTCTGGCAACTTTCACCGACTACCCGCTCCACGGCGTCCCGGCCCTGACCCGGCGAACCGTCGGATCAGGTTCGGCCTGGTACCTCGCCACGCTTCCCGACGCCGATGGTCTCGACTCGCTGACCGCCCGGCTCGTGGAGGAAGCAGGGGTGACGGCCGCGACCGAGGTGTCTTCCGGCGTCGAACTTGTCCGGCGGCGCGCCGCCGACGGCCACAGCTTCCTGTTCGCCATCAACCACGGCCAGGAAGACGTTACCGTGAAGGCCGACGGCGGCGAACTGCTCAGCGGCGCACGCTTCACCGGCGTTGTCCCCGCCGGAGCCGTGGCCGTCATCGCGGAAGACCGACCCAAGTAAGTAGCAGATGATGCCGTTATGACGCGTCATAACGACATCATCTGCTACCCAGTTGGGTGGAAACACGAAAAACCGCGCCCCGAGCGGATCACGAATGATTCGCCCGGGGCGCGGTTTCCGTTTAGAAGGGGCTAGCTGATGGCGGACTTCATTTCGTCCACGGCCTTCTTGCCTGCTTCTTCCGGCGAGAGCCTGTTGAACATGACCTCGGAGGTGTACCGCTTGATGATTTCCTGGATGGCGCCTGCGCCCTTCGGCGGGGCTGCCGGAGCCTCCCCGAGTTCTTCCTTGATGGCGCCGATGAAGTCGACCACCTTCACGTCTGCCTTGGCCAGCTTCGGAGCAATTGCCTCGCGGACCTCGGAGTTCGGATACACGCCGCGGTCAGCAAGGAGGATCTCGCCGGCCTTGACGTTGTTGGTCAGGAAATCGATGAACTTTGCAGTCTCTTCCGGGTGCTTGGTCCGCGAAGATGCAGACCAGAACTGCGAGGCTTTGTACCAGAGCCCGGCATCTTCGGCCTTGCCCGTCTTGGAGGGGAACCGGAGGATCTGCAACTCGCCGCCGGCAGCCTTCTCGAGCGCCGGAAGCTGGTTTGACCACCAGAACGCCATGCCGTTCTTACCCGTGGCGAGTCCGCTCTGATCCAACGGCGCAGCCTCAGCTTCAACGATTTCCGAGGCGGTGGGTACCGCCTTGTTTTCGCTCATCTGCTTCAGAAATTCCCAGTAGCCCTTGATGTCCGAGGGCTCGAAGCCAAGCTTGCCATCCGAGGTGTAAAGCGACTTGCCGTTCTGCCGCAGCCACACGCCAAGGGAGGCTTCATCCGTTCCGTAGGCAGCCGCACCGTACGTTCCCTTCGGGGACTTGGCCGTGACCTCGGCCGCAACGCGTTCGAAGTCCTCCCAGGTCCATGTCTTGTCGTCAGGAAGCGGGACGCCCGCGGCCTGGAAGACTGCCGGGTTGGCGAGGATGGTGGCGGCATTGATGCCCGCGGCTATGCCGGTCAGCCCGTCCTCGCCCTTGCCTGCGTTCAACGCGGCCTCATCCAGCTTGGACGTATCGACGTCGTACTTGGAGAGGTCCAGTAGTGCGCCGCGGGTGGAGTATTCCGTGATGTACTTTTCGTCCATCTGAATGATGTCCGGAGCGTCGTTGGCTGCAACCTGGGTGGCCAGCTTGTCCCAGTAGCCACTCCAATCGCCGTACTCGGGCTTGATCTTGATGTTGGGGTTTTCGGCTTCGAAGGCGGCAATTGCTTCCTGCGTCAGCTGTGCACGCTTGTCCCCGCCCCACCATGAAAAGCGGAGCTCCACCTTGCCGTCGGCACTCTTTGCCTCCGGCCCTCCGCCGCCACCGCAGGCGGTGAGGGCAAGAACTGTTGCAGCTGTGGCCGCAACGAGGGCGGAGGCACGGCGCCTGCGCTCTCCCTTCGGCGCTGACGCGCGGGCTTTTGAGGCAGTTGCGGGGGCGACTGCTTCACCCTTTGGATTCACCGGCACTGTTGTCTCCGATCTTCTTTGATCTCGATGCGAACTGAGAAAGCGTTTTCTCGTTACGATTATGATACAAGTCACAATCTTGTATTACAAGACACCGACTTGTTCTAGTTGTTTTATTTGATGCCCGTGGTGGCGATGCCCTTGATGAGGAACCGCTGGCCGAAGAGGAAGACCAGGAACACGGGGAGCAGGGACACAATGGACATCGCGAAGAGCGATCCCCAGCTGGTTGCCGACTGTGAGTCGACGAACGCCCGAAGAGCAACAGGAACTGTGAACATGTCCGGGTCCGTGAGGTAGATCAGGGCGCCGAAGAAGTCGTTCCAGGTCCAGATGAACGTGAAGATGGTTGTGGTGGCCAGGGCCGGAACCATCAGGGGCAGGATGACGCGGAGGAAGATCCTGGGGTGGCCGGCACCGTCAATGCGGGCTGCCTCATCAAGGTCCTTCGGGATACCTCGAATGAACTGGACCATCAGGAACACGAAGAACGCGTCCGTCGCAAGGAGTTTGGGCACAATGAGCGGCCAGAAGGTATTCACCCAGCCGATCTGCGAGAACAGGATGTACTGAGGGACGATCACCACGTGGAACGGAAGCATGATGGTCAGCAGCATGACGCCGAAAAAAATCTTCTTGCCGCTGAACTGCAGGCGGGCGAATGCGTAGGCAGCCATGGAGCAGGAGATCAGGTTGCCAAGGATCGAGCCGAGGACCACGATCGCCGAGTTGACCATGTAGTGCCCGAACGGGTGCGTCAGGGCGGACCAGCCATCGGTGTAGTTGCTCATCTCCAGGCTCTCGAGCCACAGGCCGGGTTCGCGGAAGATGAGGTCGTTTTGTCGCAGGGAGGAAACTACCATCCACAGCAGCGGGTAGATCATCACCCCGCCCACGATGATCAGGATGGCGTGCTTGACCAGGCCCTTGATTCGGGCGCTGCGGCTGAAGGCCAGGCTGCCTGGAGATTCGCGGCGTCGCGGGCTCTTGCCGTCCTTCCCTGAGGAGGAATCGGAGGCGGCGGGGAGGGTCTGGAGTTTAGTCATCGTAGAACACCCAATACTTTGAAGCGATGAAGTTGATGGCGGTGAAGACACCGATGATGACCAGCAGGAACCAGGCCATCGCTGAGGCGTAGCCCATATCAAACTGACCGAAGCCCTTTTGGTACAGGTACAGGGTGAAGAACATGGTGGAGTCGGACGGGCCGCCGTTGCCGCCGGAGACGATGAACGCCTGCGTGAACGACTGGAACGATCCGATGATCTGAAGCACCAGGTTGAAGAAGATGATGGGGCTCAGCATCGGGAGGGTGATCCGCCAGAACTGCTGCAGCGTGGTGGCACCGTCAACCTTGGCTGCTTCGTAATACATCACGGGTATCTGCCGAAGGCCGGCCAGGAAGATGATCATGGGGCTGCCAAAGGTCCACACGTGCAGCAGAATGATGGAACCCAGAGCGGTATTGGGGTCAGAGATCCAACCGGGTCCCTCAATGCCAATCATCGCCAGGACCTGGTTCACCAGGCCGGTGGTGCCGAAAATCTGCTTCCAGAGGATGGCAACTGCCACCGATCCGCCCAGCAGGGACGGCAAGTAGAAAATGGAGCGGTAGAACGGCAGCCCGCGCAACCCCTTGTCCAGGACAAGGGCAATCAGCAGGGCCACGCCCAACTGTAGCGGCACACCCACCAGCACGTACGTGAACGTGACGCGGAGCGAGTTGTGGAGGCGGGCATCACCGAACATGCGGACGAAGTTATCCAACCCCACCCATTCCGGCGGCTGCAGGAGGTTGTAGTCCGTGAAGGACAAGTACAACGACATCAGCATGGGGCCCACGGTGATGGCGACCAGGCCAATCAGCCACGGAAGGAGGAAAATATAGGCGGCTTTGTTGTCGCGGCCGTTCGCCTTCTTCTCTTCTTTGGACATGGGACCCTTGCGCCGGGTCATCGTCGAGAGTTCGCCTATAGCGCTCATTGCTTCCCCCTTGCCGGAGCGCGAACGCCTTGCGGCGTCCCCGTGCGTAGTACAGCGGCCATGTGGTCTCCTTTGGTCATCGTGGCCATCCACGGAATACAAGTGTGGTTGGTGCTTGCCGCCCAAGACGCCGCCATTAGTGCGGCGCTACCCCTCGGAAGCGCCAGGCTCAGGTCCCGGTGTTCAGCGGCTCCGTACCAAAGTAAACGTTTTCTTGACCCATGTACAGCCTTTTGCTAATTTTTGAGAAAGCGTTTTCTTGCAGTGTTGCTTGAACGTGTTTTCCACGCTGAAGAAACCCGGCGTGCGCTACCGCACACCCTTCCGCACCGATAAGGCAGGACACTATTGTTTCCCACCGACTCCGCCTGCCATGACCGCCGTTGACATGGCAGCATCCCCCACCCGCCCCAGCGCACTGGCTGGCTACGAGGATTGGCCAGCCTACGTCGCCCGGAATCGGCTCACCGCCCACTCCGAGGATGCCCGGCAACTCGCTGACACACTCGGCGTGCCCGCCGTAACACCGGATCTCGAGTACGCAGTGCAGTCCGAATCAGAGCACGACGGCGTCATCACCTCGCGCCTGCAGTGGCAGTTGGGTTTCGGGCCAAGGACGTCCGCGTGGTTCGTACGGCCGGCCGGCGCCGCGGGGCCGCTGCCCGGGTTGCTCGCCCTGCACTGCCACGGTGGGATCAAGGCCTACGGTGCTAAGCGGCTTGTGTCCCTGCCCGACGGCGTGGACAGACCCGACAGTGGGGAAAATCCCGACGGCGGGGACAATCCCGACGGCGGCGCCCCCTTGGGCGAGAGGCCCGGCAACGCCAACGGTTCGGTGTCGCTTGGGTTGCCGCCCCTCGATGTCAGGGCCAAGCTCTATGGCGGCCGGGCACTGGCCACATGGTTGGCTCAACAGGGCTTCGCCGTCCTTGCCCACGACACCTTCATGTGGGGCAGCCGCCGCTTCGGACTCGATCCTCTTCCTTGGCGAACTGCCAAGGCGGTCAGCGGCCAGGAGGCACTCTGGCGGGAGGCCGGCGTCGAATTTTCCGCAGCGGAACGGTTCAACGCAGCGGCTGCCGCCCACGAGGAAACGGTGGCGAAGGCCGCAACGCTGATCGGCACCAGTGTTACCGGGACCGTTGCGCACGACGACCTCGCGGCATTGGGTGTCCTTGCATCGCTTCCGGGCGTGGACATGGATCGGCTTGGCTGCGTTGGCTTTTCCGGCGGTGGTGGGCGGGCGATGGTGCTCGGTGCCCTGAGCCCGCTGATCCGGAGTTACGTGGTGACGTGCATGATGACAACGTTCGGCTCGCTCCTGCCCTCCTACCTGGACGCACACTCTTGGTTGCTGCACACTCCCGGGCTGGCCAAGCTCGGGGATTGGCCGGATCTGTCAGTCCGCTCCAGTGCCACGGTCCTGGTCCAATACGGGCTGGCTGATCAGCTTTTCCCGGAACAGGGAATGCGCGATGCCCATCACCATCTCATGGAGAATATGCCGGCCCGCTACACGGGGAGCTTTTGGCAGGAACCCCACGTTTTCACCCCGGCCATGCAGGACGAAGCCGCGTCTTTCCTCACCGCAACCTTGCAGCCCCGCCAACTCACCAGCACGCCCACACCTGATTCCACTAGGACATACCAATGACACAACCCCTCACCGTCACCACAGCGGGAGGCAATGCCCGGCTCCCTCGCATCGCACTCGTGGGCGTGCACGGCTTCGGCGAACGTCACCTCGAAAACCTTGCTCGCCTGGGTGCTGACTGTACCCTCGAGCTGGTTGCTGTGGCCGATCCGCACCCCCCGGAAGAGGGAACGCTCGGCCCCGACGTTGCGGTCTTTGCTTCCCTTGACGAGCTCCTGGCTGCAGGAACCGCCCCTGACGTCGTCATTGTCTCCACGCCTATCCAGACGCACGCGCCGCTTGCCCTCGCTGCCCTCAAGGCCGGGGCCAACGTCTACCTGGAGAAGCCACCGGTGGCGTCCATGGCGCAGTACCAGGAGGTCATGGCAGCGGCCGCGAGCGCGGGCCGCTTGGTGCAGGTGGGTTTCCAGAGCTTGGGTTCAGAGGCCCTGCCCGCGATCGAAACCCTGGTGGAATCCGGCGAAATCGGCGAAGTCCGCGGCATCAGCGCCACGGGGCAGTGGCTGCGGAGCAAGGCGTACTTTAAGCGGTCCCGATGGGCCGGGAAACGCAGCATCAACGGGACCGACGTTGTGGACGGAGTGGCCACCAACGCTTTGGCCCACGCTGTGGCTACCGGGCTACGGCTCGCTGGTGCCCGAACAGTGGCGGACGTTGAATCCGTGGATACCGACCTCTACAGGGCAAACGACACCGAAAGTGACGACACCTCCGTGGTGAGGGTCCGGATGGCAGGCGGTACTGTCCTGACCTGCGCGTTGACGCTCTGCGCTCCCGTACAGTCCGCGCCGTCGGTCGCCATTTACGGGACGCTGGGGCAGCTCACGCTCTTCTATACGGAGGACCGCCTGGAGATCACCTCTCCACAGGGTGTCCGGACTGAGACCTACGGACGGATCGACTTGCTGGAGAACCTGCTGGCGGCCACCAGCGAGCAGGACCTCCTCAGCCCGCTCTCCGGGGCCGGCGCGTATGTGTCGGTCCTGGAGGCCATCCGAACGGCCGATGCACCCCGGGAGATACCTTCGGACTTCATCACTTGGGAGGGCACCGGCGACGACGCCCACGCCGTGGTGCATGGCATCGAGTCGCTAATCCGCCGGGCAACCTTGGGGCAGGCCACGTTTGCTGAGCTCGGCGCCCCTTGGACTTTATCCGGCGGACCCACCCTGGATATTGACGGCACGCCCGTCGCAACTTTGCAGGACGGATCCCGCATCCGGCCTACGTCGTCGCCGCGGCCCTACCTCCACCCCGTGCGGACGCTCGCCGGCACCGTGGTTACCGATCACGTCCCGGAGGATCACGTGTGGCATCTCGGAGCAGGAGTTGCCCTCCAGGACGTTGACGGCATCAACTTCTGGGGCGGCCGCACTTACACCCGCGACGCCGGGGCATACGTCTGGCGGACAGACCACGGACAGATTGTGGTTGAAGCCGCGGACCACGCTGACGGAGAGCGGCGCGAACAGTTGAGCTGGCTCGGCCCCGACGGATCACCGGTACTCCGCGAACAACGGGAGTGGCGCTGGGCCGCCGTCGGAAATTCAGCGTGGAAACTCACGTTGGATTTCACCCTGGAATCCGCCACGGGGCGTCCAGTGCTACTGGGCAGCCCCGGCTCCAACGGGCGGCCGCAGGGCGGTTACGGTGGCTTCTTCTGGCGGCTGCCGAAGGTCGGCGACGCCACCATCTGGACTCCCGGCTCGAGGGGCGAGGACGCCGTGCACGGCAGCGTAGCGCCATGGCTGGCTTGGTCCGGAACGTTCGACGCCGGACCCGCCGGGGCCTCGCACGTCGCCGGCGATCCCGGGCTGGGTCATCCGGCCACGCTCGTGTTTCTTGCAGCGCCCCAAGCGCCTGACCCTTGGTTCGTGCGGCACTCGGGCTACCCCGGCGTCGGCCTGTCCTTGGCGTGGGATGCGCCGGTGGCAACCGAACCCGGCCGCCCGGTCAAACGAACTGTCACCGTGCTCATCGCGGACGGCTTTTTGGCAACACAAGACATTGAACAACTCATCACCACTTTGGGGGAATCGGCATGACCACGCCTACTCAATTCACGCCGGCCCTGACTGCGGCCACTGCGCCCGGCAACGTTGCCGACCGCGCGGTAAAGCGCCAGCGGGTGCTGGACATTCTGGACGCTGCGGGCCGCGACTCGCTATTGCTCACAACCAATACGGCCCTTACCTGGTATCTGGACGGCAGCCGGGTCCATATCAGCCTGGCCGGCGACCCCATCGCGGCCCTCTTGGTAGACCGCTCCGGCGACCACTTGGTCACTTTCAACAATGAGGCCGGACGGATCGCTGCTGAGGAATTGCCGGACGGGGTCAGCCTGGACACGGTTCCATGGCACGGCCAATTGCATGCGGCCGCGGCGGGCCTGGCCGTTGATGGCAACCCGCTGGCGGAAGCAGCCGTCGCCACGGAGCTGCGGGCGGCTCGCCAGCAACTACTGCCTGCCGAGGCAGCCCGGTACGCCTCACTTTCCGCCGTCGCAGCCGCAGCCATGACGGACGTCCTCACGGCTGCGACCCCGGAAACCACGGAATTCCAGCTCATCTCGGACCTGGCAGCGCGGATTGTGGCGGTGGGCGCCGAGCCGCTTGTCCTACTTTGCAATGGTGCTTCCCGTAGCGACTTCCGGCACCCGCTCGCCACGCATTCCCCCCTCGGACGCCGCGCCATGGCCGTGGTGTGCGCGCGCCGGAACGGCTTGGTTGCCAACGTCACCCGTTGGGTAGCGTTCGACGCCGGCACTCCCCGGGAGCTCGACGCCGAGGCACGCATCGCCGCTGTTGAGGCCGACATCTTCCGGGCCACGGTGCCCGGGGCCCGCCTCAACGAGATCTTCGCCGAGATTAAGCAGTCCTATGCGCGGCACGGTTTCGGCGATGACCAGTGGACGCTTCACCACCAGGGCGGGCCGGCCGGTTACGCGGGCCGCGATCCCAGGGTCACCGCTGACGTCACGGACACGGTGGTGCTCAACCAGCCCTTCACGTGGAACCCGTCGGGGCCCGGCGTGAAGATCGAGGACACGGTGCTGCTCACGGATTCCGGCCTGCGTGTCCTGACCACTGACCACCGTTGGCCGACCACCGAAGTTGACGGCCGCCGTCGTCCGCTGACGCTGCGCCCCTAACACCTGCACCCAACACGAAAGGGGCGGGGTGACCGCGATGGTGACCCCGCCCCTTTTGTGCGTGCTTACCCAAGTAGGTCGCAGTTAATGCCGTTTTGAGTGCTCAAAACGCGCTTAACTGCGACTCAGTTGGGTGCGCTTTGGGGGCGTTAGCTGAGCTTTAGCACGCCGTCCACGCGCCGGGGGATTCCCAACGGGTTGGCGTCGTGCAAGGCCGGGTGCAGGACAGACTCAGGAGCATCCTGATAGGCCACCGGACGCTGGAAGCGGCGCACCGCAGTGGCGCCCACCGAGGTGAACAAGGACGTCGTGGCCGGGTATGGGCCACCATGCTGCTGCGCCCAATTCACGGCAACACCCGTGGGCCAGCCGTCGAAGAGGACCCTGCCGGCGAGACCGCTGAGTTGCTCCACAAGCGCGGAAACGTCCTCGCCCGGCTGTGCGTGCACCGTGCCCGTCAGGCTGCCCGGGACCTTCGCCAAGGCAGCGGACAGTTCGTCCTGGTTGGCGTACTCGATGAGCAGCGTGGTGGGGCCGAAGCACTCCTCCAACAACTCCTCGGGGCGTTCCAGGACGTTCGCGGCACTGGTGGAGAACACGACTGGCGCGGCACCGTCGGCCAGGCTGTCCTGCTGCACCGTTCCACTGACGACGGCGACACCGGGCTGGTCAGCGACGCTCCGCAGCCCATCCGGGTAGGCCTCGGCGATGCGCTCCGTGAGCATGGCAGCGGTGGGCTTGTCCTTGCTGGCCTCTGCCAGGTGCGAGGCGAAGTCCGTACCAGCCGGGATGAACACGAGCCCCGGCTTGGTGCAGAACTGGCCGGCACCCATGGTGAACGAGCCAGCCAATCCCGCGGCGAGCTGCTGTCCGCGTTCCGCGAGTGCGTCCGCCGTGATGACCACGGGGTTGAGGCTGCCGAGCTCGCCATAGAACGGGATCGGCTCCGGCCTTGACGCGGCGAGATCGAACAATGCGCGTCCGCCAGGGATGGAGCCGGTGAACCCGACAGCTTTGATGGCGGGATCCTGAACCAGGGCTGTGCCTGCCTCGCGGCCGCTGACCAGGGCGAAGATCCCTTCCGGCGCTCCGGCCTTGGCCAGTGCTTCGCCGACAATCTCAGCGGTGCGCTCGGAGAGGCGGAGGTGTCCCGAGTGCGCTTTCACGATCACCGGGCAGCCCACTGCCAGCGCGGATGCGGTGTCGCCACCGGCCACGGAGAAGGCGAACGGGAAGTTCGACGCCGAGAACACGGCTACGGGGCCGATCGGACGCAGGATGCGGCGCAAGTCAGGCTTGGGCGGGGTGGAGGCTGGGTCAGCGTGGTCAATGACCGCCTCAAGGTACGAGCCCTCGGTGATCACGTTGGCGAAAAGCCTCAACTGGCCACTGGTCCGCGCTACCTCGCCCGTGAGCCGGACAGTGCCCAGGCTCGTCTCGGAATCGGCGATCGCCACCAGTTCAGTGACGTTGGCGTCCAGGGCGTCGGCGACGGCGGTCAGCCAGGCGGCGCGTTCGGCGTCGGAAGCTGCTGCGGTCACCTTTGCAGCCTCGGTGGCTGCTGACGTGATGGCTGTCAGGTCAAGAGTTGCTGTACTCAATGCGGTTTCCTTTACTGTCAGGGACGGAGCTGTCAGGGCCGGGCAGCGGTGCCGGCTGGCTGCTGAATTCGAAGCCAAGCCCGGGACGGCCTGAGGACGTGAGCCGGCTATTGCGGATGCGTACCGGGGACGGCCCGTTCAGGATGCCCAGCTGCCCGAAGGAGGCGTCTTCCACGTCTTCCACGCTGACGGCTTCGGCCAGAGTGAGCGCCAGCTGCCCGGAGAGTTCCGGGAGCAGGTGCGGCGCCACCCTGATGCTGTTGGTTCGGGCCAGCTCAACAATCCGGCGGAACGGCGTAATGCCTCCTACGCGGACGATGTTGGGCTGGATGATGTCCACTGCTTCAGCTTCGATGAAGTCACGGAAACGGTAGATGGTGTGGACGTTCTCCCCCAGTGCGATGGGCACGGGCGACTGCTTGCGCAAACGCCGGTAGGCCCAGAGGTCGTCAGCGCGGATGGGTTCTTCCAGCCATTCCAGTCCGTACTCCCCCAAAACCTCCAAGGCACGGAACGTATGGGCCAGATCCCATCGCTGGTTGGCGTCGATCATGAGAAGCCGGTCCGTTCCGATGACCTGCCTGACAGCGGCTACACGCTCGGCGTCCTCCCGGAGCTCGGGCTTGCCCACTTTGATCTTCACGGCGTTATGCCCGGCGGCCACCCATCGCCGGGCCTGCTCGACGAGCTGATCCAGCGTGTAATGGAGATTGACGCCGGAGCCGTACACTTCCACGGACTCCTGGCGTTGACCAAGAAGTCCCGTGACGGACGTGCCTGCCTGTCGCGCTTTCACGTCCCAAAGTGCCAGGTCAACGCCAGCCATGGCAATGGTGGTGAGGCCACCCCCGCCGGCCTCATGCAGCCGCTTCCAGAGCTGGTCCCACACGATTTCCGGGTTGGCTTCCAAACCCAGGATGAACGGTGCGATGTCGTAATCCAAAAGGGCTTTGACCGCCTGTGGACCAATGGTGGGTGTCCACGAGAAGCCGTGGCCCGTGCCGCCGTCGTCCGTGGTCAGTTCGGTGACGATCACATGGTTCTCGGGCGCCTCGGCACCCCAGCTGCGCAGCAGCGGGACCGTGATCAGCCGGGTGGTGAGGCCCGTAATGCGGGCCGGCATCAGCTGCCCGCCAGCTCGTGGCCCTTGGCCAGGATGGACTTGAGCTCCAGCAGTTGTTCCTCGGAGGGGTCCACCAGCGGCGGACGAACGGGGCCGACGGGAAGCCCGGCGAGGCGCAGGCCGGCCTTGATCAGGGAGACGCCAAAGCCCGGAGTCTGGTCGCGCAGGCGGACGAGCGGCGCGTAGAAACCTTCGAGCAGCGCGTGGCGGCGCTCCTCGTCACCGGACACATAGGCGTCGTAGTATGCCTTGGCAATTTCCGGAGCCATGGCGAATGCGGCCGAGGAGTACAGGGGAATGCCGAGGCCACGGTAAGCGCCTTGGGTCAGTTCCGCCGTCAGCAGGCCATTGAACAGGGCAAAGTCGGTGCGGCCGCTGGCGTTGATCGCGGAAACAATTTCCTGGGCCAGGCCGACGTCGCCGATTCCGTCCTTGAAGCCAACCACCTTCGGGTTGGCTGTGAGTCTGGTGATGGCTTCTGCGGTGAACCTGGCCGTGCCACGGTGGTACACAATCACCGGCAGGCTGCTCGCGGTGGCAATGGCTTCTACGTAGGCCACAACGCCGTCGGTGGGACCGGTCACCAAGTACGGCGGGAGCACCAGCAACGCATCCGCGCCGGCTTCCTCGGCCACCTTAGCGGCGGCAATTGCATGACCCAAGGGTCCACCGGCACCGGAGACTACTGGCACGGCTCCCGCAACGGCCTCGACGGCGGCAGTCACCACAGTACGGACTTCCTCCAGTGAGAGCGCATGGAATTCGCCTGTGCCGCACGCGGGGAACACACCGCCCGGGCCGAACGGAAGCCGGGAGGTGATGTGCTCCTTGAGTAGCGCCACGTCCACGGTGCCGTCTTCGGCGAAGGGAGTGACGGGGAAGAACAGTACGCCGTCGAAGTTCATGGTGTCTCCTTGGTTGCTCCCGCCGGAACCAAGCCGGCGGGTATCTCGTCATTGAGTGCTGCTTGTTCGCTTGCTGCTGTGTCTTCGCCCTCGAATGGCGGCGTAAGTTCGGTGCGCCAGGTTCTCTTCGGCTCCCAGCCGAGGAGTTCCCGGGCCTTATCGATGGAGAACGCCGGGCTGGTGCCGGTCAGGTGCCCGGTCAAGGGACCGCTGCCCGGAAGGAACCGCGGGAACAATTCCGCAAGGGGCGCTGTAGCCAAGGCATCCTTGGCGCCAACAAAGAAGACCTGGCCGTTGGGGATGGCATCCATCTTGTCCAGCAGCACGTCCAGGAAATCAGCAACATCCCGCGCGTCCACGTAGTTGAACAACGCCGGGGCGGAAAGCGCCGGATCCTGCAGCCGCTCACGGACCGTGTGCCCTTGCTGTGTCAGCGCTCCTTCCCACTCCTCGGGGGAAATGACGTAGCACGGGCGGAATGCCGCATATCTGATCTTGTTGCCCTGAGCGGCAGCGAACATCTGCACGGTCTGCTCGGCGATCAGCTTGGACAGCGCGTACGCATTCCACGGCTTGGGCGGTGTCTGCTCGTTCAAGGGGAACGACGGCGGCAGCCAACCCGCCGGTGAACCATAGCCCAGGGCGGTGGGGCTGCTTGCCGTCACAATCCTGGGGACACCGGCGTCCGTGGCCGCACTGACCACTGCATAGGCGAGCTGGGTGTTCGTGCTGAAAATAACGTCCTCAGGCGCACTGAAAGGCACGGCAATAGCAGCGAGGTGGATGACGGCGTCGGGCGCTGTTTCCCGAATCAGCCGCTCCGCCTCCCCGGGCGCCAAGAGATCTGCCGCGTATTGCTCGGCTCCGGCCGGCAGTTGTTCCGCCGGGATAGCGTCCCGGTCTACAGAAATCACCTTGTGTCCCGCCTCCGCGAGGCCAGCCACAACACTGCGGCCAAGCCTGCCGGAACCGCCGGTGACGAAAATCCTGCTCATGGTCTTTTCCTTGCTGGGGTAGTGAACGGTCAGGCCTGGCCGCGGCTGAGATCGACGCCGAGGCCAAGCTCACTGATGCGGACGGGAAGGTCAGAGTCCAGAGACTTGTTACCGGCAATACCCACCGACACGGAACGAAGTCCATCGATGTAGCCGGAGGGGCGGCCCAAGGGGTCAACGCCCGGGCCATTGAAGAGGTCCGAAAGGAGCAGGTTGTCGCCGCCGCCGTGACCACCTTCGCCGTTGACGATCGGAACTTCGTAGGCTGCTTCCCAGTGGCGTTGAACCACCAGGCGCTCGCCGTTCCGGCGCACTGCGTCATCTTCCTCGATGGGCGTGGCGCTCGGGTCCACTACGGTCTTCTTGTCGGTGCTGGATTCGACGGCGGCGCGTTCCACCACTTCGAGTTCGGCCCGGCCTTCGGTGCCGTTGACGGTGACACGGTAGCCTTCCCACGGGCTGTGGGCGTTCAGGGAGTAGCTCAGCGTGGGGCCTCCCTGGTAGTCCACCACGAGGGCGAGGTTGTCCTCGATGGTGATGCCCTCGGTGAAAACATCCTGGTCACGGAGGTAGCCGTCAAACTTTTCGTTGTCGTAATACAGGGCCTTCAGGCGCTCATCCTCGCGCATGTCCAAGCGGAACGGATCGTGCCCCAGGCCATCAACGGTGCCGCGCTCCGGACGGTCTCCCAAGCCTCGCTCGGCAGCGTTCTTTTCGCCGTAGAAGCGCAGGCCACCGGAGGCAAACACGCGCTCCGGAACATCGTTGATCCACCAGTTGACCAGGTCGAAGTGGTGCGATGCCTTGTGGATGAGCAGGCCGCCGGAGTTCTTCTTTTCGCGGTGCCAGCGGCGGAAGTAGTCAGCGCCGTGCACGGTATCCAGGACCCAGCTGAAGTCGATGGACGTGACCTTGCCGATCACGCCGTTCTGGATGACTTCCTTGAGAGCGGTGTTGCGCGGCGAGTAGCGGTAGTTGAAGGTCACCACCACGTTTTTGCCGGTCTTCGCCACGGCCTCGGTGATGCGGCGGCAGCCGTCAACGTCAATCGTCAGCGGCTTTTCAACCACGACGTCGGCACCCGCCTCAAGCGCTTCAACGATGTAGTCCGCGTGGGTGTAGTCGGGCGTCGTGACGATGACGCGCTCGATGAAATTGGACTGGATGAAGCTGGTTAGCTCGCCAGGGGCGAAGGAATCCACCGGCTCAGTCCCGCCAAGCTCCTTGATCAGGTCCTGGTAGAAGTCCACGCGACCCTGGTTGACGTCCGAGAGCGCACTAAGTTCTGCGACATCCGCGTGTTGCCCGTAGATCGCCCGGATATACATCTCAGAGCGGCCACCGGTTCCAATCAGCGCTATACGGGTCCGCTTGGGGGTCTTGGTGGTCGTTTCGGCAGATTCGGTCTTGGTTTCGGCTGAGTCGACGTTGACCATGTGGGTGCCCCTTTCAGGAAGGCAGGAGTGAACCGCTTGACGGCCCGGCTTCGTATGGGAAGAATCATGAGAAAGCGTTTTCTCAGAGCGTTATAAGCTTTGTATCAAGACTCTGGTGGTCACGTCAACCACTGCTCCAACGACGGAGCATGCGGGAGGCGACCAATGGGAAGGGGCCACATGGCACGCAGGAACACCAACAGGCGCGTCGGCATCGCCGATGTCGCAGAAAAGGCCGGCGTCTCGCACGCCACCGTTTCACGTGTCATGAACGGAAATGCCGCAGTTGATCCCGGTATTGCCGCCCGGGTCCGGGCTGCCGCTGTTGAATTGAAATACCAGCCCAATCCAGTGGGGCGCAGCCTGGCGCTCGGCAAGACAGACACCATCGGAATCGTGGTTCCGGACCTGGCTAACCCCACCTTCCAGGCAATCCTTCGCGGACTCAGCATCGCAGCTGCCCAGGACGGGTACCGCGTGCTCATTGCCGATTCCTCGGAAGTTACCAGCGAGGAAGCCATCCTCGCCGGTGAGGCCCGCCGCCGCTGCGATGGCGTGGTGCTTTGCGCTCCCCGCATGAGCGATGCCGAGCTGGAGGAGTTGGCCCCCACCTTGCATCCGCTGGTGCTGATCAACCGCACCACCATCGCCACCAATACTCCGAGCCTGAGCGTGGACTACGGGCAAGGCATCCAGGAACTGGCACAGCACCTGGTGACTTTGGGCCACCGCCGCCTGGTGTTCCTCTCCGGCCCGGAGCACAGTGCATCCAATCGCCAACGCCTGGTGGGCTTGGACCAATTCCGCACGGATCACCCCGACATCGAGTTGCAGATGCTCCACGGCGGTTCCAACTTCGACTCGGGCCATGAGTCCACCGAGGCCATCATCGCCAGCGGTGCCACGGGCATCCTGGCCTTCAACGACCTCGTAGCCATGGGGCTGCTCAGCGGGCTGCACGAACGCGGAGTGCGCGTCCCGGAAGACATCTCAGTAACCGGATTCGATGACATCCCGTTCGCCAAATACACCACTCCCCCGCTGACCACCGCGGCTGTGCCCATCAACGAGCTCGGAAGCCTGGCTTGGCGAAGGATGCGGGAACAGATCCAGCAAGCCGGCGAAGCCACCACCCAGGCCCAGGACGAGTTCTCACCCAGGGTGGAGATCCGCAAGAGCACCGCGGCGCCAGCCCTCAAGCCCGCGAGTTGACACTTAATGCCAATGTTCGAGCCGAACATTGGCATTAAGTGTCACTTGGGCGGAGGGTTTGAGCCCACGCCGGCCTCCTTGTAGAAGCCTTGAATGTGCGCGGCAACAAGCTCAGCTGCTTTGCCGCCGTCGTTATTGTTCACAGCGGCGAGGATGGCACGGTGCTCGGCCCGAAGCCTGCTGCACGTCGCATTCCAATCGGGCAGGTTTCCGGTGAGTTCACCGGCATAGTTCTCGATTGCGCCCCGGAGCGACGCCATCATGGCACTGACCACTGAGTTGCCCGCCGCTTGGGCCAGCGCCACGTGAAAACGCGCGTCAAGGGCCAGGAATGAATCAATGTCCGGGGCGGCATCCATCTGATCCAGCAGCTCCGAGGCTTCCTCCAGCGCCGGTACGCCCACGTGGGCCCGTTCCGCAGCCCACGATTCGAGCAGCACTCGGGTCTCAACGATGTCTGCCACGGGAAGATGGCGGGTGGCTACATGCAGCCGAAGCGTAGAGCCGAGCGCAGAACCGGGCTCGGCGATCACCACAGTACCGGCGTCCTTGCCCGACCCCACGCCGGCCCGGACCACACCCATGGCTTCGAGGATCCTGACAGCCTCGCGCACCGAGGTCCGGGAGACCTGCAGTTGCTCGGCCATGGCACGTTCCCCCGGGAGCCGTCCACCCAAAGTGAGATCTCCGTCAGACAGCTGCTTCTCGATCCATTGCAGGACCAACTCGTGGGTACGCATAACGGAATACTAGTTGATGTGGTCCAACCACATGGATTACAGTGTGGTTAGACCACAGAATTCAAGGGAGAACCGCATGACCGACACCCTCGACCCCAAAATCACCGCCGCGCCAGCCAATGCCGGCAACGATCACAACGTGACACGCACAGCTCAGCCGCAGTCCGCCGTCGTGCAGTCATCTACGCCTCAGCCACCTGCACTGAAGCGCCGCGTGCCCAAGGTTTCCGACTTGGCGCCGCTGATGCATTTCAAGAAGCCCGAATTCAGCAAGACCGCCCGGCTCAAGCGCGCCAGCACCATCTGGGAACTGCGCGACATGGCTAAGCGCCGCACTCCGCAGGCACCCTTCGATTACACGGACGGCGCCGCCGAGGAAGAGATCACCCTCCGTCGGGCACGCCAGGCATTCCAAGACATCGAGTTCCGCCCGGGCATCCTGCGTGACGTTTCGAGGATCGATCTCCGCACGGACATCCTGGGCAAGGAATCACGCCTCCCGTTCGGTATCGCCCCCACGGGTTTCACGCGCATGATGCAGTCGGAGGGCGAATATGCAGGCTCGCAGGCAGCTGAAGCGGCAGGCATTCCCTACACCCTGTCCACCATGGGCACCGCATCCATCGAGGACGTTGCCACCGCCGCCCCGAACGGCCGCAACTGGTTCCAGCTATACCTATGGACGGACCGCGACCGCTCCCTCGAACTGATCGAACGCGCCGCCAAAGCCGGCAACGACACCCTCATGGTCACCGTTGACACCGCGGTCGCCGGCGCCCGGCTCCGCGATGTCCGCAACGGCATGACCATCCCGCCGGCGCTGACCATCAAGACAGTCCTGGACGCCTCTTACCGCCCGGCCTGGTGGTTCAATTTCCTCACTCACGAACCCCTGACGTTTGCCTCACTCTCGCGCTACACCGGCACCGTGGCTGACCTCATCAACTCCATGTTCGACCCCACCCTGACCTACGAGGACCTCGACTGGCTCCGCGAAACCTGGAAGGGCAAGCTGGTGGTCAAGGGCATCCAGACCGTGGAAGACGCCCGCAAGGTAGTGGACCACGGGGCCGATGGCATCATCCTGTCCAACCACGGCGGCCGTCAACTGGACCGTGCACCCATCCCGTTCCACCTGCTGCCGGAGGTCACCACGGCCTTGAAGGCGGACAACAGCAAGGCTGCCGTCATGCTGGACACGGGCATCACGAGCGGCGCGGACATCGTGGCAGCCCTGGCCTTGGGCGCGGACTTTGCGCTGATCGGCCGCGCGTACCTCTACGGCCTGATGGCCGGTGGACGTGAAGGCGTGGATCGGACCATCCAGATCCTGGAAAAGGACATGACCCGCACCATGGCACTGCTCGGCGTCAGCAAGGTCTCCGACCTGAACCCGGACCACGTGCGGCTGCTCCAGCGCTAAAGCACCCATGTAGGTAACAGCAGAGGCCGTTTTGAGAGCTCAAAACGGCCTCTACTGCTACCCAGTTGGGTGAGTGGTGCTAGATCAGGCCCTGCGCCAGCATCGCGTCGGCTACCTTGACGAAGCCACCAATGTTGGCGCCCACCACATAGTTTCCGGGCGCGCCGTATTCGTCGGCAGTCGCGGCGCAGCGATCGTGGATGCCCACCATGATCTCGGTGAGGCGCTGTTCCGTGTGCTCGAAGGACCAGGAGTCGCGGCTGGCGTTCTGTTGCATTTCCAGCGCGGACGTAGCAACACCACCGGCATTGGCGGCCTTGCCCGGCCCGAACAGGATCCCGGCTTCCTGGAAGACTGACACGGCTGAACGGGTGGAGGGCATGTTGGCACCTTCGGCCACGGCGATCAGGCCATTGCTGACCAGCTTGGCGGCAGCCTCGCCGTCGAGTTCGTTCTGCGTGGCGCAGGGCAAGGCCACGGTGCCGTTGACATCCCACACCGAACCGTCGGAAACGTGGTTCACTCCCGGCCGCCGTGCGGCGTACTCCGTCAGGCGCCCCCGCTCCACTTCCTTGATCCGGCTCAAAAGCGCGACGTCGATCCCCGCCTCATCCACGATGTAACCGGCGGAGTCGGAACAAGCCACCACGGTGGCACCGAGGGCCTGGGCCTTGGCGATCGCATGGATCGCCACATTGCCCGAACCGGAGACCACAACACGCTGCCCATCGAAGGACTGCCCACGGGTCTTGAGCATCTCCTGGGCGAAGATCACCGTGCCGTAACCGGTAGCCTCGGGACGAACCAGGGAGCCGCCCCACGAGATGCCCTTGCCCGTGAGGACACCGGATTCATAGCGGTTGGTGATGCGCTTGTACTGGCCGAAGAGGTAACCGATTTCGCGGCCGCCCACGCCGATGTCACCGGCCGGGACGTCGGTGTACTCGCCAATGTGGCGGTACAGCTCAGTCATGAAGGACTGGCAGAAGCGCATGATTTCGGCGTCGGAACGTCCGCGGGGATCGAAGTCCGAGCCTCCCTTGCCGCCGCCAATGGGCATGCCGGTGAGCGCATTCTTGAAGATCTGTTCGAAGCCAAGGAACTTCACGATTCCCAGATACACCGAGGGGTGGAATCGAAGTCCGCCCTTGTACGGGCCGAGGGCGGAGTTGAACTCCACACGGAAGCCGCGGTTTACGTGGACGCGGCCGGCGTCGTCAGTCCAGGGGACGCGGAAGATGATTTGTCGCTCGGGCTCGCACAGACGTTCAAGAACAGCGCCCTCAAGGAATTCAGGATGACGATCATGGACAGGGCCAAGGCTTTCGAAGACCTCGGTGACGGCCTGGTGGAATTCCTTCTCTCCCGGGTTCCGCGCCAACACAGTGTCGCGGACTGTTTCGAGCCTTGAATCCATGCGTCTTCCTATCCTCAGTGCGCCGGCCAGCGGCGAGACGATCAGTCCCGCCCATGGTTGCACCGAGGGATATAGGATCTCCATCCGGAGGCAATGTGACCCGGGCCAAGGAGTTAACACAAGTGTAGAGAATCGTTGAAATCTCAAGGAAATGAGAGGTTAACGAAAACTCACAATGTGATAAGGATCACGTTAAGTCGAGGTTGGCTATCGCTTTCGCCCGAACTTGGGAAGGTTGGGCAGGTTCGGTAGGTTCGCCAAAAGATCAGCGGCCTTAGTGGCGGCCCGGCCGACAGTACGGCCGATCTGCTGGGGCACGGTGTCGTCCGAGGCAGGATCCAAAGTGACCGGGATTCCGCTCGCATGAACCTTCACAGCCTGGCTGACGGCGTCAGTGCGGGTGGCCGGAAGCTCCGGCGAAGAGACAACAACAGCCGCGGCAGGGGGCCCGGCGGCGGGTGCCGGCTCGGAAGGAGCGACGACGGCGGGCGCCGGCGTGCCGACGTCGAACGTCTCCAGCCAGCTGGCGACGCCGGCGAGCGGCTTGGTATTCAACGCGTAGAAGCGCTTCTGGCCCTGGGCGCGCATGCTGACCAAGTCCGCCTCGCGGAGCACTTTCAAATGCTTGGAGATGGTGGGCTGGCTCGCAGCCAGTTCTTCCACCAGTTCGCCTACAGCTTTATCCCCAGAGCGGAGGGAGACCAGGATGTCGCGCCTGGTTGCCTCAGCTATGACGGCAAATACGTCGTCAGTCACCATGCCTCCCACCCTAGCGACATATACGCCGATTGGCATCCCTGTTTCGTGGCGCTACAGCGTCAGTCGAACCAGGGATCCAGGCCATACAGGGGGAAGATCTCTTTGCGCGTGGCAATAACGGTTCGGTCAACTTCGTCCGCGGGATCGTAACCGACCTCCCATGAGCGCCACCAGACGTCAACGTCGTCGCTCATCGACTCCGGGGCCGACACGCCGTACGTTTCCTTCACGTACGTCCGCCACGCTTCAGGCACGGGCGTGCTGAGCGGCACCGGACGCTGCGTCACCATCCCGATCAGGTGGCTCCAGGCACGCGGCACAACGCCAGTGACGTCGTAGCCGCCTCCCCCAGTCGCGATCCAGCGGTTATCGCAGTAGCGGGCGGCGAGGCCGGCGACGGCGGAAGCCGCCTCACGCTGACCGTCAATGCTGAGGTTGAGGTGCGTCAGGGGGTCGTCCCGGTGGGAGTCGCAGCCGTGCTGGCTGACAATGACTTCGGGCTGGAACGCGCCGACAAGCTGCGGGACCACCGCATGGAAAGCCCGCAGCCAGGCCGCGTCGCCGGTGAACGCAGGAAGCGCGACGTTAACCACGGTCCCCGGGGCGTTTGGTCCGCCGGTTTCGTTGGCAAAGCCCGTGCCGGGGAAAAGCGTGAGGCCCGATTCGTGCAGGCTGATGGTCATGACACGGGGGTCGTTCCAGAAAATACTCTGCGTACCGTCGCCATGGTGGGCGTCGACGTCGATGCTCACCACCCGCTGCACCCCGCCGTCGAGCAGCCTTTGGATAGCCATCGCAACGTCGTTGTAAACGCAAAAGCCGCTGGCCCGCTCCCTCGCGGCATGATGCATCCCGCCACTGAAGTTCACAGCACGAACGGCTTGGCCCGACAGGATGGTCTCCGCCGCCAGCAGCGAACCGCCGGCGAGCCGGGCGCTGGCCTCGTGCATCCCGGCGAACGCGGGATCGTCCTCAGTTCCCAGGCCACGGTCCTCCTCGGGAGCCGAGGGATCGACACTGACGCGGCGCACGGCCTCCACGTATTCGCGGCTGTGCACAGTAAAAAGTTCGACGTCGGTGGCCACCGTAGGCGCTTCGACGGCCACATGCTGGTGGTCAAACAGGCCGAGGGATTCGGCCAGCCGCGCTGTAAGTTCCAGCCGCTGCGGCGCCATGGGGTGACCCGGGCCAAAGTTGTAGGCAGTCATGGCTGGATCCCACACCACCGTCGTTGGCAGTGCGGACCGCGTAATGCTGGAAGCTGTTGTTCCAAGCCGTGAGTTCATCCAGAACAGGCTACCTGAGCCCGGAGTAGCCTACCGCCCGGTTACGCCGCAGGAATAGTGGTTTACTACTCAGGAAAGCTTGTTCAACCGAGGAAGAGCGCCATGTCTCAAAGCCAGTCGCGGTCCACGAGCCCGACCAACTGGCAACCCAACCAGCAGGAGCGGGAAGGTCTCTGGATCTTCACGCGCGTGCGCGACTTCGTTGACAACATTGCCAACACCTCCCCAGCCCGCTTGGCATTGACCGTCTTTGCCGTGGTGATCCTGGTTTTTACCGGCTTGCTGTCCCTTCCCGCTGCTTCCACGGCCGGCACTGTCACACCCCTGCACCAGTCCATGTTCACGGCAGTTTCCGCTGTTTGCGTTACCGGATTGACAGTGGTTTCCACCGCCACGCACTGGACCTTCTTTGGTCAGCTGGTTATTTTGGTGGGCATCTTCGTTGGAGGTCTCGGCACACTCACCCTCGCCTCGCTGCTGGCCCTCATGGTCAGCAAGCGGCTGGGGGTGCGCGGCAAGCTCATAGCCCAGGAAGCCATGAACAACGCGGGCAGGCTCGGCGAGGTCGGTACGCTGCTGCGCATTGTCATCGTCACATCCGTCGCGATCGAAGCGGCTCTCGCAATAATCCTGATTCCCCGGTTCATGGTGCTGGGCGAACCCTTCTGGCAGGCCGTCTGGCATGGTGTCTTCTACTCGATCTCCGCCTTCAACAATGCCGGATTCACGCCACACTCGGACGGCATTGTCCCCTACGAAACCGACCTCTGGATCCTCATTCCGCTCATGCTGGGCGTCTTCCTCGGCAGCCTCGGCTTCCCCGTGGTGATGGTGCTGCAGCAGAACGGGCTCAACTGGAAAAAGTGGAACCTCCACACCAAGCTCACCATCCAGGTCTCATTCATCCTGCTCGCGGCAGGCACTGTCCTGTGGGCTTTGATGGAGTGGGACAACATGCGCACCATCGGCCACATGGACATGGGCGACAAGGTGATCCATTCACTATTCGCCTCCGTTATGACCCGTTCCGGCGGCTTCAACCTGGTGGACCAAAACCATATGGAATCCACCACCATGCTCCTCACCGACGCCCTGATGTTCGCCGGTGGCGGTTCTGCGTCTACGGCGGGCGGCATCAAGGTGACCACCATCGCGGTCATGTTCCTGGCCATCATGGCTGAAGCCCGCGGCGACGCTGACGTGAAGGTTTACGGCCGCACCATTCCGCAGGGCACCATGCGGGTGGCCATCTCCGTGATCGTGGCCGGAGCCACCCTGGTGTCGGTGGCAGCCTTCCTGCTCCTGTCCATCAGCGGAGCTTCCCTGGACAGGGTGCTCTTTGAATCCATCTCCGCCTTCGCCACCGTGGGACTGAGCACAAACCTCAGTGCCGAGCTGCCGCCGTCGGGCGTTTACGTCTTGACCGCGCTGATGTTCGCCGGCCGTGTCGGCACCGTAACCCTCGCGGCCGGGTTGGCCCTGCGCCAACGCAGCCAGCTGTACCACTACCCGGAAGAGAGGCCAATCATTGGCTAGTAGCACAGGGGCAGCCAACCGCCCCGCCCACAACGCACCAGTGCTGGTGATTGGCCTTGGCCGGTTCGGTTCCGCGACGGCTGAGCAACTGGTCAAGCAAGGCCGTGAAGTCCTGGCTATCGAACGTGACCGCACCCTCGTCCAGAAGTGGGCGCCTGTGCTCACGCACGTCGTGGAAGCGGACGCCACCAACATTGATGCCCTGCGCCAGCTCGGTGCCCAGGAATTCAGCTCGGCGGTGGTGGGCGTTGGTACCTCCATCGAGTCCTCCGTGCTCATCACTGTGAACCTGGTGGATATGGGCATCCAACATCTCTGGGTCAAGGCCATCACGCCCTCGCACGGCAAGATCCTGACACGGATCGGCGCCAACCACGTGATCTATCCGGAGGCCGACGCCGGTGTCCGCGCAGCCCACCTGGTATCCGGGCGAATGCTGGACTTCATCGAGTTCGACGACGACTACGCGATCGTCAAGATGTACCCGCCCAAGGAAACCGTGGGCTTCACTTTGGAGGAATCCAAGGTCCGTTCGAAGTATGGCGTGACCATTGTCGGCGTGAAAACCCCGGGCGAAGACTTCACGTACGCCCGGCCGGAAACCAAAGTGTCCGGCCACGACATGTTGATCGTGTCCGGACACGTGGACCTGCTGGAGCGCTTCGCAGCGCGACCGTAGTGGCGCGACCGCAGCGGCGGCGCGACCGTAGCGGCTAGCCGAGCTGCTTGGTGATCTCTGCTGCCCGGGCGGCTGCCGCGCGGGCGCCGTCGGCGATGATCTTGGGGATCCCGCCGTCGTCGAAGGCCGCGATGGCCCGCTCGGTCGTGCCGTTGGGGCTGGTGACGGCGATGCGGAGGGCTGAGGGGTTTGCTCCCGGTTCGGCCAACATGAAGCCGGCACCTGCCACGGTTTCGCGGGCAAGCATCACGGACAGTTCCTCGTCCAAACCAAGCTCCACGCCGGCCGCAGCCATGGCTTCGGCGAGGTAGAACGCGTAGGCCGGGCCGGAACCGCTGATAGCGGACAGCGCATCCACCTGTTCTTCGGGAATCTGGACCACTGTGCCGGCGCCGGCCAGCGCCTTCTTCGCCTTCTCCAGCTGCTCAGGCGTGCAATGAGTTCCCGGGGAGACAGATATGACACCGCGGCCCAATCTTGAGGGCGTGTTGGGCATGGTGCGGATCACCGGCTGTCCGTCCGGCAGCGCCGCTTCGAGCTGGGCGAGGGAGACTGCCGCTGCGACACTGACAACGATCGTGTCCTTCCCCAGGGCGGGGCTGATCTCCCGGGCCAGGTCCAGGATGCCTACCGGCTTGACGCCCAGAATGACCATGCTGGAGCCTTTGGTGGCCAACCTGTTGTTGTCCGGCTCCTCCTCGCCTGCGATGGCCATGACCCCATGGCGCTGGGCGAGTTCGTCCGCCCGCTCGGCACGGCGGACGGTGGCGACGATATCGGACGGGTCCGTCCCGGCGGCAAGCAGGCCTCCCAGGATTGCCTCGTTCATGGATCCACAGCCAAGGAATGCGATTCGGTTGCTCATGGCTCCATCATTGCAGTTGGCCTTGGACGGGGTCTAACGAGTTCCAGATTCCCAGCTAGCTCCCAAGGTTATTGCAGGCAGCACTCATTCTTGGTCCGTAACTTAGTAGTTACCTCATTGAGGGTGCGAGTGATGAGGCGGGCATGGGGATGTCCGCCAGCAGCACCGGTGGCCGGGCGGGTTTTCCCCCATTTCCCGATTCGGCCGCCGGTGCTTTCGCTGTTAAGGACCGTGGACCGCGCGAAGGCCCACGCTTATCCGCCTGACGCACCCTTGAAGGGTGGGTCAGGCGAACAAGGTGAGGCGCTGGTGTACGGCGCTCGACGCCGGTTAGTTGTCTACGCTGCGCAACAACGGGACGCTGAGGTGCTGCCGGGCAAAACGCAGGGTTTCTGCCAGCATTTCCTCGCGCTCCCCCGCTACCTTCGCCTTGCGGGTTGAAATCTCCGCCACTACGACGCCGTCGAAACCCGTGGCTGCCAAATGCTGCAAAGCATCGGCGCACTGCTGCGTTCCGGTGCCCGGCACCAGGTGCTCGTCCTTGCCGGAACCCGAACCGTCGGTGAGATGGACATGCCGGAGCTTGTTTCCGAGCGCTTTGATGGCTTCCAGGCTGTTGGCCCCGGCAGTGGCGGCATGGGAGAAGTCCCACGTGACGTCGTCGTAATCCTGGCCCAAAGGATCCCAGTGCGGCAGGTAGGCCACCGCTTCACGTCCGCGAACGCGCCATGGGTACATGTTCTCCACGGCTATACGCACCCGGTACCGCGCCGCGATTTCACGCACGCCTTCCACGAAGTTCTCCGCGTAGTTTGACTGCCAGCGGAACGGCGGGTGGACCACCACGGTGTCGCATCCGACGTCCGCGGCCATTTGGCAGGATTTCTCAATTTTGTTCCACGCCGTACCCCAAACCTGTTGCGTCAACAGCAAGGTGGGGGCATGTATGGAGACGATCTCCTGGTGGTACCGATGGCTTAGCTGGATCAAGGCATCCGGGTTCTGGCTCACCGCGTTGTTGGTAACCATCACCTCCACGCCTTCGTACCCCAGGTCCTGCGCCACCGCGAAAGCGTCGTGGACGCTCAGGGGGTACACGGATGCACTGGACAGCGCCACGGGAATTTGGCGGTCATTCACTTCAGGTTCGACGTCGTTGCTCATCTCAGGAGGCCAGCCCGCCTGCCACGGGGGCCGGGATGGGTGATGGGGACGGTGTGTTTACAGGGACCGGGAATTCTTTGAACCCCGGATGGGGCTCTTCTATATCGGGAGCCTTGGCGGCTTCCTTGGCTGCCTTTTTCTTGGATTTGTCCTTCTTGCGCTTGCCCACGTGCGGCGCCGGATCCAAGGCTTCCTCGAAGACCAGCTGGTCCAGGCGTCGCAGGATCAGGCCCTCACGAAGGGCCCAGGGACAAATCTCCATCTTGGGAAATTCAAAGAGCTCAAGGGCCGCTTCAGCAACGAGGGCACCCGCCAACAACTGTCGGGCGCGCGCATCGGAGACGCCAGGGAGGTACAACCTGTCTTCCACGGTCATGGCAGAAATCCGCTGTGCCCACAGCCCCAGGTCTGCTGCGTGGAGCTCACGCTTCACGTACGGCCCTGCAGCGCTGGGAGCTGCACCGGCGATGCGCGCCAAGGAGCGGAACGTTTTGGAGGTGCCGGCCACCAGATTGGCCCGACCCAACTCGTGGAAGTCCCGGACCACCGGTTTCAGCGTGGACCGGATGTAGCGCCGCAGTTCCTTCACGCTCTTCGCGCTGGGCGGATCATCGTGGAGCCAGTCCCGCGTCAAACGGCTGGCACCCAGGGGAACAGAGGTCGCGTACTCGGGGAGTTCATCCGTCCCATACGCCATTTCAAAGGAGCCGCCGCCGATATCCAGGTCAAGGATGTTGCCTGCGCCCCATCCGTACCAGCGGCGTACTGCGAAGAAAGTCATGGAGGCTTCTTCGCTGCCGGTAAGTTCCTGGAGGGTCACCGTGGTCTCGTGTTTGACGCGGGCCAGGACCTCGGGTCCGTTGGTTGCCTCCCGGATGGCCGAGGTACAGAACGCCAGGAGATCCTCCGCCCTGTGGCTGGCCGCGAACTCCCAGGCTTCCAGGACGAATTCGATGAGCTCGTGCTGCCCGGCGTCGTTGATGTTGCCATCGCCGTCGAGGTACTGCACCAGAGAAAGCGGGCGCTTGTGGGAAGCGAAAGCTACCGGACGCGCGCCGGGGTGAGCGTCCACCAGCAGTAGGTGGACGGTGTTGGACCCGATGTCGAGAACGCCAAGACGCATTCTGCCATTATTCACCGATTCGAAGCCCGTGAAGCAACTTGGCGACGACGTTTCGCTGACCGGATGGTTACCGGCAGCTTGGTCGACCGCTATTCGGCGGACTCCCCGGCTTCGTCGGCACGCTTGAAGTCGCGGCGGATGTTCGCAATTCCCTCGGGGTCGATTTCGAAGCCGAATTCGCTTCCCGGGTTGATGACCATGCCGAGTTCGTCTCCGATGTTTCCCAGGATCGCCGAGCCCATGGTGCCCAGGACGTGCGGGGCTGCTTCAAGGAAGCGCTCATCCACGCGGCTCGGGTGGCTAAAGACGGCCAGGACGGGCTGGCCGTCGGCGTTGGAGAGCACCAAAGGCTCCACGGAGGAGTCGGGGCCGTCCACGGCTTCCGAGCTGACGAGGTAGACCTCGTTGTTCAGGAAAGCGAGGATGACGTCCACCGGGTTCGCGTCCGGTTGTTCGGCCGAGGCGAGCTTCGCCTCGAGGTCGTTCAAGGGTTCGTTGTCCGGTGACACCGTCTGTTCAGTCATGGTTCTACTCGACCACGATGCCGGCCGGGACGCAATTCGCGAATGCTGCCCCGGCCGTCATGGTGACTACTTTTTGGCTGTGGCCTTCTTGGCCGGTGCCTTGCGGGTGGTGGTCCGCTTGACCGGCCCCTTGGCCCGCTTTTCCGCCAAAAGCTCGACGGCGCGTTCCCGGGTCAGCTCCTCAAGAGAGGTTGTGCGCGGGACGGTGATGTTGGTAACGCCGTCAGTGATGTAGGGGCCGAAGCGGCCTTCCTTCACCACAATGTTCTTCTCGGAGACGGGGTCCGGACCGAACTCGGCAAGGGGCGGTACGGAGGCACGGGCGCCACGTTGCTTGGGCTGCGAGTAGATCTCCAGAGCCTGTTCCAGGGTGATCGTGAAGATTTCCTCTTCCGAACCGATGGAGCGGGAGTCAGTGCCCTTCTTCAGGTACGGTCCGAACCGGCCGTTTTGTACCGTGATGGGGTTGCCATCCGCGTCCTCGCCGAGGACCCGGGGCAGGCTCATGAGCGCGAGGGCTTCATCCAAGGTGACCGTATCCACGGTCATGGACTTGAAGAGAGAACCGGTGCGCGGCTTGGCCTTCACAGGCTTCTTGGGAGGCTTGGGCTTGCCGTTCTTGTAGTACTCCACCGGCTGGTTGGCCAGCTGTTCCTCGGTCATCTCGGGGATGATCTCGGTGACGTAAGCGCCGTACCGGCCATTCTTGGCAACGATGGTATGGCCCGTGTGCGGGTCGGTTCCCAGGACCCGTTCCTCGGGGGCTGCGGTCTCCATGAGCTCTTTGGCTTTGTCTGCCGTGAGTTCGTCCGGAGCGAGTTCCTCGGGGACGTTGGCCCGTGCGGACTCAACCACTTCGCCGGTTTTCGCATCCAAAGTGGGGATGGAGCTTTCCAGGTACGGGCCGAATTTGCCCACACGCAGCGTGATGCCGTCGGCGATGGGCACGGAATTGATCTCCCGCGCATCGATTTCGCCGAGGTTGTTCACGATGCTCAGCAGGCCGGGGTCTGCGTCTTCACCGTAGTAGAAGTGCTTGAGCCAGGCAGCACCCACGGCTTGGCCGTTGGCGATCTTGTCCAGGTCGCCTTCCATGTCTGCCGTGAACTCGTAGTCCACGTAATCAGTGAAGTGCTGTTCCAGCAAGCGGATCACGGAGAATGCGATCCAGCTGGGAACCAGGGCAGAACCCTGCTTACGAACGTAGCCACGGTCTTGGATGGTGGAGATCGTGGACGCGTAGGTGGACGGGCGGCCAATGCCCCGCTTTTCCAGCTCAGCGGTCAGCGATGCTTCCGTGTAACGCGGCGGCGGTGACGTTTCGTGCCCGACAGCAACGATGTCCGAAGCCGTGAGGGAATCATCCTTGGCAACGTTCGGCAGGCGACGGGCTTCATCGGATTCTTCATCACCGCGGCTCTCGTCCTTGCCCTCTTCATAGGCTGCGAGGAAACCGGGGAAGGTAATGACCGTACCGGAAGCGGAGAATTCGGCGTCGCGACCGTCAGCAGCCACTGCGCCGAGGCGGATGGTGGCCGTAGAACCCTTGGCGTCGGCCATCTGTGAGGCCACCGTGCGCTTCCAGATGAGCTCGTAGAGGCGGAACTCATCACCGCTCAGCTGCTTGGCAACCTGCGCGGGAGTACGGAAGGAGTCTCCCGCGGGACGGATGGCCTCGTGAGCTTCCTGGGCGTTGGCAGCCTTATTGGCGTAGACACGGGGGCTCTGGGGCACGTACTCGGGACCATAAAGCTCCGAAGCCTGACGGCGGGCAGCTGTGAGTGCTTCATCGCTCAAAGCTGATGAGTCCGTACGCATATAGGTGATGTAGCCGTTTTCATACAGGCGCTGGGCAACCTGCATGGTGCTCTTCGACGAGAAGCGGAGCTTACGGCCGGCTTCCTGCTGCAGCGTGGAGGTGGTGAACGGTGCTGCAGGGCGGCGGGTATACGGCTTGGTGTCTACAGAGCGGACCCGGAAATCAGCGTTCTCCAGACCGGAGGCCAAGGACGTGGCGAGTTCCTCATTGAGGTGGACCACGTTTGAGGAGGTGAGCTGCCCGTTGTCGTTGAAGTCCCGGCCACTGGCTACCTTGGAACCGTCCACGGCGGCAAGCTTGGCCTTGAAAGAGCCTGAATCCGAACCGAACTGGCCCGTGAGGTCCCAGTAGGACGCGGCCCGGAAGGCCATGCGTTCACGTTCCCGGTCAACCACCATGCGGGTCACCACGGACTGGACACGGCCAGCGGACAGTCCGCGGGCAACCTTGCGCCACAACACGGGGGAAATCTCGTAGCCATAGAGGCGGTCAAGAATACGACGTGTTTCCTGGGCATCCACCAAAGCGGTATCGACATCCCGGAGGTTGTCCATGGCGCGGTGGATGGCTTCCTTGGTGATTTCACCGAACGTCATGCGGTAGACGGGAACCTTGGGCTTCAGGACCTCCAGGAGGTGCCACGCGATGGCTTCGCCTTCGCGGTCCCCATCAGTTGCGAGGTAGAGGGCGTCAGCGTCTTTCAGCTGGGCCTTGAGCTCGGCGACCTTCTTCTTCTTGTCCGGAGAAACAACGTAGTACGGCTTGAAGTCGTTTTCGATGTCGACGGCGAACTTGCCCAACGAGGTCTTCTTCAGCTCGGCAGGGAGGTCCGACGGCTGCGGGAGGTCCCGGATATGGCCGATCGAAGCCTCGACGATGAAGCCCTCGCCAAGATACTTGGCGATGGTCTTGCTCTTGGCGGGAGACTCCACGATCACGAGTTTCTTGCCGGTTTTTGCCTTGCTGGGCACGGTGCTCCTACAGAAAAAATGTGTAATTGGGCTGGTGCCCATATTGGCCTAGTTCACCATAGTTTGCAGAATCCTGCGTTTTGGTGCGGAACCAGGGCGGACAGTCAAAGACCCGGCGGGGCTCTTACTGACCGGGTGCTACCCGGTCATCCGGGATCATTGACCACAAGGTTGCCACACGTTCAGCACCTTCCGGTATCCGGTTGGGATCCTCGAGTTCGTACTCCCGCAGAACAGCGCGGATTCTGTCCAAAAGTTCCCTGCGCTGTGGGTTGGTCAAGTACAGCAGGTTGCTGGAAAGGACTACTGCTGCCGGCTCTTCTCCTGTTTCCCCCCGTTGCCGGCGTTCCCCGCGAGCCTTGGCGAAGGCCGAAGCCCGGCGTCGGAAAGCATCAAGCTCCAGGTCAACCACGGCAATCTCAGGGCTGGCAACACTGCCTCCCGAGATAGTGAAGTCCGTTCCGGCCGCTTTCCAGCGACGTTCGCGGGCATCACCGGCGTTTTCCGCAGGTGCCACGATTCCCCATTTCTGGAGGGCCCGGAGGTGGTAGCTCATTGCACTGGGCGTCAGCCCGGTCCTGGCAGCGAGTTCCGTAGCTGTGTGGCTGACCTGTGTGGCGTAGAGCTCAGAGATAACCTCGATCCGGGCGGCGTGCGCCAATGCACGGATAGCCTTGGGATCAGTGATCTCAACCGTCTTTTCGGCACGCTTCCGCCGCGGAATATCGCCTGACGCTTGGGATGATTCGTTGTTCGCACTCACTTCATCAGTGTAGTCAGGGTCACTTCCTGGAGGCCCGGTGTTTGATGAGCGCGGCGCCGCACCCCGGATCATTCGTTGACCTGCGCCGGGTCCGGAAGGAGGAACCCGTCCAAAACCAGGTTGGTGACCTCGCGGAAAAGCCCTTCGCGGAAGGTCTCTTCGTCGAAGTCCTCTCCCCCGCCCAGGAGCGATACCAGGGCCGAGACGATCTGCCGGACCGACAATTGCCCGTCGCAGGCGGAAACGAAACCGGCCAGTTCAGTACTGAGCAGATTGGTCCGGCGAAGTCCTGCCCCTTGCCTCAGGAGGATGACTCCGGGATGAACGGCTCCGGGACGCTGGTGCCGTTCCTCGGTGACGTCCTCTGCAACTACCAAGTGCGCCTCCGGGACCGAATGTGAGGCCACCCAGTCAGCCCGTTCCACGGCAGCACCCAGATGCGGCCCGATCGGCTGCTCTATTGGATATGTGATTTCCTCGAAGCGGCTGATGGTGACCTCGAGGGGTGTCTCCGGGCGGCGCAGCCAAATCATGCCGAAGCCAATACCTTGGACGTTCCTGGAAGCAAAGTCGTCCAGATAGGCGGCGTACGCTTCCTGGTATTGCTGGCCCTCGCGGTTCTGCGATGCGTCCTGGAGCCAAGTCTCCGCGTACTGCTCGGGGCCCACCTGCTCCCGTTGGATGAACCAGACGTCCAGACCGGAGTCCTGGAGCCATGCCTTGGGCCGGTCCTTCCAGTCCGTACCGGAAGTAACTTCCCAGTTGCCGAGCATTTGCGCTGTCCCGCCGGGCTCGAGGACCTCGGCCAAGGACTGTACCAAGGACGCTACGATATCGTCTCCGGGAAGCCCGCCATCGCGGTACGTGAACTGGTCCGACGACGATTCGCCGCCCGTTCTCGGAGTGATGACGAACGGTGGGTTTGATACCACCAAGCCGAACCGCTCCCCCGCTACCGGTTCCAGGAGCGATCCGAGCCGCAGGCTGACCCGACGCTCCAGGTTGTCCGGGTCCAGCTCCAGTTCTGCGGCGTTCAGCAGAAGGTTGAAGCGGGTGAACGCGAGTGCCCTCTCCGAGATGTCCGTGGCCGTGACGTGCTCGCAGTGATGGAGCAGGTGGAAGGTCTGGATACCGCAGCCGGTGCCAACGTCCAGCGCTCGTTTGCTGTGTTTCCTGAATGTGGTCTGGACCAGCGTTGTGGAGGCACGCCCGATTCCCAGGACGTGGTCGTGCCTCAGGACTCCGGGCTGCTGGTGGGCAGCAAGGTCGCTGGCAACCCAGAGTTCTGCGCCTCCACTGCCATCCGTGTTGGCGTCCCAGCCGTAGGGGCGCAGGTCCGCCTTGGCATGAGCCATTCCTGAATCCACGGTGATCAGACCCAGTTCCTCAAGGCCTTTCGCACGGATACCGGGGAGGGCGGAATCGATGTCCTCGACGGACTGCGGAACGGCCAGCAGCCAGAGACGAACAATTACTGCCTGTGATCTGAGGGCTGGGTCCTTGGAGTCCATGAGTCTCTCACTGGCAAGGAGCGCGGGAATGAGCTGGTCCCTGCCGAGCGCTTCTGAGGCGGTTGTTCCCAGGAGTTCAGCCACGCCGTCCACTGTGTAGTTGAGGGCACGAAGGTCTGCGGCGAGCGCCGAAAGCAGTTCGGGGCGGTCACTGCGGGGAGCATCGTCAACATTGCCGGCAGTAAAGGTGGAAGCTGTGTCAGTCACCTTGCAAGTGTAGGGGCGACGCACCCTGCCTTTGGATCGTGAACCTTCGCTATGTGGACAAAGGCCCCCGCTGGAACCCGGTAGCGTTGGATTCATGCTCACCATCTCTTCCACAAGGCGCCATGCGGGCCTTGTTGCCATCACCGCTGCGGCCTTGCTGGGGGTCTGCGGCTGCCAGGCGCCGGCCAACATCGAAGATGCCGACGTTCCTGCTTGGAAGGAAAAGAGCCTGCCTGCGGCGAGCGGTGTGGTGTTGGAGGACTCCGGCAAGATCCTCAACCGGGACCCGCTGGTCAAGGAGTCCCCCAACGTTCCGGGCGGGAGCTACACGCTCACCATGGCATGCGATGGGGGCGGCAAGGCGTACTTCGCTGTTTCCTCCAGCGGCACCAAGATCGCGGACGCGGCCGCAGCATGCAATGGCAGCCTTGATGTGGTGAAGATCAAGGTTCCCGGCACTGGCCCCCTCAGCATCTCGACGAGCAGCGTTGATGCTCCGCTGATCTTCGCCTACCACGTTGTCCCTGCGGCCGCCTAGGGCCGGCGGCGCACCTGCTCCGATAGGCCTTTGGCCGGTGGCTTTACGGGCGTAAAGTCAGTTCATGGGCAGCAAGGCAGCTCGCTCGGTGATGCCACAGCGGCTGGCGAGGGCCGCCGTCGTCATCCTTGTTGTGCTGGGCGGCAGCCTGACGGCCTGCGAATACACCTATGACGAGGGCGGACGGCCGGATCCCAGCCCTACCTCCCCAGCCGGCAATGTAGTTCTTCCGCCCGATCCGGCCTTGGAGGAAACCGTCACCGGTGAGGCGCTCGAAGAGTGGGCAAAGTTGGCCCTGCCTGAGTCCCAAGGGCAGTCGTTCTACTCAAGCAGTGGCTACCTCAATGCCGGCGAGTCCAAGTCAGAGCAAACAGTTCAACTGCCTGGAGGGACGTACGCGGTGACGCTGGCCTGCCGTGGCACTCGCAGGGTGACTTTCTCCGTCAAGGTGAGCGAAGTGGAACTGGTGAACCTGACGCTGGGATGCGCCAATGCACGCGTGAGCGTGGTCCAACTGGAAAAGGACGCCATACTGTCCATCACGGTGGGGACCAGATCCGATGCCAACTTCACCTATCGGGTGAGCCGGCTCTGATTCAGCGGTCAGGCCGCTTCGCAGCCCCCGGGGCAGCGGAGCGTTTCCGGGCTGGAGGCACATTCCTCGCAGTACAGGGTCAAAGTACGGCAACTGAGGTTGGAGCAGTTCTCGAACTTGTTGGTGGGAGCTGAGCAGCGGACGCACTCGCCGATGGTCTTGGCTTCCTCGCTGAACTCGACGTGCATGCGCTTGTCGAAGACGTACAGCGAGCCCTCCCAGAGGCCTTTGTCCTTGAACGTCTCGCCGTAGCGGACGATCCCGCCATCCAACTGGTAGACCTCTTTGAAGCCCCTGTTGACCATCAGGCTGGAGAGTACCTCGCAGCGGATGCCCCCGGTGCAATAGGTGACAACCGGCTTGTCCTTAAGGTCGTCGTACTTGCCCGAGTCGAGTTCCTTGATGAAGTCGTGGGTGGTGTCCACGTCCGGAACGATTGCGTCCTTAAACTTGCCGATCTGCGCTTCGAACGCGTTCCGGCCATCGAAGAACACTACTTCTTCGCCCCTGGACTTCCTGGCATCCACCAGCGCGTGAAGTTCCTCGGGTTGGAGGTGCTTCCCGCCGCCCACCACGCCGTTGGCGTCCACCTTCAGTTCACCCGGCGCGCCGAACGACACGATCTCATCGCGTACCTTGACGCTGAGGCGCGGAAAGTCTGCGGCGCTACCCTCCGACCATTTGAAGTCGATGTCGTGAAAACCCTTGTACTCACGAGTGGTTTTCACGTACTGCTTCATGTTGTTGAGCTCGCCGCCCACCGTGGCGTTGATGCCGTCCTTGGATATGAGGATCCTGCCGGTGAGGCCCAGTTTTTCGCACAGGGCACGCTGCCACAAACGCACGGCGTCAGGGTCGGCGATCGGGGTAAAGCCATAGAAGAGCACAATTCGGTTCAAAGCCACTATTAAAGGGTACTTGGTGCAGTAAAATCCGTTCGTTTCGTGTGGTGCCCGCGGCCGGAAGTCACAATTCCATAAGCAACCATCACCGGGCTGACGTGGCTCTGTTGCTTCATGGTGCGCTGGCATACTCTCTCTACATGAGTCCAGACGCCTTGGTTGAAGACATTGCGCACCTCTTGGAAGTCTGGGTAGCCGGCTGGTCCGGCTGCCGCGGCTATGAGTTACGCCAAGAGGGCCGCTTCCCTGCCGCACTTCGCGCCGACAAAACCGGTGATTGGGAGTATTTTGCCCATGATCCGTCAGACGAAGAGTTCGCCGCCCTTGCGGATAAGACCGCAGAATCCCCAAACCGGATCCTGACGGTACTCACCAACGACGTCCAACGGTACAAATACCTCGCTGAACAGCGCGGACTCACCGTGACGTCCGCATCCCAGACCATGATGATCGTGGACATGGAAACCCAGGATTCCGAGGATCCGTGGCTCCCTGACGACGATTTGGAACTCGTTACTTCCGAATCGAACGGCGTCCACCACGCGGTGGTCCACTCCGGCGAACAGGTGGCTGCCAGCGGCCGGGTCTACGTGGTCAACGGCACAGCCGTTTTCGACAAGATCGTCACAGAACCTGACTTTCAGCGCCGTGGTCTGGGCACCTTCATCATGAAGGCCCTCGCCGCCCAAGCGTTCTCGCATGACGTTGAGAACGGCCTTTTGTTGGCATCCCTGGACGGCCAGAAGCTCTACTCCCATCTGGGTTGGGACGTGGTGTGCCACGTCCTGATGATGTCCAGTGGTAACGAAGGCTCGGACCTGTCAGGAGCGTAGAAACTCCCGTTTAACAACCAGGCCCGACGGCGGCGCCGCGAAGGTGCCGCCGTTGGCGTGCCCGCACAGTGACAGAATGATTCGGTGGCTGCATCAAATTCACTGATCTCCTTATTGGGCCGAACGGCGGACCCCGAGCAGCTGCGCCATGTCCACACCATCCCTGCCCGAAAAGCTGTAAACGAGCCCTGGCCCGGCTGGGTCCACCCGGATGTGGTGGCAGCCTACGGCACCCTTGGCATCCACGAACCGTACCGGCACCAGATCCAGGCGGCAGATCTCGCCCATTCCGGGCAGCACGTCGTCATTGCCACAGGAACTGCCTCCGGAAAGTCGCTTGCCTATCAGCTGCCCGCGTTGGACGCGATACACCGTTCAGAGCTGCGAGTCCTGTCGGATCCCGGAAAGATCCACGACGACGGCGCGGTCACGCTCTACCTGTCCCCCACCAAGGCGCTGGCAGCAGACCAGCTCTCAGCGATCCGCTCGCTGAAGCTGCCAACGGTTCGGGCAGAAACTTACGACGGCGACACCGATGTCTCGTCCCGGCGCTGGATCCGTGACCACGCCAATTTCATCCTTGCCAACCCTGACATGCTGCACTTCGGCATCCTTCCCAACCACACATGGTGGGCCCGGTTCTTCAGACGCTTGCGCTACGTCATCGTGGATGAAGCGCATAGTTACCGAGGCGTGTTCGGCTCGCACGTGGCCAATTTGATGCGTCGCCTGCGCCGGATCTGCGCTTATTACGGTGCGGGGACTTCCTTCCCTGAGCCTGTCTTCATAGCGGCTTCCGCCACCGCCTCCGATCCCGGGGTGTCCTTTGGACGGCTCATAGGCGCTCCCGTCCGTGAAGTTTCCGAAGACTGCTCTCCGCACGGTTCTACTACGGTGGCCTTCTGGGAGCCGGCCCTGACCGACGTCAAAGGCGAGAACGGTGCAAAGCAGCGGAGGACAGCCGTTGCTGAGACCGCGGATATCCTGGCCAACCTCGTCTCGTCGCGCGTCAGGACCATCGCGTTCATCAAGTCGCGTCGCGGCGCTGAGTCGATTGCGTCCATTACCAAGAGACTGCTGGATGAGGTGGATCCCAGTCTCCCCGGGCGGGTGGCGGCCTACCGGTCCGGGTACTTGCCCGAGGAGCGGCGGGCTTTGGAGCAGGCTTTGAGGTCCGGCCAGTTGCTGGGTGTCTCCAGCACGTCCGCCTTGGAACTTGGCATCGACATCTCGGGACTTGATGCCGTACTGGTGGCCGGCTGGCCGGGCACCAGGGCCTCGCTCTTTCAGCAGATCGGCCGTGCAGGTCGCGCGGGGCAGGACGCTATTGCGGCTTTTGTGGCCAGCGATGATCCCCTGGATACCTATTTGGTGAACCACCCGGAAGCGATCTTTGATGTCTCCGTGGAGGCTACAGTCTTCGATCCCGGCAATCCCTACGTCCTTGGCCCACACCTGTGCGCTGCGGCGGCCGAGTTGCCTATCGGCCCGGCGGAGCTGGATCTCTTCGGTCCCACTGCCGAGAGTCTCCTTGATCGCTTGGTGGTGCAGGGCTACCTTCGCAAGCGTCCCGCGGGTTGGTTCTGGACCCACCCCGAGAGCGCTGCCGGGATGGTAAATCTCCGGGCCGACGGCGGCGGCCCTGTCAGTATCGTCGACGCCGAGACCGGGTCCCTCCTGGGAACCATGGACTCGCCACAGACCCACTATCAGGCCCACACGGGTGCCATCTATGTCCACCAAGGTGACAGCTACCTGGTGGAGGACCTCAACGAGACCGATCACTGCGTGATGGTCCGCCGGGTAAATCCGGACTTCTACACTACGGCTCGGGATGTAACCCAGATCGAAGTCCTTGAAACCTCGCGATCGGTCCAGTGGGGTGACATCACCGTGCACTTTGGCGACGTCAAAGTAACCACACAAGTGGTCTCCTTTCAGCGCAAGGCCTTGATTTCGAACGAGATCCTCGGTGAAGAACCGCTCGATCTGGGAGCCCGCGACCTGTTTACCAAAGCTGTCTGGTTCGTGGTGGACAACCGTTCGCTGCACGGCGCCGGTCTAGTGGAAGCGGAGTTCCCCGGCGCGCTGCATGCGGCTGAACATGCCGCCATTGGGCTCCTCCCCTTGGTGGCATCCAGTGACCGCTGGGACATCGGCGGCGTCTCCACCGCCCTGCATGCCGACACCGGCGTGCCAACGATCTTCGTGTACGACGGTCACCCCGGCGGTGCTGGATTCGCTGAGCGGGGCTTTGAAAAGGCCAAGATTTGGTTGACGGCAACCAGGGAGGCAATCAAGGCCTGCGAGTGTGATGCCGGCTGTCCTTCATGTGTTCAGTCTCCTAAATGCGGAAACAAGAACAACCCGTTGGACAAGGCAGCCGCCATCACACTCCTGGACGTGTTGTTGAAGGACGCCAGCTAGGTGCCTACGGAGGAGGTCCGGCCCGTGCGCGGCCAGTGGCAACGCCCCACCGGAAGGCGTTTGCCACCTCAGTGGCGACCTCCACCACGTTCCCGCCGGCTACCGTGCAGGACGTGAGCTGCGTATCGTGCTTTTCGGCCACGTCTGCTGCGACGGCACAAGGTTCCCCGGAAGCAAGACCCCTGGCAGCATCTGCTGCTGCGAGAGCCGCCAGATCGGCTGCCGATGCGGCCCGGGAAGCCATTACCCCTGCCTGCGCGAGGAAAAGCAGTCCAAGAAGCATCGCCATGACCACCGCCCCAAGTCCCAGGGCGAGCACGGTTCCGGCCCCGCGCTCAGGCTGGATATTCACCAACACCCTCTTCACGGGGTGCCCGCTTCTGCCCGTGCTGACGCAGAGGCCTTCAACGTCCACGGGACAAGCGGTCCTAATGCTCCGCCTACTGGCGACGAAGCTGTCACGGTCAGCCACTCGCCGTCGTCGGTAAGCGTCGCGCTGACGCCGTCCCCTGCAAGTCGCTTGACGATCCCTTCCACCGACCCGGTCGTCTCGCCCCGGGCGGAGGCGCGCGCTCCCGCCCTCACCGCTTCCTCCAGCCGGAGTTGGGTGATACCCGCTGCGCCGCCTGCCAGCAGGAATGCCAGGAGCAACACAACGGCCGGCAAGGCGACGGCAAACTCCGCAGTGACAGCGCCCCGTTCCGTCTCTCCCCGGAACACTCTCCCGCGGGCAGGCAGCACATCCGTCATGGCAAGGACAATGCCGTACGGATCAGGTTGAGTAGGAAGCCGCGGACCTCCTCGCTCCGAAGGATGACTACAAGGAGGCCCGCGAGCCCAACAGCAGCGAGGGTAGCTATGGCGTACTCGGCGGTGGCCATGCCCACTTCCGAACCCATCAGCCTTGTCCTTGCCCAGAAGCCATCGTCAGCAAGTTGCCTGTCCCCGAACTCCTCAAGATCGTCGAATCCCAGTTCGAACTGCCCGAGTTCGTCCTCGAGATCGAATCGCTCGAGGTCGTTATGTTCAAGCTCGTACTCGGAGAGCTCGTACTGCTGGGTTGTCGCCGGTTCTCCGGAAGAAACCTTCGGGTCTTCAACAGGCGCCGGTCGATCCCGGGGCAGATCACGGAGAATGTCAGGAAGGGTAGTTTTCACGGTGGGTTCCTTTCAAGAAGTGCCAGCGGGTCTGCCGACAGAATCGACTCTTCCGTGGCGGGGAGCAACCCGAAAGAAGTCGATTCCTGCAAGTGGATAACCACTCCTGACTGGCTGGATGTGGAGGAAAGGTCGGAGTTCCTCATCGAGCAGGCTTTGCCCCTGCATCTCAGCCAGAGGGAAGCATGGCGATCAGGACGGGGACGATTCCAAGGCAGATAAAGGCCGGCAACGAGCAGAGACCCAAAGGAACCACCAGCTTTACCCCCAAGGCAGCTGCCCGCTTCTCCGCGGCCCGGAACTGCTCGCGCCGTTCCCTCGCGGCCTGTGCATAGAGGATGGAAGCAGACGGCGCACCGGTCAGGGCTGCAAAAGCCAGTGCGTCCTTGAGCCGGACTACTTCAGCCGGATGCCTGATAGGAGTCAGCCAGGCAGTCTCCCAGTCGGCGCCGAGGGCAATTGCGGCAACAACCGGCCGGAGTGATTGCCTGATTGGTGGTGACGCACACTGTGCGATAAGTTCCAGTGCCCGCCGTATTCCAGCGCCCGCGTCGAGCATCGAGGCCACCAGCTCCAGCATCATTGCAGTATCGCGGAGCCCGTCCGCAGCCGGGTCAACGCGGGCTGCCATCAATGACTTCTGCGGCGCTTCAGAATCCCAGTCACGAAGACGCAGCCGCGCCCTCACCCGCGTGGGTGCCGCGAAGCTGATGAAGGCGGCGAGTGCCATGACTGCGATCATCAACAACACCGGAGCGCCGGGCATCAGCATGCGCCAGCCGCAGAGGCGACCAGCCGTGAGGACCAAACCCGGCCTGCCACCGTCAGGAAGAGCCCAGCCGCGAATGTGGCAACACCCAGGAAGTTGTCCAGCAAGATCCCCAACGGATCCACGCCCAATGCCATCCCCAGGCCAAGCCCGAACACCGGGAGCCACGACAACAGGCGAACGGTAGCCTTGGGCCCTGCGAGCGCCGTCTGGCGTGCTGCTTCGGAGTCCTCTTCGACTTCCAGTTGAGCTGCGAACCGGGTGAGGAGGTCAGCTAAAGGACAGCCGCTGGTTTCGGCGATGTCCAGGCATGCTGCCAGTTCCATCCACACACGTCGTTCGGAACTTCCACGCCGCGGAAACACCGTTGCTGCCCTTCTACGGATGGCTTCGGCAGAAGAATTTCCAACGGTTGACGCTGCCCGTGCTGCTGCAAGTACCTTTAGCGACTCGTGCGACAGCCCGGCATTCCCCTTCTGCGCTACTACGGCCGGGCCACCGTCCGTGATTTGCCGTGAACCATGGACAATCCATAGTTCTTCCCACAGCCTGGTGGTTCCCCGCCCGCCGCGCAGGAGGGCTGCGAGCTGTTGCACCAGCACCACAAGTGACAAAGGCTCAGTCCGCTTTCGTCGGGAGCGGCCGTGCCACACCCCCACACGAGCCTTGGTGCTACCACTCCGGCCTCTCGGCTCCCCCAGGCTCGTCCGAACTCGTCGCCTCCCGGCACCATGGCTCCTGAACTGCAGCCACGCCGCCAGTGCGGCCATGAGGACAATCGCCCCGATCATGGGCCGTCCCCGGCTTGTGGCAACAAATCATCGTGTTGCGGATAGTCATCCACTTCAAGCGGCGCCAGGGAGAGCCGGGCGGCGAGTCCGGGCCATGCTGGGCCGTATGTCATTCCTGACCGGCTCCAGCTGAGGGCCGGCACTACTTTCTGGCCCGCCCGTGTATCGACGACTACGCCAATGGATGCCACTTTCCGCCCCGACGAGGATCGGTCTACGTGAATCACCACGTCCAAGGCACTGGAGACTTGCAACCGGACGGCTTCGGCATTCAAGCCAGCCAGGGCGCCGAGGGCCACCAATCGTGCTGGCACAGCCTCGGCGGTGTTGGCGTGAATAGTCCCACCGCCACCGGTGTGACCGGTGTTGAGTGCGGTCAGCAATTCACGGACTTCGGCGCCTCGGCACTCGCCTACAATCAGCCTGTCCGGCCGCATGCGTAGGGCTTGGCGGACCAGGTCTCCAAGGTCCAAAGCCCCTCCTCCCTCAAGGTTTCCGTGGCGCGATTCCAGCGTCACTACGTGCGGGTGGACGGGGTTGAGCTCGGCGGCGTCCTCGATGAGCACCAATCGCTCCGCCGGATGGCTCAACCCGAGCATGGTGGAGAGCAGGGTTGTCTTTCCTGAGCCTGTGGCACCGCTAATAAGGAAGCTCAGTTTGTGCGCCATGATGGCACGCAGAACCGACTCGACTTGCTCAGAAAACATCCCGCGTTCCCTCAACTCGGCTAGGGTGAACACCTCTTCCCGGCGGATGCGGATGGACAACAGGGTGCCTGCCGTTGATATCGGTGCGAGGACTGCATGGACCCGGTAGCCTCCCTCGAGCCGGACGTCCACGCAGGGGGAGCCGTCGTCCAGTCTCCTGCCCCCGGCTGAAACCAAGCGGGTGGCCAGCGACCTGATCTGTTGTTCAGTATCGAAGTGAACCGCTGAACGTTCCAAGCCCTTACCGCGGTCCAACCAGACTGAATCGGGACCGTTGACGAAGATGTCAGTGACCGAAGGATCCTGGGCAAGGTGTTGGAGGGGTCCCAGCCCGTTCAGTTCGGCATTGATGGATTCCGCCGCTTCCAACGCCCCGGCAGTACCCAGTAGCCTGCCGCTGGCCTGCACAGCTGCTGCGACCGTAGACGGCGTTACGGGTCCGTTCCCTGCGAGCACTGACTCCCGCACCGTCTCAAGAAGGACGGTGTCCAGCCTGCGGCCCTGCCGACGGCGGGTTCCCTCGGCGAAGCGGCTCATTGGATGGCGCCGTTCAACTCCAGCACAGAGTTCAACTCCAGCACAGAACCGGCTAAGCGGCTGATCGGTTTTCGACGTCCGAGTTCCAGCAACCGTCCACGTTCGGTGCCTGACGCCACGCCACGCATCTCGGGAAGGACGCCCAACAAGGGCAATCCCAAAGACTCGGAGATCAGCGGAGCGTCCACGGACGTAGCGCCGGTTCCGCGGACCAGAAGTCCGACGTCGACGGGTGGGAGCTCGTTGAGGACGCGCGCGGCCGCCACCGCGCATTTGAGGTGGGCCTTGCTCAGCAGCAAGATCCTGTCGCAGTCCCACGCGAGCGTCCCCAGTCCTTCCGCGCTGCGCCCGATATCCACCAGGACTAGTTCGAAGCTTCGGCGTGCGGCGTCAACCACAGCAGCTACAGAACCGGCCGCGGGGATATGGGCCGGTTCCCTGGTCCCGGGCCATGACAGGAAGGCGAACCCGCCTGCCACGGGCAGGGAGTCCCGGAACTGCGAGGGATCAATGCTGCCGCGGGTTTCGGCGAAATCCGGCCAACGTAGGCCCGGAATCTCGTCGGCCGTCACCGCCAGTTCAAGTCCTCCGCCCCAACGGTCACCATCGATGAGCACGGTGCTGACGCCATGCCCTGCCGCAGCCTGGGCCAGCCAAATCGCGGTGGTTGTAGCTCCCGCCCCACCACTGCCGCCGATGACTCCGATGACCGTGCCCCCGGGGTCTGGAGATCCGGACATGCTGAGGTGTTCAGCCAGCCAGGCGGCGGCCTCGGGAAGGACGGCTACCCGTTCAGCTCCAAGCGCAGCAGCCAAACGCCATAGCCCGTCACCTTCAGAGGCTTTGCCGAGCAAAACCGTGGGAGCCCTTCGCCGCGGGGGCAGTTCGCGGATATCACTGCCCACTAAAACGACGTCGGCGTTATCCCAACCATGGACGGCCTCCGCCACGTCAATGGCCGTTCTGAGGCTTCCGCCTGCCGCTGCGATTATCCGTTTGGCTTCTTCCTGAAGATAGGGGTCGCCGGAAACAAGCAGTATCCCGACGGCGTCGCGGGGCACCCAGGATCCGTCCGCGTCCCCCTGCGGTGTGCGGCTGCTTTGCCCGTGGTGCTTGCTGGTTTGCCCTTGCCGACGATTTCGCATGCTCATGGCATTCACATTGATTGACGCGGCCGGGACTACATAAGGTCTGCATGCCCTTATGTGCACAACCCGGGACGGCTGCAGCTGTGGAGGAACAGTCGCGCCCCGCACCGGGACCAGGAACACCAAAGCACCCCTCCGCACAGGGCAGAATGGAACCATGTATTTGCTGCTCGCCGCCCACCAGGAAGGCGCAGCCATACAAAGGATCTCCCCCACCGGAAAGGCCACTGCTGACGCGCGCGTCGTCACCCGTGGCGAGCTGCCCGGCGTCGTGCGTGAATTCGAAGCGCAACGGCCCCGCTGGGTGTGGCATCGCGCCCAGGATTGGTATCCGGAACTGCTGACCCATGGCATGGAACTGGAGCGCTGCCACGATCTGGCGCTCTGCGGAGCCATTCTGGCCCACTCTGAATTCACTGCGCATACGGACTACGCCAGGCATGCGGTCAAGCTCACGCAGGACGACGACTCGACACCGCCACGGGCTCTTCAGCCGCCGCCACCGCCCGTGGACCAAGGCGCGCTCTTCGAGGACATTGCACCGTCCAGCTCCAAAGCGGGGCTGGCCGAACTCAGGGAAGAATTCGCTGCCCAGCAGCACGCCATCGCCCAGGTCTCCGAGGCTCACCAGCAGAAACAACGCCTACAGCTACTCCTTGCCGCGGAGTCGGCGTGCGCCATCATCGCCATCGAGATGCAGCACGCCGGCGTCCCTTGGCGCGAAGAGCTGCATCAGCAGATCCTCGCCGATGTCCTGGGTCCCAGGCCGCCGCTCGGGCACCGGCCGCCGGCACTTGAGGCTCTCTGCGCCGAGCTTCGGAGCATCCTTAACTCCCCCAGCCTGAATCCGGACTCCCCGCAGGACCTCATGCGTGCCTTGCACCGGAACGGCATCGAGGTGAAAAGCACCCGTCAATGGGAGCTCCAGGAATCGAAGCACCCTGCCATCCAGCCCCTGCTCGCCTACAAGAAACTTTCCCGCCTGCACACCGCCAACGGCTGGTCCTGGTTGGACGCGTGGGTACGTGACGGGCGGTTCCACCCGGAGTACGTGGTGGGTGGGGTAGTGTCCGGCCGCTGGGCATCACGCGGTGGTGGTGCGCTCCAGATCCCGCGTAACATCCGGGCCGCGGTCCATGCGGACCCGGGTCACAAACTCATCGTCGCCGATGCCTCGCAATTGGAGCCGAGGGTCCTCGTGGCACTGGCGCAAGACACGAAAATGGCGGAGGCGGCTCGCGACAAGGACCTCTATGCCGGCATCGCGGCCCAAGGTTTTGGCGGTGACCGTGCCAAAGCAAAGATTGCACTGTTGGGAGCCATCTACGGCGCTACCACGGGTGAGTCGGGCAGGCTCATGCCGCAGCTCACGCGTACCTATCCACGCGCCGTCGGGTTCGTAGAGCAGGCTGCTCGTGAGGGCGAAGCAGGCCGGACAGTCACCACCCGGCTGGGCAGGAGCAGCCCGCCACCGTCGGCTGGTTGGTTGCGGAGCCAGCAGTCCACCACTGCCGAGGAACAGCGCCGCGCTGACAACCTGGCCCGGTCCAGGGGCCGTTTCACCCGCAACTTCGTAGTCCAGGGCTCGGCTGCTGAATGGGCGGCGTGCTGGCTGGCGGAATTACGACGGCGGTTGAGGGCTTCGCGCGCCGAAGGCTCACCTATCGGGGAACTTGTCTTCTTCCTGCACGACGAAGTGATGGTTCACGCACCCGACCACGCGGTAGACGCCTGTATCAGGGCCATCGAAGAAGCGGCAACAGCGGCGAAAGAACTGATGTTCGGGCGGATCCCTGTGGAATTTCCGGTGAGTGTCGCCGTCGTCGATTCATACGACAAAGCGAAGTAGCCGGACCATAGCCCGAAGCCGCCGGACTATCCAGTCATATCTCCCCGTATGAGGCGGGATGACCCGCCGGGTACGGGTACTGCCAAGTAACTTTAGTTCGCCCTTGGTTCTGGCTAGTCTCACTATGTGGATAGTTTTGCTGGTCCACATCTGTGTGCAAGGAAGCATCAAAAGGGGGAAGCATTTCGATGGCTGGCAGGTTTGAAATTCTCAAGGACAACGACGAAGGTTACCGGTTCCGCCTTACTGCGGCTGACGGAACCGTCGTGGCCGTATCACCAACTTTCACGCACCTGGAAGGTGTGGTCGCCGGCATCAACGCCGTGCGGGAAAACGCCGCGACCGGACTGATCGTGGACCGTTCGACGACGGCCCGCAAGGCTGCCTAAACAGTCACCAGCGCGCAGGGCCAGTCTGGTAAGGACTCGTCAGAGGTCGATATCCCGCAGCTTGTCCTTGTCCCAGGGAACGGTCCAGCCCAGTTCGTCGAAGAGTCCGCTGAGGACCAGTCCCGTGAAGCCCCATACCAGCACGCCATTTACGGTGAAACCAGGGCTGGTGTACGTGCGGCCGAACCGGGAGATGGTGGCCGTGACGCGGTTAACCGGGTCCAGGAGGTCACGCACGGGCACCCTGAAGACCTGCGCAGACTCGGCGTAGTCCACTACCCGAATGGGCGATGGTGCATCCCACCACGCCAGCACCGGCGTCACCCGGAAGTTGCTGCGAATGAGGCCAAGTTCCGGGATGACTCCGAGAACCCGGACGCCACCCGCATCCAGGCCCGTTTCTTCCACAGCTTCACGAAGGGCGGCGGCCACTACCGACTCATCTTCCGGATCCACGCTGCCGCCCGGGAACGCCACTTGGCCCGGATGGTCGTCAAGGGTGTGCGCCCGTTCCAGCAAGAGGACATCGAGGTCGGCCGGCGCGATAGGCCGCCCCGATTCGGCAGGAATGTTGTCCAGTACGCCGAAAAGCATCAAGACTGCCGCGGCCCGGTTGGTTTCGGGGGTGACGGGAAGCTTCTCCCAGAGGGCCGTGTGCTGTTGCTGGCCGTCTTCAAAGCGGGCGACTAGCGCTGAAAGTTCCTCAAGCGCGGTCACTCGGGCCTCCTTTGCGATTCCATGCGGATCTCCGCAGCCCTGTGCGTCTCGGCCAGGAGCTTTTCCAGCAACTCTTCGTTTCCAGGCGCAAGCTCATACTTCAGCAGCTTGGCTGCCTTGACGGGGTCCGTTTCGCCCTCGCCATAGCTCGGACAGAGGCTCGCGACCGGGCAGGCACCACAGGCCGGCTTCCTGGAATGGCAGACCCTGCGACCGTGGAACACCACTCGATGCGAGAGCATGGTCCAGTCCCGGGGTTCAAACAAGTCGGCGACGTCGAACTCGATCTTCACAGGATCGTCCGAGGCCGTCCACCCGAACCGGCGGGCCAGCCGACCAAAGTGCGTATCCACCGTGATCCCGGGAACGCCGAACGCATTACCCAAAACCACGTTCGCGGTCTTGCGCCCGACGCCCGGGAGCGTCACCAAATCTTCAAGACGTCCCGGCACCACGCCGTCGTACTCATCCACAAGCCGTGTACTGAGTGCCAGGACGTTCCTCGCTTTGGCCCTGAAGAAGCCCGTCGGCTGAAGTATGGACTCCAGCTCCAGGGGATCCGCCTCAGCCATGGCGCGGGCATCCGGGTAGCGGGCAAACAGGATCTTGGTGACCTGGTTGACCAGCACATCAGTGGTTTGGGCAGAGAGGACCGTGGCCACCACCAGCTCAAAGGGGTTCCTGAAATCCAACTCCGCATGCGCGTAGGGATACTTGTCAGCGAGAACCCTGTTGATCTTGCGTGCCCGGCGTTTGAGTGCGAGCAGCGAACCAGCTTCAGCGATGGCCACGGGGTCCTGCTTAGCCGCGTTCGATGTTGCTGAGCTCCCGGAGAACCCCAACTTTGCCGTCGGTGTCCTGGACCAGGAATTCATGACCACGGTCCTCCAACGCCAGGACCCATCCGCCGGGTTCGATGGTGAAAGCGGGAGCGCCGGAGTGTTCGTCGTACGCGGTCCGGGGCTGGGCGACGGCGAACCAGAATGCCTCGTACTGTGGTGAATCTGATTCTTCCGGACGGCTGGCCGGATCCACGGTGGCGCCAATCGAGTCACTGACCCTGCGTGTGTCACCGGAGACTATGGGCGTGGCCATGGTTGCAGCCCAAGGCTGCTGAGGCGCTGGCTGAGTGGTAGCGGGCTGAGCCGCATGCTGGGTGGTGGCTGGCTCTGACGCTGTACCGGAGGCCTTTACCTCGGCGTCCTTTGCACCAGACTCTTTTCCGGACTCCGTGCGCTCCGGCGAAGGAACGGCGGGAGAAGCGCCTGCGCCGGACGGCGCGGGAAGAGATGCGGAGCCAGCGGTTGCCGGTCCGGATGCTCCGAAGCCGGTACCGTCCGCCGGCTTATCGTCGGCTGAATGCACGACGGCGGAGGCTTCGGTAGCCGGCGACGGCGTAGTTCCGTAGCTGGCCGGCGGAGCGAAGGGGCTGGAGCCTGTGGCGGCACCTGCGCCAGGAGCGCCCGCGCCGGGAGCGCCGGTGGAAGCTGCGGCTGCCGCTGCACCTGAAACATGGGCGACGGGTGCTTCGTATCCGGGCGTCGATCCCTGGAATCCCGGAGTTGAACCGGTTGTGGCGGCAGGCTTGGCCGCTTTAGGGGCCTTCGGTGCTTTGGGGGCAGCCGGTTTGCGGCTGGGCACAGCTGCCTCGCGGGCAATAACGTGAGCCGGCGTCTCAGCACGGCCCTTGAAATCAGCGGAAAGCCACGGAAGGTGAGGAGCCAGAACCGTTGCAGCCAGCAGGCCTACAGAACCGACCAAACCAAGCAGGACGCTGCCATTGAACGAGTTGGCAATAGTGAGGAAGAACAAGGGGAACGCGAACGAGGCAACCACGGACGCGAACTGATCGACGGACAGCGAGCCAACACGGACGACTGTTCCCGGCTGCAGCCTGCGGGCCACGAAGAGCGCCACCACAACCAGCGGCAGGATGATGCCCAGCAGCAGGAAGAACAGGTTTCCGAGGTTCCAGAGGTTGTAAAGGTCTCCGAACATCGGCAGGAGCGACGCGACGAACATCAGGAGCGTGGAGCCGAAAACAGTAAGATCGCGGATGGTGAATGGCCCGGCGACGGCGTCATACTTGGCAGCGTCGCTCTTGCCGGCAGCGTCGTTTTTAGCAGCAGCGTTGCCACCTGCAGAGGTGGCCGTTCCAGCCGTGGTGTCCGGTCCCGTCGGCTGTGAGTCGTGCGGGCCTGGGCTCAGCTGGTTCATCTATTTCTCCTTCGTACGGCGGCGTCTTGGACAGTCCGGCCCGGCGACCTCCGCGGGATTCCGCCGAGAACCGGACACGCCAGAAGTGCGTCCCAAGACTTCTTCAGCCTATGTCACCCCACTGACGGGGTTCTAGCTGAAAACGGCCATACAGCTTCGCCCACAGCAAACTCCAAGGTTCCTTACGGATTGCAGCCCACCGATCCCCCGCCGCCAGCGGCGGCCCGGGTCCGCCGTCGTGCGTCATGTAAACGGTTCCCCACCGCCGAAGCCGCCATTCGTCGCTAAATCCGCGCCGCTCACGGCCGCATTTGTGACGACGCACACGTAGCACTTCGCTAAGCGATAGTGTTGATGCCGGACAGCACTCTGCGGACCCTTGAGGGACGCGCTCGACGCCGACGACGGCCCGGGCGGGGACCTCACGGCAGGATCCGCGCAGCAAAGATCGATGAATGATGAGGTTCACCATGTCCCAGGACACCACCGGATCCACGGCCACCGCTGCAGCTTCAACGGCTCAGAACGGTCCCGCCGCACACGTTGAGGCACTTGAAAACCTCCTCCACGAGAACCGCAAGTTCGCGCCGTCGGCAGAGTTCGCCGCAAACGCCGTCACAAGTGCTGACGCCTACAAAGAGGCAGAGGCGGACCGTCCCGCCTTTTGGGCCAAGCAGGCCCGTGAGCTGTTGAGCTGGGACAAGGACTTCACCGAGGCGCTGGACTGGTCCAACCCGCCGTTTGCCAAGTGGTTCGTCGGCGGCGAAGTCAACGCCGCGTACAACGCGTTGGATCGCCATGTGGAGAACGGCTTGGGTGACCGCGTTGCCATCTACTTCGAAGGCGAGCCCGGCGACACCCGCACCTACACGTATGCGGAACTGACCGAAGAGGTGAAGAAGGCTGCCAACGCCTTCGAGTCCCTCGGCGTCGCCAAGGGTGACCGCGTGGCTGTGTACTTGCCCATGATTCCCGAGGCCGTCATTACGCTGCTTGCCTGCGCCAGGATCGGGGCGGTGCACTCGGTGGTCTTTGGCGGTTTCTCCGCTGACGCCCTGCGCTCCCGGATCGAGGACGCCGAAGCCAAGCTCGTTGTCACCGCCGATGGCACCTACCGCCGCGGCAAGCCCAGTGCCCTGAAGCCCGCAGTGGACGAAGCCCTGAGCAAAGAGGGCCACACCGTCCAGAACGTGGTTGTGGTCAAGCGCAACGGCGAGGACGTCAGCTGGGTAGAAGGACGCGACCTCTGGTGGAGCGAGACGGTAGACCTCGCAGAGAAGGAGCACACCGCCGTCGGGCATGACTCCGAACACCCGCTGTTCATCCTCTACACCTCCGGCACCACGGGCAAGCCCAAGGGCATCCTGCACACCACCGGCGGCTACCTTACGCAGGCCGCGTACACGCACAAGGCAGTGTTCGACCTCCACCCGGAAACGGACGTGTACTGGTGCACCGCCGACGTCGGATGGGTCACCGGCCACTCATACGTCACCTACGCTCCGCTGATCAACGGCGCCACGCAGGTCATGTACGAAGGCACCCCGGACTCCCCCCACCAGGGCCGCTGGTGGGAAATCGTGGAGAAGTACAAGGTCTCCATCCTCTACACCGCGCCGACTGCCATCCGGACGTTCATGAAGTGGGGCCGGGACATCCCGGACAAGTACGACCTCTCCTCCATCCGCGTCCTGGGATCCGTGGGCGAATCCATCAACCCCGAAGCGTGGATGTGGTACCGCGACGTCATCGGTGCCAACGCCGGCAAGAACGGCGAAAAGAAGGAACACCCCGCCCCGATCGTGGACACCTGGTGGCAGACCGAAACCGGTGCGCAGATGATCGCGCCGTTGCCCGGCGTAACCGCCACCAAGCCCGGCTCCGCACAGGTTCCGCTGCCCGGCATCGCCGTGGACGTCGTGGACGAAAACGGTCAATCCGTGGCGAACGGTGAGGGAGGCTACCTGGTGGTCCGCGAACCGTGGCCCTCCATGCTCCGTGGTATCTGGGGCGACCCCGAGCGTTTCAAGGACACTTACTGGTCCCGGTTCGAGGCGATGTACTTTGCCGGAGACGGCGCCAAGAAGGACGAAGACGGCGATGTGTGGCTCCTGGGCCGCGTGGACGACGTCATGAACGTCTCCGGCCACCGCCTCTCCACCACGGAGATCGAGTCCGCCCTCGTCAGCCACCCGTCCGTCGCCGAAGCAGCCGTGGTTGGCGCCGCAGACGAGACCACCGGCCAGGCAGTGGTCGCGTTCGTCATCCTCCGCGGTGACGCCGTGAACAACGGCGACGAAACCGTCCTGGAACTGCGCAACCATGTGGGCAAGGAAATCGGCCCGATCGCCAAGCCCAAGCAGCTGCTCATCGTTCCGGAACTGCCCAAGACACGCTCCGGCAAGATCGTCCGCCGACTCCTCAAGGACATCGCAGAAGGCCGCGACACCGGCGACGCCACCACCTTGGCAGACCCCGGCATCATGACCCAGATCGCGGAGTCCCTCCGCAAGTAAGTAGTTCACGACGGCGCCGCTCACCTCTTGAGGCGAGCGGCGCCGTCGTGCGTTAATGCCTTGCGTGACGCAGGCGTGACGTCGCCGCGCTGGGCATGCCGGGCTCCGGAAGCCTCCCGCCCTAGACTGGAGCCAGATTCCGCCCCATGTTTGACGAGGTTCCCAGAAAGGCCCTGATGCTTCAGGCAGCACGCCACTCCGCCATCATCGACGCCGTCCAGCGGGAACGCGTGGTGCGGGTCTCGGACCTCGCGCAATTACTGGGCGTGTCCCCCATGACCGTGCGCCGCGACATCGAAGCCCTTGAGGAAGCCGGCCGCGTTGAGCGCATCCACGGCGGAGCCAAGCTCCCCGGTGATGCAAGCACCCACGAACCCGGATTCGAGCTCAAGTCCACGCAGCTGACCGCGGAGAAACACGCAATCGCCGTTGAGGCTGCGTCCCTTGTCCAGGAAGGCATGGCAATCGGCCTCGGCGCCGGCACCACCACATGGGCCTTGGCGAAGGAACTCGTCAACGGGCCCCGCATCACCGTGGTCACCAACTCGGTGCGCATCGCCGACCTCTTCCACCACGGCTCCTCATCCGGCCCCGCACGCTTCGGATCCACAGTGATCCTCATCGGCGGCGAGCGAACACCGTCCGACGCCCTGGTGGGCCCGATAGCCACATCCTCGCTTAAGCAGCTCCACCTGGACGTCCTGTTCCTGGGTGTCCACGGCATGGATGGCCACGCAGGTTTCACAACCCCCAACCTCCTGGAAGCGGAAACCAACCGCGCCTTCATGGCATCTGCCCGGAGCACCGTTGTCCTGGCCGACCACAGTAAATGGGGCGTGGTGGGCATAGCCTCGATCGCCCAACTGGAAGAGGCTGACGAACTGATCACGGACTCACTGCTGGGTGAAGACGCCCGGCGCGTACTGGCCGAGAACGTTGCAAAACTTCGGATCGCCGAGGCCTAACCCAAGTAGGTCGCAGTTGAGCGCGTTCTGAGAGCTCAAAACGCGCTGTGCTGCGACTTAGTTGGGTCTCATACCCCGGGTGGAGGCCTGCCCGCAGAGTTCAGCCGCGGGACTGACGCCCCAGGATAGGGGCTGCAGGGATGCTGGATATATGAACGCCATCCTCCACGCCCAGCAGCTCACCAAGCACTACCCCGGCAGCATCGCTTTGGACCACGTCGACTTCACAGCAAACTCCGGCGAGTCCATTGCGATTATTGGACCCTCAGGTTCCGGTAAGACCACCCTTTTGCACTGCCTCGCCGGGATTTTGAGGCCCGACGCCGGTGCCATCACCTTGAACACACCGTCCTCACCTTTGCGGCTGGACACGTTGGGAGATGCAGCGCTGTCCCGCCTGAGGCGCGAGGAGTTCGGCTTCGTCTTCCAACAAGGCATGCTGCTTCCGGAGCTCACTGCCTTGGAAAACGTGGCGCTGGCGCTCATGCTCAACGGCACGGACCGCAATACTTCAGAGGCGAGGGCCGCCGAATGGCTTGGCGCGTTGGGGCTGGCCGGGATGGAACAACGCCGATTGGGCGAGCTTTCCGGTGGACAGGTGCAGCGTGTAGCTATCGCCCGTGCCCAAGTCACGGGCGCCCGGGTTGTCTTCGCGGACGAGCCCACCGGCGCTTTGGACTCGGCGACCTCCAAGGAAGTCCTGGACGTACTCCTTCACTCCGTAGCTGCCAACGGCCGGACGCTCCTGGTGGTCACCCACGATCCCAACGTTGCTTCCCGTTGCCAGCGCGTTGTGGAGTTGCGCGACGGCAGGATCGTGGCAGATAGCGGCAGCCCCGTTCCGGCTCCGACGCAGGCCGCCACCGCCAACTTCAAGGGTGCCTTCAATGTCTAGTCTCTCCATGGCCCTGCGCCTCACGCCATATCTCGCCCGGAGCAACGGGAGCAGCTTCCGGGAAACCGGTCTCCGCGATGCCGGGCTCCCGATCTTGGCCTTTGGGACGGTCACAGCCCTGCTGCTCACCGTGGCCGGAGGTTCACAGGTCTTCTGGTCCTGGTCCGACGACATCGCAGGCACCTACCAGGCATTGGCCGTCGTCGCCATGGTCTTGCTCATCATCCCGTTGTTGACGCTCGGTGCCTCGGCGGCCCGACTCGCCGCCCGTCGTCGTGATGACCGCTTGGCTTCCCTGCGGTTACTTGGCGCCAACAGCGCGACGGTGGTCTGGATGACAGTCATTGAGTCCACCGTCCTCGCCGCCGTGGGAGCGTTGGCAGGTGCTGGGCTATATGCCTGCATGGCGCCGTTCCTGGGGCTGATCCAGTTCCGGGGCCAGGCAATCGGGAGCCACGCGTGGCTGTCAGTGCCGTCCATCCTCGGCTGCGTTCTGGCCGTCTGTGTCCTTGCCGCGGCGAGCGCCGCATTGGGGCTCCGGAAAGTTGTGGTGACACCGCTGGGTGTCCGGACCCGGCAAACGGCCGACGGCGCGCACTGGGTTCGCGGACTCATCGCGGCTGTGGTGGTGGTTGTTGGAGTGATGGCGATGGGGATGCTCAGCAGCTTCGGTGCGTTCATAGTGATCATTGCCGTGATGGGCGGTTGCTTCGGGCTGGCGCTGCTGGCATTGAACCTCATGGGACCGTGGATCCTGCGATTGAGGGCGTCGTCCCAGCTCAAGCGGGCCAAACGACCCGAGCAACTGCTGGCCGCGCGGACTGTGTTGGAGAGCCCCAAGGAATCGTGGCGACAAGTCGGGGGCGTCGCGATGACCAGTTTTGTGGGGGTATTCGTGGGTGTCGGCATGGCTGTGGCCGACACCATGGGCGCCGGCGCTGACGCTGAAGCAACGCTGCTGGTCCGGGACATCAACACCGGGGTGATGATCACCCTGCTGGGCTCGTTCCTGATGGTTGCGTGTTCCGCGGGTGTGAACCAGGCCGCCGCCGTGCTGGACCGGGCTTCCACCTTGGTGGCACTGGACCGGGTTGGGATGCCACGGAAGCTCATGGTGGCGGCGCGGGTCAAAGCCGTGATGTCGCCGCTGTTCCTGGTGGCGGGCATTTCAGCTGCCGCGGCTGCCGTCCTGGTCCTGCCGCTCACGGGTGCTGCGCTGCTGACCCAGCCCGTGGTGATCCTCACCATCGGCGGGGTGTTTGCCGCCGGCTTCCTTCTGGTCCGGCTGGCCGTGGCCGCGGGCACGGCGCAGATCAACCAGGTGCTGGCCCGCCCCGAGCGTTACGCCAGCATGGACTCGTAACCCGGCCAGCCGCCGTCGTAATCCCCCCGCGAGTTGGCAGTTAATGACGGTGTTTCCCACAAACATTGGCATTAAATGCCATCTCGGCGGGCTATTTGCAGCCGCAGGACTGTCGGATGATCAACTCGGTGGGCAGGATCTGGTGCTGCAGTTCATCGCCGCGGCCCTTGCCCACCAATGCCTGCACTGCGGCTTCGGCCATCGCTTTGACGGGCTGCGCAACAGTAGTCAGCGCGGGCCAGCAGTATTCGGCATCCAGCGAGCCGTCGAAGGACACCAGCGCAAGGTCCTCGGGCACACGAACGCCTGCCTCATGCAGCGCCCGAAGGATGCCGATGGCTTGCATGTCGTTGCTCGCGAAGATCGCGGTAGGGCGATTGGCCATGGCGAGGAAGCGTTTGCCTACCTCGTAGCCGCCCGGACGGCTAAAGGGACCGTGCAGCATAGGCCCGTCCGGCAGCCCGGCGTCGCGCAAGGTGGCCAGCCAGCCCACCTCGCGCCCATCCAGTTGGTTGCCGGTGTTGGTTCCGATTGCCAGGCCAATATTCGTGTGCCCGTGACCAATGAGATGTTCCACGGCAGCACGCGCTCCTGCTTGGAGATCGACACCCACGCTGCTAAGTCCCGGGGGCGAACCTGCATTGTTCAGGAGCACGGACGGAATCTCCGAAGCCTCCAGTTCGGTGACATCGGGGTCGAACACACAGCTGGCCAAAAATACGCCGTCCACCTGGCGGGCGGCCAACGTGCGGATGTTCTTGCGTTCGCGCGTCAGGCTTCCGTCCGAGTTGGTGAGCACCATGCCGAAGCCAAGTTCCGCTGCGGCGTCTTCCACAGCGTGAGCAAGCTGCGTGAAAAACGGGTTGGTGTTATCCGGAACCACCACGCCAATGGTCTCGCTGGATCCCAGCTTCAGGGCCCGGGCGGCGGCGTTGGGCCGGTAACCCAGAACGCGGATGGCATCGCGGACCTTGGCTTCCGTCGCCGGGGCAACGTTCTTGGGTCCACCGTTCACCACATAACTCACGACGGCGGTACTCACCCCGGCGTACCGGGCCACGTCTTTGCGTGTAACCGGGCCGCGCGAGGTTTGTACCGCCGAAGTTGTCATGAGGTAAATGCTAGCTACTCCACGGGAGCATCACCGAAGTCGCGGATGGGAAGGCGCTCCCCGCCACGAAGCGCAGACTCGTGGGCTACGATTCCCGGCAACGTAAACCGGGCCGCCACCCAGGCGTTTACCGGAGGAAGACTGCGGTTATTCACGGCCGTGACGAAGTCGTCCACTAGGAACTGATGGCTTCCTTCGTGCCCGTTGGGCGCTCCCAGGAACTCCTGGGGAAGCCTGGACTGGTCATGTACTGGAGCCAGCCCCGAGATGAAGGCGTCCCGCAGCTCAGGGGCCACGTCTGCCAGCGAGGGGTCATCCAAGGACATGGTTGGCTTGGTTTCCACCTGCTGGGACACGTCTTCCACGGTGGACTTGTCCTGCCACACGGTGGTGGTGGCAAGTTGCTCAAAGCTGGCATCGGTGCCAAAGAAACGGAAGCGGGACTCGCGGATATGCGACGGGTACCCTACGCGGCGCATCTCGTTGGTGCGCATCGCGCCGCCGTCGTTCATTTCAAACAGCGCCGTGGCGTTCGAGAAGTCGTTGGCGAACATGCTGACGTCCTTGTCGAAGACCCCATCGCCACGCTGGTCCTTCACGCCGATGCAGCTGACGCTGACCGCATGTCCGGGGACGGCTCCGAGGACGCCGCCGATTGCGTGAGTGGGGTAGAGCATGGGCGGGTAGCTGGCGGTTTCCTTCCAACGCTCTCCGCCGCTGTACTGGTATGCCTCATAGAAACCGAGATCCATGTCGTGGACGTAGTCGCCTTCGGTGTAGAAAATCCGGCCAAACTTGCCGGCCGCATGTTGCTGCCGGGCGAAGACGGTGGCGGGGTTGTAGTAGCTGGTCTCGCCCATCGCATAGACCAACCCGGTCTCACGCACGGCCTCGATGATCCGTTCGATTTCCTCTTCGGAGATGGCCATGGGTACCGCTGAATAGACGTGCTTTCCGCCCCGCAGGGCACGCTCGACGAGTGGCCCGTGCGTCCACCGCTGCGTGAAGATGGCGACAGCATCGACGTCGGACTCCAACAGCTCCTCGAAGCCGCCCATCACGCCGTCCAGCCCCCAGCGTTCCTGCGCAGCAGTAGCCCGCTCGGGAAGTTCATCGATGGCGTAGACCGCACTGACGCCGGGGTGGAGCTTGAACAAGTGGGCGAATTGGCTGCCGAACTGCCCGGCACCCACAACACCAATCGAAAACGTCATTGTTTACCTTCCCTGGGGCTGCCGAAGCAGCCTCCGCTACGTCCTTCATGTGATTTCCCGTCGAGTCTTGCACTGCCATCTACTCGAGTCAACAGAAGCAACATATTTGCACATTTCCCACCAAAATGTTGCGGATGCTCTTGCGCGACCGGAATCTACTCGTGTAGATTCTCATCCAGTTGTTACTCACATCACAGTTAGGAAAGGGTCGACGATGACCACGCTAACCAAGCAACCAGATCCAGGGCTCTCCGTCAGAGTGCCGCGGAAGTCACGGAAGCGGGGAAAGCCATCCGACGGGTTCCGCGGCATCGGGGACCTGAAGGTCGCACTCTTCTTCATCGCTCCGGCGATGGTCGGATTGATCCTCTTCTACCTCGTCCCGACCATCCGGGGCATTTACCTCAGCTTTACCGAGTACAGCATTCTGGGCGACCCGGAATGGATTGGTGCACGGAACTACGAACGCATAGCCAAGGATCCGCTGTTCTGGAACGCCTTGGGCGTCACGTCGGAATACGTGGTGATCAACATTGTCCTTCAGACGGCGTTGGCCCTGGGCCTTGCAATCCTGATGCACCGGGTGGCAAAGTCGACCCTCATCCGCGGTGCGCTCCTGATGCCCTATCTGATGGCGAACGTCATTGCGGCCCTGCTGTGGTTCTGGATGCTTGACTACCAGATCGGCGTCATCAACCAGATCATCGAATGGACCGGACTGCCCAGGGTGGCCTTCTTCGGCAGCGAGCAATGGGCCATCCCCACCCAGGCGCTCATCAACACTTGGCGGCACATGGGCTACACAGCGCTCCTGATCTTCGCCGGGCTCCAAGCCATCCCGAACAGCGTCTACGAGGCCGCCAGCATCGACGGTTCCAAGGCCGTGAGCACTTTCTGGCGGATCACCCTGCCGCTGCTGCGACCAGTCCTGGTACTCGTCCTCGTAGTGACCGTGATCGGTTCCTTCCAGGTCTTTGACACCGTTGCCGTTACCACGGCCGGTGGGCCCGTCAACGCGACCCGCGTGCTGCAGTTCTACATCTACCAGCGCGCCTTCAATGAACAGGATTTCGGCTATGGATCCGCCCTGGCTGTCATCCTCTTCCTCATCCTCGCCATCGTCGCTTTCATCCAGATGAAATTCCTCCGCGGCAACCAGTCGGACCTGGACTAAGGACACACGCCATGACCACTCTTGCATCGCCCAAGAACGGCGGCCGCCGTCGCCCGCTCAGCCGTCCCTTCAACTGGCGCCGAGCCATCGCCCTGACCCTCCTTGCCCTGGCCGTCGCCGTGAGTATCCTGCCCTTCTACTGGGTGCTGCGCACAGCCCTGTCCTCCAACGGCTCCCTCGCCGCAAACTCTGCCAACCTGCTGCCGGCCGACTTCAACCTGGGCGCATTCAAGCGTGTCTTCGGCCTCCAGAGTGCCTCCGAAGCCATCGCAGAAGGCGGTTCGGGCGCTTCGATCAACTTCTGGCAATACCTTTGGAACTCACTGCTCTTCTCCGGCATCACGACCGCCTGCGCTGTGTTCTTCAGCTCAATGGCCGCCTACGCTTTCTCCCGGTTGCGGTGGAAAGGCCGCGACGCGGTCTTCTCCCTGTTCCTTGCCACCATGCTGGTTCCGCCGATCTTCACCGCCCTGCCCAATTTCCTGCTCATCAAGAACCTGGGCCTGCTGAATTCCATGCTCGGACTCGTGCTGCCTTACCTGTTCATGACTCCGTTCGCGATCTTCTTCATGCGCCAGTTCTTCCTCAACATGTCCAGGGAAGTTGAAGAGGCTGCAATGCTCGACGGCGCCAAGCACTGGCGGATCTTCTTCCAAATCATCATGCCCAACGCCGCTGCCCCGATCGCGACCCTGGCCCTGCTGACCTTCATGGGTCAATGGAACGAATACTTCTGGCCCCTGCTCGTAGGCACCTCCGAGGAATCCAGGGTGCTCACCGTGGGACTGGGAGTCTTCAAATCCCAGTCCCCGCAAGGGGCGCCGGACTGGTCCGGGCTCATGGCCGCAACGCTCGTGTCCGCGACGCCCGTGCTGATCCTCTTCGCCATCTTCGGCAAACGAATCGTCAACTCCATCGGCTTCAACGGCACCAAATAGCTTTCTCTACCTCCCGCACGCGGAAACCGGCATGTGCCGGAACGCACCCCATCCCGTCCTGAAAGGACCAACCATGATGAACAAGAAGGCATTAGGCACCGTCGCCGTCGCAGCAGCCGCTGTCCTCGCACTGTCGGCCTGCTCGGGCGGCAGCTCCGGAGGGAGTTCCGGAGGAGACGCCGCCCAGGGCGAGATCAGCTACTGGCTCTGGGACGCCAATCAACTCCCGGCCTACCAGCAGTGCGCCACTGACTTCACCAAGGCCAACCCGGACATCACCGTCAAGATCACCCAGACCGGTTGGGACGACTACTGGTCCAAGCTCACCAATGGCATGGCCTCCGGCACCGCACCGGACGTCTTTACGGACCACCTGTCCAAGTACCCCGACTTCCTCAAGACCAAGCAGTTGGTGGCCCTTGACGACAGCATCACGCAGGACAAGATAGACCTTTCCCAGTACAACGAAGGCCTCGCGGACCTCTGGGTGGGTCAGGATGGCAAGCGCTACGGCCTGCCCAAAGACTGGGACACCGTCGCACTGTTCTACAACCAGAAGATGGCCACCGACGCCGGCATCACCCCTGAACAAATGGGCTCCCTGACCTGGAACCCGGAGGACGGCGGAACCTACGAGAAGGCAATCGCCCGACTCACTGTGGACAAGAACGGCAAACGCGGCGACGAGGCAGGCTTCGACAAGAACAATGTTGCCGTCTACGGATTGGGCCTGCCGGGCTCCGATGCGGAGAACGCCGGCCAGACACAGTGGAGCTACCTGTCCGCCACCACTGGCTGGACCACCACAGACAAGAACCCCTGGGGCACCCACTTCAACTACGACGACAAAAAGCTCCAGGACACAATCGACTGGTGGGCCTCGCTCGCAGTGAAAGGCTACATGCCCAAACTTGAAACCACGGTTGGCGCCAACGCTGCCGACAGCTTCGGCGCAGGCAAGGCCGCCATTAACAGCAATGGTTCCTGGATGATCGGCCAGTACACCGGCTACAAGGGCATCGACGTCGGCATCGCCCCCACACCTCAGGGCCCCGAAGGCAAGCGCGCCTCCATGTTCAATGGCTTGGCCGATTCCGTTTGGGCGGGCACCAAGAAGAAGGACGCCGCCATTAAGTGGGTCGAGTACCTCGGCTCCGCCGCCTGCCAGGATGTCGTGGCTTCCAAGGCCGTCGTGTTCCCGGCCATCACCACCTCCTCCGAGAAAGCCGCAGACGCCTTCAAGGCCAAGAACGTGGACGTCACTGCCTTCACCCAGCACGTGAAGGACAAGACCACCTTCATGCTCCCGATCACTGACAACGCTTCCAAGGTTTCTGGAATCATGAAGCCGGCAATGGACGCGGTGATCGCGGGCAAGTCCCCCGCCAGTTCACTGACGGCCGCCAACGAACAAGTCAACGCCCTCTTCGCGAAGTAACAACCCACCCGTAGCACCCCCACCCGTTGTGGGGCCCGCTCTGCGCGTTTTCGTATCGAAATAGCGTGCAGAGCGGGCCTCACAACACCCCCCACACACGACCCGATGTGAAAGTGACTCAACACATGCACCCGCTCCATCTCCGTTCCGCAGGTACCAGCCTGGTGATCGCCACCCACCGTGGAGAGGCTGAGATCATCCACTGGGGAGCCGACCTGGGCGATACCTTGCCGGACCTGTCCATCCTCAGCGAGCCCATCCCGCCCTCGTCCATCGATGCCAACGTCCCAGCGGGGCTCCTCCCCCAGGCGTCGTCGTCGTGGCAAGGACGGCCGGGACTTCGCGGACACCGCATCATAGACGGCATACCTGGCTTCGATTTCTCCGTCCGCCTTCGGCTGGTGAGCGCGACTGCAGATGGCAACTCCGCGGTGATTGTTCAAACAGACCCCGACGCCGGCATCACCGTGACCAGTAACCTCACCTTGCACCCGGGCGGGCTTCTCGAACTGCGGCACTCGGTGACGAACGACGGCACGTCGCCTTTCCAGGTGGATGAGTTGGCGACGATGCTCCCGGTGGCGCCTGACGCCGTCGAACTTTTGGACCTGACTGGCCGCTGGTGCCGTGAGCGGCACCCACAGCGCAGGGCCATCCAACAAGGAACCTGGGTCCGCACCGGCCGCCATGGCCGCACCGGGCATGACTCCTCCCTTCTGCTGGCGGCCGGAACTGCGGGCTTTGGGAACCGGCACGGCAAGGTGTGGGCCACCCACCTGGCATGGAGCGGAAACCACGAGCAGTTTGCGGACAGCGTTGCCGATGGCCGCACCATGGTGGGCGGCTCCGAGCTGTTAGGACCCGCAGAAGTGGTCCTGCAGCCCGGCGAAATTTACACGACTCCCGCCCTGTTTGCGGCTTACTCAGACCGTGGGCTGGACGGGATCTCCGAGGCGTTTTACGCGTGGTTCCGTTCGCGGCCGCACCATGTGGGTGCAGCTTCCGGGAAAGCCCGCCCAGTAGTCCTCAACACGTGGGAAGCGGTGTATTTCGACCACAAACTGGACGCCCTGATCGAACTGGCGGAGTCGGCTGCCGATCTTGGAGTTGAGCGTTTCGTGCTCGACGACGGCTGGTTCCGCGGGCGACGTGGCGACCACGCGGGGCTGGGCGACTGGTACGTCGACGAGACCCTCTGGCCCAACGGCCTGACGCCGTTGATTGATGCCGTGACCAGCCGCGGCATGGAGTTTGGTCTGTGGGTTGAGCCGGAAATGGTCAACCTTGACTCCGACATCGCCAGGGCTCATCCGGAATGGGTCGTGGGCCCCTCAGCAGTTTCCTATAAGGACGGCGGCCGACTCCCCCTTGGGTGGCGGCAGCAGCACGTGATCGACCTCGTGAACCCGGATGCGTGGCAGTACATTTACGAACGCATGGACAGCTTGCTGCGCGAGAACAACATCAGCTACCTCAAGTGGGACCAGAACCGCGATCTTCTGGAACACGGGCATGCTGGCCGGGCTTCGGTGCACGAGCAAACTCTGGCCGCGTACCGGCTGTTCGATGCGCTCCATGCGGCCCATCCCGGGGTTGAAATCGAAAGCTGTTCCTCGGGTGGCGCCCGCGTGGACCTTGGGATCCTGGAACGGACCGACCGGATCTGGGCTTCAGACTGCAACGACGCCTTGGAACGGCAAACCATCCAACGATGGACCGGAATGGTGGTCCCGCCGGAACTGGTGGGCGGGCACATTGGACCCACCACGTCGCACACAACGGGGCGGACGCACGACCTCTCATTCCGTGCCATCACGGCGTTGTTTGGACACTTCGGCATGGAGTGGGACGTCCGCTCCATCGCCGGAGAAGAGCGCGCAGAACTCAAGCGCTTCATCGGCCTCTACAAGGAACACCGCGGCCTCATCCACAGTGGCCGAATGGTGCGGGCCGATGTGCCGGACGAATCGCTGATGGTGCACGGCGTGGTGGCTGACACTGAAGGGCTCGACGGCGGCACGCCAGTTGGTGCCACGGCTGCTCTTTTCGCCGTGGTGAAGACCCGGACAGGCTTTAGCGAACTACCCGGACGAGTGACCTTCCCGGGGCTGGAACCGTCCCGGACCTACCGGGTGGAGGCGATTTTCCCTGCACCCGGGGATGCCGACTACGGGCACACGTTCACCGAGGCAAAGCCGGCACCGTGGCTGGCGTCCGGGGCTGACGCTTCGGGGCGGTTCCTTGGCGAGGTGGGCCTTCCCATGCCGGTCCTGAATCCGGAGCACGCCATCCTGCTGCGGTTCACGACCCTCTGACGCTCTCTCACGTCCCACCGGCTTGAGCCGCACGCTCGCTCACGGTTGACACTAAAAAGCCGCCCTGGTTCAGAACCAGGGCGGCTTTTTCGTCGCTGTCTAGCGTGAACGCTGGCGAAGGCGCTGCATGTCCAGGATCACCACGGCGCGGGCTTCCAGGCGGAGCCAGCCGCGCTGAACGAACTCGGCAAGTGCCTTATTCACGGTTTCGCGGGAAGCTCCCACCAGCTGGGCAAGCTCTTCCTGGGTGAGCTCGTGCGCTACCAGGACGCCGTCAGTTGCGGGGCGGCCGAAGCGGTCTGCCAGATCGAGGAGTGCCTTGGCTACACGGCCCGGGACGTCGGAGAAGACGAGGTCTGAGAGGGAGTCGTTGGTCCGGCGGAGACGGCGGGCCAGGGCCTGCAGCAGCTGCGCGGAAACCTCAGGGCGCGTGCGGAGCAGGGCGTTGAGGCTCTCATTCTTGAGGCCAGCCAGGCGAGTTTCCGAGACGGCAGTGGCCGTTGCGGTACGCGGGCTGGGGTCGAACAACGCCATTTCGCCGAAGAGCTCACCCGGGCCGAGGATGGCCAGGAGCGACTCGCGGCCATCGGGGGACGTGCGGCCGAGCTTTACCTTGCCGGAAACGATGAAGTAGAGCTGGTCACCCTGGTCACCTTCGCGGAACACCGAAGCTCCACGTGAAAGGTCCACCTCGGTGAGTTCGTCCGTCAGCAAGCGGAATGCGTCGTCGTCAAGGGTGGCGAAGAGGGGTGCGCGGCGCAATACCTCGATGTCCATGAAATCTCCTGAATATAAGTTTCGGTCGTGGCGCTCAGGCCATTGTTTCAGAATTTTTAAGCTTCTGTGACGTACTTGGCACGTGAAACGCTGAAATGGCGCGGGTTTCAGGGCATCCAACCCCTCCTGACGCCCTTAACGGCGGTGGAAGCGGCCCATATCGTGACCGGACTAACGGTTGGTTGTCAGGGTGGCCACCTAGAATTGGCGCTACCCCGGCTATGAGGAGCATTGGTGTTTGGCTTGACGATATTGGATTTGGCATTGATCTTGATGCTGCTGTCCTACCTGATCTATGGCCTGCGCAACGGCTTTATGGTCACGCTGGGTGGAATCGCAGGATTCGTCGTCGGCGCCATTGCGGCCTTCATGGCAGTTCCACTCGTCAGCGGCTGGGTGACCGACAGCGGTTGGAGGCTGACCGCCACGGTGGGTGCCGCCGTCGTGCTTATCGCTTTGGGGCACGGGCTGGGCACCATGATCGGGCGTAAAGTCCGCCACGCCGTGCGGATCAAGCCGTTGCATGCCGTGGACCGGCTGATCGGTGGCGTGGTGAGCGTGGTGGTGGCGGCGCTGGTGATGTCCATGCTGGCGTTCAGCATCAGTTCTCTCGGCGTGCCGTTCGTTTCTCAGCAATTGGCCGAGTCACGCGTCATTCGTTACATCGACAGTGTGACTCCCACGCCCGTCAAGAGCACCATGGCACAGCTGCGCTCCACGGTGATCGGCGACGGAATTCCCAAGCTCATTGAGGGCGTCGGCCCCGTCACGCCGGTGCCCGTTCCCAACGAGTCCACCGACACTCCGGCCCTCAACCAGGCCGCCGATTCCGTCCTCAAGATCGCCGGCACCGCATTCGAATGCGGGCAGAACCAGACCGGTTCCGGATTCGTTGTCTCGCCCGGGCGCGTCGTCACCAATGCGCATGTTGTGGCGGGCGTGTCGCAGCCGGTTGTGGAAGTTCCCGACGGCGGTGCGTTGCCGGGTCGGGTGGTGTACTTCGACTCCCAGCGGGACATCGCCGTCCTGGCCGTGGATGGTCTTCAGTCCAATCCGCTTCCCCTGAGCGCCGACTTGGCCGCGGGCAGCCCCGCCGCTTTTGCGGGGTACCCGCACGGCGGTCCGTTCCAGTCCAAGCCGGCCACAATTCAAGGCATTTCAACCATCCTGGTTCCCGATATTTACGGCAACAATCCTTCGCCGGAGCTGGTCTACAGGCTGGCTGGCGACGTCCAGCCGGGTAACTCGGGCGGCCCGCTGCTGACTATGCAGGGGCAGGTGGCCGGGCTGATCTTCGCCAAGACCACTACAGACGCCGCCCTCGGCTTCGCCCTCACCATGCAGGACCTGGAACCGGTGGCCGCGCAGGCTCCCGGCCTCAGCGACCCCGTCTCGGCAGGTCAGTGCACCCGTAAGTAACGATTCCCGGACTCCTCCGGACCGCTATAGATTGGGAGCCATGACTGAAGCCACTCCTGCCACCGAAACCGGTCGCGGCACCATCCTTGTGATCAACGGCCCCAACCTGAACCTTCTGGGAACCCGCGAACCGGAGAAGTACGGCACGTCCACCCTGGCCGATGTGGAGCAACTGGCCATGACTGCGGCCGCTGCCCATGGCTTCACCGTTGACTGCGTTCAGTCGAACCATGAGGGCGACCTCCTGGACGCCATCCACGCTGCCCGGGGCACCGCCGTCGGAATTGTGATCAACGCCGGCGCATACACGCACACCTCGGTGGCCCTTCGTGACGCCCTGGCGGCTGTGCAACTGCCCGCCGTCGAGGTCCACATCACCAACGTGCACCAACGTGAAGAGTTCCGCCACCACTCCTACCTGTCGGGGGTGTGCAACGCGGTCATCGTGGGAGCGGGTGTGCTGGGCTACAAGCTGGCCATCGAGTATCTGGCAGACACGGTCTAACGCACGCGGGACGTGAGCGAGCGACCGGCTCAAACCCGCGGGACGTGAAAGAGCGACCGCCCCAAACCCGCGGGACGTGAAAGAGCGACCGCCCCAAACCCGCGGGACGTGAAAGAGCGACAGCCCCAAACCCGCGGGACGTGAGCGAGCGTCAAATGGCGGTTAGCGCTCGCGCTGGGGCTCGCCTGCCACGGTGCGGGCGGCTTCGACCTCGAGCATCAGAATTCCGCCCTCGTCCACCAGTTTCGCCTGGTACACGTGGGCCTTGCGTTTGTAGCTCAGGTAGGCGATGCAGCCGTTGGCGTTGGCCATCTTCTCGAGCATGATCTCGGAGCCTGGCACCAGGAGCTGACCGAGTTTGAGGCCGACAGTATTTTCCTGGCCGACTTCGTCACCGAGTGCTGAGGTATCCCGCAGCGCAATGGCTTCGGCGGCGGTGACCCAGCGGCCCCAAACCCCCTTACTGCCCAGGATGCTGGGTTGCTGGTTCACGGGGACGGTGGCGGCGAAGTATCGGGTGTTAAAACGCGCATGGGCGAAGTCCGGGCTGAGCCAGTTCACCAGTGGCTTCAGGAGGTCGGTGCGGAGGGAGAGTCCGCGTTTGGAGAGCATCTCCGTGAAGGACTTCTCTTGGGCGGCCACGGCTTCGCGGGCGCGCATCCAGTCGACGGTGGAGTTCGCCTCGACCGTAGAGGAAGCATCAGGGCCTGCGAGCAGGACACCGGTTTCTTCGAAGAGTTCGCGGATGGCGCCCACAACGTGACGGCGGGCGAGTCCGACGTCGTCCGTTCCCATCTGCTCAGCCCAATGCTGGGGTGAGGGGCCCAACCAACCCACGGGGTCGTCGTCGGACGGGTCCAGGGAGCCGCCCGGGAACGCGACAACGCCCAACGGCGAGGAACCTGGCCTGTATCCAAGCCAGGTTTCCAAACCGGTGGGCGAGTCGCGCAACAGCACAACTGAGGAGGCGTAGCGGGCGGCCCTGGGGGTCCGTTCGCCAAGCTCAAGCCAGTTTCGTGCTGCCCCCTCAAGTTCCGGGGGCAGTACGAACAGACGGCGGGCAAGCTGCGGCAATTGGGTGAACCGGTTCCTTAGCTGAATTCAGCGATGAGCTCGACTTCAACGGGAGAGTCGAGCGGCAAGACAGAGACGCCGACGGCGGAGCGTGCGTGCTTGCCGGCGTCGCCGAATACCTGTCCGAGGAGTTCGGACGCACCGTTGATCACGCCGGGCTGACCGGTGAAGGTGGGTTCGGAGGATACGAAACCCACTACCTTGACGATGCGGGTAACACGGTCGAGGTCGCCGATGACGCTCTTGACTGCAGCGAGGGCGTTGATGGCACACAGGGCTGCGTAACGCTTGGCGTCTTCCGGATCAACGGTGGGTTCGTCGGACGCGCCCAACTCGCCGAGGGAAACCTTGCCCGTAGCTTCGAGTTTGCCGTTAATAAACGGCAGCTGTCCGGAGGTGTAAACGTAGTTGCCGGAGACGATGGCAGGTACGTAATCGGCGACGGGCGCGGCGACCTCGGGGAGGGTCAATCCGAGCTCGGCCAGACGCTGCTCAACAGCAGACGTGGGGGCGCCGGATTCCGCGGCAGACGTGGTTTCTGCGGGGGTGGTCATGATTACTGCTTCTCCCTCTTCAGGTATGCAACAAGGCCTTTGCCATCGGGTCCACCGACGACCTGGACGAGCTCCCAGCCGTCCTCGCCCCACTGGTCCAGGATCTGCTTCGTAGCGTGAATAATGAGCGGAATCGTGGCGTACTCCCATTTGGTCATGACAGAAAGCCTAGCCCTTGCCGGTAAAGTGGAAAACATGGTGACTCGCAAGAACCCACTATTCGACACTGCCACCACCCTCGGAAAGATTCTAGGCTTCCTTGGTGTGAGCGCGATTTGTGGCGTCCTGGTGGCGGGCCTTTTGGTCCCCGCAGCCGCCGTTTCGGGCAGTGCCGCAAGTGGTTCAATTCAGTTCTTTGACACTCTGCCGGCGGAACTCCAGGTGGATCCGCCCAGCCAGAACACCACGATCCTGGCGAAGGACGGTTCGCCGATCGCCTCGATCTACGCAGAGAACCGGACCAAGGTTCCGCTGGATCAAATGAGCCCGTTCATCAAGGACGCTGTCATCGCTATCGAGGACAGCCGTTTTTATGAGCACGGCGGCATTGACACCACCGGCATTATGCGAGCCATCGTCAGCACCGCCCGCGGCAACAAGCAGGGCGCGTCCACCATCACGCAGCAGTACGTGAACAACGTCATCAACGAGTCCCTGGTGGCGTCCGACCGCGAAGAAGACGTCAAGCTCAACGGTGGCGGTAAGGGCGTGGGCGACAAGCTTCGCGAAATGAAGCTTGCGATCGCCCTGGAGAAGAAGTTCTCCAAGGAGCAGATCCTTGAGGGTTACCTCAACATCGTCTTCTTCAACCGTGACGCCTACGGCATTGAGGCTGCCTCGAAGTTCTTCTTCAGCACCTCTGCCAAGGACCTGACGCTTCCGCAGGCTGCCCTCCTGGCCGGCCTGGTGAACAGCCCGTCGGCCTTCGATCCCATCGCCAACCCTGACAGCTCCAAGGTTCGCCGTGACCTGGTGCTCGCCTCCATGGTCAACCAGGGGAAGATCACTCAGGCACAGTACGAAGAAGCTGTCGCCACTCCGGTCACCACGCAGGTCACCCCGGCTCGCCAGGGCTGCGCGTATGCCACCATGGCTCCGTACTTCTGTGACTACGTGCTCCACCTGCTCTTCAACAACCCGGCGTACGGTGACACCACGGAAGAGCGCGTCAAGCGCATCCAGCGTGGCGGCCTCACTATCCAGACCACCCTCGATCCCACCGCCCAGAACGTCGCACAGCAGCAGGTCGACGCAACGGCTGGCGCTAACCCGGACAAGTGGGGCGCGTCGATCGTCTCCGTCCAGCCGGGCACCGGCCAGATCGTGAGCATGGCCCAGAACACTGTTTGGCTGCCTCAAGAGGGCAAGTTCGATCAGACGCAGAACTTCAACGTGGATGTCCTGGACGCCAACGGCAACGACCTCAACGGCATCGGCGGATTCCAGCCCGGTTCAACGATGAAGCCCTTTACGTTCGCCCAGTGGCTGAACGAGGGCAAGTCGATGGAAACGAACGTCAACGCGGCGGTTCGCAAGTATCCGCAGAACTTCCCTTGGAAAAATACGTGCCCCACACCGACCGATGGCTTCTATGATGGCAACGTGCAGGGGAGCTTCGACCTCCAAAATGCCGAACCACAGTACTACCGGAACATGACGGTCCTCTGGGGCCTCAAGAACTCCATCAACACAGCGACGTTCGCTTCGGCGGCTCAGGTTGACCTCTGCGGCATCCAGGGCATCGTTGATGCCACAGGCATCCACGGCGGCCTTCCGACACGCGACGACACGGGTAAAGTCACGGATCCAAACCCGAAGGTTCAGATGACTCGATTGTCCAACCTCATTGGTGCGACGCAGACCGCACCTCTGACCATGGCATCGTCTTTCGCAACCTTCGCCGCTGACGGCAAGTACTGCGAACCAATTGCTATAACTTCGGTGAAAGACCAGTCCGGCGCCTCTTTGCCTGCCCAGTCTTCCAGTTGCAAGGATGCGGTAAAGCCTGAAGTAGCCCGCGGCGTCGCTTATGCCATGGGCAAGGTGTTGGACGAGGGCTCGGGATCCCTGATCCGTCCGGCATTGAACTCCAAGAACTTCCCGGTGGCCGCCAAGACCGGAACCAACGACACCAACGGCTCAACGTGGGTAGTCGGGTACACCTCTGGCCTCGCGACTGCCTCATGGTTTGGTGATCCTCTGGATGACCAGTCCCGTCCCGGCCGTAATCTGACCATTAATGGCAAGTCCTACGATGCTATCGACGGCTACATGATTGCTGGTCCGCAGTTCACCAACTACATGCTTGCTGTGGCTCCGGCCTATGGGACCAATCCCTTCCCGGCTCCGCCGTCGAACCTGACGGGAGCTCCTGCTCCGCAGCGTAACAACACCCCGTCCAAAAACACCCCGTCCACCGCGCCCAACCCGCCGTCCACTGGGAACGGCAACAACGGGAACGGTAACAACGGCAACGGCAATAAGAACTGATCATGTCGTTTAGTGATTCATTGGCAAACCGCGTCCGCACTATCGGGCGCGGTTTCGCCGTCACTGCTGCCGTCGGGGCAGTAGCAGGCGCAGCGGCCGCCGCATACGGGTGGTGGGAAAAGGACCAGTTCGAGGTCCGCCACGAAACCTTGCCCATTCTCCCTGCCGGTTCAGCCCCGCTCCGCGTCCTGCACCTAAGCGACATCCATTTCGTACCGGGCCAGGACAAGAAGACGCAGTGGCTGCAATCGCTGGCGGACCTCAAGCCTGACCTCGTGGTCAACACGGGCGACAATCTCAGCCACACCAAGGCCGTCGATCCCCTGATCCAGGCACTGCGCCCGCTGCTGGAGTTCCCGGGCGTCTTCGTTCCGGGTTCCAACGATTACTACGCCCCGCGGATCAAGAACCCGGTGGGCTACTTCCGTGGTCCTTCCCGGATGCGGACCGACCCCATTGCCTTGGACTGGCCGAAGCTTCGTTCGGCCTTCGGCATGGGAGGTTGGATCGACCTCACCAACCGCGCCCAGTCAGTGGTGCTGAACGGGCTGCGCTTCGACTTCTCCGGAGTCGATGACCCCCACCTGAACCGCGAACGCTATGCCGGTTGGCCTCGAGGGACGGTCAACCAGGATGCCCGCCCGCACCTGAAGGTGGCGGTCATCCACGCTCCGTACCAGCGCGTGCTGGACCACTTCACCGAAGCCGGAGCGGACCTGATCCTCGCCGGCCACACGCACGGCGGCCAGATCTGCATCCCTGGTTACGGCGCACTCGTCGCCAACTGCGATCTCCCCAATTGGCGCGCCAAGGGCCTCCACGACTGGGAAAGCGACAGCTTCACGACGCCGGTGAACGTCTCCGGCGGCATCGGCACCTCGCGCTTCGCACCGGTCCGCATCGCGTGCCGCCCGGAAGCAGTGCTGCTGACGCTCACGTCACGCAGCTGAGCCCCGTCCACCAGCGAGAGTCCGGGCGAGCATTACGATCCTCAATAACTGGGTCAAACATTTCACCTTCATTGCGTGGTCCTGTGAAACGAATCACGCCATGGCATAGGGTAGTTGCTACGGGAAACTACCTCCGCACCATCTGAAGATCCAGCTGTTGAGAAGCGGGCATGTCCAAGCAAACGTCATTCTTCACCTCCGTCGGCCGCCTGTACCCTCATGTGCGGCCCATCCTCCCCCGACTATTCATGGGCTTGATCTGCGCCCTCTTAGCCAGCATCGTTGCGCTGACCATCCCGCAAGTCCTGCGGGTTCTTGTCAACAACTCTTTGCAGCCCGGTGGTTCCACGGACCCCGTCTGGATTGCCGCCGTCGTGATTCTTGCTTTAGGCATCGCCGAAGCCGGGCTGGTGGCCTTGCGCAGGCAGTTCGTCATCAACCCGGCCACCACGGTTGAGACCCGGATGCGGGTGACCTTGTACGGCCACCTGCAACAGCTGACCGTCGCTTTCCACGATCGCTGGGGTTCGGGCCAGCTGCTCTCACGCGCCATGACGGACCTGAGTTTCCTGCGTCGCTGGATGGCGTTTGGCGCGATCATGCTGGTGGTCACCACGCTTACTGTGATCATCGGCGTCGGCGTCATGTTTTCCATGAGTTGGCAGCTGGCACTGATCTTCCTCGCAGCGGCCGTGCCGATCATGATCAATTCGTTCCGCTTCCGCCGCCGCTTCAGCTTGGTCACCCGCCTCAGCCAGGACCAAGCCGGCGACCTCGCCACAACTGTGGAGGAATCAGTCCACGGCATCCGTGTCCTGAAGGCCTTCGGGCGCAGCCGCGAAGCGCTGGAGAACTTCAACGGCCAGGCAGAAGAACTGCGCCAGACCGAGATCGCCAAGGCGAAACAGCAGGCTGGCTTCACGCTGGTAGTGACGCTGCTGCCGGAGTTGGCGCTGGGCGTCGGTCTGGTGGTGGGCATCATGCTCGCCGCGAGTGGGGAACTTAGCATCGGCGCGTTGGTGGCGTTCTTCGCAACAGCGGCCGTGGTGGCCACTCCGGTGGAATTTTCCGGCATGCTCCTGGCCATGGCGCTCACTGCCAAGACCGCGTTGGATCGCCACTTCGAGGTGATGGATACGGACAACACCATCACCTCGCCGGATCTGGCCACGGTTCCGGAATCCGTGAAGGGCGCCCTGCGCTTTGAGCACGCAGGTTTCGGGTTCGACGACGGCGGCACCCTCCTGCACGACGTCACCCTGGATATACGCCCCGGGGAAACAATGGCCCTCGTCGGCATCACGGGCAGCGGCAAGAGCGCTCTGCTCCAGCTGGTCCCCCGCCTCTACGACGTCACCGAGGGCGCCGTGACCATCGACGGCGTGGATGTTCGCGACTACGACATCAACGAACTCCGAAGGATCGTTGCCGTGGCGTTCGAGGACACCACTCTGTTCTCCAGTTCGGTCCGGGACAACGTGCTCCTCGGAGCCCCCGATCCCAGCGACGCCGCCTTGGACGAGGCCCTGGATGTGGCACAGGCCCAGTTCGCCTACTCGTTGCCGGACGGCGTGGACACATTGATCGGCGAGGAAGGGCTGAGCCTATCCGGCGGCCAACGGCAGCGCATTGCGTTGGCCCGTGCCATCGCCGCCAAACCCAAGGTGCTGGTCTTGGACGATCCCCTGTCCGCACTCGACGTGAATACCGAGGAACGTGTGGAGGCCCGTTTGCGCGAGGTCCTGCGCGAGACCACCACGCTGATCGTCGCGCACCGTCCCTCCACCGTGGCCTTGGCGGACCGGGTTGCCCTGCTCGAAAACGGAACCATCACCGCCGTCGGGACCCATACGGAACTGCTTGCCGAGAATGACCACTACCGCTACGTCATCGCCAGCCTGGACGCCGGCCCGAAGGACCTGGACACCGAACTGGACGAGCTCGAAGAAGCTGAGGAGGCCCGCCGGTGACTGCCGCAACGTTTGGAACCGCCAACGAGGACAACACCCTCCTCACTAAAGCAGACAGCAAAGCCGTACGACGCCGGTCGCTCACCTTGCTTGCCTCCCTCATCCGCCCTGTGCGCTTGCGTTTCTGGCTGACGATTGCCATGGTGGTGGTCTCGCAGCTCACCCGTGTTGCGGGACCGGCGTTGATCGCGTTCGGTATCGACAACGCCCTTCCTGCACTGCAGTCGGGCGACAACGGGCCCTTGGTACTGGCTGGTTCCCTGTACTTGGCGGCTGCGATTGCGACGGCAGGAATGACGGCGCTGTACGTGACCTCCACTGCCCGGTTGAGCCAGGCCATGCTGTTGGATCTGCGCCTTCGGGTCTTCCGGCACACCCAGCGGTTGAGCCTTGAGTTCCACGAGAAATACACCTCCGGCCGCATCATCGCCCGGCAGACCTCAGACCTCGAAGCCCTGCGCGAACTCCTGGACTCCGGGGTGAGCTCCTTGGCGTCGGGCATGCTGTTCATGGTGTTCACTGCCGTGACTGTTTTTGCCCTGGATTGGCAGAGTGGATTGATCGTCCTCGCGGCCGGCGTGCCCATGTTCTTCCTTGCCCGGTGGTACCAGAAGCATTCACAGATCGCGTTCCGTGAGTCGCGCGTGGTGTCTGCCCGGCTGATCGTCCACTTCGTGGAAACGATGACCGGGATCCGTGCCGTGAAGGCGTTCCGCAAGGAGCGCGAGAATGCCTCCCGGTACGGCGAACTGGCCGAGGACTACCGCAAGAACACCGTCCGCTCCATCAACTTGAACGGCATCTTCCAGCCTGGTTTGGTGCTGATCGGCAATGTTTGTGTGGCCGTGGTCCTGCTGTTTGGCGGTTTCCGGGTTCTGGGTGGTGACCTGGCTGTTGGCGTCCTGCTGGCACTGATCCTGTCCACTAAACGCTTCTTCCAGCCGGTGGACCAGATGGCAATGTTCTACAACTCGTTCCAAAGTGCTCAAGCTGCCTTGGAAAAGGTGTCCGGGCTCCTCGAAGAAGTGCCCACCGTCCGTCCACCAAAGAACCCGGTACCGTTGAAGAGCTCACGCGGTGAGATCGACTTCAAGGGTGTGGAGTTCGGCTACAGCGACGGCAAAGTTGTGGTTCCAAAGCTTGACCTGCACATCCCGGCCGGCCAGACGATTGCCCTGGTAGGCCAGACGGGTGCGGGAAAGTCGACGTTGGCCAAGCTCGTGGCACGCTTCTACGACGTCACGTCCGGGGCCATCACGCTGGATGGCGTAGATCTTCGTGACCTGTCCACCACAGACCTCCGTCGCGCCGTGGTCATGGTGACCCAGGAAGCGTTCCTGTTCAGCGGCTCCGTGGCGGACAACATAGCTCTTGGTCGTCCCGAAGCTTCTCGGCTTGAAATCGAGGCCGCAGCTGCAGCGGTGGGTGCTCACGAGTTCATCATGAGCCTCCCCGACGGATACGACACGGACGTCAACAAGCGGGGTGGGCGGGTGTCATCCGGTCAACGCCAGCTCATCGGCTTTGCCCGAGCATTCCTGGCCGCGCCGGCCGTACTGATCCTGGATGAGGCAACGTCCTCCTTGGACATTCCTTCTGAGCGTATGGTCCAACAGGGATTGTCCAACTTGTTGGAGGGAGTGGCTGGTGGCAGGGGGGCCCGCACGGCCATCATCATCGCCCACCGCCTCTCAACGGTGGAGACGGCTGACAGGGTTCTGGTGGTCCACGACGGCCGCATTGTGGAGGACGGGACGCCGGCCGAGTTGATCAGCGGTGGCGGACGGTTTGCCCAGCTTCATGGGGCCTGGCGGGACTCGCTGGTCTAAGCTCAGGTCCCTGCTCGCGACGCCTTGGAGGGTGAGAAGCGACACCCACTCGCCGATTTCGCATCACGGGACGTTTCGGCTATTCTTGAACAGTTGCTTTCGCAGCGGATCGGGATGTAGCGCAGCTTGGTAGCGCGCTTCGTTCGGGACGAAGAGGTCGCAGGTTCAAATCCTGTCATCCCGACCAAACACGAAAATGGCGTCGAGAAATCGGCGCCATTTTTGTTTGCGGAACCCGATCGAAGATGGTCGGCAGCACTGTGCCTGTGGACTCCGTTGGGAGTCAGCCAGCCCTTCCTCATACCTACGGCGCCACGCTGCCCCGCGTGCGACACGCAAATCCGAGTGTCGCTGCCCCACTTCCGGTTCCTCAGCGAATTTGGGTGTCGCCAATGCAGCCACGAAAGGCAAAAAAGAAACCCCCGAAGCATCGCTCGTCACGCCTCGGGGGTTTCTTTACTACAATTGTTTTACATAGGGTCGGGCCAGTTACCAATGGACATCGTGGTGACTGTCGTTTCGGTCTTGTCCTTCTTGGGTGTTGTGGTGGTGGACCGCATGGGGTCCGGCCAGTTACCAATGGCGCTTACTGTGCTGGTACCTGCTGCAGGAGCAGCAGAGACAACCCCGGGAGCCGCAACCGCGAACGTCAGTGCGCCCGCCACGGCCACTGAAGCGATGATTTTCTTGAACATGATGTAGTACCCCAATGCGAGTCGGATTCGTTACGGAAATTGCACGGTCCCTGTTGACATACATTGTAAAATGTTTTCCACAGAGACTGTCAAGGTTTTGGTCAAAAGACACCTGTAGGAGGGACCCGTGGGAAACGGATTCGGCGAGAAGCTACGTGCCGAACGGCTCGAACGTGGGTTAACGCAGGCAGAGCTCGGCAAAAACCTGTATTCACCGAGCTACATTTCGCTGCTTGAGACAGGCCGGCGTGAGCCCACGGCCGAAGTCATCGAGGAGCTGGCCCGCAGGCTCGAACTTGCACCGAAGGCCTTGGAAGCGTGGAGCCAGCCTGTCTCCGTTAGTGATGCCGAGTATGTCCTCGCCGGTCTTTACGCCCGACAGGCCTGGGATCTTCGCGACTACCAGCTCGCCGCCAGCCACGCTGCCACAGCTGCGCAGATTGCCCTCGAGGCCAAGAACAACAGCGCCTGGTGGAACATGACGTACATGCAGGCCGAGTGTGTGATGAAGCAAGGCCAGCTGAAGGAATGCCAGCAAATCGTTGAGCACCTCCTGGAACACCCCATGGCCACTGAATCCGCTGGCCTCGGGGTGCGCGCCTGGCAGATGCTTGCCGCGGTGTGTCACGGACAAGGTCAACTGGCCACCGCCGTCGAGCATGCCAAGCAAGCCGTAAAGCTCAGCGAGCAGCTGCCCAAGGGGTCCACGCTCATCATCGGTGCGCACCGCGCGCTGATCGGTGCCCTGGCCGAGAGCGGCAAGCTGGACGAAGCCTGGCAGTACTGCCTGGCGATGATCGAGCACATGGACGAGCACTCCATGTCGCAACTGGCCGGCGAAGTCGCTTGGGTGGTCGGCAACGTCGCCTTCATGCGCCACGACTACGTGGAGGGCATCAAGCACCACGAGCGTGCAGCCAAACTCCTCTCCCCCGCCAACGACATTGAGCTGTGGGCCCGTTTCAACAAGGCGTCCGCAGCGGTTCGACTGTCCTCGGGAATTGTGGAACCGGAAACGTTGTCCGCCATTGAGCGTGCAGAACTCGCGCTGTCCATTGTGGGCGGAAACAAGACAGACCAGCTTGAAGTCGCCTTCATCCGCGCCCGCTGGCTGTACCTGACCGGGGACATCCCTGCCGCCGTCGAGAAGCTCCGCGAAATCTACGCAGACCGTAAGGTACTGGCCCGGCACACCGCAGGCGAAGTGTCGCTGCTGCTGGGAAAGTCCTTGAAAGCAGCCGGGGAAGCCGCGGAGGCGCTCCAGTTCCTGGAAGAGGCGCAGCACGACTTCAGTGCGGCAGGAGCGTCGGACCGGGTTCAACAGGCCATGGACGCAGTGCTGGAGATCCGGCTGGCCGAGCGTCGTGCCGCGAAAGAACACTCGGAAGCCTGATTAACCCAACTGAGTCGCAGTTAAGCGCGTTTTGAGGGGTCAAAACGCGCTTAACTGCGACTCAGTTGGGTGCTTCTAGGCGAAGGTGCGGCCCGTGAGCTTCTCGTAAGCCTCCACGTAGCGGGCACGGGTGCGCTCCACCACCTCGGCGGGCAGTGCCGGCGGAGGAGCGTCCGAGGACTTGTCCCAGCCGGACTCGGCGGAGGTCAGCCAGTCGCGGACGTACTGCTTGTCGTACGAAGGCTGCGACTGACCCGGCGCGTACGTGGACGCATCCCAGAACCGTGAAGAGTCCGGGGTGAGGACCTCGTCACCCAGGGTGATCACTCCGGTGGCAGCGTCAATCCCGAACTCCACCTTGGTGTCGGCCAGGATGATGCCGCGTTCGCGGGCGATCTCCTCAGCGCGGGTGTAGATCTTCAGGGTCAGTTCACTCAGGCGGGCAGCGATGTCGTCGCCCACCATGGCTACGACGTCGTCATAGGTGATGTTGACGTCGTGCTCGCCCACTTCGGCCTTGGCAGAGGGCGTAAAGAGGGCCTTCTCCAAGCGCGAACCATCAACCAGGCCCTCGGGCAGCGGAATGTCGCACACCGTGCGGGATTCCTTGTACTCAGCCAGGCCGGAGCCGGTGAGGTAGCCGCGCGCGATGCATTCCACCGGGAACATGTCCAGCTTCTTGCAGATCATGGCGCGGCCCTCGACGGCGGCAGGAACACCGCCCTCAACCGTGGACGCCAACACGTGGTGCTCAACATCCAACTGATCGAACCACCACAGGCTCAGCTGCGTCAGGACGCGGCCCTTGTCCGGGATTTCGCTGCTCAGCACGTGATCGTAGGCGCTGATGCGGTCGCTGGCGACAACCAGCACGCATTCCTGGCCGATCTTTTCCGTGATGGCTTCGTCGGCCGGGACGTAGAGATCGCGGACCTTGCCGGAGTAGACGTGCGTCCAGCCCGGAAGTTCCAGCGTTTCGGTTTCGAAGCCGCCCGTAGGGATGCCTTCAGTCATGCTCAGGCCTGCACTTTCGGAATGGTTCCTGTAGCCGTGTACGGAACGCGGATTTCACCGCGGGCGGCTTTGCCTCCGATATCCGTACGGAACTGTGAGCCTTCAAGCTGAACCAGCTCAACGCCGTCGTACGCCTTTTCACGGGCCTCAACCAGATCCGAACCGAGCGCGACAACAGCAAGGACACGGCCGCCGGCAGAGACCACTTTGCCTTCGTCATCCAGCTTGGTGCCGGCGTGTACTACGTGGACACCGTCCAGTTCGTCCACCTTCTTCAGTCCACGGATGCGATCGCCCGTGCGGGGTGCGTCCGGGTAGTTTTCGGCAGCAACGACGACGGCGACTGCCGTGTCCTTGGACCAGCGCAGCTCTTCTGCCGTGTCCAGTTCGCCCTTGGCAGCTGCCAGCAGCAGCGCACCGAGAGGGGTCTTGAGGCGAGCGAGGACGGCCTGCGTCTCGGGGTCGCCGAAGCGAACGTTGAACTCGATGACGCGCATGCCGCGGGAAGTCAGGGCGAGGCCGCAGTACAGCACACCAACGAAGGGCGTGCCGCGGCGGGCCATCTCGTCCACGGTGGGCTGGGCTACGCGGTCGATGACTTCCTGGACCAGGCCCTCAGGAGCCCATTCAAGCGGGGTGTACGCGCCCATGCCGCCGGTGTTGGGACCTTCGTCGTTATCGAAGATGCGCTTGAAATCCTGCGCCGGGGACAACGGGATGGTGTTGCGGCCGTCGCAGAGGACGAACAGGGAAACCTCGGGGCCGTCAAGGAATTCCTCGATGACCACTGTTCCACCGGCGTCGAAGCACGCCTGGGCATGTGCCAGGGCCTCTGCGCGGTCCTTGGTGACCACCACGCCCTTACCAGCGGCCAGGCCGTCGTCTTTAACTACATACGGGGCACCAAAGGTGTCCAAGGCGTCGGCAGCTTCGTCAGCGTTGGTGGCAACGCGAGCCATAGCCGTGGGAACGTTGGCTTCAGCCATGATCTGCTTGGCGAACGCCTTGGAAGCCTCCAGCTGGGCTGCTTCCTTGCTGGGACCGAACACCGGGATGCCGGCTTCTCGGACGGCGTCGGACACACCGGCAGCCAAAGGCGCCTCGGGTCCTACGACAACCAGGTCCACGCCCAGCTTGGTGGCGAGGGCGGACACGGCTTCCGGGTTGTTCCCGTCAATCGCATGGGTGGGAACGAGTTTGCTGATGCCCGCGTTGCCAGGGGCCGCGTGGACCTCGGAAACGTTGGGATCTTCAAGCAGAGAGCGGACAATGGCGTGTTCGCGGCCGCCTGGGCCAATGACGAGTACCTTCACAGTCCTCAAGGGTACTTTGTGAAGGGCGCGGGGCCTAAGCTGTGTCATTCACCGGACCTGTGGACACGGGCCCGGCGTGGGGCCTGGCGTGAGGCCCGGCGTGCACGGATCACGCGCGCGGGCACGCGGATGACCGGGAAACCGACCCGCCGCGCCCTAGACTTGATTCATGCCCATGAGTTCGCATGAAACGTTCAACGTTGAGTCCGCGGTGGAACTGGCAGTGATCGAACGAAGTGGCTTTATTGAGTCCCGGCACATCGGCGCGGCCGTGGTTCTTGCCGGTGACGGCTCGGTGGTCACCCGTCTTGGTGACATCGACGCCCCCATCCTCGCCCGCTCCACCCTCAAACCCTTCCAGGCCTTGGCGTCCATGCAGTCCGGCGTGCCCCTCCGCGGCGCCCAGGTTGCTGTGGCTTGTGGCAGCCACACCGGTTCCCTTGATCATATGGACGTTGTGGAAGGGATGCTCAAGGCAGCGGGTGTTAAAGAAGAAAACCTCCAGTGCCCCACCGCCTGGCCCCAGGACGAAACGGCCCGCAACTGGCTGGTCCGCTCCGAACGCGGACAATCCAAACTTGCCTTCAATTGCTCCGGGAAGCACGCAGCATTCCTGTGGGCGTGCACCGAAAACGGCTGGGACCTGCGCAGCTACCTCGAACCAAACCACCCGCTCCAGCAGCGCGTTCGCTCGGTGATCGAGGAATACAGCGGCGAGACGATCTCCCACCTGGGTATCGACGGCTGCGGAGCACCCGTTGCCGCCATCTCGCTGACCGGCCTGGCCCGCGCCTACTCCCGCTTGGCCAAATCCCCGGGCGATAAGTCGTCCAACGCACGTGCCGCCACCATCGCCACGTCCATGCTGGACTACCCCTGGGCAGTTCAGGGCAAGGGTGAGTCCAACACGATCGTGATGGAGGAACTGGAGGTCCTGGCCAAGATCGGTGCCGAGGGCGTCCTGGTCCTGGCGACTCCCACCGGCGCAACCGTGGCCGTGAAGATGCTGGACGGCAACCTTCGCGCCACATCCTTGGTAGGACTGACTCTGCTGGCCGTGAGCGGTGCGGTGGACATCCCGGCAGTTTCCAGCGTTCTGGAGCGCGTGGTGGAGCCCGTGCTCGGCGGCGGCCACGAGGTGGGCAAGATCCGGCTGGGACACGCTGTCTCCGCCCTGCTGGACTAGTACTTCTGAGGAGAGGAACAAATGGCTGTTGCACGACGCCGCGTCAACATCGAGGAAGGCCGCGCCGCGCTGGCAGCCTGGCAGGCCGCCGTCGAGCCTTCCGGCAGTACAGGTGAGCCAGGCAGCGTTGCCGGCCCGCCGCCGTCGCGCACTTTGATTGCGACGGCGGTCCGATACTCCCTGGAGGAAGTCACCGCCCGCGCGCCCGGCAACTCGGTGGAAGTCCGTGTGCCGCCGTTCGGTGTGACGCAGTGCGTTGAGGGGCCCCGCCACACGCGCGGCACTCCCCCGAACGTGATCGAGTGCGACGCCGCCACCTGGCTTTCGTTGGTGACGGGCCGGATTTCGTGGGCAGACGCAGTCTCGGACCATAGGGTGACTGCGTCCGGTTTGCGTGCGGATCTCTCGGAGTTGCTGCCCCTTTAATGGGTTTTCGCACAGCTGAGGCCCCTCAAGAATCCTCTTGAGGGGCCTCATGCTGTGGGCTGTACTAGTCCGGGCAGACCGGGGCGGATGGTTGGCCCCGTTTGCTCATTTCGAACTGCGGGATGTCCTCCGCGGCGGGACCGCCACGGAACTTGGGCGAAGGCTCCTGGCCGCCACTGATGCGTTCGAGTTCCTGCTCCTCGAAGACTTCTTCCTTGCCGAGCATGATGGCGGAATCGTGGTTGGTGATCTCGCCGTTGAAGGCGCGGAGCATGACGTTGCGGTCGAATTGGCCTTCCCATTTGGCCACCACGAACGTTGCCACGCAGTTGCCCAGCAGGTTCACCACGACGCGCATGGAGTCCATAAGGCGGTCGGCTCCGAGGAGGAGTGCGACGCCGGCCACCGGGAAGATGCCCAGCGCAGCAGCCGTGGCGGAGAGTGCCAGGAAGGACGAACCCGGCACGCCGGCCATGCCCTTGGAGGTCAGGAGCAGGACGCCCAACGCCGCCAACTGCTGGCCAAGGTCAAGGTTGTGGCCGAAGGCCTGCGCCAGGAACAGCAGTGAAATGGACAGGTAGATCGCGGCGCCGTCCAGGTTGAAGGAGTAACCCGTGGGAACCACAAGGCCGGTGGTTGCACGGGAGCAGCCGGCGTTGGTCAGCTTGGTCATGATACGCGGCATGACTGCTTCAGTGGAGGCGGTGCCAAGTGCCAGCAGGAATTCTTCACGGGTGTACTTCAGGAACGCCCACAAGGGAACCCTGGCGAACCCCCAAGCCACCAGGAACAGCAGGCCGATGAAGATGATCGCCGCTCCGTAGCAGGCTGCAATCAGGAGCGCATAAGTGCTGAGCGTGCCAAGTCCGTACTGGCCGATGATGAAGGCCATGGCACCAAATGCACCGATGGGAGCCACTTTCATGATCCAGGACATGATCTTGAAGATCAGCTCCAGGACGGTTTCCATGAGGCTGATGACCGGAAGGCAACGTTCGCGGCCGATGACCACGATGGCTGCGCCGAAGAACACGGAGAAGAACAGCACCTGAAGCAGGCTGTTGTTGGCAAAAGCACCGATCACGCTGACGGGAATGACATCCAGGATGAACGCTGCAGCGTCCTTGGGAGGCGCATTGCCGGTCTTGGCGTTGAGCGCATCCTGGGAGAGTGTAGCGGGGTCGATATTAAGGCCAGCACCAGGCTGAACGATATTTCCGACGATGAGCCCGAAGACCAGGGCGAAGAGAGTGGCGCCGGTGAAGTACAGGAGCGCTTTGACCCCGACCCTTCCGACCGCTTTGACGTCGCCCACTGCCGAGATGCCTGTGACGATCACGAGGAAAATCAGCGGGGCGATGATCATCTTGATGAGTTGAATGAATCCATCACCCAGTGGCCGGAGGGCGGACCCGATTGTCGGCCAAAAATGACCGATGAGTACACCTGCGACGACGGCGATCAGGATTTGAAAAAAGAGCGACTGATACAGCCGCTTTTTCTTCTGCGGGGCCGAACTCGCCTTCAGCGCCGCGGAGTCTGGGATCTTCATTGATCTGAACCAATCAGTTGGGAACGGCCCCACATTTTGAGGGGGTTTTTCAAATGTAAGCCTGCTCACACAATTCCGCAAGGGGAAATAACATTTCCATATTGTGGAAAGTCACATTCGGTTTGGAGCTTGGATGTTGGTGCGTCCACCACCTTCTTTGACGCAGAAATGCCCGCGACACACCCTTCTACAGGCGTGTCACGGGCATTCGAAAAGCAAAGTGGGTGGTGGCGGCACGGGCCCGCGGTTTGGGGCGGTGCTGTGAGGCTAGCCGCGGCCCACGAAGGGCATGCCGGCAGCGGTCACCACCAAGGATCCGACACTGGCCGACGCCGGCATGTTGGCCATCATCAGCACGGCACGGGCTGCATCGTCCACGGGGAACATGGGCTCCACTTTGCGGCTGCCGTCAGCCTGCAGCGCCCCGGAGCCCACGCCAATGGTGTCCATGATTTCGGTACGGGTGTTGCCGATGTCGATCTGCCCGCACGTAATACCAAACTCCCTGCCGTCGAGCTCGATGCTCTTTGTCAGGCCCGTCATCGCGTGCTTAGTGACTGTATAGGCCACGGATTTGGGCCTGGGCGAGTGCGCCGAAATGGAGCCGTTGTTGATGATGCGGCCACCTTGCGGCTCTTGGGATTTCATGGTTCGCACAGCCTCCGCGGCGCACAACATGGAGCCCGTGACGTTCACGCGAAGCGTTGCTTCCCACTCATCCACACTGATGTCGCCCACGTCGCCCGCCGGCCCAAAGATGCCGGCATTGTTGAACAGCACATCAACCCGACCCCAGCGTTGGCGGACCTCCGCGAAAAGGCGCGCGACGTCGTCGGGCGCCGTTACATCGCAGGGAACCGCCAGCGCGTCCGGATGGTCGCCGGCCGTTTCCAGGAGTTGCGCCTCCCGGCGGCCGGCAAGCGCAACACGGTAACCCTCGGCGAGCATGAGCTTGGCGACGGCCCGCCCAATTCCGGAACCGGCCCCGGTCACGACGGCGACCCTCGGGTTTGCGGGAGGGCTGGAGTCAGTCATGTGGTTGCCTTTCGGGGAATTGCCTGTGGCAGCGTCAGCGTGCGGCTTCGGCTGGCTGGGCTGCGGTTATCGGCCAGCCTATGACAGTCTTCGGACGCGGCGTGGCGTAGGTCCTGACCTTGGACGTAGACAACCCAAGGCGGACCAGGGACTCGGCGATGGTCACCGCCGCAGCCACTCCGTCCACCACGGGGACTCCGGTGCGCTGGCGGATTTGTTCGTCGAGACCGGCCATGCCGCCGCAACCGAGAACAATAACTTCCGCTTTGTCGTTGTGAACAGCTTGTTCCGCCTGGCTCACAATGGCTTCAACAGCACGCTCCGGGTATTCCTCGAGCTCCAGCACGGCCATGCCACTGGCCCTGACAGAAGCACAACGTGCGTCCAGGCCGGCGAGCTTGAGGCGGTCCTCGATGAGCGGAACGGCCCGGTCCAGCGTGGTGACCACTGAATACTTGTGGCCCAGGAACATCGCAGTGCTGGCTGCTGCCTCGGTAATATCAACCACGGGGACGTCGAGCAGTTCCTGAAGGCCTTCGCGGCCGTGCTCGCCGTAGCCGGCCTGGATGACGGCGTCGAACGGTTCGGGATAGTTCACCACTGCATCCATGACGGCGATCGCGGCGAGGTAGCTTTCGAAGTTGCCTTCGCAGGAGTCGGCGCCGAAGCGAGGCGTGATGCCGATGATTTCGGTGCCGGGAGCCGCTGCGGCACGAGCCTGCGCTGCGATGGAGTCCGTCATGGACTGGGTGGTGTTGACGTTTGCGACAAGGATGCGCATGGGTTTCCTCAGTGTCAGTGGGTGCTGGCGACGGCGATCGGCTCGCCGGAGACGTCCTGGTGGACCTGCTTCTTGTCCGCGACAGCGAAGTACGTCAACGCTGCGACGCCGGCTCCGATGAACCAAGCGAACGGAGCAGCCGCGGCCAGTGCTGGGATAAAAGCGATGGCAATGGCCAGGCCTGCGGCCGGGAGCATCGCGATGATGGCCTTCGGGTTCACGCCGCGCTTGTAGAAGTAGGCGCCCTTGGGATCCTCCGTGTAGAGCTCCGGGACATTGACCCTGCCGCGGCGGACCAGCCAGTAATCGGCCATGACCACACCGAACAGGGGCCCGAGCAAGGCACCCAGGCCACCCAGGAAGTACACGATCACGATCGGGTTGTTGTAGAGGTTCCACGGCAGGATGATCAATCCGATGGTGCCGCTGACCCAGGCCGCCTTGCGGAAGTTCAGGTGCCGCGGGAAGAGGTTGGTCAGGGCGTAGACGGGAGCCACGAAGTTGGCCATCAGGTTCACGGCGATGGTCAGGATCAACAGTGCCAGGCAAGCAAGGACCAACAGAAGCGTATTGGGGATGCTCTCCACAATGTCTGAGGGGCTCTCGATCACTGTGCCGTTGATCTTGTACTGCCCACCGGCCATGACCACCACGATGGCGCCAAAGACGAGCATGTTGATGGGGATGCCCCAGAAGTTGCCCTTGACGATCGACTTCTTGGAAGCCGAGGACCGGGTGAAGTCGCAGAAGTTCAGGACGAACGTTCCGTAGATGGAAACCCACAGGGCACCACCGGCAAAGATGGTGAGCCACATTTCGGTACCCTCGAGGCCCTTGATGCCGCTCCACTGGATGGCGCCGCCGGCTTCGATGAAGACCCACACGGCGATCGCTGCCATGGTCACCAGGATGATGGGACCGGCGAAAGCCTCGTACTTGCGGATCATCTCCATGCCAAAGCTGACGATGACCAACTGAACCATCCAGAGCGCCACGAACGACAACCAGCCCAGGGTTGAAAGGCCAAGGATGGAGTTGCTGTCCAGGTCTTTCAAACCCGGCGCCATGGCCACCAGCATGACGCGGAGGACCACGGATGCCAGATACGTCTGGATGCCGAACCAAGCAACGGCAACAGCGCCGCGGACCAGGCTGGCGATCTGCGCTCCCCTGATGCCGAAGCTGATGCGGCTCATGACAGGGAAGGGAACACCGGTCTTCTCACCCATGAACCCGGAAAAGTTCAGGAGCGCGAACAGGAGAATGGCGCCGATACCGAGGGCCACCAGGATCTGCCAGCCACCCAAACCGAGGGAGAACAGGCCGATGGCGAAGGCATAGTTACCCAGGCTGTGGACGTCGTTGGCCCAGAGGGTAAAGATGCTGTAGCTGGTCCACTTCCGGCCCTTGGCCTTAGTGGGTGCGAGGTCGATGTTGTAAAGGCCGGGACTGATGGTACGGCCTGAGGCTTCGGAAGCAATGGCGCAGAGGTCGGTGTTTCCCACGACCGGATGGTTGGGGCCACCTGCGTTTCCGTCTCCCGGAGCCCCAGTGACGCCGACTGATGAAGTCGTCTGCATCGTGGATCTCCACTTCGTACTGATTCCACAATGCGGAATCTAGTTATTGAATAGTGAAAGCACTCTATGACTCAGGTCACGTAACGTCAAGGTTCTCCGTGTATGCAGGGTCACATTCGGTTGCTTGGTCGAAGCTTTCCCAGTTGACTGTCTTGGTTACGCAATCCGTGTTGACGCTGCCCAACCAGCAGACGTAATCTCGAATTGCAGAACTTTATTCTCACAATACGAAATTCCTTGAGCGCCCCCACAGAGCAAGCGCCCAGACATTCAATGAAGAGAGGTTGGACGTGGCTGCAGGAGAAGAGACCTCACACATCCTCAGCGGGTTGACTGCCCAGCTGCCTGATCGTGATCCGGAAGAGACCGCGGAGTGGATTGAGTCCCTTGATGCGTTGATCGCGGAGCAGGGTACCGAGCGTGCCCAGTACATTATGCGTTCGTTGTTGCAGCGTGCTGGTGCCAGGTCGGTGGGTGTGCCGATGGTGACGACCACGGATTATGTGAACACGATCCCGGTGGACCAGGAAGCGGCGTTCCCGGGGAACGAGGAGTTCGAGCGCCGGTACCGGGCGTACATGCGGTGGAACGCCGCGGTGATGGTTCATCGTGCGCAGCGTTCGGATATTGGTGTCGGCGGGCATATCTCCACGTATGCCGGTGCTGCGACGTTGTATGAGGTGGGTTTCAACCACTTCTTCCGCGGCAAGGACCACCCCTCGGGTGGGGATCAGGTGTTCTTCCAAGGCCACGCCTCGCCGGGCATGTACGCCCGGGCGTTCATGGAAGGCCGTCTCACGGAAGAGGATCTGGACGGGTTCCGTCAGGAAAAGTCCAAGGCCGGTCATGCCCTGTCCTCGTACCCGCACCCGCGCCTGATGCCTGATTTCTGGGAGTTCCCGACCGTGTCGATGGGTATCGGCCCGATGAACGCGATCTACCAGGCCCAGTCCAACCGGTACCTGCAGAACCGTGGCATCAAGGACACCTCCGACCAGCAGGTCTGGGCGTTCCTGGGCGACGGGGAAATGGACGAGCCCGAGTCCCGTGGCCTGCTCCAGCTCGCCGCGAACGAGAACCTGGACAACCTGAACTTCGTGATCAACTGCAACCTCCAGCGCCTGGACGGACCGGTCCGCGGTAACGGCAAGATCATGCAGGAATTGGAGGCGTTCTTCCGCGGTGCGGGCTGGAACGTGATCAAGGTCGTCTGGGGCCGGGAGTGGGACTCCCTCCTGGAAGCCGATAAGGACGGGGCGTTGGTGAAGATCATGAACGAAACCCCCGATGGTGACTACCAGACCTACAAGGCCGAGTCCGGCGGGTTCGTTCGGGAACACTTCTTCGGCAAATCCCCGCAGACCAAGGACATGGTCGCGGACCTGGACGACGAGCAGATCTGGGGCCTCAAACGCGGCGGCCACGACTACCGCAAGGTCTACGCCGCCTACAAGGCAGCGACCGAGTTCAAGGGCAAACCCACCGTGATCCTGGCCAAAACGGTCAAGGGCTACGGCCTGGGCCCGCACTTCGAAGGCCGTAACGCCACGCACCAGATGAAGAAGCTGACCATGGACGACCTCAAAGCCTTCCGTGACCACCTCCGCATCCCCATCAGCGATGACCAGCTCGACGCTGACCTTTACCGGCCCCCGTACTACCACCCCGGCATGGACGCCCCGGAAATCAAATACCTGATGGAACGCCGCGCCGAACTCGGCGGGTTCGTGCCCGAACGACGCCGCACCCACACCCCCGTGACCCTCCCGGACGCCAAATCCTACGAAGTGGCCAAACGCGGGTCCGGGAAACAACAAGCCGCGACCACCATGGCCTTCGTCCGTTTGTTGAAGGACCTGATGCGGGACAAGAACTTCGGTGCCCGGTTCGTGCCCGTCGTCCCCGACGAATCCCGGACCTTCGGCATGGACGCGTTCTTCCCGACCGCGAAAATCTACAACCCCAAAGGCCAGAATTACCTCTCCGTGGACCGCGACCTCGTCCTGGCCTACAAAGAATCACCCGCAGGCCAACTGATCCACCCCGGCATCAACGAAGCCGGCGCCGTCGCAGCGTTCACCGCCGCCGGCACCGCGTACGCCACCCACGGCGAACCCCTGGTCCCGATCTACGTGTTCTACTCCATGTTCGGCTTCCAACGCACCGGCGATTCCTTCTGGGCCGCCGCGGACCAAATGACCCGCGGCTTCATCATCGGCGCCACCGCAGGACGAACCACCCTCACCGGCGAAGGACTCCAACACGCCGACGGACACTCCCCCATCCTGGCCTCCACCAACCCCGCCGTGAAAACCTACGACCCCGCCTACGGCTACGAAATCGGCCACATCATCCGCCACGGCCTCGAAGAAATGTACGGCGAGAACAACACCGACGGCACCGGTGAAGACCGTAACGTGATGTACTACCTCACCGTCTACAACGAACCCATCACCCAACCCGCCGAACCCGAAAACCTCGACATCAACGGGCTCCTCAAAGGCATCTACCACCTCGCCCCCGCCCCCGCAGCGGACGGCACCACCGGGAACCGGCCCACCGCGAACATCCTCGCCTCCGGCGTGTCCGTACCCTGGGCCCTCGAAGCCCAACGGATCCTCGCCGAAGACTGGAACGTCGCCGCCGACATCTACTCCGTAACCTCCTGGAACGAACTCCGACGCGACGGACTCGCCGCCGAAGAACACGCCTTCCTCAACCCCGGCCAACCCGCCCGCACCCCGTTCATCACCGAACAACTCGCCGGCACCACCGGACCCGTCATCGCCGTGTCCGACTACATGAAAGCCGTCCCCGACCAAATCCGCCAATTCATCCCCAACGACTTCGCCTCCCTCGGAGCAGACGGCTTCGGCTTCTCCGACACCCGCCAAGCCGCACGCCGCTACTTCAAAAACGACACCCACTCCATCGTCGCCAAAACCCTCCAGTTGCTGGCGGCGAGGGGCGAAGTTGAGGAGGGTGCGCCGTCGTACGCCATTGACCGCTACAAGCTGCTGGACGTCAACGCCGGCACCACCGGCGGAGCAGGCGGCGACGCCTAAACAGCCCGCATGACAAATTGGCGGCAGCGTTCGTGAAGAACGCTGCCGCCAATTGTCATTGAGCGGGTTTCGTTGAACCGGACTTAGGTGCCCAGGTTCCTTCTATCGACCACGAAGCCGGTTGCCGCATTCTCGCGAACCGCGTTGATACCAGCCACTACCGCTTTCAGGTTCGGGAACTGTGGCGACACTGCCACAACCGTTCCATCCTCCGCGGTCAGCCGGAACCGGAATGAGTTGGTTCCTGCCTTGAGAATTTCAAAACTGCCAGCCATTTTCCCCTGTTCTTTCACGCGACACTGCGTATCCGAGCTGACTTCATAACTCCCTCACCGACCATATCGGCCAATTCAGACCACCAAAAGCCCTACTGATCGGTAATTTACAACCGATATTGGTAGATCTCTTGGAAAGAAACCCAAGGAGCTAGAGACCGCATGGAGCCCCGCGCGTATCGTGAGGATATGACTGACACCGGCACGGCCCCCACCACGGGCGTGCTCCTCGCTGCAGGCGCCGGAACACGGCTGGGTCGCGGCCCCAAGGCGCTGCTCCCTTTCCGGGGCAGGACCCTGGTGGAAGTACTCGCCGACACGCTGTTCGACGGCGGATGCCGCGAGGTTGTTGTGGTGCTCGGCGCTGAGGCCAACCTTGTCCGCCAAAGCACCGATTTGGGCACGCATGTGGTGGTCGAGAACGAGAATTGGGCCAAGGGAATGGCCGGCTCCTTCCGCGCCGGCATTGATGCGGCCATGGTAGGCAACAGCATCATGGTGGCGCTGGTGGACCAGCCCGGGTTAACCCCGACGGCGGTGAGCAGGTTGCTGGGCAGCCACCGTCCCGGCCGGGTCACCGCAGCCGCCTACCCGGACGAGTCCGGCCACCTGAAGCGTCGGCACCCGGTAATTTTCGACGTCGGACTCCGCTCCGAAGCGGCTGCAGCCGCCAATGGCGACACGGGCGCGCGTTCGTTCCTCAAGGCGCACCCGGGGCTCGTGGATCTGGTGGACTGCAGCGACCTCTGCTCCGGCGAGGACCTGGACACGAAGGACCAGCTGCATCTGTTGGACGGGTAGCGGCAGGTTCGACGGGTAGCGGCAGGTAAATTTGGGGACATGATCCGCATCGCAACTGATGATCCCGCACGCCCGGATGTCCACGAGCTCCTCAGCGAGCACCTGGCCGATATGTTCGCCACTTCCCCGGCCGAAAGCGTTCATGCCCTGGACCACTCGGCGTTGAAGCATGAGTCGATGACGTTCTGGACAGCCCGGGAGGACGGCGTTCTGCTGGGTTGTGGAGCCTTGAAGGCCTTGTCCTCCGGGCACGCCGAGATCAAATCAATGCGCACTACTTCCATTGCCCGCGGACGTGGAGTGGCCACCCAAATGCTGGAACACATCGTGGCCGAAGCCGCCCGGATGGGTTACGAGCGGGTGAGCCTGGAAACGGGAACCGAGGACTACTTCGCCCCCGCCCGCCGACTGTACGCCAGGCACGGATTCACGGAGTGCCCGCCGTTCGGGGATTACACCCTGGACCCCAACAGTGTGTTCATGGAGCTCGCCGTCTCCCCCAAGTAGGTTTCGCACCCAAGTAGGTCGCAGTTAAGCGCGTTTTGACGGCTCAAAACGCGCTCTGCTGCGACCTAGTTGGGTGGGTTAGTTGGGTTAGACGGGTGCAGTGGTGCGGTCGCGGAGGGCCAGGTAAATCTTGTCCCGCGCGATGGGCAGCTCGCCGAAGCGGATCCCGGTGGCGTTGCGGATCGCGTTGGCCAGGGCGGGAGCCACGGGGTTGAACGGGCTCTCGCTCATGGACTTGGCACCGAGGGGACCCGTGGAGTCGTTGGTGGTGGCAAAATAGACCTCACTGCGGGGAACGTCCGCGAACGACGGAATATGGTACTGCCGCAAGATGTCCGTGGTGACGCGTCCGGCGTCGTCCACTTTCACTTCCTCGTAAAGCACCGCGCCCAGAGCCTGCGCAATGCCGCCCTCGATCTGCCCCCGACACTGCCGCGGATTCACCACCACACCGGCGTCGGCGGCCTGGACACTCTGCAGGATCCGCAGCTCACCGGTTCCTGTATTAACAGCAACCCGGAAGCCGTGAACGTTGAACGCGACCGACCGCGGAGTCCCTCCCCAGTTGCCGTCCGTGGCGAGTCGAACGCCTTGCAGCCGGGCGGCGTCGACGATTTCCGTCAGCGGCAACGTGCGATCGCCGCACTGGGCGGCGCCGTCCACCAAGCGGCAATCAGTCAAGGCGGCTCCGGTCAGTGAAGCCGCGACCGTCTGGATCCGGGTGGCGAGTTCCAGTGCCGCACCCAACGTCGCCTTACCTGCAACCACAGTTCCGGCCGAACCGAACGCGCCGGTGTCATGCTCTAGGAGGTCGGTATCGGACTGCCGCACCGTCACTTTGGACGCCGTCGTAGCCAAGGCTGTGGCAGCCAATTGCGCATGGACGGTTGTGGTGCCGTTCCCGAATTCCGCAGTACCGACGTCGACGGCGAACCTTCCGTTCGCCTCCAGGCTCACCCTGGTGTGGGCGAAGTGGCCGCGGGGCGGGACAGTGTCGATCATGGACAGGGCCGAACCCTCTCCTACCACCCAATCCGGTCCGAGATCGTCCAGCCCAGCGGCCCGGTAGCGTTCCTTGCCGCGGTCCAGAGCGTCCCGCACCAAGGAAACGCACTGATCCAGGCCGTAGCTTCCGTAGTGAACGTCTTCCTCGGGTTCGGGTGTTGTGGAGAGCATGTGATCGCCGGGCCGGACCATGTTCTTGAGCCGGAACTCAAGCGGATCCATCCCGATGCCGATGGCGAGTTCGTCAATGGCAGACTCGATCGCGAAGATCATCTGGCTCAGACCATACCCACGGAAAGCACCCGCGGGGACCGTGTTGGTGTAAACGGCGTGTGCGTCCACTTTCTTGTTCACGCACTTGTAGACGGCCAAGGACTCTCCACACCCGTGGAACATGACGCCGGGTGCGTGGTTTCCGTAGGCACCGGTGTTGGTGAGGACGTTCAACTGCAGCGCAGTGAGCGAACCATCGCGGCTGGCCCCGGCCTTGAGGTGAATGGTGAAGGGGTGCCGGGTGGTAGTCGCCGTGAACTGCTCGGTCCGGGTGAACTCCAGCTGCACGGGCTTCCGGAGTGCAAGGGCTGCGAGGGCCACCAGGTCCTCGGTGAGGACTTCCTGCTTGCCACCGAAGCCGCCGCCAACCCGGCCTGCCACCACGCGGATACTCTCTGGCGGCAGGTTGAACACCCGGCTCAGCGTCCGCTTCACCAGGAAAGGTACCTGCGTGGAGGAACGGATCATCAAGCGGCCGTCTTCATCCAGCCAGGCAATGGAGGCGTGGGTTTCCATCGCCACGTGCTGCACGCGCTGCGTCTTGTACGTGTGCTCGTGAATGAAGTCTGCGGCCGCAAAGCCGTCGGCCACGCTGCCCAGTTCGGCATGGACCTCGGCCACCACGTTCTGGAGCGGGCGGGAAATGCGGGAGAAGATGCCGTCCTTTTCTCCATGAATTGCCGGGGCACCGGGGAGGATGGCCTCCTGCGGAGTGAACACGGGCTGCAGGAGTTCGTACTGCACGGTCAACGCCCGGGCACCCGCCTCAGCTGCGCCCACGGATTCAGCCACGACGGCGGCAACCCTCTGCCCGATGAACCGCACCACGTTGTCCAGCACGCGCGTATCGTCCGGGTCGTCGGTGTAATTCTCGTGTTGGGCACTGGAAAACAGCAGCTGCGGTGCGTCTTCGTGGGTGAAGACCGCCACGACGCCGGGAACAGCCAAGGCGGGAGCTTTGTCGATGGACACGATCCGGGCATGCGGATGCGGCGAACGCAGGAGCTTCATGTGCAGCAGGCCCGGGAGTTGTTCCGCCGGGACATCGAGGGCGTAGCGGGCGGTTCCTGTCACCACGGCCTGCCCGGCGGGGGCGGGAACGTTGTCCCCGAGCTGGCCAGGTGTGGCTGGCACTGCGGCAACTGACTGCGCCCCTGAAACGTCCGCTCCGGTGTCGTGCTGGTGATCGCCGCTGTGGGCGCCGGCGTGACCGCAGACCGCGTCCGCGATGGAGCGGTAACCGGTGCAGCGGCACAGGTTGCCCTTGAGGTTCCGGGGCAGGTTGGCGCGTTGCTCGTCGTCGAACGTCGCGGCCGTCATCATCATGCCCGCCGTGCAGAAGCCGCATTGGAAGCCCTGGGCCTCCAGAAACTGTTCCTGCACAGGGTGTAGTTCGCCGTCCTTGGACAGGCCTTCGATGGTGGTGACCGCTTTGCCTTCGGCGCGGACTGCCGGGTAGATGCAGCTGTGGACGGGTGTGCCGTCGACGTGCACGGTGCAGGCACCGCAGTCGCCGCCGTCGCAGCCCTTCTTGACTCCGAAGTTGCCCTCCTCGCGGAGGAAGGTGCGGAGGCATTGTCCGGGGCGGGGTGTGCCCTGCGAGGCAGAACCGTTGATCTCAATTGCCATTGCGGGCCTCCTTCTGCTGCGTGCTTGGTACGGCTGGTTGGGTGGACGGCTGGGGCGAGGTGTTGTGCGGCGGCCAGAAATCGCCGGAAACAGTCATCGATTCGCCCAGCAGCTCCGCCCGGATTTCCTCGGCCAGCTTGAACGTCATGTCGCGCCGCCATGCAGGCAGCCCATGAATATCGTCGTGGTACAGCGGCCACGGAATGGAATCGCCGACGGCGTCAGCCAAGGTCCCGGCGTCGGGAACCTGACCGGCGGGGAACCTCAGTTGTACCGGCCTTTTGGTGGAAGCAGTCACGGTGATGACCAAACCGCCGTCGGGGTCGAGCCGCCCGATCAGCAGCACGCCGGAGCGGCCCAGGTTGCTGAGCGACAAGCGCCGGAAGGCAACCCTGGCGGAGAGTGCACCGGCGGGCAGATGGATGCTGCGGAGCAACTCCCCCGGTGCCAGCACAGTCTGCATATCGCCTGTGACGACGTCGGCCACCGGAGCCCTGCGGCTGGTGCCGTCGGGGCTGAGGATGGTGGCTACGCCGTCGAGTCCTGCGCAGAGTGATGTCATGGGCCCTGCCGGCAGGCCGGTGCAAATGTTGCCGCCCACCGTGGACATGTTCCAGATCTTGAACGAGGCCACGAACGAATCGCAGCACGGGCGGATCAACGCCAAGCCAGGCCACTCGCGGCTGGCGGATTCCGCGGTTTGTGGCAGGGCGTAGAGCTCGGCGACGGTACAGGTGGCGGCCAGCTCGATGCCTTGGTCAGTGACGGTGATGGCGGGCCACTCCGCTTGGCCGAGGTCAAGGAGCCGCTTGAGGACCGTGCTGCCGTAGGAGAAAAGGACAGTGCCCCCGGCGAGCCAGGCATCGCCGTCGCGCCATTGTGCCGGGTCCGTGGTGGGGACCACGGCCTCGATGGTGTTCATGTCCATGGGTCCTCCTGAGTGAGGTATTGGGCTTCGTGAGTCGGGGCTGAGTGGATCGGGCCGGTGCTGTCCTTGAGCGACGGGAACCCGGGTGCCTTGGAAGTCTTCTGGCCAGCTCCACGCTCAGCGATGATTTCTGCCGTGATGGAAACTGCTACCTCGGCAGGAGTCACGGCGCCGAGGTTCAGCCCGATGGGCGAATGCAACCGTTCCAAGGACTCCGGCGGAGTGCCTGCCTCGAGCAAGGCCTCGATCCGTTGGCGGTGACTGCGACGGGAACCCATCGCACCGACGTACGCCAGGTTCAACCGGAGGGCACCCTCAAGCAACGGGATGTCGAATTTGGGGTCGTGAGTCAGGATGCACACCACTGTGCGGGAATCGATGCGCCCGGCGGCCGCCTCGGTTTCCAAGTAACGGTGTGGCCAATCGGTGACCACTTGGTCTGCGCCTGCGAAGCGGCTTTGCGTCGCGAAGGCAGGCCGCGCGTCGCACAGCGTGACGTTGTATCCGAGGAGTTGCCCGGCCGGGAGCAGGGCCGCTCCGAAATCGTTGGCACCGAAGACCAGCATCCGAGCTGCCGGCAACCGGCTTTCCACGAACAAAGTTATGGGCTCGGGCTGCGTTTCCTCTTGTGGGGGCAAGGCCAACCGCTCGGTAGTGACCCACCCGTCGATGCACCCCTCGGGCGGGGCCAGCCGGACCAAGCCGGCCCGGCCACCTTGGAGCAGGGGCTCGACCTGAGCGGCGGCGGCGAAAAGTGTGGAGGGGTGGTCGCCCAGCAATTTGGCCAGTTCCTCGGATTCCATGGCCCGGAACCTCACAGGATCGTTGACCACCATGACTCCACCTTGACCATCGAGCCGGCGGATCAGGGCTGCAGGGCGCTGAGTCTCAGCAAAAACAGACAGTTCAGGCGATCCTGCCCGGAGCGGCTGGATGTGGACTTCCAGTTCTCCTCCGCAGGTGAGCCCGACGGCGAACGCGTCCTCGGCACTGTAGCCAAAGGACTCAAGGCGAGGGCCGCCGTCGCGTATTGCTTCCAAGGCCGCTTCCACCACGGCACTTTCCACGCAACCTCCGGACAAGCTGCCCAGTATTTCGCCGTTTTCGGAGACCATCATGGACGTCCCCATGGGCCGCGGCACGGAGCCTCCGGTCCCCACGATCGTGGCCACAGCACACAGTTGGCCGGAGACCGCAGGCCGCCAGCTGCCCAGTGAAGGCATCAGATCCAGCATGGCAACACATCCTTATTCCAGGTGTCCCGGCCGGGTGGCCCGGCCGGAGCAGTGCGCGATCTTGCCTCATATTCTCATTTCCAGAGGAGGTAGTCGCGGTTATTCAGTAAAAGTGGAGTTCATAGGAACGGGGGCAAGGGCTTCATCTCCCTGCCCCCGTTCCCTGACGGAGCGTCGGTGCCCGTCCCTGAATCACCAGGGCCGCCGCCCGCCGTCGTGCCTGTTATTCAGGGACGACGACGGCGGACGCCTATTCGTGCGGTGGGTACCGGCGGACCGCCGATCGAAGTGCCGGAAATGTATGCCCGCCGGCGCGGGTGCGGCTCCGGGCTAGACGCCCATCAGCGCGTTGATCGGGCCGCGGGCAAAGTAGATGATGAAGCCTGCCGTGACCACCCACATGAGCGGGTGCACCTTCCTGGCCTTGCCCGACGCCGCACTGATCACCGCGAAGGAGATGAAGCCGACGCCGATGCCGTTGGCGATGGAGTACGTCAGCGGCATGGTCACGATGGTCAGGAATGCAGGGAGGGCGATGGAGAACTTGGTGAACTTGATCTCGCGGATCTGCGCCATCATCATCGCACCCACCACCACCAAGGCTGACGCCGCAACTTCCAGCGGGACCACCGAGGTGAGCGGCGTGAAGAACATGGAGCCCAGGAACAGCAAGCCGGTGACCACCGAGGCCAGGCCGGTTCGTGCGCCTTCGCCGATGCCCGCAGCCGAGTCGATGTACACGGTGTTGGACGAACCGGACGTTGCGCCGCCCACCACTGCACCCATGCCTTCAACAATGAAGGCTGACTTCAGCTTGGGGAACGTGCCGTCCTTGTGTGCCACGCCTGCGCTCTTGGCCAGGCCCGTCATGGTGCCCATGGCGTCGAAGAAGTTGGTGAACACCAAGGTGAAGACCAACATCGTCGCAGCCAATCCGCCGATCCTGGCGAAGGAGCCGAAGAGATCGAACTGGCCTACCAAGCTCAGGTCCGGGACGGACACCAGTTGGCTCGACAGGATGGGCACGTTGAGGTGCCAGCCGCCGGGGTTGTCGGCGCTGCCTGGACCGATGCGGAACACGGCCTCGGCAACGGCGGCGAGGACAGTGGTGGCGACGATGCCGATCAGCAGGCCGCCTTGGATCTTGCGTGCCACGAGGATGCCCATGGTCAGCAGTCCGATGATGAAGACAAGGGTGGGGATGGACGTGATGGAGCCGTTGTCGCCGAGCTGGACCGGTGGGCCGCCCGTTGTTGCGCGAACGAATCCGGAGTCCACAAAGCCGATGAAGGCGATGAACAAGCCGATGCCAACAGTGATGGCGGCCTTGAGTTCCTTCGGGACTGCCTTGAAGATCGCCGTCCGTGCACCGGTAGCACCGAAGATGACAATCAGGATGCCGTTGATGACCACCAGGCCCATGGCTTCTGGCCATGTAACTTCCTGGATGACCGCGACGGCGAGGAAGGAGTTGATGCCCAAGCCGGCTGCGAGGCCGAAGGGCAGGTTGGCGACGAGACCGAAGATGATGGTCATGACGCCGGCGGTCAGGCCTGTGACGGCACCAACCTGTGCAGCTGAAAGCCAGCCGCCAGCGACGTCGGTAGGGGCGTTTTCCGCCGAGAAGCCACCCAGGATGAGCGGATTCAGGATGACGATGTACGCCATGGTGAAGAAGGTGACCAGGCCGCCGCGGAATTCGCGGGCCAACGTTGAGCCACGCTTCGAGATCTGGAAGAACTTATCCAGGAAGGAGTTCGACACCGGGGGCTTCTTGTTTCCATCTGCCAGGCCGGTTGCCGTGTGCTTTGCCGCTGTGGGCTCTGCGCCGTCTCCTTGGGGAAAGAGCGCAGCCTGCTTTTCAGCTGCTGTCTGCTTTTCAGCGGAATTGTCCAGGATTGTCATGTCAGCCACCGGGCCCTAGTAGTCAATCCTGGAATCAAGCGTGTTCCATGTGTTGAACGGCTGGAGGGCCGCCGGAGCCTGGGGGTCGCCCAGTTCCAGCTTGGCTACCGGCATCAGCGCGTCCCGGTTGTCGTTCTCGAAGTATTCGTAGAAGACGGCGTCGTCAAAGCCGACGGATGCGGCGTCGTGACGGTCTGCTGCAAAGAACACGCGGTCAACGTGTGCCCAGAGTGCGGAGGCCAGGCACATGGGGCATGGCTCGCAGCTGGTGTAGAGGGTTGCTCCGCTGAGATCGAAGGTTCCCAGTTCGCGGCAGGCATTACGGATGGCCGTGACTTCTGCGTGTGCGGTGGGATCGTTCGTGGCGGTGACGCGGTTGACGCCTTCGAAGGCTCGTCCGTCCGCGGTGACAATGACGGCGCCGAAGGGGCCCCCACTGTTAAGGACATTGGCTGTTGCCAGCTCAATGGATGTGGCCAGGAATTGCTCGGCCGTGACGGTTGTACTCATGTTGCGACTTCCTTAGTGCTGAGGAAGCCAGGTGACCTGTTTGGGGGCGCTACAGAGAGGAGCTCCAGTTAGCTTGGTTACCAGGCTTCAGCATGTGCGATGAAGGTTAAGTTGCGCCTGGTAGATAGCTTCCCGAGGTCCGGGTGCCCGCCTTTGGCAGTTAGAGCGTAGCACCAGGTTTGTGAGCCGCGCCATAGTTTTTTGAAAACTTAATTTCGTGATGCGAAATTACCTGTGCCGCGGGCAGGCGCCGGACTGGTGCCGGCGCTTGTGCCGGCGCTGGTGCCCGAATGTGACCGCAGGCAGCCCGCGGGCGTTGACTGCCGCCGTCGGGCATTTTACGCTTTGGAGACCGGGCCACCCCTCTGGCGGGACCGGCCACCTGGATCAGCAGACAGGGCCTAACTGAGCTGGAACGCGTACACGCCGACCAGACAAGGAACCTGTCATGACCCCTCTTTGGATCAAGAACCCGCTGGGTATCTTCACCGCAAACGACCTCGACGCCGGCGGCGGCCTGGTGGTTTCCGACGGAAAAATCCTGGAGCTGGTGCCTACGGGCGGTCAGCCTTCTTCTCCCGCGACCGTCTTTGATGCCTCCGCCCACGTGGTCCTCCCGGGGCTCATCAACACGCACCACCACTTCTACCAAACCCTCACCCGCGCTTGGGGCCCCGTGGCCAACGCGCCGCTGTTCCCCTGGCTGCAAAACTTGTACCCGGTATGGGCACGATTGACGCCGCGCAGCCTGGAACTCGCAGTGCAGGTGGCACTGGCCGAGCTGCTGCTCTCCGGCTGCACCACTGCCGCCGACCACCACTACCTCTTCCCCGACGGCATGGAAGACGCAATCGACATCGAAGTGGCTACGGTGCGCGCCATGGGAATGCGCGCCACCTTGACCCGCGGGTCCATGACCCTGGGAGAGGACGACGGCGGGCTGCCGCCCAGGACCACGGTCCAGTCGCCTGAAGCGATCCTTGCGGACAGCGAACGGCTGATTCGTCAGTACCACGAGACCGGTGATGGGGCTGTTGTGCAGATCGCGCTTGCCCCGTGCTCGCCCTTCTCGGTGACCAAGGAGATCATGGCCGAGAGTGCAGCCATGGCCGAACGCTTCGATGTCCGGCTGCACACGCACCTTGCCGAGACCATTGACGAGGAAGACTTCTGCCGCTCCATGTTCGGACTGCGGACCGTGGACTACTTGGAATCTGTGGGCTGGTTGGGATCCCGCACCTGGCTTGGGCACGGCATCCACTTCAACGACGACGAGATCGCCAGGCTGGGAGCCGCGGGCACCGCCGTCGCCCATTGCCCCACTTCCAACATGCGCCTCGCCTCCGGGACTGCCCGCGTCCTGGAACTTGAGGCTGCGGGCGTTCCCGTGGGGCTGGGAGTGGACGGATCGGCGTCGAACGACGCCTCCAACATGATCCTCGAGGCTCGTCAGGCCCTGTACTTGCAGCGGCTCCGCTATGGCGCCTCAGTTCCCGTGGAGCGGGCACTGGGATGGGCTACTCGTGGATCTGCTGCCGTTTTGGGGCGCTCCGACATTGGGCAACTGGCACCCGGACTGCAAGCGGACCTCGCCTTGTTCAAGCCCGACGAGCTGCGCTTCTCGGGCAGCCACGACCCCGTCGCCGCATTGCTGCTCTGCGGGGCGGACCGTGCCGACCGGGTGATGGTCGGGGGTTCTTGGCGCGTTGTGGACGGTGCGATTCCAGGGCTGGACGTCGCCGGGCTGATCGCTGAGCACTCGGCGGCGGCGCGGAAGCTGGTTGCGGGGTAGGTTTCGGTTGCCCGGCTGGGCCCGTTTCGGGGGTTCCCTGCGCAACATGCCGTTCGCACGGCACAGTCCGCAGCGAGCCCCCGAATCGGGCTGGTGCCCCTTAGATCGCGAGCTTATAAACGTGGTGCGTGTACTCGTTCGCGAACGAATCCGTGAACTTACCGCCCTGCACGGCGATGGTCCGGTTCTCTCCCACGACCTCCACGTGAGAACCGGTAATCCCGGCCGGTAACGTGAAGGTTTTGGAGCCGGTGGTCCCGTTCAACCCGATCCCCGCAAAGAGGTAAGCACTGCCGTTCTTGGCTTTCAGCATGGTGTCCACACCTGCCGCCCCCGCATCCCACACATAGCTCTGCGTATTCAGAACCGGGGCCAGGGCCTGGATCCCTGCCAATGCGGCCTTGATCTTCGCCTTGCGGTCAGCAGGTATATCCACCAGCGAGTACGTCCCGAACTGGGAATCGTTGTTGTGCTGGAAAATATTGATGCCCCTCGCCTCGTGGATGATGGCCGACCACATGGCACCTTCCATCTGCTCGGGGGTGATGGTGCGGTCAGCGCTGTTTTCCAGGAACGGACGCGCCGACTCAACGAACACCCAGTTCGGCTGGATCCCAGGGCTTGATTGGTAGAAGCGCATGCGGTCCGCGACCCACCCATACGCCGCGGCAGTCTTCACCGAAGCACCCTCAGGCCACGACGGAGTCCGATCAGCCTCGAACTGCAAATCCGCGCGCGTGTAAAAGTACTGGTCATTAGACGACATATCGACTGCGGCCATGAAATCATCCATTAGTCCAGGCGCCCAGAACGTGCCAAAAATTCCCTTTGAATAGTTCGCTGCCGCAAACCTGCCGTCATTCTTAGCCCGGATCTCGGCCACCAGGTTCTTCATGATCTCCAAGTTCTGGGCGGCAGAAACGTTGCCGCAGCCGAGGCCCACCATCTCGCATTCGTCGTCCGTGTCCCAACCCACGACGCCAGGGTTGGTACCCACCTCGGACTGGCTCCATTCTCCACCGGGGATGACCAGCATTCCCGTGTCGGTGACCATGCTCATGGGCGAACCGTCGCGTTCGGCGTTGTGGAACACATTGACGCCGATGTCCTTGAGGGCTATCGCGTGCGAAGGCTTCCCATACCACACGCCGATGGGGAAAAGGTTCGGATTATTGAGCCTCGCCGCGCCTGGGAACTTGGCCCAGTAGGCGGGCCCGCCGTCCCACGGAACCCTGGACAAACTGGCGAGGCTGCCAGTGGGTGGAGGTGAGGTCGGCGTGGGCGTCGGCGTCACCGTTGGAGTGACCGTCGGAGTGGGCGCGGGTGTCACTGTCGGAGTGACCGTCGGAGTGGGCGCGGGCGTCACTGTCGGAGTGACCGTCGGAGTGGGCGTCGGCGTCGCCGTTGGAGTGACCGTCGGAGTCGGTGTCGGCGTCACCGTTGGAGTGACCGTCGGAGTGGGCGTCGGCGTCACCGTTGGAGTCACTGTCGGCGTCGGCGTCACCGTAGGCGTCACAATCGGTGTCACCGACGGACTTGCCGTTGAAGCACTAGGCGTAGGGGTGGTGGTCACCGACGGTGTTGGCTGGGGTTCAGGCGTTGTGCATCCGGAAAGAGCCAACGCCATCACCGCCACGAACATTGAGACCTTGAGTTTCATTACTTGTATTCCTTTGGATAGCAGCCAGAATGAAGCTGCCTCGGTGCCGTCTCCCCAGCCGGCTCTTTCGCCACCTGCCATGGCAGGGTTTCAGTCGGGACATCGCCCGGCACGGCGCGACGATGCGCGTCGGATTCTCGATCTGTGCCGTGCGCCGCCTGTAGACGGGCCCGTCGAGCGAGCGTTTTGCGGCCCGTGTCCGGTCAGGGCCGCCACGACCTTGAGGTACCCTTAGGTGGTCGTCGACCCAGCATACGGGAAGCCAAAATTCGCCATGCCGCCCTTTCGATGGTTCCCTGCGCAACATGCCGTTCGCACGGCACAGTCCGCAGCGAGCCCACGAAGCGGGCTTGTCCACATAGGCCTACGCACCCCTGCCCTCGCACGCCGGCTCATTGAAGTCTTGACTCATGACACCAAACAACAGCAACGAGCTTCCCGCGGGGATGGATTTGTGGCGGACCGATGAGCTCCACGAAGCAGGCTTCAACCATCGGAGGATTGCCGCGCTGGTTCGCTCCGGCGCCTTAAGACGACTACGTCGCGGTTGCTATATCCGAGGCAGCACGTGGGCAGCCCAAAAGCCCTGGGTTCGCAGCTTGCAATTGATTGCTGCACACGCACACGGGACGCTTTCGACGTCGTCCGGCGGCTTGGTCTACAGCCACACCTCAGCGGCGCGTCTCCACGGCTTATTCCTGTGGGATGTTGGAGACAAAGTCCACATCACGACGCAAACAACAGCGTCCACCACTTCCCACGGCAAGGATGTGGTGCCGCACACCCGCCCGCTGGCAAAGATAGGGGCTGTTTTCGTCAAGGGAATGCCTTGCACTACGTTGGAACAGACGGTTGTGGACTGCTGCCGCATGCTCAACTACAAACAAGCCCTGGTGCTCATGGATCACGCCCTCCGAAAAGGTGCCGATGCCTCGAAACTGCAAGAGATGTGCGCATCGCTGGCCGGACGCAACGGAGTTCTCACTCTTCGCCGGGCTTTGGAGAATGCCGATGCCCGATCCGAGTCACCCGGCGAAACCCTGACCCGCGAGCTGCTGCAACGGTTGCGGATCGAGCCGCCCGAACTACAGGTGAAGGTGGCGTCAGCCGAAGGCCACCATCGGTTGGACTTTGCATGGAAGGAAAAGAAGGTGGCCCTGGAGTTCGATGGAAAGGTGAAGTACTTCGACTACGCACCCACCGCCGAGGTGATCTACCAGGAACGGCAGCGAGAAAAGGCCCTCACCGAGCTCGGCTGGCAGTTCATCCGGATCAAGTGGCAGCAGTTGTTTCGGGAGCAGGAGTTCAAAACAACAGTGCTGAGGGTACTGCGGGGAGCAAGCTAGAGCCCATCTCGGGGATTAGCTGCGCATTCGATGGTGCGCACGGCACGTTGCGCAGGGAACCCACGAATCGGGCTGCGGCAAGGGGCGGGGACCGAGCGGGCGCGACGGTCAGGCAGCAACGGAAGAGCGGGCGATACCTCCCCAGGTATCGCCCGCCTCGTTGGCTCTGTTGCGCAGAGTCCGTCCCCATAAGGGCCCACGGCGGCAGGGTTCCCTGTCCGAGCTTGCGAGGAAAGGGGGCCGCCGGGGATCTAGGGGCGCTGCCGGCCGAATACCGGGAGCGCGCGCAGCCAACGGGAGAACCCGCCGGCTTTGCGGTCACAGTCGGCCGGAATATAGAAGTCGGGATCTGTCGCACCGAAGGGCAGGTACAGCTCCTGACCCGGCGCCGGGAATTCCACGACGTTGTTCGTATCCTTCGGGTCCATCTGTTCCTCCTCTTTCCCATGCCTACAGTTTCCGCTCTTCGGAAAACTTTTATTGTTATGTGGAAAGTGTAGGCAGCGGAGAAAGCAGTCGTCAAGACCCCTTGGGAGGCGAAGTGAGTTGCCCCGGTCACATTTGGATGGTTCATAACGATCCTTCGATACCCGTATACACAAGACGAAATAGTGCGCTACTCTCGAATCAGTTCGTGGCGTAGGTCACGTAACCTGAGAGCAGCAGGCAGGGTCGTAATGAGCTGGCATCCATGGATGCTGGCTCTTTTTTGTTGGGTCGGCTCCACCAGAAACGCAGTGGAAACACGCGCTTAATTTCATTGATGGAACGTAGGTTCCACCTCACAGAAGTTGGGATATGACCATGAGCAACAACATCGTCCTCGGCGAAAACCAGTACGGCAAGGCAGAAGTCCGCGTCGTCAAGGTCACTCGGGATACAGACCGCCACCACATCGAAGACCTGAACGTCACTTCGCAACTGCGCGGCGATTTCCAGGCCGCACACCTCCAAGGCGACAACGGCCACGTCGTTGCCACCGATACCCAGAAGAACACGGTCTACGCGTTCGCACGTGAAGGCATCGGCTCCCCCGAGTCCTTCCTCCTACGCCTCGCAGACCACTTCACCGGCGGATTCGACTGGGTTACCGGCGGCCGCTGGGAAGCCGAAGCCTACAGCTGGGATCGTATCCAGGCCCACGGAGAGGGACACGACCACAGCTTTGTCCGCAACGGACAAGAGGTGCGTACCGCCGTCGTCGTCCGTGATGGGGCAACCACCCACCTTATTTCCGGCCTCAAGGACCTGACCGTCCTGAAGACCACGCAGTCCGGTTTTGTCGGCTACCCGCGGGATAAGTACACCACCCTTCCGGAAACCACCGACCGCATCCTGGCCACCGATGTATCCGCCCGCTGGCGCTACAACACCAATCTGGACTTCGCCGGCACGGACTTCAACAAGAGCTACGAGGACATCAAAGCCCTCCTGCTCGAAGGCTTCACGGAAAACTACTCCCACGCCCTGCAGCAGACGCTGTTCGACATGGGCAAGAAGGTCCTGGAAGCACACAGCGAAGTGGACGAGATCAAGTTCTCCATGCCCAACAAGCACCACTTCCTGGTTGACCTGAGCCCGTTCGGCCTGGACAACCCCAACGAGGTCTTCTTCGCCGCGGATCGCCCGTACGGCCTTATCGAAGCAACTGTCCAGCGCGAGAACATCGAAGCTGCACCCGTTGCCTGGAGCGGCATCGCCGGCTTCTGCTAAGCCCGCACCAAACCAGCACTAAAAAAGCACCAACCACGGGTTTGTGTGCAGGCCCCCACGGCGCCCCTTACGGCCGGGCCTGCACACAACCCCAACCCCAACAACTCAAGATTTTGTTAGCCAGACACAGTTAGCCAGACGAAGACGTCTGCCATGAACCCAGAAAGTCTGCCATGAACATCAAGAAGAAATCCCGCCCTGCGAATACCACCCGTTCGCAGACGCATCAGTCGGAACGCCCCGAGGATAAGCGACTCTCCATCGGAAGCACCTTCGCTTACGGCTTCCAGCACGTTCTCACCATGTACGGCGGAATCATTGCCCCGCCGTTGATCATCGGCGCGGCCGCCGGCATGTCCTCGCAGGACATCGGCCTCCTCATTGCCGCCTGCTTGTTCGTTGGCGGCCTGGCCACCATCCTGCAGACCGTCGGCATTCCGTGGTTCGGTTCGCAGTTGCCGCTCGTCCAGGGCGTTTCCTTCGCCGGTGTTTCCACCATGGTGGCGATCGTCCAAGGCGGTGGCGGGATCCAGGCGGTGTTCGGCTCGGTCATTGTGGCCTCGCTGATTGGCCTGGCGATCACTCCCCTGTTCTCCAAGATCATCAAGTTCTTCCCACCGGTGGTTACTGGAACCGTGATCACCACTATCGGCCTCACACTGATGCCAGTGGCAGCAAACTGGGCCATGGGCGGCAACGCCAAGGCGGACAATTACGGCAGCATGGCCAACATCGGCCTCGCAGCAGCAACCATGGGCGTCGTACTGCTCTTGAGCAAGGTGGGCAACGCCGCTATCTCCAGGCTCTCCATCCTGCTGGCCATGGTCATCGGCACCATCATCGCGTTCGTGGCAGGCATGGCCGACTTCTCCAAGGTTGGCCAGGGTGACATCGTCGCATTCCCCACACCGTTCGCTTTCGGTGCTCCGACCTTCGAAATCGCTGCCATCATCTCCATGCTTATCGTCATCCTGGTGACCCTGACCGAAACCTCTGCAGACATCATCGCAGTGGGCGAGATCGTGGACACCAAGGTGGACTCCCGCCGCATCGGCGACGGCCTCCGCGCCGACATGCTCTCCAGCGCCATCTCCCCGCTGTTCAACTCCTTCACGCAGAGCGCCTTCGCCCAGAACGTCGGCCTCGTCGCCATCACGGGCATCAAGAGCCGCTTCGTGGTTAGCGCCGGCGGCCTCATCCTGGTGATCCTGGGCCTCCTGCCGATCCTGGGCCGCGTTGTCGCAGCGGTTCCGACGCCCGTCCTGGGCGGCGCCGGCGTCGTGCTCTTCGGTACGGTGGCAGCCAGCGGTATCCGTACCCTGGCCAAGGTTGAGTACAAGAACAACATGAACCTGATCATCGTGGCGGCGTCGATCGGCTTCGGCATGATCCCCATCGCCGCGCCGTCCTTCTACGACGCGTTCCCGTCCTGGTTCTCCACGATCTTCCACTCCGGCATCAGCTCGGCAGCCGTCATGGCTATCCTGCTGAACATCCTCTTCAACCACCTCAAAGCCGGCAACTCGGACAACCAGTCGGTATTCGTCGCGGGCACAGACCGGATTGTCAGCGAAGAGGACATCAAGTGCCTCAGCGAAGGCGACCGCTTCGAGAACGGCAAGCTCATCGACGCCGACGGCAAGGAAGTTCCGCTCAAGACGTCCAGCGCGTCGGAGCACTAACTTCTGATCCGCCGAAATGACACTTGACGCCCATGTTTTCGGAAAACATGGGCGTCAAGTGTCATCTCGGACAGAACGTACGACGGCGGCACTCACCCGCGTGGGAAGCTCACCTGCACGCTTCGCACCGTAAGATCATGGCCGAACAGGTACCCTGCTTCCGCTCATTGGCCTTCCGCGAGATCCCGACCCCGGACTACGCGGACGTTTGCCTGGCCGTCCTTCCGGACGGAGCCAGCACGGAACCTGCGGAGTGGGCGGAGCGGCTGTTCCCCCTGGAGTCCATGCCCCGCTGGGTTGCTGCGGCTATGGGTTTGCGACAGGCCCTGGTCCCTTTGATCGGCGTTCCCAAGGCCCCACGGGACACGTTCAGAGTGACGGATCAGTCCGCCCGCTCAAAACCCTCGCCGAGATGACAGATAATGCCCATGTTTTTGGAAAACATGGGCATTATCTGGCAACTCGGCGAAAGAAAATCAGTTCTGGTTCAGCTCCGCGGAGATCGCCATCGCAGCTTCACGCAGCATGGGCACGGCGCGGTCGGCGAAGCTCTGGTCCACGCGGGTGATCGGGCCGGACACGGAGATCGCGGTGGGAGTGGGAGCGTTGGGGACGGCCATGGCGAAGCAGCGGACGCCGAGCTCCTGCTCTTCCTCGTCAATGGAGTAGCCGCGTTCGCGGATCAGCTTGAGGTCCGCGAGCAAGGAGTCGATGTCGCCGATGCTCTTGGCCGTGGGAGTGGGCATGCCGGTGCGGGCCACGATGCCGCGGACCACCTCGTCGTCCAACTGGGCGAGGATGGCTTTGCCCACGCCGGTGTCGTGCGTGTGGGCGCGGCGGCCGACCTCGGTAAACATGCGCATGGAGTGCATGGAGGGGACCTGGGCAACGTAGATGACCATGTCGGAATCCAGCACGGCCATGTTGGAGGTCTCGCCCAGGCGTTCCACAAGGGTCTTCAGCTGCGGACGGGCCACGGCGCCGAGTTGCTTGCTGGCACCTTCACCGAGCCGGATGAGCCGGGGCCCCAGGGCGTAGCGGCGGTTGGGCAGCTGGCGGATGTAGCCGAGTGACACCAGCGTGCGCAGCAAGCGGTGGATGGTGGGCAGGGGGAGGTCAGTGGACGACGAAAGCTCGCTCAAGGTGACGTCGCCGCCCGCGTCCGTGATCAGTTCCAGCAGTTCAAAGACGCGCTCAACGGACTGCACGCCTCCGGAGGCTTTTTCAGCCATTCCCTTGTCTCCAATGACTCAGATTCCGACAACTCTTATCCGCATCGTGAAAAGAATTGCTTAGAACACCCAACATACAGCACAGCGCCCACCTGCGCGATGACACCGAACATGACCAAGCAAGGGGTTGTGTTTCCACTTTGTAGATAATAATATCCATAATACGAAAACATTCAGTTTGGAACGGCGGCCCGGGAACGGGCCTTACAGGAGGAATTTCAATGGCGAATCCGAGCCCCGGAAACTCGATCACCCTGCGCGTCGCCGCACCGTCGAGCTTCACCGCTACCAGCGAACTGGCAGCAGCCGTCGGCGCAGCCGGTGCAGCAATCACCGCACTGGACGTCACGGAATCCCACCACGAGACGATCGTTGTTGACGTCACCTGCAACACCACCGACGACGACCACGCAGGCCGCGTGAAGGACGCCCTGAACGCCCTCGACGGCGTCACCGTCCAGCACGTCTCGGACCGCACCTTCCTCATGCACCTCGGTGGCAAGCTCGAAGTTGTCCCCAAAGTAGCCCTGCGCAACCGTGACGATCTCTCGCGTGCCTACACTCCCGGCGTCGCCCGCGTTTGCATGGCCATCGCAGAGGACCCGGCCGCAGCCCGCAACCTGACGGTCAAGCGCAACACCATCGCAGTCCTCACCGACGGTTCCGCCGTTCTGGGCCTGGGCAACATCGGCCCCGCCGCCGCCCTGCCCGTCATGGAAGGCAAGGCCGCACTGTTCAAGCAGTTCGCCAACGTTGACGCCTGGCCGGTCTGCCTGGACACTCAGGACACCGAAGAAATCATCATGATCGCCAAGGCCATGGCGCCCGTCTACGGCGGCATCAACCTCGAAGACATCGCCGCGCCGCGCTGCTTCGAGATCGAGAACCGTCTCCGCGAAGAACTCGACATTCCCGTCTTCCACGATGACCAGCACGGTACGGCGATCGTCACGCTCGCTGCTTTGGTCAACGCCCTCCGCGTTGTGGACAAGAAGCTCTCCGAGGTCAAGATCGTGGTTTCGGGTGTCGGCGCTGCCGGCTCGGCCATCATCCAGCTCCTCAAGGCCCAGGGCGCGCAGCACATCATCGCCGCCGGCCGCTCCGGCGCCATCCACTCGGGTGAAAAGTACGACGACGAGCACCGCAGCTGGATCGCCGCGAACACCAACGAAGAAGGTTTCTCCGGAACCCTGCACGACGCCCTCAAGGGAGCGGACGTCTTCATCGGCGTCTCCGCTCCGCACGTGATCGGCGAGGAGCAGGTTGCTTCGATGGCCGAGGACGCGATCGTGTTTGCCATGGCGAACCCGACGCCGGAAATCGATCCCGTTGTCGCGTCCAAGCACGCAGCCGTGGTTGCCACCGGCCGCAGCGACTTCCCGAACCAAATCAACAACGTGCTGGCCTTCCCCGGCTTCTTCCGGGGCCTGCTGGACGCCGGAGCCTCGGACATTACGCCGAACATGCTGGTGGCCGCCGCTGAGGCAATTGCCAACCGGGTAGCTGACGATGAGCTGAACGCGAGTTACATTATCCCCAGCGTCTTCGATCCCCATGTTGCCGCCGATGTAGCGACCGCCGTGGCCAATGCGGCGCACGCCAACGCCGCCAGCGCACTCTAGAAAAGGACACCGCCACATGGCTATCACAGTCACTGATCCCCGGCCGATCGATCGCGCCGAGGAAATCCTCACCCCCAAGGCACTGGCCTTCATCGAGGAGCTGCACAAGCGCTTCGCCGGCACCCGCAATGAGCTCTTGGAAGCACGCGGCGTCAAGCGCCAGAAAGTTGCTGACACCAGCCGCCTCGACTTCCTCCCTGAGACGCAGGAAATCCGCGACGGCGACTGGAAGGTCGCCGAGGCACCGGCAGCTTTGCAGGACCGCCGGGTCGAGATGACCGGCCCGGCAACACCCGCAAAGATGGCCATCAACGCCCTCAACTCCGGCGCCAAGGTATGGCTCGCGGATCTCGAGGACGCCAGCACTCCCACATGGCCCAACGTCATCGACGCGATCCTCAACCTCCGCGACGCCGCCCAGGGCACCCTGAGCTACACCTCGCCCGAGGGCAAGGAATACCGCCTGCGGACCGACGCGCCCCTGGCTGTTGTTGTTGCCCGTCCCCGCGGCTGGCACATGGAAGAGAACCACCTGCTGATCGACGGCGAACCCGCCGTGGGTGCGCTGGTGGACTTCGGCCTGCACTTCTTCCACATCGCCAAGCAGCTGCTCCTCAACGGCCAGGGCCCGTACTACTACCTGCCCAAGATGGAGAGCCACCTTGAGGCCCGCCTCTGGAACGACGTCTTCGTGTTCGCACAGGACTTCCTCGGCATTCCGCAGGGCAGCGTCCGCGCCACGGTCCTCATCGAGACCATCCCGGCAGCGTTCGAAATGGACGAGATCCTCTACGAACTCCGCGACCACGCCTCAGGCCTGAACGCCGGCCGCTGGGACTACCTCTTCAGCATCATCAAGTACTTCCGTGATGCCGGCGAAGAGTTCGTCCTCCCGGACCGCGCCACCGTCGCCATGACCGCTCCCTTCATGCGCGCCTACACCGAACTCCTGGTCAAGACCTGCCACAAGCGCGGCGCCTTCGCCATGGGTGGCATGGCCGCCGTCATCCCCAACCGCAAGCAGCCGGATGTCACCGCCGCAGCCTTCGACAAGGTCCGAGCCGACAAGACCCGCGAGGCAAACGATGGCTTCGACGGCTCCTGGGTTGCACACCCGGACCTGGTCCCCACCTGCCGCGAAGTCTTCGACTCCGTGCTCGGCGACCGCCCCAACCAGCTCGACAAGCAGCGCCCCGAGGTGAGCGTCACGGCCGAGCAGCTCATCGACGTCGCCTCCGCCGGCGGCACGGTCACCGAAGCCGGCCTGCGGCTGAACCTGTACGTCGCCGTCGCCTACACGGGCGTCTGGATCTCCGGCAGCGGTGCCGTTGCCATCCACAACCTCATGGAAGATGCCGCAACCGCGGAGATTTCCCGCTCGCAGGTGTGGCAGCAGATCCGCAACAAATCCGTCCTCTCGGACACCGGCAACACCGTGACCCGCGAACTCGTCAGCCGCATCCTGGGCGAGGAAACCGAACGCCTGCGCATAGAATTCGGCGACGAAAACTTCGCAAAGTACTACGAGCCTGCGTCGAAGCTGATCGAGGACATCTGTTTGTCCGACGATTACACGGACTTCCTCACCACGCCCGCGTATGAACTGGTGGGCTGAGATGGGCTCATTCTCTTCCTCTGACCTGGCCCACATCGAGTCACAGCTCGCCGCGACGGACCAGTTGCTGGACCGCAACTATCCCGGCGACGACGGCTCACGCCAGCCCATCCACACTGTCTACATCCCCGCCGACCGCTTCACGCCTTCCCTTGCGGCAGAGTGGGGCGCCCAGGCACTCGCGACGGCGGAGGCTCACGGAGGCCTGGAAAAGCTCGGTCAGCTGTTGGGCCAGGAACCTCACTTGGCTGCTGCTGTTGCGGAGCGTGTGGCTGCGAAGCTTACTGCTGAGCCGATCGAAGACCTCCGTTTGGACTTCGAAGACGGCTACGGCGATCGCGGCGATGAGGCAGAAGACGCCGACGCCGTAGCTGCCGCCAACGCTGTTGCCGCTGCAGTTTCGGCCGGAACAGCTCCGCCGTTCATCGGCATCCGCTTCAAGTGCTTCGAAGCCCCCACGAGGGCCCGCGGCCTGAAGACACTGGACCTGTTCGTCTCCACGTTGGCCGCGGCCGGCGAACTCCCGGCCGGCCTGATCCTCACCCTGCCCAAGGTCACCACAGTGGCCCAGGTACAGGCGATGGACTTCGCAGTGTCCCGCCTTGAAGAAGTCCACGGGCTTCCCGCCGGCCGGCTCCGCTTTGAGGTGCAGGTGGAAACACCGCAGCTCATCATCGGCGCTGACGGAACCTCACCGGTAGCCCAGCTCCCCCACGTGGTTCCGGGACGCATCAGCGCCCTGCACTATGGGACCTACGATTACAGCGCGTCACTGGGTATCTCCGCGGAATACCAGTCCATGGAGCACCCTGTGGCGGACTTCGCCAAGGAAGTCATGCAGCTCGCCGTCGCCGGCACGGGCATCCGCCTCTCCGACGGTTCCACCAACATCATCCCCGTGGGCGATGGTGTGGAAGATGCCTGGAAGCTACACGGCCGCTTGGTTCGTCGCTCCCTGGAAAACGGCTACTACCAGGGCTGGGATCTCCACGCAGCACAACTGCCCAGCCGCTTCTCGGCGTCGTACGCTTTCTACCGCGAAGGCCTGCCCGCAGCGGCCCTCCGCCTCCGCAACTACGTGGAGCGCACCGAAGGCGGCGTCATGGACGAGCCCGCCACCGCCCGCGCGCTTGCGGGCTTCGTCCTCCGCGGCGTCCAGTGCGGCGCGGTGGGGACCGACGAGGTCAAGGCGCTTGCCGGCGTCGAACTTTCGCAGCTGACCGCACTGGCGCACCCGCGGCTCGCACAACCAACTTCGCACTGATAGGAGCATTTCGCATGGGCAAGTACTACTACCCTCAGGGCGGCCTGCCGCCGCAGACCCAGCTGACCACCGAACGGGCCATCGTCACCGAGGCCTACACGGTGATCCCCAAGGGCGTCATGACGGACATCGTCACCAGCAACCTGCCGGGTTTCTCCAACACGCGCTCGTGGATCATCGCGCGGCCGATCTCCGGCTTTGCCACCACATTCTCCCAGTTGATCGTGGAGATCGCACCGGGCGGCGGGGCACCCAAGGCCGAGTTTGAGTCCGGCGTTGAAGGCGTCATCTTCGTCACCAAGGGCCAGGTCAACCTGACCCTCGACGGCGAACTGCACCACCTCGAAGAGGGCGGCTACGCCTACCTTGCTGCCGGCGCGGAATGGGGCCTGGAGAACGTGTCCGACGACATCGTCTCCTTCCACTGGATCCGCAAGGCCTACGAACGCCTTGAAGGCTTCGAGGCCAAGTCCTTCGTCACCAATGAGAAGGACGTGGAGCCCACCTCCATGCCGGACACCGACGACGTCTGGAAGACCACACGTTTCACGGACTCCAGCGACCTCGCCCACGACATGCAGGTGAACATCGTCACCTTCCAGCCCGGCGGCGTGATCCCCTTCCCGGAGACTCACGTCATGGAGCACGGCCTGTACGTGCTTGAGGGCAAGGCCATGTACTTGCTCAACAACGACTGGGTTGAAGTGGAGGCCGGCGACTTCATGTGGCTGCGCGCGTTCTGCCCGCAGGCTTGCTACGCCGGCGGTCCGGGCGAGTTCCGTTACCTGCTGTACAAGGACATGAACCGCCAGGTGAAGCTCACCTAGTCCGTTTGTTTACGCCGGGATCGCCGGAAAGCTGCCAGTTCGCTGGCAGCTTTCCTGCGATTTCGCGTTTCTCGGGCCGTTTCGGCACGGGTCCGGCTAACTCAGCGGCTTCGGCGGCCTATGGCGAGCCCGGCCCAGAACGCGAGGACAAGCAGGCCAACGACCGTCACGACCAGCCCGAGCTGGGTGCCTTGGCTGACCATGGCCCCACCGTTCCCGACGAAGACAGTGTCGCTCAACGGTGCGTAGGCGAACCAGCCGAAGTTCGTGTTCTGGTTGGTCCACGCCACGATCAGCCCCACGATCACAGCGAGCAGCCCCAGCAAAGGCACGACGACGGCAGAGACGCTGCGGGCAGGCTGCGGTGTGCTCTGTTCCCCAAATTTGTTGTTTTCCCCCATGCGGCCGAGTCTAGCCTGCGCGCGTGCACCCAACTGAGTCGCAGTTAAGCGCGTTTTGAGCTCTCTAAACGCGCTCTGCTGCGACCTAGTTGGGTTTGCCCGGGCCGCCGGCGATTCGGTACGACTCCTGGAGCAGTTCGTCGAGCTCTTCCGTGTCGATTCGTTCCAGCCGGATCAGCATCAGCTTCGGGGACTGTTCGTGATGCGGGGTCCAGAAGAAAGTGTCCGGTTCCATGGCTGCGAGTGCTTCGCGTTCATCGGTTTTCACCGTGCCCACGCCTTCTTCCCACATGCGGGCCATGAGGGACTTGGCGAACCACGCGGGCTGCCCCCAGCTCTGGCGCTCGGTCACTCCGGGCATGCTCAGGCAGATGCGTCTTACGTCGTCCTCAGTGGCCATGGTTCACTGTGGCACCGCCTTTGTTCTGCCACAAGGGATGCTGCCGCGATCCGGCTGGGCGAATGTTGACCATCGGCTTCTGTGTCATCGACACGAGCCCGCGGTAGTGCCGTCGTCGAGTCCTACGCTGGGGTCCCAGGTCGCCGGAAACGTGCACGGTCGGCGGGAAAGCTGCCAAGCCGCCCGAGCGTTCCGGCGATCCAGCACAGTTCCCGCGAAGTCGCGGTCGCGGTCCCGAACGCGTCCGCCACTTCGGTAGAGTCCTGACCATGGATGAAAAAGCGACGCTGCTCACATACTTGCGCCTCCGCCGGGCAGACCTGCTCGGGAAACTGGACGGGCTGGGCGAGTACGATGCCCGCAGGCCCATGACCCCCACGGGAACCAACCTGCTGGGCCTGGTCAAGCATGTGGCCAGTGTGGAGCTGGGGTATTTCGGCGAGACCTTTGGCCGGTCCAGCGGCAGGGAGCTGCCGTGGTTTGCTGACGATGCGGCACCGGATTCCGATATGTGGGTCCCCGCCACCGAGAGCCGCGAGGAAATCCTGGAGCTGCACCACTTCTCGGCCAAGCACAGCGATGAAACCATCGAATCCCTCCCGTTGGATGCGCCGGGCGTCGTGCCGTGGTGGTCGGATGAGAAGAAGAACGTCACTCTCCACCAGATCCTGGTCCACATGTGCGTGGAAACGTCGAGGCATGCGGGGCACGCGGACATTATTCGCGAATTCATTGACGGCAACATTGGGCAGAGACCGGGCGATCCGAACATCCCGGGCCGGTCCACGGAAGAGTGGGCAGCCCACCGTGCCCGCATTGAACAGGCGGCGCTGCAGGCAGGCGAAAGCACCGCCTAAACCTTCATAGGCGGCTCGGTGAGGCGCTGGCATACTAACGGGCTCGCAGGCCACTATTGCCTGGATCGTTCTTAGTGAGGTTCGGGAGGGGGCGGAGGTGCGGCTTCCTGACCTTCTTCGACCTCAATGATGCCCAAAATCAACTTATTTCGGGTGCATTCTGGCATCTGAGCTTCTAAAGCGAGTCAGAAATGCAGCAGCCTCCACCTCTCAATGAGCTCCCGGTCACATTCTGTTTACACGCCAACCATGGCCTTTTGGTATCCCAAAGTGTAATCTCCATCACATTCCCTCATGTGATATTCGCATTCCGCATGACGGAACCATTCGCGTGGCAATGAATGAAACCTTCAGAGCTCAGATAGGAGCGCACTGTGGAAAAAGACCTTGCCCAGGAGGCTGCAACACCGCGGACCGGATCCCTGGCCAAACAAATCGAAGGCGCGTATCAACGGATTGGGGTGACTGGCGCACATCGCCAGATTGTCTTCATGATCCTGCTGGGCGTCTTCTTCGACGCCCTCGAACAAAATGCCGTAGGAATCACCGGCCCCATCCTCCGCCAATCGTGGGGATTGGGAGCCACCGAAATCGGTTTGCTGAACACAATGACGTTTACGGCAACCGCACTTGGACGGCTCGCGACGGGCCTCATCGTCGACAAGTATGGCCGGCGGCACATGCTGGTCATCAACCTCATCATTTTCGCCGGTGGCTCATTGCTCTGCGCCGTTGCCCCGAACTATCCCATTTTGGCCGCGGGCCGCTTCATTGTCGGCTTCGGGCTCGGTGGTGAAATAGCCGTCGCCGTGATCATGATGGCGGAGTTCTTCGCCGCCAAACACCGCGGCACCGCTGTGGGACTGATCAACGTCACCGCAGCCGGTCTGGGCAACATGCTGGCACCGGCCTTCGGCATCCTCGTCTTCACGCTCTTCGACGGCCCGGACAAGTGGCGCTGGGTGTTCGGCCTGCTCTTCATCCCCGCCCTGCTGGTGATGTTCTTCAGGAGGTACGTTCCGGAAACGCCGCGCTTCCTGGCTTCCCAAGGCAAAATCGATGAGGCAAACCTCGTCATCACCCGGCTTGCCCGCAACAAGCTCTCCGGCCCCATCAAGGACCCGGAAACATACATCACGGCAGTACCCGATCCTGTGGTGGTGAAATCGTCCGGCCACTGGAAGGACGCCCTCCGCGGCAAGCTCCTCAAGCGTACGGTGCTGCTGTGCATCGCCGTTTGCATGTCCTACGCCGCCCAGATTTCCATGCTGACGCTGATGCCCACCATCCTGGTGTCCCGCGGTTATGCCGTGAACACGAGCCTCTGGTTCACTCTGATCATGCAGTCGGGTTCATTGCTGGGTGCCTGCACAGCCGCCTACCTCGCCAGCCGACTGCCCCGGAAGAAAGTGCTCACAGCGGCCGCAATTCTTGGCTGCCTGTCCGGGCTGTCCATGGCCTTCCTTGCCACCGACATCGTGCTCGTCGTGATCTTCGGAGTTCTCTTCAACTTCTCCGTGATCATCCTCAACACCACCATTTGGCTGTTTGCGCCGGAGCTCTACCCCACGCGCACACGTGGTTTCGGTACGTCCATCATCCTGGCAGCGGGTTCTTTGTCCGGAGGCCTGTTCCCGCTCATCTCCGGGGCCGTGTTCGACTCCGCCGGTTTGCCGGGCATGTTCACCACTCTGGCAGTGCTGTTCGTCGTCCTGGCGATCGTGGTCCAATTCCCTCCCGAGACCTTCAACAAGCCCCTGGAAGAGGACGCTGAACCGGGCGATGACGAGGAAGCTGCGATCTATGGACACTGACCTTCCAACCCCGGACACTGTCCTCCTGGTAAATCCAAACACCAACGGCGACACCACAACCATGATGGTGGACCTGGCTGAGGAGACCTTGGCGCCGCATGGTCTCCGGGTTGTGGGCATTACCGCAGCCGCCGGGCCTTCCATGATCGTGGATCCGGTCTCCCTGTCCGAATCTGAGGCGCACGTCCGCAATGCTGTGCACGGCTATCTTTCCGGGCCCGACGGCGGCAGGGTGGCCGCTGTGATCGTTGCAGCGATAGGTGATCCGGGGCGGGCACAGTTGGACGACGAACTGGATATCCCGGTGATCGGCATAGGACAAGGCTCCGTTTACGCCGCCGCACTGGACTCTCACGGCGGGCTCCGTCACTTCGGTATGGCAACAAGCACACCATTGTTGGTGGAAGCCCTGGGCAAGCTGGTGGCAGACCACGGGTTCCAGGAGCACTTCACCGGTGTCCGGCTGACGCTGTCCGAACCCTTGGTCTTGGCGGCAGACCCTGAACGCCAGTTCCAGGAGTTGGCGCAGGCCGTCACAGAGGCTACGGCCACTGACAACACTGAGGCAGTCATCATCGCCGGCGGCCCACTCAGCGCCACCGCGCGGCGGCTGGCGGAGACAACCGCCGTCGACATCATCCAACCGATCCCAAGCGCCTGCCGGCTGGTGCTCGCGGCTCTGTCTTAAACACAAAGAGCAGCGCCCGACGACGGCACTCAAATGCCGTCGTCGGGCGCTTTTTGAAGAACCCCGCAAGGGTCCGCAAGCCTCCCCCGCAAACTTGATGAGAACTTGAGCCAATCGAAAAGCTTCCTTGATATAGCAGCGCCACGCTGGAAACAGACGAAGCACCAATACACAGGGGTTTCGGCAACGAATTTCCAGTATGAAACACGACGATGTGGGGGAAGCAATGGAACAGGCATCAGCACTAACCGAGGTGGTCTCCGTCAAGGGCATCATCCAGGACCAGCACCCCGTGGATTTCTACGCGCTGGGTGTCGCAGGATGCATCGACCGGCTGGCCGCACCGCTCCGGCGTGCAGGCGTCACAGTGCACTGGCACACTCCCCATCACGGCATCGAGATCTCTTCCTCAGCCGCCGCCCTCCTGTATCACGTGGCGCAGGAGACCTTCAGCAACACCCTCAACTACGCGAACGCCAGCCAGCTCACCGTCCGGCTCAACGCCGTTTACCACGGCATCCAAATCACCATCACGGACGATGGCAGCGGTTTCGAAATCCACGCCGCCCCCAGTGGCCGGCGGCACGGTTTCGGATTGCTGCTGATGTCCATTGCAGTGCACGACGCCGGCGGGACAGTAGACATCGATTCTGCGGTTGGGCGGGGCACCACTGTGAGGGTTACGCTGCCGCTGGATTGAGTCCGATTTGGGACCATAATAGGGCGTCAAACCCATAGCCCCACAGCGTTGGCGGACGTATTCTGTAGCTACTTTTCAGCCTGACATCCCTAGGGAGTGGCACGAAAATGAAGCGGAACAAGGATCCAAAGATAAGTCTGGGCAAGGTCCTTTTGAGGGTCTTCGGGTTCTTCTTCGTGAGCATTCTCTGCGGGGTGCTGATCACAGGATTCCTGGCCCCCGTGGTTGCCTTCACCAGCACCACCGTGGGCGGGTCCGTAGGGTTTTATCAAAGCCTTCCGGCCGAGCTCGACGTCGATTCCCCCTCGCTTTCCAGCACGGTAGTCTCTGCAGACGGGCAACTAATAGCCACCTTCTTCGCCGAGAACCGGGTGAAAGTCCCCCTGGAGGAGATGTCGCCGTTCATCCGTGAGGCGATCATCGCTATCGAGGACAGCCGCTTCTACGAGCATGCAGGTGTGGACGCCCAAGGCATCATGCGGGCCCTGAGCTCCAACTTGACCCAAGGCACCCGGCAAGGCGCTTCCACGCTCACCCAGCAGTACGTCACCAACGTCCTCAACGAGTCCCGCCTGTCCGACGGGCGGCCGGAGGACGTGGTCCTCAGCGGCCAGAAGACCGTGGGCGACAAGCTGCGCGAGATCAAGCTTGCCCTGGAACTGGAGAAGCGCTTCAGCAAGGACCAGATCCTTGAGGGTTACCTGAACATCGTGTTCTTCAACCGGAACGCCTACGGCATCGAGGCCGCATCCCGCTACTTCTTTAGTACCTCCGCCATGGATCTGACCCTGCCCCAAGCAGCCCTCCTGGCCGGTTTGGTCAATGGTCCCAGCATTTATGACCCCATTGCCGATCCCCAGGCTGCACTCGACCGCCGCAATCTGGTGTTGGGCCGGATGCTGGAACAGGGCAAGATCACGGCTGTGGACCACGGCGTAGCGGTGGCCACACCTATCGAACTGGACATAACTCCTTCCCTGCAAGGGTGTGCGGGCACATCGTTCGCCACCTACTTCTGTGACTACGTTTCCCACCTCATCCTGAACAATGAGGCCTTCGGTTCGACATTGGAGGAACGTGAGCGGCTCCTCTACCGCGGTGGCCTGACCATCACCACCACGTTGGATAGTCGCCTCCAGAATCTCGCCCAGCAACAAGTGGACGCGTCCGCCGGAGCCAACCCGGACAAGTGGGGCGCAGCGATGACCACTGTTCAGCCGGGCACGGGGAAGATCCTGGCGATGGCCCAAAACACGGTGTTCGTACCCCAGGAAGGAAAGTACGACACCCAGCTGAACTTCAATGTGGATGCCAAAGACGAGAACGGCTACGACCTCAATGGGGCGGGCGGTTTCCAGCCCGGTTCAACCATGAAACCGTTCATCTACGCCGAGTGGCTCAATGAGGGCAAGCACCCCACCGCCACGGTCGACGCCTCGCGCAGGGTGTACCCGGTGGGTTTCCCCTGGCGTTCGAGTTGTGGCAAGGTCCTTGGCGGCTACAGCACAGCCCAGAAGGCCCAGAACCTGGGTGCCGACGACGACCTGCAAAATAACGACGACGGCTACTACCGCCCGATGCCCATCAACTACGGCCTCTACAACTCCATCAACACCGCCACTTTCGCCACTGCAGCCCAACTGGACTTCTGCGGGATCCAGAAAATGGTGGACGCCGTTGGCCTCCACAGCGGTTTGGACAACGCGCCGGTGAACATGCACCAGATCGGCAATCTCCTTGGTTCCATTGGCGTGGCCCCGATGGTTCTGGCCAGCGCCTACGCCACCTTTGCCAATGACGGCACCTACTGCAAGCCCATTGCCATTACCGGGATCAGCGATTTCCAAGGGCGCCAGTTCGAAGCTCAAACACCCGAATGCCGGGAAGCTGTGAAACCGGCTGTAGCCCGCGGTGTGAACGCCGTCCTTCAGGATGTGATGAAGGTGGGTTCCGGCGTCTGGATTGAACCCAAGGTCCACACCAAGGTTCCCGTCGCCGCAAAGACGGGGACGTCCAACAACAACGGAGCTACGTGGGTGGCCGGTTACACCACGACCCTCGCCACGGCGTCGTTCTTTGGCGATACGACGGCGGGACAGCAGCGGGCGGGGCAGAATGTCACCATCAACGGCAAGTTCTACAAATCCTTGGACGGGTACATGATCGCCGGGCCGCAATGGGCCAACTACATGGTGGAAGCTGTGGCCCTCTACCCGAGCGGGCCGTTCGTGGCACCGGCTCCGCCGCCCTCCCCTGCGCCCACCACACCGGCGACTCCGCAGCTGACCAGGCGGTGACCACCCCCACCCCCCCACGTTGCGAGGCCCGATCTGCGCACAATTCCTTCGCGAAAGGCTGCAGAGCAGGCCCCACAACAAACCACCCCACGTTGCGAGGCCTAATCTGCACGCAATTCCCCCACGAAAGCGCGCAGAGCAGGCCCCTCAACAAACCACCACCCCGACCTCCCACGTTGCGAGGCCCGATCTACCCGGTATCCCGCAGCGAAAGGATGCAAAGCGGGCCCCACAACTCATGGGTCTAGCGGGCGTAGCGCTTCGTGAAGTTCCGGAGCACCCGCATGGGTTCGGTCACGGATGACTGGCGGGCCGTCTCGATGAGTTCATCGGCTGTGTGGGGCGGGAAGTAACCGGCATTCTTGTAGATGTTGATGCGGGTGATCAGGCCGTCGGCGTCGAGTTCGGGGTGGAACTGCGTGGCGTAGAGGTTGTTCTTGATCCGGAACATGTGCACCGGGCACGCCTCTGAACTGGCCAACAGCACAGCGTGCTCGGGAAGTTGGCTGCACGCTTCCTTGTGCCCAACGAACGCCTCGAAGGTGTGGGGGACGCCGCTAAGCATGGGATCCTGCTCCCCCTCTGCAGTCAGCGTGATCTCCGTTGGCCCTACTGCTTCGCCGAATCGGCGATCTATCACGGCGCCTTGGTGCACGCCCAGGGTGCCGACTCCGTAGCAAGCCCCCAGAAAAGGAAAGTCATCGGCCACGATTCGGTCCAGGAGTGATGAGAGTTCCGTCTCAACCCGGATCTGGTCTGCGCTCTTTTCCTCCACAGGATCGCTGGACGTGTAAGGGCTGCCACCGACGATCACGCCGGAATAGTCGGACAGTTCAAGGGGAGGCAAAGGCCCGGATTCCAGCCGAATACGAACCAACTCCTCCGGTTTCAGGCCGCAGTACCGGAGGTAGGCCTGGTACTCGTCATCGGCTGCGGCATCTTCGGCGCGGGTGGCCAGCAAGAGGAAGGGCTTCACAGGCCCAGTCTGCGCGAGGAATGGCTGACGGACAAAGTGTGTTGCAAACCGGAGGGGGTTTCTGACAGAGACTCCCTCGCATCACCGTGGCTGCATAACGTTGTAGGGATCCCTACAAAACCCCCAGAATCATTCCAGAGGAGCAATCTTTGAAGCAGCACCCCGTGGTCGTCGGAACGCCATCATCCAAGGCGTCGCGTGCTGAAACGCAGCAACCGAAGAAGATCCCGTGGGGCGGCCTCTTGGTACTGGCGGCTGCCGGTTTCACCGCAGTGACCACCGAGCTCCTGCCCTCGGGTCTGCTCCCCCAGATCAGCCGTGATCTGGGCGTGGACGAATCGGCCGTAGGTTTTCTCACTGCGGTCTACGCTGCGATCATCGTCTTTACCGCCCTTCCGCTCTCCCGGTTCCTGGCTGGACGGGTTCCCCGCAAGACGTTGTTGATCGGCACTGTTCTGGCGTTTGCCCTCAGCAACGTACTCCTCGCACTCAGCCCCACGTTGGGTTGGGCGATCGGGGCGCGGCTCCTTGGCGGCATCGCGCACGGAATGTTGTGGTCCAGCATGGCGCCGTATGTGGCGCGCATCGTTCCAGCACATTCCGTGGGCAAGGCCATGGCTGTTGTGTTCAGCGGCAACAGCATCGCGCTGGCCGTCGGCGCTCCCATTGGGACGCTGATGGGTTCACTCATGACGTGGCGGGCCTCGTTCTTGGTCCTTGCCGGAGTGGGCGCGCTCCTGGCAGTCCTGGCGTTCTGGCTTCTCCCGGGCGCGCATGACCAAGCCAGCCAGAAGACTCCGTCCCTCCGTGCGGCAATGAAACTGCCCGGCGTGATCGCTGTGGCCATCGCGTGGCCACTTCTGTTGCTTGCCCACTTCACGCTGTTCACCTACGTGGCTCCGTTCTTGCTCGCCTCGGGTCTGCCGGAATCTGCAACCAGCATCTCCCTGTCCGTGGTGGGAATCGCCAGCCTTGTAGGTATTTGGATTGCCGGCATGACGGCTGACTCCCGCCCACGCACCTCGGTGATTGCCGCCGTCGGACTTTTGACCCTTGCGTTCGCCCTGCTGCCTGCGCTGGGCGGCACCTGGGTGGGGGCGTTCGGGCTGATGACGCTGTGGGGCATCGCGTTCGGTGCGGTGGGCATCTACAACCAGGCCGCGATTCTCCGTGCAGGTGGCGAGCACAAGGATGCTGCCAACGGGCTCACCGTGGTGACCATCCAGCTGGGTATCGCCGTCGGCGCCGTGTACGGGGCTTTCGCCCTCACCACAGTAGGTGCCCAACTTGTGCCTCTGGCCGCAGCCCTGCCCACAGCGATCGCCTTAGTGATCATCATCGCCAGCCGACGCGGAGGCTATCCAGCCGGGCCGCAAGAGAAGCGCCGTTAACATCCCCGAAACATGGCAGTGACGTGATCTTCACGAACGGGGGATTTCTGTAACTTACCTGCAACTTAGCTCTTCTGAGTCGGAAACATAGCTCACCGAATATTGATCGGGGGGTTGGCGTGGGCCGGAACAACGGCCCCGTTTCGGACAGGCTCAATGAGAAGGGAACGCAGGTGGAGATCTCTGCGCAACACGTCTGGATGATGTTGTCGGCGGCAATGGTGCTGTTCATGACCCCCGGCCTCGGCCTTTTTTACGGTGGCATGACCCGAGCCAAGGCTGCACTCAACATGATCATGATGAGCTTCATCTCGGCGGGCATCGTTGGCGTGGTGTGGGTCCTGTGGGGCTACTCGATGACCACCGGCGACGGCTTCCTCGGCCTGTTCGGCAACCCCTTCGCGCACTTCGGCCTCCAGGACCTGATCGGCTCGCCCGATCTCATCAAGGCCGGCTTCGCCGCCACTTTCGCCATCATCACCGTGGCCCTCATCAGCGGTGCGATCGCCGACCGCGCCAAGTTCGGCGCTTGGGCACTGTTCGTTCCGATCTGGATCACCGTAGTTTACTGCCCGCTGGCCTACATGATCTGGGGCGGTGGCCTCATGAGCGCCGGGGGTGCAGTGACCCAAATCTTCGGCCAGGTCATCGACTTCGCCGGCGGCGCAGTGGTTGAGGTCAGTTCCGGAACCGCCGCTTTCGTCCTCGCACTGATCGTGGGAAAGCGTCACGGATTCGCCAAGGACCCCAACCACCGCCCGCACAACGTGCCGTTCATCATGATCGGTGCGGCCATCCTCTGGTTCGGCTGGTTCGGTTTCAACGGCGGCGCAGCAACCACGGCCGAGCAAGCCGGCCTCATCTGGATCAACACCTTGGTCACGCCGGCCGCGGCAATGCTCAGCTGGCTCGTTGTCGAGAAGATCCGTCACGGACACCCGACGTCGCTGGGTGCGGCGTCCGGCGTCGTGGCTGGCTTGGTGGCCATCACCCCTTCCTGCGCCAACATCAGCCCTCTTGCCGCCCTCGGGCTGGGCCTTGTTGCCGGCGCCGCCTGCGCATGGTTCGTTGACCTGAAGTACAGGTTCGGTTTCGACGACTCCCTGGACGTGGTGGGCGTGCACTTCGGCGCCGGCGTCATCGGCACACTGTCCTTGGGTTTCATCGCCTTCCCCACCGAGGGCATGGCCGGCGGCCTCCTTTACGGTGGCGGCCCGCAGCAGCTTATTGCACAGACAGTCGCCGTGCTGATCACCATCGCCCTGTCCGGTCTGGGAACGCTGGTTATCGGCCGGGCCATCCACAAGACCATCGGATTCCGGGTTCCCCTGGAGCACGAAGTCACCGGCGTCGACCTCACCCAGCACGCCGAGTCCGCCTACGAGTTCGGCCTCACCGCCCACGGCCATTTCCGCCAACAGCAGGCGCACCTTTCGGCACTGGTTACACGGAAGCCGGCTGCGGCCGTTCCGGAGGCCAAGGAGGACAGCTTCGCCTAAGGGACCCTTCGCAGAACTGCAGCCGACGGCGGAAGTTCAGTCCCGCCGTCGGCTGCTGTTTGTGCCGTCCCCGCCCAAGTGAGTCGCATTTGTGCGCGTTTTGGGCGCTCAAAACGCGCACAAATGCGACTCAGTTGGGTTAGCCGGAGCCGTTCCACAGGCGCTGCCACCACGTCCGCTTGCCCGGCGGTCCGGTTTCCGGCTCGGGAGATGCTGCGGCTGCCCTGCGCTGCCGCCACTTTTCCACCTCGGCCTCCACATCACGGAGCCTGGTGATCACTGGAGGCCCGCCTTGTAGTTGCCTGCGCGCCTCGATCACGCGTTTGTTGAAGTCCTCGAGGATGTCCCGGACCTGCTTGTCCGTGTATTGGTGGTCCAGCTTGGCGTCGAGCTCCGAGTCCTCGATCCGTAGCAAAATGGCGGGCGGGCCGATCCCACTCAGCCGTTCCCGCTGGATGAGTCCCTTGACCCACCAGTCGGGGTCGTAGTGCTCCCCCAAGCCGGGGATTGGCTTGCCGGCAAACTTCAGGTTGTCGAACTTGCCTTGGTTCATGGCGTCCCGGATGAGGTACTCAACCCGGGCAGCGTCGTCTACCTTGCGGCGCTTCTCGCGTTCTTGGGCATCCGCGGCCTCAAGCTCTGCATCTTCCTCGGCATTTCCGCCCCAGGAGCGCACCGCCCGCAGTTCCGCGCCCCTCTCGAGCTTGCGCCTGAAGGCGTTGTTCTCGGCGTTCACGTTCCCGCCACCTCCTCACACGGCAGCCCTCGCCTGCCGGAAATCGTGGTTCTGAATCCAGTATTCCGCACGTTGCTGTGGTTAATTCCCGTACCCCGGGGCTCGTTATTTGAAACCGGAGGGACCCCTGTGGAGTGGGTGCGGACCGCTGCCACCCACTTTGAAACTGCAGCAGCCCCGACACGCCGCCCCAAGGGGCGTGTGGGGGCTGATCGCAGCTCAAAGTGGGTGGTGGCGGCCCGGGTCCGGCGGCCCGAATGAGGAGCTACACGCGGACAGCCATGCTCGGATCCAGCTGCTCGATGCCCTCCGGCGTCACCAGGACAACCCGGGCAGTGCAGATGTCGTAGAACAATCCGGTGGCCTGCAGTTGACCGGATGCCAGGGCGGGGCCTGTGACAGGGTGTTCTTCCAATTTCCGGAGTTGAAGGGCCACGTTCACCATGCTCAATTGGTCGAGTCGGCTATACCCCTCAGCCGAAGCGGCAACCGCTACAGGGTGCCCGGCAAGCAACGCGGAGTAGCTCGGCCGCGCATGCTCCAGCCACGCGTCGAAGCCATCGCCCATGTCAGGCGAAGCACCCTCAGCATCTGCAATGACGGCCTTCATGGCACCGCAATTGGAGTGGCCACAGACCACTATCGAGTCCACGGCCAAGCCCTTCACGGCGAAGGACAGTGCCGAGTCGATCGAAGCATCGCTGCCGTCGTTGCACACCACGTTGCCGATGTTCCGGAGTGTGAGGAGGTCGCCCGGTCCACTACTGGTGATCAGGTTGGGGTTCACCCGGGAGTCCACGCAGGCAACAAAGAGCGTGTCCGGATTCTGCCCTTCCGTGAGGTCCTGCACCAGCGGACGGACCTTGTCCGCGTGGCGCCGGTGATACTTGTCGATGCCCAGGAGGATTGAGTGCAGCGGCAGCCGCCCGCCGTCGTCAACTGGGTTGGCTCCAGAAGGCAACCATGACGTGCGGGGCGGCAGCGGGAATTCGCGCGGGTCCTGGCGCTGCGGAGTGTTGTCCTCGGCGTCGCTGAAAGCAGTGGTGCCGTGTTCTTCGAGGATCACCGACGCGCCGGTGTTGCGCTGCTGCTTTTGCCAGGCGACCAGGGCTTCGCGGAAGGCGTGGTCGAGGTAGTCGGCGTTGAGTTCCACCACCACGTCCTGGCGTTCGGGCACGGAATGGAGGACGCGGTTGAGCCGGGGCAGCGCAAAGAAGCTGCATGAGCCGGCGATGGTCACACGCCACGGCAGCGCCTCAGCTGAGGGAGCATGGGCCTGGATCTGCGCGCGGAGAACACGCCAGAGCACGCACAGGGCAGCCAGCGCGAGGCCAATGATGACGCCCTCGAGGAGGTTGAGGGCCACGACGCAGACCAAGGTGACGCTGTAGACGAGGAGGTCGCCGGTGCGGAGGCTGGTGCGGATGTCGGCAATCTTGATGAGCTTTGCGCCGATCACCAGCAGCAGACCCGCGAGCACGGACAACGGAATCAACTGGATGAGGCCGGCGAAAAGCGCAGAAAACACCAGGACCCACACCCCGTGCAGGATGGCCGAGGTGCGGCTCTTGGCGCCCGCTTCAACGTTGGTTGCGCTGCGGACGATCACTCCGGTCACGGGGAGTCCGCCCAGCATGCCGGAAACGACGTTCGCTGAGCCCTGACCGACGAGTTCGCGGTTCAGGTTGGTGCGCGAGCCGCCGTGCATCTTATCCACGGCGACGGCTGACAAAAGCGACTCGATGCTCGCGATCAGCGCCACGGTGATGACGGCCATGGCCGCGGCGCGCCAGTTTCCGTCGGGCAAGCTGGGAAGTGCGATTGCGTCGAAAATGGACCCGCTGAAGCTGATGCGCTCGACGCTTGGTGCAACCGCAACGGAAACGGCTGTCACGGCGACGACGGCGGCAAGCGGTCCGGGGATTTTCCGCACTGCTGCGGGGAGGAACTTCCACGTCAGCAGGATTGCGACGACGGCCAGACCCAGCAGCGCAGAGTGGAGCTCAACATTGGTGATGGCCGCTGGAAGCCCGGTGAGGTTTTCGATAGCTGAGCCCGCGGCCTGACCGCCGAGAAGCACATGAAGTTGCTGGAGGATGATGGTAATCCCAATGCCTGCGAGCATTGCCTTGACCACCACCGGCGACACCGCCAGCGCCGCCCGGCCAATGCGGCTGACACCCATAAGCAGCTGCACGACGCCGGCAGCAGCGGTGATTGCGCACGTCACCTGCCAGCCGAACTCATCAACCAGACCGGCAACGACGACGGTCAGGCCGGCGGCAGGGCCGCTCACCTGTAGTGGGGAGCCCCCGAGGCTGCCCGCGACGATGCCGCCGACTGCTGCGGCGATGAGGCCTGCCATGACGGGAGCACCGGAGGCGGCGGCGATGCCGAGGGAAAGGGGAAGGGCAACCAGGAAGACGACGAGTGACGCGGGAAGGTCTGCCCCGAAGTTGCTCAGGAACGCGGGCTTGGTTCTCGGCGGGCTGTGTGAGTCGGCGGGAACGGTGGCGGATTCGTTGGATTGCGGCATGGTTACTCCTGGCTCGGAACTGCTGACCTCTCCAAGCTACGGAACCTGTCACCACTAATGACAAGTGGATGTGACAGGCATGACAAAAGTCGTGAAGCCGCGCTTCATATGGGGCCCAAGGGGAACTTTCGCGGGTATGGAGTGCGTTGAAGGTCCGGATCTTTGGTGTGCCTCGATGAAACATTGCGACCCGGATCACATTCGATGCACGGCTGGCTGTAGGCTTCGCTGGTTGAAGCGATAGTCGCGAATCGAATTATTGGGGGTTGAGCCTTGGCTGCTCGGGGTATATCCATGTCTTCCATCGGTGCTGGCAGGCGCCTTGCTGCTGGGCTTCTGGCCTTGCTTACGACGGCGACGGTCTTCGTTGGAGTAGGAGCCGGGCCGGCGCAGGCCGACTTCATCTCGGCTACGGTGCCCGCTGGAATCACCCCTTCCAATCTGGCGGTAAATCCCGCAACCAACAAGATCTACGTCCCAAACAAAAACAGCCAAACTGTTTCCGTCATTAATGGAACGACGAATAAGCCGCAGGTCCTGATCACCCGGCCCAAGCCGGAAACGGCAGTGGTCAACTCCACAACTAACAAGATCTATGTTGGTCATAGCGACGGCTATGTCACGGTTATTGATGGCGCAACAGATACCTTCACGACGATCCAAACAGGCGGATCAAGTGCACGTCTCGTGCTGAATGAGGTGACAAATCAGATCTACTTGCCCGACGGCCAAGGCATAGTTGTCATTGACGGCGCCAGTAATGCCATAAGCCGCATCACCGTAAGTCCTTTTGTGAGATCGCTTGCTGTGAACTCACAAACCAACCAAATTTATGCGGATTCTCTTGGCACCAACCTCTTTATCATCGACGTTAAAACGGGATTGCAAACCGTCATCAAGTTCGATGATTCCATAGATAAAATCACGGTCAATCAGCGGGACAACAAGGCGTACGTAACCAGTTCAAGTGGCTACTCATCGGGCAAAGTGACCATCATCGACGGCACAACCAATACGAGTGTCGCTCTCCCACTGAGCTCGCCTCCTGAGCAGGTGATTATCAATGACGTGACGAACCAGGTGTACATCGTCCACGCCACCTATCCCATGGCAAGCTTGACGCGATTGAACGGTGCAACGAATGCCATTCAATCGTTCCCACTGAGCATCAATCCAACGTATCTTGCCATCAACAGAGCGACAAATAAGATCTACATTTCCGGACACGTCGGCTTCCCATACATCGACGTGCTGGATGCCGCGACGATGTCCTCGGGACGAATCAAGACGGAATACGGCACAAATCCCGGTGCTATTGCAATAAATGAGAAGACCAACAAGATTTACATCTCAAACTATGAAAGGGTCGACGTCATCGATGGAAGGAACGTGGCCCCTACCATCATTTCATCGGCCCCACCCTCCAAGGGACGGGTCGCCTCATACTTTGAACATCAATTCGCTGCCAACGGATCCCTGACTCCGAAATTCAGAGTATCTGAAGGGACACTTCCCGCAGGCCTGACCCTGAATGAAACAGGCCTGCTCAGTGGCATTCCCACCGCAGCAGGCACCTCATACTTCAAGGTGACGGCAACGAATGGAACGGTCCCTGACGCGGTGACTCCAACGTTTGGCGTCACCGTGAAAAATCGGGATATCAGACACGACTACACCGGCGATGGAAGAACCGATGTTCTTGCTCGAGATGGCAGCGGGGGACTATGGCTTTATCCCGGAAACGGCTACGGCGGGTGGCTACCGCGTGTTCAAGTAGGTCAAGGTTGGAACGTTATGACGGCCATCATCTCTCCAGGCGACTTCAGCGGCGATGGAAAGGCGGACCTTCTTGCTCGGGATGGTAGTGGGACCATGTGGCTCTACAAGGGCAACGGCCAGGGCGGCTGGCTGCCAGGAGTCCGCGTGGGGCAAGGCTGGAACGAGATGAGCGAGATCACCGCAATCGGAGACTTCAATCTGGACGGAAATCCAGACATCTTCGCTCGCACCGATTGGGGTTCATTGGTCCAGTATTGGGGGAACGGGAATAGCGGGTGGCTCGGCCAGAATCATTTTAGTTTCTGGTGGAACAGCGCAAATTCCCTGACAGGCGCAGGCGACTTTGACAAAGACGGCTTCGAAGATCTCATGGCGCGCGATGCCTCAGGGGCATTGAATCTGTTCGAGGGAGGCCGGCATTCGGTTTTCGACCAAAGCAACCATATCAACGGGCTAGCAGTCGGCTTTGGCTGGAACGCCATGACCGCAATCGTGGGCCCCGGTGACTTCAACGGCGACGGCAACGTTGACCTCCTAGCCCGTGACGCCGGCGGAGCTCTCTGGCTCTACCCAAGCAACGGCCAGGGAGGCTGGCTCCCCCGCGGCCTGGTCGGCTCCGGCTGGAACGCCATGAACCTGATCATCTAGGCCCCGGAAAACAAAAGCAAAGCGAACGACGGCGGGAACCTCCCGTCGTCGTTCGCTGTACGCCCAACATGGCAAGACCCTAAGGCGCCTTAGAATAGGCTGGGTCTCATGACCGAACCCCACCCACAGCCCGTCCGCATTAGTTCTGAGCCCGCGCAGCTGCAAGCCCTGGAACCCGTGCTCGAAAAAGTGCGGGCAGCAGTGGGCAACGTACCCACATTGCTGACCATCGCCGAGGACATCGGACGGACAGCGCCAAAGCCAGGCGAGGGAAGCACCGTCAAGCTGTGGGAGCTCCTTGCCTCCGTGACTGCCGTGGATGTCGCTGCGGGACGAGTGCTCGAACCGCACCTCGATGCTCTGGCGATCCTCGCCCAAGCCGGAGTCCAAGCCGGAGTCCAAGCCCAGGCCGGAGCCGACGGCGAACAAAAAGGGGCCTGGGGAGTCTTCGCAGCGGAAGGCGCTGGGATGAAGCTCGAAGCCAAGCGAGATGCTGACGGCAACTACGCCCTGAACGGATCAAAGCCGTGGTGTTCGCTGGCCGCGCAGCTGGACCATGCCGTGATCACCGCGCACGCTGGAGATAACAGCCGGCGCGCCTTTGCCGTTGACCTAAAACATCAGGGCGTGACAGCCGAAACGCCTCAGTGGACCAGCCGCGGCCTGCAGGAAATCCCCAGCGGGACAGTCCATTTTGACCAGGTCGCAGCCCAGCCTTTGGGCCAAGAGGACTGGTATTTCAAGCGTCCTGGCTTCGCATGGGGTGGCATGGGCGTTGCTGCATGCTGGCTGGGTGGCGCCGTCGCGGTGGCGCGTGATTTTGCGGCTGCCCTGGCCAAAGCTGCAGACAACGGGCGCGAACCCGATCAGATTGCACTGGCTTCCCTAGGCGAAATTGATCGGATCATCACCTCCGCTACCGGCTATCTTGCAGTCGCGGCAGAACGCATCGACTCCGGCGAGTTGGAGGGCTCGGATCCTGACGGCCCGAGCACCTGGAGCGAAGCCCTTCGTGTGCGCGGGACTGTTGCCGCCGCCGTCGAGCGTGTTCAAATGCTGGTGTCGCAAAACCTCGGTCCCGGGCCGCTGGCTTTCAACGAGACGTATGGAAAGCGCATGGCGGACCTGTCGCTGTACATCCGGCAGCATCACGCCATGAGGGACGATGCCCAACTGGGCGCACTGGCTCTGAAAGGGGACCGCTGGTGGTAGCTTTCTCGCACACGGACACCGGGACAGCCGAGTCGGAATGGGCAGTCAGCGGAGTTGCAGCCCTGCCGGAATTGCCCTTGGATCCGTCCGAAATTGCGGCCACAGCCTTCGTGGTGCTGGCCGCGCACCCGGACGACGAATCTCTTGGCGCCGGTGGCTTCCTGGCCAAACTTCATACAGCCGGAGCTGCAGTGCAGTTCTTGCTTTGCACTGCAGGCGAAGCGTCGCACCCGGACTCACAAACCACGACGCCGGAACAGCTTGCCGCTGTCAGGCTCACGGAGTTCGACACGGGAGTGTCCGGGCTGGCTCCCAGCGCCACATGGCGGTTTCTGGAACTTCCCGATGGGCAACTTGCGGCCCACACCGAGGTCATCGCGAAAGCCGTCAGGGAAGCCGTCGCGTCCTTCGGCCACGCCGCGGAGAACGTTGTGCTTGTGGCCCCGTACCGTGCTGACGGGCACACGGACCATGACGTTTTGGGCACTGTCGCCGCGGAAGTCGCAACCAAGGACGGTCACGGGCTCCTGGAATATCCCATCTGGTACTGGCTATGGTCAGGACCGGATGACGCAACGTGGGAGTCGTGGGTTCGGGTCCCATTGAACAACCACGAACAGCAAGCCAAGGCCAACGCCATGAGCGCCCACGCCTCGCAAACGCAGCCGCTGTCCAGTAAGCCGGGCGATGAGACGCTACTGTCGGACGGCTTCCTTGAGCATTTCAAGAGGCCGTGGGAAACGTTCGCCTGGCATCCTTCCAAGGCGGGCAGCAACAGTGCCGCCGACGCGGAGCGGATCTTCGACGAGGTCCACTCCAAGGCCGAGGATCCGTGGAGTTACACGACCAGCTGGTATGAACGGCGCAAAAGGGCACTGACCTTGGCTGCTCTGCCGGAGGAATCTTATGAATCCGGCCTGGAAATAGGTTGCTCCATTGGCACCCTCAGCGAGGAGCTCGCAAAACGTTGCGGTCAGTTCCTGGCTGTGGACGCCAGCAGTGCTGCACTTGCCCAGGCAACTGAGCGGCTTTCCCAGTTCCCATCCGCGGAGGCAAGACACCTCACAATGCCCGGCGAGTGGCCCGAGGGTACCTTCGATTTGGTGGTGTTGTCCGAGACGGGCTATTACCTTTCGCCGGATGAGCTCACCGAACTACTGGCAAATATCGAAGCATCCACCCGTCCCGGCGGCACACTGCTCCTGTGCCATTGGCGGCACCCCATCTCCGGATGGGAATTGGATGCGGAGGCGGTCCATGCGATGGCCCGCAACCAACCCGGCTGGTCAACGCACGGACTCTACCGCGAGAAGGATTTCATGCTGGAGGTCCTTCTCGCTCCGGGCGGGACAGGATAACCGTGCCCGGCGGACGCGATATCAAGAGCGTGGGAGTCGTGATGCCTGCGCACAACGAGGAGCAACACATCGGTAAGGCCCTGCTCGCGCTGAAGACGGCCGCTGATGCGCTGGAACGGCGGCACCGCGCCATGGAAGCCAAGATCGTTGTGGTGTTGGATAACTGCAGTGACCGTTCGGCTGAGATCACCGCCGCGCGTGTCTCCAACGATCCTCGCTTCCGCGTGGTCAACGTCAAGCTGCGGAGCACGGGGGCGAGCCGGGATTTCGGCTTCCGCACGGCATTGGAATGCCTGCCAGCGAACGGGCCGGAGGGTATCTGGCTGGCCACCACAGACGCCGATTCCACCGTTCCGCAGCATTGGTTAACACGGCAGGTGGAACTGGCCAACGCGGGAGCGGACGCCATTCTTGGATCGGTGGAACCCGACCCCGAGGACATGGATCCCGTTATCCATCGCCGTTGGCTGGAGCTCCATCCGTTTCGGGAGGATCACCAGCACATTTATGGCGCCAATCTGGGCATCCGTGCCTCGGCCTATCTCACTGCAGGCGGCTTCCCAGCGCTGCGCGCCCACGAGGACCGCGTCCTGGTTGAGCGGCTCCGCCGGCATGGTTTTGCGGTCACCGCCACGGACACCATCCGCGTTTTGACCTCGGGGCGGACGCACGCCCGTGCTCCGGAAGGATTCGCCACGTATCTGCGCTCCCTTGCAGCTGAGCTGCCCCCTGCCGAGCTTCCGACTGCCGCCAGCGGCTAACCCGCCAGCAGCTAGCCCGCCAGCAGCTATCCCCTCAGTGCCCCCTCCAACGCGGCAATCGCTGCCTTCGTGATCGTTTCCCGTTGCCCGGATCCATCAATACGGAGCAGAATCCCGCGGTGCGCGTACGCCGTCAGCACCGGTTGCGTCTCGTCCCGGTACAGTTCCAGACGGCGTTGGATCACGGGTTCCGTGTCATCGGCACGCCCCTCTTCCTGCGCTCGGAGCAGCATCCGGGCAATGAGTTCATCATCGGAACCCGTTAGTTCGAGGACCGCTTCAAGGGCTTGCTGCCGATCAGCGAGGATCTCGTCCAGCGCACCAATCTGGATGACGGTCCTGGGGTAGCCGTCCAGGAGGAAACCGGCCGCGGCATCGGCTTCTTCAAGCCGCACCCTCAGCATGGCCGTGGTGACGTGGTCCGGCACAAACTCGCCGCGATCCATATATCCGCTGGCTTCAGCACCCAACTCTGTCTTGTCGAGGACGTGGGCGCGGAACAGCTCACCAGTAGAAATGGCAGGGATCCCAAAATGCCGCGCGATATGCTCCGCCTGCGTGCCTTTGCCGGAACCCGGAGGGCCCATGATGATCAATCGCGCCATGACACTGGTCCGTTTCGAGAGGCAGCCGGGACTTAACCATACGCCGACGACGACGGGAGGCACCCGCCGTCGTCGGCATCAATTCGCTGGCGACACGCAAATTCACCGGGGACGCCCGGATGTGGGTGTCGAGGATGAATTATCGCGGCGCGAGAGTACTTGCGCGCCCACCGCCCCCGCTGAGGGGGCGGACCTAGGAACTTGAGCGGGGATGCATAATACGCATTTGATCCCAGGTCCGCTCCGAGGCGGCGATGTTCTGGTTGGAGCGTTCGCGGTCCAAGGAGGCAAGCTCGACGGCGATCGCCTGGACCGCGGCCACCGCACCTGTCAGGGAAGGGAAGAAGCCGGCGCCCTCCGTGGGCACCACAATCCGATGGTCAGCGTGCACCGCCACAGGCGATCCCGCACTGTCGGTGATGGAAACGATGGGCGTGCCCAGATTGTGGGCGATGTCCACAGCCCGCATGGTGCTGTCGTAAACCCGCCAGAGACTGATGGCGATCACCAGGTCCTCTGCACCGAGCCGTGCAATGGCATTGGTGAGAGCAGCGACATCTGCATCGAGGAGCCGGACATTGTATCCGGCAATGATCGCGTTGTGCTCCAGCGCCTTGCCGGGGATGGCGTAACTTCCTGCCGCGACGATGAAAGTTTGCCGCGCACCCGCTATCGCCTTCGCAATATTGTGAAGCGTGTCCGCATCCAAGGTGCGCTCAAAATGGGCCAGGTTCGCGCGGTCTGTGGACACTGCAGCCTGAGCAGGACTGCTGATGTGGCCGTTGTGTTCGGCCGCAACCTCCACTGCGCTCAGCGACGCCAGGAACCGCGAGCGCAGCTCAAATTGAAAGTCCGCCCACCCTTTAAATCCCAGTGTTTGCGCGGTTCTGGTCACGGTTGAGGCGTTCGAGGCGGCCACTGCGGCAATGTCGCTGACGGAGCCGTAGGACGCAAGCCGGGGCTGGGAACGGAGGATGCCGATCACTTGCATTTGGCGCGACGCGAGCTTCCGCCCTTGGACGCGACTATCCAGCCACTCGGTCAACGTTGACGAGTCGAAATCTTCTTCCACCTATTGACCTACCTCACACTTTGGCCGTAACTTCGATACATCGCTTCTGCACAGACCCGTGCATATTCCTCAAAATGTACAACTTGGCCCACTTTGGCAGGAATCACCATGTCTCTCACAGCACGCTTGGATCGTCTGGCTCTCAGTCGACCACACTACAAGCTTCTCCTCATTGGAGGCCTCGGCTACTCGTTCGACGGTATGGACGGGGCTGTGGTCGCCTTCCTGCTCCCGCGCATCCAGGAACTGTGGGGCCTCAACACCGCCAGCCTCGGCTTGGTGGGCTCGGCGGCCCCGTTCGGTTTCTTCTTCGGCGCAATCCTGGCCGGCTGGATGGGCGACCGCTTTGGCCGTAAGAAGGTCATGCTCTGGGCACTCGCCTTCTACTGCGTCATGTCAGTGGTGGCGGCCATGGCCCCGAACTTTGAAGTCTTCCTCATTGCACGGATCTTTGCAGGTTTGGGTGCAGGTGCTGAAAGTGTGATCATTGCACCGTTCCTCTCCGAGTTCATTCCTCCGAGGCGTCGCGGCTGGTTCATCGGAACCTTGGCCGGCTTCTTCTCCTTCGGCTTCGTGGGCGCTGCACTCATCGGCCGCTTCGTTGTCCCGCTGGGCGAGGACGGCTGGCGGTGGGCCCAGGTGATCACTGCAATTCCCATCCTGCTCCTTCTCTGGTGGCGCCGCAGCCTGCCGGAATCACCGCGATACCTCATCAGTCGTGGCCGCATAGCTGAGGCTACGGAAGTGGTGGATCGTTTTGAGCAGAGCGTAGTGAAGGCCACCGGCAAACCACTCGCGCCCCTGCCGCCTGCCGAGGAAGAGATCACTAAACACGAGCAGAAGATCAGCATCTGGAACGCCCTCAAGTTCATGTGGTCCAAGGCCATGCGTCGCCGGACCGCCGTGATTTGGTTGATCTGGTTCGTCATCACGTTCTCCTACTACGGCTTCTTCTCCTGGATTCCCACCCTCCTTGTAGGCCGCGGCATCACCATCACCAAGAGCTTCGAGTTCTCCATCCTCATTTATCTGGCGCAGATCCCGGGCTACTTCTCCGCCGCTTGGTTGTGTGACCGGATTGACCGTAAGAACACCATTGCCCTGTACTTGGCGGGATCGGCCATCAGCGCCTTCTGGTTGAGCCAATCCAACGACTCCGGCATGATCCTCGTAGCAGCCGCAACGTTGTCCTTCTTCCTTAACGGAACCTACGCCGGCGTCTACGCCTACACTCCGGAGCTCTTCCCCACCTGGATGCGTGCCACAGGTGTCGGCCTGGCCAGCGCGGTAGGCCGTATCGGCAGCATCCTGGCTCCGTCCATCATCGGCATCTTCGCCGCTTCCCTTGGCTTCGGTGGAGTGTTCACCATGACCACGGTAGTACTGACCATCGGCGTGCTGGGCGTCGTGATCTTCGGCGCCTCCACAGCGGGCAAGTCGTTGGAGGACATCAACGCCCGCGCCGAACATGATCCGGCCGCGGCAGGAAGCAAGTGAAAGCGATGAATGCAGACGCAGTTTTCCAGCAAACCTTCGAGGCAATCCAGCAGGGACCAGGAGTCATCCTGTTCACCGCCCTGCAGTGGATTCCGGAACGCTCCAGCCTGAAGCGACTTTTCACCAGCCACCCGGCCGAATACCCGGTAGGCGGCGAGAAGACCGTGGAGATCTCCCCCGGCTGGTTGGGAACGGTCATTGAGGACAAGAAGCCGTTCCTCGCCCCCGATCTGGAAGCGCTACGGGAAGTCTTTTCAGACTCCGGACTCATCCAGCAACTGGGCTGCGGCGCCGTCATCAACGTGCCCGTCCTTGACCAGCAGCACAATGTTGTGGGCGTCCTGGCCCTGTTGGACGCAGAAGGCAAGTACACGCAGGAAAGTGTGGAAACCGCCGTCGACGTCATCAACGCGAACCGGGCTGAACTGGTTCAGGCCTTTGAAGCGCATCCCACCAAAGCCCCCGAAACCCCTGCGAAGGACATCGTTTAACGTGAGTACCACCCCAGAAACCACCCCGTTGGTCATCCGCAACGCGAGCGTCCTGGACGTTGAGGCCGGCACTTTCTCCACTGCCGACGTCGTAAGCGTTGACGGAAAGATCAGCAGCGTCGGGCCGAACGCCGAAATGCCCTCCGGCGCGCGGGTCATCGACGGCACCGGCAAATTTGTTATCCCTGGCCTGATCGATGCCCACGTCCACGTGGTGGCTTCCAGCGCCGACTTCCGTTCACTCACCTACACCCCGGCGTCCTACGTCTACGCGCAGACGGCCCGGGTCATGGGACAGATGCTGCGTCGCGGCTTCACGACTGTCCGAGACCTGTCCGGCGCCGATTTTGGGCTGGCGATGGCTCAGGAGGAAGGTCTGCTCGAGGGTCCGAAGATCCACTTCTGCGGTCACGCGCTCAGCCAGACCGGCGGTCACGGCGATATGCGCCTGCCAGGCGAAGACCATGACCCTAACGGACGCGGCTGTTGCGGCATCGGTCGCGTGGCCGACGGCGTGGATGCTGTCCGCGCCGCCGCTCGCGACGAGATCCGCAAGGGCGCCCACCACATCAAGATCATGGCATCCGGTGGCGTCTCTTCTCCCACGGACCGCATCGACTCCACCCAGTACTCCATGGAAGAGATGCGCGCCGCCGTGGAAGAGGCCCAAGCCGCCAACCGCTACGTCGCCGCCCACGCCTACACCGCCCGCGCTATCAACCGCGCCCTGGAAGCAGGTGTCCGCTCGATCGAACACGGCAACCTTTTGGACGACGAGAGCCTCAAGCTATTCCTGGAAAAGGACGCTTTCCTGGTCCCCACCCTTGTCACCTACTGGGCGCTGAAGGAAGAGGGCAAGGAATTCGGGCTCACGGAGGAAATGTGGGCCAAAGTGGATTCCGTACTCACCAGCGGACTCGAAGCGATCGCCCGCGCCCACGAAGCGGGAGTCAAAATGGCCTTCGGTTCGGACCTTCTGGGCGGGATGCACCGACACCAGAACGAGCAGTTCAGGCTGCTCGGCAAGGTCCAGCCGGCAATTGACGCCATCCGCTCTGCAACCACGACGGCGGCGCTGCTGCTTGAGCGCGAAGGTGAACTTGGCGTGATCTCGCCTGGTGCAGATGCCGACATGCTGGTCCTCGGGGCCGACCCTGTTGCGGATATTTCCGTGCTGGCCGACATCTCCGGGCATCTTGAGTACCTCATCCAGAATGGCCGGGTGATCTCCTAGCTTCTGTGCCTGCCGCGTGTGCAGTCCTTCCCGACGCTCTCTCACCTAACGCGCCATTTCCGCCGACGCTCTATCACCCGGTGATAGAGCGTTGGGCGGAAGGGGCCGTTAGGTGAGAGAGCGTTTGGGCTGACCGGGCCTGTTATTACCCTCCCAAAAGCTCGATAATGTAAGTATGCTGATCAATATCGAGTAGGAGGACATGATGACCACGAAAGTGAACAAGACCATCATGGTCAACGTTCCGGTCAGTACGGCCTACAGGCAGTGGACCAAGTTCGAGGAGTTTCCGCACTTCATGGGCGGGGTCGAGCGCGTGACACGGCTCAGCGACGACCGGCTGGAATGGGTGGCCGAAATAGCGGGCGTCCATCGCCGCTGGGAAGCCAAGATCGTTCAGCAGGACGTGGACCGCGCTGTAGCCTGGGCCGCCGTCGAGGGTGCCAAGAATGCCGGCTGGGTTGATTTCAAGGAGGCGGGCCCCAGCCAGATGTCCCTGCATCTGTCCCTGGAATACGAACCGCACGGCGTCCTCGAATTCCTGGGAGACAAGCTGCACATTGTTGAAAGGCAGGCTGAGTCAGACTTGAAGAAGTTCAAGGAGTACATCGAGAAGCAGGCACCGGAGACCGGCGTCGAGACCACGGGGTCAACCACCACGGCCAGCGCCACCGGCACGGGGACTTCCGGCACCCCCACCTCGGATTCGCCGCCGATCGTCGATCCCGTCACCCACGTCTTTGACCAAACCAACGGGTTGGTGGACCTTGAGGGCGACTCCGATGAAACCGCTGACAGCGACACCCGCAGTGCCGCCGAACGGCAGAAGGACGAGGACCGCGGCCCAGGCTTCATCCCGCCCCAGAGCGGATGGCTGCCAGGACAGCGCTGAACCTAAATGTCGAGTGCCGCCCGGTTCAACGCGACCCGGGCGGCACTCACTTGTTAAGCACTCTGTGTTAAAGGGCCTTCGCCCGCAGGGAACCGGCTACTTCTTGGTCCCCGTGTAGACGACGTCGGGAATCGCCGGAGCCTGCATGCCCTCACCAATGAAGAAGCTCGGGTGCGGCGGCTGGTTGTAGGCGACGTTTTCGCGGGCCACAGCTGTGCGGTAGACCGTGTCATGCATGAGGGTCCTCAGGCGAACCTCGGTGGGGGCCGTAGTGGTGTAGATCCGCAACTCGCTGCTGTCGGTGGACGGCCAGGCGATCTCTTCGCGCCAGTCACCCAGGATGTCCGCTTGGACTGACGGGTTGCCCTTGGTGGTGTTGTTACTGCGTGCACCTTCGGCAGTCAGGAGCCGGTCGCTGGACTCGGTTTCCCAGTTCCATTTGGAGATGGTGGGAACGCCGCGGGACAACGTTGCGTCATAGTCGTGGTCCACAATTTCGCGGAGCAGGTCACCATCCCACCATGCCAGGAAGTTCGCGGCGGGGATCTTCCCGGCGATCAGCTCACCCTTGGCCGATACCAACTGACCAACGGGTGAATCCCACGCGGCCGTGCCTCCGACGGCCCATCCTTCCGCTCCGGCATAGCGGGGATCGATGTCACCTGCCGCACCGCGACCGGTGTCCCTGGCCGCGGGGATGCTCCAGAGGACTTCACCGGTAGCGGCGTCGCGGAATGTTGCTCCACGGTTGCCGCTCTGGCTCATGCTCTCGTGGACGGCGAACGTCTCCAGCCCAGGCCTGGACGGGTCGAGGTCGCTGGTGTGTATGGCATCGCCGTGGCCAAGCTTGGTGTTGTAAAGAGGCTGGCCATTGTCGTCGATGGTCATGGAACCGAAGACGAACTCGTCCTTGCCGTCCTGGTCCACGTCAGCAACAGACAAGTTGTGGTTACCCTGCCCCTTGTATTCATCCCCGGCAAGGTTCGAATCGAAGGTCCAGCGCTTCACGAGCTTGCCGTCCACCAGATCGTAGGTGACCAGGACGGTGCGCGTGTAGTAGCCACGGCTGACCATCATGGATGGATGTACCCCGTCGAGGTAGGCCACTCCGGCCAGGAAGCGGTCTACACGATTTCCGTAGTTGTCGCCCCAGCCGCCGACAGTGCCACGCGGGGGCTCGTAGGCCACAGTGTCCATGATGGTGCCGGTCCTGCCATTGAAGACGGTCAGGAATTCAGGACCGGAAAGGATGTAACCGGCACTGTTGCGGAAGTCGGCGTCGGCGTTCCCGATGACCGTTCCGGCGGCATCGCGAGTGCCATCGGCAGTCTTGAGGGAAACCTCAGCCTTGCCATCGCCGTCGAAGTCGTAGGCCAAAACCTGGGTGTAATGCGCGCCGGCGCGGATGTTGCGGCCCAAGTCAATGCGCCACAGCTTGGTGCCATCGAGCTTGTAGGCGTCCACGTAGACGTTGCCCGTGAATCCGGACTGGGAGTTGTCCTTGGCGTTGGAAGGTGCCCAAGTTTGAATGACCTCATATTTGCCATCACCGTCGAGGTCAGCGACAGTCGCATCGTTGGCGGAGTAGGTGTAGGGCTTGCCGTCTGGGGTCACTCCATCGGCCGGTTTGTCCAGCTTGATGGCCACATGGTTCTGCGCCAGCGGCGTCACCGCTTCGCTCAGCTTGTCCTCGCCCTGCCCATTGCCGACGGTTTTGATGACGTAGTTGGACTCCGCCGTTCCATCCGGGTCCACGAACATTGTGGCGCTTCGGAGGGGTTCCGGGGTGATGTTTACCCCGTCGCGCAGGACTTGGAAGCCGACGCTGTCCTTGTCCAGGCCGAGCATGCGCCAGCTCACCGTGACGCCCTGATCCGTCAGGACAGCAACCGGCGCCCGGTCCAGGTTCTCCACTTGCCGCTTGAGGGTGGATGGATCCTTCGCAGCAGGCACGACGCCGGGGCGGCCGGCTTGCGCTGCTTGCGGGAGTTGGGCGGGGGCTGCTTGAGCGAGCGGGACGCCCGTCAGTGCGATGGCCGCGGCAGCGAGTGAAGCGGAGGCCGCCATGGGGACGGCCTTCCATACACGGCCACCGGTACTGCGGTAGGAACATTTCGAGGGGTAAGCCAAAGAACATCTCCTTTGATGCTGGGCGGCAGGGGGATCTGTCGCTCTTCGATTGGAACGTTTCACACACCACGAACAGAAGCACCTCCAACCTTGGGGCGATGGTGCCGCGACATGAGAAAACGCTTTCCGCTCACAAGGTTTACCAGCGCGTGAATCACGCGGTCAAGAGTCTGACGCGAAATGACTGTGAGATTTCGGTGGGGAATGTTCGATTTTGTACCGTTACTCTTGGCGGTTACACGGAGTCATGAGCAACGTGCAATCGGTCACACTTAGCCGGATTTACTTGTCAACCGTGGTGGGCAGCATGAACCATGAATGAGGGAGTTCGTTCCCATACAAGCTGAATCAGCAATCCTCACCGACGAGGATGCGGCCCCTGCGAAGAAGCTTGGGGCTGTTAACGGCCTGAGTGAAAGTACTGACAATGACGACACATACTGACTCCATCACGCTGAAAATCTGGGACAAGTCGGCAATCGACCACACCATCGATGCCGCCATTGAATCCCTCTCACACCGCGCTGCCGCCGAAAATTGCGGAATCGCAGTTACCCTGAGCGGCCCCAAGACCTTCACGGTCAGCCTGAACCGCTAAGCAGCTCAAGCACTACGCAAGAGGACGACGCCGGGACCTCCCGACGTCGTCCTTTTGCGTTTAAGCGCCTCCCGCAGTTGTACGCCTCCCCCGGCGTTGTACGGCTCGTGACGCGAACAAGTCCGGGTTCCACCGGGGAATTGGCACCAGTGGGCCTTACCCCCTGTTCGTGACGCCATACAGAAAGTCCTGATGGAACCTTGAGACTTCCTTGATGGTTTCCCTCCCCTGATCTTGCGTTCGCGTTGGAACTCTAAGTGAGTCAACGCTTCAACGCACGAACGGAGGGATCACAGTGCTCACGGAAACCACGGCCAATGCAGCTGCACCGGCCCCGGCTAACGCGCCGGAGACGGTTGTCAGGCCGCGACGATCCCACCGGGCGCCAGGCGGGGTGGTCACCGTCCTGGTTCCGGCACACAACGAGTCTGCCGGCATCACCGAGACGCTGCTCTCCTTGAATAACCAGACTCAGCGCCCGGACCGCGTGATCGTGGTGGCAGACAACTGCACCGATGACACCGAAGAGCTTGCCCTCGCTCAGGGCGCCGAAGTCATGCGCACCGTGGGCAACAAAGACAAGAAGGCCGGTGCCCTGAACTTCGCCCTCAGCGAGCTCCTTCCGGATGCTGACCCGGAGGACCTGTTCCTGGTCCAGGATGCCGACTCGCAACTGGCCCTCGACTTCATCGAGAACGCCACCAGGAACCTGCTCGCGGACGAACTGCTAGGCGCTGTGGGCGGGGTGTTCAGCGGCGGTCCGGGCGGCGGCTTTGTTGGCCATCTGCAGCGCAACGAATACGCCCGTTACGCGCGTGACGTGAAGCGACTTCACGGCAAGTGCCTGGTAGTCACCGGCACAGCGGCGCTTTTCCGCGTCAAGACACTGCGGGACGTCGTGGCCGCCCGGTTGAAGGGCATGCTCCCTCCCGGCAATGGCAACGGCGGCGTCTATGACACCTCGGTGCTGACCGAGGACAACGAACTCTCCTTTGCCCTGTTGACCCTGGGCTACCGCATCGCATCTCCATCCAACTGCACGTTGGTCACCGAGGTCATGCCCACGTGGCGTGAACTGTGGTCACAGCGACTGCGATGGAAGCGCGGCGCGGTGGAGAACTGCGTGCAATATGGATGGACCAAAGTAACCAGGCCATATTGGGGACGCCAGTTTCTTTCCATGATCGGCGTCTTAGTGACGCTGGCCTACTTCGGCTCCCTCCTGTTCGCGTTGATTTCCGGCATGGGCCTGAACCTTCAGCCCTTCTGGATTACCGTCACCGGCATTTTCATCCTGGAACGCATAGTCACTGTGCGTTACCGGGGCTGGAGGTACATGCTCCTGGCCGCAACCATGTACGAAACCGTCATCGATATCTTCCTCCAGGCTGTCCACGCCAAGGCGTACCTGGATGCAGCATTCAACAGAAAGAAAGTTTGGTAAATCGACTCATGTACAACAACGCAGTAACCCCGGTGACAGGGGCAGTAGCAGCTGGAATGGGCTCAGGCACGCTCGCATTGACCGGAGCCGGAGACCTCTTCTGGTTCGCACTGGCGGCCTTTGCCATGCTGGCTCTCGGACTCGCCGTTAAGAGGATCGTTCCAGTCCGGGCACAAAAGTAGGCTAAAAGAACCACATCAGGCAACGAACCCGCAGTTGTGTCGCTACCTCCAGCGCGACACAACGGCGGGTTTGTTGTATTCGCCGTACTGGTCTACAGCCTTGTTGGCTTACTGCACCGGGGTCGTGCTGGCTGAGTACTTGACCACCGTGGTGTAGCCGGCTTTAGTGCCGGTAACCCGCACGCTCATCGCGTCAGCCTGGTCAGCACTCACCAGCTTGTATGAACGGGCCGTTGCCCCGGGGATTGCCACACCGGAGCGATACCACTGATACGTCAAGGTGGTCCCGGACGTCCACGTACCAGGATTGGCAATAAGCGTTGAACCCACTGTCAGCGTTCCCGTGATAGTCGGTGTAGGTGCTACCAAAGTCCCGGCTACTACTATCGCCGTGGGAGCAGACTCCCTGACGGCAGTTGCGTAGCCGACCTTGGTTCCCGTGACGCGGACCGTCAGGCTGGTGCCCTGATCCGCGGCGGCGAGGACCCTGGTGGCGCTGGTTGCGCCGGCAATAGCCGTGCCGTTCCGGAACCACTGATAGCTCAGGGCGGTCCCGGTGGTCCAGGTTCCCGGAACTGCGGTCAATGTTGAGCCTACGGCTGCTGCGCCTGAGATGGTGGGTGTTGGCGCAACGAGCTGACCTTGGTTCGCGGGAACGAAGGAGAAGTCCCGGATGGTGACTGTTTCGGGCACCACGTGTGCTGCATCTCCGCCTCCACCGCCTGTTACCCAGAGGTTGAAGTGAATCTGTTCCTTGGCCGGGAGCGGGACCGTGGATCCCTCCAAAACGGTCCTCTTGAGCAATGTGCCGTCGTAGCCTTCCCCGGCAAATGTCTCGTAGGTCAGCTTGCCTGGTTCCCAGACCATCCTGTGGGTGAGGATCGGGGCATTGGTGACATCAAAAGTGACGGTGCTGTTTCCCTGCCCCGGAGGCAAGCTGGCGTCAAACCAATATCCATGCCCTTGGGTCACGGGCCAGTTTTCACCATAGGCGGCGCCCCCACCCCAGGCCGAGGCTTCACAAAGATCAATCTCCGTATAGCCAGGCACCGCATTGGGGTCGTAGGTGAACAGGCATCCCCACACCACTTCCTTCTGGAGGGCGCTGACATCCTTTTCCACGGTGGTGCTGTACGTTCCGTAGCCGAAGCCTTCACGCGTGGATTGGAATTCCGCTCCCTTAGGAGCCGATCCCGTGGGGTTGCTGATGGACAACTTGACGTACCCGTTTGCGTCCGGGGTGCTCACGTTATTGGCATCCCAACTCGCGTTATACATGGGCGCCCCGCCCCAAAAGCGCTTCTGCCAGTTGAACCCTTTCCACGCAAAGCTGCCCACGGGGCCAGGATCCTCAGCCATGGGCGTGGTGTCCGCTGCATGCGAGGGGCCTATTCCTGTGAACATCGATAAGCCAACCGCAACGACGACGGCCAACCCCATTGCTTTTCTTCCCCCACGTGGAAGGAGCCTCACTGACAATGCCATAGCTGTTTCCTCCTGCTGATGCGCCCGGAACCGTCAACGGCTGATGCCGCTGACCGCAGCGACGTTCCACCCCCCGAGAAACGCCTGTCCTCGATTATCAAGTAGCCAGGGTCCTGCCGGAAGCGAAATGAACAGGCAAATTCGTCCACACAACATCAATTGGATAACGGCGCCAACTCCACGAGTAGCCTTGACGTGGTTGAGAATTTTCGCGCAGGGTCTGACCCCGGGAGGGCACATCACAATACGCAGCGCAGGCATCCTCCTTCACCGACGAAACACCGCCGGTCAATTGGAACTGTGGATAGCCCACATGGGTGGGCCCTTTTGGGCCCGCAAAGATGAACACGCCTGGTCAATTCCCAAGGGAGAATTCCCCGAGGACGAAGACCCTTTGGTTGCCGCCCAACGGGAATTCACCGAAGAAATTGGCACACCACCGCCAGCGGCCCACTACGACCTCCTGGGCGTTTTTCGGCAGCCCTCCGGCAAACTAATCACCGCGTTCACTGCCGAAGCCAGCGACTTTCAACCTCAGCAGATTGTCAGCAACACCTTTCCCATGGAATGGCCCAAGGGCTCGGGTGCCATCAAGGAATTCCCGGAGATCGACGACGCCCGGTGGCTTGAAGAATCCGTGGCCCGGACAAAGCTCGTCAAAGGGCAACTCCCTATCGTCGATGCCTTGGTCCGGCACCTTGGTGGGCATTCCCTCTAGGGCCGACCACCCAAGCAGGCCTGCCAATCATCCTGACGAACGGCTCTTTCCGGCGATGAATTGCCGGATCCACTCAACCGTTTCGGGATGGTCCAGGTGCAAGCCATGGCCAGCACCAGGAACCCTCACCAGCACCGAGCGGGGAATGTGCTCGCGGAGGAGCAGCGCGTTGGGCAAGGGCGTCAACGCGTCCTCGACGCCGTGAAGTATCAGAGTCGGCGACCGGATGGAGCTGAGGTCCTGCCAGGCATCGTGCTCGCGGCTGGCCTTGAAGTGGCGCGCTTTGGCCCATGCTGACGCGTGGGAGTTGAAGAACGTGTGCGTCGCCGCGGGATTGCACTGGACCCAATCCGCGTCGAAGAAGAGCGGTTCAAGCCGGGACATGTCACCACTAACCAGCGCATCCAAGGCCGCCCTGTCCGGCTGCATTCCGGCGTCCGGCGATCTTCCACCGCTCGTTGCGGCGAGGATCAGCGTGCGGACTTTTTGCGGGTAGTCGATAGCGAGCCACTGCCCAACTCGACCACCCATCGAATGACCGTACACGTGTGCTAAATCCACTCCTGCAGCGTCAAGGACAGCTGCTGCATCCTCCGCGAGGAGCCGCGTAGTGTAGCGCTCGGCTTCGCCCTTCCCACTCCGACCTATCCCCCGGTGATCGAAGCGGATGACGCGGTAATAGCGCGACAGAAGCTCCGCCGTCGGACCCCAACCATCCATGGCTGTCGCCTGTCCGGCGATGAGCAGCATCGGCTCACCTTCGCCTTCCGATGTCCAGGCGATTTCAGCGCCGTCGGCGGCCTCAGCAAAGTTCACCGTGCCACAGTATCCGGGAGGGGCTCAAAGCGCTGCGGCGTGGGACACAAGCACGTTAGTCCGCGGTGAAAATGTCCTCAATGGCGCAGTCAAACGTCCGTGCGATGAGGAAGGCCAACGGAAGCGAGGGATCAAACTTCTCCCGCTCGATCGAGATGACGGTCTGCCGGGAAACTCCAAGTGCCGCCGCCAGGTCCGCCTGTGTCCAGCGCCGTTGGGTGCGCCGCTCCGCGAGGTTGTTCTTCACTTGAGCGCGCGGTGGCGAATGGCCACGTATCGCAGCCCGGCGTCAACCGCGCTCAGGGCAATCAGGCCAAAAAGGACCGGAAGTGCGTCCACGGCGAAACGGCCGATGGCCAGCACCAGTGAAGCGACCACGATAGCGACCAGGACATCCAGGAAAGCCCCCGCTCCCGCTTGCCGCATCCACTGCAATTCCACGCTCTGCTCGCCGTGCGGATCGCGGGTGATCGTGTGATTGGATACGAACACCTTGCCGCCCAGGGACATCGCCGGGTAGGCGGCGCAAAGGGCGCCAATCGCTGCAGCGAGCCAGAAGTCATCCGGGTTCGATGCTCCCACCACGACGGAAACCACCACCGTCAGGATGACGCCGAGGATGATCGCCAAGACGTAGTGGTGGGCCGGCGCCCGCCTCGATGTAAAGGAAGCTTTACTCATGGGAAAAGTAAAGCATCCTTTACTTTGGCAGGCAATAGCTGATGCGTACTGTCCAAGCTGGGTCTAGCGTTGAGGGATGACCGCTGAGTACAGGTACGACGTCGATGTGCTGCACCTTTTGGTGTCGCCGGCCCACGCCTACTTTGGCCGTGCCCGCGAAGGGGCCGCAGACGTCCTCACTACCGACGCAGAACAGGCCGAGTTGGTGGCGGGCAAAGGCATTGTTGGCGACAGGTTCTTCGGCAAGGCCGCACACATGGACGCCGCCGTGACGTTGTTCGCGGTGGAGGCCCTGGAAGCCATCGCGTCGAAACTTGAGGCCGGTCCCTTGGATCCCCTGTTGACCCGGCGGAACGTTGTCCTGCGGGGAGTGGAGTTGGCGCCTTTGCTTGGCCATGAGTTCACGCTTGAGTCCGGTGAGGACACTGTGCGGCTCAAAGCCGGGCGACCGGCTCATCCTTGCGCGTGGATGGATGAAATGCTTGCCCCGGGCGCCCATAAGGCGATGCGGGGGCGCGGCGGCGTCCGATGCCAGGTGATCGCCGGAGGCGTGTTGCATCGGGGTCCCGCCGTGCTGAGTAGTCCTGTGCCGCTCGACCCAAGGAAGGCCGGGGACGCCAACGTGCTGCGCCCATCGCGGTTGCCCTGACCATCTCCACCCTGCGCCTGCAAAAGATGCACCCGCGAAAGTCAGGAGCCTGTCAATCAAGCGTTTCGCCGCATAGGGTGGTCAGGTGGATACCGTGAGCAGCAAAGTGCAAGCCGTCGCCGGATCCGCGTTTGCCGCGGTCTTCCGGGCCATCAAGGTTGTGCGTCCGCAGAGGCCGATCCACCCAAAGGGCATCCAGCTGGTCGGAACTCTGGAAAGGGACTCCAGTGTGCGCGCGCCCTCGGGCATCCCTTGGCTGGACACCGCCGGGAGCAACGTGGTGGATGCCAGGCTTTCCCGCTCGATCGGACTGCCTGATGCCTTCCCGGACATCATCGGACTGGCCGTGCGCTTCACAGAGCAGGACAAACTCTCGGACATGCTTCTTGCTACCACCGGACCGACAGGACTTGGGCGTTTCATCCTCCGGCTCCGTCGGGATGCCGCGGCGGCGGTTTTCTCCAGCATGATGCCCTACAAGTCTGATGGCGGCCCCGTTTTGATAGCAGCAAGGACCATCAGGAGCCCGGACAGGTTGCCCGTCGAACCGAGCGCTTTCCGCTCACTCCTTGGCAGCGGTTCGTGGATCCTTGAACTCCATCACGCCAGTCCGCTGGGTCCGTGGACCAGGTTCGGAACGTTGACACTCAGCCTCGCCGACTCCCTGGGCCAAGATACCGCTGAGCGATATGATCCGGTCCTCAATCCGCTTCCAACAGCAGGAACGTACGGCTGGACGAGGCGACTGCGTGAACCTTCCTACGCGTTGGCCCGCCGACGCGGGTAGCTGGGCCAGAAGCCACAGGCCCAATAAATCTAGGGTTCAAGCGCAGCTGGTGCCGCGAACTGCGCCTCATACAGCCGGGAGTACGCCCCGCCCGAGGCAAGCAGTTCGGCGTGGGTCCCCTGCTCAACGATCTGCCCGGCTTCCATCACCAGGATGAGGTCGGCGTCCCGGATAGTGGAGAGCCGGTGGGCGATGACGAAGCTGGTCCGGTCAGACCTCAACGCGTTCATGGCCTTCTGAACCAGTACCTCGGTCCGTGTATCCACGGAGCTGGTGGCCTCATCAAGGATCAGCACCGATGGGCGGGACAGGAAGGCCCTGGCAATGGTGAGCAGCTGTTTCTCACCTGCCGATACGTTGCCGCCTTCGTCGTCGAGCAAGGTGTCGTACCCTTCGGGCAGCGACTTTACGAACCGGTCCACGTACGTTGCTTGCGCGGCCTCCATGATCTCGGTCTCGGAAGCGGAGGGGCGCCCATAGGCGATGTTGTCGCGGATCGTCCCGCCGAACAGCCAAGTGTCCTGGAGGACCATGCCCATCCGCGAGCGAAGTTCCTGCCGTGACAGTGAAGTGATGTCGACGCCGTCGAGCGTTATTCGTCCGGAGTCGAGCTCGTAGAACCGCATCATGAGGTTCACCAGGGTGGTCTTGCCAGCTCCCGTCGGCCCAACTATCGCGATACTCTGCCCCGGCTCCGCCACCAGGCTGAGGTCCGTGATCAGTGGCTTGTCCGGCGAGTACCGGAAGGACACATTCTCGAAGACGAGACGCCCACGCGACGGACCCGACGGCGGAACAGGGTCAGGTTCGGCCGACTCTTCCTCCTCATCCAACAAGTCGAAAACCCGCTCAGCCGAGGCAACACCGGACTGCAGCATATTCGCCATCGATCCGAGTTGGGCCAGTGGCATGGTGAACTGCCGGGAGTACTGGATAAATGCCTGCACGTCGCCCAACTGCATTGAGCCCGAGGCCACCTGCAGGCCACCAACCACGGCGATCCCCACGTAGACCAGGTTCCCGATGAACGTCATGGCCGGCATGATCAGACCGCTCACGAACTGCGCCCCGAAGCTCGCCTGATACAGCTCACCGTTCTTCGCGCGGAACTTCTCCTGGACTTCGTTCTGCCGTCCGAACACCTTCACCAGCGCATGTCCAGTGTACGTTTCCTCGATCTGGCCATTGAGTTCGCCAGTGTTCTTCCACTGCGCCACGAACAGTTTCTGCGAGCGCTTGGCGATCAGCAGCGTGGTCCCCAGCGTCAACGGAATAGTTACTAAGGCAATCAACGCCAGCAGCGGCGAGAGCAGGAACATCATCACCAGCACGCCCACCACCGTCAGCAGGGACGAGACCACTTGGCTGATGGATTGCTGCAAACTTTGGGAGATGTTGTCCACATCATTGGTCACCCGGCTCAGCAGCTCACCGCGCTGGATGGAGTCGAAATAGCGCAGGGGCAGCCGGTGGATTTTCGCTTCGATCCGCTCTCGGAGGCGGTACACGGTCCGCTGCACGACGCCGTTGAGTACGTACGCCTGAATCCAACCGAACGCCGAGGCCAGGACATATAGCGCCAGTGCCCACAGCAGCACCGAAGCCAGCGCCGTGAAGTCGATTCCGACGCCGGGGGTCAGGGTCATGGCCCCCAGCATGTCGGCCTTGCTGTCCTCGCCGGATGCACGCAAGCCTGCGATCACTTCGGCTTTGGACGCGCCTTCGGGCAGCTGTTTGGAGACGACGCCGGCGAAGATCAGGTTGGTGCCCTCGCCCAGCAACCGGGGGCCAATGACGGACAAAGTAACGCTGACCACCGCGAAGACCAGCACCAGTATCAACCAAAAGCGTTCAGGCCGCAGGGTCCCCAGCAAACGCCGTGCCGAGGCACCAAAATTCGAGGCTTTCTCAGCCGGAATGTTCATTCCGGCGAACGGACCTCCGCGGCCCGGGCCCATCGCCGGCCGCTGCGGACCACGGGGACCGGCTGGCACAGCACTCATGCTGCCTCCTCCGCCGCGAGCTGGGAGGACACGATTTCCCGGTATGTTTCGGACGTCTCCAACAGCTCATCGTGCGTTCCGCGCCCAACGATCCTGCCGTCGTCGAGCACTAGGATCTGGTCCGCGTCCGCGATGCTGGAGACGCGCTGCGCGAAGATCACCAACGTGGCGCCGTTGGTGTGGCGCTTGAGGGCCTGCCGGAGCCTGGCGTCGGTGGCGGTATCCAGGGAGGAGAAGGAGTCGTCAAAGATGTAGAGCTCAGGTTGTTTCACCAGTGCCCGGGCGATCGCGAGCCTTTGCCTCTGCCCGCCGGAGACGTTGGTACCGCCCTGCGAGATCGCCGCATCCAGGCCGCCCTCCATTTCCAGCACGAAGTCCTCAGCCTGGGCCACCCGGAGCGCCTGCCACAACTCGTCCTCAGTGGCATCGGGCTTGCCATACTGCAGGTTGCTACGGACCGTCCCGGAGAACAGGTAGGGCCGCTGCGGCACCAGCCCGATGTGCCCCCACAGGAGGTCCGGGTGCAGCTCCCGGACATCCACGCCATCCATCCGCACTGATCCTCTGGTCGCATCGAACAACCGCGGCATGAGGTTCACCAAAGTGGTCTTGCCAGCGCCGGTGCTGCCGATGATAGCGGTGGTCTTTCCCGCCCGGGCGGTAAACGAAAGTCCGCTCAGCACCGGCTGCTCGGCACCCGGGTAGGCGAATCCGACGTCGCGCATTTCCAGTTCGCCGCGGCGTATCCCGCCCGTGACCGGGTTCGACGGCGGCTGGACGCTTGACTCGGTGTCCAGGACCTCGCCGATGCGGTCGGCGGAAACGGACGCGCGCGGGATCATCACGGCCATGAACGTGGCCATCATGACGGACATGAGGATCTGCATCAGATAACTCAGGAACGCGATCAGGGTGCCCACCTGCATGGAGCCGTCCTCGATCCGGAAAGATCCGAACCAGATGACCGCCACGCTGGAAACGTTCATGACAAGCATGACCACAGGGAACATGAGCGCCATCAAACGGCCGGCCCGGAGCGCAACATCAGTAACGTCGTCGTTCGCTTTGCCGAACCGGGCTGTCTCCATGTCCTCGCGGACGAACGCCCGCACCACACGAATGCCGGTGAGCTGCTCGCGGAGGACCCTGTTCACGGCGTCGATCCGGACCTGCATCTTCCGGAACAGCGGTACCATCCGCGTCACGATCAGCCCGACCGCCACCAGCAACACCGGAACGCAAACGGCAATCAGCCAGGATAATTGCGCGTCCTGCCGCACAGCCATGATCACGCCGCCAATGCTCAGCATGGGAGCGGCGACCATGAGCGTGCAGGACATGAGGACCAGCTGCTGCACCTGCTGGACGTCGTTGGTGGACCGGGTGATCAAGGATGGCGCCCCGAACCTGGTGACCTCCTGCTCCGAGAACTCCCCCACCCTTGCAAAGACGGCGTCCCGCAGGTCGCGGCCCATTCCCATGGCTGCCTTCGCGCCGAAGTACACGGCCACCACCGCACACGCGATCTGGAGCAAGGTAATGAGCAGCATGAGGCCGCCCATGCGCAGGATGTAGTCGGTATCCCCGGTGGCCACCCCGTTGTCGATGATGTCAGCGTTCAGGGTGGGAAGGTAAAGGGATGCGATGGACTGGGCCAACTGGAAGACGACGACGGCGATCAGCAGCCGCTGATGCGGCCGCAGGAAGCGAACAAGTACCTTCCACAGCATGGAATCTCCGAGCCAGGCGATGTGAACCGAAGGCCAGTTTACGTCTGGTTGCTGTGGGCAACTAGGGGAACTGAGGGGTAATGCCAGGGACTCCCTCGCGTCTCAGCATGGCCATACCGTCGAGGTAGCAATCAGCTCGAACACCATAGGAGACCAACCATGGAAAAGCGCACACTCGGCACCGGCGGCCTTGAGGTTTCCGCCATTGGCATGGGATGCATGAGCATGACAGGCGGCTACAGCGAGAAGCCGGACCGCGAGGAAATGATCTCACTCATCCGCACAGGCGTGGAGCGCGGCGTGACATTCTTCGACACCGCCGAGATCTACGGACCCTACGCTAATGAGGAACTCGTCGGCGAAGCACTGGCCCCATTCAAGGACCAGGTAGTCATTGCCACCAAATTCGGTTGGGACATTGACCCCGCCGCGCGGAAAGCCAGCGGCAAGGTCACCAGCCGCCCCGAGGTCATCAAAGAGGTAGTCGAAGGATCACTGCAGCGGCTGGGAGTGGACGCCCTGGATCTCTACTACCAGCACCGGGTTGATCCGGACGTCCCCATCGAGGACGTAGCAGGTGCAGTCAAGGAACTCGTCGACGCCGGAAAAGTGAAGCACTTCGGCATGTCCGAGGCTGCGGCAGGCACCATCCGCAGGGCCCATGCAGTCCTTCCCGTGGCTGCCGTCCAGAGCGAGTACTCGTTGTGGTGGCGCCGACCGGAGGAAGAAGTCCTGGACGTTTGCGAAGAACTTGGCATCGGCTTCGTTCCCTTCAGCCCGCTGGGCAAGGGCTTCCTGACCGGCACCATCAACGCCTCCACCAACTTCGAATCCGGCAACGACATCCGCAGCACCATCCCCCGGTTCACCCCGGAGGCCATGCAAAATAACCAGGCTGTGGTGGACCTGCTCGCCGGCATCGCAGAACGAAAAGGCGCGACGCCGGGCCAGATCGCCTTGGCATGGTTGCTGGCGCAGAAGCCGTGGATCGTGCCTATTCCAGGCACACGGAAACTGCACCGCCTCGAAGAAAACCTGGCGGCGGCCGACGTCGAACTTTCGCCTGCAGAGATTGACGAGATCGAAGCCGCCGCAGCGAAAATCACCGTGGAGGGTGGGCGCTACAACGAGGCCGGCGAACGGATGACGAACCTCTGACCCGCACTAGACAACAGCCTTCCGACCAAGCCCCAACAGTGCCGCCTGCGTCCCTGTCCCGCTTTTGGGCAGGTAGGTAAAGAGGCGGAGGGCGGGAAACTGCGGCACGCCCAGAACCATGGGGGCGAAGCTGAGCCGGCCGAGTGTTGGGTGGTCGTAGACAACGTCCACATGGTACGAGTCGCTCACCACCTGGCGCTGCCACAGTTCGTTGAAAGCCTTCGAGACCTCGCAGAGGCTCCGGGCCATGGTGTCGAACCGGGGATCGTCAGGGAACTTGGCTGATTGCGCACGAAACTGGGCAACCATGGATCGGGCCATCATCTCTTTGTGGACGTGGGGCCGGGCAAGCTCCGGATCGGTGAAGAAGCGGTGGAGGCAGCTTTCGCCCACCCGGGTATCAAAAGTGTCAGCCGCGGCCGGGTTCATTGCCACGACGGTCCAGAACGGGTCTGCGATGTAGCTGGGATTTGCCATGGCATCCACCAGTTGCTGCAGAAGCGCCAACTGGGTGTTGTCGACGTCGAAACGCTGTCCTCCCTCCCCGGTCCCCTGAAAGCCGCTGTGAGCGGCTTGTCTGTTGCCGGCGTCAGGGCTGGGCCGACGCCCGGACGCCAGCCTGCGGACATAGTTCCTGTCTTCCGGGCTGAGCTGCAGGGCATTGGCTATCGCATCCAAAATTTCTGCTGAGGCACCGATGGCCCGCCCCTGCTCCAGCCAGGTGTACCAGGAGACCCCAACGTTCGCCAGGACGGCCACCTCTTCCCGCCTGAGTCCGGGAGTCCGGCGTCGTGGGCTGACCGGTAACCCGACGTCCTCCGGCCGGGTCTGCTCGCGGCGGGTGCGGAAGAACTCGCCTAGTCGCGCGTGGTTGGACCGCGCTTGGTGGGAAGCAGAAGGATGGGTGGGCATGGGTTCTCCACTAATGACGAGCGTCCGGCCGACCGCTTTATGGCAGTCGGCCGGACGAACGGGTGAGTCGAATCCGGAATCCTGGGTCAGGCGGATTACTGCAGGACGCGTTCCTTTTCAGAACGGACATCCAACTGTGCGTACTCTTCGGAGGCCAAACGAGCAGCATCCTCCGGGCTCATGCGTGGTTCCAGCTTGAACAGGGAAGCGATCTGCTCGAGTCGCTCCTCCACGGAACCGGACACCACATGGAACGGCATCCCCAGCTCGTCCATGGTTTGCTGCAAGATGGCGTCGGACATGTTCCGGAACTGATCATTGACCGGGCGGTGCCCGTCGGCGGAGAGCGGGAGCTCGTTCTTCAGGTGCACGAACACATCGAAGGAGTTCTGCACGTGCCTCTTGAAGCTGTTGCCAAGGCTGGTCATCACCTCTTCGAAGAAGGCGAGTTCCGGCGTCTTCTCCACGGTCTCGCCCGCCGAAAGATGCGCCGAGGCACTGGGATTCAGGCCAAGCGAAACCCGCACAGACCCATAGATCCATTCCTGCAAGGATGATCCGTCGGAAATGAACCCTGCCGAGAGCTTGTCCTCGTAAACGGCCCGCTCAACGTGGCGGGTCACGATCATCTGGATAAGCTCCGCGGCCGTGCACTCCTCAAGGGTCTTGCCCGGCGCGGCCTCGGGGAGGATTTCACGCATGGTCCTTGCCCGGGTCCGGGGCAGCCCCGTGTAGTGGGACAAGGCCATGGACGTGAACGTCTTGCCCGAGGAGTAGGTACCTGAAATGCCGATGCGCACTGCGTCCGCCTTAGTCGTTGACGAGCTGGAGGGTTCCCGCGGCGCTGAGCTTGCCGGAGAACTCGATGGCGGCGTCACTGAGGTCCGCCTCGGCAACCTTACGGGTGCCATCCACGTCTCCGTTGAGCACCGTGGGGGCGAAGCGGACGTGCGTGGCGTCCTCGATGCCCACGAAGTTCAGCCAGTCGGCAAAGAAAGTGCTGCTGAAGTCAGAGCCGAACGCGGCCGGAACGCCCGGTGCGTAAACGCCGCTGGTGTGGATTGCCAGGGCCTGCTTGCCCTCCAGCAGGCCGCGGTAGCCCTGCTCGGGGTCGAAACCAAAGCTCCAGCCGGGTTGGGTGATGATGTCGATCCACTGCTTCAGGACATACGGAACGCCCGAGTTCCACATGGGGATGTTGAAGACGTAGGCGTCGGCGGCAGCGAACTGGTCGAATACTGCACGGGCGGATTCCCACGCAGCAACCTGATCGGGAGTCTGGTCCTGTCCGGTGAAAACAGCCATCTTCGCAGCGGCGGCGACGCGACCGAAAACGGGCAGCGCGCCGTCGTCGAACAGGTTCAGCGTCTCCACTTCGAAACTCTCCGCACCGGCAGTCTGGACGGAATCGATGAAGTGCCGGGCCAACCGCAGGGAGTCGCTGTTGGCGTAGCGCGGAGAGGCGTTGATGTGGAGGATGGTAGGCATTGGCTTCCTTTCAAGGCTGTGCTTTCGGGGACGCTTTGTGCCCCGTCATCGATCCTCACTGACAGCGCGGCGCCGCGTAAGAACGCACTTTTTTGTGCCTAGGGCACCTCAAAGTGCCCTGCCCTGAGGGGCTTCCGAACGGCGGATCGGTCCCTAGGATTCTTCCTGTGGAAGAATCCTCCCGCAGCCGCATCCAAGCTGCCTACACAGACATCGACGGCACCGTCACCGCTTACAACACCATTTTCGAGTTCCTTCGCTTCGACGCCGCCGAACATGCCCGCGCTGAAGAGGCCGAGGAGTTCCTCGCAGGTCTGCGGGCTGCAGCGGAGAACGGGGTCCCGCGTTCGGTGACGAACGCCCGCTACTTCCGCTGGTGGCGCGGCCGAAGCGTCACAGAGGTGGCCGAACTCGGCGAGCGCTGGGCGGATCTGCAGGATGGGCAGGCGGCCGACTGGGCTTTCCTGGAGCCTGTGGTGTCCATCCTGGACGCCCATGCGGACTCCGGGCGGCAGCTGGTTGCAGTCACGGCATCGTTCGAGCCGGCCTTGGTACGGGTTCGACGGCGGTGGCCCCACCTTGAGCTGTTATGCACCCACCCGGTAGTGGCCGGTGGCAAGTACACGGGTGGGATCGAGGAAGCACTGGTGGGTGATGCCAAAGCCCGGGCCGTCCTGGCCCACGCGTTAGCGAACAATGTTGATCTCGCGGCTAGCTTCGCTTACGGGGACCATCATTCGGATCTCCAATTCATGGCCTTGGCAGGGGAATCCCTGTTGGTTCACGCCAAGCTGAGGGTCTCAGCCACGCCGGTGAGTTAAGGTTTACGACACCGTTCCCCGAGCTGTCAGAGGCCCCAAGTAAACTGAGCCCAGCAGTCCACTTGATGAGGAAAGTATTGGGGATATGACTCTCACGGCTGAACAGAAACGCCAGAAAGCCCGGAAGCACTACAACGCGTCCTTGGACCTTTGCCCGGCCCGGCAATTGCTGGAGGCCATCAGCAGCAAGTGGGTCACCTTGGTGATGCTTGCCCTTGAGGACGGCCAGCAGCGCCACAGTGACCTGAGGAAGCTCATACCAGGTGCCAGCCAGAAGATGCTGACATCCACCCTCCGCTCCCTGGAACGCGATGGGTTGGTCCTCCGGCATGTCACGGTGTCTGTTCCCATCCGCACCGACTACGAACTCACTCCCCGCGGCCGCTCGCTGCTGCGCATCATCTTTGAAATGAAGGAGTGGGCGGAGGAGCACATGGATGATGTTGCTGCGTCCCGTTTGGAGCACGACCGCCACCGGCTCGCCTTCAACTGACGGCCAGGACCCCGGCGTGCACCTGTTTTGCCTGCACCATGCCGGTGGGACCACGGCCAGTTTCGCAGGCTGGCGCTTCGACGGCGTGACGGTGACCAAACTCAGCTACCGTGGCTGGGACTTCATGTCCTTGGGGGCGGCTGCTGATGCACTCGCAGAGCGCGTGACGGCGTCGGCGTCTGCCCGGCTAGCCCTGTACGGCCACAGCATGGGGGCTGTCCTCGCATTCGAGATCGCCCTGCGGCTCCAGCACACAGGCCGGGTAGCCCACGTCTTCCTCGCCGCCACGCGCCCGCCGTCGGGAATGCACGACGCCGGTGCTGCCGCAATTGCCGCTGCGGGCGCTCTGTCCCCGCGTGCCCGGGAAGTCCTCCTTGAGGACCTCGATCTCCTGGCAGGATATCCCGGAAGACCACCCGGGAAACAGTTGGAAGTTCCAGCAACCGTCCTCTACAGCGCCGACGATCCTGTGGTGCCTGTTGCCGATTCCCTCCGCTGGGCGGCATGGTGCGCGGCCGAGCCACGGTTGATGAAACTGGACACTGGAGGTCATCTGTTCCACTTGGGCAACCCTGCCGTGCGGTTACTCGTGGAAAAGACCCTGTCCCCGGAGCGGAGTAGGGACGCCCAGACGGATCAGCGCCACGGATAAAGCCTGGCGCCACCCAAATATGGGTGTCACCAGGCGTTATCCGTGTCGCCAGGCTTTATCCGTGTCGCCAGGCTTTATCCGTGTCCGCCCGCTCCTCGGCACGAGGACGGCTAGGCTCCCGTGCTGATGAGTTCCCGGTCTGAGGTGCGGTTCTCCAGGGCGGCCTTTCCGGCGGCGAAGACCGCACTGATTTCCGCAACGCGTCGGCCCAAGTGGGCGGCCGTAGCGATATCCGCGGGGTGGACGCCCTCGATCCCAACGTCCGAGAAGGTTTGTGCGGCAGCGCCGTTGAAGTAGCCGAAGCGGTTGAGGTCGTTTTCGGTACCCTTGGTGCTCTTCCAGCCTGGGAGCAGGCCGAGGTTGATCCAGTTCATGCCGTGCTGGGCGCCAAAAGTAGCGAAGTAATCCAAGGTTGAGTTTTTGTCCCCTGCCTTGCATGCGGCGTTGGTGAAACCCGCACCCAGCTTGTTGTGCCACTTCTGCACAGCCCAACGGCCTGCCGTCTTTTCTGCGAAGGCGTGGAACGCTGAAGGTGCAGTACCCATGTAAGTGGGTGCGCCGAAGATGATGGCATCGGCTTCATCGATGAAGTCCCAGGACTCCTGGGTAAGTTCATCCACGCGCAGGAGGGCTGCGGTGGCTCCCGTGGAGGCGGCGGCGGACACCACTGCGTCCGCGAGGACCTTGGTGTGACCGGAACCTGAATAGTAAACAACTGCAATTGCCGGAGTGGCCATGGGTGTCCTCAATGTTCGTATCTGTGTCTATGTAATGGCAAAGATTAAGCGGTAGTGGATTCCGGTTAGACGGCGGGTTGCAGGGCAAGCTTCCCGGTCACCAGTCCGGCCGCAACCCGGGCAGTTCCTGCGTCTGCGAGTTCGAATTCGTCCACGCGCACGCCGAACTTGTTGCTGAGGATGACGGCCGCTTCAACGAGGGACAGTGAATCGATGTCCAGGTCCGCGAAGGAGTCGTCCGGGCCCATGTGGCTGAGCTCGTCCATGGTGGATCGGATAGCCTCGACGACGTCCAAAGCTGTAATTTCCATGTGGTTTCCCCCTTTGTAGGGTGGCCCGGGATGGCCGGGCCACGGTGATCCCGCAAGGCACCCTGCCCGCAGGAATCGGTAGTGGCCCTAATGCGGGTCCACAACCGAGATCGAAGGCCAGGTCATGGCGATGGCACCCCAGGTGGTTCCCCCGCCGAAGGCCGTCAGCACCACTTTGTCCCCGGGAGACCTGTGGCCCTTGGTGCCGGCGTCGGTCATGGCCAGTGGAATCGAGGCAGCTGAAGTATTTCCCACCCTGTCCAAGTGGACCTCGGCTTTGGAGCCGGGTATTCCGGTCACCGAGGCCACCGTGTTGAGGATCCGGAGGTTGGCCTGGTGCGCGATCAGGGAATCGACGTCGCCAGCCGTCCAGCCAACACTCGCCAGCACGGTCTGCACGGAGTCCGACATCGCCGTCACCGCCTGCGTGAACACTTCTTTGCCCTGCATCTCAAAGAAGGCACCGGCGCTGCGTGGGACATGAATCAGCGTTTCCCCGTCTCCGTCGGAGTGCAGCGTTGTAGCAAGGATGGCCCCGGGTTCTTCTGCGGTACCGGCCGAGAGATAGGCGGCTCCTGCTCCGTCGCCGAAGATCACGGACGTGGTGCGGTCCGTCGGGTCCAGCAGCCGGGTGAAGGTGTCCGCGCCAATCACCAGCGCAGAGCCAACGGAGCCGGAGGTAATGGCCCAGCCGGCCGTAGCGAGCGCGTAGACAAATCCTGAACAAACGGCCGAGATATCGAACGCGGCAATCCCTTGTAGCCCAAGGTTCGCCGCAACCTTTGGTGCAGTGGCAGGGCAGACCTTGTCCGGCGTCGAGGTCGCCACGATCAGCAGCCCCACGGTATCGACGCCGGCGCTTGCCAACGCTCGTCGGCCAGCTGTTGTGGCAAGGACGCTGGTGCTCTCAGATTCGTCTGAGTGGCGCCGCTCGGCGATGCCGGTCCGGCGCCGGATCCATTCATCGGAGGTATCCATGACGGAGGAGAGGTGCTCATTCGTGACCACGCGTTCGGGAAGTGCGCCGCCCAGGCCCCGGACCACCGCGGATTTCGCGCTCATTGAACAGCCCCTGCCGGCAGTTGGTGAGCGACGCTGCAGACTACCTCGCCGCCGTCGAACGTTCCCACTACATCGGCGCAGCGCCAGGACCCGCCGTCCTTTCCGATCAGCCGGCTCTTCTGCAACCCCACACTCAGACCGGTTCCCTGCCCGCCCCCAATCTTCGGGCCGGGACCGGTAAAAGTAACCCGTGTCTTGCGCATCCAGAGCGTGTTGCTGTCGGAACGGTTCATGGCGTCCAAGCTGTAGAGCAGGACCTGCCCTAGTTGCAGGGTGGCCACAAAGTACTCGACGGCGGACAGCGCCTGCGGGTACGCAGCTTCCAGGCCGCGCCGGTCACCCAGCTGGTGGCCCAACGTGGGTTGCTGGCGAAACGAGAGCTGCGCGTGGGCTGCACCCTGTGCCGCTTCGAGAACCACGTCTGACAACGTGACTTGCCGTTCGGCCCACAGGGCACCATAGAGTCGCGTGGCGGCGTCGCCCACCAACGCCTCTTCTGAGGGTGACTCGACGGACGCAAGTCCAAGTTCAGCCGGAGCGTGGGTTACTTCAAGGACCGCGCTCATGGAGGCCACCGAGCACCTCAGGACGGACCCTTCACCGTGGTCCTGCAGCGTAGCCTTGCAGCCAAGATCACCCAAGGTGTCTTCCACCGGTTCACTGCCGCCGGAGATGGTGACGGACGTCAGGTAAGCGGCTGGCAATATATCCGGCGAAAACCTGCTGGCCAGCAGGGCTTCCGCCATTCTGCAGGCAAGGACAAGGACGTCCGTGGTGCCAAGGTGCGGTGTTTGCTTTTGATTGCCTTTGACTGACCAAACTCCCGCGACACCCAAGCTGGCTCGGGCAGTCAGTGTGGACTCAGCGACGGTGTGGGCAACGCGAAGGTTCCGCAGCCGCGGGTTGGTGGTCTTGTAACCGTGGCTGAAGAAGCGGCGGCGTCCGTCGCCCAGGAGGTCGTCGATTGAGGCGTAACTCTCGGTGGCGGGGCGTAGGGCAAGGGGCATGAGTGTTCCTTGGTTTCGTCATCGGCGGTGATCCAAGAATCCACTGCAACAGCGTCGGCAACCAGTGTCCGCGGATGGTGGTGGTGGGAACACCACCCTGAGCCGGAGCCGGTGTCAGTGTCAGTCCCGGACAGTAGGCTGGAAACGTTCGTGTTGAACTGCATCGAAGGGACTTGAGTTTTGGCTTACATCACCGTCGGAGACGAAAACAGCACTGAGATTGAGCTTTACTACGAGGACCATGGGGCCGGCCAGCCAGTGGTCCTGATTCATGGCTACCCGTTGGACGGATCCTCCTGGGAGAAGCAGACGGCCGCACTGCTCGACGCCGGATATCGCGTCATCACGTACGATCGCCGCGGGTTCGGCAAGTCCAGCCAACCGACCGAAGGCTACGACTACGACACCTTCGCAGCAGACTTGAAGACCGTGCTGGACACCCTGGACCTGAACGACGCCGTTTTGGTGGGCTTCTCCATGGGTACAGGCGAAGTTGCGCGCTACATCAGCACCTACGGCTCGGCGCGCGTTGCAAAGGCCGTGTTCCTCGGTTCGCTGGAGCCTTTCCTTCTGAAGACCGACGACAACCCCGACGGCGTCCCCCAGGAGGTCTTCGATGGCCTCGCCGAGTCCGTTAAGGCCGACCGGTACGCCTTCTTCACCGACTTCTTCAAGAACTTCTACAACACGGACACCTTCCTTGGCACCGCACGGCTCAGCCAGGAATCAGTGGACGCCAGCTGGAACCTTGCCAGCAAATCCGGTGCGTTCGCCTCAGTAGCCGCCCAGCCCACCTGGCTGACGGACTTCCGATCGGACATTCCCAAGATCGATGTCCCGGCCTTGATCGTCCACGGCACGGCGGACAACATCCTGCCCATCGACGTCACGGGTCGGCGATTCAAGGATGCCCTGCCCAGCGCCGAGTACCTTGAAATCGAGGGCGCACCGCACGGCTTGCTCTGGACGCATGGTGCGGAAATCAACGAGGCCCTGCTGGCGTTCCTCAAGAAGTAAGACGTGGAGCTACTTCTTGAGGCGTAGGTTCCGCGCCTTCTTGCCCTTTCGCAGGTACTCCTGCTGAGTGGCGTCAGCGGCGGTGCGCTCCATCGCGTGGAGCACTCCATAAGTGAAAGCACCGTTGCTGACGCCCGGCGCTGAGCCCAGCTTCAGCAGTTCCGCCCGCGCCATCACACTGTCCTGATGGTCGCCAAGAATCGACTGAATCCTGTGCGCCGCGTCTTCCAACTTCACGGCACGTTTGCCGTGGATGCCTTCCACAGCCGCTGCGGCAAAGCGCAGCTTCTTGGCGGCCTTCCGTACTTCGTGGAATGCCCTATCGCGTTGAGGCCCGACGGCGGCACCCACCGCTTCGTCGTGCCGTTTGCGGAGCCTTTTGCCGGCCTTGTTGACGAGCTTCGCCGTGGTCTCCTTTGCCGCTGCCTCACCTTTTGACGTTGTGGGCGGAGCGTCGATGAAGGCTTCCACAGCGTCCAGCAACTTGAAGTAGCGGGGACTGTTCAACCGGTTCCTTACGGCAGACATCGCAGTTTCGGCCCTCAATGCCATACGCTCTTCCAGCTCATTGTGGAGTTGACCCAGGACGAGCTTTCTTGGCAGTTCATCGAAGCTGCTCCTCAAGCGTTCGTGCAAGACCTCCACGTCCCGGTAGCGGCCAAGGGTCTTGGCGAGCGACTTCAGTTCCTTTTCGAGATCCTTCACCGGGTCCGGTTCAAAGAGATCCCTGTAACCATGCAGGACAGCACGGATTCGGCGTATCTGTGACCGCATTTGGTGCACTGAATCGTCACGGGCAAGGCGGACATGGGAGTCCTGAAGGAGCAGATCGGCCACTTGCTCGTCCAGGTACTTGAGCACGGGAATGACGGCTGGACCGTTGCCGCTGGGCTCTTCGCGGTCTGTTAGCTTCGAAGCAGGCCATGAGTCGCCTAAGGCGGTGGCCAGCTTGGACGTGCGCTCGCTCGGCTTTGCTCCGGCGTCGGAGAGTTGCTGTGTCAGGGTGCTCAGCAAGGTGTCGGCACCGTCGTCGGCTTCCTCCGGTGCCAGCTCCACCTCCCACTCCCTCCACTCCAGCTCGCGGGGTTCGCCAAGCATCGCTCTGGCACGAACGTAGTCATCCACGAATTCAGCCAGTCGGTGGCCATCCTCGCCGTACAAGGCGTAGCTGGTTCGTTCCGTGTTCAGGGTTGCGACAGCCGCCACTGCGTGACCCCGGGTATAGGCAAGCACGCGGTCCATGAGTTCCACCGGGACAGAGTCGGCGTTGCCCAACGGTGCCTGGATCTCTGTTCGCTTGCCCGCACTGTGCGGTAGCTTCAGGTGCCAGCCGGCGTCCGGCCCGCCGGTCCGGCGGCGCAGTGTGATTCCGCGGGATGCCAGGGCCAGGTGGCGGGTGTCAAAGTAAATGGCTTCCAGGCTGTGGCTCGCGGGTTCACCCACACTCCCTATCCCGTCAATTGCTTCGAGGGCAGGGAGCGGAGTGGACGCTTCGGCGTCGAATTTCTGTTCAGCTTCCACATTGCTGGAGGTTGCCATGACCGCGGAATTCCTGCCTTTCGGGGATATGCCGCGAGGGCCGGCCCGTTGTGATGGCCGGCCCTCGTTGGAGCTGCTTATGTGGTTCCATGTCCAGTTTGAGTTAGATCAACCCGTCGCGCTAGATCCCCGGAGTGCGCGGCTGTGGCGGCTCGGCGGGCCCTTCATTGGCAGCCGGCGCTGCGAGATCCGGATCGACGGGCGGGAACTCAGCCGTTGCCACTGCGCCACTACCGAAGGTTTCACCGGTGTCATCAACATCGCCACCGGAAACCGTGCCACGCCAGGCACCCGTTTCATGCCTCTGGGCTTCGATGAACTTCTTGAACTTGTCCAAGTCCGCACCTACGCGCATGCTGTCCACGCCAAGGGCGGAGCCGGCCTTTTCCGCGAGGCCATCCGGCTCCCAGACGATCTCCACGTTGACCCGGGTCCTGCCGGTGTCGAGTGGCTCGAAGCTCACCGTTCCGCCGTTGCGGGGACCGTCCACGCTGGCCCAACTGACCAGGGAATCAGGGACCTGTTCAATGATCTGGGCGTTGTACTCCCGCTTCACACCACCCACATTGGTTGAAAAATGAAGGCCAGTTTCATCGATCTGTTCAACGGCCTCCACTCCATTCATGAACTGAGGGAAGGTCTCAAACTGCGTCCACTGGTTGTAGGCAACAGATACAGGTACATCCACTTCGATTGACTTATTTACCGTAGCCAAGGTTTTGCTCCTTCGATCGTGTCTCGGGTGCTCATGCGGTAATGCTGGTGGCGCGCCAGCCAGCTGGCTGCTTAACCAGTGGCGCGCCTGTCTAAAGCGCGCCAGCCAAAGCTCTTAGCCGGCGTCGAAACTTTCTTCGTCATCGTCGTTGGGTGACTCTTCCTGGGGAAGGTCATTGCCGCTGCCGTCCGGCAGGTCGCCGTCGTTTCCGTCCGGCTGGGTGGACTGCTCAGCCAAGTACTGCTCGTCAGTTCCGCCAAAGCGGCCCGCGCCTGGCTCTCCGGAACTGTCGGAGTCCTCCGGATCCAAGTGGCTAAGGTTCGGGGCGCCGGTGCCTTCTCCGAGGGCGGCTTCCTCGATATCTTCTTCCACGCGGGGCTGTGCCTGGCCGCCGCCGGCCTCTTGCTCTGCCGTAGGAGTACCGTAGCCTCCCACTTCCTCTTCCGGTGTGGCGTTTTGCTTGTCCATGAGACCTGTCCTTTCCAAAGCGGTGAACGTGTTTATGGAACACTTCGAACCTATAAGTGCAGCTGGTGGCCTGTCCATGCTCTGACGAAATTAGTCAGCAATCTTAGCAATTTGAGGGTGAATGCGTTACCGTACAGCCCTAAAACGCTGGCGCATCAAGACGGTTGTGGAATCTCACAGCCACCCTGGGGATCCAAGCCTGTGTAATTCAATGGACCCGCAACAATATTTAGTGCAATGGTGGCAAGCTGCGAGCACTGCGCGGGCGGAGCCGTGAAGTACCCGCGCTGACCTGCTGCCACGGCCCCAATAATGAGCCACACCACCACGAACAGCCCCACAATCGACCCGATCCGCATCACTACCCCAATCGCTGAACTGATAACCCCCAGCTATTAGTAAGCATACTGACAAAAGTGCCGAAGACCAAAGAAACGCGGCCGCGGACCGGGATCCCTCCCGTCCGCAGCCGCGCCTGCCCTGCTCAATCCGTAGGGTTGGTTTCGGTTGTCAGACCGCGATGGTCCGCAGTCTTTTCGTCCTTCTCTTCTGCCGGCCCGGGCGGGTTGGCTGATTCGCTGGGACCAGCGTCGACGGAGTCTTCCGGACTTTCCGACGACGAATCACCCACAGGTACCTGGTTGCTTGCTTCCGGCGTCCCGGGATCCCTGGGAATGGGATGTCCGGGCGTGGTTGTCCCATCGCGAACCTGCGCGAAGCCGGCAACCTCGCTTGGATCAGTCGTCATACGCGCGACCGGCCACGGCCTAGTACCCAGCCAATAAGGGCCAACACCAGCAGGATAATTCCCACCCACAGGAGGAAGCTGAGGGCTTGGTTGAATCCGCCGACGAGGAGCAAGATGATCGCTATAACACCGGCGATTATCAAAAGTGTATTCATTGAGCTACGCATCCCTTCAATAACGGTTGTCTATTCAGGAAGGCGTCCGCTGGTACTCCATTTCTGAAGCGCCACCCATGCCAACGGGCACCGATCGGAGAATTACTCTCCATATCGCTTACGTACCCCCGCGGAATTAGGTTCAAACCGGAACCACATCCCTTGAGGGGCACGTACATAGCATCATGATAGGCGCGCACTCCGCTGGGGCGAAGTATTTGAACAGGAAACTTAGTACCCTTTTGCGGAGCCGCTCCTGTCACGACGCAGCGTAGCGAACAGCGCCAGTGTGTGATCTATACCTCACTCGGCACAACTGAGGCCAACCCCGCGTTGTACATAGAACGAGTCCCACAGAAGACGAAGGGAGGGCTCATGCTCATTGTTCTGACAGGCATTGACGGTTCAGGAAAAACGACGGCGGCCCACGCCCTGGTCGATTCGGCTCGCGCTGAAGGACGAAGCGCCCTGCTGCTCAGTAATCACGCTGCTCGCCGGAGGATGTCGCTTCTCTCGATGCGATATGGCTGGAAGGTGGCGCCACGGGTTGCGGACTTCATCGAAACAGGTGTTCGCCTATTCAACGTGCTGGTGAACCATGCGCGCGCCCGGCAGTTCGACGGCCTGGTAGTCATGGATCGCCATCTGCACTGCCAACTCGCGCTACGCCAAGCCAGTGGATTGCAGCGCGGGCGTTTGCTCCCATGGCTGCTGGAAAAGCTCCCTGCCGCTGATCTTCACATGCACTTCGACGCTGATCCCACCGTCGCGCACGAGCGCGTCACGGCACGCGGCACCGACCAGGAGACCGTGGCCGACCTGCGGGCATTCCGGGATGCCTACCGTTCGCTGCCTGAGTTCGATGACTTTGTGGTGGTGGATGCAAACGGCGAACCTGACGAAGTCATGGCCCAGGTAAATCGCGTGATGGCGGCCAGGGTGGCGGTCGGCGCCTAGCCAAACGCCTGCAGAGGGGCTGTTCCGGTCAAGCTGAAAGCGCCATTAGAGCGTTACCTTCCCCCTGGTTCGGCGCGCAGCCTAATCCCGCGGGCGCATCAGCGGCGGGTTGAGTACCGCCCGGGTGGGCTGGCCCGGCGTCGAACGCGCTTCGGGGGCGAGCCTGAACAACGCAGCCGGCCGTCCGGCGTCGCCCGTTGTCATTCGGCCGGTGTCCTCCAGAAAACCTGGCGTCCCCGTGGCTTTTCTGTGGAAGTTCCGCGGGTCCAGGCGCGTGCCCCACACAGCCTCATACACGCTTCGGAGTTGAGCGATGGTGAATTCCTCGCCACAGAAGGCCGCGCCCAGGGGCGAGTATTCAAGCTTCGACTTTGCCCGCTCCAGGGCGTCGTCAAGGATCCGCGCGTGGTCGAAAGCTAGTTCAAGCTTCCCCTCCAGGACGTCGCGAACCGGGTACCACGCAGCCTGTTCAGCGTCACTTCCAGCCGACAACACCGGAAAGTCCGGCGCCAGCAGCAGGTGCGCCACGGTAAGGACGTCACCACGGGGGTCGCGCCCCTTCGGGCCGTAACTGCCCAGTTGCTCCAAGTGCCCCGGTAGATGTTCGACGCCGGTCTCCTCCGCGAGCTCCCGGCCAGCCGCCTCCAGCAGGTCCTCACCTGCGAGGACGAAACCACCAGGGAGCGCCAGCTTTCCGCGGAAAGGCTCGAGGAGGCGCGTGATGAGGAGGACGTGCAGCTCGCCGTCGCGCACCGTGAGGGCTACGACGTCGACAGTCACCGGAAAGCGCTCAGGCGCCGCGTGGGTTTCAGGCATAAAGTAATCGTAGGTAATTATCGTCATGTTGACAATAAAGCCGGACTGCCCCTAATGTTTAGTTATCGTCAAGTTGACGACAACTAAACGAAAGAGGCGAACATCATGGCCACCATCAAGCGCTACCCCTGGATCAGCCACTTCCTCGGCAGCCCCACCGGTTACGTCGTGCACCTGCAGAAGGGTGCCGTGCGCCACCAAGGAGTGGGCCAAGCCTTCTGGTTCCGGCCAGCGAACTCCGTTCTGAGCGAAGTTCCGGTAGACGATCAGGAACTGCCGACCCTGTTCCACGCCATCACCCGTGATCACCAAGACGTGAGCGTTCAAGCCAACGTCACGTACCGCTTCATCGATCCCGTGGCGGTTTCGATGCGGCTCGACTTCGGCTTGCAAACTGCTGGCAAGGCTCCGGCAACCGGACGCGAGCAGGTCTCCACCATCATCGGTCAGCTGTGCCAGAGCCACGCGATCGACCAGATCGCCACTACAACCCTCGCCGAAGCACTCGAACGTGGAGTGAGCCAGCTCCGGCTCGTCCTCACCGAAGCACTCCGGGCGGACGCCAGATTGCAGTCCACCGGCATCGAAATTCTCGGAGTACAGGTCCTGGCCGTGCGACCCGAATCTGATGTTGAACGTGCCCTGCAAACTCCGGTTCGTGAGCAGCTCCAAGCCGAAGCGGACCGGGCCGTGTACGAAAGGCGGGCGGTCGCCGTCGAGCGTGAACGCACGATCTCCGAGAATGAGATGGCGAGCCAAATCGAACTGGCTGTCCGCCGCGAGAACCTGGTGGCGCAGGAAGGCGCGAACGCCCGCCGCGCTGCCGAAGAGAAGGCCGCCGCTGGTTTGATTGAGGCCCAAGGCTCTGCTGAACGAAAGGGCATCGGCGCCGCCGCGGAGGCAAACCAGATCCGGCTGGTTGGCGAAGCAGCCGCAGCCCGGGAAGCCGCAACCATGGAGGTCTACCGCGGTATGGAACAGGCCACGCTCCTCGCCTTGGCGCTCAAGGATGCAGCCGGTAGCCTGCCGAACATCGGGAACCTCACCATCACTCCGGACCTGCTCAGCGGAGCACTTGCCGGTCTGTTCAAGGAACCCGCCGCTTCTGTAGAAGCCACCAAGTAAGGACCGTCATGGCAACCCCCCGCATCGTCATCGTCCACCGGCGAACCGAACTCCAGGAACTCCTGGACCGGCACGCCACCCGCGGCCAAGCCGAGTTTTTCCTTCGTAGCCGCGGTCGCAGCATCCAGGACGCGCAAGACCGGCATGATCGGCTAACCTCCGCCCTGGCAACCATCAGGGCGGCAGTACCGTCCGATTGGCGGCAAGCGGAAGTGGAACGCGCGGACCTGAGCCGTTTCCTGCTCACTGCAGAAGACATCATCGCCGTGGTGGGGCAGGACGGCCTGGTGGCGAACGTTGCCAAGTATCTGAACGGCCAACCGGTGATCGGCATCGACCCCGAGCCCGGCGCGAACCCCGGCATCCTTGTCCGGCACACACCGTCGGCAGCCGCTGCCCTTCTGGGTGCCGGCGACGTTGGACGCCTGCGCTGCCAAAGCCTCACCACCGTGACGGCAACGCTCGACGACGGCCAGCAGCTTTCGGCGCTCAATGAAGTCTTCGTCGGGCACGCTTCGCACCAGTCGGCCAAGTACTCCATCACAGCGCCGAGTTTCACCCAGCCCGGCGGACAAGCTGAGCGGCAGTCGTCGTCGGGCCTGATCGTTTCCACCGGCACCGGCGCTACCGGGTGGTGCGCCTCGATCGCCTTGGAACGCGGTGGACGTGCCCTTCCCTCCCCGACCGATCCGAGGCTCGCATGGTTCGTCCGGGAAGCGTGGCCATCGCCCGTTACGGGAGCCTCGCTGACCGAAGGCATCCTCGAAACCGGCGAGACACTGCGAATTACCGTGGCGTCCGATCAACTGGTGGTGTTCGGTGACGGCATGGAAGATGACCGGCTGACGGCGTCGTGGGGACAGGAAATCACCGTGCAGTTGGGGAAGCGGCCGCTGCGGTTGGTTGTTTGATTTGGCAGCCGTGCGGCCACCACCTACATTAATTTCCAATCCGGGCCGCCACGCCGCTTTCAAGGGGTGTCGCGGCGCCACGGCCCCTCAAAGTTAGTGGTGACGGCCCGCTTTATGCCGATTATGCTCCAGATTTCAACCGTTGTTCCTCGCCAAGCCCCGCGATAGGGTGACCGGACCGTCCACCCACATCATCGTCTGGAACAACTCTGGGAGACACCATGACACATGTGAGACGTCAACTGGCTGCTGTCACGGCAGCCTTGGCGCTAACCGCGACGAGCGGCGCGATGGCCAGTCCGGCCTTCGCCGATCCCCGCGAAACCGAGAAAAACCCGACGGCCACGGGCTACGGCGGTGCGGTGAGCACCGTCGATCCCGAAGCTTCCGCAGCCGCCATCGAAGTACTGAGGAAGGGTGGAAATGCTGCCGACGCCGCCGTCGCCGCGGCAGCAACCCTTGGAGTTACCGAGCCCTACAGCGCAGGCATCGGTGGCGGCGGTTATTTCGTTTTCTATGATGCTAAGACCAAGCAAGTGGGCACTATTGACGGCCGCGAAACCGCTCCGGCGGGCATGCCGACCGACGCGTTCATCGACCCCGCTACCGGCAAGCCCTACAAATTCACCCCGGAACTCGTCACCAGCGGCGTCTCCGTGGGCGTCCCGGGCACACCTGCAACATGGGAGCGGGCTCTGGAGCGTTGGGGGACGTTGGATTTGGGAGAAGCACTGAAGCCAGCCATCAAGGTAGCCAACCGCGGCTTCGTGGTGGATGAAACCTTCCGGCAGCAAACCTTGGACAACGAGGCCCGGTTCGACACCTTCACGTCCACGCAGGATCTGTTCCTTCCCGGCGGTGACGCTCCCGCCGTCGGAAGTGTCTTCAAGAACCCCGAGCTTGCTGCCACGTATCGCCTGATCGCCAAGGAGGGCATTGACGCCTTCTACGGCGGTCCGCTCGCGGAGGAAATTGTCAACACGGTAAAGGCTCCGCCGAAGTCGGGCGACACTGATCTCCCCGTTCCCGTCGGTTTCATGACCACGCAGGACCTGGCCAACTACAAGGTGCTGAACCAGGACCCCACCAAGGTGGAGTACCGCGGCTACGAGGTCTATGGCATGGCTCCTTCCAGCAGCGGCGGCACCACCGTGGGTGAGGCGCTGAACATTCTGGAGAACTACGACCTCAAGGGAATGGAGCCCGTCAACGCCCTCCACCATTACCTTGAAGCGAGCTCCCTGGCGTTCGCGGATCGTGGCGCCTACGTTGGCGACCCGGCCTTCGTGAATGTCCCCACCGAGAAGCTGCTGGACGACGTCTTCGCTAAGGAACGCTCCTGCAATATCAATCCGACGGCGGCCGCCCCCGAGCCTTTCGCCCCGGGGAACGTGGAAGATTACGACGGCGCCTGCCCGGCTGCTGTTGCACCGCTCGCCGATGAAACGGATACAGAGAATATCTCCACGACGAACCTGACTGTCGCCGACAAGTGGGGCAACGTTGTGGAGTACACGCTCACGATCGAGCAGACCGGTGGTTCGGGAATCGTTGTGCCGGGCCGTGGCTTCCTACTGAACAACGAGCTGACCGATTTCAGTACCGTCTACAGCGAGACTGATCCGAACAGGATTCAACCTGGTAAGCGTCCCCGGTCGTCGATGTCGCCGACCATCGTTTTGAAGGATGGCGATCCGTTCCTGGCTCTCGGCTCCCCCGGCGGTTCGACCATTATTACTACCGTGCTGCAAACAATTTTGAACCGCATTGACCTGGGAATGGACGTCTCCGAAGCCCTCGCAGCTCCGCGGACGTCACCCCGGAATGGCCTCACAGTCACCTCCGAGCCCGCCTTCATCGAGGCCTACGGTCCAGGTTTGAAATCGTTGGGGCATGATCTGGTTCCGGCTGGCGATGCCTTTACATCAGCGGCCGAAATCGGTGCGGCCACAGCCATCGAGTTCAACCCGGATGGATCGCTGACAGCCGCTGCCGAACCTGACCGCCGGGGTGGTGGATCGGCGATGGTGGTCAAACCAGCAAAACCGGGCAAGTAACGACGGGCTCGCTTGCCGCGGACCAACTATTCCGTGGCAAGCGGGTCACTGTTCGTTTTGGCCTGCTCTGCGTCCCTGAAGATATCGCCAAAACATAACGAGTGCTGCGACCACCATGATGACTCCCGAAACAGTTGACCACACTGATTCACCGCGGTTCGAGATGAAGATGGAGACAGCATAGGCAGCGAGCGTGAGGGCCAGGAGGAGCCAGACCAACGGTTTGGTATTCACTATGTGTTCCTTAATTTTGATGATTGGAGTGTCAGGCCAGGTCTCGCCTGAGAAACACCCAGCTGGCTGCCGTTGATACCACTACAAGCCAGCAAAGGGCCCCGGCGAAAGATGCGAACGCGGGTATGTTGACAGCCACGTTCTCCGCCCAGTTGGCGGCGAGGGTTGGGAAGAGGAGCCGCCCGGTCTCCCCCAGAGACGGGGACAGGAGTTCCGGGAGTGCCAAGCTGAGAGGCACAACGAAGAGGCTCACCAAGTGGTTGCGGATGATGGATCCCAGGGCGAAGCCCCATAACGACCCCATGCCGGAAGTCACACAGAAGCCCAGAACGGTAACCGGGTCGAGATGCCACGCGCCGTCCGCAAATACTCCGAACAAGCCGAAGGCAGTCCCCACCAGTGCGCCGCTGATGAGGGCTGCCAAGGTGGTTGTTGCAGCCCGGCCGGTAAATGCAGGGCCCCGCTGAAACAGTAAAACCCTCCTGTTGAAGCTACCGGTGCGGTAGTCCGCGGTGAATGAGAATGCACCCACAATGGAGGCCCCGGTGAGCATGAGGGAGAGCCCGGTTTTACGCAGAACTCGGTCCAACCCCGGCGTTGGTGCTTGGGACTCAAGGCTGGCAGCGACAATGAGCAACCCTAGAAGCCCCAATACCAACAAAGCCCCCAAGGCCGAGCCCTTCCACAGCCATGGCCGCTGCAGATCAGAGCAGAAAGCGGGCACCAGGTTGAGCATCTAGAACTCCCGCCCCTTGACCGTCCGCACGGCCCCGGCACCCGCAGCAGTCAGCCACCCGCATGACACCAGGAACGCCGGCACGGGCTCGAGTAACCCTTCCAAGGGCAGTGACGCGATTCCGGCCAAGGCGCCTGATGGAAGCCAGCGGGCAACCTCCGAGCTGCTCAGCAACAAGGGCAACTCAACGGCGAGTGGGATCAGTAACGTGAGGATCGTCGTCGCGTAGTAATGCCGGATGATCCAGCCGAGCGAACACCCCCAAATAGATCCCAGCGCCGAGGCCATCACCACGCCGGGCAGTTCCCGCCACGACTCCGCAGACAAAAGGGCTCCCCGCATTTCTGGCGGGAGCGACAACGCCACGCTTCCACCCCACACCACTACTCCTGTGATGGCAGTGGCAAGGCCGATAACCAGCGCGGCCACGTACTTGGCCCGCAGCACTTGCCGCAGTCCGGTCATTACGATGCTTCGCCGAAGCGTGCCGTAGTAGGACTCCCGGGTCACAAGATAACTCCCGGCAAACGTAGCCACCGGTGCAATGCTTGCGGCCAGGGCCCAGAACACCTGGACATTCTGCGCGGCCGAAAGCTCCCCTGAATTGCCCGGCCATCCAACGAAGTTGGCAACGAACCAAGGCACCAGGGCACTGAACGCCAGAATACCCACCACGGAATACCCGCTGAAATACCGCAGTAGCTCCGATCGAAGTCCGGTGGGCAGCCAGGCCACACGGTCCTTGGTGGCCACAACATCCCTGGTCATCGGGCTCGATCCAGAATCTTGAAGTAGGCAGATTCCAGGCTTCCGCCACCCAGAGCTTTGGCCTTCTTCAGCGTTCCCCGGAAAAGCGTCCTTTGCTTGAGGATCACCACTTCGTCGGCAACCTGTTCCAGTTCCATCAGCTGATGGCTCGAGACCAACGCACTTCCGCCGGAAGCAGCGAAGTCCCTAAGGAATCGCCTCAACCACTGGATGCCCTCCGGGTCCAAGCCGTTGGCAGGCTCGTCCAGCACCAGTAGCTGGGGTCTGCCTATCAGCGCGGATGCGATCCCCAGCCGCTGCCGCATCCCCAGCGAGTAGTCGCGGACCTTCTTCTTGCCCTCTGCAGCAAGGTCAACCTGCTCAAGAATCTGATCCACGTCCTGACGCTCAGCACCGGCAGCAAGCTGGCAGATCTGAAGGTGCCGGAGTCCTGTCAGCCCGGGTTCTATGTCCATTCCGTCCAAATTCACTCCTACTTTGGTGGCGGGCCTCCGCAGCGATCGGTAGTCGGTTCCAAAGACTGTTGCCCGTCCAGAGGTGGGTTCCACCAGACCGGTCAAGCCTGCGAGCGCTGTGCTCTTGCCTGCGCCGTTGGGGCCGATGAGGCCCACTACCCGGCCGGCCTGAACATCGAAGGTCAGCTCCTGGACCGCGAACCGCCCGCCCCTCTTCTTACTGAACTGCTCAAAGCTGGCAGTGACTGTCATGAGTGCCCTTTCATGGAATCCTCAGTCTTGGAGTGGTCACTGGCATCCGCGTTTCGGCCGGGCCACAGCATCGAATGGGTCACGGAATCCCACAGCCACTCCCCTAGGCTCATGTGGCGTTGGCTGGTCACTTCGGCCCGTCCGGATACGGGAAGACGTTCCGCGGCAGCAAGCTTGGACTCCCCGGTGAGGTGGCTTGGGTAGGCAAGCACGGGCAGGCTGTTGCCTTCCAAAGCGATGGGAACGATCGTGTCCAGCGGTGCCAAGGATCCCGACGGCGGTTGGTCACCGATCGTGGCACTACCCAGCTTTTCGTGGAAGATCATTCCCTGCGACTGAAGTACAACTTCATCTCCCGGCCGGATCGTCCTGCCTGCGGCATCGGGAGGCATCACGACCTGCAGCGCACCGTCCGAATACGTGTATCCGGCCACCGTCACCGCTTTCACCGGGATGAAAACCGCCAGGAGTGTGATCGCCAGTGTTCCCAGGAGCGCTGCGAACGCCCGCCGCCACAGCGGACTTCCGTTCGCCGCAGCAGTACTGAAGAACCGGACGATAGACCTTCCCGCCATCGTCAGCAGCAGGCACAGGACCGCCGCGACAACTATGTGCCCTGCAATCCCCAGTTGGAGGAAGACAGGGACAAGCCGCTGGTACCCAATCACCATGAACCCGATACCGGAGACGAAACTCGCGAGCCCGAACCAGGCCAGCCAACCGTAGCTTCGGTATTTGGGCAGCGAACCCAGCACGTGTGAACTCACAAAATCCCCCGTGACGCTCAAGGACTTGTTCCGCAGATGCGGAACGTCCACGGCTGACATCAAAGCGACATAGCCATCCAATTTGATGAACGGAAACAAGTTCAGAATGGCCACCGCGTAGCAAATGATCCCGTAGAGGAGAACTGCATCCTGCAGCCATGACACCGGGAGGAAGCCGCGGACCGACAGGGCGAAGCTTCCGAGACCGAGGTGAACCAGTGGACCTGCGAGCGCCACGAATACCCGCTGCTTCCGTGACCCCAGCCTCCATCCATCGGTTACATCGCAAAAGAAGGCCGGCGACAGGTAGAACAGCATGATTCCGATACGTCTGGGAGTGCCGCCGCAACAAGTGAGCGCCAGCCCGTGCCCGAATTCATGGAGCAGCGTGGAAGCGAACATGGCCACCGCTACAAACAGATAGGCCTCCAATGGAAGTGGCGTTGATAAGACGCGGCCGATGCTGGGTCCAGCAATGAAGACACCTGCCACGCCGCCGAGCAGGAGCAGCACAGCAGCCGCCACCGCCTTCGGTCCGGACACGGTCGTCATCAGCGGGCGGATGGACTGCAGCAGGGGTGCTGGGTTGAACAAGGTGAATTGAACAGTCAGGGGTGGCCTGAACTGGATCCTTCCATTCCCGCTCGGCTGCTTACCGGCGTCGAAAATTCCTGTCTTGGCCAGCTGCCGGACGATTCCCATGACGTCGGCGGCAGTCCAGGGAATCCCAAGGTACTGAGCCACCTGCGCAGGGTTCCGGACCCCATCCAGCGCGTTCAGGACAGCGGCCACGTCGGCGGAAACACGCGCTTTGGGGACACTGGCCATGGCAACGATCCAAGGCGCACCAGCTTTCAGAGGAGCATCGATGGATGCCGAGGAAGCCAGCTTTACGGGCCATTCCACTCCGGGCGCGGCTTCAGAAGAGTCCCTTCTAAAAGCCCTCATATCAACGGATGGGGTGTCGTGGACGAACCACCCGGCATCCGGGCCAGCCCCTTGGTTTCGTCCATGGTCAAGGGAATGGCGCCTGGGCAAACCGCTTTGCCCGTAACCCATCCAAGCTCCTGAATGGCTGGAGGCAGCCTATGGGTGAGGCTGACCCAATAAGAAGGGATGCCCCCACGGCCCAGCCATTCCACCAATGTGTCTACATCGGCTGCCGCTTTTACCCTTGGAAATTCTGAAGCCCCGAAGGACCGGGCCCATTCGGAAAGTTCGGCGATGGCCTCTGGGCGAGTCCAATAGCCGGCCCGTGATTCGTCATCAGTAACCTCTAGCACCGGCATGACGGAAGGCGTGCGGGCAAGGAAGAGCTCGCGAATTTGCAGGCCTTCTTGAAGCGCTCCCCTCAGTGCTGCCATGGGATCCGAGGCTGCTTTGATACCCACGGCCCCAAACTGCCGTTGGTGGGCAGCGCCGTCGTCAGGTTTACCGATGATGATGCAAACGGCAGTGTGCAGCGGCCCCTCTTCGGACGGGATGAAGGCCAGGGTGGGCGAGATGCCGCGGGCATGGGCAGCGTAGAGGAGCCCCAAGAGGCGCTGGGTTTCCTGGGTCCCGCGCAATGGATCCGGAATCCCGCCGTCATGGAATAGCTGCAGCGCCGTGCGCGTCCGCCAGGCAGCAAGAAATGCGTCACGCTCAATCACTTCGGCAACACCGGAAGCCTTGGCGAAAGCCTCGGACGGTCCCGATGCCGCGCCGTTTGGTGAGGGATCAAAGAAGGCGTCCCAAGGGTTCAGAATGCCGCCGCCGTAATCCACTACTGGTGCCGGTACGCAGGATTCCTTCCCTGTCAGCAGGTCCGTTGCCGCGTACCAGGGCAGCTCATAGGCGAGCGCCGAGGCCATTCCCAAGCTTGGCGTCACGTAGTCAATCCGTTGACTGGCCATGTCTGCGCCTTGGAGGTGTGCCGTTAACAGGCAATCGGAGTCAGCGTCCGCCGGGATCAGCGCAAAACGTTCAACAGCTTCTCCGGCCCCTCTCGTTATGGAGGCCCGTCTGTTGACGTCAAAGGCACCCACTGCGGACGCGAACCCGCTTACGCCCGTGCCGGCATTGGCCAGCAGCCCCACCGTCCGCCAGAGGCCCACCTCATTCGGCAGGTATATGGATGCCTCGGATACCAGCCCCAGGGCAGGGTCAAGGGTGCGTGCAGCGTCGATGCTCATTTGCTGCACACCCATAGCTCGATGTCGTTCAGTCCTGGAGTACGGGTGGCAATCCGGACGGGGCGACGTTCCACGATAGTGAGGCCCTCAGCAAGGATTTCTTCCTCGATAAGACTGTTGCTGACAAAGGCGATAGGGCTGGAATAGGCGGAGGATTTATACGTGCCGCCTTCGTTGAAGCCCACCTGGATCATGGTCACGTGCCGTGCACCATTGGCAATGTCCCGGCTTTCGACCGTGATCAGGAAGGAATCTTCCCCCAACGGCGAAACTGTTGAGCCGCCGTCGTGATGTTCCGACCCCGCCGTACCGTCAGCATTCAGGACTGTCAGCAGGAATCGGCCGTCCGGCGCCAAAGATTCGCGCACTCTGCGGAACAGCTCCCGCCGTCCGCGCGGGTCAAGGAGGGTAATGGAACTCGCGCCGAGCACCACGCAACCAAATTCGCCTTCTACCTCGAAGCTGGACATGTCCGCCTCCACCAACTCAACCGGCACACTGCGGGGGTTGAAGGAGCGGTCGTTCGCCTTCTCCTTAAGCATCGCCAACATTTCCACCGAAGAATCGATGGCGGTCAGCGGACGCCCGAGGGCAAGGAGTGCGCGGGTGATCCGGCCGGAACCGGCGGCCAACTCCAGGATTGGCCCAGCGGTCTTGCGCGCCGCGGCGAGGATCTCGGGGAGTTCAGTGAGATCGTTGGCCGTGATTTGGTCGTATAGACGGGATCCTGACGCACTGTACATATCCTCCGGCGGATCCAGGTGGCCCAAGATGCGAAGGATGGCATCAGCGGTCTTGTCAGGTTCGTTGTTCATCAGCGTGTGCTCTCCGGGAGTTTGGTGGAGGTCCGGGGTACACGCGGGCGGCGGCAAAATCATGTGCACCACCCGCGTGCAACGGCTATGTGGCGGCGATTCCGACGACGATGCCGGCGATGATGATGACGTCACCAACGCGGATGTACCACGGCGTATCATCCGGGGTGTCGAGGTTCTCCAGCTCTTCGATGGATAGCTGAAGGTTCGAGTTTGCGATCATTGGCTCCTCCTTTCCTGGCTTGTGCGTATGGACCCGGCGTTGCTGCCTTACGTGATGCTGACGGCGATGATGCCTATGGCAACGCCTTGGGTAACGCCGATAAACCAGTTGTTGAAGTCCGGCGTATCCAATGACTCGATCTCCTGGATGGAGATGTTGAGCTGGTTCTGCATATGTGTTCACCTCCCTTCCTTGCGAATTCCTTGATGCACGGGGCTGGATCAGGTAATCGCGACGGCGATGCCTACCAACGCCAGTCCTGCTGAGATTCCCTTGATTCGTTCGTCCCAGTCGTCCGGGACATCCATCGGCTCCAGTTCCTGGACGGTGAGGTCCAGGCTCTTAAGTGCTGAGCTGCTGATCATGTGTGTTCACCTCCCTTCCCTTGCCGCTGTTCGTTCGCCCGTTGGGCTTGGCAAGATGTGCTGTCCGCCAGCTGCCGCGTTGAGGACATGCTGAATCTGGAAAGCATCGATTCCTCGCAGCATGGGAAGCGCCCTGCCCCAGTTGCGGATGGTTGCGTCAGTGGTTCGCAGCAGCGTTTCCTCGCTGATGTGCTCGAGCCCGGTGATGCCCCAGTTCCACATCAGTTCCTTGATGCCCTGCACGGGGTCCGGATCCACAGAGGGTTCAGCAGCGGCCACTATGGACCAGAGCCGTTGAAGGCGTCCTGCGTCGCCCCAAGCGCTGGCGCCCTTGCCGATTTCTTCCCAGACGGGACCGATCACCGAGGCCGTGGCAGTCATCTTCCTGGCGCCAGTGACGTATGCGAGCTCGCTGGCAAGGTACCAGTGCTTAGCTCCGTAGGGGTCGCGACCTATCAGCGCCCATCCAGTGTGGGTCTCCATGCTGAGGTGCCCTGCGGCCAGGCGCAGCATGGGCGAATCCTCGCGTGTCAGCCTCTGCCCTAACCGGACTATCCGCTGGATGAGAACGTAGCCGTCGTCGTCGAAGATGCTCTCTTTGCTGCCAATCATGGTTCCCGCCACCCTTAGGAAGGCTTCGAGCAGACCCTCAAACACCAGGTGCTTGGGCAGGGTGGCGAGGTGTCCGGCGTCGAGCACTGCCACGTCGCCTGCCAGATGCCGCGAGACAATCAGGCGGCGGCCGACGGCGGTGTCCAGGCAAGCTACAGCGCTGACTTCCGCGCCGGTCCCCACGGTGGACGGCATCAGAATGGTTTTCGGACGGTCCTTGGGGTTTGTGATGGGAGGCAGGACGAGCAGGCCGGAACGCTTGGCGTGACGTTCGGCGAAGATGGTCAGGCCGGGGTCTGCGGTGAAGAGTGCGGCGAGTTTCACGGCATCCAAAACTGAGCCTCCGCCGAGCCCTGCAACGGTCTGAAGACCGTTCTCGCGAATGAAGCTGCCCACCTCCCGCAAAGTTCCCACCGTGACGGGAGCCGCGTTCAGTTCAAGGACCGGCACGCCTTTGAGGTCGCCCGCCATCAGCGCATCCCGGTGCTCTGGCAGCTCTTTGTCCACCACCAAACCCGTTCTTCCGCGGGTGAGTCCGCCGACGAACTTGGGCGCCTCTCCGGCGTCGACGATGACACAACGGGTCCTCCAGAGGTGATCGGCGATCATTCGAAGACTCCGTCGCTTTGGGCCCCAGCAAGGCCTGCCTTTATTGCCGTTTGGAGTTCAGCGAAGTTCTCCTCGGTGTAAATAAGGGCTGGCAGGAGTTGGATTCGGCCCGGACCGGGCTGGACGATGGCACCCGCTTCGTGGATGCTCCTCACCACTGCCAAGACACCTTCGGAGGAGAGCGGCATACCGTTCCTGCTGTGGAGTTTGACTCCCCTCATGCAGCCGCGACCTGTTGAGTCACCTACGCCGCGGGTGCCTTGAAGTTCTTCTATGAGCTTGTTGAGGCAAGCGGCCACCTGTTTGCTCAGGGTGTTGTGATCAAGCCTTGTCATTTCGGCGATGGTGCCAAGGATGGCGGCGCATGTTGGCGGTGTGCCGGCCTGGGTCTCGCCGTGGACAAACACGGACTCGCTTGTGTCAAAGAGTTGGGTCACGCGCTGGGCTATCAGAAGGGCGGCGCATGCGCTGGTTCCGTTGGTCAGTCCTTTGGAAGTCACGATGACATCCGGCTGTTGTTGCCATTCGTCCGACGCAAACCAGCCGCCGACGCGTCCGAAACCCGTGGCAACCTCGTCTGCGACCAGGAGGAATCCGTGGTCTTGGCGGTGCTGTTGCAGGGCGGCTATGAATTCGCCCGGCACTGCCTCTGCGCCCGAACCCAAAACCGGTTCCACGATCACCGCTGCGATCCTGTGGCCTTCCCGCTGCATCAGCTGAGCCAGCTCCTGGCCTTGATCTTGGAACGCGATGTGGCGAATATTGCGTCGGTCCACGCCATACACGGATTGGCCGAGTTCATCTCCACTGAGTGCTTGGCTCCCATAAGTGAGCCCGTGATAGCTGCCCTTCAGCCCGATGATGAGCTTCCGTTCGGGTTGACCGTCAAGCACAAAGAACTGACGTGCCAACTTCATTACGGCGTCGTTCGCCGCTCCTCCCGAGGTGGAAAAGATCACGCGCTGGAAGTTGTGTGCGGGTAGTGAGAGAAGGGCTCGTGAAGCCTCGATGGCTTTGCTGTGCGCCGTCCGGAAGAGTGGAAGGTAGGAAGCCGCGCGGAGCTCTCCCGTGATCGCCGCTTCTATGTGTGGGTTTCCGTAGCCCAAGTTGGTGTTCCAGAGGCCGCTCTTGGCACAGATCCGTTGCTGCCCGTCTTCAAACGAGACGTGGACGCCGTGGGCGCTGGCTGCCGTGTGGCTCCTGTCCGGGAAGTCGTGCTGCGTGGTGAGGGGAACCCAGAGCGGGCGCTGCAAACCGGGAGCTGTGCTTACTACGGACGTCATCAGCGCGCCCCAATGACGTCGATGCCCAGCTGCTCGAAATGTGTGAAGACCGCTTGCACAGCGTCGCCGGCTACTGCTGGTGACACGTTGATGGCAGCTGCTACCACGCTGGCAGCCTTGGTGAGCTGCCCCATGTTGGATAGTGCTTCCACAATGACGGCGGCATCAGCTCCGATGGTGAAGCGCCTGCCCGTTGAGGTGTCCAAAAGCGTGTGCTGGCTTCCCTTTACCAGGATGAACGGAGCACCTGCAGACGGTGGACCATCGTTGAGGGCGGAGCCGTACAGGCTGACTCCGAAGCCGACCAAGCGAGTTCCGGCACGTTCTTCACGGGGAATGAACTTCCATGCGTCCAGCGCCGCCAAGTAGCGGGGAATCCACGGTGAGGCGGCAAGTAGGTCGCGAATGTGTATTGACGGTGAGGCCGAGGCGACAGCAGACTCCGGACGCAGGGCAACGGACCTCACGCGTAAGTCTGCCAGTCCGTCCCCCACCTTGCCGATCATGGTTCCGTAAGGTCCATTGAGGACGGTTCCATCCCAAGCGATGTGGAGCCTTGTAAGGAGGCGATCCTCTTTGTTTTGCCCTGTCAGCAACGCGCGCTCAGCCAACACGGCATTGGCTTCAGTGAGTTGTTGGATGAAGTGCCCCGAGGTCCAGGCTTCCCGGGCATCGTCAAAGAATGCTTGCCAGTCCTCTTCGGTAGTGATCCGGACAATGGTCACACCCACAAGGTTCACGAACGGAATGGCCACGTAATCCTGGATCTCCAAGCTCAGGGACCTGTCGACCAGGAGTTCCTCCCCGGCGGCGTCATACGATCCCGAAACCCTTACGGTGCCTTCAACATCCGTGTCGCCGTTGAGGACCAGGATGGTGGAGCCTTGGCTCGCCAGCGTCTTCGCGTAGTCGGTATGTTCGGGGTTCTCCACGAAGATCACGTGGCCCGGGATTCGCCCAGGGATGCCGGTGATCCACTGATCCATTGCGGCGGCGGTGCTCTGTTCCTGGCTCAGCTTCAATTCCAAACCCCACAAGTTGTCCGTGTTTCCCGGGAGCCGCCGGCGGTTGGCCGGGGCTCGTTCTGAGAAGGACACTATGGGCGTGCTGGGAGGCCACAGGCTGGAAAGGAGGAACTAGGTGGTGGGTGGGCCGAAAATAGGTGTGATTTGGGTGCCCCTAGGTGGTGGCCAGGGGTTGTCTAGGTGGTGACTTCGCTCGATCAGATATGGAGCGCGAAGCCGGCCATTACCATGTCATATGGAATCCTTTACCTGGGTGAAAGCCTCCACAAATCAACCGGATACAAACAAAGTGGCCGTTCTGCTGCCTGGTTCCGGATATCCAGTGGAAGGCCCGGTCCTTTTCTGGGTAGGCGAAATGTTGGGTTCGCTTGGATGGCATGTTCAGGCTGTCCGGTGGACTCCTGACGATTCGCCGGGTGCTGCGCCTCACGAATTTGCGGCCAATGCTGCCGAGCAAGCTTTTGCTGCCTCGCCCGAAGCCGATCACCGACTGATTGTCGCCAAATCATTCAGCACTTTGTGTATTCCTTGGGCCGAGGAAGCTGACATCCCTGGGATCTGGCTGACGCCCCTGCTCACAGATGACAGAGTCAGAAGTACTATCGGCACGTCGTCGAAGGACGACCTGTTCATCGGAGGTTCACTGGACAAGCTCTGGGACGGAGGACGTAAGTCTGAGGGTGCTGGAGCGTTTGTTGAGGTGCCGGGAGCCGACCACTCTTTGCAGATTCCAAACGATTGGCGGGCCTCCCAGAAAGCTCAGGCCGAAGTGTTCGCGCGGGTTGAGGCGTTTGCCGCGGGGCTGAGCTAGCCTCGGACGTTCAGCGAGGGAAAAAGCAAGAGGTTAGGTTGGGCGCTGACGTGCACCCAACCCAACCTCTTTCAACGCAGATGGACTTACAGAACCGTGGTCCGCGTCAGCGACAGGTCCTTCGTCTCGCGGAAGAACAGCACCACAACCACTGCGGACACCAGAGCCATGCCCATCAGGTAGAAGGCTGGAGCCAGCGGGGTTCCAAATCCAGCTACCAACCCCGTGGCTACGAAGGGAGCGGTTCCCCCGAACAGTACGTAGGCCAGCGTGTACCCGATGGCTGAGCCGGAAGCCCGGACCGAGGAAGGGAACATCTCCACCAGAGCCGGCACGTTGGACGTACCAATCACGGCAACAAGTGCACCCAGGATGCTCGTACCCAGAATCGCGAACCCGAGCCCCAACGGCATGATCGAGAATGCCGGAATGGTCATCACTACGAAGCCAACACAGGCCACCAGCAGCATCTTCTTTCGACCAAACCGGTCACTGCCGCGCGCTGCCAGAGGACAAACCGCCGTGTACACCAGCATGGTAATCACACTCGTGATCATGGATTCGGCCGAGGAGTACCCCAGGCTCGAGGTCATGTAAGCGATCATGTAGCTGCTCATCAAGTAGTACGCGATGGCATTGGTGATGCTGTATCCGAAGAGTGTGAAGATCTGTCGCGAGCACATCCGGATGGCGTCTCCCAGGGGTCGCTTTGCCACTTCGCCTGTCTTTTCCAGGCCGCGGAACACCGGAGTGTCATCCACCTTGGAGCGGATATATAGTCCGATCAGTCCCAGCGGTGCAGCGAGCAGGAAGGGAATCCGCCAGCCCCAAGCCTGGAGGTCTTCGGTGCCCAACGTCGCGGTGATCGCGGCACCCAGCAACGCACCGGCAACCGAAGCCAGGCCGACAGTGGCCGGGATGATGCTGGCGTACGTTGCCCGCTTGCCCTCTGGTGCGTATTCCACGATGAACGCCGAGGACCCCGTGTACTCGCCGCCGGTTGTGAAGCCCTGAACAGCGCGGAACACGAACAGGAGAATCGGAGCCCAGATACCAATCACCGCGAACGTCGGCAGGATACCGATGCAGAACGTGGCCGCGCTCATGATCAGCACGCACAGGCCGAGCATCTTGTTTCGGCCAATCCGATCACCGTAGCGTCCAAAGAAGGCCGCGCCGAGCGGCCTGGCGATGAAGCCGCCGGCGAAGATCGCCCACACGGCCAGAAGTGACGCCGTCGTGGAGTAATCCGGGAAGAACAGCTTCGCGATGGTGACGGACATGACCGCATAAGCCGCGGAGTCGAACCATTCGACAAAATTTCCGACGGCGGCTGCCGCGGCGACGCGCTTCAGGCTGCGGCGCGGGGAAGACTCGGTTTCAGCAACTTTCTCAGTCATCGTATTCATGATTGTTGTCCTTCAAAGCGGGGAGAGGCTACAACGTGTGGGAGTTCGCGGAGCTGGGCCCGCTGGACTTTTCCGGTGGCTGATTTCGGCAGTGCGGAAACGTATTCAATGAATCGCGGGTACGCGAAGCGGGAGAAGTTCTCCTTCACGTGGGCCACGATGGTTTCGCTCAGGTCCGCTCCCCCAGTGTGACCGGGCATCAGTTCGATCCATGCCTTGATGGACTGGCCGCGGAGCTCGTCGGGCACGCCAGTCACCGACACGTCCCGCACGGGATCGAGCTCGCGAATGACAGCCTCCAGCTCATAGGGTCCAACACGGTAGCCGGACGTTTTGATGACGTCGTCGGTCCTCCCTAGGAACCAGAAGTAGCCGTCTTCGTCCGCGTAGGCCTGGTCCTTCGTGTGGTACCAATCGCCCCCGAATGCGGTGGCGGACGCCTCCGGCATGTTCCAGTATCCCAAGGGAAATTGCGGGTTGGATTGCGCGCGGAGGCAGACCTCACCGGTCTCACCGGCGGGGACTTCCTGCTCGTTTTCGTCCAAGAGGCGGACTTCCCATCCGGGAAGCGGCTTGCCCATCGAGCCCGGCTTCACGGGCACATCCGGATAGTTGCCCAGCAGCGGGTAGGACTCGGTGGAACCGTAGTAGTCCAGCAGCGTCACCCCGTATTGCCCCTCGAACCAGGTGATCAAGTCCGGCGTTAGCGGCTCATTGGACGAGCAAACTGTCCGCAGGTGCAGCGGGAAGTGGGTACCGGCGTCGGGCACGTCTTCGCGCATCTTGCGCAGGAACGTCGGATTGACGAGGGCGCTGGTGATGCGGTGGCGGCTCATGCTGTCCAAGAGGGCTGCGGGGTTGAAGCCGCCGCTGGGCCGGAAGACCAAATGCGTGGCACCGAGTCGCAGCGGGCCCATGAGCTTGGCGAGCGACCACGCCCAGTCCCCCGCGCCGTAAAACACGTCGCCGTCGCCGATCTGGTGGCAGTACTCGAACTCGTTGTGGCCAAGGAGCGTCCGGTGCGCGTGGACGATTCCCTTGGCCCGGCCCGTGGTGCCCGAGGTGTAGAAGATGAGGGCGGGGTCGTCGGCTGTGGTTTCGACATCCTGGAACTCTGTGGACGCCTCTTTGATAGCCGGGCTGTCGATGTCGATGAAAGTGCCCTCGAAGTCCTTGAACAAGTGCTTCGCAGACTCCTCGGCGATGATCACCGACGCGCCACTGTCCTCCAGCCGGAACCGGATGGGCTCCGCGGCCCAGAGCAGGGACATCGTGACCAGGATGGCGCCGGTCCGCAGCACACCGAGGTAGGCGGCCGGGGTGTCGGAACGCTGCGGCAGCAGGACGGCGACGCGGTCGCCCTTCTTGATGCCGGCTTTTTGGAGTGAGGCCGCGATCTGCCGGGACCGGTCCTGGATTTCGCCCCAGCTCACCTCACGTTGACCTTCGACGGCGGACTCCAGGATGAGTGCCCGCTTGTCCCTTGGGTGCCGGTCGGCGACGTCGACGGCCATGTTGTAGAGCTCAGGCACCTCCCAGCGGTGGCTGTTCCGCAGTTCGGTATAGCGGTCTTGGGTTGCTGTTTTCACTTTGGTGTCCCGTCCCTTCAGCGCCGGCCGGCCAGGAAGCGGGCCATCTCGCGCTGGGGTTCACCGGTGCCGTAGGCCTCGCGGTGCACGCGCTTGGCTTCTGCCATGGCATCGCTCAGGTCGTCGTCCTCCAGGCTGCGCAGGCGGTTCTTGGTCAAGCGGACCGCGCCCGGGGGAAGGAGGCTCAAGCGGGCGGCGAGGTCCGTGGCGTAAGCCAGCACGCCGCCGTCGTCCGCCAGGTAGTTAAGGAGGCCGAGCCGCTGAGCCTCGGCAGCGTCCACCAGCTCGCCGGTGAGGACGAACTGGGAGGTCTTGGACTTGCCGAGGATGCTCCACATGGCCCAGATGCCGGTAATGCTGGGGATGCCGGAGAGGACTTCGGGCTGGCCCATGCGGACTTTGGAGTCGCCTACGCGGAGGTCAGCGAGGAGGGAGTACTGGAACCCGGAGCCTGCGGCGACTCCGTTGACGGCGGCGATGGTGATCTGGTCGAGGTTGCGGACGGCGCGGTAGAGGCGATCGAAACCGTCGATCCAGGCCTCGGCGGATTCGTGATCCTCGGGGTTCATGGATGCGGTCTCGGCGAGGTCCTGCCCGGCGCAGAACGCACGGCCGCTGCCGGTGAGGATGACCGTGCGGACTTCGTCGTTGCCTTTGAGGCTTTCCAGGTAGTCGATGAGTTCGTTGCGCATGGCCTCGGTCCAGGCGTTGAGCTTGTCCGGGCGGTTGAGGGTGATGATGGCGGTGGGGCCGGTCTGTTCGAAGAGGACGTCCTGGGACATTGGGGAGTTTCCTTTGGTTCGTTGGGGCTTCTTGAGTCCCATCTGACCATCGGCGAATGTGACCCGTCTAACATCAATATCTACTCGCCTTGATACCAAACTGATATGGTGCGGCGATGGACCTCCACCATCTCAAGTACTTTGTGGTGCTCTCCGAAGAGCTTCATTTCGGCCGTGCCGCACAACGTCTGCATATGGCCCAGCCTCCGCTGTCGCAGCGGATCAAGGATCTGGAGAAGGAGCTGGGAGTGCTGCTGTTCCACCGCCGGCGCACCGGTGTGGAGCTCTCCGAAGCAGGGGCGTTGCTACTGGAGCACGCGCTTGGGGTGCTGGATCACGTGGCCATGGCGCAGGAGTCAATGCGTCGGATCCGGCCTGGCGCGTCGGGAATCCTGCAGGTGGCCGTGCCACCGGATACGAACCCCGTTGCCTTGTCCACGATGGTTTCTTCGTTTAGCTCGCTTGCCCCTGATGTTCTGTTGAACCTGCACGAGCTGACCACTGTTGAGCAGGTCGAGCGATTGCGCGACGGCGAACTGGACGTTGCGGTGGTCCGTCACCCTTTGAGCAGCGTGGGTTTCGAATCGGGGGCCTTGTACTCGCGGGCGCTCGGGGTGGTGATGAATGCAGCGCATCCATTGGCTGCTTTGGCTTCTGTGCCGCTGGGTGACCTGGCCGGGAATCCGTTGATCATCTTCCCGCGGCACATGGCACCTACGTTGTACGACTCGTTCCTCCAAACGTGCCGAGATGCCGGGTATCTTCCCGCGGCTATTGTTCATGCGCGGAATCAGCACTTCACGCACGGGTTGATCATGGCCGGCCGCGGGGTGCACTTCAATGAGGAGCCTTGGACGCCGCTGCCGGAGGGGATCGTCTGGCGGCCTCTGGTTAGCGATCCGCTGGCTTGGCGAACGTCGGCGCTGTGGCTGAAGAGCCGGCGGTCAGCTGAGACGGACGCGTTCGTTGAGGCCGTGGGGGCGGGGTTGGAGGCGGGTGGGCACGGGTGACTGGTGCCTTTGCAGTTACTCGCAACCTCAGTGACACGATGTCAAGAGCATACCGTCTAAGGTATACTTTTGACACTCCAAGCCGTTTCTCTGGGATGGCAAAACAATACCGATCACGGTAGAATTTTGACATGAGATCAACATATCGAGACATATTGCGTGAGATCGCCTATGACAACCATGGTTATGTCACCACCGCGGACGCAGTGGGCGCCGGTGTGCCCGCCGTCGAGTTGCCAAAGCTCACGGCCCGGGGCGGGCTCGATCACGTTGGATACGGCCTTTACCGAATGACTGACATCCCGCCGACCGACGATGATCAATTTGCCGAAGCGACCTTGCGCGCAGGAGGGGACGCCTACCTGCGCGGGGAATCCGTCCTGGCCCTCCTCGGACTGGGGGACGTGAATCCTACGAATATCACCGTGGGTACTGGCCGTCGTGTCCGACGCACAATGCCCGACTATGTAAAGGTCATCCAGGGGCAGGCCGGCGCGAAGGTTACACGCTACCGCGGGATCCGCGCCCAGCAGCTCAGTGAAGCACTCCTCGAATGCCTGGGCCGGGTCCCCAGCTCGCGGCTGCGAGACGCTGCAGTCAAGGCCCGCGCTGAGGGATTGCTGACAACGGCGGAGTGGAACCGCGTGCGCAAGGAGCTCGCCGCATGAGCTACGGCACCCCGCCTCGGAACCTTGCGGCCCTCAACCAGAGACTGAAGAACCTAGAGGTAGACGAAACTCTTACCCTTCGCCGGAGGACAACGATGGCTCTGGTCGTGATCGGACAGATGCTGCCCGAAGGTGCCGTGAAAGGTGGCAGTGCCATGGCGCTGCGATACGGCTCCAGTACAAGGTTTACCCGCGACCTTGACGCCGCCCGCACAGGAGGAATATTGGCCTTCCGCGCAGACTTCGAAGAGCGCCTGCGGGAAGGCTGGAGTGGGTTCACTGGCCGTCTGGCCGAGCGAAAAGCACCGAAACCCGAGGGAATCCCCGCGCCGTACGTGATGAAGCCGTTCGACGTGAAACTCGACTACGAGGGAAAGCCGTGGTGCACAGTGCCCTTCGAACTCGGTCACAACGAGATCGGTGATGCTGACGATCCCGAGTTCGCTCTGGCGCCCAGCATCAGTGAAATGTTCACCTCTGTGGGCCTCCCCGCTCCAGACCCAGTGGCGGTAATGCCCGCCGACCACCAGATCGCCCAAAAGATACACGCGTCAACAGTGTCCGGAAGCGACCGCGCCCGAGACCTCGTAGACCTGCAACTTCTGGGCGCCCGCGAGCAGCTTGACCTGGCAATGGTCCGAGCCACTTGTGTTCGTCTGTTCGACTACAGAAAGGCTCATGCCTGGCCTCCGGAAGTTGTAGAGGGAGCGGATTGGGCGACCCTCTACGCGAAGGCTGCCGAGGGCCTTGATGTCGCATCTGAAGTCGCTCCCGCCATCGAGTGGCTGAAAAACTTCATCGCCCGGATTGACCAGGCCTCACCAAACGATCAGCCGTCGCCCTCTGAAGTTGGGTGAGGCCTACGCTTCCTCGAACCTCACGTGCCTAGCCGCCGCCGAAGAGTGGCGAGAGGGAGGTCCAGAGCTGGCGGATGCCCAGGACAACGAACAACAGGGCACACACTCCCAGGGCAAGATTGGAGTGCAGTTTGTTGGCCCAAGCTTTGGGAATTCGCCTGCCGTTGAGCAGCCCCAGCAGCGTCAATGCAAGGAATGGCATGAACAACGAACCCAGCGCTCCGTAGAGCAGGATCAGTCCGATGGGCTGACCCAGGGCGAACAGGATCATGGGCGGGAAGGTCAGCCAGAGGAGGTAGAACTTGAAGTACTTTCCACCAACACGGGTATCAGGGTGTCCTGATTCCTTGCCACGCATGTTGCCCCAGAAGTCAGCGAACATCAGGGAGACTCCATTCCAGACGCCAATGATGGAGGAGAAGGAAGCTGCCCAGAAACCAATAAGGAAGCCGGTTCCCACCACGTCGCCGTATTCTGCTTTCAGGACATCGTAGAGATCCAGAAGGCCTTCATCGCTCGCGCTCAGGGAAACACCTGCGGACCGGACAACTTCGGCGCCCACAATGAGCATGGCGATCACGAAGACGCCTGTCATCACGTAGGCCATGGAGTTGTCGATTCGCATGACCTTCATCCACTTGGGTGTGTACCAGCCCTTTTCCCGAAGCCAATAGCCGTAGGCGGCGAGGGTTATGGTTCCACCCACTCCCCCAGCCAGTGCAAGCGTGTAGAAGATGGCGCCGTCGGACGATGGGATTATCGGGATCAGTCCGGTCAGCATTTCCGGAATGTTTGGGGCGGCGATGATGGCCAAGCCCACCACCGTCACAAACATCATGCCCACCAGGGCCGCTGTGATCTTCTCAAAGGTGGCATATTTTCCCCACCAGACCATGGCGAAACCTGCCAGGCCCATCAGGATGGCCCACGCCCACAACGGCAGGATCGGGAACACTGCCGCCAACGGTAAGGCTGCGGAGGACATGGCCGTGGCTCCGTAGACGAAGCCCCAGATCATGATGTACGGGCCGAAGTACCAGGTGGTCCATTTGCCGAGGGATCGCCACCCCTCAAAAATCGTCTTTCCAGTTGCCAGTGTGTATCGGCCGGCTCCTTCGACGAGGATGATCTTCAGCACCACACCAACGATGACCGCCCAAAGCAGGCCGTAACCGAACCGTGAGCCGGCCACCAAGGTGGCGACCATGTCAGCCGCCCCCACGCCGGTGGCGGCCACAACCAGACCAGGGCCGATGATCCGCCACTTGGCCGGGCGGCCGCCGTCGTCGTCAATCCGGTCAGCGTGGCTGCCCCCGGGTGGAACCTGCTGATTGGCCCCCATCGCCCCCGTGTTCCTGGGGGTTGTGTTGCCCGCGGCATCGTTGCTCATGGCTTCTCCTCGACGTTGAGTGCACCCTGAAAACAGAGAACTGCAGACAATCTATTTATGATTCATGCCACGTCCAAGTCACTTCCAGATTTCCTAACACGTTCTTAGGTTTCGATGCTCGCGAGGCGGAGGTCGCGGGGGCGGTTCAGTCCGCGCCCCGCCATCCGCCCCGGCGGCTAAGCCCCCTCGAACCACCCACGCGCAGGGTTGGAGACCTCGGGCACCTCCCGGAAAACACCGGGCTGGGCCACCCAGCCAACACCGTTGGCGATGACCTTTTGGATCTGCGGCTGGTGGTACACCGGGTATTCCTGGTCGCCCGGGCTGAAGTAGAAGATCCTGCCCTTGCCCCGCGAGAATGTCACGCCGGAGCGGAACACCTCTCCCCCGGTGAACGAGCTGATAAAGATCAGGTCATCGGGTTCGGGGATGTCGAACAGTTCGCCGTACATTTCCTGCTGAGGGATCACGATCGGGCTCTCGATACCAGCCGCGATCGGGTGCGAGGGCTTGACCGTCCATACGAGCTCGCGTTCGCCCTCGTTGCGCCATTTCAGGGAGCACGTGGTCCCCAACAATCGAGTGAAAATCTTGGCGAAGTGCCCTGAGTGCAGCACCACCAAGCCCATGCCGGCCAGCACGTGGCGCTGCACGCGCTCCACCACCTCATCAGCGACTTCCCCATGCGCAATGTGCCCCCACCACAGCAGCACATCGGTCTGCTCCAAGACTTCCTCGGACAGCCCGTGCTCGGGATCGGCCAGCGTTGCTGTCGAGATTTCAGAGTCCGGGTAGAAGCCGCGGAGTCCGGCGGCGATGGCACCGTGGATCCCTTCCGGGTACATCTCGCCGATGGTTGATGGCTCGTTTCGTGCCTCGTGCACCGCTTCGTTCCACACAACAATCTTGAGTTTGGAATCAGTCATTTCAGAGCACCACTTCACGTTGTTCCAAGGCGGATTTGTAGCAGGCGTCAAGCACCAGCGCACGGCTCAGAGCAAGCGATCCATCATGACTTCCCCATACAGTTTCGCCACCGCGCACGGCGGCAATGAAATCGTCGACGACGGCCTGGTGGGCTCGCCCGGGTTCGGCCACCACCTCGAAGTCGGCGTTTTCGCCGTCCTTCTCGGTGAAGACATGAACATCCGCTACCGGGTTCTCGGAGGCGCCGACCGAGCGCAGGTCCGCTCCGCCGTCGGTCCCGTAAACGGTGAAATCCATCAGGTCCCGCTCGTCGCGGTACGTGGCCCATCCCGCTTCCAGGATCAAGGTACCGCCGCCTTCCAGCCGAATGAACGCAGATGCGAAGTCTTCCACTTCAAACTTATGGCTGGAGTTGCTGGCTGTGTAGCGGGCGTTGCCGCCGAGGCCGCGCGGACCGAGTTCGGAGTGGGTCGACGCCGAGACGGACAGTACCTTGGGCTCGCCCAGGAGGTGCAACGAGTAGTCCAGCACGTGGACGCCGATGTCAGCCAGCGGACCACCACCGGCGAGCTCAGGATTGGTGAACCAGCTGCCCAGCATCGGAATCCCCTGGCGACGGAGCCACGACGCCTTGGCGTAGTACGGGCGACCCAGCGTGCCGGCGTCGATCACTTCCTTGAGCGCCTGGATGTCGCCGCGGCGGCGGTGGTTGAACGCGACGTCAAGGACGCGGCCGGCCTTGCGGGCGGCGTCCACCATTTGTTGACCCTCGACGGCGTTGCGCGCCAACGGCTTTTCGCTCAGCACATGCAGTCCCCGCTCGAGCGACGCAATGGCGATCGGCGCGTGCAGGAACGTCGGCACGGCGACGCTCACGGCGTCGAGGCCTTCGAGCTCGATCATGTCTTCCCAGCGGGCGAAGGCGTGGGGAATGTTGTACTCCTCCTTCAGCTGGGCAAGAAGCTCAGCTTCCATGCCGGCGACGGCGACAATCTCGACGCCGGAAATGTTGCTGTACGCCTTGAGGTGCTGCTGGCCGGCCCAACCAATGCCCACAACTCCCACCTTGAGGGTTGTGGACGGGGCCTGCTGCTGAATGCTCACGTTGTTCCTGTTCTTTCTGGGGTTTCTAGGTTCGGGTTGAAAGGGCTAGCCTTTGACGGCACCGGCCGTCATGCCGGACACGATGCGCTTCTGGCAGAGGAGCACCAAGATAACGAGCGGGATGGTGATGATCACCGACGCGGCGCTGATGGTGCCGAGGGGTTGGTCGAACTCGCTGGTGCCGCTGAAGAACGCGATAGCCACCGGGACGGGGCGTGATTCCGGCGATGTGGTCAATGTGACGGCCAGGAGGAATTCGTTCCAGACCGAGATGAACACCAGAATCGCCGTCGTCGCCAGGCCGGGGATGGCCAAGGGCAGGATGACTTTCCGGAAGGCGACAAACGGTGTGGCGCCATCCATATACGCGGATTCCTCCAGCTCACGCGGGATCTCCTTGAAGAACGACGTCAGCGTGTAGATCGCCAGCGGCAACGCGAAGGTCAGCTTCGGAATGATCAGCCCCAGCAAAGTGTCGTACAGGCCGATTTCGCGCCAGATGGAGAACATCGGGGCCGCGATGGCGATGGCCGGGAACGTTGTCACCGAGAGGATCAGCGTCAGAATCATCGCTTTGCGGCGCATCTTCAGCCTGGCCAGCGCATAGGCGGCGAAGGACGCGAACACCAGCGCCACGGTTGTAGTCACGACGGCGATAATCACCGAGTTGCGCAAGGCCAGGAGGAACTCGGGGTTCTGGAAGACCACCAGATAGTTCTCAAGGGTCGGCTGGCTCGGAAAGAGCTCACCTTGGGACAGGCTCGCGCCCTTCTTAAGGGAGGTGTTGACCAGCCAGTAGAACGGGATGAGCGAGAAGCCCATCACGGCAATGACGAACACCCAAACCATCGGATGCAGCTTCGCTTCCCCACGCAACCGACGACGCTTCGGCGCCTTGGCGCGAGTGGCGAGTTCCGCCGTCGGGCGTTCTGCAGTCAACGTGCTCATTGTTCCTCCTTCGCGACGTCGCGGATGTTGCCGCCGGCGAAGCGGACGTAGATGACCGAAACCACCATGACGGTGAGGAAGGTCAGGATGGACAGCGCCGAGCCTTCGCCCACGAGCCGGTTTTCGCGCAGCTGGGTGTAGGCGAGCATGGACATGGATTCGGTGCCGTTGGCGCCGCGGGTGAGGACGAACGGCAGGTCGAAGACGCGGAGGGCGTCCATGGTGCGGAATATCGCGGCGAGGACGATCGCCGGGCGCAACAGCGGCAGGGTGATGTTCAAGAAGGTCTGCCATTTGCTGGCGCCGTCGAGTTCCGCGGCCTCGTACGTTTCGGCGGAGATGACCTGCAGGCCGGCCAGGATAATGAGCGCCGCGAACGGGGTGGTCTTCCAGACGTCGGCCATGACGATCACGGCCATCGCGTAGCCGTGCTCACCGAGCCACACGACATCGCCGCCGGGTAGCCCCAGGGTGGAGAGGACGTTGGTGACCAGGCCCATGTTGGGCTGGAACATCGTTTGCCAGGTGATGGCGCTGACCACGGTGATGATCGCGTACGGCAGCAGCACCACGGTGCGCAGGACGGCGCGGCCCTTGAACGCGAGGTTCAGCAGGAGCGCCATGGCCGTGCCGAGGATGAGTTCCAGGCTGACGGAGAGGCCGGCGAACAGGAAGGTCTGGCCGAAAGCCGCCCACCACTCTTGGCTGCTCAGGGCGTTGATGTAGTTTTCCAGACCGACAAAGCGGGACAGGCCGGCGGTGCGGACGCTGTACTGGTTCAGCGAGAGCCAGATTGCGTAGCCGATGGGGACCGCCGCAACCAGAGCCATGATGACCAGCGACGGCGCGGTCATGCGGAACGCGAGCTTGCGCTCGGCGCGGTCGCGGCCGCTTGTTGGGCGGGCCGGTGCGCCGCGGTTCGGCGCGCCGCCTGGGCTGCGGCCCGGTAGGAGTGTCTTGATGGCCATGATCAGAAGCTCGCCTTGGCGGCGGTGATTTCCTCGGCCATCTTCTGCACGGCTTCCTCGGTGGAGGCGGTGCCGGAGAGGACGGCGTAGACGTTCTTGTAGATCGCCTGGCTGATCTGCGGGTAGACCGGGGAGATCGGGCGCGGCTTGGCACCCTTCACGGAGGCGAGGAGTTCCGTGGCGAACGGCATCTTCTGGAGTACCGCCGCGTCAGAGTAGGCAGCTTCGTTCACGGGTGCCTGGGAGTAGTCCATGGCCACGTGCTTCTGCCAGTCCGGGGTGGTGGCGAAGTCGATGAACGCGACGGCCCCGGCCTGGTTGGTGGAGTGGGCCGAGATCGCCAGGTTCCAGCCGCCCAGCACGCCGGAGGCCTTACCGCCTTCCCATGCCGGCAGCGGCGCGACGCCGAAGCTCGATGCCAGCGGAGTCGCGTTGAGCAGCCGGTACACGTGCGGCCAGTTGCGCTGGTATCCGAAGTCGCCGGACTCGTAGGCGAGGCGGGCCGGGTCTTCGTTGTAGGTGAGGACGGCGCGGTCGGCTGAGCCGTCTTTGAGGCCCTTGCTCATGAAGTCGAGGACTTCGCGGGTCTCTTCGGAGTCAATTTTGACGTTGCCTTGGTCGTCGAGGACTTCGCCGCCTGCGCTGTACAGCATTTCGAGGAAGTTCACCGTGAGGCCTTCGTACTGCTTGCCTTGGTAGACGAAGCCGTTGCCGGGAGCCTTGGCGGCTTCCGCGTAGAGCTGCTGCCAGGTCTCGGGCTTGGCTACCTTGTCCTTCTGGTAGTAGATCAAGCCGGCGTTGGTGAAGAACGGCGAGCCCCAGTACTTGTCCTCATACTTGGTGGTTTCCACAGTGGAGGGAATGAGCCGGTCCTTGTTGGCCTCCACCAGCGTGGTCTGATCCAGCAGCCAGCCCTGGGAAGCGAACTCGGAGGTCCAGATGACGTCCGTGATGAAGAGGTCGCACTCGGTGGACTTGCCCTCGAGCCGCTGCACGATCTGGGTGCGGGCTTCATCCGTGGTGGCGCCGATCTCCGTGTACTTGGCCGTGACCTTGCCGTTCGCCTTGGTGAACGCCTCCGCCGTGCCCTTGTAGATCCCGCTCGCGTCCTTGACGCCGCAGATGTTGACGGCACCGCTGGCATTAGCGCCCGACGCCGGATCGGCAGCTGCCGCTTGCTCGGCACCTTGGGGTGCGGCTCCCCCGCCGCACGCGCTGAGGAGGAGGGCTGCGGCTATTGCGGTTGCCGCTAGGGCTTTGCGGTTTGAGGCTTTGTTCTGGCTCTGGAGCGGGAAGGCAGGTCGGTTCAAGTCCACAAGTGGCTCCTTTGGTGGCTGTGGGTGGGTGGCGTTCAGTGCGCGTTTGGGCTGTCCCGCGTGCTGAGGGTGGCTTCTTTGCCGGTGGTTCTTGTGATCCGTGGAATCGATTCCAAATGTGTTCAAAAGAATCGGCCTTGCGGCCGTGGAATCGATTCCAAAGTAGTGTGACAGGGACCACTGAGGGCTGTCAACCCTCCTTATTTCGTGGAGTCTCGGATGACGAGTTCGTGCGGGAGGAAGGTTCTTCCCTTGCGATGTGAGCCCTCGACGGTCATCCGTTCCAGGAGTTCAGCGAAGGCGACGCGGCCCATTTCGTAAGCCGGCTGCCTGACTGTGGTCAGCTCGGGAACGCACATTTCTGCCTGGGCTGAGTCATCGAAACCTGCGACTGCGATGTCCTGTGGAACTCGTAGTCCGGCGTCCGTGAGTTCACGGACGCACCCAGCGGCGACCACGTCGGTGCCGCAGAAAATCGCATCCGGAAGGTCCTTCGTTTCCAGGAGCTTCTTCGTAAGATCGCGGCCGGCGTGGAATCCGAAGTTGCCTTCGCCGAGCAGGATCTGGTCTTGCTCCAAGCCTTCTTCCTTGAGTGCCTGACGGAAGCCGTCTTCGCGCAGCCGACCCGAGCGGGCGCCTCTATGAGCGAGCATGGCCAGCTTCTGGGCGCCGGTGGTGATCAGGTGTTTGGTGATGTCGTAGGCAGCCCGGCGGTCATCGATGGACACTCCGAATGCTGCCTCAGCGTCGACGATCTCACAGACTTGGACGACGCTCATTTGCTCCGCGACTGTGTTGACGTCGTCGTCCGGCATGGTTGGCGAAAAGATCACCAGTCCGTCCACGGAGCCGTTCCTCAGCATGTCCACCAACTGCTGTTCGCGGTCAAGGTCCCCGTCAGTGGCCGCAATGAGGCTGACGTAGCCCGAGTCTGCCGCAGCGTCGCCGACACCGCGGAAGACTTCGCTGATAACTAGTGAGTCCAGGTTCTTCGCGAGTGCCAGGACGCGCATTGTTCGGTCTCTTCGGAGATCTCTTGCTGAGGCTAGCGGGCGGTAGCTCAGCGTCTTGATAGCGGCGTTGACCTTCTCCTTGGCCGACGCGCTGACAGCCGGGCTCCCGTTCAAGACGCGCGACACCGTCCCAACGGACACGCCCGCAGTCTTAGCGACGTCCTGAACTGTCGCCCGAGCCATGCGATTGTCCTTCCTCGAGCCGTTCCGCCGCTTCTGCGCAATTGCCGTGGCATGCCGAGCGGCGCTCCTCAGCTTAGCCGGAGTAAGGAAATCAACCAGGGCTGACGGTCAGTCGCAGTTCGACCGCTGGCGCTATAACTAAAAGCGGTCATAGGGTTACCGACTCATTGATGGGGGCTGGTGCCGCCACTATGGCGACATCAGGAATCAAAATGACCTCCCAAAGTCGCGTTAAGGCGTGAGCTCATCACCATTAAGAAAATCAAGCTGAGGCAGTTGCGAGGACATCGCAACCTCTGATTCAAAGGTATATGGATTGACCCTGGTCTCAGGAGACAGGTCGCCTCAGAGGATCCGCTGGTACGAATTCTCGGCATGGAGAAGTGGAGTGAGGCTCGCTGGCGTCTGCTGATTCAGGACGTAAACGACGCGTGCACGATCTGACCGCCGGTAGCAAACCTGCCCAGACGGTAAGGTAAAAGAACTGACGTCGGGATACTTGTGGGGCTATCCCAACCGTCCATCGGCCAAGAATTCAAGCGAGAGCCAGTCTGACGGGCTTCCTCCACCCCCCGGTCACGAGCGTAAGCTCCGACAGTGAGCCGACGTGACAGAGCCAACACCAAGAATCGAATAGAGCGCGCAAACCGTAACTGCAACAACAGCCGACGAAACCACAAGACACGTCCAAAAGGTCTCCGATTCCGTCGGCGTCTGACATTCTAGGTTTAGACGCGTTCGAATGGGCCAAAGGTTGCCGGAGAGCGTGCCCTGGCGGGGTAAACGAGGCGACTAAACTGCTTCCGTCTGATGACCTTTGAAAGGGGTTTATTGAGGATGATCAACGGAAGGTGCGGGGGAGGTACAACGTGCGTCTGAATGCCGATCGCGTTGTCACGTGGAGCGACGCTAGCCAGCCTGTAGGTATTGTCCCGCAGAAGGTTTACCTTGGTCCCGACCCGTTTGGCCTCGGCGGGTTCCAGGTGGCCGTCGGTACGGCCGTAGTCGCTCCGACCCGCCAAGCCCTGCGTGACCTGTTCACGGCACGGAAGGGCAAGACACAGATTCAGCTCGTGGTCGCGGTCGTCCACGACGGTGCGGTAATAATGCTCGGCCCCGACCCTCAGGCGCAGTCAATTACACTCCCTGTCGAACAGGCAGAGCGTCAGCTTCAGTCCGTCCTTTCTGAGCCTGATGTCCTTGCCGCGACTGAACGGTTCGCCGGCTTTCGCAAAGCGAGTGACTCGACTGGCGTCGCGGGATTCACCAACAGCGGGCTGTTTGCGACGCACCACATTATGGACAACGTCCCGAAGCGCTCCGATTGGGATGTGCTCGGCAATCAAGCCGTACCGCTACTGAGCCTGCGCAAGAAGCAACTTATCGAGGCTCTCGGTTTCAAGACTCAGGTCGGCCCAAACGGTACGCTGCTGCTCTCGATCGACGGCCGTCCGCCACGCGCAGTCGCTGTGCTGCTCGACGATACCGAGCAATTCGATACCAAAACTCAGCGGTTCCAGCTGTCGCCCGTAGCTTTTGGACTTGCGGTGGCGTCCCGCCAAGAAGTCCCGTGGCTGGTTGTCCTGCGTAAGGACCAGATCCGCCTGTACCCAGGACGCGACGGTGTGGGAGTGGGTTCGAAGGGCCAAGCCGACACCTTCTTCGAGGTCGACCTGTCGACCATCGATTCCTCATACGCTGCTCTCCTTCCGTTGATCTTCTCCGCGAGGGCGCTCACAGCGGACAACACCACCGATGAGCTGCTGCGCGACAGCGCACGTTATGCCACCGAGCTGGGGGCGCGTCTTCGTGAGCGCATTTATGACAAGGTCGTCCCGCCTGTCGCCGTTGAGGTCGCGCGACGACTCGAGAAGCACGCCGGCGTTAAGCTCGACGCCTACGGTCTCTCGACTGCCTACCGAGTAACCCTTCGCATCCTGTTTCGGTTGCTCTTCCAGGCCTACGCCGAGGACCGTGGGTTGCTGCCCTCTGGCCGTAACGAGGGTTTTGATGCCAACAGCCTCAAGGCAAACGCCCGGCGCCTGCTCGACTCTGACACAGAGGAGTTCGGGGACGCCTCTACGATATGGCTCGATCTAGTTCAAGTGTGGAACGCGATCGACCACGGCAACCCGCAGTGGCAGGTGCCCTCCTACAACGGTGGGCTCTTCTCCACTGATCCGAAGCGTTCATCGGAGGGTGCGCTGATCAAGAAGATCGAGCTTCCCGACAGCGTCCTTGGTCCGGCGCTGAAGAGCCTGCTCATCGACGCGAGCGCCGACGGCGTACTCGGCCCGGTCGACTTCCGCAGTCTCAGCGTTAGAGAGTTCGGGACGATCTACGAAGGCCTCTTGGAGAGCTCGCTCTCGCTGGCAGAAGAGGATCTCACAGTCGACACTAGCGGCGCATGGGTTCCAGCCAAGAAAGGCGATCAAGTCTGGGCGCCAGGCGGCTCAGTGTACTTCCACACTGCCTCGGGCGAGCGGAAAGCAACGGGCTCCTATTTCACACCAAAGGTCGTAGTGGACCACCTTATCGAGCGCTCAATCGTTCCAGCTCTCACGGCGCATTTGGAAAAGATCGCGGGCTATCTCTCGAAGGGCGACGCAGCCACAGCCGCCCGGGAATTTTTCGACTTCCGCGTGGCAGACCTTGCTATGGGCTCAGGCCACTTTCTGGTCGCAGCGGTGGACAAGATCGAAGCCCTCATGCGCACCTTCCTCACCGAGCACACAGTACCGGGCGTTACCGAAGAGCTACTCCGACTCGCGGGCGTCGCTAAGGAGGCACTCGGTTCCGACGAAGTCGCCAAGAGCGAAGTCGACGAGATCGGGTTGCTCCGCCGACAGGTTGCTCGGCGCTGCATATACGGCCTAGACATCAACCCAATGGCAGTCGAACTGGCCCGTCTTGCACTCTGGATTCACACCTTCGTGCCCGGTTTGCCTATGAGTAATCTGGATCACGGGCTCGTCAGTGCGAACAGCCTCACCGGGATCGGCACCATCGAAGAGGCGTTGGATGCATTGCAGCCTGGGCGTATCGTGGGTGCCGCTACGATCTTTGATGACATCATCCTCGACAACCTGGCCTCAGCGAAGACGCTCCTCATTGACGTCGCAAATGCGAGCGAGGCCAATAAAGCCGAAGTTGAAGAGGGTTCCCGATTGCTGGCCGAGGCCCGGTCTGCAGCGGACACTGCCCGCCGAATCTTCGACGCCGCCGTAGCTGCTCGTATTGGCGAAATTCATCCCGGGGCGATCCTCGACGAGGACTCACTGCAGCGCGTTCTGGATCTACCCGAGGTGGCCGAAGCAGCAGAAAGGCTGCAGCCGGCCCACATGCCTTTCCTGTTTCCGGAGGTGTTCCTTCGGGACCACCCCGGATTCGATGTCCTCCTCGGCAACCCGCCCTGGGAGAAGCTGCACGTCGAAGAACACCAGTGGTGGGGACTCCGGCTCCCCGGGCTGCGCTCTATGCCGACGAAACAAAGGGATGCCACGCTGGCGGCGTTCCGTGTCAGCCGGTCCAATCTTGAAGAAGAGTATCTGGCCGAGATCGAACGTGTCCGAGCGATGGCCAAGGCGGTGTCGTCCGGTCCTTACACCGGCCTCGGTGCTGCCCATTTAGACCTTTACCAAGCTTTCGCATGGCGCAACTGGCAATTGCTCCGAGCTGCTGGCCGCTCAGCACTCGTCTTGCCTCGCGGTGCCTTGGCAGGGTCGTCGCTCACGGCATGGAGGAGAGAGATCCTCTCCCAGGGCTCATTCGCCGACGTATGCTTCCTGCTGAATAACCAGCAGTGGGTGTTCCCGGAAGTCCACCCCCAATACACGATTGGCCTTACTGTTTTAGAAAAGGGCGGGAATCCGGTCGTCCGATGGTCTGGTCCGTTCGCGAGCAAGAAGGACTTCCTCAAAGGTGCGGATGACCTTGCGGACGTACCTGGCGACGAGTTCGTCTCGTGGTCGAATAGTGCGGCTTTCCCGCTGATCCCCGACGGTGTTTCTGCTCAGGTCTTTCGTCAGATGAAGAAGGTGGCCCGCTTCGACTCCGTACGCCAGGGCTGGGAGTTCCGTCCGATACAAGGCGACTTGAACGCAAGTAGTGACCGCCGCGTCATGGAGTTCGATACCGAGGCAACTCGCGACCGGATTCCCGTCGTGGCTGGGGCGAGCTACAACCTATGGGACCCCAATGCCGGGACGCCGTTCGCCTATGGTGATCCCAAGGTGCTTCGTCCGCATCTCGCGAGCAAAGTCGCTGGAGCCGTTAGGAACTCTCGGTCGGCGTATAACGGCCTAAAGTTCGCACCAAACACGCTTCCGATGGACGCGGCCCGGATTGCTTTCCGAGACATTGCGCGAGCGACCGACACGCGAACCGCGATCCCGTGTCTTGTTCCGCCGGGCACGGCTGCCGTACATCAGTCACCGCTCCTGGTAAGGCGCCAGGGAGACGAGAAAGCCGAAGCGTTCCTTCTCGGCGTCATGTCAAGCATCCCGTTTGACTGGGGCGCGCGTCGCTGGGTAGAACTGCACCTAACCTTCGAGTTGTTGAATGCTCTTCCGGTCCCTGTGTACGACCCTGACTCGGGTGGTGCGAAAAGGGTTGTCGAGATTGCAGGGCGGCTCGCCGCCCGCGACGACCGCTATGCGGATTGGGCGGCCGAAGTGGGTGTGCCGGTTGGGTCGGTAAAGACTCCCGCCGAGAAGGACGACCTCATCACAGAACTCGATGCCATCGTCGGCCTGCTGTACGGGCTGAGCGAAGATCAAGTGGAGCACGTCTTTTCCACCTTCCACCGTGGCTGGACCTATGAGACCCGGCTCGACATGGTCCTGCAGCACTATCGGGCATGGAAGGGCAAGGCATGACACAGCTTCCTGATTTCGCAACCAACCACTCGCCTAGCGAGGTGGCTGTCACCGTGGCCGACAAGGTCAACGAACTCTTCCGCCTTCTACGGGACAACAAAGTCACTCCTCCGCCCATCGCGATCGCGACAGCGTACATCAACCCTGCCGGGTATGCTCTGCTTGCCGACGAGTTGGAAACGGCGCCACGCGTACGGCTTCTCTTGGGTGCGGAGCCAGACGCCGCGGCAGTGCGAGCAATCACGTCCGGAGACTCGGATCAAGACTCACGCCGGGACGCCGCGGTCCAACACCACCAGGCATGGCTTGAAGCCGAGCGAGACACTATGGGCTTTGCGCGCGTCCCGACCGCCGAGGCGAAGCGTATGGTCGAGTGGCTTCGCAGCGTCGATCCCGGGGGTTCGGCAAAGGTCGAGGTACGCCGATACTCGGGCGGCTTCTTGCACGGCAAGACTTATCTCGTCGAGGACGGCGCCGCTCCGGCCGCGATCGCCGGATCATCGAACATGACCTACGCCGGGCTCGCGCACAACGCGGAGCTCAACCTTGGAACGGGCGGCGGTACAAGTTCGGCGGCCAAGGTCGGTGAGTGGTTCGAGCAATTCTGGAAGATTAGCGACCCCTACGATTTGGCTGAGCTGTACGGCCGTCTATGGGAGCCGCACACCCCGTGGTTGGTCTACCTGCGCATGCTTTGGGAGCTCTACGGTGAACATCTCGATGCCGAGGAGAATCCGAACGTACGGACCGGTCTGAACCTGACCCGTTTCCAAGCCGACGGTGTGGCGCGTATGGAGCGGCTGCTCGATGAGCATGGCGGAGTGCTCGTCGCCGACGAAGTAGGTCTTGGCAAGACTTTCCTCGCCGGTGAGGTGATCTACCGCACGGCCAACATCAACCGGCAGCGCGTGCTCATCGTCGCCCCAGCAGCACTGAAAATCTCGATGTGGGAGCCGTTCCTAGTTACCCACGACTTCAGTCGGTGGGTGAAGGTCTACTCTTACGAGGAAGTGCGCAATCGGCTTGATCCTGAGAAAGGACCGGTCGACGCGTTCTTGCAGGAGATTGAGGACTACTCTCTCGTCGTAATCGATGAGGCCCACAACCTCCGTAATTCGGGTGCCCAGCGGTCCGGTGCTGTAGACCGTGTCATCACCGCAGGTAGTCCCAAAAAGGTCGTGCTCTTGACGGCGACTCCAGTTAACAACTCGCTGACGGACCTCGAAACGCTTATCAGGTACTTCATCCGCGACGATGCCCGATTCGCGGCCCTGGGCATACCTAGCATTCGGGAGTACATCAAGCAGGCACAGGCAGTCGACCCAGCGAACCTAACTCCGGAGCACCTCTTCGACCTGATGGACCAGGTTGCCGTGCGGCGTACCCGGAAGTTCATCAAGGAGCACTACGTCAATGAACTGATCATCGGCCCTGACGGGAAGCCCACAACCATAAAGTTCCCGCAGCCGAAAGTACGTCGTATCAACTACGCCCTCGACGCAGCTGGCCTCGCGCTCATCGACGCGATGGTCTACTCGCTCGATGACCCGACCAATCCCCACGCACCCCGAGCGTGGGAGGAACGCAGCCGCGACCCAAAGCGGCTCATGCTCGCCCGCTACCTATCGAGCATGTACACGGTCGACCACGACCTGCAGGAATACCAAATCACCAACACCGGCCTACTCCGCGCAGGACTGCTCAAGCGACTGGAGTCCAGTCCGCAGGCATTGCACGCTTCGCTGCAGAACATGATCAACTCCCATGAGGCGTTCCTTGAAGCCCTCGGCCAAGGATTCGTCCTCAAAGGCGAAGCGCTCAATGATTGGGTGTCGTCAGACTCCGACGACCTCGATGATTTCGTTGCAGGGTTCGACAAGGACACGCAGATCGAATCTGTCGACGGCTACCACCTCTCCGAACTCGAGACCGACATTAGGTCCGACATCGTCCTACTACGCGAGCTACGTGATCTAGCCAAAGTCGTGATTGACGGGTCAGAGCCCAAAGCGGAGAAGCTTATCGAAGAGCTCACCGAGATCGCCAAGGAGGCACAGCGGGTTGACCCGCGTGGCCTCTCGCATGCCGATCGCCGCAAGGTGATCGTGTTCTCAGCTTTCACGGACACGATCATCCCTGTCCATGACGCGGTGGTTAAGGCCATATACGCTGCTCCGCCAGGTTCGCCCCTGGCCGACTACAAGGACAGAGTTGCCCCTCCTATGATGGGCACCTACGCTAAGGCGCACGAACGCGGTGCAAGCGGTGGTGTCGACCAAGGCGGACGTGCCTCGACCATTGCGGCATTTGCTCCGCAGACTGCTGGACCGCGAAATGCCGCCGGTGAACCGACGGCAAAGGACGAGTTCGATATTCTCTTCACCACTGACGTGCTGGCCGAAGGTGTGAACCTCCAGCAGGCCGGCCAAATGATCAACTATGACCTGCCGTGGAACCCGATGCGTATCGTGCAGCGCCACGGCCGCGTCGACCGCATCGGGTCCAAGCACGACTATGTGCACCTCGGTCTGTTCTTCCCCGCGGAGCGCCTCGATGCGCTGCTTGAGTTGGAAGCCCGGCTTGTGTCGAAGCTCGCCCTTGCCGACGCCGCCGTCGGCGCGGGCGAAGTCCTGCCAGGAAGAGGGCCTGGCCACGAGGTCAACCTAGCTGACGACCAAGTGGTTGACGAGTTCGAGAGGCTGCTCGATGCGGGTGGGTCCAGTGCCTCACTCTCAGGTGAGGAGTACCGCCGACGCCTCTACGGTGCTTTCGACATGGAACCAGTACTGAACACCCACGTCCTCAGCCTCCCTTACGGCTCGGGCAGCGGATTCGTGAATCCAGTTGTACAGGGCAACGGTTACGTGTTCTGCGTCAAGATCGGCAAGAGCACCAAGCCGTGGTTCCGGTTCGTCCCCACAAACGACGACTGGTCCGTCAAGTACGCCGAGGATGGCGGTCCGATTGTATCGTCAGACACACTCCTCTCCCTCCGGGTGGCAGACCCGCGGAACGCTACCGCCGATCGTTGGCTGCCCACCGATGTCTACGACAAGGCCTTCGATGCCTGGAAGGTCGCTTGTGACAGCGTCTACTTCACGTGGAAGCAAATGACCGACCCCAACGCCTTCCAGCCGGACCTCCCGCTTTCGTTCAGGGACGCGTACACGATCGTCCTCCACCGAGGTGGATACTTGGGACGGGAAGCACAAATCGCACTGGCCAACCGTCTGCGCAGCGTCCCAACTGCCAAAGTTTCCCGTCAAGTACGCGGAGCCCTCAATCAAGGGCGAACCGACGAGGAACGAATCCGCCTGGTTTCCGAAGTCCTCGATGAGGCTGGCATCACAGCGCCCCCGCCGCGTGAGCCGCTACCCGACATCGAACCACACGAAGTGCGACTCGTGACGTGGATGGCGATACGAGGGACCCGAGGTCTTCAGGAGTCAGCCGAATGACGTTCGAGGCCAAGCTGCCTGCCCACTAGACTTCATCAGGAGCAGAAATACTGGTTCGCCGCCGTAGAGGCAGGCCTAAAAATGGCAGCCTATCCTGCTGGTTTTTGCTCGCTTGAGACTCGCCCAACACATGCAGGTCGTTCTGCCGCTCGCGCTCTAATGGGATGACGTCTCCCAATCATCGTTCGGGACAAGCGGCTTACGAAGCAGCTTGCCCCAGTTCTTTTGTCCGTGCAGCGCTTGGTTCTGCGGAACTAGTGCTCCTAGCTTCGGTCCGGCCGGGTGGGGAGCCAAGGTCCGGAGCTTGATCTGGCGGTCACTCGCACGAACGCTAGGCCGAAGCAATTTCCACGAGAGGCATGCTTAACGCTCCCATGGGACGAGCAGTCCGCTGCCGTCTTTCCGATCCTCAATACTTCATAACGACAAGGGTGAGTGCAGGAGTTCGAATGCCCCATCTCCTTGGTCTGAGACGTCTGTTGCACTTGTCCGCGCAGACCCGCATCCCCAAGATCCCTCCTCATTAGACGGTCTCGAAATCTGTTCCAGACCTACTCGTCTCCCATCATATGGCGGGCTTATTACGGCTCTAATTGTCAGTTTGCCTGCCGGCTATGGCTCGGTTGACCGCGAATCGGACTTGCAACTTAGATAGGAAATGCCTCAGTCATATCTCTCGTGGAGAGGCAGAATATCATCCGTGTGCGTGGCCTGGAGACCGAGCCTTGGGCGGCTGGGTTTCAAACAAAGGAGCGCGCGTGACTTTTGGTCCTGGACAAAGGAAATCCAGCACTCCCAACCTTTCCAAGCTGAGCCGATGATTGTGATCTGGGCAGCTACTCACTCACCCGGAGGGTCGTTCAGACCAGCGACGATGCCTTCGACGCTTAGACGACGCGGCTGACCATCCGTAGTTGCAAAGGACATGGTGGCCATCTTACGCAGCACTCAGATACTCAGAAGATACGGGAAGCTCACACTCGACAGCCCTCCGCCGCCAGCGTCGTGCAGAGTCCCTTTGCACAATTAGGTTGTGCACCCCGTCCTCAACGCGACTCATAGGTGGTCCCGCCGGACGTTTCTCTGGTCTCCCAAACCCTGCTCCCCCACCCACCCCTTGACTCCCGCTCCCACCTTCTCTAAACTTTTCATAAAGCAGAATCTAAATTCCACAAGGCGGAAACTGAGGCCAAGCACCGAGGCAGCAGCCAAGCACTCGGAAGATAGATCAAAGCCCCTCCTCGGAAGGACCTACGATGACGTACACAGTGAACTGCTCCATCCTCCTGACGGAGCTGCCCTTGCTCGAGCGCCCCGCCGCCGCGAAGGCAGCCGGTTTTGACGCCGTCGAGTTCTGGTGGCCCTTCGCCACTTCGGTTCCCACCGACAAAGAGACAACCGAGTTTGAAACCGCCATCAAGGACGCCGGCATTCAGCTCACGGGCCTGAACTTCAACGCCGGCAACATGCCCGGCGGCGACCGCGGCCTGGTGTCCTGGAAGGGACGTTGCTCCGAGTTCAAGGACAACATCGACGTCGTAGCAGGCATCGGTGAGCGCCTTGGCTGCAAGGCCTTCAACGCCCTCTACGGCAACCGCCAGGACGAGTTCACCCCTGAAGAGCAGGACGAACTCGCCGCCAAGAACCTCGCCGCAGCAGCGGAAGGCGTCGCCCGCATCGGCGGCACCGTCCTCCTCGAGCCGGTCAGCGGCGCACCCAAGTACCCGCTCCTCACCGCCGAAGACGCACTCAAGGTCATCGCCCGCGTCAAGGCAGAATCCGGCGCACAGAACATCAAGCTCCTCGCCGACTTCTACCACCTGGCAGTCAACGGCGACGACGTCGAATCCGTCATCGAGAACCACGCCAAGGACTTCGGCCACATCCAGATCGCCGACAACCCCGGCCGCGGCGCTCCCGGAACCGGCACGCTCCCCCTCGGCGAATGGATCGCCCGCAGCCGCGAACTCGGCTACGACGGCTACATCGGCCTCGAGTACAAGGAACCGCAGGAATCGGCTTTCAGCTGGGCCATCCGCCAGCGCGCCAACGCCAACTAAGCACGGGGCGCCCAACTAAGTAGCAGCAGAGCGCGTTTAGAACCCTCAAAACGCGCACTAATGCGACCTAGTTGGGTAAGCACACCCGGGTTAAAACACACACAGACTTCCCCAGAAAGAGAACCACAATGAGCAACGTTGCAGTCATCGGACTCGGAATCATGGGCCTCCCCATGGCCATCAACCTCGTCAAGGCCGGCCACACGGTCACCGGTTTCAACCGCAGCCAGGACAAGATCGACAAGCTCGTCTCCGAGGGCGGCCAGGGTGCCACCAGCATCGCGGACGCAGTCAAGGACGCCGACGTCGTCATCACCATGGTCCCGGACTCCCCCGATGTTGAGGGTGTAGTCAGCGGCAAGGACGGCGTCTTCGCTAACGCGAAGAAGGGCACTATCTGGGTCGACGCATCCAGCATCCGCCCGGATGTCGCTAAGCGCCTCTCGGACGACGCAGTAGCAGCCGGCATCCGCCCGCTCGACGCTCCCGTATCCGGTGGCGAACAGGGCGCAATCGACGCCGTTCTGTCCATCATGGTCGGCGGCTCCGCGGAGGACTTCGAGGCAGCACAGGATGTCCTCAACGCAGTGGGCAAGACCATCGTCCACGTCGGCCCGTCCGGCTCAGGCCAGACCGTCAAGGCAGCCAACCAGCTGATCGTAGCCGTCAACATTCAGGTCCTCGGCGAAGCCATCGCCTTCCTTGAGGCCTACGGCGTAGACACCGACGCAGCACTGAAGGTCCTCGGCGGCGGCTTGGCCGGTTCCAAGGTCCTGGACCAGAAGGGTCAGAAGATGCTCGACCGCAACTTCGACCCCGGCTTCCGCCTGGCCCTCCACCACAAGGACCTCGGCATCGTCACCTCCGCAGCCCGCGAAGCCAACGTCGCTGTCCCGCTCGGCGCAGTCGTCGCCCAGCTCGTCGCCGCAACCGTCAACCAGGGCGACGGCGGCCTCGACCACTCGGGCCTCTTCAAGCAGGTCCTCCAGCTCAGCGGCCGGAAGTAAAGCACCCGCCCAAGGCACCAAGCAACACAAAGCAGGGAACCCGCCGTCGTATATAAACGACGGCGGCTCCCTCACCACACCCAAAAACACCACAGACTTCGCCCGCAAGGGCAAAAACAAGGAGTACACCATGGCAAAGATGCGCACCGTTGATGCGGCCGTAGCCATCCTGGAAAAGGAAGGCGCAACCGAAGCTTTCGGTCTGCCCGGCGCAGCGATCAACCCCTTCTACTCAGCAATGCGTGCCCACGGCGGCATCCGCCACACGCTGGCCCGCCACGTTGAAGGCGCCAGCCACATGGCCGACGGCTACAGCCGCGCAGCTGATGGCAACATCGGCATCTGCATCGGCACGTCGGGCCCCGCAGGCACGGACATGATCACTGGCCTGTACGCAGCCCAGGCCGACTCGATCCCCATGCTCTGCATCACCGGCCAGGCACCGGTAGCCAAGCTGCACAAGGAAGACTTCCAGGCCGTGGACATCGAGTCCATCGCCAAGCCGTTGACCAAGTTCGCTATGACTATCCTGGAGCCGGGCCAGGTTCCCGGCGCGTTCCAGAAGGCTTTCCAGCTGATGCGCTCGGGTCGCCCGGGCCCGGTTCTGCTGGACCTGCCCATCGACGTTCAGATGGCCGAGATCGAGTTCGACATCGACGCCTACGAGCCCCTGCCGGTGGAGAAGCCCAAGGCTTCCCGCAAGCAGCTGGAAAAGGCACTGGATCTGCTGACCGCTGCCAAGCACCCGCTGATCGTTGCCGGTGGCGGCATCATCAACGCCGGCGCTTCGGCCCAGCTGGTTGAGCTGGCCGAGATCCTAAACGTTCCGGTTATCCCCACGCTGATGGGTTGGGGCACCATTCCGGATGACCACCAGCTGATGGCCGGCATGGTTGGCCTGCAGACCTCTCACCGCTACGGCAACGAGACGTTCCTGCAGAGCGACTTCGTGATCGGCATCGGCAACCGTTGGGCCAACCGCCACACCGGCGGCCTGGACACCTACACGGCAGGCCGAAAGTTCGTTCACATCGACATCGAGCCGACCCAGATCGGTCGCGTTTTCTCGCCGGACTTGGGCATTGCGTCCGACGCCGGTGCGGCGCTGGACGGTCTGTTGGAGCTGGCCCGCGAACGCCAGGCTGCAAAGACCCTGCCGGACTACTCGGGTTGGGTTGCCGAGTGCCAGGAGCGCAAGGGCTCCCTGCACCGCAAGACCAACTTCGACAACGTGCCCATCAAGCCGCAGCGCGTGTACCAGGAGATGAACAAGGCCTTCGGCCGCGACACCACCTACGTGTCCACCATTGGCCTGTCGCAGATCGCCGGCGCACAGATGCTGCACGTGTTCGGTGCCCGCAAGTGGATCAACGCAGGCCAGGCCGGCCCGCTGGGTTGGACCGCTCCCGCTGCACTGGGCGTTGTTCGTGGAACCCCGGACGCCACCGTTGTTGCCCTGTCCGGTGACTACGACTTCCAGTTCATGATCGAGGAACTGGCCGTGGGCGCGCAGTTCAACCTGCCCTACATCCACGTTGTGGTGAACAACTCCTACCTGGGCCTGATCCGTCAGAGCCAGCGCGGTTTCAACATGGAACAGAACGTTTCCCTGGCGTTCGAGAACATCAACTCCCCGGAGACCAACGGCTACGGCGTTGACCACATCAAGGTTGCCGAAGGCTTGGGCTGCAAGGCCATCCGCGTTGAGGACCCGAACGATCTGCCTGCCGCTTTCGACAAGGCCAAGGCACTCATGGGCGAGTTCAAGGTTCCCGTGGTTGTTGAAGTGATCCTGGAAAAGATCACCAACATCTCCATGGGCGTTGAGATCAACGGCGTGAACGAGTTCGAAGAGTTGGCAGAAACCGCGGCGGACGCACCCACCGCGATCCTGACCAAAGCGTAAGTAAGTAAAGGAAGGAGGCACCGGAATGCGTGTTGTCATCGCCCCGGACAAATTCAAGGGCTCGCTGTCCGCGCCCGACGTCGCCAAGCACCTGGCAACAGGCTTGCTCGCGGGGTTCGGTTCGAAGGGTTTTGAAGCAACACGCATTCCGGTGGCCGACGGCGGCGAAGGAACCATCGACGCCGCCATCGGCTCCGGCTTCACCCGCCGGACCACCATAGTCACCGGCCCGCTCGGCGAGCCGGTGAAGGCCGACTTCGCGGTGCGGGACCAGGAGGCTGTCATCGAAATGGCGGCAGCTTCCGGTCTCGCCCTCCTTCCTGCCGGCCCCACGTCTGAAACGGCCAAAACCGCAACCAGCATCGGCACGGGCGAACTCATCCGCGCCGCACTGGACCTCGGCTGCCGCAAGATCATCCTGGGTGTGGGTGGCAGCGCCAACACCGACGCCGGCGCGGGAGTCCTGCAGGGCCTCGGCGCCGTCTTCCTGGACAAGAACGGCAACGAGCTCCCCGGAGGCGGCGCGGCCCTCGCGGGAATAGACAGCATCGACTTCTCCAACTTCGACGTCCGCATCGAGGCCACGGAGTTCGTGTTGGCGTCCGACGTCGACAATCCCCTTTTGGGGGCCAGCGGAGCCCCAGCCATCTTCGGTCCACAGAAGGGCGCGACGCCGGACGACGTCACCTCGCTCGACGCCGCACTGAGCCACTTCGTGGACGTGCTCGCAGCAGCAACCGGGCAGCACGCCAAGTTTGCGGCCAAAGCCGAAGGCGCCGGAGCGGCAGGCGGCGTTGGCTACATAGCCATAGCGGCACTGAAGGCAGAGCGCCGGCCGGGTATCGACGTCGTGCTTGAATTCACTGAGCTTGAAGAACGCCTGAAGGGCGCCGATCTGGTGATCACCGGAGAAGGCAGCTTGGACGAGCAAAGCCTGCTCGGCAAGACCCCCATGGGCGTCTCGCGGGCGGCACAGAGGAACGGGGTTCCCGTGATCGCAGTGTGCGGCCGGAGTACCCTGAGCCGTGAACAACTCACGGACGCCGGCTTCCACACGGTCCATGCACTGACCGATCTGGAAAAAGATGTCCAAAAATGTATCGCTGAAGCAGGTCCGTTGCTTGAACAATTAGGTAAGCACATAGGCGTGTACCTGGCGGAACGGACCGAAAACAAGGAGTACCTCAATGTCTGAAGCAATCGGCGCCTATGACCTCGTTATCCGGGGCCAGCGCATCCTGACCACCGCCGGCCTCGCAGCCCGCGAAGTTGGCATCCGCGACGGCATCATCGTCGCCATCGAACCCCTGGGCAACGGCCTGACGGGCAACGAGGTCATCGAACTCGCAGACGACGAAACCCTCATCCCCGGCCTTGTGGACACCCACGTCCACGTCAACGAGCCCGGCCGCACCGAGTGGGAAGGCTTCGCCTCCGCCACCCGTGCCGCAGCAGCCGGTGGCGTGACCACCATCATCGACATGCCGCTGAACAGCATCCCGCCCACCACCACCGTGGACGGCCTGGAGCAGAAGCGCGTCGTCGCCAAGGACCAGGCGTTCGTGGACGTCGGATTCTGGGGCGGTGCCATCCCGGGCAACAAGAGCGACCTCCGCCCGCTCCACGACGAAGGCGTTTTCGGCTTCAAGTGCTTCCTCCTGCACTCGGGCGTGGACGAGTTCCCGCATCTGGACGCGGATGAGATGGAAGAGGACATGAAGGAACTCAAGTCCTTCGACTCCCTCATGATCGTGCACGCCGAGGACTCCCACGCGATCGACCGCGCACCCCACCCCGGCGGCGACCACTACGAAACCTTCCTCGCTTCCCGCCCCCGCGGTGCCGAGAACAAGGCAATCGCCGAGGTCATCGAACGCGCCCGCTGGACCGGCGCCCGCGCCCACATCCTGCACCTCTCATCCTCGGACGCGCTGCCGATGATCGCGTCAGCAAAGCGCGACGGCGTCAACCTCACCGTTGAGACGTGCCCGCACTACCTGACGCTCATGGCCGAAGAAATCCCTGACGGCGCCACTGCTTACAAGTGCTGCCCGCCCATCCGTGAGGCCTCCAACCGCGAGCTCCTCTGGAAGGGCCTGCAGGACGGCACCATCGACTGCATCGTTTCGGACCACTCCCCCTCCACCCTGGATTTGAAGGACCTGGAGAACGGCGACTTCGCAGTGGCATGGGGCGGCGTTTCCTCGCTGCAGCTGGGCCTTTCGTTGATCTGGACCGAAGCCCGCCACCGCGGCATCCCGCTGGAGCAGGTCGTGTCTTGGATGGCCGAGAAGCCCGCCGCTTTGGCCCGCCTGCACAACAAGGGCCAGCTCGCCCTGGGCTACGACGCCGACTTCTCCATCTTCGCCCCGGACGAAGCCTTCGTTGTGGACGTCACCAAGCTCAAGCACAAGAACCCGATCACGCCGTACGACGGCCGTCCCCTGGCCGGCGTCGTCCGCAAGACCTACCTGCGCGGCACCCCGATCGACGGCCAGAACCCCGGCGGCAAGCTGCTCCGCCGCGGCAACGTTTAGGTCAACCGTCATGGCAGTCAATGCCTACGGGCCACCGCCGTCGCGAGGATCCGCGGCCCGCGGGTCTTCCGCGCGCCGGAACGGCATGACCGCACACGGCCTGGCGCTCTGGGTCAACCCGGCCGAGGGCGACGAGATCGATCCCGCAGTTTGGGAACGGGCCGCACGCCTTGTGCTGGCCCGCGCCATGAAACTTGCCCCGGAGGCGGAAGTCCGCATCTGGCCCGCCACCGGGGCAGAGCACTCCGGCGTCGGCGACACTTCCTGGGGCGGCACTCCGCAGGAAGCCGCCGACGCCGGTACCAATGGTTCGCTGTCACTCGCCGATGCCCTGGCGGAGGCACGTTTGGAGACTCGTTCGAAAGAGTCAGAGGGCGCAGCAGAGGGCGACAGCACCGCCGTCGAGCCCGTAACGTTGGCGAGCCGACGCAGCCAACTTGCGGTGGACCTCGCCGCTGAAGTAGTGCTGCTGGACGGCGAGCCGGTTTCCTTTACTGGCATGGAATATAAGCTGCTGCGATACCTCGTGGTCAACTGCTCACGGGCCATCAGTCGTGAAGAATTGCAACGTTTTTTGGAGTCATTTGACCTCCCCGGCGCGGCATTTCGTTCGATCGACGTTTATGTTGGAAGGGTGCGGCGGAAGCTAGGCTCCGCCCGACACACCGTCGCCACCGTCCGTGGTGGCGGCTACCAGTTCGTGCCAGGGCCCTATGCCACAGTGCGCGGACCTGCGGAATACAGCATCTAAGTTCGCTGTTGTTAAAGATCAACGCCCCCGCAATTTGCATGACCGCTGTTGTTTGAAATGAAGGCCGGCTGTTTGCCGGTGAAACGTAAAGGATCGCCATGACCCAGAAACTCCTCGTCGGAACGCAAGCACCTGATTTCGCGCTTCTCGACGCCGACGGCACCAAGGTCTCGCTGTCCGATTACCGCGGACGCAACGTCATTGTGTACTTCTACCCGAAGGCAGCCACCCCCGGCTGCACCACCGAGGCTTGCGACTTCCGCGACAACCTCGCCAGCCTGCAGGGCAAGGGCTACGACGTCATCGGGATCTCCCCGGACGGCCCTGAGGACCTCGCTAAGTTCACCGGTGAATTCGCCCTGACCTTCCCGCTGCTCTCCGACGAAAACCACTCTGTGGCCCTCGCTTACGGCGCTTGGGGCGAGAAGCTGGTCGACGGCGAAATCGTCGAAGGCCTGGTCCGCTCCACCGTTGTCCTCGACGGCGAAGGCACCGTGAAGCTCACCCAGTACCAGGTTTCCGCGCAGGGCCACGTCCAGGCGCTCAAGGATGAGCTGGGCGTCTAACCGTCTCTCACATCCCGCGTGCTTGAGGGGAATCCCTCTCGCATATAACTGCACAAATCGTGTAACGCCCGCCCACTTTTGTGAGCGGGCGTTTCATGTGTCGTGACTAAACGTGACAAATACCCAGCAGCACTAGTTAATGGAGCCATGGTCTCTTCCCCACCCGTGCGCCACGCTGTCGTCGTCGAAGATGACGCTGACATCCGCGGCCTCCTCGTCCTCGTCCTCGAGCAGCTCGATTTCGTGGTGACGGAAGCACCTGACGGTCTCTCCGGCGTCGAAGCTGTCCGCAGAACCAACGCCGAACTGGTGACGCTGGACATCAACCTCCCGGACATCGATGGCATGGAAGTCTGCCGTCGCCTCCGTGAATTCTCCGACGCCTACATCCTGATGCTCACCGCCCGGGCCGACGAGATTGACCGGCTCAACGGGCTGGACACCGGCGCGGACGATTACATCAACAAACCCTTCAGCCCCAAGGAACTACAGGCGCGCATCCGTGCCCTGTTCCGCCGCGCCCGCACGCCTGCCGCGCCCGCCGAGGACACCGGCCAGAGCGACGAACTCGCCCGGGCAGCAGTGGTGCAGCAGAGCCTCCTGCCGCGCGAAACGGTCCGCCTCAGCGGTTACGACGTCGCTGGCGCCTTCCGCCCTTCGCGCAGCGTTGGTGGGGACTTCTATGACTGGTACCAGACCCGTGACGGCATGCACTTCACGTTCGCGGACGCCATGGGCAAGGGCATGGGTGCCGCACTGATCGCAGCAACGGTCCGCGCCGTGATGCGGTCCGTGGCGGACACCCCGGCCATAGACGCTGCGTTCGGCTCGGCCAGCGCCACCATTGCCTCTGACCTGGACCAGTCCGGTTCCTTCGTCACCATGTTCCACGCGCGGCTGGACAGCGCCTCGGGTACGCTCCGCTATATCGACGCCGGCCATGGGCTTGCGCTGCACGTTCCCGCTGAGGGGGCGGCGCGGAGGCTGGTCTCCGCCGGACCGCCCGTCGGGATCCTGGACAACCAGCTGTGGCCTGCGTCGGAGCTGGACCTGGAGCCGGGCGATTCCCTGGTGATCGTCAGCGACGGCGTTCTCGACGCCCACAATTCCTTGGAGGACTTCCAGCGGAACGTGGAGAAGGTTGCACGGAGCGGAGCAACTGCAGACGATGTGTGCGCCGCCCTGCTCGAGTTGGCACCTGCGGCGACCGCCGAAGATGACGTGACCGCCGTCGTCGTACGCCGAAAACCAAACGCAGGACTGTAGACCGCAAAAGGGGGGATTTGTGACACGTTTCTGGACTCGGCTGATCGTTGTGCTGACGGTCATTTTGGGCGTCAACTACGTAGCGTGGCGGTGGATGGCGTCGCTGAACTGGGAGGCGTGGTGGATCGCCGTTCCGTTGGTGATTGCCGAGACGTACAGCCTGATCGACGTCATGTTGTTCGGCCTGACCGTGTGGAACATCAAATTCCGGAAACCGCCACCCCCTGCCCCGGAGACGGCCACAGTGGACGTCTTCATCACCACGTACAACGAGCCCTTGGATCTGGTGATGACCACGGCTTTGGCGGCCAAGGACATCCGCTGGCCGCACAGTACGTGGATCCTCGACGACGGCGACCGGCCCGAAATGCGCGAACTCGCCGAGTCCAACGGGATCGGCTACGTCACCCGCGGCGCCGATTGGACGCCGGACATGCCGCGGCACGCCAAGGCCGGAAACCTGAACAACGCGCTCATGGTCACCTCTGGCGAGTACCTCTTGATTCTCGACGCCGACCAGATCCCCGAGCCTGACATCCTGGACAAGACGCTTGGCTACTTCAACGACGACAAAGTGGCGCTCGTCCAGACTCCGCAGTACTTCATCAATGTCCCCGCCGACGACCCCCTCGGCAGCCAGGCGCCCCTGTTCTACGGCCCCATCCAACAGGGCAAGGACGGCTGGAATGCCGCCTTCTTCTGCGGGTCCAATGCGGTCCTCCGCCGGGAAGCCCTCATGCAGCTGGGCCTGGTGGGCTACGTCAAAGCCACCGAGAAGAGTGTCCGGCGAGCCCTCGCCGCTTCGCGTACCGCCATTAAGAAGGCACGCCGATCACCCGAGGCAGAGAACCCGCTGGTGGAGCAAATGCTGAACGAGGTGGAGGCCGCTACGGAATCCGCGCAGAAGGAACTCGAAGCAGGAGCGTCCCTCAGCGAAATCACGTACCGGGTTCGCCGCCAAGTGGACGATGCCGTTCGCACCCTCGTGGCCGCCGACTTCTCAGCACTCCAATCGGACCTCGAGGAGATCGCAGCCATGGAACTCGCTCACGTCGGCGAGTCGGGCGTGACCACCGTGGCGACTGACGCCGTCGACCGTATGTCCGGACGCGACTGGTCCCCCTTGGGTGCGCTCGAGTCGGTTCACGCTGTCCTGGACGCCATCTCGGTGGAACGCACCGACGAGGCCCAGCCAATCATGCCGCTGGCCACCATCTCCGTCACCGAGGACATGGCCACCGCGATGCGCCTGCATGGCCTGGGTTGGAAGAGCGTTTACCACCACGAAATCCTCGCCAATGGGCTGGCCCCTGAGGACGTCAAGACCATGCTGACCCAGCGTCTCCGCTGGGCCCAAGGCACCATGCAGGTCCTCCTCCGCGAGAACCCGCTGGTCCAACGCCGGCTCACGTGGGGCCAGCGACTCATGTACTTCTCCACCATGTGGACCTACCTGAGCGGCTTCGCTGCCGTGGTCTATTTCGCGGCGCCCATCATCTACCTGACGCTCGGCATCCTCCCGGTCAACAGCATCAGTTTCGACTTCTTCATCCGCTTCATCCCGTTCATGGTGGTGAATCAACTGCTGTTCCTGGTGGCCGGTCACGGCATTCCCACCTGGCGCGGACAGCAGTACAGCCTCGCGCTGTTCCCCACCTGGATCAAGGCCTGCACGACGGCGGCCCGGAACGTTTGGTTCGGGCGTCCCCTCGGGTTCGCGGTCACCCCCAAAGCCCGGCAAAGCGGCGGGCCCAGTTGGAGCCTGATCCGGCCGCAGATCATCGTCGCGGTGCTGCTGGCGGTGGCGCTGGTTGTTGGCCTTATCCGGCTGCTCGCCGGAATGTCCGAGCCCCTGGGCACACTGGTGAACGTGGCATGGGTTGCGTTCGATCTGGTGGTCCTGAGCGTGCTGGTCAAAGCAGTTTTGTATAAGGGTTTCGTGCCCGAAGTTGTCGGGCCAGAGCGCCCCGAGGAGAGGAATGCAGATGCAGTTTAGCTATGAGGTCAACGACTCCTACGCGGAGGTGAAGAGCGTGGGCCGGCTGAACATGGTGGCAGCGCCCAAGCTTCGGGAAGTAGTGGCCGAGGTTGTGGCCGCCGGCTCCAGCCGCGTTGTGGTGAACCTGGCAGAAACCGACTTCATGGATTCCTCCGGGCTCGGCGCACTCATCGGCTGCCTCAAAGCTGCGCGTCAGGCAGGCGGTGACCTCCGGATCGCGGGAGTGCAGCCGCAGGTCAAAATGGTCCTGGAACTGACCAACATGGACAGGGTACTCACGGCGTACCCCACCGCAGAAGCTGCGTTCGGCGATGACTGAGGTCATCGCCCACCGGGGCTTTCACGGGCCGTCCAACGAGGAAGCCATCGAGGCCATCCACAATGAGTTGGACGCCCTGTGGGACGACGCCTCCTTCGTGCCCGACATGGACCGGATGACCTTCGCTACGGCCGTCATCGAGGCTGCGGCGAACATCGTGCAGCATGCGCTTCCTGTGGCGGACAAGCCCGTGGAGATCGACGTCGACATCAGCGTCCGTCCCACTCGGCTGGTGGCACGGGTTAGTGCGTTCAACGCCCGTGAGCCATTTGCGAATGACATGCAGGCTTCGATGCCGGATTCGGATGCGGAGTCCGGGCGCGGGTTGGCTCTCATCGAGGCGCTGGTGACCACGGTGACTTTCGAGCGCCAAGACGGCACCAACACGTGGATTCTGACCCGCAACACCTGATCCTCTCTCACGTCCCGCGTGTTTGAGTGCGACGCTCTATCACCTCCCGCGCGCTTCAACGCCACGCTCTATCACCTCCCACCCGCTTCAACGCGACCGTCTCTCACCTCCCGTGCCCTTCAACGCCACGCTCTATCTGCGGTCGTATGGTTTTCTGAGACAGCTTGATGGGAGATTCGCTTCAGATGACCACGCCCAGAAGAAAATATGACGCTGCGTTCCGCGAGGAAGCAGTGCAGCTGGTTTTGTCCACTGATCGGTCGGTGAAACAGGTAGCTGAGGAGATCGGGGTGAAGGAAAGCACGTTGGGCAACTGGCTCGCGCGGGCCCGTCAGCGTTCCCCTGGTGGTCCGGCACTGGTCCCGGTGCCCGATCGTGGGCCCGTGGAATGGGAAGAGCATCAGAAGGCTTTGGCCGAGAACGCGCGGTTGAAGGCTGAGGTTGAGTTCTTGGGAAAAGTCAGCGCCTTCTTTGCCGCGAAGCAAAAGTAGAGGACTTCTACGAATTCATCGAAGCGGAGAAGGCCAACCATTCCGTGGTGTGGCTGTGTCGGGCTCTAAAGGTATCCCGGGCCTCGTATTACCGGTGGCGCAAACCCTCGGCGCCATCACCGCGGGCGGTCCGGCATCAGGAACTGGTCACCGCTGTCACCAGCTTGTACACAGATGAGGAAGGCCGTGCCGGGCGGGACCAGCTGACTCTGATTCTCAATGAGAAGGGCGTGAAGGTCTCGGCCCCGACCGTCGGTTCGATCATGCGGGCGAACGGGTTGCGGGCGGTGCGCACCCAAGCCTGGAAAACCACCACTGTTCAGGACCCGCAGGCCAGGACAGCACATATTGAGAACCACATGCTCGACTCAGAGGGCAAACGGGACTTCACCTCATCAGTGCCCGGGACCCGTCTGGTAGGTGACATCACGTACCTGCGCACCGGTGAGGGCTGGCTCTACCTAGCCACCGTCATCGACCTGTTTTCCGGCATGGTCATCGGCTGGGCCATGGCCGCCCACATGCGCGCGAGCCTGTGCACCGCCGCACTGCAGATGGCCCGGAACCACGGACACCTCAGCGGATCCTCGATCATCTTCCACTCCGACCGGGGAACCCAGTACACCTCCGACGAATTCCAGAACTGGTGCGGCAGCAACAGCGTCACCCAGTCCATGGGCAAGATCGGGGTGTGCTGGGATAACGCAGTCGCGGAGAACTTCTTCTCGCACCTGAAAACCGAGTTCTACCACCACCAACGCTACGGTTCCCGGCTCGCTGCCCGAACCGGAGTGATGGAATACATCGAAGGCTGGTACAACCGCCGCCGACCCAACAAACGAGCCGGCGGCACAGCACCACTAACCGCCCACACCGCCTACAAAACCAGCACCCGGAAACCCCTGGCCGCCTAACCAACAACGACAACGAAACCTGTCTCAAAAACTTGACGACCGCAATCACCTCCCGCGCGCTTGAGCGCAACGGGTTGTTCTGCCCATCGCCGCGCGACAACTCTGCGTGAAAGCATTCGGTGAGATCCGCCGTCGAGCGCTAAACGAAACTGGGGACTAAATGAATTGCCGCACGCTTCGAACATCAGCACGCCCCTTCGCGCTGGCCGCTGCCCTTGTCGTGGGATCTGTTGGGATTGCCGGCTGCAGCGTCCCCGGCGAAACCAAACGGGAACCCAGCAAGGCACCTCCCATTACTTCCGAACCTGCTCCTGTGGCTGAAAGCATCGCCAAGTACGACGCTCTGACCGCGGAACTTGTTGCCGCCCTGGAAGAGAAGATGCCCGGCATCACCTGGGCCGTGGACGATACGGCAGACATGAGTCCAGCCCAAGACGGCAGATGCATGCTCTATCTGCAAAGCATGCAAAGCAGCGCGGACATCGTGGAACCGTCCAGGAACTTTGAGGATCTCTTCGCTGCGGCCGATCCCGTCCTGGAGAAGCACGGATTCCCTGCCTTCAACGGCATCGATCCCGTCCCCGGCGGGTGGGTGGTAACGCGCAGCACAGATGCTGTTGGCGCCACGGTGAGCATCCGATCAAAGTTCCCGGCCTACCTCGAACTCACAGCCCCGGTTAGGTCCGAGAGCTGCGACCCGAAGGAAATCCCCGCCAGTTGACCCAAACCCGCGGGATGTGAGCGAGCGACCCACCCAAACCCGCGGGACGTGAGAGAGCGTGCGGGCTAGGCTTTCGCGATGGCCTCTTTCAGCGCTCCGAGCACCAGCGTGACAGAAGCGCCGTTGGCGTTCGGGCCCATCATGCCGATGCGCCACACAGTGTCCGCGAACTCCCCGACACCCGAGCCGATTTCCATGCTGAAGTTCTCCAGAAGGTAAGCGCGGACGGCAGCCGAGTTGACGCCGTCGGGCACTTTCACGGTGGTGAGGCTCGGCAACCGGGCGCCCTCGGCAGCGAACAATTCGAGCCCCATCTCCTGAAGCCCAGCCTGCAAAGCCGCGCCAGCGGCACGGTGCCGGGCCTGCACATTCTCAAGGCCCTCAGCAAGGATGCGGTCCAGGGCGGCTTCGAGCCCGGCGATCATGGTGACCGGCGCTGTGTGGTGGTACGTCCGGGCACCACTGGCGGCGCCGACATACCCGCCCAGCAGCCCGATGTCGAGGTACCAGGAGCGCGGATCTTTGACGCGGCGCTCAAAGGCACGGTCGGACACCGTGAAGGGCGAAAGTCCTGGCGGCACACCAAGGCATTTCTGCGTTCCGGCGTATCCGACGTCGATCCCCCAGTCGTCCGCTCGGAGCTCCAGTCCGCCAATGGACGTCACGGCGTCACTGATCAGCAGGGCGTCTTTCTTACCGGCACCCAGCGCGGCGATGTCCGAGAGCACGCCGACGGAAGTCTCAGCGTGGACGGCGGCGATCACCTTGGGATTCGGGTGCGCGGACAGAACGCGCTCGGCATTTACGGGCTGGCCCCACTCGTGATCGACGCGGATCACCGTGGCCCCGCAACGCCGGGCGACTTCACACATGCGCGCCCCAAAGAGTCCGTTGACAGCGATTACTGCCACGTCGCCGTCGGACACGGTGTTCACGAAAGCCGCTTCCATCCCGCCGGAACCTGTGGCACTCAACGGGAGTGTGCGCGCATTGGAGGTACCCCAAACAGTCCGGAGGCCTTCGCAGGTGTGGTCGAGCCGTTCGATGAACACAGGATCAAGGTGGCCGAGCACGGGATAGGCCAGGGCAGCCATGGCTTCGGGGTAGCAATTGCTCGGGCCGGGACCGAACAGGAACCTGGACGTCAGAATGTGCGGCATGTGCGAACTCCTTCAGCTGGTTGAGGTCATTCTGCCCCAGCCTGCTGCACGGAGCTAACCAGACGCACCCCAGCGGGCTGCGCGGAGCTAACCAAACGCACCCCAGCACCCTGCAGCCGTGTCCGGTCAACGCCCCAGATCACCAAAGCGCCCAGCGCGAAGACTGCCCCAAGAACACTGGCACCGGCCCAACCCCAGGCATCGAAGACCGGCGCAACGGCTGCTGCTCCCACGGCACTTCCCACCGAGTAGAACACCATGTAGCTGCCAATGATGCTGCTGGCCGAGTCTTCGGCGCCCGCCACGATCATGGTCTGACTGGTCACGTGGACGGCCTGCACCGCGGCGTCCAGCACCACGATGCCGGCGATGAACCAGAGCAGCGACCAGCACCCCAGGGACAACGCAAGCCACGAGCCCAGAAGCGCCACCAAACTGATGCCCGTGACCCGTTGTCCCCATCCGCGGTCGGCCGCAGCACCGGCCTTGGATGCGGCCAGTATCCCTACAAGACCGGCAAGCCCAAAGAGCCCGACAACGCCCGGCGGAAGGTTCCACAAGGGACCGCTGAGCAACAGCGACATGCCGCTCCACAGCACTCCAAAAGACGCGAACAGCAGCATGGTGATAAGCGCACGGGTACGGAAAACGGGATTGTGCCGCGTCAGGACCACCACTGATGAAACGGCCTGCCAATAGCGCGCCTCCCCCTTGATGTCTGCTCCCGTGGCATGGCGCGGAGGACTGCCAGCGACAGGACCACAGCAGCAAGTGCGGCAAAGATGTAAACCGACCTCCAACCCCAGAGGTCCGTCATGCCACCGGCCACGGTCCGCGCAAGGATGAGGCCACTCACGACGCCGGCGGTGACAGTTCCGATGTTTCCGCCCCTTTTGTCCGGGGTACTGGAGGCTGCGGTGTACGCGACGATGGCCTGTACAACGGATGAGGCCAACCCCAGTATCCCGAACGCAAGCAGCAAGGCAGCTTGGGATGAAGCCAGGGTCACGCCACAGGCACCCACAGAACTCGCTGCCACCTGAACGGTGATGAGTATGCGGCGGTCCACCAAGTCTCCCAATGGCACCAGGAGAACCAGCCCCACAAGATACCCGGCTTGTGATGATGCCACGACCCATCCGATGCTCGCCGCGGGGATACTCAGGTCGAAACCGATGCGCTCCAGGAGGGGCTGGCCGTAGTAGATGTTCGACACCATGAACCCGGCCACGACGGCGAGCAGCAGCAAGAGGCTACGGCTGAGTCCCTGTGTGGTTTTCGTCAGCTGATTACTGCTCATTTTTCCGGCCTCAAACTTTCGGTTTCAATATGCAACCATCCGAGCCTATGGCAGAATGGTTTCATGTTGCAACCAAGTGATATCGCATGGACTGACCCCGAATGTCCGGTGGCAAGGGCAGCAGACCTCGTGGGCGACAAGTGGACCCTGCTGATCATTCGGGACTCACTGGACGGCAAGCGGCGGTTCTCAGAATTTGAGAGGTCGCTGGGAGTGGCGAAAAACATCCTCTCGGACCGCCTTCGCCTCCTCGTGGACAGGGGCGTCCTGACCCGTATCCCGAATGACCGCGGGACGCGGAGTGAATATGAGCTAACGAGCGCTGGGCGAGACCTCTTTACGTTGATCCTCAGCCTCCGGCAATGGGGCGAACGCAACGCCTTCAACGCCGGCGAAGCCCACTCCGCACTCGTGGACCCGGCGACGGGCGAGCCGGTCCCGCAGCTCCGCCCACTCCGGGGTAACGGCGCGGAACTTACACCGGAACAAACGCTGCTGGTCAAGGTTGGCGAATCGCTGCCGTAAAGCCGCCCTCTCAGGACCCGCCAAGTCCAAACTGCTAAGGTTACTCACCAATACTGAGGCCGCCACGGATAGGGGACGAGAGTGACGACTGAAGGAAAACAGGCGCCCGAGCAAGGCGTCAGCGGCGAGGTAAGCCAAGACCGATTCGTCGCCGGGCAGGACCTGACGCGCTGGAAATCCCCTGCCGGCCGGGCGCTGGCAGGCGGCGCTGAAAAAGTTACGTCCCTGCTCGGCCCTTATGCAGCGCTGATTATCACGCTTATTGCAGGACTTGGCATCGCCCTGTCACTGGCCCTTGTGTTCGGCGAGGTCTACGAGTCGGTGACGGAAGCCGACGGCGTGGCCGGACTGGATGATCCCGTGCTGGCGGCAGCCAAATCGGCGCGCTCCCCCGCCTTGGACATGGCCACCACGGCCTATACCAATATTGGCGGCACCGTGGGAATGCCCCTCATCGCCGTGGGAATCATGATTTTCCTGGCTGCCAAAAGGCGATCATGGACACCCGTGATCCTGATGCTCGCAGCCGGACTGGGATCCCTGATCATCACCCTGCTCGGCAAGCCGATCTTCGGCCGCACCCGCCCGGATATCGCAGATGCAATTCCACCCTATGAGCACTCGGCATCTTTCCCCAGCGGCCACTCGCTCAACTCAATAGTGATCGCCGGAATCGTGGCCTACTTGATCATCCTCAGGCTCAAGACCGCAAAGGCCAGGGTCATCACGGTACTCGTGGCTATAGTGTTCGCTTTCACCATGGGTCTAAGCCGCGTTTATCTAGGTCATCATTGGCTGACGGATGTCCTTGCAGCCTGGGCCATTGGCATCGCCTGGCTAGCCCTGGTAATTACCGCCCATCGCCTCTACCTCACGGTCCGCACACGCCGTCACAGGGCGATAGTCTCTTGACACCAGCCCGCTCACTCGGCTTAATTGAATTACGTATGCTGAAATAACAGTTCCATGATGCGGAAGCTTGAAGCACGGGCTTCCTCCTGTACCAGCAGGAGTTCCGCATAGCCCACACCATGGATGCCAGCATTTTGCATGAGGATGACACAAGCATGGAGCTTGCAGTATTCAACAGTGTTGACCGTGACGAGGCCATCAGGACTCTCACCCCCTGCCTGGACATCAGCCGCTGGGTGGAAGCAATCGTCGACGCGCGCCCCTACGCCGGCGTCGACGAGCTGCTGGGGCAAGCCCAGCGCGCCGCCGAGCCGTTTACCGCGGCCGAGGTGGAGTCCGCCATGGCACACCACCCGCGGATTGGCGAACGTCCCAAGGCCCAGAGCACCGAGGCGGCCATGTCGCGTTCGGAGCAGGCAGGTGTGGATCCCGGCGACAACCAGACAACAGCAGCACTCGCCGAGGGAAACCGGGCCTACGAAGAAAAATTCGGCAGGGTCTTCCTGATCCGCGCTGCAGGCCGCAGCGCGCAGGAAATGCTGGGTGCCCTTCAAGAGCGCCTGACCCACACCCCCGAAGAAGAAGACACAATCGTGGCCGGCCAGCTGCGGGAGATCGCACTGCTGCGCCTCTCCGGACTGATCAGCGAAGGAGTCAACGCATGAGCGTTTCACAAGTAACAACCCACATCCTGGACACCGGTTCCGGCCGCCCGGCGGCGGGTGTCGCCGTCGTACTTTACGTCCGGGAAGGTGACGACTGGACCTTGGTGGCGAAGGGCGAAACCGACGCCGATGGCCGCATCAAGACCCTTGGTCCGGAACGGATTCCCGGTGGTGCTTACCGCCTGAACTTCGCCACCGGCGCCTACTACGAGGGGCTCGGCACGGAGACGTTCTTCCCGGAAGTCGACCTGAACTTCACAGTTTCGGACGCCGGCGAGCACTACCATGTGCCGCTCCTGCTGAGCCCGTTCGCCTTCTCGACCTACCGCGGCAGCTAGCCACCCCCACCGAGTTCACAGATAAACCCCATGTTCTTCGGAAACATGGGGTTTATCTGTCACTTGGGCGGAGAAAGGTACGCTTGAAGGCATGGCTTCAGAGGACACCACCCCCAACTCCGCCCGCCGCGAGATCACGGTTCGCCGGGCACCTAAGTTCGTACCCTTCATGATTCTGGGAGCCGTGGTCGGTGCAATCGTGGCTGCAATCATCGCCTACGGCCGCCAAGCCGACCCCGCTTTTGATGCCGGCACGGTGTTCGGATTCTTCCTCATCGTCTGCGCAGGCGGCGGCGTCATCCTGTTCTCCATCCTCGCCCTGATCCTGGACCGCCTTAGCGTCAAGCGCACCCAGCGCGCCGTGGTGGAGCCCGTTCCGGACTCGGTTCCGGATGAAGGACCAGAGAACGACGACGTCCGCTAAGTCAGGCGCCCGGCCCGCCTCTTCACAGGGGTCCCGAATGTGAGACACACCGCATTTTCGCGGGAACACGCCAATTCAAGGGGTCACATAGGCAGCGGGGGAACGTACCACGGCCACAACATGAGACAATCGACCAGTGGCACGTGGCGACGGAAAACTTTCTCATGATCTTCTCCCCGGCGAAAAAGGCCCCCAGGACGCTTGTGGCGTCTTTGGGGTTTGGGCTCCCGGTGAAGAAGTAGCAAAACTCACCTATTACGGGCTGTATGCGCTGCAGCACCGCGGACAAGAATCGGCTGGTATTGCTACCAGTGACGGCAAGCGCATCAATGTCTATAAGGACATGGGCCTTGTGTCCCAGGTCTTCGATGAGACAACCCTGAACACCCTTACCGGACACCTGGCCGTTGGCCACTGCCGGTACTCCACCACCGGTGCAAGCCACTGGGCCAATGCGCAGCCAACCCTGGGTGCGACAGCAACCGGCACGGTTGCCTTGGCTCACAACGGCAACCTGACCAACACCGCTGAGCTTCGGGAAATGATCCTTGAGCGCAACGATGGCCAGCTGACCGGTGAAATGAAGCAGGGCAACACCTCGGACACCGCACTGGTGACCGCTCTCCTCGAGGGCGAAGAGGGCAAGACCTTGGAGCAGACCGCCCTGGAGCTGCTGCCCAAGATCAAGGGCGGCTTCTGCTTCGTCTTCATGGATGAAGGAACCCTCTACGCAGCCCGCGATACCTATGGCATCCGTCCGCTGTGCCTTGGCCGTTTGGAGCGTGGCTGGGTTGTCGCTTCCGAGCAGGCCGGCCTGGCTACTGTTGGCGCGAGCTTCATCCGCGAGATCGAGCCCGGCGAGTTCATTGCCATTGACGAGGACGGCGTCCGTTCGCAGCGCTTCGCCGAGGCAACCCCCGCCGGCTGCGTCTTCGAATACGTCTACCTCGCCCGCCCGGATGCTGCCATCGCCGGCCGCTCCGTCTACGAGGCCCGCGTGGAGATGGGTCGCCAGCTGGCCCGCGAAAACACGCACGAGGCAGACCTTGTTATCCCGGTGCCCGAGTCCGGCACACCCGCCGCTGTGGGCTACGCAGAGCAGTCCGGCATTCCGTTTGCGCACGGCTTCGTCAAGAACGCCTACGTGGGCCGCACGTTCATCCAGCCGTCGCAGACCCTGCGCCAGCTGGGTATCCGTCTCAAGCTCAACGCCCTGGAATCCGTGATCCGTGGCAAGCGCATTGTTGTGGTGGATGACTCGATCGTCCGCGGCAACACCCAGCGGGCCATCGTTCGGATGCTCCGCGAAGCCGGCGCCGCCGCAGTGCACGTCAAGATTTCCTCTCCCCCGGTTCAGTGGCCCTGCTTCTACGGCATCGACTTCGCGTCCCGCGCGGAACTCATCGCCAACGGCGCCACCATCGAGGAGATCTCCCAGGCAATCGGCGCCGACTCGCTGGCCTACATCTCCGAAGACGGCATGATCGGCGCTACCCAGCAGCCGCGCGAACGCCTTTGCACGGCCTGCTTCACCGGCAAGTACCCCATCGAGCTGCCGCACGCGGACAAGTTGGGCAAGAACCTGCTGGAGCGCACCGATCTGGGCGGCCTGCCTGCTGCAGACGAGGCCGCTTCCGTAGACGATTCCGAGGACCCTGCCGAAAAGCCGGGCGCCACGGGTTGCGATCCAGGACCTGACGCCGAATTCGAAAACCTGCTTACCGACGCTGATCGTTTGACCGACGCCGACAAGAAAGAGTCTGTATGAGCTCCGCAACACCCGCCGCTGAGAATAACTCCGGTATCACCTACGCCTCTGCGGGTGTCGACGTTGAAGCGGGCGACCGCGCAGTCGAACTCATGAAGGGCGCCATCAAGGCGACGCATAACTCCTCGGTGATTGGCGGCGTCGGCGGTTTCGCTGGCCTGTACGACGTCTCCCGGCTGCTGACCTACAAGAAGCCCCTGCTGGCAACGTCCACTGACGGTGTTGGCACCAAGGTTGCCATTGCGCAGGCCATGGACATCCACGACACCATCGGTTTTGACCTAGTGGGCATGGTGGTGGACGACATCGTTGTGGTGGGTGCTGAGCCCCTCTACATGACCGACTACATCGCTTGCGGCAAGGTTGTCCCGGAGCGCATCGCGGACATCGTCCGCGGTATCGCTGCTGCGTGTTCCGTGGCCGGCACCGCCCTGGTGGGTGGCGAAACCGCTGAGCACCCGGGTCTCCTGGGTGAGCACGAGTACGACGTCGCAGGTGCCGCAACAGGCATCGTCGAGGCAGACGCCCTGCTCGGCCCGGACCGCGTCCGCGCTGGCGACGTGGTCATCGGCATGGCTTCCTCCGGCCTGCACTCCAACGGCTACTCCCTGGTCCGCCGCGTCATCAACCACGCCGGCTGGGCCCTGGACCGCCAGGTCTCCGAACTCGGCCGCACGCTGGGCGAAGAACTCCTGGAGCCCACCCGCGTCTACGCAGCTGACTGCCTTGACCTCGCCCGCACCTTCCCGGTCACGGGCAGTGCAGCAGTGCACGGTTTCAGCCACGTCACCGGTGGCGGCCTGGCTGCCAACCTGGCCCGTGTCCTCCCGCAGGGCCTCGTAGCCACCGTGGACCGCAACACCTGGGAACTGCCTGCGATCTTCAAGCTGGTCTCCGAGCTCGGCAACGTTCCGCTGGCCGACCTGGAGCGCACGCTGAACCTCGGTGTGGGCATGGTTGCCATTGTTTCCGCCGAAGCAGCCGATGCTGCAGTGGCCCGCCTCAACGACCGCGGCCTGCCGTCCTGGGTCATGGGTACCGTTTCGGCTGACAGCGACTCGATCGACAAGACCGGCCCGGACTACGTCCAGGGCGCCAAGGGCGTCGACGGCGGCGCTGTCCGTTTGGTGAACGCCTACGCCTAAGCGCGTTATCGCTTCATAAAGAGAGCGGCCGGGCAGTCATGGACTGCCCGGCCGCTCTTTTTGTATGCATTTGAGTCAGTAGGGACACCCATATTCGTTCCCGCTGCGGAAAAGGGCGTCCGACACCCACATCCGGGCAGCGCCGACCCGTTTGCGAGGCACTTGGGAATATGCGCGGCGCCCGGCCGCTCTTTTCTGCTGCTGCCCCTCCTAGACTTGTACCAGGCTTAGGACACCACCCTGCGGGTCCTGAATGGTGGCAAGTGACCCCGTTTCGGGTTTGTCCTCCGGCTCAACGAGGACCTCGCCCCCGGCTGCCGCTGCTGCTTCCGCTGCTTTTCGCAGCTCCGCTACGCCGAAGTAGATCTGCCAGCCGGCCTCGTCACCTTCATCGGCAGGAACTATGCCAGCCACTTCGTCGCCCTTGACCATCAGCGTGCTGTAGCTGCCGCCGTCGTCCTGGGGATATTCGGTGACCTCATGCCCGAAAAGCTGCTGGAAGAACGCGACGGCGGCTTGCGGCTCGGGCGTCAGCAATTCCGCCCAGGCCAACGCCCCGGGCTCGTTGAACAAGTGACTACCCACATGAGTGCCGGCCTGCCAGATGCCCGTGGTGCCGCCGCCCGGAGGCTCGATGAACGCCAAGACCCCGGTGTCGGCCACAGCCTCTGGGCCGAACTGGAGTTTCCCTCCCGCGTGGACCGCGTCCTCCGCGATTTCCTCGGTGTCGGTGGCCGAAATGTAGATGTTCCACTGGCCACGTGTTCCGGCGGCCTCCTGCATGGAGTTCTGCGGGGCGATCACAGCCACCAACTGATCCTTGACGAAGGCCTGCGCATAACTGCGGCCATCCGGCGTGGGCAGGTCCTTGAAAGTCCAGCCGAAGACCTGTTCATAGAAAGTCTTGGCTGCCGCGACGTCCCGTGTCTGAAGGTCGGCCCAGCACGGCTCTCCACTGGCATAGTGCTTTCGTGATGTCATGCTGCCAAGCCTGTCATGATGCTGAACGCTGCTCCCGCTGGATCCATGAGAACTGCCATGCGCCCAACTCCCGGCACATCAAAAGCCGGTGCAATGATATGGCTGCCCAGCTCAACGGCTTGCTTCACCGTGTCATCAATGTCCACCACGTTGAAGTACGTCATCCAGAACGGCGACAGGCCTTCAATAGGCAACTTAAGGGCACCCGCGATTCGCTTTCCATCCACCAGCAGGCTCGTGTACTCCTGCAGGTCACCGGCCGGCGCAGTCTCGCTGGTGCAACCTGTCACAGCCTCGTAGAACGCCACGGCCTTGTGGACGTCATCTGTCTGCAGTTCATTCCAAATCATGGTCCCAGGCTCGTTGACCAAACCCGAACCGGGATGGTTGCCGGCTTCCCAGAAGCCGATCTGAGCGCCCGTCGGATCTGTGGCGAAAAACATACGTCCGCTGCCGTTGGGAACCGAATCTGGAGGGAAAAGCAGGGTTCCGCCAGCGCCTTCCACGCGCCGGGCGGCCTCGTCGGCGGAATCAACGGCAAGATAGTTCGCCCAATAGGAAGGCATTCCCTCCGGGGCATCGGGCAGTTGCTGCATCATTCCGGCGACGAAGCGGCCTTTGAGCTTGGCCATGTAATAGGTCATGCCATTTCCGGCATCCATCGCATCCAGCTCCCACCCGAAGAGGTCGCTGTAAAACTTCTTGGAAACTTCTATGTCGGTGGAGGACAGGTCCACCCAACACGGTGTTCCCTGCTGATAACTCTCGACCTCCGGCATGGATTTCCCTTTCGATGCGCCCGAACTCCAGCCTACGCAAAAAAGAGCCCCCAGGGTACGCCAAAGAATGGCGTGGCCTGGAGGCCCTTTTTCAAAAGATATACGGCATTCGGAAATGCGCGATGACCTTGTACGACGGCGGTCCGCAACTCAGTGCCATAAGCACCTGTTGGTTGCGACAGCTATCCGATCCGACGGGTGTCTACCTCGTCGTCGTCATCTTCCGCGTACTTGTCCTCGTAGGCCGAATAGTCCGGCTCCGGGGGATCGTCGGGGAAGTGGCTCTTGACACGACTGGACGGACCCGTGAGCTCCCGCTCAAGTGCCGAATAGTCAGTGTTCGGGGAATAGTACTTAATATCCCGAGCCTGCTTGGTAGCTTTTGCCTTTTGACGGCCGCGCCCCATGGCGTGACCCCCTTTTGTACTTGGACCGGAGGTGGTCACCTTGGCTATCGGTGAGGCCCCGGAATGTTTGGTCAATTTGTCGTATGTCTAGATTACATGCTTTCGGGGGTGCCCGCGCGCCACCACGGCCCCGCGTCCGAGCCGACTACGGTTGAAACCACGCGGTTACACCTCCAAGAGAAGCAAAAATTGGGTAGAGTCTGCCTCAATGCGGCTCCACAGCAGGAAGGCACACCCCGGAATATGAGCCAGGACAACACTTCACCCCGTGACGGTTCACGACGCGAACAAGGCGAGGATGGAGTGCCCCCTGCGCCCCAAACACCACCTTCGCCGGGTCAGCAACCGTCATCCGCTCCCTGGGCGCCGCCCTCAGGTCTGCAACCGGATCCCGCACCCGAGCTCGATCCTGACTTTGTTACCAATCCGGCAGGCCAGCCCGATCCCGCGTTGCCACCCACGGATGCACAGCCGGCTGGGGACTCAGCGTCGCCGGAAAATGCCCATGCACCCGTTTACGCCAATGCGCCTGCTTACGCTGGGCAGCAACCCTTAGCGGGCCAACAGCCATACACGGGTCAGGAATGGAGGCCGGAACCACAGGGCGATCAAGCCCTGCACGGACAGCCGGAACCTCATGGTGATCCGGTCAAGCGGCAGCGGTTGGTTATCGGCGGAATCGTTGTTGGCGTGCTCATACTCATCGGAGTGGTGATTTGGGTCCTGCTCAACCTGCTGGGCACCCGTCCCGAAGCAGCCGTGTCCACGCCCAGCGCGGCTCCGACCGCGGGCCCCCTCCCCCGCGATGCAGAGGCAAAGGACTTCCAAGTGGGCGACTGCTTTGCCGACTTTGATGCCAACGCCTCAAAAGCCAGGGCCGTAGCCTGCGACACCGAGCACTCAGCCCAACTCGGCGCCGTCCACACATACGGATCTGATGAATCCTTCCCTGGAACCAATGCTCTCAGGGACAAAGGGCGCGAGGTTTGCAAGGACGTGAAGCTCAACGCAGCGGCCGACAATTACGTGCTGCTTCAGCAGAACGTTTACCCGAGCACCACCAGTTGGGATCGGGGCGACCGCCGCGTTGATTGCTTCATCGTGGTGGATTCCGGCAACACCATCTCCGAAGATCTCCTCGCGAAGTAGCCTGAAACGCTACTTCCGACGAACCGTGAGGCCCGTACCTGCGGAAGTGCCGCCGTCGGGACCTGTCAGCGCTTCGAAGCCTTCAACGGTGAGTTCGTCGAGGTCCGCAGCGGTATCCACGAGCACTGTGTCGCCGTCGCTGATTTCGCCTGCAAGAATCTCCTTGGCGAGGCGGTCGCCGATCTCCCGTTGAACCAGCCTGCGCAGCGGCCGTGCACCGTAGGCGGGATCAAAGCCGGACATGGCCAACCATGCGCGTGCCCCATCGGTTACCTCAAGGCTTAGGCGGCGATCGCGGAGCCGGTTGCTCAGCTCGGCGACGTGCAGCTCAACGATCCGGGCAAGTTCCTCTACTGTCAACGGATCGAAGAGGACGATCTCATCCAGCCGGTTCAGGAACTCGGGCTTGAAGGATGCCTGGACCACGGCCATGACGGCGTCCCGCTTGGCCTTGGCATCCAGTGACTGGTCCACAAGGAACTGGCTTCCGGAGTTGGAGGTCAGCACCAGGATGGTATTGCGGAAGTCCACGGTGCGGCCCTGGCCATCGGTGAGGCGGCCGTCGTCGAGTACCTGCAGGAGGATGTCGAAGACCTCAGGGTGGGCCTTCTCCACCTCGTCCAGCAGCACCACGGAGTAGGGCCTGCGACGGACAGCCTCTGTGAGTTGGCCGCCTTCTTCGTAGCCGACATATCCAGGAGGGGCGCCCACCAGTCGGGCGACCGAGTGCTTCTCGCTGTACTCGGACATATCGATCCGGATCATGGCGCGTTCGTCATCGAAGAGGAAGTCCGCCAAGGCCTTGGCCAGCTCCGTCTTACCGACGCCCGTAGGACCGAGGAACAGGAACGAACCAGTGGGGCGGTTGGGGTCGCTGATTCCGGCTCGTGCCCGCCGCACGGCGTCTGACACAGCCTGCACGGCTTTTGTCTGGCCGATGAGGCGCTTGCCGAGTTCCTCTTCCATGTGGAGGAGCTTCTGGGACTCACCTTGGAGCATGCGTCCGGCAGGGATGCCGGTCCAGGCGGAGATGACTTCTGCAATGTCGTCAGCGGTCACGTCCTCGGCCACCATGAGTTCCGGTTTCGAATCGCTCCGGGCGGACTCCTCCTCAGCAGCGGCGCTCAGCTCCCGTTCCAGGGCAGGCAGTTCTCCGTAAAGGATCCGTGAGGCCGATTCGAGGTCGCCTTCGCGCTGGGCTTTGTCCGCAACGGAACGCAGTTCGTCGATCTTGGCCTTGAGGTCGCCGACGCGGTTCAGTCCGGCTTTCTCCGCCTCCCAGCGCGCGTTCAGCGCACTGAGTTCCTCGTTCTTGTCCGCCTTGTCCGCGCGGAGCGCAGCCAGCCTCTCCACCGACGCAGGGTCAGTTTCGCCCTGGAGGGCCAGTTCTTCCATGGTCAGGCGGTCGACGGCGCGGCGGAGCTGGTCGATCTCTTCCGGCGCGGAATCGATCTCCATGCGGAGCCGGGACGCGGCCTCGTCCACCAGATCGATGGCTTTGTCCGGCAACTGGCGTCCGGAGATGTATCGGTTGGACAGCGTTGCAGCAGCCACCAGCGCGGAGTCGGCGATGGCCACCTTGTGGTGGGCCTCGTAACGTTCCTTCAGGCCACGGAGGATGCCGATGGTGTCCTCAACGCTGGGCTCGCCAACATATACCTGCTGGAAGCGGCGTTCCAGTGCAGGGTCTTTCTCAATGTTCTCGCGGTACTCGTCCAAGGTGGTGGCACCAATCAGGCGCAGTTCACCGCGCGCCAGCATGGGCTTGAGCATGTTCCCCGCGTCCATGGCGCTTTCACCCGTGGCGCCGGCACCCACAACCGTGTGGATTTCGTCGATGAACGTCACGATCTGCCCGTTGGAGTTCTTAATCTCCTCCAGAACGGCCTTCAGGCGTTCCTCGAACTCGCCGCGATACTTTGCTCCGGCCACCATGGACGCGAGGTCCAGGGCGATGAGCGTTTTGCCGCGCAAACTTTCGGGAACGTCGCCGGCCACCATGCGCTGCGCAAGGCCTTCGACGACGGCGGTCTTGCCAACGCCCGGCTCACCAATCAGCACAGGGTTGTTCTTGGTGCGGCGGCTCAAAACCTGCACGACGCGTCGGATCTCGCTGTCGCGCCCGATGACGGGATCCAGTTTGCCTGAACGGGCCACGGCAGTGAGGTCCGTGCCGAACTTCTCCAGGGCCTGGAAGGTGTTTTCCGGATCCGGCGAGTTGACGTTCCGGTCCCCCCGGACACCCGGCAGGGCGGCGAGCAGCGCTTCGTGGGAGGCGCCGGCGTCGCGCATTAACTTACCCACGGCGTCGCTTCCGGCCGAGAGTCCGAGGAGCAGGTGCTCCGTGGACACAAAGGAATCGCCGAGCTTGTCAGCTTCGTTCTGGGCAGCTTGGATGGCCTGCATGGACTGGCGGGACAACTGGGCCTGCTGGACCGAGCTGCCCGATGACGACGGCAGCGATTTAATGGCTGAGCTAGCCTGAACGCTCACGGCATCAGGGTCCGCTCCCGTGGCACGCAACAGCGCAACGGCAACGCCTTCGCGCTGGTCCATGAGGGCTTTCAGCAGGTGGGCAGGCTCAAGCTGCGGGTTGCCGGCAGTTGAGGCGTTCATGGCGGCCGCAGAAAGGGCCTCCTGGCTTTTGGTGGTGAATTTGACGTCCAAAGAGTGCTCCCTTTCTGGAGTGATACCTATGATTACAAACTTGAGTCTACTACGCTCAACTTTGCATTTGGTCCATTGAGTTCCATGTTTGCCCACGGCGAAACCAGTGTCCAGAGTCCACCGAAATCAAGGGAAGTAGGCTGGGCCTATGGACCCCATTTCCAGCGTGGATGAACTCGAAGAACTGATCGGATTGCCCTTGGACCGTGTGCGCCGGAAAGTGCGCACATCCCTCAGCGATTTTGACCGCCAATGGCTGGCAGCCAGCCCGTTTTGCGTGATCTCGACTTCGGACGCGCAGGGCCGCGTGGACGCCTCACCCAAGGGCGACCCAGCTGGCTTCATTCATGTCCTGGACGAGCACACAATCGCCATACCGGAACGCCCCGGCAACAAGCTCGCGTTCGGCTTCCACAACATCCTGGAGAACCCGAACGTAGGAATCCTGTCCATAGTCCCGGGCAGAACGGATACCCTGCGGATCAATGGCACGGCACAGATTGTCCGTGACGCCGGCTTCTTCGATCACCTGGTGGTCAAGGGGCACCGGCCGCGCGCCGCTGTTGTGGTTGCTGTGGAGGAAGTGTTCACCCATTGCGGTAAGGCCTTCATGCGGAGCGGACTGTGGCAACCGGAAACCTGGGACACTGACGGCCTGCCGAGCATCGCCATGTTGTCCCAGACCTACACGCAACCCGAAACACCACTGGAGGATCTGGAGGCCTACTACGGGCCGTCCTATGCGGAGCGGATGTATCGCGAATAACGCCAGGGGTATTCGGCCAAGCGTATTTCAGGCCGGGTAGACCGCCACCATCGCGGACTTGACCACAAACCTCACTTCCATGCCCGGCGCCAGGCCAAGGTCGGCGGATGCGGAGGGAGTGATGTCGGCTGACAAAGCTTGTGCCGATTGCACCCCGTTGGCACGGACGCGGATCTGATCACCGTAGGGTTCCAGGTCAGTGATGGTTACCGGGAAGGAATTGCGGGGGCTTCCGTGCACATCGCCCAGGAAGACGGAAACGCTCGACGGCGGGAAGGCGGCCACGCCTGCCTGGCCGGGTACTGGTGACCAGTCCGGATCATGGCGGCCCGCGAAAAGCCGGCCATCCGGCGTCGTAATTCCCTCGGAAGCAATGGTCCCGGTGACGAGGTTGAGGCCGGCGAGGCCGGCGGCAAAGTGGCTTCGTGGTCTTTCAAGGACCTGACGAGTGGGTCCTTCTTCCGTGATGCGCCCCTCCTCCACCACGATGACTCGGTCGGCGAGCATGTAGGCGTCCAGGATGTCGTGCGTGACGATGATGGCTTTGCGGTCCCGCAGGACTCGTTTGAGGACGCGGCGGAGCAATGGTGCTGCGTGAATATCGAGGGCGGCCATCGGCTCGTCAAGGAGCAACAACTCGGGCTGAGCAGCCAGGGCGCGTGCCACGGCGACGCGTTGGGCCTGCCCTCCGGACAACTGGGCGGGCTTCCGGTCAGCCAGTGGCAGGGCATCAACTTCGGCCAGCCAGTGTTGTGCAGTCTCCCGTGCGGCAGCCTTCGAAGCACCCCCGCTTCGCGGCCCGAATGCCACGTTGTCCAAGGCATTCAGATGCGGAAACAGGAGAGCCTCCTGGGCCAGAAGCGCAGTCCCCCGCAGATGTGGCGGGCTCCAAGAGTGGGTGCCGTCGTCGAGCTTGAACAGTTCGTTGTCGCCGATTCGCGCCGAGCCGGCATCCGGCCGCAGCAGCCCGGCGATCACGCCCAGCAGAGTGGACTTCCCGGCACCATTCGGACCGAGTACGGCCACAGTCTCGCCTTCAGCGAGGCTTAGGGACATGTCGAAGTTCCTGGCGCGGACGCTTGCCTGCAGCTCGAAGCTCATGGCTGGACCTCCACAGGAGTGCTGCTTCGCCGGCGCCCATAGCTGAGCCCGACCACCGCAACTGCAACCGCCACCAGCACCAACGACAGCGCGACGGCGGCGTCCGCATCGGCCTCACGCTGCAAGTAAATTTCGAGCGGCAAGGTGCGGGTGATGCCTTCCAAACTGCCGGCAAAGGTCAAGGTGGCACCGAACTCGCCAAGGCTTCGCGCGAACGACAACACAGCACCGGACGCAAGCCCAGGCAGCACTAATGGAAGCGTGACGCGACGAAGAACGGTAGTAGGCCGCGCCCCGAGGGTCGCCGCCACAGCTTCGTATCTACTTCCGGCCGATCTCAGTGCGCCTTCCAGACTGACCACCAGGAACGGCAGGGCCACGAAAGCCTGGGCCAAAACCACCGCCGAAGTGGAGAACGCGATCTGGATCCCAGCCAGTTCAAGGGACTTTCCGAGGAGCCCCTGCCGCCCGAACGTGTACAGGAGAGCAAGTCCGCCGACGACGGGCGGCAGCACCAGCGGCAGCAGGACGAAGGAGCGGAGGAGCCTTTGTCCGGGGAACTCGCCGCGGGCAAGCACCAGCGCCAACGGAACCCCCAAGACGACGCAGAGGACGGTACTGGCAGCCGACGTCCTAAGGCTCAGGCCCAGGGCGGCAAGGGACGACTCCGACGTGATGAGTGGAATGAATTGCGGCCAATTCACCCGCAGCAGCATCGCCGCCAAGGGAAGCACCATCAGGAGTCCACCCACAGCTGCGATGGCATAAATCCACCGCGGAATGCCGTGGTAGCCGCTGCGCCTGATCACGATGCCCTGGCCTCCGCTACGGCGTTCCGAAGCCGGCGTCCATAAGGACCTTCTTGCCGGCTTCGCTAGTGACGTTTGCAATGAACGCAGCTGCGAGTTCTTTGTTCTTGCTGGTGCCAACCGTGGCAATGGGGTAGGTGTTGACGGCCGTGTCCGACTCGGGGAAGCGGATGCCCTGGACCTTATCGCCGGCCGCTTTGACGTCCGAAACGTAGACCAGGCCGGCGTCGGCTTCGCCCGAGGTGACTTTGCCCAGGACATCGGTCACGGACGATTCCTCACTGACCGGGCTCAACGTGGTTCCTGTCGCCTTTTCAACGGTCTTCGTTGCAGCGCCGCAGGGGACCTGGCTGGCGCAGGTCACCACTTTGACGCCGGGCTTTGCGAGGTCCGCGAAGGAAGAGACCGACGCCGGATTGCCGGGCGGGACTGCGATCTCAAGGACATTGGTGGCGAAGTTGGTTGCTGTGCCGTCCACGAGATCTGCGTCGGCGAGCTTGGCCATGTTCTTGGCATCTGCTGAAGCGAAGACGTCCGCTGGGGCACCCTGGGTGATCTGCGTGACCAGGTCAGAGGACCCTGCGAAGCTGAGAGTTACTTTGGTGCCCGGGTGCTGGACTTCGAAGTCTTTGGCCAGCTGGGTGAAGGTCGATTTCAGGGATGCCGCGGCGAAAACGGTGATCTCTCCGGACATGGAGGACCCGGGGCTTGCCGAGCCCGTGGACGGACGTGTTGTCCCGGAGGCGCAGGCTCCCAGGCTCACCGCCAGCGTACCCGCAACCAACACTGCGGCGAAAGGCTTGCGGCTGAACCTCATATGACACTCTTTCCCTGCGGTGTTTCGATGATGACAGTGGTGGCCTTCACCACGGCTGTGGCTACCGAACCGAGTTCCAACCCGAGCTCCCGGACGGCTTCGCTGCTCATCAGCGACACAACGCGAAACGGACCACACTGAAGCTCTACTTGGGCCATGACCTTGTCCGCGGTAATGCCGGTAACCAGTCCGATGAAGCGGTTGCGGGCCGAACTTCCTGCCCGGGAGGGGTCGTCGGGGAGATGGGATTGGTCGCGGGCAAGCGTGGCCAGTTCCAAGCCATCCACTGCGAGGCGCCCGGCTGAGTCCTTCCGGGCAGTAAGCGTTCCGTTTTCCGTCCAACGCCTCACGGTGTCGTCGCTGACACCAAGAAAGCGCGCGGCCTCGGATATTCGTATCTGCGGCATAAATGCATCATAGTTCCGTATTTGCGGTTCTTCGCCATCAAACCCGCCGCATACGTTATGTGACCGCCAAGCGATAGTGAGCTGCACAGTGCCCCCGTTACCGCATGACGCGCCCATAAGCTCTGGTGCGCTTGGCGCGAAGTGGTGCGCCGCCGTCGTCGTACTTCTTTGCTTTACCCATGGTCCGATGGGAGGTGCGGACGTACCCTGTTCTAGGGGGGAGTTTCCGATGCAAAGGAACGTCCCATGGAATGGATTCGTCCGGACAGCCCGGACTATGACCAAGCCCGAAAACTCTTCAATGCGATGATCGACCGCAAACCGGCTGTCATCGCCAAATGCTCTGATCCCGGCGAAGTGGCTGAAGCCCTGAGCTATGCGCACAACCACAATTTGGACGTCGCCGTGCGCTCAGGCGGTCACTCGGTGGCGGGCATGTCCACCAACGACGACGGTCTGGTAATTGACGTCCGCCCCATGAAGTCCATCAGCGTGGACCCCAGGATGAAGACCGCCACGGTGGGCGCAGGGCTGACCTGGGGCGAGTTCGACCGCGCAACCCAGCGGTACGGGCTGGCTGTCACGGGCGGGCGCGCATCCACCACGGGAGTCTCGGGATTCACGTTGGGCGGTGGTTCGGGATGGCTGGAGCGCTCGTACGGATTCGCGTGCGACAACCTGCTCTCCGTCGATCTGGTCACGGCCTCCGGGCAACGGGTTACCGCCAGTCCCGGCGAAAACCCCGAGTTGTTCTGGGCCCTCCACGGCGGGGGCGGTAACTTCGGTGTGGCTACGTCCTTGACGTTCAAGCTGCACGACCTTGGCCCCACCGTGATGGCGGGCCTCATGTTGTTCCCAGGGGACGATGCGAAGGATTTGTCGCGCGCCTTCCGGGGGCTTGCGTTGGAGGCGCCCGACGCCGTGGGGACAGCCCTCGTGTACCTCACCGCCCCGCCGGAAGAATTCGTCCCGGAAGAGATGGTAGGCAAACTCGCCGTCGGGATGGCTTACATCTACGCGGGTGATGTTGAAGCTGGCGAAGAGCACGTCAAACCGTTCAAGGAACTCGGCCCCTCCGTGGATCTGGTCTCGCCCATGCAATATGCGGACTTCCAATGCATGATCGACGACCCTCCGGACCACTACAACTACTGGAGCGCGGACTACCATAACGAGCTCAATGACGACGCACTGGATCTTCTGGTCGACTCGGCTCAACGCCTTCCGGGACCGCACTCGCAGCAGTTGGTGGCACGTTGGGGCGGGGCCGTGGGCGGCCCTGCTGCGGCGAACACTCCGTTGCAGCACCGGGGTGCAGCCTGGGTCAGCCACCCGTTCGGCCTTTCCGAAACACGGGAGGGCGGACAGGAGGCAAAAGCCTGGGTCAAACAGTTCCGGCAGGACATCGCCCCGCACACCACGGGCGGCGTGTGGCTGAACTTCATCGGTGACGAAGGGCAAGATCGGATCATGGCGGCCTATGGAGAACAGAACTACCGGCGGCTGTCCTTGGTGAAGCGCGAATTCGATCCTGACAACGTGTTCCGCGGCAACCAGAACATCCTGCCGGCCCAGCACTGAGTTCCCTGCACTCCTTCCCAGTTGCCGTGATCAGCGCGGGCAGTGAAGCCTGTACTTCCGGGACGGCAGCACGGCGGTAGACGTCCCGATGGCCGGCAACTGGGAAGGATCACATGGGTACACTTTGGCAATGGCCATCTACGTCGATCCGCCCCTGTGGCCAGCGCACGGAACCGTTTTTTCGCACCTCGTTTCGGACACCTCACTGGAGGAGCTGCACGCTTTCGCGGCCGCTTCCGGGGTTCCCGAACGGGCCTTCGACGGAGATCATTATGATGTCCCGGAACGCCGCTATGACGACCTCGTTTCCGCGGGTGCCATCCCTGTGGAGGCCCGCATCCTGGTCCGCAAGCTCATTGCCAGCGGACTGCGCATCCCGGCTCGTGAACGGAGCAAGGCATTGACAGTACCTTTGATGGAACGTTGGAACAGCAGCTACCCAGGTCACGAGGAGCTGGGCCTTGAATTGCTTGAACGTTGGGGCGAGGACGGCAGGAAATACCACAGCCGGACCCACCTCCTGGCAGTCCTTGAAGCCTTGGACGTGCTGACAGAACCCGAACAGCCTGCGCGAACCGTCTTGCTGGCGGCGTGGTTCCACGATGCCGTCTACGAAGGGGTTGCGGGGCAGGACGAAGAAGAGTCCGCGCGCTTGGCCGAGGACCGGCTCACCGCCGCTGGTTTGGCTCCCCACGAGGTGGCGGAGGTGGCGCGCCTGGTCCGCCTCACGGCTTCGCACAGCCCAAAGACGGGTGACTACGCCGGTGCACTTCTCTGCGACGCCGACCTCTCCGTGCTCGGCGGCGACCCGGAGTCCTACGCACGCTACTTGGCCGCCGTCCGCGAAGACTACGCCCGCGTCAGCGACGAAGACTTCGCGAAGGGTCGCGCCGCCGTCGTGCGCGGTCTCCTGCGGCTGGACCCGCTGTTCCATGGCGAACGCGCCAAAGCACTCTGGCTCGACGCTGCGCGCCGGAACCTCGCCAGCGAACTCGCGTGAGCGGCTCCCCCCGCTCTTTTGCCCGAATTAGACGCTCCGCTGCAGGCCAGACGGTAGGAATCGTCTGGCCTGCAGCGAGTCGTCTAAATGGGCAGTGCCGGCCTAGCGGTAGGTGCTGACGAACGGCTGGTTGGTGGGCACAATCTGCTTACCGAGAGGCATCAGCGAAACCGGGATCAGCTTCAAGTTGGCGATGGCCAGCGGGATTCCGATGATGGTGATGGCCATGGCAACTGCGGTGACCACGTGACCAATCGCAATCCAGATGCCCGCAACCAGAAGCCAGATCACATTACCGAGGAGCGCGAACACCCCGGCACCGCCCGGCTTCTCAACCACCATCTGGCCGAAGGGCCACAGGCAGTACGCGCCGATCCGGAACGAAGCGATGCCCCACGGGATGGTGACGATGAGCACGCAGCAAATGATGCCCGCCGCGAAGTAACCCAACGCCAGCCAGAACCCACCGAAGACAAGCCAGATGATGTTAAGGAGCGTTTTCATAGTCTTCATTCTCCCCTGCGGGCACGACAAAAAGCCTAGGGGTCTGCCCTGAATCTTCCCTGACTTGCAGCGGCACTCCCTGCGGGGCCACTAGCTCAACCAGCCAAGAGCCCGTCCAGCTTGTCGAACGAGGTGCCCCAGCCGTCGCGTGTCATCTCAACCCACTCTTCGGAGGCAAACGGACCCTGCTTAAGATTCATCCGGGTACGGCCGTTGAGGTCCTCGAATTCAAGGTGCATTTCCTCGTACTCGTGGTCAGCGTCAGGAGCAGCTTTGGCCTGGGCAACCAAAAGAGCCGGGCTATTCAGCTCGGTGATGGTGGCTTCAATGGGGGCCGACTGCTCACCGTTCTCGTCCGACCACACCATGACCACCTGCCAGATGCCACCAACGCGGGGCTCAACGATGATCTGGTCCCGGGGAGCTTCCACCTCCACGGGCCCGAACCACTGGGTGAGCTTGTCCGGCTCCATCCAGGCCTCAAAAACCTTCTCGCGGGGAGCATCAAACTCGCGGCTCATGGTCAGGGTGTGCTGTTCCGTACTCATTGCTTAACTCCTGGTTTCGGTGATGTTCGATATCCAAGTAGTGGTGCGTTGGAGTAAATCGTGTCGTCGTGAGCGAGTCTAGGCAGTCCCACTGACACGGTAATCGGGCCTAGGCTTTGGCAGCTTCGACAAAAGCGCGGATCTTTGCCAGGTCCTTCACTCCGCGGGAAGCCTCTACGCCGGAGGAGACGTCCACTCCCCAAGCACCGGCAGCAGCCGCAGCGAAAGCCACGTTGCCGGATTCGAGTCCCCCTGCAAGCAGCCACTCCCGGTTATCGAGCCCCTTCGCCCGCACTGACGCATAGTCCCAAGACTCCCCCGAGCCTGGCACTGCGGCATCGATCAGGAATAGTTCTTCGCCCAGATCCGCGAACTCGTCCTGGGATGCGCCCATGGTGACGGCCCGAATGAGCCGCATCCCGGCGTCGTGCACTGTTTTGACGTCGCCGGCCGTTCGGTGACCGTGCAATTGCACCCACTCGAGTCCGGCAGCTCGAGCCGTTGCCACGGCGTCAGCGGCATCCTCGTGCCGGAAAACACCCACGGCGTGAACACCTTCCGGAACCAACGGCAGCAGAATGCGCACCTGGTCCGGGCTGACTTCGCGGGGGCTGGAAGTGAGCACGAAGCCGACCGCGTCTGCACCGGCGTCGACGGCTTCACGCACGGATTCCGGCGTACTCAAGCCGCACACTTTGACGAACATTCCAGCGCCTCCAGCTTTTAGTCGCAACGTTTTCCACATATGACGGTAGCAAGCCGCAATGCCAACGCAGAAGCCGCGTCCACCACTAGGCTGGTCGAATGGAGATTATCCGCTTTGCCGACATCCGTCCCGAACCTTGGCGCAACGGGGGCGGGGTGACGCGCGAACTCGCCAGCCATCCTAAGGCCGCCTCGGCGCAGGACAATGCCTGGGATTGGCGAGTCAGCATCGCAGACGTTTCCAAGGCCGGAGATTTCTCCGTCTTCCCGGGCATGGAGCGCGTGATCACCATCATCGACGGCGAACTGCTCCTCCTCACGGTGGACGGCTCCGAGCACCCACTGGAGAAGTACCGTCCGTTCCGCTTCTCGGGCGAGGCTTCGTCGGGGGCCACTCTTCCGACAGGGGACATCCGGGATCTGAATGTCATCGCCCGAGAGGGAGCCTTCAAGGGCTACACGTCCATTGTGGAGATTTCCAAGAAGCGTGCGCACCCGGTCTTCGAAGGCCAGCTTGCCGTCCTGCTGGAGGGTAAGGCGACTGTTGCGCCCGGCGCGGCTGTGGAGGAAGAGTCCGACGGCGACGCCCCGGCAATCAGCGCGGCCGAACCTGTTGAGCTCTCACGGTATGACGCCGTGGTCGGCTCCGATACCCGCAGCCCGGAAATCTCGGGCCGCGGCTTCATCGCTGTGATCTCGATCGACCATGTGGAGTCCCACTCCTGAGCTGGTGACGTTAACCACCAGAGGTGGCCACCCCGCGCGGGAGTTGCTAGCCTGAAATGAAGGTTCCCCTCTGGAACCTCCGGACGACGGTTCAGTACCCGGCATGCGACAAGACTGGCCAAAGGAAACGTCATGTCGTGGATAATTCTCATTCTTTCCGGAGCACTCGAGGCCGTCTGGGCCGCAGCGCTCCACCGGTCCAAGGGCTTCCGTAAACCCGTTCCGACCGTCGTCTTCCTGGTGTCCGTTGTTGCCAGCATGGCCGGACTCGCCATCGCGATGCAGTCCATCCCCACAGGCACGGCTTATGCGGTGTGGGTTGGCGTCGGCGTCGTACTGACCGCAACGTACGCGATGGTCACCAAGGTTGAACGTGCGACGACGGCCCGGCTGCTTTTGCTTGCGGGCATCGGTGCATGTGTAGTTGGCCTGAAGGTGGTGGCGTAGCCATGACTGAGAACACTGGAAACATCAAGAACACCGGCAACACCGGGAGCTCCGGCAACGGAGTCTTCTGGATCATCCTCTTGGCATCAGCGCTGCTCGAAGCCGTATGGGCCACAGCTTTGGGCCTCTCCAACGGCTTTACGCAACTCATGCCAACTGTGGTTTTCGCCATCACTGCCCTCCTGAGCATGCTCGGACTGGGTATCGCAGTGAAGCGAATCCCCCTCGGCACTGCCTACGCGGTGTGGGTGGGTATCGGCGCTGCACTGACCGTTGGGTGGGCCATGATGACAGGAGTGGAATCCGCGAGCCCGCTGAAGCTGCTGTTCATCGCGGGAATCGTGGGCTGTGCTGCCGGTTTGAAGGCCCTGCCCGCTGACAAGGCCGCAGCCAAGGCCGAGTAGCACTGCTCCTGCCCGGTTCCCCGTGTAGCACTGCTCCGTTTCGATGGCTCGCTGCCCATCGTGCCGTTCGCGCGGCACGTCACGCAGGGAACCCCCGAATCGGGCAAGCCAACCGGGCACCCTTCGCCCAATTCTGGCGCCAACAGGAATACCCATGTGAGCCACTGAGTTCATGCTTTCAAGAGCACCCAAACGCGCATTGGAGAAGTTCATGACTGCAGTTCAGCTCGGCGACGGCCTCAAGGTCAGCCCCCTCGGCTTCGGTGGAATGGCCCTCACCCCTGTTTACGGTGGGATTGAACCCGAGGAAGGCCTGCAGACGCTCAGGCATGCAGTGGACGCGGGCATCACGTTCATCGACACCGCAGACGTCTACGGCGCGGGCAGTAACGAGGAACTGGTTGGCAGGCTCTTGAAGGAGCGGCGCGACGAGATCCAGGTGGCCACGAAGTTCGGAATTGAGGGCAACCCCGCGGACGGGTACACGGGAGTCCGCGGGGATGCGCCCTACATCAGGCAAGCGGCGGAAGCGAGCCTCCGCCGCCTGGACACTGACGTGATTGACCTCTACTACATGCACCGCCGTGACCTCCGCGTTCCGATAGTGGAAACCGTGGAGGCCATGGCGGAGCTGGTCCGAGAGGGCAAGGTCCGGCACCTCGGACTGTCTGAAGTGACAGCCGAGGAGCTCAGGCAGGCCAACGCCGTACATCCCATTGCCGCGGTCCAGAGTGAATGGTCCATCTGGAGCAGGGATGTTGAGCTCAACGTTGTGCCTGCGGCCAAGGAACTTGGCGTCGGGTTCGTGCCATATTCGCCGCTGGGCCGCGGATTCCTTACGGGAACCGTCAGCGCGAGCGACCTTGGCGAAAATGACTTCCGCCATAAGATCCCCCGTTTTGGTGACGAGGCACTTGATGCGAACCAGGCCGTAGTGGCCGCGGTCCGCGAGGTAGCCAGCGGGCTGGATGCAACTCCGGCCCAGGTAGCCCTGGCTTGGCTGTTTACCCAAGGTCAGCGCCTCGGGATTTCTGTGGTTCCCATCCCCGGCACGCGCAAGACGCACCGGATCGACGAGAACCTTGGGGCGCTGTCCCTGCAACTGGGAACAGCGCAGCTTGAGAGGCTCGACCAAGCTGCGGCCGCCGTCGTGGGTTCACGCTCTGCCGACCCCAACTGGGTTTCACAGGGCCGCGAAGCCAACCCGGCAACTGCATAGACTGACACGATGGATTCGCTTATTCACTCACTGCGTGACGTCACTATCCGCAGCATTTCGGTCAGCGAGATGAACAACAATGTGTACCTGTTGACCGCAAAGTCCACGGGTGCGCAGTTGTTGATCGACGCCGCCGACGACCTTCCGGCCATTCAGCAGCTGCTCCAGGACAGTGCCGCAGATACTGCCGCGACGCCGAAGCTCGCCAGGATTGCCACCACTCACCAGCACTGGGACCACGTCCGGGCGCTGCCGGAGTTGGTCGCCGTTTCCGGGGCAACCACCTCAGCTGGAGCGGACGACGCCGATGCGTTGCCGGTTCCAGTGGATGTCCGGCTTGGTCACGGCGACGTCGAACGGTTCGATGGCTTCGAGATCACGGCGGTCCACTTGCGCGGACACACCCCGGGCTCGATCGCTTTCGTGTACCAGGATCCGAACGGACCTGCCCACATCTTCAGTGGAGACTCGTTGTTTCCGGGAGGCGTCGGCAACACACAGAAAGATCCTGCACGCTTCACTTCTCTGTTGAACGACGTGTCGGAGCGACTGTTCGACGCTTATCCGGACGAGACCCTGGTGCACCCGGGCCATGGATTGCCCACGACCCTCGGCGCCGAGCGGCCACACCTTGAGGAGTGGCGCGCCCGAGGCTGGTGAGTTGCGGGGCCTACTCTGCACGCTAAACCTAGGGAATAGTGCGCAGAGCGGGCCTCACAACGGGGAGCCTATGAGTTGCGGGGCCTACTCTGCACGCCAAACCTAGGGAATAGTGCGCAGAGCGGGCCTCACAACGGGGAGGTTAGCGGCCGCGACGCTCGTTGGACGCGGGAGCCGACGCACGACGAGGACCGCTGCGTGCCGGACGACCTGCACCGGAACCACCGCGACCGGAGTTGCCTGAGGCACCCGAGCCGTAGGATCCACCGGACGTAGCGCCCGTTGCGGAAGACCAAACGGCCTTGTTTCCGCCGGTACGAGTACTCGTGGTGGATGCCGTGCGCGGAGCCGAAGCTGAACGCTGGCCGGTAGCCGGGCGGCCGCTGCGACCGTTCTGACCCTGCGAGCCTGGAACGTCGTTGCGGTGAGTAGCGCCAGCCTTGCCGCGACCGCGGGGGCTGCGGGCGACGTCGTCGTTCATTGCTGCGCGACGCTCAGCGCGGTTGACGTCGGTGCGAACCGGCTCAGCCGCGACCTTGCCGCGTCCATTGCGACCGCCACGACCACCAGCGGTGGGAGCAGCCTGCGTGGAACGGCGTGCGCGCTTGCGCTGGGCGTTGGCGCCGGTGGATGTGCCGCCACCCTGCTGGGTTTTCGCAGCGAGGAGGGCCGCACGGGTGCGGGGATCAACCTTGTCCGCGATGTCACCCACGAGCTTTGAAACCAAGGGGGAGCTTGCCGTGACGCGCTCAAACGAAACGTCAACGCCGGCAGCCTTCATGAGCTTCTTGACGTCACTCTGCTGCTCGGGGAGCGTCAGCGTAACCACGGTGCCATCGGAACCGGCGCGTGCCGTACGGCCGGAGCGGTGCAGGTATGCCTTGTGCTCTGTGGGCGGGTCAACGTGGATGACGAGTTCGACGTCGTCAACGTGCACGCCGCGGGCTGCGACGTCAGTGGCCACCAGGACTCGTACGTCACCGTTGGAGAACTCGGCAAGGTTACGGTCGCGGGCGTTCTGCGACAGGTTGCCGTGAAGGTCGACGGCGGGGATGCCGGCGTCGGTGAGGGTCTTGGCAAGCTTGCGGGCGTGGTGCTTGGTCCGCATGAAGAGGACGCGGCGGCCGGCGCCGGAGGCCAGTTCAACGATGAGCTGCTTCTTGACGGTCTGGTCGTTGACCACCAGGACGTGGTGTTCCATGGTGGTGACAGCGGCCTGGGGATCGTCCACGGAGTGCGTCAGCGGGTTGGAGAGGTAACGGTTGACCAGTTTGTCAACACCGTTGTCCAACGTTGCGGAGAAGAGCAGGCGCTGACCCTGGGTGGGGGTCATGTCCATGAGCTTCTTGACGACCGGGAGGAAGCCCAGGTCAGCCATGTGGTCTGCCTCATCCAGCACGGTGACCTCAACGGCTTCGAGGGTCAGGATGCGCTGGCGGATCAGGTCTTCGAGGCGGCCCGGGCAGGCGATGACGATGTCGACGCCGGCGCGCAGCGCCTTTTCCTGGCGTGCCTGGGAGATGCCGCCATAGATGACCGTGGTGTTCAGGCCCATGGCCTTGGCCAGCGGCTCGATGGTGGCGTTGATCTGAGTTGCCAGTTCACGCGTCGGTGCAAGGACGAGGCCCATGGGGCGGCCCGGCTTACGGAAGTGCTTTGCTTCGCGCTCGGCCAAGCGGGCCACGAGCGGGATGGCGAAAGCGATGGTCTTGCCGGAGCCGGTGCGGCCACGGCCCAGGACGTCGCGACCTGCGAGCGTATCCGGGAGGGTCTTCACCTGGATGGGGAATGCCTCTTCGATGCCATCGGCGGCGAGGGATTCAGCAATGGGCTTGGGCGTGCCAAGGGCAGCAAAAGTAGTCATAAACTTCATGTCTTTCGGGCGGTGTCCAGTTGCGGACATCGGCCCCCGACGCCGGTTGGGCCAGGGGTTCGCCGAGGAAAAGTCAGGTGGTCTACCGGTTCGCTTCAACAGCGTTGGCCGGGACCAAATGGAACGCGTTCATCGACGCAGGATGTGCCTCTCACATGAAAAATGCCCCGTCGCGTAGCCTGTTAGGCCACCTGCTTCAGGGCGTCACCGCACATCAAGTGTTCCTAGCTTAGCAGTGTTTCTCCTGCGGGCCCGCATCGGGGCTGGTCAGGCCCCCGCCCCACCCCGCGTTGCGAGGCCCGATCTGCACCCTTCCGGGCGGCAATACCCTGCAGAGCGGGCCCCACAACGAGTCCACCCCGCGTTGCGAGGCCCGATCTGCACCCTTCCAGACGGCAATACCCTGCAGAGCGGGCCCCACAACGAGCCCACCCCGCGTTGCGAGGCCCGATCTGCACCCTTCCAGGCGGCAATACCCTGCAGAGCGGGCCCCACAACGAGTCAGGCGTGATGCGTGAGCTCGGGTTGGGCGTCCGGGGCGTCCGGGGCGTCCGGGGCGCCCGCTTGGGCACCTGGCTCACCCATGCCCGCCCCACCCCTGCTCATCCCACCCGAGCGGGCGGCGACCCTCGGCGCGATGACTACCCCGACGACGGCGATGATCGCCGTCAGTGCGAAGACCCCCGCAAACGAGTTCGTCGTCGTGAATGCAGCGAAGACAAGTCCCGTAGCGGCGAGGGACAGTGCCCCGCCGAGGGAATCGGAGATGGACATGGCCGCGCTGTTGAAGCCTTGGTTTTCCTTGGTGGAGAGCGCCAACGTCATCACGGACAGCCTCGGGTACATGAGCCCCATGCCGCCACCGGCAAGGATCCAACCAGCGATGGCAACTGCCGCGGGCAGGCTAAACGCCGCGGTCACCAACGTCGAGATCACGGCGACCAGCACCAAAAGAGCGCCGATCTTCACGGCGAGATCGTCGGCCAATCGGGCACCGAGCCGCCCCTGGATCGCCGATGCCCCGGCCCACGCCAGTGCGGCTCCGGTCAGCGTCAGCCCGGCGAACGTCGGCGTGAACGCGTAGCGCTCGGTCAGCAGGTACGGCAGGTACACCTCGGCCCCGAAGAAGGCCGCAGATGCCAGCCCGCGGACCAGGATCACACTGGGCAGACCGCGTCGGGCAGTGAGGGTTCCCCGCGGAACCAGCGGCTTCACCGCGATAAGGGCAATGACCAGCGCGACGACGGCAATCACCCCACCGAAGCCGGGCACCTCCGCGGACAGGTTCAGTCCGAGGACAGCGACGGCGGCGAGCGCCGCCCACCCCATACGACCGAAGGCCCAGGGAACGGGCTCGGAGGCGGGTTCGGAATTCATCCCCCGCACGGCTGGCACCACCATCAGCAAAGCTGGAACTACCAGGCCCACCACCCCCAGGAACACCCAGTGCCAACTGCTCAGTTGGGCCACCACACCGGCCGCGAATGGACCCACCAGGGAAGGAACCACCCAGGACGCGGCGAAGGCGGCGAAAATCTTCGGGTGGAGCACCGGCGGGTACACGCGGGCAACCAACACGTAGAGGGCCACGGTCATCGCGCCGCCACCAAGTCCTTGTACTAGTCGCCCCAGCACCAGCATCTCCATGGTTCCGGCCGTACCGGCGATCAGCAGGCCAGCCACGAACAACGCCACGGAGGTGTACAAAGGCGCCGCCGGACCACGACGGTCCGACCAGTTTCCTGCCGCCACCATGCCCATCACGCCTGTGGCCAGTGGGCCTGCGAAAGCCAGCGCGTAGAGGCTGGCTCCGTCCAGGTCGCGGCTGACGAGCGGCATGATGGTGGTCACTGCGAGGGACTCGAACGCGCTCAGGAACACAAGTGCGCACGCCCCTACGGTGGCAAGCAGGTATGGGCGGCGCAGTATCCCGGCCGTTGAGGTGTCAGAGGTCATGGACGTCAGCCTAGAACCTCAACTAATGTTGAGGTCAATCCACCACCCAGTCACGGAAGAACGCCATGCCGCCAGTCGAAACGCACCGGCCACTCACCATTGGTGAGCTGTCCGAACGGAGTGGAGTGTCGGCGTCGGCCCTTCATTTCTACGAACGGAACGGGCTCATCGAGGCGGAGCGAACGGCCGGCAACCAGCGGCGTTACCGGCGGGACACACTGCGGCGGGTCGCGTTTATCAAGACCTCCCAACGGGTGGGCCTGCCCCTGAAAGACATCCGTGAGGCGTTGGAATCCCTTCCCGATGGCCGCACGCCCACCAAGCGCGATTGGTCCAGGTTGTCGTTGCGTTGGCGCAAGGAACTGGACGAACGGATCGCTGCCTTGCAGCATCTGCGCAACGACCTCGACGGGTGCATCGGGTGCGGCTGCCTCAGCCTGAAATCCTGTACGTTGCAGAACCCTTCGGACGAACTCGGAGCCTCGGGCGCCGGCGCACAACGCTGGACTTTGCCGGAATAGCAACAGCCATTGCCTTTCAACGCGGCGTCGCGGCACGCTTGGGTAATGACTGAACACACGCACGACGCCGCCACTCACCAACACGGTCAACACACCCACGAAGGGGCCGAGCAGAGCGGATTGAACCTCCACGAGGACGCCGACAATGCCGTGGACATGTGGGACGGTATGTACCGGGAGCGTCCCAAGGTGTGGAGCGGAAACCCGAATCCGCAGCTGGTGGCGGAAGTTGCAGGCATCAAACCCGGAAGAGCCCTCGACCTCGGCTGCGGGGAGGGCGCTGACGCTATCTGGCTCGCGGCGCAAGGCTGGACGGTTACCGCAATGGACGTGTCCGCCGTCGCGCTTGAACGTGCAGCCGCGCATGCAGCAGAAAGCGACGTCAGCGAGCGGATCACGTGGCAGCAACAGGACCTCACGGAGTGGGAGCCTGAGCCCGTCTTCGATCTGGTTTCGGCCCAGTTCCTGCACTCTCCCCTCCTGCCGTGGCGGGATTCGGTGGCATCAGCCGCGGCAGCCGTCGCACCCGGCGGCACGTTGCTGGTGGTGGGCCATCACCCGCATGGACTCCCGTCGTGGAGCCATCATCATGAGTCCGGAATGTTCTTCACGCCGGAGCAACTGGCAGGTGCCCTGAGGCTGGACCGCGAGCCGTGGTTCGTCAACGTCCTGACAGACCGGGCGCGTATTGTCACGGGACCCGACGGCGAGCCCGGCACCACCCTGGACACGGTCCTGAGGGCAACCAAGCACGCCTAGAAACCTGCACGCCCTAAATACCGGCTGGCAGCAGCTCTCCGTAGGGCGGCACCACTGTTCCTGTGGCGGTGGAGTCCGGATTGAGCATCCATCCCACGCGTTTGGCCGTGTTCAGCATGACCACGCTCTCCACGAGTTGGACGCCCGGGATCCGCTGCTGGATGGTGAGCTCCATTTCCATGACGTCCGCCAGCGAGCGCAACCACATGATCATGGTGAAGTTGGTGCGGCCTGTGGTGGACGCGGAGAAGCGGATGTTCCTGATGGCCCGCAACTCTGTGGCCGCTGCTTCGTGCTCACCTGCGGGAACGTTTGCGAACCACTGGACCGTGATGGGGAAGCCGGAGAATTGTTGGGCGATTTCGCAGCGGAACGACAACATCCGGCTACTCAGGACCCTGCCCAGTTGCCGCTGGACTGTGGCGGGGTTTCGGCCCAAGGCGCGGGCAATTTCGGCGGCTGTGGCACGGCCGTCGCGGGCGAGGAACGGGATGATCGCCAGATGACTCTCCGGTAGCGGGAGCACCATGGCGTCGTGGGCTGACGGGTTTGCCGATTCAGGTCCGGCGAGCGCCTTGAGTGCCTGCTGCTCTGCCTTGGTGAGGACGTTGAGCCGCCACGCATATCCGCTGGTGTGAATCCGAGTGCAGAGGGCTGTGTGGTACTTGGTGAGCCCTCTGATCTCCTTGAGTTTCGGCAACACCTGTGTGCTGAACTGCCCCAGGTCCTGCGTGATCACAGTGAGCGTGAGGTCGCGGTTGCTGGCAGCCTCTTCTACCGTGATGACCTCGGGAAGTCGGGCGACTGCGGAGGTGACATCCGGCCTAAGGTGCATTTCGCAGTCGATATCCACCATGGCCAGGCACATATCCTTGGGGTCGCCCATGAGGTGTGCGGTGGTCCATGCTGCACCGGCTCCCCTCAGGCGTTCCCATCGGGATGCCAGCGTGGTGGCGTGGACGCCCAGGACTTCTCCGGCGTCGGACCAGCTGATCCGTGGCGAGATCTGCAGGGCGTTGACCAGGCGCAGGTCTTCCTCACTGAGCTCCATGAGCCCATTCTTGCAGAAGCGTGCATGATTCCTGCTCGAAAGCACTAGTCGGTGCATATTTACAGATGTTTAGCATCATGTGAATCACGTCACCCCAGAATGGCATGAGGAACACGTCACCTAGGAAGACCAGGAGAACACATGACCATCGCCGCCGACGCCAAGGAACTGCAGGAGGACATCGTCCGCCTCCGCCACGACCTCCATCGCGAACCGGAGATCGGCCTGCAGCTCCCCCGCACGCAGGAGAAGGTACTCCAGGCGCTGGATGGACTGCCTTACGAGATCACCCTTGGCAAGGAGACGACGTCGGTCACCGCGGTTCTGCGCGGTGGTGCGGCTCACGCATCAGCTGAGAAGCCCGTGGTGTTGCTGCGTGCCGACATGGACGGACTTCCTGTGCAGGAGACCACCGGCGTGGACTACACCTCCCGCGTGGATGGAGCCATGCACGCCTGTGGCCATGACCTGCACACCTCCATGCTGGCCGGCGCCGCCACCCTGCTGGCCGAGCGCCGCGACCAGTTGGCGGGCGACGTCATCCTCATGTTCCAGCCCGGCGAAGAGGGCTTCGACGGCGCAAGTTACATGATCAAGGAAGGCGTCCTGGACGCGGCCGGTCGTCGCGCAGATACTGCCTACGGTATGCACGTGTTCTCCTCCCTTGAACCGCATGGCCAGTTCGTCACCAAGCCGGGCGTCATGCTCAGTTCCTCCGACGGCCTTGTCGTCACTGTGCTGGGCGCGGGCGGCCACGGCTCCGCTCCCTACTCCGCCAAAGACCCCGTCACTGCAGCTGCCGAGATGGTCACGGCACTTCAGGTGATGGTCACGCGCCAGTTCAACATGTTCGATCCCGTGGTCCTCACAGTTGGCGTCCTGCACGCCGGAACCAAGCGCAACGTCATCCCCGAGACCGCCCGCATCGAAGCCACCATCAGGACCTTCTCCGAGGAGTCCCGTCGGAAGATGATGGAAGCAGTACCCAGGCTGCTTCATGGCATCGCTGCAGCCCACGGCTTGGAGGCGGACGTGCATTACCAAGAGGAATACCCCCTCACCATCAATGATGAGAACGAGACCACCACTGCGGAGAAGGTCATCGCCGGAATGTTCGGCGAGTCCCGGCACACCCGCATGGCCACTCCCCTGAGCGGTTCCGAGGACTTCTCCCGGGTCCTGGCCGAAGTCCCCGGCACCTTCGTGGGACTCAGCGCAGTTGCCCCCGGCGCCGACCACACGACGTCGCCGTTCAACCATTCGCCCTACGCAATGTTCGACGACGGTGTCCTCACCGACGGTGCCGCGCTGTACGCCGAACTCGCCGTGTCCCGTATCGCCGCCCTCGCCGGCAACTAACTCCCTGCCCGCCTGATCTTGGAGAAGCACATGACCACCACCGTAGGAACGTCCCCCGACGTCAAAGTCCACAAGTCGCACATGCGCACGCTTGTTGGCACCGGCATCGGCAACGCCGTTGAATGGTACGACTGGGCCATCTACGCCACGTTCTCGCCGTTTATCGCGAGCGCCTTGTTCAGCCAGGCCGATCCCACATCAGCAGTGCTGTCCACCTTGGCGATCTTCGCCGTCGGCTTCGTTGCCCGTCCGTTTGGCGGCTTCGTGTTCGGCTGGATCGGCGACCGGATCGGCCGCAAGACCTCCATGACGGTGGCTGTTGCCCTCGGAGCCGTCGGTAGCCTCCTCATCGGCATCGCCCCAACGTTCGCTGCCGTTGGCGCCTTCGCTTCGGTGATGCTCCTGATCGCCCGCCTCATCCAGGGCCTGGCGCACGGTGGTGAGCTGCCGTCGTCGCAAACGTATTTGTCCGAGATGGCGCCCAAGGAACACCGCGGCTTTTGGGCGACCCTCATCTACACCTCCGGCACCGCGGGAATCCTGGCCGGTACGCTGCTGGGCGCAATCCTCACGGCAACCCTGAGCAAGGAAGACATGAGCTCGTGGGGTTGGCGCATCCCGTTCCTCATCGGCGGCGCACTGGGGATCTACGCACTGTTCATGCGGGCCAAGATGAAGGAAACCGAAGCGTTCGAGGCCGAGGCGCCCACTGAGAAGCGCCTGCCCATATGGCCGCAGATCGTGAAGTACCGCAAGCAGGCCCTGCAGGTTATCGGCCTCACCGTGGGCCTGACGGTTGTGTACTACATCTGGGGTGTCGTGGCTCCGAGCTACGCCGCGACCTCGCTGAAGATGGACCGCGGAGAGGCGCTCTGGGCCGGCGTGGTGGCCAACGTGGTGTTCATCGCCGCGCTGCCGTTCTGGGGCAAGCTGTCCGACCGCATCGGCCGCAAGCCTGTGATCATCAGTTCGGCCGCGGGCGCCGCGCTCCTGCACTTCCCCATGACGTGGCTGCTCAAGGACTCACCGTGGCAGCTCGCCGTGTCCATGTCCGTGATGCTGTTCTTCATCGCCGGTAGCGCCGCGATCGTCCCGGCTGTCTATGCCGAGCTGTTCCCGACGCACATTCGCACCATTGGCGTGGGTGTTCCGTACTCCATCTGCGTCGCTGCCTTTGGTGGCACGGCTCCGTACCTGCAGACGTGGCTCGGCAGCATCGGGCAGGCCCAGTTGTTCAACGTATACGCAGTGATCCTGCTGCTGGTGGGCATCGCGTTCGCCTTCTCCATCCCGGAGACGAAGGGCAAAGACCTCACGGTCTAAGTTCTCCTCCCCAACTAGGTGACAGCACATGTTCCAATGAGCCCTCATTGCGACGTGTGCTGTCACCTACTTGGGTTAAACGAAGCGGTCGCGGCCAGCCCGATATCCGAAGAAAGCCGCCAGGGAACCGACCACCAGGAACAGGATTCCAGCCGCTGCGAAGCCGCCCGTAGCCTGATGAAGCTGGCCTACCATCAGTGTGCCGAGCGAACCCACTCCATAGCCGACGCCCTGCATCATGCCGGACAGGTGTGCCGCGGTGTGGGCGTCGCGGGTACGGACCATGATCATCGTGAGGGCCACGGCGGTCAACGATCCCTGGCCCAGCCCGTTGAGTCCTGTCCAGATCCAGATCAGCTCGGTGGGGCCAAAGATGGTGAGGGCAAAACCGCCGCCGGTCATCAGCGCCACCACCATGTTGATGATTCGCTGGTCCTTGAAGCGCGTGGCCAGGGCAGGGGCAAACAGCGAGCCGAGCATCTGAAGCACGATAGACACGGACACGATCAGCCCCGCCGTTCCGCCGTCGATCCCCCGGTCGCGCAAGATCGGGGCCATCCAAGCGAACACACTGAACGACATCATTGCCTGCAGCACCATGAACAGCGTCACCTGCCAGGCCACGGCTGAACGCCACACGTTGACGCCACCGTGGACCGCTTGGTGTTTTACGGAGGGCTGACGGATTGCCAGGGGCAGGAAGAGCAAAAGTACGACGGCGGCGGGCACCGCCCAGAACCACAGCGCCGATGTCCAGTGGCCGGTTGCCGTAAAGACCGGATACGTGAAGCCCGCGCCCAGTGCCGCCGAAGCGCAGATCGCCGTGGTGTAGAGCCCACCCATCAGGCCAAGGCGGTGTGGGAAATCCCGCTTGACGACGCCCGGAAGGAGGACGTTGCACAGTGCGATGGCAGCACCGCAGGCCGCCGTTCCGGCCAGAAGGGCGGGCAGGTGGCCCATTCCGGGGATCTCCAAGGGCCTGAGCACCAGCCCTACGGTGAGGACAGCCATGGCGCCCAGGAGCACACGTTCCGCGCCGAACCTGCGGGCGAGGACTGGAGCAAGAGGCGCGAAAACGCCCAACAAGGTAACCGGCACCGTGGTGAGGACAACCAGCGACCAGCCCGGCAGGCCCGCGTCGGATGTAATTTCCGGAAGCACGGCGGAAAAACTGGAGAAGACCGTCCGCAGATTCAGGCCGATCAGCACCAGGCAAATGCCTAAGTAAACGAGACCCCGCTTGCCGCGGAGCTGAGTGGGGTCCGCGGCTGGTTCATCGTCAATCTCGGCATCCACCGCAATATCGGGAAGAACGGTTTTTTCTCGGTAGCCGGGCGTCTTGGAGGAGGTCACCCGTCCTATTCTGTCAGTCGGTCCTGATCCGGGCTTGTTGGGCGGGATGTGACCAGTGGACGATTTCCAGTGCAGTTATCCACATAGGGCTGATCACCCCTGCCTGTGTTGCTTGGCGATCCATAGCGTTGAGCTCATGGATAGAGAGCCTGAATCTTCGCCGAACACCACTAAGAGTGATAAGCCCGCGCTGGGTTACGTGCTCGTCCCCCCCGGCGCAGCCACCGGGGTTGAATACAGGAATTGCAAGCGTCGTGTTTTCTTTGGCTGCGCCATTGTGCTGGTACGTGACCATTCCCTTCTCTCTGCTCGCGGTGCTTCTTACGAGGTCAGGCCCATCATCCGGCAGGTTAGCTTGGGTCGTGCCTGCCGTTGTGTGGAGCCTCCCGTGCACATGCGCATTTGTGGCACTAATACTGGGCATATCGTCGATGGTTTTGGCCAGAGGCCGCTCACCCGGCGGACGCCACACGAAGGCATGGTTTATGGGCATGTCCGGCTTGGCTGTTGTCGCGCTGGAGGTCTCGATCGGCATTTGGGTATTGATAACGCGTCCTTACCTGATCCCCTTCTAAGAACGCCCGCTACCCGTACTCGATCGGGTCCGCCGAACGTCTCGTCGGAACCAAAGTATTCTGGAAAGGATGAGTGAAACCCCAGATTCCCCGCGACCAGTCACGCCCGGCAGCCAGGCTTCCTTCGGTACCTACGGTGGTCGGCCAGTCAGCTTTGTGCGCCGTGGCACCCGACTGCAGGGACGCAGGCAAGCCGCATGGGAAGAGCACGCAGAACGCTGGGCCATTCAGGTGCCGCGCCATGTTGCCAACACCTCGGTCCACCCGGACTACACCTTCGACGCCGAGGCAGTCTTTGGGCGCAAGGCACCCCTGATTGTGGAGATCGGTTCGGGCCTGGGTGACGCTGTGGTCCATGCCGCGGAGCAGAACCCGGACAAGGACTTCCTTGCGGTAGAGGTCTACACACCAGGTTTGGCCAACACCATCATCAAGATCAACAGCCGTGGGCTGACCAACGTGCGGGTGGTGGAAGCCAACGCCCCAGAGGTTCTCGAGTCGATGCTCCCGGAGGGGTCGGTCAGCGAGCTTTGGGTGTTCTTCCCGGATCCTTGGCACAAGGCACGGCACCACAAGCGACGCCTTATTCAACCTGCCTTCGCTTCAGTAGCTGCCAAGGCTCTCGCAAAGGGCGGTTACTGGCGCATCGCCACGGACTGGTCCAACTATGCCGTGCACGTCCGCGAAGTGCTGGCCGGGTCCACAGAGTTCGAGAACATGCACGAAGGGGAGCGCAGCGGCGAGGAGAGCCCGCTGACGCAGGTCTGGCAGTCCGGCGTCGAGTCTGTTGTGGGTGGTGCGCCCGTCCGCGAAGGCCGTGCGCCGGTCAGCACCGAGCACACCGGTCCGAACGAGGGCGTGGATGAAGAAGGCGGCTGGGCTCCCCGGTTCGATGGCAGAATCCGGACAAGCTTTGAAAACAAAGCCCACGAGGCCGGGCGCATGATCTTTGACCTCACGTACCGCAAGCTTTAGCCAACGGACTATGGGGGAACCATGAGCTATCAGCCGCCGATCGACTACTACCAGCAACCACAACGGTCCGGCACGCGGGGCCTGGGCGCCGGCATCACGAGCATCGTCGCTGCTGTCCTCTCCCCCGTCGCGGCCGTAGTGAGCATTCCCTTGGGTATTGCCGCTATCGCCTCGTCGATAAGCCGCTACAACCAGGGCAACGACGCTTGGTGGTTCGGTGCACTGATCCTGGCGGGAGTCGCGGTCCTTCTGGCTATTGTGGCTATAGTCAGTGGGTTGCTCGCGGTCTTCCGGGCGGGTCGCATGAACGCGGGCCGCATTACGGGAATCGTCGGATTGGCGATCATGGCGGTCAATGTCTTTGGTGTTGCCTTCATGGTGTTCCTGGTCCTCGGCGCTGGGCAGGGATCCTAATGCCGCAGGTACGTGCCGAGCGGCTGATCCGGCTGGATCCCGAGACCGCTTTTGCCCTCTCCCAGACCACGGGTGATTTCAGGCTCAAATGGGATCCGTTCATCTCCGCCCAAGCCTTTCTGGATGGGGCCAAATCGGCTGGCAAGGGCGTCAGGACCCGGACTGTTTCCCGCATGGGCCTGAAAATGGTCAGTGAATACGTCTCGTACACGCCTCCACGAAACGTGGGTATGACCATGGTGTCCGGGCCTTGGTTCTTCGAGAATTTCGGCGGCGGCTGGCGGTTCACCCCGGACGACGGCGGCACCCGGGCAGTCTGGAAGTACACCTTTTCCTGCCGCCCGGCCCTGGTGAAGCCGTTGGCCGAGAGGATCGGAACCTGGCTCCTGGGCCGGGAGATTGAGCGTCGCATTGAGGCGTTCGCCCGGGCTTGCGAAGACCATGCCCTGATTGCGGAACTGCGTGCCCAGGGCTCAGGGGTCACGGACCGCTAAGGTTCACGGCACCGAAATCGAGGCCACGGTCTTCTCTGCTTCATCACGAAGCTCAACACCGGCGATGCCGGCCAACTGCACGGGCGTGGCACCCGTGATCTTGATCCGGCCGCTCTGAGTGGCCGTCCATCCGCACGTGCGTTCTTCGGCACCATCCCGGCCTTTCACCCACAGGTAAAGCGTGCCTTCCTGCGGCATGGACCGGCCCTCCACAGCGAGTTCGGTACCCCAGTTCTTCTTCACCATGCCCACGGTCAGCTGCAATCCGCTTTCCGACTGAACCGAATAGCTTGCGTCCGGTTTCGCGGGCTGGTTCAGCAGGGGCCCGGCAAGGAAGCCAACAGCGAGGCAAGCAGCAGCAACCGCGCCCACCAAAGCCGCCCACCGCCGTCGTGATTGCCGCCTGCGGATCGACAGGTCCACCAAGACCTTCTCGGGGAGCGCCTCAGGTTTCGGTTCCAATGGTGAGAGCGCGTTCGCGCCACCAGCAACGGTGAGGGCGACGGCGTCAGCTGCAGGAAGGGCGTCGAGCAAGGCGGGCAGGCTTTCCAGTTGCTCCAACTCGTGGCGGCATTCAGGGCATTTGGCGAGATGATCCTCAAACGTGCGTGCCTCCTCGGGCTCGAGCCCACCCAGCAAATAGGCGCCCAGCGACTGGTGTGCGGAGTTGCCGTTCATCGTTCCACCCCCATTTCATCAAGGATCGTTCGGAGGGCTTTCACAGCGTAGAAAGCCCGGGATTTCACGGTTCCCGCCGGGATGTTCAGCTGCAGTGCTGCCTCGTTAACGGTGAACCTTTGATAGTGGAGGGCCACCAAAACCTGGCGGTGTTCGTGACTCAGGCGCAGCAGCGCTTCCTCCACGAGGACCCTGTTCAGGAGTTCATCAACGCGCTCCGTTGCAGGATGGTCCGGGAGGTCCTGCTCGCCGGCCTCGGCAGGGCGGCGCTGGGCCTTCCTGTAGTTGTCGATGATGACGTTGCGGGCCGTCCGGAAAAGGTAGCTGCGCAAACTTCCCGTGATCTGCGGGGCGTGCTGCCATACCTTGAGGATAGCTTCCTGAACGACGTCGTCCGCTTGATGGGCGTCGGACGTGCAGCTGAGAACGAAGCGCTTCAGAGCAGTGCCGTGGTCGCGGTAGATCGCAGCCACCACGTCTTCATCCAACGGCATAGCCACCTCCCTCTTTCAGCTGCCCCTTCGCCTATACGACGACGAGCGAACGGAAAAGGTTCAGCCCCATGAACCATTCTTCCCCCAGCGGCGTCGTAGGGGTTAGCGCCGGTCCTTTCCGGCCGGCTCGTCAAAGGAGCTAGACATGAAGAAACGACTCAGTTTTGGATTCGGTGTGTTGATCCTGACCGCTGCCTTGGCCGGGTGTGGCGGAAGTCCTGGAACCACCGCTACCTCCGCACCACCTCCCGCGGCTACTCCCTCTTCGGCAGCAACCTCCGCGTCCCCGACAGTGGACTCCACCACCGCAGCTGGCGCCGAAATGAAGGTGTCATCCTCCAGCGCAGGTCAGATCGTGACGGACAGCAAGGGCATGAGCCTCTACTTCTTCACCAAGGACGTCAAGGACTTGGGAACCAGCGCTTGCGTGGACGCTTGCCTGGAAGCTTGGCCCGTCTTCACCACGACGTCGGATTCGCCCACGGTTGAAGGCGTCACCGGCACTGTGGGAACCATTGTGACGCCTGACGGCAAGAAGCAGGTAACTCTCAACGGCATGCCCCTGTACTACTACGCCAAGGACAAAGCTCCCGGCGACGTGACGGGTCAGGGCGTGGGCGGCGTTTGGTACTTGGTCAGCCCGTCCGGGGAGATGATCAAGGGCACTGGGGGTTCGGGCTACTGAGGCGTGGCACCGAGATCGCGGGAAGCCTGCCATGTCGCCGAAAGGTTCCTCCCGAACAGGCAGGGTTCCCACGAACTCGCAGTCCGGACTGATCACCTGAGCGCCCGAAGGATGCGTTCCTTGAAGGTGCGCTCTTGAAAAAGGTCCTTCCACTCGATTCGGATAAACCGCCAGCCCTCCTCTGCCAGTGCCTTTTCCCGCCGTCGTTCTTGAAAAATGACCTCGTCCGTCGGTTTGAAGTCGAAGTATTTGGTTCGACCGTCGAACTCCAGAGCCAGTTTTTCCTCTTCCCAAGCGAAATCCATGCGATGGCGACCCAAACGGGACTGCACCTCGAATTGGGGCTGCGGGGGCCTGATTCTGAGCCTTTGCATCAACTCACGGGTCAGCGTCTCGCCGGCAGACTCGGAGCGCGGGTCTGCGTTGTCCAAAGCCTTGCGCAGCGTGCGGATTCCCCGCTTTCCGGAGGAGACGGCTGCCATGTCGGCAAGTGCGCTGATGTCGGCTCCGACTCGTAAACCATGGTCCATAATCACAAGTGCTTTGGGATAGCTAAGCATCCTGGCACTGTCAAAGATGGTGCGTTCGAGTGTGGTCGCCCGCAAACCCTGAACCTGCACCACATCGTCCTCGGTGAAAGTTTCTGTGTGTCCCCGGACATCCCTGCCCCAACGGTCGGAGGAAGGCCTGGCTTGGTGCAGGACGTGAACCTTGTCATCTACACCCCACACGAAGAGACCATGGAGTCGTGCCGCCGACAAATGGCTGTAAACGAAACCACCTGTTGACGTGGTCAGTGTCCCATGCGCATGTGCCACGATCCGCTCCCTGGCCTGCCTCCTCGGCCCCAAGGAGTTCCACTTGCTGGCCCTGATATAGCAGCCATATCTCAAGCGATGCAGTTCACCGGCCTCCACAAGCGCCCTGATATTTCGACTGTTGAGACCGAATCGGAGTAATTCATCGGTCCTCCACATATACCCACGCACAGGAAGCGGGCGGACTATCGGGGCGGTGCTTTCACGCGATGACGGCGGCTCCATCGGCTCAGCATGGCAACCAAACGTACAGTCGCTAAAGAGGTGCGCGGCGCTATGTGGAAATCCGAGCGCCGAGGCCGCGGGAACGGTGCGAATATGCCGAAAGTTTGCCCACGAAGGCCCACGTTTCCAGCGAAGTCAGAAACAGCGCCGGGCTACGATCGGGATATGGGCGAGACTTCTGACTTCAAGGCTGCGGCCAAGACGTGGCAAACCATGGTGGACAGCAACCAGGCGTTGCTTCTGCGCAAGTCCGGACACGACGTCCATTGGTGGGCCGAAGAGGGCCGCGCCAAGGGCTTGAAGAACGACGCCGGGCTCCGCGACTGGATGCGCGACGAACACGGAATCACGGGCTACGCGCAATACGCAGTCTCGTGGGAAATGTTCGGCTACCCCGAGTTCATGCTCCGGGACGCCGATGAACTCTTTGACGGCCAATACGCCAACCACCCCCAGTTACGTCCCATAGCGGACGCTCTGATGGCATGGTCCGCTGAGACCGACGGCGTAGTGATCCAGATGCGCAAGGGCTACGTTTCGCTTCACAGCCCTCGGCGGAAGTTTGCCCAGGTCACCCGGACCAACAACACCACCGTTGATATCGCCCTGCGTTTGGACGCTCCAGCCGAGGGCAGGCTCGAGGCCGTGAAGATTCGGGAGGGAGACTCCTTCGACCGCCGGGTACGGCTGAAATCCATCGACGACGTCGACGACGAGCTACTCGGATACCTCGCCAAGGCGCTGGACCAGAACAGCTAGACTGCAAGCCCAGCGCGCCGGGTTCGTGGGAAACCTGCCGTAGCGCCGAAAGGTTCCGGGCGAGCACACAAGGTTCCAGCGAACTCGCGCAATACAACTATCGCCTCGCACTCCCGTAGAGCTGTCGCACCAGGTGCTCGATGTCCGGCTCGTGCAGTGACAGGTCGGCAACCTCGGCCGTGCTGGAAATCGCGGCAAGCACGGTGGCCGCTGAGAGCCTACGCGGATCGAAGGAAACGCTGTGCCTGATTCCATCGGCTTCAATACCTTCGTGCACGGCGCCGTCAGGAAGCGAAAAGAGAACAGCCGACTGCACGGGGACGGCAAGGTCAACCACCATGGTGCGCACGGCTCCGGCCACCTCAGCCAAACCGGTGAGCGCGCCGTCGTAGGCGATGGCGCCGTCGTCGACTACCAGAACGCGCTGGCATAAACGTTGGATATCGCTCATGTCGTGAGTGGTCAGCAGCAGCGTGGTGCCGTTCTCGCGACGCTCAGCGTCCAGGAACTGGCGCAGTTTCTCCTTGCTGATCATGTCCAGGCCAATGGTCGGCTCGTCCAGAATCACCAGCTCCGGCCGATGCAGCAGGGCAGCCGCAACCTCGCCCCGCATCCGCTGGCCCAAGGAGAGCTGCCGAACAGGTGTGGTGAGGAACTCCCCCAGATCCATCTGATCGGCGAGCTCACGGAACCTGGGCCTCCAATCCGCCTCGGACATGCGATGCATGGCACCAAGGATCGGGTAAGAGTCCTGTAACGGAAGGTCCCACCAGAGCTGTGAGCGCTGTCCGAACACGACGCCGATCTTCCGGGCCAACGCTTTCCGCTGAGGCACCGGGTTGAACCCGCAGACGGTCACGCGTCCCGAGCTTGGCACCAGGACACCCGTCAGCATCTTGATGGTGGTGGACTTGCCTGCCCCATTGGCTCCGATGTAACCGACGGCCTCCCCCGGTTCCATTGTGAAGTCGATCCCACGGACCGCGTGAACCGTCTTCTTGCGTCGCCGGAACCGCCCGACCGACTCCATGACTTGGAATTCCCGGCTCAGGTTTTCCACTTCGATGATGGGCATGTCAGCCTCCTGCGCCGGTGTATTTTTTGATGGCCGCCCGCCAGAGGAGCAGCATGAGTCCGCTTAGGACGAGGGCGGCCGGCAGTCCCAGCCAACCCGTCCAGGCCGGGATACCGGCTGGGCCGTCGAGGTCGAGGATGACCAGGCTGGGAGCGTAGGCCACCAACGTTGCCGGGATGACGAACGTGAAGAAGATTTGGATTGGGAAGAACAGCGCCGCTCCGGGCATGGAGGCCACATACCGCCCTCCGTAGGTGAAAGCATTGGCGAATTGCCTGCCGTCGAGGATCCAGAATTGCATGGCTCCAGCGCCAAGGAAGAGTGCGCAGAAGATCGCCGCCCCTGCAAGGGGTGTGATGAGGGCCAACGTGACCTTGGCAGGGTCCCAGTCGACTTCCGTGAGTAGGAGCGCCGCAACAAGCGCAGCCACTGCGAAGATCAGCCGCCCGACGCGTCTCAGTTGGAAATCGGAGGTCGCCAACTGGAGCAGCACAGGCAAAGGCCGGACCAGCAGCACCTCCAACTTGCCGGACCTGATGGTCTCGGACATGGAATCGGTCTCCCCCATCAACAGGTCACCGAGTGCGAACGACACCGAGGCGAGCCCGAATACCAGGAGTGTCTGGGCCAAGGTCATGCCGCCGAATGTGGAGACGTTGTGGACGATCGCGTAGAGCTCCACGAACTCAGTTAATCCCAGCAGGACTTGCCCGGCGACGTCGGAGAGGAAACTGCCCCGGTAGGCGAGCTGCGAGCGCAGCCTGGCCGAAACAAGGAGTTTGAGGAGGACCAAGTTAGTGACCGGGGCGTGAGGGTCCCGGGTTTCTCGCCGAGAGGTCGCGCGCGGACTAGCCACCTTGCACCACCAGCCTCCGCGAACCGAAGCGGACCATCACCTGCACAACCCCCAGCAGCACGGCCAGCCAGAGGAGTTGGAGACCCACCATGGCAAGGCTTTCGGCGCCAACGGTCCTTCCCGCGAGAATGTCCACCGGGGTCTGCAGCATTGACGGGAACGGCGTTGCCCGGGCGAAGTCGAGCAGCCAGTCAGGAAACCAGGTCACGGGCACCAGGAACCCGGACAGCAGGTTCATCAGGACCATGTACAGCATCCAGAAACCGCGGATTTCGAGCACCCAGAAGGACAACAGATTGATGGCGAAGAAGCCCAGAAAGTTCAGGGATACGGCAGCCACGATCGACACGAATCCCAGCAGGTAGGGCCCGGGGCTTCCGGGCATCGCCAGCCCTGTCACCAGGGCTCCGACGATGAGCGGCGGTAACCCGCGCGGCAGCACGTCGAAGGCGGCGCGGCCCAGGTCTTGAGCCCAGTAGGACGCGGTCAGGTTGACTGACCGGGAAAGGTCGACGGCGACGTCCCCCGACTTCACGCGGCTTGCCAGCTCAGTGTTGCCGAACAGGCCCAAAGGTGCCAGGAGCGCCTGACCCAACCACACATAGGTGGCGGCCTCCATCGCCGAGTATCCGCCGATGGCCCCACCCGCCGTCGTAATGGCGCTCAGCAGCAGCGACGCCCGGATGAGTCCGAAGACCGAGTTGGTGAAAGCGCCGGCGACGGCGGCAGTACGGTACGTGGAATGGCGTCGGAACGATGACTTGGCCAGCTCCCAATACGCACGCACCGGTCGAGTCTATTACGACACACACCCCCAACTCCCAGAGCTCTGAGAGTGTCGCAACGGTGTCCGCAACCGCCGGCCGGACGGCAGGCATCCGGAAGCGTGGCAAGCGGCCGGACGGCAGGCATCCGGAAGCGTGCGTCAAAGCGCAAAGTGGGCCCACACCGTCAGGGTTCCCTGGCCGAGCTTGCGAGGCTAGGGGGACGGTGGGGTACACGCGGAGGATGTCTGCCGTCCGGCCATAGAGACACAGAGGATGTCTGCCGTCCGGTAGACCAACCAGGGACCTACGCGTCGGCGAATTCCTCAGACTCCTCGAACTCTACGGCCGCGACTATCTCCTTGGTCTCCGGGTGAATCATGAAGGCCTCGTCGTCATCTTCCACCATGATGTAGTCGCCGTGGTCGGTGGAGAAGTGCCAGGCGAGGGTCTTCACGCCGTCGTGCTCGTAGTTGGGATCGCCCATGGTGATCTTTTCCAAGGCGTAGCCAGCCACGTCGCAGAGTTCGCGGATGATGACCTCGAACTCGGGGGCGTTGGCGAGGGCTTCTTCGTCGGCTTCGGCCTGGCGCTCGGCGAGGTCCGGGATCTGGGCGACGCGTTCGGCAATGTGCGCTTCGATTTCTTCGTCCGAAAGAACCAGCAGTTCGGACTGGCCGCGAAGGTAGGCAGCGTTGAGATCGATGATGTCCTCTTCTTCCAGCAGTGCCTCGAACTCGCCGTCGAGCTCGTCCAGGGTAACTACAGCCGCAGGCGGCGTTTCGGACTCGTCCAGGTCGCCGTCGAGGTAGGCCTCGGCTTCATCTTCGGTTAGGGCGTCGAAGGCCGCGGCGGTGCGGTTGAAGAGGTCAATGTGCCGGGTGGCTCCCATGCCCTCGAGCCCGGCGCGGATGTAGGCGTCCACTTCTTCACGCTCCGGTGCGGTGAAGACGTACTGGGCGAAACCGCCGGACGGTGCCTGGGTCAGGTAAAAGTCCACAAAGTAGCTGTTGAGCGCAGGGGTCGCGATTTCGTCACTGTTGAGGAGCTCCGCGTACATCTCGTTCACCACTTTGACGTTGGAATCCACTACATCCGCACTGCCGGCTTCGAAGCTGGTCTTGCTCAGGATGACGGGGTACTCGTTGGTAGTCATGGGGAATCCTCACTGCTGAAAGCTGATGGTGCTCCGGACACTTTCAACGTACGCGTGGGAGCGGCGTGGCAATCGAGGAAGAGGTTAACGGAGGGCGAAGTTTGGGAGCTGTTTTCTGCTGACTAAGATTGAACAGATAACCTCCTGCCGAAAGTAGCCCTACGCATGCCGTCCCACACAGACGAAAACTGGGAACTGGCCATTCAGACTCCTGCCATCACGGACCGCTCGCTCGCGGCCGGATTGGCCTATGCCATGGGCAGCCGCGTGAACGGGATTTCTTTCGACGCGGCTACGGGCCTCCTGATGGGCAAGGTCCGCGGCACCGGTCCGCAGCCTTATTCGACGTCGGCAAAACTGGTGCGTAAGCCCAGCGGCTGGAGCTGCACGGTGGGTATCTGCAGCTGCCCGGTCCGCAAGGACTGCAAGCACGTGGCCGCGTTGCTCTTCACTGCCGAAGACCACCCCACCATCCGCGCCCAACTCCTTTCCCAGGCTCCCGGAATTCAAACGTCGAGGGCGGGCTCCGGCCAACAGGGCGGCTCGGCACGTCCTGCGTGGGAACAAGCCCTCAACAGATTGATCGCCAAGCCCGGCACGGCGCCCAGCGCTGCCGGCATCCAGCTTGCGCTTCAGTTCGAGGTGGAAGAGCCCGCGGCCCACTTCTCCTACACAGGCCGCCGCGACCCCATGCGCAGCGTCCGCCAACTCAAGGCCCGCCCGGTCATGATGGGCGCCAAGGGCAAGTGGATCCGCGGCGACGTCTCGTGGAACAACCTGAGCTACGTCAGTTTCCGGCGTGAATTCAATGAGGTCCACGTCGAGTGGCTTCAGACTTTCCTCGCGGCACACGGCTCCAGCAACGGCCGGCAGCAACCGTCCGGTGCCATGTGGTTGAGCCTGAACGATTTCGCAGCCAAGAACCTCTGGACCCTCCTCGCCGATGCCACCAAGGCCGGCATTCCGCTCATCCACTCCGCTGGTAGCGAGCCTGTCCGCGTTGAGTCGCAACCCGCCGTCGTCGGCCTCAGCTTGGCGCGACTTGAAGCCGCTCCGGACACCGCAAAACCGGAAGGGCCCGACGGCGGCCTGCAGCTCGCGCCGTCGGTGACCTTGGGCGGGGAACCCGTGGATCCGGGGTCCGTGGGGTTCCTGGGCAAACCGGCCAACGGTATTTTCTTCACGCACTCCGGGGAAACGCTGCCGGGGGTGCCGCAGCAGAAGAACCTCATCACGCTTGCACCGATTGAGGGTGGCATCAGCGATGAGCTGCTGGAATTCGTCATGGATGGCGACACACTTCAGATCCCGGCCGAGGATGAGAGCCGGTTCCTGACCTCGTTCTATCCGAAGTTGCGGCAGTCCACGCCGGTGCAGGCCGCGGATGAATCGGTGGAGCTGCCCACACTGGCCGTCCCCACCCTGTCCCTGCTGGCCAATTACGGCAACGACCACAAGGTCCGGCTGCATTGGGAGTGGCACTACAAGTCCGGAACCTTGGTCACCGCGCAGCCGTTGTGGCGGCACCCGGATGACCGGGGCTACCGCGACGACCTTGAAGAAGCACGGATCCTCGAGTCACTCGGACGTCCGTGGGATGTGGTGCCTGCGCTGGCCGAATCGGCAACGGGCGGCTGGGGTGCGCCGCGCATCGCTGCCTCCGCTGAGCTCGGCGGCTTGGACACACTGGCGTTCACCGAAGAGGTGTTGCCCGCGCTCAAGGACCTGCCGGACGTCGTGGTTGAAACGTCCGGCGACATCGCCGACTACCGCGAAGCCGCCGAAGCGCCGGTGGTGTCCATTTCCACGAAGGAAACGGCAAGCGGCGACTGGTTCGACCTCGGCATCGTGATCACTCTCGAAGGCGAACCCGTCTCCTTCGCTGCTGTGTTCTCCGCGCTTGCTGCCGGAATGAGCCGCATGCTGCTGCCCAGCGGCGCCTACTTCTCGCTTGATCTTCCCGAGCTGCACCAGCTCCGCGCCCTGATCGACGAAGCCCGCTCCCTGCAGGACAACCCGGACAACAAGGACGGCACCCTGCAGATCAGCCGCTTCCAGGCCGGGCTCTGGGATGAGCTCGCCCAGCTGGGGATCGTTGACGAGCAGGCGGCCGCGTGGCGTGAAGCAGTTGGTGGACTGCTCGACGACGGCGTGACCGGGCTGCCACTGCCGGCAGGCCTTAACGCTGAGCTGCGTCCGTATCAGCTCGAGGGTTTCAACTGGCTCAGCTTCCTGTACAAGCACAGCCTCGGTGGCGTGCTGGCTGATGACATGGGCTTGGGTAAGACCGTGCAGGCGATCGCGTTGATTTGTGCGGCGAAGGACCTGGCTGCGGAGACTGCTGCCGCCGCCCAAGGTGATGCCTCGGCGGTGGCGCCGAGGGCTCCATTCCTGGTTGTTGCGCCCACGAGTGTTGTGAGCAACTGGGCTGCTGAAGCGCAGCGCTTTGCTCCGGGGCTCGTGGTGCGGACCGTCGGTGAAACCTTCGCCAAGAGCGGGCTGGCACCATCCGAAGCGTTGGCGGGCGCCGACGTCGTTATTACTTCCTATGCCCTGTTCCGGATTGATTACGATGCCTACGCCTCCTTCCAATGGGCAGGGCTGATGCTGGATGAGGCGCAGTTCGTCAAGAACCACCAGTCCAAGGCGTACCAGTGTGCACGCAAACTGCCGGCCCGTTTCAAGCTGGCCATCACGGGCACGCCATTGGAGAACAACCTCATGGAGTTCTGGGCGCTGACATCGATCGTGGCGCCGGGACTGTTCCCGAGCCCCAAACGGTTCGCCGAGAACTACCAAAAGCCGGTAGAAAAGAACGGTGACTCCGCGCAGCTGGGCAAGCTCCGGCGTCGTGTGCGTCCGCTCATGATGCGCCGCACCAAAGAGCAGGTCATCAAGGATCTGCCGCCCAAGCAGGAGCAAATCCTGGAAGTGGTGCTGAACCCGCGGCACCAGAAGGTCTACCAGACGCACCTGCAACGTGAGCGGCAAAAAATCCTTGGGCTGATCGATGACGTCAACAAGAACCGCTTCACGATCTTCCAGTCGTTGACGTTGCTGCGTCAGCTCAGCTTGGATGCGTCGTTGGTGGATTCGTCGCTGTCCGGGGTGCGGTCATCCAAGCTGGACGTGCTTTTTGAGCAGCTGGAGGACCTCATCTCCGAGGGCCACCGGGCACTGATTTTCAGCCAGTTCACGGGGTTCCTGGGCAAGGTTCGGGAGCGTTTGGATGCCGAGGGCGTTGAGTATTGTTATCTCGATGGCAGCACCCGCAACCGCGGCGATGTGGTCAGCGAGTTCAAGAACGGTGCCGCTCCGGTGTTCCTGATTTCGTTGAAGGCAGGTGGTTTCGGGCTCAACCTGACCGAGGCCGACTACGTGTTCCTGCTGGACCCCTGGTGGAACCCTGCGTCCGAAGCGCAGGCCGTGGACCGCACGCACCGCATTGGGCAGGCCAGGAACGTGATGGTCTACCGTCTGGTGGCGAAGGACACCATCGAAGAGAAGGTCATGGCGTTGAAGGCCAAGAAGTCGCAGCTCTTCGCGGATGTGATGGAGGGAGACGCGCTGGCCGGTGGCTCGCTGACGGCGGACGACCTGGCGGCGCTGTTCGCGGAGTGACCTCCCCGAACAGCCTGCACTGGTTCAGTTGGCTCGTGAGGAAGCTGACTGGATGACCTTGGCCAGGTCCCGGGGGCGGCTCCACATGGGCCAATGTCCCGTGGGGAGGTCAATGACGTCGAGATGCTCGATGTTCGCGACTTCAGCAAACATGGCATGGCCTGTGTGGGCCAACTCCAGCACCTGCGCGCCAGGGATGGAGCAGCACACCAAGGTGGTCCGGACCTTGCGGCGGGCATCGTTCCGCAGCTCGACGGGCTGACGAAGTACTGGACCGGGCTCAGGGACTGCACGGGACCGAAAACGCTCGAGGACCTCTGTGCTCAAACCTTCGAGGCTGGCCTGCTGTGCGAGGACTTCGAGGGACGGCAGCGGGAGCTCCTCCAACCCTTCCGGGAGATCAGGGGCGAAGACGCTCCCTGTCGCAAGGGGGCCGGAGTCGACCCACACCACCAGATGAACAAGCTCAGGGTGTCGGTCAAGGACAAGGCTGACAGGGGCGTTGGCCCCACTGTGAGCGACGATTGTCGCGGGCTGATCTTCGGAAGTACCGAGTCCGGCAAAGATGTCCAGGATGGCTGCAGCTTGATCGTCGAGGGTCTTCGTCGCCCGTTGAGGATCGTCCCCATCGAGACCCGGGAGTGTCACCGCAACTGCACGGGAGTGGTCGGTTTCCAGGTGTTCAAGGACTTCATCCCACGCCCAGGCGCCCAGCCAGTGGCCGGCGATGAGGATGATGTCCGGACTGCTTGTAGTTGTTGTCATATCACTACCCTCGCAGGCGCCAAGGACAAGTGTGTGTCACTATTTATGTCATGAATTTCGTGCGGCCTGAACGGTGAAGCGAACAGAACGCCTCCATGCTCTGTCCGAGATGCTTCGCCGCAGCGGAACGCGGGGGGTCTCCGCCGAGCGGCTGGCGAGAGAGTTCGAAGTGTCCGTGCGCACAGTCAAGAGGGACCTGGATGCGTTGGAGAGCAGCGGTGCCCCCGTATGGTCGCGCCCAGGGCCGGGCGGTGGCTACGGGTTGGCCGCTGGCGCTTCCCTGCCGCCCGTAAGCCTGTCCCCAACGCAGGCCGTAGCGCTCATGGCAGCCGTGTCTGCTGCACCCGACGCCCCCTATGCCGATCTGGCAGCAGCCGGGATTCGGAAGATCGTAGATGTCCTCGATCCCAAGACCCGAGCAAGAGCCGACGAGCTTGCTGGCCGTGTCTGGGTTAATGCGGGTCCCCCATCCTCGCGCACCATCAGGTCGGCTCTGGAGCAGGCGATGTCCGAGCAGCGGGTAATCCGCATCCGCTACACATCGAAGGACGGGAGTACGACCATCCGCGACGTCGAACCCGTGCTGTTCGCCTCAACGAACGGCCAGTGGTACTTGGTTGGCTGGTGTCGACTCCGCGACGCCATGAGATGGTTCATCGTGTCGCGCATCGATCGGGCCAGCGTAACCAAAACGGCTTGCGGCGGCCATACTATCCACGAGGTCGGAGAACCCCCTGCGAACGCCAGACCCGTGCACGGTCGGGGCGTGTAAGCCGCGAACTTCTCAGCTCAGTACAGCTAGTCGTCCAGCCGCACACCACGCAGCAACAACATGGTTCCACCCACGGCTACTGCGGATGCCAGGAACACTCCCGCCGCACCGAGTCCTACCGCCACGACGCCTATCGCGCTGGGCAGGACCACTTGGCCCACCCTGTTACCCGCCAACCGCAAGGCGAGCGCACGGCCGCGTTGGCCTTCGGGCGCTTGGGCTGAGAGCCAGGACATGGTCAGTGGTTGGCCGATTCCGAGCCCCAAACCGAGGAATGCCATGACGATGAAGAGCAACCACACGGGCATGGGAATCGCGGCCACCCCCAGCGATACCGTGGAAATGGCCAAGCTGAGGACCAGCAGTTTCATCCTGCCAAGTTTGCGGGACATGTTGCCCAGCCCAAGCCGGGAGACCATGGAAAACACGGCGCGAACCGTCAGCATCAGACCCACGGTGGCCGCAGTCAGGCCACGTTCGGCGCCGAGTGCCGGCAGGTACACGACGGTCAGGTCCACCACTGCCAGGACAGTAGCACTGGTGGCCAACGCCCGGACGACGCCGGGAGTCCTGAGAAGGGCGGCCGCACTGCCCTTTGGTCCTCCCTTGGCAGTGCGTCTCCCTCGGCTGACCTTCGAGGAAATCACGAACGTGGTCAGGAAGAGCACCAGGCTCATCGCCGTCGCGAGCAGGAAGATCGCGTTGGTGTTCGGGCGAACAGACGCACCGCCAACCACGGATATGGCCAACGGTCCAAGAGCCTGGCCCAGAGAGGCTGCGAAGGTCAGATAACCGAAAGCGGAGTCCAGGCGCGTTGACGCCGCATTGTTCGCAACCACAGCCTGCTGCCCCACCACGCAGGCCAACTGCCCTGCGCCCAGAAGCGCTGTGCCCGCCACCAGCGCGGGGACTGACGTCCCCCAGAACAGCAGAAAGGCGGAACAACCCAGCACGACGGCGGCCCCGATCGCCATGAGGCGACGCTCACCAAGGCGGTCCACCAGTCCGCCGATGGGCAGGGCGAGCAGTAGGGGAAACACAGCGTAGCTCGCGGCAAGAAGGCCGAGGGCGAACCCAGGAACATCCAGCTCCAAGGCGCGGTACGTGGTGGCCGGCCGGACCAGGAAGGTGACAGCCTGGATGAGGGCCGAGTGGACCAGGAGTGCGGTGGACGAACGCCGTCCGAGTTCGCCGATCATTCGACCACGAGGCCAGTGCTCGAGATGACGCGCAAGGTCTCATCACGTGCGCCAATGACATGATCGAAGGCGACCTTGGCTGCCTTATCCGCATCCTTGGAAACAATGGCTTCGACCAAGAGCCGGTGATTGGCAAGCGCTTCGTCACGGCGTTCGGGAGCGTTGTTGGTGAAGTATCGGTAGCGTTCAACCTGGCTGGCGATCTGCTCATGGAAGCGCTGGGCCCAGGAGTTCCGCGCAATCCTGGCGATCGCAGCGTGCAGGGCAACCCCGTATTTCATGGCCTCGTCGGCAAACTCCACCATCGCGGCGTTGCGGGCCAGGATGCCGCGCAGTTCCTCAAGGTCCGCCGCGGTGGCGTTGGCGCAGGCCTCACGTGCCATCAGGGATTCCAACGCTGCGCGAACATCGTACAGCTCAGAAATCACCTTCTCATCCAGCGCGGGAACCAGGACTCCTCCGGTGGCCTGCTGTTCCAGCAGGCTCTCGGAAATCAGGCGGCGGATAGCTTCCCTCAGTGGGGTACGGCTGACCTGCAGGGCTGTGGCCATGGCGGGTTCGTAGATGCGCGCACCTGGCTTAAGTTCGAGGCTGAGGATCTGGCGCTTCAGCTCGCCGTAGACAAGGTGCGCCCCCGTATTTCGTGGTTGTTCTGCCATGACGTGCCGCCTTCAGGGAAGTGTACTTGTATACATCTATACACCGCTCTCAGGCGGGTGAGCAAAAGAGATTCAGCTGCGACCACTTAGGCAGCCAGTCGATGCCGTGGGACTCCACGGAAGCGCGACGCGCGAGGTGAGCTTCGCCGTCGGGCCTGACCTTGGCCCCGACGAAAAGTAACCCTCTCTCACATCCCGAGCCCTTCCCACCCACCCTCTCTCCCTTTCTTCAGAAGAGTGATAGACGGTGCGGCACCAAAGGGTCGGGAGGTGATAGACGGTTGGCACCAAAGCGACGGGAGGTGAGAGAGGGTTCCGTTTTTAGGGCGGGAAAGTGATAGGGGGTTGGGCACGCAGAAGGGGACCGGTTATCCAACCGGTCCCCTTCTGCGTGTTCAGCACGTCTGTGTGTTCAGCACGTCTGTGCGTTCAGCGCGCGGGCGTCATTAGCCGCGGCAGAGCTCGCCGAACTTGGCGCCGGCTTCCTGGAAGGCCGACGTGAGCTCGCCCATCTTTGCTTCGTTCGGCTCTTCCTTCGCCTGCTCATCCAAATACTCAAGGATGGCTGTGACTACAGGCTTCATCTCGGTGGACGCCACCGGTTCGATGGGCCTGATGGCGTTGGCTGCGCGGTTCGAAGCCGTCTGGCTCGGGTTCTGCGGAATACTGGCTGCGGCGACGCCAACGCGGTCACAGGTTTCCGCGGTGGTCAGCTGCTGCTGAGCGGAACAGGCGGATGCCGAGGCAATAAGCCCGGCAGCGATCAGGACAGTGGTGAGTTTCTTCATGGTTCCCTCAGTGGTCGACGTCCCTTTGATTGTAATCAGAGCCGACGCCCCATCACGCATTGGGTCCCGTAGGGCCGCCGTCGAATCCGTTACAGCGCCGGCGTACGGGGTGGCACCGTCCGGCGCGAACCGGTGGCTTCGAAGGCTGCAGCCAGCAGCAGCAGTGCCGTGTCATCGTACGCGCGGCCGGCAAAAGTGAGGCCCACGGGCATGCCGATATCCGCCATGGTTCCCATCGGTACAGTAACCGTGGGGATGCCCAGGTGCCTTGGGACGAGGTTGCCGTTGGCCACCCAGACGCCGTTGCGCCAGCCGAGGTCCGCAGACGCAGGGTTGACGTCCATGTCGGCAGGACCGACATCCGCGGCTGCCGGGAACAGGACAGCGTCCAATCCGAGTGCGTCCATCCACTCCTCAAGGTCAACACGCCTTGTCTCCTCAAGCCCCCGCACACCGCCCTCCAATTCGGGGATCTCGGTGAATCGGGAAACTCCGTGCTCACGGACATGTCCTGGATACTCGGCGATGTCGTCGTCGAACCCGGCGTACCGGTCCGGCAAGGCGCCTTCAGGGTGCGGGAAGATCGTTGCACCGTCCACATCGGCGAGTCTGCTGAGCGCGGGGTCGCCGTTGGCGCGTAGGAAGTCGTCCCAAGCCCAGGAGGAAAGGTCCACGATTTCGCGCTTCAAGTATTCAGGGCTGACAAGGCCGCGGGTGGCGATGGTGGGTGCGCCCGGGCGGTCGCCTTCGTAATTTGAAACCACCGGGAAATCCACCAACACAACCTCGGCCCCGGCTGATTCGAGGTCGCGTTTGGCAGCCTCCCACAGTTCCATCACGGAAGCCCGGGTCTCTATGCGTTGCCCGGTGGGCCCGCCGATCCCCGGCTTGATGCTGGTCCCTGCGTCGGGATCTGCGTTGATGTACATTCGCGGAACTCCGAAGCGCTTTCCCCGCAACGCCAACCGTCCGCCGTCGAGGTTTTCCGGTGACAGTGCCACATACGACTCCGGCCGGACCTCGGAGGACTTCGGGATCTGTACCCAGGGTTGCGCGCGCCAGAAGTCGCCTCGGGTTTCTGCGTCGTCAGCCACAATCAAGTCGAGCAACTCCAACATGTCAGCCATGCTCCGCGTGTGCGGGACCACCACGTCCATGGTGGGGACGAGCGGCCAGTTGCCGCGCACCGAAATGACGCCGCGGGAGGGCGTGTACGCGCACAGAGCATTGTTCGACGCCGGTGCGCGGCCACTCGACCAGGTCTCCTCGCCCAAGCCGAAAGCGGCGAAGCTGGCGGCCGTCGCGGTGCCGGAACCGTTCGAGGAACCGGAACCGAAGGCGGCTGTCAGGAAGTCTGCGTTGTACGGGCTTTCAGCCCGGCCGTAGACGCCGCGCTGCATGCCTCCGTTGGCCATGGGCGGCATGTTGGTCAGGCCGATGAGCACCGCGCCGGCATCGCGGAGTCGCTCGATGGTGAAGGCATCACGCTGCGCCACCAACTGCTCAAAGGCGGGCGATCCGGCCGCGGCAGTGAGCCCCTTGGCCAAGTAGCTGTCCTTGGCGGTGTAGGGAATGCCATCCAACGGACCCCTTACCGAGCCTTGGGCCCGGCGCTCATCCGATGCGCGGGCGTCCGCCAAAGCATCGGGGTTCATGACCACCAGTGCGTTGAGCTTGATGCCGTTGCGGTCATAAGCATCAATGCGGTCAAGGTATGCCTGGGTGAGCTGTTCGCTGGTCACCTCCCCTGCTTCCAGTGCCTCGCGAAGCTGCGCGATGGAGGCTTCAACGACGTCGAAGTGAGCCACTACCTTGCACCGCCGTTGAGTTTGGGCTGCTGCTGGGTGATGCAGTGGATACCGCCGCCGCGGGCAAGGATGGGGCGTGCGTCGACGGTGACAACGCGCCGGCCAGGATAGGCCTCAGCCAGGATTTCTGCCGCGAGCGAGTCCGCGCGCTCTTCGCCGTAACCACAGGCGATGACGCCGCCATTGACCACGAGGTGGTTGACGTAGCTCCAGTCCACAAAGCCGTCTTCGTCGCGCAGCGTTTCCGGTGCGGGCAGTGGCACAATCTCGAAAGGTTTGCCTGCCGCGTCGGTCCGCGTTTCCAGGAACGATTGGAGTGTGCGGCTGACTTCGTAGTCCGGGTGCTCCGGGTTGGTCTGTGAGTGCAACAGGATCCGGCCCGGAGCGGGAAGGGCGGCCACCATGTCGATGTGGCCGCGGGTGCCCAGGTCCTCGTAGTCGCGGGTCAGGCCGCGGGGAACCCAGATGATCTTGGTGGCGCCGATGGTGCGGGCCAGTTCAGCCTCGACTGCTGCCTTGTCCGCGTAGGGGTTCCGGCCGGGATCCAGCTGCACTGTTTCGGTGACCAGCACGGTTCCTTCGCCGTCCACGTGGATAGCGCCGCCTTCGTTCACCAGCAACGAGCTCACCAGCTCGGCACCGGACTTTTCCGCGACGAAACGGGCCATGCCGGCACTCTTCTCCCATTCGGACCACGCCGGCGCGCCCCAGCCGTTGAAGATCCAGTCCACTGCGCCAAGCACGCCGGGACGCTCGTCATCCAGCACAAAGGTGGGTCCGACGTCGCGCATCCAGAACTCATCCAGCGGCGCCTCGACCTGCTCGATGCCGCTGCCCAGCATGCGGGCGGCCCGATCGCGCTCGCTGGGGTCCACCACCATAGCGACCGGCTCGAACTCCGCCACTGCGTGGGCGACGGCGGTCCACGTCGCGTAGGCCTCTTCGGCAGAAGCGGCGTCGTCACCAAGTGTCAGGCCGGTGCGGGGGAACGCCATCCAGGTGCGCTCATGCGGTGCGGTTTCGGCCGGCATTCTCCAAGCCATGGGTGACTCCTTCGTCTTCTTACGCGTTGCGGCGATTCTCTTGTTGATCACACGATCAACAATGCTAAAAAGGTAATCTAGACTGGTCCTTGATGTCAAGCACCCCACAGAAGCGCGCAATCCGGAAGTCGCCGGCGGAACGCGCCGCAGAAATCACCGAGGCCGCCCGCGAGATCGCACTCGAAGCAGGTCTCACAGCACTCACCTTGCGCAATGTTGCCGCCCGCGTGGGTGTCGCTTCCGGCCTGGTGGCGCACTACCAGCCCAATATGGACGCGCTCGTCTCAAGCACGTTCGCCACCATCGTGGCCGCCGAAACACAAGAAATCGCAGGCCTGCTGAGCCAGCGCCCCAACCCCACCGAACGCCTTGGCCTCCTGGTAGAGACGCTCCTGGACAACAGCAGGCTCGACGTCACCGCAATCTGGGTCGAAGCCTGGACACTGGGACGCCGCAACGAAACCCTGGCCGCCTCTGTCCGTGAGCAAATGGATGCCTGGCAGGAGGTCTTCCAGGGAGTGGTGGAGGACGGAAACGCGACGGGAGCCTTCAATGTTTCCGATCCCGCCGCCGTCGCATGGCAGATCCTGGGCATGGTCGACGGCCTGAACGCCCAGGCCTTGGTCCGCTGGGATGGGGTCAACGACCGCGGCACCCACCTGGCCCACGCCGTCGAGGGAATGGTGGGCGCGGCGCGAGGTTCACTCACTTCTAACACCGCGCTTTAGGGCGAGCGCGTCGGCCATGGGCGCCAGATCAGCGCGCCAACAATACGCTCGCGCCCTCAAACCACCGATGCACTGGCGGGCCGTCCGGTTCCCTGATAATTGCATCCAACAGCTCAGTAGCCGCCTTCCCGTAGGCGCGGGGTGCGAGGTCGATTGAGCTGATCAGCGGATTGCCCGTTTCCACAGTGGCCGCACCTGCGAACGAGACAACATCCAGGTCCCTGCCCAGCAGAATCCCCCGGCTTTCCAAAACGATCTGGCTCTGGGCAGCCTGCCCCTGGGCACCGCAGACCAGCGCATCTGCGCCACCGATGTCCACAGCCTGGGTAATGGCAGCCACCAGGTCCCGCGGGCTTGCACCCGCACCAACCTCATGGACGCGGGGCTCAAGGCCGTTCCGGACACACCAGTCGGTGTAGGTGCGGCGCGTGTCAACGGCCCAGGACGAAGCGATCGCGTCGTCGACGGCGAGCAACGCCGGACGACGACGCCCACGGTCCAGCAAATGCTCCAACACCTCGGTCTGCAATTCAACGTGATGCGCTTCCAGCGTTCCTTTGACACGCTCCTCACCAGGACCGGCGTACCGTCCAACGCTAACAGTCGGGATGCCGTCGGCGAGCAGGGCCGCCACGAGCGGCTCCCCCGGAGCAGGGTCGATGGCTATGACTCCATCGACTTGGAAAGCCATCCGGGGAGTGAGTTCGCGCGCAAAAAGAGTGACGTCGTAGTCAGCAGCAGCCGCGCCCTCCGTGACGCCAAAGGCAAAGTCCATGTAAAAAGCGAGACTGCGGGCAACCGGAGGTATGTGGAGGCCGATGGCGCCGATCCGGTTGACGCGCAGGCTGCGGGCGGCGCGATTGGTGACGTAGCCGAGGCGGTCCGCAGTTTTCTGGATGAGTTCGCGTTTCTCATCGGAGATACGGCCGGAGCCGCCCAATGCGCTGGACACTGTGGTCTTGGACAGGCCGAGCTCGCGCGCGATGTCCATGATGGTTGCCCGGGTTCTCGCCATGACCTCATCCTAGGCGGCGCCCAGGCAAGGGTGCTTCCATGATGTTCGGGAAGCCCTTGACATCGACTCTGTGACGTCCCACACTTTTATTTGCGGGAACGTTCCCGCAAATCGTCTTCTTCGCTTACATCCGGCCAACGACGCCCGGAGGAATGGATCCCCCAATGTCCCAAGCTGTCCTGACTTCGGACCGCCGAAGCACTATACGCAGGACGATCTTCGTGATCGATATCCTGCTCCTACTCGCCCCACCCGTGCACTGGTTATTCGGCGACGGTCAATCCACCATCTGGTACTTTCTCGTGGCCAACGCCTTGGTGACCTTGTCCCTCTTCGCCCTGTGGTTCACAAGGGATACCGATGAGGAGGCAACGCCATGAATATGCTGATCGGTTACGGAGCCATTCTGCTGTTCACCGTGCTGGTGGTGGTTGTCATGAACCGCAGCCGGCGGGCGGACAAATCCATGAGCGAATACGCCACAGGCGGCCGCTCCTTCAGCTCCTGGTTCGGCACCATGGCATTCCTCAACACCTGGCTTGCCGGCACCATGTTCATTTCCTTCGCCGGTCTCACTGCCAGTGCCGGCGCCATCGGCTTCTATTCCTTGTCCTACTCGCTGCTCAGCGTGGTGCTGATGTTCTTCCTCGGCACCCCGGTGAACAAGTGGGGTCGCATCCACGATCTCCGGACCCAGGCAGATCTACTCGGCCTGCGCTACAACTCACGCTCGGTACGGGTCATCGCCGCCCTCATCGGCGTCCTTGCCTCCATTCCATGGGTTGTTCTGGGGATGCAGTCCTTAGGGCTCGTCTTCTCCACCCTGTCCTTTGGGCAGGTTTCCCCATACGTGGCTGTGGTGATCGGTGTGCTCTTCATCGCCGCCCGCCAGATCTGGACGGTCAAGCTGGGTACCCGCGGCCTGATCATCAGCGACATGGTTCAAGGGATTTTCGCCTACGGGGTGGGCTTCCTGGTGATCCTCGGACTCCTGGTGTGGCTCATTACCAATGGCCATGGGGTCAACGAGGTATCGCCCAGCTTGCTCCAATTGCCCGGTCCAGGCAGCGCAGCGGGCCCGTTCTACCTGTTCTCCCTGATTTTCACCGGAATGATGGGCGCTTGGTGCTGGCCGGACCTCTTTGTCCGGATGTTCAGCGTCAAAACCCCCAAAACGGTACAGAAGTCCGCCGTTCAGGCAGCACCGATCATGTTCCTGTTCTCAGCCGCGCTCACCACGGTCTGCCTCCTGGCCAGCAGTATCCCGAGTGTTTCCGAGGCCCCGGACACCGTGTGGTTCATCCTGGCGGGTATCGGCGGAGCGGGCATGGTTGCCATTGCCGGCGTGTGTGTTGTGGCCGCCACCATGGGCAACGTCGGAGCCAACCTGCAGGCCGTCGGCACGCAGTTGGCCAACGATGTGATCGGCGTTCGCAAACAAGAGCGCATCGAATCCGCGAAGGGTGCAAAGATCGCCGTCGCCGCCATCACCCTAATCTCAGCCGGCGCGGCACTCTTGATGGCAAACCAGGTCTCCGGCCTGATCGCGGTGGCCTTTGTGTCCTACCAGGCCATCTGCCAACTGGCCCCTACGCTCCTGCTCGGCATCTTCTGGCGCCGCGGGACAGCGGCTGCTGCCAACGCCGCGATGGTTTCGGGGATCCTGGTGGCAGCCGTTCTGGAGCTCATGTACCCAAGCCCCCTCTCGATTCCATGGTTGGGTGGGCTGACCTCCGGAGTGGCCGGTTTGATCGTCAACCTCGCTGTCTACCTAGTGGTTTCCATCGTCAAGCCAGCCCCCGCCGCAGAACAGGCCCGCGTTGACTCGCTCTTCGAGGGACTGAAGAAGAAGGAACCCATGAGTGAAGGAGCACTGACGTGACGGTCGCAGACACCATGGTCCTGGCACGCCGAATCCACACGCTGGACCCGGACCTGCCAACCGCCACCGCCCTTGCGATCACAGACGGCCGGATTGCCGCCGTCGGGTCCCTTTCAGAACTGAAGCCGTTTAGCGGACCCGGCACCACTGTCCTGGACTACGGTGACGCGACGATCGTCCCCGGCCTGAACGACAGCCACACTCATGTGGTTTTCGGCCTCGATCTGGCCCGTGGCTTGCAGTTGACGGACCTCGGTCCCCTTGACGAGGTGCAACGGATCATCGGGGACGCCGCCGCGGCTGCCGAGCCCGGTGAGTGGGTGATCGGTTGGGGCCTGGACCCTAATCTCTTCACCGGCATCGGCTTCAGCGGCTGCCTTTTCGACGACGCCACCGGCCCGGTGCCGATGTTCCTGCGCATGCGTGACGGCCACTCGGCGATTGTCAATTCGGCGGCGTTGGCCGCGTCCGGGATCACGGGTCCGGTGGACTTTCCGGACGAGTCACTGATAGACGTCGACGACAAGGGCACGCCCACCGGCTACCTCGTCGAGTTCAGCGCGATGGATCTGGCGACGAAAGCCCTCCCGCAGGAGAGCTTTGACGTCCGCGCCGAAAGGCTGGACGAGCTGCTCAACGGAATGGCCGCCGTCGGAATCACTTCCACGCATGTCATGGACTATGCGGAGGGGTCGGGGGAACTCGCCGCCCATCTTGAGGCAACGGGCGAGCTTCCCCTCCGGCTGCGCTTCTCCCCCATGGTCCATGCCGGCGCGTCGCTGCACGAGCTCGAGAAAGCTGCGGCGCTGCAAGGCACGGGCGGCAGGCGGTGGCGGGTGGAAGGAGTGAAGTTCTTCATCGACGGCACCATCGACAACGGTTCGGCGTGGCTGGAACAACCTGATGCCTACGGCGAGAACCATGAATCGGTATGGACTGATCCCGAGGACTTCCAGAAAGCACTGAGGTTCTTTGTAGAGCGCGGCATTCCCACAGCCACTCACGCCATCGGTGACCAAGGGGTCCGGTACGTCCTTGATGCGCTTGAGGCCGCCGGGGATTCCCGGGGTTTGGCCGCACACAGGATCGAGCACATCGAGACCATCCCCGACGATCTGGTGACCCGGTTTGCCGAACTCGGTGTCGCGGCCAGCATGCAGCCGGTCCACGGCACGCACCACACTCGTGCCGACCGCACGGACAACTGGTCCGTCCGCCTAGGCGGCGAAAGGGCCGCCCGCGGATGGCGGTGCCGGGATCTTCGGGAAGCCGGGGTGACCGTGGCCCTGGGCTCAGACTGGCCCATCACACCGTACGATCCGCGGGCAATGATGGCCGATTCAATCCTTCGGCGGCCGGTTGAGCGGTCGGACGTTGAGCCGGTCCAACCGGAGCAGGCACTCACCGCCCTGATGGCCCTGGAGGGTTACACGAGCCATGCCGCGGCCGCTGCCGGCCTGACTGCGGAAACGGGCACCATCAGCGTGGGGAAGCTGGCCGACCTCACGGTGTTCGAGCAGGATCCCCTGCTGGTCACACCGGAAGAACTGGCCAGGACGTCCGTGGTGGCCACGTTCGTGAGCGGGCTGCCTACGCGCTAGCTGCCGGGGCAGGGTGCCGGGCTTCGGGACCCCTGCACCCTGCCCTAGGCTGGGGAGCATGGCGATCATTCACAAGGCAACCCTGTCCCCGTCCAAGCTCGAACTCATCGCTGACTACCTTCCGAAGCAGCCCTGGTTCATCCAGGATGGTTCCCCGGAGCTCATTGGCGCCTACCGCTTTGACGATCCCGCCGGCGAAGTGGGCCTCGAGACGCACATCGTCACCGCCGGGGAGCGCGTCTACCAAGTTCCCCTCAGCTACCGCAGCTACGAACTGGCCGGCGCTGAGGAGTGGCTCATCGGCACCATGGACCACTCCGTCCTGGGCAAGCGCTGGGTCTACGACGCTTGCGGGGACCCCATCTATGTCAAGGCCTTGGCCACCGCCATCCTGACTGGCCAGAAAGAGGCCGAACTCATTGTCGACGGAGAGCTGGGACCCCGTCCCAGCACGGTCACCGTGAAGGGCAGCGGAAAGCTCGACGGCGGCATCCCAGCCTTGAGTGCCTCGGCGCCGGTATCGGGTAGCGGCGTGACCATCATTGACGCGGGCGGGCTGCGGCTGAAGGTTGCCCGGGTCCTGGATGTGGCAGCTGATGCTTCGTCCAACACCGCTGCAGCCCCCGAGCTTCACAGCGAACTCACGCTGAACGGCCAGTGGGCAGGGCTGGAGGAATCGGTGGAGCTGGCGTCGGTGGTTCGGAACTAACCGTCGACGCCGGGGAGCATCTGTTGGTCACCGCAGCACCGGCGTAGGCTGACAACGACGCCGTCTAACTACGTGAGGGGTTTCATCATGTACAAAGCGCAAAGCATCATTCCCGCGGCCCAGGACCTTGCCCGTGAGTGGGTAACCCATGCAACGGAGGGCAAGTCCGCCCAGACAGATGCAGTGGTGAGGTGGGCTTTGGCACGGATCAACCATGCCGATGTCCCTTCAGTGGTCCAAGGCGTGATGCTCACTCTGACCGGCAACAAGAAGGCCGCCAAGGAAGCTAAACGGACCGCTACCAGGGCAGTCAAGAAGGCCACCCAGGCCCTCAGCCGGAAGACCACGCAGCGCAGCTCCGGCCGAGCCATATGGTTTACTGCCCTTGCTGCCGCCATAGTGGGGGCCGGCGCAGTGTTTGCCTGGCGGACCATGCTGCCCCCGGGCGAACCCGAGCCTGCCAAGCAGCCGGAAACCTCAGTCCAGCCTCCGGTTCCTCCGGTGCCCTAATGTGTCAGTCGCGACGCCGGCCCCGTCAAGAGGCCGGGTCGTCGTCGCGCCTTTCAATGCGTCTCCGCAGCGAGGTTCCGGCCAAAAGCCAATAGGCTCCGCCGCTGGCCAGCAAGAAGCCCGCAACACCGAGGATCACAAGCTGGGTGACGATCCCTGCAATGACCAGGACAAAGCCGATCAGAACTGCCAGTGCGCCGGAAACCGCACGGGCTATCGCCCCACGCGGGCGGCCCGACTTCAGCTCAAAGGCGAGGTCGGGATCCGTTGCAGCGAGATCCCGCTCCAGCTCTTCCAAGCTCCTGCGTTCTTCATCCGACAACGACATCGGAATTCCTCACCACACAAGCAGGGCCGCAACCTGCGGCGATGCTCAGAACATCCGCACGAGCGCTGCTTGCCGTGCTATGCCTTCATTATCTGCCCGATGCCCCGTTCTTACCAACGGTCCTAAGCATGCTTACGATGGAAGGGCAGGATTCTGAAGAACCACGAGCACGGAACTCACCGCCGACTGGAAAGTTGAAATCGCCATGGCACGACGAAGGCCTAAGAAAGCACCGAGCACTACTGAAGCCTTTCCCAGGCGCCGCGGACCCGGAAGGGCCATTTGGCTCATTGCCGCGGGCCTCGTCGCGGGCATAGCGGGTGGAATTTTCGGCTTCCGCATGCTGGTTCCGCCGGGAGAGCCCGAGCCGGTCCGGAACCGTAGGCACGAGCCAAGGGGAGCCTCGCGACTGGACACGTCGCCCGCTGACGCTTCGCGACCCCATGTGGCACAGCCGGCGGAAATCCTGGTCCCTGAAGAGCCTGTCGAAATCTCCACAAGGATGCGGCCGGGCGAATGGACTGAAGAGTCACTGCTGGAGCACATCGAGGATTACAAACAGCAGATCCGGGACATGGGAGCGAGGGAAACGCAGATCGTCACCAACGTGGAACGAACCGAAGAGGGTGCTGCCCGCGTGGTGGTGAGCTGGGACAGGACCCTGCCGTAGGACCCGAAGCTACAGGTTCTCGCCCTGCCGCGGCCGCCACACCACAACAGCCTGGGACCTTGCCCGAGGCCGTTGACCGCGGGCCAGGCTGACGACGTCGCCTGCTGCGCCTGCAGCGAAGATGCGCGCATCCAGTGGCGAGCGACGACGGGACAGTTCCTCGGTCAGTTCAGCCACGCGGTATTGCAGCGCAGCCACCTGGTTTTCGAGGTCGAGGATGCGTTTGATGCCCTCAAGAGAGACGCCGGACTGCGAGAGGCGCTGGACCTCCCGCAGTTTGTTGACGTCGTTCTGAGAATAGCGGCGGGACTTGCCGGGCGCGCGACTGGGCGAGACGATGCCCAGGCGGTCGTACTGGCGCAACGTCTGCGGATGCATGTCGGCAAGCTCCGCAGCTACGGAGATGACAAAGATCGGCTGGTTGACGTCGATGGCCATGACCGCCTCCTTACAACCGGGCCTTCGCGGCCAGATCGTGACGCGGGTTCGCGTCGGTGGTTGCGGCAGCGAACGCCTTCACGGCTTCTTCCGCTTCCTTGTTCAGGTTTTGCGGAACTGCGACGTCGATGGTCACCAGCAGGTCGCCAGTCGCCTTGGATGTTTTCACACCCCGGCCTTTGACCCGCAGTGTCCGGCCTGACGGTGTGCCGGCCGGGACGCGAACCTTGACGGTGTCGCCGTCGAGCGTTGGCACTTCAATGGTGGCGCCAAGCGCCGCCTCCGCGAACGTGACGGGCACGTGGATGCGGATGTTGTCGCCGTCGCGCTGGAAGAAGTCGTGGGGCTTCACGCTCACCGTGATGATGAGGTCGCCATTGCCGGCAGGGCCAACGTTGCCCTTGCCGCGCTGACGGACTTTCTGCCCGTCCTTGATGCCGGCAGGAATCTTGACGTCGATCACGTTGCCGTTGCTCTCACGCAAGCTGACCGTAGTCCCCTTGATGGAGCCGGCGAACGAGATGGACGTGGTGGCCGTCCGATCCGCGCCCTTCTGCGGTGCACGCTGGAACCCGGTCTGGCCGGCTCCCCCGAAACCACCGCCAAACAGGTCGGCGAACTCCGGAGGAATGCCGCCGCCAGCAGGCTGACGGGCACCGGGCCCGCCGCCGAACAAGCCGCCGAACAGGTCCTCGAAACCGCCATTAGCTCCGGCACCACCGCGGCCGGCACCAGCACCCGGAGCGAACCGGGCACCGCCCATGGCACGGATGGCGTCATACTGCTGCCGGTCCTCAGGACTCGACAACACCGAGTAAGCCTCGGAAATGTCCTTGAACTTCTTCTCCGCAGCAGCATCCCCGGCATTCGTATCCGGGTGGTACTGCCGGGCAAGCTTGCGGTAAGCCTTCTTAATATCCGCGTCGGAGGCGTCCTTGGCGATACCAAGGATCGCGTAAAAATCCTTTTCAACCCAGTCCTGGCTGGCCAAGAGCGTTTCCTTTCGTTTGGGGAACGAGATGGCAGTTCGCGCCAATGTTCTACTCAAACACTGTCACGAACTGCCATCTCGCGAGGGGTACTAAGCCGGGACAGCCACGATGACCTGGGCTGCACGCAGGACACGCTCACCTGAGCGGTATCCGGAGCGCAGCACCTGGCTGACCGTGTCAACCTCGATGTCCTCGCCGGGCTGCTGGATGAGTGCCTCGTGGATGGTGGGGTCGAATTCGACGCCCGTATCCGCGATGCGTTCCAGTCCATACGTCTTCAGCGCGTTCTCCAGCTTGGTGGCGATGGCGGCGAAGGGGCCGTCTTCGAGGTCACCGTGCTGGCGGGCGGCGTCGACGTCGTCCAGCACCGGGAGCAGGGAGTTCAGGACGCCGATGACGGCCATCTCTCCTGCAACGGCGCGGTCGCGTTCGACGCGCTTGCGGTAGTTGACGTACTCAGCCTGAAGGCGGAGGAGGTCGTTGCGGAGCTCCGCTGCCTGGGCTTCAGCCGCGGCACCGGAGGCTACCGATTCCTCGGCCGGCACCTCTACCCCGTTGAGGATTTCCTCAGCCTGGGAGAGGGCGTCGCCGTCCGTAGGAGCGGCGTTGCCTTCGGTGGGAGCTGTAGCTTCGCTGTCAGGATGACGCGCTTCGCCGGTCTCCGGGTCAACCTTGCGGTTGTCCCGAATCACGGGCTTGCGCGGCTCGTTGCCTTCTGAGTGCTCTGCTTCGTTGCCGTGGTGAGGCATGGCTACTTCTTCGCTTCGTCTTCGTCGATGATCTCGGCGTCGACGATGTCCTCGTCAGCGGCCTTGTCACCGGCGGGAGCGCCTTCTGCACCGGCACCGGGAGCGTCAGCTGCGGCGGCCTGCGAGTAGATGGCTTCGCCGAGCTTGGTCTGGGAAGCCTGGAGCTTCTCGAACGCAGTCTTGACGGCGGCGTCGTCGGTGCCTTCCAAGGCGGACTTGAGGGCGTCGACGTCGGCCTTGACCTCGGTCTTGACTTCCTCAGGCAGCTTGTCGTCGTTGTCGGCGATGAGCTTGTCCACGGAGTAGGCGAGCTGCTCTGCGGAGTTACGGGTGTCCGTAGCTTCGCGGCGGGCCTTGTCCTCAGCAGCGTGCTCTTCGGCTTCACGGACCATGCGGTCGATGTCGTCCTTGGAGAGTGCCGTGCCACCGGTGATGGTCATGGACTGTTCCTTGCCGGTGCCCTTGTCCTTGGCGGACACGTGGACGATGCCGTTGGCGTCGATGTCAAAGGTGACCTCGACCTGCGGAACGCCGCGCGGTGCCGGTGCGATGCCGGTCAGTTCGAACGTGCCCAGCGGCTTGTTGTCGCGGGTGAATTCACGCTCGCCCTGGAAGACCTGGATGGCCACGGACGGCTGGTTGTCGTCAGCGGTGGTGAAGGTCTCGGAACGCTTGGTGGGGATAGCGGTGTTGCGCTCGATCAGGTGCGTCATGACGCCACCCTTGGTTTCGATGCCGAGGGACAGCGGGGTGACGTCGATGAGGAGGACGTCCTTGCGCTCACCCTTCAGGACACCGGCCTGCAGTGCGGCACCAACGGCCACAACTTCATCCGGGTTGACGCCCTTGTTGGGCTCCTTGCCGCCGGCGAGTTCCTTGACGAGCTCGGAGACGGCAGGCATACGGGTGGAGCCACCGACGAGAACGATGTGGTCGATGTCGGAAACCTTGATGCCGGCTTCTGCGATGACGTCCTGGAACGGCTTCTTGGTGCGGTCCAGCAGGTCCTTGGTGAGGTCCTGGAACTTGGCACGGGTCAGCTGCTCGTCCAGGTGAACCGGGCCGTCGGGGGTGACGGACAGGTACTGGAGGGAGATGTTGGTGCTGGTGGAGGAGGACAGTTCCTTCTTGGCCTGCTCTGCAGCTTCACGGAGACGCTGGAGGGCGATCTTGTCCTTGGAGAGGTCAATGCCCTTGATCTTGAGCTGGCTCAGGAGCCACTCGACAACGCGGTTGTCCCAGTCATCGCCACCGAGGCGGTTGTCACCGGCGGTTGCGCGGACCTGGATGGTGGAGAAGTTGTCTTCGTCCTTGCCAACCTCGAGGAGGGAGACGTCGAAGGTACCGCCACCGAGGTCGAAGACCAGGATGAGTTCGTCTTCCTTACCCTTGTCCAGGCCGTATGCCAGTGCAGCCGCGGTGGGCTCGTTGACAATGCGGAGGACGTTGAGGCCTGCGATTTCGCCGGCTTCCTTGGTGGACTGGCGCTCGGCGTCGTTGAAGTATGCCGGAACGGTGATCACAGCGTCGGTGACCTTTTCGCCCAAGTAGCTCTCGGCGTCGTTCTTGAGCTTCATGAGGATACGCGCGGAGATTTCCTGCGGCGTGTACTTCTTGTCGTCGACGGCGACACTCCAGTCGGTGCCCATGTGGCGCTTGACGGAGGCGATGGTGCGGTCGATGTTGTTGACGGCCTGGCGCTTGGCAATTTCGCCGACCAGGACTTCGCCGGACTTGGAGAACGCAACGACGGACGGCGTGGTGCGGCCGCCTTCTGCGTTGGCGATAACGGTGGGCTCGCCACCTTCGAGAACAGAGACCACGGAGTTGGTGGTTCCGAGGTCGATACCTACTGCACGTGACATATCTTGTTTCCTTTCAATGGCCGATGTTGGAGATTGCACCTGACAACGGTCCGCTGGGCGGTCTACGTGCCGGAAGCCTGCTCAACAATCGGCTAGTTGAGCGTTCTGCACTCAACTGTACTCAGCCTCAGATTTAAGTCAATCCAAAGTTGAGTGAAGCACGCTCAACTTTCTCATTTGCCGACTGAAAAATGCCCGAATCACGCGGATTGAGGGCTGGTTTCGCCGATGGTGAACTGGCCAAGTCTGCCGACGCGCAGACGGATTGGCGTCACTCCGAACGACTGGTGACACCCAAATTCGGGCGGCCTGCGCGAATTTGCGTGGCGTCAGCGGTTTGGGTGGCCTCCAGCGGCTCCGGCTTGTACACCCAGGCCACCAGCACCACCGAGATGATCATCAGCAGGAACCACGCGAGGAGCTTGTCGATTGAGACCGCCTGCCAGCCCTCCAGCTGGTTCGGGTACAGCCAGGCACGCGACCATGTGCCTATGTTCTCGGCGAACAAGATGAACAGCGCCACCAGCAGGAACGAGACCAGGATGGGCATGCGGAAACGACGCCGGAACACCCGGAAGTGCATCACGCACCGTCCGTAGACAAGCACGACGGCGGCCAGCAGCACCCAGCGCGCGTCGAAGATGTAGTGGTGCGAGAAGAAGTTGACGTAGATCGCACCAGCCACAAGGGCGGTGATCCAACGGCGGGGGTAGCGGTCGAAGCGGAGGTCGAACAGCCGGAACACGCGCACCATATAAGAACCCACAGCGGCGTACATGAAACCACTGAACAACGGCACGGCCCCGATCCGCAGGACGCCCTCCGCCTCGTAGGCCCACGACCCGACGTCCGTCTTGAACAGCTCCATCACCGTCCCCACCACGTGGAACAGCAGGATCACCCGCAACTCCCGCAGCGTCTCGAGTTTGAAGCTAATCATCAGCACTTGAATAACGACGGCGGCGATGGTCAGGAAGTCGTTCCGGGCGAGGCCGGCGTTATCCGGATACCAAAGACGGGCTGCGATGATCACTGCGAGTAACGCCGCTCCGAACACACAAGCCCAGGCCTGCTTCAGCCCAAAGACCACGAATTCCGTGAGCCGCCCCCGCAACGGGCCGGCTCGGGGCCGGTCCAAGTATCGGTGGGCGGCGTCATCAATGGACTGCTCAACCGAGGTGAAGTTACGCATGATGGGGCGTCTCGCGTGGCTTAAGTCGGCCCAGGTAGTAATCCCTCGGCCAATGGCGGATCCGCTGCGGCAGCCGGGGGTAAATATGCCCCACCACACGCATGGTCCACGCGAAGCGCCGGGCCTGGACGGGACCCCAGTCGAATCCGAAACCCTCACGAAGGTGCTCAGGCAACAAGCCCGCCGTGAGGAAGCGCGCCAGCGGCATGGCCAAGCGCATCATGGCCGGTCCCGCGGCCGGGTAGAGCAGGTCCTGGGCGATTTTGCGGGCCTTGTCGTCTGGCTGCAACGTTGCCACATGCGCGTCCCAATACGCGGCAAAGGCGGCACGATCAGCGGGCCACTTGTTCGGCGGAAGCTGCAGGGCGGTGCCGATCCGCGCATAGTCGGCGTACATGCGGTCGGCGGTTTCGTCGTCGAGCGGTCCGTGAACCTGCTGGTAGACGGTGACTGCCGTGTCGTAAAGGGTGGCGACAACCCAAAGCTGGGAATCGGCGTCGAAGGCGTTGTAACCGTATGAAGCCTCGTCGGCGTTCCGGCGAACCGGCGCGTGGGCACGATTGACGGCGCGGCGCACCGCAGCGACCTGTTCTTCGGTGCCGTAAACCACGGCGTAAACATAGGTCAGCGTGGCCCGGAGCCTGTCCTGCGGCCGGTGGGCAAAGTCGCTGTGGTCCGCGACTCCGTGGCCAACCCGGGGGTCGGCAATCTGAAGGAGGATTGCGCGGCCCGCACCGGCGAGAAGGACGCCCTCCGCACCAATGTCTGCAAGTCCTCGAGCCATCTGAATACTGTAGCGCCCTAGCCTCGGAGCCCCATGACACCCTGAAGGACGCTCAGCTGATGCTCGAACAGGTCATCGCGCGCGGCGAAAGTATCGCGTCCGTACTGCCCAAAAACCTCGAAACTGATAGCCCCGAACACGGACGTCCACACCAGGACACCCCGCGCCAAGGTTGCGTCAGGTGCGGCGAGATTCATCTCGCCCCGGATGGCTGCCAGGTCTGCGGCCAACCCTTCGGGAATCACGACGGCGGGACTCGCCGCGTCGTTGAGCGCGCCAGCCCGGTAGGCGGCATCGAAGATACCGACGAGGCGAACGATGACCCGCGTACCAGGGACGGTAGTGCGCTCACCTGGCGCCTGATACCCCGGGACGGGACTGCCGAATAGGAGGGAATAGCTGGCCGGTTCGCGGATGGCCCATGTACGCACCGCGTTAGCCAGCGCCGTGAACTGCGCCGCGAAGTCATCCTCCGCCTCGGCATTCACAGCTTCATCGACGTCGTCGCCAAGCTGGTTGTAGGCGTCGACCAGCAGGAGCGTGAGGAGTTCGTCGCGGTTCTCTACATAGCGATAAACCGCCGAGGAAACGACGCCAAGATCCCTTGCGACGGCACGCAGGGAAAGAGCGGCGGCGCCGTGGAGGGCCAAGTGTTCCCGGCCGATCCGAACGATGTCGGCGATGGTCTGAATGCGGGCACGTTCGCGGGGAGTCTGGGGCTTTCCCTTGCTCTTGGTGGCGGCAGGTTCGGCTGGAGTCATGTTCACAGCTTGCCACAACAGAGAGCACTGTCAACAAACAAGAGCACCGCTCTTGACAATTCGGCTCGACCCCTACATGCTGATTGAGAGAGCACTGCTCTCGCTTTTCAAACGCAAACAGCCCTGAAAGAAGGCACACCATGTACGTCGTCACAGGAGCAGGACCGGTTGGCTACACTGTCGCGGAACAACTGGCTCACCAAGGGCATCAGGTACGCGTCCTAACGCGATCCGGCGGTGGCCCGGAGCATCCCCTGGTTGAACGATTACGGGCTGACGTCTCCGATCCTTCACAGCTGGATGAGGCGCTGAAGGGCGCTACCGCAGTTTTCCATTGCATTCACGGATCCGCCTACCGGGCATCGGCGTGGGCCGCCGAACTCCCTCAAGCCGAGCAAGTGGTGATGAATGCAGCGGCAGCCGCGGGCGCCGTCGTCGTCTTCCCCGAAAGCCTGTACTCGTACAGTGAGCCGGACCGGCTCATGACGGAATCGAGCCCCCGGGAAGCTACCAGCGGCAAGCGCGGCATCCGCACCCAACTGCTTAAAGCGCGCGAGGCGCACGCTGCCAATACTGTGAGCGTCGTGGCAGGAGACTTCTTTGGGCCTCGTGTGAAAATGGCCCATGCCGGCGAACGGATGGTTCCGATGGTCCTGACAGGCAAGCCGATCCAGGCAATCGGAAGCGCCGAACGGCCGCACTCCTTCACTTATGTCCCGGATCTTGCAGCGGCCATGATCGCCGCAGCACTGAAGCCCGAACTTTGGAACACCGTGCTGCACGCGCCCACCGGCTCGCCAATGACTCAGCGCGAAGTTGCCGCAGCCTACGCCGACGCTGCAGGGGTGGCCACCCCGAAAGTGAGCGCCGTGCCCGGTTGGGTGCTGCGGGTGGCGGGTATTTTCTCCACGGACATGCGCGAGCTGGCCGAATTGCTGTACCAGTTCGAGCGTCCGTTCGTCATGGACTCCTCCGAAAGCCAGCGGTTGCTGGGCCTTGAACCCACTCCTTTGGCGGAAGCAGCAGCGGCCACCGTGGCGTGGTGGCGCGACGCTGCGCGGCAGGCCAGCTAAGGACGCGCCGGACGGCGGGCTAGAGGCCATCGTCGTAATTCCAGTGCTCCTGCCAGCGCCAATCGATCGGTTCGCTGAGGCGTTGGTAACGGATGTCAGTGGACAGGCGCATGGTGCCGCCGCGGTCTTTGTTGTCCAAGGCCGCATGGACGATGTGTGCCGAGTGGACCACAACATCCCCAACCTCGTAGTCCGTCACGAGCCATCTGGCATCGCGCTCGTTCGCCAGTCCCGGGAGGTCTGCAGTGATGGAGGCGGCCGGCATCTTCAGGCTTCCCTCACGCTCCTGTCTCATCACCCAGTGGTGGCTGCCCTCGAGGTAAGCCAAGCCGCCACGCTCCCGCGGGCAATCGCCCAAGGGAATCCACATGGAGAGCACGCGGTCGCTGCCTTCGCGGAGATAGACCAGGTCATAATGGGCCTGCGTCGCCGTGCCGATTCCGCTTTCCCCGGGTTTGGTGTGGCGAATGATCTTCCGTCGGTGCAGATGGACATCGTCTCCGAGGAACCACGCAAACCAGTCGGCAATGCCTTGCGAAGTGCACAAGGCTTGGTACTCCGGACCCGGAACAATGTGGTCGAAAAGGCCAGGAAGACCGGCTATTCGCCGAGCGGCTTCCGCCGCGAGCATCAGCGCACTGAGCGGGCGGCGAATGTCTGAAAATGTTCGAATCATGGATTTCGCGGTCCGGGGCTGAAATCCTGAGGGAAGTGCACGGGACGTATCCGGAACGTCCTGGAGGCACCAAAAGCCACCCCCACGGGATACTCAATGAGGAGCTCTTCCATGTCCACTTTCGCCATCAACCGCCGTCAATTGCTGCAGACCGGGGGCATCGGCGGACTCGCCGTAGCGCTGTCAGCAATGTCATCCGGCGCAGCCCAAGCCGCCCGGCCGCTTAACACTTCGGCGCCGCTGATCACCGACCTCGGGCCCGCCGTCGTCCAGTTTTCCCTCATGAGTTCCTTGCTGGTGGGCGACACCGTGTACATCGGATCCCGCAACCTGAATCCTGTGCGGGTCATAGGGTTCCATCTCCCCACCGGCAAAGTTACCTACCGCACCGATCTCGGTTCCGGCTACAGCATTCAGGCCCTTGCCGCTGACTCCACCGGCCGCTACCTGTACGCAGGTGTTCTGCGCGACGGGATTGATGGAAAGCCGAACCTCTACCGCTGGGACCTCAGCACACCGAACGTTCCTGCAGTGGGCGTCGGCGAAACAGGAGACCGGGACATTCGGGCTTTGGCTATAGCCCCGGACGGCAAGGTCTACGTTGCCGGTGGCGGGTTGACCACCAGCGCCCCTTCGCTGTGGGAATACGATCCAGTAACGAATGCCATGACCAGTTGGGGTGTGCCGGATCCCGGGGCAACCATCGCCCAGGCTGTAGCCGCTACTGACAGCCACGTGTACTTCGGCACCGGCAGCACCTTGGGCGGCGGCAACGGCTCCAGTCCAGCGCGTCTCTTTGCGTTCGATCGGACCACCAAGACGTCCACGAACATCCTCCCGGCCGAAGTAGCAACCGGGGTCTCGGTGACTTCATTGAGCGTGCTGAACGGACAGCTCGGAGTCGGTATCAAGGGGCCCGGGAAGTCCGTGCTGATCAACCTGGCCAACCATTCCCAATACACCGTCATAGCCAAGACCGGTGTCATGTTCAGGCAGTTGGGCAACGACGTCTTCTTCGTCAAGGAGCCGGGCGTGTGGTCCTACAACATGGTCACCAAGAAGATCACCCAGATCCTCACGGAAGATGTCGGTGCCATGTGGGGCCTGGATGTCTATGGCAACAAAGCACTCACAGTCTCCTCTTACGACGTCATTGAGATCGATCCCGTGGCGAAGACGGCCGTCAAGCATGACCTGACGGAGGCGGGCGCACCCGGCGGACCGCAGTCGTGCATGGGCCTGGCGGCAGGCGCCGGCGACGTGTACGTGGGCGGCACCGGGACCATAGCGCGTCACCAGTTGGCTACGAATCAGGTTTCCTATCTCCGGGCCACAGGAGAAGCCAAAGATGCCGTGGTGGTAGGCGGAATCCTGTACACGGGCCAGTACAACTCCAGGGGCATCTACTCCTACGATCCTTCCACCGGGGAACTTCCCTACCAAGTGGCTGCACTCCCGGCCGGTCAGAACCGTCCCTTGGATGTTTGCTGGGACGCCGTCAACGGGCTGGTCATAGCCGGCGCGCAGAACGACACCGGCGGTGGCGGCTGCTTCGCTGCCTACAAACCTTCCACCACGCAGGTCATCACCAAGGTCAACCCGATTGACGCCCTCCAGATGGTCCGCGCCGTGGCAACGAAGGACGGAGTGGCCTACCTGGGTGGCGACAACATCTATGCCACCGGTCCCCGGAGCACTGTGGTGGCCTGGGACCCTGTGGCCAACCAGGAGTTGTGGCGCTTGGATCCCGGGCAGCCGCAAGGCATCGCGGCAATGGCTATCCACGGCAAGATCCTCTATGGCATGTCCCGCAAGGCCGCCGGACTTTTCGTCATCGACCTGGACACCCGCCAAGTGGTTCACCGGGGTGACCTCAGCAGCGTGTGCACCGACTTCGGCGCCCTCCAGGTCAGCCGGGGAATCGTCTACGGCGTGTCCGACACCACCGTTTTCCGCATCGACCCCGTCACGTTCGCGGTGTCCGTTGTTGTGGCAGACATCAACGGAGGCTGGTACAGCGGACCGCACATCACAGCCGACGAGGACGGGCTGCTGTACACACTCCGGGGGCCCAACCTCGTCCGGATCGACGATCAGCAGGCGATGCAAACTATGCGGCGCTAACCCGCGTAGCACCCAAGTAAGTAGCAGCAGATGCCGTTTTGAGCTCTCAAAACGGCATCTGCTGCTACCCAGTTGGGCTGGCGGTGAACAGCCCTGCAAGTACCGAGCACGCAGCACCTCGGGCCAGCGCTACCGGATCTGCAATTGATGCATCAAATATTGGAGGCGGAGTATTTGCATGGCTGTACTGATTCAAAAACGCATCCTTGGTCTGCTCGGCAAACATTCCCAGAGCGGCTTCGGGAGCGAACCCGACCACCACCTGTCCGGGGCCCAGGACCTTGGCCATGTTCGCCATACCAATGCCCAAATGCAGGGCTGCGTCGGCAATCAGTGCGGAGTCGACGCCGGGGTCCGGCCGCCTGTCCTGGCCACGTCTCTCCAGTTCACGCTGCATGCCCCACAGGCTGCCGCGGGTCTCAAAGCAATCGTCCGCGCCGCAGTGACAGGGCCTGGCCGGACCTGGTCCAGTGATCGCCCGCGAATGAGCGAAGCCCCCTGCAGAACCGTTGAAGCCACGCTGGATACGGCCTTCCACCACGACGGCGGCCCCCAGGCTGGTGCCGACGCTGAAGATGAGCATCTCGCGGCCTTTAAAGACGTCGTCGAAAAGCAGACCGCGCGTGTAGGCGTTGACGTAACTGTCGATGATGACGGGGTGGTCCGCGGCTTCTTCGAGGAGCTCTTGGAATGCGATGTCAGCCCAGCTCATGGCCCCGCTGTGCCGCACCAGGCCACTTGCCTGGTCCACGACGCCGGATACGGCCGCCCCCACACCAATAAGCCTGGGCTCCTTGCCGCCTGCAGCAGCGCGCACAGCCCGCGCCGCGGCTGCTGCGGCTTCGGCAGGTTCCGTGGATGCCAACGGCTCGCTGTGCGTGGCCACCACGTCACCGCGCAAATCCACGACGACGGCGTGCGCTTCGGTGGCGGACAACCTCACGCCTGCGGCGAAAACGCCTTCGCGGCCGAGTTCGAGCAGACGGGCTGGCCTACCGCCCGTGCTGGGTGCGATCTCGGTTTCCACCAGCAGGCCCGAGTTGATGAGCTTGCCCGTGATTCCGGTGACGCTGGCAGCGCTCAAGCCGGTCTGAACAGTGATGGCGGCCCGGGAGACGGGCGATTGGGTCCGCACGACGTCGAGCACCAGAGCCTCGTTGATCTCACGAATCAGGGCCTTGCTGCCTGCACGTGGCTTCATTGCTGGTGGCTCCTGTTGTTGCGCGGCAAAGGATCCCACCCATTCTGGCATCCGTAGCGCGGTTGCTTTCACACTTTCCATAATACTTACTTTAGTCATTGACAAAAGATATTGAAACTGGCAATCTCAACCCATGAACATCAACAACGGCGTTGCATCGACACCACCGCCACCCACCACCTCCCGGCTGAGGATTCTCCTGAGCATCCCGGACGCGGAGCGGGCGGCCTTCATCTCCCCGGAAACCCACGCTGCACTGAACCAGCTGGGCGAGGTAACCGCCATCGCACCGGCCCAGCTCCAGTCATTGGGCGCTTTCGCCGCGGCGGCAGCAGAGACAGACATTTTCATCACGGCCTGGGGCTTCCCCCGCCTCGACGCCGAACACTTGGCAGCGGCGCCGAACCTCAAATGCGTCGTCCACGCCGCGTCATCGCTGCACGCCCTTGTCAGCGACGCATTTTGGGGCGCCGGCATCCCCATCTCCCAAGCGGGCGCAGCCATGGCCCCGGCCGTCGCGGAACTCTCGCTCACCTTCACTCTGAGCCTGCTGCGCCGGGTGCACCAGCTCGATCACCGCCTCCGCTCCGGCACCAACTGGGACGATGCCCGCACCGTCCCGAGGGCCCGTGAAATCTCCGGCGCCCGCATCGGCGTAGTCGGCGCCTCACGGACAGGCCGCCGCTATATCGACGCCTGCCGGGCACTCGGTGCAGGGGTACGTGTCTATGATCCGTATCTCCCCAAGGGGGATCCCCTTAAGGCCAGCTCCGCCTCCTTGCATGGCTTGATGGCAAACAGCGATGTCGTCGCCATCCACGCCCCCGCCACGAGCGAAACCGTGGGGCTGATCGGTGCTGCCGAACTCGCCCTGCTTCCGGATGGGGCAGCGTTCGTGAACACGGCCCGTTCCACCATCGTGGACATGGAAGCCCTCTACAAAGAGGTGCACTCGGGCCGGATTGACGCTGCGTTGGATGTCTTCGACGCCGAGCCCCTTCCCGTGGATGATCCTTGGCGCTCCCTGCCGAACGTGCTCCTCACGCCCCACCTCGGCGGCGCCACCGCTGACTCGCGGCGCCGGGCCGGCGGCATCGTCGTTGACGAACTAAGCCGCTTCATCAGCGGTCAGCCCATGGAACACGCCCTCACCCGGACCGACCTCGAAAGGATGGGCTGACATGCGCAACATCCTCTTGATCCACTGCCACGACCTCGGCCGTTTTCTGGGCACGTACGGAGTGGAAACGGTCTCAACCCCGCACTTGGACGCCTTGGCCGGGGAGTCAGTGCTTTTCGAGCAGGCCTTCGCCACCGCTCCCCACTGCAGCCCGGCCCGGGCCTCCTTGTTCACCGGTACGTATCCCCAGAGCAACGGGGTTCTCGGGCTGACGCACGAGCCGTTCGGCTGGGACCTCAAAGAGCCGAAAGAGCACATCGCCTACAGGCTGAAGTCCGCCGGCTACCAAACCGAGCTCGTCGGCGTGCACCATGAATCGCGGGTTTTGGCCGACGACGTTGTGGCCAGCCGGCTCGGTTTCGACCACGCCCGTACGGGAGGCGCGCGGGACGTCGTCGTGGACCGCGCCACTGACGCCCTGCATCGGATGTCCGGCAGCGACCGGCCCTTCTACCTGCAGGTCGGTTTCACCGAGCCGCACCGGGTGCCCTCCGCGAGGGACCGCCCGGGGGTGATGGGTTTCCTTGCCGATGGCGTGGAACCAGACGTCTCCTTGGGGCATACTGTTCCGGCCCATTTGGTGGACGACGACGGTGCCCGCGAGGAAATCGCCGAGCTCCAAGGCGCGGTCAAACACATGGATGAAGGCGCCGGCAGCATCCTGGCTGAACTCGATTCGCTGGGCCTCCGCGACCAGACGCTGGTGCTGTTCACCACCGACCACGGGCTTGCCCTGCCCCGCGCCAAATGCACCCTGTACGACGCCGGACTGGGCGTTGCACTGATGCTTCGGCATCCCGGCAACCCGGCGTGGTCCGGGCGACGCATGCCGGACATCGTCAGTCACGTGGATGTCCTGCCCACCTTGTTTGACCTGGCAGGACTGCCGACTCCGGACGGCCTCGCCGGGACCACACTGCGGCCCGCCGTCGAAGCAGGCGAGGCCACGCGAAGCCACTGTTTCAGCCAGCTGAGCTACCACACGTACTACGACCCCAAACGGTCAGTACGGACATCCACACACAAACTGATCGTCAACTTTTCCAACGCACCACGCGCCATGGATCCCACACAATCCTGGATCCACCGCAGCCTGCCGGCGGACCTTGGCGGGCCCACCATCGGCACCAGCCCGGCGACGGAGCTCTACGACCTCACCACAGACCCTGAGGAACTGGACAACATCGCCGCCCATCCGGAGCAGTCGGAGATCCTCAGGGATCTCTCCGCTGCCCTCTTCGACTGGATGCGGGAATGCGGCGACCCCCTCCTCACCGCCCCTGTAGCAGCCAGCCGCCATCAGTTCGCGCTCAGCGCGATCCAAGAAGCCACCCTCACCCGAAAGTAGCTACCATGTTCATTCGAAAGATGCACCGCACCGCTTTGGCGACAGCCGCCGTCGTCACCGCCGCTATGGCGCTCACTGCCTGCGGTTCCGCCGGTTCTACAACGTCCGACGGCGGCCAGGCCACCGGCAAGGTGACGCTCTGGATGTATCCGGTCATCAAGGACGAGACGGCCAGCAAGAAGTTCTGGCAGGACACCGAGGCCAGCTTCGAGAAGGCGAATCCGGGAATTGACCTGTCCATTGAGCTTCAGACGTTCGACAAGCGGGACGCCCAGATTTCGGCGGCGTTGGCCGCAGGCTCGGGACCCGACGTCGTACTCATTACGCCCGACCAGGCAGCTACCTACCGCAACGTTCGCGGACTGCTGCCGGTGGACAAAGCCGTTGAGAAGGACAAGGACAGCTTCTATCCCGGCACATTGGAAGCGGCAACGTTCGACAAAGAGGTGTTCGGCGTTCCGCTGTTCCAAAACATCAACACCACGGCGTACAACACCAAGATCTTCGCGGACGCAGGAGTGCCGCTGCCCAAGACCTGGGACGATCTCCGGAGCGCCGCGCCGATATTGGCGGAGAAGGGCATCGCCGTGATGGATTACGCCGGCAGCCCTGAACAGACGTTGAACCTGTCCTTCTATCCCCTGTTGTGGCAGGCAGGCGGAACCGTCTTCACCGATGACGCCAAGGACATCGCCTTCGACTCCGAGGCCGGCGTTTCGGCGCTGCAATTGCTGATCGACCTCAAGAAACTCGGTGGACTTCCCGCGGATGCCGCCACGGACGGCCCCAAGGTTGAGGGTGCACCGATCGCCACGGGCAAGGCAGCAATGCGGGCCACCACGTCACTGCCGGAGCTGAAGCAGATGCGGGCCGCGCTTGGTGCCGAAAACGTTGCCTTGGGTGCTCCGTTGCAGGGCAAGGTCCAGGCGACGTACGGCAACCCCGGATTGCTGGCGCTGACGTCAATCAACAAAAAGGAAAACCGCGAAGCTGCCTACAAGGTAATGAGCTACCTGAGTTCGGCAGAGTCCCAGAAGGCCCTCAACACCGCTGCCGGCAACCTGCCCACGCGGACAGATGCCGCCGTTTTGGGCACGGACGCCGATTCCCTCGCCATGGCCGAGGCCCTGAAGTCCGCCAACCCCGGCGAACCGTCCCCGGTTGCACGCCAGGTCATGGGCGCCCTCGCACCGAACATCCAAGCTGCCCTCCGCGGCGATGTCAGTGCCAAGGAAGCCCTTGACCGTGCTGCCAAAGAAGCCCGCGGCATCCTGCAGCGCTCGACATCCTGAGTCCAGCCCAACCACCGATTGGTCACCCCATGTCTGTAAACACCCGCACCAGAACCACGCTGGCCGGCCGACATCCAGAGCTGACGGCGCCACCGCTCAAGCCTTTTGGGGCCAAGAAAGCCCGTAGCCGCGAGGCACTGGCCGGCATCCTCTTCGTCCTGCCCACCCTGGTCATTTTCGGTCTCTTCAAGTTCCTCCCCATCTTCGGGGCCGGCGCCATGAGCCTGACCGAGTACAGCCTCAACGGCGACTTCGAATTCCTGGGCGCAGACAACTACACCCGCTTGGCTGCTGATCCCAACTTCTGGCAAAGCCTCAAGGTGACGTTCCTGTACGTGGCGATCTTCGTCCCGTTCATCATCGCCGTATCGCTGGCCGGCGCCGTCCTCCTGGACAAACTGGTCAGGTTCACCGGAACTTTCCGGGCCCTGCTGTTCATCCCGTACCTCAGCTCATTCGTCATGGCCGGCATCATCTGGACATGGATCTTCTCCACGGACGGACCGCTGAATGCCGCATTGGTTGGCCTGGGCATGGGCCCCGTCCCCTTCACGTCCGGGCCCCAACTGCTGGTCCTGCTCTCCCTGGCCGTGGTGTCCGTATGGAAAGGCTTCGGCTATTCCATGCTGATCTTCCTGGCCGGGCTCAAAGCACAACCGGCCGAAGTCCACGAGGCTGCGCGTATTGACGGGGCCGGCGCTTGGAAATCGTTCTGGTACGTCACGTTGCCGCTGCTGAAGCCCGTGGTGTTCTTTGTCCTGGTCATCGAGACAATCGTCGGATTCCAGGTCTTCGACACCATCTACGTCATGACTGGAGGCGGACCCGCCCGGGCCAGCCACAGCCTCATCTACTTCCTGTTCGATGAAGGATTCAAGTTCTTCGACTTCGGCTATGCCTCGGCCATTGGCGTGGTGCTGTTCGTCATCGTCCTCATCCTGTCGCTCATCCAGCAGCGCTTCTTCGAAGGTAAGGACTCCAAGTGACTGCCACCGTTTCCAGCCCCGCAGTAGGCGGGCGCACTCCCGGCCACACCACCGGACCCAGCCCCCGCCGCAGCACCGAAAAGCGCCGCCAGCGCACCCTGACTTGGGTGCTGGCTGTGATCTCACTCTTCACGGTGGCGCCCCTGATTGCCGTTGCCGTGCTGGCCCTCTCCCCGGAGGATGCCCCCACGATCCCATACGCGTTGCCGTCGTCTCTGACGTTGGACAACATTGTGCGCATCTTCAACGTGGGCGAATTCCCGCTCTGGCTCTGGAACTCGTTCCTGTACTCGGCGGTGTCCGTGGTGGTTGTCCTGCTGACGGCTTCCATGGCCGCCTATGCCTTGGCCCGCAAGCGGTTCCCCGGCCGTAACGCGTTGCTGTGGGCCATCATCGCCACCATGATGGTACCCGTTCAGGCCACGCTGATCCCCACCTTCATCCTCATCTCCAAGATGGGCGGCGTGAACACCCTGTGGGGCCTGATCCTGCCCACTCTGGCCAACGCCCAGGCGATTTTCCTCATCCGCCAGTTCGTCCGGGACATGCCGGAGGAACTGTTCGACGCCGCCCGCATCGACGGTGCCGGCGAATGGCGGACCTTCTGGCAGATCGTGCTCCCCCTGATCCGTCCCGTCCTGGCAACCCTGGCCATCTTCGTCTTCCTCTGGCACTGGAACGATCTCCTCTGGCCGCTGGTAGTGGGCCAATCGGACACCGCGAGGACACTCACCGTCGGTTTGGCAACGTTGAACACCGAGACAGCCTCCACGTCCAACGTCATGGCCGCAACGCTGGTCAGCTTCATCCCGTGCCTGGTGATCTTCGCCCTCCTGCAGAAACACATCGTCGCCAGCATCACGCACAGCGGGGTGAAGGGATGACGCTTGTTGCGCCCCTCCGTTTCGGTCTCATCGGCGTCGACTCCCCGCACGCGGCGTCGTTTACGCGGCTCTTCGGCAACGGTTCCGACGGCGTGGTCCCCGGCGGCATGGTGACGCACGCCTGGAAGGGGGAATCGGCGTCGGACTTTCCCTTGAGCTGTGACCGCATCGACCACTTCGCGGACGAGGTGCGTGGGCTGGGTGTCACCATGTGCGATTCTCCCGAGGCCGTGGCCGAGGTCTGCGACGCCCTGCTGATTGTGTCCTCCGATGCGCGGACGCACCCCCGCTACTTTGAGCGTGTTGCCCGCTACGGCAAACCGATTTACGTGGACACCCGCTTCGCTCCGACTCTCTCGGAAGCCCGCACCATGCTCGCCCAGGCGCAGGCCTCCGGCGCTTTGGTCCTGGCAGGGTCCCCCAAGCGGTTCACACCTGAGTTCCAGGCGGCGCTGACCGGAGGGCGGTACTACTCTGTTTCCCTGGACGGCCCCCTTCCCACCCAGCCCGGCCACCCTGGCCTGGCCTGGTACGGCGTGCACCTGGTGGACCTTGCTGTGGCCGCGCTCGGCGCCGGCCCGGCGGCAGTAACGGTCGACGCCGGTGGACCTGGAAGCGGTTCAGGCTCCACTTCCGTGACGGTCGCGTGGGGGGACGGCCGTAAGGCACATCTGGGCGGAGCAGCAGACTGGCACCCCTTCACAACCGGACGAATCGACGCAGGCTCCGAATTTTCCATCGAGGCCCGCGAAGAAATGCTCGTGGGACTCCTGGAAGGCCTAGTGACCTCGTGCCGGACGGGCAGACCGAACGTGCCTCTTCCCGAAATTCTCAGCATCGTCGCAATCGTCGAAGCCGCCAACAAGAGCCTGGCATCCGGCACCCCCGTCCCCCTCTCACCCAACTAAGTAGCAGCAGATGCCGTTTTGAGCACGCTAAACGGCATCTGCTGCTACCTACTTGGGTTCAACCCCGAAAGATCACTGATGACACTAAGCTCCACCCCCGCTTTGGCCGTCCCGCACTCGGCTGAGCCCTCGGCTACGCAAACGGCGAGGATCGGCGTCGACATCGGCGGCACCAAGATAGAAGCGGTCGCCATCGATCAGGACTGCAAGGTTCTGTACACTGTCCGCCGTCCCACCGGGTTCGGGAATGAAACGCTTCTCAGCTCGCTCTTCGGCGTCCTCGACGAGTTGCGCGGCGCTGAAACCCTGGCGAACTGCACTGTGTCCGGGCTGGGCATCGGAATTCCAGGAACGGTCGATACGGAGTCCGGGTACGTAGCCAATGCCGTGAACGTTGGTGTTGCCGGATTGGAGCTCGGTAGCTTGGTGGAAGCCGAACTCGGACTTCGTACGGTGGTGGAGAACGACGTCAATGCTGCCGCCATCGGAGCCCACTACTTGCTGGCCGACGGCGACGCCTCCGGTTCCAGCGCCTACCTCAATCTCGGCACCGGGCTGGCGGCGGGCTACGTCAGCAAAGGCGTCGTGGTCCGTGGCACGTCCGGAGCTGCGGGCGAAATCGGGCACCTCCCCCTAGGGCTGCAGGGCGAGGAATGTCCCTGCGGCCAAAAGGGCTGCTTGGAGCTCATCGCTTCGGGGTCGGGCATTGCCCGTCAGTGGAAAGGCCCCGGCCAGTGGCCCGCCGTCTCACTTTTTGAGGCAGCGCTCGACGGCGACCCTGTCGCCAAAGTTGTTCAGCAGCGATTCTTCGAAGGTGTTGCCACAGCCATTCGAATCCTTGGGCTGACCTACGACCCCGCTGCCATCTACATCGGCGGTGGATTGAACGCCCTGGGGCAGCCACTTCTCAGCGGTATCCAGCGGGAACTCGACCGGTTCAGTGCTCCCTCCCCATTCCTTTCCGGCCTGGCGCTTGGGGACCGTGTTCAATTGGTCCCGCAGGGGCTGCCCGTCGGCGCTGTCGGTGCAGCGATCGCCGCCGACTAACTACGCTTTTTCACCAGTTATTCAAAGGAAAACCTATGGCAGAAGTCATCATCGTCCGCGACCCCACCGAGGCCGGAAGCGTCGCTGCATCCATCTTTGCGCAGCAGATCACCACGAATCCCGCCACCGTGCTGGGCCTGGCCACTGGTTCCACGCCACTGACCACCTACGCTGCGCTGGCGGCCGCAGTTGCGGAAGGTCCCATCGATGTTTCCCGCGTTCGTGGCTTCGCTTTGGATGAGTACCTCAGCGTCCCGCCAGAGCACCCGGAGAGCTACCGTTCAGTGATCACCCGCGAGGTAGTGGAGCCATTGGGCCTCAATCCGGATTACGTATTCACGCCGCGAGGCACTGGCCCGGGCGTCACCCAGGCCGGAGCGGAATATGAAGCGATGATCACGGAAGCCGGGGGCATCGATATCCAAATCCTGGGCATCGGTTCCAACGGACATGTGGGATTCAACGAACCCGGGTCCTCCCTGGCCTCCACCACCCGAATCAAAGCACTGGCCGAACAAACACGCAAGGACAACGCACGGTTCTTCGATTCCCCGGACGAGGTGCCAACCCACTGCATCACCCAAGGTCTGGGCACCATCCTCCGGGCGAAGCAGTTGGTCCTCCTGGCTTTCGGAGCAAACAAGGCGCAGGCCGTTGCAGCCGCGCTGGAAGGACCTGTCTCATCCGCCGTGCCCGGTTCAGTGATCCAGCAGCACGCGCGGGCCACAGTGATCATCGACGAAGCGGCCGCCGCGGGGTTGGCTCACGCCGCGTACTACCGGCACGCCTGGCGGTCGGCGCAGGACCTGCATGAAGTAGGTTTCTAATCGGGGGCAGAACGCTCCCCGACTCGCAGTGAAAGGGGGCCACGTATGGACCACACCGTCCATCCGTCACGTTGGAAAGCATTCTGGGACAAAGGTGGTTGGTGGCGGGCCATCCTGCTGACCGTCCTCTATATGGCGATCTACCTTGGCGCTGGCCTGGTGATCGGGACCATCGCGGGCGACCAAGTTGTCGCCGAAGATATCTTCCGAACACCCCAGAGCGTCTTCGTCGGCCTGACGCTTTCGTTAATTATTGGCAGTGTGGCCCTGGCTGCGTTCGTGTACTCCGTGGGCTGGTTCAAACCGCTGTTCGCTCCGCAGCCAGTCAAGGGGAACTGGTGGATGTGGGCAGCGCCGTTCTTCCTGGTGGCCGCCATCGTGTTGCGCTTCCTGGGCATCAACTACAGCAGCTACCAGGTATCCGTCGTGGTCATCACACTGATTACCGGCCTCCTGATCGGCTTCGCGGAGGAAATCCTCACGCGAGGCATCGTGGTGAAAATGCTCCGCGATTCAGGGAAGTCCGAGTGGGTGGTTATGGTGCTTTCATCGCTGGTATTCGCGCTCCTGCACTCGGCCAATGCACTGTCGGGCATGCCGATCGTCACCGTGTTGATGACGGTGGTGTTCACCTTCGGCTTTGGCATCTGCATGTACCTGACCCTGCGAGTCACCGGAAACCTGATTTGGCCGATGATTCTGCACGCCTTGTACGACCCCACGCTCTTCCTGTCCACGGGCGGGATCGACCAGGCCGCTGCGGGCCCCCAGAGCCCGCTCGTCATGCTGGCCGGCCCTGCCAACACGATCTACATGCTGATCGCAGTCGTGGCCCTGATTGTGGTGCGGGGACGTGCGCAGCACGCCCCCGCTTGCCGTTCCGGCTGCACTTTAGAACAGACAAACAGAAGCGTTCGACGGCGGGTGCGTACCGCCGTCGAACGCTTCTGTTTGCTACTGGTCCTGCCAGCCGGATGGCGGCGGTGCGTCCAGGAATGTGGTCACAACGTCCTGCACGAGGTTGGTCCTGGCGAGCCCAAAGAAGTGGGTAGTGCCTGGAAAGACCGCTAGCTGGGACGCGGGCACGCCCTCAAAATCACCGTTCACGTCACCCCCGCGCAACTGCAGGAACCGCACCGCGTGCTCAAGTTTGACCATGTCTGAGTCCCCCACCGTGATCAAGGTAGGGGCCTGGATTCCGCGTATCTCGTCATCGGTCCATCCGGTTGAACCGGTGTCGTAGCCGCCGAGCTTGGTCAAGAGTCCTTGCAGGTGCTCGTGATCAGGGTGCGGAGAGACCGACAGATACCGCTGCTCCATGGGAGTTCCCGCGATCATGTCCACGGTCATCTCGGTGACAGCCTCAGCGTTTCCGCCGCGATCGCCGTCGGGGTTGAACGACACCGACGACACGATGAGCTTCCGGATGAGCTGGGGGTGCTTGATCGCCAGATGCAGTGCAACTGCCCCGCCAACACTGAAGCCGAAGACATCAATCTCCCCAACGCCCAGATGTTTCAGAAGACCGACGACGTCCGAGGCCAAGTCAGCGGTGTTCAACGGGCGGTCGATGTCGTTGGTTCTGCCATGGCCTTGGAAGTCCGTGGCGATAACCCTGCGATCCGCTGACAAGGCCGGGATAAGCGCACCGAATTGCTGCTCGATGTCGAACAGCCCGCCATGCAGGAGCAGCAAAGGCGTGCCACCGGAACCGTGGAGTTCGTAGTACATCCGTAGTCCGTTGATCTCTGCGTAACCGGTCTCCGGGGATGGTGTTGGCTGGTCCATCGCTTGTCCTCCGCTCTTGATATCCCCTTTCCCGCGCCAGGCTTGCTTCCAGCTGAGGGTCGGCCTGTGGTGGCAGGAGTTTCACCACTTTAACCAGTTTCACCCGGTTTCACCCAAGGAGGGTGTATGCAGAATCCCTTCAAGCCGACTGCCGGAGCCACGCCTCCCGAGCTGGTGGGGCGTGCCGGGCTGCTGGACGAGTTCGAGTACGGCTTGCAGCAGGGTTCCGGAGCACCGGGGCTTCTGACCATCATCACCGGTTCAAGAGGCATCGGCAAGACAGTCATGTTGAGCGAAGCCGAAGGTATCGCCCGCTGTCGGACATCTCAGAAAGAGACCGCGAGTTCCTCGACGCGATGGCCCTCCAGGAAGGCCCATCTGCTGCTGGTCAAATCGGCGCCATCCTCAAGGCCAAGCCCAACGTCATTTCCAAGTATCGGAACAGGCTCATCGCTGCGGGCCTGATCGAGTCGGCCGGCTACGGCAAGGTGGACTTAGCAATCCCCGGGCTCCGCCAGTACCTCCGCGAGTAGATTGAAGCCAGCCCCCTACTCCGCGTCCTCCCCCGTCACCGTGGACTCCCGGATGATCAGCTTCGGGGCCAGGCTTACGCGCCGCAGCGCTGCAGAGACCGACGAGCCGGGTTTCCCTCCCAGCCTTTCCATACACATGGCGACGGCGGCATGCCCCACGTCCCGCTTCGGCGGGGCGATGGACGTTAGAGGCACCGGGGCGAGGTCCGCAACTTCGTCGTCGTAGGCCACGATCGCCAGGTCCTCCGGTACGTCCAGGCCCGCTTCCTCGGCAAGGTTGATCAGCGTGATGGCTTCCTCGTCCGGGAGTACCAAGGCAGCGTGGGTCTCAGTGCTCCGGCAATCCTTCAGAAATTTTGCGAACTCCTTTTGGTTGTTGCCCGCACCCACCACTGACCTCACGTATTCCATGATGGGAGCATCAGTTTCGAGGCCGAGCTTGGCCACCATGCGCTCGTGGCTTTCACGGAGCCAAGGGGCCGTGGGACTGGTGGCAATGGCAAGCCCTATCCTGCGGTGGCCCAGGGATGCGAGGTGCTCAATGGCAAGCTCGGCACCATAGCTGTGATCGGACATTACGGATTCGAAGACCCGGCTTGAACGCTCCACGAGCACTACGGGGATACGTAGGCCGGACAGCAAGTCGAAGGTGGGCGAACCGGGTTCAAGAGGGCCGGCCGTGGCTAGGAGAATCCCGTCCACAGAGTTGGCCACCATGCGTTGGAGCTGCCGGTGCTCGTCCTCGGTGGAATAGTTGCTGACCCCCAGAATCAGGCGCGCATTCAATTCGCGAGCTGCGGCCTCGGCGCCACGGATGACCTCAGGAAAGTAGTAGCCCGTGGTGGGGACAATGAGGCCGAGGGTTGCGAGGGGCTGGCGGGTTCTTCTGTGGACGGTGTCGCCTTGCCGTTCAGAGGGGACGGGAACCGCACCGCCATGGACCCGGCGCAGCAGTCCTTGGGCAGCAAGCTGAGTCAGGTCCCTCCGGATGGTCATGGTGGACAGGCCGGTCTTCTCCGCGAACCCGTTGACCGTCAGGGTTCCCCGCATTTCAAGCTCACGCAGAATCTTCTCGTGGCGTTCGCCGCTGAGCATGCCCACCCTCTCCGCAAGTCCTGGTGTTCAAATAAGCATAGGTGACCGTATGCACGTGCGTTGCGGGGCCTGCTCTGCGCGTAAAACACTCGCCAGAGAGCGCAGAGCGGGCCCCGCAACGCCGGGCACCTACCGCCGTGGGTGGTCGTTGATCCGCACTACATTGCGGCCGCGCATGGTGTACAGGTAGCCGTCTTCGTCGTTGGTGATGTGCGATCCGCTGTACCAGCCGCCATTGATGTCTGACACCACCGTGGCAAGCTCAAATGTCTTCGGATCAAACCGGAAGACGTCTGTGTCCGAGACACCGTATACGGCACCACGGTTGGTGACCAAGGCCGCGAATCCCGTGCACACCGAGCTGATGTCGGCATGGTGGATCACCGTGCGCTTGGGCAGGTCGATAACAAAGACACGGCCAGTTCGCACGATCCCGTAAAGGTACTTTCCCTGCACCGCCAACGCAGACACACCAGCCCCCAGACCCGGATCGAGGCGCCACAGTTCCTTGCCCGTCACAGGGTTCATGGCCACAACGGTGCCGGGTCCCTCGGTACCGGGCCGTCCCCCGCCAAGGTAGGCGACGCCGTCGTGCGCTGTTACTGCACGCACCAACTGCACCTTGTCTACGGGGTTGAGGAAGAACCCGGACTTGCCCGTGGCGGGGTCATAGGTCCAGAGCGAGCCGCCGCCCTCAGTGTCGGCTTGCGCGCACACCAGGACGAGCTTGTTGACCTCGTCCCAGTGGACGTCCAATGGCCGGTTCTGTTCGGAGGAGAACTTTGCCACCTGCCTGATGGGCTGTCCGTTGCGGGGGTCATAACTCCAGATGCCCTGGGAGCTGTACTGGCCCGTGTACAAAACCTGATTCACCACCACGGCGTCCTTCGCTTCGCCCGGAACGGTCATGTTGGTGACCTGCCCGTCCTTCAGCGAACGCCGCGAGATGACGCCGTTGCCGCCCACGTAAACCAGGCCACCTCCGGCCGCCAGCCCCATGGCTTCCTGCGCGTCCGACGGCGCCCCGGCCTCGCCAAGGTCCGTAGTTTTGTACGCCCCGGAGACGGGATCGATTTCGGCCACGAATCCGAACGCCGAGGTGACCAACAGCTTGCCGTTTAAGGCATCAACGCCCCAGATTTCACCAAGGAACGGCCCCTGGTATGGCACTGATGAGACTTTGTTGCCGGTCAGCGAGTACGCCAGGAGCCCGGCCTCGTTGGCGAAGTAGACCTTGTCCCCGATCGCCGCGAAGTTCTTGGCGGTCTTCCCAACAGATGCAGCCGCGACATAGGACGACGGATTGGCAACGCTCACGGCGGCAATCTTTGAGGTGGAGGTAGAAGCGGCAGAGCTCACCAGGACCTTGTCACCAACGATCGCCAGATCCCTGATGCTGGGGTCCGCAACCATCTCCGCCGGCGTGACGTTGGTGAAGGTCCTGGCTGCATGGTTGTATGCGTACAGGCAGGCCCGACTGGCGTTGCCTCCTCCAGCCAGGGTGCTGCCGGCGCCGAAGAAGATGGTGGAATCCGTGGCCGCAACCGCACGGGCCAGGGTGGCACCGGCGTCGGGCACGCCCAAGTTGTTGACCAGTCCGGTGGCGGGATCGTATTCCCACAGGGCCGGTGCCGTGCCGCTGCCGCCGCCCACCGCGTAGAGGCGGCCGTTGGGCGCCACGCTCATGTCCCGGACGTCGCGGTCGCCGATGCGTCCGATCGGTGTGGCCTTCGCGCCCAGGTTGGACAGGTCCCAGCGGAACAGGTTTGGCTTGGGGCCCGTGCTGTTCTGCAGGACGCCGGCATACAGGTAACGGCCGGAGGCGTCAGCGGCCAAGGTTTGGATCGCGTAACCGTTCTCCAGCTCGGTCACGCCGGTCACTTTGCCGCTGGGAACGTGGAACGCCACCACACGAACCGGATCCAGGTTCCGCGAACCAATGTAGAGCGTCTCGCCCACCAGCAGCCCGCTCATGAGGGAGAACTGTACGACGCCGGGGCCCAGGTCCAGGATTTCCGTCGCCTGCGGCTTGGAACCCAGGAGGGTGGACGCCGACGCCGGTTGGCCGGCTGCCAGCCCGATGGCCGCGGCGAGCGACGCCGCTCCGCCGACTTGTAGGACTGACCGTCTGCTGATGTTCGATTTCTCCATTGAAATGCCTGCTTCTCCGTAGTGGGAATGGGTTGGGTGTCCAAAATTCATAGCAGCGGCAATCGAGCGAGGTCCAGCTTTTCTGTTCGTTCAAACAGAAGTAGGACAAGGCACGTCACGCTAGTTTCACAAAAGGGAGGCTCTTACCGCTCAGGCATGTTTGAAAATGTTTGAAATCTTGTAGATGTTCGAACCGGCACGGTTACATGGACCCATCGCATGTGGCCCCAACCACACAAACCTTCTTCGCATCGCAAGTCTTCAAAGGAGAACACCATGAAGCGTCGTCATCTCTTCGCCGGAGTAGCTGGCTTGGCCGCCAGCACTCTGTTGCTTGCCGCCTGCGGCACGGGCCCCACCCCTGCGGCAGCTCCCACACCTACAGAAGACCCCGCCGGATCCATCACGTTCTGGTCCTCGCTGGCAGGCATGGACAAGGTGGCTGAAGCGTTCAACGCCAGCCAGGACAAGATCAAGGTCAGCTTCGAAACCATCCCCAACGGTGCCAACGGCGGCTACGCAAAGCTCTCCACCGCCATCACGGCAGGCAACGGCCCGGACGTCGCTACCATCGAATACCCGCAGTTGCCGCAGTTCGTCAGCAACAGCCAGGTCATTCCGCTCGATGGGCTGATCAACAAGACCGAATCAGTCGACAAACTTTCGGACGAGACCAAGGCCTTGGTCCAGTTCGGTGAGAAGACCTACGCACTTCCGTACGACGCAGCCCCCATGCTCATGTGGTACCGCAAAGACATGCTGGCCAAGGCCGGCGTCGAGGTCCCTAAAACCTGGGACGAATTCGAAGAGGCCGGCAAGAAGCTCAAGGCCGCAGTCCCTGACTCCTACCTGGCCAGCTTCAACCCCAACGAGGTAGCGGCGAGCGCCGGATTGGCGTGGCAGGCGGGCGCCAAGTGGTTCGGAACCGAGGGTGACAGTTGGAAGATAGGCGTCAATGATGAAGCTACTCAGAAGGTTGCCTCTTATTGGCAGAAGCTGATTGACCAAAAGATCGTCAAGGTCAGCCAGGCCTACAGTGACGAGTGGAGCCTGGACCTCGCCAATGGCAACGTAGTGGGTGTGCTCGGCGCCAACTGGAGCGCCACGGGCATCCAGAAGCGTACGGAGGCCAGCGGCCAGAAGGGCCAGTGGATCGCTGCCGAACTGCCCACCTGGGGCAATGAGTCCGGTGCCTTCTATGGCGGATCCAGCTTCAACGTGACCAAGAGCAGCAAGAACCCGGCCGCTGCCGCAAAGTTCGTGGAGTTCCTGACCACTAGCCAGGAAGCCATCAAGGCCCGTGGCAACACCGGTTCCGCGTTCCTCGCATTCCCGGGCCTGACGCCGGTAGCCCAGCAGGCATACGACTCCAGCTACTTTGGCAACGACATCTACGAGGTCTTCAACAAGGCCTACGGCACCATCACCCCGGGCTGGCAGTGGGGGCCCAACTGGGACATCACCAACACTGCCCTTAAGGATGCCTACGGCAAGCTGACCACCGGCGGCACCATCCATGACGCCGTCGATACCGCGCAGGACGCCACCGTGGCCAGCCTGAAGCAAAACGGCCTTTCCGTCAAAGAGTAATTCCGTACGGAACAGCCGCTCACCGAGTAGCCCCACAGGAAGGGGCCTCGTCCCCCAGGCCCCTTCCCAGCTAGGAGAATCCCATGGCCACCCAGGCCCTCACCACCACAGTGCGCCGCCGCGGCCGCGCCCTGGCGGGAACCGGCGGACGGACTGCCGCACTGTTCCTGGTCCCCTTCTTCGCGGTCTTCGCGATCGCCATGATCGCACCGGTGATCTACTCCCTGGTGCTGAGTTTCCATTCCCAGCAGAAGTCCGGCCTGGGCTTCGGGGAAGCCAAGACCGTGTTCGTCGGACTTGAGAACTATGTGCAGGTGTTCCAGTCCGAAACGTTCATGGAAGGCATCGCCCGCCTTGGGTTGTACTGCCTGATTTACATTCCCTGCATGGTGGGTGGCGCTGTGGTCTTTGCACTGCTGCTGGATGCATCGGTGGCCAAGGCCCGGAAACTGTTCCAGCTTTTGGTGTTCCTTCCCCACGCGGTTCCGGGCGTCATTGCGGCACTCATCTGGGCATACCTGTACACACCTGGCATCAGCCCGCTGGTTCAGGCCCTCCAAGGTGGCGGCATCCAGATCAATTTCCTGGATGCCCACATGGTCCTTCCGTCCATCGTGAACATCGGAGTGTGGGAGTGGACCGGCTACAACGTCATCATCCTGTTCACCGCTTTGCAGGCCGTGCCCCGGGAAATCCTGGAAGCCGCACGCGTGGACGGGGCAGGCGAGATCCGGGCTGCGGTGAGCATCAAGTTCCCGCTGATCCTGCCGGCGTTGAGTGTCATCATGCTCTTCACCATCATCGGCACGCTGCAGCTTTTCACGGAGCCGTCCATCATCTCCAAGGCCACAGCCTCCGTGACCAGCACATGGGTGCCCAACCTGTGGGCCTATGACGCGGCCTTTATCCGCCACAACCTCAACCAAGCGGCGGCCGCCTCCGTCATCATCGCCGGGCTGGCAGCAATCCTGTCCCTGACCGTCACCCGCCTCAGCTCCAGGATGAACAAATCATGAGCACCCCCACACTTTCCCGCTCCCACGGCACCACTCCTTCCAAGCAAGCTCCACGCCGCACCGGATCCCGGTTTAACCGCGGCAGCTCAAACCGGGGCAGTTCCAACCGCAGCGGTGGCTTTGCCAGCAAGCTCACCGTCAACGGGCTCCTGATCATCGGCTCGGCCTACATGGTGGTCCCGGTTCTGTGGCTGGTGTTCGCTTCCACCAAGAACGCGGCAGATCTCTACGGCACCAGCGCCTACGCGTTGGGAAGCTTCTCCCTGTTCGAGAACATCGCAGCCGTGGCGAACCAGGACGGCGGGCTCTTCTTCCGTTGGCTGGGCAACTCCGTGATGTACGCCGGCGTGGGCGCGGTCCTGGGCAGCCTGATTTCGGTAATGGCAGGCTATGCGTTCGACAAGTTCCAGTTCCGTTGGAAGGACTCGCTCTTCGGCTTCGTCTTGGTTGGCGTCCTGATCCCCAACACAGCCACAGTGCTCCCGATGTACCTCCTGGCTTCCTTGGTGGGCATGACCAACACCATATGGGCCGTCCTCATCCCGGTGCTCTGCAACCCGTTCGGCGTGTATCTGACCCGGGTGTACTCCGCCAGCTACGTGCCGGCAGAAACACTCGAGGCTGCCCGCATGGACGGCGCCGGCCCCATCCGGTCCTTCTTCTCCCTGGGCCTTCCCATGATGATGCCCGGCTACATCACCATCGCCCTGTTCCAGTTCGTGGGTGTCTGGAACAACTTCATGCTCCCGCTGGTGATGCTCCAGGACCAGCAGTTGCTGCCCGTCAGCGTCGGGATTTCCATCTGGCAGGGCTACTCGGTGCCGCAGCCCGAGTTCACGCCCATGGTCATCACGGGTTCGCTGCTGTCCATCCTTCCCCTGCTGGTGGCCTTCATCATGCTGCAGCGCTTCTGGAAGTCCGGCCTCACTGCAGGGAGCGTCAAGTGACCACAACCCAACTGAACGTCGCGCTCGCCATGGGTCCCGGCGTCGTATCCCGTGTCTTTCCCGCCCGTCGCTTGGAGACCTTGTCCCCCGGACTGCAGCTGCTCAGCCCGGAGCCCATGGAAGAGTTCACGTCACCACGCTCGCTGGAACTGCTTGCCGTGACTGACATCCTCATCACCGGCTGGGGCTGCCCAAAGCTCGATGCTGCAGCCCTGGCCGCAGCCCCGCGTTTGACCCATGTCCTCCACGCCGGCGGGACGGTCAAGCATCACGTCACCGATGAGTGCTGGGAACGAGGGATCGAAATCAGCACGGCTGCGGACGCCAATTCCATCCCCGTGGCCGAATATACGGTGGCCATGATCCTTCTGGCCAACAAGCGCGTGCTGCAGATTGCCCGGAAACTGCACTCGGAGAAGACCGAACTTGAGCCTGACCAGCTTTTCCCCGACATGGGAAACTTCGGCAAAAGAGTAGGCATCATCGGTGCGTCCAGGATCGGCAAGCACGTCATCAGGCTCCTGAAGTCCTACGACGTCCAAATAGTGGTGGCAGACCCCTTCCTGGACGATGCCGCGGCAGCCGCGCTCGGCGTCGAACGTGTTTCCTTGGAGGAACTCGCGAGCAGTTGCGACGTCGTCAGCCTCCACGCGCCGTCGCTCCCATCCACCCGCAACCTGATCCATCAGGGACTGGTGGCCAGCTTCAAACCCGGAGCCACGTTCATCAACACCGCCCGCGGTGAACTGGTGGACCAGGACGCACTGCTTCGACGCATCGAGGAAGGCGACCTTTACGCCGTCCTGGATGTCACCACTCCTTGGGTCCTTCCTGCGGATTCGGGCTTCTACTCCCATCCTCATGTGCTGCTGACGCCGCACTTGGCGGGTTCGCTGGGCATGGAACTGGAGCGCATGGCCGTCAGCACCATCGAAGAAGCACACCGTCTTTCCCGGGGCGAACCACTCCGCCACAGGCTTCACGCAAAGGACCTCGCCTTCACGGCCTAACGGCTGGCATACTCAGTCCCATCGCTCCACCGACTCAACAACGGGGGCATGAGTGCCAAACGATAAAGACCTGACGGCGGCGGCCGTCCGTTTTGTGGGGTCCTCGGTGCAGGGACTGAGCACCGCCGAGGTTGCCGAGAGGGTGGCCGCAGGGCAAACCAACGCCTTTGTCCAAGACACCAGCCGCAGCGTGTGGAGCATCGTCCGCGCCAATGTGCTCACCCTGTTCAACGGCATTATCCTGGCCTGCTTCATTGTCCTGTTCGCTATCGGCCGCTGGCAGGACGCGCTCTTCGGATTCAGTGCAGTTGCCAATGCGGTGATCGGCAGCGTCCAGGAGTACCGGGCAAAGAGGGCTTTGGACCGTCTGGCGCTCCTGAACGCGCCGCATGCCCGGGTGATGCGCGAAGGCTCAGAAGCAGAAATCGCTTTGGACGACGTTGTACTGGACGACACCCTTGTCCTGAGGGCCGGAGATCAGGTGCCCGCGGACGGGGTGGTGACCGGCGCACGCGGACTCCAAGTGGACGAGTCCATGCTGACCGGCGAATCCGACGCCGTTGAAAAGGAAGACGGGGACCGCGTGTTGTCCGGCTCCGTTGTGGTTGCGGGCGAAGGCTCAGCGGTGGTGGATCGGGTGGGAGCCGATTCCTTCGCGAACTCACTCGCCGCCGAAGCCAAACGATTCTCGCTCGTGGCCTCAGAGCTCCGTTCCTCCATTGACCGGGTCCTGAAGTGGGTGACCTGGTTCGTAGGTCCTGTGGCGTTGTTGGTTCTTAATGCCCAGATGATTGCCCAGGGTGGGTGGGCCGAAGCCTCGGCGAGTGGAGCGTGGCGGGACGCAGCGACGGCGACTATTGCCGCCGTCGTCGCCATGGTCCCCTTGGGGCTGGTGCTGATGACCAGTATTACCTTCGCCGTAGGGGCGGTGAAGCTCGCCCGTCAGCAGGTCCTGGTGCAGGAGCTACCTGCCGTGGAGGGGCTGGCGCGCATTGACATCATCTGCCTCGACAAGACCGGAACGCTCACCCAGGGCGACATCGTTTTCGACGCCGCGCATCCCCTTGCAAACCGTCCTGGCTGGGAGTCCGTGCTCTCCTGGTACGGGGTGCAGAAGGATGCCAACGCAACGGCCCGCAGCCTCGACGGACACTTCAATGAGACGCCCGGCCTCCCGCTTGACCGGGTGCCCTTCTCCTCCGCGCGCAAATGGAGCGCGGTGATCTTCGAAGACGGGATGTGGATTCTCGGCGGCCCTGAAATGGTGTTCCCGGCAAAAACCTCCGGTGATCCGTTGCTCCAAAAACTCGCCACCCAAGCCGTCGAGCTCGCAGCCACCGGCCGGCGCACGCTGGTCCTTGCACACGGCACACCCACTGATGATGAGACTGTTCCGGCGGACGCTGTCCCCGTGGTGCTTCTGACGTTCAAGGAGAACATCCGTCCCGACGCTGCCGAGACACTCACCTATTTCGCAGCACAGGATGTGGATGTCCGGATCATTTCCGGTGACAACCCGCAAACGGTCGCCGCAATTGCCCGGGAAGTCGGGCTCGATGCACCCCACGGCTTCGATGCACGCGAATTGCCGGTTGATGACAAAGAGCTCATGGAAGTCATCAACAACAACGTGGTCTTCGGCCGCGTGACCCCTGACCAGAAAAAGCGGATCGTCGTGGCGCTGAAGTCTGCCGGCCGCACAGTGGCCATGACAGGCGACGGCGTGAACGACGCCCTGGCCATCAAGGAAGCGGACATCGGTGTGGCCATGAATTCGGGGGCCGCCGCTACGAAGGCCGTGGCGCGTTTGGTGCTCTTGGACGGGAAGTTCTCCCACCTGCCGAGCGTGGTTGCTGAGGGCCGCCAAGTGATTGCCAACATTGAGCGCGTCTCCATGCTGTTCCTCACGAAGACCGCCTACGCCACCTTCCTTGCGATCGCGTTCGGCATCCTCCTGTTGCCTTTCCCGTTCCTTCCCAGGCAACTCTCCGTGACTGATGGCTTGACCATCGGTATTCCTGCGTTTTTCCTGGCATTGCTACCCAACGCCCAGCGCTACATCCCGGGTTTCCTGCGGCGGTCGCTCACGTTCGCCGTGCCGGCAGGCGTCTCCGTGACGCTGGGGCTTGCCTCCTACGCCCGCCTTGCCGCGAACCTGCAGATTCCGGAAGCCGAAATCCGGACCGGGTCCACCCTGATCCTGACGATCATTGGCATCTGGATCCTCGTGGTGCTCTCTCGCCCGGTCACCCGTTTCAAGGGCTTGGTCATCGGGGCGATGATGATTGGGCTGATACTGGTGTACTCCGTGCCGATCGCCCGCGACTTCCTACAGTTCACCGATCCGACGCTCCCCACGGCGCTGCTGGTCTTGGGAACGTCCGTGGCCTGCATCGCCCTGATCGAGATCGTGCGCTTTGTTCACCGCCGCGTGGCGTACCGTGACGCCCAGCAAGCATTGGTTCAGCACGCCTCGAAGTAGCGGCGACCACGCCCCACCCACTGAGGAACAACCACCGCAACGGTCGCGATGGACTGAACAATGACGGCAGACCAGTCTCCGTCCGCGGCAACAATGAGATCCACCAAGGCAAAGGCCAGACCGAGCAGCATCACCGCTGTTGCACCCCGACGGGCAGCTTCACTCCCCCGGGCTACCCCGGAGGCCAGCCCGATCACCAACAAGCCGAACAGGATCATGCCTGCACCGAGCAAAGTGATGGGCAGGGCAATGCCGCCGGACTGGGCCTCCGGGGTGTATCGCAGGAAAATCGTCAGGATCCCAAGAATGATCTGGGCGATGCCGCCGATGTACATCAGCACCACCGAGAACGTCACCAGTCCGGGCCGTCTAATGCTCTCCCCCGTCGTCATGAACTGAGCATAGACGAGGGACCAACCGGTCACCGCGGCCTCAACCGAATGGAATTACCCGTCTTTGCCCAGTGACTACGCACTTTAGCGGGAGTAACCTAGTCCCAGTTGCATTAGTGGTCACCTTTCGAGTTCTGGGTTTTGCCGTGGGCTATGTGCGTTCGTCGTTGACCGACCTTCTGGGGGTACTTTCCGACGCCATCTCTCCCGAGCATGTGCGCTTCGACGACGGCTCCCCAGTTGCAGGTGTACCCCCACCGGACGCTCCCGTTACCGTTCATGCCGTCACCTTGAACCGCGTGGGCAGGTCACGGCGCGACGGACCCGTCCTGGACCTTGAACTTCGGGTGGCGGTGGAATGCCACGGCCCTGGGCAGCTCGACACCATGGAAAAGCTGCTGCTGGCCGTGGAACGTCACAGCCAATACTCAGTGGTGTCTACGGGTGAATTCCGCCCGGAAGAATACTCTGGCGCCATCCGGCAAGGGTTGGGCTTCCTGGTCCGCATCCCTGTTGCCCTGCGTTTCGAAGAACCCTCAGGACCCCCAGTCCTGGAGCCACTCGTCGCCAAGACGGGTGTTGCCCGCCGAATCCACGGACGCCTGGTGGACGTCCACAACAAAGGCATCCCTGACGCGTACATTCACGCCCATTCCTCCGCCACGGCCGCGGTTAGCGATGCCACCGGCCATTTTGAGGTCCTGGCCTCGACGGATGAACTCCAGCACTTTGCCGTGGCTGTCCACGGAACCGAAAGGGAAGTCTCGGCCAGCACCAGCAGCCTGCCGGTCATCATCCGGTGGACCTAGCACCCGTTTAGCGGGCAGAAGAGGGGCGAATCATGGCGAACTATCAGGCGCCAGGCGTTTATGTACAGGAAGTACCCAGCGGCGCACGCGCCATAGGGCAGGTCAACACGAGCATCGCCGGGTTCGTCGGCCTCGCCCCTAACGGGGACGCGCTGGTTGACGAGCTCCGGGTCTTGGACAACTGGACACAGTTCGTGGATCAATACGTTGGCAACGCGACAGCGGGTACACCGCTTTCGAACGCTGTATACGGCTTCTTCTCCAACGGAGGAAGCCGTTGTTATGTGGTGAACATCGGCAAGGACGGCAGCCTCACGGGGACCGCCGCGAAGCCCACCGGGCTCACCCTGTTTGAGGCCGTGGACGACATCTCCATGGTGGCCGCGCCCGGTTACGCGGACGCGGAATCGTACGCGGCGTTGCAAGCGCACGTTGAACACCCGCTTCGCCAGGACCGCATGGCGATTCTGGACACGGTTGAGAAAGTGGACGACGTCGGGGCACTTACCCGGGCTGCGACGTCGGGAGTTCCTGAAGGTGCTTCGTCTTCGGACGAAGACACGTCGTCTGATGAGGACACGACGCCGGACGCTGACTCTGACGGCGACGCTGAAGACGCAAGGGACTCAGCTGAGGACGCCACAGATCAGGAGGACCTCGGTGCCCCGCAATCCCCTGGCGGCTACACCGCGCTGTATTACCCGTGGATCGTGATGATCGACCCCGTTTCCGGCAAAAAGGTGACACAACCGCCGTCGGGCCATATTGCGGGCGTGTGGGCGCGCGTTGACGCTACCCGTGGCGTTCATAAGGCGCCCGCCAACGAGCCCATTCAGGGAGCAATCGACCTTGCGCGGCGCGTGAGCCGCGGAGAGCAAGAGGTCCTCAACCCGGCCGGCGTTAATTGCATCCGCTATTTCCCGGGCGAGGGAATACGGATTTGGGGTGCCCGGACCAAGGCGCCCGAGGCGAGCGAATACCGCTACGTGAACGTCCGACGGCTGACCAACATGATCAAAGAATCCGTGGCGGATGGCACACGCTGGGTGGTGTTCGAGCCCAACGACCACACCTTATGGAAGTCGATCCGCCGCGACATCGGAGCATTCCTGACCAACGTCTGGCGGGATGGAGCATTGCTCGGGACTACGCCTCAGCAAGCGTTCTTCGTCAAATGCGATGAGGAAACAAACCCTCCGGAGGTTCGCGACGCCGGCCAAGTGGTCACGCTGATAGGCATCGCACCTGTGAAACCGGCCGAATTCGTGATCTTCAAGCTCATGCAGTCGGCGGACAACACCAGCGAGACGGAAAGCGCAGGAGCCTGACATGACAACCCCGACACCTGCCGCACAACCGGGCAACGTGGTGGACCCGTACCGGGCCTACAACTTCAAGCTCGTCATCCAAGGCGTCGTCCAAGGCCACTTCACCAAGGTTGAGGGCCTGGGACTGAAGATCGACCGCATTCTCTACCGCTCCGGTGGTGAGAACAGCACAGTGCGCGTCATCCCGGGGCAGGTGGAGTACACGCCGGTGACCTTGAAATACGGGCTCACCGATTCCACCGAAATGCTCCAGTGGCTGTTCAAGGCCGTGGACGGAAAAGTGGAACGCCGCAACGTCTCCATCGCGATGCTGAACGACGCCGGGTCCGTGGAAGTCCGGCGCTGGAACCTCCTGGGCGCATGGCCATGCGACTGGTTTGGCGCACCCCTTGACGCCTTGGGCAAGGACCTCGCCATCGAATCCCTCAGCATCGCGTACGACCGCTTGGAGCTCGACGATGCCCGCGCTCCCGTCGCCTGAGCCGAGGTTTTCCTGGCGTCGGGCTGCCGCTCGGCAGTTACGTGGTGCAGCGGCATGGCTGGAGCGCGGGTCTGGGGCTTCGCGGGCTCCTGGGGCTTCCGGCTCTTCGGGGACTTTCGGGGCTACCTCGCCGGAGAGTCCGACGCCGATTCGCGCCTTTGATACCGACGGCGCCCCCGAGCATTGGGTTCAGATGCTCCGCAACGCAGGGCTGGCCCCTCCTGTTGCGAGGCCCGCTCTGCGTCGCTTTAGGCGTCTTTTGGGCGCAAACCAGGCCCCACAAAGTAGCCCGCGCGGCGCTATTCCTCGGTCTGTACCTGTACCTGCACCTGCACCTCCCGCTTCTCCCGAAACCCTCCCCGTGGCGGATACCCCCGCCGCCCCTACAACACCCTCAGTTGCCAGGCCCGTTTTGCGTTTGTCGGCTCGTTCCAGAAGCGTAGTGCAGGCCCCAGAACACACGCGGTCGAGCGAAGCCCCATTCGTTGCGAGGCCTGCTTTGCGCGCCTCGGAGCCGACTAAGCATGCAGAGCAGGCCCCACAACACACGCCCACACCCGTTGCGAGGCCTGCTTTGCACGCCTCGGAGCCGACTAAGCCTGCAGAGCAGGCCCCACAACACACGCCCACCCCCGCGTTGCGACTTCGCCCGGCTCACCCCGGGGCCCTGCCCATCACTCTCGCCCCCGTTGCGAGGCCCGATCTGCGCTCTTCGACACGAAGTGAGAACGTAGAGCAGACCCCACAACACACGCCCACCCCCGTTGCGAGGCCTGCTTTGCGCGTCTCGGAGCCGACTAAGCCTGCAGAGCAGACCCCACAACACAGGCAGCCCCAGCCCGAACCGCAAACCCATCCCGCATCCCAAGGGCACCCGAGCGTCGTTGTGAATCACGCACCCGCGTCGCCCGTCATTGGGACCTGGCCCGAACTCGCTCCGCGTCCACAGCCCACACAGGTCGCCCCGACACAAACCGTGGAACACGTGATCGCCCGCCAGGCCCGCCTCCACGACGAACAATTGGCGATCTGACATGGAACGCGTCGCTTTCCTCATCGAGGACACGGGTGAGCACCTCGGCTGCCTGCTCAATCCGGAAACGGTGGTGATGCAGCGGTCAGCCGGCGTGGAGACACGGAAGAGTGCGGGCGGCAAACTGAGCGGCAGCGGTTTGGCTGACGATCCCCTGCTCTTCACCGGCGGTGGCCACACTGAGCTACGGCTGGATCTGTTGTTCGACGTCGACCTCGCGCCGGCGTCGCTCCATGTTCAGGACGTACGGCAAATGACCCGCCCAATATGGGCGCTCGCGGAGAACAGTGCCGAAGTCGAAAGGCAGCGCAGGCCGCCGTCGGTCCGGTTTGTGTGGGGCCGGGCATGGAACGTGCCGGGGATCGTGACGGAAGTCGCCGAGCGTTTCGATCGTTTCGCCCCCGACGGTTCACCCCTTAGGTCCTGGATGCGGATGGTCTTCGTGAGGGTCGGTCAGGCGGCGGATGAAGAGGGCGGCGAGAACTACGAACTCGAACAACGCCTCCCTGCGGTGGATTTGACGGCCCCGCCTGTAGACACGCTGTCCGTCACCGGTGACGGCAGCACGGAGTGGGACGCGCTCATGTCCGACGGCGGTGAGTTGCTTCCCGAGGTACCGCCGGCTGAGTTGGGGCGGCTGTCCGTGGCAGCGTTCGGCACACCCCTGCTATGGAAACTGCTGCTGGAATACAACAGCGTCGACGACCCCACGCACTTCAACGGCCCCCTCGCCGTCCCGCCCATGGGTGAGACACCATGAGGCCAACACCGTGAGACAAGTCCAGGGCCTCCCCGAACTGATCGTCACCCTCGGCCGACGCAGGCTCACCACGGCCGAAACGGCGGCGATCATCTCAGTTAACGTGCTCAGCTCACTTGCCCGCCCGGCCCAGTGCCTCATCAGTTGGCGTCCCGGCCCCGGACGCACAGCAGCAGCAAGGGGCGGCGTGGATCCAGCACCGGGAGACGCACTGAGAGTTGAGCTCGGCGGGCAGCGCACACCGCTGTTCGTCGGCGAGGTAACCGTGGTGGAGTACAGCTACAGCGCGGATCTCGGCCAGGAGATCCGGATCAGGGCCTACGACGCCCTGCACCGCCTTAGGAAACGCCAGTTCACGCGGCTCCACCAGGACGTCGACCTCGCCGGGCTCGCACGGATACTGTGCGAGGGCACCGGTTTGGACGTGGTGGGCGGCGCTGATCGGCTCGGGCAGGTGTACCAGTGCGCCCGCACCGACCTCAGCCTCCTCGTAGAACAAAGTGCCCGCGTTGGTGCCTACCCCGTGGTGCACGACGGCGCACTCAGGCTCACAGGGCTCGACGGCGAAGGCGAACCTTTGGAGCTCGCCCTTGGGGCCACCCTTCATTCCGCGGAAATCGAACTCAGCCAGGAACCGGCCTACGGTGGCGCTCAGACCAATGGCTGGCGCAGCAACGACGCCTCTGTCCACCAGGCCGGGGCCACACGCAGCGACGCGAAAGCGCAGGTCGCAGCAGATCCAGCACTCGCCAGCGTGGGCGCAGGTGGGGATCTGAGGCGGGACAACGAAGTCCTGGAATCACAGGCGCTCGCGGACGGCTTGTCTAAGGCCGAGCTGGACACAAAGGTCGCAGGCCAAGTCACAGCGGTGTTTGTCGCTGACGGAAACCCCCGGCTCAGGGCTGGCGGCAGGGTGAGGATCAAGGGAGTGGCAACCAACATCGAGGGGATCTACCTGATCGCGAGCGCCTCGCACCGCTTGGACGGAACCGGCTACGAAACTACGCTGACCACCCGACCGCCGAGCTCCGTCCCGGAACGGCGGCCGGACGTCTTTACCTTGGGAACCGTCACCGATGTGGATGACCCCGAGGACCGGGGCCGGGTCCGGGTCAGCCTTCCCGCCTACCCCGATCTCCAAACAAGCTGGGCCCCTGTACTGACTGCGGGTGCAGGCCCGGGCAAAGGACTCGTGGTCCCGCCGTCCCCCGGGGACAACGTGTTGGTCCTCCTACCGGCCACTGATCCGGCCCAGGCCATCGTCCTCGGCGGCCTCTACGGGAGCGAGCAGACGCCGGACAGCTTGAGCCGTACTGAAAGGGATAGCCGCTACACCTTCCGCAGCGCGGACGGTCAACAGATCATGCTCGACGGCGGTGCGCACACCGTCAGCTTCACTGACGGCCACGGCTCCTCCGTGGAGCTCGGACCGGACCGGCTCAAGATCACTGCCGCCACGGACCTGGTCCTCGAAGCCCCCGGCAAGGCCATGAAAATCCGTGCAAAGACCGTCGACTTCGAGGAGGCCTGAGCTGTGAGGACTAAAGCCGTGAGGACCAGGAAGCCATGAGAATCCTCGTCAAAGAAGCCGTCCTGCGATGCGGCCACGACGGCAAGGTGGAGAACGTGCCCTCGCAGGCATGGGTGCGCATCAAAGAATCCCCCATTCTGGTGGACAACGACCCCCAAGGCAGGGACATCACCATGTGCCCGCATATCAGCATCAATATCAAGCCCTGCAGAAAGACTTTGCCAGTGATCAGGGGCTATTCAACGTTTGTCACCATAGGCGGCAAAGCGGTTTGCCTCGACACTTTGGAGGGCTTCACCAATGGCACACCCCCAGGCGCGGTCAAGTACACGGTCCGCAGTCCGGGGCAAACGCTGGTGGGAGCCGGCTCGTGAGATGCCAACAGCCATGAAAAGGAACCAGCCATGAGCGCCCCCCGGTACAAGTCGGTGGCCTTCATCCATCCGGATTTCGACGCCACCGCCGGCATCCCCGGACTCAGGCTCACGCCGTCCGGCAGGTTGGCTGCGGTCACAGACGCTGCGTCCGTGAGGCAAGCACTCCTCCTCCTGCTCAGCACCAGGCCCGGCGAGCGGGTGAACCGGCCAACGTACGGCTGCCACTTGTATCGTCTTGTTTTCGCACCTGCCGACGACACCACGGCCGGCCTCGCCATCCATTACGTGGCAAGGGCAGTGGAGCAATGGGAGCGCCGCATCACGGTCTTGTCCTTGGACGCGTCGAGGTCGCAGGATGAGCCCGAAGTGCTGGAGGTCAGGTTGAAATACCGGGTCCGGACCACCCAGTTGGAGGACGAGATCACCATCGCCCTGCCCGTTGAATCTGGAGGTGCAGCATGAGTATCCCAGTACCGAACCTGGATGACCGCAGCTTCGCGGATCTTGTTGCCGGTGCCCGCGAACGCATCCAGCAAATCGCCCCGGAATGGACAGACCTCTCCGTCCACGACCCCGGCATCACCATCATCGAGGCCTTTGCCTACCTCACGGACACACTCATGTACCGGCTCAACCGCGTCCCGGACAAGCTCTACGCGGTCTATCTGAACCTGCTGGGCACAACCCTGTATCCGCCGAGCACGGCCGAAACGATGCTGGAATTCAGCCGCACATCCGGCACAGGGACCACGGACCAGGAAATCCGCATCCCGCGCGGGACCCAAGTCAGTTGCCCGCCCGGCGTTCCCGGTTCCTCCCAGCCTGTCTTTACGACGACGGCGGCTGCCGTCTTGGCACCCGGCAAGACCACCCTCCTGGTCCCGGCGGCCGATGTCACCCTGTACGACGCCGTTCCCATCGGTTCGGGAACCGGCAGGCCCGGCCAGAGCCTGGTGATCCCCAACGCGCCGATCGTCTCCGGCGCGGGCCTGGCAATCGCCGTCGAGGTTCCAACAGGGACGCGGCTGAGCAGTGGTGAGGCAGTGCTTGTGGACGGGAAAACGTTCCGGTATTGCCAGGAAGTAGAGGCGTTTGCCGACGTCAGGCCTGGCGAGGTGCCGGTGCGGATAGACCGTAGTGCCGGCGTCGCGATGTTCGCTTGGTGGGACGAAGGGCCAACATCGCGTACGTTGTCTGGTGAAAGGGCGCCGGTGCCGGGTGCCGGCGCTGAAGTTCGCGCTTGGTATCGCAGCGGCGGCGGGGCCGGCGGGAACGTCGGGGCCGGCCAGCTTACGGTCTTGCGCTCCCCGGTGCCAGGGACCAAGGTCACCAATCCTGAGCCTGCCAGTGGGGGCCGCGATGGTGAATCGCTCGAGAACGCGCTCAGGCGTGCTCCACAGGATTTCCATGCCCGCGACAGGGCCGTCACGGTTCGTGACTACGAGGTCCTTGCCCGGCGGCACGGGGGTGTTGGCCGTTCGAGAGCCTTCACGCGCAAGGAACTGTGGGCGTTCGCCCGGCCAGGGGAGGTGGAAATTGTGCTGGTGCCTTTTGTCCCCGGAACCAGCACGGCCGCCGGCACCGCGGCACCCGGGGCAACAGCGGCTCGTCCCCTCAAGGCCGCCGAGCTCGTAGCGTACGCACGTGAGGAAGTGCGCCGCGAAGTGGAGCAGTATCTTCGCAGGCGTTCCACGGTTGGTGCCGAGCCTGTGGTGCGTTGGGGGCTTTACAAGCAGGTGCAGGTAAACGCGAGGATCGTTGTTCGTCCCGATGAGGATGCCGAGGCCGTGAAGTCCCGGATCGTGGGGCGGCTCTCCGATGGAATCAGCCCGTTGAGCCCGGATTCTTCCAGCTACGGATCGGGCTTCGGTAGACCGCTGCGAGTTTCCAATTTGTACCGGGCCATGGAGGAAGCCGAGCCCGGGGTGCAATACGTGGACCGCGTCACGTTGGAGGTGGATAAGGTCCCGGACACGGACACCATGGCCTTGGTCCAGGCGGAGGGGCAGGATAATACTTGGTTCGTTGCCCAGGAGAGCACGTTGTTCCGCACCACCAACGCAGCGGACGGATGGGAAGCCTGCGCAGAGTTTGGTGACCCTGCCAATGGGGAGGAAACCGTCCGTGCCATCGCGCCGTTCCGTTCGCCCGCACCCGGCCGGGTGGGCCCCGGAACGCACCCGGGCATGGTGGCTGTCAGCACCGTTACGGCCACTGGTTCGCGCGTTTACATCAGCGATGACCTCGGGGAGTCCTGGCGCAAGGCATCCGAGTTGGGTTTCGTCATAGCGGACTTGTGCTGGGTGGACCGGCAAGGTGAGCCGTTGCTGCTGCTGGCCGGTGAGCGGGGTCTCTATGAACTTCCAGTGAGCCAGGGCGCCATCCCGGTGCAGAACGTAGTGGACACCTCCCAGCCCGATCGGGGTTTCTATGCCGTGGACGCCCTCGTCGATATCCGTGGCAGGACAGGCGTGGTGGTGGCCGCGGAGGCGTCGGCCGGCGTGTGGCTCTCTCCCGACGCCGGGACGGCCGGCAGCTTCAAACAGGTCAAGGCGGCGGGCGAAGACATCCGCTGCATGACAGTCCAGTACGACGGCGGCGCGAGCTATGTGTGGCTCGGCCGTGCAGTTCCTGAAGGCACCGGGACGGGCTGCCTGCGGCTCAAGATCGATGAACTGGGCCGCACCGATTTTGACGAATCGTTCATGAACTCCTGGGAGGAGCTGAGCACAGGATGGACCGGCGGCAGTTGTTGGGGTCTGCACGTCATGGGCAAAGCAGCCTATGCCGCGACACAAAGTGGCGGTGTCCTGCGCCTGCAACTCGGCCTGTCAGGGGCGCAATGGAGCGTGCCGGACGTGAACTGCAACCTGCCCTTGCGTGACCGGACCCGGTTCGAGCCCGTCCGCTCAGTTTCCGGCGCCATTGTGGCCGAAGGCCAGGTACTGGTGCTGGCTGCAGGACCCAAAGGTGTCTTCCGCAGCAAGGACGACGCCCTATCTTGGGAAAGCTGCACCCGCCGGGTGGTTGACGACGTCGTGACGTTGCCCGATACTTGGCTGTTCTGCTCCGGCGACCACAAAATTGAGGTGGTCCACGGAAATGGCTAGGTCTTCAGACTTCGAGGCATTCAAACTCCTCAAAGTCCTGCCCGAAGTGTTCCAAGTGGCTGCCGATTCAAGCGCACCCATGCAGGCCCTTCTCGGCGTAGCTGAGGATATGCAACAGCCTGTCCGGCGGGTCTTGGACCAAATCCATACCGTTCCGGATCCGGGCCGCGCGCCGTCGTCGTTGATTCCTTTCTTGTCACGTTGGGTGGATCTGGACTGGTTGACGCTCCCTGGCCCGGAGGGCCAATCGGAAGCTTCCAGCGCGGTTCCCATCACGCGACAGCGGGATCTGATCGCTGCCGCGGCGCAGCTCTCCTCCCGGCGCGGGACCGTTGACGGGCTCACCCGCTTCCTGCACCTCGCAACGGGGGTGGGTGGTTTCGACGTCGAATCCGTCCCGGGCGCTTTCCACATCAAAGTGCACGTCCCGGCGGAAGCTGCCGGGCAACTGGAGTTGATCCGGCGGATCGTCAAAGGAGTGAAACCGGCGCATGTGACCGACGAACTCGAGGTGCGGACCGGTGACTGAGGAGAATCGGAAACCCATCATCGTGGTGATTTTATGTGGTGTGATTGCGTTCCTGGTTTTGGTGTTCGGGGTCAGCTGCGGCGGAGGCAATGACGATTCCGCCGGGGATTGGCAGGGCGGTTTCCCAGGTACGGCCTTGGCCGCGAAGCTAACTGCGGCGGATTTGTCTGTGGCTGGCGGTTCCTGTTCGGTTTCCGATACGCAGCTGGTGGTGACAGGTGGCTGCGTCTTGGAAGTGAAGGAGTTCGGCGGGGGACTGTTCTCCTTTGGTCCCCCCACTAAGCGGGCAAGGCTGGCGCCCCAACATCCCGTGACTGTGTCATTGTTCGTCGAAGGCACGAGGGCTCAGCAAGACTCCGGCCCGGGCAAAACCGTGGACGTCACCTTCGGAACCGCCGGCGGACAACTAGGCGTGGCCTGTCTCGCGCTCGAGCCTTGCGTGCTGCAACTACAGGAGGCCAGCTGACATGACCCACTGCACCCCGTTTTCATCAACCGCCAGCCCAGGAGTTGTTGCGCCATGACTGCCATCACCATGACCTTGAGCGCCCCCGATGTTGTTCTCAAGGACGGCAAGGGATCCCTCACAGCATCCGTCACCAACGGCTCCCCCGATCAGGAGCGCGTGGTTCTCGGCGCCTTTCCCGGGCAGGTGACCAATCCGCCGTCGAAAACGTACACCACCATCCCCAACCCGCTGCGGACCATCGCTGCCGGGGCCACCGAGCAGTACGTTGTCAGCTTCGACACCGCAGGCGCCACTGCGGGCAGCTATCCAGTGAAGTTGATCGCCTACTCCGCCGACGACGCGCCTGAGGACTACGCGGACCAGGCCCATGTTGTGACTTTGACCGTGCCCGCCGCAGAAAAACCCAAACCACCCGGGCGCTTCCCCTGGTTGTGGGTGATCATCGGTGGCGTGGTGCTCTTGGCAGCCATTGGCTTGATCCTTTTCACCATGTTCAAGGATGCAAACGTGCCTGATGTGAAAACCAAGCCGCAGGCTGAGGCAGTACAGATCCTCACGGACGCAGGTTTCAAGGCCACTACCTCGGACGTCGAAAACGCTGCCCAAGAGGGAACGGTAGTGAACCAAACCCCTGCCGGTGGTGAAAAGGTGGGCCGCGGCAGCACAGTGAATCTGGAAATTGCCGTGCCGGTTCGGGCCACCGTGCCTGACGTGTTGGGCCAACGGATTGAAGATGCCCGAACCGCTTTCCAAACAGCGCAGATTCAGCTGGACTTCACCCAAGGTTCCACCTGCCAGGCGCAGCCTCCGTTCTCCATCCAGCGGTGCGTTGTGGTGGGGGTGGTCCCGGATGCCGGAAGCAAAGTCAACATCAATGCCCTGGTCCTGGTACGGACTGAGCTACGGTCCAGAATCATCCTGGACCCAGTGAACATCTGCCTCAGCAACCCGCAGCTGTGCACCAACAGGCTCGGCCAGTGACAATTTTCGGACGGGTTTGCCGGGCGGGGGCGGTGACATGAAAAGATCAACCATGCGTCCGATGCAGCACTCCAGTAAACTCCAGAACGTCCGCTACGAACTTCGCGGTCCCATCCTCCAGGCTGCAAAAGCCATGGAAGCCGAGGGCCACCGCATCCTCAAGATGAACCTCGGGGACACAGCGCCGTTCGGGTTGGAAGCACCGGAGTCAGTGGTGGTGGACATGATCCACCACCTTCGCGGTGCGCAGGGATATAGCGATTCCAAGGGCATCTTCTCCGCGCGCACAGCCATCTCGCAGTATTACCAAACGCGCGGTCTGATGACCATCGGCGTCGAGGATGTTTTCATTGGCAATGGTGTCAGCGAGCTCATTTCCATGACCCTGCAGGCGTTCATGGAGAACGGCGACGAGATCCTCATTCCTGCGCCGGACTATCCGCTGTGGACGGCCGCCGTGACACTCACAGGCGGCCAGGCAGTGCACTATCTTTGCGATGAGGACGAGAACTGGTGGCCGGACATGGCCGACGTCGAAGCGAAGGTCACCCCGCGCACCAAGGGCATCGTGATCATCAACCCGAACAACCCCACAGGCGCTGTCTACCCCCGGCACATTTTGGAGCAGTTCGCCGCTCTGGCCCGTAAGCACGATCTTGTGCTGTTCTCGGATGAGATTTACGAGAAAATCCGCTACGTCGACGCGCCCCACATCCACACGGCCGCTGTGGCCGAGGATGTCTGCGTGTTGACTTTCAGCGGGTTGTCCAAGGCGTACCGCATGCCCGGCTACCGGGCCGGGTGGGTCGCCGTGACCGGCCCCCGGACCGTAACCGCCGCCTACCGGGAGTCGTTGGAACTGCTGGCCTCCCTGAGGTTATGCGCCAACGTTCCGGCCCAGCACGCCATCCAGACGTGCCTTGGCGGCTACCAAAGCATCGAAGCCCTCATACGTCCTGGCGGCCGGCTGCGCGAGCAGCGGGACCTGGCGTGGAAACTGTTGACAGCGATTCCGGGCGTCAGCTGCGTCCCGGCTGCCGGCGCCATGTATCTCTTCCCCAAGCTGGACCCGGAGATCTATCCCATCGCCTCCGACGAGAAATTCGTCCTGCAACTCCTGCAGGAACAAAAGATTCTGGTCTCGCATGGGACGGCCTTCAACTGGCCAACACCGGACCATTTCCGGTTTGTGATCCTGCCGGCTGTGGAAGACATTGAGGAAGCGGTGCGCCGCATTTCCACCTACCTCGCTGCCTATCGGAACCGCCCGGAGAACCGGATATCGGAAGAAGAATTCTCCCGCTGAGAGTTGCAATCTGTTCAAAAATCCAATCGGTAGACGTAAAATCTGTTTGATACTCCTCCGCGCGAATTCCTAAGCTGGTAAAGCATGTGCGAGCAGCCAAAGCGGCATATCCGCAGCGCTTTCACTCCTCTACGGGTTGTGCTGGCCGCCTTGGGCATCGCGGTCATCGTTGCAGCCGTGGTTGTTTTCTCTTCGTGGCGTCAAGAGTTACCCGACAGCGTGCAGGACTTCGGTCTTCCCCTTGCGGTAGGCGCTGGAATCGTGCTGCTCGTTGCCGGCGTTTTCATGCCGATGGTCAGGGAAGTTGAACTCGGCCCCATTCCTACGCTCAAGATCGCCCCAGCACTCAGGGACCGCGAAAACGAACTGCGCAGCGTCTTCGAGCGGCAGAAGGGCGATATGGAATATTGCGCCCACTTGCTATGCGATAACCCCGAGACGGCCCGGAGACTGCTCGAGGCATCATGGTCCTTGGCATCCAGCGCGTGGAAGGGACCCGTGACTCCCCAATTGCGCGTCTATACGTTGTGCGTTTTTGTGGAGCTGCTCCGGAAGCATGAGCGGTGGATACAGACAAAGGACCCGCCGAAGACGAAGACGAAGACGGGGCCGAAGATTAAGCCGCAGGGCGGTAGCCCCTTGTCAAAGCTCCCCTATGAGGAGCGGATAACCATCGTGCTTCACGAGTTCGCCAACCTGACTGTCGGTGAAATTGCGGGCATGACGGGGCGTCCTGCGGAGAGTGTCGGCAGATCGCTGGCACGCGCCGAGGAAACAACCGGACGACTGGCCTTGGAGGAAGGCCGGCCATGAGAGACGCGCTGCGGCAGCGATTACTGGCCGATGCCTCTCTCGACGCACAAACACACCCCGCGGATTTGGGCTTTGCCTTGACGGAGGGGATGTCCACAGTTCGTCGGCGGATCATTCGCACGTGGGTTACTGCCGGGGTTGTTGCGGTTGCAATGATTGCCGCCTCTGTGGTGGCGGTTGTCGCAGCCTCATCCGATCCCATAATGATTCTGCAATCGATCACCATCACGGCTCCAAGCCAGCGGCTCCATCCTGACGCCACTGTCGATCTCAAGGCCTCGGGAACCTATAGCAACGGCGAGACAAAGGATTTGGGAGAAGGTCTTTCGTGGAATTCAGACGTACCGGAGGTGCTCGCCGTCTCCACAACCGGGGTTGCCACCGCTGCCAAGACAGGGTCTGCACAAATAACGGCGGCTCATAGTGGGATCTCCGGCAACTTGGAATTTCAGGTCGTAGATCCTGACCCCAGCCTGAGCCTCGTCAGCCTTCGCATAGTTCCTGACAACACCACAGTGCCTGCAGCGAGAACGACGCAGCTCACGGCCCAGGGCACCTTCAGCGATAATTCGATCGGTAACCGCAACGAGCCTGCAATTTGGGATTCCCTCAACAAGGACATTGCAAGTGTGGACGGTCATGGTTTGGTGACTGGGATCCGCCAAGGTGTCGCCACCATCACCGCCACGGAAGGGACCATCCAGGCTACGGCTGCCGTCACGGTCACCGGCCCGGACACCACCACTCCAACGGGAGAGCCAAACGGGTGCGTCATCGACCCAACTGCTCTGTCTATCAAGCACACCCAGACACAAACAGTGATGGCCTTCATCACATATACGGACGGCACGCGACAACCTGCCACCACAGCCACGTGGTCTTCAAAGGATTCCAAGATCGCGAGTGTAAATACTTCCGGATCGGTGACAGGCACCGGTCATGGACAGACGACAGTAAGCTCCCAATGCGTCGACGCCAAAGGTAAGGAATGGCCAGCTACGGTGCCCGTCACAGTTGAGCCGATAGCGACGGCCATAACCATCAGCCCGTCGGGACCGCACTCCATCGGCCTTCAGCAGACCCTTCAGTTGACCGCCACAGTCACGTTCAGCAACGGAACGAAGAGCACCACGGCTCCAGTGTCCTGGCGCCACAGTCCACCGCTCGTCGTCTCCGTCAGCAATTCCGGTCGTGTTGGGGGCCTTCGCAACGGACGAGCCAGTGTGACCGCCTCCCTCGATAGTGAAACGAGCAATCCAGTCATTTTCAACGTAGGACCATTGGCGCCCACCCCGGGCCAGATCGGTTGACCGCTCAGTCCCCCGCCGAACCACTCACGCGCAGGGCGTTGATGATCGCCGGGATGGACGCGATCAGCATGATCAGAGCCCACACCAGCGCCACCACCACGGTGATCAGCGCCCAGAACTGGTCCCCGATGGACACCAGCGGCCCGGGCAGGAATCCGTGGATGATCCCCAGGATCACCTGAAGGAGCGCGGAAACCACCAGCAGCACCACTAGACCCGTGACCTTAAGGAACTTCGGCTGGCTCAGGATCAACAGCAGCGCAAAGACGATCTTGAGCACCAGCAACAATCCAAGGATCGCGGCCGCCTGGCCTTTGGGAAAGCTCCCCCACATTGCCAAGTACGCGATAGTTCCGAACGGGGCGGACACGAACAATCCGATCATCAGGAACAGCTTCGCCAACGCCAGCATCGCCGTGAGGAAAGCCGTGATCACCCAGAGCAACATCACGATCAACGTGATGATGCCCTGAACCCGCCCGTACGTTCGCAAGTCCATGATCAGGCTGAGTCCCAGCATCAGCACCGTGAACAGCAGCAGCCCGTCGAGGAACGCCAGAAAGCCGATTCCGGCACCCGGAGGATCGGCGGCCGGCCGCTGCAAACTAAGGAAAACTTGAAGCGGAACGCCCAGTTTGTCGGCCTCGGCTGCAGAGACGGGCTCGACGGCGGTCTGGGCCAGCAGGAGGGACATCCCCACTTCGGCCAGGACTACTACAGTGAAGACCGCCAACGCTGCGTAGAACAGCGGGCGGCGCAGGGCACCCGGGTCTGGCCCGGCGAGGAACCCCTCACGAATTGACCACGCTGCGGCCATGGGTCAATTGTGGCACCGGAGATTTCAAATGGGCAGTTGCTTACTGACCTTCTTTGGCTCCACTCCCAAAGCCTTGCAACCGGGATGAGTTGAGTTCCAGTGATCACGCCCGCAAAGCGGGTCGGGGCGCCACGGCTGCGCCGGTCATTCGCGAGCGCCGGAGGCGGGCCACCAGCGTTGCGGCGAGTAACGCCGTCGTGATTTCCAGTCCGATCACCAACAGCAGTCCCGCCGCGCCGGAGGTATCAACAGCGTTCGACGCCGGTCCCCCGGCGTGCGCGTGACCGGAACCGCCCGCTCCCAGCAGCAGGAAAGCGTGGAGGCCCACCATGGCCAAGGCCGACGTGGTCACTTGATGAAGTGCACCGACTCTGCTGTGGCGCCAGATGTGAATCGTGCAGGGAATGCAGACGGCCGCCAGGCCGATCATGAGGACGCCGACCCAGATCTGGTGGTGTCCCGAGGCTGCGAGCCATAGATGCACCAGGCAGGAGACAGCTGTGAGGGCTGCGCAGATCCGGGGGTGCAGGACAGGCCCGGAGGCCCGGACCCGTCCTGTCATGGTTGTCATCTCTGTGTCCGGGCTGCGGTTTAGTGGCAGTGCCCGGCAGGTTCGCCGTGTTCGCTGTGCTCTTCGCCGGCCGCGGCAGGACCGTGGCAGCTCAAACCCGAAGCGCTGGCCGGCACGTCCAACACCGGGCTGCGGTCGAAGAAGCCTTCCGGCCGGAGCTTGAAGCCAACAGTGTCCACGGGCATGATCGGCCAGTCTTCCACCCGTGGGAAGTGCGTGAGGCCAAAGGTGTGCCACACCACGATGTCCTGACCATCAATCTCGCGGTCCTGGGCCACGTAGGCGGGCAGGCCGGCGCCGCCGGAGTGCTGGTTCACGAAGTCGCCTGTGGGGTAGCGCTCCTCGTCGGAGTAGCGGGTGACCCACAGGTCCTTGGTAGCGAAAGCCGCGCGCTTGGCGATGGACGAGCCGGGGTCGGCAAGCAGTGTGGGCTGGTTCTCGGCGTGGAGCTTGTAGCCCACTGGCTCGCCGAGACGATTCCGGGATTCAGGGTTGGAAATGATCCACGTCCTGCCAGCGCGGGCGTCGGCTTCGCGGACGGCCTCGGACTCTTTTGTCAGGACTGTGCGCTTGCGGGAGAACGCATTGCCCCGCTCGTTGCCTTCGCCCATGGTCTGGCGGACCACATCTTCTTCTTCCACGCGGTTGGTGAAGCCGTCAATGGCCATGTCCAGGCGGGCGCTGAAGAGGTGTTGGTGGAAGGGTGCGCCGAGTCCCGGTGCGAGTTGGGAAATGTTGTCCGAGCCGCCTTCCGGGAAAGCGCTGGTGAAGACAATCCCGGTGGCTTTGGCCTCGAACTCGATGGTGCCGTCCAGGTAGAGGTACCAGTAGAAGCCGTAGTCGTAGTTGCCGATGGTGGTGAAGAAAGAGATCACCAGGCGGCGGTTGCGGCGGGTGTAGTTGATCCCGGTCCAGAGGTCTGAGTGCTTGGAAAGGATGCCCCAGTCTTCCTCGTGCATGCAAATGCCATTGCGTATCTCGCGGGGGTTGCCGAAAGCGTCGCTGATGACAGGGCTGAGGTAGGTGATGTCGCCCAGGCAGTCGCAGCCCAGTTCCAGGGAGTTGGCGTACTGGCCCACCAGGTACTCGCCGGTGTCGAAGTAGTTCTGCCATGACCGGATGGGTGAAGGATCGCCGTAGGGAACCACCATTTCTGCGATCGAGGCGCGGTTGATGATGGGACGCTTTTGGTCGCCGTCCTTGAAGGCAAGGTTGTGGAGGACAACTCCTTCGCGGACGTCGAAGCCCACGTCTACACTCCACTTTTCCCACTCAACATGGTTGCCGCCGGTGACCGTGAAACTTGGGCCCTCCGGCTGGGTGATGCTGATGGGCTTCTGGGTTTCGCGGAGCGGACCGGTCAGTTTAGGATCGGTGTAGTTTCCGTGCTCTGCCGGGATTGGCATGACGCCGAGGTCGATGACCTGTGTAACTTCCTTGTTGACCACATCCACGTAAGCCACCAACCCGTCCACGGGATGCGCCCACGCGCTGTCCTCAGGGAAATCCTGCACAAAGGCGAGGCCGCGCAGGATGCGGCGACCTTTCTCGTCGTCGTACTCGAAGACACCTGCCGACAGGGGTGCGACGCGGACTTTTTCTACGTCCAGATCGCGGGCGGCAAGCGCAGCGAGCCAACGCTCATCGGTTGCGAGGAGAGTCTCCACAACCTCGAATTCCTCTTCCAGCACGGGGAGTTCGCCGGAGACCTTGGTATCCAGCTCGATGGCTTTCAGGATTTCTCCGCGTGTCACGGAGACGAGGACGTCGCTGGGGGCTCCCCCGGAGATGTCGTGAATGAAGACACGGAAACGGCGATCCTGCACTGACTGGTTGCGAGTCGGGTCCACCAGCCCCAAGTAGGCGATTCGCTTTTCGGCGCCAAGGTGGCCGGCGGTCTGCAGGACCGCCCGCACCTGGGAAATTTCGGCGCCCGTTGCCAGGGCGTACTGCGTTTCCTCATGGGCGACGGCTTCAGTTGCTGTCTCAGTTGCTGTGGGCGTCATGGCTGCCTCTTGTCCGGGACCTATGATGGGTCAAGATTTATTTTCTATAGGTGTAGAGAATAACCAAAACGTAAGATGGGTCACAAGACCTGTCCGCCATTTGTTTTCCGGGAGCCCCTTCAGTGCCAAAGATTGTGGACCACGATCAACGACGCCTCGAACTGGTAGACGCAACCTGGCGCATCATCGCGAGGCTGGGCATGGAAGGCGCCACCATGCGGGAAATCGCGGAAGAAGCGGGTTTCGCCAACGGCGCCCTGAAGCCCTACTTCCCCACCAAGGACCTGCTCCTGACGTCGGCGTTCGGGCACGTGTTCAACCGCACTAACCAGCGCATCGCCGCCATGACCGAGGGACTCTCCGGCGTAGCGGCCCTCCGGGCGTTCTGCGCAGAAGTACTGCCACTGGATGAGGAACGCGTCAATGAAGCCCGCATCGTGATTCCGTTCTGGCAGAAGGCACTCAATGACGCGGACATGGCTTCACTTCACAGCGAGTCCATGAGCCAGTGGCACACCACCATCACCGGTCATTGCGCAGCAGCCCGGGCGGCAGGTGAGATCAAAGCCCCCATAGGGGACGCCGCCGTCGCCGATCACCTGCTCAACATGATGCTGGGCGCGCAGATTGTTGTGGCGTTGTCTCCCGCAGAGCATTTCTCGCAGGACCTCGCGGGGCAACTGGATAACTATCTGGCCTTGCTGGCTGGTTAGCTCCTAGCTGGTGGCGCCGGACGCCACAACGCCCACGCCCAGCCCGGCGATTACACCGCTGCTGACACGCTCGACGACGGTACCCACCTTGGGGCGCTTGAGCCACCGCATCGCCTTGAACGCGACGACGGCGATCATCGAAAGATACGCGAAAGCGATGCCGGCAACGACGACGCCCAAGATCAGGGACGTGCCCATGGTGTCGCCGCCGTGCGGGATGAACTGCGGAACCACGGCCAGGTAGAACAGGCCGACCTTGGGGTTGAGCAGTGTGGACAGCGCCCCGGCGCCCAGGGCAGAGAGTCGGCTGTACGGGAGGGGCGCGTTCTCCGCCGTGCCGCCAGCTTCCGCGGACTTAGCCGCCTTTGCTGCCTTGCGGGACTTTATGAACGATGAGATGCCCAAATACAGCAAGTACAGGCCGCCGGCGATCTTGACCCAGCGGAACAGTTCCGCGGACTGCTCGAGAATGGCTGCGAGACCGACGCCCACCAATGCAGCCCAGGCAATCGCGCCAATCGCAGACCCTGCAGCCGCAGCAATTCCTGCACTGGGACGGTTCAACGCGATACGCAGGACCAGGAAAGTGTCCGGCCCGGGTGTTACGGACAGGACCAAGCAGAGGCCAGCAAAAGCTACGAGGGAAGCAAGAGTCACAAGCTCGATTATGAGGGTCTCCCGGCCTGCGGCGAAAGCGTTCGCTTCGCGTCAAGGGCTGTTCGTGCATAGACAAGGCTCATGCGCGTGACGCCGACCACACTGGAAACATCGCCGCGCGCCTCACTGGCCGCCCAGACTCACTACCCGAGCGGAGTACCAATGGAGACTTACGACGCCCTCCTGGCCTCGATCACCCCGGCCCCCGGCCTGAACAGCCGCACCATCCTTGATCCGGCAACGGGTGAAGCTGTCGGCGAAGCCCCTGTTCACACCGTCGAAGACCTCGAAGCCGCCGTCGCGGGTGCCGCTGCCGCCCAGCCCGCGTGGGCTGCCTTGGGCCACGACGCCCGGTCCGCCGCGCTCATGAAGGCCGCCGACGCCGTCGAACGTTCCGCCGAAGAACTCGCCCAGCTGCTCTCCCGCGAGCAAGGCAAGCCGCTGAACGGCCCCAACGCGCGCTTCGAAGTTGGCGCGTGCGCCGCCTGGCTCCGGGCCACCGCCGCCACGCCGTTGGATCCTGAAACCGTGGTGGACGATGGCGAAACCCGCGCCGAACTGCACTACCGGCCCATCGGCGTCGTGGGTGCCATTGGCCCGTGGAACTGGCCGATGATGATCACCGTCTGGCAGATCGCGCCCGCCTTGCGCATGGGTAACGCCGTGGTGGTCAAGCCCTCCGAGTACACCCCGCTCTCCGTGCTGGCACTCGCCTCAATCATCAACCAGGAACTGCCCGATGGCTTGCTGTCTGTGGTCTCCGGCGGCCGCGACGTCGGCGAAGCCCTGGCCGCACACGATGCGATCGGCAAGGTCATGTTCACCGGCTCCACCGCCACGGGCAAGGCGATCATTCGTTCCTCGGCCGATACCGTCAAGCGGCTCACCCTGGAACTCGGCGGTAACGACGCCGGCATTGTTCTCCCCGATTCGGATCCCAAGGCAATCGCCGAGGGTCTTTTCTGGGGTGCCTTTATCAACACCGGCCAGACCTGCGCTGCCCTGAAGCGTCTGTACGTGCACGAGTCCCAGTACGAGGCTGTGTGTTCAGAGCTTGTTGCTGTCGCTGCTGCGATGCCCATGGGCAACGGCTTGGATGAGAACAACGTCCTGGGCCCGCTGCAGAACCGGCAGCAGTACGACATCGTGGCCCGGCTGGTGGAAGCCGCCAAGGATTCCGGTGCCCGTGTGCTGCTGGGTGGCAACCCCGATCACGAGCAGCCCGGCAACTTTTACCCCACCACGTTGGTGGCCGACATCGACAATGACAACCCGCTGGTAAGCGAAGAACAGTTCGGGCCCGCCCTGCCGATCATCAAATACAGCACGGTTGACGAGGCAGTCGCCAAGGCGAACGCGCTCGACGTCGGGCTGGGCGCCTCAGTCTGGTCCTCTGACTTGGGTGCAGCACGCGAAGTCGCCTCCCGCATCCAGGCCGGCACGGTGTGGATCAACAAGCACGGCGCAGTTGATCCGCGTATTCCGTTCGGTGGCGCGAAGCAGTCCGGCTACGGCTTGGAGTTCGGCGCCGAGGGCCTGAAGGCTCTCGGTGTCCCGCAGGTCATCAACGGCTAATCATCCCTCCCCGGGTGTGCTGGCCCAACTAAGTCGCAGAAGATGCCGTTTTGAGCCCTCAGAACGGCATCTTCTGCGACTCAGTTGAGTTTCCCGGGCGTAAGGCCAGCGCTGTCGCCAGGATGATCACGCCGGATGCGGCTATGCCGACGGCGTCCAGGGAGTGCTCGAACCGGGCGAAAATGGCTGCGCCAACGGCAAGGACTCCCACCAGTCACAGGGTGGACGCGGTTGGGAGGCCGGGCGCTCAGCGTGTAACCATGAGCATCATGGCCCAGAAGATTGCGTACCAAGGTGAGCCCGGAGCCAATTCGGATCTCGCGTGCAAGGAAATGTTTCCCGAACTCGAAAGCGTTCCGTGCGCCAGCTTTGAGGACGCCTTTGAACTGGTATCCACTGGCGAAGTCGATCTGGCCATGATTCCGATTGAGAACTCCATCGCCGGACGTGTGGCTGACATCCATGTCCTCCTCCCCCAGTCGAAGCTGCAGATCGTGGGCGAGTATTTCCTGCCCATTCGTTTCGACCTTTTGGGCATTCCGGGAAGCACCATCGAGGGCGCCACGGAGGTCCACAGCCACATCCACGCACTCGGTCAATGCCGCCGGATCATTCGGGAGGCCGGCCTCAAACCTGTCATCGCCGGTGACACCGCGGGCTCAGCCCGGGAAGTCAGGGACTGGAACGATCCCCGCAAGCTGTCCCTCGCACCGCCGCTCGCCGCTGAACTGTACGGCCTTGAAGTCCTGGCCTCGGGAGTGGAGGATGACCCCACCAACACCACGCGCTTTGTTGTTCTGGCCCGTGAACGCGAGCTTCCCAGCAAGGAAGAATTGCCCGGTCCTGCGATCACCAGTTTCGTATTCCGCGTCCGCAACGTTCCCTCTGCCCTTTACAAGGCCCTAGGCGGCTTTGCGACCAATGGCCTCAACATGACGCGACTGGAAAGCTACATGGTGGGCGACGAGTTTGCTGCCACGATGTTCCTTTCCGACGTCGAAGGGCATCCTGAGGACGCTCGACTCCGCCGGGCGTTGGAGGAACTGGAGTTCTTCACCACGGAGGTCCGGGTGCTCGGCGTTTATGCCGCAGACGGTTACCGCGAGAGGAACACCGTCACCGCCTGAAGACGCTGCTGGCCGAGCCAGCTACGGGCCGGAGCGGCCATGCACGAGCCCTTGAACTAGGGTTACACGCGGGGGTAATGGCGAAGTGAAGAAGTTGAACCAGTGGTCGGCGCAAATTTTCTACGGCGGGTTGATCGCGGTCATTGCGGCAGTCTTTGTATGGATCGCCCACAGCGTATTGCTTGCGGCATCTTTATTCTTTGTTCTGGCAGCCGTCTACGCGTTCTTCCTTTTCCGGGTTGTGTGGCGCTCGGCCCGGGCGTCCATGGTCATGCACTTCGCTATGGTCCTCGTCCTATACTCCTTACTCGCCGTCGAGGATGGTCTGGACGTTCCGGCAGCTGCGTCATGGTCCTTGGGGGTCATCGCAGGAGCAGTTGCCGGTGGATACAAGTGGTCAGGAAAGCGCTCCGGTTCCGAAGTTGCTCAGAAGCGTGAACGCAACAGCGAGGGTTTCACAGGGGGCTGGCACATTGCGTTGATCAACGCTGCCTGCGCCATCGTCCTGATGGGAATCGGCGTCGCCCACCTCGCCCTTCAATCTCCGACGGCGCCAGTCGCTGCCGTGCTAACTGGTGCCCTGGTTGCGGGCTGGGCTTTGTTCCGCTTCCCGCCATCGCTTCAGGCCAGGAACATGCTCCTTCTGGTCATACCCGTCGAGTTCTTTCTGCTGATTTTCGTGGGCGGCAATACCGGCCAGCAGGCCCTACCGTTTGCGTGGGCGTATGGCACCCTCGCCGGCATCTTGTTAGGTGGGCGGTACTGGAGTGGGCCCAAGATCGGCGAACCCAGGCCACCGTTCAACGTACAAGCCAAGCGTCGGCGAAAACGGAAACGGAAGCCGCGGTCCAAGCAGAAGCAAACACTGTAGGACTTATCCTTGTCCGGGGGTAGTACTGAAGTGAAGAAGTTGAACCAATGGTCCGGCCGGATGTTGTTATTCGGCGGGATAATCCTGGGCATCGTGGCCGCCTTTATATGGATGGCCCACAGCACCCTGCTTGGGGCATCTCCGTTCTTCGCCGCGGGGGCCGCTTACACGTTCTTCCTGTACCGCGTGGTCCAGCGATCCGGCCGTGCTTTCTTCGTGATGCACTGCGCGTTGTTCATGATTTCGATTCCTTTGCCTCAGGCTCAGGATGCTCTGGGGATCCCCGTTGGTGGCTCAGGATTCTTGGGTTTTTGGGCTGGCATAATCGCCAGCGGATACCCCTGGTCGGGCAAGCGTTCAGGACCCGACGCAAGACAAATACGTGACGACAACAATGGGGAAGTTCAGGGCTACACCGGCGGCCGGGACATCGCGCTGATCAATGCTGCCTGCATTGTCTTCGTCTTGGGATGCGGCCTGGCACACCTCGCTTTCGAAACGCCGACGGCGCCGGTCGCCGCCGTTCTGGTGGGCTCCTTAGTCTGTGGCTGGGCCTTCTTCCGCTTCCCACCATCATTTCTGACCAGGAACGTGCTGCTCCTGGTCATACCTGCCGCCGAATTCTGCCTCTTGGCTTTCCTGACCAGCATCAATGGTCAATCAGCTCTCCCGTAGGTGGGCTTACGGCACCCTGGCCGGGGTTCTCCTGGGCGGACGCTATTGGAGCGGCCCGCGACTAGGCCAACCTCGCCCGCCCTTCAACGGTCAGGCTGAACCGAAACGAAAACGACGAACCATACGGCGCTCACAGGACAGGCTGAAGCAGGAGCATACGCAGAACGAGGTAACCGCTGAGCACCGCTGACCGGGTGTTAGGCGTCCGCCGGTTCAGCAGGGTCAAAGTCGTAGGCGGCAAGGCCATCAATGCTCGTGCGGTTCTTGGTGATCCGGTAGTCGGCGCTGCCGTCAGTGCCCTTGCGTTCAAAGTACGGACCTAACAAATCGCGGTGACCTTCAAAGCTCATCAAGGGAACACCCCACCCGCATGAATCCGAAACACGGTGGACGTCAACAACAATGACGGCCCTCGCACCGGGTTTGTCATCGAAGCGCTGGGCAAGAGATTCGAAGTCAGGGTCATAGCGGGTGACGACGCGCCCTGTCCCGTGGAGTCGGACGATGTTCGGGCGCCCGTCAAAGGCGCAGAACATGACGGTAATCCGACCGTTCTCCCGCAAATGGGCTATCGTCTCGCTCCCGCTGCCAGTGACATCAAGCCAAGCAAACGTATGCGAGTCAAGGACAGCGAACGTGCCCGGAAGCCCGCGGGGAGATACATTGACGTGCCCGTCGCTGGACAGCGGAGCGGTCGCAACGAAGAAGACCACCTGTTGTTCAATAAACTTGCTCAATCGCTCATCGATTGCCCCGTAGACCTTGCCCATGGGGAACACGCTGCCATGGGCAAGAGCGTGGTCCAAACCCGTCTCAGTGCTCGGAATTGATGGCGCGACGCCATGGTGCTGGAGCGCCGCCCGGCCCTCACCAGCTGAGGGCCGAGCAGGCCGAACTCACCGCCCCACCGGTGCCTCTTCCTCCTCGCGAGGAGCGACCGGCGCCGACGAAGACTCACGTGCCAGCTTCCCCGGCCACCAGATCTTGCTGCCGATGTCGTAGGCAAGCGCGGGAACCAGCAGGGAGCGGACCAGCACCGTATCCAGCAGCACACCGAACGCCACAATAAACGCGAGCTGGACCAGGAACATGATGGGGATGACACCAAGGGCCGCAAACGTAGCGGCCAGGACCACACCGGCAGAGGTAATGACACCGCCGGTAACAGCCAATCCCCGCAGGATTCCCGGACGTGTCCCATGCTTCAACGACTCTTCACGGACACGGCTCATCAGGAAGATGTTGTAATCCACGCCAAGGGCCACCAGGAACACGAAGCCGAAAAGCGGCACGGTAGCGTCGGCGCCGGAGAATCCGAAGACTCCATTGAAGACCCACGCTGAGACACCCATCGCGGCACCGTACGAAAGCACCACGGAGAGCACCAGCAGCACTGGCGCCACCACGGATCGCAGCAGCAGCATCAGGATGAAGAGGATGACCACCAACACAATGGGAATGATGACCACCAGATCGCGTTGGGCAGTGGTGTTGGTATCCAGCGCGGTGGCAGTCACGCCACCCACCAAAGCGTCGGCGTCGGCGTCCTTAACAGCCACCCGCAGCGACTTCACCGCTTCTTCTGCTTCAATCGAATCTGCAGCCGAGTTCAACGTGGCGTTGATCAGAACCCTGCCATCGCGGACAGCCGGGTCAGCAGGAGTGCCGGGGGCGCCCGTGATCGGGACATTACCGTCGGCCAATAGGTACGCGTCGCCCACACCGTCGGCCGCCTTGACCTTCTCCAGCACCTGCTGCGCAGCACCTTCGGAAGCGACCACGACGGCGGGGCTGCCGCTGCCGGCGTCGAAGTGGCGCGCCAGCGCTTCCTGGCCGTCGACGGCGTCGGATGCGGAAAGAATGACGTCCGTTTGCGGAACCCCGTTGGCCTTCAACTGCATCAAGCCGGTCGAAGCGGCAAGGAGCAGCAGGACCGAAGCCACCCACACAACGCGCGGCCGCTTGGAGACCAGCCGACCCGTGGCGCGCCACAGACCCTTTTGCCCCTCAAGTCCGGTGACAATCTCAGGTTCGCGTTCGTCGTCGGGCAGCAGCTTGGGCCGGAAGGGCCAGAAGGCGGCCCGCCCAAGCAAAGCCATCAACGCGGGCAGAAGTGTGAGCGCGGCGAACAGGGAGCAGAGGATACCGGCAGCCGCCACAGGACCCAGGGCCTTGTTGGAGTTCAGGTCCGAGAAGAGCAGGCAGAGCAGTGCGATGATCACAGTGGCACCAGAGGCAAGAATTGGTTCGAACGATGCCTTCCAAGCCGTGATGACCGCCTGCGTGCGGTTAGTGGTGTGGGTCAGGGCTTCACGGAACCTCGCAACATACAGCAGCGCGTAGTCGGTGGCCGCACCAATCACAAGAATTGAAAGGATGCCTTGGCTCTGGCCGTTCAGTTGGATCCAGCCGAGCTTGGCCATGCCGAACACCAGCAGAATCGCGGCGCACAAGGCGAAGACCGAGGTGAACAGCACCGCCAGCGGCAGCACCACGGAGCGGTAAACCAGCAGCAGGATCACGAACACGGCACCCAGGGCAACCAACAGCAAAATGCCGTCGATCCCGCCGAACGCGTTGACGAGGTCGGCGGTCAGGCCGGCGGGCCCAGTGACGAACGCCTGCATTCCGTCCGGGGCACCGGGCTGCACGACGTCGCGCAGCTCCTGGACTTTCTCCCGCAGCTCATCGGAGGACGCCATGGGAACAATGAACTGGACGGCTTTGCCGTCTTCGGACGGAATAGGCCCGACGACGGCGCTCCCCAGCTTAAGTGCCTCAATGTCGGCTTTCAGTTGGGCTGCTTCGCCCAGCTGAGCCGGGGTGAAGGCAGTGTCGTTCTCCACGATGACCACGGCCGGAATCTCTTCGGAGTCCCGGAACTTGGCCTGCCAGTCGCCAGCTTCCGTGGCTTCTGCACCGGCGGGAAGGAATGATGCCTGGTCGTTTGAGGAGACCTCCTCCAGTCGCCCAAAGGTGGGGCCTCCAATGCCTGCGATGCCGAGCCACGTTATGACCAGCACCACGGGCACCAGCCAGCGCAGCCAGAACGGTACTTTCTGCGAGTTCATGAGTCCTTCTTCTCTGGGGATGCTTCAGGGGCTTTATTCCATCATAGATTATCTCTATGATGGAACTATTCCAAGAGCGCCGAGAAGCGAATGCCAGAATCCCCTACGGCTGGGAGTAATATCCGGAAGGCAGTAAATACGAGACGACGCTGGCAGGAGGGCGGACATGTCGGACTCAACAGTCCCGCGCCCTGAGGCGAGCCGCCCGGAAACGGGCCAGGATACGAACCGTCCCGAGACCGCCGCTCCCCAGGAACTTGTGCGGCTCCTCCAGGACTTCACCCTCGAAGCCAACCACTACGTGGACGCCGCAGGCGGGCGGAACGACATGCACCGCACGGACTTGAACGCACTCGCCGTCATCATGCGCCACACGGCGGCGGGGAAAGTGGTCACGCCTGGTGTTCTCCGCGCCGAACTCCGGCTCAGCTCCCCCGCCACCACTGCGTTGGTTGATCGCCTGCATGCATCGGGGCACGTAGTACGCGAACGTCTTGGCACCGACCGGCGGCAAGTCCAGTTGCAGATGACGCCCAAGGCGTACCGGGATGGCAGCGCCATGTTCATGCCGCTGGCTATCCGCATGGGCAAGGCCATGGCCGCTTACAGCCCCGAGGAACTGGAGCTTGTCACCCGGTTCATGACGGACATGGTGGAAGCCACCTTGGCAGCGCGTGAGGAAGCCACCCAACCCGAACCCAACTGAGTCGCATTTGTGCGCGTTTTGACCGCCCAAAACGCGCACAAATGCGACCCAGTTGGGTAGCGTTTCCCTATGAACGCGCAGCAGCCTGAAGATGTCTATACCCACGGGCACCACGAGTCGGTTGTCCGGGCCCACGCCTCACGGACGGTCGAGAACTCGGCCGCGTTCGTGATCCCCCATCTCACCCCCGGAACATCAGTGCTCGACGTCGGATGCGGACCAGGCAGTATCACCTGCGACTTCGCGGGGCTGGTTGCCCCTGCCCAGGTAATCGGTTTGGACCGGTCAGCGGATATCGTCGCGCAAGCCACAGAGCTGGCAACCGACCGCGGCGTGGACAACGTGACCTTTCAGACCGGCAACATTTACGACCTCGACTTCGAGGACGAATCCTTCGACCTCGTCCACGCCCACCAAGTCCTCCAGCACCTGACCGACCCCGTCGCCGCCCTCCGCGAGATGCGCCGGGTGGCCAAACCCGGCGCCATTGTTGCCGTCCGCGACGCCGATTTCCACGGCATGAGCTGGTACCCCGAAGTCCCCGAATTGGACGACTGGATGGAGCTCTACCAAAAGATCGCCCGACGCAATGGAGCAGAACCCGACGCCGGCCGTCGCCTGGTTTCGTGGGCCCAGCAAGCAGGTTTCACCCAGGTCGCACCGACCAGCAGCAACTGGCTTTACGCCACCGCCCAGCAGCGCGCGTGGCAATCAAGGGTCTGGAGCGAACGCGTGCTGCACTCCGCGTTCGCCGAGCAAGCCCTGGAGTATGGATTCGCCAACGAGGCCGACCTCGCAAGGATCGCCGCGGGCTGGCACCGCTGGGGAGCAACCGATGACGGCTTCTTCCTCATTCCGAATGGTGAGGTCATAGCCCGGGCGTAGTCGCCACAAAAAATTCGCCCAACCATGTAGAAAAGCCCGCCGCAGTTCCGACCCATGAGTGAAAGCACCCACACAGGGCGCTCCTCACAAGGAGTTTGAGATGAAATACATGATCATGATGTTCGGATCGGCCGAGGGCATGATGGAGACCGCCGACCCGGCTTGGATCCAGGAAATGATCGGGTTCATGATCCAGATCGACAAGGACCTGACGGAGTCCGGCGAAATGGTGTTCAACGCCGGACTGGCCGACGGCAGCACCGCGAAGCTCGTCAAGCAGACCCCGGGCGGCGTCATCACCACGGACGGCCCGTACGCAGAGTCGAAGGAGTCGCTGGTGGGCTACTGGGTGGTTGACGTGGCCAGCGAGGAACGTGCCGTTGAGATCTGTTCAAGCATCGTGAAGTACGCGCAGGTGGTTGAGCTTCGCGCAGTTCAGGAAGCTCCGCCGCAGGAAGCTTCGCCGGAGGTCTAACTGGGTTCCCCGCGGGATACGCGACTGGAGGACCTGCTGCGCACGTTGGCGCCGCAGGTCCTCGGCGTGCTGGCCCGGACGCATGGACAGTTCGACGCTTGCGAGGATGCCGTCCAGGAAGCACTCCTTGAGGCCGCCCTTCAGTGGCCCTCCGGGCTGCCCGACAATCCCAGGGCATGGTTGATGGCGGTCGCATCCCGCCGGCTGGTGGATATGTGGCGCAGCGAAAGCGCCCGCCGGGCCCGCGAGGACCGAGCCGCGGGCATGAACGTTGATTTCTCCTACAGCTCCGTATCAGAAGCCGATGACACCCTCACGCTGATGTTCCTCTGCTGCCACCCGGCGCTATCGGCACCGTCGCAACTCGCCTTAACGCTCCGGGCCGTCGGTGGACTCACGACGGCGGAAATTGCCTCGGCCTTCCTGGTCCCCGAAGCGACCATGGGACAACGCATCAGCCGCGCGAAACAGGGGATCCAGAAGGCGGGAGCCACGTTCAGCATGCCGCCGGCTTCCGAGCGCAAGGCAAGGCTCGGCGTCGTACTTCACGTGCTGTACCTGATTTTCAACGAGGGCTACGCGGCAAGCTCGGGTCCGTCGCTTCAGCGCGAGAAGCTGACCACTGAAGCCATCCGGGTTGCGCGCCTGCTGGTGGCCGTCGCACCGCGTGAACCGGAGGCCGTGGGCCTGCTGGCGTTGATGCTGCTGACCGATTCCCGACGCACGGCGCGTGCGCTGCCAGACGGAACACCCGTCCCGTTGGCGGAACAGGACCGACGGCTCTGGAACCAGACGCAGATTGAAGAGGGCATCGCACTGCTGTCCTCCGTCCTGGGACGCGGGGCCCCCGGGCCGTATCAACTTCAGGCCGCCATCGCCGCTGTGCACGCGGAGGCCACCACCGATGAGGAGACTGACTGGCCGCAGATCCTCGCCCTGTACACAGTCCTAGAAGCAGTGGCACCCAGTCCCGTGGTCACGCTGAACCGGGCCGTAGCTGTGGCCATGGTGCATGGACCCGGCGCCGGGCTTGAGCTGCTGGCCGGGTTGGATGGCGCGCTTGGCCGGACGCACCGCTTGGACGCTGTCAGGGGCCATTTACTGGAGATGTCGGGCTCCTATGTGGAGGCCCGCGCCGCGTACCTTTCCGCCGCCAAGAAGACCGGAAGCCTGCCTGAACGAAAGTACTTGATGGGAAAAGTAGCGCGGATGGACGAGCAATAACCCATATAGTCGAAACCATGGAACAGCGCATACTTGGCAAGACCGGCAGGTCCGTCTCAACTGTCGGACTGGGAACGTGGCAACTCGGAGCCGACTGGGGTTCCGTCACCGAAGAGGACGCCTTTGCCGTCCTGGAAGCCTCGGTGGAAGGCGGCGTCAACTTCTTCGACACAGCCGATGTGTACGGAGACGGCCGCAGCGAGCAGTTCATCGGACGCTTCCTCCAGGCACATCCGGACCTGGACCTCACTGTTGCCACCAAAATGGGCCGCCGTGTGGATCAGGTCCACGGGAACTACACCTTGGAGAACTTCCGGACGTGGACCGACCGTTCGCGGCGCAACCTGCAGCAGGACACCCTGGACCTCGTCCAATTGCACTGCCCTCCCACGTCCGTCTACAGCAGCGACGAAGTCTACGACGCCCTGGACACTTTGGTCAGCGAAGGCACCATCCGCAACTACGGCGTCAGCGTCGAGCGCACGGATGAGGCCCTTGAGGCCATCAAGCGCGGGAACACCGCCTCCGTGCAGATCATCCTCAATGCTTTCCGTCTGAAGCCCCTCGACGAGGTGCTGCCCGCAGCGAAGGAAGCAGGCGTTGGCATTATTGCCAGGGTGCCGCTTGCCTCTGGTTTGCTGTCCGGGAAGTACACGCCGGACACCGAGTTCCCTGAGGACGACCACCGCAATTACAACCGCGACGGTTCTTCGTTCGACGTCGGCGAGACGTTCTCCGGCGTCGATTTCGCAACCGGTGTCAGAGCCGCCCAGAAGTTCAGCGGCTTAGTGCCCGACGGCGCCAGCACCGCACAAGCGGCTCTCGCCTGGGTCATCGCCCAGGACGGTGTCACCTCGGTCATTCCCGGAGCACGATCCGCTTCGCAGGCAGCCGCAAATGCCGAGGCCGGTGGGATGCAATCCGTCGGGGCAGGGCTGGCTGACGGAGTCCGGGATATCTATGACCGCTACTTCCGCGAAGCGATCCACCCGCGCTGGTAGCTGCCGGGCCGCCGTCGGGCGTTGGCTTTCACCAGCCGCTGCGCGTCGGCGTATGTCCCTTTCGGGCTTCCTCGGGCATGGACATTTCGGCGCGCAATCCGAGGAGCCGGATGGGACGGTCCGGCTCCATTTTGGCGGTGAGGTCCAAGGCCTGCGTGAGGACTTCATCCCTGTCAAAAGTCTCGGGGATCTTCCTGGCGTAGGTCTTGGTGAAGAACGGTGCGTAGCGGACTTTCAGGGTCAGCCCGATCACCGGGCGTCCCTCCGCTGCGACGTCTCCCAGGACCTGCGCCGTCAACTCCTTCACGGCGTCCTCGATTTGTGAGTGGTCGGTGAGATCCTGCTGATACGTGGTCTCCCGGCTGTGCCCGCGGGCGACCCACGGGGTGTCATCCACCTCGCTGGAACCTTCCCCGCGTCCCAACTGGGCGTACCAAGGTCCCATCTTGGGGCCGAATTCGGGGACGAGATCCTGGGGATCGCACGCGGCAAGCTCAGCCACCGTGGTGATGTGGTGTTTCGCCAGCCTTTGCGACACTTTGCTCCCGACACCCCACAGCTCCTTGGTGGGCTTTTCGCCCATGACGTCGAGCCAGTTGTCCTTTGTCAGCCTGTAGATGCCGGCAGGTTTGCCAAAATCCGTCGCATTCTTTGCACGGACCAAAGTGTCGCCGATGCCCACGCTGCAGTGCAGCCGGGATTGCTCCAGGACGGCGGCTTGGATCTGCTTGGCATAGGCTTCCGGGTCCTCAGTTTCGACGCCAACGAAAGCCTCGTCCCAGCCCAGCACTTGAACCGTGGCACCGGGCTGTGCGCGCAGGGTGGTCATCACCACGTCCGAAGCCGCCAGGTAGGCCTCTTGATCCACCGGCAGGATGATGGCGTCCGGCACCTTACGGGCTGCGATCCTCAGAGGCATCCCGGAGCCGACGCCGAAGGCCCTTGCTTCGTAGGATGCCGTGGATACCACGGCCCGTTCCGTAGGATCTCCCCGACCACCCACAATGATCGGTTTCCCCGCGAGCTCAGGCCGGCGAAGGACCTCGACAGCCGCAATGAACTGGTCGAGGTCTACGTGCAGTACCCACGGGATTCCGCTCACGGCACCAGTTTGCCCTATGGCCCGGGGCGGTGGCTGTACCTTCACCACCTTCTTTGAGCTGCGGGAGCGCGAGAATCAACCAACTCCGGGTGCATTCCGCCTCGTAGGCCACCAAAGTAGGTGGTGACGGCGCGCGACCAAACCACCCACCTACCGGGCATAAGCTGAGGTGTGCAGTTTTCACTTTGGCTGGCCCTGGTTGGTGCCGGCACCCTGATCAGTTTCACTCCCGGCGCCGGCGCCATCTTCACCATGAGCAACTCGCTCAATTCCGGCTTCCGACGCTCCATCTGGGGCATTCTCGGGCAGCAGGTGGCCTTGGTCATCCATATCGTCATCGTTGCCCTGGGCGTGGGCGTCCTTGTTTCCAACTCACCCGTCATCTTCAATGTCATTCGCTATGCTGGCGCCGCGTATCTGGTGTACCTCGGGATCAGGCAGTTCCTGCGCAAGCCGGATTTGGACGAGGAAAAGGTCGACAGCCAAAAGAACGAGTCAGCCCTGTCCATGTTCCAGCGCGGCATCTGGGTGAACCTGCTGAACCCGAAAGCCATCGTGTTCTTCCTGGCGTTCATGCCGCAGTTCATCAGGCCGGACCAGCCGCTTCTCCAGCAATATGCCGTGCTGACAGTCACCGTCCTGGTCATCGACATCCTGGTGATGTGGTTCTTCTTCGCTTTGGCGGCGAGGTCCTTCCAGCGATTTACCCACGACCAACGCGGCCAGAAAGTACTCAACCGCGTCTTCGGCTGCCTGTTCGTACTCGTGGGCATCCTGCTCGCAGTCATTCACTAGTCGGCAAACCTGCCCCAGCGAGGCAACCCGGAAGCGAGGCAACCCTGCCGACCCTGGTGCTACCGTCATGGGCATGGAGCCGGACTGGATCGAACACCGACGCGCGGACGACGGCGAGCACGTGGGTTGGATGAAGCCCATCGATGACGGGTTTGTTGCCGTGGATTTGCTGGGCCGTCCCCGGACCGACGTTGTGGACTGGTTGAGCGCCGAGGAAACTCTTGACGATCTCGGGCTGAGTTACCTCGCCGACCCTCACGAGTTACGGCTCGACGACGGCGGTTGGTTGCGCGTGCGGATAGCGGAAGTGACGCCGTCCGTGGTTCGAGTGAAGAAAGAGGACTGGGGCGACATGACAGCTCCCCAGATCTACTTCACGGTTTCGCTGCCCGTCACGGAGGACCAGCTTCGCCCCCTATCTCCTCGCTAGAAACGCTGCCCCTTAGCGAAAAGACGTAGATCCCCGCACCACCAGCGAGCTCTCGAGCGTCACATGCGATTCCTCCAGCGGCAGGCCTTCCATCAACCCCCGCAGCTGCTCCCCCGCTTTGCGTCCCAAGGGCGTCGCAGGCAGGTGGACGCTGGTGAGGCTGGGGTTGCTGGTGGCCGAGTAGGGCAGGTCATCGAAGCCTGCCACCGCCAGCTCCTCAGGGATGCGCACACCTTCAACGCGGGCTTCCTGCAGCACGCCGTAGGCATGCGTATCGGTACCGCAGACGACGGCGGTGACCCCCTCGCGTTGCCACTCCGGCCAGGCAGCGGCGAACGCGGCGGCGGCAGCACCGACGTCGATCGGGGTGCTGATGACGTGCCCGTCAGCCACGGAAAGTCCACAGGAGGCAGCCTCTGCCAGGAAGGCTTCGCGCCGCAATTGGAAGGTGGTTGTACCCGTCACGCCGTCCACGTAGGCGGCCCGGGTGTGTCCTGAAGCGGCCAAGTGCCGGGCCAGCTCGCGGGCGCCTTGGGCGACATCGAGATTCACGGAAGGCGCGTAGGACTCAAGGCCCGGCGCGTCCAGCAGCACCAGCGGCCCCGCGGGTGACAGTTCCTCCAGGAACTCCGCACTGGGGGCACCTACCAGCAAGCCGGCAGGGCGGAGTGCCAGAAGTTTGCGGACGTCATCGGCCTGCGGTGATTCTCCGGCGTCGGTCACGGAGAGCAGCAGCTGGTATTCGGAACCCAGTGATTCCCGAACACCGGCGATGACGTTGGCAAAGAAGGGGTTGGAAACGTCCGGCGTCACCAGGATGACAATCGAGCTGACACCGCGCGCAAGGGAACTGCCAATGCTGTCCACCACATAGCCGAGTTCGGCGATGGCAGAACGGACGCGGGAAATGTTGTCCTCGGATACCCGCCCTTGCGTTTTTCCGTTCGCCACCAGTGACACGGTCGCCGTCGAAACGCCTGCCCGGGCGGCCACCATCGCAGCCGTCACGCGAGGTGAGCGGGGCGCGCGGCCGCGGCGCCGATCCAGGGATTCCATGCATCGATCGTAGCGTTCATAAACCGCTCTGACCTGCGAGAAGGCATCAAGCGCTTGACGTAGCGAGCAAATGCAGAGCGTTAAGCGTTTGACGTACCCCGCAAAGCAGTGCCAAAATTCCCCTGAATGCTTAGCGCCCTGCCCCGGGCAACTACCAGGCAGGCCCCAATGACGTGGAGAGAACCGTGGAACCCAACACCGTGACACCGGCACGCAAGAAAATCATTCTTGACTGCGACCCTGGCCATGACGACGCAGTGGCATTGCTGCTGGCGCACGGCAACCCGGACATCGAACTGCTGGCGGTGACCACCGTGGTGGGAAACCAGACTCTGGAAAAAGTCACCCGAAACGCCCTTTCCGTAGCCACCATTGCCGGCATCACGGGCGTCCCCTTTGCTGCAGGCTGCGACCGCCCCTTGGTGCGCACCATCGAAACGGCCCCCAGCATCCACGGCGATTCCGGCATGGACGGCCCGGAGCAGCCCGAGTCCGCTATCGAGCTGGACCCGCGCCACGCCGTCGACCTCATCATTGAAACCGTCATGGCACATGAGCCGGGCACGGTCACCCTGGTCCCCACCGCGGGCCTCACCAACATTGCAATGGCCGCCCGCAAGGAGCCGCGCATCGTGGAGCGCGTGAAGGAAGTTGTCCTCATGGGCGGCGGTTACCACGTGGGCAACTGGAGCGCCGTGGCTGAGTTCAACATCATCATCGACCCCGAAGCCGCGCACATTGTCTTCAATGAAGAGTGGCCCTTGGTAATGGTCGGCCTGGACCTCACGCACCAGGCGCTGGCCACGGACGAGGTAGTGGACCGCATCGCAAAAATTGGCACCAAGCCGGCCAAGTTCGTCATGGAACTCATGGACTTCTTCCAGAAGACCTACAAGGATGCCCAAGGCTTCGATTTCCCGCCGGTCCACGACCCCTGTGCAGTCGCCTACGTCATCGACCCCACCGTCATGACCACCCGCAAGGTCCCCGTAGACATCGAACTGCAGGGCAAACTCACCCTCGGTATGACCGTTGCAGACTTCCGCGCACCCGCCCCGGATGACTGCCACACCTCCGTTGCCGTGGACCTGGATCACAAGAAGTTCTGGGATTTGGTCACCGATGCTATTGAACGGATCGGCGAACCAACGCACGACGTCGGCGCTGACGCCACCGCTGCAGTCAACGCCACGGCCGAGGCAATCCTGGCAGGGGAAGCCAAATAATGTCCTCCCCCTCAACAGAATCCAAATCCACCCGCGGCAACGTCACCGCCCTCATGGTTGCGTTGCTGGCCGCCTGCGTGGCCTTCCAGCTCAATGCGTCCATGCTCAGCCCCGCACTGGTCACCATGGGCAACGAACTCAACACGGACCAAGCCACCATCGGCCTGTCCCAGACCTGGTTCTTCACCGCCGCAGCCCTCTTCTCCCTCTTCCTCCCGCGCCTCAGCGACATCGTTGGCCGTAAGAAGATCCTCGTTGGGATGATGCTCCTGATGGCTGTCGGCTCGGTCATCGCAGCAATGGCGCCCGACGTCACGTGGCTGTTCGTGGGCCGCATCATCCAGGGCGTCAGCGGCCCAACTGTTCCGCTCTGCCTGATCATGCTCCGCTCCGCGGTCTCCAATCCGCGCAAGTACGGCACCCTCATGGGCCTCATCACCGCAGTCAACGGCGGCGTGGCCGGCGTCGACTCATTCGTAGGCGGATACTTCGCTGAGAACTTCGGCTTCCGCAGCATCTTCTGGTTGATGGTTGCACTCGCTTTGGTAGCTACCGTCCTGATCGCCGTCCTCGCAGGCGAAAGCAAGCCCGCCGCCGGCACCACCATGGACTGGCTGGGCGTGTTCTTCATTGTCATCGCCGTCGGTGCCCTGCTGACCGCACTGAACGAGGGCGCAAAACTGGCCACGGCCTTCGACGCCGGCACCCTGACCCTCGCGATCGTGCTCACGGTGATTGCCGCCGTCGCGTTCTTTGCGTTTTGGAGTGTGGAAAAGCGCGCCAAGCAGCCCATGGTGGAAACAGTGCACCTGCGCCAGCGCTCCACGTGGGCTCCGCTGCTGACCACCACCCTCACCATGACGGGCATCTTCGCGGTCATCAACGGCATAGTCCCGGCCTATGTTCAGGCAGCTGATCCCGGTTTCGGCGTTGGCCCCACCGAGATGTCGCTCATCATCCTGACCCCCTATGCACTGCTTGGCTGGCTGTTCGGCCCCATCAGCGGCCGCCTGGCGCCTGTCCTCGGCTACACCAAGGTCCTGCGCATCGGCCTTGTCGGCAGCCTCGTGGCACTGGCCATCATCGCGTTCTTCGGACTCAACAACCTGCCCATGATGATCGTGGGCACGGCCTTGCTGGGCATCATGTACGCAGGTACGGTCAACATCATGCTGAACGGATTGGGCGTGGTTCTCTCACCCCAGGGCAACCCGGGCTTCCTGCCTGGCATGAATGCCGGCGCGTTCAACCTCGGCGCGGGCCTGAGCTTCCTTGTCCTTCCTGCGGTCCTGGTGGCCACGTCTTCGCTCAATGACGACAAGGCTTCTTATCTGACCGTTGTGGTGGTGGGCCTCGCCATCACGTTCGCTGCCTTCGCCGCGTCGTTGCTCATTCCGAAGCCCGTGGACGCAGAAGTGACCGAGAACGAAAAGGTGGCCGCATGACCAGCGCACCCAAGGCGGGAATCGTCGTCGTCGGCTCCCTCAACGCAGACCTCACCATCTACTGCGACCGCCTCCCCCAACCCGGCGAGACAGTCCACGGCAACGGTTTCGCAGTGAACCCCGGCGGCAAGAGTGCCAACCAGGCGGTGGCTGCCAGCAAGCTCGGCGGGCATGTAACCCTGATCGGCGCTGTGGGTGACGACTCCAACGGCACCATGCTCCTTGAATCGACAGCCAACGCCGGCGTGGACGTTTCGCGGGTCCGACGCTCCGACGTCGCCACCGGTGTCGCAGTCATTTCCGTGGATGCCAGCGGCGAGAACAGCATCATCATCTCGGCCGGCGCCAATGGCACCCTGAGGCCGTCGGACGTTACGCCCGAGGGCTTCGAGGACGCGGCTGTGGTGTGCCTCTGCCTGGAGGTGGGGACCGATACGGTCATCGCCGCCGCCCAAACAGGGCACGACGCCGGCGCAACAGTTCTATTGAACCTCTCGCCTTACGCCGAGGTGCCGGAGAGTTTGGCCAGGTTGAGCGACGTGCTGCTGGTGAATGCGCACGAGGCGTCACTGTTCCTCGGCGCAGAAGCCGACGTACCCGACGCCGAGGCTGGCGTGGAGGCGTGGGAGCCGGTCCGGAGCCAGTTTGCGGACCGGGGTTTGCAGCGGGTTCTGGTCACTCTCGGCGCACATGGTTCCGTGGTCCTGGATTCGTTGGCGCGTGGCACTGAAGACCAGATCATGCGCATTGCCCCGACGCGTGTTTCTGCGGTTGACACTACGGGCGCCGGCGATGCCTTCACTGGTGCTGTCGCTGCACGTTTGGCCGCTGGTGATTCCTTGGCGGATGCTGCATCCTTTGCCTCAGTGGCGGCCGCGTTGGCTGCAACGAAGAAGGGAACGCAGGCCGCATACCCGACCATCGCCGACGTCGAGCGGCTGCGGAACGCTTAGTCCCGGCGTTGCACCCAACTGGGTCGCAATTGAGCGCGTTTTGAACCTCCAAAACGCGCTCAATTGCGACCTACTTGGGTGAAGCGGATTTGCGGGCAGCGCGTTGGGCAGCGCGCTCTACGGCCTTGCGGCTCAGGGCGCCGTGGCCGGCCATGAGCCTGGGCACCACAACGTAAACAGCCGCGGGAACCACAAGGGCCGTTAGCATCAGTGCGCGCAAGACGGGGTGCCACGAGTCCATGACGGGCCCCAGGAGCAGCATGCCGATGGACACGAGCGGGAAGATGGCCAGCCACGTAATAACCGCGCGAACGTGCACGGACGGCATGTGAGGGCGGGGTGCCGGCGTTGTGGGCTCGGTTGTGATCTCGGAGGTTGTTTGTGTGGTCATGGCATTCTCCAACTAAACGGTTGCTTTTGGCTTGGGATCACAATAACCCCGCTCGCCCACAATTACAACCATCTAGTTGGAAACTGGTAATATGACCTTATGGCGTGGGACACAGAGCGAACTAAAGGGCTGCTGCTCGAAGCAGCAACGTCCGAGTTTTGCGCGCGTGGACTGGCCGGTGCACGCATTGACCGCATTGCGGCAGAGGCGGGTGTCAACAAGGAGCGGATCTACCAATACTTCGGCAACAAGAATGCGCTTTTCGACGCCGTAATCGTCACCGCCCTGAGCTCACTCATGGATGAAGTTCCCATCGAGGGCAGCGGTCCCGAAGCAATGGCAGACTACGCCGGCCGGCTCTTCGACCACCACCAGAAGGATGCCACGGCACCACGCCTCCTGTTTTGGGAAGGGCTCGAACGGGGCGCGGAGGTTGTCGGACTGCCCAAGCGGATGGCCAACTGCGCCTCCAAGGTCAATAGCACTATCGCCGCCCTCCCTGGCATTTCCAAGGAAGACGCCGGGGACCTCCTCATCACCATCGTGAGTTTGTGCGACGCCGCCCCCGTGCTCCCTGCGCTCGACGGACTCATGGCCGGGGACTATCCGGGCAGGGCCGAAAGGCGACGCGCCGCCGTCGTACGCACCGTTTACCTGGCCGCCGCAGCGCTGGCCGCCGAAGCACGGGAAGCCACTCCCGCCTAGCGCAAGCACCTGCTGGAAGCGCCGGCGTGACAGCTTTGACAGGAAAAGTGACTCACTTGTGAAGTTCCCCCTAGCCAAGAGGGGGCGCCATGAATCATGCTTGCTGCATGTACTCAACGACGAGCCCATACCGCATCATCACGGTCTGCACTGGAAACATCTGCCGCTCGCCCATGGCAGCGCTCATGCTTACCGAAGCCTTCGAAGCGGAAGGGCTCGGCCGGCTTGTAGTGGTGGACTCCGCGGGCACTACAGGGTACGAGGTTGGACACCCCATAGACCCCCGTGCCGCACGCGTCCTGACCGCACAGCACCTCACGTCGGAGGACCACGTTGCGCGCGAGTGGCGGCGGGAATGGTACGCCGAACGTGACCTGATCCTCGCACTGGACGTTGACCATTTCGGATGGCTCCAGGAAGGCGCGCCGGATCACTCCTCACTCGAAAAAGTTCGGATGCTCCGCAGCTTCGATCCGCACATGGCGGGCCGCAGTTCCCTGGACCTGGGCATCGAAGACCCTTGGTACGGCGGGCACGCGGACTTCGATAACACGTGGACGCTCATCAAGGCCGCCATCCCCGGGATCGTGCAGTATGTCAAGGCAGCCATCAGCTCCGCGCAGTCCGCGGCAGGCCAGGACCACCAGCAGGTAACCTCTATGACATGACCCCTGCACCTGTGATCATCGCTGTTGACGGCAGGTCCGGCGCAGGAAAAACCACGCTGGCCGTTGAACTGGCGGCCCGGTTGCGGCAGCACCACAAGGTTTCGCTGTTCCATCTCGAGGACATCTACCCGGGCTGGAACGGTCTCATGCCGGGCATCGAGCGGTACGTCGGCACGGTCCTGAAGCCGCTGAGCGAGGGCCAGGCGGCGGAATGGACCAGTTGGGATTGGGAGAAGCATTACGACGGCGGCCTGAACGTCACGCTGCCCGCCGAGATAGTCATTGTGGAAGGCGTAGGAGCGGCAGCGGATGCAGCCCGTCCCATGCTGGATGCCGTGGTGTGGGTGGAATCCCCAGGTGACGATCGCCGTCGTCGGGCTTTGACCCGTGACGGAAGCACCTACGAACCTTACTGGGACAGCTGGGCAGCCCAAGAGGACGAGTGGCTTTCAGCCGATGCGGTGATCGGCGCCGCCGACGTTCGCGTGCAGAACCTTGCGGACGGCAGCGCACCGGATGATGTACTGCGTGCCCTCATGTATCTGCCTCCGGTTGCCGCCATTTTGTCGCCGGAACTCAGCGCCCGCCGAGGACTGCAATTGCGCTCCGAGCGCCTCGAGATGACGCCCGACGCAGCGCTTCTCTTCGCTTCCTTGTACGGCAAGTCCAAAAACGCGGTGTGGCTGGATTCTTCCAATGCCTCCGCGGTCGCCGGCCGTTCACAAGCGGCCGCCCGCAGCCGCTTCAGCATCTTGGCAGACGACGGCGGCACCTTCGGCCAGTCGGTGCTTCACCGGTCCGGGACTACCCAAGTGACCGCCGGTTCCGCCACCGTGAGCACCTCCGGGCCGTTCTTCCGCTGGCTCGATTCTGTCTGGGGCCGCCGCGCCGTCCGCGCACCCCGCGGTTACGACGGCCAGTTCACTCTTGGCTGGCTCGGCTACCTCGGCTACGAACTCAAGCGCGAAACCGGCGGCAATGACGTTCCCTCCGACACCCCGGACGCGGCCCTGCTCTTTGCCGGTCGGGCTGTGGTGCTGGACCATCGCGAACAAACTGTCTGGCTGCTTGCCTTGGACGCTCCCGACGCCGAGGAATGGTTCCGGGAGGCCCGCGCCGCCGTCGAGGCTGCTGTCGCCGCTCTTGACGTCGCCGTTTCTGTGTCATCCGGCCCGGTTCCCGAATTCGTCAGCCGCGACTCCGCCACGGATTACAAGCGCAAGATCGCGGACTCCCAGCACGAAATCAGCGAAGGAAACTCCTACGAGATCTGCCTGACCACTACGTTGGAAGCCCCCGCTGGCAACTTGGATCCTTGGGCGGGTTACCTCAGCCTTCGACGCCGGAACCCGGCACCGTTCGCCAGCTACCTTCGGTTCGGCGAACTGGTGGTCGCGAGTACCTCGCCCGAGCGATTCCTCCGCATATTGTCCGACGGCGGCATGCGTGCGGAGCCGATCAAGGGGACACGCGGCCGGTCCTCCGACCCCTCCGAGGACGCTGCTTTGCGGCACGATCTTGAGACGTCGCTGAAGGACCGTGCGGAGAACATCATGATCGTGGACCTGCTGCGCAACGACCTCAGCCATTTCGCCATCCCGGGTTCGGTGACCGTCAGCCGGCTGTGCGCGATCGAGAGCTACGCAACGGTCCACCAAATGGTGAGCACCATAGACGCGCACCTTCGTCCGGGGGCTCCGCGGGCGGAAGCCTTGGCAGCAGCCTTCCCGGCCGGGTCCATGACAGGTGCGCCGAAGATCAGCACCATGGACATCCTCGACCAACTCGAATCCGGGCCTCGGGGCATCTACTCCGGCGCCATCGGCTACTTCTCCTTGAACGCGGCCACGGACCTTGCCGTGGTGATTCGCACTCTGGTGGTCAATCCCGATAGCGCTGGCGGGCGAACCCTGTCACTCGGCGTGGGTGGAGCTATCACCGCGGATTCCGTTGCGGACGATGAGTACGAGGAAATCCGGACTAAGGCATTCGGCGTGCTGTCCACGCTTGGCGCTGAATTCCCGGGCTGAGCCGCTAGTCCACAGTTGAGGGCTACTGGAGCGTCGCAGTCAATCTGGCTACGTTATCCACATACTTCGCCAGCGGGGGTCTATCCATCCAGTCTTCCAACATAAGCTCACGGGACACCTCGCGATACGTGGACTCCACGGCCCGCATGAGGTTCACGGTTTCGGCGCCGAGGAGCATCACCGAGACCTCCATGTTCAGGGAGAAGGAGCGCATGTCCATATTGCTGGAACCAAGAACGGCCACTTCGTCATCGATGGTGAAGTGCTTGGCGTGGAGGACATACGGCGCCCGGTACAAATAGATGCGAACCCCTGCATCCAAGAGGGCTTCGTAGTATGAACGCTGGGCGTGGTGAACCAGGAACTGGTCCCCCTTTTCCGACACGAAAAGCTCCACGGCGACACCTCGCTGCGCTGCTGTGGTGATCGCATACAGCAGGGAATCATCAGGGACAAAGTAGGGGCTGCAGATGGAGATCGTGTGCTGCGCCGAATAGATCAGGGTGTTGAACAAGCGGAGGTTGTTTTCAGTGGCGAAACCTGGGCCACTCGGCACTACCTGGGCTGTAACGCGACCAGGCGGAGGCTGTGTTGGCAGCCGCAGTTGGTCTTCCAGGGACTCGTCGGTTTCGCTGAGCCAGTCCGTTGCGAAGACGACATTCAAGGTAGCGACGATCGGTCCCTCAAGCCGGGACATAAGCTCAACCCATTTGCGTCCCACCTTGTGGTGCTTTGGGTTGTTGTAGGAAGGCTCGATCAAGTTCTGAGAGCCGGTGAAAGCGACCAGTCCGTCGATCACCATGATCTTGCGGTGGTTCCTCAGGTCCGGGCGCCGCCACTGACCGTGAATGGGCAAAAGCGGGAGCATCCGCTTCCACTGGATCTTGCTTGCCTTCAGTCTTCGGATCAGGCGGCGGTATCCCTTTACCCGAAGCGTTCCAATGTGGTCGAAAAGGAGCCTCACCGTGACACCGCGCTCGGTCGCCTTCTCCAGCTCAGTCAGAAGCTCATCGGTGACGGAATCGCTGCTCATGATGTAGAACTCCGCGTTGACGTAGTCCTTCGCGCTCCGAACCGCCTCGGCCATGGCTTTGATCGACTCCTCGTAACCGGGAATCAGTTCAACCTTGTTGCCGTCCACCATTGGCAGCGAACCAAGACGGTGGTTCAGCTCACCCGCCGACTTCACCCATTCCGGGCCTGAATAGACACTCACTGGATCTGCAAGGTCGGAAGTGACGGCACGCACGCGCCGATTCACTTCTTCCTGCTGTTCACGCCGGCGCTTGGACAGTTTGAAATTGCCAAAAAGGAGGAAGAGGACGAACCCTACGGATGGGATGAGGAACACAGCCAAAAGCCAGGCCATGGCGGTGGTGGGACGCCGGTTACCGGGAATGATGCCCAAAAGGACGATGCGCATGATCACTTCCGCGATGGCCCACGCGCCTAACAACCAGGTCCACTCCTGGCCAAACGGAAAAGGAAAGAGCACCTGCAAACCCCCACGGTCCAAGAACAACAGTGACCACAGCCTATCCGGCAAAGTCGTGCGCCACGGCCCCGCACTAAGCTGGGACCATGACTTCACCTGCTCCCACGGTCCTGGTTTTCCTTGACCCCGCCTTCGAAAACGGACGCATTGCCGATTCAAGCCAGCCACAGCTCATGGCTACCGACCTTGGCGCGACCCGCGGCGACGGAGTGTTCGAATCACTCCTCGCTGTTCAGGGACGGCCCCGCAAGGTCCAGGCCCACCTGAACCGGCTGAGCAGTTCCGCCGCAGCCTTGGACCTGGTACTTCCGGAGCAGGATGCCTGGCGCAAGGCGATCGACACCGCCATCAACGAGTTCCGCGATGTCCACCCGGCTCCCACGCCGGAGGAGGACGAGGTTGTGGTCAAGCTGATCGTGACCCGCGGTGTCGAAGGTGCAGCCAGCCCCACATGCTGGGTGCAGGCTTCGCCCTCACCTGCGGGCAGTCGCCGACAACGCGAGACGGGCATCGACGTCGTACTTTTGGACCGTGGCTTCGACACCGAAGCCGGCGAACGGGCGCCGTGGCTGTTGCTGGGTGCCAAGACGCTCTCTTATGCAGTAAACATGGCTGCGCTGCGCTTTGCGCATAAGCAGGGCGCAGATGATGCCATCTTCACCTCCACGGATGGCCGCGTGCTGGAGGGCCCAACCTCCACTGTTTTGCTGGCTCACCTTGAAACAGTCGACGACGGCGAAGGTTCCGTAAAGACCATACGCCGCCTCATCACGCCGCAGCATGACAGCGGAATCCTGCCCGGCACCTCGCAGGGCGCACTGTTCGCAGCGGCAAAAGCTGCCGGCTGGGAGCTCGGCTATGGGCCGCTTGTGCCGCAGGACCTGTTTGATGCCGACGCCGTATGGCTTATCTCCAGCATCCGTTTAATTGCCCCTGTGAACCACATCAACGGCAAGGAAATCGGCACACCGCCTGTTCGGAAGCAGCTCACAGCCGAGCTCAATGAGCTGTTCGCAGGCATCGAGTAAATCGCTGGGCTTCCAAGGCTTTTCGCTGATGAAGCCCCGCTAGAACCTAGCAGGTCACAAGTAGAGTAATTGCTCGCATGACTCAATGATTAGAAACTCTTGGGCTCGACCATGAGCGCCCAGTGCGTTCAATCACGTTTCTTATCCTCCTTGAAATGATCATTCGTCATGTGATGAATCTTGTTCTCGTGTTAGTTGGATCACGTCCCACTAGTACGACTACTTCAGACTTTGCTGGCTAACTTCCCGGAGGGAATATGGGACTCAGCTCCCCCACAGAAGCCGAAGCATCGGCAACCGAGGCACAGTCCCAGACTGGCGCCTCACAGACAGGACTTCGCCGGTCCATGGAGGCCCGGCACCTGGTGATGATCGCCATGGGTGGCGTCATCGGCTCTGGCCTGTTCGTTAGTTCCGGATACACCATCTCCACCGCCGGCCCCTTGGGCGCCGTGATTGCCTTCCTCATTGGCGCCGTGGTGGTCTACCTGGTGATGGCATGCCTCGGGGAGCTCGCTGTTGCGTTCCCCGTCTCAGGTGCCTTCCACATTTATGCCGCCCGCACCATCGGCCCGGCTACTGGCTTTGCCACGGCCTGGTTGTACTGGCTCTGCTGGGCTGTGGCTCTAGGTTCCGAGTTCACCGCAGCGGGCTTACTCATGCAACGCTGGTTCCCTGGCGTCGACGTCTGGATCTGGTGCTTCGTCTTCGCCACGGTCCTGTTCACCCTCAATGCCATTTCATCGCGCGTCTTTGGCGAATCGGAGTTCTGGTTCGCGCTGATCAAGGTTGCCGCCGTCGTCGGCCTGATCATTCTGGGCGGAGCCGCATTGGCTGGCTTCCACCCTCTGGCCGCTGGCGAGTATCCGTCCTTTGGCGAGAACTTCAGCACGCCGGACGGCCTCTTCCCGAACGGATTCACCGGCGTCTTCGTCACGTGCCTGGCGGTCTTCTACGCTTTCTCGGGCTCCGAGCTGATCGGCGTTGCCGCTGGAGAAACTGCAAACCCCGGGGCGAACATCCCCAAGGCAATGCGGACCACCGTCATACGACTCATGATCTTCTTTGTTGGTGCGATCGTGGTCATCGCCGCCACCATTCCCTACGAACAAGTCAGCGTGGACGAGAGCCCGTTTGTCACCGTCTTCTCCATGCTCGGCATCCCATACGCCGCGGACATCATGAACTTCGTGATCATCACGGCACTGCTTTCCGCGGGCAACTGCGGGCTTTTCTCCTGTGCACGCATGCTTTTCTCGCTGGCCGACGAAGGCCACGCCCCCAAGGCCTTCCGTAAACTGACCAAGCGCGGGATCCCCATGGTGGCCCTCTGCGTCAGTACGCTGGGTGGCCTGGCTTCGCTGATCAGCAGCGTTGTTGCCCCGGCCACTGTCTACTTGGTGCTCGTTTCCGTGGCCGGTTTCGCGACCGTTGGCGTTTGGATGTCCATCGTCGCTTCACACTTCATCTACCGCCGGACGTTCATCAAGAACGGTGGAGACCTCAGCACGCTTCCGTACAGGGCTCCGTTGTTTCCGCTGGTACCGATCCTCGCGTTCGCGCTCTGCCTGGTATCGCTGATCGGCATCGCGTTCGACCCCAACCAAGTAGCTGCACTCCTGTTCGGCGTTCCGTTCGTGGGTGCCTGCTACGCCATCTTCTACTTCAAATACGGACGGCGCCGGTCGCTCAAGAAGACTGTGGACGCTTAGGACTTTGTGGTCCGTGGCTTCCTGACCTTCTTTGGAAGTCAATCAGCCCTTGGGCAGCCCTTCCCGGTTGCCCAGGGGGCTGATTCAATGACAACGGGGGTCACGACCCCACGCCTCGTGCCGCCACCACCCACATTGAATCCTGGTTGGCTCCGACACGCCCGCCAAGGGGTGTGTCACAGCCCTGTTGGACGCCAAAGTAAGTGGTGGCAGCACGCCCTGGTTGGATCCTCTGAGAACTTACGACGGCGGCCCTCGCCCTGCCTGCCCGCGCTTACCTTCGCGCCCTCCTGACCTTCTTTGGAAGTCAATCAGCCCCCCGGGGCAACCCTTGCCGGTTGCCCAAGGGCTGATCTCGTTTCAACAGGGTCACGACCCACACCTCGTACCTTCACCACCCACATTGAATCCTGGACGGCTCCGACACGCCCGCCAAGGGGTGTGTCACAGCCCTGTTGGACGCCAAAGTAGGTGGTGGCAACACACTCGGCTAGCGATGGGATCTATTTCTTGGCTGCGCGTACCGGGTGCTCGCTCAAGATAGACAGACGGTTGAAGGCGTTGATCCCTATTGCCGCCATGCAGAGGACGCTGATCTGCTCGTCACTGTAGTGCTGACGTGCCTGTTCAAAAAGCTCGGGGCTGGGCCTCGACGAGCTCATACGGGTGATCTGCTCAGCCATCTCCATCGCCACCACCTCAGCGGGTTCAAACAGCTGAACTTCCTTGTAAACGGCCACGAGGGACAGCCGCTGTTCCGTCTCGCCGTATTTGAGGGCGCGCCGGTGATGAAGGTCAAGGCAAAAGGCGCAGCCGTTGATCTGCGAGCACAAGTAGTTGATGAGCTCAAGGGTGCGGCGCGGGATGCCAAGCCGGTCAGCTTCGTCCACGAGCTGCTGGGAATAGTGGCTTAGGGTCGCGTAAAGATCCGGCTGCTGCTTGTCCAGATAGCCGGCCAGACGTGGTTTTGTTTCCTGTTCAGGCATGGTTGGAGCCTAACGCAACGGGGGTTCCTGTCCCCGCTTCAGCTCCTGAATGCGGAGGCGAAGGAAGATGATCGCCAGCACCAGGGCGTAGATCACCAAAGCTGCAACGCCCACTGTCACCAAGACGTAGAGAATGCCAAAAGCTGAAAACAAAGAAAGCCCCCCAATTACCGGCCCGGCCGGTGCCGACCAGGGTTTCAGATGCTAGCAGCTGCGGTCGTATGGTTTTCTGAGACAGCTTGATGGGAGATTCGCTTCAGATGACCACGCCCAGAAGAAAATATGACGCTGCGTTCCGCGAGGAAGCAGTGCAGCTGGTTTTGTCCACTGATCGGTCGGTGAAACAGGTAGCTGAGGAGATCGGGGTGAAGGAAAGCACGTTGGGCAACTGGCTCGCGCGGGCCCGTCAGCGTTCCCCTGGTGGTCCGGCACTGGTCCCGGTGCCCGATCGTGGGCCCGTGGAATGGGAAGAGCATCAGAAGGCTTTGGCCGAGAACGCGCGGTTGAAGGCTGAGGTTGAGTTCTTGGGAAAAGTCAGCGCCTTCTTTGCCGCGAAGCAAAAGTAGAGGACTTCTACGAATTCATCGAAGCGGAGAAGGCCAACCATTCCGTGGTGTGGCTGTGTCGGGCTCTAAAGGTATCCCGGGCCTCGTATTACCGGTGGCGCAAACCCTCGGCGCCATCACCGCGGGCGGTCCGGCATCAGGAACTGGTCACCGCTGTCACCAGCTTGTACACAGATGAGGAAGGCCGTGCCGGGCGGGACCAGCTGACTCTGATTCTCAATGAGAAGGGCGTGAAGGTCTCGGCCCCGACCGTCGGTTCGATCATGCGGGCGAACGGGTTGCGGGCGGTGCGCACCCAAGCCTGGAAAACCACCACTGTTCAGGACCCGCAGGCCAGGACAGCACATATTGAGAACCACATGCTCGACTCAGAGGGCAAACGGGACTTCACCTCATCAGTGCCCGGGACCCGTCTGGTAGGTGACATCACGTACCTGCGCACCGGTGAGGGCTGGCTCTACCTAGCCACCGTCATCGACCTGTTTTCCGGCATGGTCATCGGCTGGGCCATGGCCGCCCACATGCGCGCGAGCCTGTGCACCGCCGCACTGCAGATGGCCCGGAACCACGGACACCTCAGCGGATCCTCGATCATCTTCCACTCCGACCGGGGAACCCAGTACACCTCCGACGAATTCCAGAACTGGTGCGGCAGCAACAGCGTCACCCAGTCCATGGGCAAGATCGGGGTGTGCTGGGATAACGCAGTCGCGGAGAACTTCTTCTCGCACCTGAAAACCGAGTTCTACCACCACCAACGCTACGGTTCCCGGCTCGCTGCCCGAACCGGAGTGATGGAATACATCGAAGGCTGGTACAACCGCCGCCGACCCAACAAACGAGCCGGCGGCACAGCACCACTAACCGCCCACACCGCCTACAAAACCAGCACCCGGAAACCCCTGGCCGCCTAACCAACAACGACAACGAAACCTGTCTCAAAAACTTGACGACCGCAAGCCCCTATGCCAAACCCGAGGGATGTGAGAGAGCGCCCACCCCAAACCCGAGGGATGTGAGAGAGGGCCCACCCCAAACCCGAGGGATGTGAGAGAGGGCCCACCCCAAACCCGAGGGATGTGAGAGAGGGCTTACTCGCGGGCGTCGCGGGCGCCTGGGGTGTCGGCAGCGAGCCGTATGCCGTGCTCCGCCAGCCACACCGGGTTGAAGGCCTTGCTCAAGTAGTTCGTGCCGGCGTCGGGCGCTATGGCCACCACCACCGAACCGTGAGGTGCTGCTCGAGCCACCCGCACAGCCGCGGCAACAGCGAGCCCGGAAGACGGACCCAGCGCGAGTCCTTCTTCATCCAGAAGCCTGTGGACGGTGGTGTAAACCTCGTCGTTGGGGATCCGCAGGAAACGGTCCACGATGGCGCGGTCGAAAGCCTTGGGCCATTCAGCTTCGGGCCAGGAGTTGCCCACGCCGTCCACCAGGATCTCGCCGGGATGGCCGCCGCTGTAGGCGGAGCCGTAGGGGTCGGCACCAACAACTTCCACGTGCCCGCCGGGTCGTGAGGCAGCCACGCGTTCCTTCAAGAACCGGCCGTTCCCGCTGATGGTCCCGCCGGTGCCTATCCCCGCTACGAAGTGGGTCACCAGGCCACCTGTCTGTTCCCAGATCTCGGGCCCGGTGGTTTCATAGTGCGCGGCCGGATTGGCAGGGTTGTCGAACTGCATGGGCCGCCACGCGCCGGGCGTCTCGGCGGTAATCCGCGCTGCCACGGCGCGTGCGTTCTCCGGCGATTCCGACGGCGCGTTCCAGTCCGTGAGGATCACTCGGGCGCCGTAGTTGTGCAGCGCGGCAAGCTTCTCCTCGGAGATCGTGTCGCCCGTAACCACCACCACCGGGTGTCCGGTCAGGTGTCCGATGAGGGCGAGCCCGATCCCGGTGTTGCCCGACGTGCTTTCCACAATCGTGGCGCCCGGTTGCAGCTCGCCAGACCTTTCCGCCGCCCGAACCATACTCAGCGCGGTGCGGTCCTTGATGGAGCCACCAGGGTTTTCGGACTCGAGCTTGATGTGGATGGTGCTGCCCAGGCCGTGACCCAGTGATTCCAGCTTCACCAGCGGTGTGTTGCCAACTTTGTCCAGGACTGAGGCGTCCAGCCCGTCCGGAATCGGGACGGCCGCGTGCACACCATGTTTGCGGATCGCTGTACTCACCACGGTTCCTCCCCTGTCTCCGAAAATTCCCTGGCTACGGCATCCCGCAACTCCAGACGCGCACGCGCCACCAAGTCAGGAGCCGACGGCCGGTCGGCAAGCACATCGGCCAGTCTTCCCACGACGGCGCCCGTCCCCTTTCCGAGCGGCTGCGCGGCTCCCGCTTCAAGCAGCAGGTACGACGCCGTCAACGCCTCGATAACCAAGAGCTTTTCGGCAGCCTCCAACGACTTTTCGAGCTGCTGCAGGGCAAGCGGGGCAAGCGTCGAATGGTCCTCGACGTCGGCAGAAAGCGTCGGCGCCCCGAGCGTCGCCGGTGCGGCGAGGAACTTGAGTTCGGCCAACAGTCCTGCGGCCGAGTACCAGAGCAGCCCGGGAAGTTCTTCTTGGGCCAGACCTTCCCCGGAGGATGCCGCCTGCAGGTGGCGGGCCCGGATAGCCCGTTGTGGTGGGTACAACTTGGCGATGCGGCGTTCACTGGAAATCCCAACGTGGGCCAAAGCCAGCCGCAGGCCCTCGAAGGCGAGAGTCAGTTGCATCGGTTGGAAGTTCCCGCCGGACACCATCTGCCCGGAGTCGAGATCGACCAGGGGATTATCGCCGCGGCCGTTAAGCTCTACTTCCAACGCAGTACCGAGCTGCTTCACCAGGGATCGAAATGCCCCGTGCGTCTGGGGCGCGGCCCGGAACGATAACGCATCCTGCACCGAAACTTCGGGACGAACATCCTCCAGCCACCCACCGCTCAGAAGGCGGCGAACAGCGGCAGCCGACTCCCGCTGCCCGTCCACCGCCTTGGCCGCCTGGATTGCCAGCGAGAACGGGCTGAGGTTCCCGCCGCCGTCGTACCTTGCGATCGTCTCGAGTGAGAGGGAAAGTGCGACGTCGGCCAGTTCGGCCAGGTGCCGCAACCGCACCAAGGCGAGAGTTCCTACACCCACCGAGTACGCATTGGCACTGACCAGGGCCAAGGCCTCACCCGGCGCGAGAACAAGTGGCTGGAGACCGGCGTCGGCGAGCGCTTTGGCGCCGGGGATCAGCGTGCCATCCGCGTCGAACGCTTCGCCCTCGCCCAAGGCAACGGCGGCGACGGCGGCAAGTTGGGTCAGGTCTGACGAGCCCACTGAGCCTTCCCGGGGGATGGCGGGGAAGACTCCGCGGTTGAGCAATTCGGCGTAGAAGACTGCTGTTTCGGGTCGCACGCCGGAACCACCGCGGCTGAAACCGATAAGCCTGGCAAGGATGACGGCACGGGCAGCAGCACGGTCAAGATACGTGCCCACACCGCTGTTGTGATACCTGACCACCTGCACCTGATACGCCAGGAGCGACTTCTCCTCCACAGCCGTATCCCGGCCTGACCCTAGCAGTGTGTTGAGCCCGTACACACGCTTCCCGGAGGTCGCGGTGAGCTCCACTAGTTCCCTCGACTTACGCATCAAAGTCAGCGCTTCCTGGTTGAGTTCCACGTCAAACGAGGGATCTTCGGCGGCCAGCGCCATGTCCGATGCCAGCACCGGAGCCGCACCGATCAGGAGGGTTCGCGGTTCAGTCGACACCATCAGAAGTCCAAGAGATTTTGCCGGAAACCACCGTTGCCGTAGCTCTTCCTCAACAGGCCACGGCGCCGCAGTTCAGGGGTGAGTTTGTCCAGTACACCGTGCACGGTCACAGGGTCCACGAAGCCGGAGAAGAGGAAACCGTCGCCACCCACTTCAGACCCTGTCGACTCCAGGTAGTCGGCGATTTCGCCAACCGTACCAATGATGGAATCACCCGCTCCTCCGCTGCGGGCCTGCAGGATCTGTCTCAGTGTGGAGCCCGGAGGGGCCGCCTTGGCGAAATGCTCCAGCGTTCCTTGGTTGCTGTTGGTGCTCAATTCGGGCAGCGGAGCGTCGAGGTCGAACTGTTTGAAGTCGATCACTGAAAGGTAGGAGATGGAGTTGAGTTGGCTGTCGATGTCGCGTTGGGTGAGTTCACGCCTCTGTGCCCGCAACTCCTCTGCTTCTGCCGTGGAACCAACAATGGTGGGCTTCAGGACGAAAAGAACCTTGATGTCGTCGGGATTGCGGCCTGCTTTTGCAGCTTCCGCGCGGATGGAATCCCGGTAGGACTTCATCCCGTCAACGCCGCGTGCCAAGGCAATGGCCACGTCGGCATGCCCACCGGCGAAGGCCTTACCCCGCGGCGACGCACCAGCTTGCACCAGGACGGGTTCTTCCGGCAAAGGCGCAGTGTTCAGCGGACCCCTGACCTTGAAAAAGTCGCCCTCATGGTTGATAGGGTGCACTTTGCTGTGATCCGCGAACACCCCCGCCTCAACGTCCTCAAGCACAGCGCCAGGTTCCCAACTCCGCCAGAGCCGCCTGACGACGTCGACGAATTCCTCCGCTTTCCCGTACCGGAGGTCGTGTTCGATCTGCTGGTCCAGCCCATAATTCTGGGCGGCGAGGTCGCTGCCGGACGTGACTACGTTCCAGCCGAGCTGCCCTTCTGAGAAGTGTTGCAGCGTGGCCAGGAGCCGGGCGGCAGTGAAGGGCGGGTAGAAGGAAGCGCTGACCGTCGGGACGATCCCTAAATGCTCCGTGGCTGAGAGAAGGTACGGGACCAGCGCCAGCGGATCATGCTTCGGAGCGAACGACGCGTGCGCCAGGGAGACCTCGGCCGTGCCGCCGTAAGTATCCGGGACGGTGAGGGAATCCTCGATGATGAACAGGTCCAACCCGGATTGTTCAAAGGCCCGGACAGCCTCCTGGTACAGGGCGGGTTTCTTCCAGTCATAGCCCAGGCTGTAGCCGGGAGTCCCCCAGCCCTGGACACCAAAACCGTGTCCCACGAACCATCCAAAGTGCAGCATGGGCTTGAGTGTAGAACTGCTCTGTCCGTTCACCGCGACCTGATTTCATGCGAAGTTACAGGGGGTCGTACTGCGTCAATTATGCTCCCGGGGCGTCACATTTGGGCGGGACTGATGACGGTCCGGATTTTCCACATACGGCCGTCGCATTGTTTCGAAAACAGCATGGGTCGGGAATGATCGCTGTATGAGTTCACCCACCCGTTCTTCCGCCAAGTCCGCCAAGGACCGGCTTTCGGGCGTCTGGGCGCTCAAGGGCTACAAACGCGAATGGCTCCGGCACGACGTCGTGGCAGGTGCTGCCCTCTTCGCCCTGCTGGTACCCGCCGGTATGGCCTATGCGCAGGCGGCCGGCCTTCCACCGGTCACCGGTCTCTATGCCACTGTGGTCCCGCTGCTGGTTTACGCGTTTGTGGGGCCTTCCCGCATCCTGGTCCTCGGCCCCGATTCTTCCCTCGCCCCCATGATTGCCGCGGCAATCGTGCCGCTGGCAGCGGGTAGCAGCGAAAAGTCGGTAGCGCTCGCCGGACTCCTGGCCGTGTTAATTGGGGTGATCATGCTGGCCGGGTCGGCCCTCAAACTCGGGACCATCACTGGACTGCTCTCCAAACCCATCAGGCTCGGATACCTGAACGGGATCGCTTTGCTGGTGGCCCTTTCGCAGCTGCCGGCATTCCTGGGGATAGAGGCCGACGGCGACATCTGGCAAAAGCTTGCGAAGGTCACCACCGGGGTGCTGGGTGGCGAGGTCAACATCACCGCGCTGCTGCTGGGCGTGGGTTCGCTGGCGCTGATCTGGATTCCCCGGCTGCTGAAGTGGAAAGTGCCGGGTGTGCTGCTGGCGGTGGTCGGCTCGTGCGTCGCAACGGCCGTTTGGAGCCTCAACGACGACGTCAAGGTCACCGGAGTCCTGCCGCAGGGCCTCCCGATGCCCGCGCTCGGCGGCATTGGCTGGGCGGACGCACTCACCCTGCTTCCCGCTGCGGCAGGGATCGCCCTCATGGCCTTCGCGGACACCGGCGTCCTGTCCCAAACATTGGCAGCCAAGGAAGGCAAGAAGGTTTCCGGCAACAGGGAAATGGCAGCACTTGGGGCAGCCAATGCTGCCACGGGCCTGCTGGGCGGATTCCCCATCTCCGGCAGTACATCGAGGACCCCTGTGGCTGTGGACGCTGGTGCCAAGTCCCAGATGACCGGCGTGGTGGGTTCGGTGCTGGTGCTTGCTTTCATGCTGCTGGCTCCAGGGGTGACCGAGTACCTTCCGTCCGCCACCTTGGCCGCCGTCGTGATTGCCGCAGCGATAGCCCTGGCGGACCCGGCCGGCGTCCGGCGCCTGTTGAGCCTGAGCCGGAGCGAATCCGTGGTGGTGATGTTGGCTGCGTTCCTCGGCGTCCTTACAGTAGGTGTGCTCCAGGGAATCGTGGTGGCCATAGCATTGGCGCTCTTGGACTTCGTGCGGCGGGCCTGGGATCCATACCGAACAGAACTCGGTGCCGAAGAAGGGCTCCCGGGGTACCACGATCTTGAACGACACCCCAACGGCGCACGCATCCCCGGGCTCCTGATCCTCCGTTTCGATGCACCGCTGTTCTTCGGCAACGGGCAGGTTCTTGCAAGCTTTGTCCGGGAACAACTGGACGAAGCTTCGGATGATATCTCCCACGTCATCCTGGCGGCGGAACCCATCACAGGCATCGACACCACGGCCCTGGACGACCTCGTCACGCTGGATGAATGGTTGGCCCGTCATGGCGTGGATCTGGTGTTCGCCGAACTCAAAGGACCGGTGAAGGACAAGCTGATCCGCCTCGGAACGGCAGCACGTTTCACGCCGGACCACTTCTTTCCTACAGTCGGCGCCGCCGTCCGCACGCTCAGGGACGAAGAGTGAAACGGCCGCCGATTACGCAACATGACGGCCGCCCCACCACTCGCAAGTGCGGCCGGATGCCCGTGGATGTTACGTTTTTCTTGAGTAATGAGTACCAGCGCAAAGCCCTGACTTGCTGGTCGGCAACCCTCTCTCCGGCGGGGTGCCTCAGGTGACTACTCGGCGTATCGACAATTCGTACTGCAAGCGTGACTGAGGAGCACCAGCTATGCCTGAACCCACTGAAGAAAAACTCTCCTACCGCCTGGTGACAGGCCCGGACACCCGCGACTTCTGCGAGCGCATCCACAATGCCCTCGCCGAAGGTTACGTCCTCCACGGGAGCCCGGCAGCTACGTTCAACGGCACGGACGTCATCGTTGCCCAAGCCGTTGTCCTGCCGACCGCGATCGCCACAGCGGATGCCGCAGTGGCCAATGCCGTTGACCAGTTGGAGAACTACGACGACGAAGAAGCGTTCGAGGGCCACGCATGAGCTACGCAGGTGACCTGACCCCGCACGACGCGTGGGCCAAACTTCAAGACGGTGCCATCCTGGTTGACGTCCGGACCGAGGGCGAATGGGCCCACATTGGAATCCCTGACACCAAAGCTACCGAGAACGACCCCCTGTTCATCCAGTGGAACTTGGCCGGCGGAATTCCGAACTCCCGCTTTATTGAAGACCTTCAGCAACAGGCTCCCGAGGACGACGGCGTTGAGCTCGTTTTCCTATGCCGTTCCGGGCAACGCTCCATCTCGGCGGCCATCGCCGCAACCCAGGCCGGCTTCACTGCCTACAACGTCCTGGAGGGCTTCGAAGGCGAACCGGACCGCTACGGTGAGCGCACCGTCAATGGTTGGAAGAACCGTGGCCTGCCGACGAATCTGGGGACCGAGTAAGTGACTTTTAATCCCGACGCCGCCGGCTGGAGCCCTGACACCCAGGCCGTCCGCGGTGGCCTTGACCGCACCAATTTCCAGGAAACGTCCGAACCCGTTTTCCTGAACTCCGGTTTCGTCTACGAATCCGCTGCCGCCGCCGAACGTGCCTTCACCGGCGAGGACGAACGATTCGTCTACTCCCGTTACGGCAACCCGTCCGTGGCCACGTTCCAGGAGCGGCTGCGGCTGCTCGAAGGAACCGAGGCGTGCTTCGCGACGGCGTCCGGCATGTCTGCAGTCTTCACCGCCCTGGGTGCCTTGCTGGCTGCCGGTGACCGTGTGGTTGCTGCCCGCTCGCTGTTCGGCTCCTGCTTCGTGATCCTCAACGAGATCCTTCCCCGGTGGGGCGTGGAGACGGTCTTTGTTGACGGACCCGACCTTGAGCAGTGGCGCGAAGCCCTGTCCGAGCCCACCACTGCGGTGTTCTTCGAGTCACCGTCCAACCCCATGCAGGAGATCGTCGATATCGCTGCCGTCAGCGAACTGGCCCATGCCGCCGGGGCGACTGTCGTCGTCGACAATGTCTTTGCCACTCCCCTGCTGCAACGCTGTGGTGAGCTGGGTGCAGACGTGATCGTGTACTCCGGGACCAAGCACATTGATGGCCAGGGACGAGTCCTTGGCGGCGCGATCCTAGGCACCAAGGAATTCATCGATGGTCCGGTCAAGCAGCTCATGCGACACACCGGCCCGTCATTGTCGGCGTTCAATGCCTGGGTGCTGACCAAGGGCTTGGAGACTATGGGACTGCGAGTGAATCACAGCTCGGCTTCTGCTCTGAAGATCGCAGAGTGGCTCGAGCAGCAACCCGCCATCAGCTGGGTCAAGTACCCGCTGTTGAAGTCCCACCCTCAGTACGAGCTCGCTGCGAAGCAGATGAAGGCCGGCGGTACTGTGCTGACGTTCGAGCTGCTTCCTTCGGCCGGGCGTACAGCCAAAGACGCTGCGTTTGCCTTGCTCGATGGCCTCCGTGTCATCGATATCTCCAACAACCTTGGCGATTCCAAGTCCCTCATCACGCACCCGGCAACCACCACCCACCGGGCCATGGGGCCTGAGGGCCGTGCGGCCATCGGGCTCTCCGATGGTGTGGTTCGCCTGTCTGTCGGGCTTGAAGACGTGGACGACCTCATCCTGGATCTGGAGAAGGCACTCAAACAGGTCTAACCTTGCTGCCATGAGCGGGAACCATCCCTATCGCCGTGCCGGATCCGTGATCGTTGCCGGCACGGCGGTGTGGTTCGTCGGGATTTCGCCGGTCTCACGTGTCTACATCACCCCCGATGACGCCGAACGCCTCCGCATGCTGCAAGCCGGCCAGCGCGGCTGGATCACAGGTCAGCACATTACTGCGGCCGGGACCGTCGCAGTGCCCATAGGATTCGCGGCGTTCGCCCGTGCCATTCCAGCTATGGGAGCTCCGCGCACGAGGGCGAAGAAGTGGGCCTACGCCGCTGCGGCCGCGCTGCTGGCCGGTGCACCGTTCTTCGTCTCCAGCGTTGCCCGGCGGGCTTCCGACATTGAAGGGTTCGCCTACCGCCGCGGTTCCAGCGCTCCGTTCCTGTTGTATTCCGGGCTGCATGTTGTGGCGTTGGCTGCGCTCGGCGGGAGCCTTCTTTCTTTACCTGCCAAACGGTGGATCGGGGTCACGGCTGCGGCCGCCGCACCCATCTACGGAGCCGTCCTTCTGGCCAAGAAGGACATCCCACCGCTCTTTTTCTACCTCGTGGAGGGGACCGTCGGAGCCTACCTGATGGCCTGGGAAGAGCCGGCAGCCGACAAGCCTAGGGCCGCCTGACCCGGGTCAGCATGGGCGAGGGTTCCTTATGGGCATCGGCGGCAGTGCCGCGCACCGTCACCTTCGCAGCATGTGCGACGACGGCGGCCAGGGCTTCGTTGGTGGGCGGACTTCCCGTCTGGGTTTGCCCGTCGCGCTGCCTTTTGTTGTAGCGTTCTGCGGCTTCCAGTTGTTCGTGGGCACCATTGCCCCGCGCCAGTAAGTCCGAAATCCCGGCTTTGACGAGTTCCAACTCGTTTTGGTCGTCCAGGACCGGGCTCAGGTAATCAACCAATGCCCACACGACGTCCGCCGCTGGCTGAGGTAGGAAGTCACCGAAGTCCAGGAGATCTCCGCGTAGACCCGAATTGCTGGCCTGCCAACTCGCCATCCGCAGGAGTGCCGTGGGCACCGCGGTGGGTTCCACGCCGTCGAGCATTTCCAAGGAGGCCGTCTCCACCAAAGCCCGCACCAGCACCGCCATGAGGGCCGCGTCCTCAGCGCGGAGGCAGACGTCGGCCACGCGGACCTCAACAGTGGGGTGGTTCCTGGAGATGCGGGCGTCAAAGTAGATCATGCCTTCATCCATGATCACGCCCGTTTCCAGGAGGCGCTTCACGATGCGTCGATAAGCAGTAAGGGAGCCAAAGACGGAGGAAGGGCCGGACGTCGGCCAGCGGTTCCAAGCCTGGGTGCGGTAGCTGTCGAAACCAGTGGGAAGCCCCCGCCAGTAAGGCGAGTTGGCGGTTAGGGCTGTCAGGACGGCGAGTTTGTCCCGGATGTGGTCCAAAACCACCACGCCTTCCTCGGGCGACTCCACTGATGTGTGCACGTGGAATCCGCACGTCAGCTGCTCCGTGGCAATGATGCCGAAGCGATCCAGCATCGCGGCATACCGGGGGTCCGGAGTGGTGTGAGTATTCGAGGCCAAGGGAGACGTGGCGATTGCGGCAACCCGCGCTCCATGCTGCCGTGCGGCTTCGTTGGCCATGGCCCGGCCACGGCGGATCTGTTGCAGGAGCTCGCCGTAACTATGGCATGGGCGGGTCTGTGTCTCGATCTGCTCCAGTTTGAGCTCGTGGCTGAGGCCCGTGGCAGTGCGGGGTTCAGCGTGGCCCGCAAGGAGCGCGTCCGCGAGGGCCAGGGGCTCGCCCGTCACAGGATCGACGATGAGCAGCTCTTCCTCAACCCCGAAAGTGCGCATGCTCCATTCTGCGTCAGGAGGGCTGGTGAGGACAGGACTTGTGCTTCCGGGACTTTTCGCACCCGTTCCCGCCATTCGCACCAGAGTTACTTGGAGCATATGGCGGGAACGGGCGCGCCGAAAAGGAAGAAAGGGTGCGCGGCCGGCCAGCAGGCCCTAGTCCTGGAAGTACTCGATCTTCGCACCGATCGTGTTCAGGCGCTCGGCGAGGTCCTCATAGCCGCGCTCGATCACGTAAATGTTGCGAAGCTCGGAGGTTCCCCGGGCCGCCAACATTGCCAGAAGGAGGCAGGCCGCAGGTCGCAGGGCCGGCGGGCAGCCGATTTCAGCGGCACGCCACTTGGTAGGCCCATTGACGTAGATCCGGTGCGGATCCAAAAGCTGCACTTGGGCGCCCAGCTTGTTGAGCTCCGTCAAGTAGATTGCACGGTTCTCGTAGACCCAGTCGTGGATCATGGTCTGGCCCTCGGCATTGCCTGCAATCACCGCAAAGAACGGCAGGTTGTCGATGTTCAGGCCCGGGAACGGCATCGGGTGGATCTTGTCCTGCGGCGCGCGGAGCTCCGAGGGCTTGGTAGTCACGTCCACCAGCCGGGTACGCCCGTTGCGAGCCATGTACTCGCCGGAGATTTCGAGGTTCTGGCCCATCTGCTCCAGGGTGGCCAGCTCGATTTCCATGAACTCGATGGGAACCCTTCGGATGGTGACCTCGGAGTTGGTCACGATGCCTGCGGTGATGAGGCTCATTGCCTCGATGGGGTCTTCAGACGGGAAGTACTCAATGTCTACATCAATGGCTGAGCGTCCGGTGATCTTCAGTGTGGTGGTTCCGACGCCGTCGATGTCCACGCCCAGGCCCTGCAAATAGAAGCAGAGGTCCTGCACCATGTAGTTGGGGCTGGCGTTCCGAATGATGGTGGTGCCCTCACGGTGGGCGGCCGCCATGATGGCATTCTCCGTCACGGTGTCGCCGCGTTCGGTCAGAACGAAGGAACGGTGGAGTTCGTCACCGGGAGGTGCGGTCACGGAGTAGAAACCGGACTTCGCTTCCACCTCGAGGCCGAACTGGCGAAGCGCCTGCATGTGCGGTTCCACAGTGCGCGTACCCAAATCGCAGCCACCGGCGTAGGGCAGCAGGTATTCGCTGGTTTCGTCCAGAAGCGGACCGAGCAGCATGATGACGCTGCGTGTGCGTCGGGCTGCGTCAACGTCCATGGATTCAAGATCCAGGACCTCGGGGCGGCGGAGACGGAGGTCGCTTCCGTTGAGCCACGTGCATTCCACACCGATGGACGTCAATACCTCGACGATCCTGTTGACTTCCTCAATCCGTGCCAGCCGGCGCAGAGTGGTGGTTCCGCGGTTGATCAGGCTGGCACACAAGAGGGCGACACCGGCATTCTTACTGCTGTTGACGTCCACTTCGCCGGATAGGGTCCTGCCACCCTCCACGCGGAGGTGGGTCATCTGCGGCTTGCCCACTTTGACGATGGAGCGCCCAAAAATGGCTTCAAGGCGTTCGATCATCCGGAGGCTGAGATTCTGTTTGCCCTGTTCCATCCGGGCGATTGCGCTCTGGCTGGTTCCCAGCTCAGTAGCCAGTTGCCCCTGCGTCCAGCCTTTTTCACCACGGGCGTCGCGGAGCAGGAGGCCTACATTCTCGGCGGTAGGTTGCGTCATACCCAAAAAATATCACAAATGAGCTAGAAGTGAAGAGCAAACCAACGAATCAGCGGCATACATCACACCGTACCCGTTCTGTGCGATATAAAGCACGACGCCGGCGGCTTGCTGTTCGTGAACGCTATCCCTCAGTTTCATCAAGGGCAGAGCTACCCATTGTGCCCTAACGAGGGTTAGCGAAGGATGTACGGGAAAGCTCAGGGGGAAATATGCCTTTCTACGGCGCCGACGTCGATCAACTCAAAGCACTATCCAAAGCGCTCGCCAGCGGAGCATCGCTGCTTACCAGCCGCGCCCGGGAGCTCGACTCCTTGATCGCCCAGGGCGGTTACTGGCAGGGGCAGGATGCCAAGCGTTTCGCTTCCGACTGGCAGGGCCACCTACGCCCCCTGCTTGAAAGGACCTCGCGCGGGATAGAAGAAGCGTCCAAGTCCGTGCTCACCAATGCCGACGAGCAGGCAGGCGCGTCCACCGAGGGCGCCGGCGGCAGCTCAGGCAGCTCCAGCAACCCGCGTAACGACGCAACAACGAAGACAGCGGCTGCCACGGACCCCACCCAGCCCACGCCAGAAGAAATCCTGGACCAGTACCAAGTCAGCGACGCCGAAACCACCAACTGGCCCGGCGACTGGGATCCGCTGCGGTTCGTGGTGGACCAGAAGGTGGTGACCGAGAAGGAAGCGGAACTCCTGAATGGCCTGGGCCCCTTTGAGCTGAACGCTTTCAAGGGCATCCACGACGACGCCTTCAGTGTTGCCGACGAGCGCTTCCCCAGTGAAGATCGCAACGACGACCAGAACGATGCCTTCCGCCACGCTTATTGGAATGCCCTCATGGTGAAGGAGTACGGCGCGGACTGGGCAGAGGATTACGCCACGGCTCACGAACAGCTCCCCGGGAATCCGGCTCCCCGCGAGGCCATGGATCTGTACAACAATGAAGTTGGGCGCAACGTGGCCATCGCCAATCCGGACGCCAGTGCTGAGGAGCTTGCAGACTTGATCGAGGACGCCGTCAACAACGGAGACACCGTGGTGGTGGGACCTGACCTATTGCCGCACCCTTCAAACGAGGTCCCCGCTGACCAGACGGGTGATGCAGGCAATGCCGAGCCCGCCCCTGGCGAGGATCCGGAGTTCAACGACGAGTCCAGGACGACATCGTGACTCTTCCATGCACCAACAACTTACGACGCCGCCCCAAGACTGCAGCGCTCCGCGTCACCGTTACCACCTTGCTCACCTTTGTCCTGGCCTGTGCCTTGGCATCCTGTTCCCTCGGAGGATCCGTCATGCCCGAAACGAACGATCACCTCAACGATCAAGTCCTGGAGTCCGCCAAGAACGGCACATCACTCAAGCTGGCCGACGCCACGGACTTCGACTGGGACCAAGCAGGTTTTGTCACGTCGGGAACCCCGGCCAAGGACATTGAGGAGGCTTTTGGCGAACCCCTCACCAAGGAGAGCCGCTATACCGCTTCACCGGCACTCTTTGTCTTCCTGAAAGACGGCAAGGTGACTAAAGCGGTCCGCATTGTCCCGGACGCATTCTCCGGGGCTGACGCCAGGAAGAAGTACGGCCGCGACGTTGTGCTCACTCCGCCGGAGGGGAAGAAGGGCTTCCTCAACTGGCGCGAGTAACCCGCGAAGAAGAACTAGACCCGCCAGTACCCGAGCGCATCAATCCGGTGCTTGTCCACTCCGAGTTCTTTCCGCAGGTGCTTGACGATTGCCCGCGTGCTTGAGGCTTCGCATGCGATCCAGAAGAAGTCTTCGCTAACGGAAACAGTGTCCGCTGTTAGTGCACCGCAGACTTCCTCCACCAAAGCGGCGCCGTCGCGTTTGCGCGGAATCCAGGTGACGACGTCGGAATCGGAGGTACGCACCTCAAGCGAGGTGTCGGCGTCGTGCTGGTATTCCAGCCAAGCGGTCACTGGAGCCGCGCCCGCAGCAACGCGCTGGCGCTCGTCGATCAGCGAGTTGACTGCCGGGATGGAAGCAGGGTCCCCCACCACCCAGATCCGGCGCGGAGCGGGATGCGGGAAGGTGAAGGAACTGCCTTGGACAGTGGCGTCGATGGTGTCGCCGGGCTGCACGGAACGGGCCCAATCCGCTGCGACGCCGTCGTGCATCGCGAAGTCCATGCTGAACGTACCATCCGCGGGGGAGGCGTTGACCAACGTGTAGGCGCGCTGGTGAGCCTTGCCGGAATCGTTGAACCAGAGCCGGATCCACATGGTGGGATGCAGGCCGCTGCGCTCCAGTAGTCCGCCGTCACGCACGTGCACGCGGAGGAAGTCCGGGGTGATCTCGTCCCGGCCCGTGACCTCCAGGGTGAAGTCCTTGGCGCCCATGACTTTGAGGACGACGCCTTCCCAATTGCGCTTCAAGCAACACTCCTTCACGAATGTCCACGATTTGTGAACGGGGCCAAAGCCATTTATCTTGAGCTAAAGTAAGCCTAACCTAAGCTCGAAAGTGGCCAGAGATTATGACGCCTGCCCCCACGCACCAACCCGCCCCGGCAGGCGGCCCCGGAACGTACCGCGATGAGTGGGGAATCCCGCACTTGTGGGCGGATTCCACCGATGAACTCGCCTTTCTCCAGGGTATGAATGCGGCCACGGACCGCTCGTGGCAGATCGAGCTGGAACGGTGGCGCTCGGAGGGCCGCGCAGCTGAGGTATTGGGTGCAGACGTGGTGGTCTGGGACCGGTTCGCCCGGCAAGCCCGGCTGGATGACACCGCGCGTCGCTGCTTTGAGAACCTCGACGCCGCCACTCAGCGCTGGTGCGGACAATACGTGGCGGGCATCAACCAGGCCCTGTCAGACGGCCGACGCGGAGGGCCCGAGTTCGAAGAATCCGGCAGCATCCCCGAGCCGTGGAATCCGTGGACCCCGCTCGGCGTGTTCCTGGTGCACCACATCCTGTTTTCCACCTTCCCCAACAAGCTGTTCCGGGCCCACGTCGCGCGGACACTCGGCGACGACGCCGTGAGCTTGTTCAGCATCGAAGCACCGGTTTGGTCAGGCAGCAACGCTTGGGCAGCGCATGGATCGACGACGGCCACTGCGCTTCCCTTGATTGCCGGCGACCCCCACCGCCTCGTGGAGCTGCCCGGCGTCTACCAGCAAATACGGCTCGCCTGCCCGGAGTTCGATGCGATCGGATTCGCGTTCCCGGGTGTTCCCGGCCTCCCCCATTTTGCCCATACGGGCAGCACCGCTTGGGCCATCACCAACGCCATGGCCGACTACCAGGACCTTTTCATCGAGGAGTTGCGCCGGGTCAGCGACTTCACGGGTGAGCGCATCGAGGCGCGCGGAGCGGAAGGCTGGGAACCCGCCGTCGTGAGTTCCGAAACCATCCGCGTCCGCGACGGTGAGGCTGTGTCCGTTGAGATTATCGAGACCGATCGGGGTCCGGTCATCTCGGAAACGCCCGACGGCGGCGCCCTCAGTTTGCGCTTCCCGGCCAGGGTTCAGGGGCGGCTGGGGTTCGAGGCCCTCCTGCCGTTGCTACGGAGCCAAAGCGTCTCCGAGGTGGAGGCTGCCTTCGATGCCTGGGTTGAGCCCGTTAACAGTGTGGTGGCCGCCGACGTTCACGGGTCTGTGAGGCACTTCGTTGCCGGGCTGGTCCCGCAGCGCAATCCGGCCAACCGGCGCCTGCCCGCTCCGGCCTTCTCCGCCCGTCATGAGTGGGAGGGCCAGTACGTGATCCTGCCTCGCACCGAGGTCCAGCAGTTTGCCGTGAGCGCGAATGACCGCGCGGCAGGAGGCGGTGACCAAGTGGCCATGGAGTTTGCACCTGCACATCGTGCCCGGCGCATCCGGGAATTGCTGGAACTGGCTCCCGGGCCTTTGTCCGTAGACAATATGCAGGCCATCCACACGGACACGCTACTGGGTCCGTGGCCGTTGTTCCGTTCGATGCTCTCCGGCCTGGACGTCCAGGATCTCTCCAAGGAGGCGAAGGATTTGCGGGTCCTCCTGTTGGACTGGGATGGCCTCATGGAAGCCGGCAGCCATCGCGCCGCCGTTTTCGCTGCGTGGCGTGGTGCGCTGGTCCAGCGCCTGGCGCGGCATTCCGCGCTTGCGCCCTTGAATGAGCCCACAGGCTACTCACCATTGTTCGGGCCGTGGTTGTCAGTGGCGTCGCGCGTCGGTTTTGCCCTTGAGACCCTGCTGGTCCGTGGCTCCGAGCTTGGCATCAGCGTCGGAGTGGAAGCTGCCGCGGCGCTCGAAGACGCCGCGTTGGAGGAATCCATGCTGAATGGTGCTGCCTGGGGCGACCGGCACAAGCTCCTGCCGGTGCATGTCCTCCCTGGCCCGCTCGCAACGTCGGCACCCACTGCCGACCTCAGTGGGGATACCGGGTGTGTACTGTGCACCGAGAGCCTCCCCGGCGTCGATGACCGTAGCTTCCGCGGGCCCGTGGCCCGCTACGTGTGGGACCTGGCCGATCGGCAGAACAGCCGCTGGATCGTGCCATTCGGCGCCTCCGGCGTGCCCGGTCACATGCACTTCGCCGACCAGCTCCCGCTCTGGACAGCCGGGGAACTCGCCCCGGTGGTCACTGATTGGTCGCTTCTGACCAACGACACGCCCTGACTCATTCCTGTTCCCGCATCAGTCCCACCCACAGCCCGCCCCACAGCCAGAAGGAAACCATGACCACCACCACCCAGGACTTTTCCGTCCGCACCACCGTCTACTCCGAAGACCTGGAAGGCTGGGGTGTGCTCCGCATTGTTCCGTTGGTTCCCATCGAGGACATCGACCTCATCTTCGAATGGGTGACCCAGCCCCGGGCAAAGTTCTGGGGAATGACGGAGAACTCCCGCGAAGAAGTCCTGGGGATCTACGAGTTCCTTGACTCCCTGGAAACCCACCACGCGTTCCTGGCCATCCTGGACGGGGAGCCTTTGGCCCTCTTCCAGACGTACGAGCCGCTGCACGATCCCGTCGGCGAGGCCTACCCCGCCCGCGAGGAAGACATCGGCATGCACCTGCTGCTGGCCCCGGCTACTCGGCCCATTCCGCATTTCACCCCGCGGCTGGGCACGTCGTTGATCAAGTACATGTTCTCCCTGCCGGGCAAGGACCGGATTGTGGTGGAGCCGGACTCCCGCAATGCCAAGGCCCTTCGTCGTCTGGAAGCGACGTGCTTCGAGCTGGGACCCATCATTCAGTTGGCGGAGAAGGAGGCCCAGCTAGGGTTCCTGACACGGGCGGGCTTTGATGAGATCCAGGAGCAGCGGGCCCGCTAGCGCCAGACGAAACTCCAGGTTCCCGCACCCACAGCCGCCAGCACTGCACCGGCTGCGATGACCAACCCGCCAAGGACCACCCACGCGTCCAGCAGTGAGTACGTGGATTCGCGTGCCCACGTCCGTGGCCCGCCGCCGAAGCCGCGCGCTTCCATGGTCACTGCCAGTCGGGATGCCCGCCGAACCGCCTGAACCAACAGACCGAAACTCTGGCCGAGCGTGGCCTTCAACCGCTGTAAGGGGCTGCCTTGGGAACCGACTCCGCGGGCACGGCGGGCCATTCCTATGGTTTGCCATTCCTCCGCCATGAGCCCTACAAGCCTCATCGCAGCTAACGATCCGAGGACAAAGCGGTGCGGCAGCTTGGCCTTCTGCGCCAGCGCATCGGCCAGGTCGGTGGGGTCGGTGCAGGTCATCAGCAGGATCGCCGGCAACGCGATCGCCAAACCGCGCAGCATGAAACCGAGCCCCAGCTCCAAGGAACCTTCGCTGATGGACCAGAGTCCGACGTCGAGCAGTACAGCGCCGCTGTCCGCCGCCACTATTGCAGTGCTCCAGCCGCCGATCGCTGCCGCAATGATCAGGGGCCAGGCCCGCAGCCACAAAAGCCTGATGGTGAGGCCGGCAAGCGGGAAGAGAGCCAGTTCCGCAAGGAGCGCCGTCGACGCAGAGACCCAGTCGATGGACAAGGCCAGCACCAGGGAAATCAGGAAGACCGACACGAACTTCGCCAAAGGGTTGGCGCGAGTCAGCAGGGCGTGGTTGCCGCGGATGTTCAGCGCATCCCTCACGCTGCACCCGCTTCCTGATGCGTTGCTCTGCCTTGCGGTATCGGACCGAGCCGTAGTTCGGTTCCGCCGAGTACAGCACTGAATTCCTGATCGTGGGTTACGGAGACCACCGCGGTTCCGGCGTCCAGCAACTCGGAAAGGAACGACGCCAGCTCGGCCCAGGTATTCGCGTCCTGGCCAAACGTTGGCTCGTCCAGAACAAGGACTTTGGGGTGCGCGGCCAGCACCGTGGCCACCGAGAGCCGGCGCTTTTCCCCGCCGGATAACGTATACGGATTGGCGTCGACGAGATGGGTGAGCCGCAACCGTTCCAGCAACTCGTCCACGCGCTCCTCGCCGTGGCCCAGATGCTTCGGACCAAACATCAACTCATCCAGGACCTTGCCCGTGACGAACTGATGTTCCGGCTCCTGGAACACCGTCCCGATGCGGGAAATCAGCTGGTCTGCTTTCCACTTGAACGGATCAATGCCCGCACCCTCGGAAAGTTCGACGGCGGCACTCACTTTGCCGTCCACGGGCGCCAAAAGGCCTGCCAACGTGAGCGCGAACGTGGACTTTCCGGCACCATTGGGACCCGTAATTGTCAGGGCTTGGCCTGCCCGGACCTGCGCACTGATGTCCGTTTGCACCGGAACAGGCGGGATGGTTTTGAAACCTTTGCGCCGTGGCTTTAGTCGGGAAACAGCAAGGTCCTGGGCTGCGAGGAGAAGCTGCGCGGCGTCTGGTTCTTTATGGCGGGTGCGGGTTTCCGGAACGTACCCCGGCACCCAGACGCCAGCCGACATCAGCAGGGTGCGGGCCTCGGAAAGGACCTGGTCGGGAGGGCCGTCCAAGAGGACGCCGCCGGCAGCATTCCCGGTCCCTGCGGCCGTGCTGGACCCTGCGACCGACCCTGGCTGCAAGACCACAATCCTGTCCACCAGGTCTTTCCACACGGACACGCGGTGTTCCACCACAACCAGCGTGGCGCCGGTCTTGTCCAGGCATCGCCCAACAGCATCACGAACCTCCAGCACCCCTGCAGGATCCAGGTTGGCCGTTGGTTCGTCCAACAGGATCAGCCCGGGCCGCATCGCCAAAATGCCCGCAAGCGCAAGGCGCTGCTTCTGACCGCCTGAGAGCGCCGCCGTCGGGTGATCCAACGCCAGACCTCCGCCGGCAGCGGTACGCAACCCGACGTCGTCGAGCGCTTCATGGACACGGGACCAAATCTCGTCCCGCGGCACGGCAAGGTTCTCTGCACCGAAGGCAACGTCGTCGCCAACCCTCGACAAAACCACCTGCGTCTCGGGGTCCTGCTGCATCAGTCCCGCGCGTCCACGCTGCTCGCGGGGCGCCACGCCGTCGATCAGCAGGGAGCCGGTCTCATCCGAGTCATCTTCCTCATCCCCCAGCACCCCGGCGAGGGCATGAAGGAGCGTGGATTTGCCGGCACCCGAAGGTCCGAGCAGCAGTACGCGCTCCCCGGGTTCGATCCGAAGGTCGAGGCCCTGAATGGCAGCTTGGGCACGGCCGGCATGCCGCCAACCCCAGCCCTCGGCTGAGATGGCGGCAGGCCTCACCGTGCCGCTTTGCGTGGCCGACATCAGCTGAAGACGGGCTCCGAAGCGGCCTTGCGCGAGGCGAAGGAACTCAGCACGCCGGTCTTGGCCAGGCCGCGTGTCGCCACCCAGGAGAGTGCGCCCGCGATGATTGCGCCGGAAATTGTGGTGAAGGTGATGTAGGCCAGCTTGTCGACGGCTTCATAGGCGATGTTCCAACCCCACGGGAGGAAGGAGTCGTTCAGGCCGCAGAAGAGGCCCGCGCCCGCACCGGCGAGGAGGGCAGTGGGCAGGTTGAACTTCTTGTACCGGAAGGCGGCAAAGATGAGTTCCGCGCCCAGGCCCTGCAGAACGCCGGAGATGAGCACGGTGGTGCCGTACTGCGAACCCATGATGAGTTCACCGGTGGCGGCAACAGTTTCGCAGAACAGGGCTGCACCCGGCTTGCGGATAATGAGCATGCCCAGAACCGCGGGGATCATCCAGCCGCCGGCAATCAGGCCGGTGAGAGGCGGATACGTCGCGTTCATGGGGATGGATACTAGTGCGGCGCCTTGGGACCATGCCCAGAAGATCACGCCGCCCGCGATGGCGATCAAGGCCGCCACAACGATGTCTACAACACGCCAGTTATAACTGGTCTTCTTCACGTTTACCGTGGTCATTTTCTGCCTCCTGAGGTTACAGGAGGGGAAAGTGCTCCCCGGAATCCGGCTGGCCTGCGCCGCCCGGATCCGGACACTCTGAGAAGCTCGACTCCCTTGCGCCGGTACTAACCGGATCAGGTTCGAGGGTCTGCGGCTGTCCGCACTCTCAGCGCCCTCGCGTCTCCTGCATCTCTGCAGAGTCCGACGGCGGCGCTCCCCTGTCGTTATTAAATCTGCCCTGATGGGCTGGTTCAGTTTACACCTGAGTCTGTGGCGGGTGTTGGTCTGTTGCCGGCAGGCGGTCACAATCGGCAGTGGTGGTGCGTTGCAGGGCTCCCCGGGGGTGCGTTGCGAGGGCTTCCGGGGGTGCGTTGCGAGGCCCACTCTGCACCCTTCCCCCACACCATTCCCTGCACACCAGGCCCCACAACAAGACGGGGGTGCGTTGCGAGGCCTGCTCTGCACGCTAACCCCACACCATTCCCTGCGCACCAGGCCCCACAACGAGACCTGAGAGAATGAACCAGCAGAATCCACCGCGGCAAAGGGGCACCTTCATGACCGACCTTCCCCAGCAAGACTTCCCCCTTCCCCCAGAAGTGCCCCAGCCGCGCCTGGCCGCGAGCATCATCCTCCTCCGTGACTCCCCGGGCGGACTCGAAGCCTTTGTCCAGCACAGGGTGAGCACCATGGACTTCGCCGCCGGCATGGTGGTCTTCCCCGGTGGACGGGTGGATGCCGCGGACGAGTCCGGCTGGGACTACCCCTCGGACCTGCTTCAACGCCACGCGGCGGACTGGCAGCAGAGCTCCATCTGCAGTGGCGCGGGCGAAGCCACGAAGAACGCCGGAACGGTGCTTTCCGCCGCAATCCGTGAAGTCAAGGAGGAAGCCGGGCTCAGCATCGACGCCTCTGACCTCCGCCCGTGGGCCAACTGGATCACACCGACAGACATGCCCAAGCGATTCGACACTTACTTTTATGTTGCCAAGCCCTCCCCGGGGGCCGAACCGCGGCACCAGACCACGGAAGCCTGGCAATCACTGTGGATGCCGGTAGCGGACATTCTTGCGGCGGAGGCCGCGGGCACCCTGAAGCTGATGCCGCCCACGTACTACCTGCTCAAAGAAATCGCCGGGTTCGCTACCGTGGATGCTCTTTGGTCGGCCGAACACGATGTTGTCCCGGTTCTGGCCCCTGTCGGCTCCATGGCTGCGTTCCTCAAGGAGCGGGAAAACCGCCGCTAGCGCTTGGAACGAGCTGGAGCCGGTTAGGCTGGGAGCATGAACCTCTTTTTCAAGCTGATCGGCGCCGGAGTAAGTCTCGGAGCAGGCTTCGTAGGTACCAAACTTGTCAACAAAGGGTGGGAAAAGGCCACGGGCAACAAGCCACCCTTGGGCAACGACGACATGGAATCGAGTCTTCGCTCCGCCCTGACTTTCGCGCTGATTTCAGCCTTCGTCAGCACACTCATCCAGGTCCTGGCGAGCAGGGGCACGCAGCGCGCCATTGCACGCTTCGCCAAGACCCACGACATCGTCTAGGCAACCTCACCACAACACAACGCCGGGATCACCCATGAGGGTAGTCCCGGCGTTCGTTGTTTCCGCTGCTGCTAGCGCTGGCTCCCGGGCTCTTGCCCCGCGGCCGCCCGCTGCACAACCGCTTCAAGTTCATCCTTGGTGAGCATTTCGCGATGCCCGTGCTTGGTGCGGTAGGCGGAGCGGCCCACCATGTGAGCGGAAACCGGGGCCGTCAGGAGCTGGAAAATCCACGCCACCAGAAGGACTGGCCATACCCACCAGGTCCGCATCTGGAGGCCGATCGCAGCCAGCATGAGGAATAGACCCAAAACCTGCGGCTTGGTGGCCGCGTGCATGCGGCTCATGAGGTCCGGAAATCTCAACAAGCCAATAGCAGCGCCGAGGGACATCAGTGCGCCCACCACCAGGAACAGTGCAGTGACGGCGTCGATCACAAAATCCAAGCCGGTGGCATCAGGATTCATTGCTCTGCTCCCTCCGTTCGGCTACGAACCGGGCCACGGTCACCGAGCCAATGAACCCGATCACCGCGAGGGCCACCAGCAGCATCAAGTTGTTCAGGTGCTTGTTCATTGCCATGTCGATTGCCAGGGCGGCACCCAGGATCGCCAGCAAGACATCCGATGCCAGAACCCTATCCAGCAAGGACGGACCGATAGCGATCCGGACAATTGCCCCTGCCGCGGCGAGGCTAAGGATCACAGCCGTTGCCACGAGAACGAATTCCTTCATAGCGTTGCCCCTTCCATTCCCGGGCGCTGTTCTGCATTGAGGGATGCGACTTCTTCGCGCGTGCCCATGATGCGGATCAATCTCGCCTCAATGACTTGGGTTTCCTCGCGGATCTTGTCGATGTCCGCTTCCTCATAAATGTTGAGCGCGTGCAAGTACAGCGTGGACGTTGAGCGGTCCACTTCCACCACCAGTGAACCCGGGATCAACGAGATCACGTGCCCGGTGGCTGTCACCATCAGGTCTGAGTGGCTCCGCAACGGAACGGCGACGACGGCGCTACGCACCGTGGGTCCTTTGGCTACAGCCAGGTACAGAACCAGGAAGCTCGCTGCCACCACTTTGCCGAGGAACATCAGGGCGAAGGGAATAGCGCGCAGAATGTTGAACCTGCCACTGAGCTCCACGGGCGGGAGGTAGAACAGTTTGGCCACCAGCACGGCGATCAGGGCACCGAACAACAGGTTGCCCGGGCTGAAGTCCCGCCACAGCGCGCCCCACACGATGACCAACCAGACGAGGAGCGGCAACTCCGTGCGGAAGGAAATGGGTTTGCGGCTCACTTGGCATCACCCGACTGTGTCTCAGCTGACGGTGCTTCGCCCGTACGCGGTTCGTCTGTTTGTGCCAACGGCGGCACCTCAACGGAATCGCCCAGGACCGAGTGGATGTAAGCTGAGCGGTCCAGCATGATCCCGGCGGAACCGTCAGCAACTTTGAAGAGCGGCCCCGCGAATACAGTGAGCGCCACTCCGAACACCACCAGACCCGCCGTGGAGCCAACCATGGTGCGGGGCAGGACGCCCACATTGCCGGAGGTCATCAGCACAGGGTCCGGGTACTCTGCGTCCTCGGGTTTGCGCCAAAACGCCCTGTTCCAGACACGGGCGATGGCCAGCAACGTCAGGAGGCTGGTGACAACGCCACCCACCACCAGCACGATTGCCAAGGGTGTCCCCAACTCCACGCCGGCCTGCAGCAGCCCCAGCTTTCCGAGGAAGCCGGAGAACGGCGGAATGCCCGCAAGGTTCATGGCCGGAACAAAGAACAGCAACGCAAGCAATGGCGAAAGCTTCGCAAGGCCACCCAAACGGTCAATGGACGAGCTGCCGCCACGCCGCTCTATGAGACCTGTGACCAGGAACAGGCTGGTCTGCACGGTGATGTGGTGCGCAACGTAGAAAACCGCAGCACCCAATCCGGCCACGGAACTCATGGCGAGGCCAAACACCATATAGCCGATGTGACTAACAAGCGTGAAGGACAGAAGACGTTTGATGTCACTCTGGGCCAAGGCGCCCAGAATTCCGACAATCATGGTGAGTAGCGCCACCACCATCAGCGGGACGTTGAGGGTATCGCCGGGGAACAGCAGTGTTTCCGTGCGGACCATGGCGTATACGCCCACTTTGGTCAACAACCCGGCGAACACGGCGGTGACTGGAGCGGGCGCCGTCGGATAAGAGTCTGGAAGCCAGAACGACAAAGGGAAGACTGCTGCCTTGATGCCGAACGCCACCAACAGCATCACGTGCAGAAGGTTCTGCGTGCCCTGATCCAGTTCGGCAAGTTTGATGGCAAGGTCCGCCATGGTGATGGTTCCGGTGGCACCGTAGATCATGGCGATAGCGATGAGGAACAGCACGGACGACACCACGGAAACCACAACGTAGGTGACGCCCGCCCGGATGCGCGGTCCGGTTCCGCCCAGTGTCATGAGGACGTAGCTGGCCGTCAGGAGGATTTCGAAACCGACGTAGAGGTTGAAGAGGTCACCGGTCAGGAACGCATTGGACACGCCCGCCACCAGGATCAGGTAGGTGGGGTGGAAGATCGAGACCGGTGCTTCCTGGTCGCCGTCGGCCATGCCTTGGCCGGTCGCGTAGATGAGCACCGCCAGACTGACCACAGTGGAAACCACCAGCATCAGCGAAGAGAACTGGTCCACCACGAGGACCACGCCCCACGGCGGCAGCCATCCGCCCAGCGTGACGGACGTTGTGCCGCCGTCCCACACGGAGACCAGGAGCAGGCATTCGAGAAGGAGGGTCGCGCTCAGGATGCCAATGCTCACTACCCGCTGTGCGCTGTGGTGCCGGATCAGCAGGAATGCCAGGGCAGCGCCAAGGATCGGTAGGAGGACAGCTAGCGGCGACAGGTTTGCGAGATTCACGCGCTGCCTCCTTCCTGGTTCGAAGCCGTGTTGGGGGTTTCGGTCGCGTCGGGCCTGTCCTTATTTGCAGGGCTGGCCGGGGTGATGGCGAATTCGGACGTTTCCAGCGGGACGATGGCGTCGTCCTCCGCATCGAAGCTCGGAGTCTTGGCCACGCGGACGTCTTCGAGGTCATCCTGGATTTCATCCTGGCGGGCCAGGACCCATGTGCGGTAAATGATGCCGAGCATAAAGGCGGTGACAGCGAACGAAATGACGATCGACGTCAGGATCAGGGCCTGGGGCAAAGGATCGTTGTACGTTTCCGGGTTCGTTTCCTTATCGAACAAGGGGGCAAGGCCTGCGTACCCTCCCGTGCTCAGGATCAGGATGTTGGTGGCATTTGCCAGCAGCATCAAACCCAACAGCACGCGCGTCAGGCTGCGTTCCAGGATCAAATAGATCCCGCAGGCGTACAGGACGCCCATGACGATCAGCAGGGTCAGGTTGATGCTCATGCGTTGCCCTTCCCGGATGCAGCGGATTCGGCGGCTTCCTCGGCGAGGTCGGCATGCCCGGCGGCATCTTCCTCAGCCAGCGGGGCCCCCTTGCCTTCAAAGTGTTCGTCGATCTCGGCACCGAGGCTCCGAAGGACATCGAGCGCCAACCCCACCACCACGACGTAAACGCCAATGTCGAAAATGGTGGAAGTGACGAACTTGACGTCACCGAAGACCGGTAGCCAGAACTCGATAATGGCGCTCTGGAACACCTGTCCTCCCAGGAAGAGCGGCACCACACCGGAAGCGGCCGCCGTCGCAAGTCCTGTCCCCAAAAGGGTCCCCGCGCTGACGGTGGCTGCCTCGCTCAACTCGAACCGCCCACCGGCCAGGTAGCGGATTGTCAGTGCGAGCCCGGCGGTGAGGCCGCCGGCAAAGCCGCCGCCCGGCAGGTTGTGCCCGGCGAGGAGAAGATAAATGGAGAACACGATCATGGAGTGGAAGATCAGTCTGGTCACTACTTCGAAGATGATCGAGCGCCGTTCGGGGGCCAGGGTACGGCCGGCAACCAGCCACGCATCGCGGCTCACGTCGGTGAACTTCTTCGCCACGGCCAAGGTGGCGCCGTCGCGGGAGTCACGGTCGACGCCGGTGCGTCGCCCGACGCTGCCTTCCGGCACGGCCTCCGAAGTCTTGATCCGGTCGCCGCGGCTGCGGACGAAGATCAGGCTGGCTACACCGGTGGCAGCAATCGCGAGGACCGAGATCTCACCGAACGTGTCCCAGGCGCGAATATCCACCAGGGTCACGTTGACTACGTTCAGTCCCCCGCCGCCTTCATACGCCAACCGCGGGAAGTCCAGTGAGATGGGGGTGGCAACGCGCGCGCCCATGGCGTAAATCGCCACGAAAATCATGGTGATGCCAAAGGCCGCACCAATGATCACACGGATTACCCTGAGCCGTCCCCCGGTCCTGTCCCTCAATTCAGCGGGCAGGCTGCGCATGGCCAGCACGAAAGCAACCAGCACAATGGTTTCCACCAGCATTTGGGTCAGTGCGAGGTCCGGTGCGCCTTGGAGTGCGAACATGAGGGCAATGCCGTAACCCGTGACGGACACCATGAGCACGGCGAGGAAACGCTTGTTGGCCCGGACGGCAGCCAGGGCACCCACCACGATGCCGATGCCTGCCACTACTTGCAGTGGCGAGTTCGGGTCGATGAAGTACATGCCGTCCGGCAGTGGCTTGTTCGCCACGATCAGCGCCGTCATCGGAACCGCGAATGCCACGGTGAGGATCACCGCGAGGTAGAAGTACAGCGAACCACGCTGCGTGCGGCCTGTCACCCAAACCGCGATGTCGTCCAGCGCGCCGATGGTGTTCTGGTAAGCCCTGTCGCCGTCCACCCAGTCCGGGACCAGGCTTTGGGCACGGGCAACGAGGTTGCGCCAGTAGAACATCGCGGCGCCGGCCGCGAACGTCAGCGCGGTCAGGCCCAACGCGGGGGTGACGCTATGCCACAAAGCCAAGTGTCCGGCGTCGACCGCGTCCGGACCGTCAGCGAACAGCGCTGCGTAAGGCTGGATCCAGGTGTCCACGGGCGTTGGCCATAATCCATAGACGATAGTGAGCAAACTAAGGATGGCCGGTGCTGCCAGGAATGCCGGTTTGATGGGCTTGAACGGGGTAGGTTCCACGCCGGGCTTGACGGCAAAGGCTCCCCACATGAACCGGGCGCTGTACGCGAACGTCAGGATCGATCCGATGACCAGGCCCACCAGGATCAAGATGCCCCACGCTGGAGCGCCATCACCGGTGCCGTAGTGGACGAAGGCTTCAAACACTGACTCTTTGGCTACGAAACCTGCCAAGGGTGGCACACCGGCCATGGACGCCGCTGCGATACCGGCCACAACACCCAGCGCCCGCGACGAACGGAAAACGCCGGAAAGCTTGCGGATATCGCGTGTCCCGGACTGGTGATCGATGATGCCCACTACCAGGAACAGCGCGGCCTTGAACAAGCCATGCGCCAGCAGCAGTCCGAGTCCGGCCAGGGCAGCGTCGGGACGTCCTAATCCCACCACCATGGTGAGGAAGCCGAGCTGGCTGACCGTGCCGTAGGCAAGGATCAGTTTGATGTCTGTCTGGCGTAGGGCCCGGTAACCACCCACGAGCATGGTGGCCAAGCCCAGCCCCAGAACCACGGGAAGCCAAAACTCCGACCCCGAAAACCCGGGAGCAAGGCGAGCCACGATGTAGATGCCGGCTTTGACCATCGCGGCAGCGTGAAGATACGCGCTCACGGGGGTGGGCGCTGCCATGGCACCTGGAAGCCAGAAATGGAATGGGACAAGCGCCGATTTGGTTACGGCGCCAGCCAGGATAAGTACGACGGCGGTGGCCACCGCTCCCTGCATCGGTCCGGCCATGAGCGGCCCGGCTTGGTCCAGTATCGACGAAATGCGATAGGTTCCTGCGGCCTGACCCAAGATGATGAGGCCGACGAGCATGGCGAGGCCACCCGCGGTTGTGACCATGAGTGCCTGCAGTGCAGAACGCCGCGCCGCCAGACGTGTGCGGGCGTAGCCGATCAGCAGATAGGAAAGGATGGTGGTGAGCTCCCAGAAGATGAAGAGCATCAGCAGGTCGTCGGAGGTCACCAAACCGAACATGGCCCCGGCAAAAGCGAGCAGTTGAGCGCCGAATCCGCCCAGGCCGGCGTCCTTGTTCTTGAAGTACCTGGCGCAATAAACCAAAACCAGGGATCCCACTCCGAGGATCAGTAAGGACATCACCCAAGCCAAGGGATCCATACGGAAGGCGAGCTCAAGCTTCAGGCTGGGAATCCATGGGATGACTTCTTCTATGCCACCACCGGAATATACAGGGCCGTACTGCAAAAGCAGCCAAAGGAAGGCACCTGCGGGGACCGCTGCAAGAGCATAGAAGGCATTCCTGCCGAGTTTGCTGAAGATCAAAGGCGCCACAGTTGCCGCTACAAAGGTGATGGCGAGAACTGTGATCACTGTTATCTCCGCAAAGTCAGGAACATATTGTCAAAAGTTGGAGCAGGCGGTCATACGTTGGGTTCGGTTTAGCTAGTTTATCAAGGCGAACCGACAGTTTTGGCATGGGAAGCCGACTGCGCGCATGGCTTAAAGCCGCGTTCTCCACATAGCGGTCTGTCATCTACCCGCCGTTCTCCACTGTCGCTATAGCATTCAAGCTATGAACGCGGCCGCAGTTCCCGAAGCCTCCCACTCGACGTCCGAGCTTGCCTCAGGACCCGTCGCTTCCAAGAAAGGACAGATCCTTGCTTGGGCATCCTGGGACTGGGGCTCAGCTGCCTTCCAAGCGGTGATGACCACCTTCGTCTTCACCGTTTACCTCACGTCCAATGCGTTCGGCGGAGAAGATGCGGCATCGGCCGCGCTCGGTGCTGCCCTCGCCGTTGCCGGCCTCGCCATTGCCTTGCTGGCTCCCGTCACCGGGCAGCGTTCCGACGCCGGGGGACGCCGCAAGATGTGGCTCGGTGTCAACACCGCCGCAACAGCTGTCCTGACAGCGCTCTGTTTCTTCGTGTTCCCCCAACCGGAGTTCCTGCTGCTAGGGGTATGCCTGATAGCACTCGGCAACATTTTCTTTGAGTTTGCCGGCGTGAACTACAACGCCATGCTGGCGCAGATATCTACGCCCCGGAACATCGGCAGGGTCAGCGGCTTCGGGTGGGCCATGGGTTACCTGGGCGGCATCGTTGCGCTCCTCCTGGTTCTTCAGCTATTCGTGCAGCCCTCCTTCGAGTGGTTTGGCGCTTCAACGCAGGACTCCTTGAACATCCGGCTCGTTGCCATCTTCTCGGCACTGTGGTTCTTCATCTTTGCCCTTCCCGTGATGTTCGCTGTTCCTGAAGTTTCCGTGAAGAAGAGCACCGCGTCGCTGGGTTTCATTGCGTCCTACAAGTTGTTGTTCCGCCGCATTGGGGCCATCTATCGGACCAGCCCCCACACCATCTACTTCCTGCTTTCCAGTGCCATCTTCCGTGACGGCTTGGCGGCAGTATTTACTTTCGGCGGCGTCATCGCCGCGGGGACGTTCGGCTTCGAGCTCAAGGACGTTATCTTCTTCGCCATCTTCGGCAACGTCGTAGCGGCCGTCGGTGCAATCATTGGAGGCTTCCTTGACGACAGGATCGGACCGAAGGCAGTCATTATCCTCTCGCTGATTGGACTCCTCGTCGCAGGCACGGCCATTCTGGTCCTGGGTAACGGCGACTACGTTTTCTTTGGCAATGACTGGCCAGGTGCCACTACGTTCTGGGTCTTCGGCCTGCTGCTCTGCTTGTTCGTGGGACCGGCACAATCGTCCTCACGCGCATATCTTGCAAGGCTTGCCCCCCACGGAGAATCCGGGGAGCTTTTCGGGCTCTACGCGACCACTGGGCGGGCCGTCAGCTTCCTCGCACCGACGCTCTTCACGCTGTGTATCGCCATCGCCTCGCCGCTTGTGGCAGAAGGTGAAGCCCAGCGCTGGGGCATCCTGGGAATCATGGTGGTCCTTCTGGCCGGCCTGTTGGTGATCCTCCCAGTGAAGCCACCGGCCAAGGTGGAAATAGCCGTGGTCCCTGAGCGTTAACTACATAGGACTGGCTGAGCATTATCGCCGTACCAGACCCATACAACAGAGTTAGGGTGTAGCTATGAACGTGGATGAGACTGAACTCCCGGGCCTCGGGATCCGCAAGGATTTCGTCACGGCATCGGGCCGTCGCATCGGGGTGGTGGAACTTCGCGAGGGTGAGACCGAGCTGTTCGTGTCCACCTGGGACGACCCCGACACGTGCCAAGCCTCCATCCCGTTGACAGCAGACGAAGCATCGACACTGGGGAACCTCTTGGGCGGCCAGCACATTGCCATGCGCTTGGCAGAAGAACATCGCGAGATACCGGGCATCGTCACCCGCCAGTTCTCCATCACCCCGGATTCACCCTTCGTCAACCAGCCCATGGGCAAGGCGCAGATCCGCACCCGGAGCGGTGTTTCCATCGTGGCGATCATGCGCGAAGGTGAGGTTGTCCCCTCGCCGGCACCCGACGTCGTACTTCACACCGGTGATTTGCTCGTAGCGGTCGGCACGCAGGAAGGTCTTGACTCGGCAGCCGACATCCTCCGCAACGGCTGACCGGAATGGATCCGCTCGCACTAGCCCTCGTTGAACTGGGGGCCGTCGTCTTCTGCCTCGGTCTCCTTGCTCGATTAGCGGGCCGAATAGGCATGTCCCCCATCCCGCTCTACTTGGTGGGAGGCTTGGCCTTCGGAGCCGGCGGGTTCGTCAAGTTGGACGGAATGCACGAGTTCGCCCATCTTTCCGGTGAAATCGGCGTTATCCTCCTGCTGCTTATGCTCGGATTGGAATATACGGCGTCGGAGCTCGTCACTGGCCTTCGGCGATCGTGGCAGGCCGGCGTTCTTGATTTTGTCCTCAACTTCCTTCCGGGCGCGGGACTCGCCGTGCTTTTGGGTTGGGGACTTGTGGGGGCCATCGTCATGGGTGGCGTTACCTATATCTCGTCATCCGGAATCGCCGCCAAGGTGATCACTGACCTCGGCCGGATCGGTAACCGCGAAACTCCCGTGGTGCTGTCAATCCTCGTTTTTGAGGACCTCGCAATGGCCATCTACCTCCCGATCCTCACGGCGATCCTGGCCGGCGTGGGGTTCCTGGGCGGACTGCAGACTGTAGGAATTGCCCTTGCAGTAGTCACCGTGGTGCTGGTCATCGCCCTCAAGCACGGGCACCGGGTCTCGCAAGCAGTGCACAGTGAAAACTCCGAGGTCTTCCTACTGAACGTCCTCGGTCTCGCCCTCCTGGTGGCCGGCATCGCATCGGCGCTGCAGGTGTCCGCCGCAGTGGGTGCCTTCATGCTGGGCATCGCAATCTCCGGTGCCACCGCCCACAACGCCACCAGAATCCTCGAACCGTTGCGGGATCTCTTCGCAGCGATCTTCTTCGTCGCCTTCGGGCTCAACACCGATCCGACGTCCATTCCGCCCGTCCTTGGTTGGGCCCTGGTGCTGGCCGTCATCACCGCAGCTACCAAGATGCTCACAGGATTCTGGGCTGCCAAGCGGGCCGGCATCGCCGTCCCGGGCCGTTTCCGCGCTGGCGCTGCCCTGATTGCGCGCGGTGAATTCTCCATTGTCATCGCTGGTCTGGCTGTTGCGTCCGGGGCAGTTCCGGACGAACTTGCGGCACTCGCCACCGCGTATGTACTCATCATGGCCATCCTTGGCCCTCTGGCTGCCCGCTTCGTGGAACCAGTGGTCAAGGCCATTCGGAAGTCGCCGGGAGCTCCCCCGCGGACACAGGAGCGCGCACCAGCGTAGCGAGTCTCCAAAGTGCCGAGAGCTACCCCCTCGGCAAAGGCACCAAACGAGGCTAGATGGACGTCCGGTGGAAGTTCTGGTGGCTGCGGCTCGCGGTGGGTCCTCGCTGGCCCTGGTAACGGTTGCCGTATTCGCCGGAACCGTAGGGGTGCTCGGCCGAGGACGTCAGTCGGAAGAAGCACAGCTGTCCAATTTTCATGCCGGGCCACAGCTTGATGGGCAGAGTTGCCACGTTGGAGAGCTCCAATGTCACGTGACCTGAGAAACCGGGGTCAATGAATCCGGCCGTGGAGTGCGTCAGCAGCCCGAGGCGCCCAAGGGATGACTTCCCTTCGAGACGGGCAGCGATATCGTCGGCCAGGCTGACGGTTTCGTAGGTTGAGCCGAGTACGAACTCTCCGGGGTGCAGGATGAATGGCTCGTCGCCTTCCACTTCAACCAGCCGGGTCAGTTCGGGCTGTTCCTCGGCAGGGTCGATGTGGGCATATTTATGGTTGTCGAAGAGCCGGAAAAACCGGTCAATCCGCACGTCAACGGAAGATGGCTGAACCATGGCGGGGTCGTACGGTTCAAGAACAATCCGTTGGGAGTCTATTTCGGCACGAATATCGCGGTCAGAGATCAGCACAGCATCAAAAATACCCCATGCATCAAATACCCCATGCATTGTCCGCGCCGCCCCATGGGACTATAGTTCCCGGACATGTAGAACCGCGCCCGTACTTGGGGGCAACGAGCATTCGCGGGGTAATTGTGAGAAAACTGGCTGCGCCTGCCGCTATCGTGCTGGCTGGCGTATTGGCTCTGGGGGTGGCCGCCTCCAGCCAGATTCTCCCGTCAACGCAGACGGTCCCCGGGCCCACCGCCACACCTTCCGCCGTTGTCCCTTCAGGGATGACGGCACCAAAGGAAACCACGACGGCGGACCCCGCACCTTCAGCGCCCCTCCCGGCGGCCGGCAACGCCTCGGACCCCACCACAGTGCCCGCGCCGGACCCCGGAACGCCGGAGTCGACACCAAGCGTCGGCGCGGGAACCGACACGGACGGCGGGCCCGTCGCTATAGATCCGGTGTTTGAGACGCCACCCCCCGTGCCCAACATCGGGCCCTCCTGGGGGCCTGACAACCCCTCGGACCCCGGCGCCACCGAGCCACCCGTAGCGGAGCCGTCTCCACAAGAGACTGTCGGTCCTGTTCCAGCCGCACCAACACCATCCGCCCAGGCCGCCGGGCCTGGACCGTCTGCGTCTACAACCGAAACGCCTGCACCAACTCAACCAACTTCCCCCAGCGAAACATCGCCATCAACCGAAACGCCTGCACCAATAGGAAGTCCGTCCCCCACTCCAACGCTCGAAACCGCCTCACCAGCCCCGACGGCGACGCCCGAAGCCACACCAACCCCTACACTCACCCCCTTCCCGGGCAAGAGCCCGAGCAGCACCGTGGATCCGGAGAACGGCGCGCTGGCGCTCCTCCCGGACAGCAACACAGCTGCGATCCTGACGGTGTTCAACGCGATCAACAGCTACCGTGCATCGCTCGGCCTGGCTCCTGTGAAGTACCACGCCACGGTGGCCAGCCTGGCTCAGGACTGGTCCAACAACATCGCGACGCGTGAGGTGATCCAGCACCGCGCCAACTTCTGGACTGATCCCCGGGCTCTCAACCCCAACAACGGGGCGGGTGAAGTCATCGCTGTCCGCTGGGACCGTGACGCAGCGCAGCTTGTGGAGTGGTGGAAGGGTTCTCCCGGTCACGACGCCCTTCTGCGTGATCCCCGGTTCAACGTCATGGGCATCGGCATCACCTACACGGACGGCAACTGGCAGACCACCCCCAACCGCTACACGCTCTGGGGCGTAGTGAATTTCTTTGGCTACACATCTTTGCCGGCAGGGACCACCACAAGCCCGGGCGGTACAGTCCCGCCACCAACCGACCCTGTGGGTGTCTGCGAACCGGGCAGCAAGCACCAACCGCCCACCCTTAACTTGAGCGCGGCCTCCATCAGCAGCGCAGCCGACCTCGTGTCGATCGGCGGCGACGGCTCGGTGGTTGCCTACCCATCGTGGGGTGGCGGCAGGTACGGCGGCGGCAAGAGAATCGGCGTCGGCTTCACAGGGCTCAAAGACCTCTTCATCACGGACTGGGACCGCGACGGCGTGTTTGATCTGATCTCCCAAAGACTCGACGGCGCCCTGCTGGTGTACCCCGGCCTTCAGACAGGTGGGTTCAAGGATCCCCTTGCCCTTGGCCAGGGCTGGGGGACCCTGAACATCACCGTGGGCACTTGGTGCGCCAACAACCGGCTTCCCCAGATCGTTGCCATGGATTCGGGCGGCAACCTGTACCTCTATAAGAACGCCGGCCTTGCCTACATCCGTGCCCAAGCGGCAATCGGCACGGGATTCCCAGCGATCAGGCTAAGCATGGTGGACTACAACGCCGACGGCTTCCAGGACCTCCTCACCACTGAGGCCAATGGAACCCTCAGGCTGTACCGCGGGAGCGGGCTGGGCACACCCAAGCAGGAATCCCGTCCGGTAGTGGGCGCGGAATGGACCGACTACACGGGCTTGAGGGCGCTTCGCGGGGTAACGGGTCCCGATTCGACGGGTGTTGCCGGACTGGACCGCAACGGAGTCGTTGAATATTGGGATCTCAACACAGGACGGCTTACCACGCCGGTGACCATCGGCGTCGGCTGGGGCGGGCTGAAGTTCGCCCAATAGGAGAGCATGCCACCCCAACCTGCGTGTCGGCGTCGTGCGCCAATCCGGCGTCGCGCGTCAACAGCCGCGGCTAAGCGTCCGAGTGGGACTCGATGGCAACCTTGAGTTGTTCCAATTGCGCCACTTCGCCCTCCAGCGCCTTCTGGAATATGCCATTCATAAGCTTCCGCAGGCCCTTGGGGTGGTACTCAAGGGCGAACCGGAGGCGGGTGGTGTTGCCTTCGGTGCTGAGGTAGAAACCTCCGGTAGGCCGCGCGGGTCCGGCCACCACGGCGTAACGGACTTCGGCTCCCGGGCGGGCTTCGGTGATCCTGAAGTCGGCGGCTACGGGGCGGCCGCCGGGGCCGGAAACCGTCTGTTGATAGAGGGCACCTTTTTGGCCGCGAATGCCGGAGCGAAGCGCGATACTACGCACACCCGAACGCCACAGGGAATTGTTCATCCCGTCCATGAGGAATCCGTAAACAGTCATGGCGTCCTTGCTGATCACCACTTCATTGGCAGCGAATGCCATGGAAAACCTCTTTCGGCGTACGGTCGAGTGTCGTAGCCCGGTTCCCCATACGCTGCAGCTAACACCTTCAGAATAGTCAGCGGCGGCCGCCAGCAACACATGACTGCCGAGCCTTGACCGAATGGTTATCTCCCGATTTTCCCGGGGTACTGCTGACAGGAGTCCGTGGGCCGGGTAGAGTGCCTGCGGCTGGCTACAAGCAAATTGGGGGCGTAATGCGAGGTCGAAACTACTCAGGTTCCATGAGGAACGCACGACGACGGCTGGCGGCTTGCGCTGCTTTGTTCAGTCTGGCCGTGGCTGGCGGCGCGGTAACTGCGGCTCCTGCCACGGCTGCGCCGACCACCGCGGTGCCAGCCACTGCGGCCGTTAAGGCACAGAGCAACGCACGCGCCGCCGTCGTCGTTCAAAGTGCAGTACCGGCCACTGCGAATCCACTGCCGAGCGTCGATCCTGTGGGCGACCCCGCGAACTACTCTGTCCTGGTTAACAAGTCCCGGCCCTTGAATCCTGTGAGCTACGCGCCCGGCGACCTAGTCAACGCCCGCGGCTCCGGCCAGTACCTGCGTGCCGAGGCTGCAGCCTGGCTCAATGGGTTGTTCCAAGGTGCGGCTGATGCCGGCACGGGCGGGTTGGCAGTGGTGAGCGGTTACCGTTCCTACGCGCAGCAGCAGCAGGTCTACTCCTATTACGTCAGCATCTACGGCCAGGCACAGGCAGACCTGATCTCCGCACGTCCGGGGCACAGCGAGCACCAGACGGGGCTCGCCGTCGACGTCGGGAACGCCAACGGTTCCTGCGGCCTCAGCACCTGTTTCGGGGACACTCCAGCCGGGATCTGGGTGGCAGCGAATGCCCACAAGTACGGCTTCATTGTCCGCTACCCCAACGGCTACACGAACGTCACTGGCTACAGCTATGAGCCGTGGCACCTGCGCTACGTCGGAGTGGATCTCGCAACCGACATGAAACGCCGCGGCTTCCCCACCATGGAGCAGTATTTCGCCGGCAACCCCACTGCGTATGCCAGCATCACCTCCGGCGCGGACCTGGTTGCTGCGGACTCGTCCGGGCGGCTGCTTCGCTACCCTGCACACGGCGGTGGTGGCTATGGCATCCCCACGGTGATCGGTTCCAACTGGCAGGGCTTGAAGCAGGCCTTCGTGGTGGACTGGGACGCTGATGGCGTCTACGACATTTTGGCGCAATGGGACAACGGCACCTTGGGCTTGTTCAAGGGTTGGCCCGGCGGTGCTTTCTCCACGCAGATCGTGGTGGGAACAGGTGACTGGGACAAGATGACTATCACCGTGGGCAAATGGTCCGCGGCGCAGGGGTATCCGGGCATCGTGGGCTACTTCCCCGATGGCGGGCTCCGGTACTACCCCAACACCTCGGGTAGGGCGTTGACCTACCGGGTGGACATTGGAAGTGGCTGGGCGGGCATGGGCCTGACCATGGCCGACTGGAATGCCGACGGCGCCAACGACATCCTGGCCACCACAACGTCCGGGCACTTGCTGAGTTATCCCGGCAACGGCGGGGGTGGCTTCGCAGGCCTGCCCACCACAGTGGGTTCCGGCTGGGGAACCATGAAAGCACTGGTTCCAAGCTTCGGTTTATCCGGTCCGGGCACGCGCAGCATCACTGCCCAAACCGTGGATGGCTACCTCGTCGAATACCGTCTGGGGACCGGGACCTGGGGCGGTCAGCGCCAGGTGGGCAACGGCTGGAATGGCATGAAGCTGTTCAAGTAGGCGTCCGGTGCGCCGGTCATGGGGAGTCCTGCAACTGCGCTAAGCTAGGACTCGCTCGGGGAGTTTTTCCGGGCAATGCGGGCGTAGCTCAATGGTAGAGCGCTAGCTTCCCAAGCTCGATACGCGGGTTCGATTCCCGTCGCCCGCTCCAGGAAAGCCCCGGATCCAGTGATCCGGGGTTTCTCTTTGCCCGAGGACTGAACCCTGTCCAAGAACAAAAAGCGCTCGACGACGGTACTCACCAAAGAGGGCCGCTTACCCGTCGACCGGGAGGCCTCGTAAGCCTAAACTCTTACGTACATCCACCTATCCGGGAGGTCCTCCAATGACTCTCACCGACGATGGTGAGGCGGGTCCACTCGCCGTCATCAACCGCCTGCTGGAAGCCACGAACAAGCACGATCTTGAAGCCCTGGCTGAGTGTTTCGCGCCGGGCTACGTCAACGAGACACCGGCCCACCCCACCCGGGGATTCACGGGACGGGACACTATCCGCAGCAATTGGGAGCAACTGTTCACCGGCGTACCGGACATCGCAGCCCGCATGTTGGCGCACAGCGTGAGCGGGACCAGCGTGTGGACTGAGCTGCACCTGAAGGGCGCCCGCCGTGATGGCACCCAGCATGAGATGACCGGCGTCATCATTTTCGGCGTGGATGAGGGCATCATCAGCAGTGCCCGCTTCTACCTGGAGCCAGTGGAGAAAGTTGCGACCGTGGACGACACCGCGGATCGCGTCACTCATCGTGTAACGCATGGCCGCCCGGCGGTTCAGCCGGCTCAATAGTCCGACGCCGGACGGCCCAGGCAGCCAGAGGCCTGCGGTCCAGCACGCGTGACTCCGGCCACAAAGCGATGCGGGGAGGTGTATCGTCAGGAGTCAGGAGCCATTTCGGCTCCGCTCTAAGGGAGCCATCATGGGCGACAAATCACCGCGCCAAACTGCGTCAAAGAAATCCAGCAAATCCATCAAGGAAAAACGCGCGGATAAGCGGGCTTCCGAGTCCTCCGCCACCGAGGCCGCCAAGCCCTCTACCGGCAACAAGAAGTGACCGCACCAACCGGCCCGCTGAGCATTGGTGTCCTTGCTACTTCGCTGAAACCCAACGAGCGACGCCTGCCGATCCACCCGCAGCACTTGGAACGCATTGCTCCGGAAGTGCGCCGGCAACTTCGCTTTGAGTACGGCTACGGCGAGCGGTTCGGTGTCCCGGACAGCAAGCTGGAATCATTGGTGGGCGGGCTCGGTACACGCCAGGAGTTGATTGCCAACAACGACGTCATCCTCCTCCCCAAGCCGCAGGCCCAGGATCTGGCCGAACTCCGTGATGGTCAAACGTTGTGGGGCTGGCCGCACTGTGTACAGGACCGGGCTATCACCCAGCTTGCCATCGACAAGAAGCTCACACTCATCGCCTTTGAGGCCATGAACCACTGGGCGGGCGACGGCGGCTTTGGCCTGCACGTCTTCCACAAGAACAACGAGCTCGCCGGCTACTGCTCTGTGCTGCATGCACTGGCATTGACTGGTTCCACCGGCGATTACGGCCGCCGCCTCAGCGCTGTGGTCATCGGTTTCGGGGCCACGGCGCGTGGTGCCGTCACTGCGCTGAACGCCCACGGCGTCCACGACGTCCAGGTGCTCACCAACCGGGGCGTCGCCGCCGTCGGGTCTCCGATCCATTCAGTGCGGATCGTGCAATTCGACCATGACAGCAAGGCGCCGTTCCTCAGCGAAGTCATCACGGACAAGGGGCGCAAGCCCTTGGCACCGTTCCTGGCCGCGGCGGACATCGTGGTCAATTGCACCCTGCAGGACCCGAACGCTCCGCTGACCTACCTCCGCACGGAGGATCTGGCGGAATTCCAGCCGGACAGCCTGATCGTTGACGTGTCCTGCGACGAAGGCATGGGCTTCAGCTGGGCGCGGACCACCACTTTCGACGAGCCCATGTTCCGCGTGGGCGGGCACGTTAATTACTACGCCGTGGACCACAGTCCGTCATACCTTTGGAACTCGGCCAGCTGGGAGATCAGCGAAGCCCTGCTTCCCTTCCTGGACACTGTTGTGGCCGGGCCGGAAAGCTGGGATGCCAACGAGACAGTCTCCCGTGCCATTGAGATCCGTGAAGGTGTTATCCGCAATCCGGACGTCCTGGAGTTCCAGGGACGCTCAGCGGAATACCCACACCTGCCAGTGGCACAGCTTCAGCCAAGATAGCCCGCACAGAATGAAGCGCCCCCGGCTGTCGGGGGCGCTTCATCCTGGTTAAGCCGGCTGCGGCTCCTGCACGATCCGCAGCACCCGACGCCGATCGCGCAGGTCCACTTTGATGTGCAGGGATGACTTCCGGGCCAGTATGACGGCGACAACCGCAGCCGCGATGGCCGGCACGCCACCGGAGATCAGGACGGCAAGGTGGGGACCGAGGTGCTCGGCGAGCCAACCCATCATGGGGCCGCCGATTGCCTGCCCACCGATCAGCACCACTAGGTACAGGCTCATGACGCGGCCGCGGATGCTCATGTTGGAGCTGGTCTGCACCATTTGGTTGGCCGCTGTAAGGAACATGAGGCACCAGAATCCGGCGAGGACCATGGTGACGCTGAACCACACCATGGACGGCATCAGCGATGACGCACAGAGCATGAGCCCGTACAACCCCGCCGACGTCACCACCGAGCGCAACCGCAACTGGCGACGCCGTGTGGACGCCACCGCCCCCATCAGCGCACCGAGCGCAACCATGGCGTTCAGCAGGCCGTAGCCTCCGGCGCCGGCGTCGTACACGTTGTCCGCGAAGGCGGCCAGCAGCACCGGCAGGCTCATGGCGAAAACTGCCACGAAACCGGCCATCAACCACGGCCAGTAGATTGTGGGCTTGCTGAGCGCGTAGTTGAGTCCTTCGCGGAGCATTCCCTTCTTGCGAGGGGTCGGCTGGCTGAGGTGCAACTGATCCTTGCGGAGGATCAACAGCATGGCAACAGTTGAGCAGCAGGCCACGGCGTTCGCCGCGAAGGCCCATCCGGCACCAACCGCGGTGAGCAGCACACCGGCCAAGGCGGGACCGATCAGTCCGCCGAGCTGGAACGTCGTGGAGTTAACGCTGATGGCATTCCGGAGGTATTTGGGGCCGACGAGCTCATTGACGAAAACCTGCCGGGCCGGCTGGTCCAGAACCGTCACGAAGCCCAAAAGCAGGGCGATGACGTACACATGCCACACTTCGACGCGTTGGCTCAGGGAGAGCACCGCCAACGCGGCCGCGAGCACGGCGGCCGCGGATTGGCAGATGATGAGGATCTTTCGCTTGGCAAAGCGGTCGGCAATCATGCCGCCCCACGGGCCAAGGAAAAGCGAAGGCATGAACTGCAATGCCACAGTAATTCCGACGGCGGTGACGGAACCGGAAAGCTGCAGCACCATCCAATCTTGGGCGATGCGCTGCATCCAGATCGCGATCACGGCGATGAAATGACCGATCGCGAAGATCCTGAAGTTGGGGACCTTCAGGGAGATGAAGGTATGCCGCCAGGGCAGCTTTTCACTCACGACGGCGAGTGGCTGGGTGACGGTGTCCGCGGGCTGAGGTGCGGATAGAGAATCGATGACGGGCTGGCTGACGTTTGCCGCTGAAGGCGGTGGGGGTGCCAAAGGTAGTCCTCGGATGGAGAGTTTCGGTGGGATGCGTTTAACGCTAGGGTTACGAGCAGCAATTATGGAAGCGTATTGCGCCTATAACTAGCATTGCGGAACGCAATGACCATGCTGCAAGGGCGCAGTACTCCGGCCCGGCGCTGACCTGCGCTTTAGGAGTTCCGTGTTCGAACCTGTCCAGCTCCGTTCCTTTTTGGCCGTCGCAGAAACGCTGAGTTTCACCAAAGCTGCGGAACGCCTTGGGCTCGCACAGCCCACCGTCAGCCAGCATGTCCGCAAGCTTGAGGCCGCTGCCAAGCGGGTGCTGGTTGCCCGCGATACCCGCGAGGTCCGGCTCACCGACAACGGCGACGCCATGGCCGGTTTTGCCCGCAGCATCCTTGCCGCCCACGACTCCGCCGCCCGCTACTTTTCCGGTTCGGCCATGAGAGGGCGCCTCCGGTTCGGCACCGCAGACGACCTCGCCATCACCGGCCTCCCCCGGATCCTCCGCGAGTTCCGACAGTTGTACCCCCAGATCAACTTGGAGCTCACCGTCAGCCAAAGTGACCAGCTGTACAAGCGACTCAATGCCGGCCAGCTGGACCTTGTGTTCGTGAAATGGGTGGCCGGAGCAAAGGAAGGCACGGTGGTCCGGCACGACAATTTCGCCTGGGTCGGCGTCGAGCAGACCGTACTGGAACCCGGGGCGCCCGTCCCACTCATCGCCTACCCAGCGCCAAGCCTGAGCCGAAAACTGGCCATTGATGCACTGGAAGCCGAAGGCAGGACCTGGCGGATCACCTGTAGCACCAAGCAGATCAGCGGAGTGCTCGCGGCCGTTCGTGCCGGCATCGGAGTTGCCGTGATGCCGGCGTCGCTGGTGCCCGAGGACCTGAAGGTCATCACGCAACGTTTCGGGCTCCCGCCGGTAGGCGACGTCGACTTCACCCTGATCCGGAATCCCCTGGCCAACGCCGAGGTCATCGATGCCCTCACGCAGGCCATCATGGGCAGGACGCTGAGTAAGTCGAGCTAGTGGGCGTAGTAGGCTCACCGAATGATTCACAAGCTCACTACACCGTCGGCAAGTTTCCATACCTCCTGGCTGGAAAGTTTTGACGAGTGGGGAACCCTCGACCAGGACGGTTCTGCGGCCTTTGTGGCAGCGAAATACGACTTGGATCTTCGCGACAGCAGTGACTTCGCGAAATGGGTTGAAGTACTGCACGAATTGCCCAGGCAAAGCTTCCGGCCGCCCGAGGGGTTGGCCAACCAAAGCACCATTTGGGTGGTTCGGGATGCTACCTACCTGGGCTCCGTCAGCCTGAGGCACGCACTCGCGAACGAATACCTGACCGAGGTGGGCGGACACATCGGCTACGGAATAAGGCCAAGCGCAAGAGGCCAGGGCCTCGCCAAGTTTGCCTTGAAGGGGGCCATGGAAGAAGGGCGCACGCTCGGAATGGAGCGCGTGCTGGTGACCTGCAAGCAGCCCAATGTGGCGTCCGCCCGCACCATCGAGTCGTGCGGAGGCGTCCTTGAGAGCGTCCGCCCTCCAGCGAGCTTCGCCCCGGAGCTGGGTGTCACCGAATCGATCCGACGATACTGGATCAATCTGTAGCGCGGGGAAGTGCGCGGTCACTGTCATGGCTGACTTGGCGCGTTCTCGCACTTTCCGCGCTTTGCACCAGTAACCTCTGGTGCGCACGGCGGGAACGGGTGCGGCTTTGGTGCCCAGGGGGTGCGCACGGCGGGAACGGGTGCGGCTTTGGTGCCCAGGGGGTGCGCACGGCGGGAACGGGTGCGGCTTTGGTGCCCAAGGGGGTGCGCACGGCGGGAGTCGGGAACAAATGTGTTCAACAGGCGATACGCCCTTACTGGGTAAGCGCATTCCCGATATCCTGTGACCATGATCGACCTCACTACGCTGGCTGACCTCACGCCAGGCATCTGTTCCGTCACTCTCCGTTCGCAGGGGATAGACGATGTGGTCCGAATTTCTTCGGACGCAGGCTTGGCCGGGATCGAGTGGGGTACCGATGTGCACGTCAGCGATTCCGAGTCAGCGGCGCACGCCAAGGAAGCCACGGTGGCGGCCGGACTCAGCGTCCTCTCGCTCGGCTCGTACTACCGCTGCGGCGCGTTCGAGGACTTTGGCCGCGCGCTGGACCTTGCCACAGGGCTTGGCGCTCCCCGGATCCGCGTGTGGGCCGGGGAACTTGGCTCGGCTGGGGCCAACGAGGACCACTGGGATGCAGTGGTCCAGGACACCCGGCGTATTGCCGATCTGGCGGCCGCCCGCGGCATCGCCATCGCATTCGAGTACCACGGCAACACCCTTACCGACTCCCCCGCCACTACCCTCGACTTACTGAACCGGGTGAATCACCCCAACGTCGGCACCTACTGGCAGCCCGCCGTCGGACTTTCGGATAAACAGGCGCTTGAGTCCCTCCACGAAGTCTTGCCGCACCTGGCGGGCGTGCATTGTTTCTCCTGGGGACCCGAAGCCGAGCGCTTTCCACTGCGGAACCGGAAGCTGCTGTGGCAGACAGTCACCGATGTCCTGCGCGGCAACGGCAAGGATATGGACATCATGCTGGAATTCGTTGAGGATGACCTGCCGGAAAACGTCCTCAACGACGCCGCTTTCCTGCACACGATCACACTGGGCGAGGACTAGCGCCGGCTGCTCAGTCCAGCCCATCCGCTGAAATAGGGCCGTTGTGCCTTGACCTCCACGACGGTTATGACTTCTGACCTGGTCAGACTTGCGATTCCACCGGAGTTTCCGTGCTGCGGCGGAGTTTCACCGCGCCGCTGACCGGCGCGGTGTCAGGGTCGCCGGCGGCCAGGCGGCCGATGTCCTCCAACGGCAGGTGCACCGTGGACAAGGCAGGGCGGAAGTCGCGGAGGGTTTCGATGTCGTCAAAACCCGCGATGGTGGCATCCCGGGGAATCCATATGCCTTCGGGCCGGAGAGCAGCGGTAACTCCAATGGCCATGACGTCGTTCACGGCGAAGATGCAGAGCCGTTTTTCGGAGGCCTGGATCCGCTCGGCGAGTGCGGGCCCGGCGTCGTATCCTCCAGCGCGGTTGAAGCCGGTACGGATGATCTCTGCTGCGGGTCTTCCAGCGTCTGCGAGACCCCGCTGAAAGCCGCGGACCCGGTCGTCGGAGGTGTACAGCCCTTCGGGGCCCGCAACGATGAGGAATTCACCACCATGCGTAGCGGCCAATTCCACGGCAAGGCCGGCTGCGAGCTCCTCATTGGGGACTTCAACCACGTGGTAGCCCTCTGTAGTGGAGGCGCCAACCACCGGGTGGCCAACAACCCCCACATGTCCGCCATTGCGGCAGTAGCGGTCCAGTTCCGCGGCGAGTTCGATGTTGCCTTGCTTGTCCTCGGCGCGCACGGACCGCGAGCCGGCGATCACGATGGAGTCGGCACGTCGGGCGGCGAACGCGGCTACTGCTTCTTTTTCGTCCTGCGCGGCGCCGGATGTGCTGGCCAGCAACACCATGCGGTTTTGCTGGCGGGCTGCTTCCTGGACCCCGCGGGCGATGGCGGAGAAGTAGGGGTCGGCAATGTCGTGAACAATGAGGCCGATCAATCCCGAGCTCGACTTCGCCAGGGCCTGCGCCTGCGCGTTGGGAACATAGCCGAGCTTGTCGGCGGCTTCGCGGACGCGCTCCGCGATATCCTCAGCCGGCTTACGGGACGAGCCGTTGAGGACCCGCGATGCCGTGGCAAGGGAGACCCCGGCTAATCGGGCAACTTCACTCAGTGTGCTGGCGGCCACGGGGCCCTCCTTTTCTGCAAGCGTCGGGACTGGCGCTAAGAAAATTATGGCAGTCTTCCACCATTTTTGGGAAAGCGCTTGCCAACACGGCGCGCCATGGTGCATGATCGATTGCAGCGGGAATGCGCTTTCCCACACCAAGAACTGCAAGCACCGGCAACCGCAGAGCGACCGGCACACAAGGCACTGGAGAAAACATGGGCTACGAAACAAAGACGATCCGCATCGCCATGAACGGCATCACCGGCCGTATGGGCTACCGCCAGCACTTGCTGCGTTCCATCCTGCCCATCCGCGACGCCGGCGGCTTCACCCTGGAAGACGGCACCAAGGTTCAGGTCGAGCCGATCCTCGTTGGCCGCAATGAAGCCAAGATCCGCGAACTAGCCGAACTCCACAAGGTTTCCGAATGGACCACGGATCTCGACGCCGTCATCGCCGATCCCACCGTGGACATCGTCTTTGACGCCTCCATGACCAGCCTCCGCGCCGCCACCCTGAAGAAGGCCATGCGCGCCGGCAAGCACATCTTCACCGAGAAGCCCACGGCAGAGACCCTTGAAGAAGCCATCGAGCTGGCACAGATCGGCAAGGAAGCCGGCGTAACTGCTGGCGTCGTGCACGACAAGCTTTACCTTCCCGGCCTGGTCAAGCTCCGCCGCCTGGTGGACGAAGGCTTCTTCGGCCGCATCCTCTCCATCCGTGGCGAATTCGGCTATTGGGTCTTCGAAGGTGACGTCCAGGCTGCGCAGCGTCCGTCCTGGAACTACCGCAAAGAAGACGGTGGCGGAATGACCACGGACATGTTCTGCCACTGGAACTACGTCCTTGAAGGGATCATCGGCAAGGTCAAGAGCGTCAACTCCAAGACTGCCACGCACATCCCCGCACGTTGGGACGAAGCCGGAAAGGAATACAAGGCCACCGCTGACGACGCCTCCTACGGCATCTTCGAACTCGAAACCCCGGGGGGCGACGACGTCATCGGCCAGATCAACTCCTCCTGGGCCGTCCGCGTCTACCGCGACGAACTGGTTGAGTTCCAGATCGACGGCACGCACGGTTCCGCCGTCGCCGGTTTGAACAAGTGCGTTGCGCAGCAGCGCGCCCACACCCCCAAGCCCGTCTGGAACCCGGACCTGCCCGTCACCGAATCCTTCCGCAGCCAGTGGCAGGAAGTCCCGGCCAACGCTGAACTGGACAACGGCTTCAAACTGCAGTGGGAAGAATTCCTGCGGGACGTCGTGGCTGGCCGCGAGCACCGCTTCGGGCTGCTTTCCGCAGCACGCGGGGTCCAGCTGGCCGAGCTCGGCCTGCAGTCCTCCGCTGAGCGCCGCACCATCGACATCCCGGAGATCACCCTCTAATGACGTCACTGATTCTTCCCACCAACGACGGCGGCACCCGCGAGTACCGCCTTCAGGCAGCCACATCGTGGGCCAAGCCGACCGCTCCTTTGACGGCCCGCCGCGCCTATGCAGCAGCCCACGTCATCCCCGAGGTCGCCGCGGACAACACTCCCGGCGCACCGGCGCAGCTCGACTGGGACGCCACCCTCGCTTACCGGCACGAGTTGTGGTCCTACGGCCTGGGTGTCGCCGATGCCATGGACACCGCGCAGCGCGGCATGGGCTTGGACTGGGCAGCCACCCAGCAGCTCATCAAGCGCACCGGCGCAGAAGCCGCATCCGTTGTTGCGGCGGGCGACGCCGCCATTTCCGGCAAGTCCGTCCGCGATCTCGTCTCATGCGGCGCGGGCACCGATCAGCTGGACATCGCTGTGCTTCCCGAGGGTGCAGCTGGTATCCAGGCCGTCATCGACGCCTACCGTGAGCAGATCGCCGTCGTCAGTGAGGCCGGCCCCAAGGTCATCCTCATGGCGTCCCGCGCCTTGGCCAAGGTTGCAAGCGGTGCTGACGACTACCTGCACGTCTACTCGACACTCCTGCAGGAAGTGGATCAGCCCGTCATCCTGCACTGGCTCGGCACCATGTTCGACCCCGCACTGGCCGGATACTGGGGTTCCGACGACGTCTCTGTGGCCACCGAAACGTTCCTCAGCCTGATCCGCGAGCACGCGGACAAGGTCGATGGCGTGAAGGTTTCGCTGCTGGACGCCTCGCACGAGGTGGCTCTCCGCGCCGCACTTCCGGGAGAAGTCCGCCTCTACACGGGCGACGACTTCAACTACCCGGAGCTGATCGACGGCGACGAGACCCACCACTCGGACGCCCTGCTGGGCATCTTCGCCGCCATCTACCCTGCCGCTTCGGTGGCCTTGCAGAAGTACGACGCCGGTCAAGGCAGCGAAGGGCGCGCGATCCTGGACTCCACCCGTGAGCTCGGAAAGCACATCTTCAGCGCACCCACTTTCTACTACAAGACCGGTATTGCCTTCATGTCCTGGCTCAATGGCAAGCAGCCCGGTTTCCAGATGGTGGGCGGCCTGCACTCTGGCCGTTCGGTGCTGCACTTGGCCAAGACCTTCGAACTGGCCGACCAAGCCGGCCTGCTGAAGGATCCGTCACTGGCCGCGTTCCGGATGTCTGACTTCCTGCGGATCAACGGGGTGGGCGCATGAGCGCGGACTTCTCCCGCCTGTCGCTGAACAGCGCCACCACCAAGAAGTGGACGCTTGCTGAGGCTGTGGATGGATGCGCCCGCGCCGGCATCCCCGCGATCGGACCGTGGCGTGACCGGGTGGCCGAGGCCGGACTGGATAAGGCAGCCAAGCTCATCAAGGACGCAGGCCTCCGGGTCTCCTCGCTGTGCCGCGGCGGCTTTCTCACTGCGGCCGATGCTGAAGGGCAGGCCGCAGCCCTCGCCGACAACTTCGAGGCCGTCCGCGAAGCAGTAGCGCTGGACACCCAGGAGCTGTTCCTGGTGGTTGGTGGGCTCGCTCCGGGTGAGAAGGACGTCGTCGCTGCACGCCAGCGCGTCGCCGACCGACTGGAGGAACTAGTCCCGTTCGCTTCCGAGAACGGTGTACGGCTGGTGCTGGAACCCCTGCACCCGATGTACGCCGCAGACCGCGCGCTCATCTCCACCCTTGGCCAGGCCCTCGATCTCGCCGCGCCGTACGACGCGAAGGCGGTCGGCGTCGCCGTCGACACCTTCCACGTCTGGTGGGATCCGGAGCTGAGGGCTCAGATTGAACGTGCCGGCCGCGAAAACCGCATCGCTTCCTACCAGGTGTGCGACTTCAACCTGCCGATCGCTGCGGACGCGCTGTTGTCCCGCGGCATGATGGGCGACGGCGTCATCGACTTCGCGACCATCGGCACCTGGGTCAGGGACGCCGGATACACGGGCGACATCGAAGTTGAAATCTTTAACCAGGACATTTGGGACGCCGACGGCGACACAGTCTTGGAAACCATGAAGCAGCGCTATGCGGAGCTCGTCCTCCCGTTCGCGTAACAACGTGATCCTCCCGCGGATGCCCTAAGCTCCGCGGGAGGATCGCTCCAAAAGCCAGCGGGTTCCTGCCAAGGTCACGGCGGGGGCCCGCTTTTTTGCCACCCATGTTCCTCCGGGCCACAGCTATCACTGCGAAGGTGCGGCCACCACTCACTTTGATTCCTGAAACTGCCCGGACACGCCGCATTGCGGGTGTGTCGCCGCAGTCCCGGGTCCGAAGAAGGTGGTGACGGCGCACCCTCTTTCCAGCATCTCGTGGCCGAGTCCTCTCCATCCGCGCCACGCGTAAATGCCGCGACACTGGGATTCCGGCGGCGGGAGTCGCTTTCGGAGGCGCAATGGGCTTTGCATGACGTTCGCCATCCCCGCTGCCGGAAAAGGCTCGACGGCGGGGGCCCGCGAGCGCCGCCGTCGCATCTTTTAGCGTGCTTGGCTGCTGCGAAGGTACGACCACCACTCACTTTGATTCTGAAACTGCCCGGACACGCCGCATTGGGGGTGTGTCGCCGCAGTCCCGGGTCCAAAGAAGGTGGTGACGGCACACCCCTATTTGTGTCCGCTATAAGTCGTGGAGTGCGCAGGTGAGATAAGTGGTACACAGCTGAAACATTGTGTCGACGAGAGGAAACAATGGCCGCCTACGCTGGTTTTACCTGGACAAAGACGTCCACGAAACCACTGAAAGGACACCACCATGATGCTCTTGAAGACCCTGAATTTTGTCCTCGACGCAAGCGGCAGCCACAGCGGCCCGTCCGGCGAATCCAGCCCCGGGCACTCCCCCGCCATTGCCACGAAGCGCCTGACCTCAAGCGCCTGGGAGGGCTGGTGGGATGACGCAGATCAAGGCTTTCCCGCCGAAGCCTGAGCCTTCAACCCGCCACTGGCCCGGATTCAGGAGGCTCGCGCAGCGAGCTGCACTTTGGCCTTCGGCAGGCCGATAAGGGTGACCAACCCGCCGTCGAGCCCTTCCAATTCCAAGCTGATGTTCCGCGAGCCGTCCTGGGGTTCGACGGAGTTGACTTGGAAAACCTCACCACTGATCCGGACGCTGTCGCCGTTCTTAATGGTCTTGAGCTTCTTGCTCCCTGCACCGGGTGCCATGGCCAGATCCTCCATTGCCGCTACCTGTTCTTTTTCGGCTCGTCACCGTGGGTTTCGCGAAGTTCCTCACCGCGGCGAACTACTTCTTCTTCCTTCTCCTGCATCTTGTCGCTCTTCTTGGTATCGCGCGGCGGAAGCTGGATGCTTTCTTCGGCCTCAATGCCGCCCTGCAGTTGGCGTCCGCGTTCCATCTCGGCGTCGAACTCTGCACCGAACAGTAGGGACATGTTCAGGATCCAGAGCCACAGCAGCATGATGATGACCCCTGCCAGGGCGCCGTACGTCTTGTTGTAGTTGCTGAAGTTGGCAACGTAGAAGCCGAAGCCCAGCGATGCCAGTGCGAAAATCACCAGGGCGATCAGGGAGCCCATGCTCATCCAACGGAACTTGGGCTGCTTGACGTTGGGAGTGAAGTAGTAGAGCACCGCGATGATCGCGACCACGATAATGATGAGGACCGGCCACTTGGCGATGTTCCAAACGGTGAGGGCGGTCTCCGACAACCCGATGGCGCCTCCGATAGCCTCGGCCACGGGGCCGCTGAGGACCAGCATGGCTGCGGCGATGGCTGCACCGACGACGGCAACGATAGTGACGGCGAGCATCGTGCCGCGCAGTTTGACGAAGCCGCGGCCCTCGTCCACTTCATACACCCGGTTCATGGCCCGGCTGAAAGCTGTGGTGTAGCCGGAGGCCGACCAAAGCGCCACCAGAATACCGAAAACCAACGCCAGCCCTGCCGTGTTGGACTGCGTGAGTTCCTCGATCGGCTGGCGCATGGCGTCAACGCCCGGCCCCGGTGCGAACTGTTGGACAATGTCCAGCAGCGCCGATGTTGTGCGTCCGGCGTCGCCAAAGATGCCAATCAGCGAAACCAAGGCCAGGAGCGCGGGAAACAGCGAGAGGACAGCGTAGTAGGTCAGACCTGCCGCCGCATCCGGACACTGATCCTTGGTGAACTCCCGCAACGTCCTCTTGGCAACGTACATCCACGTGGGCTTCACCAGGTCATTGGGACTGTCCGGCTTGCGTGAGTCCTCGGGGGACGGAGCACTCTGCGCCTTGGCTGTGCTGGTGTGGGCTGAGTCTTGTGTAGTCATGGGGCACTCGTCCGTTTGGGTATTTTGCGCGAACAACTGACCCATCAATAGTAAGCATGCTGATGATTCATTCGGAAGAACCCACGCCGGTTAATCCACGCCAATCAGGACCTTCGGCCCCGGAAGATTATCGCGGACCGCATTGGACTGGCCTAAGCCAGCTTGCTCGCCAGCAGGAACTCGAACGGCGACTCAATCACTGAGCGGATCACTTGGCCGGCAGCGCCAAGGAGCGTTCCGGAATGTTCAAGGGCAGACACTGCCAGGTTGCCCGGATCCAGCAGACCGGGCGCGTAACGCTCCAAACTGCTGAGCAGCGCCGGCCTGAGCCATTCCGCAAGCACGGCAAAGTGCCCCCCGAGGACTACGGCTTCGATATCCATCAGCCGGGCAGACGAGGCGAGCGCGACGCCCAAGTACCTCCCGGCGTCGTGAACCGCCCGCGTGGCCCGCGGTTCCCGGGCAGCCAAGGCCGCCAGCAGCAGTTCCGTACGCCCACCCAGCGATCCTTCGGGGATGCCGGCCGCCTCGAAAATGGCTTCCTGGCCGGCAAAGGTTTCCAAGCACCCCGCCCCACCGCAGGAGCAAGCAGGCCCGTCAGGGTGGACGACGATGTGGCCAAGTTCGCCGGCTGATCCGCCAGGTCCGGTGTAAAGTTCCGAACCGATAATGACGCCCCCGCCAACACCCACCTCCCCCGAAACATAGAGGAAGTCCGGCCGACCTGCGCCATACCAAAGCTCTCCGAGTGCTGCACTGTTGGCCTCGTTGGACAACCTGACGCCAAGCGGTGCGCCTTCCAGCAGGTCCTGCGGATTCAGCGCTTCGTGCTCCCAGTGCAGGTTTGGAGCGGACAACACAAGGTTGCGCTGCTCATCCACCAAACCCGGAACCGCCAGCCCGCCGCCGAGGATCGAGATGTCCGCAGCGGCCGCAGCGGCTATTGCTTCGTCGGCCAGGCAACCCAGGCGTTCCATGACCTTTTCAGGCGCCAGGCCCCGGTTTCGCGATTCAACAGTCGAGTGGAATCGGAGATTTCCTCCCAGGTCCACGAGGCCCACGGCCAAGTAGTCCACGTTGATCTCCATGCCCACTACGCCACGGCGGGCGCTGAGTTCCAAGCCCTGGCCGGGCCGTCCCCGCTCCCCGTCCCGGTAAAGGCCCACTTCCGAGACCAGCCCGGACTCAACGAGGTCGGCGACCAGGCTGGAAACCGCCGCTTTGGTCAGTCCGGTTCCCGCGGCCAACTGCGCGCGGCTGGGCTTGCCTTCTCCTGTTCGGGCAATGGAGTCCATCACCAATGAAAGATTTCGACGGCGGACGTCACCTACGCGTCCGGGTGCGGTCTGCTCATTCACTGGCGCGGGACCTCCTTGCAGATTCTAAGAAATTTTTGCCGGCTTCCATTGACCATGATCCATCATCCACCATATAGTTCAGATTGAAAACTAATTGGAGTGCTTTTCTTCAAGTTCTTCCCCAGTGCTTTGCAAAGGAGCAAAATGACCCCGCAGCCCACCCCGCAGGACCGCTTCACCTTTGGCCTTTGGACCGTTGGATGGACCGGCGCCGATCCGTTCGGCGTCGCCACCCGTCCCGCCCTGGATCCGGTGGAAGCTGTTCACAAGCTCAGCGAGCTTGGCGCCTATGGCATCACGTTCCACGACAATGACTTGATTCCCTTTGATGCCACGGCGTCCGAGCGGGACCTGATCCTGAAGAACTTCAAGGCAGCCTTGGCAGAGACCGGCCTGAAAACGCCTATGGTCACCACCAACCTGTTCAGCCACCCGGTGTTCAAGGATGGCGGGTTCACCTCGAACGACCGGTCCATCCGCCGCTTTGCATTGAGCAAGATCCTCCGGAACATTGACCTTGCTGCGGAACTGGGTGCCGAGACCTTCGTGATGTGGGGCGGCCGCGAAGGCAGCGAATATGACGGTTCCAAGGATCTTTCCGCAGCACTGGATCGCATGAAGGAAGGCGTGGACACCGCAGCCGGGTACATCAAGGAGAAGGGCTACGGCCTTCGGATTGCCTTGGAGCCCAAGCCAAACGAACCCCGCGGCGACATCTTCCTGCCCACCGTCGGCCACGGCCTGGCGTTCATCGCGCAGCTGGAACACGGCGACATCGTGGGCCTTAACCCGGAAACAGGCCACGAGCAGATGGCCGGCCTGAACTTCACGCACGGCATCGCCCAGGCCCTGTGGGCGGGCAAGCTCTTCCACATCGATCTCAACGGCCAGCGCGGCATTAAGTACGATCAGGACCTTGTCTTCGGCCACGGCGACCTCACCAGCGCTTTCTTCACCGTGGACCTTCTGGAGAACGGCTTCCCCAATGGCGGTCCGAAGTACGACGGTCCGCGCCACTTCGACTACAAGCCGTCACGTACCGATGGTTACGACGGCGTCTGGGAATCAGCCAAGTCCAACATGTCCATGTACCTCCTGCTGAAGGAACGCGCCCTGGCCTTCCGCGCAGACCCGGACGTCCAGGAAGCACTCACCACGTCAGGCGTCTTCGAATTGGGCGAGGCGACGCTGAACGCCGGCGAGACCACCGCAGACCTGCTGGCTGACGCCAGCGCCTTCGACACGTTCGACGCCGATAAGGCCGCCGAGCGCTCATTCGCCTTCGTCCGCCTCAACCAGCTGGCCATCGAGCACCTGCTCGGCTCCCGCTAGGTCACTCCCACCCACCGTCATCCCGCCGCCGGGCTCCCCAAGGTTTCTCATTACAGGGTTCCTTGACGCCCGGCGGCGGTCCCCATAAGGAATGAGCGCATGCCTCTCGTAGCCGGGATCGACAGCTCCACCCAGTCCTGCAAAGTGGTCATCCGGGATTCAGCCACTGGCGCCTTGGTACGTCAAGGGCGGGCCTCCCACCCGGAGGGCACCGAAGTTCACCCGGACCATTGGTGGTCAGCCCTCCAGGAAGCAATCGCACAGGCAGGCGGTTTGGATGACGTCGACGCCGTGTCTGTTGGCGGTCAGCAACACGGCATGGTGTGCCTCGATGAGTCCGGAGACGTTGTCAGACCCGCATTGTTGTGGAATGACACCCGCTCGGCCCCGGACGCGGAAGCGTTGATCCTTGACGCCGGCGATGGCGATGCCACGGCAGGCGCGTCCTACTGGGCATCGCACACCGGAACCGTCCCGGTGGCATCGCTGACGGCCACCAAGCTTCGATGGTTAGCCCGAAACGAACCCGCTAACGCCCAACGGACAGCGGCGGTTTGCCTACCCCACGATTGGCTGTCCTGGCGGCTGGCCGGACACGGGCCCGGAAGTGGGCCGGCCGCCTTGGATCTCCTCCGCACAGACCGTTCGGATGCTTCCGGCACGGGCTACTACTCTGCCAGCAGCGGCGAATACCTTCCAGAAGTCCTCAACAACACGCTCGGCCACGTTCCCGTCCTGCCCGTTGTGGCCGGGCCATTGGAAACTGCGGGAAAGACACCTGGCGGGGCACTGATCGGGCCCGGTGCAGGCGACAATGCAGCAGCAGGTCTGGGAGTAAGTGCGAGCGTCGGGGACGTAGTGATTTCAATTGGAACGTCGGGGACAGTCTTCGCGGTTTCAGATGTCCCGGCGCTTGATGCAAGCGGGCTCGTGGCAGGCTTCGCGGACGCTACCGGCAACTATCTGCCGCTGGCCTGCACGCTCAATGCGACGAGAATCTTCGATGCCACAGCTGCACTACTGGGCATCACCCTGCCGGAGCTCGGCGACTTGGCACTCTCTGCTCCGGAGGGCGCCGAAGGGCTGACCCTCGTCCCATACTTCGAGGGCGAACGAACCCCTAATTTGCCGGAAGCGTCCGGCTCCCTCCACGGCATCACCGTTTCCAATTACACTCCCGCCAACATGGCACGGGCCGCTGTAGAGGGTGTGTTGTGTTCGCTGGCCGACGGGCTGGCCGCCTTGCAGGAACAGGGGGTCTCCGCCCAGCGCATCATCCTGGTGGGTGGGGGTGCGCAATCGACTGCGGTCCAGCAGATCGCCGCTGCAGCCTTCGGTGTGCCGGTGTTCGTCCCCGAACCAGGAGAATACGTGGCAGACGGCGCGGCCCGGCAAGCTGCAGGCGTGCTGACAGGGAGCTTGCCGGAATGGCCACTCGAGGGAACAGAGGTTGTTCGCGGAAATATCGCCGAGAGTCCCGAATTCCTGACGAGGTACCGCCACTACGCTGCCAAGGTGGCCAAAAGCTGATCGACGTCGCGGGTGCTCTATCGTGACAGGGTGAGCACTGAAGAAACCGCACCGCCCCGGCCTCCTGTCATGGAGGACGTTGCCCGAGTGGCAGGTGTCTCCCACCAGACCGTCTCCCGGGTGTTGAACAACCACCCCAATGTGAGCTCCAAGACCCGCGAGCGCGTGGAGCAGGCCATCACAGAGCTGGGGTACCGTCGGAACACCGCCGCACGAAGCCTGGTAACACGGCGATCCCAGACCATTGGCGTACTCGGCAGCGAAATGGCGCAGTACGGGCCATCGCACACGCTCCTCGGAGTCCAGCAGGCGGCGAGGGAGGCGGGCTATTTCGTCAGCGTCGCAGCCCTGCGCGAAGTGACGCCGGAGACCATTAAGGACGCCATGGCGCACTTCATGGACCAAGGCGTCGACGGCGTCGTAGTAACGGTGCCCCACCCGGGGACCTTTGGTGTCCTCAAAGACATCACCGCCCAAGTCCCCATGGTCGCTGTGGGATCCATCGGCGACGAACACCTCACGGGTGCCACTGTGGACCAGCGGCAAGGCGCGCGTCTCGCCGTCGAGCATCTCTTGGAACTGGGGCACCAACGGATCGGACACTTATCCGGGCCCTCCGATTGGATTGACGCCGCTGCCCGCATCGAGGGTTGGCGGGATGCCCTAACAGACGCCGGGGTTGAACCCGCGACGCTCATCGAGGGCGACTGGAGCGCCGAATGCGGGTACCGCGAAGGCTTGAAAATCGCCGGTGACCGCTCCGTATCGGCTCTCTTTGTCGCAAATGACCAAATGGCCCTCGGCGTTCTCCGAGCGTTCCATGAACTCGGCGTCCAGGTACCGGAGGACATCAGCGTGGTGGGCTTCGACGACCAACCGGAGTCGGCATACTTCATCCCGCCGTTGACAACGGTGGCCCAGGACTTCGAGGAGCTCGGCCAGCGCTGCATCGCCTTGCTATTGGACCGGTTGGAGAGCGGCACCACCGGCACGCCTGCCACGGTGGCGCCCCGGCTGGTAGTCCGCTCCACCACGGCTCCCACCTCCAAGTAGGTAGCAGCAGTGCGCGTTCTGAGCGCTCAAAACGACGTCTGCCGCTACCTACTTGGGTGCGCCTTCGCCTGACCTCCGCCATGAGCACCTGTTCCACATGGTCCCCTCTTGACATCAAAGTTGTGAGCGCTAACAATTACATCAGACCTTCTTCACTTTTCCACCCCGACCCCCGGCAATGAGGCCTTGGCCAGCCGGATGGAGACCCCATGAATACTTTTGAAAATCTCCCGCTGGACGAGCAGTTCGTTGTCGGCGTGGACTATGGCACTTTGTCCGGCCGCGCCGTCGTCGTGCGCGTTTCGGACGGAGCAGAACTCGGCAGCGGCGTGTTCGAGTATCCGCACGCCGTCGTGACGGAAAAACTCCCGGGTACCGGCCAGCGCCTCCCAGCCGACTGGGCCCTCCAGGTGCCCAATGACTATCGCGACGTCCTGCGCAATGCGGTACCGGCCGCCGTCGCCGATGCCGGAATCAACCCGGTAAACGTGGTGGGCATCGCCACCGACTTCACCGCGTGCACCATGGTTCCGACGACGGCGGACGGCACGCCGCTGAACGAACTGGAACGCTTCGCCGACCGGCCGCACGCGTTCGTCAAACTGTGGCGCCACCACGCGGCCCAGCCGCAGGCGGACCGCATCAACCAGCTCGCTGAAGAACGCAGCGAGTCCTGGCTTCCCCGCTATGGCGGCCTGATCTCCTCCGAATGGGAATTCGCCAAAGGGCTGCAGCTCCTCGAGGAAGATCCCGAAGTCTACGGCGCCATGGATCACTGGGTTGAGGCCGCGGACTGGATTGTTTGGCAGCTTTGCGGCAGCTACGTCCGCAACGCCTGCACGGCTGGCTACAAGGGCATTTACCAGGATGGAAAGTACCCCTCCGAGGACTTCCTGGCTGCCCTCAATCCTGATTTCAAGGACTTTGTCAGCAGCAAACTCGAACACACCATCGGCCGCTTGGGCGACGCCGCCGGTTACCTCACCGAAGAAGCCGCGGCTTGGACCGGGCTTCCGGCGGGAATCGCCGTGGCAGTAGGCAACGTGGACGCCCACGTCAGCGCGCCGGCCGCGAACGCTGTTGAACCAGGCCAGCTCGTAGCGATCATGGGCACTTCCACCTGCCACGTAATGAACGGGGACGTTCTCCGCGAAGTCCCCGGCATGTGCGGAGTCGTCGACGGCGGCATCGTGGACGGCTTGTGGGGCTACGAAGCAGGCCAGTCCGGAGTTGGCGACATTTTCGGTTGGTTCACCAAGAACGGGGTCCCGCCGGAATACCACCAGGCCGCCAAAGATCAAGGCCTGGGCATCCACGAATACCTCACCGGACTCGCAGAAAAGCAGGCCATCGGCGAGCACGGACTGATCGCCCTGGACTGGCATTCCGGCAACCGATCAGTGCTGGTTGACCACGAACTTTCCGGCGTGGTGGTGGGCCAGACCTTGGCCACCAAACCCGAGGACACATACCGGGCTCTGCTGGAAGCCACGGCTTTCGGGACCCGCACCATCGTGGATGCGTTCCGCGATTCGGGTGTTCCCGTCAGGGAATTCATCGTGGCCGGTGGTCTCCTGAAGAACAAGTTCCTGATGCAGGTCTACGCTGACATCACTGGCCTGCAGCTTTCCACCATCGGATCCGAGCAGGGTCCCGCCCTGGGCTCGGCAATCCACGCCGCTGTTGCTGCCGGGAAGTACAAGGACATTCGTGAAGCAGCCGCCGCCATGGCAGCTGCACCCGGCGCCGTTTACACTCCCATCCCCGAAAACGTGGCCGCCTACGAGGTCCTCTTCCAGGAATACAAAGCTCTGCACGACTACTTCGGCCGCGGCACCAACAACGTCATGCACCGCCTCAAGGCCATCCAGCGCGCCGCGATCCAGGGTTCAGGACAACAGGGTTCAGCACAACAGGGTTCAGCACAACAAGGCCAGGCCACCCAGTCCGGCACCTTGGAAGGAGCCACAGCATGAGCACCCTTCAGGAAACAATCGCGAAGGTCCGCAAGGAAGTCTGCGAGTTGCACGCCGAACTGACCCGGTACGAACTTGTGGTTTGGACCGCCGGCAACGTTTCGGGTCGGATCCCGGGACATGACCTCATGGTCATCAAGCCATCGGGCGTCTCCTATGACAACCTGACGCCCGAGCTGATGGTGGTCACCGACCTCTATGGCACACCTGTGAGGGGCATCAACACCGGAAGCGCCGGGACCGTGGACTGGGGCAACCCGGACCTCTCCCCGTCATCGGATACCGCCGCGCACGCGTACGTCTACCGCCACATGCCGGAGGTGGGTGGCGTGGTCCACACGCACTCCACCTACGCAACGGCCTGGGCTGCCCGCGGCGAGGAAATCCCCTGCGTGCTGACCATGATGGGCGACGAATTCGGGGGGCCCATTCCGGTGGGACCGTTCGCGTTGATCGGCGACGATTCCATCGGGCAGGGCATCGTGGAGACGCTCAAAAACTCCAACTCTCCCGCGGTGCTCATGCAGAACCATGGCCCCTTCACCATCGGCAAATCCGCCCGCGACGCCGTCAAGGCTGCGGTCATGTGCGAGGAAGTGGCCAGGACAGTCCACATTTCCCGCCAACTCGGCGAGCCGCTGCCCATCGACCAAGCCAAGATTGAATCCCTCTACGACCGATACCAGAACGTTTACGGCCGCTAAAGCGCCGCCGCTAAACCATTCGGACCACCACACTCCAGGAGCACCCCATGCCTACCGCCGTCAATACTTCCGCTAACAACACTTCCCTCGACCAGTACGAGGTCTGGTTCCTCACGGGCAGCCAGCACCTCTACGGCGAGGATGTCCTCAAGCAGGTCGCAGCGCAGTCGCAGGAGATTGCCAACGTCCTCAATGCCAACAGCAACGTTCCGGTCAAGCTCGTGTGGAAGCCCGTCCTCACCGATTCCGATGCCATCCGCCGCACCGCGCTGGAAGCCAATTCAGACGATTCCGTGATCGGCGTGACCGCCTGGATGCACACGTTCAGCCCCGCCAAGATGTGGATCCAAGGCCTGGATGCCCTCCGCAAGCCCCTGCTTCACCTGCACACGCAGGCTAACCGGGACCTTCCCTGGGCTGACATCGATTTCGACTTCATGAACCTGAACCAGGCAGCCCACGGCGACCGCGAGTTCGGATATATCCAGTCGCGCCTCGGCGTGCCGCGGAAGACCGTCGTCGGGCATGTCAGCAACCCTGAGGTTGCCCGCCAGGTTGGTGCGTGGCAGCGCGCCTCGGCCGGATGGGCCGCCGTCCGCACGCTGAAGTTGACCCGCTTCGGCGACAACATGCGCAACGTCGCCGTCACCGAAGGCGACAAGACCGAAGCCGAGCTCCGCTTCGGCGTCTCCGTGAACACGTGGTCCGTCAACGAGCTCGCCGACGCCGTACACGGCGCAGCAGAGTCCGACGTCGACGCTTTGGTTGCAGAGTACGAGCGCCTTTACGACGTGGTTGACGAACTCAAAGCAGGCGGCGACCGTCACGAGTCGCTGCGTTACAGCGCCAGGATCGAGCTGGGTCTCCGCAGCTTCCTGGAAGCCAACGGCTCCGCAGCCTTCACCACCTCTTTCGAGGATTTGGGGGCGCTGCGTCAGCTGCCGGGAATGGCCGTCCAGCGTCTCATGGCCGACGGTTACGGCTTCGGCGCCGAGGGCGACTGGAAGACCGCGATCCTGGTCCGCGCCGCCAAGGTGATGGGCGGCGACCTGCCCGGTGGCGCGTCACTCATGGAGGACTACACGTACCACCTTGAGCCCGGCTCCGAGAAGATCCTGGGCGCGCACATGCTGGAGGTCTGCCCGTCGCTCACCGCCAAAAAGCCGCGTGTTGAGATCCACCCGCTGGGCATCGGCGGCAAGGAAGACCCTGTCCGCATGGTGTTCGACACCGACGCGGGCCCCGGCATCGTCGTGGCGTTGTCCGATATGCGCGATCGGTTCCGCTTGGTGGCCAACGTGGTGGACGTCGTCGATCTCGACCAGCCACTCCCCAACCTGCCCGTAGCCCGCGCACTCTGGGAGCCAAAGCCCAACTTCGCTACCTCGGCCGCAGCGTGGCTCACCGCCGGCGCCGCGCACCACACGGTATTGTCCACGCAGGTGGGCCTGGACGTATTCGAGGACTTCGCCGAAATCGCCAAGACCGAACTCCTCACCATCGACGAAGGCACCACCATCAAACAGTTCAAGAAAGAACTTAACTGGAACGCCGCGTACTACAAGCTGGCCGGCGGCCTGTGAGCACCGAATTCACCCTGAGTGCGGGCGGCTACACCGCCGTCGTGACCGCCCGCGCGGCTGCGCTGCGCGTCCTGCAATTTGAAGGCCGGGACCTCGTGGTCCCGTTTCCGGAGGGCGGCCCGATCCCTGACTACCGTGGCGTTATTGCCGCGCCGTGGCCCAACAGGATCGCGGACGGCGCGTACAGCTTGGACGGCGTCGAGCACCAGCTTCCTATCAACGAACCGGAGCGGGCTACTGCGCTGCACGGGCTTGCGTTCCCGCTCGATTGGGCCCTGAAAGAGTCCGACGCCGGCTCGCTCACATTGACGTGCACGGTAGGGGCCACACCGGGATACCCGTTCGTGCTGGAGCTTTCGGCCCGATTCATGCTGGACGACGCCGGACTTCATACGTCCGTCACAGCAGTCAATGCGGCGGACGTCGCCGCCCCTTACGGCGTGTGCCCGCACCCTTACCTTGTGGCCGGCACATCACCGCTGGATGAGTGGGTTCTCGAGTTCGCCGCCGACTCTTACCTGGAGGTCACGCCGGACCGGCTGCTGCCCTTGGGTGTCGTCGGCGTGGAAGGTCACGAGTTCGACTTCCGTTCCCCGCGGGCCATTGGCAGCACGGAAATCGACCATGCCTTCACAGGAATAGCGTTCGACGGCGGGCTGGCGCGGGTGTCGCTACGCGACCCGGCGGGCACCGGCGTCGGAATGTCCTGGGACGAAAGCTGCCCGTGGCTGCAGATCCATACGGCTGACAAGCCGGCACCCGTCCCGGGCCGAATTGGACTGGCGGTGGAGCCCATGACGTGCCCGCCGGATGCCTTCAACAGCGGCACGGACCTGATCCGACTTGAACCCGGCACCCAACACACGGCGTCCTGGAGCATCTACGCCCTGTAGCTCCCCAACTGGGTCGCATTAGTGCGCGTTTTGACCGCCCAAAACGCGCACTAATGCGACCTACTTGGGTGCGCCGGCGGTGCTTTGGCGGACCACCAGCTCGGGGGTGAACACCACGGACCGGTGTTTGGTTCCGCCACTCTCTTGCTCCTCGGCGAGCAACTCAATCGCCGTCCGGCCGAGCGCCTCGGTGGGCTGTCGGATGGACGACAGCGGCACCACTGCGGAGATGGCGAAATCGATGTCGTCGTACCCAATGAGGGCGATGTCCTCCGGAATACGAACGGTTCGCAGCATCGTCAGGGATTGCATGACTCCGAGTGCCAGGAGGTCGTTGGAGCAGAAGACGGCTTCGGGCCGCTCTTCCGGGGAGCGTTCCACCAAGCTGTTGCCCACTTTGCGGCCGGTCAGGACGGTCTGCCCCTCTGAGTCGAGCACCTCGATGGTGGCATCCGATACTTCACTGACAGCGCGCTGCGCGCCCTTGAGTCGGCTGGCCACCTGGCGGATGGAGGGCGTGCCAACAAAAGCCAGACGACGGCGGCCCAGGTCCAGCAGGTGCTTGGCGGCCAAGTAACCGCCTTCCTCGTCATCCACGGAGACCGAGCTGCAACGATCGGTGTCTGCGAGTTCATCCACCAGGACTGTTGGGACTCCTCGTTCGCGCAGGGTATCGATCCGCTGACCCACGTCACCCACCGGCGAAATCAGCAGGCCTTGGACACGCTGTTCTTGGAACAGATCCATGTAGTGGGCTTCGCGCGAAGCATCCTGGCCGCTATCCCCCACCAGGACGACACTGCCCAAAGTCGCCGCCGCATCTTCCGCCGCACGGGCCACGGAGGAGAAGAAAGGGTTTCCAACGTCGAGCACGATCAAGCCGATGGTCCTGCTTTGGCCGGCGCGGAGCTGGCGGGCGGCGTCGTTGCGGACAAAGCCAAGTTCAGCGATGGATTTCAGGACACGTTCCTTGGTCCTCTGCGAAACCCGATCCGGATAGTTCAGCACATTGGAAACAGTTCCCACTGCTACCTGGGCGTGGGTTGCAACGTCTTTGATGCTGGCTGTCTGGGACATGCTTTCCGATCTCCGCTGGCTGACGTCAATGTGTTGGAAACGCCTTGACACCCTCCCGTTTACGAGGGTAATTTGAATCGTAACAAATGAAACGATTCAAAGACGAGTGACCCTGGAGATCCGCACATGAGGGTTTGTTTCCGCTCTTCAGTCCAGCCGGAACTGATGGCCGAGTACAAGCAGCGCCACGCCGCCGTATGGCCGGAGATGCTGTCCGCACTGAAAAACGCAGGGTGGAACAACTACTCACTCTTCCTTGCTCCGGACGGCCAATTGATCGGCTATCTGGAATGCGAAGACTACGAGGCAGCCCAGGCCCGCATGGCCGTGACTGAGGTCAATGCCCGCTGGCAAGCCGAGATGGCCACCCTCTTCGCAGACAGCGACGTCCCTCCGGACCAGGGCTTCGAGGTCATCGAGGAAGTCTTCAACCTTGAAGACCAGCTTGCCGCGGCGGGTGTCGTCAAAGATGCCACCAGCGCCGCACACATAGATAAAGACTCCGCCCACGATTATCAAAAGGAACAAGCATGAACACCACAGAATCGGCCCTGGGCCGTCTAGGGGAACTGGCCATTGAAGTGCCGTCCTGGGCCTACGGAAATTCCGGGACCCGATTCAAGGTCTTCGGCACTCCGGGTACTCCGCGCACCGTTCAGGAAAAGATCGCCGACGCCGCCAAGGTCCACGAGCTGACGGGCCTGGCCCCCACCGTGGCGCTGCACATTCCGTGGGACAAGGTGGATGACTACGCCGCCCTGCGCGAGTACGCCACCGGCTTGGGCGTTGGGCTGGGCACGATTAACTCCAACACTTTCCAGGATGACGAGTACAAGTTCGGCTCCCTGACCTCGTCCAATGAGTCCGTGCGGCGCCGCGCGATCGATCACCATGTGGAGTGCATCGAGATCATGCACGCCACTGGTTCCAAGGACTTGAAGATCTGGCTGGCCGACGGCACCAACTACCCGGGCCAGGACGATATCCGCGGCCGCCAAGACCGCTTGGCAGAGTCCCTCCAGGAGATCTACGCGGGCCTCGGCGACGAGCAGCGCCTGGTCCTGGAGTACAAGTTCTTCGAGCCGGCTTTCTATCACACCGATGTTCCGGACTGGGGTACTTCCTACGCGCAGACCCTTGCCCTGGGTGAGAAGGCGTTCGTTTGCCTGGACACCGGCCACCACGCCCCGGGTACCAACATTGAGTTCATCGTGATGCAGCTGCTGCGCCTGGGCAAGCTGGGTTCCTTCGACTTCAACTCCCGCTTCTACGCCGATGATGACCTGATTGTTGGCGCGGCTGATCCGTTCCAGTTGTTCCGGATCATGCACGAGGTCATCCGTGGTGGCGGTTTCGGAAAGGATTCCGGCGTCGCGTTGATGCTGGACCAGTGCCACAACCTTGAAGAGAAGATCCCGGGCCAGATCCGCTCGGTCCTCAACGTCCAGGAAATGACCGCCCGCGCCCTGCTCGTGGACACTGCCGCGTTGTCCGAAGCCCAGCGTGCCGGGGATGTGCTGGCCGCCAACGGCATCTTCAACGATGCCTTCTACACCGATGTCCGCCCGGTCCTGGCCGAGTGGCGTGAATCCCGCGGCCTGCCCGCCGACCCGATGGCCGCCTACAAGGCCAGCGGTTACCAGAAGAAGATCAACGAGGACCGCGCAGGCGGCCAGCAAGCCGGATGGGGCGCGTAACACCATGAGCAAGACTGTTGAAGAACTGATCAACCGTTCCAACCGCCTCGGCGCGGACAAGCGGAACACCAACTTCGCGGGCGGCAACACCTCCGCCAAGGGCATGGAGAAGGACCCGGTGACGGGTCAGGATGTTGAGCTCCTGTGGGTCAAGGGCTCCGGTGGCGATCTCGGCACCCTGAAGGCTGAGAACCTTGCTGTGCTCCGGCTGGACCGGCTGCAGGCACTCAAGTCCGTTTACCCCGGCGTCGAGCGTGAAGACGAAATGGTGGCCGCGTTCGATTACTGCCTGCACGGCAAGGGCGGCGCAGCGCCGTCGATCGATACCGCCATGCATGGCCTGGTGGACGCCGCCCATGTGGACCACCTGCACCCGGATTCCGGCATCGCGATTGCTACCGCCGTGGACGGCGAGGCACTGACCTCCAAGGTATTCGGCGACAAGGTTGTTTGGGTGCCTTGGCGCCGCCCTGGCTTCCAGCTGGGCTTGGACATCGCCGCGATCAAGGAAGCCAACCCCCAGGCCATCGGCACCATCCTGGGCGGCCACGGCATCACCGCGTGGGGCGCCACGTCCGAAGAGGCCGAGGCCAACTCGCTCTGGATCATTGACCAGGCCGAGAACTACATCAAGGAAAACGGCAAGTCCGAGCCCTTCGGCGCCACCCTCCCCGGCTACAGCGCACTCCCGGAGGCAGAGCGCAAGGCCAAGGCTGCTGCCCTCGCACCGGTGATCCGCGGCCTGGCCTCCACGGACAAGCCGCAGCTGGGGCACTTCAGCGATGACGCCGTCGTTCTTGAATTCCTTGAGTCCGAAGAGCACCCGCGCCTCGGCGCGCTGGGCACCTCCTGCCCGGACCACTTCCTGCGCACCAAGGTCAAGCCCCTGGTCCTGGACCTCCCGGCCGACGCCTCGATCGAAGACTCCGTGGCCCGCCTCAAGGAACTCCACGCGGCCTACCGCGAGGACTACCAGGCGTACTACGACCGCCATGCTGACGAGAACAGCCCTGCACTCCGCGGCGCGGACCCGGCCATCGTGCTGGTTCCCGGCGTTGGCATGTTCTCCTTCGGCAAGGACAAGCAGACCGCACGCGTGGCCGGCGAGTTCTACATCAACGCCATTAACGTGATGCGCGGCGCCGAGGCCATCTCCACCTACGCCCCGATCGAGGAATCCGAGAAGTTCCGCATCGAGTACTGGGCGCTGGAAGAAGCCAAGCTCGCCCGCATGCCCAAGCCCAAGTCCCACGCCACGCGCATCGCGTTGGTGACCGGTGCGGCGTCGGGCATCGGCAAGGCGATCGCTACCCGTTTGGCGTCCGACGGCGCGTGCGTCGTGATTGCCGACCTGAACCTTGAGAACGCACAAAAGGTGGCCGAGGAACTGGGCGGCTCCGACGTCGCCATCGGCGTCCAGGCCGACGTGACCGACGAAGCCCAGATCGCCGCCGCCATCCAGGAAGCCGTGCTCGCGTTCGGTGGCCTGGACCTGGTGGTCAACAACGCTGGCCTGTCCATTTCCAAGCCCCTGCTGAAAACCACCGAGAAGGACTGGGACCTGCAGCACAACGTCATGGCCAAGGGCTCGTTCCTGGTGTCCAAGGCCGCAGCCAAGGTGATGATCGATCAGGGCCTGGGCGGAGACATCATCTACATCTCCTCCAAGAACTCCGTGTTCGCGGGCCCGAACAACATCGCCTATTCGGCCACCAAGGCTGACCAAGCGCACCAGGTTCGCCTGCTCGCTGCTGAACTGGGCGAGTACGGCGTCCGCGTCAACGGCATCAACCCCGACGGCGTGGTCCGCGGCTCCGGTATCTTCGCCGGCGGCTGGGGCGCCAAGCGCGCCGCGGTGTACGGTGTGGACGAGCAGGAACTGGGCAAGTACTACGCCCAGCGCACGCTCCTGAAGCGCGAGGTCCTGCCGGAACACGTGGCCAACGCCGCATCCGTGCTCACCAGCAACGAGCTGTCCCACACCACCGGCCTCCACATCCCCGTGGACGCCGGCGTCGCAGCAGCATTCCTCCGCTAGGACTGACAGTGAACAACGGAACCACCGCGAGCACCGCCCCGGCACACGCCGGGGCGGTGTCCGCTCCTAACGTGTTTGCCGCCATCGACATCGGCGCCTCCTCCGGCCGCGTCATGCTGGGCCGTGTTTCGCCTGCATCCGGCGTCTCCCTCGAGACCATTCATCGCTTTCCCAACGGGGTTGTAGAGCTCGACGGCGGCCTCCGCTGGGACTTCGATGCCCTGTTCGCTGAGGTGCTCAAGGGCCTGGCGGCGGCCGCTGCCGTGGCACGTGGGAACGGCGAGCGCATCGTCAGCGTCGGCATCGATACGTGGGCGGTCGACTACGGCCTCGTGGACAAAACCGGCGCGCTCACCGCGCAACCGTACAGCTACCGGGACGAACGGAGCCGCGCCACTGTGGAGCGGGTCCATGCGGTCATTTCGCCGGAGAAGTTGTATGCCACTACTGGCTTGCAGTACTTGCAGTTCAACACGGTGTACCAACTGGCGGCAGAGCCGAACCTGGACGGGTTGCAGGCTCTCCTGATCCCGGACCTGATCGCCTTCCGGCTGACCGGTGAGCGCCGGACCGAGGCCACGAACGCCTCCACCACCGGGCTCTTCGACGCCGTTTCGGGCCAGTGGGCCACGGAGTTCCTGGATGCTCTCGGCTTGCCCCGGAACATCTTCCCGCCGCTCGTCCAGCCCGGTGAAACCGTGGGCACCCTGCTGTCCGCGGTCCTTGAGCAAACGGGGCTGCCTGCGGACACTACGGTGGTGGCAGTTGGGTCGCATGACACTGCTTCGGCGGTCGCCGCCGTCCCCGCTGATCAGGAAGACTTTGCATACATCTCCTCAGGGACCTGGTCCCTTGTGGGTGTGGAGTTGGACGCCCCGGTGCTCACCGAAGCGAGCCGCAAGGCCAACTTCACCAACGAACGCGGCGTGGACGGCACCATCCGCTACCTCCGCAACGTGGGTGGCCTGTGGCTGTTGAGCGAATGCCAGCGTACGTGGGCTGCCCAGGGATTCAGCCAGTCGCTCCCGGCTTTGCTTGACTCAGCTGCTGCGCTCCCTGCCGGAGGTCCGCAGATCAACCCGGACGATCCTGCCTTCACGGCCCCTGACAACATGCCGGACCGTATCCGCGCGGCCGTGCGCAACACCGGCGCGGTGCTCCCGGACCGGCCTGCCGCCGTCGTGCGTTGCATTATGGATAGCCTCGCTGCCGGGTATGCCCGAACGCTGGCCGATGCCGAGCGGCTCACCGGCAGCAGCACCGGCGTGGTGCACATCGTGGGTGGCGGTTCGCAGAACCGGCTTTTGTGCCAACTAACCGCTGATGCGACCGGCAAGCCCGTGATCGCCGGACCTGTGGAAGCGACTGCGCAGGGCAACGTCCTGGTCCAGGCACGGGCAGCCGGGGCGGTGGCCGGTGTGCTGGCCGAACTGCGTGCGCTGGTGGTGGCAGGAACCGCACTGGAACACTACGTGCCGGCGGCCGCCCTGCAGTCCAGCCGTTCGTGACCGTGTTTGGACGGGGAATGGCCCGGGAGTCTGGTACGTCACAGCGCCGGATGAGGGTGCCGCGCTAAACTGGTCGCATTATGATCCGCACAATGTTCAAGTCCAAGATCCACCGCGCAACGGTGACCCATGCCGACCTTCACTACGTCGGTTCGGTCACTGTCGACCTGGACCTCTTGGACGCGGCCGACATCCTTCCCGGTGAGCTCGTCTCCATTGTGGACGTCACCAATGGTGCCCGCTTGGAGACATACACGATTGCCGGCGAGCGCGGTTCCGGCGTGATCGGGATCAACGGCGCGGCCGCCCACATGGTCCATGTTGGCGACACCGTCATCCTCATCACCTACGCAGAGATGACCACGGAAGAGGCCCGGACGTACCAGCCCCGCGTTGTCCACGTGGGCACGGACAACAAGATCCTGCAGCTCGGCAACGACCCCGCCGAGGGCCACACCCCCGGGCTCATGCGCCCGCCGCACGCGCTCAGTAACGCAGCGCACCTCAGCTAAGGCTCCGCAACAGCGCTCGACGTCGGCACCCAGGTGAGTGCCGACGTCGGGCGCGTTTCGGGTCCGTATGACGGAACTCGCCCGAGAAAGCGCTTACTCAGATCTCATTTGTGGCTAAGCTGTCATTCGTGACCCAACCAGCTTCCGCCCGCACAGCGCCATGATCGGCGTCCTGTCCGGGTTCTTCGTGGTGTGGGCCATCATCCTGGTGGGCATGTTTGTTGGTCGGCGGAACATCCTGGGCGAGAACGCCCGGTCCGTCCTGAGTTCGCTGACGTTCTTCGTGGCGAGCCCTGCCCTGCTGTTCGAGACCTTGAGCAAGGCCAAACTGCACGACGTTTTTGCCGCTCCCCTACTGGTCACGGCAGTAGGCGCCGTGGTGACGGGTCTGCTGTTCTTCCTGATCGCAAAGTTCTGGCTCAAGCGCGCCCTGCCGGAAGCGCTGATGTCCTCCATGAGTGCATCCCTGGCCAACTCAGCCAACCTAGGCATCCCCATCGCCGTGTTTGTCCTGGGCGATGCGAGTTATGTGGCTCCGTTGTTGATCTTCCAACTGGCGTTCTTCACGCCCATGTACCTGATGGCCCTCGACGCCAGCACCAGCACCCACCGCACCACTTTCCTCCGCTTCCTGCTGATGATCGTGAAGAACCCCATGATCGTGGGCTCGGCGCTTGGCCTCCTGGTAGCGGGCACCGGTTTCCAGGTCCCGACGCTGATTCTTGAGCCGATCCACCTCATTGGCGGTGCCGCGATTCCGGCCATGCTGATGTCCTTCGGCATGAGCCTGAACGGATCAAAGCCACTGCAAAAAGCCGCGGGCCGCAGGTTGGATACTTTGCTGGCCAGCGGGTTCAAGCTCATTGTCCACCCGTTGATCGCGTACCTGTTCGCGCGCTTCGCGCTGGGCATGGAAGGGCACGCGCTGTTTGCCGTGGTGGTTACCTCCGCCCTGCCGACAGCACAGAACGTCTTCGTGGCGGCGAACCGCTACCAAGCGGGAATCACCGTGGCCAAGGACACCGTGCTCATCACCACCATCGTGGCGGTGCCGGCCATGATCGCCGTGGCTCTGCTGCTCGCGTAGCCGCACCGCTTCCCCCAACTGAGTCGCAATTGTGCGCGTTTTCAGCGCTCAAAACGCGCTCTGCTGCGACCTACTTGGGTTATTCCACGTCCGCGCTGGCCAAGTAGTAATCCAGAAGCTGCGCGCAGCGAATGAAGCCCAGGTGCGAGTATGCCTGCGGATGGTTACCCAAGTGGGTTTCCGTGCCGGGATCGTACTCCTCCGGCAGCAAGCCCGTCGGTCCGAACAATGCCACCAACTGATTGAACAGCTCCAGGGCATCATCCAGGCGGCCAACGGCAAGGTACGCCTCGATCAGCCAGGTAGTGCAGATGTGGAAGCCGCCCTCCAAACCCGGCAGCCCGTCGTCGTACCTGTACCGGAAAACGGTGGGCCCCACACGCAACTCGCGTTCAACGGCTGTGACAGTGTCCAGGAACCGCTGGTCCTGAACATCCAGCAAGCCGGAAAGGCCTATGTGAAGCACGGCGGCGTCTAGGTCAGGGCTGTCGTAAGCCACCGTGTAGGACATTGCCGACGAATCCCAGCCCTCGCGCAGGACTTCCTCGCGGATGGTTTCGGCAGTGGGAGCCCAATCAGCGTGGGGTGCGCGCCCGTGCAAAGCGGCAGCCCGGAGGGCCCTGTCCAGCGTGACCCAACACATCACTTTGGTGTAGACGTGGTGCCTCGGGGGCCTGCGGGCTTCCCAAATCCCGTGGTCGGGCTCGTGCCAACGGGCAAGCACCGCATGTGCCATCTGTTCCATCAGGAACCAGTGTTCATCGGGCAGGAATCCACGCCGCTCGGCAAGATCGTGGATCAGCTCGGCAATGGGCCCGAACACGTCCAACTGCACCTGATGATCTGCCGCGTTGCCGATCCGGACGGGTCGCGAACCCGCGTAACCGGGCAGGCTTTCCACGATTGCCTCCGTGGAGAGCGGCGCCCCGGTCACCGAATAGAGGGGATGCAGCCACTCGGGCCCTGGAGCATTTTTGAGGATGCGGTCCAGCCAGGCCAGGAACCCGTCGGCCTCCCGCGTGGAGCCCAACGACACCAGTGCATTCACGGTCATGGACCCGTCACGCAGCCAGCAATACCGGTAATCCCAGTTGCGGGTCCCGCCGATGCCCTCAGGCAGCGACGTGGTGGGCGCGGCCAGCACTGCACCGGTGGGCTCGTGGACGAGCGACTTCAGCACCAAGGCGGAGCGGCGCACCAAGGAAGTTTTGATGGTGGGCAGCTGCAGTGCCTTGATCCACTCCCGGGAAGACCGCCCGACGCCGGCACGCCTGTTTGGCTCCCCCGCAGGGTCCGCGGGCAGCGGCTCAGTGTCACCGCAGCGAAGGTTCAGCACCACAGGACCGTGATGGAGGGGAACTTCGGCGGTGGCAGTGGCATATTTGCCGTCGCTGCTGATCCGGAATTGAACCCCTGGTGCGGACAGGATGATCGGATCCGAAGTACCCATGATGTGGACTTCGTCGCCCCGGATCTCCATGCTGAAGGGCGCGTTGGCGTAGTCCGGCCGGGGAGCAAACACTACGCGTGCAGTGCCCGTCCCGGAGAGGACGCGCACCAAGCTGGTGATGCCTTCCGGCGCCGGCTCCAAGTAGTCGGTCACCGTGACATCGGCCCAGCGCGTTTCAACGATCATGGTGTTGTCCACATATCGCTGCGCCAGCACCTGCGACGCCTTAACCGGCTCGATGCTGAAGTGCCCAGCTGGCTCACCCCCAAGAATGTGGGCAAATATTGACCCGGAGTCCGGCAAGGGGTGGCTCATCCAGCAGACCTTCGCGTCCGGGGTGAGCAACGCCGTTGAGCTTCCATTGCCAATCATCGAATGCCGTTCCAGCCCCACAGCATCCTCGCCAAACAACCAGGCCCGCCGCAGTTCGAACAGCAAAGCCAGCACGTGCGCAAAGGATTCCGGATCCGGGATGGTGTGGGCCGCCGTCGTATCTCCCGGTCCGACGTGCAATCCGAGGTCAGGCCCGCGCAGGGTGGCGATCGCTTTTTCGTCGCTCTCGGCATCGCCGGCATACAGCGCAGCACTTACCCCAAGCCGTGCCCGGAGCTGCTCCAGCGCCTGGCCTTTGGCTGGTTCCTCCACGGTCAAATCCAGCACCGTTCCATCGATGATGAAATACAGCCCGAACTCGATGGCGATCTTCTGCGAAACGAAGATCACCCGCTCCACTACCTCGGGCGTCGCCGGCCGGGTGTGCACGGCAACCCCAACGGGCTTTCGGACAATACTGATGCCCTTCTCGAAAGCAACGGCTTCGGTCAGCGCCGTGGCCACGTGTTGAAGCAACTGCTCCGTCGCGAGCGACAGTGTGTAGGCGTAGCCCATGTCGAACTCCATGCCATGGGAACCCACCAGATGGACCTCGGCCGGGAGCCGGGAAACTGCTGCCAGATCCCGCAGTGAGCGTCCGGAGATGATGGCCGTGTGCGTGTTGGGCAAGGCGGCGAGCGCGCGGAGCGCCACGGCGGCGCTATCCAGTGGCAGTGTTTCCGTTGACACGCCCTCAGCGGAGCAGAGCGTTCCGCCATAGTTGCACGCCACCAGCAGGCCGGGAACCCTGGCCAGTGCCCTGAGCTCCGCGAATAGCTGCGGCGTGATGCCGTTCTCCGCGTCAGACTGGAGGACAGAGCGAAGGAGGCCAAGCGGGAGCGATTTCATGAGCAGCGCCGAGTCGGCTACAGCTTGGTTCAGGTGCGTAGGCATGGCGAATCCTTCCGAAGCGGATAGCTACAGTTTCCGCCCGGACGGTTTCGCTTGACTACCTAGTAGATTGCAATTAAGTAAAGCTTTTCCTTGGATTTATGCGGCGAGGTCCCGCACTCGCTTTTCCGGAGCGAGGCGGGACCCGATGCAACCACTAAACCGCGAACGTGTCCGCGATGTCCAGGACCTCGTCCAGAATGGCCAGGCCCGTCCGGGCGTCCTCAACGCTGATATTGCACGGCGGAACCACATGGATGCGGTTGAAGTTGGCGAACGGGATGAGTCCACGTGACTTGCAGGCTGCCACGAGTTGGTTCATCTCGGGGCTGGAAGAACCGTACGGAGCCAAGGGTTCGCGGGTGGCACGGTCCTTGACCAGCTCGATGGCCCAGAAGACACCCCGGCCCCGCACTTCGCCCACGGACTGGTGGCGTTCGGCGAATCCGGCGAGCGCCGGCCCGATCACGTCAGTGCCGAGGCTCGCTGCGTGCTGCACCATGCCTTCGCGTTCCATGGCATTGATGGTGGCTACGGCGGCCGCCGTAGCCAGCGGGTGGCCGGAGTAGGTCAGTCCGCCCGGGTATGCGCGGGTACCAAAGGTAGCTGCGATTTCCGGACTAATTGCTACGCCACCGAGGGGTACGTAGCCGGAGTTCACGCCCTTTGCGAAGGTGAGCAGGTCCGGAACAACGTCAAAATGCTCGACGGCGAACCACTTGCCTGTGCGCCCGAAGCCAGCCATGACCTCATCGGCTATGAAGACGATGCCGTACTTGGTGCACAGCTCCCGAACGCCTTGCATGTATCCGGCCGGAGGAACGTAGATGCCCGCCGTTCCGGGGATGCTCTCCAGCATGATCGCAGCGATGCTGGACGGTCCTTCGAACTCGATGAGCTGTTCCAGGTGCTCCAATGCCCTCTGGGCTTCCTCTTCCTCGGTGGTGGAGTGGAACGCCGTGCGGTAGAGGTATGGCGGGAAGAAGTGGATGGTGCCCGCGGAGCCGTTGTCACTGGCCCATCTCCGTGGATCACCGGTGATATTGACTGCCAAATGCGTTCCGCCATGGTACGAGCGGTAGGCGGAAAGGACCTTATGGCGGCCAGTGTGCAGCCTGGCCATTCGGACGGCGTGCTCGTTGGCATCTGCCCCGCCGTTGGTGAAGAAGATCCTGTCCAACTCCCCCGGGGTCCGCTCGGCGATCAGCCGTGCGGCTTCGGATCGGGCGTCGTTCACATAGCTGGGAGCAATGGTGCACAGCTTTGCTGCCTGCGCGGCGATCGCCGCGACTACGGCCGGGTGCTGGTGTCCGATGTTGGTGTTGACCAGCTGCGAAGAGAAGTCCAGGTACTTGTTGCCCTCTCCGTCCCAGAGGTGTGAGCCCTCTGCTGCGCTGATGACCATGGGGTCCAGCGTGTCCTGCGCAGACCAGGAGTGGAAGACGTGCTTGCGGTCCAGGTCGTAGGCGCGTTGGGCTGCCTCGCGGTCCGTTTGTGTTGGTTCAAGGGTGGCGGTCATGGTGGCTGTCCTGACGTCGTCGGCGCTTAGGAGTTCTGGGGGAAGCCGAGGTTGATTCCGCCGTGGCTGGGATCCAGCCAGCGGGTGGTGACGGCCTTGCCTCGGGTGAAGAATCCGACACCTTCAGAACCGTGGGCATGGGTATCTCCGAACAGGGAGTTCTTCCACCCGCCAAATGAGTAGTAGGCCATGGGCACCGGGACGGGGACGTTGATGCCCACCATTCCCACCTCAACTTCGTTCTCGAAGCGGCGGGCTGCACCGCCGTCGTTCGTGAAAATCGCGGTGCCGTTGCCGTACGGGTTGGCATTGATGGTGGCCACGGCGTCGTCGTAGCTGTCCACCCGGACCACCGAGAGCACGGGTCCGAAAATTTCGTCCTGGTAGATGGACATATCGGTGGTGACGTGGTCGAACAGGGTGGGGCCCACGAAGAAGCCGTCGCCTTCGGCGTCGGGAACTACGCCACGACCGTCGACGACGAGCGTGGCACCTGCCGCTTCACCGGCGTCGACGTATCCCGAAACCTTGTCCCTGTGCTGGGACGTTACCAGGGGGCCCATGTCGCAACCGCGCAGTCCGTCGCCGGTTCGCAGGCTGCGGGCACGATCAGCGATTTTGTCCACCAGCGCATCGGCGATGTCGCCCACGGCCAGGAGCGCTGAGACAGCCATGCAGCGTTCACCAGCGGAACCGAAGCCGGCGTTGATGGCGGCGTCGGCGGCGAGGTCAAGATCGGCGTCGGGAAGGACAATCATATGGTTCTTAGCGCCGCCCAGGGCCTGGACCCGCTTGCCATGGGCGGTGGCGGTCTCGTACACGTACTTGGCGATCGGAGTGGAGCCCACGAAGGAAACGGCCTTGACGTCCGGGTGCGTCAGCAGGGTATCAACCGCCACCTTGTCACCGTGAAGGACGTTGAACACGCCGTCGGGAAGGCCGGCTTCCTTCCAGAGTTCGGCGACCCAATTGACAGCCGTGGGATCCTTCTCACTGGGCTTGATGATGACGGTGTTGCCGGCGGCGATCGCGATCGGGAAGAACCACATGGGCACCATCGCGGGGAAGTTGAACGGGCTGATGATTGCCACAGGGCCCAGTGCCTGCCGGATGGAGTGGATGTCCACCTTGGTGGAGGCGTTCTCCGTGTAGCTGCCCTTGAGCAGGTGCGGTATACCGCAAGCGAACTCCACCACTTCCTGACCACGCGTTACCTCGCCCAGGGCATCATCCAGGACCTTGCCGTGCTCGGAGGTGATAATCGCGGCGAGCTCGTCCTTGCGGGAGTTGAGGAGCTCACGGAAAGCGAAAAGGATCTGGGTGCGGCGAGCCAAGGAGGTATCGCGCCATGCCGGGAAAGCAGCCTTCGCGGAGGCGACGGCGGCATGACCGTCCTCGACGCTGGCCAAAGCAACCTGCCCGGTCACCTTCCCCGTGGCTGGGTTTGTGACGGGAGCTGTGCGGTCGCCGGCGGGGACGTAGCTGCCGTTGATCCAGTGCTCGATGGTGTTCAAGAGTTCTCCTTGGTGCAGGGGTGTTTTCGAAGGTTGGAATAAGTCTGTCCGTCGCGATGTCCGCCCAGAAGGGCCCATGTGTAAAGGAATACTCAGCAAGCCTTACACTGTGTAAATGCTGCCTACCGTTCGCGCCATCCTCGAGCTTCCTGTGCTGCGAGCCGCCGCTCCCAAGGTCCTTGGCGGCACAACGGGATTGGACGCGCCCGTTCGTTGGGTGCACGTCAGCGAAATCCTCGACGTCGGCAACCTGCTGTCCGGCGGGGAACTGGTTCTGACCACGGGACTGGAGCTGGAAAAATCCCCGGAAGAATCGGCGTCGTTCATCCGGTCACTGGAGGAGGCCGGAGCCGCAGGATTGATCGTGGAACTGGTCGGGCAGCGCCAACGCAGCCGAACGGCCTTGGAGAAAGCCGCCCGTACGGCAACATTGCCGGTGGTTGTTGTGGAACATCGGGTGCGGTTCGTCCAGGTCACGGAGATCGTCCACAGGATGATCGTGGCTGAACAGCTGGAGCGCGTGGAACGCGCCCGGGACGTCCACGAAGCATTCACCGTGCTGAGCCTGGAAAGTGCCGACACCCAACGCGTCGTGGAGCAAGCAGCCACCATGATTGGGGCTTCAGTGGTGCTGGAGGACCTTTCGCACTTGGTGCTTGCCTACGCGGGTCACCACGTGTCCACCACGGATCTTCTGGACGACTGGGAGCGACGATCCAGGACCACTCCCTTCCCGGCACACACCGGACGGTCCGGACCAGAGCGATGGCTGCAGGCAGCAGTGGGAGTTCGGCAACAAGTCTGGGGCAGGCTGGTAGTGCCCATGCCGTCCGCGGCTTTCGGCGCCGACGAAGACATGGCGATCATGGTTCTTGAGCGGGCCGCACAGACCCTGGCGATCAACCGTTTGGCGGATCGCGATCAACGCGAGCTCAGCCATCACGCACAGGCCGGACTCCTGAACGCGCTCCGCCAGCCCCGTGGACTCAGCGAAGCGGAGGCACTGGCACGGGCGGGTTCCTTGGGTTTGAAACGCTCGTCCTACTACGTTCCTCTGGTTTTCAGGACCGCCCTGCAGGCTTGGGGTTCCCCCGTCCTGCCCACGGACCCCTTCGCCGGGCAGCAGGACGAACGCGAACTTCTCGAGCGGCTGGCCAAGGCGTTGAAGTCCAGCGCCGGCACAGCTTTGGCGGCAAGCATCCAGTCCGGTTCGGTGGGGATGATCCTCGCCCTCCCCGCCCGCCAGCAGGAGGAGGCGACCCTGCAAATCCTGGCCGGGGCTGCAGCAGGGCCAGGGGCTGATGCGACCTCCAACGCCCTACCCAATTCCGCGGTGCCCCCTGCATGGATCATCGGAGTGGGCCGCATGAAGGCAACGCTTTTGGAAGCCGCAGCCGGCATCGACGAAGCCGCCCATGTAGCGGAGAGTGCCGCCACGCTCCGGGAAGCGGGCAAGCCCTATTACCGGGCTACAGATGTTCGCCTTCGCGGGCTCCTGGCCCTCCTGCGCAAGGACCCACGCGTTCAGCAATTCGTGGAGTCGGAGTTGTCAGCCGTCCTCCAAGCGGACGCCGAGGGCAAAGGCGAGTATCTGGAACTGCTGGGGCTTTACCTCGGGTCCGGTGGCAACAAAGCAGCCATGGCGCGCAGCGGTTACCTGAGCCGGCCTACTCTTTATGCCCGGCTCGCCAAGTTGGAGGAACTGCTGGCCGTGGACCTGGACGACGCCGAATCGCGAACCTCACTGCATGTGGCGCTCCTGGCGCACCTCATCCGGGGCCAGTAACCGGGCGCCTTAAGTGCGACCATGGACGGATGGCAAAACCCTTCACCCTCACGCAGCTGCGGTACTTCGCCGTGGTGGCGGAACTCGAGAACATGACGGCAGCGGCCCAGCGACTGATGGTGACGCAGTCTGCGCTATCCGCGGCGATGGCCCAGTTGGAAACGAGCCTGGCCACGCAGCTGTTCGTTCGCCATAAGTCCCGGGGCCTTCGACTGACACAGAGCGGCCGGCAATTCGCCAAAGACATCAAGTCCTTCCTTGAGCAGGCAGATTCGCTGTATGAGTCCGCGCGAGGCCTGTCCACCACGCTGGTTGGCGAGCTGAAAGTTGGCGTCTTCGCCCCGCTGGCGCCTTTCCGCCTTCCTGCCATCCTGCAGACGTTCGAAAGCCGGCATCCCGGCGTCGAGGTTTCCATTCTGGAGGCGGATCTGGCTACGTTGCAGGACGCACTGATGGATGGCCGTTGCGATGTCGCCCTCACCTACGGCCTGGGCCTTGGCAAGGGTTTCGCGTACAAAGTGGTGGAGCGGGTTCCGCCACACATCCTGGTCCACGAGGGGCACCCGGCGGCGGGCCGCCCGGAACGTGAAATCTCGCTGATGGAGCTCAATGGCGAGCCTTCCGTAGTGCTGGACCTTCCGCATAGCCGGGAGTACTACGAGCAGCTCTATGCCATGGCCGGAGTAGTCCAGAATGTCCGGCACCGATTCGCAGGTTATGAGACCGTACGCTCGTTCGTTGCCAAGGGCCACGGCTATGCCATCCTCAATCAGCGGCTGCACAGTGACGTCACCTACTCAGGTGGAAAGGTAGTCCCTCTGGCATTGACGGATGCTTTCCCGCCGATCGAGGTGATGTTGGTCCGGCCGGAAGGAGTCCAGGCCACCCAACGGGTGTTGGCCTTCGAAGAGACCTGCCTGAAGTTGTACGGCGCCGTCCGGGACTAGGTCCCCACAACTGGGTTATCGAATAAGTCGATCGCAGAATCAAAAACAATCAATTGGACAGATGTGATCCGCGTCACCGAAGGTTGAACCAGTCCAGCTTCTGCACTACTGGGTAAATACCCCAAAGTGCCCGCCGTTGCAGTAAACGTCACCTCAGCTGGACCTCCGTTTGCCATCTTGATCAGAGGAGATTCGATGGTTCAGAACAGCGTAGAAAGTGTCCGTGTGGTTTCGGCCCACGGACCCATCCGCAACAACGAAGCAATATTCGCCGAAATCATTTCCCACAGCCGAAACACCGAATCGGCAGCAGGAAATCTGAACACCCTAGCGTGGCAGTCATGACCCTCAATAAGCTCGCCGAGCAAGAATCGGCCCAGGATCCGGCACGCTCAACGCCCACCACCGCCGGCAATGTCCAGCCCCACCACAAGTCCACAACCATGCAGAAGCGTGTCCTGGCTGGCGGCAGCGTCGGCCAGTTCATCGAGTTCTACGACTTCACCCTCTACGGCCTCACGGCTGTGGTGTTCTCTCAACTCTTCTTCCCGGGCAGCAACCCGCTGACAGCAATGCTGGCCACGTTCGCCACGTTCGGCGTAGCTTTCGTGGTCCGCCCCCTCGGCGGCCTGTTCTTCGGCGCACTGGGTGACCGGATCGGTCGGCGCCGGGTCCTCACCATCACCCTCATCGCGATCGGCGGAGCCACGGCCCTCATGGGGCTGCTCCCCACATACGCCCAAATCGGAGCTTGGGCACCGGCCCTCCTGGTTCTCTGCCGGCTGATCCAAGGATTCTCCGCGGGTGGCGAATCCGTTGGTGCGCCGTCCTTCGTGTTCGAACATGCGCCCGTCAGCAAACGTGGTTTCTGGCTCAACATCACCATCGCAGCAACGGCGCTGCCATCGGTGGTGGCGGGCTCCATGATCCTGATCCTCAGCCAATCCATGCCCAATTCGGCATTCATGGAATGGGGCTGGCGCTTGCCGTTCCTGCTCGCCCTTCCCCTTGCCTTGTTCGGAGTGTGGATCCGTAGCCGCACCGAAGAAAGCGATGTCTTCAAGAAGGCACAGGACGGGCAGACCAAGGAATTCAGCCCCATCCGCGAGGCCTTCCGCGAAAACAAGCTCCGCATGTTGCAGGTCGTCTTCGTGATGGGCCTGACAGCAATGGGCTTTTACTTTCTCTCCGCCTACTTCGTCTCCTATGTCCAGACGACAGGAAAACTAAGCCGCGAGCAGTCATTGATGGTCAACGCCGCGGCACTGGCACTCTATGCCGTACTCCTGCCGATCGGCGGGCGACTCGGGGATCGTTTCGGCCGCAAGCCAATGTTGATCGCCGGTTCCGCTGCCCTGGCTTTGCTGTCCATCCCGAGCTTCATGCTCGTGACCAGCGGCAGCCTGCCCCTTGCACTGCTCGGCCAATCAATCTTCGTGGTGGCACTCTGCATCTACGGTGGCGGCTGCTACACGTTCTTCGTCGAAATCTTCACCACCAAGACACGCTTCACCTCGGCAGCTGTCAGTTACAACGGCGCCTACGCGATCTTCGGCGGCACCGCTCCACTGATCGGCACCGCACTGGTAGGCGCTACCGGGGTACCGCATGCGCCAGGCCTCTACATGGCGGCAGCTGCCGCCGTCGTACTTCTCCTGATCCTCTTCACCAAGGTGCCTGAGACCCGCGGCCGCATGGGCTGAGACCCACCGCACCCACTGCACTTCCAAGCACTCTAAGGACCCCCATGACTTCCTCCGCTTTCCTTCAGGACTTCCACCATGTGGCCACCATCGGCGCCACAGCCAACAACGGCGTCGACCGCCAAGCCGCAACGCCGGATGATGCCAAGACCCGCGCCTGGTTTGGGCAGTGGATTCACGACGCCGGATGGCAGCTTCAGGTGGATGGCATCGGCAATATGTTCGGGCTGCTTGAGTGGACGCCCGGGGCGCCCTTCATCCTGATCGGTTCCCATCTGGACAGCCAGCCGTTGGGTGGCCGGTTCGACGGCGCCTACGGTGTGATTGCCGCCCTGCACGCAGCCAGGGCCATTGACCTCGAAGTCAGGGCGGCCGGCACTGCGCCCCGCTTCAACCTGGCCGTCGTCAACTGGTTCAACGAGGAAGGCGGCAGGTTCGCACCATCCGTCATGGGAAGTTCCGTTTTCACGGGGCTGTTTGACCGTGAACAGATGTTGTCCGTCAAAGATCTCCAGGGCATCTCAGTCCGTGAGGCGTTGGAAGGCATTGGTTACCTGGGCACGGACGCGGGACCGAAGGCCGCGGGCTATGCGGAAATCCATATAGAGCAGGGCCGCATCCTGGAACGGGAAGGAATCAGCATCGGTTTGGTGGACAGCAGCTGGTACACGCAGAAGCTGGACATTGAAGTGCTGGGCGAACAGTCCCACACTGGTGCCACCGCCATGGCAGACCGGCACGATGCCCTGGTGGCGGCATCGAAAATCATCCTGATGGTCCACGAGGTCACCAAAGACTTCGACGAGGAAGCATTGGTCTCTTCCGTAGGCCAGCTGACGTTGGAGCCCAACTCGCCCATCGTCGTCGCACGTCGTGTGCACCTGGTGGCGGATTTGAGGTCGGGCGACCCGGAGATCGTCAATGCAGCCCGCGCCAGGTTGCTGGCCGACATCGGGAAACTGGCCGCTGAACATGACATCAAAGTCAACGTCAAAGACTTCGATATCCGCCCCATCCGACGTTTCCCGGAAGCCGGGCTGGAACTATCAGCCAAGATCGCGGCCAACCTTGGGCTGTCTTCCCGCCGCATCCAGACCATGGCCGGGCACGATTCCGTGGCCATGAACACGGCCGTTCCGTCGGTGATGTTGTTTATCCCGAGCGTGGACGGCGTATCCCACTGCGAGCGCGAATTCACCAGCGACGAGGACATGGTGACGGGCGTGCAGATGCTGACGGGTGTTGCCCGGGAACTGGTGCAGGGAGAGCTGGCATGACCGCGTTGCACTACCTCGACGCCAGTACGGCCCTGGGTCTGTTCCGACGCCGTGAGCTCTCTCCGGTGGAACTACTGCAAGCGGTGATCGACCGCATCGGGGAGGTAAACGGCGGCGTCAATGCGCTGACAGAGACACTCTTTGAGGAAGCCCTGCCGGCGGCACGAAAGGCAGCCACCCAGTATGCCCGCGGCCGGGACATTACTCCCCTGCTTGGATTGCCGGTGGCCGCAAAGGAAAAGCACGGGCTCCAAGGCCGCACGCTTTCCCAAGGTCTCGTGATGCGGAAGGACACCATTGCAGAGTCCGACCATCCTGTGATTGACAGGATTCGACGGGCCGGCGGGATCATCCATGCCCGAACCACCACGCCGGAATTGAGCTGCGCGACTGTCACGCACAGCCCGCTCTGGGGTGTCACCCGAAACCCGTGGAACCAACAGTTCTCCCCCGGTGGGTCATCGGGAGGTTCGGGTGCGGCGTTGGCTGCCGGGTTCGCGCCCCTGGCTACGGCGTCCGACATCGCTGGATCAACACGGTTGCCGGCGTCGTTCACTGGAACCGTTGGCTACAAGGCGCCCTATGGAAGGATTCCAGGGTTAGCCCCGTTGTCAGCGGACCACTACCGTGGCGATGGGCCCATGGCACGTACCGTGGCAGACACGGCATTGCTGGCAAACATCATGTCCGGGCGGCACCCCGGTGATCACACCACAGTGGCCGACACTTCGTCCATAACTCCGGATCCGGCAGCGGTGGCCGGCTTGAGGATCGCGCTTTGCCTACGCTTGGGCAATTACCCGGTAGCTCCCGACGTCGAGGCCAACACCCGTCGAATGGCGGAAGCTCTGACGGCGGCGGGGGCCGTGGTGGAGGAGATCGTCCTCCCTTGGACTGTCGAGGAAATCAGCAGAACCATGTTTACGCACTTCGGATATCTGCTGGGTCCGGCCATGGAGGACGAAACGGCCGGTAGCGAGCCGCAGCTCGCCGCCTACACCAGGCGCTTCATGGCTGATGCCCGCGCGGCAGCCAAGGCCAACCGATATGTCGATGGGCTGCGCGCCGAAACCCTCCTGCAGGCGCAGTTGGCAGAGGCCATGACCGGGTTCAACGCGCTGCTGTGTCCGGCGTCGGCTATTCCAGCTCTGGAAGCCGACGCCGACTATCTCAACGGAATCGACGCCAACGGCCAACACCTCAGCCATTACTGGCAGGCACATATGACTGCGCCGTTCAACATTGCCAATCGATGCCCGGTCCTGGCCGTTCCCAGCGGCATGGCAGACTGCGGTATTCCCACAGGGGTGCAGATCGTGGGACATCCGTTCGATGACGCGACCGTATTCCACATCGGCGCAGCCGTGGAATCCGTACTTCCCTGGGATGATCGCCACCCCATGGCACCCGAATTCGCGGGGCACTCCGGGTAGTGGAGCTACCCTACGCGCTCACCAGCCCCGCAACCTCGGCCACGAGTTCCACTGACCGCAGGCGCTCTTCGGTGCCAATGCTTTGGTGCGCCACGATCAGTTCATCGGCATCAGCGAACGCCGCGAACTCGTCGAGGTAATCGCGCACCACATCTTTGGTGCCCACGGCGGAGAACTTCATCATCTGGGCGATGTGCTGGCCCTGCGGGGAATCGAGCACCATGTCTGCTTCGTCGTCGGTGAATTCGCGACCGCCACCAAAGAACAGTGAGACACGGGCGCGCTTCACGGCGAGGTGAATGGCCTGGGCCTCGGCGTTGGAATCCGCGGCGGTAACGTTCACGCCGGCGATCACGTGAGGCTCGGACAGCTGGTCCGAGGGCTGGAATTCACGGCGATAAACAGCCACGGCATCCTGCAGCGCGGCAGGAGCAAAGTGCGAAGCGAAAGCGTACGGAAGGCCCAACTGGGCGGCCAACTGGGCGCCGAACAGCGAGGACCCCAGGATGTACAGCGGCACGTTGGTGCCCTTGCCTGGCGTCGCTTCAACACCTTGGATGCGGGTGGGACCAGTGAGGTAGCCCTGCAGTTCCAGGACATCCTGCGGGAACCTGTCCGAGGACGTGTGGTCGCGGCGCAGCGCACGCATGGTGTTTTGGTCACTGCCGGGGGCACGGCCAAGACCGAGGTCGATCCGCCCCGGGTGCAGCGTCTCCAACGTGCCGAACTGCTCAGCGATGGTCAGCGGCGAGTGGTTGGGCAGCATGACGCCACCGGCACCCAGGCGGATGGTTTTGGTGTGGGCGGCGACGTGGGCGATCAGCACACTGGTAGCGGAGGAGGCAATCGCGGACATGTTGTGGTGCTCGGCGTACCAGACCCGGCGATAACCCAACTCTTCGGCCTTCTGCGCCATGGCCACGCTGCCCGCGAGGCTTTCCGCCACCGTCTGGCCCTTCCCGATGGTTGCCAGGTCGAGGATGGAAAGAGGAACAGTCACAGGAAAGGCCTTTCGGTACGTTTTTTGTGCCCGCACGGTTGATTGCCGGGCACTCTAGCGACAACGACGACGACACCCGGCTTATTTCTGTGAGTTGCGTCGCGCTGTGGTTACCCAAGTTCCAGGGAACGGTTTTGTGACCCCGTTCGACGCCCGATTAACCGCCGTGAACCCCTGTATCCCAGCGTTTCAGATCGCTTTGACCGCTTCCCAGGAGCTGCCGGATAGTTGCAGCCACAAGGACGCATCAGACTTCCCGATTCGGGCAATCCAAGGAGAAATAATGGCACGCTTTGCTCTCAAGACCGGCGCCACCGCGGCGCTGGCCGCTGCGGCGTTACTGGGGCTGGCGGCCTGCTCCGATCCCGAGGCGACGGCCGCAACGGGGGCGACCGCCCCGGCGTCGAGCGCTTCATCAAGCACCAAAGAGTTCAACCTGACCCCGCAGCAGGACCGCATCAAGGTGTCTGTGGACTCAGCCGCGGCCGCATTGGTTCCGGACGCCATCAAAGCGGACGGCAAGCTGACCGTGGTGACCACCGGCGGCACTCCGCCGTTGAGCACGTTTGCCACGGACAACAAAACCCTCATTGGCAGCGAAGTGGACATCGCCTACGCAGTGGGTGAGAGCCTGGGCCTTCAGGTGGAAGTGCTGCCCGTGGCGTGGGCCGACTGGCCGCTTGGCGTCGAATCCGGCAAGTACGAGGCCGTCCTCTCCAACGTCACTGTGACCGAGGCCCGCAAGGAGAAGTTCGATTTTGCCACGTACCGCAATGACCTCCTGGGCTTCTACGCCAAGACCGACTCGGACATCTCCACCATCAAGGAAACCAAGGACGTGGCCGGGAAGCGCATCATCGTCGGCTCGGGCACCAACCAGGAAGCCATCCTGGTGCGATGGGACGAGGAGAACAAGAAAAACGGTTTGAAGCCGGTTGAGTTCCAGTATTACGACGACGACTCCGCCTCCCAGCTCGCCCTCCAGTCAGGCCGTGCGGACCTGACGTTCGGACCCAATGCTTCCGCGGCGTACAAGGCTGCGAAAGATGGAAAGACCAAGGAAGTGGGCACGCTCGAAGGCGGCTGGCCGCTGAAGGCCGAAATTGCCTTCACCACCCAAAAGGGCAACGGACTCGCCGTCGCCGCCCAGGCTGCACTCAACACCCTCATCAAGGACGGCAGCTACGGCAAGATCCTGGACCGTTGGGGACTCTCTTCCGAGGCCATTCCGGCGTCTGAGCTGAACCCGGCAGGCCTGCCCAAGAAGTAGGCTCGCTGACCCAACTGAGTCGCAGCAGTGCGCGTTTTGAGAGCTCAAAACGCGCACTGCTGCGACCTACTTGGGTGCGGCTAGAAGTGCGCGGGGTCAGTGTTGGCGCCGCAGAGAATGACGGCAACGGTTTCGCCCGCTCGTGGGGTGTAGGCGCCGGACAGCAGCGCGGCGTAGGCTGCGGCTGCGCCGTGCTCCACCACGATGCGGTGCGTCTCCCACAGGGCCCTGCGGGCTTGGACAATATCCTCGTCGGTGACCAGCAGGCTTTGGACACCCGTACGCCGGGCAACTCCAAAGCCGATCTCTCCGATCCGCCGGGCTCCGAGGGAGTCCGCGGCAATCCCGGAGACTGCCACGTCCACTGGCTCGCCCTTGGCCAACGCGGTGTGCAGGGTGGGAACCGTTTCGGGTTCGACGCCCACCACGCGAGCCTTGCCCTCTACCGCCGCTGCGATGCCGCCCATCAGCCCGCCGCCGCCTACAGCAACGAGGATCGTATCGACGTCGGGCAGTTCGTCCAGGAGCTCAAGCCCGACGCCACCTGCGCCAGCCACGATCTCGGGCTGATCATAGGCATGGCAGTACACCGCGCCCTTCTCGTCGGCGAAGCGGATCGCAGCGGCATAAGCCTCTGCGTACTCAGCGCCGCCTTGGACTACCTTCGCGCCACTTGCGTAGAGCTTGTGGACCTTGTTTGCCGGAGCCGATTCTGGAACGAAAACTGTTGCAGGGACTCCCAGCTTGGCTGCGGCGTAAGCGTTGGCAAGGCCGGCGTTGCCACCGGAAGCCACCACGATGCCCACCTCCGGATTGAGCTCCCCGCTTTCCTTCGCCGTGAGCAGGCGATTGAAGGCGCCACGGGCCTTGAAGGAGCCCGTGTGCTGCATATACTCGCACTTGAACCACAGGTGGTACGGTTCCTGGTTGCCACTCTCGGCCAGCGGCGTATGGCGAACCCAGCCGGCTGTCCGTGAGTACGCTGCTTCTACTTCTTCGCGTGTGACCATCGTGGCTGCACCTTTCGTCGGTTTCATCCTATGGTTTTCGTGGGCGGCCTCGAACTGGGCGGCATAGGCTTGATGGCATGTCCGCTGACTTTGTCCTCCGCCCCTCTGTAGCCACCGACGCCGCCTGGATTGCCGAACTGCGCGCTGTAGTGATGCGCCCGGACCTTGAGCGGTTGCAGCGTTTCGATCCTGTGCGGGTCCGCGAGCGCTTCTTGAACGGCTTCCAGCCCGAACATACGTACGTCATTCATTCGGACGGCGTAGATGCAGGTGTGATCGCTATCCGACCTGAGCCGGACAGCCGGTGGATCGAACACTTCTATGTGGCTCCCGCGCATCAGGGCAGAGGCCTGGGCAGTGCCGTGCTTCACCACGTATTGTCGGCTTCCTTGGACGAACGCCCGTTCCGTTTGAACGTGCTTCAGGGCAGCGCCGCCCGTCGCCTGTATGAACGTCACGGCTTCGTGCTGGAATCCGAGGACCTCATCGATGTGTTCATGGTGGCCCCCGTCAACCCCTGACCTCACGGACGGAAGTGCGGTAGCCTCAGCACACACCACGCGGCAACGACGCGATACTTTCCGGGGGGGAAAAATGGGGAACTTTCGATCGCGCTCGTTGAGGCGCTCTGTCACGACCGTAATCGCAATGGGATTCTTGGGTTCCGGGCTGCCGGTGGCCGGGCTGCTCGGGGCCGGCCCAGCCACCGCAGCGTCCCAGCCGACACCGTACATCGACGGCGTCCCTTACGTCGGTTCTGAAATGAGACGCCAGTACAACTACGACTACTGGGGCTGCAGGAACCCCGACGGTTCCGGGGACGCGATTACCTTGGAATGGTTGCGCGATGGCCAGCCACTCCCCGCCGAGCGTCAAGGTGAAACCTTGCGTGTCCTCCCTGAGGACCAGGGCAGCCGCATCTCCTTGAGGGTTTACCCGCTCACACCCGGCGAACCAGGCTGCCCCACCGGGTCACAGTTGAGCGCAGAGACCAAAGCCATCAAGGCGTCCAGCCGCGCCATGGGGTGGACAGGCCGCGGCAACTTTGAGCCCCTCGCCCGCACGCATGATGGCCGGCTCATCCTGTACCCGCGGACCTACACCTACTACAAAGGCATGTGCGAGGGTCCGTGCCCGGTCTATTTCGGTTCCTGGGATGATCCCCGGCAGGTGGGGGCGGGCTGGAACATGTTCAACATCGTCTTCTCCCCCGGGGATTTCGATGGCGACGGATTCAACGATCTGCTCGCCAGGAACACATCCGGCCAGCTATTCCTGTACCCGGGAGATGGCGACGGCGGCTGGCTTCCAACCCGGCAGGTCGGTGCCGGCTGGAACGTCTTCGACTCGATCCTGGGACCCGGAGATTTCAATGGCGACGGCACCAACGACGTCCTGGCGCGGAACGCGGCCGGCGATCTGTTCCTGTACCCGGGCAATGGAAACGGCGGTTGGCTCGCCCCGTCCAAGGTGGGTTGGGGTTGGCAGGTCATGAACAAGATCATCCCTGGCGGCGACATGAACGGTGACGGCACGGTGGAAATCTTCGGCCGGGACCATAGTGGTGGCCTTCAGCTGTACTCCGCCGACGGTCAGGGCGGCTGGGGCGCCCAAGCGTTCATGGGCGGTGGCTGGAACGACTTCCAGGATGTGGCGGGTCTGGGCAGTTACGCCCATCAGAAATACAACAACCTTGCCGCCGTCAATGGCAACGGCGACCTTGTCCTCTATTCCACGGGCGCCATGACCACCGGCCTCTACGGGCCCCAAGGGCCGGTTGGCAGCGGCTGGAACGTGTTCCGGGAACTCCTCTAGCACCGGCTAAAGCGCCTGCCCCCACACCGTCAGCTGTAAGCTGACCGTTCCGCGCGAAACGTCGACGACGGCGGCACTGGAGCCGCCGCCGTCGGGCTCTGTCCCGCGTGGGCCCGGCTGCAAGCCAAGCCGACGCAGCAAGTTCTTCAACAGGCGTTCTGCCTTCATCCGACGCGCACCGAATCTTCGGACCGCACCGGAGTTTCCAGTCCCAGGTTTTCGCGCAGCGTTGTGCCCCGGTATTCCGTGGGGTAGACGCCGCGTTCCTGAAGTTCGGGAACCAGATGGTTGACGATGTCGTCCAAGCCTGTGGGGATGAGCCACGGCGAGATGTTGAAGCCGTCCACGGCGCCCACCCGGGCGTACTCCGCGAGGTGGTCGGCCACCGCCGTGTACGAACCGGTAAAAGTGGCGTCGATGCGTGCCGTCTTGGAGGTAACGAACTGGCGGATGGAGAGGCCCTTGTCCTTGGCCTCGGCCCTCCACTGATCAGCAAGCTGGCGGGCCTTGGCACCATGGAAGCCACTGCCTCGGGTTTCGGAAGTTTCCTCCACAACGGGATCGATCTCCGGAAGAGGGCCATCGGGATCGTAGGACGAGAGTTCGCGGCCCCAGAACTGTTCCAGATAAGCAATGGCCTGCTGCGGGCCGATCTGCAGGCTCCGGACCCAGGCCTTCTTATCTTGGGCTTCCTGATCGGTGGCGCCCAGGATGAACTCGCTGGCTGGCATGATCTGCACGGCGTTGGCGCCGCGGCCGGCCGCGATGGAGCGTGTCACGATGTCGCGGCGGAACTCAACGGCGTCATCGAATTTGGGGTGGGCGGAGAAGATCACGTCTGCCTGGCGGGCTGCGAAGTCACGGCCATCCGGTGAATCGCCGGCCTGGAAGAGCACGGGGCGGTACTGGGCGCTACGCGGCAGGCGCGGAGTGACGTCAACGGTGTAGTGCTGGCCTTCGTGAAGTACTCGCCGCGCAGGTCCGGTGGGGGTTTCCCATGAGTCCCAGATACGTTTGGCGGTTTCCACGAACGCTTCTGCATGCTTGTAACGGTCAGCATGGTCCAGGTAGCCACCGCGGCGGAAGTTCGCACCCGTCCAGGCGTTGTCGGTGGTGACGATGTTCCACGCGGCCCGGCCACCGGAGATCAGGTCCAGGGATGACAAGCGATGTGCGAGGTCCGCGGGGTCGTTGTACGTGGTGTTCTGCGTAGCCACCAAGCCGATGTTCCTGGTGACTGCTGCCAATGCGGCAAGCATGGTCTGGGCGTCGGGCCGGCCCACAACATCGAGCGCGTGGGGACGCCCAAGATGTTCGCGGAGGCGGAGCCCTTCACCCAGGAAGAAGGCTGCGAACTTGCCTCGCTCCGCGGTCTGGGCGATGTGGCGGAACGACTCGAAGTCCGTCTGCGAGCCCGCTTGGGGTGCTTTCCAGATGGTGCCGGAGTTGACGCCCTGGAAGAAGATTCCAAACTGAATCTGGCCGCTTGGCTGGAAAATGTGGCGTGTCATGGTGTTCCCCTACTTTCCGGCGGCGACAGTAGCCGCGGCAGTGGTCGAATAGCGGTTCTCCGCCGGAGCAAGGCCCAGCACATTACGGAACGTGCCGTCCTGGATGGGCGCCCGCAGTGAACCTCGGCGGCGCAGCTCCGGGAGCACAAGCCGTGAAAGTTCTTCCAGCTCAACGTCCAGGGTGGCCGGGTGGATTCGAACGCCGTCGGCTTCCCTGAGGAGCGAGTCGAGCAGGTCGGTGAGACCCGCAGCAGAGCCGACAAACCGCGCCTGTCCGGTCTCCCCTGCGGCTCCGGAACGCGAAGCCGCAGCCTGCCCACGCGCGTCCAGGACGACGTCGAGCTCTGCAACAATCGCTACCGAGGAACCAAGCCGCGCCCGCACGTCGCGGATTTCGGCAGCGAGCAGCTCCGGCGTCGGCGCGGTCACCAGCACGGCGTCCACCGCCTCTACCGGCACCAAGCCCTCCCCCACCAGCGATGCCACGGCCAACACGGGCAACTGACCCTGCAACGGCCGGGGAATGATGGAAGGGCCTTTCACCGAATAGGCCGGTCCAGCAAAGTCCGCGGGAGTTTCGAAGTCCGCGTAGTGCAGCTTGTCGACGTCGATATAACGCCCGGTGGCAACGTCACGGATCACGGCGTCGTCCTCCCAGGAGTCCCACAACCTCCGGCTAACCTCGATGGACGCCGCTGCTTCCTGTGCCAGCGCCTCGCCCTGGACAAAAGAGCGTCCGACGGCGGCAGCAGCCTCGGGTGACTCTGCCGCGGTCGCGATCCACCCGGCCCGGCCGCCCGACACGTAGTCCAGGCTCGCGAGCTGAGTGGAGACGTGGAAAGGCTCCGTATAGACGGTATCCACCTCGGGGACCACGGCGATGGTCCGGGTCACTGGTCCGGCGAAAGCCGCACGCTGCAGGGCGTTGACCCTTCCGGCGTCCGGCGTGTCCTTGAAGGTTGCCACGTGGAAACCGGCCGACTCGGCCGCGAGGACGGCGGAGGCAATGTTCCCATACCCCGCGTCGTCGAGTTCAATGGCAAGGAATCCGGCCTTGCGCTCTTCGAAGGTGCTCACTGCTGGTCCTGACGTTCGTAGGGAATCTTCTCGCCCGCTTCGATAGCCACCGGAAGACGGTTTTCCGCGGGCGGCAACGGGCAGGTGGCAAGGTCGGTGTAGGCGCACGGCAGGTTGACGGCCCTGTTGAAGTCGAGCTGCACGGAGCCGCCGGCGGCGGGCACCACGGAGAGTGAGCGGTTGGCCGCGTAGGTTGTCTTGCCGGAGGTTTGGTCCGTGAACAGCACGGACAGCGAACCCGGTGCGTGGCCGTCGAACGCCGTCAGCGCCAGTTCCTCACCGGCCAGTTTGAAACGAATCTCGCCGGGAGCTTCGTAGACGTGTTGGATGCCCTCGACGGCGGCACCCACCGTGGTTGGGCGCGGAGCCTCGAACGGGACGAACGTACCGGCTACGGCAAACGCGGCATTGGGTGTATAGGCGGGTGTGCCCTGGTATTCCTTCAAGAGAGCGTTGGACGGGTTCCGTGGCCGCACGATGTACTCGCCGCCGCGCTTGGCCACCTCGATTACGGTATCGCCGGAAACCAAGTTGATGCCGCCGCGCTCCTCGATAGGGCCGAACTCAAGCGTTTCTGCCTTGCCGGTGTTCAGTTCAACGCCGTCCTGCTGCAGGCTTTCGCCCGGCTTGAGGACAACGCGTACGACGTCGTCGTCCGCACTCCAGCTGCCGGGCACGCCTTCCAGCCGCGTGACCTCGTTGCTAAGCCAATGCAGGTGGGTCACGGCGAGGAAGCCGTGCGGGTGGGCACGGTGCCGCTCATGGGCGTCGTGCCACTCCTGCCATTCCTCGTCAAAGGATTCGAAGGCGGTTGCGGTGTGCGTAGCGCTTTTAGTTTGCAAAGACATGGGCGGTATCGCTCCTGTTGAAGGCGTGGTCTGCTGTGACGGTTGCTGCAGCGTCGGGTTCGGTGGCTCCGGCGAATTCTGGTCGGCCGCCAAAGGGATCGCTGGCTTCCCACAGGCTGCTCGGCGCAGAAGCCCGGACGGCCGGAATGACCTCCAGCGCGAAGCGCTCCAGGATCTCCAGCTGCTGTTCGAAAGGCAGCGTGGTGGGCAAGGAGATCGACTGAAGGTCGTGTTGATACAGGGAGTGGTAGCTGAGGATCTTGTCGATCACTTGCTCCGGGCTGCCCACAAGTGCAGGCCCTTCGGCTACTGCGTGCCCGATGTCCCTGAACGGCGAGTTGTTGCCGGGGACGTTCCGGTTGGCGGTCAGCCCTTCATAAACAGGCCCGTACTGACGGATGGCTTCCTGAGTGGTGTCCGCGATGAAAACACCTCCGGCGCCACTGCCCGCGCCGAGGTATTGGTGTCGCGGATCGTGCCCGTGACGCTCGTACTCTTCGCGGTAATGGTCGATCAAGACCTTGTAGTTTCCGCGGGGCTGGATGGCGTTGGCCGTAAACAGTGGGTCACCCCATTTGGCGGCGAGCGCAGCGGACGTCAGGGTTGTAGCTGAGCCGTGCCAAATCCGCGGCGACCCCGCAAAGGGGCGGGGCGTCGTCGTGGTTGGCTCGGTGAGCGGTGACCTGAAGCGGCCGGACCAAGTGACACTTTCCTTGCGCCACAGCGTGCGGAGGAGCGCGTACTTCTCGGCCAGGAGGTCCCACTGGTCGTCCAGGGACAGCCCGAAGAGCGGGTACTGCAGGACTTCGTTGCCTTTGCCGATCACCAGTTCCAAGCGGCCCCGGCTCAGTTGGTCGATAGTGGCGTAATCTTCGGCCACGCGCACCGGGTCAAGCACGGAGAGCACGGTGACACCGGTTTGGAGCCGGATCCGGCTGGTCACGGCGGCAATCGCGGCGAGTACCGTCGTCGGGGATGACGAAACGAACTCGCCTGCGTGGCGTTCCCCTACGGAGAAGCTGTCGAAGCCGAGTTTCTCGGCACGGCGCGCCGTCTCCACCACCTGGTTCAATCGGTCAGCGGTGGAGACGATCTCCCCCGTGACCGGTTTCTTCACGTGGGGAATGATGTCCAGGACTTGGAACTTCATTTGCCGGTCCCGAACGTGGCCTCTGTGACCGTCTTGGATTCCGGGATGGCTTCTTCGGAGAGCCCCCAGCGTTCCAGGACCTTGCCGTAGGAGCCGTCCTTGATGGTGGAGTTCAGGGCATCGGTGATGGCCGGAGCCAGCCCGTTGCCCTTGAGGGTGGTGGCAGCAACGAGCGTTTCTGCAGGCCATCCGGCGTTGACCTTGCCCACTACCTTGAGGTCGTCACGCGTATTCTCCCGGTAGGTCACCGAGGGGAACGGTGCCAGGTTCAGGTCCGTGCGGCCCGAGGAGAGCGCCAGGATGGTGTCGGCGTCAGAGGAGTAGTACTGCAGTGTGGCCGGCGCCTTGCCCTTGGCTTCGAGTTCCTTGTTCCAGGCCAGGAGGATCTTCTCCTGGTTGGTGCCCGAGCCCACGGAGATCTTCAAGCCGGAGATGTCCTCAGAACCCTTGATGTCGTACGTGGAGCTCTTCTTCGCTTCGAAGCCCATGTAGGCAGCCCGGTAGGTGGAGAAATCGAACAGCTTCACGCGGGCGGCGTTGATGCCTACGTTGGAGAAGACTGCCTCGAAATCACCTGACTGGGTCTTCAGGGGCCAGTTCTCCCACGATGTCACCTGAAGATCCAGTTCCAGCCCGAGTTTGTCGGCCACAAGCTGGGCGATGTCCACTTCGACACCGATCGGCGTCTTGTCGTCGGTCGCGTGGAAGGACAGCGGGATTGAACCAGCTGTGGTGGCAACGGTCAGCTTGCCGTCCTTGGCGATGGCTTCGGGAACGGCTCCCGCCGCAGCAGCGTCTTTCTCGGCGCGGATGCGGTTCTGGTCCACTGACGTGTTGTAGACGATCCCGTTCTTGGCAGCCTCGGACTCCGGTTGGGCTGCCGACGCCCCAGGGTCGGAGCACCCGGCCAGCACTGGAAGCACGACGGCGGGAAGTACAGCGAGTGCCAGGAGCTTGGTCTTTGTAGTGCGAAGCATGGGATGTCCTAGATGTTGAAAGCTGGTTCGATGACTTTGGAGAAGAAACTGCGGGTGCGTTCCTCGCGGGGGTTGGCGAAGATCTCCTGAGGAGTGCCGGACTCGACGATCTGGCCCTGGTCCATGAACACCACGGTGTCCGCGACATCCCTGGCGAAGCCCATCTCGTGCGTCACCACAATGAGCGTGGTGCCGGACTTGGCGAGTTCACGGATGACGTCCAGGACTTCGTTGACGAGCTCCGGGTCCAGCGCGGAGGTTGGCTCGTCGAAAAGCAGGATTTTGGGATCAAGTGCCAGTGCCCGGGCAATCGCGACCCGCTGCTGCTGGCCGCCGGAAAGCTGTCGAGGGTAAGCGTCGGCGCGATCCTTCAGGCCCACTCTGTCCAAGAGCTCAAGACCGCGTTTACGGGCTTCGGCCTTGGACCGCTTCTGAGCCACGATGGGCGCCTCTATGACGTTCTCCAAGGCAGTGAGGTGCGGGAACAGGTTGAAGCTCTGAAACACCATGCCAATATGGGTGCGCTGCTTGAGGATGTCCTTCTCACGAAGCTCGTGAAGCTTGTTGCCGCGGACCTCGTAGCCCACCAGTTCGCCGTCGATGGTGATGTAACCGCCGTCGACTTTTTCCAAGTGGTTGATGGTGCGCAACAGGGTGGACTTCCCGGAGCCGGAGGGTCCGACGATCACGGCAACGCCGCCCGGCGGCACGGACAACGACACGCCTTTGAGGACCTCGGTAGCACCGAAGGACTTCCGGACATTGGTGATGTCAACCTGACCGCGGGTGGCCTTCTTGTCCGCCGAGGCGGGCCGGGCCGCCGTCGTGCCGGCAGGAGTGCCGGCCGGAGCGCCGGCTGAACCGCCAGCCTGGGCCGTCGTCGTGGATTCTTTGCGTGCAGCGATGGTGCTCATCGGGCGTCCTTGGTGGGAGTGGAAGCAACGTGGGTAGTGAAGAACTTCCGGGCCTTCTGCAACGGTGTGAGTGGCAGGGTCCGCAGGGCGCCCTTGGAGAAGTGGCGTTCGATGTAGTACTGGAAAACGCTCAGCACCGAGGTGATCACCACATACCAGAGCGTGGCGACGAGCAGCAGCGGAAGCACTTGCTGGGTCCGGTTGTAGATGACCTGGACCGTGTAGAAAAGTTCGGAGTAGGCCAGGACGTACACAATGGAGGTGCCCTTGACCAGGCCGATGATCTCGTTGAACGCGTTGGGCAGGATAGCGCGCATGGCTTGCGGCAGCACGATCCTGGTGGACCTCTTCCACGCCGGGATACCCAAGGCGGAGGCAGCTTCCAGCTGGCCTTGGTCCACGGAGAGGATGCCGCCGCGGATAATTTCGGCGGAGTAGGCCGCCTGATTCAGGGTGAGTCCCAGGACGGCCGCGGCGAATTGGCTGATGAGCGTGGTGGTCTGTGCCTCGAAGAAGCGGACGTCCGTGAAAGGGATGCCCAGGCTGATCTTCTCGTACAGGTAACCGAGGTTGTACCAAAGCAGGAGTTGGACCAGCAGCGGCGTGGAGCGGAAGATCCAGGAGAACGTCCAGGACACCGAGACCAGCAGCGGCGAGGCGGACAGGCGCATGAGGGCCAGGATGAACCCGAGGACGAAGCCAAGGACACCGGAAATGGCTGTGAGCTTGAGGGTCTCAATGAGTCCGTTGACCACCGACTGGGCCGTGAACCATTCAGCCACCACTCCCCACTCCCAGCGCGGGTTGGTGACCAGCGACCATGCAATGGCTGCGACGCCGGCAGCTACCAGTACGGTGCCCACCCATCGCCATGGATGCCGGGCCGGAACCAGCTTGTACTCGGAGTAGTCCGGGGTGGGCGGTGACGTTTCCGCCGTGGCAGGCGGTGCGATTGCACTCATGCGCCACCTCATTTCAGATCGGTTGTTGTCTATCGGATGGCTGCCAATCTAGGGCCGCGCGAAACCCGGCAGCAAGGCGGGAATTTGCACTTCTTCACTGGACTTCGCGCGGCTTCGCAGGAGTTCGCACAGCGTCACAATTTCCTTCCCGAACCGTTAAATGAGACGTGGTTTTGCGCGTCTTAACGCTGCGTGACGTGTGGTGAACGGCGGTTACCGCCGCCTCGACCGGCAGCCTGCTTCGTCCTTAGATTGGGCATCACCAATCACTGCTTTTCAGGAGATCCCATGCCGTCACGAGTACCCGCTATCGCGTTCATCGGCGGCGGCCCGCGCACGGCCGGCGTCCTGGAACGGCTCGCGGCCAACCGTCCCGCACTGTTCCACGGTCCCCTGCATGTCCATGTCATCGAACCGCATGAACCCGGCTCCGGGAGGATCTGGCGCTATGACCAGGATCCCGGGCTACTGCTGAACTCAACGGCTGCGGACGTCACCATGTTCACGGATGCCTCGGTTGCCTGCGACGGGCCTTCGATTGACGGACCAGGGCTTTCCACGTGGGCTGCGGGGGTGCTGGATGGCAGCATCCGGGACGTTCCAGCTTTCGAGCCGCACCTGCTCGCCCAACTCCGCGCACTGACTCCCGCGTCATTCCCCACCCGGCAACTGCAGAGCAAGTACCTTGAGTGGTTCTTCCGCCGGGCCGTGAGCGCCCTTGGCCCGGACGTGACCGTGACAGTGCACCGCGACACGGCCACCGGCGTCGTGCGCTCTTCGGGCGGTGGTGCTTCAGCTGGCGGTGCTTCAGCTGCGTCGGGTGGCGAGCCCGACGACGGTGCGCACCACGTGCGGCTGGCTTCCGGCACCGAGGTGGTTGCCGACGTCGTGGTTTACGCTCTGGGCCACACCGATTCCTTGCCTGGCCCCGAATCTGCCGGACTCAGTGAGTTCGCAGCCCGGCACGGCGGGTTCCATGCGCCGCCGTCGTACACCACGGACGTGGACTACTCCGCCATTGAGCCCGGGCAGGACGTGATTGTTTCCGGTATGGGCCTCGCCTTTGTGGATCTGATGGTGCTGTTGTTCGAAGGCCGCGGCGGCCGCTTTGAAGAAAGGTCCGACGGCGAACTCGAGTACGTGCCGTCCGGTGCCGAGCCGCGGGTCTGGGCCGGGTCACGACGCGGTGTGCCGTACCACTCCAAGATCTCTTCCGTTTTGCGCGGCGAGCCGATCGCCCGTCCGCGCTACTTCACGGCCGAGGCCGTTGATGCCCTGCTCGCAGAGCACCAGGAACTCGACTTCCGTGCACACTTGTGGCCGTTGATCGCCAAAGATGCAGGCTACGCGTATTACCGCGAGCTGTTCACCGGCTACCCGTCGCGGGTGCTCGGGACGTGGGCCGGCTTCGAGGCGAGGTTCGACGCCGTCGATTGGTACAGCGCCGCCCGGGAAGAGCTGGTGGCGTTTTCCGTGCCGGATCCTGCGCTGCGCTTGGACCTCGAAAAATTGGACCACCCGCTGAGCGGCTGCGCCTTCGCCAGCCATGAATCGGTCCAGCGCTCCGTGGCCGCCTATATCCAGAACGACCTTGACCTCCGGACCAGCCCCGACCATTCCGAGACCCTGGCCCTGTTCACCGCTTTGTTGTTCGTGTATATGGACCTTGGCCGCTTGGTCCCCCAGGAGCGGCTCAACGCGCGCTCCCAGCAGACCATCCATGGTTGGTGGCATGGCTTCTTCAGTTTCGTGGATTCGGGACCGCCGGCGCATCGGCTTCGCGAGATGCTCGCGCTGCACAGGGCCGGGCTCCTGAAGTTCCTGGGACCGGGCATGTGGGTCCGTGCTGACGACTCTGTTGGCAGGTTCGTGGCCGGGACGTTCCAGTCGCCCGTGGTGGTGGACGCGTCCGCTTTCATCGAGGCGCGGCTGCCCGCCGCTTCAGTCGAGCGTTCAGCGAATCCCGCTCTGACTGACCTGCACGACGCCGGATGGGGCACCGAACAGAGGCTCCTCACCTCCGACGGTGCCCACTCCACCGGCAAACTCCTGGTCTCCGGGAATCACGAGGTCCTGTCCCCTGTTGATACTCCTCAGAAGGGTCTGTTCGCGGTGGGCCCGTGGACGTCCGGGTGGGGCGCAGGGGCGTTCGCCCGTCCCAACACCAACGCTGCACCCTTCCGGGAGAACGACGCCCTGGCGCGACGGATCCTGTCCACAGTTGCCGCCACGCACCCAACTGAGTCGCAGTTAACGTCGTTATGAGCCCTCAAAACGACGTTAATTGCTACCTACTTGGGTTCCACCTACGAAAGGCCTGACATGACCGCAACGCCAACCCTCCCGACGTCGGGCCTTACCGTCCTCAGCCTGCCCATGCGCGATCCCCGCGTCCGCCCGCTCCTGGACGAGCTCGCCGTCGAATACGAAACGCGCTACGGCAACCTGTTCGGAACCGGCGGCGCTGCGGAGGAACTGAACAGGTACCCGGCCGAGGAATTCGAAGCTCCGCACGGGGCACTGATCATCATTCAGGAGAACGGCGAGTCCGTGGCTGGCGGCGCATTCCGCCGATACGACCAGCACACCGCCGAACTGAAGCGGATCTGGACGCACTCAGCGCATCGTCGTCGAGGTTTGGCGCGACTGGTGCTGGCCGAACTGGAAAATGAGGCTCGACGGCGGGGCTACCGGAAGCTGTACCTGACCACCGGTCCGCGCCAGCCCGAGGCGAAAAACCTCTACCTCGCCACAGGCTACAAAGCGCTGTTCGACCTCGCCGCAGACCCCGAGGACATCAAGCATCTGGCCTTCAGCAAGGATCTTGCCGTGCACAGCTAAGCTATGCGCATGGCCAACAAACCCACCGCAACAACTGCCGAAAAACTCGCCACCATCCAGCAGGGCTACACCCTGGAAGGTGCCACCATCGAGCTGGGTGCCGCGATCGTCGACGGCGAAATCCACAAAGAGGCACAGGTCCGCTTGCCACTGGCCATGATGAATCGGCATGGACTGGTTGCCGGTGCCACGGGCACCGGCAAGACGGTTACGCTGCACATGATCGCCGAACAGCTGTGCACGGCGGGTGTTCCGGTCTTCCTCGCGGACATCAAGGGTGACCTGTCAGGGTTGGCAACGCCGGCCACTGGCAGTGAAAAGCTGACGGCACGCACCGAGGCGCTGGGTCAGGAGTGGTCTGCGAAGAATTTTCCGGTTGAGTTCCTCTCGCTCGGTGGGGACGGCCACGGGATCCCCGTCCGCGCCACAATTACCTCGTTCGGCCCCATCCTGCTGTCCCGCATCATGGACCTCAACGACACCCAGGAATCCAGCCTCCAGTTGATCTTCCACTTCGCGGACAAGAACAACCTGGAGCTGATCGACCTCAAGGACCTCCGCGCCGTCATCCAGTTCCTCACCTCGGACGAAGGCAAGGCCGAACTCGCAAACCTTGGCGGGCTGTCCAAGGCCACAGCCGGTGTGATCCTGCGTGAGCTGGTCACGCTGGAGGCACAGGGCATGGAGAAGTTCTTCGGCGAGCCCGAGTTCGACACCGCTGAACTCCTCCGCACCGCACCGGACGGCCGCGGCGTCATCAGCTGCTTGGAGCTTCCCACGCTGCAGACCAAGCCGCTGTTGTTCTCCACGTTCCTCATGTGGCTCCTGGCGGACCTGTTCGAGGACCTGCCTGAAGCCGGCGACTTGGACAAGCCGAAGCTCGTGTTCTTCCTGGACGAGGCGCATCTGCTGTTCAACGGCGCGTCCAAGGCCTTCCTCGAAGCCATCACCACCACGGTCCGGCTCATCCGTTCCAAGGGTGTGGGCATCTTCTTCGTCACCCAAACGCCCAAGGATGTTCCGGCCGACGTCCTCGGCCAGCTGGCCAACCGCGTGCAGCATGCCCTGCGAGCCTTCACCCCGGAGGATGCCAAGGCGTTGAAGGCCACGGTGTCCACATTCCCTGTCAGCGACTACGACCTCGAAGAGACCCTCACCTCCGCTGGCATCGGCGAGGCCGTCATCACTGTGATGAACGAGAAGGGCGCACCCACCCCCGTTGCCTTGACCCGCCTCCGTGCTCCCGAGTCGGTGATGGGGCCCAGCGCTGACGAGCTCATTCGCAGCACGGTTGCTGCGTCCTCGCTGCTGGTCAAGTACGGCACCGCGGTGGACAACCTCTCCGCCTACGAAAAACTCAATGGCCAAGCAGCCGTTCCTACCGGAGACGCAGCGCCCGGGCTGCCGCCGGTGCCGGCGTCTACCTCGTCGTCTTCCGGTAATTCGCAGGCCGACATCGACGCCGAAGCCCGCCGTATTGAGGAAGAAATCCTGGGCCGTCCCAGCTCCCGGTCCTCGTCGCCTGAGTCTTTCCCTGCACCGCCTGCGCCGGTTCCAGCGCCGCAGTCTTCCCCCCAGCCGTCCCCTCAGGACGGCATGTTCGGGGACATCGCCGGCGCCCTCGGTGGAGCGCTGGGTGGCGGGCTGAAGAGCATGGTCCGATCCATGGGAACACAGCTTGGCCGCGATCTCATGCGTGGGGTCTTCGGCACGTCTTCGCGGCGTCGCCGCTAGTCCTGTTTTACTACTGTTTTGCCAGCGGAACCACGACGGCGGGCGGCAGCAGCGTCTGCTGCCACCCGGCGTCGGGCCTTCTCCAATCGGTGGATATAAGTCGCTCCGAGGCCTTCCTGCACGGCGATAGCGGCCGCGGCAGGTAACGTAAAGGGCGTGCAGTTGAGTCAAGCGTTCGTCAAGACCGCAGCCGGATGGCTGCTCGGTCTGATGCTTGCTGCCGCCGGAGCCATCGTTTGCATCAACCTGGTGAGCTCCTCGGTGGCCAGTCCTCAACAGCCTGTCAAGGAATATCTGGAGGCCCTGCAGAAGGGTGAAGGTGAAGAAGCCCTAGGCTTGCTGCGCGCCAAAGTTCCCAGCGCGAACCCCGCCATGTTGGACGGCACAGCCTTGCAAACGGCCGCTTCCAAGATGTCCGATATCAAGGTTGGAAACCCCGAACCCCGGGGCAGCAACCGCATGGCCGTGCCGGTGGACTACACCTTGGACGGTAGCCGTCTCCACACGGAATTCCTGATGGAACGGACCGGGACCCAGTGGCTGTTCTTCGCTAAATGGGCGTTCGTGCCCACAACGCTTCCCACCATAGAAGTCACCGTGGTCAATTCCAGCGAGGCCACACTCAACGGCGTACCCGTGAACATGCCCAACGGCCGGAACAACTTTGCCGTGTTCTTCCCCGGCAAGTACGAGGCAAGCCTGAATGGCACCTACTTCGAAGCCCCTACGACATCGGCCCTTGTTTCAACACGCGACGGCGGCCAGGCACCCCTGAACCTGCAGACACGGTCCACCGCTGCCATGAACGAGGCCGTGGCTGGCAAGGTCCGGGAATTCCTGGACACGTGCGCGGCCCAGGCCACCGAGCAACAGCGCCTCCAGCCGGACTGCCCGTTCTATCATGCAAGCAACGCCCGGGTGGTGGACGGAACCATCAAGTGGGCAATCACCGAGTACCCCAAGATCACCATTGAGCCGTTCAGCGGTAAATGGGTGGTGGCTCCGCTCAACGGGAAGGCCACCCTCACTGCCCGGGAGATCAACCTTTTCACCGGGCTGGTCAACGACCTCAACGTGGAGCACGACTTCAGCTTCACCACCCAGCTGGACGTAGGGGCAGACACTGTGACCGTCACCCCCATGCTGACCTTCTGATTTTTTTTGCCCTCGCGCTGAACTGGCCCAGCTTCCATGGACCACGACCGCTCTCATGGCCCGCGGTGCCATGAGAGCCACCCTAAACTGGGCTGGTCCGACCACGTTCGGGCCGGCCCACGAACAAGGACTTCACGCACATGCCGGAGCCTATTCTCCGGCGAGTACACGATGTCGTCATGGAAGAACCTCAGCACCAGCATTCCTTGCCTGATTGCTTCGTTGTCCCGCCGGCGGTCTCTCTTGAACTGACGCGGCTCCAGATGAAAAGCAAGGCAGTCGTTCCAGACCTGGGTCTCAGTGCGGTTGCCCAGTAGACGGCGGCGCAGGTAATCGAGGGTGATATCCCGACGGATGTAGGCGCTTTCGACCATAACCAGTGCTTCTAACGGAGGGAGGCAGTAGAAGCTCGTCAGGCAGTGCGACATAAGGCTCGCTCAGCCGGGGCTGAGACAGGGACAACCGATGACTGATGCACCCTTCCGCACGTCGCCCGTTGCTCTGCCAGTAGTGGGGACCGGTGGGTTTGTGAAGCAGCCACAAGCTCCGGATCCGCACCGGGAAGACCCGGAACTCCACGCTCGATGCGCTGAATACTGGACAAACCACTCACCCGGGCTGGCCCGGTTTTGAACAGTCCAACGGCACGAAAAGGCCCGGGCCAACTCCTGAAGGAGTCAGACCCGGGCCATTTCAGTTTGCAAGGCTTAGTCCATGCCGCGCAGGTCCAGCACCAGTTCGGACTCACCGTCAGCCTGCAAGACTACCGGGATGCCCCAGTCCTGTTGGTAGAGATGGCAAGCAGCGTGATCGGGGATTTCGCCGTCTTCGGTCTCGGGGCCATCGCAGGCCGCCGCGCGGGCGGTGATGTGAAGGATGCCCTCGGGAACGTCAGCAGACAGTTCAAGGGTGCGCAGCAAGCCCACCGACGTGCCTCCACCGGAGACCAGCAGTTCCGGCGGCGTCGAGGAAATCTTCAGCTGTGTAGGATCGCCCCAACGGTCGTCCAGTTTCTGGCCGGTGGGGGCCTGGAAACGCACTGCGAGCTCAAGGTTCCCGGGAGTTACCGGGCTCTTGGGACGGTGAGTCTGCGATGCTCCCTCGTCCACCTGCTGGGCTTCCTTGGGAATGGGAACCAGGACCAGTTGGTGCTTGTTCGACTCCACAACTACCAGCAGCGGATCGCTGCCTTCTACCTGAACCACGACGACGTCGCTCGGCTCAGCGAGGCCCCTCGCCAAGGTGGATACAGACTTGGTGGCAGGATCGTAGCGACGAACGGCACCGTTGTAGGTATCAGCGATGGCCACGGAATTGTCCGGCAGAACCGTGACACCCAAGGGGTGCTGCAGGCGTGCTTCAGCAGCCTCGCCATCACGGAACCCGAAATCAAACAGGCCCTTGCCGATGGCGGTTTCCACGCTCACACCGGAATCGCTGACCACCAGGCGACGCAAGGAGGATGTTTCCGAGTCTGCCACCCAGATGTTGTCTTCACCATCGATGGCCAGACCGGAGGACTGGGCGAACCAGGCTTCCTCTGCCTTGCCGTCCAGAAGGCCCTCAAGTCCGGAACCGGCAAGGATGGAAACCTCATTGGCCAGGGGGTCGAAGGCAAAGATCTGGTGGGTTCCGGCCATGGCGATCACAACCCGCTGCAGCTTTTCGCTCCAGACCACGTCCCACGGGGAGGACAGTGAAACCTCGGTTCCCAGACCCAGCGCCCCAACATCGATCGCGTCGGCAGCGAAGTCAGCAGGGCCGCCGTCGTGGTGTTCGGACCAAGTGCCAGCGCCGGTGTCCGTCACCCGGGCAGGACCGGCGTCGAGCAGCCGCTGGACACCATTGCCAGCGAGCGTCTGAACGTAGCCGGAACTCAGGGTGACGCCGCGCAGGCGATGGTTGACGGTATCGGCAACCACCGCGTCGTAGCCGAGCTTCCACGCCAGTTCCGACGGCAGCAGGGTCACGCCCTGGGGTTCGTTGAACTGGGCGATCTCCGACTGTCCGTCGAGGTACCCCTTGGTGCCGGAGCCGATGACGCGCTCCACAGTTTCAAGATCGGGGCGGAGTTCCACCAAGCGGTGATGGCCCGAGTCCACTACCAGGTAGTTGCCGTTGGCGAGCTGAGTCGCTTTACCAGGGAAGCGCAAGGTGCCCGACGTCGGCACGGGAGCCACATACGGGCCGTTACCGCGGTGGAGGGTCCCCTTGGCTTCGTGCTCGGCCACGAGTTCCTCAAGGAGGACGGCCAAGCCGTCGGCATGGCCCTCGCCGGAGAGGTGGGCAACAATGTAGCCCTCGGGGTCAACGACCACCAGTGTGGGCCATGCGCGGGCGGTGTACGCCTTCCACGTTGCGAGTTCAGGATCGTCCAGGACAGGGTGGTGGATCTCGTAACGTTCCACGGCGGATGCCAGAGCTACGGGATCCGCTTCGTGTTCGAACTTGGGCGAATGCACGCCGACCGTCACCAGTACGTCCGAGTACTTTTCCTCAAGCGGGCGCAGCTCGTCCAGCACGTGCAGGCAGTTGATGCAGCAGAAGGTCCAAAAATCCAGCAGCACGATCTTGCCGCGCAAGGACTCGAGGTCAAGGGATTTCCCGCCCGTGTTGAGCCAGCCGCGGCCCTCCAGTTCGGAGGCCCGGACCCGGTGTTGGGTACGTACGGTTTCGCTCATCAGCGTCCTTCCAGCTTGGTGTTCGGTTCAGTTTGCCCGGCAGAGTCTGTGGTGGGGCGTTCGGCGTTGCTGCGTTCCGCCTGCGCTGTCGTGGATGCTTGGGGCGTCCTGGGTGCTTGGGTGGTGCGGTTCGCCATCTTGGCATCGCGGTCAGCGAGCCGGGCAAACATATCGTTGTAAGCACTGAGATCGGCGTCGTTATTCCTGTCGGCCGCACGATCAACCCGTCGGGTCTCCCGCTCGTCCGATCGCGACCACAAGACAGCCACGCCGATTGCCACCAGCAACGTGGGAACTTCGCCGATACCCCACGCCACGGCACCGCCCAGTTGCTGGTCCCCGATGGCCGACGGACCCCAGGCCCGGCCCAGGTTGCCGAAGTAGTCAGCGGCCAGCAGCCCGGTCCCGCCCATGATGGCCACACCAAAGAATGCGTGGAAACCCATGGTGGCCAGCAATAGAAGCAGGCGCATGGGGAAGGGGGCGCGGCGGGGAAGGGGATCGCTACCGATCATGCTCAGCACAAAGATGTAGCCGGTCAGAAGGAAGTGCACGTTCATGAGCTCGTGGCCCACATGCTCGCGCATCGCCAAGCTGAACAGGTCCGAGTAATAGAACAGGACGATGGAGCCCGCGAAGTTGGCAGCGGCGAACAGCGGGTGCGTCACAATCTGCGAGAACTTGGAGTGCACAAACAGCAGCAGCCACTCGCGCGAGCCACGTGAGCCGTGGGCGCCTTCGCCCCTGGCGGGCAGGGCTCGCAAGGCAAGGGTTACGGGGGCGCCAAGGACAAGGAAGATCGGCGCCACCATGGTCAGGGCCATGTGGTCCACCATGTGCGCAGAGAAAAGGACGCGGCCATAGACAGCGGGCGGGCCCGAGGTGATGTAAGTGAGTACCAGCAGTCCGATGATCCAGTTGACTGCCCGGAACCAGGACCATTTGTCTCCACGCCGGCGGACCTTGATGATGCCAAGGATGTAGGTGACCGCGCCGAACAGCGCCACTCCCACCCACAGCCAGTCGAAGCGCCATTCCGTGAGCCAGCGCTCCGGCGTCAGCTCGGGTGGAAGCTCGTAACCGGAGAGGATGAACGACGGCGATGCATCAGGTGCGTAGGTGGTGGGCTGGGGCGGGGCTGAGCGTCCCAACGCGACGGCGAGTCCCGACGTCGCGCCCATCACCAGAAGCTCAACCAACACAAGCTGCCACAGCACGCGGCGGGCCGACATGGAGCCGTTCTTGCCAAGCTGGGGGATAACCCACTGTCGGTGCATGAAGCCGATGCCACCCAACACCAACGTGGCCAAGGACTTCGCGACAATGAGTTGACCGTACGGAGACCCGAACAGGTCCGCGGGGTTGGTCACTCGGATGGCGGCATTGATGACGCCGGAGGCAAACACGAGGACAAAGGCGAAGCCGGCAAGTGTCGAGAAGCGGCTCAAGGTCTGCTCGGTGATGTCTGGTGTGCCCTTGCTCCTGGAACCCGTGAGGATGCCGGAGAGGACCGCAAGCATGATGATGCCGCCAACCCACGTGGAGACCCCTACGAGGTGGAGCCCCAGCGAGTTGATGGCGCCTTCGTGGTCGCTGGAACTGGAGGAGTGTCCGATCAATGCGGTGGGAATGAGGCCGATCAAGGCCAGCAGCAGAGTGAACGCCAGCCCGGTCAAGGATCTCACCCCGAACAGCGCAGTGGTGACGACAGCGGCAATGATGGTGACCGCGAGCCAAGCTTTGCCGGTCTCGATGTCCGTCATGAAGTAGACCAGGGAGCGCGTAAACTCCGCGTCTCCCGAGAGCCCCTGCCCCGCGACATCTGCGTAAGTGAGTACAAGGACCGCCACCGCGGACAAAGTCCAGGCTGCGCCGGCTGCCGCTGCAACTGCCAAAGCCCGGGCGAAGGCCGGATGTTCGGGCGCATCAGCATCCTTCTCACGGGACCGCGAGCCACCGAGGTTCTTGGGCAGGATGCCGACGGCAAAGATCAGGCCACCAACCACGGTTGCCACTGACACGTTGTGGATGGCTTTCGCCACAGGAAGGCCCCAACGGACCAATTCGCCTGGATCAGAAACCTGCCGGGCAGCTGAGGCGCCGGAGAAGATGAGGGCCGCCGCAAGAGTCAGGAACAGCACCGCCAGGCCGGCCAGTTGCCACGGCAAGGAAATGCCCGCGACTGTAGTGCCTCCCTGCGCTCCCGGCTTGGGAACAGGCGAAGGGGCAGTAGCGGAGCTTCTTGCTGATGGCACTTATCCATTGTCCGCTACCTGCCGCCGGGCTGCGAATCGGATGAGGCGCTATGTGCATTAACTAACAGCAATAACGGCAAAGGGACGGCAACCAAAGGTTGCCGTCCCTTCAAGGCGTTCGCCGAAGAGTAGTTACTTCTTCTTGGCGACAGCAGCCTTCAGCTTGGAGCCAGCGGTCAGCTTGACGCTGTGGCCGGCTGCGATCTGGATGGTTTCGCCGGTCTGCGGGTTGCGGCCCGTGCGAGCTGCACGGTCGGTGCGCTCAACTGCGAGCCAGCCCGGGATGGTGATCTTTTCGCCGGCGGCGACAGAAGTCTCGAAAACTTCGAACAGTGCATCGAGCACGGAGTTGACTGCTGCCTGGCTGGTGCCAGCCTTGCCTGCTACCTCTGCAACGAGTTCACTACGGTTCTTAGCCATTTACGTCCTCCTGGACTCATACGTTTTTGAGCTTTCAAGCGGAATGCGAGCAAGCCACTGTTCGAAAACTTACCAGCTTGGGCTGACATGGCCAGCAAATTCCGCGTGTTTCCGCGCCTTTTTGACCAAAATCACCGGATTTTCGGGGTTTTTAGGGGTGCTTTACGCCCTTGGCGTACCCTACGGCATCGGCAGTAGGGACAGCCGCCGCCCTGCCGGGCCTCCCCGGCTAGAACAGAATGCGCTGGAATAGTACGTGGTCCTGCCACTCCCCCGCGATCTGCAGGTAGGAGGGCGCCATCCCGATCCGCTCGAAACCAGACCGCTTCAAGACGGCTTGGGAGCCCGCATTGTGGACCAGCGTAGCGGCTTGGATACGGTGCAGACAGAGCTCATTTTCGGCCATATCCACGACGGCGGCCACCGCGCCTGATGCTATGCCCTTGCCCGTCCAGGCCGCATCCACCCAGTAGCCGAGGTTGGCATTCAAGAAGGGTCCCCGGACAATCCCGGAGAGAGTGATCATCCCGATGATGCCTTTTGCTGTCGTCAACACCCAAGGCACCTCAGTGCCTTGTTCGTAGAGATTCAGTTTCGCCTGGATCACCGCCGACTGGCCTGTAGTGGTGTAGAACTCATCAGCCCGGGTTGGTTCCCACGGTGCCAGGTGCTCACGGTTCCGCCGGTAGGCAGCGGCCAGGGCGGCCGCGTCTGTGTGTTCCAGCGGGCGCAGGAGAAGCTGACCAGCCTCTTCGCCCGCTAAGACGCGGTCCAGGCTTCGGGTGAGAATCATCTCCAGACTCTACCTGCCACCATCCCGGCGATTGCGTGTGAGTCGGCTGAATGATAGTTTTCGGGTGATCGTGAACCAAGACCAGGAGGTGAGACCCATGTACGCAGTATCCATAGTGGGCGCTCCCCTGCAGTCCACGATCTCGCGACTGAGTTAGTCGCCACTGGGAGCGCCCGTCAGGCAATTCGCGAAAGGCGACTCCCATGAACACAACATCTTCTTCTCCCCTGACCTCCGCCTCGGCTTCCGACCAACCTCGGTCGCACCAGCCTCAGCTAAGGGTTGACGCCTCACACCGGGTGCCCGACGGCGAGAGGGCTCTAATCCTCGGTGGCGGCGGCTCCACCGGTAACGCGTGGCTGATCGGCGTCGTCGCTGGACTGTTCGACGCCGGGTTGGACGTGACCGCCGCGGACCTCACCGTCGGCACGTCTGCTGGATCGACGGCGGCGGCCCAGCTTGCTTGGGCAAACCCCGCCGAGCTCTTTGACGCCATCCTTGCAGCTGCTCCACCAAGACCCTCCGGCATGGTTGATACCGTTGGCGCCACCGTCAGAGCCCGGCCCGTGTCCGACCACATGGAGCGAACAGGCAAAATCCTGGAGTCCTCTGCGGATATGGCGGATATGCGCCGCAGGATGGGCGCAGCCGCGATAGACATGGCTGCAGCTATGGACGACTCCAATGCGCGGTGGCACGCAACCGTTGCAGCCCGGCTGCCTCATCAGGAGTGGCCGGAACGACTGGTGTTGCTCACAGCGGTTGATGCCGAAACCGGTGAACCTGTGGTGTTCCACCGCCATAGCGGAGTGGAATTGGTTGACGCCGTGGCGGCCAGCTGCGCCAGTGGCTTCGCCTACGCTATCGGCAGCAATCACTATATCGACGGCGGCTACCGGGCCAACGCTGAGAATGCGGACCTGGCAGCCGGGTACAGCCGCGTACTGGTGCTGTCTCCGTTTGGCGGCCGGACTCGGACTCCGTTGGAGTGGGGCATGCACTTATCCGGGCAAGTCGACGAACTGCGGCGCAGCGGGAGCCGGGTTGAGACAATCTTCCCCGACAGCGAGGCGGAGCACCTGTTCGGCATCAATGCGATGGATCTGACGCTGCGGCCGGCTGCTGCCCAAGCCGGCTTCGGCCAGGGCAGGGTCCTCGCCGAGCACCTCACCGAGTTCTGGCGCTAGTGAGTGTTGCCCGGCTGAGTCTTAGCTCAGCCGGGTTTCAGCCCGGGTAAGGAACAGTGCGGTGTGGGTTTTGTTGTTAAATGCGGGAGACCCCCCAACCCTGTGGGTTGGGGGGTCTCTACCTAATGGTTGTCCGGCGGTGTCCTACTCTCCCACACCCTCCCGGGTGCAGTACCATCGGCGCTGTGGGTCTTAGCTTCCGGGTTCGGAATGGGACCGGGCGTTTCCCCCACGCTATGACCGCCGTAACCTTGTTACCCGTCCCCGTGGTTTGCCTGGTGTGGGCGTTTTTTCGGGGTGGGAAATCTGTGGTGGTTACAACTGTGGTGTTGTTATTTAGTTGTGTTTTGTTCCTGGAACAAGCGGGTTGTTGTTCGGGAACCACATAGTGGACGCGTGCAGTGTGTTGTGTGTGGTGTAAGTTGTTGGCCTATTAGTACCGGTCAGCTTCACGAGTCTTTAGTCCTCGCTTCCACATCCGGCCTATCAACCCAGTGGTCTGGCTGGGGGCCTCTCACACATAATGTGTATGGAAATCTCATCTTGAAGCGAGCTTCCCGCTTAGATGCTTTCAGCGGTTATCCCATCCGAACGTAGCTAATCAGCGATGCACTTGGCAGTACAACTGACACACCAGAGGTTCGTCCGTCCCGGTCCTCTCGTACTAAGGACAGCCCTTCTCAAATTTCCTGCGCGCGCAGCGGATAGGGACCGAACTGTCTCACGACGTTCTAAACCCAGCTCGCGTACCGCTTTAATGGGCGAACAGCCCAACCCTTGGGACCTACTCCAGCCCCAGGATGCGACGAGCCGACATCGAGGTGCCAAACCATGCCGTCGATATGGACTCTTGGGCAAGATCAGCCTGTTATCCCCGAGGTACCTTTTATCCGTTGAGCGACGGCCATTCCACAATGTACCGCCGGATCACTAGTCCCGACTTTCGTCCCTGCTTGAGATGTCTCTCTCACAGTCAAGCTCCCTTGTGCACTTACACTCGACACCTGATTGCCAACCAGGCTGAGGGAACCTTTGGGCGCCTCCGTTACTTTTTAGGAGGCAACCGCCCCAGTTAAACTACCCATCAGGCACTGTCCCTGACCCGGATCACGGGCCGAAGTTAGATGTCCAAAGTGACCAGAGTGGTATTTCAACGATGACTCCACCCGAACTGGCGTCCGGGTTTCAACGTCTCCCACCTATCCTACACAAGCCACTCCGAACACCAATACCAAACTATAGTAAAGGTCTCGGGGTCTTTCCGTCCTGCTGCGCGTAACGAGCATCTTTACTCGTACTGCAATTTCGCCGAGTTTATGGTTGAGACAGCGGGGAAGTCGTTACTCCATTCGTGCAGGTCGGAACTTACCCGACAAGGAATTTCGCTACCTTAGGATGGTTATAGTTACCACCGCCGTTTACTGGGGCTTAAATTCTCAGCTTCGCCACAAGTGGCTAACCGGTCCTCTTAACCTTCCAGCACCGGGCAGGAGTCAGTCCGTATACATCGTCTTGCGACTTCGCACGGACCTGTGTTTTTAGTAAACAGTCGCTTCCCCCTGGTCTCTGCGGCCCACACCCGCTCACGGAGAGCAAGTCTCCATCACGGGGCAGGCCCCCCTTCTCCCGAAGTTACGGGGGCATTTTGCCGAGTTCCTTAACCATAATTCTCTCGATCGCCTTGGTATTCTCTACCTGATCACCTGTGTCGGTTTGGGGTACGGGCGGCTAAAACCTCGCGTCGATGCTTTTCTTGGCAGCATAGGATCACCGGATCCCCCCATACGGGGGTCCCATCAGATCTCAGGATCGTGCTCGAAACACACAGGAACGGATTTGCCTATCCCTGACCCTACATCCTTAGACCGGGGCAACCATCGCCCGGCCCGGCTACCTTCCTGCGTCACACCTGTTAATACGCTTACCTCCCGGGATCAGGTCCCGCGCTCGGCCAAAACCCACAACACCACAAGGGTGAGCGGGCAGGCTCCGGGCGGTTAGTATCCCCCGCTTGGCATGGGCGGTTTTTCGCCGGTACGGGAATATCAACCCGTTGTCCATCGACTACGCCTGTCGGCCTCGCCTTAGGTCCCGACTTACCCAGGGCAGATTAGCTTGACCCTGGAACCCTTGATCATTCGGCGGACGGGTTTCTCACCCGTCTTTCGCTACTCATGCCTGCATTCTCACTCGTGTAGGCTCCACCGCTGGTTTCCACCGCGACTTCACTGCCCACACGACGCTCCCCTACCACTCCACACCCCTGAACCACGAAGGCTAGGGCATTATGTGAAATCCACAACTTCGGCGGTGTACTTGAGCCCCGCTACATTGTCGGCGCGGAATCACTTGACCAGTGAGCTATTACGCACTCTTTCAAGGATGGCTGCTTCTAAGCCAACCTCCTGGTTGTCTTCGCAACTCCACATCCTTTCCCACTTAGCACACGCTTAGGGGCCTTAGTTGGTGGTCTGGGCTGTTTCCCTCTCGACTATGAAGCTTATCCCCCACAGTCTCACTGCTGCGCTCTGACTTACCGGCATTCGGAGTTTGGCTGACGTCAGTAACCTTGTAGGGCCCATCGGCCATCCAGTAGCTCTACCTCCGGCAAGAAACACGCAACGCTGCACCTAAATGCATTTCGGGGAGAACCAGCTATCACGGAGTTTGATTGGCCTTTCACCCCTACCCACAGCTCATCCCCTCCATTTTCAACTGAAGTGGGTTCGGTCCTCCACGACGTCTTACCGTCGCTTCAACCTGGCCATGGGTAGATCACTCCGCTTCGGGTCTAGATCACGCCACTACACTCGCCCTATTCAGACTCGCTTTCGCTACGGCTACCCCACACGGGTTAACCTCGCGACGTAACACTAACTCGCAGGCTCATTCTTCAAAAGGCACGCCGTCACCAGAATCAGACTGGCTCCGACGGATTGTAAGCACACGGTTTCAGGTACTGTTTCACTCCCCTCCCGGGGTACTTTTCACCTTTCCCTCACGGTACTGGTCCGCTATCGGTCATTAGGAAGTATTTAGGCTTATCAGGTGGTCCTGACAGATTCGCACGGGATTTCTCGGGCCCCGTGCTACTTGGGATACTCCCCAGGCCGTGCACAACATTACGGTTACGGGGCTCACACCCTCTCTGGCCGGCCTTTCAAGACCGTTCACCTATGCCTGCACCTCACCTCACTGGTCCGGCAGAACCAGAACGGAAAGTCCCACAACCCCGCCCATGCAACGCCCGCCGGCTATCACACATGGAAACGGTTTAGCCTGATCCGCGTTCGCTCGCCACTACTAACGGAATCACTATTGTTTTCTCTTCCTGCGGGTACTGAGATGTTTCACTTCCCCGCGTTCCCCCCACGCACCCTATGTGTTCAGATGCGGGTCACACAATCACCTCACAGCGTTGTGCGGGGTTTCCCCATTCGGACATCCTGGGATCAACGCTCGGTTATCAACTCCCCCAGGCTTATCGCAGATTCCTACGTCCTTCTTCGGCTCCTAATGCCAAGGCATCCACCGTGTGCCCTTAAAAACTTGACCACACAAGATCAATAAACTTACTCGAGAGAACCATGACCACAAGGGCCAGGTTCATTCATAAGAAATTGCTGTAAGAACACACACCCACACGAAGGCGTGTGTGTGTTCTAGATGCTCGCGTCCACTATGTAGTTCTCAAACAACAACCCCGTCAACCAGACCACCACCACCCCACGAACGGGGACACGATGGTAAGTACCGGAAGCAGGAACAAAAGAAACACCAGAAGATGCTCTCCGCATTGCTGCAAAAAGGTCCTGTTGCCTCAGGACCCAACAGTGCGCCAAACACAACCCCACACACACCACGCCCCGACGCGTTCCACACAACACCACACCCCCCAAAAGGGGACACGGGTTGCCGTACTGGCACCAGGACACAACCGGTGAAGGCCATGCCAAACAAGTTTGATTCGTTGATATTCCACCCATGAGCACCCACCGCAGAACAGACGCCTGCGCAATGGGCAACACTGACAACCACCACCACACCCATGCAGGCACAGCAACCAGTTGTTAGCAGCTCCTTAGAAAGGAGGTGATCCAGCCGCACCTTCCGGTACGGCTACCTTGTTACGACTTAGTCCCAATCGCCGGTCCCACCTTCGACGGCTCCCCCCACAAGGGTTAGGCCACCGGCTTCGGGTGTTACCAACTTTCGTGACTTGACGGGCGGTGTGTACAAGGCCCGGGAACGTATTCACCGCAGCGTTGCTGATCTGCGATTACTAGCGACTCCGACTTCATGGGGTCGAGTTGCAGACCCCAATCCGAACTGAGACCGGCTTTTTGGGATTAGCTCCACCTCACAGTATCGCAACCCTTTGTACCGGCCATTGTAGCATGCGTGAAGCCCAAGACATAAGGGGCATGATGATTTGACGTCGTCCCCACCTTCCTCCGAGTTGACCCCGGCAGTCTCCTATGAGTCCCCGCCATAACGCGCTGGCAACATAGAACGAGGGTTGCGCTCGTTGCGGGACTTAACCCAACATCTCACGACACGAGCTGACGACAACCATGCACCACCTGTAAACCGACCGCAAGCGGGGCACCTGTTTCCAGGTCTTTCCGGTTCATGTCAAGCCTTGGTAAGGTTCTTCGCGTTGCATCGAATTAATCCGCATGCTCCGCCGCTTGTGCGGGCCCCCGTCAATTCCTTTGAGTTTTAGCCTTGCGGCCGTACTCCCCAGGCGGGGCACTTAATGCGTTAGCTACGGCGCGGAAAACGTGGAATGTCCCCCACACCTAGTGCCCAACGTTTACGGCATGGACTACCAGGGTATCTAATCCTGTTCGCTCCCCATGCTTTCGCTCCTCAGCGTCAGTTACAGCCCAGAGACCTGCCTTCGCCATCGGTGTTCCTCCTGATATCTGCGCATTTCACCGCTACACCAGGAATTCCAGTCTCCCCTACTGCACTCTAGTCTGCCCGTACCCACTGCAGAACCGGAGTTGAGCCCCGGTCTTTCACAGCAGACGCGACAAACCGCCTACGAGCTCTTTACGCCCAATAATTCCGGATAACGCTTGCGCCCTACGTATTACCGCGGCTGCTGGCACGTAGTTAGCCGGCGCTTCTTCTGCAGGTACCGTCACTTACGCTTCTTCCCTACTGAAAGAGGTTTACAACCCGAAGGCCGTCATCCCTCACGCGGCGTCGCTGCATCAGGCTTGCGCCCATTGTGCAATATTCCCCACTGCTGCCTCCCGTAGGAGTCTGGGCCGTGTCTCAGTCCCAGTGTGGCCGGTCACCCTCTCAGGCCGGCTACCCGTCGTCGCCTTGGTAGGCCATTACCCCACCAACAAGCTGATAGGCCGCGAGTCCATCCAAAACCACAAAAGCTTTCCACCACCATGACATGCGCCAGATGGTCGTATCCGGTATTAGACCCAGTTTCCCAGGCTTATCCCAGAGTCAAGGGCAGGTTACTCACGTGTTACTCACCCGTTCGCCACTAATCCCCCAGCAAGCTGGGATCATCGTTCGACTTGCATGTGTTAAGCACGCCGCCAGCGTTCATCCTGAGCCAGGATCAAACTCTCCGTTGAAGTAAAACAAAACCAAACAGACACAACCACACCCACCGGAAATAACGGTAGAACGCGGCTGCACAAAATTCGAAACCAGCTGAAAACCAGACCACCACACACGGGGGTGCGCAGCAATCCGGCCATAATTTCAACCAATTGATAAAACAATCGGTATCAACAAACTTGGCACACTATTGAGTTCTCAAACAACAGACCCCCCAAAACATCACCCACAGCACACCACAAAAGCAGCGCACCCAACAGGGCCATTGGAAAAGAAGAGTTATTTTTGGCCGCCTACCGAACCGTACACACCTTCCGGCTTTCCGTTTCGCACCCGGCGACTCAGAAAACAATACACGCCCCACACCCCCAACGCAAATCCACCCCCAACCCCACCCCACACACCCCCAAAACCCCACCAACCGCCGTCGGACTCTGCTCCTTAGCGCTCCATCAACTCGCGCATGGCCGCGACCACCGCCGCGGGATTCTCCTCAGCCATGAAATGGCCAATGTTCACGGTCATGTGTTTAAGATCCGGCGCCCAAGCACGCCACAGGGCAGCGGCGTCATAGCCCAGCAGCGCTCCCCAGTCCTGTTGCATCACCGTCACTGGCATTGGCAGGGTGTGTGCACCGTTCCTATCGGCGCGATCATGCGCGACGTCGATTCCCGCAGAAGCCCGGTAGTCCGCAACGATTGACCACACTGCCTGACCGGATGCCTTCAGATACTCCTCCCGATACCGTGGCGGGATCGCTTCAGAATCGGCCGCCCATCCGTCGATGAACGATGCAAAGAAGGAGTCTGCAGTCGCTTCGATCATGGGCTCGGGGATTCCCGCTGGCTGAGCCATCAGATAAAGGTGCCAAGCCACTTTCGCATCCGCCCCGTGGAGGATATCCCACATATCCAACGTCGGCAGCACATCCAGGACCAGCAGGTGGCTGACGGCGTCGGGATGGTCCAAACCTGCCCGCACAGCAACCAGGGCGCCACGATCGTGACCCGCCAGTGCGAAGCGATGGTGCCCAAGGCCCCGGGCGGCCGCGACGATGTCCGCGGCCATCGTCCGCTTCGAGTACGTTTCCTCCGCTTCCCCTGCCGGTTTATCGCTTGCCCCGTAGCCACGAAGGTCCGGGCATATGACCGTGTGGTCCGCCACCAAGTCTGCGGCGATATGCCTCCACATGAGGTGCGTCTGCGGAAAGCCATGCAAAAGTACGACGGCGGGCCCGTGCCCCGCCACTGCGACGTTCAGTTCGACGTCAGGTGCTACAGGTACGCGGTGATAGGTGGCCTCGGGAAGCAGTGTCAAAGTCAATGGAGTCTCCATTCATTGGTGGTAGACCCACTCTCCTGCCACCGAATCAGCAGCGAATCAGCTGGACCCGTGGCAGGCAATGGACACCCTTGGTTGTCTTACTTCCTCACTACGATTGACACGTGACTACTGCGTCAATCCGAAGTACTGTGCAGATCCGTGTCCTCGGACCCCTCCAGGTGAGTGTTGATGGAGAAATGCAGGAACTCTCCAAGCGCCGGCATAGGGAAATCCTTGGCATGCTCGTTGCACTGCGAGGCCGCGATATCTCAACGGCGTCACTCATTGATGAACTGTGGGACGGTAAGCCGCCACCGGGAGCTGTCGGAGCAGTCCGCACTTTCGTTGGTGAGCTTCGCCGCATCCTGGAACCACGTCGGCTACCACGCACCCCACCCTCGGTGCTCGTTACGGTGCGCGATGGGTACGCCCTTCGACTCGATCTCGACGCCGTTGATGCTTGGAGGTTCGGGGCGGCAGTGTCCCGAGCAGTTGGAGCGACGCCCAACCAGGCCGAATCACTCTTGTCCACCGCACTCGGCGAGTGGCGGGGCGCAGCCTTTCATGAATTCGCCGAGCGGCCTTGGGCCCTTCCAGAGGTAAAACGACTTACCGGGCTGCGGCAGACCGCCGTCGAACGCTTTGCCTCCGCGTGCCTGGACTGCGGCCAGCCGGCGGAGGCCGTTGCCATGCTGGAAGCACAGGTGGAGGAGAACCCCTGGCGCGAGGAAGGATGGCGCTTGCTGGCCATGACGCTGTACCAAAGTCACCGCCAAGGCGATGCATTGGCCGTCCTTCGGCGGGCACGGGCGCAGCATGCCAACGAACTGGGGCTGGACCCAAGCCCCGCGCTCGTGGATCTGGAGGGCAGGATGCTCCGCAGGGATCCCGGGTTGCACCACGTGGAACCCCTCCGTTTGGCCATGACTGCCACCGCCTATTCCAGAAGCGGCACGAGAGTTCAACTGGAAGCCTCAAACGCTGTGTTGGGCAGCTTGGCAGTCGCTGGCAATCTTGAGACAGCTCGCACCCAACGCATAGCGGCCATCCAAGCTGCTGCAGACCTGAACGATCCCGCACTCGCCGCCCGCGTCATTGGCGGCTACGACATACCCGGGATTTGGACGCGCCCGGATGACCCAGTTGCTGCCGCCGTCGTGATGGCCGCTGCGGAGGATGCGCTTGCCGCCAACCCAGGCCTCAACGACCGAACCCGTGCCCGTCTCCTGGCCACCATAGCCATGGAATCCCGGGGCACCGGCGCTCGCCACTCGGAAGTCAGCGAAGCGGAGTCAATCGCCAGGAGACTAGGGGACGCGCAACTGCTCTGTTTCGCCCTGAGCGCCCGGTTTATGCAGACCTTCACCTCAGCCGGCCTTGCAGCAGATCGCGCCGAAATCGGCCAGGAGCTGATAACAACAGCGTTCGACGCCGATTCGCCCACCTTTGAAATCAACGGGCGGCTGATTCGTATGCAGGCATTGTGCGCCATGAATGACATCAGCTCAGCCAGCACCGAAGCCGATACGGTGGACCGGCTGGCCCAGCGGCACGAGAGACCGTTGGCGAGCGTGTTCACCCACTGGTTCCGGTGGACTTTCCTCGGCGACAGCCAGCCACCTCCGTCGCCGACAGAGATGCCTGGCTTCACTGACGGAATCGAGGCTCTGGTGACCCTTGGCCGCGAGTTGGGTGAGGATGCTGAACTGAGCGACGGCGACTTTGGCCCCTATGAGCGCTGGGTTCGGCCCCTTTTGCTGGTGAGGACTGGCGCGTACCACGAGGCGAGTGAAACTCTCCGGCGGCTTCCGGATCCCCCCTCGGATCTTTTACTCGAGGCGACTTGGTGCATCATTGCCCAGGCAGCCAGCGAACTGGGCGAGCCCTCTGTGATCCGCCGGGCGTTGGGTGCCTTGGAACCGGCCAGACAGGAACGGGCTGCCGGAAGTGGCGTGGTGGACCTGGGCCGCGTTGATCACTATCTGGGGCTGCTTGAGGTGGCTGCTGGGTGTCGGCGTGAGTTTGGTGGTTAAAGGGGTGAAGCCTCCGTGGTGGTGGAGGCTTTTGTTTTGGGGTGGTTGTTAAATGCGGGAGACCCCCCAACCCTGTGGGTTGGGGGGTCTCTACCTAATGGTTGTCCGGCGGTGTCCTACTCTCCCACACCCTCCCGGGTGCAGTACCATCGGCGCTGTGGGTCTTAGCTTCCGGGTTCGGAATGGGACCGGGCGTTTCCCCCACGCTATGACCGCCGTAACCTTGTTACCCGTCCCCGTGGTTTGCCTGGTGTGGGCGTTTTTTCGGGGTGGGAAATCTGTGGTGGTTACAACTGTGGTGTTGTTATTTAGTTGTGTTTTGTTCCTGGAACAAGCGGGTTGTTGTTCGGGAACCACATAGTGGACGCGTGCAGTGTGTTGTGTGTGGTGTAAGTTGTTGGCCTATTAGTACCGGTCAGCTTCACGAGTCTTTAGTCCTCGCTTCCACATCCGGCCTATCAACCCAGTGGTCTGGCTGGGGGCCTCTCACACATAATGTGTATGGAAATCTCATCTTGAAGCGAGCTTCCCGCTTAGATGCTTTCAGCGGTTATCCCATCCGAACGTAGCTAATCAGCGATGCACTTGGCAGTACAACTGACACACCAGAGGTTCGTCCGTCCCGGTCCTCTCGTACTAAGGACAGCCCTTCTCAAATTTCCTGCGCGCGCAGCGGATAGGGACCGAACTGTCTCACGACGTTCTAAACCCAGCTCGCGTACCGCTTTAATGGGCGAACAGCCCAACCCTTGGGACCTACTCCAGCCCCAGGATGCGACGAGCCGACATCGAGGTGCCAAACCATGCCGTCGATATGGACTCTTGGGCAAGATCAGCCTGTTATCCCCGAGGTACCTTTTATCCGTTGAGCGACGGCCATTCCACAATGTACCGCCGGATCACTAGTCCCGACTTTCGTCCCTGCTTGAGATGTCTCTCTCACAGTCAAGCTCCCTTGTGCACTTACACTCGACACCTGATTGCCAACCAGGCTGAGGGAACCTTTGGGCGCCTCCGTTACTTTTTAGGAGGCAACCGCCCCAGTTAAACTACCCATCAGGCACTGTCCCTGACCCGGATCACGGGCCGAAGTTAGATGTCCAAAGTGACCAGAGTGGTATTTCAACGATGACTCCACCCGAACTGGCGTCCGGGTTTCAACGTCTCCCACCTATCCTACACAAGCCACTCCGAACACCAATACCAAACTATAGTAAAGGTCTCGGGGTCTTTCCGTCCTGCTGCGCGTAACGAGCATCTTTACTCGTACTGCAATTTCGCCGAGTTTATGGTTGAGACAGCGGGGAAGTCGTTACTCCATTCGTGCAGGTCGGAACTTACCCGACAAGGAATTTCGCTACCTTAGGATGGTTATAGTTACCACCGCCGTTTACTGGGGCTTAAATTCTCAGCTTCGCCACAAGTGGCTAACCGGTCCTCTTAACCTTCCAGCACCGGGCAGGAGTCAGTCCGTATACATCGTCTTGCGACTTCGCACGGACCTGTGTTTTTAGTAAACAGTCGCTTCCCCCTGGTCTCTGCGGCCCACACCCGCTCACGGAGAGCAAGTCTCCATCACGGGGCAGGCCCCCCTTCTCCCGAAGTTACGGGGGCATTTTGCCGAGTTCCTTAACCATAATTCTCTCGATCGCCTTGGTATTCTCTACCTGATCACCTGTGTCGGTTTGGGGTACGGGCGGCTAAAACCTCGCGTCGATGCTTTTCTTGGCAGCATAGGATCACCGGATCCCCCCATACGGGGGTCCCATCAGATCTCAGGATCGTGCTCGAAACACACAGGAACGGATTTGCCTATCCCTGACCCTACATCCTTAGACCGGGGCAACCATCGCCCGGCCCGGCTACCTTCCTGCGTCACACCTGTTAATACGCTTACCTCCCGGGATCAGGTCCCGCGCTCGGCCAAAACCCACAACACCACAAGGGTGAGCGGGCAGGCTCCGGGCGGTTAGTATCCCCCGCTTGGCATGGGCGGTTTTTCGCCGGTACGGGAATATCAACCCGTTGTCCATCGACTACGCCTGTCGGCCTCGCCTTAGGTCCCGACTTACCCAGGGCAGATTAGCTTGACCCTGGAACCCTTGATCATTCGGCGGACGGGTTTCTCACCCGTCTTTCGCTACTCATGCCTGCATTCTCACTCGTGTAGGCTCCACCGCTGGTTTCCACCGCGACTTCACTGCCCACACGACGCTCCCCTACCACTCCACACCCCTGAACCACGAAGGCTAGGGCATTATGTGAAATCCACAACTTCGGCGGTGTACTTGAGCCCCGCTACATTGTCGGCGCGGAATCACTTGACCAGTGAGCTATTACGCACTCTTTCAAGGATGGCTGCTTCTAAGCCAACCTCCTGGTTGTCTTCGCAACTCCACATCCTTTCCCACTTAGCACACGCTTAGGGGCCTTAGTTGGTGGTCTGGGCTGTTTCCCTCTCGACTATGAAGCTTATCCCCCACAGTCTCACTGCTGCGCTCTGACTTACCGGCATTCGGAGTTTGGCTGACGTCAGTAACCTTGTAGGGCCCATCGGCCATCCAGTAGCTCTACCTCCGGCAAGAAACACGCAACGCTGCACCTAAATGCATTTCGGGGAGAACCAGCTATCACGGAGTTTGATTGGCCTTTCACCCCTACCCACAGCTCATCCCCTCCATTTTCAACTGAAGTGGGTTCGGTCCTCCACGACGTCTTACCGTCGCTTCAACCTGGCCATGGGTAGATCACTCCGCTTCGGGTCTAGATCACGCCACTACACTCGCCCTATTCAGACTCGCTTTCGCTACGGCTACCCCACACGGGTTAACCTCGCGACGTAACACTAACTCGCAGGCTCATTCTTCAAAAGGCACGCCGTCACCAGAATCAGACTGGCTCCGACGGATTGTAAGCACACGGTTTCAGGTACTGTTTCACTCCCCTCCCGGGGTACTTTTCACCTTTCCCTCACGGTACTGGTCCGCTATCGGTCATTAGGAAGTATTTAGGCTTATCAGGTGGTCCTGACAGATTCGCACGGGATTTCTCGGGCCCCGTGCTACTTGGGATACTCCCCAGGCCGTGCACAACATTACGGTTACGGGGCTCACACCCTCTCTGGCCGGCCTTTCAAGACCGTTCACCTATGCCTGCACCTCACCTCACTGGTCCGGCAGAACCAGAACGGAAAGTCCCACAACCCCGCCCATGCAACGCCCGCCGGCTATCACACATGGAAACGGTTTAGCCTGATCCGCGTTCGCTCGCCACTACTAACGGAATCACTATTGTTTTCTCTTCCTGCGGGTACTGAGATGTTTCACTTCCCCGCGTTCCCCCCACGCACCCTATGTGTTCAGATGCGGGTCACACAATCACCTCACAGCGTTGTGCGGGGTTTCCCCATTCGGACATCCTGGGATCAACGCTCGGTTATCAACTCCCCCAGGCTTATCGCAGATTCCTACGTCCTTCTTCGGCTCCTAATGCCAAGGCATCCACCGTGTGCCCTTAAAAACTTGACCACACAAGATCAATAAACTTACTCGAGAGAACCATGACCACAAGGGCCAGGTTCATTCATAAGAAATTGCTGTAAGAACACACACCCACACGAAGGCGTGTGTGTGTTCTAGATGCTCGCGTCCACTATGTAGTTCTCAAACAACAACCCCGTCAACCAGACCACCACCACCCCACGAACGGGGACACGATGGTAAGTACCGGAAGCAGGAACAAAAGAAACACCAGAAGATGCTCTCCGCATTGCTGCAAAAAGGTCCTGTTGCCTCAGGACCCAACAGTGCGCCAAACACAACCCCACACACACCACGCCCCGACGCGTTCCACACAACACCACACCCCCCAAAAGGGGACACGGGTTGCCGTACTGGCACCAGGACACAACCGGTGAAGGCCATGCCAAACAAGTTTGATTCGTTGATATTCCACCCATGAGCACCCACCGCAGAACAGACGCCTGCGCAATGGGCAACACTGACAACCACCACCACACCCATGCAGGCACAGCAACCAGTTGTTAGCAGCTCCTTAGAAAGGAGGTGATCCAGCCGCACCTTCCGGTACGGCTACCTTGTTACGACTTAGTCCCAATCGCCGGTCCCACCTTCGACGGCTCCCCCCACAAGGGTTAGGCCACCGGCTTCGGGTGTTACCAACTTTCGTGACTTGACGGGCGGTGTGTACAAGGCCCGGGAACGTATTCACCGCAGCGTTGCTGATCTGCGATTACTAGCGACTCCGACTTCATGGGGTCGAGTTGCAGACCCCAATCCGAACTGAGACCGGCTTTTTGGGATTAGCTCCACCTCACAGTATCGCAACCCTTTGTACCGGCCATTGTAGCATGCGTGAAGCCCAAGACATAAGGGGCATGATGATTTGACGTCGTCCCCACCTTCCTCCGAGTTGACCCCGGCAGTCTCCTATGAGTCCCCGCCATAACGCGCTGGCAACATAGAACGAGGGTTGCGCTCGTTGCGGGACTTAACCCAACATCTCACGACACGAGCTGACGACAACCATGCACCACCTGTAAACCGACCGCAAGCGGGGCACCTGTTTCCAGGTCTTTCCGGTTCATGTCAAGCCTTGGTAAGGTTCTTCGCGTTGCATCGAATTAATCCGCATGCTCCGCCGCTTGTGCGGGCCCCCGTCAATTCCTTTGAGTTTTAGCCTTGCGGCCGTACTCCCCAGGCGGGGCACTTAATGCGTTAGCTACGGCGCGGAAAACGTGGAATGTCCCCCACACCTAGTGCCCAACGTTTACGGCATGGACTACCAGGGTATCTAATCCTGTTCGCTCCCCATGCTTTCGCTCCTCAGCGTCAGTTACAGCCCAGAGACCTGCCTTCGCCATCGGTGTTCCTCCTGATATCTGCGCATTTCACCGCTACACCAGGAATTCCAGTCTCCCCTACTGCACTCTAGTCTGCCCGTACCCACTGCAGAACCGGAGTTGAGCCCCGGTCTTTCACAGCAGACGCGACAAACCGCCTACGAGCTCTTTACGCCCAATAATTCCGGATAACGCTTGCGCCCTACGTATTACCGCGGCTGCTGGCACGTAGTTAGCCGGCGCTTCTTCTGCAGGTACCGTCACTTACGCTTCTTCCCTACTGAAAGAGGTTTACAACCCGAAGGCCGTCATCCCTCACGCGGCGTCGCTGCATCAGGCTTGCGCCCATTGTGCAATATTCCCCACTGCTGCCTCCCGTAGGAGTCTGGGCCGTGTCTCAGTCCCAGTGTGGCCGGTCACCCTCTCAGGCCGGCTACCCGTCGTCGCCTTGGTAGGCCATTACCCCACCAACAAGCTGATAGGCCGCGAGTCCATCCAAAACCACAAAAGCTTTCCACCACCATGACATGCGCCAGATGGTCGTATCCGGTATTAGACCCAGTTTCCCAGGCTTATCCCAGAGTCAAGGGCAGGTTACTCACGTGTTACTCACCCGTTCGCCACTAATCCCCCAGCAAGCTGGGATCATCGTTCGACTTGCATGTGTTAAGCACGCCGCCAGCGTTCATCCTGAGCCAGGATCAAACTCTCCGTTGAAGTAAAACAAAACCAAACAGACACAACCACACCCACCGGAAATAACGGCGAACACGGCTGCACAAAATTCGAAACCAGCTGAAAACCAGACCACCACACACGGGGGTGCGCAATGATCCAGCCATAATTTCAACCAATTGATAAAACAATCGGTATCAACAAACTTGGCACACTATTGAGTTCTCAAACAACAGACACACCCGGCACCACCAAACCCCACACAAGGGGCCAGGATCGCTCCGGAGCAACTTTTCAAACTTACCCGATCAACCGGATCTTCGCAAATCAGCGTTTCCGCGATTTTCGATCCAAGTCCCGGCCCCACCCGGCACAAGGCACACTTAGAAGCGCGCCATTTTCCAGGCTGTTATCAAGGGGGTCGGCCTCCGCGGTTCTCAGCTCCAGGCTGTCTCACTCGCGGCGACTCAGAAGACATTACACGTCCATAAGCTCGGGCACAAATCCACCCCAATACCACCCGAAACCCCCGCAAACACAGGCCAAACACCACCATTGCGACCCCAAACCAATCAAAACCAGCCAGAACCAGCCCACGTGAAGCCCGTCACAAGACCCGGCCAACCACCAACCCAACGCAGCGCGCCTAGGCTCACCACCGCCGTCGAACGTTCAACTCAAACCCGAGGGAAATGAGCGAGCGTCGGGCAAACCCGAGGCAAGTGAGCTAGCGACGGGCTCAAGCCCGGGGGAAGTGAGAGAGCGTCGGAACGGGGCCGAGTAAAGACCCTTAACGCAAAAAGGGCCGGCAACCATAACGGTTGCCGGCCCTTTTAGAGCTTCGTGATTACCAGGAAGACTTGGTGATGCCCGGGAGCTCACCGCGGTGAGCCATGTCGCGGAAGCGAACACGGGAGATACCGAACTTCTGGAGCGTGCCGCGGGGACGGCCGTCGATCTGGTCGCGGTTACGCAGACGGATCGGGGAGGCGTTGCGGGGCAGCTTCTGCAGGCCGAGGCGTGCAGCTTCGCGTGCTTCGTCAGTCGCGTTGGGGTCAACCAGGGTCTTCTTCAGTTCGAGACGCTTGGCAGCGTAACGCTCAACAATGACCTTGCGCTGCTCGTTGCGAGCAATCTTTGACTTCTTTGCCATGTGTTTAGCGCTCCTCTCGGAATTCGACGTGCTGGCGGATCTTGGGGTCGTACTTCTTCAAGACCAGGCGGTCAGGATCGTTACGACGGTTCTTGCGGGTTACGTAGGTGTAACCGGTGCCCGCGGTGGACTTCAGCTTGATGATCGGACGTACGTCCTTGTCCTTTGCCATTAGAGCTTTACTCCTCGTGCCAGGATGTCGGCGACGACTGAGTCGATGCCGCGTACGTCGATTGTCTTGATGCCACGGGCTGACAGGGTCAGCGTGACGTTACGGCGCAGGGACGGAACCCAGTAGCGCTTCTTCTGAATGTTCGGGTCGAACCGACGCTTGTTGCGACGGTGCGAGTGCGAAATGCTGTGTCCAAAGCCCGGCTCGGCTCCGGTCACTTGGCAGTGTGCTGCCATGACTCTCCTCCAAAGATTGAATGTAACGGCGTGCAGATGTTCCTGCGTTGCCGTGCGACAGGCAGCGTCCGCATCCGGGTCCAAACCATTTCGGTAGTTTCCACAGCAAGTGCGGCGAAGAAGGTTGGCCTCAGGACCGGGCAGTGATAATCACTTGAACAGATCCTGGGATACCGGGCGAATACAGGAATGCACGCAACTTGAGCCCCTAACTACCGGCCACCGGGACGTCAGTAAAACCGACAGTCACCACCAACCGGAGCAATTGCACACGATCCGCACTACCTAGCGCCTAACTATTCTACGGGTCAGGCCAAATTAAGACCAATCCGGCATCATAAGCCCTTGGCGTCCACTGCCGGAACACCGACTCAACCTTGGCGGGTCGCCCGGCAGCCCGGATTACAGCGGCCGGATCAACTCCGGGTATTTCGGGCTCAAACCGTCGCCGGAGGACACTCCACGCACGCGGCGGGCAACCCATGGCGCCGCGGATTCACGGAACCATCGTGCGTTTGCTTTCAATGCCTCAACGCGGTTCATCAGTCGGACCGGCGCCAGTTCGGGAACCTCGATGACGTGCTCGTGCTCGAGGACATCCAGGACGCGCTTTGCCATGTTGACGTGGCCTGCGGTGGACATGTGCATGCGATCCTCACCCCAGAGGCGCCAGTCGTCGTACTCGTCGAACCGCCAATAGTCCACGAGGAGGGCTCCGTGGTTTTCGGCGATTTCGCGCACCAGTTCGTTGTAGATCGCAGTGCGGCCGCGCATGGCGCTGAAAACCTTCGAGCCCTTCGCATCAAAGCCCGTGAAGAGGACCACTGTGGCTCCCGACGCGCTCAACTTGGCGATGCCGGCGTCGTACTCCTCCAAAAGCGAGTCGATATCGATCTTGGGCCGCAGGATGTCGTTCGCCCCCGCATACAACGTCACCAAAGTTGGTTTCATCGCGACGGCAGCATCAACCTGCTCCGCCATGATCTGCCGGAGCTTCCGGCCGCGGATAGCCAAGTTGGCGTAGCCGAAGTCCGGGTTGCTGTAGGCGAGCTGCCCGGCAACGACGTCGGCCCAGCCGCGAACGCCGTTGGGGCGGGCGGGATCGTCGTCTCCAACACCCTCGGTGAACGAGTCCCCCAGGGCAACATAACGGGCAGAAAAATCCATGCCGTCAGTCTGCCACTTCAACGCTTGACGCCACAAAGCCTGCAGCAGGAGGGCTAGGAATCGCGCAGGATCCAGTGGTTGTTGTCCAAGCGGGCAACGATTTTCTCGCCGATGCGTGCAAGGTCCGAGACATCCTCGGGACTAAGGGAATCGAGCATCAACGTGCGCACGGACTCCACGTGTCCCGGGGCCAAGGACACGATGGTGGACATGCCGGCGTCGGTCAGGTGCGCTACGGTGACACGGGCGTCGCCGGGGTGCGCTTGCCGTTCCACCCATCCGCGTTTCTGCAGCTTGGTAACCACGTGGGAGAGTCGCGACAGCGAGGCACTTGTCCGTGCGGCGAGCTCACTCATGGGAAGGTACCGGCCCTCGGTTTCGGAGAGCATCGCAAGTACGTTGTAGTCGAACAGGGACAGTTTGCCGGCCGACTGAAGCTGGGTGTCCAACGCCGAGGGAAGCAAAGTGTTGATGCTCAGCAGAGCCAGCCAAGCACGGCGTTCGTCGGCATTCAGCCAGCGGGGTTGAGTCATGCCTCCATCTTATGAGAATTCCCTACTTCCTTAGGTCCCGGCCCGGGCTCAGGCGATAGGCTGGCGGCATGTTTGTCGTCTCATTGACCTACAAAGTTCCCGACGAAATTGTCGATTTCCACCGCCCGGGCCATATGGCCTGGCTTAAGGACGCGTTCGACGCCGGGACCTTCCTGGCGTCCGGACGCCGCGTCCCAGCCACCGGCGGTGTTCTGCTCTCCAAAGTGGACAGGGCGACGCTGGATGCCTCTCTGGCGAAGGACCCGTTCTACAGCAATGGCGTTGCCGAGTTCGAGATCATCGAATTCACTGCCACCAGCGTGGCTGAAGGTTACGAAAACCTGCTCGACAGCTGAGGTTTTGCCCGAGCGGTTCCCAGCCGTTCCGGCAACACCACCGGCATCAGTTCCGGCCACCGCGCTCCCAGATGGTCACCGCTCGATACGCCCCGGACCCGCCGCTTAAGCCAAGGCCCGACGTCGCGCCTCAGCCAGGCGGCGTCGTCGGCAATGTTTTCGGTGAAGGTCCGCGGACGGGGAGCGGCAAGCGTTGGTGAGTTCAGCGAGTGGGGGGCCCCGAGGACTTCGAGGACTTTCTTGGCCATGTAACTGTGGCCCGGGGTGGACATGTGCAGGCGATCCGGAGCCCACATTCGCGGGTCCTGAAACTTCTCGAAGCACCAGTAGTCCACCAAGAGCGTTCCGTACTTTGCGGCGATACGCCGGATGTGACGGTTGTAAATGGCGGTGCGCAATTTGAGCGGCTCAAGCAGGGGCGACAAAGGAACGTTGTACCCCGTGAAGAGCAGGACCATGGCTCCGCTGGCTTTGATCCTTTTGACGGCATCTTCGTAGTCCCGGATGAGCCTGGCCATGTTGAGCCTTGCCATGAGGAGATCATTCCCGCCGGCGTAGAAGCTGAGAATCGTGGGATTCATGGCAAGGGCGGGCTCGATTTGTTCGTCCATGATCCGATGGAGGCGCCGTCCACGAACAGCCAGGTTGGCGTATCGCACGGTTTCGTCGTGTCTTGCCAGTTCTTCGGCCACCCGGTCCGCCCAGCCCCGGCAGTTGTTGGGGAGCCTGAGATCGTTGTCGCCGACACCCTCAGTGAAGGAGTCGCCGAGGGCCACAAACCGGGCCTGGTCTTTCATTGCGCTTTCTCCCGGTCTTCCATGAGCTTTTTCAAGCCGCCCTTGCGTGGAACCTTCACGGGCTCCGGCCATCGCGGGCTGATGGAGTCCCCAAGAGTGACACCGCGTAATTTGCGTCCGAACAGCGGGAGCACCCAGTCATTGACCCAGCGGCGTTGCCGGCGCTCCCATTCGCGCATGGACATGCGGCTGGGCGGGTCCCATTCTTTCGGTGAGATTTTGTGCGGGACGTTGAGATGGTCCAGAACCTGGGCAGCCAAATACTTGTGGCCCGCCTTGGACATGTGGAGCCGGTCCGGGGCCCACATCCGCGAGTCCTTGTACGCGTCGAAGCACCAGTAGTCCACCAGGACTGCGCCATATTTGGCTGCGATGTCGCGGACTCTCTGGTTGTAGTGGGTGTTGCGTTTCTTGAAGGGTTCCAGGACGGCAGACACTTTCACGTCGAAGCCGGTAAACAGGACCAAAGTGGCACCGGTTTCGCTGAGGCGCGCGACGAGCAACTCGTAGTCATTAAGGAGAGCATCCATATCGGTGCCGAAGTCGAGGATGTCGTTTCCGCCTGCGTAGAGCGTGACGAGCGTTGGCTCCATGGCGAGGGCGGGCTCGAGTTGTTCATCGATGATGTGCCGAAGCCGCTTGCTACGCACGGCCAAATTGGCATACTCCCAGCCCGGCTGGGCCTTGGCTAACTTCTCGGCAACCCGGTCGGCCCATCCGCGGACCCCGTTGGGCAGGATCTTGCTCGTGTCCCCCACGCCTTCGGTGAAGGAATCTCCGATGGCGACATACCGCCGTCGAACCTTTTTCCCGTCCCCGAATTCCTCCCGCACGCAGCCGACGCTACCCGCCCCCGGTTACGCCGGAGCCAACCCAAAGTGAACAAGCCAACGGGAAGTGCGAGAGCGTCGGAAGGTGACGCCCGCGCAAGTGCCGCAGCGGCAGTTTTGTGTAGGAGCGCATCGCGGCCCATCGTGGCGCGGAGGTCGCCCGGCGACCGGAGTGCCACCTATGGGTTGTGTCTAAGCGACGGCAAAACCGACGCTGCGGCGGACCAGAAGAAGAGGCTTAGCCCTCCGCCTTGCCGCGTCGCCAGTAACCCATGAAGGCAACTTGCTTGCGGTCGATACCAACGTCCCGTACCAGGTACCGCCGCAATTCCTTGATCACGAACGCTTCACCGGCAATCCATGCGTAGAACGGGAGGGCGCCTGCGGGAACGGTGGGGTTTTTGGTGGCTTCGATGGCTGCGGTGTCCATGCGTTGCGGGGTTTCCCAGAGGATGTCCTGGTCCACGTTGACGTCTTCGGGCTCGGGTCCGGCGGCGGTGCCTGCGCCCTTGATGCCTACCCAGCCCGGCACGGGAACGGCCTTGGCGACGGCTTCCTTGAGGAGTTCGCCGTGGGGTCGTGAGCGTCCGATGGCTGCGCCACGTGCGAGCCAGGTGATTTCGATATCGGCTTCGGTGGAGATGTCTTGGAAGTCGCCGGCTTCGGGTACCTCGAGGAAGGCGTGGCCGGTCATGTCGGCTGGAAGGCTTTCCAGGATGGCGCTGATGGCAGGGACAGCGGTTTCGTCGCCGGCCAGGAGTACGCGCTGGGCCAGGCCCGGGCGCCATTCGATGCCGCCGTAGGCGCCGGCCGTGGTGCACTGGGCTGCGCGGTTGTTGGGGCCGATGATGGTGATGGCGTCCCCTGGTTTCGCCGCAAGTGCCCAGTTGGCAGCGGGTCCGCCGTGACCGGCGTCGTCGAAGTGCATGACGAAGTCGATGTCGATCTCGGGGTACACGGCGTCGAGGCGTTCAGACCGGACCGTGTAAGTGCGCATGTCACCGCGGACGGACGGGTCCATGGCCAACCATTCCTGGTACCAGCCGGCTTCTTCCATTTTGAAGGGAGGGAGCGGGATCTGCTGTCCGGCGGCGTCGAAGGACGGGATCATCAACTTCACGCGGAGGTCCAAAGTGTCCCCTGCAACGCCGAAGTCACGCAGCGAGTAGCCGCCGAAGGTGATGCGACGGAAGTTGGGGCTGAGCTCCTGCACGGCCGTCACGGTGACGTCGAAGGCGAGGGTCATGGGCTCCACTGCGGCGCTTGCTTTTGCCTGTGTCGGTTGTGCACTCATGAGGCGATCTCCAGTTCGTTGGTTGAAGCGGGGCGTGCGTGGTGGCGTCCGATGGGGACGATCAGCGGTGTGCCTGAGATGGGGTCCGGAACCACTCGGGATTCCAAACCGAAAACGTTCAAGACCAGTTCTTCTGTCACCACGACGGGCGCAGGTCCTTCGGCCACGATGCACCCGCCTTTCATGGCGATGACATGGTCGGCGTAGCGTGCAGCAAGGTTGAGGTCGTGGAGCACGATCGCCACGGTGGTTCCGCGGCTGCGGTTGAGGTCCGTGATCAGGTCCAGGACTTCCACTTGGTGTGCCAGGTCCAAGTACGTGGTGGGCTCGTCCAGCAGCAGGACTTCTGTTTCCTGCGCGAGGGCCATGGCGATCCAGACGCGCTGGCGTTGTCCGCCGGACAACTCGTCGATGCTTCGCTCGGCGAGTTCCAGCGTTGAGGTGGCGTTCAGCGCGCGCTGCACCGCGGCGTCGTCGGCTGCGCTCCAGCTGCGGAAGAAGCCTTGGTGCGGGTATCGCCCGCGGCCCACGAGGTCCCGGACGGTGATGCCGTCGGGAGCGGTGGGGTGCTGCGGGAGCAGGCCAAGGGTGCGGGCGAGTTCGCGGGCGGGGCGGGCGTGGATGTCCTTGCCGTCCAGCGTCACGGCCCCGCGGGCCGGCTTGAGGAGGCGGGACAGTCCGCGCAGGAGGGTGGACTTGCCGCAGGCGTTGGCGCCAACGATCATGGTCACTTTGCCTTCGGGAATCTCGGTGGTGAGTCCCTCCACCACCTTGCGTGCCTCGTACTGGAGCGTGAGGTCCTTGGCATTAAGGATGGCCATGTCAGGCCTCCTTTCGGTTCGACGTGACCAGCAGCCACAGCAGGAAGGGGGCACCGAGGGCGCCGGTGATGACGCCGACCGGAAGGACGGTTCCGTCGAGGATGACGGGAGCGATGTTGGAGGCGAAGAAATCTGCGAGCAACACGATCAGGGCGCCGGTAAGGGCCGCCGCCGGGAGGCTGGGTTTACGGACGATGCGGCGGGCGATCGGTCCGGCAAGGAAAGCGACGAACGCTACAGGACCGGCAGCAGCGGTTGCGACGGCGGCAAGTCCGACGGCGGTCAGCACCAGTGCCAGCCGGGCGGCGTTGACTCTGATCCCGAGCCCCGCAGCAGCGTCGTCGCCGAGTTCGAGGATGCGCAAGGGGCCGGCAAGGGCAATGACGGCGGGGACAAGGATCAGCAATGAGACTGCGAGGACGCCTGCCCGGTCCCAGGTGGCGGAGTTCAGGGATCCGTTGAGCCAGATGAGGGCGTCGGCCGCGGTGCGGATGTCCGCGCGGGTCATGAGGAAGTTGACCACTGCGTGAAGTGCAGCGGCGATACCCACACCGGCCAGGATGAGCCGGTTGCCTGCAGCGTTGCCGCGGCTTCCTCCACCGGCGCCGGAACCGCCACGGGAGATTGCGTAGATGATGGCCGCGACGCCAAGCGCTCCGCCGAGGGCAGCACCGGAAACCACGGCTCCGGAAGCACCGAAGATGACGATGGCCGTCACGGCCGCCGCGCTGGCGCCGTAACTGATACCAATGATGTCCGGGCTGGCCAGCGGGTTGCGCAGCATGGTCTGGAACAGTGCGCCGGCCAGGCCAAAGGCGATGCCGATCATGGTTCCAACGACGGCGCGGGGCAGTTTATGCTCCATCACGATGAAACTGGCTCCGGGGATTTTCTCGCCGCCGGTCAGGTGGTTGATGACGATGGTGAAGAAGTCCGGGATGGTCACCGTGTAGCTGCCCAGGAGCACGTACACCGCGAACATGACGATGACTGCAAGGCCCAGGAAAAATGTGGGGCTGAGCACGCGCCGAAGTGACAGTTGATGCCCATGTTTGTGGGAATCATTGGTGTTAAGTGCCAAATCGGTGGGGAGCTTGTGAACGGTGGTCACAGTCCGGCCCCCTTTCCGCGGCGGATGAGCCAGACGAAGACGGGAGCGCCAATGATGGCGGTCATGATGCCCGCAGGGACTTCACCGGGGAGAAGGATCACGCGGCCAACAATGTCGGCGCTGATCAGCAGGATCGGGGCCACAACTGCGGAAAACGGCAGGATCCACCGGTAGTCCGGACCGGTCAACGAGCGGACGGCGTGAGGAATGACCAGGCCAAGGAACGCGATCGGCCCGGCTACGGCAGTGGCGGATCCGCACAGCAACACAATGCCCAGCCCTGTGATGCTGCGGGCCAGCGTGACGTTTTGGCCGAGGCCTCGGGCAATGTCATCGCCCAGGGCAAGGCTGTTCAGAATGCGACCGCCGGCCAGGACAATCACGGCCCCGACTGCGAGGAACGGCAGCGCGGGAAGGAGGACGGACCAGTCACGTCCACCAATAGTGCCTACCTGCCAGAAACGGAAACGGTCGAAAGTGTCCTGGCTCGAAACCAGGATGACGTTCATCAGGGAGAACAGGCCGGCGCTCAGGGCCGCACCCGCGAGGGCTAGTTTGACGGGTGTCGCACCGTCACGGCCCAGGGAAGCAACGGCGTAAACCACGACGGCGGCCGCCGCGGCGCCGATGAAGGCGAACCAGATGTAGCCGGACAGCGAGCCGATACCGAAAACGTAGATCCCCACGACGACTGCAAGGGCAGCTCCGGCATTGAGTCCCAGGATGCCGGGGTCGGCCAAGGGGTTGCGGGCAACGCCTTGCATGGCCGCACCGGCCAAACCAAGTGCGGCCCCGGCAAGGAGTCCCAGCACGGTGCGGGGAATTCGGGCGATCACCACAGCGTGGTTACCGTCCTCCGGATTGAAGTTGGTGAGTGCTTCCCACACGGTGTTAAGGGGAAGGCCGCGTGCCCCGATCGCCAAGGATGCAGCGCACACTGCGGTGAGTACGACGACGGCCGCCAGCAGCCAAGCGGCACGCTTGCCTGCGGTGCTGCGGGAGAAGGTTCCCCCTCCGGTTCCCGCAGTTTCAGGGGTGATGCCTCCCGAGCCAGCCGACACCAAAGTGCCGTTGCCCCGCCCCTGGACTGCCGCCGTCGTACTCAGTTTCATTGCAGTTACTTGCCCGCTGCGTCTGCTGCTTTACCCAGCTGCGGCAGGAACGTGTCCAGCGCCCACGGCAGGCTCAGCGGCGAAGAAGCGGAGATGGACAGTGTCAGGGTGTTGTCCGAATCGGCAACCAAAGCGCCCTTCTTGACGGCCGGGATTTGGCCGAGGAGCGGATCAGCCTTGATGGCTTCGGCCGTGGTGGCGTCCGGAACCCAGGTCACGAAGATGTCGGACTCGAGCTCGTTGGCCTTCTCGGCGGACCATGGAATGAAGAAGTCCGTGGACGTCTTGGTGTTCTCGGTGACTACCGGAGCCAGCTTCATGCCGATTTCGGAGAGGAAGCGGGGACGGTTGTCGATTGCGGTGTAGACGTTGGCACCGTCACCCTTTGCGGGTTCGAGGTTGCCGTAGATGAAGGTCTTGTCCTTGATCTGCGGGAACTTGGAAACCTTGTCCTTGACGGTGGTTTCGGTGTCCTCGATCAGCTTCTTGGCTTCGGCTTCCTTGCCCAGTGCCTTGCCGATCAGGGTGGTGCTCTCCTGCCAAGGGGTGCCATAAGCGAGCTCAGGCTGCGCCACAACGGGGGCGATTTCGGAGAGCTTCTTGTAGTCAGCCTCTTCCAGGCCGGAGTAAGCGGCCAAGATAACGTCCGGGCTGAGCTTGGCGATCTCGGTGAAGTTGATGCCGTCAGCCTCGGAGAACTGGACCGGAGCCTTGTCGGTGCCAAAGCCGGCGCCGAGCTTCTCCAGCGCTGCATCCTTCCAAGGGGTAGAGCCCTTGTCGTTGTTGCCCCACTCGTTCTTGGGAACGCCAACCGGAACAACACCCAGGGCGATCGCGATGTCGTCGTTGACCCACGAGACGGTAACTACGCGCTTGGGCTGTTCCTTGATGGTGGTCTCGCCAAAGACGTTCTTGATGGTCACCGGGAAAGTTGCCGTTGCTGCCTGCTCAGTTGCCGGAGCCGAGGTTGCGGGGCCAGTTGAGCAGCCGGTGAGGGTAAGAGCGACGGCGGCCAAAGCGGCCGTCGCGGTTCCTGCTGTTTTCAGCAGGGCGCGGCGTGGGAGAAGGGAAGCCACGGGACTCCTTAAGTAAGTGATGCGAACCTAAGTAAGGCTAGCCTAGCCTGCCGTGAATTAAGAAACGTTTGCGTCACCTAATCCAACTCATTGCCGAAATGGGATGCAGGTCACACGCTCTCTCACATCCCGCGCCCTTCAACCGATCGCTCTCGCACATCCCGCGCCCTTCACCCGATCGCTCTCGCAGTGGACATCTGCCCCGGAGTTTTGAAAGTATTAGCGGCAGCGGACTACCGCTTCCAAGGATCACGACGAGGGGATGAGCGTGCGCACTGTTTCAGTTGCTGCTGCCATGGTTGGCGAGGTGGCCGCTTTGGCCTGCTTGGCACTCCCCCGCACGTCGGCATCTTCCTAGGTTTCAAGGCACTTCCCTTTGGTAGGGGCTATAAAGCTGTGCCCTTCCTTCCCTCGATGGCCGACGCATCCTGCCATTTCCGTGCACATCTTCAGAGCGCGGACGTCGACCATTTCCGAGAGAAGCTTGCCATGCAGAAAATCACTGCCCAACAGATCCGTTCGTCCTTCATCAACGCCAGCCGCTCCGAGGCAGCCAAGGCCAACCTCCCCCGCAACTTCGAAACCATCAACTGGGACAATCTGGAATTCCTGGGTTGGCGGGACGAAAAAATGCCCCAGCGCGGATACCTCGTGGTTCCGCACCGGGGCGAACTCACCGGGATCATGCTCCGCGCACCTGAAGGTGGCTCCGGGAAGAGGCGCGTAGTCCTCTGCGAACTCTGCCGAGACGTGTTTTCGAAGGACGACGTTTACTTGTGGGTTGCCAAGAAAGCCGGACAATCCGGTAAGGACGGGAACACTGTGGGGACGCTGATTTGCGCCGAATTCGGCTGCAGCGCCAACGTGCGCAAGGAACCGCCCGCCAACGAGATCAACCCGGACCCTGCCGCCGTCGTTGTTCGACAGATTGCAGGACTGGAGTCCAGGACTGAACAGTTCCTTGACCGCGTCCGCGCGAAGTAAGTCCAGGAACAAGCCCAAGTAGGTAGCAGCAGGTGCCGTTTAGAACCTTCAAAACGGCATCATCTGCTACCTACTTGGGCCCGCCGGACGAGAGGTGACGTCAGCGCAGGACGATGTCCACCGGGTTGGCTTCGGAACGCCATGCTCCTGGTTCCCCAGGCCCGGCGATGACCGGAGCCGTGAGCACACCCGAGCGGTTAGTGCGCTTGTCCCGGAGGATTTCCGTGACGGAGCCAAGGTGCCTGGACAGGTCAATCACGTTTTCCGGTGCGGCCAGGAGCAACTGGAACCCGAATTCGTGAAGCGCCTTGATACCCGCACCCGCGAATTCCTCGGACGCCAGCACGAAGGCTTCGTCCATCATCACGGTGCCATACGTGGTGAAGCCCTGCTCGGCGATTCCCAGCTGGTAGCTCAGTGCCGCGGCCATGATGAACGCCGTGAATCGCTGGCGCTCACCGCCGGACATGGACCCGGTGTCGGCATGCATGAAGACTTCGGTCTTCTTCTTGCCGGACTTTCCCGCGGCGCCGGTTTTGCCCGACTTCGAAGCAACCTCGCGGTGTTCCTTGCACTGAATAAACAGGTGCCCGCGGACGTCCAGCACCTCAGCCCGCCAGCGCCGATCCTCCGGCGTCTGCGAACCAAGCCGCTTCACCAGGGTCTCCAACGACTTGTAGCGCGCAGTGAGCTCGGCGTCGTCGTCGATTTCTGCCGTTGAACCAGCACCTGCTGAAGCAGCCGCGCCGCGCGACGGCCGTGTGTGCTTCGCCTTCAGGGCGTTCTGGATCGCATCCTTGAACTGTTTGGCCGTGGCCGGCAGTGTCTGCTTGATGTCCAGTTCCAGGAAGCTGCCCTCATGGAAATTGACCTGGGACAGGATGCCGTTGAGGGGCAGGATCCGGCTGGTGATGCTTCGCCGTTCCTCATCCAGCAGATGTAACAGCGTGCTGAAGGACTCGTGCGTGCGTTGGTTGAAGAACAGCCGGAATTCGGCCTCCTGCGCGGGCAGGCCATCGCTCACGATCGCGTGGTACCGGGATTCGAAGTCCCCTGCAGCTCCAATCGAGGTGCCGTGATCGGCGCTGATGGCACTTCCCCAGTCGCGCACGAATGCCTCGAACATGCGGGTCAGCCGCTCGGCCGTCGCTTGACCGCGGGATTCCGCAGCATGCAGTTCGTCGAGCAACTTATTCCGGACGCTGTTGGCGAGGTTGTCGAGCTCGTAAAGTTCGGAGACTTCACCGACGCCGTCGAAGTACGGCTCCAGCGCGGTGACGGTAGGGGCCGACGGCGGTGCTTGCTCCAGCTTCAACCTCGCCGCATCGAGCAGGCCGTCCGCCGTGGTCATCTTGTGGTCCAGCGCCTTGTATTCGCTCTGCAGGACGGCGGCCGTACCTGTGGAGGACTGGTGCTTTTCCCGGACACTCTCGATGTTGGCACGCAGCGGCTCCAAGTCTGCCTGCGCGGCCAGAGCGTCTGTTAGGCGCTGTTCGATCCTGGCAAGTTCATCCGCGGCTACGGCTGCGGAGACCTGCTCCCATGGCCGCTCATCTTCAGCGACCCTGCGCAGCGCTTCGAGCTGACGTGCCATACCCTGATGCGAATCCTCGCGGCTCTGGGCAAGTTCCGAGGCCTTCACGAGCTCGTTTTCCAGCTCCCCCACGCGCGCTGCCACAAGCTCAAGCTTGGAGGCGTTATCGAAACCGAGGATGTAATCCTGCCGGCTCGTGAAACGGTCGTCCTTCTCCACGGTGTGCCGGTTGCGTTTAACCACACCACCCAGGCTCAGGCCCTTGTCCATCGAAGCAAGCTCGTCAGGGTCCCCAACGCACGGGTACGCGAAGTCCAAGGCAATCCGCTCGCGGATCCACGCCCCGGCGTCGGCGTTGGCGCCCGAGGTGAGAATGCTCAGCTTAGTCAAGAGGTCGCCGTCGGACACGTCCTCCACAGCCAGCGCGCCACCGGCGAGCGGCTTGGAAACATCGACAGCGCGAAGCGCGCCCCGGACGGTGTTGTCGTTCAGGTACCGCGTCACAGCGGCGAAATGCTCACCCGGGACCAGCAACGTGGTGGCGAGGTTGCGCAGCGCTCGTTCGGCGGCCGGACGCCACTGATCCTGGCCCTCTGCCAGATCGATCAGCTCACCGCCAAACGGCATCCGTTCTTCCGGAACGCCGGTTGCTGCTGCGATAGCAGCCCGGTTCTCAATGCTCGACGGCGGCAGCAACGACTTGCGCGACCGCAACGAAAGCAGCTCCTGCTGGGCCGCGGCGAGCTCACGCTTCTTGGTCGCGTGACCGTCAAAGGCTTCAAAACGAAGCTCCTTGAGCGCCTCGGAATCGTCTTTCAACTCCGCCGAGCGAGCTGCTGCCTGCTCGTGCGCCTGATCCCAGCCCTCGGCGGTCCACTCCAGGTTCAGCCCGGCATCGGCCAACGCCTTCTTGGCGGAATCTTCAACTTGCTGACGCAGCTTGAGGCCAACCCGGGCGTTTTCCAACGACTGCTCAATCGCCGAAATCGCGTTGCCGCCGCGGTTGTTGTAATCCAGCTCAAGGTCACGGAGCTCCTTGGCCAAAGCATCCCGCACAGTGCGTTCAGCAGCCAGTTCCTGAGCCTTGGACTGAGCCAACTCCTTGAAACGGGCCAGCGTCTTGGCGTGCACCGTGACCGCAAGCTGCTGTTTGTAGGCCTCGAACTCCTCGCCGGCCAACTCCCTGAGACGGTTCGCGTCCAGCAACGCCTGCGCGTACTCCTTGTTCAGCTCCGGAACCGGTGCCAACTGGTCCCGCTGCTGCCGTACGTCCTCCAACCGCTGCCGGATGGACATCAGGTTGCTGAATTCCTCCACCACATCATCGGCGGCAGCCAACGTGGCCGGAGCATCGAGTACCTGGTCGCGGAAGAACGTGTTCACGCTGCCGCCCAAGCCCTTACCGGCCTGGATGACGCGAAGCAGCGGAAGCGCCTGATCCGAGTTGATGCCCAGAAGCCTGCGGAACCTTTCGGCGAACGCCTTGTGCACGTCGAAGACCTGGCCCTCGGGGAAGATCGACTCCAACGCGCCCTTGGTAAAGCGCTTCTGCGCAATGCCCTCGATCGCCTCAAGGTCCAACGGCTTGCTGTCAATCACATAAAAACGCCCGACACTCGACTCCGTGCCATTCTTTGGCAAGTCGAACAGAGCCGACACCGTCACCTTCGTGCCAGCCGCATTATCAAACGTCAGTGCGACGGCGGACCAGGTGGCACCGGGGCGCTGGAAGGCACTCGCCGAGCTATCCCCCACCGCCTTATCACCCACCTTGCCGCGCATGTAAGTGAACGTGGTCCTCTTGTCCTCCACAGCCCCGCCGGATCGCTGGGCCGCAGCCTCGTTCGAGCGCGGACGGGCATCAAACACGCGGAGCATCGCATCAAAGAGAGTCGACTTACCGACGCCCGAGTTACCCGTAAGGAGGGTGCCCTTGCGGTCCACGTGCATGGTGTGAGCCCCATGGAAGGTGCCCCAGTTGACCACCTGAACGAGCGCCAAACGCATCTGGCCCGGGTTCGTGAGCTCGCCGAGCGGGAGCATGCTTGCAATGGTCATTTGGTCATCCCTTCAGCGTCGGTTGCGTCCGCGGCGGTGCCGGACACATGCTCTGCATGCTCGCTCGTGCCTCCCCGGAAGCCCCCTACCCTCGCAAGCTCGGCCAGGGAACCCTGCTCCCGTGGGCCCACCTTAGACGCATGCTGCCGCATGTCTCCGGGATCGCCGCTCGCCTCAGCGGACTCGTCACCTTCACCGTCAAGCACGTTGTCCGCTATGGAGTGATTGCTTGAATTGAGGTCTATTTGGTCGGTGACGTGCGCGCTCGAGGTAGACGACGCCGATGCCGCCCCGGGAGTGGCATCGGGCCTGTCGGAGCCGGCAGCATCGTCCGCAGGACGAGTGCTGTCCGGCGAAGGGGCGGGGGCGGCATCGGCGTCGTCGTCTTCAGCGGAGGGGTCAAGGTCGATCAACGGCTCTGTGCCGGATTCGTCGGCTGCTACTGCTATTAGGGCCTCGATTTGGGCCGGGATGTCGCCGATGTTTTCGAAGGGGAGTGCCAGCGGGAGGGCGTTGCTGATGGTGTACGTGTCATCCAGCGGGGTGGGGAGGATGAGCTGGCGGGCCAGGAGCTTTGTGATGGTACGGGTGACAACGTCAGAGTCGCGGAGGGCATCCTGTTGGCCTGCGGGCGTGTAGTTGGCGACGAGGTCGGCGATTTCCTCGCGGGTGATGGTCGGGTCGGTCTGGGCTGTGACGTGGCGGTCCAGCAGCAGGCGAAGGCGCAGCAGGACGATGGTTTCCACCCTGCTCAGGGCTCGCTGCTGGCGCAGGATGCTGGAGCGGGAACTGGCGCCGACGACTTCCGGGTCAACGGGTCGGAGGACTGCGATTTTGCGGTCGTGGTCGAGCTGGAGGCTGAGGAAGAGCTCGGACAGGCGGCTGCGGAGGATCAACTGGTTGTCCAGCAGCGTGGTCCACAGTTTCTCGTCGCGGCCACCGTCGATGTACGGGCCCTTGAGCAGTTTCACCAGCGCATGCCGCACCTTCATGGGCAGCACTCCCGTGTCACCAGGAAACAGCGCGGCGCCGTCCACGAACGTATCCCTCGGCGTGACACGGAACGGGTCAGTATGGCTGACTTCAGGAGCAGACTCGGCGTCAGTCGCCTCTTCGGTGACCTCGTCCGCTTCGGTGATGTCCGTCGTCGTGATTTCTTCAGTCATCAGAATCCTTATTCAGCGAGACGACAGGCAGGTACGCGGTGCGGATGCTGCCGTCGATTTGTTCGAAGTCGATGTGTTCCCAGGCGGCCCGGTCGAAGGCCGCGCCGGTCTGCAGTGCCATGGACAGCAGGGTGCGCACGGTGTTGATGTGCCGCTCTTCGGCAGGCAGGTTGTCCCACGCGTCGCCCAGCGTGGCTGCGCCTGCCATGGCTGCCCGGACAACCTCAGGCCGCGCTTTGCCGGTTCGCGCTGACCGCACCCGGTCCGAGTCGCTGAAAGCGATGGGATCGGCCAGGCGTGGTGGTGTTGCGAATTCGTCGGGGTCGAAGAGTTTGACCATGGCCAGCGACTCGAACCCGGCATTGAAGAGCGCGGGTCCGCGGACCAGGCCGGGTCGGTCGCGTTCGTAGGGCATGGATCGGATGGCTTGTTCGGCCTCGGCCAGCACCTTTCGCAGGCTGACGGACTGCCTGACGTCGTCGCTCTGGATGTAAGTGTTCAGGCTTTCGGAGAGCTTGCCGTAGATCCGCTGGATCTGGCTGTGCTGCGTGCGCAGCTCGGCCACCAGGTTTTTCAGCGTTTCACGGTCCTCATGGGAGAGGTCGTCCGCGAACTGCCGGCTCAGCACCTCGCCGATCGCCGAGCGGAACCGCAATTGCTGCTGCGGATCCTCCAGAAAAGCAGTGAACGAGCGGAAGGTGCGGCCCTCGGGGCTTTGCCGCAGGCGCTTGTCGGCCTCCAGAACCTGGGCCATAGTGGCGCCCTTGCTCAGGGATTCCTCGATGATCTGGTTGCGGAGCTCGCCTACCAACTCTTCGATGCGGTCACGCATCTTCTTGTAGTCGGCAGGCAGGCTGGCCGCGAGATCCAGGATGTTGCCGGCCGCTTCAACGGCTTCCTCATCATCCAGGAGGCCGTCAAACTCGCCTGAGCTGATGTCTTCCACCAGCTGTTGGCGTTCCTGGATTTCCTCTTCCAGGGCTTCCAATCGCGCGCTCTGATCCGGGTTGGTCTCGTTGGCGAGCTTCTCCACGTCGCCCAGGAGCGTGCCAAGCCGCGAACCGTTCAGTGTGGAACGTTCGCTGGAGAGACTGTCCAGGAACGCGAGCACACGGGCAGCGGGCTCGGTAACTTCGTAGACGATCTGACCTGATTGGTTGCGACGCGTCAGGAATTGTTTGCGGGTCCATTCGTCGCCGAAAAGCTTGCCGTTCTGCTGGCCGCCCAACGCCGGGTCCTGCCGGCGGAGCTGCTCAAGGAAAGCGTCGACGTCGGCGTGGAACTCTTCGAGTGGAAGCTGCGGCCGGGTGCGGGTAAAGGATGCTTGCAGCACCGCGATCACCCACGGCGCGGACCGCGTCAGAGCCCATGCGGGGCCCTTGGTCAACTGTTCGAGGTCACGGAGCCTCGCGCTAATGGCGTCGGCGGAGGACATGGCTGAACGGGACAATTACTCTCCTTCAGCTGCTGCGAAACCTGGCTGGCAGCGAAAACTGCCCCGTACAAGGTTAACGCAGAGCGTCGCGGGGGCCACCGACGGGCCCGTCGCTGGCCGACTGGGGGGTCGGCCGGCGGCGGATAAGCCGCCGAAGAGCCACCGAAAAGCGCGCCTCCCGTGCCGCCGTCGAACCCGTCCCGTACCTGGTGGAAGCTTGCCTGCCGCAACCATTCCGTAACCTACCGCCCGGTATGGTTTCGATCCCATATCAACGCCGCCACGACGCGTTTCTGCTCTGGCCGGAAAGTACTCCCGCCCCTAGTGTCAGAGCATCGACGCAGCCACGCCGCGTCAACCCATGCATCGTCGCCCCGGGGGGAACCATGAATTTCGACTTCACTGCGCTTGATACAGCCACTTACGTATTCATTGGAACGCTGGTTTTCGCTGCAATTCTTGTGGCCTTTATCGCCGCAGCAGCAATGGCAACAATTATTCTTATCGGAGCGGCGGGCATTGCTTGGTACGCCATTAAGGCGGTGCTGGGCGGCCTTGTCCACGGAATTAACTTTGCGTGGGACCGCGTGGTTCACCACGCCGGACAAGTGGAAATTCCTGCCGAATTCCAGCCGCAGGTTTCCCCTAGCACCGGTAGCTACTCGCGGGTAGCATTGAGGGACAGCTGAAGGGTTCGCACCCAAGGCGGACCCTGGCTCCATCCGGCACCACCGGCTAGAGGAGTTACCCCATGACGTCCGCCACTGACAACAGTCTCGCCGCTGCAAGCGTCAATGCCACCGCAGAAGAAGCCCGCGCCGTTGCCGAGGCTGCCCGGGAAACAGAATGGAACCGGCCCAGTTTCGCCAAGGGCCTGTACCTGGGCAGCTTCGACCTCAGCCTGATACACCCATGGCCGCAAGCCAGTCCTGACGATGTCCAGCGGGGCGAGGAGTTCATGGCCCGCTTGGTGACATTCGCCAAAACCATGTCCGGCCGCGTCATCGAGCACGATGCCAAAATTCCCGACGAATACCTGAAAGGGCTCGCGGACCTGGGTGTATTCGGCATGAAGATTCCACGCGCATATGGCGGATTGGGCTTGTCCCTGGTCTATTACGGCCGCGCCCTTGCCCTGCTGGGGTCGGTACATCCGAGCCTCGGCGCCCTCATTTCCGCCCACCAATCCATTGGTGTTCCGGAACCCGTAAAAGAATTTGGCACCTCTGAGCAGAAGCAGGAATACCTGCCGCGCTGCGCCGCCGGCGCCATTACCGCGTTCCTCCTGACAGAGCCCGACGTCGGCAGCGACCCCGCGCGCATGGGCGCCACTGCAGTGCTATCCGACGACGGCGAGTCTTACCTTTTGGACGGCGTGAAACTGTGGACCACTAACGGCGTGATCGCCGAACTCGTGGTGGTCATGGCCAGGGTGCCTTCACACACCGATGCTGACGGCACCGAGCATAAGGGCGGTATCTCCGCTTTCGTGGTGGAAATGGACTCCCCCGGCATCACCGTGGAGAACCGCAACGCCTTCATGGGCCTGCGCGGAATCGAGAACGGGGTGACGCGCTTCCACCAGGTTCGCGTCCCTGCGGCCAACAGGCTCGGCCGCGAAGGGCAGGGTCTCAAGATCGCCCTCACTACGCTTAATACCGGACGGCTCTCCATCCCTGGCCTGTGCGTCGCCGCCGGAAAGTGGAGCCTGAAAATCTCCCGCGAATGGTCCAACGCACGGACCCAGTGGGGGCGACCGGTGGGCAAACACGAGGCCGTAGGCAAAAAGATCGCCTTCATCGCCGCCACCACTTTCGCGTTGGAGGCAGTGTTTGAACTTTCCGCCGAAATGGCTGACGCCGGCCAAAAGGACGTTCGTATCGAAGCCGCGCTGGCCAAGCTGTGGTCCACGGAACTGAGCTGCCGGATCGCTGACGAACTCGTGCAGATCCGCGGCGGCCGGGGCTTTGAAACAGCCGAATCCCTGGAGGCCCGCGGCGAACGGGCAGTACCGGCCGAGCAACTCCTCCGGGACCTCCGCATCAACCGGATCTTCGAAGGCTCCAGCGAAATCATGAAGCTCCTGATTGCCCGCGAAGCCGTGGATGCCCACCTTGCCGCCGCGGGCGACCTTGCCTCTGCGGATGCGAGCCTGCAGGACAAGGCGAGGGCCGCCGTCGGAGCCTCCGGCTTCTACGCGAAATGGCTCCCGAAACTCGTAGCCGGCGCCGGGATGGATCCGCGGTCCTATGCGGAGTTCGGGCGTTTGGGCAAGCAACTGCGCTTCGTTGAAAGGTCCTCGCGTCGGCTTGCCCGGCAGACCTTTTATGGCATGGGCAGGTGGCAGGCCAAGCTTGAGCACAAGCAGGCGTTCCTGGGCAGGATCGTTGACATCGGCGCTGAGCTGTTCGCCATGGCCGCATGCTGTTCACGCGCCGAAATGCTGCTCCGGACCCACCCCGAACAGGGCGCTGCCGCGTACGAGCTGGCCGAGGCATTCTGCGAGCAGGCACGCGTGCGGGTGGACGAATACTTCGATCAGCTGTGGAGGAATACTGACGACGGCGATCACGACCTTTCGCGCAAGGTCCTCGCCGGCGACTACGCCTGGTTGGAGGCCGGCGTCCTGGACCAGTCCGAGGGAACCGGCCCTTGGATTGGCGATGCCTCGCCGGGCGCCTCAACCAAGGAGAACCTGCACCGCAGCTACCGGTGAGCCATTAGCGAACGTCCCCGTCCACGTAGAACCAGCGCTTCCCTTCCCGCAGAAAGCGGCTGATTTCGCGCTGGACGCCGCGTTCGCCGTCGAGCCTGTAATGGGCAGCGAACTCCACGGTGCCCGACGTATCCAAGGGGCCACCATTCGTTGCGGAAACGATGTCCAGCCTGCGCCACTCCATGTCTGGATCGAGGTCCATGGACGCTGGCCGTGTGGAGGCGTGCCAGGTGCGCAGGAGGTAGCCGGCATCAAGGACGACGAAGGCCGCATACCTGGAGCGCATGAGTTGCCCGGCCGTGGGCGCGTCGGCCTCGCCGCGGTGGAAACGTCCGCAGCAATCGACGTACTGCTCACCGGAGAGACACGGGCAAGCGCCATTGCGGAGTCGGGCTGAATCAGGGGTCACGAGGTCCCAATCTGAGGCTGAAAATGAGAGCTGGGCAACATATTTTCCCACGCCGTGTAACAGCTTTGAAACAACCCCGCCGGAGTGTGGGGCGGGGCGTGATTCCGTCGGTGCTGGACCTTAGGCTTGTATATGCAAGCTGGGTGGGCAATGGGCGCATCACAAAACGACGGCCAGGGGAGGCTAACGTGGAGGATCCGACAACACTCGCCATCAATCTGACGTACTTGGGCACACTGGGACTCGCGGTCCTGATGTTCCTGGGGCTCGGGTTGATCATCATCATCACTCTGGTGGTCGCCGGAATTGGACGGCTCCTGTCGATCATCCTCTTGGCGATGGTGGGGATTTTCCCCAAGAAGGACCACACTCCCATCGTTCACCTTCCCCAGCATCCGGCGCATGTGCCTGATCCCGTGGCTGCCGACGATTCCGCGCCTTCCGCCCCGGAGCCTGCTTTGGTGCCCACACCTGCACCTGCTGCAGTTTCCGAGCCCGCCGCAGATGCCCCGGTGACCGTGCCCGCCGCAGCTGCTGCGCCTAAGCGCGACCTCATGGGAGACGTTCGACGGCGGCTATCGGGCGCGTCTTCCGCGCTCAAGGAAGGCGCGTGGAAGGCAAAAGTCGACCCCCGCAACCTGCCGAAACCGGCCGAGGTGAAATCGGTGGTGGAACACCAGGCCGCCCACCATCCCATAGTCGTTGCAGCCGCCAAGGAACCGCCTGTGCTCGCAAAGGACTGGGCGGATGCTGTAGCCGAAGCAGACGAACGCGCTGCGGCGCGAGCCAAAGCCCAACAGCCGCCCGCCATCAAGGTGACTGTCCGCGACCTTGACGACCCCACGCCGTCGCCCAATGGCAAAACTCCGACTCCCAAGCGTCCGGACTTCCCGCCCAAAAGGCCGGACAACGGCTCCGCGCAGCCCGGTGATACCAAAGGCCCTGGATCAAGCAACGGAGCCAAGAAACCAGGCCCGAACACTTCCAAGAGTGGAAAGTCGCCGAGCCCGATTCGAAAAGGTTCGCTCAGCGGCGCCAGCCGCAACTCCTAGCTGACGCCTACGCTGCCAGCTGCCGGAACGTCGCACCGTGGTAGATCAAGGGCTTGGACTCGAGGTTGATGGTGGTCGCTTTTACCTCGAGAACCACAATCGCGTGATCACCGGCCGGCGTCTCGGAGATGACTTCGCATTCGAAACCCAGCACTGCGCCGTCGATCAGCACTGCACCTGAGTCGCTCACGCTGGTGTCCAGTCCGGCGAAACGGTCGCACGTCTTGGACGCCAGTTGGAGGGCCGCCGCTTCCTGACCTTCGGCGAGAACCGAAACTCCCAGGCGCTGGGCCTGGCGGAGCTTCGGCCAGGTGGTGGAGGAGTTTTGCACTGCGAACATCACCAACGGCGGTTCCAGCGAAACACCAACCGTGAAGGACGACGCCACCAGGGCTTCCGGCGTGAAATCCACCATCGCGCTGAACGCGGCAACTCCGGACGGAAACTGCGCAAATGCTGCCTTGATGGCCGCCGTTTCTTCCACTGTGGTCTGTGTCATTCCGCTGTCCCCTATCGTGCGTAGCCTGAGTTCCTTTCCATAATTCACCTGCTGGGGGCAACGGCAATATTTGTTGATTCGAAAGACATTTGTGTTGCCGCATGTCAAGAAATGTCGCGAAGTAAGGCCGCTTCCATTACCTCCCAAGACGAAAAACGAAGAACTTCTACCATTTGCGTTTATGCCTCCGGCGGCCGTGTGTAGCCTCGATTGAACATCCCACCAGCACCGTCCCACCACAGGAAGCCGACATGAGCCTCAACGAGCTACGAACGCTTGGACGCACTGGCGCCCTGATCAGCCCCCTCACTCTGGGCACCTTGAACTTCGGCACCGGTGCCGCACCCACGGGTCCAGCGGAGAGCATCCGCATCATTAAGGCCGCCCTTGACGCCGGTATCACCAGCGTTGACACCGCTGACATCTACTCGCAGGGCGAGGCCGAGACTGTGGTTGGCCAGGCCATCCACAGTCGCCGCGACGACGTTTTCCTCGCCACCAAGTTCCATGGCCAGATGGGCTCCAACCCTGCGCACGCGGGAAACTCGCGCCGTTGGATTGTCCGGGCTGTGGAGGACAGCTTGCGGCGGCTGAACACGGACAGGATCGACCTATACCAAGCGCACCGCCCGGACTACAACACCGACCTGTTGGAAACCATCACAGCCCTCAACGACCTCATCCGGCAGGGCAAGATCTTGTACTACGGCACGTCCGTGTTCAGCCCGGCCCATCTTGTGGAGGCACAGTGGATCGCCAACACCAACCACCTGACGCCGCCTGTGGTGGACCAGGTTCCGTATTCGCTCCTGGTGCGGGCTAACGAACGGGACGTTTTCCCCATCACCCAGCAGTACGGCGTCGGCGTTTTGAGTTACGGACCGCTCGACGGCGGGTGGCTGGCTGGCGGTTATCGCGTCGGCGGCGGCCAGCCGGAAAGTTCGCGATCGGCTGCGGTTCCGGGCCGCTTCGATGTCCATGCACCCTTTAACCAAGGCAAACTTCACGCGGCGGATGCCCTCGCGCAGCTTGCTGCCCGCCACGGGTTGACCCTTATCCAGCTTGCCGTGGGCTTCGCCCTCAACCACCCGGCAGTCACCAGCGTGGTCATCGGGCCGCGAACCGAGGACCACCTCACCGACTATTTGAAGGCCGCAGATGTGGTGCTCAGCGAGGCGATCCTCGACGAAATCGACGACATCGTTGCCCCGGCCGTGAACTTCCTGGAGCGCGATGCCGGCACGGTCGCGCCACACCTTGAGTACCCGGAATTGCGACGCCGGTAGCCCCCTTGCGTTGTGAGGCCCGCTTTGCGCGCTATGTGCTCGCTTTTGGGCGCAGAGCAGGCCTCACAACGAGCTATTGACGGGGTTCGCCCGCGGCGTGATCCTTGACCTAGGTGCTGCGGCACTCCGCAGCGTTTAGATTCCAGTAGAACGCCGCCGTCCTATGTCCAAACACCATCTCAAGCAAAGAGCAACGAAAGCCGCCAACCCCGGTCAGCCGACCCAAGGTCCACTGACCCACGAAGAACTGCAGCTCTCCGGGCGAAATCACTCCATGCCACTTGAGGCCCTGCACGACGACATCACGCCGGCCGGCCTTCACTACCTGCTGATCCACTTCGATATCCCGCACGTTTCCGCGGAGAGATGGCGACTACGCCTGGGTGGTGCCGTTAATCGGAGCCTTGAGTTGAGTCTTGAGGACATCAAAGCCCGGCCCGCCGTCACCATGCCTGTCACCCTTGAATGCGCAGGCAACGGCCGGTCCCTTCTGCAACCCCGTCCCGTCAGCCAACCGTGGGTTCTGGGTGCCGTGGGCACAGCCGAGTGGACCGGCACCCCGTTGGCGCCCTTGCTGGAGGAAGCAGGTTTGGCGAGTGACGCCGTCGAACTTGTTTTTACCGGCGCCGACAACGGCATCCAAGGTGGCGTCGAAGAGCCTTATGCACGCAGCCTTTCAGTGGCAGAAGCGATGCATCCCGAAGTCATGCTTGTCTACGCCATGAACGGCAACCCTTTGCCCATCCAGCACGGGTTCCCGCTCAGGCTGCTGGTTCCGGGTTGGTACGGCATGGCGAGTGTGAAGTGGTTGACGTCGATCGAGGCCGTGAAGTCGCGGTTCATGGGGTTCCAGCAGGCCGTCGCTTACCACTACCTTCAAGGTCCTGACGGCCCAGGCATACCCGTGAGCCATATTCGCGTCCGCTCCCTCATGATTCCGCCGGGAATCCCGGACTTCTACACCCGGCGGCGCGTGGTGGACGCCGGTCCCGTGATGCTACACGGGCGCGCATGGTCCGGGCACGGCGAGGTGGAGCGCGTTGAGGTAGGAATCGACGGCGAATGGATGCCGGCGCACCTGGAACCGGCGCTGGGCGACTTTGCTTGGCGTTCGTGGTCCATGGTGTGGGTCGCGAGCCCCGGCGAGCACGTGCTGAGGTGCCGTGCGATGGATTCGTCGGGTGCGCTGCAGCCCACCGAGCAGGTGTGGAACTACCAGGGCATCGGGAACAACATGGCGCAGGTAGTCGAGGTGACGGTGCGGTAGGTTCTTTCGGTTCCGGCCTCCGGCGACGCCCGGCCCGGCACGGCCCGGCCCGGCCCGCCGAGATCGCTGGAACGCTGGCCCCGCCTCGCCGAGATCGCCGGAACGCTGCGTGATCGCCGGAGCGTTGCGGCGTGTTCGGTAGCTTCCCCGTGTACGCGCACGTTTCCGGCGGTCTCGCGGCTCTTGCGAGGCCCGGTTAGACTCTTCCCAACCATGAGTATCCCGTCATCATCCCCGGCAAATGTCCGCGTCGACGCCTGGCTTTGGGCGATCCGCGCCTACAAGACCCGCTCGGCCGCCACCGCTGCCTGCCGTGCCGGGCACATCCGCATCAACGGAAACCCTGTCAAGGCGTCGCAGAGCGTGATCATCGGCGACACCATCCGGGTCCGCGAGTCCGGCTGGGAACGGATCCTCGAAGTCCGGCGACTCATCGCCAAGCGTGTGGGTGCCGAAGCCGCTTCCCACTGCTTCACCGACCACACTCCCCCGCGTCCCGTTGCTCCAAAGCTCGGTCTCCCCCAGCGTGACCGCGGCGCCGGGCGACCCACCAAGAAGGACCGCCGGGATATGGAGAAGCTTCGGGGGTAGTGGTTTGTGAGTGGCCGCGCCTGACACTTATCCACAGGCAGCGTTTTCTGACATGAATGGTTACCCGTCCCCCGCCTAGACTGACCGGCACACCGCCAAACAGCTGCTGGGGAGCCTGTCATGTCACGCCATTCGTTTGCTTCTTTTTCTTGCGTTCGCGTCCGAACGGCGGTTTTGACTCTGACCGCTGCGCTGCTTCTGAGCAGTTGTCAGGGTGGCTCGGCGCCTGGCGGCCCACCTTCAGAAACAAGTTCGACGACGGCGTCGTCCACCGCGAGCGTTTCGGTTCCCTCGGCTTCGGGTTCTCCCGTTTCTCCTGCGGTTTACAAGCCCGCCGACGCTAAGGGTAAGGCCCAGAACGTACCTGTTCCGGTGATGCCGGAGCTGGCGAAGGAGAACTCGAAGGCGGGGCTGGAGGCGTTTATTGGGTACTGGTACGCCCAGTTGAGCTACAGCTACGAGACCGGGCAGACTGAGCAACTGATGCCACTTAGTAGGTCGACGTGCGCCTTATGCACGTCGATGCGTAGAGGAGTCGAGAGCGGTTGGCAAGAGGGGCGATGGATCGCCGGGGCCACAATCAGATCGACGAGCGTTGAGGCTGACTTTGATCCGACAGTGTCCACCCAAGTCGCCGCAGTGCAGGTCATCCAGGAACCGATCGAAATTCGGACGCCAGATGGATCGCTTTATCAAGAGCCGACAGCCGCAACGAACTCGGCAAGTAGGGCAGCGCTGACGTTCGAGGATCAGCGTTGGTTACTGATCGACCTTGGTCTTCTCCGCTAGCCGATGCAGAATCCCAAGCGTATCGCTGCCGCTCTGTTAGCCTCCACCTTCATTTTGATGTCCATCCATTGCGGTATAGCCGTTGCCAAGGACCCAAAGATAGACATCGGATACGTCGATAACGGGCTGAAACTGACGGGAACCCAGTGGATCAAGGACCCTGCCACCGGCAGTTTTACACCGTTTGTTGAAGGCAGCACTGCAGGTTCGGAGGATCCAAATCAGTACATGGCTGACGTGCACTGCCGATCAGGTGGAACGGACACTCCCGATAGGGGTTGCCTCACGATGGAATGCCCGGCCAAGACACCGGGAGGCGAAGAAGGCACACCTGTCATCTGGCGACAGGCACCAAAGTCCATCACCAATCCCACATGGACCGACTACCCAGCCGTCAGCGGACCCACTTGCCTCTACGATGCCGAGCCCGAGAACGTCCTGGCCAACATCGCCGCCAGGATCCTCACCGACTTCCGACAACTTCCCGTGAACCCGGGAACCTTGGAAGCCCAGCCCTTCCCCCACACCCTCAAAGGCGGACCCACCAACTTCTACGCCATCACCGGAGAACAAGGCTTCGACGTCACCATCCTCGGCCAAACAGTCCACCTGACCGCCACACCCGCCAACTACACCTACACCTTCGGCGACGGCACCGTCCTCGGACCAACACCCGCCGCCGGATACTCCATCCCCGAAGCCGAATGGCTCAACAACGAGACACGCACCAGCCACACCTACACAGACACCGGCAACTACCAAGCCACCCTCACCACCAGCTTCACCGGCACCTACTCCGTCAACAACGGACCACCACTACCCATCAACGGAACCCTGGACATCACCACACCCGCCAAAACCATCCAGGTCTGGAAAACAGAAAAAGCACTCGTCGCCGACACCTGCCAGGAAAACCCCAACTCCTGGGGCTGCCCCGGCGCGGAGAGCAGATAGACGGACGGCGCCACGTACCGCCACCACCCACTTTGATTGCCGCGTCCTGGCGACACACCAAAAAGACGGTGCCTCGAGACCACCCACGATTCAAAGTGGGTGGTGGCGGCCCATGGAGTCAGGGATCCTTCGCCTTAAGTGAAGAAAAGCATCAGTTTCTAAGAACTGATGCTTTTCGCCTGCTGAAGCCTAGGAGAACCAGGTACCTGGAGGACCCATGAACAGCAGGAAGCTAAACACTGCGCCCACGGCCACGAGAGTCACCACAACAGCAAGAATCGGGTTCCGCAGGACCCAAGCCTGGGCCTTTTCGAAGCCGCCTTGGGGCGAATCTCCCCCAGCGGCCAAGCGCCAATCACCGGTGAGGAGACCACGACGGTCCAGCGACTTCTCCATGGGGATAGTGGCATACGGGATCACGGCCGAAGCGATGGCTAGAAGACCGGTGCGGGTTGTCCACTTCTGGTTGATCCACGTGAACGCGGCCGTCGCGGCGTAGCAAAGGAACACGAACCCGTGGATACCTCCGGCGATGCTCACACCGACGTCTGTGGTTCGCGTGACGTACTTAAGGAACAGTCCGATCAATAGCATCGTCCATGTCACGGCCTCGGCAAAAGCAACGGTACGGAACAAAGTGCGGGGCTGCATGGAAGTCCTCAGGTAGAAAACGGGAGACACGCCATATTTTACTGGCTGTAGAACTTCTCGCGCGTCAATCAGTGCAACCGCAGTCACCCTGGGGAAGGGAGCGCCTCCCGGTTGCGGATCCGAGAGTCGCCGAATTCCAAGGCCACAGGCGCGATCTCCATCGCAGGCTCGTGCCTGGTCCGGGCTTTCCCAACTGCGATGTGCGGCAACCATCGGGGTGACTTGTAACCAAGTGCGGGCGAGCTCAGGATGAAGTCGTCGATGTTGTCGAGGCCGAGGTCGTCAAGAAGTACGTGCAGCCCTTGCACCAAGAGTGCTTGGTAGTCGTGAACCTCCTGTGGCACGTCCACTTCGAGCCCCATAAGGCGCCCACCGCCCAAAGGAATCAACTTGTCCGACTTCCCGAGGAAGCCCTGCAGGACAGGCAACTCCGTCAACCAACTGGAGATTTCGGGGAGCACTTTCTCCGGAGGAGAGAATCCCTTGGTCCATGCCACGATGTCCCTTCCCAGCTCGTCCAGGATCCCAACGTGCAGCAATGTCATGTGCAAGCCCTGGGGCTTCCGCAAGGAGTCGACAAAGCGGTTGAGACCCTCATAGTCCGAGGATCCGGAACCGACGCGTACGACGGGCACCTCCACAGTGATGCGGGATCCATGAGGTTTGCTTCCAGGGGAGACAAGGTCCGTCATGGGTGCCATTATGCGCCGGAATCCAGGCCAGCGGCAGGCCGACGGCGCAAGCTGAGTACCGGCGTCGTACGTTATGCACTACTTCTTGGAGCGGGCCTGAACCCGGTTGGCGAATGGAAGACGGCCATAGGCGGCAACAAAGTCAGCGTGGTAGGCGGCCTCGGCGGCGTTTACTTCGGAGGCGGGGAGTTCCTTCCATGCAACGATCAGGTCAAGGGCGTCGCGGAGTTGCCAGATGAGCCGGGCGTCCCAGACGACGGTGGGTCGTCCACGGCCGTAATCCATGAACTCTTGGAGCTGCTTGCGGAGCCCCCTATTGCCTTGGCTCCCTGCGCTGGCTTTGCCGATGTACAGCACAGAAGCATCGGGAATCCATTCGGACTCCAGGTCTTCACGTTTGAGGTTGGGGTCCTTCTTCTTGAACGTGCCGGCAGTGCTCTTGCTGAGGAATGAGGGCTCGAAATCCGCGGGACGGAGGATTGCGAAGATCCCAGGTCCTTGGGGAATCCTCATGGGATCGAGTTCGTCGAGCGGCCGGAATCCGGTGAACCCGTCCTCAGTGAGTGACTTTTTGGAGAAGAGCATGGTCCATTGTGCGGGCCGCCCCCGATAGGCCCAAAGACGCCAAAGCCTGAAGCAAACCTTTCAGCGTTGACAGGCACTTGTGACCCGTGCCATATTCGAAACGTGAACCTGTCAGACAGCCGGACAGCCGGACAGCAAGGACCCCAGGGTGGGCATACGCCCATCTCGCGCATTTCCGCAGCTGAAGCGGTCTTTGCGGCACTGCGACGCGCCATCGAGGGCGGCCAGTTCGATATCGGCACCAAGCTGAGCTCCGAAGCGACGCTGGCGGGTCAGTACGGCGTAAGCCGCTCAGTCATCAGGGAAGCGTTGAGGTCCTGCAACACCTTGGGCCTTACCGTAACCAAGACCGGCAAAGGCACATTCATTGTGGCCAACAAGGTTGCTAATGACCTTACCTTGGGTCAGTACAGTGCGCGTGATCTTAACGAAGCCCGCCCGCACATCGAGATCCCGGCGGCCGGCCTCGCGGCCCAAAGAAGGACAGAGGAAGAGCTGGAGCACCTCAAGGACATCGTCCAGGAGATGCTCACGGAGAACGATCCCGAAGCCTGGGTGAACCTGGACGCCAGCTTCCACTCAGCCGTGGCCCGTGCCAGCGGAAACCGGGTGTTTGCCAGCGTCGTCTCGGATATACGTGAAGCCCTGGCCCACCAGTCCGAAACCTTGAACCTCGTGGCAGACCGGCAACACCGCTCTGACGAGGAACACGTCGCCGTGCTCAACGCAATCGAAGCCGGCGACTCCGAAGCCGCAAGCAAAGCGATGGCCGCCCACCTGCAGGCCGTCAGCGTGGCGCTGGACACGATCCTCAGCAAATGACACACCCAAAGGACACTGCCACCATGCCCGCCCCCGAAGCACCGGCCCAGGCCCACGAGAAAAAAGCGCCGAACCACGTCCCGCTCGTAGAGGTAACCCGCGACGGCCTGGTCGAAAGCATCCATTACGGCTCGCTGATCGCCCTCAGCGCAGATGGCGCCACCGCAATCCAAGCCGGCGAACCGGATGCCCCCATGTACCCGCGCTCCAGCCTGAAGCCGCTGCAGGCTGTTGCTCTGCTCAAGGCCGGTTTGGACATCCCCCAGGACCTCCTGGCGCTGACCGCTGCCAGCCACTCCGGCGCGCAGATGCACCGCGATGGTGCCGCCGAGATCCTGAAGCTGCACGGCCTCACCGAAGCGGCCCTGGGTAACAGCACGGACCTCCCTTACGGCGTCGCTGAACGTGAAGAGTGGCTACGCCAAGGCAACAGCCCCACCCAAATTGCGCAGAACTGCTCCGGCAAGCACGCTTCCATGACCGCAGTTTGCGTCATCAACGGCTGGCCTGTGGAGGGGTACTTGCACCCCGAGCACCCGCTTCAGGTCCTGGTCCGCGACACCATCACGGAACTGACCGGCGAGGAAGCTGCCGCAGTCAGCACTGACGGCTGCGGCACTCCGCTGTTCGCACACTCGCTTCACGGTATGGCGCGCGCTTACGGCCGCATCGCCGCTGCCGACGAAAGCACCGACGAGGGCAAAGTTGCCCACGCCATGCGCCGCTACCCGCAGATGGTGGCCGGCGTAGGCCGCGACGTCACCGCGCTCATGCGGGCGGTCCCGGGACTCCTCGCGAAGGACGGCTTTGAGGGACTCCAGCTTGTCGGCCTCCCGAACGGCACCGGCGTGGCAGTGAAGATTTCCGACGGCGGCGATCGCGCCCGCATGCCCGTCACCGTTGAGGTCCTCCGCAAGTTGGGCGTCGACGGCGGCAGCTTGGACACGCTTCAGAGCCCACCCGTGCTGGGCGGCGGCCTTCCGGTCGGCGAGCTCCGCGCAGCCCAAATTTTCAGCAACTAAACCAAGGACAGCTATGACCACCGTCGATCAGGCGATCCCCCTCCGTTCCGAACACGACCTTTTGGGCGACCGCGATGTACCCGCGGATGCCTACTGGGGCGTCCACACCCTCCGCGCCATGGAGAACTTCCCCATCACCGGGCAGCCGCTCTCCACCAACAAGCACCTCGTCAGGGGTCTGGCCGCTGTGAAGCAGGCCGCGGCCCGCACCAACCACGAGCTTGGCCTGCTGGATGCCGAGAAGGCGGATGCCATTGTGCAGGCTTGCCAGGACATCATGGACGGCATGCTCCACGAGCAGTTCATGGTGGACGTGATCCAGGGCGGCGCCGGCACCAGTTCCAACATGAACGCCAACGAGGTCATTGCCAACCGTGCGCTGGAGATCCTGGGCCACCCCAAGGGCGACTACTCCAAGCTGCACCCGAATGACCACGTGAACCTGAGCCAGTCCACCAACGACGTCTACCCGACGGCGGTGAACCTCGCCACGATCTTCTCCGTGAAGGAACTACTGGAAGCCCTCGAAGAACTCGAGCTGGCCTTCGCTGAGAAGGGCCGGGAGTTCCGGACCGTGGTGAAGATGGGACGCACGCAGCTGCAGGACGCCGTTCCCATGACCCTCGGCCAGGAGTTTGGCGGTTACGCCGTGACCATCGGCGAGGACCGGGCCCGTCTGGACGAGTCCCACATGCTGATCCACGAAATCAACCTTGGTGCCACGGCTATTGGCACCGGCTTGAACGCCCCCGCCGGCTACGCCGAAGCTGCCTGCCGCCACCTGGCCGAAATCACCGGACTTCCCCTCCTCACTGCCGCTGACCTCATCGAGGCAACGCAGGATGTGGGCGCGTTTGTTCACCTGTCCGGGGTGCTGAAGCGCGTGGCAGTGAAACTCTCCAAGATTTGTAACGACCTCCGCCTGCTGTCCTCCGGACCGCGTGCGGGTTTGGGCGAGATCAACCTTCCGGCCGTGCAGTCCGGTTCGTCGATCATGCCCGGCAAGATCAATCCGGTGATCCCGGAAGTGGTCAGCCAGGTGGCTTACGAAGTCATCGGCAACGATGTCACCGTCACCATGGCCGCGGAGGCTGGCCAGCTTCAGCTGAACGCCTTCGAACCGATCATTGTGCACAGCCTGCACAAGAGCATCTCCCACCTGGAAGCAGCGTGCCGCACCCTTACGGCGCGCTGCGTCCGGGGCATTACTGCAAACACCGAACGGCTACGGCTTACCGTGGAGCAGTCGATCGGTCTCGTCACGGCATTGAACCCCCATATCGGTTACGCCTCCGCCACCGCCATCGCCCAGGAAGCGCTGGCAACGGGCAAGGGCGTAGCGGAACTCGTGTTGGAGCACGGTCTCCTGACCGCCGCCCAGCTTGAGGAACTGCTAAGCCCTGAACGTCTGGCAAATCTCAGCAAATAGGCCGCAACCGGCCTGAAAACGCGCCCCCCCAGTCGTCCCGCCCATGAGGCACACCCACACGAGGCTTTGTTCTGCGTGCCCGGATCCCCGACCGGACGCGCCCAGGACACCCCCAACAGGACACCCCTAAGGATTCCAATGACCAATCCCATCACGGACCACACGGTCCCGGCCCAAGCGCACGCCAGCGAGAAAGCCCTCCACAAGGAGGACTCCGGCTACCACAAGGACCTCAAGCCCCGCCAGATCCAGATGATCGCGATCGGCGGCGCAATCGGCACCGGACTGTTCCTGGGCGCCGGCGGCCGACTCAACGCAGCCGGCCCCTCCCTCGTTATCGCCTACGCAATCTGTGGCTTCTTCGCTTTCTTGATCCTCCGCGCACTCGGTGAACTGGTTCTGCACCGCCCGTCGTCGGGATCCTTCGTTTCCTACGCCCGTGAGTTCTACGGCGAAAAGGCAGCCTTCGTTTCGGGCTGGTTCTACTGGATCAACTGGGCCACCACCACCATCGTGGACATCACCGCAGCGGCGCTCTACATGGAGTTCTTCGGCAAATACGTCGCCTGGATAGGTGCCGTTCCGCAGTGGGCGTGGGCGCTCATTGCGCTGGTTGTAGTGCTGTGCCTCAACCTGGTCTCCGTGAAGGTCTTCGGTGAAATGGAGTTCTGGTTCGCGCTGATCAAGGTGGCAGCACTGGTGGCCTTCCTCCTGGTGGGCACCTACTTCGTCATCTTCGGCACCCCGGTGGAGGGCCAGGAAGTCGGCTTCAGCCTCATCGCAGACAACGGCGGGGTCTTCCCCAACGGCGTCCTCCCCATGATCATCCTCATGCAGGGTGTGCTCTTCGCTTACGCATCGATTGAACTCATCGGCACCGCAGCCGGCGAAACTGCCAACCCTGAGAAGATCATGCCCAAGGCCATCAACTCCGTGGTCATCCGCATCGCCCTCTTCTACGTTGGCTCGGTGATTCTGCTGGCTCTCCTCTTGCCGTACACCTCTTACGAGAAGGGCGTCAGCCCGTTCGTGACGTTCTTCGGTTCCATCGGTGTGGAGGGTGTGGACGTCATCATGAACCTTGTGGTGCTCACTGCAGCACTGTCTTCACTGAACGCCGGGCTCTACTCCACAGGCCGCATCCTCCGTTCCATGTCGGTAGCCGGCTCGGCCCCGAAGTTCGCCCAGCGCATGAACAAGGCCGGCGTCCCCTACGGTGGCATCGCCATTACCGCCGGCGTTTCCCTCCTGGGAGTTCCGCTCAACTACCTCGTTCCGGCCGACGCTTTCGAGATCGTCCTGAACGTCGCTTCCGTGGGCATCATCGTCACCTGGGCCACCATCGTCCTGTGCCAGATGCAACTCAAACGCTGGGCCGACAAGGGATGGCTGAAGCGCCCGTCCTTCCGGATGTTTGGCGCCCCCTACACAGGTTGGTTGTCCTTGATCTTCCTGGCGGCCGTGCTGATCATGGTGTTCATCGAATCCCCGTTGACCATGCTGGTCACCGCGATTGCCTGCGGACTCATGGTCTGGGGCTGGTTCCTGTGCCGCAAGCAAATTCATGAGCTTGCTGCCACCCGCGACGGCTACACCGGCAGCGCCCCGGTGATTGCCAACCGCCCGCTGCCCGGCGGCGACAAGTAGGCATCAAGTAACAACCGCTAAATCACGACGGCGGCACCCGGGTTCCGTAACAATCGGAACCCAGGTGCCGCCGTCGTCGGTTAACGCCCCCAAGTAGGTCGCAGTTAAGCGCGTTTACAAGGCTCAAAACGCGCTTAACTGCGACTCAGTTGGGTGAGGACGCGGCGGAGACAGACATCCGATCAATCGTGGCTACTATTGGTCCATGGCTGTCACAGACGAGGCGATCAGCAAGATCAAAGACATGCTGATCCGCGGCGAACTCAAGGCCGGCGATCGACTCCCGCCGGAAAAGGAACTGAGCGAACGGCTCGGTCTTTCCCGGAGTTCGTTGCGCGAGGCCGTGAAAGCCCTCGAGTTGATCCGCGTGCTGGATGTTCGCCGTGGTGATGGCACCTACGTGACCAGCCTCGATGCGAAGCTGCTCAACGAAGCCGTGGCCTTTGTGGTGGACCTGCACCAGGACCGGTCCATCCTGGAACTCTTTGAGGTCCGACGAATCCTGGAGCCGGCCACGGCACACTTGGCGGCGGGCAAAATCACGCCGGACGAACTCCTTGCCCTGAGAAACACAATGGAGGGCATAGACGAGAACACTGACGTCGAGGAGCTCGTGGCCCATGACCTGGAGTTCCACAGCATCATCACCGAGGCTGCCGGAAATGATTACTTGGGGAGCCTCCTGGAAGCCCTGTCCAGCAGCACGGTGCGAGCCCGGATCTGGCGTGGCCTGACGCAGGAAAAAGCTGTGGCGCACACCCTGGCCGAGCACCAAGCCATCGCCGATGCCTTGGAGCGGGGCGACGCAGAACTGGTGCGGGCCCTTGTCACCGTGCACATCAGCGGCGTCGAGAACTGGCTGCGGCAGGCGCTCTAACCTTCGGCGATAGGAGTAACCGCCAGGCCGTAGGTCCGGATGGCCGTCTCCTCAAGCACCAGGTCCTGCTCCGAGGGACTCAAGGTAGACACGAGTTCCAGCAGGACATCGAGCGTGCGGCCATAGGGGGCGCCCAAGGTACTCACTGGCCAGTCGCAGCCGATCATCAAACGCTCCGGCCCGAAAGCCTCCAACGCTGACTCGAACAGAGGTCGCAACGCGTCCGGGGTGTACTCAACACCCGGCAAATGCAGTCCGGACAGTTTCGCCACCGAGTTCGGCTCCCGCCCGAGCGCCCGGAAATCGGCGCTCCACGAATCCATGAGCTCAGGATCAGCCAGCGGCGGCTTACCCAGGTGGTCCAACACAACCGTCAGTTCCGGCATCTCGCGGGCCAACCGAACCGCGGACCCCAGATGCCGGGGGAACGCGTCCGGGATGTCGAAGGTGAGCCCGCGCCGAGCCACCAACGCCAGTGACTCCCTAACAGCGGGAAGATCCAAAAAGTCACCCCTGGGATCGTCATGCACCAAGTGCCGCACTCCTTTGAAGGCGGGATGCGCTGTGAAGCGATGCAACTGTTCCTCAGCTTCTGCGGGCGCGTCCAAGCTAATCCAGCCCACTACTCCGAGCACCCAGGAATTTCGCGCGGCGACGGCCAACATGCTCCCGGTGTCGTCAACGGTGTCGTCGGCCTGCACCAGGACGGCTCCCCTCACCCCGGCAGCGTCCAACGTCTCACGCGCCTCGTCCTCGCCAAAGCTGCGGAAGAGCGCACCGTGTTGCGGTCCAAGCCACGGATAGTGGCGCACACCGCCGGTGACGAAGGTATCCAGGGTCCACAGGTGCAGGTGCGAATCAATCATGCCTGGCCGCCTCCAACGCGTTCCACAGTTCTTCCGGCACGGTTGCCTCCATTCGGGCAGCGTTCACGGTCACCTGTTCAGGGGAAGTCGCCCCGGCTGTCACGTTCACGACGGCCGGGTGCCGCAAAGGAAACTGGAGTGCCGCCGTCGGAAGTTCAACGCCGAAGTCCCGGCAGATGGCCGCGAGCGCACGCGCACGCTCCAACACATCCGGCGGTGCTTGATCGTAGTTGTAGTGCGCGTTTTCCGGAACGTCGGGTCGGGCCAGGAGGCCCGAGTTGTAGGCGCCCACGCTTACGACGCCGGTGCTTCGCTCCACACAGCGGTCAAGCAGCGGCACGCTGGGCTGCTCAAGCAGGGTGTAGCGGCCGGCGAGCATCACAAGATCGAGATCGGCGGCTTCAATACATTCCAAGGCTGCCTCGGCGGAGTTGATGCCCACTCCGATTGCCCGGACGACTCCCTCGGAGCGCAGCTTCTCGAGTGCAGGAAGGCCTTGGGAGATTCCTGCCTGAAGATCGTGGACGTCGGGATCGTGCAGGTATGCGATGTCCACATGGCCCAAGCCGAGCCGCTCCAAGGAATCCTCGATGCTGCGCCGGATGCCTGCTTCGGAGAAATCCCACACGCGCCGTGACGTCGCGGGGACGTCGAAACCTTCCGGGTCCTGGCCGCCACTGGGATTGGGTTGGAGTAGCCTGCCCACCTTCGTGGAGATGACGAATTCGTCCCGGGGTTTATCACGGAGGACGGCGCCCAATCTCTGCTCGGAGAAGCCCAGGCCGTAATGGGGCGCGGTGTCGAAGTAGCGGATGCCCGCGTCCCAAGCAGCCAGCACGGTGGCGAGCGCCTCCCCGTCCGGGATCGCCCGGTAAAGGTTCCCGATGCCCGCTCCACCGAAGCCCAGTTTGCCCAGTTTGCCCAGTTCAAGTGAGTTCATGGCAGCTCCCATACCTTCTGGATACCCGCATCCTCCCCCGAGTAATCGTCCTGGACCTCCAAAAGTTCAACCATTCCTGAGCTTCGTGTGCAGGGCGAAGCGTTCAACCATTCACGGCCTCGGGCGTCAGGAACAGTTCCAGCACCGGGACGGCAACGTTCGGCCGCTGGACAGGCAGCTTGATGGTCAAGGTGCCGGGCGGTTGGCCTCCCTGGGTCATATTCATGGCCTGTTGCCCGGGGTCTACCTCTTTGGCGAACACCTCGGACGCGTCGTTCAGCAACTGCGCGTATTCGACCTTCCCGGCGAGGTCCGGGAGGTGCACGTACTCGAACGGCCAGGCGAACAAGTGAACATAGAGCCTGTCTCCACGCTGCGTGTACCGGGCGTCCGCCGGTGCCGTGAACCGGGAAGCCCCCGTCCCGTAGATGGCGCGGGAGTGCAGCTTCATCCACTCGCCGATGCCCTTCAAGGACGTCACCGCCCGCGGATCGAGGTTTCCCCTACCCGTGGGGCCAACGTTGAGCAGCAGGTTGCCGCCCTTGGACACGCCGTCCACGAGCATCCGAATGAGTAGGTCCACGGATTTGTAGTTCAGGTTGTCCCTGTCATAACCCCAACTACCGTTGAGGGTCTGGCAGGCCTCCCAGGTGATGGGTTCGCCGTCGACCATTATGGGGCCGGCGGGCTGGTACTGCTCCGGAGTGACAAAGTCTCCGGGGATCTCCAACCGGTCATTCACCACAATGCCGGGCTGCAGTTCCCGCACCATGGCGAGCAACGCCTCCGAATCCCAGTCTTTACGGCCCTTGCCGCCCCAGAAGTCTTCTTCGTGCCCACCTGTGTAGGAGAAGTCGAAGAACAGGTAATCGATGGTGCCGTAGTTGCTCAGGAGTTCACGCACTTGGCCGTGCAGGTACTCGCGGTAGCGCGCCATGTCGCGTCCGGCGTTCAAACTTTCGACGTCGGCCGCGTTCCGTTGCGGGTGTACGCCGTCCACGGTGAAGTCGGGGTGGTGCCAGTCGATGAGCGAATGATAGAAGCCGACCTTCAGCCCCTCGGCCCGGAGTGCTTCCACATAAGGCGCTATCAGGTCGCGGCCGGCGGGCGTGTTGGTGGCTTTGTAATCCGTCAGCGCCGAGTCCCACAGGCAGAAGCCGTCATGGTGCTTGGTGGTGAGGACCACGTACTTCATCCCGGCGTCCTTTGCGGCGCGTGCCCATTCAAGGGGATCGTAGAGGTCCGGGTCAAAGCGGCGGAAGTACTTGGAGTACTCCTCCACAGTGATTTCTTCCTGGTTCATCACCCACTCGTGCCGGGCAGGCAGGGCGTAGATGCCCCAGTGAACGAACATCCCAAAACGTGCCTCTTCAAACCAAGGTGCGTGCTGGATCAACGGGATTCCTTCCATACGGGGCCGTTCGGAAAGCTGTACGCGGCCAGTGTTTCACTGAGCATTTCGTTTCCTGCGCCAGGATCCGACGGCGGCCAATACGCGCCGTCGTGGACGTCCACAGGTGTGATGAAGTGTTCATGGAGGTGGTCCACGAACTCGATGGTCCTGTTCTCCTTGGTCCCGGACACCGCAATGAAGTCGAACATGGACAGGTGCTGGACTGCTTCACACAGACCGACACCACCGGCATGCGGACAAACCCTCACACCGAACTTGGCAGCGAGAAGGAGGATGGCGATGTTCTCGTTCACTCCCGCTACCCGGGCCGCGTCAATCTGCAGGACTTGAAGTGAACCAGCCTGGAGCATCTGTTTGAACACCACCCGGTTTTGGACGTGTTCGCCGGTGGCCACAGGGATGGGCGCCACTCCCCGGGCGATGGCAGCATGGCCCAGGATGTCGTCCGGGCTGGTGGGTTCCTCAAGCCAGGCGATGTCGTAGGGGGCAAGGTGGGCCATCCAGTCGATGGCTTCCTGCACATCCCAGCGTTGGTTGGCATCCACCGCGATTCTGACGTCGGGACCAACGGCAGCACGGGCGGCCCGCACGCGGCGGATGTCGTCATCCAGGGACGCCCCCACCTTGAGCTTGATCTGGGCAAATCCGTCCGCCACGGCTTCCTTGGCCAGCCGCGTCAGTTTCTCGTCGCTGTAACCCAGCCAGCCCGGCGTCGTGGTGTACGCGGGGTAGCCCTCGGCGCGGAGTGCCTCTTTGCGCGCTTCCCGACCAGGCTCGGCGGCACGGAGGATTTCCAGGGCTTCGTCCGGGGTGAGCGCATCCGTGAGGTAGCGGAAGTCGACGAGTGCTACGAGCTCATCGGGCGTCATGCCGGCGAGCAATTCCCAGAGGGGCAGCCCTGCGCGTTTGGCCTTCAAATCCCAAAGTGCATTGACGACGGCGCCGATAGCCATGTGCATGACGCCTTTCTCGGGACCCAGCCACCGGAGCTGCGAGTCATGGGCCAGCAGTTTCCACGTGGCCCCCATGTCAGCCAGCAGGTCCTCAACCGTGCGGCCAAGAACGTGCCCACGGAGGGCCTCGATCGCCGCCGTCTCCACCTCGTTCCCCCGCCCGATGGTGAACACAAAGCCGTGACCCTCATGCCCGTCCCCGGCATCCGTGCGGATGATCAGGTACGCGGCCGAATAGTCCGGGTCCGGATTCATGGCATCCGAGCCGTCCAGTTCAAGGGATGTTGGAAAGCGGATATCGAACGTATCCATTGCGGTGATGGTGCTCATGCGGCTCCTGAAGTGCGTCACGATTCTCCACCGAGCCTAAACATCCGACGTCTGCCTTGTCAATGGGTCACATTTCCGTATTATGGGTGAAAACACCACACTAGAGCTCGGATGTTAGTCCCGAACGCACGGAGGAAGCCATGACCTTGAAATTCGCCAGGCTGGGTACGGCCGGAAACGAACAACCGGCCGTCATTGCCCAGGACGCCGACGGCACCGAGAAGTACTTCAGCCTTACGGCCCTGACCAACGACATCGACGGCGGTTTCCTCGCCTCGGACGGCATTGATCGCACCCGGGAAGCCCTGGACAAAGGGGAGCTCCCCGAAATCTCACCGGAAGGCCTGCGCATCGGCGCACCCGTTGCCCGCCCCGGCGCCGTGGTGGCCATCGGACTCAACTACACCGCGCACGCCGCCGAATCCGGTGCTACGCCGCCCGAGGTTCCCGTGGTGTTCCTCAAGCCGACCAACACTATCGCCGGGCCGTTCGACGCAGCCCCCATCCCGCCGTCGTCGGAAAAGTACGACTGGGAAGTGGAACTGGCAATCGTGATCGGCAAGGAAGCGTCATACCTTTCCTCCACTTCTGAAGCCGAAGCATGCATCGCCGGTTATGCCGTGGCCAACGATCTCTCCGAGCGCGAGTACCAGATCCCCGGCGCTGCGGGACAGTGGACCAAGGGCAAGTCCCTCCCCGGCTCAACTCCCCTGGGTCCGTGGCTGGTTCCGGCCTCGGACATCGATGCCGGCAACCTTCGCCTGCAGACTTTGGTCAATGGCGAAGGCCGGCAAGACTCCAATACCTCGGACATGATCTTCGGCCCCGCCACGATCGTCCACCACCTCAGCCAGTTCATGGTCCTGGAGCCGGGCGATGTGATCATCACGGGCACTCCCGAGGGCGTGGCACTGTCCGGCAGATTCCCCTTCATCCAGCCCGGGGACGTGGTGGAGCTGGAGATTGAGGGACTGGGCCGCCAACGGCAGGAGTACTTCCCCGCGCAAGCCGGCGCTCACCACGGCTCACCCGCTCCCGCCCACATCAACGCTTAGGCCATGGCAACCCGAGCGGGGAACGATTTCGAAGGCCTCACGGCACTCGTCACCGGCGGCGCCTCCGGAATCGGGGCAGCGATCGCCGACCGTCTCGCCGCCGGCGGTGCGGAGGTGGCGGTCCTGGACCTCGCCCCGGAAACCAGCCCGCACTTCGGTGTGCAGTGCAATGTGGCCGATGACGCCTCCGTGCGCGCCGCCGTCGAGCACGTTGTGCAGCAGTTCGGCCGCCTGGACATCGTCATCAACAACGCCGGCATCGGCGCACAGGGTGACATTTCGGCGAACGACGACGACGAGTGGTTGCGTGTCCTCAACGTCAATGTGGTGGGAATCGCCCGTGTCAGCCGGGCAGCCTTGCCATACCTGCGTGAGTCTCCGGCGGCCGCGATCGTTAACACGTGTTCCATTGCCGCGACTGCCGGGCTTCCTCAGCGTGCCCTGTACTCGGCGTCGAAGGGCGCGGTCTTGTCGTTAACGCTCGCCATGGCGGCAGACCACGTCCGCGAGGGGATCCGTGTGAACTGCGTGAACCCCGGCACCGTGGACACTCCCTGGGTTGGCCGGTTGCTCGATTCAGCTGCTGACCCTGCCGCTGAGCGCGACGCCCTGAACGCCCGCCAACCGCACGGGCGGATGGTCGACCCAGCTGAGGTAGCCGGCGCCGTCGCTTACCTGGCGAGCCCGCTATCGGGGTCGACGTCGGGGACTTCGCTGGCGGTCGACGGCGGCATGCAGGGATTGCGGCTGCGTCCGGTCGACTAGGGGGTACTTCAGTAGGGCGGACCAGACGTAGGGTTTCGTAACGCAACGGACCCGCAACCTCCTGTAGCGGTGCTTCGCCTATGCTCAACTCCAAGAGATCAACGGCGACTCACTTAGCAGACTCAGGAGATACAGCCATGAGCAACTGGCGCATCAGGGACTTCCACTCGTCCGATTTGGACGGCATCCTGCACCTCTGGGAGTCACTCAAGGCAGATGGCGTGGAGCCCGTCTACGCATTGTCCGAGGTCTTGGCATCCTGCGAGAAGGACCACGCCGTGGTGGCCGTCCAAGGTGACCAGGTGGTGGGCGCCGCCGTCGGACGCGCCGCCCATGACCAAGGCTGGATCGTTTTCCTGGCCACCCTGACGGAGTTCCGCGGGCGCGGCATCGGCACCTCGCTGCTATCCGCCGTCGAGAACCGCATGGCCCCGCACGGCCTCAACAAACTCTCCGCGCTCATGCCGGAGACCGAAACACGTGTCGAGGCCTTCCTGGGACGCGGGTTCGTGGTCAAGAAAAACCTGCGCTACTTCGAGCGGACCATCCCCGTGCAGCGACAGGAGCTGGGCGCATTGGGGCTGCTGGGCGGGCGGATCCTTGCCCGGGACCTGTGGGAGAACGTGGCCGGCATGCGCCGCGAGAAGGAGTTGCTGGAGCGGCGGCTGGTTTTGCCCTTGGCTGAGGCCGACCTCGCCGACGAATACGGCGTTGTCCCACCCCGGGCAGTAGTCCTTTTCGGCCCTCCGGGCACCGGCAAAACCACCTTCGCCAAAGCCATAGCATCCCGGCTTGAGTGGCCGTTCGTGGAAGTCTTCCCGTCCCGCCTGGCCGCCGACCCCAAGGGCCTGGCCGGCGCACTACGCGAGACGTTCCTGGAAATCGCCGAGCTGGAACACGCCGTGGTCTTCATCGACGAAGTGGAGGAAATCGCGTCGCAGCGCGCCGGTGATCCGCCGTCGCCGCTGCAGGGAGTCACCAACGAACTCCTCAAGATCATCCCGGCTTTCCGCGAACAACCCGGCCGACTGCTGGTCTGTGCCACCAACTTCATCCGTGCCCTGGACACCGCCTTCCTGCGCCACGGCCGGTTCGACTACGTCATCCCCATCGGGCTCCCCGACGTTCACGCCCGCGAAGCCATGTGGCAGCGATTCATCCCCGCTACCGTGGTGGATTCGGTCGATATCGCCCAGCTGGTTGAGCGCACCGAGGGGTTCTCCCCCGCGGACATCGAGTTCGCTGCCCGCAGCGCCTCCCAGCGGGCCCTGGAAAAAGCAGTGTACGACGACGGCGGCTCCGGTCTTGCTTCCAACGGACCTAAAGGACCGGCCACCCAGGACTACCTCGACGCGATCGGTGATACCCGGACCACCGTCAGCGCCGAAGTTCACCAGGACTTCCTGGAAGACATCGACGTGTTGGGGCGCGTGTAGGGCTGCATTTTCCTCGAGTTCGCCGGAACGCTGCGGACTCGCTGGGAACATTCCAGGGGGTCTCGACGCATTCCGGCGATCTCGGCGTGGAGGCAAGGGCAACGGTAATCTTTGTGCCATGTCCTCGAATCCCCTTCGCCATGCGTTGTCCCGCATGGGCGGCCGTGATCCCCATGAAAAGCACCGCACAGCAACACCGCTGGAGCTCTTCTTCGACCTGACCTTCGTCATCGCTTTCGGTGTTGCCGGCAGCCAGTTCGCCCATGCAGTGGCGGAAGCGCACTTCTGGCCAGGTCTCCTCGCCTTCTCCTTCGCCATGTTCGCGGTGATCTGGGCGTGGATCAACTTCACATGGTTCGCCAGCGCCTACGACACCGACGACTGGGTGTTCCGCGTAGTCACGATGGTGCAGATGGTGGGTGTCCTCATCCTGGCCATGGGCGTCGAGCCGGTGTTCCACTCCATCATCGAGGGCAAGCACGTGGATAACTTCACCATGGTGCTCGGCTACATCGTCATGCGGGTGGCCCTGATTTTCCAGTGGCTGCGCGCAGCCCGCCAGGATCCCGAACGCCGGGAAACCTGTTTGCGCTACGCGAAGTACGTGGCGATCGTCCAAGTCGGATGGGTGGTGGTTCTCTTGGTCGATGCGAGCGTCCTCACCACCTTCCTCATGGCAGCTCCGCTGTTCATCATGGAGATGGCGGCACCGTACTTCGCAGAACGCAACATCCGTACCCCGTGGCACGCGCACCACATCGCGGAGAGGTACGGCCTTTTGGCCATCATCGCCCTGGGTGAATGCTTGATTGGTGCCATTGAAACGCTGCGTGCCATTGTGGCCACCCACCAATGGTCCATGGATGCGGCCTTGGTTGGATTGAGTGGCACCGGGCTGGCCTTCGCCATGTGGTGGATCTACTTCATCCTGCCCTCGGGTCCGGCACTTCACGTCCAGCGGCACCGTTCCTGGGTGTTCGGCTATGGGCATATGCCGATCTTCGCTGCCATTGCCGCCACCGGGGCTGGACTGCATGTTGCCGCCTACTACATTGACCACGAAGCCCACATTCCTGCGGCCGCCGCGGTGGCCTCCATCGCCATTCCCATCATTGTTTTCAAGGTCTCGCTCAGCACGCTGTACGGCATCATGCTCGGCCTGGACCGCGAACACTTCCTGAGTTCCGCGCTGGTGGTCCTTGGCTTGGCTGCAAGCATTGCCCTGGCCGCCGCCGGCGCCTCCGTGCCCATCTGCATGCTGGCAATGATGCTGGTCCTGGGCCTGTCCATTGCTTACGACGAACGACGCGGGCACAAGGGTCGGGCAGCAGCCCTCCGGCGGCTGGAAACCGCCGCGGGCTAAGGCATCCCCCTGCGTTGCGGGGCCCGCTTTGCACCCCAAGTCCGTCCCATTGTGCGCAGAGCGGGCCTCACAACGAGTGGGCTACTCGGGAACGATCTCGTCCAGTTCCCGAAGCAGGTACGGGTTGATCCGCTCCAGGATCATCCGGACCTCTTCGCGGGGAACCGCCGTGTAGAGCACGGGTCGGGCATCGGCGTATCGGGTTACCGGCGGCTTGTCCGGCCACTTTTCAGCTAGTGCCTTGACCCTCTCCGGCAGTGAATTGTGCGCGTTGTCCGCGATCTTCACCAACGTTGCGTCGTGGTCCTCCGCAACGAAACGGATGCCGGCGTCGTAATCATCCGGGTCGTCGTGGAAGCGGCGGGTGACGCGTTCGATGATGTCTACCGCCCGCTCGGACACTCCCATTTCAAGCAGGGCCTGGCGAGTGATGGGCGTATCCTCGGCGATGTCATGAAGGTACCCTGCGATCTGGATATCCTCGTCAAAGTCGACGAGCGCGTCGCCCACAGCCAGAACGTGCTCCCGATAAGGACGTTTGAGCTTGTCCTTCTGCCGGTTGTGAGCCACCTCGGCCAAAACCTGGGCTGTCTCTACGGTAAAGCGTGGTTCGGTCATGCTGGCCTCCGGCTTGAAGAGGGACCGACGGGGATCGGTCCTCACCTTCAGGCTATCCGCTGTTCCCGGACCCGCAGCACCGCCCCTCCAATCGCAAAGCCCTGCCGGTCCTACCAGTCCTGCCGGTCCTAAGAGTCCTGAACAGCGCGCGCCGCGATGGCGACGGTAATGGCCCGTGGCAAACGCTGGGCGAACCCGGCTGCAACACGGTTGGCCCAACCCGAGACGACGCTGCCGGGAGTGTCCTTGCGATCGAGCGCCTTGAGGGCAGTCCCCACAACCTGTGCAGAGGTCTGCATCTTGCCTACCGCTGCGGACTCACCGCCGAGGACGTCAAAGAACTCTGTACGCGTCGCACCGGGGCAGAGGGCCAGGACGTTGAGTCCGGTGTTTTTGGTTTCGTGGGCAACTGCTTCGGTGAAGCTCAGGACGAAGGCCTTGGTGGCGCCGTAGACGGCCATGCCGGGGATGGGTTGGAACGCGGCAGTGCTGGCGACGTTCACCAAGGCACCCTTCCCGGAGGCTAGCAGGTCCGGCAGGAAGGCACGCGTGATGTCCACGAGGGCGGCAACGTTCAAGGAAATCTCGGATGCGATGGTGTCCGGGTCTTCCTTGACCAAAGGACCGTGGGTGCCGAAACCGGCGTTGTTGATCAAGGTGTCGACGGTGATTCCGCGGCCGGCCAGTTCGTCGTGGAGCTCGCGTCCCACTCCTGCGTGGCCCAGGTCCATGGGGAGGACGGTCACTGTGACGCGGTGGCGTGCGCGCAGGTCCTGAGCCAACTCTTCCAGACGGTCTGCACGCCTGGCCACAAGGACAAGGTTGGAGCCCCGGGCCGCAAATTGTCCGGCGAACTCGGCGCCCAGGCCGGAGCTGGCGCCCGTGATGAGTGCAGTAGTGCCTGTGTATGTCATGGTCATGGCGGAATCCAATCAATTGGGTCGGAGACTAATGTAGTCGCTGTCTACATGGTAGGCAGTGTCTACTTTGTTGTCAATGACTACATTGGCATAGAATGGAGTCATGACTGACCAGCCCTACCACCATGGCAAACTCCGGGAAGCACTCTTGGGCCGCGCCATGGAAACCATCGAAGAAGCTGGCGTGGACGGGCTCTCCTTGCGGCAACTGGCCCGTGATGTGAATGTCAGCCACGGCGCGCCGGCCAAGCACTTCCGCGACAAGCAAGCCCTGATCGACGCCGTGGCACTGGCTGGCTTTGAGTCGATGAACCGCCGCATCCTTGACGCCGCCCAGTCAGGCGAAGATCTCCGGGAGCGTTTCGTCAATGTTGGGAAGGCCTACGTGGACTTCGCGGTTGAGCACCCCGCCCTGCTGACGGTGATGTACTCCACCAAGCACCATCCCGATTCCAGCGAAGAGCTGCGAAGCACCGGCGTGCAAGGCATCCACGTTGCCCGGGCAATGATTGCCGAGGCACAGCAAGCCGGCGTCCTGGCCGCCGGCGACCCCGAAACCCTGGCCATGGTGTGCTTTGTGAGCCTTCATGGCACGGCCCTTCTCGCCGCCGGCGGCCAGCTGGACGGGAATTCAGTGGAGTACGTGGTCACCGCTACAACCGACACATTGTGGGCGGGAATGGCGGCCGGAGTCCCGGCAGCGCAGCTCAACTAAGCTGCACTTGCCCTGCGCGGTGCACAGTTCAGGCCCGGGGAGTTTTCCACACCCAAGGCGTCTTTGGCACGTGACGCGGAGTGAAGTGCGGCAGGGCCGCCTGCAGGGTTCCCGAGGGCAGTCCAAGAGACTCCAGCAGTAGGTCACGCACACGTTCTGCAGGAATTCCGACGGCGGCGAGGTCGCCCAGCGTGACGGCCCTGTCGCGCTTCGCCAGCCTCACGCCGTCGTGGTTAACAACCAACGGAACGTGCGCGTATTCAGGGATCGGCAACCCGAGCAGCGTCGCCAAATAGGCCTGCCTCGGCGTGGATGGGAGGAGGTCATCGCCGCGCACAACTTGGTCAATTCCCTGCTGGGCGTCGTCAACCACCACCGCGAGATTGTAGGCGGTCACGCCGTCGTTGCGGCGAAGCACAAAGTCGTCCACGACGCCCGCATATTTACCGAGCAACTGGTCCTCAACAGCCCACTCCGAAACCTCCGCCCGTAAGCGGATGGAGGCGGGACGCGTGGTGCGCCGGATCTCACGCTCGGCATGGGAAAGCCGTCGGCACGTTCCCGGATAAGCGCCCTGCGGAGCATGCGGCGCGGAGGGGGCCTCCTGGATTTCCCGTCGCGTGCAGAAACATTCATAGGTCCGGCCATCTGCCGCCAGACGCGCAATCGCTTCGTCATACAGCTCCGCGCGTTCAGTCTGGCGAACGACGGCGGCGTCCCAACTGACGCCGACGGCCCGCAGATCGCGGAGCTGCTCCGCCTCAGCGCCGGAGCGGGCGCGGTCCAGATCCTCAACTCTCAGCAGGAAATCGCGGCCAGTGGACTTCGCGAAGAGCCAGGCGAGAACCGCAGTCCTCAGGTTGCCTACGTGCAGTTCGCCAGAGGGGCTCGGGGCGAAGCGGCCAGCAGCAGTCATGATCCAAGCCTATTCGCCGGACAGGGGAGGCAAAGACCGGGGTCAGGCAACACAAGAGCCCCTCAGCTACCGCAACGATCCGGTAGCTCAGGGGCTCTTGCTGTGGCGCCCCAGTGAAGGGACGGGTGCAGAATGACAATGCTGTGAACAAGAGTCAATCAGCGGCTGCTTCCTTGCGGGAAACCTGTGCAGGGCTCCGGGTGATGTTCCGGGTTCCTGATGCCTGCGGGGTTTGGCGGTAGCCGCGACCTGCTTCGTTGTCACCATTTCAGCAGAAGGCATACAGTTGGTGCAACGGACATCATATTGATTGATCGATCTGACCAGTCTCAAGTGAAAAGCTCGACAGGAAGTGGTCACTTTGCAGGAACTCGACGCTACAGACCGTCGGATCCTCGCCGCCTTGGACGAAGATCCGCGCGTGCCCATCATGGTGCTGGCCCAGAAACTTCACCTCGCCCGGGGCACAGTTCAGTCGCGCCTCGAGCGAATGACGGCGTCCGGGGCCCTCCGCCCCAACAGCAGTCGCGTCTTGCCCTCGGCCTTGGGACGTGGCGTGGCTGCCGCCGTCAGTGCCGAGCTCGACCAAAGCCACCTCAACGAAGCTATTGCTGCCCTGCGGGAGATCCCCGAAGTTCTCGAATGCCATGCTCCCGCCGGCGATACCGACCTCATCATCAGGGTGGTAGCCAAAAGCCCGGACGACCTGTATCGGGTATCCGAGGAAATCCGGCTGTGCCCGGGGATCGTGCGCACGTCCACCAGCATGTTCCTCCGCGAAGTGATTCCCTATCGGACCACTGGACTACTGGCGGAGTAGGTCTCCTCAGACCGGCGGTCCTATGTTGGTTTTCAGATTCTTCATCACCAGGGTTGACGTGAGGCGCTCCACCGCGGGAAGTGCCGCGAGTTCGTCGTCGTAGAAGCGCTGATACGCGGGCAGGTCCGCGGCAATGACCTTGAGCAGGTAATCAGGGGATCCGAAGAGCCGCTGTGCCTCCACAATGTTGGGACTGGCAGTCACACGCTCTTCGAACTCCGCCATGATGGTGCGCTCCACCTGCTTGAGCGTGACAAAAACAATCGCTTCAAAGCCCAGGCCCACCGCGGCAGGATCGATGTCTGCACGGTAGCCGCGGATCACCCCTGAGGACTCCAAATCGCGGAGCCTCCGATGACATGGAGCCACGGTCAAACCCACCTTGGAAGCAAGGGCTGTGGCAGTCATCCGGCCGTCCTCTTTGAGGTGGCGCAAAATAGTTCTATCAATCCCGTCGATCACGCAATTATCTTACCGAAAACGGCTCCGCCCGGGCTAAAAACGGGAACACTTATGGGCCGACTTTCCCTAGAGTTTTCCTACCACCTAGCCTGGGAGAGAAAACTTGAATCCGCAGCTGTTCCTCGCCTTCATGCTCGTCGCCGTCAGCTTGGCGTGCACACCGGGCGTCGACTGGGCGTACTCGATTTCGGCGGGCCTCCGTCAGCGCAGCTTCGTCCCTGCCGTCGCCGGCTTATGCAGTGGTTACGTCATCCACACTTTGCTGATGGCTGCAGGACTGGCCGCCCTCTTGGCCGGAGTTCCAGGACTATTGGGATGGCTGACCATCGCGGGGGCCGCCTACCTGCTCTGGCTCGGCATTGCTACCCTCCGCACGTGGCGAGCTGCCAGCTTTAGTGCGGAAGGCGGCGTCGTGCAGTCCGGAAACCAGCTCCGCACCTTCCTTCAGGGCATGGGCACCAGCGGCATCAACCCCAAGGGCCTGCTCTTCTTTGTGGCGCTGGTGCCGCAGTTCGTCAGCCCCGAGGCAGCACTGCCTGTTCCGGTCCAATCGGGCTTGCTGGGCCTGACCTTCGTAATCCTCGCCGGGTTGGTTTACACCGCCGTCGCATTGACTTCCAGGAAGCTGCTGGCCTCCCGGCCCGGCGCCGCCCGGGTAGTGACCCTGGTCAGCGGAGTCATCATGATCGGACTTGGGACAGTGCTGCTGTCAGAGCAACTCCTGTCGCTTCTGCCGCAGTTCCAGGCTGCAAGCAGCTAAGCGATAAGCGGCTGGGCTGCGAGCAGTTCGTCCAGCCGCTCGTATCCTTCGATCACGCCGTAATCCATCCCTGTAGCCAGGGCCATGTCGCGTGCTTCAACCGAGGGGTACACCTCGTGCGCCGACATCCTGGTCCTGCCGTCGATTTCCTCGAACGTGGTGGTGCTGATGACCACCTGATTCGGCGCTCCTTCGAACTCGATTGTCTGGATGATCAACGCGTCGGCCTCGACCGTGTGGAACACGCCGCGGAATCCGTACATCCCGCTATCGTCGCCGCTTTCGTAGCGCCAGCTTCCGCCGGTGGTGGCGTTGTATTCGGTTATCTTCGTGACCGTGCTGCGCGGGCCCAGCCATTTGGCCAAGAGGTCCGGGTCAACGTGGGCTTTGAAAACTGCACTGACCGGGGCATCGAATTCGCGGACTGTATCAACGAACGGGACGCCACTATCAGCGGTGATTGTTGTTGGATTGCTCATTTCAGTTCCTCTTTCTTCTTTGCTGTCGTGTTCTCTTGTTCATGGTGGGAGATGCCGACACCCAGCAACTCGTCCAACTGGCGGAAGCGTGACTCGGCGATCAGTCTGTACTGGTCAATCCAAGCCGTCAGTCGCTCCAGGGCTGCCGCATCCAAATGAACCGGCCGGCGCTGGGCGTCGCGGGAACGGGTGACCAAGCCGGCATGCTCCAAGACTTGAATGTGTTTCGAAACCGCCTGTTTGGTGATGGCGAAGGGTTCGGCCAGCTCATTGACAGTGGCGTCTCCCCGCGACAGACGGGCTACCATGGCCCGTCTCACCGGATCTGCCAACGCCATGAAGGCCTTGTCCAGGGATTCCGCCCCCAGGGCATCTTGTTCCATCTCCGCTTCAACCCTTTCTTCAACCAAAGCTAATCAACTGACTCGTTGATCAACTGATTGGTTGATTAAGAGAATACGCCTCTCCTGAGTACGGCACAAGGGTGTTTTATTCGCCGCCCAGCTGCCTGAAGTCGTTCTCCCAGAGACGCCGCATCTCGGCGTCCTTGCGGATGACTTCCAAGGTCTCAAGCTCGGCGGGCGGGGCTGGCCGCTTGGATCGCGGAGTGAGCGTTCGGCGGCCTTGGTCAAGCGCCAGCAACGCCCTGTCGGTCAAGGCATCATTCTTCAAGGCCAGGTTGGTTTTCCGACGCCGGAGGACTTCCTTCAAGGCAACCTGGGCCGATTCGAAGTCACCCCTTGCCCGCTGCGACCGCGCCCGCATCAACAACAGCGCGGCCGACAGGTCATCCGTGTTCAGCAAACCTTCGGTCCACAGCACCACGTCGCGGTGGCGCTCCAGCGAATACGCCGCCGTGCACCGCGCCAATGCAGAAGGCAACGACGGCGGCAAAGTCACCACCGCTTCCAATGCCGCCTCGGTCATCCCCATTTCCCGGAGACAATGGGACAACGCCAGAAACACGGCTTCCTCACTGAACAGGACCGGAACTTCGATGCGTTCGGCTACCTCGACTTTGGTGACCACCTGCCCAAGGTACGTAGCCGAGAACTGGCTGGCGTCGTCGTCGATCCTTGTTGTTAAACCGCGCTGCAATAGCTCGGACGCCCTCAGGAATCCGCCATGCTTGTACGTGAGCAGCCCCGCCATCACGTGGCATAAGCCGGCCCAGCCCGGATAGGTGCGGCCGAAAGCAAGAAGCCGATCCGGCTCAGTGGAAGTGAACACGGCCTCATGCATGGCTTTGGCAGTCTTGGAGGACAGCATCTTCAACCGCGGGACATTCCCCACCACGGACAATCTCGCATGGTCGCGGCCGCTGAGGACGCCGGAAAGCACATCGTTCACACCGTCGGCCAGGCCACGGACCGGCGTGCGGACGTAGCCCTCGCGGAAAGGCGTGAGATCGCGGGTGTCATGGAAGATCGTATGCACACGTCCGTCTGGAGCTTGGCTCATAAATCCATGCTAACCGCCGCTGAACTGGGCTCATCCCCTGCTATCGGAGGCATTTCAGGAGTATTATGGCGGCGTCGGCAAGGTTTTGCGACACCCCTTGCCGCAGGTCGGCTCTCCATGAGAAGAGCCGGGTAACAGCGTGAAAGGGAGGACTTGATGACCACCGCTTCGCACCCCGCCGAACACCACCACATGATGGGGTTGACGCTTCGCAACACCGCCATGGGCGTTGGCATTGTATTTCTGCTGGTAGGCATCCTGGGCTTCATCCCGGGAATCACCACCAATTTCGGCGCCATGACCTTTGCGGGACATGAATCCGGCGCCATGCTGCTTGGAATCTTCCAAGTATCCATACTCCACAACATCGTTCACCTGCTGTTTGGCGTGGCCGGCTTGGCCATGGCAAGGAACGCACGCATGGCTCGCCTGTTCCTCCTGGGCGGCGGCGCCGTGTACATCGTTCTTTGGATCTACGGCCTGGTCATCAACCAGGAAACAGCTGCCAACTTCGTCCCGTTCAATACGGCTGACAACTGGCTGCACCTGATCCTCGGCATTGCCATGATCGGGCTGGGCGCCTGGCTGGGCAGGGATGCCATGGACGAAACAACCACAGCACGACGGAAGATGTAGACCTTCCGCACGGCTTGTAATCAACGACGGCGGCTGTCCCCATGCGGGAACGGCCGCCGTTTTGTTTCCGCCGAGATGCCATTTAATGACAATGTTCGCGCTCCGGATAGTCATTAACTGCCATCTCGGCGGAGGGTTTCGAGGGCTCGACGACGGGCTGCCCGGCTAGCGCGGGGCGCGGCCACCCAGGCGCGTGGTGACTTTGGCGGCGGCTGCGGCACAGGCTTCACCGAGGCTGTCCAAGGTGTCTTGCGAAACACGGAATTTTGGTGCGGGGATCAGGACCGAGGCCACGATGTCACCGCGATGGTCATAAACGGGCGATGCCACACCCACTTCTTCAATGGAGGTCTCCCCGAAGTTCACTGCCCAGCCGCGCTTCAAGGACTCCCCGATCCGCTCGAGGTACCCCTCAATTGCGTCCTCGTCCTGACCAGGGAGGGTAATCGAGCCGCTGCGCAACAGTTGACGCACCCGATCTTCGTTCTCCGCGCCAAGGAACACCTGCACCGACGAACTGAGGGCCTCGTTGTATCGCGCCCCCAACGGAGTGAGGTGTTTGACCTGGTGCCGGCTGGGAATCTGTTCCACGCACATGGATTCGTTACCGTTCCACACCATGAGCGCACTCGTCTCCCCCGTGCGCTCAGTGAGTTCGCGCAGCACAGGGTAGGCGACGCGGCGTTCTTCGAGTTCCGCCAGGAGTGGACCCGCCATGGCGATCATTCCCAGCCCCAAGCGGAACCTGCGCGAATCGACGTCGCGCTCTACAAGGTTTTCCTGTTCCAGCGTCGCGAGGATTCGGGAGACGGTGCTCTTGTGCAGGCCAACGCGGCCCGCGATTTCGGTGACTCCCAGGAGCGGCTCGTCGGCGCTGAAGCTCCTCAACACGGCGATGGCGTTGACGATGACGGAGGTACTTTTGCTGTCGCCACTGCCGTTGCTGTTTTCTGGAGCGTCGTTGGATTCCGAGGGAGTCATGGGTTCACTATATTTCGCTTGGGCAGGCGCACCGGCCGGTGGACACCACGCTGTGCCCACCGGCCGGGTCACTAGGCTCCGATGATGTTGTACTCGGGACCGAACGGGAACTTGGTGATGTTCTCTGCCCCGTCATCTCCAACCACCAGGATGTCGTGCTCGCGGTAGCCGCCGGCGCCCGGCTGGCCGTCCAGGACCGTGATCATCGGTTCCATGGATACCACCATGCCCGGCTCCAGAACGGTGTCGATGTCCTCGCGCAGCTCCAGGCCCGCTTCGCGTCCGTAGTAGTGGCTCAGCACGCCGAACGAGTGGCCGTAGCCGAAGGTGCGGTTGGCCAGCAGTCCGTGACTGACGTAGATCTCGTTGAGCTCGGCGGCGATGTCCTTGCAGACGGCGCCCGGCTTGATCAGCTCAAGGCCGCGCTTGTGGACCTCCACATTGATGTTCCACAGCTCCAGGGAGCGGGCATCCGGTTCGCCGTAAAACAGGGTGCGCTCCAGGGCGGTGTAGTAGCCACTGGTCATGGGGAAGCAATTCAGGGACAGGATGTCGTGTTCCTGAATCTTGCGCGTGGTGGCCCAGTTGTGGGCGCCGTCGGTGTTGATGCCCGACTGGAACCAAACCCACGTGTCACGGATTTCAGAGTCCGGGAACGTTCGGGCGATCTCGTGGACCATTGCTTCAGTGCCGATCAAGGCAACCTCGTACTCGGTGATCCCGGCTGTGATGGCGCTGCGGATGGCCTCGCCGCCCAGGTCACCAATGCGGGCACCATGCTTGATGACCGCAATTTCCTCGTCAGACTTGATCATGCGCTGACGCATCGCAGCCTGCGCGACGTCCACCAGCGTGGCTCCTGAGAAGGCTGCCTGGATCTTGTTGCGGTTGTCCAGCGGCAGCGAGTCATCTTCGACGCCGATGCGGCGCGGGTTGATACCGCGAGTGCGCAGCACTTCCTGGATGGCGTGGATGTAGTTATCCCGGCGCCAGTCCGTGTACACCAGGTTGTCGCCGTAGCTGCGGCGCCAAGGCATACCGGCGTCGATATTCGCCGTGATGGTGACGGTGTCTTCCTTGGTGACCACCATGCCGTAGGAGCGGCCGAAGTAGGTGAAGAGGAAGTCGGAGTAGTACTTGATGGAGTGGTAGCTGGTGAGGACCACAGCGTCGAGGTCCTTCTCGGCCATGATGCTGCGGAGGCCGCTGAGGCGGCGCTCAAACTCCGCGTCGGAGAAGGTCAGCGAAACCTTTTCGCCGTTGTTGAGGACCTTGGTGCGCTCAAGCTTGGCGACGTCGTTGACGGCCTCGTTCTGGGTGATGGTCATGGTGGTTCCTTTCAATGGGTGGGTTGAACTAGTCCTGCAGCAGGGGCTTCTTGGAAGTCTCCGTGGCGAACAGGACTGCGATGAGGGAAACTATGGCGGCGGCCACGAGGTACCAGCCGGGTGCCAGTTTGCTGGCGGTCATGCCGATCAGGAGGGTGGCCATGAACGGCGCGGTGCCGCCGAACAAGGCGTTGGAGAGGTTGAAGCTGACGGCGAAGCCCGTGTACCGGACCTTCGTGGGGAAGAGTTCGGCCAGGAAACTGGGCAGGGTGCCGTCGTTGAGGGTGAGCATGCCGCCCAGAAGGATTTGAACCAGGACGATCACCAGGAAGTTGCGGGTGTCCAGGAGCATGAACGCCGGCACCGTGAGCAGGATGAACAGGACCGACGCGGTGATGAGCATGCGCTTGCGGCCGAACTTGTCCGAGGCGATGCCCGTCAGGAAGATGAAGCCGATGTAGCTGGCCAGGGCAATGGTGGTGGCGAGGAACGACTCCGTGGCGCCGAAGCCCAGCTCCTCCGACAAATACGTGGGCATATAACTGAGGATCACGTAGAAGCCCACCGCGTTGAGCAGCACCGCGCCCGTGGCGATAACGAGTTGCTTCCGGTACGTCTTGAACATGGCCAACGCGGGAGCCTTGACGCCGCCGTCCTTCTCGGCCAGTTCACGGAACGCCGGAGTGTCCTCCAGTCTGGTCCGGATGTACCGTCCGATCAGGCCCATGGGCGCTGCGAGCAGGAACGGCAACCGCCAGCCCCACTCGTTGAGCTGCTCCGCGCTAAGTACTGACGTCAGCAGGGCGGCAAGCAAAGATCCCAGCAGCAGTCCCGCTGCGGTACTGGCAGGCACGACGGCGGCATACAGTCCGCGGCGATTCGCCGGCGCATATTCCACCAGGAAGGCGGACGCCCCTGCGTACTCGCCGGCCGCGGAGAATCCTTGGACAACTCTTACGAGCAGGAGCAGAATCGGCGCCATTACACCGATGGTGGCGTAGCCCGGGATCAGTGCGATGCAGAACGTGGCCACTGACATCAACACGATCGAGAGCGAGAGCGCCTGCTTTCGGCCGAGTCGATCACCAATATGGCCCCAGATGAAACCACCAAGCGGCCGCACGAAGAAGCTGATGGCGAAGACGCCGAAAGTTGCCAGGAGGGCTGTCTGCCGGTCTGACTCCGGGAAGAAAACAGTTGAGATGATGCCGGCCAGGTAGCCGTAAACGGCGTAGTCGAACCACTCAACAAAGTTGCCGATGAAGCTGGCGGTGACCACTCGCCGTCGAGTGTCTTTGCTGACTGTGTTGTTGGGGCTGAGGGCGTGGTTGGAGCCGGAGGCGGGTGAAACACCTTGCTCGGCTGCCACAGAGGATTCATTGCTCATGTGTCCACCAAAATCATTGGGGTTGCATTCAACGCAACGCTGTTGCACCAGAGTATGTGTGAGCGACGCCACGGTCAAGGGGTGTTTGTAGAGATTTTTGAGGTTGATAGTGCGGGACTGGTCATTTTGATGCGCGATGCGGCTGTTGCGCTCATCGTGCTGCAGTTGCATTCAATGCATCTACGCCCCACTCGACGCTCTCTCACATCCCTATCCCTTCAACCAATCGCCCTCTCACTCTTGAAGAAAGTTCGCCGTCGGTGGGCAACAGCAGCATCGACGCCACAGCCCAAGTGCGCCCGCGGGCGATTGCGGCAGCACCCTAAAAACACCAAAAGGGGAGAAGGGATGGGCTCAAGCCCGAGGGACATGAGAGAGCGACCCACTCAAGCACGCGGTGAACTGCTCCCCTGAAGTTGGACTGAGATTTTCAGTTCCGATTTGAGGGGAGCAGTTTTTTGAGTTCGCGTAGTTCTTTGTCTGTGGTGCAGCGCGTGTCGGCTGTAGCGTGTTTTGAGAGGGGTCTTGGGTATCGGACGACTGCACGGTACCTAGATGCGCCCCCTGTGCCGGTGAGGTCGTTGTATGGGCTTTGGAGGATTCATGGGCGAGGAGCGCTGGTGACAAAGACACCGAAGTCATACTCTTTCGAGGTCAAACTGGCGTTGGTGCAGCGGTTCCTTGCGGGCGAAACCGGCTCTGAGCTGGCCGTTGAAGCGGGCCTGTCTTCGCGTCAACTGTTGCAGACATGGGTCAGGGCTTATCGATTGGAGGGCGAGGACGGTTTGCGGTCTAAATCGAAAGGCAGGTCGGCTAAAGGGCAGGGTGCGCCTTCCCTGAAGTCCGGGACCACGCCATCCGCGAGGTCCGAGGCCTTGCCTTCGGTGAGGTCCAAGGCTGTGCCGCCAGGGAAGTCCGAGACCGCGCCTCCGGTGAAGTCCAGGGCCACGTTACGGGCTGAGGAAAGCTCGGAACTTGAGCAACTGCGTCGGGAGAATGAGCTGTTACGGGCTGAGGTGGCCTACTTGGGAAAATTGCGGGCCTTGAGGGCTCAGGAACGACGGTGAAGGTTCAAGCCCTCGTTGCCCTCAAGGCTGATTACCCGCTCCCGGTTCTGCTGCAGGTCGCGGGCCTGGCACGCTCGACGTTCTTCTATCATCAGGCCCGGCTCCTGTCCCCGGACCCGAAGGAAGCTCTCAAGACTGCCATCACAACGATCTTCACGACCAACCACGGCCGTTACGGACATCGCCGCATCCACACCGAGCTGGTGAAGCAAGGATGGACGGTGGCGAAGAAGACCGTGCTGAAACTGATGCGCGCCCTGGCCCTGCGCTGCAAGGTCCGGCGGCGGAAACGCTACAACTCCTACCAAGGCGAGCAGGGTGTGATTGCACCGAACCTGCTGAACCGGGAGTTCGACGCAGATGCCCCGAACCAGAAGTGGGTCACTGACGTCACCGAGTTCCGCGTCGGGGACCGGAAGCTCTACCTTTCACCCGTCATGGACCTTTTCGACCGGCAAATCATCTCCTATTCCATCGGTAACTCCCCGAACCTGGAACTGGCCAACGCCTCGCTGCGTCAGGCCATCACCTGCCTGGAACCGGGTCAAAAACCGTTGGTGCACTCGGACCAAGGCTTCCAATACCAGCACCTGTTCTGGCGCCAGCTACTCAGCGAAGCCGGCGCCACCCAGTCAATGTCCCGCAAGGGCAACTGCTACGACAACGCGGTCATGGAGAACTTCTTCGGACACCTCAAAGAAGAACTCTTCCACCACGTCCGGTTCCTCAGCACCGACGCCCTGGCAACAGCACTGCACGAGTACATCCACTGGTACAACAACGAAAGGATCTCCACCAAACTCGACGGTCAGAGCCCGGTCCAATACCGGACCCAGACCCTCGCAGCCTAAAATCCCAATTAGCCAGTCCAACAATCGGGGACCAGTTCAACCGGCGGCGCAGCCAAGGTGCTGGACTGGCTGGAAGAGTGGCACCAGACGGAGTGGCCGGAACTCGATGTGGTCTGCACATCCGTCACCGAACAGTGGAGCACCATCGCCGTTGTTGGCCCGAAGTCCCGCGCCGTGATCGCCAAGGTTGCTCCCCAGCTCGCCGAAAACGGTGGTCTGGATGCTGAAGCCTTCCCGTTCATGACATTCCGCGAGACCACGCTGGCCTCCGGAGTGCAGGCTCGTGTTTGCCGCATCTCCTTCTCCGGCGAACTGGCGTACGAGATCAACATCCCGTCCTGGTATGGGCTCAACACGTGGGAAGCCGTCGCTGCCGCAGGCGCCGAGTTCAACATCACCCCTTACGGCACTGAAACCATGCACGTTCTCCGCGCCGAGAAGGGCTACCCGATTGTCGGGCAGGATACCGATGGCACGGTCACACCGCAGGACGCCGGCATGGACTGGATCGTCTCCAAGGCCAAGGACTTCATCGGCAAGCGCTCCTACCTCCGCCAGGACGCAAGCCGTGAGGACCGCAAGCACCTGGTCAGCGTGCTTCCCGTGGACCACTCGCTGAGGTTGCCGGAAGGCACGCAACTCGTGGAAAAGGGCATTCCGGTCAACCCGGCTTACGGACCCGTTCCCATGGAGGGCTTCGTGACCTCCAGCTACCACAGCGCCGCATTGGGCCGTTCCTTCGCCCTGGCACTCATTCAAAACGGCCGCAACCGCATCGGCGAGACCCTGGTGGCCTCGTTGGGAGACCAACTGGTGGACGTGGTTGTTGGCGAAACCGTACTTTTCGATGCTGAAGGGACCCGCAAAGATGGCTGAAACAGCAACACCATCAGAAACAGTCAACCGCGTACGGGGCGCCCGCCGCAGCCCGGCCGAACACCTGGCTGAGGCCTTCACCTCCGGCTCCGTGCCGGGCACGGTGACGCTCACCGAAATCCCGTACCAGGCCATGGTGGGCATTCGGGTTGACCGAACGTCCGACGCCGGTGCCCGAGTTGCGTCCGTGACCGGCGGCTTGCCTGCCACTTGCGGTGACGTGGCGGGGACGGGTTCCATAAACACCCTGTGGCTGGGCCCCACCGAGTTCATGGTGGTGGCCCCGGAAGAAGCCCACGATTCGCTGGGCGGATCCTTGGTCAGCGATCTGACCACCGCCCTGGGCAATGACGCCGGCCAGGTGGTGGACTTGTCCGCCAACCGCACCACGTTCGAGCTCTCCGGTAGCCACGCCCGCGCAGTGCTGGAAAAGACCTGCGCATTAGACCTCCACCCTCGCGTCTTCAAGGCCGGCACCGCTGTCTCCACAGAGCTCGCGCACATTCCGGTGATGCTCTGGAAGACCTCGGACGAGTCCTACCGGATCTTTCCCAGCGCCTCGTTTGCCGACTTCCTGGGACGCTGGCTCCTCGACGCCATGCGGGAGTACGCCTCACCAGAGGTCCCCTAATGGCACTAAGTGTGCTTGACCTGTTTTCTGTTGGCATCGGGCCGTCGTCTTCACACACGGTAGGCCCCATGCGTGCGGCAAAGCAGTTCACGGACGGTCTCGAATCGTCCGGCCAGCTCCCGGCTACGGTGCGCGTCCAGGCTGAGCTTTTCGGCTCCCTGGGCGCCACCGGCCGGGGCCACGGCTCAGACAAGGCTGTGGTTCTGGGGCTGCAAGGCCACTCCCCGGAAACTGTGAATACCCACACCGCGGATGACCAGGTGGCAGCCGCTGCACTCGACGCGGAACTTCGATTGGGCGGCAACCACCGGGTGGACTTCAACTGGGACGAGGACGTGGTCCTGCACCGCCGCAAGTCTTTGCCGGCACACCCCAACGGCATGACGTTCCGCGCTCTGGACCACACGGGCACCGTGCTGCGGGAACGCAGCTACTACTCCGTTGGGGGCGGCTTCGTGGTGGACGGGGACGTCTCCGGAGCAGACAAAGTGGTAGCCGATGACACCGTACTGCCCTACCCCTTCACCACTGCCGACGAACTGCTGGCCATCTGCCTCCGGGAAGGCAAGTCGATCTCGGACATCATGCTGGCCAACGAACTCGTATGGCGTTCTGAGGAAGAGCTCCGCGAACGGCTGCTGGGCATCTGGGCCGTCATGCAGGAATGCGTTGACAACGGCTGCTCTGCCGAGGGAATCCTGCCGGGAGGCCTGAAGGTCAGGCGACGGGCGCCGTCGTTGTTCAAGAAGCTCTCCGAAACTGACGCAGACCTGAACGGTGCGCACTCTGCCGATCCACTCCTCGCCATGGAATGGGTGAACCTGTTTGCCTTGGCTGTGAACGAGGAGAACGCCGCGGGCGGCAGGATCGTCACAGCACCCACCAATGGTGCCGCCGGAATTGTCCCGGCAGTGCTGCACTATTACACAAAGTTTGTTCCAGGAGCCAACGACGACGGTGTCGTGCGCTTCCTGCTGGCGGCGGCCGCCGTCGGAATCCTGTTCAAAATCAACGCGTCCATCTCAGGCGCCGAGGTGGGCTGCCAAGGTGAGGTGGGTTCCGCCTGCTCCATGGCCGCCGCCGGTCTCTGCGAAGTCCTCGGCGGAACGCCCGAGCAAGTGGAGAATGCCGCCGAAGTGGGCATCGAGCACAACCTGGGCCTCACCTGCGATCCCGTGGGCGGGCTGGTGCAAATCCCTTGCATCGAGCGCAACGCGATCGCCAGCGTCAAGGCCATCAACGCCGCCCGCCTTGCCCTGCACGGCGACGGCAGCCACAAAGTGTCCCTGGACAAAGCCATCAAGACCATGCGCGAAACAGGCGCAGACATGAAATCCAAATACAAGGAGACCTCCCGTGGAGGCCTCGCCGTCAACGTAGTGGAGTGCTAGCCATGACTGCCATCCAAACTGAAACAACCGTCGATTCCTCTCCTGAAACCACGGTGGAGCACGTGCTCACCCTCGACTGTCCCGAAGGTCCCGGAATCGTTCACGCTGTGTCCGGCTTCCTGCTGGAACACGGCTGCGACATCATCGACAACAAGCAGTTCGGTGATCGCGCTGAGGGCCACTTCTTCATGCGGGTCCACTTCGCGTCGACCGGTGATGAATCCACTGTTGACGAGCTTCGTTCTGCGTTTTCTCCCGTTGGCGAGAAGTACGGCATGAACTGGCAACTGGAGCAACAGGGCTACAAGCGCCGTGTACTCATCATGGTCTCCAAATTTGGGCACTGCCTGAATGACCTCTTGTTCCGCGCACGGATCGGAGAGCTCCCCATCGATGTGGTGGGCGTCGTCTCCAACCATACAGACCACCAGGGTTTGGCGGAGTGGCACGGAATTCCGTTCTTCCACGTCCCTGTCACGGCTGCCACCAAGCCCGCGGCCGAGGGCCGCCTGCTGGAGATCATCGACGAACTGGACGTGGAACTCATTGTCCTGGCCCGGTACATGCAGGTCCTCAGCGACGATCTGGCACGCAAGCTGGATGGCCGCGCCATCAACATCCACCACTCGTTCCTGCCTAGCTTCAAGGGCGCCAAGCCCTACCACCAGGCGTACGCGCGTGGAGTGAAAACTGTGGGCGCCACCGCCCACTACGTGAACGGCGAGTTGGACGAAGGTCCCATCATCGCCCAGCAGGTAGTGGAAGTGGACCACACGTTCGGGCCGGACGATCTCGTAGCCGCCGGCCGGGACACCGAGTGCAAGGCCCTCAGCAACGCCGTTCGCTGGCACTGCGAGGGGCGGATCATCCTGAATGGGAACAGAACGATCGTGCTGAAGTAGGGCCCTGCAAGCACCCATTTCGATGGTTCCCTGCGCAGACGCTGTTGCGAACGGCGGTGTGTGCAGGGAACCATCGAATTGGCGTTTAAGGACCTACAACCGAGCCAGTCGCGTTGCCAGATGCAGCGCAGCCAGCCTGCCGGTTCCCCGCGGATCCCCGCCGCACAGTTCAAAGATCCGTTGGAGCCTGTGATGCAGGGACTGCCTTTCCAGGTGCAGTTCTCTCGCGGCCTGGGCAGTGTTGCACCCGGTATCCAGCCAGACGGCCAGGGTCCGCATCAGTTCGGACTTCTTCAAGCGATCATGCTCGACGACGGCACCCAGCTGCCGCTGTACGAACCCTTCACGCGTGGCCGGGTCCAGCAACTCTTGGGCAAGGAGCTCCACGGCCAGCGTGTCAGCGTCCACGACACCGCCGCCGCCGCCGGCCGAGGGCAAATCCAGCGCGCGACGCGCCTCAGCCAAGGACCACGGCGCCTCACCGATTCCCCTGCCCAAAGGTCCGACGGCCACCAAGGACCCAGCCGGCACCTCCAGCTGACGCAGTGATTCCATAAGCGCACGCCGGGTGGCCGCCCCATCCCCCGCCGCACCTCCGGCCAACGACGCGAGTGCGATCAGTTCCGCATTGTTGGCGTAGCTGGCGCTGTGCGGCACACCTTCACGAAGCAGCGCGTCCACTGCCGGACGAAGATGCCCGGCGCCGGTTGACCGAATCACTACCGCCGCCACCGCGCCCTTGACTGGGAATCCCGAGGCCGGTCCGAGCTGCTGCAGCTGCCACTGCTGGCTCCCGGAATTGATGGCACGCATGAGCTCGATGCCCGCCAACTCCTTCAGCCCGGGCGGCATGCGTTGCAGCAACGCCAGCCCCAGGATGTCCACGGAACGTTCGCCCGCCACCCGCGCGAGGCCGCCATCGCCGTCGTCGGGCATGTGCAGTTCAAGTCTCGCGGCGAGGACGCCGCGCACCGGCACATCCACCGTGGTGACGGTGCCACGGTCGTCGAACGATCCGGCGGCGCCCAGGGTGAGGCCCGACGGCGAGACCAGCCTGGCGCCGGCACCTGTCCTTTCGGACAAAACAGCCAGGAGTTGGTCGAGCCCGCCACCGTGGGCAAGTTCGGCGGCCATCGCGTGGCTTGCCTGATCACCGCGCTGAAGGTGCTCCACGGATTCGCTCACCAAGAGCGAATTGATCTCCTGCATGATTCCCACGAACGGGACCACCTGGCGTAGCTCTATGACCGGCAAGCCGGCGGCCTCGGCAACCTCCAGCATGCTCGCCGGAACTTCCGGCAGTGCCGGACCAGTCTCCAGCGCCAACGCGGCGACCCCGCGGGCGGCCAATTCGCGAACGTAGTCGGCTTGCCGCTCGGCAGTGACGCCGGCGAGAGCCTGGCCTCCACTCAGCAACAACTCGCCGCCACTGAGGAGCGGTGCGATGTCCAATACCTCGCTGGAGTGCACCCAACGGACGGGCCGGTTCAGCGCTTCCGGCACGTTAGTAAGGAACCGGGGTTCTGCGGATTTGAGACTTTGGTACTCCAAAGCCGCACCCAACTCGATGGACATGACACTCCGTATGGTTATTGAGTATTTGCTTATACACATCGTATCTTGTTGCTGTGATGCGGGGCACATACGCTGAAAGAGTCCCTTTCAAACACGGAGGCTCTCCCCATGCAAGACAACCTCTCCCCTGCGCCTTCAAGCCCATCGCAGTCAGGTCCGGCAACGGCGCCGGGCCATGACAGCGAAGCCTGGCTTCAGCCCATCCCCGAAGCAGACCGTACCCGCAAAGTCTCCGGACAATTCTGGATCTGGGCGGGCGCCAACCTCGCACCCATCAACTGGGTGCTCGGCGCCCTTGGCATCCACCTCGGCCTCGGTTTCGCTGACACAGTGATCGTCCTGGTCCTGGGTAACCTGATCGGCATGCTGCTGTTCGGCTGCTTCGTTCTCCTTGGCCAGAAGACCGGCGCCACTGGCATGGTGCTCGCCCGCGCCGCTTTCGGTCGTCAAGGCAACTACCTCCCGGCCGCCATCCAAGCCCTGCTGGTGATCGGTTGGTGCGCAGTCAACACCTGGATCATCCTGGACCTGGTCATGGCCCTGCTCGGAACCCTTGGCTGGGTGGATCCCGACGCCAAGAACTACGCCTGGAAGATCGGCGTCGCCACGGCCATCATGGCAGCGCAGGTTGCCATCGCCTGGTTCGGCTACAAGGCCATTGCAGCCTTTGAGAAGTGGACAGTCCCGCCCACCATCATCATTCTGGCCGTCATGTCTTGCGTGGCATGGTTCGGCATGAAGATCGACTGGGGCTATGCAGGACCCGCAGGCAACATCCTCGAGGGGTCCGAGCGCATCGCAGCCATGAGCGCAGTGATGACCGCCATCGGCATCGGCTGGGGCATTACCTGGTTCACGTACGCCGCCGACTACTCCCGCTTCGTCAGCACTTCGGTTCCCAAGCGCAGGGTCTACCTCGCCTCGGTTCTCGGCCAGTTCATCCCCGTAGTGTGGTTGGGCGTCCTCGGTGCAAGCCTGGCCACCAACAGCGGCGAGATCGATCCCGGAAAGCTGATTGTCCAGAACTTCGGCGTCCTGGCCCTCCCCGTCCTCCTCATGGTGCTGCACGGCCCCATCGCCACCAACATCCTGAACATCTACACCTTCTCCGTGGCCACCCAAGCCCTGGACATCAAGATCAGTCGCCGCAAACTCAACCTGTTCGTCGGTGTCTTCTCGCTGATTGCCGTCGTATTCTTCATCTTCCAGGAGGACTTCGCCGCGGTGCTCGACGCCTGGCTGATCGGGCTGGTCGCCTGGGTGGCCGCCTGGGGTGGCGTCATGCTGGTGCACTACTTCTGGCTGGAAAAGCGCTGGCCCGCCAAGGTTGACCGTCTCTTCGATGCCGTGGGAACGCACCGCCTGCCCGTCATCAACTGGGCCGGAATCGTGTCCCTCCTGGTGGGGATCTTTTCCACCTGGCTGTTCATGTACGGACTGGTTCCTGCCATGCAAGGCCCCATCGCCGTGGCCCTCGGCGGCTGGGACCTCTCGTGGCTGGCTGGTGGCCTCACCAGCGCTGCGAGTTACGCAGTCCTCGGCCCGCGGGCACACAAGAAATACCTTCTAGCGGATTCGAACCACGTCTCCGTCATGCAGCCGGCCGCGCCCGCTCCCGTAGTTTCCGAAAGGACCACAGCATGAACCAGCCCGCTTTCGCTGATTCGCTCCACCCGATCACGTGGCCGCAGGGCTACCAAGCTGCAGCGTCCTTCACTTTCGACGTCGACGCGGAGTCCTGCACCATCGCGCACGATCCTTCCAGCACCCGGCGCATGTCCCTCATGAGCCACCAGTCGTATGGCCCCAAGATCGCGGTGCCGCGCTTGCTTCAGATCCTGGACCGCCAGGACATCAAAGGGACGTTCTTCGTTCCGGGCTTCACGGCGGAAAGCTACCCGGATGTCGTCCGCAGGATCGCTGATGCAGGGCACGAAGTCGCCCACCACGGCTACCTTCACGAGCCAATGCAGGGCATCGACGCTGCAACCGAGGCCAGTTACCTGGACCGGGGACTCAAGGCTCTGGCCAACGTCGCGGGGATCCGGCCGGTTGGTTATCGGGCACCTTGGTGGGAGTTGAATTGGCAGTCGCCCGCACTCCTTGCGGACCGTGGCTTCCTCTATGATTCAAGCCTGCTCGACGGCGATGCCCCTTACCGCATGGCGGTCGCCGAAGGCGACTCCCGGGACATCGTGGAGATCCCCGTGGACTGGGCATTGGATGACTGGGAGCAGTACGGGTTCTACCCGGGAGTCACCGGCAGCGGGGTCATCGAGAGCCCGGCCAAGGCGCTGGAAATGTGGACCCTGGAAGCTCAGGCCCACCACTCCCAGGGCAGCTGCTTCGTCCTGACCAACCACCCGTTCATTTCAGGCCGACCGTCCCGTGCCGTCGCCTTGGAGCAGCTGATCGAGAGGGTCAAGGACCTGGACGGCATGTGGGTCACCACGCTGGCTGAGATTGCGCAGCACACCAAGGACACCGTGCAGGAAATCCACACCCACGCGCGCATCGAGGTTCCATTGTTCCCGGGAGCCGGCGCAAGCTTCCGCCCCGCGCAGGTCCACGTCCCCGCGCACCACTAGCCCTCCCGCCGAGATGGCAGCTCACCCCCATGTTGAACCGCAACATGGGGGTGAGCTGCCATCTCGGCGAAGGTTTTATGGGGGTTTAGCCGTTCACGGCGTTGATCCAGACGCCGATGATCCACGTACTGGCCGCAGCACAGGCGAGTCCGAACTCCACCAGGATGCCGATGCCGGTCGCTTTTAGCGCAGCGCCGCTCGAACGCACAGCTGCACGGAAGTCACGGGTCCGCTGGACTTCACTGAGGAGAAGTCCGACGGCGAACCCAACAAAGAGTCCCACCACGGGAATGACGAACATTCCCACAACACCCAGGACCACGCCGATCAGCACAGACCTGTTGGGGATACCGTGCTGTCTCAGTTTCCTTCCGGTGAGCACGGCACTAGCCGCCATTCCCGCCACCACGAACACCATTCCGACGGCGAAGATCACCCAGCCGAGCTGACCTGCACCTCCCCAGATGGCCCAAGCCAGCAGGCTCGCGCCAATGAGGATGCTCCCGGGAAGTACGGGAATGATGGTTCCGGCGACACCTACCGCAATGGCCAGGCCGCACAGGATGGTCACGATAAGTTCGGCATTCATGGCCCCAAGTCTATGGGCCGCTTGGCCGGCCAGCGGCGCAGCCAGACCGGCTTAACCACAAACGACGGCGACGCTCCCCAGCAGGGGAAGCGTCGCCGTCGTTGGTTCGAAGTCGGTAACCGCTATTCAGTCACTGCGGCAGCGACTGCCGCGGTGACGGCCGGCGCCACTCGGGCGTCCAGCGGGCTCGGCACGATGTAGTCCGCCGAGAGGTCTTCTGCGGCCAGCTCAGCGATGGCGTTGGCTGCGGCAATCTTCATGGCCGGCGTGATGCGGCGGGCCTTGGCGTCGAGTGCGCCGCGGAAGATGCCGGGGAAGGCCAGCACGTTGTTGATCTGGTTCGGGAAGTCGCTGCGGCCGGTGGCAACTACTGCTGCATAGTTCCGGGCAACCTCGGGAAGAACTTCCGGGTCCGGGTTGGACAGGGCGAACACGATCGACTGGTCGTTCATCAGCTTCAGGTGTTCTTCATCCAGCTTGGAAGAGGAGACGCCCACAAAGACGTCGGCTCCCGTCAGACCTTCACCCGGACCACCGGTGATGCCGCGCGGGTTGGTCCGCTGCGCCATACGGGCCTTGACGCTTCCGGGGTCGGCCACGAGGTCGGCACGGTCAGCGTTGACCACGCCCTTGGAGTCGAGCAGGATGACGTCCTTGATGCCAACAGCAAGGAGAATCTCGGCAATGGCGATGCCTGCGGCACCTGCGCCGGAGACAACAACTTTGAGGCCGGTGAGTTCGCGCTGAGTCACCTTGGCAGCATTGGTCAGGGCGGCAAGAACCACCACGGCGGTGCCGTGCTGGTCATCGTGCATAACCGGGCAGTCCAAGGCTTCGATCAGGCGCTCTTCGAGTTCGAAGCAGCGCGGAGCCGAGATGTCCTCAAGGTTCACGGCGCCAAAGCTCGGGCGGAGACGGACCAGGGTCTCGATGATCTCGTCCACGTCGGTGGTGTTGAGCACCAGCGGGATGGAGTCGAGATCGCCGAAGGACTTGAACAGGGCCGACTTTCCCTCCATGACCGGCAATGAGGCGCTGGGGCCAATGTTGCCAAGACCCAGAACGGCAGTGCCATCGCTGACCACAACAACCAGGCGTTCAGCCCAGGTGTGCGTGCGGGCAAGTTCGGGGTTGGCGTGGATCGCGCGGCTGACCTGGGCGACGCCCGGGGTGTATGCGATGGAAAGGTCCCGCTTGTTATTGAGCGGAACGGTGCTGGAGATGGTCAGCTTGCCGCCTTCGTGTGCCGCGAAAATCTCTTCTTCGCTCAGTACCAGGGCGTCGATATCAGTTGCAATTGTCTCAATGGACACGTCTTTGTCTCCTCAGGCTAGCCGTGAACCCACGGCACGATTCGGGCAGGAACAGAACTGCTGGTGCGGACCAAGGGTGACTGGTCCGGCATTGCTTCTGCAGATAGGGGGCTGCTAGCCGCTTCGGTGTTTCCAGCCTAGGGAAGCGCTGAGGGTACAAGATTCAATACCAAGAGAGACGATTCGAGAGTAAAACGTTCAACCACAGACAAATGTGATCTACGTCATTCCAAAAAACGTGTTCTTACGCCTTGCCGGTCTAGACCAGCAGGACTTTCACTCCTCGCCAGTGAGGAGCGTGCACGCTTTCTTGAGATCCTTCTCGGCCTCAAACAGAGATAGCCTGCGGCAGCGGACGGCTTGTACCAACCCGCTCACCAGGTGCAACAGGATCCGGGCCCTGACGGCATCCTTCCCAGGGTCCCTGCTCAGCGACCCAACCACTTCCTCGGACAGGGCATCTATTTCCCGCAGTAGCTGCGCAGTGTCATCGTCCTTGCCCGCGGGCCGGATGAGGCAGTGCTCCACACCCGGCTGCATGACCCTCAGATGGAAAATCTCCATCATCAAACCGGCGAGGGCGTGGCCTTTGCCTTCCCGCAATCGGACGCCGTCGCGGAGTTCCCGCAGCTGCTGCCGATAGACGGCCAGCATGAGGTGGGCAGTAGAGGGAAAGTAGCGATAGAGCGTGCCAAGTGGAATGTCAGCGCGGGCAGCAACGTCAGACAAGCTCAAGGTATCGAATTGCCGCTGGGCAAATCCTTCGGCAGTCTTCAGGATGCGGGCATAGCGCAGCTGCTGCCGCGGCGTGGTGGGTGCGGCAGCCATACGGGGCAGCCCCGTGGTCAGGTCAAGGGAGTAGGGTTCCAGTGAGTTTGATGCGGGCATTTCCGGCGATCTCTTGGCAGGCTGACAAGGAAACGGCCGGCTGGGTCAAGGACCGCGGCTGGCCGATCGCATCAATGATACGGGAGCAAAATGACCGTTTGCTGAGAGCTCCCTTTGCGCCCATGAGCCACGCCGTTCCCGGCTATCGACCCTGCAGACACATACACTTCATGCAGGTTTGATGGCGCACCGGGAGGAACACGCATGGGGACATTACGACGTCGGATTGCAGCCGCGCTGCTGACCGCCACTGTGGCGGCCATGGCCCTTTGTCCTCTGCCGGCGTCGGCCGCGCCCAGCAACGGACCAGACCCCATACTCAACGGCGAAGCGTTTGTGGGCAAAAAGCTGACAGCTGACATAGGTGCCTACACTTTTTATGGCTGCGGGGGTGGCAAAGGCCCGGACTTCACGGTGTACTGGACCCGGGATGGCTTCCTCGTGGCCGGCGAAACAACCCGGAGCTACCTCCTTGAGTCCGATGACACAGGCTCCCGGATGGCCGCCCACGTCACGGCCAGCAGAACGGCCTGCGGCGGAGAATCCCTGCATAGCAACGAAACCAAGCCTGTTGGCGCCGTGAACCGGGCGGCAGGATTCACGGGACGCAGCTTCGAACTCCTAACCCGCGCCAATGACGGCTCGCTATTGCTCTACGGGCGAAAGGGCAGCGCCTGGGACCCTGCCCGGACAGTGGGATATGGCTTCAACATCTTCAACACGGCATTCTCCCCGGGCGACTTCGACGGCGACGGCAAAAGCGATGTGATAGTTCGCGACTCCGTCGGCGGGCTCTACCTCTTCGGCGGAGACGGGGCCGGGGGATGGAAACCGGCCAAGTCAATCGGCAATGGATGGAACGTGTTCGACTCCATCATCGGCCCGGGCGACTTCAACGGCGATGGCCACAACGACGTCCTGGCAAGAGAACCCGGCGGCGCCCTTTACCTCTACCCGGGCAACGGCGCCGGCGGATGGTTGGCTCGAACCGCCGTCGGGACCGGCTGGAACGTTATGGACGCATTGGCAACCCCTGGCGACTTCAATGGCGACGGCAATGTGGACATCCTGGCGCGTGACCGCAGTGGGTACCTGTTCTTTTACGGAGGCAACGGTGCAGGCGGCTGGTCACGGTCCTGGATGGTCGGCGTCGGATGGAACGCGCTCAGGTTCATAGGCGGCGCCGGCGACTTCAACGGGGACGGCTTCCCCGATGTTTACGGGGTGGACCAGCAAGGCCGCTTGCTTGCCTACTACAGCGACGGAAAGACCGGCTGGAAGGGCTCCGAGGCTGTAGGCGCAGGCTTTGGATGGTTCACAGCAATCTTCTAGGAAAATCCCAGACGCGGTACCATTAACCGCATAAAGTCTGGGGAGGACACAATGTTTGCTTCATCACGCCCTACGTCCGGCATGCGCCGGGCAATTGCCGGAGTAGCGGCTGCGATCTTTGCAGCAGTAGTACTTGCCCCCGCTCCCGCCATGGCCAACATGGACCCTGAACCTCCAGTAATTACAGGCGCTCCCTATGTTGGTTCCACGCTGACAGTTTCATGGGATCCTATGGCCTATAAGGGCTGCGCCCAGGCCTCCGGGCCCGATACACGCATCTACTGGACTCGCGACGGCGAGTTGGCCGCCGACCATACAACCTGGCCCCACTACCTCCTCGGCGAAGAAGACCGCGGCAAAACCATCGCAGCGCACCTGGTGGCAAACCATCCCTGCGAGGGCCTGGAAGTTGCCAGCGAGGAAACTGCACCGATTTCCGCTTCGAACCGCCCCAATGGCTTCACCAGCCGCGGCGCATTCGAGCTCCTGGCCCGCCGCAGCGACGGCGCCTTAGTGATGTACCCGCGCGTGTTCAACAGCTGGGAACCGGCACGGACCGTCGGCGCCGGCTGGAACATCTTCCCCACAGTGCTCTCCCCCGGCGACTTCGACGGCGACGGCAGCAACGACGTCCTGGGTCGGGACTCGGCTGGCGGCCTTTACCTGTACAGCGGCGATGGTTCAGGCGGCTGGAACGGTCCCAGGAAAGTCGGCACCGGTTGGAACATCTTCACGTCGTTGGTGGCCCCCGGGGACTTCAACAGCGACGGCACCAACGACATCCTGGCCCGCGACGCCAACGGAATTCTTTACCTCTACCCCGGGGACGGGGAGGGCGGATGGCTGCCCAGGTCCGTGGCCGGCCAAGGCTGGAACGCCCTGAACGCGATCATCACCCCCGGAGACTTCGACGGCGACACAAACGTTGACGTCCTGGCCCGGGACGCTTCCGGCTACCTGAGGCTCTACAGCGGAAACGGCATCGGTGGCTGGAACGGCATGACCGTTGTTGGTCAAGGCTGGAACGGCATGAGCAAGATCGGCAGCGCAGGCGACATCAACGCCGACGGCAGCCTCGACGTCTTTGCCGTGGACGGCTCAGGCCAACTGCGCGCCTACTACGGCAACGGCAATGCCGGCTGGGCTGGTGCTGAAGTGGTGGGCTGGGGCTGGGGCGGGTTCACGGACCTGTTCTAGTTATTGGCTCCGGGCACGGCGTTGTAAAACCCCGTTCGGAGCGATCCGGACGGGGTTTTCGCAATAAAAGGGCCAGCTATATGCCAGCGACCCCGCAGGCGGTAGTGTCATCCCAATTGATCTCACATGGAAGGGCCAGCCGGTTGTCGGCAGCGGCTGGAACGTCATGAACGCGGTGTTCTAGGAGACGGCTGAATAAAGGGCATGGTTGGGGCGGGCGGAACGCCACCAATGGCCGTCTAGCGGCGTGTTCCAGTCAGCACCCTTGGGTGCGACAACGGGGTCATTCCGCCCGCTTGACCCCATTCTCCCTCGGATCTGGGTTGCCTTCCAGTGTTTATCGAGGACGTTTTTATCGATGGGACCGCGGGTTGTGCGTGCTCGCGTCCCTGCATGCAACCAGACTCACAAGTCCAGCTAATTCAGGAGACCCCCAAGCCTAAGCGACGCTCCTAATCTTCACCACGAACACTGCTCCCAGCAGGCCGATCACTGCCGCGGCCACATATAGCGAGACGTAGCCGCCCCAGTAGAGGACAAACGGAGATGCGATCAAAGGGGCGATCACTTGGGGCAGTGAATTGGCTATGTTGATGACGCCCAAGTCCCGGCCGCGGTCCATCCCGGTCGGAAGGACCTGCGTAATGAGCGCGAAGTCGACGGCGAGGTAAGCTCCAAACCCGATCCCCAACACCACCGCACCGGCGAGCCCGCCGATCCACGTTGGTGCGAAAGCGAGGATCAGTGATGCAAGTGCAATGATGACCGACGACGCGATCACCAGAGGCTTCCGCTTGCCCATCTTGTCGCTCAGCCGCCCTCCGAGCACGCTAGTGACAATGACCGAGACCGCGTACAGGCCAGTAAGAACGAGGACGCCAAACGAGGGCTCGATTCCCTCGGTTTCCTTCAGGCGCACAGCATCACTAAGGAAGAACAACAGATACAACGTGACCATGTGGTTACCAGTGCTTACCAGCAGACGTGTCAGCCAAGCCCACGCGAAGTCGGGATAGCGTTTAGGCGAAACCCAGAAGCCCTTGAGGAACTCTGCCAAGTTGAAGGGCGGGCGTTCGGTGGGGGGAAGCTGCTGATCGTCATTCTTAAAGAGGTAAAGAACGACGCCGGCGAGCAACGCCGCAGCGCACAGCCAGTACCCGGCCGTAAAGTTTCCGACAACTACCGCCGCGATCACCGCGCCGATCAGAATCCCTACCGTCTGACCCATTGCGGCCAGTCCTCCGACAGTTCCGCGTTGGGGAACCGGGACGCGGTCAGGTACGGCGGCTGTGATGGCTGCGTACATGGCGTTTGCTCCGGCCTGCACAAGGCACCACAGCAACGTCATCGCTGCGACGTTGGGAGCACCAGCCAAGGCAACAAGGGCCACCGCCCCCAGAATGGCGCCCATCAGGACCCAAGGGACACGGCGTCCAAACCGGGAGGTCGTGCGGTCGCTGAACGCCCCGAAGAGCGGATTCGCAACCATGGAAACAGCGGCACCACAGCCTGTCACCAAAGCAAGGATTGCTTCCTTCTGGCCTTCATCGAAGTGGGCCGCCTGCTGTCCGAGAAGAACTTGGAGGGGGCCAAAGAACGCTGCGTTGATGCCAAGGTTGACCAGCACAACGCCGGTGACCCAGATCGGCCGAACCCGGGTAACAGGTTCAGCCAGTGCCGTTGCCGTACCTCCGCGGACTACGGCTGGATCCGGCACCGGGCCCGGTAGATCGGACAAGCTCATAGCAGGTTCCCCCTCATTTCAATGTTTGGACTCAGCCTAGCGCGGTGGAGCGACACTGAACCGCCGTCGCGCCTTTTTCCACATAGGCCGAAACATCTCCTGCGGCAGCCATGACGCACACGTTAGTGTGGCCTCAAACCGATAGAGGAGCAGCACTATGAGCGAGCAAGTAAATACCGCCGATCTCTACGACGAACGCGGCGAGGAACTGGAGTCCATCGCTGTTCAGTTTCAGAATTTGGGTGGCCGCACACACTTCAGTGGGCCTGTCCGCACTATTCGATGCTTCGAGGACAACGCCCTGGTAAAGACCGTCCTGAGCACTCCCGGGGACGGAGCCGTTCTGGTCATTGACGGCCAGGGGTCGCTGAGGACTGCACTTATGGGTGACATGATCGCGGAAAGTGCCGTAGCAAACGGCTGGGCCGGAGTAGTAATCAACGGAGCCATTCGCGACCGCGAGGCCATCGCCCGCCTGCCCCTGGGCGTCAAAGCTCTGGGTAGCAACCCAAAAAAGAGTGCCAAGACAGGGGTGGGCGAGGTGGACGTTCAACTGGTGATCGACCGCGTGCGGATCCAGCCCGGCGTGATGATTTTCTGCGACACGGACGGCATTTTGGTGGAGCGCTAAACCTTTTGAAGGCGCCGACTTGGAAGAAAAGTCGAAGAAACATTCTCTCGGGGGGAATCAATCGGGCCGTAAGATAGTTACTGAAAGCAACTATCCTGCTTATCCCACTTTTCTGCCACCTCTGGAGAAGATATGTCCAAAACTGCGCCCGTACGGGCCGCCGGTGAGGTCCTGACGCATCGTCAGACACTCACCGTCATGGTGGGGCTCATGCTCGGCATGTTCCTGTCCTCGCTGGATCAAACCATCGTGTCCACGTCCATCTACACCATTGCCAATGATCTCGATGGCCTGTCCCTCCAGGCGTGGGCCACCACGGCGTACCTCATCACATCGACGGTAAGCACCCCGCTTTACGGCAAGCTCAGCGATATATTCGGCCGCCGCCCGCTCTACCTGGTGGCCATTGTGATCTTCCTGATTGGCTCCCTTTACGCGGGATCGGTCCACTCCATGACGGAGCTCGCCATTGCCCGCGGAATCCAAGGCCTCGGCGCCGGTGGCCTGCTGGCATTGGCGCTGACCATCATCGGTGACATCGTGGCGCTGAAGGACAGGGCGAAGTACCAGGGCTACTTCATGTCAGTATTCGGCATTTCTTCCGTCCTCGGCCCGGTGATCGGCGGGGCCTTCGCGGGCTCGGCCAACATCCTGGGCTTCGAAGGTTGGCGCTGGGTCTTCTTCATCAACCTCCCCATCGGGCTCGCCGCCCTTGTAGTTGTCTTCATGTACCTTCACCTGCCGGCGCGGCACGTGAAGCAAAAGATCGACTACTGGGGTGCGGCGGCAATCACGCTGGCGATTGTGCCCCTGCTGCTGGTTGCAGAACAGGGCCGCGTTTGGGGTTGGGCCTCCGGCGCATCCTGGCTCTGCTACGGACTTGGTGTGATCGGCATTGTGGCGTTCCTGCTCGCTGAGAAGCGTGCCGGGGACTACGCATTGATCCCGCTGCGTCTTTTCAAGAACACCACTTTCGGGTTGTCCTCGCTGCTGAACTTCATCATCGGCATAGGCATGTTCGGCGCAATCGCAATGCTGCCTATGTACCTGCAGCTCGTGAAGGGGCTCACTCCTACCGAGGCTGGCCTGATGATGATCACGTTTACCGTGGGCATCCTCTTCGGGTCGATCTCTGCCGGCCGAACCATTTCTTCATCCGGCGTATACCGGATCTTCCCGATCCTGGGTACGGCCATCCTGGCCGCTGCAGCCACCGTCATGGGTTTGGTGCTCGGCGTCGATACCGGCCTGTGGGTTCCCGGCCTGATAGCAGTGTTCTTCGGCGTCGGATTGGGCTTCTGCATGCAGCCGCTCACGCTCGCCATGCAGGTGTCCGTACCGCCCAAGGACATGGGCGTAGGCACTTCCACTGCGGCGTTCTTCCGTTCCATGGGCGGGGCTGTGGGAACGGCAGTGTTCATTTCCATGTTGTTCAGCACGGCGGCCGACAAGATCGCCGACGGCATGAAGACCGCCGCTTCCAGCCCTGACTACCAAGCCGTGATGACGGACCCGGCTGTGGCATCGGACCCGGCAAACGCCAAGCTCTTCGACTTCTTCAAGAATGGCGCCAACAACGAATCGCTGAACGACACCAGCTGGCTTCACACGGCCAACAGCACACTGACACGGCCCATCACTGAAGGCTTTGCCCAAGCGATCGATATCGTTATGCTCACGGCTGCGGGGCTCATGCTGATTGCCTTCCTGATCAGCTTCGCCCTGCCCAACAAGAAGCTGACGGATCCCAAGGCCGCTGCCAAGGAATCCGTTCCGGCGCACTGATACCTGGACAGATTGAGCCGGCTACTAAAGACCCGGTTCATAGACAAACGGCTCATTAATAGCTGGTTCGTAGAGAACGGCAGGCAGTCTCCGGACCGCCTGCCGTTTTCCTTTGGGTCATTGTCATCCGTGTAATTCGGTCGACAGCTTCTAGTACGAACCTTTTACCTCCAGTACGAACCCTTTATGAGCTCGATGGCCATCTCCAGGTCACCGCGAAGGTCACGATCCTCCACATCGGACGGCAGCGTGAAACCTGCCTGCATCATGGCGCGCAGCCGTGGGCTGGCGAACTCTTCGGGTCGCCGCCCCTGCAGCCGCAGGGCACGGGAAGCGCAAACAAGCTCGACGGCGGCAACGGTGGCCAGTGCGTCCGCCGTCGATTCCAACTGGGCGGTGGCCATGCTTGCGAAGCTTGCATCTTCCTCAGCCCCGAGTGACAGCACCACCGTCTGCAGGCTTGCCGGCTGGGCGTTGGCCCGAATCCGGCCGACGGCGGCAGCAGCCACATATTCGAGCATCATCACCCCTGACTGACCTGAACCGTCCTCAGCCAGGAAGGGGTGCAGGCCCGTGTATTTCGGGTCGCAAAGGAGGTCGATCCTCCGAAGGTGAGTGGCGCACGCCGCGCCGATGGCCAGCTGCAGCGTATCCACGCGGCGGGCAAGGTTAGTCATCTGGAAGAGCCCGTGGTGAGCGACGTCGTTCGTGCCATCGGACGGCGAGCCGTGAACGAGCGGATTCTCATTGCCCACTGTGACAAGACGGGTCAGCAGAGCATGCAAGCCCGCGAGTTCCTCGGCTTGGGAACCAAAAATCTGCGGCAAGGTCCGCAAGCAGTATGGATCCTGAATGCGGGCAGGCTCGCCGCTGCCGTGAACCATGCCATGGAACATCGTTGCGGCCGAGGCCACCTCTGGGGTATCCGCAGCCGCCGCTACCGCGGGGCTCAGGGCTTCTGAGTTGCCGGACATCGCAATGAAGGACAGTGCAGCCGATGACGCTGCGTTGTCCAAGAGACTCGACAGTTTTTGCTGAGCCAGGATTGCTTGACCAATAGTCAGCGCACTGGAGCTGATGAACGGAAGGGCATCGGCAGTTGCCCACGCCGTTAGGCGAACGGGAACGTTACCGCCACCCAATGGCTGGCGTTCGCCCAGCAAAGTGAGCGCCGTACCGGCCAATGCCTGCAGGTCCGCAGTTCCGATGCCACCGAACTCCCGGATTTCCGGAACGACATCGCTATTGATGAGTTCCACCAATTGTTCGGCAACGGAGGGGTTGATCCCAGATCCGCCGGCCGCCAATTGGCTGAGCCTGACAACCAACATCGCACGAACGGTCCTGCGATCCAGTGCTCTGCCCGCATCCACAGCATGGCTGCGCAGAAGCTTCAGCCCGTGAGTATCCTGGCCCTCGGCTGCCGTCAGCGACACGGTGCGGTTCGCTCCAACGCCGGTCGATCGGCCGTAGACCGGACGCCTCAGTGCCGTAGCTTCAGCAGACTTCCGTGATTCGTCCATTCGGACCAAAGCTTCCGGAGCCAGCACGACGTCTTCGCCGTCGGCTACTGCGACGACATCGGCCAAGTCCAGCGTCAAGCCATCAATCGTGACCATAAACCGGTCCTTTCCAGTCAGTTTCCGGCACTAATCCGTTTCCGGGGCAGCGCAGTAGAAGCAGTCCTCCGGACAAGACAACTGGTTTTGTTCGACACCTGCACTATCTCGGATGTCAGGCAGGAAGGCCAGTGGGGAGAGTTGTGCCGTCATCGTTCACCAGCGGTCAACTGAAACCCGTCCTCAGTGTGAAAGAGCTTCCGAATCCCTGTCCTGGAAAGGATCCAGAGAATTGTGCCATCCGCGGTTCTATCGGCCACAGTCCCCCGAAACGGATTGTGGCCGCCTTTTGTCATTGTCACCCGTGTTCCGATAGCGACTGATGCCCACGTTCCCGGGCTTTCCCTGTCCATGGTGCGTTTCCTCGCTCTCCGATGCGTGTGCTGATCGTTTGTTATTCGAACTGATGCCTAGGTTGCCCCAGGACGGCCAGGCAAGAATGTGTTGCATAGCCGTCCCGGGATGTCCTTCGAGATGCAGTTAGCGCGTGCTTGCGGTCTCGTTCATGGGGATGCGGACGCCGCGTTCGTTGGCGACCTCGACGGCGCGGTCGTAGCCGGCGTCGACGTGGCGGATGACGCCCATGCCGGGGTCGTTGGTCAGGAGCCGTTCGAGCTTTTCCGCGGCCAGGTCCGTGCCGTCAGCAACGGAGACCTGTCCGGCGTGCAGGGACCGGCCAATGCCGACACCGCCGCCGTGATGGATGGACACCCAGGTAGCACCCGACGAGGTGTTGATCAGGGCGTTCAGCAACGGCCAGTCAGCAACCGCGTCGGATCCATCGGCCATGGACTCGGTCTCCCGGTACGGGGACGCCACCGAGCCCGAGTCCAGGTGATCACGGCCGATCACGATCGGGGCCTTGACCTTGCCCTCCTTCACGAGCTGGTTGAACAGCAGGCCGGCCTTGGCGCGTTCGCCGTACCCAAGCCAGCAAATACGTGCCGGCAACCCTTCGAATTCCACGCGGTCTGCGGCAGCATCCAGCCACTTGTGCAAGTGCTTGTTCTCCGGGAACAACTCCTTGATGGCTTTGTCCGTGACGGCGATGTCTTCCGGGTCCCCCGACAGCGCGACCCAGCGGAACGGGCCCAGGCCCTCGCAGAACAACGGCCGAATATAGGCCGGGACGAAGCCGGGGAACTCAAACGCCCGCTCGTACCCGCCCGTGCGTGCCTCGTCACGGATCGAGTTGCCGTAATCGAACACCTCAGCACCGGCGTCCTGGAACTCCACCATCGCCTGGACCTGGCGGGCCATGGAGGCCTGGGCCTTCTTGGTGAACCCTTCCGGATCCGCCTCGGCCTCAACATGCCACTCCGCCACGGTGATGCCCTCCGGAAGGTAGGACAGAGGATCATGGGCACTGGTCTGGTCCGTGACCACATCAAAGGTCACCTCCCCGGCCTTATGCCGACGCAGGAGTTCCGGGAACACCTCGGCGGCGTTGCCCACATACCCCACCGACCAGCCGCGGCGCTCGTCCTTCGCGGCTTGGACCTTCTTGATCGCAGCATCCAGGTCCGTTTCGACCTCGTCCAGGTACCGCTTCCCGGCCCGGCGACGCAGGCGGGTTTCATCCACGTCCACGATCAGGCACGCGCCGTCGTTCAGGGTCACCGCGAGCGGCTGGGCACCGCCCATGCCACCACAACCACCAGTCAACGTCAGCGTCCCGGCCAACGGGCCCTCGGTGGAACCCTCAACTGCCGGGGCCGGGTGACGGCCCTCCGCGGCGAGCTTGTTCCCCACCGCGGCGAACGTCTCATACGTGCCCTGCAGGATGCCCTGCGTGCCGATGTAAATCCAGGACCCTGCCGTCATCTGCCCATACATCATCAGGCCCTCGGCCTCGAGACGGCGGAACTCAGGCCACGTCGCCCAATCCCCCACCAGGTTCGAGTTCGCCAACAACACCCGCGGAGCCCACTCATGAGTACGGAACACACCCACCGGCTTGCCCGACTGCACCAGGAGCGTTTCGTCCTTCTCCATCGTCTCCAACGTCCGGGTAATCGCATCAAACGCAGCCCACGAACGGACCGCACGACCCGTGCCGCCGTAAACCACCAGATCATCCGGACGCTCAGCAACCTCCGGATCCAGGTTATTCATCAACATGCGCAACGGCGCCTCGGTCTGCCACGACTTGGCAGTAAGCTCAGTACCCCGCGCGGCCTTAACCGGACGGGCACCAGTAGTGAAATCGGCAGTCATTCTTTACTCCTCTAAAGCAGCCAGCTAAATGGACCAGCAGGGGGATTTAGCCCAGGTTCTTGGTCTTGAGCCATTCCTTGGCGATTTCGCCGATGTCCTCGAACTTGGCCACACGACCGTTCATCTTGATCAGGTCCTCAGTGGTGAGCGCAGCAGAGACCTTGTCCAGTGTCTCCTTGACGGTGTCCGTGGACTTCTTCTCATTGATGACCGGCACGATGTTCTCGGAAAGGAAGAGGTTCTTGTTGTCCTCAAGCGCCACGAGGTTGTTCTCAGCCAACGCGGGATCGGTACTGAAGAGGTCGGCTACCTGTACCTGACCGGAAAGGAGGGCGTTCAGCGTGAGCGGCCCACCGGCGTCGAGCGCTGAAAATTCCTTGAACTCAAGGTTGTAGACGGACTTCAGGCCGGCAACGCCGTTGAGGCGGGTCTTCCACTCCGGCGGGCCACCCAACACCAGTTCCTTGGCAACGGGCTGGAGGTCTTCGATGGTCTTCAGCTTGTACTGATCGGCGATTTCCTTCTTGACGGTGAGGACGTCCTTGTCCTCTGCTTCGGAAGGAGTCAATGCAGTCAGGCCGGCCGGGATCTTTGTGGTCAATTCCTTGGCAACGTCCTCGGACGACACTGCCTTGGTGGCGGAGTCGAGGTACTGCAGGAGCGCGCCGCCGTATTCCGGCATGAGGTCGATGGAACCGTCCTTGAGCGCAGGGATGGTGACTTCACGGCTGCCGATGCTCGGCTTGTCAGTTACCTCGACGCCCTTGGCCTTCAAGGCTTCGGCGTAGATCTTGGCGATCAGCTGGCTCTCGGGAAAGTCCGCGGAACCTACGATGATGCTGTCGCCCGAACCCCCTGCTGCGGCTGTGTTGGACGAGCTCATGGGGTCCCCGCCGCCACAGGCGCTCAGGGTGATGGCGGCGACGGCTGCCAGGGTGAATCCAGTGAGGTACTTCTTCATGTCAACTCTCCTGAAATGGGTGCTGCAAGGCATGCAGCGGCCAGGTTGGGGTGGGTGGAGGTGAATCTTGCGCGCCGAACCCCCGGCGCCGGGATCGGTTAGACCGTGACGGGGGTCTTCACGGGTTCGGCCACAGTGGCCGACTTGATGGTGCGCCGGGTCAATCCGGGTGAGACTACGCGGCGGGTGATGAAAGCGAGGAGCTGGTCGAAGAACAGTGCCAGCAGGGCGACCAGAACGGCGCCGGCGACCATTTGTCCGTAGTCGTTCTGGGCCTTGCCGTCGATCAGGAGGCGGCCCAGGCCGCCAAGCGAAATGTATGCGGCGATGGTCGCGGTCGAGATGATTTGCAACAGTGCGCTGCGGACACCGGACAAAACCAGCGGAAGAGAGCAGGGCAGCTGGACGTCCGTGAGGATCTTCATGGTGCGGAAGCCCATGCCTTTTGCGGCGTCGACGGCGGCAGCATCCACAGCGCGCACGCCGGCGTAAGTGTTGGTCAGGATGGGCGGAACTGCCAGAAGAACCAGCACGATGAGACTTGGAAGTATGTAGCCCATGCGGGATGGGAAAGCTGGCGAGATGAGCAGGACCAGCAAGATCAACAAGCCAACGCTGGGGAGTGCCCGGAGGGCGTTGGCAAGGCCGGCGATCATGAACACGCCCTTGCCGGTCACACCAATGTAGATACCCAGCGGCACGGCGATGATGGCGGCAATTGCGAGGGCAATGAGGGAGTACAGGAGATGCTCAGCGATCAACGTTGGAATGCCGTCTGCGCCGCTCCAGTGTGCGGGGTCGAACAAGTAATTCACGATGCCACCACCTTGGGGGTCCACGGTGTCAGCCACCGGTTGATGAGGATAATCAGCCCGTCAAGGATCATGGCGAGGACCACGCAAAGCACAATGCCGGCGATGATCGGAGTGTAGAAACGGAGCTGGAAGCCCTGTGTGAAGAGTGAGCCGAGCTGCGGTATCCCCAGCAGGGCGGCGACAGATACGAGGCTGACGTTGGAGACGGCGGCGACGCGCAAGCCTGCGCAAATCACCGGGACACCCACGGGAAGTTCAACTTTCAGAAGGCTCTGGTATCCGCGATAACCCATGGCCTTGGCGGCTTGGACGGTATCCTCCGGAACGGAATCGAGGGCATCTGCCACCACACGGACCAGCAGGGCCACGGTGTAGATGGTCAGTGCGGCCACAATGTTGAGAGGGTCCAGGATCTTGGTACCCAGGACCAGGGGAAGGAGCACGAAGAGCGCCAGGGAGGGGACTGTGTAGAGCAGCCCGGCAACACCCACCAAGAGCGGGTAGATCCGCCGGCTGCGGTGCGCCCACCAGCCAAGGGGCAGTGCGATGAGCAGCCCCAGGATCAGCGGGGTGACGGCCAGCAGAACGTGCCAGCCCAGCAGGAACACAATGTTGTCGAACTGGCGGCCCAGCCACTCGAAGTTCATCAGATCGTCTCCAGGTGTGGTTCGGCCTCGATAGCCTTGACAACGTCCGTTGCAGACACGGTCCCAATCAATTCGCCATGCTCATTGACAACCACGCCGCGGCGGCTGGGTGAGGAGAGGGCAGCGTCGAGCAGCTGCCGCATGGTTCCTGATGCTGCTGCCGGGATCCCGCTGAGATTCAGGTTCTCCCGCTTCACTTCACCATTGAGAAGCTGAGTCTGAGCCCAACCGAGAGGCTTCCGGCCGCCGTCGACCACCAACACCCAAGCACCCAGCGCCTTGGCGCGAGCCTCATCCGCGGAAGCACCGAGGTGAACCACGGCTTCTTCGCCGATAGCCACGGCACCGGCTGTTTTCGTAAAGCCGAGCGAGCGGTAACCGCGGTCACGGCCCACGAAATCGGCCACGAACTCGTCTGCGGGCGCAGTGAGCAGCTCTGAGGGGGACGCCATCTGCGCAAGCTTGCCGCCCACGCGCATCACGGCCACCTGGTCCCCGAGCTTGAGGGCTTCGTCGATGTCGTGGGTAACCATGATGATGGTTTTGCCGATTTCGCGCTGCAGGCGCAGGAACTCCTCCTGAAGCTGGGCGCGTACTACAGGATCCACGGCACTGAAAGGCTCATCCATCAGCATGAACGCCGGGTCAGATGCCAAAGCACGGGCAACACCCACGCGCTGCTGCTGGCCACCGGAAAGCTGCCAGGGATAACGTTTGGCGAAGCTCGCGGGCAGCCCAACGCGTTCCATCAGTTCGAGCGCCTTGGTCCGGGCCTTCTGCCGGCTTTCCCCGAGCAGTAGCGGCATGGTGGAGACGTTGTCCACGATGGTCTTGTGCGGGAAGAGCCCTGCGTGCTGGATGACGTATCCGATCCTGCGGCGGAGCAACGCTGCGTCCATGCCGGAGGTGGGCTGATCATCCAGGTAGATGGTGCCGCTGGTGGGTTCGATGAGGCGGTTGATCATCCTCAGGGAGGTGGTCTTGCCGCAGCCGGAAGGACCAACAAGGATGGTCAGCTTTCCGGTGGGAGCTTCCAGGTTGAGGCCATCGACTGCCACCGTCCCGTCAGGGTAGGCCTTGGTGACATTTTCAAATTTGATCATTTACTTTTCCATGCTTTCCTGGGGCACTTCATGGTTTTCGTCGGGTTCCACGAGGATGGTGTCGGCTACCTTCACCAGTTCCTCACCAAATGTGTGGGCCTTCGCCTCGTCCAAGCGGTAGCTGGGCACCACGATGCTGAGGGCTGCCACTGTTCGGCCGCCGATCACAATGGGTGCGGCGACGGCCGTTATGTCGTCTTCAACGCCACTCCGCACGATGGCGTAACCGCGGCCGTTCTGTCCGCCTGTCAGCACCTTGCCAGCGGCGGACCCTTCCAGCGGGATGCTCCTGCCGACCCAACTGGTGTGCCGGACAGAGCGGGTACCTTCGACGATGGCTATGTAGATTCCGGTTTCCCCAGGACCGGGAATACTCAAGTAGCAGGACTCGCCAGTCTCAGCCACAAGCCGCTTCATGTGGGGCGTGCAAAGCGACACCAAGGATTCCTGGCCTAATGCCAGCGCTCCCAGCTGAATGACACTTGCGCCCGGGCGGAAGTTGCCCCCGGGATCCCGCGTCACAAAGCCGCTGCCTTCCAAGGTGCGGAGGAGGCGGAGCGCGGTACTGGCCGACAGGTCTACCACCCGCGCTGCGTCACTGAGGCTGATGGAGCCGTCAGTACAGACCGCACTGAGGAGGGCCAGCGCCCTCTCGACTGTTCGGGTGGAAGAATCAGCTGCCACTGCCTGACCTGCTTTCAAGTGGTCTACATCACCGTGTCTTGCCACTTAGTAAAAATCACTTTTCACCAAATGGCAAGAGATTTCTGAAATTTGCGGGAAGTTCCAGTTATAAGACGCTGTGGTTCCTCAAATGGGGCCGGGCATGTTTCCACCACGTAAATAGTCGCCGAAGCCCTTGTCATGTGGTGGCATCTGGTTTTTACTTGGTGGCAGTCTTCAATCGGAGGAAAACGTGGAAACCGTCAATCAGCTCCTTGCCTCAATCCAGGACGTGGGCCGCGACGCGGTGCGCGGAGGCTACTCCAGGGCCGTCTATACAACACCCGAACTCGATCTCAGGGAGTGGTTCGTCGAGCAAGCCCAGCAACGCGGCCTCGATGTCCAAACGGACAGGAACGGCATTATCTGGGCATGGTGGGGCAAGCCCCATGACGGCGCCCTCGTCACCGGGAGCCACCTCGATTCGGTGCCCGGCGGGGGTGCCTTCGACGGTCCGCTCGGCGTCGCTTCCGCGCTGGCCGCCGTCGACATCCTTAAGGCCCGCGGAGTCCAGCCGCCCCGGTCGCTGGCAGTCACCGTCTTTCCGGAGGAAGAAGGGTCGCGCTTTGGCGTGGCGTGCCTGGGTTCGCGGCTCCTCACCGGCGCGATCGACGTCGGAAAGGCCCTGAACTTGCGCGATATCAACGGCGACTCCTTCGCCGACGTCGCCAGCTCCAATGGGCTGGATCCCCGCCATCTAGGCCCGGATCCGGAAGCCATGGCGCGCATCGGCGACTTCGTTGAACTGCACGTCGAGCAGGGAAAGGGCCTGGGGCAGGACGGTCCTGCCATCGCCGTAGGAAGTTCAATCCTGGGCCACGGCCGCTGGAAGATCAGCGTCAACGGCCAAGGCAACCACGCGGGCACCACGCTCATGGCAGACCGCGCCGATCCGATGGTTGCAGCCGCACAGATCGTCTTGGCCGTTCGGGAAACAGCTGCCAAGCAACCCGACGCCCGTGCAACAGTGGGGCGCTTGACGCCCGTTCCGGGCGGGACCAATGTGATCGCCTCGCGCGTGGACCTTTGGTTGGACGCCCGCCACCCCGACGACGCCGTGACCGCCCAACTCATCGAAGCGATCTACCGTGCAGCCCAGGACGTCGCCGCGGCGGAAGGTTGCACCGCGACCCTCACTGAAGAGTCCTACAGCGACACTGTGCACTTTGATGCCAACCTCAGCCGTCGCCTGACCAACCTTCTGCCGGGAGCTCCCGTGCTGGCAACCGGCGCAGGGCATGATGCCGGCGTACTGGCCGGCCACGTCCCCTCCGCGATGCTCTTTGTCCGCAACCCGAGCGGCATCTCACACTCTCCCGAGGAGTACGTAGCCGATGAGGACGCCTCCGCGGGTGCTGTTGCGTTGGCAGATGTTCTGGAGGGACTCCTATGAGCACGTTCTGGTGCGAGACCGCCGTTATCGTGGGCGGTGGCGACGGCGACGACGACACCGGCCTTTCGGAGGTAGCTACGGGCGTGCGCGTGGAAACTATCGATGGCCGAATCTCCGCCATGGAAAGCGGCGCGCGGCCCCAACCCGGCGACACGAAACTGATGGGCGTCGTCTTTCCTGCGGCTGCCAACGCACACTCGCACGCCTTCCACAGGATCCTCCGCGGAAGAACGCATGACGGGCGCGGAGATTTTTGGGTGTGGCGGGAGCAGATGTACCGGAGCGCGTCGGAGCTGACTCCTGAAAAGTACGAGAAACTCGCCGCTGCAGTGTTCGCTGAGATGGTGGTGACAGGTTTCAGCAGCGTGGCCGAGTTCCACTACGTCCACCACCAACCCGGTGGTGCGGCGTACCCAGAGCCGCACGCCATGGAGTTGGCCCTTGCCCGCGCAGCAATGTCGGCAGGGATCCGCCTGACACTTCTGGACACCCTGTATTTGTCCGGCGGAATAGGCACCTCGCTCAGTCCCGGGCAGGCAAGGTTCGGGGACACGGATGTGGAAGCGTGGCTGGACCGGTTGCGTTCCCTCCGAACCGCAATAGCACAAGAGTTTTCGCCCGAGAAGGTGGCCGTAGGAGCCGCCCTGCATTCCGTCCGCGCTGTGCCCGAAGAGGCCCTAAAGGTTGTTGCCAAGCAGCTACCTCGCGACATTCCCCTTCACATTCACCTGAGCGAACAGCCTGCCGAAAACGAAGCCTGTTTGGAGGCCTACGGCACCACTCCCGCGGGCCTTTTGGAACGCCACGGCCTCCTGTCTCCCAGGCTTTCAGCAGTCCATTCCACGCATCTGACTCAGCAGGATATTTCCAGGCTGGGCGCAGCATCAACCACCGTTGTGATGTGTCCCAGCACGGAAGCCGACCTTGCGGACGGGATCGGACCCGCCCGTGAACTTTCCGACGCCGGAGCCGCTATCGCCTTGGGCAGCGACCAGCACGCGGTGATCGATCCTTGGATTGAAATGCGCACCTTGGAACACGGAGAGCGGCTAGGCAGCGGTCAGCGCGGAAGGTTCTCACCGCGGGAACTGCTGCTGGCCGCAACGGAAGGAGCAGCGCGCTCCATGGCTACACCGGTTGCCTCGTCCGCACTAAGGGTCGGCGCGATCTGCGACCTCATGGTTGTCGATCCCGCGTCCACCCGGACTGCCGGTTCCCGTCCCCTGCAATTGGCTTTCAGTGCGACGGCCAGCGATGTAACGCAGGTAGTCATCGCCGGTGAATTGATTGCTTCCTACGGGGTGCACACGCGCCTCGGCGCACCTGGAGACCTTCTGACTGCAGCACTCAAGGAGTTCTCCTAGCCGCGCCTTCAGCGCCCGCAGCCTGACGACAGCGGCATCCCAATTGGCTACATGAGTTACCAACCGTCGTCGTGCCTTGTGTTCAATTGTTGGACTCAAGCACCTGCATACCGCACTCAGAGCGCGTTACGGACGCTTACAGCGAACTCCCAGCCACCAGACAGGCGGTACTGCGTTAATGATATGAATGCATGTCACGTCCGTCACTTGACTGGAACTTGGCGGATATGACGTGCCACACTGTGTAGCGCGAGTGCACCGGCGTCCCCGTCGGACAGCCGACGACGACCCGCACTTCGCTTACCAAACCCCATTCCCCAAGGGAGACCCATGTCCAGTTCCAGCCCCGAAGGCGCGCCCCCTGTTTCACGGAAGGTGATCGGCCTGGCCGTCGCCGGTGCCGTGGGCGGGTTCCTCTTCGGCTTCGATTCGTCCGTGGTCAACGGTGCCGTGGATGCGATGGCGGACGAGTTCGTCATGAGCGAGGCACTAACAGGCTTCGCCGTGGCCGTTGCCCTGTTGGGCTGCGCCGCCGGCGCCTACTTCGCCGGCAAGATCGCGGACAGGTACGGCCGCATTCCCGCCATGAAAATCGGCGCACTGCTCTTCCTGGTGAGCGCAGTGGGAACCGGGCTTGCGTTCGGAGTTTGGGACCTCATTTTCTGGCGGCTGGTGGGCGGCCTGGGCATTGGGCTTGCCTCGGTTATTGCCCCGGCTTACATCTCGGAAATTTCACCACGGCACGTACGCGGCCGCTTGGCATCGCTTCAGCAGCTCGCCATCACCACGGGTATCTTCGCAGCCCTGCTTTCCGACGCGGTGCTCGCTAATTCGGCTGGTGGTGCGGACGGCACGTTGTGGCTGGGCATTGAAGCCTGGCGCTGGATGTTCATCGCTTGTGCCTTGCCCGCCGCGGTGTACGGCTGGATCGCTTTCCGCCTGCCGGAGTCCCCACACTTCCTCGTGCTCAACGGCAAGGAAGACCAAGCCCGCACCATCTTCAACAAACTGATCCCCGGCGATGACATCGAACGCCACATCCGCGAGATCCAGGAATCCATCCAACAGGAAAAGCTCTCCACCAAGAAGGGCTCGCTGCGTGGTAACAGGTTTGGCCTGCTGCCAGTGGTCTGGATCGGCATCATCCTGTCTGTGCTGCAGCAGTTTGTTGGCATCAACGTGATCTTCTACTACTCCACCACGCTGTGGAAGGCAGTCGGGTTCCAGGAAAAGGACTCCCTGACGATCTCCGTCGCCACGTCCGTCACAAACATCCTGGTGACCCTGGTGGCCATCGCTTTGGTGGACCGGATCGGCCGCCGCCCCATCCTTCTGACCGGCTCCATCGGCATGGCCGCGTCCCTCGGCGTTATGGCGCTGGCCTTCTCCTCCGCTGTTGGTACCGGCTCCGAAATCAGTCTTCCAGGCGCTTGGGGTCCCGTGGCCCTTGTGGCTGCCAACGTCTTCGTCATCAGCTTTGGTGCCTCATGGGGTCCGCTCGTGTGGGTGCTGCTGGGCGAGATCTTCCCGTCCCGCATCCGCGCCCGGGCCCTTGGCCTCGCGGCCGCAGCGCAATGGATCGCTAACTTTGCCATCACGCTTAGCTTCCCCATCATGGCGGCAGGCTCGCTGCCGCTGACGTACGCCATGTACGCAGCCTTCGCTGCGGCGTCGTTCTTCTTTGTCATGTTCAAGGTGCCCGAAACGAACGGCATGTCCCTGGAGCAGGCCGAAACGCTGTTCGTTCCGAAAGGCGCACCCGTAGCACCGCTGCCCGTGACCTCCGACGAAGCAAAGTAGCGCAGGAAAAGCCCGGCGGATTGGAACTGGTCCAATTCGCCGGGCTTTTTGTGGTTCACGGGAGGATCACACCAAGTGTGGTTCGTGGGATATTAGGTAGCCGCGTCCTCCGAAAGCGACCAGAATAGCTATAACCATGGCAGCGGCACCGGCGAAGAACGGCACCTGCGGGCCAAAGTGCTCACCCAGCTGGGCTGCTGCGAATGGTGCAAGCGCGCCACCCATCCAGCGCACAAAGTTGTAGCCGGCGGATGCAACGGGGCGCGGTGAATCAGAGACACCCATGGCCAGTTCCGTGTAAACCGTGTTGTTGATGCCCAGAAGGGCACCTGCCGCAATGACAAGCACGACGACGGCTGTCACCGAGTGCCCAGCGGCCAATCCCAAGCCGATCAGGTCGAGCATCAGCGCCGCTAGTGTTCCGGTCAGGACTTTGACGGCCCCGAACCGCTTCTGGAGCACCGGCGCCACGAACACCGAGAACACGGCCACGGCAACACCCCAACCGAAGAAGACAGCCCCGATGCCATAGGCATCCATGCCGAGGATGAAGGGAGTAAAGGCGAGGATGGTGAAGAAGCCGTAGTTGTAGAACAACGCGCTGGCGGCAGTAGTGCGGAGGCCCCTATGCCCGAGCGCCAGCAGCGGATCCCTGAGGCGGGACTTCTTGGCGGGAGCGGCTGTCTTAGGCAACAATGCGAGAAGTGCAATGAAGGCCGCAGCCATCAGCACTGCGGTGCCGAAGAAGGGTGCGCGCCACTGCCAGCCACCCAAGAGGGCCCCTAGCAGCGGGCCGAGCGAGATGCCCAAACCCAGTGCTGCCTCGTAAAGGATGATGGCCGTCCCGGTGCCGCCACTGGCCACCCCCACGATCACGGCCAAGGCAGTTGCAACGAACAACGCGTTACCAAGACCCCAGCCTGCCCGGAACCCCACCAGTTGTTCAACGCTGCCGGAAAGGCCCGACAACGACGCGAACACCACGATGATCGCCAACCCGATCAACAGGGTCTTCTTTCCACCGATCCTTGAGGACACGAATCCACTGATCAACATGGCAATCGCCGTCACCAGGAAGTAGCTGGTGAAAAGCAGCGAGACTTCACTTGTGGATGCCTCAAGGTTCTTAGCGATAGCCGGAAGAATCGGATCGACGAGCCCGATGCCCATGAAGGCGAAAACGGCCGCGAGCGCAGTGGCCCACACCGCCTTGGGCTGTTTGAGGAAGGAAGCTTTCTCAGCTTCCAAGACAGTTTCGGCGCTTGCTGAAGCGTCAGCCAACTGGCGTGACATTCAATGGCTCCTTGTCGGTGCGGGTTTTTCTTAGTCGTGCTGGTTTTCTTAGTTCTGGAACGAGCTGTTGAGCTTGGCGATCACGGGCAAGGCCGCTGCGAGGTGTTCAATTTCGTCTTGGCTGAGGTCCTGCAGCAGCTCAGCCACCATGGCGTTGCGCCGCTGGTTGGCAGAGGCGACGGCGGCCGTCCCGGCTTCGGTGATGACCACTTGGACAGCTCGCGAATCGTCGGGATCCTGCTCGCGGGTGACCAGGCCTGCACGCTCAAGCTTGATGATTTGCTCCGTAGCGCTGGGGACTTTAATGCCCAGGTTCTTGGCGATATCGCCCACGCGGAGACCGCCGGCGGAAATCATGGACAGCAGGCTGAGTTGCGCGGCGGTAAGGTCACCTTCAGGATCAAGACGACGGAACATGTACACGCCGAGTCGCAGTGACTCACGAAATTCCTGTGCGAGATCAAGTAGCCGCGGATCAAAAGAGCTCATATTTAGGTACCCTAATAGTTAGGGTACCTAATAGTCAAGTCCCGACTGGTGAAGGTGGTCTGCGCACATGCCCGGGCAGGGGCGGTGCGGACGATCGGTAGCTATGCCCTGTTGGCGTGCCGACTTCCAGCGTGTGGACATCTTCGACCACCTGCTTCGCCGTCCAGCCAGGGCTTTCCTTGGTCTGATTGCAGACTTCGCAGAGTCCTGCGCTGTTGTCAACGGTTGTGGTGCCACCTGAACGCCACGGGACGACGTGATCGATATGCCTGATGGGCGCGTCGCAGTAGGGCGTGCGGCAGGTGTCGTCTCGGACTTCGATAAAACGCCTCAACCTCGGCGGGAAGAGTCGCGCCTTGGAGTCCATGGTGATGAGTTCCCCCGTGGACGGCGCTGTATAGAGTCGGCGAAGCCACACGGCGAACTCCTCGTCCTGCTTTGGCGCCGGACCACCGCCCGTCGCAGCAGCCCCTCCAGCGCCAACAAGGCCTCTTGCCCACGCCGCCGGGACTATCCCGTAGCCCTTGATCCGGGCCGGCTCGCCGTCTCCCTGCAATAGCGTGCGGTCCGTCATGACGACCTCCAGGTCGACACCGCTGATCCCGCCACGCCTGCCGGTGATACGTTCGACGAGGGTATCTGCCATGACTTGTCCGCGGGTCCGGGAGTCCCCAACGGAACGTGCAGAGTCTGCCTTGCGGGTCAGCGCGGCATAGACGGCAACTCCTTGGGCTACAGGAAGCAGTGCAGTCAGGTAAGTCATAGCGTCCGGCGCCGGGCGCAGGGTGACTGTTCGCTCCGTGGCGGCATGACTGGCACGCTGGGCAATGGAACGGGGATCGCGCCGGTAGGCGGCGGCTTTCGCGGCGGCGATGATTGCTTTGTCACCGGCGCCCTCGAAGGTGCCCGCATCAGGTGCAAGTTCCTCGTCCACGGCGCACCGATCTTCCGCGGTAAGGCCAGCCGTCTCTCTTACGAGTAAGTTTGCCCGCCATTCACTGAGCTGGCCCGATTCCAACGCGGCCAGGGTGCGTGGCATCTCGGTGACCAACGCCTTCGCGAGTCCAAGGAGGCGGGAGCCGCGGTTCGGCGATTCACGCCGGGCCAACGCAAGCTGAGCGGCGACACCTTGCCCCTGCTCCGAAGCGGGAACACCAGCAACTGTCTGCTCACGCCGTTGCGCAAGATCCAACGCCACCGCAGCACGGGCCTGCAGGCCGGTAACGGCCCACTTCAAGTCTTCGAGCCCACGCAGCTGATCAATCAGCTGAACGCTGGAAGAACCAAGGCTAACGTCCCTCAGCAGTTTGATAAGGGCTGGGACACCGAGCGCGGGCTCTCCGGCTTTTTCCCCAACCCCGGAGGCAAATGAACCGGCGTCAATGCCTTGCCTCTCCCGAATCTTCTCCATGGCCCAACTCTTCCAGCGGGGTCAGGGGCACGGTAAGGCGGGAATTTCCCTATGTGGAAAACAGGGACAAGGCACTCTCCTACAGCGTGAGTTTCATGCCCTCGTGGCTCGCGACAAAGCCAAGCCGCTCATAGAAACGATGAGCCGAAACGCGGGACTTATCCGTGGTGAGCTGCACCAGCGAGCAGCCACGCTCCCGGGCCTGGTCAATAGCCCACTGGATCATGAGCGCACCCACACCCTGCCCCCGCAACACCTCAGAAACCCTAACCGCCTCGATCTGCGCCCGCCAGGACCCCTTGCGCGAGAGGCCCGGGATGTAGCTGAGCTGGAAGGTAGCCACAACATCGCCGTCGAGTTCGCCCACCACCAGAAGGTGTGCGGGGTCGGCGTCGATCGCGTCAAAAGCCCGCTCGTACGGCACTAAATCGCCGGCACTTTCGCGGGTAGCGCCCAGCTGATCGTCGGCCAGTAACGCGAGGATCCGCGGCAGGTCGTCTTTCCGTGCACGCCTGAGGGTGAAGGTTCCACGTTCGACGGCGGCGGTAAAGAAAGCGGGCACGGCACCGGATTGAGTAGTCACCACCCCAGCCTGCCATCCGACAGAACAAACCCAGAACTCAGTATTGCTAAGTACCGGTACCTAGTTCTACTATGTAGTGGTAGCTAGTAATACTGAGTAGCGAGGGAGGTGTCCGATGGGCAAGCAAATGACGGAGATGCTCAAAGGCACATTGGAGGGCATCGTTCTGGCCCTCCTGACCGGGAAGGCAGCGTACGGATACGAGATCACCACGCTGCTCCGGGAGCAGGGATTTACTGAGATCGCTGAAGGCACCGTGTATGCGCTGCTGGTCAGGATCGAGCAAAAGGGACTGGTGGACGTTGAGAAGCGTCCGTCCGAAAAAGGGCCGCCTCGCAAGGTGTACACGCTCAATGCACAGGGCGAAAAGGAACTGAACGAATTCTGGAACACATGGAGCTTCTTGTCCGGACGGATTGAAGAGCTCCGCAAGGAAGGAAAATAGCATGGCAGCGAAATGGATCGAACTGGTCACCGGATCACTCGAACAGAAGAAGCAGTACAAGCAAGCCAAGGCAAGGATGAATGCCCTGCCTGAGCCCTACCTGACCGTGGCCACCGCCTTCAACCGGTACCTGATGTACTACGGCGGCGTCACTGAGGGCGACACCATGGTGCAGATGTTTACCGACCTGGCTGACCTATGGGAACGGGCCGCAATCGACGGTACGCCCGTGGGCGAAATCGTGGGCGGAGATCCCATCGAATTCGCCGAGAGCTTCGCCCAGGCCTACGGCGGTAAGCGCTGGATCGACAAGGAACGCGAGCGCCTTACCCAGGCAATCGATAAAGCGAAGGAGGCGGAATCATGACCGCTGCATCAATCCGCGTAGAGGGCATTGAGAAGTCCTACAAGGATCTCCACGTGCTCCGGGGTGTGGACTTTGAGGTAGCCTCCGGCAGTATCTTTGCCTTGCTGGGCTCCAATGGAGCGGGCAAGACCACCATGGTAAAGATCCTGTCCACACTGCTCAAAGCGGATGCCGGCTATGCCGCCGTCGAGGGCTTTGACGTCGCCTCCGAGTCGCTTGGGGTGAGACAGTCCATCAGCCTCACCGGGCAGTTCGCGGCCGTGGATGAAGTCCTGACCGGCAAGGAGAACCTGGTCCTGGTGGCCAAGCTGCGTCACTTAAAGAACCCGGGCGGAATCGCGGACGAGCTGCTGGCGCAGTTCAGCCTCACCGATGCAGGGTCCCGAAAGGTGGCGACGTACTCCGGCGGTATGCGTCGGCGCCTGGACATTGCCATGAGCCTGATCGGCAATCCGAAGGTGATCTTCCTGGACGAACCCACTACCGGCCTCGACCCGGAGGCCCGGCTGGAGGTATGGCAGATTGTCAAGAATCTCGCCAAGCAAGGAACCACGGTCCTGCTCACCACGCAGTACCTGGACGAAGCCGAGCAGCTCGCGGACCGGATTGCCATCCTGCACGCCGGACGCATCATTGCCAATGGCACCCTCTCCGAGCTCAAGCAGCTGCTGCCACCGGCCAAGGTGGAGTACGTGGAGAAGCAGCCGAGCCTGGAGGACATCTTCCTGGCCCTGGTGGGAACAGGTACCAACGAGTCAGTAAAGGACAGGTCATGAACACCCATTTCTTCGCAGACACCTCCGTCCTGCTGGGCCGTTCCATGCGGCACATCTTCCGGAGCGTTGACACCATCATCACCACTGCGATCACCCCGATCGCCCTGATGCTGCTGTTCGTCTACGTGTTCGGCGGAGCCATCAGGACCGACACCGAGAACTACGTAAACTACCTGCTCCCGGGCATTATGTTGATCGCGATCGCCTCCGGCATCGCTTACACGGCAGTCCGGCTGTTCACGGACATGCAGAGCGGCATCTTCGAGCGGTTCCAGTCGATGCCGATCGCACGCTCTTCGGTTCTCTGGGCGCACGTGCTGACGTCGCTGGTGGCCAACGGACTCTCGCTGGTGATCATCGTCCTGGTGGCACTCCTCATGGGCTTCCGCACTTCGGCCAACGTGCTGGACTGGCTGGCCGTCGCAGGCATCCTGGCACTCTTCACCTTGGCGCTCACGTGGATTGCGATCATCGCGGGCCTCTCAGCGAAATCGGTGGATGGCGCCGGCGGGTTCTCCTATCCGCTGATCTTCCTGCCCTTTGTCAGCTCGGCCTTCGTTCCGACGGAGACCATGCCCGGCCCGGTCCGCTGGTTCGCCGAAAACCAGCCGGTAACGTCAATCGTGAACACCATCCAGGACCTGTTCGCCCAACGCCCGGTGGGTGGCGACATTTGGGTGGCCCTGGCTTGGTGCCTGGGGATCCTCATCGTCTCTTACGCCTTTGCCACAGCTGCCTACAAGCGCCAGATCGCCTAGCCGCCGCAGCCAAATTACGGCGCTAATCACGGCCTAAGCTCCCCCTCCAACCAGGGCGGGAGCTTTCGCCATGCAGACCGATTCGCCATGAGCCAGGCATTGGCTATAGCTTTATCGAACAGATTTGTAACGGCCGTCACCATTTTGACGGGTCCTTCGAAGGGTTCTTGAACTGATGTCCGATCAGACAACACAGGGGAAGCTCCACGTCTCCAGCAGGGACAGCGAGCCCCACCTGTCACGCTCGCTCAGCAACCGCCACATCCAGCTCCTTGCCATCGGCGGCGCCATCGGAACCGGCCTCTTCATGGGCTCCGGCAAAACCATCTCCGTCGCCGGCCCCTCCGTGATCTTTGTGTACATGATCATCGGATTCATGCTGTTCTTCGTCATGCGGGCCATGGGCCAGCTGCTGCTGTCCAACTTGAACTACAAGTCCTTCAGCGACTTCGCAGGCGATCTCCTGGGCCCCTGGGCAGGCTTCTTCACCGGGTGGACCTACTGGTTCTGCTGGGTAGTCACCGGCGTGGCAGACGTCATTGCGATTGCGGGCTACGCCAACGAACTGTGGCCGGGAATCCAACTCTGGATCCCGGGTATCGCCACCATCATCATCCTGCTGCTCCTGAACCTGCCCACCGTGAAGGCCTTCGGCGAGACCGAATTCTGGTTCGCCCTCATCAAGATCGTGGCCATTGTGGCGCTGATAGTGGTGGGCCTGGTGATGATCTTCACCGGCTTCCAGTCCAACGCAGGCACCGCGAGCTTCACCAACCTCTGGAGCCACGGCGGCTTCTTCCCCAAGGAATTCATGGGCTTCGTGGCCGGCTTCCAGATTGCCGTCTTCGCGTTCGTGGGCATCGAACTGGTGGGCACCGCCGCCGCTGAAACGAAGAACCCGGAGCACAACCTCCCCCGCGCCATCAACGCCATTCCCCTGCGCGTCATGCTCTTCTACGTAGGCGCCCTCATCATCCTCATGTCCGTCACCCCGTGGACCGAATTCAAGGCAGGCCAGAGCCCGTTCATCGCCATGTTCTCGCTCGCCGGCCTTGGAATGGCCGCCACAGTAGTCAACCTGGTGGTGCTCACCTCGGCCATGTCCTCGGCCAACTCAGGCATCTACTCCACGTCCCGCATGGTCTACGGCCTGGCCCACGACGGCGACGCACCCAAGCTCTTCGGCCGCCTCTCCAGCCGCAAAGTACCCCAGAACGCACTGTTCCTCTCCTGCGTCCTGCTGCTGGCCGGCGTCGCACTTCTGTACGCGGGCAAGGACGTTGGCGTGGCATTCGACATGGTGACTACCGTGTCCGCCGTCTGCTTCATGTTCGTCTGGTCGATCATCCTGGCCAGCTACCTCGTTTACCGTAAACGCCGCCCCGAGCAGCACGCGGCCTCGCCGTTCAAGATGCCAGGCGGCATCCCCATGGTGTGGGTGGTGTTCGCGTTCTTCGCGTTCCTCGTGTGGGCCCTGACCACGCAGCCGGATACGCTCACCGCGCTGCTGGTGACGCCCATCTGGTTCGCCATCCTCGGCGTTGCCTACGCTGTGGTCCGCAAGTCGCCCCTGCATCAGGCCCGCGTGGCCGAGTGGAAAGCAATGTCCGAAGCTGAAGCCGCGGCAGCGCGCTAACGCTGAAGCAAGCAGAAATTACGACGTCGGCACCCGGGCTTGGGTGCCGACGTCGCGCTTTCTTCTGTCGGCAGGAGCGTCAGGCGAAGTACACGCCAATGCGGTTGCCGTCGATCTCCTCTATGCGGATATCGATGTCGTAGACGTCGTGCAACATCCCCGCACGCATGATGTCCGCGGGTGTGCCCTGATGGATGAGGCGGCCATTTTTCATGGCCAGGATGGTGTCCGAGTAGCAGGATGCAAAGTTGATGTCGTGCACCACCAGCACGATGGTCTTTCCGAGCTCATCGGACAAACGCCGCAGCAGCCGCATCATTTCCACGGAGTGCTTCATGTCCAGGTTGTTAAGCGGCTCGTCCAGCAACAGGTATTCCGTGTCCTGGGCCAGGACCATGGCGATGTAGGCACGCTGACGCTGTCCGCCGGAGAGCTCGTCTACGAACTTGTCAGCCATGGAGGTGAGGTCCAGCTGGCGGATGGCCTCGTCAACGTGCTCAAGATCCTCAACCGTTGGCCGCCCGCCGCTGTGCGGAAAGCGCCCGAATGCCACGAGGTCACGGACCGTGAGCCGCATCGTGAGGTGGTTTTCCTGCCGGAGGATGGCCATGGTCTTGGCGAGTTCCTTGCTGGGCGTCGCGGTGACGTCCAAGCCGGCAACGGACACTCCCCCGGCGTCCATGGGCTGCAGTCGGCTAATCAGTGAGAGCAGCGTGGACTTGCCGGCCCCGTTGGGACCGATGATGGACGTGATGCCGCCGCGTGGAATATCGCAGGACACGTCATCCAGCACGGTGGTGCCGCCGTAGCGCTTGGTCACGTTGCGGACGGTAATCATGGACGGACCCCGGTCATAACAGTGGTCATTTCAGCGAGCCTTTCAACAACAGGTAAAGGAAGAGGATGCCGCCCGTGAACTCGATGATGACGCTCAAGGCAGTGGCGAAACCGAACACCCGTTCCAGTAACAACTGGCCGCCCACCAGTGCGATCGCACCAATAAGGACCACGATCGGCAGCAGCCACGCATGCCGGAATCCACGGCAGAGCTGGTAACCGAGGCTGACAACCAAGAGCCCGAAGAACGTCACCGGCCCCACAAGAGCAGTGGAAATCGCCACCAGCAGCGAGCACGCGAGCAGCACCCCCATCACCACGCGTTTGTGATCGACGCCCACGTTGATGGCCACTTCACGGCCCAGCGCCAGCACGTCCAAAGTGTGCCGCATGCGCCACACACCAATGCACACAAGGGCAATCAGCACAGCGGAAACCCCCAGCAACCCTGGATCCACGTTGTTGAAACTGGCAAAGAACAGGTCCTGCAGGATGATGAATTCGCTCGGTTCCATCAGCCGCTGCAGGAGCGAGGAGAAACCACGGAACAAGGTACCGAGCACGATTCCCACGAGCAACAGCAGGTGCAGCGATCGCGTGTCACCGGTGAACATCCACCGGTACAGGAATGCGCTGAACCCCAACATCAGCAGGATCTCCAGCCCGAACTTGAGCGTGGAAGGAGCGGTCGCCAGCGTCGCGGCACCGGCAACGAACGCCAGGGCGGTCTGCACCAGGATGTACAGGGAATCGAAGCCCATGATGGAAGGCGTCAGGATCCGGTTGGCCGTCACGGTCTGGAAGAGCAGCGTGGAAACACCCACCGCCACAGCCACCAGCAGCATCGCTGACACCTTGATGGCCCGCCGCGGCAGGATGTAGGCGATGTTGCCTTTGAGGTCGATCGTCAGGAAAACGGCAACGAGCACGACGGCGGCAATCGCCAAAACGGCGATCACCAGTCCCGGCGGGGTACTTCGGATGGCGTCGCGCATGCGGGTGCGGGCGGAGAGGCGGGGTGTGACCAGGAGTGTTTCAGGCATTGCGTTTCCTCAAAAGCAGGAAGAGGAAGAGGATGGCGCCCAAGACGGACATGACCATGCCCACGGGAACCTCGTAAGGGAAGCGGATGGTCCGGCCGATAATGTCGCAGACCAGCACGAACGCCGCTCCAAAAAGGGCTGTCCAAGGAACCGCACGGCGGAGGTTGTCTCCGAACAGCAGGGAAACGATGTTGGGAACCACCAGGCCGAGGAAGGGCACGGCCCCCACGGTGGTGACCACAACAGCCGAAATCAACGAGACGATCACCAGGCCGAGCCGCATGGTCCGGGCGTAGTTCAGGCCAAGGTTGGTGGTGAAATCCTGCCCCATGCCGGCCACGGTGAACCGGTCGGCAGCAAACAGGCCCACCAGTACCAGCACAGCCACGATCCACAGCAGTTCATACCGTCCACGGAGCACGCCGGAGAAGTCGCCGATCATCCAGTTACTTAGGGTCTGGAGGAGATCGAAGCGGTAGGCAAAGAACGTGGTGACGGCAGCAATGATGCCGCCCAGCATGATGCCGACCAGCGGAATCAGCAGGGTGTTACGGGCGGGCAGTCTACGGAGAATGGCCAGGAAGAGCGCCGTGCCCAGCACGGCGAACACAGAAGCCACCAGCATCTTGGTGAGAATCGGAGAGTCCGGAGCAAGCACTGTGACCACCAGGATCCCGAGCGTCGCTGACTCAACGGTGCCCACGGTGGACGGCTCGACAAAGCGGTTCCGGGCCATGAGCTGCATGATCAGCCCGGCAACGGCGACGGCCATCCCGGCCAGGACCACGGCCAAGGTGCGCGGCACCCGGGATACCCAGAAGATTTCCCAAGCACCGGCGTCGTTAGCCAACAACGCGGTCAGCGAGACATCACTGACCCCAACGAAGATACTTCCGACCGCGATCACCAGCACAACGGCAGCAGCCGCAACCAGGCGGGCGGTCTCGCCAGTCCGGTTGCGGCTTGCTGGCGCCGTGGGGCGCACGGCTGTAGTTGTCACGTCAGGATTTCAGGTGAGGCAGTATCAAGCGACAGAATCGGCCACTGCCGTGACCATGGCCTGAACGTTGTTCAAGCCGTAGCCAACGATGTACCAGCCGGCGGGATCCAGGTTGACGATCTTGTTGTTCTTGGCCGCGTTGGTGGACTTCACGAGCTCGTTGTCCAGGATCGGGTTGGCGGTGGAGCCTGCGGCGCCGATCGCGGTGTCGCGGTTGATGACGTAGAGGATGTCCGGGTTGGTCTCCTTGATGTATTCAAAGGAAACAGCCTCGCCGTGAGAGCCCTCCGACTTGACGTCGGCAGCGGTGGGGACGCCCAGGACGTCGTGGATGATGCCGAAGCGGGAGCCAGCGCCGTATGCGGTAACTTCGCCGCCGGAGGTGAGGACGATCAGGCCCTTGCCAGCCGAGGCCGCCTTGGTCTTGGTGTCCGCAACGGTCTTGTCCACCTCTGCGAGCTTGGAGGCGACCTCGTCTTCTCTCTTGAAGATCTTGCCGAGCTTCTCCGTCTGTGCCTTGAAGCTTTCCATGGGCTTGGCGGCATCCACTGAGAGGTCGATGGTAGGTGCGATCTTGCTCAATTCCTCATAGGCGCCGGCGGTGCGGCCGGAGACGATGATGAGATCCGGCGCGGCGGAGCTGACGGCCTCGAAGTCCGGCTCCTTGAGCGAGCCCACTTTGGTGTACTTGGCCTCGGAGAACTTCTTGAGCGCTTCCGGGTAGCTTGCTTCGGGAACACCGGTGGGCTCGACCCCGAGCGCGTTCATGGTGTCCAGGACGCCGAGGTCGAACGTGACAACCTTGGCCGGGTTCACAGGAACGTTGGCCGTGGAGCCTTGGGCGTGCTCGATGGTGATGGTGCCGGCTTCCTCGGTCTGCGAGGATGCGGTGGCCCCGCCGCCACACGCCGTAACGGTCAGCAAGGCTGCGCCTGCAGCCAGTGCCCCAATGTAGCTCGACAGCCTCTTTTTCACGCCAGTACTCCACTCACTAATAAGTCATAGATGTGTTGCCTAATTGCTTTTTGACTCTATTAGTAAGGTGAGGCTAACTTCAAAACCGAAAGGCTCTCCAGCGGTCAAAAGTGACGGAACTCACTTGTTTTTCTCCCGCCGGAGAGCCTTTGTTACTTTCGGGTGGCGCTTACGCTTCGGCCTGACGATCCTCCACGAGCTTTTGGACGGCCGGGAACAGCGGGTGCGACGGCGTAAGTTCCGTGATGCGCTCGACGGCGGCAGCCGGGTCCAAGTCGGTCAGCATGTTGGCGAGCTCCACGGCTTCATCGTCGTTGCCGTCGTCGAAACGGAGGGCCGCGGACATCGCCTCGAGCAGGGCCACCGGCGTCACGCCACGCTCGGCCAACTCCGCGGCAGGACCGATGAACCGCTCGTGTCGGCTGAGCTTCCGCAAGGGCGCGCGGCCCACTCGATTCACGGTGTCCGACAGGTGCGGGTTGGTGAAACGGGACAGGATCTTCTGCACATAGGCCTCCTGCTCGGCCTCAACGAACCCGTGCTTGGCCACCAGCAGTTCCTTGGTTTCCTCCAGCACCGCCCGGACCTTCGCGGCAACAGACGGATCCGCCATGGCATCGGAGATCTTCGCCAGCCCGGCCTGGTAACCGAAATACGCCGCCGACGCGTGACCGGTGTTTACCGTGAACAGCTTGCGTTCGATGTACGGTCCCAGCTCATCCACGAAGGTGGCTCCGGGGATGTTCGGCGCGTTGCCGCCGAATGGCGTACGGTCGATGACCCACTCGTAGAACGTCTCCACCGTGACGTCCAGGCCCTGGCCCGGTGCTTGGTTAGGGACAATGCGGTCCACTGCGGTGTTGGCAAAAACCGCGACGGTGTCCAGGTCGCCGGCGGAGTCGTCCCAAGCCGCCCGGATCTCCGTGTGGAGGAGATCCGTGGCGTTGATGGCGTTCTCGCAGGCCATGACCTGAAGGGGTGGCAAGTCCGCGGGCCGGGCGGCCAGCCCGCGGGCGATCACCGGTGCCACGAACTTCAGGATGTGCGGCCCCACAGCAGTGGTGAGCACATCCGCCGTCGAGATTTCCTCCACAACAGCGGCTTCCTGCGAAGCGGAATTGAAGGCACGGAAGCCGCTAACGGTCTTGACCGCCGGGTTCTCGCCCACCTCGTGGACGTCGTAGCTGCTTGCCGAGGCGAGCTGGCTGATCAGCGCGTCCGCAACATCCGCGAACACCACCTCATAGCCGGCCTCGTGAAGCAGCAGCCCCACGAAGCCACGTCCGATGTTGCCTGCCCCAAAATGAACTGCCTTCACTATGCGTTGACCTTTCCGAACAGCTCCAAAACTTCATCAACCGTGGTCGCTTCCTCCAGCTGGGCCACCTGCGCCTTGCTGGTGAAGATCTTCGCAATCGAGGACAGGATGTGGAGGTGCTCATTGTTGAGGCCAGCCACGCCGACCACGAACTTCACTTGCTTGCCGCCCCAGTCGATGCCCTCCGGGTAACGGATGATGGACACCGCCGAGTGGTTGATGTGTTCCTTGGCATCGTTGGTGCCGTGCGGGATGGCCAGGAAGCTGCCCATGTACGTGGACACGGATTCCTCGCGCTCGTGCATGGCATGGACGTAGCTGACATCAACGGCGCCGCGATCCAGCAGGAGCTTGCCCGCTTCGTCGATCGCTGCGTCACGGTCCGTTGCCGTTCCGTTCAGGACCACGCTTTCGCGGAGCAGGACACCTTTACCTTCGGCGGCTTGACCGTCGACGGCGGCAACCGGCTCGGCGACATGCGCACCGTGGCCGGCGGCTACTGAAGTGGCGGCGGCGGTGGGCTGGGCTCCGGCGGTGGATTCCGCCGTCGTGCCTGTTTCAGCTGCAGCGCCTTCACTGTTGCTGCTCCGAACCAGTTCAACAATGTCGTCGTACTTGGGGCTGTTCATGAAGTTGTCCACCGAGTAGTGAACTGCGCTGGCCGTCCGCGGCTGGGCGCGTTCGGTCAGGTCCTGGTGCGTGACCACAACGTCGTAGCTGTCGTTGAGGTTGGCGACGGCCGAGTTAGTGACCTTGACCTCCGGGAAGCCGGCGGCCTTGATCTTATTGCGCAGGACCGAGGCACCCATGGCACTGGAACCCATCCCGGCGTCGCAAGCGAACACGATGTTCTGGACGGGGCGAGTGAGGACGGTACCGGCCTGGGCGCCAGCGTTGTTACCGGTCAGTGCCGAGGAGAAGGAGCTCTTCTTGCCCTTCATGGCCTCCATGCGGGATGTGGCTGCGGAGAGGTCGTCCTCACCCTTGTTCTTGGACGTGCGAAGGATGACTGCGGCAATGAGGAAGGACACGGCCGTGGCCAGGATGACGGCAAGAATCACACCAACGTAGCTGTCACGTGACGTCTGGGCCAGCACCGCGATGATGGAACCCGGCGCGGCAGGAGCAACCAGGCCGGAATTGGTGATGGCCAGGGTCGCGATGCCCGTCATGCCACCACCAATGGCAGCGAGGATCAGGATGGGCTTCATCAGGACATACGGGAAGTAGATCTCGTGGATACCACCGAGGAAGTGGATGATCGCAGCACCGGGAGCCGAAGCCTTCGCGGCGCCGCGGCCGAAGAACATGTAGGCCAGCAGGATGCCCATACCGGGACCGGGGTTGGCTTCGAGCAGGAACAGGATGGACTTGCCCTGTTCCAGCGACTGCTGGATGCCAAGTGGAGTGAGCACGCCGTGGTTGATGGCGTTGTTGAGGAAGAGGACCTTGGCCGGCTCGATGAAAATGCTGGTCAGCGGGAGCAGTCCGTTGTTGACCAGGAACCCCACAACGGCACCGGCGCCATCAGTGAAGCGCTGGACTACCCAGGAAAGGCCGTAGAAACCGCCCAAAGCCAACAACGCGCCCCAGATGCCTGCGGAGAAGTTGTTGACCAGCATCTCGAAACCGGGGCGGATCTTGCCGTCCCACAGGGCATCGATCTTCTTCATGGTCCAGGCACCCAGCGGGCCCATGATCATTGCCCCGATGAACATCGGCGCGTCAGTACCCGCGATGACGCCCATGGTCGCGATAGCACCGACCACGCCGCCCCGGACGTCGTAAACCATCCGGCCGCCTGTGTAGGCGATCAGGATCGGAAGGAGGTACGTGACCATTGGACCGACAATGCCCACGTTGGGATCACCCTCGGCGTTCGTGCCGAAACCACCCAGTTCCGCAACTGGAATCCAGCCCTTCTCGATGAACAGGGCCGTGATAAGGCCCCAGGCGATGAAGGCGCCGATGTTGGGCATGATCATGCCGGACAGGAATGTTCCGAACTTTTGGACACCAACGCGCACGCTGGTGCGGGGCTTCGCAACTGTCTCTGTTGCCATGTGAATTCCTAACGTGTGTCCCGCGGCGGCGCGGGGTCAGTCGATATAGATCGAGAGAGCGCAGCCTTAGGAGCTGCTGGAAATGCGGTGAAGCCATTCAAGGAAGAGCTTCAGTTCAGAGCTGGAAAGTTGGTCCGAATGCGAGGCCTGCAGTGCCGCATTCAGGGCGATTGCCGCAACAACTACCGAGGACTTACCGGAGTCCTCCGCTGCGGCGCCACGGGCGGTGTCCGTGGAGACGGCAAAAATCATGGAATCCCGGGTCATGGTTGAGAGCTCGAGATTACGTTCCTCCACCGGTTCAGCGATCAGCATGAGCGTGACGCCCACGTTGGCCGCAAGGATGCTCCGCGCTGCTTCCCGGGGCGGCACGTTGATCTGGCCGGCGATGGCGGCCTTGTTCAGCATCTCCTCCAGAAGCGCTTCAGCATCGGCCACGATTGCCGGGCGACTCTCCGGCCTGATGTTGCCGAACATGACCAGGTAAAGATGGGGTTGGCTCAGCCCGAACTGAACGTGGTTATCCCACATTCGCCGGACGTCTTCCAAGGGCTCCCCGGACGGTGCAAAATCCCGCTCCCCCGCCACATACTCTTCAAATCCGGCTGATACGACGGCGTCGAACAGGCCTTCTTTGTCGCCAAAGTGGTGGTAGAGCGTTGGCGCCGTAACCCCGGCAAGCTTGGTGATCTGGCGCGTCGAGACTGCTGACCCCTCCGAATTCGCCAGCAATTCGGCAGCTGCGCGAAGCAACCGAATTTTAGGCGGAAGCTGGTCATCGAAACTCATAACCGCTACCCTAGCACCTATAGCGTTGCTATATGAAGTGGCTCACAAAGGAATTTTGTAGGCTAGTTTTCGAGGCTCCCGGTGCCGTCGCCGGAGGGCCTGAACCAACAAGCAGGAACAGAGGATTCAGTGCAGAATTTCCAAGGAGTAGGGGTAAGCCCTGGCCGCATCATTGGTTCCGTCCGCCAGATGCCCAAGCCGGTGAGTGAGCCGCCGTCGGGAGATCGATTGGCTGCGGACGTGAGCCCGGAAGACGCCGTCGCGGGCTTGAAAGCGGCTGCGCAAGCCGTCCATGACGAACTCAAGGGACGTGCGGACAGCGCTTCCGGCGACGGCAAGGCCGTCCTCGAAGCCACAGCCCTCATGGCCAAAGACACCATGCTCCTGAAATCCGCGAGCAAGCTCATCAACGCCGGCTCCTCTGCAGAGAGGGCCATCTGGGAAGCCGGTGCGTCCGTCTCCGAAATGCTGCACAACCTGGGCGGCTACATGGCCGAGCGTGCCACCGACGTCCTGGATGTCCGCGCCCGCATCGTGGCCGAACTTCGCGGCGTCCCCGCTCCCGGCATTCCTGCCTCCGACACGCCCTTCATCCTGGTGGCCGAGGACCTCGCTCCCGCCGACACCGCAACACTGAATCCCGCGGTGGTGCAGGCGCTGGTGACCTCAGGCGGCGGCCCGCAGTCCCACACTGCCATCATTGCGCGTTCGCTCGGCCTGCCCGCCGTGGTTGCAGCCCATGGTGTTGACGACATCGCGGATGGAACCGAAGTGTACGTGGACGGCGCGGCTGGCTTCATTGCCGTTTCGCCCACCGACGAGCACCGTGCGGCCGCTACGGCCTGGGCGGAAACCTCCGCCACCCTCGCCGAATTCGACGGAAACGGCACGACGGCGGACGGCCACTTGGTGCCGCTCCTCGCCAACGTCGGTGGAGCCAAGGACGCCGTGGCAGCTGCCGCTTTGGGTGCCCAGGGAGTGGGCCTGTTCCGCACGGAGTTCTGCTTCCTGGAGCGGGACACCGAACCCTCCGTGGATGAGCAAGCCGCAGCCTACAAAGCCGTCTTCGACGCGTTCCCGGGCAAGAAGGTGGTCCTCCGCACCCTTGACGCGGGCGCCGACAAGCCGCTCCCCTTCCTCACGGATGCCACCGAGCCCAACCCTGCACTGGGTGTCCGCGGTTACCGCACCGATTTCACCACACCAGGCGTCCTGGAGCGCCAGCTCGAGGCCATCGCCCGGGCAGCTTCGGAGTCCGAGGCAGACGTTTGGGTCATGGCCCCCATGATCTCCACGGCCGCCGAAGCCGGACGGTTCGCCTCACTGTGTGCCGCCGCCGGAATCCAGACGCCGGGTGTCATGGTGGAAGTTCCCTCTGCTGCGTTGACCGCTGCCACCGTGCTGCGCGAAGTCGGATTTGCCTCTTTGGGCACCAACGACCTCACCCAGTACGCCATGGCCGCCGACCGCCAGCTTGGACCCCTCGCCGAACTCAACACTCCGTGGCAGCCTGCCGTGCTTCGGCTCGTGCAGCTCACCGTCGAAGGTGCGGAGCAGGAAAGCTCTGGTCGCGAAGGTACTGCCAAGCCCGTGGGTGTCTGTGGTGAGGCAGCAGCTGACCCTGCGCTTGCCGTCGTACTGACCGGCCTGGGCGTCACCACACTGTCCATGACCGCGCGCTCCTTGGCCGCCGTCGGGACTGTGCTGAAAACCGTCACCCTTGAGCAGGCGCAGGAACTCGCGCAGCTCGCTTTGTCTGCGCCGAGTGCCCTTGAAGCCCGCGACTGGGTTCGCGCCAAGCTGCCCGTCCTCGAAGAACTCGGCCTCTAACCTCTGTTTGTTTCCGTCGAAGGAGAAACCATGCCCGAACGCACAGCCACCATCGCCAGCCGCTCCGGCCTGCACGCCCGCCCCGCCGCTTTGTTCGCCGAGGCGGCCGGCGAGCAGCCGGTGGAGGTCACCATTGCCATGCAAGGCGAACCTGCCGATGACGCGCTCGACGCCGCCAGCATCCTTTCGCTCATGACCCTCGGCGCCGCCAAGGGAGACGTTGTGGTGCTGCGGGCCGAGGGCGACGGAGCAGACGCTGCGCTGGACGCACTGGTGAAGGTGCTGGAGACGGACCTGGACGCGGAGTAGTTCTTGCCGGGCGGCCGTTTCGATGGTTCCCTGCACACCATGCCGTGCGCACGGCATGGCCGGCAGGGAACCCCCGAATCGGGTAGCTCGCTGGGCCGGCTGGGGGTAGGTTCGGGTTATGAACGAGCACGTGATCCCTATCCTGCCGTGCCAAAACGTGGACGACGTCGTGCCGTTCTACGAGGCGCTGGGCTTCACACTGACCTTTCGGCAGGCCCGGCCGAACCCGTATGTGTGCTTCAACAGGGGCGGGATCGACCTCCACTTTTTCGGCTTGGAAGCCTTCGCGCCGGAGAATTCCATGGGCAGCGCGATCCTGCTGGTCCCGGATACGGGTGTGCTTTACGACGAGTTCGCCGCCGGACTTCGTGCTGCCTTCGGGAAGTTGCCGATCTCCGGAATCCCCCGGATCACTCGGCCCCGCAGGAAACAGGGGACAGCGGCCGGGTTCACCGTTGTGGACCCGGGAGGGAATTGGCTACGAATCTACGCTCTGGGGGCAACGGAGGAAGATGGCAGGGCTCGGAGAGCCGCCTGGAAAGAGTACTGATGAACGCTACGCGGCAAGGAGATGCCCGCGGGGATGACGCCATAGCGATATCGGTGCTTGAGGCCGGGTTGTCACGTCATGCGGATGCCCCGGACGTGGAAAAGCTACCGCTGCTGGTGTATCTCGCTGAGTTGCAGCTACGCATCGGGAACCTCGAGTTCGCGGCGCAAGCCCTGGATTCCGTGGACTCCCTGGCCCTGAACCCCGTGGAACGTGAAGGGTTGGCTGCAGAGTTGGCCAACGCCGCGGAGCTCCGAGCGTCGTTGTAGGGCTAGGCTTCTGCCATGGCATTGATAGCTCCCCGCGTCACGGCTGGCCTCCCCGCCGATGACGCCCGGAATCTGGCGCGCTCCCTTGAGGACAGCAACGACATCACCGTGTTCGTGGATGGCACGGTCCACCGCCTACCGACCCAGGCGAGGGACGCCGTCGTCGATCTCCTCGCGAGACTGAGCCGCGGCGAAACAGTGACGGTGGGCAGCGTCGAGGAAATGCTCACCACATCGCAGGCCGCAGAGCTCGCGGGCATCTCTCACACCTATCTGCGCAACATGACCGACCGAGGCGAGATCCCGGTGGAGTACCGGGGAACGCATCGTCGGATCCGGCAGGCTGCCATCATGGCCTGGCTGGAAACGCAGAAGAAGAGGCAGCAGGCCGAGGCGAGCGCAGGGGCTGACGAGTCCACCGATTCCCACGGCTAGCCACCACGAGTCGCCAGCATGCTGTTCAATAGCGGTATGGCTTCAAGTAAACCTTCCACCGTCTGGCCTGTGGTGCACCATGAACGCCGTGCCCTGTTGCAGGATTTGGAGCCGCTTCCGGCAGCTCAATGGCAGACGCCGTCGCTGTGTGCCGGTTGGAACGTGCACGACGTCCTTGCTCATGTAATCGACAGCGCCAAGACGACGAGGTTGAGCTTCATCCGCCGGCTGGTTGCCTCCCGAATGGACTTTGACCGTGATAACGCCGTGGGTGTGGAGCGCGAAAAGACACGAGAACCTGCGCAGACGTTGAACGGGCTGCGCGCGGTGCTTTCGCGGACCTCGGGCCCGCCGGCGAGCTTGGCTACCCGATTGGTTGAGGCGTTCGTCCACGGAGAGGATATCCGGCGCCCTTTGGGGATCCATCGCGACTACCCCGCCGAGCACGTGGCCACCGCCCTTAGCTACCAAGTGAAGACCACCACCAAAATGGGTGGCGGCAAGGAAATCGCTGAGGGCTGGCGCTTGGTAGCCACTGACACGTCATTCCGCCATGGCAACGGTCCGGCGGTTGAAGGCTCCGCCCTGGCCCTGCTGTTGGCCGTCTCCGGTCGGCCCATCGGAGCCCACGAAGTGAGCGGGCCAGGGGCTCCCGTGTTCCTGCAGCGCTTGGAAAACGCGTGAACGCGCTGGGCAAGGCGCGCTCCAAGGCGGCAACACTTCTGTCCGCCGACGTCGAGGTGATGGGCCTGACCGGGCGGATTCTCTGGACCGAGGGCACGCCGCGGCCGGAGCTGGGCGCAGAGCCCCGGAATGAGCCGGCATACATCTTGATTCACGGCATTGGCGTGTCGCATCGGTATTTGGCACGGCTGCATGGGGTCCTGGCCGCGAACGCGCCTGCCTATGCGTTGGACCTGCCTGGTTTTGGCGGCACACCCAAGCCCGGCCGCCAGCTGTCCGTGGAGGATTACGGCGCTTTCATTGCTGAGGCGCTCAAAAGCTGCGGCATCGATTCCTATGTGTTGGTGGGCCACTCGATGGGCGTGCAGTTTGCCATCGAGGCGGCCTTGCATGCCCCGGATCAGATCAGGCAGTTGGTGCTGATGGGGCCGGTGGTGGATTCCCGGCACAAGAACGTTCGCCGCCAGTCCCTGGCACTCTTCATGGACGGACTGCTCCGTGAGAGCCCGTCATCCAACTGGATCGTCATCTCGGACTACTTCCGCTGCGGCCCGCGCTGGTACCTCACTGAGCTTCCCGTCATGATGAGTTACCCCACGGAGAAACGGCTCGCCGGCGTCCACGTGCCGGTACTGATTCTGAGGGGAAGCCGCGACCATGTGGCAGGACCGGACTGGGCGTTGCGGCTATCAAGGACGGTCGCGCAGGGGCGTTTGGTGGAAATTCCGGGGGTCGGGCACGTGGCGCAGCACATGCGCCCCAAGGCTGTGGCGGATGCCATCCGGAGCTTTGTCACCGCCACGACGCCTCACCGTTGACCCCTGACGCACGACGCCGGCGCACGAGTTGAGCGTCCCGTGTTGGGTTGGTAACGGGCTCGGTTTGTCGGCTCACCTTGTTGGCTTAGCTGGTCGCGGTTAGGCTGGCGGAGCAAGCACATTAGTAAGTTTGCTTACGAAAGGGCTGATCGTGACCGACAAAGACTCGAATGAGGAAACCCAGGGCTTCGGCGCCACCGGCGCCACAGGGCCGCTTGACACTACGTCCGATGCCGACAGCATCCACGAGGATCCCGACATGCGCCAGGATGAGGACGAGGATCCCGCCGCATCCGCCAACCCCGACCCCCTCGACGGCAACGTCACCGGCTTGGAGCCTGGCGGCGGAGTCCCTCCGGGAGAAACCCCGCCGGCCGAGGGCAGCATGAGCAGCGATCAAGGCCACGAGGAGTAACACAGTCGCCAACCCGCGGCTCCGTTGGTACCCAGCGACATAGCAGCGGGTTGGCAACGTCCTAGCTGTGCGGCAGCTGCAGGATCTCCCCGAGATCGTATTCAGCGGGCTCCTCCAGTTGCGAGTACGTGCAGCTCACGGGGGTCCTGTCCGGCCGCCACCTACGGAACTGCGTGGTGTGCCGGAACCTGCCGCCTTCCATGTAGTCGTACTTCACTTCGATCACGAGTTCGGGGCGCAGGGGCACGAACGAGAAATCCTTGCCCCCGCTCCACCGACTCTGGGCGCCGGGCATGCGTGAACCCCCGGCCGCTTCGTCCTGGTTGGCCCACTCACCCCAGGGGTGCTCGCTGAGTTCGACTTGATACGGCTCAAGCTCGGCCACCAGGGCCTCCCTCCGGGCCATGGGGAACGATGCCACCACTCCCACGTGATGCAGGCGGCCAGTGTCATCGTGGAGGCCCAGCAGCATCGAGCCAACAACCTTCGCGGTCTTGTGCCAGCGGAAACCGGCCACCACACAATCCGCCGTGCGCTCGTGTTTGGTTTTGAACATCACGCGCTTGTTGGGTTGATAGGCCCCGGTCAACGGCTTGGAGAGCACCCCGTCCAGTCCCGCGCCTTCCAACTGCACGAACCATTCCTGCGCCCGCTCGAGATCCGTCACTGCCGGGGTCACATGGACAGGCGGCTCGGCCTTGGCGAGCGCACGCTCCAGGATGGCGCGGCGCTCGGAGAACGGCTTGTCCATGAGGTTCTCGTCGCCCAGCGCCAGGATGTCGAACGCAATCATGGAAGCCGGAGTCTTCTCGGCGAGCATCCTCACGCGGCTGTCGGCGGGATGGATCCTTTGCTGGAGTACCTCGAATTCGAGCCTCTTGCCCTCGATCAGGACGATCTCGCCGTCGATGACGCACTTGTCCGGCAGGTTCTTCCTGAGAGCCTCCACCACTTCGGGGAAGTAGCGGGTCATTGGCTTCTCGTTGCGGCTGCCCAGGATGATCTCGTCACCATCCTTGAAGACGATGGTCCGGAATCCGTCCCATTTGGGTTCGTAGTGCCCAACATCGGGGATGGTCGGAACGGATTTGGCGAGCATGGGCGAGACGGGTGGCATCACAGGCAGGTCCATAGACAATGTCTACCTGTCGGTGCACCACGAAGCTAGTGTTAGGCCATGGATATCTTGCTCGTGTTGGCGGCAGTGCTCGGATTCCCGGCCCTGCTGGCCGGCGTTTGGTCCTGGTCATCGCGCCGGAGCAGCCAGGGCAAAGTCCGGCGTGGAGCCACCGGCGGGATCCTTGGAGTCGTGGACGAAGTCTTCCGCCCGGAAACTCATCAAGCCGTGCAGATCCAGAAGATCCAGCATGAGTTGCCGGCTCCCGCACCGGCACCGAAGCCTAAGTCATAGAAACCCCTCGGTTGGGCAGGCCTACCGCCCGTTACATTAATGTGACTTTACTTTCCGGCTCATGTACCGTCGTAGGGCGACCCGTATCTCCGCTGGGCCGCTTCCGGATTGACGCCGAGCTCTGCCGCAATCCGGGATCCGCCAGACCCGCGGCAGAGGCGGGGGACCCACAGTTCCCGGGCTTGGTATCCAAGTCCTCGGGGTGAAGCCGCTTAGGCGGCCGGACGGCCTCGTCCGAACCCGACAGCTAACCTCGAAGGCGTTGAGAGGCAACCACCATGTCCCCAACCATGGATCAGCCGCGCCGCGCCAACACTGAAGGCGAGCGCACCAAGCCAACCGGACGCCGTCGGGCCCAACCCAGCGGATTCCCCACCGGAAACCCAGATGACACTGGCGCGACTAACACTGACGCTGCTGTAACAGGCACGGTTAACACAGGCACGACGCCGGAACCCGCCACTGCGGCCATGCCCACCACGGTGGCGCCTGCCACTCGTGCGGAAATTCGTGCAGCCGAGCGGGAGCGTGCAGCCCTTGCCGTGATTTCCCCTGAGGCCTCGGCCCCACAGCCGTCGCCCGAACCGTCCGAGCAGGCGGAACCCATGACTGCCGCGATACCTACGGTGCAGCCAGCGGCTCGGAGGTCGACCACACCGGGACCCCCTACCGCGGCGATCCCTATTGTGACCCCGGCCAGCGCACCCCCTGCTGGCGTGGAGCCGGATCCTCAGGAGCTGAGCGCCCAGGAGCCCGCAACCGCAGCAATTCCAGTGGTTCAGGCTTCAACGCCGGAACCTGCCACGACGGCCATTCCAGTAGTGCCTGCCCGCGAAGAATCCGCGAGCACCCCCGAAGCCGCCGGGTCACCGAGCAACGACTCGCCCCGCACCGAGTCCCTGCAAACCGAGTCACCTCGGGGTAAGTCTCCGGCGCAGCTTGCTGCCGCGGCAACGGCGTCGGCAGCACTGGCAAGCCGCAAGGATGTTCGCCGGCAGGCTGCCGCACCCTCTGACGCACCCTCTGCGGCCAGGCCCAGCCTGGGGTCCACCTCCTCCTTCGGCCGCGAACCCCACGCCGCCCTTCGGAAAGCAGCGTCGGTCAAGCACATGAGCCAGCGCATGGCCGTGGTTGCAGGTGCGCTTGGACTAGTGCTGACGGCCGGGACCTTGGGGCAAGCCCTTGAGCTTCCGTTCTTCGGCCAGGAAACTCCTACGCATGAAGCCAGCGGTGCCGACAGGAATTCGGGCTCCGCGGCCCCTGCGCCCAGTGCCTCGTATTCCACGGCTTCCGCACCATCAGCGTCGTCGCCAGCAGCCTCGTCACTTGCCACAGCGTCCTCGGAAGCCGGCCAGCCCGCGACATTAGCCGAGGCACCCGCGGCCGGGTCGTCGTCGCCGGCTCCGACCCCGAAGGTGTCCCTTGCCAACCCGGTTTGGGTTCCATCGACTGTCCCCTCCTCAGTCCCGGCCGTCCCTGGGGTGACAAGCCCAGCCCCCACCCAGCCAGCTCCCGCGCCGAGCGAGGTGCCGTCGGACACGGTCACCACACCGCCCACTACTCCGACGCCCACAACCTCACCGACCCCGACGGTCACACCAACACCGACGCCGACGCCCACACCAACGGAAACTGCAACCTCGACCTCTAAGCCCCGGCCGAGCAAGCCGCAGGCCGCCTCGGCCCCCCAGCCCAGCGAATCTGCGCTTCAAGACATCCTGGACGCAGCCCAGAAGGTCCTCGGTTGAGCACCCGCCTGCCCCGTACCTCCACTCACGCGGGGTGGCATAGCCGGTACTGCAGCAGCAGCCGGACTGCCGCTTTCCGTCGCCGGATGGGACGTTGGAGCTGCCAGCGTTTGCGGCGCTCGTAGGCTCAGATCCGCGGCCGCCCGGCCCAGCGCCGCGCCTTCAGGGCCGCATGTAACTCGAGCCGGATCGCGCCACTCAACGGATCAGCACCGATGAGTTGGCGGATCCGGCCGAGCCGGTTATAGATGCTGCTCCGGTGGAGGTGAAGTTTGGCGGCGACGTCCTGCACCGAGCCGTCATTGTCATAGAGCAGTTCCAGGACAGGCAGGAGTTCGCCGTTTTTGTCCTGGTCCTCAAGGGCCTCAAAATGCACCGATCCTGTGTCATCCCAGCCGCCGGGTGCCACCAGACGATCGAAAAGTTGATAGACACCAACGGTCCGGCTGTCCACGAGCTCACCTAGCGGGAGATCCACGGCGGCCGCCTGCGCAGCAACCTTCGACTGACGGTAAGCGCCCGATAGCTGCCGGATGACTTGGAAGGGTTCACTGATGCCCAGGATCACCCTTTCCACCTTGCGGCCAGCGCGCTTCGCAAGCTCCAGTTGATAATGCACCAGCACCTGGGCATGGTCTGCCCGGCCGCCCGACTCGCGGAACAGGACCACCGAATGCGTCTCCGTTCCGGCGCTGAACAAGGCGGCGTTGACGCCGATAGTGGACTGCAGCGCCGCTGATCGATGCGTCAGGGTAGCGGCAATAGGATCGACGTCGGACCTCGCACCATCCGGGTCGAGTATGGTGACCAACTGCCACGGACCGCGCCCTTGGATTTCCTTCCAACCCGCGACGGCGGCCACCGCGTTCGATTCGCCGCCGCAGGCTGACAGAAACTCCTGCTCACGCCTTCGCCGGAACTCCGATTCGGCCGTATTGGAATCAAGGAGCAAGCCCGCCAACAGGTCCAGCTCGTCCCGCACGCCGGGCAGTTCGGCGAGTATCGCCGTCGCACTCTGTTCTTCAAGGTCCAGCTGCACCCACAAGTACCCCACGCGGAAACCGCGGACCAAAAGTGGCACGCAGACGCGGCCCAGCATGCCGAGTTCGTCGTTGGCAGGAACTACGACGGGTCGCACGGCCGTGGCGATGCCATGAGCGAGTTGCCAGGCGCTGACGTCGCCGGGGACCCGCTTGCTGAGGAGGAAGTTCACGCGAACGCGGTCGGCGTGGGACTGGTTGGAGCTATAGGCGAGAAGAACGCCGTCGAGATCTTCCAAGGACAGTCCGCGGCCCAGCTTCAAGGCAACGCGTTCAACGATCTGTTCCACGTCCTGCAGCATCTGGAAAGCGTACCAACAGCAGGCGACACTTGACGCTCTAGTGCTCGACAAATGTCGAGCTGGCTGGCATAAGATCCCTTGATTTCCGGACTTTCCGCGCGAGGGCGGCCCCGGGTCCATGTCGCCTGCCTCACAGCCGGATCTATTCTGGAATCACAGCCCGCAACACATTTTTCGGCCGAAGAGGCCGCTAACGATGGAGCCCACAGATGATCATCGGTGTCCCCAAAGAAATCAAGAACAACGAGTTCCGCGTAGCCATCACGGCCGCCGGTGTCCACGAGTTCCGCACCCACGGACACACCGTTCTGGTTGAACGCGGCGCAGGCCTTGGCTCGGGCATCACCGACGAGGAATACTCGATTGCCGGCGCCGAAATCGTCAACGAAGCAGATGACGTCTGGGCCCGCGCGGACATGGTCATGAAGGTCAAGGAACCCATCGCGGCCGAGTACCACCGCTTCCGCAAGGGCCTCATCCTCTTCACCTACCTGCACCTTGCCGCAGAGCCTGAGCTCACCGCCGAGCTCATCAACTCCGGCGTCACGGCCATCGCTTACGAAACCGTGCAGGAAGGCCGCACCCTTCCGCTGCTCGCCCCGATGTCCGAGGTCGCAGGCCGCCTGTCCGTCGTGGTTGGCGCTTCCTCACTGATGGCTCCGGCCGGCGGCAAGGGCGTCCTCCTTGGCGGCGTACCGGGCGTGCGCCCGGCGAAGGTTGTTGTCCTCGGCGCAGGCGTTGCGGGAACCAACGCTGCCGCCATGGCGCTGGGCCTCGGTGCTGATGTCACCATCATGGACATCAACATCAACCGGCTGCGCGAACTGGACGCCCTCTACCAGGGCCGCCTGAAGACCGTTGCCTCCAACGCCTACGAGATCGAGAAGTCAGTTATCGACGCAGATCTGGTGATCGGCTCCGTCCTGATCCCGGGCGCCAAGGCTCCCAAGCTGGTCACCAACGAACTGGTTGCCCGCATGAAGCCCGGCTCGGTTCTGGTGGACATCGCTGTTGACCAGGGCGGCTGCTTCGAGGACACGCACCCCACCACCCACCAGGAACCGACGTACAAGGTCCACAAATCGATCTTCTACTGCGTTGCCAACATGCCTGGCGCTGTTCCGAATACCTCCACGTACGCACTGACCAACGTCACCCTGCGCTACGCCGTGGCACTGGCCAACCTGGGCGTCAAGGCGGCCTTCGACCGCGACCCCGCCCTGGCTGCCGGCCTCAACATCGCCGCCGGCCACGTGGCGCACCACTCCGTTTCCGAGGCGCACAACCTGCCCCTCGTCAACGACTGGCACACGCTGGTCTCCGCATAGCTTCAAGCTCGACGGCGGGGTGCGGCTTCCACGCGAAGCCGCACCCCGCCGTCGTGGTTTAACGCGCGCCGAGATGGCACTTAATGCCAATGTTCCCGAAGAACATTGGCATTAAGTGCCATCTCGCGGGGAGGTTTGGGGCCTGGAGACTAGGGCTTTCCGGGGAGCGACGGGATTAGCTCCGAGGGAACCGGGACGGGGACGCCCGAAGGGCCGAGCTTTGAGGGATCAATCTTGGAGGGATCGATCTCCGGTGGGGTGACAGGCAACCCTGGCGGTGTGGGGATGACGCCGTTGCCGGGCTCCCTGTGCGACGGAGCCTTAGGTGTATGCGGCGACGCTCCACCGGGCTGCGGCTCAGGAGCGGGAACCACCGGGATGCCCGGCGCGGCCGGCGTCGGCTGGGGTACGACCGTCGCAGGAGCTTGCTGCGGCTCTTCCCGGACAGGCAAGGGCTCTGGGCTGGTACCGGCTGGGGTATCGGGCTGGGGAGCACTGCCGGAACCGGGATTTAGTTGTGAGACCACCGAACCGATGGCTGCCCCGAGGTGCTGGAATGCACCCGGCAGGCCGCCCTCGGAAGCGACGGCAGCGGTCGCGCCGCCAGCCAAGGACACGGCTACGGCGAGGCCTGCGATGACCGTCCGACGCTTCTTCCGACGCCGGGCGGCAAGTTCGTCAACAGGCACGTCGTTCGCAGGCAGGTCGTTCGCAAGAGCGGACTCCGCAGCAACTGTGGCGAGTACCGCCGTTGGTGCACCCGCCGATGCCGCCGGACCGTCCGCCGTCGTGATCCTCTGGGTGGCAGTGATCTGCTGGGTGGCTGCGGCCGGGCTGCTGACCATGAGCGCGCGGACTGCTGCGGACGGCAAAGGGGCAGTGTTCGCCAAGGAACGGAGCTCGAGGAGTTCAGTGCGGAGGTCGGCGTCGCCTGTGAGGCCGGCGTCGGCCAACAGGAAGTCGATTGCCTGCTGGTCATGACGTCCGCGAGGCGTATGTTGTTCGCTCATGATGTGCCGTTCCTTAGTAGTGCACGCTTCTTCAGTGCACTCAATGCCCTGCGCTGTAGCTGCTTGACGGCCCCCTGGGACTTGCCCATGATCGCCGCCGTATCTTCCACCGACACGTCGGCGACGACCCGGAGGGCCAGAACCTCCCGATAATCGTCGGGGAGGTCGTCCAAAATTTCAGTGACGCCCAGGCCGGCAACCCGTCCGAAGGCCTGGTCTTCGGCCGACGGCGACCGCCGCGCGTCCAGGTCCGGTTCGTACGGCGTCGCGTCGGGCGTTCGTTCGCGTTTGCGATAGTGGTCCACCATCCGCGCATGCGCGATGGAGAACAACAGGGTTTTTGCCCCTTGCAGCCCGCCGTGGAGCGTTTCCAGCTTCGGATACAGGGCGAGGAAGACGTCCTGCGTCACGGCCTCCGGGTCGTCCACACCCCGTGCCCGGAGGTAGCCAAACACCGGTCCGGCGAAGTTATTGTAGGCAGCCGTGAAGAGCAGGGCGGGATCGTCCTGATCCGCCTGCACATATTCATCAGCCAAAGGGTCAAGCACCCGTGGATGCCTCCGTCCCACACACTACGTAGCGGGGCTCCTTGTCCTAAGCCAAGGAGCCCCGCCCTTAAACCGTAACCGCTGCTTGCTTAGCGGACAGAATCGAGGGGTGCAGCCGGAACGTCGGTGGGTACCTGTGTCGGCAGCTCAGGCGTCGCGGGGACGGCAGGCACTGCGGGGACAGCGGGCGTCGCGGGAACGGCAGGAACTCCCGGCACAGCGGGCACTGCAGGAACAGCAGGCGTTGCCGGCAGTTCGGACGTCACGGCAGCATCGACGTCGGCCTCTGCCGTCGCCGAACCGTCAGCCTTCAGGCCGGCAGCTTTACCCGCCTCCACCACAGCCTCGCAGTGCGCCTCCACCTTGGCTTCGCCACCGGCAGCAATGGTCAAGGACTCGAAGCCGGGGACCTTGGCGTCAGACTTCAGGCCGCCATTGAGGAGTGCGGTGCAGAGGCCAAAAGCCTCCGGGGAAGTGGCGTCTTCCACCGTTGCTTTGGCATCGGACACGGCGTCGGCGGCCTTGGCCTGGCCGGCTTCAGCGGCCTCGGTTGCAGTTGCCTGCGCGGTCTCGACGGCGTCAGTTGCCTTGGTCTTGGCGGTTTCGGCTGCATCGGCTGCTTCAGCGGCCTTCTCAGCAACAGGGGCCGGTGCGCCAACGAGGTCATGCGCGGATTGCTGGATTCCGGTGGGAAGCGCGCCATTGAAGGCAGCGACGCCGGTTCCACCGGCAGCTACAGCTCCGGCAGCCAGGACGCCCGCGGCGACTTTGCTGGTGGCAAGGATAGTGAACAAGGACATGAAACCCTCCGACAAACGATTTTGGGATTGCCCCGGCCGCGGTTGGGTCGCGACCGGATGATCAGCGTGCGGACGTGGCCCGCACTCCCCTTACATCGTTCGCGGTGTCGGTGAGGTTACGCGTTGTCCAAAAGTTCTCTTTTCAGGGCTTTGGCGTGCTGCTCTTTATCCACACTGGTGAGAGGTCCCCATGGCCGCGTCCGACGTAGCCAACTATGCTCAGGAAACGCCTGGCCCGTTGGATGCCCGGCGATCGACATATCACTACGTCAGGGGATACGTAATGGGGTTGGGTACCTAGTGGGACAGGGATTGGTGGGCGCGGACGTCGGAGATCTCCGACGACTTTCGGCCGTGATGGACTCCGAGGCGGAGAAGATCACCAAGCTTCAACAACAGCTCAATGCGCTGATTCAGAACGGCAACTTCTGGCGGGGGAATGACGCCGACCAGTTCAGAAGCCGGTGGCAGAGCGACCTGCAGGGACGATTGGGAGCAGCAGCTGCTTGCCTGCGCACCAACGCCCGCGCCCTGAAACTCAACGCAGAGCAGCAGGAACAAGCCTCTGCGGGCAGCCCCGGAGGAGGGCTCAAGGGGGGACCTTCCACAGGGCAGGGAAAGAGCACCCCTGGGGCACCCGGGTTTACTTTTGATCCCGCCAGCTACGGCCCCGTCACCGTGGAAGGCAGCGGTTCAATCGACAGTCAAGCAACGGGCGAAACGCACGGCTCCGTTGGTCCCGGCGGCATCGCATTCGGAGGATCCGGCAAGGCGTCCACCGGAGGTGAAATGACCTGGAAGGCAGAGACCGGGTTCGGGCCCGGCACGACAACTATCACCAACGAAACGTTCGTCGGCGCCCGCGCGGATGGCGAGTTCGAGGCCAGTGTGCCATTCGGACTCGGACTTCCCAATGCCCACGTTAACGGTGAAGCATTCGCTGGCGCGGAAAACGTCACCACCATACGATCCGACTTCTTTGACGGCTGGGTCAGCAACACTTCCACGACGCGTGCAATGACTGGAGTCGAGGCGAGCGCGCACGCCAACGCGAGCAGCCCCTTTCTGTTTTCGGCTGGTGGCGAGGGCTTCGCGGGTCAAAAACTCACCGTGGACAACAAGACCGAGTTCGCTGGCGGGCTGTTCGCCTTGGGGCAAGGTGGAGAATTCCGCGCCGGGGCCTGGGCCAGCGCCGGTGAAGGCGAAATCAGCGTCAAGGGCCGCGATGTCTCAGGCACTGCGTTCAGCGCAGGAGCGGGTGCGGAGCTGACAGGGAGCCGGTATGTCGAAGTCCTGGGCCAAACACTGACGTTCAACGCGACGGTGGCCGCCGGAGCGGGTGAGGGGCACTTCTTTACGGCTTCCGTGGACGAAGACGGGCTCACTCTGGGCGCGGGAGCCAAGCTCACCGCCGAACTGGGACTGGGTGCGGGTGGCCAGATCACCCTCAGCCCCAAAGGACTAGTGGATTCCGTGACCGGATTCGTCGACTTCCTGAATAACTGACCTTCGCCACCACACCACCGCCGGAAAGGCTCCAATGTCGCAACAGGTTTTCCCGTCCGCATCTTTCCCCGCCTACCCCACCATCAAACTCAATCCACCATCCGGTTGGACACATCAAGTGGTCCCCGATGCTTTGGGTGCCCTGATGGCCCCGGCCGCCGAAGGTCGCTACACGGCAAATGTGGTGATTTCCGTGTCCCGCCGCTTGCCTGGTTACCAGCTGCGGGATATCGCTGCATCCGTGGACTCGTTCCTGGACGCCCTGCCGGACGCCGTACTGCTCGCCACAGAGCCAGTGGTTATCAATAGCCGGGATTGGCACGTGCGCGAGGCACGCTACACGCACCCACAGGCAGGTTCGCTGGCGCAGTTCACAGCCGTCACGGTGGTCCACCAAGACGCCGCAGCGGATGTCGTCCAGTTGACCGGCAGCTGCCAACCCATTGAAGGCAACCACGACCTCAAGGCCATCTATTCGCTGGTTGCCAGTGCGGACGTTACGCCAGCGCCCTAGCCTGCTCAATCAGCTTCAGCACCGCAACGGAGTCGGCCGGATCCACCGGTACCGGAAGTGCGGAGGCGGTGCCGCCGCCGTCGAGCTTTTCCGCCAGCATGCGGTAGAACTCGGGGTAGGCGCCGCGCTCCGTGGGGATGGTGGTGCGGTGCCCGTTCCGTTCCAGCGTGCCGTGGTTTTCTGGAGGCTCGACGCCGTACTCCGCGTCCTTAGGCAACCCACCGCCCAGCACGTAGGGCTCCTGCGGGTCGGTGCCGAACTTCACGAAGCCACCTTCCGTGCCGAGGATGCGGAAGCGGGGGCCATGAAGGTGGCTGTTGAGGTTGATGGTGACGTGGCTGACCACGCCCGACTCATGCTGGAGTGCCAGGAAAACGTCGTCGTCGGCGCTTTCCTGGGGGCGGCGGGCCGTGATTTCTGCGAAGGTGACAGTGGCCGGCCCAAAGAACCGGAGAGTGAGATCAAGGACATGGGTGCCGAGATCGAACAGGACACCACCGCCGTCTTCCGCCGTGGCACTGGCTTTCCAGGCCTTGGCGATCTCCGGCGCCCAGCGCTCCATGCCCACCTCAAACCTGGTCACGGTACCCAGCGTTCCGGCGTCGATCAGTTTTTTCACGGTGAGCGAGTCACCGTCCCAGCGCCGGTTTTGGTACACGGTGAGGACGCGGCCCAGCCTCGCAGCCAGCTGAATCAGCTCCTCGCCCTCGGCGCTGCGGACCGTGAACGGTTTATCGACGACGACGTCCAGCCCGGCTTCCAGCGCAGCTTTCGCTAGGGGGAAGTGGGTTGCGGGCGGGGTGCCCAGGACGACGAGGTCCAGTTGGTCGGCCAGTGCCAGGATGTCTTGAGGGGTGTTGACGATCTGCGTTGCCGGGTAGCGCTCTTTCGCCTTCGTCTGGCGCGCCTCGTCCGAAGTTGCGATGACGGCGAGCTCGTACGCGGGGTTGCTGGCGATGAAGGGCGCGTGGAAGACGCTGCCCGAGAGGCCAAAACCTGCGACGGCGGTACGGATCGGCTGGGAAGTCATGACCCTAGGCTAGATCAGTAGACCTCGCGTCGGTGGGCGGCGCGGAAGATGATGATGACGAGTTCACCATCATGGATCTCGTAGAGGACCCTGAAGTCACCAACACGAATTCGCCATGCATTCGACTCTGCGGAAAGCTCCCTGACTCCGACCGGACGTGGGTTCAGTTCCAACTCGGCGATGGCCAGCAGTATCTTCCGGCGTACTGGAGCGTCTAGCTTTCGAATCTGCTTGGCAGCCGCGGTACTGAACTCCGCGCGGTATCGGCTCACCGGGTGATGCCGTTTTCCTCCAGAAGATCATTGAGACTGACCCTGGCACCATCATCTTCCGCTTTAGCGGTCCGAAGCGCCTTAAGGTCCGCCTCATCTTCGAGACGTTCAAGCCTCTCGAGGTCCTCAGCACTGATGAGCACCGCGGCGACCTTGCCCCTCCGGGTGATGCTGATCCGTTCATGGCCGTAAGCAGCACGATTGATGGTGTCTGAAAGATGAACTCGGAGGTCAGCGACACTCACGACATAGTCGGCGGTACCCATGAGTCCACCATAGCCGCATCTGTACTCTATGTACATAAAGTACAGATGGGGCGCGAGAGGTGAGCGAGCATCGGGCTGAAGGGCGCGGGATGTGAGCGAGCGTTGGGGACGGCGAAGGCCGGGAACCTCGCGAACCGATGAATAGGTTCAGGGAGATCCCCGGCCTTCAGGAAACTACACTTTCGGAAACTACTGCTGAGGGGCTACTTCTTGGCGCCCTTTTCCCAGCCGATGGTGGTCCAGTCAGGAACGTTCGAGAGGCTCTTGAACAGGGACGGGCCGTAGTTGGCCAAGCCCGTGCGCACGAACTGGATCTCCGGGCCGTTCAGCACGGTGCCCATGGAGTAGTACTTCTCCATGTGCTTCTTCTCTACCTCCATGGCGGCCTTGTTGCGCTCGGCGTCATCGGCAATGGTTGCCAATCGCTTGATTTCGGCGTCGAGCTCAGCATCGCCCAGGCCGTTTTCGTTGGTAGCAGAGTCGTAGTACTGCTTGACGGCATCAGTGGCATCCGGGCCCACGGTATAACCGGAGATGGTCACATCGAACTCGCGTCCGCCGATGACCTTACCGAAGTCAGCATCACCGCGCTGGTCGATAGTGACATCCATTCCGGCAGCCTTGAGCTGGTTCTGCAGGGTCTGCGAAGTGGCACCCGTGGTTGGATCGTCACCGAAGTTGGTGATCTTAAAGGAGATGGGGACGCCGTCCTTCTCCATGATGCCCTTGTCATTGGCTGTGTAACCGGCGTCGGTCAGGACCTTCTTCGCAGCCTCAGCGCCGGTGTCCTTCACGGGGTAGTTGTCCTGGTAATACTCCGAGAACGGCATGAGCATCATGGAGCCTGAGCTCTCTTCGGACCAGTTCAGGCCGTTGAAGCGGACGTCGCGGATAGCCTTGCGGTCGACGGCGGTGAAGATCGCCTTGCGAACGGCGACGTCGGTCAGGGCCGGGCGCTTTGCGTTGATGTTGAGACCGCCGGCAAACAGGCGCTGACCGCGGCGGACCTCCGAGTTGGTAGTTCCTTCGAGCTGCTTGTAACGGCCCAGGGTGCGGCCATTGGCGGCGTCGATCTCGCCATTTTTGAAAGCAGCGATCGTCGCGCTCGGCTCCATCTGGCGCCAAATGACCTTTTCGAGGACCGGCTTCTGGCCCCACCACTTCTCGTTAGGAACCATAGTTACAGTCTTGGCGGTCGTGTCGTAGTTCTCCACCTTGAACGGGCCGGCCATCCATTCCGGGTGCATGTTGCCGGCAAACCCCGTGTTGAAGATTTCGGGGGTATTGATGGCCGGGTGAATCAGGCCGAGGAAGAGGCCTTCCAACGGAAAGACCGGCTGTGTGGTGGTGACAATGACTTCTTTGTCGTTGGCACCGGCCTTGACCGAATCCACGAAGGCGTAGGCGCCGGCGGTGACGATGTCGATGGACTTGTCTTCACCCTTGAGCATGTTCCAGGTGTTTTCGAAGGTCTTAACATCGATGGGCGTCCCATCGTTCCAAGTCGCCTTCTCATTGACCTTAATGGTGATGGTCTGCTTGCCGTCCTTGACTTCGCTCTTGACCTCTTCACAGAAGTCCTTGTTGGGCTCCGCCTTGCCGTTGAAGTCCAGCTTCCAGCAACCACCGATGCCACCGCTGTTGATGGAGGCGGGGTTAACAGGCGTCATCAGCGCTGAGGTATCCGCGCTGTTACCCACGTTGGAGAAGCCATTAAAATCCGGTCCGATGCTGCCCACCGCCAGCGTGACGGTGCCGCCCTGGTCCAGATCTTTCACTTCCTTGGCGTTGACGCTGATCAGCTTGCTGATGTCACCGCCGCTCTCTTCGGCCTTCTGCGAGGCCGGACCCGACGGCGTTCCCCCGCCGCAAGCGGTCAGCGTAAGCGCTGCTGCGAGCGCTACGCCACCGATCGTCGTGTATTTCTTCATGGTTTGCCCTTCATGTTTACGACTGGAAATCTTTGCGAGTTGAATAACAGGGTTTCAATCGATGTGTCATATGTCGTCAGGCATGCACCACCAGCATGTCGGCATCTATCTCACCGTCCGGGAAGAAGCATGCGAAGTCCTGTGTGTCCCCCTTCTCCGAAGCCAGTGGCGGCTCCAGAGTAAGGCACTTCTCCTGCTTTGCGGCAGGTAATGCGGCAAACACGGGACAACGGGTCGCAAAATTACATCCCTTGAGAGCATCAAGCGGGCTGGGTAGGTCGCCCTGCAGGATGATGCGTTCGCGGGTCCGTTCCAGGTTGGGGTCCGGAACCGGGATCGCTGACAGCAAGGCCCGCGTGTAAGGGTGGCGCGGGTTGTCGAAGACGTCGTCCACATCGCCGGTTTCCACGATTTTGCCGAGGTACATCACGGCGACACGGTCTGAGATGTGGCGGACAACGGAGAGGTCGTGGGCCACCATCAGGTAGCTCAAGCCCAACTCAGCGCGGAGCTTGTCCAGCAGGTTGATGACTCCGGCCTGCACGGATACGTCCAGCGCAGAGACCGGTTCGTCCAGCACCACGAGCTTCGGATTGACCGCGAGTGCCCGGGCGATACCGATGCGCTGCCGCTGCCCGCCGGAGAACTGGTTGGGGAAGCGGTTGACGTGGTCAGGCTGCAGGCCCACAAGCTTCATGAGTTCCATGATGCGTTTCCTGATGGCAGCCTTGGGCATCCCGAGGTTTTCCAGCGGCTCAGCAAGGACCTCGTACACAGTGAAACGCGGATCCAGGGCACCCGTGGGGTCTTGGAACACCATCTGCATTTCCTTGCGCATGGCCATCTTGGTCTTGTGGTCCGTGGCGACTTTGTTGCTGACGCCGCCAATGACCACTTCGCCCACCTGGTCCGGGTGGAACTCCATGATTTCCAGGAGTGTGGTGGTCTTGCCGCAGCCGGACTCCCCCACGATCGAAACGCACTCGCCTTCGCGGATATCGAAGCTCAGGCCATCCACGGCCTTCACCGTGCCGATCCGTCGCTTGATCAAGGCACCCTTGAGCAGCGGGAAGTGCTTTTTCACGTCTTTGAGTTCCAGGACCTTTTCGCGCTCGACGCGAGCGACGCCGTCGAACTTTGAAATCGGCTTGGGCGGTGCGTGGAAAATCTTGTGGGCGTCAGCGTTGCCGGACAGTTCATTAGCTTTGATGCAGGCGGCCTTGTGCCCCAGCGTCTGGCCCTCAACACCGGGGACGGTGATGAGTTCCGGCTCGCCGTGCAGGCAGGCGTCGCTGACCAGCGGGCAGCGGGCCGCGAACGAACATCCAGTCACCGGCAACGCCAGGTTGGGGGGTGTTCCCTCGATGGGAACCAGCGACTGCCGGGTGGCGGTGTCCACGCGCGGAACCGCGCCGAGCAAGCCCAGCGTGTACGGCATCCGCGGGTTGTAGTAGATGTCCTCCACAGTTCCGGTTTCCACCGGCTTACCGGCGTACATGACCATGATGTCGTCTGCCATGCCGGCTACGACGCCGAGGTCGTGCGTGATCATGACGACGGCGGCGCCGGTCTCCTCCTGCGCGGTGTGCAGGACTTCCAGGACCTGCGCCTGGATGGTGACGTCCAGCGCAGTCGTGGGTTCATCCGCGATGAGTACCCGCGGATCGTTGGCGATGGCGATGGCGATCATGACGCGCTGGCGCATGCCGCCGGAGAACTCGTGCGGGAACGCTTTCAGGCGGTCCTTGGGGCTCGGGATGCCCACCATGCGCAAAAGGTCGACGGCGCGGGCTTCTTTGGCCTGCTTGCTCATGGTGGGGTTGTGGACCGTCAGCGCCTCGATGATCTGGGTGCCCACCGTGTAGACGGGGGTGAGCGAGGACAGCGGGTCCTGGAACACCATGGCGATGTCACTGCCGCGGTGCTTGCACATGGCTTTGTCGCTGAGGCCAAGGAGTTCCTTGCCCTTGAAGCGCACGGAGCCGGTGATGTCCGCGGTTTCCGGGAGGAGTCCCATGATGGCCATGGACGTGACGGACTTGCCGGAACCGGACTCACCCACAATGCCTAAGGTCTTGCCAGGCATGAGGTCGAAGTCGACGCCGCGGACAGCATGGACCACACCGTTTTCGGAGTTGAAGCGGACGTTGAGGTCGCGAATGCTGAGGACGGCGTCGCCGGGAGCGTAGAGTCCAGCGTCGCGGAGCCGCTCAGCGGGAGTGATGTTGGTGCTCATTTGCCAGCCTTTGCGGTCTTGGTCTTGGCCCGTCCGATGGAGCTGGAGCTGGGGTCGAAAGCGTCACGGAGTCCGTCGTTCATCATGGCCAGCGAACCGGTCAACAGGAACATGACGGTCAGCGGGACCCAGAACATCCAAGGGAAGGAGGACACCTGGCCCGTCGCTTGGCCGATCAGCACACCGAGGCTGACGTCCGGGAGCTTGATGCCGATTCCGATGAAGGAGAACGCGACTTCGGCGAGGATCGCACCGGTGATGCCACGGGTGAAGTCGAGGACCAGCAGCGAGCCGATATTCGGGACGAGGTGCCGCCACACGATGCGCCGGGACGGGACACCCATGTACTTGGCGGCTTTGACGTAATCACGCTGCATCAGGGACATGGACAGTGAGCGCACCAGGCGGGCGGTGCCCATCCAGCTGAAGAAGAGCAACACGACGATCAGCAGGAGCCAGCTGGGGAGATCTTTCAGGCCGCCGCTTCCGCTGGTGGCGACGGCGACCACCAGGATGGCGGGCATCATGATGAGCGCTTCAAGGATGAACAGCATGGTGGCGTCCACCTTGCCCCCGAAGAACGCCATGGTGCAGCCGTATACCGCCGAAATCAGGACGGAAACGCCGCCCACGATCAGGCCGATAAGAATGGACGTCCGGGTGCCGTCCACAATGAGCGCCATGAGGTCGATGCCGGCCTGGGTGGTCCCCAGTAAGTGGTCTGGCGACGGTGGCATGCCGATGTTCAACGGATCAAGGGTGTCTTTGTCCCACGAAGTCAGGAACCCGCCAAAGATCGAGAAGAGGAACAGCGCAAGGAAGATGAACAAGCCGGCGACGGCGGTCCGGTTCCGCATGAAGCGACGGAAGATGATCCGCGACTTCCCGATGACGACGTCCTGGTCAGCTACCCGGGCCTCGTCGATTTCCGCAATGGAATCAATGATGTTGGTCATTACTGGACCCTCACTCGTGGATCGACCAGCGTGGTGGCGAAGTCGGCAAGGATGGCGCCGATCGCGAAGATCACTGAGCCATAGGCCAGCGTGGCGGTGGCGACGTTGACGTCCTGGAGGCTGATGGCCTGGATGCTCCAGAGACCGATGCCCGGCCAGGCGAAGATGGCCTCCGCGAAGAAGCCACCCGTGAAGATGGCCGGGATGGTGAAGGCGATACTCTGCGCCACCGGAATGAAGGAGACGCGCAGGGCATGCTTCCTGATGGCCTGGTTTCGCGTCAGTCCCTTGGCGCGGGCAGTGCGGACGAAGTCGGCATTCACGTTGTCCAAGAGGTACTGCCGCTGGGCGATCTGGTAACCCGCCCAGCCAAAGATGGTCATCGCGAAAGTTGGCACGGCGTAGTGGGCCACCAGGTCAACGAAAGCCGGCCAGCCCGGCTCAATTCCCGGCGTCGAAATTCCCGTGACGAAGAAGATGCGCTCACCGACCGCCTCGTTGATGCTGATGGCACCGAGCTGCACCAGGAAGTACGCGATGGGTGCAGGGAGGATGTGCACCAGATAGCTGTAGGACGTGATGGCGCGGTCCTGGAACTTGTACTGGCGGGCGGCGGAGTAGACACCGAGGGCTACGCCGATGACCAGGGTGAGGATGATCGAGGCGATGAACAGCCGGGTGGAGACCATCACGCGGTCCGCGAATTCGGCGTTGACGAACGCGCCGTTCGGGCTGCGGCCCCAGTCCCAGCGGGTGACGATGCCCCAGAGCCACTGAATGTACCGTTCCCAAGGGTTCAAATCCGGGTCCAGCCCGAGTCCCCGGAAAGAAGCAGCTACTTGTTCAGGGGTCGGCCGGGGGATTTTTTCCTGCTCGAGCACTGCGGGTTTCAATGACGAGACCGCCAGGAAGTAACCCGCACTCGTCGTCAGGAAGATCATGATCAGGTAGATGCCCGACCGCTTCATCAGATATTTCAGCATGTCGGGCGGCTGCCCCGAATCGTGGCAAAACTCAATGCTCGTCCTTCCGCGGTTCCCGGCTGTGGCCGGCGTCAGCTACGAATTGGCGCAGCGGGTTCTTGGGCCCCCCGCACCCCTTCAGTGATCACCAGCCCTGTATGGCATGCGTCACATTCAAGAGGAAACTACCACAATAACTGCTTCACGTTTTGCTTCAAGGCGTCCGGTTTCGCGCCTGCAGCCAGATTGTTATGTGCAGGCTGCGTCCTGTTTACGAATTCGGCAGCACTGTTGCGCTTACTACGTCAGGATTGGTGGCGCTAACAGAGGCTTCCTGCCTTGGCTGCGCTGGTTGCGGCTGATGTAGCGGCGCGACTTAGTCGGCGCCCAGGAGACGGGTGACCAGCTCACGCCAGGAGTCCGCAAGCCGCGTGGGTGAAATACCTCGAACGCGAACATCGTCCACTATTCGCTCGGGGTCCAGGGCGTAGGTCAGTGACATCGCCATCACCCACGGATCAGCGATTCCCGCCTCCCTCAGCAGGACTTCCATATGTCGATGCGAAAGCTTAGTCGCGGGAACATCGAACCGGTTACGGGTAGCGGCTCCCGCCGCTTTCAGGAGTTCGCCGTTTTCAAGGACGAAGTAGATTCGCCCCTCACCGAAGGCCACCAATCGATCCTTTGGCGCGGCTCCTGGACCAAGCGGAGGCGGCCCGAACATAAATCCATGCTGGAATTCGGACTCCGAGTCGCTCAACAGGGTCATCATGAGCCCGGCGCGGCTACCGAAGCGGCGGAAGACTGTCCCCTTGCCAACCTTGGCCTTGCAGGCGAGCGCGTCCATGGTCAGCGCTTCGGCGCCGAGCTCGGCCACCAGATCCCGGGCAGCGTTGAGCAATCGCTCGCGATTCCTCGCTGCGTCACTGCGCTCGTGGGGCGCACCTAGGGGCACGTCCGGCCGAATGGGGATCGAGCTCACAGAAATATTCTAGACCCCGGGAATAGAAAGCGGACCATAGTCCGTTTAGTATCGATGAAGGCTCCAAGCCCAGACATCGAACGGCCGGCACCTCACCCGGCCAGACAAAAGGAGACACCATGTCAAAGAGCACCGTTCTTACCCTCGTCGGCAGCCTGCGCGCCGATTCCCACAACAAGAAGCTGGCCGAAGCCATCCAGCTGAACGCTCCCGACAACGTTGATGTGCAGATCCACGGCTCACTGGGCACCATCCCCTTCTACAACGAAGACATCGACGTCGAAGGCCAGGTTCCCGCCGAAGCCGCCGCCCTCCGCGCTGCAGCTGCCGACGCCGACACCATCCTGCTCGTCACGCCCGAGCACAACGGAACCATGCCCGCCTCCCTGAAGAACGCCATCGATTGGCTGTCCCGCCCGTTCGGCGCCGGCGCCCTCTCCGGCAAGCCGACCGCCGTCGTCGGAACCGCTTTTGGCCAGTTCGGTGGAGTATGGGCCCAGGACGAAGCCCGCAAAGCTGCCGGCATCGCCGGCGCCAAGGTACTTGAAGACGTAAAGCTGGCCGTCCCGGGCTCCATGATCCGTTTCGCTGAACTGCACCCGAAGGACGACGCCGAGGTTGTTGAGCAGATCAAGGGCATCTTCGAGCCCCTGACGGCCGTTCAGGACGAAGAAGCAGCAGCCTAGCCTCCTCGCTTTTTCGATGCCCCCGTTCCGCATTCCGCGGGCGGGGGCATTCGCATTCCTGCCGCTGCGGACGGGGCGTGACCAACTCTTGTCCGAACCGTCACCGTAACGGCATGTTGTGTTCCGCCGTCCCGTCCTAACGTTGGAGATACAGGTGGACGGACAGGAGCGCTGGGCTGTCATGCATGCCGGACGGGGACCACAAAGTACGACGGCGATCACGGCTGCCTGCCTCATCTTCGGCCTGTGGATGGCTGGCTGCACTGCTGTCCCTGCCGAACCCTCCGAATCAGGGGCCGCGGGCCCCTTGCCTATAGTTTCCATGACTTCGCCTGTGCCAACAGCTTCGCCCATTGCTCCCATACCCGCCGCCTCAACTCCTGCGCCTTCGAGCCCGGGTACTCCGTCCGTTGCCGTCCCCGCCGCGTCGCCCGCGGCAGCAACACCAGCTCCAGCACCGTCCGAGAGCACTCCCGCTTCCTCCGTGACCTCGCCCACCCCACCGGCTGCCGTCGTCGAGCCTTCACCCCAACCTGGCACCAGCGCGCCGGAACCAACAGCCACCGCAACAGTCATTCCCGTGGATTCGGAAAACTCCGGACCCGCGGTCTACTACGTGGCAATCGACGACGGCGGCGCCCGCGGCGTGCGGTTCGGCTGCAACGACAGCCTGGTACCTATCAGGGGCGTTGCCGTGCCCGGCGACCCGCTGTCCGTGGCACTCGGCCGCCTGCTGGAGGCCGGAATGCCAGTGGACAGTGATGCAGCCCTCTACGACTCCCTGGCTGATTCGTCGCTGCGCTACCTCTCGGGCTACATGAGCGGTGCGACGGTGGTGGTTAACCTCAGTGGCTCCCTGCGGCCCGGGGGCGTGTGCGACATCCCACGGATCCAGGCGCAACTGACGCAGACAATCGTGTCCGCCAGTGGTGCATCGAGAGCCGAAATCTATGTGAACGGCCGGACACTTACGGAGGCCCTGAGCGTACGGTGACTGCGGGGCCTGCTGCGCGCGTTACCAGGCACGGGGTATCGGCTTTGCCTGTTCATGCCGTTGCGATCGCCAGCACCCTCCGGAGTGCCCAAGCCACACGCAACAGGGCAAGGACTGAGGCGAAGGTCAGCACGAAGGCCAGTGCTTCAGGAATCCACAGGCCCGTGACGGCATCTCCTTCCAGGACCACCGTGGCCAAGGCGGCAACCACCAAAAGGCCCAGCCCGGGGATGGCAAAAAGGAAGACTTCGCCGATTTGGCGCCGATGAGTGGCGGAAAGTCTCTCCAAGGGAAGTTCCCGTTGACCCGGCGCAGCCTTCTTTCCCAGCACGTTGATCAGCATGGACACACTGGTCAGCGTCAGGCCAGCCGTGGCGCCGGCCAGCGTGGCGAGAGTCTGGAACAGGGTTCGCCGTGCACCAGGGTCCACGCTTTCCAGCATCAGCGGGTGACGCGAAAGCAGCCCGATTCCCAGCCAGATCAGGACGACAAGCGCAGCCCATCCGAAGTCTGCACTGGGATGCAACAGAAACCAACGCCACAGAGTCCTGCGGCGCCCGGTTCGCTCAACGTCAACCCCGTACAAGCTCATGATCTGCACCGCCTTGGTTCTCCTCGGATGCTTGACCGGCCTTGTCAGCGCTCTCCACGGCCGCCGCCATAGCTGCCCGAACAGTGGCCATTCCGCCCGCAACGATGTCCGGAACCAACGCGGAATCAGCCGAACCCTTGATGTCCGGCAGGGTCTTGGCAAAAAACGCCTCGTTGTCCCTGGCCTGTCTATTGAGGATGGCGATCGCCTCGGTGGTGGACTTTTGGGGGTCGTTGAAGACATCCGGATCCACCTCGATATGCGAGATGAACCGCTCCTTCAGCAGGTCCACCACCTCACGGTCGCCCGTCAGGGAGTCCTTGCCCTCAGCCACCACATAATCGAAATGCTCCACGGACCCGGCCCTGCGGAAGAGATCGATCAGTTGCTGGATCCGGTCCCGAATCCGCTGTTTATCCTCGGCCTTGCCCGCTCTGCCAACGCTCAGGGAAATCCTGAACGTACCCTCATTCATGAGCCGCGAGGCGCTGTCCAGAACGTCAGCCCACTCCCCCTCCATAAGCTTCCCGGACAGACGTTCGGCAGGAAGCGCGAACTCGAAACGGCTCACCTCCAGCCGGGTAAGGATTTCCTCGATGTCCTCGCGCACAACCGGCACCAGGCTTGGCTCAAGCCCCAGCATTCCTTCGAGGTACTCGCCCATCCTGGATGCCCGGGGTCCATTGCCACTGGTCAGCACCGCTATGACATTCCTCTTCAGGAAGGCGAAGTAGGTGGTCTCCAGCAAATGGTCACCCGGAGCCAACGGCAGGGGCTTGCGCCGCCCGAGGGCATCGCCGACGCTGGGAAGATTAGTGTCCCGCACCCGGTCCAAAAGCAGCACGGGAAAGGGCGACGATGCCACAGCCTGGGCAAGCAGCACAGTCCCGTCCGCACTTGTGAAGTGCCGGTTCACCCCTGAGTCCTGGGCCTTCCTCAGCACCTCGGCCAGACGGCGCGCTGGAAATGGCCGGCTGAGCTCGTCCCCGTTCAGCTGCTCGATCCGCCAGAACTGTACACTGCGCCGTGGCATGGATCCTCCCCTCGTTTTCCATGACCCACGCTAACGGCGAGGTCTGACATTAAAGCCGGGTGCCGGCGTCGTGCCTTCAGCCCGCTGGCAAGGACCGCGTTCAAAGGCTGTATTTGGGCCCTGGCGCGAACAGGGAGTCCATTTCGTCGTGGCTGCGCGTGCCAGCCAGCCCCGCCCAATTGCCGTCACCAAGGATTTCCTTCGCCACCCGCGCCACCTTGGCATACGCTGCTTTGGCCGTATTGCCGCCAATGCTGACGCGACGGACCCCTGCATCGTGGAGCTCAAGGGGCGACGGCGCCCCGACGCCCGCCAACGCGTTGAGCGGTGCAGGAATCCTGCTGGACAGCTCATGGAGAACGTGTAGATCCACGACGCCGGGCACGAAGATTCCGTCCGCACCCGCAGTGAGGTAGGCCTCGGCACGGCGCAGGGTTTCGTCATAGGCAGTGTCCGCGAACTGGCCCGACAGGTAGGTGTCGGTGCGGGCATTGATGAACAGGGGTATTCCACGATCGTCAGCAACTGCGCGGATCAAGGCAATCCGGCGCGACTGTTCGTTGATGTCCGTGAGCGGCTCAGTGGCGGAATCCTCAATGTTGATGCCCACGGCTCCCTCGTCCAGGACGGCGTGGACAGTGGCACGAAGTTCGTCGTCGGTGCGCCCGTAGCCCGTCTCGATGTCTGCCGAAACCGGCAACCGGGTTGCCCCGGCAACCCGGCCCAGTGCAGCCATTGCCAGGCCCCACGGCACGTGGTCGCCATCCCGGAACCCCAGGCTCCAGGAGACAGCCGAGCTTGAGGTGGCAATCGCCGTCGCACCCGCCTCCTCCACAACGCGGGCGGAAGCTGCATCCCACACGTTCACGAGCACAAGCGGCGTTGGCCCGGCGTCGTGAAGTTTATGGAAGTGTTCTGCTTTGGTCACGGATCCCCTGTGCGCTGTCATAGCTACATTCCAGCCCTTCACGATCGCGGCGTAAAGGATAGGCTGCGAAAATGAAGTGATCCGAAAACAACTGTTGCCTCTTTAGCAACATCGAGGAGTATCCTGTCACTGTGACCCACGAAACATTGGATGCCGGCGCAACGTTGCCCGCTGAAGCCATCGACGCCATTGAGCGGGCCGCCACGGCCGCTCACCCGCACGAGGAATTGTTCTCCGCGCGGGCCGCCAATATCAAACAGTCCGCCGTCCGGGACGTCTTCGACATCTCGATGCAGCCAGGCCTTGTCTCCCTTGCCGGCGGCAACCCGTACCTGCAGTCGCTACCCCTGGAGAAGCTGGGCCAAACCGCGGCCCGCATCATCGCCGAAGAGGGTATGACCGCCCTGCAGTACGGCGGCGGCCAAGGCACGGAAGAACTCCGCGCGCAGATCTGCACCATCATGGCCGCCGAGGGAATCGAGGACGCCGCCCCGGAGAACATCGTGATCACTGCGGGATCGCAGTCCGCGCAGGATGTTGCCACCAAGGTCTTCTGCAACCCGGGCGACGTTGTCCTGGTGGAGAACCCCACCTACGTGGGCGCCCTGAACACATTTGAGGCGTACCAAGTCCAGGTGGAACCCATCGAAATGGACGACGACGGGTTGGTACCCGAGCTTCTTGAGGCCAGGATCGCGGCACTTAAGGCAGAGGGCAAGAACATCAAGTTCCTCTACACGATCCCCAACTTCAACAACCCCTCAGGCATCACGCTGGCCGCGGAACGCAGGCAGCATATCGTCGATATATGCCGTAGCGCGAATATTATTGTCCTCGAGGACAATCCCTACGGACTCCTGCGGTTCGATGGCCACCCGATCGCCCCGATGCGAGCCGCCAACCCGGATGACGTCATTTATCTGGGCTCGTTCTCGAAAATCTTTGCCCCCGGACTGCGCATCGGCTGGGCCCTGGTTCCCGCGCACTTGCAGCGTCGTTTCTACCTGGCCTCCGAGGCAGTGACACTCTGCCCGCCTCCCCTGAATCAAATGCTCGTCTCGGCATACCTCCGTGAGTACGATTGGGAAGGGCAGATCGAAACCTACCGGGCGCTCTACGCGGAACGCTGCCGGGCCCTGTTGTCCGCACTCGATGAGTACATGCCGGCCGGCCTCACCTGGACACGCCCGGACGGCGGCTTCTTCGTGTGGGTCACGCTGCCCGAAGGCGTGGATACCTATCCCCTGCTCGGGAAGGCGATCGACGCGGGGGTCGTCTTCATCCCGGGTGCGGCCTTCTCCCCGGCTGACGGACCTTCCAACAAGCTCCGTCTCGCTTTCAGCGCCGTACCGCCGGATACGATAGCCGAAGGTGTCCGCCGCTTGGCCCCTGTCCTGGCGGATGCCATTGAAGCTACCAATGAAGGAGCACCACAATGACCGGAGTTGTGATCGTCGGAGTAGACGGCAGCGAGACTGCTATGAGGGCAGCCCAGGCCGCCCAGCAGTTGGCGATCGGCCTCGGAGCCAGCCTTCGCGTGGTCAGTGCCTTCGACAGCAACCGGACAGAGGTGGTTGAGATAGGCACCGACAAGTGGATCGTCTCCGACGCCGCGGAAGCTGAAGCTGTGGCTCGCGCTGTGGCGGAGCGCCTGATGGATGACCGGCTCGAGGTTACCTACTCCGCTGCGCGCGGCAAACCGGGTGAAGCCTTGGTCAAGGAGGCTGAGGTGCAGGATGCCCGCTTGATCGTGGTGGGCAACCGTCGCATGCAGGGCTTGGGTCGCGTTCTTGGAAGCGTGGCCAACACCGTAGCGCACACCGCGCCCTGCGACGTCTACATCGCCAAGACCGACCAGCCCTAACGCGAGCTGGATCACGCCGCCGGGTGGGGAGCCTCACCCGGCGTTTGGCGTCTTTTGGGCCGGCTGCCTGAAGTCATCGTTATAAAATTGAGATGCCCGCAATGGCGCGCGCCACCTCCACTTACTGACTTCAGGGGATCATTTACGTGCTTACTTTGCAGCCGCGCCAGCGCGTGGGACACGATATTCTTCTTGCCCGCCACGGCAACCACATCAGCACCATGCGCTACGACCGAACCAACGACCGCGTCATCGCCATGCTCGACGACGGCTCCTGGGACAGCGCCCCCAACATGATCACCCCCAGCCTGGAGATGCCCGAGACGTTGGGCAGCGTCTTCCGCAAGGATTGGCGCTTCCTTTCCGTGGCATGTGTTGCCATGGTCACCGTGGCCGCCGTCGCGATGGGCATCAGTGTGGAGATGGCAAACCACATGTCGACGACGGAACTGCAGGCGCTGCTGGTCAGTTACCCGGCGTTCTAGCTGCTAGAGCATCCACTCCCGCAGCAGCCACCACAGGCCGGCTATGACAATGCCTCCAAATAATGAGCCTGCAATAACCTGAGGAAGGGTGTGGGCGCGCAATACCAATCGTGACCAGCCAACCGCCGGCACGAGGAGCAGCAGGGGAAGCCACTCCGGCCCGAACATCATCACGGAGATAACGACGGCCGCGGCAAGAGCCGATGCATGCCCGCTCATTTTCCAGAAGGCACTGACTACGGCCAGAACTCCAATGCCTCCGATGAGCGCAATGACCATCACCGTGACACTCACCGGACCACTGAGCAGATGCAGGACGAGCAGGCCAACCAGCACTGACGCCAACGTCATCAGAAGCAAAACGGGCCGCTGGCGCCGATCGCTGACATGGTGATCCGTGATCCTGCCCAGCTTCACCATCACCAGCACGTAGGCCAGCGGCAGGACGCAGACGAACATCGCCGCGAGCAGCCCAAACCACATGGTTCCCGGGAACCCTGGTTCAATGGCAGGGCTGATCAGCAGGAGGGCAAGAACAACAACCGGTGGTTGGAATACTTCCGTCAGCACCCGGGCAACCGTGCGCCATGGCCCCGTCAACAACTGAGGGGGCACATGGCCCGGCTCCTCAGTTATGGTCTCCGTGTTACGGCCAGCGCGTGGTGGGTCGGCTTGCTCGTCAGTCAAGCAGCAGCGCCGGTTCTTCGAGAATTGATGCGACGTCCGCCATGAAGCGTGCGGACAAATCCCCGTCAACCACGCGGTGGTCGAAAGAACCACCGAGTGTCGTAATCCAGCGCGGGATGACTTCGCCGTCCAGCACCCACGGCTTCTGCTTGATGGTTCCGAAGGCAATGATGGCTACTTCACCCGGGTTGATGATAGGGGTTCCGGTATCAATGCCAAGCGCGCCGATGTTGGTGATGGTCAGGCTTCCACCCTGCATCTCAGCCGGCTGCGTCTTCCCTGCCCGGGCTTTGGTTGCCAACTCATTAAGCGCAAGGGCCAGTTCCTTGAGGGAAAGGTCCTGGGCGTCCTTGATGTTGGGCACCATGAGTCCGCGCGGGGTTGCGGCGGCGATGCCAAGGTTCATGTAGTGCTTCACCAGGATCTCCGCGCCACCCTTACCGTCAGCGTTCTCCACCCACGTTGCGTTGACGCTGGGGTTCCGGGCAGCAGCCCAGATCACTGCCTTGGCAAGGATGAGCAGCGGGGACACCTTGATGCCTTCAAAGTCGCGGGAGACCTTCAGCCGCTTTACGAACTCCATGGTGCGGCTGGCATCCACGTCCACGAAAATGCTGACGTGGGGAGCCGAGAAAGCTGAATCAACCATGGCCTTGGCGGTCGCCTTGCGAACGCCCTTGACGGGCATCCGTTCCACGCGCTGATCCTGCGGTTTCTTCGAGGCACCCCAGAAACTATCTGCTTGGTCATGCTCGGCGTCGCGCTGGGCTTGGTAGCTCACCAGGTCCTCGCGAGTCACTTCACCGCGCTCACCGGTACCCACGACGTCAGCGAGATCGATGCCGAGGTCCCGGGCAAACTTGCGGACCGGAGGCTTTGCCAGGACCTTGTTGACCAAGCCACTGATGGTTCCGCTGATCGCCGCACCGCGGGAGGCCGCCGCTTGCGGCGCCTGGGGTTGAGGCGCGACGGACTGCGCTGGGGTGGCAGTCGCAAAGGTGAGGGGTGCGACGACGGCGGGGCCCGCCGTCGTGCGGTGTGAAACCGGCGATTCGGCTGCTTTGGCTTCCACCGCTGCTTGGTGGTCCTGGACAGTACCTTCGGCACTCTCGGCGACCGTGGCTGCCTCAACCACTGCCCCGGCCGGACGTTTGCGCGCCCGACGCTTCACGGCGTCGGCCTTGGGTCCTGAACCGACCAGCGGACCGCCAGCCGGACGGTTGTCGTCGGTGTCATCGTCGGCGGGTAGCTTGCCATACAGGGGCATCTCGACGGCGCGTGCCTTGGGCGCAGCAGGCGTCACCAGCGCAGCTTCACCCTCCTGGCCTTCCGAAACAGCGATGATCGCCGTGCCGACTTCAACCGTGATGCCTTCCTCAACCAGCAGCTCCGTGACAGTACCCGCAAAAGGAGAAGGGAGTTCGACGAGGGACTTGGCGGTCTCGATCTCGCATAAGACGTCGTTAATGGCGACGACGTCACCTGGCTTAACCTTCCAAGCCACTACCTCGGCCTCGGTCAGGCCTTCGCCAACGTCCGGCAGGTTGAATTTCTTTACAGTCACAGTGGTCCTCGATTTCCGGTCACCCGGCAGCGAAGCCGGGCTGGATCAGGGCGGTTGGTAGGACGGTTTAGTAGGACAAGGAGCGGTCGAGCGCCTCAAGGATCTTGTCGATGTCCGGCAAGTAGTCCTCTTCCACCTTGGCCACCGGGTAGGGCATATGGAACCCGCCAACTCGAATGACGGGCGCCTCCAAGTGCAGGAATGCCCGCTCGCTGATGCGCGCGGCGATCTCGCCGCCGATACCACCAAAAGTAGGGGCTTCGTGGGCTACGATCAGGCGGCCCGTCTTCTTGACCGATGCTTCCACGGTGTCAAAGTCCAAAGGCGAGATGGAACGGAGGTCAATGACTTCAATGCTCCGTCCGTCCTCAGTGGCGGCGTTGGCGGCCGCCAGCGCAACCGGCACCAGCGGGCCATAGGCCACGATGGTCGCGTCCGTTCCTTCACGGACAACGTGTGCTTTGAAGGGGTCCTCGGAAAGACCTGCATTCTCGACGTCGACCTCACCCTTGAGCCAGTAACGGCGCTTGGGTTCGAAGAAGATGACGGGGTCCTGGCATTCGATGGCCTTTTGGATCATCCAATAGGCGTCATGGGCGTTGGAAGGGGAAATGATGCGCAAGCCCGCGGTATGGGCGAACAGCGCTTCGGGCGACTCTGAGTGATGCTCGATGGAGCCAATGCCGCCGCCGTACGGGATGCGGATGACCACCGGAACGGTCAGCTTGCCGAGGCTGCGGGAGTGGATCTTGGCCAGCTGGGTGGTGATCTGGTTGAAGGCAGGGTAAACAAAGCCGTCGAACTGGATTTCGCACACTGGTGAGTATCCGCGAAGCGCCAGGCCTATGGCGGTTCCGATGATGCCGGATTCAGCCAAGGGGGTGTCCACGACGCGTTCGTCGCCGAATTCCTTGATGAGGCCATCCGTGACGCGGTAAACACCGCCCAGATGTCCGATGTCCTCACCCATCAGCAAGGACTTGGGGTTGTTTGTCAGCGATGCCCGCAGACCCTCGTTGATGGCCTTCGCAATGGTCATTGTTGCCATCAGTTAGCTGCCTCCTGGTCGCTCTCGAAGCCGGCAGAGTATTCCTCGAACCAGGCCAGTTCCTCCGCGATCAGCGGGTGTTGTTCGGCGTAGACACTGGCGAAGGCTTCACGGATATCCGGGACCTCAAGGCCATGTGTTGTGCTGCGGACGTACTTGGCGAGCTCATCGCCGTCGGCCTTGACCTGGTCGAAGAACGCTTCATCCGCCAAACCCTCCGCGCGCAGGTACTTCTCCAGGCGGTCCAGTGGATCTTTCTCCCGCCAGGCAGCTTCTTCGGCGGATTCCCGGTACTTGGTGGGGTCGTCCGCAGTGGTGTGTGCGCCCACCCGGTACGTGTACGCCTCGATGAGCACAGGGCCGCGGCCCTCCCGGGCATGTTCGAGTGCCCACTCAGTAACGGCATGGACGGCGATGACGTCGTTGCCGTCCACCCGGATGCCCGGAAAGCCATAGCCCTTGGCGCGGTTCGCCAGCGGAACCTTCGTCTGGACTTCAGTAGGCACGGAAATGGCCCAGTGGTTGTTCTGGCAGAAGAAAACAACCGGGGCGTTGTACGACGCCGCAAAGACCATCGACTCGTGGACGTCGCCTTCGGAGCTGGCGCCGTCACCGAAGTAAGCGATGACTGCAGCCTTGGGGTCTGTGGAGTCTGAGGCCGAGGCGAGCTTCTGGTCCCTTTGGATGCCCATGGCGTAGCCAACAGCGTGAAGCGTCTGGGCTGCGAGCACCAATGTATAGAGGTGGAAGTTGTTCTCCCGCGGATCCCAGCCACCGTTGGACACACCGCGGAATTGCTTGAGCAGCTCGGCGAGGTCTACATTGCGGACCAGCGCGACGCCGTGTTCACGGTAGGTGGGGAAGATGTAGTCCTGGGCCTGGCTTGCGTGGCCCGAACCAATCTGCGCGGCCTCCTGGCCAGTCAGCGGCACCCACAAGGCAAGCTCGCCTTGGCGCTGCAGCGCGGTGGCCTCCTGGTCAAAGCGACGGATCCTCGCCATATCCGTGTAGAAAACACGGAGCTTCTCCGGATCGATCCGCTTGGCGTAGTCCGAGAAGACGGGATCGGAGCCCAGTTTGCCGTCGGGCCCGAGCAACTGCACCATTTCCACTGGTTCGCCTGGTGCGGCTGCTGCCGCGGTGGTTGCCGCGAGACTTTCTTCCGTCCCGTGGGGCAGTTGTGTCGAGCCCATTCCGTCTCCTTGCTTGCCGTGGCGAGGCGCCGGGCAATGTCTGTCGCTGGGATATATGCCTGTTCCGGAATGCATTCCGGAACAGGCATATATTTTGGCTTTCGTCCCTTACTTTATCGGCAGTAAGTAGCGATGGCGCATTTGTTAACCGCTAGGAACCTTGCGGAGCCTTTGTATAACCTGCACAGAGATCCAAGAACCGGGTGTTGGCTTCCACCTCGCCGATGCTGACCCGAACACCTTCATTTCCAAAGGCACGAACAGACAAGGCCTGTCCTGCCGCCATGGCAGCAAACTCCCCGCTATGCTCCCCGAGATTCAACCAGACGAAGTTGCCTTGAGCCTCGGGAACGAACCAGCCCAGTTCCCTCAGGCCAGCCGTCACGCGATCCCGTTCGTCCACCAGGCTTTGTACCCTTTCCACAACCTGATCGAAATTCTCGAGTGAAGTAACGGCGGCACGTTCTGCAATTTGGGAAACGGCAAAAGGAGTGGCCGTGACCCGGAGGTGCTGTGTAAGCAAAGGGCCGGAGACACTGTAGCCAACACGCAGGCCAGCCAGGCCGTGCGCCTTGGAGAAGGTCCTCAACACAACCACATTGGGGTATTTGCGGTAGAGCTTAATGCCGTCCACGGCCTCCGCGTCCCGTACAAATTCCTGGTAGGCCTCATCGATGACCACCACAACATTGGGCGGCACGGCTTGGATGAACTGCTCCGTTTCCTCAGCCGTGAGGATCGGTCCGGTGGGATTATTGGGCGTGCACAGGAGAATCACTTTGGTGCGTACGGTGACTGCGGCAGCCATGGTCTCGAGGTCGTGGCGCCCGTCCGACAACAGGGGGATTTGCACACTGGCTGCCCCTGCGAGGCCCACGCAGATGGGGTAGGCCTCAAAGGACCGCCAGGCGTAGATCACTTCGTCCTGCTTGCCGTCCTCATTCTGGCCGGCAAACGTGGCCAAAATCTGGTTCAGCGCCCCAAGGCTCCCGGCGCCGGTGACGACATCGTCAGCGGGAACATCCAGGAAGCCGGCCAAAGCGTTCCGTAGCTTCGTGGCCAGGGGGTCCGGGTATCGATTGATGTCGGTCTGGTCCGCAATTGCCTGCAACACTGCAGGAATCGGAGGCAGAGGGTTTTCGTTGGACGACAATTTGTAGCTGGTGAGGCCCTCAATCGCAGCAGGGGGTTTTCCAGCCGCATACTTGGGGAGCCTGTCTACGACCGGACGAGGGAGTACGCCCTCCGGTACGTTGTCAGTAGTAGTCATGGCTTCAAGCCTACTTGCCCATCCACGGCGGACGCCGAGCTCTTTAACAGGCGTGTGTGAAAGCATGGGCCCATGGGTTCCTTCATCATTCGTGTCCTGATCAACGGGCTTGCCCTGTGGGTTGCAACCTGGCTCCTGCAAGGCATGGACATCTCCACAAGTGCCACAGAGTCGGCCGCAGCCAACGCCGGGCTTACGCAGGGGGCAGACACCGCCGGCATCATTCTGGCGTATCTGTTCATCGGCCTGATCTTTGGAGTGGTGAACGCCTTTGTCCGTCCGCTGGTCAGGCTATTGTCCCTCCCTGTGACCATCCTGACGCTTGGCTTGTTCACCATCGTGATCAACGCAGCGATGCTGTACCTGACGGCATGGCTGAGCACCTTCACGCCCGTGCACCTCACTATCGATTCCTTCTTCTGGACGGCAATCCTGGCCTCGATCATCATCAGCATCATCTCCATGGTGGCGGGCCTAATTCCAGGGGCCAGGAAGCGCTAGCATCTCCTGGTACTCGTCGCCTCCTTCTTAGGGCTTTACCTTGTTCCGGCTCCAGCCCTCGTATCCGGAAGTGGCTGGCGTTGCGGGACGGAGAACCGGGATCGGAGCTCTTTCCAGCTTGAACCGCGTCACCTTGGCCACCCCGCCAGCCCCGCCAGCCCCGCCAGCCCCGATAACACCAGCAAACGCGGCAGTAGATGCCGCTAGTGACTCGTCACGGCTTGCCTCAACGAGTTCCGCTCCGGCAGCGTAGTTTTCCTGATCGTGCCCAGGACCGATGCCGGGATTTTCCCCTTCGGGTGTCTTGACTTCATTGGTCAGCGTGACCGTCACCCTGTCCTTAGTATCGGCGTTGACCCGGCCGTCTGCTCCTGGAACCCAGTCTTGGACCTGCTCCAAATGGAGTGAACTGATGCCGGGCTCAGCGGTGATGCCGCCGACAGGTGCCCCGGCCGTCAGCACATACTTGAGATCGAATTCGCTGAGAAACGCCTTGTCCCGGCTGAGGTTCATGGCGTGAACACCTCCCTGACTGTGTCCCACTGCCACCACTTGATCGCCCGCTTCAGCCCCGGCTTCACGCAGTGCCGCGCCAACAGCCGGGACAACTTCTTCGGAGTCGTAGCCCAGTGCTTCACCTATTCCTTGAATGTCGAAAGGATTGGTAGGGGGTGAATCAGGCTGGGTTCCAGGGATCAGCACCATCCATGAAGCAGAGCCGTTGTTGTCAAAGCGGATCACTTCAATTTCTCCGCTGTTGCGGGCGTGGAGCCTCTCGAGACGACGGAGGCTTTCCGCCATGGACGGATCCACGTCCGCCACCGATTCGTCCACTCTTTCAACACTCACGGGTCTTGGCCGCAGGTCCGGACGGAGAGGCGATTCAAGGACGCCGCGAGCGACGCCCCCTGAACTCGTCCAATAAGGAAAAACTGCACCTGCCAGGTAATTACTCGTGTCCCGCGTCGGCGGCCAGGCCAATTTCATCTCGTCAAAGGCCGGGAGTCGCGGCCTGGCGTTCTTGGCCTCCGCTTCCACATAGTCCCTGTGGCTGGCCCGCACACTTCCACTGATCTCCACCAATTCCTGGCGAACCTTTCCCACTTCCTTCCGGCTCTCGGCCACAGCGTTGAGGGCGTTACAGCCAGTGTCATAGGAATCGTAGAGAAAGGGTTCCAGGCAGTCTTGAACCTGACGCGCTTCTTCTTCGATGTCCAGGAGCTGCTGGACCAGTTCGTCAAGCTTGCCCGCACCCCTCAGGAGCTCCTCGAGCTGAAAGGACATTCCGCCCACGCCTCCCCTGATAGCGAGGATTCCGTCACTGGCTGGGCGAGAGGGCTGTGGTGCTGTGCCAGCCCCGACGGGAGCTGCATCTGCCATTACGGACCCCGTTCGCCTGAGACGGAGACGTTTTGAGAGTGTCGGAGCACCATGGCAACGGAAGCTTCCACCGACTCACGCGCACGCATCAGCGCTGAAGCATGCAGGGCAAGGGTGGTCCGGTAGGCCCGTCCCGCGGGAGAGAGCCAGTCATCCACCTGCGCTCTCCGCAGGGACGTGAGAACCTGGTCCACTTGGTCTACGCACGCTTGCATCCGCCAAGCGAGCCTTTGGACTTCGTGGCTTCGGGAAGCACATTCCAAGGGATCAAAAGTAGGCGGGTTGGGTGCAGGCATCAAGCCGACGCTCATTGTCTGTGTACTCCGTTGATTGTTCTGCTGATCGGTAGGGTCGACGCTACGCAGCGGCCGAACCCAACGGAAGTGCCGCCGTCGGCTATGTGGATAACCCGATCAGCCGTCCACATAGGCTTGTCATCGACTCCCGACCCATGCACGGAGCATGAAAGAATAGTCGACATGGCTGAATCCACCCGAGTGTCCCTCGCTTCCGAACCTCTCGCCCTTGGCGCCCTTGATGGCCGCTACCGCGCCGCCGTCGCGCCCCTCGTTGACTACTTGTCCGAGGCTGCGCTTAACCGCGATCGCGTTCACGTCGAAGTTGAATGGCTCATCCACCTGACCAGCCAGTCCGTACTGCCCGGCGCGGGGCCGCTGTCCGACGAGCAAGTGGCCCAGCTGCGTGCCATCGTTAATGAATTCGATGCCGCCTCTGTCAACGAACTCGCCGAGATCGAAGCCGTCACCGTCCACGACGTCAAGGCTGTTGAGTACTACATCGGCCGCCGACTGCCGGCCATTGGCATCGAGAACCTCACCGCCATGGTGCATTTCGGGTGCACCTCCGAGGACATCAACAACCTCTCCTACGCTGTGGGTATCAAGGGTGCCGTGGAGAACGTATGGCTGCCCAACGCCACCGCCCTCGTGAAGCAGATCGAAGCCATGGCCGAAGCAAACCGCTCGGTGCCCATGCTGTCCCGCACCCACGGCCAGCCTGCAACGCCCACCACGCTTGGCAAGGAACTTGCTGTCATAGCGCACCGCTTGAACCGCCAACTGGCGCGCATTGCAAAGACGGAATACCTCGGTAAGATCAACGGCGCCACCGGCACCTACGCCGCGCACGTCGCTTCCGTTCCTAGTGCTGACTGGGAAGCTGTCGCCAAGACATTCGTGGAAGGCCTGGGCCTCACTTGGAACCCGCTCACCACGCAGATCGAAAGCCACGACTGGCAGGCAGAGCTTTACGCCGACATCGCACGCTTCAACCGCATCCTGCACAACGTCTGCACGGACATCTGGAGCTACATCTCCATCGGTTACTTCCGCCAGATCCCGGTCGCCGGGGCCACGGGTTCCTCCACGATGCCGCACAAGGTCAACCCGATCCGCTTCGAGAACGCCGAAGCCAACCTGGAAATTTCCAACGGGCTCCTGGACACCTTGGGCGCCACACTGGTCACCTCGCGTTGGCAGCGCGACCTCACGGACTCCTCCTCGCAGCGGAACATCGGCGTTGCCTTCGGCCACTCGCTGCTCGCGATCTCCAACGTAGCCAAGGGCCTGAAGGCCCTGGACGTCGCAGAGGAAGTCCTCGCCGGTGACCTCAACACCAACTGGGAAGTACTGGGCGAAGCAATCCAGATGGTCATGCGCGCCGAAGCCATCGCCGGCGTCGAAGGTATGGAAAACCCGTACGAACGACTCAAGGACCTGACCCGCGGCCAGCGCGTGGACGGCGCCCGCATGCAGGAATTCGTTCAGGGTCTTGGCCTCTCCCCCGACGCCGAGGCGCGTCTGCTCGCCCTGACCCCGGGCAAGTACACGGGCATCGCGGACAAACTGGTGGACCACCTTCAGTAAGGATTACCTGCAGGTAGGACAGAATGCTCGACGACGGCGGGCCGGGGCTGAGTGCCTCGGTCCGCCGTCGGCGTTTAAGCTGGTGAACGAAATTGTGTTTCCTCACCACAAATCGCGGAACAGTTACCAACGTAAGGAGCGGAGCACGCATGAAGCTCCTGTTGATCAGGCACGGACAGACGCCCGGCAACGTCGCAGGCCAGTTGGACACAGCATTCCCGGGGCCAGGGCTCACAGAGCTCGGCGAACGACAAGCGGCCGCACTGCCTGAGGCCTTGGCTGACGAAGCCATCGAAGCCCTGTACACCTCGACGTTGCTGCGCACCCGTCGGACCGTCGCGCCTTTGGCGAAGGCCACCGGATTGGAGCCGACAATTCTGGACGGCGTCCATGAAATTGAGGCAGGGGCTCTGGAGAAGAAAACCGACCACGAATCCCACCTCCGCTACATGAGCACAGTCTTCGCTTGGACAGACGGCGACTTGGATGTGCGCATGCCCGGAGCATTCAGCGGCCAGGACTTCTTCGCCAGGTTTGATGCTTCAGTACGGAAAGTTGCCCAAGCTGGACACTCCACAGCGGCCATCGTCAGCCACGGTGCCGCAATCCGCTGCTGGGCAGGACGCAGGGCAACGGACATAGATACGGTGTTCGCAGAAACCCATCAACTCCCCAACACCGGGATTGTGGCCCTGGAGGGCGATCCCGAAGGCGGATGGCGCGTACTGCATTGGGACCAGATCCCGGTTGGAGGCATGGCGCTGGCAGACCAAACGGCCGAGGATCCCACGGGCGAGGCACTTCAGCCCTGATCCGGCTTGGCCCATTCAGCGACGTTGTGTGATTCAGGGATGTTGCAGGGCTCCGGTACGTTGCGGGGCCTGCTTTGCACGCAAAACCCACTCCGGAGGGCGCAAAGCGGGCCTCACAACGGGAGAACTGCCTGCATTTCTCCCGACGCTTACGCGTATGAAACACCGCGGTAACCACAGTTCCCTAGGCTTAAGACGCATAGACACCTCCCCGAAACCCGGCGAAATGAGGCAAGATGCAGACCAACCCACGGCTCAACATCCGGCAGGTAACTTGGGCGAACCCCGTGGGCGCAGACCTCCGCGCCGCACAGCAGGCAGAACTCGATGCCAGGTTCGGAACCACTGATCACGAGCCCGGTCCCCCGCCGTCGGAGGCCGACACCGCAGTATTCGTTGTGGCCTACGAGAAGTGCTCCGGCCAACCTCTCGGCTGCGGCGGCCTGAGAATGCTGGATGAGAAGACCGTCGAGATCAAGCGGCTCTACGTTGTCCCCTATGCCCGAGGCTCGGGAGTGGCGAGTTCGATCCTCGCAGCGCTCGAAGCGCAGGCTCATTCCCATGGGTTCAGTGTGATCGCGGCTGAGGCAGGATCGGCCCAGTCGGATGGGCGGAGTTTCTATGAAAGTGCGGGGTTTGCCGCCGTGCCAAATTTTGGTCCCTACGTTGGCGTTAGCGAGTCGTATTGCTATTCCAAGCGGATCGACTCACACAGCGCGTCGCACACTGCAATGGCCTAGGTCACGGGCGCAATATCAAGCGAAGGTTGCGCCGGTTCGATAATCTCGGATTATGGAAAAAGCAGACATCACCTTTCGCACCCGCAAATGGGTGCGGCCCGAGGACCTTAACGCCAACGGCACACTCTTTGGTGGCAGCCTGCTTAAGTGGATCGATGAAGAGGCTGCGATCTACGCCATCCTCCAACTGGGCAACGGCCGCGCCGTCACCAAGTACATTTCCGAGATCAACTTTGTGAGCTCCGCGGTCCAGGGCGACTTGGTGGAGATGGGCCTGACGGCGAAACGCTTCGGACGCACGTCCCTGACCATGCGGGCCGAGGTCCGCAATATGATCACCCGGGAGGCGATCCTCACCATCGAGGAAATCGTCTTCGTGAATCTCGGCGCCGATGGCCGCCCCCAGCCGCACGGCTACACGGAGATTACGTACGATCGCGACCGCATTCCCACGCACCACCTCACGGAAACCCTGGACGAGGACTAAACCACCCGGCGTCGTGCGTTCCCGCAGCTTGGCGGCGTGTAACCAGCCCTCCAACCAAGCAGGAACGTTGGGCAAACAGCGCAAGCCACCGTTGAACCCCAGGCCATCGGAGGGTAGAACGGATAAATGACCAACGACGTGAACTCTTGGATGGATCAGTACGTACGCGCGTGGACCTCGAATGACCCCGACGATATCCGTGCCCTGTTTACTGAAGATGCCGTCTATTCCGATCGGCCGAACACCGAAAAACAATGGAACGGCCACGACGAGATCGTCAAAGCCTGGGCAGACGCCGGCGACAAGCCCGAGGACTGGACCTTCGAATGGACGCTGCTCGGACAGGATGGTGACACCGTGTTCGTCCAGGGCCTCACCACGTACCTGAATGGCGAGCCCACCTATGACAACCTCTGGGTTATCCGTTTCGCCGAGGACGGTCGCGCCCGCGAATTCACGGAGTGGTATATGGCCCGCAAGAAGTCATCGGCCAGCTAGCCCGCGCAACTGGCTCAGTAGCTTTCGCGCTCAGCCACTTCAGGCACCGGAATGAACGTTGATGCGAAGCCCTCGGAAGCGCGGGCAAGAACAGCGACATCGGCGCCGACCAGTACAAAGGAGGCACCGGCGTCGAGGTATGCGCGGGCAGTTGCCTCGTTGAAGGCGTTTACGCCAGCCGGTTTTCCGGCTGCTTTCGCGGCTGCAAGGCAATGCTCGACGACGGCCCTCACCAGGGGATTCTCCTGCTGTCCCAGCAGGCCCATTGAAGCGGCGAGGTCCGAGGGACCAAGGAAGATGCCGTCAACGCCATCGACGGCAAGGATCTCCTCAACGGCGGATGCCGCGGCCTCGGACTCGATCTGAACGGTGAGGCTGATCGAGTCGGAGGCGTTGGCCAAGTAGTCCGGGACGCGGTTCCAACGCGAGGCTCGGGCAAGTGCCGAGCCAACACCACGGACGCCAAGCGGCGGATAACGAACAGCGGCAACGGCGGTGGCTGCCTCAAATGCTGAGTTCACCATGGGGATCAGCAGGTTCTGCACGCCGAGGTCCAAATACTGCTTGATTAGCACTGTGTCATTCACGGGCGGCCGGACCATGACCTGCAGAGGGTAGCCGCTCACGGCATGAAGCTGTGCCACGATGGATTCGAGGCCGTTCGGGCTATGCTCTGCGTCAATCAGCAGCCAGTCCAAACCCGAGCCGGCACAGATCTCTGCAACCAGCGGACTTCCGGAACACACCCACATGCCGGCCAGCGGACGCCCCGCGTCACCAAGGGCCGAATAGAAGGTGGGGCTCAGCTGAAGTGACATGTCACAACTCCCAACGGTCCGTAGTCCGCGTGTACGGTATCACCTTTGTACACCCATAAGGGGCGTGTAAACGAGCCCGCGAGGATGATATCTCCAGCTTTCATTGAGTCCCCGTGTGCAGCGATCTTGTTGGCCAGCCAATGCACTCCGTTGGCCGGATGATCGAGCACTCCGGCAGCCACTCCGGTCTCCTCCACGGTCTGGTTTTTGTACAGGATGGCGGAGACCCAGCGGAGGTCGACGGCATCCGGCCGCACCGGGCGGCCGCCCACCACCATGGCGCCCATCGCGGCGTTGTCCGAGATGGTGTCCACGATGGTCCGGCCCTCCATCTCGATCCTGGAGTCCAGGATTTCGAGGGCCGGAACCACGTAGTCGGTTGCGTTGAGGACATCGAAAATGGTGCAGCCCGGTCCTTTGAGACCGGACTTGAGCACGAAGGCCAGCTCCACCTCAACCCGGGGATGGGTGTACTTGTCCCATTCCACGGAGCATCCGGTCTCCAAGACCATGTCATCAAAAATGGCGCCGTAGTCCGGCTCCGTGATGCCCGTGGCGGCCTGCATGGCCTTGGACGTGAGGCCGATCTTACGCCCCACCAACGTGCGCCCTGCTTCCTCATTCCGCCGCATCCACAACTGCTGCACGGCGTAGGAATCCTCCACCGTCATGCCTGGGTAGCGGGCGGTGAGGCGCGGTACCGGCTTGCGGTTGCGTCCGGCCTCGAGCAATTCGTCGGCAATGGCTTCGATCGTTTTCGCGTCCAGCATGGCTTTAGACCTGCGCTCCCAGTTTGAAACCCTCGGCAGCCTCGCCGGAGGCCCCGTCCGGACGAGTGTAGGAGAATCCGTCGGCGCCCACGGTGACCGCCATTTCCGAGGCGTCGGTACGCTCGATCACGGGTTGGGGATTGCCGTCGAGGTCCAGGACCAGGGAGGCCTCGGTGTACCAGGACGGGACTACGGGGTTGCCCCACCAGTCGCGTCGCTGGTTGTCGTGGACGTCCCAGGTGACGGTGGGGTTGTCCGGGTCACCGGTGTAGTAGTCCTGGGTGTAGATCTCCACACGGTGGCCGTCCGGGTCAAGGATGTAGAGGTAGAACGCGTTGGACACACCGTGGCGTCCGGGGCCGCGTTCGATGCAGTCGGAGATGCGCAGGGCGCCCATCTTGTCGCAGATCTGGATGATGTTGTGCTTCTCGTGCGTGGAGAACGCGATGTGGTGCAAGCGAGGTCCGTTGCCACCGGTCAGGGCGGTGTCGTGCACAGTCTGCTTGCGGTGCATCCACGCGGCGTATGTGACGCCGTCGGAATCTTTGATGTCTTCCGAGACGCGGAAGCCGAGGTCCTCCAGGTATTTGCGGCCGCGCGGGACGTCAGGGGTCACCTGGTTGAAGTGGTCCAGCCGGACGAGTTCGCCGGCGGAGTAGAGGTCGTAGCGCTGGGTGAGGCGTTCGACGTGCTCAACGTCGTAGAAGAACTCGTACGGGAAGCCCAACGGGTCTTCCACGCGGACGGAATCGCCCACGCCCTTGGTGAAGCCTTCCTTGCGGCGCTCAACCCGGCACCCCAACTCGCGGTAGTACGCCTCGGCGGCGTCCACCTCGGCCGGGGACTTCACCCGGTAGGCAAATGCTGCGGCTGCGGCAACGGGTCCCTTGCGGAGGACCAGGTTGTGGTGGATGAACTCCTCGAAGGAGCGAAGGTAGATGGTGTTCTCGTCCTCCTCGGTGACGTGCAGGCCCAGAAGGTCAACGTAGAACGCGCGGGATTTGGCCAGGTCCGTGACCACGAGTTCCAGGTAGGCGCAGCGGACGATGTCCGGAGCCGGGACTGCGGGAGTGGGGATGGGGCCGGTGAAGTTGCTCATGGGATTCTCTCTTCGTTGAAAGGGTGGTGTGGGAACCCAACTGAGTAGCAGTAGATGCCGTTTTGGAGACTCAAAACGCGCACTATTGCGACCTAGTCGGGTACTAGGCGCCGAACTTGGGCGTGTGGACGGAGCCGAGCGTGATGTGCACGGCTTGCTGATCGGTGTAGAAGTCGATGGAACGGTAGCCGCCCTCATGACCAAGACCGGAGGCCTTGACGCCCCCGAACGGAGTACGCAGATCGCGGACGTTGTGGCTGTTGAGCCACACCATGCCGGCCTCCACGTTCTGGGAGAAGTTGTGGGCCCGGGTCAGGTTCTGGGTCCAGATGTAGGCCGCCAGGCCGTACTTGGTGTTGTTGGCCAAGGCGAGGGCTTCGTCGTCGTTCTCGAAAGGCGTGATAGCCACGACGGGACCGAAGATCTCCTCTTGGAAGATCCGCGCGTCAGGCGCGACGTCGGCAAACACCGTGGGTGCGATGTAGTTGCCTTCAGGCAGGTGGTCGGGTCGGCCTCCGCCGGCCAGGAGCCGACCCTCCGACTTGCCGATCTCCACGTAAGAGGCCACCTTCCGGTAGTGCTCGGGATGAACCAGGGCACCTACCTGGGTCTTGGGATCGTGGGGATCGCCCACCACGATGTTCTTGGCCCGGGCGGCGTACTTTTCGCAGAATTCGTCGTAAATGGCGCGCTCAACCAGGATGCGGGAGCCGGCGGTGCAGCGTTCGCCGTTGAGGGAGAACACACCGAACAGTGCCGAGTCGATGGCGGCGTCCAGGTCGGCGTCAGCGAACACGACGCACGGTGACTTGCCGCCGAGCTCCATGGACAGGCCCTTGAGGTTGGCGGCTGCGTTGCGGAAGATCGTTTGGCCCGTGGTGGTCTCACCGGTGAAGGAGATCAGCGGCACGTCCGGGTGCTTCACCAGGGCATCGCCGGCTTCTTCACCCAGGCCGTTGACCAGGTTGAACACACCGTCAGGGAGGCCGGCGTCCTTGAAGATCTGAGCCCAGAGCGAGGCTGAAAGTGGCGTGAACTCGGCCGGCTTGAGGACCACGGTGTTACCGGTGGCCAAAGCCGGGGCGAGCTTCCAAGACTCCAGCATGAACGGGGTGTTCCACGGCGTGATCAGGCCAGCGACGCCGATGGGCTTGCGGTTCACGTAGTTGATCTGCGAGCCCGGGACCTTCATGGCGTCGTCGAACTGGGCCACGATCAGGTCCGCGAAGAAGCGGAAGTTCTCGGCAGCGCGCAGCGCCTGGCCCTTGGCCTGGGTGATCGGCAGGCCGGTATCGAAGGTTTCGAGTTCGGCGAGGCGGGCCTCCTGGGCTTCCACGGCGTCGGCGATCTTGTTCAGCACCCGGGCACGCTCACGCGGCTTCATCTTCGGCCACGGACCATTGACAAATGCTTCGCGGGCCGCGGCGACGGCGAGGTCGATATCTTCTTTCTGGCCGGCAGCAGCGGTGGCGTAGTTGCCGTTCGATACCGGGTCCAGGACGTCGAAGGTCTTGCCGGATACCGAATCAACGAACTCGCCGTTGATGAAGTGCTGGATATGGGACGGAAGGTTCTCGGGAATATAGTGCTTGGCGGTCTCTACGGAGGTCGTCATCGTTGAAGTCCTAACTAGTGATCAGTGGCGGTGGTTACTGTTTGGCTTGGGCCAGGTAGGCGTCCAGGGTGGCTGCGCGGTGCTGGCGGGCTGCTTTTTCGATGGTGTCGGCGTCTGCAGCGCCCTCAATAAGCTGCAGCAAGGCCTCGTGTTCGCGCACCGACTCCTGCGCGCGGCCGGGAACGAACCGGAAAGTCGACGAACGAAGCGAGGCCAGCCGGTTCCATCCCCGATGCACCAGGTCAAGAATGTGCGGATTGGGGCAGTGCTCAAAAAGGACGCTGTGGAAGTCCTGGTTCAGCGCGGTGAAGCGGACGGGATCGAAGTGCTCCAGGCACTCCCGCATTTCCTCGTTCACCGCACGAGCACGGGCGACGGCTACCGAATCGATCAGCGGTGCCGACAACGCCGTGGCAGCGCCCTCCACGATGCTCAACGTCTGCATCGTGTACAGGTATTCGGTGGGATCGATTCCGGCCACCGTAGCGCCCACGTTCCGCTCGAACTTGACCAGCCCTTCGGCCTCAAGCCGGCGGATCGCCTCCCGGACCGGCACCACACTGAAGCCCAGGTCCTCGGCGATCTTCGCGAGCACCAGCCGGTACCCCGGGGTGTACGCGCCTTCCACGATGCGCGCCTTCACGGCGGCATACGCCTGTTGGGACTTGCTTTCGGGATTAGCTTTCAGGGCAGGACTTCCGACGGCGGTTTCAGTCACCTGAGGCTCCTTCCGGGCTTTGGCTGGCCGACCATTCCGTGTAGCGTGCCTGCCATTCCTTGTTCATCGGGTACAGCCCATCAACGCTGTTGCCTTCCTGGACCATCTGGAAGATGAACGTCTCTTCCTCTTCCTGCTGGATGCAGTCGTCCACCAGTTCCTCGGCGATGGCCGGCGGGATCACCAGGATGCCGTCCGAGTCGGCCACGATGATGTCGCCCGGCTGAACGGTCGCGCCGCCGCATGCGATGGTGATGTCGGTGTCCCACGGAATGTGCCGGCGTCCCAGGACTGCCGGGTGCGGGTTGGCGAAGTAGGTGGGCATCTCCAGATCGGCCACAGCGGAGTAGTCCCGGACGCCGCCGTCGGTGATGATCGCAGCGGCCCCGCGGACCTGGGCCCGCAGCGCCAGGATGTCACCGACGGTGCCGGTGCCCTTCTCGCCGCGGGCTTCCATGACCAGGATTTCGCCCTCATTCACGGAGTCGATGGCCCGTTTTTGGGCATTGAAGCCGCCGCCGTGGGTCTTGAAGAGGTCCTCACGGTTGGGCACATAGCGCAGGGTCCGGGCCAGGCCCACCACCTTGCGGTCCGGGCGGGTGGCCTGCAAGCCGTCAATGCTCACATTGTTCAGCCCGCGCTTACGGAGCTGGGACGACAATGTGGCGGTGGCGACAGACTCCAGCTTCGCCTTCAGCTCCGGCGTCAGGACGGAAGCAGCCTCCGGTCCTGCAGCCTCCAGACCAGCCGCCTCCCGCGATCCATACGCTTCTTCCCGCTGGGTGTCATCGGTCTTGGGACGGGCACCAAAGTCCGCGAACGGCGTCGTGCCTTCCGTTACTTTGGTGGCCAGGCGGCCGCTGCTGAAATCACCTCCGGTGACCTCAATCTCGACGACGTCGCCCGGCTTGGCTACCGAGGCGCCGGCCGGGGTGCCGGTGAGGATGATGTCGCCCTCTTCGAGCGTGAGTAGCTGGGAGAGGTCCGCGACGAGTTGTGCGAACGGGAAGAGCAGGTCCCCGGTGGTATCGTCCTGGACCAGGTCACCGTTATGCCAGGTGCGGATCCGCAAATCGGTGGGGTCGACGGCGTCGGCAGGAATGAGTGCCGGGCCAACGGGAGTGAAGCCGTCGCCGCCCTTGGACCGGACATTGGATCCCTTGTCTGCGTAACGGAGATCGTAGACACCGAGGTCGTTGGACGCGGTAACCCACTCGACGTGGCTCCAGGCATCCTCCAACCCGACACGGCGGGCGGTCTTGCCGATCACCAACGCGATCTCGCCCTCGTAGCCGAGGAGTTCGCAGCCGGCCGGGCGCTCAACCGTTCCGGGAGCATCCGTGGAGCCGATTGCCAGCGACGAGGAAGGCTTCAGGAAGTAGGACGGCTGCTCGGGAGTACGCCCGCGCTGGGCCGCGCGGCTGGGGTAGTTGATGTGGACCGCAATGACTTTGCGCGTCCGGGCCAGCATCTCCTGGCTGACTTCCTGGGTCCGGAACTCCAGTGTCACGGCGCCTCCTCTTCCTCAGGCTGCATCAAGTACGAAATCGTATACGATAACTATGGACCGGAAACGTGATCTGCGTCAACCCCCTCCCCAAAACCCAACTAAGTAGCAGCTGAGGCGTTTTGAGCGTCCAACACGGCCTCTGCTGCTACCTACTTGGGGGATGCTGGTACTTGAACCAGGAGCAGTGGGGAGGTAGCAGCATGGAGCAGAAGAGTGAGCCGGAGCTGCTGAGATTTGCCAGCGGCGCGGAGTGGGAAGACTGGCTCTCCGCGAACCACAACACCAAGGCCGAAGCCTGGCTTGTCATCGGGAAAAAGAACTCGGGCGCCGGACTCATTGAGATACAGGAAGCCTTGGACGGCGCCCTCTGTTTCGGCTGGATCGACGGCCAACGCAAGGGCCACGACGACAAGACATTCCTGCAAAGGTACTCCCGACGTCGGGCCCGAAGCTCGTGGTCCCAAGTGAACGTGGGCAAAGTGGAAGCACTGATACGGGCACGACGCATGCAACCTGCCGGGTACGCCGAAATAGATGCAGCCAAAGCTGATGGCCGCTGGGAAGCCGCCTACGTTTCGCAAGCCAACGCAGAGGTTCCGGAGGACCTGCAGGCCGCACTCGCCGGAAACCGGGCCGCCAAGGAAACCTTTGAAAATCTGGGCAAGACAGAGCGCTACCTCATCATTTTGCAGGTGTTAAAAGCTCGCTCCACGGAGTCGCGCGCCAAGATCCTGGCGAAGGCAGTGGAGACGCTGGCGGTGAGGAGCTAGCTGCCCTTACAAACTGTCGGTGGGCTCCCGTAGGGTACCGGCATGGACATCATCCTTGTACCCGGTTTCTGGTTGGACACGTCGTCGTGGGAGGAGGTGACGCCACCGCTGGAAGCAGCCGGCCACACGGTTCATCCGCTGACGCTGCCGGGGCTGGAGTCGGTGGACGCATCACGCGCGGGCATCGGCCTTCGCACCCACATCGACGCCGTGGTGGCGAAAGTAGACTCCCTCGACGGCAAGGTCATCCTGGTGGGCCATTCAGGTGGCGGCGCCATCATCCATGGCGTAGCAGATGCCCGCCCGGACCGAGTGGCCCGCGCCATTTACGTTGACAGCGGACCGCTCGGTGAGGGCGGGGTCATCAATGACGAACTGCCCGACGACGGCGACGACGTCCCGCTGCCGCCATGGGAGTTGTTCGAGGAAGAAGACCTCGTAGACCTGACTGACGACCTCAAGGACGCGTTCCGGGTACGGGCCATCCCGGAGCCCAAGGGCGTTGCCTTCGACCAGCAACACCTGAGCGACATCCGGCGCTACGACGTACCGGCCACGATCATCGCCTGCCAGTTCCCGTCGTCGCTTCTCAAGGAGTGGATGGATGCCGGGCACCCGTTCACGGCAGAACTGGCCAGGATCCGGGACGTCGAGTACCTCGACCTCCCCACCGGACATTGGCCTCAGTTCACCAAACCCAAAGAGCTGGGTGAGGCGATCCTGACGGCGGTCGAACGCGCCAAATAGACCTCCGACGGCGGCACTTACCCGACGCGGCTGCCCTCAGTGAGGAGAGTTCAGGCCTTGGGCGGCGTGTTGGTCGCCGGACCTTCCGGCGCAGCGCCGCCCTCGCCTGTCCAGTCACTTCCCGTGGCGTCATCCAAGGCAGGGTCGGACACCACGTCCGACTTGATAGTAGGGACGGTGGTGACGGTGGGCTTGCTGCTGGAAGAGGAGTCAGTATGCTGACCCGCCTTGGGGGAAGTGATGCCAGGGAACATCGCTTCTGCCTTTTCCAGCAACTTCTTGCCGGCCTCATACAGATTGTCCAGAACGTCCGGCACGGATTCCTGGACTGCTTCCGTGGCCTGGTGCACGTTCTCTTGAACCTCAGGGTTCTTCCAAAGCTTCTCGGTGCCTCCGCGGACCCGCCGGTACACCTCCGGCCAGGACTTCGATCCCCATACGTAGCCGACAGCCACGCCGACGGCGAACAATGCTTTGCCTTTCACAGCAATCACTCCTTCCGAGGTGTTATTCCTTGACACTATCCCTGCCGGGCATGCCGTGTCACCTGCCCATTGATTGCAGGCCGGTTAATAGTGATTTGCCGAAATAAAACATTCGACTAAACTGTTATGCCAACCAGCGGATAACCGCAGGAAGTAGCCGCATGAAACCCGAGGAGTGAAACCATGGGACTGGGTGACAAGATTAATAATGCCGCCGAAGAAGCAGGCGGCAAGATCAAGGAAAAGACCGGCGAAACCACCGGCGACAGGAACCTGCAGGCCGAGGGCGTCGGCGAACAATCTGAGGCAAACCTCAAGCAGTCCGGCGAGAAAGTCAAGGACGCAGCTCAAGGAGTCAAAGACTCCCTCAAGGGCCACTAGACCGCGAATCCGCAGCATTCGGGGCCCGCAAGCAAGGGCTGACTAATAGTCAGGTTACTTGCTACTTGCCCCGGGAGCCGCTAGCGTTGCTGGTGTAGTACCGAGTCCGACCCAATCGGCAGGAGTGCTTTATTGGCTGCATTTCATAAATTCATCGGGGTTGCATAAATAGTTCCAATCCCCACATTCCATAGGGCCTCCAGGGGCCCCATTACGGTGCCTACACCTTGGAACAGGCACCCGATGAACATACTCGCTTCATCACGTTCATGGAATTTCCATCAACAAGAAAGTAGGAGCAAAAATGGGTTTCTTTGGTTTTCTTCTGCTCGGTCTTTTGGCCGGCGCTATCGCAAAGCTTATTCTTCCCGGCCGCCAGGGTGGCGGCTGGCTGGTCACCCTCCTGTTGGGCGTCGTCGGCGCACTCCTGGGTGGCTGGATCGGCGGGCTCATCTTTAACACGGGCCTGCAGGAATTCTTCTCCCTCACCACATGGCTCCTGGCTATCGGCGGCTCCATCATTGTGCTGCTGATCTACGGCCTGGTCACCAACCGCAGGACCCACCATGGCTAACAACCAGAACCGCGACGCCAACGGCGACGAACTCGAAGGCCAGTATTCCGAAGGCGACTACGGAGACACAGGTGTGTCCCCGGAGACACTGAAGGAAGATGCCGGAGGCGACTACACCGAAGGTGACTACGCCGAGAAGACGGTACCTTCGGCTGACGCCGAACTGGATGAAAAGAACACGGAAGACATCCCTGGGGACCGACCCTTCTCCTCCGAACCGGACGAAGAAGCTTCAGGCTCCAGTCGACCGTAACAACTGAATACAGCCAAGAACCCGGAGAACTGCAGATGCAGTCTCCGGGTTCTTGCGTTGTGCGGGTTCATACATTGTGTGGCCTGATATTTTCGGGCATGGATTGTTGGGGCATCGACTCGGAAGTCCGCGTAGCGTCGATGAAAAGGATGGAGCACCGGGTGCAAGACGGAGGCATGATGCAGGGTTGGAATCGGGCCATAGAGCTCATCGAGCAAGACCTCACCTCGGATATCGAGGTAGGTGTTTTGGCTCGTGCTGCCCTGACCTCCGAGTACCACTTCCGCCGGATGTTCTCCTCCCTGGCTGGCCTGCCCATATCTGAGTACATCCGCAGGCGGCGCCTGACGGCAGCCACTGCGGAAATCCTCGAGGGCGGGACTGTGCTGAACGTTGCCGTCCGCTATGGGTACGGATCGGCAGAGGCATTCACCCGTGCGTTCAAAGCCCTGCACGGGTTGAGCCCCTCTGAGGCACGACTGCCGGGCGCGGTTCTCCATTCCCAACCTCAATTGAGGTTCCACCTCCGAGTTGAAGGAAACGCCGACATGAAGCACCGCATAGAAGATCAACCTGCTTTCCGCCTCATAGGCCTGAAAGCCCGTGTCCCTTTGGTCCACGAGGGACCCAATCAAGCCATCATCGACTTCCAGCGAGGACTGGACCCCGCTGTCACCAAGCAATTGTTGAAGATTGCGGACATGGATCCCGCAGGCCCGCTCTCAGTCACTGACAACATCGAAGAGCAGCGCATCGAGGGAAGCGAACTGGACTACTGGCACGCAGTAGCCTCTACGAAACCGGTCCCGGAAGGTTTCGAGTCCATGGAGGTCCCGGCCGGCCTGTGGGTGGTCTTTGAAGCCGAGGGAAAGTTCCCGGAAGTCCTGCAGGGTATGTGGGCTGATGCCGCCACGGAATGGTTTCCTGCCAACCCCTACAGGTGGGCACAGGGTCCGGAAATGCTCAGCGTCCAGGTGGAACCCGGCGGCACGCATGGCCGCGGGCAACTGTGGATCCCCATTGAAAGGGAAGAACTACGCTGAGGGAGCTGATCCCAGAAGCTGCCGAATTTCATCCAAGGGCAACACGTTCTGCCGGTATTCACGGGTGAGGACCCGCAGTACGGACTCTGCGGCTTCCGCGTTCTCTGTCCCAATGGCCTCGGCCGCATAAATCACCTTGATGTTGTGGGCAAAGGCGTCAGCGGCCGTTTGGGCGATGCAGTTATGGGCTGAAATGCCGGCAAGAATGACGGTGTCGACGCCCCAGTTCCTCAGGCGCATGGCAAGATCTGTACCGAAAAAGGCGCTGTCCCGGGTCTTGACCAGCCGGGGATGATCGGCAGTGAGCAGTCCGGGAACGAACTCGGCCTGCTCACTGCCCCTGAAGATAAATCCCTGATCATCGTCGAGCATGTTCAGGCTCCATGTGGATTTGTCCCGTTCATGCACTGTTCCTACCAGGAGCACTTTGGACCCGGCTTGGAGCGCTGCGCTGGTCAACGAATTGCAGGCAGCAACAATTTCTTCCTGGCGCCTCTTGAGAGCAGGGTCCTCGAAGTAGGCGTTCTGCATGTCGATCACCACCACAGCGATCATCGTTGTACTCCCTAAACCTAAACCTCAACAATCCGCCCGGGCAGAGATCAGAGTCCCTTCCCGCCCGTGACGGGAAGGACTGCTCCCGAAATATAGGAACCTTCATCGGACGCCAGCAACACGTAGGCTGGCGCCAGCTCGGCAGGCTGGCCGGCACGACCCAGGGGTGTGTCCTGCCCAAAGGTGGGGAGCTTGTCCGGCCATTCGGTGGCTGGGATCAGTGGAGTCCAGATAGGGCCAGGCGCCACTGCATTGACGCGGATCCCCTTGGGCCCGAGTTCCTCGGCCATGGCCTTGGTGAAGGCCACCTGGGCCGCTTTGGTCATGGCATAGTCGATCAACTGGGCGGACGGATTAAACGCCTGGATGGATGCCGTGACAATGATCGAGGCGCCCGGCCGGAGATGCGGAATGGCTGCCTGCGCCGTCCAGATCAGCGAGTACAGATTGGTTTTGAAGACACGGTCGAACTCCTCCGTGGGTATGGTTTCCAGGCCTTCGCGGTTCTTCTGGTAAGCCGCGTTCAAAACCACCACGTTGAGCCCACCAAGCTCCTGCACTGTACGTTGCACAATCTCCGCCGCGAAGCCTTCATCCCGCGCATCACCGGGCAACAGCAGGGCTTGCGCTCCGCACTCACGGATCCAATCCGCCGTCGACTGCGCATCTTCCTCTTCCTCCGGAAGATAACTAATGGCCACGTTGGCGCCCTCGCGCGCGTAGGCAATGGCTACCGCAGCGCCGATGCCGGAGTCACCGCCGGTGATCAACGCGGTCTTACCCTGCAGGCGTCCGTGCCCCACATAACTCTTCTCGCCATGGTCCGGTTGCGGATCCAGTGGTTTGGTGAGGCCCGGCTGTTCCTGCTCCTGCTGGGGGAATTCGCCCGAGTGGTACCCGCGGCGGGGGTCTGACGGTGGGGAGGTGAGACGGTTCCCGTCGGTTTGCGGCTTGTCAGTCTGGTTCGGATCACCTTGAGTCATGGTTCTGCCCCTTTTCAGATTGCACGGCACGGTGCTTTATTCACTCCACGGTACTTTTGCCCTGTACCCGTACACCCGAGCTCCTAAACGCAGTCAGGACTAGGTCCGGAGGGTCCTCGCTTTGACCATAAGGAACAACCCGTAGGCGATGAGCCCCAGTGCGACGGCGGCCAACAAGTACAGGCCATAGGGCTGCTCCTTCAAGGCTTTCAAACTTCCATCAAGGCCCGTTGATTGCTCGGGCTGCGCGCGAACCGCGGCGATGACCACCAACAGCCCCACCAGGAAGAGGGCGATCCCCTTGGCGATGTAACCCACCATGCCAACCCAGAGTTGGAACTTGTGCACGCCCGGGTTGGGTGAAAGGGATAGGTCCTTGGTGAACTTGCGACGAAAACCCCTCACAGCGAAGACGACGCCGGTAATCGCGACGCCGGCGCCGATGGCGATCAGCAAGAAGACCCCGAACGGCGCCTTCATAAGAGTGACGGTGAAGTCGCTGCTGGACTCCCGACTGTTCTGGCCCTGCCCCACTACGAAAGAAATGATGGTGGCCGCCAACGCAGCGAACACCAAGGCCTGGCCTAAAGCCGATAACCGCTTGGTCAGTTTGTTGTCAGAGGCGATTCGGTAGCCGAGGATGGCATTTCCCAGTTGCCATAAAGCCAACGCCGCACAGGCTCCAAAGCAGGCCCAGAGCAGGAGGGGCCCGGCTGGTTTGTTGGCCAACTCGGTCACAGCGCCGCTGACATCAGCCTCGCCGCCGCGGCCCACCGCGAGTTGGATCGCTATGACGCCAATGAGCAGGTGCAGGAGCCCGCTCACGGCATAACCGGCCCGGGCAACAGCTGCGAAAGCCTGCGAATTCGCGGCTTCCTCGGCCACATCAGCGGCCTTTCTCATCTCTTCCTTGATGGCAAGCCTCCTTATTTTCGCGCTGGACTCCATCGTCCCTTAAACGGCGTCGGGCAGGTACTCGCCCGAATAACGAGGTGCCTGCCCTAGTGAAAGCTTGGCGCCCTAGAAGCCGACGACCGACTGCGGCCAGATGCTCCTGAGCCCCGCGCCAAGGGGGTTGAACTGCTCACGGACGGTCACCACTGCACGGGTCTGGCCAACGGTTTCCCCAGCGTGGCCCGCGGCGTCCGGGGCACCTGTGAGGGCTTCGGACTTGGTGTGGGCGGCGCCGGCAGTCACGGACTTGGCGGAGATCTGGTCAGTCATTTCGGTGGTCCTTCCTGGAAGTTCCCGTCAGCTGATTGGCTGATGTTTCAACCATCGGACGGGGTCCTCAAGAAGGACGCCGGGTCATCTCAAGATTCCCTCAAGATTCCTCCCGGCGCGTCGAGTCCGCCCGCCGAGGTGGCATTTAATGACAATGTTCCGCGTCGCGATTGTCATTAAATGCCATCTCGGCGGGACAAAGGATCTAGCGGGCGTCCTTTTTGGCTTGGCGCTGGGCACCTTGCGAACGGCTGGAAGCGTCCCGCTTTACTCCGCCGGTGGTCTTCTGGTGAGACCGGGTCCGGTCCGAAGTGGTAGTGGATTTGGTGCCGGTTCCGGAGCTCTCCGGCCCGGTGGACTTGTCGGCGCCGGCGCGTTCCAGTCTCTCATCCTTGAGTTCTTCTGCCGCCTCGTGAGCCACCCTGGCGAGTTCTGTGCTCACTATGGAGAGTGCTTCCTCGAACACCAGGGCCCGGGCACGCGCTTTGTCCGACTTGTTGGCGGCGGCTCCGCGACCACCGGCTTCCAGCACTTCGTCTGCCGCTTTGCGTCGATAGTTGGTGGTGTATTTGTTCCGGGCCTTCCGCACCCGTTTATGGAGTTGGAGCAGGCCTTCCTCGTCGAGGAGCTCAAGTCTTGCTGGCTCCAATTCGCGAATCAAATCAAGTTGATCTTGTTTCAACACCCACAGATATTGGTCCATTCGCCGATGATTCCACACCTGCTGTTAGAGGTATAGAGCGTCACTGTGTTCTCACTCAACTGCACGGCCCTGGTGCGGATCGATAGCCTGCTGCTCCGGTTCCAAGAGCCAAGTCATTGCCTCGGCTTCGGAGGTAAAGAACCTCGTGGGGCAGGGCGCGGGCTGGGCGGCCAGTTGGTAGTCGACAAGTATGCGGTCAACAGGATTTTCACCCAGCAACGCGATTCTGGAGGCCGCACAGGGCTCGATGAAAACGTCACGTGCGGCGCGACTCAAGTGGCTCGCGTTGGCCATCCTGACCAGCAAGGGATAGCGATTACCGGCAGCGAACTCGTTGACAGCGTCCACGGCAGCCCGGGCGTTGCCGGCTTCAATTCTGACACCCGGGTCCCAAGCCAGTAACAGGACATTGTCCGCCTCGAGCTGAAGGGTGTAGTCGACGTCGTCCGCTTCGGCCATGGAACCGTCTCCATCTCTGCAGGATTGCAGGACTGCCCGCACACCACGGGCTGACTCCACCCTGCACCACCCAGTATTCACCCCGTCTCACCCGAAACGAGTGATTTTTGGCTGGGGGTCCGGGGCGTGTAAGAGATCAGGCGGTAAACCGGCGCCGGTAGTCCGTGGGTGAGGTGGCAAAGGCGCTGGCAAAGTTCTGCCTGAGGGTCACGGAGCTGCCGAACCCGCAGTCGGCCGCAACCTGGTCAACAGACAAATCGGTGGTTTCCAACAGGCGGCGGGCCGCATCCAGGCGGCGAGTGCGTATCCAGGCCGACGGCGTGGTCCCGGTTGAGGCGCGGAAGGCGCGCAGGAAAGTTCGCCGGCTCATGTGGGCCTGGGCCGCGAGCCGGTCAATGCTGAGCGGCTCTCTCAGCCGACCCAACGTCCACTCAAGCAAACGGGCCATCGGGTCCCCCTCAGCTCGCGGCGGAAGGGGATGCTCGATGTACTGGGCCTGCCCACCTTCACGGTGCGGGGCGATGACCAGGCTTCGCGCCACTTGGTTGGCTGCTTCCGCTCCCAAACGGCCTCTCACAACGTGCAAGCACGCATCGAGTCCGGACGCTGTGCCAGCAGACGTCAGGACGTCGCCGTGATCGATGTAGAGCACTGTTTGGTCGAGGGAGACATCGGGGTGCCGGACAGCGAGGGAATCAAAGGCTTGCCAGTGGGTCACGGCAGATCGTCCGTTCAGGAGACCGGCGTCGGCAACGGGGATCGCTCCCAAACACAAACCCACTATGGTTGCGCCCCTGCCATGGGCTTCCCGGAGGACGTTGCTGAGGACTTCGCCGGGCTCGCGTTCGTCGTCGAACCAGGACGGCACCACTACGACGTCGGCGTGTACCGCCGTCGAGGGGCCTTGGACCTCCCCCAACATGTAGCCCTCGGTCGTTTGGATGTGGCCCGAGCGGTCAGAGAACAGGACGGTATTCCACTCGGCCAAGCCCTGGCGTGAGACCTCGTCGAACACCATTTGCGGCACGGCCAGATGGAACATTGTGACGCCGTTGAATGCGTACACCGCGATCTTCATACTGATCTTCCCTTACGCTTTGGCCCGAATCAATCGTATATGGGCATTCGTGCCACTGGTGCCCGGCGGGCAAGGGACGAATGATGAAAGGGACAACCGAATGTCGCCCCAGCAACCACTACGGGAGAACACCATGAGCACACCCCGCCGCGCCCTCGTCCTCGTCGATGTCCAGCAGCAGTACTTCAGCGGCCCGCTGGAAATTCAGTACCCGCAGCACCAAGAGTCTCTTCCGATGATCGTGAAGGCCATCGAGGCCGCAACTGCAGCCGGCATCCCCATTGCGGCAATCCAGCACAGCGAAGGTGAAGGCGCACCCGTCTTCGCCCCGGGCACAGCGGAATACGAGCTGCACCCCGAGGTGGAAGCCCGCCGAACCGGTTCATGGAAAAAGGTGGTCAAGCAGTACGGTTCGGTCTACGCCGGCACGGATGTCGCCGCATGGCTGCGGGAGCACGACGTCGACACCGTCACCTTGGTGGGTTACATGACAAACAACTGCATCCTGGCCTCAGCCGTTGAAGCAGAATTCCTCGGCTTCGCCACTGAAGTAATCTCAGATGCCACGGGAGCCATCAACCTCAGCAACAACGCCGGAACCGTGGACGCCAAGACCGTTCACACCACGTTGATGGCGTTGTTGAATTCCAACTGGGCCGCCGTTGCTCCCACCGAAGCATGGGCCAAGGCCGTCGAGTCCAGGCAGTCGCTGGAAAAGAGCGATCTGGGCAGTTCTGCCATGGCAGGGGCCGCGTTGCACGCAGCGTCCTGAAAAGCTTCCTGACCGGATTGGATCAATGCGACGACGGCGACTCCGCCTCCTGGCTTTCCCGTTCTTCCGCCGCTGTCTGCGCATACGAGGCAGATACGCGGCGGTAGACGGGAGTCAGGAAAGCGATCAAGGCGACGACGATCATGATGATGCCGGCGGCCAGGAACACCAAGGCGATGCCACGGGAAATTCCTTCGCCCAGCAGGGGAGCAAGGCTGGCCGCCCCTTCCTCGGATCGGGCGAAGGGGATGATCCAGAATTGGGCGATCGGTGCGATGAGGAAGGCGGTGATGGGCGCCGCCGCGGACTCGAACGCCATGGCGAAACCAAACACCCTGCCCTGCCGCGGTAGTGGCACCACCTTTTGGATGACGGTCTGTTCAGCGGCTTCAACCACAGGGACCAGCGCCATGTAGAGCCATATTCCCACGATGTAAAGCCAAGCCCACTCGCGGACCGTAAACACCGCACCGATGAACCCCATCAACAGCACGGCAATGAGCATGGTCCGCAAGGGATTGGACCCGAGGCCGAACTTGCCGATCAGCGCACCTCCAACAATGAACCCCGTGGCGCCAATGGCGAAGACAACTCCCCACATCTCCACGGAGAACATCTCCAGGCCGTACGGGTCCATCAACGCCATGTAGACACCGCCAATGAAGTTGTTGAAGGTGGAGAAAAGAATCAGCGCAAAGAGGCCGGATACTGCCATGACGGCAGCCCACGACCCCCGCAAGTCGAATCCGCCTTGCGCGTCGGAAGCAGCTGCCCGCACTTCCTCGGGCAGGCGCAGCATCAGCAAGTGCCCGAAAGCCAACGAGGTCAGCACCAAGGCGACAACTACCGTCCACCCCATGCCCAGCAGTCCTACCGACAGTCCGGAAAGGACCGAAGTGACCACGAACATGAGCCCTTGCACCATGCCCACAAGCCCGTTGGCGTTGGCCCGCCGGTCGGGTTCGATCAGGATGGTGACTGTGGTTGAAAGAGCTATGTTGCGCATGTTCTCCACCACCGCGCCGATCAGGATGATCATAGTGAAGATCCAGAACCAAGGCTGTGTCAGGTCGAGCAGTGCCTGCTCCGGCGTCAGCAGGAACATGACTCCGGACAAGACGAACATCACCAGGGTGAAGGCCCCGGCGAAGCGCATCACCGTCAGTTTGCGGTAACGGTCCACGAAGGTTCCGAAACTGATGCTGGAGAGGGCGATCAGGAGCATGTACGCACCGCCGATCACCCCAGTGGCGATGACATTGCGCGTCTCCAAGTACACCCAGAACGTCAGGGCGTACCAAAGATAGCTTGTGGTGATGTTCGCGAGGGCAGTGTTCACCAGGATCCCCGTAAAAGTCCGGGATCTTTGCGCGGGAGTGCGTAGGGAGAGATCGATACTGTCAGTAGACGCGGCGGAGGCCGGTTCCTGCTCGGTCATGCGTCCCAGTAAACCACCGCCGCCACGGTCCCGGTAGTATCGGCAAGGAATCCTAAAGACGCTTGGGGGAGTAATAACATGACGGAAGTTCAAGGGCATCTGTCCTTCACCGATGACATCAGCCGGGATCTGGAATTACAGGAATATGGCCTGGACCCGGCAGTGGATTCCACTCTCCTTCCCAATGCCGCCGTCATGAGCGCACTGCAGAACCTCGTGCGGCTGGCAACGGAGCTTTGTGGCGCTCCGTTTGGCGTGGTCAATATCATCAGCGCGGAATACCAGCACCAAATCGGGGCTTGGGGCGTGGACCCCGGAGTCTGTTCCCGCGAGGATTCCATGTGCGCCAAGGTGTTCCTTTCCCGTGAAAGGACCGTGGTTGCCGATGCGTCACAGGATCCCCGATTCGCAGACAATCCCTTTGTCACCGGTGAAATCGGGAACGTCCGTTTTTATGCATCGGTCCCGCTGCAGACAGAATCGGGGTTCGTCCCGGGAACGCTGTGCGTCTTCTCGGATAAAGCCAACGAGCTGAGTCCGGAACAGCAGAGCATGCTCGAAGTCCTGGCCAAGCAGGTTGTTGAGCTTCTGGAGCTTCAGCACCGCACGGTACAGCTTGACCGCACCTATGCCGAGTTGAGGCACAGCAACGCAAAACTCGCCGCATTCGCCGGCCGCGTCAGCCACGATCTCCGCATTCCCCTCACCACCATCCTGGGCTATGTGGAACTGGTGGAAGACGATCCCGACGTAGAACCGAACAGCACCGCCGCGCGCTATCTGGACCGAATTGGCTCCAGTGGACGGCGGATGCTGGGAATGCTCGAGGATGTGCTGAGCTACTCCCGGGTGGGCGGCGCGATCCAGCCGGCCCAGGTGTCCATGCGCGAGGTCACCGAAGAAGTTGCCCGTGACCTGGGAGTCGAGAATGACGGCGTGGTTGAAGTCCAGGACCTCACGCTTCACGCCGACCGCGGACAGCTCCGCACGCTGTTGCAAAACCTGCTCTCCAACGCCATGAACTACCGCAGTCCCGACCGTGATCTGCTTGTCAAGATCAGCGGGGTTTCCAACTATCACGGAGCCACGATCTTCGTGGCGGACAACGGTAAGGGCATCAAACCCGAGGACCGTGCCAAGGCCTTGGAACCGTTGGTGCGCCTGCGTCGGCAAGGCGACGGTCCCGGCTCCGGGCTCGGCCTGGCCACGTGCAGCAGCATCGCGAAAGCCCACGGTGGCGACCTCACCCTGGCTGAAACTCCCGACGGCGGAACCACCGTTACGGTTAGTTTTCCAGCCGGCCTGTAGTTAGTTTTCCAGCCGGTCTCTAGCCGCTCCGGGGTGTCTCCGGGGTCTATGGCGTTGTGCCTGCCATCATTCGAGGCATGACCACCTCGTACTTCCGGTAGAGGAAACCATGCAGCGGCCCGCCCCCGTCCGCTCACCGTTCACGATCCCGCTCGTAGTCATCGTGCTCTTCATGGCGGCCTGCGTCCCCATGACCACGCAACCGGCACCGCACGCACCAACCGCGGTCATCGGGACGCCTCCGTCCAGGATCGCCCTCCAACCGTCAATCGTGGACATGACCACGCGCACAGCCGGCACAGCGCCCACCGTTGCCACGTGGCAATACATCAGCGGTGCCCAGACCTTCAACAGTCAGCTCGATGCCCGACTGCTCAGCATCTTCGATGCCCGGGCCGGAGGTCGCCACGAACCGGCGGCACTGCCGGCTACCCCCGCTGCACTGCTGGCCGACGGCGTTTCGATCACCCATGAAATTGTCCTGGCTACCGGAAGCGTTGTTGGATCCAGGTTCGTGCAAACATCCATGGCCAGCGGCGTCCGCACCGCCCGCAGCGAGGAGATCACTTACGAGGACCTCAGCACTGGCGTTGTTACCGGCAGTGCCAGCTTGATCAAACCGGCCATGACCAGCACCTTACGGACAATACTCGGAGATGCCATCGGTACGGCGTCCCCGACGCAGGCTCCGGGTCCGGACCGGGCTTCGCCAACAGACCCCGTTTCCGACGCCGAGTTGCTCACCGCCGTCGCCTTTACCTCCGCCGGGGACCTCAGCGTCACCATCCATCGAGACCCCGGAACAGGCGCCGCGTTGCCCACCTCCGTCACCGTGACTTTGAATGCCGCAGCAACAGCCGAGGTCATTTCCCCTGCAGGGCAGGCCTTGCGCACCGCGGTCATTTCCGGGGCACCGTTCAAGGCCCCCCAGCCCGCACCCGGCGGCCTGGCTCCTGTCAACTGCGACCTGGTGGCCTGCGCTGCCCTCACCTACGATGACGGGCCCAACGCCCAAACCACGCGCCTTCTGGCGATACTCGACAAGCACAGAGTCTTCGCCACGTTCTTCCAACAGGGCGGATACGTCAAGGCCAATCCGGCGGTGGCGAAGGCCGTGGCAGCTGCGGGTCACACCATCGCAAACCACACCATGAGCCACCCGTACCTGACGAAATTGTCGCCGTCGAGCATCGAGAGCGAGGTCAAGGGAGCCCAAAATGCCATCGAGAGAGCAACGGCAGTGGTGCCCGCATACGTGAGGCCACCTTACGGAGCAACCAATAAGTCAGTGGCCGCTTCTGTAGGGTTGCCCCAAATCCTCTGGGACGTCGACTCCATGGATTGGCAATCCAAGAACAAATCCGTGTTCCTCCCCCGGATCATGAGCCTGGTCAAGCCAGGATCCATCATCCTCCAACACGACGTCCACGCTTCCACCGTGGATGGCCAGGTGGAGCTCATTGCCCAACTCAAAGGCAGGGGCTTCTATCTGGTCACGCTCCCGCAGCTTTTCGCGGGCATCGACCTGATGCCCGGTGCGTCATACAAGTGCCGCGGAACCGCACCGGGATGCGTTGCCGGACGCTGACGGCCCAGAACGCTGACCTGGCGGAACTCAACGCACGACGGCGGCAGGTCGCCGTCGAGCGCTAATTCACGTCGGCAGGGCTACTTGCCCCCCCGTTTCCTTTGGCTTTCTCAGGCTTTTTCTCGCTCTTGCCGTCGCTCTTTTCCTTGGCGATATCCGTGCCCGGCTCCGCTGCGGGTGCTGGCGCCGGTGCCTGTACCGGCGCGGGTGCCGGCTCCTGAAGATTGATCACCTCAGCGGGCTGGTCATCCGCGGGGACAGCTTCGGCAGGCACGGCTTCGGCAGTCGCCGGCGCAACAGGAAGGGCGGGCACCACCGGCGTCGTCGGCTGCGGCTCAGCCTGGGAAACCCCGGTGTCCGCGGGGTGGGAGGGGTCCGTTGTGTTGCCCGTGGGCGTGAGCCCCTGGGAGAGGATCAGCAAAGCGAGCGGAATGGTTACCGCTGCTGCGGCCACGCCCCTAACGGTCCTGGGTCGCCGCTTATTGAAGTCCCTAAGGCTGGTGACGGCAGCCTGCCGCTTGGTTGGCGTGCGGAGTGGTGGCCTCGACGGCACGGCCGGCAGCAGGGCAGTCCTGCGCCCGGACTGGATCCCTTCATCCCCGAGCGCCTGCTCGACGTGTTGTGCCGTTGGGCGCTTTTCGGGATCCATGTCCGTCATGGCTTCAAGGAGCTCCCGCAGCGGACCAGGCAATTCCAAGGGGACCTGCGGCGCGCGGTGGAGGCGGGCTGATGCCGTTTCAATAGGCGTGCCCGGGTATTCAGACTTTCCGGTGAGGCATTCGAGGAGTACCAGGCCCAGCGAGTAGATGTCGCTCGCGGGAGTCAGCGCCAGGCCCTGCGCCTGTTCCGGGCTGAGGTATTGGGCGGTCCCCACGGTAAAGCCTGTTGCGGTGAGGCGGTTGTCGTTCATGACCAGAGCGACGCCAAAGTCCGCCAACTTCACAGACTGTCCCACGCCGTCGTCGTCGGATACCAGGATGTTGGCCGGCTTGATGTCGCGGTGGATAACTCCGTGCTCATGAACCTGGGACAGGGCCCCGGCGAGCCGGATCCCGATGCGCGCGGTCTCGGGAACAGTGAGTGGTCCGTCAGCCAGTATGGCGCGCAAATCCCGGCCATCTGCCAGTTCCATGACCAGATACGCGCGCTCTTCGTCGTTGCGCGTATCGACGCCGGCGTCAAAGGCGGCCACCAACCCTGGGTGATCAAAGGCGGCCAGGAGCCGCATTTCATTTTCCTGGCGGGCACGGAACGACTCATCGCCTGAACCGGGCAGGAAAATCTTGATGGCTACCTCGCGGCCAAGGAGCATGTCCGTCGCTTGGTAGACGGCAGACATGGCACCCCTGCCCAGCAAAGAGCCCAGCTGGTAGCGGCCATCAAGTGTTTCAGCGGCGTCTATTCCTTCATCGCCTGTTCCTGCGGTTTCGCTGGAGGCGGGGAGTTGGGGGTCCACGGCCTCGTCATTGTTGCCCACGAATGTCACGTCCTTCAGGCATACCTGGAGCCGTGGAACCACTGTCCCTGCGTCACCAAGCAATGCCGTCAATCAAACTTTCACGATGGCCGCGCGACCGACTGCTTCAGCCACGAGCGGCCCAGGCAATGAGCCCAAACAGCATCATCCGGTTTCACCAGATCAGTTATCAGGATACTGATTAAATCGCGGGAAGGGCAATGTGAAGGCTCAGCGACTGCGAGAGTCAGCCGGCTTGCAGTCGGTCCACAGCCGCGCGAAGTTCGCCCGCCTGAACGCCCAGCGACCATTCAGCGACGTCGGTGACGAACCGCGTGAACGCCTCGTAATCAAAGGATCCGGCGTTGTTGACGTAGGAGCCCACGCCGTCGATGGCCACCCAGATCCGGATGCAGGCTGCGAACGGATCAGCCACCGCGAAGTCACCGGAGCTAACACCATCCTCAATAAGGAGGGTCAGCCTCGTCCTATCCAAGTATTCCTGGGCCAGCAACGCCTCGGACAAAGCCGGACTGAAGCGGGATAGATGCCGGGCATTGAGCCACAACCTAGTGAGCTCAAATGCGCCATTTCCCTCGATGCGCGAGACGAGGTGGGCCATTCGCTCAAGGGGAGTCCCGTCGTCGGGAAACAGTTCTTCCCGCTCCTCCGAAACGGCGCGCACAAAGGCGGCGATCACCAGATCCTCGGCGGCCGGGTAGTAGTGGCTGATCAGTCCGGGACGCACCCCCAGCCGGTCAGCTACGGCGCGGAGCGTGATCCGCTCCAGCCCCTCATTCAGGGCAATCGAAGCAGCTTCGACCAGAATTTCGGCGCGGCGCTCATCGGGTAACTTTCGGACGCGTTGGGATGCGGGGCTTGACACCATGCCGCTCAGTCTATTGGATTAGTGACCAATAGCTCATTGGTCGTGCGACCAATAGTGTCGATGGGCCGGTTCCCAGCGTTGCGAACCGATCCTTGCCCGAGAGGAACAGCGTTGTCCCAGCCCCATGTGACCGATCCGGTCAGCTACCCCGAACCGCTTGCCCACCCAGAAACCCGCGGCATCGAACTCATCGAAGCCTCCGAACGACACGGCCGCGCGCGGGACCTCTTCCCGGTCTGGGCGGCCCCAAACGTCAGCATCCTGAACTTCACGGTTGGCGCCTCACTCATCCTGCTCGGCATGGAACTCTGGCAGGCCTTCGTTGTCATCATCGCCGGAAGCCTCCCTTGGATCCTCACCGGCATCGTCGCCACCAGTGGTCCGGCAGCGGGGACGTCAGGCTCCGTCATCACTCGGGCCATCTACGGAATCCGCGGCAACAGAGTTGTGGTCGCCTTCTTTGGATGGTTTATCTCCGCAGTCTTCCTGGCCCTGAACTGGCTCGCATCCTCGTTCATGGGCGCTGAACTCCTGGCACAGCTTGGTTTCACGGATCCTGTCCTGGTTCCGGTATTCGTCACCGTCCTGGTTGCCGCGATCACCGTTCTGGTGGCGGTGTTCGGCCACAGCCTGATCCTGCGCAGCTACCCCGTGGTGGCCTCCGTGTTGCTGGCAATCTTCCTGCTGGTTACGGCGTTCATCCTCCCTCACGTGCAGTGGGGCTACTCTGCACCCGCGCCCTTGGAAGGTGCGCCACTGTGGTCTGCGATGACCATCGGTTTCACCATCCTCGCCTCCACTCCCCTGTCCTACTCGAATAGCCCGGACCTGGCCCGCTACCTCCCGAAGACCACCAAGCGTTCGCACATCATCGCTGCCACAGCGTTTGGTGGCGCCCTGCCCTCCATGTTCTTCACAGCAGTAGGTGCGCTGCTCGCCACGGGAATTGATGCCGCAGCGATGGATCTGGGCATCGAATCGGCGCTCCTCGCCCTGCTCCCGGCCTGGCTCGGACCTATATTCGTGGCGGGCGTCATCATCAACACCGTCTCGCTCAACGGCATGACCACATACACGGCCAGCATGGCGTTCCAGTCCATCGGCGTTCCCATCCGGCGTATTCCCTCGGCAGTGGTAGTTGGAGCGATCGGCACTGCGCTGACTATCTATTTGGTGATGTCCACCAGCCTCCTGGACGCCGTCAACCTGATGCTGCAGGTGCTGGTCCTTATATCCGGACCCACCATGACGGTCTTTGCCACGGACGTCATTGCCCGCCGCAACCGCTACAGCGGACAAGAGCTCTTCGACGAAAAGCCCGGCAGCCCCTTCTGGTACACCGGCGGCTGGCACGTCCCCGGGTTGCTCGCCATCGTCGTCGGCGCGGCCGTGGCATCCCTCTTCCTCACCAGCGCCGTGTGGACAGGCCCCATTGCAGCGGCCATGGGCTACCTGGATCTCTCGGTTCCGGTGTCCATGGTGGTTACTGCCGGGGTGTACATCGTCCTGACGCGCCTGGCCGCGAAACGCCGCCCTATCGCAATCCCCTCCGTCGAAGGAGCCCACGCATGACCACCACCGGACCGCACCCCGCCCGCTACACCGGCGCCGCCGAGCAGCCAACCCTCGACACCTGGCAGGAGGGACCGCACAACCGCTGGACCTTCGCGCACTTGGGCGAATTGCTGCCGACGGCGTCAGTCACCCGCCGTTTCCCGACCGCCCCGGCTGGGGCTACTGAGCGCTTGAGCTCCTTGGCCGTTCCCCACTTAATGCAACGGCTGGAGGAGACATACACCGACGCCTTCCTGGTCCTGCACCGCAACGAGGTGATCGCAGAGTACTACCGCCCAGGCTTTGCCCCGGACGATCTTCACCTGGTCATGAGCGTTTCCAAATCCATGTGCGGCTTAGTGGTGGGGGCTTTGGTGGACTCAGGGGACATCGTGACGTCCGCCCGCGTGTGTGACTACATTCCCGAACTCGCAGGATCAGCCTACGACGGCCCCACCGTGCAGCACGTCCTCGATATGGCTCTCCACCTCAACTACAGCGAGGATTACCTGGATCCGGCCTCAGAAGTCCAGACTCACGACCGCTCCGCAGGCTGGCGCACCCGGCAAGCCGGCGACCCGGAGGACACGTACACCTTCCTCACCGCCCTCACGGGCAACGGCACTGCGGGCACGTTCCAGTACTGCTCCGCGAACACGGACGTGCTGGCATGGATCATCGAGCGCGTGACCGGGCTCCGGTATTCGGACGCACTCTCCAAGTACCTGTGGTCCAAGCTCGATGCAGATCGGGACGCCACCATCACCGTCGATTCCGCCGGGTTCGGCTTCGCGAACGGCGGGGTCTCCTGCACCGCCCGCGACCTCGCGAGGGTGGGCCGGTTAATGCTCGACGGCGGCGTAGGTCCGTCAGGCCGGGTGGTCTCCGAGGGGTGGACCGGCAGCATCCTCGCGGGCGGAGACCCCGAAGCCATGGCCGACTCCTCCTTCACCGCCCTTCACCCCCACGGCTCGTACACCCGGCAGTGGTGGTGCACCGGTAATGAGCGCGGCAATGTCACCGGGATCGGGATCTACGGCCAATACCTCTGGCTCGACCCCGCCACCGATACCGTGATCGTGAAGATGTCCACCTGGCCGGAACCAGACAGCGAGCACCTGCATGGGCTTCAGAACCAACTGCTCCTCGATGTCAGCCGTTCCCTGGATGAGCCACTAGCAATAAGAGAAGTCCCAGCAGAAGCAACAGCCCCGGAAAGCAAGGAAAACGCAGCGTGACCACCCAGCTCTATACCAATGCCCGCATCTTCACCTCCGATACCCGTCGCTGGGCTGAAGCACTGCTCGTTCAGGGTGAGCGTATCCTCTACGTCGGGGACACCGACACCGCGGAACGCCTTCGACCGGACGCCGAGCGGACTGATCTCGAGGGTCGCTTGGTTGTCCCCGGTTTCGTCGACGGCCATGCCCACGTAGTCGGTACTGGCGAAGCCTTGGGACAGGTCAGCCTGTGGGGTGCCAAGTCAGTGGAGGAGATCCAACAACGAATCAGGGCAAGGGCAACCGAACGCACGGATGCTGAGCGAATCCTTGCCACCGGCTGGCTGCATGGCGCAATTCCGGGCGGTGTCCCCGACGCGGCGATGCTCGATGCCGTGGTCCAGGACAAGCCGGTCTACGCCTTCGCCTACGACTTCCACTCCGTGTGGGTGAATTCGGCGGCGCTGGCTGAACTGGGGATCGACGACCACACGAAGGACCCGCACGGCGGCACCATCAAGCGCGACGCAGACGGCCACGCCACCGGCTACATCGACGAGAACGCGTTCTACGACATGGTGCTCCCCTACCTCGATGCCCAAGTAGGCAAGGAGGAGCACGAGGCCAGCATCGCCGCCGTCCAGCAGGCTTACCGCGAGACCGGCGTGACCGCCGCGTGCGATATGGGGTTCAACGAGACCGACCTCGAGGGTTTTAAGCGTGCCGACAAAGACGGCACATTAACCAGCCGGCTCATCGCCTACTGGCGCGTCAACAACGCTGGATCGACAGAGGAAAACATCGCCCAGGTCCAGCGGGCGGCGGCGCTCGCCGTCGAGCATGAATCGCCGTTCCTTCGCGTGGTGGGAATCAAGGTCATCATTGATGGCACCATCGACGGGTGCACGGCCACCCTCGGAATGCCGTACGCCGATGGTTCGAACGCGGAACCGATCTGGAGCCTGGAGGAACTCGCGCCAGTGGTTGCCGCTGCCGATGCCGCCGGTTTGAAGGTTGCCATGCATGCCATCGGCGACGAATCGGTACGGATCGCCATCGGAGCTGTGGAACACGCCGTGGCAGAGAACGGGCCCCGCGAACGCCGCCACCGCATCGAGCATCTCGAGTTGGTGGACAGGGCCGATGTCGATCGCCTCGCCGCACTGGGCATCACCGCCAGCATGCAACCGGTCCACGCCGATCCTGCCATCAGCGAAAACTGGGCGGCCAAATTGGGTGATGACCGCGTGGAGCGCGGCTTCCCGTGGCCATGGATTACTGAGGCGGGAGCACGGCTGGCCTTTGGCACGGACTCCCCCACGTCCCCGCACGCGCCGTTGCCCAACATGTACGTAGCCACCACCCGGGCTTCGGCCTTGGACGCTTCCGCTGGAACCAATGTCCCCGGCTTCGCCCTGCCCCTCGCCGAGTCGATCGAACATGCAACGCGCGATTCCGCGTGGACGTGCGGGGCGGAGCACCAAATTGGTCGGCTGGCTGCTGGCCTGTACGCGGACTTCGTGGTCCTGGACACCGATGTGCTTGCGTCCAGGAGCCCGGCCTCGTTGCTGGAAGCGAAGGTCTTGCAGACGGTGGTGGGCGGGCGGACTGTGTACGAAATGGACCAGGCCAAGAAGCACTAGCCACAAGCAAAGCGCCCGACGGCGACCTCCCGCCGTCGGGCGCTTCATTACGTGACGTAACGGTCGTACGTGACGCAGGAAACTGCGGGCCGGCGCACCCGCAAGGCACAATGGAAAGCATGACCCTCACAACTTTCGCCCTCGTCCGCCATGGCCAGACCGATTGGAACGCGGAGCGCCGGTTGCAGGGGTCCACTGACATCCCGCTGAACGACGTCGGCCGCGGCCAGGCGCGTGACGCCGTCGCCTTCCTGTCGGACCAGCCGTGGGACGCAGTGGTGTCCTCGCCGCTGGGCCGTGCCGCCGAAACTGCGGAGATCATCGCCGAAGGACTAGGCCTCAAGGTTGCGCGGCTGGTTCCCGAGCTGACGGAACGCAGCTTCGGACCCGCCGAAGGGCTGCAGGCCGGCCCAGAACTGGAGGCGCTCCGCGTTCCGGGAGGTTTCCGCGGAGGCGAATCCGACGAGGCGGCGGCTGACCGTGGCATGGCTGCCTTGGAAGAGCTGGCCGGAGAGTTTGCCGGCAAGCGCGTCCTGGTGGTGGCGCACGGCACTTTGATCCGGCTGACGTTGAGCCGGGCTATCGGGCGCACTTTGGACAGCGTGCAGAATGCAGTGCTCAATCTGGCCCATCACCACGTCACTAACGGCTGGCAACTGGAGTACTTCAACGGCGAGCGCGTCACGGCCGACGCCGTTAGCTAGCAGGAACTGACCCGCCCCGGACAGCGATGAGCTCAAGCAGGGCCTCTGCCTTGAGCCCAAGAAGGGCGGCTGCAAGGTTTCCCACCAAATCAAGCACATACTCGCTGGTGGCGCTCCCGGCGAGCACATCCATGACAAGGCCGTCTTCCTGGGCAACAAGGGTCCGGGCAATTTTGGCTGGATCCAGCAGCGGAGAGAACTCACCTGAGCTGGTTCCGGCGTCGATGATTTCCCGGTAGACGCGTTCCTGTGCGCTGGTGAGCTCTTCCTGGATCCGGCGTTGCTCGGCGTCTCGGAGCATGTGGGGCCAGTACTCGTACAGAATCCGGGAGACGTCGTCGTCCAGTCCTGCAGTAGTGCCGGCGCTGATGACGGCGGCGAGCCTGGCGGTGGGAGTCATGTTCAGGTCAACGGCTTCGGCGAGCTTCTCCAGAAATCTGCCGGAGGAAGCCTGCACGGCGGCAGCGATGATGTCGGCATGGCTGCCGAAGTAGTAGAGCACTGCGTTGGCGGCCATGCCTGCCTCGGCGGCAATGGCGCGGAGCGTGGCGCCCTCAGCGCCGTCGCGGGCTGCCACGGCCTGTGCTGCCGCAACGATTTCCTGCCGCCGAATGTCCTTCTTGTCTACCTTGGCCACTACCGCTCCCCCCGTGGACGCCTGAAGATTCCTGTTGACATTGACTCTAGACCGGTATTGAATGGCATTCAAATTTGAATGTGATTCAAATTACTGATTCCAGATACGACTTACTGATTCAACGAGGAGTCTCCGTGTCACATCCCCCGTCCCCCACCCCACTCGCTAGCGGCCCAACCCCAAAAGACGCACCATCAAAGAGCCCGGCACCAAGCGAGCCAACGTCCAAGGGCCTGAAAGCAGGCTCCATCGGCATCGGACCGACCGTGGCCCTCGGGCTGGCCGCCGTCGCTCCGGCCTATAGCCTGGCCGTGACGCTCGGCTTCGTGGTCCTTGCCGTGGGAGCGAGCACCCCTGCCGCATTCCTGCTGGGCTTCGTCCCCATTCTGTTCACCGCCCTCGCGTTCAGGGACCTCAACAAGGAAATGCCCGACTGCGGTGGCGTGTTCGTCTGGATCACCCGCGTTTTCGGGCCCACCGCTGGCTGGTTCCTTGGCGGATGGGTGCCACAAGTGGCCACGTTCATTGCGAGCGCCGCACTCGCCCAAGTGGCCACCACTTATCTGCTCAACTTTTTTGGTCTGGCCTGGATCGCCGCGGAACCGATCGCTGTAGCTGCCATCGCATGCGGGCTGATCGCCTTGAGTGCATGGATCGCGGCGAGGGGAATCGAACTCTCCGCCTGGGTACAGTACGCGCTGATTGGCCTCCAGCTCGTGGCACTGGGGGGATTCTGTGTCGCCGCCTTCACTGCCATGGCCACGGGCAACGCCACAGACGGCGCCGAAAAGCCGGGTCTGGAATGGTTCAACCCCTTTTCATCAGGCGACATGTCCGGACTCGTGTCCGGCGTCATCCTGTGCCTGTTCATCTACTGGGGCTGGGATGCACTGATCGCCGTGAACGAGGAAACCACGGACCGCAAGGGAACGCCCGGTAAGGCGGTAGTCATCACCACGGTCATCCTCCTGTTCTTCTATGTAGTGACCGCTACGGCCGCCGTCGGATACGCCGGAACTGCAAGCATCACCAACCCGGAAACCGTCTCGGATGTCCTTTCAGTCCTCGGGCCGCAGGCGACCGGAGAAGTGTTTGGCCAGGTCATCATCCTGGCAGTGGGACTTTCGGCGTTGGCAGCACTGATGACTGTTGCTGTCAGCACGCCGCGGACCTGGCTCAGCATGGGCACGTACGGCGCGCTGCCCAAGTCGACCACGAAGATGCATCCCAAGAGGGGAACGCCTACCACCTCCATCGCCTGGTGGGCAATCATCACCATGGCCATAACGTTGGGGTTGACGGCAATCAGCCCGGACTTCATCGGGCTGGGTATCCTTTCGGTGGGCCTGATGATAGCGGCCTATTACGCCGCGACAGCCTTGGCCTCGGTGGTGTACTTCGCCCCGCTGATGCGCACCTCTGCATCGACCCTGATCCTGAAGGGCATCCTTCCCGGCCTCGGAGCACTCCTCATGATCGGAGCGTTCGCATACAGCGCCGTCGACATGCTGTCCCCCGAGTACGTCGGGCTGTCGTGGCTGGGCATCGGCTCTGTGTTCTGGATAGGCATCGGTGCGCTGATCCTGGGCCTGCTGGTCACCGCGATCCTGAGGACCAGGCTGCGCCGTTTCTTCTCAGGCGAATCCATCCCCCGCGGAAACATCACCACCCGCCACCAACTTCCGTCCATCCTCAGCAACGACACTCATCACAACGAAACCGAGGCATAAATGCGCATCCTGTCCATCGCAGCCATTCAGACCAACCCCGTCCCCAATGATCTCGAGGCCACGTGGGCCCGGTTCGAGGCCCAAGCCGAATCAGCCAAGAAGCTGGGCCCGGATGTGGACGTCATCGTGGTTCCGGAACTGCTGCTTTCCGCGCCGGGCGAGTTCCTGCTCCCGGACCCCGACGGCGAAACCCGTTCCGCCGCGCCCATCCCGAGCCCACTCACCCACCGCATCTCCGCGCTGGCCCGCAGGCTGAACGTGTGGCTTGCGCCCGGCTCACTGCTGGAAACGGACAATGGGAACACGTACAACACCGCCATTGCTGTCTCCCCGCAAGGAGAAATTGTGGCGCGCTACAGGAAGCTCTTCCCGTGGCGACCGTTCGAAACCACCACTCCCGGCGATTCCTTCGTCACTTTCGACATCCCCGGCTGTGGACGCATCGGCCTGGCCATCTGCTTCGACGGCAGCTTCCCCGAAGTCGCCCGCCAATTGGCATGGCTCGGCGCAGAGGTCATCATCCAGCCCACACTCACCACCACGCGGGACCGGGCAATGGAAATCGTCATGTCCCAGGCCAACGCCTTCGCCAACCAGGTGTACGTGGTGAACGTCAACGGAGCATCCCCCTCCGGCGTGGGAGAGAGCGTCATCGTCGACCCCGAGGGCACCATCATGCAGCACGCCCGGGGCGGTGAGGAGATCCTGTTCGCCGTCCTGGACTTGGACCGCGTCACCCAGCTCCGCCGCTATGGCACTCACGGCATCAACCGCCCTTGGGCCCAGCTCCGGGACCAGGAAGGCCTGCTGCGCTTCCCGATGTTCGGCGGAGCTCACTTCCAATCGCCGGAGTGGAGTGGCGATTCCACTTCAGCACGGCAGGGCAGCGGCAGCGGCAGCGGACAGGCCTGACCACACGCCCAACCTGAGGAGCGTTCGACGGCGGGCTGCCGCCGTCGAACGTTTTCACCTCACCCTAGAGAAGATCAGATTGCTTACTTCTATACTGGCGTTGTGATGGCATCACTATGGTTCGGATTGATTGCCTCCAGCGCCCTGGTCATAGGCGCAATCATCGGCGTGCGTTTCGAACTGCCAAAACGGCTCCTGGCCATCCTGCTGTCCTTCGCGGCCGGCTCACTCATCACGGCTTTGGCCTTCGAACTGTTCGAGGACGCGTACGAACAAGGCGGAATCGTGCGCGCAGCGGTGGGGCTCCTTGCCGGGGCCATCGTGTTTACGGCGTTGAGCGCCCTGCTGGACCGCTGGGCCCAACCCGGGAGAACCTCGAAATCCAAACCCGCGGACGAAATACAGGGCAGCCCCAAGCTGGACACCGACGCCGCCGCGTCCGATAAAGCCGCCACCTCCGCCTCAACACGAGGCGCCGCCGGCATGGCCCTCTTGGCTGCGGTCACCTTGGACGGCGTGCCCGAAAACGTCGCCTTGGGCATCTCCCTGGGAGAGGGATCCGGCGGCCTGGCACTGCTTGCGGCCATCTTCGTTTCCAACCTGCCCGAGGCTTTGGTGGGAGCTTCGTCCATGCGCAGCCAGGGTCGCAAGGCTGGGCGGATCATGCTGCTCTGGAGCGTATGCGCTGTGTTGCTGGTTGCCGCCGTCGTCCTCGGAGCGGGGCCGCTCTCCTCAGCCCAGCCCGAGACGATCTCCCTGCCCTTGGCATTTGCAGCGGGCGCCGTGATCGCATCGCTAGCGGACACTCTTATGCCAGAGGCCTACGAACACGGTGGCCCGGCCGTTGCGCTGAGCACGGCAGCAGGATTTGTTTTGTCGTTCACCCTCTCGCTCGCCTGAGCCGCTGGGCTTTAACCTCAGAGGCACTGACGAAAGAAAGCGCACGACGGCGAGTATCCGCCGTCGTGCGCTTCTTCCGTAGCTTGAGTTGCTAGACCTCGGGGCGCCGCTCGACAATCGTGTGCGGTTCATCGCGGCGCTCAACAACGGTGTGGGGATCGCCGCGGCGCTCAACAACTGTGCGACGGGTCCGGTTGGACATGGCGATGGAAATGATGAGACCGACGATGCCGACCCCGATCAGAATGTAGCCGACCAGGACCTGGTCAAGGAAGGGGATGATTCCGGGGGCGAGCGCGAAAGCCAGAATAGCTCCGATGGCAATCAGGGCGATGGAAGAACCAATTCTCATAACGTGCTCCTCATGTTTTTTCGACGCAGTCAGGGCCTGCAGCCGAATCCGTATCATCAGGATACTTACGTTCCACCTCGCCGACCAGCATCAACCCGGCGCCATTGTCAGTGGCCGTACCGTGCCGCCACCCTGACAATGGCGTCCTCTGGGGTCGGCGCGGGGCCGAAGACCTGCTCCTGGCGGGTGACGTCCGCAACGTACTTTCCGGTCTCGAACCACGCCACCATGCTTGCCATATCGCCCACCAACGGAAGGATTTTCGCAGTCACCTTGCCGAGTCCAGCAATGGCGCCGGCGGGTATGGACATCACCTTGATCTGCTTGCCGGCCCGGCGTCCGGCAATTTCCGCGGCTTCGTGGATACTCAAGGGCCGACTCCAGCCGATATCAATGCGCTCTCCCTCAACAATGTCCGCGTCAACTGCCTCTGCAAGGTAGGCGGCAACATCGCTGGCCAGGACGAACGTGAGCCTGGCGTCTTTGGAACCGAGCCAGACGAAGCGGCCCTTAGCGAAGGGATCACCACCCATGCCTACCGCCTGGTCAAAGAAGGCGCCTGGCCGGAGGGCCACAAAGGGAACGCCGAGCTCCTCGAATTTGTCCTCGGCCAGCTTCTTGTTCCAGAAGTGGGGAATTTGGGGAGTTTGATCGCTGGTGACGATACTGATCAGCACAAAACGCGGCACTCCGGCGTGTTTGGCCGCGACGGCCAGATTGCTGTTGCCGAAGGTGTCGATGGCCTTGGCGTTCTTGTCATTCCGCGTATATCCAGCCGCCGTCGATATTGCCGCGGAAACGCCGGTCATTGCGGTGATCAAAGAGGCGGCGTCCAACATGTCTCCGCGGGCGATCTCAACACCCTTGGCCTCAAGCTTGGCGGCATTGGACTTGGGCCGGACCAGGGCCCGGACTTTCTTTCCGCGCTTGAGCAATTCGTCCACCACTTGTGCACCCAAGAAGCCAGTGGCGCCAACAACAAGGACAGGCAGGTCTTCGGCCACTGTTTCTCCTCAGGGGTTTGTTCCTAGGGTCAGTGGTAGCACGAGGCCGGAGCTTGGGGCTAGGGGGCGTTTCAGCTACACACTAAAACTCAAATGGTGATGACAACCTTCCCGCGGGCTTTACCGGCGTCCAAATACCGCATGGCATCAGGGACCTGGGCCAGCGGATAACTTCGGTCTATTTCAGGGGTAATGGTTCCCGCTTCGAGGATGCCTGCAAGGTATTCCAGATCCGCTGCGGTTTGGGTGCCCACAATCATGGTGAGCCGCTGGCGGATGAAGGGAGAGAGCGCCACGGCCCGGAACTGGCGATCCAAGCTGCCCGTCCAGGACCCGCCTTCCTCCCCACCGGTGATCACTGCTGTTCCCGAAGAAGTAAGCGCCCTGCGAAGACGGGAAACCGAAGGGTTGCCGGCTATATCGATAATGACGTCGTAGCGCTCGCTGCCATCAGCGAAGTCCCGTGAGGCGTAGTCGATGACATGGTCAGCGCCGAGTTCCCGAACCAAGTCCGCCTTGGCGGCACTCGCCACCCCGGTTACCTCGGCACCGGCCGCCTTGGCGATCTGCACCGCGTAACTGCCCACACCGCCCGAGGCGCCAGTAATCAGGACCTTGAGTTCCTTCGCTACGGGGCCTATGCCCGGATCGATACCTCCCGCACGCAACGCGATCAAAGCCGTGCACGCGGACACGGGAACCGCGGCTGCTTGCTCGAAGCTGATGCCCGCCGGTTTGTGGGCAAGCTGGTTCTCGCGGGCAGCGGCGTATTCCGCGAACGATCCCTTCCCTGACCCGAAAACCTGGTCGCCCACGGCAAACCGCGTGACTTTAGCCCCGACAGCCTCCACAGTTCCCGCGAGGTCGAGCCCGGGCACGGGGTTCCTTGGCGCGCGGAAGCCGTAAGCCAGGCGCAACGCAAACGGCAAACCTGTGGTGACGTGCCACGTACCGCGATCGAGCCCGGCTGCCCGGACCTTCACCAGAACCTCGTTTTCCTTGATGGCCGGGCGAGGAACCTGCGCCTCGTGAAGCACATCCGCGGAGCCATACGCTTCCTGCACGATGGCCCTCAGGTTTCCGGGCGACGCCTCTTCCTTGCGCGCTTCCTTGGACGGCTGACCAGTGGTCATGGGTCGGACCTTTCTTTTCGTACGCTGTACCAAACACGCTACCGTACACTGTACTAAACCGCTAGAGCCTTACCCTCAACGCAAGGAGTCCACGTGTCCACCGCAGCATCCCAGCGCCTGCCCCTCAGCAGGGAACGAGTACTGGAGTGCGCAGTTGCGCTCGCTGACGAATCCGGACTGGCCGCGCTGACCATCCGCACGCTTGCCCAGAGCATGGGAACCAAGCCCATGTCGCTCTACTACTACGTAGCCAACAAGGAAGAGATCCTTGATGGGATCGTGGATATGGTCTTCAGCGAAATCGAACCGCCGGTACCGGGGGGAGATTGGCGCGCAGAAATGCAGCAGAGGGCTCACGGAGTGCGATCAGCGCTCAGGCGCCACCCGTGGGCAGTCGGGCTGCTGGAAAGCCGGTCCGCACCGGGACCGGCCACACTCCGGCACCATGAAGCAACGCTGGCAACACTGAGGGAGGCAGGCTTCTCCGTCCAGCTGACGGCCCACGCCTACGCCCTGATGGACAGCTACATCTACGGCTTCGCCCTTCAGGAAGCAGCACTCCCGTTCGAGGGCAGGGACACCGCGGCCGAGATCACCAACCCCATCATGGAGCGCTTCGCCACAGGTGAGTATCCGCGCATGGTGGAGATCGCCGTCGAGCACGTCCTCAAACCCGGCTACGACTTTGGCGACGAGTTTGGGTTCGGCCTGGACCTGATCCTTGAAGGTCTCAACCGGCTGAAATCCGGCGGGGAATAAGTGCCTTTTGGCTGGAGACGCGAGTCTCATTGAAGGCGCTCAGGCCAACGGGGTACGGTCAGGCATAGCTGACGACGCCGAATGAGGGAGCTGAGTTCATGGCCAGGATCGAGGACTATGCGATCATCGGAGACCTGAACACTGCCGCCTTGGTGGGTCGCAGCGGTTCCATCGACTGGATGTGCCTGCCGCGCTTCGACTCCCCCGCCTGCTTCGCCGCACTGCTGCACACCCCCGACGCCGGCCGCTGGCTGCTGGCGCCCGCCGGGACAGCGGACGGCGGCGACTGCACGCGACGCCGATACCGTGAGGACACTCTCATCCTGGAAACGGAATGGGAAGTTGACGGCGGATCCGTGCGGGTCCTCGATTTCATGCCCGTCCGCGACGACGCCGTGGATCTGGTGCGGATCGTCGAAGGAGTGTCGGGCGAGGTCACCATGCAGATGGAACTGGTCCTGCGCTTTGATTACGGCCGGGTGGTGCCGTGGGTCCGTCATGGCGAGCACGGCATCAGCGCGGTGGCCGGCCCCGACAGCGCCTACCTCACCACCCCCGCTCCCCTGGAGGGCCGGGACAAGCGCACCTTCAGCGAATTCACCGTCCGCGCGGGCGAACGCGTTCCCTTCGTGCTGCGCTGGGCTCCAAGCCACGAACGCGAGCCACGTCGAATCAATCCGATGCATGCACTGGAGGCGACGGAGTCGTTCTGGCTGGAATGGATCGGCCGCAGCGAGATGACGGGCAAATACAAAGAACCGGTGGAGCGGTCCCTCATCACCCTCAAGGCACTCACCTATGCGCCCACAGGCGGCATTGTGGCCGCCGCAACAACCTCCCTGCCCGAGCAAATCGGCGGGCCCCGCAACTGGGATTATCGGTATTGCTGGTTGCGCGACGCCACCTTGACCCTGCAATCGCTGCTCGCCGCCGGCTACACGGAGGAGGCCGCCGCCTGGCGCGACTGGCTGCTGCGGGCGATAGCCGGCGACCCGTCGGAACTTCAGATTGTGTACGGGCTCGACGGCGCCCGGAGACTTCCGGAGGCGGACATTCCCTGGTTGTCGGGTTACGAAGGTTCGCTGCCCGTCCGTACCGGAAACGCGGCCGCCCCGCAGCTTCAATTGGATGTGTGGGGCGAAGTCCTGGACGGGCTTTCGCTGACCCGGGCGGCATCCCCGGATGGCAGTGTGGATAGCTCCTGGGACATTCAAGTCGCTCTGATGGAGTTCCTCGAAGGGGCATGGGACCAGCCGGACAACGGGCTGTGGGAAATGCGCGGACCACGGCAGCACTTCACCCATTCCAAGGTGATGGCGTGGGTGGCTGCTGACCGAATGGTCAAAGCCGTCCGAACATCGGGCTTCCCAGGTCCTGCCGACAGGTGGGCTGCGCTCCGCAGCGAAATCCATGCAGATGTCATGGCCAAGGGCTTCGACGATGAACTCAACAGCTTCGTCCAGTCCTACGGCAGCAAGGAACTGGATGCGAGCCTGCTCCTGATTCCACGTGTAGGCTTCCTGCCCCACCGGCATCCGCGGGTTATTGGAACTGTGGACGCCATCCAGAAGCGACTCACCGACGACGGGCTGGTCCTTCGGTATCGCACCCAGTCCGGACACGACGGACTCCCGGGTGATGAAGGTGTTTTCCTGGCATGTTCGTTTTGGCTGGTGGATGCGCTGCTGGGAATCGGCCGTTCCGGCGAGGCTACCGAGCTATTTGAGCGACTTCTTAGCTTGCGTAACGATGTGGGCCTGCTCAGTGAGGAATGGGATCCGCGCACGCAGCGGCACCTCGGCAACACCCCGCAGGCCTTCAGCCATTTCCCGTTGATTCACAGCGCCCTGCAACTTCATCAGGGCGAGGCCCACAGCAGCGACACCCCGCTTCACAAGCCCAAGCATCCGGACAGCGCCAGTGGCTCTACCCTTCGGAATGATCCTCGCCTTCGGTAGCTGATGGTTCGCCCTTGTGGCTCGCTTCCTCCAAGTGGAGGTCCAGCTTACGTTCGGCTTCGCGCCGACGCTGACCTACGGTCCGCATCTGCTGCGTGGTGGGGTCGCCCCGATCTTCCCACGCTGCGCCGATTGGCGCGGCGGGCTGCACCTGCTCTTGTTCGCCCATACCCCATGGTCCCATCACCAGTTCGTCAGCGATAGCTAAAACTGCCGTTGCGAGGCCCGCTCTGCACGCTCTCCCGGCTCTTTGGGGCGCAGAGCGGGCCTCACAACGTATGTTTAGCGGCGGGTCTCGCCCGTGCCGGTTCCTTCTGTTTCGATCCGCTCCTTGCGGACTTCCTCGTCAACCTTGACGTCGTCCCTCACAGTGTCCTTTTCGAGGCGAACGCGCTCAACAGGAACGGTTTCTTTCTCCACCACGGGCCGTTCCTCGTGCAGGGTGACCTCGTGTTCGCTCTCGGTCAGATCCGGACCGGACATGGCGTCGCCGGCGTTGGCGTCAGTGATGGGCTCGCGCTCCAAACGGACTTCTTCGCGCTCTACCGGCACCGTGGTGGTGACGTTTTCCGTGGTGATGTACTTGCGCAGCCGCGCCCTACCGGTGGCTTGCCGTTCGGTACCCACGTTCAACTGTTCTTCCGACCTGGTCATGGCGTCGTCGTCGCGGTTGGTGTCAGTATCGCGGGTGTAGTTGGCATCAGTGTCCACTGCATCCCTGGTGCCGGTAGTGCCCGCCGTCCCGACCGTGCCGGTAGTGGTGCCGGCATAGTCCCCATGGCCACTGAAGCTGTCCCCGCCCTCAAGTCCATAGTGGTTGTACAGGCGGCTCTCCTCGCCCGGATCCAGGTGCCCGTCTTCGGCCACACGCGGGGCATCCTTGATGTGGTCCTTGCTGAAGGGAACCACCACGTCGTCACCTTCCACCGTGGCGTCCTGCAGGGGAATGAACGATTCCGAACTGCCAAAAAGGCCGGTTTTGACGGTCACCCAGGTGGGCTCACCCGTGTCGTCGTCGGTGTAGAACGTGCCAATGGAGCCGACCTTGTCACCTTCGGTGGTGCGGACGTTTCCGTTGAGGCCCATCAAACGGTCAATGTTTTCCCTCGCGAGCATGATGTCTCCTTGGAATGCGGTTCTCTTACTGTGGATTGCCAAGCGGGCTGCATCACCAGGCATGGTTTCCGGACGCCGACAGGGACTCGAATCAACCCGTCGGCTTTAAGGAACACCAAATAATAAGCATGCTTAGTGTTTGCTTGGCAAGCCCCAATTGAAGAATCAATGGCGCTTGCCACGCCCAGGATTTCACTGTGATGAGTACGGGTTCCGGAGGGAGATTCCGGACTAGCCTCAGCTTGCGCTGGACTTCACTGGCTCTAACTTCACAAGCGCTAACTTGACCGCCACCAGGGCGAAAAGAGCGTACGACGGCGAGCTACCGCCGTCGTACGCTCTTTGCAGCGCTTCAGAAGCTTGGGTGGGCGGCCCGTCCCGGGTAGCGTGAGCCGAGGACAGGTTGCGCCCCGCCGCGAGCGGACGATCCCAAGGAGTTGCCCCATGAGCAGATCCCACCGAGCGTCACAGCATGAACCGGACACCGCCGTCGAACTCAATCCCTTGTTCAGCAGGCCCGGAGAATCCAACATTTTCCCCCGCTTCACCCTGCCGGACGGCGAATCGTTGCCGGCCACGGCTTACCAGGTTGTCCACGACGAAGCGATGTTGGACGGCAATTCGCGGCTGAACCTGGCCACATTCGTCGGGACATGGATGGAGACGGAAGCATCCAGGCTTTATGCCGAGACGTTCGACAAGAACATGATCGACAAGGACGAATACCCGCAGACAGCACTGATCGAGACGCGCTGCTGGCGGATGCTCGCGGACCTGTGGAATGCGCCGGATCCCGAGAAGAGCATCGGCACCTCCACCATCGGGTCCTCCGAGGCCTGCATGCTTGGCGGCTTGGCCTTGAAGCGACGCTGGCAACATGACCGGCGCGCTGCCGGCAAGTCCACGGAGAAGCCCAACCTCATCCTCAGCTCCGCCGTCCAGGTGTGCTGGGAGAAGTTCTGCAATTACTGGGACGTGGAGCCCCGGTTCGTCCCGGTCTCGGCCGAGCATCCCACATTGGACGGCCATGACCTGGACAAGTATGTGGACGAGAACACCATCGGCGTCGTCGCCATCCTGGGCGTCACCTACACCGGCAAGTACGAGCCGGTGGAGCTCATCTCCGAGGCCTTGGACGAGATTCAGGCACGTCGCGGACTGGACATCCCCATCCACGTGGACGGTGCTTCCGGAGCCATGGTGGCACCGTTCCTGCAACCCGGAACCGTGTGGGATTTCCGGCTCCCCCGCGTCGCTTCCATCAACACCTCCGGCCACAAGTACGGACTGGTGTACCCGGGCTTGGGCTGGGTGGTGTGGCGGGACGCGGCGGCACTCCCCGAGGACTTGATCTTCCACGTCAGCTACCTCGGCGGGGACATGCCAACGTTTGCGCTGAACTTCTCCCGGCCCGGCGCCCAGGTGTTGCTGCAGTATTACCTGTTTCTCCGGCTCGGCTTTGCCGGATACAGGTCTGTCCAAGCGACGTCCAGGGATGTGGCACTTTACCTCTCCAGCGAGATCGGGGCGATGGACGCGTTCACCCTCTGGAGCGACGGGTCGGATATCCCGGTATTCGCATGGCAGCTCAGCGATGGCCACACGGAGCATTGGGACCTTCACCACCTCTCGGAACGGCTCAGAATGAACGGCTGGCTGGTTCCGGCCTACCCGTTGCCCGATGGTTTGAGTGAGGTCACAGTCCAAAGGATCGTAGTCCGCAACGGTTTCACCCGGGACCTCGCCTCCAGCTTCCTGGCTGACCTCAAGAAGGAAGTCGACTACCTCGATAGCCTCACGGCGCCGATGCCCACGGACAAGCAGTCAGAAGGCTTTCACCACTAACTCCGGGAAGGGAAGTTCCATATGTGTCGGCTCTTCGGGCTCCACGCCGGTCCACGGCCGGTGCGTGCCACCTTCTGGTTGTTGGATGCGCCGGACAGCCTCTCCGTGCAAAGCCGACGCGAGCCCGACGGCGCCGGCATAGGTACGTTTGATACGGCAGGCAGGGCGCACGTAGCCAAACAGCCTTTGGCGGCGTGGGAGGATCACGCTTTCGCCCGCGAAGCGAGGGACCTGAAGAGCACCACGTTCCTGGCCCATGTGCGGTACGCCAGCACCGGCGCGCTCACCATGGCCAATACGCACCCGTTCGAGCAGGACGGGCGGCTTTTCGCGCACAACGGTGTTCTCCACGGTTTGGAGCAACTTGATCAGCGCCTCAATGAGCTCGGCGTGATGGACCTGGTGCTGGGACAGTCGGACAGCGAGCGCCTTTTCGCACTCATCACGGCGGAAACGCGCCTCGCCGGAGGGGACGTAGGGACCGGCATAGTGAAGGCCATCAACTGGGTCGCTCGGGAGCTCCCCGTTTTCAGCCTCAACTTCATCCTGACCACCGCAACGGACATGTGGGCGCTGAGATACCCGGCCACCCACGAGTTGTACGTGCTTGAACGGCAGGCCTCTGCATCTGCCCCGCTCGACGCCCGAAGTCATCGGATCCGTTCGAAGAGTACCGAGCTTTCCCGTTCCCCGCTTGTCCTCTTCGCCACCGAACCCATGGATTCCAATCCTGGCTGGCGGCCCATGGAGTCCGGCGAGCTGGTTCATGTCGGTCCGGATCTCTCCGTAACTTCCACTGTTCCGTTGCCGAAAGCTCCTTCGCATCGGCTCACCCTCGCCGATCTCGAACCGACCGCGGCGGCGTCGCAGCAGCCTTGATCGCCGCTTCGGCGGTCCGAACCAAACGCGGGAAACGCACGACGGCGACCTGCCGCCGTCGTGCGTTTCCCCGCCAATGCGCCTCGTCAGGTATGTCAGCCAGCGACTGGTGCCGCTTCCTTCTTGAGGAACACCGCCACGGCCGCGGCAGCCGCGAGGCAAAGGGCCGCATTCACGGCGATGGCTACCGTGACGCCGTTCAGCACCGCGGGCGCGTCGCTCGCGCCGAGGGCAAGCAGCTGAGCGGTGAATACCGCGCTCATCACCGGGATCCCCATGGTGATGCCGATCTGCTGGCTCATGGTTGCCAGCCCGGTTGCCATGCCTTGATCTGCGTCGGGCAGCCCTGAAGTGGCGGTCACCATGAAGCCCACGATGACCACCAGGTTGGCGACGCCCCCAACGAATGTCGCCACCAGGAGGAGCCCGATGGAACCCGGATCCGAGCTGAGCAACACCAGCGCTCCGGTGGCCGCTGCCTGAACCACGAACCCGTACACGATTGCCCTTTTGCTGCCGACCCTCGCAATTACTTTGGGTCCGAGCATGCCGCCGAGCACTATGCCCAAGCCCAGGACGGCGAAGGAAAGACCCGCTCCGAGCGGCGTATAGCCGAGGACCTGCTGCAGGTACAGGGTTAGCAGGAACACCAGCGATGTCTCGGTAACGAAGGCCATGACTCCGGCGACGTTGCCCCACGCCACGCTCGAACGCTTGAGGATGGCAAGAGGCACCAGCGGATGCGGCGCCCGGCTTTCAACCATGGCAAACACCGCAAAGAGGACGACGGCGGCCGCAAGCGCACCGAGCGTCAGAGGGTGGGTCCAGGTGTGTTCGGCGGCATGCGTGAGGCCAAAGACGAGTGCGAGCAGGCCAAGGGTGACCGTAACGGCGCCGGGAACGTCGAGCCGTAGCTTGGACGTTGCCCGGCTTTCGGCGAGTACAACGGGTGCAATGAGGAGAACGGCTGCCGCAACGGGCACATTGATGAAGAACGCCCACCGCCAGCTGAGGAGGTCGGTCAGCAGCCCACCCAGGATCGCCCCAGTGGTGAATCCGGCGGCCATCAGGGACCCATTGAGCCCCAGTGCTTTGTCCCGAAGAGGGCCTTCCGGGAACGAAACCAGAAGCAGTGACAGGGCCGCCGGTACCACCATCGCCGTTGCGATGCCTTGGCCCACCCTTGCCAGCAGCAGCACCGCCGGTTCAGTGGCCAGGCCACCAGCCAGTGATGCTGCCCCGAGCAGCGCCATACCGATCAGGAACATCCTCCGCCGACCCGCCAAGTCCGCCACTCGGCCGAACAGCAACGTGAAGCCAGCGGCGCACAGTGCAAAAGCCGTTGCGACCCATTGGAGGTTTTCCAGCGAGAAACCGACGTCGGAGCCGATTGCGGGCAGTGCGACGTTGAGGATCGAGAAATCGACGGCCAGCGTGAAACTCGCTGCCAGGAGGACGATGAGCGCCAGCCGTTGTTTGGTGGTCATGCTTTGTGGGGCCTTGTTTTGTGGGGCCCTGCTTTGTGCTGGCTCGATGTGGGGATGGCTGGCTCTAGTGGTTGTTGGCATGCGTTTGGTTGTTGGCATGCGTTCAGCGTGGCCGTCTTCGTGTGCGGTAACCACACCCCGCTGTGGGTACCACTGGCAGTGACAGGACAACCCCGGCAATTAGCTGAACAATGGGGGCATGGGTACACATAGCGAACTTGGGGAGTTCCTTCGCATCCGTCGGGCATCCTTGCAGCCCGAGGACGTGGGCGTTCTAAATTACGGCATCCGGCGCGTCCCTGGCCTGCGACGGGAGGAACTGGCCATGCTGGCCGGAGTCAGCACTACGTATTACACACGGCTGGAGCAGGGCCTGAGTACAAACGCCTCAGAAGCTGTCATCGATGCAATCGCTCGTGCCCTGAACCTCAGCAAAGACGAACGCGTGCATCTCTTCAACCTGGCTCGTCCGGGAAAGACGAAACGCCGCACGCCGGCAAAGCCGGACAAAGTGCGGCCGGGGACACTGCGGTTGATCCAGTCCATGCCCGGCACTCCGGCGGTGGTGCTGGGGCGTCGAAGTGAAGTGTTGGCGTGGAACTCCTTGGGACACCGGCTCGTTGCCGGCCACCTGGACTTCGCAGCGCCCGAGGCCCCCTCTACTCGTCCCAACATGACCCGACTGTTATTCCTCGACGATCACACACGGGAGCTGTACACGCGTTGGCCGGAAGAGGCGAGAAGGGCGGTCGCGTCATTGCGCCTCGTGGCGGGAAAATCTGCCGATGACCAGGAACTGGCGTCCCTGGTTGGTGAGCTGACCTTGAAAAGCCCTGATTTTGCGAAGCTCTGGGCCCGGCACCCGGTGGAGAACTGCATGTCCGGTGTGAAATACCTGCACCATCCTGAAGTGGGATATCTGGAGCTGAACTTCGAGGTACTCACGCCGCCGGACGAATCGGGGCATCGGGTGCTCCTGTACGCCGCAGACCCGGGATCAGCGGCTGCGGGAGCCCTGCAGTTGCTTCAGGTTTCAGGTGACACCCGGAAAGTCCCGCGCGGTTTGGCGGAAATCGACTCATAAGGCATGCGGCACTTTAGTAAGTATGCTTGCTTTCTTGTCGGGGGTGGTGTTTTGCTTGATTAACCAAAGGCACCCGGATTAGGAGCTGACATGGTCTACGAAAATGGTGCGGGCTCAAGCACTCCCGAAGCCCGTAGGGACGACGTCGTCCGAGCGGAAAAGGAACGCTTCGGCGGCATCAAATGGGGCTCGGCTTTCTTTGGCTGGCTGACGGCCATCGGGATGACGGTCCTGCTCAGCGCCTTAGCCACGGCCATTGGCGTGGGGGTAGGAGCAGCGAATCCGTCCGGCGCCGAACAGGCGGCAGACCAGGCCCAGCAGAATGCGGAAACCTTGGGCATCGTCAGCGGAATCGTCCTCGCAGTGGTCTTGTTCCTGGCTTACTACTGCGGCGGATACGTCGCTGGCCGCATGGCCCGTTTCGACGGAGCTAAACAGGGGCTCGCCGTGTGGCTGTGGGGCATCATCATCGCCATTATCGTGGCAGTCCTCGCGGCGGTGGCCGGGAGCCAGTTCAACATTCTCGACAATCTCAACGGCGCACCGCAGATTCCCGTCGACGGAAGCCTGATGACCACCAGCGGGATCATCGGTCTCGTCATCGCCCTGATCATCCCCCTACTCGGCGCCATCGTCGGCGGCAAGGCCGGCATGCGCTTCCACCGAAAGGTCGATCAAGCGGGCATCGATCACCAAGACGGAGTCGTCTGATAGGCGCCGCCCAAAGTTGGGGCCGGCACACGCGACACTGGCTCAAGGTCGTTTGAAACCCGCTTTCGAGCTTCGTTCTTCGATGGCTTCAAGCTCTTGGAACAGCGTGATCTGGAGACCTGCGGGTGCTTCGAGTCGCGAATTCAATGACTTCCACGGGGTTTCCCTGGGTTCAGCAATCAAGGTGCCCCCTGCTTCGACCAAGTCTCTAGTGGTTGCTGCGGAATCATCCACTTCGAAGGCTAGGCGAATCTTGGCACTGGGCTGGCCATCGGCCTCTACCTGGTCGATCAGCCGCACTTGGGCGGGGTTGGAAATCTCCAGGGTAGCCCGGCCGGCTTCGAGGATAGTGACGCGCGCATCCCCCTCTCCTTCGAAAGCAGCCTGCTCGGTGAGGCCCAGGGCATCGCGGAAAAATGCCACCGCAGCTTCGTAGTCCTCAGCCTCCACGACGAGGCGCAACTGCCGGACCGGTGATTTTGGACTTGGATCAATAGTCATGTTTGTACGGTAGGTCCTGGAGCCCCGATCTTTCGACAACCTGAGCCGTGGACTGACTTTTTCCACATAGCGTCAATGAGGGCTGATAGATGTGGCGCCATCCTGACAGAGTTGAGTTATGGAAGGCATAGGGCAGATTTTGGCGCGGCGGACGGGTTCGTCCGACGCCAGTGAGATGCCCACGCGCGTCTCGCCCTCCCCGCTCGACACGTTTTCCCCGCTTCCAACGCGTGAGCGCCCGACGACGGCAGGCGCCGACGCGGAAACCTCACTGGTTCCTGAGCTACTTCTTCGACTCGCGTCGGCGCCCGTTGCCCGGGAATCTGCGCCTCCAGGGTCCCGCGAATGTTCCACGCCCGAAAATGCGGCGCGCGAGGAGGAGGCGCCCCAGCAGTTGCCCTCGCCCAAGGCCTCCGCCCCCGAGCAGGCGCCGGAGCCGCTATGGCCGGAGTTGCTGCGGCCGAAATCCTCGGCGCCGGGTTTGCCAGTAGTGGAAGCGGCGCTCCACGAGTGTGCTGCCGCAGCGGATGCGTTGCGATCAATGGCGGCCGATGAAGCGCGGTTGTTTGGTTTTGTTGAGGCTGCCGATTTCGCGGGCAGGGTCGAGGAGATCTCCCGGTCGTTGGAGTACTTGCAGGTCGTCGCGGCGCAGGCGGTGGAACGGACCCGGAAGGAAGGACAGCAAGCGTCGCCGGGGCTGTCCGCGTTCGGGGCCGGGCCGGGGTGGCGGACGGGGTGGACTGAACCAGAGCCAGCATCCGAAACCCCGGCAAGTTCTGTGAACGCGGCGATGTCCTCGGAAGTTCGCAGTACCCCAGATGCGGCTACAGCGGCCGCCGATTCAGTGAGCCCTTTGGATGACGGGTACCGGAATGCCGCTGAGTTCCTTCGGGCCCGGTTGCGGATCAGCATCGGGGAAGCCCGCCGCAGGCTCGCCCTCGCCCCCGACGTCCTGCCCCAGGCGGGAATCGCCGGGCAACAGATCCCGGCCCGACGCGAAGTCCTGGCCGACGCCCTCTCCTCAGCCCTGGTACCGTCCCGGTCCGCGACGATCATCAGCACCGCCCTGGACACAGTCCGGCAACTCACCGATGAGGACACCATCACCCGGATGGAACACGCCCTCACCACCACCGCGATGGAATCCGACCCGGACTTCGTCACCAAAATGACCAAACGCTGGACCGACAGGATCGACCAGGACGGTACCGAACCATCCGAAGAAGTCCTCCGCCAACTCCAAGGCGCGTTCCTCCGCCGCCGACGCCGCCACGGACTCCACCACCTCGAAATCTTCGCCACCGCCGAACAATACGAAACCCTCACCACCGCCATGAACACCGCCACCAACCCACGACTCACCACCGGCAACCATCCCACCGGCAACCATCCCACCGGCACCAATCCCATCGGCAGCAAGCCCAGCGGCCCGGACCTGGACCGCCGCAGCCGGGCCCGGAAACTCCTCGACGGCCTCGTCGGTGCCTGCGCCCTGGCGATGACCACCGGGAAACTGCCCTCCAACGGCGGACTCCGACCCCAACTCACCGTCACCATCGACGAACGCGACCTCTTCGAACAAGTCAACGACCACCAACGACTCAGCACCGGCACAGCAACCTTCACCGGCCCGATCCACCCGAACACCATCCGCAAAATCGCCTGCGACGCCGACATCATCCCCGTCCTCCTCGGAACCGACTCCCGCGTCCTGGACATCGGCCGCACCACCCGGATCTTCCCACCCCACATCCGCAAAGCCATCACCGCCCGCGACGGCGGCTGCGCCTTCCCCGACTGCACCATCCCCGCACCCTGGTGCGAAGCCCACCACACCACCTACTGGTCAAACGGCGGCACCACATCAACCAACAACGGCACCCTGCTCTGCAGCCACCACCACCACCTCATCCACAAGGAACAATGGCGCATCGACATCACCACCGGGGTCCCCTGGTTCATCCCCCCACCCCACCTCGACCCCCAACAAACACCACGACGTAACCACCACCACACACCCCAGAGAACATAAAGGTGGTGTAGCCCGGCTGACGTGAGTCGGGGTGCGCGCGGATGCTGCCTGTTGCCTGCTCACCCGGGTGCTGCCTGCCACCCGCTTCACCCGGGTGCGCCGGTGCCGCCTACTTGCGACCAGCGACCAGACCTGCAACCAGACCTACCGCGAAGTCGGCCAGCCTGTGTACGACTCAGCCAGATACGCCTTGGCGTGCTCAGATGTGACAACGGAGTGAAGCTCGCCAAGCTGTCGGGCGCGATCGAAGTCGTCGGCTCCGGGAACGGTGTGCAGCATGGACGTCATCCAGTAAGAGAAGTGCTGGGCCTTCCACACACGGTCCAGGGCCTGCTCGCTGTAGGAATCGAGCAGCGCAGTCGACCCGTTCGAGTAGAACGAATCGAGGCCTTCGAAGAGCACCTTGACGTCGTGGATGGCCAGGTTGAGGCCCTTGGCGCCGGTGGGTGGGACGGTGTGCGCAGCGTCGCCCGCGAGGAAAAGGTTGCCGTGACGCATGGGGGTGTGCACGAAGCTGCGGAAAGGCAGGACCATCTTTTCCAGGACGGGTCCTTCCTTGAGCTCAAAGCCGTTGCCGTTGACGCGCTTGCGGAACTCGGACCAGATGCGTTCGTCGTCCCAGTCGGCAACGTTTTCCTTAGGGTCGCACTGGAAGTACATGCGCTGAACAGTTTCGGTGCGCTGGCTGATCAAGGCGAAGCCGTTCGCAGAGTTGGCATAGATGAGCTCGTCGGCGCTGCGGGGGGCCTCCGCGAGGATTCCGAACCATGCGAACGGATACTCGTGGAAGTACCACTTTCGGTTTGCTTCGGGGATCTGGAAGCGGCAGTGGCTGCGCGACCCATCGGCACCTACCAGGAAGTCGGCCTGGATTTCGAAATCCTGACCGTCGGCGTCGGTGAACCAGACTTTCGGCTTGCCTTCGAGGTTGTGCACAGTGGTGTCGGTGACGCTGTATCGGACGTCGCCGCCGTCGGCCTCGCGCTTCGCGGCGAGGTCCATGAACACGTCCGTCTGCGGGTACAACCACACGGACTCACCCACGAGTTCCTTGAAATTGATGCGATGGCTCTCACCGTTGAAGCGCAGTTCAATGCCGTCGTGCCGGTCACCTTCGAGCAACACGCGGTCCGAAACGCCGGAATCGACCAGCAGGTTAACGGTGCCGTGCTCGAGAATTCCAGCGCGGACAGTCTCCTGAATTTCCTTACGGCTGCGGATCTCCACCACCACGGATTCGATGCCCTGCTTGGCCAGCAAGTGCGAGAGCATGAGGCCCGCGGGACCTGCGCCCATGATGGCGACTTGGGTGGTGATTGGTGTACGTGCCATGGTTTTCCTCGCTTCGTTGCGGATCCCGGCTTACTCGGAAGCGGGATGAATCTGGAATCAGTGTGGCCCGCATGGCGTGATTGGCGTTACAACAATTCCGTTGAACGGAAGGACGAGCTAGTCCGCCAATTGGCGGCCGATCCCCCGGGCCGCTGTTTGGAGAGCGGGCACCAGGGCCTGCAGCCGCATCTCCGCAAGGGGCACCACTACTCCGAGCGCCGCCACGGTTCGACGCTTGGCATTGATCACCGGCACGGCAATGCCCCACGTGTCCGGGTCCACCACGCCAGCCAGTTGCGCGTACCCCTGTTGGGCTGCTTCGGCCAGGAAATGACGCACGACGTCGGCGCTCACCTTTCCAGCCGGATCTGCGAACTGCTTGAGGTACTCCGCCTGCAGTTCACGCGACTGGTGGGACATCAGGGCAAGACCCGCAGAGGAAATGTGGACCGGCATCCGTCCGGCGATACGCGCCCGGTTGGCTACCGACCCCCGCCGGGAAAGCCGCTCCACAAAAAGGGCTTCCCATCCGTCAAGCACAGCCAGATTCACGTTCTGGTTGAGGACTTGCTGAATGTCTTCCATGAAGGGCATGGCTGCCTGTCGCAGAGCCAGCGTGGGCGAATTCCGGTTGACGAGCTCCCACAGACGCAGTCCCAGGCGAACAGTCCCGCCGGCACCAAGCTCCAGCAGTCCATGCTCGGAAAGTTGCCGGACCAGCCGGTGAGCTGACGACAGCGGGAGTCCGGCGCGGTCGGCCAGTTCGCTCAATTGAAGGGAGGTCGCCCCTTCCGGGAAAGCTTCCATGACCCGCACAACACGGTCCACCACGGAATCGCCGGATGCTGAGTTGGCCACATGGACTCCTGGTTTATCGGTGAGTTTCCATTCAATGGTAGAACGTGTGCCAGGCAACATGATGCGGTGATACAACTCTCATGACTGACCGAACGTTCTGTGGTCGGCACCAACCACCAAGAAGTACCGAGGACGCTATGCCAACGATGTCATCTGCCCGCCGCTCCCAATGGCCTGTCTGGCTCTGTTGGCTGGCCATGGTGCTGGACGGCTTCGACCTGGTGGTCCTGGGCACCGTCATCCCGACACTCATCAAGACCGGCGAGCTGGGCTTCGACGCAGTCGGAGCCACTTTCGCCGCCACCATCTCCTTGGTGGGCGTGGGCCTTGGCGCTCTGTTCATCGCGCCGCTCTCAGACAAATTCGGACGCCGTAAACTGCTGATCGCCTGCGTCGCAAGCTTCTCGCTGTTCACCATCGGAGTTGCCTTCGCCCCGAACGTCGCCGTCTTCTCGCTGCTTCGTATGCTGGCCGGGCTGGGCTTGGGCGCCTGCCTCCCCGCGGCCCTGGCATACATCAACGACTACGCTCCAGCCGGGTCCGCCGGCAAGTCCACCACCCGGACGATGACCGGGTACCACGTTGGCGCTGTAGCGACGGCACTCCTGGCCATTTTCATCGTTCCGAACTGGCGACTCATGTTTATCATCGGCGGTGTAGCCGGGCTGCTGCTCCTGCCCTTCCTGTGGGTCAAGCTGCCGGAATCGCTCCCCGAAGCAGCCTCCGCCAAGACCGGCCCCGCCAAGTCCAGCGAACTGCAGGCGAGTGACCCCGCCAACACAACAACCGCCGTCGAGCATTCAACGGGCACAAAACCAAAGACCGGCTTCCGCGACCTCCTGCAGAAGCCCTATCCCATGGTTGCCGTGGGCATTGGCATCGCATCGTTCATGGGGCTGCTGCTGGTTTACGGCCTGAACACGTGGCTGCCGCAGCTGATGGCGGCCGCCGGATACCCCGTGAGCACTGGCCTGACGCTGCTGCTTGTCCTGAACCTCGGTGCCGTCGCGGGCCTGTTCGTTGCCGGAATCCTGGCCGACAAACACGGGACAAAGAAGATCGTGCTGATGTGGTTCGGGTTGTCCGCGGTGTTCCTGGCAATTTTGAGCGTCAAGATCCCGAATGAGTTCCTCCTCAACGCTGCCGTGTTTGTCACCGGCGTTTTTGTCTTCAGCTCGCAGGTGCTGGTCTACGCCTGGGTCAGCCAGCTGTTCCCACCCCGGCTCCGCGGAACCGCGCTGGGATTCGCCGCAGGAGTGGGCCGGCTCGGCGCGATCGTTGGACCTGCAGTTACGGGAACCCTGGTCGCTGCGAACATTGCCTACCCTGCCGGTTTCTACGTGTTCGCTGCCGCCGGTGTGTTGGCCGTGGCCGCGCTGTTCCTCGTGCCGCATGAGGTCCGGACCGCCGACACCGGCGTCCTGGCTGAGCGCTGAACGGCACCTTGAGCGCTAAAAGCTAGTCCGGGGCGTGGAGCAGAGCGACTCCCGCGCCTTCCCCAGCAACTGCGGTCCTGCAGCAAAACAGCGGTCCGTCGAGTTTTGAAGCGCCGTGAACGCCTGAACGGCGGAATCAAAGTGGTCTTCGCGGATCATCATTTCCATGGCTCGGCACTGGCCCTCTGTTTCCAGGGCGCCAACCATGCCCGAGGCGATCTTGAGGCTCAGGATGGCGTCCATGCTCGCGTTGACGTCGTGCGTGGACAGGCCGCTGGAGATACTGCGAATCCGGTCAGGCAGCATGGACAGGTACGTAGAGAGAAAGCGGAGCACTGGCGTGGAATCTCCCAACTCGTCAGCCAGCGCCTGCAGCCTGCACGGTTCCAGTGTCATCGGCGCCGGCGTGGGGACCGGGTCCTCACTCACCGCTTGCTGCCTGAGGTGCTGCGGCGTCTTCCGGCGATGACTTGGTGGGCTCTTTAGTCCAGATGGAGCCGAGCATTCCGATGACCAGGATGGCGGGTGCGCCGTACATGAGGGTGTTCATGACGATCGGCTCGCGGAGGGCGCGGATGGCGTTGCCGACGTGCGGGATCGTGGCGATCTGCTTGTCCACGGTTTTGCCTTGGAGGGTGGCGATCCAGGGGTCGATGCCGTTATTGGCGTCGCCCTTGGTTTGCACCGCGAAGCCGCCGTCTGCGGTGGTGGTGATCTCTGTAATGCGGTGAGTTTCCACACGCTGGTCTTCGACGGGGATGTGGTAGGTGATGACGTCGCCTACTTTGATGTCCGCGACGGGCGTGGGGACGGTCACGACGACGTCTCCCGGCTTGATAAGCGGGGCCATGGACCCGGTCAGCATGGTTGAGGTCTGGTACCCGAAGACCCGCGGCCCGATGGCCAGGAAGAGGAACACCACGGCAGCAAGGACCAGCATGCCCACACCGATTCCCTTAACCACCTTGCCGGCAACCCGTCGAAGAGCACTCGGCTTGCCGCTGGCCGTAGTTGCGGCGGCAGGTTCCGGAGGAATCCCGACGGCGTTGGGCCGGGTCGCGGATGCGGACGTCACCGCGGTATCCGCCTCAGAAACTGGTGCTGCGGTTTCAATGGCCTGCGCGGCGGAACGCCGGCCCTGGACTGCGGGTTCGTTGATGCTGGTGATGGTGCTCATTGCCTGGCGTTCCTTTCGTTGTTGGGTAGGGCTTTACCGGCGGACCTGATCGGGCAGGGGGGCGCCCGACCAGGCCCGGCGGGGCTGTTGTGTTGCTGTGTCTATTTGGTGGTTTCGGTGCGTTGGGTGCCGGTGAAGGCGAAGGCGATGGTGGAGGTGGCGCCTTGGAAGTCGTTGTTCGCGGTGGTGGGGAACGCGGTGGTGACTTTGAGGTTGTCGGTTTTGGCCGAGGTCAGGGAGGTGAGGTTGTTCAGGACCTTGTTCGCTGCTATCACCGGTGAAGGGGCCACCACGGTGGTTTTGGTGCCGGTGCAGTTGTAGGGGGCTGCGGCGCCGGTCCAGGCTACGGAGCAGTTTTCGATGGTGAGCTGCAGGCCGTTGGTGACATCGGTGGTGAGCAGGGACGCGGTGGTCCCGGCGGAGGTGGTGAGGGTGACGTTGTTCAGGTCCGAGTTGCCGGTGTTGGCCAGGGTGACGAGCTTTTCGACCTTGTCGCCGGGCAGCAGGCCTGCGACGGGGACGTTGAGGGTGTTGGCCGGGCCGGGTGTTCCGAGGGCGATGGTCACCGTTCCGGCGGCGACTGCCTGGGAGGCGGAGGTGGAGGAGGTGAAGGCGCCGTAGGTGCCCATGCCTGCCACTGCGGCTGCGGTGCCGACCAGTGCGACGGACGCGAGGATCTTGCCGGAGGTGGTCTTGAGGCTGATGGCCATCTGAGTATGGTCCTTTCGGGAGGCCACCGTAGTCCGGCCGGCCGTTTCGTTTTCCAGCCTCTCTGGCTGACAAGAACTACTGTGCAGGGCCCGGATCAAGAACAAATCCTGCTCTTCCTCAGGAAATCATCAAGACTTTCAGCAGCCACACAGACCTCATGTGCAACACTTCTTGATGCACGCGAACGGCTGATGGGAGGGCACGACGAATGCCAATGTGGTTGCAGGCCTTGATGTGGGGAACTCTGGCCGGCGGTGCGCTGGTCCTCGGGGCGGGTATCGCATGGGTATGGAAAGTGCCGCCCAAAATCGTGTCCACAGTGATGGCCTTCGGCGCCGGGGTGTTGATCTCTGCCTTGGCTTTCGAACTGGTGGACGAAGCCGTGGAAGGCGGCGGGCTGCTCCCCACGGTCCTGGGCTTCCTCCTGGGCGCACTGATCTTTGTGGGCTCCAATGCCCTGCTTGCCCGCGCGGGAGCCAAACATCGCAAGCGCTCCGGCGGAGCTCAGCCCTCAGAAAAAGACTCCCCTGGAAGCGGCACTGCCATCGCAGTAGGTGCACTCATTGACGGCATTCCGGAATCGGTGGTTCTGGGGGTCGGCCTCCTCGCCGGAGGGGCAGTTAGTCCGGCCATGCTCGCCGCAGTCTTCATTTCGAATGTTCCGGAGGGCCTGTCCAGCACAGCAGGAATGAAGAAGGCCGGACGCAGCCCCGCATACGTCTTTGGCACGTGGGCCGGCATCGCGGTGTTCAGCGGGCTTGCCGCGCTCCTGGGGTACACCGCTCTGGAAAACGCTCCGGAGACCGTCATCGCGTTCATCACCGCCATCGCTGCAGGCGGAATCCTGGCCATGCTTGCCGACACCATGATTCCCGAGGCCTTTGAGGAGCACCACAACCTGACGGGACTGACGGCCGCCGTCGGATTCCTGAGCGCCTTTACAATTCACCACGTCGGCGGCTGAGCTGTCCGAAAGAGGCAGCCGGACGAGCGAACTGTCGCGGGCAAACTAGGGCAGCAGCCCAATCACGGGTAAGGCAATCGCCGTCGAGACGGCCATGGCCGCTGTATTGCCGATGACCGGATGGAAGCCGGCCGGCAACCGCGCGGAAATTGCCCTGGCCAGAGGCGGTGCGAGGACCGCACCCACCACGGCGCCGCCCACCATTCCCGTCCAGGAGCCGCCATACGCGAGGACTGCCGCAGGAGCCACTGACACCACGGACGCGTAGGTGGCCGCCCACCCGCCGTCGCGGTACCAGCCCCGCCACAGCGTGACGCCGATGGCCGAGGTCAACGCTTGGGCAAACAGTATGTGAGGGAGCAGGCCCGTCCCGTACGACGGCAGCGCCGGGTTCAGGACAAATGCCGCCGCCACAGCCAGGATCAAACAGGCGGCGGCGAGCTCGTTGGCGAAAAAATGCGTTTCAGTGAAGTCCTTGAGCACCCTGCGCGCAGCCCAGGCGGCGTCGCCAGCCAAGTTTCGGTTGAAGCTCGACGGCGGCAACTCTGGTTGCGTAGCCGGTCGCGGCTCCCGCAGGACAAGCCACGGCATCCGCCGGGCGGCCAGGAACGAGATGACCGAACCCACCGACATTGCGAGGACACCCCCAACCACGGGTGGCAGGCCGAGCGGTTCTGAGACGGTAACTATGAACAACAACGCCAAGGGTGTGGTGGTGGCCGCCCCCAGGACCGCGCCGGTGATGCAGGTCCGCCAACCCGCTCCGTACATCAGGACCAGGGCGGGCGCGACGCAAACGAAAGGCACAAACGTTGGCTGCCATCCGTCGTCGAGCATCCAGCCGAACACCAGGTTGGACAGAATCAAACTCATGGACGCGGATACCAGGACCCAAGGCCAAAGGCCCGTCCCATAGCCAAGCGAGCCCGCCCATTTCGCACCTCGTCGGCCAACCCACCACGCGACCGCGGCGCCCCCGAGTAGTCCGAGCGCTGCGAGATCGGACTTGTAGAACAGTGGCTCTGTCATGTCGCCCAGGAACCAGCGCACGGCGCCCAACGGGGTGTCAACGGCGTCTTGCGACCATCCCGCGTAGCCGGGACCACTCCGCGGCGAATGCTGAGCCAGCGTGTGAAGGAGAAGCGCGAATACACCGACGACGGCCACCATTCCGAAGGCTCCCAAGGCGGTGCCGGCGGCGCTGTGTTCGACGCTGGGTTCGACGCTGGGTTCGGGCGAAGGTTTGGGCGAACTTCCCGTCTGCGGGATGGCGTGGTCAGCTGCAAAAGAGTGCGTCATTGGTGGCCCTATGCGTGCGGAGTGGCGTGGCTTTGAGCAGCGTAACCGACCCCTGGATGTCATCAGCAGTCGTCCAGCTACGGGAGAATTGTGACCGACGGGCTGGTGCACGCCGGGTTCTGACCAGTGACCGCATTGCGGGCCACCCGTCGTCGAGTCCTAAAAGCACGCACTCACCCGTACCGCGGTCCCCCGGCTGCTCCCAGAGAACGTGAGGCCCCGCCCATCACTCACTCTAAGGGGAGCACCCCAAGGGTGCCACGGGATTGGGGGCCCGCCTGTTCATCGACCAAGCACTCGGCTACTCGGCCGGATAGCCCTCTAAAACGCAGCGAAAAGGCCCCGACCCTGCAGAAACTGCAGCAGCGTCGGGGCCTCTTGGTGTTCAGGCAGTTATGCCCTCTTGCGCGTGACCAGTCCCCAGATAATGAGGACCAGCAGTGCGCCGCCGATCGCGAGCAGCCAGGTGGACAGCGACCAGAACTCGTTGATGCCCACCTTGAAGAGCGCGCTGCCGATCCAACCACCCAGAACGGCGCCCACGACGCCGAGGAGGATCGTGGTGATCCAGCCGCCACCCTGCTTACCGGGCATGATGGCCTTTGCAATGGCGCCGGCAATCAAACCCAAAATAATCCAACCGATGATTCCCATTTTTCATTCTCTCTTTCATAAGGAGGCCCCAGTTCGGCATAAGGACGCATGCCGCTATCTGCCTGATTGTTGGCTACCAGCTGAGCCGTCGGAGCATGCCGACAGCTTGGCTGGCAGACGGCCTGCCGGCAGGGTCGGGGTCTGTCATGGCATGAAGCACCATGGACCAGCGCCGCCGCACCGTGCCGGGAATTCGGGGTTCCCCCAGAGTCCTTGCCACCATGGACTCGAGGGGAGGGCCTGGGAACGCTTTGGTTCCGGTCAGGCATTCGAGTGCAACCAGGCCCAGCGAGTAGATGTCGCTGGCGGTTGTGGACGTTCCGCCGCATACCTCTTCGGGGCTGAGGTAATGCGGTGTGCCCGAGGAAGAGTTGGGCGCCGCGTGGCGTCCGTTGAGGGCAATTCCGAAGTCCGCCAGTTTCGCGATTCCAAGAGCGCGCGGGTCGGACGCGAAGTCCACCAGGATGTTGCCGGGCTTGATGTCGTTGTGGACGATTCCCCTGCGATGGACATGGGCCAGGGCGCGGGCAATATCGGTCATCCAGGCCGCCGTTTGCTCCGGGGAGGCGGGATTATCCTGCAGGAACCCACGCAGGTCCTTGCCGCCTACCAGCTCCATCACGACGAAGCTGCGGCTTTTCTGGCTGCCGACGCCCCCGGCACCTGGCGTGTGGCCGGCCCTTGGCGTGTCGCCGGCGCTTGGCGTGTCGCCGGCGCTTGGCGTGTCCCCCGAGTCGAGGACCCTGACGATATTCCTGTGCCGCAACCGTCCATGGATTTCCAGCTCCCGCCGAAAGGGGGCGTTGTCCATGGAGTCCGTTGACCTGAAAATTTTCACCGCTACCGATTTGCCTGAGAGCAGGTCCCGGGCCTCGTTGACATACGCTTCCGAACCTCCACCCAGCTGGGCGCCGAGTCGGTAGCGTCCTCCAAGCACCACCTCGGGGTGCACCTCGTTGGCAGCTACTGCGTGGTGGTCAGCTACTGTCCCACGATCAGCTCCGGCGCCGTGCCGATCAATTCCAGCGGCCCCGCGATCAGCGCGGACAGCCGCCCGTTCAAGGAGCGTCACTGAAGGAGGGATTCGACTTCGGTGGCAGGCACTCCGGTCAGGTCGGCCAGAGCGCGAGGATCGACACCGCCGTCGACCGCCTTTTTGAACGCCAGCTCGAGGGTGTTCTGGGCCACGGCGAGCTCATGCTGCAGGCTCTGCCGGCGGAGAGCCGCGATCCAGACACCGCTGACGGGGTCCAGTGCGTCAATATCCATGCGAAAGCCGCAACCGCAGGCCCACTCCGGCCAGATCGGCTCTACAGAAACCCACTGCATGGAGTCGTAGGATGGTCCGGCGGAGATAGCCATATGGGAACCGCAGTGCACGGGTCCCTGGGGGATAGCCTGTTCCGTGACAATGTCCACGGTATTTTCAGCCACTGGTGTGGAGCTTGGTTCACGCAGCGCGACTGTCATCGTTCTCTCCCACACATTCCCTAGTAAGTAGCTTGGCTATCTAGTTATATGTGTACTTACTACTTAAGTCCAGCCGGGACTAGATGGCAACGGCGTCAATCGCTTCTCTCATACGCCTAAGAAAGTCCACCACCACCGCAGACTCCTGAGCACTAAGGGTGTCCGCCACCTCCATCATTCGGGCATGCATATCGCCCAAAGTGCTGCGGACCTCCTGGTCCGATCCTGGAGTTGGTCGGAGAATGAGCGCTCGTCGATCGGCAGGATTTGGCTCCCGGGTGACATAGCCCGACCTGACCAACCGGTCCACCAGCGAGGTCATGGAAGCGGAAGTAATCCCCAAGCGGACAGTCAATTCCTTGGGCCCCACATCCCGGCCTGCGCGCTCGGCCTCCAGCAAATAGCGGAGCGCCATGAGGTCCGTTTCGCCCATCCCCATGGAAGCCTGGGTTCGGCGCCGCATGTCGGCTTCGGCCGATCGGTAGTCCCTGAGTGCATTCAGGACGTCCACGGCACCCATCTGCTTGCGGCTCTCCAAGCCGTACCAATAGCCCTGTCGTTCACTTTTATCGCTCATCAACAATCCTCTGGTAGACATGTATCTCGATTGTCTAACCAGTTGATCCTAGGTGATATGACGAGGCGATGCGGACCGAACCTCTGGGCATCAGAGCTTATGCACCCGGGCCACTCGCCCGCAGACGCCCCCAAACAGCAGGAGCCACTACGACCGCCACTCCGACGGCGGCACCAATGACGGTTTCGATGATGCGGTCACGGAGCAGCAAAGCCGGATCAACCGGCGCGGCCAACAGCGTGGCAATCAAGGCCAGCGGCGTCACGAAAACCTGCGCCACCAGATACTGGCGCGCGATGAACATCTCCGCCCCGAACTGGCACGCAGCAATGACCAAGACCATGGCCCACGGTGCAGGGTTGAGCCAGAGAATGCCGGCCAGCAGCGCCAGTCCGATCACGGTTCCCGCGATCCTTTGGATGCCACGACTGACCCTGTGACGCGTCGAGTGGCCCACCAACGGAACCACGGCCGCCACCATGGCCCAGTAGGTGTGCCCGAACCCGAGTCGCTCCCCAACCAACGTTGCGATGGTCCCCGCCAGGCCTGCTGCAACGAGATAACCACCGCCCTCAAGCCAGATCGCCCGGCGCTCAGCTGCGGTGTGACGGATGCGCGGAGGCCGTTTCCACGGTGTCCGGTGGCTTCTGAGCACGCGCGAAGACATGCCGATGAGCAAGCAAAAGACTGTGGTCCCCACCGCCACCAGCATTGCTTCCCAGAGGGGAGGTTGCGCGGCGATGGAGGCAATGGCAGCGAAGGCAAAAATGTGAAAGAGCGAGCCGCCGGGCCGGAGCCGCCAAGCGGCCACCACCACGGAGCAGACACCGGCCACCACAGTGGTGGCAGCCGTCAGGAGCCAGGAATAAGCTGCACCTTCCATGCCCGCGGCCTGCGCAAAACGGGCCATGAGTGTGGCCAGAAGAACGATCAAAAGCATGAAACCGCCGGCGCGCAACTGGCTCCGGAAACGCACGCTGTGGGGTTCGTTCCGGCCATAAATCCCCGTGAACGCACCGAAGGAGGCGAACACTGCCAGGTCCAGTCGACCCAGCAGGGTCAAGGTAATCAGCGGAACAAACACACCTACTGCGCAGCGGAGTGCGGGATGGTGGTCCTTGTTCCCAGGACCCATCGTGAACATTTCCGCTACAGCCTTCAAGTGGCAGCTCGCCTTTCGTCGCAGGATCAAACGTACGACGGCGGCGCTGGCGTCCGCTTCAAGGTTACGCCCGGGTTTTAGGGCTTCCCCGGTATTAGGTACAGATAGTGCCCCTCATCACTTATGCGAGGGGCACTGCCTGCGGACAAATTCCTGAGATCAGAAGCCGGACGGGACTCCTGGTACCGACGAGGTGCCAAGCGCGTTGCCGGCGACGTCAGTCAGGCCCGAGGCGGGGGTGTAAGTCGGGAAGATAGTGGTCGAAGTAAGGGTCGCCCCTCCAGCGCTCCCTCCACCCAAAGTGACGGTGAGTGTTTGGGATGTCGAGCTCCAGTGCAAAATGCCGCCGCTGTTAGCTGTATTGAAGCTCAAATTGCTCGATGTGTAGTCTCCTCCTAGAGCAACCGAGCCTACTCTGAGCACCGGGCAACTATTGGTGGTCACGGTGAGAGCGTCGTTGGCACTGACATTCACCACAACCCGGTTGTTCCCGTTGCCGCTCACAGTTTGGGTGCTGGCGGGGCTGGTCCAGGTACTGCAGATGGTGCTGGCCTTGAGCGGCTCGGAGAATGTCAGCGTTACGTAATCGCCTGCCTCAACCTTGCCGGCCGTGGCTCCGCCGTTGTTCAACCGAACCCCGGTCACCGTCGGTGCAGTCACGTCCTTCGTGGAATCTGCCGTACCTGCAGGGCTGGTGTTGCCGGCTGCATCCGTTGCACGGGCTGAGTAATTGATATTTCCTTCGTTGAAGGCGCTCATGTTCAGGAGTGGTGCCGTCCAGTTTCCGGACCCATTAGCCGTCATGGTTGCCGTCAAAGGCTGGGCCCCGGCACCAGTGACCGTGAGCACCACGGTTGAACCGGGTTCGGCGGTGCCGCTGACGGGAACGTTGTCCACATTGCTGGAATACACGTACACAGGAGCAGTGATAACAGGAGCTCCAGGCGCAGTGGCATCCACGGCCGTCGCGGCGCTCCGCGTGCTTTCCGCGCCTTGCCATGCCGATAGCAACGGCGTGACCGTGTAGTACCAGGTGCCGGTAGGAACATTGCTGTCCGCGCAAATAAGAGCGGCGACTGTTCCAGTACACGTGCCTGCCGCAGCGATCCTGGTACCCGCCGTCGCCGTGGCGTAGCGGGCGATGCTGTAGCCGGTCACGGACCGTCCTGCCGCCGTCGTACTGGCTGCCCAGGTGACCGTCACGTTGCCCCCGGAAACAGCGGTGACGGGTTTGGATCCTTGGGCTACGGTGTCCGCCTTGGCGGCTCCGGGGCCCCCGCTGATCGAGCCCCAGAAGGCGGTGGCGGCCGGCCCTCCCCATGAGACGAGGAGAATACCTGCCACGATCACGGCAATTCTGTTCCAGAGGCCAAAAGTGGCCCCTGGGCCCGTTGACCGGCGATGCTTGCTCACTTCCGAACCTCCAGCGTCACGGGAACGTTGAACTGGGCGCCCTGGCAGGCAGATAGCGAACCCACGCTCATACTGGCCGTCCCTTGGAGCGTCAAAAGGATGGAGGTATTCGCCTGGATGGTTACCGGTGGCGTCAACGGTGTTGGCGGGGGCGTAAACGTCACCCCGGTGGTGGTGCACCCGGGGTGTGCGGCATCGGCAGTCACGGGACCATTCGCCGCAATGCCGTAGATGGTGACGGCGTGGGCGTTGAGATTGGTGGCACGGAGAATGACATCGGCAGTTCCGCCGGGGACCAAGCTGGTTTGCAGGGTATCGCCCGGGACCAGGGCGTCCACCGTGACTGCCTGCATGGTGCCATTCGTTGCTGATCCGCTTCCGGTGCCCGTCGAAGCCCAGTAAGCGTAAGCGGTCCCTGCGCCGCCCAGGATGCAGAGGGCAACGGTGGCAGCGGCTGTACGGGCCAGCCGTCCATTGCCGGGAATGCGGGGAGTTTGGACTGTCGCAGTCATGTCAGTTCGCCTGTCCCGTGCCTGAGTACGTGAGCTTGAGGGTCGCGCCTTTGCAACCGTCTTGGAGCTGGGCGGTGTCGAGCATCTGGATCCGGGGCCACGCCGATTGGGAAACACCCAGGGCCGACAATGAGCGGGTGCCCGGCACCACGGTCAACGGATACTGGCCGGAGTATTGGCCGAGTTTGTAGTCGGCAGTGCTGCAGGGCAGGTTGGCAGCGACTGCGGTGGGGGTTCTGACCACTTGGCTGATAGCCACGGTCAGGTTGGTTACCGCGATGCTTTTGTTGCTCCGGTTGGAAATCTGCAGGTCCAGAGGCCTGGAGACTCCGGGAGCCAGCATGCCGTCAACCGAGCCGGAAACATCGAAAGTCCGTTTGGCTTCCAGCACGTGCAGTTGCGCCTGCGATGACGCCTGGGTTGTTCCGCTTGTTGCCTTCAGCGTGAAGCCAGTCTTTCCTGCAGGGGTGTTAGGGGCCGTGGTCACGGTCAGGGTCGCCTGGGCTGTGCTGCCGGAGGAGAGGACCACCGACGACGGTTGCCACGCGGCCGCCGTTCCTGTTGGAAGGCCGACGACGGAGAAAGTCACCTGACCGGTGAAGCCTCCGACCGATGAGGCAGCCACCGTGTAGCTGGCAGATTGCCCCTGGTCCACGGTGCGGCTGGAGGGAGACAGCGTCACCGTGATCCCTTTGGGTACATTGGCCGCATTCGCCACGGCGTTGTCCTGCCCACCGCTGGCTGCCAGCGTCACCATGGGCATGAGCGCCACCGCCAGCACCAGGAACAACGCCCGTAGTGGAAGGCCGGCGCTGTGCAACGGGCCGGTCAGGTGCGGTGACGCGGCGCGCTTTGGTCGGGGGTCCATGGAGGCTCTTTTCAGGCGATGACGTGCAGGCAACGGGGACGGCCGGGCCGGGGACCTCCACTCGCAAGGTGGTCCCCGGCGCGGCAGGTGCTACAGGCTGGTGACGTTGACCGTCACCACTGCGCCCTTGCAGGCGTCCTGGTTGACCGTTGTGCTGTCGTTGAACTTCAGGATGCCGCTGCCCACGGAGGTCCCGGTGGAATTTGCTGCCACGGGGGTGTTGGTGGTGACAGCAGTGACCTCGAACCAGGCCGGAAGACAGGCCTCCACATTGGTGGTGACGTTGGCGCTGAGGGCCCCCACCACGGTGCTGGAGGTTGTCGCGTTGTCTGCCGAGTAGGCCACATTCACCTGATTGCCCGGAGCGAGCCCGCCGTCAAACGCAGCGTGGAGGGTGACGGTTCCGCCGCCAGCCGCATTGGTGGCCTCGCCGCTGCCCGAACCCGTGGTGGTCCAGTAGGCGTAGGCAGCTCCGCCGCCAACTGCCACCAGTGCCACGCCGGCGACTGCTGCTGTGATCCGACTCTTCTTGGAAAGCTTGCGCATGATAAGACTCCTTGGTTGATCTACGTCCCGGGGAGCCGCATCGCAACCCCCAGCATCCGATCGGTGTTGTCGGATGAAGCGATGCCCCAATAGTTCAACCAAGCGCGGAGCCGTGGCTACTCTTGGATGTACCCCACTTTTCCGCCCGACCGAGGGGTCGGGAATACGCTCATCCCACAGGCGAGTACTCAGTTTTCGGCAGGGGTCTACTTGGGTGCCGACCAGTTTCCGCAGTCAGGACAGGCCGTGTGTACTCAGTTTCGGAGAGGCGGCTTCAGGGCGCTTGCGGAGCCAAAAGAGCCGGACATGACCGGCTCTCCTGGTGCACTGCGCGAACATTGTGCCTGTCTTGAGCAAAAACTGCGCTTGCGTTCGATTGCTTCGGTTTCATTACCTAACGCTGCGGCACTTAACCCCCGACGCCGGCCAGTCACCTCAGAGAGGCAACCAACCGCCGTCGTACTACTGCCCCAATGCCGCCGGTAGGGACGATTTCACCACGAGTGGGGAGCATGAGGAGTCCTTATACTGCTGTGCGTGGTGCTTAGCCGTGGGCGGCGAGGATGGTGGAGGCTTCCTGGCGGGTGGTGCCGGAGGACTCGATGTGGGCCAGGGCGGCCGGGATTTCCCAGCCCTTCTTCCGCATCGCGGTGGCCCACAAACGCCCTGCCCGGTAGGAGGAGCGCACCAACGGGCCGGACATGACGCCGAGGAACCCGATCTCTTCGGCCTCGTGCTGGAGGTCCACGAACTCCTGCGGCTTGACCCACCGGTCCACCGGCAAGTGCCGCTCGGACGGGCGCAGGTACTGGGTGATCGTGATCAGGTCGCACCCGGCAGCGTGCAGATCCCGCAGCGCTTCGGAGATTTCCTCGCGGGTCTCGCCCATGCCCAGGATCAGGTTGGACTTGGTCACCATGCCCAAATCCCGGCCTTGGGTGATGACATCGAGGGACCGCTCGTACCGGAACGCCGGACGGATCCGCTTGAAAATCCTCGGCACGGTCTCGACGTTGTGCGCGAATACCTCGGGCTTTGAATCACAGATCGCCGCGATGTGCTCGGGCTTGCCGGAGAAATCAGGGATCAGCAACTCCACCCCGGTGCCCGGGTTCAGTTCATGGATCTTGCGGACCGTTTCGGCGTACAACCACACACCCTCATCGGCCAGGTCATCACGGGCCACCCCGGTCACGGTCGCGTAGCGCAGCTGCATCGCCTGCACGCTCCGGGCCACCTTGGTGGGTTCGAACATGTCCACCGGGGAGGGTTTGCCGGTGTCGATCTGGCAGAAATCACAGCGCCGGGTGCACTCGGACCCGCCGATCAGGAACGTCGCTTCCTTGTCTTCCCAGCACTCAAAAATGTTCGGGCAGCCGGCCTCTTCACACACCGTGTGCAGGCCTTCCTTCTTCACCAGGTTCTTGAGCTGGACGAACTCCGGCCCCATCTGGACCTTGGCCTTGATCCACTCAGGCTTACGTTCAACCGGGACCGCCGAGTTACGCTGCTCAACGCGCAGCAACTTACGGCCTTCAGGTGCGAGTGTCATGAGTTTCTTCCTTGTTGGTTGTTTCATTTTGTCCGTTGCCAGGCCCGCTATGCGCCCTTCAAGGGCGTTCAATCGCGCTAAGCAGGCCCCGCAACGAAGGTAAGTGTCAGCATTCGACGACGTTGACGGCGAGGCCGCCCATCGCGGTTTCCTTGTACTTGGAGGACATGTCCTTGCCCGTCTCACGCATGGTCACGATCACCTCATCCAACGACACCCGGTGCGTCCCATCACCCCACAACGCCATCTTCGCCGCGTTGATCGCCTTCGCCGCCGCAATCGCGTTCCGCTCAATACACGGAATCTGCACCAACCCCCCGATCGGATCACACGTCAACCCCAGATTGTGCTCCATCGCGATCTCCGCAGCGTTCTCCACCTGACCCGGCGTACCACCCATCACCTCAGCCAACCCAGCAGCAGCCATCGACGACGCCGAACCCACCTCACCCTGACAACCAACCTCAGCCCCCGAAATGGACGCCTGCTCCTTATACAACACACCCACCGCACCCGCAGTGAGCAGGAACTTCACCACCACATCGTCCTTATCGGCCTGCGTAGCCTTGTCCATCCCCGGCGCATAATTCAACGCGTAATACAGCACCGCCGGAATGATCCCCGCAGCACCATTGGTCGGCGCCGTCACCACCCGACCACCAGAAGCGTTCTCCTCATTGACCGCCAACGCGATCAGGTTCACCCACTCCTGCCAATACTTCGGATCGTTCCGGTCCTTGTCCTCCTTCAGCAACCGCTCCAACCAATCAGGAGAACGACGACGAACCTTCAAACCACCGGGCAACACACCCTCACGCTTCAAACTCGTTTCAACACAGGCCTCCATCACGGACCAAATATGCAGCAAACCCTCCCGGATCTCCTCCTCGGACCGGGACGCACGCTCATTAATGAACATAATGTCGCTGATCCCCAACCCCTTCGAGGAGCACCGACCCAGCAACTCCGCCGCCGTCCTGAACGGCAACGGCAACTCCTTCTTCGACTCCTCGAGTTCCTCCCGGGCCGCATCTTCCTCACCCTCCCGGACAATGAACCCACCACCGACCGAAAAGAACGTCGCCTCCCGCAGCACATTCCCACCAGCATCAGAGACAGCAAACTTCATCCCATTCGTATGCCGCGGCAACACCGTCAACGGATGCAAGATCATGTCCTCAACCGCGTAGTCGAGGAGCGTATCGCCGGAAAGGTTGAGCTTTCCCGTCTCAGCAATGGAAGCCAGCCGCTCCTCCACCTCGTCAGGAAGGATCTCCTCAGGGTCGAACCCCTCAAGTCCAAGCAAGACGGCCGTGAAAGTTCCGTGTCCCCTGCCCGTGGCAGCCAGGGAACCGTACAGGTCAACCCGCAACCCGGCAACGGATTCGAGCACTCCGGACTCACGCAACTCCCGGGCAAACACAGCCCCGGCGCGCATCGGCCCAACAGTGTGAGAGCTCGACGGGCCAATACCCACAGAGAACAGATCAAAGACCCCAACGGCCATGGTTTTTCCTAACTAAATGTGTGTGGTCGGGATGAGTGGGCTGGGTTGGCAGTGGTCCCCCTCCGCCGTTTCGTGGGTTCCCAGCGAAACATGCCGTGCGCACGGCACGTTCCGCTGCCAACCCCCGAATCGGACCAGGACACCCCACGCTCCCAAACCAACCCGTCGCCTACGGAACACCCCCACGCTCCCAAACCAACCCGTCGCCTACGGAACACCCCCACGCTCCCAAACCAACCCGGCGCCTACGGAACACCCCCACGCTCCCAAACCAACCCGGCGCCTACGGAACACCCCCGGCAGCCAGACCTAGTCACAACAAGCGAACCCGGCGGTCCTGTCGCTAACGGCAACCCGAGAGCTGCCCCCTTGGGGTCGGCATCCAGGGCTGCCAACCCAAGAGCTGCCCCGTCGAGTCCGGGCTCCGGCAGCATGCGTCTAAGGGAGCGTCACGTCCGCCCAGCGGGCGTCTACGCGACCGAGCATGCAGAGGAGGCCGGACTCGACGGGCGAACCGAGCATGCAGAGGATGTCCCGGTCGACGAGCCAGAAGACACCGATCAGCCGAGGTTCGAGACACCCGGGTACAGCGGATGCGCCTTCGCAAGCACATCAACACGGTGCCGCAGCCCGGAAAGGTCCGCATCGGCGTCGGCAACCAGTACTTCGGCGATGATGTCGGCAACTTCGCGGAACGCTTCTTCGCCGAACCCGCGGGTAGCCAGGGCCGGGGTGCCGATGCGCAGGCCGGAGGTGACCATGGGCGGGCGGGGGTCGAAGGGGACGGCGTTGCGGTTGACGGTGATGTCGATCTCGGCGAGGCGGTCTTCGGCTTGCTGGCCGTCGAGTTCGCAGTTGCGGAGGTCTACGAGGACCAGGTGTACATCCGTGCCGCCGGAGACCACACTGATGCCCTTGGCTGCAACGTCGGGCTGGATCAGTCGCTCGGCGAGGATCCGCGCACCGGCAAGGACACGCTCCTGACGCTCGCGGAACTCTTCGGAACCGGCGATTTTGAACGCGACGGCCTTCCCGGCGATGACGTGCTCCAGCGGGCCGCCTTGCTGGCCGGGGAACACGGCCGAGTTGATCTTCTTGGCGATGTCGGCGTCGTTGGAGAGGATGATGCCGCCTCGCGGACCGGCGAGGGTTTTGTGCGTGGTGGACGTGGTGACGTGGGCGTGCGGGACCGGTGACGGGTGAAGGCCTGCAGCAACCAGACCGGCGAAGTGGGCCATGTCCACCATGAGGTAGGCACCCACGGAGTCGGCGATCCGGCGGAACTCGGCGAAGTCCAGCTGCCGCGCGTAAGCGGACCAGCCTGCGACGATCAGTGCCGGTTTGTGCTCCTGCGCCAGGCGCTCAACCTCGGCCATGTCCACGGTGTGCGTGTCCTCGCGGACGCCGTAGGGAACCACGTTGTAGAGCTTGCCCGAGAAGTTGATCCGCATGCCGTGGGTCAAGTGGCCGCCGTGGGCCAGGTTGAGGCCCATGATGGTGTCGCCCGGCTTGATGAGGGCGTGCATCACGGAGGCGTTGGCCTGTGCGCCGGAGTGCGGCTGGACGTTGGCGAACTCGGCACCGAACAGGGCCTTGATGCGATCAATCGCGAGCTGCTCGATCACATCAACGTGCTCGCAGCCGCCGTAGTAACGCTTGCCCGGGTAACCCTCGGCGTACTTGTTGGTCAGCACCGATCCCTGAGCCTGCATGACTGCAACGGCCGTGTGGTTCTCCGAGGCGATCATTTCCAGGCCGTCGCGCTGGCGACCCAGTTCGTCGTCGATCTTTGCAGCGGTCTCTGGATCCAGCTCGGACAGCTGCGCGTCCAACGAAGCCGACACGACCTGCTGAAAGTCAGTTACAGATACCGGGTTCACAGTTCTCCTCCGTTTGTTGCAGCGTATTCTTCGGCCGACATGAGCGGTCCTTCTTCGGTGGCGGCCACCTTGAACAGCCAGCCTGCGCCGTAGGGATCGTTGTTGATGAGTGCCGGATCGCTGACAACGGCGTCGTTGATCTCGGTGACCTCACCGGTAACAGGCGAGTACAGGTCCGAGACCGACTTGGTCGATTCCACCTCGCCACACGTCTCGCCAGCGGTCACAGTGGAACCAACCTCAGGGAGGTCCACGTACACAATGTCACCCAGGGCGTCAGCGGCGACGGCGGAAATCCCAATACCTACGGCCCCGTCCCCATCAACGGCAACCCACTCGTGCTCAGCCGAGTACTTCAGCTCGGCAACTACTTTGCTCATTCCAATTCCTCACTTCTCGTGTGTCTAAAAATGTTCGTGGTCACGGTGACACTTGGGTTGGGTGCCGGACACCGAATTCCTCCGCGTGCTGCTCCTTCGTCGCTTTGACGCACGCTTCCGGAATCCGCTGTCCGCCTGCCGGCCGTCACCGTTGTGCCGCTCGCCTTTTGAGGAGCAGCGAACCGAGGCTTGGAACCCGCCTTTCAGCAGGTTGCCTCGGTCTCCTGGTTCCGTGCGCAAGGCGAGCCGCCGGTCCCTTTCGGGTTTGGCCTCCGGCAGCATGCGTCTAAGGGAGCGTCGCGTCCGCTCAGCGGGCGCTTTCGCGACCGAGCATGCAGAGGAGGTCAAAGCCGACGGGACCTACTTAACCCGCCGCTCAGCGGGCGCTTCTGCGACCGAGCCCGCGGAGGATGTCACTCTCACCGGGACCTACTTTTGGCGCTTGTAGAACGGCAGGCCTACCACTTCGAAGGGTTCGGCTTTGCCGCGGAGGTCGACGTCCACGATGGTGCCCGGCTCGGAATGCTCGACGTCGACGTACGCCAAGGCAATTGGGTAGCCGAGCGTCGGGCTGGGCTGGCCGGACGTGACTTCGCCGATGAGCGAACCGTCTTTCAGCACCGAGTAGTGGGCGCGGGCGGCGCGGCGTCCGGTGCCTTTGAGGCCCACGAGCTTCTGTCCAAGAGCCGAGCCGACGCCGGCGGCCTTGATGGCGGTGAGCGCATCGCGGCCGATGAAGTCGCTTTCCTTGGCCAGGGAAACTACTGGGCCCAGTCCCGCCGCGTAGGCGTTGACGTGGCGGGAGAGCTCGTTGCCGTACAGGGGCATTCCGGCTTCCAAGCGCAGGGAGTCGCGCGCAGCGAGGCCGGCGGGGATGAGCCCGTGGTCTTCGCCTGCTTCGAGCAGTGCTTCCCAGAGACCGGCGGCGTCGACGTTCGGGACGTAGATCTCGAAGCCGTCCTCGCCGGTGTATCCGGTGCGGGCCAGCAGCAGGTCCTGTCCGTTGATGGAGACCTCAACCGCCGCGTAGTACTTCAGCTCCGTGACCAGCGCGTGCTGCTCCGCGGGGACCAGCTTCAGAAGGATGGCTTCGGCGTTCGGGCCCTGCACGGCGATGAGTGAAGTCTCAGCGGAAGCGTCCTCCACCACGACGTCGAAGCCGGCCGCCCGCTCCAGCAGTGCCGCAGCAACCGCCTTCGCGTTGCCCGCGTTGGGGACCACCAGATACTTGTCGATGCCTTCTTCGGGAGCGGGCCGACGGTAAGAAATGAGGTCGTCGATGATGCCGCCGTCGGTGTTGCAGATGAGCGAGTACTTCGCTTTGCCCACGGCGACAGCGGACAGCTTGCCCACGAGTGCGTAATCCAGGAAAGCAGCAGCATCCGGGCCGCTGACCCAAACTTCGCCCATGTGGGAGAGGTCGAACAGGCCCGCAGACTTGCGGACAGCGTGGTGTTCGGCGAGCTCGGACTCGTACTTCAGGGGCATCTGCCAGCCGCCGAAGTCGGTGAACGATGCACCGGCCTTTTTGTGCTGCTCGTAAAGAGCTGTGTAATTCTCAGACATGACGGGAGTCCTTAGTTTTCGAAGTCTTCAAGCGGAGGGCAGGAGCACACCAGGTTGCGGTCGCCTGCGGCGCCGTCGATTCGGCCGACCGGCGGGAAGTACTTGTCCTGCTTCAGGTGGTGGACGGGGAACGCTGCCTGCTCCCGCGGGTAGTCGCGGTCCCAGCCGGAACTTACGACGGCGGCAGCCGTGTGCGGTGCGTTGCGCAGCGGCGACTTCTCAACAGTGAAATCACCGCTGGCCACCTGCTCGATCTCCGCACGGATGGTGATCATGGCTTCGATGAAACGGTCGATCTCGGCCAGGTCCTCGGACTCGGTGGGTTCCACCATCAAGGTGCCGGCGACCGGGAACGCCAACGTGGGGGCGTGGAAGCCGAAGTCGATCAGGCGCTTGGCTACGTCCTCAGCCGTGACGCCCGTGCGGGCGGTCAGCTCACGTAGGTCCAGGATGCACTCGTGGGCCACGAGTCCGCCCTCGCCCGTGTACAAAACCGGGAAGTGCTCATCCAGGCGGGAAGCAACGTAATTGGCTGCCAACAAAGCCGATTTGGTGGCTTCCGTCAGTCCTTGGCCGCCCATGAGCTTCACATATGCCCACGAAATCGGCAGCACACCAGCCGAGCCATAACGCGAAGCCGAGATCGCAACGCCGCGCCCCTCCTCATGCGCCGCTTTGTTCGCGTCGCCAGGCATGAACGGAGCCAAGTGGGCTTTCGCAGCAACCGGGCCAACACCCGGTCCACCGCCGCCGTGAGGGATGCAGAAGGTTTTGTGCAGGTTCAGGTGGGACACGTCGCCGCCGAACTTGCCCGGCTGGGCCAAACCAACCAGCGCATTCAAGTTGGCACCGTCAACGTACACCTGGCCGCCGGCTGCGTGGATCGCGTCGCAGACCTCGCGGACGTCGGCGTCGTACACACCGTGCGTGGACGGGTAGGTGATCATGATGGCCGACAAAACCTCGCGGTGGGCCTCGATTTTCGCAGCGAGATCCGCGTGATCGATCGTGCCGTCGGCAGCCGTCGCCACCACAACCACCTTCATGCCCGCCAGCACAGCCGAGGCCGCGTTGGTGCCGTGGGCTGATGCCGGGATCAAGCAAACAGTGCGCTGCTCATCGCCGCGGGACAGGTGGTAACCGCGGATCGCGAGCAAGCCTGCGAGCTCGCCCTGGGAACCGGCATTCGGCTGGATAGAGACTTGGTCGTAGCCGGTGATCTCGGTGAGGTCCGCTTCCAGGTCCTCGATCAGCTCGCGCCAACCCGCGGTCTGGTGGTCCGGAGCGAACGGGTGGATGGAGGCGAACTCCGGCCAGGAAATCGCCTCCATTTCAGCGGTGGCGTTCAGCTTCATGGTGCACGAACCCAGCGGGATCATGGTGCGGTCCAGTGCGAGGTCCCGGTCCGACAGCTTGCGGATATAGCGCAACAGCTGCGTCTCGGAACGGTGCGTGTTGAACACCGGGTGCTGCAGGAAATCGGATGTCCGGACTACGTCAGCGGGCAATTCGAATCCGGTAACGTCCCCTACCGGACCGGCACCGAAGGCGACGGCTACCGCGGAGAGGATCTCCGGCGTCGTGGTTTCATCAATGGAGACGCCCACGGTGTCCGCATCGATGAGGCGCAGGTTGATGCCGCGGGCTTCGGCGGCGGCGATGACCTTGTCTGCCTTGCCTGGGACACGGACAGTGAGGGTGTCGAAGAAGGCCTCGGAGACGAGTTCGCGGCCGGCCTTCTGCAGGGTCGCAGCCAAAACGCGGGCGTGGCCGTGGACGGTTTCGGCGATTGCTTTCAGGCCTTCCGGGCCGTGGTAGACGGCGTACATCGAGGCTACGATCGCGAGCAGTGCCTGCGCGGTGCAGATGTTGGACGTCGCCTTCTCGCGACGGATGTGCTGCTCGCGGGTCTGGAGGGCCAGGCGGTAAGCAGGGACGCCGGCGTTGTCCTTGGAAACACCAACGATGCGGCCCGGCAGCGTGCGCTCCATGCCTTCGCGGACGGCCATGTAGGCAGCGTGCGGGCCGCCGAAGAACAGTGGAACGCCGAAGCGCTGCGCAGTTCCGACGGCGATGTCCGCACCTTGCTCGCCCGGGGGCGTGATGAGGGTGAGCGCCAGCAAATCCGCGGCCACCGTGACCAGCGCGCCGCGTTCTTTGGCCGCCGCGACGACGCCGGAGTGATCGAACACGCGCCCGGAAACGCCGGGTTGCTGCAGGACGATGCCGTTGATATCGCCGTCGGGAAGTCCAGCCGAAAGATCAGCGATCTCAACCTCGAAGCCCAACGCCTCGGCGCGTCCCTTCACAATGGCAATGGTCTGCGGGAGGAGGTCAGCGTCCAGAACGGTCTTGCCGTCCTTGGCGGTCTTGGACTTGTTGGCGCGGCGCATCAGCAGCACGGCCTCAGCCACGGCAGTTGCTTCGTCCAGCAACGAGGCATTGGCTACGGGAAGTCCCGTGAGGTCCTGCACCATGGTCTGGAAGTTGAGCAGTGCCTCAAGCCGGCCTTGGGAAATCTCGGGCTGGTACGGCGTGTAGGCCGTGTACCATGCCGGAGCTTCCAGGATGTTCCGGCGGATCACCGGGGGCGTGACGGTGTCGTAGTAGCCCTGGCCGATCATCTGCACAGCGGTCTTGTTCTTGGAGGCGAGCTTGCGGAGCTCGGCGAGGACCTGCACCTCAGTGAGGGCGTCCTGCAGCTTCAGGGCAGTGTCCTGGCGAATGGAATCGGGAACGGCGACGTCTACCAAGCCGTCGACAGAGTCGTAGCCGATGGCCTTGAGCATGGTGTCAACGTCGGCTTGGCGGCGGGCGCCGATGTGCCGGTCCGCGAAGGCGGTGGGGGTTGATTGAACAGTCAAGAGGAACTCCATGATTCAGGCGCCCAGTGAGCGCCACGATGATGTGGGGTTCCTCCCCGCTCTGTATTGGACCTGAGAGATTCCGCAGGAATGGTTGCCTGCTTGCACCGTCGGTGAGCCCGGTTACCCGGACTGCTTTCCAGAGTTGCCTAACCGCGGCGGTACATGGGCCTGAGAGATTCCTGGGGAGGATTTGCTCCTACGGCGCCTGACTGGATGTACCGGCAGGACTCTCCCGCCGCAGATCAAAAGCGTTGCATCACGTGAGTGACACGCTTCACACCATAGCTGGTTGTTTTGAAGAAGCGCAAGCAAGGTGTGGCTACTGATGCATCGCTTCATGGATCTGCAGAGCGAACCACAGTTGGGCGACGGTGGACGTTTCACCCATGTCCAGCCCCGTCAGTTCGCCGATTTTCCGCATCCGGTAGATGATGGTTTGTCGGTGCGCGAACAATGCTGAAGCAGTCTTCTGCCACGACCGCTGTGAGTCCAAATACGTCCTCAAGGTGACAATGAGATCACCTTCCTGGCTCTGCTCGTAGTCGAAAATCGGACCCAAAAGACGCCGGACCAGGGCGGTTCCTTCCTCAAAACCGGTGAGTCCCAGCCATGAGGGTCCCTCCGCATAGCGGGCCAGCCCTTGGTTGTTGGCGCGGGCGGAACCGAGCGCCCAGAGGGACTCCTGCAGCGCCCGTTGGATGTTCGCAACGGCCGCCGGCGCGCTGATCCCGATCGTGGTTTCCATGCCGGCACAGTGCATCAGGACATCGTCAGGCACGCCTGCCGGGACCACCACATGGAGCCTGTTGTTCCGCTTCAAGGACGCGGACGCAACCCCGTGCCGCCACAGTTCGATGTGCACGTTCGCCAGCCTGCCGCCGTCGTCCGCCGCTTTATCCGCGGCGTCCGCCGTCAGTGAGGCGAGCAGGAAATCCTGGGGCGAAACCTCGAAAGCTGCCAGCCGGCTCTCCATTTCGGCCGCGCCCAAGCGTCCGTCCATTGCCTGCAGGAGGAACTCTCCGGCCAGCCGGTGGCGGCCTTCCAGCGACAAAACGATGCGCGAAAGCTGCAGTCCCAGCACGGTTGCGGCGTGGAGAAGCACGACGGCGTCCGGGTGCGGTTCGCTGTTGGGCAGCACCACCAGGAGCGCGTTGGCATGGGTGGGAATGTCCATGGTGAGGACGTGCCTGCCGCGGATGCGATGCCACTGGAAGTTCTTTCCCGCGAGGGACACTTGCCCCGACAGCGGAGCCCACTCCTCGGAGAGGAACACCGGGAGCGCCTGACCGTCCGGGTGCCAGGGATGGAGGCAGCGGCGGTCCACCACGAACAGGTCTGCGTCGAGCTCGGTCGCCAGCCGCTGGACCAGGCTCTGCCAGTGGTCTTCGGAGGCTCCGGCGGTGCGGAGCAGATCGTAGACGCGGGCAGTCTGCCGCAGCCGACGGGATTCTTCGAGCAAGGAGGACTCGGCCACCGACCGGGCGATCGCGATGAACGGCAGCGGGTACGGGATGTTGATCAGGGGCAACGGGAGTTGCTCGCACGCTTCCATGAATTCCGCGGTGAGCGGCGGTGCATGCATTTTCTCGCCGATCGCCAAGGCGCTGGCGCCGCTGTCCATCAAGGCCTTTGCGAGCGCCACTTGGCCCTCGGCGTCGGCGGGAATCGACAGGCCGTTGGTCATCATGAGTTCGCCGCCCGTGACCCACTCCCACAGTCTGGGAAGGTCCGAGGTGTGAGCCCAGGTGATGCGGTTTTCGAGGCCTGCCGCTCCTGCCAGGAGGGTGAGTCCCAGCTGCGGTTCAGCCACGAGTTCGCCCACGGTGATTGCCATTGTGCGCTCCGGTTCCCTTGCGTTTCCGGCGGTCTTGCCGCCATGTTCCGGGGCACTTAGACATTCGTCTAAACGCCTCAACTATTTGTAGTCAATGTAGCGCTATCCGGAGTGATCCGCGTCACCAAGAATGGAATTACTTACTTCCCGCTCAACGGCGAGCACCCCTCAACCCAAGGATCCGTCAATGACAACGCACAAGCCCATCGGCCCTGTCGACGCCACCAAAGTCCCCCGGTATGCAGGCCTCGGTACTTTCGCCCGTCTCCCCCAAATCGACCGCGTCCCGGACTACGACATTGCGATCGTCGGCGTCCCGTTCGACGGCGGAACCTCCTTCCGGCCCGGCGCCCGCTTCGGCCCCGCCGCAGTCCGCGAAGCCTCCCGCCTCCTCCGCCCGGGGTACCACCCGGAGCTCGACGTTGAACCGGTGTACGAAGCCCAGGTAGTGGACGCCGGCGACATCGCCTGCACCCCCTACGACATCACCCGGGCCGTCCGTGAAATCGAGGAGCAGGCCTTGCCCCTGATCAGCGAGGACAAGCGGCTCATCTCCATCGGCGGCGACCACACCATCGCCCTGCCCATGCTGCGGGCCCTGAACAAGGTCCATGGTCCGGTAGCCCTGCTGCATTTCGACGCCCACTTGGATACTTGGGACACCTATTTCGACCAGCCGATCACGCACGGCACCATCTTCCGGCGGGCGTTCGAAGAAGGCCTTCTTGTGGAGGACAAGTCGATGCACGTGGGTATCCGCGGGCCGGTCTACGACCGCAACGACTTCCTCCGCGACCACGAATTCGGGTTCCAGATCATCCGGTGCTCGGACCTGGACGTCATCGGCGTTCCCGCAGCTATCCAGCGCGTCAAGGACAGGCTCGGCGATACCCCGGTCTATGTCTCCATCGACATCGATGTCCTTGACCCGGCCTTCGCACCCGGCACCGGCACCCCTGAGATGGGCGGGCTCCACTCCCGCGAGCTCCTGGCCCTTCTCCGCGGGCTGAACGGCATCAACATCGTGGGCGCCGACGTCGTGGAAGTCGCCCCGGCGTATGACCACGCGGACATCACCACCGTCGCCGCCGCCACGCTGGTCTTCGACCTTCTCGGGCTGATGGTGAACCGCAGCAAAGCAAACAGCACAGTTGGCCGTGAACTGGCTTCGGCATCCCGGGCTACGTCATGAGTGCGCCAGCAACTGAGGTACCCCGGCTCGAGGACAAGACCATCCAGCCGATCCCCGCCGATGAGCGCCACGGCAAGGCCCGGGACCTCTTCACCATCTGGTTCGGCTCCAACATCATGATCATGACCATCGTGACCGGCGGGCTCGCCACCACAGTGTTCGGCCTGGGCTTCGTGCCGGCGATCGTGGGCATCATCATCGGCAACGTGGTGGGTGGCATCTTCATGGCGCTGCACTCCGCGCAGGGCCCGCAATTGGGTGTGGCCCAGATGATCCAGACCCGCGGCCAGTTCGGTTCTTTCGGGGCTTTGTTGATCGTGGTCATCGTGGTGGTCATGTACGTGGGGTTCTTCGCGGCCAACCTGGTGTTCGGCGGCGAGGCAATGGCAGCGGTGAGTCCGGGCATCAGCGTTGACGCCGGCATTATTATCATCGGCGTGGTCAGCGTTATCGCCACGATCTTCGGCTACCGGCTCATCCACGCCTATGCACGCGTCCTCAGCGTCGCCGCCGGGCTGGCACTGCTGCTGGCTTTCGGGTGGATTTTGATGGTCCACGGACTGCCGGCCAGCTTCCTCGAGACGGGTAACTTCAACTGGGTGGGCTTCATGGGCACCATCTCCGTCTCCGCATTGTGGCAGCTGGCCTACGCACCGTACGTCTCCGACTATTCACGCTACATGCCGCAAGGAACAGGATCCGCTCCGGCATTCTGGGCATCCTATGCGGGCTGTGTCTTGGGAACGCTCTTCCCCATGATCCTGGGCGCTTTGGTGGGTACGCTGGCCGTCTCCATGAGCACCGGGGACGTCGAAATCGTGGGCAGCCTTGGCGCATTGCTTCAGCCCTGGACCCTGATCATCGTGGGCATCTTCTGCCTGGGCGTCGCGGCGTCGAACGCCATGAACCTGTACTGCGGCGTCCTGTGCACCCTCACTATCGGGCAAACGTTCAAGCCAAGCTGGTTGCCGCGCGCCAAGACCCGCAGCATCGCGGCAATCATCCTCTTCGTCGTCGCCGTCTCCATCGCCCTGTTTGCCCGTGACAACTTCATCCTCTTCTACACCAACTTCCTGTCTTTCCTGATGTACGTCCTGGTTCCGTGGACGGCCATCAACCTGGTGGACTACTACCTCCTGCGGCACGGCGAGTACCGGGTTGAAGACTTCTTCAAGCGCGACGGCGGCGTGTACGGGCGGTTCAATTGGGTCGCCATCGGCTCCTACCTGGCAGGTGCCCTGATCCAGGTTCCCTTCTCGGCAACCGCCATCTACACGGGCCCACTGGCTGCGGCGATGGGTGGCGTGGACATTTCCTGGATCGTCGGCCTGGTCGTCGTCGCTCCCCTGTATTACTTCGCGGCCCGGTTGTTCGACAAAAAGACGGAAGCCGCCCCCTTTCCCGCAACTGCACTCACCCCAGACCTCATCTGACCTGCCCTCATCTGAAAGAGAATCATCATGACTACCACCCAGACCGAACAGTTCACTGTCCGACGCTCCTCCGCCGACCACTCCGACAACCTGCCTCTGCCACCCGCAGGACACTTCATCAACGGCTCCTTCGTCCCCGGCTCCTCAGGCCAGACCATCGACGTCGTGGATCCCACCACGGAGGCGGTCATCGCCTCGGTGCAGGCCGGCACGGCCGATGATGTCGACGTCGCTGTTGCCGCCGCCGTCGTGGCCCAAAAGACCTGGGGTGCCACCACTCCGAAGGAACGCGCGGATGTCCTGAACCTCATTGCGAACATCATCGAGGAGAACCGGCAATCGTTCCAGGCAATCGAGTCTGCCAACACCGGCAAGCCGCAGGCAGTGTCCGACGACGATGTCTCCAGCACCATCGATACCTTCCGGTTCATGGCCGGCGCCTCGCGCACCCTCACTTCCATGGCGGGAGGCGACTACGCCACGGACCACACCTCCGTGATCCTCCGCGAACCCGTGGGCGTGGTGGGCGTCATCACCCCGTGGAACTACCCGCTGCTGATGGCTGCCTGGAAGATCGCGCCCATCCTCGCTGCCGGCAACAGCATTGTCATCAAGCCGTCCGAGCAGACGCCGTTGTCCACCCTCAAGCTGGTGGAAGTGCTGGCCGGCCGTATTCCGGATGGAATCCTCAACGTTGTCACCGGCCGTGGCCGGACCGTGGGGCAGCGGCTGTCCGAACACCCTGACATTGCCTTGGTCGCCCTCACCGGCAGCGTCGTCAGTGGCCAGGCGGTGGCCGAAACCGCCGCGAAGTCCGTCAAGCGCGTCCACTTGGAACTCGGCGGCAAGGCACCCGTCGTTGTCTTCCCCGACGCCGACCTCCGCGCCGCCGCTGCCGGCGTACGCAACGCCGGCTTCTGGAATGCCGGCCAGGACTGCGGCGCCGCCTGCCGCGTGCTGGTGCACGAGTCCGTGGCCGAAGAGTTCACCGAACACTTGGTACGCGAGGTCAGCACCCTGGTGGTCGGCGCACCCGAGGCCGGCGACGACGTCGAAATCGGCCCCATGATCTCCCTCCCGCACTTCGAGCGGGTCAAGGAATCGCTGGCCGAAGCCCGAGAGGCAGGCCTCACCGTGGCTGTTGGAGGATCCGCCATGGAAGGTCCAGGCTACTTCATCGAGCCCACGGTCATCAGCAACGTTCCCGCGGGCGCACACATCGCCACGCACGAGATCTTCGGCCCAGTGGTCACAGTGGAAACTTTCGGCACCACTGAGGAAGCTGTGACCCGCGCGAACGAGAGCCCCTATGGTTTGTCAGCTTCAGTGTGGACGCGCGATTCCAGCCTCTCCCTCCGCATTCCCAAGCAGCTGGATTTCGGCACCGTGTGGGTCAATGCCCACCTGGTCCTGGCGTGCGAGGTACCGTGGGGCGGATTCAAAGGTTCCGGTTACGGCCGCGACCTCTCGCTCTATGCCCTGGATGATTACTCGCGCACCAAGCACGTCATGATCAACCACGGCGCGTGAGCGTTCAGACAAGCAACGGAGCTTTCACCATGACCACTAATGTTTCCCGACCGGCTTCCTTGCCAGATGCCGCTACCCCGTCGGCCCCTTTTGCCACGGACGCCACCTGGACCAACTGGGGTGGTAACCAAAGCGCGACGCCCGCCTTTACCGTTCGGCCCAGGAATGAACAAGAAGCGCTCGACGCCGTCCGTTTCGCCATTCGCGAAGGCCTGCCTGTGCGGGCGGTCGGTTCAGGACACTCGTCGTCGCCCTTGGTTCAGACCGGCGGCGTGCTGATGGACATGGCTGGCCTTTCTGCCATCACCGGAACTGACCAGTTGGGGCGCCGTGCCCGGGCCTTGGCCGGCACAACCATCAACGCTTTCGGGGATGCCTTGTGGGAGAAAGGACTGGCGCTCAGCAATCAGGGCGACATCGACAAGCAGCAGATCGCGGGCGCACTGGCCACCAGCACCCATGGATCCGGGAAGGACCTGGGCAGCTTCTCCTCGAAGTTGCGCTGGGTGAAGCTGATCAACGGCTACGGCGAAATCGTGGAGATCGGTGAGGGCCAACTGCGCGAACTTCGCGCCGCACAGACGGCCTTGGGTACGCTGGGGATCTTCCTGGAAGTGGAGCTGGACGTAGAGGACAGCTATTACCTGCAGGAGCAGATCACCTATCCCACGTGGGCGGAGACCACGTCCACATGGCAGGCCGACATCGATGACAACCGGCACTATTCTTTCCTGTGGTGCCCGGAGGACGACTCTTGTGAACTGTTGGACCTCCCCGGTTCACCGGATCACAGCATGGGTGGCCGCAGCTACACCAAGCGGTACAACGTAGCTTCCGTCCAGGACGAAAGCCAGCTCTCCGCCGTCGAAGGTGCCCGGCTGGACCGTTCCTACCGGATCTACCCCGGCGGCTTCACCACTCAGTTCCATGAACTCGAGTACTTTGTCCGCAGCGAGGACGGTTTGGTGGCCGTCGAAGCCATCCAGGACCTGATCCGCAGCAAGTATCCCGAGCAGAAGTACCCCGTGGAGGTCCGCTGGGTAAAGTCCGATGACGCGTACATGTCCCAGTTCCAAGGCCGCGACAGCACTGTCATCACCCTGACCACCGAGCCCGGGACCGACTACTGGCAGTTCTTCCGCGACGCCGATGCCGTGCTCCAGGAATTCGAGCCACGAGCGCATTGGGGGAAGATCCACTTCATGACCCGGAGCCGGCTGGAACGCCTCTACCCGGAGCTGGACACGTTCATCCAGGTCCGCCGCGAGTTTGATCCCCGCGGGATGTTCCTCAACGACCACACAAGGTCCCTGCTCGCCTAACGGGGCCGGATCCTCTCTCACATCCCGGCCCCTTCCCCCTCCAACCGTCTCTCACATCCCAAGCCTTCCCCCAACCGTCTCTCACATCCCGAGCCCTCCCCCCCAACCGTCTCTCACATCCCGAGCCCTTCCCCCCATCGCTCGCTCACATCCCTGTGACAACCCCCTGAAACCTCGGAGTGGTAGTTTGATCTCTGCTGAGCCAGACACCCGCACCCAATCGGAGGACCATCCATGCTCAAGGGTTTCAAGGACTTCATACTTCGCGGCAACGTGATCGAGTTGGCCATTGCCGTCGTCATTGGCAGTGCGTTCACCGCCCTCGTTGCTGCCTTCACCACCAACATCATCAACCCCGTGATCGCCGCCGCCGGTGGCATGAACGCTGACGGACTCGGCTTCAAGATCTGGGAAAACAACCCCGCCACGTTCATCAACATCGGCGCTGTACTGACCGCGCTCGTGACCTTCGTGATCACCGCCGCCGTGGTCTATTTCATTTTCGTAGCGCCCATGAACAAGATCAATTCCCTGGTTAAGAACCGCCTTTCCACAGAGGAACCCGAGGAAGAGCCACTCCCGGCCGATACCGCCCTGCTGGCCGAAATCCGCGATCTCCTCAAGGACGCGGCCGCCGCCCGCAACGCCGGCAACACTTCCGAGCGGGACGCGGACTTCGATTCTGACCGCACGCGCTAGGGCCGACCGCACCCGTTAGGACCGACCGCTCGTCGCGAGCGCTGCGTCCCAGTTGCTTGGCCTGAGCCCGGCGTTCTCTCCGCGGGAACGCCGGGTTCATTCACGTTCACCGGCACGTCCACGGAACGTGACGCGACGGCAACGGGCCCGAAACAGTGGCAGGGCAGCATGAAACCATGAAGCCCAATCCGAGCACTCCCGTCACCGCGGATCTACTCTGTGATGTCTGCGGCCAGTTGCCCGAAGCCCCCAAAGCCCGGCTTACACTCGCGAACATCGCGGTCATGCTTCCCATTGAATTGCTGGTTCATGCAGCAGTGGTCGGAACCCATCTGCCGTACGTGGCCAAGGTCCTGCTGCTGGCCGTCACCGCCACGGTGCTGGTCATTTGGGTGGCCGAACCGTCAGCCGCCAAGGTTCTGCGACGCTGGTTGCATGCTCCGGCTCTCCGCCAGCGGCACAAACTGCACCTCGCTCCTGCCCTCTGGCGTGCGCGAACAGTGCTGCTTGACCAATCAGGGTCCTTGCAGAAGCTGACCCAGTCCCTCGCTAAGTTGGACGCCAACATCCTTAGCCTCCACGTACACCCGATGACCGTAACCAGTTCCGCCGCCACAGGCCACAGTGAGCGCGTGATGGATGAGTTCGTTCTCTCCACGCCCGGCGATGTCACCGAGCCGGAACTGTGCTGAAAGCACTGCACGACGGCGGCGGGCACGAGTCCCACGTTTGGCCCACCACGGCTTTGGCCATGGCCGACGGCCAAACCAAGGCCCTGAGCCTCGCCACCCGCATCGCCGGGAACCCCAAGGAACTTCCGCATGCGGTAGCCGAACTCCTGTCCGCAAAAGTAGTTCCGATGACTTCTGGACGCCATGACCCCGAGGCGACCGCCGTCGTCGGGCCTTCACCTGACATCCTCAAAATCCCGACGGCGTGGCACGGGCCGCTGGTCTTTTCCCGACCCGGCGAGCCATTTTCGCCCGCAGAATCGGCGCGCGCGCATAGGTTGGCCGAGCTCGCGGAAATCCTGGCGCACAGTCCCGCATACGAGCCATCCACGAACTGAGGGCGGCCAGCAACGTCAGTTCAGCACGCGGTGCCTCAAGAAGATGGCGTCATTGCCGAACGTGCCCTCGGGGTCCGCGATGTAGCCATCCAAGACATGACGGCCGAATTGTTGAGCTTGGCCAGGGGGTTTCAGTCCTCGTCGATCTTTTCAAGCAGATTCCCTAAAGCATCACGAATGTCGTCGTAGTCGTACTGTCCGGCCCTGCTCTCGGCGGAGATCACACCGCAGCGGTGGATCTTCTTGAAGTCACCGATGGGGAATTTGTAGTGGCCCTTTTGGTCGTCCGGGTGATCGTCGTCCACTCCGAGGAACCACTTGGAGTACTCCGAGTGCCCATGTTTGTCCAAAAATGCACTCTCATCCTTGGCGCTGGGGGCGTGCTCGCTCCAGTCATCGCGGGTGTCCTTGACCACCTTGCCGTCGCGGATCAGATGCTTCGCGTGGTCAAAAGCCTTCTTGTTGAGTTTCACGGTCATGGCGCAACCTCGTTGAATGTGGCGGTTCGGCATGGGCAGGGCAGCTCGTACGGTTCAGCATAGGACCCCACCTGATTGTCCGAAAGGTCTTTGAAGCCAGCAAGTATCCGTCCGAGTCGTCGGTCTTAGAGCGCTTTGACGGCCCCCAGAACCTTGGTCAGCGAGTCCTTCGCATCGCCGAACAACAGGGTGGTCTGCGGTTCGTACAACAGTTCATTCTCAATCCCGGCGAACCCGGGACGCATGGAGCGCTTGAGGAACACCACTTGCCGGGCGTCGGCGACCTCCAAGATAGGCATTCCGTAGATGGGCGATCCCGAGGTGGTCTTTGCTGCGGGATTCACAACATCGTTGGCGCCCACCACCAAGGCCACATCGGTGGTCTTGAACTCGGAGTTGATCTCACTCATTTCCTTCAGCGACTCGTACGGGACGTTGGCCTCTGCGAGCAATACGTTCATATGGCCAGGCATGCGCCCAGCCACAGGATGGATGGCGAAGTCCACTTCAATACCGCGGGCTTCCAAGGCAAGGGCAAGCTCTGCGGCGGTGTGCTGGCCCTGGGCGACTGCAAGGCCATATCCCGGAACGATGATCACCCGCTGCGCGTAGCCAAGAAGTACTGCCACGTCCTCCGCACTGGAGGAACGCACCGGCCGCTCACTGACGGCAGTGGATCCGGCCGTGGAGCCACCCTTGAAGGCCCCGAACATGATGCCAGCAACGCTGCGTCCCATCGCGGCAGCCATGGCACGGGTGAGGATAGTGCCGGACGCTCCCACCAACGTGCCGGCGACAACAAGGAGGACATTGCCCAGTACCAATCCAGATGCCGCGACGGCCAGCCCTGTGAAAGCGTTCAGGAGCGAAATGACAATCGGCACATCGGCGCCACCCACCGGGAGAACCAACAGGACTCCGGCAACCAATCCCAACAGCAGCAGCACCAGCGCCAACACCAACGAGCCATTCAGGATCACTACGACGCCGGCTCCCACGGCGGCCAGCAGCACCACGGCCATCAGGGCGGGCAAGCCAGGGAAGGTCACGGGCCGGGTGGTCATGAGCCCCTGAAGTTTGGCGAAGGTGACACCGGAGCCGGCGAAGGACACCGCACCCACCAGCAACGTAAAGACAATTGCCAACCGAACCCACGGATCGTCCGCGTGGGAGAGTTCCAGCAGAGCGACCAGCGCCGCAGCGCCACCACCCACACCGTTGAAGAGTGCGACGAGCTGCGGCATCTGAGTCATTTGCACGCGACGGGCCACAGGCGCAGCAACACCCGAGCCCACAGCTATGGCTCCAAGAATCCAGGGAATGTTGTCCAGCTTCACCGATACGAACACCGTCACCACAGCCAGCAGGGCGCCTAATGCTCCGATCAGGTTGCCGCGCCGTGCAGTCTTTGGCGAATTCAATCCCTTCAGGGCGAGGATGAAACAGGCCGCGGCGGCCAGGTACAGGAGTGCCGTCCAAGTGGGATTGAGAAGCGTCATTGCCTGCGCTCCCCTCGAACCGGCTCCACGGCGCCGGAACCTTCAGGACCACCGGGAGCAACGGAACGTCCTGGACGAGCATCCGACGGCGGCCGTTGCCTTCCGCGGAACATCTCCAGCATGCGGTCGGTCACCACGAACCCGCCCACGAGGTTGGCCGTGGCAAGAACTACAGCAAGCAGGGCAACCGCCAACACCCACGGGTCAGCAGCCTGCCCGGCCACGATGATGGCGCCCACCAGGATGATGCCGTGGATGGCGTTGGCCCCTGACATGAGCGGCGTGTGCAGGGTGCTGGAGACCTTGGAAACCACTTCAAAGCCCACGAATACGGCCAGGACCGTGATCGTAAGCAGGCTCATGCCATCCATCAGCGCACTCCTTCCCTGCCCGTGTGCGAACTACCCTCGTGGGAACTACCCGTGTGGGAACTACCGGCAGGCCCGCTACCAAAGGGGGCGGTCTCCCCTGCGAGCGCTTCCGCAGTTGGTGGGTGCAGGACCTCGCCGTCGTGCGTGAGGCACGTGCCGGCAACAACCTCATCCTCAAAGTCCGGAGCGACTACGCCGTCCTGCGTCATCAGGGCCAAAAGGTTGGACACATTCTTGGCGTACAAGCGGGAGGCATCCGCGGGCATCGCGGAGGCAGGGTCCTTGATTCCCACGAGTGTCACCACACCCTGGCCGTCGCCGGTAGGGACGGGAATATCCTGGCCGGGGATGCTGCCCTCCACGTTCCCGCCGGATTCCGCTGCCAGGTCCACCACCACGGATCCCGGGCGCATGCCTTGGACCATCTCGCGGGTTACCAAAAGCGGCGCACGTCTTCCAGGGACAGCGGCGGTGGTGATCAGGACATCGGATTGGGCCACGTGTGGCGTCAAAAGGGCACGCTGCAGGGCACCTCGGTCCGCGCTGAGTTCCCGCGCGTAACCGCCGGATGCCTCGGCGGTTTCCAGGTCCAGCTTGATGAATGTGCCTCCCATGGATGCCACCTCGTCAGCCGAGGCCGGGCGGATATCGTTGGCGGAAACGCGTGCACCAAGCCTTTTGGCGGTTCCGATAGCCTGCAATCCAGCCACTCCAGCACCGAGGACCAGGACCCGCGCGGGCGGAATGGTCCCTGCTGCCGTCATATAAAGCGGGAAGAACCGTGGGAGCCGCATGGCCGCCTCAAGGACACATCGATAGCCAGCCACCAGGGCTTGGGAAGTGAGTGCATCCATGGACTGGGCACGCGATATACGCGGAACCAGTTCAAGTGCAAAGGAGGTGATTCCTCCAGCGGCGAGCGCCCGCACTGTGGGCAACTCCGAGGACGGCGACCCTAAGCCGACGGTGACCGAACCGCGGCGGAGAGCCCCCGCCGTCGACGGTTCCATGGGACGCACGTGGCAGTAAACATCCAGCGATCCGAGAACCAACGACTGCACCACAGCGGCGCCAGCCGCCCGGTAGTCGTCGTCGCTGTGTCCGGACGCCAGTCCGGCACCGGACTCGATCTCGACCTCAAGGCCCAAAGCCACCAGTTGCTTCACCGTTTCCGGCGTTGCGGCAACACGTCGCTCGCCGTCGAGTGTCTCTCGCGCTATGCCTGCTTTCACCCGCCACCCCTCTTCCGGAACTGTCCAGAACTCAGTTGGCATGAGTCTATGACCGCAGAGGTCCCGGCGGGAGTAGGGGCTGCGCTATGTGCATAAGTCAACTAGGGTCGGTGGAAGCTGGGGGCAACCAGCCACCACACCGTCGACGAGCCGGTTCCGGCCGTGCCGTCGGAAAGGAAAGCCACTATGGACACTTTCAAAATCGGTTATTTCGTCGGAAGCCTGGCGAGCAATTCCATCAATCGGGTCCTCTCCAAGGCCCTCATCAGCGTGGCGCCGCCGGAACTCGAGTTCCATGAAATTGCCATCAAGGACCTCCCTCTGTACAGCTCGGACTACGACGCGGACTTTCCGCCGGCAGGCCGGGAATTGAAGGATGCGATCGCCGCATCGGACGGCATCCTTTTCGTCTCCCCCGAGTACAACCGCTCCATTCCGGGCGCGTTGAAGAACGCCATCGACTGGGGTTCGCGCCCTTGGGGCAGCAACTCGTTCGCGCGCAAACCCACCGGAATCATCGGCGCATCACCGGGCGGCATCGGGACCGCGGTGATGCAGTCGTCCATGCGCAGCGTTTTGAGCTTCCTGGACGCGCCGCAGCTGAACGCACCTGAGGCCTATATCCGCTTCGTTGCAGACGCGTACGACGACGATGGTTCAGTTAAGGACGAAGGAACCGCCGGGCTGTTGCGGCACTACATGGAGGAGTACAGTGCGTTCGTCCAGCGCGTCCTCGCTGCCAACGCTCCGGGCCACATTGGCGACCAGGAGCCGGATTCCGCCAAACTCACGCGCTAGTGTTCGCTGGTTGCCTCCGGATCTACTGCCGGAGGCGCCCGCTAAAAGCATCCACAACCAGGGCTTAGTCAGTATGCTTACTATATGAGGAATCATGCTAGTAACCCAGGAGGAACGATGCTTCGCAGATTAGCCATGACCACCCTTGCCTTGACCCTCTTCGCCGGGTCCATGCTTTCCACTGCCGTTGCAGCCAACGCAGCAGTCGGCGCGCAGGGCAGCGTTGCCGCCACCACCACCCCCTCACCCGAACCCAGCAACCCCTCCGGGCCATCCACGGCCACGCCCACCGCGGAGCCGACCACGGACGTCTCGAATCCCGCCGGCACCGGCCCCGCCAACCCAGGCACCAGCGAGACCGAACAGCAGGAGCAGACCCGCACCGACGTCGTTCCATGGATCCTGGCGGGCGTTGCCGCAGTCATCATCATCGCGTTGATCATTTGGACCCTGCGGAACCGGCGCGGGCGGGACAAAGGAATCAGCGACGAACCGCGCTAGACGCACCGGCGACTCCTATTAGGCGTCCCGGGAACCAGCCATCAACTTGCCGATCATGCTGGTCTCCAGGTTCTCCAGCAGGTGCCGCGGATTGTCATAGACTTCCGCGGCACCGGCGGCCCGCAGCTCGGCTTCACTGATTCCACCGCAGGTCAGGGCGATGACAGGAATGCCGATCGCACCGCCTGCCTTCACATCCCATACCGCGTCGCCAACAAACACCACGTCCTCCGGGCGTAGCCCAAGCTTCTCCAAGCACGCCTCAAGGATGTCCGGAGCGGGCTTGCTCTCCTTGGCGTCATTGGAACTGGTCCACGCATCAATGGAAGACGCGGCGTCCAGGAGGTGCCTGCTCACTTCCAGGTCGCGCTCTTGCGCCGAGGATGCCAAGCCCACCGCCAATCCGGCGTCGGAGCACGCAGCCAAAAGGTCCCGTACCGAATCGAAGGTACGCAGAGTCGGCCAAAACGTGGAGAAGACCGCACCGTGCGCGGACTTCAGTTCTTCCTGCATATCCTCGGGGCAGTCCGGGACCAGGCTCTGGACGAGCCGGTCGCCACCCATGCCCACCCGACGATGAATGGCGGACATTTCGATGTCCAACCCTTCGCGCCGGAAAGCCTGCCACCAAGCCATGGCATGGAAGTAGCTCGAATCAATCAGCGTTCCATCAACATCGAAAAGAACACCGCGCTTCTTCTGAGTCGTCGCATCAGCTGCCACAGTTAACCACCTTCGTCCGGGCTTGTGCACCATGCACACCCTGCGATGCCAGCGCAGAATCAATCACCGGCTCCTCCAACATCAGCACGGCATATCGCTCCGCCGTCGAGGTGCGAAGGAGTCCCGTCCCCGCCACCTCCCTGATGGCAGCAACTCCCTCAACGGCCTCATCCACTGAGGCAAACCGCTTGGAGAGACCCATCAACACGTCGTCGCCGTCCACCATCAAAATCCGAAATTCCCCGTCAGGAGTTTCAACCAGTTCCAAATGCCCGGCCATCCCTACCTCCTCGTCTTCGATGCCAACCAGCATAGTAAGACTACTTAGTATAAGCCTCTCAGAAACATTGCGTAACGCGGGAATGAGGCGTCTGCAACTTGTTGTTTGCAAGGTCATGACAACAATCGGAATCATCGGTGCAGGACACATTGGCAGCCAAGTCGCCCGTAAAGCAGTGGAACTTGGCTATGACGTCGTCATCAGCAACTCACGGGGCCCCGAGACCCTGAGCGAGCTGGTGGCGGAGCTGGGGCCGCGCGCCCGGGCTGCGACGGCAGCCGAAGCAGCAACGGCGGGTGATTTCGCCGTCGTGACCGTTCCCCTCAAGAACTACAGGGACATCCCGACGGAGCCGCTCGAGGGCAAGATCGTCATCGACACCAACAACTACTACTGGGAGCGCGACGGCCGCATTCCCGAGCTGGATAACGGAGAAGCCACCACCTCCGGCTTGCTCCAGAAGCACCTCCCAACCTCCAAGGTGGCCAAGGGTTTCAATCACATCTTCGCCAAGGACATCACCACGGACGGCGCCCCCGCAGGCAGCGCCAACCGTCGTGCCCTGGCTACCTCGAGTGATTTCCCGGAAGCAGCCGGGCTTGTCACCAAGCTCTACGACGAGTTCGGCTTCGACACCGTCAACATCGGCCCGCTGGAGGACAGCTGGCGCGTTGAGCGCGACCGCCCGGCCTACGTCATCCGGCAGAACGCGGACGAACTCCGCGAGAACCTCGCGAAGGCAACGCGCACGGTCTAACGGGAAACGCACGACGGCGGGAGGGCGGCTTCCGCCTTCCCGCCGCCTATGCGGGGCTGCCGGTTTTGGGGTCGGCGGTCTTTGGGGTCCGCGGTTTAGGGCTGGCTCAAATTCCGGGGTCGAAATCGTGTCACGAATCGGGACGTCGGCGCACTTTATAGTGGCTGTCTCTCCGGACGCCTGGCGCATCGGGCATTCGGGGAGTCAGCCACCCCCTAAGAGCCCTACCCCGAGGAGTCCCATGTCCACCAAAATCTCGAGCTGGCCGGCAGCGACGCCCATGTGGGTGGACTTGGGCGTGGACAACCTCGCAGCCGCGAAAAGCTTTTACGCGGATCTCTTCGGCTGGGAATTCGTAGCCGGCGGCCAGGAAGCCGGGGAGTACCTGCTGGCACACCTTGGCGGGCGCGCCGTCGCTGGTGTGGGGCCGAAGCAGGCACCGGGCATGCCCACCGTGTGGACCACGTTCCTGGCGTCAGACAATGTCGACCTTACTGCCAGGAAAATCAGCGCGGCCGGCGGAGAAATGATCGCACCTCCGTTCGATGTCATGGAATCCGGCCGCATGGCCTTGGCCGTCGACACCGCGGGCGCGGCCTTCGGTATCTGGCAGGCCGGCACCCATATCGGGGCGGAACGCGTCAATGAACACGGCTCCTTGTGCTGGAACGAGCTCCACACCCGCGACTTCACCGCTGCCAGGTCCTTCTACTCTGAGGTCTTCGACGTCAGCTACCAGGACGCCAGCGAGGACGGCTTTGTCTACTCCACGCTGCGCAGGCCGCTGGACGGCCGGGAAGTGGGAGGAATCCAGCATGACGACGACATCCCCGATGCCTCCCCCAACTATTGGTTGACCTGGTTTGCCAGCGACTACGTCCAAGGCACTGCGGAACGGGCAGTGGAGCTCGGCTCCACCCTTCTGATGCCCGTAACGGAGAGTCCCCTGGGGCGTATGGCCATTATTCAAGCGCCACAGGGTGAAGTGTTCGGCATCATCGACGCCCCCCGCATCAACGAGTAAGAGAAGCGCCCAAGGCCCAGCCCGCCGCGTGCAAGACCTCAGGATTTCAGGCGGCGGCCGGGTTCAAGGCCTCAGCAATGACCTCATGTGCGTGGGCTGCTGCAAGGGGTGCCGCCAAGCGGTGTACGGCCAGGAAGGTCTTGCGCACCGCTGGTCCGTGCCATTCGGGCGGAAGGTAGTCGGTGGGGAGGTTAGGGTCCCGGTACGGGAACTTACGCCACATGGTGAGCATGGGAATGTAAAAGCGGAATGCGTCGCGCCGCAGCTCTTCGGTGGACGCAGCCAGGGCAGCTTCCGGATCATCGCCCACCTGCTCGGTCCATTGCTGCTCAGCACCCTTGTATACCTCGAGGAACTCGGTGAACTGCTGATCGAGTTCCTTGAGGTCCCACCACTCAGATATTTTGGGCCGCATGGGCCCGTCGAACACGTAGTCGCTCCGGAAAAGGTCAACGAACTCGATCAACCCGCTCGCGGTAAGGCGTTCCCGGGCTTGCTCCAGCTTGTGTGCGGGGGCAATCCACACACCGTTGGCCACGGAACCAAAACCAAGTCCCAGCAGCGCGGACCGCAGCTGGTGCCTGCGGTTGCGCATGGATTCGGGCACTGAGAAGACGGCCAGCACCCAGGTATCCACCGGCGCAGGCTGCTCCGGTGCGAAGATCCGCCGGTCACCTTCACGGAACACGTCGCTGACGGACTCGGAGATCTTGTACTTGGCGATTCCGCCCTCGCGGACACTCTTCAGTACGCCCTTGGCCTTAAGCCTGGAGACGGACGACCTCACACCCGGAGCGTCGTAACCGAGCGAGCCCAGCATGGAAATCAGCGCAGAGACCGGCAACGCATCGCCCGCGTTGCGGCCGTAAAGACCGAAAATCGTGACGAGCAGTTGCTGGTGGCGCACCGGAGGTGCCGGGACGGCGAACATCTAAAGGCCCTCATTTCCGCGCCGCAGTCCGGCGCCAGTCCAGTTCATCATAGGTGCGGTGTTGGTCCCCGCCGAGTTGGCAGGTAACCCCCATGCTCGGGCGCAACATCGGGGTTAACTGCAGTGTCGCGGGCCGCGTGCTCCCGGGTCCGGGATCAACCAAGCGAAAGAAGCAAGAAGAGGACTGCAAGAACCAGCGCCACCGGCGTCATCACGAACCGCTCGGGCTTACTGCGGGAGATCGCATTCATGGCAACGCCCAAAATGAAGTAGGCGGTAAGTACCCACATGAAAATGTCGGTGAAGATTTCACTGACCAGTACCGGCGCCAAACCCGCTTTTGCCAACGCCGTGTAGCCGAACAAGGCGTACAGCACTATGGAGACCACGCTGCCCACCCGCAACTTCGGCGGCAGGACGTCATGCTGCCCACCCCAAGCGAACCGTCCTAGGGGCGCGCCAGCCGCCAACGCAACCTGGAAAACGGCCAAACAACCAAGAATTATGCACGCGAGAATCGCCCAGAGCTGCTCCACGGTCTAAGCGTAAACGCAAGGCATCGCTCCACCGACTGGCCGCACCTTAGTAAGCATGCTTAGTATAGGACCATGCTGTTTCGAGGCTAACACGGCCTCAGAAAGTCCTTTCCGTATCAACGATAGGAACCACATCATGGCAGGAAATCTCGTAGCCCGGTCCATTCACGACCTCACCGCCGCAGCATGGTTCGGCGGCTCGCTGATGGGGGCCATCGGACTCAACGGCGCCGCAGCGGAAGCCAAAGACCCCACCGAGCGAACCCGCCTCTCAAGCAAAGGCTGGGGTAAGTGGGCCCCGGTCCAGACGGCAGCTTTCGCCGGACACCTTGCCGCCGATCTGGCCATCGCTTGGGAAAACAAAGGCCGGATCGCCAAGCAGGACAGCGTCGCCGCCAACACCATTTACAAAACAGTGGTGACTTTGGCCGGTGCAGCCGTCACCCTGTATGCAGGTGTAGTGGGCAAGAAGGTGGATGAGCTCTCCGACGAAGGCGCCGTGGGCGCCACGGAACCGAAGGCCGGCGCATCGCACGAGTTGAAGGCCGCCCAAACCCAGCTGAAAGCACTCCAGTGGGCCATTCCTGCGTTCGCTGCCTGGGTGATCATCCTGGGTGCCAAGCACGGTGAGATGCAGCGACCCAAGAACATCCTTAAGGGCCTGCGCTAGACAAACCCCTCGCCGAGATGGCAGTAGACACCAATCCCAGGCTTCAACATTGGTGTCAGCTGCCATCTCGGCGGAGCTATTCGGCTGCCGGCACACCCTTTACGGCGCGGACCAGATGTTCCGGCCAAGGCTGTGCAGCGGTGCTGCCGTTAGGGACGTGCACCGTGGTGACCGTCCCGTACGCGGCGACCTCACCGGCGTCGGACGTTACATCGAAAGCCATGGTCAGCGAGGTCCGGCCGAGCGCATGAATCCTCACCGTGGCGGTGATGCGCTGGCCGAACCACAGCTTCGCCTTGTAATTGATAACTTGCTGTACCCGCGGAGCGCTGGGGAAGTAATCCGGCAACTCCAGCGAGCGGAAAAGCTCAGCTTCCGCAGCCTCAACCCAGCGCAGGATCGCCGAGTTGTGCTGGTGTCCGGAGGCATCGGTGTCTACCCACTCCACCGTTCGCTCAACGCACGCCTCCGGAAACCTGTCCATGATTGCTCCTAGCGGGCGCTGACAGCGACATCATCAGGATCAACGTCGACGGCGGCAACCGGCACCTCAGGTTGTGGCTTGGGAATCATTGCCACAGCACCGGCTGCCAATACTGCGATGCCGGCGAAGATCGCAAAGTTTGCCTCGAAGGGAAGCTTCGAGCCTGCGATCCAGCCACCAATCAACGGCCCCGAGATGGCACCAAGGCGGGCGAAGCTCAGAGCCCAGCCCGTTGCCGTGCCACGAACCTTTGCCGGATAGTAGTCGGCGATGTAGCCGGTCAGGACCAGGGACGTAGAGATGGATCCGACACCCGCGAAGGCCACGAACAGCAGGTTGACCACCATGGTGTTGGGGAAGACGAGCAGCATGATGCCCAGCCCGCCCAGGATGTAGAACACCACCAGGATGAGCTTCTTCCCGTACTTGTCTGCGGCGCGGCCCAGGAGCAGGCCGCCGATCGCGGACGCAAGGCTGAAGACCAGGAGGAAGGTCAAGGATGAGCCGAGGTCGTAGCCGGCCTTCTTCATGATGCTCGGCAGCCACGTGTTCAGCCCATAGACGAGGACCAGGCCGCAGAAGAGCGAGATCCAGAAGAACACCGTGGAGCGCAGGTACTTCCGCGAGAACATGGTGGTGATGGTCTTCCACCAAGGATCAGCCTGCACACCTGCTTTGGGAGCCACGGCAAAAACCGGCGTGTAGTTGGAGATGTTCAGCTTGGTGGCCAATGCCTTGGCTTCGGTCTTCCGGCCCTTTGATTCCAGGAATTCCAAGGACTCCGGGAGGAACTTCCAGATGATCGGAATCAGCACTACCGGCGCAGCACCAATAGCGATAACCGCACGCCAACCGCCCATGGGCAGGACGAACAGGGCGGCAAGAGCGGCGGCGACAATGCCCAACGAGTAGCCGGAGTACATGAGGCCGTAGTTGTAGGAACGCTTGTTCGGTGCCGAGTATTCAATGGTCAGGGCCGCCGCCACCGGGATGACACCGCCCATTCCCAGGCCACCGATTAGCCTGAACAGGCCGAAGAGCTCCGGCGTCGGTGCCCACGCGGCGCCCGCCTGGGTGAGCGTGAAGATCGCCATGGAAGCCAGGAGCATCTTCTTGCGTCCCACGAGGTCGCTGAGGGTGCCGATGAACAGGGCGCCGATAAGCATGCCGATCAAGGCATATGAGCCGAGTCCACCGAGCGCCAACGGGCTAAGGTTCCATTCCTTGTACTCAGCAAGGGCAGGAAGGATGGCCCCGAGGACGCCCACGTCATAGCCTTCGGCGAGGATCGCGAGCCAGCAGCAGAACAACACCAGTCCGGTGGTCTTCTTGGGCACATTCCATGTGTTGAGGGGTGCGGTCGCCATGGCTACTTCACCAGAACCGATGCGGCGGCGGACTCAGGAGTCCAGCGCAGGTGGGGGTTGGACTCTTGGATATCGGCTTCCTTTAGCAAGGAAAGGCGCGGGCGAACGGCGTCAGTGCGCGAGCTCGGCGGCTTGCGGCGGCCGGCACGGAACTGCGGGATCCACTGGGCGCCGGGGCCCTGGTATTCCTGTTCAGCTGCAGCGTGCAGCGTCCACTGGGGGTCGTAAAGGTGCGTGCGGCCCAGGGCGATCAGGTCCGCGCGGCCTGCGAGGAGGATGGAGTTCACGTCGTCGTAAGTGGAGATGGCACCGACGGCGATCACCGCCACGCCTGCCGGTGCGGCAACTTCCTGGCGGATGCGGTCGGCGAACGGGGTCTGGTAGCTGCGGCCGAAGGCGGGCTTCTCTTCCTTGGCCACCTGGCCGGTGGAAACGTCCAAGCCTGCAGCGCCGTGCTCGACGAACGCCTTGGCGATGGACACCGAATCGTCGGAGGTGTTGCCACCCTCGATCCAGTCCGTTGCGGAGATGCGCACCGTCACCGGCTTGTGGGCGGGCCATGCCGCGCGAACGGCGTCGAACACTTCCAGCGGGAACCGCAACCGGTTCTCCAGGCTGCCGCCGTATTCGTCGGTCCGCTTGTTGGATACCGGCGAAAGGAAGGACGACAGCAGGTAGCCGTGGGCGGCGTGGATTTCCAGGAGGTCGAAACCGGCCTCATCGGCACGGACCGTGGAAGCGACGAACTCCGCCTTGATGGCATCCATGCCGGCCCGATCCAACTCCACGGGGGTCTGGTTCTCCGGGCCGTAGGGAAGGGCAGAAGGGCCGACGGCGGTCCAGTTGCCTGACTCGAGCGGCTGATCGATGCCTTCCCACATGAGCTTGGTAGAGCCCTTGCGACCCGAGTGGCCCAGCTGCGCGCCGATCCTGGCGGTGGAACGGCTGTGCACGAAGTCCACGATTTCCTTCCAGCTGTCACGCTGATCGTCCGTGTACAGGCCGCTGCAACCGGGGGTGATGCGGCCTGCTTCGGAAACACAGACCATTTCGGTCATGACCAAACCGGCGCCACCGAGTGCTTTGGAGCCGAGGTGAACCTTATGGAAGTCGCCCGGAACGCCGTCCGTAGCTGAGTACATGTCCATCGGCGAGACCACAATGCGGTTCTTCAGCTCCAGCTCGCCGATGCGGAACGGCTGAAACATGGCCGGAGCGACCTCTGTCAATCCCTGCGACGAAGCAAAGCCGCGGTCCACGGCGTCTGCGAATTCAGGATCGCGGAGGCGCAGGTTTTCCTGTGTGATGCGGCGGCTGCGGGTCAACAGGTTGAACGCGAACTGCGTGGGGTCTTGGTCCTTGTACTGGCCGATGCGCTCAAACCACTCAAGGGAAGCCTGGGCTGCGCGCTGGGTGGAAGCGACCACGGGCCGGCGCTCAGCCTCATACGCCGCGAGCGCGGACTCCACATCCGCGTGTTCGTGCAGGCAAGCGGCCAGTGCCAACGAGTCCTCCATGGCCAGCTTGGTGCCGGAACCGATGGAGAAGTGGGCCGTGTGGGCGGCGTCGCCCAACAGCACCACGTTGTTGTGGCGCCAGTTTTCGTTGCGGACGGTGGTGAAGTTGATCCACTTGGAGTTGTTGGTGAGGACCTCGTAGCCGTTGAGTTCCTCGGCGAAGATCTCGCGGATCTTGGCGATGGCCTTCTCATCCGAGATGCCGGGAGGGAAGACCTCGTTGGCCGTCTCATCGAAACCTGCCGCGTGCCACACGTCCTGGTGCATTTCCACGATGAACGTGGAACCCTCATCCGAGTAGGGGTACCCGTGGATTTGCATGACACCCCACTCGGTTTCCTTCACGAAGAATTTGAAGGCCTCGAACACCTGATCCGTACCCAGCCACATGAACTTGTTGGTCCGCGGGTCCAGGTTCGGCTTGAACGAGTCAGCGTACTTGGCACGGATCTGCGAATTGATGCCGTCCGCGGCAAGAACCAGATCGTAGTTGGCTTCAAGTTCCTCTACGGCGGGGGCCAAGGTGCTGAACCGCACGTCAACGTTCAGTTCGATGCAGCGACGTTGCAGCAGCTCCAGCAATTCCTTGCGGCTCATGGCAGCGAAGCCCTGGCCGCCGACTGTCATCATCTCGCCGCGGAAATGGATGTCGATGTCGGACCAGCGGGCGAAGCGGCGGCTCATGTATTCAGCCACCACGGGATCGGCGTTGCCGATGCCACCGAGCGTCTCATCGGAAAATACGACGCCGAAGCCAAAGGTGTCGCTGGCAGCGTTGCGTTCCCAGAGAGTGATGTCGTGCGACGGGTCCAGCTGCTTCATCAGTGCTGCGAAGTACAGGCCACCGGGGCCGCCTCCAACAATTGCGATTTTCATGGGTGTTGCTCCTTCTCAGGCCTGGCTCTGGCCGGCGGGGGTAAGTTGTTCGGTCTGGTTCGCGTTCGCTTTAACGCCCTCGGCGAGAAGGCTGTCGCGGAGCTTGAAGTGCTGGAGTTTGCCGCTGGGATTGCGTGGCAGTTCGTTGACGAAGCGGACGTCCCGGGGGTACTTGTACGGGGCGATGGCCTGCTTCACGAAGTCCTGGATTTCCTTGCGCTTTGCGGCGTCGCCGGTGACACCTTCGCGCAGCACGATGAAAGCGCAGACTATGCTGCCTCGCTCTTCGTCCGGAACTCCGATGACGGCGTTTTCCACCACATCGGGGTGCTGGTCGATGGCCGTTTCAACCTCGGGTGCGCCGATGTTGTAACCGGAGGAGACGATCATGTTGTCCGAGCGCGCCTGGTACGTGAAGTACCCGTCGGCGTCCATGGCGAATGTGTCGCCGGTGACGTTCCAACCCCGGACCACGTAGTTTGCCTGCCTGGCATCGTCGAGGTAGCGGCACCCGGTAGGGCCGATCACGGCCAGGCGACCGATGCTGCCCGGGCCGAGTTCGTTGCCGTCGTCGTCCAGGATGGTGGCCCGGAACCCTGGAACAGCGCGGCCGGTGGTTCCTGGGCGGATGTCATCGCCGGCAGCGGAGATGAAGACGTGCAGCAGCTCAGTAGCGCCGATTCCGTTGACCAGGCGCAGGCCGGTAGCCTCGCGGACAGCTTCCCAGGTCTCCTTGGACAAGTGCTCTCCGGCAGAGACGGCAACGCGGAGGCTGCGGAGGAGGTCCCCCCGCTTCTCCTTCAGGATGGCGCGGTAGGCAGTGGGTGCAGTGAAGAGGATCGTGGCACCAGCCGCGGCGGCGTGCTCTGCCAGTTCCACGGGCCCGGCCTTTTCAGTCAAGAGCGAAGATGCGCCGAAACGGAGCGGGAAGACCACCAGGCCGCCCAGCCCGAAGGTGAAAGCCAGAGGCGGGGAACCGGCGAAGACGTCATCGGCGGTTGGCTCAAGGATGAAGCGGGCGAAGGTGTCCGCGTTGGCCAGGATGTCCCGGTGGAAGTGCATGGTCACCTTCGGCACACCGGTGGTGCCCGACGTCGGACCCAGCAGCGCAACGTCGTCCGCTGAAGTGTCCACAGCCGTGAACACGCCGCTCTTTTGCCCACAGCGGGAGGTGAGGTCGTCGTCGTCGGACCCGTTACCGGACCCGTACGTCAGGACCTTAACCTGGTCCCCCGCCGCGACCCTGAGCTCGTCCACGAAGCGGTGATCAGAGATGGCCACCACCGGCTTGGTGAGGCCGATGAGGGTGGAGACTTCGTTGGAGCGCAGCATGGGCATGGTGGTGACAACCACGGCGCCGGCCTTCAGCACGCCGAGCCAGGCAGCGACGATCCAGGGGTTGTTGGGCCCGCGCAGCAACACGCGGTTGCCCGGCACAACACCGAGGTCTTCAGTGAGGACCTGGGCCACCTGGTTGGAACGCTGCTGAAGCTGGCCGTAGGTCCAGACAACGCCGTCCGGGGTCCGCAGGGCCGGGCTGTCCGCGCCGTACTGTTCGACGCCGTCGTCGATCAGTACCGCAGCAGCATTGAGCCGTTCCGGGTAGTGGAGTGCGGGAAGGGTGAATTCAAGCGCAGGCCAGGTATCGGCGGGCGGCAGGTGGTCGCGGGTGAACGTGTCCACGTGGGCCGATGGCATCATGCTCATGGCCGTTCCTTTCAGTGGTGCGTCGTTGAAGCGGAGTGGGGTTGGGGGCAAACTGTTTAGGAGCCGGCCCGGATCATGCCCTCTTGGGCGACCGTGGCCAGCAGTCTTCCTTGCCGATCAAAGAAGCGGCCCATGGCGAGGCCCCTGTTGCTTTGACCGGAGATAGCCTCCTGGGCGTAGAGCACCCAGTCGTCAGCGCGACCGTCGCGGTGGAACCACATCGAGTGGTCCAAGCTGGCGGTGGCGAGTCCCGGGCTGGACCAATTGAGTCCGTTCACCCGGAGCAGCGGCTCCAAAATTGTGTAATCGCAGACGTAAGCCAACGCTGTGCGGTGCAGGTCGGCGTCGTCAGGCAGGGCATCAAAGGCCTTGACCCATATCGCCTGCTGCGGCACTGAGCCGCCTTCCAGTTCTATATATACCGGTCCTGGAATATGACGCATATCGAAGCTGCGGCCCGTGGACCAGTAGTCCGCGGCCGGACCATCCGTTCCGTCCAACGCTTCGGCAGCGGTCCGCAGCGATTCAGGCTCGACGGCGGCAGGAGCCTCGGGCTGGAAGTCCGGCCCGTTCTCGGGAACCTGGAACGAGCCCATGGCCGCATAGACGGGCTTGCCGTTCTGGAAGCCCCTGACGGTGCGGGTGGAGTACCCGCGGCCGTCCCGGAGACGCTCCACTTCGTAGCGGACACTGGAACCGATATCCACGGGACGCATGAAGTAGCTGTGCATCGAGTGCAAAGTCCTGTCAGCATCAACGCACCGCATCATTGCGGCCGCAGCCTGTGCCACCATGTCTCCACCATAGGCTTTTGGCCACGGCACGTACTGGGTGGTTGCTTCATAGGCTTCGTCGAAAACCTCGGCCGTTGCGGGCGTGAGTTCAACGGCCTTGAGGAAGGTCTCGGACGTCAGGGTTCCAGTGATCATGGCTTAGGCCCGGCGGTAGTCGGCGAGAGTTTCGTCGGCGACGTCTTCGAGGTTGACCACGAGGTTCTCCGGCGTGCGCGCGGTGAGCCAGACGAGCTCCTCCGTGATGGACATGTTGGCTTCTACGTGGGGCATGAACGGCGGAACGAATACCCAGTCGCCGGCCTTCATGTCGATGAACTCTGAGTAGTTCTCGCCGAAGTAGATCCGGCCGTGGCCGCGGAGCACGTAGCCACCGGTCTCTGCCTCGCCGTGGTGGTGCGGAAGTGAGCGGTAGCCCGGAGTGTTGGACACCTGGCCGAACCAGATTTTGGTTGCCGGGGTGTGCTGGATACTCACGCCGGAGACGCGGATGCAATCGCCGGACTGCGCCGTGTTGGTGTCTTCGGCACCGGCGCGGGTGACGACGGGGACAACCTTGCCGTCTGCCTGAGCGTAGATGGAGTTGTCGCCTTCGAGGCGGTATTCGGTGGTGGTCTGGCTCATTGGGTCTCTCCTTTTATTGAGGTGTGAGGCTTTCAGGCGTTTGCCGGGACTGCTGCGTTGATCCGGAACTGGTTTTCCAGCCGGCCGATCCCATCGATTTCGGTGGTGAGGATGTCGCCGTCCTTGAGGAAGCGCGGCGGGGTCATTCCCATCCCCACTCCCCCGGGCGTTCCGGTGAGGACGAGGTCGCCCGGGCGCAGGGTGGTGAATTGCGAAATGTAGGACAGGAGCTGTGCCGGGCCGAACACCAATGTGCTGGTGTTCCCCTGCTGCACAAGCTCGCCGTTGACGTAACCGCGGACGTCGAAATGTTCGCCGGCTTCATCTGCCGTGACCATGACCGGGCCTACAGGGGTTGTGCCGTCCCAGGCTTTGCCTTGGAACCATTGCAGGGTCCGGTTTTGCCAGTCGCGCATGGAAACGTCGTTGGCCACCGTGTAACCGGCGATTGCTTCGCGGGCTTGGTCTTCGTCCGCGCGGAACAGTTCAGAACCCACGACGACGGCGAGCTCGGCTTCCCAGTCGACGCGGCCGCTGCCGTGGACTTCCACGGCGTCGTTTGCTCCGACCAGGGTGTCCGCGTACTTGGCAAAGAGGGTGGGGTACTCGGGAAGCTCGCGTCCCATTTCCTGGATGTGGTCACCGTAGTTCAGACCGCAGCAGATGACTTTGCCGGCGCGGGGAAGGAGCGGTGCGAGTTCGGCTTCGCCTGCCGCGATGACTTTCTGCTCCTTGGACGCGGCCGCCCCTGCTGCCTTCTCGACGACCAACCGCCACTCCGGCTGCGCCAGGAGGGCCCCGACGTCAGTGGCGGGCAACGCGAGGTAAGAGCCGGCACCCGTGGCGAGTGCCGCCGTCGTACTTCCGCCGGCCGTGCGCAAGGTGGCTAGTTTCATTGCGGGTTCCCTTCGAGATTTTGTGATGTGTCGACTTTTTTACGATCGTCACATATGCTCAACGTAGCACGGCGGAAATGATCTGCACAGAGGCTTTCCAAAAGTTTTTGCAGCTGCCACAACGAGGAGGAACAGCATGAGCCACCAGACCATCAACCCGGAATCGCTGCCCAAGCCATCGGGCTTCGCGCACGGCATCCTTGCCGGAAACACTGTCTTCCTGGGCGGGCAGACTGCCCTGGACAAGAACATGAACATCGTTCCCGGCGGGATCGTGGAGCAGTTCACGCAGGCGTTCTCCAACGTGATCACCACCCTGCGGGAGGCCGGCGGAGAGCCCGAAGACCTGGTCAACGTGACCATCTACCTCACCGACGTGGACGACTACATGGCGAACGGCCGCGAAATCGGACGAATCTGGCGGGAAATGGCGGGCTCGCAGTACCCCGCAATGGCCGGCATCGGCGTCACGCGCCTCTGGCAGAAAGAGGCCCTCATCGAAATCCAGGGCATCGCGGTGATTCCGGAACGCTAAACCTCTGGCCCTTGCGGTGCCCGTGGTGAAGCATGTCCCTATGGGAACCGTCACCGAATATCTTGAGGGCGTCAGCGAGGCCAACCGCTCGATTCTGGCGCGCATTGTGGGGATCGCCCGCGAGTTGGCCCCCGACGCCGAAGAAGGCATCAGCTACGGAATGCCCGCGCTGCTGGTTGATGGCAAGGGCTTCCTGAGCGTGCAGGAAACCACAAAGCACCTGGCCCTCTACCCGTTCAGCGGGCAGATCCTCCCGGAGATGTCGGAGGAGCTTGGGGGTTATTCGTGGTCGCCGGGAACGCTGCGGTTTTCTGCGGATAATCCCGTGCCGGACTCCATGGTGCGGCGGATCCTGGAGACGCGGTTGGCAGCGATCCGGAAGTAGCCCCGTCCGGACCCAACTGAGTCGCAGTTCAGGCCGTTTTGAGCCCTCATAACGGCATGATCTGCGACCTACTGGGGTGGGTTAGTGCTTGGCGGAAACATCCTGCGAGATGGCGTTGGCCGTCGCGACCACTTCCTGGCGCACGGCGTCGAGGTACTTCACCGGGTTCGGCTGGGACGCGACTGCCTGAGCTTGCAGGGACACGTTGATCGCGGCCACGTTGTCGCCATTGTTGTGGTTCCACACCGGCGCTGCAATGGACATCAGCCCGATCTCCAGCTCCTGGTCCAAAAGGCACCACCCTTGCGAACGGACATGCTCGACGGCGGCCCTCAAGTCGGGAACGCTGGCGACGGTTCGCGGCGTGATCGGCGTAAGTTCCGCCGTCGAGAGGTAGGCCTCGAACTTGGCCTGCGGCAAACCGGCCAGCAGGACGCGACCCATGGATGTGGCATAAGCCGGGAAGCGGGTGCCCACGGTAATCCCCACATTCATGATCCGGCGCGTGGCGACGCGGGCCACGTAGAAGATGTCCGGACCGTCCAGGACCGCGGCGGACGTCGACTCCCCCAGCTTCAGGCTCAACTGTTCCAAGTGCGGCTGGGCTAACTGCGGCAGGGACAACGCCGACAAGTACGAGTAACCAAGCTGCAGCACTTTGGCCGTGAGCGCGAAGGTCTTGCCGTCGGTGCGGACGTAGCCGAGCTCAACCAGGGTATGCAGGAACCTCCGGGCGGTGGCGCGCGTCAGGTCCGTGCGGGCTGCGACTTCGCTGAGGGTCATCACCGGGTTATTCGCGTCGAACGCCCGGATCACGGCCAGACCCCGTGCCAACGACTGAACATACTGGTCGCTGGCCTGCGGGGTTACTGGGGAATCGGTCATGGTTACCAATCCTAGGGTGCGTTGCGGGGCCTACTCTGCAGGCTAAGTTCCCGAAATACCCCGCAGAGCGGGCCTCACAACGGGGAGCGCGTAACTTGCGGGGCCTACTCTGCCTTTTTCAGGGGTAGCGGAACGAGCTCCTGGATTTCTTCGAAGGTGCAGCCGAAGGTCTCGCGAACGGTGACGCCGTCGGGACCTGTGAGGAACACTGCTTTGTCCGTGTACACGCGGGTGACGCAGCCGACGCCGGTGAGCGGGTAGGTGCACTGTTCCACGAGCTTGGACACGCCTTCCCGGGTCAGCAGCGTCATCATCACGAAGACGTCCTTGGCGCCGGTGGCCAGGTCCATGGCCCCACCGACGGCGGGGATGGCGTCCGGGGCGCCGGTGTGCCAGTTGGCGAGGTCACCTGTGGCGGAAACCTGGAACGCGCCGAGCACGCAGATGTCCAGGTGCCCGCCGCGCATGATCGCGAACGAGTCGGCATGGTGGAAGTACGAGGCTCCGGGCAGTTCGGTGACGGGGATCTTGCCGGCATTGATCAAGTCGCCATCGACGTCATCCCCAAGGGCTGCCGGGCCCATGCCGAGCATCCCGTTCTCCGTGTGGAGCGTGATGTTCTGTTCCTCGGTGAGGTAGTTAGACACGAGTGTCGGCTGGCCGATGCCCAGGTTCACGAACGAGCCGGGGACGATGTCGCGGGCCACCAACTGGGCAAGTTCGTCGCGGCCCAGCGGCTTTTCCGACGTCTGGATGCTGGTTTGGGTGCTCATGATCAGGCCACCTTCTCTTTTGTTCCGGCTGAATCGACGCGGACCACGCTGTTGACGTAAATACCGGGTGTCACCACGTTCTCCGGGTCCAGGGAACCGGTGGGCACGATTTCCGAAACCTGCACGATGGTGTGCTTGGCAGCGGCCGCCATGATGGGTCCGAAGTTCCGGGCGGTCTTGCGGTAGACGAGGTTGCCCTTGCCGTCGGCTTTGAGTGCCTTGATCAGGGCGACGTCGGCGTGGATCGGCGTCTCGAACACCTGGCCCCGTCCATCGATAATGCGGGTTTCCTTGCCTTCAGCCAACGTGGTGCCGTATCCGGTCGGAGTAAAGAATCCACCAATACCCGCGCCGGCAGCACGGATACGCTCGGCAAGGTTGCCTTGCGGGACAAGCTCCAGTTCGATCTCGCCGGCGTGGAACTTGGCATCGAAGTGCCAGGAATCGGACTGCCGCGGGAAGGAGCAGATCATCTTTCGGACCCGGCCTTCCTTGATCAGCAACGCCAGGCCGTGATCGCCCTGGCCGGCGTTGTTGTTGACCACGGTCAGGTCTTTCGCGCCGCAATCCATCAGCGCGTCGATCAGTTCGAACGGTTGCCCGGCGTTGCCGAAACCGCCGATCATTACCGTGGAACCGTCCTTGATGCCGGCGACAGCCTCGCCAACCGTGTCAATGAAATTCAGCATGATCCTTACCCCTCCTATGCCGATGCGCCGGCAGTAACGTTTTCGAGCACCACGGCCAGGCCCTGGCCCACGCCGATGCAGATCGCCGCGACACCCCAGCGCTGGCCGGAAGCCTGCAAGGAACGGGCCAGCGTGCCCAGGATGCGGGTACCGGAGGCACCGAGCGGGTGACCCATCGCGATCGCGCCGCCGTGACGGTTCACGATTGCGGGGTCGATCCCCCACGCGTCAACGCACGCCAGCGATTGCGCGGCGAACGCTTCGTTAAGTTCGACGGCGCCCACCTGGTCCCAGCCGATGCCCGCCTTCGCGAGGGCCTTGTTCGCGGCCTCCACCGGGGCGAAGCCGAAGAACTGGGGATCGTTGCCATGCGCACCGCGGCCGGCGATGCGGGCGAGGGGCTCCATGCCAAGAATCCCGGCAGCGGCCTCGGAACCGATCCATGCGGCCGAAGCACCGTCAGACAGAGGTGAGGCATTCCCGGCGGTGACCGTACCGCCGTCGAGCCCGTCAGACTCAGGCCGGAAAACGGTCTTCAGCCCAGCCAGCTTCTCCGCCGATGATCCGGCACGGATGCCCTCATCACGGACCAGGTCAGTGCCGGGAACCTGCGAGACCAACGAATCGTAGAAGCCTTCGTTCCACGCAGCGTCGGCCAGATTGTGCGAATCAGCCGCAAAAGCATCCTGCCGTTCCCGGGTGATGCCGTACTTCTCGCGGAGGCGTTCGGTGGCTTCACCCAGGGAGATGGTCCAGTCCTTGTTCATGGCCGGGTTCACCAAACGCCAACCCAACGTGGTGGACGCCAAGGTCATGTCACCGGCCGGGTACGGCTTGGACGTCTTCGGCAACACCCACGGAGCACGGGACATTGACTCAGCGCCGCCCACCAGCATGAGGTCGGCGTCGCCGGCGTTGATCTGGCGGGAGGCAATGATCGCCGCATCCAACGACGAACCGCACAGCCGGTTCACCGAGGTGCCCGGAATCGAGACCGGAAGGCCGGCCAGCAGGGTAGCCATGCGGGCGACATTGCGGTTTTCCTCGCCGGCGCCGTTTGCGTTGCCGAACACCACCTCGTCGATCCGCTCAACATCCAGGCCGGGAGCACGCTTGACGGACTCGCGGACCACATGGGCAGCAAGGTCATCAGGACGGACAGCAGCAAGACCGGAGCCGAACTTGCCAAAGGGCGTGCGCACGGCGTCGTACACGAAAGCCTGGTTCATGGGTTTCTCTTTCTATCTGCCCAACTAAGTCGCAATAGTGCGCGTTTTGGGGGGTCTAAACGCGCTTAACTGCGACTCAGTTGGGTTCGTTGGAGGGGGAAGCCGCGTCGATGTCGGCGAATACTTTTTGGGCCGTCTTGAAGGCCGAGTTGGCCGACGGAACACTGCAATAGATGGCGGTCTGCAGCAGGATTTCCTTGATTTCATCCCTGCTCAGGCCGTTGTTGAGGGCCGCCCGGACGTGCATGGCGAGCTCCTCCCAATGACCGTGCGCCACCAGTGCCGTGAGGGTGACGGCGGAGCGCATCTGCCGGCTCAGGCCGGGCCGCGTCCAGATGCCACCCCAGGCAATCCTGGTGATCATGTCCTGGTAGTCCTCGGTAAAGGAATCCTTGGCGGCGTTGGCCCGATCCACGTGCGCGTCGCCGAGCACTTCGCGGCGGACCACCATGCCGGCGTCGTAAATGTCCTGGGCGGTGGCATCCGCCTGCACGGCACCATTCCGTACTGTGCCGTTGTCTTCGGAAGCAGTGCTCATCGTCCGTTCTCCTTCATGAAAGTGCGCATCAGCCCTGCCACAGCGGTCGGTGCCTCTGCGGGGGCGAGGTGACCTACGCCGTCGAGCGTTTCCACCGCGGCGAATCCACCGCCCGCCCGAATGCCTGCGGCCGTCTCTTCAGCGACCGACGGCGGCGCTACTGAATCCTCGACGCCGGCAATCACCTGTGTGGGGACAGTGATGCTGCCGAGCTGCTCGCGGACATCGAACACGGCGAGGGCGTCGCAGCAGAACGCGTAGCCGAAGCGGTCGGCGTCGCGTAGGGCGTGCAGGAGGCGGCTGCTGATGTCCGGCTGGCGGTCCATGAAACCGGGACCGAACCAGCGCTCGGCGGAGCCTTGGATCACGACAGGGGTGCCGAGTTTGCGAACGGTTTCGGCGCGCTCCAGCCAGCCTTCCGGCGTGCCGAGCTTGGCGCCACTGCACTGGACGGACAGGCTGAGCAGTCGGTCGCCGTGCTTGATGCCGAGCTGCAGGCCGGTGGCCCCGCCCAGCGAGACGCCCGCGTAGTGGAACCTTGCGCCCGGGCTCACCGAATCGACAAGGTCGACGACGGCGTCAGCCAGTTCCGCCACATCGAAACCTTCGGTGACGGTCGGCGAGATGCCGTGGCCGGGGAGGTCCCAGCCGATGACGTCAAAGTCGGCGCCCAGGAGTGCGGCGGTTTCGGTCCAGAGAACAGTGGACGTACCCAGAGACGGGCCCACCACCACGAGCGGATTGGTTCCCAGTTCGCGCTGCGGGGAGAGCAGCACGCCCTTCACAGTTGGCTTAGCCACGGGCGGTTCCCTTCGAAGAGGTTCCAGTGAATTGCGGGTAAGAAGCAAGGATCCGTCGGCCGATCTGCTGGGCTTCCCCCAGGTAGCTCGCGGGGTCAAGCAGCGCATCGAGTTCGGCGTCAGAAAGCTTGTCCGCGGGGACGGTTTCGCGCAGGAGTTTGCTGTAAATCCGGCCCTGCTCTGCGGTAGGTGCCTTGAGGGTTTCGTCGACGACGGCCTGCAGCTTCTGCTTTCCGTCCTCACCCAGGAGCGGGGCGACGGCGGCCGCCACACCTTCGCTGAGCAGCAGCGGTCCCGAGAGTTCCAGGTTCCGGCGCATCGCATCGGGAAAGACACGGAGGCCCTTTGTGAGTTCGCGAAGGTGCTCGGCTGCGCCCAAGGCCAATGCGAGCAACTGCCGCAGGGCCGGCCATTCGCTGTGCCAGGCGCCGTCTGCTCGCTCGTCGTTGAAGGTCGCAGCACTCAGGTGCAACTGTGATGCCAGCCCCGGAGCCTGCAACGCCGCGCTGCGAATTAGCACCGACAGCACCGGGTTCTGCTTCTGCGGCATGGCCGAGGATACCCCGCGTCCGGCGGCCAACGGTTCGCCGAGCTCGCCCACTTCAGGACGGCTGAGGAACAGCAAGTCCGCGGCGATCTTCCCGAAGGAATCGAGGAGGGCAGCGAGGCCATCCCCCAGCGCCGTGACAGCGAGGCGGTTGGTGTGCCAGGGAGCAGGAGCTGGTGCGAGGCCAAGCCGGGACGCCAAGGAATCGGCCAAATCGAACGGCGTGGAAGCTGATCCCGCAGTCAACCTGGTCCCCGAAGCCAGCGTTCCACCGGCCCCGCCAAACTGAACCGGCAACTGAAGAGACTCCAGCCGGGCAGCCGCAGCCGCGACACCCTGGAACCACTGGGCAGCCTTGAGCCCGAACGTGTACGGCAGCGCATGCTGCGTGAGGCTCCTGCCCACGCACAGCGTTTCCGCATGTTCCCCTACCAAGGTGGCGAGCGCCGTCGTCGTGCTCCTTACGTCAACCTGCAAAGCAGAAACGGTGCGGCTGGCGAGCAGCATCAGGGCGGAGTCGAGGACGTCCTGGCTGGTCAGCGAGGTGTGGACAGCTTTGGCCGCGCCGATGCCGGAGGTGTCCAAGGACTTGACCCGGGCGCGCAGGTCGCCGAGCAGCGGAATCACCGGGTTGCCGCCACCTTGGGCGCGTTCAGCGATTTCGGCTGCGTCATATGAGCCGGCGTCGGCGGCTTCGGCCACCACAGCGGCGGAGCCGGCAGGGACCAGCCCCGCTTCCTCGAGGACACCGGCCCAGGAGGCTTCGACGTCGAGGATTGCCGCAATGACGGCATGGTCGCCCGTCAGTGCCGCCACAGCGGACGACGCCGAGACGGGGCTGAGGAGGCCGAAGTCGCCGTGGGTCATGCCTTGTTTTCCCTTGCAGAATGATCGGCGTTGACGCTGGTTTCCAGCGAGCCGTCCTGTTGGAAGTCCAGGAAGACGGTCTCATCGCCGCCCTGCAGGCGGATGTCCCAAGTGAGGCCTCCGTCGGGGTCGCGGCGGGCGATGAGCGTCTTACGGCGTTCGGGTTCCAAGGAGCGCAGCAGCGGATCGTTGGCCAGTGCTTCCTCGTTTTCCGGCAGGTACACGCGGGTGAACAGGCGGTTCATGAGGCCGCGGGCGAAGACGGCCACGGAGATGAAGGCGGCCGCACCGGGTGCCGTGGGGCCGGGGTTGACCGTGGTGAACGTGTACACACCGGAGTTGCCAACAGAGCCGCGGCCCCAGCCGGTGAACGTGTAGCCGTCGCGGACCAGGGAACCGGTGCGCTGGACGATGTTGCCGTCGGAATCCGGCTGCCAGATCTCCAGGATGGCGTCCGGGATGGTGCTGCCCGAGCCGTCGTATACCGTGCCTTGCAGGCGGATGCTGCCGGGGCTGCCTGGTGCCAGCAGTTCGTTGTCCTTGTTGAAGGGAAGTGCGTAGCCATAGAAGGGGCCTACGGTCTGGCCCGGTGTGGGTGTCAGCTTGCCCATGTGCTTACTCCTCGTCCCCGGCGTCGCCGTATGCTTCGTTTTCCGTCCAGGTGCGCTTGGAACCGGTAAGGATAATGTCCCACTTGTAGCCGAGCGCCCATTCAGGGCTGGTGAGCTCATGGTCGTACTCTGCCACTAGGCGGTCGCGGGCGTCCTGGTCCACGATCGACTGGTAAATGGGGTCCAGCGGGAACAGTTGGTCACCCGGGAAGTACATCTGGGTGACGATGCGCTGCGTGAACTCCGAACCGAACATGGAGAAGTGGATGTGCGCCGGACGCCAGGCATTCAGGTGGTTCTTCCACGGGTACGCGCCGGGTTTGATGGTGGTGAAGCTGTAGGAACCGTCGTCACCGGTGATGCAACGGCCGACGCCGGTGAAGTTCGGGTCCAGCGGGGCGGGGTGCTGATCGCGCTTGTGGATGTAACGTCCGGCGGCGTTGGCCTGCCAGATCTCCACGAGTTGGCCGGCAACAGGGCGACCGTCGCCATCAAGTACACGGCCTGCAACGATGATGCGCTCACCCTGCGGCTCGCCGTTGTGCTGGATGGTCAGGTCGGATTCCAGCGCGTGCACGTCCTGGTGGCCGAAAGCGGGCGAGTAAAGTTCGATCGTCTCCGGGTCCGCGTGGTGCAGGCTCTTGGTGGGGTGGCGCAGGATGCTGCTGCGGTACGGCGCGTAGTCCAGACGCGGCATGGTCTCCGGCCCCCGGCCGTTCTTCAGGGCCTCCGCGTAGCGGTCGCTAATGCCCTTCATCTCAGCACTGAGGTCCGCTTGGGTTTCCACCTTCTTGGGGGAAACGTGCGCGGCGTGCGCCTCTGCGGGTGGTACGAGTTCCTCGGATTCGAGCGCTTTTGCGGTAGTGACTTGTGCGGTCTGTTCTTGCGGCACGGCCGGCTCCTTTCGGTTTATGGGTTCTCTTGGTTTGCTGGGCGGCGGCGGGCCTAAACCCGGTGGAGCGAGTCGTATTGGACGGCGTGGCGTACGGGAGCATTGGGCGCCCCGTAGCCGTCGTAGTTGCCCCGGCGTTCCACCATTTCGAAGAACACACTGCCCACGGTGGCGGTGTAGAAGTGGAGGAATTCGCCGTTGGCGTCCCGGTCATACAGGAGGTTGAGCTCCTTGAGGGTTGCAAGGAATCCGGATTCGAGATCGAACCGGGCGTCCAGGTCCTCGTAGTAGTTGGCCGGAATCTGCAGGAACTCGAGGCCACGATCGCGCGCAGACCGGGCAGTCGCCACGAGGTCGTCCACAGCGAAGGCGATGTGTTCCTGGTACGTTTTGCGGGCTGCCTGTGCCTGCTGCGCGGGTGCCAGATTCAAGACCAACCTGACCGCTCCGTTGCTGGTCTCCATGACCTGCGAGCGAACCAGCCCACTGGGGCTGGGGACCTCGGCGAAAGGCTGCGGTTCAAGGGCAAGGGCGCTGGTGTAGAAGAGGACAGCTTCGTCAAAGTGCTGCCAGGGCTGGGCGAGGTTCACGTGGTCAATGACGGCATTCTGCTGCGCTGCGGAGTGATCCAGCCCTTCGCCGAATTCATGCGTCCATGCAGCGGTGCCATCGGGGCTGCCCTGGCACAGGAAAATCTCGGTGGAGTCCGGAGCTGAGATGCCTTGGAAGACTTCCTCGTCGGCTTGGACCTTGCGAGCCACTACCGGCGCCTTGAGTTGCTGGGCGCGAGCGGAGGCAATCACCGGAGAGTCGACGTCGAACCCCAATGCTGCGATAGCCGGTTCCGAGTGCGAGGCTGCTTGCTCGTTGATGATCACGCGGGCTTGGCCCATGGTCCAGAGCTGGACGTCCTTGGTGCGGTGCCGGCCCTCGAATCCGAAGCCGAGCTGGCCCAGGAGCTTCTCGAGCTGCACGGTGTCGTCGGCCTTGACCTCGGCGAAGTTGAAGCCGGAGGGCTCGTTCACTTTGGGCAGCGTGGCAAGTTCCATGGGATAACGACGGCGGGACGCACTGCCGTTGCCGGCCGCGGTTTCAGTTTCCGTGGGGCTACTCGCGAGCCACTTGGCGCTCTGCTCCTCGAGCCAGATCAAGGAGCGCATGGCGTCGACGGCCGTGCGCTCGGTGTCCGACTGACGGAAGACGTCGTTGAAGACTTCGAGGGAGACCGGACCTGTGTATCCTGCGCGGACTACATGGCCCATGAACTTGGCGAGCTCAAACTGGCCCTCACCCGGGAAAACACGGTAGTGGCGGCTCCAGGAGAGCACGTCCATGGACAGTTTAGGGGCGTCGGCAACTTGGACGAAGAAGATCTTGTCCGCGTTGATGTTCTCGATCGGCGCGGTGTCCCAGTCGCGGGAAAGGATGTGGAACGAGTCCAGGCAGGTGCCGAGGTTGGGGTGGTCAACCATTTCAATCAGACGGTGCGCGTGCTCATAGTCGTTGACGTACTTACCCCAGGCGAGGGCCTCGTAGGCAACCTTGACACCGTGGTCCCCGGCCAATTCTGCAAGCTCGGTCAGCTGCGCGGCGCGGAGTTCGTCGTCATCAATAGTGGCCGTGGCCACGTTGGAGCAGACCAGGATGGTGTCCATTCCCAAGCGGGACATGAGCTTGAACTTAGCCTCGGCCCGGCGAAGGTTGGCTTTGAGCAGGTCCGGAGTGACGCCGTCGAAATCCCGGAACGGTTGGTAGAGGTCCAATCCCAGGCCGAGGTCCGCGGCCATTTTCCGGACGTCTTCGGGGCTGTGCGGGGACGTGACGAGGTCCTGCTCGAAGATCTCGATGCCGTCAAAGCCCGCAATGGCGCAGGCCTGCATCTTCTCCTTCAACGTGCCGGACAGGCAAACCGTGGCGATTCCGGTGCGCATCAGTTGCCCGCCTTCGTCAGCTCGGGGGTCAGGGCAGCCGCAGCGTCTTCCACTGCGATCAGCTCCAGGAAGTGCGCCCGCATCCGTTCACGATCAGCTTCGCGTCCGGTGATGAGTTGGAAGGCGTCGGCCGCCTGGCCGACTGCCATCCGGCCTCCGTCGAGGACATCGCAGCCCTTGCCACGTGCCTCGCGGACCAGTTGCGTTTCGATCGGGCGGTACACGATGTCCGCGACCCAGTGCCGGGGTTCCAGGAGATCGATGTCGAGGGGCAGGCCCGGGTGCTCGGCCATGCCGATCGGTGTGCAGTGCACCAGGCCGTCGGCGAGGGGCATGATCCCGCTTAGCTCTGCGGTAGTGCGCGGCGTGACTGTGGCCGCCGGGAAGAGTCCGCCGAGTTCCGCGGCGCGTTCCGCGGCGCGGGATGGGTCCATGTCAACGAGGTCCAGCGTGACGACCCCTGCTTTGAGGAGCGCATACGCGACGGCCGAACCGGCACCGCCGGCACCAAGCTGGACCACGCGGTCGAGCTTTGCGCTCGGCAGCCCAGAGGTGAGTGCCGCGCCGAAGCCGGAGAAGTCTGTGTTGTGGCCGATGAACCGGCCGTCCTGAATGAGGACCGTATTCACGGCACCCAGGCGACGGGCGTCGTCGGAAATTTCATCCAGGTGCTCAAGCACCAGCTGCTTGCACGGGTGCGTGATGTTCAGTCCGTTGAAGCCCATCCGCTGGGCTGCGGTGAGGAGGTCCCCGACGGCGGTAGCCGGCAACGCGAGTTCCAGCAGGTCGATGGGGCGGTACAGCAAGCGAAGGCCCTGCACATCGGCTTCGCGTTCGTGCATGGGCGGCGTGAGCGAGGGCATGACGCCTTCGCCTATGAGGCCCACCAGAACGGACTCGGCTCGGTTGCTCATCCTAAAGCTCCTTTGACTTCAGCACCTCGGACTTTAAGCGCTTTCTGAGGGCGCTGCCTGACCGGGTGTTTTTTAGATTACTACATGTGTTCATAATCCGCACGCTTGTTCTTATCGCGAACATTCATGCCAGGCGGTGCGTTGCGAGGCCTGCTTTACACCCTTCGTCGCCCATTTGGCGCGCAGAGCGGGCCTCGCAACGAGTGGGTCATCGCTGGGGTAGGCGGGCCGCGAGTTCAGCCGCGGCCTCCTGGAGGGTGGGTACGTGCGCTATAAGTTCTTCCATGGACATGCGGAACACCGGCACGGCGGTGGCCAGTGATGCGAATGCGTGCCCCTGGGAATTGAGGACCGGCACCGCAACTGCGCGCATGCCGATCTCGTTTTCCTCGTCCATTACTGCGTACCCCTGGCGGCGAACCTGCTCGATTTCCTCCCGAAACTTGTCCCTGTCGGTGATCGAGCGCTCGGTCAATGGATCCAGGGGCAGCTCCTCAAGGAGCCGCTTCCGCTCAATCTCGTCCTCGAACGCGACGATCGCCTTGCCTACGGAGGTGGTGTGAAGCGCCCCCAGGTGGCCGGGGTCACTGGTGACGCGAAAGGTCTTGGGGCCATCCACCTTGTTCACGGTGAGGTGATGATTGCCATCACGAACGGACAGGATCGTGGCCTCATGCGTACTCTCGGTGACTCGCTGGAGGACCGGTAGCGCGGTGGCAGCAAAGCCATGATGATTCGAGACGCGCTGACCCAGCTGGAAGACGCGCAGCCCCAGGTGGTAGCGACGGCCATCCGGCTCGTAGTCCACGAACCCATCGCGCGTCAGCGAGCCCAAAAGCCTGTAGGTGGTGCTGAAGGGGAGGTTCGCACTCCTCGCCAGATCCGCCGCACTCGCCCCACGGGGTTCATTGCCCAGTAAAACCAACAGGCTCAAGGCCTTACCGACCATGTCGGTCTTTGTGTCCTCTTTCACACTCATAGCTCGATGCTCTCATATAGTGAGAGCTATTTCTAGATGGTGGCTACTTCTCTTGACAAGTGACCCCACTCACAGTCAGTATTGCTGTATTGCACAAGTAGCTCTCACCATGCGGTTACTCGTGCAGGGATCGACCGGCCGCACCTCGCTTGGGTCTCCCCAAAGAAGCCAGATCCGCGACATCGTCGTCACAGAAGGAACACCCATGAGCCAAACAATGCCGTCAGCGACGCCAGGCACTGAAACCACCGCCGGAACGCCAAAGAAAGCTGCGCTTGCCAGCTTCCTGGGCAGCGCCGTCGAGTACTACGACTTCTTCATCTTCGGCTCTGCCGCGGCGCTGATCTTCCCCCACGTCTTCTTCCCCTCCGCCGATGCCAACGCGGCCATCATGTCCTTCGCGACCTTCGGTTTCGCCTACATCGCCCGTCCCGTGGGTGCCGTGATCCTGGGTCACTTCGGTGATCGGATTGGCCGGCAAAAGGTCCTCATGTTCACGCTGGTCCTCATGGGTGCCGCCACTTTCGTGATTGGTTGCCTCCCGGACTTCAAGACCATTGGCTGGTGGGCTCCCATCCTGCTGGTAGTTGCCCGCCTATGCCAGGGACTTTCTGCCGCTGGTGAGCAGGCCGGTGCTTCCTCCATGACTTTGGAGCACGCCCCGGACAACCGCCGCTCCTTCTTCACCTCTTGGACCCTCACCGGCACCCAGGGCGGCCAGATCCTCGCTGCGCTGGTCTTCATCCCGGTGGTGGCACTGCCCGACGACATCAAATACGGCATCGGTTGGCGCATTCCGTTCTGGCTGAGCGCCGTGGTTGTTCTGGTGGCCTTCTTTATCCGCCGCACTCTCCACGAGCCGCCGGCCTTCGCGGAAGCCAAGAAGAACAATGAGATCTCCAAACTCCCCGTTGCCGATCTCCTGAGGCTGCACTGGCGCGACGTTCTCCGCGTTGTCTGCTGCGCCTTCATCGCCGCAGTGAGTACGGTCTTTGGAACACTGGCCATCAAATACGCCCAGGATGTTGCAGGCGTCAACAGCACCATCACGCTCTGGCTGGTGGTTGCGGCCAACGTTGTTGCTTTGGGAACGCAGCCGCTGTTCGGCATGCTCTCGGACAAGATCGGCCGCAAGCCCGTGTTTATCTACGGAGCCCTTTCCAGCGCGATCATGACGCCGGTGTTCCTGCTGACCCTCGAAGGCGGCAACGTGCCGCTGATGTTCCTGGTCTCCGTGGTGTTCTTCTCCTTCGGATACGCCGCCGCCAACGCCGTATGGCCGTCCTTCTACGGCGAAATGTTCAGCACCAAGGTCCGTTTCTCCGGCTTGGCTATTGGCACCCAGCTCGGATTCCTCATGGCAGGCTTCGCACCGGCCATCGTCACGGCTTTGGGTGGCACCGAGCCCGGAGGATGGGTCCAGATCTCCATCTTCACCGCGGTGATCTGTGTGATCGCAGCTGTCTCGGCCATGACAGCCCGTGAATCAGCCAAAACTCCCACCACGGAACTCGGCCTGCACAAGCAAGCCCAGCACTAAACAAGCCCAGCGCTCCTTCCGGGTTACCTGTCCTGGAGCGTGGAAATGCCCGGCACGTCATCCTGACATGCCGGGCATTTCGTTGTCCCTAGGCTCTTTGCTGCGTGGACAACGGAAATCAGGAACTATCGCGGGTCCAGCACCACCGTTTGGAACGCCCCCCGGCCGGTGCCTGTGTAGAGGAATAGTGCGCCGTTGCCGGCCACGCCAACCACGGAAGGATTGCCCGTCCCGGTAAAGGCATTACCCAAGGCTGCGAAGGAACTAAACATGTTCCATCCAGCCCCCATGGCCACCCGGGCCAGGAAGCCTCCGTTGCCGTTGCCCGGGTAGAGCCAGAGCGAGCCATCGGTTCCACGGGCCATGATGTCTTCCCAGCCGTCACCGTTGAAGTCGCCGCCCTGCATCACGGAATTGAAGATGTTCCAGCCGGTGCCGATCTGCCGCCACGGCTGGAAACCTCCAACGCCATTACCTGGGTAGAGCCACAAGCTCCCATCGGCAGCCCGCGCCACAAGGTCCGATTTGCCGTCACCGGAGAAATCGCCCGGTGCGAGCATCTCTGTAAACCCCTGCCACCCTGTGCCGATCTGCTTTCGGGCCAGGAACTGCCCGCGACCATCCGTCGGGTACAGCCACAACACCCCGTCGGACGTGCGCGCCACAACGTCCGGGTGGCCATCGCCATCGAAATCGCCTGCAGTGAGGACCGAATTGAACGCACCCCAGCCCGAACCAATTTGGACTCGCGGCAGGAAAGCGCCCGAACCATTCCCGGGGTAAAGCCACAGGATGCCATCGGTGCCGCGCGCCAGAATGTCGGCGACAGCATCGCCGTCGAAGTCTCCCGCCTCCCACACCTGGCTGAACTGGTTCCATCCGGCCCCAATGGCCAGGCGTTCGGCAAAACCTGAGCCGCTACCCGGGTAGAGGCGCATGGTTCCCGCCGATGTCACCGTCAGGACGTCGGAGCGCGTGTCACCCGTGAAGTCTTGCCCGCCCACGATGTCGCCCACGGCATTCCAGCCACTTCCGACGGCGATGCGCGGCACGAAACCACCCCAACCATTGCCGGGGTACAGGTAGAGAGTGCCGTCGCTGGCCCGTGCGAGCAGTCCCGCTCCGGCACCGCCGAAGGAACCGTCGGAAGTGATGCTGGTGAAGCCGTTCCAGCCCGAGCCGACCTGCGACCATGCATGGAAACCCCCCTGACCGTCGCTTGGGTAGAGCCAGAGCGTGCCGTCCGGCTTGGTCGCCATGACATCGGGCCGGGCGTCGCCGTCGAAATCCCCCATACCAATGAGGTTCGAGAAGCCCTGCCAACCGGATCCGACCTGCCGTTTCGCCAGGAAACCGCCATTTCCGTCACCTGGATACAGCCAGAGGACTCCGTCGCTGGTGCGCGCCAGGATGTCGCCCCGACGATCGCCGTTGAAGTCCGCGATGCCGGTGATGGCGTCGAAGATGTTCCACCCCGAGCCGATCTTTCGGGGATTATCAAGCCTGTTGCCGGGCAGGCCGGCGTAGAGCATCAGGGAGCCGTCAGCCTCGCGGGAGAGGACATCGGCGAGCCTGTCGCCGTCGAAGTCTCCCGCCGAGAAGCGGATCTTCGCCGTGAGCTTTGGATCGGCAAAGATAGTGACCGACGCCGACGTGGTGGACACCGAATTGATGGTCACCTGAGTGCCGGTATAGGTGGTGAAAGTGCTGCCCGCCTGCCATGCGTGGTTGCTGGCGTACCAGGCTTCCGGGAACGGCTTGGTGGACGGCATGAGGATCAGGGACGAAGCGATGGTGGCTCCGCCGCGCTGGACGATCTTAACACCCCTGTTTCCGGCCGGCCTTCCCGAGTCGTCAAGGTAACTGTCATAGCCTGCGGCCTGCCGCAACTCCAGGTAATAGACCTCTTTGCTGATGGGATCGGTGAACTTGATGGCACGCTGTGCTTCGGTCCCGCCCCACGGTTTGAGCGTGTAGGTCTTGGCTCCCGTTGCCACGCCAACATCACGGATTTCATCACCACGGCCAAATCCTGCGTAGTCCCACAGCGAGCTGCTGACCACGGGTGATTCAAATTGGGCTGCGCCCATGATGTCCGTGGTGTCGCCGTACTCCCGGATGTAGCAGGAAGGATCCGTGAACCGTCCGCTACCGTCAACTCCGACGTCGGACGCGCCACTGCCGCACTGCAACGCGTCCGCATGCATGAGGCCGATGACGTGCCCGAACTCGTGGCTCATCACGTTGTTCGTGAACCCGCTGATCTGCGGCAGGAGGACGCGGCCACTGTAGCTTCCGCTGCTGTATCCGGCTCCGAGGGCGTTTCCGGACAGAGTGGAGGTAGGAATGAAAATTACCAGCGCCGTATACGGACTGGCCGACCAATTCAGTTCGCTGGTGATGATGGAAATGATGGTGCTGTAGCTATCCGTGGACTTCGCCTTGGATTGGTGGCCGGCAACCTTGGTGTTCACCGTCATGGACAGCTTGTTGGCTGTCATCGCTTTCCAGTAGTTGCTGGACGCCGCAACAGCCTGTTCAGCGCCCGTCATGGACACCGCATTGGTGTTGTCTGCCAGCTTGGCCGTGACCAGCCGAACCCGGATGTCGCCGCTGGGTCCCACCGCTGCCGGACCAGCGTCGGGCGACGTGTTGAACGGCGTGGCGAGCTCGGGGGGAACCTCGAACGTATGCTCCGAGTGCGGAGTTCCCTCCACGAACTGGACATTTGGGTTGTCAGGTCCGGGCAACGGCACCGCAGTCGCGGGGGTTTGTACAAAAAACAGGCCGGTAGCAAACACCACCAAGCCTGTAGACAACGCGATTGTTCGCCGTAGCGCACCCATTCGATCTCCCCGGGGACGGAGCCAGTGGTTGCTGTGAGACTCAACAACCGAGATCAGGCTACAACCGGGTAGGCGGCGATCCCGGCAGGCGGGGCTGGCCACGTGGAAACCCAACCATCCCGGAATGCTAACGGGACCCTAACCAGGCCGAAATACCGTGGCAACATAGCCGCGCCACACTGGAATAGCCGGCAAGTGCAGGCACCAGCTCCAGCCAGGAGGAAACCATGCTGAAGGAAGCCACCACTCACACAACACGCATACGTGCTATCAGCCAGCTCCACCGCGGAGACGAGATCGAAGCCCGCCTGTCCGTAGGGCCCGCTTACGACGACGTAGTGATCCGCCGCGGACGCGTCCAGGAAACGGCGCCGGGAATCGGCGTTGTGTGGATCATGGACCACGCCTCCGGGATGCGGAAAGCCATCAATACTGACGAATGCAGCGTTTGGCGCGTCGCCTGATCCGGCTTGACCCCAAACCCCTCTCAGCCGCCGGCCACGGATTGGATGATCAAAACCTCCTGGCCGGCCGCAACCTCCGTATCAAGACCTTTCACACGCCGGATCTCATCACCGTTCACGTAAATATTCACGTAGCGGCGCAGCGCCCCGGTTTCATCACGCAAACGCCTGGCCAGTACTGGATAATCTCCGGTTACCGAGTCCAGCAACTGTCCAACGGTCACAGCCCCGTCGGCGGACGCAGTCAGATAGGACTGTCCGCCTACGAGGGGCTGCAGGACGCCAGGCAGCAGGACCGTAAAGTCAGCCACGACCGGCCTACCCAGACACCGATGCGTTGGCTTTTGTTTCGGGTTCGGCAGATGCGCCCACTACGACGGCGGCACGCACGCAGAGCACGTCCGGCAAGTGCGACGCCACTTCAGTAAATGTTTCGCCTTCGTCAGCACTGGCATACACAGCGCCCCCGCGGGTTCCAAAGTACACGCCGGTAGGTTCAGCGGTGTCCACGAAAGCGGCGTCCCTGAGCACGGCGTTGTATTCGTGGTCCGGGAGGCCTGTGTGCAGTTCTTTCCACGTTCCGCCGGCATCGTCTGTGCGGTGGACGCTGAGCTTACTGTCCGGCGGGATGCGTTCGCCGTCCGCGTTCAAGGGGATCACCCACGCCGTGCCCTCGCGGCGCGGATGGGTCAGCATGACGAACCCAAAATCTGCCGGCAGCCCGTCCGCGATTGAGTCCCAGTTCTCGCCGCCGTCGTCCGTGCGGTACACCCCGTGGTGGTTCTGCGCGTACAAACGATTCTCGACGGCGGCATCCGCCGCGATCTTGTGAACGCACTGGCCGAACTCGGGGTTGGGATCAGGCATGAAGTAGGCCGAAATTCCCTTGTTGCGGGGCTCCCAGGAGGCACCGCCGTCGAGCGATCTGTAAACGCCGCCCGTGCTCATGGCGATGTGGACCTTCTCGCCTGACGGATCAACCACAATGGAGTGCGCGGCCGCTCCTCCGTAACCGGCGCCCCACTCGCTGCGGTGGGGGTGGTCCCAGAGTCCGCGGTTCAGCTCAAAGTGTTCGCCGCCGTCGGTTGATTTCCACACCGATATGGGCTCACAACCGGCCCAGACCACGCCTGGTCGGGAGTTGGCGTCGGGGTATATCTGCCAGATGCGTTCCAGCGCGGCGTCTGTGCCGTCCGGAAATCTAATGGCGCCCTGCTCGGGCTCGGTCCAGGTGGCGCCAAGGTCGTCGGAGTGGGCCACTGTGGGACCCCAGTGCTCGGATCGTACGCCAACCATAATTCGTGTAGTGCCGTTCCGCGTGTCTATCCCGATGCTGGGTATCTCACTCATCAGGAAGTGCGGGCCGGAGAGGGACCATTCTTTGCGGTCCGGGCTGGTTGCCAGCCACAGGCCTTTCTTGGTCCCGATCGCGATGACGTAACTCTCTGCAGTAGCCATGATCCCCATCGAACCATCAGGGCGTATGGGTGGCAACGGTTTTTTGCTCTTATGTGGATAGTCCGATTTCCGGGCAAAACCCTCCTTACGGTTACAGTGTGGCCAACCTCAGAATCGTGACGCGAAAATCGAGAAAAACTTTTTCCCGTGATGTGGCGGCCGTTGTCCACTGATTGGAAGAAACGTGCTTGACTGTGGTTCGCGGTCAAAAGGCCGCAGCAACTTACTGGGGGAATACATGTTTTGCGAGGTCAAAGAGCCATGAGACCAACAAAAGGGAATTCCGCGGTGGTCGGCCGGTAGCAGGACCACGCCATGATTGCAGCCTCCATGCAAGAGGGAACGATAGTCCTGGACCCGTTCTCCGTAAGAATGGTCCTCGCGGCCGTCATCCTAACCCTGATAGTTCTCTCCTGTGTCTCCTCCCGGCGCCTCCGGTCACCGTTCACCGATTGGTGGCGGGCGTCCCTGTGCCTTTTCTTTGCCGGAAATTGCGCCTTCCTGCTCAACGGGACTTCCTTACTGGCGTGGGCCAATCCGCCCGGCAAAGCGCTAGTGGTCGCCGGAGCATACAGCGTCTGGGCAGGAGCACGAAAACTTCGGGACCGTAAAATCAGCGCTTGGCAGCTGGCACCGGCACCCCTGATCACCTACGTTGCGTCGGTGCTGGACACAGCGGAATCCAGTCTCTGGTCCGGTGGTTTGGTCTATCTGGGCCTGACAGCGGCAGGCCTTGGTATGTCCGCGGCAGAAATGTGGTTCGCGAAATCAACCCATTCCCGGGCGACCAAGTTCCTGGCCCTCACCGCCGCACTTACCTCCCTGTACTACCTGGGCCGGGCAATCACGTTTGTGCTGGAAGGGCATGATGGGAACTTGTTCCAAACCGTCTTCGGCTATGCGCCGGCGGCCCTGGTACACCTAATTTTCCTGGTGTCGCTGTCCTTCACCATGAACGCGCTCAGCAATAACCACCTGATCAGAAAACTCAGGGAACGCGCCGAACGGGACCATCTCACCGGCCTGCTGAACAGGGGCGCCTTCCTTGGCCTGGCTGCCAATGAGCTGGCCGGCCAACGAGGAGGGGCCTTGATCCTGGCGGACCTCGACTACTTTAAAGCCGTCAACGATGAACACGGACATGCGGCCGGGGACGCAGCCTTGTGTGCCTTCGCCGAGGCCTGCACCGCTTCGGTTCGGTCAACCGACCTTGTTGGACGGTATGGCGGAGAAGAATTCATCCTGTTCCTGCCGGGAGCGACGCAACAGCGGGCCGAAGCCATCGCCTCAGAGATCAGCCATCGCCTATCCGCAATGGAAGATCCGGATGGTTTGCCGTTTCCCACAGTCAGCTATGGCGTCACGTCCACTGGTACTGAGGCTCCCGACCTGGATTTCATGATCAAGGTGGCAGACGCCGCGCTATATAGCGCCAAGGCCCAGGGACGTAACAGAGTCGTGGGCGCAGACCCCGCGGAAATTTCACTGCCCGAGTTTCACCAAGGGCCGTAGTGCAAGCGCTTGGTATCGCGTTGTGTGACGTTATGCCTAGGCTGTGGGTGGCAAGTGAGAGTTCCCACCCGTGGATGACTGAAAACAACGATGATGGAGATCAACGATGACTGAAGCAAACACCAACGCACGTGCACAACAGCTGAAAGCCCTGCACGAGGCACCGGAAATCCTGAGCGTGGTTAATGTGTGGGACGCCGTCAGTGCCCGCACTGTTGCAGAACTCCCTGAAACCAAGGCCATCGCCACTGCAGGGCATTCCATTGCTGCAGCCTTCGGCTATGCCGACGGAACCATGCCGTTGGACGTCGCGCTGGATGGGGTCAAGCGAATTGTCGACGCCGTGGACCTCCCGGTCACTGCCGACTTGGACGACGGGTACGAGAACCCTGCCGAGACCATCCGCCGGGCGATTGGGATCGGCGTCGTTGGGGCGAATGTTGAGGACCGCTTGCGGCCCTTCGACGAAGCCGTTGCCCGTGTGCAGGCCATCATTTCGGCCGCCGCGGACGAAGGCGTCGCCTTCCAGCTGAACGCACGCACTGACGCTATCGCCCGGGGTGGGGATCGTCCTATCAACGACAGCATCGAGGACGCCATTGCCAGGGGCCGCGCCTTCCTCGACGCCGGCGCTTCGCTGGTCTTCGTGCCCGGCGCCATGACCCGCGAGGTCATCGAGCCTCTGGTTGAAGGCCTCGGACACGGGAAGCTCTCCGTGATTGGCGCACCCGGCGCCCTCCCGGCAGCAGAGCTTCAGAAACTTGGTGTGGCCCGTGTTTCCTATGGGCCCTTTACCCAGCGGGTGGCTCTGCGGGCACTTCGGGACCTGGCCACGGACCTCTATGGTTCGGGCGTGGTCCCTACTGACACGCCTGCGCTGAACTAACTGACGCCTGCCTGTCCCGCCTTTCGTGGCGGGACAGGTCAGGACCCTGAACGGGTGTCGAACGCGGCCGCCGATTCCCGAAGCAGGCGGGCCACCGTGTCCAAGGGCAGGCTGGCGGCCTTTCTCCGGTCGAACCTCCGCAAGGCGATGTGCCGGGTCCCCAGGCCGGGAACATCCAGGATGTCCACTTGGTCATGGACAACTCCCGTCAGCGCCAGGGTGGGCACAATCGCAACCCCCTCACCAGCAGCGACGAGTGCCAGCGCGGTAAGTGTGTCGTGATACTGATGAACAGTCTCAATCCGGGCACCTGTCGAGTGACGGAGGCGCCCAAGAACTGCAGTGTTGGCCGCTGATGGCTCGACTCCCAGCCACGGCAAGTGCAACCGGCTCAGGTCAATGTTGTCCGTTCCCAGCAAGGTTCCTGCGGGCACCACGAGCTTCCACGGCTCGTCAAGCAGGGGTTCCTGGACCATTCCGGCCGCCATCGGACGCTGCTCTGCCGCCGTCGAATCCTGTTCGATCACCACAGCATCGAGCTGTCGCTGCCGGAGCAGCCGCATCAGAGCCGGAAAGCCGTCCTCAACGATCTGAATCTGCAACTGGGGGTATTGGCTGCGCCATTCGGGAAGTCGCGGGATCACCACGGTGCGCATGAAGCTGGTGAATCCGCCAACCCGCACCACCCCCGCAATATTGACTTCGCTTTGCATCCGGGCCCGGGCCACGTTGAGTGCCCGTTCTATCTCTTCCCCTGCCTCGGCCATGGCCAAACCTGCAGGTGTAAGCACTGAACCTTTGGGGGTGCGGAGGAGTAGCGCCTGCCCAGCCTCGTTCTCGAGTTTGCTCAGCTGCTGCGACACTGCGGACGCCGTAATCCGCAATTCATCAGCTGCCGCAAGGACGCCTCCAGTGCGCGCGACCGCAAGAAGCACGAGCAACCGGCGCGGATCCATCTCCATGTTAAGTACTCCTAAACACCGGCTTCAGAATATTGCAATTGAACTAAATGGCTTCCTCACTCAATATTGACTCAAAAGCACGATTCAGTCGCCCAACACCGACTACCGAATCAAGCCCCCATCCCGGATCGAACGCCGCCCGTCGGCTTCATTCGGATGCCCAAATCCTGAAAGGACTCTCATGGAACTGCTGTTCGAAATTGCCGGTTGGGCCGGCGCAGTGGCGATGCTCGGCGGCTACATGGCGGTGTCCATGGGCTGGTTGCAGGCGGGCAGCACCTTCCAGACCGTAAATCTTTTCGGTTCGTGCGCCTTTATCGTCAATGGCACGCTCCACGGAGCCTGGCCCTCCGTGGTAACCAACGTGGCTTGGTTCTTGATTTCGGCGGTGGCACTTCTCCGCATGAGGGCCAAGGAGCGGCCTGCGCGGGCTGCGGCCCAAGCTCAAGAGAGCCCCTCGCTTGGTCCGGACACTGCCGCCCAGGTCATCGTCACGGCCGCTCGGCCAGCCGCCAGCTGCGCCTAGCGGGTTCGCAGGGAACTGCCGCCCCGCTGGGGACAGGCCCCGTAACTCCACGAACTCCGTCAGTCCACGAATTCCGACTGGGTCTCGATGAAGTCCCAATCCGCAACGGTCAACACACCACTGACCTTGTCCGGATGAGGCCCGCCGGCCTCGGCAATGTGCTGCAGCACCTGCAGCGGCAGTTCTTCGGCGCGCAGGTTTTCGCGCAGCCATTCCTTGCTGTCCAAGTGCAGATCGAGCCACCACATGTAGATTTCCATCGCGGACCGCCTTCCTTCGGATGAGCCGTGGACCCGAATTAACCGTAGGCCCCGTCAGGAACGTCTACAAGGGTGCGTGTGAGCCCAAGTAGCTGTTCAAGCACGCGCCGCAGCGCAACAATAAGGGTATGGCTGCGGAAGGTTTCAACGGACGGATCCCCTTGGTGGTCGGAGTGCTGCCGGATCAGCATGTGGAGGTCCTCCAAACTGCCAGGACCCTCGCCGAGCAAATGGGGGTGCCGCTGGTTTGCGCCTATGTGGATGAGGCCAGCTATCTGGTGGAGTGGGACCCCTCGCGCGAGACACACCGGATGTCGCTGCATCCCGAAAAGGATGACGAGGACGTCGCGGCCGTCCGTGGTGTTCTGGGAAAGGCCATCGCGGAGGCCATGGACGGCGGCACGGCGGATTGGACTTTGCGCTTGCTCGCCGGGGATCCTGCCCGTGCCCTGGGCCGCTTGGCCTCGGATATTGATGCGTCGATGATCATCGTAGGGACCCCTGAACCTGGATTGGGGCACCGGATTTCCGAAGCCCTGAACGGCTCGGTGGCAGCCTGGCTGAGTCATCACCAACGGCGGCCGGTGCTGATTGTGCCGCAAAAGAAGAGGCATGAAGCTGCCCATAAAAACTAAAGCGAAAGTACTTATTCGAGGTGGTGGCGAAGGCGTCGCACGGCACGTAGAGTAATTACTGCAGGACGGCGAGAGCCCCTGCTCAAAGACCGCTCCGGAGTGCGTATCCCCCAATAACGCACTCCGGAGCTCTTTGTTTAAGCGACGGTTTACCCCGCGTGCGGCCACCACCTTCTTTCACGCAAAAACGGCCCCGACACACCCTTTTGTAGGCGCGTCGAGGCCGTTCTCATTTCAAAGTGGGTGGTGACGGTTCAGCTCGCGGGGATAAGCGCACGACGCCGCCACTTGGCTTGGGTGCCGCCAGCTCACCTGACGGAAGTCCGGCTGCCGCCAGCTCACCTGACGAACGTGTACAGCAGCGCCGCCATACCGAACCCCACTATGGAGAGCACCGTTTCGAGCACGGTCCACGTCTTCAGGGTGTCCTTGACTGACATGTTGAAGTACTTGGAGATGATCCAGAATCCGCCGTCATTCACGTGGCTGGCGATGATGGAGCCCGACGAGATGGCCACCACGATCAACGCGAGCTGCGGCTGCGAGTACCCCGAAGCGAGGCTTGGAGCCAGGATGCCGCCGGTGGTCACGATTGCAACAGTGGCCGAGCCCTGGGCGATGCGCATGCCGGCGCTGATCACGAACGCGGACAGGATGATGGGAAGCCCGGCCTGGGACAACGTATCCGCCACAGCCTTGCCAACACCAGTGGCGGAGAGGACGGCACCGAAGAAGGCACCCGCGCCAACAACCAGCAGGATCATGCCCACGGGACGCAACGAGGAACCCGTGATTTCGCTGAGTTCGGCGGAGGTCATGCCGCGGCGGATTCCCAGGAGCCACATTGCCAGGAGCACAGCGACGGTCAACGCAATGGCCGGGTTGCCGAAGAACTGGAGGATGTCGCGGAATGTGCCCGCGGGAGCGAAGATGTTGCCGAACGTACCGCCGAGAATGAGGATCATGGGCAAGCCGATGGCCAGCAGGACCAGCCCGATGGACGGTTCGTGACCCTTGGCGGCGTCGGACTCGGGGACGATCCGATCCTCCGGGACCGAAACCATGACGCGCTTGCCGATCCAGGTACCCCACAGGATGCCCGAAGCGAACCATGCAGGAATACCGCAGATGAGGCCCATGAGGATGATCCAGCCGAGGTCCACGCCGAACAGTCCGGCTGCAGCAACGGGGCCGGGGTGCGGAGGAAGGAAGGCGTGCGTCACGGAGAGTCCTGCGAGCAACGGCAGTGCGTAAAGGGCCAGCGATTTGCCGCCACGGATTGCGGCGACGTAAACAAGCGGAGCAAGGACAAAGATGCCGATGTCGAAGAACACGGGGATACCCAGCACGAAGCCGGTGATACCCATGGCCAACGGAGTGCCCTTTTCGCCGAAGATCTTCACCAGCCTTCCGAGCAGCACCTCAGCACCGCCGGACCGCTCAAGAATGGCACCGAGGACGGTGCCGAGGCCGATGATTACCGTGATGTGGCCAAGGATGCCGGCAAAACCCTTTTCAATCAGGGCGTCGCTGCTTTTGGTGGCCGAACCGACGAGGGCCTCCACGGAAATCCCGCCCACCAGAGCCACGATCACACCGGTTCCCACCAAGGCGATGAACGGTTCGAGCTTGACCTTGATGATCAGGAACAGCAGCAGGGCGATGCCGGCACCTGCCAGGAGGAGCAGGCCGGCGGTGTCGTGCCGCAGCCATTCAAGGAATTCAGTCATGACGAGTCTTTCTGGGTAAGTCCTACTTGAGGGTGCCGGTGAAGGCTGCGGCACGTGCCGCGATGTCTGCCCAGTCACCTGCAGCAACGGCTGCGGGCGGGACTACGCTGGTGCCGCAGCAGACTGCGGCAGCACCGGCGTCGAGGTAGCTCTTGGCGTTGGAGGCGTCGATGCCCCCCGAAGGCAGCAAGCGGATGCCCGGGTACGGGCCTTGCAGATCCTTCAAGTACGCCGGGCCGAGCTGGCGGGCGGGGAAAATTTTGACGGCGGCCGAGCCCAGGTCCAGGGCCTGCGCCACCTCCGTGGGGGTCATGGCGCCGAGGCTGAACGGGATCCCGGCGGCGACTGCGACGGCGGCGACCTCGGGGCGAAGGCCGGGCGTCACCAGGAACTGCGCACCGGCGTCGATGGCTGCACGGGCTTGGTCTGCGGTCATCACCGTGCCGATTCCGACGGCGGCACCATGCTCCGCCGCCGTCTCCGCCGCACGCTGGACGTGCTTGAGCACATCCGGGGTGGTGTACGTGAGTTCGACGCTGCGGATGCCGCCGTCGGACAGTGCACGGCAAAGATCGGCGGCGTCCGTGATGGACGGGGCGCGGACCACGGCCAGGGTTCGGCCGGCTTCGAGCTGCTGGAGGAATTGTTCAGGAGTCATGCTGTCCTTCTCTGGTGAGGCCGTCGCTGCTGCGACGGAGGGCCCGGCCGGCGCGGGCACCGGTGGCTTTGCCGCCGTCGATCGCTGCCGTGCCGTTGACGAAGACGTATTGGATGCCGCTGGCGGCTTGGCGTGGATTCTCAAAAGTGGCTTCATCGCGGACGGTTTCCGGATCGAAAAGCACGACGTCGGCCGCATAGCCTTCCCGGATGAGTCCCCTGTTGTGGAGCTTGAGTCGTGCGGCGGGCCGGCCCGTGAGGTGATGGACCATTTCCTCGAGGCTCAAGAGTCCGAGGTCCCGTGAGTAGTGGCCAAGGTAGCGCGGGAACGTGCCCCAGGCTCGCGGGTGTGGCTTGGCCCCGACCAGGAGTCCGTCGCTGCCGCCGGTGTGGGTTCGGTGCTTCATGATGGCCTGGACGTTTTCCTCGTGGCCCACGTGCTGGAGGATGCCTGTGCCGAGACGGTCTTCTGTGAGGATCTGCGCGAACACGTCGAACGGCTCCTGGCCGCTCCCTGAGGCGATGTCCCTGATGGTTCTGCCGACGTAACCCGCGAGCGCCGGGTTCTGCACGCCGCTGATTTCCAAGGTGTCCCACTCGGCCACCACGCCGTGGCAGCCGTCGGAGCCGTAGATCTCCACGGCTTCCCGGATGCGGGCCCGGGTGGTCGGGTCGGCAAGCCGGGCCAACGTTGCTTCTGTCCCGCCCGATGACGCCCAGCTCGGCAGGATCGCGCTCAACGTGGTGGCACCTGGGAGATACGGGTAGGTGTCCAGGGTGATGTCCACGCCGTGGTCCAGGGCTTCGTCGATCAAGTCCAGCAGTTCCCCGGCACGGCCCTTGTTTTCCGCGAAGTTCATGGTGGCGTGGGAGAGGTGGAGTGCGCAGCCCGTGTCGCGGCTCAGCCCGATCATCTCGGCGTAGGCACCCAGTGCGCCTTTGCCGTAGGAGCGATGGTGCGGCGCGTAGAAACCGCCGAGCTCGCCCACGGTCCGGCAGAGTCCAGCCAGTTCCTCGGTCTGCGCATACATGCCCGGCGTGTAGGTCAGCCCCGAGGACATTCCCACCGCACCTTCCTCCATCGCCGCGCGGATGATGTGCTGCATCTGCCGCTGCTGCTCCGGCGTGGGGTCACCTTCGGCGAAGCCCATCACCATGGCCCGGACGGTTCCTTGGGGAACGAGGTATGCGGCGTTGGTGGCGATGCGGCCACCGTTTTCTTCCGCGTCGAGCCGGTCGAGGTACTCCCGTACGGTCCGCCAATTCCAGTCAAAGTCGGCCGGATTGTCGTTCCAGCCGGCGATCTTCTCGCGGACACCTGCGAGGGTGGCATCATCCACGGGCGCGTAGGACAAGCCATCCTGGCCCAGCAGTTCGGTGGTGACACCTTGGCTGAGCTTGGCGTAGTGGTCCCTGTTCACCAGGAGCTGCAGGTCCGAGTGTGCGTGCATGTCGATGAAGCCTGGACTCAGGACCAGACCGGTGGCATCGATGACGCGGTCCGCGCCGGTTTCGCTGAGGGAATCGGCGTCGAGCGTTCCGGCGTCGACGACGGCGGCAATCACCGCGCCGTCCAGCAGGACGTGCGCACGGCGCCGGTCTGTTCCCGTTCCATCCACCAAGGTGGCATTACTGATGAGGGTCTTCATGGCATGGTCCTAGAAGAAGGTATGGATGAGGTCGACGACGGTCTGGTTACCTGGACCTTCGACGGACCCGCTGTCCGCGAGCACCGGGATGACGGTCCACTTGTCGAACGCGGTGCACGGGTGGGAGAGGCCCAGCCGGACGACGTCGCCGGGACGGACCGTGGTGGAGTTGGCGTCATAGGTCATGAAGCTGTGTTGATCGTTGACCGAGGTGATCCGGGCGCCAAGTAGCGGCTCCATTGCCCCGCCCAGGACAGGTCCAATGAACTGCGGTTCGGGCAGGCCTTCGTCGAACGGGAGGTCGCGTTTCCCGGCGTCGAGGATGGCGAGGCCGGGTTCAGTCTGCGACACAACCCGTGCCCAGCCGTACATCCCGGCTTTGAAGGGTTGGTCGCCCTCGCGGGAAAACGGCGAAATTGCGCGGTAGAAACCGTCGTCGTGGATGATGTATGCACCGCTGCGGATCATGAGGTCCACGGCAGGTCTGCCAAGTTCGGCGCCGGTGCTGATGGTGGGTGCGAGGACCGTGACGACGTCGTCGAAGTAGGCGCTGCCCCCGGCAGTGATGATCACTTTGCTGGCCCCATACAGCCCTGCGGCGAGCAGTTCCTCGTGAAGCAGCCGCATCTTGGCGAGATAGCCGCGAACGGCAGCCAATCCGGCGTCGTCCGCTGTGTGCGCGAGTGAGCCTTCATAGCCGCTGACGCCCACCAGGCGCAGGTTGGGTGACTCGGAGATAGCGCGGGCAATCTCCATGGCAGCCTCCACAGAGCGGGCGCCGGTCCGGCCACCATGCGCGCCCAGCTCCACCAGTACGTCCAGCACAGCATCACTGCCGGCGAGCGTTCGATTGATGACTTCCACGGTCCCCAGGGAGTCGATCCAGGAAAGGATGGGCGCGTCCGGCGTGGCAACGCGGGCAACCCACTGAATGGCGTGCGGATCCGTGAGGCTGTTGGCGAGCTGCAGGTTCCTCACGCCGAACTCGCGGGCCACGCGGAGCTGTGCGAAGTTCGCCAGCGTAATGCCCCAGGCACCCCGGCTGAGCTGCTCGGTCCAGAGTTGGGGAGACATGGTGGTCTTCCCGTGCGGGGCGAGCAGGACGCCGTGGTCTCTGCACCAGTCGGCCAGCCGGTCGGCGTTGGCGCGGAGCGCTCCGGCGTCGAGGGTGAGCAGCGGCGTCTGGAGGTCAGCGAGCGTGTGCTTGGCGGCGAGGAAGCCCGCGTGGGTGGTGCCGTTCGCGGATGCGGGCACAGCTTTGTGGCGCCAGTCGAGACGGCGCTTAGCCAGGCCTGACACGGCAGATGCCGAGATGGCTTCGGAGGTGTTCACGCGTTTCATTCCCTTCGCGATGCTGCGTTCTTGAAGCTGCGTTGTGGGGTCGTTGGGCAATTTTGATGCGTTGCGTATTTTGCAACGCTGGTTGCAAACCTGCTGGTGATATGTCTAACATGGTGGCGGATCGAGAGTCAAGGCCGCTGAGAAGCGCACGAACTAGTGGGAGAACGATGCTTTCAGCTGTATGCGTGGGCGAAACCATGGCCATGCTTACCCCTGCCCACGCCGTCCCCCTGCACCTGGCAACGGAGCTCCACTTCGGCATCGGCGGCGCGGAATCCAACGTCGCTATGGGTTTGGCAGCCATGGGCCTGGACGCGCACTGGGTCAGTCGGGTGGGCCACGATGGCTTCGGCACCCGAATCCTGCACGAGCTCCAGGATCACGGCGTGGGAATCTCCGGCGTGGAAGTGGACGAGTCCTTGCCCACGGGCCTTTACGTCAAGGTCCCGGCGCAGGATACGGACCCCGACGGCGGCAGTTCGGTTTTGTACTACCGGCAAGGATCCGCGGCGTCGGCCATGGGACGGGACACACTTTCCAATCCCGCCGTTTCCTCGTTGCTTGAGAACGCTGCACTCATCCACCTGAGTGGAATCACCGCAGCCCTCTCCCCCGAGTGCCTTTCCCTGTTGGAAGCAATCCTCACCACACCTCGCAATGGCCGGATCATCAGCTTCGACGTCAACTGGCGCGGAGCCCTCTGGGCAGGCCAGGACCGCTCCGTCCTGCAGCGGCTGGCGAACCTGGCCGACGTCGTGCTCGTTGGGAAAGACGAAGCCGAACACGCCTTCGGTACCACCGATGAAGCAGAACTTCGCCGCATGATGCCGGATCCGAAGGTGCTGGTCATCAAGAACGAGGCGATCAGCGCCATCTCCTTGGACCGGACCGGCACCCGGGAAGAGGTGCCCGCACTGTCCGTCGCCGTCGTCGAACCTGTTGGCGCCGGCGACTCGTTCGCCGCCGGCTACCTCAGTGGCATGCTGTTCGGTCTGGGCCAAAAGGAAAGCCTCCGGCGCGGACATGTAGCCGCAGCGTGCACCCTGACTGTCCACGGTGATCGCGGTCCGCTGCCCAATGCCGCCGAGCTCGCAGCCATTCTCGATTCTTCGGATGACGCGTGGGCTGCTATCCATGTTGAAGAGGGACAATTCAACACCAGAACCGGAGCGTGACATCGTGAGCCAGAGCCTCATGCGAGCCATCGACCTGCTCGGCGAACTCGCCGCAAAGCCAGCAACCCTGGACGAGCTCGCGTCCAAGGCCGCCGTGCACAAGACCACCGTGATGCGGCTCCTGCACGCCATGGAAGAAAAGCGCTTCGTGGTGCGGGACGAAGACCAGCGGTTCATGCTCGGCTCCAAGCTCTTTGAACTGTCATCGCTGGCTTTGGAACAGCGAGACATCCGCAAAGTGGCGCATCCGCACCTGGCCGAACTCAACGGCCGAACCGGGCACACTGTGCACCTCGCCGCATTTGAAGGAAATGAGGTGGTGTACATCGACAAGTTCGAGTCGCACCATCCCGTCCGCATGTACTCGCGCATCGGCCTGACTGCATCGCTGCACTCGGCCGCTGTGTCCAAAGTCCTCCTCTCCGATATGCCGCGCAGTCGGCAGGAAAAAATCGCCGCGGGGTTGGACTACGTGAAAGTTACCGAGAACACCCTGACCTCGCCGGAGGCCTTGCTGGCCGAACTCGAGCAGGTCAAGGAACAGGGCTGGGCCCACGACAACGCTGAGCACGAAGCGTTCGTGCACTGCATCGCGGCCCCCATCCGCGACGCCAGCGGCGCCGTTGTTGCCGCAGCCTCTTGTTCGGTACCGGTAGTGATGCTCAGCTATGAAGGATTGCTTGAGCTGCTGCCCGACCTCAAAGCCAGCACCGAGGCCATCTCCAACGACCTCGGCTGGATCAGCCACGAAAGGAACTCAGCATGAGTGAAAAAACCGTAGTACTGACCGAAAACGCCCCCGCCCCGGCGCACGTATTCTCGCAGGGCATCAAGAAGGGCGGCATGTTCCAGGTCTCCGGCCAAGGCCCGATGGACCCCGCCACCAACCAGTACATCGGCGAGGGCGACGTCCGCGTCCAGACCCGTCGCACCCTGGAGAACGTCAAGGCCATCCTCGAAGCCGGCGGATCTTCCGTTGAAGACGTCCTCATGTTCCGCGTCTACCTCACCACCCGCGACGACTTCGCCGCCATGAATGAGGTCTACGGCGAGTTCATCCGGGAGAACGTTCCCAGCGGTTTGCTGCCGAGCCGCACCACCGTGTTCGTTGATCTGCCGCACGAGGTCATGCTTGTGGAGATCGATGCCCTGGCGGTTACTGCGTAACTCCCCGCCACACAGATGCGTTAGCGCCACTCCAACGGGCTGGCGACACCCATATTCGGGTGTCGCCAGCCCGTTGCTGCGTCTCCCCCGAATTTGGGTGGCATATTTGACGGCCGTACCGCGAGAATCCGTTATGAGCTGACCCCGCCCCGGCCAACTACCGACGCCGGAACCGCCGGAACGCGCTGCCGCTTTGCGTACACACGGGCACGTTGGCTGGACAGGGCCAGGAGCACCAGAATGTCAGTGGCCAAACCGGAGAGGCCAGCTTCGAGGGTGATGTTTGCGCTGCCCGTGAAGTAGTCGATTGCCTGGACCAGGATCGAGATGGAGCTCAAGCCCATGGCAATCACGCGGGCGCCATTGCTGCCAAGGAAGATGCGCCAGGCCAGGAAAACTTCACCCAGCCCGAACACCAGGACCACTGCTGCTATCAAGGCGATTGCCGCCGTCGTGCTTTGCGGGTCTGACGAGTCGTCGTCGAAGGTGAGCCCGGAAATTTCACCGCCGGAGGTGAACAACGTGATCGCCAGAACCAAAGCCGCCACCGCCCTGGCCACCACCAAAGCAGCCCCCATCAAGATGGGGGCGGGCCGCCTGTCCCTGCTATCGGTGCGGCTGGGCGGCTGATCCGCGGGCACCAGGACGCCGCGAGCGTCGACGATCGGCAAGTCGCCGTCAGTAGAGATTGAATCCCCGCCGCCGTTGCGTGAGTGGTACCCGGTGGAGAAGTCCTTGATGACTTGGACTGAGACAGCTGGTTCCGCAGCCGAAACGGTTGAAACGATGTGGTCCCGCTCCACATCCGTGTTCTGCTCAATCTTGTGCGTGATCTGCAGGGTGAACAGGGAGAAGCCAACGCTGCGGTCGTAGGTTCCGGCGGCAAGCCAATCCACTTTGTGTCCACCCGGTAGGAGCCAGCCTTCGGGGCAACGCCAGAAGCGGACGTGGTGGCGTTTGCCCGGGCTGTTGTCCACTTCCTGCTGGTACGCGAAGTCTTGCTGTCGATCAAAGAGATACAACGGACTGACGGGCGCCTCGGAGTAGCTACGCCGGAAAAGAGTTGAGCTGATGATGCGCCGGCTGCTGTCGAAAGTGACGTCGTCGGCCTTGGTCCATCCAGCAGATTCCATGATGGCGTGGATCTGGGGCTCGGCGCCCAGCAACGCAACGTTGACCGGGTCACCCAAGAGCCCGTCGCTGGTCCTTGCCCGGCCAATGAAATAGCCCGGCACATAGATGGTGGTCAGGATCCGGTGGAGCCGCGGGAGCAGCAAATAGGCAAGGAACGCCCAGAACACCACGTAGAACCACACCTGCCCCCACCCCAGCTGGAAGCTCTCGCCCACCAACAAGAAGGCAAGCCATACTGCGGCGACTCCGCCCAGGACGAAGAAGCCGTGGTCAAGCCGGGTGTCTGTCACTCCTTTGTTGGCCGCTTTGAACATGGATGCTCCCCCTCCGCTCCTTAAGCTTCGGCGTTGGGGCGGCTGTTGTACAGACACCAATACATACAGCGCCGGAACCCAAGCGGCTTCGTCACCGAACGCATGGAGGCACTGAAGGCCAAGGTTCAGTGTCTTTCAGCACTGAGGCGAGTCCCGGCGTCGAGCGTTTGGCCGTGGTATCAAGTGATCTGAACCTGAAGCTTGTTGTTACCGATAAGCCACTGCAGCGCCTCACGAACGGCCTGTTCCGGCTCGTAGCGGGGGGCGTAGCCCAGGAGGGACCTGGCTTTTTCGATGGTGAGGCAGTGGTTGCGGGAGAGGTGGGCCCAGCTCGTGTCAGCGTGTTCGGGCGTGGTGGTTTCGCGAAAGTCCTCCCAGCTGACCATCTCCGAGTGTGGCTCCAGCCCGAACCACGATGCCGCGATCTCCAGGTAGCCACGAACTGTCAGGGCGGACGGAGCAACAATGTTGAAGTCCTCGCCGGCGGCCGATTCCCGGCTCTGCGTTGCTTTCTCGAAGGCCTGCGCGAGGTCGTCCGCGTGGACGTGGTGCATCAGTTCGGTGCCACTTCCCGGAATCTGAAGTGGCTGTCCGGCTGCGATCTTTTGCCACACGGAGGGATCGAAATTTCCGAGCGGACCCACGGGATGCCATCCGGGACCGACAATGTGTCCGGGGTGCAGTGACGTAGTGATGAGCCCTCCGGAGGCCGTCTCATCCTTCAGCATCCCGGCTATATCGCGCTTCTGGATGCCGTATTCATCCAGCGGCTCCGCGGTGGAGTCCGACCCCTCTGAGATGGGCAACTTCCGACTGGCACCATAACGCCAGATCGACCCGCAATGCAGCAGATGCCCCGTCTCGCCGCGCAGCCGGTTCACCAGCGCCGTGGCGGAGTCGAGCGTGAAGCACACCAGGTCAACTACGACGTCGGCTCCCAGTCCGGCGACCCGGTCACCGAAGGTGCCCTCCCGATCTTCGAGGTGGCGGTCCGCGGTAACCTGCCGGACCTGCTGCCACTCGGGCGCATCAACGTATGCCTTGCTGGCCCCGCGGCTGATATTGATGACGTCGTGTCCGCCCCGGACGAGCCTGGGGATGAGGAATGAGCCAATATGGCCGCTTCCGCCGATAACAACAATTTTCATGTGTCCTCCGATCTTCACCAGTCACGGTAATGACTGTTCGGGGCCCACCCGTAGGGCCGGATAGGGCTTTCGCGGACCGTTGACTGTCTTCGGCCAGATGCTTACTCTATCGAAATGACTAACGTAAAGAAGAAGATTGCGTCCATATTCGCGGCAACCTCTATCCTGGCTGGCGGTGGAATTGCTTTGGCTGCCCCGGCCGAGGCGGCCAGCACCTACGTTTATTGGTTTCACACGAAGGCGACTTGTGAGTCGAACCTGGATGCCGCCAGGCCCGGATTCGGTTCCTACGTGCGCCTGGTCGAAGGGTGTGTCCGGAACGGCAACGGCTACGCCTACACGGTGGTTTGGCGGTACTGACAGCCCCACACCCAGCCCGCACAATTCCAAGCCCGACGTCGGCACCCACCTGAGTGACGACGTCGGGCTTTATCGTGTCCACCGCAGTGCCGCCAACGTCAACCCAGCACATAATAACGAGACTTACTTGTTCCCGGGTTAGACAAACGGCAGGCTCCCCCGACTAGCATGAATAGTCCGGGCAAGCCCGGGTACGTGACCTCTTGAACGACCCCCTCGGACGGTCGGCGTTGACGCGGCGACCACGTAAAGGAGAAAACTGTGCGGGAGCCTGCAGTCAACGAGAGCGTGTCAGAAATCAGCGAAACTTCGGAAGAAAATCCGGAGGAGACGCCACAGGAAACGCCCGATGAAACCGCAAGCGAACCGGCGGAAATCACCTTTGACGAACAGTTTTATCCAGCTCGGCCCAAGGCGCTGCGGCCGATCGCCCGGAGGCGGCAGTTCTTCGCCGCCCGCCCATCGTTGGAATTCGACGGCCTTAACAAGACCTACGTGGATTGGCTTCGGAACCAGTCCATGCTGGGCGACGCCAACACCATGGCGCGCCAACTCTCGGGTCAGGCGAGCATGTGGCAAAACTCTTACGCAAGGCCCAACCCGCGGGCGGCTGTGGAACGCGCGCCTGTCTGGTTCACGGCCTACCCGTTGTCCTTCATCACCAAGGACGGCCAATCTTTCCTTTCGGCGCTGGGCGATCCGGAGCTGTGGGACGCGTTCAGCAAGATTGGCATCCGCGGGTTGCACACCGGGCCGGTCAAGCTGGCCGGCGGCATCCGCGGGTGGTCCCAGACACCCAGCGTAGACGGCCACTTTGACCGGATCAGCATGGCTATCGACCCCGCATTCGGCACCGAAGAAGAGTTCCGCCAAATGTGCGAGGTGGCCAATGACCATGGCGGCACCGTCATTGACGACATCGTTCCCGGGCACACAGGCAAGGGAGCGGACTTCCGACTCGCCGAAATGAACTTCCGGGACTACCCCGGCATCTATCACATGGTGGACATCCCCGAAGAGGACTGGCACCTGCTGCCCGATGTTCCCGAGGGCGAGGACTCCGTGAACATCAGCCCCGCGGCGGAGGAAGCCCTGCAACAGGCCGGCTACATTATTGGGCGGCTCCAGCGGGTGATCTTCTTTGAGCCCGGGGTCAAGGAGACGAACTGGAGCGCCACCAAGCCCATCATCGACACCACGGGCAAAACCCGCCGTTGGGTCTACCTCCACTACTTCAAGTCCGGCCAGCCATCCATCAACTGGCTGGATCCAACGTTTGCCGGCATGCGCCTTGTGGTTGGCGATGCCTTGCACTCTTTGCTTGACCTCGGAACCGGCGCCCTCCGGCTGGATGCCAACGGATTCCTGGGCGTCGAGAAGAGTGCTGAAGAAGAACCGGGCTGGTCGGAGGGCCACCCACTGTCCGAGGCTGCCAACCAGCTGATTGGTTCCATGATCCGCAAGGTGGGCGGGTTCTCCTTCCAGGAGCTCAACCTCACCATCGATGACATCAAGACCCAGTCCGAGTCCGGGCCGGATCTCTCCTACGACTTCATCACCAGGCCCGCCTATCACTACGCCTTGGTCATCGGAGATACAGAATTCCTGCGCCTGACCCTACGGCTTTCCATGGAAATCGGCGTGGACCAGGCCTCGCTGGTTCATGCCCTCCAAAACCACGATGAACTGACCTACGAGCTGCTCCACTTCGCCGCGGGGCATAGGGAGGACGTCTTCGAACTTGCCGGTGAGGAGCTCACCGGCGCGGAGGTGGCGGAGAAAGTCCAGAACACCATGCGGGAACGGCTCACGGGGGAGAACGGACCGTACAACGCGGTGTTCACCACCAACGGCATTGCCTGCACCACGGTCAGCTTCATCATGGCGGCCCTTGGCATCAAGGATCAGGACGCCATCACCGAGGAGCAGGAAGCGCAGGTCCTGGACGCCCACGTGCTGCTTTCCATGTACAACGCTTTGCAGCCTGGGGTTTTCGCGCTTTCCGGTTGGGACCTCACGGGCATCACAGCGCTTGACCGCGAGACGGTCCACGAGCTCACCTCACAGGGTGACACCCGCTGGATCAACCGTGGCGCACACGATCTCATGGGCACCAGCCCGGACGCGAAAACCTCCCTTGCCGGAATGCCCCGCGCCCGGAGCCTCTACGGTCCACTGCCCGATCAGCTGAATGATCCGAACTCTTACGCCCGGCGGCTGCAGCAGATCCTTACTGTGCGGGAGGAGTCGGGGATCGCCACCAGCACGCTGCTGGACGTGCCCGACGTTTCCCACCGAGGGCTGCTGGTGCTGGTCAACCAGCTCGCAGACGAAGCACTGCAGGTTACGGTCCTGAACTTCTCGGACCAGGACATCGCCGGCAGTATCCAGTCCTCTCACCTTGTTCCGGGCTCCACCGTCCATGATTTGTTCTCGGGCGAAGACGTCGGCCAGGTAGACGACCTCCACAGCTTCTTCCTCGAACTCCCTGCCTTCCAAGGCACGGCGCTTCTGCTGAAGGACCCGGTCATCGAGGACGACGTTACCGAATAGAGAGTTCGACGTCGGCACTTACGGTGGGTGCCGACGTCGAGGCTCCTGTTCCGTCCGCACCCCCATAACCCCTAACATTCCCGCGAGTTGGCACTTAGTGCCGATGTTTTTGGGAAACATCGGCACTAAGTGCCAACTCGCGGAGGGTTAATCGCCGACGGCGTCGCGGCCGCGGCGGAGGATGAGCGGATCGGCGTCGTAAACCACTGAGGTGTCCTTGTCCTCATAGTCGAACTGGTTGAGGAAGTAGCGCATGGCGTTGATCCGGGCGCGCTTCTTGTCGTTGGACTTGATGGTGATCCACGGTGCGTGGTCGGAGTCCGTATGCAGGAACGTTCGTTCTTTCGCGTCCGTGTATTCGTCCCAGCGATCCAGCGACGCCAGGTCCATGGGCGAGAGCTTCCAACGGCGGACGGGGTCGATCTGGCGGATGGCGAAGCGGGTGCGCTGCTCCTGCCGGGTCACGGAGAACCAGAACTTGGTGACGTGGATGCCGGCGTCAACCAGCATCTTCTCGAAAACGGGCGCCTGGCCCATGAAGGTGTCGTATTCGTCGTCCGTGCAGAACCCCATGACGCGTTCCACATTGGCGCGGTTGTACCAGGAGCGGTCGAACATGACGATTTCACCCGCAGTGGGAAGGTGCTGAATGTAGCGCTGGAAATACCACTGGCCTTGCTCACGGTCAGAGGGCTTGGCGAGCGCTACCGTCCGGGCAGAGCGGGGATCCAGATGCTCGGTAAAACGTTTGATGGTGCCACCCTTGCCGGCGGCGTCGCGTCCCTCGAAGACAATGACGTGCTTCAGTCCGAGGTCCTGCCCCCAGTACTGGAACTTCAACAGCTCGATTTGCAGGCGGTACTTCTCGATCTCGTACTCGTCGCGGGTCATCCGCTGTTCGTACGGATAATCCTCGTTCCACGTTTCCACCGCTGATCCACCGGGATCGATGAGGTCCGGGTCTTCGCCCTGCCCTCCGCTGATGGTGTAGCCGAGCTCCACCAGGTGGTCGATGGTTTCACGCAGGTTGTCCCTGACCCACCAATCGTCCAAAGATGTGGCTTGCGCGGTGGGTGGAGTTGCCTCCGTCATACGGTCCTCCTGGTCTGCCGGGTAGTGCGCGGCAGCCTAGCAGTGCTTGGTGACGGGAACGTGAACGGGCAATTCAGCGGTCAGCCGTGGTTGCGGCGGGCCTCTATCTGCGTGAAAAGCAGCCAGGTCAACCAGACACCCACAAGGATCGCAACACCAGGAAGCAGGTCAACGGGAGCAAGTTCGCGTCCTGCGGGGAGAAGCGCAAAGCCCATCCACACAGCCGCGACCACCACAACGATGCTCAGTGCCTCTGGAACCAGGTCCAAAGTCCTGCGTCGGAGCAGCTTAGCCACCAACTCCCCAAGCATGATCACCACGATGGCTGCTCCCATTCCCAGCGGGTAGGCGCTGAAGCCGGGGACGAAGTCCTGGCTGGTGCTCCACACCATGAAGACAATCAAGCCCACCAAGAGCGCCGAGGACTTGATGAGCGCCCCACCAATGAGCAAGACCGGAATTCTCCGCTCCTTGTCGTGGCGCTTCCGTGGAATGTAGTCCCATGCGCCTCGGGTGAGCTTGGAGCTGATCCATCCGGCAACAAGCACCAGGGCCAGCGGGACCAGCACGGGCGTCACGTAGTTGTTGCTGACGGCCCAAAAGAAAGCCAAAAGTGCCGTATAAACCTGAGGGGTGGCAATGATTCCCAACCACCAGCCCGTCAGGAATTCCTTGCGGGCTCCGGGGAGGTCAACAGGATGGACCAGGAACTGGGTTTCCGGGTCCGGTAGTTGGACCTTTTCTTCGATGGGATTCATGACGTCCTCCAAGGGACCTGCTCGATGTAGGGCGGGCGCAGGCCCGCTCTGGCGATTTCGTATACCTTCTGGCGCGCCACACCGAGCTCAGCAGCTACGGTTACCGCGCTGTATTCGTCCAGCAGTTCGGCAACAGCTGCCGACCTGACTCCGGACGCCCTCGAGTTCAAATGCGCAGCAAAGATGCTCACCTCGGCTGAGAGGAGTGCAACGGCGAGGGGGCCGCCGAATGGATCTGCCCAGCCTGGCTGGCCCCCGGCGGCAGCCGCATAAAGGGCATCCCCACCATCGGCGAGGACAGCCTTGAGCTGTTCCGGGGTGATGCCGCGTTCAGCGAACCTTGCGGCTGCGGTTTCCCTGGTTCCGTCGTCCACGGGACGGTGGGTAAGGACCTGCTGCCACCGTGAATCCGAGGGGCTGGACGCGGGAATGTCACCCCGGGGTTGACTGCTCATGTCGTCCATCGTGCGCCGTCTATGGCTGCGGCGTCAACCCCCGGGTGACAAATCTAATCTGCGGCAGGTTTTCCCAAGTCAATCCAGTACCGGCGGAAAAGCCGCCCGTCTTCACCCGTGCGCACATCTTCGAGCCGCCCATCGCAACGTTCGATAGTGCTGATTGACGCCGAATTGTCGTCATCACAGGTCAGCAGAACGCGATCGGGCAGAACCCCACCCAACTCCTGCGCAGCCAAACGGGCCAGCAGTTCCCTCAGCGCCCAGGTTGCCGCCCCCCTCCTGCGATCCGAGGGTCGAATCCCGTAGCCAATGTGCCCGCCCGAGTTCAGGAGAGCCTGGGTCAAATGGTGCCGGAACGCAATCGCCCCCACGTAGCGTGGACCTTCCGTGATCCAGAGGTAGGTGCACGGAACAATGCCGTCCTTCTCCGTCGCGCTTTCAGCGTCCAGCAACTTGCCAACCCAATCAGCGAAGCCCTCGGGGCTGGTGACGTCTTCCGCCATGAAGACGGCGGCGCCATCCTGATGGACGCCGGCCCACTCACGGTGGGACTCGAGGAAGGACCTGTGGAAGGCGGCGTTCGGCGGTACGAGTTCAAACATGCCCTCGACTCTATACCGCACACGCCTTGACGTGGACCCGACAAAGCGACACGCAGAAAAGTTATCGACAAACTTGTCATATCCATGACATGTGTCGTAGATTCATTCCGTCCAACAAGTTTATAAACACAAAGGAGTGATTCAAGTGCTTAAGCTCAAGCGACTGGCCAAGCGCCGTTCCAAGCTGAACTTCGTGTTCAACTAACCCAAGAATAAATAGTGGGGGCCACGCATCGCGTGGTCCCCACTCATCATTGGAGGCAAGAATTGGCAGCCGTAACCTACTCCCTCAAGCAGTCGCTACCGGTCATCACCACGGAAACGGCCGTGCAGATCGGATTGGCACCGCCCAACGCAATCGAAATCGAGGACGCTCCAGACGGGCTGGCTGAACTACTCAGCTTCGCTTCACAGCCACGGACACTCGACGATCTGGGAGGCAAGGCCGAACTCCTGCTGGGTGAAGGCTCCGGAGAGATCGTCGAGGAACTTATCGACGCCGAGATTCTGGTGCCGTACAGGTTCGACCTCTCCGGCCGGTACAGCCGTCATGACCTGTACTTTGAACTTGCGCACAGCACCGGGCCCGGAGCCAGCGATCTGCTGCGCAGCCGAAAGGTCACGCTGATCGGTGTGGGCGGGATCGGGACGAACGTAGCCATGCAGCTCGCAACAGCCGGCGTGGGTTCCATTGTCCTGGTCGACGGGGACACTGTAGAAGAAAGCAACCTGACCCGGCAGTACCTCTTCACGGCGCAAGATATTGGTACCCCCAAAATCCAAGCCGCTGCACGGAACCTTCACCTCAGGGCCCCCGACATCAACACGGTGGAAGTCGCCTCCATGATCTCCGGAGTGGAAGATCTCCTGCCTGTTTTTCAGGACTCAGACTTCGTTGTGGTCTCCGCCGACACGCCCCAGGAAGTGCTCGAGTGGTCTAACCAGGCGTCCATCGCCACCGGCACGCCTTTCACTTGCGCCGGGTATCAAGACACGCGTGGAGTGGTAGGCCCGGTAGTACGGCCAGGCTTCACCCCTTGCCTGCAATGTGCAGCAACAGATAACGACGGCAGGACCAGCTCAAAGGCATCGCTCTCCACCACAAACCTCAATAGCTCGTACCAGGCTCCAAGCTTTGGACCCCTCAACTCCATCGTGGCATCCATTGCAGCCATGGAAGTGTTCCGCTACCTGCTGACCGGATCCACCAACCTTGACGGCAGGCGATTGGTGTTTGACTCCCTGGAGTTGGCGTCGGAGTTCGAGGATTTCGCCAGGAATGGCCACTGTGCTGCGTGCGCCTGACTGCAACAAGGGCACGGTGCTAGTTGTTTTGACGGGAGCCTACGTAGTCGCCTCGATGGCCGCAACGGTGGCCAACAGAAATTTCTGGCCCATCGCGTCAAACAATATGTTCAATGCCAAGTTCAGGGACCGCGTCTCAAGATTCGCAGTTGAATTCCACATGCCTGATGGAACAACGGTTGCCTGCGGCCCGGCGAACTGCCTTCCAACTCAGTTCTTCCGGGCCGGAGCAGTGTTCGCCAGCATCTTCATGGGTGAGGATGAGCAACCGAAGAACGTCCTCTGCCAGAGAATCGTCCGGAGGCTTCGCAGCAACGCGTGGCGACCGTTTGACGAGGTTCGCGCCCCCGCTCACCTGCCCGACCCTCCCTTGATGATGGACATCCTGGTGGCAACTACTGTTCGGGGAATGCCTGAGGAAAAGGAAATTGTGTACAGCTATGTTCCGACAACTTCGCAGTAAACCAGTCCAACCCCGTCGGGTACGCAATGCGGCAGTGTGGGCTGTTGCCGCCCTGGCGCTGACGCTCCGCCCCGGCCCGGCTACAGCCCGGGACTATCGAGCTGCAGTTTCTGCACAGGAGTCAGCGGCCGATCGCAGGCCTGATGACGGGATCGCCTGGAAGAGCCGACGCACGGCAGCCGGACTGCTGATGGCCGCCGCGGCGGCCAGCGAGGTTTGTGGAGACGCCGGGGCAAAGCCCTCTTCTTGGATTCGGCGGGCCGCGCTGGGATTGTTTTTGGGAACACGGGCTTTGGATGCCCGCTCCCTACCGGGCCGCTGGCCGTATGACACATTCATTGAAGCGGTACTCGTCATCAGTCAGATGTCCAAGCCGGGCAGTGGCCAGTCCCCGAACCTGCCGCTTTCGGTCTCACGGGTTGCGCTATACCTGCCCTACACGCAGGCCGGTTTGTCCAAACTCCTCCACGGCTATGACGCTTGGGTCAGGCGCGGCGATGCCAACCATATTTATCACTCGCACCTGTTGGCCTCGGATACTCACCCGTTTGCCCAAGAGCGATACAGAGTGCCGGTTCGTGCCCTGACCCGCACAATTCCCTTTCTTGAATTAGTCGCCCTCCCCCTTGCGCTCATTCTTCCCGGCAAGTGGCGGATTGTAGTGCCCTGCTGCACCACCATCTTTCACATGGTCATTGCCCGCACGTGGAATATCAGCTTTTGGCAGGCTCCCGTAATGCAATGGCTTCTCACTTCAGTGGAAAAGCAGCCCGACCTTGTCACCATTCTCCAATCATCCCGAGGTAAATGACGTGTCATTAGCAAAGCCATGGCAGCGACGTTTGCACCTCACGGGAATGTGGGTGAATTCGTTGGGTGGCGGTGCCTACAACATCGCCCTGCCGCTCATAGTTCTGCAGACAAGCGGCAGCCTTGCCCAGATGTCCATTGTTGCCGTGGCATCACAACTTCCGAAGGCTTTCCCCGGAGTGCTCATCGGAGGACTCGCAGATCGGATGTCCCCCCGCGCCATGACCCACATCGGCTATTGGGGTCAAGCACTGGTTGTTGCTGCAATGGCGCTGCTAATAGGCCCTTGGCACACTCCCTTTTGGGTCCTCGTACTAGGCGCCTTCCTACGCGGCAGCCTCGACATGTTCGCCCGGACAGCCACCTTCGTGGCCATCCCGAAGATGTACGGTGACGGCACTGCGAAATTCAACGCAGCAGTTTCCACCGCGTGGACCTCAGCTTCCATCGTGGGGCCGGCAATTGGTGGAGCCTTGAGCGCCGTCTGGGGTCCGTGGTGGTTGCTGGCCGTTGACGCAGTGTCGTTTACGGTTATTGCCTTGATCATGAATTTCCTGCCGTGGCCGGAGCGCCCCAGCAGCCTGCCGGACCGGCCAGGTTTCTACAAGGAACTGTCTGCCGGGTACCGGAGACTTACCCAAATCCATGGTTGGTGGCGTTTTGCCGGGACAGTTGTCCTCGTCGGCTTCCTGTCAGCCCCACTGTCAACTCTGGCGATCTTCCAGACCTCCGTTGGCCTCAAGGGTTCCACCACGGAAGTAGGAATCGTGGGCGCAGCGGCCGCTGCGGGCCTCTTCTGCGGTTCGATTCTGTCAGGATTGTTCTCCGATTGGCGCCCAAACGTACTGATGCAACGCTCCTCATGGCTTATGGCAGCAGGAGCCTTGCTCTTCTTCATCCCGTCGTGGATTGCCGTGGCTAGTGCCCTTTTCATCGTCTGTACGGGCGGCATTGCATGGACGGTGGGACGCACATCCCTCATCCATCAGCAGATTCCCTCGTCTGACCTGGGCAAGACCATGACGGCAGTCCAGTTTCTTGAAACTGTTTCCAGCCCCCTCAGCCTTGCAGTTGCCACGTTTCTTATGGGCGTCTCGTCATTCATGGCCTTTGGCTCCATCCTCCTGGCAGCCCTGCTTTCGGGGGTGCTCGCGATCAACTCAGACTCCATGCTGAAGCCAAGTGAAGTGAAAGGAGAGGTCAAGCAGGCGGAACCTGTCCAGTAATTCCACGCTGCCCCGGACAGGCAGCTGCGCTTGTCAGTTGCCCCGGCGCAACTTCCGGCTTTGGACAACTGCATGCGTTTTGCGCAGCGCATCAATGGAAGCCTCATATGACTGCTGGGCGACGCCCACGAAGAGGCAGTCAACAAGCATCATCTGCGCTATCCGGCTACCCATGGCCCCAGGGCGAAATGGGCTCTCGCGTGCTGCCGTGGTCAACACAATGTCAGCTGCCAGCCCCAGGGGTGAGTCTGCATGGTTGGTGATGGCGATGGTAACGGCTCCGGCCGCTTTGCCCGCCTTCAGGTAATCGACAGTGTCGTCGGTCGCGCCTGAGTGCGAGATGGCAACGGCGACACATTCGGCGTCGAGCAGTACCGCTGAGGTGAGGGCGGCATGCACTTCTGGCCAGACGAAGGAGACCAGGCCAATCCTATGCAGCTTTTGCTGCAGGTCCTGCCCCACCAAACCTCCCGCTCCCACGCCGAAGATGTCGATCTTCCGGGAGCTGGCCACTACATCAATGGCTCGAGCCAGCTGTTCGACATCCAGCACCTGGGCAGTATCGGCGATGGACATGGTTTCGTTGAATGCGATTTTAGAGACGATGTCTTGCAGCGAGTCGGCAGTGTTGATGTCCTCGTAGACCTCGGCCGGAACGCCATGGGCCACACTCTCACGGGCAGTTTCACGCGCAAGATCCAGGCGGAGATCCGAGTAGCCGCCGTAGCCCACCTTTTTGTAGAACCGGACCACCGAGGTGGTGGACGTTCCGCACTCCTCAGCCAAATCGCCGATGGACATGGTGGCAGCCCGCGATGGGTCCGACAGGACCAACTCAGCCACGGCACGCTCCGATGGGCGTAACGCTGGCAGGACAGAGCGAATCCGCACCAAAACAGTGCGGGACAACTGTGCGCTTACCGACGCTTCCAGCATGGTTTCCTTCCGAAGGGTCAAACCGGATCCAGGGTTCCACCCGAGTCTTGTCATTAAGTTACACAAGCATGGACGCGAAGGTAAGTCATTGACGCGCTACCGGCAAGCGAATACGGTCGGCGTAAGGAAAGTCACAAAACTTGTCATGCTCCTCGCTCTCCTTCGAAAGGCTTCTTCATGGCTCTCGACCGTAGAAAACTGCTCCATGCTTCGGGGCTGGCGGCCGCTGCCGTCGTCGTCGCGCCCTTTGCCCCCAGCGCAACCGCCAGCACGAACCAGACCCGGCCGGGGAAGCCGGCATCTCCAGTCAGCGGCGCCGATGTAGCCGCCGCCAACGGCTGGAGCATCTTCGCCGGCCGCAAAGTGGGAGTTATTACCAACCCCACCGGGGTCCTGGCGAACTTCCGCTCAATTGTGGATGACATGGCAGCCAAAGGTGTCGCGGTCGGAGCGGTCTTTGGACCCGAGCACGGCTTCAGGGGGACCGCTCAGGATGGCGCCAGCGAAGGAACATCCGTGGACCCTCGGACCGGCATCACGGTCTACGACTCCTACGGGGCCACCGTTGCCGACTATGTGGGCTTCTTCGAAGCCTCCGGGGTGGACACCATCTGCTTCGACATTCAGGATGTCGGCGCACGCTTCTACACCTACATCTGGACCATGTGGGGAGCCATGCAGGCGGCATCCAGGACCGGTGCCACGTTTGTTGTCCTGGATCGCCCGAACCCCATCGGCGGCCAGGCACGCGGACCGGTCCTGCAGAAGGGGTTCGAATCCGGCGTCGGCCAACTGGGCATTGCGCTCCAACATGGGATGACGGTGGGCGAGCTCGCCAAATACTTCAACGCAATTCACCTTCCGGCCGCCGGCCTCAAGTCCATCCAGGACCTTCAGGTGGTGGAGGTCCAGGGATGGCGCCGCGACATGACGGGACCGGACAACCGGGCGGCGTGGATCCTGCCGAGCCCCAACATGCCAACACCCGAAACCGCCACCCTGTACCCCGGCACGGCCTTGTTCGAGGCCACCAACATGTCAGAAGGTCGCGGAACCACCCGGCCGTTCGAACTCATCGGCGCACCCTACGTGGACTATCGCTGGGCGGAGGCCCTGAACAGCAAGGGCCTTGCGGGTGTCACCTTCCGCGAGGCGTACTTCCAGCCGACACTTTCCAAGAACCAGGGCCTCATTTGTGGCGGCGTCCAAGTTCACATCACCGACGCCACCCGCGTTGAAGCCCTGGAAGTGGGCACCCACATGCTGGTCGAAGCCAAGCGCCTGTATCCCGGTTTCGGTTGGCGTGGCGACGGCGGACGGTGGATGGGCCTGCTCAGCGGCTCGGCCCGCTTTGCTGAACAGCTCGACGCCGGTGCTGGTGCCAAGACGATCATGGACAGCTGGCGGTCCGAACTGGACCAATTCGTGCGCGACACCCGCGAGTACCTCCTCTACAACGGCAAGCGCTAGTCCTACAGACACACAAACCTCAACCGCAACAAGGACGATGGGATTGGGATTCACATGCAAAGACAACGAACTTCACTCATGACGGCGGCGGCCACCGCGCTGTTAATGACGGGCGCAGGGGTGTTGGCTGGCACGGGCACTGCACTTGCGGCGGTACCCACCACAGAAAACACGACGACAGTCTCCGCCTCGCCTGACATCGAGGCGATGATCGCCGGCATGACGCTTGACGAAAAGATCGGCCAGATGACCTGGACGCACGTCTACGGATCATCAGCGGACGACACCTCCATGGCAGCAAAAAATCAAGAGCGGTACGGCGTCAACACACCCGCGGAGGTGGTGGAAAAGTACAACCTCGGAGGCGTCCTCTACTTCGCATGGTCCGGAAACACCGCCAACCCCCAGCAGGTTGCCGGCCTCTCCAACGGCCTGCAGCAAACGGCAATGCGGGAGGACGGAAACGGCATCCCACTGGCGGTCACCATCGACCAGGAAGGTGGTTTGGTTGCCCGCATCGGGCCACCCGCCACGGTTCTCCCGGGCAATATGGCCCTCGGCGCCACCGCTGACGCGAATCTTGCCAAGGCGCAAGGTGAAATCCTGGGCTCCGAAATGCGTGCCATGGGTATCAACGTAGACTTCGCACCGGTCCTGGATCTCAACTCCAACCCGGACAACCCCGTCATTGGCATCCGTTCCATGGGTGAGGACCCTGCGCTGGTCAGTGCACTCGGGGTCGCCCAGATAGCGGGCATTCAGGCGCACAACGTAGGTGCGGCCGCCAAGCACTTCCCCGGCCACGGCGACACCTCAGTGGATTCCCACTACGGCCTGCCCACCGTTACCTACGATCGCGAGACCCTCAACCAGCATCTGAAGCCATTCAAAGCCGCAATCGATGGCGGCGTGGACATGGTCATGACGGCACACATCATTGTGGAGGCAATTGACCCGGAGATGCCCGGCACCCTGTCCCACAAGGTACTCACGGGCTTGCTTCGGGATGAAATGGGCTTCAAGGGTTTGGTGACAACCGATGCCCTGGATATGGCGGCAATGGCTGCCGAATGGCCTCAGGAAGAGATCGCAGTGAAGGCGATCCAGGCCGGCTCCGACATCCTCCTCAACTCCCCGGATGTGGATGCGTCGTTCGCTGGGGTTCGCGCCGCCGTCGGATCCGGCGAGATCACCGAGGCCCGCCTGGACGAGTCAGTCCGAAGGATCCTCGAATGGAAGGTCAAGCGCGGGGTCTTCGAGCAACCCTTGGCCGATCCCGCCGCTGTGGACACCCTCGTGGGCAGCGCAGAGAACCTGGCCACGGCCAAGCTGATCTCCGAGCGTGCCGTCACGCTGCTCCGCAACGAAGGCCAGGTTTTGCCACTCGCTTCGGGCAGCTCGGTCCTCATGGTGGGAGCCGGTTCAGCATGGCCGGAGCTCGTCGGTCCAATGCTTAAGGACCAGGGATTTGCGGTGAGGGAAGACTACGAGGATGGGGCCTCACCGTCCGCGGCCTACCGCGCGCGTGCCGTAGCCGCCGCCGGCAACGTCGACGCCGTCGTCTTCGCTTCTTACAACGCGACCAGCAACGCCGCGCAGCAACAGATGGTAGCGGATCTCGCAGCCACGGGGACGCCGGTCATCGTTGTGGCCACGCGAAATCCCTACGACATCAGTGTCTTCCCCGGTGCCGACGCCGTGCTCAACAGTTATGGGGTCAAGGAGGTTAACTTCCACGGCGCCGTCCGCGCCATTTCGGGCGCCATCAACCCGAGCGGCAAGCTGCCGGTCAACATTCCCGAAGCCGACGGCGACGGCGTCCTGTTGCCGCTGGGCTTCGGCCTGAGCTACGAAACGGCGACGCCGGTGGCCGTCACCTTTACCGACCGACCCGGCCATGGGCAGGATGACTACACCATCCCCTCCGTCGCGGGTGTGTCGTACCTGGTTGACGGGAAGGTAGTCGCGGCCGGGAGCTACAGGAAACCTGCCGGCACGGTGACCGTCACCGCGGAACCCAAGCCGGGATACGTCTTCACCGCTGGCTCCGTCACCGAGTGGAGCCACGCGTTCACCACCGGGCTACCCAAGTCCTAGGAAGAGTCACACCACCGGAGAGTTCATCAGTGCGACCGTGATGAGCAGGGCAATCCCGAACATCGGCAGGCAAAGGATGATGTTGGTTAGGCGGTTGTCCCTCATCACGGCCACGAACTCCCGGAGGAAGGCACTGGGCACGAAGTATCTGGCCGTGGGAGCACCCACAACCTCGGCGTTGATCCTCTGGCGCCGGGAAAGGAGCGCTGCACGCAGTACGTGGTAGTTGTTGGTGCACACAAGCAAGGGCCCATGAATGCCCCTATCTGCCAACAGGGCAACCGAGTACACAAGGTTCTCGCGGGTGGTGGTGGCCTGGTTCTCCTCCAACACGTCCGTGGCAGTCGCGCCTTTGGCCACCAGGTACTCCTTCATCGCTGTGGACTCCGGCCGGGGTTCATCCGGGCCCTGGCCCCCGGAAGGTACCAGGACAGGCTTGGCCGGGGTGTCGCCGTCGTAAATTTCCAGGGCCTTGTTCAAGCGGGCGGCGAGCAACGGCGGGACCTTGCCGTTGATCAGGCCGGAGCCGAGGACGATGACGGCCGCCGGGTTCGGGCTGAAACGCATCCGCGAATACACCACCGCGTATCCCAGGAACACCACGAAGGCGCAGCCGAGGTACGAGCAGAGGAAGAAGGCCAGAGCAGCAATTCCGGCCAACACCGGCTGCCCGCTCAGCACAAAAAGGAAGGCGACTACCGGGGCGAGGAACACTGCGAGTCCCACCACGATCGGCAGGAAGCTGGTGATGCCGGGGCCTTCCCTGCGGACCATCGTGATGCCGTTGGCTATCAGGAAGCCGGCGAACACGAAAATGCTCACTACCGGGACTACCAAGACCACCAGGTTCAACCATTCGAACCACGGGTTCAGGTCTACCAGGAACTCCAGAAGGGCCTGCAGGAGGAACCATGCCGCCACCAGCAGGAACACACCGTTTCGGAGCCGACGCCGGTCGGACTGGAACGAGGCCAGGAAGAGCCCCGCAAAGAGAAGTCCAAGGACCAGGTTCAGCATGATCCAAGCCTATGCGCTGGGGCTGGTGCCCTCGCGCTGCGCCGGTCAGGCCGATTCGCGGATGACCAACTCGGTGGGGATAGTGACGGCCGCCGGGCGCTTGCCGCTGATGACGTCCAAAAGCAGGCGTACCATCTCCTCGCTGATTCGATCGAACGGCTGCCGGACCGTGGTGAGCGGCGGCGTCGCCTCCTGGGAGACCTTGATGTCGTCGAAGCCGACGACGGCGACGTCACCTGGCGTTGTCAGGCCTGCCTCCCGCAACACGTCCATGGCACCGAGCGCCATGAGGTCGTTCGCGGCGAAAACGGCGTCGATGTTCCTGCTTCGGTTGAGGAGTTCGCGCATTGCTTTGGCCCCGCTGTCGCGGCTGTAATCGCCGTGGGCAATGAGTTCCTCATCGATGTCCGCGCCCTGATCGTCCCGGTACGCTTCGAGTCGGCGCGTACCGCCCGAGGTGTCCGCAGGGCCGGCGATGTGGGCAATCCGCTGCCGTCCGCCGTCGCGCATGTACCGCAGAACGTCACGCGCACCCTCGTAGTCGTCCGCCGCAACGTAGCCCATCTTCTTTTCGAAACCCAGGGGGACACCACACGCAATGGCAGGGACGCCCGCAGCAATGATGTCCGCGATGATGCCCTTCCGACTCCCATGGGAGGAGATAAGAAGGACACCGTCAACATGGCCCGCAGTGAGGAAGTCCGTGGCACGCCGTTGTTCATCATCGGTCCCGGCCATGATCAAGACCAATGGGATGTCGTGCACGGCCAGGGCATCCGCTGCCCCGCGCATGAGGACAGCAAAGTTGGGGTCCTCGAACAACCTTTCCTGCGTCTCCGTGAGCAGGAACGCCACAGAGTTGGCCCGGTTGGTGGCCAGGTTCCTTGCGTGCGGGTTGACGCGATAGCCGGTCTTCTTGATGGCCGCGTTAACAGCGGCCAGCGCGGACGGGCTAACCCAGTGGCCCCCATTGAGAACCCGCGAGACCGTACCTCGCGATACGCCGGCTTCCGCGGCAACATCGTCGATTTTGGGCCTTGGCCGGGGGGTGGGTTGAGTCATGACCAAAGCCTACCTAGGACTATGCCTTCACGGCGCCGGCAGCCAGATCGACCCGCCAATAGCGCTGCAGCAGGAGGAACATGATGACCAACGGAACGATGGAGAGCAGCGCGCCCGCGAGGACCAATGTGTAGAGGGCCGGTGCTGAGGCACCCTGGTTGAGCAGACCGTTGAGGCCCACGGTAATGGGGAACAGCTGGTCGTCGCCGAGCATGATGTACGGGAGCATGAAGTTATTCCAGATGGCCACGAACTGGAAGAGGAAGATGGTCACCAGGCCCGGCAGCATCATGGGAGCGGCGATGCGGTTGAAAATGTACATCTCCTTGGCGCCCTCGGTGCGGGCAGCCTCAATAACGTCGCCAGGAACGGACGCAGCAGCGTAAATGCGGGCCAGGTAAATGCCATAGGGGCTGATGATCTGGGGCAACAGGACTGACCAGTAGGTGTTGGTGAGGCCAGCCTGGGCGAGCATCAAGTACTGCGGGATGGCGAGAATAACGCCGGGAACCAGGACGCCCATCAGCAGGACCTTGAAGACACCGGACTTGCCCGGAAAATCAAACTTCGCCAGAACATAGCCGGAGAGGGCGGATACCCAGGTGGACACAATGGCTCCGACCCCCGCGTACAGGGCAGTGTTAAGCATCCAACGCCAGAACAGGCCATCGCGATATTCCGTGAGCTCCACGATGTTGTCCCAGAGATGCGTGCTGGGAGCCAAGGTAAAGGTGGAAAACAGCTCAGTGCCGTCCTTGCTCGCGGCAGCCACAACCCAGATCACTGGGAAGAGGCAATAGAGCGCACCGAGGATCAGGATTCCGGTGGAGAGGTAGCTGGGCTTCTCCTTGACGTACTCGGCTTTGCTTGCCCGGCCGGTCTTGGTTGCCTTGGGGTTTTCAGGGCGGTTTTTCGGGGGCGTGGCGAGGGCAGTCACGGTCAGTTCTCCTGTCCGAAGGCCCGCTTCTGCACGATGCGCAGGAACAGGAACGAAATGATGAAGGTTGCCAGGGCAATCACGATGCTTGTGGCGGCCGCAGAGTAGACGTCATTGCGTGTGAAAGCGTCGCGGTACACCAGCATGAGCGGGGACCAGCTGGTGGAAAGGCTGTTGGCCAAGGGGCGCAGGGTGGTGGGTTCGGCGAAGACCTGCAAAGTGGCGATCATCGAGAAGAGGGCGGTCATCACCAGCGACGGAGCGATGATGGGGATCTTGATCCTGATGGCTGTTTGAATCTCGGAGCAGCCATCCAGCTTGGCGGCCTCGTAGATTTCACTGGGAACGGCTTTCAGCGAGGTGTACATGACGATCATGTTGAAGCCCACCCCACCCCACAGCGCGATGTTGCAGATGGCGAACGTCACCAGGTTGGGATCCAGGAGCGACGGCAGTTCCATGCCGAACTGCCGGGCCAGGAAGTGGAACGGGCTAACGCCGGGAAGGTACAGGAAACCCCACAGGAGCGAGCTGATCACTGCCGGCACCGCGTACGGCAGGAAGATGGCAGTGCGGGAGAAAGTACCGGCCCGGGTACGCCGGGAATCCAGCAGGAGTGCAAACAACAGGGCGAAGCCGAGCATCAGCGGAATGAGAATGAGTCCGTAGGTCAGGACACGCAGGACGCTACCCAGGAATTCCGGGTCCGTCAGCGCGCTGACGTAGTTATCCAAACCGGCGAACGCAGTGCTCTGTGAGCCTTTGCCGAGGCCCAGTCCGCTGACCTTCTTCTTCTGGAAGCTGAGCACCAACGTGTAGATGATGGGCGCTGCCATGAAGACGAGGAAAAGGATGATGCCGGGCGCAAGCATCACATAGGGAATGAGCACCCGGGATTTGAAGTTCTTGGCCCGCCTCGGGGCATCGGCTGTTCTTCCGGCCGCCGGACCGGGCCTGGTTACGGTCATTGCCACGGGGTGCACTTCCTTGTGGTGGGTCGAAGGTAAGACTCTGGGTGGGAAACGCTGCGGGAGGATGGGGTACCAGCCTCCCGCAGCTGAAGCACTTAGTTGGATCGGCTACTTGACCGTGAAACCGGTCTTCTTCAGGTCATCTACGGTGACCTGCTGCATGTTGCTGACTGCGTCCAGGAAGGCACTCTTCTGCTTGGACTGCGCGGCCTTCGCGAACTGATCGTTGTAGGCGTTGTAAGCCACGTTGACGTTGGGGCCGTAGGTGAAGGAGCCCACGTTCTGCGCAGCCTCACCAACAACCTTGTAGAAATCGGGCTGGTTTGAGAAGAAGGCAGGAGCCTCAGTCAGGGACGATTCCGCACCTGCGGTGTCTGCGGGGTAGATGCCTGCTTCCTTGACCAGGGCCTTGACTGCTTCAGGGTCGGTGTTCAGCCACGTGGCGAACTTGGCTGCGGCGTCGAGGTTCTTGGACTGAGACGTCACGGCAGTGGAAGATCCGCCCCAGTTGCCGGTGGAGGGCTTGGAAGCATCCCACTGCGGCATGGGTGCCACTTTCCACATGCCGGCTGTGGCTCCGGCGTTACCCTCGAAAACGCCCGGGCCCCAAGCTGCGCTGAGCCAGCCAACCTGCTTACCGGTGTTCAGTGCAGTGTTCCACTCCGGGGTGTACATGGGCTTGTTGTCGATGACGCCCTCTTCTACGAGGCCGCCCCAGAATCCAGCCACCTTTTCCGTTGGCTCTTCTGCGATCTTCACATTCCAGGCGTCGCCATCAACGCCCCACCAGGAAGCTCCGGCCTGCTGGGCCATGCCTGTAAACCATCCGGCATCGTTGGAGGAGAACGTTCCGAGGTAGGCCTCGGGGTCTGCTGCGTGAACAGTCTTTGCTGCGGCCGCATACTCTTCCCAGGTTTTCGGAACAGCGATGCCCAGTTTCTCGAAGATGTCGGCACGGTAGTAGAAGACCATGGGGCCGGTGTCCTGGGGAACGGAGTACAGTGCGTCGCCGCCCAGCGTCACATCGTTCCAGACGCCATCGGGAAAGTGGCTCTTGGTTTCGTTGGCCACGGTGCCGGAGAGGTCGGCGAGCGCATCGGCTGCAACGAGTGTTGGGATCTTCTGGTACTCGGCTTGGATCAGGTCCGGGGCGCCGCTGCCGGCTTTGACTGCGGTGAGCAGCTTTGTCACGGCCGGGTCTCCACCGTCCTGCTTGTTGACGGTGACGTGGATGGTGGGATTTTTCTCGTTCCAGAGTTCCACCACCTTCTCCAGGTTGGGGGCCCAAGCCCAGTAGGTCAGTTCCACTTTTTGGTTGGGATCACTGGTGGCCGCGCTTTGGCTGCCTGCCGTGGATCCTCCTGAACAACCTGCGGCGAGCATTGTGGCCGCGGCGAGCATGGCTACGGCGCCTGCACGAAATGACTTTCGCATTTCGTCCTCCTTGTCGAAAAGCTGAATGGTGCTGTCTGGGATTCATCGCTCATCCGAGCGGAAGTCGGTATGACTGTGAGCGGTTCCAGTTAGTCACAGCCACGTGATCCATGTCAACACTCAATTTGATCTAGGCAGCGCAACTATTGCTGTGATAATACTGGGAGCGCACACAGTTCTAAGGAGATCATTCGATGACAGACGTCCTGCAGGCCCCCGCCACCCAACGCGCACCCGCGCCTTGGGTACAGCGACCGGCCGGCCTTTGCTATGGCGGGGACTACAACCCCGAGCAATGGCCCCGTGAGGTCTGGGTGGAAGACATCGCACTGATGAAGGAGGCCGGGATCAACCTGGTCAGCATCGGCATCTTCTCCTGGGTGTTGCTCGAACCGCGCGAAGGTGAATACGACTTCGAATGGCTTGATGCCTTGATGGACCTGCTCGCCGATGCCGGCATCAGTGTGGACCTCGGAACACCTACCGCGGCACCACCTGCCTGGTTCTGGAAGAAGTACCCCCAAGCGTGTCCCGTGACCCGCGAGGGCGTCACTCTGGGCAACGGATCGCGTGGCATGGTCAGCCCCAGCTCGCCGGAATACCGACGGGCCGCCACCAACATCACGGAGCAGCTCGCACGCCGCTACGGCACCCACCCCGCGCTGGTTCTTTGGCATGTCCACAATGAATACGGCGCTCCGGTCAGTGAGTCCTACGACCGGAATTCCGTGGTGGCGTTCCGCGACTGGCTTCGATCACGCTATGGCACCCTGGACGCCCTTAACCAGGCCTGGGGCACCCTCTTCTGGGGCCAGAAGTACGGCGAATGGGACGAGATCGACGCACCCAGGCTTTCGGCCAGCGTCAGCAACCAAGCCCAGCGGCTCGACTTCCGGCGGTTCACCTCGGACGCCATGCTGCAGTGTTTCATTGCCGAACGCGACGTCATCAAGAAATACACGCCCCACCTTCCCGTGACCACTAATTTCATGGCCACAAACTGCCTTTCTGCTGACTACTGGGCATGGGCCAAGGAGGTGGACATCGTGGCCAACGACCACTACCTGGTTGCCCAGCGCACCGACAACCACGTTCTGCTCTCCATGGACGCCGACCTCACGCGGTCCTTGGCAGGCAACCGCCCTTGGATGCTGATGGAACACTCCACGGGCGCCGTGAACTGGCAGGGCCGGAACATCGCCAAGCGACCCGGCGAGCTGGCCCGCAACAGCCTGTCACACCTGGCACGCGGGGCCGATGCCATCATGTTCTTCCAGTTCCGGGCGTCCCGCTACGGCGCGGAAAAGTTTCACTCCGCAATGCTCCCCCACGCCGGCACCGGCACGCGCATCTGGCGGGAGGTCCTGGACTTGGGTGACGACCTCAGGAAGCTCGCCCCGGTGAAGGGCTCAACCGTGCAGTCGCGGGTGGCCATCCTCTGGGAGGTGGAGTCGTTCTGGGCGCAGGATCTGGAATGGCGGCCCAGCAGCGACCTTGACCATCGCGAACGGATCGAGTCCTTCTACTCCGTCCTGTGGAACCACGGCATCAGCGTGGACTTCGCCCACCCCGAGGCCGACCTCTCCGGTTACGACCTGGTTCTCGCCCCGGCCCTCTATCTGGTGGGCGACAACGCAGCGGCGAACATCAGCCGCTATGTCCACGCCGGCGGGCATCTGATGGTGTCCTATTTCTCCGGGATCGTGGACGTCAACGACACCGTTCCCGCAGGCGCCTCCCCGGGCGGCCTCCGCGACGTTCTCGGCTTGGAGATCCACGAATTCCTGCCCTTGCGCGAGGACGAGATCATCACACTGGGCAACGGCGCCACCGGCACAGTGTGGTCCGAGGAAATCCATCCCGTCTCTGCCAGCGTGTTGAGCCGCTACACGTCCGGTCCCGCGGCCTCCGGCCCGGCCATCACCCGGAACGAGTTCGGCAACGGCACCGCTTGGTACGTTTCCACAAAGCTCGACGGCGGCCACCTCGCCGACGTTGTACTGGACGCAGTGGGGGCTGCAGGAATTGAGCTTGGAGTTCAACCGGTCGCCGGGCTGGAGGTAGCTTCACGCGGCTCCGACGAAGGCACGTTCACCTTCCTCATCAACCACACGGACGCCGACGCCGAATACCCCGCCACCGGACTCAACCTGCTCTCCGGTGAGAAGGTCAGCGGAACCGCGCACGTCCCCGCCGGTACCATCTGCGTCGTCCACACCCCGGCGGACCAGCACTGACCCACTGAACCAGGCTGCCGTTGAAACCAGACCGCCGGCCCGGACCGACTACGGTTCGGGCTGGCAACCCACCGCCCCCCCTGGCTGAACAGGTCAGCCAACCACCCGCCGTCGTGCTGGCACCCGCGGCCACTGCCTGTGCCTTGAAGCGCCCGTGATAGATTCGACAGGCGAAAAAACGCAAACAAAGGTGGTTGACCATGGGCGACGCGAGGACATCCCGGCCGCGGTATTTCAAGGCTGTTGCTGCATCGCTGTTGCTGGTGACCGTATCCGGCGGACTCTCGGCATGCCGGGAGGAAAAGAGACCCGCACCTCCTTATCCGGCCGTTGAATGGCAAGGAACTGCGCCGAGCGGGCCCATAGAGGCTGACCCGTGGGTCACGGCGGCCCGCAAATCCCTCGAGGCGCAGGCTGTGGCACAGAATATTACGGACTTCACCCTGCCCGAGCTGGTGGAGACCACTGGCTTGGAAGTCCGCGTCCGCATTTCCAGGCCTCCGTTGAACGACATCGCACAGAAACGTCGCCCGGACATCCGACCGGGACCTGATCCTTTCCTCCCTATGAAGGTCCAGCCGGGCCCGGTTCCCGGCACCGCCGAGGTGCACGGTTGCTTGGTGCGTTGGGCATCCGAAACTGGTGACGTGCCGGATGAACTGAGTGCCTCCGGCGTGATGTTCCGGATGGAACAACTCCAGGGAGGGCAACAACGGATCAGCAGCGTCGTTACACTTCCGGATCTGGACTGCAGTGCCGCCGCACCGCCCCTTGCATTGTTCGTGCCTGCTCCCCAGCCGTCGGATGTCACCGACGCAAAGGACGTTGTCCGGGCAAAGCGAACCGACATCGATCCTGCCTAACCGGTTCCTCAGCGTTCCCTGGCGGTCCTTTCAGCAAAATCGGTGAGTACCGCCGCCACAGCGTCCGGATGGCTCAGGGTAACGTAGTGGCCCCCCGGGATCTCGACCGGTTCAATTCCAAGCCGCTGTTGTACCTGTCTCCTCATGAAGGGCGCTGGGAAGAACTGGTCATCCCGGCACAAAATCGCCAAGGTGGGAACTTCGGGATGACGGCCGGGCCACGGCCCTGACATCCAAGCGCCTTGCTGGTCCCGTTCCCTCTCAGTGGCTTCGCGAGCCAACTCATCAGGCACAAGATTGAAGAAAGCGTCATCGGGGATCGTCTCCCGGTCATGCCCGGTGTTGGCCCACCAGTCCCCGAAGGTCTCACCCGGCATGGGAATCATTGCCGAGAGATACACCAGACCGTCGGAGTGGAGTTCGTCGCACACCAACGGTGCCGTGAAGCCTCCCAGCGAGTGGCCCACCACGATGGTGTGCTCAGCATCGCCAACTGCTTCCGTCACCGCGTGGGTATAGTCCTCAAGTCCAGCGTCGATGTCTTCGATGGGCAGGTCAACTGCCACGACGCCATGCCCGGATGCTTCAAGCAGCGGGCTGACCAAATGCCAGTCCCACGCGGTGGAACCACCACCGTGAATCAGTACGAAAACCGCCATCATTCCCCGTTTCACTTCAGGACGTGTGTGCTGTCACCAACGAATCCGGCTTGCTTTGCACGGTCCCCTTGGCTGTTGCTGTTGCCAAGGGAAGCCCGTTCCGGATCCAGTACTCAATGCCACCGATCATTTCCCTCACGGAGTAGCCGAGTTCAGCGAAGGCGAGCGCAGCGAAGGTGCTTCCGTTGCACCCCGGGCCCCAGGAATAGACCACTACTTGGGAACCGACTGGGATGAGTTCTTGTGCCAAGGCCGGAATATCCACCGTCGGAATATGTACGGCATCGGGAATATGTCCGTGATCCCACGAGGACTGCCGGCGTGTGTCCACCACAACCAATGAGCCGGGTTGGGACTCAGCCACTTCCATGACATCGATCTCGCACTGCAGCTTGGCGCGAAAATAGTCCGCTGCGCTGATACTCATGCGAGCTTCGCCAGTTTCGCGCTTGCCCGCCGCGAGCCCAGCTTGGCGGAGATCCGGAGGCTGGTCTCAGCTGCCATGGGCCCAACCTCCCGGACACGCTTAGCAGTCATCCGGGAGGACAACGACGATACTGATAGTGCGGCAACCACGTGATCGTCGTGGCCGAAGATCGGAGCGGCCACGCAGCGTACTTCCGGTTCATTCTCACGATCGTCTATGGAATAGCCGCGCCGGCGGATGGCCTCAAAATCAGCGCGAAGCAGGGAAGGGTCCGTAATGGTCTTCTCCGTCAGCGGGTGGAGCTCCGCCGCGAGGATCGGTCCTACCACTTCCTCCGGACTGAACGCCAGCATGGCCTTGCCCACGGCAGTGCAGTATGCCGGCATGGTGGCGCCGACGCGGGAAGCCATCCGCACCGTGGCCTCGTCCTCCACCTTGTCCAGGTAGACGACGTCGTGCCCGGAAAGCACCACCAGGTGGCAGGTGCTTTCCGTGGCGCGCATGAGGCTCCGGAGCTCGCCGTTGGCTACACTGCGCAGATCCACCCGGTCAAGGTATGACTGGCCCAGCCGCAAACAGCCGTGGCCCAGGCGGAACTTGCCTGTCTCGTGGTCGCGCTCCAGAAGATTTTCCTCCAGCAAAGGTGCAGCTAAACGCAACAGCGTGCTCTTGTTCAAACCGGACAGCCGGGAAAGCTCCACGAGCGCCAGCCCATCTCCATTACCAGGCTCCTCGGCCACCACAGTCAACAAAGCCAGCGCCTTGCGAAGCGATGCCGAGGAATTACGGACATCCTTGCCTTCAGTAGTCACTCAGTTCCTCACGAGCTGCTCGGCGTCGTAATCTCGTTTCCAACCCTCCACACCCGGCCGCTGCTGCCATGGTGCAGGCCCTGCAAGGGGACGGTACTCCACGCCCATAGCCTCAAGGCGCGCCAGATGTGCACCTGTAAGTCGGGTCAGGAACTCATCGTAGTCCCGGCCCTCCGGCTTGGACCAGAACACTTCAGAGATGGCGCTGAGGCGCGGGAACGCTGCGAACTGCACGCGGCGGGGCGAATCCAAGTGCTCGCTCCAGATGTTGGCCTGCGCTCCCAGGAGACGGCCGGGGACTTCCGTGCCGTCTACACCTGGCAGTGGCTCAAACTCGTAGACCGCCCGCAGAGTTGTCACGAAGCCCACGGGCACAGGCTCGTCGTCGCCGTCGGCTTGGCGATGGTCGAGGTACAGCTTGTGCTCAGGGCACATCACAACGTCGTACCCGTTCCTCAGGGCATCTATCCCGCCCTCGTATCCGCGCCAAGACGCCACGAGGGCACTGTCCGGGAGGCCGCCGTCGCCGATTTCATCCCACACGGATGTGGCGCGGCCGTGGCGTTTCAGATGCAACGCCAACTGCCCCACGAACCAACTGTGCAAGCCGGAAACATCGTCCAAGCCCAGCTCATTGGCCTTCGCTTGCGCCTGCGCACTGGCTTGCCATTGCGTGAGTGGCACTTCGTCGCCGCCGAGACTTATCCACGGGGAGGGGAAGATCTTCACCACTTCGTCCAGCACGTTCCGGTAGAACTCGAGCGAGGTATCGGACACTTCCAGGACCGTTTCACTGATACCCCACCGCGTCCACACCTCCACAGGCGTTGAACCGCCGACCGGGGGTGCGCCCAGCTCCGGATAGGCAGCGATGGCAGCCTGGCTGTGCCCGGGAACGTCGATCTCCGGGATGACGGTGATGTGCCGGTCAGCTGCGAAGGCCACAATCTCCCGGAGGTCGTCCTGCGTATAGAAGCCGCCATGCGGGCGGCCATCGAAGACGCCTGCGCGCCAGGAACCCAGCGATGATTCACGTCGCCACGCCCCGACCTCCGTCAGCTTGGGATACCGGTTGATCTGGATTCGCCACCCCTGATCATCCGTGAGGTGCAGGTGCAGGACGTTGAGCTTGTGCATGGCCATCACCTCGATGAACCGGAGCACGTTGTCCTTGGGCATATAGTGCCGCGCGACATCCAGCATGGTCCCGCGGTAGCCAAAGCGTGGCTTGTCCTCCACAGAAACGCGCGGTACTGGCCAGGTTCGTATCGAAGCAAGGGGAGCTTGCCGTAGGGCCGCTGGCCCCATCAGCTGCAACAGTGTCTGCGCACCGTAGAAGGCACCGGCAGCACCACCCGCAGAAATCACGACGTCGTCGCTCACCTCCAGGCGGTAGGCCTCGGCGTCGAGCGTGGGCTCCAGCCGGAGGCGAATGTCCGCTTCCTCAGACGGCACGGGTGCCAGGTCCCAACCCGTCGCTGCACCAAGAGCCCCGGCGAGCCAGCGGCGAGGCCCGCGCAGTTCAGGATCGGCGCCCAAGGTTGTGCCGGCGTCGAGCTCCAACTCGCCCGAGCCCGCGGAGAAGGACCACGGCGCCGGGACCAACTGGTGAGCCGCACTCATCCCTTCACCGCCCCAGCCAGTCCGGACACGAGCTTGCGCTGAACTGATACGAAGAAGATCAGCACAGGAATGGTCATGATGACCGAGCCGGCCATGATGGCTCCCCAATCGTTTTGGTCAGGCTTGAAGAACGTCAGCAGTGCCATGGGCAGCGTCTGGTTCTCCTGGGCGGAGATGATGAATGTTTTGGCAAACAGGAAGTCGTTCCAAGTGGAAATGAAGGAGAACACCGAACATGCCACCACTCCGGGTGCCACCAGCGGGAACAGGATGGAACGGACAAACCGGAAGCTGCTGGCGCCGTCCAAGCGGGCGGCTTCCTCAACCTCCAGCGGTACAGCGGCCACGAAACCACGCAGCATCCAAATAGCGAACGGAATGCTGAATCCGACGTGGACCAGAACTAGAGAGCCCAATTGGTTCAGCCCCACCAACGGGACGGCCTCCCCGGCATTGCGCAGGAGGAAGAACAGCGGAATGGTCAGTGCTTCAACAGGCACCATTTGCGAGACCAGGATGATGATCAGCAGTTTGGTGCGCATCTTGAAGTTGTAGCGCGTCAGGGCCACGGCTGCGAGGAACGCCAGGACGGTGGATAGCACCACCACCACCAGAGCCACGATCACGCTGTTGAGGAAGTACTGGCCAAAATTGTTCACACCCAGGACGCGCCCGAACGAGTCCAGCGACGGTTCCAGCGTGTACGGTGCCGCATCACCGGCGTCGAGCGCAGTTTTGGGTTTCAGCGCGGACAGCACCATCCAAAACAGTGGGAAGGCAACGATCAGGGCGATGACAATCGCCGCGGCATCGGCTCCGAAGCGGCGCTTGCCTTGCTTGCGCAGCTTCTGCGGAGCCTCCGCTTGCGTCTTTCTGCGAGGGACTGAGGAAACGTCGACGGCGGTCATAGGGCTTCGCCTGTTCTCTTGAGTATCCGGAGGTAGACCAGGGTGATGACCATGAGGAGGGCCGTCATGATGACGCCGAGCGCAGAACCGAGGCCATAGAGGCTGGCGGCGAATGCCTGCTGGTAGCCGTACACGTTGAGCACCAGGTTCTGGCCCGCGATCCCACCGCCGTTGGTCATGATGTAGATCTGCGAGAAGATCTTGAAGTTCCAAATGATGGATTGGATGGTCACCACGATCACGATTGGCCTGAGCATCGGGAGCATGATGCTGCGCGCAATCCTGGGCATGGAAGCACCGTCAATCCTGGCCGCTTCAATGACCTCCGTGGGGATCGCCTGGATGCCGGCGTAGACCGTGACCAGCACGAACGGGAACGAGCACCACACCACTTCGCTGGCAACGAGCCCAAACGCCGACCATTTGTCGTAGGTCCAGGAGTAGCCCTCAAACTGGGTCAGCCCGATGGCCACCAGCGTCTTGTTGACCAGGCCCAAGGTTGGCTCGAACAGGAAAAGCCAAACGGCACTGCCCGTGACCGCAGGGGTAGCCCACGCGCCGAGCGAGACGACGAACAGCATCGAACGGACCCACGGGCGCAGCCTGGTTGCGAGCACTGCGAGGGAGCTGCCCACCAGCAAGGTGAAGACCACGCAGGCGGTGGCAAACACCACCGTATTGCCAAGGACAGTCCAGAACTGTGGGTCAGCGAAAAGCTTCTGGTAGTTCTCGAGGCCCACGAAGTTCAGGGGCGCCTTGCCGCTGACCTGTGCCTGGCGGTAGTCGTACAGCGAGACGTTGATCAGCTGGAAGATCGGGTAGCCAAGCAGCGCGATCAGGACGATGAACGCCGGGGCCAGGTAGAGCCATGGCTCCAGCCGGCGCTTTCCGTTGGAGAAACGCCGGGACTTGCGGGCCGCCGTCGTGGATCCACTGTCCGGCCTGCCACTTTCCGGGACATCCGGCAGAACCGGGGTGAGCGCTGTCATGATGCGTCCCTAAATGATGTACTGCAGCGCATCACTTGGAGCCGAATGCCGTGTTCATGGCCGTTGCAGCCTCGGTGGTTGCGGCATTGACGTCAGCCTTCCCTGTGACCACCTTCTGGTACATGCCGGTGAACACACCCTGGGCGTCGATGGTTGACCAGCTTTCAGTGACCGGGACGAACTTGGTGCCGGCGCCGAGGGTGTTGATGAACGGTTCCACCTGCTTGTTGTTCTCCGCTACGGACTTCTGCACGTCGCTGAAGGTGGGGAGGTTGCCCATGGAATCGAACATCTTCTGCTGGTACTTCTTGCTGGCCAGCGTCTTTACGAAGTCGGCTGCGAGGGTGCGGCGTTCGCTGCTGTTGAAGACACCCAGGTTGTTACCGCCAGCAAAGGCCGGTGCGATGGAACCGGCCGTCTTGCCGGGAACGGGAACCACGGCGAACTTGTCCTTGATGGCACTGGCTGCGACAGCCTTGTAGTTGAAGTCGCCGCCGATGGTCATGGCCGATTTACCTGCAATGAACTGCTGGACACTGGCGTTTCCACCGAACTCGGCGCAGGTTTGGGCCGGGCAGATATCGTCCTTGAGGAGTCGCGTGTAGGCGGCGACGCCTTCCCGCGACTCAGCGGAGTCCAGTCCGGAAACGAACGCGTCGCCTTCCTTCGTGGCTATCTCGCCGCCGTTGGCCCACAGATACGGCATGGCCGAGAACTGCGCGGCGCCACCCACGGAAATGCCCAGCAGGTCCGGTTTCGCTGCACGGACAGCACGGGCAACGGTTTCTACCTCATCCAAGGTCTTGGGGACCTCAAGGCCCAGCTGCTGCAGGAGGTCCGTGCGGTAGTAGAGGGCGCGAACGCCAACGAACCACGGAACACCGTAGTTCTTGCCGTCGATCTCAGTGGTGTCCAGGATTTTCTCGTCCAGGTCCTTGGCCTCATCCCAGGACTTGATGTCCTCGGTGACGTCGGCCAGTCCGCCGGATGCAACGTAACTAGCGAGGTCGGTGTTACCGAACTCAGCCACGTCCGGCGCGCTGGAAGGATCGTTGAATGCCGCCTTGAATCGCTCGGCGCGGCTGTCGACGGGAATGTACTGGACATCGATCTTGGCACCGCTGTGTGCCGCTTCGAATTCAGCAATGGCTTCCTTGACCACTGCGGCCTTGGGATCCTGATTGACCTCGGAGAAGAGCCAGACGCGGACGGTGCCCGTCTGCTCGTCCGAGCTGGAGGCTGCGTTGTTTGAGATGGGCGGAGCGCAAGCGGTCAAGGCGAGCGCTGCGATGGCTATGGCCGCTGCGGAGCGTGCGAGTTTCAAGTGTCCTCCAAGGAGAAAGTTGGGTTCCGCGGGATTTCCCCCTCCGCGGCTATGAGACCAAACACTATGAACGTGCGGGTGTGGGCGGAAGCACATTTACCAAAAGGTTTGCATTGCAAAACAAGAATCCAGATTTTGGATCTTTTGGTCTATACCTACCTCCTTGGTTGGTCTAGTCCTTTACTGGCGTGATGACTACCAGGGCTCGTGGACTCCTGATTGTTTTTATACCCCCAGGGGGTACTTGACGCGATACCCCCTATGGGTATAGCTTCGAGTTATGAGCACGCCAGACCTGAGCATGAGCAATCCGGATGCACCCATCATCGAGGTGGATCTGGAGCACGCCGCACCCCACGGCTACACCAGCAACAAGGATGCCTACCTCAAACGCTTGAAACGGATTGAAGGGCAAGTCCGCGGTATCGCGCGGATGGTGGAGGACGACAAATACTGCATCGACATCCTCACCCAGGTAGCAGCTGCCACCAAGGCCCTCCATGCAGTCAGCTTGGGACTCGTAGAAGAGCACATCGGCCACTGCGTCGTGGGTGCCGCCTCCGAGCCCAACCCCGAAGCCCGCGCCGAACAGATCGACGCCAAAGTAAAGGAGGCCACCGATGCCATCGGGCGCCTGCTGCGGTAACTCCGCCAACAACCACCACACCATTCAACTCATCACCAAGGAGAGCGCCATGAGCCAGACCATCCAGACCAACGTCAACGTTTCGGGTATGACCTGCGGCCACTGCGTCTCCAGTGTCAGCGAAGAAATTGAGTCGCTCAGCGGCGTCGAAAACGTGGCCGTGGACCTCAACCCAGGTGGCCTGTCCACTGTGACCATCACATCAACCAAGGAGCTCTCGCCGTCTGAAATCGGCGAGGCCGTGGCAGAAGCCGGCTACCTGGTGGTAGCCAACGAAGCTTAGGAGTCCTCTTGAGTAGCCAGGAGACCTTCAACCAACCCGCACACCGGGTCATCGAGCTGGACATCGAGGGCATGACCTGCGCCTCGTGCGTCAATCGAGTGGAACGAAAACTGGGCAAGCTCGAGGGCGTGGAGGCCAGCGTCAACCTGCCCCTCGAATCAGCCCACGTCACCGCCCCGGCAACCGTGACAGATCAGCAGATTGTGGACACCGTCAACGCGACGGGATACAAAGCCACCGTCCGCCAAGCCCCCGCGCCGCACACCCGCAAGCCCCACTCCCCCGAACCCCAAACCAACCACGAACACACCATCGGCCTTCAGGCCCACGAGGCCCACGAGGCCCACGGACACGCTCCTACAAAACAAACCCAGGAACACCGTGCCGACGTCGGCGGGTCAGGAAGGGTCCCAGGTGAAGCCTTCGGCGGCGTGCGGCAGCATGCGTCTAAGGGAGGAACGACCGAGCATGCAGAGCACGGCGCCGAAGGCGCCAGTGGCGCCGCGGAAGCCAACCACACTGACCACGCCACACACAAAGACCACATGTCCCACGGCCCTGCTGCATCAACCCTGCGCCCACGCCTGATCGTCGCAGCACTGCTAACCATTCCGGTGTTCGCGATCTCGATGATCCCGGCCCTGCAGTTCGCCAACTGGGGATGGGTTGTGGGCGCGATGGCCCTACCCGTGGTGAGCTGGGCGGCCTGGCCCTTCCACAGAGCAGCCGCAATCAATGCCCGGCACTTCGCCTCCACCATGGACACGCTCGTTTCCATTGGCGTCATCGCTGCTTACCTCTACTCGGCGTGGCAACTCTTTGTGGATCCACGCATGACCGAACACCCCGGCATGGAAAACATGTCCGGGGGCGGCCTGTACTTCGAGGTTGCTGCAGTGGTCACAACGTTCCTGCTTCTGGGCCGCTACCTTGAAGCGAACGCGAAGGCCAAAGCCGGCAACGCGCTCAAGGCGCTGCTCAACCTGGGTGCCAAGGATGCAACGATCCTCGTGGAGGGCGTGGAGCAGAAGATTCCTGCCGATCAACTCCTCGTAGATGACGTCATTGTTGTCCGCCCGGGGGAGAAAATTGCCACTGACGGCGTAGTCACGGACGGTGCTTCCGCCGTCGACGCCTCACTGGTCACCGGCGAATCGGTGCCGGTGGAGGTAGGACCGGGCAGCCTGGTGACGGGCGCTACGATCAACACCTCCGGTCGCCTGCTGGTCCGGGCCACCCGCGTGGGCTCCGACACGACGCTCGCTCAGATGGGGCGCTTGGTCAGCCAGGCACAGACGGGCAAGGCACCCATTGCGCGGCTCGCGGACAGGATCAGCTCCGTCTTCGTTCCGATCGTGCTGGTGATTGCCGTGCTCACGTTCGTCCTTTGGCTGTTTATCTCGGGCGACCTCAACGCGGCCTTCACGGCAGCCGTTGCCGTGCTGGTGATCGCCTGCCCCTGCGCCTTGGGCCTGGCAACTCCCGTCGGGCTGCTGACAGGGACGGGCCGCGGAGCTCAACTGGGCATCCTCATCAAAGGCCCCCAGGTTCTTGAGGACACCCGCCATGTGGACACCATCCTGCTGGACAAGACGGGCACCGTCACCAGCGGCAAGCTCGCTGTGGACCACACTGTGGGCCTCAACGGCTACGCCCCGGCCGCCGTCCTAACACTGGCGGGAGCTGTTGAATCGGCCTCTGAGCATCCGATCGCCCACGCGATTGCTGCCGCGGCAAAGGACGCCATGCCCGACGCCGGCACCCTGCCTGGTGTTGCCGGTTTCAGTTCCGCTCCCGGCGGCGGCGTGAGGGGAACCGTTGCAGTAGACGGCGTCTCAAGGACTGTGGTTGTCGGACGCTCGGGCTGGCTCGAGGAGAACGGCATCGCGCTCGATTCAAGCCAACGGGAAGCCTTGGCGTCAGAAGAAAACGGCGGCGCTACAGCTATCTGGGTTGCAGTGGACGGTCAGGCTGCAGGAATCGTCAGCCTGAGGGACACCATCAAGCCCGGTTCCGCAGCGGCGATACAAAAGTTGAAGGACATGGGAATCCGCCCCATCCTCCTGACCGGCGATAACGCTGCAGTAGCCGCCCAAGTGGCTGCCGCCGTCGGGATATCACCGGAAGACGTGTTCGCCGGCGTACTGCCGGAGGGGAAAGTTGAGGCGGTCAGGAAGCTCCAGGCGTCCGGTGCCACGGTGGCCATGGCAGGTGATGGCGTCAACGACGCCGCGGCTTTGGCACAGTCGGACCTCGGTATCGCGATGGGTTCGGGAACGGACGTTGCCATCGAAGCTTCTGACCTGACCGTGATGGGCAGTGATCTGGGTCAGCTGGTGCAGGCAATTGAGCTGTCCCGCAAGACACTGTCCACCATCAAGACCAACCTGTTCTGGGCGTTCTTCTACAACGCGATCGGCATCCCAGTGGCAGCACTTGGATTCCTGAACCCGATGATCGCCGGCGCAGCCATGGCAGCCAGCTCCGTGCTGGTAGTTGCGAACTCGCTGAGGCTGCGCTCGTTCGGGAAGTAGACCTAACTGACTGGCAGTTGTGGCCTGGGCTACGCGGTTCCGAACCGGACCGCAGCCCGGGCCTTCGCTTTCGCGGCTTCCTCGTCACGGTTCTTCGCCGGGCCGTGGCTCACCAAGGAGTCCAAGAGATGCTGCGTAATGTGCGCGATCTCGTGCACAGCCTCCGCGAAGGCTTCCTCGTTGGCTTTGGAGGGCTTGGTGGATCCGCTGATTTTGCGCACGTATTGCAGGGCAGCGGCCTCCACTTCGGCGCTCGTAGCGTGCGGTTCGAAGTTATGCAGGGTCCTGATATTGCGGCACATAACCCCATGCTAACTATGGGCAGTGCTACATGGGGAGGGGTGCCCATCGACGGTTTTTGGATTCCCGGGATAGGTTTTAGTTATTGGATCTTCCGGATGAGCCGGAGGCCGTTGGGGATGCCGAAGAGCTCGGGTCCGAAAAATGAAGGAGAATCTCATGGCTATTTGGGGTGCAGATGTTGATCAGCTTCGTCAGCTCGGTAACAAGCTGAAGGCCGGTGCTGAGAACATCGAGCAGCAGCGTTCACAGCTCAAGGGCGCACTTGACGGCACCGACTGGAAGGGCCCGGACGCTGACAAGTTCCGCGGCGAGTGGGACAGCCAGCACGCTTCCAACCTGAAGAAGGTTGCCGACGCACTTCGTGAAGCCGGCGATCGCGCTCAGAAGAACGCTGAGCAGCAGCAGCAGGCTTCCAACTAAGACAGTTGGGAAAACCCCGGACGCATCAGCGTCCGGGGTTTTCGCTGTTAAAGGCATGGCTCCCGGTGTTGTTCGCCCGTACCGCCGTTGTATGGCAGGGACTTCGAATGAACCCGGGAGTTCCGTGGCTTAGCTGCGGGGCGCCTTGGTGACATGTCCGGAGGGGACGGGTTCCACGTCGTTCGGGTGATCAAGAACGCGGGCCGCTTCTTGGGCAGTAACGGCCGCCCTGCGATCTCCCCGCAGCTCATCGACCCGGACCAGGACCACGCCGCCCACAATGAGGAGGCCGCCCAGCAGCTGAATGGGGCCGGGGAGTTCCCCCAGGAGCAGCCATGCCCAGATCACGGCGAACAGCACTTCAGTGAGAGACACGAAGGACGCTACCTTCGAGCCCAGGCTGCGGGCAGCCATGATGCCGGAAACGTACGCGAGCACTGTGGCCAGGATGACGAGTCCGACTGCGGAGACCCACCACGGAGTGGTCCACGGCCCCAGCGTAGTGTCTGCGGTGCTGAAGGTCATGGGCAGCAGCCCCAGCAGCCCGACGAGCCACATGACCAGCGCGCCCACCAAGAGGCCCCCGGAAGCGAGCACCAGCGGAGGGAGGCTGTCATTCTCCTTGGCAGTGATGAAGAAGTAGATCACTAGGCAGACTGCGGCGGCCATACCCCAAAGGACTCCAATAAAGTCGACCTTCACGGCACCCGTCAGATCAAGCACCAGGACCAGTCCGCCCAGGGACAACAGGGCACCGGAAGCAGTGAGCGCACGGGGCCGCCGTCGGCTGGCAATCCAGAGCCACAGCACAATCATCACCGGAGCCAGATACTCAAGCAGCAGCGCGACGCCCACGGACAATCGGGCCACGGCATTGAAGTAAAAGAGCTGGCACCCCGCAACTCCGATGAGCCCGAACAGCAGGATGGTGAGCCAGTTGTCCTTGAGTTGGTGCCACCGGCCGCGGAGAACCACGACGGCGGGGATCACCAATATCAGTGCGGCACCAGTAAGGCGCACGGCAACAGCGGCGCCGGGTGACCAGCCGGTTTCAAGCATCGACTTGGCAAACGAGCCGGACGTGCCGAAAACGGCGGAAGAAAAGAGTGCGATGCCGAGTCCTGATGCCAGGAAACTCTTTGCATCAGCCTTCGTCGTTGGAGCTGACACAGCAGCCTCCTGTCAGGAGTAAAGTGGGCTTATGGTCATGACAGTACTCTCGAAACATGTAAGGAGTCAAAGTGCTTTTTGCGCCTGACACCGAGGTAGCCCTTCGTAGCGTCGTCAATCTGATCAATACGGCCGCCAACGGCGCGGAATCGCTGGTCACAATGGAAGACCTCGATTCCTTCCTGGAAGCTGAAGAGTTCACCGGATCACGGGTGAACACTCCTGCGGAACTGAGCAGCATCAAGCGCCTCCGCAGCGAACTGGCGGCACTTTGGAGCGCTGACGAGGACACGGCAGCCAAGTCCGTCAACAAACTGCTTGCCGACGCAAAGGCACTCCCGCAACTGGTGAAACATGACCACTGGGACTGGCACCTCCACGCCACCACCCCGGAAGCACCGCTGGCAGTCCGAATGGGAACCGAAGCTGCCATGGCCATCATCGACGTCATCCGCAGCAAGGAAATGGACCGCATGCGCGTGTGCGCGGCGGACGACTGCGACGCCGTCGTGCTGGACCTCAGCCGCAACCGCTCCAAGCTCTACTGCGATACAGGGAACTGCGCTAACCGCGCCCACGTTGCTGCGTATCGCGCGCGGAAGGCCGCCGAGGGCGAGTGATAAAGGCCGGCGCGCCGCTTACTCTGGCGGCAACGTCGCACGCTCAATCCCAGTGTGACTAGATTCACGCCTCGTTTTGCATCACGAATCCCGTATTGACGTCACCTATCCCTAAGCAAGGACATTCGGGCAACCCTCGACGAGGACGGCCCGCCAGCGCGTCAGGGATAGGAATTCCATGCGGAAAAAGTTCGAGCGTACACGCACCGTCACCACAGCGATTGCCGGAGCGGTCTTGGCAATGTCTTTCTCCGTTGCCCCGGCGTCTGCCGCCCCCGTGGTTGACGGGGGCCAGACGGGTTCCATTACTATCCACAAATTTGAAAAACCACCGCGACCCCCGATCAATGGCGGCGGGAACAACTTTGGGGCCGGGGACGCTGTCGCCATGGCAGCACCCGACACCTCCGGGTTGACGCCGTTGGGTGGCATCGAGTTCACCATTCAGCAGGTCAATACCATTGACCTGTCGACCAACGCCGGTTGGGACGCTGCCCATAACCTGAGCAGCGTCTTCGCCCCCGCCGATCCTGAAGGCTCCATCACCGGCGCCGGATACACCTTGGGTGCAGGGCAGGCCCAGACCACCGCTGCTGACGGCACCGCAGCGTTCGCCAACCTCCCTGTCGGCCTGTACCTGGTCACCGAGACCAACTACCCCGCCGGTGTGACTCCTGCAGCTCCGTTCCTGGTATCGGTTCCCTTGACCGACCCGGATAACCAGGACAACTGGATCTACGATGTTCACGTCTACCCGAAGAACTCCATTGCCGGTGCAGAAAAGACCGTCACGGATGCCCCCGACGTGAAGCTGGGCGACCAGATCGACTTCACCATCACCGGTGACATCCCCAACGAAGCCGTCATCGATGGTTACAAGATCGTGGACGTCCTCGATCCCAAGCTGAGCTACGTCGGCGCCACCGCCACCCTGGTCGATGGCACCGTCATCACCGAAGGTACCGACTACAACGTCGTCTTCGACGCCGCAACCAACACGGTCTCCATAGTCTTCACCCCCGCAGGCCTGGCAGTACTGGCCGCACACGTGGACACCAGCGTTCAGGTCGTGGTGAACACCACGGTCAACACCATCGGTGAAATCGAAAACGAAGCCCTGGTTTACCCGAACCTGCCCAGCTTCGACGTAACCCCGGGCCAGCCCGGAGGACCGATCGTGACGCCTCCGGTCGTGACCAAGTGGGGCGAAATGACCCTGCAGAAGGTCAACGAGAACGGCACAGCCCTTGCCGGCGCTGCCTTCTCCGTCTACGCCAACGAAGCTGACGCCCTGGCCGGCACCAACCCGATCGTCCTGAACGGTCAAAGCGTCTTCGCCGTCGCAGCCGATGGCACCCTGACCATCTCCGGTCTGCGTTACTCGGACTGGGCAGATGGCGCAGCTGTTGCACCGGGCTCGGCTGACTACCGCACCTACTACCTGGTGGAGACCACCGCCCCGGCCGGATACGAACTGCTCGCCGAGCCGATCTCCTTCCTGATCAACTCAGCATCCACCACGGTTGGCATTGACCTGAGCGTCAAGAACATCCCGTCCAACGGCGGCTTCGAACTGCCCCTCACCGGTGGCGTCGGAACCGGCCTGCTCTACGCAGCCGGAACACTCCTGGTCGTAGGCGCAGGACTCCTGTTCGTACGGAACCGTCGCAACACCAGGAACTAGTCGCCATCCGTCCGCTCAAAGCCAGCTCTACGGAAGTGGAGCGTTGGACCCTGGAGGTCAGTGGCCGGCGTCGGGCGTTTCAGTCTCGGAATCCGGGGCACCCGGGCCGCCGTGGCCGGGCCGCTTGGAGCTGAGGTTGACGCCGGAGCCTTTGCCGAGGTGGTCGGCATTCTCCTTGTGGCTCATGGACAGCATGGCCGCCACAACGAGGCTCACGATGAATGCGATGCCGGCTCCCGTGAAGGCGAGGTCGAAACGTGGCGCGCGTGCGCTGCCGCCGGAGGCGAAAATGAGCACGGCAACGAAGGCCAGTACGGCGAAGAACGCGGAGAACATGAGGGGTCCCTTGACCGAGGTCCGCATCTTGCGCGGTTCTCCTGGTGTCTGGTCTGCCACGGTCATTCCTCCAATGATGGCGGTTCGTGTCCGCCGGTCAGCAAAAGTTCTACAAAGAGTAGAACGTCCAGCTACTAGTTTACGGCCTCAGGCGAAGCGCCGGGCGCAGCGGTTCGGGAAGGACCGCTGGCCCCGGTCTTGGCATCGTGCCTCAGCGTCAACCCTGAGAGGATCCACAGCACGCCGGAAATGATGGCCCCACCACCGGCCACGCCCAGCAGCGCATGTGCGCCCAGCGAAGTAAAGAACGGCAGCATCACAGCGGTGCCCACTGCAATAACGCCCGAAATGAGCCAATCACGCGCCAACTCGTCCCGCTTCCGGAGACCGTGGACGAACTCAAGGAGGCCCAGCACCAGCAGTGCAAACATGGCCGAGAGGGCAACACCCTCGTCAGACTGCGTGACCAACGCGCCGGCGCCTCCGAGCGCAACAACCAGCGGAACCGCCACAGGCAAAGCCCGGGACATCCACACAGCCCCCGCCGTCGCGAGCAAATACAGCCCCACAGCCCACGCCAGGACGTGCACGGACGGCGAAGCCCAGAAGATGGTGACCGCGCCGAACAGCAGTGCAACCGTGGCACGGATCAGCACGGGTTTCCAGAGTACGTCCGCGGGAGCAGAAGGAGTCTGGGCAGGAATCGCTGGGAGAGTCACCCGTCCAGTTTAGTGCGAACCCAGCACCATCCACCGATCGGTCCGCGCGCGCAGCCCCAAAGTCACACCTCGGGCCAGCATGTAGCCCAGCGCAAACGCGGCCCACAACCACAGCAGCCCCGCCTCGCCGTCGGGCCTTGTCTGGTGGATTGCCACCAGCAACGGCAAGTAGATCACCAAATTTACGACGCCGGCAATCGCCAGGTAGCGTGCGTCGCCTGCACCGATAAGGACACCGTCCAGGACGAAGACATAACCGGCGAGTGGCTGTCCCACCGCGAGGACCCAGAGCGCGATGGTCAGGGCTGATCGGACACCGGAGTCGGACGTGAAGAGGTAGCCGGCCCACGGGGCCACGATCGCCAGGAGAACGCCGGTGATCACGCCGAATCCGAGGCCCCAGCGAATCATAGTGCGGGTCAATTCACGGGCGCGTTGGGCGTTCCGGGCGCCAAGTTCCTTGCCGATCAGGGCTTGCGCCGCGATTGCCAGCGCATCCAGGGCAAAGGCAAGGAAAGAGAAGATGGTCATGGCCAACTGGTGCGCGGCCAGATTTACGGCACCCTGCGCAGTCACCACCAAAACAGTCGCAAGGATGGCGAGGCGGAGGCTCAGCGTACGCAGCATGAGCCACGAACCCACCTTGGTCATGGCCCGGATACCGTGCCAGTCGGGCTTCAGGGACACCCCGTGTTGCCGCGCATTCCGGCTGACCATTACCAAGTACACGGCAGCCATGGCCCACTGCGCGATGCTTGTGCCGATGGCGGAACCCGCCACGGACATGTTCAACCCATAGACGAAGAACAGGTTGAGGGCGATGTTCACGGCGAAGCCCGCGGTTGCCACGACAAGCGGCGTCCGGGTGTCCTGGAGCCCCCGAAGGACACCCGTGCCGGCGAAGATGAGGAGCATCGCGGCCAAGCCAGGCATGGACCATCGCAGATAATCGACGGCGAATTGCTGGACGTCTCCGGTAGCCCCCATGAAGCCAACCAACGGTTCGGCCGCTACAAAACCAACCACAGCGAGCGCCAGCCCAAGCAGCAGAGCCAGCCAGACGCCGTCGCGCCCTGCTGCCAAAGCCTTCCCCAACTTACCGTCGCCAATCGCTCTGGCGACCGCCGGCGTCGTCGAATATGCCAGGAAGACCATCAGCCCCACGGCGGTGTGCAGGATGGTGGACGCGAGTCCCACACCGGCAAGCTGGTCGACGCCCAGGTGCCCCACGATGGCCGAGTCAGCCAGCAGGAACAGTGGCTCGGCGATGAGCGCACCGAAAGCCGGGACGGCCAGCCGCAGGATCTCGCGGGCGTTGGAGCGGGCGGGGGCAGTTGTGGTTTGGGGCACTAAACAAGCCTAGTCCGCCGCGGGCCGGGTACATTTGGGCCGTGTCACATGAGCATCCCGTCACCGTTTCCGTCGCCCGCACTATCCTTCCCGGCTATACCCGGCAGGCCAATGCCTGGGCCCACGCCGGACAGGAACTCGCCCGCGAATGGCCTGGATATCTGGGATCCGGATGGGTACGCAATGGGGTGGATTCCACTGAATGGCACATGCTTTACCGCTTCGCAGACGCCGATTCGCTGCAGGAGTGGGAGGACTCCGAGGAGCGTCGCTGGTGGATCGATAGTGCCAGGGACATGATGGAGACCACCCGGGTGGAGCGCCACACGGGGATCGAAGGATGGTTCTCCCGGCCCGGAGACGTTTCGGTGGTTGTGCCCGAGACAGTTGTGCCGCCCCGCTGGAAGCAGGCCATCAGCATCTTCCTGCCGTTCTTCCCGCTCAGCCTGTTGGCCAACTTCCTGCTGCACCCGTTGACTCAGGACTGGCCGCTGGTATTCGCGGTGCTGCTGAACATCGTGATCCTGACCCCGCTGATGACCTACATCTTCCTGCCGATCACTACCCGGCTGCTGCAGCCTTGGCTTCAGGCGAAGCCGCGCAGCAGACGCCGGACGTAAGCCCGGCGGCTGGGATTTAGGTCATAAAGAGCCATATTTGGTTGACACTTCAAGTTTCCTCGGGAATGGTTGAAGGTATGAACAAGTCCAGCTTGACCACCACAGCCCTGACCATCCTGCGCGTAATCGCGGGATTTCTCTTCGCCGCGCACGGTTGGCAGAAGTTCAACGAATTCACTATCGCCGGAACCCAGGCCTCCTTCACGCAGATGGGAGTCCCGGCCGCATCGGCAGTAGCACCGATCGTCGCAACCCTCGAACTCGTGGGTGGCATTGCCCTGATCATCGGCCTCCTGACCCGCGTCTTCGCAGCCTTGCTGGCCGTCAACATGCTCGGCGCGCTGTTCCTGGTGCACGCGCCGGCCGGAGTTTTCGTCGGCAACGGCGGATACGAGCTTGTACTGCTCTTCGCAGGCGCAGCTCTGGCCCTGGCACTGGCCGGTGCGGGCAGGCTTTCTGCCGACGCCGCACTGTTCGGCCGTTCGGGATCGAAACTCCGCGTCCTCGCGTAGCGCCCCACCCCCCCCCGACGCTCTCGCGGATATCAAGCCCTTCAGCCGATTGCTCTCTCACTTCCTTCAAGAAAGTGAGAGAGCAATCGGTCTTTAAGGGCCGGGATGTGAGAGAGCGTGCAGGACTGCGGCGCCTCAGCCAGCTCGGCTGCCGCTTCAGTCAGTGGTGCCGGGGCAGCGTTATCTGTAGTAGAAATAGCCTGATGATGAGCATCCTCACCGGCGTCGGCGCCAGCACTGGTACAGCCCGCGGCAATGCCCGGCTTATTCACGGTCCCGACGAGTTCACGCGCTTCCAGCCCGGGGATATTTTGGTCTGCCGAACCACCGACCCCGCGTGGACGCCTCTCTTCGGAATGGCATCGGCGGTGGTCACTGAAACCGGTGGAATGTTGTCGCACGCCGCGATCGTTGCACGGGAGTTCGGGATCCCTGCCGTACTGGGTGTACGGGATGCGCTGCACCTTCTCGCCGACGGCGGCCCCCTGACCATTGACGGGTCCCGGGGAACAATTACCCTGATGGATGCCGAATGACACTCCTCACCCTGCATGCGGTCCGCCTCCTCGGTTTTGCTGAGACCCAAGCGGTAGCGGCTCGATTCTCGCAAGACCCCGGTTTGGTGGAGTCGCAGCTCATCGACGCCGGCGTGAACGGCTTTGTTTCGCACAGTACCTTCGCGGGGGCCAGCGGCTGGTCGCTGTCGAGTCTCGGGAGAATTGAGAACGAGCGGCTGCTGGCCGATGAACTGGACCACGCCGGTGCACGAGACGCGGTGTTTGCGGTGCATGACAATTTCGCCGAGGTCAACACCGGCGTCGTGGGTGCCTGCAGTGCCATCCAGCTGCAATCTCCGGCGGATGAAGGCGCCGTGGACGTCCTGATAGGCGCCTTGGCGTCCTGGCGTGTACTCGAACCACAGCTGAGCGTTTTGCTGCCTCGGTTCGAGGGCTACTCCGGGCGCCTGTTGGGAGCACTCAAGCACGCTGTCCAGGACACAGCCTGGCTGACAGCTACCGACCGGGATTCCTTCCACCGGGTTTGGTTCGAACTCCATGAGGAACTGATTGCCACCCTCGGCATCCAGCGCGGGTAGTCGGACTTAGTCACGTAACAGAAACCTGGCGACAGTAAGATTCCAAGCATGAGCGATGACGCCGCCAATTCAGTGACCCTCCGTTTCCTCGCGGCTCCCATGGACGTAGGCCACAGCGGGTCAGTCGACGCCGGCACCGTCCTTGAGTGGGTGGATAAGGCCGCGTACGCAGCAGCAGTTGGCTGGTCTAAGTCGTACTGCGTCACGGCGTACGTGGGCAACATCCACTTCACGGATCCCGTGAACAGTGGCGACATGGTGGAAGTGACCTCCACCATCGTCTACACCGGCCGCTCTTCGATGCACATCCACACGGTGGTCAGCTCCCGCGATCCCAAGGGCGGGCCGGAGACAATGCATAGCCAGTGCATGGTGATTTTCGTAGCGGTGGGACCCGACGGCAAGCCAATTCCTGTCCCCCAGTTTGAGCCGTCCACGCCCCAAGAGGTCGAGCAGCGCGATCACGCCTTGGCCCGTATCGAGGTCCGCGAGCAGATCGTCAACGCGATGAACGCCCAGGACTACACCGACGCCGGAACCGCCGAGCGTGTTGTCCTGCGGTTCATGGCGTCCCCCACTGACGTCAACTGGGGCGGCAAGGTCCACGGTGGCATCGTGATGAAGTGGATCGACGAAGCAGCGTACGTTTGCGCCTCCCGATACTGCGGCAAGGACACCGTGGCTGTGTTCTCCGGAGGCGTCCGTTTCTACCGGCCCCTGCTGATTGGCCACGTCGTCGAGGTAGAGGCGCGGCTCGTCTACACCGGCGCCAAGGGCATGCACATCGCGGTCCACGTACGCTCCGGCGATCCCAAGACCCGCGAAATGAACCTGACCACGTACTGCCTCACGGTGATGGTGGCGCGCGACGAAACAGGGACTGCTGTACCGATTCCTTCCTGGGTTCCAGTATCCGAGGAGGACAAGAAGCTGCACGCCCACGCCCGTGAACTCTTGGAAATCCGTGGGCGGGCACCGGGAAACCGGCTCCCGGATCACCTGTTGAAGGCATCAGGCAGCTAACAGCCGCTTGGTGCGGACGTGGTTACGAGCCATGTTGTCAGCCCGGTGTCAGGACGCAGAACTCGTTGCCTTCGGGGTCTGTGAGGCAACGCCACGGCACATCGCCCTGGCCGATGTCGATGTTAGCCGCGCCCAGTGTATGTAGCCGGACCACTTCAGCGTCTTGATCATCACCGGGATACGGCATCAGGTCGAGATGGATACGGTTCGGCAGTGTGTCGGGGTCTGGCGTGCGCAGCAACTCCAGATATGGCCCGACCCCCTCGGACGAACGCAGCCTCGCATGGTCATCGTTCACTTCGTGCAGAGTCCAATCCATCGCCTCACTCCAGAAGTCGGCCATGGCCCGCGGATCGGTGCAGTTGACCACCACCGTGGCGATGGGTCCCGTGTCCTGGTAGATCGGACGGGGTTCCAGAACGCAGAAAAGGTTCCCCTCGGGATCCGCCAAGACCGTCCAGGGCACATCTCCCTGGCCTACATCGGCCGGTGTAGCGCCGAGCTCTTTGAGCCGCGCCACCAGCTCCTTTTGATGAGCTGCGGAAGTGGTAGCGAGATCGAGGTGCGCGCGATATTTCACCGTCTCCGGATCCGGAACTGTCACAACGTCAACGCAAACGGCTGAGGGGTCCGGCCAAGTGAAACCCAGGGGTTCAACGTTGGTCACACCGGGTCCCTCACTGGAAACACCCCACCCGAGGGCCTCCGCCCAAAACTGCCCGAGAGCTGAGTCATCCCGTGCTTTGAAATTCACCTGAACAAGTCTCAACGCCATGACGACTTACCCTATACCCCTGCCTCAACCAGCAACCCCGCTGCAGCGTCGTTGCCCAACAATGGGAAAGCGGCCAACCAACGCAATTGAGGAATTAGCCGACCAGGTTCTCCGCCGCACTGTCCATGTGCGCGATGATCGTTTCCCGTGCTTTCGCCGCATTTCCAGTCTCGATAGCAGCAACAATGTCGTGATGCCGGCCCACGCTCATATTCCGGGTGGCGCGTTCCAATCCGGCGAACATGATGGACATCCGGATGGAGCCCTCCAGGGATTCCCAGGAGTGCAGCAACGTTTCGTTTCCGGACAGGCGGCAGAGCGTGCGGTGGAACTCAAGGTCGGATTCGATCCGCTCCTGCAGTGAGGACTTGGCGGCTTTGTCCATATTGTCGACGGCGGCACGCAGTTCTGCGAGCGCGGCTTCCTTGTCCGGCATGTCACTGAGGGTCCGGGCGGCCAACGATTCCAAAACGCCGCGAACAGCGAAGATATCCCGGATTTCCTTGACGTCCAGGTGCCGCACGGACATGCGGCCGCGTGCTCCGGCGGAGATCAGGCCTTCCTGTTCCAGCTGGCGCAGGGCTTCCCGAAGGGTGCCGCGGCTGATTTGGAGCATCTCGGAAAGCTCGGTTTCCACGAGGTGTCGCCCGGGCTCGAGTTCGCCACTGGTGATCGCGGTCCGCAGTGCTGCGAGTGCCTGTTCGCGCAGGCTCTTCTTCTCAAGTCCCAGCAGGGATGCGGTGACGGCCATGGTGTGTCCTCGGTTCAATGGGCGACTGCTAACAGTCCGATGTTAACTGTCGATACTACGGGCAGCGGGGCGGGACGGGCAGTCATGCCCGTCCCGCCCCGCGAGGAAAGCTCAGCCAAGCTCCGCAAGCACCTTCGCAACGATTCGGTCCACGGACAATCCGTATCGTTCGTGCAGCGTGGGCAACGCACCGGCGTCGAGGAACTGGTCGGGAAGCGCGATGGGCACCACGCGCTTGCCGAGACCGGCGGTAACGACGGCGGAGGCAACAGTTTCGAACAGGCCGCCAACAACCGTGTGGTTTTCCAGAGTGACGGCCAGCCGGTCGGTGTTCAGCTCTGCCAGTACAGTGGCAGAGTCGAACGGCTTGATGGTGGGTGTGTGCACCACGGCGACATCCACTTTGTGCTTCGCCAAGGCATCTGCCGCCTGCAAAGCACGCATGGTCATCAGGCCGGAGGAAACGAAAACAACATCTTTGCCCCCGCGCAGGACCTTGGCCTTGCCCAGCTCGAACGTATAGTCGTACTCGTCCAGGACGGTGGGCACGTTACCGCGCAGCAAGCGCAGGTATGTTGGTCCGTCGGAGGCCGCAAGCTGCGGAACGGCCTGTTCGATGTCGACGGAGTCGCAGGGATCCACGATGGTGAGGTTGGGCATGCCGCGGAAGATCGCCATGTCCTCGGTGGCCTGGTGGCTCGGTCCGTACCCGGTAGTAAGGCCAGGGAGCCCCCCGATGATGTTGACGTTGAGGTTCGGCTCGGCGATGTCCAGGCACAGGAAGTCATACGCACGCCGTGCCGCGAACACCGAGTAGGTGGAAGCGAACGGGATCAAGCCAGTCTCTGCCATGCCTGCAGCGGCGCCGAAGAGGAGCTGCTCGGCCATGCCCATCTGGAAGAACCGCTCCGGGAACGCCTTGGCGAAGATGTGCATGTCCGTGTACTTACCAAGATCCGCGGTCAGACCCACGATCCGGGAGTCGGCTTCGGCCGCCTTGACCAGCGCATGCCCGAACGGGGCGGAAGTGGTCTTCTGGCCGGGATCGGCGAAGGATGCGATCATGGCCGAGGTCTTCAGCTTCGGTTTAGCCGTCGAGGCGGCGACCGATGAAGCAGCGGCACCGGCCGCCGTCGTAATTGTGCTCATGCTGAAGCCGTCCCTTCGTATCCTGCGGTCAACTGTTCGCGGCAGATCTGCCACTCGTTTTCTTCGATGCGCATGAAGTGCGCTTTCTCGCGGGTCTCCAAGAGCGGCGCGCCGCGACCTACCTTGGTGTCACAGAGGATGACCGAGGGCCGCCCGATCGGCGCCGCCAGGGCAGCGATGTTGTCGAACGCTCCCAGCAGCGCACTCACGTCGTTCCCGTCCACGCGCTGGGTGTACCAGCCGAACGATTCCCACTTTTCGGTGACCGGTTCGGTGCGGAGCACTGTTTCCGTGGCCCCGTCTGCTTGGAGGGCGTTGATGTCTACCATGGCGGTCAGATTTCCGAGCTGGTGGTGGTGTGCACCCATGGCGGCTTCCCAGGTGGAACCCTCGTCCAACTCACCGTCGGACAGAAAGTTGATCACCCTTGACGTTGAGCTCTGAAGACGCAGGCCCAAAGCCATTCCGACGGCAACCGTCAGGCCGTGTCCCAGCGAACCGCCTGAGATTTCCATGCCCGGGGTGTAAGTGGACATACCCGACATCGGCAGGCGGGAATCATCGGAGCCGTACGTTTCGAGCTCGGCCACCGGAACGATTCCAGCTTCGGCCAGCGCTGCATAGTGACCAATGGCGTAGTGCCCGGTGGAAAGAAGGAAGCGGTCACGTCCTTCCCAGTGCGGATCTTCGGCGCGGTACGTCAGCTGATCGGCGTAGACGGCGGCGAACATATCGGCCGCACCGAGGGCCTGGCCGACATAGCCCTGCCCTTGGACTTCGCCCATATTCAGCGCGTGATGACGGATACGGTAGGCGGCGGCGCGGATGCGGTCCACACGCTCGGGCCTAGGAGTGGCCACTGCCACTTCGACTGAAGAGAGAGTCATTGGTTTCCTTCCGGAGTCGGGCGCGTGCTGATGGGGAGAACGCGCCCGACGTCGATGGCTGCTTAGGCGTTTACCGTCTGGGGAGTTTTGCTGGCGGCTTCTTCAGCGAGAGCACGCTCGCGCTTTCCCCAGGTTTCCCGGGTAATCAGTGCCGCCCACAGGCCGATGGCTGCGTAGATGCTGAACAGCAGGGCCGGCCCGATCCATCCCATGCTGACGAACAGCAGGGTGGTGATGAAGGGGGTGAAGCCGGAGACCATGGCGGAGATCTGGTAGGACAGCGAGGCGCCGGAGGAGCGGGTCTTGGCCTGGAAGAGTTCCGGGAACCAGGCACCCTGGGCGCCGGCAAGGGAGTTCTGGCAGACAGCGTAGGCGATGACGATGGTTGCGATGATCAGGAGGAAAAGGCCGGTGTTGACCAGCATGAACATCGGGATGCCGAACACAACTGCGAACGCTGTGGACCAGATGTAAACAGGACGGCGACCAACGCGGTCCGTCAGTTTGCCCCAGAAGTACGTTGCGAAGATACCGATGCCGGCCGCGATGCAGAGCGCCACCAAGGTTTCGGTCTTGTCGGCCAGGTTGTTGGTGTGCAGGTAGGAGATCATGTACGTCACGGACACGGCGTAGCCGGCAGTTTCAGCGATGCGGAGGCCGATGCCGCGGACGATGTTGCGCCAGTCGGTCTTGATGACCTCGACGATGGGGGACTTCACGATGTCGCCCTTGGCCTTCACGTCCTCGAATACCGGGGACTCGGGAACCTTGGAGCGGATGATCAAGCCGACAGCCACAAGGACAATGCTCGCGAGGAACGGCACTCGCCAGGCCCACTCACTGCCGAGGCCCACGCTGCTGAGGAAGACAAGGTTGGCGAGCAGTAGGCCCACCGGGAAGCCGGCCTGCACGATGCCCGTGAACTGGCCCTTTTTCCGCCACGGTGCGTGCTCGTAGCTCATCAGGATGGCACCGCCCCATTCAGCACCGAACGCCAGGCCTTGAATGATGCGGACGAGAACCAGCAGTGCGGGAGCCAGGAGGCCCACTTGCTGGTAGGTGGGCAACAGGCCGATGGCGAAGGTAGCAAGGCCCATCAAAATGAGCGATGCAACCAGGACCGGCTTGCGGCCGAGCTTGTCGCCGAGGTGGCCACCGATGATGCCACCCAGCGGACGGGCAGCGAAGCCGACGCCGAGGGTCGCGAAGGAGGCCAGGGTGCCCGTTACCGGGTCGGCACCCGGGAAGAACGCCGTACCGAAGTACAGTGCTGCGGCGGTGCCGAAACCGATGAAGTCGTAGGTTTCGATGACTGCGCCAACGCCGGAACCGACGGCGACGCGCTTTGCTTCCTTGGTTCCATGAACCGGACCACGCATGGTCAGAGCTTCATTGCTCATGTGTGTCTTTCCCTTTCAAGAGTGCGGTGCTTCTTCGGCAACCTCACTGTCGACAGTCAACATAATACGTCAACTGTGACCGACGACACCAGCAATGTCAACAGTCAACCTCGGAGGTTGACTGTTGACAGTCAACCTAGCTAACGTGGTCTCCATCACTAAGGTCCCTCTCTGGCGAGGGCCCCAATTTGAGGATCAACGACGATGTTTCATCAACGACTGGGCTGTTCGTCCATCAGCTTCCGCCACCAGGATCTGGCCACTGCCCTGCACACCATGCGTGGACTCGGTTTCGAGGAAATCGATCTCGGCGCGCTCCCCGGCGTCTGCGACCATGTGCCCTACGTACTGGACGCCGAGGCTGTGGAGGCGGTTGCCGCCGTCGTAAAGACCTCGGGAATGCGCGTCCGCTCAGTGAACGGCGACGTCGGCGACCTGAACGCAACGCTCGACGCCGGCGCTCAGGAAGCGCGCGAAGGGCACCTCGAGATGCTGCTCACCCTGGCCGCCAAGACCGGCGCGAGGGCGCTAGTCCTGCCGTGCGGGGCTATCGATCACGAGCCGCTGCGGAGCCTGGATGAGGACCTGGACCTCGTGGCCGCGCAACTGATGAGTGCCGATTGGCGCGCGGCGGAGTTCGGCGTGGAGCTGTGGACCGAATCCCTGCACTACTACCGGCTGTGCTGGAACACTGAGCGTGCACAGCTCCTCGCCGACCGCCTTGCCGGTTCCGACGTCGGAATCGTCATGGACTTCAGCCACATCGTCGCTTCCGGTGGCGACCCCGTGGACTTCGTGGACCGTTTCGCCGGCCGGATCAAGCACGTCCACCTGCGGGACGCCGTGGCGGCAACCGTCTACGAGCCAGGGAACATCAACCTCAGCATCGGCAACGGCGAGGCCGACTTCGCCGCCGGACTCGCAGCACTTCGGAGCGTTGGCTACACCGGCCACTTCTCCCTGGAACTGGAAACCCGGGACGTTACCCACGACGAACGCCCCGCCGCCGCAGCCAAAGCGGCCAGCTATATCTCAGACCTCATCTAAACCTCGTTACCTCATATTCAAGGAGCACCATGACCACCATCCAGCGCACCGCCGTCCTCACCGGAGCTACCTCAGATCGCGGCATCGGCCTGACCACCGCCCGCCGCTACGCCAACCAGGGCTGGGGCATCGTCATCCTGGACCTCGACGGCGAGAAGTCCGCCAAGGTTGCCGCCGAGATCGCCAACGAATTCAACGTTCCGGCCTTCGGCTATGAGATCGACGTCGCCAACGAAGCCTCCGTCACCGCAGCCCACGCCGCAGTCGCCGCAGAAGTTGCCGCCGGAAACCTCCCGCCCGTGGGCGCCCTGGCCAACATCGCCGGCATCACCTCCCCCGTTCCTTTCCTGGAAACCACGCTTGAGCTGTGGCACAAGGTCATGGACGTCAACGCCACTGGCACCTATCTCGTCACCAAGGCGTTCCTGCCTGACATGATCGCCAACGGCTGGGGCCGCATCGTCAACATGTCCTCGGTCTCCGCGCAACGCGGCGGCGGCGTATTCGGCAAGGTTCCCTACTCCGCAGCCAAGGCCGCCATCCTCGGCTTCACCAAGGCACTCGCCCGCGAAATCGGCGAAACCGGCGTAACCGTCAACGCCATCACGCCCGGCGCCGTGGACACCAACATCCGCGTCGGCAGCACTGAAGAGCAGGAAGCCGCCATCAACGCCGGCATCCCCTTGGGCCGCAACGCCACCACGGAGGAAGTAGCCGCCGTCATCACGTTCCTCTCCTCCGAGGACTCCGCGTACCTCACCGGTACCACCATCGACATCAATGGCGGCAGCCACATCCACTAAGTCCCTCCCCCAGTCCGAAATCCAGAACCAGGACCCACCTTGACAAGAATCTTCAACGATCCCGCCGACTTCGCGGACGAAGCCCTAGCCGGTTTCTGTGACGCCCACTCGTACCTCGTCCGCCAGGTTGAAGGTGGCGCTGTCCGCCGCAGCCGCCCGGCAACGCCGAAAGTCGCCGTCATCGCCGGTGGCGGCTCCGGGCACTACCCGGCCTTCGCCGGCATCATCGGGCCGGGCTTCGCTGACGGTGCCGTGGTGGGCAATATCTTCACCTCACCTTCCTCGCAGCAGGCCTATTCCGTGGCCAAGGCTGCCAATTCCGGAGCCGGCGTTGTGTTCACCTACGGCAACTACGCCGGGGACGTCATGAACTTCGGCATGGCCAGTGAGCGACTGAATGCCGAGGGAATCGCCACGGAGAACGTGCTTGTCACGGACGATATCGCCAGCGCCTCCCTCGATGAGATCGAGAAGCGCCGCGGCATTGCCGGTGACTTTGTGGTGTTCAAGGTCATGGGAGCAGCGGCCGAAGCCGGACTGGACCTGGACTCCGTGGTTCGCTTGGGGCGCAAGGCGAATGAGTTTACGCGGACCATTGGCACAGCCTTCAGCGGCTGCACCTTCCCCGGTGCCGATCAGCCGTTATTCCGCCTTCCCGAGGGACAGATGGGCCTGGGCCTTGGTATCCACGGCGAACCGGGACTGTTCGATACCGAGCTGCCGTCCGCCGTCGAGCTTGGGCAGGAACTGGTGCGCCGCGTGCTCGCAGAAACGCCGGTGGGCGCCTCCACCCGTATCGCCGTGATCCTCAACGGTCTGGGTTCCACGAAGCACGAAGAACTGTTCGTCCTCTGGCGCACCGTGGCTCCGCTGCTCCGCGAAGCAGGCTATGCCTTGGTGATGCCGGAGGTGGGTGAGTTGGTGACCAGCCTGGACATGGCCGGCGCATCGCTGACGCTGACGTGGTTGGATGACGAGTTGGAACAGTACTGGACCGCTCCGGCGCTGACGCCGGCCTACCGCCGTGGTGCTGTCGGGTTCGACGTCGCTGCTTCTCACGCGTCTGAAGCTGAGTTGGACGCCGTTACCGCTGCCAACTACTCCTCCACAGACGAGTCCCGAGCTTATGCCTCACAGTGCCTTCAAGCCCTGGACACGACGGCGGCGCTCCTTCGCGATTGCGAAGCAAGGCTGGGCGACATGGATGCGATTGCCGGCGACGGCGACCACGGACGCGGCATGGTTCGTGGATCCGCGGCAGCCCTCGACGCCGCTACCGTTGCGTTCGAACGCGGCGCGGGTGCCGGCTCGCTACTCGCAGCTGCCGGGGACGCGTGGGCAGACAAGGCAGGCGGAACGTCCGGCGTGCTGTGGGGCGCGGGACTGCGCGCCTTTGGCGAGCGGTTGGGAGATGCAGAGACCCCGACGCCGGATGTCCTCGCCCAGTCTGTTCGAGCCTTCGCGGACCGGATCTCGAACCTTGGAAAAGCCGAGATCGGCGACAAAACCATGATGGATGCGCTGCTGCCCTTTGCATCCTCATTTGAAGACCGCGTCCTGCCGGGCGCTGCTGCCGAGGACGCGTGGGCAGCCGCTGCATCGGACGCTTCCGAGGCTGCTGCGTCGACCGCAGGGCTTCGTCCCCTCAAGGGACGCGCCAGGCCGTTGGCCGAGAAGAGCATAGGCACGCCGGATCCCGGCGCGACGTCGCTCGCCATGGTGTTTGCCGCCGTCGGGCCTCACTTCACCGCAATTCCCGTTCCCGCCGCAGCAAGCAATTAGGAGAATTTCCATGCGCATCATTGTGGGTGCCGATGAAGCCGGCGTCGATTACAAGAACCGAATCCTGGCCGACCTTGAGGCTGACTCCCGCATCACGGAGGTCATAGATATCGGCGTGAACCGTGCTGATGAAGACTTCACCAGGCCGTACCCCTACGTTGGCATCGCGGCAGGCGAAATGATCCGCGAGGGCAAAGCCGAGCGTGCCATCCTTTTCTGCGGCACAGGGATCGGCGTGGCCATCGCGGCCAACAAGGTCCCCGGGATCAGGGCCACAGCAGCACACGATTCGTTCTCCGTGGAACGCTCAATCCTGTCCAACGACTGCCAGGTCCTCACCATGGGACAGCGCGTTGTGGGCGTGGAGTTGGCCCGTCGCCTGGCCAGGGAGTGGATCGGCTACACATTCGATCCCGCGTCCGGATCAGCGTCGAAGGTGAAGGTGCTCAGCGACTTTGAGGGCTGCTGAGAACCTCTTGAAGGGCGTTGCGTCGGCGGCGTATTCTCCACGAACAGGCAATTGGGTGTCCTGGCTTCCGTCTGGAGGATGCGCTCATGAATCTACTGAGTCAGGTTCTGGCCGGCGCTACTGCGCTGGCACTGATCAGCGTCGGCTTGATGGAGATCTTCCGGCACGGTGATCAGCGTCTGCACCGGATTTTTCTGATCGAACCTCAGGATGTTCGTGCCGTTCGCATGTGGGCAATGAACGTTGGCGCCTACAACGTAACCTTCGGGGTCGGCATGGCCGTGGGTTTGTGGATGGTGAATTTCGGCAACCCGGCCGGCGGGGCAGCTATCGTCCTTTTTTGCTGCGCGAGCCATGTATTTCTGGGTTTCTGGCTGTGGGTCACGGAAAAGCGCCTGCTGTTGAGCGCTATAGGGCAGGCTCTCTTCCCTGGCCTTGCCGTGATTTTCTACTTGTTGTTCGGCTGAGCCAGCCCAGCCGCACCAGCCAGTCGAAACCGAACACCCCAGCCCTCGCCCTCGGGTTGTCTAGAGTGTCAGGCATGTCTACCACCACGTGCTTCAAGCGACCGGACACTCGATGGCTGAACTGATCCTGCTCAACGGCCCGCCCGGAATTGGAAAATCGACCCTTGCCAGAATGTACGCGAATGGCCATCCCGGTGTCCTCAACCTGGACGTCGATAAGGTTCGCTGCATGATCGGAGGCTGGGAGGAGGACTTCCAAGCTGCCGGGAACCTGGTGCGTCCCATAGCCCTCAGCATGGCCACTACGCATCTGACGGCTGGGCACACCGTGATCATGCCGCAGTATCTCGGCTCCGGAGATGAAGTGTTGTTGTTCCGTAGTGTTGCGGAAGAGGCGGGCGCCCGGTTTAGGGAAATCGTCCTGATGGACAGCCGCGAGGCCTCTGTTGAGAGGTTCTACTCACGCAAGGACGGCCAGGATCCCTGGCACGCCCGCGTTACCGCCATTGTGGAACAAGGTGGAGGTTCGCAGCTTTTGGAGTCGATGTACGAGGACCTCGCCATCGGCCTTAATGCCCGTTCAACTGCCACCACAATTACCAGCCGTAGAGGTGAAATTGAGGAGACCTACGAGAGCCTGGTGGAGGCCCTGGACCTGACCGCTCAATAGGGACACCAAAGAGGGCTCTACCGGCGGATGAGTCAGTGCCGGCAGAGCCCTTTGGGGGAACTACTTGATAAGCGCGGCGGACTGGTCCAGGAGGGCACCGGCAGCAGCCGGTCCGCCGGTTTCGGCGGCGTCGCTGGAGGCAGGTCTTCACCATGGGACAGCGCGTTGTGGGCGTGGAGTTGGCCCGTCGCCTGGCCAGGGAGTGGATCGGCTACGCATTCGATCCCGCGTCCGGATCAGCGTCGAAGGTGAAGGTGCTCAGCGGATTCGAAGGCTGCTGAGTCGTCGGTGCAATCGGGATCGGCACTAGTACGCTACGTCCCTCACAGCAGTAGTCTGAACCTTCCCTTTGCGGTAGGCTCAATGTTGCAAAGGGCATTAGCCCTGAGAAGTGGGCCTGGCAGTCTTCCGGATGGTATGACGAGCCGGGCCTGCGTTGTTTAACGTTCGCAAAAAATGATCTCCTGGACTAACGGGGACTGCTGTAGCGAATCGTCGCTCTCGAGGACCAGCTTCCTCGCTCCGCCGGCCACTAAGTCATCCAGCAAGCGCTGCAGGCACAAGGGCCTGGCTTCCTTGTCCGGCATGTTTCGAGCAATGTACAGCCTTGTTGATAGGCCTAGCCGGGCAGCCGCCATTGAGAAATGAGTTTCTGGAGCTATCGCTTTCGCTTTTGAAATGGACTCTTCGTTGTCCTGGCCGGCGAAGGGCCAAGATCGACCGCCGAACGCCGGCCAGGTCCGCCGGCGCTATGACCGAGGCGGCCACGTAATAAGCCTTGGACTTGGACTCGTCGACGAAAACGTGTGCGCCGAACGGGATCAGGGTATTCATGCCCTGAGCCCTAGGCCACGCAGTCGGCTAGAAGCCGCCACCACCGGCACCTGTTTCGCCAGCCATGTTGGCAAAGCGTGAGTAGTGGCCCTGGAAGGCAACCACTATGTCCTTGGTGGGACCGTTACGGTGCTTGGCGATGAGAATGTCTGCCTCCCCGGCGCGGGGCGATTCCTTGTCGTAGACATCTTCGCGGTGCAGCAGGATGACCATGTCGGCGTCCTGCTCGATGGAGCCGGATTCACGGAGGTCGGACACCATGGGGCGCTTGTCCTGGCGCTGCTCGGAACCACGGTTCAGCTGTGACAGTGCGATGACGGGAACCTGCAGCTCCTTGGCAAGCAGTTTGAGGGCGCGGGAGAACTCGGAGACTTCCTGCTGGCGGGATTCAACTTTTTTACCGGAGCTCATGAGCTGGAGGTAGTCGAGGATCACGAGTTTGAGGTCGTGCTGCTGCTTCAAGCGGCGGCACTTGGCACGGATTTCCATGAGGGACATGTTGGGGCTGTCGTCAATAAACAGCGGAGCATCGTTCATGCGGCCCATGGTGGTGGCGATTTTGGACCACTGCTCGTCCTTGATGGTGCCCTTGCGCAGATCCTGCAGGCCAATGGTCGCTTCTGCGGAGAGAAGACGCATGGCGATCTCGTTCCGGCCCATTTCCAGGGAGAACATAACCGTGGCCAGGTTGTTCTTGATGGCCGCAGATCGGGCAAAGTCCAGCGCGAACGTGGACTTACCCACCGCAGGACGGGCCGCGATAACAATCATCTGGCCGGGGTGGAGTCCGTGCGTCAGCTCGTCCAGCTCGTAGAAGCCGGTAGGAACGCCCGTCATGCCTTCGCCGCGGTGGCCAGACGCTTCAATCTCATCCACAGTGGACTCCATGACGTCCTTCAACGCCACGTAGTCCTCGGCAGTCCGCTTCTCAGCTACCGCGTACACCTCGGCCTGGGCCTGGTTGACGAGGTCTTCCACTTCGCCGTCCTGCCCGTAGCCCATCTGGACGATCTTGGTGCCGGCGTTGACCAAGCGGCGCAGCACTGCGCGTTCCGCAACGATCTCGGCATAATAGCCGGCGTTGGCCGCGGTGGGGACAGTCTGGATGAGCTCGTGGAGGTAGGCCGGACCGCCGATCCGGTTGATCTCACCACGTTTGGTCAGTTCATCTGAGACGGTGACGGCGTCGGCAGGTTCGCCACGGCCGTAGAGATCAATAATGGACTCGTAGATGGTCTCGTGTGCTGGACGGTAGAAGTCGTGCCCACGGACGATTTCGACTACGTCGGCGATGGCGTCCTTGGAGAGCATCATGCCGCCGAGCACCGACTGTTCAGCAGGGATGTCCTGCGGAGGTTTCCGGCTCGAGTCCGAAGCGCGTGAGCCCTCGATTGAGTCCAAGTGCGTAACTGACAAAGCCGTCCTCCATTTGTGTACCGCTGCAGGGTGTACTTCCTGGCGGCCCGTAAAGCGCAGTGTGGCTACAAGGTCCGCCTGGTGCATCCCACGATGTCAGGCAGGTCCGACAGAATAGCCATATCCACAAGTTATCCACAGTCGGTTCCGTGGACCCGTCACAAGCAGTGACTTTATGGGAGTCCGGGAAACCCAGCGCGGGATATTCATGCCCAAAATGGACACTTCAGACACGTTACAGCAGGCGCCGGATACCCCCTGTGGAAAACCTGTGGAATACAAGCTCCACGTTGTGCACAGACTGTGCGTTACCCTGTGGATAGAGAAATTCTTTTACGGGAAAATAGCCTCTGACCTGCGGAAACACTCTTCACAAGCTGTGGACCCAAGAAAGATTTGGGCGGAACTAATCCACAGAGGCCGCATCCCGCTGGGTCATCCGTACGCGGAAAATCATGCTAAACATGCCGAAATTGTGATGCATCTTACAGATGGGGCCTTAATTTGACACATCTCTCTCAGAAGCCTATGCCGGAAGTGGAATGTGCTGTGGATAACCAACTTCTGGCATAAGCTCTAAGCATGGGGATGAACATTGGTGACGTACTGACGATTGTCCTTCCGCTTCTTGTCCTGGTGGGCCTGCTGTGGGCACTCACCGCGGCCTTCAAACCACGCGACACAGGCCTCTCGGACGCCGAGAAGTATCAGCGGGAACTAGCGGCACGTTCCGCTGCGCACCAAGCGTCCCAAGTGCAGGAAGCGCTGGCCCTCCGCGCTCGAATCGAAGCCACTACCAAGCCGAGCCAGAACGTGGCCAGCCAAAGGGAACAGGCCGAGAACGCCAGGACCCCCATCCAAGCCCAGACAGGGCGCCCAGGCGGCCAAACGGGACATCAGCCCGCCGTGCTTCCCAATGGTCAGCTGAACCCGCAACTCGCCTTCGAGCTACAGAACCTGGTCCGGAGCGGGAAAAAGATCGAGGCCATCAAAGTCCTGCGCCAAGCCACGCACTCAGATTTACTTACCGCCAAGAACTACGTAGATCGGCTCTGACAACGCCATGGATTCCATCCTCATCCCGCTCCTGATCCTCATTGCGGTCATTGCGGGCGTGCTCCTGCTTATTCGCTCCTTCACCAAGCGCTCGACTGAAAGCAAGGCCAGCATCGCAGCGGCGAATGCACCCAAGGACCCACTGGAGCTGGCACAGGAGTCCGCGGCCAAACTCAACCAGGAGCAGCACCGACAGCTTTACTCGCTCATTGCCCAAGGACAGGGCATGGCGGCGATCAAGCTTTACCTCCAGGCGACTGGAGAGGGCCTACGGGCCTCGCGCAACGCCGTCGGCGCTCTCGCGGCGCACCCCCAGCCGTTCACGCCAGAGGCCACTCCCAAAGACTTGCTTGCCGATGACGACGACGAACCCGAGCGCTTCCCCTACAGGTACAGGGCGATCGTCAGCAAAGGCGATGTCACCCGGGAAGTGAGCAGCAACATGCTCAACGATGAGATCTACGGACGAATCCGGACGCTGGCAAAAAGCGGTGACGTTGAGGGCGCGGCTCTTGCTTTGACGCGCCACTCAGACATCAACATCAAGCAGGCCCGCGAGTTCATCGAGCTCTTGGACGACTAAATACTAGAAGTCGAACAGGTCGCCCAGGAAGCCTTCCTTCTTCTTGCGCTTGCGGCCGTACTGGTCGCGATCGTAGCCGTCGCGGCGATCGTTGTCCCTCCGGTCGTAGTCGCGCCTGTCCCTATCGTCGTACCGCGGCTGTTGAGGCCGCGACTCAAAGGGATTGTAGATGGGTGGCGGCGCGATAGGAGGCTGGGACGGCGCGGCGGTGGGCCGGGCCGGAGCTGGGATGGTTTCCGCCGCTACGCGATCAATGATCTTGTCCAGCTCCCCACGATCCAGCCACACACCCCTGCACTGCGGGCAGTAGTCGATCTCCACGCCGCTTCGTTCGCTCATCACCAGGTCAATGGAATCCACAGGACACTTCATGTTTGCCCCAACGATCGAACGATCAAAATAGTTCGTGCCAAGTAAGGCCCGGCTGATGAACGGGTTGGCGCAGGAGTGCACCCTCCCCGTTCCCATATCAAAAGTTGCCCCGGACCGCATTCCTCTCTTGATTGAGGTGATACCGCGCCCGGAGGAGAAAGCTGCGCAGCGCCTCTGTTTCCGACTCGGTGCGAAGGGTGGTGAAGTCCATGATCCCAGCGCGCTCATCGGTGTCCCACACTCGCCAGCCCGTGCCATCGCGATCGATCCACGTCGACCTTTCTGCGCGGCCGGTCGGACCGAACCAATTCGCGGTCGCCACGCGACGGGCGGCGAGGTAAGTCGATATCCTCGCCACGGTCAGGGTTTCGCCGTCCGCCAGCAACTCGTCCAGGTCGTGCAGGTCGTGCAGCTCTCGATTGTGCATGATCCCATTATTCTTCGGTATGCTGTCGGGTCCGTTCATCCCCCAGCATCAAAGGCGTGCGATCAACGACCCAGGCTTGGTAGAGCGGATAGATTTCCACTACCCCCCCCAAAGTAAGGGCTACCGGCCTGCTGAGATCCCGGCAAGCAGCTGTTCGAACGGCAGCGACTCGAGCGAGTCGTTCTTGCGGCGCGGCTGCTGCCCGCTCAACAGCTGCACGAGTTCACCCGCGGCCCGGTCTACGCGCACCGAGAGGGGCGAGGCGCCGTCGTCGGTGTTTCCCCAGTCCTGGGGCCCTGCGAAGACGCCGGTAGCCGCGATCCTGGTGCGCAAGTAGCTGAACAGGGGACGCATTGCGTAGTCGAGGACCATCTGGTGGCGGTCGGTGCCGCCCGTAGCGCCAAGCACCACAGCCTTGCCTTCCAACGACTTCGGGTCCAGGACATCGATGAAGGACTTGAACAGACCGCTGTAGGACGCACTGAATACTGGGCTGACCGCGATGATGGCGTCGGAATCCTCGACGCCGGCAATCACGTCCGCGAGGCGCGGTGCGGCATAGCCGGTGACGAAGTTGTTGGCGATGTCCACCGCGAGATCGCGCAGTTCAACAACGTCAATCTTCGCGTCGTACCCTGCCGCGCGCAGTTGCCGCTCAGCGGAGGCGGCCAGCTGGTCGGCCAGCAAGCGGCTCGACGACGGGACGCCGAGTCCGGCGGAAAGTACGGTGATGCGGCGGGTTTCCATGGCATTCTCCTGTTGCTCGTTCATCCAGCTTACATGCGTTTGCATCTAAATCAATGAACAGGGCCGCGCTCCGAAGTATTCCCGGAAGGCCCTGGCGCCCCTAGGCCCGAGCCAGGAAGGACGCCGTGGCTGCGGCGATCTGCCCTTGAGCCACGTCACGGCCGACAGTGGGTTCGCCGTCGCCGGGCTGCGGTCCATAGTTCCCGAAAAACGCATGATTGCCACCTTGGATCTCGACGAACGTGGCATTCAATGGCAGCAAGTTGCGGGAAGCGTCGATCTTAGCTGGCGTACTCAGTCCGTCTTCGGACCCCGAGATGGAAAGGACCTGCAGCCCCGCGCGGTCGCGCATTGAGTCCAACGGGTAGGAGGCGTAGAGGATCAAACCGTCAACGTCCGGATTGCCCAACGCGAAGGTGCTCGCGCTGACTCCGCCGAGCGAATGACCCCCAACAGCCCACGAGGAGATTTCAGGGTGGTCAGTCATGACCCCGCGGGCCTGATTTCCGCCCAGCAGGCTAAGGTTCAGAGGCGTCTTGAGGATCACCACGAGGGCCCCGGCATCCACTGCCGGCTTAAGGATGTCCGCATACGCGCGCGCTTCAACACGGGCACCCGGATAGAAGATCAGCCCCTCGGTGGCAGACGCCCCATCCGGAGTCATGGTGATGGCCGTCGGCGACTCCGTCATGGAGCTCGCCGATCCGGCTTCAGCCCCAACGCCGGCTTGGTATGCGAAGGGATTCAGCCACACCAGCATGGCCACGAGGCCCAGAACGCCGACGCGGCCTAGCCACGCTCCAACCGCCCTCACAACCGAACGCTTACGGAGCGCGTCGCGGCGGCGGCGCCACAGCAGGACACCCCAAAGAGCTCCGACGACGGCGGCCGTCACCAACAGTGCAGGCAGGAGCGGATGACCACGCAGCACCGCAGGATTGCCGATCAGCATCCACGCCGGAACAAGGACCAAAACCCCGGCGCATAGGGCCGAAGCCCAGAAGAGAACGGACTGGCGCGCGGCGGGAAGGGCCTCAGGGGAGGAAGTCATACAGCAATAATAGTTCCATAATGGAGATACTTTGCAGTACTTTGCCTTGCTCCCGGCAATTACTGCCTCGGGGCGTGCGTGGAGAGGAAGTCGAATGTCTTGTCTCGCGCCTCGCGCGCCTCGTCGAAGTTCAGGTGGAACTGGTACTCGTGCGGCAGTTCAGGCTCGTGCGTAGCCGGCCAGAAGAGCTCGGTCACCGGGACTCCCGCGTCCTTCAGCCGGTTGCTGTAGGGAACAGACTGAAGCCAGGTGAGCCCGTCGCCGTTGCCGCCGCTGATGAACGTCGGCGGGAAGTCGTCGGTTACGAAGTCGATGGTGGACATGGTCGCGCCCGCGTAGGTGGCGGACCAATCCTTCGTGCCCGTGTATGCCCACAAGGACGTCTTGAAACCCCAGGCTACGAGTCCGCTGAGGTCGGCCATAGCCCGTAGATCATAGACGCCACAATGCAGGATGGTGGCCGCCAGCTCCGACTTCTGTAGCGCAGGTTGGATTCCCATCAGGTTGGCGTACTCCGGATTAACGGTGAGCGTGGTCATCTGGCTGGCAAGCTGCGCACCGGCAGAGTCGCCAGCCAGGACGATGCGGCTGGTGTCCACGTTCAGTTCGGCGGCATGGGCCTTGATATAGGCAAGGGCTTCGTTGATGTCGCCCACAGCCGTGGGATAGGTGGCCTCGGGGGCAATTGGATAACTCATGCCAATGGTGGTGTAGCCCTCGGCCGCAATGATCTGGAGATAGGGATTCACGTCGCGCTGGGCCCCGGAAATCCAGGCGCCTCCGTGAATCCACACCACAGTTGGAAGTGGGGCTGTGGTGCCCGCAGGACTGAAGACATCGAAGGTGGAACCGGGCTTGTACACGACGCCAGGCTGAGTTTGGAGTGGTGTATCCGGAACGTACGGCGTCATTTCGTCGATGGTTGCCTGCGCCCCGCGCTCAAAAACACTTCGGATCAGCATGGCCGAAGGCCATGGCGTTGCCGAAAGCGCCAGGGCGACGATCAGCACCAGCAAAATCGCCAACTCGAGTTTGCGTTGCCGCGTAGACCGCTTCCGGTGGGTCTTCGAGGGCAATCCCTTTCGGGCCGGCCCACCCTGCCTCGTGCTCGCTTGAATTGATTCCAACGGCCCCATCACACACTCCCCCGGTCGGCGCATCTGAGGACCATGCTAAGGCTGAAGGGCGTCCCCGAGGGTCAGGACAGCGGCCGCGCCGCCTGCAGCAGGCCCCCTTCGCCGCCGTCGAACGGGTGGGTTTTGGCCCAACCCACGACGCCGACCCCTCCTCCCGCATTCGCGTCACCTTGCGCTTCGGCGACGACGACGAGACGTGTGGGGTCCGCGACCGCGGCACTGATACTCGCGGCGAATCGCGCGGCGTCGGCGGGTGCCGTGCGCCCGGCATCCAGATCCGCAGCGAGGATGCCAGGTGCGTCTACGGGGCGGGCGGGCCGCATCACGAAGGTCATGTCCTTGAGTCTAGTTTTCTGAAAAGGCTTGTATTATGAGTTCAAACTCATAATATGGGATTAGAGATGTGGCCTGCCTCACGATGCCCGCATCAGATTCAGCCTTCAAAGTGGAAGGCCCAACGATCGGATTTCCCCATGTCAGACATTGCTGTTCTGATCAACACAGCTGTGGCGGTCCTGGCCGCTGTCCTGTTGATCGTCCGCTTCCGGGTCAACCCGGTGATTTCCCTGATCCTCGCGTCCGTTTACCTTGGCCTGGCCGTGGGCCTCAGCGTTGAGGAAACCGTCAAAACCATCACCGGCGGTTTCGGCGAAATTATGGTGGACGTCGGCCTGCTCATCGCTTTCGGCGTCCTGATGGGCTCCATCCTCAATCAGAGCGGCGCGATCCGCAGGCTCGTGGAACACCTCCTCAAAACGTTCGGCCCCAAGCGCCTCCCCTACACCATGGGCCTGGCCATCGGAACGGTTCTGCAGTCGATCTTCCTCGACGTGTTGCTGGTCATCTCGGCTCCGCTTGCCCGCAAGTTGGCACCGAAAATCGGCAAGCTCGGCACGGCACGAATGGCTACGGCCATGGCTATTGCGCTGGAATGCGGAATCGTTTTCACCGTTCCCGGCGTCGCCTCTCTCGCGCTGGCCGGTCTCCTGAATGTGCCGCTCGGCAAGATGCTGCTCTTCGGCTTGCTCCTTGTGATCCCCACGATCATCATCTCGATTGCCATCATGACGTTCCTGTTCCGTCGCGGATTCTGGAATGAGGCCAAGGACGAGGACCACACGTTCGTGGCTGAGGAGGACAGCGAAGGCGAGGAACCCGCGGACAATGGCCTGGCATCGGCGCCGACCACCAACAACGAACGTGGCACCACGGCATCAAGCGCCCAGCCTGCCGGCGCAAGTGTCGCCGTCGTCGAACGCGAGCGCAAAGAAGCCCCGCTGCTCCTGCTGTTCGCGCCGCTGCTGACGTCCCTGCTCCTCATTGGTGCCGGGGCCATCCTGGAGATCTTCGAGATTCAGCTCCCTTGGCTGCAGCTCCTCGGTGAGCCCGTGATTGCCCTGCTGATCGGCCTTATCGGCACCTGCTTGGTGACCCGCGCGGCTATAGGACAGAAAAAAGTTGAGGAGGCCATCGCGGTCGGTTTCAAGGAAAGCGGTCAGATCCTGATCCTCACCGGTGTGGGCGGATCGCTGGCCGCAACGGTCGCAGCTGCTGGTCTGGGTGACATTCTGGGTGGATTCTTCTCCGCGAGCACGGTGGCCCCGCTGCTGGTGGTCTGGGCAATCGCTGCAGTGCTGCACATCGCCGTCGGGTCCGTTACTTTGTCTGCCATCACGGCGGCCGGCCTGCTTGCGCCCATCGCTCCAGCCATTGGTCTTGATCCTGTACTGCTGGCCCTGGCGGCAGGTGCGGGATCGCTCTTCATGGTTCACGTCACCAGCAACACGTTCTGGCTCCTGCAGTCACTTTTGGGCCAGAGTGTGAGGGGTGCACTCAAATCGGTCACGGTGGGAGTGTCCGTAGCCTCCGTGGTGGCGATCCTCCTGATCCTGCCCATGAGCCTGCTGTTCTGACCGGCCCCGCTTACCGCCTACCCACCACGCACGAAAGAAGACCATGACACACCAAACAATCGCCCCTCTGGACGGCGTCCGGGTCCTGGAACTCGGTAACTACATCGCCGCGCCCACGGCCGGGAGGCTGCTGGCCGACTTCGGAGCTGAGGTCATCAAAGTGGAGCGGCCAGGTACCGGCGACGAACTGCGCAACTGGCGCCTGCACAAGGGCAACACCTCCATGCTCTACCGCACGCTGAACCGCAACAAAAAGTCCGTGGTTCTGGATCTGCGCACAGAGGCAGGCAAGCAGGCTGTGCTGGAACTGGTGGCCAAGTGCGACATCCTGCTGGAGAACTTCCGCCCCGGCACCTTGGAAAAGTGGGGCTTGGGCCCGGAGGTCCTCAATAAAGCCAATCCGGACCTGATCGTCACCCGCATTTCTGCCTTCGGGCAGACCGGGCCACTGTCCGAGCGGCCAGGTTTCGCCGCCGTCGCCGAAGCATATGGCGGGTTCCGCAACCTGGTGGGCGACCCGGACCGCGCACCGGTGCGTGTTGGCGTCTCCATCGGGGACTCGATCGCGGGCCTGTACGCCGCCTTCGGCTCCATGATGAGCCTGTACCAGCGTGAAGCCCGACGCCGGGACTCGGCCGGCGCGGTTCCGCTCACCGAGCGCATCATCGACGTCGCGCTGAATGAGGCCATGTTCTCCATGATGGAATCGCTGATCCCGGACTATCAGGCCTACGGCGTGGACCGGCAACGTGTTGGTGGCCGGATGGAAGGCATCGCACCTTCCAACGCGTACGTGTGCAAGGACGGTGCGAGCATCGTGGTTGCCGGCAACGGTGACTCGATTTACCAGCGCTACATGCAGACAATCGGCCGCCCGGACCTCGCAGAGGACCCTTCCCTGCAAACGAATGCCGGGCGCTGGGCGAAACGCGAAGAACTGGATCAGGCAATCGGCGAGTGGGCAGCGACCCTTTCAGGAGCTGAAGCCCTGGCAGCCCTCGAAGCCGCCGGTGTCCCCGCCGGCCCCATTTACACCGCGGCCGATATCAGCACAGACACCCAGTACGCCGCGCGCAACATGATCCAGAAATTCGACGTTTCCACAGGCGAGGAAGTCCTCCCCGGCGTCGGATTCCCGGGCATTGTTCCGGTGATCGGGGACCAGTCCCTGCCCATTCGGAACCTGGGCCCGGACCTGGGCGAAAACACCCAAGAAATCCTTGGCGGACTCCTGAACATGGATGCCGCACAGATCGAGGCGGCTTCCGGCCGCGAGGAGGCCCTCCGACCATGAACCGCTTTGAAAGCCGCCTTGCCTCAACGCTGGGCAACGTTCTCTTGCGGGACGTCACCCTGCGCGACGGACTCCAGCTCACCGGCAAGCTCCTACCTGCGGAGCAGAAGATCGAGACCGTACGGGAACTGCTGAGACTGGGAGTGCCCGCGGTCGAGCTGGGTTCCATGGCCCGCGCAGACCTGGTCCCCACCATGGCCAACACGCTGGAAGTGGTCCAAGCCCTCACCCCTGAGGAACTGGAAAAATGCTGGATTTGGGTGGCGACACCGGGCCACGTTGCCAAGGCATCCGCCGCCGGAGCGCGGAACTTCCAGTACTGTTTGTCTGCCTCGGATTCGCACAATAGAGCGAACATCGGGCGGACTACGGACGAGAGCTTGGCTGCCTTGCCTGAGGCCGTCGAGTACGCGCGAGCTGTTGATGGCCAGATCCAACTGTGCATCGCCACGTCCTTCACTTGCCCGTTCGAGGGTTACGTTCCGGAGGAACGCGTACTCTCCATCGCCAACGATCCCCGCGCCGAAGGCACCACGGACATCGTCATCTGCGACACCCTGGGCCAAGCAATACCCGGGCAGGTATCCCGGCTGATCACCCGGGTTCGGGACGAGTCCCCTTCCCGTCGGATCGTCTACCACGGACACGACACCTGGGGCCTGGGCGTGGCAAACACGCTCGCCGCGATCCAGGCCGGCGCTGCAATGGTGGACGGAGCCCTCGGTGGACTGGGCGGCTGCCCGTTCGCACCCGGCGCCAGCGGCAACACGTCCACCGAAGACATACTCTTCGCAACCCGTCCCGGGTGGCTCACTCCGGACGTCTTCGGCAAGCTGGTGGCGCTCTCGGAAAAGCTGCTGGCCGAACTGGGCGAACCGAACCGCTCCAAGGCAGCCCAGGGAGCTCGTTCCAAAGCTGAGGCCTTTGACTGGGTCATGCCAGTTTCCGTTAATCAGCCAGCCTCCGCTGAAGGCAACTGACCATTGGGCACCATTTTCTGGTCACCACGGCCATCCCGGAACCTGGACTGCAACTACTGTCCGACGCCGGTCAGTGGGCTGTCGGCAGGGCTCTCGCTTCTGCCTTTAGTTGTTCCGGCCAGCCCCGCCCGCAGCCATGAGTTCAAGGCGCCGGAGGGTCTCACGGTTTCGTACGGAAATCATGGGATCCCGCAGGGCTTTGGGCACCACTTTTCCTGGCCCACGCACGGCATCCTCGGCGATGGAGACGCGGCATTGATGGCCTCCGAGGTCCTCGAGGGTGACCAGCACCTTTGCCTCGCCCAAGGGCCACCCCCTGGCGAGAAGCTCCAACTTTTGGCCAGGTTCCATGCTTGTCACCCGGGTACTGTCATCTATGAGAAAAGGCCAAGAGCCCACGGAATGGTGCAACTTTGCGCCAACCTGCGGCCACTGCTCATCCACGGCGCGGATTCTTGAGGCACCCACAACCCAGCCGGAATAGAGCCAACCATCCTCGATGACCTTCCAGACGTCAGCGGCAGGGGATTTGAACAGCTGCGTCACGGTAGACATGGCGATCCTCTCTGCGTGCACATCATGAAATGGCTAACACTAAGCTAAGCATGCTTAGCGTTGGCTCGCCAGCACGTTCAGGGAGTTGGTTTGCTGGCCTTGCCATACAGCCAGAGCGTGTCCGAATCGTCTCGGTGGGTTCCGTCCGATCCCACGTTCTTGCTGTCGATCTTTGGCCCCTTCTTGATGACGTGCACCAAAGCCATGCCGTGGCCACGGCCAAGATCGTAGTCAGCCTTGAGCCATTCAAGGATGGTCCCGGCTTTAACCGAAGGGTCGTTGAATCCCTTGGTTTCCGCAATTTCAACCAGTTGCCGCGGTGTGAGCCCGGTTTTGTCTTCAATAGCGTCGAGGTAAGCCTGGAATGACATCAGTGTCGCCTTTCGCTTATTAACTTCATTGGCGGAATTCGAAGAAACGCGTGAGCCACATCTTACTGGCACCAACCCTCCGGCCCGGGGGCTTTGATGCACGGCTCGCTAAGGTAGGACCCAATAAGGCATCAGCGTCACAGAGAAGGATGACCGATGGATCAGAGCATTGCATTGCTGGCGTGCCTAGGCTGTTTGCTCCTGGTCATGGTGACCGTTTTCATTTTGAACATGATCTGGCAGCGCAGGCATCGGCGGACGCGGCCGCCACGGCACCAGGGAGTGGCAAAATCCCAGCGCGGTCGGATCTATAAGAACCCGCCACCCACGAATCACAGCGCGGACCAGTTCAGTGGCTGGCCCTAAACCCAACAATTCCCACGTTATCCTGCATCGTCCCGCCACGTACCGTCCAGATTCACAGCGCCCCTACACTGATGGCATGATGAGCCGGACGTGGCGTTCGCTTGCGGCGGGTTTTGCCCTCGCCATGGCCATGCCGTTTGTGGCCGCATGCGACTCCGGCGAAGCCGGCACGCAACCCACCACCGCAACTGCACAGCCCATCACCGTGGAGGTCAACCAATCAAGGGACCAATACGGCAAGCAAGCCATCGAAATACAGCTCACCAACACCACAGACGCGCCCCTCACAGTGACCAGCGCCCGGCTCCACTCTCCCCTATTTGAAGGAGACATATCCTGGCAGCCGTCTGCGGGCAGCCTTGAGTTACCACCCCGTCAGCCCAAGAGCCTTCCTGCTGATTTGCCTCCGGCCTCCTGCGGAAGATCAGAGGGCGAGTCACTGGAACTCGAGGCCACGGTCGGCTACGCAGCGCCCGGCAAGGATCCTGTGGAGGAGAACACCAGCGTCTCAGATCCCTTCGGCGTCCTGGCCAGGAACGCCGGCGAGCTATGCATTGCAGCGGAAGCAGCCGCGGTCGCAACCATAGTCTTGGACCCGCGACTTGAGGTGGCTGCGGACGGTCGCACCGCCGTCGTACGCCTAATCATCACGCCAGCCACGCCGGGAACTGACGCGCAAAGCCTCACTATTGAGGCGATCGACGAAACCACGTTACTGGCCCAATCCCCCACTGCCCCCTGGCCCGGGAACGTCCTCCTGGGCACGGCCAAGCAAGAGCTGCCACTGACCATCCGGCCCGCCCGTTGTGATCCGCACGCGGTAGCAGAAGACAAGGTGGGGACCCTCCTGCCTTTGAGAATCAAGGTGGGAGAACGGCAGGGTCTGCTGAAGATCGCGGCACCGGACGAACTGCGGGGCCGGATCTACGATTTCGTCACCACGTCCTGCGCCAGCAACGGGCCTAACCGAGGGTAGCCAAGGCACGGGGAGCGCACTCCACTGTGACCTTGACGTTGGCTTCAACGGACTTCACTTCGCCGTCCATTTGGTACGGCAACGGTTTGAGCGTGGTGAATTCGTAGCTGCTCACACTCGGCTGATCACCCAGGCCTTGGGTGGTGGCTTTCAATGCAGTCAGGAGAGTGCGCCATTTAGGCATGTGCGGGAAAACGATCACCTCGAATTTCCCATCAGAGGGGTGGTCCTCCGCTTCGCTCAACGTGGCATACTTGGCCATTTCATTGATGTTGGCGAAGACAAGACTGTCGAACTTTCGGCGCTTCCCGTCAGCCAAGCGGATGCCAAAAGGCTCGAACTTGGAGAAGGTCTGAATAACAGTGACCATTTCCTTGAGAGCACCTTTGCTGCCCTTTTCGAGTTCAGTGGCAACCACCGGGGTGAGGCCGAATCCGATATAAGAGTGGGCGTATTCAAGAGGCTCATTCTCTTTTTGGCCTGTGTGAATCCGGAGAAGGTCAATGTTGTGGACACGGCCCTCCGCGATGGCCTCCTCCAAAGGTTTAGTCGCGATGATCCGGCTATGGTCGTTCGCATTGCCGGCGGCCCTGACCGCGCAGACGGCACTCGGGTTGCCCGCCTGCATCACACCGTTGACCACCTCGTTATAGCCGCCATCGCCGCTCACCGAGACCACCAGGACGTCGCCGCCCTTTGAGGCCGCTTCGCGTGCCAGGTCCACCGCATGCCCGGCGTGCTCCGTGGGCTGAAGGGTGATTTCGGGCTGATACGTCAGCATCTCCTTCAGCCTGTCGTGCAGTTGCTGCGCCAGCTCAGGCGCATCCCCAGTGCTGTTGGGATTGAAGATAATGACAATCGACTCAAAGGTCCGTGCAGAATCCATGCGTGCTCCTCCTAGTTGCGCCCGCTTAACTTCTACCCAATGCGCTGGGCGTCAATCAGGTGCCGGGTGGAGTGAGCGATGAAGGGGCGGCCAGCTCTCATTTGTTCGTCCAGCTCCTTGAGTTTGTCACGATAGCCCCCAACGGAGAAGTCGGGGACCCACCACACGCACTTACGCAGGATCCACACCACCGCCCCGACGTCGAAGAACTCCATGCGGCACCTGGCCGTCCGGAGGTCTGTGACGGTCAGCCCGGCAGCTTCCGCAGCGGTTGACTCGGCCTGCGGGTCGCGGCCCTTCCGCTGTACCGGCAGCGGACCGAGGAAGTGCTCAATGAGTTCAAACGCCGACGCCGGGCCAACATGTTGGGCGAAATAGTGGCCACCGGGGGCCAACACGCGGTGGATTTCATTCCAGTCCGGCCGAACAGGGTGCCGGGCTGTGACCAATTCAAAGGAGTGGTCAGGGAACGGCAACGGTGCATCGGTGGTTGCTTCCACGACTTCCACGCCGCGTGGACCGAGCCTTTCAGCAGCCCGCCGGGCGTTGGGCGGCCATCCCTCGGTGGCCACCATCCGTTCGGGAAACTTTCCTGCCTCGGAAAGCACCTCTCCCCCACCGGTATCAAGATCCAGTGCACTCCGGACGGTGGTAAGACGCCCGGCAAGCATCTTTGCGAACCCCCAAGGCGGCCTTTCTTCGGTGGCCCTCCCCTCCAGCCAATGGAACCCCCACCCGGTCACATCCGCTTCGGCAGCCTCGTTCACCAGGGTTTCGAAGTCCCTCATCAGTGCCCCATCTTTTTCTCTGCCGCGAGCTGGGCAGCAACTTTAGCGATCAAATCCAAAGGAATTTCCTTGGCCAGCGGAAATTTCAAGGTCCCCTTGCCTGACAGGTACGGGGCCAGTTCCGTGGCTAGGCCTTCATCACCACGAGGGACCGGATAGACAGAGATGTGGTGCGCCCAAGCAGCGAAATACACCACGTAGTGCCCGCCAAGGGTGATGGTGGGGATGCCGTAACTGATCATCTCCCCGGCGTCCGGCACGGCAGCGTGGATGGTTCGGCGGATTTCATGGAGGACCTGCTGAGTGGCCGCCGGCTGGACGGAGATATACGCGTCCACTGTTGAGGACTTCTCAGGCATCGTCATTCTCCCTAGGGTTTGAGGATTCAGCTCTCGCCGGGGAACCGGCCACCGATGAGCCTGGTCATGTGCTCGGCAGTAGCGAGAAGGGGTTCCACCCAAGCCTCGCACGTCTCCAGCGGCATCCGAAGAGTCGGTCCGCTGATGGTTACGGCTCCCACCAAGCCAGCGGCTGAATCGAAAACAGGCGCAGAAAGGCCTGACGCGCCGTCTTCCCTCTCGCCCACAGTGATCGCGAACCCGTCCGCATGGGTCTTCTTCACCGCGGCTTCCAGTTCCTCGGAGCTGGTGATGGTGTAGTCGGTGATGGACTCCAAGGGATCCCGCAGGACAGCCTCCATCAGTTCAGGAGACCATGCGAGCAGAACCCTGCCTGCAGAACCTGCATGAAGCGGGACAATCTTGCCCAAGTGCATTTCGCGGCGCAGAGCGTGATGGGTATCGGCCATGGCGACACAAACCCGGTAGTGCTGCTCGGCTTTGAAGAAGCATGCGGTCTCGCCGGTGGTGTCGCGCAGGGCCTTGAGCAGCGGACTCAGGATGTCCACAACCTCCATCCCCCGGGTTGCGGGCGCGGCCCAGTACGCCATCCGCATTCCGATGCGGTAGGCGTCCCCCTCGCGGTCAAGGAAGCCCTGGGAGGTCAGATTCGTGACCAGTCGCTGCACCGTGGACGTGGGCATGCCGGTGAACTCACGGATGTCAGCCAACTGAAGCACCGGCTTGGACAAGGAAAAGGCATCCAGGATCGACGTGATTTTGCCCAGGACAAGCAAAGGGTTGCCGTTGGCCCTCGCGGAAGCATCGGATGCTGACATATGACTCACGCTAAACGGTGCAGCGGGGTCGCGCCAATCCCGCGGGTAGGGTTGCACCATGGGGACAGTTTTGGAGGCCGAAGGCCTGTTGGTCGGCTATGCCGGAGCTCCGGTTTGCGGGGAAGTTTCCGCATCGGTGGACGCGGGCGAAGTCTTGGGAATCGTCGGCGTCAACGGCGCAGGAAAGTCCACGGTAGCCCGGACCATCGCGGGGCGGCAGGCGTCCCTTTCCGGCGATGTGAAGGTCCACGGCCTCCTCATCGATCCGGACGCCGTGCCGTTCCGCCGGCAAGTCTCCGCCGTTTTCGACGACGACCTCTTCTTCCCGTCCCTTACCGTCCGCGAGCACTTGCTCCTCATCGCCCGCGGGCACTCCCTGGATGACCCCGAAGCGCGCGTTGAGGAAGAATTGGAATTCTTCGGGCTCCAGGGCAGGGCCCACGCCATCCCCGATGCCTTGTCTTCCGGCCAACGCCGCAGGTTGCTGCTTGCCGCTGGACTTATCCGGCCGTCATCGCTGCTGATCCTGGACGAGCCGGAACAGCGGCTTGATCCCCGGATGCGCGTAGCCATTGGCGAAAGGATCGCAGACCATGCAAAGGACGGCGGAGCGGTAGTGCTGGTCACCCATGATCCCCAACTGCTGCTCGCCACGGCTTCCACCTGTTTGGTCATTGACGAGGAAATCCGGGAGTTCGATCCGGAGCAGGGGGTCTCGATCATTGCAGGGTCCTGACATGCTCGCCCTCGAACGTTCCCCGCAGAATCGGAGCTGGCCTCTGAGATTGTCCGATTCACCCGCCGGTCCGCCAGACGCTACAAACGCAGCCGAACCTCGTGGGGAGACCTCGTCGTCGATGCCTACAGCTGGGGACTCGGCATTGGTGTGGCATTGACTATTGCCGCCTCTTTCGTCCTTGCGTTGCGCAACGAAATCGCGGACCGGGCGTCAACGGCCAACAGCATCATCCGGGCACCATGGCTCGTCCTGCCGGAATCCCTGCTGTGGACATCCATCACTTTCGCGGCCCTTCTCGTCATCAGCAACCTTGCACGGAAGCTTGGACCGATGACCGTCAACGGCGCAGAGAGCACCTGGTGGCTGACGCTTCCCGTTGACCGCCGCCCCATGGTCCTGCCGCCATTCGTCCGCAAAGTCGCACTAACTGCAGCTGGCTCGGCCACCATCTACCTGCCCTTTAGCATGGTGACTGCCGATGACCGCGGGCCCCTCGAACACGTTCTTGCTTCCCTCACCTTCGGTGCGGCCGGCGCTATCGCGGTTTTCCTGGCAGCCGTGCAGCAGCTTGCTTTACTGAACCCCCGGCTTGGCAAGGCGATTGCGGCCACTGTACTTCTTGTGTGCTCCGTCCTTCCAGCGTTGCCTTCCTCCCCGTGGCCAACAGCGCTGGTGTCAGTCGCCGCCGTCGGACTCTTTGCCGTGGTGGTGCCACGCGCCGGTCAGGTGCGGGGTGACGAGCTGGTTCGCGGCGGCGCCGTCGCCGGCCACGCGGGTGCGTCTTTGTTCATGATGGACCCCAACGAGGTGCTTCGAGCACTTGGTGGGAACCGTAAAAGGGTCGACGGCGGTAGGGCAGCCAGGTTCTACGCCCGGCATTCGCGCGGCGCGCTTCGGGCGCTGATCCGCGCTGATGTGGTCGCTTTTCAGAGGCTCAATCCCCCACTGGTGCCGCCAATTCTGTGGCTCGTTGCCTGTACCGCGATACTGCTCGTGGAAGGCGGGCTGCCCGAGTTCGCACAGTTGGCGGTGATCGTGATCTCCGGATGCGCAACGGCTTCCGGTATGGGGAGTGTGGCCCGCAGGACGGCGCTGGTTCCTGAGCTCGACGCGTTATTGCCGCTGCATCCCGCCCTGGTGAGGGCCAGTCGCGCGCTCATGCCGTGCTTGGCAATGGCTGTGTGGATGGGCGTGCTGAGCGGACTTTTGGTTCTCTTGGGTACGGCGAATCCCTGGTTGATAGGCCTCGGCGCCCTCGCAGGTGTGGGCATGGGTGCGGGGACCCTCCGGGCAGCCACCAGGACCCCGCCGGACTGGACCGCACCTCCGGTTGAGACGCCGTTCGGTCCGGTTCCACGTGCTCAGCTGGGCTCACTGATGCGCGGGCTGGACGTGACCATCTTGGCCATGGTCCCCGTGCTGCTCGCCTTGTACCTCGGCTACGTGCCGACGTCCGTCATCATTATTCAGGCGGTCTTCAGCGCCGGCATCTTCCTGGTGGTGGTCCTGTCGCGAGCGAAACGCATCTGACTGGCAATAGCGGCTGCTCGGAGGGCCTCGTTGCGGCCGCTGCCGATCAGCCACTGAGCCGCACCGGCATTGAAACTGCCCGGCACCGGGTCCTCCACCATGGCGTCGCCCGGAATGCTGGCCGATTTTTCTGCTGACGCACCCGTCCCGCGTCTGCCAAACTACCCCTATGGCAGAGAACAAGACCCAGCCCACGGACGTCTCCGTGGAAGAATTCCTGGCCGCCGTGGAGAACCCGAAGCGGCGCGAGGACGGCTTTGAACTGCTGGAAATGATGCGCGACATCACCGGCAAGGAAGCCGTCATGTGGGGGCCGTCGATCGTCGGCTTCGGCAGCTATCACTACAAGTACGACAGCGGCCGCGAAGGCGACGCCGCCGCCGTCGGATTTTCACCGCGCAAGGCCAGCCTGGTGCTCTACGGCCTTACCGAAGGTCCCGACGCAGACCGTCTGCTCCCGGAACTTGGCAAGCACAAGGCCAGTGCCGCGTGCCTTTATGTGAACAAGCTGGACGACGTGGACCGCGACACCCTGGCCGAGATGATCCGCTCCGGGTACAAGCACGTGATGGAGGAGTTCCACACGCCATAATCTCGCGCCGAGATGGCACTTAACCCCCATGTTGAGCGCCAACATTGGTGTTAAGTGCCAACTCGGCGCAAAGAAAAAGACCCCCGCCGCCGGAATCCGGTAGCGGGGGCCTTCAGATGCAGTCAGAGACTACTTGCTGGCTACGACCTCGAGGTCGATGACAGCAGAAACATCCTCGTGCAGGCGAACGTTAGCCGTGTACGAACCGACAGACTTGATGTGGTTCGGCAGTTCAACGTTGCGCTTGTCGATGGCGCCGAGGCCAGCGGCCTCAACAGCAGCAGCGACATCAGCAGGCTTGACGGTGCCGAAGAGACGACCGGACTCGCCGGCCTTCACCTCGAGCTTGACCTTCTTGGAGGACAGAGCCTGGGCCTGTGCCTGTGCAGCTTCAACAGAAGCGTGCGCACGAGCGGCGCGAGCAGCCTTGATGGACTCAACCTGCTTCTCGCCACCCTTGCTCCAGGTCAGAGCGAAGCCGCGGGGCAGCAGGAAGTTACGTGCGTAACCGTCCTTCACCTCGACGACATCGCCAGCAGCACCGAGACCGGTTACTTCGTGGGTCAGAATGAGCTTTGCCATGTTAGTTAATCCCTTCCCTTAGCCGCGGCCAGCGCCGGAGTAAGGCAGCAGAGCAACTTCGCGGGCGTTCTTGATTGCCTGGGCGATCTTGCGCTGTTCCTGAACGGTAACGCCAGTGACGCGACGAGCGCGGATCTTTCCGCGGTCGGAGATGAACTTGCGCAGCAATGCTACGTCCTTGTAGTCGATGACAGTGATGTCAGCGGCCTTCAAGGGGTTGGACTTTGGTTTGGGCTTACGGAGTTCAGCCTTAGCCATCGTGGAGCTCCTATTCTATGGAGCCCGTGGATATTGATCCACGGGATGGTGGTGTTCGACGGCGGTTGTCGCCATGGTGCCTTTCGGCACTTCCGGCAAGTGTCCGGCGTCGGACGTTTATTTGGTGTTTAGAAGGGAGGTTCGGAATCCGGGCCGTTGCCCCAGCCGCCAGCGTTGCTGACACCGGGCGTAGCCCAAGGGTCATCCTGCTGTTGTGCGGGCTGGTTGCCGCCCCAGGTTCCACCGGAGTTGCCGCCGCCCTGGTTTCCACCAGGAGCGCCACCTCCGAAGCCACCGGAATTACCGGCGTTACCGCCACCGAAGCCACCCTGCCCGCCGCCGGAGCGCTGGGTACGGTTGACCTTGGCGTTTGCGTAACGCAGGCTCGGGCCGATTTCATCGACCTCAAGCTCGATTACGGTGCGCTTCTCGCCTTCTTTAGTTTCGTAAGAACGGCTCTTCAAACGGCCTGAAACGATGACGCGCATACCCTTGGTGAGGGACTCGGCCACGTTCTCGGCTGCTTCGCGCCATACCGATGCGCGGAGGAACAGGGTTTCCCCGTCCTTCCACTCATTGGACTGGCGGTCAAAGGTCCGGGGAGTAGAAGCGATGGTGAAGTTCGCTACTGCTGAGCCAGACGGGGTGAACCGCAGCTCGGGGTCATTGGTGAGATTACCGATGACCGTAATAGTGGTTTCGCCTGCCATCTACTGCCTCCTTGTTCGTTCCTTCGGGGTAAAGATCTGGAAGGGGCTGATTACTCAGCAACGACCTTCTGGTCTTCAGGGCGGATGATCTTGGTGCGCATGATCGTCTCGTTGAGAGACAGCTGGCGATCAAGTTCCTTGGCGGTAGCCGGTGCTGCGGTGAAGTTCACCACGGCGTAGATACCTTCGGACTTCTTCTTGATGTCGTACGCCAGACGGCGACGGCCCCAGATGTCTACCTTTTCGATGGTTCCACCATCGGTGGTGATGACATTGAGGAACTTCTGAAGCGACGACTCTACGGTACGCTCTTCGACCTCGGGGTCGATGATTACCATCAATTCGTAAGGACGCATATGTGAACCCACCTCCTTTGGGCTAAGCGGTTACGGTATTTCCGTAACAGGAGGTTCATTTGCGATGCTGCGTTGGCGCTCCCCGGCCGCAAAACACGGCAAGAGGGCGTAACACAGACTTCAATATCTTAGTGCATCTCCTGCACTCAAAGCTATTCGGCGGGGTAGTCGGCCGGAACCGGTCAGGTTACGTATGTGGATAAACCCGGAATGACCCGAGTGCTTGCCACCCGTTCAGAGCCCATACCCAGCGGCAACTGTGGAAAACCCGACCACAGATGAACTGGTTCTAGTACCCTTGAAAACCAGTACCCTCGCCGGTTCAGCGGTCCGAGGACTCCCATCCAGCACCTCCGGAGGAATCATGGCAAGCAATTCAGCAAGTGCCCACCGTTCCGACGAAGAGGCAGCACACGAGGTTGTCATGAATGGCGTCTCGGACGTGCTCCTGAACATCGAGCACACACTGGCACGTGCCAAGAAGGTGCGCGCCCAAGCCGCTAAGCACGAGGTGGAGGTCAACTCCAAGCTCGCACTCGATGAAGCGATCGAGTCCCTCGAAAAGACTCGTAAGCGCCTGATGCGAGATGCCTACTATCGCCAGGAAGCGCTTCGACTTCTCTAGGCGCAACCACCTCAAAACTGGCCTGATAGGCCTGACCATCAAAAACAGGGGGAATACTTGGCGCGCAGCGGCGAGGAGATTCGAGCAGCACTCATAAAGTTTGCAGCCAAGTGGCGGAGCTACTCCGGGAGCGAGAAGGGCGAAGCCCAAACGTTCCTCAACGAGCTCTTCGAGTGCTACGGGTCCAATCGCCAGACTGCAGGTGCGGTCTTTGAAGACTTCAAGTCGAGCGCAGGGTTTATGGACCTCCACTGGCCAGGGAACCTGATCGTGGAGATGAAGAAGCCCGGCGTCAAAGTGGAGTCGGCCCGGGACCAGATTCACCGGTACTGGCAGGAATCCTCGGATGACACGGCGGACATTCAGGCGGCCCGCTTCGTGGTCATCTGCAATTTCCAGGTGTTCGAAATCTGGGAGCCGGGACGCTTCCCTACCAAACCCAGGCTCACCGTCCCCCTGGCTGACCTTCCGGACAAGTACGATTCTCTGCTGTTCCTCGCGGACACCACCTTGGATCCCGTGTTTGCCGAGCACCACCGAGCCATGTCCAAGGACGCCGCCAAGCACATCGCCTCCCTCTACTTTTCCCTGGCGGATCGCAGTGCGGCCCCCATTGACGAAATTCAACGCTTTACCCTGCAGACAGTCTGGTGCCTCTTCGCTGAGGACCTCGGAATGTTGGATGGCTATCCCCTGCAGACCATCGTGAAGCGGTTGCTGAGCGAACAAGATCCGAACTCCGCGAAGGAAATCGGCTTCCTCTTCCGGGTCCTCAATCAAAAGGGCGATCAGCACAGGAAGGGCGAACTGCACGGAACCCGCTATGTGAACGGCTCCCTGTTCCTGGAGCCAGCCGAGGTGGACCTCACCGTCGACGAACTGCGGATGCTGTCCCAGGCAGCGGAGTTCGACTGGCGTCAAGTGGACCCCACTATCTTCGGTTCCCTCATGGAAGGCGTCCTGGGCGAGGAAAGGCGTGCCGAGCTCGGCGCGCACTACACGCACGAGGCCGACATCATGAAGATCGTCACGCCCACCATCATCCGGCCGTGGCGTGAGCGAATCGACGCCGTCACTTCCGTCGCTGGCGGCGTGTCCCTGCTGGACGAACTCTGCGATTTCAAAGTCCTGGACCCCAGCTGCGGCTGCGGCAACTTCCTCTACGTCGCCTACCGCGAAATGCGCGGACTTGAGCAGGAACTCAAGGAGAGGATCACGACGACGGCGGCCACCACGGGCATGCCGGCTCCATCCGGACCGCTGCCCTACTACCCGCTGAATAACCTGCACGGCATCGACATCGAAGGCATCGCGGTGCTCATAGCCCGCCTGACACTGTGGATGGGGCAGCGTCAGATGATCGACCGCTACGGTGCCGCTGAAGATCCACTGCCCTTGGTGGACATGTCCAGCATCCGCCGCGCTGACGCTCTGGCCGCCGAGTGGCCAGAGGTGGACGCGATTGTAGGCAACCCGCCGTTCCTGGGCGCTTCATTGCTACGACGCTCATTGGGTGACGACTATCTGGAGTGGCTTGGAAAACGCTTTGGGGTTGGCATCAAAGACTTGTGCGTGTACTGGTTCCGAAAAGCCCAGGACCAGCTGAAACCCGGACAACGCGCCGGGCTTGTTGGCACGAACTCCATCTCGCAGAACCTGGGACGCTCCGCCTCCCTGGAATATGTCATGGGCAATGGCGGCATCATTACAGACGCCATCTCAAGCCAGAAATGGCCGGGCGAGGCCAAGGTTCACGTGAGCATCGTTAATTGGGTCAAAGCTCCCAACCTGACTCCGTCTGAATTTGTACTTGATGGTGCACCTGCCAAAGCAATCAACGCTTCGCTGCGTGACGAAGACCCCTTGGCTTGGACTCCCCAACCCTTGGCAACCAACAAGTCGCGCTGCTTTGAAGGGCCGAGCCCCAAGGCCAAGGGCCTCATTATTGACGAGTCCACGGCGAGGATTCTCATGGCCGCAGACGAAGCGAACGTCGACGTAGTGCGCCCCTATCTCACCGCCAGTGACATCACGGATTCACCCACTCAATCTCCTTCACGCTGGGCCATCGATTTCGGTCTACGGCCCCTTGAGAAATGCCTCCCATACAAAGCTGCGCTCGACATCGTGAGGCGGGATGTGAAGCCCGAACGAGATAGGACCAATGACCGAAGCACCCGTGAACGATGGTGGCTGTTTGGGCGCCCACGTGTTGACATGCGCGATGCTCTGAGGGGGCTGCCACGCCATGTTGCGATTGCCATTACTGCAAAGCGACTATCCGTCGCATGGGTGGACAGCTGGACACTAGCCAGCAACCTAACCAACGCCGTCGCTTTCGATGACGACTACTCCATGGGTGTCCTCCTCTCCAAGGCCCACGATGCCTGGGCCTGGCACCGGTCTTCCACTCTGGAAACACGACTCCGCTACACGCCGACCTCCGTCTTCGAAACCTTCCCGTGGCCGGACCCAGTCTCCCCAACGCAACGCGAGGCTGTCGCCGAACTCAGCCGGGCCGTCGTCGAGCGCCGACAGCAGATCTGCGCGGCAGAAGGGTTCGGCCTGACCAAGCTGTACAACCTCGTGGACGACGGCGCGTACGCAGACCTCAAGAAGCTGCACAAGCAGCTCGACGAGGCAGTTGCAGCCTGCTACGGCTGGCCGAAGGCGGTAGCCCAAGATCCTCGGGAAATCGTCCAGCGCCTTACCCAGCTCAACAAGGACATCACCGAAGGCGCGCGGAGCTACGAACCCTTCGGGAGAGAACAAGCAGCGCTATGACCGTCCTGAAGTCCATCATCCTGTTCGCCTTGGCCGCCGTTGCGGAGATCGGTGGAGCCTGGCTCATTTGGCAGGCCGTGCGTGAAGGCAAGGCCTGGTGGTGGGCAGGACTGGGCGTTCTGGCCTTGGGGATCTATGGTTTCTTTGCCGCTTTCCAGCCCGACGCCCACTTTGGCCGCGTTCTGGCCGCGTACGGTGGCGTGTTCATTGTGGGTTCGCTGGCGTGGGGAATGCTGATGGACGGCTTCCGACCGGACCGCTGGGACATTATCGGCGCCGCAATCTGCATAGTGGGCGTAGGCGTGATCATGTTTGCCCCGAGACCGGGCGCCTAGCCACAGTGTCTGCCGGGTTGGTCGCTGCCGGCTATCAGCCTTGGGATCGACGTTTCACAACGATGCGACTCTCGTCTCCCGGCGCGCCTGGGTCGTACCAGACGTCCACCATTTCACCATTGACGATCGGATCGCCCGCCTCGATGATCGCTGCGCGTTTCAGGTACCGCTGGTCCCCTGCGCCATCCACGAACGAGTACGTCACCTGCGTCAGGATCCGGCTTGACTCGGAAAAGTGCGTGTAGCCCTGATTCGTGACGGTCCCCAGGGTCCGCGATCCAGTGCGCATCATCTGAGCTGCACTTTCGAGACGGGCCCGTCGCCGGACCCACGAAACAACGCCCAAACTGCCAAGCAGCACAGCTCCCGCCAGCAGCAGCATCACCGTGAGAGTAGCGCGAGGTTCGCCGATCAGCTCACTCCTGGAGCGGGCGGCCGATGCCCCGATCGCTGCTCCCAGCAAACTCAGCGCTGAAGGGATTGCCCACCCCGGGAGCATTGGGTTGCGGGCAACCCGGCTCACCCACGCGACCCAGGACAGCACTACCAGAATCCCGCCGACGGGCAGGAGCGGCATCATCACAGCGAACCGGGTCATGGGCGATTCCGTGAAGTCCGGTTCACCGGCACCGGACATACCCGTGAGTCCAAAGGCGAGAAGAGCGCGACCCACGGATGAGGCAATCGCCCACGGAATAAGTTCGCGTAGCGTAGGCAGCTGCCGGGCACGCTCGCGCCTGGCGGCATCCGGATCAACAAGGCTCATACTGGAACCCCTTTCATTGCGGCCAGCCAAAGAAGTTTGTCGCGCCGATGGGGAACGCGCGAATGCTACCGTCCGGTGGCACCACCATGATGATGCCTTTCCCATGCGAACGGTCGGCCGATGCGACGGCGAACGCCACCAGGTTCTCTCCGGAGTAACCGCCGCCCACCGTGTAACCCACCTCGAGTCCGGCCGTGCCCAACACTGCACCAATGCTGAGATCTACGGTGTCCACCCTGTAGCCGCTGCCCGCAGCATTCGTCGCGGAGACCACAATGACGTAACCGGAACCACTGCCGGCGGCGAGCTCGGTAATACCGTCCTCCGGGCGGTCCCGTTCGGCCGCGGCCTGACTCCGCCCGCCGTCGAGCACGAAACGAGCCTCGAAGAACTCCAGGTCGCCGAGGGTTTGGACTCCCGAGTCGTTGCTCAACTCGAGCCGATCCTTGAGCGCGCCCGTGCTGATGGGCTGGCTGGCGATGGTGGTGCCAGCATCGACACGGGCGGCATTTGCGTAGTCCGGAAGATCAAGGGCAAACCTGAAATCATCAGCAAGCACTGGGCCCCAGGTGCTGGTGGTCGATTGATCCGCAGGCTCAGCCGCGTCTTCTCCGATCGGAATCTGCCACAGCTCGCCCGACTGGTCGATCGTCACCACATGACCGCGCTGGGTGTCTACGTCGTACGCGCCCAGCTCCGGGACGTACTCGTCACCGAGGCCTTCGATGACGTCCGGCTGCGCAACGGCAGATCCGTCCGCGAGCGAGCGAATGTGCAGCCCGTCGCGGCCTGCGACGTAGACCCGCCCCTTGCCTGCGGCGAGCACGCGTACGTCGTTGGAGACCCTCTCGTCGAGCCGGACGTCCCAGACGTGTTCACCGGTGTCAGCGTCTACCGCTGCCAGTCGCGTCTGGAACATGGGCTGGAACATGAGCTGAAACATGCCGCGCGAACTACTGCGGGAGTATGCGGCGACCACCACATCCCTGCCTTCCAGCTTGGTCACGGCGACGGCCTCACTCACCGAGACCTCGGGTTCGGGCGTCACGAGCCAAGAGAGCCCGAAGAACAGCCCGCAGAAGAGGAGCAGTGAGGCGAGCGGTCCGCCGAAGAGGAGGAGCCGACGCCGCGGGGATCGTGGTGCGGCGGCGGCGCTACCCTGGCTGATGGTACTGAGCATGGCGCCCTCCTCGATCGACCGGCCTGCATCCTTCATACGCGACGATAGGGCGACGCCTCTGCCTCCCGATCACAGGTTTCGGTGTGCCGATACAGTGGTGAGCGTGAGCATAGTCGCGTCAACCTCCCGGCACCCGGGAATCGGCGTGCCGAGAACCCTCGCTATCGCCGACGCATGGTCCGAGCTCGCGGGCGTCGAACCGTTCACCGGGCGCACGGGGTTACCACTGGCCCGCACCGTAAAGCTGGTGATCGATCCACTGGTACTACGCCCAACACTGAACCCGCACCTGGCACCTGCGCTGCTCTCCCATGAGGCCGCTGCAGGGTTGCGGGCGGCTATCAGTGCCGCCGGGCAGGACCTGGCCGCAGCCGCGTCATGGTTCCTGCTGTTGAAGAGAGAGCGGCGTCGAGCGGGTATCACGGAGGGGAACCCGCAAGAACTCTATTTCCAGCGGGCGTACGAACTCGCGCGCCTCCACGGCAGACCAGGTGTGGATGCCGACGGCGTTGCCGCACACACCTTGGCCGGGATCCACGACGGCTCGCGGCTGGCGTTCGCCGATCTGCGCGCCCATCTCTCCGATCCACGCGTCGCCCGCGAGGTGCGCCGCGCGGTCGAACGGGCTTGGGACGCGACCAAGTGCCCGGTGCCTGCCGTCCCTCGGGATCGGGTGATCCGCTTCCTCGATGTCTGTGCACAACAGCACGGTGCCGCTGACGAATTCCGGACACTCGTGAACTCCGAGGCCGGATCGGCGAGTGCCGTGCCACTGATGTACGAAGGCAGGGCGCGCCGCCTCGGCCTGACCGATCTGGACCTCCCGGAGCCGCCGGAACCAGGCGTCTCGGCATCGAAGTCCGCGCTGCCGCCGCCCTTCGACCGATCCATTCTGGAGCGCCTGTTCGCTTCGTATGCCGCGATCGCGTACAGCGGCGCTGATGTGAAGGATCTTCTGGCAGCGGAGATCCAACGATCGGCCGGAGGCTGGCAGCTGGCCGAGGAGTCGAGCCGGGTGCTGCTCCTCGCAGCTTCCCTCGCCACATGCCTTCTGGCACCGGAGGACGACGCTGAAGCAGCGTGGGAAGCACGGACGGACGCGGGCGAGCGTCTGCTCGCGCGCTGGCGTCGCGAGCCATTCGTGCATCGGGCGCTGAGACTGGCTAAGCCCGCGACTGAGACCGCGCACGTCCGGGAGGCCGTCATACGACGGCTTTGGGCACGCCTGCACGGACGTGAGCTGCGAGCCGAGCCAGTGGTCGGAGACGAGGCTTGGCGGCTGATTGACGGCGCCATGCGCTCGGTGATCCTCGATCGCCGAAGTCGTGTGAAAGCCGCTATCGCCCTCAATATTTTGGAGGCGACCGCATGACAGTGCGCGTGACCAGAACGGACGATGGGCTCGTGCTGGGCACCCCGGCAACGCGGCCGGAGTTCAGCGCCATCCTGGAGGCAGCCGGCGCCGTCCTCGTCTGGGATGTCGCCACTGGCGAAGCGCTCCCTGCAGCGATCGTGTGGGATCCGGTTCTCGCCGCGGAATGGGCGTGGCAGATCTACGGGGTGGAGGTAACCACGGCGCTGCTCGCAGCTGATTCGAGTCCGTTCGCGGCCGTGCCGGGTGCGGCGCTCGAGTCGGCCAGAGTGGTGGCCCGCTGTCGGTGGGCGCGGTCGTGGTGGCCGGCATCCCACCGTGCTGCCATACCGGCTCTGGATACAAGGCTGCTGCATCTGCAGGAGGCGGCCGAGGTGGTGGAGCTCGAACATCTGCTGGACGACTCCGACGGGCTTGACGACGAACTGCGGAAGGGCTTGCGCGCCGCGGAGTATCTCGAGAATGAGGTGCCGCCATCGCTGCCAAGCGTAGTCCCGGGACTCATCGAACGTATCCGATCGAGTGCGGATGACCGGGGTATCAGCCTCGATCCGATTCGCGCTGAGGCATCCGAGGGCGCGCAGGGCGAATTCGCCCTCGCCGCGGGTGCGACGAAGGCCGCCGACGTCGGGACGGACTCGACACGGCCGATCGCGGCCGGCTCCGCTCCACTGGACCTCTCGCGCGTGACGCCAGGAACGGCCGATGCGGCCGCGGAAGCACGCTGGAGCATCCACCTCATCGGGGGATCGACCGTTCTCGAAGTGGCGGTCGAGCGGGCTCCAGGACGCGGATCGGAAAGTGCGCCGCAACCGCTCGCGGCCAATTTCGCCGGTGTCTCACTCGAACTCGTGCCCAATGCGGCAAGCTTCTCCGGCCGGGCGATGGTACCGGCGGGCATCCTGCTTACGCGCCCCGAGGAGCGCAAGCTCACCATCGCCTCGCCGGGCTACGGCGATGGCTGGAGGGTTGACTCAGCGGCGCTCATCGACGCAGCACGGAGGGCACTGGCCCGGGCACTCACCGAGGCAGGCGAAGGCGGCGAAGGTAGCGGGGGCAGCGCGGTCACCACCGTGGCCGAGCGCGAAGCTGCGGTGCTCGCATGAGCGTCTACGAGCCACTCGGACTGCGCGGGCCGGGCGGCGGCTCCGAACGCTGGCAGCATCTTGACGCGATATTCGCCGAGATGACCGCGGCATACGCATCCGGGGGCGCCACGGCATCTGAACCGGCAGCGCACCGGATCCTCGAAGCGACCCTCATGGATGATGTGGACGCCGCCGGCTTGGACATCCGTGCCCGCGCACTCTCCAATCTGGCCGCAGTCTCCGAGGCGAAGGCGGATCTGGAGAAATCGATCGCACTGGCGACAGAGGCAATCGAACTGTGCAAAAGGGCCGAGGCCGAGCTGGGCTCCGAGCGCCGCGCGGTGGACGTGCGGATCGGCTGTCTGATCAACCGTGCCCAGACCAAGGCACTTCGCGGAGACCACGCCGGCGGCTGCGAAGACCTCGCCGCAGCGGAGTCGGCCTTCGACGAAGAGACCCCCGCGCTGCTGAGATTCGGGCTGCACATCACCCGCGCCAACGCGCTGATGTCCATGGAACACTTCCAGGAAGCTGATGCGGAGTTTAGGCGCGCAATCGAGGTAGCCCTCACCCACGAGCCCCGGGTGGCGTCTTTCGGGTACGCGGGGCTGGCCGCTCTCGCGCACCGGACAGGCGATCGAGCCCTGGCGCGCGATCAGATGCGGCTGGCGAGGGAACTGCAAGCGACGGAACCGGCGTCCGCAGCACAGGCCGACGAGAATCTCGCCAGGATGCTGCTCGAACAAGGGGATATTGCTGCGGCCGAAGAGCACTTTGCCGCTGCCGCAGACGGGTATCAGCGCGGAGGCGACCCGCGGCGGGCCGCGGGATGCCTAGTAGGACGCGCCGCCGTGCTTCTTGCCCACGGGAAGCTCATCCCGGCACGTAGACTCGCTCGGCAAGCACTCAGCAATTTCATAGCGCAGGGCGCCATCGCGGCCCAGATCGAGACTCATCTGCTGCTCGGCGACATCCACGCGGGAGGGATGCGCTTCTATGACAGCGACAAGTCCTACCTTCAGGCCCGCACTCTTTGTGAGGCACAGGGGTCAATGCATGAGCTCGCACGCATCGATGTGCGCCGGGCGGGAATCGCCTATGCGGCAGCCTCCGCTGCGATCCGTGCATCCGAGAAGCAGCGCCGTCTTGACGTCGCACTGAATCTGGCCCTGCCGGCGGCTCTGGCAACCGACGCGATGCGCGCGAAATTCGCGCCAGGTCCCGTCCGGGAGCGCTGGGTGACGGAAGTTGCGTCGGTTGCGCTCTCCATTGCGTTGCAGATCATCACAGCGATGCAGCACACCCGGCTCGCAATCGAACTAATCGAGTTCGCAGCGTCATCGTCGACTCTTGAAGCCGGCGGCACGACGGCGGATCAGAAGAGCCTTCCTCTGCTCGCACAGGCGCAGTCACCGTTCGGCCCGGACTTCGCACTCGCTGCGGGCTCCGGAGCAGCTCTCAACGCCACACCGCCCGCAGAGCCGGCTGACCTCGAACTCAGCCTCCCACCGCGGCTGCGTGGGCTACCCGATGGGAGTGCTGAGTTCCACCTCTGGATCGCGGAGGCCGAAAGGCGTTACCGGCTCCGGATCCGTTCGGACGACGTGATCGACGCGTGGTGAGTGCGATGGAAAGAAACCGGGAACCACAGCCAGACCTCAGCGTGGTGCGTGCCGATTTTGAGGGGCAGCCGCGCGTGCAGCTGAAGTTCGTCGACGCCGGCAGCCTCTACCTCACCTGGCGCTGGGAGCACGCCCCAAGCCAACCACGGGCTATCGCCATGCCACGGGAGCTTGTGCAGCCGGCGCTCGATGAGCTCGATGACGCTGTTCCATCGCCGGCAGGGGGTGAGGATGTACGGAGTGCCCTGCAGCGCGCCTTCGCCGGCCCGCTCGGCGATCCTGAGCGGGAAGCTGCACTGTCTTCCAAGCTGGCACAGACGCTGATCCCGTTCGCACTCGCCGCCGAGGTCAACCACCTGCTCGAGCGCGGCCTCCGCCCCCACCTTCGGGTCCAGGTCTCCCCGTCGCTTGGCCGGGTGCCGTGGGAGGCGCTCCTCGTGGACGAGGGGCGCCGGATGGTGCATGAAGCAGACGTGTCGATGCTGCCGCCGGCGGGCGTGCGCAACGCAATCGGACGGAAAGTCTCGGCATACGACCCCGCTGGCGTCGTGGTCGCTGTACTCGACCCAAAGGTACCCGGGGGCATGCTCGGCCGGGTCCTCCGCGAGGGGGCAGACTCCCCGGTGGCGGAGTTGGTTCGGCGGCTCGGTGAGCGGCGTCGTGGCGCCGACCCGGCCATAGGCGGGTCGATCGGCCGTGGTCGCCTCCGGGGTCTGCTGGAAGATGCGGATCGGCTGTTGTACGTCGGCCACGTGTCGAGCGCCCGGCACGGCCTCGACGTGCGGCTGCACCTGTCAGACGGCGCTGACATACCGGGACGTGCCGAGCCCATCGGCGCGCATCGCCCGCTGGCCGCCTCCGACCTGGCATTTGGGTCCAACGACGAGGGGCCGTGGCGGATGCCTGCGCGGGTCGCGCTCATCGCATGCGAGTCCGGTGGCGACCAGCGGTTCGCCGAACCGGTGGGCCTTGTTTCAGCCATGGTCAGACACGGTGCCGAGCACGTCACGGCGACCCGCTGGACCCTGCCCACAGACGATGGCCTTTCCGCAGTGGCGGGCATTGACGAGCCGGTCTTCGCTTCGACCGTCTCGGCGATTGATCACGCTCAAGAGCAGCCGGAGCCTATCTTGGCGTTGGCCGCGTGGCAGCGCGACCAGGCCGAGCGCTGGGCGGCTACCGGGTCCAACGCGCATTCCCCGCTGATGTGGGGTGCGTTTACAGCCACCTGGGCACCGGCACCCGGGCAGTGAACCTGTAGTCGGGAGGACGCTCACGCCGGGAAGCTGGATGTCCTACGGGTGGCGCGCCGCGCGGAGTGTCCACCTCGTGAAACGGGAGAGCCCCCTGCATCGCAGGCGGCTCTCCCGTTTATTCGTGTGCGCGGAGGGGGACTTGAACCCCCACCCCCTTTCGAGGACTAGCACCTCAAGCTAGCGCGTCTGCCATTCCGCCACCCGCGCAAGGTGATCAGGAGAACGTGTTTCGTTATTCTCCTTGACAGCGTCAAAAACACTAACACGAAGAACGGCAATCCGTGGATTCCTGTTGCCGGGATAGAGTCCCACTAGGGTTGGGGCCATGGATGCCACACCCCTGAACGCCCTGGTCCTGACGGTTGTCTTCTCCGCGATCGCCCTCTATTTCTTGTACTTTGTGATCCGTGCGGGCGTCCGTGACGGCATTCTGCAGGCCGACAAGAAACGCAACGACCAAGCCGAACAATAAAGCGAAACGGGACAGCCGCCGTCGAGCATTGACGGCGGCTGTCCTGTTGCAGAAAAGGCGACGGCGGTCAGGAACCGATCTTGGCGCGCTCGGCTTCCCCGCCAAGCACCGGAGTGGCGGGCGTGTTGCCCTTATTGCGGTAGCGAAGCACGCCGATGCCCACCACAACGGCAGCCAGGGCCAGCGATAGGAACAGCGATTCACGGGTGGATTCGATGATGACCATACCGATGATGAGTGCCACGATGGCGCCAATCGCAATCCACGTGAGGTACGGGAAGAACCACATCTTGAGGTCGAGATCCTTGGCTGCCGCGCCCATTCGCCTGCGCAGGATGAGCTGCGAGGTCGCGATGACCAGCCAGACGAACAACGCGATGGCACCTGACGTGTTCACGAGGAACAGGAACACCGAGTTCGGGGCAATGTAGTTCGCTCCGACGGTGAGGAATCCAACCACGGTGGAAGCGAGCACAGCCGCGGCAGGCACGCCACGCTTGGAGATCTTCATCCAGGACTTGGGAGCGTCGCCGCGCTGCGAGAGCGAGAACAGCATGCGGCTGGCGGTGTACAGGCCCGAGTTCAGGCAGGAGAGCACCGACGTGAGGACAACAATGTCCATGATGGTGCCGGCACCCGGGATTCCGTAGAGCTCGATGACAGCAACGTACGGGCTCTTGGCGACGGAGGCGTCATTCCAGGGCAGCAAGGTCACCACGATGGCAATGGAGCCGATGTAGAAGATTAGGATGCGCCACACAGTGGACTTCACGGCCTTCTTGACGGCGTCCACCGGGTTCTCGGATTCGCCGGCAGCAATGGTTGCGATCTCCGCGCCGAAGAAGGAGAAAACCACCACGAGGATGCCCGCTAGGACTGCGCCGGGACCGTTGGGCATGAAGCCGCCCTGCTCCAGCAGATTGGCTACGCCCGGCGCTGAGACGCCCGGCATGAAGCCGAGGATGGCGACGATTCCGGCCAGCAGGAAGATGACGATTGCCGCTACCTTGATGGACGCGAACCAGAATTCGAACTCGCCGTAGGACTTCACCGAGCCGAGGTTGGTCAGCGTGAGGAGCACCATGAGAATGAGCGCCCAGACCCATTGGTCAACGCCCGGCACCCAGCGATGCATGATGGCCGCACCGGCAGTGGCTTCGATGCCGAGCACGATGATCCAGAACCAGGCGTAGAGCCAGCCAATGCTGAATCCGGCCCAACGGCCCAACGCCTTGTCGGCATAGGTGGAGAACGAACCGGTCTCAGGGTTGGCTGCAGCCATTTCACCAAGCATGCGCATGACGAGGATGACCACGAGGCCGGCAGCAAGGTAGGCCACCAGGATGCCCGGTCCCGCCTGCTGGATAGCGGCCCCGGACCCAACGAACAGGCCTGCCCCGATGACGCCGGCGATGGCGATCATGGACAAGTGTCTGGGTTTTAGGGACTTTGAAAGCTGTTGGTCAGCGTGCATGGATCGGCGCCGTCCTTTGAGGTTTTTGAGGTTGGCCGCAGTGGTGTGCCACGGGCCACATGACTAATTCACGTTAACCTCCTACACCGGCGCGCATCCTGTGCAGCTGAACAAATTGCGTGTGATGAAAAGAGATGGGCGCACAAAATGTAAACCTGGAGGAATCCAAAGTTTCCTATAAGAAACTTTTGTAATACCCCTGAAATGACTGCTTTAGGCTTGCGCCTATACCGCTGCCCGGAAGAACTGCTCAGCTACAGTCGCCAGACTCTTCGCGTCCTCCACTCCGCACAGCTCCCGCGCAGAGTGCATGGACAGCAGCGGGATACCCACGTCCACCGTTCGGATGCCGAGGCGGGTAGCAGTCAGGGGCCCGATGGTGGAACCACACGGGAGATCGTTGTTGGAAACGTACTCTTGATACGGAACGCCGGACTCATCGCAGAGACGGGCCCACAAAGCCGCACCCGTAGCGTCGGTCGCGTAACGCTGGTTGGCATTGATTTTGAGCAGCGGGCCCCCGTTCAGCACCGGCCTGTTCGCGGGATCGTGCTTCTCCACATAGTTCGGGTGGACGGCGTGGCCGGCGTCCGCAGAAACACAGAACGACGCCGCCATGGCCTGCCGCCTTTGACTCACCGACGCACCCAGGCCGTCGGAGATGCGCACCAAAACGTCCTCGAGGATGGGTCCACAGGCACCGGAGCGCGAGTTGGAGCCGATCTCCTCATGATCGAACGCCGCCAGGACCGCGATGGGACCCGTTGTCGGTACAGAGGACGCATGCGCTATCAGCGCCACCAGGCCCGCGTGCGTGGATGAAAGGTTGTCCAAGCGGCCTGAAGCGAAGAACTCACCCTTGGCCCCGAAAACTGCCGGCGCCTGCGTGTCCGCCACTACGACGTCGTAACCACCGATGTCCGCAGCATCAACGGTGATGCCTTCCACACGTGAGGCGAGCAGTCCCAAGAGGTCCTCTCCGGCGGGGTCGCCCTGGCCGAAGATAGGGTTCATATGCTGTTGCTTGGACAGGTGGAGCCCGTTGTCGTTGACGCCGCGGTCCAAATGAATGGCAAGCTGCGGGAAGCGAAGGAGTGGACCCGTCGCGGTCAGGTGCTGAGTGCCGTCACGAAGCACCAATCGGCCTGCCAGCTGCAATTCACGGTCCAGCCAGGAGTTAAGCAAAGGCCCGCCATAGACCTCCACCCCGGCCTGCAGCCAGCCGAATTTTCCGGTGGTCGGCTTCGGCTTGAGTTTGAACGAAGGCGAATCTGTGTGTGCACCGAGGATGTTGAAACCAGTAGTGGGGCCGGCGCTTTCGGAGGTCACCCAAGCGATGAGCGCCCCGTCACGGATGATGTAGAACTTGCCTGCTCCGCCGTCCCAGAGCTGTAATTCATCCAACGCGGTGAAGCCTGCGGCGTCCAGCCGCCGCGCAGCCTCATGCACCGCGTGGAAGCTCGACGGAGACGCCGAAACGTACTCGCCCAGGTCCTTGATGTGGTCAACTGCTGCGCTGGCATTCGAAGGCATGCCCCCGAGTCTAGCCCTGCTTTCGCAGCTGAACGGCCTAAACGGTGACGTTCAGCGCGGCCGTGTAACCACCCGCCACGGAACCGGACATAGTCGCCAGCTGGTATATGCCTCCATCGTCACCAAAGACGTTGTCCGAGGTCAGGGTAGTGTTCGGGAAGTTTCGGGCGCTGGACTCATAACCGGAAGTTGCGTAAACCTCCTTACAGGCAGTCTCAGTGAGCGCTATCTGCGAGACGGCGAGCACCTGTCCGGCGGCCGAGGTGTTGCTCATGGACTCAAATACCTCGAAGTGAATATGAGGCCAACGGCCGTTGTAGGCACCGGGGTAAATAGTACTGAAGGTGAGTTGCCCGTTGGCGTCGGCTTCCTGGACGCCGCGAAGGTAGTTCTCATTCTCAATGCCTGAATCGTAAAGCGAGTACTTCCCGTCTTTGTCGCAGTGCCAGGCGTACACGGCGGCACCGGCCAAAGGAGCGCAACCGTTCGCGTTGTCCAGGAGCGTCAGGGTCACTGTCAGCGGCACGCCCTCGGCCTTTGTGCTGGAAGTTCCAAAGCTGGACCTGATGTCCCGACGGACCACCCCGGACGCCTCCAGCACGTTGGGGCCATTGGAACCGTCGCCCGGGTAGGGCCCAAGAGTCTCCTCCGGGATCTCCACTCCGCATTCTGCGAAGGCACGGGTCACGGTGCTCGTAGCGGTTGGCGACGCGGCCGCCGTCGCGCCTTCAGTAACGGTGGCGGTAGCTGTGGCAGCGCTCGACGGCGATGCGCTGCCGCCTCCCGTACCCGGCGTACAGGCCGCCAGGGCTGCTGCCGTTCCGGCACCGAGGAGCACCCCCAAGCTGCGACGCCGGCTCAAGAGCGTGGAGAGGTCGAATTCAAGGCCACGATCGTGGTCGGGGTGAGGAGTTGTCATGCATCCATGAAACGCGCCGCGCCTATGGGTTGTACATGGGGAAACTGTGCCGCGGCTGTGAAGATAGGGGCATGATGTGCAGTATAAACATTTTCATATGCTTGTAATGCTCGTCACGTCGTGGCACGATATCTCGAAGACATACTGACGGAAGGGTCCCCCATGAACATTGAACTCAAAGCGGTGCGCAAGCTTCGCATCCATTGGCCCATTCCCGTGGAGACAATGACGCAACTGGCGGGGGGCAACCTCCAGGCATTGAACGCGGATGCGGGCATCACATCCCTGCTCGAGGAACTGCAAGCCACTCCGGAACTCGGCGGCTTCGGTAACTATCACCATGTCTTCGAGTCTTCCGCAGGCTTCGAAGGCTTCACCGTGGCCGAGGGCGCCAACCCCACGCTGGGCACCATAGGCCAGCGAACAATCTCACCCACGTTCGTGTTCACCACCTACTTTGACGACGCCCTGGATCAGTCCGCTGTCCAAGCACTCGTTCAACGGATAGTCGACATCCACCCGTGGGAAGTTCCCGTTATCGAAGTCTCGGGACCACTCAGTGTCTCCAGCAGCGCCGCTCAGGTCGAAACGAGGCTGGCATCATGAGCTCCCCCCTATGGCAGGACTTGGCCCCACTTCTCCTCAACAGAACTTTCACCGACCTGACCCATGCCTTTCATCCGGGCCAGCCCCGCTTTCCGGCATTCCCGGACGAGGCCAGGGAAACCCTCTTCGATCTGGAGAAGGGTGATGGTTTCACTGCCCACAAGTATTCAATAGTGGGCCAGTGGGGCACCCACGTGGATCCGCCGTCGCATTTTGTCCGTGGCGGGCGGACGCTCGATCAGCTTCCCGTCGAGGAAATGGTGTTGCCATTGGTTGTCCTGGACATCAGCAACCGGGTCCTGGCCGACCCGGATGCCACGCCCAGTGTGGACGATGTCCTCCAATGGGAATCGCGTCACGGGAAAATCCCGGCAGGTGCATTCGTGGCCCTGCGCACTGGATGGAGCCGCCGCTGGCCTGACACAGCAGCAATGGCGAACGTCGACGACGCCGGAATAAGCCATACTCCCGGGTGGTCTCGGGACGTCCTGGAGTACCTGATCGAAAAGTGCCAAGTCACCGCCGTCGGCCACGAACAAACTGACACCGACCCTGGCATGGCTACCTCCCGCAAGGACTTCAGCTTGGAAACCTACGTCCTCGCCCAGGACAAATGGCAGATCGAACTGATGGCCAACCTGGATCACGTTCCTGAGGCGGGGGCCGCCCTGATCGCAACGTGGGCAAAGCCGCTCGAGGGAAGTGGCTTCCCGGCTCGCGTCTTCTCCATCCACTAGAACTTCCATCCCATACACGCGTGCCCCAGCCGGGTGGCTAGAATCGATCCATGTCAAAGACCTCCAGCATGGGCCGTGGAATGATGGCCCTCCTTGCAGTGGGGGCACGTCATGCCGAGGGATTCGACGGCGGCACGGTGGCTGACATCGCAGCCCGCCTGGACAAGGACCGTAGTCAAGTGTCGCGGAGCCTTAAAGGTGCACAGCAGGAAGGCTTCCTCAGGCGTACCGGGCAGCGTGAATACAGCTTGGACTGGTCCATCCTGACAGACGCCCAATTGGTAACTGAGCAGCGGCTGAAGACTGACGGCCTCACTGCCTTGGAAGGCCTGGCTTCCGAAACCAACGAGGCCTGCTTTCTGGGCGTGCTCAGCGGAAACAGTACGGTCACCATCGGCGAGCAAGTTCCGGACAGTGCCAATCTGGTGGGTTCGTGGCTTGGCCGCCCCTACCCCGCCTACTGCAGTGACGCCGGCCAAGCACTCCTTTGGGATGCCGAAGAAGATGAGATACGGAAGATCTTTGATGGCGTGGAGTTCGTCAAACACGGGCCCAATACGCCGGTGTCCGTCCACGACTTCCTGAAACGGCTCAACGAAGCGCGCACCCGTGGCTACTCAATAGTCGATGAGGAGGCCGAGCCCGGGCTCTACTCACTGGCCGCCCCGATCAGGGACTTCAAGGGGGAAGTCGCAGCGGCGCTGCAGGTCGTTGGGCCCAAGTCACGCATCGGACCCCAGCGGGAGGCGTTCGCCATAGCACTCGGCTCATGGCGTGATTGGCTTGAGGTCCAGGTGGGCGGACGCAGGTCGTTCCTCATTCAACCTTGGACAGCGAGCTCCGCCCCGGCACCCAGCCGCGTTGAAGCGGACTGAAGAACCGCAGCAATCTCGGGGGCGGCCGCCTCAAGGCTTGACCGGCTACCCAGAACGCTGAGGGCAGCCGCAATTCGTCCTCCGCCTTCGCGGACAGGGACAGCCAACTCCCATACTCCGTGTTCAAACTCTTCGGCGGCCAGCACAAAACCCTGGGTCCGGTCGCGTTCCATGAGTCCTGCGACCTCCGCTGCAGAATGCGCTGCGGCCGGGCCGCCGACGCCGATGAAATTGACCTCGGCGAGCAGGGACTCCAACTCAGTGACTGAGTGATCCCACAGCAATGCCCGCCCCGAACCCGTGCACCATACCGGGGTGACCATGCCGGGCTTGGCGAACCCACCCAGCACCGAGTTATTAGTGGACGAACGCAACAAGAGAACCCTGACGCCGTCGCGCACCGAGAGTCGGGACCTCAAATCGAGAGCAGACACCAGCTCCTCCAGCTCAGCACGTGACTGATGAACCCAACCGGCATTGAGGGCGGCAGCGAGACTGAAGAACCGCGGTCCTGTCCGAAAGGGACCGCGGTCAACGCGTTCGAGCAGACCCAGGTCACACAGCTCCTGAGCCAACCGGGACACCCGGCTTTGCTCCATGTCCAGCTCTGCCGCCAACTGCGACACTCCCAGGAGTTGGCGGCCCTGCTTCTCGCGGTCCGTTACCAAGCGAACAAGACGAAGGCCCTGCGCCAATGACGACGCTTCTGGAGACACATCCACGAAAACTGCTCCTTCCATCAAGCCGTTCACGCAATTCTCACACGCGGGCGTTAGCGCACGGTCATTGCGGCTTGCTGGCAAAACAGGCTTCGCGACCGACAATTCGGCCGGCCGCGAAGCTTGGTGCAAGGGTCAGATCAAGCAGGACGCTTTGCCCTGGACTTCCGGCCATACCGGAAGTGGAAGAACAGGTAGCAGGCGGCCACGAAGGGAACACCGAAGTACAGGGCGGCAATCTGGGAAGGGTCAAAAGCTATACCCACCAGGGACACCAGGCAGAGCGCAAAGGCCAAGATAGGCACCAAGGGAAAAAGAGGCGCCTTGTAAGCCAGGTCCGCCACGCGCCCACCATTGCGGACGAAAGCCCTGCGGTGGAAGAAATGGGATGCGGTAATGGACATCCATACGCCCACAACGGCGAAGCCTGCGATGGAAACAAGGGCAAGGTAGACGGTCTCTGGTGCAGCCACACTGCTGACCAGCGATGCCAGCCCACCCACCATGCTGACGGAAAGGGCAATAAGGGGTATTCCACGCCGGGTCAGGCGCTTGAGCGCTCTGGGGGCATGCCCTTCATCTGCCAGCGAATAGAGCATGCGTGCGCAGGAGAACAGGCCGCTGTTCCCGGCGGACAAAAGCGCGGTAATGATGACGAAGTTCATGATGTCCGCCGCGAAGGGGATACCTACGGAGGAAAAGACCGTGACGAAGGGGCTCTCGTCCAGCCCCACCTGGTCGAAGGGCACAGTAGCCGCGATGACTGCAATGGCACCCACAAAGAAGATCAGAAGGCGGATGACTGTGCTGCGCATGGCTTTGGGGATGTTCTTGGCCGGATCCTTGGTTTCCCCAGCCGCTACGCCAATGAGCTCCGAGCCGGAAAAGGCATAGAAGACAGCCAGCGCAGTAACCAGGACGCCGGTAAAGCCGTTGGGGAAGAGACCACCCGAAGTGTTGAAGTTCTCCAAGAGGAACGGATGGTTGTTGGACTCCGACAGTGGGTGGAAGCCGAACAGGGCAGCCCCGCCGAAGACGATCAGGGCAATGATGGCCCCCACCTTTACGATTGAGAACCAGAATTCGGATTCTCCAAAGAACTTGGAGGAAAAGGCGTTGAACCCAAACAGCATGGCGGCGAAGACGAGGCACCACACCCAGACCTCAATATCCGGGAACCACCGCTGCATGAGCAATCCTGAGGCTGTGAACTCAGATCCGATTGCCACGGCCCAGCAGAGCCAGTAAAGCCAAGCGGTGGCGAAGCCTGTAGCCGGACCGATGGAACGGGAAGCGTAGATGTGAAAGGCGCCGGAGACCGGGTAAGCAATGGCCAACTCTCCGAGGCAGGCCATCACCAGGTAGACCACGAAGGCTCCCACCAGATAGGCAATGACGGCACCGAGGGGACCTGCCTGGGAGATGGTGTAACCGGAACTCAGGAACAGGCCTGAACCGATGACACCTCCCATCGCGATCATGATCAAGTGCCGCGGCCCCATTGACCGGCGCAGGCCGGTTTCCACCGGGGCCGGAAGGGCGGCGGATGGATGGTCCAGCTTCAGGGGTGTAGAAGATTCCATGTCTTGTCTCCGTTAACTGACAGATGCGAACGGCACGCCGGGAACTCTCGGTGTGGGGAGCCGAAGCGGCGCTTGAGTGACGAAGGTAACACAGAACCAAGCCTCAATGAGCGTTAAATGCATTTATGAATGTATATAACGCACGTCATGTCCGCCTGGGTAGCTACTCCTTTGCCTCAGGATTACGTTCCAGAGTGTCCTTCAACTGCTTTCGCGCGCGCGAGTAGCGGGTCCTCGACGCAGTTGCAGAGAGTCCCAGGATCGCCCCTGCCTCAGCGACTCCGAATCCGTCCCAGACAATCAACATGACCAGTTCCCTGTCCTTCAGCCGAAGAAGGGAAAGGGCTCTGTGAACCTCCCCATCGGATTCGTATGGTGCTTGCGGTTCATGTATCTCCGGACGCGCAGCAAACGTGGCAGCAAGCTATTTCGAGGGCAGACTGAGTGTCAGTAGTCCGGGTTGCTCGGCACCACGAGTCCGGTTTCGTAGGCGTAAACCACAACCTGCACCCGGTCCCGGAGCTGCAGCTTGCTCAGGATTCGGCGGACGTGGGTCTTCACCGTGGCCTCGGATAGGAAGAACTTGTGGGCGATCTCAGCGTTGGAGAGGCCCTCCGCGATGGTGGTGAGGATTTCCGTTTCCCGCGGTGTGAGTTCATCCAGGAGCGGGTCCCGATGCGGACTCGGCGCGTGACCGGGCACGACGCCCCCGCGAACGTAAGTTTCCAGCAGCCGTTGCGTAACACGTGGCGCCACCACAGCATCGCCACTGGCAACCAGGCGCACCGCGTGGACCAGCTCAGAGGGAGCAACATCCTTGAGCAGGAATGCGGAGGCCCCGGCTTGTAGTCCGGTGAAGGCGTACTCATCAAGGTCGAACGTGGTCAGGATGATGACCCGTGCATCGGAGCCTGAATCCGAGATCCTACGCGTGGCTTCAATGCCGTCCATGCCGGGCATGCGTACGTCCATCAGCACTACGTCCGGTTGCAGGGCCTCAACCTGGCGCACGGCCTCAATCCCATCGGAAGCCTCGCCCACAACGTGGAAGTCCTCTTGGCCTTCAAGAATGAGTCGGAAGCCCATCCGCAGCAGTGGCTGATCGTCCACCAGCAGCACTTTGATGTTGTCTTCGGTCATGATTCCCCCTTTTCGCCGTTCCAGCGGAGCTCGGCATGGACTGCCCAGCCTCCCCTTTTTCCCGGACCGGCAGTAACGATTCCAGCATAGATTCCGGCACGTTCATTCATTCCCGCAATGCCTTGTCCGGTCCCAAGGCTGCCCACGGATTCGCTGCTGCCCTCGCGGGTTCCGCGGCCGTCGTCGAGCACGTCAATGGTGACCAAATCGCCGTCGCGGGCCACGTGCACGTCAACCCGGCTCAGCGACCGACCGTACCGCAGGACGTTGGTCAGCGACTCCTGCACGATCCTGTAGACGGTCAGTTCAAAAGCGGGGTCGGCCGGGAGGCCCGGCCCCGAATGGGCGTAGTGCAGCGGCAGTCCGGCGGTGCGGAAACCGTCCAGGAGTTTCGCCAGGTTCTGACCGGATTCAAGGGGCGTCAGCGGTGCCGGTCGCCCGGAGTCATCCCGCAGAACCCCGAGGACCCTGCGCATATCGGCCAGTGCGGCCCTTCCGGTGCGTGACAGTTCGCCGAGGACCTCACCGGCTCGATCCGGATCCTTCTTGACCACCACGGCGGCCCCGTCTGAGAGGCTGATCATGACTGTCAGCGAGTGGGCCACGACGTCGTGCATTTCGCGGGCGATCCTGTTGCGCTCGGTGACCTTGCCGAGCTGGGTGGTCCTCGCGGCCCACGCCGCGATCTCCGCTTCATGCTCCCTGCGCTGCCGTACCGAGATGCCGATGCCAGTAGCCAGGAGGTTGGACAGCATGATGGATGCCGCAGTGGCGATGTTGTTGATGAGGTGGAAGTTCTCCGGGACGTCCTGCAAGTTGTCCATCTGGCTGGGGCTCGTCCACATGAACAAGTAGAGAAGACTCAGGGGCAGGCTGGCGGCGGCGAAAACCACCAGCGTCAGCGCACGCTTCCTCAGGGACGCCACGGCATAGAGCGCAAACCAAAGACCCGCAGAAACGTTCGAGCCCCACGGGTTCAGGATGGTGGCCGCGATTTCCAGAAGCGCGACGGCGAGCACCACCTGAAGCGGGAATTGCCGCCTGAAAATCAACGCGATGGCGATCAACAGCAGGATTGCCACCACGAGCCACTTGCCATCGATGATCGAGGTAATGATGGTGGGCAACGCCAACAGAAGGTAGCAAAGGATCACCACGGCATCCATGGCCCGTGGGCGCTTGTAGAAGTAGCGCCGGATCCTGCCCCTGCGGCGCTGGGTAATTTCAGCGAAGGACGCGTCGGCCGTGGTGCCCGACGCGTCCTTCATCTGCGAAACTTCAGTCATGGATTGAGCCTAGACGGCAACCCCGTCCTAGACGTCCCGCTTCTTGAGCAGAACCATGGCCAGTGCTACCGGCACAACCACCCAAGCACCAAGAACCAGCGCAGCCTGCCACGCTTCCAGCGTGTCCGGGACGTGCTCGACGGCGGTCATCGGAGTGATGGTGCTGGTGGGCAGGTACTTGTTGGCTTCCTTGAAGAAGTCGCCGGGGATGAGCTGGAAAGCTATGGGTGCAACGAACAGGAGTCCCACCAGGCTCATGATGCCACCGGCCGAGTTACGGACGATTGTTCCCAGGGCCATGCCAATGGCCGCCACAGCTGCAACGTAGAGGCTGTTGACCAGGAGGAGCTTGATGGATTGCGAACTGCCGAGATCCAGCTTGAGGTCGTAGGTATCAACGATTGGTAGCGACACCAGGCCGGCGATGTAAATGGACACCGCTGTCAGCAGGAAGGCGCTGACCATGACCACAATCAGCTTGGCCAGGAATGGCGTGAGCCGCTTGGGAACGGCGGCAAACGTTGAGCGTGCCATGCCGGTGGTGAACTCGGAGCTCATGAGCAGGACGCCCAAGGAACCGAGGATGAGCTGGGCGAACGAAATACCTGACGTGGGGATGCTGACTGCCAGGTCCCCGCCTTGGGCAGCCATGGCGGCTGCCACTTCGGGATCGGCGGCGGCCTGCTCCGCAAACTGTCCTGTTCCCCAGGCCGAGAGAGCTGCGAAGCCCACCATGACCAGTGCCGTGGAGGCCAGGAGGATCAGAGTGGACATCAAGGTGCGGAACTTGATGAATTCCGAGTTGAGTACACGGTGGAACGCCGGTCCGGGACCGACGGAGTTACGGATGGACTTGCGGTCCAAGGTAGTGGTGCTCATGTTTATTTCCCTCCGACCTGAGCGGGAACCGAGGCCCCGGTGGTGATGTGCGAGTGGTATTCGACCTCGTCCTTGGTGAGTTCCATGTAAGCCTCTTCAAGGCTCGCCTGGAGCGGGGTCAGCTCGTAGACCATGACCTGGTTCTCCAGGGCGGTGCGTGCGATGCCTCGGGGATCCAGCCCTGAAACCTCCAGCAGTTCGCGTTCGTGGACCTCCACGGAGACACCGGTTCCGGCAAGGAGCTGCATGAGGCGTTCCGGCTGATCAGTGCGGACCCGGGTGCGTGCCTGGCCCTTGCCGGTGATGATTTCGGCGATGGGTGCGTCGGCAATGATCCTGCCTCGACCGATCACAATCAGGTGGTCTGCCGTCAGCGCCATCTCACTCATGAGGTGGCTGGACAGGAAAACTGTGCGTCCTTCGGAGGCCAGGTACTTGACGAGGTTGCGAACCCAAACCACGCCTTCAGGGTCGAGGCCGTTGACCGGCTCGTCCAGGATGATGGTCTGTGGATCGCCCAGCAGCGCGGCGGCTATGCCGAGGCGCTGACCCATACCGAGCGAGAATCCCTTGACCTTCTTCTTGGCAACGTCACCCAGGCCGGTCATCTCGATGACTTCACGAACCCGGCTCTTGGGGATGCTGTGCGTCGCCGCCATTGCAAGAAGGTGGTTGTAGGCAGTGCGGCTCGTATGGACAGCCTTGGCGTCCAGAAGGGCACCAATCTCGCGCAGCGGCGCCTTGTGCTGGGCGAAGGGCTCACCGTTCACGGTTACAGAACCCGACGTAGGAGCGTCCAGTCCCATGATCATGCGCATTGTGGTTGACTTGCCGGCACCGTTCGGGCCCAGGAAGCCCGTCACCCGTCCGGCTTGGACAGTGAAATTGACGCCGCCAACGGCGGTCTTCTCGCCGTAGACCTTGGTCAGGCCTTTTGCTTCGATCATGGAAGCGTTCCCTCCTCGGAGCACATGTGTGTGCAAGTGAGTTTTGAATGTACCTACAACGCTACTCACGGAGGGGCGGTAAATCGCCTGTCTCAGGGATGATTCAGGGTTCAGTCAGGGTAGTCCTCGCGGATGACCCGGTGCGGTCAATCCGGGAGGCCAACTCAGTCCACAGGTAGCGGCGAGTACACGGTGAGCTCGCGCGGTTTCACAGTGAACGTGGCACTTCGGACTCCCGGCTTCGGCTCCCCGTCAACCGCCAGGACCAATGGTTGCCCAATAGCCTCCACCGTGATGGTGGTGGCCTCGGTCAAGTGGGTGACTTTGGAGGCGGCAACGGTGCCGGTCACTACCGCCCACAGCAGTCGCGCCCGGGCGAACGGCTCATCGGCTGTGATCATGCGCAGATCGAAAACACCGTCGTCCAACACCGGCCTGCGAAGGGGCGCGTGATCGCTGGGATAGAACCGGCCCCTGCCCATGTAGAGGATCCACAGCTTGTGTTTCACCCCATCCACCAGGAGGGTGGTGGGGGAGTTCACGCCGAACGTACGCAGTGACGCCACCAAGCCGGCCAGCGGTTTGCCCATGGCCGGCTGGAGCCGCTCCCGCCGCCTCGCCAAGTTGGGATACACGCCGACGCTGGCAGTGTTCAGCATGGCAAGATTCGTGGTCTCCGGCGTCTCGGGGAGGCCCCGCTGCACCACCACGTGTCCCAGGTCGACGGACGCTGCATGTCCTTTAGTCACAGCATCGATCGCATCGTCAATCGAGCTGGTGCCGAGGTCGCGGGCGAAGTGGTTGAGGGTTCCGCCCGGAAGCACCAGGAGGGGCAGTGAATGTTCGACGGCGGCAGCCGCGGCAGTGCCAACCGTTCCGTCACCGCCCCAGACACCGAGCGCAACGGTGCCTGACCGGGTTGCCGCCGCATCGATCTCGGCCGCGACATCCTCACCCTCAGCAATTTCCCGTATATAAGCCTTAGGGAATATAACTTTCAACAATTCCGCAGTCTCGGGGGAGTAAGAACCACCTAGGACGTTGACAGCGATACTCAGCCCTTCGCCGTCGGAAATTGCCGGTGCCTCCGCAGGAGTCCGCCGGGGAGTCGGTTCGGGCGGTCGCGCTGGCCACCACTTGCGGGTCAGTAAGGCCGCTCCCGCCCCCAGGGCGGAACCGAACACCACATCGGAGGGCCAATGGGCACCCGTGTGCACGCGCGAGTAGGCGACGCCCGCAGCGATGGGAGCCAACAAGGCGCCCAGCGTCGGGGAAACAATACCGGCGCCTACTGCAAAGGCAACCGCCGACGCGGAATGACCGGACGGCATGGAAGAACTGATCGGCTGGGGGTGCACGAAACGAAAGATGGGCAAATGCTCGGGCAGCGGTCGGGTCCGGGGCAGCGCCGTTTTGAAGACCAGATTCGTAACCCCGGAGGCAACACCCAAGGCAAGGAGGCCGTGCAGGGCTGCCCTCCGGGGCTTACCGGGGAAAGTAGCCATGATCCCTGCAATACCGAACCAAAGTTTGCCTTTGGTGGCCGCGGCCGAGAGTTCGCGAAAGAACACGTCGTGATCACCCTGGGGTTGCCGGGACACAGCCCGGACCAGGAAATGATCGAATCTCGCAACCCGTTTGGGGCCTTTGCCCAAGAAGCCTCGCATCCCATCACACTAACGCCTGCCGGTGTCGCCAAGCTGCCGTCGCTACGATGAATGGATGATTCGTGTACTCCATCCGCGTCAACCTCCCAGCTGGCAGTTGGTCACCCCCGGAGTGCTCCTGCTCTGTGCGTTCGCAGTTCCCGGGGTGCTGCTTATGGCAGGGCAAGGGGAGCCGGCATTCAACGGCGTGGACACCATCTGGCAGGCCTACGCCTTCAGCCTGCACTCACCCTTCTGGGATGGAGTCAACGTCGTCCTCAACTGGGCCGGCTACGCGGGGATGCTCGTCTTCCATGTGGTGCTCGCGATGTCGCTCGTCATATGGCAGCGACCCATGGCGGCGGTCTTCGCCGCGTTGAGCGGCATCGTCGTGCTGGCGCTGACGCAGCTTGCCAAAGCCGTGGTGGGTAGAGATAGGCCGGAGGGCGCCAGGGTTTTATCTGATACAGGTTCATACCCCTCGGGGCATGTCTCTGCGACAACTGCCTTCCTGCTGGTGCTTTCCATACTGATGGGACGTTGGTGGATGGCACTGATGGCAGTCATTGGTGTTATCGCCATGATGATCAGCCGCACCTACCTTTCGGCCCATTGGCTAAGCGACGTACTGGGTGGTGCATGCCTCGCCGCCGGCATTGTCCTGCTGATGTGGTGGCGTTTCCGCGATATATGCATCAAGGAGAATGCCCAAGCGGACGGACAGACTATTTGGGCGGCAAGGGCTTCGCAACGCCGGCAAGCAGCAGGGCAAGCAAAATAGGCGCTCCGATGGCCAGCAAGGCCAAGTGGATTCCAGTGTGGTCGCCCAAGTAGCCCAGCAGTGGCGGGCCAGCCAGGAACGCTACGTAGCCGATGGTGGAAACCACTGAAACGCGTGCAGCTGCGTGCTTCGGATCATCCGCTGCGGCCGACATTCCCATAGGGAAAGCCAACGCCGCGCCGATGCCCCAGAGGGCCGCACCAACGCCTGCCAGGATTACATTGCCGGCGAAGACGAACAATGCAAGGCCAACGGCGGCCGCGGCCATGCTGGCCCGGAGGACGTTCACTCTTCCAAACTTGTCGATCGCCTTGCCGCCGAAGAACCGCATGATGGTCATGGCAAGAACAAAGAGCGCGAACAGCAATGCGCCTGTGGATTCCGAGGCGCCAAGCCCGTCCACTGCAGCCTTCGCGATCCAGTCGTTGCCCGCCCCTTCGGTGAGGGTGGCGCCGAGGACCACGACGCCGATGAGCAGCGTCCTGCCGTCCCGCCAAGCCGTGGGGCCCTTCTCAGCGGCCACGCCGCCGTCGTGAATTTCTTCAACCGCGTGCGGCAGGAAGTATTTGGGGACCGTCAGCGCCAAGGCAACGGCGATGGCCGCAATGACCAACAAGTGCTCCGGCAAGCCGACACCCAGTTGGGAGAGGCCGGCACCGATCAGTGCGCCCAGGAACGCGCCACCGCTGAAGGCAGCATGGAACTGCGGCATGATGGTGCGCTTGAGCCGGTGCTCGACGTCGGCGCCTTCAATGTTCTGCGCCACGTCCCACAGGCCGATACCGATGCCGAAGAAGAACAGGGCAACGGCTGTGCCCGGAACGGACGCGGCCATCAGTGAGAAGGCGATTGCCGCGCCGGCAGCCCCAGCCACGATGCCGGCCACCCGGACCGTATTGGCTGTACCGATCCTGCCCACCACCCATCCGGCTGATGGAAGCGCCAGCAAGGACCCGACGGCGGTGCAGAGCAACAGAGTGCCCATCTGGCCGGACGTCAGGCTGAGTGCCTCGGTCACGGCGGGGATGCGGGCAGCCCAGCTGGCGAAGACCAAACCGTTCATGCCGAAGATCAGGAACGTCGCCACCGCAGCGGCGTTGACGTTGGTGGTGCTTCTGGTGTTGGTGGTCATGCAATCACAACTTCCACGGAGAGTTTGTTGAGCCGGGCAAGATCTTCGGGGGGTGGTTCCTGATCTGTCACGATGACGGCCACGGTGTCCATGGCTGCAACGAGTGCTAGCGCGTTGGCATTCCATTTGCTTCCTGAAGCCGCCACTATCACCCGGCTTGCCGATTCCAGACCGGCGCGCTTGACTGCCGCGTCCTCGAGGTCGTGGGCCAGCAGGCCGTCTTTCAGATTGAGGGCACAGGGAGTTACGACGGCGGTGTCGAACCTTAGCGAGCGGATGTTGGCTTGCGTCATCGGTCCCCGGAAGGATTGCTCACCCGGGATGAGGCCGCCACCTGGGAGGATGAGCTCGGGTGTGCGGCCATCCTTGGTACGCGTCAGTGCCTCCACGCCGTGCAAGGACATGGGCATCACGGTGACTTCGCGCCTGCTGAGCCTGCGTGCGATCTCCGTGGCAGTGGATCCACTGTCCAGCCACACGTGTTCGCGGTCTTTGAGGAGCGCGTCCACGGCTGCTGCGATCCGCATTTTGGCGTCGTGGTCTTCCAACTCGCGTTGCCCGTAGCCGGGGTTGTCGCCTCGGGCCACCAGGCTGCGGGCGCCCCCGTGGACCCGCTTCAGCACACCGTTGGCAGCGAGGCTCTCGAGGTCGCGGCGGATGGTGGCCCCGGAGGCTCCCGTCGCTTGGACGAGTTCATCCACCGTGGCTTCTTCGCGGGTGCGCAACAACTCGCCAATGAGTCGGTGGCGGTCAGCGGTTCCCATGCTTCAACCGTAGCAATGTTTGCTCAATTAATCATCCGGTGTGATCATTTGCGCACCGACGCTCTCGCACATCCCATGGCCTAAAGCGAAACGCTCTCGCAGCAGGTGCAAGAGCGTTCGCGGAATACCGCTGGAATGTGAGAGAGCGTGAAGGGTTAGCGGGCGCGCTCCACCCTCTTCTCGTCCCACACAGGTTCCTCGGACTCGTAGACCTTGCCATCCGAGCCGAAGATCATGAAGCGGTCGAAGGACTTGGCGAACCAGCGGTCGTGCGTGACTGCCAGGACGGTCCCTTCGAAAGCATCGATGGCCCGCTCCAGAGCCTCGCCCGAGTGCAGGTCCAGGTTGTCCGTGGGCTCGTCGAGCAGCAGCAGGGTTGCGCCGGAGAGTTGCAGGAGCAGGATTTGGAAACGAGCTTGCTGGCCACCGGACAAGGACTCGTACTTCTGCTCGGACTGACCGGCCAGGCCGTACGAATCCAGGGCGCCAGCCGCAGCCTCGCGGGGAAGGCCGGAGCGGTGTTCGTCTCCACGGTGCAGGATCTCCAACAAGGTCCTGCCCAACAGATCAGGGCGGACGTGTGTCTGGGCAAAGAAGCCGGGCCGGATGCGGGCTCCCAGCTTCACAGTGCCCTCGTGGGGCACTTCAGCGATCACGACGTCGGACACCGGGAGGTGCTCGCGCTCGGGGTCTGTGCCGCCGGTGGCGAGGAGGCGCAGGAAATGGCTCTTGCCGGAACCGTTGGAACCGAGCACACCAACGCGATCGCCAAACCAGATCTCGGTGGAGAACGGCTTCATGAGCCCGGTCAGTTCGAGCTTCTCGGCCACCACAGCTCGCTTGGCCGTTCGACCACCTTTGAGGCGCATTTTGACGTTCTGCTCGATCGGCAATGCCTCGGGCGGGCCGGCTTCCAGGAACTTGGCGAGGCGGGTCTGCGCTGCCTGGTACCTGTTAGCCATGTCGGAGCGGAACGCGGCCTTGTTCTTGTACATATTGACGAGTTCCTTGAGCTTGATGTGCTCCTCGTCCCAGCGCTTGCGGAGTTCCTCGAACCGGGCGTTACGGTCAGCGCGTGCCTCAACGTAGGATCCGAAGCCACCGCCATGAATCCACGCCCCGGCACCGTTGATGCCGGGTTCGAGCGTGACGATGCGGCCGGCGGCGTTGTTAAGCAGCTCACGGTCGTGACTGATGAACAGCACAGTCTTCTTGGACTCGTTGAGTTTCCCCTCCAGCCAACGCTTGCCAGGGACGTCCAGGTAGTTGTCCGGCTCGTCCAGGAGCAGGAGCTCATCCGGACCCGCAAACAGGGCTTCGAGCACCAAGCGCTTCTGCTCACCACCGGACAACGTGGAGGCGCGGCGGAATTGCGCCTTATCGAAGGAAATTCCGAGTGCTGCCATGCACACTTCGTCCCAGACGGTCTCGACGTCGTACCCGCCGGCGTCTCCCCAGTCCACGATCGCCTGCGCGTACTTCATCTGCGTGGGCTCGTCATCGTGCTCCATCATGGCCAGTTCGGCGTCCTCCACGGCCTTCGCAGCAGCGGCGAGGCCGGCCTGTGCCGTGGAAACCAGGAGGTCCCGGACGGTCGATTCATCACGGACCTGCCCAACGAACTGGCGCATGATGCCCATGTTTCCAGAACGGCCCACCACACCTTCGTCAGGGGTGAGATCGCCGGAAATGATCTTGAACAGGGTGGTCTTGCCCGTTCCATTTGGTCCGATGAGCGCCGTCTTGGTGCCATCGGGGACCTTGAAAGTCACCCCGTTGAGCAGCTGGGTGCCGTCGGAGAGGAAGTAGTCGATGCCGGAAACGTCAATATGGGCCACGTTTCAATCCTCCCACGGCGGCGTAATAGCGCTCGACGGCGGCAGCCAGCTTGGGTGCCCGGGCTGACTAACGCCCCGCTGGCGGTGCATGGTTTTCCTTCTGTCCCCCTCTGCCGTGAAGAGCAACCGTGAAGGGACAGTCAGCCCAAGGCAGGTGATGGCATGCAAATTGGTTCCCGGTCACCGCGAAGCCTTCTCGCTTGTTTGCTGGCCGCCATTATGGTGGGAGGCCTTGGCCCGCCGGCAGCCGGTAACGCCGCCATCCCGGCAGAGAATGCGGAGATCACCGGATCGGCCTACGAGGCCTTGGACACCTTCCTCCAGGACCAGCTTAAGACGCTCGGGGTTCCCGGTGCCGCCGTCGTGGTTGTCCAGCACGGCGTCCAGGTGCATTCAGTTGCGTTTGGCCACGCCGACAACTCGGGAAGGCCCATGACCGCTCAGACGCCGGTGCTCCTGGCGTCCACCACCAAGTCACTCACAGCAATTGCCGTGATGCAGCAGGTTGAGGCGGGCAGGCTGGAGTTGGATGAGCCTGTCCAGACGTACCTGCCGTGGTTTGCATTGAAGGATAGCCGCGCGTCCGCGATCACAGTAAGCCATCTGCTGCACCAAACCAGCGGAATGGCTTCAGCAGGTACGGCGTTTGAAGGCAGCGACACCCAAGGTCCCGAAGCCCTGGAAGAAGGTGTCCGTGCACTGTCAGGCGCCCCTCTGGCCAGGTCACCTGGCGAAGCCTTTGGGTATGCCAACGCAAACTACAACATTCTGGGCCTCCTGGTTCAAACAGTCTCAGGCCAGCCTTTCGGCGATTACGTGAGGCAGCACGTCTTCGAACCCTTGGACATGATCCACAGCCACCCGACGCAGGCGGCTGCCCGTGCTAACAATGTGGCTGCCGGGTATTCGTTATGGTTTGGCTCGTTCTGGGGTCAGACGGATGCACCTGCGCCAGCCACAGGCATGCCGTCCACCACCATGTATTCCTCCGCCGAGGACTTGGGTCACGAGTTAACGGCACTGCTGGGGCAGGGGCGGTACGGCGAAGCCCGCGTCCTCCAGCCGCACAGCGTGAACGCGATGTTCGAGCCCCGCGTACAGGTGGACGGCTCCAAGGGGTACGGCATGGGGTGGTTCACCCGTCCACTTGTGGAGTCCGCGGATGATTCCAGGCAACCACTTGACGGAGAATTGCCGCTGCTGCTGGAACATCAGGGCGAGTGGGGCAACTCGCACACGTATCTGGCGATGATTCCCGCTTCCGGAATTGGTGTCGCGTTGGTTATCAACGCCAATGACACCTCCGCACCCTCAAAATTGAAGGCCGTGGATAGCAATGTCCTGCGGATCCTCCACGGTCAGCCCCCTGCACCAACAGTTGTGCAGGAGGACTGGCTGCAGCGCTACAGCTGGGTCGTCGCACTGGCATTGCTGCTCGCAGAGTTGCTCAGTTTGTGGCTGGCACTTTCCATCCTGCTCAGGAGCCGCACATCACCCCCAAAGTGGAAGCCACTCACCTTGGTTTTCAGCGCGCTTGTCTTGGACGCGTTCGCACTATGGTTGTGCTTCGTTTATGCACCCGCCAGGTTTGACACGAACCTCACCGTCATCGTCCGCCAGTTTCCCGACGTCGGACTTTTCCTGGTGCCGGTCCTGGCTTTGGCCCTTCTCTGGCCCATCCCGCGAACAGTTCTCTTGCTCTGGAAGGTGCGGCTGGCTCCGCACCCAAGCGGTGTCAGCCAGCCGCGGTAAGGAAGGACTTCAGCAGGGGTCCGCTGGTGGTGGCACCGAGGCCGCCTTCTTCCACAAACACGGCAACTGCCAGGTCCCCGTGCGTTGCGACGATCCAGGCATGCGTCTTGGGCGGGTTGTCATTCCCGAATTCCGCGGTACCGGTCTTTGCCCCTACCGGCGTCCCGGGGACTTCCGCGAGGAATCCAGCGTGCCCGGAGGTCACCACCGCCCGCATCATGTCTGAGAGCGCAGCGGCTTCTTCCTTGGTGATCGGTTTGGTGGACGCCGGTGACACGGGAGCGGCGCTTGCTGAAGCGAACGACGGCGACGCGCCGCCACTTTCGGTGGGCGCGGCACCGGCGCTGGAGTTCTGGGCAGCGTCAGCGTTCTGGGCGCCATCGGCGTTCAACACGAGTTGCGGAGAAACGGGAGCGCCGTTGGCGACGGAAGCAGCCATGACCGCGGCCGAGAGCGGAGAAAAGAGCACCTTGCCCTGGCCAATCATGGAAGCGGCGTGCTCGGTACCCTCGGCAGCGCCAGGAACCGAACCCAGGAACGCGTCAGCGCCAAGCTTGGGAGCTTCAACCGCTACGCCGAGGGCCTGGGCTGCGGATTCGAGCTGGTCCTGGCTGACAGCATCACGGGCGTTGATGAAGGCAGTGTTGCAGGAGTGTGCGAACGCGTCACGCAGGGGCACCGAGCCAAGGGAGCTTTCGGGGTAGCCTTCGGCATTTTTGAACGTGCGGCCGTCCACAGTCAGCGTTGAGGGGCATTCAACCTTCGAGTCCGGTGTGGCGCCGTTGCGGAACATCGCCAGTGAATCGACGATCTTGAACGTGGACCCGGGCGCATACTGACCAAGCAGAGCCGTGTTGTACCCGTTGCTGCCGGGTCCGGACGCGGCAGCAAGGACAGCTCCGGTGGACGGCTTGAGGGCAACAATGGCCGACGCTGGTCCAACACCAGCCAACGTCTCTTCGGCCAACTGCTGGAGTTTCAGGTCAAGGGTGGTTTTGAGCGTAGTGCCGGGGGACGGGAGCGACGAGAAGAACACCTTTGTGCCGAGCGTCTCGCCTTCTGACTTCACCTCGGGCGTGGCGAGAACTTCCACGCCGTCTTTACCTCGCAGTAAGGAGTCGTACTTCTGCTGCAGGCCGCCGGTGCCCGTGGTGTCCCCGGCACGCAGCGCACCGTTGGAGTTTTCAATCTGTTCGGCACTGGCTTGGCCAACGCTGCCCAACAAGGCGCGGGCAAAGGTCCGGGTGGGAGCCAAAGCCATGGAGTCCAGGATGCTCGAACCGCCCGGAATGGCCTCGATTTTCGCCTCAGTGATCTCCGCCGTGTAGGCACGCAGCACGATGCCCTCGACGAAAGCCTGCGGACCTGAGGCGGCAACCTGCTTGGCGTATTCTTCAGCATCGAGTCCGAGCAGCGTCGCCATGGCACGGGCAGAAGCGTCGGCCTGCTCTGCCGGAACCCTGGTTTTGTCGATGCCCACACGGAAGACCGGACGGTCCTCAACGATCGCAGCATCCCCGGCGCCGAGGATCTGACCACGTTGGGCGGGAACTGTTTTGACCGACAGGGTTTCACCCTCGGAGAGTTCAGGAGCCAGAAGTGCCGGGGTCCATTGGACAGCCCACTTGTCGCCGGACTTCTTCAGCGTGGCCTCGGAACTGTACTCCCACTTGGCCGAGCCGATGTTCCAGGTGTAGTTAAGGGGAAAAGTTGCGGTGTCGCCGTCGAGTTTTACGTCGCCGGATGCGACCGCCGGCTTGGCGTCGAGTCCCTCGAACACGGCTTTGAGTTGATCGTTGGCCGCGGCAGCATCCTTGCCCTCAACGGCCAGTTGGCCGACGTCGAGCGCTGCCAGCGAGGACGCGAGCTGCTTGGCTGCTCCTTCCGCACCGGCGCGGCCGTCATCGCAGGCGGTCAATGAACCAGCCGTGACCAGCGATACGAGACCAAGTACAAGGCTGTGTTTTTTCAATTTCCCCATTTGCGACATTATGCCCCGTTCCCCTGACAGTTTCTTGTCCCGGCCAGCAGACGGACGAAGCCCAGGCCAAGGAGCTCACGTAAACCCGGCACCCCTTCCCCAACTAAGTAGCAGTTAATGCCGTTTTGAGCGCTCAAAACGGCATTAACTGCTACTTAGTTGGGAGTTAGCGCCCGCGGATGACCCTGCGCTGCGTCGCTACGGCAATGGCCGCGGTTCGGTTGTCGACGCCAAGCTTCGAGTAGATGTGCACCAAGTGCGTCTTCACCGTGGCCTCGGAAATGAAGAGCTGCTTGGCCATGGCACGGTTGCTCATGCCCGTCGCCAAGAGCTCCAACAGCTGGACTTCCCGGGCACTCAGGGCCGGCGAAGGATTCCGGATGCGGCCCATGAGTCGCGCCGCAACTTCGGGTGCCAGCGCGGTTTGCCCGGCAGCAGCGGACAAAACGGCTTGTCTAATTTGATCCGGCGGGGCGTCCTTCAACATGTAGCCGCTGGCACCGGCCTCCACCGCGGCGAGGATGTCGGCGTCGGTGTCGTAAGTCGTCAGAATCAGCACAGGCGGCGGGGGAGTCCCAGCCTCGCCGGCCTTGATTTTTTCCGTGGCTGTCACACCGTCCATGCCGCTGCCCATTTGCAGGTCCATGAGCACCAGGTCTACGGGCTCGCCAAGGGTGTGCAGCTTGCTTAGTTCCACCAGGGCGGCCTCACCATCCGCCGCTTCGGCCACCACCGTGACACCCGGAAAGTCGGCGAGCATGGCCCGCAGCCCCGCCCGAACCACCGGGTGGTCATCCACTAGCAAGACACGGATATCACTCACGCAGCACCTTCATCCGCCGGCAGCGGCACGCGAATCGCAACCACTGTTCCTTCACCGGGTGCCGACTCGATTTCCAAGCGGCCGTCCAGCGCGGCCAGCCGTTCCCGCAAACTCTGAAGCCCGACGCCGGTCCCATCGCCACGCGCTGGACCCACCGCCGTCGACGGTTCGAAACCAACGCCGTCGTCGAAAACGTCCAAGGTCACCTCATCGCCAAGGAAGGATAGGGTCACGACGGCGGCCCGCGCGCGGGCGTGAGCCCATACGTTCGCGAGGGAAGCCTGGGCGGCCCGGAGCAGGGTGGTCTGGTACGTGTTCGGCAGTTCCACAGGCGTACCCACCAGCTCGAAGCGGCAGCGCAGCGCGGAACCCCGCGCAGCGGCCTCCGTTTCCGTTTTCCCACAAAGTCGGCGGAGGGTGTCGACGAGTCCGGACTCCTCAAGGTCCGGCGAACGCAGGCCGCGAACAAAGCTGCGCGCTTCAGCCAAATTGGCCGACGCCGTGTCCTGTACCGTCCGCAACCGCTCCTTGGCAGCAGTGGCGTCGCCATCGTCCAAGGCTCTCTCTGCGGATCTTCCCATTAAGACGATGCTGGAGAAACCCTGGGCCAGGGTGTCGTGGATTTCCCGGGCGAGCCTTTCACGTTCAGCCAGCATTCCGGCGTCGTGCTGGGTTCGGGCAAGTTCCGCTCGTGTTCTGCGGAGTTCGTCAGCAACAGTGCGCTGGTTTTCGGCTTCGAGAAAGAGGGCCCGGTACGCCAGCCCCGTGACCACCGCGAACACGGCCCCGAACACCGGTCCCAGTATCATCGCAAGCTGCAGGCCGCCGTCGGATGCTCCCCGGCTGTGGAACCACAGCGTGCCCACCAGAAGGGCAGTGCTCAGACCAATCGCAGGGAGTGCCAAACGCCGGGGGAGCAGGTGCAGTTGCAGGAAGAACAGAGGGAAGGCCACCCATGCGAAGTCGCTGCTGACCAGGAGGAGCAGCAGCCACACAAGCATCACCGCGCCCAGCCACCAGCGTGCGTAAGGCGTGGGTTTGAAGCGCGTCGCGTCGCTTGCATGACGCTTTTCCAGAAGCGTGCCACTGAGGTACACCAGCGCCAGCAGGGCCGAAAGCCCCAGTCCAGCGGCCACAGCCAGAGCCGACGGTGCGCCGCTGGTTCCCATTCCCGTCACCAAACGGACAACGGCCACAAGTAACAGAACCGCGAAACCGACATGCAGGCTCACACGCAGCACGCGGAGTATTGTGGCGGCGCCAGCGGGAGACTGCATGCATCCCAGCGTATCCCCGACATTCCTCGGAGAACCCGCGTTTCCGTCCCCTGAAGCCGGAATCAACCATTCGGTTGATCGTCAGCTCAACCCCACGATGCCAGCCAATCCATCCGGCTCCCGATGTCCCTTCCACGCATCGCCGGAAGAGTTGATATGGACGGGACCAACCCCGCAATGAATCGAAGGAATCCGATGTTTCTTGCAATCCGCGACATTCGTTTCGCCAAGGGCCGTTTTGCGCTCATGGCCAGCGTCGTCGCCCTGATCACCTTGTTGCTCGTCATGCTTTCCGGGCTTACGGCGGGCTTGGGCAACCAGTCGACGTCGGCCATTGGGGCCCTGCCCGTTCAGCAGATCGTTTTCGGCGCACCTACCGGCGGGGAGCCAAAGGCGTCCTTCACAGAATCGGAAGTTTCCTCCGCTCAGCTGGAAACGTGGAGGGACCAGCCCGGCGTTACTTCGGCGCAGGCACTCGGAATCAGCCAAAGCCGTGTGCTGTCGCTAGGGGACGGTGGCGCACCGAGCGGTACAGCGAACACCGCCGTCTTCGGTGGGGCAGGGGCTCCGGCAGCTGTGGAGGACGGGACGGTGGTGATTGGCGAAACACTGGCAAAGGAGCTCTCGCTGGAGGCCGGCGGCCGGCTCCGGGTGGGCGGGACAGACCTTACCGTGGCCGAGGTTGTGGAGGACCAGTGGTACTCCCACACCGGAGTGGTCTGGACGACGCTCGACACGTGGCGGACCATCGCCCACGCGGCCCCCGGGACAGCGACTGTTATCACCGCAACTTACGACGCCGGATCTTCCGTGGACCTCGACGCCGCCAACGCCGCGGCTGGCACCGTCAGCTCGGATCCCGTGGGCTCCTTCCAAGCTTTGGCCTCCTACAAGAGTGAAAACGGGTCACTAATGCTCATGCAGGCATTCCTCTACGGGATCTCAGCCTTGGTGATCGTGGCCTTCCTGACCGTGTGGACCGTGCAACGCACACGAGACATAGCCGTACTCAAAGCGATGGGAGCTTCATCCGGCTACGTGCTGCGGGATGCCCTTGCCCAAGCCGCCCTGGTCCTGCTGATCGGCGCCGGCGTGGGCGGACTGATTGGCGTGGCAGGCGGATTCTTCGCGGTTCAAGCGGCACCCTTCCTCATCACGCCTATGACCACGCTGGTTCCCATCGCAGGGATCGTCCTCCTGGGTTTGGCAGGGGCTGTCATGGCCGTCAGAAACGTCACCAAGGTCGATCCACTGCTGGCCCTCGGCGGCAACTAATACATTCCCAGAAAGGCATGCATCATGACTCGGGCACTGAACCTGAACAACGTCTCCCTCGAATACCCTGACGGCAGTTCCACCCTCAAGGCGTTGGACGCCGTCAACCTCAGCGTCCGCAGGGGTGAATTCCTCTCCCTCGTGGGTCCTTCCGGATCCGGAAAATCCTCCTTGCTGGCCGTCGCCGCGACTCTCGTCAAACCTACGGCCGGGCTGGTCATCATCGACGGACAGGATGTGTCGGCCCTTTCGGAGGCCGAACGCACAGCCCTTCGCCGGGACAAGGTGGGCATCATCTTCCAGCAGGCCAACTTGCTGCCCTCACTGACCGCCGTCGAGCAGTTGCTGATCCGCGAACATCTGCGGGGAAAGCCCGTACGCGACGAACGCGAGAAGGCGGCGGAACTACTGAACGTCGTCGGGCTGTCCGGGGTGGCACACAAGAGGCCACACCAGCTGTCCGGGGGCCAACGTCAAAGGGTGAACATTGCGAGGGCCCTCATGGGAAGCCCAACGGTTCTTCTCGTCGATGAACCAACGGCCGCGCTGGACCACGAACGCAGCGAATCGATCGTCCGGCTACTCCGGCAGGTCACGGATGAATTCCAGACAGCCACCGTCATGGTCACTCACGACACAGAGTTCCTGCCTCTCACCGACGCCGTGACCACGATGCGTGATGGACGAATCAGCCGTGCGCTGGTCCCGTCCGCGCAGCCCAAGTAGGTCGCAGCAGAGCGCGTTTTGACGGCTCAAAACGCGCTCTGCTGCGACTCAGTTGGGGGAGCCGAGGAGGGCCTCGTCCTGCGCTTCGTCGTAGGCGTCACGGGCTTCGAGAATGCTGGGCACATGGCTCTCCGCCCAGTGGCGCAACATGGTGAGCGGCTGCAGCAGGGACTCGCCTAAAGCTGTCAGCTCATACTCCACCCGTGGCGGTACCTGAGCGTAGACGGTACGGGTAATCAGGCCGTCGCGTTCCAGGGCGCGCAGGGTTTGCGTCAGGACCTTGGGAGTAACTACGTTCACCATTTTGCGCAGTTCCGAAAAGCGGACCGGCCCGTCACCGAGCACTTGAATCACCAACGAAGCCCATTTATCGCCGATGCGTTGGAAGACCACCCGCGAAGGACAGTTGGGGTCGAGGATATTTGCGGGGAGGTCTTTAGTATCCAAAAGGTAACTCAGTTCCTTTGAAGCTATCAGTATCCGCTGGATACCGTTGGGGTTATTGCAAGGATACCAACCTCAAGGAGAGCTATGAAAATCGCAGTCTACGGTGCAACCGGTATGGTCGGCAGCCAGATCGTCAACGAATCCCTCACCCGCGGCCATGAGGTCACAGCCATCTCCCGCAAGGGCGCAGAGGTTCCCGGTGCCACTGCCCAGGCAGCTGATCTGGCTGACGCCCAGGCCTTCGGCTCCATCGCCAAGGATCACGACGTCGTTGTGCTGGCTACGGGCCCCAGCCGCACCGGCGGCGACCACGGCGAGTGGCTCGACGCGATGGCTTCCGCCTACAGCAATGCCGAGGGAACCCGCCTCATGATTGTCGGCGGTGCCGGCACCTTGGAGATCGACGGCGTGCGCCTGCTCGATTCCCCCGACTTCCCCGAGGCCTACAAGGCAGAGGCCACCACCGCAGCCAAGGCCTTCGAAGCCGTGAAGCAGACCCCGGAGACCATCGACTGGACCGTCTTGGCTCCCGCTCCCGTCATCCAGCCGGGTGAGCGCACCGGTGAATACACGGTTGCCAAGGATTCACCGGCCGGCAACAGCATCTCCACGCAGGACTACGCAGTAGCCATGCTGGACGAGATCGAGAGCCCGGCGCACCGCCGCGGCCGCTTCACCGCCGCCAACTAACGAGCCGCTACAGTCCGACGCCCAGCCCGGGTACTCGCATCTTGAATATGTCCTTCAGGGCATACCTTGCCGCGTGGTACCCGGGCATTCCCGTAACCCCCGGACCAGGCGGCGTTGACGAGGAACACAGATACACGCCCTCCATTGGCGTTCGCCAAGGCACGTTGGATATAACCGGCCGTTGCACCAGACCACGCAGGTCCAACAGTCCTGCACTGAAGTCACCGCCAACATAGTTCTCGTTGTACGCGGACAGTTCCGCCGCCGTCGTGGTCTTTGACGCCACCACAACATCCCGGAAGCCTGGTGCGTACCGCTCGATGCGCGCTGTGACAGCTTCGGCCATGTCCACCTTGGAGTTAGCGGGGACGTGGCAATAAGACCATAAAACGTGACGACCTTCCGGAGCCCGCGTCGAATCCACCACGGATGGCTGGGACACCAGGACATAGGGTTCCGTTGGATGTTTGCCCATGTCCACCAGGTTCTCGGACTCTGCCATTGCCTGCCGTGAACCGCCAACGTGGACAGTCCCTGCCTTCGCCAATCCGGAATCACGCCACGGAACAGGGCCGGACAGGATGAAGTCCACCTTGCACGCTGCATTCCCGAAGCGGAATGCTTCAAGTGCGCGACGGTAACGGTCGGGAACTTCCGAGCCGCCCAAGCGCGCCAGAGTTGGCGGGGCAACATCCAGCAAGATGGCCTTCGCGGGCCGGACCTGATCCAGCGAACCCACGCGTTCGCCCACATGGATGGTGCCGCCGTGAGCAGTAAGATCGTCAGCCATGGCCCGGGCAATGGACATGGAGCCGCCAACGGGTATCACCCAACCGCCCGAGTGGGCCAGAGTGCTGAGCAACAGCCCGGCACCCGTTGAGCTAAGGGACGGCTGCGATCCAAGGGCATGTGACATCACACCCGTCAGCAGCGCAGGGGCGGCTTCTTCGCGGAATCGGCGCATCCAGATCGGGGTCCCCTGATCCAGGGTTGCCAGCCCAAACCTGACTGCCGCCAGAGGATCCTTTGGAATGCGCAGGAGTTGGTTGGACGTAAATTCCACAAGCCCGTCCACCCGCTCCAGCAACGGCTGCATCAGGCGTCGGTAAGCGGGTCCATCGACACCCAGCTCCTGCACCGTCCGATCCAGGGATTGGTAGGCCAAGGCCGCACCTCCGATGTCCAACGGCGTACCGTGCTGGACCTCCGGCACCCTCAGGTCCACGCGCTGCGACAGCTCGAAAGCGCGGAAAAAGGGCGACGCAACAGCCATGGGATGCACTGCGGAGCACACGTCGTAGAGGTAGCCGGGTTCAATCAACTCACTGGTCCGGGACCCACCACCGATCGCATCGGCTGCTTCGTAGAGATGGACACTCAGGCCCGCACGGGCCATAACCACTGCGGCGGCCAGGCCATTAGGACCGGCGCCGACGACGGCGACATCAACCATCGCTGTTTACCTCCGTACGCTGGGGTGCTTTGGGGTCGGTAGTCTCCACCGTAGCCCGAGGACGCCACGGCAGCGCTGACCGGGAGGGGCGGAAAGCGTCGAGCCTCAGCCAGTCCCGGGCGCCGTCGAATGGTCCACCATGGGGATCGTCCTCGCCATACGCGCGTAGTGGATCCTGGGCAGGGTCCCAAATATCGATGACCACCCGCACCATGAGATATGCCGTTGCAACCATATGTACACCCACGGCCAGCACGTAGTAGGACATATCAATGTTGTGCTGGACGGATCCGCCACTGGTCGTTTGGCCCAGATACATCCAGATGGCGGCCCAATGCAGCCCTTCTGCGGCTTGCCAGATGAGGAAGTCGCGCCAGCGGGGGCGGGCCAGAGCGAGGAGCGGTATGAGCCAGATGACGAACTGGGGCGAGTAGACCTTATTGGTCAGGATGAATGCGGCAACAATCAGGAACACCAGTTGGGCCAGACGGGGTCGCCGTGGAGCACATAAGGCCAAAGCACCGATAAGTACGCACGCCAGGACGAACAGAAACAGTGCCATGGAATTGATGGCTGCGCCGTCAATCTGCACCCAACGGACCCTGTCCGCCACGAGGTTGTAGGCAAACCAAGGTGAGCTGTACCCGGCAGGGCGATCCTGGCTGAATTCAAAGAAGTATTGCCAGCCCGAAGGGTTCATCGCTGCGATGGGCAAGTTCACCGCCAGCCAGGATGCTGCGGCCGCACCGGCTGTGATGAAGAAGGCACGCAACTTCCCGGTTCGGAGGGCCAACAGCAACACGGCACCGAGTATGAGGGCCGGGTACAGCTTGGTGGCAGCTCCCAGACCGATGACCACTCCTGCCAGGATCAGCTTGTCCCTGGAGAACAGGTACATGCCCAAAGCCAGCAGCCCCACAGCCCACATGTCCCAGTTGATGAACCCGGCCAGGATGATCCCGGGTGCTACGGCCACCATGGCTGCGTCCCAAGGGCGGCGCCTGTTGATCCTGGCCGTCAGGAGGACGGTAACGATCCAAATCGCGACGATCAGTGTTGCGTTGACATCGAAGTAACCCAGGATGCGTTCGTTCCCCATGCCTTGGCCGGGCACCAGAAAAGCTGTCACGCCGGCGATGATGCCCATGAGCACTGGATACTCGAACAGGCTGCCTTGGGTGAAGAAGGGAAATATGCCCTCACCGAGACCGCGGTTCCGGAAGAGCTCAGGGAAGTCCGAATAGCAGGTCGCGTAGAACTGGCCGGGAGTCTCCCAGCCACGGACGCGGCAGTAATCCTTTGCGATTACGGCGAGCAGTGCAGCCACAACGGTGAGGATTATCAGGACCCGTTCCACAGTGAACGGGCCGGGTGAAATGTTCTCTGGCGACGAATGCTTGCCCAAGGGTCCGCCCACGAGTTCCGTGAAGTTCCGGAGCAGGGCGTCGCTGCGGCTGGGAACCACAAAGCGGGCACGTTTTTGTAGCCGGTGAGGCTTCGTCTCCTGCATGCGATCGAGCTTACAGTCCTGCGAGGTGCACTGGGTCAGAGCATCATGGGATTAAAAGGGGAGGAGCCCACGCGTAGCCGCGTGGGCTCCTTGAGATTCAGCATGAATGTGTGGCACCTGAACTCCTTCTGGCGCAGCTGTTGGGAATCAGCGGATGAGTCCCATCTGGTGCAGGACAACGTAGACGTCTTCACGGCGCTGGTCGAGCAGCTGGCCGTTGAACAAAGTGCGGTCCTTGGGAGCATCGGTGCTCTTGTAGAAACGCATGTCTTCGGGGCGTTTGCGCATGGTTCACCTCCTTTCGTCAAAGAAATACCGGCATTTAGGCGCGACAATTAAGGCCAAATGAATTCAAAAGAAATCAAGGGCCAAAAGGGCATAAATAGCCGAGGCTAATAAGGGGATTTGCGGACCGAATCGGGAAAGCCCAAATCGCCGTGCAATAGCGCGTGCTTCCAGCAGTCGACCCAACAAGAAGCTGGTTCCGAACTATGGGGAAACTGCGCACCCGCGGCATGCTGCGTGGGTCCGCGCCTACAACTGACTACTCAGCCATCCAAAGAGAGGAGGCCGTCAGGAACACCGCCGGCAAACAAGCCGGTCCGGTGGTTCAGGAGTGGGTCAGAGAGCAAAAATGGCGCGCGTCATCAGCAGAGGCCGGGGTAGCAGTGACGGTCAACTTCCGTCCGCTAGTCAAAGTAATCATTTTTCCCAACCTCCTTTTCTGGCTGATAACCAGCCTGGCTGATAAGCAGCCTGCTGTGGCATTGTCCCGGCTGACTGAACCAGGGAATGCGCGCCTCGTTCCCGGCGGGTCGCTCTGGGAACAAGATATAAGCTACCTCATGAAGAAGGAGTTTGACCAGCGAAATTAGCTAATTCGCTAAAACTTTTTCTAAATTCTTGTTTTAGAGGCCCCAACGCACAATTGCGGGCGTCCGCTTATCCCAACCAAGGGTGCAGACTTTCGCCGTTCCCAGGATGAAGTGCCGGCCTTCGCGGGCGTCCATTTCCAGCCAGCGGGCGGTGAGGATCCTGGAGAAATGACCGTGGGCCACTATCAGGACGTTGTCCATTCCGGATTCCAGGACGCGTCCAATGATCTTGTCGGCCCGTGCAGCAACTTCGTCCAGTGTTTCCCCGTTGGGCACGCCATCGGTCCAGATGAGGTAGTCGGGGTTGTCCTTGCGGATCAGGTCCGAGCTGATGCCTTCATAGTCGCCGTAGTTCCATTCGACGGCCAGCGGCTCATGGACAGCCTCCGGGTAGCCTGCAAGTTCTGCCGTGCGGCGTGCACGGCGAAGCGGTGAAGTCAGGACGAGGTCGAAGTCGATGCTTTCCAGGACCTTGCGGGCTTCAACAGCCTGCTGTTCACCCTCAACAGTGAGGGGAAGATCCGTCAGACCTGTGTACTGCCCGCTCTTGGACCATTCCGTCTCACCATGGCGAAGGATCCAGAGTTGCGGACGCGGGGAAGTCGCTGCGTTCATGAGGGCTCCTCAGTTTCGGTCAAAGGCTCGACGACGGCGGACTCGGGTTGCGTTTCCCACCAAGCCAAGAGTTTCTGCTCGGCTTCCTCGGGGGATAGAGGTCCGTGTTCCATCCGCTCTTCCAGAAGGAACTTGTAAGCCCGCCCCACTACCGGGCCGGGCTTGAGTCCCAGGAGCGCCATGATCTGCGCCCCATCTAGGTCAGGCCGGACGGCCGCCAGCGATTCCTGTTCCAGAAGCGCCGCAATGCGATGCTCAAGGTCATCGTAGGCGAAGGACAGACGGTCGGCCTTGCGCTGGTTACGCGTAGTGACGTCGGAGCGGGTAAGCCGGTGCAGGCGTTCCAGGAGGGGACCTGCATCGGTGACGTAGCGACGTACAGCGGAATCGCTCCAGCCGGCATCGCCGTAACCGTAGAAACGCATGTGTAGTTCGACCAGGCGGGACACAGCTTTGATCGACTCGTTGTCGAAACGCAACGCTTTCATCCGTTTGGCTGTCAGCTTGGAACCAACAACGTCATGGTGGCGGAAGCTCACCGCGCCGCCCGGTTCAAAGCGGCGCGTAGCCGGCTTGCCGACGTCGTGCATCAACGCTGCGAACCGCAGCACAAAATCAGGGCCGGGCACGGGGCCGTCAGGTCCTGTTTCCAATGCGGCAGCCTGCTCAAGGACCTGCAGCGAGTGCTGGTACACGTCTTTATGCCGGTGGTGTTCATCGGCTTCGAGGCGCAGGGCGGAAACCTCAGGGAGCACGAACTCAGCGAGCCCCGTGTCCACCAGGAGGTCTATGCCTACCCGCGGGTGCGCTCCGTTGATGAGCTTGACCAGCTCTTCCCGGACGCGCTCGGCGGAGATGATCTTGATGCGGTCGGCCATCTGAGACATGGCGAGCCGGACGTCGTCGTGAACCGAGACGCCTAGCTGGGAGGCGAATCGGGCCGCGCGCATCATGCGCAGCGGATCGTCGGAGAACGAGGCCTCGGGGGCGCCTGGCGTGGCGAGCTCGGACGCGTGGAGATCGCGGACGCCGCCGAACGGATCTACGAGTTCCAGGCTTGGCAGCCGCAGCGCCATGGCGTTGATGGTGAAGTCGCGGCGCAGCAGGTCGTCGGTCAGGGAGTTGCCGAACGCCACCACCGGCTTTCGCGAATCGGGGTCGTAAGCCTCCGCGCGATACGTGGTGACTTCGATCTGGAAGCCATTCTTCTTCATACCGATGGTGCCGAAGGCGCGGCCGATTTCCCAGAAGTTGTCCGCCCACTTCTTGATGACGGAGATGGTCTGGTCCGGCGTGGCGTCGGTGGTGAAGTCGAGGTCCGGGGATGTCCTCCCCAGGAAGAGATCGCGCACAGGTCCACCGACCAGGGACAACTCGAAGCCGGCATCGACAAAGCGCTGCCCGAGGTCGAGCACCACCGGATCGATGGTGAAGTTAACAGAAGAGCTGTCCAATACGTGCGCCATAGTTCCTTAAGCTTGGCAGATTTTTGCTCTGCAGTGGGCCACTGCTCCATGCGAAATCAGGCATGCGTCCGCGGAGCATCTCCTGCAGTCCATCTTGTGGCCATGTCCCGGTCATCACTCGAGGGCAAGAGTCGTTAGAGTGGACCTCATGGCCAACCCGATCCCGAGCGCTCCTGGCAGGAGGACAAACGCACCGTTGCCGTCGGCAATCGGTGCGCACGTCGCGCCCGCCCAGCAGCATCCGGTGCAGGCCTCGCTTCCCACTGTGGAGGAAGTGTCAGCCGGTGGCGTTGTAGTAGACACGTCCGACGGCGAACTCCGGGTTGCGATTATCGCCCGCCTTAATAGGGGTGGCCGGCTTGAGTGGTGCCTCCCGAAGGGTCATCCCGAAGGTCGCGAGAACAACGAGGAAGCCGCCGTACGTGAGATCGCCGAGGAAACCGGCATCGAAGGCAGCATCCTGGCGCCCCTCGGCAGCATCGACTACTGGTTCACCGTGAGCGGCCACCGCGTCCACAAGACCGTGCACCATTTTCTGCTCCGGGCCACGGGCGGCGAGCTGACCATCGAGAATGATCCGGACCAGGAGGCCGTTGACGCCGCATGGGTTCCCATCCAGGAACTGGCCCGGAAATTGTCCTTCCCGAATGAACGCCGCATCGCCGATTTGGCACGGGAAGTGCTGCCCGAACACCTCTGACCCGGGTACATGGGACGATAAAGGCGATGTCTGAAGCCAAAACAACCCAGTCCGTTCAATCCGGAGAAGCACGTTCCAGCGCCATCATGGCAGCAGGAACGCTGGTTTCCCGGTTCCTTGGCTTCGCCAAAACGTGGATGCTCGGTGCCGCCCTCGGCCTGGGCTCCACGATCAATGACACGTTCATTAACGCGAACAACCTGCCGAACCTGATCTTCCTGTTGGTAGCAGGCGGCGTGTTCAATGCCGTCCTGGTCCCTCAGATCATCAAGGCCAGCAAGGCCCCGGACCGCGGCGCGGACTACATCAGCCGCCTGCTGACACTCGCAGTCCTGGTGCTGCTGGCGCTGACGGCGCTAGTAACACTTGCGGCGCCCCTGGTAATCGACCTCACCACCCAGGGCTATTCCGAGCAACAGAAAGCGCTGGCAGTCACCTTCGCTTTCTGGTGCCTGCCTCAGATCTTCTTCTACGGGCTCTACGCCCTCCTCACGCAGGTGCTGAACGCCCACGGAGCGTTCGGGCCCGCCATGTGGGCCCCCATCCTCAACAACCTCGTGGCCATCGCCGGCCTGGGGATGTTCATCTGGATTCTGGGCGAGAACGTCTACAACCCGCACACTTTGGACAATTGGGGACCCACCCAGACGCTCCTGATTGCTGGCTTCTCTACTTTTGGTGTGGTCGCCCAGACGGCAATCCTGCTCATTCCTGTCTTCCGTTTGCGCCTTGGGCTCCGGCCTCGTTTCGGCTGGCGCGGCGTTGGACTCGGCCAGGCAGCAAAGCTGAGTGTGTGGACGCTGGCGACGGCCGCCGTCGGGCAGTTAGCGTTCCTTTACGTCATGAGGATCGCCACGATTCCCGGTGCCGAGCGCCTCCGTTTGGACAACGCCGGGGACAGAGCCGCTGCGGCCGTCCTCCCAGGTAACGCCGTGCTGGAAGTCGCCAGCCAGCTGTACCTGCTGCCGCACTCGATCATCGCGTTGTCCTTGGCCACCGTCCTCTTCAACCGCATGACGCGCGCATCGCAGGACGGCAACAAAGCCGAACTGCGTGACGCCCTGTCCCACGGTCTCCGCACCATGGCCGTCGCTACGGTTTTCGGTGCCCTGGCGCTGTTCGCGCTGGCCGGCCCCCTGGGCATGTTCTTCTCCGGCGGCGAACCGCAGGACGGCGTCATGCTGGCCCAAACGCTCACCATCCTCGCCCTGAGCACACCGTTCCTGAGTGCGAACTTCATGATGTCCCGTGTGTTCTACGCCAACGAGGATGCCCGTACGCCCCTGTATGTCCAGTTGTGGCTGGCCGTGATCTACGTGGTGGGAGCGTTCTTCATCCAGTTCCTCCCCGTCGGCCAGATCATCTACGCGATCGCCATCCTTTACACACTGGGCAACATCCTCTCTGTGGTGATCAGCGTGGTGTTCCTTCGCCGCTTGTTGGGTCACCTGGACGGTCCCCGCATTGCCAATTCGTACATTCGCATGGGTTACGCGGGCTTGGGATCTGCGCTAGCCGGCGCTGGGGCCTTGTGGCTTTTGGGCAGCTACCGCGCTGACGGCTTCGCGTGGAGCAGCCGGCCGGCCGCCTTGGTGACTGTCGTCGTCGTCGGGCCCGTCATGCTGCTCGCCTACCTGGTCCTCCTGCGCGTCTTCCACGTCACCGAACTGCGCGACCTCCTACGTCCGCTCATGGGCCGTCTGGGCCGGGGAGCACCCGCACCTGTCACCGGTGCAGCACCGGAACCCACGACGCCGGCACGCGCCACGGTCTCGGACGATACAGGTCTGATTCCGCGCATCTCCGGCGAGTTCGATGCTGCCTCCTTCAGGGCCGGGCCTGCGCTCGCTCCACAGCGGGCTGCCGAACCCGCCGCCGGAAACTCACCTGACGCACCCAAGAACTACCTGCCGGAGGAAGACACGCCCGGCACGGCTCGCGGCGGCAGGTTCCGTCCGCAGGTCCCCTTGCCGGGTCGGCGGACATACCAAGGCGACGCAGGACAGAATCCGTACTTCCCCACTAAGCGCAACCACAGGAAGTAAGCCGGTGGCGCCAACGTGGGCGGCGGGCGTCAATCCGCTAGGCTAGAAACGAATATAGGTAGTTGCAAAAGCGGTTCAACCGGCTCGCCGGGGGAGCCATGTGCAGGACCGCAGCTGCCGGACAGCCTAGGAGGAACACGTGTCCCACCCGATCGACGTCGGATCAGTACTTGGCGGCCGCTACAAGGTCACGGCCAATGTATTGACCTCGCATGACCAAGATCAGGTGCTCGACGGCGTGGACCAAGTCCTCAACCGTCCCGTGAGCATCCTTGTTGCCGGTCCCGGAAATGCCGAGCAGGTTGCTCAGAGCGCCCGCGAAGTAGCCACTGGGGAGAGGCCGGGCCACGTTCAGATCCTGGACTTGGGCATCAGTGAAAACACCACGTACCTGATCACCAACCACAGCACCGCCCCCGATCTGTTGGACCTTGTGGTCGCCACCAACCCGCCGTACATCGAGCCTTTCTTCACCGAAACGCTCGGAAGCGAGATCTTCGGCCAGCCGCGCACCTATGAGCCTGAAACTTACGATGGCCTGTACGAGGATGACGAGCACGACGCCGAGTACATCCAGTACGACGAAAACGGCTACCCCATCCCGTCCGAGTCCAACGATGAGCCTGACTCGGTGCCTGCTGCCCCAGCACGCACCGCGCCTCACGTACCGCCTATGCCTTCGTCCAGCCCCTCTTCACCGAAGAGCGGTATCGCGGGGAAGCTGGCAGCGGCCGCTGCCGGTGCCGGAGCAGCGGGTGTTGCTGCCGCTGCAGCGCTGAAGCATGCGGGTTCCAAGAACAACGACGCCGGAGCTGCCGCTACTGGTTCTGCCGACGCTGGCGCTGCCTCTGCCGGCCCTGGTTCCAGGGGCGGAGCGTCGCCTGCTGTTGCCTCGCAGCCGCCCACCCAGGCTGTTTCATCGCAGCCCGTTTCGACTTCGCCCGTCTCGCCGCCCGCCAGCCGCGAGTCTGCTGCGGAGCCAAAGGTTTCGCTGTGGTCCGAAGAGGACTACGGCTTTAGCGGCTCAGGCGCCGCTGCAGCTGCGGGTGGTTCCGGTGTAGCAAGCCGGGGGACCGACTCCGGCTACGATCGCGCGCCAAGCAGCTTCCCGGCGTCGTCAGCTGTTACGGACGATTACGAGGACGAGGAAGTTTACGAAGACGAGGCTCCTGAGAAGGAACCGCGTTCCCTGCGCTGGCTGGTAGGCGGCCTTCTCGCAGCTGTCTTGGTGGTCGGACTCGTGCTGGCGGTGACCAATCTGGGTAGCCTCCTGCCCAGTGGTGCACCTGCCGCGACGCAAAGCACGCCTGCCCCTCAATCTTCCGCCGCGGAAACCGAGGAACCCGCGCCCACAGAAGCTCCGGCCCCGGCCACACCACCGGAAATTGAAGGCATCACGCGCCTCGGCGACTTCCCCTTCGCCGCCACCTATGACAAGGACCTTGCCAGGGCCTTTGACGGTAACGCTGCCAGCTACTGGTCGGACATGGAATTCGCCTCTGCAAACTGGGGTGGGCTCTTCGAAGACATGCCCCTTGTGGTTAAGCTCAAGGAACCCACCGAGGTTAAGTCGGTAGTGCTCAACCAGTTGGGTGGCTCCGGCGGTAGCATCAGCGTCTACACCAACGATCGTCCTGCGATGGACGGCGCAAAACTCGTGGGCACCAACAGCTTCACGTCCCCGGAACTGACCATGCCGCTCGCAGCACCGGCGCAGACCCAGTACGTCATCGTAGTCATCAGCGCACTCCCGAAGCTGGCTGCACCGAAGACGCGATTCGGATTCGGATTGCGCCTGGCCGAGGTCACGGTCCAGTAGCCAAACCCAACTAGGTAGCAGTAGAGGCCGTTTTGACTCGTCGGAACGGCCTCTACTGCTACCTACATTGGCGTCACCGCTTAGATTCGGCATGCCTGCAGACGGTACCCTGAATGATGGTGGCTCTTAGGGTCCCCAACTCCAACGGAATATTTGGAAAGCAACAGGGGTTGAGTCAGGTGGCTGCCCCGAAAGCCGCAGCATCGACTAAGGAAGAGGTTCACGCCACGTGAGCATTGCAGAAAACAGCGCATCGCAGGTGCGTGACGTCATCATCGTAGGTTCAGGCCCTGCCGGCTACACCGCCGCCGTTTACACCGCCCGCGCCAACATGAAGCCTCTGCTCATTGCCGGTTCCGTTACAGCTGGTGGCGAACTGATGAACACCACGGACGTGGAAAACTACCCGGGTTTCCCGGAGGGCATCATGGGCCCGGACCTGATGGAGAACTTCGAAAAGCAGGCCGCTCGTTTCGGCACCGAGATCCAGTTCGAGGATGTCACCGAGCTGGACCTCGACGGCGACATCAAGACTGTGACCATCGGAACGGGGGAGACCTTCCAGGCGAAGGCCATCATCCTGTCCACGGGTTCGGCATACCGCGAGCTCGGCCTGGCCAACGAAAAGCGCCTTTCCGGCCACGGAGTTAGCTGGTGTGCAACCTGTGACGGTTTCTTCTTCAAGGATCAGGACATCGCCGTTATCGGTGGTGGCGACTCCGCCATGGAGGAGGCACTGTTCCTCACCAAGTTCGCGAAGTCCGTTACCGTTGTCCACCGCCGCGATACCCTCAAGGCTTCAAAGATCATGGGTGACCGTGCCCAGGCTCACGAGAAGATCAACTTTGTCTGGAACACCGCTGTTGAAGATGTTCTCGGTGAAGACAAGGTCACCGGCCTGAAGCTGAAGAACCTGGTGGACGGCACCGAGTCCGAACTCGCAGTCACCGGCGTGTTTGTGGCCATCGGCAACGACCCCCGCACGGATCTCATCAAGGGCAAGGTTGATCTGACCCCCGAGGGAACCATCGCCGTAGAAGGCCGTAGCTCCCGAACCAACGTCAAGGGTGTCTTCGCCGCGGGCGATGTCATCGACCCCACGTACCGCCAGGCCATCACGGCTTCGGGCTCCGGTTGTGTGGCTGCCCTTGACGTAGAGCACTACCTCGCAGACCTGCACTCCTAGACTGCATCCAAGCAACCATACGAAGGGAAAAGTTATGAGCAACGCAAAAGACGTAACTGACGCAAGCTTCAGCACGGATGTTTTGGCTTCCGAGAAGCCGGTCATCGTGGACTTCTGGGCAGAGTGGTGTGGCCCCTGCCGCAAGCTCGGTCCCATCCTGGACGAGATCTCCGTTGAGTACAGCGAGAAGGTTGACGTAGTAAAGCTCAACGTCGACGACAACCCCGCGATCGCCGCCGAATATGGCATCACGTCCATCCCGGCCGTCTACCTGTTCAGTGGGGGAGAAGTGAAGAGCACTGTCATCGGTGCCAAGCCGAAGCAGTTCTTCGAAAAGGAATTTGCGGACGTCCTGTCCTAGGCTTCTCTTCTGATCTAATTCGTAGAAAGCCGGCGGTTGCTGCTCCCGAGGGAGCGGAAACCGCCGGCTTTTTGCTGCTCAGAAGGACATAAACCAGAATAGGTCACTTAAACAACCTTCTTGCTCTGGGCAGGCTCACTCCTTCTCAGAATTGGTCACTTCACTTCTCCCTACCAGGGGTAGGGAGAAGTCAGCTCGACACACCCCTTTAGATCTTCCGGTCGCGTGTTTCTCATTCCCGGCCCGCCGAGTGGATTGACTTCTCCCAGTAGGAGCCGCGTCGCTGAGGGTCCTCGCCCGGAACCTCCCCCGTCCACTCCGGATCCTCCGAGTCCTAGTCTCGGGTCACGGCGGCGATCTAGCTGGGCTGGTGGGGCGGTATCGGGTCCCGCTTAACTTCGCGCTGCTTGAGGAAATGTTACAACCTGGCCTGTACCGCCCGTCGGCGGGGAACGAGTTTAGTAGTGACTCGGGTGCGCGGCAGCGTTAGTGGTGCTGAGTCCGTCCCACGTCTAGAGCACCAATATCGACGAACTGAGGGATCTCTGACGTGGGGTAAAGACGCTGGTCCGTACGGGAAGTCTTGTTTCACGTGAAACAGCGCGTTCGCGTTCACGGTGTCTGCCCGTTGTGTCACCCTAGGACGTCATTGCCAGTTTCACGTGAAACGTCCTCGGTTGCATCGCTGCGACTGCGCCGTTGGCTGGGCGGGCGGCTAAATCAGCAGAACAGCCATTAAGTGCACCACAGCGACAATTGGGAGGCAATCCGTTGCGCGCTTCTATCGGCACGGATAGTTTCAGTGCGCGTGGCTGGGATGTCCCTTGGCTGCGCCATGACCGGACGGCGGGGAATCGAACGAACTACGCGGAAAATCAGCTCAACTCGGACAATTTCGGACTGGGCTGAGTGGTGTCACAGTCAAAGTCTGGTTCGGTTGCAGTTCCATATGCCGCGATAACGACCTTTGGAAGGTTATGTTGTCATACAACCCCAATCCATATCCCTTGAAATCGAAGAATCCGTCGTCCCTAGAGACTCAACGGCCAAGTCAGGGCTGTGCAGGCTCCGCTGTGGGTGCACCGCCTCCTACGGCACCCCTAGGGGACCCTGATAGCCGCCAGACGCGCTCTTTGGGCGGCGAGTGCCTTCGGGGGGGATCTTGGCACCGCTACACGACGATGACCCACTGAATGCCGCTCCTGCCGCTAGACAGCTACAAAATGGTCAGGGCATCTTCGCCCATGGTCTCCGTAGGTTGGGCCTCCATGGCAACTTCAGGCATTGCCAGTTGCTCTAATCTCCTACAGACAGCCGACATCTCATCAAGAAGGAGTGCGGCTAGGCGCGAATTGGCTACCCAACCACCACCCAGCCCAGGTTTGCGCGCAGAAAAGCAGTGCCGAATCAGGTCGACGCTCCCAAGCGTCACGCCGAGACCAGGCCACACTCCAGCACCCCATCCGATTACATCCACGCGCAACACTGCCCCTACGCCGCACGACTCCACCTAGCGTTTAGAGGAGCATAGCTGGAGCTCCGCCTGCACCATACATCTCACTAGAACCGCGTTCCGCCGGCGTTCCGCCCTGCCACGTCGGATTAGTGTGCTGGGAGTTCATTGGAGATCCTCTTGCCGAGTCCTTAGTTCCGACAGGGTGCCGCCACTCTCAGGAGGGGGCAGCCAAAGGCTCAATTGAAGCTGAACACAAGAAGTTCTCATTCCTGCCTCGTGGTCTGAGCAGGTCGGTAATGATTCTTGCCAACACATAGCGCGGGCATGTGCGGACGAGCGACCACCCCTTGGCTCAAGCAAGCAGTGTTTCACGTGAAACAGGGCACGGTTTGTCGGGCTTTTCGCACTATTCGTCGTTTCCCTACCACCCAATAATGCACCAGCTATTGGCTCGCAAGGATCAAAGGTGATCAGGCCCTTGCAGCTCCGTAGTGGCCAGGAAGATGAGCCGCCCATAAGTTCGCTGCGCTAGGCCACAGCGATGGAGTGGCCTCATCCACGATGGGTGAGCTCCGAGTTCGCAGCCGGCACGCAGGCCACCCACGAGCGGGCCCGTGCAAATTCATCTCCGACCCGCACCCGAGTGGCTCGCCCCGACGCAGAAGGAGACATCCATCGAGGCATCGTGTCGCACCCACCAATGCAGGCAGGACTATTGTTGGCGCTACACCGACGATTGCTTCGGGCGCCTCAGAATTGAATGACACGTACATAACCACTCCACTGAACGCGAAAGGCGATTGCCGACTGCGGCCAGCAAACCCTGGCGGCACACAAGCCCCCATCATCATCGAAGCTGAGCGGCTAGAGCCTGGCGCATCCACATCGCCTCGGCGGCACCGTGCTGCGCTATTCAGGGCTCATGAACCTCTAGATGCCCCATCGGAAGCCTTGGCAATCCTTGGGTCACCTTCGGCTGTTTCACGTGAAACAACGAAGAGCAATGCGGAACGTTTCACGTGAAACAGTGTGGGGTTCAAGTCGTCGTGCGTGAACGCAGGCGGAAGTCGCAAAGCAGGAGGTCTCATAATGACTGACATGAATGACGCCGGTTGCCAAAGCCTGACCGAGACAGGAGTCGATGCTACTTGATTCTTTGGGCCCGGGGAGACAATGGGCGCGGTCAACTGCGTCTTGTTAGGAGACCGTGGCGCATGAGATTGAACTTGCTGCTTGCATACGATCGACCACTTAGTTCAGTCATCCCTGCGCATAGGGCCGTAGACATCGGATGAATATGCCGAGCCGAATGCTGTTCTCCCATTGAACGTCATGGAGTGTGGCGCAGGCACAGGAGACGAAGCTCCGCGTGAGCATGTCCTATTCAAGTGACGATCGTAACTCAACCCGCCTTCCGCAGAGAGGGAGGTCATAAGCCCTCGTGGTCCACGCAGGTACAGTGCACTCAAGTGCCTCCTGCACCAAAGCCAACCAGGGGGAGGCTTAAGAGTTAGGCGACGACAGCGGTAATTATCCACGGACTTATGCACAATGTTATCCACAGGCTTATCCACCGCTCATGACATTGCCCACATTTGACTTACAAGTGGATATCGCAGTCGCAGATACGTGGAATAGGTGAAGACCGTGGTGACCTGAAGAGCAGATACTGGGGCCGGCCGATCCGGAAGCGCCCAACTCAGGTCTTAGCCCGCTAAATCAATGAAAATTGGTCTCACAGGACAATCTCGGGCGCGCTAGTTGCACTGACCGATCACAGATCACGACATATTGAGCATCTCACGATCAGTAGGCCCCTCCGCTGGATCCCTGGACCTGCAGGAGGACCAAGGCGGTCAATGCGAATCCATTGGGAATCCACAGAGTTATCCCCAACGTTTTCCACATGGTTATCCACCGACTTATCCACCTTAGTCTCCCGACCTCCGAGGGCACCCGCACTGCCTCGAACAGAACCCATACAGCGCCGTTTCACGTGAAACAAGACAGCGACACCTCTGTGTGTTGCGGGGGCTTCCGGCTCCGTGTGTCAGGCTCTAACAATAGGCTCTGCTTCCGGCCGGAGGCTCTGGACTTGGATAGTGGTGATCGAGCCTCTCAGGCTATAAAGTCAGTTCTCCAACATCAGACCAATCGTGTGCTTCATCACTGTGACCTGCAGTGTCCTTATATACGCTGCAAAGATCCAACTGCTTCAACATCTCCCGGCCCTTTGTAATGGGTGCAGGGAACGCTGTAAGGGACTATCCCTAGTGTCATAGCGTTGCTTGACCCACCACGAGTCCCAGCTAAGTCGCGCCGCCCTCGGGAAGCGGTTAGATATTATTTGCCATATTTCCCCAGGATCTCGGCAGACTTGGATTGGGGACTCACTATCCGCGCCGACACCGGAGTGCCCTGCACCTCTTTGACGGAACTTCGAAGACCAATCCACGCCGAAGACGAATCCGCGCCGAAGAGCACGTTTCACCCGCAGGCGTGCCCAGCCGCCATGTTGGAGCCCCAATACACCCTTGAGCAGCCGGTGGCGGAGGCCCTGCTGTCTAAGGCGGCTGGGGCGCATCAGTGCCTGAGGGAGGACAGCCCGTTCCAATGAAGGAAAAGGCCTAGGTAGGTGTAGGGAAACTACTCAGCGGAAGTAGATTCTCCGCTGCTGAGAAGCATTGGCAGACTACTCTTCCGCTGCTGAGAAGCATTGGCAGACTACTCTTCCGCTGGCAGCCCTCGGCAACCTGCGCGTCCCACTGCATCTCCGAGGACGGGCCCGAGAAAGGGGTCCGGGGGAGAAATAGCGTTCTCGGCTATGTAACCCCCACAAACCCTTCCTGAACGATTCTCGGCTGCCTGTACGGCCGTTAAGCGTCTCGGCACGCTGGAAAGCCCGGCGGCAAGGCGTTCTTCCCAGAACAACTCACCCATTTGGGAATGTGGGCATTGAACCGAAGGTCCATCAGAAGGGCAGGCCCAAGGCGATGGATGGGCGCCGACATGGGACCGGTTCGGGGTCCTACGCATATGACGCGTTTGGAGCCCCCATTCCAAGGAACTCGACACGAGGCAACAGCCATCCTGTCCCTGGCTAGGTGAACACGAATGTTGCCGTCTCCACGGCCGGGTACCTGTCAAGGCATCGCACGTCAGCGAATGGAGACTTTCTGGGCGCGCTGCGCAGAAGCCACCCACAGGCTTCGCAATGGCGAGGCGGCAAATGCTACGTCGCCAGGCTGTTACAAGAACGCACCCGACGTGCGCATTGGTTTTTCATCTGTAGCCGAAGCAATGTGGAGAAGGGTCGAGTAACAGAGTACTGTTTCACGTGAAACGGTCGCAGAATAATCACCTTGCGTTCCGATATCAGGAGAATTCACGCTGCCGGGCGCGTCCAAGACCGTAGCAGGACCACGCACGCATATGCCGCTCGTGCATGACCGAAGCTACCCATGTCGAGGCGCACACTCCTGCCGTCTAATAGCTGCGTTTCACGTGAAACATAACAATTCCCTGCGTGCGCCCTCACTTCGAATGCTAGTCGCCCGCCTCAGCGCAATACCAACGCTGGTTCGCGAGGGGACTCCAGACCCAAACCTCGCTGATCCTTGCGCGCGAAATATCACCCTGCTTACAGCTTCAGATCACATCCAGCGAAGGAGGATCCATCATTGAGCCGTCCCTCTGTTGTGGAAGGGAACCAGTGCAAATCCCTATAGAAACGAGGCCGTCAGTTATAGCCCGTATCCTGCCTAGTCTCTGGAACGGCGACTCAGAAACCTCCCAACTATGTCCTTGACTGCCATAGGTCCCGATGTCACGGCCATAAACGATCAGATAAACACCAAATTCCCCGGAATGAGCCGGGAAACCGCAAAAGGAACACGCCGAAGCAGACCAAACACCTTGGGGGGCCTACCCGACCGCACGTTTCACGTGAAACTAGCCGTCTTGTGGACACCGCTATTCTTATAATTTCGAAGATTGGTCTCAGCTACGTCGTTCGGTTTATCCTGACAAGGTACTCGCACGGGGCCCGGTGTCCGTATATCTACCCGAAGCCGATGGAACTCCACCTATTCGCTGTGCTTCGAGACGACGAACCAACTTCCGAATGCGCGAATAGGGACCTCAACCTTTCCACCACACTAGTGTTGCCACTGTGGAAGCTGCAGAACGGCAGTGGGTCACGGATCTCCCGTGCTGCCCGGATCGGATGGGAAGACCGGAGTATTGCTGGCGAAACCTCGGAAATGTGGAGGGAAGTCAGCGTACCAACTCCAAGCTGGGGCCACTCGGGGGAAATTCGTGACAGTGTTGACCTGGTTGTCCGATTGCATCCTCGGTCGACCGGCAACACGTCTGCACACGACAACTAGGCGCTCGTTCGGCTCAGCTCCCGCATTGCATCAAGCAGACACGTCGTTTCACGTGAAACACGGAACCTAACGGAAGTCGGCAGGGTTTTGTCGAGAACCGCGCATGACTTGATGAGCTTAATAGCAAATGGGACCCACATGGCATATGTGAGCCCCATTCATCGATAGTTGTATTTAGTCCTCTGCGCCAGGGCCCAAGACATCCATAATGCGGTTGAGATCCTCAACGCTGGCGAACTCAATACTGACGCGTCCCTTGCGTGCACCCAAAGTGATTTTCACGTTTGTGTCCAAACGGTCCGAGAGCGATGAAGCGAGGTAGTCCAACCGTTCGTGCCGGGCGTTGGGCTTCGGGATGCTGCTCTTGGCCGGCGTAGTGGGATCCTGGTAGAGAGCAACTGATTCTTCGGTGGCACGGACGGACATACCCTCCGCCACGATCTTCTGCGCCATTCGTTCCATGGCCGCAGCGTCGGGGAGTGCAAGCAAGGCCCGAGCATGCCCGGCGGACAAGACACCCGCAGCTACTCGGCGTTGAACCAATGGTGGAAGCTTAAGCAGTCGCAGCGTGTTGGATACTTGCGGACGGGACCGACCGATCCTGTCTGCGAGCTGTTCGTGCGTGGTGCCGAAATCCTCCAGGAGCTGCTGGTACGCTGCTGCTTCTTCCAGCGGATTCAGCTGGCTCCGATGCAGGTTTTCCAGAAGGGCATCACGGAGAAGGTCATCGTCGGTGGTATCGCGGACAATCGCAGGGATCGTTTCGAGTCCCGCGGCTTGCACTGCACGCCAGCGACGTTCACCCATGACCAATTCATACGGTTCTCCACCCTTTTCGGTTGAAGTACGTACGACAATTGGCTGGAGGACCCCGATTTCCCGCACGGAGTGCACCAGCTCGGCCATGTCGTCTTCATCGAAGACCGAACGAGGCTGTTTGCGATTAGGGTGGATGTCCCCGACGGGGATCTCAGCAAACCGCGCTCCAGGGACTTCCACCAGCTCCACGTCGGCTGCGGAGCCCGGGGATGCGGCGGCAGGCGCGGCTGCGGAGCCCGGGGATGCGGCGGCAGGCGCGGCGGCCGCCGTCGTACCTGCTACGTCTGAACCTGGCTTGCCAGCGGCGGCAGCACGCGAAGCGGAGGGTTTCGAAGCCGACCTTGCCGACGTCGATGTCTTTGCCCTGGAGGACTTCGTCGCCGAAGCCTTGGAGGGCAATTTTGCGGAAGACGGTTTTGAATCAACAGCATCCGATTGCTCAAGCGCTGGTTCTACCGTCGCAGGCTCCTCGGCTTTCCGGGCCTCGGGAAAAAATAGATCCACGGGCCGGGACGGTGCGGTACCGTTCCCTTGGGCCGCGGCCGAGCTAGGAATGAGAGCCCCAAGACCCCTGCCGAGGCCCCTTCGCTTTTCGCTCATTGATTCATCCCTCCGATGGAATAGCCGAGCACGGACCGGCCCAAGCTGTTGCAGTGTTTCAAGAATTCTAGCGTTCAGCTATTTCGGCGGCGGCTTCCATGTAGGAAAGCGCGCCGCTCGAAGACGGATCGTACGTCATGACTGTCTGCTGATAGCTCGGAGCTTCAGAGATGCGTACCGACCGAGGAACTACAGCACCCAGAACCTGCTCGGGGAAGTGTTGGCGTACTTCGGATGCAACCTGCGCAGCCAAGTTCGTGCGGCCATCGTACATGGTCAAGAGAATGGTGGAGACAACGAGGTCTGCATTCAGGTGTTTCTGGATCATCTCGATGTTCTTGAGCAATTGGCTCAGGCCTTCCAGGGCGTAATACTCGCACTGGATGGGAATCAGCACCTCACTGGCGGCGCAGAAGGCGTTGACTGTCAGCAGCCCCAGGCTGGGAGGGCAGTCGATGAAGATGAAGTCCAGCCGGCCCTCGCCATTGTTCTCCCGCTCCTTGGCGTACACGTCAATAGCACGGCGAAGTCGCTGCTCGCGGGCAACAAGTGAAACAAGCTCAATCTCGGCGCCGGCCAAATGAATGGTGGCGGGCGCGCAGATCAGGTTGGGTATGTCAGGGCACGGAGCTACAACTTCCTTGAGCGGAAGATCGTTGATGAGCACATCGTAGATGCTGTCTACGTCAGCGTGGTGCTCAATACCCAAAGCTGTAGAGGCGTTGCCCTGGGGGTCGATGTCGATCACCAACACGTTGAGACCGGCAGACGCCAAGGCGGCAGCAATGTTCACGGTAGTGGTGGTCTTACCCACGCCGCCCTTTTGATTGGAAACCGTGAAGATGCGGGTTTTGTCAGGCTTGGGCAGTTCCCGGCCGATCAGCCGTTCGCGGCGTCGGGTTTCGTTAGCCAACTGGCGGGCGATGGGACTCGAATCATCGATGGAATCCATGACGTTACGCACTCCATCTGAGACGGTTTCACGTGAAACGGCAGCGTTATCAACCGAATCAGTTCGCACTATTGCGGACTGGAGAGATGCAGAGGGTGTAGCCATGGCCCGCGCGGACCCCAAAGACATAAACGGGGGAATTCGCTGCGTGGAGGTTTCACTACTACCCACTGGTCACACTCTCACTCTCATTCGGCGCTTGCTGCCGTTCTCTAGCCTAACCGCTCGACCGCCGACACGCGGGAAACCGAGCGGGACCTACGCCGTCTTTCCGGGCTTGTTGACGATGATCCTCACCACGGTGGTGGGTTCCTCCAAAAGTTCCTGTCCACAAACCACAACTGACGTTTCCACGCCCCCAAGCTTGCGGATGACCTTCTTTGCCTTCTCGATCTCTTCCGCAGCGCTGCGTCCCTTGATGGCCACTACTTCACCATGACCATTCAGGAGAGGGATGGTGAGACCAGCCAGATTGGAGAGGGCAGAAACAGCCCGTGCTGTAACGACGTCAGCATCCACCATTCCGACCGCGAGCTCAGCCCGGGTCCTCATGATGGTGACGTTGTCCAGGCCGAGGTCATCCACAACCTCCTGGAGCCAGATGACGCGTCGCTCCAGTGGTTCAATCAAGGTCAGCTCGAGATCAGGGCGGGCAATTGCCAGGCAAAGGCCCGGAAGGCCCGCGCCGGACCCGACGTCGGCAACATGGCTGTCCATGGCAATGGCGGACTCAATTACTGCACAGTTCAGGACGTGACGACTCCAAAGGCGCGGAATCTCACGGGGACCTATCAGCCCGCGTTCAGTACCTGACGTAGCCAGATGTTCCACGTAGCGCTTGGCAAGATCCAAGCGCTCCCCAAAGATTTTCTCTGCCGCTTCCAGTTCAGCTGCCGTGATTTCAACCATGAGCTGCTAGTCAGCCGAAACGACGATGTGGCGGCCAGCGCCTTCGCCCTCGGACTCGGAGACGAATCCGAGATCAGCAACGGCGTCGTGGACGATCTTGCGCTCATAAGCACTCATCGGCTCAAGGGCAACCGTGCCGCCATCAGCCTTGACCTTCGCCACAGCATCCTCGGCGATCTGCTGAAGTACGCCGGCGCGTTCCTTGCGGTAGCCATTGATGTCCAGGACGAGACGTGAACGGCTTTCGGTGGCCGAAAGGACCGAAAGACGGGCCAGTTCCTGCAGGGCTTCCAGAACTTCTCCATCCCGCCCCACGAGACTGTCCAGCGCTGCTGACTCTTCATCAGCACCGATGGAGATGTATGTGCGCCCGTTGCGGACCTCGATGTCGATGTCGCCGTCAATGTCGGCGATATCCAGGAGTTCTTCGAGGTAGTCGGCGGCGATGTCGCCTTCCTCTTCCAAACGGCTGGCCGTCTTGGACTGCGTCTCTTCCTGCGAGTCCTCTTGGTCTTCGGTCACAGCGGTCATTGCTTCTTCGGTGCTCTCGGCAGACATTACTTCTTCTTCCTGTTCTTACGTTGTGGCTGGACGCGCTGGGCCCTGATTTCGGCGGCTGCCGCAGCGGCAGCTTCGGCTTCAGCGGCAGCGTCCGCGGCGGCGTTCTTCTTTCCACCCAGCAGCGGGGGCAGGCCCTTAGCGGCACGGCGCTCTTCCAGCGCCTTGGCTGCGGGGGATCCCGGCGTAGGCATACGGCGGATAACGAAGAACTGCTGGCCCATGGTCCAGAGGTTGGTGGTGGTCCAGTAGATGAGGACACCGATGGGGAAGTTGATGCCACCGATACCGAACACGAGCGGCAGGATGTAGAGCATCATCTTCTGCTGGCGCATGAACGGGCTGGCCATGGCCTCTTCGGACATGTTCTTGGCCATGATCTGCTTCTGGGTGATGAACTGCGACGCCGTCATGGCGATGATCATGATGATGCTCAGAACCCAAACAGCCACAGCACTGTTGCCACCACTGGGGTCACCGTGAAGGAGCGAAGCGGACAGCGGCGCACCAAAGATGCTGGACGAATCGAACTGAACTACCTGCTCGTGACTCATGGCACCGACGCCCTGGCCCTGCTTGGCGTTAGTGGAGATGCCCGACAACACCTGGAACAGGGCGAAGAAGAACGGCATCTGGATCAGCATCGGCAAACAAGCCGAGAACGGGTTGGTGCCGTGCTTCTTGTACAGCGCCATCTGTTCCTGCGCCATGGCCTGGCGGGACAGCTGATCGGTCTTGCCCTTGTACTTGGTCTGAAGTTTCTTCAGGTCCGGCTGCAGCAGCTGCATGCCGCGCTGCGCTTTGATCTGCTTGACGAATACAGGAATCAGGGCGGCACGGATCACCAACACGAGGCCAATGATGGACAAAGTCCACGTCCAGCCGTTCGCGGCGGGCAGCCCAATGAAGCTCAGTCCCTCGTGGAAGCCAACCATGATGATTGACACCAGCCACTTGAACGGAAACATGATTGTTTCAAAGAAGTCCATACGATATCCCTATTCGTTAGGCCGCCGAGCGGCCTTCTTCATCAGCCTGAGCAGCCAGGAACTGGTCCGGATTGTTCAGTACAACAATTGTGGGCGTCCGGCCTTCAGGCCAATGACGGTGACCGGCGGGGACATGGTCCACTCCACCGGCGTTCCAAGGGTGACATTTCGCGAGCCTTTTCGCTGCGAGCCAGCTGCCCTTCACGGCGCCATGCACCGTCACTGCTTCCAAGGCGTAGGCCGAGCAGGAGGGGAAGAAACGGCAAACCTGGCCGTACAGGGGCGAGACGACCTTACGGTACGCCTTCAGCAAGAGAATGAGGATGTTGCGGGGCAGCTCCCAGAGGAACGTGCCTACCGCCGCCGGAAGGCTCCCATGGGGAACCTTCCCGGAGGGGTCGCTTGAGGAAGGAACGACGGCGGTGCTTATGTCATGCACGCGGTGTCCCTTCCGTTGTGGTGCCGTTGTGTTCGGTCGAAGCGTTGCGTGGAGCAGAGCCACCCAATCGCTTCGTCGTCACTGCCAGTGCGGCGTTGTAGTCCGAGAGCAACTGCTCCCAGCTGGCTGTTGCAGCTGCGGGCAGCGCCCGGACTACTACCGCCAGACCCGTTCCATGCGTATGCAAGGACAGTGCGCCTGCTTCTCTCAGTCTCCTCTTAACGAGGTTCCTGGTCACGGCGTTCCCGACGGCTTTGGAGACAATGATGCCGATTCGACTCGGCTCCCCGGCCTCGATAGAGGCCGTATATAACACTAAGTTCCGGCGTCCATTGCGGACGCCGGAACGTACAGTTGTTGAAAAGTCGGTAGACGTCCGCAGACGGTTAGGGGTGGCTAGCACCGTCGAACCTGCAAAAAGACCCTGACCGACAAGTCAGTTATTTACGCCGACAGTTCGACGCGGCCCTTGCCGCGACGGGCAGCCAGGATGGCACGGCCGGCACGGGTGCGCATACGAAGGCGGAAGCCGTGCTTCTTGGCCCGACGGCGGTTATTCGGCTGAAAAGTCCGCTTGCTCACGTTAGTTACTCCAGTGGATCAAAGGTGCGCCCACCCGATCAAAAAAGGGGAAGAACTGGCCGACGCTAAGTTTTGTATGTGCCTGCCGCCGTTGCCTCCCGCACGGTGAACGTACGGAGTTACAACTGATCTCAAAAGCGGACACAAAGGACTTCACAACGTTAGGGCAAAAAGGGACCCACAGTCAAACCGGGAGCCTGCCGCGGAGGTATCCACAGCTGTGTCCAACCGCAGTTCGCAGCCTGTGGATGAAGTGGCTCACAGGCCGCTTTTGAGAACCACAACGGTGTAATTATCCACAGGCAACTTCCCAGCTATCTTCTAGCGATTCCATCCCCTAGAGTGGCTCAGTAGCCCAATGTCCACCCGCTGTGTATAACTCTGTGGATTATCGCCCAGAACAGCGCCGCCGGAGACACTTCGGCTGCCAGCAACGCCGGCAAGCAAGTATTTAGGAACTGATTG